>LBMP01000001.1:0-707500 GCA_001184205.1 Desulfocarbo indianensis
CACCACCAGGATCGCTCCGTCCATCTGCGCAGCGCCCGTGATCATGTTCTTGATGTAGTCAGCGTGACCGGGGCAGTCCACGTGCGCGTAGTGACGGTTCGGCGTCTCGTATTCCACGTGCGCCGTCGCGATCGTGATGCCGCGCTCTCGCTCCTCGGGCGCCTTGTCGATCTCGTCGAACGCCACGAACTTCGCCGATCCCTTCGACGCCAGACATTTGGTTATCGCCGCCGTCAAGGTCGTCTTGCCGTGGTCGATGTGACCGATCGTGCCAATGTTACAATGCGGCTTGTTGCGCTCAAACTTAGCCTTGGCCATTGGGGTCACTCCTTGTGACGGTAAAAAGCTCGGGACGAAAAATGTCCGCCCTTATTTTCAGTTAAGGTCGTGGGCTTTTCCGCCGTCCGTCCCGGCCATCCCAGCGGGCTAGGCGCGCCAGGGATTCGCCCATCACCCAAATGAGTTATCTGGAGCCCACGACCGGGATTGAACCGGTTACCTCATCCTTACCAAGGATGTGCTCTACCAATTGAGCTACGTGGGCCGAAAACAACTTTCCCAAATTGCGGCGGTTGTAGCCCCTTAGCAGCCGGCCTCCACCGCCATCTCATATGTTCCAGCGCCAACGGCCCCCGTGCCATGAGGCGGCGCCTTAACCTAAAATCATATATTTGGTGGTGAGGGGAGGATTCGAACCTCCGAAGGCGTTGCCGGCAGATTTACAGTCTGCTCCCTTTGGCCACTCGGGAACCTCACCACGTGTAAACTAGATCAACTTCGACTATCCGGCCTTTTCCCCGTGACCCGCACCCTAAGGAGGCGCGCTTTGGGCCAACCGGGCCCCACCAAAGCGGAGGCCGCCTTGGCCCCCCCGGCCCCTCTATAATTAACGCGGCCCAGCTCCGGGCTCGCGCGGCCAGGGCGCTTCGTTTGGACTTCACGAAGCCCGCCCCCTCGGCCCCTTTATAATTATGGCGGCCCAGCTCCGGGCTCGCGCGGCATGGGCGCCAAGTTGGACTTTTATGAAGCCCGCCCCCCTTACGCCGCAACTGCCTTGGCGCGGCCCCAAAGGCGGCCCGCCCGTTCATCTCCCGGCTCCGGCCCGCTTCCAGGCTGGAGCTGGCGATGGGAATCGAACCCGCAACCTGCTGATTACAAATCAGCCGCTCTAGCCAATTGAGCTACGCCAGCCGAAATTATGAATATACCGCACCTTACCCACCGGGGCAAGCTCCAGAAAACAAATTTCACGACTCCGGCCCCGCTGGAGTAACGAGCCATGTATATGACACAAAATCTTGATCCTGACAACCCCTAAAACCTGGCCGGCTCGCCTTGCTTATCCTGGCGGCCTGTCTTATATTTTTAGTACGTAAAGGTCCTTGGGTGCAGCGATAGGCTATTATCGCTCCCCAGGGACCTTAAAACACGAAAGGCTGTTTGCTAAATGAATTCAGACATTAAAAACGAAGAGACCAAGCGCGGCTGCCCGGATCAAAAAGAGATGGAGCGCGAACTCTCGGATTATATCTCCAAGAAATACGGTGAAAAAACCCGCTTCGTCACCCCGCTGCTTAACCCGCAGCAAGAGTTGGACGGCGACGGCGAGGAGGGCGGCGTGTGGTCCCGCATCAATTTCGATATGAATCCCGAGGAGTTGGTCGCCTACCTCGACCAGTACATAATCTGCCAGGACGAGGCCAAGGCCGTCTTGGCCACCAAGATATGCACCCATTTCAACCGTGCGAAATACCTCTCCAAACGCCAGACCGGCGATCCGGCGGACGGCGTGG
The DNA here is from genome assembly GCA_001184205.1 of Desulfocarbo indianensis. Classification (GTDB taxonomy): domain Bacteria; phylum Desulfobacterota; class Desulfarculia; order Desulfarculales; family Desulfarculaceae; genus Desulfocarbo; species Desulfocarbo indianensis. Next base: position 1,794 of record LBMP01000001.1, read on the forward strand.
GGCTCATCAAGAACAACGTACTCATGATCGGGCCCACCGGGGTGGGCAAGACCTACATGGTGAAGCTCATCGCCGCCAAGCTGGGCGTGCCCTTTGTCAAGGGCGACGCCACAAAGTTCAGTGAAACCGGCTATGTGGGCGGCGACGTGGAGGACCTGATCCGGGATTTGGTGCATGAGGCGGGCGACGACATCGAGCTGGCCCAGTACGGCATCGTCTACGTGGACGAGATAGACAAGATCGCCTCCTCCCACAACCTGGTGGGACCCGATGTCTCCCGCACCGGCGTGCAGCGGGCGCTTCTGAAACCCATGGAGGAAACCGAGGTGGACCTCAAGGTCCCCCACGACCCCATCAGCCAGATCCAGGCCATAGAGCGCTACCGCAAGACCGGCAAGCGGGAGCGCCAGACCGTCAACACCCGCCACATCCTTTTTATAATGAGCGGCGCTTTCGGCGATCTGCCCGAGATCATCAAGCGGCGGCTGAACCGCAAGAGCATGGGCTTCACCTCCGACGTGCGGGCCGACCTGGCCGACCAGGCCTACTTCCAAGAGCTGACCGCCCAGGATTTGGTGGAATACGGCTTTGAAAACGAGTTCGTGGGGCGCATCCCGGTGCAAGTGGTGCTGGAGGAGCTGACCGCCGAGGATCTCTACCACATTCTGCGCAACCCCAACAACCCGGTGATTATCAGCAAGAAAAGGGATTTCGCGGCCTACGGCATCGAGCTGCATTTCGAGGACGCCGCCCTCAAGGACCTGGCCGACCGGGCCGCCCGCCTGAAAACCGGGGCCCGCGCCCTGGTCTCGGTGGTGGAAAAGGCGCTCATGCCCTTTGAGAAGCACCTGCCCAGCACCGATATCAAACGCCTTTTGGTGACCAGCGAATTGGTGGCCGATCCCAAGGCCGTGCTGGCCCAGCTTCTGGGCGACCCGGAAAACCCCCGCTTGCAGGAGCGCCTGGACGAGGCGGCCAAGGACGAGCGCATGGATTTGCTCAAGATGGTGGCCAAGCGCGAGCCCCTCTACCGCGGCCGCCTGCGCGGGCCCCTGACCCCGGCCCGCATGGACCTCATCGCCGACGAGTATTACCGGGTGGGCATGACCCTGGGCGCGGCCTTTGAGATGGTGCTGGGACGCCTGGCAGAGGTGCACGAGTTCGAGGAGAACTTCTACCAGCGCTACAGCCTCAAGATCAGCTTCACCGAGGCCGCCGAGGTGGCCATCCTGGCCGGAGCCGCGGCCGAGGGCGTAGCGGTGGCCACCTTCCTGCAACGGCTCAGCCAGGTGCTGGAGCCCGGCTTGCGCCTGGCCCGCGATCGCACCGGCCGCGAGGAGTTCGTGCTGCCCGAAAAGGCGGCGCTGGATACCGACGCCTATCTGCGCGAGGTGTTCCAGGAGCATTTCCAGTCCACCTTGAGCCGCGAGCTGTAATTTCAAGTTGTGGGGGAGCCCGTTTTGTGACACAAAAAGGCTCCCCCACGCTTTTCCCAAGCCGCTGGGGGCCGATTGCCTCATCGCGGTGTATAAATGGCCATCCCCCGCCTTTGCAGTTAGGGCATCGGGCCGCCGCCCCAAGGGGTGGGCCGCTGGCCGGGCCCAGGGAAGAGACGCCAAATGATCGGAATCAGCAAACTTTACTGTGGCACCGTGGAGCCCTCCGACGCCCTGCGCTACGGCCGCCACTCCAAGGAATTGCCCAGCCATCTCCTGCAATTCGCCGAGGACAAGAAGCCGGTGGTGGTCTGGAACATGACCAAGGCCTGCAACCTGAAATGCCTGCATTGCTATGCCCAGGCCACGGCCGGGCCCAGCGCTGACGAGCTTTCCACGGCCGAGGCCAAGGTCATGATCGACGACCTGGCCCGATTCGGGGCCCCGGTGCTCCTTTTCAGCGGCGGCGAACCCCTGATGCGCCAGGACCTGCCCGAGCTGGCGCGTTACGCCGTGTCCAAGGGCATGCGGGCGGTGATCAGCACCAACGGCACCCTGATCACCCGCGACAAGGCCAAGGAACTCAAGGACATAGGCCTATCCTACGTGGGGGTGAGTCTGGACGGCCTGCCCGAGGTGCACGACAAGTTCCGGGGCGTGGCCGGCGCCTTTGACGACGCCATGGCCGGCATCCGCAACAGCATGGAGGCGGGCCTCAAGGTGGGCCTGCGCTTCACGGTTTACGCCAAGAACGCGCCCGAGGTGCCCGGCGTGTTCGATCTCCTGGAAAAGGAGGGCATCCCCCGGGTCTGTTTCTATCACCTGGTCTACGCCGGCCGGGGCAGCCGGCTAATGGACGAGGACCTCTCCCACGAAGGCACCCGCCGGCTCCTGGACCTCATCATGGACCGCAGCAAGGCGCTCTTTGACAAGGGCCAGACCCCCGAGGTGCTTACCGTGGACAACCACGCGGACGGGCCGTTCGTATACTTGCGCATGCTGCGCGAGGACCCGGAGCGGGCCAAGGAGGTGCTGGAGCTGCTCAACTGGAACGAGGGCAACTCCTCGGGCCGGGGCATCGGCTGCGTGAGCTGGGACGGCAGCGTGCACCCGGACCAGTTCTGGCGTCACCTCACGGTGGATAACATTCGCAAGCGGCCTTTCAGCGAGATATGGACCGACCTGAGCCACCCCATCCTGGGCAAGCTCAAGGACAAGCGGCCTTATCTAAAGGGGCGCTGCGCCCAGTGCAAGTGGCTGAACATCTGCGGCGGCAATTTCCGGGTGCGCGCCGAAGCCGCCACCGGCGACCTCTGGGCCCCGGACCCGGCCTGCTACCTGACGGATGAGGAGATAGGGCTCACCGCCTGAGAAACTGACCGGGGGGTATCATCATGATTTCCCGAAGGCGTCTATATCAGGGGCGCAAGAGGTCGCTCAGGCATTTAATTTCCTCGTTTTTGGGACCCAATCCATAAAGGCCTTTCTGGAGTAGCGCGCCTGAGGCTTCCGGCAATCAAAACAGATCGCTACTCACCGAGTATCCTGACAGCAACTTGCTCGTAAGCATAAGCAATGTATTCATACGTTATATTATTGTCGCAAACGAACTCTTTAAAGGCGCGATATTCATGATGCTGCCAATTGGGGTAATTGAAATATTCATCAAAAACAATGATAGTTCCATTAACGATCCTGTTTCCTAATTGAATGAAAATATCTTTTGCCGAAGAATACACGTCAGAGTCTACATGCATGAATGCGATATTGCCTTCGTAATTATTCCCCCATAAAGGAATGGTATCGGAAAACCAACCGGGATACAATGTTACATTACTTGGCATTTTGGGGAGCTTTCCTTTTATATCAAAACGTTCCTTCTTGATATTCGCGCCCGACCAATCCGATGGCAATCCCTCGAAAGAATCAAAGCCATGAACATGTATGTCCCCTACTTGATTGGCAATAAACTTTAAACTATCGCCCTTGTAAACACCAAGCTCCAAGTAATGCCCTTTTATCTTAACCTGAGCCAAAGCATACTCCAATATGTCTTGGCGCATTTGCATGCCCAAGGCTTTCGGCATATTTTTCTGTATATAGTCTGCTGATTCCTTCAATGCTCTTCGCGACATTTCCTGCATCGGGTGAAGCGAGACCAATTTCACGGTATTGGCTACCAAATGCAGGACCCTATAGACCATTTTTCTAATTAAAAAGCTCCTTAAAACCATTTATAACTTCCAATTAAAATGATAGATCACATGTGGCTTTTAAGCCGCACCCATTTCCATCACCGGCTAAAATAAAGATTTCAGGCTCAGGCGGGTACTTGGTAAATTCTTCCGAGGTGCTGTTGGCCAGGGAGTCGCGGGGCCGACGGCTTTTGTAACATTAATGTCAATATTCAGTGTTTTGGTGGGCGGCGTCTAAGGAAAAAGAAACCGTGGGCGCTCAAACACCCATCCCGCGGCATCCGCTTATCAAGCCCCAGACGGGCCACCATGCGTGTTAAAGGGTGGTTCTCTTGCTCCACCTACGCCGTGGCAGGTGGCTGAACGTCTGCGGCGGCAATTTCCGGATGCGCGCCGAAGCCGCCACCGGCGACCTCTGGGCCTCGGCCCCCGCCTGTTGCCTGACGGATGAGGAGATAGGGATTAAATGATTTCATTGTCTAATCTAATTTAACCGATTTCAGGAACCTCTTCTCGATGAGTTCAGCAACCTTTTCCTGTATTGTTGAAAGTAAAAAATGCGGTTTGATATCGTAAACCAACTGTGCCAAGCGCTCCACTGATAGTAATTGATAACTTAGCGCAGCATTTCTATCCATATATATTATCGTGGTTATCAATTCTAAATCTTTTGCATATAGCCCACCAAATCCATTAATAATAGAGTCGATACTTGCGCGACACTTTTCCAAAAAATCATTTGATCTCTCAATAAGTTCCTTAGATTTGTCAGCAGGTATTATATTATATCCCCCCTTGCCTGATTCAACATAATTTACAGAAACTCCTCCTATATGCTCTGTAAAGTCAAGGTCGTCTAAGACCTCTGCGCAAAACGGTCCATAAGTATACAGCCTATATTCATATCCCAGATCAACTCCTCCTATTTCTTGAATTAGATATATTAATTTCTCCAATGCTGTCTTACCAAACTGCGGAGATTTACCTAAAAGTGCTTCTGAAAGTTCTGATATGAGGCCATACTTATACCAAGGCATTTCTATCTTTTGGTTCATGAGAGTCCTCCCTCTTCCTGCCGAAGGTCCTCTATTTTTCTCCTTACTTCCAGCTTTTTTTCATTGGTTGAATACAGTCTTATTTGGCGGACGGTTGGCAATCCCTTAACCACGCTTGACATCTTAGATAGTGGCTTAGCTTTTTCATGCCTACTACCCATGTCATGTATAATATGAATTTCTTCTTCTTTGCTGAATTTATACCAACTTTTATCTGCCTTATCGGTAAACTTAATTTGGCTGCCGAGACTTTCAATTATTGTGTTGGCTAATTCCAGATCATTGGGACTTAGCGCTTCTGGAGTTTGATGTACCCACCTATAATGGTTTCTATTCCTTATAATTTCTCCATGTTCCCCACCACCGCCTTCTGCAAGTTTGCCTAGTACTTTCCAATCATCCCACCTTAAGTATTGATCCAAATTTTCAACACTAGTTGGCGGAGGGAAGCAATCCTTTTGTTCTAAATCTGTATTTCTCTGTTCTTCCGCAAGCATATATTTTATAGCCTGTTCTATATGATGATCATAAGCTCTGCGAGTCCGCTGGTAATAAACTTGTGTAAACATCATGTAACGTGCGATTATCAATCCCTCTGCTGCATGCTCCCCCCCATTCTCAACTGCAATGATAAAACCTTCACCCTCTGGCTGTCTTCCGATCGTCATAGTCACCAATAGTCGGTTCAAATCATATCTGCCATATTCAACTCCGATATGATGTGCGTCTCTTAATAAATAATCTGCCCTATCGGCATCAAGTTGGCCCGATAAAAGATCACACCACAAAAGGCTCCTACCAATGGCTGGATTTCTTGTTATAAAATTGGCTATATCATCAGATTTAAATTCTCTGTTTTGATTTAAAGGATGGTTTTGGATAACATCTCGCAACAAGAGACTAACTATTGCGCTTGAATAATCTTCGTGATTATATGCTTTGCCGGTGTTGTGATTTATTGGCATCAGGTTCTCAGATGCATGTGAAAAGGGGGGGTGTCCTACATCATGCAGCAGAGAGGCAAGCCTTAGTTTGCATAAATCGCGTATAATGCCTCCTTCATCATAATTCATGTTTTGCTCTAAATATTGCTTACGCTTTGAGACGATTCCATTGAACATTTCGGTGGCAACGTGCATTGCCCCTAAGGAATGCTCAAAGCGAGTGTGCTCCGCACCAGGATATACCATATTGGTCCAAGCTAATTGCTTTATTCTTCTTAGTCTCTGAAAAGCGGGATGATCAACTATCTCCCGCTCCCAGTCATTCAGCTTTACAAAACCATATATGGGATCCCTGAACTCATGCTTTCTTGAGTCTGCGAAGTTAAGCACAATCCCCCCTGGACGCCCCTGCATTATATACAATCTACAGTAGCAGACACCTCCAATATGGACCATATATTGTTTCCGACATCTTTGTCAACTAGTAAGCTATACATATGTATATCAACATTATTATTTCCATATCGCCTCTCCCATTGACCCCACCCCAGCCTTGCACTGTCACTGAAACATCCCATTTGCTACCCCTTGAGCGGAGGCTTTCCCATGGTTCGCATGCGGCGTCTGCGCCGCGCCGAAGCCATGCACGACATGTTCTCAAACTAATTACTTGGTAATCGCTTCCTCCACCTTCTCCGCCACCCAGGCGTTCAAGCTCTTATTCTCCTGCTTTGCCGCCGCCGCCGCCGCGCGGTGCAGCTCGGGCGTAAGCCGCAAATTGAAGCGCCCGGAAAAGGGCTTTTCCGGCTCCCTGCCCATCTCAGCGCAGAACTCCAGATAATCCTCAACCGAATCGGCCAAGGCCTCCTTAAGCTCGTCAACGGAGCGCCCTTCGAACGTCACCACGTCATTGATGTTCACCACCCGGCCATGGAACAGGTCCGCCTCCGGGTCATAGGAGAACAAACCGACGTAGTTCTTGTAGCGTAAGTTATTCATTTTCTTGTCTCCGGCGGTGGGATTTGAACCCGCGACCTGATCAAAAACTCGCGCACCGACTCCACCGCGCCCTTGTTTGTCGTCGGCTGCGGATGCGGCCGATGAAAGACAGCCGCCACGCCATTCAACATGACCCGGACCCGCGATCCCCGGCCTTCGCTTAGCTCCGCGCCCAAACCGCGCAAAAGCGATTCAATATCCTTCCAGGCTATGCCCGCTTTGGTCGGTTCATGAAAAATTTCCTCCCAGATGCGGCGATGTTTGCTGTTCACCATGCCCCCCAGGTTTTAATCATGGTACTATAGCTTGGTACCATATGCAACCCCGATCTCCTCTCCCATTGACCCCATCCCAGCCCTGCGGTATTACTGAAACATCCCGTTTGCGACCCCCCCACCGGAGGCAGCCCATGAGCTTTCCCCTGGTTCGTATGCGGCGCCTGCGCCGCACTCCCGCCCTGCGCGACATGGTGGCCGAGACCACCCTCGGCGTGAACGACCTCATCTACCCCATGTTCGTGGTGGAGGGCCAAAACCTGGTGCAGCCGGTGCCCTCCATGCCGGGCATCGACCGCTTCAGCGTGGACAAACTGGTGGAGGAATGCCGGGCCGTGGCCGGCCTGGGCATCCCGGCCATCATCCTCTTCGGTATTCCCGATAAAAAAGACCCCCTGGGCCGGGGGGCCTACGACCCCAAGGGCATCATCCCCCGCGCGGTGAGCGCGGTGAAAAAGGCGTTGCCCGAACTGGTGGTGATCTGCGACGTGTGCATGTGCGAATACACCGATCACGGCCACTGCGGCATCCTGGATAACCAAGATGTACACAATGACGCCACCATCGAGCTCTTGGCCAAGGCCTCCCTGGCCTACGTCAAGGCCGGGGCCGACCTGGTGGCGCCCTCGGACATGATGGACGGCCGGGTTCTCGAGATACGCGAGACCCTGGACGAGGCGGGTTTCGACCACATCCCCATCATGTCCTACGCGGCCAAATACGCCTCGGCCTTTTACGGCCCCTTCCGCGACGCCGCCGAAAGCACCCCCGCCTTCGGCGACCGCCGCGCCTATCAGATGGACCCGCGCAACGTGCGGGAAGCCCTGCGCGAGTGCGAGCTGGACGTGATCGAGGGCGCGGACATGCTCATGGTCAAACCGGCCCTGCCCTACCTGGACGTCATCGCCAAGGTGCGCGAGGAATTCGATCTCCCCCTGGCCGCCTACAACGTCTCCGGCGAATACGCCATGCTCAAAGCCGCCGCGGCCAACGGCTGGCTGGATTACGACCGGGTCATGCTGGAAACCCTCACCGGCATCAAACGCGCCGGCGCAGACCTGATCCTCACCTATCATGCCAAAGAAGCGGCGGCGCTGTTGAATAAGTAGCAGATAGGAAGTAATAATGACCGGGGGAAACTTTTCTTTTTGCAAAAGAAAAGTTTCCCCCGGACCCCCTTCAAAAGAAACCAACGGGTGAGCGTCCGCGCCTTTAAGCCCGACGCTGAAGTTTTTTGAAAGGGGGGTTCGGGGGGAAAACTTTTGTCCACAAAAGTGTTCCCCCCGAGATGACCCCTTAAAAAAGGATTCCAACCATGAAGCTTGCTTTAGCTGGGCTGCCGACCTCGGGCAAGAGCACCTTGATGCGTGCCTTGGCTGGGCGGCGCATCGCGGTGGGCAAGGGCTCCAGCGACGCCAGCCAGGCGCTGTTATCGGTGCCCGACGAGCGGGTGGACAAGCTTTCGGCCATGTACCTGCCCCAGAAGACCATCCACGCCCAGGTGACCTTTGTTGATCCGGCCCCGCCGGTGGCCAAGGCCGACGACCCCACCACCAAGTTGCCTCCGGAGCTGCGCCAGGCCGACGGCCTGGTGGAGGTGGTGCGCAATTTCGACGGCGGCCTGGGCGCGCCCGACCCAATCGGCGATCATCAGTCCTTTGGCGAAGAGCTGATCCTCAACGATCTCATCACGGTGGAGCGCCGCTTGGAGCGCATCGCCGAGGAGCGCCGCCGCGGCCGCGAAATCGATCAGGAGGAGATAAGCCTCTTGGAGCAATGCAAGGAGCAGCTCAACGCGGAAAAGCCCTTGCGCCTTTTGGCGGAGGTGGCGGGCCATGCCAAGCTGCGGGGCTTCGGCCTTTTGACGGCCAAGCCGGTGGTGGTGGTGGCCAATAACGAGGAGGACGACGACCAGCCGCCGGATTTGGGGCCGGAGGTGAAACCGGTGGTGGCGCGGGCGGCCATCGAGGCGGAGTTGGCCGAGCTTTCCGAGGAGGAGCGGGCCGAGTTCATGGCCGATCTGGGGCTGACCCAAAGCGCCCTGGACCGGGTCATCGCGGCGGGCTACCAGGCCCTGGACGCCATCAGCTTTTTCACGGTGGGCGAGGACGAGGTGCGCGCCTGGACCACCCGGCGGGGCTCCCTGGCCCCGCAGGCCGCCGGGGTGATCCACTCGGACATGGAGAAGGGCTTCATCCGGGCCGAGGTGATGCGCTATCAGGACCTCATCGAGCTGGGCTCCGAGGCGGCCGTGAAAAAGGCGGGGCTTTTTAAGCTGGCGGGCAAGGACTACGTGGTGCAGGACGGCGACATCTTCCACGTAAGGTTCAACGTGTAGGCTTGGGCCTGCGGGGCCTAAAAGCGCCTGCTCACCCTTGACAGAAGCGGCTTCTGCCCATAAATTAATGCGGATTTGGCGATGTAGCTCAGATGGTGAGAGCATGCGGCTCATATCCGCAGTGTCCGGGGTTCAAGTCCCTGCATCGCCACCAGAAAAGCAATCCGGAGATATCCGGTCAACGTCAAAACCCCGAGCCTTGCAGGCTTCGGGGTTTTTCGTTGGCCGGGCCCACCATGTTGTTCAGCGGGGCCCATGCCCCGCTCATTCCACCAGCCGGCCCCAGGTTGCTCCGCGCCCGCCGGCGGCTGCGCTCAATTCACTTGCGCCTCGCCGGCCTCGATCTGCCAGCCTCCCCCCAGGGCCTTGTAAAGCGCTATCAGGTTGGTGACCACCGCCCCGTTGCTGAGCGCCAAGGCGTCCTGGGTGGCGTAAAGCGACCGCTGGGCCTGCAGCACGTTGAGAAAGTCGGTCTGCCCCTCGGCGTAAAGCAGGGAGGAGATATCCAGGGCCTTGCGGTTGGCGGCCACCGCCGCGGCCAGCTCCCGCCGGTGCTTTTGCTCGGCGGTGGAAGCCACCAGGGCGTCCTCCACCTCCCGCAGGGAGTTCAGCACCGTCTGGCGATAGGCCAGCAGGGTTTCTTCGGTGACGGCTTCTTGCAGCTCGATGTTGGCCCTTATCTTGCCGCTGGCGAAGATCGGCCAGCTCAATGACGGGCCGATGGACCAGGAGCGGCCCGCCCCGGCGAACCAGGATTGGAAGGCGCTGGACTGGTAGCCGCCGGAGCCGGTGAGGTAGAAGCGGGGAAAGAGATCGGCGGTGGCCACCCCTATCTTGGCGGTGGCCGCGTGCAGCCGGGCCTCGGCCTGGCGGATGTCGGGCCGCCGGCGCAAGAGGTCCGAGGGAACCCCCGCCGGCACCGCGGGCGGCGTTTGGGGAAGGGCGGCGGCGGGACTCAGCTCGGCGATGAGCGCCGCCGGCTCCAGGCCCAGGAGCAGGCCGAGGCCGTGAATGGTCTGGCGGGCCGAGGCCTCCAACGGCGGTATCTGGGCGGCGGTGGTGGAAGCCTGGGCCTCGGCGTTGGCGGCGTCCAGACCGCTGACAAAGCCGGCCTCCTGTTTTTGCCTGGTCAGCGAGGCGGTGCGCCGCTGGGCCGCCAGGTTGGTTCGGGCGATGGCTATGCGCCGCTGCAGGATGCGCAGCTCCAGGTAGTTCAGCGCGACCTCGGCGGTCAGGCTCACCATCACCCCCCGCCTGGCCTCCTCGGCGGCGCGCAGTTCGGCGTCGGCCGCCTCCAGGCCGCGGCGCAGGCCCCCGAAGATGTCCAGCTCCCAACTGGCGTCAAAGCCCGCCTGGTACAGATCGCTCACCGAGGAGTCGGAGCCGCCGTACCTGCTGGCAGTGGAGGGCGAGCGGCTGCGCTGATAGGAACCGGATACGCCCAATTCCGGCCCCAGGCCGCCGGCGGCGATGCCGCGGGAGGCGCGGGCCTGGCGCAGCCGGCTGCGGGCCTGCCTGAGGTCCAGGTTGGACTCCAGCGCCCGCGTCTCCAGCGAGGTCAGGATGGGATCGTTGAACACGGTCCACCACTGCGCCAGATCGCGGTCCGCCAGGGAGGCCGCCTTGGCCGCGGGGCCGGCGGTCCACTTTTCCGGCAGGTCGGGTCGCGGGGCCTGGTAGTCCGGGCCCACCAGACAACCGGCGGCCAGCAGGGCCAGGCAGGCGAGAAGCGACATGACCGCCCGCCGGGGCCAGGGGGAGCGGCTCCCCTGATGACGGCGGTCTTGCTTGCATTCATGGGGCTTGCTTGTCATTTTCATCACTCGTAGCGCAGGGCTTCGATGGGGTCCAAACGCGAGGCCCGCCAGGCCGGGTAGAACCCGAAGACGATGCCCACGCTGGCCGAGACCGCCACCGAGGCGATTATGGCGGCCGGCGAGGTGGCCACCGGCCAGCGTAAAACCGCCTGCACCAGCTGCGAGCCGCCGTGGCCCAGCAAGATGCCCATGGCCCCGCCCGCCAGGCAGAGCACCACGGCCTCCACCAGGAACTGGCGCAGGATGTCGCGGCCGCGCGCGCCCACGGCCATGCGCAGGCCGATCTCCCGGGTGCGTTCCGTCACCGAAACCAGCATGATGTTCATGATCCCCACCCCGCCCACCACCAGGGAGATCATGGCCACGCTGAGCAGGAGGTTGGTCATGAGCTGGGTGGTGGAAGTCAAGGTGTCGGTCATCTCGGTCATGTCGCGGACGCTGAAATCCGAGGGCTCGCCGGGCCGGATGCGGTGGCGCTCGCGCAGCAGGTCGGTGATCTGGGCGATGGCCTCCTGCACCTGGCCGGCGTTCCTGGCCGCCGCCATGATGCGGTCCACGTTCTCGAAGCGCACCGGCATGGGGTTGTCGGCTATCTGCGCCGCCGATTTCTCGGGGTAGAGGCTCGCCTGGCCGGGGTAAAGCTGGCTCAGGGTGTTTATGGAGCCGCTGGTGTCCTGGCTGCTGGAGCTGCTGGCGCTCTGGTTGGTGCTTTGCAGGGTCGATCCGGTTACCCGGTTTTTTATGGTGGTCCAGGGAGCCAGCAGGATGTCGTCCTGATCCATGCCCATCATGTTGGCCCCCTTGCCGGCCAGCACCCCCACCACCTTGAAGCTGACGTTCTTGAGCCTGATTTCCTTGCCCACGGGGGATTCGCCCTGGAAAAGCTCGCGCACCAGGGTCTGGCCCAACACGCAGACCTTGTTGGCGGCCAGCACGTCGCGCTCCGTGAAGACCTCCCCCTCGGCCATGGTCCAGTTGGCCACCTCCAGGTAGGCCGGGGTGGTGCCCGTCATCCAGAAGGGCACCCAGTTGCGGTTGCCGTAGACCACCTGGGTGCGGGCCCTCACCTGGGGCGCGGCCCCGCGCAGGGCCGGGCATTGTTTGATCATGGCCTCGCAATCAGCGGGGCTCAGGGTGGTCACGCTGCCCGCCCCGAAGCTGATGCCCCCGCTGGAGGCGGTGCCCGGCACCACCATCAGCACGTTGGCCCCCATGCTGGAAATGGCGTCCTGCAGGGCCTGGGAGGAGCCGGCGCCGATCTCCATCATGGCGATCACCGCGGCCACCCCGATCACGATTCCCAGGGTGGTGAGCAGGGCGCGCATGGGGTTCTTGCGCAGCGCCTTGCTGGCGGTGAGCAGAATGCGGAAGGCGTTCATGGGGCCTCCGTCAGGGTAAGTTCCGCGCCGGGCGGCTGCGCCGCGGCCGCCGGCCCCCGGCCATAGGCGCCTTGCACGATCAGGCCGTCCTGGATGTGGACCACGCGCCGGGCGTGGCGGGACACCTCCGCGTCATGGGTCACCAGGATGATGGTGATGCCGCTCTCCTGGTTCAGCCTTTGGAAAAGGTCCAGGATGTCCTCGCTGGTGCGGGAGTCTAGGTTTCCGGTGGGCTCGTCGGCCAGTATCACCTGGGGCCGGTTGACCATGGCCCTGGCGATGGCCACCCGCTGCTGCTGCCCGCCGGATAACTGGCTGGGCTCGTGGCTCATGCGGTCCTGCAAGCCCACCAGGCGCAGCATCTCCCCGGCCCGCTCCGCGGTCTCGCGCTGGGTGAGATTGGCCGCGCCGTAGGCCAGGGGCAAGGCCACGTTTTCCAGGGCGCTGGTGCGCGGCAGCAGGTTGAAGCTCTGGAAAACAAAGCCCAGCTTGCGGTTCCTCAGCCAGGCTCTTTGATCGGCCGACAGAACGGAGACCTCCCTGCCTTCCATCCAGTATTCGCCCGAGGTGGGCCGGTCAAGGCAGCCCAGGATGTTCATCAAGGTGCTTTTGCCCGAGCCCGAAGCCCCCATCAGGGCCACCAGTTCGCCCTGGGCCACCTGGAGCGAAACCCCCCTGAGCACCGGCACCGTCATCTCGCCCAGGAAGTAGCTCTTGCATATTTCCTTAAGCTCTATGAGCTCCATTGCTTTCTCCGTCCGCCAGGGGCCCCGGCCTAGCGCTGGCGATTGCGGTTCCTGCCCGGGAAGGGAGGCGCGAAGGGGCTGCTGGTTGCGTCGCGGCGGCTGCCGGCTTCCTCCACGCCGATCACCACCCGCATGTCCGCGGTCAACTCCCTGGAGCGGACCGCCGTGTTGGTGCCGTCGCTGGCCAGGGTGATTACCCTAAGGGGCCTGGCCGCCTCGCCATCGGGAACCCACACCACGCCCAGGTTCGCCGCTTCCTTTTCCGCGGCCGGGCCCGCCCGGGGGCCGCGCTTGCGGGCGGCGGCGCGCGGGCCTTGTTCAGGCTCGGCAACCGCCAGCCCCTGGGGCGGCTGCCAGCGCAGGGCGGCGTTGGGCACCAAAAGCGCGTTCTTCAGGCGCTGCACCTCGAACTGCACGTTGGCGCTGAGATAGGGCAGCAGGCGGCCGTTGGAGTTGTCGGTGACGATCTCCACGGTGTAGGTCACCACGTTCTGGGTCATGGACGCGTTCAGGCGCACCTTGCCCACCTGGCCGCTGAAGGTCTCTCCCGGAAACGCGTCCACGGTGAAGCTGACCGGCTGGCCGGGGCGGATTCTGCCGATGTCGGCCTCGTTGACCGCCACCCACACCTGCATGCGCCGCAGGTCCTTTGCGATCAAGAAAAGGCTGGGCGCGTTCAGGCTGGCCACCACGGTCTGTCCTATGTTCACCCGCCGGTCGATTATCACTCCCTCCACCGGCGAGCTGATGGTGCAGTAGCTCAGGCTGCGCATGGCCCGTTTGAGCTGGGCCTCGGCTTGGCCCACCTCGGCGCGGGCCTGCACGATGGCGGCCTCGCCCACCGCCAGGTTGGCCTGGGCGCTTTCAAAGGCGGACTGGTAGGAATCGTAGCTGGCCTGGGAAAGGGCCTCGGAAGGCCCCAGCTTGCGGGCCCGCTGCCAGTCGCGCTCGGCCTGATGCAGCTTGGCCTTCAGCTGCGCCAGGTCGGCCTGGGCGCGCCGCAGGGCGGCCTGGGAGGCCTGCACCCGCGCCCGAGCCAGGGCCTCGTCCGCCACGTAGAGCGAATCGTCGATGCGGGCCAGGACGGTGCCCTGCCGCACGGTGGAGCCGTAGTCGACCTGCTTGCCGTCGGCGTCCCGGCCGAAGGCCAGGATCTGGCCGGCCACCTGGGCCCCCACATCCACCACCTCCTCGGGCTCCACCGTGCCGGTGGCGCTGATGGCCTCCAAAAGCTCGCCGCGCGCCACCGGGACCGTGCGCAACGCCACCGGCTGGTCATTGCCGGCCAGCGCGTACCACGCCCCTCCGGCGCAGACCAGGAACAGGGCCAGCAGAATCAGCAGTCTTTTGCGGGAGCGCCAGCCCTTCTCCGAAGACCGCTCTGCGGCTTCATGGTTGGAATCCACGGGTAACTCCTTGGCTGTGCATCATGGCTTTCATCTCCACGCCCAGAGCGTTTTGCCGCTTTATAAAGATAATCGCCGCCCGGCGCCGCTTGGTTTCAGGCGGGGGGCGGTTTTTTGGGCGATTCGTCGTTTGGTGTGGATTTTTCTGGTGTCACCCCGGACCGCCCTTGTCAAGGACGGCCCTTTAGGGCCGCCCCTTCGGGGCTTTGTCCTGGACAAGGGCGGTCCGGGGTGATGACAATCTAGCCATTGTGTTTTTCGAGGAAAATGATTTAAAGCCGCTTTAGCAGCCACACGCTAAACGAGGGAAACGAGGGAAAACAGCAACCGCTAACCAAATCATTTTCCCTCGAAAACACAACCGGTGATCCAAACAATCCCATAGGCAAGGAGACGGGCGCGGCCGGGGTAGCGGCGGCCCAAGCGGGGGAAGGCAAGGGCGCTTGCCAGATGCGGAAGGCTTCAAAAAGCTTTGTTGGTTGCTCCATGGCCCCTAAGGACGGCCGGGGGGCGGCTTGGGCAGAAGCAGCTTCCATTCGCCGTTTTCCTGGAGCTTGTGGGCCTGCTCCGGCGTGAGCAAAGCGCGGACGCGCTCGGTGGTTTCCTGCATGATGCGGTCCTGGTGGGGCCTGATCTCCTCCCGCACCTTCAGGGAACTGCGGAAGCCCTCCAGCAAAATCGGCTCGATGCCGGCCTTCTGCTGGGGGCTCAGGTCCAGGGTCTTCTGCAGGCGGCCCAGCACCAGCCCGGTGAGAAAGGCTCCCTTGTCGTGCCGGATCTGGCGGAAGCGTTCCGCCGCCTGGTGGCGCTCGCAGAGGCTGCCGCTAACCGCGCCTATGGCCAGACCGCAGGCGAACACCGCCAACAACCCCGCCCACATGCTTGCCCGCTTCATCGCCGGCCTCCCGGTTTCAGGACCATATCAGTTTTTCCAGCAGCACCGGCGATACCGGCTGCTCCAGGATCACCCCGGCCGCCTGCCGGTTCAGGTCGGGGCCGTAGAGATGGGCGTATAGCAGCAAGCCCGCCGCCACGAAAGCGCCGGCCATGGCAAAGCGGAACATCAGCCGGGTGAAGGCCCTGATGGGCTCCTCCAACTGGAGCATCCTGGGGGACCGGCGGCTCAGCTCCGCGATCTCCCCCATGAGTTTGGCCTGCCACTGGGCGGAAAGCTCCAGCTCCGGCCTGGCCGCATGGGCCTTGCGCAGGAAATCGTCTATTGATTCATGGTTTGGCTTGTGACGATCCATCCCCCACCTCCCCCGAAAGCAGCTCGTCGATAATCTTGCGCAGCTTGCGGCGGGCCCGAAAGGTCCGCACCTTAACCATCGCCTGGCTCCAGCCCAGCGCCTCGGCCGCCTCGGCCATGGAGCAGCCTTCCAAATGCACCAGGGTCACGGCCATGCGGTCCGCCGGCGAGAGCCGGTCCAAGGCCCGGTCCAGGAGTTCCCAGGTTTCAAAGGCTTCATAGGAGTCCGGGGCCTCCCCGCCCCGCTCCGCCTCAGACCTGAACTCCCGCCCCTTGCCCGACTGCGGCGCAAGCCCGCTAAAGGTGGTCTCCTTGCTGCGGTAGCGCTCCCGCCAGAAATCATGGCAGGTCCGCACCGCCAAGGTGGAGAGCCAATGGGCAAAAGGCTTCAAGGGCCGGTAGTCCGGCAAGGAAACGAAAACCTTGATGAAAACCTGATGCGCCACCTCCGGAGCCTCCTGCCGGGGGACCTTTCGCACCACGATCCCGGCTACCAGCGCCTTGTATCGCTCCACCAGCCTTTCAAAGGCTCGGCCGTCGCCGGCCAGTACCCGCGCGATGATCTCGTCGTCCGTGGGCGGATTGTGCTCCGGTTCCAATGGTCATCCCCTAGAGGGTGATCTCCGGCCGCACCCACACCCGCCCTGGGCGGCATGAGGGCGGCGATAAGCGGCAGGTTCATTATAACCGTCTCGCCGCCTGTCACCACCCGGGTTTCCATAACTTCCTCCCGTAAGGTCTCAAACCTATTAGCCAAGGCCTCCGCTAGCCGCTGGCCCCCGGCGCCAGGGGGCTGGTGAAGCGCTGGTCCACCCAACCCAGTTGGCCGCCGGGCGCCTGCACATAGAGCCAGCCGGGCGCGGTGGCCAGCACGCTCAGGGTCTCGCCCAAAGGCACCACGAAGATCACGGCATAGCCGGCGCCGGGCCCCTGCCGCATGTTCAGGGAGGAGGCGATCACGGTGACGCTGGCGTAGGCCTGGGCGACGGGAGGATGCGGCGCCGCCCCCACCGGCGGAGCCACCACCATGTAGCCGCTGGGCACCCGCTGGTAATAGACCCCCAGATAGGTGAAGTAGGTGATTCCCGCGATCATCAGGGTCGCGAAGCCCAAAGGCAGCCTGGGCACCACCATCCGCCTGGGCGGCGGCACCACCGCGTAGCCGCGCTCATGGGGCCGGTAATAATTCCCGCCATGGTAGAAATAGCGGTCGCCCTTGAAATTTATGCTGCCGTGGCCGGGCGGCAGGCTTTTGACGATCCCCGGCGCGGGCCCTCTCTGATTGCGGCCCGGCGCGGGGCCTCCCGAATTACGGCCCGGGTTGAATCCCTGTTGCGGGCCGGGCTGGGGCCCCCTGGCCAAGGCCTGGCCCACCGGCCCCAACCCCGGAACCGCGCAGATTCCCAAGACCAGGAAACCCACCAGGGCTGAAAGCGCTGCCTTGCTCCGGGTCCTTATCATACGACCTATCATGGTTAACCCTCCGGTTTTGCTTCTATTACCGCCGCTGGCCGCCCCGAGGCCTTCCTCTCGGCCCCCTGGGCCCCGGCCAGCACGGCCTTTGTTGTTTAAATCGCGCGCCAGCCCCTCAAGGTTTCACCGCGAAAATCGCAAAATTCGTATCCCCAGGCAAGGCCCGCCCCGCGCCATGGCGGCCAAGCGATCATACGGCCGTTATAGGGCGCTATCCATAACCTATCATTTATACTGGCTATTGGTAAGGATATATTCGAGGCATGGGCCGTGGCCGCGCCCGTTCTAATATGCCCCAGATTTGCCCGCCGGCCAAGACAACCGGCTAATATTTGCGCTCTCCTGTTGATCTTTTGGGATAATCTGTAATAATTCTGCGAAGAATGCGGTGGATGGCGGCCCAGGGCGTGTCAGATAACCGCAGGCGAGGATGGCCGTCGAAACAGACCTCGACGGCGGCAGGAGCGACCCGCGGCGGCAGAGCGATTTTTCAGCGGGTCGGGTTTAAAAAAGAAAACAGTTCGTCCGTCCGGTTGTAGTTTTCATCGCCGCACGCACTTAAGAACGGCTTGACGGACGCTGGAGGACACGGCCACCCTGTCGGCCGTGTCCTTTTTTTTCTTTTTTCGTTGCAACGCCGGCCCGCCGCGCAAGCCATGGCCTGCCGGCCCCCTCATGGATCAAGGCCGCAAAACGCCTGATGGCCGAATCCTTTGGAGGGACCCGGCCATCTAAAAAATCGGCAGGCGGGCGCGCCTCATTGCAGCGGCTGGCAATCGATCCGCCACAAGCATTCCATAATACCGCAATCCGGAATGCGACTGTAGCAGGCCACATTGCCCTCGGCTTCTTGGATCGCCCAGATGAGTTGGTCTTTTTTCATTTTGGAGTAACCGCTGACGCCCATGTCCTTGGCCTTGCTTTTAAGATTGGCCAAGCTGGTGGGCTTGCCGCCGGTCGCCTGACGACCGGCGCTCTTTTTGGCCGGAGCGCTCTTCTTCGCTGGCATTTGAGAATCCTTCCTTCTAAAAAAAAGAACCATTTCGCTAGCATCGCCAGCGCCTCCCTGGTCCCCTTTAGATCAGATTATACACCTACAGACCCTAGTGCCAACACAAGGCATTTCATTCGCACCCCGAGGCTCCGCAAAAGTAACAGGTGCGGCAACCGCCGTCGGTGGCCAGTTGGCCTCCGCAGCGGGGGCAGCGGTTGGCGCCGGCCTGGGGCAGCGATTCCGGCTCCCGGCCCGGCAGGGGCGCCAGCTCCAAGACCTGACGGCCCCGGCTGCCGTGGCGGAAAACCGTGACGCCCTTGAGCCCCCAGGCGGCCGCCTGGCGGAAGACCTGGTCCACCGCCTCCACCGGCGCCGACGATGGCAGGTTCACCGTCTTGGATACGCCGTTGTCGGTGTGGGCCTGGAAGGCCGCCTGTATCTCCAAGTGGCGGCGCGGCGGTATCTCGTGGGCCGTGGCGAACAGGCGGGCCTCGTCGGCGGGCAGGCCGGCGATGGCCGAGGCCATCCCTCCCTGTCTGAGCGCCTGCAGATTGGCCGGGCTGTCCAGGCCCAGCTCGGCCAGGCGCTTGATGAAGCGCGGATTGATCTCCACCAGTTCCTCGCCGTCCAGCACCCGGCGGCTATAGCAAAGCGCGAAATGGGGCTCGATGCCCGAGGAGCAGCCCATGAGCAAGGAAAGGCTGCCGGTGGGCGCGATGGTGGTGACCGTGGCGTTGCGCATGCGGGTGTGGCCCGCCTGGCGCAAACGGCTGTTGGGGAAAGCGGGGAAATTGCCCCGCTCCTTGCCCAGCCGGGCGCTGGCCGCGCGGGCCGCGGCGCTTATGCGGGCCATGATCTCCCCGCCCAGCTCCACCGCCCGGTCCGAATCATAGGAAACGCCCAGATCCAGGAGCAGGTCGGCAAACCCCATCACCCCCAGGCCCACCTTGCGGGTCAGCCGGGTGGCCAAGGCCACCTGGGGCAAGGGAAAACGGTTGACCTCTATGCAATCATCCAGGAAGCGCACCGCCAGCGCCGCGGCTTCTTCCAGGGCCGGGTAGTCCACGGCCCCGCCGCGCGCGAAACGCGGCAGCGCCAGGGAGCCCAGGGTGCAGGACTCGTAGGGCAGCAGCGGCTGCTCGCCGCAAGGATTGGTGGCCTGGATCACCCCCAGGATCGGGGTGGGATTGGCCCGGTTTATGGGCTCGAAGAAAACCAGCCCCGGCTCGCCCGAGGCGTGGGCCTGCTTTACGATAAGGTCCCACAGCTCGCCGGCCGCCACCTGGCGCACGATCCGGTTGTCGCGCGGGTTGCGCAATGCCCATTGGCCGCCCGCAGCCACGGCCTCCAGAAAAGCCGAGTCGATCATGACCGACAGGTTGAAGTTGCACAGCCGGTCGGGCCGTTCCTTGGCGCGCACAAAGGTCATGATGTCGGGATGGCTCGCCGACAGGAGGCCCATGTTGGCTCCGCGCCGGGTGCCGCCCTGCTTGATGGCCTCGGTGGCCACGTCGAAAACCCGCATGAAGCTCACCGGCCCGGAGCTGACCCCGCCGGTGGAGGCCACCACGTCGCCGGCCGGCCGCAACTGGGAAAACGAAAACCCGGTGCCTCCGCCGGATTTGTGGATGAGGGCCGTGTTTTTCACCGCCTCGAAGATGCTGTCCAGGGAATCCTCCACCGGCAGCACGAAGCAGGCCGAAAGCTGGCCCAGGGGCCGGCCCGCGTTCATGAGGGCCGGCGAATTGGGCAGGAACAGGCCCTCGCCCATCAAGCCCAGGAAACGCCGGGCCCATTCCTCCCGGTTTTGGCCATGGGCCTCCTCGGCCAGGGCCACGGCAACGGCCACCCGCTCCAGCATCTGGGCCGGGCTCTCCGCCAGCGCGTCGTTCTCGTCCCGCGCCAGATAGCGCTTGCGCAGCACGATCTCCGCATGGGGGCCGAAAGGGAAAACATCCTCGGGCATGGAGGTTCTTTCTGCTAGCAAAGGCGTTAAAAATCGGAGCTCAGAACAAGGGGCTTCCCTGGCTTTCCAGTTCCAAAAGCATGCGCTTGGTGGGGAGCCCCGAGCCGAAGCCGGTGAGCGAGCCGTCGGCGCCCACCACCCGGTGGCAGGGCGCGAAGATGGGAACCGGATTGGCCCCCACCGCCCGGCCCACCGCCCTGGCGGCCTGGGGCCGGCCCACCGCCGCGGCCACCTGGCCATAGCTGCGGGTGCGGCCATAGGGGATGCGGGTCAGCTCCGTGAGCACCGCCCTGGAAAAATCGCTCACCCGCGCCAAATCCAGGGGCGCGGTCAACTCCTTGCGCTCGCCCCGGAGATAGGCCAGGAGCTGGCGGCCGCTCTCGGTCTCCTCGGGTTGCACGGAGACGGTCTCGGCGCCCGGCGCCAGGCGGTCCAGGGCCTGGCCGAAATAGCGCAGATCGTGCGCGGGCAGCACCAGGCTCAAAAGGCCCAACTCGGACTCGGCCCCATAGATGGGGCCCAGGCGAGACTCCACCGCGTATACCTTCAACCTGCCGGGCATAAGTCCCCCTGCCTTAAATCGCGCCGCTCCAGCTCGGCGGCTAGAGCGGCCAAACAAGCCTGCTTGTCGGCGGCCCAGAGGGGGGCGAGGAGACGGTCGCGCCCCGCATCGGCCGCCAGACGGTGAATCAGGGTTCGCGCGGGGAGGCGGCCCAGGAAATCGGCCGCGGCCCGGGCCCACTCCTCCCTACTCCAGATGGTCAAACGCCCGGCCCCATGGTCGGCCGCCAGGCGGGCGCCCTCCAGCACCATGAGCTGGTGCAGCTTGACCCCCCAGACCTTCAGGCCGGCCAGGGCCTGGGCGGTGGCCGCCATCTGCGCGGGCCCCTCGCCGGGCAATCCCAGAATAACATGGGCCGCCACCTTTATGCTCAATTCCTGCGCCCGCAGCACCGCCCCGGCGAAGCAGGCGAAATCGTGGCCCCGCCCCAGGGCCGCCAGGGTGGCGTCGCTAGCGCTTTGCAGGCCCAGCTCCAGCCACAGGGGCTTTTGGCGGGCCGCCCGGGACAATACCTCCCAGCGGGGCTCGTCCAGGCAATCGGGCCGGGTGGAGACTATCACCCCGCAGACCGGCGCAGCCAAGGCCGGGGCCAGAATCTCGGCCAGGCGCGGGGCCGGAGCGTGAGTGCCGGAGAACGCCTGGTAATAGGCCAGGGCCTTAGGCGCGGGCTTTCCCTGGCGCTCAGCCTGGCCGGCCAGCCGGGACAGGCCTTCTTCCAGCTGCCTTGCCAGGGGTACGCCGCCGCGGCCGGTTCCCGAGCCCGAGGGCGGGCAAAAGGAGCAGCCGCCCACCCCCAGGCTGCCGTCCCGGTTGGGGCAGGTCAGCCCGGCGTCCAGGGCCAATTTCACCACCCGGCCGCCGAAGCGCTGCTTAAGCCAGGGGCCCAACAGATTGACCCGCCGGTTCAAGCGTTCGGAGTTCACCGGGCCGCCGCCGGGGAGCCGGGGAGCTTGGGCATGATGGGCGCGTCCTCGCACACCAGCCAGATGCGGTTGGCCCGGCCGGGTATGGGCTGGCCGCGCCCGTAATTGGCCCGCAGGTCCGCGTCCAGACACAGGGCGTGGTATTCGGCGTCGCCGTAGGGACCCACGAACTCCAGGCAGACGAACCAGCCCCCGGAGCCGTTTTCATGCACCTCGTAGTCGATGAGCCAGTAAGGCGACCAGGCGAGGTAGCGGTCGTCCAGGCCCTGGGGGCGGTTGGTGAACATGGCGTCGGGCGGGAAGCGGCCCTGGTTCTCGTGGGCGAAGCACTCCAGGGCCTTATGGATGAGGGGAGCCCTCCCCAGGAAATCGTCGTAGATCCTGGCCTGTTTGCGGCCCTTGCCGGCCACGGCCAAAAACAGGCACAGGGCCAGGATAATGACCAGCAGCCACCATTCCCACCGGAAAAGCTTATCAGGATTGGGGGATGAGGACGCCATTAATCAGCAATATAACATAAGCGCCATGCCTTGTCCGCACGGCGCCCCAGGTGCTATAAAGCTATGGAGGCTGTGGAGGATATCAACGGCCGCGGCAAAAGAGGACAAGTCCCGGACCGGCCCCGCCGGCGGCCCGCCGCAGCCTCCCATTGGCCAAAACCAGCATGCGCCAGGAGGGCCCATGAGTGAATCGCAATCCCCCGCCACCCATCTCCTAGGCATAAAGGAAGTATCCCAGAAAACCGGACTGCCCGCCTCCACCATACGCTATTACGATCAGCAATTCTCCGAGTTCCTGGACGTGAAGCGGGGCGCGGGCCGCCGCCGCCTGTTCAGTCCCGAATCGGTGGAAAGGCTTTTGGCCGTGCACCGCCTGCTGAAGGAAGAGGGCTTGAGCATGCGTCAGGCGCGCCAGGCCCTGACCGGCGGTCAGGGCGCGCCGGAGGTGGCCCCGCCCCAGGGGCTGGCCCAGTGCCAGGCCGAGATAAGCCGCCTCAAGGAGCAAGTAGCGGAATTGGATCGCAAGCTGGGGGAGTTGAAGGAGATTCAGCGCCGCACCCTGACCCTGGTGGACTCGCTGACCCGCTGAGCCCCTCCGGCCGCCGCAACCGGGCGAGCCGCCCTGGGGTGGGTGAGCACCCCCGTTTGGTTGGCCCCGCCCCGCGGCCCAGCCGGTCAAGGCTCGGGGCTTGAATCTCCCGCCCTTATCTAGGAAAGATCGGGTTCCCAAGTCTGGCCGCTGAGCACCCGCCGCCAAAGCCGGTCTTCCGCCCGCTCGCGGCGAATCTCCATCACCACGGCCAGCACCAGGCCGGCGCAGGCCAAACCGATGAAAAACAGATGAGTCAGGCTCATGACAAGCTATCCTTCCTCTGCTACACCACCAGGCAGTTATAAGACAAGTCCGCGAGAACCTTACGAATCGCCAAAGGGCAACCGCCGATCTCGAAATTGGCGCAGGCCCTCTTGTCCTCGTCCCACTCCATGAGCTGGCAACGCAGGCAATAGAGCTCCGGTTCGAATTTCTTGACTTGAGGTTGGGTCTTCACTTCCATCGCAGCTCCAGATTCGGGCCAGGGTTTTTCCGTTGCGCCCCCCAGATTTGCAAGTCCAGTGCCACCGGGGCTCGCATCGCCAATGTGCTGATTTGATAGATTTTTTAAGATGAGGCCCCCCATGGCCCCGCTGGCGGGGGAAAGAACTGCCCGCCCCCCAGCCGGCGGCCGGCAAAAGTATGACGTTGGGGGATGAAGCCTAGCGGCGGGGGCAGTCGCGCGGCGGGTCCAGATAGGGGGTGATTCGCCAGGGGCCGCCCGCGCTGGCAAGATGCAGGGCTCCCTGGCGGTCGGTGCTGAAAAGCCGGGCCCCCGAGGCCTGGGCCCGGCTCAGGGCGTCGGGTCGCGGCATGCGGAAGCTGTTGGCGCAGCCCGCGGAAAACAGCACCGCCTGGGGCTTGAGGCGGGCCATGAGCTCCCTGGAGCAGGAGCCCACCCCGCCGTGGTGGGGAGCCGCCAGGGCCTGCCAAGCGCCCTCCGGCATTGCCGCGGCCACCTCCCGCTCCACCTGGGGGCCGTTGTCGCCGGGCAGCCAGAGCCAGGCCTTGCCCAGGCCGAAGCCCAGCCAGAGCGAGGCGTGGTTTTCCTCCTCGCCCGGCTCCGGCGGCCGCGGCGGCCACAACACCCGCACGCTGGCCCCGCCCAGGCTAATCTCGCCGGGGAGCGCGCCAGGCCCCTTGACCGGGATGCCCGCCTGCCCGGCCGCCTCCAACAGCGCCCGGTAATCCCGGCCTTGGCTGGGGCTGCCGTTGGTCCAGACCTCCTTGGGCCCGAACCAGCGCACCACGAAAGCCAAGCCGCCCGCGTGGTCCGGGTGGGCGTGGGAGGCGGCCACCAGCTCCACCCGGTGGAAGCCCTGGGACCAGAGAAAGGGCGCGATGACCTTTTGGCCGAAATCGAAATCAGAGGTTCCCCAGCCGCCGCCGTCCACCACGGCCAGTTGGCCCTGGGGCAGCCGCACCACCGCGGCCGAGCCCTGGCCCACGTCCAAGACCCAGGCGCTCAGCTTGCCGTCGGGCGGCGGAGGGCCCTGGCCGGCCCAAATGACCAAGGCCGCCGCCGCCGGCCCCAGGGCCAGCCAGCGCCAGTGCCGCCGGAAAAGCAGGCCGGTCAGGGCCGCGACATACATCAGGAGCACCGGCCAGGGCCCCGGCCCGGCCAGATAGAACACCGCGCCGGGCAGCGCCGCCAGGGCCTCGGCCAGCCAGGTGGCCAGCCAGGCCGGGCCCAGGGCCAGCCACCACAAAGCCAGGCCCCCGGCCGGCCAGACCAGGCCCACCCCCGCGCCCAGAAGCGCCAAAGGCAGCAGCGCCAGGCCCACCAGGGGAACCAAAAGCGCGTTGGCCGGCAGGCTCAAAACCGGCACCTGGTGGAAATGAGGGACCGTAAGCGGCCAAATGGCCAGGCCCACCACCCCGCTGATAACCAGCCAGCCCAGCACGGCCTTCAAAACCCTGGAGCGGCCGTGGTCGCCTTGCAGGCGCTGGATGAGCGGCCCGGCGGCCAGCAGGATGGAGGCCACCGCCACGAAGGAAAGCTGGAAGGAAAGGGTGAGCGGGGCGTCCGGCCACAACACGCATATGACCAGGGCCGCCAGGGCCAGGCCTCCGGCCGGGCGGTAGGGCCGACCGATGACCAGGGCCGCCACCAGGCAGGCGGCCATGATGAGGGCCCGCAGGGTGGGGGTGCCGCCGCCGGCCAGCACGGCGTAGCCCGCGCAGGGCAGCAGCGCGCCGGCGGCGGCGAGCTTGATGACGTTATAACGCAGGGCAAAGGCGGGCCAGGCCGCCAGGCTCAGCCGCAGGAACAAAAAGCCGAAACCCCACACCAGGCCCATGTGCAAGCCGCTGATGGCCAGAAGGTGGGCGGTGCCGGTGGCGCCGAAGGCCTCGCGGGTCTGGCCGCCCAGCTCGCCCCGCTGGCCCAGCACCAGGGCCCGCAGCAGGCCCCGGCCCGGCCCGGCGGGCAGCCGGTCCAGCAAGAGCGACAGCCTCTCCCGCAGCCCGGCCGCCAGGCCGGACAGATAGCCCATCTCGCCCGCGCCCAGGAGCCGCAATCCCGCCCGCTTGCCGGCGTAGGCGGTGACGTATATATCCTGGCGGGCCAGGTGCTCGGCGTAGTCAAAGCCGCCGGGGTTGGCGAAGCTGGTCACCGGCTTGAGGCTCACCAGGGCCGCCACCCGCTTGCCCGCCGGCGGCGGCTCCTGACCGCCGCCCAGGCTCAACCGCACCAGGCCCTGGGTCGGCTTGCCCTCCACCTTGCGCGCCTCCGCCAGGAAGCGCCAGCCGTAGCGGGTGCGCTCCGGCGCGGAGACCACGTCGGCCAGGAGAACCTTGGGGCGCATGGCCGCCTCATGGCGCACGTGGTCCGGCGGCAGCTCCCGGGAGCGGCTCAAGCCCAAAAGCCCCATGCCCAGAAGCAGGCAGAACAGGGCCACCCCCCAAACCGGCAGCCGCCGGCGGCGCATGGCCCCATAAGCCAGGCCCAGGCCGGCCAGCACCGCCGCCCCTAGAAAGGGCGGCCAGGGCAGAGCCAGCCAATGGGCAGCCAGCACGCCGGCCAGGTAGGCCAGGGCCGGTATGACCAGGGGGTGCAGGTTCATGGCTGGGATTGTAACCGGCGGAGGCTCCCGGTTGGAAGCGATGGTTTGCCCGCGTTCTCAAGGCACGGGGCCGGGCCCCCTCCCCGCTCCGGCCCGACCAACCGCCTGGCCCCTGAAGCCGCCGGCCTCAGCGGAAAGCCGATAGGGGCGGTTATTCCTTTTCCCGCCTCACCTGGGCGCCGGCCGCGGTGAGCTTCTGGTCGATGCGCTCGTAGCCCCGGTCAAGGTGATAGACGCGGCTGATGTGGGTCTCGCCGTGGGCGGCCAGGGCGGCCAGCACCAGGCAGGCCGAGGCCCGCAGATCGGTGGCCATCACCGGCGCGCCGGAAAGCTTGCGCGCGCCCTTGACCAGGGCGGTGGAGCCGGTGATCTCCACGTCCGCGCCCAGGCGCCGCAGCTCGGCCACGTGCATGAAGCGGTTCTCGAAGATGGTTTCCTGGATCACCGAGCTGCCGGTGGAAAGGCACATGAAGGCCATGAGCTGGGCCTGCATGTCGGTGGGGAAGCCGGGATAGGGCCCGGTTATGATGGTGACCGGCTTGGGCGCGCGGCGGGAGGAGACGATGACGCCCTTGGGCGTGGGCTGGAAGCGCACCCCGGCCTCCTTGAGCTTGCCCACCACGGCGGTCAGGTGCTCCAGGGGCGCGTCGGCTATGGTCAGCTCGCCCCTGGTTATGGCGGCGGCCACCATGTAGGTGCCGGCCTCGATGCGGTCGGGCATCACCCGGTGGTCCAGGGCGGCCAGGCCGTCCACCCCGTGGATGGTGATGGTGGCGGTGCCCGCGCCCTCGATGCGGGCCCCGGCCGCGTTCAGGGCGTTGGCCAGATCCACCACCTCGGGCTCGCGGGCGGCGTTGCGCAAAACGCTGGCGCCCTTGGCCAGGCTGGCGGCCATCATGAGGTTCTCGGTGCCGGTGACCGTGACCAGATCCAGGGAGATGTCCGCGCCCTTCAGGCGCTTGGCCGTGGCCTCCACGTAGCCGCCGCTTATATCCAGCTTGCAGCCCAGCGCCTCCAGGCCCTTCAGGTGCTGGTCGATGGGCCTGGCCCCGATGGCGCAGCCGCCGGGCAGGGAGACCCTGGCCCGGCCGTGGCGGGCCACCAGGGGGCCCAGGCAGAGCACGCTGGCCCGCATGGTCTTGACCAGTTCATAGGGCGCTTCCATGCCCCGGCTGGGGGCGCTGTCCACGCTGAGCTCATCGCCTTTTTGCTCCACCTTGGCGCCCAGGGTGGCCAGGAGCCGGGCCATGGTGCGCACGTCGCGCAGGTCGGGCACGTTATGCAGGCGGTGGCGTCCCGGCGATAGAAGCGTGGCGCACATCAGGGGCAGGGTGGCGTTCTTGGCCCCGCTCACCTTGACCCGGCCCACCAGGGGCCTGCCGCCGGTTATGACCAGCTTATCCATAATCTCCCCTCTGGCATACCAATACCCGCGGTATGGAGGCCAAATCCCGCGCCGTTTCCACCCGCTCGAAAATGCCGGCGCGCCCGGCCAGCTCCAGGGCGGCCTCGGCCTGGCCCTGGCCCAATTCGATGAGCAGCCACCCGAAGGGCGCCAAAAAGGCGCGGGAGCCGGCGATTATCTGGCGCGCCAAATCCAGGCCGTCCGCCCCGGCCACCAGCGCCCCGCGGGGCTCGTAATCCCGCACCTCCGGCGGCAAGCCGGCCCACTGGTCCTCGCGCACATAGGGCGGGTTGGCGGTGATGAGATGAAAAAAGCCTCCCGCCGCGGCCACGGGGTCGTACAGTTCGCCGCAGAGCCATTGCGCGCGCCGGCTCAATTCCAGCCTATCGGCGTTGGCGCGGGCAAAGGCCAGGGCTTGCGGCGAAATATCCACCCCCACCACCTGGGCCTCGGGCCGCTCATGGGCCAGGGCCAGGGCCACGCAGCCGCTGCCCGTGCACAGATCCAGCGCCCTGGGGGCTTCCACCCCCTGGATGGCATTGAGGCCCTCCTCCACCAGATGCTCGGTCTCCGGGCGGGGCACCAGCACCCCCGGCCCCACCAGGAAATCCAGGCCGTAAAATTCGCGGCTGCCCAGGATATAGGCCACGGGCTCATGCGCCCGCCGGCGCAGAAGCAGTTGCTTGAAGCCGGCCAGCTCCTCGGCCCGCAGGGGCTGGTCAAAACGCAGATAGAGCTGGATACGCTCCAGGTCCAGCGTCTTGGCCAGCAGGAGCTCCGCCGAGAGCCGGGGGCTTTCCACGCCGTGGCCCTCCAGGTATTCCGACGCCCAGGCGATCAGCCGGCGTATGGTCCAAAGCTCAGACACGGTCCAACCTGGCTTGGCGGCGGCCCACGCTTACAGCGCGTCTTCCAGGGCCAGGGAACGGAAATGGGTGGCCAGGGGCGGCACCAGCTCGTCCAGGTCGCCGTCCATGATGTTCTCCAGCTTGTACAGGGTGAGCCCGATGCGGTGATCGCTCACCCGGCCCTGGGGGAAGTTGTAGGTGCGGATGCGCTCGGAGCGGTCGCCGGAACCCACCTGGCTCTTGCGGGCCTGGGCCTCCTCGGCGTGGCGCTCCCGATCCAGCCGGTCCTTGAGCCGGGCCGAGAGCACCTTCATGGCCTTGGCCTTGTTCTTGTGCTGGCTTTTTTCATCCTGGCAGGAGACCACTAGGCCGGTGGGCAAATGGGTGATGCGCACCGCGCTCTCGGTCTTGTTCACGTGCTGGCCGCCCGGCCCCGAGGAGCGGAAAACGTCGATGCGCAGGTCGTCGGACTTGATGTCCAACTCGGCCTCCTCGGCCTCCGGCAGCACCGCCACGGTGGCGGCCGAGGTGTGCACCCGGCCCTGGCTTTCGGTCTCCGGCACCCGCTGCACCCGGTGCACGCCCGATTCGTACTTGAGCCAGGAATAGGCCCCGTTGCCCTTGATGAGCGCGATGACTTCCTTGAAGCCGCCGGTGGCGCTCTCGTGGGCCGACATCATCTCCACCTGCCAGCTCTGGCGCTCGGCCAGGCGGTTATACATGCGGAAGAGGTCCGCCGCGAAAAGCGCGGCCTCCTCGCCGCCGGTGCCGGCCCGCACCTCCAAGATCACGTTTTTCTCGTCGTTGGGGTCCTTGGGCAGAAGGAGGAAATCTATTTCCTTTTCCAGCTCCGGCAGGCGCTCCTCGGCGGCGGCCACCTCGGCGGCGGCCATTTCGGCCAGCTCCGGGTCCTCGTCGCGCATCAGTTCGCGGTTGTCCTCCAGCTGGCGCTCCAGCTCGTTGTATTCGTTGAAGGCGTCCACCAGGCGGCTCAGATCGGAATGCTCCTTGGCCACCTTTTGGTAGACCTCGTTGTTGGCCAATACCTGGGGATCGGCCAGGCGCTCCTCGGCCTTGCGGTGGAGCTCCGTGGCTTCCTTGAGCTTGTCTACTACCTGCTCTCTCAGAGGCATTTTATTCATCCCTGGCAAGGAAAAACGGCGATGACGCGCCAAGGGGGCGCGGCCTTAAAACCGGCTGCGAAGTAGGGGAAAAGCCGCTAGAGAAAGCCCTGGTCCAGATGCCGGGACGCTGCATAGGAAACGCCGGGGACTACAGCACGCACAGGCTGGCCTCCTCGCATTCGTCGGTATGCACCGCGGCCCGAAGCGCGGTGAGGGCGATTTCGATCTGCTCGTCCGTGGGCTCCTTGGTGGTGAGGCGCTGCATCTGCAGGCCGGGCCACAGCATCACCCCCCAGAACCCCTGCCCGCCCCTTTTGCCGGCCAGCTTGATGATCTCGTAGCTGACCCCGGCGATGGGAAGCATGAGCAGAATCTTGAGCCCGATCTGCGCCATCTGGTTCAGCCAGGCGGCCTCGGCCAGGCGGGGCAACAGCGGGAAGGTCACCGCGAAAACCAGCATGGAGATCATGAGCACCACCAAAAGAAAGGCGGTGCCGCAGCGGGGATGCAGGCGGCTGTAGCGCCGGGCGTTGGCCACGGTGAGTTCCTCGCCGGCCTCGAAGCAATAGATGCTTTTGTGTTCGGCGCCGTGATATTGAAAGACCCGCTTGACCTCGCCCATGAGCGAAATCAGCCAGAGATAGCCCACGAAGATGGCCATCTTGATCACGCCGTCCACCACGTGGAAAGCCAGGCTTTGTTCGTCGAAGCCCCTGAGGCTGCCCAGCCACAGGGAAAGCAGATGGGGCGCCGCCACGAAAAGGCCGATGCCGGCCAATATGGCCACCAGCATGGTGAGGCCCAGGGCCCAGGAGCCCATTTCCTCGCCTTCTTCCTCCAGGGCTTGCTGGGCGGAGAAGTTGAGGGCTTTCATGCCCTGCACCAGGGTCTCGCCCAAGACCACCGGCCCCCTGAGGAAGGGCCAGCCCAAGAAGGGCATCCGGGCGGACAAGGGGCGGAAAGGCTCGTTCTTGACCACGATGCCGCCGGAGCTTTGGCGCACGGCCACGCACAGCCGCCGGGGGGCCTTCATCATGACCCCCTCGATCACCGCCTGGCCACCGACGTTCATGGAGCCCACGCCTGCCTCCCGGCCCTACTCCTCGCCGCCGTCGGCGGCTTTCTCTTCGGCTTTGGCCAGGCGCTCGGCCTCCAGCTCGTCGGCCTTGCCGCGGAACTTGTCCAGGTGCGCGTATTTCTTATAGAAACGCTCCACGCGCCCCGCCGAGTCCACCAGCTTCTGCTTGCCGGTGAAAAAGGGATGGCAAGCCGAGCAGATTTCCACCTTGATCTCGTCCTTGGTGGAGCCGCTGTCGAACTCGTTGCCGCAGGCGCAACGCACCTTGATTTCTTTATATTCGGGGTGAATATCGGGTTTCATTGGAAACGCTCCATAATCATTGGACAACTGGAGGCAAGTATAGCCCCTTCCAGCGCTTTTGCAAGCGCCGGCCGGACCGCCCCTCTTCATGCATTGTGATACGCTTGGCCCCTATGGAACCAAGCGTATATATTTGGCAGCTCGAAGGCTCTTTGTCAAGGCCGTTCCGGCCTGGTCCACCTTACCGTAGTTAGCGCCGGAGACGCGGCCGTTGCCCGCGCGCAAAGGGGGGCCGGCGTTGCGCCCAATAGCGGTCATTAGCGGGCAGCGCCCAACCGCCCGGCGAACACACGTCCGGCGCGAATGAATCGCGCCGGACTTACGCCCGCCTCGCTTATCAGCTCGGCGGAGCGGGCGGGCCCGCGGCCCGCAAAGTTGCAGGCCACGCCCCTTAATAATGTTTACATCTAGCGGCTCATGGAGTCCAAAAATTCCTGATTACACTTGGTCGCCTGCAACTTTTCCAGCAGGAACTCCATGGCGTCCACCGCGGTGAGCGGCGAAAGGAGCTTGCGCAAAATCCAAACCCGGTTGAGCTCGGTTTCCGAGAGCAAAAGCTCTTCCTTGCGGGTGCCGGAGCGGTTGATGTCTATGGCCGGGAACACGCGCTTGTCGCTGAGCTTGCGGTCCAGGTGGATTTCCATGTTGCCGGTGCCCTTGAACTCCTCGAAGATCACCTCGTCCATGCGGGAGCCGGTGTCAACGAGCGCGGTGGCGATGATGGTGAGGGAGCCGCCTTCCTCGATGTTGCGGGCGGCGCCGAAAAAGCGCTTGGGCTTGTGCAGGGCGTTGCTGTCCACGCCGCCGGAGAGGATTTTGCCGGAAGGCGGCACCACGGTGTTGTAGGCGCGGGCCAGGCGGGTGATGGAATCCAGGAGGATCACCACGTCGCGCTTGTGCTCCACCAGGCGCTTGGCCTTTTCGATGACCATCTCCGCCACCTGCACGTGGCGCTGGGCCGGCTCGTCAAAGGTGGAGGAGATGACCTCGCCCTTGACCGAGCGCATCATGTCGGTGACTTCCTCGGGGCGCTCATCTATGAGGAGGACGATGAGAATCACCTCGGGGTGGTTCTCTTCCAGGGAGTGGGCGATGCTTTGCAGCAGCATGGTCTTGCCGGTGCGGGGGGCGCTCACGATGAGGCCGCGCTGGCCCTTGCCGATGGGGGTCATGAGGTCCATGACCCGGCCGGAGAAGGCCTTGGGCCTGGATTCTATCTCCATGCGCAAGCGCTCTTCGGGATACAAAGGCACCAGGTTGTCGAAAAGAATCTTCTCCCGGGCCACCTCCGGGGATTCCATGTTGATCAATTCGACCTTGAGGAGCGCGAAATAACGCTCGCCTTCCTTGGGCGGCCGAATCTGGCCGCTGATGGTGTCGCCGGTGCGCAGGTTGAAACGGCGTATCTGGGAAGGCGAGACGTAGATGTCGTCCGGGCCCGGCAGGTAGTTGTAGTCGGGCGCGCGCAGGAAACCGAAGCCGTCGGGCAGAATCTCCAGGACCCCCTCGCCGTAAATATGGCCGTTGCGTTCGGCCTGGGCGGTGAGAAGCGCGAAGATGAGATCCTGCCGCCGGAGACCCGCCGCCCCTTCGATGTTCAGCTGTTTGGCCAGGGCCGCCAATTCGTGGATCGGCTTTTCCTTGAGGGCCACGATGTTCATGCTGCCCCCGTCGGGAGCCAGGCTTTTCTTGGCGCGGGGCGAGCTTTTCTTGGTTTCCTTGGTTTCCTTGGTCTCTCCATTATCAGCCATGATAGTTTCAGTACCTTAGATGTGTTTGATTATGGGTGCATGGCTCCAGCGGGCATGCCGGCGGCTTGTGGATAAGCTCGCCGCTTGATGGAGCCTGGTTGGGCTGCCTGTTTATGTCGTCTGTAAGGCTGGAACCGGATAGCGGTCAACCTTGGATATTCAAACTATCGAGGGGCAATCCAACGATAAACACAGATGGACCCGCGCCCTCCATGATTACGGAACCCGACTGCTTGCCTGATCAAATGCTGGGTCGGATGTTTTCCGGCTGGGTTGGTCAGCGGAGCTTTTCAATGTCTTTCCACACCGCTCGCACCTGTTCACGAGTTTCTTGCAATGTGCCGGAGTTGTCAACTATAAACTGCGCTTTTCGTTTCTTTTCGCTAAGGGGCATCTGCGCCTGGAGCGACTGTTCCGCCGCTTCCCGGCTCACGCCGTCGCGTTTCATGAGCCGCTGCACCTGCACCTGGGGCGGCACGTACACCACCACCACGGCCTGGTAACGGTCCTGGGTATTGGTCTCATACAAAAGCGGCACGTCCACCAGGGCCACGCCCTGGGGGTCGGCTTCAGCGATCCGCGCCAATTCTTCCCGCACCCGGGCGGCCACAGCGGGATGCACGATGGCGTTCAGTTTGGCGCGCGCTTCCTTGTCCGCGAAAATCAGCTCCCGCAGGCGGCGGCGGTCCAGGTCGCCGTTTTGATCCAATACCGCGGGGCCGAACTCAGCCACGATGCGCTTTAAAGCGTCTTCTCCCGGAGCCACGGCCTGGCGGGCGATGAGGTCGGTATCCACCAGGCGAGCGCCCAATTCCGCGAACATGGCGGCCACGGTGCTTTTTCCGCTGGCGATGCCGCCGGTGAGCCCCAGGCTAAGCACGGTCGTATTCCTCCAAGGCCCGCAGCACCGCCCGGAAATCAGCCGGCAGCGGCGCGGTCAGGCGCAGGCGGCCGCCCCGCACGGGATGCTCGAAGCCCAATTCCAGGGCGTGCAGCATCTGACGGCCGGCGGTTCGCAGGGCGTCGGCCACGGCTGGCGGCGCGGCGCGCTTCTGGCGGCGGCCGCCATAGGTGGCGTCGGCGGCCACGGGAAACCCCGCCTCGCTCAGATGGACCCTGATCTGGTGGGTGCGGCCGGTGTGGATGCTCACCCGCAGGAGGCTCAAGCCCGCCCGGAAGCGCCGCGTCACCACCCAACTGGTCCGCGCCGGTTTGGTGTGGCGTCCCTGGGAGGACATGCGCTTGCGGTCCACCGGATGGCGGCCGATTCCTGAATCAGCGTTCCCGGTGAGAGGCGGGGCTCCCCAAACCAGGGCCAGGTACACCTTGCTCACCTTGCCGGCGGCAAAGGCGGCCACCAGGGCGCGATGGGCCTGGTCCGACTTGGCCGCCACCAGGGCCCCGGAGGTGTCCTTGTCCAGCCGGTGCACGATGCCGGGCCTCAATTTGCCGCCCACGCCGGAAAGCCCGTTCCGGCAATGATGCAGCAGGCCGTGCACCAGGGTGCCCCGGCCGTGGCCGGGGGCGGGATGCACCACCAGGCCCGGCGGTTTGTTCACCACGACGAGGTGCTCGTCTTCATAGAGCACGGCCAGGTCCATGGCCTGGGGAATCAATTCGCTGGGCTCGGGCTCGGGCAATTCCACGGCGATGGCCTGGCCGGCGCGCACCTTGACCGCCGCCCTGGCGGGGCCGCCGTCAAGGGTGATGTGGCCTTGGCGCAGAAGCCGTTGCACCTGGCTGCGGGAAAACTTTTCTCCCAAAAGCTCCTGCGCCACCACATCCAGCCTGCGGCCCTCGGCCTCGGCCGGAACGCTGATCGCCTGCTCATCCATGTCTTTCACGATGGCGTGGTAAATATCCGCCCGGATTCCCTTGTCTAAGAGGTTAGGCCCCAGCCGGGCCAATGAGCGCGCGGACCGCCCGGCGGGCCGCTGATAAACCAGAATCGAATTTACCCTAAAATTTTCGGGCTGTGAATATCGATACTCGCAGGCTTCGGCGGCTCGTTCATGAACCAGGGAGGCCGCCGGCTTAAAGCTGTGTTTGTCAGGCAATCCGGCGTGAGTGCCAAGCGCGGCTCTTGGTTTGAGCTCCGGCGGCGGTTCGAATTGGCTTGACCGGATTCCTTCCCCCGGTTTTCTCGGAAAGAGCCCCTTGCCCGATCAGCCAACCGCTTCGGCGTCCTTGAGCTGGCGGTTAGGCGCTGGCCCCGAAAAAGCTTTCCACCTCTGCTTCGATGGAAGCTTCCGAAGCCTTGCGGGCTATGGAAATCTCCTTGACCAGGAGATTGCGGGCGGTATCCAGCATTTTGCGTTCGCCAAAGGAGAGTTCTTTGTCCAGGCGCAGCAGAAAGAGATCGCGGAGGACATGGGCGACCTCGAACACCGAGCCGGTCTTGATCTTTTTCATGTAGTCGCGGTAGCGGCGGTTCCAGGTCTGATTTTCGATGACCACGTCATGGTCCTTGAGGATCGCGTAGACCTTTTTCACTTCCCGGGAGGTTATAACCGGGCGGAGTCCCACTTGTTCCGCGTTGGTAGTGGGCACCATGATGACCATCTCATTTTCCATGATGCGCAGTATGTAAAACTTGAGCGCCTCCCCGTTTATCCGCTTTTCCTCCACCGCTTCTATCACACCCACACCGTGGGCGGGATACACTGCAAGCTGTCCCACCTTGAACATGGGTTGCTCCCAAAACAATGCCACTGGGGGTTAATACTGGATAACTCTCTTGAATTGCTATTTTATCACTTTTAGGCCCGCTGTCAACGCGAAAGCGTGCGCCAATTGTAACAATACTCTCGGGGGATTATTTTCAGCCTCAAAAAAGGGGGGCCGGTCGTCTGGACCGGCCCCCCATTCAGGCGATTATGCTGGGTTGGCTAGGCTAGTTGAGCAGGCCGGAATAACCCGCCAGCACCGGAGCCAACACCAGGCTCACCACGCTCATCAGCTTGATGAGGATGTTCATGGCCGGACCCGAGGTGTCCTTGAAGGGGTCACCCACGGTGTCGCCCACGACCGCGGCCTTGTGGTTGTCGGAACCCTTGCCGCCATGGTGGCCTTCCTCGATGTACTTCTTGGCGTTGTCCCAAGCGCCGCCGGCGTTAGCCATGAACAGCGCCAGGAAGGCGCCCATCACGGTGGCGCCCAGAAGCATGCCGCCCAGGGCCTTGGGGCCCAGCACGAAGCCCACCACCACGGGAGCCAGCACGGCCATCAGGCCGGGAGCCATCATTTCCTTGATGGCGGCGCCGGTGGCGATGGCCACGCAGGTGGCCGGGTCGGGCTCGGCGCCAGGCTTGCCTTCCAGCAGGCCGGGAATCTCGCGGAACTGGCGGCGGATTTCCTCCACCATCAAGAAGGCGGCGCGGCCCACGGACTCCATGGTCATGGCGGCGGCCATCATGGGGATGATGGCGCCCAGGAACACGCCGATGACCACTATGGGGTTGGTCATGTTGATGGAGTCGATATTCGCGGCCTGGGTGAAGGCCACGAACAGGGCCAGGGCGGTAAGGGCGGCGGAACCGATGGCGAAGCCCTTGCCGATGGCCGCGGTGGTGTTGCCCAGGGCGTCCAGGGAGTCGGTGATCTTGCGGGTCTCCGGTCCCAGGCCGGCCATCTCGGAGATGCCGCCGGCGTTGTCGGCGATGGGACCGTAAGCGTCAACGGTCATGGTGGCGCCCACCGTGGCCAGCATGCCCACGGCGCTCATGCCGATGCCGAAGACGCCGGCGACCTTGTAGCCGATGAAGGTGGCCACGCATATGCCCAGGATGGGCAGGTAGGTGGAGCGCATGCCCACGGCCAGGCCGGCGATGATGACCGTGGCCGGTCCGGTCTGGGTGTTCTCGGCGATGTGCTTCACCGGCGCGGCGCTGGTGTAGTACTCAGCCAAGAGGCCGATGGCGATGCCGCAAAGCAGACCGCTGACCACCGCCCACCAGGGTTTGGCGCCCAGGCCCAAGCCGGTGGTGACGAAGTAGGTCAGGATGGCGAAGATGATGGCCGCCACGAAGGTGGTGTAGCGCAGGGCGCCGGCGGGCGAGCCCTTCTCGAACACCTTGATGGAAAGCACGCCCACGAAGGAGGCCAAGAGGCCCGCCATGACCGTGAGCAAGGGGCAAGCCATCAGGGCCAGCTTCAGGCTGACCGCGTTGGCGGGATCCAGGCCCATGGCCGTGAGGTCTTCCAGGCCGATGGTGGCGCCGATGGCGATGGTGGCGATGACCGAGCCGCAATAGGACTCGAAGATGTCCGCGCCCATGCCCGCGATGTCGCCCACGTTGTCACCCACGTTGTCGGCGATGACGCCGGGGTTGCGGGGGTCGTCCTCGGGAATGCCGGCCTCGACCTTGCCCACCAGGTCGGCGCCCACGTCGGCGGCCTTGGTGTAGATGCCGCCGCCCACGCGCGCGAACAGCGCGATGGAGCTGGCGCCCATGGCGAAGCCGTTGATGTACTGGGCGGTGGTGGGATCACCACCGAACTTCCAGAACCAGAAGCCCACGCCCAAAAGGCCCAGGGAAGCCACGGACAGGCCCATGACCGAGCCGCTGAAATAGCTGACGTTCAAGGCCTTGGCCTGGCCGGACTTGTTGGCGGCCTCGGCGGTGCGCGAGTTGCCGCGGGTGGCGGCGGTCATGCCGGAGTAGCCGGCCATGATGGAGCACAACGCGCCGGTGACAAAGGCGATGGCGGTCCAAGGTACGGTCGAGGTGGGGATCTTGCTATCCACCACCAGCCAGAGCAGAACGAACACGGCGGCGATGAAGATGGAGAGCACGGAGTACTCTTTCTTCAAGAAGGCCATGGCGCCGACGTGGATCTGATGCTCCAGTTTCTGCATGGTCTCGTTGCCATTGGGCTGCTTTTTCACGTATCCGTAGATTAGATACGCGATGACCAACCCTAGGATGGCCAGATAGGGCGCGTATACGGTAAGTCCTTGCATTACCCCTCTCCTCCTCCTGTAGAAGCTCTGTGGAACTGTTTCATGGCCTCTGCAACCCCGCGGGTTAGGATTGTCTCCAAGCAATCCGCAGCCATGTCGACCACTTTTTCAACTAACTCGCGCTGGTCGGCATACCAGCCGTTCAGCACGTACTCTTCAACCGGTTCAGCATAACGGGGCCGGCCGATGCCCACCTTGAGCCGCGTGAAATTATCGCCGCCCAGGTGCTGGAGCACGGATTGAATGCCCCGGTGGCCTCCCGACCCTCCCTTGCGGGCTATTTTCAGCCGGCCCAGGCTCAGGTCCAGATCGTCATGGACCACCACCAGCGAGCCGGGGTCAATATCGAAATAGTGCATCAAGCTCGCGGCGGCCTGGCCACTCAAGTTCATGTAGGTCTGAGGAAAAGCCAGGATGGCGTTCACCCCGGCCACTCGTCCTCTTTCCCATAACGAGTTCAGGCTTTGCCGTCGCAGGCTTATGCCATGGCGGCGGCCCATCTCCCGGACCACGTCCGCGCCCAGGTTGTGCCGCGTGCCTTCGTATAGCGGACCCGGGTTCCCCAGGCCCAGCACCAGAACCGCTCCCGAGCCTCCGGGCCTCGAGCCGTCGGATTCCAGACCCGGCAAGGCGGCCTACTCTTTGGCTTGCTCGTCGGCCTCCGCCTCGCCTTCTTCGTCGGCGGCGCCTTCGCCTTCCTCGGCTTCCCCGCCTTCCTCTTCCAAACCCGGCGCGGCGGGACGCAGGCAAGACGCCACGGTGAAGTCTTCCTCCCAGGCGGCTTCCACGCCGGCTGGCAAGGGAATCTCGCCGGCCAGGAGGGAATCGCCCAGGCCCAGATGGCCCACGTCCACGCTGATCGAGTCGGGGATATCCGTCACCAGCCCGGTCACCATGATGCCGTAGGCGGCCTGATTCAACGATCCGCCTTCGCTCAGGCCTTGGGGTTCGCCGGTGAGCTCCAGGTAGACTTCCACCGTCAGTTTCTTGTCGGGCCGGATCTCCAGGAAATCAACGTGGCGGAACTTGCGCCCCACCTGGTCCAATTGCAGCTCCTGCAACATGGCCATGCGGGGAGTCGGATCGCCCTCCACCTTGAGCTCCAGGAACGCCACGTCGCCAGCCACCTGGCTTAAGACCTTCTTGAGGTCCGCCGTGGCCACCTCCAGGCATTCGGCTTGTTCCTTGGTGCCGTATAACACGGCGGGGATCAAGCCCCTCGCGCGCAGGCGGCGCGCCGCGCCCTTACCGGTTTCTTCCCGGCGGGCAACCGCCAGGGGTATCTGCTGCATGGTTTAAGTCTCCTCCCTCCGGTGCCGCATCTTGCCGGCGGCGGTAGCCGGAGTCAAATGATAATAATGCATTATTTCACAAAAGGCAAACAATTTCCTGCCACGGTTGCATGGCTAAATTGTTACACAAATAAGGAACTTACCGAGTCCTCCATATGTATGCGCCTAATGGCCTCGCCCAATAGGCGGGCCACCGAAAGGCTGATTATTTTGCTCTCCCCCACGGGCTGGTCCGCCAGGGGAATGGTGTTGGTGACCACCACCCTGGAGATGGGGCTCTCCTTGAGGCGGGCCATGGCCGGGCCGCTCAAGACCGCGTGGCTGGCGCAGGCCCAGACCTTGCGGGCCCCGTTTTCAATGAGGGCGCGGGCGGCCTCGGTCAGGGTGCCGGCGGTGTCGATCATGTCGTCCAGGACCACGGCCAGCTTGCCTTCCACGTCGCCTATGATGTGCATGGCCTGGGCCACGTTGGCCTTCTCGCGGCGCTTGTCGATGATGGCCAGGCCGCATTGCAGCCGGGTGGCTATGGCCCTGGCCCGCTCCACGCCGCCGGCGTCCGGGCTCACGATCACGGTGTCGCCCTCGATGTGGGTGCGGAGATAATCCAGGACGACCGGCGCGGCGAACAGGTGATCCACCGGGATATTGAAAAAGCCGCCGATCTGACCGGCGTGCAGGTCCAGGCACAGCACCCTGCCCGCTCCGGCCACGGAGATCAAATCCGCCACCAGCTTGGCGGTGATGGGCACCCGCGGAGCCACCTTGCGGTCCTGGCGGGCGTAGCCGTAATAGGGAATCACCGCGGTTATGCGCCGGGCGCTGGAGCGGCGGAAAGCGTCCACCATGATGAGAAGCTCCATGAGGTGGTCGTTCACCGGCGGGCTGGTGGACTGGATCACGAACACGTCCGCGCCGCGCACGTTCTCCCCCACCTCCACGAACACCTCGCCGTCGGAAAAACGGCGCACCATCACCTGGCTCAGCGGCAGATGCAGGTATTGGCAGATCTCCTCGGCCAGCTGCGGATTGCTGTTTCCGGTGAAGACTTTGAGCTTGTCAAACATGGGTCACCCAAATCTTATAAGCGCCAAAAAGACCCGCCCCATCGGCCTCTTGGGCCAGGGGCGCCTGATCGGCACATAGAAATACATTGGCTGGGGTGGCAGGATTCGAACCTGCGAATGCGGGTTCCAAAGACCCGTGTCTTACCACTTGACGACACCCCAGCTCGTCGGCGGGCCAAAGCCAGCCGGACAAAAGCTATATTTGATCCACCGCTTTATCTCCTGCGGCTAGCATTCGATGGTACTCCCCCAGCACCTGGTCTTCAATCATTTGTCGCGTTTCCCGGTTGAGAGGATGCGCCGTATCCTGGTAAGTGCCATCTTTGCGCTTTTTGCTGGGCATCGCCACAAACAGGCCCTTATGTCCCATGATGATCTTGAGATCGCGCACCAAGAAACATGAGTCAAAGGTGATCGTAGCGTATGCTTTAAGACGGTCCTCTTCAACAGGGAAAACTCTGACCTCTGTCACCTCCATGCTGGCCCCCTAACCAAGTTCTCCCTAAGGCCCATGATAGCCTCTGCAGGAGCATACCCACCATTCATCTCGGGCAGACAGGCGCTCCGCTGCCGTAGCGGCGGCCCCGGCGTCCGCGAAAACTCCAAACACCGTCGGTCCGCTACCCGACATCAGGGCACCCCTTGCCCCTGCCTCCCAAAGCGCCTTCCGCAGGTCTTCCAATTGAGGAAAGGCCTTTGGCGTGGCCAACTCCAGGTCGTTTCTCAGGAGCCCCCCCAGGGGCGGTGCTGCCTTGGGCGGGCGGTATATTGTATTAACTGCTGAAGGATTTGTCCACGCCAAATCCCACTCCGCGTATATGTCGGCCGTGGAGACCGGAAAGCCCGGATTGAGCAACACGTAATCCAACAAAGGAAAATCGGGCCACGGTTCCACCTTTTCTCCCACGCCGGCGCAGTAACCAGTGGCGCCGGCCAAAAAAAACGGAACGTCGGCTCCAAGGGAAAGAGCCAGCTCCACCAGTTTCTGCGGGGGCAGGAGCCCGTCATGCAGGGCGTTCAAGCCCAACAGAGCCTGGGCCGCGTCAGAGGAGCCGCCCCCCAGGCCCGCCGCCACCGGCACCTTTTTCTCCAGATGCAGCGACGCCCGCGGTTCCAGTCCGGCCGCGGCGAACCAAAGCCTGGCCGCCTTCTCCACCAAGTTCCCCTTGGCCAGCTGTGAATCATTGCACGAAAATAGCAGACCGGCGGCCTCGCCGTCTATGGCCAATTCATCGCCGATGCTCAAAGGCTGCATGAGGGTGGCCAGGTCATGGTAGCCGTCGGCCCGCCTGCCCAACACGCGCAGGTGCAGATTCACCTTGGCGGGGGCGAACAGATTCAGGCGCATGACACGGCTCCATCCCTGGCGGCGCTCAAAGCGCCAGGGGGGCCGTCGCCGACCCCCCTGGCGGGTTACCCCGCTTAAATTATTTCTCTTTTTTCACCACAACGAACAGGGTGCCCTCGCGGCGCTGAATCAGCAGCAAAAGACCCTCGCCGGATTTAAGGCCGGCGACCAGCTTCTTGAACTCCCGCACGCTGACGACCGCCTTCTGGGCCGCCTCCAGGATGACGTCGCCGCGCATGAGCCCGGCCTCGGCCGCGGGGCTCGCCGGCTTCACGCCGGTTATCACCAGGCCCTTGGCCTCGGGTATGCCCAGTTGCTTGGCCAATTCCGGGGTCAGCTCCTGCAGGCCCATGCCCAGATCGACCTCGCCGCTTTCGCCGGGGGCGGCCTCGGCCATCTGCTCATCCTGGAGCTCGCCGATGGTCACGGTGATCTTCTTTTTCTCGCCGCCGCGGATCAGCTCCAGCTCGGCCTTTTGGCCCACCGGCGTGGCCGCCACCATGCGCGGCAGGTCGTGGGTGTCCTTGACGGTGTTGCCGTTGTACTCCACGATCACGTCGCCGCGCTTAAGCCCGGCCTTTTGGGCGGGGCTGCCCTCGATCACGTCGGCCACCAGGGCGCCTTGATCTTCCTTGAGCTTGAATTTCTCGGCCAGCTCCCTGGTCACCGGCTGGATATAGACTCCCAGCCAGCCGCGCACCACCTTGCCCTTTTCGCGCAGTTGGTTCACCACGTTCTTGGCCAGGTCGATGGGAATGGCGAAACCGATGCCCTGGCCCTGGGCCACGATGGCGGTGTTGATGCCCACCAGGCGGCCTTCCATGTCTATGAGCGCGCCTCCCGAGTTGCCGGGGTTGATGCTGGCGTCGGTCTGGATGAAATCGTCATAGGGGCCGGCGCCTATGATGCGGCCCTTGGCGCTGACGATGCCGGCGGTAACCGTGTTCTCCAGGCCGAAGGGATTGCCCAGAGCCAGCACCCAATCGCCCACGCGCAGCTTCTGGGAGTCGCCCAGCTTCAAATAGGGAAACTCCTTTCCCACCTTTATCTTGATCAGGGCCAGGTCGGTCTTCTTGTCGCGCCCCTTGATCTCGGCCTCGTATTCATGGCCGTCCTTCAGCTTGACCATGATCTCGTCGGCGCCGGCGATCACGTGGTTATTGGTGAGCACGTAGCCATCTTCGTCGATTATCACGCCGGAGCCCAGCGAGCGCTGCTTGAACTCCTTGGGAGGCATGCCAGGGCCGCCCGGGGCTCCGGGACCGCCGAAGAAGCGGCGGAAAAAGTCGTGCAAATCGGGCGGGCCTTCGTTCTCGTCCGAATCCGGCCGGCCGCGGAAACCGAACATCTCGGCCATGGGACCGCCCTTGACGGTCTTCACCGTCCTTATGTTGACCACCGCCGGCGAGACCTCCTCCACCAGATCGGCGAAGGAGCCGGGGCGGTCCTGGGCCAGGGCCGGCGCCGCCCCCAGGCCCGCGAGCAGGCAAAAGGCGGCCAGCAATGCCATCAGTTTGGACAATTTCATGCGAAGCACCTCCTAGGTTCCGCGGACGCCCTATCGGTTAAGGCGCACGTAGGCCAGGCGCAGCTCGGTGAGCGCGCTGTCGATTAAGCGTTGCTCGTCGGGCGTCAGATTGCCCGCGGTTTTCTCCTTTATCATGCCGAGGGTGTCTATGGCGTGGCGGGCCATTTCCCGGTCCATCTCGGCCTGGCCGGTGTGGGGGTCCGGAATTTGGCCCAGGTGCATCATGGCGGCGTGGCTCAGGGAAAGCACCAGGCCGCTGAACTCCACGGGCGGCAGGGGGGGCCTGGCCTTGACCTCCCCGGCCTCGGCGGCCCGGTCCTCGGCCTTGGCCTTGGCGAATTGGGTTTCGGTTTGCGCCTCCTCGGGGGCTGGCGACTGGCCGCCGGGCCCGCTTTCGCTTTGCGTCCGGGCCTCCCCGTAGGCCTGGGCGGCCGGCTCCTCCGTTTCCGCCCGCGGCGAGCCGTCGGGATTGAAGCGGCGGTGATCCTTTACCGAAAAGCTTTTTTCCTCTTCGCTCATAAAATGCGAGCCTCCCTCGGGGGCAAACAATAATACGGGCGGATTCCACCACATGGCCGCCCCTCGTTTGGGTAGCGGCCCCTCCCCTTTGGGGAGAGGCCCCGTTGCCAGCTTTGTTATCTAATATAAGGCGACGCCGCGCGGGCCGCAAGCACTAGGCCCGGCCTGTCGCCAGGCCGGGCCTAGTGGGCTAGATTAGCATGCGGCGTTATTTGGGAGCGTTGACCGCGTTTTCCGCCACGCCGGTCTTGAGGTATTTGGCCATTTGCTTGGCCACGGCCACGGCCACGTTTTCCTGGGCCTCGTGGGTGTTGGCGCCCAGGTGGGGGGTGCAGCACACGTCGCCGGCCGCCAATATGCGGCTGTCGGCGGGCAGGGGCTCCTGCTCGAACACATCCAGGGCGGCTCCGGCCAGCTGGCCGGCGGCCAGGGCGTCGCAAAGGGCTTCCTCGTCCACGATGCCGCCGCGGGCGCAGTTGATGAGATAAGCGCCCTTTTTCATCTTGCCCAGGTTTTCCGCGCTGAAAAGGCCGCTAGTCTCCTTGCTCTTGGGCACGTGGATGGAGATGTAGTCCGCTTTGGCCAGGAGGTCCTCGAATCTCACCGGCTCGGCTCCCCGCTCCTTGATCTGCTCGTCGGAGAGGAAGGGGTCGAAGCCCACCACGTTCATCTTCACGCCCTTGCCCAGCTCGGCCAGGATGCGGCCGATGTTGCCCAGGCCCACGATGCCCAGGGTCTTGCCCTTGACCTCGCGGCCCCGCAACTGCTTCTTTTCCCATTTGCCCTGGGCCATGCCGGCATGGCCGCGGGCGATATGGCGGCTGAGCGCGAAGATGTGGCCCAGAGCCAGCTCGGCCGCGGCGTTGGAGTTCTGGCCGGGGGTGTTCATCACCACCACGCCGTGCTGGGTGGCCTCGGGGATGTCCACGTTGTCCAGGCCTGTGCCGGCCCGGCCCACCACCTTCAGATCGTCGGCCGCGTCCAATAGCTCCTTGGTCACCTTGGTGGCCGAGCGGATCACCAGACCCTGCACGCCCTTGATGGCCTGATACAGCTCCTCGGGTTTGAGGCCGGTCTTGATCTCCACCTCAAAGCCCTCTTCCTTGAATATCTGGACCCCCACGTCGCCGATGGGGTCGGATACCAGTATTTTCATGACTACATGCCCTCCCCGAACACGCGCTGGGCCGCGGCCACGCCGGCGCCCATCTCAAAGGAATAGCCCAAGCCGGCCAAGGCCATCTCGATGGCGCTGATTGCCTGCAAGGTGTCAAATTCGTTGATGTAACCCATATGGGCCACCCGGAAGATCTTGCCCTTGGCC
Organism: Desulfocarbo indianensis; assembly: GCA_001184205.1. Lineage (GTDB taxonomy): Bacteria > Desulfobacterota > Desulfarculia > Desulfarculales > Desulfarculaceae > Desulfocarbo > Desulfocarbo indianensis. The sequence goes on from LBMP01000001.1 coordinate 46,255, forward strand.
TGATCCTGGCCGCCGGCGATGAAGATGCCCCATTTGTCCTTGAGCCACTTCACCACGTCCTGGGCGTCCATGTTTTCCGGCACCTTGACCGCGGTGAGGGCGGGCGAGGCGTTCTCCTTGGAGAACAATTCCAGGCCCCAGGCCTTGACCGCCGCCTTGAAGGCCTTGGACTTGACCTCGGTCTCGGCCCAAAGCGTCTGCATGCCGTTTTCCTCTATGAAATTGAAAACGTCCAAGAGGCCGATGAACAGAGGCACCGGGCTGGTGAAGGCGCCCTTGTTCTGGCCCTGGCTCTTCAGCTCCTTGGCCCAGGAGAAATAGAACTTGGGCAGGGTGCTGGTTTTCATCATCTCCAGGGCCTTGGGGCCGATGGAGACGAAAGCCAGGCCCGGAGGCATCATGAGCGCCTTTTGCGAGCCGGAAACCACCACGTCCAGGCCCCACTCGTCGCTGGGAATGTTGTAGGCGCCCAGGGCGCTCACCGCGTCCACCACCAGCACCGCGCCGGTGTCCTTGGTCACCTGGGCCAGCTCGCGCACGGGATGATCCACGCCGGTGGAGGTTTCCAGGGCCTGTACGTAGACGGCCTTGATGGAGGGGTCCTTGGCCAGGAGTTCCTTGATCTCCGCGGGCTTTACCGCCCGGCCCCATTCCACGTTCACGTCGATGGGCTGGCAGCCGTAAGCCTTGAGAATGTCGGTCCAGCGCTCGCCGAACTTGCCACCGCGGATGGCAATGGCCTTGTCGCCGGGAGAAAGCAGGTTGGCCACCGAGGACTCCATGGCGCCGGTGCCGCTTGAACAGAAGGTGAGCACTTCGTTCTTGGTCTGGAATACCTTCTTTAAACCCTCGCGCACTTGACCGATCAGGGCCATGAAGTCAGCCGAGCGGTGATGAATCAAGGGCTGGGCCATGGCCAAAAGAGTGCGGGGAGGGACCGGCGTGGGTCCGGGCGCCAGGAGAGAGACCTTTTTCATGGGGTAGCTCCTTACAGTTGACAAGTGACTAGACGCTGGTTTTCACCTAACCGAAGACAAAAGGACTTAACAGCCCCACCAACGCCACGGCCGCCGCGGCAAGGTTAAAACAGCCAAGTCCTTGCTCCAGCTAAGCAAAAGGCCCGTCTTTCCAGACGGGACCGGGGCTCCTATGTCTCCGGATTCACAATCCCTATCCGAAACCACTGATATTGTCAAGGGTTTTATCCGGTCCCAGCAAATATACCCCAAGCTGGGCGGAAAAAAAAGAGAGGCCGGGCCAGGCCCGGCCTCTCTTTTGACAAAAGAGTTATTTCAAGTCGTCCTAGAAAATAAAGCGGAACTGCATGCCCAGCATCCACTCGTTGCCCGCGTCCTTGCCGGTCTCCGGATTGTCGCCGTAGTCGAAGTAGGAGAACTCGGGATGGATGCCGAAGTACTTGTTGATCTGGTAGGGCACGGCCACGAAGTAGGCCTTGCGGTCGGCGTTGTCATCTTTCCAGCCGTTGCGCTTCCAGGAATCGTTTTCGAACTTCTCGTAGCCCACGCCGCCGACCAGGGTGACGGCGCCGATCTGGTATTCCAAGCTCAAGAAGCCGCCGGTGGTGAAGGTATCCTGAATCTTCAGGCTGTTGAGGGAATGGGTGGGCTGGCTCAGCTCGGGATAGAAGGGATACTCGCCGTAGAAGTTCTTGCCGTAATGCGCCTGGAATTTCACGGTGAAGGCGCCGGCGGTGAACTTGACGGGCAGCACGAAGGCGATGGTGTCGAACTGGTCGTCGGCGTCGCCGGAAATGCCTTCATAGGAGTGCCGCACGTAGCTCACGCCGGGGTGGGTCTGGAAACCGCCGGCCTTGAACATGCCGGTCAAGCTCATGCGAGGCACCACGAAGTAAACGTCATGCCCGCTGTGGGCGAACTTGTTGCGCGGCTCCTCCACGGCGAACTGAACGCCCCAGGTATCGGTGTTGATGGTCAACTGCACCTGGGGAACGCGGTGGGGCCACAAAAAGCCCCAGCCGAACAGCAACAAGTGGCTGTTGTTGTTCAGGCCCACGTACTGCTTGGGGTGGTACTGCAGGGAACCGAACCAGTTGTCGGTCTGGCCGGCCAGGATGCGGCAGCGCCCGTAGCGATACCAGCCGTAGGCGTAGCGCAGGCTCACGCTGGCGTCCGGCTGCAGGCTCTTGAGGCCCAACTCCACCATGCCGCCGGTCATGGCGTCGGAGGTGCGCCAGCGGGCCCGCAGGAAGGAATGGCCCGGCACGTTCACGAAGGAAGTGGTTACGTCGTCCTTCTGGTTGGCGGTCATTTCCTTGGATTTGTTCCACCAACCGAAGTCGGTCAGCATACGGCCATTGATGACTACCCGGGAGCTGGGGGACTCGGCCGCCAACGCCGCGCCCGCGAAAACCACCAGCGCCATGACAGCCAACACGGCCACCATTAGTTTTTTCATTACCTTTTCTCCTTTGTATTGTCTTTCTTGCGGCCCCTGGGGGTTGGTAAGGTTTCCGCCGGCGACCAGCCAGCGCACGAAAACCCTTTCCCTCCGTCCACTCGCAAAGCCTTGGGGAACCCACCCCCTCGGCCGTTGCCGCCCCCATGAAGGCGCGCGGTTTTATGGTTCCAAATTAGCACATTGACCCTCATCTGCAAACTGCCATGTAGGCAATAAATAAAGCCCTGGCGAAATCTGGCGGGGCGGCGGCCAAGCTTCCGTTCCGGAGCCACTTTTAGGGTCGGGCATGTTGGGCAGATGAAACCGGCGGCCGGGGGGACAAACAAAAAGGGGCCGGGAATTCCCGGCCCCTTGGGGTGCTTTAGCTTGGGGTTGACTTAGAAGATGAAGCGGAACTGGATGCCCAGCATCCACTCGTTGCCCTGCTCCTTGCTCGTCTCCGGATTGTCGCCGTAGTCGAAGTAGGAGAACTCGGGGTGGATACCGAAGTACTTGTTGATCTGGTAGGGCACGGCCACGAAGTAAGCCGTACGGGTGTAGCTGTCATCCTTGTAGCCCAGCTTGTTCTTCCAGTCGTCGTTCTGGATGTTCTCGTAGCCGAAGCCGCCGACCAGGGTCACGGCGCCGATCTGGTATTCCAAGCTCACGAAACCGCCCATGGTCTGGGTGTCGTAAACCTTGCCGTTCACCCAGATGGGACCGGTGTTGGCGGGGTAGAAGGGAATTTCAGTCGCGATGTTGACGCCGTAGTGAGCCTGCAACTTGGCGGTGAAGGCGCCGGCAGTGAATTTCATGGGCAGCACGAAGGCCCAGGTAGCGTAGGAGTCGTCTTCGCTGCTCTGGTTGCCCAGCTCGTACTCGTGATTCACCCACAGCACGCCGGGGTGAGTCTGGAAGCCGCCGGCCTTGAACATGGCGGTCAAGGTCAGGCGGGGGATGGTGGTGTAGAAGTCAATGCCGGCCTCGGAGGTCTTGGCGCGGGGCTCTTCAATGGCGAACTGGAGGCCCCAGGCGTCGGTGCTGTAGGTGAACTGCACCTGCGGCACACGATGAGGCCACATAAGGCCCCAGCCGAACAGCAACAAGTGGCTGTTGTTGTTCAGGCCCACGTACTGCTTGGGGTGGTACTGCAAAGAACCGAACCAGTTGTCGGTCTGGCCGGCCAGGATGCGGCAGTTGCCAACCTTGTACCAGCCGTAGGCGTAACGCAGGCTGACGCTGGCGTCAGGCTGCAGGCTCTTGAGGCCCAACTCCACCATACCGCCGCTCATGGCGTCGGAGGTGCGCCACCGGGCGCGCAGGTAGGAGTGGCCCGGCACGTTCACGAAGGAAGTGGTTACGTCGTCCTTCTGGTTGGCGGTCATTTCCTTGGATTTGTTCCACCAACCGAAGTCGGTCAGCATACGGCCATTGATGATGACCCGGGAGCTGGGGGACTCGGCCGCGAACGCCGCGCCCGCGAAAGCCACCAGCATCATAAGGGCCAGCATGGCCACCATGAATTTCTTCATTACCTTTTCTCCTTGGTTCGCCCCTTGAGGGCGGCTGATAAAAATCGTGACCAGGAACCCTGAAACCAACCCGGTCACGTTTGTGACGACCCCTTGTGAACCCGGCGCACCCCAGGCCCGGTATTTGGAAAGGGAGCTTATTCACGCGGCCCGACCCATGGGCCGACTTAACACTCGTCCTTCCTCCGGGGTCGCTACCCTGCATACCTAATTAGCAAAACTTGACTGGCCTGTCAACCATCTTTACTTAAAAAAGTAAGGCGGCCCGAGGGTTTCCTCGAGCCGCCCCAGGGGGTGCTTTGGATCAGATCAAACTAGAAGATGAAGCGGAACTGGATGCCCAGCATCCACTCGTTGCCCTGATCCTTGCCGGTCTCCGGATTGTCGCCGTAGTCGTAATAGGAGAACTCGGGGTGGATGCCGAAGTACTTGTTAACCTGGTAGGGCACGGCCACGAAATAGGCCAAACGGGTGTAGCTGTCATCCTTGTAGCCCAGCTTGTTCTTCCAGTCGTCGTTCGAGGTATCCTCGTAGCCGAAGCCGCCAATCAGGGTCATGGCGCCGATCTGGTATTCCAAGCTCACGAAACCGCCCATGGTCTGGGTGTCGTAGACCTTGCCGTTCACCCAGATGGGGCCGGTGTCGGCGGGGTAGAAGGGAATTTCAGTCGCGATGTTGACGCCATAGTGAGCCTGCAACTTGGCAGTGAAGGCGCCGGCGGTGTACTTGAAGGGCAGCACGAAGGCCCAGGTGGCGTAGGAGTCGTCTTCGCTGCTCTGGTTGCCCAGCTCGTACTCGTGATTCACCCACAGCACGCCGGGGTGAGTCTGGAAGCCGCCGGCCTTGAACATGGCGGTCAAGGTCAGGCGGGGCACGGTGGCGTAGAAGTCGGTGCCGGCCTCGGAGGTCTTGGCGCGGGGCTCTTCAATGGCGAACTGGAGGCCCCAGGTGTCGGTGCTGTAAGTGAACTGCACCTGCGGCACACGGTGGGACCACATGAAGCCCCAGCCGAACAGCAACAAGTGGCTGTTGTTGTTCAGGCCCACATACTGTTTCGGGTGATAGGCCAAGTCGCCGAACCAGTTGTCGGTCTGACCGGCCAAGATGCGGCAGTTGCCAACCTTATACCAGCCGTAGGCGTAACGCAGGCTGACGCTGGCTTCCGGCTGCAGGCTCTTGAGGCCCAACTCCACCATACCACCGCTCATGGCATCGGAGGTGCGCCAGCGGGCGCGCAGGTAGGAGTGGCCCGGCACGTTCACGAAGGAAGTGGTTACGTCGTCTTTCTGGTTGGCGGTCAATTCCTTGGATTTGTTCCACCAACCGAAGTCGGTCAGCATACGGCCATTGATGATGACCCGGGAGCTGGGGGACTCGGCCGCGAACGCCGCGCCCGCGAAAGCCACCAGCATCATAAGGGCCAGCATGGCCACCATGAACTTCTTCATTACCTTTTCTCCATCTACTAGGTTTTAACGCGCACCGGCCGCACAAGCTTGAACCAACTTCTTCTTTTTTTGTGGGCCGCCACAACGCAATAACGCCGACCCTTTTTTCAAGCCACGATGATCATCGCAACCCAAATAAGGCCGGCGCCGCCGACTCGCCTCCAACCGGCAACGGCAGCACCCCCTTAAAGCGATAACCGCGCCGGCTAAAGACCGGACCGGGTAACCCGATCCATGTCATGTTGTTTTCTCGATCGTGTTCGGCAACGCTGCCCAAACATCGATCCTAGTCTGCCCCGATTCTCTCCTGTTCCTCAAATCGTGTCAAGCCAAATATTACTTTTAAGTTACATGGTTTTTCCCCTGGATCGCCCCTCCCTCACCGCCTTCCAGAGCTGGCGCGACCTTTCCCCCAGGCCCAAGCGCTTTTTGGCCAGGCCCCAAGCCAGGCGGACCGCCAGATAGAGCGGCACGAAACCGGCCAGGTAGGTTATCCGGCTTTCCAGGCCGGGCAGCACGATGGGCACCCCGCCAAAGCGCAACTCCAGCCAGCCGGCGGCCAAAAAGGCCGGCCACAGGGAGGAGGCCCCCATGGCGATCTGCAAGAAAAACGCCTTGCCATGGGCTTCGTTGGCGAGCTTGTTTATGCCGCGATAGGCCGCCTTGTCGCCCGCCTGGAGCGCGTTCATGGCCTGCTGGTTGCGCTTAACCATATCCCGGGAGAGCTCCTCCACGTAGCGGCGGTTCAGGCGAAAGACCAGGGCCAGGGTCAGCTCGCCCCAAAACACGGCCCAGCCGGCCAAAACCAGGCTGCCCAGCCACCAGCCCCAAACCGGATCGGAAATCAGGCGGTAGGGCGCGATGAGAATCGGGTCCAGGTTGAGCCAAAGCCAGGTTACGGGGTCCATGTCTTAAGCCAATCGGTTTTATCGGCCATGCCGGGCCGGCCAAATGAAGGGAGGCCCTCCCCGCGGAAGGCCTCCCCTTTTCATTCTCCGCCGCTATCGTCCTGCCATCGCCCCGCTATCGCCTAGAAGGGCGGCAGCCAACTGGTGCCGGTGAAGCCCTTGCTGGCGTAGCGGATGCCCACGTAGAAGGCCAGGATGATGAAAATGATCTTGAGCCACTTGTCCGGGATGTACTTGGAGGTGCGCGGCCCGATCATGGAGCCGATGAAGATGCCCACCAGCTCGGCCCCGATGAGGCCCCACTGCACCACCACGCCCTTGGCCGTCATGTAGGTCACGATGCTGGCGATCATGCCCACCAGCACCGCCAGGGCCGAGGTGCCGGCCACCAGGAACATGGGCAGCCCCGCCACCGAGGTGAGGAAGGGCACATAGAGGAAGCCGCCGCCCACTCCCAGGAAAGAGGCCAGGGCCGCGATGACGATGCCGCCCAGCATGGGCACCCAGGCCTTGAATTTGAACTCCTGCCCGAAGAAGGTGAAGCGTATGGTGCCCAGGAAGAAGGTGAGCGCCCAGCCGGCCAGCACCAAGACATAGGCCACCCACAGGCTGCCCAACTGCAAGTTCACCCAGACGGCGCTCAACACCACCAAGGCCACGGCCAGCCACATGAGGCTCTTGGCGCCTTCCACGATTTTCACGCCCTGGTCGGCGGTGTCGCCGCCTTCCTTGGCCGCCTTTTCAAAGGCCTGGGCCGCGGCCTTGGCCTCCTTCTTTTTGGCCTGTCCCCTGGGCGTGGTTTCGTAGAGCAGGATGCAGCCCAGGGCCAGCACGCAAAGCCCGAAATAGCCGATATAGGCCTTCAGGCTCACCTTGCCCGCCGTAAGCTCGGGCACCAGCCAGGAGCCGCCCACGCCGCCGATGGCCAGGCACACGCCCAAGGGCAGCACCAGGCGGCCCATCTTATAATAGTTGATGCTGGAGATAAGGCCCGACAGGCCCACCAGCCATTGGTTGGACACCCGGATGCTGTCCGTTATCAAGTTATTGACCGGATGCCCCTTGCCGAACTTGGAGGCGTAGTCGCCCAGGCCGAACACGGTTATGTGCCCCACGCCGGCCATGATGCCGCCGAAGGCCCCCACCGTGGAGAAAATCCAGCCCACCCAGATGGCCCACAGCAAGCCCACCCACCAGGGAGTGGCGGGCGCGCCCTTGACCCCCAGATAGCCAGGTTGCGCGTCGGTTTTGATGACAGCCGCCGTCTTGGCCGCCTGCTTGGGGTCGGCCAGGCTCTGGGCGATGGCCTCCTTGATGCGCTCAGGCGCGTCCGCGGCCACGAACACCCCAGGGTCCGCCGCGGGGGGAACGGTGGCGGCGGGGGGCGCGGCCGCGCTGTCCGGGGCCGGAGCGGAGGCGGGCTTATCCGCCGCGGCGGCGCCGGCCTGGGCGGGTTGCTCGCTCGCCAGCACGCCCGAGAGCCAGGCCAGGCTCAATAGCGCCGCCATCAGGAAAACCAATACAGCCTTTCGTTTGCCGAGCATATTCTTCGCTCCCATGGGCTTTGGTTTAGGCAGGCCCCCCCAACAAAGCGGCCCGCTCTGCGCGCGGGCCCGTCACTGTTTTCCTAAAAATAGCACAAAACCCGAAAGCCATCAAAATGACGACTTAAAGCCGGCTTAAAACTCCCCGCCCCCGCGGGGGGGGCGGCGCCGCCGGCGCGGGCCGCTAGCGTTTTTTCTTTTTCGCCCGGCCGGCGTTTTCCATGAGCGCCTGCACCGGCTTCATGCCATAGGGCGAGTTCTGCTCGATGGCGGTGAGCACGCTGCCGCCGCCGGTGAAGAAATAATAATCCGCGTCGTCCTGCACCGAGAGGTAGAGCCCCGGATTCAAGTCCTTGAACTCCTGCAGGGTGTCGCCGCCGCCGTAGAGCTTGGTGGCCTGCCGGTTGCGGTCGATGGTGGTGTCCAGGGCCCGGGAGCCGTCGGTGAAGTGCGGCGTGAAGCCCATGACCGCGTTGACGAAAATGGTTTTGGCCTCGTTGATGACCTTGGTCACCGCCGGATCGTCGAAACTCTCGGCCGTTATATCCAGCACGTAGCCCAGCTCCTGGCCGGGTTTCAGGTCCCCCACCGCCACCGTGCGGTATTTGCCTTCCTCGCGGCCCAGGACCTCGCTCTCGACCAGATAGGGCAGCTCCACGATTTTCTTGGCCTTTTTATCCATGCTCACCAATTTCTTGGCGGCCTGGATGTCCTCTTCGGCCACGCCCTTTATGCGCACCCCGTATTTGGCGCAAAGGTAGGTGTTGTAGATGACGCCGCCCAGGATGAGGTTGTCCACCTGCTTGTACAGGGCGTTTATGGGCCCGATCTTGGTGTCGTATTTGGCCCCGGCCACCACCGCCACCAGGGGACGCCGGGGGTTGAGCACCTGTTCCAGGTTGATGAGCTCGGCCTGCAACAGAAACCCGGCGTAGGAGGGCAGATGCTCGGTCACCTCATAGGTGCTGGCGTGGGGCTGCCAGGAGCCGAAGGCGTCGTTGACGTAGATATCGGCCAGGCCGGCCAGTTGCAGGGCCAAATCCTCGCGGGCCTGGCCCTTGGCCTCCTCGCCGGCGAACCAGCGGGTGTTGGGCAGATAGATGCCGGCGATCTCCCCGGCCCGCAAGCGCTTGATGGCCAGGTTCACGCTGGTGTCGATGGCGGTGATGCCGCGCCCGCCGTCGGCCGCGAACTGGGGGATGAAAAACTGGCAATGCAGCTTGGATTCCAGATAGGCCACGATGGGCTCCACGCCGGAGGAGGGGCTGACCTCGATGGCGCCGGTTTTCTTGTCCAGGGGCCGGCCCACGTGGGTCATGAGGATGGGCTTGCCGCCCTGGGCCACGATGTAGAACAAGGTGCCGATGGTGCGGTCGATGCGGAAAGGATCCCTGATCTCGCCCTTTTTTACCACGTTGTGGTCGAAACGGACCAATACCACCTTGCCGTGCAAATCCGCGTCCTGCAAAAGCGGCAGGCGCTTGTCCAACTTGCTGATGTCCATGGGCTCCCCTCCTGTTGGTATGGATTGCTCTTATTATATTCTGCGCCGGCCCGTTGCGATAGAAAAACCAAGCGGGCGGGTGTGACAATCGCAGAGCCCAGGCCTTCCTTGACCCCAAAGCCAAGCGTTTATAAGATGTAGCCCATCAACCCTCTGGGGGACGGCATGATCGCTCGCAACGACTTCGCCCTGGCCCGGCGCCGCATGGTGGAAGAACAGATAATGCGCCGCGGGGTGCGCGACCAGCGCCTCTTGAAGGCCATGAACGAGGTGCCCCGCCACTTGTTCGTGGACGAGGCCTTCTGGAGCCAGGCCTACAACGACCACCCCCTGGCCATCGGCGAGGGCCAGACCATAAGCCAGCCCTTCATGGTGGCCTTGATGACCGACGCCCTGGGGCTCACGGGCGGCGAAAAGGTGCTGGAGATAGGCACCGGCTGCGGCTACCAGACCGCCATCCTGGCCCGCCTGGCCGACTGGGTCTATTCGGTGGAGCGCCTGGCCGGGCTCTCCCGCCGGGCCCAGGGCAATCTGGAAAAGGTGGGGGTGTTCAACGTGAACCTGGTGGTCGCAGACGGCACCAAGGGCTGGCCGGCCGAGGCCCCCTATGACGCCATAATCGTCACCGCCGGGGCCCCGGCCACGCCCCGGCCGCTGAGGGAGCAATTGGCCCAGGGCGGCCGGCTGGTGATTCCGGTGGGCGACCGCCGGGTGCAGACTCTCTGGCGCATCACCAGAAAGGGCGAGGAGTTCGTGCAGGAAGACCTGGGCGGCTGCCGTTTCGTGGACCTCATAGGGGAGCATGGCTGGTGAAAAGTTTTCCGCGAAAGCTCATAAGCGTCATCGGAGCGGGCTCGCCCGACGCCCAGGCCCGCCAATGGGCCCAGGAGGTGGGCGGCCTGGTGGCCCGGCGCGGCTTCGGGCTGGTGTGCGGCGGCCTGGGCGGGGTGATGGAGGCGGCCTGCCGGGGTTGCGCCGAGGCCGGCGGCCTCACGGTGGGCATCCTGCCCGGCGTGGACGCGGCCCAGGCCAATCCCTGGGTGCAGGTAGTCATCCCCACCGGCCTGGGCCAGGCCCGCAACGTGCTGGTGGTCATGGCCGGCTGCGGGGCCATCGCCGTGGCTGGCGGGCCGGGCACCCTTTCCGAGATCGGCCACGCCATCAAGATGGGCCGGCCGGTGGTGGGCCTGGGCACCTGGGCGCTGCCCGGACTGGCCGAGGCGGACACCCCCGAGGAGGCGGTGGAGCTTTTGTTCGACAGGCTGCATTGCTAGCCCGCCGGCCGCATCATTATTTTTCACGCACCACCCTCATGAGCCGCGCCGCGCCGCCGTCGGGCAGAACCCACTGGCCCGCCGGTTCCAGGCGGCGGCGCCCCCCCGGATCGCCCGCGGCCAGCATGTCCCGCGCCAGGTAATAGTCCGGCTCGCTGCCCAGGTCCCCGGTCTTGAGCGCCAGGAAATCGGCCTTGCCCACCTCTTCCCAGAAATCGGCCGCCGCCTGGCCGGGCCGCCAGCGGCCGGGCTCCAGCACGGAAATCACCTCCAGCGGCACGCCTGCCGCCTCGGCCACGGCCTGGAAGGCGCTTTTATGATAAGTCGGCAGGCTGGCCAGCACCCCCAGGCGCACGGGCCCCGCCCCCGGCCGGGAGCCCACGGCCCGGCCCAGGATGTCCCCCAGCCGCCAATCGCTATTATCCGGGGGCCGCAGATATTCGGTGCGGCCGGCGCTCAGGACCAGGCGCAGGGGCCCCCACTTGAACTCCCGGTCTTGCGCCAGGGGCCCCAGGCCGAAGCCGGCGCCCGCCAGGCTCAGGGCCGCCGCCAGCAAGGCCAGCGAAACGCCCCCGGCCCGCAGCCAGGAAGGCTTGAGCGCCTGCAACCAGCCGCCCAGGCAAAGCAGGAAGGCCGGCAGCAGGGGAAACAGAAAGCGGCTGTCCTTGTTGCCCATGAGGGTGATGAGCAAAAGGCCGCCCCCCAGCCAGGCCAGGATCAGGCCGGCCTGGCGGCGGCGCGCCGCGACCGCCCAGGCCACACCGGCCAGGGTCAACAGGGCGAGAGGCAATAAAAGCTGGTCATTCGCCAGCAGCGAGGGATAGAACCACAGCCCGTCCAGGGAAAAGACCGGCGGGTGGCCGTGGGCCGCGCCATAGGCCCAGGCGTCGCCCAAGAGAATCTTGAACAGCGTGACCGGCGAGTGCAGGTACCAGGGAAGCGCTAAAGCCAGGCAGATGACCAGCGCCAGCCAGAGCCCCCGGCCATCGCGTCCGGCCTCTTCCCCGCGGCCCTGCCGCCAGGCGATGAACCAGGGCGCGGCCACGTACAGGGGATAGGTCCATTTGGCCAAAAGGCCCAGGCCGGCCAGGACGCCCAGGGCCAGCACCCAGCCCCGGCGCGAAAGCCCCCGGCTTTCCCACAGGGCCAGCACGGTCCAGGCGATCACCGCGGCCAGGCAGGTTTCCAGGAGCACCTGGCGGCCCAGGCCCGCCGTCACCGGCGCGGCCGCGCAGAGCCCGGCGGCCCAGACCCCGGCCCAGCCCCCGAAAACCCGGCGGCCCAAATGCCATAGCGCCAGCATCAGGGCCAAGAGCCAGAACAGGTTGATTGCGGCGGCGAAGCGCAGGCTGGGGCCGGTTATAAGAAACAGCTTGGCCAGGCTCAGGTGAAACAGATAGGGGTATTTGATGGCCACCGAAAAGATGTCCGGCCAGGTCAGCGGGCTTCGCAGGGCCTCCAGATAGCGCAGGGCCAAAAGAAAATGGTGGGACTGGTCCCAGGCCAGGGGGCGCTGGTCCGCGGCCAGCCAGAGCAATTGCAGGACGGCCAAGCCGGCCCAGGCGCAAAGCACCGCGGCCAGTTGGCCCCACAGCGGGGTCAAGGTTTTCCAGATATGCGCCGGCAACAGGCGGGGACCGCTGGGCAGGCAGGCCGGGCCGTTGTGCCAGCGCGCCATCAGCCGTGGCCCATCACTTGCCGGGCCAGGCTCTTGACCCGGGCCATGACCTCGGGCAGATCGAAGCCCAGCACCTGGCGGTCGCGCACCGCCGGGCGGCCGGCCACCACGGCGTGGCGCACGTCCGAACCCCGCCCGGCGTAAACCAGGGCCGAGGCGGCGTCGAAAAAGGGCGTGAAGTGAGGCTGGTCAAGATCCAGCACCACCGCGTCGCCGGCGAAGCCGGGGAGCAGCCTTCCCACCCGCCCCTGCAGGCCCAAAGCCCGGGCCGAACCCTCCCAGGCCATATCCAGGGCCTGGGAAGCCGGCAGGGAGGCCGGGTCCAGGTTCTTCAGCTTGTCGCCCAGGGCCGCGCTTCTCACCTCGGCGATCATGTCGAGGTCATTGTTGGAGGCCGCGCCGTCCGTGCCCAGCCCCACGGCCAGGCCGGCCCGCAGCCAGCCGGCCACGTCGGCCAGGCCGCTGGCCAGCTTGCGGTTGGATTCGGGACAATGCACCAGGGACACGCCGCGCGCGGCCAAGAGTTCGAGCTCCTCCCGGTCCAGCCACACCCCGTGCGCCGCGGCCTGCAGGCCGGAAAGCAAACCCAGCGTCTCCAAATGCCTGGCCGGCGTGGCGCCGTAAGTCTGGCGGACCTGGGCCACCTCGTCCCTGGTTTCGGAGAGGTGGGTGAACCAGGGCGCTCCGGTTTCCCGGGCCAGCGCGGCCACTCCCTTCAGCTTTTCCGGCGAACAGGTGTAGACCGAGTGGGCGAACAGGGCCGGGCGTATGAGGGGGCTTCGCTCCTGCCATTCCTCCACGAAGCGCCGCGCCACCTCCAGGCCCCGGCCGGGGTCCGGCGCGCCGGGAGCCGGGAAATCGATCACCCCCTGGGCCACCACCGCCCGCAGGCCGGCCCGCTCAAAGGCCCTGGCCGCGCCTCCCGCGCAGAAATAGGCGTCGCCCACGCAGGTGGTGCCCGACAACAACATCTCGGCCGCGGCCAAAAGGCCGCACAACTCGGTCATCTCTTCGTTAACCCACCGGGCCTCGGCCGGGAACATGTGCTCGTTCAGCCAGACCGCCAGGGGCAGATCGTCGGCCAGGCCCCGAAAAAGGACCATGGGCGCGTGACAATGGGCGTTCACCAGGCCCGGCATGATCAGGCCGCCGCCGGCGTCCAGGCGCGGGCCCACGAAGCCCTCGCGGCCCCGGTAGCTCTCCGCCGGGCCGGCGAAGCTGACCTTGCCGTTTCTGATCTCCAATACCCCTTTAGGCCAGTAATAGTCGGGTCCGGCCCAGAGGGCGCCGTTTTCCAGCAGCAGGCTATCCGACATTTTTCCGAGGACTCCTAGGACGCCCGGCCGTTCAAGCGCGCCGCTTGCTCGCGGGCCTTGGCCATCACCTCGGCCAGGTCCATGGTTTTCAGCTTCCGGTCGGCCATGAGCACCTTGCCGTGGCACACCGTGTGAATCACGTCCGCGCCCCTGGCCGCGTAGACCAGATGGGAATAGGGATTGTACATGGGCGTCAGGTGGGGCTGGTCAATGTCGATCACGATGACGTCGGCCAGCATGCCCTCGGCCAGGATTCCCAAATCCAGGCGGCCGAAGGCCTCGCCCCCCAACCTGGTGGCCAGGGCGGCCACGGTCTCGGCCGGCGCGGCGGTGGGGTCCAGGGCGCTGGCCTTGTGCAGCTTGGCGCAGGAATCCATCTCGCCCAGCAGGTCCAGGTCGTTGTTGCTGGCGCAGCCGTCGGTGCCCAGGCCCACCTTCACCCCGGCCTCCAGCATGGTCATGAGGGGAGCCACGCCGCTGGCCAGCTTCATGTTGGATTCCGGGCAATGGGCCACCCGCGCCCCGGCCCGGGCCAGGCGCGCCACTTCATCCGGAGTCAAATCCACCGCGTGCGCCGCCACCAGGGCGCGGTTCAGGAGGCCCAGGCTCTCCAGGTGGTCCAGGGGCCTTTTGCCGTAGCGGCTCACCACCTGGGCGGTCTCCTCCCGGGTCTCGGCCAAATGGATGTGCAAATCCGCCCCGGTTTCCCCGGCCAGCCGGCCGGCCCGCTCCAGGAGCGAAGGCGAGCAGGTATAGAGCGCGTGGGGCATCACCGCGGCCTTGATGCGGGGATGGCTTGCGTAGCCCGCGATAAGTTCCCTGGTCACCGCGAAGCCGTTTTCCAGTTCGCCGTAGGACGGCGAGGGGAAATCGTAGATCACCTCGCCCACCATCGCCCGCAGGCCGGCGGCGTCGGCGGCCTTGGCGGTCTGGCGCTCGAAGAGATACATGTCGCAGAAACTGGTGACCCCGTTTCTGATCATCTCGGCGCAGGCCAGCATGGTTCCCCAGTAAACCGCCTCGCCGGTGAGCTTGGTTTCGGCGGGGAAAATATGCTCGGTGAGCCATTTTTCCAGGGGGAGGTCGTCGGCCATGCCCCGCAGGAGGGTCATGGCCGCGTGGGTATGGCCGTTGATCAGGCCGGGCATGATCAGGCCGCCGCGGGCGTCCAGTTCCTCGCACCCCTCGCGGGGAGGGGCGTCCGCGGCATGGCGGGGGCCGCAATAGGTTATGCGCCCGTCTTCGATGCAAAGCATTCCGTCGGGGATCACGGTGCCCGCCTGGTCCATGGTCAAGATGGTTCCGCCGCTGATGCAAAGCTCCCGCATGGTCTCTCCCAAAGAGTAATGGCCGCTTTACCGATGGCCGCCGCCGGCTGCTGAGCGCCGTTCGGCAAGCTTATCACGTCCCGCCAGGCCGGGCGCGGCAAGGCCGGGACGGCCTGCGCCCCCCAAGGCTCTAATAATGAAAACGCCCCCGCACCAATTGGATAAGATCATAAACCGCGAAGAAGGCGTCCACCACCTCCGGATCGAACTGAGCGCCTCTTTCCTGGTTTATTAAATCCAGGACCCGGCTTTCGGGCCAGGCCTCCTTGTAGCTCCTGGCCTCGGTCAGGGCGTCGTAAACGTCGGCCAGGGCGGTGATGCGCGCCTCCGGCGGCGATTCTTCCCCCTTCTTGCCCGTTGCCGGGCCGCGCCAGGTTGCCTCCAGGCCCGGCAGGCGGCCCGGATAGCCCTTGCCGTCCCAGCGCTCGTGGTGGTTCAAGGCGATATCCCTGGCGACCGAATCCAGCTCCGAGCCGGTCTCCTTGAAAAGCCGCGCCCCGGCCACGGTGTGGTATTGCATGGCCTGGAACTCCGCCGCGTCCAGACGGCCGGGCTTCTTTAATATGTTGTCGCTCACCGCCACCTTGCCCACGTCGTGCAGCATGGCCGCCACCCGGATCAGGTCCTTGCGCTTTTTTATCTCCTCCGCGCCAGCGCCCCGGGCCGTGGCCCAGGCCTCGAAAATCTCCGCGGCGTAGCCGCCCACCCGGTTGACGTGGGCCCCGGTCTCCTGGGGGTCCCTCAGCTCGGCTATGCTTATCATGCGCAGAATCAGCTCGCGGGTCAGTTGGGCCCTTTCCACGGCCATGGCCGCGTGGTGGGCGTAGAATTTCACCCAGAGCTTCTCCCGCTCGCCAAAGGGAACCACCTCGCCCTGGGCGTTTTTGGCGTTGATGATTTGCAGCACCCCCACGTTGCGCCCCTGGGAGGTGGTCAAGGGGGCCACCAGCATGGAACGGGTGCGGTAGCCGCTGGCCTCATCGAAGCTGCGGTTGAACACGTAGGGCCTCTCGGGGCCGAGGAGATACACGTCGTCTATGACCAGGGTCTCGCCGGTGGCGGCGGCGAACCCGGCCAGGGAGCTCTGGTCCACCGCCATCTCCTCGCCCACGTATTGCCGGGCCGGGGCCGAGCCGGGATAGAGCAAATCGTTCTGCACGTAGCAGAAACGCAGGCGGCCCTCCTGCAAAAGGAATATGCTGCCGGCCTCGGCCGAGGCCAGTTCGCGGGCCTCCGACAGGATGCGGTTCAGCAATAGATCCAGATCGTGGGTGGCGCTCAAGTCTCCGGACAGGGCGGTGAGCTTGGCCAACAAGGGGGGGCTGACTTCCAAGGCGGCGGACATGAATCTATCCTTGATGCGCGGGGGGTGAGTTAACGGGGCGGGCCTCGCCAACGCCGGTGATGGCGGGGCCGGCCCCGCGCCATGTTGAAACCGGGGCCGCCCGCGCCGGCGCCATAATTAAGAGCGATTATTAAAGCATCATGCCCGGCCTTGCCCGCAAAGGCAAGGCCCGCATCCGGCGGCTCACATGGCCTTGGCCACCGCCGCGATCAAACGGACCAGGTCCTCCCCAGCCTTGGCGGCGTTTTCGATGACCAGGTCTATGGGCGCCGGCTCCATGGCCTCCGGCCGGTTCACGTTGCTGATGGCGGAAAGGGCCAGCACCTTGAGGCCGTGATGCCGGGCGGCGATGACTTCCAGCACCGTGGACATGCCCACCGCGTCGGCTCCGAAGCCGCGCAGCATGCGGGTTTCGGCCGGGGTCTCCATGGAAGGGCCCTTCAGCCCCACGTACACCCCTTCGTACATCTCCACCCCCAGTTGGGAGGCGGCCCGCCGGGCCAAGGCCAGGAGGCCGGGGTCGTAGACCTGGCTCATGTCGGGGAAACGCTCGCCCCATTCCTCCACGTTGTCGCCCACCAGGGGGTTCTCGCCCGTGAAATTGATATGATCGGCGATGAGCATCACCCGGCCCGAGGTCATGGCCGGGTCCAGGCCGCCGGCGGCGTTGCTGAAAATGAAAGCCTCCACCCCCAAAGCCGCCAACACCCGCACCGGCAGGGTGACTTTCTGGGGGCTGTAGCCCTCGTAGAGGTGAAAGCGCCCGGCCAGGGCGGCCACGGGCTTGCCCTCCAGCCAGCCCAGGATCAATTCTCCGGCGTGGCTCTGCACGGTGGAGACGGGAAAGCCGGGAATCTCTCCGTAGGGTATGCTGTCCAAGACCTTTATTTGGTTGGCCAAACCGGAAAGACCCGTGCCCAGGGTGAGGCCCAGGCGGGGCCGGAAGTCTCTCGGCAGCCTGTTGGCCAGCCAGGCGGCAGCCTGCTTAACGCTTTGCAATTGTTCCATTAATCAGTTATGACCTCCCGGAGAATTCCTTTTTGCCTTTTTATCACCCTGAAACCTAGCCATTCGGCGGCCGGGGTGTCAATTTTTTTCGGGTCCTAAGCATTGTGAAAGTCTTACCATAACCAGATCGGCCCCGTTGGGGGGAGCCACCCCGTCTTGACACGCCCCCCCACCCCCTTCATAGTTGGCACCAAGACGTAACCCAGGCATCACCCCAGAGGCGGCCCGCCGTGGTCCCCAAGGGCACAGCGGTTGCCGAAGAATATCCTCAACGAGGAGCCCCGGGCTATGTATTTAACCGCCCTGAAACGAACATCCAGTTGCCTTTTGGTGCCCGGCTTTTTCTTATGCCTGATCGCGGTGGCGGTGCTGGCTGTTTTGTGTTTCGACGCTCCGGCCTACCGCCGGGTGGAATACGATCCGCCTTTCAGCCCCATGCCCCTCAGGGATCTGCCCGCGTGGACCCATTCCGCCGAGTCCCCCTTGCCCGATCTGGAGATTCGCCAGCGCCGCTGGTGGCCGCTGGTGCGCAAGCTGGCCAGGCGCCACGGCCTGGACCCCGCCCTGGTGATGGCCGTCATCCAGGTGGAAAGCGGCTTCGATCCCTGGGCGGTGAGCCACAAGGGCGCCCAGGGCCTCATGCAGATCGTTCCCGGCACCGCCTTGCACCTGGGCCTCAGGAATCCCTTCGACGCCAAGGCCAATCTCCGGGCCGGCGTGCGCTATCTGGCGCAGCTTAAAAAGGCCTTCAAGGGAGACCTGGTGTTGACCCTGGCCGCCTACAACGCCGGCCCCACCAAGGTTTCCGCCCTGGGCGCGGTGCCCGATCATCAGGAAACCCGCGATTTCGTGGTGAAAGTATTGGCCATGGCCGATATTTTCCGCGGCCGCTTCCAGACCCTGGCCAGCAAGTAGCCCGGCCTAAAAGCCCAAACCCAGCCTGAATACCAACCGGCATCGAGCGGACGTTTAAGACTCCGGCCGCCGATTTGTCGATGAGCGAAACTCAGCCATAAAACAAGCCGGCATTGAGCGGGCCCCGGGCCCGCGCGCGGCCCGCACCCCGCCCGTGGCCGGGGCATAAAAGACCCGATCCCGCTAGGCTGCTCTCCGCCGGCGGTCCCTGGGGCTTGAAAGCCAGGGTCCGGCAATGGTCGGCCTGCCGGGTTCGGGTCCATATCGCCCGGAGTTTTCACCTCCGGGCGCTAATGATTCGCTGACTACTTCCTGCGCTGATGGCGCGTGCGCTTCAACAGCTTGCGGTGCTTGTGCTTGCGGATCTTCTTGCGCCGCTTTTTGATTACGCTGCCCATAAAATCACCTTTCGCCGGTGCCGGGCCCAGGTTCAGGTCCCAGACCAACTAAAGTTCGAGTCACCTGTGCTGATAAATAATTCGAAAATGGCTATATACCCGATATCGGCCGGCGCGGCAAGGGATAATCGGCTTTAAAGGCGCGATGACCGCCCGCCGCGCGGCTAAAACATCCCCTCGCCCCCCTGGATATTGGGCCTCAGCGGCGGCCAGGCCGGCCGGCCCCGGGCTTTTAGCCTAGGGCAGCGCGGTTTCGTGCACCACCTCCACCTGGCCGGCCTCGCGCAGCTTGGCGTAGAGTGCGCGGCAGGCCTTCAGTTCGGGGCCTTCCTCCTGGGGCAACAGCAGAATCAGCAAAGCGAAGCCCCCGCCGGGCAGGGGGTCCTGGTGGTGCAGGAGGATCAGGGCCTCGGCCTGGTTGGGGTTGCCGGGCTGATGGGCGATCAACACCGGCTCCCGGCCCTCCTCCGGCCCTCCCGCCAGGGCGTGGGGCACGAAGGAGCCCTCGTCAAAGGTCCACAAGCGCCGGTCCATCTCCTCGGCCTCGGCGGCGTCGCGGGCCAGGATCAACACCCGGCGGCCCTGCTCATGGTGATGGGCCGCCAGCCGGGCGGCGGCGCCGAGCGCGTCGCTGCCGGCCTGGCGCAGGTTGATGAACTCCACCCGCTGGCGGCTCACGGCCCGGCCTCCGGCGGGGAGATATGGCGATCTTTAGTGCCCATGGCGCTTCGATCATAGCACAGGGCCGCCGGCCGGCAAACCGCCCACAGCCCTTGGCCGGCCGTGCCGCCCCCTTTGCCCGGCGCATGGATTATCTGATAGGATTAAGCCTGTCAAGGAGGCGGCCATGATACGTCTTACCGTGGACAAGCTGACCACCGGCATGGTGCTGGCCCAGGACGTCACCCGGGATGACGGGGTGATCCTCATGGGCAAGGGCGCCGCCGTGAGCGAGGACGCCATCCGCCTCCTGGAGCGGCTGGACATAGAATCGGTGGTGGTGGAGGGCGATCTGTTCGCCTCGGAGGAAGAGCGCCAGGCCTACCTCAAGGAGGCCGAGGAACAGCTCGACCTCCGCTTTTCCAGGGTGGAGGACGACAAGGTGCTCATGGCCATCCGCGAGATGTTCCGGGCGCGCATAAAAAAAGGCTGCCTGCCGCCGCCGCCCCCCAAGCCGGAGCCCGAGGAAACAGACGGCTTCGTCGTCCGTTTCGATGGAGAGTAGGCCGTGGTGCTGGAGGAGGCGGCGGCCAAAAAACGCGTTCAGCTTCTGAAAAACCTGCCCACCCTGCCCGGCATGATAGACAAGATAAGCCGGGCGGTGGAATCCAAGCGCTTTTCCGCCGCGGACATCGGCAAGCTCATCAGCCGCGACCAAGTGCTCACCGCCAAGGTGCTCAAGCTGGCCAACAGCGCCTTTTTCGGCTTTTCGCGCAAGGTGGGCTCCCTAACCCAGGCCCTGGTGCTTTTGGGCTTCGACGTGGTCAAGGGCCTGATCCTGACCTCCAGCGTGTTCGACCTCATGAAAAACAAGGGCGAGGACCTGTGGCGGCATTCCATGGGCGTGGCCAGCGCCGCGGCCATCATCGCCACCGAGGTCGGCATGCCCGACGCCGAGGAGGCCTCCCTGGCCGGCCTGCTGCACGATCTGGGCAAGGTGGTGATCCGGGTGCACATGCCCGACGATTCGGCCTCCATCAACGAGTTGGTGGAGGTGGAGGGCCTGGCCCTGCGCGAGGCGGAAAGGGAAGTCCTGGGGTTCAATCACACCCAGGTGGGCCAATGGCTGGCCGAAAGCTGGAAGCTGCCCGAACAGTTGTCCGAGCCGATCCGCTGGCATCACAAGCCCGAGGGCTCCCGCGCCGCCCCCCAAATGACCGCGGCGGTGCATCTGGCGGATTGCCTGGTGCGCGGTTTCGGCTATGGCGACGGCGGCGACCCCTGGGTGCCGCCCCTGGACCGCTTCGCCTTGAAACAACTGGGTTTGAACTCGCAAAAACTGGAAAATATCGTCGCCGAGTTGTGCGAGAAGCTTTCCTCGGCCAATGGCGCCAGCATGGGCTCCTAAGGTTAACCTATCCGATTCACGGTATAATTGCCCCCAGGCCGCTTGACAGCCCCCAGGCGTGAACTTATATTGCTTGTTAAGCGGAGGCGGCGATGAGCCGGGAGGGGACCACCCGGGAAAGCCGCCGATATCCTTATGAATTACAGCCGCCGGCCGGTCCGGCGCGGTTAGGTAGCGATGTCCAAGGACTATTATAAAATCCTGGGCGTGGAAAAAAGCGCCTCGCAAGATGAAATAAAAAAGGCTTACCGCAAGCTGGCCCTCAAGTATCACCCCGACCGCAACAAGGACGACAAGAGCGCCGAAGAGCGCTTCAAGGAGGTGGGAGAGGCCTACGCCGTTCTGTCCGATGCTGAAAAGCGCAAGCAATACGACACCTTCGGCAGCACGGACTTCCGCCAGCGCTACAGCCAGGAAGATATTTTCCAGGGCAGCGACATCTCCGATATCCTGCGCGAGATGGGCCTGGGCGGCGATTTTTTCTCCCGCTTCTCCGGGGGCCGGGGCGGCAGGGGCTTCCGCACCTACACCTTCGGCGGCGGCCGGCCCGCCGGCGGTCCAGGCATGGGCGGCTTCGACTTTGACCAAGCCTACGGCGGCTACGGCCCCGGCATGGCCAAGGGCACGGATCTGGTTTACGAGCTGCCCGTGAGCCTGGCGGAAACCCTGCTGGGCGCCACCAAGATGGTTTCCTACCGCCGCGGCGGCCAAATGGAACGGGTCAGCGTGAAGATCCCGCCCGGCATCGCCACCGGCCAAAAGCTGCGGCTTTCCGGCAAGGGCGAACCCGGCCCCCAGGGGGCTCCGGCCGGAGACCTTTTCATCCGGGTGCGGGTGCTGGACGAGCCCGGCTGGCGGCGCGACGGCGACGACCTGGAAAAGAGCGAGGAGATCACCTTCAGCCAGGCCGCCCTGGGCCACGCCTTGGACGTAGCCACCCTGGACGGCAAGACGCTCTCGGTGAAGGTGCCCAAGGGAGCGCAGAACGGCTCCCGCCTGCGCCTCAAGGGCCAGGGCCTGCCCAAATTCAAGGGCGCGGGGCGGGGAGACCTTTACGTGAAGCTGAACGTGCAGGTGCCCAAGAAGCTGAGCAAGCGCCAGAAGGAACTCCTGGAGGAGCTGGCCGCCGAAGGCTTGTAAGCGCCGGCGCCCACCGCCGGCGGTCTCGCCGGCCGGCCCCCAACCCTAAAGAAGGATCGCTGACATCAAATACGCCAACGCCAAATACCGGCCGGCCAAATCCCTCCTTATCCTCTGCCTGCTCCTGGTCTCGCTGCTGGTGCCGGCCCTGGCGGTCCAGGCCGCGGAATGGCCCCGGCCCCAGGGAGCGGTGGGCGATTACGCGGAAGTGATACCCCCCAAATACCGCCAGGGCATAGCCGCCGCCGCCACCGAGCTTTGGCAAAAGACCGGGGACGCCCTGGTGGTGGCCACCATTCCCAGCCTGGACGGCGACACCATAGAAGACACGGCGGTGCGGCTCTTTCAGCAATGGGGCATCGGGCAAAAGGGAGACGACCGGGGCGTGCTGTTTCTGGTGGCCGTCCAGGAGCGCCGGCTGCGCATCGAGGTGGGCTACGGCCTGGAAGGCCTCATAACCGACGCCAAGGCCGGCATGATCCGCGACCAGGCCGTGGTGCCCTTTCTCAAGAAAAACGATTACGGCCAGGGCCTCTACGCCGGCGTGGCCGCCACCGCCCAGATCATCGCCAAGGAGCGCGGCGTGCAACTGACCGGGGTGCCCCAGGTCAACCTGCGCCAGCCTTCTCGCGGCCTGGCCGTGGGCGGCCTGTTCCTTATCTTCCTGGTGCTGTTCATCCTGCTCACTTCCCTGCGCCGGGGCTCGGCCCGGGGAGTGCTGCCCGCCATCATCCTGGGCTCCCTTCTGGGCGGCGGCCATCGCGGCGGCGGCTTCGGCGGCGGCGGTGGCTTCGGCGGTTTCGGCGGCGGCGGCTTCGGGGGATTCGGCGGCGGCATGAGCGGCGGCGGCGGCGCCTCGGGCGGTTTTTAGGCAACCTGGCGCGCGGTCCGGCCAACCAACCCAAACTTTTTCCGCCCGCGCTCCCCAAGGGCCGCTAGCGACAATCGCGCGGCAAAGGAAAATGGAAATGAAACCAAAACCACCCGAGAGTCCGGAAGACATCTATCCCCAGTTGCTCAAGGAATTGCAGGAGATCTTGGGGGAGGACCTGCTGGGCGTGGCCGTGTTCGGTTCGGCGGCCGGGGGCCGCTACATCAAGGGCCGCAGCGACATCAATCTCATGATCCTGAAACAAGACGACGCCGGGCATCGCCTGGCCAGGCTCATGCCCTTTTGCGAGCGCTGGGCCCCGGCCGGGGTGGCCGCGCCGCTGGTGGTCACTCCCCAATATCTGGCCGCCAGCCGGGACGTCTTTCCCATCGAGCTTTTGGTCATGTCGGCCGAGCACAAGCGCCTTTTCGGCCAGGACCCCTTGGCGGATATTTCCATAGAGCCGGATCTTTTGCGCCTGCAATTGGAACGCGAACTCAAGGCCAAGCTGATGGCCATGCGCGGCCGGCTGCTTATAAGCGGCGGCAGGAAGGATGACCTCAAGCGCCTCATGGCCGAAGCGCTGCCCGCCTTCACCGCCCTGTTCAAGGCTTACCTGTATCTGGTGAACCAGGAGTTCCCCAAGCACCCGGCCTCGGTGCTGGAGGCCATGGTGGCCGCCGGCGTCAACCTTGACGCCTTCCGCCTCATGGACCGGGTGCGCGCCGGCGATTTGAAGCTTTCCGCCGGCCAAATGGCCGAGGTGGTGGAAAAAGCCTTGGCCCAACTGGATGATTTGAGCAAGAATGTAGATCAACTGGATACTGCAAAGGAGTCTTGAACATGAGCCGCGGAGCCAAGATTGCCATAGGCATCGGCGTTCTGGTGCTGATCATCTACTTCCTCCTGGCCAATCCCTACAACCGCCTGGTGAGCCTGGAAGAGCAGGTAAATCAGGCCGGGGCCAACGTGGAAGTGCAATTGAACCGCCGCCTGGACCTGATCCCCAACCTGGTGGAGACGGTGAAGGGCTATGCCTCCCACGAGCGCGAGACCCTGGAGGCCGTGGTCAAGGCCCGCCAGCAGGCGGTATCCGCCGGCAACCTTCCCCAGAAGCTGGAAGCCAACCAGCAACTCACCAGCGCCCTTTCCCGTCTTTTGGTGGTGGTGGAGCGCTATCCGGATCTCAAGGCCAGCCAGAATTTCCGCGCCTTGCAGGACCAACTGGAAGGCACGGAGAACCGCATCAGCGTGGCCCGCACCCGCTACAACGAGGCGGTGCGGCAGCTCAACACCACCATAAGAAGCTTCCCCACGGTTCTTTTGGCCAAGATGATGGGCTTCGAGGCCAAGCCGCTTTTCGCGGCGCCGGAAGCGGCCAAGGAAGCGCCCAAGGTGAAGTTCTAGCCCGGCGCGGATAGGGTCCGGATAACTGGCATGGATGTCGACCAGCTCACCATGATCGGGCGCATCGCCCTGGCCGCTCTCTTGGGCCTGCTCATAGGCTGGGAGCGCGAGCGCCACGGCAGGGCCGCAGGGCTAAGGACCTGCATGCTGGTGGCCATGGCCGGGGCCCTCATCATGAGCCTGTCCCTCTACCTGAGCCAGGTGTTCGCCCCGGCCGGGGTCAATTCCATGATCCGCATGGACCCGGGCCGCCTGGCCTCCTACGCCATCGCCGGCATGGGTTTCCTGGGGGCGGGGGCCATCATTCAGGGCCGGGCCTCGGCTCGGGGGGTTACCACCGGCGCGGCCATGTGGACCTGCACCGTGGTGGGCCTGGCCGTGGGCGCGGGGCTTTATCTGCCGGCCCTGGCCTCGGTGATCATGGTGCTGGCGGCCCTGGTATTGCTGAGGGGCGTGGCCCGCCGCCTGCGTCAGGATCAATACGTTTCCCTGGAAGTGGAAAGCAGCGATCTCGCGGTGCGCCCCGCCCTGCGCGAACTGTGCCGGCGCTATAAAGCCCGCATATTGTTCGCCGGCCGCGACCGCTGCCTGGAGACCGACACGGTGAAGCTCACCTATTCCCTGGCCATAGAATCAGGCCCCAACTGGGGCGAATTCCTGGCCGAGCTGGAAGCCCTGCCCGGCGTCACCTGCTATAGCTGGCAGGAGGCCAAGGTGCCCTGAGCCGAAAAACCCGTTGACCTGGAATCCCTTACAGCCTGCCGGTTGGAACGCTTGACGCGCCGCCGACGGGAAAAGCGCGGCCAAGGCTTGTTTTCAAGCCCCGCGCCTTGACCTTGGCTTGCCCGCTCCGGCGCCCTGCATTAGACTTGGCCCACGCCCATCAGGAAACCCAATGGGAGCAGGCATGGCCCCCTTGCCGGAAGCATTGCTCAGGGCCGCGGAAGACGCCCGCTATCTCTTGGCCCGCGGCTATCCCCGCGAAAGGGTGCTGCGCGTGGTGGGCGACCGCTGGAACCTGGACGCCGCCGGCCGCCATTTGTTGCGGCGCGGGGCCTTCGCCCCGGACCAGGCCCAGGCCAGGCAAGAGAGGCTTGTGCGCCTGGAGGCCTGCCGAGGCCGGGCGGTGGGGGTGGATGGCCACAACGTGCTCATCACCCTGGAAAGCGCCCTGACCGGCTGCCCCCTGCTCATGGCCGACGACGGCCTGGTGCGGGACATCGCCGGCCGGGGGGCCAATCACCGCCCCGGAGCGGCCACCCTGCAAGCGGCGGAGATGATGATAAACGCCCTGGCAAAAGCCGGCGCGGCCTCGGCCCATATATTCCTGGACGCGCCGCTTCCCAAAAGCGGCGAACTGGCCGCCCGGCTGCGCGGCCTCCTGGCCCGGGCCGGCCTGGCCGGCCAGGCCCTGGCCGTGCCGGTGCCGGAGAAAAACCTGGCCTGCCACTGCGGCCCGGTGGCCAGCAGCGATTCGGCCTTGCTGGACCGGGTGGCGGAGCCCCTGGATTTGGCCGGCGAAATAATCCGGGGGCTGGAGCCCCCCATCACCTTGGAGAGATTAACCTCATGAGCGCGCTGCCATCAGACAAGCCGGCCCCTGCCTATGAACTTGAGGTCCGCCATGGCTAAGGCCCTGGGCCTTTTTTCCGGCGGGCTGGATTCCATGCTGGCCGCCCTGGTCCTGAGAAGGGCCGGGGTGGAGGTGGAAGGCGTCACCTTCGTGACTCCTTTTTTCGACGACCAGCGGGCCCGCCAGAGCGCGGAGCACATCGGCCTGAACCTGAGCGTCTTGCAGGTGGGGCCGGAGCATCTGGAAACCGTGGTCAAGGCCCCGCGTTACGGCTACGGCTCCAACATGAACCCCTGCATCGACTGCCACGGCTACATGTTCCGCAAGGCCGGCGAGCTGCTGGAAGAGCGCGGCTTTGATTTTCTGTTTTCCGGCGAGGTGCTGGGCCAGCGGCCCATGAGCCAGAACCGGCAGGCCCTGGGCCTGGTGGCCAAGCTTTCCGGCCGGCCCGAGCTGATCCTGCGGCCCCTTTCCGCCCTGTCGCTGCCCATCACCTCCATGGAGGAGGCCGGCCTGGTGGACCGCGCCAAGCTGGCCGGCCTCAGCGGCCGCTCCCGCAAGCCCCAGATGGAGCTGGCCGCCCAACTGGGCGTGAGCGACTACCCCGCCCCGGCCGGCGGCTGTCTGCTCACCGAGCCGGGCTTCAGCCGCCGCCTCAAGGACCTGTTGGCCCATGCCCCCCAGGCCGGCGTGGACCAGGTGGAGATATTGAAGCATGGCCGCCACCTGCGGCTGTCGCCCAGCGCCAAGCTGGCGGTGGGGCGCAACCAGGCGGAAAACCAGATACTGGAAACCCTGCTCCCGGCCGGCAGCCTGCGCCTGGTGGCGGTGGGGGTGCCCGGCCCCTTGGGGGTGTATCAAGGCCCCGCCCAAGGGCCCGATCTGGAGCTGGCCGCCAGGGTGGTGGCCGGCTATGGCAAGGCCCCGGCCGATAAGCCGCTGGAGGTCAGGGCCGGCGAGCAAAGCCTGACCGTGACGCCCATGCCCCGGCGTCAAGCCCACGGGATGCTGCTGTGAGCCTTTCCTTGGCCATGAGCGCCGCCCGCCTGATCACCGTGCCCAGGGAAAAGGCCTGGTCCGCCTTCCTGGATATGATGGGCTGGGACGCCCTGCGCCGGGAGGAAGGGCCGCGGCCCGTCCTGGAGCTGTGCGTCCGGCCCCTGGGCCGGCGGGTGAGGGCGGAGGCCGCCGGGCTGGAGATCGACCCCGGCCGCCGGCTCTCCTGGCGGGGCCAGGCCTGGGGGCTCAGCGTGCGGCGAGATTTCATCTTCCGCGGCGCGCCCAAGGGCACCCTGGTGGAATCCCGGGAAAAGATCAGCGGCTGGCCGCTTCTCTTACTGCGGCCCTTTATCTCGCCCAGGGCCATGGGCCAGGCCAACCAGGCCTGGCTGGAGGATCTGGCCCGCCGGGCGGCGTAATTAAAGGAACAAGCCGCGCAACAGCCAGTAGATCAGCATGCAGGAAAAAGCGGAAACCGGCACGGTGAGCACCCAGTAGAGAAAGATGCGGCGCAGGACCGAGACGTCGATATGGGAAACGCCCCGCGCCAGGCCCACCCCGGTGACCGCGCCCACGGCGGCGGTGGTGGAGGAGACCGGCAGTCCCAAATCCGAGGCCGCCATGATGGTGGTGGCGGTGGCCAAATCCGCGGAAAAACCCCGCCGGTTGTCCAGGTTGGTAATGCCCTCGCCCACGGTTTTCATCACCTTGTGGCCCAAGAGCAAGATGCCGGCGGCGATGCCCAATCCCCCCAGAAGAAGGACGGGCCAGGGGATGTCCGCGCTGCTCACCAGTTGGTGATGCTTGGCCAGGGTGTAGATGGCCACCACCGGCCCCAGGGCGTTGGCCACGTCATTGGAGCCGTGGGCCAGGGCCACGTAGCAGGAGGTCAGCACCTGCAGGCGCCTGAAGCGCTCCTCCACCGGATCGGCGCTCTCCTCTTTTGGCTTGGACAGGCGGTTGCGCAGGGCCCGGCCGGCGATCCAGGTCGTGAGCGCCACCGCCAGGGAAGCGCCCGAGGCGGCCGGCCCGGATAGGTCCAGCTCCTGCCCTATATTGGTGTGGAACAGAAACGAATAGGCCACCACCCCGGCGATGACCGCCAGCCAAACGGGAATCCAACGCGTCAGTTGCCTCGTCTGGTCGGGGCCGGCCTGGATGGTGCGCCGGATGAGCTTGTAAAGGCCGAAGGAAATGGCCGCCGCGATAAAGGGGCTCACGATCCAGGAAAGGGCGATGGTTAGCAGGGTGGGCCAGTGCACCGCCGCCGGGCCCGCGGTGACCAGGCCGAAACCCATCATGGCGCCCACCACCGAGTGGGTGGAACTGACCGGCAGGGAAGCCAGGGTGGAGAACAGCACCCAGAACACGGCGGCCAAAAGCGCCGCGCACAAACCCAGGGTGAGCGCCTGGGGATCGCCCACCGCGGCCGGGTCCACGATGTCGGAGCTGATGGTGGCGGTTACCCGCGAGCCCAGGAAAACCGCGCCGACGAAGTTGAGCACCGCGGCTATGCTCACCGCCTGCCGGATGGTGATGGCCTTGGCCCCCACGGCCTAGGCCATGGAATTGGCCACGTCGTTGGCGCCCAGGTTGAAAGCCACCAGGAAACCCAGACCCGCGGCGAAGTAGAACGACAGCTCGAAGAAATCCACGGCCCAGCTCCCCTAGCACGGATGGAAAAACGGCGGTTAACGCTATAACAAAGCCAATGGCCGGGGCAACTTAAATAAGGAGCGGGCGTTGGCGCCGGTGACCGCGGCCACTTGCGGCACGGCCAGGCCCTTGATCTCGGCCACCAGGCGGCAGGTTTCGATCACGCGGCCCGGTTCGCTGGGCTGGCCGGCGTGGGCCACCGGCGTATCGGTTTCCAACACCAGCCGCTCCAGGGGGCAGGCCTCTATTGCGGCCCGGTGGGGCGGGCTCACCGCCGCCGAGGGCGTGGCCGAAATGAAATGCCCGGCGGCCAGCACCTCCGCCAGCAGCTCCGGCGCGGCGAACCAATGAAACACCGCCCTGACCCCGGCCTCTTTCAGCATGGCCAGCACCCGGCGCTCGGAAAAGCGGCAATGCACCAGGGCGGTGAGCCCCTGCGCGGCGGCCAAGTCCAGTTGAGCGGCCAGGGCCGCCCGCTGGATTTGCTTTTTCACCTTTTTCTTGTAATCCAGGCCCACCTCGCCCAGGGCGGCGGCCTGGGCCAGGTGGCGGGCCACGAAATCCACCTCCTGCCGCCAGGTCTCCTGGGTCACCCGCCAGGGGTGCAGGCCCAGGCAGGGCCAGACTCTCTGGTCTTCCCGGGCCAGCCTCAAAGCCAGGCGTCCGCCGGCCGCGTCCATGGCCACCGCGGCCACCGCCTCCACCCCCTGCTCCCAGGCCCGGCCCAGGGCGGCGCGGGGATCGTCCAGGCCGTCCAAATGGGCGTGGGTGTCTATCACGTGCCGGTGCGGAGCTTTTGCACGGTCTCGGCGGGGAAGCCCGCCTCCAGGAGCAACTGGGCCTCGCTCTCCAGGTCGTACTCCAGGCGCACGATCTCGGCCTCCAGGCTTTCCAGGTCCACCAGGGCGTAGGAGGCCCGCGGGTCGCCGTCCTTGGGCTGGCCCAAGCTGCCGGGATTAACCGCCAAACCGCCCGGGAGCCTGCGCACGAAAGGAATGTGGGTATGTCCCATGAACAGGCAGTGGGCCCCCGCCTCCTCCAGCCAGGCGCTCAGATCGCGCTCGGGCCGATCCGGAAAAACATAGTCCAGCGCCCCCAGGGGGCTGCCATGCACCGCTAAACAGCTCCGCCCGCCCAGCTCGAAGCGCAGCTCCGGGGGCAGAAGGCCCAATAATTCCTTTATTTGGGGATTTACCTTGCGGCAGGTCCAAAGGAAAACCTGGCGGGCCACCTCGCCGATGCCGGGTTTGAGAAAGCGGTCCGCGCCTTCCTCGCCCCCCAGGGCCACTCCCAGGTCGTGGTTGCCCGCCAACGTCAGCCAGCCCCTCTGGGCCATGCGCAGGGCGACCCTTTGCGCCACCCGGTTGGGCCGGGTCAGATAGCCCACCAGATCGCCCAGCACCGCCACCTTGTCCACCCGGCGGCGGGACAAGTCTTCTTCCCAGGCCTCCAGGGCGCTCAAATTGCCGTGAAGGTCGGAAACAAGGGCCAGCGTGGTCATGGCTCCCCGGGCGCGGCAGGCTAACTAGAAATAGCCGCGCCTTATAACGCCGCCGCCAGCCTCGCCGTTTTCCGCCGGGGCCGAGCCTTGCGGCTGGGCCGGGGCGGCCGCGGGCCTGGCCTGCTCCGGGCTTTCCGAAGGCGCGTTCTGAACCTTGGCCTTAAGCACCCGTGAGGGGCGGAAGGTGACCACCTTGCGCGGAGGCAAGGTCAAGGGATCGCCGGTCTGGGGGTTGCGGCCCCGTCGGGCGGCTTTGCGCCGCACCGACCATTTGCCGAAACCGCTAACCAGGACCTCCTCCTCATTGGCCAGGGCTTCCTTCACCAGGTCCAGGGACCGCTCCACCGCGTCGGCAGCCTCGGCCTTGGTGAGCATGCCTTCGGAGTAAACCCGGGCGACGATGTCCGCCTTGGTCAACGTCATGTGTAGCTCTCCCAGCTAGATGCACATTTACCAGTACACATGATAGTATGCCATTTGGGGTGGTTACGTCAACCACGCCGCGCAAGGGGCCGCTGATTATTAAAAGGGGCCCTCTCTAGCGGCCCTGGCGGCCGAATCCGGTTGACGTTTATCCTGGGAACCGGTAGATATACCAGACTGTGCATGATGTTGAGCGTCAAAGGGTCCGGGCGGTCGTCGGGTTGCTATAAAAAGGCGAGCGTGACGGCCCTTGACGCCGGATTTAAACGCGGCGGGCGCTATTTCCCGCCGCAAAATGACAAAGGGGGCTCCCATGTAACGGCCCCCCGCCGGTCCGGCACTGTTAGGCCCCCGAGGCCGCCGGCCAAAGGCGGGCAAGGCTAGTACCAGGTCGCGCATAGCTACACCGCAGGCCGGTTTGCCGAAAGCATCTACCGGCCACCGCGCTCCCGCTCGGCGGGCGCGTTGCGGCTTTTGCGGCCCAACATTATCAGGGCGTTATGGCCCCTAAAGCCTTCGAGGCATGGCGGGCCAGGCAAAAGCCGATTTTTTTAGGTAGCTCCGACAGGGCTTTTCAAGCCCGGCCCCCCTTTTACATACCTTCGGCAACCCGGCGCGGTTTTCGGTTCCAGCGGCAATGGCCGAACCTCGAACCGGCGCTGATTTGGAAGGGGGCCATGCCATGAAATCCCTGGGTAGCCACCTGATCCTCGAACTCTATGATTGCCCCGCCAGCCTGCTGGACGATCCCCGCCACGTGGCCGACACCATGCTCGGCGCGGTCAAAGCCTCGGGCGCCACGGTTATCCAGCCTTTTTTCCACCAGTTCGCGCCCCAGGGCGTGAGCGGGGTGGTGATAATCAGCGAATCCCATTTTTCCATACACACCTGGCCTGAATACGGCTACGCCGCCATCGACGTGTTCACCTGCGGCGACGTCATAGACATGGACGCGGCGGCCGAATCCCTGCGCCAAGGCTTCCGGGCCGGCTCGCTCCAGAAAATGCTGTTCAGCCGGGGCATGCTGAACCTGCCCCCGGAGATGATCCGCCACAAACCCGAGGAAATGAAACAGCCCCTGGACCCTTGCGCGAGGAACTGACCCCAGCCAAGCCAAGCCGGGGCCGGCCCCCGGCTAAAGCCCCAAGGAGCGCGCCCCATGTCTCAAACCGCCGGCGGCGAGCCGCGCGAAGGCGGCCTCTTTCTGGAACCGCCCGAATTGGAAGGCTATCTGGGCCTGGCCCTCAAGGTGGACCGGGTTCTCTTTCATAAAAAAACGCCGTTTCAGGAACTGCACGTGGTGGAGGCCGGGCCCTTGGGCCGGGTGCTCCTGCTGGATGGGGCCATCCAGCTCACCACCTGGGACGAGCCGGCCTATCACGAGATGCTGGCCCATGTGCCGCTCTTGACCCACCCCGACCCCAAGCGGGTGCTCATTATCGGCGGCGGCGACGGCGGCACCCTGCGCGAGGTGGTCAAGCATCCCGGTCTGCAACGATGCGACCTGTGCGAGATCGACGGCGAGGTGATTGAGGCGGCCCGCCGCTTCATGCCCGGCGTGGCGGCGGCTATGGATCATGCCAAGGCCAGGGTCCTGGTGGAAGACGGCCTGGCCTTTATCAAAAAAGCCGAGGCATCCTATGATGTTATCCTGGTGGACAGCTCCGACCCCCAGGGACCGGCCCAAGGGCTCTTCGGCCCGGATTTCTACCGGGATGTGAAAAAGGCCCTCAAGCCCGGCGGCCTGGCGGTGAGCCAGGCTGAATCCTGTAATTTTTTCGGTCCGTTACTGAAAGATATGTTCGGTTTCCTGGGCGGGCTTTTCCCGCTCACCCTCTATTACCTGGCCCTGGTGCCCACCTATTTGGGCGGCACCATCGGCTTCGCCCTCAATTCCCTGGGGCCGGACCCCTTGGCCGCCCGGCCCGCGGGCCGGCGCCTGGCCGGCCTGGGCCGCCTACGCTATTACACGCCGGCGCTGCATCGGGCCGCCTTCGCCCTGCCGGCGGGCTACCGCGAATTCTTGAGCGACGCCATGGCCCGCCGCCAGTTGGGCGAGGGATAGATCGGGCCCTGGGGGGCTGCTCCTCCGGGCTGACCGCTTATTTCATGAGTGCCGGGGCATTATCGAGGGCGAGTTCGTGGCATCCGGCCCGGCTTGTCAGCCGCCGGCTGGCGGCGGCAGGGTTAGCCGCCGCCCATGGCGGGGAACAGACCCAACCGGTCGCCGTCCTTGATAAAGGACTCCCGCGCGGCGGTTTGGCCGTTCAGCACGATTATCTTCACTTCCTGGGGCGCAAGCCCCAGAGAGGTGATAAGCTCCAGGACGGTCAGTTCCGGCCTGGGCTCGACCTTGAGGCCCCGCAGGGGATGGTAGCCCGACGCCTGGGCGCGCAGCGAAGAGCTGAGCTTTACTTCGATGGCCATGAACAAAGCCCTCCTTAAAGGGGTTCGGGGGCCCAAGAGATTGCAGGAGCTTAATCTTCGCCGCTTGCATCTATATTATTATTGTTTAGACCTGGCCGGGGCGGCAAGCGCGCAGCCCAGGGCCCCGCTCGGGTGAACATAATTTTTTAACGGAGGTGCCCTTGCCGGCGCGGGTGGTTTCCTTTCATCCCTTGATCGAGGCGGCCGACCACAGGCTCTTGGTTTCCCAGAGGCCCCTGGACGAGGCCGACCGGGCGGCGGTGGCCCAGGCCGACGCGGTGGTATTGCCCCACATCTGCCGAAGCGATCTTTACGAAATGGTCAGCGGCCTTAAGAAACCGCTTTTCCCGCGCCAGGCGGCGCGCCTGGGCCAGGACGGCAAGGTGGGGGCCCTGCGCCTTTTTTCCCGGCTGGGCCTGCCCCAGCCCAGGGGCCTGGAATTCCCGGCGCTGGCCGAGGCCGTCCGGGCCTGGCGGCAAGGCGGGCTGGCCGCGGCCGGTCTGGAGCCGCCTCTGGTGGCCAAGGGCGCGGGCGGCGGCATGGGCGACAACGTGTTTTTGGCGCGAAGCCCCGAGGAACTGGAGGGCCTGGCCGGCAGGCTGGACATCGCCTGCGCCCACGGCCCCCAAGGCCTGGTTCTGCAGGAATACGTGGAAGCCGGGGGCCGCGACTGCCGGGTGATTTTCATCGGCGGCTGGCGGGACGCCTTCTGGCGGGTGGGTCCGCCCGGCGAGTTCCGGGCCAACCTCAGCCAGGGCGGCCAGGTGGTGCGCCATGAGAACCCAACGGGCCTGGCCAAGGCCAAGGCCCTGGCCGAGCGCCTGCGCCGGGAGGCCGAGCTGGACGTGGCCGCGGTGGATCTCCTGCTGACCGGGCAGGGCGAACCCTTGCTGTTGGAGATCAATCATTATTTCGGCCGCGAGGCCATGGGCGGCGGCGAGGTTTTCCGAAGCCGCTATTTCCGGGCGGTGCAGGGCTGGCTGGCCGGCCTGGGCATCGATCCCAGCCTGGTGCGCTTCGTCCAATAACAGCCTGGCCGGAGGTCCGGCCGCGCCAGCCGCCGGCAAACCAGGCGCCCGGCAAGCAAGGGCCGTTGGTTGGCCCAAGCCGGATCGAGAACCGCGCGCGGGTCAGCGACGCAGGGTGCCGGGTCCGGCCGCGCCAGCCGCCGGCAAACAAGGCGTCCGGCAAGCGAGGGCCGTAGGCGTAGTTAAAACTACGTCGAGGCCCGAGCGTGGCCAGCAACGCAGGGTGCCGGCGGCTGGCGCGGCCGGCCTAGTATTCTATGCCCCGCCGGGCCATATGCCCTTCATAATAGGGATGCTTGCGCTGGACGAACTCGGTGACGTAGTCGGCCTGGTCGCGGATTTCCGGCGCGGCGTCCGCCCCGCTCATGACCAGCTCGGTCTTGCCCCGGCAAAGTTCCATCAGGTCCAGGAGCTGGGATTTCTGTAAAACCCCGAAAAGCAGGGTGTTCAGAATCTCGTCGCAGATCAGCAAATCCGCGCCCTCCTCCGCCGCCTGGCGGGCGAATCGCAAGGCGGATTCGGCGTGCTCGTAATGAACGCTGGTGGGGCCCTTGCTCAGGATAAAGGGGTGCTTGCCCGGAGAGCGGTAGGTTATGCCGGGCAGGCCGGCCAAGATCCCGGCCTCGCTGGATTGGCCGTCCTTCATGAACTGGGACCACACCACCTTCAAGCCCGCGCCGGAGGCCCGCACCGCCAGACCGATGCAGCGGGAGGTCTTGCCCACGCCCTGTCCATAGCAAACGTGAATGAGCCCGTAGCGCGCCTCCCGCACCGTGTCCGAGCGCTCTTCGGGATAATAAACCCGGTCTCCCATAGGCTAAGCCCCCCTTTAAATGCCGGCGGCGGGCGTTTGAAACTAAAATTATTTAATAGCACACCCCGCGGCAAAGGCAAGCCAAAGCCCGGTTTGACAGGCCCCGCGCCATGGGGTATGGCAATCAAGGGGCAAGCGGTTGACTCGGCGCATTATCAATCAGGCAAGGAGCGATAGGGCATGGACCGGCGGCGCGGCGTGGTGATGATCAATACCGGCCATGGCAAGGGCAAGACCACCGCCGCCCTGGGCGCGGTCTTGCGGGCGGCGGGCCAGGGGCTCTCCTGCCTGGTGTTGCAGTTCATTAAAAGCGACGGCGGCTATGGCGAGATCAAGAGCCTGAGCCGCCTGCCCGGCGTGGAAACCCGCTCCCTGGGCTTGGGCCTCATGGGCAAGGGCGATTTGACGCCGCACCGGGAGGCGGCGCGCGACGCCTGGCGCCAGGCCCAGGACGCGGTGCGCTCCGGCGCTTGGGATTTGATCGTGCTGGACGAGCTTTGCATCGCCATGCGCCACGGCTTCGTCAGCCTGGAAGAGGTGGTGGAGCTGATCAAGGCCAAGCCGGCGGAGCTTATCCTGATAATCACGGGCCGCGATTGCCCGCCCGAGCTTTTTGCCCACGCCGACGCCGTCACCGAGATGAAGATGATCAAGCACCATCTGAACGCCGGCATCAGCAGCCAGGCCGGGGTGGAATACTAGCTCTGCAACTATCGCGGCGCGCTCCGGCGGCTGAGGCCGGCGCCGGCCGGCGCTAACGCCTCACTCCAACAGATCGCGCACCGTGAGCAGGAAGCGGCCCAAGGGGCGCGCGTTGCCGTATTGATGGCTGAAGCAGAGGGTCAGCGGCAGGCGGCCCTCCTGGGGCCAGCCCGGATAGAGCGCCAGCGAGGTGGTGGGGGTGAAGGACACCTCCTCGATGCCCGGCAGGCCCAGCATGGAGATGAACACGGGGGCGCTGTGGCGCATCACCTGCCGATCCCAATACCTGGTCCAGCGCTCCAATCTGAAACAGGCGGCGGGAAAGGTTTGCCGCAGCCGGTTGGCCAGCCCTTGCGGAGGTTGGCCGTCGCGCTGTAAAAGCGCCTCGGCCAGGTCCGCCCGGCCCATCTCGTGCGCCTCCCGCACCACCACCATGTCGCAGGTCAGGTCCTGGTTTTCCATGACCACCGCCACCCGCTGGCCCGGGCCGGCCCAGCGCATGCGGCCGTCGAAATTGAAGAAGTTCAACCTGGGATGCAGCTTCAGCGCGGCCGAGGCGGCCTGGGTTACGCTTAGGAGCAGTTGCAGCGGAGGTTGGCCCACCTCCGCCAGGCCGGGCCGCAGGCGGGCGGTGGTGCGCAGCCGCACCGGCGGCACCAGGCCCGAGCCGCGCCACACGCCCCGGCGGGGGTAGCGGTCGCCTCCCGGCCATATGGGCAGCGGCAGCGGCGTTTGCTTGCGGGAAATCATGGGCCGGCGCTCCTGGCTTGCTTGGGTTCACGAGCCTAAACCAATACCCTTTCGAGCGGTTTCTGGCAAGAGAGCTTGACCAGCTTCCTCTCAGGCGGGAAACTGAATAAATTAACCTGTGCAAGGAGGCGGTCGTTGAAGACCTCGCAGATCATACAGGAGGCTGAAAAGCTGGCGGACACCTTCATCGCCAAGGGCATGGACTCGGTGCGGCTGCCGGTGTTCGATTTCATGGACTGGTGCGCCATATACAAGCGCCCCTCCGAGGGCTCTTCCATCGCCGCCTTCCGCCAGCAGGTGCGCCGCACCTGGTATTTGTTGCATTTTCTCCGGGCCAAGGGCGTCGAGGTCTTCACGGTGCCGGTGCGCCAGAGCGAATTCCTCGCCTGGACCGAAGGCGGCGAGCACGACCTGAGCGACGGCCACGAGATAGCCCACGCGGTGGGGGAATACGTCAATGACCAGGCGGTGCCGGTGAGCCGCTGCAACCACACGGGCGTGCCCAAGGAGGTGCTGGATCAGTTGGGGCCCAACCTGGCCACCATCACCGTCTTCGGCGAAGACCCGGAGGAGCCCGAGGCCATCGTAACCGTGATCCACCGCTCCGACGGAGCGGTGCTGAACCGCATCCAGGTGCTGGCCATCGAAAGCACTCCCCAGGAAGCCTGGGACAAGATCAAAGATTTCCTGGACGGCCACAAGCTGGAGCGGGTTTTCCACGACCAGGACGTGCGCCGGCCCGAGTTCTGTCCGGATTGCAACTCGCTGATGGGCAACGTGGCCTCATTGCAGGACATCAAGGCCGCCGGCTTGTAGACCGGGCCGCGCAGGCGGCGGGCCGGCCTTATGCCCGGCTGGCGGCCGGTCGGCTGTTTTCAGCCGGCGGGAGTTGCACAGCGCTTCAGCCTGAAGATATATGATCAAGGCGAAGCGCCTTCCCGTCGGCTGTCGCCGGGGAGCGCGGACCTTGCGCCCCCCCGGCGTTCCATCCCTTTGAGGCCCCGCGCCGGGCTGCCCGGCGGCTGTGCCCTTTCCCTGCTTCACGACCTCTCCCCAGGCGACGCCAGGCCCCGCGATCCGGCCGGGCGCTACGGTGACGGCCATTTAGCCGAGCCCGCAAGGCATGGGCGGTGATTCTGGCGATCAGCGATCCCGGCGCCTGGCAGGGCGTTGCAAAACACCCTGCGCCGCCGGGCCAGGGACAACCTTTCGGCTTTTAGCCCTTGGGGCTGTGCTCTTCCAGGAAGCGCCGCGCCGCCTCCCTCGCTTTTGGCGCGTGGCGGTTGAGCCAAAAGGCCAGATGCGATCCCTCCTCGATCCAGAAGCGCTGGCTGTTTTTTATGTTTTCATGGGCGTACACCCCGTCGTAGAACTTCACGTCCGCGTCGTGGGTGCCGTGGATGATCAAGCTGGGGCAGGTTATATTCTCCACCGGCAAATGATGCAGCCGGCGGTATTGCTCCATGTCGTTTTCCGTGCCGGCTTTGCGCGGTTGGTAGGGGTTCATGGTGTTCATGAACGCCTTGACGAAATCCTTGGCCATGGGCGAGTTCATGGCGAAATCCAGGTGCTCCTTCATCTGCTTCTTGGTCAGGTAGGCCTCGGCCTGGAATATCTGCTTGAGAAAAATATCCGGCCGGGCCTCGCCGATCATCTTGAGAAGCTTCTGCCCCCATTGGGTGGTGAAAATGGCCTGGGCTATGGGCCCCGCCGTCTCGGGCATGTCGTAATAACCGCTTACCGCGTCAATGGCCACCAGGGCCCAAACCCTCTGGGGGTGGCGGATGGCCAGCATGTAGGCCGGCGGCCCCCCGGCCGAGGCCGAAACCACCGCCGCCTGGTCTATATGCAAGGCGTCCAAAAGCGCCGCCATGAGATCGGCCTGCTCCTCAACGCCGCGGCCGCTGGACAAGGGGGTGCCCAGATAACCGGGCCGGCTCAGCGACAGCACGCGATAGGAGCCCGTGTCCACCCAATCGGCCAGGACACGGGCCTGATCCACTCCGCCGATGCCTCCGTGGCAGGAGAGCACCACCGGCCCCTGCCCCTCGGTGAGATCGTACTCCACTTGGCCCAGGCTGGTCTGGACCACCTTGGGCTCGATGCTTATTCCCGGCAGGACTTCCTTTGCTTGGGCCACGTTTTCCTCTCAGGTTGAACCCGCATATTTCATGCGGGTTGGGTGGTCATGGCGGATTTGTCGATCATGGTGGGCTGTTTTAAAAACGAGCCTCATATTCAAGGATCGCGATTTGTCACCCCAACCGGCACAGCCGGACACCCGGCCTTCATGAAATATGCGGGTTAAGGGCCTGCTCCCCGCCAGATTGCAATATAGCCAGCCGTCAAGGGCGCGCCCTTGACGGCTGGCTGTTTCTTGCCTGACGTCCGGCGGCGGGGGTTGACAAACTCCGCGCGCCGGGTTCGTCCGCTTAGTTGACCTTGATCACCACCGCGGCGCCGGTGTCGCCGGCCGCGCAGCCCGCGAACAGGCCGTAGCCGCCGCCCTTTTTCACCAGTTCCTCGATCAGCTCCACCATGCAGCGGGCGCCGGTGGGGCCCTGGGGATGGCCGAAGACCAGGGAGGAACCGTAGTTATTGAGGATCTCCTCCGGAATCTTGGTGATGCGGCACATCACGATGTCGTTGACCGAAAACGGATTGTGGGTCTTTACCGCGGCCAGGTCCTTGACCTCGATGTTGGCGTTCTTCAGGGCCATGAGGGCCGAGGGAGAAACCGCCGCGGCCATGCGGGCTTTCGGCGCGCGGGCATAGCCGTAGGATCTGATCTGGATGGTGACGCCGGGGTCCTTGCTCAGTTCCTTGGCCTTGTCCTGGGTGGTGACGATCATGCCCGCGTTGCCGTCGGCCGGGTGGGTCTGGGCGCCGAAGGTGAGCGCGCCGTCCGGGATGATGGGTTTCAGCTTGGCCAGCCCCTCGGCGGTGATGGGCATGATGCCTTCATCCTCCGCCAGGGTCAGGGTCTTTTTCTTGCTGAGCTGCACTTCCAGGGGAATCATGTAGCCCTTCTGGAACTCGCGGTCGTTGGCCAGGGCCTGCAGGTATTTTTCATACAGCTTCACCGACCAGGCGTCGGACTCTTCCTTGCTCACGCCGCCGTTGTCCTTGGCCACCAGCTCGGCGGTCATGAACATGGCCTTGCCGCCGTAGGGGTCGTTGTTGAAGTTGTCCATCAGCCAGTTTTCGCTGATCACCTCGCCGCCGGGGCCGTTGGGGTTGGGCCAAACGCTGTGGGGGCCGTTGGAGCAGCGGTCGGCCGTGGCCACCAGCACGTTGGAGTAGGCGCCCACTTCCACGTCGCAGGCGGCCTTGTAAACCGCGGTGGCGCTGGTGGCGCAGGCCTGGCTCAGGGTGGGGCCGGAAACCTTATCGTTGCCCATCAGCGCGCAGAACCAGGGGTTGGCGTAGAACCAATGCGGCATGCCGATGGTTTGGCCGTATACGCAGCCATCCAGCATCAACGGGTCGTAGCCCCTGAGTTCCATGAACTTCTTGGCAGTGGCCGCCGCCAGTTTGATGGGGTGTTCGTTTTGCAGGCTGCCCTGCCACCGGGAAAAAGGTGACGACCAGTAGCCCTTGTAAGGAATGTAGGCTTTGTTGAACATAACTTGCTTCCTCGCTTAGCTGTTGGGACTCGCTTGACCGGGAGAGAAACTTCGGCGCGGCGCCCCCCCCGGAGCTACATCGCATACTGTATACCAATTATCCTCTCAACTGAACCACTATTTCTTATACCAATCAGAAAAGCCGGGAGCCATCTAAGCGCCGGAGCCCCCGGCCTTTCTTAACCGCTACTTTTTGTTCTGCTCGGCCCAATGGCCGTAGCGCTCGCGCAGCACCCGGTGCAGAATCTTGCCGGTGCCGGTGCGGGGCATCTCCTCGTCGCTGACGAAATGGACCTGCTTGGGCCGCTTGAAGCCCGCGATCTTGCCCTTGGTGTGCCCCTGGATTTCCTTGGCCAGGTCGCCGGAGGCCTCGTGGCCCTGGTGCAGGATGATGACCGCGGTCACCGACTCTCCCCATTTCTCGTCGGGCACGCCGATGACGGCCACGTCCTTCACCGCCGGGTGGGAGCCGATCACGTCCTCCACCTCGGAGGGGTAGACGTTCTCGCCGCCGGTGATGATCATGTTCTTCTTGCGGTCCACCAGGAAGTAGTAGCCTTCCTCGTCCTTGTAGGCCATGTCGCCGGCCGAGAAATGGTTGCCGTGGAAGGCCGCCTTGGTCTCGTCGGGCATCTTCCAGTATTCGCTGAACAGGGCCGGCCCCCGGGAGTAAAGCTCTCCCACCTCGCCCACCGGCACCTCGTTGCCGTCCTCGTCCAGGAGCTTGATGATGTCGGTGCCGGGAATCTCGCGGCCGATGGAGCCCAGCTTGTTGAACTGCTCGTGGGGCAGCAACAGGGTGACCAGGCCGGCCTCGGTGGAGCCGTAGGCCTCGTAGAGCTGGCTGTTCTTGAAATAATCCATGATGGCCAGCTTCAGGTCGCGGCGGGCCGGGGCCGAGGAGATCAGGAGCTTTTTGACGCAGTCCACGTCGTATTTGGCCTTAACCTCCTCGGGCAGGGCCAGCATCATGATGTAGTGGGTGGGCACCAGCGAGGTGAAGGTGATCCTGAATTCGGCCAGCGTCTTGATCATGTGCTCGGGGTCGAAGGACACCGAGTTGTAGACCACGCAGGTGGCGCCCAGGCAGGTGAAGACGAAGGAATAGAAAATGCTGTTGATGTGGCACATGGGCATCACCAGGAGGCCCCGGTCGTCGCGGTCGTAGCCCATGGCCGCGATGTTGGTCCAATACTTGCCGGCCAGCGATTCATGGGTGCGCACCACGCCCTTGGGCCGGCCGGTGGTGCCGGAGGTGTACATGATGACCCAGGTGTCCTCGTCTATCACCGTGACCGGCGGCTCGGAGGTGGAGCCGGACTTGAAAAGGTCTTCCAGGTGAGTGTAGCCCGCCGGGGCGGCCCCCTCGCCGAAATAGAAATAGCGGTCGTCGGCCAGGCTGTCGAAATCGTCCTTGGCCTCCGTGACGTCGCCGGCGAAGGGTTTCTCCACGATGAAGGCGCTCACCTCGGCGTTGTTCAGGATATAGGAATATTCCTTGGGGGTGAGCCGGAACATGATGGGCACCGCCACGAAACCGCCCTTGGCGCAGGCGCCGTAGAACTCCATCCACTCGAGGCAGTTGTAGGCGATCATCGCGATGCGGTCGCCCTTTTTCAGGCCCCGCTCCATAAAAGCGTTGGCCAAGGCGCAGCAGCGGTCGTTCCATTGCTTGTAGGTGAGCGAACGATACAGATCCGCCGCGCCTTCCTTATCCGGAAAGAGCTGCGCGTTTACCCGGAGAATGTCTGCAACGGTGAGCCAACGGTTCATTAATACCTCCCTAGTTCCTGTGTGCCGCGCTACGCCGGCCGCGGCGGCTGGTCCCTTTAGCCCTTGTTTTCAGCCTTGGGACGTTTTCGATGTCTGCGCGTGGTCGCGCAACGCCAAAAGCGCGGCGCCTTCAGCGCCGGTTAGCTGAGGCCGCGGCGGTGCTAAAACCTCCCTGCCCAGTTCAGCGGCCATCATCTCCATGAGATAGGGGTTGTGGGCCACCACTCCCCCCGTCATGATCACAGCGTTCTCCAGGGTGTCCATCTCGCGCACCCGCTTCAGCACCGAGGCGAACAGCCCCTTGATCAAGGCCTCCACGGGCACTCCGTTGCGTATCTTGCCCAGCACTTCGGTGGCGGTGAAAACCGTGCAGAAGGCCCCCAGGGGCTCCTCTTTTTCGGCCTGCCGGGCCAGGTGGTTGAAACGGGCCAGGTCCAGATCCAGGCGCAGGGCCATCTCCTCCAGAAACGCCCCGGTGCCGGCGGCGCACTTCCGGTTCATCTTGAAGGAAATCCGGTTGCCCTTGGCGTCCAGCTTGATGATCTTGTTGTCCTGGCCGCCGATATCCACCACGGTGAGCGCCCGGGGAAAATGATGATAGGCTCCGGCGGCGTGGCAGGCGATCTCGGTGCGGGTGTCGTGGGCAAAGGCCACGTTGCGCCGGCCGTAGCCGCAGGAAAACACCCGGTCCACCTGGCCCGCCTGCAAGCCGGCTTCCCGCAGGGCCTCGGCAAAGCCCCGCTCCGCGCTTTTGGCGAAATCCACGCCCGAGCGCCGGATGGAGGAGCCCAAGAGATCGCCCTCCTGGTCCAGGATGGCCACCTTGGTGGCCGAGGCTCCGATGTCTATGCCCGCGCAAATTATCGCCAACGCTGTCAAGCTCCCCTGGCGGCGCCTCAGGCGGCGGCCTCCAGCAACTGCTCCACGAATGCTTCTATATTGGTCTTGGCCTGCTCGTCGCTGAAACAGCGCAGGTCGTTAAGGTCGCCGTTGATGATGATGGTAGGTATGCCCAGCTCCTTGGAAAGCCGGTTGGGCAGGGCGAAGCGGCTGTTGGTGTTGTAGGGACAGGTCTTGGAGTCGTGAAAGACCAGCCCCTGCACGCCGCAGCGTTGCACCCATTCCTTTATGTAGCCTTCCTTGAAATCCTCGTCCCGCACGTTGAAGATTTCCAGGGCGGCGCGGGCCATGGACTCGAAGGGGTCCTTGGGGTCCAAGGGATCGAATATCCAGGAGTTGCAATAAGTTGATGACACCACCGGCGCTTTCAGCTCCATGAACAGATCGCTGAGCATGCGCAGCCGGCCCCACACCGGCATGCCGTCCCAATAGAGGCGGATCTTTTCGCCGGGCACCGCGGCGACGCCCGCCTTCAGGCGCTCGTCCAGCTCGGCCAGCAATAGATCATAATAATCGACCGCTTGCTGGGTGCCGCGCAGCACCACCGCCGGGGCCATGTGGATACAGTGGTCGAAGAAGTGCATGGGGGTGGGGCGGTTGGCCGCCGCTTCCAGCACCTTGCGCCAGCGGATGGTGCATTCCTTGGAAAGCCCCACCGCCTCGCGGAAACGGTCGATGTCGAATTTGACGCCGCTCACCTCTTCCAGGACGGGCACCATGCCTTCCAGCTGGCTTCGCACGTCCATGAGGTGGCTTTTCTTGACTTCGCCAATCATCCTGGGGTTTTGGATGCCGACGATCGGCACGCCCCACTCTCTGGCGTAGAAGCTGAACCAGTCCTGCACCTCGCGGCATTGATTGTTGTTGTAAACCAGCACGTCGGCCTTGGGGATGGCTTCCATGCCATAAGCCTTGGCGAGGGGGGTGACGTTTTGCAGATAGGCCCCGATGTCGGAGGTGAGGTAGGAACAGATATCGGGCGAATAACCCGCCGCGTTGGCCACGGGGATGACGTCGCTGGCCATCCTGGTGGCCCCCAGCATGGCGCCGTGGTTCTCCGGATAATACACCTCGAAACCCATGCCCAGGAGCAGCTCGCCGGGCCCCACGCTGGTGCACCAGGCCACCTTGGGGCTGCCTTCTTTTTTTGCCCGGTCCAGACCCGCGAAGTAGTCGGCCATGATTTTTCTCATTTGTTTCGTGGCCTTAATCGGTGGCACTTCTTGGGTCATCGCAGACGCTCCCCCTGACTGCCCCGCCGGGCCGCCCTTTTCATGCACGCTCGGCAAAAAAGCGGCGGCAGAGGTGAAAAACGGTGGACAAAATGGTTACATGTTAGCTACAATCTAGCTAACTCGCACTATAGACAGCCATAAAAGAGCTTGTCAAGCCCAAAACAATGTGTGTCAAAGGCTGGAGCCAGGCCTGAAGCTGCGTCGAAGGCTCGTAGCAGGAAGGAAGCCGCGTGACCATTATCAGCACACCGGTTTTGATCTTGGGCGGGGGGGTGGCCGGCGTTTCCGCCGCCCTGGAACTGGCTCGGCGGGGGGTGCCCTCGGTGCTGGCGGAAAAGGGACCGCGTTTGGGCGGCCGGGTTCGGGATTTCTGTTGCAAGGCCACCCAGGCCTGCGTGCATTGCGGAGCCTGCCGCCTGGGCGATCTCCTGGCCGAGGCGGCCGCCCGGCCCGAGGCCGCCTTCCGCAGCCTCGCCCTGGCCGCCGAAGCGCAGAGAGAGGGCGGCGTCTGGCAGGTGGAGCTGCGGCCC
This sequence comes from Desulfocarbo indianensis, assembly GCA_001184205.1. Lineage (GTDB taxonomy): Bacteria > Desulfobacterota > Desulfarculia > Desulfarculales > Desulfarculaceae > Desulfocarbo > Desulfocarbo indianensis. The sequence goes on from LBMP01000001.1 coordinate 90,294, forward strand.
CAGCCCGACGAGGGCGAGGCCGACCCCCTGGCCCAGCCGCTGGCCGAGAAAACCACGGTCAACGCCCAGGCCGTCATCCTGGCCGTGGGCTACGAGCCCTTCGATCCCCGCCGCAAGACCCGCTTCGGCTACGGCCGGGTGCCCGGCGTCATGACCGCCCTGGAGCTGGAGGCCATGCTGGGCCAGGGGGTCCTGGTGGGCCACGACGGCCAACCGCCCGAAAGCGTGGCTTTTATCCAATGCGTGGGCTCGCGGGACGAGAGCCTGGGCAATCTCTACTGTTCCCGCGTCTGTTGCGGCTTCGCCCTCGACATGGCCGGGCTCATCAAGGAGGGCTGGCCGGAGACCGCGGTGACTTTCTTCCACATGGACGTGCAGGGCTACGGCCCCTCCTGGGAGGAGGCCCTGCCCCACATGCGCCAGGCCATCGATTTCGTGCGGGCCATGCCCGGCGAGGTCAGCGCCGGCGAAAACGGCCCCCGGGTCTGTTTCGCCGGCCCGGACGGCCAGCCCCGGAGCAGGGAATTCGGCCTGGTGGCGCTTTCCCAGGGCTTGACCCCGCCGGCCAGCGCCGGCGCTTTGAGCGAGATGTTCGGCCTTAACCGCAACCAAGACGGCTTCCTGGGCGAGGACGCGGCCCTGGCCGTAAGCGGGGCGCAAGGGGTGTTCGTGGCCGGAACCGCCCAGGGCCCAAGGGGAATCGTGGAATCCATAGACCACGCGGCCCTGGCCGCCGGCGCGGCCATGGAATCCCTTTTCCGCGCCGGAAAGGAGGCGGCCCATGGCTAGGGTTTGCCTCATCTGGGTGGAGCGCCCCGGCTTGGAGGGTTTGGACCCGGCCGAGGTGGCTAAAAGGGCCGGCCTGAGCCTGGACCCCGGCGGAGCCATTCCGGCCGCGGTGGTGACCGCGCCCGAGTGGGCCGCGCCGCCGGCGGTGCGTTCGCGCCTGGCCGGCAAGCCGGCGCAATGGCTGGATTTGGCCGGCGAGGTAGGCGGAGGCCCGGCGGAAAAGCGCCTGGCGCGGGCCGCGGCGGCGGTGGCGCGGGCCGCGGGCCGGGCGGCCCTGGGCACCCTGCCCCAGGTCTACACCGCCCAGCCGGCCCAGACGGTGCTGGTGGCCGGGGCCGGTTTGGCCGCGGTGGCCGCCGCCCGCCAGGCCGGTCTCTTGGGCCATCCCGTGATTCTGGCCACGCCCTTTGGCCGGGCGGCCCAGGCCGGAGCGGACGACGAGGCCGAGGAGGTCTCCCTCCTGGCCGCCCAACTACCGGCCCAGGTGGAGGTTTTGGCCGAGGCCGAACTGCGCCACCTCAGCGGCGCGGCCGGCGATTTCACGGCCGAGCTGCAAACCCCGCAGGGCGCGCAGCTCAAGCGCTTCGGCGCGGTGGTGCTGGCTCCGGCCGGCGGCTACGCCCCGCCGGAGCTGGGGCTCGATCCCGAGTTGGCCAAGCCCGTGGCCGATCTCCCGCCGGAAGGCCTGGCCGGCTCCCCGGATAAATGGCTGCAAGCGGCGGTCATCGCCGGGGTGGACGCGCCAGCCACGGCCGACGCCTTTGCCCGGGCGGTGGAGGCGGCCCTGGCCCTGCAAGCGCGGGACTTCGTGCAGACCACCCTGCTTTTCAGCGAGGCCCGGGTGGCCAGCGAGGGCGGCGAGCGCCGCTACCGCGAGGCCCGCCAGGCCGGCGTCATCGCCGCGCGGGTGGCCGCGGGAGGCCTGGAGGTGGCCCAAGGCGGCCGGCTGCTCAAGTGGCGCGACCTTCTCCTGGACGAGGAGGTCCAGCTCCGGCCGGATTTGCTGGCCGTGGCCGGCCCGGTGGCCGCGGCCTTGCCCGCCTTCCTGGCCAACCCGGTGCTGTGGCCGGCCTGGCCCCAGTTGGTTCCCGAAGGCCCCCGCTTTTCCGGCGGGCGCACCGCCCGCAGCGGGCTCTACATCATCGGCGCGCTCAGGGGCACCGCCCCCGGCCGGGCCCGCCGGGTGGAGGCCGCCGCCGCCGCGGCGGATTTGCACGACCGCCTCACCCAGGGGCGCGCCACGCCGGTGCCCAGCGTGCGCAATACCGCCTGCGCCTCCTGTCTCACCTGCGTGCGGGTGTGCGCCCACGGGGTGCCCCGTTACGGAAGCGACGCCATCGTGTGCGCGCCGGCGGCCTGCGTGGCCTGCGGCATGTGCGCGGCCGAATGCCCGGCCGAGGCCATAGCGCCGCCGGGTTGGTCCAATCCCGAGCTGATCGCCGGCCTGGAGGCGGGCCTGGCCAAGTCGGCGGGGACCAAGGCGGTGCTGTTCGCCTGCGGCCAATCCGGGGCCCAGGCCTTCGCCGAGCTTTGCCGGCAGGGGCATGAGTGGCCCGAGGGCCTGCTGCTCTATCCGGTGCCCTGCGCCGGGCGGGTGGGCATGCAGCTCATCATGAAGGCGCTCAGCTCCGGCGCGGCCGGGATCATGGTGGCCGGCTGTCACGACGGCAACTGCCGGTCGGTGAGCGGCAACCTGCGGGCCCGTCTGCGCGCGGGCGAGACCGCCGCGCTTTTGGAGCGGCTGGGCCTGGGGCCGGAGCGGGTGGAGTTCCTGCACCTGGCCTCCAACCAGCCCCGCCGCCTGGCCCAGGCCGTTGACCGCTTCGTTTCCACCCTGGGATGAATGCCATGATATCGCTTAACGACTGCGACCCCGGCTTTAAGTTTGAAGTGGCGGCCGAGCCCGGCGGCGCCGGCATCAAGGCCTGTTTCGCCTGCGCGGCCTGCAGCGCCCGCTGCCCGGTGGCGGGCCACCGCGAGGAGTACGACCCCCGGCGCATAATCCGGCTGACGCTTCTGGGCCGGCGCGAGGAGGTGCTTTCCTCGCCGCTGATCTGGCTGTGCTCGGCCTGCTATTCCTGCCAGGAGGTGTGCCCCCAACAGGTGCGCTTCACCGAGGTGCTCACCGCCATCAAGAACCTGGCCGCCAAGGCTGGCTACGCCCCGCCCTCGGCCAAGCAGATAGCCGGGCTCCTGGCCGGCCACGGCCGGCTCCTGGCGGTGACCGAATTCGAGAACGAGAAGCGCGCCGAACTGGGGCTGCCGGCGGTGGAGGAACGCGGCGCGGACTACGCCGCCATTCTGGGCATCGCGCCCGAGGCCGCCGAGGCCGGGGAGGAGGCGTGATGCGGGCGCTCTTGTTCCTGGGCTGCACCGTGCCGGTGCGCAATCTCAATTACGAGCTGTCCGCCCGCAAGGTGGCCGAGGCCCTGGGCGTGGAATTGCAGGATTTGGCCGAGTTCGGCTGCTGCGGCTACCCGCTGAAAAGCACCGACCAGGACAAGGCCCTGGTCATCGCCGCCCGGGCCCTGGCCCAGGCCCATGGCAGCGGCCTGCCCCTGGTGGCCCTGTGCTCGGCCTGCGCCGGCACCCTGGCCGAGGCCGAGCATCAGCTGGCCCACCACGGCGAACTGCGCGCCAAGGTCAACCAGCAGCTGGCTCCCTTGGGCCTCGCCTATGAGCCCGGCGTCAAGGTCCGCCATTTCATGCGGTTCCTCCTGGAGGAAGTGGGGCTGGAGGCCATCCGGGCCAAGGTTACCCGCAAGCTGGAGGGCTTCAGCTTCGCGCCCCACTACGGCTGCCATTACCTGAAGCCCAGCGAAATCACCGGCGGCTTCGACGATCCCGAGGACCCGCGAAGCCTGGCCAGTTTCATAGAAGCGACTGGCGCCCAGGCGGTGGACTATGCCAGCATGAAGGAGTGTTGCGGCGGCGGCGTGCTGGGGGCGGACGAGGATTTGGCCTCGGCCATGGCCGGCAAAAAGCTGGCCGAACTGGACGCCAAGGGCGTCACCGCCCTGGCGCTCATCTGTCCTTTCTGCAACGTGATGTACGAAGGGCAGCAAAAGGCCATCGGCAAGAAGCTCGACCTGAAACTGAAGGTGCCGGTGGTGTACGTTACCCAGCTTCTGGGCTTGGCCATGGGGCTTTCCCCCGACGAGGTGGGGCTCAAGCTGAACCGGGCCAAGCCCAAGGAGCTTTTGGCGGCATTCAAGAGCTGAGGACGGCGGGCCGGGCTTTCAGGGATTCAAGCCCCGCCCCCGCCAACGGCGGCGTCCTCTATGATAATCGACCAGCATTGGGGAGGATCAGGTCCATGAAGGTTAAAGACTACAATTTCCCGGATGAGCTCTATTACGACGGCAATCACTTTTGGGCCAGGGTGGAGGGCGACGTGGTGGTGATGGGCACCACGGACCTCACCCAGAGCATGGCTGGCGAGATCACCTTTGTGGACGTGCCCGAGGAAGGCGACGACGTGACCCAGGGCAAGCCCTTCGGCTCCATCGAGAGCGGCAAATGGGTGGGCCGGGTCTACGCCCCGGTCTCCGGCGAGATCGCCGAGGGCAACGAGGACCTGGAAGACGAGCCGGAATTGATCAACCAGGATTGCTACGGCAAGGGCTGGATCTGCAAGATCACGCCCAGCAATCTGGACGGCGACTTGAAGAAGCTCATGCAGGGCGACGCCTACCAGGATTGGGTGGAAAAGGAAATCGCCAAGACCGCGCTGGAGAGCAAATAAGCAGCCATGGCCGCCGCCAGATCGCGCAGCAGGCTGCCCAATTCCGTGGGAGGTAGTCCGGGGCTTCCGCCCCATGGCTATTTTTACGGGTTGCGGTAATCGTCATCAAGGGGAGCGGGCGCGAGCCGCTCCCTGTTTTTTTTTAGAGCGCCCGGCGAAGAAGAGAGCGTCCGGGCTGGGAGGTGTGAGCAATGGACCTTGTCGCCCAAATGCAAAAAATCGTAGGGGCTGAAAACGTGGTCACCGGCAAGGTGGACTGCCTGGGCTATTCCCGCGACATGTCGGTGCACATGGGAGTGCCGGACATGGTGGTGTTCGCCACCACCGTGGAGCAGATTTCCGACGTAATGAAAGCCTGTTCCAAGGCCAAGGTGCCGGTGATCCCCAGGGGTGGCGGCACCAGCGTCACCGGCGCGGCCCTGCCCATGGACGGCGGCGTGCTGCTGAACCTCATCAAGATGAACCAGATCATCGAGGTGAACCTGCCCGACCGCTACGTGAAAGTGCAGCCCGGCCTGGTGTGCGGCGCGCTCAACGCGGTGCTGGCCAAGGATAATTATTTCTTCCCGCCCGATCCCGGCTCGGCGGCCATCGCCACCCTGGGCGGCATGATCAACACCAACGCCTCGGGCATCCGGGCGGTGAAATACGGCACCACCCGCGATTTCGTGATGGGCCTCAAGGTGGTGCTGGCCGACGGCCGGGTGCTGCATACCGGCGCCATCGCCCCCAAGACCTCCAGCGGCTACGACCTCACCCATCTGTTCTGTTCCTCCGAGGGCACCCTGGGCGTCATCGCCGAGGCCACCCTCAAAATATTGCCCCTGCCCGAATACAGCATTTCCTCGCGCCTGGAGTTCCCCACCATCGAGAGCGCCGGCGCGGCGGTCACCGACATGATCACCTCCGGCATCCCCATCGCCACCTGCGAGATTTTGGACAACGTCTCCATAGACGTGCTCAGGAAGGCCATCAAGCTGGAGGTGGACCAGGGCGTGGGCTGCATGCTCATGATGGAGCTGGACGGGGCCAGGAGCGCGGTGGAGGGCGACGTCAAGAAGGTGGACGCCATCGGCGCCAAGCACGGCATGCTGGCCAGCCGCTGGACCGACGACCCGGCCGAGAAGGCCCCCCTCTGGGAGGCCCGCCACAAGCTGGTGCCGGCCATGAGCCGCCTGAAGCCCGGCTACCGCTTGGTGCCTCTCATGGAGGATTTCGGCGTGCCGCTCACCAAGATACCGGCCACCATCAACGCCATCCAGAGCATCGGCCAGAAGCACGGCTTCCCCATCGCCACCTTCGGCCACATCGGCGACGGCAACCTGCACGCCACCTTCATCATGGACGTGAAGAACAAGGACGAGTGGGACGCGGTTAAAAAGATCGCCTTCGAGCTGGTGGAGGTCACCGCCGAGATGGGCGGCACCATGAGCGCCGAGCACGGCCTGGGCATGGCCAAGGCCCCCTACATCAGCACCGAGGTGGGCGACATCGGCCTGGAGGTGATGGGCAAGATCAAAAAGGCCCTGGACCCCAAGAACATCCTGAACCCCAGCAAGCTGGGCCTGGAAGGCTCCATCAAGGACGTCTACGACCACAGCGCCTTCGACGCCCTGCGCAAGGGATCGAAAAAGGTCCAGTCCTTCGGCGAGGTGGACAACGAGATCGTGGCCTGCATCCAGTGCGGCTTCTGCCGGCTGGGCTGCCCCACCTACGCCCAGAGCGGCCTGGAGGCCATGAACGCCCGCGGGCGGGTGAGCCTGGCCTTCCACATGCTTTCCGGCAATTTGAGCCCCAGCAAGGACGTGGCCGAGCGCCTTTATCAGTGCATGCTCTGCCTGAACTGCAAGTTCACCTGCCCGGCCCAGGTGGACGTGGCCTCCATCGTGCAGGCCGCCCGCAAGCGCCTGGTGGAAAAGGGCTACCTGCCCAAGACCTTCAAGCAGCTAATGGCCGACATGATCGACATGGGCAACCCCTTCAGCCAGCCCAAGGCCACCAGGGCCGACTCCTACCCCGAGGGCGCGCCGGTGGGCAAAAAGGCCCCCACCCTGCTGCATCTGGGATGCTCGGCCTCCTACCAGGACGTGAAGATCATCCCCAGCGTCATGAAAATCCTGGAGGCGGCGGGCATCGACTTCACCGCCCTGGGCGAGGAAGAAATCTGCTGCGGCTACCTGGCCTATCTGGTGGGCGACATGACCACCTTCCATAAGGTGGCCGACTCCAACCTGGCCATCTTCAAGGACAAGGGCATCGACCGGGTGCTGACCACCTGCGCCGGCTGCCACCGCACCTTCGCCGAGATATATCCCCACGAGGGCCACCAGGACGGCTACCGGGCCGAGCACATCGTGGAGACCATGGAGCGGCTCATCAACGAGGGCAAGCTCGCGCTCAAGGAGAAAAAGCCCCTCAAGGTCATCTACCACGATCCCTGCGACCTGGGCCGCCATTTGGGAGTGTACGAGCCTCCCCGCAACGTGATCAGCGCCATCCCCGGCGTGGAGCTGGTGGAGTTCGCCCAGAACCGGGCCCTGGCCAAGTGCTGCGGCGGCGGCGGCGGGGTGAAAGCCTTTGACAACGAGCTGGGCGGCGACGTGGCCTTCGAGCGGGTGAAGCAGGCCATAGCCTCCGGCGCGGACAGCCTGGTGTCGGCCTGCCCCTCCTGCAAGAACTCGCTCAACCAGGCGGCGGCGCGCGCGCGCCGGGAGGGCCTGGGCAAGATAAAGGTGCAGGACATCACCGAGCTGGTGGCGGCCCACTTGGCCTGATCCGATTAAGTATGCGGGTGAAGGGGGGAGCCCCATTGGGCGGCTTCCCGGGGTTCCCCCCTCGCGCCCGCTTTCCCATCGCCGCCGCCCGACAAGCCGGCGCATCAGTCGCTAAGCCACTACTCAAGCGCGCATGGTCGCCATCACGGGGCCGCCGCGATTTTTTAATTGAGAAGAAGCAGGTTAGGCGAGGGGTTGCGGCGTCAGCCCGCTTATTTCATGAGGGTTGGGCGATCATGGCGGGTTTGTCGATCAAGGCGAACGGGTTAAAGAACGAGCCTCATATTCAAAGGCCGCGATTCGTCGCCTGGACCGGCACAGCCAGTTGGCCGCTGCCAAGGCGACCGGCAAGCCAAGGAGGCAGGTGTAGTTTTAACTACATCGACGACTTGGCGCAGCCGGCAACGCCGGCAGCGGTCATCTGGCGCAGCCGGACGCCCATCATGAAATAGGCGGGCTAATAAACGTAGCGGTCCAGGAAGAATCCGGAGGAGCGATAGGCGCTCTTCCTGGCCGGGCCATAGCTGGGTTGGGGCGTGGGCGGCAAAGCGCAGTCGGGGCCGGCCAGCGGGCCCAGAGGCTCCAGGGGCTCCGGCTGGGGCGCGGCCTCCGCCACCGGCTCCAGGGTGTTAAGCTGGTCGGAATGCACCAGGTAGTAGCGGCCCGGCTTGAGACCCGGAACCCGGCGGGCGCTCTCTCTGGCTCTTCTGTCCGTTCTTTCAGCCATGGCCGTCTTCCTTTCCGCGCCCTTAAGCCCGGTTCAGTTCCACCACGATCTCGTGATCGGGATTGCAGGCCGGGGCCTTGACCCGCTGGCCGGGTTGCCAGTTGGCGGGCAGCTCCACCAGGACCCGGTCGGCCCTGGTCACCCGTCCCCTGCCGCCGCAGGCCGGGCAGCGGTGCAGGCGGCCGGCCTGATCGCCGTAGCGGCCGCTGCCCTCGCATTGCCGGCAGGGGCGGCAGCAGCGCACCGGCAGGTGCAGGGAGGCGGGGTTGCCGTTCAGCTCCACCCGGTAGACCAGGACGCCGTCTTCCTGGGCCAGGCCCAGGAGCCGCCAGCCGTTATGGGGGCCGGGGGTCACGCTTAAGGGACCGGGGGCTGGCTTTTCTACTTGGTCAACCATTGGTTGGGGATTGACCCTGGGATCGCCGGGGCTCTTCACCTGGGTTTCATCGGCCCAGCGGGGGGCGGGCCCGGCGGCTTGCGCCTGGGCTTCCCTCTCTTGGGCGCGGGCCGCGGCCTTGCTCTCGGCGGCGGCTTGGGCCGCGGCCTGGGCCGCCTGGGCGGCCTGGCGGAAAAAGCGGCGCTTGGCTTCCTGCCAGGCGGAGAAGCGCCGGGCGTGCTCGCCGTGGGCCTCGCGCCGGGCCTCGAACTCTTCGTATTGATAAGCGCTGTATTGGCCGCCCTCGGGCCGGGCCTGGGGCCGGGCGGCCGAGGCCTTTTGCGGACGGGGCTGGCTGGCGGGGCGGGCCGGGCCGGCCTGATGGGGAGCCCCGCCTTCCAGGTGCTTCACCAGCTTGTCATAGGCCTGGTTGACCCGGCTCATGAGAGCGCCCAAGGTGCCGGGGTGCAGATCCGGGTGCAGGGCCCTGGCCAGGCGGCGGTAGGCGGTCTTGACTTCTTCCAGGGAAGCGCCGGGGGTGAGGTCCAGCTCCTGGTAGGCCTTTTGGATGTCTCGCGCCAGGTCCATGGTCAACTCCCTTCCCGTAAATTCAGGTTGGTCGCGACCATCCAGGGTGCAAGGCCAATGCCAGAAACGGATGATTATGCTATCTAGCCGTTAAAGCTGGCTTTATGGGTTGGCGTCGCTGCTCGGCCTCGCCTTGGGCGTGAAACCGGCTTCACACCGGCTGAACCGCGCTCAGCGCCGCATCCCTTGGCCCCGGGCCTTCCCTGGCCCTGGCTGGCGGATGATTTTAGCTTACCTTTCAGATAGTTGACTCAAGTGTGCACCCGCCTGCGCACGCCTTGCCCCCTTGCTTCACACCCTGGTGCGCTTGCCAGCGCCGGGCCCGCCTCAGTTCAGGCCCAATTCCCTTATTTTGGTGATCAGCGCGCGCCGGGAAATCCCCAGGCGCTCGGCGGCTTGGGTCCGGTTGCCGTTCACACGGTCCAGGACCCGGCGTATGACTTGCTCTTCGGCCAAACGGGAAATCGACTTGAGCACTTTTTTCAGGTCTTCTTCTTCCGGGGGAACCACCGCCTTGATGCCGGCCCGGCCGGCGGGCGCGCCCAGGGGCAAATCCTCGGGCTGAATCTGGGCGCTTTCGCCCATGACCGTGGCCTGTTCCAGGATGTTTTCCAGCTCCCGCACGTTGCCCTTCAAAGGCGCCTGGCGGATCATCTCCAGAGCCTGGGGCGAGAGCTTCTTGGCCGGCATCTCCAGGCGCTTGGCCGACTCCACCAGGAAATGGGCGCACAAAAGGGGAATGTCCTCGGGCCGCTCCCTTAGGGGAGGGATATTGATGCGGATAACGTTGAGGCGGTAGAACAGGTCCTCGCGGAAGCGGCCCTCCTCCACCTCCTTGACCAGGTCGCGGTTGGTGGCCGCCAGAAAGCGCACGTCCACCTTGCGGGGCAGGTTTTCGCCCACCCGCTTGATCTCGCCCTCTTGCAGGGCGCGCAGCAGCTTGGCCTGCATGTCCAGGGGCAGCTCGCCCACCTCGTCCAGGAAAAGGGTGGAGCCGTCGGCCTCCTCCAGGAGCCCCTTGCGCAGGCGGTCCGAGCCGGTGTAGGCGCCCTTGGCCGCGCCGAAAAGCTCCGCCTCCATGAGGGTGGGCGGGATGGCCGCGCAGTTCACCGCCACCAGGGGCCGCTCTCCCCGCCGGGAGTTGTAGTGCAGGGCCTTGGCCACCAGTTCCTTGCCGGTGCCGCTTTCGCCGGTGATGAGCACCGTGGCCTTGGTGTCGGAAACCTTGCGCATCATGGCGAACACCTGGCGCATGGCCGGCGAGGAGCCGATGATGTTGCCGAAATCGTAGCGGCTGGCCACCTCGGAGCGCAGGGCCCGGTTGTCGGCCACCAGGCGGGCGCGCTCCAGGGCCTTGGCCACCACGGCCAGGATCTCCTCTTCCTTGAAGGGCTTGCCGATGTAATCGAAAGCGCCCTGTTTCATGGCGGTGAGCGCGGTATCCACCGCGGCGTAGGCCGTGATCATCACCACGGTCTGGTCGGGCTCGGCCTCGCGCAGGCGTTTCAGCACGGCCAGGCCGTCCAAATCCGGCATGCGCAGGTCCAGGATGACCAGGTCGAAGTTATCCGCCGCGAACTTTTCCAGGGCCTCCCTGCCGCCGGCGGCGGCGGCCACCTCGTGGCCCTGGCCCCGCAGCATCAGCTCCAGCACCCGCCGGATGTGGTCCTCGTCGTCCACCACCAGTATGCGGCCCACGGCCTGGTTTTCTTCCGCGCTCATGGTGCCATCCGTACTCAATAGGCCCAGCTCGGCCCTTTGCTCGTTAAGTTCGCCAGCAAAAGCTGTCGCGCCGCCTTGCGCTGCCCACCTTCAGCCACGGCGCGCTGGATTATCCTTGCGGGTGGGGCCGCCTGGCTTTTCCGCATGAAATCATTATGCCCTAAAATCCCCCCTCAGACTCAAGCATCGGCCCCCGGCAGCCAGACCCGGAAGGTGGCTCCCCGGCCCAGCCTGGATTTCACCTCGATGCGGCCGCCGGCCTGGCTGATTATCCTATCACAGATGGAGAGCCCCAGGCCGGTGCCCTGGCCCGGCGGCTTGGTGGTGAAAAAGGGATCGAACAGGTTGCGCATGTTCTCCGGCGCGATGCCCGGCCCGGTGTCGGCGAAGTTTATGGTCAGCCAGTTGCCTTGCTCAAGCGCGGTGGCGATGGTGAGCACCCCGCCGCCCTCCATGGCCTGGGCCGCGTTCATCACCATGTTCAGCACCACCTGCTGGAGCTGGTCGCGGTCCATGCGCACCGGGGGAAGCTGGCGGGCCAGGTCGCGGTTGATGGTGAGGTTGTGGGAGCTGAGCCGCTTGGAGGTGAAGAACATGTTCAGCACCGCCTCGATGGCCAGGTTCACCTCCACCAGTTGATCCTGGAAAGGGCTGGGCCGGGAATATTCCAGGAGGTCGCGGATGATCTTGTCTATGCGCTGGGCCAGATCGAAGATGGCCTCGGCGAACTCCCGGCGCTCCCCGTCGCCCACGCCCTCCTTGGCCAAGAGCTGGGCGTAGCCGCTCACCGCCGAAAGGGGGTTGCCTATCTCGTGGGCCACGCCTGCGGCTAAAATGCCCACCGAGGAGAGCTTTTCCGCGTGCACCAACTGGCGCTCCAGGGCCCGGCGGCGGGTGATGTCGCGCAGGATGGCCAGCACCTCGCCGGAATCGGGCAGGGGGGTGGCGCTCACCAGCATGAGCCGCGACCCTCCGTCGGGCAGGGGCAGCTCCAGCTCCTGTTCGCGGCGCTGGCCGGAGCCGAACAGCTCGGCGGCGCGCTCCGGGTCGGAGAAAAGCCCGGTCAGGCTGCGCTTCTCCAGATCGCCGCCGCTGAGGCCGATGCCCGCGGCGGCCTGGTTGGCGTATTTGATGCGGCCGTCGGCCTGGGTGATGATGATGAGATCGCTGGCCGTGTCCAGGAGTCGCTGCAAGTATTCCTTGTGCTTGTGGGCCTCCAGCTCGCTTTCCAGAAGCTGCTCGTTTATCTCGCCCAATTGCTGGATGAGCCGCACGTTGGCCAGGGCCGCGGCCGCGTGGTCGCAGAGGATGGTGAGGATGCGGGTCTGCTCCTGGCCGAAGGCCGCGGCCGCCAGGCTGGTGAGGATCATGACCCCCAGCATCTGCTGGCGGGCCACCAGGGGCAGGGCCATGAAGGAGCGGGATTCCGGCGGCAGCAGGGCTGGCCAGGGTTCCAAGGGCTCCCTGGCCAGATCGGGCGCCAGGATTACCCGCCCCGCGCCCAGGGCCTGGCCCAGTTCGCCGTGCAGCAGCGATACCTCGTCCTCGGCAGGCGAGTCTCTTAAAGGACGGGGCGCGTCCCAGGCCTGGCTCATGGAGGCCTCCGGCGTTAGCCGGGTCATCTCCGGATCGGCCAGCATCAGGCAGGCGAAATCGGCGGGCAGCTCGCTGATGAAGACCTCCACCAGGCCCAGGGCCAGGCCGGACAAATCCTCGGCCTGGCGCAGGGCGTCCGACACCCGGCGGATGAGGGAAAGTTCCTCGATCTTGGCGTCGAATTCCTGGTAGATGCGGCCCAGGGTCTCCTTGTAGGTGGAAAGGGCCGCCTCCTGCTCGCGCACCAGTTCCAGCAGCTCGGAGCGGCTCATGTCCTGGTGCTTGGGATTGGTCAAGGTTTCGCCTCTATTTCAAGGGCGTGCGGTTGGTCAGTTTGCGGAAAAAATGGCTCAGCAACAGGCCCAAGCCCAAGACCAGCAGCAGACCCAAGCCGGCGGCCAGGAGCTTGATGAGCCACAGGGGCATGTCCTGGGGAATGGCGGCCATTGATACTTTCCTTTTCGCAATTTATGCGATACTGTTAATTATCACTGCTCCATGGTATCCGAGCCGCCAAATCGGTTCAAGTTGAGAGAATGGCTCTTTTGCAAACAGAAAGATTCCATTCCTTTCTTTATATCTGGGGGCCTGACGAGCAGGGCTTGGCAGAGGCCCTGGCCGGGCAGGGCATCCCCATCGAGGTTTTGCCTCCCGGCGAAGAGGGCCTGGAGCGCGTGCGCCTGAACGGCAGCGGCGTTCTGGTTTGCCCGCCCTTGGAGGAGAAAGACCGCCGCCAAGCCGCCAAGCTGGGCCCCAGCGTGGTGATTCTGGAGATAATGCCCGACCTGGCCAGTCCCCGGCGGGTATTGAACTCCGGCGGAGCCCAGCATCTCCAATTGCCTTCCCAATTATTGGGCGGGGCCACGGTGGCCCTGGCCTGGATCGGGGTGCTGGCCAGCGACCAGAGCCGCACGGTGGAGCGCCTGGGCAAGATGCTCAAGGTGATCAGCGCCTTTCGCCTGGCCGGCGGCGCCGAGGCCATTTACGACCAGCTCACCCAAGAGCTGGTGGCCAATTTCGGTTTCAAGCGCTCCATGCTTTTCCTGCGCCGGGGCGGGCAGATGGAGTTGCGCTCCTTCAGTTGGCCCAGCGGCAGTCCCGAACTCATAGAAATGCTGAGCGAGGCGCTGGAGGACGATCCTCCCCGCCTGCGGCCGGAAGCGCCGGAATTCGAGGCCCTGTCCCTGGGCATGGCCACCCCCATCCCCATCGTGGAATGCGGCTTTCTGCCCGCGCCGGCCCGCGAGATGATGGCTCCCACCAGGGAGCTGGCCCTGGTGCCGCTTTTCAGCGACCAGGAGCTTTTGGGCGTGCTCACCGTGGATTACGGCGACCAGAAGGACCGCATGCTCACCCAGGGCGATCTGGCGCTCTTGGACACCCTGGCTTCCCTGGCCGGGGCCATGATCTACAATTCCTGGCTGTATCTGGAGCTGGAGGAGCGCAACCGCGAGCTGGAGCGCAAGGTTCGGGAGCTCACCGTGGTCAGCGAAATGACCCGCATCCTGAACAGCGGCGACGACCCCCGCGAGGGCGCGGGCGAGATGCTGGCCGTGGTGGCCAAGGTGCTGGAGGCTGATTCGGGCTTCCTGTTCATCTATGACGAGGAGCGCGAGGAGCTGCGCCTGGCGGGCGATTACAACCTGCCGCCCCACGCCCACGGCCTGTGGCAGCGCATTCCGGGCCTGCCCATGGAGGTCTTGCGCGAGTTGCCCGAATCCACCCAGCGCCGCCTGGCCCACGGCGATCCCGCCACGGATTGGCCCATGCTGCCGGGCATAAACGGCCCGGCCCTGGTGCACGTGCTGCGCACCCAGGCCAGGGTGGTGGGCCTGTGGGGCCTGGGCCGCCAGTCCGGCCGCCAAGCCTTTGACGAAGGCGATGAGCAGATTTCGGCCATCGCCGACAACCAGATCACCGTGGCCCTCAACTCCCTGCGCCTGCGCCATCTGGCCAGCACCGACGCGCTCACCGGCCTTTACGGCCGCCGCCATTTCCGGGACGCCCTGGAGCAGGAGCTGAAGCTGGGCTGCCGCCTGGGCTACCCCGTGTCCCTGGCCCTGATCGACGTGGACCTTTTCAAGAAGGTGAACGACACCCACGGCCACCCGGCGGGCGACGCGGTGCTGGCCAACCTGGGGGCCTGTTTCCGCGCCTGCATCCGGCGCAGCGACATCTGCGCCCGCATCGGCGGCGAGGAGTTCGCCGTCATCATCCCGCGCTGCGGCGAGGAATGCGCCTGGTCCGTGGCGGAAAAAATCCGGGGCCGGGTCTTGGAAAACCCCACCCGCTGGGGCGATCACGACCTGCCGGTGTCGGTTAGCCTGGGGCTGGCCACCCAGGAGGCGAGCCGGGAGCTCACCCGCGAGGAGATCATCCGCCGGGCCGACGCGGCGCTGTACGTGTCCAAGCGCCGGGGCCGCGACCGGGCCACCATCTATGACCCGGCCGAAGACCAGGAGACCTGGGGCACCCTTTAACGAGCCGCCAGATAATGCGCCGACGCGACGAAGCGGACCCGCGGGCCCGCTTCGTTTTTTGCTGATGAACGCCCAGCCCGCCTATTTCATGAGGGTTGGGCGGCCATGGCGGATTTGTCGATCATGGCGGTCTGACTAAAGAACTAGGCCAGCGCTTAAAAGTCGCAATTTGTCACGCTGACCGGCACAGCCAGTTGGCCGCCGCCAAGGCGACCGGCAAGCCAAGGAGGCAGGTGTAGTTGTTACTACATCGACGACTTGGCGCAGCCGGCAACGCAGGCGGCGGGCATCTGGCGCAGCCGGACGCCCGGCCTTCATGAAATAGGCGGGCTAACGCACCTTGGAGCCTGGCTTCATCTCCATGTCCGGCGAGACCACCCGCACCGCGCCGCCATCCACGCAGGCCAGCACCATGCCCCGGCTCTCCACGCCGCGCAGGCTCACGGGCTTGAGATTGGCCACCACCACCACCTGGCGGCCCCTGATCTCCTCGGGCGCGTAGTGCTGAGCGATGCCGGCCACCACCTGGCGGGGCTGGTCCTCGCCCAGGTCGATGAGAAGCTTCAAGAGCTTGTCCGCCCCCTGGATGCGCTCGGCTTCCAGCACCCTGCCCAGCTTGAGGTCGATGCGGGCGAACTCATCGATGGCTATCTCCGGAGCCGGCCCGGCCGGGGCCGCCTTTTTGGCGGGCTTGGCCTTTTGCGGCTTGCCGGCCTCCGGCGGCGCCTGGTCCGCCTTGGCCTCTTTCTTGGCCGCCTTGGCCTGCACCTTGTCGGTCTCCACCCTGGGGAACAGGGCCTTGGGCTTGGCGGTGCGGGCACCGGCGGGCAGGAGATCCTGCGAGTCCAGAATCCGCTGGGCCATGCCCGGGACGATATCGCCCAGCCCCAGGGTGTGGGCCATGGCTTGGGCGGTTTCGGGCATGAAGGGCCAGATCAGCACCGCGATGTCGGCCAGGCGCTGGCACAGCAGGTAAAGCGCGTGATCCAGCTCGCGGGCCTTGTCCGGCTCCTTGGCCAGGGCCCAGGGCTCCCGCCGCACCACGAACTTGTTGGCCGCGTCGATGAGGTCCCAAACCCAGGCCAGGGCCTGGCTGAAGGCGAAGCCCTCCAGGGAAGCCTTATACGCGGCCGCCGTTTCAAAGGAGGCCATATGCTGATGCGCGGCGCTGCTGAAGATGTGCCCCTTGTGCGGCTCCGCCTCGATATTTTCCCCCTGCCAGCCCTGGGCGGCCTCCGGGCAGGGCTGCGGCACGATTCCATCCCGGTAGCGGTGCAGCATGTTCAGCACCCGGGAGAAAAGATTGCCGATGTCGTTGGCCAGATCGGCGTTGTAGCGCTCCACCATGAGGTCTTCGCTAAAGGCGGAATCCAGGCCGAAGGTCATCTCGCGCATGAGGAAATAGCGGAAGGCGTCCACCCCGTACTTGTCCTTGAGTTCCAGGGGCCGCACCACGTTGCCCAGGCTCTTGGACATCTTGCCCTCGCCCACCTGCCAATAGCCGTGCACGTTGAGGTGGTCGTAGAGATAGTAGTCCGGCTCGCGGCCCTCGGCTCGGGCCAGGGCCATGAGCATGGTGGGCCAGTAGATGCCGTGGGGCTTTAAGATGTCCTTGGCGATGAGGTGCTGGGGGCTGGCCCCCGGTCCGGCCCAGAATTTCTGGAACAGCTCGCCGTCCGGCCAGCCCAGGCCGGTGATGTAGTTGATGAGCGCGTCGAACCAGACGTAGGTCACGAAGTTCTCGTCAAAGGGCATCTCGATGCCCCAGGTCAGCCGGCTTTTGGGGCGGCTGATGCACAAATCCTCCAGGCCCTGTTCCAGGATGGCCAGCACCTCGTTGCGGTAGCGCTCGGGCCGGATGAAATCGGGATGCTCCTGAAGGTGCTTTTTCAGGGCCTCGGTGTAGCCGGTCATCTTGAAGAAATAATTTTCTTCCTCCTGATAAACTGGGGGTACGCCGTGGTCCGGGCATTTGCCGTCCACCAATTCGTGATCGGTGAGAAAGCGCTCGCAGCCCACGCAATAGTTGCCGCCGTATTTGGCGAAATAGATATCTCCCGCGTCGAACACCTTTTGCAGGATGCTCCGCACCACCTTTACGTGGCCGGGGTCCGTGGTGCGGATGAAATTGTCGGGCTGGATGCCCAGGGCCGGCCAGGTCTGGCGGAACAGACCGCTTATGCGGTCGGCGTAGGCCTGGGGCTCGATGCCTTCCTTGGCGGCGGCCTGGGCTATCTTGTCGCCGTGCTCGTCGGTGCCGGTCTGCATGCGGGCGGGCACGCCCAAAAGCCGGTGAAAACGCGCGGCCACGTCGGCCACGATGGTGGTGTAGGCGTGGCCCAGATGGGGCTCCGCGTTCACGTAATAGATGGGAGTGGTGATGTAAAAGGTCTTGTCCATGGTTACATGCCTATCCGCTTGAGTCGCCTATTTTCTTTTGCAGGAACACCACGCCGAAATCGCGCCCGAACTTGCGGCCGGCCGGGTCCACCCGGCCGCAAGGGGTGAATCCCCTGCGCTCATGAAAGGCCAGGCTCTCGGCGTTGTGGGAGATCACCGGCGCGATCAGATTATCCACCCCCCTGGCCGCGGCCGCTTGTTGCAGGGCCTCCAGCAACCGGGTGCCCAGGCCGCGCCCCCGTTCATCTTGGCGCAGAAAATAGGAGGTCATGGCCGCCCGCCGCATAAGGGGCGAAAAATGAAAAGGCCGCAGCAAGGCGTAGCCCGCCAGGCGACCCTGCCCTTCGGCCACCAGGGAAGGATAGCCTTGGGCTTCCTGGTGCATGGCCTGAAAGGCCTCCACGCTGAGGGGCTCATCGAAAAAGGTGGCCCAGCCGCCGGCGTAGCTGTTGAAGATGCCGGCCAGCTCCCCGATGTCGGCTTCCCGCGCGTCCCTGATCAGGTATGCCATGGCTCTTCCTCGGCCCTCAACCTGAGCGCCGGCCCCGCGCCCCATGGCCGGGCCGCTTGCCCAATCGGGATGGACCGGCGCAATATCACCCGCCCCCCGCGGTACGCCCCCTGTTTACGCCGGCCCGCGCTCTCTTTTCTCTGCCCCGGTTCGCCCCCCCCGTTTACGCCGGCCCGGTTCGCGCCCTGTTTATCCTGGCCGCGTTGGCCAACGCCCCCCGGCCGGCTACGGGGCCAGGTGCTTCTGCATGAGCACCACGTCGAAATCGCGCCCGTTCTTGCGGCCGGCCTTGAGCAGCCTTCCCCGCTCCACGAAGCCGCGCCGCAGATGAAACGAGAGGCTCTCGCCGTTTTCGGAGCTGACTTCGGCCAAGAGGTTGTCCACGCCCCTGGCCCCCGCCTCCATCTCCAGGACGGCCAGCAGTTTGCTGCCCAGGCCCCGGCCCCTGGCCGCGGGGTCCAGAAAATAGGTCACCATGGCGGTGCGCCGCATGGGCGCCCCCGGATGATAGGGCCGCGCCAGGCAGAATCCCTTGACGCGCCCATCCTGCTCGGCCACCCAAAAGGGATAGCCCTCCATGGCCCGGCTCAGGCCGGCGAAAGATTCCAGGGGCAGCTCATGATCATAAAAGGAAGCGAAGCTCTCCAGGGCGTAGCTGTTCAGAATGGCCATCACCGCGGCCGCGTCGCTATCGCTGGCCGGCCTGATCTCCAAGCCCATGGGTTCGTCTCCGTGGCTTAATTCTTGCGCCGCCGCCTGCGCCTGGGCTTGCCGCCCTCTCCCGGCTCCTCGCCGTCCCTGTCCGGCCCCTCGTCCGGCCTGTCGCTTTTATCCTCCGGCTCCGGCCTTGGAGGGGGGGGGCCCGGTTTGGCCCGCGGCCCCCGGCTGGGCTGCGCCTGCTGGGCCTGGGGCAAGGGCTCCAATTCGGCCAGCTCCTCCGGGGTGCAGGTCACCTCGCGCCCGTCGTTGAGGATCACCGTGACCTTGCGCTCCAAGACCACCTGCCGGATGACCTTGCCCTCCAGGCCTTTTTGCAGGGTGATGCGCTTGCCCAGCTTCGGCATGTCGCGCTTAAGGTCCTGGTAGATGGGAAACTCATAGGTCAGGCAGCACATGAGCCGGCCGCAAAGCCCGCTGATCTTGGTGGGGTTGAGGCTTAAGTTCTGCTCCTTGGCCATCTTCACCGAGACCGGTTCGAAATCGCGCAAAAAGGTGGCGCAACAGAGCTCCCGGCCGCAGGAGCCCAGGCCGCCCAGGAGCTTGGCCTCGTGGCGCACCCCGATCTGGCGCATCTCCACCCGGGTGCGGAAACGGGCCACCAAATCCCGCACCAGTTCGCGGAAATCCAGACGGCCCTCGGCGGTGAAATAGAAAATAATCTTGGAGCGGTCGAAGAGGCATTCCACCTTGACCAGGTTCATGTCCAGCTTGCGGGCGGCGATGCGCTCCAGGCAGTGGCGCTGGGCCTCTTTTTCAAGCTCGCGGTTCTGCCGGACCTGCTCCAGGTCCTCGTCGGTGGCCAGGCGGTAGACGTTTTTCAGTTGGAGGGCCTCGCCGTCCTCGCCGGCGGCGCTCTCGGCCGGGGGCGCATCGTCCGTTGCCTTGGGGGGGAAGGTCACTTCGCCCAGCGCCAGGCCGTACTCGGTTTCCACGATCACCATGTCGCCCTTGTTGAGCACGAAATGACCGGCGTCGAAGTCGTAAACCTTGGCCCCGCGTTGAAAGCTTATGCCTACCACCTTACCCATTTGCCCGCCTTGCCTGACATTGATAATCGGCCCTGGTCAGCGGCCCGGCCCGGTAACTCGCGCTATCTATCTTACTGGTTTGGGCGCATAAATGCACCCCCGCCCCGCTTGGGGGGGCTTCAGGCCGCCGCCTCCTTGAGCTTGCGCAAAAGAACGGTGATGGCCAATTCAGGGGTGGCGTTGCCCAGTATCTGGGCCTGGGTACGGCGCACCTGCCAGAAGCCCCGGATGGCGGCTTGCAGGCTGAGGCCGGGCCCGCCTTGCGGCAGCAGGGCGCTTTCCGGCTTGCCCGCGGCGATCACCGCCTGGTCCCGCAGATACAAGGCCAAAAGGTCCAGGGCCTCGGCAAGGCCCTGGCGGTCGATGACCGCCCCCCGGAATTCCTTGACCAGCTCCTCGGCAAAGGCCCAATCGGCCAGGGAGCCTTCGCGCGAGGCCAGCCGGCGGGCCATGCGCGCCAGGTCGGCGGCCAGGCGCTCCTCGTCCAGTTCCAGCGCCCGGCCCAGGGAGCCCCCGCTCATGGCGGCCTTCAGAGCGGCGGAGCCGGGCTCCACCCCGCGGCGGACCAGTTCCTCCGCTATCAAGGCCGGCTCCAGGGGCATGAGGTTCACCCGGCGGCAGCGGCTGACCAGGGTGGGCAGGATGCCCCGGGCGTCCTGCACGGTCAGCACGATGATGTTGCCCGGCGGCGGCTCCTCCAGGGTCTTCAAGAGCACGTTGGCGCTGGTGGGATTCAGATGCTCGGCCTCGCGGATCAGCACCAGGCGGACGCCGCCGCCGTAGGGGGCGAAGGAAAGCGCGCGGATCACCTCGCGCACCTCCTCGGCCTTGATCTGGGCCGAGGCCTGGGCCTCGGGCGGGGCCAAGACCAGGAGGTCCTCGTGCTGCCCGGCCAGGGCGCGGCGGCAGGGGCCGCATTGGCCGCAGGGCTGGTCGCCCTCCCGCTTATGGCAATTAAGCGCCCGGAACAGGGCCAGGGCGGTGGTGCCCCGGCCGCAGCCGGCCGGCCCCACGAACAGGTAGGCGTGGGCCAGGCGGCCGGAGGCCATCTCGGCCTCCAGTTGGGACCTGGCCCTTTCCTGGCCCAGCACCCCGTCCAGTCTCATGGCCGCCGCCCCTCCGAAACCAGCTCCACCTGGGCCCAGATTTTCGCGGCCACCTCATCCGGGGGCAGGCCGGCGTTCACCAGCGTGACCCGCTCCGGCTCGGCCGCGGCCTGGTCCAGGAAGCCCTTGCGCACCCGGCGGTGGAACTCCAGGTCCTCCGATTCCAGGCGGTCCAAGCCCAGGCCCAGGCTGTCCTGGCGCTCCAGCGCCCTTTGCAGGCCGGTCTGGGGGTCCAGATCCAGCACCAGGGTCAGATCGGGCCAGGTTTCGCCGCAGACCCATTGGTTGAGCCGGCGCACCTGCTCCGCGCCCAAGCCCCGGGCCCGGCCCTGGTACACCTCGCTGGAATCGGCGAAACGGTCGCAAACCACGGCCATGCCCTTGGCCAGGGCCGGCTGGATGACCCGCGCCACGTGCTGCGCCCGGTCGGCCAGGTAGAGCAGCAGCTCGGCCTTGTCCACCGGCCCGCCGCCGGCGGCCGAACGCACCATGTCGGATATGCGTTTGCCCAGGGCGGTGGCTCCCGGCTCGCGGGTGGCCTCCACCTTCCAGCCCGCGCCCTCCAGCCGGCGCACCAGCATGCGGAGCTGGGTGGATTTGCCCACCCCCTCGCCGCCTTCCAGGGTTATGAACAGGCCGCCCCGGCTCATGACGCGACGCCCCGTGGATAAATTAAATCAGGCGGTCTCACTTGATCCCTTTGGCGTTAAAAAAGGTTCCGTAGCGCTTGTGGTTTTCCATGCCGCGGTTTTGCGCCAATTTTTAGAAAGCCGCCGGCTTGGCGCTGGGGACTGTCTTGTCCCCCCCCTTGCAACCTGCCGCTCGCGGGCGCGAGCCGGGCCGACCATCAACTCGTGAACAGCTCCAAGCTTTGCGGCTGGGGCGCATCATCCTGGGGCGCGGCCTGCGACGGCGAGGCGTCCAGCGGCGAAGGCCCCGTATAAAGGAACCGCTCCAAAAGGCGGTTGAAGGAAGACCAATGGGAATCGCCGCCGCCCTCCCTGGCGATCACCTCTTGGATCATGGCGGTCTTGGCGTCCAGGTCGTCCAGCATGTGCAGCACCATGGCTTCCGGCGTCTTGGGCTTTTTGGGGCTGCCGAATTCATAGGCCCCGTGGTGGCTGATGATGAGATGCCGCAGGTGCGAGGCCAGGTCGGGAGGGAAGCCGCGCAGCCCGGCCAGGCGCTGATCCAGCATACGCACGCCCAGCACCACGTGACCCTCCAGGCGGCCGGCGTCGGTGTAGTCTATGGGCGGGCCCAGGTCGAACTCCTGGGTCTTGCCGATGTCGTGCAGCAGCGCGCCGCACACCAGGAGGTCGCGGTCAAGCTGCCGGTAGTGGCTGGCCACCTTGAGCGCCAGCTCGCCCACGCTCACCGTGTGCTCCAGGAGCCCGTGCACGTAGGCGTGATGGGCGCCCTTGGCCGCCGGCGCCGCGCCGAACTGGCGGTGGAACTCCGCCTCCTCGAAAAAGGCCTTCAGGAGCCGGCGCAGGCGCTTGTGCTTAACGGCCAGGGTAAGCTCGGTGAGGCGGCCCCAAAGCTCGGCCTCGCCGACCGGGCTCTTGGGCATGAACTGCAGGGGATCGGCCTCGGGCGCCGCCGCGATGGAGTTCAGCACCAACTGGCGGCGGCCGTTGAAGGAATCCACCCGCCCGCTGACCCGCACCGCCGCGCCGGGCTCCAGGCCGTTCAACAGGTCCTCGGCCTGGTCCCAGAGCTTGGCCTCCACCTCGCCGGAGCAATCGGCCAGGCGCAGGGCCCCGTAGGGCTTGCCCGCCTTGGTCTGGCCGATCTGTTTGCGGGCCAGGAGGCAGACCAGCTCGGCCTGCTGTCCCTCGCTCAGTTGATTAAGCTCCGGGCCTGCCATGCGCTAGGCTCCTCTTGCCGCGGCCACCGCGTTGGCGAAAATCGCCAGCCCCCGGCCGGGCGCTTCCGGGTCCAGCTCCCGGCCCTTGCGGCGGGCCTTTTCCCGCTCCAGGGTCCAGGTGGGGTGCTGGCTCAGGCGGTAATAGCCCTCGGGATGGGGCATCAGGCCGAACACCCGGCCGCTGGGATCGCAGATGCCGGCGATGTCGTTCTGGCTGCCGTTGGGGTTTTGCGGCCAGCGCCCCTTGGCCGGCTTGCCGGCCGGCCCGGCGTAGCGCAGGGCGGTTAGCCCCCTGGCCTCGATCTCGGCCAGCACCGTTGGCTCGGCCACCAACTTGCCCTCGCCGTGGCGCACCGGCAGGGGCAGGCTCTTAAGGCCCCTGGTGAACACGCAGGGCGAAGCCGGCTCCACCGCCAGATCCACCCAGCGGTCCTGAAAGTTGCCGCAGTCGTTGGCCGTGAGCGCCACCGAGCGCTCCCAGCGCCCGTTGAGCAAGGGCAGGAGCCCCAGGTTGACCAGGGCCTGGAACCCGTTGCAGATGCCCATCACCAGCCCGCCCCGCCCCAGGAAATCCCGCAACTGATCGCGCAGGTGATTGCCCAGGCGGGTGGCCAGGAGCACGCCCGCCCCGTGGTCGTCGCCCCAGGAGAAGCCGCCGTCGAAAACCAGGATGTTGTAGCCCTCCAGGGTCTCGGTGGCCGGCTGGCCGGGGGCGCCGGTGAGCTGGCTGATATGCACCCGCCTGGCCTCGGCTCCGGCCAGGGTGAGGGCATGGGCGGTTTCGAAATCGCAGTTGATGCCGTAGCCGGCCAGCACCAGGGCCCGGGCGCTCATACCATACCCCCAAAGCGTTTGGTGAAGGCTTTTCTGAGCTGGGAGATCGCCAAATCCGCCACCGTGCGGCCTTGGGCCGTGACCCGCAGCCTTTTTTCTTTCAGCACCCGGCCCACCCTGGCGTGGGGAATCCCGGCCAGGAGCGTTTCCAATTCTCCGGCCTTGGCCGGGTCCACGCTGACCACCAGGCGGCCGGTGCTTTCCGAGAACAAGCGGGCCAATGGCTTGAGCCCCGCCGGAGCGGGCAAAAGCTCCAGGTCCGCCTCCAGGCCCAGCTCGCCGGCCAGGGCCATGCGGGCCAGGGCCAGGCCCAGGCCCCCCCGGCTGGGCACGCAGACCGAGGCCAGCAAGCCGCGCTCCAGCGCCCTGGCCGTGGCCAGGCACAGGGCCAGGGAATCGTCCAGGCTGGTCTCCGGCACGTTGCGCCCCACCTGGCCCAGGAGGTTATAAAGCGCGCCGCCGCCCAGCTCGTCCCTGGTCCGGCCCAGCACGTAGAGCAGATCGCCGGCCAGCTTGGGCTCCAGGGTCTGGGCCCGTTTCAGATCGTGCACCGGCGCGGTGGCGGTGAACAGCATGGTGGGCGGCCCGCTCACCCGCTGCATGAGGCCGTGGCGGCCCTTGAGGCGGCCATCCACGTACATGGAGTCCTTGCCCGAAAGCAAGGGAACGCCCAAGGCTTCGCAGGCGTCCTTGAGCCCCCAGCAGGCCCGCACCAACTGGGCCGCCTTGTAGCGGCCGTCCGGGTTTTCCCGGGGATCGTACTGCACGCTGGGCCAGCAGAAGTTATCCACCCCGCCCACTTGCATGGGATCACCGCCCACCGCGGTGACCCGGCGCAGGCCCTCCTCCACGCTGGCGGTGACCATGTGGTAGGCGTCGATGTCGCCGTATTCGAACAGAACCACCTGGGCCATGGCCAGGCCGGCCGGGCTTTCCAGCACCGGCTTCAGCACCGCCGCCTCGCTGGGCACCTCCTGGCGCCTGCCCGCGAAGGGCTTGATGACGCTGGTGCCCTGCACCTCGTGGTCGTACTGGCGGTTGATCCATTCCCGGCTGCAAAGATTGGGCGAATCCAAAAGGTCCAGCAGCAGGCCGCCCAGATCCTCCGGCGGGGTGAGGGCCGGCTCGGCCAGGCCGCGGGCCTCGGGCGGCAGCCAATGGGCCTCGAACTCCCACTGGGGGAAGCCCTTCTCCAGGAACTCCACGTCCACGTAGGCGCACACCTCGTCGCCGTAGCTGAGCTTGAGCTTGCCGTCGCCGGTGAAGCGGCCGATCACCGTGGATTCCACGTCGTGCTTTTCGGAGAGCGCCATGAAGGCGGCCTCGTCCTCGGGGGCCACGGCTACGGTCATGCGCTCCTGGCTCTCGCTCACCCAAATCTGCCAGGGGTCCAGGCCCTGGTATTTGAGAGGCACCTTTTGCAAATCCACCTCGGCGCCGGGGCTCAGGCGGGCGCTCTCGCCCACGCTGGAGGAAAGCCCGCCGCCGCCGTTGTCGGTGATGAAGCGGATCAGGCCGGCGTCGCGGGCCTCCAAAAGGAAGTCGTGCATTTTCTTCTGGGTGTAGGGGTCGCCGATCTGCACGTGGCCCGCCGGGGTGGATTCGGAATAGCCCGCGCTGGAGGCGGTGACGCCGTGGATGCCGTCGGCCCCCACCCGCCCCCCGCTCATGATCACCAGCTCGCCGGGGCTGGTGGTTTTCTCATGGCTGGGGAGGCCGCCCACCAGGGCCGGCATGACCCCCACCGCCGAGACGAAGACCAGGCATTTGCCTATGTAGCGCCGGTCGAAGGAGAGGGTGCCCAGGGCGGTGGGGATGCCGCTCTTGTTGCCGCCGTCGCGCACGCCCTCGATGATGCCGTCCAGGAGCCGGCGGGGATGCAGGGCCGGCCGCAGCTCGCCGTCGTAATCCCTGGGGCCCACGCAAAAGCCCCACATGCCCGCCACCAGCTTGGAGCCCAGGCCGGTGCCCATGGGATCGCGGTACACCCCCACGATGCCGGTGATGGCCCCGCCGTAGGCCTCCATGTTAGAGGGGCTGTTGTGGGTCTCGCCGGTGATGACGTAATGGTTCCGGCCGTCCAGGGCGGCCACCCCGGCGTTGTCCCACAGGACGCTCACCACCCAGTCGCGCTCGGCGGCCAGGCGCTCGGTGGGGTCTTTTATGCAGCGCTTGAAGAGATTGTCCACCTCGCGGCGCTCGCCGCTCAGAAGGTCCAGGTAGCGGAAGCGGCCGTTGAAGGTGTTGTGGTTGCAATGATCCGAGCGGGCCTGGCTCACGTACTCCAGCTCCACGTCGGTGGGGTCCCCCAGGCCCAGGCGCTCCCTTTGGGCCCGCACCCGGGGATCGTTGAAATAGGCCCGGATCACCGGCGCGTCGGCCGGGTTCAAAAACAAATGGCGCTGGTCGGAAAGGCTCAGAAGCTCCAGGTCCGATGGTATGGGCAGGGTGGCCACGCTGGGGGTGTGGGCCAGGCGCACCTTGGGGATGACGATGCCCACGCCCGCCGCCGGGTCCCATTCCCCGCGGGGGATCACCCGCCACTGCTGGATGATGTCGTTGGCCAAAAGCTCGCGGCACAGGGCCTGGGCCGCGGCCAGGGAGAGCTTGGGCGCTTTCAGCAGGTACAGCTTGGAGGAATAGACCGCCTCCTCCGAGCCGAAGCCGCGGCACAGGACGTCCCGCATGGCCTCCAGACCGGTGGCGCCCTCGTTGTCGCGCACGCCGGGCTTGAGGCCCACCCACAGCGCCCAGTCGAAATCGGGCAAGACCTGGGCGGCCAGCGGCTGGAAGGAGCTTTGCTCGGTCACCGGATTGGTGAAGATGTCCCGGCGCGCCTTTTCCAGCTCCTCGCAGCTCAGCTCGGCGTCCAGGGTGAGCACCCTGAGCACCCTGGCCTTTTCAATGGACAAGCCCAGGTAGGCGCGGGCCTTGGCCATAAGCCCGCGGCCGGCCGGGTCGGGCAGGTCGGGTTTCAGCCCTATCTCCAGGCGTTCAGCCATGTCACTCCGCCGTTGGGAAAATTGCCATGCGGTATCGAAAGCTTGATCTTAACAAGGCCCGCTCCGGGTGGCAAGGGCGGCGGGAAGGGGGCCGCCCGGAGCCCGGCCCCGGGCCGCGGACCATAACCCAGCGGCTTATATATATTTTCGCCCCAATTAACCGCACGGGCGCCGCCCCAAAAGGACAGCGCCCGTATGATTATTTGGTTACCGGCCGGCGGCCCGGCCGCGCGGCCTTAACGCGCGTAAGCGGAGGGCCTGTGCTTAGGCCGGCTCGAAAACGTAGTTGAGCTGGCCGTTGGGCAGCCGGTTGGCCTTGGCGCGCATTTCCTTGCCCACGGCCACCTGGTCCATGGGCACCTTGGGGGCGATGCGGCCGAACACCTTGTAATCGCCGTAGTCCAGCACCGCGATGGCGTAGGGCAGGTCGTCGCCGAACCCCACCGGCGCGTAGCTCAGCTCGCTGAAGGTGGCCAGCTTGCCGGTTCCCTCCACCACGAACCATTCCATCTCGGTCTTGTCCAGGCATTTATAGCACTGGGAGCGGGGCGGGAAATAATAGGTGCCGCAGGTCTTGCAGCGGGTGCCCGCCACCTTGCCGTCTTCCAGATAGTCGATGAAATCGTTAACCTTGGTGGTGGCCGTGAAGCTCACGGTGCCGAATTTTTTGAACCGGGCGTCTATTTCGGGTTTCTTCTTCTTGTCCGCCATGGTTGGGCTCCTTCACTTTGGGTAGGCCGGGCGGTTTTTGGTCACTTGCCGGCTTCCCTTATCGAATATCTTTGGCGTGCCGGTTCCGCCGTGGCGGCCGGGGCCCCTTGGCCGGGGCGGGCCGCGGAACCTTTTGCGCTCTTAAACACCCATGATGGTGACGTTGCCGTAGAGGCCCACGCCGCCGATGTTGTGCACCAGGCCGTACTTGGGATTCTTGACCTGCATGTCGCCGGCCTCGCCCCTGAGCTGCAGCACGATGGTGCGGATCTGGGAGCCGCCGGTGGCGCCGATGGGATGGCCCTTGGACAAAAGCCCGCCGTCCACGTTGACCGGGATGGAGCCCTCGGCGTAGGTCTCCTTGTTGCGGATCAGGTCCTTGCCCTGGCCGGGCTTGGCGAAGCCCAGGTTCTCGTAGGCCATCATCTCGGCGATGGTGAAGCAGTCGTGCACCTCGGCCACGCTGATGTCCGAGGGCTTGAGGCCCGCCATCTGGAAGGCCTGCTGGCCGGCCAGCTCGGCCGCGCGCAGCCCGTGGAACTTGTCGCGGCCGGCCATGTTGACCGGCGCGCTGGCCGCGCCCACGCCCAGAATCCACACCGGTTTTTCGTTCTTCAGCTCCTTGATCTTCTTCTCGCTGGCCACGATGATGGCGCTGGAGCCGTCGGCGTTGGCGCAGCAGTCGAAAACCTTCAGCGGTTTGGAAACCGGGTCGGCGCTGAGGCAGGTCTCCAGATCCACCACCTTCTTGAAGCCGGCCTTGGGGTTTTTCTGGCCGTAGAAGGCGGCCTTCACCCGGATCAGGGCCAGGTCTTCCTCGGTGACCCCGAAGTGATCCAGATAGGCCCTGGCGTGCATGGCGTAATAGGCCGGCATCATGGTGCCGAAGGGGCTTTCCCACTGGATGTCGGCGCCGCGGCCCATGCGTTCCTGGCTCTCGGCCGAGGAAATCTCGCTCATTTTCTGGAAGCCCAGCACCATCACACAGTCGTGCAGGCCGCTTTCGACCAGGGCATAGGCCAGCTTGAGGCCGGTGCTCGAGGAAGAGCACAGGGTTTCGGTATAGAAAGTGGGCTGGGGGGTCAGGCCGCAATATTCGGCGATGACGCCAGCGGGCGAACGCTGCTTGTCGTATTCCGGCGAGGAACAAATGACCGTGGCGTCGATGTCCGTGGTTTGAACGCCGGAATCCATCATGGCCTCTTGAAAAGCCTCGAAAGCCAGTTCGCGAATGGAGCCGGGATAACCGCGGCTGAACGCCGACTGACCCACTCCGATGATGCCTACTTGGGACATGGTTCACTCCTTTTGATCTGGCAGCTCACTCGCTGTCGTTCTGGCCGCCGCAATACTGGCGGCATAACCATAGCTGCATTGTAGCGGGGAGCATAGAATAAAAACCGCCGGGACACAAGAAAAACCAGCCGGGCCCAGGGTTGGCGAGGCAAGCGGATGGGAGAGCTTGCTCGATTGTGATATGCTTTTGGCCGCCTCCCCGCGCCTGCCCCCGGCAAAGCTTGGTTTTGCTATAATTAATAGTACGTTGTCCTATCGGTTTTCATAGACAAGGGATTTATCCGCCATGCATGGCCGCGCTTCCGCCGCACCTCTTTTCCGGCTGATCCTGGTCTGGCTCGTGATCTTCGGCGGCATGTATTTGGCCAGTCTGTACGACTTCCACCTGTTTCACAGCCTGGCGGAGCTGTTTTCCATCGTGGTGGCTTGCGGCATCTTCGTGGTGGCCTGGAACACGCGGTCCTTCGGCCGCAGCCCCTTTCTGCTTTTTCTGGGCATAGCCTATTTGAACGTGGGGGTGCTGGATTTCCTGCACACCGCCACCTACAAGGGCATGGGCATCATGCCCGGCCTGGGGCCGGACCCGCCCATCCAGCTCTGGATCGCGGCCCGTTACATGGAAGCCATTTCCCTGCTGGCCGCTCCCCTGTTTTCGCGCCGCCAATTTCCGCCCAGGGCCTTGCTGGCCGTCTACGGGGTGGTGTGCGGCGGCCTGATCATGGCCATCTTCAGCGGCTGGTTTCCCTCCTGCTATCAGGAAGGAACCGGCGTCACCGCCTTCAAAACGATCAGCGAATACCTGATCTCGCTCGTCTTGCTGGCGGCCATCGGTCTTCTGCTCCAGCGCCGGCGGGACTTTCCGCCCCAGGTTTTGCGCATGATGATCGGCGCCTGCGGGCTCACCATCCTGGCCGAATTGAGCTTGAGCTCCTTCACCACCTTGTTCGGCTTTGCCAATCAACTGTGCCTTTACCTGAAAATTTTGTCCTTTTTCCTTATTTACCGGGCCACCATCCAGGCCAGCCTCAGCCAGCCCTATGAAGTGCTTTTCCGCGATTTGAAGGCCCGTGAACAAGCCCTGTCCGAAAGCGAGAGCCGCATACGGGCGCTGTTGCATCACACCGCCGCCGCGGTCATCTTCCTGGCCCCGGATTTCAAGGTGCATGAATTCAACTCGGGCGCCCAAAAGGTTTTCGGCTGGCAACGCTCGGAGATGCTGAACCACAATTTCCTGGCCCGCATGATCCCGGCCGAGGAGCAAAACGCCGTGCGCCAAACCCTGGAGCATACCCTGCAAGGCAGTGTGCAAAGCGGCCTGGAAACCCTGATGCTGAACAAGGCGGGCGAGGAAAAGGTTCTTTTATGGAACAGCTCGCCCTTGCATGACGCGGCGGGGCAGGCCCTGGGGGTGATCATCAGCGGCCAGGACATCACCGCCCGCATCCTCATCGAAGAAGAGCGCGAACGTTTGATCGAATCCCTGCAAGCGGCCCTCAAGGAAATCAGCACCCTTTCGGGCCTATTGCCCATTTGCGCCAACTGCAAGAAAGTGCGCGACGACAGCGGCTATTGGCGGCAGATCGAATCCTACATCCAGGAGCATTCCCGGGCTCAATTCAGCCACGGCATCTGCCCGGAATGCGCCAAGAAGCTCTATCCGGACCTGTACAAGAAATAGGCCCCGCGCCGGCCCGAGAGGGCAACCAGGCCTTTTACCTGGCTTTTTTAGCCCAGCCCCCTTAAAAAGCCCTGACGAAATCCGCGCCGCGGGGTAAATTAGTATGTTGATATGGGCGGTTACGAACTTTGTCACCTTGTGAGCAAAGGTTTGACACCCATCATGTTGTGTGTTAGCTTGGGTAAGCCCATTATATTGGGTGTTTTTTAGCCGTTGCAGCGCCTTAACGCGCGTGTCCCCCAGGCGCGGCGGCCTGCGCACAAGTCTTTGGGAGGCTCTCCCGTGTTGGATCTTAAATTTGTCCGTGAAAACCTGGACCTTGTACAAGATGCCGTGAAAAACCGGAAGGCCGAGGTCGATCTGGAGGCCTTCCGCCGCTTGGATGAGAATCGCCGTTCCATTCTGCCCGAACTGGAGGGCTTGCGGGCCCGGCGCAATGAGGTTAGCGCGGAGGTGGGGCGGGTCAAAAAGGCGGGCGGAGACCCCTCCGGGGTGTTCGCCGAGATGAAAGAGGTGGGCGGCCGCATAAAGGAGCTGGAAGACCAGCTCGGCGCGGTGGACGCCCGGCTGGGCGAGCTGCTCATGACCATCCCCAACCTGCCCCACCAATCGGTGCCCGTGGGCGGCGGGGAGGAGGACAACCCGGTGGTCTCCACCTGGGGAGACCCGCCGAAGTTCGACTTCGAGCCGCTCAACCATTGGGACATCGGCGAAAACTTGGGCATCATCGATTTCGAGCGCGCCGCCCGCATGACCGGGGCCCGTTTCGCGGTGCTCAAGGGCATGGGCGCCCGCCTGGAGCGGGCGCTGATCAATTTCATGCTGGACCTGCACACCGGGGAGCACGGCTACACCGAGGTGCTGCCGCCTTTCATGGTCAATTCCCAGGCCATGACCGGCACCGGCCAACTGCCCAAGTTCGCCGAGGATTCCTTCAAGCTGGAAGGCACCGACTATTGGCTGATTCCCACCGCCGAGGTGCCGGTGACCAACCTGCACATGCAGGAGGTGCTGGACGGGGCCAGGCTGCCCCTGTTCTACACGGCCTACACCCCCTGTTTCCGGGCAGAGGCCGGCAGCCACGGCAAGGACGTGCGCGGGCTCATCCGGCAGCATCAGTTCGACAAGGTGGAACTGGTGCGCTTCACCCGGCCCGAGGACAGCTACGAGCATCTGGAAAGCCTCACCGCCAACGCCGAGGAAGTGCTGCGCCGCCTGGAGCTGCCCTACCGCAAGGTGGTGCTGTGCACCGGCGACGTGGGCTTCAGCTCGGCCAAGACCTATGACCTGGAGGTGTGGCTGCCGGGCCAGGGGCGCTACCGGGAAATAAGCTCCTGCTCCAATTTCGAGGATTTCCAGGCCCGGCGCGCCGGCATCCGCTTCAAGGACAAGGGCCAGAAGGGCACCAGCCTGGCCCACACCCTGAACGGTTCGGGGCTGGCCGTGGGCCGCACCCTGGTGGCCATACTGGAAAACGGACAACGGGCCGACGGATCGGTGATCCTGCCCAAGGCCTTGGCCCCCTACCTGGGGGGCGTCAGCGAGATCAAACCAGCTAGCGTCTGAGGGGAGGCGCGCGAGGAAAAAACATGAGCGGCAAACGCCCTCTATTGATAATGGCGGCAGTCCTTTTCTGCCTGCTCTGCCTGGCGGCGCCGGGCTTTGCGGCTCCGGCCGCGCCGGGCGCCAAGCAGACCACCCTGGACAAAAACACGGTGGCCGCTTTTTTGTCCGACAACCTGGATGAGATCACCCAGGGCCAACCCTTTTCCGTGAAGCACCCCCGCCTGGGGCCCCTGACCATCACCCCGGCCATCGACCCCCAGATGCAGCGCCGGGCCGAGGAGCTTCTGGCCAGCAACCGCGACCGGCGGGCGGCGCTGGTGGTGCTGGAGGCCGATACCGGCCGCGTGCTGGCCCTGGCCGGCATCAACCGCCGGCGCAAGGACCCCGGCGTGGGGCTGCGCGCCGACGCGCCGGCGGCCAGCCTTTTCAAGGTGGTCACCGCCGCCGCCGCCCTGGAGGAGGTCAGCCTGGACCCCTCCACCAGGCTCACCTTCGTGGGCCGACCCCACACCCTTTTCCGTTATCAGTTGAACGAGCGCACCCGGCGGCGCGGCCGGGTGGTGACCCTTAGCAAGAGCTTCGCCGAATCCAACAACCCCATCTTCGCCCGCCTGGGCGTGCACAAGATCGGCGGCGACCTGCTGGTCTGGTACGCCCGCGCCCTGGGGTTCGACCGGCGGCTGCCCTTCGAGCTGCCCCTGGCCGTCAGCAAGCTGCCGGAGCCGGCGGATGATTTCCAGCTGGGCGAACTGGCCTGCGGCTACCACCGCCACACCACCATGAGCCCGGTACACGCCGCGCTAATGGTTTCGGTGTTCATCAACGGCGGCCGCTTCGTGGAGCCTTTCGCGGTGAACAAGGTGACCGGGGCCGGCGAGGAGGTGCTCTACCTGGGCCAGGTGCGCACCAAGGGCCGCCTGGTGAGCCAGGACACCTGCGAATCCATGCGCGAGCTTTTCGAGGCCACGGTGACCGAAGGCACCGCCCGCCGCGCCTTCAGCCGGGCCAACCGGGACAACATCCTGGGCGGTTTGCAACTGGGCGGCAAGACCGGCACCCTGCGCGGCCCGGATTTGACCGAGCTGTTCGAATGGTTCGCCGGCTATGGCCACGATCCCAACACGGGCAGGTCCCTGGCCATCTGCGCCCTGGTGGTGCACGGCAAGGTGCGCTATTCCAATCCCAAGCGCATGGCCCGCCAGATGCTGAAGGAGGCCTTCCGCATCACCCAGGCCAGGGCCGCCACCACGGTCAAGCGTCCTTCCAACTTGTAGAGCCGGCGGGCAAGGCCCGGCGAGGGTGGCAAAGGGGCGGCGGGGCAAGACAGCCCTGCCGCGCACCCTCGGACGGGGATTCCCCGTGGGGAAAGCCTTACTTGAGTTCCTTGCCCTGGGTGGGCAGCTTGCCCAGCATCATGGGCTGGCGGGGGGCGTTGAGCGAGGGGCGGTTGGCCATGAGGTTGAACTCGTTCCAGGTCTGGCTCAGCACATAGGTCTGCTCGTCACCCCGCAGGGGGCCGGCGGCCAGGAAGCCCTCGGCCTGCCAGCCCTCCACCATGCGGGCCGCGTCTTCCATGGGCATGGCCAGGGTGCGGGCGATCTCGGCCAGGGTGATCCGGTCGTTCTGGTCGAACATGGGCAATACGCGCTTCTGCGGCTTGGCAAGGCGGCGGCGCGCCATGGCCGCGGCCATCTCCCGTTCTTCCTTTTCGCTGGGGGCCTGGGGCCGGGGGATGCCCTCCTTCAGATAGCGCGGTATCTCGGCGATGAACCCCAGGCACATCCAGTCGCCCAGCAGCCCGGCCTCCACCAGACGCCCGGCGGGCTGGGTATGCATAAAGGCCCGCCACTGGGCATACACCTCGTCGCTAAGCTCAAGCTCTATGCGCGCCATGGCCCTTCCTCCTTCATGAGGCAATAATTACCATCCCGGCCGGCAAGTGTCCACACGGCGGCCGCCTTGTGCCCCGGCCCGGCCTGGACCATAATTGGCTGGTAACGACCCGGCCCGGCGCGGACGAATCATCCCAGGCGCGTCAGGGGGGCGGCCGGTCTTTCAGGGGAAAGCTTGGAGAAGCGCATCTTGCAGCAACCCGTCATATGGATTTTCGCGCCGCCCGAAAAGCGCGACCAGGCCGAGGACCTGCAACGGGCCCTGCCCGGCGGCGCTCAGGCCCTGATCCTGGGGCCCGGCGGCCGGCCCGCGCCGGATTTGGATCTGGGCCCGGCGCCGGATTTGGCCCTGGCCCTGGAGGCCTGCCCGGCCGGACTCAGGCCCCGGGCCTGCCTCAACCTGGCCCCCGCCCCGCCCCAAGGAATGGACTGCCTGCCCTGCCCCACCCTGGGCTGGGCCGGCGGCCAGGGCTGGGAGGGCGTTCTGCCCGCCGACGCCGGAGAAGCGGCGGAAGCCGCGCTAACGGCGGCGCGCCGGGGGTTCACATCGGAATGGCTGGAGCGGGTGCAGGTCAATCTGCCGCTAAACGATCTCCTGGGCCGCTACCGGCCCCTGGTCGAGGCCCTGCCCATCAACCTGGAGGTGGGCCTGGACGCCCAGGCCCTGGACCGCGTCAGCGCCGGGGAGACGCAGGCCGCCCGGCGCCTGCTCAAGGGCCGGCGGCTCACCGCCCATCTGCCCTTCATGGATTTAAGCCCCGGCAGCCGCGACCCCCAGGTGCGCGAACTGAGCCGGCAGCGCCTTTTGGCCGCGGCCGAGCTGGCCGGCCGCCTGGAGGCGGTGCAGGCGGTGGCCCACCTGGGATTCGATCACCGGGTTAATCCCGACCCGGCCCAATGGGTGGAGCGGGCCGCCCCGGTCTTCGCGGAGCTGGCCCAGCGCCTGGCCGGCCAGGGCTGCCGCCTGGCCCTGGAGAACGTGTTCGAGCTGGAGCCTTCCCTGCACCTCGCCCTGCTGGCGGCCCTGGACCACCTGGGCGAGGCCAAACCGGGCCTGTGCCTGGACGTGGGCCACGTCCTGGCCTTTTCCCAGAGCCGCCTGGCTGATTGGTGGGAGGTCTTCGCGCCCCGCTTGTGGGAGATGCACCTGCACGACAACCACGGCGGGGGCGACGAACACCTGCCCGTGGGCTGGGGAAAGGCGGATTGGCCTTTTTTACGAAAGGGGCTGGGAGAGCTGCAAACGCCACCGGTGCTGACCCTGGAGCCGCACCGCGAGCCCCACCTCTGGGGCTCGCTGCGGGGGCTGGCGCGGCATTTCGCCGGCCTGTGAGGCCGGCGGCTGCTTATTCTTGAATGACCTAACGAGGCCCGGCCCACCCTCACCGCGCGGCCCCTCTATGCCTTCCCGAGCCCGCCGGGTTCCAGCGCCGCGCACCGCCGGGCCGTGATTGCCAGCCTGGCAAGCTGATACGCTCCACAGGCCACCAGGGCCACGTCCACGTAGGCGCCCAACAGGAATATGCCGAACAACCCAAAATATACGCACACCGCGCCGGAGACCAACTCCAACCCGGAGGGCCGCTGGCTGGCCAGGCACAAGAACCCGCTTATGGTCAGCATGGTGGGGCAATTCACCACCCCCAGCGGCGAAAACAACAAGGCGTTCAACATGATTGGGCTCTGCACCCAATGCAAGTACCAGAAACCGAATATCAGGCCTATGAGGCCGAAAAGCCGATCCGCGGCGTTGGTCTTGCCCAGGTCCCAGCCCAGCCCGCCGCGCCGAAGGCCATTCAGGATAAGCGCGAAGTAGAGCCCGAACAGCAATATATTGGGCAGGACGAAGTAGTAGAGCGCGACACCGGCGGCCGAGGCGGACAATAAGCCTAAGAAGCCGCCGAAAAGGCGGACCCGAGCGCCGGGCAGCAGCAGCCCGGCCGCCAGCACGGCCAAGAACGCCGCATGCATGAATAGCGAAAACATGGCAAGATCGCTCGCCACAACCGCCAGCATACGGCTGATTGCCTGCGGCGACCGCATGAGCGTCATGGCGAAAATAATAACCAGCATCCCTCCCGCTGCCCACCATTTCACCTTGTCTCTCATTGCTCTCTCCTTTCCGGTTTAATAAGCAGGGCCCGCAGCCCACGCCGAGGCTCCGCGGGGTCGGCTTCCAATCCCGCGCGGTGCGCCAACTCCAGGGATTCGGCGAAGTTATCCACGCTGACCTGCCCCCTGGGCTCGCACCTTTTGAAGCATCTTCGGTTGTATGTCCACCGCCAAGACCTTGCCCTCCGGCCCCGCCATCTGGGACGCGGGCAGGGTGAAAAAGCCCATGCCGCGGCCCGGCTCCAGCACGGTCATGCCGGGTGACATATAAGGTCCCAGCACCTTGCGGGGGCTTTCCCAGAGCTTTCTGGGTGGACTAAGGAGCAGATATCCCACCCACACCGGGCACACATGTTCTGCCATGTGTATTTCTTTTCACGATAGTAAGTACTTACTTTTATCGGCGGCAAAAAATCCGCCCTTACTCCAGGGGCAGAAGCCGGTCCATGAACATGTCCGCCAGGGTCCAGGCCGCCTCCTTGTCGCTGACCACCAGGGGCTCGCCGAAGAATTTTATATAAATATCCGTTACATAAAAAGATACAGCGAAAAGGAAAAAGCGCGCGGCCAGGTGCGGGTCCTTGGCCCGGAGCGCGCCTTCTTGCATGCGCTTGGCAAAATAGCCTTCCAGAATCTGGATGGGGGTCCCCTCGTGCTCGGCCATGTGGAGGCCCTCCAGGCTGCTGAAGAGCGTGGACCGCACTATGCGTTTGTCACGGCTCACGCGCTCCATAACGTGGCGGGCGATGGCGTATGGCACTTCCCGATCATCGCCCACCCGCATGGCCGACTCCATCTCCCCCCCACCGGGTGGTGGGCGAAAAATGGGTTCACTCACCGCCGCCCCTGTAGTAAGTACACACTTACTTATATCAGGCGGAAAGAACCATGTCAAGCCAGCCGGCCCGGGGCGTGAAGATGCTGGCGGCCGGTTGAGAACCTACGTTGCCAAATTCGGTGAATAGTCTGCTCTGAAATGGTCGGCGTTCATGTCCAGCGCCGGCGCGCCGCCCCCGCTTAGGTTAGCCGGCCCCACCCATCAAGGTGCGCCACCCCCTCCAGGTTCGCCGGCCCGCCCATCAAGGCGCGCCGTCCCCGCTTAGGTTCGCCGGCCCCCCAGGGAAGCCGTCCCCCCTGCCCCGGTCCGCCAGCCCCCCTGCCCCGGTCCGCCGGCCCCCTTGCCCCGGTTGGCCGGCTCGACCAGCCCGGCTCAGTTCTCCGAATACACCCTGTCGTCGTATTCGCGCTCCAGGAAGAGCTTGTGCTTGGCCTCTTCCTGGGCCAGGGCCTCGAAGACCTCTTGCAGCTCGGCGTCGTCGGTGGAGCCGGCCAGGTCGCTGTAGAGGGCGAAGGCCGCCCGCTCGCGCTGCATGGCCACCATGAGCGCGTCCTGGTAATCCATCTCCGGCTTGGGCTGGGTGGGGGCCAGGTATTGGGAGACTTTGAGGTCCGGCACCTTGCCGCCCGCGCCCAGGGATTTGCGGCCCTGCTTCACGCCCTTGAGCCTGGCCTCGTGGCGGGCCTCCTGGGCCACGAATTCCATGAGGAGCTTCTGCATGGCCTGGCTTTTCACTTTGCCGGCCAAGTCGCGGTAAAAGCTCTGGGCCTCCTGCTCTCTTGCTATGGCGAAATCCAGGATGGCTTCCGCGGATTCGAACTTCTCCATGAGCGGCTCCTAGAATTGATTATTAAGGGATTGCTAATCACGTTATAGCACAAGCCCGTTGGCTTAAAAAACCGGAACCTCTATTTGCAGCCGTTCATGGGCGCGCCCACGCAGGACTGGCTGGCCGGGTTCCAGGATTCGCAATCAAAATGGCATTTTTCATCCGCCTGGGAGGGCACTATGGCGCCTTGCCTCACCGAACAGCCGGCGGTCAGCCAGCCGCGGTTGGGGCCGTACACCCGGATCACGATCTGCCCGTCCACCGGCACGATGTCGGCGTTGCAGGCGGCCTGATTGGAAATGCTTCCGGTGTAATGGACGTTTTCATACTCTCCCTTATCAAAATTAAAAACCCTATGGGTCCAGGGGAGCTGCACCTCCACTTGCAGGAATGCCAGATTATAGCCGGAACCCTCCACGGGATCGCCCAACTGCACGGTCACGGTGGAGCCGGTTTCGTGCAGGTCATAGGTGGTGGTCTTGGTCAGGGTCAGCGAATCCGTGTCAAAGAAACGGCCGCCGATTATCTCCATACCGGGATCGCATTGAAAAGTGAGGGTGGCGGCTCCGGCGACCCCGGCCAGACAGGCGACGTACAGGCATAGACCGCAGATTGCCAGCGATATTTTCTTCACGACCATATCCTCCCGCCCCAGCAGGCTGTTCAGATGTTAAACGTCTGGCCAGTCTAGCAAAAAAGCGGCCCAGCGTACAGGCGGACGCCGGTTCAGGCCCGGCCCCGGCCACGCAGCCAGCCCCACAGGGAGGCCAGGATGTAGACCGCCCCGGCCAGGACGATGATGAAGGCGCCGGCGGGCAGGTCCGGGCCGTAGCTCAGGCCCAGGCCCGCGGTGGTGAAGACGGCTGAGATGACCACGGCCAGGCCCATGATCTGCCAGAGGCGGCCGGCCAGGCGGCCGGCTATGGCCGCCGGCAGGGTGAGCAGGGCGATGACCATGACGATGCCCACCACGGTGGCCAAGAGGACCACGGTGAGGGCGGTGAGCACCAGAAGGAGCAGGAAATACAGCTCCACGTTGAGGCCCCTGACGCGGGCGAACTCCTCGTCAAAGCATACCGCGCCGAGCCCCCGGTAGAGCCCCAGGCCCACGGCCAGCACCACCAGGTCCAGGGCGGCCATGGCCCAGAGGTCGCCGGGGCTCACCATCAGTATATTGCCGAAAAGATAGCCCATGAGATCGGTGCCGTAGCCGGGGGTGGCGGCCATGAACAATATGCCCAGCGCCATGCCCACCGCCCAGATGGCCCCGATTATGGTGTCTTCCCGTTCGCGGGCTTTCAGGCTGACCAGGCCCATTATCAGGGCCGCCAAGACCCCGGCCACAAGGGCCCCGCCCAGGGGATCGGCCCATTGCCAGCCGTTGACCACTTGCAGATAGCGGGCCGCGCCCAGCCCGGCCAGCACACTGTGGGCGATGGCCCCGGCCAGATAGGAGATGCGCCGCGCCACCACGAATGTGCCCACCACCCCGCAGGCCAGGCTGGCCAGAAGACCGGCCAGCAGGGCGTTCTGCATGAAGGCGTAGGAAGCCAGGGCTTGCCAGAAATCACTCACAGGCGCAGCCTCCGGGCGGGCCCTTGTGGTCGTGGCGCACCAGGCGAACCTCGCGGCCGTACATCTGGCGGATGAGCTCCGGGGTCAGCTCGGCGGTGGGATGGGTGGCCACGGTGCGGTTGACGCAGATCACGTGCCCCACCAGGGGCGACACGAAGCCCAGGTCGTGGGAGACCACCAGCACGGTGAGGTCCCGGCGCAGCCGGTCCAGGATTTCGTAGATGCCCTCCTCGGCCGCCGGGTCCACCCCGGCGAAGGGCTCGTCCAGGAGCAATATCTCGGGCTGGGTGGCCAGGGCGCGGGCCAGGAGCACCCGCTGGCGCTGGCCGCCGGAAAGCGCCGCGAAGGAGCGCCCGGCCAGGCCCTCCAGGCCCACGGTGCGCAGGGCCTCCCGGGCCACCCGGCGGTCGGCGCGGGACCAGCGCCCTCCCCAAAACCGCCCGCCCAGGCCCAGGCGGCCCATGAGCACCACCTCGCCCACGGTGATGGGGAAGGCCCGGTCCAGGCTGGGGTGCTGGGGCAGATAGCCCAGGCGGTGGCGGGCCTTGGCCGGGCTTTGGCCCAGCACGCGCACCTGGCCCTTTTGGGGCGCTAAAAGCCCCACCAGGAGCTTTATGAGGGTGGACTTGCCGCCGCCGTTGGGCCCCACCACGGCCACGAAATCGTTGCGGGCCACGGTGAACTCCACGTCCTTGAGCACGGTCTCCCCATTGTAGGAAAAGCTTAAACCCGTGACCTCGATCACCCGGGGGGCGTCCAGGCTGGGCTGCAGATGAGCCAGGCTCACGGCTTTTCCCCCGCCAGAGCCTTGGCCAGATTCTTGGCCATGTCTTCCAGGTTGTCGGGGTAATCGGCCGACAAGGGGTCCAGCACCACCAGGGAACCGCCGATGGCCTGGGCCAGGGTCTTTGCCGTGCCCTGGGGGAACTGGGGCTCCACGAAGATTATGCGGATTCCTTTAGCCTTGGCCCTTTTGATCAGCCAAGCCAGGCGCTTGGCTCCCGGCTCCCTGCCCCCCTCCTGCACGGCCAACTGCTCGAGGCCGTAGGCCTGGGCCAGATAGCCCAGGGCCGGATGAAACACCAGGAACTCGCGGCCGCGATAGGGCTCCAGAATCTGGCGCAGCTTGGCGTCCAGGGCCAGGAGCCTTAGCTCCAGGCGCTTCAAGTTGGCCTCATAGACTTGCTGGCCCACGGGATCGGCCTGGATGAAGGCCTTGGCCAGGTTGTCGGCCATCTTGGCGGCCCGCCGGGGGTCCAGCCAGATATGGGGGTCCACGTCCCCCTCGTGGCGGTGGCCGTGCCCTTCCCCGGCGTGGGAGTGCCCGGCGTGATCATGCCCCGCCTCCTCCACGGCGTGCTCCGGGGCGGGCAGGCGCTTGATGCCGGCGGCCACGTCCACCACGGCGAGGCCGGGATTGGCGCTTTTTATCTTGGGCAGCAGCCTCTCCACGAAAGGCAGGCCCAGGTTCAAGAAAAGCCGGGCCGAGGCCAGGCTGGCCATTTGGCGCGGGGTGGGCTCGAAGGTGTGGGGGTCGCGGCCTTCCGGCACCAGTTGCGCCACCCGCACCCGCTCGCCGCCCACCAGGCGGGCCAGGCTGGCCAGGGGCGCGATGTCGGCCACCGCGTGCAGCGGCGACTCCGCCGCGGCCGTCTGAATGAAAGCCAAGCCCGTCAACATGACGCCCAAGCAGGCGATGGCCAATAAACGCTTCATGATCCGGCTCCTTCCTGTCCGTGGTGATCAGCTTTGCGCTTTTCCGAACAGACCAGGTGCCAGGCGTGGCATTGATCGCATTCCTCCAGGTGGTGGCTCTGGCTGAAGCGTCGCCAATGGTCTTTTTGTTCCGCCGAGAGAATGCCGGTGCCCTGGCAAAGCGGGCAAACCCCGTCTAAAGCGGCCAGGACCGCCGAGCGGATGAATTCCGAGCGGTTGGGAATCGCCGCCATGGCTTTGATCAGGGACTCGTCCGCCTTGAAGCTGATGACCTCATGACGTCCCTTGCGCGCGCCCATGCCTATCCTCGCGGTTATGAGGTTTAAGCCGTTGCTTCAAGTATTACGCCGTAGTACCCGCGTGTCAATGATCGACGCCTCGCCGCACGGCGGTTCAGCGCAAGGCCAGGGGCGGTTCGGCGGCGGAGCGGCCGCGCGGGCGGGCTCTAGCGTGAACCCGCCCCGCCTCAGCAGGGAGGTGTGGCTGCTATAAAAAGCGCAAGGGAGCGGCGGGGCGGGTATTTCTCAATTGGGCAGCGGGGGCCCGAGCGGGCACTCCGCGCTTCCCCGTTCTTCGCCCAGGGGGGCGCGGCGGTCGCGGACAAACACGTTGCCCGGCTTGCTCTTGGCGTATTTCTTCACCTCGGCGGCCCGCTGGCCCACCAGGCCCAGATCGCAGACCCCCCGGCAGTCCAGGATGCCCAGGGAGACGCTGACCAGGGGGAACTGGCCCTGGCGGCCCTCGCGGTCGCGGCCGCACACCATGCCCGCGGCGCGGTCCTCGGGGCTGTAGAGGCCGCCCACCAGCCGGCTGAAGCAGCGCACCACGGCCTTGGCGGTGCGCTCGGCGCAATCGGCCTTGGTGATGACCACGAAATCGTCCCCGCCCACGTGGCCCACGAAGCCGTCGCCGCCGCCGTGGCGCCGGGCGGCCCACACCAGAATGCGGGAGATTAAAAGAATCATGCGGTCGCCGGATTCGAAGCCGTACAGGTCGTTGTAGACCTTGAAATTATCCAGGTCGCAGTAGATGAAGCTCACCAACTCGCCCTCCTGGCAGCGCCTTTGGATCTCCTGCTCCAGGGCCACGTTGCCGGGCAGGCCGGTGAGGGGGCTCATGCCCTTGGCCATCTCCACCTGCACCCTGGCCAGGGCGTCCAGCATCTTCTGCACCGAGACCAGGCCGAAAAGAAAGCCGTCCTTGGTCACGATGATGTGGTCGTAGAGCTTGAAGCGCTCGCGGCGCATGGCCAGCTTGGCCACCTGCTCCACCGGCGCGCCGCCGTCTATCACCAGGGGCGAGGTGTCCATCAGGCGGCTGACGCTGCGTTCGTAATACAGGCTGGTGCCGAAATAGGTGCCAAGCTGGCGGTCCAGGTGGTGGCTCATGATGAGCCCCACCGGCTTGCCGCCGTCCACCACCACCACGCCGCTGATGGGCTGGGAATCCAGGAGGTGCTTCACGTCGCGGGTGAGGGCCTCGGAGTTTACCGTGGGCGCCGGCTCGCTGAGCTCGCTCACCGGTATGGAGCATTTCCAATCCCGGGCGCGGCCGTTGATGCCGCGCATCAGGGGCAGGCGCACCTGGGGGGTGGGCTTGGGCGCGGCCGGCCGGGCCAGGTAATAGCCCTGGCCGTAATGCACCCCCATGGACATGAGGCTGGTGAGCTCGGTTTCGGTTTCGATGCCCTCGCAGATGATGCCGCAGCCTATCTTGTGGCACAGGGTGACCAGGGTCTCTATGAGGGAGCGCTGCACCGGGTTGGTGTCTATGCCCCGCACCAGGCTCATGTCCACCTTGATGTAATCCGGCCGCACGGCGGCCAAACGGCTCAGGCCCGAATAACCGGTGCCCACGTCGTCGATGGCCACCTGATAGCCCTGGGAGCGGTAATGCTCCAGCGTGCGGTAGAACAGGGTGAAGTCCTTGATGTTGTGGCGCTCGGTTATCTCGAAGACCACGTTGTAGGGCTTGAGCCCGTGATGCTCCAGGAGCCGCAGGGTCTCGCCGCTCCGGAAGCCGGGATCGCCCAGGGTCTGGGGGTGGATGTTGAGGAACAGCTTTTGGCCCGGCTCCAGGCCGCCCAGCCCCACGATGGCCTGCTCCCGGCAGCAGCTCTCCAGGGCGAAGACCCAGCCCACCTCCTCGGCGAAGTCGAAGAGCATGCTGGGCGAGCGGAAATTGCCGCCCTCCGGCCCCCTGGCCAGCGACTCCCAGCCCAATACCTCGCCGCTGCGCAAATCCACGATGGGCTGATAGACCGCGCGCAGACTGGGGGTTTCCACCACCTCGCGGAACTCGGACATGAGGGAGAGCTTGGCCGTGTCCAGGGTGCCCTCCGCCACCTGCCTGGCGTCGCTTAAAGCGTGAAAAATAAGGCGCTCCAGGTCCCCGCCGCCGTCAAAGGGCAGCATGGCGTAGCCCAGTTCCAGGTCTAGGCTCTGGCCGGTCTGCTTCACCACCTCCTGGTTAAGGAGATTTTTTACCGACAGCCGCAGGCGGAGAGACAAATCCGCCATCTCCTCCAGGTTGCAGCCGGCCTCGAACACGGCGATGAAGGCGCCCGGCTCGGCCTTGTCCACGATGCGGAAGCCGGGCCCCGGCAGGTGGGAATCCAGGGCGGTGACCACGAAGCGGCGCAGATGGCTCAACACGCCCGAGCTGATGGGCTCGCCGTAGAGCTTTTCAAAGAGGCTGTAGCCCGCGATGCGCAGCCAGATGAGGCCCAGGTTGCCGGCCTGCTGCAGCAGGCATTCCATGCGCGCCCTGGTGGGCTGGCGCAGAAAGGCGAAGGTTTCCAGCGGTCGCGGACCGAGTTCGTCGCCTTCCGGGCGGCCTCCTCGCGGGACAAAGACGGGCGTGAGCTTCCAGCGTGTTTGCAGCATGGTTCGGTTTTTTCCCAGAATAGGCCGTCACGGGCGAATAACTCGCCAGTCCCCCAGAGACCGGCATCTCATGGGGGGACCATAGCACGGCTTGGTTACAGAACCATGGCGGGTCTATGAAAAGTGGTCGACTTTGGCTTTATAGAGGGCCCACGCTGTCGGTGGCCACGCCCTTGTGGCGGATGATCTCGCCTTCCACCAAAAACACCACCTCCTCGGCGATGTTGGTGGCCTCGTCGCCCACTCTTTCCAGATGGCGGGAAGCCAGGATGAGTTCCACGCCGCGGCGGGTCACCCGCTGTTCGCGGGTCATCCATTCGACCATCTCTTCCAGGATGTGCAGGTTGAGATCGTCCAGCTCGTCATCGCGTTTGATGACGTTTTTGGCCAGATCCACGTTGTTTTGCACAAAGGCGTCCAGGCAGAGGCAGGTCATCTCCCGGGCCAGCTCGCCCATGGCCACCAGGCGGCGCGGCGGGTCCACCGGCTCCATGTCGGCCAGGACCAGGGTGCGGTCGGCCAGGTTCACCGATTGGTCGCCCATGCGTTCCAGGTGGGAGCAAATCTTTATGGCCGCCGAGAGAAAGCGCAGGTCGCTGGCCACCGGCTGCTGGGTGGCCAGGAGAGCGAACACCCGCTCCTCGATCTGGTTTTGCATCAAATCGATGCGGCGGTCGCCCTCGATCACGCCGCGGGCCTGGGCCTTGTCGCGCGCGATCAGGGAGTCCACCGCCTCGTGGATGGATTCCTCCACCAATCCGGCCATCATGAGCAGGTCTTCCTTGACTTCGCGTATCTGACGGTGGAAATGGGATATGGTGTTCATCTAATGCTCTCTGTTCCTTGACTGACGCCCGCGCATGCCGGGCGGGCGTTTTTTGGCTTGTTCATCGGCGGCGAGCCGCCATAACCCAACTCCGCCGCGTTGGCGATCCCCTAGCCGAAACGGCCGGTGATGTACTGCTCGGTCTGGTCCTTCTTGGGCCGGGTGAATATCTCTTCGGTGGGCCCCATCTCCACCAGGCGGCCCATGTAGAAAAACGCGGTCTGATCCGAGACCCGGGCGGCCTGCTGCATGTTGTGGGTCACGATGATGACCGTGTAGTTCTTTTTCAACTCCTTGATCAGCTCTTCTATGCGGGCGGTGGCTATGGGGTCCAGGGCGCTGGTGGGCTCGTCCATGAGCAGGATCTCCGGCTGCATGGCTATGGCCCGCGCGATACAGAGCCTTTGCTGCTGGCCGCCGGAGAGGCCCAGGGCGCTCTGGTGCAGGATGTCTTTCACTTCGTCCCACA
This sequence comes from Desulfocarbo indianensis, assembly GCA_001184205.1. Taxonomy (GTDB): domain Bacteria; phylum Desulfobacterota; class Desulfarculia; order Desulfarculales; family Desulfarculaceae; genus Desulfocarbo; species Desulfocarbo indianensis. The sequence goes on from LBMP01000001.1 coordinate 134,955, forward strand.
AGGCCGCCGCGCGGATGGATTCCTCCACGATGCGGTCCAGCCTGCCGCGGTCGAGCTTACCATGAAGCCGGGGGCCGTAGGCCACGTTGTTATAGATGGACTTGGGGAAGGGATTGGGCTTTTGGAAGACCATGCCCACCCGCCGGCGCACGTCCACCGGGTCCACCTGGGGATCATAGAGATCGATATCGTCCAACAGGACCTTGCCCTGCACCCGGGTGCCGGGTATCAGGTCGTTCATGCGGTTCAAGAGCCGCAAGAAGGTGGACTTGCCGCATCCCGAGGGACCGATGAGGGCGGTGACCCGGTTGGACTCCACCTCCATGTTGATTCCCGTGAGCGCCTGGAAATCCTCGTAGAAGAAATCCAGCTCCTCCACCGTGATTATCTTTTTCATTTTTTGGTTCATGGTGCCGTTTTTGCCTACCAATTCTTGGTGCGGCGCATGCGCGTGCGGATGATTATCGCCAATAAGCTCATGCCCAAGACCAAGCTGATGAGAACCAGCACGGTGCCGTATTGCAGGGGCCTGGTTTCGGCGATGTGGGTGCCGGCGGTGGCCAACACGTAGATATGATAGGGCAGGGCCATCACCTCGTGCAGGGGCGAGGTGGGAAGCTGCAAGGTGTAGAAGGTGGCGGCGGTGAACATGATGGGCGCGGTCTCGCCGGCGGCGCGGCCGATGGCCAGGATGGAGCCGGTGAGGATGCCCGGCATGGCCGCCGGCAGCACCACCTTGCGGATGGTCTGCCAGCGGGTGGCTCCCAGGCCCAGGGAGGCCTCCCGGAAGGTGCTGGGCACCGCCCGCAGGGCCTCTTCCGAGGCGCCGATCACGGTGGGCAGGATCAAAAGGCCCAGGGTGACGGAACCGGCCAGGAGGCTGACCCCGAAGCCGAAGAACACGCAGAACAGAGCCAGGCCGAAAAGCCCGAAGATGACCGAGGGCACGCCCGCCAGGTTCTGGATGCCCAGGCGCACCACGCGCAGGGCCCGGCCCTCGTTGGCGTATTCCGAAAGATAGACGGCCGCGGCCACGCCCAGGGGCAGGGCCACCATGATCGCCCCCACCGTGAGATACAAGGTGCCCACGATGGCCGGGAAAATGCCGCCCTGGGTCATGGCCTCCTTGGGAGGCTCGGTGAGGAAGGTCCAGGATATGGCTCCGGCGCCCTGGATCAGTATCCAGCCCAGGATGGCGCCCAGGCTGCCCAAGACCAGGAGGATGGCCAGGCGGAAGGTCCAGAAGGCGATCTCCTGGCGGAGCTTGCGGCCGGCGAGCGATTTGGTGTCGGTGAAGCTCATAAGGTGGCGGCTCCTCTTTGCTGGAAGCGCCGGCTTATGTAGGCGGCCACCAGGTTGAAGGCCAGGGTGATGAAGAAAAGAACGATGCCGATGGCGAACAAAGCGAAGTAGTGCTCGCTGCCCACCGGAGTCTCGCCCATCTCCGCGGCGATGGTGGCGGGCAGGGGGCGGGCCGAATCAAAGATGCTGCCTGGTATCATGGCCGCGCCGCCGGCCACCATGAGGACCACCATGGTTTCGCCCATGGCCCGGCTCATGCCCAGGATCACGCCGGTGCCCATGCCGCTGATGGCGCCCGGAATCTGCACCCGGGTCAGGGTTTCCCAGCGGGTGGCGCCCAGGGCCAGGGAGGCCTCCTTGAGGTCGTTGGGCACCGAGTGCAGGGCGTCCTCGGCGATGCTGGTGATGGTGGGTATGGCCATCAGGGCCAGCATGAGGGAGGCGTTCAGCACGTTCAAGCCGGTGGGGATATCCAGGAGCTGCTGCATCAGGGGCGCTATGAGCACCATGCCCACGAAGCCCAGCACCACCGAGGGCAGGCTGGCCAAAAGCTCCACCGCCGGCTTGACCACTTCCCGCACCTTGGAGCTGGCCACCTCGGCCAGGTACAGGGCCGCGCCCAGGCCCAAGGGCACCGCGATGGCCGAGCTTATGAAGGTGACCGCCACCGAGCCCATTATCAGGGGCAGGATGCCGAAATCGGCCGGATCGTAGGTGGGGTACCAGAATTGGCCGAAGAGGAAATCGGAAAGGCTCACCGTGGCGAAGAGCCCCACGCCCTCCCGGAAGAGGAAGAGCACGATGAGAGCCATGATAATTACCGAGGAGAAGCCGACCACGGTGAATATGGCCCGGATCATGACCTCCCGCTCCCGGCTTTTGCCGCCGGTGAGCGAGGGCCGCGGAACCTCCGCCGGGGCGCTGGCGCCGGCGGCGCTGGCCAAGCCCTCGGAATCCACTGTCTCCGCCCTATATGCGCTGGACATTATCTTACATAATCCTTTATTTAAAGCCCTTCGAACAGCCTGCCTAAATCATAATGCAGTATGATGTCACCCGCGCGTTCACAGGGTTACAAGTAGGTTACAAAATGCCGGGGCCCCTGGGGGGCCCCGGCGGCTTTTTTCAGGCCTTAAGCCGGCCGAAACCGGCTTGGACCCTTTACTAGAACTTGAACACCAAGTCGGTGAAGAAGGTCTGGTAGCCGTGGCTCACGCCGGAGACGTCCTCGTCCTCGGGCTCCATGTTGTAGTAGCTCAGCTTGATCTCGCCGTACTTCCAGAACTTGTAACCGGCCTCCAGGACCCAGCCCTTGGAGTTCACATAGCCGCTATCAGAGTCGGCGATGAAGCCGGGGGTGGCGTTGGCTTCCACGTTCTTGTACCAGGCGCCGAAGCTGAACTTGTCGTACTTGATCTTGGCGCCGGCGGCCCAGCCCTTGTCCTTGTCCTCGTAGGGGCCGTCAGAGTCGCTGTTGGTGAAGTAGTGGCCCCAGAAGCCCAAGGAACCCTTGTCGGTGAACTTGTAGTCCGCCTGGGCGTAGATGTCCCACACCTTGTAGTTGGTGGTGCGGTCCTCGCCGCCTTCGCTGTACTCGGGAGTGCCGTGCAGGTTGGGCGGCAGGTAACCGGCGTCGCCCAGCTTGCCCCAGGAGGTGTAGGAAGTGGCCGCGGCGAGCTTGAACTTGCCAAACTTGGCGTTGACGCCCAACTGGGCGGCCGGGGCGTACAGGTTGTCGTCGAACTCGCCGCCCTGGCTCACGAACATGTAGGAAACCAGCAAGAAGGGCTGCACGTTGCCCTTTTTGTTGAAGGTGCCCTTGATGAAGGCGCCCTCGGGAACCACGTCGCCGTCCCAGATGCCCTTGGAAGTCATGAAGGGATTCTTGATCTTACCGAAGCTCAGGTCAATCATCTTGCCGATGGCGGAGGGGGTCCAGGTCACCCAGGCCTGGTCCACGCCCCAGCTGGTGATCTCGGCGAAGTAGTTGCCCATGGTCTGGTTGGTGCTGGTGGGATCGTCGTCAGAGCCGGAGGCCATGCGGAAGCCCAACTGGACGTCCTCATGAATCTGGCTTTTCACGCCGAAGCGCAGGCGCACCCGGAAACGGTCCTTGCCGGTTTTCGACTTGCCTTTCAGGTCGTCATAGCTGGTGTGCTCATAGCGGAAGCGGGTATCCCCGAAAAGGGTGATGCGCTCGATCCACTTGGGCAGGGCGTCGCTGGCGGCCACCTGGGCCACCGCCGCCTGCTGATCCTGAGTGGACTTGACCTCGGCCAGTTGCTGTTTCAGACCCTGCAGGCTCTGCTCCAGCATCTGAATTTTCTTCTCCAGGTCATCCTGGGAAGCCGCCTGGGCGGGAGCCCAAGCCGCGCCGAGGCAAAGCACCGCGCCCAGAACCAGCGCCGCGGCAAACTTGATCTTGCCTCTCATTTCCGATTTCTCCTTTCACGGTTGTCTAAACGTCCGGGTCGGGACCGCCCCAACCCCGGACACCCTTCGCGTCGGTTGTGCGGACGCCGCGGCCTCCGTCAAGAGGTCGCGGCAGCCTTTTATTCAGAAATCCCCCTACTTGGGCAGAGGCACGAAGCCTTCCTCGGCCACGATCTTCTGGCCCTCGGGACCCATCACGAAGTCGATGAACTCCTTGACCACGCCTTGGGGCTCGCCGCGGGTGTACATGTTCAGGCCGCGGGCCACGGGGTAGGATTTGTCGGCGGCGGTCTTGGGGCTGGCGGCCACGCCGTTAATCTTCACGGCCTTCAGCTTGTCGTTGACATAGCCGATGCCCACATAGCCGATGGCGTTCTTGTTGCCGGCCACGGCCTGGGCCACGGCGCCGTTGGAGGCCTGCAGCTGGGCGTCGGGACGCACGCGGGTCTTCTTGCCCAGGACCATGTGGTTCCACACCTCGAAGGTGCCGGATGAGGAGTCGCGGGATACCGCCACCATCTCCAGATCGGGACCGCCGACATCTTTCCAGTTCTTGATGTCGCCGGTGTAGATCTTCTTAAGCTGCTCCAGGCTGAGATCGCCGACCGGGTTGGAGGGATGCACCACCGGCACGATGCAGTCCAGGGCGACCACGTGCAGCTTGGGGGTCACGCCCTTTTCCTTGGCCAGCTTGATTTCCTTGTCTTTCATCTCGCGGGAGGCGTCGCCGATGTCGGCGGTGCCGTCGATCACGGCCTTGATGCCGTCGCCGCTGCCGGTGCCGGCCACGGAGATGCGCACATCAGGGTGTTTCTTCATGAAGTCCTCGGCGGCCTTTTGGGCCACGGGGAGCACAGTGGTGGAGCCGGTAATGGTGATGGATTTACCGCCGGCCATGACCGCGCCGGGCGCCATGATAAGGGCGGCCGCCAGCAAAGCCACGGTCCCCATCAGGAGAAAGCTCTTACGCATCGAAAAATCCCTCCATGCTTGCAGAGTTATAGTAGGCGCGGGAATCCCTCTCGCGCCGTAAGCTACGACCGAAGACTATGCGAAATGTGTTACAACCGGTTGACAGGTAAGATACATTTACGAGACAAAGCCCCGGCGCTGTCCGGCCGGGGCATAAGGCGGCTACCCGCCAACCCTCCAGGGCGGGCGATCAGGACCATGGCGCAAGACAATCGGCCCAGGCCGAAGTTCATCGATATAAGCTCGGAGTTGAGCCCCCAAACCCCGGTCTATCCAGGCGATCCGGCCTTTGAGCGCCGCCCGCGGTGCGATACGGCCGCGGGGCATCCCTTCGAGCTTTCGTCCTTAAGCCTGAGCGCCCACGCCGGCGCCCATCTGGACGCCCCCCGGCATTTTTTCGAGGGGGCGCGGACCATCGACGGCTTCCCGCCGGAGTCGTTCTTTTTGGCCGCCACGGTGGTGGCGGCCGCGGGCGCGGCCGTAACGCCGGAGGATCTGAGCCAAACGCCTCCCCGCCCCGGCGGGGCCCTGCTCTTCCGCACCCGCAATTCCCTGGCCGGCTGGCGGCCTCATCCTAACTACCGCAAGGATTACGCTTACTTGAGCCTGGCGGCCGCCCGGCGCTGCCTGGAGCTGGGCGCGGCCCTGGTGGGCATTGATTACCTTTCCGTGGACCGGCACGGCGACGAGGCCTACCCGGTGCACCGCCTGCTCCTGGGAGCGGGCCGCCTCATCCTGGAAGGGCTGGATTTGTCCGCCGCCCCGCCCGGCGACTACGGCCTGATTTGCCTGCCGCTGAAAATCCGGGCCGGCGAGGCCTCGCCCGTGCGGGCCCTGTTGGTGCCTCCTGACGAAACTGGCCGAATATCCTTGACATTTGGGCCTGGCATCCATTAACCCTATCTGAGGGGTGAATTACGGTTCGCGCTCACCGTCGCCATGATACCTGGGCCCGCCGCGCCTATCGCGGGCAGGAGCGAATCATGAACCGCCGCATTCTGGTGGTGGACGATGAACAACCCATACGCGACCTTCTCAGCCAAGCTTTTTCATCCATGGGTTACCAGGTGGACGTGGCCGCCGACGGCGACGAAGCCCTGGACCAGGTGGCCGTGAACGGCGCCCAACTGGTTTTCCTGGATCTCAAGCTGCCCGGCCTCAACGGCCTGGAATTGGGCAAACGCATCAGGAAATTCAATCCCCTGGCCGTGGTCTACGCCATGACCGGCTACCCCTCCCTTTTCGAGCTGGCTGACTGCCGCGAGGCCGGATTCGACGACTACTTCCGCAAGCCTGTAAAATTACAGGTGCTATTCAAGGCGGCCAGCGACGCTTTCGAACGCCTGGAGCGCTGGCGGGATTTCTAACCAACCATAACCAAAGGCCATGCCCCGCCCCATCGCCATCCAATTGAGCAATATCCAACTGACCGCCGAACTAACAGGAAGCCGGCCGGGATAACCCGGCCGGCTGTTCAATGCCCGGGGCCGCTGGCGCGGCTAGGCCAGGGGGTCGCTGGATCTGGCGTTGATCAGGTTCAGGGCGAAGGGCGCGCTTATGCCGGCCATGCCCTCGCGCTCAGCAGCGGCGGCAAGAAGCGAGCAGGTGACCGGATGGGCGATCTTGCCGGCCTTGTCCACCGAGGCCTCGGCGTTGGTGATGACCAGATGGGGGATGAGCAGTTCCAACTGGTAGGCGTAGCCAGACTCGATCTCGTCCCCGCTGAAGACGATGCTCAGCTTCTTCCTGGCGTCGCTGCCCAGATCGGAAAGATAAGTGTCGCTGGTGTAGGTGGGGAACTCCAGGCTGAGGCTGACCTCGGGGAAGGACTCGGCCGTGGGCTCGGCGATCTTGTCCTCGCCGCCGGCCAGGTAATCGCCCTTGAGGCCGCGCTTGAAGGAAAGGCTGAAGCGGTTGGGGTGAATGGCGTCGGCGGCGGACAGGGCCGGCCCGGCGGCGTCGTTTAGGCGGAAGGCCCCCTGGCGGAAGAGCACCCGGTTGCCGGCGGGCAGAGCGGCCAGAGCGGCCAGGGCGGCGGCGGTGTTCACCCCGCCGCTGGCGTTGATGGCCATGTCGTCGCAGATCAGGTTGAAGGTGACGCTCAGGGGCTGGCCGGCCTCGCCCTCCAGGCTGAAGCCGTCCACCTTGCAGCCGGCGTATTCATGGCAGCTCAGCCCCTTGTACAGGGCCAGGGTGCCGAAGAGGCCGTCCGCGTCGTCGGCCAGGCGCAAGGCGTGGGCGTAGGCGCTGGTCATGCCGGCCAGGCTGGGCTCGCCGGCCGCGCCCATGGCCATGGCCAGCAGGGTCTCCAGCCCCTGGTAGCGCAGATAGGCGCTTATATCGCCGGAGCAGGTGATGAGCCCCGCGTCGCGCTGGGCGTGAAAGGCCTGGCCGGCCGAATCGTCGGGCAGGTGCTCCACGCTCTTGACCAGCTTTTCGCTGGTGAGAAGCAGGGCGTCCGCGCTTCCCACCGCCACCGGAGTTCCCCAGGCGCCGGCCTTCTTGAAGGCGGCCTTGAATTCCTTGCCACTTGCCATTGTCTCGCTCCTTTATATGGTTGCTGGTTTGTCTTGATCGCTTCCAGGCCGCCGGCAGGGCGGCCTAGAGGGTGCCCAGGGGCGATTCGTAGATCACCCTGACTTCCAGATCGAAAAGCCCCAGGGGATCGCCGGCCCCGCCCTCGTACATCTCCAGGCGGCCGCAACTGGTGGCCTGCCAATGGGGGTTGCGCGCCGGATCGGCCAGCACCCGCAGGCAGGAGGCGGCCAGGGCGTCCAGCTCGGCGTAGTTGTCGTTCACCGCCTTGGCCGCGCCCCACACGTGCAGGATCAGCTCCCGCTCGGCGCTGCCGCCGGTGAGGTCCCTGGTGTCCACCGCCTCGTTGAAAAGGCTGAGCGCGGGCAGCTCGTTGAACTCCTCGGCCAGATGGATGCCCCGCCGCACGTCGCGCACCTGGACCGCGTAGCCGTTCAGGGGGCTGATGGCGGCCAGAGCCGCCAGCAGGTCTTGCATGATCTGAACCCGGGTCATGACAGCTCCTTTTCCAGGGCCTCGAACAGATAAGCCTCCAGCCTGGCGGCGGCCTGGTCCCGGGCGGGCCGCAGGAAGGGCCGGGCCGGCAGCACCACCCGCCTGACCTGCACCCAGCGGCCCTGCACCTGGAATTTCAGATAGCGCGCCCGCTTGGCCTGGATCACCGCGCCGCGCTCCTGGGCCGCGGCATAGGGCGCGTCGCTGGCGATCCAGCCCACCAGGCCGGAGCCCCGCGTCTCCACCCCCGTGCGGATGGAATTCTTTAGCCGCCCGCTGCGCGGCCGGGGCCCCTGGCCGGATTGCATGCGCTGGCGGGCCAGGCTGAGGCCGTCCTGCAGGGCGCGCTCCATGGCCTGGCGCATGATCTGGGGCAGCCGGGCGCTCAGCCTTTCCAAAAGGCCCAGGGCGCTAGTTGAACCGCTCATGACGCCGCTCACAGGGCGAAGCGGTTGCGGTAGCGGTCCAGGACCTCGCGCACCTGGGGCAGAAGCCCGCTGGCCGTGTAGCTCACCGAGCCGTCGGCCAGGGTGCGGGCGCTGAGCCCCAGGCGGCCGTGGCCGGCGGCGGATTCCTGGAAACGGGTGGCGGCCTGCTCCAGGGCGGCCTGGGCCAGATCGGGCGGCAACGTGGCGAAGCCCGCCCGGTAGCGCAGTCCCAGGTTGCCCCTTCCCCTGGGGAACCCGCCGGTCCTCATGCTGAGCACGCCGGCGGCCCGGTCCAGCGCCAGGCTTTCCAGGTTCAGATCCTGGCCGTCCAGGCTGACGCCGGAGAGGCTTATCACCGGGTATTGGGGCAGGAGCAGCTCGGCCTGGCCGCTGCCATCCAGGAGAGCGTTGTCCGGGTCATAGGCCGCGTCCGCCGCCAGATGGGAATAATCGCGCGCCGTGAGCTTGCGCCCGGTGTATTGGTTGAACTGGGCGCTCACCGCCTCGATCAAGGATTCCAGCAGATCGTCATGCTGGGCGCCTTCTATCTGGAGATATTGCTTGAGCGCCGCCAGGCTGGTCAGGGCGTCGGCTGATAGGGCCATGGCTCACCTTTGTTGGGCTTGGGTTGATGGCTTATTCCGCTGGGCTTGAATCCCCCCGCCGGCCGGAGCCAAGGGCCGGGAGGGCGGCCCGGCCCCGGCCGGCGGGGGGGATGAGCTAGGCGGTGACGATGCCCGAAAGCATGGCGAAGCGCTTTTCGTCGCTCACCGCGAAGCCGATGCGCACCTCGGCCAGGAAGGCGGTCTGGTTGTAGGAGAAATAGGGCTCGGCCCAGGGATTGGTCTTGACCACCAGGCCGGAGCGCACCCCCACCAGGGCCCCGCCCGCGAAATCGCCGGCGAAAAGCCGGGTCTCGTTGCTGCCGGTGCCCAGGTTCACCAGGATGTTGGGATCGCGCACAAAGGGCTCGCCCCACACCCGGGGCCGGTTGTCGGCTTCCTCGCCCACCGCGGAGCGGCGGAAGATGAAGTTGTCGTCCGCGTCCTTCATGGTCATGAGGAGCTTCTCGGCCTTGGGATGCCCCAGGACGGGAACCTCGGCCGCGTGCGGGGCGTGGCCGTAGACCGCGTAGATCAGGCCGGCCACGTCGTCGAAGGCGAACTCCGCGCCCGCGCCCAGGGCGTTGGTGCTGATGCGCCCGGCCAGGCCGTTTATGGGGTCCAGGGCGGTGCCCGCCCCGCGCAGGGCGGCCACGTCGAAGGCCTGGCCGATGGTCTCGGCGAACAGCGTCTGCAGGACCTTGTCCACGCCGGGGTCGGAATCGTCCAGGAGCTGATTGCTCACCACCACCTTCACCGCCAGCACGTGGGCGGTGAGCGCCAATTGGCCGAAGGTGGCGTTGGAGCGGGGCGTCTCGCCGGCGGCCTGGCCGGTGCCGTCGGGCACCACGCCCTCGCTGTCAGCGGCCTCGGGCACCCAATAGGCGGTGAGCCCGCCGGAAACCGTGGGGAAGGTGATCTGGTGGGCGCTCATGGGCACCTGGCGGCAGAGGCCCTTCACCGCGCTGTGGCTGTTAACCAGGTTGAGCACCTCGGAGGCCTGCTCGCCCGGCACCAGATAGCCGCCCGCCGTGGTGGCGCCTTCCCGCAGGTCCTTCACCTTGTGGGCCGGCATTTCCGTGAGCGCTTTCGCCGCCCGCACCAGGTCGCCGCCCGCGGCGTGGCGGGGGGCCTGGCCCATGCCCAGGCGACGCACGTCGCCCAGATAGCGGCTGAAGCCCAGGCCGGCGCCGGGCAGGTCGGCCCCCAGGGAGATGGCCCTGGGATGGGCGGCCTTGAGCACGCCGGCCAGGCGCTCATCGATGAGGGATTTCAACCGCTCCTCGTCCAGGCTCAGGCCGGTGGCCTGCTCCAACAGGGCGATCAGTTCGTTATCGGTCATGGCATTGGTCCTTTCTCGGTTTTGCTGAAAGATTGATCCGCTTGCTAAGACACCCGGCCCAGGTGATAGCGCAGGCGTCCCAGGACCAGGCGGTCCAGGGCGCTTTGCGCCAGGGCCTTTTCCGCCGCGGCCCGGTGCGCGGGAAAGGGTGAAGCCGCCAGTCGGGGTTTGCCGGGAAAAGCCGGGCCGGTCAGGCCCGCGGCCACCAGGGCCTCGGGGTTGGCGGGCAGGGTCACGCAGGATATCTCGTAGAGCTCCTGGCGCAGGTAGCGGGTTCCGGCGAGGGAGCGGCCGTTGGTTTCCACCCGGGCGATTTCGCTTTGGATGGGGGTGAAGCCCACGGAAAAGGCCCGCAGGTAGCCGCCCCGGTAGAGCTTGAACACGGTGTCGGCGAACTGGTAATCCTCGGGCGCGGGGAACTGGGCCTTGAACAAAAGGCGCTCCCCCTCCACCTTCACCTCCAGGGCCTTGGCCACCGGCGGCTGGGAATAATCATGGGCCCAGGCGATCACCGGGTTCTTGAGGAAATTGCCCAGGTCCCAGCCGTCGGCGCGGATGGAATCGCCCTGGCGGTCCGGGGTCTCGCTGGAGGCCACCGCCCAGAAGGTGCGGGCCTCGTCGTCCACCTTGTCCACCTTGAAATCCAAAACCTTGTGCACTAGCTTCATGGCTCAATTCGTCTCCTTGAAAAATGGGGCCAGGCTTTGCAGGGCCTGGGCCGCGTCCAGGTCGTCGGCCAGGCATCGGGCCAGGCGCTCTTGGAGGGCGGCCGCCAGTTCCGGCTCCAGTCCCTGGGGCAGCAGGGGTTTTATGAGGCCGGGGGATTTTTTCAGCTCCGCCTCCACCCGGCCACGGGACCAGCCGTGGAAGCGGGCTCGCAGGCGGGGGTAATGCCTGGCGGCCGCGGCGGCGGCCTGGGCGGCCAGGCTCTCGCCGCCGGCCGGCGGCGCGCTCTGCCCGCCGGCCTGGGTTGCCGCCTGCCCTTGTAAATAGGGCTCGTCGCCCCAGGCCACCGGCTCCCGTCCCAGGCTGGCCCGGTATTCGTTTATGGTCATCACGCCCCGGTCCAACTGCTCCATGGCCTCCAGGTGGTTCTGGGCGCGGTCGCTGGGCACCGGGTTGTCGTGTTTGAGCGCCAGGCCCGTTGAATAGCGCGGCAGGAGAAAGCGGGTCAGCACGTCCTCGATCAGATCCAGGCGGGGGCGCACGCACTCGGCGTTGAAGGTGACGTCGATGCCCTGGGCGTTGGCCCGGTTCACGTCCTTGACCAGGCCCAGCTTGCCGGCCGGCACCCCGTAGGCGGCCAGGATGTTGTCCTGGGTCCAGCCGGCCAGGGCCAGGAACTCGAAATCCTTGCTGGAGAAGGTGAGCGGCTGGGCCTTGAGCCCGCCGTCCAGCACCGTGGGGCTGAAGGCGTTGGCCAGGCCCTGGTGCTTCTGGTTCCAGCGGGTGAGGATGCGCCGGGCCTCCTCCTCGGTGAGGCGCTGATCGGTGGAGAGCACCACCTCGGGCCGGGCCGAATTGCGGAAAAAGTTCTTCTGGTAGACCCGCACCGCCAGATCGATGTCATAGGCGTGGGCCATGGCCTCTATGGGGCTGGCCCCGTAGAGCAGGTTCCGGGGGCTGGGGTGGCGGAAGTAGAGCACCTCCGAGGGATGGTAGCGCGTGAGGCGGCCGCCCGGCCCGGAGAAGGCGAAGGCCGCGATGGGCTGGCCGGTGTCCGGCCCGGCCTCGATCTCCACCAGATCAGCCGGCGACAGCGGCCACAGCTCGGCCGGGCGTCCCAGGGCGTTGGGCGTCACCAGGGCGAAGGCCATGCCGGTGAGCTCCAGATGGGTCACCAGGGTGAAGCGGAACTGGCGGCGGGTCATGATGGAGTTGGGCCGCTCCAAGAGGTCCAGCACCGGGTGCCGCGCCACCTCCGGCCCCAGGCCCTTGGCCGCGGCGGTGAAGAGCCGCAAGGGCATGCCGGCCACCCGCTGGGCGATGACGTTCACCGCCGCGAATACCCAGCCCTGGTAGGCGGCCAATTGGCGGGAGCGGCTGCCCAGGCCGCCGCCGGCCAAAAACCCCGGCGGCGGCGGCGCCGGATAGGGCAGGTCCAAGCCGCGGCGCACAAAGGGTCTCGTCAAGCGTTCAAGCCATTTAGCCATGGGCTATCACTCCAAGCTGGCAGGGGTTGTCACCACACATTGGGCCCGCTCCCCTTGAGCAGGGAAACCGCCCCCTCCAGGGCGTCCGGCCCGTCGTCGTTCACGTTGGGGCTGGGGAAATGCAGAAGCTGCTCGATGAGGAGCGACTGGTCGCCCTGGGCCGGGTTGAAGCGCACCAGGCCCCGCTCCACCAGGGGGCTCACACCGGCCAGGCGGGTTTCCTTGGCCAGGCGGTGGGTGACGCCCCGCAGGGGCAGCACCACCCGCTCCTCGCGGGCGGCGCGGGCGAACTCGTCCAGCAAAAGGCGCTGAAAAAGATTGTCCTCCACCCCGAACACCAGATAGCCGTGCCGGAGCTGCCGCCGCAGGACCGCCCGCACCAACTGCTCGATGCTGCAGCGGCGGATAAAGGCGTCCAGCACGTAGAACACCCCCTGGACCTGGTCCAGGCCCAGGCTGATCACGGCCTTGTAATCATGGCTCTGGCCCTCGCCCAGGCTGGGGTCCAGAAAGCCGGCCACGGCCAGGGCCTTGTCCTGGATATCGGCGGGGTGATAGGAGCGCAGCCATTCATCCTGAAAAAGGCCGGCCTCGTCCGTGGGCTCGTTCTGTTTTTCCTTGTTGAAGGCCAGGCTCCCCATGAGCCGTTTCTGGCGCAGCAGCTCCTCCACCGGATGGCGCTGGGGCCACAGGGAGGATCCGTCGGGCAAGAGGGCCTGGTAGCGCCGGCGGGTGAAGCGGCAATAGGGCTCCTCCGGCGAAAAAATCAGCGTGGCCAGGGCGCTTTTCTTGGCCAGGACGGTGCCGATGATGAACAGGCTGCCGGCGGGGTCGATGGCCGGATACACCGCCTCCTTGATCCAATCCAGGGTCTCGCGCACCAGGCGGGGGTTCTTCACGTTCTTGTCGTTTTCCAGGTCGTCCAAGATCACCAAATCCGGGCGGAAGCGGCCGTGCTTGAGGCCCCGCAGGCGCTGGCCCGCGCCCCTGGCCAGGATTCTCACCTCGGGGCCGGCCACGAAATCGCCGGCCGGGCCCCTGGCCTGGCAAAGGGGTCCGAAATCCTGGGCCAGGCGCTGGTTGTTGGCCAGTTCCAGGCGCAGGTAGGCCGTGAGGTCGGTGGCCAGATCGGCGGTGTCCGAACCCAGCACCACGAAGCGGCGTTTACCGAAGAGCGTCTGGTGCAGCACGTAGCCGAAGCTGACCAGGGTGGTCTTGGCGAAGCCCCGGGGCGCGGCCACGGCCACCGGCACCACCGCCCCTCCCCGGGGCCGCAACAGCTCCATGAGCTCATGGTGAAAGGGCGCGAAGCCCTGGTTGAAATAATGGGGCAGATAGGCCGTGAAGAAATAAAAGGGGTCCTCTTCGGCCCGGGCCAGGCGCTCCTTGCGGGGCGGGGCCTGGGGGCCGAAGGCCCCCACCTCGGTGCGCAGCGCCGCCACCACCTCCGAGGCCTTGCGGCGGAAAGCGCCAGCGCTGAGCTTGTTGGCCGCGGCCGTCATCGGGCCCCGCCTTCCAGCTGGCTGAAAAAGGCCTCGATCTCATCGGCCAGCCAGTTGCGCCGCTCCGGGCCGGCGCGGCGGGCGCTCACAAAGGCGGCGAAGCGGGCCATGACCTCGGCGGCGGCGGTCTTCAGGTCGTAGCCCGCCGCCTCCAGGCGGCTCAGGGCCTGGCCGATCTTGGCCAGCTCGTCGGCCTCCTCGCGCTCCAGATCCCCCTTGGCCGCCAGCCGGCGCACCTTTTGCTCCAGCACCCGGCGCAGGCAGGCCGCCGCGCCGCGGGGGTTGTCCAGGCCGGGGCCGGCCTGGGCCAGGGCCGCCAGGCGCTCCGGCGCGGGAGCCGCCTCCGGGGGGGCCGGCCGCTGGACGCCGCCGGTCTTGGCTTTGGCGCGCGCCATGCCTAGGCCAGGTCCTTGAGTTCGCGGGAAAGCGCCTTGTACTCGCGCACCGCCGCCACCAGCTCCTCCATGGCCTGTTCGGCGTGGTCCACCCTGAGCCCCTCGATGCCGTCCAAAATGTAGAGGTAGTAGTTGATGTCCTTGATGAGCCGGTCGATCTTGATCTCCAGCTGTTTCAGGCGCTGGCGCTTTTCCTCGATCAGGCCCTTGGCTATCAGCCGGGATGTCTTGTCCATGCCTTGTTCCTATCGCCTTTCGAGGCCGGGTCATTGCAGAAGGGTTTTGGAGAGCGCCTGGAAGGCCAGCCACAGGGCGGCCAGGCCGCCGGTGTAGGTGGCCAGGCGGGATTGCAGCCGGTCCAGGCGCTCGTCCAGGGCCTCCACCAGGGAAGTCTGCCGGCCCAGGGCCCCGCCCAGCTCCGCGTTGACCCGCCGCTGCTCGGCCATGCTCATCTTGAGCACCGTGTCCAGACGCTTCAGCTCTCCGCGCAGGTTTTCCAGGGCCAGCCGCAATTCATCCTCGCTCATCAACCTTGGGCTCCCGGACTTGCTTGACCATGCCGTGGCGCAGAAAAATCGCGGCCAAACCCGTGATGGCCATTTGCAGGGCCTGGACCAGGCCGGCCTCGCCGGCCAGATAGGCCCCGGCCGCCGCCGCCAGGGCGGCCGCGCCGGTCCAGAAGGTCTTGGTTCGCAGAAGTTTCATGCTCGCTCTCCTTTGGCAAGGCGGCCTCGCCCTCATGGGTTTCGCCGCGCGTTGGGGAGGAGCTTAGTGCCGGGGAAGGGGGCGGACAAAAGCTGGGCTGCGTAAAAACCGGTCCGGGAAGCAGGGACTGGCCGCGCCTCCGGAAGACTTATCCGCCGGGGCGCGCCAGTAATATCTGGAGGGCAAGGGGAATGCGGGGCAGGGAGCTAATCATTGACCTTGCGGGGCGGATTGACGATGTGGCGCACGTGACGGGCCGACAGCCCCCAACGCCGGGCCAGGCCGCGGATATTGGCGCCGTCGAACTCCCTCCTTATCACCTGGTTGCGCAGGGTTAAAAGCGCCCTTTCCAGTTTGGGGAAATACACGCTGGTTCCCGCGTAGATCCGGGCCAGGTTGATGGTGGACTCCACCCCGATCACCTCGGCCATTTCGCGGTAAACCTCGGGCAAATCCTGGGGTTGCACTTTGCGCATCCATCCGGGAACCAGCCTTTGATAATCCGTTTTCACAAAATCCATCATAACCACCTTTCTCAGCTCGCTGGTTGTGCTAGGCTCATGCCTTATTGGCAACAGGGGCGCAGGCAAGCGAGACGATATGTCTTTTAAAGTCATTTGTCAAGCACTAAATATATCCGTTATAGTCATACTGGGCTTGATCAAACGTCTCCTCCCCCTGCTCTCCTCGGCGGCCACACTCTGCGCCGGCTGCGTCACCCTACGGATCAATGAAACACCGGCCTGTTGGCCCCCGCCGGGGCCTTCCTCCGTTCCCTCGGGCCCCCAGTATTGGCATTTTGCCCTGGGCGCGGCCGTGGCGCTGGCCCTGGCCCTCATCTGGGGCGGACTGCGGGCGGGAGCCCTCCGGCCCAGGGCGCGATCGCCGGAAATGACGCGGGAAGACCTGGCGCTTTTACGAACCGCCCGCGACGCGCTGGCCATGCTGACCCGCCGCCAGATCGCCCGCGTCTTCGGGGGAGCCGAGAAAACCTGGCCTCGGGAAAAGGAACGTCTGCCTTAGGCCCATCTTTCCGCTCGCAAGCCAGGTCCGTTTTGGTAGGATTAAAAACATCCGTCGCCAATGACTTCCCCTGAGGAAAAATGCCTATCATGGAGCGGGTGAATACGCACCCCCTTGACCGGGACCTTTTATATCTGAACACCGCCCTGGCCGAGCTGGCCGGAGAGATACTCTCCGCCGCCAAGCTGAAAGATATTTCCCGCAAGGCGCTGGAACTGGCCTGCCGCTTGAGCGAGAGCCCCCTGGGCCTGGCCGGGGTGGCCGACGCGGCCCAGCGCCGCCTGGTCTCGGTCACCGTCACCCCGGAAATGTTCAATCAATGCAAGGTGGCCGAACCGGGCTCAATCCTGGATAAATCCTGGGGGCTCTGGCAGCGCGTCCTGGGCCGGGGCCAGGGCTATTTCAGTAACGATGTGGCCGGGGACAGCCTGAGCGCCGGCCCTCCCCAGGGCCATATCCCCATCAGCCGCTTCCTGGCCGCTCCCGCCGTGGTGCAGGGCGAGCTGGCCGGGGTGATCGCCGTGGCCAACGCCAAGCGCGATTACACCGAGCTGGACCTGGAGCGCCTCAGCCGCCTGGCCGCGCTGTACGCCCTGGCCATCCAGCAAAAACACTGGGAGCAAAAACTGCTCCGCTCCGAGGAACGCCACCGCCACCTGGTGGAAAACGCGGGCGAGGCCATCATGGTTTTCCAGGACGAGCGCCTCTGCCTGGCCAACTCCGCCGCGGAGAGCCTCCTGGGCATGGAGCCCCGGGCGCTGGCCGGAAAGCCCCTCAAGGAGCTGGTGCACCCCGAAGACCTGGCTTCGGTTCTGGCCCGCCACCGCAGCCGGCTGGCCGGTCAGCAAGCCTCCAGCGATTCCCTGGTGCGCATGCTGCACGCAACCGGCAAGACGGTTTGGACCCAGTTCAACTCGGTGCGCATCTTTTGGGAAGGCCGTCCCGCGGTGCTCAGCTTCGGCCGGGACGTAACCCGCCAGCGCCGTCTGGAGGAGCAGGCCCGCCAGCGCCAGCAATTGAACACCCTGGGCGCCCTGGCCTCGGGCGTGGCCCACGATCTCAACAGCTCCCTGGGCGTGGTCTTGGGCAACCTGGAAATGATAGCCGACGACCTGGGGCTGGAGCACGGCAGCCTGCGCAGCCTGAACCGCGCCATGCAGGCCGCCCGCCGCTCCAGGGACCTGGTCCGCCAGATTCTGGCCTTCAAGCGCCTCTCCCCGGCCGAGCCCCAGCCGCTAGCCATGAAAGGCATGGTGGAGGAGGCCCTGAATCTCATGTCCGCCTCCCTGCCCCAGCAGGTCCGCCTGCGCCTGGAGCTGGAGGCCGGCGGCCTGGTGCTGGCCGACGCCACCCAGATACATCAGGTGATTATCAATCTTTGCCTCAACGCGGCCCAGGCCATGGAGCCCAAGGGAGGCGAACTGCGGGTGGCCCTGCGCCAGGCGGAAATCAACGGCGGCGAAGCGGCCCGCCTGGACCTGGCGACCGGCCCCTATATCAAGCTCACGGTCAGCGACCAGGGATGCGGCATGACCGGCGCGGTTCTCGCCCGGGCCTTCGAGCCCTTTTACACCACCAAAGCGCCCGGCCAGGGCAGCGGCCTGGGCTTGAGCATCGTGAGCGGCATCGTGGGGGAGCACGGCGGCGCGGTGGAGGCGCAGAGCCAACCGGAGCGGGGAAGCGTGTTCAGCGTGCTGCTGCCGCTATTCGAGGGCGAGGCCGCCCCCCAAAAGACCGAGCCCGGCCAGGCCCCGGCCGGACAGGGCGAGCGCCTGGCCCTGGTCGACGACTTGAAAGACTATCTGGTCACTCAAAAGAAGCTCCTGGAGCGGCAAGGGTACCGGGTCACCACTTTCCAAGACCCGCTGGAGGCGCTGGCGGCCGTCGCCGCGGCCCCCAGGGATTGGGATTTGATCATCACCGATTTCAACATGCCGGGGCTCACCGGTCTGGAACTGATCCAAAAGCTGCCCCCGGCCACAAGGCCGCCGGTGATCATCTGCACCGGTTATGGCGATGTCTTGACACCGCAGGACGCCAAGGCGGCCGGCGCGGCCGATCTTTTGATCAAGCCGGTGGAGCTGAAGCGGCTGGCCCGGGCGGTGCGCCGGGCCCTGGAACTGAAAACCTGAAGGCTCCCCAGGGAGGCGGTTTGGCCAAGGTATTGATAATAGACGACGATCCCCTGGTGCGCGAAACCCTGGGCGATTTGATGGAACGCGCCGGCCACCAAAGCCTGGCCGCCGCCACCATGAGCGAGGGCCGCGAGCTGGCGGCCCAGGGCGTGGACGTGGCCTTTGTGGACGTGCGCCTGCCCGACGGCAACGGCCTGGATCTGATCCCCGAGATCAAGGCCGCGCCCTCCTCGCCGGAAGTGATAATCATCACCGGCTTCGGCGACGCGGACGGCGCGGAGCTGGCCATCCGCCACGGCGCCTGGGATTACGTGGACAAGGGCTCCTCCTGGCGGGTCATCTCCCTGGCCCTTAACCGCGCCTTGCAATACCGCGAGGGCAAACGGAGCGTCCCCTCGGAGGCGCACCTGGAAGGCACCGGCATCGTGGGCTCCTCGCCCCAGATGAAGGCCTGCCTGGAGCAACTGGCCAGGGCCGCCGCCAGCGACACGGCGGTGCTCATCACCGGCGAAACCGGCACCGGCAAGGAGATTTTCTCCAGGGCCATCCACCAGGTCAGCCGCCGGGCGCGGGGCCCCTTCGTGGTGGTGGATTGCGCCGCCCTGCCGCCCACCCTGATCGAAAGCGCCCTGTTCGGCCACGAGCGCGGCGCCTTCACCGGGGCCGAAAGCGCCAGGGAGGGCCTGGTGGCCATGGCCCACGGCGGGGTGCTTTTTCTGGACGAGGTGGGCGAGCTGCCCCAGCAGATGCAGAAAAGCTTTCTGCGGGTGCTGGATTCCCGGGCCTACCGCCCCCTGGGCAGCCAAAGCGAACAAAAAAGCGACTTCCGCCTGATCGCGGCCACCAACCGGGACCTGGACGAGGAAGTGCGCCTGGGCCGTTTCCGGGGCGACCTGCTTTTTCGCCTGAGGGCCTTCCACTTGGCCCTGCCCCCTTTAAGGGGCCGGGCCGAGGACATACGCGACCTCACCTTTCATTACCTGGCCAGGTTCTCCGGCCGGAGCAAAGGCGGGATAAAGGGCTTTTCCCCGGAATTCTGGAAGGTGCTTTGCGAATACGACTGGCCGGGCAACGTGCGCGAACTGATCAACACCCTGGAGCGGGCCCTGGCCGCCGCCGGCGACCAGCCCACGCTGTATCCCTGGCATTTGCCCGACAAGATCCGCATCCACGCCGCGCTCCGCTCCCTGAAAAAGAGCGGCGGGCAAACCCGGCCGGCCTCCCTGCCCACCTGGCGCGAGGCCAAGGACAGCCTGGAGAAAACCTATATGCACGACCTCATGGCCGCGGCGCGGGGCAACGTCAAGAACGCCGCCCGGCTCTCGGGGCTCTCCCAGCCCCGCATCTACGAGCTGATGCGCAAGCACGGGCTCAAGAACAGCTAAAGCCCCGCGAAATCAGCCAGCAAAAAGGCCAGCCCGGAGGGTTCTCCCAGGCTGGCCTGACGCATATTCTCTGGCCGCCGCCTAGTGGATGGTGGCCTCCAGGCCCAGCTCCGCCCGCAGCCAATCCCGTATCTCGTCGGTGAGGGCGTACACCCCCTTGTGTCCGCCCCAGTGCTCCTGGAATTCGCGGGCCAGGGAGGGCGGCAATTGGATCGCGGCCAGTTCCTCGGAGCCTTGGGTGTCGCGCCGCACCAAATGCACCAACGGCCCGTTTTCCCAAGAATAAACCACGAAATAATACGACACGTCGCCCGGTCCCTTGACCATGCGGACGCCGTGGTTCCAGCCGTTGCCCCATTCCAGATAAAGCGAAACCGCCTTTTCCGGGGTCATTTCCCAATCGATTTCGTTGAGCAGCCTCTTGTTTTCGCGTATTTCCTGCAAAGCCAACATGGCGGACTTCTCCTTGCCGTGGTTTTGTCTAGTTATCTGGTAATTATTATAGTAACGATTATCGTTCGCGGCAAGCTTTTGCTCCGCTTGAGCCGGGCCGGCGGCGGCGGCCCCCAAACAAAAAAGGCGGGGACCCCGCCGGGGACCCCGCCTTATCCTTCGCAATTATTGTCTTTTAGCCGATCTTGGGCAGGCCCTCCAAGGCTTTGAGGGCCCGCTGAATCTCCTCCTCGGGCAGCTCGTAACGGGTGAGCTTGCCGGAGAGATAGGCGTCGTAGGCGGCCATGTCCACCAGGCCGTGGCCCGACCAGTTGAACAGGATGTTCTTGGCCTTGCCCTCTTCCTTGGCCTGCTTGGCCACCTCCACCACGCAGGCTATGGCGTGGTTGGTCTCGGGCGCGGGGATAAAGCCCTCGGTGCGGGCGAACATGATGCCCGCCTCGAAGGTGGCGATCTGGTCGTAGGCCCTGGGCTCCACCAGCTTCAGGTTCACCGCGTGGCTGACCATGGGGGCCATGCCGTGGTAGCGCAGGCCGCCGGCGTGGATGGGGGCGGGCACGAAATCGTGGCCCAGGGTGTGCATGGGCAACAGCGGCGTGGTCTGGTTGGTGTCGCCGAAGTCGTAGCCGTAGGGGCCTCTGGTGAGGGTGGGGCAGGAGGTGGGCTCGGCCGCGATCACCTGGATTTCCTTGCCCGCGATCTTGTCGGCCAGGAAGGGGAAGGCCAGGCCCGCGAAGTTGGAGCCGCCGCCCGCGCAGCCGATGATCACGTCGGGATACGCGCCGATGGTCTCCATCTGCTTTTTGGCCTCCTGGCCGATCACGGTCTGATGCAATAGCACGTGGTTGAGCACCGAACCCAGGGAATAGCGGGTGTCGTCGCGCTGCACCGCCTCCTCGATGGCCTCGCTGATGGCGATGCCCAGGGAGCCGGGGCTGTCCGGGTCCTTGGCCAGAATCTTGCGGCCGGCCTCGGTGGTGTCGGTGGGCGAGGCCACGCATTCGGCCCCCCAGGTCTGCATCATGAGGCGGCGGTAGGGCTTCTGGTTGAAGGAAACCTTGACCATGTAGACTTTGCAGGTCAAGCCGAACTGCTGGCAGGCGAAGCTCAGGGCGCTGCCCCACTGGCCGGCCCCGGTTTCGGTGCAGATGCTTTTTACGCCGAACTCTTTATTGTAATAGGCCTGGGCCACCGCCGTGTTGGGCTTGTGGGAGCCGGCCGGGCTCACGCCCTCGTTCTTGAAATAGATCTGGCCCGGATAGTCCAGCGCCTTTTCCAACCCCGTGGCCCGGTAGAGGGGCGAGGGACGCCACATGCGGTAGATCTCCAGCACTTCCTGGGGGATGTCCACCCAGCGCTGGGTGGTCATCTCCTGCTCCACCAGGTTCATGGGGAAGATGGGGGCGAAATCCTCGGGAGTGGGCGGCTGGCCGGTGCCGGGATGCAGGGGCGGGGGCATGGGCGTGGGGAAATCGGCGTTCAGGTTGTACCACTGCTTGGGAATGAACTCCTCGCCCAAAAACACTTTCTTGACAGCCATGGGGTAATCCTCCTGCTTGGTTTGGCCCTGGTCCCTTTTAAGTCGCCATGCCTTGGCATGGGGAGGCAGGGCTGTAATGCCTTGGTCCCTACGCCGTTGGCGGCAAATGGCCGCAAGCGGCGGAGACCCAGGGTGGGATGGCCGGCCAGGTCCGCTCTGGTGTTCGATCCGTGGTTGCCGGAACGATAAGCGACGGAGGAAGCGCGAGCCGTCCCTTTGCCTTTTCCGGCGCCTGCAAAGGGGGCTCTCCAACAGCGGCTGTCAGCATGGTTCTGGAAGGAACCGGACCGGGCCCGCCCAAGAATAAAGCGGGCCCCGCTGGGGGAGGCCCGCTCTGTCTTAGGCGTCTTTAACTGTAAGCGACGCTTAGCACAAGGGCATGCCTCCCCCCGGCGACCAGCGCCACCACCAGAGAAGGACCATGCCGTTGTTTGCAGCGTTCTTATACATTATCGCTCTCTCCGCCAAGCAACCTAGCAAAGCTGCGGCGTGCAAGTCAAGCCCCGCGATGCCTCGCCTGGCCGGCCAGGCCCGCCAAGGGCGTTTTTTTTGGGGGGGGCGGCCCGCCACGCCGGGCCGAGCCGGCCCCAACCAGGCTAGGGCCGGATTATCAGAAGCGCACCGTGATGACGCCGGGTTTTTGGCTGGTGGCCCGGCCCACCGGCCAGCGGCCCAGGCCCAGCCGCTCCAGCATGGCCAGCGCCGTGTCCAGGCATTCCTCGTTTATGCCCATGAGCATGCCGCCGGAGGTCTGGGTATCGGCCAGGAGGTCCATGACGATGGCGTCCTCCGGGCCCTCCACCCGCACGGATTTGGAGCAGAAGTTGCGGTTGGCGTGGGAGCCGATGGGCACCAGGCCCATGGAGGCCATCTCCCTGGCCTCCTCCAGGATGGGCACCGCGCCGGCTTCTATCTCCAGGCCCACCCCCGAGGCGCGGGCCATTTCCAGGGCGTGGCCCAGGAGGCCGAAGCCGGTGACGTCGGTGCCGCCGGTGACCGAGCAGGCGGTCATCACCTCCACCGCCGGGGCGTTTAAGGTGCTCATGAGCTCCACCGCCTGGGACACGGCCTGGGGGCTGGCCAGGCCGGCCTTCAAGGCGGTGGCGATCACCCCGGTGCCCAGGGGCTTGGTGAGCACCAGGCGCTGGCCGGGTTTTAGCCCGGCGTTGGTCACGATGCGCTCCGGATGCACCAGGCCGCTTACGCTGAGGCCGTATTTAAGCTCAGGGTCTTCCACCGAATGGCCGCCCACCAGGACCGCGCCCGCCTCGTGCACCTTTTCCTGGCCGCCGCGCAGTATCTCCCGGAAAACCTCGGGGGGCATGTCCTTGACCGGAAAGCAGCATATGTTCATGGCGCAGATGGGCCGCCCGCCCATGGCGTAGACGTCGGAAAGGGCGTTGGTGGCCGCGATCTGGCCGAAAAGATAGGGCTCGTTCACGATGGGGGTGAAGAAATCCACGGTCTGAATCAGGGCGAGCTGGTCCGAAAGGCGGTACACGCCGGCGTCGTCGGCGGTGCCCGCCCCCACCAGAAGGTTGGGGTCGCTCTCCACTGGCAGCCCTTCCAATATCGAGGCCAGGTCCCCTGGCCCGATCTTGGCGGCTCAACCAGCGGCGCGGGCCTTTTCGGCCAGCTTGAACTGGGAAGCCATGGTTCTCCTCGTTTATGATCAGCGCCGCAAAGTGGCGCGCAGACGATCCGGCTTTAATAATAACTGGAGAGCGGCCAGAGGGCCAGGGACCGCCAGGTCGGCGGCCAGGATGGCGGCGCCGGCCGCGCCCTCCTCGCCCACAACGGCGATGCCCAGGGCGGCGGCCTTCAGCATGAGCGCGTCGTTGGCCCCGTTGCCCAGGGCCGCCACCCGCTCCAGCCCCAGGCGCTCCACCAGGGCCAGCTTCTGGGCCCCTTCCCCGCCCGGCCCGATCACCTCCACCGCCACGCCGGGGCCGAAAAGACGGCCGGCGGTGCCGAAGGTATCGGCGGTTATCAAATGGCAGGAAAGGCCCCGGGAGAGTCGGTCCACGGCCTGGGCCACGCCGGGGGCCAGTTGGCCGTCCAGGGCCACGGTGCCGTTCAAGTCCAGGACCAGGTGTTCCAGCTCCAGGACCCGCCAGCCGGGGATTTCAATGGTCAGGGCCAAGGTTCAAGCCGCCTGGTCGGCCTCTTCGCCGGGTTCGGCCAGGCAAAGGCCGATGAAGGCCTTGGCCGCGGGCGAGTGGGTGCGTTCCCGGCGGGTTATCAAATAGAACTGGCGTTTCAGGTCCAGGCCTTCCACGTGCAGCTCCACCAAGCGGCCGGCGGCCATATCATCCATGATGGCCCGGCGGCTGAGGAAGCCGACCCCCACCTGGCAGCGCACCGCCATGAGAACCGCCAGGGAGGAGCCCATCTGCGCCCCCACGGTCAAATCCTCCAGGCTCAGACCCGCCTTGGCCAGCGCGCTTTCGAAAAAGGCCCGGGTGCCGCTGCCCGGCTCGCGCAGCACGATGGGGGTGGTGGCGAGGTCGCTCAGGGTGGCCTGGCGGCCGTCCAGGGGATGACCCGGCCAGGCGGCCAGGCAGACCGTGTCGTCCATGATGGGGGTGCATATCAGGCGTTCGTCCTTGGCCGCCGCGCCCACCACGCCGGCCTCCAGCTTGCCGGCGAGCACCCCCTGGGAAATCTCGCTGGTGTCGCCCACCTCCACCGTGACCCTGACTTCCGGGTGCAGGAGCCGGAAGCGCCCCACCATCTCGGGCAGCACGTAATGGGCCGGAATGGTGGAGCCGCCCACCACCAGGCTGCCCCGCAGGCGGCCCAGGAAGGCGTCCACCGCGGAAGTGGCCTCGTCCACCATGTAAAGAATGCGCACGGCGTATTCATAGAGCAGCTCGGCCGCGCTGGTGGGCAGTATCTCCCTGCCCAGGCGGTCGAAAAGCGGCACGCCTATCTCCTCTTCCAGGGTCTTGATGTGCCCGCTCACCGTGGGCTGGCTCAGCAACACCTCATCGGCCGCCCTGGAGAAGGATTTGCACTCATACACTTTGGCGAAAACCTGCAAGCGCCTTAAATCCATGGGGCACTACACCTATCGGAAATATCTTGTTTCACTTATCGGCCTAACAAAGAATAACAAGGCAAAGCGGAATCCGTCAAGGCCAACTTATTACCACGGCGGCATAATCCCCGTTCCGCCCCCCCCGAGCTGTCTTGCCGGCCAGTCCATCCCACGATCCCCCGCTGGCAAGCCGGGCCGGGCGGGCGCGCGGCGGCCCGGCCGCCCGCAGGCTCCTGACTAAATTGACATTAATAAACGATGACTTGGGTTTTGGCTAAAAGCGGCCGCCCCTGGAGCGCAGGATGTTCCACACCAGCCACAGGCCGATGACCCCGCTGATGAGATAGCCCACCAGGCCCATGGCGGGCAGGCCGAAAATCTTGGGCTCCACCCCGGTGGTGATGATCATGGAGCTGCCCACGATGAGTGCGGCCACGATGAGCCCCACCGCCACCCGGTTGGCCGAGGACTCGATGGCCTCGGTCAGGGGCACCAGGCCCTTGTGCTTGAATTCCATGCCCAGCTCGCCGCGCTCCAAGGCGGCCAGCAGGCGGTCCAGGCGCAACGGCAAGTCTTTGACCAGCTCCATGCCATCGGCCAGGTTGCGCCGCAGGGTGCGCAGGATCACCTCCGGGCGGTAGCGCTCCAGCCACAGGGCGCGCACGTGGGGCTGGGCCACGGCCACCGGGTTGATGTCCGGGTCCAGCTCCCGCATCAGGCCCTCGATCTCCAGGAGCGCCTTGTCCAGGAGGGCGTACTGGGCCTGCACCTGCAAGTGGTGCTCCCGCATCAGCTCCATGATCTCCAGGATCAGCCCGCCCAGGTCTATCTCGTTCAAGGGCCGGGAATGCACCAGTTCCAGGAGCTGCTCCACGTCCTCGGCCAGGCCGGCCTGGTCGTTCCCGGCCGGGGCCGCGCCCATCTTGACCAATTCCCGCACCACCGCCTTGGCGTCTTTTTCCACCATGGCGGCCATGAGATCGCCCACCAGAAAACGCATCTCCGGGGTCAGGCGGCCCACCAAGCCCCAATCCAGGAGAGCCAGCCGGGGGGGCTCTCCCGGCGCCAGTATCAGCAGCACGTTGCCCGGATGGGGGTCGGCGTGGAAAAACCCGTGCTTTAGCACGCTGGCCAGCATGACGTCGCCCAGGCCGCGGGCCAGTTGCCGGCCCTGCTCCGGGCTGAGCCGGGCGTCCTGCAGGCGCTCGCCCTCGATCATTTCCATGACCAGCACCGCCGGCCTGGTCAGTTCCGGATAGGGCTCGGGGATGATCACCAGGTCGCTGGCCGATTCGCGGGAGCGCGCGCTCAGCATGTGCCTGGCTTCCTTGCTGAAATCCAGCTCCTGCCTGAGATGGTGGCCTATTTCCTCCACCAGCCCCGGCAAATTGTAATGTTTCAGGCCCTCCACCCTCTCATGCAGGGCCTGGGCCAGATCGGCCAGGAGCGCCAGATCGGACTCGATGACGTCCGCCACGCCCGGGCGGCGCACCTTGACCGCCACGGGGCGGCCGTCTTTTTTCAGGCGGGCGCGGTGCACCTGGGCCAGGGAGGCGCTGGCCAGGGGTTTCTCCTCGAACTCGCTGAAAATCTCCTCCACCGGCTTGCCCAGGGCTTTCTGTATGGTGCGCCGGATGTCGCCGATCTCCTCCGGGGTCACCTGGTCCTGCAGCTTGCGCAACTCCAGGATCAGCTCCTTGGGCAGCAGGTCCGGCCGCTGGCTCATGATCTGGCCCAACTTCACGAAAGTCGGGCCCAAATCCTCGGCCACCAGGCGCACCCGCACCCAGAGGGAATATTTCCTGGCCAGCTGCTCGCCGCCGGCCTTGGTCGCCGGGCCGGTCTTGGCGGGCAGCTCCAGGCGCTGGGCCACCTCGGCGAAACCGTTTTTGACCAGCACCACCGCCACGTCGGCCAGGCGGCCCCAATGTCGCATGGAAGCGAGCCCCATGGGGGACTACTGGCCTCCGGGAGTCTGGCCGCCGGGGCCGGGCTGGTCCGCCTCCGGGCCTTGCGCTTCCCCCGCGGCCGCGGGGGGTTGGCCCAGGCGCTCCTCCAGGGCCGCCACCCTGGCCTCCAGGGCGGCCACTTCGCCGGCCTTGGCCAATTCCATGCCCTTCAAGGCCCCGCGCACCGCCTCCTCGATGCTCTGGCCCAGGCTGCGGGCCTGGCGCTTGGATTCCTCCATGATCTCGTCGGCCAGTTTCTCGGCCTCGGCCGCGCTGAGGGAGCCCTTGTCCACCCATTGCTGGGCCACCTCCAGCACCTTGTCGCGGGTGATCAGGGCCGCGCCCAAGCCGGCCAAAAGCAGGTTGCGCAGATTATCCAGCATTATTCAGATCCCTTCCTGGCGGGCATGCCCCTGGGCGGCCCGCGTTCGGCGTGGATGATTGAAATTCATTCCCCCCGGCGAGACGCTTGACTGGGAACGATCCGTGCGGTTATCGTAAGGCAAGGCCATGAGAGACCATGGAGTATCGGAGTGGGGGTGCTCGTCCGGCCTATCTTCTTTGATTAATCCCCCCTGGTTTGCCCGCTCAATCACAACCTGCCCCAAGCCCGGGCTGTTTGGCTACCCTCTGCAAGCGTCTCGCGAGTGGCCGTACAGCCTTGATTTTTGTGTACAAACGCCTCCGGGGGGATGCGCGGCATCATAACATTATGGCTAGGATTAAGGATATTTATATACCCTTTCCCCCGCGCCGCGCGGCCACCGGCCGCCGGCCCCGGGCGCGCGGCGCTTACTGTCCAAATACTAAAGGGCATTGTCCGCATGTGTCAAATGGCCGCGCCGGCCGGCGCCGGCCGGGCGGGACGCCATGAGGTTCGGACCCTTCACCTGGCTGAACCGCCGTTCGGTGGGCCTCAAGCTTTCCGGGGCCCTGGTCCTGGTGGTGTTGCTCACCGCCAGCGTGCTGAGCATCATCCAGGAAAGCCTCACCTCCCGTTTCATGGAGGAGCACGCCAACCTGCACCTGCACCAGGAGGTGGGGCTGGCCGTCAAGGTCTTGAGCCTGGCCCACCGCCAGCGCGCCGATTTGGCCGAGTCCCTGGATCTGGCCTACGAGGAGCTGGGGGACTCCCTGGACCGGGGTGAATTGCTGTACGTATTGAGCCCGGACGGCCGCCTGCTGGCGCCTTCGGCCATGAGGAGCTTCTCTCCGCCCGCCCCGAGTCTGCTTGAGCAGATCAGGCGGCGGGGCAGCGGGGTGCTCACCGTCGAGCTGGAGGGCGAGCGCTTCCTCCTGGGTTTCGACCGCCTGGCCAAGTGGGGGGCGGTGCTGGTGGTGCAGGCCAGCCACGAGGTGCTGATCGGCCGCGCCTCCCACGCCCTCAGAAGCTCGTTTCTCCTGGCCGCCCTCCTGCTTTCGCTTTTGGTGGGCCTGGCCGCGGTTTGGCTGGCCAGGCGCGAGCTGGTGCGCCCCCTGCGCCAACTCACGCTGGAGGCCGAGCGGGTGGCCTCCGGCGACCTCACGCCCCCCGCCCCCCTGCCGGGCCGTCAGGATGAGCTGGGCCGCCTTTCCCGGGTGCTCAACAGCATGGCCCTGGCCGCCAGGCACATGGTGCAGGAGGCCAGGGCCTCCCAGGCCCGCTTCCAGCAGCTTTTCACCGACAACCGCGACGCCATCATCATCATCGACGACAACGATCGAATCGAGGCGGTGAATCCCGCCGCGGCCCAGATATTCGGTTTCCAATCGGCGGAGGAGATGCGCTCCATCGTCTATTCCCACATCCTTTTCGCCAAGTCCCAGGACCGCGGCCACTACCTGGACATCCTGGCCGAATACGGCTTCGTGAAAGACTATCCCATCCTCATGCGCCGCAAGGACGGCGGCAGCTTCAACGCCCTCATTACCGCCACCATGCGGGGACGCAACGCCCGCTTCGCCCTGGTGCGCGACGTCACCCAAACCCTGGCCGCCCAACGGGCCCTGTTGGAAAGCGAGGAGCGCTACAGGCGGCTCCTGGAGAACGCTCCGGACATGATCTACCGCTGGAACATCGTGGACCGCTGCTTCGACTATCTCAGCCCGGCCACCGAATCGGTCACCGGCTATTCCCCCGCCCAAGTATTGGCCGATCCCATGCTGCTCTGGCGCATGGTGCACCCGGAAAGCCAGGAGCGGGTCAAGGCCCATTGGCGCTCCCAGGTAAAGGGCGAGGGGCCCAATTTCTACGAGCACGAGTTCCGCTTCCTGCATATCTCCGGCCAGACCCGCTGGATAAGGGAGCGCAGCATCCTGGTGCGCGACCAGGAGGGCAAACCCAAGGCCATCGAGGCGCTGGCCACCGACATCACCCAGGACAAGCAGATGGCGGAGGCCCTGCGCAAGGGCCAGCGCATGGTGGAATCCACCCTGCAGGGCCTGCCCGCCGCGGTCATGGTGCTGGACCAGGACCACAAGATCGTGCACTGGAACAAGGCCATGGAGCGCCTGTCCGGGCTCAGGGCCCAGGAGGTGGTGGGCACGGACCAGCAGTGGAGGGCCTTCTACACCCAGCCCCGGCCGGTGCTGGCCGATCTCATCCTGGAAATGGATTGGGACGCCATCAAGCGCCTCTACGGCGACAAGGGCCTGAAGCCTTCCCCGGTGATCGGCGGCGGCCTGGAGTGCGAAGATTACTACCGCAACTTGAACGGGGCCGACCGCCACATCTATTTCCTGGCCGCGCCCATCCTGGACGAGGACGACCGGGTGGTGCGGGTGGTGGAAACCCTGGTGGATTTGAGCGACAAGCGCAACATGGAGGAGGAGCTGCGGCGGCTTTCGGTCACCGACGATCTCACCGGCCTCTGCAACCAGCGCTTTTTCTACGCCACCCTGGGCCGCGAGGTGGAGGCGGCCCGGCGCTACCGCTCGCACCTGGCGCTCCTGCTCTTGGACCTGGACCATTTCAAGCACTACAACGACTCCTATGGCCATCTGGAGGGCGACCGGGTGCTCAAGCGCTTCGCCGCCTCCCTGCGGGAGGCGGTGCGCGCCACCGATCTGGCCTGCCGCTACGGCGGCGAGGAATTCGTGGTGCTTCTGCCCCACACCGACCTGGGCGAGGCCCTGGTGGTGGCCGAACGCATCCGCCAGGGGGTGCAGGACCTGGAGTTCTATCCCGTGGTGCCCGGCCAGGGCCAGCGCAAGGCCCGCATCACGGTCAGCGTGGGCGCGGCCCTTTACTCGGCCGGCGGCGACATGAACGAGCTGGTGCGCCAGGCCGACATGGCCATGTACCGCGCCAAGGCGGCGGGCCGCAACCGGGTGGCCGTTTACCAGGGAGAAGGAAAGGTGGATATAATCGAAAGGCCCGGCCCGGCGCCCTCCAACCTGAAGCGCGCTTAGGGCGCGATATCTTGGGGCCGCCCGCCCGCTGATTGTTCATTTGCTGAATAAGTAGAAGATAGGAAGTGATAATTTCCGGGGAAAACTTTTGTTCACAAAAGTTTTCCCCCCGAGGCACTGGCCCCGGTTTTTCTCTTTGCTGGTTGAGAGCCTGTTGCGCCGCGGGGCGGGGCCCTAGGGCGTCGTCCAGTTGAACGCCACCTTTTTCACCAAGAGCGGATCGATTTCGGCCTGCCCCGTCTGGCCGCTGACCGGGTCCTTGGCGCGAAAGGCGATCTCGTCGCTGACGCTTATCTGCATGCTGCTGAAGACGGTGAAGCTCTTGCCGGCGCGGTTCTCCAGGCGCACCTGCCCGCCGCCCAGCCAGGTCAGGCTTTTCACGTCGCGGAGGGGAACGCTCTGCACCGCGTCCTCAAAGGTGAAATAGTATTCCGGCAGCAGGTTGAGGAATTCCTCCACCTGGATGGTGCGCCCCTGGCTGTCCTCGATGAGCCCGGAAGGACCCGCCGCCAGGGCCCCGCCCGCCGGGCCCAGCCCCGCGGCGGTCAAAAGCGCCATCAGCGCCCAAAGTATTTTCCAGCGCAGCCTCATGCCGCCTTGCCCGGCCACTAATCCCAGCGCAGGGGCAGCTTGGCCTGGCCGGGCGCGCCGCTCATGACCAGGGTCGACTTGCCGTCCTTCACCAGGGGCGCGCCGTCGGACGCGGTTTTGGGAAAGCGCAGGAGGTAAAGCCGGCTCCAGGGGCCCCAGAAATAGTACAAGGTCTCGTGCAGGGCCGTGCGGTCGCTGATGCGGCGGCGGTCAAAGGGCTCCACCCGCTGTCCCTTGGCCCCCTCCATATAGGCCAGGAAGGTGGGGTTCTGCCCGGCCAGATCGTTCCATTTGCTTTCCGGCACGTAGACCGAGATCACCACTTCCAGGGCCTCCTGCTGGGCTTTCCGCTGGTCCGCCAGGCGCTTCTGGGCCTGGGCCGGGGAGAGGCTGAAAGCCAGGGTCTCGCGCTCCACCATGGCCTGGCGCACCCGCGCGCTTAAAGGCAGCGCCTGGAAGTGGGCGTTGGTGGCCGGGCCGTCGTAAATGGAATCCTTGGCCAGGCGGCTGTCGGCCACCTGGCGGTAGACCTGATCGGCCGGCTTCAGGCGCGGGTCGAAGTCCTGGCCGAGGTCCTGCATCCTCTGGCAGGCGCCGCAGAGCAGGGCCGCGGCCAACAGCAGGCAGAGCGTTCGCAAGGCTTTCATCGGGCTTTCTCCTTTGGCTGCCGCGGCCGGGCTAGCGGGCCGCGTTCCGGCGTGGCTCCCATTATAGCATCGCCCATCGGCGGCGGCGGCCTACAAGTCGGCCTGGCCGAAAACCTTCTCGAAAACGTAGTCCAAATTCGTCAAATGCCCGCGGGGGTCGAAGAGGGACGCCAGCGTGGCGGCCGCCTCGGAGCCCAGGCCGGCCATCACCTCGGGGTCGGCCAAAAGCCTCTCCTTGAAGCTGCCGCCCTCCCGCCAGGTGGCCATGGCGTTTTTCTGCACCAGCTTGTAGGCGTCCTCCCGGCTGAGCCCGGCCTGGGCCAGGGCCAGGAGCACCTGCTGGCTGTGGATCAGGCCGCCGGTGGAATCCAGGTTGCGCCGCATGCGCTCGGGGTAGACCACCAGCCGCTCGACGAGCCCGGCCAGGCGGTGCAGGCAGTAATGGGCCAGGATGTTGGCGTCCGGGCCGATGGTGCGCTCCACCGAGGAATGGCTGATGTCGCGCTCGTGCCACAGGGCCATGTCCTCCAGGGCGGCCAGGGCGTAGCCCCGCAGGAGCCGCACCTGGCCGGAGAGGTTCTCGCTGGCCACGGGGTTGCGCTTGTGGGGCATGGCCGAGGATCCCTTCTGGCCCTCGCTGAAGGGCTCCTCCGCCTCCTGCACCTCGGTGCGCTGCAGATGGCGTATCTCCACGGCCAGGCGCTCGATGCCGCCGCCCAGGATGGCCAGGGAGGTGAAGTATTCCGCGATGCCGTCCCGGGAGACCACCTGGGTGGAGGCCGGCGCCGGCTCCAGGCCCAGCTCGGCCATGACCATCTCCTCCAGTTGGGGCGGCACGTGGGCGTAGGTGCCCACCGCGCCGGAGACCTTGCCCCTGCCCGCCGCCTTTTTGGCGGCCAGGAGCCGTGTGCGGTGGCGGCTGAACTCGGCGTGGAACCCGGCCAGCTTGAGGCCGAAGGTCACCGGCTCGGCGTGGATGCCGTGGCTGCGGCCGATCATGAGGGTGTGCTTGTGCTCGAAGGCCCGCTTGCGCAGGCCGGCCAGGAGCCGGTCCAGGGCGGCCAGGATCAAATCCGCCGAACGGGTGAGCTGCAGGGCGTAGGCGGTGTCCAGCACGTCGGAGCTGGTCATGCCCAGATGGATGAAGCGGCTGGAGGGCCCCACGTGCTCGGCCACGTTGGTGAGAAAGGCTATGACGTCGTGCTTGGTCTCCTTTTCGATCTCCTCCACCCGCTCCGGCTCGAAGGCGGCCCGGTCTTCTATCTCCTTCAGCGCCTCGGCCGGGATGCGTCCCAGCTTGCGCCAGGCGCGGCAGGCCGCCAGTTCAACGTCCAGCCAAGCCTGGTAGCGGGCCTGGTCGGTCCACAGGCCGCCCATCTCGGGCAGGGTGTATCTCGCGATCATGTTCCGGTCCTTTCACCGCCAAAAGGGCGTTTGGTTTGAACTTTCGGCGCGCTCCCGCGGCCGCGCCGCCATCAGGCTGAACGCCGGCTTTTCTTTTTAAGCCCTCTGGCGCATGCAAGCAACAACAGGCCAGGGACCAGGCAAAAATTCAAGGGCGTGAACGGCCCGAAGCCGGCGGCCAGGGCGATCAGCGAAGTCAACGCGCCAGAGGCGGTCAATATGAGCCCGGCGGCCAATTCCCAACGCCAGGCCAGGAGCATCGCCAGGAGACTGGCCGTGACCAGAATCAGCTGGGCCGAATCATACCAGGAGAGGTCGGCCAGGCCAGGCCACTCCTCGCCCGCGTAAAACGGCGCCGCAAAGGCGAACATGCCCAGGCAAATGAGGCGCGCGCTCCACCGCAGCGCCTTCATGTGGTCACACTCTTTTTTGGCAAGGCGTTATCCACTCTGCGGTCATACTAGATAAGCGGCCTTCTCCCGTCAATCCTTGGCCGCGCAACCAGGGCGGCCTTGACCAACCAGCCGGTTCAGGTCATTTTTAAGCATGTCCTCCGCCACCGCGCAACAACTGCTATGGCTGGGCCTGCTCTACGCGGGCTGGGCCGCGCTGCACAGCCTGCTTTTGTGGGAGCCCCTGCGCGGCCGTTTGGAAAGCGCCTTAAGCCTGTCCCGCAACGCCTACCGCGCCTATTACTCCCTATTGGCCCTGGTCAGCCTTGTCGTCCTCTCGTGGTGGACCTGCCGGCTGGGCGGGCTGTGGCCCTTTTTCTGGCCCTGGCCCTGGCTCGCCCTGCAGGCGGTCCTCTGGGCCCTGTCCCTGGCCTTGGGCGGCTGGGCCTGGCTCAGCTTCAGAAAAGGCGGCCTGGACCTGATGGGCTGGCAAGGGGGCGCCGCCGGCCATCACGAGCCGCCCCATCTGGTGACCGGGGGGGCCTACGCCTGGAGCCGGCACCCCATGTATTTGGCCAGCCTGGTCTGGCTCTGGGCGCGT
Source organism: Desulfocarbo indianensis (assembly GCA_001184205.1). Lineage (GTDB taxonomy): Bacteria > Desulfobacterota > Desulfarculia > Desulfarculales > Desulfarculaceae > Desulfocarbo > Desulfocarbo indianensis. The sequence continues at coordinate 168,369 of LBMP01000001.1, forward strand.
TATGTGTCGGCCCCGGATTTGGTGGTCAACGGCGTGCTCAGCCTTTACCTGTTCCTGGGGGCCTGGCACGAGGAAACCCGCCTGCGCCGGGCCTTCGGCGGCCAATACCGAGCCTACGCGCGCCGGGTGCCGGCGGGGCTGGGCCTGGGCGGGCCGCGCCCTTAGAGCCGCAAGCGCTCGCGCCTTTTCCCCCCGCCGCATCCGGGTAGCCGCCCCCAAAAGAGGCGCGCCGGAGAAAGCTCCCCGGCGCGCCGAAAATCCAAGGCTCGCGGCCGCGGGCCTAGAACTCCTCGAAGCCTTCCAGGTCGTCCACGTTGAAGAATTCGTCATCCGCCGGCTTTTTGGGCTTGGCCGCCGGCTTTTCCGCCTTGTGGGCCGGCGGCTTGGCGGCGGGCTTGCGCGCCGGCGGTTTGGCGGCGGTCTTGTGGGCCGGCCTGGGGGCGGGGCTGGGCAGGGAGGCCACCGGCCCGGCCTGGCGGCCGTCCACCTTGAACTGGCCCATCTGGGAGCGCAATTCCTCGGCGGCCGAGGCCATCTGCTCGCTGGAGCTGGCCGCTTCCTCCACCAGGGCCGCGTTCTGCTGCACGCCCTCGTCCATCTGGGTGACGGCCTTGTTGATCTCGTCTATGCCCTGGGCCTGCTCCTGGCTGGAAGCGGTGATCTCGGCCACGGTGTCGGCCACCGCCTGCACGTTGGTGATGATCTCGCCCAACAGCCGGCCGCTTTCCCCCACCAGCTCGTTGCCCTGCTCCACCTTGCTGACGCTGTCGGTGATGAGGCCCTGTATCTCCTTGGCCGCGCTGGCCGAGCGGCCGGCCAGGTTGCGCACCTCGCCCGCCACCACGGCGAACCCCCGCCCGGCCTCACCGGCCCGGGCCGCCTCCACCGCGGCGTTTAAGGCCAAAAGGTTGGTCTGGAAAGCTATCTCGTTCACCACGTTGATGATGTCCGATATCTTCTTGCTGCTGTCGGTGACCGCCGCCATGGCCTCCACCGTGCTCTCCACCACCCGGCCGCCCTCCTTGGCCATCTCGGCGGTGCGCTTGGCCAAATCGTTGGCCTGGCGGGAGTTTTCCGCGTTCTGCTTCACCGAGGAGGTCATCTCCTCTATGGCGCTGGCGGTCTCTTCTATGGCGCTGGCCTGCTGCTGGGTGCGCTGGGAAAGATCCTGGTTGCCCTGGCTGATCTCGTTGGCGCTGGCGGCCACCATATCGGCGGCCTGGGCCACCTCGCGCACGGTGGTGGAAAGATTGTCGGCCATCTTTTGCACGTCGCGCGACATGGCTCCCAATTCATCGCCCAGCCTGAGATATTTTTGCTCCACCTGAATGCGGAAATCGCCCTGGCTGGCCAGACCCACCGCCTTGCCCGTGGCCAACACCGGCTTGGTCACGCTTCTGGTGGTCACCACCGCCAGGATTATGCCCGCCAGCAGCGCCACCAGGAGCCCCACCAGGGTGATTACGGTCGCCGTTTGCAGATTGATCGCGGCTTCGTCCGCGATTTTTTGGGTCTGGGTCAAGCCGGCCGCGGCGGTGGCCTTGGCGAGGGTGAGCACCTTGTTGCTCACCTCCTCCCGCGCCTTTTGCAGCGCGACCATGGCGTCCATGTTTTCCAGCAGGGTTTGGATGGCCGACTTGTAGGACCCGGCGGAATCCTTGATGGCCTGCAATTGATCAAGATTGATCTTCTGTCTGGTGATCTTTTGCAGCTCCGCCAGCTTCTGCTCTATCTTGGCGAAATTGGGCAGCGCCTGGCGGATGAGGCTGAAGTCCCGCAGGGCCTGGGACTTGAAGTTGGCCACCCGCATCTCGTTGCCCATGTCGACCACGTCGTTGACCAGGGTTATCTTGGCGAGCCTCTCGCCCAGGCGCAAGGCCCCCCCGTTGGCCTGCATTTCGTTTTCCATGGCCTCGTTCTGGCTGGCCAGGAAATCCATGCAATTCTTCATGTAGGAGGCGGCCGCCTGGTCCATGGTGACGCGCGCCGCGTCCAGGGCCTTGTCCCTTTCCTCGGTCTGATTGACCAGCTGCTCATAGCGGTCAACCGCCTCGATGGCCTGGCTTATGTTTTTGCGCAGGGTGACCAAGGCCTCGTATTGTTTCGCCAAATCTTGGGCCTGGCCCAGCTCGATCCGTAATTGCGCCAGTTCCGCGCGGCCTTCCTTGAGATATCTCAGGTCCTCGGACAGGCCATAGCCCCTGATGGCGAACATGGTCAAAAGGGCGTGGCGTTCAACGGAATTGGCCACCCTGACTTCCGGCAGGTATTGCTGGGCGAGCTTTTCGGATTCCCCCCCCACGGTCATCATGTTAAAGACTCCCAAGGCCCCCAGGGCCAAGGTTATCAGGATCACCACCCCGAAGGAGGCTCCAATCTTGCTTCCCAGCTTAATATTTTTCATGCCCTGAAACCCTTCGTCCGAGATGGCCGGTCCATGCTCCGGCGATAAAAGTGTATGGTTTTTTTTTTTAGATGCCTGCCAATACGAAAACCCTATCCGCCACGCATCCGTAAAATTGTGCCATTTATAATACTAAACTGAGCTTTACAAAAAAGAAAGCCTGGACAGGCTATTAAGTGTGGGGCGCAAAGAAAATCAGGGGACCGCGCACTGGCCGCGTCCCCTTTTTTCCCGTCTCCATTGGCAGTATGGCCGTAATGCAATGACCAGCGCGTTAACTAAAAGATAAAGCACTTTGGGCTTATTCGTCAACCTCGACGGAGCCCCGCCGCGGCTATTTTGCCTAGCGCGCCGCTAGTGTAACGCTTTGGTAACAATCTACGTTACACAATTGTAATTAAGCGCCGGGTTTGATAAGCTCCTCCCCAATGCAGGCAGGCGGGAAACCAATGAGCGCGGCCTCGCAATTGGCTGAATACATAACCCCTATCCGCTCCAAGCGGAACGGGGGCAACACCGCTCGTCGCCGTTGGCGCTCTGGCACCCATGTTGCTTTAATCGGCAGCGCGCCCGTTGGGCCGCGGATGCCACATGCCTACCCCCCGGCTGGGCTGACAGCATCCCAACCGGACAAAGTGGTCCGCATGCCGGTTTTTGCGCCTGGAGGTGATGAGGAGGTGTTATATTGTATTTTCAATCTAACCCGGGGCCTGCTCGAGAATTGGCGTACCAAGAGGGCAAAAATATCTCTCAGCCGATGTTGCAGGGCATAAAGGCCTTGCCGTCCCTGCCTCAGGTATTGAACCAAATCCTGAGCACCATGGAGGATGAAAAATCCTCGGCCAGCGACCTGGAAAAGGTCATCCGGCAAGACCAGGCCCTTTGTTCCCAGCTCCTTTCCGTGGCCAACAGCGCCTATTACGGCTTCATGGCCAAGATCACCACCCTGCGCAGGGCGGTGGTGGTGCTGGGCATGTCGGAAGTCCGCAAGGTCTGCCTGGGCGCCGGCATCTTCAATATGTTCAACCGCTCGCGGGTCAAGAACTTCAAGCTGGTGGAGGAGCAGTGGGCCCATTCCCTGGCCGTGGCCGAGGGCGCCCGCATCTTGGCCTCCCGCACCAGAAAGGCCGATCCCGAGCAGGCCTTCACCGGCGGCCTGCTGCACGATCTGGGCAAGCTGGTCCTGGCCGCCTATTTTCCCGAGGAGTTGAAGGCCGTCAACCAACTGGCCGCCTCCCAGGACATCAGCTATCAGGAGGCCGAGGCCATGCTGGGCGTGGATCATGAGGATTTGGGCATCTCCCTGGCCGAGCACTGGCATTTGCCGCCCATGCTGAGCGAGGTCATGGGCCGTCACCACGAACCCTATCCGGATCTTACCTATCTGGAGCTGGTGGCGGCGGTGCACGTGGCCGATTGCCTGGCCCATGAGATACGCCCGGGGGACGACAATCAAATCATGCTTCCCTTCCCCGAGGCCTTGAAAGCCCTGGACCTGGACGAGGAGGGCCTCTGGTGGGCGCGCAAAAGGCTGCAGAAACGCGCCCAGGCCATCGAGGCCCTGCGCAGCAATCTGCTTTAGGTCGCCAGGCGCCCAATCCCCCGCGCAAGCCCGCCGGTTCTGGATGCCGCGCCGGCGGCTTCCCGTCACCCAGGCTTGTCCTTGAGACGCGGGCTCGGCCCGTTCTATAGTGAAAACCATCTGCGCGTTTTTTCCTGGGAGGCGTCATGGGAGCCTTGGCGGATTTTTTTAGGGCGCTGGCCGGCATATGCCAAACCCGGCCCCTGGATCAAGCCTTCTGGCGGGTGGAGGGCGACAAGATAATCGTTCTTCTGGCCGCGGCCGGGCAACTGGCCCAGCGGGGCGGCGCCGCGCGCCTGGAAGGCCAGGGCCTGCCCGCGCCCGTCCTGGTCCTCCGCGGCCAGGACGGCGGCTACCGGGCCTTTGTCAACCGCTGCACCCACATGGGCCGCCGCCTGGACCCCGCGGCGGGCGGCGCTTCCCTGCGCTGTTGCAGCCTAAGCCACTCCACCTTTGATCTGGAAGGCGAGCGCCTTGCCGGGCCGGCCAAGGGCGGGCTCACCAAACTGAAGGTGGAGCACCTGCGGGGTGAGCTGTTGGTCACCCTGCCGCCCGAATAGGGGAGCCCTTGCCGCGCCTGGGCGTGAAGCTTTGCCTGCCGCGGGCGGCGCGCGGAATGGCCGGCCGGCTGAAAAAGGCTCCGGCCAAGGCCGCGGCGCTGGCGGCCCTGCTGATATGCACGGGGGGATGCGGCATGGCGTGGGATTCCTTCATCGAGAGCCAGATTTTTTTCCCCGAGCGGAGGCTGGAGTCTCAGCCCGGCGATTGGGGCCTGCCCCACGAGGAGCAATGGATCGTGGGCGAGGAGGGGGTGCGCCTCCACGCCTGGTGGCTGCCGGCCCCGGAGGCGCGCACCGTGCTGCTTTTCTTCCACGGCAACGCGGGCAACATCTCCCACCGCCTGGACAACCTGCGCCGCCTCCACGCCTGGGGCTTGAGCGTCTTGATCTTCGACTACCGGGGTTACGGCAAAAGCCAGGGAAAAATCAGCGAGCCGGGCTTTTACGCGGACAGCCGGGCGGCCCTGGCCGCCGGCCTGGCGCGGGCCCAGGCGACCGGCTGCCGTCTGGTCCTGTTCGGGCGCTCCCTGGGCGGCGCGGCCGCGGTGAGCGTGGCCGCCGAGCCCCGGGTGGCGGGGGTCATCCTGGAATCCACCTTCACCAACCTGGGCGACATGGCCAAGGTCCATTTCCCCTTGCCCGGCCTGGGCCGGCTGGGCAGCCGCTTCAACTCCCTGGGGCGCATCGCAGAGGTGCGCGCGCCCAAGCTTTTCATCCACGGCGATAGAGACGACATCGTGCCCTGGGAACTGGGCCGCCGCCTCTACGAGGCCGCGCCTGACCCCAAATCCTGGCTGAGCCTCCCCGGCGCGGGGCACAACGACACCTATCTGGTGGGCGGAGATGGCTATTTCCGGGCCATCCGCGAGTTCCTGGATAGCCTGCCGGCACCTGGGGTATACTGATACTGAACGATGGGCCCCGCCGGGGCCCGCATGTTTTATGAACCGAGGCCGGCCAGTCATGAACCAGACGCCGCACAACGAGCAGGAAGAGTTCCAAGCCGGACGCCGGGTCACCCTGGTGGGGGCGGCGGTCAACCTGGCCCTGGTGGCCTTCAAGTTCTGGGCCGGCGTTTTGGGGCGCAGCTCGGCCCTGATAGCCGACGCGGTGCATTCCCTTTCCGACCTGGCCACCGACGTGGTGGTCCTGGTGGGCCTCAAACTGGGCCGGGCCCCGGCCGACCAGAAACACCAATTCGGCCACGGCCGCCTGGAAACCTTGAGCGCCGCCCTGGTGGGGCTGGCCCTTTTGGGCACCGGCGTCTTTCTGGGTTACGAGGCCGGGGTGCGCATCTATCAGCACGCGGAAAAACACCCCACCTGGCTGGCGGCGGTGGGCGCCCTGGTATCGCTCCTCGGCAAGGAAGCGCTTTTCCGCTGGACCATGGCCGTGGGCAGGCGCATCAACAGCGCGGCGGTGCAGGCCAACGCCTGGCACCACCGTTCCGACGCGCTCAGTTCGGTGGCGGTGCTCATCGGGGTGGGCGCGGCCATCATCAATCCGGCCTGGCACATCCTGGACGCCTACGCGGCGCTGGTGGTATCGCTTTTGGTCTGCAAGGCCGGCCTGGGCATAATCCGGGATGCGGCCAAGGAGCTGACCGATCAGGCCCCCACCCCGGAGGTGCTGGATAACATTCAGCGCTGCGCCTTGCAGGTGGAGGGCGTCAAGGAGGTGCACGACCTCAAGGTGCGGGCCTCCGGCGGGCGCTACCAGATGGAGTTGCACGTGGTGGTGGACGGCTCCCTGAACGTGCGCCAGGGCCACTCCATCGCCAAGGAGGTGGAGGGCTGTCTGATGGGCGATCTGCCCCTGGTGGAGCGGGTCATCATCCACATCGACCCGGCCGACCAATGAACCTCCCCGCAGCAAGCTGCGGGGCATCGGCGGGAACCGAATCATACCGAAGCAAGCTTCGGGTTATTAGACCCGCGACCGAAGAATAAAACGGGGCGGGCCTTGCCGCGCCCGCCCCGCTGGCCTCCGTTGCCGGGGCTCGCAGAAGCTCCCGCGCTCACTGGAGCTTTTTCAATAGCTCCTGGGCCTCGGCCGTCCACATGGCGTAATCGGGCTCCAGGCCCTGGGGGGCCGGCCCCTGGATGATCTTCTGCAACAGCTCCTTGGCCTTGTCGTTTTCGCCCTCGTCCAGGTAGACCTCGGCCAGGTAGAGATGATTCAGCCAGCGGGCGGGGCCGTAGGCGATGGCTTGCTCCAGGTTTTTGATGGCTTCCGAGTTGGAGCCGCCGAAAATGCCCGGCACCTTGAAATACAGCCGGCCCAGCACCCGGTAGGGCCCGCCTTCGTCGTATTTGGGGTCTATGGCGATTACCTTGGCCATTTCCTCTTTTATGGGGTTGATGAGGGAAAGGCTTTTGGTGACGCCCTTGGCGCTGCCGTACAGACCGTAGCTCACCCCCAGCCAATAGTGCCCGCCCAGGCTGTCCGGGTTGATGGCGATGGCCTTTTGGGCGTCGGCTATGCCGCGCTCGAACACCAGGACCTTGGCCTCGTCGCCCTCGGTGTTGCGGCCGATCCAGTAAATCACTCTGGCCGCCTTCCAGGCCGCCTCCTCGTTTTTGGGGTCGGCGGCCAAGGCCTTTTCGTACAGGTCCGCCGCCTGGTTGGCTTTGGCCAGATCGCCGCGCTGGGCGAAGAGCAAATCGGCCTCCTGCACCAGGTCGGCCGAATCAGCGCCCAGGGCCGGCAGGGCCAGGCTCAGACACAGGCAGAGCGCCGCCAGCCAGGCGGCGGCTTTGAAGGGTGACATGGCGATACCTCCTCGGCTACGGGGCCGGTCGGCCCGTGAAAGGCGTGCGGGGCCTTGGACGCTTCCACCATAACCCGGCCGCGCCGCTCCTGGCAAGAGCGCCCCTGGGGAGCCCCGCCGGCGCGAGGCCGCCCTGCTAGAGCCGCCAGCCCCAATAGCGCAGGAAGCGGGGAAAATCGTTCAGGTCCGAATCCAGGCGCGCCCAGGGCTTGATGCTGGTGTAAAAGGGATTGCCCGGGTAGCCGTAAGCCTTGTCCATGCCCACCGCCAAGTCCAGGGTGGGAAGCCCCAAGAGCAGGGTCTCCCAGGGCTTGTGCGCGCCTTTCACGTGCCCGTGCAAGGGGCCGCCCTGATAAAACAGGCTGGTGTAGCCGTCCCCCAGGGGCAGGCGCTCCAACTGCTCCATGGGCAGCAGCTCGGCCCGCCAGGCCTGATACAGGCGGGGGTCGTTGAGCTTGGCCCAGGGCCGCCAGGCCACCCGCATCACCCGGTGCTCGCCGGGCCGGAACTCCACCACCAGCCTGAAGTCTTGGGGTGGCGGGTAGTCCAAGAGCGCGGGCAGGGTCTCGCCGTAAATCTCCTGGGGCTCGTCGCTCCAATCCAGGGGCAGGGCCTCGGCCGGCAGGGCGGCGGTGGGGATGATGGCCGCATAGCATCCGCAGGTGCCCACCGTGGTCACCAATACCGGCCTATCCCGGTGGTCCAGGGTTATCACCACCATATTACCCAGGTTCTCACCCCAGCCAATGAAAAAGGGAACCAGGGAGGCCGGGGTGGCGGGATAATGCACCCGGTAGATCAAATTGCGGTAGGATCCTCTAACGGTTTTAAAATCAACCACTTGGTAATAGACGGCCGGTTCCTGGGGGTCCATGCGGATCACCTCCAGGCCGCGCCCGTCCAGAGCGGCCCTGGGCCTGCCGATGAGGTTGTGCGGCTGCTGCGGGTTATAAACCAGAAAAACCGGGGCGTTGCGCGCCACCGCCTGGGGGGCGGGGCCCGAGGGCAGATACACGGCCGGCTTCACCTGGTCATCCACTTGGGCCAAATGGGCGCAACCGCCCAAGGCGAGACCGGCCATCAGCAAAAACAGGCGCCAGGGCCGCCTCTGGGCCATGGTCTTTTTGCTCCAATGCGCGAAAAAAGCCAGTGAACGAGCCAAACTTAACGCACTCCGAAAATAAATTTAGTTACTATTTTTAAATTATAATGAATGGTTGCTTAAAACAAGCCCACTTTGTGACAAAAAGGTTAAATAGAGTCCCAAAGGCTTGCCAGCCTCCCGGAAGCCCGATAGAATGTTGCGCTATATCGCTGGAGTTAGCCTACCCCCCGGCCCAGTCTAGAGTCTGGATTGGGCCGGTAGCTGCCCCACTGGCGATCAGCTTTGAAAAACGCATGCCGTTCAAGCCCCGCCAAGCCGGTTCCTTGCTCCCGGATAAACGCATTGTTGCGCGACCAAGTCTCCATCTTGCCCCTACCCGTCGTTTAGTGTTATAGATTAACAGTTTGCTCTTTCCATGCCCAACGGCATGGTTTTGCGCGGCGTTAAGCATTCAGGCGCCCCAAAACCCGCCGGGCCGGCCGGAGTCGGCCCGATGCTCGCTACCAGGACCCTAACCCGACCTTGAGCTGACTGGCAATGGCGCCCCGGAGGGCGGCTGGCATGCGTGAAAGCCTTTTAAGCCCAGGCGGAGCCTATCTAGCGCGGCCCAAGGGGTGGCTTTACTCCCGCTGGTGGCTGCTGCCGGTACTCTGCGCGGTGCTTTTGGTTTACGGCTGGGCGATCAACCAAAGCCTGGCGCGCCACGGCGGCAATTGGAGCGGATTCGCCGTGGTGGGCGACCGTTTCCCCGCTCCCGCCATCCACGGTCCCGGCGTTCTCATCCTGCCCAACAGCTTCGGCTACGACGGCCAGTTCTTTCTTTTGGCCGCCCACGATCCCTGGCTGCGGGGCCAGGCCCACACTTACATGGACGTGGCCGGCTACCGCTATCAGCGCATCATGTATCCCTGGCTGGCCCGGCTCTTGGCCTTCGGCGATCCCCAGGACCTGCCCAGGGCCCTGGTGCTGGTCAATCTTTTCGCGGTGGCGGCCGGGGCCTGCTTCATGGGCCTGCTCTGCGTGCGGCGGGGGGCCAGCCCCTTGTGGGCCCTTTTCTACGGCTTTTCCAGCGGGCTCATCATCGCGCTCTTGCGCGATTTGGCCGAACCGGTGGCCATGGCCTTCTTGATCGGCGGCTTCTGGCTCTACGACGCCCGCCGTCCCTGGTGGTGCGCCCTGTTCATGGCCTGCGCGCTTTTAAGCAAGGAGATCTGCGCCATCGCGCTTGCGGCCATGGCCCTGCACGCCCTGAGCCAGGGCAACTGGCGGGGTTTGTTGGCCTTGATCCTGGCCGGCCTGCCCCTGGCCCTGTGGTGGGCCTATATCTACTACCGCCTGGGAACCCTGCCCATGCAGGGCGGTGAAAGCAACTTCGGCGTCCCCCTGGCGGGCATGCTGGCCTATGCCCGAGGCCTGTTCCCCTTGAGCACCTCCTCTCCCCAAAACCTGCTGGGCCTGGGGTTCGTCATCGTCACCTGCCTGGTCATGGTCGCGGCGGTTTTGGAATTCCTGCGCGGCTGGTCGGCCCACGGCCTGGCCTTTTTCCTCTACGCCGGGTTCTTCTCGCTCATGACCGACAAGGTATGGGTGGAGCCCTGGAGCTACGGCCGGGTGCTCCTGCCTCTCTACGTCCTCATGCTGGCGGGTTTCGCCCAAACCAGGAGCCGCTGGTACTGGTTGCCCTTGTGCGGAAGCCTGGCACTGTTTATCATGACCCTCATGTGGCAGAAATTCATCTGAGCCCGTCCCCGGCAAGGAAAACCATGCTTCTTCGCGTCCTCAAGCTCATGTTCTTGGCGGGGCTGGGTCTGGCCTTGTGCCTGGCGGCCTGCCAATCCCAGCCGCCCGTGGTGCAAAACGACCGCTACCTGGTGGGGGCCTACTACTACCTCTGGTACCCCCAGAATTTTTCCCAGGGCTGGCTGCGGGCCAAGCTGGACCCGCCCCAGGAGCCCGTGCTGGGCCTTTATTCCTCCGACGATCCCCAGGTGGCCGAACAGCACATCGCCTGGTGCTCCCGCTACGGCGTGGATTTCCTGGCCCTGGGCTGGTGGCCCAGCCGCCCCCGGCAAAACCGGGCCATGTACCAGGGCTTTCTCAAGGCCAAGAATCTGGGCGACATCAAGTTCTGCGTGTTCTACGAAACCCAGGACCTGGGCTTCGACCCGGTTTTGGGCATAACCCTGATGACCCGCGAAAAGATGGACCGCTTGGTGGCCGACGTTCGCCAGGTGGCCCAGACCTTTTTCAACCACCCCAGCTACCTGAAGGTCGCGGGCCGGCCGGTGATGATTTTCTACCTGACCCGGTCGGTCTACGTGAACTACCAGGAGGCCTTCACCCGCCTGCGCCAGGCCCTGCGGGACGACGGCTTCGACCCCTTCATCATCGGCGACGAGATTTTCTGGAAGGTGATCGAGGCCAAGGGCTCCTGGGCGGAAAGCGAGCCCAAAATAAAACCCACCGATTCCACCCAGCCCCAGGTGGACCGGGCCCGGCTGTTCGACGCCGTCACCGCCTACAACATGTACGAAGGCGGCAAGGGGCACCACGCGGGCTATGCCTCCCAAAGCGGGCATATGGCGGAAGTGGCGGCCAAGTACCGGCTCTACCGCGACGCTCTGCAGGGCCAGGCGGCCTTCGTGCCCAACATCCTGCCCGGCTACAACGACCGGGGGGTGCGCCTGGGGGTGAATCATTACGCCATTCCCCGCCAGTGGGCTCCCGGCGCGCCCCAGGGCTCTTTTTTCAGGGAAAGCTTTCAGCGCCTGGCCTTTCCCTTGGTGGACCCCACGCTCAACATGATCATGATTACCACCTTCAACGAGTGGAACGAGGACACCAGCATCGAGCCCCTAAGGCCGGCGCCGCCCACCAACCGCGACCAGAGCGCCAGCCAGCGCGATTACACCCAGGGCTTTGCGTACGCCGGCTACGGCCTCGCCTATCTGGAGACCCTCAGGGACCAGGTCATCGCCGCGGCCGGCCGGGTGGTGCGGCCGGACGGCGCGCCGGCCGCCGGAGCCCTGGTCAAGGCCTGGCGCGAGGGCCGGGAAGTCGGCCGGGACCTCAGCGACTCGGCGGGTTACTACACCCTGAGCCGCCTGCGCATGCCGCCGGGCGACTACGAGGTGGGCCTGGCCGCCGGCGGCCCCAGGCTGAAAGCGCGGGTGGAGCCCCAGCGCGCCACCCTCCTGGCGGACCTGGCGGCCGCTCCCTAGACCACGCCGGCCATCCGCCGGCGCCCGGGCTCTGGACAAGACGGTTTAGCTCGTATACAAAACAGTAACGGCCCCGGGTAACCTGACGCGGTCCCCCGGCGGCCAGGGCATATATTCTTGCCAATTACACGGCCAGTAACGCGAAAAGCGCGCGGCCGGGGGAACCGCCCAATGCGCCAAGACCGCTTCGACATACTTAACCAGCTGCTCTGGAGCCTCATCCGCAAGGTCAATTTCCTGCAAAACCACCAGCAGGATTTCGGCACCGGCCAGCTCCTGACCTCGGCGGAAATCCACACCATCGAGGCGGTGGGTAAAAACCCCGGCCTCAACGTGACCGAGCTGGCCCATCACCTGGTGGTGACCAAGGGGGCCATCTCCCAGATAGCCAAGAAGCTGGAGGCCAAGGGCCTGCTCAGGCGCTACAAGGAAGAAAAAAACAGCAAGGAAATCCGCCTGACCCTCACCGATTTGGGCATCACGGCTTTTCGGAGGCACGCCGATTATCACGCCCGCTTGGATCAGCCGATCATGGAGGAGCTGGACCGGTTGAATCAAGAGCAGTTCGATTTTCTGCAGTACATGCTGCTGCGGCTCAACCAGGGCGCGGACTTGTACATCGCCCACCTGGAAAAGCAAACCCAAGTCAAGCAAGGCGGCTGAGATGAAAGGCGGGGCCGGCGCTGAACATGCTTGCCGCGCCTATCAGCCGATGGCGGCTGGGTCTTCTCCCCCCTTGGGAGCGGCGCGCAAGAGCGCCAGCAGGCCCTGCCCGGCCAGCACGCAGATGGCCGGCTCCACCGGCAGGCGGTAGCGGATGATGCCGTAGATCAAGGCGTGCGCCAGCACATGATAGCCCCAATATCCCCACAGGAGCCCGGCCCGGCCTCCCAAACCGTGCCGCCCCAGGGAAACCAGGGCCAACAGCACGATCAGGATATAGAACCCGCCCACCAACAGCCAGTTGCGCGGGCTGGCCCCCTCCCAGGTGGGCCGCCACATGTTCCATATCTTGGCCGGCAGCCTGCTCCAAAAGAGCTCGGGCCGCTCCGCCAGGCCTTGCAGGGCTTTTTGGCTTAGCTGGGCGCTCCAGGCGTTGTCGCTGATTCCGGGCGGCGGGCCGGGTGGCGGCTGCACGTCGTGGCCCCAGGAAAGATGCCCGCCGCTGCCGCCGGTGGAATCGGGCGCGTTGCCCAGATAGAACTCGAAGCCGCCCCTGGTGGAGAGCGGGATGAACTCGTGAAAGGTGACCGCGTTGCGGATCACCCAGGGAGCCAGGGCCAGGCCCAGGCCCAACAGCATGACCAGGGCCTTGCCTCTCTTGCCCGGCAGGACCAGGGCCGTTAACCCCGCCAGGCCCGCGAAGCCGGCCAGCACCGGCCTGGTCAAGATCGCCGCCCCGGCCACCAGGCCCGCGGCCAGGGCCACACGCCAGGAATCGCGCATGTGGGCGTAGAGCGCCAGGAAGGCGGTGGCCAGAAAGACGTACAGGGTCTCGCCCAAGGGTATGGCCACGAAGGCGAAGCTCATGGGATAAAGCGCCGCCAGGCAGGCGGCGGCCAGGCCGGCTTTTTCGGAGAAACAGCGCCGGCCCAGGATGAACACCAGCCACACCGTGGCCGTGGACAGAAGCGCCTGGCTCAGATATATCCAGATCAATTCCGGGCCGCACAGCGCCTTGACCAGGGCCAGGAAAAGAGGATAGCCGGGCACGTCGGCGGCGGTGGGGTCCGCCCCGTTGTAGGCGAACACGCCGGATTCGGCCAGGTGTTTGGCCAGGCGCATGTAGCGCTTGGAGTCCGGCGCGAAGGTGGCCACCGCGAACAGGCCGTGATTGACCTGCGCGTACACGTAGGCCAGGCGCACGCCCAGGGCCAGGGCCAGGATGAGGAGCAGCCAGCGGCCGGTCCGCGCTTTGGCCGCCAGGCTCACGCCGGATTCATCCCGCCGGCGGTCCGGCTTGCGGCGCTGATGCCGCGCGCGTGCTCCGCCGCCGTTCTCATGCCCCGCCCGCCAGTTCCGCGGCCGCGCTTGCCACCGCCTCGATCACCTGCTCCACCTCCCGGTCGCTCAGGCCGGGGTACAGGGGCAGGGTTATGGTGCGGTCGCCGATGCGCTCGGCCGCCGGGAAATCGCCGGGCCGGTGGCCCAGGGTGCGCCGGTAATAATCCAGGAGATGCACGGCCCGGTAGTTGACCGCCACCCCCACCCCCTTGGCCTGCAAGGCGGCCAGGAAGCGGTCGCGCTCCTCCACCCAGATGGTGAAAAGATGGCGGCCGCTCATTGCGCCCTGGGGCACCCTGGGGAAGTCCACCCCCGCCATGGCCGCGAAAGCCTCCTCATAACGCCGGCAGATCGCCTCGCGCCGGGCCAGGCGCTGGGCCAGCTTGGGCAACTGGGGCAAGAGCAGGGCGGCCAAAAGGTCCGGCAGGTTGGCCTTGCGGCCCAGCTCCACCATGTCCCAGTGCTGAAAAGCGCCGGCGTAGCGGTCGGCCGCGCCCTTGCTCATGCCGTGGTTGCGCAGTATCTTCAGCCGCTCGGCGGTCTCCTCCCACGGGCAGGCCACGGCCCCGCCCTCGCCGCAGGTCAGGTTCTTGGTGGCGTAGAAGCTGTAGCAGGCCGCGTCCGCCAGATCGGCCGAGCCCAGGCCGTCGCGGCGCGCCTCCAGGGCGTGGGCGCAGTCGGCGATGAGCTTCAGGCCGTGGGCGTCGCAGATGGCGCGCAGGGCGCGCATGTCGCACATTACGCCGTAGAGGTGCACCGGCAGCACGGCCTTGGTGCGCGGGGTGATGGCCGCCGCCACCCGGCCGGCGTCCAGGTTGCCGGTGGCGGGCTCCACGTCCACGAACACCGGCTTGGCCCCCGCGTAGAGGCAGGCGTTGGCGGTGGCGATGAAGGTCATGGGCGTGGTAATCACCTCGTCGCCGGGTCCCACGCCCAGGGCCTTCAGGGCCAGCTCCAGGGCCGCGGTGCCGGTGGATACCGTGACCGCCTGGGGCGCTCCCAAGTAGGCGGCCAGCTCCTTTTCGAAGCGGGCGCACACGCCGCCGGTGGTGAGGAAAAGGGAATCCAGCACCTTTTCAAAAGCCTCGGCCTCCTCGCGGCCCAGGCCGTGCCGGTAAAAATCTATCTTCTGGTTGCCCATCGCGGAAACCGCCTCGCTAACGTTTGTGATTGCTCGCCTAAGGCTTCCTACGCCAGCGGTCCGGGCAAGTCAAGAGAAGCCCTTTGCACTTTTGCGCCGGCCCACCCCCGAGCGGGGCCGGGGACGCAAGGAAGCCGAGACCGCTTTGTGAATTTATGATATAGAAAAGCTGCTAATGGTTTGCCATTACTATACATACGGGGACCCACCCAGCGGAGTTTCCTCATGATCATCGCCAAGGCCCCGGTCCGCATCTCCCTGGGGGGAGGTGGCACGGACCTCAAATCCTTTTATTCGCGCTTCGGCGGATTCCTGATCGCCGGCGGCATAGACCGCTACGTGTTCATCTGCGCCAACCGGCGTTTCGAATCCACCATCCGGCTCAGCTATTCGCACACCGAGCAGGTGGAGCGGGTGGAGGACATCCAGCACAACATCTTCCGCGAGGCTTTAAGGCTCATGGATATCCAGAGCCACATCGAGCTGGCCTCCATCGCCGACGTGCCGGCCAACTGCGGCCTAGGCTCCTCCTCCAGCTTCACGGTGGCCCTGCTCATGGCGCTGCATTCCTACAAGCGCGACCTGGTGCCCCTGCGGGAGCTGGCCGAGCAGGCCTGCCGGATAGAGATCGATATCCTGGGCGCGCCCATCGGCAAGCAGGACCAGTACATGGCGGCCTTCGGCGGGGTGACCGCGCTCACCTTCGAGCCCGACGGCCACGTGCAGGTGGAACCGGTGCGCATTCCCGAGGACAAGCTGGTGGAGCTGGAATACAACATCGCCCTCTTTTACACCGGCATCCAGCGCAAGGCCTCCGACATCCTGGCCGGCCAGGACCGGAAGACCAAGGAGGACGACCAGGGGGTGGTGGACCGCCTGAAGGAGATCAAGGAAATCGGGCTCACCACCCGCAAGTATTTCGAGAAAGGCGACTTGGATTCTTTCGGAGACCTTTTGCACCAGCATTGGCTCACCAAGAAAAAACTGAGCAGCGCCATATCCAACCCCGTCATCGACGAGGCCTACGAGGAGGCGCGCAAGGCCGGGGCGCTGGGCGGCAAGATCATGGGAGCCGGCGGCGGCGGCTTTTTCCTTTTCTATTGTCCGGGCAGCAAGCCCAAGGTGATCCAGCGCCTCACCACCATGGGTCTAAGGTATTCCCCCTTCCGTTTCGATTTCGAGGGGGCCAAGATCGTGGCCAACATGCGAAAAGCCGAGCCCTTGGGGAGATGAAAAATGATTGACGACTATATCGCCAGGTATCTGGAGGAGGCCCAGCGGATAGCGGCCGGCCTGGATGCGGCCGAGTTGGAGCGCATGGTTTCCTTGATCGTGAGCGTGCGCCAGGAAGGCGGGCGCATGTTTTTCCTGGGGGTGGGCGGCGGCGCGGGCAACGCCTCCCACGCGGTGAACGATTTCCGCAAGATCGCCGGCATGGAATGCTACGCGCCCACCGACAACGTGAGCGAGCTCACCGCGCTCATCAACGACGAGGGCTGGGAGGGCGTTTTCGCGCGCTG
Organism: Desulfocarbo indianensis; assembly: GCA_001184205.1. Taxonomy (GTDB): domain Bacteria; phylum Desulfobacterota; class Desulfarculia; order Desulfarculales; family Desulfarculaceae; genus Desulfocarbo; species Desulfocarbo indianensis. The sequence goes on from LBMP01000001.1 coordinate 184,676, forward strand.
GCTCAAGGGAAGCCGCCTGTCGTCCTACGACGCGGTGTTCGTCTTCAGCGTGGGCGGCGGCAGCCTGGAAAAGCGCATCAGCGTGAACCTGGTGGAAGCCCTCAAGCTGGCCCAGGAGGTGGGCGCCCGCATCCTGGGCGTGGTGGGGCGCGACGGCGGCTACACCAAGCAGGTGGCCGACGCCTGCGTGGTGATACCCACCCTGGGAGACGACACCGTGACCCCCCACACCGAGGCGTTCCAGGCCGTGGTCTGGCATCTTTTGGTCTCGCACCCCATGGTGCTCAAAAACGAGATGAAGTGGGAATCGGTGAAGTGAGGCGGGCGGTTTTCCTGGACCGCGACGGAACCCTGAACCATCTGGTGCCCAGGGGCGACGGCTCCTGGGCCTCGCCCAGGGCGGCGGCCGAGTTCGAGCTGGCGGCGGGCGCGGAAGAGGTGGTGGCCAGGCTTAAAAAAGCCGGCTTTCTGGTGCTGGTGGCCACCAACCAGCCGGACGTGGCGCGCGGTTTTTTGAGCCCGGCCCAGTTGGAGGAGATGCACCGGCTGCTGGCAACGCGCCTGGCCGTGGACGAGATCCTGGTCTGCCCCCATGACGACGCCGACGGCTGCGCCTGCCGCAAGCCCCTGCCCGGCATGCTCCTGGAGGCCGCCCGGCGCCGGGCCATCGACCTGGGGCGGTCCTTCATGGTGGGCGATTCCTGGAAGGACATGGAGGCGGCCCGGCGGGCCGGCGTCACCGGCATTCTCATCGCCGCCGAATACAACCAAGAAGTGACTTGCGGCCTGCGCGCCGAAAGTCTAGAATCCGCCTGCGACTATATTTTGAGACAAGGACGGTAGCGCTCATGGCCATCTTTTTGGATAGCGGCAAGATCGAGGACGTCAGGAAATACCTGGCCTGGGGGGTGATCCGCGGGGTCACCACCAACCCCACCATCTTTTTCAACGACGGAGTCACCGGCGGCGTCAAGGGCATGAAGGCCCGCGCCAAGGAGATAGCCGACCTGATCCACCCCTATCCCCTCTCCCTGGAAGTGACCAGCAACGACCGCGGGCAGATGATTGCCCAGGCCCTGGATTTCGCCTCCATCGCGGAAAACATCAACGTGAAGATCACGGTGCACGGCCCCCAGGGCGAGACCGAAAACCTGGAAGTGGTGCACGAGCTGGAAACCCGCCACGACGTGCGGGTGAACTGCACCGCCATGATGAGCGGCCAGCAATGCCTCCTGGCCGCCCTGGCCGGGGCCAGCTATGTTTCGCTTTTCGGCGGCCGGGTGAACAACATGGGCTACGACAGCCGCGAGGAGATCTCCCGCCTGCGCCGGGTGCTGGACCTGCAAGGCCTGGGCGCCCAGATCATCATCGGCTCCACCCGCGAGGTGCTCAACGTCATCGAGTGGCTGGACGCCGGCGCCCACATCGTCACCGTCACCCCCAACCTGATCCAGGGCATGCTGGTGCACCCCTACACCAAGGAAACCGTGCAGATGTTCCTGGATGACGCCAAGAAATGCGAACAGGTCTAAACCTGCGTGAGCTTTAGGCGGCCTTGAGGGCCCGGGCCAAGCCCCGGGCCTTTTCCACGCACTGATCCATGTTCAGGTATTCGAAGCGGCCCCAGCGCCCGCAGACCTGGATGCCCTGTTCGGCCAGCCAGGCGTAGACCTTGCCCCGGTTGGCCAGATAGTCCAGATCGTAGACCACGTAGGCGTAGGGGATGCGCCGCACCTGGGCGGCCACCACCTCGCCCGGCTTGATGCCGCAAAGCTCGGCCACGTCCTGCAAGGTCCGCTCGATGAGCCAGGCGTCGTCGGCCTGCAAGAGGGGATCGCCCGGCGGCGCGGTGATTTCGGCCACCAGGTTGGAGCAGCCCCGCGGCGCGTTGCCCGCGGAAAAATAGCTCATGTAGCACACCCGGTGGGGCAGGCGCTCCGGGTCGGGGATGTAGACGGCGCTCTTGTCCATGAGCCCCTGGTGGCCCACCCCCAGCATCACCAGGATGATGGAGTTGTAGACCAGGCGGCCGGCGGCTTGGCTCACCGCCTGGGGCACGCCCTCCAGGCAGGCCAGCAGGTCCCAGGGCGCCAGGGTGGATGCCAGGTTTCGGCAGCCGTAAACCCGCCCGCCGTCGGAGACCTCCCAGCCGTCCCCGGTTTTCTTTATGCGGCTCACCCGGCAGCCGTTCACCAGGGGCGCGCCGTGGGCCAGGCCGCGGATCAGGGCCTCGATGCCGCCGGTGCGGGGATAGTGGAAATTAAGCTGGTGGGTGTAGCCCTCGGTCTCGATGCCGATGGCGCTTTTCACCACGTCTTCCAAAGGCGGGCTGGGTATGCGCTCCACCCAGTGCACCGAGATGTCCCTGGCCGGCCGCTTCCATATTTTATCGTTGTAGGGCAGCAGGTATTTGTCGCTGATGCCGTCGCCGAAGCGAAAACGCGACCACTCCTCCAGGTTGGCGGGCTTGCCCCCGGCGTTGCGCGCCAGAAACCCCATGAGGCAATCGAACGCGTCGTTTTTGTCCAGGGCGGCCAGGTCGTTCTCAAAGGGGTATTTCACGAAGCGGTCGCGGAACCATATCTGGTTGTTGCGTCTTTGGGTCAGGCGGTTGTCGCCCAGCCAGCCCAGCAGGGTGTCCAACAATCCCTGGTCGCGGGAAAAAAGAATGTGGCCGCCGATGTCATAGGTGAAGCCCTGGTTCTCAAAGCTGCGGCAGAGCCCGCCCGGCCTTTCCTCGGCCTCCAGCACCAGGCATCGGTTGTCCAGGAAGCGGGCCAGGGAAAGCCCGCTCAGGCCGCCGCCGATGATTATGGTCTCCGCGTAGTCGCTCATGCTTTATGCTCCGCGCTCCGTGAGAAGCTCCTCCAGCTCCCGCAGCCCCTCCGGCGAACCCACCTCGTAAAAGGGCTGGCCGGTCTCATAGGCGGCCAGGAGCCCCTCGGCGGCCAGGTCGCGGAAAACCTCCTCGATGGCAAAGGGCCGGTCCGGCGGCACCCGCTCCAGCACCTCTTTTTTCAGGCAGGTGAGCCCCTCGTCTATGTATTCCTTGGCCGGGTCGGGGGTCCATTTGTCGTAGACCGCCACCCGGCCGTCCCGCACCGCCAGGTTGCTGGGCACCCGCCGGTTGCGGTTGCGGAAGACCACCATCATGGCCGGCAAGTCCTGGGCTGAAAAACGCCGCCAGATTTCCGCGTAATCCAGGAGCAGGTAGCTGTCGCCCCACATCATCATGAAGGCCGGGTCCAACAGCGGCGCGGCCCGGCGCAGGGCCCCGCCGGTGCCCAGGAGCTCGCCGGTCTCCCGGCTGTAGGCGATCTCCACCCCGTGGGCCTCGCCGCCGCCGAAGCGCGCCACGATCTGCTCGCCGTAGTGGCCGATGCACAAGACCAGCCGGTCCACCCCGGCGGCGCGCACCAGCTCTATCTGATGCTCCAGGAAAGGGCGGCCCAAGACCGGCACCAGGGACTTGGGCGTATGGCTGGTGAGCGGGCCCAGGCGGGTGCCCAGCCCGCCGGCCAGGATGGCCAGCTGCACGCCTACTCCTTGCCCAGCATTTCGCGCACGCTACGGCGCACCGCCTGGGCCGAGTCATGGCGGCAGGTCCAGCCCAGGGCTTTCAGCTTTTCGGCGGGCAGGCGCACCTGGGGCACGTCGCCTTTCCAGCCCCGGTCGCCGCCGGTGTATTGCAGGGCGGCGTTTTCCAGCCCCATCTCCTCTAAAACGATCTTGGCGATGGAGGTCACGTCCAGGGTGTCGTCGGTGGCCAGGTTGAACAGGTTGACCGGCTCTTTGGTGTGCCCGGCCACGAAAAGATGGGCCGCGATCACGTCGGAGACGTGCACGTAGCTTTTTTGCTGGCTGCCGTCGCCCAGGATTTCCAGGCGCGAGGCATCAGCCGTAAGCTTGTTGATGAAATCAAAGCCCACCCCGTGGGTCTGGCGGCGGCCCACCACGTTGCCCATGCGCAGGATGTAGCCCCGCATCTCGAACTGATGGCAAAAAGCGCTGATGAGGCCCTCGCAGGCCAGCTTGGAGGCGCCGTAAAAGCTGATGGGCAGGAGCGGGCCGAACCCCTCCGGGGTGGGCGTGGTGCCCACGTCGCCGTAGATGCCCGAGCCCGAGGTGTAGAGAATGCGGCCCACGCCGCTCACCCGCATGGCCTCCAGCACGTTGTAGGTGAGCAGGGTGCCTTCCCGCAGGTCCAGATCCGTCTCGAAAAACCCCCTGGCGATGTCCGGGTTGGAGGCGTAGTGGATGACCAGGTCGTGGCCGGCCACGGCTTCCTTCAAGTGGGGCAGGTCGCCGCAGTCGCCTTCCACGATGCTTAAATTGGGCTTGTCCAGATGCCGGGCCAGGAACTCCCGCTGGCCCGAGGAGAAGTTGTCGTACACGGTGATCCGGCCCTGGTCGATCAGGGCGTCCACCATGTGGCTGCCGATGAAACCCGCCCCGCCGGTGATGAAGTATCTCAAGACGCGCCTTCCTCTCGCTTCAGGGCCGCCTGGGGGGCCTGCTTGCGCAGGCTCTCCAGGCTGAGCCCGTAGCGGGCCAAACAGATCAAACCGATGAGCGCCGGCACATATAGCATGGCGTTGAGAAAAACACTGTAGACCAGGGCGGCCGAATCCTCCACCCCGAAAAAGGAGAACCCCAGCACGCAGAAATATTGCAAAGGCCCGATATTGCCCACCGCGGCCGGAACCAGCATGCCCACGAAAATAAAGCAGAGCACGAACAGGCTCTGCACATAGCTGACCTTCAAGCCCAGGGCCATGGCCAAAAGCCAATAGGACGAGCCCTCGATGAGATAAACCGCCAGGCCCAAGGCCAAGACCAGGAAAAGCCTGCCCGGCGCGCGCACCACGGCCAGCCCTTCCAGAAAGCGCTGGGCCAGATCAATGAGGCGCTCGCGCAGGCCCTTGGCCGGAACCAGCCCGGCCAGGCCCACCAGCCAGCCGCCCCGGCGCTGCATCACGAACAGGAGCGCGATCAGCCCCAGGCAGGCCCCCAGGCCCAGGAGAGCCCAGGTCTGCAGCTCGCCCCGGCCGGTGAGCCAAACCGTGAGGCTGAAGAGGAGCATGAGGCTAAGGACCTCCAGCACCCGCTCCAACACGATGGTGGAGAGCACCGCCGTGGCCGCCGCGCCCTCCCGCCGGCCGCACAAAAAGGCCCTCACCAGCTCGCCCAGACGGGCGGGCAGCACCGCGTTGCCCGCGCAGCCCACAAAGGAATAGCCCAGGCAGGAGGCCAGGGAGACCGGCTTCAAATGCTCCAGGATGAGCTGCCATTTCTTGGCCCGGGGAATGAAGCCCAGGAGATAGACCGCCACCACCGGCGCCAGCAGGGGATAGGATAGCGTGCGCAGGGTTTCCAGCAAGCGGCCCCATTCCACCCGGCGGAACACCAGATAGAGAAACAGGGCGCTAAAGGCCATGGGCAGCAGGCGGCCCAGCCATTTTTTCAGCGAACCGTTGCTCGCGGCGATTTGCTTTGCGGCGATACGAGCCAATATGCTTCAGACCCTCCCCTGATTCCGCCGCCGGGCGGTGGCGTGGCTGTTATTTTACAAACCGTACATGATTTTACAAGGCTTGTTAATCGCTTGGGCTGGCGCGTCACCGCGGCTGTGCTATATTAACATGCCCCAAAGGGAGGTATCGCCGGTGGACGTGCTCATAACCGTCAGCATGATCTCCATGAACGAGGAAAAGGCCGTGGCCAAGGTGGTGGAGGACATCCGCCGCCACGCGCCGGGGGCGGAAATCCTGCTGGTGGATTCCAGCAGCGACCGCACCCCGGAGATAGCCCGCTCCCTGGGCGTGAACCTGATCCGGCAATATCCCCCCCAGGGCTACGGCCCGGCCATGGAGCGCGCCCTGCGGGAGGCCTCCGGCCAGGTGGTGATCACCATGGATTGCGACGGCACCTACCCCGCCGACCGCATCCAGGAGCTGGCCGGCTACGTGCTTGAGGAAGGCTACGACTTGGTGGACGCCTCGCGCCTCAAAAGCAAGCCCGCCACCATGCCCTGGGTGAACTATCTAGCCAACTGGGGTTTCGCCTGGCTGGCCAGCATACTTTTCCTGCGGCGCATCACCGATCTGCATTCGGGCATGCGGGCCTACCGCAAGCGGATGATCGATGAAACCAGGTTCAACGCCAAGGGCTCGGCGCTGCCGGTGGAACTGCTCTTGAAGCCCCTGGCCCAGGGCCGGCGGCTGAAAACCGTGTTCATCGACTACGACGAGCGCCTGGGCGAATCCACCCTTGATCCCCTCATGAGCGCCTGGATGACCCTGAAACGCATCCTGCATTGCCGCTTCAAGGCCCGCCGACTTTGAAGCAAACCCCACTTGTCTAGGCGGCCTCAAAGGCTATAATAAATAGTCGAGCCTGTCCCCGCCAAGCGGAAGATTGCTTCTGGCCCCGGACCAACCCGGGTAACGCTGTCGCACGCGATAACTTCTTGATTTTCAATGCCTAGCGCTGCCACCCGCAATCCAGGCTTGGCAATAATATTAATTTTAGATAAAGAGCATGTCCCCTCACTTCAGCGCAACCCGCGTCGTGACCTGGGCCCTGGCGGGCTTCCTGCTGGGCTTGGGCATCGTTATGCTGGGCCTGGGCCGGCTGTCTTACCAAGAGACCCAGGGGCTGCTCTTGGGCATGGGCGCGGGCGACGTCATGCGCCACGTCACGCCGGCCTTTCAGCAAGCCATGGCCGCCAAGCTGAGAATCGCCGGGTCGCTGGCCTGTCTCTTGGCCGGACTGGTATTTTGGTTGCGGGGTTGGCTGGCAAACCAGCTTGCCGTGCTGCGGGATTCCTTTTCCCGGCTTTTTGGGGATATGGCGCTGCATTTCCGGCGTCTGGCCAGGGAAACCCCTTCGGCGCATTGGCTGGTTTTCGGCCTGATCATCTCGGCGGCGGCCGGCCTGCGCCTTTATCACTTGTTCCAGCCCATGCGCTACGACGAGGCCCATACCTTTGTCTTCTATGCCTCGCGCCCCCTGGCCGTGGTCGTTTCAGCCTTTTTCGATGACAACAACCACATCCTGCACAGCATGCTGGTTCACTTCTCCACCCTGCTCTTGGGCGAGGCCGAATGGGCCGTGCGCCTGCCCGCCTTTGTGGCGGGCCTCCTGATAGTGCCCGCCCTGTATCTGCTCATCACGAGATTCTACGGAGCCGGGGCCGGGCTCTGGGCGGCGGCGGCCGCGGCGGTCTGGCCCGGCTTGATAGAATATTCGGTCAACGCCCGAGGCTACACCCTGGTGGCCCTATTGTTCCTGATCCTGTTCCGCCTGGCGATTTACCTGCGTAAACGCCCCGAACCCGCCGGCTGGGCCTTGTGGGCCCTGCTGGCCGCCCTGGGGCTTTACACCATCCGGGTCATGGCCTATCCCCTGGCCGTGATCCTGGCCTGGTGGCTTCTCTCCCCCCGGCCCGGCCCAGGCGGCTATCTGCGCCGCATCCAATGGCCGGCCCTGGTCAAGGCCCTGGCCGCCGCCGCCGTCATCACCGTCATTCTCTACTCGCCGGTGATCATGGTGAACGGACTGGGCCATCTGAACCCCTCTTCCCTCACCTATCCCACCCAGAGCCTGTTGAGCGGGTTCATGGAAAACCTCCTGCGCCTGCTCCGCGAATGCGTGCGCGACCTGCCGGAGGGCATCGGCTGGATCGCCGCCGGAGGCTTGGCGCTTTGCGCGCGGGATCATTACACGAGCCAGCATGAACTGGCCTTCCCGGCCCTGGCCATGGCCGTGGCCTTCCTGGCTCCCACCCTGGTCCTGCGGAAGCTGGCCCCGCAAAGGGTCTGGCTGTTCGACGAGGCGCTTTTCGCCGGGCTTTCGGCGGCCGGCTGGTCCTGGGCCGCGGGCAAGGCGGCCAAGGCCCTGCCCCGGATGCCAATCCCCCATTTCGGGCCTCTGCTGCTGACCCTGGCCATGGGCGCCTGGGTGGTAACGAGCGGCGTGGTGTTCGCCGACGAGGAGACCGGCACCTTGCGTGACGGCAAGAACATCGCCGCCTACATCCTTTCGCATTACCAAAAGGGAGACGGCGTCCTGGCCGAAGTGCCGGCGCACGCGCCCCTGCGCTACTACCTGCGCCAGGGCGGCCTCACCGATCAAAAGATCTTCTGGTTCCACCTGCTCAGGAATGACCAAAGGGTGTGGATCGTGGAAAAAGACCGTCAAGCTGAAGACCTGGCGACTTTGATCAAAAGACACAAATTGGACCAGGGCTTCTCGTACCCCCTCCAGGCGGCCCGCTTCGGGGAGTCCCGCTTGTTTCTGGTCAAAAGGCAAACCATGGCCGAAAGCGGCCACGCCCCGCCCGCCGGGCTCAACGGCCAAAGCCATTGATTATCAGTATGTTAAGCTATCAGAGCGCACTGCGTTGACCTGGTTGGCCGGGCCTGGCCGCCGCTTTCCGGTTGACCTGAACGCCCGCTGTTTTTTACCATAAAAATATAGAGATTAGTCTGTGTATCCCAGGAAAGGCTCCGCCTGCGGCTGAGTGAAACCACCTGGGGGAGTCTCTCCTGTCAGGGGATAGGCCGGCGGGGACTCTTAACCAGGAGGTGAGCCATGGCCAGCACGAGGGATTTGGTGATCTATATCCTTAACCACAGCCCCAAGATTCGCAAGTGGTGCGAAGACAAGCACAACTTCACCCTGAGCAAGGCCGAGGAAAGCGATCTGTCGCAGTACGGCGATTTCACGGCGGAGATAATCCAGGACGGCATCAAGGAAGGCGTCATCAGCAGGGCCCAGGCCGAGGGGCAAGCTCCCCTGTGAGACCCCGGCGGCGGGGTAGCCTGACCGCTTCCCAAGGCCTCGGCAGGGGATGACCCGCCTCTTAAAGGGCGGGAAAGGCGGACTTCTACGTCCGCCTTTTATTTTGAGGGATTAAGGGCTATTTTATATTTAATTCCTTTTATGCTTGATATCGCAAAGCCCCCCGGCAAGGACCCCGCCGGGTTAGAAAGAGATAAAGGTTGGCAACAGATTCTCCTCCTGGCTCAAAACCGGGATTAGCGTCCGCTCCGCTGACGGAAAAACATTCAGATCCAGCCCGGACCGCGGCCGTTAAAATCTGGCGCACGGCGGCCGTTCTTTTCTTGGGGGCGGTGCTGGTCGTGGCGGCGGCCGCCTTCAGCCGCTGGTATTGGTATCCCAACCTGGCGGCCGACCACGGCTGGTGGGCCCAGCGCTACGTGGGTCTGGGTTTCGGCAGACCCGCCGGCAAGCCCAGCATCGAGCGGCGCACCAGCTTTTCCGATCAAAAGGACGCCGATTTCCGCGAGCAAGGCTTTTCCCTGCGCTTGGGCGGTGTTATAACGGTGTGGCTACCGGGCCCCTATGAGTTCGAGCTGGGCTCGGACGATGATTCGCTCCTTTACGTCGACGGCTATGACCTTATCGCCAATCCGGGGGAGCATCCCCTCCTAACCCGCAAGAACACCATCTGGCTGGGGCCGGGGCCCCACCTGATCGAGGTGGATTACATTCAGCGGGCCGGCCGGGCCGAGCTGTCCCTGGCCTGGCGGCCGCCCCTGCGAAGGGCCAGGCCCCTCTTACCCGCCGACTTGCGGCCTTCCGCCGCGCCCCTGTCGCGGGAGCAGGCCTATAACCTGGCCGACCGCCGCCTGCTGGGCCTGGTGCCCGTTTTGGGGCTCTGTCTCTGGCTGATGGTGATCGTCCTCACCAGGATTTGGCTGCCCCGCTTCGACCTGTTCGCGGTGCTGGTGGGATTATCCTTTTTGATGCTGGTCACCCTTTGGTTCAACTCGGGCACCCTGAATCCCTGCGCGGCGATTTCCGACAAGGGGCCTCTCCTCACCCCGGCCAAATACCCCATAAACATCGATTACCAGCACCACGCCGCCGTCCACTGGATGCTGGACGGGGACCCCGTTGAAAAATGGCGCTTTTCCTACACCTTGCGGCGCATAGCTTTCCCCCTGTTCGCCTATCCCTTCATCAAGGCATGGGAAGTCTTTCTGCTGAGGGGCGGCGGTTGGGGCTATCTGGAAGGAGGCATCCTGGCCTCCTGGCTGCTGCAGTTCCTGGCCCTTGTCACCTGGGGGGCGTTCCTGCGCCGTAAGTTCAGCCGCGCGGTCGGCGTTTGGGGCATGGCGCTGTTGGCCACCTATCCCGGTCTCTATTTTTGGGCGGGAATCCCTTGGGACTACGTCTGGCTGGTTCCCGGCTCCCTCTGGTGCTTCATGTTGATCTGCCGGCTGGGAGAGCCTCAGCCCGCCTGGCGGGTGGCATTGATCTGTTTGGCCATCGGCGCGCTGCTCACCGGCTACGAGATATGGCCCCACTTCATTCCCGCCGCCCTTATCATGGTTCTCTGGACCACCCGCAAGCTTTGGCTGACCGCGCTCTCGGGCCTTTGCCTATTGGCCCCCAACGCGGCGGTGATCGGCTTCCTGGCCTTGATCGGCGGTTACGGCAAAGCCCAAATGCAGGGGCACGAGCCCCTGAACATCATCCTGGCCTATTTCAGCCTCCCCGAGTGGGGAGCCTGGGCCGACCTCATCCTGGACGCGCCCCAATGGCTGGCCCCCATCTACTTCTCCAGCAATTACGTGTTTCTGCCGGCCGTCTTCTTGGGGCTGGCCTTGCTCAACCGCTGGCATGGCGGCCTGAAGCTGGAGCGGCCCGAGATATGCGTCCTGCTGGGCGCCTTGGCGGTTTTCCTGGTGACCCATCTGGCGCCGCCCTATCACCAGGGCTGGGTGCGGCGCACCGTGTTTTACGCCAGGTTCTATCAGCCCATCTTCGTGGTGTTGCTATACTACCTGGCCAGAATCATGCAGGCGGGAAAACTGCCGCGCCTGAACCGGCGCCTGGCCGCGGCGGCCTGTGCCTTGTTGCTCCTGGCCAACTCCTACATCAATTTCGGCGGGATTCTTTCCCTCCCCGGCACCGGCTACATGCATTATATTTTCAGCCGGGACGGCAGCCACTACGAACGCAACCTGAAGCTTCTGGGGAAAAGGCCTTTCGGCGTGGTGGACCCGGTGCCGGCCATAAACGAACTAAAGTGAGGTTTGCCGGGGCGACCCCATAGGGGCTTGCGGCGGGGCGCGATGTGAAGTAGGGTCTGGCGTGGCCGCGCCCCAGGGAGGATTTGCTTTCATGGAATTCACCGCCAACCAAAGCCGGGCGGCGCGCCGATGAGGGCCAGGCCCGCAAGCTGCGCGGGCCGGGCGTGGCCGGCGCTCCTGCTCATCGCCCTGGCCCTGGCCCTGCGCTTGGGCGTGCTCCTGCTCAACTATCAGGCCGACCCCGGACGCATCGTCGCGGTGGATACCTCCAGCTACGAGCATACCGCCGCGGCGCTCCTGGAGACCGGCCATTTCGTCCTCTCCCCGGACAAGCCCACGGAGCCGGACGTTTTCCGCACCCCCGGCTATCCCTTGTTCATCGCCGGGATATATGCCGTTTGCGGCCGTTCCCTCTTGGCCGTGGCCGTGGCCCAGGTGCTTTTAAGCGGGGCCGTGCTGGCCATGGTCTATGGCCTGGCCAACATGCTTTGGGGCGGGAGGGCGGCCCTGGCCGCGTTGCTATTACTCTGCCTGGACACCAGCTCGTTTCTTTACTCCCAGATGATCCTCAGCGAGGCGCTGTTCACCTTTTTCCTCATGGCCATGGCCGTAGCCGCGGCCCGCTTTTTCGCGGAACCGCAGCCGTCCCTGGGTTGGGCCTTTCTGGCCGGAGCCTTGCTGGCCTTGGCCACCTGGACCAGGCCGGTCAGCTATTACCTCATCGCGCCCTTGAGCCTGTTGCTGTTCATCCATCTGCGCGCCCGCCGTTTGTCATGGATCAAGACCACCGCCTGCCTCCTGCTTTTCGTCCTGCCCTGGATGGCGCTGGTGGGCGGCTGGCGCTACCGCAATCAGCGCCTCACCGGCTATTCCCGCTACAGCCACATCGAGGGCCTGAACCTCATGCGCTACGGGGCCGCCGACGTGGTGGCGCAAAGGGACGGAATCAGCCGCGAGCAGGCCGAGCAAAAATTGCTGCGACTCTTTGACGAGGAGATAGGGCCGGACTGGTCCACCGCCCGCATATACGATCTGTACGCCCGGCGCAGCCTGGAAATCATGCGCCAGCATCCGCTCCTGGTGGCCAAGGGCCTGCTCAGGGGAGCCATGGCCTACTTCCTTGTCCCCGGCATTTCGGACCTGGCGATTAACCTTGGCCTCAATCACCCGCCTTCGGGCCCGGTGGGCGACTTGGCGCGGCTCTCCCTGGGCGAGTATTGGACCACCTGGTTCCGCAACCACGCCGGCATCCTGCTGGCCACGTTTCTGGCCCTGGCCTATCTTTTGTGCGTTTACGCTGGCACGGCGGTTTCCCTGTTCAGCGCCGCCTCGCGACCGCGCGAACAGCTCTGGCTGCACCTTTTCCTGTGGTTCGTCATCGCCTACATGGTGGCCATCTCCTGCCTGCCGGGCACCTACGAGCGCATGCGCAGCCCCCTGATGCCTTTGTTTTGTTTGTATGCTGGTTGGGGATGGACCTATTTGACGGGAGGACGCGGCAAGAAGGGGCTAGAGGCCATCTGACTCGGCCTAGGAAAAAGCCGGCGGGGAGTAGCGAGGTATAGGCATGGAAACGCGGAAGCGCCGATCAGGGCGGGTGAAAGCGGAAGGTCAGTAATCAGCGGCGAGTAGCCGGCGGCTCCCGGAGAGGCGGCTCCACAATAGCTGCCAGCCCCGGCCGCCATATATGGCCAATAGCGGCATCAAGGGCACGCGGAAGCGGCTGTAGGATTCCGGCCCCGCCGACACGATCAACAGATAAAACAAGATCAGCCAGACCACGAGGTGCGGGGCCCAAGCCGGCTCCCGCCGCCAAGCCAGCAGCCAGGAAGCGGTCCCCAGGTAAAGGGCCAGCAACTGGAGGCAGGACAAGACCAGGGCGGCCAGCCAAAACCAGGCGCCGCCTCCCCATTGGCGGAAAGCCTCCACCCCGGGCCCCAACAGGGTGCGGGCCATGCCCTCGGCGGTGACCCTGATGAATAACCACGGGTGGCTCAAAATGATTTCGCGCCCCAGGCGGCCATAGGCGTCCAGGCGCCCGGCTGAACCCTTTTCCATTCCTGCTTGCGCCTGCCTGGCCAGGTTTTCCTGGGCGGCGCCCAGGCTGACCCCCTGCCGCAGGGCCTCGATCTGGGCGGCGCGGTAGAAAAGAAGATTGATCTCCTGAATGCTGGAAAAGCGCGCCGTGCCCGCCGTCGCGTAATTGCGCGCCTGCCAGCCGCCCACCAGAAGCAGCCAGGGCAGAAAAACCAGTAGCGCGGTCAGGACCGCCTTGCGCCAGGAGCCCTGAAAAGCCCTGGCCTGGAAAAGGCAAATCAGGAGAACCGGCCAGATGAGGTAATAGGTGACCGGCCGCGTCAGGGTGGCCAGGGCCAGCAGCGCGCCCAGGCCCAGGGCTTGGCCCGCGCTCCATTGCCTCTGTCTGGCGGCCAGAACCGCCAGCAGGGCCGCGCCGGCCAGAAGCAAGGTAAAGGCGGTCTCGCTGAGCACGAATTGGCTGTACGCGACGCCCAGCAGGTCAAAGGCCTGCAACAGCCCCGCCGCGCACGCGGCCCTTTCTCCCCAAAGCGCGCGCGCCGCCAGCATGACCAGGGCCAGCAAGGCCAGGGACATGAGGCTCTGCGCCAGGGGAGCCCCCAGGCGCTCGCCTCCCCCCAGAGCGTAAAGCGCGGCCAGCAGCGCGGGATAGCCCGGCGTGCGGGCCAGCATGGGCTGATCGGGTTCTTCCGGGGAGTCGGCGAAACGGCCCGTCTGCAAAAAGGCGTGGGCCGCCGCCTGGTAGCTGCCCGAGTCGGGATTGGTCAGGCCCTGGGGATGGGCGGCGAAGGTGTGCAGGCAGAACAAGGCCCGCAAAATAAGCGCCGCGGCGATGATCAGCCACAGCGCCCTGGCGTCGCTTCCGCCGTTCAACGCCTGCCCTCCAGAACCGCCGTTAACAGATCATCCCATTGGGCCGCCACCTTTTCCATGGCATAGACTTGCCGCGCCTCGCCGGCCGCCTGGCCCAAGGCCCCGCGTTTGGCCGGATCGCTCATGAGCTCATCCAGGGCCTGGGTCAGGCGCGCCTGGTCCTCCACGGGAACCATGATCCCCCGCCGGCCGTCCGCCAGCATCTCGGCCACCGCCGAGGAGCAATCGCTGGCAATGACCGGCAGGCCGTGGCACATGGCTTCCAAAAGTGCGTTGGGGAAGCCTTCGTAGCGGCTGGGCAGGGCGTACACGCATTGCGCGGGGTCGGCGTAGGCGAAAGGCTCGCCGAGGTTGCCGGTGAAGCTGACGCGCTCCAGGATTCCCAACTGCCCGGCCAGCTCGCGCAAGGCCGGCGCTTCCGGCCCATCGCCGACCAGGGCCAAGCGCCACTCCGGACGCCTGTCCGCCAAGGCGGCGAAGGCCCGCAGCAGAACATCCAGGCCTTTCTGGCTCGAGAGCCGGCCCACCGCCAGTACGACTGGCCCCCTTCCCCATGGGGGCGGTCCTCCCTTCCGCTCCGAAAGCTGCGGAGCCGGATTGGGAACGACCCGGGCCGGCACTCCCGGGGCGACGCCGCGCAGGAACTCAGCGGCTTCGAGGCTGACCACGGCGGCGGCGGCGGCCCTTTTGTAGGCGGCCCCCCGCAGCCAACGCCAATGCTTTCCGATCTCCTGGCGGGCCGGGTCATTGCGCTCCGAAATAACAACCGGGATATTCATCCCCAGCAAGGCAAGCAAGGTGAGCACATTGGTCCGGTCCATGAAACTCACGACCGCCTCGGGCGCGAGTTCAAGCAATGCCCGCCGCATGGTTAACAGACGATGCGCATTGGCCTTCAAGGCCGAGAAGAAGTTACCGCTTTCCGATAAGACGGCCAAGCCGATGGTTTTGACCTCGGGCCCCAGTCGAAAGAAGCCGGGGCCGGGCGGGGCGAGCAAAACCACGCTCACTTCGTGGCCCTTGCCCGCCCACCAGCCAGCCAACAGCGCGGCCACTCTTTGCGCGCCGCCCGGCCCCATATCGGCGATGGTCAGGGCTAGCCTCACGGCTTTTTCCGGCTTCCCCGCAGTATCTTGAGCATATTATTTATTTCAAGCACCGCGCCTTTCGGGTCCGCGGCCATGGTTCCAATCAGCACCTTTAACGTGGCCGCATCCCTGGGCCAATATCGAATTACATGGCGCAAATTGTACCAAAGTCGGCTTTCAACCAGCCTCCACTCAGGATCGTCGCCCAAGGCAGAGCCGGCTCGGGAAAGAAATTTCCGCAGAACGGCCAACTGGGCGACCCTTTGCTCTTTCGATAAAACGGCCAACCCGCTGCCCACCCGCCGCAGCAGAAATACATCCCGCGCGGTGAACTCCCTGTCCAGCCCCATCATCTGGAAATTTTTCCAGGCGACCTGATCGGCTATGCCCTGCTGCCTGCCCCACGCCTTCTGGGAGGCCTGGCCCGGATGATGGCGGAATCGCACCAAGCCCGCCGGCAGGTTGGCCCCCTTGCCGCGGCGCAGCAACCGCGACCAAAGGTCATAATCCTGAGCGAATGGCAGCCCGGCGTCATAGCGCAGCTCACCGCCCTTGAGGACTTCCGGCCGCAGCATCACCGTGGAGTGATGAAAGGCGTTGGTGATGAGCATCTTCCAACGTATGGCCGCGTCGCTGCGCGGCTGGCGGTCGAGGGCTTCATCCATCACCCGGCCTTTCTCGTCGATCGGCGCCACCGCCGCGCCCAGCAGATCGATTTCCGGACTGGTCTCCATGAACGCCACCTGCCTGGCCAGCCGGTCCGGCAAGGAAATATCGTCGGCGTCCTGCCGGGCAAAATACCTGCCTCCGGCCAGGCCCAGGCCGCGATTCAGGGAGGCCGCCAAGCCCAGGTTGCCCGGATTCTTTTCCAGCCTGACCCTGGAATCGCGTTCAACGTAGGATGCCGCTATCGCCTCCGAGCCGTCCGTGGAGCCGTCTTCCAGCACGATCAGCTCGAGATCGCCCAGGGTCTGCCCCAGAATGCTCTCCATGGCCTCGGGGAGAAAAGGCATCCCGTCCTTCACGGACATGAGCACCGAGACCAGGGGCCTCATCGGACGCGCGCCTCCGCCCAAATCTCGCCCCAGCGCACCTCCTGGTGAAGCGCGGTCAGGCCCGCCTCGTCAAGCTCCCCTGCGAAAGACTCCAGGGTGTATTCGGTGCGATGGGTCGGATCCAACCTCCATTCCAGGCCCAGGGATTTTTTCAAGGGCACCCGCCAATCGCGCTCAAAAAGCGGCACCCGGATCAGTATTTGCTTGACGCCCTCCAGGCCGGCCAGACGGCGCAGGATGGCCGCCCGCCCCTCCAGGTGTTCCAGCACGTTGGAAAGCACCACGGCGTCGAAGCGCCCCGGCGGAGTCTCTTTAGTGATATCGCACTCCAGGTAACGCACGGCGGGGTGGGGGTTCAATCTTTTGGCGCGCTCCAGGTTGGCCGGGTCCAATTCCACGCCCAGCACCTCCACCTCCGCCCTCTCGGCCAAATCCCGGGCCAGTTCGCCCTGCCCGCAGCCCACGTCCAGCACGCGGTCGGCGGGGCTTAAACGCGCGACAAAAAAATCGTGGTAATGGGTAAGCTCATGCTTGGGATGAGTTCCGTGGCCGAATGCGTTGGCGGCCTGGCCCAGGGAGGAATAAAGCCGGTTGTCCAGATCCAGGAGAAAGCGCAAGCCGTCTTCGGGCGGCGCGGCCTGGCTGTAATGATGGGCCAGACGATGCAGCAGGGAGGCCATTTTCCCCGCCGGCGCCCGCCGCAGCAAAGCGGCCGTAACGGATTTTAGCAAAGCTTTCATCCGGGCCCGTTCCTCTCTAAGCCGCCAGTTCGCGCAAAAGCCCCAGTTCCAGCTCGGCCACCCTGGGCAATGCGTACTCATCCAGAACCTGTTCGCGGGCCCTGCGGCCCAGCCTTGCCCGCAAGCCGCCGTCCTGCAAAAGCGCGCGCAAGCCCTGGCGCAGCGAGGCCGCGTCCGTGGCGCACAAGAGGCCGGTGTCGTCATGGCTCACCACGTCGCGGATGCCGCGCACGTCGGTTCCCAACACCGCCAGGCCGGCAGCCATGGCCTCCAGCATCACCTTGGGCTGGCCCTCGTAGTGGGAGGGCAACGCGAACACCTGGCATTGCCGCAAAGCCTTTGCCACCGCCGCGTGCGCCAGGCGGCCCAGGAAGCGGGCCCTTATATCCAAAACCGCGGCTTGCGCCCGCAGGGACGCCTCGTCAGGCCCCGAGCCTATGAGCCACAACTCGGCGTCCAAGCCGGCCAGGGCCTCCAACAGCGCCGGCAGATTCTTCTCGCGGCTGAAGCGCCCCACAAAGGCGACCCGTTTCTCCCCGGCCTCGCCCGGCTCGGCGGGCCGGAAGAGATCGGTGTCAACGTAGTTGGGCAGCACCCGCACCTTGGCCGGCGGCAATCGGTAGCGCTCTATGTAAGCGTCGCGGATGAAAGGCGTGGTCACCGCGATCAGATCGGCGCCCGCGAAAACTTCCTTCTCCAGGGCGCGCGCGTAACGGGCCTGGGCTGAATCATGGCCCAGCTCCGCCTCGCTGTTCAGCGAGTAGGGATAGCCCAGCCGGCAGAGAAACGGCAGCCTGCATCTCCTGGCCACGGCCAGGGCCACATCCGAGCCGGAGACCTGATTGCTTTTAATTATGGCGGGAACGGGCGGCCGCCAGAAACGCGCGATATAGGGCGCGTAAAAACGTTGGGGCAGACCCAGGCGATTGATCTTGGCATCGAACCCGCCGACCTCCCCGGCCAGGGCGATATCCGCGGACCCGCCGTAGGTCACCATGGTGACGCCGGCCAGCTGGGGCCGGAGCCGGCGGTAGATGGCGGTCTCCCTTTGCAGGATGCCCGCCTCCTGCCAGCCGGCCAGGGACATGCCGCTGGTGAGGAACAGGACCAGGTGGCGGTGGCGCAGAGTCATGCCTACAGGGTCTCTCCGCGGTAGAGCGCCTGCTCCTCCGCCACCAGCCTGGCCACCAGCTCGGGGAACTCCATGCCGTAATGCCAGCCCAGCTCACGGCGCGCCTTGGCGGGGTCGCCGTAGATGTCGCTGATATCGGAGGGCCGGGCCAGGCGGGGATCACTGGTCACGCGCTCGCGCCAATCCAGGCCCACTTCGGCGAAGGCCAGGCGGGTGAAATCCTCCAGGGAATGGGAGCGGCCCGTGGCGATCACGTAATCATCCGGCTTGTCCTGTTGCAGCATGAGCCACATGGCCCGCACGTAATGCGGGGCGTATCCCCAATCGCGCCGCACCGAAAGATCGCCCAGGCTCAAGCGCTCCAGCGCGCCCCGGCTGATGGCCAAGGCGCCCGCGATGATTTTCTTGGTCACGAACTGCCCGCCCCGCAGGGCTGATTCGTGATTGAACAGGATGCCGCAGCAGGCGAACAGGCCGTAGCTTTCGCGGTAGTTCACCGTGGCCCAGTGGGCCGCGGCCTTGCTCACCGCATAGGGGCTCACCGGATGCAGGGCGGTCTCCTCGGTCACGGGCAGCGCCTGCACCCGGCCGAACATCTCGCTGGAGGAGGCGTGATAAAAGCGGGCGGCGGAGCGGGCTATGCGCAGGGCCTCCAGGAGGTTCAAGGTGCTCTGCACGTTGAACTCCATGGTGCCGATGGGCTGCTGGAAACTGAGCCCCACCGAGCTTTGCGCGGCCAGGTGATACACTTCCTGGGGGCCTTGCTGGCTCAGCACGGCGATGACGTTGGAAAGGTCCAAGAGGTTGACCGTGACGATCTCCACGCGGTCTTGGACGCCCAGGGCCCTCAAGTTGCCCAGATCGGGATGGGTGGAATCCCTCACCAGGCCGCAGACGCGGTAGCCCTCGCCCAAAAGCAGGCGGCTGAGGTAAGCCCCGTCCTGGCCGGTGACTCCGGTGATCAAGGCCTTTTTCATGGCTCTCACCTTCCCCCCCGCAGATCGGCGAGCAAAGGCTCGTACAGTTCCCGCCAATGGGCCTGGGCCAGAACCGGCCAATCGTGACGCTTGACCGTCTCCAAGCCCCGCTCCACCATGGCCTCCCGCAGGCCGGCGTCCTCCATGATCCGCAAGCAGCCCCGGACCAGGCCCTCCAGGTCGTCCAACTCGGTCATGATGCCGTTCCTGCCGCTTTGGATCATGTCGGGCGCCATGCCCACCCTGGTGGTGACCAGGGGCACGCCGGTGGCCATGCCCTCGGGCAGGCTTTTGGGCCCGCCCTCTTCCCTGGCGGTGATCAGGTAGAGGTCCAGGCAATTATACAGAGCGCACAGCTCGCCCAGCTCCTTGGGGTAAAGATGCACGTAGCCCACCCCGGCCTTTTGCAGGCCCTTGATAACGAAGCCCCTGGCGGGCCCGGTCAGGAGCGCGAAAACCCGGCGGCGCTTGGCCAGCTCGGCCACCACCTCCACGAACAAATCCGGCCCCTTTATGAGCTTGGGCTTGTCGCCGTCGCCCCAGCCCTCGCCGTCCTTTTGAAAGGAGCCGATGCAGAACGCGTCCGCGGGTATGCCCAACTTGGCGCGCAGCTTTTGGCGCTCCGCCGGCGGCAGGGGATAAAAATCCTGGCGCGAGGTGCCCAGGGGTATGAGCCGCAATTTCTCCCGGGGGATGCCCCAGCCGGCCAGGCGCTCTTGCATGATGCCGCAGGCGGTGACCACCCTGGCCAGGCGGCCCTGCTCCTTGAGCAGCTTTTCCAGATTGCGCCGCATGTCCCCGCCCATTTCCGGATAGCCGTGATAGCAGGTGGCCACCAGGCTGTTGTCCGCATGAGCGTAATCCACCGCGCCCGCGAAGGCGCCCAAAGAACCGAAATGCAGCAATTGCCCGCGCAGGCCGCGGGGGCTGTCTTCCAGCCTGCCCTTCAACCGGGGGGCGATGGGGGCCAGATGGCGCAGCAGGTATTCGCCCTCCCGTTTGATGACCCAATCCAGGTCTTCCACGATATAGAAAAGCCCGCGGCTTCCCAGGCTGGCCAGCCTGCGGCGCAGAATTTCGCCCGCCAAGCGGACCCGATCCGTCCATATGCTCATGATGACTATCCGCCGCCGTCAGGGCTTGATGACCCGCCAGCCCAGGTCGTGGTAATCCAGAATCGCCGCGATCATGCTCAGCGCCCAGATCAGGAGCAGGCTGCCGTGCATGTCGCTCTCGGCCAGGCCCTTGCTTATGGTCAAGCCATAATAACCCACCTGGGCGCGGCCGATATAGTAGGAGAGGCCGCCGTCGGGGTTTTGGTGCCGCCGTATCATTTCCAAAACCTGCAAGCAGCGCTCCTGCACCTCGCCCAGGCGGTGCCGGGTCTGCTGCAGGCAGCGGTAAAGCACATAGACCCAATCCACCAGGTGGCAGCCCTCCGAGGGCGGCAATTCCAGCAAGCAGGTGTCGATAAGCTTTTCCGGCAGGTGTATGGGCCGCTCCAGCCAATCCAGGGCGGTGAGCACCTTCATGGCCCCGTTGATCAACTGGCCGCGCTCGGGCAGCCCGCCCTGGAAATAGGCCCCGCTCTCCGCGTCCACCAGGGCCGCCAGGAAACCGTATTCCTCGTCGCAGAGCTTTTCGACCTGGCCGGCCTCCAGCCGGGCCGGGCCCTGGGTGCGGATGAAGGCCGCCAGATGGCAGGACTGGGCTCCCGCGCCCCAGGGCGCGTGCCAGGGAAGGCGCTCCAGCCAGGCTTTAACGCCGTCCGCGCTTTGGGGAAAAGCCAAATAGGGATGCGCGGGTTTGGCCCCCACCTCCAGCAGGGTGCAGATGGCCTGCTTGGTTTCGGCGATGATGGCGCGCTGGGGATCGGTCAAATCCCTGGGGGTGCGCAGCCGGTGATTCAGCTTGGCGCGCCAATTGAATCCGCGCAGGGCGTTTTGGATCACCGGCGGATCCAGGAAGGCGTGCCGGGACATGGGCTCGCCGGGCAGGCCTTCCGCGCTCTGGAAGGACTTGATGTAGTCCAGCCAGGCCCGCTGCTCCTCGGGAGCCAAGGCCTCCCACCGGCCCAGGATGTAATGCAGCTTGAGCGCGAAGCAGCTATAGCCCAAACCCGCCCGCCGGCCGTCGCGGGTCGCCCCTTGCAGGCAGGGCAGAAACCGGCCCGGCTCGCCGGGCCGCGCCAGCTTGCCGAGAAAAGCGGCGATTTGCGGACCCAGGCCCCGCAACCAATCGCGCTGCTCTTGGTTTAGCTGCCCGGCCATTTATTCGACCCGTTTGCGATAATGTTTTTGTGCGGCCATTCCTTGGACTCCGCTATCTGCCGGCCAGTACCTTGGCCGCCCACCAGGGCCGCGACCAGAAGCGCCGCTTGGCCATGAGCTGGGATTTTCTCTGGGTGAGCGCCAAAAACAGGTCCAAGTACTCCTGGCACATGCGCTGGGACACATGGGGGTATTGCGCCAGGCGGGCCCGCCATTTTTCGTGTTCCGCCAGCATGGCCCGCAGGGACTGCTCGAAATCGCTCTCGTCAAAGGCGATGCCGAAGCCTTGGCAATATTCGGGCAGGGCTCCGCTGCGGCGGTAGAGCAGAGGCAGGCCGCACAGGGCGCCCTCGATGTGATGCATGCCGGCGGGCTCGTTGATGGCCGCGGTGAGATAAATGTCGTGCCGGCGCAGCTCGGCGGCCAGCTCTTCGCCGCCCAGGGGCTCCATCACCCGGCAGTGGGGCAGGGCGCGGCCTTGGGGCGGGTTGCCCAAATAAGTGAAGCACAGCTTGTCCGACCACTCGGGGCGGGCCAGCAGGCTGTCCAGCCTTTCATAGATATCCCAGCCCTTGTTGGGATGGTCGCTCCAATGGTGGGTCACCAGGCTCAGCCTGCCGGAGCGCTCCCTGGCCGGGGCGGGCTTCCACAGGGAGGCGTCGCCGCCGTTTAAGATAACGCTGGTTTCGTCGCGGTCGTAACCCCAGCGGCGGTAGGTCTCCCAAAGCCACTGGCTGATGAATATGGTGTGGTCGGCCACCAGGTTGGCGTTGATGCGGAAGCGGTTGAACTCGCCCGAGGCCTGGCCCTTGGTTTCGCTGGAGTTGTTCACCCGGTGCGCCACCACGGCCTTGGAATTGGTGAACAGCAGGTAGCGCAGAATCTGCCGGTGGTTGAAAGCGCTGACCTTGAGCTTGGGGTCGGGCTCGGTGAGCAGTATCAGATCCAGCTCCGGGTCGGACAGGTCAAAGCTGACCTGATGCCCGGCCTGGCTCAGGTGGTCGGCCAGGGAGCGGGCGAACTGATTGCCGCCGCCCCAGGGGCCGGGTTGGATATTGCTGCCCATGCTGATCTTCATGACCCTACGGCTTTCTCGGCGACATCCTTCTTGCCTAAGCCCGTTAAAAAGGCTAGCTTTGGCTGCATGGCCGCCGGGAAGAAAATAACTCTTCTGCTGCGTTCGCTGGACCGGGGCGGAGCCGAACGCCAGGCCGTTGGCTTGGCCCTGGGCCTGCTCAAGCGCAATATACCGGTGAGCGTGGTCCTCTTCTACCCCGGCGGGGCCTTGGCCCCGGACCTGAGCAGGGCCGGGGTGCCGCTACTCTGCCCCGGCAAAGCCGGGCGCTGGGACCTGGCCGCCTTCCTGCCCCGCCTGGCGCGGACCATCCGCGCCGAGAATCCGGCGGCGCTTTATTCCTTTTTAGAGACGCCCAACCTGGCCGCCTCCCTGCTGCGGCCGTTTCTGGGCGGGATCAAGCTGGTCTGGGGCGTGCGGGCCTCCAACATGGACCTGCGCCGCTACGGCTGGTTTCCCCGCCTCAACTTCCGCCTGAACTGCCTGTTATCCCGCCGGGCCGATCTTATCATCGCCAACAGTTTCGCGGGCCGGGACCTGGTGGTTTCCCAGGGCTACCCCGGGGAGCGCCTGGCGGTGGTGCCCAACGGAATCGATACCGAGCGTTTCCAGCCGGACCCGCCGGCGGGCCGTTGCCAGCGGCTGGCCTGGGGCGTGGGCGCGGAGGAAAAGCTCATCGGCCTGGTGGGCCGCCTGGATCCCATGAAGGACCACGACACCTTCCTGCGGGCGGCGGCGCTATGCGGTGAGGCGCCGGAGTTGCGCTTCGTCTGCGTGGGACATGGCGCAAAGGCCGAGCAAACCAGGCTGCGTGATCTGGCCGCGTCCCTGGGGCTGCCGGAGAAAGTCATTTGGGCCGGGCCCTCGGACCATATGCCCGCCGTGTACAACGCCCTGGACCTGCTCAGCCTGGCCTCGGCCTATGGCGAGGGCTTTTCCAACGCGGTGGGCGAGGCCATGGCCTGCGGCGTCAATTGCGTGGTGAGCCAGGTGGGCGATTCCGCGCTTTTGGTGGAGGGCCTGGGTCTGACGGTGCCGCCCGGCGATCCGCCGGCCCTGGCCCAAGCCTGGCGGCGGGCGCTGGCCCCGTCGCCCCCGGAGCGCGAAAAAACCGGCGCTCTCTTGCGCCAGCGAATTCTGGAGAATTACTCGCTGGATAAAATGGTGGACGCCACCCTGGCGGCGATCTATGCCTTGCCGGGGGGTTAAGCCAAACGCATGGCCTGGCGCAGGTGCTCGGCCAACTGGCCGGCCATGTGTCCGCTGTTGTAAATCCGCTCCACGCTCGCACGAGCCGCCCTGCCCAGGCGCTGGGCCAAGGCCCGGTCCTCTCGCAGTTTGTCGATGGCCTCCCGCAATTCTTGGGCGTTGCCCGGCTCCACCAAGAGGCAGTTCTCGCCGTGCCGCATGCCCTGGGGGTCCCAGAGGCCTTGAAACCTGGTAACAATGGTGGCCTTGCCGCAGGCCATGGCCTGCAAGGCCGAGCTTTGCCCGGTGGGCTGGGCCACGTCTTGCAGAGTTATGGCCACCACGGCGGCCCGGCGGTAGAGCTCCCTCAATTCCAGGACCGTGAACTGGGAGCCCACCTCCACCTGGGGCCCCCTGGCCCCGGCCAAGGGCAGGCGGGTGACGATCTTGAGCGGCAGGTCGCCCGCCGCCCCTAGAAGCGTGTCGTAATCGCGGCCCAAGTCGCTGCCCGCGCTGAACACGTAATCCTGATCCGGCTCGTTGCCCGGCGTCCAGAAATCCTGGTCCACCCCGAACTGCAGGCAATGCACCCGGTCCGGCTCCAGGTCCAGTTCCTTCAGCAAAGGCTGCGCCGCGCCCTCGCCCAACACCAGCACCCGTTCCGCCGCCCGCAGATAGCGCGAGTAGGCCCGGCGAAAGCTTTCCCGCAAGCGCCCCGGGGGCATGGCCGCCAGGCGGTCGCTCAAGCCCTGGCTGAGGTAGACCAGGGGCGTGCGCAAACGGCCCAGGGCCTTGAGCCGGGCCACCGGCAAGCCGCAGGCGTCGGTGGTGGTGAAGACGACCCCGGCCGCGGCAAGCTCGCTTTGGTGAATCTGGGCCAGGTGCCACAGGAAGCCCATGCGCAAGCGCCGGGAAATGTATCCCTCCGCCGGCTTCCACAAGCGGCGCCGCCAGCCGCCCTCGCCCAAGCCGCCTTCCAGGAACGAGGTGGCGAAGCCGTGGGCCTCCAGATGATTGCGCCCGTATAGCATCTCATCCGGCCCCGTGCCGGCCTGGTGGTCGCGCTCACGGGCGGTTCCGTTGCGGCGGTAAAAAAACAGGGCTTGGGGTTTCATATGGTCATGTGTCCAGCTCGCGGAATCATCGCGTCGCTAAGGCGTCCCGGCCACAGCGCCCAGGCCAGTCGGGCCGCTTTTAGCCTTCCGCCAGCAACGCCGAGGTGAATAAGAGCAAAGAGCAAGGTCAAGCGTGATAGGGATTGCGGCTCAAGTGATAGATGGACCAGCCGCGGCGGCTCAGGGAATCCAGTATTTCTTCTCCCGGAGTTTCCTTGAACAATATCATGCTCACCACGTTGGGATCTTTCAGCCCCAGCTTGCCCAGCAAGTCTCTCCAGAGAATGGTGAGCCTGATCTTGCGGTAGGCCTTTGATTTCCATGAAGCCGGGGCCAGCTCGCCGCCTTTCAGATAAAAGTCGTTGAACCGCTTGAAGGCTATGATCGGCAAGTCCAAGGACAAAGCCACCTTGGTGAACTCACTGATGGAGATTTTATATACGTGGCAGCCGGGGCTCTCATAGCCGCCCGCCACGAAGTATTCCCCCCGCCGCAGGCCGCGTTTGGCCAGCCTGCCCTTGCTGAGCGCGTTGATGACCTTGCGCGAAAGCGGGTTGATCAGAAGCCGTCTTTTCAGGGCTTCCTTGGCCCTGGCCGTCCAGGGCTGCTTCTTGTCCACCGGCTCGATCATGACCACCGCCTTGCGCGCCACCCGCAGCATTTCATACAAGGCGATAAAGGGCCTTGGAAAGTGATGGAAACACTCCTTGCCGAAAGCCACATCGAAGCTTTCGTTCTCCAGGGAAAGCTTCTCCGCGTTCTCAACCCGGTAGGATTCGATGAGTCCGCGCCGGCAAGCCTCCTTGAGCAAGGTTTCGGATATGTCCGAAGGCACCGCCTTGCTGACGCCTTTTCTTCTCAATACTTGGGAATCCAGCCCAAAGCGGCCGTCGCCTATGGTGAACCACTTGCCATGGTGCCAGGGAGCCAGGATATCGACCACCTCGTACATCCTGCGATGACGCCAGCTGTCGGCGGTGTTCTGATCAAACCAGGATTCTTGAATTTCGGAGTGATCCTGTCTGTCCTTGTCATAGTGTTCGCTGTGGGCAGTGTAGGTTTTTTCCAAGATATCCATTTTGATCCTCTTGAGCCTGGGCCTTATGGCCTTGGCAGGGCGGGCGGCCGCCAGGGGCCGCCTCAGCGCACCATATAGGTGTCGCGGCCGAAAGCCAAGTCGAACAAACGCCGCAAAGCTTTGCCCGCCCACGCGAAAAGCGGGCCCGGCAGCTTTTCATCCAGACGGGCGCAAAAATACAGCGGCCAGAAAGCCAGCCAGTTCTTGTCCAGGGGGCCGTTGTGGCGGCGGCCGATTTCAGCCAGCTCGCGCCTCCTGGCCCATCCTCCCGTATTGGTCACCGTGTCGGGATAGACCCGCAGCATGCCCAGGCGCTGGGGCAGGGATACCGCCGGGCCTTTGCGGCACAGCCGTATCCATAGATCCCAGTCCATGGCGTAGCGCAACTTTTCGTCCAGCAAGTTCACCGCCGCCAGCGCCTCGCGTTCCATGAAGGTGCCGGGTTGCAGAAAATAGCAGCGCGCCGCCAGCAGCCCGGGATCATAGGGGCGCTGGGGAATCTCCTTGCTGAGCCGTCCCTCATGGTCCACCTTGGCCCCGGCTCCGTAGATGACCTTGGCCTCGGGGTGGGCCAGCCTGGCCCGCCCCACCGCGGCCAGGGCTCCGGGATAGAGCAGATCGTCCGAGTTTAGCCAACCCGCCACCTCGCCTCCGGCCCTGCGGAAGCCCTTGTTGATGGCCTGAGACTGGCCCTCGTCCGGCTCGCTGACCCAATAGCTCAGCCAGGGCTCGTAGCGCTTGATTATCTCCAGGCTGCCGTCGTCGCTGCCGCCGTCGATGATGATGTATTCCAGGGCCGGATAGCCCTGCAAAAGCACCGAGCGGATGGTTTGCTCCAGAAACCGGGCCTGATTCAAGGAAGGCGTGACCAGGCTGATCAAGGGCCATGAACGGCCGCCCTCCGCCTGGGGGGGGAGCTTGGCAGGTTCTCCGCTCCAGGGCCAGCCGGTCTTGCCCGGCGGCGGCGGCGGCAGCTCGGCGATATCGGGATTGTTAGACACGTTCATTATGTTTCGAATCAGTCGCGCCCGCTCCGCGTGCCAAGCCCTGGCTGTGGCGATCAGGATTCAGGAGCGGCCACGCAATAAATTTTAGCCTTCTCTGGCTGATCGGGCCTGAGTTGGCAATGCCGTGATGCCCGCCTTTTATGGCGGAAAACGAACCAAGCCGACGTTTTTCGCCACTGGACCCTGCGATTGCCGGGGAGCTATTTCCGGTTCTGCGTCTCTGGCGTTTTCGCCCAGGGCTGGCCGCATCCATCGTCCACCGGCTCCACATTACGGCCTTCGCGAATCCAGTACAAAGGCCGCCGCTGTCCCTGCTCGAAAATCTTGCCGATGTAAAGACCGACTATGGCCAACGAGTAAAGCACCAAGCCGGTGAAAAACACCAACAGCACCACCAGGGAGGTCCAGCCGGGCACCGTGACGTCGAAAACGTAATGATCCAAAAGCGCCTTGATCAGATAGGCCAGGCTGATGATCCAAAGCGTAATGGCGATCACGTGGAGGAACTTCAAAGGCGCCGAGGAAAAAGTGAGGATGCCGTCCAGGGCAAAGGCTATCATCTTGGACAAGGAGAATTTCGTGCTTCCCGCGTAGCGCCGGTCGCGCCGGTAGGGCATCACATGTTGCCGGAAGCCCAGGGTGGCGTAAATCCCGCGTAAAAACTTGTGCCGCTCACGAAAGCGACAGGCCACTTGCTGGACCTGCCGGGTAAAGGCCCTGAAGTCGCCCACGTTCTCCACCAGGCCCTTGATGCCCAGGTAGGTCATGAATTTGTAAAACGCCCGCGCGGTGAGCAGCTTGAACCTGCTTTCGCCATCCCGGCTCGCGCGCTGCATTTGGATTATGTCGTAGCCTTCTTCAATTTTCAGCTTGATCGCCGGGATCAACTCGGGGCTGTCCTGCAAATCCGCGTCCATGGTTACGATCAGGTCGGCATCCGCGTGATCCACGCCCGCGCTGAGGGCGATCTGGTGGCCGAAATTGGCGGCCAGGTGCAACACCTTCACCCGTCGGTCCTGGGCGGCCAAACCGTCCAGCAATGCCGCGCTGCGGTCCGTGCTGCCGTCATTGACCAACAGGAACTCGAACTCCGCTTCGGGGAGGCTGTCGGCCACGGCGGAGAGCCGGCGATAAAATTCCGGCAGCACTGCCTCTTCGTTGAAGACCGGCGCCACTACCGCGATTTTATTGATTGTCATTGGCATGGGTTTCCAAAGGCAATGGCTCTCATGGTTCGCGCCGCGCGAAAACCGATAAATTTTGGTCGGGCGGCGCCCAAAACTCCTTTATCTTGCGGTAGTCTTTGCGCGCAAGCATGATCTCCAGGCTTTGGCGTTCCACCCGCTGCGAGGGGATTCTGGCTCTTGGGTTATCGCTCTCGCGATAAATCGCCACCACGAAATCCGCTTGATCGATTTCTTTGCGATACGAATCCAAATCCTGGCTGAGGTGCAAGCCAACCACATCGGATGGCACGCCAAGCTTGAGCAACAGATAGCGAAGTTGCGTGGGATTGCTGGCGCCGACGCTGGTGTAGAAGACCCGCAGCGGCCGCCGGCTTTCCCCGGCCTGGGCCGCGATGGTTTCCGCCACGCCGGTCTGCATGGCGCGGATGGCTCTGGCTCCTTCCCGCGGCACGTAGTCAGGCCAATAGCTGACCAGGAATCCCGCCAGGAAAACCGCCGCCAGGCCGGCCGCGGCGACCCAGCCGGGCCTTCCCGCGCTCAGGCTCCGGCTCATGCGGCCCATGGCCCGGCCGGCCAGCAATATGAGCAGGCAATCGAAGGCCGCGGCGAAAAAGCGCTGCTTTTCAGGCGTAAGCAAGGGGACAAGAAAAGTGGCCGCCAGCAAGGCTCCCCAGGCGGCCAGGCGGAGGCGGGCCTCCCTGCCTCCCGTCCAGGCCGTGATGAGACCCGCCGCCGATGCCAAAACCAGCAAGACGAATTGCCGGCCGAACATGAACGTCCCGCCCGGGCCGGTCAAATGGTAGGTGAGCGCCTGCCACCAAGTGCCCCCGTAAGTCCACACCTCCTGGTTTTGCCCGAAATGGCTGATCAGCATGTAACGCCAGGGCCCGAAATCGGTGATCAAAAGAAAGGGCAGAAAAATGATCAGAGCGGGCAGCAAGCAGGCCGACCAGGCCAGAACGGCGGATTTTATTGCACGTTTGGAGACGTTGATCGCCCAATCGCGTAAAGTTAATATGATCAAGGCGGAGCCCAAGTAAAAAAGCGTGGCCAGAGAAACCGAGGGCTTGGCCCATAGGGCCAAACCGAAGCCGATCCCGATGCCGATCAGACGGCGTTTGGGGCCCGCAAGGAAGTTGTCTTCGCCCAGGCATACCAAGAGCCACGCCGTCAATAAACCGCAGCCCAAGTCCGGGCGGAGCTCCATGACCACGTGGCCCGAAATGGGCAAGGTCAGGCAAAAGGCCATCCAGAAAAAGACGTTGACCGGGCTGTTTTCCCCGAAGGACCGGCGCAGCGCCAACAGCCAGGCGAAAAGCAAAATTCCATTAACCGCATAAGGGGCCCAATCGTGCACGCCCCAAACGGCGAAACCCGCCAGGGCGACCAAACTTGCCAAGGGACCGTGGGGGGGATGGGCGATGAAATCCCACACAGCATGCTTGGGCCCATGGACGTCGAAGACCTGCAAACGCTGCAAGGCATCCGCCATGTATTCGATGTCGTCATAGGTGGGCACTAACAGCAGGTCGCCGTTGCGTAATGAATGCTGGACCCATAACAAGGTCAAGCAGATCGCCGCCGCTGCCAAGGCGATAAAATTTATCGCGCGGTTTCGACTCGCCGGCTTGGTTATGTCTGATGACCCGTTTTTCAATTTAAACCATCCCACACCCCGCAAGGAAGCGCCGCGTCCCCCGACGATAGCGGCCTTGCCCCCCATAGGGAAGGCCTCTCACCATCCGCTGCAACCTCGCTCTTTTTATGTCACGCCGCCTTCGAAGTGGTCAGGCGGCGTCACGCCTGGGCGGCGGACCCCAGGCCATCTCCTGGCTGGTCAGGAATCGCCCCCGTCAGGCTGGCGGCCTTTAGGGCGGACCATGCGCAGGCTTGTCTTGAGCCAATCTGGCACGAAAGGCGAAACCCTGCCGCGAATCCTGGCCAACAGAGAAGGACGCCGCTTCCAAAGTTTCTCTTGTCTACGCAAATATTTCTGAACTCGCCGGTAAGCGGCCTGGTTCGCTTCCGCTTGTCGGGGCCAGTCGATGGCGCTGGGAAAGGGCGGCCACTCCGGGTTCAAGTTCATGGCAATGCCATAGCGGGGGCGCGCCCCGCAATGCAACCCGGAACCGTCCCAGCCATTGTTCACCACCAGGGAGACGCGCGGATATAAGGTCACGGCGCCGTGTTTGTAAGCCGCGGCGTACCAATAGGCGTCCCAGATGTCTCCTCTGCCTTGCATCGCCTTTATCAAGGTCTCGGCCCAATGAAAAGAGCCCCGCAGATTGTAGCGCCAGCGGCCGCGTTCACTTTGCAGACCCAATGCAACGAGGTCAGGCTGAAAAGTGAAATGCCGCCAAGCCCTCTGCCAAGTGGCCCATCCCCAAGAGTGAGTGAAGGGAAGAAACAAAACATCCTGGCGGATGGGTTGTGGCTCTCCCAACAAAAAACCACATACCTGGAACACCTGCTCTTCATGCTCATAACGATCCAAACCCCCGAGCATGAAATTCAGAAACTCGGGATGCACCATCAAATCGTCTTCCAGCACGATAACTCGACCGCTTTGTTGGCAATGAGTTGCGGCTTCGCTTACTATGCTGGCTGCGCAACCTACGTTTTTTTCACGTTCCACCAGGTTGCCGCCCAGGCGTTCGCACCAAGCTTTGGCCACTAGGCGGGTGGCTGCGACCTGGGCGGCTGCGGAAGGATCGCGGGGAGCGTCGCAATATACGTGCAGGGCGCACTCGTCCAAACGGCGACAGGCCGAGAGGGACTGGAACAATCGCTCGGAATGCTCCGGACGGTTGTAGAGAAACACCGACAGGGGAGTTTTTGAAGTCAACGCCGTTTTCATCGCCGTCAAGAGACGGCCTCCAGAATTACCAACATATGATCCGGGCCCAGAGGGGGATAGCCGTGGTAATTGCGCCTGAGAGCCCTTTTAAGCAAATCCCTGTAGCGGTCCGTTCCTCGCGCCAGTTTGCGAAAGACATAAACCCTGGCCCATTCCTTCAGGCGATACCCCGGCAATTGGCTGAAAAACCGCGGGGAAGGGAAACGGACATGATCCGCATAGCGCAGGTACCACCAGGAACGTTGAAACAGCCGCGCCATGGGGCAATTGATATCGCCGGTGAGGATAAGCACCTTGCCTTTTTCGCTCAGCAATCCACGACAACGCTGTAAAAAGGGAACCGGCTCAAAAACATGTTCGATCAGATCGAACAACGTCAAAACATCGAATTTCATGCCAGGCGGAATCGAGTCCAGATCAGGCCAACAGGCGTGGCCTTTATCGCGGCATAGCCGCCTGGCCTGGTGGGACAACTCAACGCCGTGGGTATGACAGCCCAGCTCCGAGCAAAGGTCCAAAAACATGCCCGTGTTGCACCCGATATCCAGTACCTTCCCACCCGATGACAAATGAGTTCTGATGCCGCTGACCACGCGGGGATCGCGATGAAGCTGGAATGGTTCTTCATAGGCCCAGCGCTTTCCGCTGTTGGCGGCGTACATTTCCAGGGCCTCTTTTTCGGCGAGCGCGTCCTGCACGAAGCCGGATAGGCAGCCGCGGCAGCGCCACAATTGCGGCTCGAAAGCGAAGCTGACCGGCGTGTCGACGAAAGTCAACGGTTGGGGAAAATTTATCGCGCCCTTGTTCACCAGTTCGGATGAGCCGCAAAAGGGACAAGTCCGCAAGTGGCAATACTGGGTGACTCGTCTCATGCTTTTTCGTTCCGCCAGGCAGGCCCTGGCGACTTTTTTTGCTCTTGCCCACAACCAACTGACATATTTTTAAGCCTTTTCGTCGTGCTGAGCGGAATTGTCATGGTTCTGGTGTCGTTAAGCGGGATCCGTTGCATGGTTTCGAATCGGGAGGCGATCATGGATCGCCGGCGAGCTTCTGGCCCTTGGCTTGGGTTTGCAACCTCCCTGGCGGCTGGTGGGGCAGCGCGTGGACACCGATAAGCATCCCCACTAGGTCTATTGGGAGGCGCCGCTAATCAGGCGCCACTTCTCCCATAAAATCCCCAAGTACGGCACATGAACCGCCATTATTTCATAGATAACTTGTTTGCAATATGGCTGCTTAGTGCGATCGCGCCTGACCAATCCGAAACAGAAATCCAATAACATTGCCTTGCAGGTTTTGATTAATCTCAATAGCAATATTTTCTTGGATGTCGGCGCGCTTTGTTGATTCCAGAAAACTCTCACTGAATAACGGCCGGTGATGAACTTATCCTTGCATCCCCCCCACAGGGTGGTCCGAAAAGGAGCCACCAGGTGGTAAACGAACAGATCGGGATGGAAATAAATCACAGAATCCGGTTCGTTGCCCCTGATGCGCATTTGCAGGGTTGGCTCTTCGCCATAACCCACTTTGCCGCCGCAGGGACCCAAGCTATTGGTAAAACCTCCCACCTCCTGCAAGACGCGCCGCTGGAAAATCATGTTCATGCCTGACAGGTATTGCTTGGCCGGTAATGTGCCTTCCTGCTCCATACCCAGCCAAGATCCGTACTGATCCTTGAACCAGTAAGGCTTTTCAGAAATGTAAAAAGGATAAAAAGGACCTCCCAAACCGGTCGGCTCATGCTTTTCAATTATATCCTTGGCGAGCGCCAGCCAATGGGGAGGCATTAAAGCGTCGTCGTCCGCAAATGCTACGTAGTCGGCTCTTGCCTCGCGCCAGCCGCGATTGCGGGCCGCCGAGGCTCCCTGGGTTGCTTCCCTGACATATCTGAAATTGGGAAACGACTTCATAAATCGTTCCGTCATTTTCCTTGTATGGTCTGTAGAATTATTGTCCACAATTAGCACTTCAAATTGATCGGAGGACAAGGTTTGTTTCGCCAAAGACGCTAAAGCGTCTCCCAACATTTCGGCCCTGTTAAATGTAGCTATCACCACAGATATAAGAGGTGCGGGCCTGTCTTGTTTCTCTTGTTCCATGAAAATGTCCAGAGTGCTATATATTCTTGCCCACAGATAATGGGCAGTTTGTCGTTGAGCTTCTAGCTCTATCCATCAGAATAAAATATAACGGCTTTGGCTATGCCCAGCCGCCGCCTGCGCTGGGGAATGTTCCGCACAAAAGCCCTTATTACGCGCCAAGGCCACACCAGGTTTTCTCCCTGGCAATACCGTAAATAGAGAAGGCCGCCCGCGTGGTGTGGCGCTGAAAACGGAAGTCAAGGAGCTACCTCGGAATTGCCCGTCCGAGAGCGCCCTCTGCATATAAAAGCCCACGCCGATTTTGTCGATATTCAAGAAAAATAGCAACCGATTTGATTTTATAAGACAGCGTACAAGTATACCCGCCATGCAGAATGGGGATGATCAAACATTTTGAGCAACTTCATGCCACGACTTTCAGAATTATTTATCGCTAATCCCGACAAAATATACTGTCCCCCCAAATCCTTAAAGCTGGTCAAATCTAAATCCAAGTCATCCAAACCATGCAGAGGACTGAACTTGTCCTGAAAAGACGACAAATCCAATTCAGCCGGCCTCAGGTAGCAATGTATGCCCTTGTTGTCAAACTCTTTACGTAATTCTTCACTTTTTGCGAGTTCAGCGGCAATTACTTTGCGAAAACGGTGTTTATATTCTAGCGGATAAATAGGAAGATACCCGTCCACCGTATAAAAACCATTGGCCAAAGACACTGAAGGCAAGAGGCATACGCTGCCGACTCGATAGCTGTTTTGATCGCGGCCAATATACCTTGCTATTTCAGCGAATAACTCCTTGGCATAGAAATTACGGTAGGAGATGTAGGGGCTGTCGCGGGTATAAACCGGAGAAGCGCTTTTCAATGACTCCCAGCCTACCCATCCCTGGGAAGCCGGGAGGAATCCGCCATAAAAATGTAAAACCACTTGAAACATGGCTAAGCCCCACGCAAACCGGCGCCAACCGGCGCCCCAATTATATAGCCCCAGCAGGCAGACGAAAAACAACACGGGCCACAATAAAGCATTAATGCAGACCATTCTGTATAAATGAAATACTTTTATTATCCAGAACCGCTCGGCTAGAATTTTTACGTAAAATCCCGTATAGGTAAACGCGGCCATTAAGCATAGCACAATGGCGATACCGAACAAGATCAGGGCCGGTTTCAACAACCTTTTTTTCACCTGCACAACACACCCGAATAAAAACACCGCCAAATTAGGAAAGACCAACCAATGTTGAACTTGGTAAAAATAAGAACCATCCCAGGTCAAGGATAAAAACTTGACAATAGCCTCATGCCATCCCAATATCGTAGGCTGGAATTCCACCCGTTGCGAAATAAAATTAGGGTTAAGTAACATATAGAAAAACATATTATATGACCAAATCACGAATTCCACGCTCAACAACGCCGTGGCAAAGGCCAACGGCAAGTGCAGCTTATGTCCTTTGGCCATATCCCAGAGCAACCATACGCAGAGCAAAGGGATAAAAAATAAATAGGTGCTGGTGAAATGCGAATACCAAATCACCGCCACCAAAGCCAGCCAATGTAATATCCTCGCTTTATAATCATATATCTGCCACAAGAGATAGGTAACCAGGGGCATGCCGGCAACGTACAAGCCGCCATCTGGGAAAAAAGCCGCCAAGGCAAAGCCCAAGGAAGCCAAGGTCGCTAAGCCAGGAACAATGAGCCCCAAACGATGACCAAGCTTGTTGAGCAACAATAACATGCCTATCAGAGCAACGCCTCTCATGAGAAATTGGTTCACGATATGTATTATCAGTGGATCAAAAAACCGATACGGCGATGCGACATTGAATGGAAGCGGATAAATGAATCTGGGCTGGCCTCCCATTTTTTGAGGGATAATTTCAGCAAGAGAATTGAAAAGATTGGGATAACCTGAGGATAAAATATAATTTTCCAATGAATCTAAATAATCATGTATTTGAAGTTGGGATTCTTGACCCAACAACAGATATGGCGCCAGATATAAGAACACCAAACATGCCGCCGCCACCACTTGATGCTGCGATACACGGTCAGCTATGTGGCGTATCCACCTCCCGCCGGGCGAACGTGCGATCATGACTCCCAAGCAGATAAGGCCCAGCCACAGCCAAAGGTAGGCCGCCAGGTCTCCCCATCCTACTAAGCCAGGACGCCAATTGGGGAGCGCCAGGGCCAAAACAGCTGCGCAAAACCCACCAAGGCTTAACCTAACAGCCCAACCTGGCAGCGCCTCGGCCATCTCCTTGCCGAAGAGAATCAGACCACAGGCAAGCGCCAAAAAAGGAGTCAGCCAATCAGACCAGGGGCGCACCGTGGCCAAGAGACCGAGTAAAATGCCGGCCAATATCATTTGCGGCCAGGCCAGGGTTGCCGCAAAGCTGGTTTGATAATAGCCGCGCGCAAAAGTCAGCCCTAAGGTCAATCCCCACGCTATCATAACTCCAACATAGGATAGCGAATAGTATCCCAGGACGCTGGGGTTTGATGACCCATGGGTTAGAAGCATGATCATAACGGCAAGCCCGAGAATATTCAGGGCTTGCGACCATAGATTTGCACTGTTCCGGTTGCGAATCATATAGTTAAGTGCTTATCTTTACGTCCAGATGAAGACCGATCCAAGGCTGAAATGGCCTATTGCCCATTAGACACCAGACGAGAAAACCTGCAAGCAACGAAGAAAAAATATCGCGGGAAAGGCAAGCTGATGGTTTATATAACCTGTAAAATAACGCTGATCAATTATGAGTGGGATGGCTCAAAAATGCGCTGCGTCGTGAACTGAATCCAGACTAACGGGAGGCCTGCCTGTAACTGCAATCAAGGAGTACGGCACCATAATTTATGTGGTGAGGATGCCTTTTACCGCGCGCCAGGCATTCTTGATATCTTCCCAGGATCTCAGTTTTGCCAGGCGCATGAAAATGTACCTTGGCCTGAAGTAGAATCTGCGATAAGCCTTACCGTAGAAGTCCTGGATTTCATCGGTGGTTATGGTGGGGAGCCGCATTATGGATTGGGCGAAATCATACTTGGTCCAATCCTCGGTTACTAAAAACCCGTTCTCTCTCGCCCATGCAAACATTTCTGAACCGGGAAACGGTGTGGTGATGTTGAAAATCACTATTTCCGGGTTGAGTTTGATAGCATATTCTAGCGTTTCACGCATTGTCTCCAACGTCTCGCCAGGATTACCCAGCATGAATGCCGCGCGAACATCTATTTTAGCCTTCTTGGCCGCGCGAACCGCTTGTTCCACCAATTTTAAGTTGATGCGCTTGCGAACATTATTCAGAATAATTTCACTGGCCGACTCAATACCATACATGATTTGGTGGCAGCCGCCGGCCTTCATGGCGCTTAATAGGTTTTCATCCACCGTGTCAACGCGACTGAAACAGCTCCAGGAAATATCAATATTGCCTTCCCGTATCGCATCAAGGAAATCATACACCCTTTGTTTTTTAGCCGTAAATGTATCGTCATAAAAGCATATTTCTTGAATGCCATAATTTTCTTGCAGGTACTTTACTTCCTCAGCCACCCTGCGACCGGAAAGCACTCGCAGCACCTTGCCTGTATGGCGATAGCAAAAGGTGCAATGTCCAGGGCAACCCCTGGAAGAAAGCATGCTTGTGGCGGGTAGTCTTTTGTTGGCGCCCGCCGCTGGTTTATAGAGGTGCATCGGCAGGAGGTGATAAGCCGGAATTGGCAGACTATCCAAATCCTTGACGAC
Organism: Desulfocarbo indianensis; assembly: GCA_001184205.1. Classification (GTDB taxonomy): domain Bacteria; phylum Desulfobacterota; class Desulfarculia; order Desulfarculales; family Desulfarculaceae; genus Desulfocarbo; species Desulfocarbo indianensis. The sequence continues at coordinate 221,290 of LBMP01000001.1, forward strand.
TGGCGCGTCAGGATTGTGAACCGCGCCATGGGGGCCTTTCCACGAGACGCCTGCTATTTCCGCAGGGTCTTTACCGGCGGCCAACTCCAGGATGCTGATCTCCGCCTCTCCCCGTACAACTAGGTCGACCTGCGATTCTCGCAGGATTTCTTCCGGCATGACCGTCGGATGAACGCCGCCCATGACCACGGTGGCATCTGGAAATATTTCCTTTGCGATCTTAGCCTGTTCCAGGGAAAAAGCTACTTGCGGAGTGGTTACGGAAAACCCTATGTAATCTGCTTCCTCCTGCTTTAATAGCCATTTCCTGAACCCATCCAGCCCGATTCGTTCGGCATAGGCATCTAAGATGACAGCCTCATGGCCCTCTTTTTCCAAGACCGCCCCCAGGATGGCCAGGCCCATTGGCGGCATGACGCTTGATACTTTTGACCATATGCTTTGCGTTGGAGCCCCCCAAGGTGGATTAACAAATAAAAATTTCATGATATTCAGTATGGTTAAGTATCAGATTGTTATCTCAACACATTTTTGCCAGTACGACACAAAATTGCCGTTGGATATTAACGCATTACAGTGCTTAGCGCAACCACTCTACTTAAAGGAGACATCTTCTTTGATCTTGCCCAGTAACAACGGACAAGTCATTAGCGGCCATTTTATTTTCAAATGCCAAGGGGCTAATATAGCCGTTGGCGCTATGCCTCCTTGTTAGCTGGAAGACGGCCCGGTGGATGGCTTCGCGGGCGGCGGCGCTCTCGCCGCGGCTCATCTCCATTTTCCGGGTGTGGAAAAAGCTCACGGAAGCCGCGCCGGCCTGGCAGCTAGCCTTGCATTCCATTACCGGCGTGCCCGTAAAAATCGGGAGGGTTCAGAAGAATTTTTTATCCAAAAGACAGAGCGGCTCATGTCAGGCATCGGCTGATGTTCTTCGAGTCTTCTGATCAATTGCTTTGCGGAAACTCCCAATTTGATAAATTGGCGCACCAGGGAATAAAGGGTGTTTTAAAAAGAATGATTTTTCTTGATGGAAATGCTTCGCGGCAGCGTAATTGACATCAATATGTGAAGAAAAATGGAGCTTTTTTATATCGTAACCCAATATCCTGAAAGCTAAACTCATGAACCTGCTTTCTATCGGCACCCCAAAAACTATTTGGCCGCCGGGTTTCAAGACTCGCTTTATTTCCTTCATAGCCTGTTCCAGTTCATCAGACCGAAGATGCTCCAAGATGCTGATTAAAAGCACAGCCTCAAAATATTCATCGGGATAAATCAGGTCAGTCACATTGCCATTGGCAAGCTGTACCGCAAGCCCATTCGCCGTGGCGAATTTCGAAACGGCCTCCACAGGCGCATCCAAGTCAACGCCATGCACCTCTTCATACATTTCACACAAGTTGTGCAAGCATAAGCCTGAACCGAACCCTACCTCAAGTATCCTGTCACCACCTCCCAGTTGGTCCAGACACGCTTCAACGCGTTGCCGATATAGCTTTCCTACAATCGGGTAGTAATAGAATCTTAGTGGGTCACTCGTCGAGTATTTTGGGTAAGAGGAGAGATCTTTGAGAACTAGACGCGCCATTTACTTAGCATCCCTGACTAGTTTATGACCTTTTTTAAATGCCGGGATATCGCGCGCGCCATCGTTCATGGCGCATGAATGGACAGCCCAATACAGGTTGCCATCCTCCACATCGATGGCCGGATTCCGTTTCTTCGGTTCTATCACGCCTATACGATACGCATGGGGCGGGCTACAGATTGCGGCCACCGAGCCCCCCCTCCAAATGGGTATAGAAATAGTAGCCCAAATCGTCAAAACAGCGATTTCGCATCGAGTCCAGGATCGAACGCGCCAAGGCTACGGGATGAGTAGCCAAAAGCCAAGCCATGCGAAACATAAGGGAAGGGCTGCGCATGAAAAAAATGCTGTTGCGCAACCTGCAGCTCTTCAAGAGCGCTAGACGGTTTTTGACCAATTTTTCGGGCGTAAGCTTAACCCGCCAAATGTTGGGGGTGCGGACATACCATTTGGAGAAATCATGCTCAAGCAAGCAGTCGTTTTTTACTGCCTCCTCGTAAATCTGACTGCCAGGATAGGGCGTAGCGTAGTAGCATGTGGTGAAATCCAGGCCAAGCTTACCAGCCAACTCCACGGTTTCCTGGCATTCCTCCTCCGTGTCCTCGGCGAATCCTATTATGAACGATCCCAACGCGCGAATGCCGTGATCGTGCGCCATGTTTACCGCAGCTTGGATTTGCTCGAGGCTGGTGCCTTTCTTGATTCTTTTCAATATGGCGGGGGAACCGCTCTCGATTCCAAATTCTATCTGCACACAACCAGCCTGCTTCGCGGCCTCGATCATGCTTTCGCGGATGGTGTCCACGCGGCCATAGCATGACCAGCGCAGGCAATAATTACGTTGAACAAGTTTATGACAAAATTCCTCAACCCAATTGGTGTTGAGCAGAAAAGTGTCATCCATGAAATAGAGACCATCCACGTTATATCTTTCAACCAATATATCTATTTCAGCCAAAACGTTATCCACGCTGCGCCTGCGATATCTGCGGCCATAGATGTAGTTCACTCCACAATAGCTACACTGGCCAGGGCATCCGCGCGAAGTAGTGAGATTGGCGCAACGCTGAGTCCAAATTCCCCGTATCAGCCCGGGCGGCTGTAAATAAGCGCTGTAGTTTACCGCTTCGCGCAAGGGAAGCGGCAGTTGGTTGATATCGCCGATGACCGGCCTGGGGGGATTTATCACGCTTTTACTTCCCTGCCGATAGACAACCCCCTGAATATCTTTAATTTGTGTGCCACCCCTGTCGATTGCTTGGCAAAGTTCATCCATTGTGACCTCGCCTTCGCCATAGACTAGGTAATCAGCGTCATTTTCATCGAGAAACGTTTCCTTGAAGTAGGAGGGATGGATGCCCCCCACAACAATGGGCGTCCCGGGGAAATGTTCGCGCAGGAGGTGAATTATATTTTGAGCCAGCGCCAGTTGAGGAGTGGTAATGCTCAGGCCTATAATATCAACTTCTGATCTGGGCAACTCCAATAACAACTTAAGTTCGGATTGGGTAATGTCCAAAATCCGAACCTGATGCCCCTTTTGAGCAAGATATGCCGCGATATAGCCTATACCCAGGGGGAAAAAATTGAGACCAATATCCCGCGGATATATCAAACAAACTCTGGCCATTTTTCGCCTCGTTGATTGACTCGGATTTCAGGATTTCCGGGCCCTGATATACAGGGAGCCTGAAAACTCGCGCAGTCCTGGCAGGATTTCCAGTAATCGCCCCAGCCTGAGAACCGGAGCAATGAATCTGCTGGGCACGGAGGGATGCAGCCAGTCGAAAGGGGTTATCTCTATCGCGTGAAAGTTTGCCCGGCTGAGCCCGGCGGCCAATCGCCATCTTATGAACGCGGTCTCGTCCGGCGAAACCTGGGGAAACAAAAACCGGAAATGTCTCTCGGCAAACACTTGCGGATTCAACATGTTGGGCTCGGCAAAACTCATAAGCCCCCCAGGTTTCAGGAGTTCGGCAATGCGCCCCAGGGCAGGGTCCAAATCCAAATGGTGAAGCACCGAGGAGCCGAGTACCGCATCAAACGGCCCTAGATCCATGCATTTTTCAAATGGCCGCAATAGAAACCTGACTTGCTCGGCAGGCAGGTTTCGCTCCTGCGCTTTTTTCAACAAATCGGGAGACAGGTCTACGGCTGTGATCCGCGCCCCGGTTGCGGCCAGCAATTCAGTAAACAGGCCGGTTCCGCAGCCTATCTCCAAGGCGGTGACGCCGGGGCCCAAGCCGGCCCCTTGCGCTATGAGCTGCGCCCTGCGTTTTGCCCTTAGTCGGCCCGCCGGGGTTCCCCATCCCCAAACCGTTTCGGTATTGTTATGAGCCAACCAAGAGCCATGCTCAATTTCCCTCATATAGCGACTGTTTGTTTGCATGCACCTTAACCAATTCTCACCGGTCGGTTTTCGCTCGCCGCCTCATGGGCAGAAGCCAAGCGGCCTGCGGCCGTAAAGTTCCAATTGCCGGGTCAGCGTGCCGGGCGGGCTGGGATTTGGGTAATTGCAAAAATAACCATAGATCGGTTCCGCCAAGCCGGGCCAGGTGGCCGGCCCCAGCACCACCATGGTATTGACCAAGATGGTGATAAGCAAAACAGCGCGATGCAATCCGCGGTTCCAGGGCATTGTTTCCCTGGTTGCGGATATGCGTTGCGCCGCGAAGAAAATAATGAAAATGAATACCGGCTGATAGAGCCGCGCCATCCAATACCCGCGCATCACGTATTGCGCTTGGTAAGGCGGGCCAAGATTATTAAAGAAAAATACCAGGATAACTGACGCGCCAAACGCCAAGGACGCAAATGATAATCGGACCCTCGTGCTCCCTCGATTGGTAATAAGCAACAGCACCAGAAGCGCTGGCAACGTGATAAAGGTCCCGACGAATAAATTATGTACCGCGACCAATGGGACTTGTGCCAGCAGTCGGCCCCATTCACCCCAGTCGTACGGACCCAACCAACTGGCGAGAATGGCAGGATACACGGAGGTGTTGCGCGTGATGACTGGTGCCTCGAAAACCCCATATAGAATGCAGGACCAGATAATAGTCGGCAGGAGCAGGCCAACGAACGAGGCCGATAGCTTGGTGAACCGGCGGTTGGCGTGCCAGACCACCGCCAGCAAGGCGGGCGCAAAGAATGGGATCAAGTCATACCCAAGCATCAGACATCCCAGCAGCAGGCTGAGAACAAATAATTTCCGCCAAGAGGCGGGCTTATCCATTTCATGTAAAAAGATAAACCCCCAGACCATGGTGGGGGCGATCAATGCATAGGCGTAGGGCAATCCGATAAAATAATGCAGGCCAGGATAGGTCGCCAGAAGCCACATTCCCCAGCGAGAGGCAGTGTTGCCAAATTCGCGATTCAGAAACCAACCCCACGAGAACAAGGCCCCCAGGCTGAGAGCCAAGTTGAGCACGAATCCCCCACCGAGGTAGCCCAAAACTCTGGTAAACGGGAGGCTCAGCAGGGGTTGAAGCACCCTTCGCAAAACCATGGAAAAAGCCCACTCGCCCTTGTTGGCTCCTTCCAGCATTTTGTAAACCGCAATCCAGTGTGGATGGTCAACATTAACGAGGTATTTACACGGGGCAACTTCCTTGGCGTTATGGAGCGTGGCAGCATGTGGAGCCAGGGTGCCTGTTGAAAGCCAGGCCAAGACAATCAAAGTCACGGCGGCCAACGCAAATGACCCATGGAGGCCGAAACCGGGGAACCATACTCGCAGCAAGACGATAACAAGGCCCGCTATCAGGAAGGCTGCCAGTGGAATACGGGCTTCCGTCAATCGGTTCATTGTTATCAGGGCCTGTCCTGGGCTGACGGGTTTGGCGATTGGCCTCAGCATGGTTTCATCCAGCAGCCGCCACTGCTCAGACCCGGCGCGTTTTAAAAATACCGTCGTGCCTTCGGATGACGAATCGAGGATAAAAAAATGAGGACCCGAACCCATCCAGAGCTCGATTTCCACCCGCGCCCCTGATTCAGGCGATTCCAAGACTGCCAAGCCATCAAAATGAATCCTCGCGGTCCCTTTGGACCTCAAGGCCAATTTATAAGTGCCAGGCCAGCCTATCCCAAGGAAACCGGACAATCTTTGCCATGCATGACCGGATCCGCTTGTTGATGAGGTGGGGAGGGGCCGTGTGGACAGAACCGGATCGGAAAGCCTATTGTGCCTGGGATCGCCTGGGCTGGTCTGGAGAAGTAGCCCTTGTCCATCAGCCATTGGGGGCATGAGAACTTCCCGCAGGATCCAGCCCCCAAAAAACATTAACAAGATCGCCCCGATCAAAGCTAAAAAGCTTTTCAGAGCCGCCCTGCGAATCTGCAAAACAACCACACGCAGCATAAGTTTATATGAATTTTAACCGCTTCAGGCCTACCCAGAGCATTTTAAGCAGGAGCCATCCGTGCCGCCATCGTGAAATATTCGTATCACCATAGGTCCTTTCACGATATCGAATAGGCAAATCGACCGATTTCAGGTTGAGCTTGGCCGCGCCGAAAATAAGATCGAAATCTCCGAAAGGATCAAAATCTCCGAAATAACTTCGCCCCGCGACAATCCGTTCATAGTTCTTCCTATTCAATACCTTGGTTCCGCATAAGGTGTCCTTGGTGGGCTGCCCGAGCAGCCAGGAAAAGGCCGAGGAAAAGAATTTATTCCCAAGGAAATTTAAAAACCTCATGGCTTGTTTCTCCATGGGGTATACAAGCCTCACACCGTTGATGAATTCCCCATCACCCTGCCTTATGGCGTTCAGGAATCGCACCAGGTCTTCGGGAGGCACCGATAAGTCAGCGTCTAAAATCATCAATATTTCGCCGCTGGCCTTTTCAAAGCCCAACCGCACGGCGTCGGCCTTGCCTTTGCCGGGCTGCCTGTAAAGAGATATTTTGCGCTCAGGATGCAGAGGAATGGCCTTTTCTATGGCCTCATAAGTCCGGTCGGTAGACCCACCCTCCACGAAAATCAATTCTACATACCGCCCCATTTCCGGCAAACGCTGTATGATACCCTCTATATTGCCGGCTTCGTTGCGAGCGGGCACCACTATGGATACCGGCAGGTCGTCTGACCTGTTACGCGGCTTTGGCCTGGCCACAATAAAATTGGCCAGGCAGAAATTTTTAAAAGGCCAAAAGCGCGACAGCACCCTGTTAAAAGTGAAGTCGAATACGGAGCCAGGAAGCGGCCAAAGCACCTCCCGCCAGCAGCGTACGGGTTCAAAACCGGAAAGGTTAAGTAAATTTACTACATCGTCCATGGTCAGCCAGTTTTGCGGTAAATTAGGCTTGGCCAGCTTGCTTTTTCGAGCGAATGTTAAGGCGGGGCTCCAAAGATGGCTATGGAAATTGATGATCAAACGCCCATCATCAGATATCGACGAACGCGCCCGCTCCAATACAGTTTGAACGTCCCACAAATCGTTAATCAAATCCGATAGCACAACGACATCGAAATTGCCTTCCGGAAGCGGGCCGTGGGCGTCGGATTGATGGAATACCAATTCTGGATAATTACTTCGAGCCCAATCTATCATTTTCCCTGAAAGGTCAAGGCCTACTCCGTAACCAGGTCCCAGACTGGCGAGCAGCTCGCCCTTGCCGCAACCCAATTCCAAAACCCCTAAGCCAGGGCCAACCAAGTGCCTATAAATAGTGGTGATCCGTTTTCGGTAAAACTTTCCCCACGCCGCCTTATCCTTCGGGTAATCGGCAATGTCGTCCCAAAACTGCTTTCTTTGCGAAATATATTTTTCGCGGACTGTTTCCTCATCCGTATGGAAGCTTATATCCTGGTTGTGATTCACTTCCGGCACTTAATTACTCCCATGAGCTAACTGTTGAGGTCTGACATATTATCCTTGAAAAATCTTTACTGATTAAAACCATTTTGCCGCACATGATTGTAATGAGTTAGCGCAAAAAATAGCGGTGCCGCCTCGCTGAAATCGCGTTTTCGATGGCGCGAACTCCTTGGGGCAATTAGCAGTTTTTGTGTGCGTTAATCATAGAGCAAGCGACAGTGTATCCTAAGCCTACCTAATGTGCGGATACAATAGGTTCTTAGTCGATGGCTGTGGAATCTGATCATCTCTCTCAATGCTGCGACGGCAATTTGATCATGGACATGACTGTGCAGACAATTGGGAAGCCTCTGCTGCTCATCTTAGCTGCCGAAAAATGCCATTGATGCTTTCCAGGCGGTTCTTATGATTAGAAATCCGTCGGCATGGCAGCCTGGGTGCTCATTCGATGTAATTAGCGCCCTGAAAAGCGGGGCCATGGTTTTGATATCGGGCGCGATGCACTTTCATGTCTTGCGGGCGATTCGCCAATCGGCTCCTTAAACCTATGTTTTTTCCGACCCAGCGCGGCATCGCCTGCAAGCGCTGGTTGGTTGCGAGGAAGCCGGCTTCTGTTTTTCTGGTGCGTTTTTATCGGTGTCCATGCTCAGCCCGGCCACTTGTTAAAGCGATTGTGACTCAATGGCAAAGCCTGAAATTTAGCTGTCCTCGCTAACGTTTCCTGATCCCGCATCGCTGAACCAACCGGTCCGGCATAACGGCCGAACCACCCAATTCCATAAGAAACGGCGGACAGACCCCATCAATGGCGGCAAACATGAATTTCATCGATTATTTTTTTGTTGGGGATAACCGCTTCCCAAATAGTCTTAAAAGAAATATATAAGGACATCATGCATCCCAATATTGCTAAATCTTGTATATTCAATAAAAAGCGCGGCGGTTCGGCGCTATTTATCAAGGCAAGAAACAAAATATACAAAACGCAAAAGGAACCTAGCGCGAAAATCGCTAATAACAAACTTCTATATATAGCCTCCCTTGCCGACCATATCAGAAAAGGAATACACAGCGCCCATAATATCCAGAGCTTGTATCCTCCGAATACTATATCCACAGCCTTTGATACGCCCTCCGCGAACAAAGTTAAAACGCTTAATGTGCGAACTTGGGAGCTCGTTGGTTGCCAATTCGATCCTGTCATGTTGCCCAATGATTGAGGAGGCTGACGGGCGGAATCAAGCCATGCTTCTTTGAATCTCTGCTTACTGTATTCGAGCAATTCATAATTTCTTTGATCGAATGTTAGAGTTTTTGGATCATAAAAACCTGTAACCCCTTTTCCCAATAACCTGGCAAGGCTGATTGCCACATGATGCAGGTAATCAACAGGAGAATGATATATGGCTTCCAACGCCAAGGTTTCCCACACCTTATTGATTTGCTGATCCCTGCTACCGTGGCCTGGGTATTTGCGAACAAATTCCCGAACAACAGTTAGCGGTGAAATATATCCAATATCCCTCAAGATGTCTTCATAGGGCTTGTTGTATATAACCCAATTCGGCCTAAAGTCCCATTTATTTGTATATTTATTTCTGTATATTGGAATTATGAGGCGCAGCTCTTTTTTAATTTCTGGATAGCAACCACCATCAAGATAGGTTAGGTGAGAAACATGTGAATAGAGATCCCTTCCGCCGGTGCTTGAAGTTATGTTGAATTGACCATAACGCAGCCAAAACCCAAAGCATACCGCTAGTAGTATAATCGCCGATACCGCCCCAAAGGCACATGCGCGAGGCAGCATGTATCTAAGTTTGGCTGCCAATACATCCTTTCTGCGAAGCAGTTCCACCAAAATAAAAACACCGATAAGCGGAAAAGCCGATGGTTTTACCAAAAAGTTTGTTACGAATATTATGCCTAATATTACGCAACGCCCAATGCTTAATTTGTCCCACCATAAGAACCACAATGCAAAGAATATAACATAAAAACAACGGGCCATCTGCTCACTATACAAAAGATATTCGAAATGTATATTCTTTTGCACAAAGCTTAAGTAACACAATAGAATCAACGCGATGGTTAAAAGCCGAAAGCGCTTCACCAAGGACCAGCACAAAAGAACGCTGCTTATCAACCACAAACAGTGCTGGGCAACAAGCAGTGCCAGAGGATGATGCCAAATCGCCAATGCCAAAGAAAAAAAGTAAGGCAGACCTATCGTTCGTAATTCAGATAAGGGAAACCAGGGCGATTCTAAAGCGGGGTATATGTAACTGCCGGTATCGGCTTTCCAGTACGGACAACCCAGCAATGAAGTCCACCATAACCTAAAGGCAACCGCAATAATCAGAATTATACTGAACGCAAACCAAAACCAAAATGGTATCTCACTTGATTTATCATCAGTTAACCTAACCCCATTCGATATCCAAAAAATAACTCCCAAGCATAATACCGCTATAACAAGCAGATATCGCAGCCGTAAATGCTCAACATAATGTAATTCATAGGATTTTTTATTTTTCCGTGGATCGCTGTTATCGGTTGCGGAAAATAAAATCGCTGAGGGAAGAAATGTGTATATTCCACCACCCTGATTCCGAACTGTCTCAGGATTATTTGTAAATTTAACAAAAGGTTTGCCGTTTTCCAGAATTTGGATTTCCAACTTGCATATATTATATATTTTTTCTGGTGAGCATAGACGATAAAAATTACTATCTTGGACATCAATCTTGTAAGCATAACCACTTTCATGTGATATGATGGAATATTCCAGCTGCCTATTAGTGCCGTTGATGTATCCGTAAATACCAATCAACAGGACCATACCAGCCATGGCCGCTATAACGATACGCTTCATTGCCAGCTGCTATCCAACATCATTTTTCGAGAAGGCCTTGTATACTTCTTCAGTACTTTTGAAATAAAACATACCTATCAATCCGGTACTGATAATACACACGACAGAAATAATATGTAAAACTATAGCGAATGACAACGCCGACGCCTCTGGCACTTTAAAAAGTGATAATGCCATTGTCACCGAAAGGTGAAAGGTGCCAATATACCCAGGAGAAGATGGCACAGCCGCCCCGATAGTTGTAAACAGGATCACACAAATAACAACTTCTATCCCCAAAGATGTTTCCAAATCAATGTTAAAAGCTAACATGGCTAGCCACACTTGTATTGCTTGCACGGCCAGTATCACGATAGCTAATAAAATCAGTAGGTATAACTGGGCCATGCCTCCTCTTAGTTTCAGGCCATGAAAGAAGCCCCCTACAGCAGACCGAAGGATTCTTTCAATTCTATCTGGCAGTCGGCTCTTGGCGCGATCAATCAAATAGATGCTGATTTTTTCTAAGTGGCTTCTGAAGACTATCATCCCTAATAAAAGAGCTGACATTGCAGCTGCTATCAGTATCTTATAACTAATTATTTCCCCTAGAGGCGCCAGGACAATGGCTATAAAAAAGAGACAAAGCAACGATAATAAATCCCAACTCCTTTCCGTCACCATGGATGCAATTATCATACTTTTAGGTAGGCCAGAAGAGCTAGAGAATGCAATTAGCCTGACAACCTCTCCACCACGGAGAGGCAATATCATATTCCCTAAATTACCAAGTGAGTATGCGCTAAAAGCAGCTAAGAATCCTGGTTTGTTGGCTGTTTGAATTAAAACATGCCATCGGACCGTTTTTATTATCAGCCAGACAAAAGTTAGTAGCAAAGAAATTGTCAACAAAGGCCAATTTGCGCGAGAAACTGCCTCATGGATAGCATGAAAATCCGCATTCCAGAAAACTATAAATAGAGCTATAATACTGATGATTATTCCAAGGGCTGCATAACTGGCCTTACTTCTTAATAGTTCCACAACAGTACCGCCGATTCCGTCATCATCAGCGGCCACGCCGCTGCCAATAATAAGTCATATAAAAGTATATATCTGACAACATTAATTTAGGCCTTCTCGCCATATTGAGATAACGAAGCAAGAGCCTTTTCAAGAAATACCAACTATTATATGCTCTCCATGGAATAACTAATCTAGCTATTAAGCTGCGATAATATATACCCATCAATCTCTTTATGGCCCATCGCATGTCCTGCTTGCTAAAACCATCTAGCCGAATTGGATAAAACGCCCACCTATCATAATCCGAAAGATTTTTTAAATTAATTCGGTCTTCGGCAAGCATGAGTTTTTGAAGGTCGCTGCCTGGTGTTGGAGTAGTAATACTAACCCTAACCAAATCCGGCTTGGCTTTGATAAGCATATTGGCTGTATTTTTGATAGTGTCGCGTGAATCGCCTGGCGTCCCTACCATTAAATTGGCTGTGCTGATAATTCCATACTTTCGGCATATATCAAAAACATCTGATACTTGCTCTACTCGATACCCCTTACGCATATAATTTAAAATTTTCTGAGATCCAGACTCAACACCAAATGCAATAGCATAGCAGCCTGCTTTGCTCATTTTTCGAGCCATTTTATCGTCAATTTGGTCTATGCGAGAATAACAGGCCCATTTCAAATTTGCGAAATGCAGTTCCATTTTATTACAAAAATCATATAGCCATTCTTTTCCATTGAACAATAAATCATCATCATTAAATAGAATAGATTTAAAATCATATCGAGAACGTAGTTCGGCTATTTCACTAATAACATTATCCACACTACGGTATCTCATCCTTTTACCGTACATGTTTCGCACCACGGGTTGACAATAGATACAGTTGCCCTTGCACCCGCGATTGGTCATAACTACCATTGTTGGATAAATAAATGGCATATCTGGCCTCGCGTCCAGATATCGTTGATAGTTTGCCAAACTTCTGTCCGGCCAGGGAAGCTCGTCAAGTTCCTTTATAAAAGGTCTTGCTTGATTGATTACAAATTTTCCATTTTTAATAAAAGCTATCCCTGTTACATCTTCATACGAACTTTGAGAAGAAAGCCGTTCCATTATTTCCAGCAGAGTATATTCCCCTTCACACATGACTACGAGATCTGCACCGGTTTCCTTTAGAGTCTTTTCTGGATCAATGCTTGGATGAACTCCGCCGACGATTATCCTTGGTTCAAATGGTAAACCTCGCAATTTATTTAAAAGGGTCAACCCAGATTGATAGCCTATTGAATCAGTTGACAATCCTATAACATCTGGTTTTTCCTTCAAACATTCGTCAAATATTTCTTGATCAGAATCAAATCCCATATCGAAGAGCCTTACTTTATGATCGGTCTTCTGGCGTAATAAAGCTCCTAATATAAGAATCCCCATAGGTGGCATATTTGAGGGTTCACGCACTTTTCGCGCATATATCAGAAAGATTTTCACGTGTAGCAGCCTTTTGATTACCGGATTCTAGCGCTCGATTTAATAGTACTTATATGCCTTAACGTTTCACGATTTACCGCATCTTGTCATGCGATATTAGCGTGTTTTATCATTGTTAACTACGATCATTTTCTTAAACGTCAAAATGAAAGGCGTTTCCCAATGAAAGCGTCTTCCGATTTTTATTAAAACCTCTACCGCACCCAATTGGTTGGCCATGCGTAACCATTTGGCTAATGTTGGCAAACTCGCCCATTTTGGCACATCCAACGTGCGCATCCTCTGGGCGAAAACATCCTGACCCAATCCTAATAACTGCGCCTTTCCATCAAGCGCACGAATTATTTTTCGCACATCTCTTATGTCCAACAAACGCAGAGATTGCATCATTTCCAGATCCCTGCCCAAAAGCCTTACGTATAATTCCCCCAATTTTTTCGGCAAGAAAGGAATCCAAAAGATGCCATAGTGCCCTTCCCAAAATGATCCGAAATTTGGAAAAACAATCTGCACATAACCGCCCGGCTTGGCAACTCGTACCGCCTCGGTCACTACCCTTATGGGATCCTGCACGTGTTCCAATACGCTCGAAGAAAAAACATAATCAAATTTATTATCCGGCAAAGGGATATTCTCTCCGAAACCAATGTGAATCCTTTTAGGATCATATCCATTTGCTTCTAATAGTTTTTGGGAGATTTCCACAGTTCCGTTGAATTGATGGTCTTGTGGTTCCAGACCGTGGGCCTCTAAATCGTATAGCTTTCCGGCTGTAAGCACTAAATAGCCATAACCGCTTCCTATTTCCAAAAAGCTATCACCCTGTTGGGGCTTGCCTACTTTTGCAAAAAACAAATCCAACTGCTGGCAAGCCCTTTGTGGATTAAGGGCGTCATGAGCCATTTTCTCAAATGAAAATTTTGGGGGGAAAGTTTTATTATAAACTTTCTGCATATGCAGTTTAGCTTCCCGCACAATACTTTCTGGTATTTTTAAGCCTGAGTCCAACATGTAATCCTTCTTGCTGATATTCGAAAATACATCAAGAAAACAGGATATTAAATAATATAGTCAAATACAATCTGCCAGCAAACCGCGCAACTTTATGGCCATGGAGCGCCATGAATGGTTTTGGGCGTAAAGACGAGCTTCCCTTCCCAAAAGTTGTCTATTTGAAGGAGATGTCAGCAAATTAGTTAAGGCTAAGGCCAACGGTTCGTCCTGGCCAGGGTGTACAAGCAGGCCGTTTTCCCCATCTTTAATTATTTCTTCGGAACCCGGCACGCGCGTGGCAATCACTGGTAAACCGCATGCCATTGCTTCCAATAATGCGTTCGGCATTCCCTCATCCAGCGAGGGCAAAACAAACAAGTCGGCCTTTTGATAACCCTCGCTCAACAGGCGTTCGGAACTCCACCAGCCCAAAAATCTTACCTTTTGCTCAATCGATAGCTCATGGGCCAACTTTTTTAGCATCGATTTTTGCGGGCCGTCGCCTACCAGGTCCAATCTCCAGTCTATATTCCGAAGCTGTACCGATGCCAGCGCTCTAAACAACACCGGCAACGCCTTCTGTCCTGAAAGACGCCCCACGAATAGAATCCTGGGCTGGGGGTTGCTGGGCAAAACATGCGGCGGGAAAAACAGGTCGGCATCCACCCCGTTAGGTATCACTTCAATCGGTATGTTCCAGCCCGTGGTCAAGGCTAATTTTTTAGCCCCCTGGCTGTTTGCGACCACTCTGGCGGAGCGCTTCCATAAAAACCGCAAAACAGGACTGGTGAGACGGTGATAATTAGCTAATTCTTCAGGACAAAAACCAGGTATGTCTCCACCGCGCAGCATTATTAAATAAGGAGTTCCGGTCCATTTTTTAAGCCACCATCCCACTGGCCCGGAGGGCAGCCCAAAAAACGCTATAGTCGCTTCTGGCTTAAGGTCGGCCAGCAATCGAGTTGCGCTTCGCATGGCCGAAATTATAAAGGTGATCATCTCCAATGGAGTGCAAGACTCCATTTTCGAGCGTAACGCCCGCACTCGATGGATGACATAGCCTTCGGCGGCTTCCAATTTTGCCTGATCGCGAAACCTTGTAGTTATTATTTCGACCCTGTCGCCCAACGCGGCTAATTCCCTGGCAAAATACCGGGTTGCCCGGCCGGCGCCCCCTCCGAGGGGTGGAAATTCATAGTTGATCATCGCGATGCGCATCAGGCGGTTTTTCCACCCTGGCAATAATTCAGCCACCAGCCCTGGAACATCAAGAGAGTCCATAACAGTTTTCGATTGTCGCGGCGTTTAGAAAGGTGATCTTTCCAAAGATGTTGCACATATCCCGGCTCGAAAATTCCTTGGCGCCGCAATAAGGCTGGCGACAGCATGTCCTGCGCCCATGACCGTAACGGGCCTGATAACCAGGATGATATCGGAACGCCGAACCCTTGTTTGGGGCGGAATAGAAGCTCCCGCGGCAGGCGCCCCTGCAAGGCTTTTTTCAGCAAAGCCTTGCCTCCCAAGCGAGGGTGCAACTTGAATTTATCGGGCAATGCCGTGAGATAACATATTAAATGAGGGTCAAGGAAAGGAGAACGGACTTCAAGTGAATTGAGCATCGAAGCCCTATCCAGCTTGACCAGAATGTCGTTTTCTAGATAGGTGCGCGCATATAGTTGAGTTAATTGACCTAGTCCAACAAAGTCTTTTAGTTCGCCAGCCAAATGGGTTCTTGGGTCATTTTTAAGACCGGAGGCTCGTAATATTTCCGGCAATACCAGTGATTCAAGCTCTTGATAGTTGAAAGCTCCCAGCCAGGCCAACAGCCTTTCGCCGGCCGGCGCATCCATGCCTCTGGCGAACCACTTATATTTAAATGATAAGTTCAAATTACCATGTGTAACGGGCAGCAAATCAATAATCGGCAAAAAAGCTTTTACCAGTCCGCCTCCTAATCGTCCCAGTTTCCGAGCCACAACATGGGCTTTGAAAGTTGGGTAGCCTCCCAGGAACTCGTCGGCGCCGTCACCGGAAAGAGCCACGGTGACATATCCACGTGTAAATTGGCTTAAGAGAAAAGTCGGCAGGATGGAGGCGTCGGCCAAGGGCTCGTCCAGTTTGTCAAGCACCTTGGGCAAGACTTCCCATACATTTTTTGAGCTTAACTTTTCGGCCATGTGGTTGGTGCCTATGTGCTGTGAAGCCAAGGCTGCGCAAGCCGATTCATCAAAGCCGGCTTCCTCGAATCCGATGGAAAAAGTTCTCACCTCCTGTCCCGCGGCCTCTTTGGCGGCCAAAGCCACGGCGCAGGAATCTATTCCGCCAGACAGAAACAATCCTAACGGTACGTCACTAATCAATCTTCGGTTGACAGAAGCCAGAAATAACTCCCAAAACCGCTCCGCCGCCTGATCCATATCGTTGGGTACCAGTTGACCCGCGGCTGCCCGCGCCAAGACCCAATAGGGCCTTTCGCTCCACCCACTTTGGTCCAGCCATATGTAGTGGCCGGGTTTCAGCTTCCTGATTCCACGCCAGATGCAAGACGGGGAAGCGACGTATTCTTGTGAGAGATAGCCGAGCAGCGCGGCCAAATCCAATCCAGTGGTGGCCGCGACCTGGGGATGGGCTACCAACCCCTTTATTTCAGAAGCGAACATGATGGCGTTGCCAAGCACGAAGTAATGCAACGGCTTTTGTCCCAGACGGTCGCGGGCCAGAAGCAATCCGCCCCGTTGGGAATCCCATAGAGCAAAAGCGAACATGCCATTCAAACGGCTTAAAAAATCAACGCCCCAGGCGCGGTAGCCTTCTATAAGTACCTCGGTATCACTCTGGGTGCGAAACTCTCCTCCTTGCTTGGCCAGCTCAGCCCTTAATTCCCGGAAGTTATATATCTCACCGTTAAACACCACTCGGACGCTCCCGTCGGCGCTTATCATGGGCTGATCACCACTGGCGAGGTCGATTATCGACAAACGCCGATGACCGAGCGTGCAGCGACTCCCGATGAACGCCCCTTCTGCGTCCGGGCCCCTATGAGCCTGGGCCAAGCACATGGCATCTATCCATTCCCTGGCTTTATTGGGAGAACCATTGAAATGGGTAAATCCTGCTATGCCGCACATGGGGTTTGCCTTGGAGGGGGAGTATGGCTGGCTCGGTAATTGATCGGATTGCTTACGTCATCGCATCCATCGTTCGTACCACATCTCGAACATCAACAGCGTCCAGAGAGGTTTGCGTAAGTCCTTGCTCCCTTTCAAATGTTCCCCAACCATAGTCGACACGACTTTCGGATCAAAGAATCCCTCCCGCCGGATGCGTCCGGCGGACAGATAATCCGTCATCAATTCTTTCAAATCGTGGCGCAGCCAGCGGCCGATGGGAATGCCGAATCCCTTTTTCTTGCGGTGAACCACCGTCTTGGGCAGCTTGCGCTCGGCCATTTTCTTCAATATGTATTTGGTGGTGAACCGGCGTAATTTCAAGCGGCTGGGCAAGCGATTCACGAACTCGACCAGTTCGTGGTCCAGAAACGGCGAACGCACCTCCAGCGAGTTGGCCATGGAGGCGCGGTCCACTTTTATGAGGATGTCGTCCTGCAGGTACAGTTTGATCATGCAGTAAAGTATCCGCTCCAAGTCCCGGTTGAGCCTGGACTGACTGAGGTAGCGGATCACGTCGGAATAGGTATATACGGTGGATAATTGTTCCCTCAGCTGCGGAAGGAACAAATCGGTCTTTTCCTCGTCAGAGAAGGAACCCATCCAGCGGAAAAACATGATCTCGGACGAGTAGCCGGCGCCGCGCATGAACTGCTTCAGTTTGAAATCCAAGCTCACGTAACGATGCTTGACCGGCAGACGCGCAATGGCCTGGTTGATCCGATGCCGGAGCGGGGATGGCAAGACCTGATAATATTTGATGAGCTTAAGGGCCGGATAAGTTACGTATCCCGCCATGAAATCATCCCCGCCGTCTCCGGACAGCGCAACCTTGACCGAATTGGCGGTCAGCTTGGAAAGTAAATATGTCGGCACCACCGAAGGGTCGGCCATGGGCTCGTCCATGATCTGGTTGAGCTGCGGAATTACATCGAGAAGCTTTTGCTCGTTTAGCTTTTCATAATAGAATTCGGCCCCGCATTGTTTAGCCACCCTCTGGGCCCATTGCGTTTCATCAAACGATGGGTCTTCAAAGCCTATGGTGAAGGCCCTCATGGGCTGTGGATAGTGGCGTTGCGCCTCAATCGCGACCAGACTCGAGTCGACTCCTCCCGATAAAAACACTCCGACTTCCACATCGCTCATTAAACGGCGTTTTACGGCTCTCTCAAAAAGCTGCTCCAATTGTTCGATGCAATCTTCCTCTTTCAATCCGTAATTATCGTCCTCGGCGATATTGAGATCCCAATAATGCGTCAATTTGATCTCGCCGCGCTCCCAGACCAGCATCTGACCCGGCTCAAGCTTTTTCACTCCCTCTAGGATGGTTTCCGGAGCCGGCACATATTCAAATGAAAGGTATTTATACAAAGCCGGCAGGTTGATGCGGCGCTGGAGCAAAGGATGCCTTAGCAAGGCCTTGATCTCGGAGCCGAAAAGCAAGGTGTCGCCGATCTGGCAATAGTGCAAGGGCTTGACCCCTATCCGGTCCCGGACCAGCACTAATCGCTGGCGCTTGGCGTCCCACAAGGCAAAAGCGAACATCCCCGCCAATTTATTAACAAATTCCAGGCCAAGCTCCTCATAGAGATGGACGATGGCCTCGCAGTCACTGCTTGTGGCCAGGCGATGCCCTTGTCCTTCCAACAAGGGGCGCAGTTCGGGATAGTTGTATATCTCGCCGTTGGCGATAAGGGCCAAGGTGCCATCTTCGTTAAAAAGCGGCTGGCGGCCGGTGGATAGGTCGACGATGGATAAGCGGCGGTGCCCAAAGGCAACCCAAGCCTGTCCTTCATGGAATGGGCGAACGAAATGAAGCCCCCATTCGTCCGGCCCGCGATGGATCAAAGAGGAAGCCATGCTGGTGATGACTTGCTCATCGATGGCCTCCGGTCGACTTATGCTAACTACGCCGCAGATGCCGCACATTATAAATTCCTAGCGTCGCGCTGGTTATATTGGACTCCAATGTGGGAATCAAACGATGGCCGTCGCCCTTTGGCGCTCCGATCCATCTTTGACAAGGAAATTATTACTCTTTAAAGTCTTGGGGACGGCGGTTTTCATGGGGTACGGAATTTATAAAAAATCGTTATGCGCAGTCGGGATCGCTCACCACGGCCGCCAATCGCGGGTCAATCGTCATGACCCCATCGTCAGGCCCTCGGTAAACTTCGCCAACTTATCAACTGGTCCGGCGATTTCCAAAAACCCGAGGCCGGCTTGGATATTGGGCTTTACCACCCATTCGGTCGTTAGCTGAGAAAGGCCCCAATGCCGGTCGGCGTGACCGGGGCCAATAAGCCGCGCAAAGCCCCTTTCGCCCGTTTTCGCCAGAGTTCTCTTTCCGGGCGAGGCAGATCGCGCAGTGATTTTAACGCTTCAAGCAACTGGTCTGGATCACTCGCCTCCCAACGCAGGCTCTCCACGGCTTCCAAGTTGTCGATGTTGGGGAACCCCTCCAGACGCAACAACACGGGCGGCACGCCCCGTCCCAGGGCTTCCAAGCCAACCGACGTCCCATTGTACAGGACAACTTCGGCCCAATCCAACAATTCCGGGATGGGAGCATTCACCATTTCCAGCCGCGAGCCGCCCGGCCAAGTCCTCAACTGACCCAGGACGCGCGCTTGATCAAGCGCGGGATGAAGCTTGACGCGAACCATGAAATCGCGGCTTTTGGCCATCGCCAAGGCGGCGATATGCATCATCTCCATCGACTCTCCCAAACCTATGGGAGAGGCCAGCAGTACACGCAGCGGACCATCCGACTCGCCCTGGGCCGGCGGGGCTGTCCGCTCCTGCCACAAATAGGCGTGGCGGATGGCGCAACCCGTGGCGACCGTCTCCGGCGGCCAGCCTTCTTCCTTAAAAACCCGACTGCAAATCGGGCCGTTGCTGACCAAACGATCCGGCAGGGGCCTTAATCCGAACTCGCTCGGGGCCGGGTACATGGAATTTTTCAGGCGGCTCAAGGTGAGGTTGTCATATCCCGCTATGCGGGCGGAAGGCCAATGGCGCCGCACGGCCAGAGCGAGCAGGCTCTCCCACGGCTGTCCTTCCATAACGTGAATCACTCTCGCCGGCCGCACGCCGGCCCGCGCCAACCCTCGCACCAGAGGCTCCATGGTCAAGGCGTTAATCAAACCGCCTTTCAGCGTCAGGTTCTCCTGGGCCAAGGACAAGAGCGGCAGCCCGTCCACTCCATCGTCCGCCGGGATGCGGGGCTGGTATGCATGCGCCCTGGCGTGGCAGGCGATCAGGTCCTCGGCCGTCAGCGCCGCCTCGGGCAGAAAGACCGTCTGGGCCGCCGGGTCCAAGGCGCCCGCCGCCTCCGCGGGAGTCAAGCCGGGCAACAAGGTCGGCACCCAAGCCAACCGCAGGCCCCTTTTGGCCAATTCAGCGGGCAGGACGCCAAAGTAAGGGTCCTGCAGCCGCCCGTCGGGTCCCAGGCTGCGCCGGTCCATCCAGGTGAAGAGCAGCGCCGTGTCCGGTCCGGCGAAAGCCTGGGGGGAAAAGGACATCACCTCCGCCGGCGGCGGGTCTCCCCGCGGAGGGGCCGGAACCGCCGGCGCCGCGGAGGACGCAAGCCAGCTCCGAAGCCTGGTTTTCAACCTAAGCCATAATCCATCCGACGCGGGCATGGTTCCGGGAATCAATCCCCGCGCGGCCACCCCCCGGGACCTGGCCAGTTCGGCCACGCCTTGCAGCAGTCCCGGACTGGCGCAAACCACCAGGCAGGGGTCGGGCAATCCCTCGTCCAGCAATTGGCGGGCAACGGCCAAAAGGCAAAGCCGGGGAAAAAAATAGGAGTATATGTTGCGCCCCGCCAGCTCGGTGCCCCACCAGGTCTCGTCGTGGGCGTTCACCCGCGAAAGCCGCCCGATCCATTCCAGGTAGGGCTGGCGCAAGCGCCATGCGATTGCATCGAGCCGGCCGCCCAAACTCAATCGCGGCAAGCTTGCAAGGAGGCCCGTTTGCAGCTCCAGGCGGCGCGATGAATCCTCGCTGAGGCAAAGCCAATGGCCGGGCGCCGGGCCGGGCCAAGACGGCATATCTGCCATGCGGACCATTTGCCGCACGGTGGCCAGATAAAGTCCGCCCCGGTTCAACGCAGAATTCGCCCACTGAGCCCCGAGGCCATGACTTGAAGCACCTCGGCCTCGCTGAACCGGCAGGGGTCTCCGCGGAGGGTATGCTTCAAGGCCCCCAATGCCACGGCGAAATTCACTGTCCGCCCCCCTTCCCAGCCGGACAGAACCCCGTGAACCACTCCGGCGGCGAAGGCGTCGCCCGCCCCCACGCGGTCCACCACCGGCCTGATCAGGATTTCCTCGCCCGGCCAAACCTCAAATCCTTCCGGCGAGCGCTGAAAGAGCAAACCTCCGAAGCCGTTTTCGCTGGCGCTGATAGAGCGGCGCAGGCTTATGGCCAGGGTCTGAAGCCTGGGGAAACGGGCCATGGCCTCGCGCGCCACCGCGGCGTAGGCGGCCGCCGGGTCGGTCTCCGGGCCGGGGGCCAAGCCGAACACGTCCCGCCAATCGGTCTCATTGCCCATGATTAGGTGGCAGCGCCGGCAAAGCTCCCCCATCACCGCGGCCACCCGCTCCGCGCGCTCGGATTCTTCCATATAACGCCAGAGCTGGGAGCGGAAATTCAGGTCCAGGGAGACCGGCACGCCGCTCTCGGCGGCCGCGGCCAAACCCGCCTGCAAGGCCCTGGCCGCCTGCGGCGAAAGGGCTGGAGTGATTCCCGAGACGTGCAGCCACTCCACGCCGGCCAAGGCCGACCGCCATTCTTCCGGAGACGGCTCCCAAAGGGCCAGGGACGAATCGGCCCGGTCGTAAACCACCCGGCTGGGCCTGGGGCCGCCTCCGAGTTCGGTCCAGTAGCAACCCAGCCGCTCGCCGCCCCTGGCGACAAGGCTGCTGTCCAGGCCGCAGCGGGCCAGTTCCCCCACGACCAAATCGCCCAAGGGATTGGAGGGCACCCGGGTCATGTGGCGGCAAGAATGGCCCAGGGCGGCCAGCGCGATGGCCACGTTGGATTCGCTGCCGCCGGGCTCCACCCGGAAAATGCCCGCGTCCGCCAGGCGCCTTCCCGCGTCCTGGGGCGAGACGCGCAGCATGGTCTCGCCGTGGGTGAGCACCCTGGCCAAGGCTAAGCGCCCCACCAGGAACGGGTCACTTCGCGCACCGTCTCCAGATCGCTGGGCGTGTCGACCGCAACCGTATCCTGGTCCACCACTATCATGCGCACCTTGATGCCGTTTTCGATGAAGCGCAAAAGCTCTATGCCCTCGGCCCACTCCAGGGGCCCCATGGTCTGGCCGGCGAACGCCCGCAGCGCGGCCGGGGTGAAGCCGTACACGCAGACCTGTTTGTAATAGACCACTCCCTTGGTTTCCTTGGGGTAAGGCACCGGCAAACGCGAGAGATAGACCGCGTCCCCCCTGGCGTTGGCCACCACCTTGGGAACCGTGCTGTCCATCAGGTCGGTCTGCTTTCTGATGGGGGTCATCAGATTGCTGACTTCAAAATCCGGACGTTCGCTCTCCTGAAACGGTTTTATGGCCGCCCTGATGGTGTCCGGCTCCAGGGTGGGTTCATCGCCCTGGATGTTGACGTACAGGTCCGCGGCAATCTTATCGGCGACTTCGGCCAGACGGTCGGTGCCGGTGGGATGGCGGTCGGAGGTTATCACCGTGGGGATGCCCAGATCGGCGCAGGCTTTTTCGATGCGCTGATCATCGGTGGCCACCACCACTTTGGACAGCTCACCGACCGCGGCCGCCCGCTCGTAGACCCTGGCCACCATGGGCCGCCCGTGGATGTCGGCCAGCGGCTTGCCCGGGAAGCGGGTGGATTTGTAACGCGCCGGTATCACGCCTAGTATGTTCATTGGCAACTATTCCTTTTCGGGCCGCCGCCCCATGGTTCAGTCCAGATAATTGGAGATGCCCTTGTAAAACTCCTGATAATCGGTCGGCGTGAGGATATGGATGCCCTCCAGCCCCCTGGCTTCCGCGTATTGGTTGATCTGGCGCAGGTAAAGCAAGTTCAATTCGTGTTTTTCACGAATCACTTCCTGGTTGGCGGTCTCGTCCGGCTCTTGATAAAAGTGCGAATCGCCTCCCGCCGAAACGCTCAGATAACCGTCCATCCCCACGACGAAGACGCGCTGGGCTCCCATCACCAGGGCGATGCCGCAAAGAAGCACCGAAACGGTTCGGCAGCTGGTGGAAACGACTCCCTCGGCGATATCGAAATCGGACAACCTGTTCTGATAGACCAGCCATTCATAATCGCGGTTGGTGTGCTCGCGTATGAACGCCTGGTCGAAATGGCTTCCCAAAAGGAGCTTCGAACCAGGGTGCGCCTTCGCCACGTACTCGATGAAACGGCGGCGATTGGCGAAGGCGTGGTAATGGGGCACGAAAAGATCGCCCAGATAATTGGCGCCCAGGATTATGGGATCATGTTTGGCAATGAAGCGGGCCACGCGCTCGGAATAATCGCTCAGGCTGGGGCCGGCGGCCAGGACCAGGAAATCCCTTCCCGCATGCCTGTCCCGGTAGGTCACCGGCGGCAGGGTGAAGACGGGCGCCGCTTCCTTGTCTTCGGCCATCCTGCTTCGGTGGTTGTTTTCCTGGCCTCCCACCATGCCGCTGGCGACCAATTGGTCCAGCACCTCGCGCGAAAAACCGATCCCGCCGCGCTGTCGCACCACCCGCAGCGCCTTCCAAATTTCTTCTATGGTGTGCTCCCGCCTTTCCGAAAGCTCCAGAGAGTAATTGGGGTGCAGGTCCAGGAGACCGCTCAGCATGAAGGGCAGTTGATATCCCCACGGCTTTTTTTGCTTCAAGGCTATGAAATGGCGGTCGATGGTGTTGAGCAGCGGCAGCACGCTGAAACGGTCCGGCAGGCGGTCCTGAAGATAGGCTATTAGAATCTCCAAGGGCAGATTGCCGGCCGCCCTGCCTATGCCGTACAAGGTGGCGTCTACGATATCCACTCCGCAGCGGATCGCTTCCAAGGTGTTGGCGAAAGCCATCTGAAGCTGATTGTGGGGATGGAAGCCCACCTTTATGCCGGGTATCTCTTGGAGGGGCGCCAGGAATTCCGCTATCTGATGCGGATACATGGAGCCATAGCTGTCGGCCACGTAGGCATAGTCGACGGGCGCGCCCTCGAGCAGGCCGCGCAGCCCCCGCCGCTCGGCCTGCGAATAACCGGAATAGCCCATGAGCTGCAAGGAGGTGGTGTAGCCCTTGGCCTTGATGGTCTCGAGCTCCTTGAGGGCCCCATCCAGTTTGTCACGGTGGGCGGCGACCCGCACCATTTCGGCGACGCTTTGCGAACGGGGGGGCAGGTCGGCGGGGTCAAAACGCCCCGAGTCCACCATCACTGAAACATCGGCGCCTTTGATGCCGGCCACCGCCTCGGCCAGGGCCGTCTCCGGGGAGAAACGCCATAATCCGTACTTTTCGGGATCGAAGAATTTCCGGCTGCCATGGTAGCCCAACTCCACCATGTTCACCCCGGCTTTTGATGAAGCGCGGTAGACCTCGCGCACCAAATCGGGCGAGAAACGCCAATTGTTCAGGTATCCGCCGTCGCGGATCGTACAATCCAATATTTGGGGAGCTATCATTTTATCTCCATGGCCCTTTCCCAGGCTTGCCGGCCGCTTCCCCGGCCGAGGCGGTAAGCCTGCTTATCAGCGCCCCCACGGGCTCAATTTGCTCCGGGCGCCATTTGTAGGGCGCGAAAATTTCGTCCGGCACCTGGCGGCCGCAGTGCAGGGAAAGGGCCTGTTCCAAGCCCGCGGCCAGGTCCCGGCCCTGGGTGACTTCGTAGACCGCCCGGGGGGACGTCAGGTCCGGGTCGGGCAAGGAATGGCCTGCGATATGCCGGTAGGGGCTGGTGCGGCCATAGATCAACACGGGAATCCGGTTCTGCAAGGCCTCTTCCTGGGTGGTGGAGCAGAAAGCGACCAAAAGGTCCGCCACCCCCAGGACCTCGAGAAAGCCGCCTTCCGCCGAGATGGTGAATCGCTCGGATTCGGGCAGAAGGCAGCGCAGATCTCGCTCGGTCAAGGCCGGCGAGGAGCGGAAGCGGATCACCAGCCTGGCCTCGGGTATGGCCTCGATGGCCTGAATCACGTCCCGAAGCCCCGCTATGTACTCATCGGCCGTTTCCAGGGCATAGGGATGGAAGCCGTCGCGGTGCTTTATGGAGCCGGCGTGCATGACCACCCTTAAATTGGGCTCGTCGCCGAACCACTGCCTGCGTAAGGCCCGGCTCCGTTCAGGCTGGATGGGCGTGCCCCAGGCCAGGGGGCGGGTGCGTATATAGCGGGTGAAGGTGGTCAGGTTTTGGACGTGCTCCTCGGCCAGGGGCGTCTGCAGAGCGGCGAAGTCGTGGGTGGAATGCATCAGGCCCCTGCTGTGATGCCACCAGGCGAGGCGCTCCGCTTCGTTCTTCATGGCCGTGAAAGACCCGTGGCTGATGACCAGGCTGGGGGTTCCCAACCCGCGGCCGTATTCGACGATGGCGTAATGATCTTCCCGGGTGTAGGCCGAAACCGCCAGGGAGGGGCGCAGGCTCTCCATTAGGCTGACCGCGGACCAGAAGTTGCGCTGCAGGTAAATCAAGTGCGGCAAGATTCCATCGCGCACCTTGGCCATGATCTCGGGGGCCAGCGATAGGCCCCTCACGCTGGCCAGCTCCCGCTCCTTGTCCAGTTCCCGGCAAAGACGGTATATCTCCGCCTGCAGGCCCTTGGCGTCCAGCGCCTGGCCGTCGAAGAACAGACCCAGGTTAACCTGGGCGGCAAAGGGCGGCTTTGGCAGGGGCAGCCCGCCCGGCGGGTCGGCCAAGGCCGCCCGCAGGCTCTGGCTTGCGCTCAGGGGGCGGCGGTTAGCCAGCAACGCCCACCTTCTTTCGGGCAAGGCCTTCAACGCCTCCTCGGCCACCTGGTCCATCTGGCGGTCAGGGTTGCCGGCCAGAATGGGGCCGCGTCCGATCGAAGACAACAGGCGGCGGCGATAGACGGCCCTTGCCAGACGGCGCAGCAGGCGCCGGTGCAAGCGGTCCCCTCCCCAATCCGCGGCGTGTTGGGGTTTGCGCGGCGGACGGTCTTCAAGCCAGCTCAGGTCGTGGAAGCGCCTCCCCCGTATTGCGCACAGACGGGCGGCCAACGCCCCTATGTAGCTCTCCTGCGGCAACAACCGGGCGTTTTGGTTGGGGGGGGATGGGTCCAGCGCGGCCCAGACCTCCGCCCCGGGGTGGTCGGCCATGGCGTTATCCAGCACAATGGCCAGCCAGCCCAAATAGTTGGTGAAAAAACGCAGGTTCCATTGCAGGGTGTCGCGGTAGGAGTCGCTGAAGCCATATTGGTCGCGATAAGCGAAAGCGCGTTCCAGCCACTCATAGATATCGCTGGAAAAGCGCAACGCCTCTGCGTGGCATTCGGGAGGGAAAAACGCCAGCGTGTCGCGACAGGGCAACCCCAGCCGCCGCGTCTGAGCGGCCACCTGCGGCGTCAAGGCAACCAGCAGATCCAGCTCGCCGGGACCGGCTTGGCGATAAGCCGTCAGGTCCTGGTCCATTTCAATGCATATAATACGTTTGATTTCCATGCTTAAAATCGCCGGTTCAAGAAGAATGAGGCCGGTGCCCGGCTGGCCAGGAAGTCATGGTTGTGATTCCCGACGCTTTGAATGAAGACGCCTTCGCCGGGAGGCGCTTCCGCCGGTCGGAGACCGATCGCCAGCTCCCCTGGATCCTTGGCGGCCCAGCCGCAAAGAGCGGTCCTCCGCGCCTAACCCGCTCTCCACTCGGCGGGTATTTCCACCAGGCCGGGAGCGGACACCGCGCTCAGGCCGCGCCCGCCCACGGCGTTGCGCGCCGGCAGCATCGAAAGATCCGCCAGGCGAAGCGACTTGAAGAGCACTCCATCCTGGTCGAAGATGGTTAGATTGAAGATATAGGCGCCCTCGCGCAGGGGCAACCCCGCCACGCGGCACTCCATTTGCCCGCTTTGGGACGGCTCCATGTTCCTATCGGGCATCACGAAGCTGGCGACGAAGACGCCGTCGATGGTATGCAGTCGCAACACCGCGGTAACGCCTTTAAGCGGAGACCGGTTTTGATAGGTCATGCGCAGGGCCATGGAATCGCAGAGATTGAAATTATCCCGGCGGTTCCCGCCCCCGTCCAGCATTTCCACCCCCGTGAGACGGAAGCGCTCCGGGGCCAGGTTGACGCCCAATTCGGAGCCCGCCCGGTTGCCCCCGGCCTGGCCGTTTTGCAGGGAAATCTCGTTGACCAGGGCGTGGTAATTCCGGCAGATATCCGAGGTCTCTCCCATGGATTCCATCCGGCCGCGGTTCAGGAGCAGCGCGCGCTGGCATACCCGCTCCACGTGGGCGATGTTGTGGGACACGAAGATTACGGTCACGCCCGTTTTAAGCACCTCGTTCATGCGCTGAAGACACTTGCGGTTGAAAGCCATGTCGCCCACCGCCAGCACTTCGTCCAGCAGAAGCACATCGGGACGCATGTGCGCCGCCACCGAAAAGCCCAAGCGGACCCGCATCCCCGAACTATAGGACAGGACCGGGGCGTCGATGAAATCGGCCAGCTCCGCGAACTCCACGATCTGGTCGAACTTTTCGCGCAACTCCGCCTGGGAGATGCCGAGGATGGCCGCGCTGACCTGCACGTTTTCCCGGCCGGAGAGAATCGGGTTGAAACCCGCCCCCAAGGCGATCAGCGCCCCCACCCTGCCCTTTACCGAAACCCAGCCCCGGCTGGGGTTGATCAGTCCGTTGATGATGCGCAGCAGCGTGGTCTTTCCGCTGCCGTTGGGCCCGATCAGGCCCAGCGAGTCGCCCCGTTCCAGGGAGAAATCAATCTCGCGCAGGGCCCAAAACTCATGCGGCCGGAGACCCGCCTGGTCGTCCTCCCGTCCAAGCACGGCCCGGCCCAGGTCGGTGAGCCCGTACCACAGCGCGTGCCTGAAACGGCGGCAGAATTTCTTTGAGAGCCCCGCCACCCGGATTGCGGTCCGTTGATCCATCAGGCGTTCATCCGCTCGATCAGAATGGGCATGGCGATGCGGAAGCAAGCCCAAGCCAGGAGCAGCAACAGGATGGCTCCCAGGCATAATCCCGCGCACAGCCAGGGGTCGGACAGGGTTCCCAGGGTGGCCAAATCCCGCGCGGCGGTGAGAAGGGGGGCCACGGGGTTGAGCTTCATGATCAAGCCGAACCAGCCGGACTGGGGCGGAGGATAAACCACCGGCGTCACCAGAAACCAAAGCATGGTCAAATGGGGCAGGGCCAGGCTTATATCCTTATACAAGGTGGCCACCGGGGTTATGAGCAGCCCCAGGGAAAGACCCAACAAGATGAGAGCCAACATGGCCAGGGGCGAGAAAAAAGCCCCCCAGCTCACCGGGGAGCGGAAGACGGCCATAACCGCGGCCAGCAGGGCCATCTTGACGAGCAGTTCGAAGACCAGCCTGCCCGCGGCGGCCAGCATCAGCGACTCGCGCGGGAAGTTCACCTTGGCCAGGATGTCCTGGTTGGCGGTCACCGCCAACAGGGGGGCGCTGAAGCTGGCGGAAAAGAGCTGCCAGAGTATGGTACCCATCATGGCGTACACGGGATAGGGGATGTTGGTCTCGCCCAAGTTCAACACGTTGCGGCTTTGCAGAACGATGAAGACCAAGGCGGTGGCCAGGGGCGAGAGCAGCACCCAAAGCACCCCCAGCACCGATTGCCGGTATTGGGCGCTTATATCGCGGCGCATCAGACGCCAAGCCAGGGGGCGGGCCGAACCGAGATCGTTCGCCATGGCCCGCAGCCGGCTCCAGGTCGAGCCGCGACGGGAGATCGGCGTGTAAACCGCCAGATCGTCTCCCGCCGTGGGCGCCGGAGCCGGGCTGTCGGAGGTCGCGGGGATGTCGGCATCGCGTTTTCGCGGTTTCACGGCTGTTGATCCACCTCTTGCTGATAGTGCCGGTAGGTGAGTTCCAAGGCTCGCCGCAAGGGAGTGCGGGGGCGCCAACCCAAAGCCTGTATCCGTTCCGAGTCGAGCAGTTTCTGCGGGGTGCCGTCGGGCTGGGACGCATCCCAAACTATGCGGCCCGCAAACCCCACCACGCTTGCCACCATATCCGCCAACTCCCGGATGGTGACGTCCTGGCCGTAGCCTATGTTGACCAGGGGGGCGCGCTCGCTGTCCGTGACCAGCGGCAGAAACCGTTCCTCCGGCAAATCCAGCAAGTAGACGCAGGCATCGCCCAAGTCCCGGCTGTAGAGAAATTCACGCCGGGGCCGGCCGGTGCCCCAAAGGATCACTTCGTCACGCCCCGCGACTTTGGCCTCGTGCATCTTACGTATTATGGCCGGCACCACGTGCGAGGTCCGCAGGTCGTAATTGTCGCGCGGGCCAAAAAGGTTGGTGGGCATAACGGCGAGGAACCGGGTCTCGTACTGCCGGTTGTAAGCCCAACACATTTCGACGCCGGCGATCTTCGCCACCGCGTAGGGACGGTTGGTGGGCTCCAGGGGTCCGCTGAGCAGGTATTCCTCCCGCATGGGCTGCGGGCATTCCCTCGGATAGATGCAGGACGATCCCAGGAAAAGAAGCTTCTTCACCCCAGACCGCCAAGCCTGATGCAGCACGTTGACCTGGATGGCCAGGTTGTCATAGATGAATTGGCCCGGAAAGCTTTGGTTCGCCCCAATGCCTCCCACCCGCGCGGCGCAGAGAAAAACGTATTCCGGCCGTTCCGCTTCGAAGAAGCGCCGCACCTGGGCCTGATCGGTCAAATCCAGCTCGGCATGGCCGCGCTCCAAAAGGTTTTCGAACCCTTGGCGCCGCAAACTGTGGCTGACCGAAGACCCGACCAATCCCCGGTGGCCGGCCACGAATATCCTGGCTTGCCTGGGCATCCCCGAAGCGATACGGTTCATGAGTCATCCCCTGTCAGGTTTGGCTTTACTGTCCGCTGGGGCAGGGAAGTTAACGGCAAGTCCTGAGCCAACTGCGCGTCTATGAAGCTCGACTGGCCCGAGATGAGGTTTATCTGACCGGCCGGGAAACCCGCGGCGCTCAGCCGCTTCACGGCTTCCTCGCCTCCCTGCACCAAGGCGATCAGCACGGCCTGACAGCCGGCGGGCATCAGCTTTTCCGGAGGGACTATGGCGTGACCCAGGAACTGCGTTCGCTGGGCGTCCAAATCCCCCGCGAGCACCACTTCCATGCCATGTTCACGAAGAGTCAAATAGGTTAGTTCGGCCAGTTCGCCGGTTCCCACCAAAGCTATTTTGGTCAGCCCTTCGCCTTTCAGCTTCTCCACCTCCCGGCTGAGCGCCTGGCGAATGTTTTTAAAGTAACACAACGAGTATTCCAAATACTCCTGGGCGAGACGGCATTTTTCGGCCAGGCCCTTGCGGGTGAGCATGTACTTAGCCCGGCGGGGGGGGAAGGTGGTGATCTTGAAATATCCTTTGCGGACCAGGCGCTTGACGAAACAGTTAACCATGCCCAGCGAAAGTTGCAAACTGCGCGACAACTTGCGTTGCGTAGTAAGACTGTCGCGCTCCACCTCAATAAGGATCCGCAGCTCAGCCAGATTTTTTGGATTCATAACGTGGCTACCTAATTATCTTGGTGGTCCGGAAAAGAATCGAAAGGTGGGCCGTCGGTTTCGGCCATGGCTCCGCCATTGTCACCGGCAGCGAAAGCGACTTAATTAGATCGCCAGATCAATAAGTTGCTTAAGCTGGCCCCGTTGGCGGCGACCTGAGAAGTTTGACAGGGTACGAACCAGAATCAAATTTAAAAAACCTGCCCGGTTTCAGCGTTCACGGCTTGAACTATAGACCATATCGCCGGCAAGGTCAATCCAATGTCGCGCGAACAAAGTTAGCGCGAACGTCGCGGTCAGCCGACCGCCAGCCGCGGCTGGCCAAGGCCGCTGGCATGCCATATACTGCCCCTGAAGCGCCGACGGGCGTTTCGGGAAACGAATCGTCACGCCATCGGCATTCAACGGCTAAGGCAACCGAAGTGGTTTTATCGGGGGAACAAAACAAACCGCCGCGAGCAGTCCCCACTGAGGCGCGAACGCCCCGCATCCGGGATGACCGGACCTTTTGCGCGCTGACCGCCGTTGGGGTCGCGGCCCACATTCTGAGCGGGGCGTTTCTTTACTGGCTGGCCACGGGCAGCGAGCATGAACCGCTTTGGCGGGTGGCGCATTGGCTTTCGGCCATCGATGGTTATTTTTACGACAACAACGCCTTGGAACTTCTTCGTTATTGGACAGACGGCAACACGGCCCTGGGCAAAGACCTGGTGGTGGCGCGCTTCATCCTGCCCTTGGCCTGGTTATACCGTCTGATCTACCCGCATGCCTTGACCGCGGTGGCCTTCAACGCGCTCTGCCTGGGCGCGGCGGCTCTCTTCGCCCACCGGCTTTGCGCCCTGGCGGGCCGTTCGCCCCGGGCTTGCCGCTGGCTGGCCTTGGTGGTTGTCTTCTGGCCTCCTCTCTTCGCCTGGTCTTCGCTGCCCTTGAAGGAAAGCTCCTGCGTTTTGGCGATATTCTGCTTGCTGGCTTGCCTGTTGGGAATGCTGCGCGGACATCCCAAAGGTTGGATCGCCCCTTGCCTGGCCCTTTCCGCAATTGGGCTCAGCGTTTTTTATCTGATTTTCGTGCGCTTTTATTTTGCCAGTTTCCTGCCTTGGGCCTGCTTGGCGCCCAGCTTGGCCGCGGTGATTGCCGGCTTGCGCGGCAATGGCGCGCCTTGGGCCAGGGCGCTGCTTGTGAACGCCGTGCTTTTCATGGCCCTGCTGGCGGCCGCCCCCTATCACCGGGAGTTCAATCTCGTTTACAAAGTCGGCGGCCAAGACCCCAAAGCCCATCACGGCCAACCAGAGGCGGGCAAGCGAAAATATGGGCCGGAATTATTGAGCAAGGCCCTGCCTGACGCTAAAAGCATACAGGAGCAACGCCAACGGTT
Source organism: Desulfocarbo indianensis (assembly GCA_001184205.1). Lineage (GTDB taxonomy): Bacteria > Desulfobacterota > Desulfarculia > Desulfarculales > Desulfarculaceae > Desulfocarbo > Desulfocarbo indianensis. Next base: position 253,281 of record LBMP01000001.1, read on the forward strand.
TGTGCAACGCGAGGGCCGATCCCTTTCCGGCACGGCGCAAAAAGAAGCCGAGGCAATGGAAAAATCTTTCAGCCAACCGAAGCCCGGCTTGCAGAGATTGCTTTTCGTGCAGGCGCCCGAAGCCTTCATCGACCTGTTTTTCTTTCCCTACCCCTGGCAGCGCTGGCCGGCCAGGTCAAGTTGGGGGCCGGTCAATCTCACCGTTTCGGCCTGGGGGATATTGATCTATTTTTTGCTTCCCGGATTATTCGCGGGCATGTACACCGCATTCCGGAGGCAACCAGTGGTGGCGGTGGGCATTCTTTTTTGGGCCTTGGCCTTGGGCATGGCCATGGGCTTGGTGGTAGTCAACCGGGGAACCCTTTTCAGGGTTCGGGACTTGGCCCTGCTGCCTTTATGCGTGCTGTTCGAACCGGGCCTGTATGCAGCCGCCTGCAAGCGCATCAGCGCAATTATACGAAAACTCGGAAATCATTGAACCGCGGGCGGCCGGGTCAAGTTTGCCCAAGTTCTAACACCTCCCTCCGAATCAGTCTTAATTTCAATTTGACAAAACAGTCGGTCGGCGCTACTAATGTTCAGAATATGAACGCAGGAGGCCGCCTTGCATTCTCTGACTTTACCAGCCCCCGCTTTAACAACCATGAGGCAAAAAATCAGAGAACTTTTATGGCTCGTGGCGCGCACCCGCAGCCGCCACGAATCGGTTGTGGCCCGCCAACTGACCATGAAGGGCTTGTCCGCCTTTTTACCTTGGACCTGGGGATGGTCCAGCAAGGGCGGAAGACGACATGCCTTGCAAGTACCCATGTTCCCGGGTTATGTGTTCGTGGGCATAAACGGGCTGGCCGGAGAGCCGGACAAGGAGCAGCACATATGCGCCTTGCGCACGGCGGGTCTGGTTTCGTTTTTAGGCCAGTTGCCGGGCCGGCCGCCCAGCACGGTTTGCCCCGGAGAGGTGGAATCCCTCATGGTTCTCAGCCAAAGCCAGTTGGTCGCCCGGCCGCATAACTTCTTCGTAAAGGGGCAGGCGGTTCGCGTGGTGGCCGGCCCTTTGGCTGGCGCGGAAGGCTTTGTCAATCGAATCCGCGGGCATATGCGCCTGGTGGTCCGGGTGATGGTCATGGGCCGGGCCGTATCGGTGGAGTTGAACGAAGCCCAGCTTGAGCCTGTGACCTGAAACCGCCCCGGCTTATTCCGCCAGGCGGGGCTGCCGGGTTAAGGCTATGACCTTTGCTATGACCAAGCCGCTCCCTCTTGGTCAATCGCCCGAGACGCTGGAAACCGGCAAGGAAAAAGTGAAAGCTATCCGGGGACCGCTCAGCCGCCCGCGGCGCAGGGCCGCGATGGCGCTCGCCTTTTCCACCGGCTGTCCGCGGGGGCTGGGACGAGGCCGGCTGCCGCGGTTCTCCATACCGGACTTGCCTGGCGCCCTATGTCTGGCCAGCCATTTATACGCGGTGCGCCGGCCGACCCCCGGTTGCCGAGCTGCCCACGAGACCTTCATTCCTTCCTGCCAAACTCTTCTGACTATCAACTCTCGACCAAACACCACGGTTCGGGCATTCTTATGATTACCGTTCACGCGTGGCTCCTTGGAGGAAACTCGATCTTCGCAACTCAAGTCTCCAACAACCGCGGTGTGCGAACACCGTCTTTAGCAACTACGCTTAGACCATGAAGCGGTGCGGCCTGGTTGACTTGTCGGCCTGGCGCGGCGTGGCCGGCCTGAAAGCTCTCTACTCTTTAGAACAAGGTATAGATGAAAGGAGCCACGGCCGAGCCTTGGGCCAGGACCAAGAGCGCGCCCAGCAGCGCCAGGACCGTTACGATGGGCAGAAGCCAGAACTTCTTGCGGACCTTGAGGAACTCCCAGAATTCCAAGAGGATGGATGCTTTTCCCATGACTGCTCGCTTGATCGCGGGTGGACCAGGGCCCGAAGGCCTGGCTTAATCAATACATCTTTTCAGTAGACACGGGATCATAGGCCCCCTTGGGCCGTTCGCGCCAATAACTGTCGCGGTCCCGCATCTTCAGGTCCAGGAGGTCCTTGCCCAATAGCCTCATGATGAGACCGATGGGCGTGACCATCAGATAGAAGACCGCCGCCAAAAGAAGCCTGCTGACGAAAAAGCCCAGGGTCAAGGCTAAAAGCATCCAGGCGCTGTAGACCGGCTTTAAGACCCTTGGCCAAACCAGCCCCAACAAGCCGCAGGCCAGGCCCGCGCCCAAAAACCAGGGCCAGGCGCCGGAGCCTTTCCACCAGGCCAGGCCGGCCAATATCCCCAAAGCGGCCAGAAAAATCAGGCCCAGGTTGCGGTAGTCGCGATCGGCCGGCTTGAGCGCCCGGTGCTGCTCGCGTATCTCGTTTAAGAATTCCATCAGTCCAGCTCAAACTCCCGCCGCCAATCGCCCACTTCCTGAAAAGGCGGCTGCTCGGTTTTGTCCAGGATGAAGGGCCCCATTACCAGGTGATCCATCTCGGTGCGCATGAAGCAGGTGTAGGCATGGTCCGGCTCGCAGACGATGGGCTCGCCGCGCACGTTGAAGCTGGTGTTCACGATCACCCCGCAGCCGGTGCGCCGCTCAAAGGCTTTGAGCAGCCGGTGGTAAAGGGGATTGGTCTCGGGGTGCACCGTCTGCACCCTGGCCGAGTAATCCACGTGGGTTATGGCCGGTATTTCCGAGCGCGCCAGGTTGAGCTTGTCGATGCCGAAGAGGTCCTTTTCCTCGGCGCTCACCTCCCGCCTCAGCTCCGGGCGAACCCCCGCCACCAGGAGCATGTAAGGGCTGGCGCGGTCCAACTGGAAGTAATCGCCCACCCGCTCGCCCAGCACCGAGGGGGCGAAGGGCCGGAAAGACTCGCGGTACTTGATCTTGAGATTCATCTGGGTCTGCATGGCCGGGCTGCGGGCGTCGCCGATGATGCTGCGGTTGCCCAGGGCCCTGGGGCCGAACTCGGCCCGGCCCTGGAACCAGCCCACCACCTTTTCCTCGTCCAAAAGCCGGGCCACTTCCCCCACCAGCTGATCCGCGTCGTCAAGACGGCGATAGGGAGCCTGGCGTTTGCGCAGATAGGATTCGATCTGGCCGGGATCGAAAGCCGGGCCCAGATAGGAGCCGGCCTGGCCGTCGCCTTTTTGCGGCGCGCGCCGGGGGTTGTCCAGGTATTGATGCCAGGCGAACAGGGCCGCGCCCAAGGCGCCGCCGGCGTCGCCGGCGGCCGGCTGAATCCAGATGTCCGCGAAAGGCCCCTCGCGGAGCAGGATGCCGTTGGCCACGCAGTTCAAGGCGACGCCCCCGGCCAGCACCAGGCGGCTTTCCCCGGTCTGGGCTTGCACGTGGCGGGCGCAGCGCATCACCACTTCCTCGGTCACCTTCTGCACGCTGGCCGCCAGGTCCATCTCCCGCTGGGTCAGCCGGCTTTCGGGAGACCGGGCCGGCCCGCCGAAAAGCTTGGCGAAGCGGGGGCCGGTCATGGTCAATCCCTGGCAATAGTTGAAATAGCGCAAATTCAGCTTGAAGGAGCCGTCCTCCTTCAGGTCCATGAGCTCGTCCAAAATGAGCTGCACATACTTGGGCTCGCCGTAGGGGGCCAGCCCCATGACCTTGTATTCGCCCGAGTTGACCTTGAAGCCGGTGAAGTAGGTGAAGGCGGAATAAAGCAGGCCCAGGCTGTGGGGAAACAACTGCTCCGCCCACAACTCCACCTGGTTCCCCCGGCCCACGCCCCAGGAGGTGCAAGCCCACTCGCCCACCCCGTCCATGGTCAAAATGGCCGCGCGCTCATAGGGACTGGGGAAAAAGGCGCTGGCCGCGTGGGACTGGTGGTGCTCCGGGAAGATGAGCTTGCCCTCAAAGCCCAACTCCTTGCGGATCACCTCGCCCAGCCAGATTTTTTCCTTGATCCAAAGCGGCATGGCCTTGATGAAGGAGCGCAGCCCCGCCGGGGCAAAGGCCAGGTAGGTCTCCAAGAGGCGCTCGAATTTCAGAAAAGGCTTGTCGTAAAAAGCCACCAGGTCCACCTGGTCGATGCCTATCCCCGCCGCGGCCAGGCAGTATTCAATGGCCTGGGCCGGGAAACGGTGATCGTGCTTTTTACGGGAGAATCGCTCTTCCTGGGCCGCCGCCACAATGCGGCCCTTTTGCAGCAGAGCGGCGGCGGAATCGTGATAATAGGCCGAGATGCCGAGAATGTTCAAGTTGCGTCCTGTCTTGAGTCAGGGAAGGATACTTGCCCGCCTCCCATCTGCTTTATAAAATCCGTAGCAGAGAGATATGGAGATCAATAGCTTGTTTGACAAAATATACCATATGTGGAATCGGCAAAGGCCAAAGGCTGGCTTTTCCGGTTTCCTTCATGATGATGCCCAATGATTATAACCTGATCCCCAGCTTGATCCAGTCCATTAGGTTGGGATTTGGTTCCAACCGCGGTTTCCAAGAGAGAGGGGAAAAGTTATAAAGGGGCGCTCAGTTGGCTTCGGTGCAGGGCCGCGATGATGGCCATCTTTTCCACCGGCGAACGCCCGGGTCTTCTCCGAGGCCGGGAACTGCAATTTTGCAGCGCCACCTCGCCACCGGACCGATAATGGGCCAGCCACTTGTAAACTATGCGCCGCCTGGCCGCAAGATCTACGGCCAACTGGCCAACAATCTTACCTCCCATGACCTGCTTGACCATTACCTCTCGACGGATGATCTCAGCGACCACCAGTCTCCAAAACCGGAACCGCGTGAACAACCCTTTTCGCAACCGCACAATGCGTGAACAGAGTCCTTGCTAACAATAGCTTGGGCGGGACTCGAACCCGCACGGACGGCTAGCTCTGGGGATTTTAAGAAGCGGGCTGTCGTTGCTTTAAACCCCTTAAGCCCTTGCCTTTATTTTGTTTTGTGCCTCCTGGCCTCTTGCCTTTTTGTCCCCTTTTGCCCCCCTTTAAATCCTTCTGCCGGGCACAAAAACGGGCACACTCCTCCTCGGGCCGGGCCTCACGCGCGCGCGGGGCCGCCTTGGGTCCGCCAGGGCTCATTCCTCGGCAAGCATGGCCTTGAGCACCCGGAGCATGCGCAGCCGAGTTGCCTTGTCCTGTTTTTCAACCAGAGCACGAATCTCTATCGCGGAAGTGTCCAGCGGTTGCCGCTCATCGCCAAGACTCATGAGTTCGGCCAGCGTAACATGGAGGGCCTTGGCCAAGGCCGTGAGCGTGACCAGGGTAGGGTTGCCGCGTCCTCGTTCTATCTCGCCCAAGTGCTTGAGGGAGATATCGGCACCTTCGGCTAGCTGCTCTTGGGTCAAGCCAAGGGAATCGCGCAGGGCGCATATGTTGTGGCCCAGTCGGCCTGCCGCTGTAGGCATGATGGTTCCTTTTAGAAGGAACTATAATTCCCATGTCCGCCACCCAGAACCAGCTAGAGTGCTTATTTTTTACTTGCAAACAGGTACTTTACTACTCATTATAACAACAAAAAGAGGAAGCATAGGTATCCAGAAAGGTGGATGGTTATATGCGTTATGCCATAGGCATCGGGATAATCTTACTGCTGACGGGGCTGATCTTGCACGCAGGGTGCGAGGACGTAAGCCATGATGACTTCAAGGTTTACAATGACTTAGCCTATGTTGAAAAGCATCTTGATGATTATAATTCCATCTACATCTTGTCCTTACAGATTGCCCGGCACCTGGTGGCCGCCATGAAGGTGGTCGAAGAAAATCCGGACCTGCGCGCCCTCCACACCGTGATCTTCACCTACAATGGCGAGATGGAGGACAAGTACGGCAACAAGCGGATGGACACCCGGACCCGCGTCTCTGTCCCCGTAGAGGAATGGTTCAGATATACCGAGGATGTCCGGGACGATAGCTCCGAGGTCCGAAAGCGCATCCTGGCGGAGTGGATTGTGGAGGGGTTCCCGTATAACGAGGCGTTGGTGAGGGAACTTTCTGACCTGCGTAACTAATGCGCCGGGTGAGAAGGGAGGGGCACTGTATGTCACTTGACAAACATTCATGTATGTATATGATAGTATCAAACGCACGCCCACACAAAGGGGGCCAACGATGGCGCGCAGAACTAAAGAGCAAGCCCGGCAAACCCGGCAAGACATTCTCAGGGGGGCGTTGAGTGTGTTCAGCGAGAAGGGATTTTCCCGTTCCACCCTGAACGACGTCGCCAAACGCATCGGCATGACCAGAGGAGCAGTTTACTGGCACTTCAAAGACAAGCAGGAACTGTTGGTGAAGTTGATTGAAGCCATGCACGAAAAAGAGACGAAGCTGCTGGCCGAGAAGGTTCCCGTGGTGGACTCGCTGGATGACTTGATAGCCCAGTTTCTGGCCAGAGCTGAACTTTTAGAGACCAATAAGGAGTTTAGAAAGTACGCTTACTTTATGAACATGCAGGTCGAATGGGCCACCGAGAAGCATGTTTTCGATCAGCTACGTGATGGGTACATGCACGATGTATCGTTGGGCGGGATCGAAAAGGTCTTGGCCTTGGCACAGCAGCGGGGCGAGATTCGCCCGGAGATCGATGTGGAGGTGGCCAGCGACACCCTGGTGGGAATGTTCATCGGTATGGCTCAAAGATACTTGTGTGGTTTTGCGCTGAAACCTTTGAGCCTCAGCGTCGAACCGGCTTTGAAGAGAATTTGCGATAGCATCCGCGCCTGAATCTTATTTTTGATACTCCGTGGACGATGCATATCCTACCCGGAAGAACCAAGGAGATTTTTACGATGCGTGTTTTGAAACCCATCGTCATTAGTGTTTTGTTGCTGGCCCTGGTGGCCGCCGGCTGGATGATCCGTGGCTGGGTGTCCGGCGGCGGCCAGCCCGGCGGCGGCATGGCCGCCATAGCCGGCCGGGGCGAGGCGCCGGAGGTGGTGACCACGACGGTGGAGACCACCTCCCTCAAGCCGCCCCGTAAATACGTGGGCCACGTGGAGGCCATCCAGGACGCCGAGATATACGCCCAGGTGGCAGGCACCATCAAAAAGGTGCACTTCAAGGAGGGCGCCATGGTCAACCAGGGCGACTTGCTGTTCACCATCGACCCCGACCGCTACCAGGCCAAGGTGGAGCTTTACCAGGCAACTCTGGTCCAGGCCAAGGCCAGCCTGGCCGCGGCCCAGGCCGGCCTGGAGTCGGTGGAGGCCCAGCTGACCTACGCCGAGCAGTATCTCAAGCGCCTGAGCAGCGCCGGGGCGCGCAGCGTGGTGCAGGCCGACTTGGACAAGGCCAAGAGCGCCGTGCGGCAGTACAAGGCGGCCCAGCAGGAGGCCAAGGCCAAGATCGAGCAGCTCCGGGCCCAGATCAAGCAGTCCGAGGCCAACCTGACCGTGGCGCGCATCGACCTGAACTACACCCAGGTCCGTGCGCCCATCACCGGACGCATCGGCCAGGCCGAGGTGACCGCCGGCGACTACGTGAGCCCCGGAGCGGTGATGATGGCCCGGGTGGTGCAAGTGGACCCGGTGCGGGTGCGCTTCGCCATCAGCGACCGCGACTACCTGGACCTGCTCAAAATAAGCAAGCGCGAGGGCATCGAGGCCATCAAGGCCAAGTTGCAGCTGGCCAACGGCGACTCCTTCAAGGGCAAGGGGTCCCTGGATTTCGTGGGCAACCACATGAACCTCAAGACCGGCACCATCGTGCTGCGCCTGCGCTACGACAACCCCGGACAGGAGTTGGTGCATAACAGCTACGTAAATGTGTTCATGGAGACTCCCGACGACGCGCATGGCCTGGCGCTTCCCCAGGAAGCGGTCATGACTGACACGCAAGGGGAGTACGTCTACGTGGTGACCGACAAGGGCGTGGCTCAAAAACGCTACGTGAACTTGGGTGACAGCATAAACGGCAAGCGCATTGTCAACTCGGGTGTCAAGGCGGGCAATACAGTGGTGATACAGGGCCTGCAAAGGGTGCGTCCCGGCCAGCCGGTCAAGGTGGCCAAGACCGCGGTCAGCAAAGCCGGAGAGGATTGCCAATCATGATTTCGCGCCTTTTCATAGAACGGCCCCGCTTCGCCATGGTCATAGCCATCGTGCTGACCCTGGCCGGGGCCTTGGCCCTGGGCTCACTGCCCATCGAGCAATATCCCCAGGTCACCCCGCCCACGGTGCAGGTGTCCGCCGTTTATCCCGGTGCCAGCGCCGAAGTGTTGGCCAAGACGGTGGCGACACCTATCGAGCAGGCCATCAACGGCGTGGACAACATGATTTACATGGAGTCCATAAGCGACAACCAAGGCAACTATTCCCTAACCGTCAGCTTCGAGGTGGGCACTAACCAGGACACCGCCCTGGTCAAAGTACAAAACCGCCTACAGCAAGCCCAATCCAAGCTCCCCAGTGAGGTGACCCAGCAGGGCATCAACGTGGAATCGCGCTCCTCGGGCATCCTGGGTTTCATGGCCATCTATTCCCCGGACAAGTCCCGCGACGAGCTGTACCTGAGCAACTTCGTGCATGAGCAGCTCAAAGACGCCCTCAAGCGGGTGCCAGGAGTGGGCGGCATAACCATCCTGGGCGGCGAGTACAGCATGCGCGTGTGGCTCAACTCCGACCGGCTGGAGGCCTTGGGACTCAGCAGCCAGGACGTGGTCAACGCCATCTCCAGCCAGAACGTCCAGGCCTCCATCGGTTCGGTGGGCGCGGCCCCCGGCGGCGAGGACATCAAGCTGGTCTACACCCTGCAGACCCAGGGACGCCTCAACGACCCCAAGGACTTCGCGGACATCATCATCCGCTCAGACCCTCAGGGCGGCCAGGTGCGCCTGAAGGACGTGGCTCGGGTGGAGTTGGGCCGGGACTCCTACGCCTACACCACCAACTACAACGGATCGCCCTCGGTGGCCATGTTGTTGTCCCAAACCCCGGGCTCCAACTCCCTGGCCACCATGGAGGCAGTGCAGGTCGAGATGGAAAGGCTCAAGGCCAACTGGCCCTCGGGGGTGGACTATGCCATGGCCTATGACGCCACCCTGACCATCACCGCCTCGGTGCAGGAGATTCTCTTCACCCTGCTCTTGACCTTCGCCCTGGTGGTGCTGGTGTGCTACGTCTTCCTGCAAGACTGGCGGGCCACCCTGATCCCGGCGGTGGCCATCCCGGTTTCCCTGCTGTCCACCTTTGCGGTGCTCATGGCCCTGGGCTACACCATCAATCTGCTGACGCTGTTCGCCCTGGTGCTGGCTATCGGTCTGGTGGTAGATGACGCCATCGTGGTGGTGGAGCGCGTCTACCACCTGATGGAGATAGAGGGTTTGAAGCCCAAGGAGGCGGCCATCAAAGCCATGCAGGAAGTCAGCGTGGCCATCATCGCCATCTCCATGGTGCTGTTGGCCATCTTCGTGCCGGTGGGCTTCGTGGCCGGTCTCACTGGACAGATCTACCGTCAGTTCGCGGTCACCATCAGCACTGCGGTGCTCTTTTCCACCATCGTGGCCCTGACCTTGAGCCCAGCCCTGTGCGCCACCATGCTGCGCAAGCAGCGCAGCCCTACCCGCGGTCCGCTGGCCTGGTTCAATCGGGCCCTGGACAAGAGCCGCGACGGCTATGTGGTGTGGTCCCTCTGGCTGGCCAAGCGCCTGGCCTTCCCGGTGATCATTCTATTGGTCCTGGCGGCCATCAGCGGGTTGTTTTTCAAGACCACCCAGACCGAACTCATCCCGGCCGAGGACCAGGGGGTCATATTCACCGACGTACAGTTGCCCGAAGGGGCCACCCTGGCCCGCACCAAGGCGGTGCTGGACCGCTTCTCCAACGCCGCCCGAAAGCTCGAGGGCGTGCACACTATGATGGCCATCTCCGGCTACAGCCTCATCGGCGGCACTGGCGAAAACGTGGGCTTCGTGCTTATCCACCTTGCCGATTGGTCCCAGCGCAAGGCGGCGGATTTGCAAATTGACACCTTCGTCAAAAGATACAAGGCCATTGCCGCCCAGATACCAGAGGCCAAAATCAACATTTTCACCCCGCCGTCCATCATGGGACTGGGCCGCAGCAACGGCCTGGATATCCGTTTGCAGAGCATCACCGAAAACGACCCGCAACGTCTGGCCCAGGTGTTGCAAAACCTCCTGATGCGCCTGAATCAGTCGCCTGAGATCATGGTGGCCTTTTCCTCCTACGCGGCCCACACGCCCCACCTGTACCTGGAGGTGGACCGGGCCAAGGCCGATTCCCTGGGCGTTTCGGTGAAAAGCCTGTTTACCACCCTGCAGAACTACCTGGGCTCGCGCTACGTCAACGACATCAACATAGGCAACCAGCTGAACAAAGTCATGGTCCAGGCCGATTGGCCCTACCGCAAAAACCTGGAGGACATCGGTGGGCTGAACGTGAAAAACAGCAACGGGGAGATGGTGCCCGTGTCCAGCCTTGTACAGGTCAGGCCCACGGCAGCGCCGCGCATGATGCTGCGCTTCAACCAGTTCCCCAGCGCCTCCATCACCGCCCTGACTGCGGGCGGGGTCAGCTCGGGCGCGGCCATCGCCGTAGTGGAACGCATCGCCAAGCAGAGCCTGCCCAAGGGCTACACCATCGACTGGTCGGGCATGAGCTACCAGGAGCGCAAGGTTGAGAGCCAAGGCCTGCTGCTCATGGCCATGTCCTTGGTCTTCGGCTACCTGCTCCTAGTGGCACAGTATGAAAGCTGGACCATCCCCGTGCCGGTGATGCTCTCCATCGTGGTGGCCATTGCCGGGGCCCTGGCGGGCATCCGCCTCATGGGCCTGTCGCTGAGCATCTACGCCCAGCTTGGGTTGATTCTGCTGGTGGGCCTGGCCAGCAAGAACGCCATCCTGATCGTGGAGTTCTGCAAGGTCCAGCGCGAGAACGGCCACACCATCCTGGAAGCGGCGCGCATCGGCATCAGCGAGCGGTTCCGGGCGGTGCTCATGACCGCCTTCACCTTCATCCTGGGCACCCTGCCCATGATCTTCGCCACCGGGGCGGGAGCCAACAGTCGCCAGGCCATCGGACTCACGGTGTGCGCGGGCATGGTGGCGGCCACGGTGATGGGCATCCTCATCGTGCCGGGCCTGTACGTGCTGTTCCAAAGGCTGCGCGAATACCTCAAGGGGAAGCTGTCGGCGGAGCAGGAACAGCCTCCCAAACCAGAGGCCGCCAAGGGAGACCTCTCATGAGACTGAAACTGCTACTCATACCCACGTTGTGCCTTAGCCTAGCCGGGTGCGTCACGGTGGGCCCTGACTACCAGGAGCCGCCGGTGCCCCAGGCCAACGTCTGGGATGTCACTAGCGCCAACGGCAAAAAAGGCGATGGAGTCTCCATTACCAAAGAGAACCTGGCCGCCTGGTGGAAGGTCTTTAATGACCCCATGCTCACCGAACTGATCAAAGAGGCTCTGGAAGGCAATTTGGACGTGCGGGAGGCCAGGGCCAGAGTGCGGGAGGCCAGGGCCCGTCTGGTCATCAGCCGGGCGGGCCTTTTCCCCTCGTTAGACGCCAGCGGCTCCTACAACCAGGCTCGGAGCATCACCAGTTACAACGCCGACAACGAGGCCGTCCGCACCGAAAACACTTATTACAGCGCCGGTTTCGACGCCTCTTGGGAGATCGACATCTTCGGGGGCACCCGGCGCGAGGTGGAGGCGGCCCAGGCGGAAATCCAGTCCGAGCAGGCTTCCCTGGAGTCGGTGTGGGTTTCCATGGCCGGCGAGGTGGCCCAGACCTATGTGGCCATCCGCTCCTATCAGCAGCGGCTGGCGGTGGCCGAGAACAACCTGAAGGCCCAGGCCGACACCCTGGAAATCCTGGAAGACCGGCACAAGGCCGGGCTAAGCGACGAGCTGGACGTGCAGCAGGCGCGCTACAACCTGGAGAAGAGCCGCTCCGCCATTCCCACCCTGCGTAGCGGCCTGGAGCTTTCCTACAACGCCCTGGCGGTGCTGGTGGGCAAGATGCCCGGGAAGCTGCAAAAGCGCCTGGAAAGAGCCCAGGACATACCCAAGCCGCCCTTCAGCGTGGTGTTGAAAATCCCGGCGGACACCCTGCGCCAGCGGCCGGACATCCGTCAGGCCGAGCGCGCCCTGGCCGCCCAGACCGCCCGCATCGGCGAGGCCACGGCCGAGCTCTATCCCAAGTTCTATTTGATCGGCTCCATCGGCCTGGAGTCCATGAAGGGCTCCAAGCTGTTCAACGCCGACAGCAACGTGTGGAGCATACTGCCCAGCGTCACCTGGCCCATATTCCACGCCGGGTCCATCCGGGCCAACATCGAGGTGCAAAACGCCAAGCAAGAGCAGCTGGCCGCGCAATACGACAAGGCGGTGCTGGTGGCGGTGAAGGAAATTCGCAACTCGCTTACCGCCTTCAACCAGGAGCAGCAGCGCCTGGCCGCCCTGACCGCGGCGGTGGATGCGGCCCAAAAGGCGGCGGACATCGCACAGGACAAGTACCGCCAAGGCCTGGTGAACTTCAACGACGTGCTGGACGCCCAGCGCTCCTTGTTCTCCTATGATGATCAGCGCATCGCCAGCCAGGAGGCGATTACCAACGACATCGTCAGCCTGTACAAGGCCCTGGGCGGCGGTTGGCAGCATATGAAGATGGATACTACCCAGCGGTCCGCGCCTGGCGCGACCAAGACGGCGCAGGCATCGGCCACGATGACCAAAAGATGAGTTACAAGCCTAATTATTTAGTTTGTCAGAAAAATAATGGGGTAAAAATTAGCGCCGTGGCAGGGTTGCAGAAAAAAATCATTCTGATCCTCATGGCACAACTGCTATTTTTGTCGGCCTGCCAGGACACAGGCCCTGGGGTGAGTGACAAGGCCAGGAAGTTCAGGGACGCGGCCTTGGCTTATCTTGAAGTCGCCAAACAGGACCTTGCCCAAGTGCGCGATTTGGAGGATCAGGTCGAGGTCGGCTCGGCCCTCACCCGGATATTTCCCAAGGCCCGCGAGTCAATCCACGGCCTGCCCCGTGGCCTACTGTTTTTAAACAGATCAGGAGAGGTGGTGGCCGGCCGCTATCCGGACCCCAAGGCCCCGGATGGCCTGGCATCCGTTACGCCTGGTCACAATTACGGCAATTACCAGGCCATGAGGCAGGCCTTGCAAACGGGCGAAAACGCCCAGTTTCTTTTGTACATTTATAATGGCAAGTTTTGTGCGCTTTGCTCGCCGCTGAAGCGGGATGGAGCCATCGTAGGCCTGATCTGCCTGGCTTTCTCCACCGAGGTTATGAGCGGCCGCATGGGAGTTAGTGAAGAGGTTTTCCTGGCCCTGGACTTCAATTCCTGAAGAAGCCGCCAATCAATATTCAAGTCAAGCCAACAGTGAAGTCGCATAAATTTTCACCAGCCATCCAGCTCCGCATATGACTAGCATGACTTGCGGGCCATGATTTGTTTACAAAGGAAGATCAGGTGTCGGGAGTCGCGCTAGGCGGGGCAAGGAAGCGGGTGATCAACACCTTTAAAAGGTGGAAGGATTTTTTCAGGTCGGTTTCCGGGTCTCGGATGGACACAGTTTTGAAGCCGTCCAGGACGCTGAGCAGCACATTGGCGACAAGCTCCGGATCCAGCTCCGGGTCTATTTGTCCGCAGGCCTGGCCCTTGCGCAGCAATCCGCCCAGCAGTCTGCACATGCCCCGGTTGTGTTTTTGCAGAATCTCGGCCATGGCTGGATTGCGGCCAGCCTCCGCCAAGATTTCGAACCGGGCCACCAGCCCGGAGGCTCCGGACATCGAGTTGGTCCAATCGATCTCGGAGAGGATCGCCCCTAGGGCGTTGTGCTCTTCCGTGGTTCTGCTGAAGCGTTCGTTGGCCTGCTCAAGCCGGGCCTCGGCTATGGCGCTGATGATTGCTTCTTTGCTAGGAAAATAGTGGTAGAGATGGCCTGCGCTGATCTTGGCTTCCGAGCAGATATCCGAGACAGTGGTTCCGCGGAAGCCCTTGCGGACAAAACACCTGCCCGCCGCCTCCAGAATGTCCCGTCGCTTTTCTTCGTGCTTGACTGGATCCAGCTTGCGCATACTGTTCTACGACCCCTTCAAACCTAAAAGGCTATCATTCCTAGCATATAAAGTCAACACAGGCCCAGTGGCTTGGCCCAACTTAAAACTATTGTTTGGAATTCCTTGACAGGGTCTAGGCTGCTGCTATAATAGATCGAACATTCACTCTATTAAAGTGACTACTATGCCCGCTACCGGATATTTGCAAACAAGGCGATCAATTATCTCAATGGGGCAGATGGCCAGCGATAACCAGGTCGTGCTTGGCCTCACCCGGAAAAGCCGATTTGAGACCGGATTTGCCCCGCCCCGGTGGTTTGGGAGCAATCCGACCTCGATTGTCACGCATGCCTCTCATCCGGTGAAGCCCATGCGCCAGTACAATCCGCCTCCGTCCCATCTGTCCCAACACGATATATGCTTTTGAGAAAGGCTCCTATCATGAATAAATTAATTGCCTGCATGAATCTCTTGGCCTTAATCATCACTCTGATCTGCCCCGCCGCAGTCCTGGCCGCTGCTGCCTCGCCATCTGCTTCACCACCGGATTTCACGGCCAAGCTAGACCTAGCCATGGTTGGAGAGGCTGACGTGGGTGGCGGGGGGGGATTCTCCGCCATGACCGGTCGCCTGGATTTGGACTACAAAGGATTTTCTTTTCAATACCAAAGGAATAGCTATCAGTGGTCCGATTTAGGGCAACTCCCCTTTGGCAATGGTCAGGACGATCCCTGGGAGTCGCTACAGAAGGTGGGGATCAGCTACACCCACCGTGGGGCAATCAGCGATAACATGGACTATATGGCTATGGCCGGGGTAAGCAGCACCTTTGAAGAAGAAATGGAGGACTCCTACAACGTACAGGGCATGATGACGGCCACCTACCGCCTGACTCCGCTATGGAGGGTCAGCTTTGGATTGGCCGCGCGCTACCATAAAGTAGAAACCACCCTGCTCCCCATCGCCGGTATCTCCTATAACTTGGCGACCCCCCAGGGTCTCTTCGCCTCGTTGGGATTTCCCGTAACCGTGGTGGGCTATCGGTTCAAGCACGGCTGGTCCCTAAACTGGGGAGCCCTGGAATTCAACAATAACTATTATCGGTTGGCCGACGACAGCACAGTGCGTCCACGCGGCTTTTTGGAAACCCGCGACCTCATCTCATCGTTTTGGGTAGCTTATCAGCCCCGTAAAAACATCAAACTCGAGGCTGGCATACACTACCTGTTCAACCGCGAGCTGAATACTTATGACCAAGAGGGGGAAAACGAACAGGACCATGATGTGGACAACGCTTGGGGTGGGTTTTTGCGGGTGAGACTAGAATTTTAGCCCATGCCGATAAACTGGGCACTTTGGGAACGCCTTGTTTTCCAGCTGATAGGCTATGGAAATTATAGCAATGGCCGGCGCTGCCTCGGGCATAGGCCGAAAGGCTGTACTGGATATACAGCGGGCCGGCTAATGCAGCCTGCTACTGAGAACCTGGGGTGCCCATTTTGCGGGAGCTAACCCCATGCCTGGCCTTGACCAGCTTGGCGAGTGTGAGGAGCTTCGCCTAAACGGTAAACAAAAGGCTGGGCGATGACAGGATAGACGGGCTGGTGTTCAACGCCGGCGTGTGGTTTCCTAATATCGAGCCGCATAGCGTTGAAATATTTGACCTTGCCTCGCTAAATGACCAAACTCCGAATGCGGCATACTCTACAACTTTCCTAAAACGGTATAATATGACAGATCAAATCATCTTCAAACTCCGCCACCTACCTGCCAAGTAAATGAGGTCCACTTCTCTATTTCAGTCGTAACCTACCTTTTAAAAAGATAAATTTTAATAGATCAACTCTAATTTTCTCTTCTCATCACCTTAGCCGCTCTATAACCATCCTGAATTATAGTCCGGCCTGTTTGCTCTCCTGCCATCATGCCTATGGCGATACAAACCAAGGCCAAAACCAAGGGGGCAGCGTTGCCGTTCACCAAAGCGAGCGCCTTGCGGACATATCGGTGAATCTCACCAGGCTCGAAGGACTGTTCCCTGGTCAAGCTCTCCTGCTGCTCGAAAAACTCCTCAAGAGACTGCGGCTTAAGCGGCATCGATGATACTCCTTTCAGGCAAATGGCTACGCCGGGGGCAGATTGGACGTATCCAGGCCCCACTTGGGCGGATAGAACGGGTCGACTTTGGGTTTGTTGGGGTCGTAGACGAAGCGGAACCGGACGGTCTTGCGCTTGTCGCCCAGGTGAGGGTGAGAAATCCTCGTATATTTGGCCAGTTCACAGAATATGTTTTGGCAGTCGATCAAGTGGAGTGGCCTACCGAAAAGGTTTTTGAAATCATAGCCATATTGGGCGGGCAACCAGTCCTGCGAATCAACCATGTGCCGGACCGCATCCTCAAAGCCGGTGGGCGGGATGTCGCCATAACATTTGGTGATGCCGCTCCTGGCTCCCGGACCGCAGGACACGTAGCTGTCTTCGCTGAAGTTGATGTAAGGTGTGTAATTAAGGTCAATGCTGTATTGGTATGCCAGCCAGGAGCCCACGCCGGGCATATCCTGTATGAGGTTGGCCACCCGCCGAAGACTGTTTGCTTCAAGTATTCGCTGAAATAGACCAGACCGTTCGGCCTGCTTCAAGGCCAGCAGATGATTGCCGTACTTGCTTGGGTGCGGTCCTTGCACTCGACCCGCATTGTAAGCCGTTGAATAGACAGACCCCACTTGCTCATGTAATTGCTCGAAGGCATCAACATACCGATCCAACTCAAACCCCTCCAGCATGACCGGGAAGAAGTGCTTCGCGATCCACTGCCAGGTGCTGATCAAATTGAACCGCTTGAACAATAACACCCTAAACACCGTGTCTTCTGGTGAATAGTCAATATTATCTTGTGGATATATCACATAGCGTATCAGGTATTGGCTCGTTCGATCCGATGCTCTAAACGCATTTGTGAACTTGTACTCTTGTAGGATCGGGTCATCCGTGTAAGGCTCAGGCTGCCCGGCCAGCCTGGCAAAGAAGATATTCTGCCTCTCAGCGGCCCAGTACCAATAGAGCCGCAAAATCTCGTCCGACAAACCCACCTCCTTTTGCTCTAATAACCTGCCATTAGCTGCTTTAACCAACCAAGCCGATAGTGCGACCTGATTCGAACCATGTTCAGCCAAACAGGCTAATAACAGCGTATTACTGGCTGATTAGGCATCTTGGGGCGAGGAGCCCCTTTGTCGATTAAAGCCCGGCTGCTAGACGCTTAAACCTAGAATTACAAGTTCTATGCGGGCACTAGAGAAAAGGGCTCATCTAGGAGGCCATAGAGAGCTATCTAAGCGAAATATTTTTCTTTTTCTGAAGTTATCGAAAAATTATCCGCTTTCCGACTGCGCTGGAACAGGGTATACTTTGTTTAAAGGCAAGTTATTTCAAGGAGATATACCATGCCACAAGCCTTTGCTTACCTTCGAGTCAGCACGGTTGGCCAGGTCCAGGGTCACGGCTTCGACCGGCAACTTGACACCATCCAAGCCTATGCCAAGGAGGCCGGGATTGAGATTGTCCAGGATTTCAAGGAGGAAGGCATCTCGGGAACCGCCGATGAAACCGAACGGCCAGCCTTCCAAGAACTGATGGCGGCGGTTCTCGGCAATGGGGTCCGCACCATCATAGTGGAGAGCATGGACCGCCTGGCCAGGGAACTCAGAATTCAAGAGGCCCTGCTTGTCTACCTGGCCAGCAAGGGCGTCAACCTGATTTCCGCCCGGACTGCGGAGAACATCACCCAAGCAGTCCAAGCCGATCCTCTGAAGAAGGCCCTTGTTCAGGTCCAGGGCGTTTTCGCTGAGCTGGAGAAGAACCAGTTGGTTCGTAGGCTCAAGAAAGGACGTGACAGGACCCGGCAGCTAACCGGACGCTGTGAAGGACGCAGGCCCTACGGCGAAACTGAAGACGAGCAGGCCGTCATCCGCCGGATTCGGGCAATGCGGCGTAGGCGCAGGAACGGCATGAAGGGCATGACCCTGCAAGCCATAGCCGACCGCCTCAACTCCGAAGGCATCAGAACCAGGGACGGCTTGCAGTGGCGTCCGGTTCAGATTCACCGCATTCTCACCCGTTAAGGTTCCGCCCAACCAAACATCACGATTCAGCGAGGCCCTAAGACGCCCTAGGAGCGCCGATCTTGCTCCGGCCGGGGGAAGGGGGCGGGCGCGAGGACGCATGAGCCTGAGCGGTCTTGCCTGTTCCCCCTTACGTGCGCACTTCCACATTGCGCGTATTCATGGTATATTTTTCATTAAACAATAGTAGGTTACGCTCGAAGGGGTCCTTTTGCATAATTGCTGGGATATTAGGCGCACATGAAAATTCTACCAATCATTGATCCAACATTGGATCGCCCCCGTGAAGACAAATGGTTCACTGAAGGCTTCCTGCCCCAAGTTGTAGCGAGCCTAAGCGGAATTATGCTCTTTCCTGTAGATGAGGAGCAAAGGGCAAAGTATTCGGAGGGTTGTCGACTATGGTTTCAGCAGCGCCAATCAGACGCTTTATTGCAAAAGAGCAAATTCAGTTTAGGCTTGTTTGATTATTCTGAACACCACCCAGGGCCAGATGGCATTGAATCATGGTATCAAACCATCCATTACCATGCGGCCTACGTTGGTCAAATAGCTCTCATAATATACCAATTTGCGAAATTTTACCCATCCCATGAAGTAGGCCTCAATAAAGCAAAATTCATTGCTGATACTATTTACAAAGATCTTAAAGATGAGAATGGCTACGACCTATCTAAAAGTAAAAGCTGGGTTAATAGTGCTTGGACTGACTATAAGTCGGTATCACATTATTGGGCGCTGTTGTGTTTAATAAGAACTAATACCGAAGTTGGATTTAAGGACCCAGCCAATGTGGGGGACGAAAGTTTGGCCTACTGGTTACGTGTTTTCTTGACACGATCCGAATTGATTAGAAGTGTCTTGAATGAACCGGCAAGTAAACGTCGAAAAGAGCCTGTGGTGAAACCTGATGATATGTGGACCTTGCCGGACTCCCTTCCTTTACCACGGTTAGGTGTTCCCATTGGTCCTCCTTCAGAAGAGGCGCTGGAAATCCTGAAGGGGTATAAAGTACAAATCTAGCGCATAACAGACACCGCTCTATCTTGGACTGGTTCAGATATTTTCTGGACTAGTCCATTCTTTTTTGAGGCTTATATAGCCTCAAAAATTCCGTGTACGCTAGACCCAACATCAGCAATAAAGAGCGTTGGGATAAACGTACATGGCTTCCGACAAAAATAGTACCCATAAAAATATAACCCCTATAGTGGGCTCGTCAAGTCTGATTTGGGCGCCCCCAAGTAATTACCCTTTCCTCTTTTCCGATTCTTCCCAATTCCATAATCATTTCTCAGACCTCAACTTAAAAATCTCAACTGATTTCATAACAATATCTATCAAAATAGACTGTCATGAGCAGCTTTTCGAATTCCTCCATTACCTTGGTTATCAAACAATCCAAGATGGCTATGACAACGGACCTACATACAGGAGAAGGCGATTCGTAAAGCATGTCATGTACCCTCAAATGTCTATTGGAATATCCTATAACCGATATTCTTATATGTACAATAGACCTGCAATGTCACTCACCTTATTTCGTCCAACAAAAACCTTAATCCAGTGTCTAGAACAGTTTCTAATAGACTTGGGTATTACAGCTAACGTATCAAAGGTGGAACTTCCTCTTGATTTCAGTTGTACATATTATGAAGACCTCTATGAGTTTTTATCCAAACAACAGTTCCTAAAAAACCAACGCAAATCATCTTTCTATATTAAGAGCACTTTTTACTCTAACGACCTAAGATCAAGCTCTCGTGGAACACGGTTGTACGTCAAGCAAATCGGCAACGACCTATTTGTTAGGCTTGAATTGGTCTTAGGCCGGGGGCCACTTCGCAAACATAATGTCATGTGGCCACCATACGATATTGACAACATATACATATTTAAAATCCTCAGCTTTGTTCGTTTTGATACTGATTATCTCTACAAGATTTTGCGTAAATACTACGATTCGGTAAATGCTAGTGATCCCGTTAGTGATGAAATCATATCCGAAGTCATAGACCACCTCCTATCTATACCGATGTTGCAGGCCGTTGACTTCCTCAAACATAACAATATCCCAAACTATGGCAGGGCCCTAAAGACTCTGGACTGGTTCCACGACTGGATGACAGCCCAAATGCAAGGGCAGTCATTTTTGCCAGTCGGTGAGCCGCTGTAGGTCACTTATGTCCACTAATAGGTCAACACATACCAGGAAGGAGAATACCAATGAAAGGCTACCTAAGATGCTGTCATTGGCCCAGGCCTCCGCCTATACGGGCTTCAACGTTAAGATGCTACGTAATTTCGCTCGTAATGGATACTTGCCACGGTTTGTGTCGCCAGATGATGGAAAAAAGATTTTCCTTAGTCGGCATGAACTTGACAAGTTCATAGAAACATACTCCTCTTATGAGGACTAAAAGGAGAAGTAATAATGTTCTACAAGATCGAAAAGGAGAGCCAAAATAGGCCACTTACACCAACGAATATATACCTCATTATGGAGCTTGAAGAAGCTGCCATAAAGATGGAGATATTCCAAACGGTGGGAGAGGGTGTATACGATGATCTGAACCATAATGCCCATTCTCTTAGGATTAACCTGGAGGATGATCCGGTATTACTGGCTGCAGTCGAAGCCCTCTTTGATGACCATTACCGTCTTGTTTTCATAGCTGATATGGATGGAGATAAGACTAAAGGATTCGTAATCAATGATTAGCGTTATGGCCGGCTAGACAATTGCAAGAGGAGCAACCTCTGGCTGGCCGTAACACCCGTTAACTTTTATAGGAGTAATATCATGAATGGGCAACTACCGTTCGGCCACTACGTCAATGGCGCCAACACCATAGATATAACGGTGCGGATGACCAAGGGCGATGATGGGCGGACCCTCATCGACATCCAGCGGTACCTGATGGACAAAGACCATCTTGGTCTTCCCATCCGTCAAGATGTTCGGTTTGATGCCTCTCGATTTGATGAGCTACGCGATGCCGTGGAATCCATCACCAGGCACATGGACCAAGCCCTTGAGCAGGGTTCCACTGAATCCTGATAGCGATGGGCCAAGACCGCGCCCTCAGCGTCATCAGGGTGAGGGGCGGGGCATCATAGCCAACTAATTAAAATTATTAGCTTTTATAATAGCAAGTTATATTTTATAATAAAATATAAAGTGATATCGATATGTTATGCGCAAACATCAACTTGAAACACCGAAGCTGGACAGCCAAATGGGCCCCAATTCCAAGCATGAAAATGGCGGGTAGCAAGGCCGTGTTTGATCAGGTCAGGTTCGAGGAGTTGGCCGAAAGGTTCTTAATTGACCAGGCCGCCTCCGAGCATCTGGAAGCTTACCTCAACGGCATGTTGGTGGCGGATATTTCAAGCCAGGCGCTGACCAGGTATGTTCTCCACCGCTTCCGGCAAGGGGCTGGTACCGACCGGATTAATGGGGAACTGCGGGCCTTGAGTCTGATGTTTGACCGGGCCATGGCCACGGTCCCGCCCAAGTCCTTTCATGCGCCTCGTATCCCCGTACCGGCTGAAGTCGAGGCCATGCGTAGGGCCTGGCTGAAATCCTCTAACGATGATGGCGGTACTTAGCGGCCTACACCAGCAAGAGGAGCAGACAATGCCACAAGAGACCAAAACCGAGGAGCTTCTGAGGCGATTCGAGGCTGTGTGTCGTGAGCAGCAGTACGAGTTTGAGGCTATTTATGCGGATGTCAGGAAAGCCCTGGCCCTGCTGGACGGCAAGAACCATGGACCCGCCCTGGTGGCCCTGGCCTGCATCGGCATTGGAGTGCTGGTAGGCAAGCCCTACGGCAAGAAGATCATACAGAGCGGCTTCGAGGCTGTCGGCAGCGACAAGCAAGAGAAATGACGGGTTACTTTCACGACTGGCTGATTTTCGCTCCGGGCTCTCGGGGCCTCTCAGAGCGGCGCTTGCTCCCCGGCCCGCCGGTTGCCCGCGCTGGCAATGATCGGCGCTCCTGGAAGCCCTCCGAGGGTTATGCGACTGTCAGAGCCGGTGAGGCGGCGGTGGAAGGGTAAAACCTGCTGAGGTAATCGCCATGGGCACTATTTATAAACGTAGTGGTGATATTTACTGGGTTCAATATTATCGGAACGGCCAGAAATATCGGGAATCAACCGGCAGCACGAAAAAGGCTGATGCCCTCCGATTGCTGAAGCTCAGAGAGGGCGATGTCGCCAGAGGCAAAAAGCCGGAAATCTATTATGACAAGATCGGATTCGCCGAGCTCGCTCATGACTATGTTCTGGACTACAAGGTCAATGCCAAGAAAACGCTGGCTAAGGCCGAGCGCGTTGTGAGGCTGCACCTCCTGCCATTTTTCGGCAACTGCCCGGCAAGCAAGATCACCACTACCAGGGTCAAGCAATACATATCCCACCGCATGGACCAGGGCGCGGCTCATGGCACCATCAACCGGGAATTGGCAGCTCTTAAAAGGGCCTTCAACCTGGCCAGCCGCTCCACTCCACCCAAGGTAAACGGGACGCCGTACGTGCCCCTGTTGGCCGAGCGCAACGTCCGGCAGGGGTTCTTCGAGCATGACGAGTTTCTGGCCTTGCGCGAAACCCTCCCGCCATACCTGAAAGGGATGGTGACCTTCGCCTACAAGACCGGTTGGCGGGTAGGCGAGATCACCGGCCTTACCTGGAGTCAGGTTGACCTCAATCGTGCGGTGGTGAGGCTGGAGGCGGGCACCACCAAGAACGACGAGGGGCGCACCATCTTCCTGGACAGAGAGCTTGTGGAGGTCTTCAAGGAGCAGTTCCGCAACCGGCAGCTAGGCTGCCCCTATGTGTTTCACCGCAACGGCAACCCCATCAAGGACTTCCGGGTGGTGTGGAGACGGGCATGCAGAGAGGCGGGTATCGAGGGTAAATTGTTCCATGATCTCCGTCGGACCGCGGTCCGCAACATGGTCAGGGCGGGAGTGCCCGAGAGGGTGGCCATGGCCGTCAGCGGCCACAAGACCAGGTCGATTTTTGACCGCTATGACATCGTGAATCTGCGGGACCTGGAGCAGGCTGCACTTAGCGTTGCACGATACCTAGGCGACGTGCCGGGCACACCAGCCGATCCACCAGGCACAAAAAAGGCACACAACATGATGCTGACCCAAAAAGAAAGGGCCAGCCGTGAAGGCTAACCCCTTGATATCTTTGGTGCCTAGGGCGGGACTCGAACCCGCACGGCTTTACAGCCTGGGGATTTTAAGTCTCGCAAAGCAATTCTACAAAGCCAGGAACGCCTCCCGCCTCCGTGACCATCGCCGCGCCGCGTTCCTAGCTATGCACAGGTACAGCGCTCAACTATTAAGGATGCAATCCCCTTTATGTTGCGGGTGGAGAATTTCTTCTTCCGGCGTGGGGAATACCATGGGGAGCGCGATTTTACCAGAGCAAAGCGGTTAGCCGATTATCGGCTAACCGCTTGATTTTATTTTGGTAGCGGGGAGAGGATTTGAACCTCTGACCTTCGGGTTATGAGCCCGACGAGCTACCTAACTGCTCCACCCCGCGTCAATGTGGGGCAACTATAGCGGCAAGTCGGTGCCCTGTCAACCGAACGGCCCGGCCGCCTTTTTCGCCGCTGGCGCGCGGCTGGGTTGCCCGAACGCCACCGGCGATGCCGCGCTAAATCTTTTTCGTCGCGGGCGCGCGGCCGGGTGCCGTCCCCCGGCCCAGATCGCCCACCCCAGAGCCGCGCCGCTCATAACTCAAGCTGCAAGACAAGCTGACCCCCGTCGCTGACCGGCGCGGTCGGGCGTGGGAAAGCCGGCGCGGCAGGCCCGGCTTTCCATAATATAAGCTTTTCGCCCGCCGAGTCGGCCCGCCGGGCGCTCCGGCGGCCTGAATACTTGAACCACCCGCTAAGGTGGGATAGACTGTTTTTTCCTTCGCCGATGTGACAAAGCAAAATCGTCACCCATTCCATGGGACTAGCAAGGGCGGCAGCCGGCGGCGAAAGCCCTTTTGACCCCGGAGGACATTGGAGCAGGACCATGAGCATATTGGTCAATAAGAACTCGCGCATAGTGGTGCAGGGCCTCACCGGCAAGGAAGGCATGTTCCACGCGGAGAAAATGATAGAGTACGGCAGCAAGGTGGTGGGCGGCGTCACCCCCGGCAAGGCCGGCCAGGAAGTGCTGGGCGTGCCCATTTTCAACACGGTGGGCGACGCGGTCAAGGAGACCGGCGCCGACGTAAGCGTGATCTTCGTGCCCGCCGCTTTCGCGGCCGACGCCATTTGCGAGGCTTCCGAGGCGGGCGTCAAGCTGGTGGTGGCCATCACCGAGCACATCCCGGCGCGGGACATGATGCTGGTCAAGAATTTCATCGCCCCCCGCGGCACCCTTTTGATCGGCCCCAACTGCCCCGGCATCATCACGCCCGGCGAGTGCAAGGTGGGCATCATGCCGGGCTATATCCACACCCCCGGCAAGGTGGGGCTCATCAGCCGCTCCGGCACCCTCACCTACGAGGTGGTGGCCCAGCTCACCGCGGCGGGCCTGGGCCAGAGCACCTGCATCGGCATCGGCGGCGACCCCATCAAGGGGCTGGACTTCATCGATCTCCTGAAGATGTTCGCCAAGGACCCCCAGACCGAGGCGGTGGCCATGATCGGCGAGATCGGCGGAGACGCCGAGGAAAAGGCCGCGGCCTATATAAAGGCCAATTACCAAAAGCCGGTCTTCGGCTTCGTGGCCGGGCTCACCGCCCCGCCCGGCAAGCGCATGGGCCATGCCGGGGCCATCATATCCGGCGGCAAGGGCAAGGCCTCGGACAAGATCGAGGCCATGGAGGCGGCGGGCATCACCGTTATCCGCGCCCTGGGCGAGTTCGGCTCCAGCGTGGCTAATGCTTTAAAAGCCTAGACGGAATCATCAGCCACCGTCATGCCTGGCATCGGCCTTATAGGCTTCGGCAGAGTGGGCCGCGGACTTCTGCGCGCCCTGCACCAGAGGGGACAGGCCCAGGATCTGCGCCTGATCGCCGAGATCAACCCCTGCGGCCGCGACCCGGAGGATTTGACCGCCAATCTGGCCTATCTCCTGGCCGCCGACAGCGTGGCCGGGCCTTTCCCGGCCTCGGTGAGCGCCCGCGGCTCCAGCCTGATTTTAGACGGGCGGGAGATTCCGCTGGTCTTCGGCCGCCGGCCCTCGGACATAGACTGGCGGGCGCAAGGCGTGCGGATTCTGGTGGAGGCCTCGGGCGACGCCGCCTCGGTGGCCGACGCCGCCTCCCTGGCGGAAAGCGCGGTGGACAAGGTGGTCATCACCCGCTCCGAGGCCAGGGCCCAGGCCACCCTCATCCGCGGTGTCAACCTGGATGAATACGATCCCAAGGCCCACCATGTGATATCCTGCAGCACCTGCACGGCCAACGCGGCGGCCCCGGTGCTCATGGCCCTGGACCGGGCCTTCGGCGTGGAACGCGCCTCTATGCTGACCGTGCACCCGGCTCTTTCCGGCGACACTCTTCTGGACGGGCCCGCCCCTGATTTCACGGCGGGCCGCTCGGCGCTTTCCATGCGGCCGGTGCCCAGCGAGGTGGCCCGCACCACCGGCCAGGCCCTGCCCCATTTGGAGGGCAAACTCGTCTCCATGAGCCTCCGGGTGCCCACCATGATAGTAAACGCACTTTACGCCGACATATGTCTGGCCAGGCCGCCGGCCTCGGACCGGGAAATCATCGGCGTCTTGGAGGCTGAAGCCTCGCATAGGCTGGCCGGCGTCTTGGCCCTGGAGCGGGGCATTTTAGGACATTCCCGCCCGGCGGCGGATTTCGCCGGCAATCCGCACTCATCCGTGATCGATCTCAACTGGCTTGCCCTGACCGGAGCCCTGTTGCGCGTGTTGATCTGGCACGACAACGAATACGCCTACTGTCAGAGGGTGGCTGATACCTTGGAGGTGATCCAGCGCCATCTGACCTGATCCTGGGAGGCCCCTATGGAAACCAGCAAGCACGGTTATCCCCGCCCGCTGATCCTGAAAAACGGTGAGGAGGTCTGGCTGCGGCTCTTGGACCCGGTTGAAGATGAGCAGAGGATATTCGAGTTTTACGAACAACTTTCCGAGGATGACCGCTGGTATCTCTGGCACGACGTCAGCGATGAAAAGGTGATCCGCGAGTGCATCCTGAACTGCGACCACCGGCTGGTGCTGCCGGTGGTGGCGCTCAACGAGAAAGAAGACATCGTGGGCAAGGGCACCATCTACCGCCACTTTCCCGGAGCCCGCGGCCACATAACCAGGGTGCGGGTGGTGGTGGCCCCCCCTTACCGCAACCAGCGTTTGGGCACCTATCTGCTTATGGATTTGATCCAGCTCTCGGTGAACCTGGGGCTCAAGATGATAGTGGCGGAATTCATAAAGGGCGCGGAGGACAGCGCCATCCGCGCCGCGCGCAAACTGGACTTTTTCGAGCAGGCGGCCATACCCGATTACGCCAAGGACCGCCGGGGCAATAATTACGACCTGGCCATAATGGTTAAAAGGATCCACAGCGGCTACGACGATTTCTAGCCCAAGAAAAAACGACACCCATGCCGCAGCGCCAAACCAAACGGATGGACACCCCCAAGGGCCCGGTGGAGCTGATCACCTACGTGACTCCCCAGGAGATCGAGAACTGGACGCTGGACAAGGGCATAGGCCAATTCTCCTCCTATCGCTCCCTGCTCACCAGCCGGGAAAGCCTGGCCAACATCGCCGCCATTCCCGAGGCCAATCTTTGCCTGGCGCTGGCGGAAGGCGGCAAGGTGGTGGGCTTTTGCGTGCGCCGGCCTCCCCAGCCCGGCGAGCGCTGGTCGGAAATGCATCCGCCCATCCTGCACGAGGTGTTCGGCGAAAACGCCAGGGGCTGGCGCGACATCAAGCTCATGAAGCCCATGCTGCAGATGGTGGTCCTGGAGCCGGACAATGAAGACCGCATTATTTATATAGTGGGCTATTCCTGGCACTGGGACCTGGACTACACCAAAAAGGACGTGCACGCCTACCGCGACACCATCATCCATTTGTTGCAACCCCTGGGTTTCCGGCAATACCCCACCAACGAACCCAACGTGAGCCTGCGCTCGGAAAACCTTTTCATGGCCCGCATAGGCGAGCGCATTGAAAAGCCGATAAAAAAACGCTTCACCAACTTGCTGTTCGGAATCACGGACGATTGATGCCCGAGCCCGAGACCAAAAAACTGCGCGTGCTGCGCGTGATAGCCCGGCTCAACGTGGGCGGCCCGGCCAAGCACGTGGCCTGGCTCATGAGCGGCCTGGACCCGGAGCGCTTCGAGCAGCGCCTCATCGCCGGCCCGGTGCCGGCCAACGAGGACGACCTGGGGCCCTGGCTGAAAGCCCAGGGCGCTGCCTATGAGATCCTGCCTTCCCTGCAACGGGAGATCAGCCCGGCTAAAGACATGGCCGCCTTGGCGGCGCTCCTGGGCGAGCTGGCCCGCTTCCGCCCCCATATCCTGGCCACCCACACCGCCAAGGCGGGCTTCCTGGGCCGCGCGGCCCTGCTTATTTACCGGCCCTATGCCCGCCTGCGCGGCTGGCCGGCGCCCAAGGCCGTGCACACCTTCCACGGCCACACCTTCCACGGCTATTTCGGGCCGGCCAAGACCAGGCTTTTCTTGTTCTTGGAGCGCTTTCTGGCTAAAAACGCCACCTGGCGCATCGTGGCCATCAGCCCCCGCATGTTCCAGGAGATCCACCAGCAATACCGGGTGGGCCGGGCCGGGCAGTTCGTCACCGTGCCCCTGGGCATCGATCTGGACATCTTCCGGGATACCGGGGCGGGGCGCGAACGCTTCCGCCGCGAGCTGGACGCCGGGCCGGAGGAGTTCCTGGTGGGGGCGGTGGGCAGGATCGCGCCGGTCAAGAACTACGGCCTTTTCCTGGAGGCGGCCGCCCGCCTGCGCGGCCTCCGGCCCGAGCTTTTCGCCAAGACGCGCTTCCTGCTCATCGGCGGCGGCTCCGGAGAGGATATGGCCGAACTCCGGCGAGGCTCCCAGGCTTTGGGCTTGGGCCCCAAAATGGTTTTCCTGGGCAACCGCTCCGACCCGGAAAATTTTTTCCCCGGCTTGGACGCGCTGCTGCTCACCAGCCTCAACGAGGGCACGCCGGTGGCCATTCTGGAGGGCGGAGCCTGCGGCTTGCCGGTGGCGGCCACCGGGGTGGGCGGGGTGCCCGATCTTCTGGGCGAAAAAACCAGCGGCCCCGCCCAAGGCTTTGAGTCGCGGCAAAGAGGCTTGACCGCGCCCAGCCACGACGCCGAGGGCCTGGCCGCCGCCCTGGCCTGGATCATGGACAACCCAGCCCCGGCCGGGGCCCTGGGGCGGGAGCTGCGGCGCTACGTGCGAGCCGCCCACGGCAAGGACCGCCTGGCGTCGGATATCGGCGGCCTTTATCTTTCCAGCCTGGACTAGGAAGCGTAGTAGTCCCGGATCACGCCCACCACCCGCTCTTTTTGCTCCATGGTCAGCTCGGGGTAGATGGGCAGGGCCAGCACCTCGGCCGCGGCTTTTTCTGCCACCGGGAAAGCGCCCGGACCGTGCCCCAGGCCGGCGAAGCATTCCGCCAAATGCAGCGGCGTGGGATAGTAGACCGCGTGGCCGATCTTGGCCTCGCCCAGGCGCCGCATGAGCCCGGCCCGGTCCTGCACGCGGATCACGTATTGGTTGAAAACGTGGCTTTCGGCCGCCTCGGGCCAGGCCCGGAAGGGCAGCGACGCCTGCCCCCGCTCCAGGATGCCGCTCTCGCTGAACAGGCGGTCGTAGTCGGCCGCGTTACTGCGGCGGGCGGCGCTCCAGGAATCCAGGTGGGGCAGCTTGGCGCTTATCACCGCGGCCTGCAGGGCGTCCAGGCGGAAATTGCCTCCCACGTACAGGTGCCGGTATTTCTCCTTGGGGTGGGAGCCGTGGGTCCGCATGGAGGAGAGCTTCTCGGCCAGCTCATCGTCGCGGCAGGTGATCAGGCCGCCGTCGCCGGCGCCGCCCAGGTTTTTGGAGGGGAAAAAGGAGAAGCAGCCGGCGTCGCCGATGATGCCCGCCTTTTGGGTCTTGCCGTCCGGCCTGGGATAGATCACGCCGATGGCCTGGGCCGCGTCCTCCACCACCATGAGGCCGTGTTTGTTGGCCAGTTCCATGAGGGGCCCCATCTCGGCGGGCTGGCCGAAAAGGTGCACGGGAATCATGGCCTTGGGCCGGGCGGGCAGGTCCTGGCGGGCCAGCAGCTCGGCCACCTTGGCCGGGTCCAGGTTGTAGGTGTCGGGGTCGATATCGGCGAAAAGCGGCACCGCGCCCAGCCGCACGATGGAGCCCACCGTGGCGAAAAAGGTGAAGGGCGTGGTGACCACGCCGTGGCCGGGCCCCACCCCCAGCGCCATGAGGGCAAGCAAGAGGGCGTCGGTGCCCGAGGAGACTCCCAAGGCGTGGGGCGCGCCCAAATAGGCGGCCAACTCCTCCTCGGCCCGGCCCACGTGGGGGCCCAGGATGAAGGCTTGTTGTTCGAACACCTCGGCCACTCTGGGCATGATTTCGTCTTTGATGGCGGCGAATTGAGCCTTGAGGTCCAAAAGGGGCACCGGCGCGGCTGCGGTCATGACGACTCCTTTTTGGTTCCAGTCAAACGGGGGCTTGCTAAACCCGCCGCGATGCGACAAAGTGGTGGCGATGAATCAAAACACCTTCTGGTACAAGGTTTATCACGAAAGGTTGCGTTGTGGAAGATAGGATTGCGGAGGTAGCCAAGCTGCTGGCCGAAGCCGAAACCACGGTGGCCCTCACCGGGGCCGGCATCAGCGTGGAAAGCGGCATACCGGCCTTCCGCGGCGCCCAAGGCCTGTGGGAGCGCTACGACCCCATGGAATACGCCAGCATCGACGCCTTCCAGGCCAATCCGGCCAAGGTTTGGACCATGCTGCTGGAGCTGGAGGATCTGGTGATGGCGGCGCGCCCCAATCCGGCGCACCAGGCCCTGGCCCGGTTGGAGAACATGGGAAGGCTGGCCTCGGTGGTCACCCAAAACATAGACGGCCTGCATCAAAGCGCGGGCAGCCGCCACGTGGTGGAGTTTCACGGCTCGGGCCGCCGGCTGCGCTGCATTGACTGCGGCCGCCAGGTGGGCAGGAGCGAAATAATGATGAGCGAGATGCCCCCCCGCTGCGGCTGCGGCGGGCTCATCAAGCCCGACGTGGTGTTTTTCGGCGAGCCCATTCCCGAGCGGGCCGCCATGACCGCCTTCGCCCTGGCCAGCGCTTGTCAGGTGATGCTGGTGGTGGGCACCTCGGCCACCGTGGCCCCGGCCAGCCATTTGCCCATGCTGGCCAAACGGGCCGGCGCCACGGTGGTGGAGATCAACTTGGATATCTCCCAGCTTTCCCAGGGCGTTTCCGATTACGTTTTTCAGGCCAGCGCCAGCCGGGTGCTGCCCAGCCTGGCCCAAGCCGTGGAACAGCTGGCGGCCGAATAGGGCATCATGCCGGAGCCGCTAAGCATCTGCCATATCATCACCACCACCAGCCCCGGCGGAGCCGAAAAGCAGCTCGTGGCGCTGGCGGCCAACCGCCCGGACTGGCAGGAGCACGCGGTGATCTGCCTGAGCCCTCCCGGCGAGCTGGCCCCGGCCCTGGAAGCCGCCGGCGCGCCGGTGCGGAGCCTGGGCCTGCGGCCCGGCCCGGCCGCGCTGCTGCGCGGTCCCGGCCTGATTCGCGGCATCCTGGCCCGGACCCGGCCGCACATCGTGCAGACCTGGCTCTACCACGCCGATCTCCTGGGAGCCCTCGGCGCGCGGCTGGCGGGGATAAAGCGCCTGATCTGGACGGTGCGCTGCGCGGACATGGATTTTTCCCGTTACGCCCTTTCCACCCGTCTGGTGGTCAAGGCCTGCACCGCGCTTTCCTCCTGGCCCGCGGCCATCGTGGCCAACAGCCGCGCCGGCGCGGAGTGGCACCTGGCCCGGGGTTATAAGCAAAAGCCCCGCCTGATTCCCAACGGCTTCGACACCGGTCTTTTCCGGCCCGACGCCGCCGCCCGCGAGACGGTGCGCCGGGAACTGGGCATACCGCCCCAGGCCCTGGCGGTGGGCCGGGTGGCCAGGCTGGACGCCATGAAGGACTATCCCGGCCTGCTCCGGGCGGCGCAAGAGGCCATCCAGCGCAGGCCGGAGTTGTTCTTCATCCTGGCGGGCCAGGGGGTGCGGGCGGAAACGCCCGAGCTGCGCGGCTGGCTCGAACCGCCTCTGGCGGGCCGCGCCTTGCTGCTGGGCCCGCGCCGGGACGTGCCCCGTCTGCTGAACGCCCTGGATTTGCACCTGTCCAATTCCCTCAGCGAGGGCATGCCCAACGTGGTGGGAGAGGCCATGGCCGTGGGGCTGCCCAATCTGGTCAGCGACGCCGGCGACAGCCGGGAGCTGGTGGGCGAGACCGGCTGGGTGGTTCCGGCGGGGGAGCCCCCGGCCCTGGCCGAGGCGCTGGCGGGAATCGCCGGCCTGGAGCGCGGAGAGCTTAGCAGCCGGGGCCAGGCGGCCCGGCGGCGCATCATCCAGCGCTATTCCCTGGAGGCCATGGTCCAGGCCTATTCGGAGCTTTACCGGGAGCTGTCAGGCGGCGCTTGATCATTGGCGGGAGACGGCGCAGGGGGCGCGGCTGCCACCTGCACCCGGTCCACCATCAGGCCGCAATTATCCTCGGGGCAGGAAGCCCAGGTCAGGGAAAACCAGTGCGCGCCCCGGCTCACCGGCCCCAGGGAGACCACCGCTTCGGCCAGCCCCGTTGACCAGGGCTGCTCGAACAGTCGTCCCTCCAGCGAAGCCGTGATCCGTCCTCCGGCCTGGGGCAGGCCCTGAACGCGCAAGACGGACTCGCCGCCGGGGAAATACAGCCGCCCGCTCAATTGGCCGCCGTCCCGCAGCAACTGTCCCCGCTTTTCCCCCGGCCCAAGCCCCTGGGACCAAAGGCTGGCGTCCTTGGCCCGCAAGCCTTCCGCCTCCAGGGATGTCACCTGGGCCGATGAGCCCAGGCACAATCCGCCCAGGAACACCAGCCCGCAGATCAGGGCCACCGCCAGCGCCTCGCGCTCGCCCAGGCCCGCCGGAGCCTGGTTTTTCCCTTTGGCCTGGCGCCACACGGCAATGCCCCAAATAAGCCCCAGCGCCAGCGCGCCAACCAACCAGGGCGCAAACGCCGCCGAGGGGACGAAAAGGCTGGGAGCCAATTGACGGAGGAAAAGGCCCATGGCCTCTTCTAGGGAAGCCAGCAGGGGATTGACCCCCGTGGGCAGGCTGAAACGCCAGGCCGGGGCCAGGGTGAGCAGCCAGGCGTAGAACAGCCCCAACAGCGCCGGCGCCAGGGCCCAAAGCCGCCGCCAGGGCCGGTTCAAGCCCTCCAGCGCCACGGCCAGGGGCAGGGCCAGGGCGGGCAAGGCCACCGCGATCAGGCGGCCCGGCCCCGCCTGGCCGCCGTGCCAGAGATGCCAGCGGAGCAGGCAAATGGAGGCCAGGTACAACGCGGCCGGCAGCAGGGCCAGCAGGGCGGGCCGGCGGTGCAGCCTTATCGCGGCGGGGATGCCGGCCAAGGCCAGCAGATAAATGGGCGCGGCCGTTAGAACCCCGTAATTCTGATCCAGGGCCAGGCCCGCCAGGGCATGGGCCGCCGCCCGGACCAGGGAGGGAGCCTCCCGCATCAGAGCCAGGGCCTCGCCCCAGGAAAAAGCCAGGGCCTTGGGCCACCAGGCCTGGGGCGCCTGCCAGAGACAGGCGGCGGCCAGGCCAAGCAAGGCCAGGCCGAGCAGGAAGGCTTTCAGCCAGCCCCAGCGCCGGCCCAGGAGATAGGCCCCGCCCGCAACGGCCAGGCCGCCGGCCAGGCCCGCCAGGCGCAGCTTCAGCCAGACCATCACCGCCGCCGTGCAAGCCGCGCCCAGGCCGGCGGCCCAGGGATGGCGGTCCAGCCTGACCAGCAAGCGCAGGCCGATGGCCCAAAGCAGCATGGCCGGCGCGTCGGGCAATGCCTGCTGCCCGATGACCAAGACCGGAGCCGAGAATAAAACCAGGCCGGCGGCGGCGGCCGAGGGCCCCCGTGGCAAGCCGGCCTCTTCCAGCCATAGGAGCACTTGCAAACCCGTGAAGGCCAGCAGGCCGGCGAAGAAAAGCAGCACGCCCAGGCGTCCGCCCGCCGCTTGCAGGGGGGCGATGAACAGGGCGAACACGCCGCCGCTTTTCATCCGGGGCGGGGCCTGGCCTTCCTCCAGGGGCCAATGGAACTCTTTCGCCGCCAGGCGCTGGTCCTCTTGGCTGGCGACGAAGCCGGGCCCGCGCCGGTAGGCCTCGGCCTCCAGGAGCAGGCCCGCTTCCTCGCCGGTGGTGGAAACCGCCTGATTCACCCACACCGCGGCCAGGCCCAGCACCATCCAAAGCGCCACGAAAACCGCCGCCTGCCCCCTGAAGCTCATGGCGTCGTCTTGCCCCGGCCGGCGGCGCAGATGGGCCTTCCACAGGAGGCGCAATACAATGGAGGTCTTGAAGGTCAGGGCCCCCAGGAAAAGCAGGCCCGCGGCCAGAAAGCCGTTGCCCAGCTCCCGCCAGACCATGGGCAGCAGCAGCATGGCCGGCAATATAAGATAGGATACCGCGTCCTGGCGCAGGGCCTCGCGGATCTCCGGCTCGACCTGGCCGCGCCGCTCCGGCGGCAGCAGCCAGATGATGATCGCCAAAATCAGGCTGGGGAGAAAAACCGCTGCCGGCAGGGCCAGGGTGACGAAGAACTCCAACCCCTGGGGCCGGGCGGCCTGGGCCAGGGCCCCCAGCAACGGCCGGTCGGCCAGTCCCTGGTGGGCCCAGAACATCTCCAGCAGCAAGGCGCAAATCAGGCTCGCCGCCACGCCCATGCCCAATTGGATGGGGATGGTCTGCGCGGCCAGCTTGCTTGCGGCCAAATTATTTTTTCTCGCGCTCAAGCTCATTGCCCTGCCGATGGCCCCCCCAAGCCCCTCTTGCAACCCGTCGCTGGCCCGCCCGCGCCTACGGCGGCCTATAGCCGCCAACGCCGCCGTTGGCTGCACTATCCCACACAAGGGCGGGGCGCGGCAAGCCTCGCCGCCCGCCGCCGCCTTGGCTAGCTCCCGCGACTATCTGCTATACTTGGCGGCGGCGATCGCGTTCGCATCAGCCGTGTGGTGGTTCATAACGAAAGGCGCTGGCCAACGTGTGCGGCTTGACAGGTTTTCTGCAAACTGACGGCGGGGAGGCCGCTGGCATGGCGGCCCTGGCCGGGAAGATGGCCGACACCCTCCGCCACCGCGGCCCCGACGACCGGGGGGCCTGGGCCGAAGGCGCCTGCGCCCTGGGCCACCGGCGGCTGTCGGTGATCGACCTTTCCCCGCACGGCGCCCAACCCATGGCCTCCCGCGACGGACGCCTGGTCATCGCCTACAACGGCGAAATATACAACTACCAGGCCATGCGCGCCGACCTGGAAAAAAATGACCCCGCTTTGCGGGGGGCCTGGCGCGGCAGCTCGGATACCGAGGTGCTCTTGGAGGCGGCCGGCCGCTGGGGGGTTGACGAGGCGACCCGCCGCGCCAACGGCATGTTCGCCTTCGCCCTGTGGGACCGCCAAAAAAAACTGCTGCACCTGGGCCGCGACCGCCTGGGGGAAAAGCCGCTCTATTACGCCTGGATGGGCCGCCACTTCCTTTTCGGCTCCGAGCTGAAGGCCCTGAAGGCCCACCCCGCCTTCCAGGCCGGCATAGACAGCGGCGTGCTGGCGCTCTATATGCGCCATAATTACGTGCCCGCTCCCTATTGCATATACCAGGGCGTGGCCAAGCTGCCGCCGGGCTGCCTGCTCACGGTGTCGCCGGAGCGGCCCGGAGAAACCCCGCCGCCCAGGGCCTATTGGAGCGCGCGCCAGGCCTGCCAGGCCGGCGCGGCGGACCCCTTCCGGGGCACGGCCCAGGAGGCGCTGGCTCAACTGGAGGAGCTGCTGCTGGAGGCGGTGGAGATGCGCATGGTGGCCGACGTGCCCCTGGGCGCTTTTCTATCCGGCGGCATCGATTCCTCCACCATCGTGGCCCTGATGCAGGCCCGCAGTACGCGCCCGGTCAAGACCTTTTCCATCGGCTTCAGCGAGGAGGCCTACAACGAAGCGCCCTTCGCCAAGGAGGTGGCCGCCCATCTGGGCACCCAGCACACCGAGCTTTACGTAACCCCCCAGGAAGCCCTGGACGTGGTGCCGCTCCTGCCCAGGCTCTATGACGAGCCTTTCAGCGATTCGTCCCAGATACCCACCTATCTGGTTTCCCAGCTGGCCCGGCGGCACGTCACGGTGAGCCTTTCCGGCGACGCCGGCGACGAGCTTTTCGGCGGCTACGACCGCTACGCCTGGGGGCGGCGCATCTGGAACCAGACCGGCCGGCTGCCCTATCCCCTGCGCCGCCTGGCGGCGGGTCTGTTGACCGCGGCGCCCCGCGGGCTCTTGAGCGCGGGCTTGGCCCCCTTCAAGCGCTGGCTGCCGCCGGAGGTGACCCGCCGCGACCCCGGCGAGATGGCGCAACGGGTGGCCCGCTACCTAAAGGTCAAAAACCCGGAGGCCATGTATCTGGGCCTGGTTTCCCATTGGCAGCCCGAGGACGGCCTGGTGCCGGGGGCCCAGGAGCCCGCCACGCCCCTCAACGACCCAGCCCAGTGGCCCGACTTCAGCGACTTCACCCTGCGCATGATGTATCTGGATCTGGTCACTTACCTGCCCGACGATATTCTGGTGAAGGTGGACCGGGCGGCCATGGGCGTGAGCCTGGAATCGCGCATACCCCTGCTGGATCACCGGGTGGTGGAATTCGCCTGGCGCTTGCCGCTGGCCATGAAGATCAAAGACGGCCAGGGCAAATGGCTCCTGCGGCAACTGCTCTATAAGTACGTGCCGCCCGCCATGGTGAAAAGGCCCAAGAAGGGTTTCGGGGTGCCCATCGACCATTGGCTGCGCGGTCCCTTGCGGGAATGGGCCGGCGATCTTCTCGCCCCCGGCTCCATGAGCCGGCAGGGCTTCCTGAATCCCCAGGTGGTGCAGCGCGCCTGGCGCGAACACCAGGAGGGAGTGAAGGACTGGCACTATTGGCTGTGGGACGTGCTCATGTTCCAGGCCTGGCTGGCGGAGCACAACGCCTGATGGGCCGGGCCGGGCGCGGCAGAGTCTAGCGGTATTAGATGGCTGGGCGACCAGCCCGCCTTGACGCGCCGGTTTTTTTGTTATATCAGCTACCAGTTCGGCGGGTCGTCCGCGATGGGGGAGCTTTGCTGCTATCGGTAATAGTGCCGGTCTATAACGAGGAGCGGACCATCCTGGAGGTTCTGCGGCAGGTGGCCCAGGTTCCCCTTGCCAAGGAGATCATCGTGGTGGACGATGGCTCCCAGGACGGCACCCGCGATCTTTTGCGCGACCGGCTCCCCCCGGAAGCGCGGTTGTGTCTGCATGCGGGCAATCGCGGCAAGGGCGCGGCGGTGCGCACCGGCCTGGGCCAGGCCAGGGGCGAGGTGATCATCATCCAGGACGCCGACCTGGAATACGACCCCCGCGACTACCCGGCCCTGGTGCGGCCCATCATGGAGGGCAGGACCCAGGTGGTTTACGGCTCCCGGATGCTGAAGCCGGACAACCCCAGGGGCGGCCTGCCCTTCTACATAGGCGGGCGCACGGTGACCCTGGCCGCCAATCTGTTGTTCGGCTGCCGGCTCACCGACGAGCCCACTTGCTACAAGGTTTTCAGCCGCCGGGTTTTGCGCGGAATCGAGATCGAGAGCGACGGGTTCGAGTGGGAGCCCGAGGTCACCGCCAAGCTGCTCAAAAAAGGCGTGGGGATCATGGAAGTGCCCATATCCTATTTCCCGCGCGGCAAGGCGGCCGGCAAAAAAATCAGGGCCCTGGACGGCGCCAAGGCCATCTGGACCCTTTTGAAACATCGGCTGCGGGATTAAGGCCCGCCGGCCTGAACCGGATAATTCACAACGCCGCGCCGAGGGCGGCCTGGGAACGACGAGCGATGAACATATGCGTGGTAGGAGTTGGCTACGTGGGGTTGGTGACGGGGACCTGTTTCGCGGAGCTGGGATTGAACGTGACCTGCGTGGACAACGACGCGGCCAAGATAGGCATGCTCAAAGACGGCCGGGTTCCCATCTATGAGCCGGGCCTGGAGGAGCTGGTCAAGAAGAACAGCCGGGAGGGGCGCTTAAACTTCACCACCGACCTTAAAGAAGGGGTGGCCAAGGCCTTGGCGGTGTTCATCGCGGTGGGCACGCCCCAGGGCGACGACGGGGCGGCGGATTTGCACTACGTGTGGGAGGTGGCGCGCTCCATCGGCGAGACCATGGACGACTACAAGGTGGTGGTGACCAAGAGCACGGTGCCGGTGGGCACCGGCCAGAAGGTGGCGGCCCTTATCCGCGAGCACCAAAAACGGCCCATCAATTTCGACGTGGCCTCCAACCCGGAGTTTCTGCGCGAGGGCTCGGCCATCGAGGATTTCATGCGGCCCAACCGGGTGGTGGTGGGGGCGGACAGCGACCAGGCCAAGGCCATCATGAAGGACCTTTATTCGCCGCTGTATCTTTTGGAGACGCCGTTCGTGGTGACCAACGTGGAGACGGCGGAGATGATCAAGTACGCCTCCAACGCGTTTCTGGCCGTCAAGATCAGCTTCATCAACGAGATGGCCAACATCTGCGAGCTGGTGGGCGCGGACGTGAGCGTGGTGGCCCGTGGCATGGGCCTGGACATGCGCATCGGCTCCAAGTTTTTGCACGCGGGCCCTGGCTACGGCGGTTCCTGCTTCCCCAAGGACACCTCGGCCATCGCGCGGCTGGCCAAGGAGAAGGGCTACACCTTCCGCATCGTGGAAGCGGCGATGGAGGTGAATAAGCGGCAGCGGCTGRTCATGGTGGAGAAGATCGTGCAGGCCCTGGGCGGCGAGGCGGCCGGCAAGACCATCGCCTTTTTGGGGCTCACCTTCAAGCCCAACACCGACGACATGCGGGATTCCCCCAGCCTGGTGATCATCCCGGAGCTGGTCAAGGCCGGGGCCCAGGCGCGGGCCTTCGACCCGGCGGGCATGGACATGGCCAAGCCCATGCTGCCCCGGGAACTGACCTACTGCGCCAACGCCTATGAGACCTGCCAGGGGGCGGACGCCCTGGTGCTCATGACCGAGTGGAACCAGTTCCGCAACCTGGACTGGCAGCGGGTGGGCGAGGCGGGATTCCCCCAGCCTGGTGATCATCCCGGAGCTGGTCAAGGCCGGGGCCCAGGCGCGGGCCTTCGACCCGGCGGGCATGGACATGGCCAAGCCCATGCTGCCCCGGGAACTGACCTACTGCGCCAACGCCTATGAGACCTGCCAGGGGGCGGACGCCCTGGTGCTCATGACCGAGTGGAACCAGTTCCGCAACCTGGACTGGCAGCGGGTGGGCGAGGCCATGGCCGGCAAGGTGGTGGTGGATTTGCGCAACGTGTACCAGCCCCAGCGCATGCGCGACCTGGGCCTGGATTACCACTGCGTGGGTAGATTGTAGATAAGGGTACGAACCCGTCTGGGGATTGTTTTTTCCGGAAAGGAAAGGCCCATGAAAATCCTGGTCACCGGAGGCGCGGGCTTTATCGGCTCTCAGGTTGTCGACGCCTATTTGGCGGCGGGGCACCAGGTGGCCGTGTTGGACAACCTTTCCACCGGAAAACGCGAGAACCTGAACCCGGCCGCCCGATTCGTGGAGATGGACCTGAACCATCCGGCCGTGGGCGATTTCCTGGCCCAGGAAAAATTCCAGGTGGTCAACCATCACGCGGCCCAGGTCTCTGTGCCCTATTCTGTGGCCCATCCGGAGCTGGATATGCAAAGCAACGGCTTGGGCATGCTGAATCTCTTGCAGGCCTCGGTGCGGAGCGGCGTGGAGCGCTTCATTTTCATTTCCTCCGGCGGCGCCGTATACGGTGAGCAGGAACAAATCCCCACCCAGGAAACCGCCCTGCCCAAGCCCCTTTCGCCCTACGCCGCCCACAAGCTTCTGGGCGAAAGCTATCTGCACTTCTACGGCAAGCAATACGGCCTTAAGCACGTGGTGCTGCGCTACGCCAACGTGTACGGCCCCCGGCAGTCCCCCCACGCCGAGGCAGGCGTGGTGGCGATTTTCTGCGAAAGGCTTTTGGCGGGCCAGCCTTGCGTCATCTACCGCCACCAGGACATGCCGGCGGGCATGCTGCGGGATTACGTGTACGTGGGGGATATCGTCAGGTCCAACCTGGCGGCGCTGGATGCCGGCTTGGGCGAAACCGTCAACATCGGCACCGGCCGGGCCACCTCCACCGCGGAATTATACGACATGATCGCCGAGGCGGCGGGCAGCCATCTCAAGCCTTCTTATGGCCCGCCCCGCTCCGGCGATATCCGCCGCAGCCTGCTGGATTGCGCCAAGGCCAGGCAGGCGCTGGGCTGGCAGGCCCAGGTCGATCTGGCCGAGGGCTGCCGGCGCACCATGGAATGGTACCGCCAGCGCCTGGGTAAATAAGCCTACCGCCGTCTGCCGCCAACCCGCGCGGTTATCCATCTCCGGCGTGAGAAACGGGCCGCCTTCTTATGGCCTGCAGAACCATGACCACGCTCAGGCAGGCCAGGGGCAGGAGGTGCACGCTCCAGCGCGGGAAGTAAGCATTCGCCGCCACCGCCAGATAGGGAGCCAGCAAGCCGGCCAGGCTGAGGCCAAGGGCCAGGGGGTAGCCTTTCAGGGGGCCCCAGCGCGCCGCCAGGGCGGCCAGGCCGAGGACGGCGCCCGGCCAAAGAATCCAGGCGGATTTGAGCACGCCCTGTTCGCGGCCGTTGAGCAGGCTCAGCAGGGAGACCAGGTTGGCCCACAGGGGCTGTCCCAGAAAATCACGGTTGGCCGGATGCAAGAGCACCCATTGCCCGCCCAGCAGCCAGTTGCGCAAAAGCACCGCCGCCGCCGCCAGCAGCAGCAGGCCCCAATACACCGAAAGCGAGCGCCTGGCCGACCAGGCCCCGGCCGCCAGCCCCTTCCAGGCCTGGAGCAATCCGCCGCCCGGCTCCGCCGCCGCCAACAGTCCCAGCCCCGCCAGCACACCCAAATGATCCATGCGCAGCCAAAAGCCCAGGGCGGCCATGACGCCCGCCGCCCAGATGAAGCCCGCTCTTTGCCTGGCCCGGAGAGCGGCCCAGGCGGCGAGCATCATGCAGAGCATGGCCGTGTGCTCTTGCAG
This sequence comes from Desulfocarbo indianensis, assembly GCA_001184205.1. Taxonomy (GTDB): domain Bacteria; phylum Desulfobacterota; class Desulfarculia; order Desulfarculales; family Desulfarculaceae; genus Desulfocarbo; species Desulfocarbo indianensis. The sequence goes on from LBMP01000001.1 coordinate 293,697, forward strand.
GCCGAGGCCGATATGCAAGAGGAAGCGGTCGCCCAGCTCGAAGTTCAGGTACAGCCAGGCGTAGAGGAAAACCCAGACCGTGGCCGCGCCCAGCCGCCGCGCCAAGGCCGCGCCCAGGCCCGCCCCGGCCAGGGCCGACCATACGTCCACCATGTTTTGGGCAAGAGGCGATTGCCCAAACAAGAAATGCAGGAGCAGCACCAGGTAGCGATAAAGCGGCTGCTCGTAAAACACCGGTTGGCGCTGGCCCATCCAAAAATCACCATGCATGGCTATGTCGCGGGCGTGGCGCTGATAGGTGAGCCAGTCGTCATTGAGCGAATACAGGGTGAAGCGACCCGCTTCGGAAAACCACTGCCCTCCGTAGTGCAGGAGCAGCATGGGCCCCACCGCCAGGAGCACGGCCAGGGCGGGGCTGGGGTTTTCCTTTCCCGCTCCCCCGCCGCGCCAGGTCAGCAGGGTCAAGAGGCCCAGGGCCGCGAAAGCCGCGCCATGGGGCGTGAACAGGGGATCATGCCCCGCGCGGGGCAACAGCCAAAGCAAGGCCACGCCGCTCAAGGCCGCCGCCGCCACCGGGGCCGTCAGCACCCCCCGCCTGGCCAGGGCCGCCAGGGCCCAAACCAACCAGGCCGCCAGCCAGAGCGCCAATCCCCATGAGGTGGCCTTGGCCAGAAAATTCAGGATCGCCCCGCCGGCCCGGCTAAGCTCGGCTCCGCCTTGGTCCCGCCAAATGACGCCCCGCCCCCACACCGGCTCCAGCTTCCCCTCGGGGCTGACCAGGAAAGGCTCCAGGCTCCAGTTGCCCTCTCGCCAGGGGCCGTAGGCCAGGCGTCCGCTTATGCGGAGCACCCCGCCCGGCAAGGCGCGTCCGGCCAAGCCTTCGCCTCCCGCTTCCTTCAGCACGGGCAATTCATGCAAGCGGCCGCTTGCGTCGCGGGCGCGCAAGAGGCCGCCCTGGGAGCCCTGGGCCTGCACCATCAGGCCCCAGCCGGGCGGCGTCACCGCGTATCCCGCCAGTTGGACCAGGGGAGCGGCGTTGGCCCGCGGTTCGGCTTCCAATGCGTTGAGCCACTCCGCCGGAAAATCGCGGGGTTCGCTGAAGGGGCGGGTGAGCAGGGCGGAGCAGCCCCGCCGCCAGAGGCCTTCCCAGGTGGCCGCGGTGTTTTGCTCGGCGGCGGCCTGGCCGCTGGGGTAAACCCGCAGGCACCAGCCGGCCTGGGGGGCGTAGAGGGCCAGGATGAGCTTCAGGATGAACAGCGAGGCCAGGAAATAAAAGGCCGGCTTGTAGCGCAGCCAGCTTCGGTCCAGGAGCAGCAGAAAAGGCAGCGCCGCGCAGATCACCAGGGCTTCGGCGGGATTGGCCCAGGGCAATCCGTCCAGGGGCGATTCCACCCCCGAGGGCAAGGCCAGGATTCCCGCAAGCCAGGCCAGGGAGCCCGAGACCCAAAGCCAGGCGGGAACCGCCTTACCCACGGTTTCCCGCCGGCCGGAATCCTCACGGCTTTTTGTCGCCAAGCTTGCCATGCCGCTCCATCCTTGCCCGGAGCCCTATTATAACCGCGCTTGATCCATGTACAGCTTTTCCAAAAGCCGCGCAAGCCAAGAGAGGCTCCCCTTGGGTTGTGTTAAAATGCCGCCCATGCAAACTTCTCATCCCCAGAAGCGCCTTTGGGGCCGGTTGAGCGGCAAGTTGGCCGCCCTGGCCGGGTGCGCTTTTTTGCTGTGGCTGGCTTGCCGCTGGCTGGATCTGCCCGACCGCCCCCAAGGGGGGCTGTTGGCCATGGTGTGCGCTCCGCAGGGCTGGCGGCGCTTTTTGTGGCTGTGGGCTCCCCTGGGCCTGGCCATGGGCAGCGCGGCCTGGGCCGTGCTCAACCTATGGGCGCTGCCCAGCCTGGAGCACGGCGCCGCCCAACACTCCACCCCTCATCGTTCCTGGGATTGGCTGCCGCTCTCGGCCCTGCCCCTCATGGGGATTTGCGCCTTCCTGGACGGCCCCTCCGGCCAGTGGGCCCTGGCCGCCGGCGGGGCCTACCTGGCCGGCCTGAGCCTCCAGCTTCTACTGTGCTGCCGGCTGTTATGGCGTCACGGCCAGGAACCAGCCGCGCCGCGCTTGCTCCAGGGCGGAACCTGTCTGGCCTTTTTCGCCTTTTTCGCAGGTCTGGCCTTCTGGACCTGCCTGGCGGTATCCACCGCCGGCGACGAAACCCGCTACATCCTGGAGGCGGAACGCCTGTTGCAATCCTTGGGCCTCACCGCAAACCATAGCCCCCGCCAGGAATACTATTGGGGGTGTTGGAGCGACGCCCTGGCCTGGGGCCTGGCCAACTCACCGCTCATGAAATGGCTGCTTCTGCCCGGCGTGGTCCTGGGCGGACGCCTGGGGGCCCTGCTCACCCTGTCTTTGGCTTCCGCCCTGTCCCTGGGCCTGCTCGCCTCGGCGGCGCGCCAAATGGGTTTCAGCGCCCGCGCCGCCTTGTTGGGGGTTTGGGCCCTGGGGGGCTCCGCCCCCCTGGTGCAGGCCAGCCAGCATATTTATCCCTCGGCCCTGGGCGTGCTGGGCGTGTCCTGGGGGTTATGGCTTTTGTGCCGGCGGACGCCGGACTGGCGGCGCAATCTCCTGGGCGTGGTTTTAGGCGGAGCGGCCATCTCCCTGGTCAAGTACCGGCTGGCCACGGTGGGGCTGGGGCTCATGGCTTCGGCCCTGGCCCAGTGGCTGCTGAACGCCGGCTGGGGACGCCTGGTCAAATGGGCGGCGCGCCTCATGGCGGCCGCTCTCGCCGCCTTGCTGGCGCTGATCGTCCTGGAGGCCCTTGCCGGCTGGGATTGGGGCGTGTGGCGTTCTCTCTCGCTTTATCGCTGGAACCGCGCGCCGGAATGGGACCTGATGCTGGCCTCCCTGCCGGCCATGTTCCTGGACCAGCAATTTGGCCTTCTGCCCCTGGCCCCTTGGCTGGCCATGGGCTTCATCGGCGTGTTCTTCCTGCGCCGCTGGTCGCGGGAAGCCCTGGGCCACACCCTGTGGCTCTGCGTCTGCCTCTTGCTGCCCCTGGTGTTTTACCGCTGGCTGCAATGGGACGGCGGCTTCACCCCGCCGGCCCGCTTTCTGTCGCCCTTGCTGCCCGTGCTGGCTCTCTGGGCCCTGCCCGTCTTGGAAAGGCCGGCGGGCAAAGCCTGGCGGGCGCTTTGCGGCGGGCTGCTGGGGCTCACCTGGCTCGGCAGCCTGGCCTTGGCGCTCTTCCCCCAATGGCGCTATCACCGCATGACCGGCGTGAACAACCTGCTGGCCTGGCTGGGGGACATCATGCAGGCGCCCCTGTACCGCTTCTTCCCGGCCTTCAGCGAAGGCTTCCCCCCGGACATGCTGGTCGCGCTTCCCTGGCTGGCGTTGCTGGCCCTGACCGGCTTTTGGTTCTGGCGGCGGGGACGGGCGGAAACCGTTAGCAACGGGACGGCCGCGCTCCTGGACCGGCGGGATTGGCTAAAGGGCCTGGCCTGCCTGGCGTTGGGCCTGGCGCTTCTGGCCGGCTTGGCCCGTTTCACGCCCAGCGCCGCCCTGGAGGCCGAGTCTTTCCAGCGCCAGGGTTCCACGGTTTTGCACGGCGATTACTACGTCCAAAACAAGCTGCTGCTTTTGAACCGGCCGGAGGCGCGCGCCTGGACCTGGCTGGTCTGGCCGGGCGGGCAGAGGGAAGTGGTGCTGGAGGGCTACGCGGTGAGCGGGGGCAAGCCCGCGCCCGACGCTCCGCCGGTGGTGGTGAATATCTCCTTGCAGGGCGGCGGCGAGGCCCAGCTGGCCCTGCGGCCCCTGACCGATTGGCCGGAGCCCCACGCCTTCAGGCTCTCCGGTCCGGCGGGCTATCGCCAAATCACGATCACCTATGTCTCGGGCCGACACCAACTGGCTCTGGACCGCCTGCTGATCCGCTAGCCCGCATGTTTCACGAGGGGTGGGCGGCATTAAGCGATGAGTCGGCATTTATGGGATTAATATGAAAAGGCCGCATCATAATCGAAGGACGGTTCGTACTCGGGCCCGGCACAGCCAGCCGCCGGCGGACAAGGCGTCTGGCAAGCGAGGGCCGCAGGCGTAGCCAAAGCTACGTCAAGGCCCGAGAGCGGCCAGCAACGCAGGGCGCCGCTGGCTGGCGCAGCCGGACGCGCGGCCCTCGTGAAATATGCGGGTTAGCCACGCACGCCATAAAAAAGAGGTCAGGCCGCATAGCCTGACCTCTTGATATCCTAGCGGCGAGCACTCCCGCTGCCGGGTCTTTTAGTTCGATTCTCCTTGCTGTCCCTTTCCGTCGCCCCCCCCGCCCAGTACCGCGTAGAGCCTTACCCGGTTGGCGAGTTTGGACAGGCGCAGCGAAACCAGAGACTGCTGCGCCGCAAAGAGGGAGCGATGGGCGTCGAGCACGCCCAGGTAGCTGTCGATTCCCTGATCATAGCGTTGCGAGGATAGGCGGTAGGTCGCCTCGTAGGCATTGACCAGGAGTTGTTGCGCCGCTACCTGCTGGTCTATGGTGCCCTGCACGGCAAGGGCATCGGCCACTTCCCGGAAGGCGGTCTGGATCGTCTTCTCGTACTGGGTCAGGGCGATTTTTTGATCGGCCTTGCTCACCCGCAACGCGGCCCAGGTGCGGGGGTCGAATATCGGCATGGAAATCCGCGGCACAAAGGCCCAGGTATCCGTGGTGGAGCCGAAGAGTCCGGAAAGCTGGTTGCTGGCGGTACCGATGGAGGTGGTCAGGGAAATGCGGGGGAAGAATGCCGCCCGCGCCGCGCCGATAAAGGCGTTGGCCCCTTTGAGCCGATGCTCCGCCGCGATGATGTCCGGCCGGAGCAAAAGCGTCTCCGAGGAAAGCCCCGGCGCGATGTCCTTGGGCGGAGTGCGGCTGCTCAAATCGGCCGGCAGAAGCTTCTCCGGCGTCGGCGAGCCCAGCAGGAGGCTGAGGCCGTTTTGATCCTGCGCCACCAGTTGCCGATAGCGGGCGATGTCCAGGCGGGCCGTATTCATGGGCACTTCCGCCCGGCGCAGGTCCAGCTCGGTGGCCAGGCCGGCGTCGTAGCGCTTTTTGACCAGGAGGTACGAATCCCGTTGGGCCGTGAAGGTGGACTGGGCCAGCCACAGGTTTTCCCGGTCCGCGGCCAGGGTGAGGTAGACCCTGGCCACCTCGGACACCAGCGTGATCTGCGCGCTGCGGCGGGCCTGCTCGGTGGCCAGATATTCCTGCAAAGCCTGATCCTCCAGGCTGCGGATGCGGCCGAAAAAGTCTATCTCCCAGGAAGCGATGCCGAGATCCAGGCTGTAGTACTCGCTGGTCCGCGCATCCCCGGGCTTTACCAGGTCGGCCGAGCTGCGCTCCTTGCCCCCCGAGCCCGCCAGATTGACCGCGGGGAACAGCTCGGCCCGCTGGATGCCGTACAGCGCGCGGGCCCTTTCCACGTTTAGCGCGGCCAGGCGCAGGTCCCGGTTGTTGTTCAAGGCCAGCTCGATGATCTTGCGGAGCTGCCCGTCGGTGTAGAAGTCCTTCCACTTGAGCTCGGCCACCGGCCTGGCGCCGGGCAGGTCCCGCGCTTCTTTGTAGGCCTCCCCCTGGGGCCACTGCGCCGGGATGGGAGCCTGAGGCTGCTTGTATTCGGGAGCCAGGGTGCAGCCGCTCAGCAGCGAGCCGATCACCAGCAAGGGAAGCAAGAGCCGCCTATTCATGAGATTGACTCCCGGTCGCCGTCTGATCATTGTGTTTGATCGTCACGCGCTTTTTGTGCTTGCCCAGCAGCTTGTAAATAATCACGTAAAAGAGCGGGGCGAACAGCGTCACCAAAAAGGTGGAAGTGATCATACCGCCCAGCACCGCCATGCCGATGGCCTCTTGGGCTCCCGATCCGGCCCCCGTGGCGAAGGCCAGCGGCAGGATGCCGAACCCGAAGGCCATGGAAGTCATGATGATGGGACGCAGCCTAAGTTTCGACGCTTCCAGGGTAGCCTCGATCAAATTGGCTCCCTCATCCACCCTGGCCCTGGCGAACTGCACGATCAGGATGGCGTTTTTGGTGGTCAGTCCCAGGGTGGTCAGGAGACCGATCTGGAAATACACGTCGTTGGGCAGCCCTTGCATGGACGAGGCGATGACGCCTCCGATGACTCCCAGCGGCAGGGTCATCAGAATGGAGATGGGAATGGGCCAGCTTTCGTACAAGGCCGCCAGGCACAGGAATATCACGAAAATCGAAAACGCGTAGAGCAGGGGCGCCTGGGAACCGGCCATGCGCTCCTGGTAGGAGAGCCCGGTCCAGTCATAGCCGATTCCTTGCGGCAGTTTCGCGACTATTTCCTCCATGGCCTGCATGGCCTCGCCGGAACTGCGCCCCGGCGCCGGCTCGCCCCAGATGTTGATGGAGGGGAACGCGTTATAGCGCTCCAGCTTGGGAGAGCCCATGGTCCATCTGCCGGAGGCGAAGGAGGCGAAGGGAACCATCTTGCCCGCGTTGTTGCGCACGTACAGTTTTTCCAAATCGCCCGGCAGCATGCGATAGGGTGCGTCCGCCTGGATGTAGACCCGCTTGACCCGCCCGGCCTGGATGAAATCGTTGACATAAGAACTGCCGAAGGAGGCCGCTATGGCGTTGTGGATAGAGGCGATGGGAACCCCCTGGGCGCCGGCCTTGGCCCAGTCCACGTCGATGCGGTATTCAGTCACGTCCTCCATTCCGTTGGGCCGGACCCGGACCAGGCGCGGGTCCTGGGCCGCCATGCCCAGGAGCTGGTTGCGGATTTCCATCAGCTTTTCATGGCCCAGGCCGCCGCGGTCCTGCAATTGAAAATCAAACCCGGTGGCGTTGCCCAGTTCGAGGACCGCTGGCGGCGGAAAAGCGAAGACCATGGCGTCTTTTATCTTCGAGAAGGCTCCCATGGCCCTGCCGGCGATGGCCCAGACCGAGAGGTCCGATCGTTGACGCTGACTCCAGTCCCTCAGCTTGACGAAACTCAGTCCCACGTTCTGCCCCTGGCCGCCGAAACTGGTGCCGGCGACGACCATGATGGATTCCACGCCTTCTTTCTCATGCTGCAGAAAATGATCGCGAACCCTATTCATGACCGTCTCGGTCTGCTCCAGGGAAGACCCCGAAGGCAGGATGGCCTGGACCAGCAAGATGCCCTGGTCCTCGTCCGGGAGATAGGAGGTGGGCATGCGCTGGAACAGATAGGCCATGGCCGCGACGATCAGCACGAACACCACTATATAGCGCAGTTTTTGGGCCAGTACCTTGCCGACCATTTTAAGGTAGATGTCTCGGGCGCGCAAAAAGTTGCGGTCGAACCATCTGAAGAAAGGCCGCAGGATGGGAATTACGTTATCAGAGGAAACATGGCCCTTGGGCACCGGTTTGAGCAGGGTGGCGCAGAGCACCGGGGTCAAGATCAGGGCCACCACCACCGAAAGCAACATGGAAGAGATGACGGTCACGGAGAACTGCCGGTAAATGACGCCGGTGGAGCCGGGGAAGAAGGCCATGGGGCCGAACACCGCCGAGAGCACCAGGCCGATGCCGATCAGGGCGCTGGTGATCTGCTCCATGGATTTGGCCGTGGCTTCACGGGGAGAGAGCCCCTCCTCGTGCATGATCCGCTCCACGTTTTCCACCACCACGATGGCGTCATCCACCAAGAGGCCGATGGCCAGCACCATGGCGAACATGGTCAGCATGTTGATGGAGAACCCGAACAAGCCAAGCACCGCGAAGGTGCCCAACAGCACCACCGGCACCGCGATGGTGGGGATCAGGGTGGCCCGGAAGGTCCCCATGAAAAGATACATGATCACGAAAACCAGCAGGACCGCCTCGAACAGGGTCATGACCACCTCGTCGATGGCCACTTGGGTAAACGGCGTGGTGTCGTAGGGGTAGATCACCTTCATGCCGGGCGGGAAGTAATGGCTCATCTCCTCCATTTTTTTCTTCACCGCGTTGGCCGTATCCAGGGCGTTGGCCCCGGCGGCCTGCCGGATGGCCATGCCGGCGGAGGGCTTGCCATTGTATTCGGCTATAACGTCATAGCGTTCGGTCCCCAGTTCCGTGCGGCCGATATCATTGACGCGGACCACGGAGCCGTCCGCATTGGTGCGGATGGGGATGGCGGCGAACTCCTCGGGAGTTTGGAGTAGATGCTGCACGATGATGGCGGCGTTCAGGCGCTGGCCTTTCACCGCCGGCGCTCCGCCGAATTGCCCGGCGGATACTTCCACGTTGTAGGCCTGGAGCGCCTGGATCACGTCTTCAATGGTCAGGCTGTAATTGGTCAGCTTGTCCGGGTCCACCCAGACCCGCATGGCGTACTGGCTTCCGAAATTCTCCACCTCGCCCACGCCCGGCACCCGCGACAGGATCTTCTCCAGATTGGACTGGGCGTAATCCCGCAGGCCTTCGCCGTCCATGCTGCCGTCTTCGGAGATGAGGCCCACGATCATGAGGTAGTTTCTGGTGGATTTGCTGACCTTGACTCCCTGGCGCTGCACCACGTCCGGCAGGCTGGCCATGGCGAGCTGAAGCTTGTTCTGGACCTTGGACCAGGCAATGTCCGGATCGGTGCCGGGCGCGAAGGTCAGCTCCACGCGGGAGGCCCCAGAGGAAGAGCTGGTGCCGGCGAGATAAAGCATGTTGTCCAGACCGGTCATCTTCTGCTCGATGATCTGGGTAACGGTGTTTTCCACGGTCTCGCCGGAGGCCCCCGGGAAAAACGCATCGATGGCGATGGAGGGCGGGGCGATGGGCGGATATTGCGAAATGGGCTGATTGTAGATGGCGAGCCCGCCGGCCGTCATCATGATGATGGCGATGACCCAGGCGAAGACCGGCCGGTCCAGGAAGAATTTTGATAGCATCACATGCCTCCGTTACTTCGACGCGGCGCTGGGCTGGGCCGCGTTTGCCGGCGGCATGGCTGGCTTTTCAAAGGGAACGCTTTTCACGACCGCGCCGGGCCGCACTGTTTGCAACCCCTCCACGATCACGCGATCTCCGGGAGCGAGGCCCTCGGAAACCAGCCATTGGTTGCCCACGGCCCGGTCGATGGAGAGCATGCGCAGGCTGACCTTGTTCTCGGCGTCCACGATCAGGACGTAGGGATCGCCTTTTTGATTGCGGGTCACAGCCTGCTGGGGAACCAGGATGGCCCGCTCGTTGACCCCCTCGTTCACCACCGCCCGCGCGAACATCTCCGGCAAGAGAACGCCGTCCGGATTGGGAAAGACCATGCGCAGGATCACGGAACCGGTGGTCGGGTCCACCGACACTTCGCGAAACTGCACGGTGCCTTCCAAGGGATAGGGCGTGCCGTCTTCCAGGATCAGCTTGGCCTTGTTCTGGTTCTTGCCGTCCTGGTCGAGACGGCCCGCTTCCAGCTGGCGCTTCAGGCGCAACAGCTCGGTGGTGGCCTGGGGGACATCCACATAAATGGGATCAAGCTGCTGAATGGTCGCCAGGGCAGCGGGCTGATAGGCGGTGACGATGGCGCCATCGGTCACGCTGGACCTGCCGATGCGTCCGGAAATGGGCGCCGTGACCTTGGTGTATCCCAGGTTGATGCGGGCCGTCTGCACGCTGGCCTTGTAATACTGAACATCGGCTTCGATCTGGGCAAGGGCGGCGGCCGCGTCGTCGTAATCCTGCTGGCTCACCGCCTTGTCCGCCAGCAAGGAATTGTAACGCTCGGCTCTGGACTTGATCGAAGGCAGATTGGCCTCGGCCCGGCCAAGGGCGGCTTTGGCGTTGTCCAGCGCCGCCTGAAAAGGAGCGGCGTCGATCTGATAGAGCACCTGGCCGGCTTTCACGTTGGAGCCTTCCGTGAACAGGCGTTTTTGTATCAAGCCATTGACTTGGGGCCGGATCTCCGCGACGCGGAAGGGCGAAGTGCGTCCCGGCAGTTCGGTGACCTCCATGATCTTTTGCGCTTGCACCGTCACCACGGATACTTGCGGAGCGGGGCGCTGTTGGGCTTGCTGTTGGCTGTCGCAGGCAACCAAGAAAAGGCCCGCCAGCAAAGCCGCCAACACCACGCTCCATTTGGGTGGGTTATATGCCGTATCCTTGCGTAACATCAGCGCTCTCCAGGTGTTCAAAACGTTAACTACTTAAGGTGTTAGCCTCGTTAAGCATTCGGGCTGTCAGCAAGCAACCCCTTGAAAAGAATGTCAAGAATAGTATTCGGATTTTCTGGATACATATTCTCTTCAGGCTGCTCAAGCCAAAGAAAGAGAAAACCAGTTATAATGCTGTTGAGAGTGACGGCCAAAAGGTAAGGCTCAGCGATCTTGTTGAATAGCTTTTTTTGGATTCCGTGTTTAAAAACCACGGCGAGTTTTTGCTGCACCTTTTCATATTGTTTACGGATATCATTATGAAGATCATCTTCGAAATTGAAATTTACTCCACGTGTTTCAGCAAGGTAAAGGCGCACTACAGGGGCGTCTTCCTTGAAGGACGAGCCTTTGGTTCGCACGTAATTTCGCAGTTTTTCAATCTCGTCATCTCCTTCTTCCAGGGCCTTGCTGAGGGCCTGATGCACCCTGTCGGCGCGTTCACGCATAAGTGATTTATAAAGACTTTCCTTGTTGTCGAAAAATTTGTAAAGCGTGCCAACGGCGAACTCGGCTCTTTCCGCAATCTCGTTCACGGAGACGTTGTGATAGCCTTTTTCCGCGAAAAGTTCGAGCGCCGCGGCAAAAATCTCCTGACGCTGCCTGAGCTTGTCTCTTTCCCGGCGCGACAGCTTCTGGCTTTGCTTCATTACTCCTCCGCTGTGGGGCGCACAAAACTTCACGCAAATGACGCAATAATATATTTTTTGAACCAAGCTTATAATATATGAACCCAGCTTCACCGTCAATAATAGATTGTTAAAAAATACCAAGGCATGATGATTTTCCCGTCTTGCTATGCTTATCGCTATAATATTATTGACTAAGATTTCTTAAGGCCCTCGGCGGGGTCTTCTGCGGCCATCCCTTCCCGGTTCCAGGCCGGGGCTCGGCGGACCGTGGCGGCCAAGGGCGAACGACTCGCCATCTTCTTGGTTGGCTGCAAGCCCAACCCTCGAGCGAACCAGCCCTGGTTGACAAAGACGTTGTCCCTAAACCGCAGTTGTCAGAAACTTCAGCCGCTAAGATCGAGTCTCATCCATAGAGCAGCAGGTGAACCACGATCATAAGAATGCCCGAACCGCGGTGTTTCGTCGAGGGGTGAAAGTTTAAAGAATTTGTCAAGAAAGAGTAAATATCTTGAAGGCGGCGCGGCAACTGGGGATCAGCCGGCTCACCGTCTACAAGTGGTTGGCAAGATATAGAGACAACGGTCAGGAGGGATTGCAGGGCCTGAGCAGTCGGCCCCTTCGCAGCCCCCGCAGAATGCCGGCGGAAGTGGTTCTGGCGTTCTGATGATGGTTGTTCACTCGGACCTCCAAGGCTAAGACCGTGACTTTGGCAATCACCAGTCCATACTCTTGGAACCCTGTGAACAAGCTCTTTGGCATCTACACCTAGGCCACGCTGGCCCAAGCGATGCCGTACTCCGGCATGGGTTTGCGGGGCCCGTGGGCCGGCGTCAGGTATTTATCCAAACACTCTGCCACCGTGAGGTTCACCACATCCTGGAACCCGCGCTGGTTCAGGAACCGTTCAACCTGCCGCGGCTCCAACCCGAACCTATACGGCTCGCCGATTTCGGCGCAAAACTCCATCATGCTCTGCATCGCGGGATTCCGGGTGCTGCCGTCCACAACCTCCGGCCGGACGTAATCAAAAACAATGGAACTGCCGGCGGGCGTATGGGCGGATATATAGTCCAAGGTGTGGTCCACGGCCTGGGCGTCCAGAAAATAGGTCACTCCCTCCCAGATGAACAGAGTCGACAGGCTGGAATCAAAGCCGGCCTGATTCAGGTTGGCCGCCAGATCGTCCTTTCCGAGATCGAGGGCCACGAAGGTCACCTGGGTGGGCAGTTGGCCGAACTGAACGGTGAGCTTGGCTTTTTTGTCTTCCTGTGTGCCGGCGGCGTCCACCTCGATTATCTTCACGTTTTCTTGCAGTTCAGCCAGGCGGTAGGCCCGCGAGTCATAGCCGGCCCCCAAGATCACCAACTGGCGCAGGCCCTTGGCCAGGCAATCCCGCAAATGGCCATCTATGACCTGGGTCCGCAGGGGAATATAGTCCAGTATGCCGAGGACGTAGGGCTTGGCCATTTTGCGGAGAAAAAATTCCCGGCCCTCCGGGGTCAGGACGAAGGGCTTGACTTCATCCCTGAGCATGTGCACGGCGATGGGGTCGTAACATAGCCTGGCTTCCGGGGGTTTTTGACTTTCCCACGCCCGGCAAAACGCCACCCGATTGGCCGTTTCCGATGGTTTGTTCATATGGTTTGCCCTCCCAAATTTTCGCAGCAATTGCTTTCCCAAAGCTATAAGGATCGATTGCCACAAGTAGCTTTTTCCCACTATTTCCCTCCGCGAGCAGAGAACCCTTTTCTCCTGCAAACCAGCCTAGGCGGCAACTGGCGGCCCGGACAAGCGCCCTGTCGCAGGCGGAGCCTTTCCGTCGCCAACGGGACCCGGCAAGCCCGCCGCCGGGAACCGCTAGATTGGGCAGGGAATATTTTTGTATAATTATTATAAATGTCTTGGGGGAGATGGAGTGGGGAACGCGTCTGCCACCTTATCCAGCTTGGCGCCGGGCCGCGAGTTCGGCGGCCAGCCGGTAATTCCTCACGGCAAGTTCATCATTCTGTTCCGGCCCTTCCAATTCATGAAACAGCCCCTGGGGGCCTCTTATGGGCTGCTGCCCAATCGCCTGCTCATTTATCTGCTATGGGCCGCCTGTATGTTGGGCGGTAGCTTCCTGCTCCTGGGAATAAGCGGCGGCGCCGCCTATATCTTGCGTGACGTTCCCTCGGTCTGCGCATTGGCCCTGTACGTTGCCGCGCTGTTCACCTTGAGCCTCCTGGTGGCGGACATGGCCGCCAGGTATCTTTGGCCCAGGAGCATGGCTTATGGATGCCGCAGCCTGGGCAGGCAGTGGATGGTGTTGGCAAGCGGTCTGGCCCTGGGCTTGAGCGCGCACCAGGTTATCTTTCCCCATATGACCCAGCTTTGCGGCCTGGGACCGCGGAGCCTGCCGCCCATCGATCCGTGCCTGGTGCCCCTCTGGTGCGCCGCCTTTTATGACTGCCTCTTGGCGGCGCCCTCGGCCCAAGACCAAGCAGGCTCCGCCCTGGCCGCCGCGCCCGCTCCGTCATCGGCGCCAAGTCCGGCCCTGGCCGGCCGGGGCGTAACCACCTTTCGCGTCGACGGCCGCCGGCTCAACATTCCTCTCAAGGCCATTTCGCATGTCCGCCTTGAGGACCACTACTGCCGGGTCTATTACCAAAGCCCCCAGGGAATGCGAAACATCCTGGTCAGGGAGACCCTAAAGGGGCTCATCGAACAGATGGGGCCTGATTCGCTCCTGCAAATCCACCGTTCTCACTTGGTCAACAAGAGCCACGTGAGCGCCTACCGGCGTCAGGGACGCAAGCATTGGCTGCTCTTGGCATCGGGCAGCGAGCCCTTGCCCGTCAGCCGGCGAAGACAGGCGGAGGTAAAGGAAGCCTTGGCCGGCATGTTGCCTGGCTTACTCCCCGGACCAAAATCCTGATTTAAACTTCAAACCGATTTAAAGGGGGAGGGGCATTGCTGGTTTGTTCGTGGACCGGGACCGGTATATGAGGCGGCATTGGCCCAGCCGGCCGCCGCGCCTGGTCCAATCTTTGGATAGGCATTTCCTTGATGGCGATCACTTGGTTTCGGCCCATCTCTCCTTGATAGCCAAGACGTCGTCCAGGCACGAAATAAAAGCCGGGGACAACTCAGGGTCGAAATGCTTCCCTTGCTCCTCTTGCAATAGCTTGATCGCCTTTTCCACCGGCCAGGCGTCCTTGTAGGGACGCACTGTGGTCAAGGCGTCGAAAACGTCCGCCACGGCGGTGATCCGGCTGGCAAGGGGTATCTCCTCTCCCTTCAGACCGGCCGGGTAGCCGGACCCATCCCACTTTTCATGATGGGTCAATGCGATGCTGGCCGCCATGGTGAGAAGCTTCGAGTCGTGACCGCCGATGATGTCGGCCCCCATCTTGGGGTGGCGCTTCATTATCTTCCATTCGTCGTCGTTTAGCGGGCCGGGCTTCAGCAGCACCTTGTCCGGAACCCCGATTTTTCCCACGTCATGCATGGGCGTGGCCTGGAAAACCAGGGTGCACCACTCTGGGGGTTGGCTGATTTTTTCGGCCAATATCTTGCAATAATGACTCATCCTGATTACATGCAAGCCGGTTTCATTGTCCTTGAACTCAGCCGCCCTGCCCAACCGTTGGATAATGATGAGCCGGGTCCTTTTCAGCTCCTCCACGTTGACCAGCGAAAGATGGGTGGCCACCCGGCGCTTGACCACCGGCGCCTTGATGGGTTTGGTGATGTAATCCACCGCCCCGGCGTCGAAACCCTCGGCCTCATCGCTTACATCACCCATGGCGGTGACGAAAATTACCGGAATTTTGGCCAGGTTCGGGTCGGCCTTTAGGTTGCGGCAAGCCTGGTAGCCGTCCACGTTGGGCATCATGACGTCCATCAGGATCAAATCCGGTTTGTGTTTGACCGCTGCTTCCAGGGCCTTGTCGCCGTCTGTGGCGAAGGAAAGCTGATAATCGCCTCCCAATACCTGCCTCACAAGCTGGAGGTTTTGCGGCTCATCGTCAACCACCAGGATTTTCGGCTTATCCATGGGTATGCTCCCTATATGGACAGGATTTGGTCTCGCAGTTCACGGGCGGCTTGCTTGGCGCCGTCAAAATCAAACTTGTCCAAGGTTTTTCGCAGGGGTTTCAATTGGCCCCCTGGAATATACTCGGCGAGGCGTTCCAAAAGGGGTTCGGCGGCGCCTGGGTCGTCCAGTTCCAGGGCGGCCTGCAGTTTCTCAAACAAGCCCGAGGCCTCGTCCCGATCCAGCTCCTTCAAGGGTGTCTCATCCTTTTCGGCTTTCTCCTGCATGCCGCTTATGGCCTTCACGGCCTCGGCCAGGGCGGTGGCCAAATTCAGCGTCAGGGCCAGCGCTTCTCCCTCCTGCTTTTTTTTCAAAAAACCGTCGATCTCCTTCGCCAGTTCATAAACTCGCGAAATTGCCAAATTGCCGGCAACCCCCTTCAACGCGTGGGCTTGTGAGTAGGCTTTTTGCGCGTCTCCCTCTTCAATGGCGGCGGCGATTTCCCGGGCCGCGTTGGAGTGGGACTCGACGAACCACCGCAGGGCCTTGTGGTAAGCGGCGTTGTCCTGCCATATTCTCAAGCCCTTCGCCGTGTCGATGCCGGGCAGATCGGGGAGTTCCTTTGCATCCTCCGGCTTCAAGGGTTGCCAGACGCGGGAGATTGCGGCCCCCTTGCCTTCAGGCACCAACTTGTCCAGCTTGGCGAACAGGGTCGGGAAATCAATGGGTTTGCCCACCACCAAGTCCATGCCCGCTTCCGAGCAGCGTTCCTTGTCCTCCTGCATGATGCTGGCGGTCAGGGCCATGATCGGCATCCGCCGGCCGGAGCCTGACTCCATCTCACGGATTCTACGGGAGGCATCCAGGCCATCCATGACGGGCATCTGGACGTCCATTAAAACCAGATCGAACTCGCCGTTGCCAATGGCTGCCAGCGCCTCCGCGCCATTCCAGGCGTGGGTGACCTTATGCCCCTGCTGCTCCAGCCTTATAATGGCCAGTTCGGCATTCTCCCTGACGTCCTCGGCCAAAAGAATCCGGTAGGCCCGGCCCGGCTTCGGCTTTTGGGCTTCGGGCCTGTCGCCTTGATAGTTTTCGCAATCGGTGGTGCAGGTGGCCGAGCATTCCGACTCGGGCAGGGCCACCGTGAAATGAAAGGTCGAGCCCTTGCCCAACTCGCTCTCGATCCAGATGCGCCCCCCCATCATCTCGATGATTTGACGCGAAATCGTGGTGCCCAAACCGGTGCCCCCGAAACGCCGGGTGGTGGAGACGTCGGCCTGGGTGAACGGCTCCAGCACGTTGGCTATTTTGTCCTTGGCTATGCCGATGCCGCTGTCTTGCACCGTGAAATGGAGCTCGGAGGCGTCCTCGGAGCGGCGCAGAGAAAGGGAAACGCCGCCCTTTTCGGTGAACTTGACCGCGTTGCTGAGCAGGTTGACCAAAACCTGGCGCAGGCGGCTGGGATCGCCCAGAAAGCATTGGGGCAAATCGGGCTGCACCTCCAGGGTGAGAGAAAGGTTTTTCTCGTCGGTCTTGGCCTTGAACATTGCTTCCATATCATTGATCAACTGGCGCGCGTTGAATCTGATTTGCTCAAGCTCCATTTTGCCGGCTTCCATTTTGCTGACATCAAGTATGTCGTTGAGAAGCCTGAGCAGGTTTTTGGCCGCGCGGGCGGCGGTTTCCAGGTGGCTTTTGGTCCGTTCCCGCATGTCGGGGTCCTCAATGGCCAGATCGAGGTAGCCGATCACCGCGTTCATGGGGGTGCGTATTTCATGGCTCATGTTGGCCAGGAACCGGCCCTTGGCCTGGCTGGCTTCCTCGGCCTGGATTTTGGCCTCCCTCAGTTCTTGTTCGGCTTTTTTCCGCTCACCGATGTCATGAAGCATGCCGGTGAACATCCGACGGCCGGCGTCCAAAAATGAACTCACCGAAAGATCGAGGTCTATGCCGCGGCCGCTTTTGTGCAGGGCCACCACCTCTCTTTTCAGCCCCTGTTTAAATTTCGGCCCGCGGGTGATGTAGTTTTTTATAAATTGGTCGTGCCGGCTTTTGATCGGCTCGGGCATGAGCATATTCACGTTCCGGCCCAATACTTCCTCGGCCTGGTAGCCGAACACCCCCTCCGCGGCCGGGTTGAAGGTCTGGACGATGCCGTGCTCGTTTATGGTGACGACGCCCTCCAGCGCGGTATCGATCAGGGCTTTCAGCCGCGCCTCGTTGTTCCGGATGCGCTCCTCGGCCAGCTTGCGTTCTTCCGCTTCCTCTTCAAGCCGTTGGTTGGCCTGGGTCAGGCTGGCGGTCCGCTCCCTGACTTCCTGTTCCAGGTTGTCCCGGTATCTTTCCAACTCCTGCTGGGCAAGTCTTCTTGGCGTAATGTCCAGCGCCGTTCCCACCATTCTTTGGCGGGCGCCGCCGTCGTCCCGAATTACCTCGCCCCGACTCGCCAGCCAGCGTATCTCGCCACCGGGCCGTACAATGCGGTACTCGGCGTCGAATTCCTCCCCTCTCTCGAAGGCCGCATGCAGCGCCTGCCTGACCCTCTGGCGATCCTCGGCGTGAACCATCTCCATGACGGCCTCGAAATCGATCTGGCCCGATTCCTTTTCCAGGCCGAATATGCGGCGCATCTCGTCGGAACAGACGACGTTTCCGCTGGCCGGGTCCCAATCCCAACTGCCCAAATGGGCCACGGCCTGGGCCATGGCCAGGGACTCCTGGTTGCGGCGCAGCTGCCTTTCGGCCTCCTGTCTTTGCTCCTCCTCCCGTTGCTTTTGATCCAGGGCTTTTTGCAAACCGACCGACAACGCGTTGGTCTTAAGATAGTTTCTCCATATGATCGTTATGAGCAGGCCCGAGGCCATGATGGTAAGAGCCAGCACCGACAGGAACAGAGTCCTTATGTGATCCAAAACCTCATACATTTCAGCCTGGTCTATTTCGGTGCACAACACCAGACCCAGCTTCGCATCCCAGGTCCAGGTACCCACCACCATCACGCCGCGATAATCCCGATACCCGGCAAGGTTCAGACCATCGCGCATTTTGATGCCTTCGGAGGCCATCAGGGTCAAGGCCTGTTTTTCCCTGGGCAGGTCGGGCTTGAAGCCCTGGGTCATGTCCCCGCCGGGATCGCGCACCGCGATGTTGCCGGCCGAGCCCTGGCCGGGTTCAAGGAGGCCGATTTCGCGAAGCTCGGCCTCGAACCGGCTGGGAGTGACCATGACGCCGTTTCTGTCAACGGCATAAGTTTCACCGCTTCGTTCAAACCCGGCCAGAGTGGTTATCTTGGCCAAACCGCGGGACAGGTCAACGGCCATGGCCAAAACGGCAAGGGTTTTGCCGTCCTGGTCCTTGATGGGGCTCGCGATGAATATGTATATATCGCGGGTTCTTTCTGGGGCCCTCTTTTGATTGAGATACGCCTGCGGGATAGCCATGGTTGGCGATGCCAGGTGCCGCCCCTCAAGGGAATTTTGTATAAAATCGCCTCGCTCCGTCAAAAAGCGGGCCAATTCCCCGGCGTCCGGCCAGGAGGAGCTGAGAACCTTACGATCGCGGTTGATTACGAGGTAGCCTTCGTAGACATGCTCCATCATTTGAGGACCCAGGTAGGCCTCGATTGCCTTTGCGGCCGGGTTGGAGCCCGGCGGGGCCGCGGCCTCCTTGTCTGCCTCCATGACGAGATTTACAAATGTGGCGCTTCGGGCGATGGCCTCGGCGTCCGCCAGCCTTTCCCCAAGCCAATTGTCCGCCGCCTTGGTGGTGCCCGCCAGGATGGCTTGCAGGGATTTCCCGGCTTTCTCGCGCACTATCCCAGCCATGTACTCGGCAGTCCACCAGTCCGCCGCACCGATGACAACAACGGCCAGCAACACCAACGCCACGTTTTTTTTTAAGTTCATTTAGCCCTCTTGGTTTAAGGGGGCAGGCGATCTAAAGCCGGTCCGCGCCGATCCCCGGCGGATAACAATCCGCCCGCTTAACCGACGGGTTGCCGGTTCATACCAGGCCGCCCGGGGCGCTGGACCCACCCGGGAGCCGATTATACAAGGGCCGAAACTAGTTGAGCGGTTTCTCCCTCAGCATCTTTAGCAAGATGACATGGAGGCCTTGCCCTCGGTAATCAAACCTAAGCTCGGACTACGTTAAATGCAGGTAAAAGCTGGAAGAAGGTAATCCGTTGAACTTCATGAGCCTGGCCCTGGCAAAGGACCATAAAGATTCAATGCCGTTTATATGGTTTCGCCCTTTGGCAAACTGATCTTGGCCGTGCTGGACCCGATGATGCTTTTTATAGCCCAAGTCCACCAAGCCACCGCAGCCTCTCCATCCGTCGGAGTGGAGCACGCTCTTGGGGCCCACTCTTCCCCTGATTATGGCTTACAGAGCGGACTTGGCGCAACTGGGCGCGATCTCGGTGTCGACTCGGCCGCGCCGCCGCAGGATGCCGAAGACCGGAGTTTCGCCGTAGGCGCCGCGCCCCCTTTTTCCCTTCACCCGCCTCGCTCCGAAACGGGACTCGCCGACCTCGATCTCGCCCTTGAAAGGCGACTCTTGCTCACACAACTCGGCAATGCGCTGGCGTATCAGAAAACGGCGCACCTACTCGTTTTTCATGCCCATACAACTAATTAAGGCACTTCAATATACTACCAACCAGTCAGGGGCCTTTATTAAATATAACAAGAAAGGCCGTCTGTTATCTAGTAGTTAACGGCACGGAACAACGACTTGGTATTCGTGGGCTTCACATGAAATGACCTCATTTTTATTGAGGCGCATCTTGTCTCCAAGTCCTGCATAGCCAGCCTGTGGCAGACAAAGCGCCTGGCCAGCGAGGGCCGCGTGCATGGCCTAAGCCATGTCGAGGTCAGAGCGTCGCCGTCAATGCGGTATGCAATTATCTGGCGCAGCCAGACGCACTGCCTTAGTGAAATATGCAGGGAGCTAGCATTACGCCTTAACGGGGGCGAAAAAATCAAGCCGACTTGCGAAAATATACTCATAACTGGCGCGCCAGGCCGGGCCGACATTCGATATTATTAGCTAACAAAAAAGCTGTTCGAAGGGTTGCCATGACCGAGCAGTGCAAGGTTTTTTATTGACCAACTCGCAGCAAAGGTTCGGCGCCGAGCAGGCTTGCATTGAGTCTTTGTCGGCGCCCCGATGGCCCGATAGTTAACATGTAGTAGCTGCTACTTGATCTGACAGTATGTCCTGGCGACGGCGGGAAATCACCGACCTGACCTGGGAGCGGGTGGATTTGGAGCATGGCACCGTGCGCCTGGAGGCTGAGAACAGCAAGAACCAGGAGGCCCGCACCATCTACACCGACGGCGAAATCCTGTCCCTGCTGAAAGACCAGTTCCGGCGGCGTCAACTCGGCTGCCGCTTCGTGTTCCACCGCCAGGGCAACCAGATCAAGTCGCTACAAAAGGCGTGGCGGACGGCCTGCCGCAAGACCGGCCTGGAGGGCAAGCTGTTCCACGACCTGCGCCGGACCGCGGTCCGCAACATGGTCAGGGCGGGAGTGCCTGAGCGGGTGGCCATGAGCATATCCGGCCACAAGACCAGGGCGGTGTTCGAGCGCTACAACATCGTGAGCCCCCAGGACCTCTTGGAAGCCGCCGCCAAGATCGACGGATATCATAGACGGCAAGACCCCAACCCAGCAGATAGGGAGAGCAACAAATTTGGCGGGTAGTCTTGGCTAGAAAAGGAAATAAAAGATGATCACAGACTTAGGTAAGCAGGGTGGGCAGAGACCCTGCTACAATGCTAACCCCCATAGCCCACATTGTTTCGATTAGGCAACCAAGGGGTTTTATCGTGAAGGATTTTTTCTTCATAGCATCCTCCTTCTCGTAAGCTAGTGTTGCTAGCCCCTTGCAGGTCGTCAATAAAAAGACCAAAAGGATAAAGACTATGAAGATCAGCATGCCACTGGAATCGAACCAGCCGCTGCCCACGATACTCTGCCTTCCTAAGGCTGTGATCTTGAAGAAGTATATCAATGTACGATGAATATTTCAATTTGACCTATGTGAAATTCGCACCCCAGCGGGCACAAAAACGGGCACACTTTATAATCCAGCGACCCACAGCGCAAAAAAGAAGGGCCAGGCTTCACAGCCTAACCCCTTGTTTTCACTTTGGCGGAAGTGCATGGGAATCGAACCCACCTGCCGCCTTACTCAGACGGCACACCGGATTTGAAGTCCGGGGGCCCCACCAGTGAGCCTTCCACTTCCACGGCAAAATCTAGCACCCACCTATAGATGCGTCAACCGATCGACGGCGACTAACTTATCGGCGGGGGCTATTAATCACCGGATTGTTCATAGCCAATGACGTTCCTGGCCAATGCCAAGGCCTCTTCCCTGGTCTTGATCTGGCCTTCCAACTGAGCCTCCCGGACCCGCCGCAAAACCTCTCCCACCAGGGGGCCGGATTCAAGGCCCAGGCTGTTCATCACATCGTGGCCGCTTATGAGCGGCGGCGCGGCCAGGGCGGCGGCCAGCTCCCGATCGCGCAACTCCGCCACTTGGGCGTAGAGCAGGCGCAATTGGTCTTCCACCTCGGGAGGGCGCTGGGGCCCCCGGCCCGCCATGGTGTCGGCCAGGGCCAGGGCCATGAGTCCCGGCAGATGCTCGCCAGCGGCCACCAGCAGACGCCGCACCGCCCGGTTGCTCAGCCTGCCCCGCCGGAAATCCGCCAGAAGAAAAAACGGCCGCATGTGCTCGCGTACCAAGAGGGCCACCAGGCCGGCCTCGTTTTTGGAGAGCCCCAGGTCCCGGCAGGCGGCGCGCGCCAGATCAGACCCGGCCAAGTCGTGGCGGTAGAAGGTGGCCTCGCCGGGGCCGCGCTCCTCACGAGTGACCGGCTTGCCCAGGTCATGCAGCAGGGCGGCGGTCATGACCAGCGCCCGGCGCGAGGGCAGGGCCAGGCAGGCGGATATCTCGGCGCCTTGCGGAGCCTGCCAATAGGCCGTGGGCTCCGCGCTGATGGCCCCCAGGGCCCGCGCCGCGGCCAGGCTGTGGCCCAGCACGTCCAAATGATGATAGGGGTTTTGTTGAACCCCCCGCCCCGCTTCCAGGGCAGGCAGCAAAATCCCGAGGGCCCCGGTTTCCTCCAGCCCCATCATGGCCTGGGCCGCCCTCTCCCCGCCCGCCATGAGCAGCCACTCGTGCCCCACCCTCTCCGGGGCCACCCCGCGCAGGCCCGGCGCGGCCGCGCGCAAACGGTCCGGCATGTCGTGCGTCAGGTTCAAACCATGGGTGGCCACGAACCTGAAGGCCCGCAACACCCGCAAGGTATCCTCGCGCAAAACGCCCGGCCCCGCCGCCCTGAGCGACCTGTTTTGCAAATCGTTGAGGCCGCCGGTGGGATCGATCAGGCTGCCCTCGCCCGCCAAGAAAGCGCCCAGCTCCCAGGCCAGGGCGTTAACCGTGAAATCGCGGGCGCGCAAATCCTGTTCCAGGCTGGGGGCGCGCAGCCCCGCCAGGTCCAGCCACCAGCCTTCCCGCACCAAACGGCAGGTGGCGTTGGCTTCCTTGAGCGCCACGAAGCGGGCTCCGCCGGCCTCGGCTATGGCGCGGCCCAGGGCCATGGCGTCGCCGTTTACGGCCAGGTCCACGTCCGGCGGCGGCAGGCCCAGAAAGAGGTCGCGCAGGGTGCCGCCGCAAAGCCACACCTCTTGGCCGCGGCGCGCGGCGGTTGCAAGGGTTGTCTCCAGAATGGGGCGGTAGCGGGCCAGGTCTGCCGGGCGGGGAGAACGCAAACTCACCTTTCGGTGTAGATGACAAGGTCTTCGTTGACCCACAGGTTTTTCCGGTTGAGCAGTCTGGGATTCCAGCGGCGGATATCATCCACGCTCACCCCATAACGGCGGGCCAAGCCATACAGGGTCTGGCCCCGGCGCACCTTGTGGGTCAGCATCTTGGCTTTGGGCGGAGGCTTCTCCTCGGGCGCGGAGGCCCTGGGCGGCGCGGAGGATGGGACCACCCCCTCCTTCATATCGGCCAGATGGCGGCTGGTAATGGCCTGGGCCTTGTCCAGGGCGGCCAGGCGCTTGTCGATCTCGCCCAAGCGCTGGTCAAGCTCATTGACGCGCTGGCCCTGTTTGGCGTCGCGATCAGCCACCTGACTCTGCTTTTCCAGGCGCTCCAAGCGGGAATTCAGCTCCGGATCGGCCACCGGCGCGCGCACCTTGCGCAAGGATTCGCTGGTTTGTTGCAGGGTGGCTTCGAATTTTTGCAGGCGGGTCTCCATGAGAGCCAGCGAGGCGGCGGCCACCCCGGCCGCGGCTCCGGCCTTGGGCGTGGCGCGCTCCAGGTTTTGCATCCGCGTTTCCAGATCTGCCAGGGTGGCGGCGTTGTGCGCCTCGGAGGGCTCCACCTTGTCCAGGGTCTTTTCAAGCTTTCGCAGACGGTCGTCCAGGTCTTGCGGCACCGCGGCCTTGGCCGGAGCCTGGCCAGCTGCCATGGGCCTGGTTTCCAAGGCGCGCAGGCGGTCGTTGATTTCCTTTAATTCAGCGGGAGCCTTGGCCGGGGCATTGGCGGCCCTGGCCACCTTGTCCAGGTGCTGCTCCACTCCCGCCAGGCGCGAGGTCAGCTTCTCCACCTGCATGGGAGTGGCGGCCGGGGCATTGGCCGCCTTGGCCACCTTGTCCAGCTTCTGTTCCGCCTCGGCCAGGCGCGTGGTTATTTTGTCCACCTGGCTGGGAGAGGCCGAGGGGGCGTTGGCCGCCCTGGCCACCTGGTCCAGGCGCGTTTCCAGGCCGGCCAGGCGTTGTTCGAGGCTTTCCTTGGCCGGCTTGTCGCCAATGGTTTTTTCCAAAGACAGTACGCGCGCCTCCAGGGGGGCCAGGTCCGGAGCCGGCCCGCCCTTGCCCAGGGCCGCGACTTTTTTGTCCAGGGCGTCCAGGCGCTGGTTCAGCCTGGGGTTGGCGCCGGGCTTGGCGTCGCCGGTCTTTTGGGAGGCTATTTCATCCATGCGGTCGTCGAGCGCGGCCAGCTTTTTTTCGATGGTGAGCATCCTGGCCTGCGCCCTTTCCGTGGCGGCCAGGGCCCTGTCCAGGAGCTGGGCGGGGGCCGCCGCCGGGGTGGCCTGGCGGGCGGGCTCGAAAGCGCCGGTAATCCAGAGAGATATGAGATAGAACACCACCACCGCGATCAGCCCCAGGATCAGCATCTCCAGAGGGGACAGTTTGAAGCTGCGGCGGCTGCCGTTATTGGTTATCAATCTGGAGATTATCGACATTATCATCTCGCCTAAGTTGCGGACGGCTCACAGTAACAGAGCGCCAGCGCTGGGTCAAGACGCCGTGCCGTCCGGCAAGGGAGCCGGCCGAAAGCGCTTTAGGCATGTGGCCCGGGAAAAAACTTTTCCCGCTTCCTCTTGACACTAATTTTGGCCATTTCTATACTGCCAATCATGATTCCGGGCCCCGAGAAACTTCGAGCGGGCCGGGGTTCACAAGGGGGGAAAATGGGGGGAACCGCGAGGGGACGGGCCGTCGTTCTCTCGTATCGCAAGTTAGCAACGTGGTAGCCTTACCGATCCCTGCCAGCGGGCAGGGAGCAGGATAATTTCGTTCCGCATATCGCCGCAGCCTGTCCCGGCCGCTCCCGCCAGCGCGCTATAATGTCAGCACGCGCGGCACACCCGCGCTTGCCGACAGTTACGCGCCGCCCGCCTCCTCTTAGGCCAAGTCTGCCCGGTTTAAAAGTGAGGAAGCCATGCCCCATTCAGATGCCCGCCGCCGCGATGACAAAGCGAGCCGCCCGGCTCCACGCGGAATCGGCGATAAAAACCTCCCCGCCTTCCGTTCCCTGTCCGGCGATCCCGCAAAGCGCGACCGGGCCCACGCGGCCGGAGAAGCCCGATGACGCGGTCTCCGGTCAAGCCGCGGCCCCTCAGCCCCAGGGTTTGGCGCCTGGGCGCTTATCACGTGCCTTGCTATCTGGTGCGGGGCGCCAAAGCCAGCGCCATTTTCGAGGCCGGCCTCAGCGCCACCGCGCCCCTGGTGCTGGCCCAGCTCGACGAGCTGGGCGTAAGCCCCCAGGAAGTGCGCTACGTGGTGGTCAGCCACGCCCACTCGGACCATGCCTGCGGCCAGGCCGCGCTCATGGCCGGCCTGCCCCAGGCCACGCTTCTGATGACCGCGGGCTCCCGCAAGATATTGGCCAAGCCGAGGGTGGCCGAGCATTTCACCATGGAGGACGACTACGCCTCGCGCCAGGTGAGCCAGCGGGAAGGCCTGGCCGGGCTGGGTCCGCCCCCCTTCCGCCTGCCGCTGCTGCCCGATCCCCTGGAGCTGGTCAGCCCCGGCGATGAGCTTGATCTGGGCGGCGTGAGCTTGCGCTTCCTCTCCGCCGATGGCCACGCGCCCCATGGAATCCTGGGCCTGGTGCCCCAGGAGAGGGTCGTCTTCGCCTCTGACTCGGCGGGTTACGCCACCGCCCAGGGACCGGCCTATCCCATGTTTTTCGTTTCCTACGGCATGTATCTGGAGACCATGGCCGGCCTGGCCCGGCTCGATCCCAGGGTTCTGGGCCTGGGCCATCAGCTCTGCCTGTCCGGCGAGGAGGTGGGCCCCTACCTGGATTTGACCGCCAGACGCCTGGCCGCCGACCGCGAGGAAATACGCCGGTGGCGCGCCCAGGGCCTGGAGCCGGAGCAACTGGCCCGGCGGCTGTGCCGCAAGTATTACCACGGCGAACTCACCATATTCCTCTTGGAATCGGCCCTGAACGGCTGCCGGCTCCTGGTGCGGCGCTGCCTGGAGGATTGAGGCTGAAGGCCTCCACCCGTGCCGGCCGGCCTTGACCTGACAACGGATTAGGGCCTATGCTGGGCTGGCCCGCATGCAGCCCTAATTAGCGCCAGGAGAGCCCAATGAGCGATTATCAGACCCTGTTGCTGGAAGACCGGGGGCCGGTGCGGATCATAACCTTGAACCGGCCCGGCATATTCAATCCCCTGGACATCGTGAGCGGCCCCGAACTGGTGGACGCCCTGGAGCGCGCCGACCGCGAGGCCTCGGTGCGGGCCCTGGTGCTCACCGGCGCGGGCAAGGCCTTCGCCGCCGGCGGCAACGTGCGGGAAATGGGCGAGGGCCTGGCCCGGGGCGACGACCCGGCCGAGTTTTTCTGCGAGGTGGCCGCGGTGCTGAACCGCTCCATAATCACCCTGCGCCGCCATTCCAAGCCCATCGTCTGCGCCATGAACGGGGTGGCCTCCGGCGGCGGCCTGGGCTGGGCCCTGAGCTGCGACCTCATCGTCATGGCCCAGAGCGCCCGCTTCGATCCCGGCTATATCCGCATCGCGGTGAACCCCGACGGCGGGTCCAGCGTCCTGGTCTCCCGTCTGCTGGGCTCCAAGCGGGCGGCCGCCTTTTTCATGCTGGGCCAGCCCATAGACAGCCAAACCGCCCTGCAATGGGGCATGGTCAACCAGGTGGCGCCGGACGGGGAAGTGCTGGAGGCGGCCCTGGCCCTGGCCGGCAAACTGGCCAAGGGCCCGGCCCAGGCCATGGCCGCCACCAAGGCCCTGTTGAACCAGGCCCTGTTCGGCGATCTGGAATCCATCCTGGAAAACGAGCGGCGCACCATTCTGGAGCTGTGCCGCCAGCCCGATTTCGCCGAGGGCATCAGGGCCTTTTTCGAAAAGCGCAAGCCCGACTTCGCCTGAGGCTCGGAGAAAGCCATGGCCCTCAACCAGCCTCCCAAGCAATACGGCCTGCCCTGGGAACAGGGCCGCTTGAGCCTGGCCGCCCTGGGGCAGACCTGGGCGCGGGTCCTGTTCCGCCCCGGCGAGGCCTTCAGCCTGCCCCTGGGCGGCGATTGGAAGCGCTGGCTCCTGTTCGCGGTGATCATGAACGGCGTGGTCATGGCGGGCACCTGGGCCATCGTCAGCGGACGCCTGGCCGCCGGCGCCAAGATCAGCGCGCCGGCCCTGGGCGGGGGGCTATCGCCGGGGGCGGGCCTGGGTCTGGTGCTTTTGATCAGCCTGGTCTACATGGTGTTCCAGGCCGGGCTAATAAACGTGCTCTTGAAATTCATCACCCGCACGTCCTATGGCTTCCCGGAGGCGCTCAGGGTGGCCTGCTACGCCCAGGCCCCCCACTTGTTCAGCCTCATGACCCCCCTGGTGGGGCCGGTGATGGAGCTGGTTTATTTCGTCTGGAACCTGGTGATAATGACCATCGGCATCCAGCGCACCTACCAGGTGAGCCTGGCGCGCTCGGTGGCGGTGAACCTGATCTACGCGGTGCTGACCATTTATCTATCGGTGGTGATGAAACCGGCCTGAACCTGGGCGGTTGGGGCAGGCGCGGGGGAGGGCGCATTTCGGTCAACCGGCCGCTGGTTGATGAAGCGCCTCCCGGCGGGCGCGAAGGCGGGCGGATTTTCAGCTTGACCTGGTGATATTTAAGTGTATATGCTCTTATCATGAGCGACGAAAACAAATGCTGCCTGTTCAGCCCGGAAGACTGCGCCAGGATTTCCCGCGCTTGCGTGGCCTTTCAATTGCGCCGCGCCGCGCGCAAGGTCACCAAGGCCTTTGACGAGGCCTTAAGGCCCTCTGGCCTCAAGATCACCCAATTCTCGTTGCTCACTGCATCATTTCTGCAAGAAAACCAAAATGTTGGGCGCTTAGCCGAATTGTTGGGCATGGACCGCACCACCCTTAGCCGCAACCTCAAGCTCTTGGAGAACCGGGGATTGGTCAAGCTGGAGGAGGGCGAGGACCGCAGGGAGGTAAGGGTCTCGCTCACCGAGGAGGGGCTGGAGGCCATGGAGAAGGCGGCGCCCTTGTGGCATCAGATGCAAAAGCAGATAGTATCCGGCCTGGGCGAGTTCCGCTGGGAAGCCATGATGTCCGAGCTGCGCCTGCTGGGCAAGGCTCTGAAAAAATAGGCTTTTTTTTAAGCCAAAACGTGTAGTTGCACGTTATTCATATATTTTTTAAGCTAATGCGTGCATTTACACCTAAGCCGGGAGGGGGTAACGATGCGATTGGCGCTAGTAAAAAGCGAGCCCAGGGAGCAATGGGAAGCCAGGCGGAGCCTAGCCGAATTGCCTGGAGCCGAAAGCTTGAGCCGGGAGGAATTGGCGCGGGTCAAGACCGTGCTGGAGGAATACGCCAGGGGCGATCTGCCCTCCAGGCTCAGCCTGTTCTTGAATCACCGGGACTTGCGCGCGGCCTTCATGAAGCTGGACCGCATTGAATGAGCGGGGCGTTGGGGAGGAAGCGCCGGCGACCCGCTGGGGCGGCCGGCGCTTCTCGATAAAAGCTCGTGAGTGGCGTTTCTTGGGCGGCGGACCGCCGCCCTGGGCCTTAGCCGGCTCAGGAAAAGCCGGAGCCTCCGCAACCGGCGGAGGAATCAGCCAGGCCGGCGAAGGGGCTCTTGTCGCCGCTGGTGGAAAAGGCCGACATCTGCCGCCGGCACTTCTTGGCTCCGCAGTGGGGGCAGGCTATCCGGCCCTCGTCGTCGCCGGCGAAGAACAGGCGCTCGAAATCCTTGCCGCAAGCCTGGCATTGGTATTCATAGATGGGCATGGCGCAACCCTTTCGCATATAGTTTATTCCAATAAAACATGGTCATTGCGAAAGGTTTTGTCAAGGCTGCCGGGCGGAGGGAAGCGGCTATTGCGACAAAGCTCCATCACGCCTTCAGGCCGCGGCGCAGGGCCGGGCGGCCTGGGAGGGGATCCGCCCCAGCCGACTTAGGGGTGGGCCATTAAAAAACCCCGGCTTAATCGCCGAGGCTGTTTTAGTTTCACCGCCTGGGGCCGCTTTCTTTTGATGGCCGGGGTTGCTCTCGTTTAATCGCCGGGGTTGCCTGTCGTTCGATGGCCGGGGGCCGGGGCTGGCTGGTGAGAGAGTCGCCGGGGGCTAGACCTTGGTTTTGTCCTCGGCCTTTTGGTTTTCGATCTGCTCCTTGGGCGTCGCGCCCTCCACTTCTTCTTCCTTGACCCCGGATTTGAAGTTCTTGATGGCCTTGCCGATGTTGCCGCCGATCTGGGGCAGTTTGCCGGCTCCGAAGATGACCAAGACGATCACCAGGATGATAAGGAGTTCAGGTATGCCTATGCCCCCTAACATGTCAATCCTCCTTGGCGGACGGGCCGGGACCATGGCCTGGCGGCGGCTAGTCCTGGTTCTCCTGCATTAGCCTTAAAAATTCGGCCGAGGCGCGGAAAGCGTCCGCGGCCCGCATGTGATCCAACCAATGACGCCACATATCGGCCCAGGCCGCGGTGTGCCAATAGGCCTCCGGCTCGCGCAGGCCCTCTTCCCATCTTTTGTAAGCCCGGTATTCCTCCTGGCAGGGTTGGCAGAAGGGATAAGGCGCCGACAAGTCGGGCAGCGGCGGCCCCTCGATGGGCATGCCGCAATGAGCGCAGCGCCGGGGGCACAAGCCGCATGAGAGCGCGCTGGCCACCGCCTGGGCCCTGCGGCGGGCCCGGCCTTGGCGAATCCTGCGTTCCTTGGCCTGGCGTTTGTTTAGATCAATGACCTCGGCCATGGGCTTTCCTGGTTACTAAGTCATCAAAACTCTACCAGGGGGCTTGTGGGCAGTCAAGATGGGGACTTACAGCCTTGGGCCCCTCCCCGGCCCGGAAGTTACGCCTCCATGCCCTTGCTCAGGCTTTCCACCACGGCCCGGGCCGCGGCCAGGGGGTCCCGCGCGGTGCGGATGGGCCGGCCCACCACTATGTGGCTGGCCCCGTTTCGTATGGCCATCTCCGGGGTGACGATGCGCTTCTGGTCGTCCGCGCCGGGGCCTATCTCGGCCGGGCGGATGCCGGGGCACACCACCAGGGCCTCCGGCCCCAGGGCGGCCCGCACCTGGGCCGCCTCCAGGCCGGAACAGACCACGCCCTGGCAGCCCGCCTGCATGGCCAGGCGGGCCCGGCGGGTGACCAGGGCCGCGGGATCGCAAAGCTCTTCCGGATAGCCCATGGCGGCCAGGTCCTCGGGCCCCAGGCTGGTGAGCACGGTTATGCCCAAAAGCCTGGTGCGTCCCAGGTCCAAGCCAGCGAAGATGTCCGCCTGGTCGCAATGGCAGGTCAACAGTTCCACCCCATGCTTCACCGCCGCCTTGGCCGCCGCGCGCATGGTGGCCGGGATATCGTGCAGCTTGAGATCCAGGAACAGGGCCGCGGCCCCGGCCCGGCGCAGGCGTTCCAGCACCTCGGGCCCCTGGGCCACGAAAAGCTCCAGCCCCACCTTGAAAACCCCCACCTCGGAAGCCAGAAGGCGGACCAGGCTTTCGGCCTGGTCGGCGGTGTCCACGTCCAGGGCGAATATCAGGCGCTGACGGGCTCTTTGCAGCATGTACTCCTCACAGGTTCAGGTTGCGGTGCTCGTTGGCGAAGGCGGCCAGCTCGCCGCTGGCGGCGAAACTGTAGAGCTTCCCCCCGCCCACGATGACGTGATCCATGAGTTCCACCCCCACCCCGGCGCAGGCGTGATACAGCCGCCGGGTGAGCTCGCGGTCGGCCCGGCTGGGCGCGGCGTCGCCCGAGGGATGGTTGTGGGCGCAGACGATGGCCGCCGCGCCGCCGGCGAGGGCCTTGGCCACCACCTCGCGGGGATAGACCACCGCCTCGGTGAGGGTGCCGGCCGCCAGGTCCTCCACCCCGCGCACCTGGCGCTGGGCGTCCAGAAGCATGACCCGAAACACCTCCCTGGTCAAGGGACGCATGGTGAGCTCCAGGTATTCGGCGGCCTGGGCCGCGTCCTGGAAAACCCCGCCGTGCAAGAGGCGGTCCTCCAGATAGCGCCGGGCCACCGCCGGCACCAGCTTGAGGCCCAGGATGTTCTTGGGGCCGATGCCCTTGATCCGGGCCAGCTCAGCGGGCGCGGCGTCCAACACCGCCTGCAGGTTGCCGAAAGCGGCCATCAACTGGCGGGCCTGCTGCTTGCAGTCCCTACGGGGAGTGGCCAGGGTGAGCAGCAGCTCCAGCACCTCCTCGTCGGTGAACTTGGCCAGGCCGTGGGCCAGGAACTTTTCCCGCAGGCGCTCCCGGTGCCCCTGGCCGGGGTGACCCTCCCCAGGGCTCATCGCCAAACCCCGGGCACGGCGGTCTGGCATTCGGGGCATTTGCCGTCGGCCAGCCGGTTGCCGCCCACCGAGAACAAGCGGCGCGTGATCAAGGTGGCTCCGCAAGACGGGCATTTGGTGCTCTCCGAGTCGTGCCCGGCCAAATTGCCGGCGTAGACGTAGGCCAGGCCCGCCTCCTTGCCGATGGCCAGGGCCCGCTCTATGGACGAGGCCGGGGTGGGGCCGGGGCCTTCCTTGCGGTATTTATAGCGGGGCGTGTAGGCGCTCACGTGCCAGGGCACTTGCGGCGATAGTTCGCCGACCAAGAAAGCGGTCAGCTCCCGCAATTCGGCCGGGTCGTCGTTCTTGCCGGGGATCAAGAGGGTGGTGACCTCCAGCCAGATGCCGGCGGCGTGCATGCGCTTTAAAGTATCCAGGACCGGTTGCAGCTTGGCCTTGCACTCGGTTCTGTAGAATTTATCGTTCATGGCCTTCAAATCCACGTTGGCCGCGTCCAAAAGCCCCCGGCAGGTTTCCACGCAATCGGCCGACTCATAGCCGTTGGTGACGAACACGTTCTTGAGCCCTTTTTCATGGGCCAATTTCATACAGTCGTAGGCGTATTCAAAAAAAATGGTGGGCTCGGTGTAGGTGTAGCTGATGGAGGCGCAGGCCCCGCGCAGGGCCTCGCCGATGATATAGGCTGGCTCGACCTCGCTGCCGCCGGGGCCGCCGCCGGGAATGCCGTCGCCCTCCCCGGCTTCGCGGGGCTGCTGGCTGATGTTCCAATTCTGGCAAAAGGCGCATTGGAAATTGCAGCCCATGGTGGCGATGGAATAGCTGTAGGTGCCTGGCAGAAAATGAAAAAGCGGTTTCTTTTCGATGGGGTCCACGCTGCCGGTGATGGGCTTGCCGTAAACCAGCGAATACAGGACGCCGCCCTGGTTTTGGCGCACCATGCAGACGCCGCGTTTGCCTTCATCTATCAAACAGGCATGGGCGCACAACCGGCAGCGGACCTTGTTTTCGCCCAGCTTGTCGTAAAGCATGGCCTGGTGCATGTCGGATCCTCCTCCCTAGACCCAGAATATATCCAGGCCGGGCGGCGGCACAAGCTCCAGGCGCTGCTCGGGGAAGGTTTTACTCGTGGTGGAGGCGGTATCAGCGCAGGCGGTCAGCCTAACGCGGTTCCACCGGCGTTACGATTCCTCCCATTATGGCCAGTTTTTGGGCGGCCTCCTCCCGCGAGACTCCGCAGGCTTGGCAATGCAGTTCAAAAGGGGGGGCGACCCATAGCCAGAAACCGCATGTGACCACTGCCAATACCAGTCTCCACGGGGACAGGCGCCACACCCAACAAGCGGGTTGGCCGCAGACCGGACAATGCATGACCCCTTACCTTTCCAGGCTTTCCATGCCTCCAAAATTCACGATGGTAATTACGCGCCTTGTAGACGTTGGATTACCCCAGGTACCCCCAAATAGGATCAAAAAATACTATAACACACGCCGGTTGCGTTTGTGAAGAGAATCGTACCGCACGATTGGGCGACAACTAGGCGACATATCTGGAACAATCGTTCAGGGCTGTTGACACAATATGTTGTATGGCTATAATCAGGTAGCTCTATTTGATGGGGCAAGGAGGTAAAACCATGCGCGCATGGCAAAGCAAGGTTTGCAAGACCTGCTGCCACTGGTCAGAGGCTGGCAAGGGGCTTTGCACCCTCAGCGAAAGGGCCTGCGGACAATTTTACCGTTGCGATTTCTGGCAGGCGCCGGGAATGTCCGCGCAGGAGCAGGAAGCGCTGGCCAGGGCCTGAGCGGAACGCCCGCTCCGGGCCCAAAAACAAAACGGGCGTCTCCTTTTGAAAAAGGAGACGCCCGTTGGCAACCTGTCTCAACCAGGCCCGAGGGCCTGGCGAGCCCTTATTGAGCGGGCTCTTCCTTTTTCTCCTCGGGCTTGTCCTCGGGTTCCATGGAAGCCAGCTTGGCCTTCAACTCGGCCACTTCCTGCTTGTACTTTTCCACGTCCTCGCCTTGGGGCTGGAAAGGCTCCTGAGCCTGCTCCAATTCGGCCCGCCGCTTGTCCTTCATCTCCTCGGCCCCCAGATAGGTGGCCAAGGCGCCGCCCAACAGCAGAACCAAGGGAATGATGCCCTTGAGGAGCCAAAGGAACTCATCCCACCAGCCAATGAGTCCGATCACACCCAAAACCAATGCGGCCAGTCCGCCGATCAGAGCCACCATCTTGCAAACCTCCTTGGGGGATGCTCTCGCGCGCTAACATTGCTGCGCGCCCCCGGCCCATTGCCTGACACCGGGAGCCATCGGCCTTTGCGGGGCGCGCTGTTGGATATCTGCTTAATGCTATTAATTAACGTGTAGCACGGCCTTTAAAGGCCTGTCAATCTTCAAGGCCCTTTTTAAAGGGACGAAAACGCCATACGGCGTTTTCGTCGGAATTTTCCAAAAAATAATACGACCCGCCGCAGCGCAGAACAAAGCGCCGCCGGCGTCCGCCGGTCGCCTGGGGCCCCTGCCTGAGCTCCTCGCCCAAAAGCTCCACCGGCCGCCAGGCGCCTTCCAGGAAAAGCGCCAGCGGGGTTTGTTCCGCCTTGGACCCCTCCAGCCAGCGTACTAAAGCTTTTCGCCAGGCCTGGTCCACGGCCTCTAACGCCGCCAGGCCCCGGTGATCCTTTCGTCCTGCGCGCCCAGCTCCATCAGAATCCCCTTGAACTTATCCGGCTCGGCCACCCCGAAGATCTTGATGGCCGGGTCTTCCCTGCCCTGCACGTACACGTGCACGTGGGCCACGCCCAGGGCCCTCTGGGTGAGGCCCCGCCGCAGGTCGATGCGGCGGATGTCCTCGAGGGCCACCTCCCGCAGGGCGTGCTTGGGAAAGCTGGTTTCGTGGGTCAGCTTGTCCGCGCTCAGCCGGTAGATATTGGTGAAGCGCTTGATGATGATGAAGACCACGAAGCAGGTGCCGATCAGCTCCGCCAGGGCCGGGCGGATGGGGGCGTCGGGATTGATCAGGGGGCCGATGAAAAAAATCAAGGCGCCGAACACATAAACCGAGAAGGATTTCCAGGCGGGGCGGAACTCCAGGTAGCGGGCCAGTTTTTGGGCGTCCATGGGCTTGTCACCTCCCACTTGGTTTCTACCTCGCGCCCGCGGCCATGGCAAGCGGTAAGGAAGCCCGCGACGCGCTCCGGCGTCCCTCCCGGCCGGCGCGTTCCGGGCCCGTATCAAAAACGGGCCGGAGCCTTG
Source organism: Desulfocarbo indianensis (assembly GCA_001184205.1). Lineage (GTDB taxonomy): Bacteria > Desulfobacterota > Desulfarculia > Desulfarculales > Desulfarculaceae > Desulfocarbo > Desulfocarbo indianensis. Next base: position 327,816 of record LBMP01000001.1, read on the forward strand.
CGGCCCCGGCCCGGTCTTGCCTATTCACGTAGGGGCGACGCCCCTAGCGGCCCATGGCCGGCCTAGTACATGCCGCCCATGCCGCCCATGCCGCCGGGCATGGCCGGAGCGCCGCCCTTGTCCTCCTTGGGCTTCTCGGCCACCATGCATTCGGTGGTAAGGAGCAGGGAAGACACCGAAGAGGCGTTCTGCAGTGCGAAGCGGGTCACCTTGGTGGGGTCGATGACGCCGGCCTTCAACAGGTCCTCGTACTTGTCGACGTCGGCGTTGTAGCCGTCGGCGCCCTTCATCTCCTTCACCTTTTCCACCACCACCGAGCCTTCCTGGCCGGCGTTGCTGGCGATCTGGCGGAGGGGCTCCTCCAGGGCGCGCATGATGATGTCCGCGCCGAACTTCTCCTCGCCCTTGGCCTTGTCGCGGGCCTTGCCCACCGCCTCCAGGCAACGCAGGAGAGCCACGCCGCCGCCGGGCACGATGCCCTCTTCCACCGCGGCGCGGGTGGCGTTCAGGGCGTCTTCCACGCGGGCCTTTTTCTCCTTCATCTCGGTCTCGGTGGCCGCGCCCACGTTGATCACCGCCACGCCGCCGATCAGCTTGGCCAGGCGCTCCTGCAGCTTCTCGCGGTCGTAGTCGCTGGTGGTTTCCTCGATCTGGGCCCGGATGGTCTTCACGCGGCCTTCCAGGGCGCTGCGGGCGCCGCCGCCGTCCACGATGGTGGTGTTGTCCTTGTCGATGGTCACCCGCTTGGCGGTGCCCAGGTCGTTCAGGCTGCAATTCTCCAGCTTGACGCCCAAATCCTCGGAGATCACGGTGCCGCCGGTGAGGATGGCGATGTCTTCCAGCATGGCCTTGCGGCGGTCGCCGAAGCCGGGGGCCTTGACCGCGCAAGCGTTCAGGGTGCCGCGTAGCTTGTTGACCACCAGGGTGGCCAGGGCCTCGCCCTCAATATCCTCGGCCACGATCAAAAGCGGACGGCCGCCCTTGGCCACCTGCTCCAGCACGGGCAGCAGGTCCTTCATGTTGGAGATTTTCTTCTCGTGAATGAGGATGAAGGGGTTGTCCAGGTTGGCTTCCATCTTCTCGGGGTCGGTCACGAAATAGGGGGAGAGGTAGCCGCGGTCGAACTGCATGCCTTCCACCACGTCCAGGGTGGTCTCCATGCCCTTGGCCTCTTCCACGGTGATGACGCCCTCTTTGCCCACCTTGTTCATGGCCTCGGCGATGATGTTGCCGATGGTGGAGTCGTTGTTGGCGCTGATGGTGCCCACCTGGGCGATTTCCTTCTGGTCCTTGGTGGACTTGCTGACTTTTTTCAGCTCTTCCACGGCCGCTTCCACGGCCCTATCGATGCCGCGCTTGATGGCCATGGGGTTGTGACCGGCGGCCACCAGCTTGGAGCCGGAGCGGTAGATGGCCTGGGCCAGGACGGTGGCGGTGGTGGTGCCGTCGCCGGCCACGTCCGAGGTCTTGGAAGCCACTTCCTTGACCATCTGGGCGCCCATGTTCTCGAACTTGTCCTCGAGCTCGATCTCCTTGGCCACCGTCACGCCGTCCTTGGTGATGGTGGGGGAGCCGAAGGATTTCTCGATAATGACGTTGCGGCCCTTGGGGCCCAGGGTCACCTTGACGGCGTTGGCCAGGGCGTCCACGCCGCGCATCATGGCCTCGCGGGCCTTGACATCATATTTCAGCTCTTTGGCCATTTATATTCCCTCCAAAAAAATTCGGGTGCTTATACAGGAAGCGCTTGTTCCCGGCAGAGGATGCTGGTTACTTCTTTTTGATAATGCCCAGGATGTCGTCCTCGCGCATGATGAGGAGTTCCTCACCGTCCATCTTGACCTCGCTGCCGGAATACTTGCCGAAGAGCACCAGGTCGCCCTCCTTCACGGTCATATCGACCCGGGTGCCGCCCTCCAGCACCTTGCCGGGGCCCGCGGCGATGATCTTGCCCTGTTGGGGTTTCTCCTTGGCGGAGTCGGGGATGATGATGCCGCCAGCGGTTTTGTTGTCTTCCTCGACCCGCTTGACGATCACGCGGTCCTGCAGAGGCTGAATTTTCATCCTTGCACCTCTCCTATTTTGGTTTAGCGTTATTGATTAGCTGCTTATTCCCTATGTTAAGAGACCCCGGGGGATTCCCAGGGGCCTGGTTGTTAGCACTCGGCTCGATAGAGTGCTAACAGGCTGAAGAAACAATAAGGCCACCCCGCCGGCTTTGCAAGGGGAGCGGGCAATTTTTTGCGTTGTTTTTTTGCGGCAATGCCCAGGCTCCCGGCCGAAGCGGGGCCGTCCCCCCTCCCCCACGCCCAAGATATGCCGCTTTCAGCCGGGCGGGGGCCATAACTTGTGCTTCGGCGCTTGAAAAGCGCCCGCCTAAAAAAATCAGCCGTTTCCGGCCCCATCCGCTTCCCGCCGCAACGCCGAGGCCGCCATGCCTGGCCCGGTCCTCCGCCCAGTTCCGCGCCGCGCCTGATCAGGCGCAGCCACTCCCGGCGGATAAGGCCGCTGAAGGGGCGGATCATGAGCCAATAGCGGCGGAAGCCCCGCCTGGCCTCCCGGCCCAGGCAGAAGATTCTGGTCGCGGTGCTCAGCCGGCACAGCCCCGGCCCCAGGGGCTCCACCAAAAAATTAGCGCCCACCTTGGCGAACCCCGGCTTGGCAAACGCCAGGAACCCCTCCGGCGTCAAGGTTTGCAGGTCCAGGTACAGGGTCCAAAACCGCCCGGCCAGGCCCAGCGCCAGCTCGCGGGGCGACTCCTCGGCCAGGATAACGAAGCCCAGTTTCAGCAAGTCGTCCAGGGTGGAGCCGAAGCCCGGGCTCCTGAAATCGCGCAGGCGCAGCCGCCAAGGCAACTACCGCAGGCGCAGGAGGGGCCCCACCAGGGGCGAGCGCCCGGCGTCCAGCTCGCGCATGGCCTGGTAGACCGCCTCCGGGCCGGCGGCCACCAAGGTCTCATGGTATTCGTGGAAATGCCAGGCCGGCGGACAAGGATCCAAGAGCATGCCCGTCCCGCCCCTCCAGCCAATTGAGGGTTAGCGACTCCAAAGGCCGCCCTCTTCTTGAAACACTGGCAAGCCCCCATCCCCTGCCCCAACCAGCCGCGGGCCGGGGTCAGCGGCAGGCCCCCAGGCTTTGCATCATGTGGGGCACCAGGCGCTGAGCGCCAGCGGAAAGATCGCCCTGGGAGGCTATGAGCAGCTCTTCCCGGTCCGCGGCCTGCAAGGCCAGGCGGCGGGCCGCCAACTCGGCGATCAGGCGTTTGACCCCCACGTAGCCTTTGGCGTGCTGCTCATGGAAAAACGATATGTCGCCCTCCATGAAGCCCAGGTGCTGGTTGAAGCCGGCGCCGCCGATCAGGCCCAATCCCCTGACAATGGCCTTTACGTCATCGCGCGAAAGCTTGGCGTCACGGCAGTAGCGCATCCAGAGCCTTTGGGCCAAGGGCTCCACCGCCCTGGCGTCGCCGGGGGTCACCCGCAGCGCCTTGCCCGAGATTATTATGGTGCCCTGCGCTTGGGCGGCGGCAGGGACCAGGACCAGAACCGCCAGCCAACTGGCCAAGGCCCAGGCCAAGGGCCGCAGTGACTTTTTCATGTTCACTAATCCTTTGGGTTGGAAGCCCGCTGGGGGCCGTTGTTTTCGGGTTGGTTGAGCGGCTCCAGGAGCGCGAACACCGCGCGCAGCTTATGGTCCAGGCTGGGCATGCAGCGGGCCACGCCAGGCAGCATCTCGCACAGGCTGCGCAGGTCCGGGCCGTGGGTTTGCTTGAGGATGGACTCTTCGGCGAACTTCTGGCCGCAGAGCACGGAGACGTGAATAAAGGGCTGCAAGACCTGGTTAAGGTCCTGGGCCAACATGCGCCCGCGCAGACTGGGATCGGTATCCAAATAGACCTGGCTCAAGACCCGCTGGCACTGTTCCGGGCCGATCTCGGTTTCCTGGACCAGGGCTTCCTCCATCAGGCCGTGGCTGACCTCGGAGACACGCTGAAAAGCGTGCAGGAACTCGGGCTCCTGGGTGAACTCGAAGGCTTTCACCGTGAAGTTCTTGGCCTGCTCTTTCGCGAACTGATCTATCTGGACCTTGGCGAACCACAAGCCGCCCACCACCGCCGCCAGGGTGAGCAGGTTGATGGCCACGCCGAACCATTCCGGGGTGAACCAGCCTCGCCCTCCCTGGGGGGGCCGGCGCTTGATTATGGTCTTCCTTGCCATGCCTCCCCCCAATCTGCGCCATGGTCAACAGAAGCGGAATCACGCCGTCGGTTTTTTCTATTTATTAATCTAGATTAACTCATCCTCCCCTATTAATGAACCCCCCGTGACATATCATCGCCCAAACGATCTTTACGGCTTGCCGCCCCACGGCGGGCGCGCCGCCTAATCCACCGCTTGCACCCCCAGCTCGCCGGGGTCCATATCCCGCGCCTGGTTTTGCAGCCGGTTGTACAGGTCCCAGGCTTCCTTGCTTTCCAGCTTGTCGGGCGCAAGGGGCTGGCCTGCGGCCGCCGAGGGCATAAGGGCCGAGGCCCCGGCCGCGTATTCATCCCAGTTCACCGTGGTGCGGGCGTAGCGCACGTCCTTGAAAGCGACATCGCTGTAGCTGGTGTCGAAACCTCCCCTGGCGCCCGCCGGCAGGGTGGTGCCGGTGCTGGTTCCATTGGGAGCGGTGCCTTGCAGGCCGTCGACGTAGGTCCAGCCATTGCCCAGGTAACAATAATTATCTTCCTGGTGGCCCAGCTCCTGGTCCTTGAAGCTGAAAAGATCGCAATGGACCTTGACGAAATAAGCGGTGACCTGGCCTTGGTTCTCCACCAGGCCCAGGCCTTTCCATTCTCCCAGGTAGTTTTTAGCCTGGGTGAGCTCGGTCACCACCGGATTGGCCCTGGTCTCGGGATGGGTGTTATAGACGTCGTATTGGACCCGGATGTCGCGGTGCTCGGTATCGTGGTAATCCTGATCGGAAAACAATATATCGAAGGTGACCCATTGCCCGGGCGCCACCGTGGTGTCCACCGACCAGCCGCTTCTGGTGAGCGCCGTGCTGCCATTGACATAGCCGTATTCGGTTTTAAGGAACTCGCCGGTGGCGCGGCTGTAAAGATCCACGTAAATCTTTACGAAATAAGCGCGTTGCTCCCCCACGTTCTTGAGAATCCCCCGCGCGCGCCACTCCGGAGCGTAGCCGCCCTGGTAGGGAGTGAATTGTTTCAGTTCGAAAACGGGCCCGGCCCAGGCCGAAGCGGAGCAGAAAAGCAGCAACGCCGCCGCCAGCAATAGCTTGCGCATGATATGCCCCCATGTGTGTTTTGTTGAAACTATAAATTTCATAATATGTCAACCGAACGCAAAACTCAACTAATGTTTAGATTTTTGGGGCCGCATCGCCCGCCGAGCGCGGACGCTTGCTCCAATACAGCGGTTGTGCTAGATTTTTGCAGCCATGGCCCGCCAAGGACAAGAAGACGCCTTTTACCACAAAGCCAAAAAGGAGGGCTATGCCGCGCGATCGGTCTATAAGCTCAAGGAGATAGACCAGCGCTACCGGCTCTTCAGGCAGGGGCAGAAGGTGCTGGATTTGGGCTGCCATCCCGGCTCCTGGCTGCAATACGCGGCCCACAAGGTGGGGCCGGGCGGGTTGGTGGTGGGGGTGGACCTGGAGCAGCCCGCGGTGGAGCTGCCGCCGCAGGTGCGCTTTTTACAAGGCGATATATTGACCCTGCCGCCCGAGGCGCTGGCCCGTTTCGCCCCGGCCTATGACCTGGCGCTTTCCGACGCCGCGCCCAAGACCACCGGCGTGAAAGGCGCCGACGTGGCCAAGAGCCTGGAGCTGACCGCCAGGGCGGTGGAACTGGGCCTTAGCCTGTTGAAGCCCGGCGGCGCCCTCTTGGCCAAGGTTTTTTACGGAAAAGACGTGGACCAGCTCATTCACCGGATTAAAAGGGCCTTCAAGTTGGGCAAAGCTTACAAACCCAAGGTCACCACCGCCGGCTCCAAGGAGATATACCTTCTGGGGCAGGGCTACAAGGGCGGGGAGTAAACCACCTGGCGGCAAGCGCCCGGGCGCCGGGGCCGCGAAGCATTAAGATCAAGTTAGCCGGACCAGGCGGTTTTCGCCGGGGGCTATAGCCTTTTACAAGCAGGGAGAGAGAGGGCCTATGTCGGGTCATTCCAAGTGGAGCACCATCAAGCGTAAAAAAGGCGCGGCCGACGCCAAGCGGGGCCAGATATTCACCCGCCTCATGCGGGAGATCACCGTGGCCGCCAAGGCCGGCGGCGGCGACATTGACGGCAACCCCAGGCTGAGGACCGCGGTGGACGCGGCCAAGGGCCAGAACATGCCCAAGGACAACATCGAACGGGCCATCAAGAAGGGCACCGGCGAGCTGGAGGGCGTGTCCTATGATGAGGTTATCTACGAGGGTTACGGCACCGGCGGGGTGGCCTTTTTGGTGGAATGCCTCACCGACAACAAGAACCGTGCCGCCTCCGAGGTGCGCCACGTATTCACCAAGCGCGGCGGCTCCCTGGCCAAGGCCGGAGCCGTGGCCTACATGTTCGAGGCCAAGGGCTACATCGCCTTTGACAAAGAGGGCCTGGACGAGGACAAGATCATGGAAGCGGCCCTGGAGGCCGGGGCCGACGACGTGAAAGACGGCGACGACGTATGGGAGGTCTACACCGAGCCCGGCGACTTCACCGCCGTGGTGGAGGCCTTCAAGGCCCAGGGCATGGAGCCCGCCGACGCCGAGTTCATCAAGGTCGCCGGCACCCTGGTGGAAATAAGCGACGAGAACGAGGCCCGCAAGGCCATGGCCATGGCCGAGGCCTTGGACGAGTTGGACGACGTGCAGAACGTCTATAACAACTTCGACATTCCCGAGGAAATCCTGGCCAAGCTGGAGGATTAGCCCGCTTATTTTCTTAAGGGCCGGGCGGCGTCGGGCAACTAGTTGGCACAGGGGACCCATATGAAAAAAGCCGCGGCACCAGCGAGGCACGGTTCGCGCCCAGGCCCGGCACAGCCGGTTGGCCGCCGCCAAGGCGACCGGCCAGCCAAGGAGGCAGGTGTGGTTTCAACTACATCGACGACTTGGCGCGGCCGGCAACGCGGGCGGCGGGCATCTGGCGCGGCCGGACGCGCGGCCTGCGGGAAATATGCGGGCTAGCGTGTCCTCCGGCGGTCGGCCGGCGGCCCGGGTGCTGGGGCTGGACCCCGGTTCCCGGGTTTGCGGTTACGGGGTGGTGGAGGAAAAGGGGCAGGCACTGGTCCTCATCGCCGCCGGGGCCCTGCGGCCCGCGCCGGAAGACCCCTTCGAGCAAAGGCTGGCCGCCATTCACGCGGGCCTGAGCCAAGTCATAGAGCAACACCATCCCCAGGAGGCGGCGGTGGAAGGCGTTTTCCAGGCCAAGAACCCGCGCAGCGCCCTGCTCCTGGGCCACGCCCGGGGGGTGGCGCTTTTGGCGGCGGCCCAGGCCGGGCTCAAGGTCCATGAATACCCCCCGGCCTCGGTGAAAAAGGCCCTGGTGGGCGGCGGCCGCGCGGCCAAGGAGCAGGTGCGGGCCATGGTTTCCGCCATCCTGAACGCCAAGGACCGGCTCTCCCTGGACGCCTCCGACGCTTTAGCCGTGGCCATCGCCCATCTGCACTCCCGCCGCTTGCGAGGCCTGTCATGATCGCCCGCCTGCGAGGCCGCCTCCTAAGCCGCCGCCCCGAACAGGTGGTGGTGGACGTGCAAGGGGTGGGCTACCGCCTCTTCGTGAGCCTCAACACCTTTTACGACCTGCCCGAAACCGGCGGCGAGGTCAACCTGGAAGTCCATACCGTGGTGCGCGAGGACGCCATCCACCTCTACGGATTCAGCCGCGAAAGCGAAAAAGCCGCTTTCGGCCAGCTCATCGGGGTGAGCGGGGTGGGGCCCAAGCTGGCCTTGAGCGTTTTGTCCGGCATCAGCCCGGACGATCTCTGGCAGGCGGTGAAAAGCCGCGACACCGATCGTCTGTGCAAGGTGCCCGGCGTGGGCAAAAAGACCGCGGCCCGCCTGGTGGTGGATCTGGAGGGACGCCTGCCCGCCGGCCAGCCCGCCCCTGCCGGCGCGGCCCCCCCGGCCGCGGGCGGCCTCAAGGGTGACGCGGTGAGCGCGCTCACCAACCTGGGCTATGCCGAGCCCAAGGCCGCCCAGGCCGTGGAAAAGGCCCTGGCCGTCCTGGGGTCGGAGCCTTCTCTGGAAGACCTGCTGCGCGAGGCGCTCAAGCAATTCAAGTAAAGAAGCCGCTCCCGCTACGAGCGCGCCCCCCCGGCCATAGCCGTTTTGCACCGGCTTATCGGGGCGGGACGCGCCAGGCGGGGCGGCCTTTTGCCAAAAAGGAAACCGCCGGGGCGGACCCAAAGGCCCGCCCCGGCGGCCGGAAGCTTTAATCAACCAACCGTGAGCCCGCGAGCGCCTAGCTCGCCTTTTTGCGGGCGGGCTTGGCTTTCCTGGCGGCGGGCTTGGGCTTTTTCTTGGCCGCCTCCTCCAGGGCCCAGGCCGCCACCTGGTCCATGCGTTCGGCGAACTTGAAGGCCAGCGCCTTTTTCACGTTGTCCGGCACCTCCTCCAGGTCGCGCTGGTTTTGGGCGGGCATGATAATGGTCTTGATGCCGGCGCGGTGGGCGGCCAGCACCTTTTCCTTGATGCCGCCCACGGGCAGCACCATGCCCCGCAGGGTGATCTCGCCGGTCATGGCCAGGTCGCTTTTCACCGGGCGCCCGGTGAGCAGGCTCACCAGGGCGGTGAACATGGTCACCCCGGCCGAGGGGCCGTCCTTGGGTATGGCGCCGGCCGGGATATGGATGTGAAGGTCCTCCTTGGCGAAGCGCTCGGGGTCCACCTTGAAGTCGTCGGCCTTGGAGCGCACGTAGCTCACCGCCGCCCTGGCGCTCTCCTTCATCACGTCGCCCAGTTGGCCGGTGAGGTTGAGCTGGCCCCGGCCCGGCATGGCGGTGGCCTCGATGAATAGAATATCACCGCCGGTGGGGGTCCAGGCCAGGCCGGTGGCCACTCCCGGCACCGCGGTGCGCAGCTTGGTGTCCGGCGTGATGCGCTCCGGGCCCAATATCTTGGCCACCTCCTTGACGCCTATGTTCACGCTATTGGCCTCGCCCTCGGCCACCTGGCGGGCCACGTTGCGGCACAGGGAGCCGATCTCCCGCTCCAGGTTCCGCAAGCCGGCCTCGCGGGTGTAGGAGCTGATCAGAAGCTTGATGGCCGCGTCCTGAATCTTGAGCTGCTTGGGGGTGAGGCCGTGCTCCTTGCGCTGGCGCGGCACCAGATAGCGCTTGGCGATCTTGAGCTTGTCCTCGGCGGTGTAGCCGGGAAGCTCGATTATCTCCATGCGGTCGCGCAGGGGCGGGGGGATGGTGTCCAGCACGTTGGCCGTGGTGATGAACATCACCCTGGAAAGATCAAAGGGCAAATCCAGGTAATGATCGCTGAAGCTGAAGTTCTGCTCCGGGTCCAGCACCTCCAGGAGGGCCGAGGAGGGATCCCCCCGGAAATCGGCCCCCACCTTGTCCACCTCGTCCAGCATGAACACGGGGTTGCATGACCCGGCCCGCCGCAGGCTCTGGATGATGCGGCCGGGCATGGCGCCCACGTAGGTGCGGCGGTGACCCCTTATCTCGGCCTCGTCGCGCACCCCGCCCAGGGAGATGCGGCTGAACTTGCGCCCCACGCTGCGGGCGATGGAGCGGCCCAGGCTGGTCTTGCCCACCCCCGGCGGGCCCACGAAGCAGAGGATGGGCCCCTTCATGTCCGGGTTCAGCTTGCGCACCGCCAGGTATTCCAGGATGCGGCGCTTCACCTTGTCCAGGTCGTAATGGTCCGCCTCCAGGATTTTCCTGGCCTCCTTGATCTCCAGCTGGTCCTCGGTGGCCTCCCGCCAGGGCAGGGCGATGATCCAGTCCAGATAGGTGGTGATCACGTGATAATCGCTGGCCGAGGGATGCATGCCGGCCAGGCGCTTCAACTCGCGGTCCGCCTCGACCCTGACCTCCTCGGGCAAATCCTTGGCGGCCAGCTTTTCCTTGAGCTCCTCCACCTCGCTGGAGCCCGGCTCCTCGGATTCGCCCAGCTCCTTCTGGATGGCCTTGAGCTGCTGGCGCAGGTAGTATTCGCGCTGGGTCTTGTCCAGGCCCTCCTTTACCTGGCTCTGAATCTCGGAGCCCAGCTCCAACACCTGGATTTCCCGGTTCACCAGGTTGGTCACCACCCGCAGGCGGTCCTTGACCTGCAGGGATTCCACCACGCTCTGGCGCTCCTCGGGGCTGAGATTGAGCGCGCTGGCCACCATGTCGCACAGCGCGCCGGGGTCATCCAGGCCGCCGGCGATGGCGCTGAGCTCGTCGGGCAGGTGGGGCGAAAGCTCCAGCACCTTCATGAACAGGGCGCGCAGGTTGGAGAGAAGGGCCAGGGTCTCCATGTCGCTGGAGGGGATGTCTGAAACCGGCTTGACCCGGGCCTTCAGGTAGGGCTCGGTGCTGACCAACTCGGTTACGATGAAACGGGTCAAGCCCTGGGCCACCAGGCGCACGCCCTCCTCGCCCTTGGACATCTTGAGGATCAGCGCCGCCACCCCGATCTCATAGAGGTCGTCGGCGCTTTTTATCTGGCCGGCGTTGCGCTCGGGCTGCATGGCCACCAGGCCCAGTATCTTCTGGCCGGACAAGGTCTCGTCCACCAGGCGCTGGTGCCGGTCCTCGCCCACCAGCATGGGCAGCACCATGCGGGGGAACATGCTCATGTCCTTCACCGGCAATATGGGCAGCACCTCCGGCAAGACGGGCTTTTCGGTCTTGGGCCGGGGGTCGCCGTCCTCGGGAAGGCCGACGCTTATATTCACCGGGCCGGAGGGACTCAGCTTTTCATGCTCGGTCATCGCATCTATCCTTTAACCGCGTTCCACGGTGATCTTGCGGGTTTGAGGCTCCTGGGCGTCCTTGGGCAGGCGCACGTAGAGGAAACCGTCCTCGGCCTGGGCTTCCACTTCATGGGCCTTGAAGGGAACCGCGATGCGGAAAGAGCGGGTGAAGGCGCCGGATTCGATCTCCAGGCGGTGGAAGCGGGCGCCCTGCTCCCTACAGGCCGCGCCGCGATGGCCGTAAAGCCGCACCACGTTGCCGTCCAGGATCACCTTCAGGTCGTCGCGTTTCACCCCGGCCAGCTCGGCCACGATCACCACCGCGTCCTGGGTTTCGTATATATCCACCGCCGGCGTCCAGCCGCCGGATTCGCCGGAGCGCGACAGGCGCCCGGCCAACTCGCGGATGCCCGCGTCCAGGGAACTTCCGCCGAGACGTACAAAGGTCGGCATGCTTCAAAACTCCCTATGGGGTTTTTCCGGTTCCAGGCCAAGGCCGTTAGCGAACCAAGTGGTTTTTCCCTCGCAAAAGGCCCGGCCCCATTAGCGACGGACCCTTATTAGAGAATATAAGCCTCGGATAGCAGTGTGCAATTCCAATTTGTTTTTTGGGTCGAAACCCTTGCATCCGCCCAAAGCCGACTTAACTTAAGCCTGTGGGCGGTCGAGGCGGGAGCCAAGGGATGGCTTCCCGGACCGGCGCTCTGAAAAAGCAAAGAAACGCCGCGCCGGCACGGCAGGTTTCCGGCGCGGGGAAAAGATTGATAAAGGAGGGAAAAAACATGGCAAATGAAAAGATCATCGGCATTGACCTGGGTACCACCAACTCCGTGGTTGCCATCATGGAGGGTTCCGAGGCCAAGGTCATCACCAACGAGGAGGGCGCCCGCACCACCCCCAGCGTGGTCGCCTTCACCGAAAAAGGCGAGCGCCTGGTGGGCGCTTCGGCTAAGCGCCAGGCGGTAACCAATCCTGAAAACACCATCTATTCCATCAAGCGCTTCATGGGCCGCCGCTTTTCCGAGGTGGGCGAGGAAATCAGGCAGGTGCCCTACAAGGTGGTGGACACCGGCCAGGATCAGGTGCAGGTACAGGCTCGCGGCAAGAATTATTCCCCCCCCGAGATCAGCGCCCTGGTGCTGGCCAAGCTGAAAAAGGCCGCCGAAGACTACCTGGGCGAGAAGATCAGCGCCGCGGTCATCACCGTGCCGGCCTATTTCAACGATTCCCAGCGCCAGGCCACCAAGGACGCCGGCAAGATCGCCGGCCTGGACGTGAAACGCATCATCAACGAGCCCACCGCCGCGGCCCTGGCCTACGGGCTCGACAAAAAGACCAACGAGACCATCGCCGTGTTCGACTTCGGCGGCGGCACCTTCGATATATCGGTTCTGGAAGTGGGCGACGGCGTGGTGGAGGTGAAAGCCACCAACGGCGACACCCACTTGGGCGGCGACAACCTGGACCAGCGCATAATCGACTGGCTGGTGGACGAGTTCAAGAAGGATCAGGGCATCGACCTCTCCAAGGACCCCATGGCCTTGCAGCGCCTCCGGGAAGCGGCGGAAAAGGCCAAGATGGAGCTTTCCACCAGCCAGGAGACCGACATCAACCTGCCGTTCATCACCGCCGACCAAAGCGGGCCCAAGCACCTCAACATCAAGCTCAGCCGGGCCAAGTTCGAGGCCCTGGTGGAGGCCGAGTTGCAGCGCACCCTGGAGCCCTGCCGCAAGGCGCTGAAGGACTCCGGCCTGCAGCCCAACCAGGTGGACGAAGTGGTCCTGGTGGGCGGCTCCACCCGCATCCCCAAGGTGCAGGAGATCGTGAAGACCTTCTTCGGCAAGGAGCCCCACAAGGGCGTCAACCCGGACGAGGTGGTGGCCGTGGGCGCGGCCATTCAGGGCGGCGTGCTCACCGGCGACGTTAGCGACGTGCTGCTCCTGGACGTGACGCCGTTATCCCTGGGCATCGAGACCCTGGGCGGGGTGATGACCAGGCTCATCGAGCGCAACACCACCATCCCCACCAAGAAGAGCGAAATCTTCAGCACCGCCGGCGACAACCAGACCACGGTGGATATCCACGTGCTGCAGGGCGAGCGCGAGTTCGCCAAGGACAACCGCACCCTGGGCAAATTCCAGCTCACCGGCCTGCCGCCGGCCCCCCGCGGGGTGCCCCAGATCGAGGTCGCCTTCGACATCGACGCCAACGGCATCGTCAACGTGAGCGCCAAGGACATGGCCACCGGCAAGGAGCAGTCCATCGAGATCAAGGCCAGCTCCGGCCTGGATGACAGCGAAGTGGAGCGCATGGTCTCCGACGCCAAGCGCTACTCCTCCGAGGATTCCGAGCGCCGCAAGACGGTGGAAAGCCGCAACCGGCTGGACAGCCTGGTCTACCAGACCGAAAAGCTGGTGAACGACAACAAGGACAAGCTGGACGCGGGCACCCTGGGCAGCATGGAAAGCGCCATAAGCGAGGCCAAGAAGGCCCTGGAGCCCGGCGACGACCGCGCGGCCATGGACGCCCAGTTCGAGGCCCTGCAGAACGCCAGCCACGCCATGGCCCAGGCCCTTTATTCCGCCCAGGGCGGACCCCAGGACGGGCCCCAGCCCGGCGCGGGAGCCGGCCCTCAGCCCGGCGGCCAGGCCCGCGGCGCACAGGACGACGACGTGGTGGACGCGGAATACACCGAGCACAAGTAGATAAAAGCCCATCGCCAAGCCAAGGGGCCCCCTCGGGGGGCCCCTTTTTTTGCCTTGGTTTTATTGCTCAGCGCCTTTCCTAAAGCGGCCGGCCCCGACCAAACGGACGGCCGCCATGGGCTTCCGCCCCTGAGGGCCGGCGGCCAAAAAACCTTTTACGGAATACCCAACGAAAAGCTATAATTTTCGGGATTTTTATCTGCGCCAAGGTCCAGCACCAAACCATTTGGGCCGGTTTTCAGGGATGCAACTGGTTTTTACATAGCCGGTTTTTGAATAACCACCATGAAACCACATACCAAAGAGGAGGCGCCCATGGACCATGACCGTCCTGCCCCGAATCAAGCGAAAACCCTCGATGAACCCCAGCCAACCATCCCCAAGGGTTTCGACCGCCGCAATTTCCTGAGACTCTCCGGCCTGGCCGGTCTGGGCCTCTTGTCCGGGCCGGGCAAGGCCCGGGCCGGGGAGCGGCCGGGTAAAGCGGCCCCCAGCGCCGGGCCGGGGCAATACGACTGCGTGATCGTGGGCAGCGGCATCAATTCATTGGTGGCCGCGGCGGTGCTGGCCAAGGCGGGCTGGCGGGTATGCGTGCTGGAAAGGAACGACCGCCTGGGCGGCTGCATCCGCACCGAGGAATTGACCCTGCCCGGCTTCAAGCACGACGTGTTCTCCTCCTGGCATCCCCTCTTCGTCACCTCGCCGGCCTACGCCGAGCTGAAAGACGCGCTGCACGCCAACGGCCTGGAGTTCGCCAACAACGACTATCCCACCGCGGTCCTGCTGCCCGACGGGCGCAGGCTGATCTTGAAAAGATCGCGCCAGGAGAATATCCAGTCCATGAACGCCGCGGCCGCCGGCGACGGCGACTCCTACCAAAGGAACCTGGCCGAGCTGGAAAAAAGCGCCTCCCTGACCTTCGGCCTTTTGGGCAAGGACCTGTGGAGCTACGGCTTTACCAGGATGATGTGCTCCCAGGCCTATGACATGGGCATGCATGAGTTCATGTCATATTTCGGCGAGTCCTTTCAAACCGCCCGGGGCTGGCTGGAAGAAAATTTCAAGTCCGACCTCTGCCACGCCCTCATGGCGCCCTGGGTGCTGCACACCGGCTTGGGACCGGACAGCGCCCTGTCCGGCTTCATGGACCGGCTGATCTTCTTCACCCTGGAGGTGGCGGGCATGCCCGTGGTCAAGGGCGGCAGCGAGGGCTTGCTGAAGGCCTTCGTCAAATACATCGAATCCCGCAACGGCCGTTTCGTGGTCAAGGCGGACGTGGACAAAATCCTCACCCAGGGCAAAAAGGCGGTGGGCGTGCGCACGGTTGACGGCCAGACCTACCTGGCCGCCAAGGCCGTGCTCTGCAGCGTGACGCCGGGCCAGCTTTACCAGCGCCTGTTGAGCCCCGAGCTGATCCCGGCCGAGGTGAAAAGCCAGGCCGGGCAATACCGCTTCGGCAAGGGCGGCATGCAGATTCATCTCGCCCTGGACCAGCCGCCGCGCTGGCCGGACCCGGAATTGGGCAAGGTGGCCATGGTGCACCTGACGCCCGGCTTGAACGGCGTCTCCATGGCTGGCAACCAGGCGGAAAACGGCCTGCTGCCCGCCGAGGGCACCATCGTGGTGGGCCAGCCCACGGCGCTGGACCCCTCGCGCGCCCCTCAGGGCAAGGCCATCCTCTGGCTGCAACTGCAAGAGCTGCCCAGCGAAGGCGGCTTGAAGGGCGACGCCAGGGGCGAGATCGCCGCGCCCGCCGACGGCAAATGGACCCAGGAAATCGCGGAAAAATACGCCGACCGGATCATAGACCGCCTGGCCGGCCAGATTCCCAACCTGAAAGAGAGCATCCTGGCCCGCAAGGTGCTTTCGCCGGCCGACCTGGCCAGGGCCAACATCAACCTGGTGGGCGGCGATCCCTACTCGGGGGCCTGTTCCCTGGATCAGTTTTTTTTCTGGCGGCCCCTGCGCGCCACCAAAAACCATTCCACCCCGCTGGAAGGCCTCTATCACATCGGCGCTTCCACCCATCCCGGCCCCGGCCTGGGCGGAGTGTCGGGCCTGCTCGCGGCCAAGGAATTGCTCGACTAGGTTCGGGTGGCGGACCGCCAAGCGGCCGCTCTGCCGGCGGCGGATTTCTTGGCGATAAGACGATGATTCCGGGGGGCCTTTTCGTTTTCGAAAAGGCCCCCCGTAGCCCCTTGCTCGTCACCAGCGGATGGCCATTGCCTGAAATAGTCAGGATATCAGCGTGTCGGCTTTATCGCCAGGGTGTTGGGGCGTCCGTCTAAACCCCTGAAGTGAATATGCTGGCTAAAGCCTTTTGGCTTGCCGCCGGCGGGTCGAAATTTTTCAAGCCTTGCCCACGAACATCATGCGGGCCACGTCATCCGGTTTCAGGCCTCGCAACGGCCCCTGCCAAATGGCGCGCCCCTCCTTGAAAACCGCCGCCCGGTCGGCCACCTGAAACAGCTCCTCCAAGTTGTGGGTAACCATGATTATGGAGCGGCCCCGCTCTTTCAGCCCCCGGACCAGTTCCAGCACCTTTTGCCTTTCCTTGAGCGCCATGCTGGCGGTGGGTTCATCCAACAGGATCACCCTGGGGTGGAACAGCAAGCAGCGGCAGATGGCCACCGCCTGCTGCTCGCCGCCGGAGAGATTGCGCACCGGCGCGTTGGCGTCCAGTCGCCTAATGCCCAGGCTGGCCATGGTCTCAACGGTCATCTTGATCATCTTGCGCTTATCAAGGACCGGGGACGGCATCTTGAAAAAGGATCTGGTTTGATAGCGGCCCAGGAATATGTTTTCCCACACGTTGAGGCTGCCGCACAGCGAGAGATCCTGATAAACCATCTCTATGCCCAAGCCGCGGGAATGGACCGGACTGTTTATGCGGACCGCTTGGCCCTCCATTAAAATCTCCCCCGCGTCCTTTTTGAGAACGCCGGAGATTATCTTCAGCATAGTGGACTTGCCCGCCCCGTTGTCGCCCACCAGGCCCAGTATCTCCCCCCGCCTGAGCGCGAGTTCGGCCCGGTCCAGGGCGATCTTGCCGCTGAAATGCTTTTCAATGCCCTTAAGCTGAACCAGTGCGTCCGCCATGAGCGCGCCCGCCGTTTCTCTCGTTTGATTGATCATGCCGCCCCTCCGGCGCTTTTTCAGCCGCCCGAAGCGGGCCGGTAAAGCGCCGGAGGGGCGTGAGTCCGTCAGGCCTATTTCCAGTCCTTGAATTCGGCGATGTTGTCGCGGGTCACCAGCACCACCGGGATATACAGCTCCTTGGGAACCTTGCCGCCGGCCGCGGCCTTCAAGGCCGCGCGCGCGCAGAGCTCGCCGATAATGAAAGGCGCTTGGGCCACCGAGGCGGCCAGGCCGCCGTTTTGGATGGCGTCCCTGGACTGGGCGATGAAGTCGATGCCGACCACCATCACCTGTCCCTTTTTGCCCTTCTCCTCGATGGCCGCCGCGGCGGCCAGGGCCATCACGTCGTTGGCGCACATTATGGCCTTGAGGTCCGGATGGGCCTGCAGCAGGTTGACCGTGATGTCGTAGGCCTTCTGGCGGTTCCAGTTGCCGGGCTGCATGGAAACCAGCTCGATGGAGGGCTCGGCGTCGAGCATGGCCTTGGCTCCATTGCGCCTGGCCTCGGATTGGGGAGCGCCGGGCAGGCCCTCGATGATGGCCACCTTGCCGCCGCCCTTCTTCTTGAGCTGCTCCACTATGTAGGCGCCGCCCAACTTGCCCTGGGCCAGGAAATCCACCATGGCGATGTCAATGGGATTGGCGCCGGCTTCCCTGGCGGCCTTCATGTCCACCCGGATGCTGTCGGTGATGGTGGGGATGCCCGCCTGGTTGGCCTTGACCAGGCCGGGGATCAAATTATGCCGGGTTATGCTGTGGGCGGCGATGGCGTTGTATTTCTTGGCCACCATGTTTTCCAGGATGTTCAGCTGGGCCGAGATGCTGTTCTCCTGGGGCGCGGCCTGTACGTCGATCTGCACGCCCAGTTCCTTGCCCGCGCTGAGATAGCCTTCCTTTACCGTCACCCAGAAGGGGTTGGCCTCGGTGATGATGATGGCGCCTATGCGGGTGGATTTATCCGCCTCGGGCAACTCTCCCAGCTTGGCGAAGGTCTCCGAGCGCACTTTCTGCCAGCGGGATTGCTCCGCCTGGGCCAGGCCGACCTGCAGGACGAGACCCGCCAGGAAGACGGCCGCCACTATGATTCTGAACATCAAGTTTTTGCTGCTGCTCATCACTCCGCTCCTTTTCAGATGATGTTGCTCTCTCTTCTTTTGATTCTGTCCGCCAGCACCGCCAGGATGAATACGATGCCGATCACCAGCTGCTGGTAATAGGAAGGCACGTTTATGATGGTGAGCCCGTTGGCCAGGGTGCCGATGATCAAGGCCCCCAAAAGCGTCCCGCTGATGCTGGCCTCTCCGCCGAAAAAGCTGGTGCCGCCCATGACCACCGCCGCGATGGCTTCCAGCTCCATGCCCAGCCCGGCGATGGCCTCGGCCGTGTTCAGGCGGGCCGTCACGACCACCCCGGCCAGGGCCGCTGCCGCGCCCGAAAGGACGTAAACCCAAACCAGGACGCGCCGGATGGGCACGCCCATGCGAAAAGCCCCTTGCGGGTTGTCCCCCACCGCCCGCAGGTTGACCCCGAAGCGGGTCCAGGCGATGAGCAGGGAAGCGGCCAGCACCACCGCGAAAGCGATCACCGCCGAGACCGGAAACGGCCCCAGGCTGCCGGTGCCCCAAAAGCGCAAATCCAGCGGCAGGCCGTAGATGGGTCTGGCGTCGGTGAAAATCAAAGCCAGCGCCCGATAGATGCCCGCCGCGCCCAAAGTCACGATGAAAGGCGATATGCCGAGCCCGGCCACGCCCAGACCGTTGACCAGGCCCATCACGGCACCCGACAGAATCCCCAGGGCCACCCCCGCGAACAAGCCCGCGCCGGCCTTCAGGGCCGCGGCCATGATTATGCTGCTCAGGGCCAATATGGAGCCGATGGATAGATCGATGCCGGCGGTGGCGATGACCAGGGTCACGCCCGCGCCGACGATGATAAGCACCGCTGATTGCACCAGGATGTTGGTGAAGTTTTCCCAGGTGGCGAAATAGGGCGACATGAAGCTGAAAAACAAACACATCGCCACAAGAAAGATGAAAAGACCAAGGCGTTGAAGCCGCTCGAACCGCTTCATTACGTAACTCTTATTGCTGTATTAAAGGGTTGATTGGCAGTCGCCGGGCGCTTTACATCTAAGATCATCCTTGAATATCGCAGGCTTGACTGCTTGAAGTGACTGGTTAGCGCGAATAAAGTTGGTTAACATGCCACCATGCCACGCTGCTTATCGTTGAAAATTTTATGGCGTAGCGGCCAGGCCGATCCGGCGCTTGCATATAATTCATCTGATAAATTAATTTGTTTCAATTAATTAATTGGCTGCGGCATTGTCTGATTTAATGCCCGACAAGTCAAATCGTTATTTACGATATAACTTGACTATTTCGATACTATATACAGATAAATCCACCCGCCATGAACGGCCGTTTTAGGTCGCGCATAAATATAACTTGCGTTTGTTACCTCTGATACAGAAGGAAAAGGCAGAGATTCCGGGTGGGGACCTTAAAAAGAAAAGTCATGAGGCCGTGCCGAGGGCGAAAGGGCCTGCGGAAATCCTTCCGTTGCTAAACAGCGCCGGTTAGAATGAGGGCCTTCCGGCGGACCATCGCCCGCCGGGAGGAATCCGGAGCTTTTCAAGGGAAGGCCGGAGTCGATCCGCATCGACCATCGCTGATGGAGGCGCGGCCAAAGCCAACCAGCTTCCGAGGGGGGAAACATGGATTTTTACGCCCACAGCCTGCCGGACAAACCGGAAGACCAATGGCAGCCCTTGAGCGCGCACCTGGCCAACGTGGCCGAGCTGGCCGCGCAAAGGGCCGCCTATTTCAACGCGGAGGATTGGGCCAGGGCCGCCGGCCTGCTGCACGACCTGGGCAAGTACACCCTGCCCTTTCAGGAACGCCTGCGCGGCGCAAAGCCGGTGGATCACTCCACCGCCGGGGCCCAGTGGGCCGTGGCCAACCTGGATGTCCCTGAGGCCCCTATCGGCAAGCTTCTGGCCTATGCCATAGCCGGCCACCACGGCGGCCTGCCCGACGGCGTGGCCGAGGGCGCGGGTTCGTTGGAAGCTCGTTTGACTAAGCGCCTGGCCGGGCTGGACGGCGGGCCCGCCGACCCGCTGCAAGGGGTTTCCCTATCCAATCCGCCGATAAAGCTGGAGAAGCACGGCGCGCAGCTCAGCTTCTTCCTGCGCATGGTGTTTTCCTGCCTGGTGGACGCGGATTACCTGGACACCGAGGCCTTCATGGACCCGGACCGGGCCCGCTGGCGCGAGGGCAGGCCGGCCCTGGCCGAGCTTTGGCCGCGCCTGGAGGCGTATCTGGACGGGCTGCGCGGCAAGGTCAAGGATGGCCCCCTGAACCGGCGGCGCAATCAGATACTCGAGGCCTGCCTGCAAGCGGCGGAAATGCCGCCGGGATTTTTCTCCCTCACCGTGCCCACCGGCGGCGGCAAGACCATCTCCTCGCTGGCTTTCGCCCTGAAGCACGCCCTGGGCCACGGCCTGCGCAGGGTGATCTACGTGATCCCCTACACCAGCATCATCGAGCAGAACGCCGCCGTGTTCAAAACAATCCTGGGCGACGACGCCGTCCTGGAGCACCACAGCAACCTGCCCATGCCGGAGCCGGGGCGCGAGGAAGACGATCCGGCCTGGCAACGCAACCGCCTGGCCTCGGAGAATTGGGACAGCCCGGTGGTGGTCACCACCAATGTGCAGTTTTTCGAGTCCCTGTTCGCCAACCGCACCTCCCGCTGCCGCAAGCTGCACAACATGGTCAAAAGCGCGATCATCCTGGACGAGGCCCAGATGCTGCCCAGGGAAACCCTCATCCCCTGCCTGGAAGCCCTGCGGGAGCTGGCGGGCAATTACGGTTGCAGCGTGGTGCTGTGCACCGCCACCCAGCCGGTGTTGTCCGACGCGGACACCTTCAAGAAGGCCGCCGTTCACCCCCGCGAGATCGCCCCGGACCCGGCGGGCCTCTACCAGGAATTCCGCCGGGTGGAGGTGAGCAAGCATGACGGCCAATTGGGTAACGACGAATTGGCCCGGCATTTGGCCGCCGAAGAGCGGGTCTTATGCATCGTGAACACCCGGGCCCAGGCCAGGGAGCTGTTCCTGGAGCTGCGGGGCTTGGCCGGGCCCCAGGGCATTTTTCACCTGAGCGCCCTGATGTATCCCGGCCACCGCGCCCGCAAGCTCAAGCAAATCAAGGAAGCCCTGGAGCGGGAAGGCGTCTGCCGGGTGGTGAGCACTCAATTGGTGGAAGCAGGAGTCGATCTAAATTTTCCCGTGGTTTGGCGGGCCTTGGCCGGGGTGGATTCCCTGGCCCAGGCGGCGGGCCGCTGCAACCGGGAGGGAAAGCTGCCCGGCATGGGCCGCCTGCACGTTTTCGAGCCCCAGGGCAAAATTCGAGATAGCCAAAAGGTCGCGGCCCAGAAGGCCCGGGGCGTCCTGCGCAGGTTCCCTGACCCCCTGTCCCTGGAGGCGGTGCGCCAATACTTTGAGCATCTATTTTGGCAAGAGAAAGACAAGCTTGATGGGAAAGGCATCATGACCCTCCTGGAAGCAGGCGTGAGCAAGCTGCACTTGCCCTTCGCCACCGTGGCCGGCCTGTTCAGCTATTTCGACAGCCCCGGCGAAGCGGTTTTGGTCTGCCCGGAAATCGAAAAGCGCGAGGCGATCATAGCGGGCCTGCGTTACAGCCCCCATCCCGGCCGTTTCGCCCGCCAGGCCCAGCCCTACACCGTGCAGCTGTATCCCCACGAGCTGCGAGGCCTGGTGCAAAGCCACGACGTGGAACTCATCGGCGAGGGGCTGTTCCCGGTTTTGGTGAACCAGGAGCTTTATGACGACGACCTGGGCCTCTTGGTGGAGCGGGCCGGGGAGGGCGGTTCACCCCAAGGGCTTTATGCCTGAGCCCGGCCCGGGCGGGAAGCTTGCGCGCATCGCCATGCGGCGTGGCAACGCCTTTGAACCTTGGAATTCACGGTGGGCCGTGCTAGGTTGAACTGGTCACCGGCTGGGGGAGCAGGGTGTGGGTTGCAGCAAGGATAGAAATGACACCGCAACGGTCAGCGGCGTTTCCTTTGAGGAACGCCGCTTTTTTGTTCCCGCTAATCCCGGACAAGGCCTGGGTCATGGGTCCACAGGGAGAATGAAGGCGTGGCTCTGTTCTTTCACAACATAAATCCCCGGCCGCCGCCAGGGACCGCCTCGCGCCTCCGGCCTGACCGGAGGAAGCTTTCCATTCCATTATTCACAATCGAGAAGGGGGGAATTATGCCTCGTGGCGTAACGCTCCGCGTAACCGGCGAATACGCCTGCTTCACCCGGCCGGAGATGAAGGTCGAGCGGGTGTCCTACGACGTGATGACGCCCTCGGCCGCCAGGGGAATCCTGGAGGCGGTTTATTGGAAGCCGGCCATCCGCTGGGTGGTCAAACGGATTCACGTTTTAAAACCCATAAATTTCACCAATCTGCGACGAAACGAACTGGCCCGCAAGATTCCCGTGGGCTCCATAAAAAAGGCCATGAAAAGCGGCGGCCCCCTGGAGGTGTTCATCGAGGACGACCGCCAGCAGCGGGCGGCCCTGGTCCTGCGCGACGTGGATTACCTCATCGAGGCCGAGTTCCAGTTCACCTCCCAGGAGGACCAGAACGAAGGCAAGCACCTGGACGTGTTCAACCGCCGCGCGGCCAAGGGCCAGTGCTTTCACCGCCCCTACCTGGGCTGCCGCGAGTTCGCCGCCCGCTTCCAGCCCCAGGAGGGCCCCGCGCCCGCCTCGCCGCTGGCGGGGGAGCGCGACCTGGGCTGGATGCTTTGGGATCTGGACTACCGCAATCCCAACGACATCCAGCCCCGCTTTTTCCACGCCCGGCTGGAAAACGGCGTCATGGCGGTGCCCCCGCCGGAGAGCCCGGAGGTGCGGCGATGATATTGCAATCCCTGGCCGATTATTACCAGAGGCTGGTGGACGACCCGGAGGAGGACATCGCCTTGCCCGGCTTCAGCGAGGCCAAGATCAGCTTCGCCCTGGAATTGAGCCTTGATGGCGAGTTGGTGGATGTCATAGACCTGCGGACAATAAAAGGGAAAAAAAACCTTCGCCGCACAATGAGAGTGCCTGGCGCCGTCGCGGGAAAGACTTCTGGTATCAAGCCAAACTTCCTTTGGGAAAACACTGGTTATGTCTTAGGGGCCGATAAAAAAGGCAAGCCTGAAAGGGCTATGAAAACCTTCCTCGCGTTCAGGCAGCTAGCTCATGAAATTGGCGATGGCATCGATGATCCCGGAATGAAGGCGGTTCTAGCGTTTCTTGATGCCTGGTCGCCGGATAAGGCTCCGGAAATACCCGAATGGGAGGAGATAGCGGGCGAAAACGTCGTCTTTCTGTTGGCGGGGGAAAAGAAATGGGTACACGAGAGCAAGGAGGTGCGTGAGGCGTGGCTACGTCATTACGGGCAAAGTCAAGATGGCGAAACCGCTCAATGCCTTATTACGGGAAAAGTGCTCCCCATTGCGCGCATACACACCATGATAGAAAATGTTTGGGGCACCAATCAAAACAGGGGGGCTATAGTTTCCTTCAATAAGGATAAAACCGCCTTCACCTCGTTTGGAAAAGACCAGAATTTCAACGCTCCCGTAAGCAGCGAGGCCGCCTTTGCCTACACCACGGCCCTCAACCGGCTTTTGGGCCAGGAGAGCCGCCAGCGCATCCAGATCGGCGACGCCTCGGTGGTGTTTTGGAGCGAAAAACAATCCCCGGTGGTGAAACTTTTCGGCTCTGCGCTGGGCGGGGCGGATCAGGCCCAAGACACTTCCCTGAACCAAGAGCTGGCCCTGTTCCTGAAGTCGTTCAAGCAGGGACTTCCTTTTGATGTCAATCCGGAAAATCCCTTCTTCATCCTGGGGCTCAGCCCCAACGCCAGCCGCATCTCGGTGCGCTTCTGGCTGCAAAGCACCGTGGGCCAGATGGAGAAGCGCCTGGGCGAGCATCTGGGAGACCTGGAGTTCGGTTTTGGGACGGAAGACACAACGCCAAAATCAGTGAACCAATTAATGTTGGAAACGGTATCAAAACGCATCAAAGAAAATCGCACGGGAAAGGTATCTTCTAAACTAAGCGGAGAAGTTACCAGGTCGGTAATGACAGGAAGCCAATATCCCCGAACGTTGCTCACCTGTTTGATTAGTGTCATCCGTTCAGACCAAACTATCAATCATGATCGCGCCTCTTTGGTAAAAGCCTATCTCTGCCGACTCTACCGGCTGAGCGATACTTACCGTAACGACCCCACAAGCATGGAGGTTACCGTGAGCCTTGACATTGAAAGCAAAAACCCGGCCTACCGCCTGGGGCGGCTGTTCGCCGTCCTAGAGGCCATCCAAATCTCGGCTTTGGGCCGCGGTCTTAACACCACCATCCGCGACAGCTATCTGTCCAGCGCCTCCAGCGCGCCGCGGGCCACCTTCCCCCTCCTTTTGCGCTTGTCGGCCAACCACCTCAAAAAAGTCCGGAGCGACAAACCCGGCTGGGCATACAAGCTTGACGAGTCCCAGACCGACATCATCAATGGCATTGAGATAGCCAAATACCCCGCCACTTTGAACCTGGAGGAGCAGGGCCTGTTTTTCCTGGGCTACTACCATCAGAAGGCCCACGGACCCGCCAAGGACAAGAGCGATCAAGACCAATCCGATTCCGCCGCCGAGACCAAGGAGGATTAGAAAATGCCCGAGCCCATTCAAAACCGTTACGAGTTCGTCTATCTGTTCGACGTGGAAAACGGCAACCCCAACGGCGATCCCGACGCGGGCAACCTGCCGCGCCTGGACCCGGAAACCAGCCGCGGCCTGGTCACCGACGTTTGCCTCAAGCGCAAGGTGCGCAACTACGTGATGCTGGACAAGGAGGAAGCCGAGGGCTTCAAGATATACGTGAAGGAAAAGGCGGTGCTCAACCGCCAGCACGAGCTGGCCTACGCCGCCCTGGAGCTAAAGCCCGAACAGAAAAAGCTGCCCAAGGACGAGGCCAAGGCCCGCGAACTCACCTCCTGGATGTGCGCCAATTTCTACGACATCCGCACCTTCGGCGCGGTGATGACCACCGAGGTCAACTGCGGCCAGGTGCGCGGCCCGGTGCAGCTCAATTTCGCCTCCAGCATCGAGCCCATCGTTCCCTTGGAAATTGGCATTACCCGCATGGCGGTGACCAATGAGCGCGATCTGGAAAAGGAGCGCACCATCGGCCGCAAGCACATCGTGCCCTATGCCCTCTACCGGGCCGAGGGCTTTATTTCCGCGCCCCTGGCCGCCAAGACGGGCTTCGGCCAGGAAGACCTGGAGCTGCTCTGGGAGGCCCTGTGCAACATGTTCGAGCACGACCGCTCCGCGGCCCGGGGCAAGATGGCCGCCCGGCGGCTGTACGTGTTCAAGCACGACTCCAAGCTGGGCAACGCCCCGGCCCAGAAATTGTTCGATCTGATAAAGGTGCGCGCCGCCCCGGACGGCCAGGGGCCCACGCGGCGCTTCGAGGACTACGTGGTGGATGTGGACCGCGACCAGGTGCCCGCGAACGTGTCGCTGGAAGAAATGTTGTAGGCCATGCACGACGAGGCGGACTTGATCCCCATCAGCGCCTTGCAGCACTGGGTGTTCTGCCCGCGGCAATGCGGGCTCATCCATCTGGAGGGCTCTTGGGAGGAAAACCCGCTGACGGCCCAAGGACGTCTTCTGCATGAAAAGGCCCATGAGGCCGGCGTGGAGCAGCGGGGCCCGGTCCGCGTGGAACGCGGACTGGCCCTGCGCTCCCTGGCCCTGGGCCTCACCGGCAAGGCCGACGTGGTGGAATTCCACCCGGAAGGCGCGGGCTGGCGGCCATACCCGGTGGAATACAAGCGGGGACGCCCCAAGGACCACGACGCCGACCGCTTGCAGCTCTGCGCCCAGGCCATGTGCCTGGAGGAGATGCTGAATACTCCGGTGCCGGCCGGCGCCTTGTTCTACGGGGCCAACCGGCGGCGGGAGGAGGTCGTGTTTTCCGGCGGGCTGCGCGAGGCCGTGGAACGGGCGGCCCGGGAGGTGCGCGACATGCTGGCTTCCGGCCGCCTCCCCCGGCCCAGCCCCGGCCCTTATTGCCGCAGTTGCTCCCTGGTGGAGCTTTGCCTGCCCCGGCAGACCGGCGCCGGGGATTCGGCCAGCGGCTATCTGCGCAGACAAATGAAAAGCGCCCGGGAGGAATCATGAAACGATTGCTCAACACGCTTTTTCTCACCAGGCCCGAAGCCCAGGTCTATAAGGACGGCGAGTGCCTCCTGGTTAAGGCGGAAGGGCAGGTCCTCTTGCGCACGCCCATTCATTTGCTGGGCGGCGTGGTGTGCCTGGGCCGCGTGTTCGTCTCTCCCCAGGCCCTGCACCATTGCGCCCAGCATGACGTGGCCGTGAGCTATTTGAGCGAAAACGGCCGTTTTTGGGGGCGGCTGCAAGGGCCGATCTCCGGCAACGTACTGCTCCGCAAGGAGCAGTACCGGGCATCCGACGACCTTGGCCGAGCCGGCCTCATCGCCCGCGCGGCGGTGGCCGCCAAAGCCGCCAATTGCCGCACCGTGTTGCGCCGGGCCGCCCGTTCCGGCCAGCCGGGGGAAACCGCCGGGGAACTGCAACGGGCGGCCGAGGCCTTGGGATCGGTTCTGGAAAGGCTGGACGCGGAAAAGGACCTGGACCGCGTGCGCGGCTTGGAGGGCGAAGCGGCGGCGGCCTATTTCAGCGTGTTCGATCACTTGATAACCCAACAAAAAGCGGACTTCTTCTTCCGCGCGCGCAGCCGGCGTCCGCCCCTGGACAAGGTCAACGCGCTTTTGTCATTCACCTACACGCTCCTGGTCCACGATGTCTCGGCGGCCTGCCAGGCGGTGGGCTTGGACCCCCAGGCCGGCTTTCTGCACCGCGACAGGCCGGGACGGCCCAGCCTGGCGCTTGACTTGATGGAGGAGCTGCGCCCCCTCCTGGCGGACAGGCTGGTGCTCTCGCTTATCAATCTCCGGCGGATCAAGGCGAACGGCTTTAAAAGCACCGGCAGCGGGGCGGTCAACATGAGCGACGATTGCCGCAAGAGCTTGATTGTGGCCTATCAGGAAAGAAAAAAGGACGAGGTGCATCATCCCTTCTTGAACGAAAAAATGCCGTTGGGGCTGGTGCCTTTCATTCAGGCGCTGCTTTTGGCGCGCCACTTGCGTGGCGATTTGGACGCCTATCCGGCCTATTTCCACAGGACCTGAAGGATGCCGCGATGATGGTATTGGTTTGCTATGACGTTCGGACCGATTCGCCGGAGGGTCAAAGAAGGCTGCGCCGGGTGGCGCGCGTTTGCACCAATCATGGCCAGCGCGTGCAGAACTCGGTTTTCGAGTGCCTTCTGGACCCGGCCCAGTGGACCCGTTTGCAGGCGAACCTGCTGAAGGAAGCCGACTTGGAGGAAGACAGTTTGCGGTTTTATTTCCTCGGCAAAAACTGGCGGCGGCGGGTGGAGCACCACGGCGCCAAACCCACCCTGGACCCGGAAGGGCCCCTGGTGATTTGAACGCCGACCTGAAGCTGTCGTGAAATGCCCAGGAGATCGGCGTTGAGTATAATGGTTTGTAATAACGCGAAAAATTACAGGAAGTCTTCAACGGGCCGGGATTCGCATGCATTGAAAGCGCTGGGTAGGCGTTTTTGGAACGATAAAACATGATATGTTAACAACTTACACGGGATACCGTCGCCCCCCGCGCGGGGGCGTGGATTGAAACCTTATAGCGACTTGGCCCTGGCCTTGCGTCGTACGTCGCCCCCCGCGCGGGGGCGTGGATTGAAACATCATTGGCGCGTTGGGCCTCCTTGGCCTCGCGCGTCGCCCCCCGCGCGGGGGCGTGGATTGAAACTTCTCCCTGTCGCCGCGCGCGGGCGGCGCTATGGGGTCGCCCCCCGCGCGGGGGCGTGGATTGAAACACGTGCCCCACCAGTGGTACCTCGTTAACGTTGGTCGCCCCCCGCGCGGGGGCGTGGATTGAAACTTGGGCCTCCTTGGCCAGGGCCTGGGCCTGGGCGGTCGCCCCCCGCGCGGGGGCGTGGATTGAAACAGCGCGCCCGAGGGGCGCGCTGAATTGGCAAAAAACGTCGCCCCCCGCGCGGGGGCGTGGATTGAAACTTGAGCTCTTGGGTCGAGACCCCCATCGCCTGGGCGTCGCCCCCCGCGCGGGGGCGTGGATTGAAACCGCGCCTGCTCCAAGCGGGTCATGGCTGGATTCCGTCGCCCCCCGCGCGGGGGCGTGGATTGAAACTGCCCGGCCTCAGCGGGATATTGGGCGATATGGCGTCGCCCCCCGCGCGGGGGCGTGGATTGAAACTTGGAGACCGGGGCGGCACGGCCATCATTGCATTGTCGCCCCCCGCGCGGGGGCGTGGATTGAAACGACGCCGATGGCTACGCGGTGCCGGCGGCCGATAGGTCGCCCCCCGCGCGGGGGCGTGGATTGAAACGGCCGATCGCTGCTGGAACGATTGGGCCAGCCACTCGTCGCCCCCCGCGCGGGGGCGTGGATTGAAACGCGCCAGGTCGCAAATGGAGGAGAGGAGCTATGGTCGCCCCCCGCGCGGGGGCGTGGATTGAAACGCCAAGGGCCTTGCCAATGGCCCGGCTCACGCTCGGTCGCCCCCCGCGCGGGGGCGTGGATTGAAACAGGGGCGGCTACGACCTGCCCCGCGCGGTCAAGGGTCGCCCCCCGCGCGGGGGCGTGGATTGAAACTTCGCTTGGCCGGCGCGGCGGCCAAGCGGAGTTGCGTCGCCCCCCGCGCGGGGGCGTGGATTGAAACTCGTTCTTGTCGGTGACACCCAGCACCCCGCCCTGGTCGCCCCCCGCGCGGGGGCGTGGATTGAAACGCCGCCAATAAAGGAGAAGCTGTCGGTGCCGCCTTGTCGCCCCCCGCGCGGGGGCGTGGATTGAAACTGGTGTAGGCAGGAGAGGGGTATGGGCTTAAAAGTCGCCCCCCGCGCGGGGGCGTGGATTGAAACAAGTATACTTGCCCTTCGTCCCGATACATGCGTTGGGTCGCCCCCCGCGCGGGGGCGTGGATTGAAACATTAGATGGCATGGGCACTGCCAAAGAATACGCTAAGTCGCCCCCCGCGCGGGGGCGTGGATTGAAACCGCCAGCAGCTCGCCGAACGCCTACCAGGCGCCATGGTCGCCCCCCGCGCGGGGGCGTGGATTGAAACCAGATCGGCTATTTCCAGGGCCGCGTCCTCGTCGTCGCCCCCCGCGCGGGGGCGTGGATTGAAACGTATCCGCTCAGGTCGCCAGAATGGGCCCGTTGGTCGCCCCCCGCGCGGGGGCGTGGATTGAAACGACGACGTCCGCAAGGCCCCGCTCATGGAGATCATGTCGCCCCCCGCGCGGGGGCGTGGATTGAAACCTCTATGGCGCTCACCATGCGCTGAGCGGCCTTTAGTCGCCCCCCGCGCGGGGGCGTGGATTGAAACTCGCCGAAGAGCTTGATGTTGCAATCGCCCTCAGTCGCCCCCCGCGCGGGGGCGTGGATTGAAACCCAGATACTGTGGCGCAGGCCATTGGTACTGCCGTCGCCCCCCGCGCGGGGGCGTGGATTGAAACGCCATAGCGGCCGTCAAAAACCGGCTGGCCGCTGCGTCGCCCCCCGCGCGGGGGCGTGGATTGAAACTTGCCGTTCAAGATAGATTACAAAAAATGCAAGCGTCGCCCCCCGCGCGGGGGCGTGGATTGAAACTACTACTCAGCATTTGCTGGGCAGTGAAGCCGAGGTCGCCCCCCGCGCGGGGGCGTGGATTGAAACATATTGGCATAATCCTCCGGGCTGTAGCCCAGGTGCGTCGCCCCCCGCGCGGGGGCGTGGATTGAAACGGGACGGAACCGGAAGCCGCGGACGCGGTTTTAGGTCGCCCCCCGCGCGGGGGCGTGGATTGAAACCTCTACCTGAAGTACACCCTCTCCACGGCGGCTTGTCGCCCCCCGCGCGGGGGCGTGGATTGAAACGTGAATCTCGTGATCCAGGCCCTCAACAAGATGCGTCGCCCCCCGCGCGGGGGCGTGGATTGAAACCAGGGCGTATTGGCGCAGGCGGGCCGCCACCTCGGGTCGCCCCCCGCGCGGGGGCGTGGATTGAAACAGGTAGAGCTCCTCCTTGCCGATCGGCAGGCGCAAGTCGCCCCCCGCGCGGGGGCGTGGATTGAAACTAGGGTAGCGGGAGGAAATCATGGCTGGTCTATGTGTCGCCCCCCGCGCGGGGGCGTGGATTGAAACCGGTGGACATCGGCGCCGACGACGGCCCCGATGAGGTCGCCCCCCGCGCGGGGGCGTGGATTGAAACTCCGATGGGTCCTTGACCGTGCCTAGCCGGGTGAACGTCGCCCCCCGCGCGGGGGCGTGGATTGAAACCCGCAGCCCCAGCAGCATCGCCGGCACCGCGCCCGTCGCCCCCCGCGCGGGGGCGTGGATTGAAACTGCGCACCACCCGGCGGGCGGTGGCCTCGATCATGTCGCCCCCCGCGCGGGGGCGTGGATTGAAACTCCTGCTGGGTCTGGGTGATGATCTCCATGAGCTGGTCGCCCCCCGCGCGGGGGCGTGGATTGAAACTTTGCAGGTCTTGAAGGGTGGCGTTGAAGCGGTGTCGCCCCCCGCGCGGGGGCGTGGATTGAAACTCCTTTAGCCAGGCCTTGCGCGCTTCGCTGGCGGGTCGCCCCCCGCGCGGGGGCGTGGATTGAAACCTGGCCGCCCTCCGCGGCGGTCTGGGCC
The DNA here is from genome assembly GCA_001184205.1 of Desulfocarbo indianensis. GTDB lineage: Bacteria > Desulfobacterota > Desulfarculia > Desulfarculales > Desulfarculaceae > Desulfocarbo > Desulfocarbo indianensis. The sequence continues at coordinate 358,375 of LBMP01000001.1, forward strand.
TTGGCCAGTCGCCCCCCGCGCGGGGGCGTGGATTGAAACCCTGGGTGATCGAGGCCTACGACTTGGCAGTCAAGGTCGCCCCCCGCGCGGGGGCGTGGATTGAAACCCCGCGCGGGAGACGGTGGCCCGGCTGGGCCGGAGTCGCCCCCCGCGCGGGGGCGTGGATTGAAACTGCGCCAGGCCCGCTGGCCGTGGTGCATCAGCGTGAGTCGCCCCCCGCGCGGGGGCGTGGATTGAAACGGCAAGGCGGTGCTGGCGCCGGTGGGCATCATCCGGTCGCCCCCCGCGCGGGGGCGTGGATTGAAACCGGTCCGGGCTGTGGGGCGGGCAAATCACCAGCTCGGTCGCCCCCCGCGCGGGGGCGTGGATTGAAACTGCTTGCGCGTCCAGCGCACTACGTTATCGTCGGGTCGCCCCCCGCGCGGGGGCGTGGATTGAAACCCGACCACATTAATCGGCTAGTAACCCGACAACTGGTCGCCCCCCGCGCGGGGGCGTGGATTGAAACTTGTATGCCATGTCACTATCCCAGCTTTAACTAAGTCGCCCCCCGCGCGGGGGCGTGGATTGAAACACTGCAAGCTGCGCACCAAAACGGGCAAACCAAGTCGCCCCCCGCGCGGGGGCGTGGATTGAAACCCACTAATTCCACTTGGGCTTGCAATGCATCTCGTCGCCCCCCGCGCGGGGGCGTGGATTGAAACTTGGGCGGGGTCGATGAGCTCGTATCTAATATAGGTCGCCCCCCGCGCGGGGGCGTGGATTGAAACCATCGCGGCCTATCTTGGCACCGCCAACCAAATCGGTCGCCCCCCGCGCGGGGGCGTGGATTGAAACACTGGTAGCGCCCATACCGGTGCCGGTGATCTCCGTCGCCCCCCGCGCGGGGGCGTGGATTGAAACCAGATGGGGGCGCTGGCTCCACTGGTGCCGGCGGTGGTCGCCCCCCGCGCGGGGGCGTGGATTGAAACTGTATCTAATCCTTTGACTCTCCGTGTTGCCATGAGTCGCCCCCCGCGCGGGGGCGTGGATTGAAACGCGTGCCGCAGCAAGAGCTGGATGGCCTGCGCGTGTCGCCCCCCGCGCGGGGGCGTGGATTGAAACTCAGACCCGGAGCCGAGGCCGGCTCCCGACCAGGTCGCCCCCCGCGCGGGGGCGTGGATTGAAACGAGGTCTGGCAGGCCACCCTGACCAACGCGGCTTGTCGCCCCCCGCGCGGGGGCGTGGATTGAAACCTTGCCGGCCGGGCGCATTGATTCAATCAATGCCAGGTCGCCCCCCGCGCGGGGGCGTGGATTGAAACGAGGGCTACCAGCTCTATGAGGCCGGGGTGCGCTCGGTCGCCCCCCGCGCGGGGGCGTGGATTGAAACCTCAAAGTGCAGCGTGAGGATCGGGCCTATCTCAAGTCGCCCCCCGCGCGGGGGCGTGGATTGAAACGGTGGATAGCTTATCTGTCTGCATGATGGTTAAGTCGCCCCCCGCGCGGGGGCGTGGATTGAAACCCGAAGCGCCAAGCCCGACATGATAGCGGCCATTGTCGCCCCCCGCGCGGGGGCGTGGATTGAAACCCCCACATGTTCACCGGCCAGGACGGCAAGCCCGTCGCCCCCCGCGCGGGGGCGTGGATTGAAACGGCAACACCGCTTACGGTCACCTGGCCGGCGCCTTGTCGCCCCCCGCGCGGGGGCGTGGATTGAAACGTGGACGCCGTGCTCACCGTGACGGCCGCTTCGGAGTCGCCCCCCGCGCGGGGGCGTGGATTGAAACGATCGGCCTTGGAGCTATCGCGGAAGGGGCTGACCGGTCGCCCCCCGCGCGGGGGCGTGGATTGAAACATTGCGAGGGCGGTTTGGAGTTGGGCGTTAATGCACGTCGCCCCCCGCGCGGGGGCGTGGATTGAAACCAAGCTCACCGGCAAGGAATTTTCCAATATCGGCGTCGCCCCCCGCGCGGGGGCGTGGATTGAAACAAGGACTCCAACGAGGCGCTACAGCCCTTTATTCAGTCGCCCCCCGCGCGGGGGCGTGGATTGAAACAACGGTCGAAATCAATCAAGATTGATCCGTCGCCGGTAAGTCGCCCCCCGCGCGGGGGCGTGGATTGAAACAACGGTGCCGACCCAGCTTTTGGCCGGCCCCCACGTCGCCCCCCGCGCGGGGGCGTGGATTGAAACTTCTATATCTGTCCCGGTCACGGCGAGTAGCCTGAGTCGCCCCCCGCGCGGGGGCGTGGATTGAAACTGGGGCCTGGCGGGGAGCGGCGCGTGAGCGCGGCCGTCGCCCCCCGCGCGGGGGCGTGGATTGAAACCGACCTCAGCCGGGATTGTTGCGCCGAGTTGAGTCGCCCCCCGCGCGGGGGCGTGGATTGAAACATTTTGTGTGGCGCGCTTAATATCGGCGCGCCGGGAGTCGCCCCCCGCGCGGGGGCGTGGATTGAAACAGGCAGGTATGAGCGCCTCCTGGGGATCGATCTTGTCGCCCCCCGCGCGGGGGCGTGGATTGAAACTGGTCCACGGCGGGAGGCCAGTGGGACGGCGGGCGTCGCCCCCCGCGCGGGGGCGTGGATTGAAACTGGAGGCGGGCAACCAGGCCGAGGACTCGGCCGGCGTCGCCCCCCGCGCGGGGGCGTGGATTGAAACTGGTCGATCCACCAGCCCGCCTCGGCGTGGCCCAGGTCGCCCCCCGCGCGGGGGCGTGGATTGAAACCTTGTTGAGGCGCTGCCATTTTTCCTCGGCGGTCGTCGCCCCCCGCGCGGGGGCGTGGATTGAAACGCGCGGTACAACGCCCCCCGGCGCCGCGCGGGGCGTCGCCCCCCGCGCGGGGGCGTGGATTGAAACAATGAGGCCTTGTGCAGCATCACCCGCAGGAATTGGTCGCCCCCCGCGCGGGGGCGTGGATTGAAACAGCGCGCCGGCCCACCCGGCCCGGTCCGCGTCATAGTCGCCCCCCGCGCGGGGGCGTGGATTGAAACCTGGTCAATGTCAGGCGCACCTCGCGCACGCGGTGTCGCCCCCCGCGCGGGGGCGTGGATTGAAACTTTGGCCCCGGCTCTCCTCGGCGGCGGGGCGGGGTCGCCCCCCGCGCGGGGGCGTGGATTGAAACTGGGGCCTGGCGCTCTGGGCCCTGGCGGGGAGCGGGTCGCCCCCCGCGCGGGGGCGTGGATTGAAACCGCATGACGAGCTGGAGGCCGTGATCCTTGTGGTCGTCGCCCCCCGCGCGGGGGCGTGGATTGAAACACCATCAGCCGGCCATCTATCCGCAAAACATAGAGGTCGCCCCCCGCGCGGGGGCGTGGATTGAAACTGGGGGTGGCCGGACTGGCTCCAGGTCACCACCCACGTCGCCCCCCGCGCGGGGGCGTGGATTGAAACAGGGGCAGCTACGATTTGCCCCGCGCGGTCAAGGAGTCGCCCCCCGCGCGGGGGCGTGGATTGAAACTCGAACCCCGCATCTTGGCAACCGGGCTGCCGTGTCGCCCCCCGCGCGGGGGCGTGGATTGAAACTCTGCGGAACATAGAACAGATAGAGGCTATCGGCGTCGCCCCCCGCGCGGGGGCGTGGATTGAAACTTGATACTGCGACAACGAAACCCGTCGGCCGACAGGTCGCCCCCCGCGCGGGGGCGTGGATTGAAACTTAAGCCCAAATCCCGTCCCTGCCCACACCAAAACGTCGCCCCCCGCGCGGGGGCGTGGATTGAAACTTAAGCCCAAATCCCGTCCCTGCCCACACCAAAACGTCGCCCCCCGCGCGGGGGCGTGGATTGAAACGCTTAAAGGCCGGTTGGGGGAATTGTATCCTGCAATGTCGCCCCCCGCGCGGGGGCGTGGATTGAAACTGACTTTGTTGGTCGGCGCGGTGGAGGAAGGCCCGTCGCCCCCCGCGCGGGGGCGTGGATTGAAACTTATCCTGCACCCACTCACTGTAATCGGTGTACCAGTCGCCCCCCGCGCGGGGGCGTGGATTGAAACCAAGAGCTTGCCCAAAAGATAGCCGAGGGCAAGGGGTCGCCCCCCGCGCGGGGGCGTGGATTGAAACAACAGCCTGTGGCGAATGGCCGAAGTAATGGCGGGTCGCCCCCCGCGCGGGGGCGTGGATTGAAACCTTGAGAATCTGCAATCCGAGTTCGCCAACACGTCGCCCCCCGCGCGGGGGCGTGGATTGAAACTGGTGAGCATGGCTACGGCGGATTTCTGAGCGATGTCGCCCCCCGCGCGGGGGCGTGGATTGAAACCATGCAACCCATAGGCATTCCGACAACTGATCGGTCGCCCCCCGCGCGGGGGCGTGGATTGAAACGCGCATGAGAATACAGTGCAGCAGGTAGGTCTTGCGTCGCCCCCCGCGCGGGGGCGTGGATTGAAACACCAGCAACCTAACGTATGGCTGGATCAAATTTGTCGCCCCCCGCGCGGGGGCGTGGATTGAAACGTGGACTTGTCGCGCGATTGCTTTGCGGAGCTGACGTCGCCCCCCGCGCGGGGGCGTGGATTGAAACGGAGCCGCCGGCCTGGGCGGCCAGCGTTGCCGGTCGCCCCCCGCGCGGGGGCGTGGATTGAAACGCAGCTTGTTGAGGTTGGTCTGGTAGTGCTTGTGTCGCCCCCCGCGCGGGGGCGTGGATTGAAACCGGTGATGGACGGCCCAGAGGAGGGACAGCTCGGTCGCCCCCCGCGCGGGGGCGTGGATTGAAACTTTTGCGGTATAGCGTCTGGGGTTATGCGAGGTGTCGCCCCCCGCGCGGGGGCGTGGATTGAAACACCAACGACGCCCGCGAATACTTCAACCACAAAAAGTCGCCCCCCGCGCGGGGGCGTGGATTGAAACTAAGGCATCCCTGGCGGCCCCGTCGTCGGCCCGGGCGTCGCCCCCCGCGCGGGGGCGTGGATTGAAACGGAGTAGGGACATTATTTGAGCCCCCGGCGCTTGAGTCGCCCCCCGCGCGGGGGCGTGGATTGAAACACTTGCTTCGGGTCTACTGTGAGGCGGCGGCGCGGGTCGCCCCCCGCGCGGGGGCGTGGATTGAAACGCCATTGTTGAGTTGGCGAATGATAAGGCGCTCAGGTCGCCCCCCGCGCGGGGGCGTGGATTGAAACCAGTACAACCGGCCCGGTTATCGTTATGCCATCCGTCGCCCCCCGCGCGGGGGCGTGGATTGAAACACGGTGGAGGGCGGCCAATACTGGCTGCATCTGGGTCGCCCCCCGCGCGGGGGCGTGGATTGAAACCAGCAGTATTAGCATGCGCTGAAGTACCGCCAGAAGTCGCCCCCCGCGCGGGGGCGTGGATTGAAACTGCCGACAAATGGGCCGAGGGCATCGGCCAGGCCCGTCGCCCCCCGCGCGGGGGCGTGGATTGAAACTCCGCGAGGCCGAGGAAAAGGACGCCCACCTGCTGTCGCCCCCCGCGCGGGGGCGTGGATTGAAACGCCCGCTTCCCCGAAGTCAGCATTTATCACGAGCGGTCGCCCCCCGCGCGGGGGCGTGGATTGAAACCGCCGCTTATGCCCAGGCCAGCGCAACAAGCCGCAGTCGCCCCCCGCGCGGGGGCGTGGATTGAAACACGGGCGTCCAGGGCCGTATCCATCGGGCGAAGGTCGCCCCCCGCGCGGGGGCGTGGATTGAAACTCGACGCGCTCAGCGGGGCCGGCGTCTACGGCCCGTCGCCCCCCGCGCGGGGGCGTGGATTGAAACGAATTTTACTCCCTTGCTGACAGCGGCCAGACTTTTATCGGCTGGCCACGGCCTTTTGCCGGCCGTTGGCCAGGCATCCAACTCAACCCTTCGCGCTGGGGGGCATTTTCTCAAAGGGCCTCTGTTAATCCGCATTAAAACAAATTAATATGGGCCTGGTCATTTTCACAGCCACTCACAAACCGGGAAATCGCGGCCATGAACCCGAGATTGCTGAGGACCACCGGATATTACGCTTTGGCATGCGCGCTACTGATCGCCGCGCTTTTCTTTTGGGTGGATCGGCCGGTGGATTTGGCCGCGAGCGGTCTGAAGGGCGGGGTCTTGTACCAGGCCGCCCAGACCATCTGTCTGGCGGCTGATCACGATTTGTTCAACTTGGCGCTGTTCGCCGCCTTGCTTTATTGCGGCGCGGCCGCCCTGGGCCGGGGCCTGACGCCGGGCCTGCGTTTGTGCCTTTATTGCTGCCTCGCCGTGGCGCTCACCATGGTCATCGGCGAGACCCTGAAATGGTTTTTCGGCCGCTACCGCCCGGAAATGTTTTTTACCCAGGGCCTGTACGGGTTTTCCTTTTTCGCCGACAAGGGCAGCCTGCATTCCTTTCCCTCCGGCCACACCATGCGGATTTTCTCGGCCGCCACGGCCCTGTCAATGGTTTGGCCCAGGGCGCGGGCCTGGCTGCTGGGCTTTGCCGGCCTGGTGGGGGTGGGCCGGGTGATCGTCACCAGGCATTATCCCAGCGACGTCGTGGCCGGGGTCTTCGTGGGCGTGTTCTGCGCCTTGTGGGTCTGGCAGATTATGCTGGCATGGAAGCAAGAAAAGGAAAGCGCCAGCTTGATGACAAAGCCGAGCTGACCCGCCCCGCCTGAGGCGGGCCCGCATAAGCCGCAAGGCCAAGGCCGCGCGCCAGCGGGCAGCCCGCCGCCGCCAGGAGCGCGGCGCAAGGCTCCATCGCCATGGGCCGGCGAGCGAACGCCCGCGCCCAGCGGCCAGCCATGCAAACCCGGCCGCTTTGGCCGTCAAACAAGCCCTGGAGGCAAACCGCTTACTTAAGCCGCGCGCAGGCTCTTGAGCGCCTCCAGGGAATTCTTGTAGGCCCCGGTCACCCGGAGGTTATCCAGCACCAAGGCGATGATCTCCGCGATGGCCTGCACAAAGGTGAGGTCCTGCATCTTGAATTCCCAGCGCTCGGCGGTGTAAAGCCGCAGGACGCCCAGCGGCTTGCCCCTGAGCGTCACCGGCACGCTCAAGATGCTGGCGATGCCCTCGTTGATGGCCTCGCGGGGGTATTGCAGGCGCGGGTCCTCGCCCACCTTGTAGATGGCCACCGGGCCCTCGGTCAGGGACTTGGCAATGGAGCGGCTGGCGCTGATGGGCCCCTTGTTCAGATACTCGCGGCTCAGGCCGTGGCTGGCGGCCACCTCCAGCTTCTTGGACCTGCGGTTCAAGAGCATGAGCGCGCAGCCCTTCAGCTTCAGTTCCTCGCTCAAGGTGGTGACCATGGTTTGGGTCACCTTGTCCAGGCTCTTGGCCGAGCTGATGATCTGGCTGATCCTGCCCAGGGTGGCGTAGTTGATTTCCTTTCTGCCTTTTCGCATGATTATGCCTCCTTTATTTAAGAATCGCGGCCGGTGGAGCCCCGTTTCTGGGGCCCGCTCCCTAAAAGCAGGCGGTCCGGCTGGGACAAGGCGAATGGTTTTCTGGAAAGCGGCCAGCGGGAAGCGACGGCTCGGAATTGAAGCCAAAGGGCGGCTTTTCAGCCGCGGAATGGGGAAACCGGATGCAGCGCCATGGGCGTGTCTGGGGCAACTTCTTGTACCTGCGTCTGGTTTTATTATTTTCCGGCCGGGGCAAGCGGGTCAAGGCGCGCCTGGGACAGTTGATCCGCCTGCCGCGGAGGGGGGAGGGGCTTGCTCCCTTGCGCCCTTGGCGGCCAACGTCAAGCAAACCGGATTTGGAAGGCCAAGCTAACTACCTGTAAAATCTTAACCTGTGGCCCATTGTCTACCGCCCCACTTTAAGCTTGACAATTTAGGTGATGTCTCATTAAGTTACCTTCTGTAGACCATAAACTGACACAGTGCCGGAAAGCGTCTCCGGGCCGGGCTGAGAAGCCCTCGGGGGCGAGGTATACGCCTACCGGCCGTTAGGTCTATGTGAAAGGCCCCAAGGGGTGGGCCAGGTCTGGCAATTGGGCGGCGCGCGAGGCTGCCGCCGGGGTGAGAAGCAAGGCCGACCTCCGATCCCGGGGCCCTAAAGTTTGACCGGCATTGTTACCTTTGGCACAAGTGCCGGTCCGTCCAAGAGGCCAAGACGTTTGTAAGTCATAGTAACCCCGTCTTTTTCATGGCGGGGCGCCCCAGAGGGGGCGGTTCAAAATCTAGTTAAGGAGGATTACACATGGCATTGGTTCCCCCCCATGGTGGAGGCGATCTTAAGCCCCTGTTGCTGGAAGGCGCGGCCCTGGAAGCCGAGAAGAAAGCCGCCGCGGGTTACAAGAAGCTGAACGTGAGCACGATGGCGGCTTGCGACTGCTTCATGATGGGCATCGGCGCGTTCACCCCCCTGGACGGCTTCATGACCGAGGCCGACTGGAAGGGCGTATGCGCCGACATGAAATTGGCCAACGGCGTGTTCTGGCCCATGCCGGTCACCGTGAGCGCCGGCGATGAGGACGGCATCGAAGTGGGCGACAAGCTCGCTCTGTATAACGATGAGTTCGGCGGCCTGGTCGCCACCATGGAAGTCAAGGACAAGTACCAGATCGACAAAGAGTTCGAGTGCAAGAACGTCTACACCACCACCGACACCGAGCACCCCGGCGTGGCCAAGGTCATGGAGCAGAAGAAGTGGAACCTGGGCGGTCCGGTGAAGGTTCTTTCCGAGGGCGGCTTCCCCGAGGAGTACGGCGACCTGTACGCCAAACCCGCCGAGACCCGCGCCCTGTTCGATAAGCTGGGCTGGTCCCGCGTGGCCGCTTTCCAGACCCGCAACCCCATGCACCGCAGCCATGAGTTCCTGGCCAAGATCGCGGTGGAGGTCATGGACGGCGTGATCATCCACCAGATCCTGGGCAAACTGAAGGCCGGCGACATTCCCGCCGACGTGCGCGTGAAGGCCATCAACGCCCTCACCGACAACTACTTCGTGAAGGGCACCATCGTTTCCAAGGGCTACCCCATGGAAATGCGTTACGGCGGCCCCCGCGAGGCCCTGCTGCACGCCGTGTTCCGTCAGAACTACGGCTGCTCCCACTTGATCGTGGGCCGCGACCACGCCGGCGTGGGCGACTACTATGGCCCCTTCGACGCCCAGAAGATCTTCTACGAGATCCCCGAGGGCTCGCTGGTGCTGAATCCCCTGCCCATTGACTGGACCTTCTACTGCAAGAAGTGCGAAGGCATGGCTTCCATGAAGACCTGCCCCCACGGCAAGGAAGACCGCCTGCTCTTGTCCGGCACCATGGTGCGCAAGACCTTGTCCGAGGGCGGCGATCTGCCCCGCGAGTTCTCCCGCCCCGAAGTGGTCAAGATTCTCCAGGACTACTACCAGAACCTGGAGGAAAAGGTGGAGATCAAGCTGCACGGCGCCGCCACCGGCGACACCAAGAAGTAGCCTCTCCGCGCCAGCCTGAATAAAGGCGATCAAGGGCGGCCCTTTGGGGCCGCCCTTTTTTTGCGCAGGCCGCCCTGCCTTGGGGGGAGATGGCCGGCCAAGCGCGGGGGACCCTTGCCGGTCTCCGCGCCGGCGCTGCCTTTGCCTCTGCGCAAAACCCGCTGAGCGATGCTCTACGCGTAAAGCAATAAATGGAGTTCGGGACCAGGCGGCCGAGGCGCTTATGGCGCGTCCGTTCCCTTTAAGGAGTCGCGGCGCGGCCCGCTTCAGGGCTCAAATCCCCCCGCGAGCCTTCCCGCCACAGGGCGCATTGGCCGAAGCCCTCCGCGCCGAGATAATTGCGCATGGGGTCGCATTTGATCTGCAGGATGAAAAACACCGGCGCGGGCAGCCGCCGGGTGCACAGGGTTTCGAAGTTGGCCCCGCCCTTGGATATCACCAGGTCGGCTTGGCGCAGGAGGCTCTTGAACTGCGGAGACACCCCGGCCCAATCCACCCCCACCCCGCCGTAGCCCGTGTCCGCCACCTGGTCGAAGCGGTCTTCCAGGCCGGTGTTGCGCAGCTCCCGGCGGGTGAGGTCGTTGAGGGCCGGCGCGCCCTTGACCGCCAAAACCACCCTGCCCGCCCGCTGGCGCAGATAGTCATAGAGCGGCAAGTCGAAGAAGACCTCGCCGGTGTTGTCGGTGAGGTACAGCACCAGGCCGGGCTGGGCCCGCAGGGCCTCTTCCAGCCGGGCCACGTGGTCGATGCAGAGCTCCACCCGGCTTTTTGCGGCGGTTTCCGCCTGCTCCATGGCCTGGTCCGGCGAACGGAAAAAATCCAGGTTGTTGCCCAGGGCGGCCAAAAACACCAGGGAGCGCAAATCGCCCCCCACCAGCTCCCTGGCCCTGGCCGCCACCTGCCGCGCCGCGCCGCTTTCGCTTCGCTTGAATTCCCGGAAGGGGTCCTCCCGCCTGGTGAGGCTTTTCACCGCCCGCAGAATCCGGTTGGCCACCTGGGGCGAGGTCAGGTTGCGGCCGTCGCCTTCCTCCAGGACTTGCAGGGCCGCCGCCTCGGCCCGGGCGGTCAGCTCGGCGTCTCCCCCGGCGGCGAACCTGGCGGCCTGCCTGGCCAGACCCGCCAGGCATTGGCGGCACTGGGGGTAGGGGTCCAGGATCTGCTGCTGCTCGTACAATGATTCGGCCATGCGCTTAACTCTAGCGGCGGAGCGGCGCCGGCGCTAGCCTTTCCGGCTTGGCGGCAAGGCCGGCGCCTGGCTGTGCTCAGCCTCCCCAGCGGCCGCTTGCTTGTTTTTATTGCGCTGCCCGCCCAACAGTTTCTCCAGTTCGTGCACGTGGGCCAGCATGTTGGCGGCCTGGGAATTCATCTCCTCGGCCGCCGCCGCCGATTGCTGGGCGTTGGCCGCGATCTGCTGGGTCATGCGGTCCATTTGGGAGGCGGTGTCGTTGATCTGGTCTATGCCCTGGGTCTGCTCCAGGGAGGCGGCGGTGATTTCGGAGACCAGGCTGGCTATCTTGCCGCCCAGTTCCTGGCTTTTTTGCACGCCCTCGGCCACCTTGCTCAAAAGCTCCGCGTTTTCGTGAATCTTGCCGTTGGAGTTGCCGATCAGATCCTGGGTGTTCTGGGCGGCCTCGGCCGCGCGCATGGCCAGGCTTCTCACCTCCTCGGCCACCACCGCGAAACCCGCCCCGGCCTCTCCCGCCCGGGCCGCCTCCACCGCCGCGTTCAAGGCCAGGAGATTGGTCTGGAAGGCTATCTCGTCGATGGTCCTGATGATCTTGGCCGTTTTTTCACCCGCGGCCACGGTCTGCTCCATGGCCGCCTGCATGCTTTCGGTGCGCCGGTTTATCTGCGCGTGGTTGTCGGCCACCTCGCTGGTTATCACCCGGTTGGCCTGCTCGGCGTTGGCGGCGTTTTGCCGGGTCATGGAGGCCATCTCTTCCAACGCCGACGCGGTCTCCTCCAGGGAGGCCGCCTGCCCGGAGGAACTCTCGGCCAGAATGCGCGAGCCCTCGGCCACCTCCTGGCTGCTATTGGTCACCCGGAAGGCGCCCGCCCGCAAGCCTGATATGGCCTGCTTCAAAGGCCTTATCAGAATGCGCAGCAGGACCATCTGCATGCCGGCCGCCACCACCAGGACCATGATGCAGCTCTTGATCAGGATATCGAAAATATTGGCCTCCAGGGCCTGGTGCATGAACCGCTTGGTCAGGAAGACATCCACCGAGCCCACCTTCTCCTCGCCCTTGGCGATCACGGCGTTGACCTTTATGTACTCGCCCTCCGCCTTGTCCTCGGCCTTGGTCAAGCGCCATTGGGCGTCGCGCCGGACGCCCTGAAAAAATTTGTTGCCTTGGCCCTCGCGCACCAGCAGGGCATATACGGTCTGATTGTCCTGCTCGGCGAGAAGTATCTGGGCCACCAGATTTTCGTTCAGGTCCCACAGGGGTATGGCCAGCACCACCGCCAGCCTCTCCGCCGTGGATTTGGCGGTGCGTTCCAGTTCGCTCTCCATGCGCGCCCGAGTGGCCCAAAAATCATAGGCGCCAAAGCCCGCCATGACGATTATTATCATGATCAGCGATACCAGGCTCAGTCTCTGTGCCACGTTCAGGGCCATGAGGCCTCCTTTGCGCCAAGCATTGTTTTAAATCTCTGGGAACCGTCGCGGCGGCTGTCCCTTGTCCTGGCCGTCCACCCGGCCGGCATTTGATCAAGGCCCTCCCCCTTGCCCAAAAAATGCAGCTCCAAACCGAGCGCCTTATTACCCGCCTTGGGTGAGCGGCCAGGACAAGGCAGCGCTTATTTGAATTTTTGATCCACGATCGGTCCCATGATTTGCTGGTATTTTCCGCTTTTGCGCAAATCCTCAATCGCCTTGCTCAGAATGGCGTCCGCCTTTTTGCCGTTGGCGTTCTTCTGCAATACGATCTTGACGTCGAAGGTCTTGTAGGGCTTCCGCTTGATGTCTTTCAGGCCGAGCTTTTGCAGGGCCGCGTCGCTCTCCACCATGGCGAAGATGAAACCGTCGATGCGGCCGCGGGAGACCTTGCGCAGGCTGCCTTCAATGCTGTCGGAAGGCTTTATGGGAAATTCGAAATAGTCCACGTGGGCCCGGTCGGTCTCCAGGTTGTATTGTTTGAGATTGGCCATATCCAGGTCTTTTTTGGAATAAAGCACAAAGACCACCGAAAAGATGGTCTCCGTGGAATACATGAAATCCAATTTGTTTTCCGGGATCAGGGGGTTCTTCAAGAGCGGCATGTGGAAATCCGCCTGCCCGGACACCACGTTGCGGATGGAGCGCGAAAAAGGCGCCACCTCTATGGAGATGGAGCCGCCGGGATAGACCTGGTCGATGGCCTTTACCAAATTCACCAGGATGCCTTTTTGCGGCGTCTCCACCAAAGGCGGCAAGATGGGCAAACTGGCCTTGAGGTCCTGAGCGCGACAAAGGGTGGCCATGCCGCAAAGGGAAAGGAAAATCAGCACCATCAACAGAGCCCTGGCTTTTCTCATGATAACATTCTCCTTTGATAGAATTTTAAAGTTCTGGTTATCCACCAGCAGCCTTTGATGCCCTTATCAGACTTCATGGAGTGAAATGCCTGGTGTCCCTCTCCTGGTGTCGGTGATATCAACGCCGTTAAATGGAACGCCGCCCCGCTTATATTGGGAGGCGTTCAGCCTTTTAAGGAATTGATATTCAATGCAACGGCGATGCCATCCCCAGCGGGATATTTGGGTGTGACTCTCAGGAAGCGAAGCAATGATAATTGCTTGCGATAAAAGCGATAAGCAGAAGAATCTTCCGGTGATACATATTGAGATCGTTTATGAATAACGAGATATAATCATTTAAATCTTGCCGAGCTATATATAACGGCAAAGCCAAAAAAGATGCATGCAGCATAATGGCTGCGCATCTTTTTTGTTTTTAACTATGTCTAAATGATCAACTAAATAATATTCTTCAGGCTCTTTTTTACCACTATTGCGTTGGTCGGCCGGCCCGCAAGGCTGACAAATCCAATCCATCGCCACAGCCGGCAAACCTGGGGAGGGTGGCGGTTAAAGCTCCAGCCTTTTGGCTATGTCCAGGGCCGTAAGCCGCACGAATTCATCCATTTCCTCCCCCTCCAGCGGCCGGCCGGGTTCGGGGAGGCGCTCCAGGCCCTGGGCCCGCACCAATTGGGGCGAGTTGACCAGATCCGGCCGGGGTCTGACGCCGAATTCCGGCGGGAAGCTGTCCTCGAAGTACATCTGCTGGAAGCCGATGAATTTCAGGTGATGGGCCGTGGCGTCCAGCACCGCGAATTCATCCTTTGCCAAGAGGCCCTGTTCCCGGGCCCGGACCAGGCCGGCCAGGGACTCGCCGCCCTGGGTGCAGATTATGTGGCCGTGGCGGTTGGCCAACAGCATGTGGTCCATTATCTCCTGCTCGCTGACCTGCACCACGGCAAAGGAAGCCGGGCCGGCGGCGAGCTGGTAGCGTCTGGCCAGCTCTCGCACGCGGGGCATGGATACCGGATTGCCGATCATGGCCGCCTGGGCGGCCGAGGGCTGCACCGCCACCGGCCGCCACTTGCGTTTGGCCGCGTCCGGTTGGTTGTAGTATTGAAAAACCGGGTCCGCGTGATGGCTCTGCACCCCGATGATCCTGGGCAGGCTGGTTATGATGCCCAGGCGATGCAGCTTGAGGAAGCCGGACATGATGGCCGAGACGTTGCCCGCGTTTCCAATGGGCATGAACACCGCGCAGCCGGTCAGATCGTAATCAAGGTCCTGGGCTATCTCGTAGGAATAGGATTCCTGCCCCAGGATGCGCCAGGCGTTTTTGGAGTTCAGGAGCGCCACCGGCCAGTTTTCGGAAAGATGCTCCACCACTTTCATGCAATCGTCGAACACCCCAGGCACCTCGAACACCTGGGCCCCGGAGCCCAGAGGCTGGGCCAATTGCTGGGCCGTGACCTTGCCGTGGGGCAGCAGCACGGCGGATTTGACCCTGGCATCCAGGTAGGAGGCGTACAGCGCGGCCGAGGCCGAGGTATCGCCGGTGGAGGCGCACACGCTCAAGATGCGCTCGACCCCCTGGTGCTTGATCAAATAGTTTATGTAGCTCATGGCCGCGGCCATTCCCCGGTCCTTGAAGGAGGCGGAGGGATTCTGGCCGTCGTTCTTGAACATGAAGGGAAAGCCGATCTGGCCGGTCAGGCGGGGCTCGGCCTCCACCAGGGGGGTGTGGCCCTCGCCCAGGTAGATCACCGAATCCAGGGGGATCACGGGCGCGATCAGTTCGCTGTAGCGGAAAACGCCTTTCAAGGCGGGCAGGTTTAGCATGCGCCGCAGATCGAAGCGCCGCCGCCAGTCAACTGGAGAAGTTGCGGCGTGGCGGTCGAAATCCTGGTCCTCGATCAAAAGCACCTGGCCGCAGTTGGGGCAGGTGTAAAGCAACTCGTCTATGCCGTGCAGGCTGGAGCAACCCAGGCATTGGTAGCGCAGATCGCCCTGGGTTTGGGGCATGACCAGCGCACGGTCTTCCGGAGAAAAGTCTGGCAAGCGCATGTTCAGCGAGCACCCCTTCTCCAGCGCTTCCGCCGGCGGCGGCCCAGGATTCCACGCCGGGCCGCCCCAGGGGCGTTGCTGGAAAATGATTAAGTTGGGTTTCTCAATGCAAAAAGCCAGCCGAAGCGCTCCGGGGCAACATCCGCTCCCGGCCGCGGACCCGGCGGGCAGGCTTCCGGCTCGGCATGGGCGCGCCTTGCCAGGGCCGCCTTCGCTAACCAACTATTAATTATGATCATTCCCCATGGAGCCGCCCGGTGAAGAGTCGGTTAGCCCGCAACCGCCGATTTTGGTTCCTGGCGGAGCGGCGGCTTGGTCATTGCGCCCCTGCCCCAAGGGGGCTACGCAGCCGCCATGCTGCTTGCAGCAAAAATGCGTCGCTTTAGCCGGCAAATCCAAGCCGCGCCGGACAGGCTTCCCAGGCGGGCCAGCCGAGCCAACTGGCTATAATAACTGCCCAATGTCTGCCAAGGGTAGAAAGCGGGGGCCCGGACTATCGCGCCGGTATGATCATTGCTTTACTTAGCCAGCGGCATCATGCACTGAGCGCAGACAACCGGCTTGTCGCATAGGGGAATTCCATTGGGCGGGAGCGGCTCAGAACAGTTAAACGCAGCCCAACGCCTTTGATGCCTGCCCTGGACTCATTAAATCTTCCACGGTTACGGTCCAAGACACCCTTGAGTTGATCCACAGCCGCTCGCCGCCCTATTTCTTAAAGGCCTGGGAAGCGAAATGAACCAGTTGGAAACCATAAGAGCCAAAAAAGGTTTCATCTGCGACATGGACGGGGTGATTTATCACGGCAGGAATTTGCTGCCCGGGGCCAAGGAATTCGTCAACTGGCTGCAACAGGAGAAAAAGCAGTATTTGTTTCTGACCAACAACAGCCAGATCACCCGCGAAGAGCTGTCCCGACGGCTGCAGCGCATGGGGCTCGAGGTGGACCCCCTGCACTTCTATACCGCCGCCCTTTCCACTGCCAGCTTCCTGTACTCGCAGCAGCCCGGCGCTTCGGTATACGTGATCGGCGACGCGGGGCTCAGCAACGCGCTCTATGGAGCCGGCTTCGTCATGAACGACCTGGACCCCGACTTCGTGGTGCTGGGGGAGACCCGCTCCTATTCTTACGAGAAAGTGGAAAAGGCCATAAACCTGGTGCGGGCCGGCGCGCGGCTCATCGCCACCAATCCGGACCTGGCCGGCCCCCACGAGGGCGGCCTGTTCCCCGGCTGCGGGGCCCTGGCCGCGCCTATAGAACTGGCCAGCGGACGCAAGGCCTATTTCCTGGGCAAGCCCAATCCCTTGATGATACGGCATGCCCTGCTTTGCCTGGAGTGCCCCCGGGAGGAGGCGGTCTTCATCGGCGACCAGATGGACACCGACATAATCGCCGGCGTCAATTCCGACATCGACACCATATTGGTGCTTAGCGGCATCACCGCCCGCGAGGATCTGGCCCGCTTCGCCTACCGGCCCAAGTACGTCTTGGGCGGGGTGGGCGAGATAGCTCCCGGCGCTTAACCCCCGGACTAGCCATTATGCTCTATCAATTCGAAGGCAGGTTTCCCCAGGTGAGCCCGGAGGCGTTCGTGCACCCCCAGGCCGTGCTCATAGGCCAGGTGGCCGTGGCGGCCAATTGCTACGTGGGGGCCGGGGCCGTGCTGCGGGGGGACATCGGCGCGGTGCTGGTGGGGCCGGGCTCCAACGTGCAGGAAAACTGCGTGCTGCACACCCTGCCCCAGCGCGAGGTGCGCCTGCACCAGGACACCCACGTGGGCCACGGCTGCATCTTGCACGGCTGCGAACTGCTGCCCGAGGTGCTGGTGGGCATGGGCTCGGTTATCAGCGACGGGGTGAAGGTCAACTCCCGCTGCCTGATCGGCTCGGGCAGCCTGCTCCTGGCCAATGTGGAAATCCCCTCGGACAGCGTGGTGACCGGCCGGCCCGCCAAGGTGGTCAAGGCCCTCAGCCCCGGGCAGCTGGAACAGCTGCGCTGGTCGCGCTCGGTGTATCAGGACCTGGCGCGCCGCTACCTGCGCTCCTTTTGCGAGATTCCGCCGCAGACCGCCGGCTAGGAAACCCAAGGAAGCCAGCGCTGCCTGATCCGGCTCGCGCCCGGCCGATGCCCGCCGGGCCGGCGGACTTGGCTGAGGTCAGCGGTGGGCGTTACCGACCCGCGGGGCCGGGGCGCGCCGGCGTTTCATTCCGGAGTTTTATTCAGGCCGTATTTGCGCAGAAGCCTTTGCAGGCTGCTGCGGTGCATGCCTATGCTGCGGGCGCTCTTGGCGATGTTCCAGTTGTGCAGCTCCAGCAATTGGCCAAGATAATTAAACTCGAAGCTGGCTATCACCTCTTTCTTGGCCGCGCGGAAATCAGGCAGCTCTTCCTGGCGTTTCTCCGTCAACTGTTGCTCTCTGCTGTCCAAAAGGCTGGCGCTCCTCACCGTCTTCACCTGGTCCAGCAGGTGCTCCTCGCGCAGGGCGTTGCCCGTGCAGGTGATGATTCCGTGCTCGATGACGTTTTTAAGCTCGCGGATGTTACCGGGCCAATCGTGGCTCACCAAGAGCTTGACGGCGTCCTGGGAAATCTTGGTCACGTTGCGGCCGATCTTCTTGTTGACCAGCTGGATGAAATGCTCCACCAGGGGAATGATGTCCTCCTTGCGCTCGCGCAGGGGCGGCAGGGTGATGGGCACCACGTTGAGGCGGTAAAAAAGGTCGCTGCGGAACTTGCCCTCCTTGACGAATTCCTTCAGGTTGCGGTTGGTGGCCGCCACGATGCGCACGTCGGTGGCCCGGTAATGCTCCGAGCCGATGCGCCGGAACTCGCGGGAGTCCAGCACCCGCAGAATTTTGGCCTGCAGGGTGATCTGCAGCTCGCCGATCTCGTCCAGGAACACGGTGCCGCCGCTGGCCACGTCGAACAGCCCCCGCTTCATGCGGGTCGCGCCGGTGAAGGCCCCCTTTTCATGGCCGAACAGCTCGCTCTCCAGAAGGTTTTCCGGCAGCGCCGTGCAATCGATGGTCACGAAGGGCTCGCCGGCCCGCTGGCTGTGCTTGTGGATAAGAGAGGCGATGAGCTCCTTGCCGGTTCCGGTCTCCCCATAGATCATCACCGTGGAGGGAGTGGCCGCCACCTGGCGGACGTATTCCAGGATGTCGTCCATCTTCTTGCTGCGGGTTATGAGCTCGCCCATCTGGGTGCCGGAGATCTGGTGCTCCAGGGCCTGGATGCGGTCCTGCAGCCCCAGGAACATCAGCGCCTTCTTGATGACGATCTTGATGTCCTCCGCCTCGAAGGGTTTGGTGATGTAATCGAAAGCGCCCATTTTTATGGCGGTGACCGCGCTGTGGATGTCGCCGTAGGCCGTGATGATGATCACCGCCGCCTGGATGTCTATGTTCTTTATGGTCTCCAGCATCTCCAGGCCGGAGATGTCCGGCAGGTTCAAGTCCAAGAGGACCACGTCCACGTGGTTTTCCATCAGGTACTTGAGACCCTCTTTGCCGTAGCGGGCGGTCATGGTCTCATAGCCGCTCTTGGCCAACGAATAGCCCAGGTATTGTCTTATGTTGTCTTCATCGTCGATAATCAGGACGCTGCTCTTCATTACGCATTCCTTTATGGCTTGTACATTCACTGACGTTCCGAGCGTCCAGCTCAAGTCGGGGCGTGCCTGGTTATTCGTCACCATTCCCGCCGCGCTCCACCTTGGTCAAAAGCCTACACAAAAAACCCTTTTTTGACTCTCATTTCATGGCGGGCCCGTGGCTAAAACCTGGGCGGCGATTGCCAGCCGCCCGACCCGGGTTCGCAAACGGCCGGAGCCCGCCCCGCTCTCATCTATCCGGGCTGGGCGGCAGCATGGGGATGCCGATCTCCACTATGGCGCCCCTGCCCGCCTCCCCCCGCACCTCGATCTTCCCGTTATGGGCCTTGAGGATTTCCCGACAGATGGACAGCCCCAGGCCGGTGCCCTTGGGCTTGGAGCTGAAATAGGGCGTGAAGACGTAGCCGCCCATCTCCGGGTCCAGGCCGTGGCCGGTGTCCTCCACCCGTATCCACAGGCTTTGGCAACTGGCGGGCGCGTTGGGGTCGTAGGGGCCGATGAAGGTGGTCACGGTGATGGCCCCCTCTTCGGTGATGGCGTCGATGGAGTTGAGAAAAATGTTCAAGAGCGCCTGATATATCTCGTCGCGGTCGATGAACACGTAGCGGTCGTCCAGGGCCAGGTTGTAGTTGACGGCAATGCTCTTGTTGGCGATCTGCCTGGTCAGGTTGGCCATGATGTCCTTCAGGATGTCTTCCAGAACCGCTATGTTCTCTTTTTTGAGATTGGGGAGCCCGCGGCGGCTGCGCAAAATGGAGTTCACGGTTTTCTTGATGCGCTCCAGGTCCTTCATCACGTTGTCCAGGACCTGGATGTTCTCCGGCAATTGCAGGCTGTCGTACAAGGTGGCCAAGCCCAGCTTGATGCCGGTCAGCGGGTTGCTGACCTCATGGGCCAGGGTGTAGGCCATGTCCCGGAAGGAGGAGAACTTGGCGGCGGTCACGTTGATCCGCTCCAGTTCCTTCTGATGGGTGAGGTCGTTTATCACCGACATGACGTGGGTCAGACGGTTGTTCACGTCGAAGATGGGGATGGATTTGGCCGAGAGGTAGCGATAAACCCCATTGGGCGAGACATAGGTGAATTCGTGGGGGCAGCTTTCCTCCCCGCTTTCCGAAGTCCGCCGCAGCCGGGACACGATGGCCTTTTTATGCTTGCTGTCGAACTCGGGCAGGAACTCCATGGGCGAGCGGCCCAGGGCCTCCTCCTTTTTAATCTCGAAGACCGATTCGAAAACCTCGTTCACGAACACCGCCCTGAGTTGCAGATCATGCAGAATCACCACCGTCCCCAGGTTGTGGATGATTCTTTCGCTGACGTGGTCGTCTATGACCTGCATGACAACTCCTTTTCCGGCTGCTTCCGCGCCGGAAGGCCGGTCCTGGCGCGGCCAGGCGGCTTTTGCCGGCGCGGGCTTTGACGAAGCCAAACCTGATTTTTTGGCGGCCTTGACGCGCAATGAGTCCATAACCCCGTCCATTGTACTCAATCTCCCACCCAAAGAGCACTACCCCAGGCCTTAGGCCGGCCTGGGGTAGTGCAAGTCATGGTCGCGGTCCTTGAACCTATGCTTCTGGAGGTCGTTCCTCGGGACCGAGCGGAGGTCCGGGGATCGACCACGGGGCCCGCATGAAGAAGAACTGGTGCATCAGAAGAATCACCGCCGCCACGTGCAGGGTGAAGAAGGCCGAAAGCATGTTGATGTCAAAGGGACCTTCCGGCGCCGCGAACTTGAGCTCCACCATGCGCGCGTACACCGGCGAGAGGATTATGCGCAGCAACACGATCCAGGCCGCGGTGAGGATGATCTCCTCCAGCAGGAAATTCAAAACCCCGCGTTTGGGCTGGACGTGTTTGGCAAAGGGGAACATCTCGAACGCCACCGCGTGCATCAAGGACCAGCCGATCATGCTGGCCCCCACCGCGCCGAAGGAGAAGGTGGGGGAGACGCCCAGGCGCAAGCCGCCTTCCCAGCAGGCGTAGCCCAGGACGATGACCGCCACGAAGATGCACACCTGGGGCAGGGGCTTGGGCAGCTTGTAAAAGGGCCAGCCCTGCAGGCACATGGTTCCGCCGAAAACCTGCACCCAGACGATTATCCACACCATGAGGCCGAACCAGTAGCCGGACGGGAAGACCCCGTTGGGATCGTGGGGGGTGTTGTCCAAGGGGGTGCCGGCCATGTCCACGAAGATGAACCAGACGATCCAGGTGACCACCATGATGACCACGGTGGCGGCCGCCCAGTTGGCCACGGCGTTGGGGCTGCCGTCCTTGTTCTTGAAGGGATGCGGCCCCACTCCGTCGAAGGAGTACCACAGGGTGACGCCGAAGACGATGATGCCCAGGGACGGGTTCATGGGAACTCCCGGAAAGACCCGGCTGGTGAAAAGGTTGAGGATGACGGCGTAGGCCAGCCACACGGCGCACATCAACAGGCCGGGCAGCAGCCGGTTGTCCGGTTTCCAAAGCTTGCCCATGGGAGCGGCGAAGGGCCAGCCCAACCCGCAAACGCCGAAGGTCACCAAGCCCATGAGCAGAAAGAAGGACGGCGGCAGATAATCCTGGAAGAACCAATCCAGGGGCACGAACATCATGAACAGCCAGGCGGCGGCAACCACCAATGAAAAACGCAACAAGGCTTGCGGTAACGGCATATGTACCTCCCTCTCTGTCGTCATAACCGGGTCAGTCCGCAGCGGCGCCCTCTCCGCCGGCCCTGTGGCGGGCGCGGGGAGAGGGCCGGGCGCCTCTCTTCAATGCACTGCCCTCTGCAGGACCTCGACCACGCCCACGTTGCCGTCGATCTTGATTATGTCGCCGTCGTTTATGGAGTTGGTTGCGTTCCAGGTGCCCACCACCGCGGGGATGTTGTATTCCCGGGCGGCGATGGCGGCGTGGGTCAGCATGCCGCCGGTGTCGGTGACCACGCCCGCGATCTTGACGAACAGGGGCGTCCAGGCCGTGCCGGTATAGGGGCAAACCAGGATTTCGCCGGCCTGCACGTTCTGGAAGTCCTTGTAGTCCATGACCACCCTGGCCGGGCCCTCCACCTCGCCGGGAGAGCCGGGGAAGCCTTCCATGCGCTCGGCCACTTCGCGCTCGCCCTTGGGGTGCAGAACGTCGTCGATGATGCCGAAGACCTTGATGCCTATGGGGTCGGTCATCTTCTCGGGAATGGTGCCCACGGTCAGCGGCGCTTCCAGCCCCTGGACCATCTTGGCGTCTTCCTTGCGCTCGCGGACCATGTTGGGCACCAAGGCGCTATAGTGGTAAATTGCGCATTTTTCATTGTTCACCAGGGCCTGCATGACCTCCATCAATTCATGGAAGGTCAAGTAGACCACGTCCTCGATGGCTTCGATGAGCCCGCGCCGGAACAGGCGTTTGCCGCAGGCCATGACCGCGTTGTGCAGGGCGGCGGTGGACCCCTGGTCGATGTAGAAGCCGTGATCCTCCTGGAAGGCGTAGACGCCTTGGCCGGCCTTGAGCAGCTTGCGGAAGGTCTCTCTCTCTTCCTCGGGCAGGGAGGCCTCGAAATCGACGATGGCCTGCTCGCGCTCCTGTTTGATGTTTTGTTTGGACTCGAAGAAATCCCAGCCGCTGTCCATGCGGGGGAAATAGCCCTTGAGGGTGTCGATCACCGGGACGGGCTCCTCCAGCCAGGTCGGCGTGTTGACGTCCAAATGGGCCGCCACCACCCGGTTGCCGTAGATTTCCAGGAAGCGGTTGAATTTGTTCATCCAGGGCCTGGCCTGCTCCATCTTCTTGAGCTCGGCGAAGGCCTCCTCGGCGGGCTTTTCCAGGATCAGCTCCTTGAGCCCGCATTCCGCGGCGTACTTGGCCAGCCCCCAAAGCTCCTCATCGGTCTGGGTGGCGATGGACTCGAAGCCGCGCAGCATGATCACGAAGTCTTTTTCCTCGAGGCCGTGCTTGTTGCAGAATTCCTCGAATCCGAAATAGACCGCGTCCGCCGGGTACATGAGCTTGAAGTGGATTTCCCAGTGCCGGCGGTTGAGGGCTTCGGCCCGCCGCAGGTGCTCCAGGAGGTGGGGCATGATGAGCTTGTCGGTGTCCACCCCGTTCAGGGTGTCCAGGTTTTTCATCACCTCGGTGATGAGGCCCTTGTAGTACTCATCCCAGTGCTCGATGCAATACTCCACCAGCTGCCCGAATTTTTCCGCCCGCTTGCCTATCTCCGCCTCGTCGCTGATCAGGGCGAAACCCAGATAGACCCTGCCCTTGTAAATCTTCACGTGGCCGCCCTTGGAGGGGGGCAGGCTGGTTTCCTCGGCCGCCACGTGATAGCCCCAGGCATGATGGGACTGCACGGTGGTCATGCCCATGGGGGTTATGGCATACGGCTGATGCAGGTCGTCCCGGAACCAAAATATGGATTTGTCAAAATCCGTGTCGGGTCTGAGTGTTCTTAATGAACTGGTGTTGCGGTCTAACATGTTGGCCCTCCCTTTTATGTACTCGAAAAAACCCTTCCCGTTTCTTCATGCGGCGAGCGGTCAAGCCGCCGCGATTCAATCCCGCGCAAACTTCCCCAGCCTCGGGCCGGCCCTCCCCACGGCGCGGACCCGGGTTGGCAATGATGGCCTTTTGGCATCGGCGCGCACCGCCACCCCCCGTTGCGGGATGCGCGTTGGGGGCTTTTGGTAAAGCTCGCTTCCATACCCCAAAGCATTGGACCTTTTGCCACGTTCCATCCGGAACCCATGAATCGATTTAGGCTAAGCAAACGCTGAGAAAAGAGGTGATGCAAAATTGACCAACCAACAATTGGCTTTTGACATCTATGAAACGAGGGCGGTCGTTATCGCCGAGGCGAATAACATCCGGTTTTATAAATCGCGTGGATTCGGTCTTTT
This sequence comes from Desulfocarbo indianensis, assembly GCA_001184205.1. Lineage (GTDB taxonomy): Bacteria > Desulfobacterota > Desulfarculia > Desulfarculales > Desulfarculaceae > Desulfocarbo > Desulfocarbo indianensis. The sequence goes on from LBMP01000001.1 coordinate 381,736, forward strand.
TGGGGATCCCTGAAAAACCCGGCTTTAAAAGCCTCTCCCTGGGTTTTCCCGCCCGCTGATTCAAGACCAGATCGAGTTAAAAGTTGTTTTCCTTGGCCTGCCCCTGTTCCCTCTTACCCGCAGGAGGCAGGGCGTCCCCTTCCTTTTGTCGCGTCAGGTTGTTTGTTTAAGGCTTTCTCCGTTTTTGAGGCTCGTCAGGCCGCGGCGCCGGCCCGAGGCGGCCTTGCTTGGCGTTCTCTCAGGTCCGGGGCCATGGGGTTGGGGACGGCCTTCCCAGATGAGCCGCCCCCAACCGCCGACTTATTGCAACACGTAGCGTGCGATCAAGAGCTTTTGGATCTCCTCGGTGCCTTCCTCGAAGTGATAGGAGCGGGCGTCCCGGAAATGCCGCTCCAGATCCGAGGTCTGGGTGTAGCCGACGCCGCCGTGGATGCGCAGGGCCAGCTCGGAGACCCTGGTCACCACCTGCTCGGCGAACAGCTTGGCCATGGCCGCTTCCTTCACGATGTCCTGGCCCTGATCGAACTTCCAGGCCGCCCGGTAGGCCAAAAGCCGCGCGGCCTCGATCTCGGTGGCCATCTGGGCCAGGTTGTTCTGCACCGCCTGGCGCTTGGCCAGAAGCTTGCCGAAGGTCACCCGCTTCTTGGCGTAACGCACCGCCAGGTCCAGGCACTTCTGGGCCAGGCCCACGCAGCAGAAGGCGATGGAGACCCGGCTTAAGTGCAACATGCCGAAGGCCACGTCCAGGCCGGCCCCCTTCTGGCCCAGCTGGTTTTCCACCGGCACCTTGCAGTCCTTGTAGACCACGTTGTAGTGCCGCGGCCCCACGCAGCCCATCATCTTGGGCATAGGTTTCAGCTTCACGCCGTCGTTGGGCAGGTCCACCAAAAAGGAAGTGATGCCCCCCTCCGTGGCGGCGAAGGCGTAGATCAGCTTGGTGTAGCCGGGGAACAAGGTGATGAGCCATTTGTGGCCGTTCAGCACGTAATGGTCGCCCTTGAGCTCGGCCTTGGAGTTGATGTCCTTGCCGGTGCCCGCCTCCGGCTCGGTAAGGCTGTTGGCGGCCCAGATCTCGCCGCTGGCCAAAAGCGGCAGGTATTTCTTTTTCTGCTCCTCGCTGCCGAAATAAAGCAGGGGCCGCCAGAAAAGGCCGTTCATGGTGTGGGCGATCAGCCGCACCGTGGCGTAAGCCTTGGAGAGCTCCTCCAGCACGGAGAGCCATTGCACCACGCTCCAGCCCTGGCCGCCGTATTCCTTGGGGATGGTCAGCCCGAAGAATCGGCCCTTTTTCAGCTCGGCCACCAGCTCTTCCGGCAAGCGCTCCTCTTCTTCCAGGGGTCGCGAAAGGGGGTCCAGCACATCGCTCACCCAACGGCGCGCTTCCTCCTGGTATTTCAGAATCTCGGGCGATAAGCTAAAGTCCATATTCGTCTCCTTGATGATGCGCAATCAGCCGATCATGGTCAGGCCGCCGTCAATGCTCAACACCTGCCCGGTCAGATAGCTGGAATCGTCTCCCACGAAAAAGGCCACCACGTTCGCCACGTCCTGGGGCGCGCCCAGGCGGCGCAGGGGTATGGACTTGGTCACGGCCTCGGTCACGCGCTGGCCTTTCTCGCCTTCGTGCAGCCTGTCCCACAGCTCGGTTTTGACCGGGCCGGGCGACACGCAGTTGACCCGGATGTTGTAGCGGGCCAGTTCCTTGGCCAGGGCCTTGCTGCTGGCCATGATGGCCGCCTTGGTGCCGCAGTAAAGCACTTCGCCGGGGTTGCCGATGCGGCCGGCGTCCGAGCCCAGGCTCACGATGTTGCCGCTGTTCTGCTCGATCATGTAGGGGATGCAGACGTGGCTGGCGATGAGGAAGCTGCGGTAGTTGACGTTGATGATCAGTTCCCAAAGCTCGGGGTCGGTTTTGACGAAGGGCAGGCCCCGGTCGATGCCGGCGTTGTTGATCAGGATGTCGATGGAGCCGAGCTTTTCATGCGTCTGGGCCACCGCTTTCTTGACCTGGTCGTAGCTGGTGACGTCGCACTGGAAGGAAAGCGCTTCCACGCCCCCCTCGCGCGCCTGGCCGGCCACCTCCTGGCCCGGCCCGTCTTGCAGATCCAGCACCGCCACGTTGGCGCCCTCCTCGGCCAGGCGCAAGGTTATGGCCTTGCCGATTCCATTGGCCCCGCCGGTGATCACCGCGTTTTTACCCTTGATGCTCATGAAGCCTTCTCCCTGTGGCCATCTCAGGAAACGCTGGCCGTCTCCTGACGCAGCTTTTCCAGAATGTCCCTTCTCAGCACTTTCTTGTCAGCCTTGCCGGCGGCGGTGAGCGGCAATTCCTTGATGAACTCTATCCTCGCCGGAATCAAAACCTTGGAAGCTCCCTGCGCGATGAGATGCTGCACCAAGTCGTCGTAGGTGAGCTTGGAGCCGTTCACCACCTTGGCGTAGGCGCAGACCGCCTCCCCCAAATCCGGGTCCGGCATGCACACCACCGCCGTGTATTCCACCTGGGGGTGAGAGGAAACCAGCTCCTCCACGTCGCGGGCGGCAATGTTCTCGCCGCCGCGGATGATGATGTCCTTGATGCGGTCGGTTATGCGGATGAAGCCCTTCTCATCGATGACCGCCAGATCGCCGGTGCGGAAAAACCCGTCCGGCGTAAAGGAGCTCGCGTTGGCTTGGGGGTTTTTGAAGTAGCCGGTGAAGATGCCCGGCCCCTTGGCGGCCAGTTCGCCCTCCACGCCCAGGGGGGTGGGCTGGCCCAAGGGGTCCAAGGTGATTATCCGGTCGTAGGGGCACACCGGCCGGCCGATGGTGCTGGCCCGCACCTCGAGCCCATGATAGGGCCTGGTCTGGGCGCAGGGCCCCTCCACCATGCCGAAGGCGTTGATGTAGCGGCAGCCCAGCCTTTCCTCCGCTCCCTTGACCACCTCGGCCGGACTGTTGGCCGCGCCCACGTAGACCCGGCGCAGGCTGCTCACGTCGAACTTGCGCAGATCTTCGTACTTGACCACCCGGCTCATCAAGGTCGGCACCAGGCCGGTGCAGGTGATGCGCTCGTCCTGGATGGCCTGCAGGATGGCCTCGGGCCGGGTGGAGTCTATGAGGACGATTTTGGCTCCCTGGAAAACGGCTCCGGTGACGGTGACCAACAGGGCCAGGTTATGGCCCACCGTGGTGCCCACCAGGCAGTTGTCCGCGGGGCTCAGGAACCAGGCCCGGGAGGTGTACTCCACGTTGCAGATGTAATCGTTGTGGGAGCGGGGCGCCCCCTTGGGCAAGCCGGTGGTGCCGCCGCTGGGAAGTATCTGGCAGACCTCGAAGGGGGACGGCCGCGCCTCTTCCAAGGCGGCCCGCACCTCGCCCTCTTCGGCGGAGCCCTCCATCAGCTCGGCCAGGTCCAGGCAGCCCTCCGGCGGCGAGCCCATGACCATGACCGTTGCCAAGTCCGGGTTGCCCTTGCGCACGCTGGCGATCAGGCCGCCGAAGTCCATCTTTTTATAGGCCGAGGGGAGTATCCATCCCCGCGGCTGGCTGAGCTTGGCCAGATGGCCGATTTCCTGCGCCGAGTGGTTCACGGTGAGGAGCACCATGATCAACCCGGCTTTTTGCAGGGCGAAATAGCTGACGACGAACTCGGGCCAGTTGGGAAGCTGCAACAAAACCCGGTCGCCGGGCTTCAGGCCTTGTTGCAGAAAAGCGTAGGCCAGCCGGTCCACCCGCTGGCGCAGTTCGCCGTAGGTGTAGCGCTGGCCCGCCCCCACCAGGGCTTCCCTTTCGGGATACAGGTCGCAAGTTTTGTCGAAGATGTCTCCCATGGTCATCCCCAGCCACCAGCCTTTTTCTAGGTATAGCTTTGCCGCTGCGGGATCGTGGGGCTTAAAGCCTTCTAGCGTCATGATTCTCAACAACCTCCACCCAGTTTCGATGCTGCTGCTGCGCGGGCCGGCGATTGATCCTGCGACGCCGGTCGTGGGTCCGGCGCCGCGCAAGCGATTCCGGCCCCTAGGGTTTAGGCGGAGCTATGCTGCCGTCCTTTTTCTTCCACTGGACGCAGGTGACCTCTTCGAAGGCCCCCTCCGCCTCGCGGCATTCGTTACAGTAGATGCACTTGAGGATTTCCTTCTCCCTGCCCTCCCGGCTCTTTTTGGGCCAATAGGGATCGCAGAGAATGGGCCGGGCGATGCCGATCAGGTCGGCTTGCCCGTCTTGCAGAATTTCCTCCGCCACCTTGGCGGTGGGGATGCGGCCGGCGGTGATCACCGGCGTGGAGTGCCCGCCGTTGCGCAGGGTCTGCCTTATGTCGGCGGCCAGGTAGACGTTCACCTTTTCCTGCATCCACTTGGGCGGCATGCTGCGGTGGCCGCTGTAGCCGGTGTAGGGGTCCAGGGCCTCGCCCTCGCGGGGAACGGCGTCCTCGAAACGGCCGCCGGCCGATACGCTGACGTAGTCCAGCCCCAGCTCCGCCAGGCGGGAGGCGATGGGGCGGGACTGGTTGAGGGCGTTGCCGCCCAGGGTGAATTCATCGCCGTTGATGCGGGCGCCCAGCACGAAATCGTCGCCCACCGCCTGGCGCGAGGCGATCACCACGTCCTCGGCCAGGCGCAGGCGCCCCTTCAGGCTGCGGCCGTATTCGTCTTTGCGGTGATTGTGGCGGGAAAGGAAGGAACTCATGGTGTAGGCGTGGGCATAGTGCAGCTCAACCGCGTCGAAGCCGGCCTCGCGGGCTCGGGCGGCGGCGGCGGCAAACAGGAGAGGAATCTCTTTCACCTCCTCCAGGCTCAGGTCTTCCACTTTTTGCCGGTAGCCGCTGCGGGCGATTTTCAGGAAATGAATGATCTGGGGAGCTATCTTGGCGTCGCTTTCGGAGTGCACCCGGTCGGTGAGCTCCTTGAGGCCGGGGATGAACTCGTCGTGGTTCAGGCGAAGCAGCTGCCCGCTTTTCTGCTCTTTCACGGAGACCGCCTCGGTGATGACCAATCCAGCCCCGCCCTGGGCGTATAACAGATAGCGTTGGATGAGCTCTTCGGTGACTTTTCCCTCCACCGTGGCCAGGCGCGTGACAACCGGCGGCATGACTATGCGATTGGCTAGCTCCAGCTTGTGGCCGATGTTGAACGGCTCGAATAGTAACATCTTTCGCCTTCCAGTATTGTTTTGGCCATAACGTTAAAAGTTGCCATCAACTACATGGTTTTAGCCAACGAAAGCATGAAATCAAAAACATCGCGCTGGCGGGACAAGGCCCGCAATCCCATGGCCCTTCTCACGCGCTCCAGCTTGCTTTCCGCCTGCTCGCCCGCCAGATCCTGGGGAGAGATATTTTCCTTGGCCATGACCTCGGCCATTTCTTTTTTCACCTGCTCCAGATCATTGCCGGCGGCGGATAGCGAATAGAAATGATCGGTCTTTTTCCCCTCGCGCAGCGACTTTTCCTCCTGCAAGGAAAAAGAGCCGCCAAAGGTGATCGACTTCAATTCTTGCGGCCGCCGGTTTATCTCGACGAGATGGGGATAGCCATCCGGCTTGTGCAAAGACAGGCGGCCCACTTCCTCCAGGCGGCTGATCACGTAATAGCGGTTGATCTCCGCGCAGCTCCCAGCGACCTTCACCACTTCGCGCGCGCCGTCGGCCCAGGTGAGCAGCACATATTTGGCGTCGTCCGAAACGCCCAGGGGGCGGCTCAAGGCCGGCTGGCGCTCCAGCTCCTGGCGCAGGGAAAGCGGCAGAGAGTCCCAATCAAGGCCCACCCGCAGGCCGTCATTGAAATCGACAGTGATTTTAGTAGGTTTCCTGGATGGCATGCTAGGATTCCTTCTTGGTCAGGATTTTTTTAAGCTCCGAGAAGTGACCGATCTCCACGTCGGCCTTGGAGGGGCCCAGGTCTATGAAGCCGGTGTACTTGATGGTTTTGAAGCCGCGCTCATGGGCGGGGTTTATATCGGTGGCCGGCTTGTCGCCCACCATCACCGCCTCGGAGGGCTCTATGCCCTGCTCGCGCAGTTCTTCGGCCAAGACATCGTATAGCGTGCCTTCTTTTTTGGTGAATCCCTTGTATTTAAGGTCAATGCTATCGTCAAGCAGATCGATTTTTCCCTGGGGCGTGACAAGTTTTTTGAAATACTTTACGAGCCCGCGGTTTTTAAGAAAACGCGACACGATATCGGTTCCCACCGGCCCCAAGGTCTTTTTCATCTCCGAGACCACCATGAGCTCTATGCCCTGCGCCTGTAGGTATTGCAGGGCATCTTCCAGCCCTTCGCCCATGTCCAAAAGGAGCTGCTCGTTCTTGCTGAATAACTCTATGGCCTCGGGATCATCGTCCAGGACGTAACTATAAATCTCGTCGCGATGGCCTTCCTTGATGCTGCTGTAGGTGCCGTATTTTTCCTTCAGCACCCGATACTTGTATATTTTTTCCGGAATGAGTTCGGGACGGCCTAATTCTTTATAGATTTCGCCGAACAGAAGTGGATTGCGGAGCCCGCCCGGCTCCATGATGCATTGCCCGTAGTCGAAACCGCACCACTTGACTTCCATGATCATGCCCAGGCCCTTTTGGATATGTGACGTTAATCTGGTTCTAATGCCTGCCTGGTCCGCCGCCCCATGGAGGGGCGGCGGACTTCCGCGCCGAAGTTAGGGCATGGGGGGCAGATTGAACAACTTTTCGAAGTTCGCGCCCAGAATCATGTCGATTTCGTTCTGCTTGAGACCGGCCTGCTGGCCCAGGTCCTTGACGGCCTTGATGGCGCCCTCGGGATCGCCCACGCGGTGGGCGTAATCGGTGCCGATGCCCATCTGGCCGGGGCCCACCCACTCCAGGCAGCACTTCATGGCCGGCAGGTAGAAGCTGGTGGTGTCCGGGTAGACGCAGCGCTTGTAGGTGAGGTCCGGAGACTCGGAGAGCTCGATGCCCCATTCCTTGCCGTAGCCCTTGTAGGAATCCTGCAAGCGGCGCACGAAGTAGGGCACCATGCCGCCCAGGTGGCCGTGCACCATGCGCAGGTTGGGGAACTTCTCGAACTTACCCTGGAAGATCATGCCCAAGACGGCCATGGAGGTATCCAGGGTGTAGGCCCAGAGCTGGTAGGGAATCTTCATCTTGTCCATGATGGGACCGACCAGGGGGTTGGCCGGGTGCACCAGGGCGGGCAGCTTGTGCTTATTGGCCAGCTCCCAGATGCCGTCGAACTTGGGCAGAAAGACCGGCTCGCCGGCGAAATTGGAGAACATCTGGATGCCCTTGCAGCCCATCTTCACGCAGCGCTCCAGCTCCTTCACGGCCTCGTCGGGCGACTGATAGGGCAGGGTGGCCATCCAATAGAAGCGGCCGGGGTATTTTTCCTCGGCCTTCTTAAGGGCGTCGTTGCACTTCTTGGACCAATAGATGCCGTTTTCCGGCTCCAGGGTATCGGGTCCCGGGATGGTGACGCTGATCACCTGGGTGTCCAGGCCGGCGGCGTCCAGGTCCTTGATGCGGGCCTCGAGGTCATAGTGGCCAGGGCGGTCGATGTGCGCGCAAGCCACGCCGTTGTAATAGCCCCGATAGTGAGAGCCGCCGTCATGCTCCATGTAAGGAGACGCATCGCTGCCCCTGCTGCACAAATAATCCAGATACTCTTTGGGGTACCAATGGTTGTGAACGTCAACGGTTCTTTGGGCCATCTGTTTTTTCCTCCTTATTGGTTTAACGTCCTTATGTTCCTGCTTTGCAAAAAATAGAGATCGCCGTTCTGATAGGCCCACTCGATATCCTGGGGATAACCGAAATGGTCTTCTATTTTTCTTCCGCCTTCGCCCAGCTCGCGCAGTTGTTCGTCGTCAAGCGTGCTGGACTTCCCCTTTTCGGGTTCGACTTCACACATCTTGCGGCCGGAGCCTTTTTCCTCATCAAAGGTGCAAATTATTGTTTTTGGCGCTATTTTCCGGTCTTTCACCTCCAAGGTTTTCTTGTCCAAGCAGAAGAAGTCGTTCATCGACTTGCCAGAGACCACCGATTCGCCGAGCCCCCAATTGGACTCGATGACCATTTCGGTGCGACTTTTGGTGATGGGGTTTGCTGTGAAGAGAATGCCGGCTATCTCGGAAAAAACCATTTTCTGCACAATAGGAGAAATCAGACCCAGTTGATGATCAATCCCTTTATGGTGCCGGGTGAAAACCGCCCGGCCCGTCCACAACGAGGCGCAGCACTTGCGGATGTGCTCCAGGATTTCATCCTCGCCCTTTAGATAATGGTAGGTATCCATCATGCCGGGGAAGGACGAGATGGCGGTATCCTTGACCGCCACCGAGGAGCGCACCGCCACGAAATCATCGTCGCCGCCCATGAGATCGGCCAAAGCCTTCCTGAATTCGCTGATGACCTCTTCGGGCACCTCCGCCTCATAGATCAAGTCGCGAATCTGCTCTGATTTGGCTTCGACATCCGCGTAGTCGTCATAGTTGAAGGTGGAAACGATGTCGTAGATCTTGCCCTTTATCTTGTTGCTATCGATTATGTGAAACAGCGTGTTGGAGGTGATGCAAAAACCGGGAGGAACCTTGAAGCCAGCCTTGGTAAGTTCTCCAAGATTGGCGGCTTTCCCTCCCGCCAACTCGAAATCTTCCTTGCCCAATTCATTGAAGTATTTTATGAATTCCATCGTTGTTTTTTACCGCTCCAGCTATTTATTTCGAGACCATTTGACCAGGCGTTACTTGGCGACGCCTGAGTTGTCCTCTCTCGGTTAAAACGCGGTAATCTTTATGATCAGTAAAATGTTTGACGGCCTCTTATTGTGCAATGAGGATGCCACACCGAGGCGTAACGAGCTAAGCCCGCATAACGGTTATACAATATTGATATTGCGTTCATTAGAGCGCCCCTGACCCTGTTTTGAGGCAAAAACAGGCAGTTGGTGAACAACTATCCGAAACTAAAAATTAAAATAGTTAATCGGCGGTAGATCGAAAAAGTTGCATGCAGCACGAATGATGCGCACCAATTATGTTCAGCGGCTACTCGGTGATATAAACAATTGATAACGATCTATTGTGCAACATTTCACAGCTTTATATGTTTGGCGCGGCTTTGAAACGATGGGAAATGATGACTATAGGTAGGCAGAATCCGGCGCTTGCGTATATTCGTATGTATATATCTTCAGCGGTGATATCCATATCAAGCCTGTGTTTCAAGGATGCCCTCAATGAAGAAATGGCAAGTGAATCGCTAGCTAAAAAACGATGCTCCTCCCTGTAAATCGTTAATCATGGATTGCAAAGCACATCCACTTTAACACAGCCAATACGCGCAAAACCATCGATTCGATCAGCGGAAAATCACCACCGGCGGCCTTGCCATTGCCAGGGCCATTATAAGATGACTTTCGTCAATAAATTCGCGGCCCATGCGCCGTCAATCTAGTTACATTATTGTTATCTTGTGTGTTTTCGATTGCGCCTTAACGCCTGGCGAAGCTGTTACCGTAAACAATTTCTTGGGGCAAGCATAAATCTTTTAGTTAACCAACTTAAACTGCCGCTGGCCGAAAACCACGAGCTTCATTATCGTATGGGCGGCAATTTTTTTCGCGGATATTGAGAAGTCCTTCACATCTTTGTTCATGGAACATGACGATTGCCCGGCAAGATTATTCGGTTGGCGGCAAGCTGTTGCTTTGGCCAAAAAGCCCTACGGCGCGGCTGCAGGGCTGGATTGGGTTGTTCTTAAGCCTGGGATGGGAGCCTCCGCGCGGGAAGCCAAGGCAGGGACCTGAGGCGCCTGGGCATGGTTCAAGCACGCCAACATGCGGTCATTACGGCAAAACCAGGCGCACGACCGGAGCGCGCCTGGCAAAGCGTGAATCCAGGGCGTTGGCGAGCCTGTCTAAGGATAAGGATGCGTGTACGGCGGGCAGGGCCCCGCCTCGCTGGAATCGAGCGGTTTGCCGATCCGCCGGAATCAGCCTTGTCGGATATACCGCTCGGCGCGCCCTGATTATTTTCAGGGAATGGCCAGGCGCTGGCCCGGGCGGATCATGGTGCCGGAAATCTTGTTGGCGCGCACCAGGTCCTTCACCTTGACCTTGTAGCGCTTGGCGATGGCCCCCAGGGTGTCGCCCGGCTTCACCACCACGGTTTGCCTGTCCCTGGGCGGCCGGCTGCTCACGCCTTGGGGCTTGGCGGTTTTTTCCAGGGAAGCCAGGCGCTCCTTGGCCTTGGCGCCTTCTCCCTTGGGCACCAAGAGGCTGACGCTGCCCCTGGGCAGCCAATAGCTCCTCAACTCCGGATTCATCTCCATGAGCTCCCGCACCGTGGTGTTGCATGCCTGGGCCAATAGCCTCAAGTGCAGTTCCCTGCCCAGGCGCAGGTCCAGGCTGTCGGATTCCACCGGCGCGTACAGTTCCTCCGCGGGCAGCACGTAACCATACTTGGCCGGATCGGCCAGGATGATCTTGGCGGCCATGATGCGGAAGACGTAGCGCATGGTTTCCCGCGGCAGGTAGAGGTGGTAGTAATCCTTGATCCCCTGCTCGGCGATCTCCTCGCGCACCCGCCGCTCGCCGCAATTGTAGGCGGCCATGGCCAGGGCCCAGGAGCCGAACTCCTCGTGCAGGTCCCTCAGATAGGCCAGCGCCGCGCCGGTGGCTTTCAGCGGGTTGCGGCGGTCGTCGAACCATTGGTCCACGCGCAGGGTGTAGCGCTTGCCGGTTTCGGGGATGAATTGCCACAGGCCGGAAGCGCCGGCCACCGACCTAACCCGGTGCAGGAGCGAGCTTTCGGCCACGGCCAGGTATTTCAAATCGTCCGGCATGCCGGCTTTTTTCAGCTCCTGGCTGATGTAGGGGAAATAGCGGCGCGCCCTTTTCAGCCACATCACCACCTGGGCCCGATCGTGCACCGCGATGGTGAACTCCCGGTCCAGCTGTTCGGCCACAAAGGGCAGGTTCAGGGGGACCTTTTCGCCGGCCAGGGTCATCTGGGGGGGAATGGAGGGCAGAAAATAGGGCGCCGGATTGGTTTCCGCCTTCTGGGGCTTGGCCGCGGGCCCCTGGCTGGCGGCCTCCTGGGAGCCGCTCAAGGGCTCGCCGGCCGCGGCGGGAACGATCAGGATTAGGGCGGCGCAAAACGCCGCCAGCATAAACACGGCGTTAGGGCCGCGCTGGGTCATGGGGATTTTTCCTCCCTGAAATGATCGAATCCCTGGAGAGTGATCTCTTCTTCGCTTCCATCGGCCCTGGCCAGGACCACGCCCCGGCCCCTGGTGATCTCGCCCACCCGGCGGAGGCTCACCCCTTTTTGGCTGTCGGCGGCCAGTTCGGCCAAAAGCTCCACGTTTCCCGGCGCGCAGGTGACGAGAAGCTCGAAATCCTCGCCGCCGGTGAGCGCCCACTGGATGGGGTCCGCCTTCAGTTGGGCGGCCAGGCCGGCGGCCTGCGGGGCCAGGGGCAGCAGGCTTTCCTCCACCCGCGCCCCCACCTGGCTGGCCGCGCACAGCCTGGCCAGGTCGCTGGCCAGGCCGTCGGAAAGGTCCATCATGGCGTGCACCCTTTCCGATTGGGCCAGGGCCCGGCCCGCGGCCACCCTGGGTTCGGGGCGCAGATGGGCGGCCACCGCCCAGGCGGCTTGCCCGTCGTCGGCCGCGCCGCCGGATTTCAGCCAGGCCAGGCCCGCCGCCGAAGAGCCCAGGGGCCCGCTGACGCAGACCGCGTCGCCGGGACGCGCGCCGGAGCGCAGCGCCGGCGACTTGGTTTCCACCGCGCCGATGAGGCAGAGGTTGATGACTATCTGGGGGGAGCGCACCGTGTCGCCCCCCACCAGGGTCAGGTTGTGCCGGCGGCACATCTCCATGACCCCCCCCAGGATGCTTTCCACCAGCCGGCGCGGCGGCCGGGGCGGCAGCCCCAGGGAGAAGAGGCCCCAGCGGGGCCGGGCTCCCATGGCCGCCAGATCGGAAAGATTGGCGGCCATGGCCTTCCAGCCCAGATCATGGGGGCCGGTGTAGGAGAGGTCGAAATGCACCCCTTCCACCAGGAGGTCGGTGGTGACGCAAAAACCGCGCCCCCCCAGGTTGAGCACCGCCGCGTCGTCGCCGATGCCCACCCAGAGTTCGTCCTTGCTCTCGCCGGCCAGGGACTGGACCAGGCGGATAATGTCCTCTTCGCTCATGAGGGCTTTGGGATCTGGCGGGCTCCCGCTCAAGTCAAAAGCTCCTAACGCTCGTCCGAGGCGTACAGATAGGCGATGAGGGCCGGCTCATAGGAGAAAAGCTCCTTGGGCTGGAAAAAGCGGGCCACCTCGGTCTGGGCGGTTTCCACCGAATCAGAGGCGTGCACCAGGTTGGCCTGCATGCTCATGCCCAGATCGCCGCGGATGGTGCCGGGGTCGGCCTTGCGGCTGTTGGTCACTCCGCAGAGCTTGCGGCACACCTCCACCGCCTCCAGGCCTTCCAGACACAGGGCGATGACCGGGGTGCGGCTCATGAACTCGGCGATGGTGGGGAAAAAGGGCTTGTCGGCCAGGTGCGAATAATGCTCCTTCAAAAGCGCGTCGTCCAACTGGATCATTTTCATGCCGGCTATCTTGAGGCCCTTTTGCTCGAAGCGGCTCAGCACGGTGCCGGCCAGGCCGCGGGCCAGGGCGTCGGGTTTGATCAAGATGAGGGTTCGTTCCACGTTCAATCCTTTCTATGGGTTTGCTGATCCGGCGGTCCATGGGGGGCGGTTGGCGCCCTGCGGGGCCTCGCCGCGCGCGGCGGCTCCCCAATTAGCGCACGGGCCCGCCGCCTTGTCAAGGAGCGGCGGGCCCTGGGGGCCCTAAAAGATGTCCTTATAATATTTTTCTTTGCATTCCGGACAGATGCCATGGCTAAACTGCGCCCGGGAATGCTCGGTGACGTATTGCTCCACGCTTTGCCAATAGCCCTTGTCATTGCGGATTTTCTTGCAGTTGGCGCAGATGGGCAGCATGCCCGAAAGCTGCTTGACCTCGCCCAGGGCCGCCTTTAATTCCGTGATGAGCTTCCTGCCCGCCGCCTCGGCCTGCAGCCGGGCTATGGCGTTGCCGGTGCGCGAGGCCAAGGATTCCAGGGCGTAACGGGCGTGTTCCGGCACAAGGGGCCTGGTGAGCGATCCCAGGGACAGACAGGCGATCACCCGGCCCTCGTGGAGAACGGGCAATATGGCGGCGCTGTTCACCTTTTGCTTCTGCGGGAGCAGCTCGTTGAAGGGCAGGGCCCCGTTTTCCCGGTACAATGGTTTACCGGCCATGATTTCGGCCGTTTGGCGGCTCAGGGCGTCCATGTTGCGGATGTGGGCCATAAGGTGATCGGAAATCCCGATTTGCGCCACCAGGCGCAGCCCGCCGTTTTCCTCAACCAGATGGGCGGCGCCGCCCTCCATGCCGGCCACCCCCACCGCGGTTTGCAGGCAAAGCTTCAACGCCAGTTCCGGCGCTTCGGCCTGGCTCAGGGCCAGCCCCAGGTCCCGCTCGGCCTTGATAAGCTCCATGTGCCAGCGTTCCTGGGTGGTGTCGCGGGCCACCAGCAGAACCCCCTTGGCCGAGGGGAAAATCCTCACCTCGAACCAGCGGGCCGCCTGGTTGGCCGTGGTGAAGCTGGTGGTCAGGGTCTCGGCATGGCGCTCCTGCATGACCCTTAAAAGGGAGGGCCACAGGTCGCCGCTACGCGCGCCGGGCCAGGCGTCCTCCAGATCGAGGCCTATCAATTCCGGCGAACGCAGGCCGGAAAGGGCGTGGGCGGCCGGGTTGGCCAGAGTCACCCGCCAGCCGGGGTCCAGGGCCAGCACCGCGTCCGAAATGGCGTCCATCACCAGGCGATGCCGCCGCTCGCTTTCCTGCAGGAGGGTTTCGGTGAAACGCCGCTCGGTGACGTCATGCAGGAGCACCAGGGGGCCCTCCGGCGTCGCCTTGCCCGTGGGCCGGCAGGTCAGTACCAGCAGCCGCTCAGCTATCTCCATCTCCAGGGTGGCGGGGTATTCCGCGCCCGAGCGCAGCACCTCCTCCAGCTTGGGGCGCAAGGGCTCCGGCACCGCCTGCGCCAGGGGCAGTCCCACCAGGGAGGAGCTTTCTTCCCGCCCCAAGGCCCGGCAGAAGGCGGGATTGGCGTACACCACGGCCAAGCTGTGGTTCAGAATGGCCATCCCCAGGTCCAGATCATGGTAGAAGGACCATTGTTCGCTGCGCTCATCCATCAGCTCGCTGATGACGTGACGGGGATAAATGCCTTCTCCGCCAAGCAGTTGGCGCGGGTCATGCTCGTCCAGACGGCCCTCTTTGATGAGCCGCGCCAGATGGCAAAGCGACCGCTTGAGTATCTCGGGGCGGTTCTTGGCCACCAAGGCGTCGGCCCCGCAATCGCGCAGGCGCTCGGGCTCCTCGGCGCACACGCCGGAGACCAGGATGACCGGCACCTTTTCCAGGCCCGGCAACCGCTTGAGATACCGGCACAACTGGTCGCCCGCCACCTGGGGCATCACCACGTCCAGAAAAATCGCGTCCGGTTTCAGGCGGCGGGCGGCGTTGAGCGCGGCCAGACCATCGGCTTCGGTGTGAATTTCGAAGCCTTCTTCCTCCAGCACTTCCCGGATGAATTCCAGACTGGTGCGGCTGTTGTCGGCGACCAGGGCCAGCATCACAGGGCCTCGCCGGCGGCCGCAAGGCGTGCTTTTCTGGTGGGACGATCAAGCCGGAACAGGCGAAACGCCGGTTGGACTCTTGAGGGCCAATCCTGACAAGCGGTTGACATAACTAACTATCTCCACGGGAACTTTCCCCAGGGAACCCGTTTATGATGCATCAACCTCCCCTATGACGCAAGCCGCCTCCCCTGGTGACTTGGCCTAAAAAATTATACCCTATAAGCGCTGCTTTCCCAAGTCGGGCCCTTGCGGCCGGGCGACTCTCTGCTCTCGGTCAAAAAAGTTGTAGACTAATTGCCAGACCCGCGCGTCTATATAAAAAAATCGGGCGCTTTTGCGGGCCGGCGCTGGCGGGAAACACGATGCTAACTTGCCAAAGCCGCGAAAACCTTAGCGAAGCTCCCGGCGATCCCGCCGCGGACCTGGCGGCCAGGGCCAAGGGGGGCGACAGGGCGGCCTTTGAGCAATTGGCCGATTTTTATTGGGAAGAGGTGTTTCGCATGCTTTATTTCCGGGTTGCCAACGCCGCCGACGCCGAGGACTTGTGCCAGGAGGTGTTCCTCAAGGCCTACACCCGCCTGGCCAGCCTGCGCAAACCGGAGAGCGTGCGGGCCTGGCTCTATGGCATAGCCCTGAACCAGGCGCGGGATTTCCAGCGCAAGCAGCGGCTGCGGGCCTATTTCCGCACCGCTTCCCTGGAAGACGAACGCGCAAGCGCCGCGCAGGCCGCGAGCGGCCCTTCGGCCCTGGAAGCGGCGGCCTCCAAGGATTTTTGGCGGCAGGTGGCTGATTTTTGCCAAAGCCTGCCCCGTTCGCAGCGGGAGGTCTTCACCCTCCGCTATCTGGACGGTCTGACGATTCCCGAGATCGCCCACGCCAGGCGCAGCAGTGAAAGCTCAGTCAAAACGCACCTGTATCGGGCGGTGCAGCGCTTCAAGCGCAGCCCCGGCCTGCTAAGGGAACTGAGGGAGGCGCTGTGATGGGCCAGGGGCACTTGAGCCGCGCCGAGCTGGCGCTGGCGGCGGTGGAGGCGACCGCCGCCGGCCGGCGGGATCATTTAGAGCGCTGCCCCGGTTGCCGCAAAGAGCTGGCCGCCCTGCGGGCCGACCTGGCCGATCTGGGCCGCCGGGCCCGGCGGGAAGCGCCCCGGCCGCGGGGGGGCTTTGCCTGGCCCCGGGCCGCGCTCCCAGCGCCCTCCCCCCGGCGGGGGATTTGGCTGGGCGCGCCCCTGGCCGGAGCCCTGGCCGCGGCCCTGCTCCTGGCCCTGGCCTGGCTGGGGCCCCGGGGAGACGCCACGGCTCCCCTCCTGGCCGGACCCGGCGAGGCCCAGCTCCTCGCGGAGGCCCTCCGGCCCGAGGCGGAAGAGCTGGACGGCTTCGTGGGGTTTCTGGTGGCGGAAAACCGGGCCCGGCTGGACCGGGATTTTCATAGTTTCATCAGCGCCGGCGGCGACGGCGCGGAAGAGGTGATGCCATGGGCAGGCGAATTGTAAGCCTGGCGCTGTGCCTGGCTTGGCTGGCGGCCGCTTTTTATGGCGCCGGACCGGCGGAAGCCAAGGGCGGACCGGACGGCATGCGCAAGTGGTGGAATTCGCCCCGCATGGTGGCCGAACTTCGCCTCACGCCGGCCGAAAAGGGACGACTTGACGAGTTGTTCATCAAATTCCAGCAGGATACCATCAAATACCGCGCCGAGGCCAGCCAGGCCCGCCTGGAGATCGAGGCCGCCTTCGACCAGGAGCCCTTGGCAGAGGCCAGGGCCTTGGACGCCTTCAAGCGGGTGGAGCAGGCCAAGACCGCGCGCGGCCGGGCCGCGCACGCTTTCATGTTGGAGGTGCGGCGGCTTTTGGGGCGCGACCGCTACCAGAGACTCAAGGAGATGTTCGAGGAGTTCAAGGCCCAGGCGCGCTGAGGCGGCCGGGGCTTAAGGCCCATAGACCATACACCCCGCCCCCCGGGGGGAAGCCCGGGGAACCAAAGGAGGAATCCGAAATGAACAAGAAGATCACCAGCATTGCCGCCGTGTCGCTGGCCGTGGTCCTGGCCTTGGGCGTCTTGGGCTGCGGCGGGGCCAACGTGCCCGAGCCCTCGCGCTCGGGCTATCAGGGCGGCGCGGTGGGCGCGGCGGTGGGCGCCACGGCCGGCGCTCTTTTGGACGATGACAACCGCTGGCGCGGCGGCGTGATCGGCGGCGCCTTGGGCGCGGTCCTGGGCGGGGCCATGGGCGAGATATCCAATCGGGCCGCCCAGCAGGCGGCTTATCAGCAGCAGCCCGTGGTCTATACCAACCAGACCGGTAATCAGCGGGTGGAGGCCTATCCCGTGCAACGGCGGGGCAATTGCCGTATCGTGAAGGAAAAGTTCTTTGAGCACGGCCAACTCGTGCGCGAAACCGAGCGCGAGGTTTGCGACTAGGCCGTCGTCTGCCGACCACACGACCTCTTACGAGGGTGAGAGGAGAAGGAGATAGCCATGACCTGTTTTAAAACCACGGTGGCGGCCCTGGCCGTGGCGGGCATCCTGGCCACCAGCGGCCTGATCTACGCCGGCACGCCGGAGGAATTCGACAAATGCGATAAAAACAAGGACGGCAAGCTGACCTTCGAGGAATTCAAGGCCTGCTATCCGGACAAGACCAAGGCCAAGGAAGCCTTTGATTGGTATGACCGCAACAAGGACGGCGTGATCACCAAGGACGAATACACCGCGGGCATGTAACGGGCGCTCGTTTATAAGCCGGCCCGCCCCCACGCCGCGCCGCATGAAAAAGCGGGGCGGGGAAATTACCCCGCCCCGCGGCAAAGCCCCGATATTTTCGGTGGAGCCGCTAGAACACTCCGCCGATGGCGTTTATCAGCCCCTGCTCCAAATGGGGCAGCGCCTCCTGGAATTCCAGGTTGGTCTTGCGCGCCGAGGAAATGATGCGGGTCTGATATTTCTTGGTGTTCACCGTGTTGGCCGAGGTCTGGGTGGTGGTGGAGGAGCTGCCGGACTTGAGAGTGCTTTGATACTGCTGGCTCACCGCCTCCGGCACCTTCTCGGCGATCTGGATGTCGGTGATCATGGAATACCACACCACCTTGACCGCCGAGCCGCTGATGGCCTCTATGGCGCCGACGGCAAGGCCGCCGATGGCCGCGCCTTCCACCGCCCGGTCGCCGCCCAGGAGCGCGCCCACGCCGGCGCCCATGACCACGCCGCCAACCCCCGCCATTTCGGAATTTTCCAGGGCGGATTTATCGGTGCGTCCCACCTGCAGCACATTGGCCTGGAGAACGTAATGGGCCTGGGACGGGTCGTTGGTTATGGCGTAGCCCCTGGCCATGATGGCGCTTCTGATCTGCGATTCGATGTTGAGTTGCTTGTCCGTGGTGTTGCGGATCTGGACGAAAACGGTCCTCAAAGCTGGAGACACCGGCTCCAGGAAAATGGTGTCGGTCATCTTGGTTTGCACGTCCAAATCACCATAACGAATGGCAGTGGTGGTGGCTGCGCAACCGGCCAAAAGCAGACCCAGGCCGACGACGACCAGCACTAGCGCCACACTGGAGCGGGGTTTTCGCATTAGCAAAGCCTCCTAGCTTGGTTTGCGGCAACGGGACGGACGCATACGAATTAGGATTATAGCTTTTCGCGGCGGAGAGGGCAACGCTCAGGCGCTTAAGCGGGAAGGGCCAAGGGTCCGGCCGCCGCCCACGGCGGCGGCCTTGCCGCCTGGCCGCATCAGGCTGGCTCATTCGTGGATGATGGGGCCGCCCATTTCATTGAACTTGAAGTTATAAAACACGTTGTGCCCGTTGTAGTCCAGCACCCTGAGGTCGTCCTGCTGCTTCACGTCGCCCAGCACCACGTCGAATTGCTTGCCGTACTTCTGGCGCACCAGTTCGCTGTCCAGCTCGTAAGCCAGGAACTTGCGGATGCCCTTGGCCTCCAGCTTGTGGATAAAGGCGGGATCGTCAAAGGCGCTGTAGCTGGTCAGGATGAGGATGGGCCCGGTACCGGTGAAAATGATGCCGGCCTTCATGGCGCACCTCCTTTTATAGGATTGTCCGCCCCCCTATCTTCAGGATGAACGCAGCGGGCGCGCCAAGTCAATCGCCGCTTGGGGCTTGCCCGGCTTGGGGCGGGGGAGGTCAGGCCTCGCCGCTATCGAAGCGGTGCTCCACCCGCCACACGCCCGGCTCTATCACCTGCTTGGTGTAAGGCCCCAATTTGCCGAAAACGCTCAGCATGGCCTTGTTGGAGCCGAAGCTGACCGCCCAGAATCCCTTCACGCCCCTGGCCTTGGCATAGGCGGTGAGATGGTCCTGCAGGATGGTGCCCAGGCCCTGCCCCTGGTAATGATCATGGATCGTGTAGGCCACCTCGGCCAGATCGTCATCCTTGTCGCGCACATAGCGGCCCAGGCCCACGATGGTTTCCTTGCCGATGAGCCCGGTGGTGGCCAAGATGGCCATGTCGTGCTCATAGTCGATATTGACCAGGCCCTGGGCCGTGACGTGGGGCAGGGCCCGCACCGGGCGGAAATAGCGATTGTACACCGTCTCCTCGGAATGGGAGTAGAAGAACTCCTGCAAGGCCACCTCGTCGGTGGGCTTGATGGGCCGCACGGTAATGGGGGTGCCGTCCCGCATCTGGGTGGGGGCCTCCACCTCCTCGGGATAAAGGTTCTGCTCGGCGTGCAGGAGTATCTGGTCCGGGTAGACGTAGGCGTGCTCCTTGGCGCTGGCCAGAAGCTCGTCCCGGAACTTGGGGTGGGCGATGTTGATCAGGGCCATGGCCCTTTCGCGCATGGTGCGGCCGTGCAGATAGGCTATGCCGTACTCGGTGACCACGTAATAAACGTCCCCCCTGGTGGCCACCACCCCGGCCCCCTGGCTCAGCCGCGAGACGATGCGGGTCTTCTGCCCGTCGCGGGTGGTGGAGGGCAGCACGATCACCGGCCGGCCCCCCAGGCTCATGGCGGCTCCCCGCATGAAATCCAGCCTGCCCCCGATGCCCGAATAAAGCTGATAGCCCATGGATTCGGAGGAGACCTGGCCGGTGATGTCCACCTCCAGGGCGCTGCCGATGCTGACCATGCGCTCGTTCCTGGCGATCTCCAGGGGGTTGTAAACCTGGCCGCTGGGCAAAAAGAGAAAGCTGGGATTCAGGTCCACGTAATCGTATATGCGGCGGCTGCCGATGCAAAAGGAGCAGACCACCCGGCCGGGCAGATTGGTTTTCTGGGAGCCGGTGACCACCCCCGCCTCGATGAGGTCCATCACCGCGTCGCTCACCACCTCGGTGTGCATGCCCAGGTTGCGCTTGTTGAAAAGATTGCTCAAAACCAGGTGGGGAATCTGGCCGTAGCCTATGTGCAGGCAATCGCCGTCCTCGATGAGCCTGGCCGCGTTCTCGGCTATGCGCTGGCCCACCGGGTCGGGCTCGGGCCAGGTGAACTCGATGAGCTCCTCGTTCTCCTCCACGAAGGCGTCGATGGCGCTCACCGGCAGGTAGCTGTTGCCCATGGTGCGCGGCATGCGCTCGTTCACCTGGGCTATGACGCGGCGGGCGTTTTCCGCGGCCGAGCGGGTCACGTCCACCCCGATGCCCAGGGAGACGAAGCCGTGCTGGTCGGGCGGGCTCACCTGGATCAGGGCCACGTCCAGGGGCACCTGGCCCGAGGCGAACAGGCCCGGTATGTCGTGCATGAACACCGGGGTGTAATCCGCCCGCCCCTGGTTCAGCGCCTCCCTGGTGCTGGGCCCCACGAAAAAGGCGTTGTGGCGGAAGCGCTTGTCAAAGCGCTGCTGGGTGTAGGCGGCTTCGCCCAGGGTCACGAAGTGGAGTATCTCCACGTCGTGCAAATCGTCGGCCCGGTCCAGAAGCGCCTTGACCAGGGCCCTGGGCTCGGCGCAGGCCGACCCCACGAAAACCCTTTGCCCCCTTCTCACGGCTTTCAGCGCCTTGCGGGCGCTCACCCGCCGCCGCTCGTAGATATCCCGCCAAGCCACAGCGTCCCCTCCCCTCAAGAAATGCGCGCCACGCCGAATCCTAACACGGGGACGCCCCCCCAACCAAGCCGCGCTGGCCGGTTGCCCCGCGCCCCCGGTTGGAGGTATATAAGGGGGCGACCTTGGCTTCTACAGCCGGCCCTGGAGAATTAACCATGAACCACCTGCCCAAAAACCTGCCGGAACTGCCGTCCCTGGAGGGAGCCCTGCCGCCCCAGGCCGGCGAGCTGTTCCGTTTGCATCGCTTGTGCCTGCATTCCTACGGCCTGATGTGCCGCGACGTGGCGGCCCAGGCCCAGGCCCTGGCCGCGGCGGCCGGCAAGTCGCTGCGCAAAAAACACCGCCAGGAGCTGGCCGCCGTGCTCAAGGACGAATTGCCGGTGCTCATCGCCTTGCACGCCCTGGACCGCCTGGCCGCCGAGTCGAGACTTTCCTGCCAGGGCCTGGGCGATCTGATCCGGGGGCTTTTATTGCCTCTCTTCGCCATGAGCTACCAGCATCTCTATGATCAGCCCGCCGACCCCCTCAAGCACGTGCTGGCCCGCATAGATTGGTATCTGGACGGGGAAAAAGGCGGCCCCCTGGAGGCCTTCAGCCATTTCCTGGCCACGGCCTGGGGGGAAAAGCTTTCGGATCACGGCCCCTTGCTGCGCCATCTCCAGGAAAGCCTGCTGCCGGAGATGGACCGCCGCCTGGAACTGGCCTTCCGCTACGAGTTCGGCTAGCCGTCCGCCCCTGCCTGGGGCGGCGGACCGGCCCGGAGAGCGCCTCCGCGGGCATAGGGGGGCCTTGCCGGACGGGCTGGGCCAATCCCGCAACCCCAATGGGTCTTTTTTGTCTCCTCCGCATTGACTTCGTTTAAGCCCTGCTTACATTTCATACTGTGAACCGAAAATTACACTTCCTAAAAAGGCGGTAGGTAAATATGCGTTTCGACAAGCTGACCATGAAAACCCAGGAGATCATCCAAGGGGCCATGGGTCTGGCCGACAAAAAGGGCAACCCCCAGATCGAGCCGGAGCACCTGCTGGCCGTGACCATGCAGGTTTCCGAGGAGATCGCCCGGCCGGTGGTGGGCAAGCTGGGGGCCAACGCCGGGGCCCTGGCCGCCGATATCGAGGCGGCGGTGAACAAGCTGCCCCAGCAGTCCGGAGCGCACGCCCAGGCCCATCTTTCCGGCGCTTCCCTGGAGGTGCTGAACGCGGCCGAGTCCCAGGCCGAGACCATGAAGGACGAATACGTCTCGGTGGAGCATCTTTTGGTGGCCCTGGCCCAGAGCAAGGGCGCGGCCGGCCGGATAATGCGCCAGCACGGCCTCGGCGCCGACGCCATCCTGGGCGTGCTCAAGGAGATACGCGGCAGCCAGCGGGTGGCCGACCAGAACCCCGAGGACAAGTACCAGGCCCTGCAACGCTTTGCCCGCGATCTCACCGACATGGCCGCCAAGGGCAAGCTGGACCCGGTGATCGGCCGCGACGAGGAGATCCGCCGCACCATCCAGATTCTCTCCCGCCGCACCAAGAACAACCCGGTGCTCATCGGCGAACCCGGCGTGGGCAAGACCGCCATCGTGGAGGGCCTGGCCCAGCGCATCGTGGCCGGCGACGTGCCCGAAACCCTGAAGAACAAGCAGATCGTGGCCCTGGACATGGGGGCCCTCATCGCCGGGGCCAAATACCGCGGCGAGTTCGAGGACCGCTTGAAGGCGGTGCTCAAGGAGGTGAGCGAGGCCAGCGGCCGCATCATCCTCTTCATCGACGAGATGCACACCATCGTGGGCGCGGGCAAGGCCGAGGGCTCCATGGACGCGGGCAACATGCTCAAGCCGCCCCTGGCCCGGGGCGAGCTGCGCTGCGTGGGCGCCACCACCATCAAGGAATACCGCAAGAACATAGAAAAAGACGCCGCCCTGGAGCGGCGCTTCGCCCCGGTGGTGGTGGGCGAGCCCAGCGAGGAAGACACCATCGCCATCTTAAGGGGCCTCAAGGAGAAATACGAGGTGCACCACGGGGTGCGCATCAAGGACAGCGCTCTGGTGGCGGCGGCCACCCTTTCCAACCGCTACATCACCGACCGCTTCCTGCCGGACAAGGCCATCGATCTCATCGACGAGGCGGCCAGCAAGCTGCGCATCGACATCGACTCCCTGCCCGCCGACCTGGACGCCCTGCAGCGCCGCCTCACCCAGCTCACCATCGAGGCCGAGGCGCTCAAGAAGGAGACCGACCCCGGCAGCGCCCGCCGCCTGGAGAAAGTCAAGCTGGAGATGGCCGAGCTGGGGGCCGAGCGCGACGTGATGAAAAAACGCTGGCGGGAGGAAAAGGACGTCATCGAGGGCATCCGCGAGGCCAAGGGAAAGATGGACCTCTTGAAGGCCGACATGGAGCGCGCCCAGCGCGAGGGCGATTACAACCGGGCGGCGGAGCTGCAATACGGGGCCCTGCCCCAGTTGCAGCAGGAACTGGCCCGGCGCCAGGCCCGCCTGGAGGAATTGCAAGATGCGGGCTCCATGCTGCGCGAGGAGGTCAGCTCCGAGGACGTGGCCGAGGTGGTGGCCAAGTGGACCGGCATCCCGGTGGCCAAGCTCATGGAGGGCGAGCGCGAAAAGCTCCTCAGCATGGAAGACCGCATAGCCCGGCGGGTGGTGGGCCAGAAGGAGGCCATCATCGCGGTGAGCAACGCGGTGCGCCGCGCCCGCTCCGGCCTGCAGGACCCCAACCGGCCCATCGGCTCCTTCATCTTCATGGGCCCCACCGGCGTGGGCAAGACCGAGCTGGCCCGCTCCCTGGCCGAGTTCCTTTTCGACGACGAGCAGGCCATGATCCGCCTGGACATGAGCGAGTTCATGGAGAAGCACTCGGTGGCCCGCCTCATCGGCGCGCCTCCGGGCTACGTGGGCTATGAGGAGGGCGGCTATCTCACCGAGAGCGTGCGGCGGCGGCCCTACAGCGTGGTGCTGTTCGACGAGATCGAAAAGGCCCACCCGGACGTGTTCAACGCCCTCTTGCAGATCTTGGACGACGGCCGGCTCACCGACGGCCAGGGCCGCACCGTGGATTTCAAGAACACCATCATCATCATGACCAGCAACATCGGCTCCCAGTTCATCCAGGACTTAAGCGGGAGCGAGAAACGCGAGGAGATGGAGCGCCGGGTCATGGAGGCCCTGCGCGCCCAGTTCAAGCCCGAGTTCCTCAACCGGGTGGACAGCGTGGTGATCTTCCACAGCCTGGACCGCGAGCACATCGCCCGCATCGTGGATATACAGCTGGCGCGGCTCAACAAGCTCCTGGCCCAGCGGGGCCTCAAGCTGAACCTGAGCCAGGCCGCGGTGGATTACCTGGCCGACGCCGGCTTCGACCCGGTGTACGGAGCCCGGCCCCTGAAGCGGGCCATCCAGACCAATCTGCAAGACGCCCTGGCCATGAAGATTCTGGACGGCAGCTTCGCCGACGGCGATTCCATCCAGGCCGAGGTGGCGGACGGCAAGCTGGTCTTCAGCAAGGCGGCCTGATTGCCGCCGACTAAAACCAGGGGGGAGCTTCCCGTATAAGGGAGGCTCCCCTTGGGCGTTTTCTCCCGTATAATGAGCCATGCCGCGATCGCCCGAAGAACTGCGCATACGCTACGCCCTGGATGAGTGGCCCCCGCCGGCGGCCATGTCGGTCATCGGCCTGCAATGGCTGGTGGTGCTGGTGCCGGGGCTTTTGGTGATGGGCGAGGTGGTCTCCTCGGCCCAGGGCCTCTCCGCGCCGGACAAGGTGGTCTTTTTGCAGCGCCTGCTTCTGGTGTGCGGCCTGGCCCAGTTCGTCCAGGTGCTGGCCGGCCACCGCCTGCCCGGCCTGGTGGGCCCCTCGGCGGCGCTCATGGTGGGCATCATCTCCACCACGGCCGACAGCCTGGATTCGGTCTACGGCGCGGTGGCGGTGGGCGGCGGGCTGTGCGCCCTCCTGGGCTTCAGCGGCCTGGCCGCCAGGCTGCGCCGGCTCTACACCCCGCCGGTTTTGGCCAGCACCCTGATGCTCATCGCCATGACCCTGGCCCCCACCATGCGCGACCTCATGTTCTCCTCCCGGACCCTGGGCGGCGGCGGCGCCTCCTTCGGCTTCGCCATGGGCCTCATCATGCTCATGCTTTGGGCCCAGAATTTCTTCAGGGGTCTCTTGTCCTCCTCGGTGCTGCTCTTGGGCATGGCCCTCGGCGCGGCGCTTTTCCATTTCCTGGGCCTGGCCGCCGCGCCGGCGCCCGCCGTGGAGCTCGGCGCCCTGGGGCCGCCCAGCCTGTGGCCCCGCTCCCTGGAGCTGCAAGGCGGGGTGATAGTCTCCTTCGTGCTGTGCTACCTGGCGGTGATCAGCAACGAGCTGGCCACGGTGGAGGCGGTGGGCGACATCATCCAGAGCCCCCAGATGGGCCGCCGCCAGAGCCGGGCGGTGGCGGTGACCGGGGTCTTCGGGGTGCTGGCCGGTCTGTGGGGCGTGCCCGGCCCGGTCACCTATTCGGTGAGCCCCGGCGTGCTGGTCTCCACTAAAAGCGCCTCCCGCTGGACCCTGCTGCCGGCGGCCGGCGCGGTGCTGGCCCTGGCCCTGTGGCCCCAGGCCCTGAGCGCCTTTTACCTGGTGCCGCCGCCGGTGGTGGGAGCGGTGCTGTTTTTCCTCATGGCCAACACGGTCTACGCCGCGCTGCGGCTCATGGTGGGCGGAGAGGGCGGCGGGGGCGGCGTCAGCTGGAGCGGCGGCATCGTGGTGGGCGGGGCCATGACCGTGGGCCTGGTGGTGGCTTTCATGCCGCCGGAGGTGAAGGCCGCCCTGCCCCCCATGCTCAAGCCGCTGTTGGCCAACGGTTTCGTCATGGGCCTGGCCGTGGCCCTGCTCCTGGAGCACGTCCTTTTGCGCCAGCGGCCCACGCCTTAATCCGCCAGCCTCGGAAAGCCTTGCAGCCAGGGCGGAAAAGCCGCCCGGCCCCGCCGCCGGGGCGGTCGGCCTTTACCGGCGCTTAGGCCTGAATCCTGGCGGGGTATTCCGCCGGCCTTGAGTTGCGGGAGGCTCTCTGCTATAGAGAGGGGGCGGCGCTTGGGAAATATGGCGCAATGCCTGCCGGCGGCACATGAAAAAGGAGCTTGCCATGCGTGAGTATCAGCAGCGATTGGCGCGGCTGTTGGCCGAAAGCCAGGCCCTGTTCTTTCAAGACGGCCTGCGCCTCAAGGATGGCCGGCCCTCGCCCTATTTCGTGAACCTGGGCGTTTTCCGCACCGGCCGCCTGGCCCAGGAGCTGGGACACTGTTTCGCCGATTGGATCATGGATGAGGGCTTCTCGGACCAGGTGGACGTGCTGGTGGGCCCCTCCTACAAGGGCTCGGCCATCGCCCAGGCCGCGGCCATCTCCCTCTGGCAGGAGCACGGGGTGGACGTGGCCTTTGATTACGACCGCAAGGAGGCCAAGACCTACGGCGAGGCCACGGGCCACGGCTATCTTTTCGTCACCGGCGCGGCCATCCAGGGCGGACGTTTCCTGATCATGGACGACGTGGGCACCTCCATGGCCACCAAGTTCGACCTGGTCAAAAAAATCGGCTGGCTGGAGCCCAGGGTGGAAAAGCCCCTGAAGATGCTGGGGGTGGTGCTGGCCGTGGACCGCGAGCAGACCCAGGCGGTCTACGACAAGGACGGCCGCGTGCGCGAGGGCCAGCGCGGGCCCGACGCCCTGGCGGCTTTCAAGGAGGAGACCGGCCTGGAGGTGTGGTCGCTTTTGGGCATCCGCCAGACCGTGGAATATCTGCACGCCGAGGGCTTGGAAGTGCTGGTCAACGGCAGGCTCCGCTCCCTGGACGATGAACTCATGGAGCAGTTCAACGAGTATCTGGCCGTCTACGGCAGGGAGGCCTAGCCACCATGAAGCGGGCGGTTGCCGCGCCGCTGTTGTCCATCCTGCTGCCCGGCCTGGGCCAGTTGGTCAACCGCCAGGCCGGCAAGGGCGCGGCCCTGGTGGCGGCCTCCGGGCTCATCGCCCTCCTGGGCGTGGGCCTGGCCTTGTACAAACTGAACAAGGCGGCCATGGCCCTTTTGGAACTGCCCGAAAAGGAGCGCAGCATCGAGGCGCTCTCCCGGGCCATGTGGCAGGAGGGCGTGGGCTATCTGGTGGTGTTGGGCTGCGTATTCCTGGCCATGCTGGTTTTTTCCATCTGGGACGCCTACCGGGTGGGCAAGCGCCTGGACCGGGAGGCGACGGCAAAAGAGGGTTAGGCATGCGTTCCTTGGTTTTCGATGAATTGCGGCGGGACGACCTGGAAAAGGTGCGCGCCCATTTGCAGGATATCCTGCCCCAGAGTTCGCTGCCCGACGTCTTCTGGCTGGAGCTGCCTCCGGACCTGCTCTCGCCCCTCCAGATCGAGCACAGCCAATCCTGCGGCCCCCATCGGGTGGCGGTGGTGATTGAAGAGGAATCCGTGCGCCTGGAATTTCTGGTGCGCGCCCAGGAGAGCCTGCGCTGCGCCTGCACGGAGTACGCCTCCAAGGCCCAGCGCGAATTCTGCCTGGGCTTCATGGACCGGCTTTTGGAGGCCACCGGCATCAGGACCTGAGGCCCCGCCCCAGCCGGCGAAACATCCCCTTACGATCATCATCCACCCCGGCCCGCCGGGCTGGCGCGCCCGCGCCGGCGCGGCGCTTGGCCCAGGTAAGGATTTTCGCCATGAACATGTTCGAAACCCTGCGGGAATTCCAGCGGCGGCCCCGACCCTATGAACGCCTCACCACCGCCCTCTTGTGGACCGATGAGCACGTTTCGCGGAAAATGCTGGAGTTCCACCTGGACGCTAAATCGGATATCGCCTCGCGCAACCACGCCCTCATCGAAAAATCCGTGGACTGGATGGCCGAGCGCTTCCGCCTGGGCCCTGGAAGCAAGGTATGCGATTTCGGCTGCGGCCCCGGACTCTACGCCAACCGCCTGGCCCAAAAGGGAGCCCAGGTGACGGGCGTGGATTTTTCGCCGCGCTCCATCGGCCACGCCCGCGGCGTAGCGGCGCGGCAAGGCTTGCAGGTCAGCTACGTCTGCCAGGATTACCTGGAGTTCCAGAGCCGGCAGCGCTTCGATCTGATCGCCATGATCTTTTGCGATTTTTGCGCCCTGGGCCCGGAGCAGCGCCGCCTCATGCTGGCCAAGTTCCGCGATCTGCTCGCGCCGGGCGGCGCGCTGCTCCTGGACGTGTTTTCGCCCCGCCTCCTTGCGGGCATGGGCGAGAAATGCGGCTACAAGTATTTCCCCCAGGGCGGCTTCTGGGCGGCCGGGGAGCACCACGTGTTCCGCAAGGCCTGCAAGTACGAGGCGGAGATGATATTCCTGGACAGGTACCTGATCCTGGAAGAGGGCCGCACCCGCGAGATATTCAACTGGCTGCAATGCTTCAGCCCGGAATCCCTGGCCGGGGAGTTGGCCGAAAACGGCCTGGCCGTGGCCGAGCGATACGCCAACGTGGCGGGCCAGGCCTATGATCCGGCCGCCAGCGAATTCGCCGTGGTGGCGCAGTGCCGATCGTGAAGGCGCGCCGGGGGCCGCCATGAGGTTGCGGACTGTGCTTGCGCAAGGCCGCCCCGCCGGTAGCGGGCAGGCCATTTGCGCCCGGCGCGCCGGCTGATCCCCAATCGACGGGGAACCTCCCGCACAATCCTTATAACTGCTACGCCTAAGCCTCCAAGGAGGCGGCCCACTCCTGGGTCTCCTCCAGGGCCTGAGGGCCGTGGCTTTTTTCCAGTTCGTCCAGGTCCCAGCCCCGCTTCTCCAGAAATGCCATAGCCTCGGGCGTCTGGGCCGCGTCGGTCTCGGCCTGGGCCTCGGCGTCGTAGCAATGAAACCCCAGGCGCTTGGTCAGGGCGTCGGCCAGAAACACCAGGCCGGCCAGGTCCTCTTGCTCGCCGGCCCGCCAGGGCTCGTGATGGCAGGCCACCGCCAGGGCCATCTCCGGGGGCAGGTCCCAGAAGAGCAGGAGCTGCTGGCCCACGAAGCCGTGGTCAAAGGCCAGCACCTCGGCCTCGGCCAGGGGCCAGGGCAGGCGCTGGCGCTCGATCACCGCCAGCACCCGGTCGATGTCCTTGGAGCGGAAGGCGTCCAGGGCCACCTTGCCCAAATCGTGCAAAAGGCCCAGGAGATAATAGCCGCGGCCCAAGCCCAGGAGGTCGCGCGCCAAGACCTCGCTGAAGCCGGCCACGATTATGGAATGCTTCCAGAGGCTGGCCCGCAATATGCGGCGCTTCAGCGCGCCCGCCCCGCCCATGGAAGAGAGAATGGCCAGGCCCAGCGAGAGGTTGCGCAGGGTCTCGAAACCCAGGATCATCACCGCCCTTTCCAGGCTGGCGATGGGCTGGGTGGTGCGGAACAGGGGCGAGTTGGCCAGTTGCAGCACCCTGGCGGCCAGGGGAGGATCGCGCTTCAGCACCCGCACCAGTTCGCTCACCTGGGCGTCGGCCCCGGCGGTGAGGCGCATCATCTCCTGGGCCGCGCCCGGCAGGGTGGGCAGGCTGTTGGGCTGGCAGCCCAGGACGCGGCTCAGGGCCAAGGCGGCGGGTTTGTCGGCGGGATTCATGGTGATTTTATCTCCTGGCTAAGAGGGCCGGGGCGCGCCGGAAAGCCGCCCCGCGGCCGGGAACGGCCGGGCGCGGCCATGGGCTGTCCCGCACAAGAGGCCAGGGCTATAATGACAAATGGCCGGCCGTTTTGGCAATAGCTAGGGCCGGGGCGTTGTTTCATTGACCGGCGCGGGGGCTGAATGTAAATAATGAGGCAGCCAACCGGCTTGCCGGCGCGGCCGGCCAAAAGGATGGGATCAGCCATGAATGCGCAGGATAGTTTCGGCGATCTGGAGGCCCAGAGCCTTTTTTGCCCCCAGTGCCAAAAGGCTCAGCCCGTGCGGCTCAAGCTGCTCCTGGTGCTGCCCAATGGCGAGAAATACGCATATTATTGCCGGGTTTGCGGGGCGGAGCTGGGCTCGAAAACCGAGCGCAACCCCCCGGAAAGTCCCACTTTTGGGCTGCCGTGAGCTTTTAGAGGGTCATTGACTTATCACCCCTGAACTGGTAGTTAGCAGACGTGCCGTCCTTGGCGGCCGGCCAGCACAGCGAGGTATCACGAGGCATGAATCAGCTTTCGCCCAAGCCCCTGCGCGCGCTCATCACCGGCGGCGCCGGTTTCATAGGTTCCCACTTGGCTGAATATCTGGTGGCCCAGGGGCAGACGGTGCATGCGGTGGACGATCTTTCCACCGGCAGCATCGAAAACCTGGATTCGTTGCGCGGCAATCCCAATTTTTCCCACACCATCGCCGACGTGCGCGAGGAACAGACCCTGGCCGAGCTGGTGGACCGGGCCGATATCATCTATCACCTGGCCGCGGCGGTGGGCGTGCGCCTGATCGTGGAAAGCCCGGTGCGCACCATAGAGACCAACGTGGGCTGCACCGAGGTGGTGCTCAAGATGGCCAACAAGAAGCGCAAGAAGGTCATCGTGGCTTCCACCAGCGAGGTTTACGGCAAAAACGAGCTGGTGCCCTTCCGCGAGGATCACGATCTGGTGCTGGGGCCCACCGTGAAGGCGCGCTGGGCCTACGCCTGCTCCAAGGCCATAGACGAGTTTCTGGCCCTGGCCTACTGGCGGGCCCGGCGGCTGCCGGTGGTGGTCACCCGCCTGTTCAACACCGTGGGGCCGCGCCAGACCGGGCGCTACGGCATGGTGCTGCCCACCTTCGTCCGCCAGGCCCTCATGGGTCAGCCCATCACCGTGTTCGGCGACGGCAAGCAAAGCCGCTGCTTTTCCGCGGTGGACGAGGTGGTGGAGGCCCTGGCGGCCCTGGCCGAGGCCCCCCAGGCGGTGGGGCAGGTGGTCAACGTGGGCTCCGACCAGGAGATCACCATCGGGGAATTGGCCGAGCTGGTCAAGGAGATGGCCGACAGCGATTCCCCCATAACCTATGTGCCCTATGAGCAGGCCTATGCGGAAGGCTTCGAGGACATGGCCCGGCGCATGCCCGACGTTTCCAAGCTGAAAAGCCTGGTGGGCTTCGCGCCCCGCAAGGACATCCGGGGAATTGTTTCGGCGGTCATAGAACACTACCGCGAACGCTGATTCCGCTTAAGGGGCGTAAACGAGCCCATGCATCTGCTACTTCCCTTCATCCTGGCCCTGGCCGCGGCGGCCCTGGCCACGCCCATCATAATCTGGCTGGCCCGTAAAAACGGCTGGGTGGTGGCCCCCCGCCAGGACCGCTGGCACCAGAAGCCCACCGCCATCTACGGCGGGGTGGGCATCTTCGCGGCCTTCATGACCAGCTTTCTCCTCACCGGGCCCCATCCCAGGGACCACTGGGTGCTGGCCGGCTGCGGGGGGGCCATGTTCCTGGTGGGGCTCATCGACGATATCTGGGAGATGAAGCCCCAGGTCAAGTTCCTGGCCCAGCTCATCATCTCCATCGCGGCCGTGAGCCTGGGGGTGGATCTGGAGCGCGAGGTGATCCCCTGGGCCTGGCTGGCGGTGCCTCTGGCCGTGTTCTGGCTGGTGGCGGTCACCAACGCGGTGAACATCCTGGACAACATGGACGGCCTCAGCTCGGGGGTGGTGTTCGTGGCCGGCATCTGCCTGGGCTTCAGCTCCCTGGTCAACCACTTCACCCAGGTGGGCCACCTGGCGGTGATGCTGGCCGGCGCGGCCCTGGGCTTTCTCTTCTTCAACTTCAAGCCGGCCAAGATATTCATGGGCGACTGCGGGTCGCTGTTCCTGGGTTTCACCCTGGCCGGCACCACCATCCTTTCGGCCAACACCACGGCCGGGGCCTCCTCCCTGGCGCTGTCGGTGCTGATACCCCTGGGGGCCCTGGTGGTGCCCATTTTCGACACCACCCTGGTTACCTTCCAGCGCAGCAGCCACGGCCGCTCCATCGCCCAGGGCGGGCGGGATCATTCCTCCCACCGCCTGGTCTTCTTGGGGCTCAGCGAGCGCAAGGCGGTGCTCCTGCTTTTGGGCATCAGCCTCTCGGGCGGGCTGGCCTCGCTGGTCCTGGTGCGCTACGCCACGCCCCTCATCGCCCTGGTGGTGGTGGCCCTCATCGCGGTGGGCCTGGTGTTCTTCGGCCTCTATTTGGGCGAGGTGGAGGTCTACGACGGCCAGAACAAGCGCCGGCGCTGGCGCATGCCGGTTCTGGCCGGGCTGGTGATGTACAAGAAGCAGATATTGCAGATAGCCGTGGACACCGCCCTGTTCGCGGCGGCCTACGTGGCGGCCTGGCTGTTGCGTTTCGAGGGAGGCCTGATCCCCTGGCAGGAGCATCTCATCGCCCAGAGCCTGCCCTGGCTGGTGGGCATCAAGCTGGTGGCCCTGTGGCTGTTCGGCACCTACCGGGGGCAGTGGCGCTATATCTCGGTGCACGATTACGTGCAGATCGCCAAGGGCTGCCTGGCGGGGTCCCTGGTTTTCGTCCTCTTTCTGGTGATCTTCTACCGCTTCGAGGAATACTCCCGGGCGGTGATGATCATCGACTTTTTCCTGGCCTATATCTTCGTGGCCGGCTCCCGTTCGCTCATCCGGGTGTTCCGCGAGAAAATCCGCGGGCACCAGGGCATGCCGGTGCTCATAGTGGGGGCGGGCGACGGCGGCGAGCTGCTGCTGCGCGAACTCAACAACAACCCATCCTATCCCTTCATGCCGGTGGGCTTCATCGACGACGATCCCGAAAAGCAGGGGCGGGTGATCCACGGCATAAAGGTGCTGGGCAGCCGCCAGGATTTGGACCAGCTCATCGCCAAGCACCAGGCGCAGCGGGTCTTCATTTCCATCCTCTCGGCCAAGTCGGCCGATTTCAGCGACGTGTACGAAATCTGCCAGAACCACGGCATCGAGTGCACCCGCATCCAGCCCATCATCAAACTCTAGCCCGCATATTTCACGCAGCCTAGCGCCCAAGGCCGGTCGTGAAGCACGCGCCGCGTATCGGCGGCGGCTTCGCTTTTCAATGTAATGACGGGGATGGGCGCTGCCCGCGCCTCAGACGGTCTTGCTTAGGGGATTCATTCTCACCGTAAAGGGCGGCGCCTGGGGCAGGCGGGGAGGCAGGGGAAGGTAGGCCTCGGAGGCCCCTTCCTTGATCTCCCGGTCCTGGGCGGCCAGTTGGGCTTGCTCCTGCTTTTCTTCCTGAATATCCCGTTGCGCCTCCTGCTCCATGGCCCGGGCCTTGGCCGCCACCTGGCGGTCGGCGGCCGAGGGCTGGGCCGGCGCCAGGGCCGCCCGGCGCACGGTGCGGGCCTTTTGCAGGGTGGCTTCCGGGGTGGAGGCCTCGGAGGCGTCGATGGGCACCTCGCCGCCCACGGCGTATTGCTTGCCGTCGGGGCCGGTTTGGTAGGAATAGCTGGCCCCGCCCGCGTGGGGGCCGCCGGCGGCCACGTGGGCCTGCTCGTGGGCCCGCACCTCCCGGTCGCGGGCTTGCAAACGGCGCACCAGGGCCTGCTCCTGGGCGCTCAGGTCGGGCTGATAGGCTTCCCGGCTTTTGGCGCCGCGCTGGCCGCCGTCTTTTTCACCCGCGCGGGATTGCTTTTGGCTTTCCGAGCCGGGCTCCACCGGCCGCTGGGTCACGGCCGGAGTCGCCACATCCTCGCTGGCCCGGGGCTCCTGGGGAGCCGGGGTAGGTTGCTGGGCCGGGTCCTGGTTGGAACCCCGGACGGGAGCCTGGCCCCCGTCCGGGGGGATGAGGGGAAAACCGAGCCCAGCCGCGCCGGCAGAGAGGACTTTTGCCATAATCTTCACTACCTTAAGGGAACAATTCGTCTTATTAGTCTTATCGGCCGGGGAGGCGACTTTCTTTAATCGCTATAGGCGCGAGAGGAAAAATCAGGCGCTCAAGCCAGTGAGACCGGCGGGCTAGGCAATGGCTCCGCTGTAGAAATACCAGCCCAGGCCGGAGGTGAACAGCAGATTGCCCCACAGGCCGTGCTCCAGGCCGGCGGCGATCAGGGAGCCGGAGCGCAGGTAGCGGTAGCCGAAAAGGGCTCCCCCCAGGGCGGCCAGGGGCGGAGCCAGCCAATTGCCGTACAGGGCGTGAGCCAGGCCGAAGCTCAGGCTGTTGGCGACCAGCAGGGCGGCCTGGCTGGGGAACAGGGCCTCATAGCGCGCGAAGAAAAAGCCGCGGAACACCACCTCCTGGGGATAGGCGGCCAGGAGGGGATAGAGGAGCATGGCCAGCGACCACACGCCGGGCCGGCCAAGGGGAAAGGTCAGAAACCTCTCGGGCAAATAGAGCCAGGCGATCAAAAGCATGGCGGCCGCCCCCGGCAGCAGCGCCAGCAGAATGTTGCGCAGATGCCGGGACATCCCGTCGCAGGCGTAAAATGCGCAGTTGGGGAAGCCGGCTTTCTTGTAGAGATAAATAGAGCAGCCCACCGCCAGAAGCAGCACCAGGGGCACCACCTTGAAAGCCAGCTCGCGGCGGAAGAAATATAAAAAAGCCGGCAGCGCGAAGAACAGCGCCAGGCATTCGGCCCAAAGCAGCGCCTTGTTTTCCCTGGAAACCCGCCCCAATAGCCATGCTCCGCTTGGTGATAATGATTAACCATTCTAAAGCGGGCGGCGCGGGCGGGCCATTGATCATGCGTTGTTCATGCAAATGTAACCTTGGGGCGAACGCCGGGCGGGTAGGCGAAAAAGTGTGAGGTCACCTTGGATGATGTTCATGCCGGCATGAGAAAAGCAATATCCAAGGTGACCTTTTTAACGGCTCAGTCCACCAGGATGATCTTCACCTTTTTACCGACCCAGGCCAGGGGCACGTACACCCGGCCGCAATCCCCGCTGGGCCGCACTTCCTTTTGAATCAGCTCGCTGCCGTACAGCTCCATCTTGGTCTTGCTGATGTTGTCCGCGCAGGAAACGCCCTCCCCGGATTGGCTTCCATAGGAATCGCAAAGCCGGGGCAATGACCTGATAGGCAGGACCTTCTTTTTGGTAGCGTTGGCCATGGTTACCTGAATCAATTTGACCTGTTCAAGGTTGAGGAAATATCCGCTGCCCACCTGTTAAGCAAGCGGGATGCCAGCGCGGGCCCAAGCAGGCCATCCTGCATAAATGCTTAATAATATATGATAAAAATAGAAAAGCCGCCCGCGAGGCGTCCTCCGGGGGGCCAGACGGGCTTTGGTGTGAATATCTACTTAGAATTAATAGCTTTATTTAACAAAAGCCGACATATCCCCGAGGCTGCATGCAGCAAGAATGAAGCGCGCTCATTTTGCACGTTTCCATTGATTCATGGCTATTAGACAGGCCGTTTGCGCGGATCGCCGCCACGGGAGGCCGGCCATCGCCAGGCTTGCGCGGCCAATCCCCTGGCCGCTAATGGGCCTCCGACCAGTTGCGGCCCCAGCCCACGTCCACCTTGAGGGGCACCTTCAGCTCCAGCACGCCTTCCATGACCTTCCTGACCCGCTTGGCGAATTTCTCCACCTGGCCCTCGGGCGTCTCGAAGACCAATTCGTCGTGCACCTGCAAGATCATGAGCGCCTCGGGAAACTCCTTGGCCAGCATCTCGTCCACCTTGAGCATGGCCAGCTTGATGATGTCGGCGGCGGTGCCCTGGATGGGCGTGTTCAGGGCCATGCGCTCGGCCGCCTCCCTGGCCTGGCGGTCGCGGTAGTTGATGGCCGGCAGAAACCTGCGCCGGCCCAGAAGGGTGGTCACGTAGCCCAGCTCGCGGGCCTGGCTCAGGTTCTTTTGCTGGAAGGCGGCGATGCCCTGGTAGCGGCCCAGATAGCGCTCGATGATGGCCTGGGCCTCGGCCAGCTCGATCTTCTGCTCGCGGGCCAGGCGGAAGGCGCTCATGCCGTAGAGCACGCCGAAGTTGACCGTCTTGGCCCGAGCCCGCTGCTCCTTGCTCACTTTTTCCGGCGGCGTGTCAAAGAGCCGCGAGGCGGTCTGGGTGTGCACGTCCAGGCCGGAGGTCATGTCCCGCACCAGCAGGGGATCCCCGGAAAGATGGGCCAGCACCCGCAGCTCCACCTGGGAGTAATCGGCGCTCACCATGAGCCGGCCCGGCTCGGGGATGAAGCAGGCCCGGATGCGCTCGCCCAGATCGGAGCGGATGGGGATGTTCTGCAGATTGGGGTCCGAGGAGCTGAGGCGGCCGGTGGCGGTCACGGTCTGGTTGAAGCTGGTGTGCACCCGCCCGGTTTCCGGGTTGACCAGGGTGGGCAGGGTGTCCACGTAGGTGCCCTTGAGCTTGGCCAAGGAGCGGTATTCCAGGACCCCGGCGGGCAGGGGATGCTCCTCGGCCAGCAGGGTCAGGACGCTCATGTCCGTGGAATAGGCGGTTTTCTTCTTGGTCTTTTTTATCTGGCTGAGGCCCAGCTCCTCGAAGAGCACCTTGCCCAGTTGCTGGGGCGAGTTGAGGTTGAACTGGTGGCCGGCCAGCCTGTAGCAGCGGATCTCGATCTCGTCCAGGCGCGCGCCCAACTCCTTGGAAAGCTCGTTGAGCTGGTCCACGTCCAGGGCCACCCCGGTCATCTCCAGCTTGCTCAAGAGCGGCACCAGGGGCATCTCCAGCTCCTGGAAAAGCCTCTCCAGGCCCGCCTCCTGGAGCATGGGCTCCATTTTCTCGGCGGCCTGCAGGGCCACGTCCGCGTCCTCGGCCGCGTAATCAGTGGCCTTGTCCAAATCCGCCAGGGCGAAGGATAGGTTCTTGCCGCCGGTGGCTTCTTCGTAGGAGATCATGCTGCGGCCCAGGAACTCGGCGGCGATGGCGGTGAGCCCGTGGCTGGCGCGGCCGGGGTTTATAAGGTAGCTGGCCACCATGGTGTCGAAGGCCACGCCGTTTACGACGAGCCCTGCCCGTTTCAGCACGCTGAGATCGTATTTCAGGTTCTGGCCGATCTTGGGGAGGCCCGCGTCCGCCAGATAGGGGGCCAATACTTGCAAGGCGGCCCGGCGGTCGGCCTGGCTCTGGCCTTTTTTCAGCTGGTGGCCCACGGGCACGTACACCGCCTTGCCCGCCTCGTGGCACAGGGAGACCCCCACCAGCTCGGCTTTCATCACGTCCAGGGAGGTGGTTTCCGTGTCCACCGAGAGCCGCCCGCGCTTTTTCGCCGCTTGCAGAAAGGCCTCCAGCTTGGCCGGGTCGCTGATGCGGCCGTAGGTGGCTTCCTCGGCGGCGGCGGGCGCGGCGAACTCGTTCATGAGCTTGCTGAACTCCAGGCGGGCCAAGACCGGGGTCAGCACCGCCGGGTCCGGCTTGCGCATCTTGAACACCGTTGGCTCGAACCTGACCGGCGCGTCCTGGGCCAGGCGCACCAGGCGGCGGGAGAGGAGCGCCTGCCCACGGTGCTCCAGGAGGTTTTCGCGCAGCTTGGATTTTTTCATGTCCGCGGCCGCGTCCAGCACCTTATCCAGGCTGCCATGCTCGGCGATGAGCTTGGCCGCGGTCTTGGGACCCACCCCCGGCACGCCGGGCACGTTGTCCGAGGAATCGCCGGTGAGGGCCATGTAGTCCACCACCTGCTCCGGCGCCACGCCCAACTTTTCCGCCACCTCCCTGGGCCCCAGCTTCAGCTCCTTCATGGTGTCCCAGATGGTGACCCCCTCATCCGCCAGCTGGAAAAGGTCCTTGTCGCCCGAAACCAGCACCACCTGAAAGCCCTGCTCCCTGGCCTGGGCGGCCAGGCTGGCCATGAGATCGTCGGCCTCGTAGCCTTCCATCTCCACCGCCGGCAGCTCCAGGGCGGTGACCATCTGGCGCACCAGGGGAAGCTGGACCTTGAGCCCCGGGTCCAGGGGCGGGCGGTTGGCCTTGTAGGCCGGGTACATATCATGGCGGAAGGTGGGTCCCTTGGCGTCGTAGACCACGGCCAGGTATTGGGGAGCCGCGTCCTTGATGACCTTCAGGAGCATCTGGGTGAAGCCGTACACCGCGCCGGTGGGCACCCCGTCGCTGGTGCTGAGCCCGCGTATGGCGTGAAAGGCGCGGTGGATATAGGAGCTGGCGTCCAGCAGATAAAGTACGGGGACAGTCACGGCTTTCACCTCCCTGGGCGTCCGTGCGGCCATACAGCGGCGTTTGGCGTTTCACCCAGCTTACGGGGAGCCGCATGGTTTGGTCAAGCGGGCCGCGCGCTTGCGCGCCGGGCCTTGCGCGGTAATATTGGGCATGGCCGACGCCAAGCAAAAACTCACCGCGCTCAAGATCGAGCTGGACGAACTGCGCGCCCGCTGCGACGCCGCTTTCCGCCGGGTGGCCGGGGAGCACCCCCAGGCCGTGGCCTGCCGCGCCGGCTGCGACGACTGTTGCCACGCCCTGTTCGACCTGGCCCCGGTGGAGGCCCTGGCCCTGGCCGTGGCCTTCCGCCAGTTGCCCCGCCAGGAAAGGCGCGAGGCCCTGCGCCGGGCCGAAAAAGCCGCCAGGGTCTACGACCAGGCCCTGAAGGACGTGCTCACCGCCCAGGGCGAGGAGCGCCTGAAAATCCTGAGCCGGGCCAGGGTGCCCTGCCCGCTCTTGAGCGAGGGGCGCTGCATCCTCTATCAGGAGCGGCCGGCCACCTGCCGGCTGTACGGGGTGCCCGTGGCCATAGAGGGCCGCGCCCGCACCTGCCACCGGGCGCGCTTCCAGGCGGGCCGGAGCTATCCCACCGTGGACTGGCAACAGGTTAACCAGGCGCTGGACCAGCTTTCCGCCGCGGCCATGACCCTGGTGCCGGGCCTGGCCTCGCGCCGCCTGGACGTGGCCCGCGCCATTCAAATGGATATCTGAGCCGCTGAGGATCGCCATGGACAGGGACGCCCTGCTCAAAAAACGCGAGGAATGCCGCCGGGAACTGGCCGAGGCCCAGGCCGCGCTGCCGGCCCATTCCATCCGCCCCCAGCAGATGCAAAGGCTGGAAGAGGCCGAGGAACGCCTGGCCGAGGTGGAGCGCCTGCTGGCGGAGGCGGGAAGCTAACCGCCTCACCCGCCGCCTGATCGCCCTATCACGCCTTGATCTTTATGCCCCCCGCGCCGCTCGGGCCGCCATTAGCGGCCGCCTTACTGGCTCTTGTCCATGGCCAGGGCCTGGCTTACCGCCTGGATGATATCCGACCGCGCCTGTTGGGAGAATTGGGCCATGGCCGCGCTCATGGCCTGGGCCAGGCCGGCGGGGTCTTTGCTGGGCATGGGCTGGGAAAAGCCGTATTGGCGCTGGAACAGAAGGCTCTGGGGCAGACGGTCCTTCCTGGTGTCCAGGAGGGTGAGGCTCACCTTCAGCGAAGCGCGCCACTGGCCGGCGGCGTCCACTTCCAGGAACTCCTCCACGCCGCCTTCCAAAAGGAAGCGGGGGCGCTGCATTTGCCGTTCGGAATAGACCCCGTCCAGGGCGGCCTGGGCCCGCAGATCGCGCAGGAGATAATCGCCCACCAGATCGGCCGGGCTCACCCGCCAGCGGTGATAGGCGTACACCCCCCGCTGGTTGGCTTCCGGGCGGTAGACCATTTCCGTGCCCATAAGGGACATGGCCGCCTCGAAGCGCTTCACCTTGAGCCCGGCGTCCAGGCGCTGGCCGGCGGCCGGCGGCGCGTCGTATTCCAGGGTCCACTGCTTGACGATCACCGGCGGCTTGGGGCCGGGCAGCGAACAGGCGGCGGTCAAAAGCAGGGCCAGCGCGGCCAAAAGGCCGGCGGCGCGGCCCGCGAGCTTGGAGACTGAATCAAGGCCCATGGCTCTCTCCCGGCCGGTCAGGGGGTTTCGTTTTGGCGCGGCGGCGGCGGGGTGCTCAGCAATATGTCCGAAGGCGAATCGCTGAGGCGCCGCATGAGCTGGTCCAGGGTCTCGCTGGCCCGCCGCAGGTTCTCGCTGGTCGAGCGCAGATCCTGGAGCAAATCCCCGCTGGCTCCCCCCACCTCCTCCACCAGGGAATCCACCTTGGCCGCGGTGGCGGAAAGCTTCATGGCTTTCAGTTCCGCCTTGGCCTGACTCATGAACTCCTTGGCCTCCTGCAATACCTGGCCGGTCTTCTTGAGCACGCCCTCCAGGTCGGCCTTTTTCACCGCCTGATCGGCGCTGGCCAGGAGGCTGTCCAGGTGGCGGGCGGAGCTGTTCACCTTGGCGATTATGTCTTGCAGGCGCTGGTCCTGCACCAGCTGATTGCCGGAATCCAGCACCGCCTCCACCTTTTGGGCGATGCCCTTGAAATTGATCTGCTCCAGCTCCTTGCTGACCTTTTCCACCACCGAGAGCACCCGGGAAAGCTCGGAAGGCTTGGAGGGGATGATGGGGTATTCGGCCGCAAACGAGATGCGCGGCGAGAGGTCGGGGTCGGCGGGGTCTTTCAAATCCAGCTCCACGAACACGATGCCGGTGATGCCCACCGTCTTGAGCTGGGCCACGATTTCCTGCTCGGGCTCGCCGTGAAACTGGATGTGCATCACCACCTCGATGAGCTTGTAATCCGGGGCCACCCGGATGCCCACCACCCGGCCCACCTCCACCCCGCGGTACTTGACCACCGAGTCCCGCTGCAGGCCCTGCACCGACTCGTTGAAAAAGGTCACGAAGGTGCGGCCGGCCTGGAAATAGCGCACCGCGCCCAGCCAGACGATGGAGCCCGCCGCCATGGCCAGGCCGATCAGCACGAACACCCCCACCTTGAACCTGGAAACCTTGGGACTCATCTAACGCTTCCTCATGCCTGTTTCTGCGAGGGACGCCGGTGAAAGAAATCGGCCACCCTGGGGTCGCTGGACGTATCCCTCAGCTCCTTGGGCGGTCCCTGGGCGATGATTCCCAGCACCGATTTATCCAGCATCACCACCCGATGGGCGATGTTGTAGATGCTGGCCAGTTCGTGGGTCACTATCACCATGGTGGTGCCCATGGCCTGGTTGATGCGGATTATGAGCCGGTCCAGCTCGGCGGCGGTGATGGGGTCCAGGCCGGCCGAGGGCTCGTCGAAAAACAGGATGGCCGGGTCCAGGGCCATGGCCCGGGCCAGGCCCGCCCGCTTTTGCATGCCGCCGGAAAGCTCCGAGGGCAGATGATTCTCGTAGCCGGCCAAGCCCACCATGGCCAGCTTGGCCCTGGCCACCAGATTGGCCGCCCGCGGGCTGAGACTGGTGAAATCGTTCAGCGGCAGGGTGATGTTCTCCAAAAGGGTGAGGGAGCCGAACAGGGCCCCGGACTGGAACAGGACCCCGAATCCCTGGCGCGTCAGCGACAGCTCCCGGTCGCCGGCCGCGGCGATGTCCACCCCGTTTATCTCCACCCGGCCCCCGGCCAGGGGATGCAGGCCGATCATGTGCTTCAAGAGGGTGGACTTGCCGCAGCCGCTGCCGCCGGCGATGACCACCACCTCCCCCCGCGTGACCTCGAAGCTCACGTCCCGCAGGATGACGTTGTCGCCGTAGGCGGCGGTGAGGTTTTCCACCCGGATGGCCGCCTCGGCCGCCGGCGGCCCCTGGGACCAGGCGAACTCCCCTCCGCTGATGCCGCCGGCCGGGTCTATCCAGCGCCCCTTGTCGTCATGCTCTGTGCGGCGCTCGGCGTCCATTACCAATCCATGTAATGCAGCACGATGGCGAAAATGGAGTCGGTTACGATGATGAAGAACATGGCGGTGACCACCGCCGAGGTGGTGGCCGCGCCCACCGCCTGGGCCCCGCCGCGCACGGTGAAGCCCCGCTGGCAGCCCACCCCGGCGATGATGGCCGCGAAGCACAGCGATTTGACCAGGCCGCTGGTCACGTCGAACACGCTCAGACTCTTGGCGGTCTGCTGCACGTAGGCGTACACCGTGAGGTCCAGGCCCAAGACCCCCACCAGCAAGCCCCCCACGATGGCCAAAAGATCGGCGTAAAGGGTGAGCAGGGGTATGACGATGAGCGAGGCCAACACCTTGGGCAGGGCCAGAAAGGCGGCCGGATCGTAGCCCATCACCACCAGGGCGTCCACCTCCTCGTTCACCTTCATGGTGCCGATCTCGGCGGCGAAGGAGGAGCCCGAGCGGCCGGCTATGAGCACCGCGGTCATGATGGGGCCCAATTCGCGCACCATGGCCACCGCCACCAGGGAGGCCACGAAGATGTTGGCCCCGAAGGAGGCAAGCTGCAAGGACGACATGAAGGCGATGATGAGGCCCAGAAGAAAGCTGATGAGCCCCACGATGGGCAGCCCGTCCACCCCCACCCGCTCCATGTAGAGAGCCACGTCTTTCCAGCGCACCAGGCGCGGGGTCCGCGCCGCGCGCACCGAGGCCAGGAAAAAATCGCCGAGAAAGGCTATCATCTGTTTGAAATCGCCCATCATATCCAGGAAGGCCCGGCCCACCTCGCTGACGAAGCCCTGCTTGCGGGCCTCGGGGATGAGGGGCTCCTTGGCCAGTTCGGCCGGGTCCAGGAGGGATTTCAAATCAGCCGCCGAGCTGGCCAGGTTTATCAACTCGGTGGAAGCGCCCAGGGCTTGGGCTTCCTGTTGCATGAGGGTGAGCGCCAGGGCTCCGGCGCTGTCCAGGGATTCCAGATGGCCCAGCTCGATCACCAGCTTGCGGGGCTTGCTCTGCCCGAAAGCCTGGCGCATCTGGGCCAGGGCGGGCTCCAGCCCATCCCGGTCCAGGCGGCCGGAGACGCTTAGCACCAGCTCCTCCGGGCTCTGGCCGGGGGAGGATTCCATCTTGAATTTGCTGGAGCCCGTGATGGCCAAGGCGATTCCCCTCTTGTCAGGGCCGCAGGTCCAAAGATAAGAACTCCTGGCCGCTTATGCCGAAGCGCCCCTCCAGATAGGCTCCCATGACGCCCAGGATCAGAAGGCCGGCCTTATGGTCGTCGCCCAGGGGATGGCAAACCACATAAAGCTCGTCCTGGGCCAAATAAACCTTGCCCACCTCGGTGCGCCCGCTTTGCAGGGCCTGGCGGATCACCTGGTAGTCAGAGTAGTTGCGGGCGGGTCCGGTTCCGGGCACGCCCTCGGGATGGCCGGGGGCTGGTTTGCGCTCAACGAAAGTAACACCCTTGTTGTTCAAGACCAGCACCCCGTTTTGCAGGGGGCGTCCATCCTGCGAGGCTTGGCGGTAATAATCCGCCAAGGCCTTTTGGGCAGCCTGGGGATCATCGTTTTGCAGGGGGGCCAGTAAAACCCCGCTCAGGGCGCGCAGTTGGGCGCGCAACTCCTGGGCCAAGGCCAGGGCCTTGGGTTTCTCTTGGGTTCCATCCTGTCCGCAGCCGGCGGCCCAGACAAGGGCCACGGCGGCCACCAGCAGCCAAGGCAGGCGTGGGAGCAAGGCGCGAACCATGAAAAAACGCTCCTTTAGGGGGGCGGCGAAACCTTGCCGCACTGCCAGACAGCATAAAGCACCTGGCCGCGAAAAGCCACCCCCGTAAGTTGTAGCGGACAAAAGGAAGGCCGCCCCCCGGCCGGGAAAAGCCGGGAGGCGGCAAGCAGGGAGGGTAAATAATAGAAGCCAGACCGGATATGCGCAGGGGACCGGCCTGACCCCCTGGTGGGGCGGATCCGCGGATGTCGCCTCCTTGGCCCGCCCCTTTACGAAAACTCGCACTCTTACAAAAAAGCAATTTAGATGCCAGAATGCCCCTAAACCGTGCGGGAAAATCCCTGCCATAAAAATGTAAAGATTACAACATGTAATAAAAACAACTCAATAAGCGTTGGGGAGCGGATTGTTATTCGGGAAGAGGCAAGCGTCTTGCCGGGCATGACAAGGTCCTGCCAAGCGAGACTGCCGCGTCCCAAGACTCCCCCAAAAACCGCCCCAAGGCGGGCCAAGGCGGGGGGCCATGGGGGCGGACCGGGGCCATGCGCTATCTGAACACCGGCCAGCGCACTCGTCATGACGCGGCCGGCGGCCGGCCCGCCAGGCAGGGGCTCAAGGGATCGTACCGGGCCAGGTTCCTGGCCAGGGCGGCGGG
Organism: Desulfocarbo indianensis; assembly: GCA_001184205.1. Taxonomy (GTDB): domain Bacteria; phylum Desulfobacterota; class Desulfarculia; order Desulfarculales; family Desulfarculaceae; genus Desulfocarbo; species Desulfocarbo indianensis. Next base: position 425,272 of record LBMP01000001.1, read on the forward strand.
GGCGGCGTTGGCATAGCAATAAAGGCAGCCGTGGGAGCAGGTGTTGTAAGCGCCGATATCCACCGAGGGGGCGCACCCGCAGGCCCCCCGCTGATGCGGGTCCTTGCCGGGCGCCAGCTTCAGCCCGAAAAGATCGTTCAGCATGACCGGGTCCACGCAGGCGCTGGGGGCGACGCCCTGGGGGCGCAGGTCGCGTTCCTCGGCGCAGGCCGCTATCGCCAGGCCGTGCTCCCCAGCGATGCGGGCCAGCCCCGCGGCCAGGCCGCGCAGCTCCTCCTCGTGGCTTCCATCCTTGTAGTCCATAATCTCCAGGCCATGCTCCTGGGCGGCGCGGGCCAGGCGCGGTTTCAGCTTGGCGTACATTTGCAAAAAGCTTATCACCACCCGCCGGGCGCTGGAGCGTAACTCGCCGGCCAGGCGGGCGAAATTCTCCAGATGGTAGGAAGGCGGCGTGAGGTTGCTGATGATGATGGGGTCGTAGCGCCAGACCACCCGTTGCGGCCCCAGGCGGCGGGCCAGTTCCTGGAATGTCTCCAAACGCCGCTCCAACGGCGGCAGGCCGGGCTCCAGGAAATCCGGGTAAAGGTTGAGGGTGTGCAGGAAATAATAGGCAAAGCCCCGCTGATCCAGCTCCCCCAGGCAAGGCAAAAAAGGGGCGGGGTTCTTGGTCCAAAAGACCAGGGCCTCCACCTGGCGGGGGGCCAGGCTCACCCGCCTGCTCTGGCTGGAGTTGAAGGGATTGACCGCCAGGGCCCAACCTTCCCGCACCCGGTTCAGGAACCAGCCGCCGAAAAAGGCGGGCAGGTCGCTGCGGCGGCTCGCGCTGACTATCAAACAAGCCTCCCCCTGGGGAGCCCTATTCCAGCCACTCCCGGCGTTGAGCCCGGGAGCGTCCCGGCGCGTCCCCCGGCGGGCGGGGCTCCCCGGCCCTTGGCTCCCCGCGCCCGGCCCGCGAGGCGGGCTTCCTTGGCGCGCTCTTTTTGGGCGGCGCGCCGAACTCCATATCAGGTTCATCCAGCCAGACGTTGATGCCCTGCTTGGCGCTTTGGGCGAGGCTCAGATAGCGGCAAAGGTGGACCAGCCACAAGAGAAGCAGACCGGCCACCGGCCAGGGCGACCAAACGCTATCCCGGAGAAAAGCCACGTTGAAGCCTATGCAGAAAAGAGCCATGAGCAGGGACAGCACGCCGTGCTGTATCAGGCGCAGTCTTGAATTATGGGCGGCCAGCCGGCGCTCCAGCCTGGCCTGAGCCTGGGAGAGCCGGGGCGGCGGTACCTGGGCAGGCATGCGACACCCTCCCGTCAGAGGCGAACGGGACCTCAATCAATTGCTTATAGATTCAATATACGCGATCTTGCCGACGCTGTAATAAAATTCGACCTCCGCGCGCCTAGCCGTCGGCCCGGGACCAATCCCAGGGAAGGTGATTCTCATGGGGGTCCAGGCGGTATTCGTCGGGCTCGGCGTGGTTGTAGGGCCTGGTCACGGTGTTTACGATGAGCGCCTCCTCGCTGCTCACGCATTTCCAGCCGTGGTAGACCAGGGGCGGAATCTGCACCAGCAAGGGCCGGTGCACCCCCAGGTAGAATTCGTTGGCCAGGCCGAAGGTGGGCGAATCCTTGCGGTCGTCGTAAAGGCCCAGGCGGATCATGCCGGCCACGCAGACCACGTTGTCGGTTTGCAGCTTGTGCAAGTGCCAGGCCTTGACCACCCCCGGCAGGGTGGTGGTGAGATACACTTGGCCGAAGCCCGCGAAGATGTCGTCGTCCTCGCGCAATATCTCCATGAGCCGGCCCCGCTGATCGGGAATGACCTTCAGCTCTTTGGTCCGCACGCCGTTGATGAAATCCACGCTCATACCTCCGCCGGTCCCGGCCGTTAGCGCCACCGGCTCAACTTAGCATGAAGCCCCCCGGGAAGCCAGCCCCAGGCGGCCCAGTTCGCGCTCCCGCAGGCGGCCCGCGGCCAGCTCCAGAAGCGGCCGCAGGTTGATCACGTCATATGCGTTGTATTCCAGCAAGATATCCAGCGCACCCCCATCGCCGGCCAGATGATCGCGCCACAAGGTCACCGCGTCCTGGCCGCTCAGCTCGCGCACGCTCTCGGGCCTGGCTATCTCCAACTGGCGTTCGATGCGCTTGAGCCCGCCGGTGTAGCCCAGGCGCTTGAGCGCCCAGCGCAGGTCTATGTGCGCCGGCGGCAGGTACAGGTTGGCGAAAACGCCGCGCAGCACCGGCAGGTCGAAGCTGCCGCCGGCAAAGGTGCACACGATGTCCCGGCCGCGCATGGCGTGGTCCAGCTCGTGCAGGTTGCGGCCGGCCACGTACTGCTCCACCTTTTGGCCGTCAAAGAGCCCCACCACGGTGACGCCGCCCCATTCCCCGGGGTCGCCGCCGGTTTCGATGTCCAGATAGACCACCCGTTCATAGGCCGGGTAGAAACGCCAGTGCTCGGAGGCCGGCAGCAGGGCGGCCAGCTCGGCCAGGCCGCCGGGCCGCTCCAGGGCCGCCAGGGAGGCCTCCACCACCGGCCGGCCCAGGTTGAACACCTGCCGCGGCAGGAGCTCCTCGCCGCGCTCCAGGAAATCGCGCCAATGGGTGACGCCGGCCCGCCAGATGGCGCGCTCGCGCTTGGGTCCCACGCCGGGGATATGAAGGAAGGTCCGCTCCAGCATGGGGGTATTATATGCCCCCGCCGGAGACCGGCGCCAGCCAAGCCCGGGCCGCCGGGGCTGCGCCTTTCAAACCTCGGGCCGCACCTGGCGGGCCAGGACGCCCGCGGCCAGGGCCAGGCAGCCGAGCAGGGAAAACACCAGGAGATAATTGCCCGCGGTATGGTCCAGCAGCCAGCCGCCCAGGGCGGGGCCCAAGAAGCCGGACAGCAAGCCATAGGCGGTGAAGACCAGGCCGAACACCTCGCCGAAGTGCAGGGGGCCGAAACAATCCACCGCCAGGGGGGCCGACACCGCGAACAAGGTGCCGAAGGCGAAACCCACCACCCCGGCCGCCAAAGCCGCGCTCCCCAGGCCGCCGCACCAGGGCAGGGCCAGATAGGCCGCCCCCGCCGCCCAAAAGGTCCAGCTCATGGCCACGGTGCGCTCGATCTTGTCGGAAAGCCAGCCCATGAGCAGGCGGCTGCCGCTGGAGCCCAGGTTGAACACCGCCAGGATGATGACCGCCCGCTCCAAATCCAGGCCCAGGTTCTGGCCGTAGCCCGTGGCCAGGGTCACCATGGCGATGCCCGCCGCGCCCATGCAGGCGGTCATGCCCCAGAAGAACCAAAAGCCGCGGGTGGCCAGGGCTTGCCGGGAAGTCAATGATTTGGGGAGCGCCGCGCCGCCCGGCGGCTGGGGCGGAGTCACGCCCCGGTGTTGGGGAAGATCGCTGAAACGCGCGCCGATCACGGTGAACAGAAGATTGGCCACGGCGATGAAAAGGCAGGTGTCCTCATAGCCGCGGCTGGTCAGGAGCCAGGCGAACACCGGGCTCATCAGCGCGGCGCCGCCGCCGAAGACCAGGTTCACCGTGCCGGCCACCAATCCCCGCCGCGCCGGGAACCATTGCTGCACCGTGGTGAGGGCGGCGATGTAGATGCAGCATTGGGAAGCGCCCATGAGGAAGGCCCAGGCGTAGACCCAGGCCATGCCGGGGGCCCAGGCGGCCAAAAGCATGTCCGCCGTGCCCACCAAACCGCCCAGGGTCATGAGCCGGCGCACGCCCCAGCGCATCTGCAGGCGGCCGGCCAGGAACATGAAGGAGCCCACCGCCGCCAGCAGAAAAAACATGGTGGTGCCCACCGCGCCGCGCCCCACCCCGAAGGTTTGCTGCCAATGGGAAGCCATCACGCCGGGAAAACCGAAGGCCAGGGTCCCCGGCCAGAATATGGCCAGGCAGGAGCCCCACAGCGCCCCAAAGCCGGTGGGCTGCGCGCGCGGCCCTTGGCCGGCGGCGCTCATGGGCGCTCTCCCCGCGCGGCCAGCCAATCGGCCACCGCCTGGCCGGTGGCTCCGGGCCAGGGCTTGAGTCTTTCGGTGGGCACCCGCTTGTAGGCGCGCAGCTCCTCGCCCACCACTATCTCGCCCTGGGCCACGAGGTGGTAGGCGATTATCACCTGGTTGGCCCTGAAAAACGAATACGCGCCGATGAGGCTTTTGATTTCGCCCTTGAGCCCCAGCTCCTCCTCCAGCTCCCGCAGCATGCCCTCTTCCGGGGTCTCGCCGCTTTCCAGAAAGCCGGTGACCAGGCCCCACCAATCGGCGGGCCATTCCAGGTTCTGGATCAGGATCACGTCCGGGCCGTGCTCCACCAGGCCGGCCACCACCGGGGCGGGATTCAGCCAAAACACGTAGCCGCAGGCCGCAGCGGGGCAGGCCCGGCGCTCGCGGCCGCCTATCTCGCGGGTCTCCAGGGGCCCGCCGCACTTTGGGCAATATTGCAGTTCCATGGCGCAAGAGCATAATACTTGGGGACTCCCCGCGCCAATCCAAATTATGGACGCAAAAGTGTTTTCACTTTTGCGCCGTATGGCCGAAAATGAGGGGCAGCCGAGAGGAGGCGGAAAAATGCTCTTGAAAAGCATGGCCCAAAAGGCCGGCATGTCGCCCGGCAGCCTGGTGCCCATCAGCGACGAGCCGGTGAACCCCACCCGCATATCCATCATCGAATACGACCAGGATTATCTGGAGCAGGTGGAAGCCACGGACGAAGGCATGGTCGCCAAGGAAAAGGCCAGCCCGAGGGTGACCTGGTTCAAGGTGGAGGGGGTGGGCCAGGTGGAGGCCATCTCCCGCCTGGGTGAAATCTTCGGCCTGCACCCCCTGGTGCTGGAAGACGTGGTCAACACCACCCAGCGGCCCAAGGTGGAGGAATACGAGGACTACGTGTTCATGGTCTTGAAGTCGGTCCACTACGACCAGGACACCGGCGCGATCTCGGACGAGCAGGTGAGCCTGGTCCTGGGCAGGAGCTGGCTGATCTCCTTTCAGGAGGGCGGCCGGGAACTCTTCGGGCCGGTGCTGGAGCGCCTGAAGAAGGGCAGGGGCCGCATCCGCCAACTGGGGCCGGACTATCTGGCCTACGTGCTGATGGACGCGGTGATCGACAATTACTTCGTGGCCCTGGAGGCCCTGGGCGACGAGGTGGAGGAACTGGAGGACGATCTCCTGGAAGGCCACGACCCCAAGGCCATGCACCGCCTGCATGAACTGAAGCGGCAAGCCATGGGCTTCCGCAAGGCGGTGTGGCCCCTGCGGGAGGTGGTGGCCTGGCTGAGCCGGGAGGGCTCCACCCTGGTGCACGCCGACATGCATCCATTCTTGCGTGATCTTTACGACCACACCGTGCAGATCATCGACCAGGTGGAGACCTTGCGGGATTTGCTTTCCGGGCTCTTGGACGTGTATCTCTCGGGGGTCTCCAACCGCATGAACGAGGTGATGAAGGTGCTCACCATCATCGCCACCCTGTTCATCCCCCTCACCTTCCTGGCCGGGCTCTACGGCATGAATTTCAAGTGGATGCCCGAGCTGGAGTGGAAGTGGGGCTACCCGGCGGTGCTGGCGATCATGCTGGTCAGCGTCATCGGTATGCTCATCTATTTCCGCCGCAAGAAATGGCTTTAGGGCCGGCTTTGACCAGGGGGATTGTGTGCTATCATGCAAACTGCCGGCCGCGCCGCTAACCGGCGGGGCCGGCGGGCTTTCCACCCAACCTGGAGCGATCATGAAAAAACTATCGGTTAGGCGCCCGGCCCGGCCGGGCGGGGCCTTTGGCAAAATCGCCATGGCCGCAGCGCTGGCGGTTTTCCTGGCGGCCCTATGGGGAGCGGCGCAGCCCGCCGCCAGCGCCTGGGCGGCCGCCAAGAGCCCCATGGAGGAGCCGCAGGCCTACCAGATAAAGCTGGAAAAGGACCCCAAGGGCAAAGGCAAGGCGGCCTTCGTGAAAGGCATTGCCCAGGTCCAGCCTTCCACTCTCAAGGTGAGCAATCTCTGGATCACCCAGCCGCTCAAGCTGGTGGTGGTATCCGAGGACAAGGCCAAGGACGTGCGGGTGGAGCTGCGCCGCTATCATTGGGAAAGCCCCATGCAGACCTGCTCCACCGGGGCCCAGGGCGACTGCCGCTTCTCCCTCCGCATGCAGGGCGATCTCTACATCAGCCTGGTGTCCCCCCAAGGACCGGCCCCGGTTTTCATCGGGGTGCAGGTGGGCGAGGAAGACCAGCCCCAAATGAAACCGGTCTTGGTTCCCAAGGGAGGCAAGCCATGAACACCATCAAGCTGCATAAGCGCCTGCTGGCGGTCGCTTTGGTTTTGATCCTGGCCTGCCTTCTGGGCCGGGCTCCCGCCGCCAGGGCCTACGAGCCGGGCACCGGCGCGAGCGACGCGGGCAAGATAATGGACATGTACAACAAATGGAAAGAGATGGAAGACAAGGCCATCCCTCCGGGAGGCGGCGGCTCGGGGCCGGATTATAACCCCCCCGGCATGCCCGAGGTGCCCACCGGCTGCGCCCAGGACCAGGGCTGCTGGCAATGCTATGAACAGGCCAACAAAAAGATCGAGCGGCTCCGGATCAATTTTGAAAAGCTGCGCATCCTGTACAAGGAAACCGACGACTACACCAAGGCGGCCATGTCCTTCGGCGACAGCGTGGCCGGGGCCAGCAACCTGGGCGGCATCGAATGGACGGCCCAGAGGTTGAAGATTCTGAAGTCATTCAAAAACTTCGAGGCGGCCTACCGCAAGAAATACAACCAATTGGTCGGCGAACTCAAAACGGCCTTGCAGGAAGTGGCCGCCTGCGAAAAGAAATACTTCGGCGAGAACGACTGGTACGCCCGCTACGGCTTCATGTTCCACTCCTTCATAGCGCTGCATTACCAAAGATAAATAATGGCGGGGCCGCTCAACGCGGCCCCGCCAGGCTGCTGATAAAGCCCCATCTGCGTCGTTGCTGCGGAAAAGGCTGAAACTCACGTAGGTCCGACTACGCTTGGTTCCAGCCTTTTCCTCGCGCCTAGCATCCGGGGCTTTCTGAGCAGCCTGGTCAGCTTGGCCTTGTCATCAAGCTGGCGGGGCCGCGATAAGCGGCCCCGCCTTTTTTACTTACCGCGTTGCCGCCGGCGGCAGGGCCTGGATGCCGATCTTGGGGCCGTCCTTGGTGATCTTGAGCAGGGTGGTCTGGTCCTCGGCCACCTCCACCTCGTCCTTGACCAGCTCTCCCTGGGGGGTGTCGAACACCACCCGGTAATACCCGGCCGGCAGGCTAAGCTCCTTGCCCGCGCTGCCGCCGGCCACCTCCTCGCCCTTGGAATCCCAGACCTTGAAAGGCAGGGCCAGGGTCTCCTGCATGGCCTTTTTCAGGCCGGCGCTGTCCATGGCGCTGATGTAGCGGCCCTTGCCCGCGGCGGCGGCCTCCCGCATCTGCTTATGGACCTGGGGATCGTCCACGGCGAACCCCACCACGTGCAGCTTCACGTCCAGGCCCTGGGCGCGCAGCTCGTCCATGGTGGCCACCAAGTCGCCGCCGCATTCCTCCTTGCCGTCGGTGACCAGGATCACGGTCTTTTCGCCGGGGGCCTCGCCGAAATCGCCGGGGACCTGCTTGAGCGAGTAGGCGATGGGCGTGGTGCCCAGGGCCTTGACGGCCTCCACCTGCCGGATGAGCTTTTTCTTATTCAGCTTGTCGAAGCGGTAGATCAGCTCGGTATCCTGGCAATCGCCCTTGCGGCCCTCCCGGACGCGGTGGCCGTAGACCCTGAAGCCCACCTCCACCCCTTCGGGCAGTTGCTCGATGATGTCCTTCAGCACCTCCCTGGCCACCTCCATGCGGCTGCGGCCAGCCAGCTTCTTTTTCATGGAGCCGCTGCCGTCCAGGATGAGCTCGATGCGCGGCGGCGCGGTCATGCGCACTATCTTCTCGCCCTGGGCCTCCACCATGAGGAGCCCCGGATTGAAGGTCCAGGTGGGCAAGAGGTAATAGGTGGTGCCGGACATCAGCTCCTCGGCTATCTTGCGGTAGGCCTCCACCATGAGCTCGACGTTGGGGATGGGGATATAGCGCCCGCCGGTGGATTGGGCCACGTAGCTCAAGAGCCGCTGGCCGCTGATGCCGGTCTTGCGCTGATTGACCTTGAGCTCGCCGCCCAGGCCCAGGGTGAAGATGCGCACCGGGTTGCCGGCCATCACCTCCCAGAACCGGGGCGACTTGGTGGCGCTGCCCTCGTCCACGCCGTCGGTCATGACCACCATGACGCCCGCGCCCTTGGCCTCCTTGAGAAGCTTGATGCCCTCGGCCACCGCGTCGAAGAGCCGGGTGGCCATCTCGGCCTTGAACTTGCCGGACACCGCCTCCAGGAGCTGGGCCTGGTCGTTGACGAAGCCGGGCAAGAGCACCAGCACGTTGTTGTTGAAGGCGATCAGGTTAACCTTTTCGCTGGGGCGCACCCTCTTGATGAAGCCGGTGACCGCCTCCCGCAGCAGATCGGTCTGGCCGGACATGCTGCCGCTCACGTCGTAGGCCAGGATGATGTTGGCCGGGGTGGTTTCCACCATGATGCGGTATTGGCCGGGATTGACCCGCCAGGAAACCATGGTGCGCCGGGGCGAGTTGTTTTCCGGGCTGAATTCGGCGATGGGCCGGCCTTCCTTGTCCAGGAGGGTCAGCTTGACCCGCAGGAAGGGCTGGCCCATCAACTCCAGATTGAGCTGGCCGGGGCGGTCGCCCGGCAGCTCCAGCGAGTAATAGTGCTTTTTGCCGTATTCCTGGAAAGCCGCCTTTATGCGCTTGCCCAGTTCCAGGGCCGGCGCGTCCTGGGGGCTGTCGCCGGGCCGCACGCCAGAGGTGACCAGGGAGGGGTCGGGCGGCGGCGGCTCGAAGCCGGCCTGGTCGATTCTGGGGGGCTGGGCCAGGAGGGAGACATAGCCGGGGGCCTTGCCCTCCACGATGCGCACCCGGCCCAGGCTGGCGTATTTGCCGCCCTGGTTTTCCAGGATGCGCAGCTTGAGAAAGCGGGCCGCCTTGCCCACCGGCACCACCAGGGGCCCGCCCTGAGTGGCGAACTCCTGGCGGGTGATTTCCACGAAACCCTGGCTGGGGCTGAGGGCCGAGGCCTCCACCGAAACCAGCTTGGGGCGGGAGCCGGGGTCGGCCTTCAGGTCCGGCAGCAGCTCCACCCGGTCGATGAAGGCCTCCCGGTCGTCGCGGAAGCCGAACACGAACTCCTGGGGCAGCTTGTCATCGGCGGAGCGCCAGCCCTTGCCGTCGGCCTGGGGCAGGATGAGGCGCGAGGCCTCGCGGCCGTAGTCCTCGGAGGAGTAGCGGATCAAGGCCCCTCCCAGGCTGGGCAGGGCCAGGTCGAATTCCAGCCCCTGGGTCAGGGACGGCCCCGGCGGCGCTTCCAGGATGGCCACCTCGGCCAACTGCACCCGCCGGGAAGAGCCGTAATGGGACTTTATGACCAGCTTCACGAACTTGGCCTTGACCGGCGGCAGGGCGACGAAGTGCTGCCCGGCCACCGGCCGCAAACGCCGGCTGGCCGCCAATTCATAGCCCGCCTCCGGGCCCTGGCTGGAGACCCAGGTCTCCACCTGGCGGGGCAGGCTCGCCAGGCAGGATTCATCGCCGTCGCAGGATTCGCAATTTATGATCACGCCGTTTATCATGGCCTCTTTTTGGTCGCGGAAGGAGAACACCAGCTCCTGGGGCGTCTTGCGGCTGGAGGAGGCCCAGCCGCAAGCGGGCGAGCAATTCTTGCCGCCGTAACCCTGGCCGTCTATCAGGTTCTCCTTGGCCCAATAGGTGCTGTTGTCCTGGGAGGTGGCCGAGACCACCCGGCCGCCCAGCTCTTTTTGGGCCAGATTGAAGCCGGCCGGCGCGGGCGACTCGCCCAGCAGCGCCGCGGCCGGCTGGGCCGAGGCGATCACGAAATCCACCTGGGCGATGGTTCGATCGTCCTTGCTCAAAACGGCCTGGTAACGCCCCGGCCAAAACCCGCCCTTGGGCGGCAGGAAGGGAGCGGTGTTCCAAGAGCCCACCCGCAGGACCTCCGAGCTGCGGCTCACCTCCTGGCCGGGGGTCAGACCTTCCACCGCCTGGGCCAGCCAGCGCGCCCGCACGATGTCCTTGAGACCGGGGTCTTGGCTGGAAAAGGCCAGCAGAATCTTGGGCTCGTTCTCGTCAAACTGGCTGGTGGTTTCCACGGGGGCCTTTTGGGCGTCCACCCGCCGGGCGCACACCGCCTTGATGCCCGGCGCGGTTTGCGAGGGCAAGCCCTGGCCCGTGGGAAGCGCCGGCGCGGAGGCCGCGGGCGGCGTAGCGGGCGCGGCGGGCTGGGCCGGCGCGGGTTGGGCAGCCGGCGGAGCGGCGGGCGCCGGGGCGGCTTGCTCAGGCGCGGGGGTAGAAGCGGTCGCCGCCGGGGTGGGGCTCGCTGCGAGCGCCGGGGCCGCCGCCGGGGCCGTGGCGCTGGGCGCCGGAGCGGCGGAGGGGGCCTCCTTGGCCGGGCCGGCCGGCGAGGTTTTTTTAGAAGGCGCGGAGGAGCCCAGTTCCTTGTCAAAGAAGCTGCCCATCACGGCGGCGCCTTCCTTCACCGCCTCGGGCCCCTTTTTGGTCTTGAACACCCGCTCCAGGGCCTGGGCCGAGGACTCTTCCTGCGCCGCCGGGGCCGTGGCGGCGGGCGGCGCGGGCGTTACCTCGAAAGCCAATTCCTTCAGGACCACCCCCCCGGCAACCAGCTTCACCCGGTAGCTGCCGGCGACCAGGCCGCCGGGGCCGGCCTGAAAGGGTATGAACTTGGTGCGGCCGGGGCTTAAGAGCGCCTGGTCCTCGGCCAGGGTGGCTCCGCTTTGCATCCCAGGGGCGTTGACCGCTTGCCAGGCCGCGCTCACGGCGAGCGCCTGGTCATGGCGGGAGGTCAGCGCCACCAGAAAGCCCTTGGCTCCGGCGGGCAGGGAGGCCAGCGGAGCGTACCGGCCGCTGACCATGTCGGCCTGGAGGCAAAGCGCCGCCTCCAGGGCGGGGGGTTGGGCCGGGGCCTGGCCCTTCTGCAAAAAGATCGACAGCAGCAGGCAGCAGGCCAGGGCAAATCCTTTGCGCGCGGTTCTCAGCGTCATGGTCTCTCCCACACCCCCAGGCGAGCGAAAGTTGGTTTTCCTAATGCTACCCCAAAGCGGCCGGGCAACGATAGCGCGCCGAGCTGGTTTCGGATTCAGCGGCGGGAAGATTTAGGCTTGGCGGCAGCGGCGGGCTTGGGTCCAGAGAAAGCGGCCCGGGAAGCTCAAGGCTCCCGGGCCGCCGACGGCGATGCTGGAATTATGCGACTTGCCTTTGGGGCTCAGACAAAATCGCCCTGTTCCGGTTCCTCCTTGGGGGTCTCATAGGTGAGCGCCTTGGGCTCGTCGGATTTTTTCTTCCTGCGCGTGAAGCTGCGCCCGGCCGCGGCGCCGTAATCGGCCAGGCTGCCGCCCACCAGTTTCTTGAGGTCCTTGACGAAATCCAAGAGCCCCCTGGCCTGGGAGAGCATCTCCTCGGCCGAGGCCGAGGTTTGCTCGGCGTTGGCCGCCACCTGCTGGGTCACCTGTTCCATATCGTGGGTGGCGCGGTTGATGCTTTCTATGCCCTGGGCCTGCTCCTTGCTGGAGGAGGCGATTTCCTCGGCCAGCTTGCCCGCCTTGGTGGCCATGTCCATGACCTGGCTGAAGGAAGAGGCGGTGTCTTGCACCAGGCCCGAGCCGGATTTGACCCTATCCAGGGTGCCCTCGATGAGATCGGCGGTCTGGCGGGCGGCCTCGGCGGCCCGCATGGCCAGGTTGCGCACCTCGTCGGCCACCACCGCGAAACCGGCTCCGGCCTCGCCGGCCCTGGCCGCCTCCACCGCCGCGTTTAAGGCCAGCAGGTTGGTTTGGAAGGCTATCTCATCCACGGTCTTGATGATCTTGCCGGTTTCCTGGCTGGCCTGGCTTATCTGATCCATGGAGCTGGAAACCTTTTCCATGGACTGGTTAACTTGATCGATGGCCTTGCCCATTTCCCAGGTTAGCTTGGCCGCCTCGTCCGCGTTCTCCGCGTTGGCGTGGGTGGTGCTGGCCAGCTCTTCCAGGGAGGACGAGTTCTGCTCCAAGGCGGCGGCCTGCTCGCTGGCGCCCTGGGCCAGGGTGTTGCTGGCGTCCGACATCTGGGCCGCGCCCTGGCTCACCTGATCCGAGGCCGCGCCCAGGCCCTGGGCCACCCGGCCAATGGGCAGCGAAAGGGAGCGGGACAAGAAAAGCACCGCCGAGGCCGCCAGAATCAAGGCCACGCCGGCGATGATGAAAACTCCGTTGCGTATATCGTGGGCGGAAGCCAGGACTTCGTCACTATCCAGGATGGCCACCAGGGACCAGCCCACCAGGGGCACCGGCGCGTGGCCGGCCATCCTGTGGCGGCCCTGGAAATCATATTCCACCACGCTGGGCTTGGCGGTAAGCAACTCCCGGGTGGCTTTCTCCTGGCCGGGGATTTCGGTGACGTTCATTTTGAGCACCAGCTTGGGATCCGGATGGGCTATCACCAGGCCTTTCGCATCCACCATGAACACGAAACCCGTGGTGCCGATCTTGGTCTTGGCCACCTTTTTCTGCCAGAAACTCATGCTGACCGCGCCGGCCACCACGCCCACGATCTCGCCTTTGTAATCCTTGACCGGCACCGCCACCATGATCACCGGATTTTTGGTCTTCTTGGACACGATGATGTCGCCCAGCGATTTCTTGCCGGCAAAGGCCTCGCTGAAATAAGCCCTGTCCTTGACGTTGATGCCCTGGTAGGAACCCTCGGTGCTGTCGGCGACGATATCCCCCAGAGGGTCGGCCAGGAACACCACCTCATAGTGGCGGCCCACGGTGTCTATGAAGGCCTTGAGGTCGTTGGAGGCTTTCAGCAGCTCATAGCTGGCGGCTTCCAAGCTTTGCTCTTGCTTTTTGAGGGTATTGACGTGGCCCAGGGCGTTAATCGAGTTGTTGCCGGAGGCCAGCACCTCTATGAGGCGCAGTTCGTCTTGAAAACTGGTTTCCACCAGTTCCGCCGCCTGATTGGCGGTAGTGCCCAGAGATCCGCGGGAGATGTCCTCGAGCCCGCTGGAAGCGCTTTGCGAGGAGAACCATCCCACCACCACCAAAGGCAAGGCCACCAGTGCCATTCCTCCTAAAAACAGCTTTTTCCCCAGTGACATCTTCATTGCAGGCACCTCCAGAGATGTAGATATTAAATCACCGACCATTTTATGTTTTTAAAGATGCCTTGGGCAACCGCCAAATTACAAAAAAATCAGATAGCCCCGTTTTTTAACCGTGGCTGGTGGCCGCGCTGTCCGCGGGGACGGCGGCGGCGGCGGCCAAGTCGCGGGGACAGCTCTAGCTTTAGCCAATATATACAAGATATTGGATAAGATTCGCCCCTCCGGGATCACTTGCGGACAAGCCCGGGTTCACGGCCTTTTGGTTGGTCATTCCGGAGCGGTCGGCAGGGTTTTGCCGCTGGATTGCCCTGGGCCGCCATGGCCGGGCTATTCAAACCGCGTTGTCTCTCGTTTGCGGTCTAATCCGAGAGACAACGCGGTTTGTGGTTAAGCGGTGAGCCCCAAAACAGCTTGTCTCTCGCTTTTGGCAAAATATGATAGACAACTAGTTTTGTGGTTAATAGGTTCACCGCAAAATAGCTTGTCTCTCGCTTTTTAATTTATATTGACCACTAAACGCCTTGATGCTAATTTTTAGCAATATATTAACGCCTACTTGCGAGGTTAGGCTGTGGATTTCCATTTTGAAGACGCCGTGCGCTATCACTATGGCAAGTTTCCGCCGGCCAGCCTTGATCTGGAACAACTCCTCGACCCATTGCTCAAGGCCACCGACGCCGTGGCGCGTTATGACCAGATGCTGAAGACCATGCACAACAGCGAGATACTGTTGGCGCCCCTGCGCAACCAAGAGGCCGTCATATCCTCCAGGATCGAAGGCACCATCAGCACCATGGACGAAATACTCAAGTATGAGGCGGACCATGACGCGGAAAAAGGAACCGCGGTAAGTACAAGATCGGAAATCATTGAGACCTACCTTTATACAAGGGCCCTGAAAGCCGCGCAAAAGGCGATGGAAGAAGGTTATCTCTTGACTCAATCGCTTATAAAGACAATCCATCAAAGTTTGTTATCTTTTGGACGCGGCTCTTTGAAATCGCCGGGCAAATTCAAAACCGAGCAAAATTACTTGGCCGACAAATCCAGTAAAAGCATATCGTTTATACCGATCAGCCCGGAAAAGCTTCGGGATGGCATGGATAGCCTATTCAACTATATGAAGCAAAGCGGGCATCCCCCCTTGCTTAAAACCGCCGTCACCCATATCGAGTTCGAGGCGCTGCACCCTTTCAAGGACGGCAACGGACGCATCGGACGCATTTTGATCACCTTGATGCTATGGTCCTCGGGCATCATCTCCTCGCCCCATTTTTATGTGAGCGGATACCTTGAAGACAATAAAAACGAGTATATAGAGAGAATGCGCGACGTGTCCCGCTCTGGAGATTGGGATGGCTGGTGCGCGTTTTTCCTGAAGGCCGTCGAGCGGCAAGCCGTGAACAATCTCGCGCTGGCGGAGAGCATCCGCGATCTTTACAAAGAGATGAAGCAAAGATTCGCGGGCATTCTGGCTTCAAAATGGAGCGTAAATGCCTTGGATTTCATCTTCGGCAATCCGGTATTCAGAAACAATAGATTCACCAAAAACAGCGGCATACCCTCGGCGACCGCGGCCAGAATCACCAGGGTTTTGCTGGAACACGACTTGATCAAGACGGTGGAGGAGGCATCCGGCAGGAGGCCGGCTTTATATTCCTTCGAGCCGCTGCTGGAGCTGGTCAGGGTTTAAATTTTGATCGATAATATTATCTGAAAATACCAACGATTTTTAAATAACATATAGCTATTTCATTGCAAGGCTGGGCCGGGCAGGCGTTTCAGCCCAAAGGCCAAGCGCGTTGCCAATAAAGAATGCCCTGGGAAGCGGCTGCTTAAGCTTCCCAGGGCATGGCGTTTTGTGGCGGAGAGGGTGGGATTCGAACCCACGTAGCGGGGATTAGCCGCTAACCCGATTTCGAGTCGGGCCCGTTACGACCGGACTTCGGTACCTCTCCGTTCTTTTTTAATCTTCGCCCCCGCCCTTTCGCCGCTTGGCGAAAAATTCCTTGAGAATGGCGGCGCTTTCCTCGGCCAAAAGCCCGCCCTCCACCAGGGGGCGGTGATTCAATGCCGGCTGGGCGGCCAGATCCACCACCGAGCCCAGGGCCCCGGCCTTGGGGTCCCAGGCCCCGAAAACCAGCCGCCGCACCCTGGCCCAGACCAGCGCGCCGGCGCACATGGGGCAGGGCTCCAGGCTCACGTACATGGTGACCCCGCCCAGGCGGTAGTTGCCCATGGCGGAGGCGGCCTTGCGCAGGGCCAGGATTTCGGCGTGGGCCGTGGGATCGCAAAGACTCAAGGAGCGGTTGTGCTCGGCGGCCAGCGCGCGGCCGGCCTCGTCCACCACCACCGCTCCCACCGGCACCTCGCCCAGGCGGCCCGCCCGGCGGGCCAGGGCCAGGGCGCGCTTCATGTGCCTAACATCGGCCTGATCCCAATTTTCCACCCAGGCAAATTACCATAGGCTTTCAGGGCCCGCAAGCGCGCGCCGGGCCGCCCGGAGCGCCGCCGGCCAGGAAAACCCGTGCGCGGTGGGGCGCATGGCATTGCGGGCCGGCGCTCCTTTGCCTGGCCCGCGCCGGCCCGCGCAGCCGATGCGGGCCCAGGCAAATTATCCACAACATATCAATATATTGCACAAAAACAAACGCGGGCTTCAGATTATCCCCCCGCCCGAGGCGAGTCCGTATGATCCCCTGGGCGCTGCTCAATCGCCGGCAGCTGCAATAGGTATGGGTCATTCATATGATTTCTGATAAATTAGTTCGTTAGCTGACTGTTGCAACCCCGCTCCTGGAGGATCTGAGCCATGAAGCTGGAAGTTGCCGTTGGCAAGCCATGTCGTCTCGCCGCCGTTGTCCTGTTCATCCTGATAGCCTGCATCGCCGCGCCGGCCGCCGCCCAAAACGCCGCCCCCGGCAAGGGCCGTTTGTACATAATCAGCCTGGGCAGCGGCGATCGCGACAATATCACCCTGCGCGCCCAAAAAACCATGGCCTCCGCCGAGGTGGTGCTGGCCATGAAGCACACCTGCCAACAATGGGCCGACGCGCTGAAGGGCAAGGAAGTGCACCAAATCGGGCACGCCCTCTTCAAGAAAAACTGCCCGCACCGGCAAGAAAACCCGGCCGCTTTCGCGGCCCAGGAGGAAAAAATCCGCCGCATCGTGCGGGACGCCGTGGCCGCGGGCAAGACGGTGGCCGTGCTGGATGGCGGAGACCCCACCATCTACGGCCCCCATGCCGGCTTCCTCACCGAGTTCGCCGATCTTGACCTGAAAGTAATCCCGGGCCTCTCCTGCTTCAACGCGGCCAACGCCGCCTTGAAGAGGGGGATCACCGGCGGCATCGCCAGCCGCTCGGTGATCCTCACCGGCGGCCTGGGCGCCACCAAGGGCTACGACTGCAAGGACACCCTGGCCAAGCTCGGCGAAACCCAGTCCACCATGGTGTTCTTCACCATGCGCGTGAAGCTTACCCGGATAGTGGAGGGCCTCAAGCAGAATTATCCTGGCGACACGCCCGTGGCCATCGTGTGCCACGCCGGGTATGAGGACAAGGAAAAGGTGATCCTGGCCACGCTGGACACCATCCTCGACCGCATCAAAGACCAGAAGCTGCCTTTCGAGCATCTGGTCTACGTGGGAGATTTCCTGAAGTAATTCCCGAGACCGCCGATGCGATTGGCGTCTCCGGCCCGGCTTGACGCCGGGCCGGAGACCAAAAGGCGGAGCCCCTTCCCTGGCGGCCCAGGCAAGCGCATAATAAAAGCATTGCCAATAAATTCCGCGGCCGGCTGACCTTGCAAAAGTCGGCCGGCCTTGCCAATCAAGGGAAGGAGAGCCGCCATGAGATTGAAAAAATCCGCTCTATTGTTTTTAACCCTGACTCTGGCCTTATGCCTGGCCGCGCCCGCGGCCTGGGCCGCCAGCCGGGAAAAAGCCGCGGCCCGGGTGCTGGAGGCCGTGGACGTTTTGAACAAAATCATGAAAGAGGATGACAAGGCCGTTCCCCGCGACCTCTTGAAACAGGCCAAGGCCGTGGCCATCTTTCCCGGCCTCATCAAGGCCGGCTTCCTGGTGGGCGGAGAGGGCGGCACCGGCGTGGTGCTGGAGCGCCACCAGGACGGCAGCTTCAGCCCGCCCGCCTTTTTCACCATGGCCGGGGCCAGCTTCGGCCTGCAGATCGGGGCTTCCTCCACTGACATGATCCTGGTGGTCATGAAGCAAAAGGGCCTGGACGGCATCATTAAGAACCAGGTCAAGTTCGGGGCCGGGGTGAGCGCGGCGGTGGGCCCGGTGGGGCGCACCGCCTCGGCCGGCTTGACCGCCGCGGCCCAGGACGCCGACGTGCTGTCCTATTCCTGGAGCAAGGGCCTGTTCGCCGGCGTGTCCCTGGATGGGGTGGGCATAGAGTATGACAAGGAGACCAGCAAGAATTACTACGGCAAGGAACTCGGCGTGGCCGACATCCTGGAAAAGGGCAAGGCCAAGCCTCCCAAGTCAGCCCGAAAGCTGATGAAAACCCTGGCCACCTACGCCAAGTAAAGCTCGTGGCCATCACTCCGGGCCGGCCTCCCCGGCCCGGAGCGGGGGCTTTAAATTTCCGAGGGCCGCACGCCCTGGGGGCGGGGCTTGCCGTCCAGATGGGCCAGGCCGCTTTGGTCCAGGGCCAGGCGGCCCTGGCCGATCAGCTCCATGGTGAGGGGAAACACCACCCAGTCGCCCCGCTCCTTGAGCCGCTCCTGGTGCTGGTCGGCCAGCTCCCGCAGACGCGCGTCGTCGTTTTTCAGCTCCGCCAAGGGCGCGGGCAGCTCCACGGGCAGAGGCTCGCTCACCATGAGCAAGGGCCCCGAATCCACGCCCTGGTCGATCCACAGCGTGGATGAACGCAGCTCCTTGCGCCCGGCCAGGATGGCGTCGTAAACCGCATCGTCGCCCACGAAAAGGCGATTGCCTCCCGCGTCGCTGAGGGAGAGATCGGCCGGGTGCACGTTGACCCCGCCCGGCAGGGTGAGAAAGCTCATGTAGCCGCCCAGGGCGATGAGGTCCACCTGAAACGCCGCCACCAGCCTGGCCGCCACCCGGTCGTACTCGCGCCGGGCGGCCAGGCCCTCCGGGGTGGTTACCGTGCGTTTAACGCCTTTCAACTCATGAAAGCGCCGGGTGTCGTAGGCGAAATAGGGCAGGCCGTACTCGCGGGCGATGTTCTGACCCTGGCATTTATCGCTGGCCACGTCGCTGAAGATGAAGGCTATCTCGTAGTGGGGGCTCTTCCGCTCCAAAAGGCGGCGGATGTTGGTGCCGCTGCCGCTCATGAAAGCGGCCAGGCGCAGGGGCCTCCCCTTGGCCTTGGCGTCGAAAAGAGGCGTTAGGGCGCTCATGGCTCCTCCCTTGGCTTGACAAACCTGGCTCGCCCCGAATGTAGGCCGGCCCGGCCGCCAGGTCAAGCCCGCCGGGCCTTGAGGTTTCGGCGCGGGGATGCGTTGGGACCGGCGCCGGCCTGTGCTAAGCTAGCAGGGTGTTGCAAAACACCCTGCTAAGCGGGCCAGGGACGGCCCGCCAATTTGCGCGGTTTTGAAAAAACAAGCAAATTGGCCCAATTGGCAAAACCACGTTTTTGCCAATTGGGGGTTGAAAAAGGCCAGGAGGCCTTTTTCAACAACCTGCCAGGACATTCGGAGGCACGCGACATGCAGAACCTGGTGTGGATAGCCGCGGCGGGCGGCCTGGGAGCCCTGGCCCGCTATGGCCTGGGCGGCCTGGTGCACAGGCTGTGGGGGCCCTATTTCCCCTGGGGCACCTTTGCGGTCAACGTGCTGGGCTGCTTTTGCTTCGGCCTGGTGTGGGCCCTGGCCGAATCGCGCTTCGCCTTGAGCGCCCAGGCCCGGCTCATCGCGCTCACCGGCTTCATGGGCGCCTTCACCACCTTCAGCACCTTTATCTTCGAAACCGAGGCGCTCTTGCGCGACGGCCAATGGCTGTGGGCCCTGGGCAATTTTCTCGGCCAGAACCTCTTGGGGCTGGCGGCCATGATCCTGGGCCTGGCCCTGGCCCGTATCCTCTAAAGGAGGCGCGTCATGCCCTTATCCAGCGAAGCCCAGCTCTTGCGGGTGTTCATCGGCGAGCAGGACAAATACGACGGCAAGCTCCTGTACGAGGCCCTGGTGCTGGAGGCCCGCCGCCTGGGCCTGGCCGGGGCCACGGTCTACCGGGGGGTGTTGGGCTACGGGGCCAACAGCGTGGTGCACACCGACAAGATACTCAGGCTCTCCCAGGGCCTGCCGGTGGTGGTGGAGATCGTGGACTCGCCGGAGAAGATCGAGGCCTTCCTGCCCATCCTGGACGGGATGATGCAAGAGGGCCTGGCCACCCTGGAAAAAGCCCAGGTCATCGTCTACCGTCACAAGGAAAAATAAGTCCCGGCGCCCTCAAGGGGCGGGTTCGGCGGGGGCCGCCTTTTCTTGACAACCTCCGCCCCCGCCCCTAGAATCGAAGCCCTCTAAGGAGGAGACGTGGGCATCGACCGGCTGGACAAGCGCATCATCGCCTTTGTGCAGGGAGACCTGCCCCTAAAATCCCGGCCTTTCCAGGGCCTGGCCACGGAGCTGGGCATATCCGAGGCCGAGGTGGTGGCCAGGCTGCAAGCCATGGCGGACCAGGGCGTCATGCGCCGTTTCGGAGCCACCCTGCGCCACCAGAAATCCGGTTTCGCGGCCAACGTCATGGTGGCCTGGCGGGTGCCGGCGGCTGATTGCGACCGGGTGGGCGAGCGCCTGGCCTCGTTCCGGCGGGTCAGCCATTGCTACCACCGCGAAATATGCGATGGATTCGATTACAACCTTTTCAGCATGGTTCACGGCCGCTCAGAGGAGGAAGTGCGCCAGCTGGTGGAGGAGATGGCCCGAGAGGTCCGCATCGACGACTACGCGCTGCTTTTCTCGCGGGAGGAGCTGAAAAAAACCTCCATGCGCTATTATTAGCCCCCGCCGGCGCGCCGGGTCTCTTCTCCATGGCACCCCAGGGAGTCGAACATGTCACACCACCGTTCTGAAAGCTTATGGGAGCGCGCGCTCCAGGTAATACCCGGCGGAGTCAACAGCCCCGTGCGGGCCATGGGTTCGGTGGGTCTCACCCCGCCCTTCATGCGCAGCGGCCGCGGCTGCCGCATCGAGGACGTGGACGGCAACCGCTACATCGATTACGTGGGCTCCTGGGGCCCCCTCATCATGGGCCACGCCCATCCCGAAATCGTGGAGGCGGTGGCCAAGGCCGCCCAAAAGGGCACCAGTTTCGGCGCTCCCACCGAGGCCGAGGTGCTTTTGGCCGAAGACCTGGTAAAGAAAGTCCCCTCCCTGGAAAAGGTGCGCCTGGTCTCCTCGGGCACCGAGGCCACCATGAGCGCCCTGCGCCTGGCCCGGGGCTACACCAAGCGCGATCTGATCATCAAGTTCGACGGCTGCTACCACGGCCATTCCGACGCGCTTTTGGTGAGCGCGGGCAGCGGCCTGGCCACCCTGGGCCTGCCCTCCTGCCCCGGCGTGCCCCAGGCCATGGCCGGCTGCACCTTAAGCCTGCCCTACAACGACCTGGAGGCGGTGGAGCGGACCTTCCAGGCCAAGCCCGAGCAGATCGCCGCCGTGATCCTGGAGCCGGTGGCCGGCAACATGGGCGTGGTGGAGCCGGCGGACGGCTATCTGAAGGGCCTGCGCGGGCTTTGCGACCAATACGGCGCGGTGCTCATCTTCGACGAGGTGATCACCGGCTTCCGGGTGGCCCTGGGCGGGGCCCAGGAGCGCTTCGGCGTCACCCCGGATTTGACCACCCTGGGCAAGATCATCGGCGGCGGCCTGCCCATGGGCGCTTACGGCGGCAAGGCCGAGATCATGGACCGCGTCGCCCCGGCCGGCGACGTGTACCAGGCCGGAACCCTCTCCGGCAATCCCCTGGCCACGGCGGCGGGCCTCAAGGCCCTGGAGCTGCTTTCCGTCCCCGGCGTGTACGAGCAGCTCTACGACGCCTCGGCCCGGCTCTACCAGGGCCTGGGCAAGCTTTTCAACGAGCGCGGCCTGCCCCACTACGGCCAGTGGTGCGGGGCCTTGTTCACCTTCTTTTTCCAGGAAGGCCCGGTCAGGGATTGGACCAGCGCCGCCAAGAGCGACACCGAGCTTTTCGCCCGCTGGTACCGGGCCATGCTGGGCCGGGGCATCTATCTGGCCCCCAGCCAGTTCGAGGCCACCTTCGTCTCCCTGGCCCACACCGACGAGGACATCGACCACACCCTGGCCGCCGCCTCCGAGGCGCTCAAGGAGCTGTAGGCATAAAACATTGTTTACTGTTTGCTAGCTTAGCCTATTCAGAAAATGATTGCGCAGATCAAAACGAAAAGACCGTAATATCTTCCTTCCAAGTTATGCCACGCTAAGCATAAGGGGGGGGTATGGGTAGCGTAAACATATTCATTACATCTGAAGCCAGCATAGACGAAAATACAGAGCAATTTGCAGAAGAATTGCGCCATATAAAGTGTGGCTTGTTATACGGTGACAGAACAACGGTTCTCAGCGTGACATCTTATGCTTTAATGGCACTTTATAAAACATTATTGACCGCTCGCAACAAAAGATTATCTATTGAACAAAGAATTAAGGCAGTTAATCGTTTCGCAAACGCCACGGGACTAACAGGTATACCGACAAATGAAATACAAAAAAGATCCATTACTAATACGGTATTAGCGGAAATGGATCACCAAATGAGCCAGTATATTTCACGCTTTGGCTGGTCGGAGGTGGCAGAGACGACGCGAGCCCAAGATTTGAAGTTTATTAGTCCCTACAAAGGCAAGGATCCGTATCAATATCTTAGCCAATTACTTAGCGAAACAAAAGAGGGCAGCACCAAGATAATCCCCGTGCTCTATTGGATTAGAATCAAAGAAATACTGGAGAAAGTCTCATGCTATCCCTTGCTCAGTGAAGCAACCCGCGAAACCATGCGACAGGAAATATCTATGGGCCTAATTAACATAAAAAAAGAAAACTTTAATTCGGGGAAAATAGCTGGCTTTTCTTCATATATGTTTATTGATCTTCCTTATTTTCCTAACGCCACGATACAGCAAATAATCCAATTAAGAAAATATCTCAATAAGTATTTAAAAATTTTTAGACATGCGATTGCTAAATACAGTGAAGATATTGCATCTGAACAATGGGACAAAGATTTCATAATTGATGCTAAAAGAGTCTTTGATAAAGATGTAGCGCCATCACTAGAAGCTTTAAAAGAAGAAATAAGGAAAAATAAGTTTATTAGAAAGTTTGGATCAAATTTATTAACTGGCTCTAAAAACAGTATTTTCAGCCTGATGATTGGATTGGGAAGTGCTTATATGTTTGATAGCCTTTTAGTCGGTCTTACCTGCACTGCGTCCGGCTTAGCGTTGGATAGTACGAGATTGGCTATCAAAGACAAAAAAGAGGGGCGCGAAGCTATTGAAAGAAACGGGTTATACTACTATCTTGCGACAGGAGATTTACTTCGACCTTAAACGCAATATGACCCGCTTTTTTTGCAATGCCTTCTTCCGAACCTGCCTAGGTGATGCGCCATGCAAGCAAGAACCAGATTTTGTTGGGTAGCGACAACAAAACAAAAGGCCGCCTAAGTAGAACTCCAGATACCCTGCTTGCAACGCTTGCACCATTTCAGCCCTCATGGCGATTGTGCATAAAAATCCCCGGCTTGTCCCTGGGGCTCTCGGCGCGGGGCTCTTGCTCTTTGCTTCACAAAAAAGAGTTGACTCCGCTTGCCCGCCGTGTTACCAAAATGCGACCGGTGTTATTGTTGGCCGTGGCGTGTGTGGGGGTGTTTACGAAGACTGACGCCGCGCGGCCAGGGCGGGGAAGGCCCCCGCGGGACTCCGGTGCTGATTCTAACGAAAATCCGGATGGATACCGCCCGCGAGGTGAAGTCGTTTGGGGCGCTTCATAAGCGATAAAACCCGCGACTTCCTTAAGCTGGTGGCTCAGGTCAGTTCCATGGGGCTGGCCATGGCCCTGGCCATAGTGATCGGACTGGTCGCGGGCTTATATGTGGACAAATGGCTGGACACCTCGCCCTGGGGTTTTTTCATCGGCCTTTTGATGGGCATCGTGGCTGGCTTCCGCAACCTCTGGATCATTGCCAAACGC
Source organism: Desulfocarbo indianensis (assembly GCA_001184205.1). Lineage (GTDB taxonomy): Bacteria > Desulfobacterota > Desulfarculia > Desulfarculales > Desulfarculaceae > Desulfocarbo > Desulfocarbo indianensis. The sequence goes on from LBMP01000001.1 coordinate 448,679, forward strand.
ACTGGCATGCTCTAACCAAGGATCGCTGATTTGAGCGCCAAGCCCTTGACCCTGGATTACGCCGAGGCCAACCTGGTGCGGGCCCTCTGGCTGGGCAATCTGGTCACCTTCGCGGTGCTGTGCCTGGGCGCGCTTATCCTGGCCCCCTGGCAATCGGCGGTTTCCGTGGCGGTGGGCGGGGCCATCGCGCTGATCAATTTCCGTCTCTTGGAGCGCTCCATCACCCGTTCGCTCATGCCGCAGATGGTGAAAAAGCGGCCGGTGTTGGGCAAGGCGCTTTTGAAATACTACATTCGGTTCCTAGCCACCGCCGCGCTCATCATAATCTTGGTGCGCCAGGAAGTGGTCGAACCGCTGGGGTTACTGGTGGGGCTTTCCGTGGTGGTGGTCACCATCTTCATCTGGGGAGCCTTGCACGCACGCAAGCTGTACAAGGAGGCCGTCTAAGTTATGGAACATCCGCTTATGTTCCTGCCTTTGTTTTTTGAGCAGATCGGTCTGGGCGAATGGGCCCATCACAACCTCAACGTGATCCATTCCTGGTTCGCGATGCTGCTTCTTTTGGTCCTGGCCAAGCTGGCCACCAAAAGCGTGCAGATGATCCCCGCCGGAGCCCAAAACCTGTTCGAGGTTATCCTGGGCGGCTGGGAGGACTTCATGGTGGACGTCATGGGCGAGCATGGCCGCCCCTATTTCCCCCTGGTCTTCACCCTGTTCATCTACATCCTGTTCATGAACTGGATGGGCCTGGTGCCGGGCTTGTTCTCGCCCACCGCCAACATCAACACGCCCTTGTCCATGGCGCTGGTGGTCTTCGTGGCCACCCACATCGTGGGCATCAAGCATCACGGCTTCCATTACGTCAAGCACTTCATGGGCCCGGTGCTGGCCCTGGCTCCCTTGATGATCATCATCGAGATCATCGGCCATCTGGCCCGGGTGCTCAGCCTCACCTTCCGTCTTTTCGGAAACATCCTGGGCGAGGACCTGGTGGTGGCCATCCTGTTCTTCCTGGCCGGCATGTTCCTGGCTCCGCTGCCCATGATGGCGCTGGGCATTTTCACCTGCTTCGTGCAGGCCTTCATCTTCAGCCTGCTCACCATGCTCTACATCGCCGCCGCCCTGGAAGAGGCCCACTAGAGCATCGGGCGCAACGGCTTAAGGCGGCGGGGCGTTTAGCGCCGGCCGCGCTGGCAAGGTAAGGTAATAAAGTTCCCAAGTTGGGAAGGCACACATAAAGGAAGAAGGCGCAACCTAAAACGTTTTGTGGAGGATTCCGGAATGAAAAAGTTCTCTATCACCGCCGCCCTGACCGGGCTGTTCGTGCTGGGTCTTTCCGCCGTGGCCATGGCCGCCGACGCCGCCGCCATGGGTGAGATGGCCAAGCTGTTCACCGCCACCGTGACCGCCGCCGGCTTCGGCATCGGCATCGCCGCTTTCGGTACCGGCCTGGCCCAGGGCATCGCCGTGAAGGGCGCCGTGGAAGGCACCGCCCGCAACCCCGAGGCTTCCGGCAAGATCACCGTGAACATGCTGATCGGTCTCGCCATGATCGAGTCTCTTTGTATTTATGCTCTGGTCGTGGCTCTGATCCTGCTGTACGCCTACCCCATGGCCGCTCCCGTGGCCAAGGCTCTGGGCCTCGAGCTGTAGGACGATTCAAGGGCTGGGCCCCAAGGGGCCCAGCCCTTTTTAAGCCCCCGACATGTGAGCCAAATCACAAGTCCCAGAGGTTTAGTATGAAGTTCCTCAAGATCCCCGCGGCCACCATCACCAGGCTTTCCATTTATTCAAGAGCCCTGGAAGAACTGGCCGATGGCCAGGTTTCAGTGGTCTCCAGCAAGAAGCTGGCTGAGCTCTGCGGGGTGAACCCGGCCCAGATACGCAAGGACCTGGCCTATTTCGGCCAGTTCGGCGTGCGGGGGGTGGGCTACTACGTAAAGGAGCTTCTGTTCGATATCAAGAAAATCCTGGGCCTTAACAAAGAGTGGCGCTTGGCCATCGTGGGCATGGGCAACCTGGGCTGCGCCCTGGTGGCCCACGAGAATTTCGAGAAACAGGGCTATTCCTTCGTGGCCGCCTTTGACGCCGACCCCATGAAGATCGGCCACCGCCTGGCCTCCGGCCTGGAAATACACTCCATAACCCATTTGGAAGAAATCTGCCGCGAAACCGGCGCCGAGATCGGCGTCATCTGCACCCCGCCCGAACGCGCTCAGGAAGTGGCCAACCGCATGCTGAGCATACCCCTGAAGGGCATCCTCAACTTCGCCCCCGTGCAACTGCAAGTGCCCGAATGCCCCGCCTGCAAGGTGGAAAACGTCGACTTCACCGTCAAGCTGGACAACCTGGCTTATCATCTGACGGCGGGGTAGAAGCCTCCATTCTGTTTGTTCTTTCACCAGCCGTTTTTATTTTATAAGCATGCGATTTTTTAGCAGAACGTGCGCAGGGCCAAGACCTTCCTCTGGCAATCCCCGCTCCGCAGCAGCTTGTTTACACAGGCAATCTTCTATCCGAAAAGCTTAACTATTCAGCCTGGCTGCTCAAACAAAATATTCTGAGTTGCCTTGCGCTGCGCCCGCCCCCAAGCGCTTCCCGCCCCTTAAAGCGGCTTGTCGGTGCCTTTGCCGTATTTCCAGAGGAAATAATGGTCCGAATGCTCCAGGGCGTTTTGTTCTTTTCTTAAGCCCAGCCAATGGCCGAACATGGCCCGCAGGGAGGCGATCAAGCCGGCGCCGCCGGCCACGGATTGAAACAGGGAGGCCGCGTCCAATTGCTTGCCCGAGGCGGCCATGGCGGCCAGGGTGATGGAGGCCAGCACGAACATCACGTCCGTGCCGAGCTTGCGGGTGTAATCGCTTCGCAGCCTGCCCAGCGCGTCTTGCAGGGATTTGACGTCCTTGGCCAGCTTCAGGCGGCAATTGTATATCTGCCGTTCCCACTCCTCCGAGCCCGGCGGGGCCGTGATCTGGGCGGCTTCCATGAGCAGCCGATAGCGGAAACGCTCCAGGTCGTCGCGGGCCTTTTGGTTGGCGTCCAGGGCCTCCTGGGGCGGCAGCCCGGCCAGGGAGGGCGCGAGCAGGGTGTTGGCGCTGAGCGCGGCGGGCAGGCGCTTGACGCTGCCCAAAAGCTCGGGCCTTTTCCTGGCCAAGGTCAGCCTGTCAAGCAGTTGGTAGGTCGAGTTGTCCAGGATATCTATGTTTTGCGTCGGCGGGTTGGAATAGAACAATCCATAGGAAAAAGAAACCAGCGTTTCAAGGGTGTCGCATACACTCCGCATGTCGCCATAGAAAAAATCCTTGCTTATAAGCCCCTTGAAATCGTTTTCGAACAATAAATCCAAACATTCCTTGAAATACTCCTCATTGCCCTTTAGGCTTTTTTGCTTCGCCAATTCCGGCAAGTCCAGGGCTCTTACGATGGGGGTGGCGTCTCCCCTGGCATTGGGATTCACAAAGATGATTAATTTGTCCTCCAGTACGAAATCCTTGACTTTTTCCAACGCCAAAATGGCCTGGGCCGCATAATCCAACACCACTTCTTGAAACACGTAATCGCCGTATTCCTCAAGCTCTGGCAAGGGATTGTGTTGAAAAGCATCGACGACGCCGTCCCAAAATTTTCTCCCGTAAACATCAACGACATATGAGGAAAAATCTATCGAACTTTCCGAGGCGAAAAAATTGGCAAAAGAGCCAACCTCGCCAGCGGCCGCCAAGTAGCACAAAACATTATAAAGGGGATCGTCGCAATAAATTATATCCGTGGTTATGAAGCGGCCGGTCAACTCTAGAATATTGCCGCACCTCAGGCGGGGCATCCATAAACACGATTGGGAATCGCGCCCCCGCCCTCCCAACAGCCTTGGCAGGTTGGCGCCATACCAATCCTCAAGGCGGTCCAACAGGCCGTTGACCTCCTCCGGCGCGAGATTCATCAATTCCCGTTTGATATATTCTATGGGCTTGTCGGAAAGGCCGAGTTCGTCGATTATGTCGTAGAGAATATGCCGCATCTGCCCCAGGACCTCTCGCGAGGCCGCGCCCCCCGGCTTGGCGGCGTCCGCGTTCATTTTCCGCCCGCGGGCCAGGCCCACCCCGACCGATAAAAAACAATGCTCGCATTGACAAAGGCGTTTTGTCAAAGATATTATCCCGACACTAAATAACCTAGCTTTTCGGCCTGGCCGCTAATCATCCAGCCCAAGCCCTCTTCATGCCAAGGCGCGGGCAACGCCCGCCTCTTTTGGCATTAGAGATATTAGTGCTTGACCATCCGGGGCCGCGGGCCGATAAGTTAGTAAAGGAGCCGGTGCATGCCCCAGATCGGCAAAATAGAAAAGTCGGGAGATTTCTTCATGTTGCGCCTACCCCCCCAGTGCGCCGAGCATCTCGGCCTGGACGAGGGGGACGAGGTGGTCATCAACCTGGTGCAAGATCACTTGGAGATCGGGCACACGGCGCACAGAAGGCTCTTGGCCGTGGAAACCGGACGCAGACTATCAGCCCGCTACCGCAACGTCATAGCTAACCGCGGCTGATTTTTACGCCCCAATTTCCTCAAGCCGCTTTTTGGCCCAACACTCTCTTGAGCCACTGACCAGTGTAGGAGCCCTTTTCCCTGGCCACCTGCTCCGGCGTGCCCAGAGCCACGATCTCGCCGCCCCGGTCGCCGCCCTCCGGCCCCAAATCCATGATGTGGTCGGCGGTCTTGATGACTTCCAGGTTGTGCTCGATCACCACCACGGTGTTGCCCATCTCCACCAGCCGGTCCAACACGCCCAAAAGCTTGCGGATGTCGTCGAAATGCAGGCCCGTGGTGGGCTCGTCCAGGATGTACATGGTGCGGCCGGTGGCGCGCTTGCCCAGCTCCTTGGAAAGCTTCACCCGCTGGGCCTCGCCGCCGGAGAGGGTGGTGGCCGGCTGGCCCAGGCGGATATAGCCCAGACCCACCTCCACCAGGGTTTGCAGCTTGGCGCGGATGGCCGGCAGGTTCTGGAAAAACTCCAGGGCCTGGTTGCAGGTCATGTTCAGCACGTCGGCGATGCTGGCGCCCTTGTAGGCGATCTCCAAGGTGTCGCGGTTGTAGCGCAGGCCCCCGCAGACCTCGCATTTCACGTACACGTCGGGCAGGAAGTGCATCTCGATCTTGATGATGCCGTCGCCGTCGCAGGCCGGACAGCGCCCGCCGCGCACGTTGAAGGAAAAGCGCCCCGCCTTGTAGCCGCGGGCGCGGGCCTCGGGCACCTTGGCGAACAGCTCGCGGATGGGGGTGAAGACCCCCGTGTAGGTGGCCGGGTTGGAGCGCGGGGTGCGGCCGATGGGGCTCTGGTCGATGTCTATCACCTTGTCCAAATGCTCCAGGCCCTGCATCGCCTCCATGGCGCCGGGCCGCTCCTTGGCCCGGTAAAGCTTCTGGGCCAGGGCCCGGTACAGGGTGTCTATGACCAGGGTGGATTTGCCGCTGCCCGAAACCCCGGTGACGCAGGTGAAAAGGCCGATGGGAAAGCGGGCCTCCAGGTTCTTGAGATTGTGCTCGGCGCAGCCCTTGAGCGTCACGTGGCCGCGCCCCGCCTGGCGGCGCTTCTTGGGCACCGGGATGCTCATGGCCCCCGAAAGATACTGGCCGGTGAGCGACGCCTGGCATTTCAACAGCTTGTCCGGGGTGCCGGCGAAGACCACCTCGCCGCCCTTGCGCCCCGCGCCCGGCCCCATGTCCACCACGTAGTCCGCCGCGCGGATGGTGTCCTCGTCGTGCTCCACCACTAGCACGGTGTTGCCCAGATCGCGCATGCGCATGAGGGTGTTCAACAGCCGCAGGTTGTCGCGCTGGTGCAGGCCGATGCTGGGCTCATCCAGCACGTAGAGCACGCCCACCAGGGCCGAGCCGATCTGGGTGGCCAGGCGGATGCGCTGGGCCTCGCCGCCGGAAAGGGTGCCCGAGGTGCGGTCCAGGGTGAGATAATCCAGGCCCACGTCGGCCATGAAGCCCAGACGCTGGGCGATCTCCTTGAGCAGCTTCTCGGCGATGAAGGCCTCGCGTTTACCCAGCTTCAGCTCCTCGAAAAACTTGAGCGCCTCGCGCACGCTCAGCCGGGTGAGCCGCCAGATGTTTATATCCCCCACCCGCACCGCCAGGGAGGTCTCCTTGAGCCGCGCGCCGCCGCAAGTAGGGCAGGGCTGGGCGTTCATGTAGCGCTCGAAATCATCGCGGATGGCCGCGGAGTTGGTCTCCCGGTAGCGCCGCTCCAGGTGGGTGATGAAGCCCTCCCAGGGGCGCTTGAAGGCGTGCCGGCGGTCGCCGCGCTCCAGGTAGAACTCCACCGGCTCCTGGGTGCCGTAGAGCAGCTGGTGGCGCACCTCCTCGGGCAGTTCGCCCCAGGGCTTGTAAAGATCGAAGCTTAAGTGCTTGGCCAGGGCGTCCAAGGTCTGGAAATGATAGACGCTGTCCCGGTTCTCCCAGGGCTTGATGGCCCCCTCGCGCACGGAAAGCGAATGATCCGGCACCACCAGGTCCGGGTCGAAGAAAACCTTCTGCCCCAGGCCGTCGCATGAGGGGCAGGCGCCCAGGGGCGAGTTGAAGGAGAACATCTGGGGGGTCAGCTCGGGCAGGGAGATGCCGCAGACGTCGCAGGCCAGGCGCTCGCTGAAAAGCTCCTCGCGGTCTGGCTCGCCACCAGCGCCGTGCAGCCAGACCAGGAGCGCGCCCTCGCCCAGGCGCAGGCCCAGCTCCACGCTGTCGGTGAGCCGGCGGGCCACTCCCTCCTTGACCACGATGCGGTCCACCACCGCCTCGATGCTGTGCTTTTTGTTCTTTTCCAGCTGGGGCGGCTCGGCCAGATCCGCCAGTTGCCCGTCCACCCGGGCGCGCACGAAGCCGTCCTTCATCAGCCTGGCGAAAGTTCCCTTGTGCTCGCCCTTGCGGCCGATGACCACCGGGGCCAAAAGCGTGAGCCTGGTTCCCTGGCCCAGGCCGGCGAGCTGGTCCACGATCTCCTGGGCCGAGCGGGCCTGGATGCGGCGGCCGCACTGGGGGCAGTGGGGCGTGCCGGCCCTGGCGTAGAGTAGGCGCAGATAATCGTATATTTCGGTGACCGTGGCCACGGTGGAGCGGGGGTTCTTGGAGGTGGTCTTTTGCTCGATGGCGATGGCCGGGCTCAAGCCCTCGATGGACTCCACGTCGGGCTTGTCCATGCGCTCCAAAAACTGGCGGGCGTAGGCGCTCAAGGATTCCACGTAACGGCGCTGGCCCTCGGCGTAGATGGTGTCAAAGGCCAGGGTGCTCTTGCCGCTGCCCGACAGCCCGGTGACCACCACCAGCCTGTCGCGGGGCATGCGCACCTCTATGTTCTTCAGATTATGCTGCCGGGCTCCCCGGACGATGATTTCCTTGAGCATGGTTTCTTCGCGCGCTTATTAAAATGAGAAACGCGGCCTGCCCGCCGCCTGACCACTGATAATCAAATCTACCAGCCAAACCGGCCTCCGCCACTGCCGGAACCCCCACATAAAAAAGTATTATTACCGGCGTAGCGTTTCATGCTAATTTACTACTTTAGACTTAGTAACCCGAGGCCGCCGTCCAGCGATCGCCAGGGCCGGCCAAAGCCGCATGGAGGCGGTCCCGCCGAAAGAGTGAACAAAAATGGACACCGTCGACCGTCGTCATGGTTCCCGTATTATATATCCTGAATTCCAGAGAGGCTTCGTGGCCAATTTCTGCCTGGCCGCTTTCGGCGGCATGCTGGCCACCAGCCTGCTCCTGCTCATCTGGTTTTACATCGCCGCCAACCAGGCGGATGATTTCATGCTTTGGCCTTTGATCGCGGTCAATTGCGTGGTGCTGGCCGCCCTGGTGGCCTTGACCGCGGTGGTGGCTCTGAACCTCTCCCACAAGGTGGGCGGCCCCCTGTATCGTCTGGAGAAACGGGCCGGCGAAATCGCCCAGGGAGAGCTGGGCGGCGAAATCCATCTGCGCCAAAACGACGAGCTGCAGAACCTGGCCCAGGCCATAAACCAGATGAGCAACAGCCTCACGCAACGCTTGGGCGATATGGGCAGTGAAATCGAAAACTTAAGCAAGCTGGCCGGCGATCCCCGGCGCGGAGCCGAGCTGCAGAAAGGCCTGCTGGAGCTGGCCGCCAAGATGCGGCAAGGCCTCAATCCCCAGTAAAATCAATTCGCTAAAAAATCCAGGCCCTTCCGGCGGCGAGCCGCCCGGCTTACGGCGGGCGGCTATTCCACCACCAGGAAGCCGTGCTGGGCCAGCTCGCCCTGGGCCCTGGTGAGATCGCCCGCCTTGCGGTATTCCACGGTGTGCAGATGCACTCCCTTGGTGAGGCTGGAGAGCAAGGGGGTGCGGCCCCGCTCCACCCTGGCGATGAAGCTTTCCACGTCTTGCAGGCTTTTCAGCATGAGGTTGCCGCGCAGCTCGCCGTAGAGGGGATGCTCCACGATAACGTCCAGCACGGTGAGGCCGTGGGTCACTAAAAGCGACAGCTCGGCCTGGGTTTCCGGCGGGGCGTGGCGCACGGCTATCACGGCGCGCCGGGCCGAGGCCTGGGGCGCGGCCTGCAGAAAATAGCCCTGGGGGGTGGCCAGGATGGGGTGGCCCTCCGCCCGGAGCAGGGCTATGTCCTGCACGATTATCTGGCGGCTGACCCCCAGGCGCAGGGCCAGCTCCGCGCCGGTCAGGGTGCCATCCCGGCGCCGCAGCATGTCGAGGATGGTTTGCCTGCGTTCCATGGCTCGCCGTGGTTCAGGTTAAAAGCATCATGCGCTCCAGAGCCTGGCGGGCTCCTTCCACCTCTCCGGCGGGCACCCTCACCAGGCCCGCGCCCTCATCCAGGCCCTCCAGGCAGGCCAACAGGCTCCCCAGGTTGGTGCGGGCCATGTCGGGGCAGGCGCTGCGCCGCTCGGCCAGGGGAAGCACCGTCTTGTCTCCGCACTGCCGGGCCAGCCGCCGGACCAGGTTGATCTCGGTGCCCACCACCAGGACCGATCCCGCCGGCAGCCTCTCAGCCTCGGCGATGATCTGCTCGGTGGAGCCGCTCGCATCCGCCGCCTCCACCACCTCCCGGGGGCATTCGGGATGCACCATCACCACGCAACCGGGATGCGAACTCCGCGCGCTTTTGATATCGCCCTTCGTGAAATCCACGTGCACCGGGCAATACCCGTCCCATAAAATTACCCTGCTCCGGGGCTCCGCGCCAAGCAGTTTGCCCGGCCGGCGGCGCCAGAGGCACAATTCCTCCGGCTGCAAACCCAAATCCAGGGCGGCGTTGGCGCCCAGGTGCCGGTCCGGCAGAAACAAGACCCGCCGCCCCTGGTCCAGAGCCCAGGCCAGCACCTTCTTGGCGTTGGCCGAGGTGCACGCCGCCCCGCCGCGGCGGCCGCAAAAGGCCTTCACCTCGGCCGAGGAATTGACGTAGGTCACCGGCAACAACTTGTCTCCCCAGCGCTCGCTCAACTCCCGCCAGCAGGTCCGCAGCTCGTCCGGCGCGGCCATGTCGGCCATGGGGCAGCCGGCGCCCGGCTCCGGCAGGTGCACGCTCTGGCCGGAGCCGGCCAGGATGCTGGCGGTTTCGGCCATGAAGCGCACCCCGCAAAACACGATGTGGCGGGCGCGGGTCATGCGCGCGGCCTCTTGGGAAAGCTTGAGGGAGTCGCCGGTCAGATCGACCTGGCCGATCACCGCGTCGCTCTGGTAATGATGCCCCAGGATGACCAGTTCCTCGCCCAAATCCCCGCGCAGCCGCGCTATGCGCCCCTCCAACTCCGCGTCGGCCAGGCCCCTGGGGGGCTGCCAGGCCGGAGCCGCTTTGCCGCTCATGGCTTATCCTTTCCGTCGTCGCAGACCATCATCTCCAGGCTGAGGTCCAGAGGCGGGGCCGAATGGGTCAGCCAGCCCAGGGAGGCGAAATCCACTCCCGCCCTGGCCAGGTCGGGCAAATCCTCGGGCTTCAAATTGCCCGAGGCCTCCACCAGGGCCCGGCCGTTCACCATTTTCACGGCCTCCAGGGTCAGGTCCAGGGTCATGTTGTCCAGCATGATCACGTCCGCCCCGGCCTCCAGGGCCTGGGACACCTCCTCCAGGGTCTCGGCCTCCACTTCGATCTTCACCAGGGGCCCCACCGCCCGGCGGGCCAGGGCCACGGCCTTGGCGGGCCCGCCGGCCAGGCGCAGGTGGTTGTCCTTGATGAGCACCGCGTCGTCCAGGCCGTGGCGGTGGTTGCGGCCGCCGCCGGCCCGCACCGCCTCCTTTTCCAGCATGCGCAGGCCCGGCGTGGTCTTGCGGGTGTCCACCACGGTCAGGCCCATCCCCTCCACCGCCCGCACCGCTTGAGCCGTGGCGGTGGCGATGCCGGAAAGCCTCTGCAAAAGATTGAGCGCCACCCGCTCGCCGGCCAAAAGCGCCCGCGCCCTTCCCCGCAGATTGGCCAGGATTTGCCCCGGCATCAGCTTGGCGCCGTCGTCGAGCAGGGGCCGCCACCGCACCTGGGGGTCCAGCAGCCGGAAGGCGGCCGCCGCCGCCTGCTGGCCGGCCAGCACGCCGGGCGAGCGGCTGATGATCTGAGCCTCGGCCATGAGCCCCTTGGGCATAATGGCCTCGCTGGTCACGTCCCCCCGGCCGATGTCCTCCTTGAGCGCGTTGCGCAAGATGTCTTCCAATAGCAGCGGGTTCACATCCGGGCTCCTTGGGAGATACCCCCGCCGAGGACGGGGCTCGGCGGGGGCGGATAATCCTCGCGGTAATGGCTGCCCCGGCTTTCCCGCCGGGCCAGGGCGGCCCGGGTGGTCAGGCGGGCCAGGATCAGCATGTCCCTAAGCTCCAAGGCCCCGGCCGGAGCCCCGGCCTCGATGCGGTCCAGCAGGTCCAGCATGCTTATCAGGCCGTCGGCCCGGCGCACCAGACCCACGTAGCGCCACATGGCGCGGCGCACCCGCTCCATCTCCTCCTGGCCGCCTTCGGGCCGGGCCGGCAGGCATTGGGCCGGGCCGAGCCCCTGGGGCAGAAGCTCCTCCAGGCGCGCCGGGTCCAGGTCCCGGAGGCCGGCCAGCCCGGGCGCAGCCGGCGGGCAGCCGGCCAGGGCCTGGGCCACCCGGTTGCCGAACACCAGGCACTCCAGAAGCGAGTTGCTGGCCAGGCGGTTGGCGCCGTGGGCGCCGGTGCGGGCCGCCTCGCCGCAGACGAACAGGCCCGGCAGATTGGTGGCCCCGCGCAGATCGCTCTCCACGCCGCCCATGAGGAAATGGGCCGCCGGCGTCACCGGCAGCGGCTGGCGGCCGGGGTCCAGGCCCCTTTGCCGGCAAATGGCGTAAATGGAGGGGAAGCGCCCGGCGAAGTCCGCGCCCAGGGCGGTGGCGTCCAGAAACGCCCGGTGGCCCTGTTGCTCTTCCTCGAAGATGGCGCGGGCCACCACGTCGCGCGGGGCCAGCTCGGCCATGGGGTGGCGCTCCGGCATGAAGCGCCGGCCCCGTTCATCCACCAGGGTGGCACCCTGGCCCCGCACCGCCTCGGATATCAGGGGCAGGGGGTCTTCGCCGCAGTCCAGGGCGGTGGGGTGAAACTGCATGTACTCCAGGTCGCGCAGCTTGGCTCCGGCCCGGTGGGCCAGGGCCAGGCCCGCGCCGTTGCACCAGCGGCTGCCGGTGGTGCGGCTGTAGAGGCGGCCCATGCCGCCGGTGGCCAGCACCACCGCCCCGGCCAGATAGACCTCGGGCTCGCCGCCGGCCTGGCCGTCATAGCGCCAGGCCAGCACCCCCAGGCAGCGCCCCTGGCGGCAGAGCAGCTCCAGGGCCCTGGCCCCCTCCTGGAAACGCACCTTGCCCTGCCTGGCCAGGGCCGCCAAAAGGGTCTGGGCCAGGGCCAGGCCGGTGGCGTCGCCCTGGGCGTGGGCCACCCGGGCCAGGCTGTGGGCCCCCTCGCGGGCCAGGGCCAGGGTGCCTTCCGGGCCCAGGTCAAAGGGCATGCCCAGATCGGCCAGCTCCCGCACCCGGCCCACGCCCTCGGCCACCAGGATCTCCACCGCCTGCGGGTCGCAGGCCCCGGCCCCGGCGGCCAGGGTGTCGTCGCGGTGCAGCTTCGGCGAATCATCGGACCGCAGGGCCGCGGCTATGCCGCCCTGGGCCAGGGCGGTGTTGGAGGTCAGGCGGGTCTCCCGGGTGAGCACCATGACCGAGCCGTGCTCCGCCGCCTTCAGCGCGCAGAACAGGCCGGCCACGCCGGAGCCCAAGATCAGATAATCGCAATGATAAACGCGCACGGCCTACCTCGCGGATTCGTTTGGGGAATTAAGAAAAGTTTATGTGTTGACAGGTGTCTTGTCAACAGCAAGGACAGCCCGCCCGCCCCGCCCCTGGGCGCATGCCGCCAAGCCGGCGGAGCAAGTCTTCATCAGCCATGGGGAAAACCGTGACTCGGGGACGGAACCGCGATTAAGATCAGCCTCTTGGAGGCTTAGCCCCCGGCGGCGGGCAAGCCGGCCAGGCACTGGGGAAAGGCGCGCACCAGCTCGGGGTCCAGGCCGCCGCCGGCCAGACCCTGCAGAACCTCCAGCGCCTCGGCGCGGCTGCGGCCCTCCTGGTAGGGCCGGTCGGTGGTCAGGGCGTCGTATACGTCGGCCACGCTGATCAGGCGCGCCCCCAGGGGGATGTCCTCGCCGCCCAGGCCCTGGGGATAGCCTTGGCCGTCGGGCCGCTCGTGGTGGCAGAGCACGAACTCGCGCACCGGCCCCAGGAAATCCAGGCTCTCCACGATTTCCGCGCCCAGTTGGGGATGGGTGCGGATCTCGCGCAGCAGCTCCGGCGAGGGCACGGTGTCTTCGTTGGCGAACACCTGGTCGGAAAAACCTATCTTGCCGATGTCGTGCAGGATGCCGGCGACGCGCACCTCTTCCACCTCTTGCGGCTCCAGGCCCACCCGGCGGGCCAGGGCGGCCGCCAGGCGTCCCACCCGCTGGCCGTGGCCCTGGGTGTAGGCGTCCCGCGCCCCCAGAGCGGCGGCCATGGCCTCCACCGTGGCCAGGGCCCGCTGCTTCAGGTCGGCATTGGCCGCCCGGAGCTCAGCGGCCAGGTTCTCCAGGCTGAATTCGCGGGCCTCCACCTTGACCATCATCAGGCCCATGGCCTCGGCGATGGCCCTGATCTCCTCGGGCTGCTCAGGCCCGGTGAGGGCCATTATGTCGTCCGAATAATTGCCTTGGGCGATTTCCTCGATGATGGCGATAAGCCTGCTTAGGGCCGGCTGGGGCATGGTAAGGCACCTTTCACCGCGCCGCCCGGCAGGGGGCCGGCAGGGGGCCGGCAGGATGCCGCCAAACACCCCGCCCGGCGGGCCGGGGAGGGCCCGCCAATATGCGCGGTTTTGAGAAACGAGCAAATCGCCCAACTCGGCAACCCCGCGTCTTTGCCAAATTGGGATTGAAAAAGGCAGGCAGGCCTTTTTCAATGACTTGCTATTGAGCCAGGGCGGCGCGGTTTTTGGCCATGGCCCCGGCCAGGAGCACGGCTGCTTTCATGGAATCCGGCTTGGCCTTGCCCTTGCCCGCGATGTCGTAAGCCGTGCCGTGGTCGGGGCTGGTGCGGATGATGGGCAGGCCCAGGGTCACGTTGACCCCGTCCTCGAAGTGGCGCAGCTTGAAGGGTATCAACCCCTGGTCGTGATACATGCACAAAACCACGTCGAACTCGCCCTTGAGGGCCCGCCAGAAAACCGTGTCCGGCGGATGGGGCCCGCTGACCGATACGCCCTTGGCCCGCAGCTCGGCGATGGCCGGGACGATGAGGCGCTCCTCCTCGTCGCCGAACATGCCGCCCTCGCCGGCGTGGGGATTGAGCGCGGCCACCGCCATCTTGGGCTGGGCCAGGCCGAAGAAGCGGCGCAGGCCTTGGTCGCTGATAAGCCCCACCTCCACTATGCCCTGGGTGGTCAGGAGCTTGGGAACCTCGCTTATGGCCTTGTGCACCGTGGCCAGCACCACCTTCAGGCGGGAGCCGGCCATCATCATCACCGGCCGGGGGGTATTGGTGAGCCTGCCCAGCATGGTGGTGTGTCCCGTGTCGGGATAGCCGCCCGCTTTTAGGGCCGCCTTGCTTATGGGGCCGGTGACCATGGCCTCTACCTGCCCGGCCAGGCACATTTGCAGGGCCTTTTCGATGAAGGCCCCGGCCTGGCGGCCGCTGGTTTCGCTGGGCCGGCCCGGCTTGATCTCCGCGCCCTGGCCGGCTTCCACCATGCTCACCTGAGGAATCCGCAGGCCGCAGGCCAGGGCCCCGGCCGACAGCAGCATGGAGCGGCCCACCACCACCGGCTCCACCGCCGCCAACACCTCCGCGTCATGACAGACTCTGGCCACCAGTTCCGGCCCCACCCCCGCCGGATCGCCCAGGGTTATGGCCACCTTGGGTTTGATTTCCTGCATCCGGGCTCCTTTGCGGCTAAGTTGGCCCCCCAACCATCATGGCTGTTCATCGCGGCGCAGCGAAAACGCCGGCGGATATGCGGGGCAGGCCGGAGAGGGATATCCCCGGCCGCAAGCGCGCCAAATCCGGGAGGGAACGCAAATATCCTGAACATTCTTACTACTCCCGCCAAGCCCAGTCAATGAAAGCCGTCCCGGAATACCGACTCCGTTTTGCTTCGCGGCGGTGGTTCCGACCGGCGCTTTTACGCGCTGGCTCCTTTGGCTCTCCCCAAGGGGGCCGCTATGCTCCCGGCAGATTTGGCCGCAGGCCCCATGGCCGGAGAGGACTAACGATGAGCAACTGCCGCTTCATGTACGCCAACCTGCTGGAAAGCCCCGAGGCCATCGGCCTTTCCTCCACCCGCGCCGGCCTGGTGGGCATGCCCGCGCCCCAGGCCAGGGGAACCGCGGTGGCCTACGCGGCCGGAGACTACACCGGCTCCCTGGACCAGCTTTTCCTGCTTTCCATCGATTCCCTGGCCGCCGGCCCTGAAGTGGGCCAGGCCAGCTTCAGCTGGCGCCGCGCCAGCAGCGATTCCTGGGAAGCCACCGGCGTGCCCACCTCGGACAGCTTCGTGGATTTGACCGAGGGCGTGCGGGTGAAATGGTCCTCCGGGCCCGGCCAGGATTTCTTTTTGGGCGACGCCTGGTCCATTTTAGCGGTGCGCTCCTTTGGCGCGGCCTCGCTTTTGGACGGCGACCGCGACACCCAATGGGAATCCCTGGGCTGCGCCGAGGAAAGCATCACCTGGGACCTGGGCCAGGCCCTTCCCGGGAGCGCCCTGCTGCTGGCCGATCACAACCTGAGCCCCGCCGCCAGCGCCACTCTTCTGGCCGACGAGACGGGCGATTGGCTGGCGCCGGCCTTCAGCCAGGATCTGGCCGTGACCAGCCCCCACCTGGTCTACTTTCCGGCGACGCCCCTTTCCTACCGGCACTGGCGCTTGATCCTGCGAGACCCGGCCAATCCCGGCGGCCGCCTGAGCGCCAGCCTTCTCTATTGGGGGCCCTTTTTCGAGCCCTCGCGCAACTTCGGCATGCGCCACGCCTGGAGCCGCAACGCCCAGCGCACCGCCAACCAGACCTCGGCGGGCAAGCTCACCGGCGACGCCAGAGGCATTGCGCGCTCCCTTTCGCTGTCTTTCCAGGGCGTCACCGCCGCCGACGCCGCCGGCTTCGCCGAGATGTTCAGCGCGGTCCATCAAACCGATCCCGGCCGCCTGGTGCCCTTGTTTTTCACTCCCGATCCAACGCAGCCGGGCGAAACCCTCTATTGCCTGCCCCCCCAAAGCCTCAGCACCAATCAACTGCACCAGGGCCGTTACGGCCTGGAGCTGAGCCTGGAGGAGGTAATCCGCTCCCATGTATAGCCTTTCGCAAGCCTTTCACCGCGCCCGCCGGCGGCGCGACCAGAGGCCGGTGGCGCTATTCAGCCTGGTCAACGCCTTCGGGGCCAGGGTCTACGGCGAGCGCCACCCCAGCGACCACGCGGCCGGCCTGCAAAGCCCCGCCCTGGCCGACGGCTCCTGGCTGGCCGACGGCGGCCGGGTGGCCGGCGGCGACGCCTTGAATCTCCTGGACCGGGCGGCCAGGGTGCTTTCCTTCGGCCGGGTGCGGGAGACCCTCACCCCCGGCCAGGGAGAGCTCCTGGCCAGCCTGCAACAGGAGGAAGCCGGCAGCGCCACCATCACCCTTTCCAACGCCGGCGCCCGGGGGGCCAAGCCCTTCTCCCGCCTGGAGGCCACCGAGAATCTCCTGGGCGCCACGGGCGGCATCCTGGTGGGCTATCCGGAGCTGCCGCCCCGCGATTATCTCCTACGCTTCAGCGGCCAGGTGGTTTCCTACCGCCTGGAGGAAGACCGCCTCACCCTGAACTTGAGGTCCACCTGATGAGCAGCCTCAGCGAAAAACTGCCGCTGAAGCAGGCGAGCGCTTACGCCTCCCCCCGGCGGGAGTCCGAATACCTGCCCCTGGTCTACGGCGCCATGGACGCCGGCGGCGAGGGCGGCCTTTGGCAAACGGTTTGCCTGGATACCGCAAGCCACGTCTACGCCTTGGCCGGCCACGCCCTCCTGCCCCTGGCCGCCGGCAACCAGGTGAAGCTCTTCGACAAGGACAACGCGGAGATAAGCTCCGCGGACTACAGCCTGGACTTGGCCCACGATTTTCAGGGCAAGGGCGTCATCAGCACCGCCACCTTCGTGGAAGACCCCAAGGACAAGGAGCCCATCGGCGCCCGCGCCAAGGGCAAGGCCGGCCAGGACGGAGCGCTCCTGGAAAACCCCCTGGATATCCTGCGCGACGTGCTGTTGGGCGTCTTTGGCCTGGACCTGGGGGACATCAGCGTATCGGCCTGGGCCCGGGCCTGGGCCCGTTCGGCCGGCCTGGGCTTCCGCGCGGCCGGGGTGCTGGACAAGCCCCAGGAGGCCGCCAAGCTCCTGACCCAGGTTCTGGGCCAGTTCCTGGGCTCCTGGTGGCGCGGCGCCGACGGCAAGGTGCGGGTCTACCTGGATTTGGGACCCGGCGCCGCCGACGAGGCCGAGCTGTCCATGGTTTTCAACCAGGCCAATCTGTCGGAGGTCTCGCTCAGCGCCAAGCTGGACGAACTGGTCAACCAGGCCGGCGCCAGCTACGCCCTGAATTACGTGAGCGGCGAATACGAGGAGGCCCTGGAGGAAACGGCCAGCGCCGATGCCAAAAGCCAGGGCTTGTACGGCGTGCGCGCCCAGGACCTGGAGCTTTCCTGGGTGCGCGACGCCTCCACCGCCGACACCGTGTGCCAGCGCCTGGTGGGCATGCTGGCCAGGCCGCGCCGCCTGATAAACGCCGTGGACAACGGCCTGGTGAGCCTGCCCCTGGAAAAGGGCGACGCCGCGCTTTTAAGCCTGGATTGGGTCTGCGACCAGGAGGGCCGGCCCCTGGTCAATCAGATCGTGCGGGTTCTTTCGGTGGAGCCGGATTTGGACCGCGGCGTCATCCGCTACGGTTTTCTGGACACCGGTTTTTACAAGACCAGCGCCCGCCTGGCCGACGGCGCCTGGCCGGCCGACGGAGGGACGCGCGCCGGCGGCGAACGGGACCGCCGGGCCTTTTAGCCCGGCCCACGGGGAGCGACCATGAGCGATCTACGCATTCAGTACAACGAGGAGATGGTGGGGCGGGGCCATCCCACCAAGGCAGACACCCTCAACCGCCTGTTCCTGGCGGGCGGCATGCGTTCGCCGGAGGGTAAGAACCACTGGGCCGTCTTCAAGAAGCAAACCGGCGACCCGCCCACCGCCGCGGATGAGCTGGCCCTTTACGCCAAGGAAGAAGGCGGCGAACTGGCCCTTTACGCGCGGCCGGCCCTGGGCGGCCCAGCCTGGCGTCTCATCTGAAAGGAGTCCGGGCCATGAGCGATCTACGCATTCAGTACAACGAGGAGATGGTGGGGCAGGGCCATCCCACCAAGGCAGACACCCTCAACCGCCTGTTCCTGGGCGGCCCGGCCCCGGTCTTGCGCGACAGCGACGGCAAGGTGCTGCACAGCGTTTTCAAGAAGCAGACCTCCCCGCCCGACACCGGCGTGGACGAGGGCGCTTTGTACGCCAAAGAGGACGCCGCGGGCGAGTTAAAGCTTTATTGGAGGCGGCCAAGCAACGGCGAGGAGATGGAAGTGGGCGGGGGGCTGGTGGTGGTGGATCAGGGCTCCACCCCTTGGACGCCGGCCGGCGCCGGCTACCAAACTGCCACGCTCCCTTTCACCCAGCCCCTGGCAAACCCTGAAAAATGCGCGATCTCCTTTGCCGGCGCAGGATCGTTCCGGCAGACGGGCGGGTCCGCGGTGGTCTCGGCGCAGGTAACCATCAATATCGAGGATGAAACCCATTTCCGGGTTCGGGCGTACGTCGGGGCCGCGGCGGCGACGACGATCTGCTATCAAGTGTGGCAAGCGATAACCGGCCAAGTCAGGCGCGGCGTTTATTCTTTGACTCCGGCTTCGGCTGGCCCACTGGACATAGACGTAACCATTGATGCAATTAGCGACTATACCAAGGCCCTGATTCTGAGCGGCAACGTTCGCGGTGACATGATCCGGGGCACCGGGTCCCGAACCATGAATCTCGACGAAATAAAGACCACGAGCAACACAAACCTGAAACTGCTCGGCTACGCCAGCGACATAGACACCTACTACATCCCCTGGCAGATATACGTCCCCTAAAGGAGGACCAGCTCATGCCCTATCTTTATCTTTTCGATGCGCAAACCGGGGCCGGCGTCTATGGCCCGGACCAGAGGCCGGAAATCACGGACTTCCTGCTGGAGGCGGTGAGGGCCCAGTTCCCCGGCGCGCTGCCGTGGCAATCAACAGACGAGGCCCGTCCCGCCGCTCAACTGCTGGCCAGCATCGAAGAGGGCCACGTGGTCGACGTGCAGGCCGACCCCGCATACGCCCCGCCCGATCCGCCGCTTGATCCCGTAGAGGAGTTAACGGCGGTGGTCAGCAAGAACGTTTTGGCCAGCCCCCATGATAAGCGCTTCCTGGCCCAAAAAGAAGCCGCCAAGTCGGTGATGTGGTGGATCCGCGAGAACCCCGACTGCGCCGCCGCCCAGGTATTGGCCCAGGTCGAGGCGGCCATAGAGGCCGAGACGCCGGGCGAGCCGGTGGTGGTGTGCGCTCAAGGGCTGATGGATACCTATGCCTACGAGGCCCACCAGCGCGGGCTGATATCGGCCGACACCTGGGAGGAGCTGAAGGCGCTGATCCTGGCCTCCACCCCGGCCCAACTCATGCACATGCTGGCCACGGTTTAAGACGCGCGGCCAGGTCATGAAGTCCGCGCCCTTTGCTTTGGCGCTTCTTCCCCCTCCCTTCTTCACTTCCTCCACCCAGCCGCCGCCCCCGCCTTTACCGGGGGCCGGCGGCTCCCGCCGTACCCAAAGAAAAGGCCCGCCCTTGGGGCGGGCCAAAGCGGCTGCCGTTCTTCTGGCGTGTCAGACTATCTCGCCGGGCGGGTTCCAGCCTTTCTCGCCGTAGTTCTTCTTCACCAGGAATCCGGTATAGGCCAGCACCGCCACCGCCAGCATGAAGATGGGAAAGCCCAGCCAGGTGTTGTCGGGATAGCCGGCCAGGAAAAGAAGCAGAGAGACGGCCAAGCCGCCGGCCATGGCCGTGAGCCAACTCTTGGCGTGCACCTCGGGGTTATTCACCGGCTCGGGCCCCAGGCCCAAGCTGGAAGCCAGGGCGAAAAGGCTGGAGAGAAACAAGGGAAGGCACATGAGCGCCTTATCGGTCATGCCCAATACGGACAATAGAGCCAGGCTCACGGCCAAGCCCACCAGGGAGGCAGCCCTCATAAGGCCCACCATGACGTTCTCCTCATTAAGGGGTTCGCTTCGAATATGCTTAAGCTTAGCAAGCCGCCGCCCAGGCGGTCAATCAGTGGGGCCCGGCAATGAGTGTCGGGGTTTTTCTTACGCGGGAAAGCCCTATCTGCCGGCCGCCTTGAGCCAAACCGCCGCCATCCAGCCCCAGACCGCGTTGAAAAACACCACCAGCAAAGGCGTGAGCAGGCCCAATTCCAGGCCCATCTGCCCCTTGCCCGCCTTTAAGGGAAAGACCACCCATAGCTGCACCAGGGTGGGCCCCAAGCTCCAGATCAGCCCCCGCCAGAAGATGGAGCCCTTGAACAGGGGCAGTAAAAACAACAACCCCCAGATACCGCCCCAAACCATGCGCTGGTAGATCATGGCCGGGGTCAGGGCCGGGGCCAGGGCCACGCCCAAAAAGGCGGTGACTCCCCAGGAGCCGAAAAGCCACACCACCAAGCCGTTGGCCAGCCCGCCCAGGCTGCCGGCGGCAAAAGCATTGCCCAAACGATCCGCCGCGTTGGCCATGCCCAACCTCCTTTGGCGATTGCGTCTTGCAAAATTCTAGCACGGCCCGGCTTGGGCGGGGAGGGCGGGGCTGGACCGAGGAGCGAGACGCGGCTAAGCTTAACAAAATGAAACCCCGCACCCTTACCGGAGGCGATCCATGCTGGAGCCCGGCCACAAGCTGCCCCCCCTGAACCTGCCCGACCAGGAAGGCGTCAAACGTAAACTGTCCGACCTGACCGGTCCCCAGGGCCTGGTGCTGTTCGTCTATTCCAAGGACAACACCAGCGGCTGCAGCGCCGAGGCCGCCGAATTCCAGGAGCTTTTGGATAAATTCCGCCAAAAGGGCTTCGCCGTGGCCGGCTTGAGCAAGGACGGCGCGGCCAGCCACGCCAAGTTCGCGGCCAAGCTGGGCTTGACCTACCCCCTGCTGGCTGACGAGGGCCGGAAATCGCTCGCCGCCCTGGGGGCGTGGGGAGAGAAAAAGCTCTACGGCAAGGTCGGCATGGGGGCCATCAGGTCCACTTTCGTCAGCGACGCCAAGGGCAGGCTTATCAAGGTCTATCCCAAGGTAAAGGCCAAGGGCCACGCCGCCAGGCTGCTGGAGGACCTGGGCTAGGTTTCCGAGGGCGGGCGCCATGACCTGGCCGCTCCCGGCTCGCCCGGCGCGGGGAAAAGGCCCGGCCTTGCCAGCGCCCGCCCCGGCCTAACGGCGTTTGGCCCGGCCGGCCGCCTGATCCAAGATTTCCCGCATGGCCTGGGCCAGCTCGTGCAAGAACAGGGGCTTCATCAATATTTTTTTGACGCCCAGGTCATGGGCCTTGTTCTGCTGGTCCGCCTTGAATTGGCCGGAGATCAGCATAATCGGTATCTCGGGCCTCACGGCCAGGATTTCCTTGGCAAAATCCAGGCCGTTCTTCTGGGGCATGGCCAGATCGCTGAGCACCAGGTCGAACTTGCGGGGTTCCCCGGCAAAGGCCGCCAAGGCCTCCACCGGCGAATCAAAGGCATGGCATTCATAGCCCAGCGTTTCCAGCCATTGGCCGACGATATCCAAAAGGTCTTTTTCGTCGTCCACCAGCAAAACGCTCTCATCTCCCCGGGGCGTGTCCTTGGACGCCTCGAGGGCCTGGGCCTGGCCTTCCTGGCTGGTGCAGGGCAGCAGAATGTTGAAGGTGGTGCCCACTCCCATCTCGCTGTACAGGGAAATGAATCCCTTATATTTGGCGACGATGCCATGCACCACCGCCAGGCCCAGGCCCGTGCCCTGGGCGGCCCCCTTGGTGGTGAAAAAAGGATCGAATATGCGGTCTCTCACCTCGGGCGGGATGCCGGTGCCGGTATCGGAAACCTGGATTTGCAGATACCCGCCGGGCTGCAACCCCGGATAGAGCCTGGCGTTGCTCTGGTCGATGACGGCGTGGCCGATTTTCAGCCTGAGGGTTCCCCCCCCTTCCTGCATGGCCTGCCCGGCGTTGGCCCCCAAATTCATCAGCATCTGGTGAATGTGGGTGGGGTCGGCCATCACGGCGCAGTGAGGCTGCAACTCCGCTTCGATCTTCACCTCGGGCGGCAAGGTGGCTTGCAGGAGCTTGGCCACCTCCTTGGCCACGTGGCTTACGTCCACCAGCTTTGACTCTTCCTCGGAAGCGCGGCTGAAGGTAAGTATCTGCTTGATCAGGCTTTTGGCCCTTTCGCAGGCCTCCAACACCTTTTTCAGGCTGCCCGCGGCGGGAGAGCCCGGCTGCGACTTGAGCAGGGCCAGCTCGGTATAGCCGGAGATGGCGCCCAGGATATTATTGAAATCATGGGCGATACCCCCGGCCAGCGTGCCCAGGGCCTCCAGCTTCTGGGCCTGTTGCAGGTGGGCTTCCAGCCTCTTTTTTTCCTTTTCCGCCTGCTTGCGTTCGCTGATGTCGCGGGCCGAGGCCAGCACGGCCTTGACCTCGCCGTTTTTGTCGAATTCCGGGAAAAGCAGCCAATCCATCCAATAGCCCAGGGGCACCTTCAATTCGATGCGATGGGGTATCTTGCCGTCGAAAACCTTTTGAATGGCTTGCTCCCATTGCGCGCAGAGCTCCGGGGGGAAGCCCAGTTGCCTATGGGTCTTGCCGATGTATTGCCAATGGGGGATGCCGCTGATTCTCTCCGAGGAGGGGTTTATATACAAATGCCGGTATTGGCGATCGAACCTCATTATGTTGTCCAGGGAGTTCTCGGCCAGGGTGCGGAACATGGCCTCGCTTTCGCTCAGCGCCTTTTCGGCCATCTTCAACTTGGATATGTCCGTGAGGCAGACCACGGTGCCCCTGGGCCGGCCCTCGCTGTCGCTGAATCCCGCGGCGCTGAAATTCACCTCCAGCCTGTCGCCGTCCTTTTTGAACCTCACCGTCTCGTAGCTGGCCATCCTGGTCTGGCCGCTGCGCAGTTTGACGATGACGTCATGGGTCTCCTCGGCGAATTCAGGCGGCACGTAATCGACCCTTTGGCCGAGGACTTCCTCGGGCCGCCAGCCGAAATAGCGGGAAAAGGCCGGATTGACGTAAATCACCCGGTCTTCGATGTCATACACCACGATGGGATTGGGCGAGGCCTGCAACACGGCCTGGTATTCCTCGGAGGTTTCGCGCAGGGCCTTTTCAGCCCTTATGCGTTCCTGGTCGGTGCGATATTGCCGCCTGGCGATATACAGGGCGATCAACAGGGCGCAAAGCACCACCAGCGATCCCCAGTAAAACAAATCCTTGGTGAGCTGGTTCAACTCGGCCTTGACGTCGCCCAGGTAAACCCCGGTGCCCACCACCCAGCCCCACGGCTCGAAATATTTTACATATGACAATTTTTCTTCGACGCGCTCGGGATGGTCTTGCCATTGCCAATAGTAATTGACAAAGGCCTCGCCCTGGGTGAGCGCCTGCCCCACCATTTCGGCGAAGAGCTTCTTGCCCTTGATATCCGTCACTTCCCTGAGATCCCGCCCCAGAAAGTCCGGGCGGTAGGGGTGCACCAGCATGCGCGCGTTTTTGTCCAACACCCAGAAATAATCCTTTTGCTCCTTGCCGTAGCGCAGCTCCAGGATTCTCTGCTCGGCCCGGGCCTGGGCTTCCGCCAGGCTCAGCTTCCCGCTCTGGGCCTGTTTGGCATAGGTATGCATGAAGCTCAAAACCACCTGGACGGTATACTTGATGGTGTCCCGTTTTTCCTTGAGCAGGGCCCGTTCGGTGGTGGGAAGGATGAACAAGAAAACCACGGCGCCGAACATGGCCACCGCAAGCAGGCTGGGTATCAGCGCGCTCCAGAATCTGAGCATTCCTGACTCCGTCAAGGCGTTATTATATTCAGGGGCGGGCTCGATAAATCCTGAAAGACGACGTCCGGGGCCGCGGGGCGGGGAAGAAGTCAAGGGGCAGGCAACGGCTTCTCCAGCCTAAGCAATAGATCCGGAACCATGACAGGTGGCGACCCTCTTCTCGCGATTACCTCTCTTCCCCTTTGCCGATCATTCGCTCTATTCAGCATACAATAATAAGCCCCGCAGGGCCCGGGCTTTTGACTTTGTCAATTATCTGCGCTGCGGGGTCGCTCCCGCAAGCTCGTAACCCGGCAACACGCCTCTTTGGCCAAACTGGCGGTCAGTCTCGCCGTCGCCGGCGAGGCCGATGGAATAGGCAGGGGAGGCTTCCACGATTTCGCGGGCCTCATCCTCGCTCGCCTCGTATCCCCAAAGATAGGGAAACTCGCTGAACAGCCGGTCGCTGAAGACGCTTCCGCCGCCGCTTGCGCCATATCCGCTGGTTCTTGCCTCGCGTTCCATGACGCCCTCCTTTCGAGAGAGCCTGTCAAAATCATAGCATAATACTATGTTTATATTAAACAGGCTCCGGCCGCTCTCAAGGCCCCAGAGGGGTGAAAAGAAGAACTCATGGGAATGCGCGGCGCTTGCCGGGCCGAGGCTCAAATCCAGCTGACGCCCCTGGCCCTCAGCCAGGGCAGCAGCGCGGTTTCCAGGTCCAGGCAGGCCAAAAGCTCGCGCCCCACCTGCTGGCGCAAGGCCAAAAGCTCGGCGTCGTTCAGGCGCGCCTGGATGTCCGGACAGAAGAAGTTCAGGCAGATCGAATCCTTGGCCAGCAGCTTGCACCCCGTGGGGCTGTTGAACCAGCAATCGTCGACCAATTCGGGCCGATCCGGCACCTGAACCCCCAAAAGCAGGTTGATGAGCAAAAGCCGCAGATCATACCAGCCCTGGGCCCCGTCAAAGCAGCAGGGTCCTTTTTCCCGGTCGCAACAGGCCGCGCAATCGGCGGCCACGTCCATCTCCCCGAACAGCCGGTTGGTGGCCTCGATTTGCCGCCTGAACCTGGCCAAAAGACCGGCCAGTTCGGGGCGGGCCAATATCTGGCCGCCCAGCTCGGCGAATACCCGCTTTGCCTGGGCGATATCCCGGCTTACGTCGCGCTTGCCTGCCATGGGCCCTCCATGCTGCTGACATTCCAGGCCCTGGTTGCGCCGGGGTCGAGGATTGCGAAAAGGAGTTTTATTATACTACCGGCGCAGCGGGCCGCCAATCGTTGGCCTACAATCAATGGGGCTTTATTTCTTTCCCTGGTCCCCCCCTATTCGCGCCGTGTTATAAATAGGCGAGACGCGGCCTTGCCAAGGCCGGCGCCTGGGTAAATGCAATTGAATAGCGGGAGGTTGTGCCATGTCGCCCAAAGCGGCTTCAGCCTGGTTTTTCCTGATCGTCTTGCTGGCTCCGCCTTTAGCGGCCCTGGCCGGGGCGGATGATTTGCAATATCCCCAGAGCAGGGAGCTAAAGGCCCTGGTGGATGACGCGGCGGCCCTGATCAGCCAGAAAGGCGAGGCCGCCTTTGCCGAGTTCCGCCAAAAGGGCTCCCGCTGGTTTCAGGGCGAGCGCTATTTGTTCGTGGACGCCCTGGACGGGGTGGAGGTGTGCAACTCCGCCTTTCCCGAGTTGGAAGGGCGCAATCTCTTGCACCTCAAGGACGCCTGGGGCAAGCCGGTGATCGCGGGCAACATCGCCGCGGCCACCAGAAACCCCGCCCGGCCCTACGGCTGGGTGCACGCCCTGTGGCCCAAACCCGGCCAGAGGGAGCCCACCTGGAAGACCTCCTACGTGCGTCTGGCCGTGGCGCTCTCGGGCAAGAAATACGTGGTGGGCAGCGGCCTCTACGACCTGAAAACCGAACCGGCCATGGTCAAGGAAAAGGTGGAGCAGGCCGCGGCGCTGATCCGGGAAAAGGGCAAGGCCGCCTTCGCCGCGCTGCGCGACCGGGCCGGCCAGTTCATCTTCCGCGACACCTATGTCTGGGTTTCCAGCGTAAAGGGCGTGGAACTGGTCAATCCCGCCTTCCCCAATCTGGAGGGGCGCAATCTTTGGGATTTGCAGGACGCAAAGGGCCGCTACACCCTGCGTCTGGAAGCGGAGCTGGTCAAGAGCCAGGGCCAGGGCTGGATCAAGGGGCAATGGGCCAAGCCCGGCCAGGCAAAGCTCTCCGACACCCTGGCCTATGTGAAGGGCGTTAAGGTGGACGGCGAACTGCTGATGGTGGGCTGCTCCATCTATCTGGATTAAGCGGCGCTTTCCGGCGCGGGCCGGCGGGCTCCGCCACGGGGCCGCCCGCCTGGCCAAAGCGGGCGGAGGGGAAGGACGCCCTGGCCGGCATGCTGCCTCGCCGACTCCCCGAACCAAAATCCTGATTTAAACTTCGGACCGGTTTAAAGGGGCGGGTCACCTATGGAGGAGTGGTTTAAATATACTGAGGAAGTCCGAGATGACATCTAAAACTACATTGGCATACTATTTTAGTTGGTTATGGAGGGGCCCCTGTACTCGGAGGCGCTGATGGGGGAGTTGCGTGGTTAGCAGTCAATCGAGTGAATCATACATCGGATCATCAAGGCTGTGTCTCGTTTCTCTTACCATGGCCGCCGCTGATGGGTACATGTGGCCTCGTTGGTTCAGCCCGCACATCTCTACGGGGCAGGGCTGGGCGTGAGCTGAAGCTGAAGCTGAAGCTGAAACTGAAACTGAAACTGAAACTGAAACTGAAACTGAAACTGAAACTGAAACTGAAACCAAGATATCCTTGACCAGGAGGATTAAACCAAATTATTATATACTTAAATTGAGGATGAGTGGTGAATATCTGCAGTCTATATCTTAGAACAGTCTTCATTATGTAAAATATATTTGCGGCCTTAGGCTACATATTAAGCGCATGCATTTACGTAATTGTTGAGGATGCGATGGCCTAATAAAAGAGGAGACTCGGCCTTGGCAGTGACGTTTTTATTAACGTTTTGATTATTTACATCTTTTGGGGATGCTGACTAGGGAAGGAAATGTGTAATGATAAAATTATTGTTTAATATTTTAATCACCTTTTTATTGTCTGTCATTTTATTTAGCGCTTCCCAAGCCAAGGATTGTCAACCTTTAATAAGTGAAGAATTGGATAAATTAGATTTAACTAAATTCCAAAAAAATAAAATCTGCGAAAAGATGCGCGCAATTGCCGATTTTGTGGCACCTTATAGCTCTCGCAAAACTCCATTAAACTTTTTTTTTAAAAATAAGCAGTCGTTAATTAACTTCAGCTCAATAGCAGTTTTCGCCCCAGGGCTGAGACAACCTAAAAAACCTTCATTTAAGAATGTAGACATCAAAATAGTGTGGTTCCCTTGGCCAGATGCTAAGCCAGCTTTAGAGAAAGACGTTATAGATGGCGTTGCTCAGATCCCTGATTTATATCGCCCTAAATCAAAAGACTTGCTAAATCATTTAGCAAACAATTTTGCAGACTCCATTGTTTTAACATGGAATTTTAATATAACCGATTTACGCCCCGAGCCTTCTAGAATCGCCGGTTTTGACATTCACAACTTCCGCTTGGGAATGACGATGAAAGAGGCTAAAGAAATAATTGAAAGCCTTTCAATAGAAAAAAAGACTGAATCGACTCTCGCCACTTATTATTACGCTTATCATGATGATGTAAAGGTTTACTTTCACAGGAATAGCAAAAGAATATTTAAGATAATTTATGAAAAAGTAATTTATAGTGATAAAAGGCCATCTTTTTTGGATATAATGAGCAAAGCGAAAGCAAAGTATGGTGAATCGGATAGTGGAATATATCATAATAATATTACGCGAGTTGAATTTGCCTTATGGGGAGATAGAAAAAAATCGTATATGGAATGTGAATTAAGTTTTAAAAATTTTGGACAATATCTAATTACAATGATGCTTGTTGACACACCGATGGAAAACGACAATAGGCTTTCTTGGCAACAAGACGTTAGAGATTTAAAGAGGCTAATCCATGAGAAGCAGGTTGGCGATATCAAATTTTAGTTTCTTAGCGTCTACAACTAACCTTACACCACATCCTACAGCAAGAACACTTGTCTAGTTGGTGTTCATTGTTCAGTGGTTTTGTTAGCGAAGCGAGGAAAAGGTAAAGGCTATCTGGGGGCCGCTCATCCGCCTGCGCCGCAGGGCTGCGATGGTGGCCACCTTCTCCATCGGTAGCCTGCATCGGCTGCGCTGAGGTCGGCTGTTACGATTCTCCAGACCGGACTTGCCTTGTTCCCTATGCCTGGCCAGCCATTTATAGACGGTGCGCCGGCTGATCCCCAGTTGCCGAGCTACCTCCGAGACCTTCGCTCCTTCCTGACAAATTCTTCTGACCATCAACTCTCGGCTAACCACCACGGTTCGAGCATTCTTATGATTGTTGTTCACACGCTGCTCCCTGGCTGACACTAGTTTTTCGCAACTCAAGCCTCTAACAACTGCGGTGTGTGAACAACGTCTTTAGCAGCTACCTCTAGCGGGTCTCCGCCTCGGCCGGCCGCGGGCCGCCCCCCCGCCGGTTGGTTTGGGGCGCGGGCCGGGTGGGCATCTGGGGCAGCGCCTCCGGCCCGGCCTGGGCCTCGCGCAGGCGGGCCCTGGGCCGCACCGGAATCCGCACGTGAAAATGCGAGCCCTGGCCCGGCTCCGAATCCACGGTGATGGTGCCGGCGTGCTGCTGCACGGTGTCGTTGGCGATGAAAAGCCCCAGGCCGGTGCCGCTGGAGCCCTTGGAGGTGAAAAACAGGGTGAAGATCTTTTCCTTGGTGGCCTCGTCCATGCCCATGCCGTCGTCGATCACGTCGAACACCACCACGTCGTCCTCGCGGGAGACCTTGAAGGTGATCTTGTGGCGGCCGCCGTTGCGGTCGGCAAGACAGGCGTCCACCGCGTTTTCCAATATATTGAACAGCGCCGGGTTGAGCGCGTTGGGGTCCACGGCGAAGACGCCCAAGTCCGGGCCGATAATGGCCTCGAACTCCAGGCCCTGCTTCTTGGCCGCGTTCTCGCCGGTTAGCGCCACCTGGCGGGCGAAACCGGCCACCTCCACCTCCTCGGAAAGCAGATCGCGGTCCTTGGCGTAGTAGAGCACGTCCAGCACCGTGCGGCGGATGCGCCCCACCATGATCTGCACCACCTCCCAGCCCTTCATCACCCTTTCGTAATCTTTTTTCTCCAGGCCCACCCGGATGCCGTACATGCCGCCGTCCAGCGCGGTTATCAGCCCCTTGACCCCGTGGCTGATGGAGCCGATGAGCATGCCCAGGGAGGAAAGGTGGTCTTGCAGCTTGCGTATCTGGGTTATGTTGGTGGACATCTCCATGACCTGGCTGATCTCGCCGCCGCTGTCGCGGATGGGCGCGGTCCAAGTCAACACATTGTATTGCTCGCCGCGCAAGGCGGTGACCACCTGCTCGTATTGGTGGCTCTGGCCGTCGCGGAAGGTGTCGGCCACCGGGCATTCGGGGCAGCCCTCGCAGAGGCCCTTGTACACGTCGAAGCAGTAATGGCCCGCCAGGTTGCCGAAATCCTCCTTGAAGCGCCGGTTCAGGGCGGTGATGCGGAAATCCCGGTCCAGCACCGAGATGTAGCAGGGCACCTCGTCGAAAAGCTGCTGGTATTTCTGCTGGCTGTCGTAGAGCTGGGTCTGGCAGACGGTGCCGTGGGAAAGCTCCTCGGAGAGAATATCCAATTCCGGGGCCGCGGGGTCGTCCAGGGGCTGGCCGGACAGGACCGCCAGCTTGCGTTTGGTGGAAAGCCTTTCCTGGGCCCTTTTCACGGCGACGGCCAGGCGGGAGGGGCTCAGCGGCTTCACCAGGAAATCGCTGGCCCCCTGTTCCAGGGCCTTGGCCCCCCGCTCCAGCTTGTCGGGCCGCACCAGGTAGATTATCTCGGTCCAGGGGCGGGCCGCCCGCAGCTGGGCCAAAAGGCCCAGGCCGTCGGCGGAAACCAGGGCGTTGTCCAAGATGGCCAGGGGCGGGCTCTCCCGCAGGAGCAGGCTCAGGGCCTCGCCGGGATCGGCGGCGCTCACGGGGGTGTGGGCCCAGCGGGAGACCATGGCGGCCAGGGCCCGCCTCAGCTCATCGTCTTCCACCACCAAGAGTATTTTATGGGCCATGCCGTGGAGCCCCTGGTTTCGCGGGTCGCCCGGCCTTGCCGGGCCGGGAGGCTATGAATCATCAGGCCGGTCCGATGACCTTTTGGATTATCTCCACCAGCTGCGCCGGCTCGAAAGGCTTTTGCACGATGGCCGCCGCCTTGTTGGGCTTGATGGCCCGGTGGGGCGCGGATTGTCCGGTGATCACCACGATGGGAATGTCCTTGTGTTTATCGTCCTTGCGTATGCTTTGATAAAAACGGGTGCCATGGCCCTGGGGCATCTGCAAATCCAGGGTGATGAGGTCCGGCTTTTCCCCGGCCAACAGCTCGAGGCCCTGTTCCACGCTGGGGGCGCAGACCGTGTCGTAGCCGTTGTCCCGGAAGATATCCTCGAGGTAATTGCTGACGTGAATCTCGTCCTCGATGATCATTATCTTTTTCGCCATGGCTCATAACCTCTTTCGCCAAAGACGCCGGCCGCAGCCGGCCGCTTATCCCCTGCGCTTGCCGCGCGCCCCAAGCCGGCCGAGCCGTCCCGCCATGATCAGCGCTTTTGCGGAACCCGCCCCCCGGAACGCGCCGCACCGGCCCCCAGGGACGGCGGCCCGTTAATAATTCCATAATAGAAGTTAATTTACAAGATTCCCCAGAGGTATACCAGGGTTATTGAAGGCCCTCTCCCGCGGGCGGATGGTCTCCGCCCGCCGGCTCCGCGGCGACCTGATCCAGCAACTGGCGCACCACCTGGGCCAGCTTGGTGACCGAAAGCGGTTTCAGCAAAAAGCGGCGGATGCCCACCCGGCGGGCGATTTCCTCGGAAACCTGTTCGCTGTGGCCGGTGCAAAGGATGATGGGCAAATGGGGATCGATGGCCAACATCTCCCGGGCCAACTGCAAGCCGGTGAGTCCGGGCATGGTCTGGTCGGTGACCACCAGGTCGAAAGCGCCGGGCTCCCGCTTGAAAAGCTCCAGCGCCTGGTGGCTGTCGCTCAGGGCGGTGACCGTGTAGCCCAGGCGTCCCAGGATGCGCCCCCCCAGCTCGGCCAGGGCCTTTTCGTCGTCCACGAACAACACCCGCTCCCGGCCCCTGGGCATCTGCTCCAGCCCCAGCCGCCCGGCTTCCTCGGCCCTGCATGCCGTCTCCGGCAGATACACCCAGAATTCGCTGCCCCGGCCCACCTCGCTTCTCACCAGGATGGCGCCCCGCATGCTTTTCACGATGCCGTGGGCCACGGCCAGACCCATGCCGGTGCCCTGGCCCGTCTCCTTGGTGGTGAAAAAGGGCTCGAAAATGCGGTCCAGGGTGGCCGCGTCCATGCCGTGGCCGGTGTCGGCCACCCTGATCACCTGATAGGCCCCCGGCTCCAGCTCGGCGAAATTGGCGGCGGCCTCCTCATCCAGCACCTCCCGTTCCAGCCGCACCTCCAGCAGACCCCCCAGGGCGTGCATGGCGTAGGCGGCGTTGGAGCAGAGGTTCATGATGATCTGGTGGATCATGGTGGGGTCGGCCCGTACCATGCCGGCCAGCGGTTCCAGCTGGGCCCGGATGCTTATGGTGGCCGGCAGGGTGGCCCGCAGCAGTTCCAGGGACTCCCTTACCACGGGCTCCAATCTGAGCGGGCGCAGCTCCTGCTCGCCCTGGCGGCTGAAGCCCAGGATTTGGCGGACCAGGTTCTTGGCCCGCTGGCCGGCCTTGACCAGATTGGCCAGGTCGGCCTGGCAGGAATGGTCCTTGGGCAGGTCGTCGGCGATCAATTCGGCATAGCCCAGCACCGCGGCCAGGATATTGTTGAAGTCATGGGCGATGCCCCCGGCCAGGGTTCCCAGGGCCTCCATCTTGTGGGCCTGGCGCAGTTGGATTTCCAATTGCCCGCGGCGCTCCTCGCTGCGGATGCGGTGCAGGGCCAGGGCGTAGACCTCGGCCAGTTGCTCCACCGCCCGCACGTGGCGCTGGTTGTAGCCGTCCCGCGAATTGGCCAGGGAAATCTGCCCCACCAGTTCGCCGGCGAACAGAACCGGCACGCTGAGGAAATCGGCGATGGGGATATGCCCCTGGGGCAGGCCCTTGGCCGAGGGATGACCTGCGGGATCGCTTACGTAAAAGGATTCCCCGCTGTTCAGGGAGTGCCCCCAAAGTCCGGGATAGCGTCCCTCGGGGCCCAGTTTGAAGGCGGTCGCCTTCATCTGATCCGGGAGCCCGCAATCCTCCTGGCTCATGTTGGCCAAGGTGTGGCTGAGCATCTCGCGGGACTGCGGGTCTATGTAGGAAACGTAGCCGTGCCGGCTCTGGGTCAGCTCCTTGGCGTATTCCAGCACCTGGCCCGCCAGGGACTTTATGTCGGGCTGGTGGGCGATGAGGGCGTGGGTGAGCCCGGCCAGGGCGGCGTTGACCTGGGACTCCCAGCGCAGGTCTTCCTCGTCCTGCCGCCGCTTGCTCATGTCCTCGAAAATGGCCACCACCTCGCCCGAGGGCAGTTTGTAGACGTAATTTTCCACCCATTGGCCAATGAGGCCGTCTTTATAAAAGGTCGCCGGATGCTTTCGCGGCCGACCGTCCCGCCAAACCGCCTGAAAAACCTGGAACAGGCCCAAATCCTCCACCCCGGGGAAGACCTCCCGCACCGGGCGTCCCAGGATCTGCTCCTTTTCAAGGCCGTACATGGCCAAAGCGGTGCGGTTCATATCCTTGAAGATGAATTCCTCGCCCTGATTCACCGCTTCGTAGACCGCCACCCCGCTGAACATGTTGTCGAAAAGCTCGCGGAAGCGGTGCTCGCTGGCCGTCAGCAAGTTTTCGGCGGCCTTGCGCTGGCTGATGTCGCGCATCACCGCCACGTAGATTTCGCCTTCCCGGCCCGAGCCGCTCAGCTCCGAGAGCACCGTCTCCATGGGGAAAAGCCGGCCGTCCGCGCCCTGATAAAGCCACTCCCCCCGCCAAAGGCCGCCGGCGATCATGTCCGGGTAGGCCGCCTGGCCGAATTCCTCATAGCTTTGCCGGCTGGGGTGCATGATCCGCGCCGAGGCGCCTATCACCTCCTCGCGCTTGTATCCGAACTGGGTCAGGAAGGCGGGATTGCAATCGGTGATGATTCTTTCGGAATTCAGGGTGATGATGGCGTCGCCCGTGCCTTGCACCAGGGCGCGCAGATGGGCCTCGCTTTTGCGCAGGGCCTTTTGGGCCTGGCTGAGCTGGGACACGTCGCGCATGATACCGCAGATGCCGGCCACTCGGCCGGATTCCTCGCGCCAGGGGAATTTTATCAAATGAAAGACGCGCTCCCGGCCCTGCCAGTTGGTTTTTCTTATGGTTTCCACCACTTCGCCGGAGAGCACCCGGCGGTCGTCGTCATCGGACTGGTCGCTCAGGCCCCGCTCGTCCAGCTCGTCCAGGCGCTTGCCCAGGATTTCCCCGGCCGGGCGGCCCAGGAAAAGCTCCATGGCGCGGTTGACTTGGATATAGGTCCGATCGAGGTCCTTGATGAAAACGCAGTCCTGGGCGTTGTTGAAAACCGCGCGCAGGCGGCCCGCCTCCACCTTCAGCAAGGCGTTCCGCCGCCGCAGCGTTTCCAACTCGTGCCGGAGACGCTCCTCTTGCGACCAGGAGTCGATCATTTGCTACTTACTGCTCTAGGCAAGAGCCCCCCTGCAGGGCAAGCAATTACTATCATAGCGCAATGCCAAGCCGCCGCAATAGTTAATAAATATCCTTGGCAAAAGACTGCCAGGCCGCGCGCGGCCTGGCCGGTCAGCTCATACGGAAGAAAAAAGAGATCGCCGCGCCGCCGGGGGGCCGGCTAGTGGGTGGTGGCGCTCAGCCCGTGCAGAAAAGAATTGGTTATCAGCTCTTCCACCTGGTCCAAGCCGTGGGTCTGGCGCTCGTCGAGCCAGCGCATGAGAAAACAGTTTATGGTGGCGCGCAGAAACAACAGCGCGCTGTCCAGGTCCATGGGGCGGAAGCGGCCCTGGGCCATGCCCGTTTCCAGGGCCCGGCGCACCAGGCGGGTGCAGGCCTGGAAACGGTCGCGCATGTCCTGCGGCAGGCCCACCTCAAAATCGAAGCCCTGGCCGGCCACTTCCCGAAGATACATGATCATCTCCCGCGGATAATCGCCGTAGGCCCTCACGCTGGCGGCGATATACAGGCGCAGCTCCTGCAGGGGGTCTTTCATGGCCCAGTACCTGCTCAGCAGGTTGCGCTCGAAGGAGTCCAAGACCCGCCTTTTCAGCTCCTGGTAGATGTGGTCCTTGCCGCCGGGAAACAGCCGGTAGATGGTGCCCACGCCGAAACTGGCCAGTTCGGCTATTTCGGCCATGCCTGCGTCGTGAAAACCCTTGCGGGAGAAAACCTCCACCGCCGCTTCCATGATGTCTTCGCGTTGCCGCAGCGCCTGGCGTTCCCGCCGGCTCAAATCTACCTGGGGCATGACATGTCTCCTAACTCGGGATCGGTCTTTATCCATTGGCCGGGCGTTCTCGGAAAAACGCTCCTCGCGCCGCCGCCCCCTCAAGCCAAGGCCCGGACCCGTTCCGGCCAAAGCTCGCGGCGTCCGGCGCCGGCCGTTGCTTCCCGTTTCATGACCGCATGTGATTATTCCGGCTTTATTGCAATCGGCGGGGACCGCCGCGCCGCTTGCAGCGGCGGCCGGGCAAAAGGACCAGGGGCTCGCCCGCTTCAGTCGGTCCCCGTCAGATAGTATTCAGCTCCCTTTTCCAATTCGCGCTTATACAAAACCCCCACCGTGAACACGCGGGGGTCGGGTTCCACCAGGCAATAGCACATGGCGCCGCTGGGGGTGTCCGCCCCCAAGGCGACCACGGTCTTGGCGGTCGCGCCCCCGGCCTGGCCGGTCAAGGTCACGGTCAGGGCCGGCTTGTCCAGGCCGTAGGGCTGGAGCCCTTGCCCGGCCCGGCCCACCACCTCCACGTAGCCGTATTGGAATACCTCGAGTATTTCCCGCACCCGCTGATTGTCGGCCCGCTGCCGGCGCGGCCGGGTCAGCCACCAGTCGCCGCCTTGTTTGGCGAAAACCAGGGCCGGCCGTTGGCCGCGGTATTGGATGCTTATGGCGTCGACGCCCTCGGTGACCACCGGCAGGCCGGTCTTGCCCGGTTCGCTTTCCATGGGCTTGCCTGCGCCCCAATAAAACGCGAAGAACGCGTAAAGCCCCAGCGCGCAAAAAAGCGCGAAGAGGACCGCGGTGCGCTTGGCTCCTATCCCCGCCATTTGCGGTAACCCAACACCAGGCCGCCGGCCAGCATGGCGGCCAGGGGTACCAACACCACGCAGATGACGAACACCCAGGTGACCTGCGTGTGGGTCATGTGCCGGCGGGGATTGCGGTACTGCGGCTTTCTCACCGAAATCAGTATCTGGTCTTTCACCAGCCAATTGGCCGTGTTCAGGAACAGGTCCTTGTTGGCCATCACCTCCAAAAACGAATTGCTCAAAAAATCGGAATCCCCGAAGAGCGCCAGGCCGCCGCCGGGCTTTTCCGCGCCCTCGGGTTTTTTGAGGCTGGTCAGGCCCGCCACCGGCAGGGGGCCCTGGCGGTCCACCCCCTCCTGAAAGGCGATGCCGCCCTTCATGAGGTCGCTTTTGCGGCTGGTGGCCCAACTGGTCTTGGCGCTCATGGCCAGGTATTGGGCCGCATGGTTCAGTTCCGCGTCGGTCATGGTGATGGAGCACGCCGAGGGAAACACCGCCGGCGACCCCAGGGCCTCGGTGATGGGCCCCTTGGCGAACAGCGGTATCAGGGGGGCCAGGCCGTCGTCGCCCAGGATTTTGCTGGTCTGGTCCACGATGATGTCATGCCCCAGGGCCATGCCGCGGGCGGCCAGGAAAGCCTCCAGGCGGGGCGCCCGGCTGAAGGGCTCGAACAGGAAAACCAGGTTGCCGCCCTGCTGGAGGAACTCCTCCAGACGCTTGATCTCCAGCTCCAGGAAATCCCTCTGCGGCGCGGCCACCAGCAACACGGCCAGGGGATCGGCCAAGGGCTCGCGCAGGGCCAGGTTGACCGTCTCCACCCGCCAGCCCTCGTTGCCCAGCGCCTTGGCCAGGGCGCTGTAGCCGCCCTTGGGGTCCTGCTCGCCGTGCCCCTGGCTGAAGAGCATGGTTTTCACCCGCCCGGAGGTGAGCCGCACCAGGGCGTTGAGCACCGTTTCCTCGCTGGGCTGGCTTATCAAAAGGCTCTGGCCGCCCAGCTTGACCAGGGTCTGGCCATAGGTGGTGACGCCGTGCATCTTGGCCTGGGCGGGGTTGCCGTCCAGGTGAACCAGGCGGTATTTGACCAGCGGCGAGCTGATGCGCAACAGGCGGTAGAATTCCTCGTGGCGGGCGCGGTCGCCGCCCTTGTAAAAGGTGACGAACTCCACCTCCCGCTCGAGCCCCCGCAAAACCTTCCGGGTCTGCTCGGACAGGGTGTAATCCTCGGCCGGGGTCAAATCCAGCCTTTGGTTGCGCTCGTAGGCGATGATCTCCAATAGCGCGGCTATGCCCAGGCAAAGCAGCACGCTGGCCGCGAACCAGACCCAGGGAGTCAGGCGGCGGCGGGCGGAGCGGCGGGCGGCCGTATTCATTTCTGCCCCCGCCAGAAGCGGGTCTCCATCACCCGCAGGGTGAGGTACAGGAAAAGCCCGCAGAACAGAACGAAGAAGGCCACGTCCTTGGTATCGATCACTCCCTTGAAAAAGCCCTGCAAGCGGTCAAAGAGCGACAGCCGCACCAAGACCCGCACCACGCTCTCGCTGGCCATGAGCTCGTTCCAGGTGAGGAACCAGAAAAAAACGAAGACCCCCAGGGTGGCCAGGCCGGCGATGGCCTGGTTTTCGGTGAGGGAGGAGATGAATAGGCCGCAGGACAGCAGGGCGCAGCCCAGGAGCAGCAAGCCCAGGTATCCCGCCCACAGCGGTTGCAGCCCCTGGGTGCCCCAAAAGGCGGCCCACACCAGGAAATGCGCGAGGCTGCCGGCGAGCATGAGCAAAAGCGCCGCCAGGCCGGCCAGGAACTTGCCGGCCAGTATCTCGGAATCGCGCAGGGGATAGCTGGTGAGCAGCTCGAAGGTGCCCAGCTTTTTCTCCTCGGCCAAGAGCCGCATGGTGAGAAGCGGCAGGGTGAGCATCATCACGAAGCGCAGGTCGCTGAAGTAGCGCGACCAGAGGCCCTCCACCGGGCCGTAGTCCCCCTTGAAATTGATGGTGTTGTAAAAGCTGAGGTCCGTGAAAAAGAAATAGCCCGACAACAAAAGAAATATGGTGAGCACCCCGTAGAAGGCGGGGGAGGCCAGGTAGGAGCCCAGCTCGCGGCGGAACAGGCGGTAGACTTTCATGAGGGCCGCTTCTCCCGCGCCAGCATTTTAAGAAAAGTGTCTTCCAGGCTGTGTTCCAGCGGCTCCAGACGCCGCAGCACCCATCCCCGCTCAAAGGCCAGGGCGCACAAGCTCCTGGCCAGGTCGGCCTCCCGCGCGGCCTGGATCAAAAAGGCCCGCCCGCCGGCCTCTTCGCCCTGGTCCTCCAGGCTCCTCACTCCCGGCATGGCCCCCAGCGGCCCGGCGAGATCCTGGCCGCCGGGCGCTTCCACCACCACCCTGAAGCCCCGGCCGTCGGCCAGGGCCGCGCCCAGGGCCTGGGGGGTGTCCACCGCCAGGAGTTCGCCCCGGTTGATGATGATCACCCGGCGGCAAAGCTGGCTCACCTCGGAGAGGATGTGGCTGCTGAACACCACGGTAGAGCGTTGGGCCAGCTCCTTGATCAGGGCCCGTATCTCCACCACCTGCTCGGGGTCGATGCCCGCGGTGGGCTCGTCCAGGAGCAGGATGTCGGGCTGGTTCACCAGGGCCTGGGCCAGGCCCACCCTTTGCTGATAGCCCTTGGAGAGATTGCCTATGATGCGCTTGGCCATGTGGCCCAGGCCGCAAAGCTCCATCACCCTGGCCGCCTCTTTTTTGGGGCCGCCCGCGGGCGCGCCCTTGACGCCGGCCACGAACTCCAAGAAAGAAGCCACCCGCATATCGGGGTAAATGGAGACGCGCTCCAGGAAATAGCCGGTGCGGGCCCGGATGGCCAGGGAATGGCGGGCGGCGTCCAAGCCGGCGATGCGCACCGAACCGGAGCTGGGCGGCATGAAGCAGGAGAGGATGCGCATCATGGTGGTCTTGCCGGCGCCGTTGGGCCCCAACAGGCCGATCACCTCGCCCTGCTCCACGCTGAAGGAGACCCGGCGCAAGGCGTGCACCGAGCCGAAGCTTTTGCTCACGGAATCAACTTGGATCATGGATGCGTTCAAAAAGAGTATCCGCTGTTAAAACAAGCTGGCGTTTCCCCCCAGCGGGCGCGGGACGATCTCTCGTGGTCTGCCGCGCCTCCCCCTGCCGGTTGGGAAAGATATAAAACAAATAAGCCTAATTAATCCAGTTCCATTTCGGGAATCGCCTCGCCCCGGCCCTCCGGCGTTCGCTCCCCGCAGGCAGGGGGGCCGTCCCCGCCCTCCATATATATATGGAGGGCGGGGACATGGAACCAGGATTAGCGCGACGGATATTCCTTCTTCAGGTTGTCGATGCGGAAATAGTCCGGGGTCAAGCCCACGTTGTAGCGCGGGTTGGTCACGGCGTAACCGGTGCTGTGCACGGTCTGTATATCCATGTGGTTCATGACCACGGGGACCGGCACGCCGGTGCCCTTTTCCGGCACCCATTGGAACTGGGAGGCCAGATAGAGGCGGCCCTTCTTGTCATACCACTCGCCGTAGTAGGCGTTGAAGCTGTCCGGGTCCAGATAGTGCATGAACTTGGAGAAGGGGAAGTTGGGGTTCTTGGGGGTCAGCTCGTTCACGTAGACGTTGACCTTCTGGTAGTAGTCATTGGGTCCGGCCAGGTGAGTGTGCTCGATCCACTCGCTCTTGGGATAGCCGTTGTGCACCACCAGCATTTCCTTGCGGCCCAGCATCTTGGCGTTGTAGGCCACGGCGTTGCCGTTGAAAGTGTCAAAGTTCTCCCACATGAGGTCCTGGCCGCCGGGCAGGCGGTCGGTGCGCTGGGCCGCCGAAAGGTGGCGCACCCGGCGCATGGCGGGCAGGTAGAGCCAGAACTTGTCTTCCTTGGTGGGGTCATCGTATTGCATGATGACCGAGAGGGTGCCCTGCATCTCATAGGGGTGGGCGTTGGCGTAAACGTCGATGCGCGAGTAGTTGTTGGGGTTGGGGGTGTAGAGCGGCTTGGGGCTGACGGCCAGCCTGCCGTCGAAGAATATCAGGTTGCCGTCGGAGGTCTGGTAGCGGTCCTGGCCCCGGCGGTCGGTGATGATGGTGACGGTGCCCAGGATGCGGTCATCCTCCTTGAACTTCTTCTTGAAGTTCCAGAGCAGCTCGATGCCGTTCTTGGGATCGGGGAAGGGGCAGCCGGCCTGATAGCCCCGCAGCCAGCCGTCCTTGTCCAGCTTGGCGGTTCCCTTGTATTTCTCGGTGGCTTCCTGATAGGCCTTCCACAGGGTGCCGTCGTTGGGGATGAAGTCGGTCACGTTGACGCGGCGGGGACCCCACACGTCGGGTTTCTTGAGGATTTCGTACAGGAAGGGAGGCAGCAGGTCCTTGACCTCCTCCACGTCCTTGGCCTTGTAGCCGTAGGCGGCCTTCACGTCCTGGTTGTAGAATTTTTCATCGTATCCCTTGTCGCCGGCGCTCCAGGTGGCGTAGCTGTCCTTCCAGGGATAATGCCAGCCAGCGCCCTCGATGGGCTGACGCGGCTCGGCCGCGGCCGTGAGCGCCATGCCCATGACGATCAGGGGAATGGCTAACAGGGCAATTCCTCTGCGCACTTTCTTCATAAGCTGTTACCTCCTTAAAAATCGATAAATCCAAAAAGCCGAGGCATCGCCCGGTGCTAGAAGGTCCACTTCACCTTGAAGTAAACCTGGTCGTTCTGCTGCACGGGTCCGAAGTAGAGGCCCGCGTTGTAGTCATTGCCCCAAATGGCCAGATAGCCCACGGTGAAGGACAGGGTGAAGTTGGGCTTGTAGGTTATGTTGCCGTCGAAGAAGCCGCACTCGGAGTCGAAGAACTGGACGCCCAGCACCTGGGGCTGGATCTTGCCGTCGTAGTATTCGGTGTTGATGAGCAGGCTGCCCACGGTCCAGATGTCGCCCCAGTCCTGTTCGCCGAAGAAGGTGCGCAGCCTGACGTCCTCGTTGTAGTTGAGCACGTACTTCTGGAAGAACTGGCCGCTGATGAAGTAGCTCTTGGTGCGGTTCAGGGCGGGGATCATCACGTTGTAGTCAAAGCCCAGCATGTAGGCGAAGGTGTCCTTGGAATCGTATTCGCCCTGACCGATGCCGTAGTCGTACCAAGTGGGTCCGCCGGGAGCTATGGGGGAGAAGTTCAGCTTCTCAAAGGGCTGGCCAAAGGAATAGGCGAACTCGCCGCGGAACACCACTTCCAGGGGCGCGCAGTAGCCGGCGAAGGTGCCGCCCAGGTGGAACACCCCGGGATAGTGCCATTTGGCCGGATGCAGGTTGGAGTTGAGCGCCTCGCCGGACAAATCAAGCGTGTTCACGCCCAGATGATCCCGGCCGTAGTAGCCGAACATGGTGAAGTCCCAGTCCCACAGGGTGGCCTTGACCCGCAGGCCGCCCTGCAGGTTGTTCAAGCCCCGGTCGGGCAGGTCGGCGCTCTGCTGCTCCCGGATGGGGTCCGAGAATTCCGGCCCCACGCCGATCAGGCCCAGGAAATCCCAGTTGGCGCCCGGCGCCGCGTATTGGTGGGACATGTAGTCCGGCACCCAGACCATCTCGAAGCGCAGGTTGTGGGCCGAGTTGGGCACCGCGTAGGAGGCGTTGACCATGTAGAGAGGAACGCGGATGTCTTCCCACTTGGGGAAGCTCCAGTACCAGCTCAGGTCCAGGGGGTTGATTACGTCGGCGATGCGGATGGCGTCGGCCTCGCCCCAGGCCACCTGCATCTTGCCGGCCTTGATGGTCCAGTTGCCCGGCATGTAGGTGGCGTAAAACTCCCTGAACTCAAAATCGGATTCCATCTTGTGGTTGTCGCGGTTGGGCCTGGTGTGGTCCTCCTTGGGCGGCTGATACACGCTGCTGTCCAGGTCCCACAAGGCCTCGTAGTAGCCGCGGCCGATGAATTTGAACTGCAGATCGTCTTTCAACTTGGCATTGAAATCCAAGAAGAGGACGTTGCGCATCATGGCCAGGTCGCCTTTTTTCTGGTAGTACTCGCCCGGCCGGTTGGGGTCCTTGATGCCGTCTTCCAGGCGCATGGCCGTCATGTTTTCCAGATAGCCGCCCAGTTCATAGCGGCCTTCGGAATCCAGCGTGATGGCCTCGGCGGTTCCGCTCAAAGCCAACCCGTACACGATCAAACATGTCAATGCTAAAAAGAGGTAGCGAAATCCCTTCCTCATGTTTTCCTCCCATCTGTAGATACATTGCTGGATCCATGGGAAAACGCCGCGGTTCCCCTCCGCTTGGCGTCTCCCCCTCCCCAAAAACCAGCTTCGGCACCTCCTTTCAGTCATGAACCAGCGTTGCTATATCGAATTTGGAATCCTTCTCCCAAAGGGCCAAATCCTTTTGCCCGGCGCCGGCCGGACGCTTACCGGAACAAGAAACGCGGCCTGAGTATCTGGATCATGGCCGGCAGCAGCACCAGGGCCCCCAACACGTGGAACAGGGTCACGATGGAAAACAGGATTCCCATCTCCGCCTGGAACATGATGTCGGAGAACACCCAGAAGACCACGCCGGCGATAACGATGATGCCGGTGAGTATGATGGCGTTGCCGGCGGTGTTGATGGATTCGCGCACCGCGTGGCTGAGATCGCCCAGGTTTCTATGCTCCTCGCGCATGCGGCTCAGGAGATAGACGCCGTAGTCCACCCCGATGCCGATGGCGATGATGGATACCGGCAGGGATTGCAGGTTGATGGCGATGCCGGCGATGGCCATGTAGCCGAAGGTGAACCAGGAGGCCAGGGACAGGGGCACCACCAGGATCAGGCCGGCCATGAAGGAGCGGAACACGATCATGACGAACAGGCCGGTCAAGACCAGGGCGGCGGTGAGGGTGGTGGCCAGTTCCACCACGATGGATTCGTTGTTGGCCGCGATGACGCCGATGCGACCGCCGGCCAGCTTGATCTCGGCGATCTTGAGCTTGTTTTTAACGATGAACTCGTTG
This sequence comes from Desulfocarbo indianensis, assembly GCA_001184205.1. Classification (GTDB taxonomy): domain Bacteria; phylum Desulfobacterota; class Desulfarculia; order Desulfarculales; family Desulfarculaceae; genus Desulfocarbo; species Desulfocarbo indianensis. The sequence goes on from LBMP01000001.1 coordinate 490,665, forward strand.
GCGTGGTTCAACAGCTTGGCGATGGTGGAAGGCAGATGGTTCACGCAGTAGATGGTTATGCTCAAGTTGTTGAAGTCGTGGCTGTAATAAGTGTCATAGTCGCCGGGCTCCGCCCCGCCGCTGGTCAGGAGGTGCAGGTTGGAATAGATGGCCTTGCGGTTGTCGGGCAATAGGAAGTAGTTGGGGTTGTTTTCGTAGAAGGCCATGTTGATGCCCTTGACCAGGTTCACGATGGAAAGCGTCATGGTGACTTCGGGCAGCTTGGCCATGTGGGCCTGGAAACGGTCCACCGCCTCCAACAGCTCCGGCTCCTTGACCGCGTCGTCCTCGCCTTCCACGATCACCAGCATGGGGTTCATGCTCCCCGGCAGGCGCTGGGCCATAAACTCCACGTCCTGGTTGTAAACCGAGTCGGGCTTGAGGATGGGGCTGCCCTCCTCGATGTCGCCGATGATCAGGTTGGAGTTGAGATGGAAGGTGATAAGGGCCAGCGCCAGGAAACAGGCCACGATGGTCCAGGAGCGCTTGCGGCTGGAACAGAGGGTGAAGACCGAAGGCAAGAGCTTCTTTTCCATGAAGCCCTGCCGCCGGGCCTCGCGCCAGCGGCCCGCCTTTTTCATGGGCGGCAGGTAGAGGTTGATCACCGGGTTGAAGATCAGGATGCCGAACACCATGCTGAGACACCATACGAAGATGGAGATGCCCAGCTTTTCCATGAGCGGTATGGGTATGAGCGCGATGAGCAGGATGCCGGTGGCGTCGGTGATCACGCCGGCCAGGCCCGGATAGAACAGGGCCCGCACGGTCTGGTAACAGCTCTCCTTAAGATCCTTGGTCTGGGCGTAGGCCTCGCTGATGCGCCAGTTGAACTGGATGGAATGGCTGAGGGCGGTGGCGCTGATCAGAAGCGGCACCACCAGGACCAGCGGGTCCAGGGTATAGCCCATGAGCTGCATGAACCCCAGGCCCCAAACCGCGCAGATGGCCGCGGAAAACAAGGGGACCAGGGTGAGCCGCAGGCTGCGCGTATAAAGGAAGGCGATGGTCAGCATGGCCACCACGGTTATCAGGAACAGGAGCAGGGTCTGCGGCAGATAGGAAAAGATGACGCCGTACAGATAGGGCTCGCCCACGATGTGGAAGCGGATGTTGTCGCTCTCGTATTTCGCCTTGAGGTTTTGCAGCGCCGAATAAACCAGGCGCGGTTGCAGTTTATCCTCGAAGAATCCCAAGGTTATCAAGGCCACCTTGGCGTCCAGGGAAACCAGGTTGCCGTAGTAGGCCGGGTTGCTGTATACGTCGGCCTTGAGCTGATCCATTTCGGCGTCGGTGGCCGGGGCGTTTGGATACAAGATGGACGGGCTGGATATGCCGGCCGAGGTTATTTTGGCGTTGCGTATCTTGTTGACGCCCAAAGAAACCACCTTGGTCCTGTCCACGCTGGGCAGAAAATAAAGCTCGTTGCTGAAATCGATAAGCGTCTGCAAGATTTTTTCGTCGAAGATGTCCCCCTTCAACACCTCCATGCCGATGATCACCGTGTTGGTGCCGCCGAATTTGGGATGTCCTTTTATCAGCTTGATGAAAGGATGGTTCTGCGGAAGAAGATCGGGGAAATATGTTTTAACCGGTATCTTTAAGGCATTGAACAGAAAAAATCCAGTCACGGCCAGCATGAATAGTGCCACCCAGACTTTTCTGGTGACGATGAATAGTGCGATTCTGTCTATTAATATCATGGAGCGCTACCCTCCCCAGGAAGCAGATAAACTTAGGTTGTTATTCATTGGCGAACAAACAGGGGATGTTGGTATTCCAGCCGGATTGCCAGGTTTGGCCTCCGTCGCAGGTGACCAGTAAGGTGCCCACGCTCCCCACCACCCAGGCCACTTTCGGATTCACGAAAGCCACCTCTTTCAGCCAGGCCCTGGTCGGTATCTTGTCGGTGGCGCGAACAAGGTCCTTGCTGTTGGACATGGCGCACTCGCCCTTCAGGCCCACCGCGCAAAGCTTGTCATCAACCACTTGGATTCCAAACAAATGTTCCTTTACGGGCGTGGTCATCTGTTGCCAGTTGGCGCCGCCGTCCACGGTATGGAGGATGGTTCCGTCCATGCCCGTTATCCAGCCCTGCTTCTCGTCCTTGAAGAAAACCCTGAACAGCGTGCTTTCGCCCAGGGGATTGGTCTGCGGCAGCCAGGTTTTGCCGCCGTCGGTGGTATGCAAAATGGTGCCGAATTCGCCCACGATCCAGCCGTGGCTGGCGTTCACGAAATAAATCGAGTTATAAATCTTGTCTACCTTCTCACCTTGCATCACCCAATTTTTACCGCCGTCCGCAGTATATAAAATGGTGCCATAGGCTCCCACCAACCAGCCGTTTTCGGCATCCTTGAAACAGACGCTGAAGAGATGCTGTTTGGTATGGCTGTATTGTTTTTTCCAGGTCTTTCCACTGTCGCTGGTGCGCAGGACCAAGCCGGATTGTCCCACTATCCAGCCATTTTGCTCATCCACAAAAGAAACGCCGTATAAATTGGAGTCGGTGCCACTTTCCTGCACAATCCATTTTTTATATTTGATATCCAACTTGCATATCATGCCGTGGCTGCCCACGGCCCAAACTTCACCGGTGGGCAAGGGGGAAACGCCGTAAAAATTATAAAAATATGCCTTGGACGTATTGAAAAAATCCGGTTCGTCCACCTTGGCCATTAAGGATGGCGAATAGCCGATCACCAGAGAAAATGCCACGATGAGCAGTAACAATCGTCTTTTCATTTTACGGCTCCCAATAAGTTTGAATCATGGTTGCAGCCATAGGAAGAGTAAAAAGCGCTTGCCAGCTTTCCGCCGGAGCTCCCGGCCGAATAAAGCAGCGCCTTTTTATCTCGGGAATGCGCAACAGCGGCCCGCAGGCCCAAGGCCCGCACGCAAAAGAGACCGGAAAACGAACCCGCGGCGGCGGCACGGGGCGGGGGGGTTTTCGCAGCGGCGGCCGGCGTTTCGCCGCACCGCGGAACCCGGCCGGCGGGTCCGGCTTTTGGCAAAGGCGCGGCAGGGAACCGCGAAGCGAGGGTTGGCCGGCTCGGCCTGGGACAGACTCCGCGCGGGCGCGGGAAACGGGAAGCCCGCTTCGCTCCCGGCGCCAAGGCCGCTTCCTTGCGGCAAGCGGGGCGGCGGCGAGAAAAGCCAGCGCAGTCAAAGCAGTCGGTAGCGTGATGCAAACCTAAAGTCCCCTTGGCCATGAGGCAACCGAGTCCGCAATTCATGCGGCGGGAAAGCAGGCTCCCGGCCGGGGCCGAGGGCCGCCTGCTCCCAACACGGTTCCGCGCTCTGCTCGTTCTTGGCGGGAAACGTTCCGGCCGGGTTGAGCAGTTTCTCAAAAATCACCTGGCCGCTTGCCAATCAACCTCGCCAAGCAGCCAAGCTTTTGTTGCGCATATCCCGAACGCGGCGCCCCCCCGGCCGCGGAGTTAAACCTCAGATGCCACCAATCGGCTTTTTTGTTTCATCACGATGCGATATATGATCAACGCGACGCTGGGCAGCGGCCGCGTATTGTGCGTTCAGCTCCTTTATCCATTCCTCCGCGCACGGGACACCACCGGAAGGTTGCTTGTCGCGTCCACGCCCCCCATGAATTGAGGCGGGTGCCCTAATCTGCGTAATAAAGAATGATTGCTAAATTTAAAAGCCAACAAAATAATTAGTTCCGATTATTTTCAAGGCGCCCTATTAACGGCGCTAATCCAAACGTAAAACCACCTCACTTCCACCATGAAGACCCAGGCTGATTTCGCTCTCCCCGCAGTAGGGGCAATGCCAATTTACCTACTTAGAGGAGGTGATTATTCTCTATGTTTTGTATACATTCAATCCGGCGTACTCTGGATTCGCCCACCTTGGATTCAGCCCAAAAAGCGGGGACGCACACGGGTTGAAGATATGTACTGAAATGCACAAACCGTAAAACCTTGACAACCTTGTTTGTAAATGCTTGGCAAAGATAAATGCGTTTTGCGAAATTTTGATGTGTCACTATGCGCAATGAACAAAAACGTTAAAAGCCGTGCAAATAATTGTAAAGTCGGTGACGTCTTTCCAAAGCAAATTGAATGCCATGTCAGGGTCGTTCTTAATAACCAGTTGATTATCGTGTGGTTATTGTAAACAGTTCGCGGGATTGCCCTGCGGTAATAGCTATATTGCAGCGGTAATGAACCTGGATTTAGACCCTTGACTTTACATATATGGACAAAGCGCTTTACGCTTATTTACACAAATTGGCTTGGCTTGCCGCGCGAAAGCTATTTACTCCCCGATTGCAAATCGAGTGAGAATCGTAAGGTTTTTTCGCTGAATACCGTGCTGTAAGATTTTGCGTTACTAATGTGACCATTTGGTTTGTTTTTGAATTTTTGTCTTGCTTTTCAAGCTTTTCCGTTATGTTTAAGCGGGAGTTATTGTTAAAGCTCGAGCAGCAATGTTTGAGGGATGGATGCAAAAAATAAGCCGTAATCCCGCACTGCGCGAAACCACAAAAGTTATTTCCTGCCTGTCTTCAGCCGACAAAGAAAAGCTTTTGAAAATTAGTGGATTACGGAATAGGTTTTCAAGGGCGTCGCGGAAGGCGGTTCTTGGCCAATTTAAGAATCGTTTCGAATCGCAACAGGCTCATGCCAATAATTGTTGATCTCCCGCGCCAGGCGGACGTTTCTGTGTGACAAAATGGCTTGGTGTCACGGTGCCGCAAACAGCCGCCGCGCGGGCCGCCCTCCTGCCACCCCATACTACCGGGTCGGACTGACCGCGCGGCGTTCAAGCCGGGCTCACGATTTTACAAACGCCCTTGACAAAACGGGGCGGCGTCAACTCCCCCGCTTGCCGCCGCCGTTGTATCCAGTGTTCAGCAGACCGCTTTCACCGGGGCTTCCAGCTTGCCCTCCTGGGAGAGCCGGTGAATGGCCGCCGCCGTGCGGGCCCCCTCCGAGGTGGCGTCTCCCATGCGGGCCGGGCTCAAGGCGTCGCCTATTATGAATATGGCGTTCACCTTGGGTTCCAAGGCCAGGAACAGGGACTCCCGCGGCCGGCTGCCCAGGGCGGCCACGAAGGTGTCGAAGGGCCCCAGCTCGGTGGGCTGCCGGGTGCCGTCGGGCATGATGTGCAGGAAGGAAACCCGGTCCGGGAACAGGCGGCGCACCTGGGAGCGCATGTGCCGCCGTATCTTGCGCTCGCCCAATTCGCGGCGCAGCAGATAGCGGCGGGCCGGCCCCAGGTCGCTGGCGATGCCCAGCCCCAGCTCGATGATGCACACGTCGTGACCCTTGGTGGCCAAATAGTGGGCCACCTCGGAGCCCAGGTTGCCGCCGCCCAAAACCGCCACCCGCCGGCCCACCTGGGCGTTGCCGGCCAGCACGTTGCGGGCCGAGACGATGGGCGCCTGGTCGGCGCCCGGTATGCGGGGCAGCACCGGCTCGGAGCCGGTGGCCACCACCACAGCCTCCGGTTTCAGCACGCAGATCTCGGCCACCGAGGCCTTGGTTTCCAGGCGGATATCCACGTTGGGCAGGGCGGCCAAGGAGTTCTCGTAATAGGCCAAAAGCTCCAGGAACTCTTCCTTGCCCGGCGGCACCGCCGAAAGCAGCAACTGGCCGCCCAGACGCGGCCCCGCTTCGAAAAGCAACACCCGGTGGCCCAGCGCCCCCAGGGAGCGGGCCGCCTCCATGCCGGCCAAGCCGCCGCCGATCACCACCACCTCGGCCGGGTGGCGGGCCGGGCTCAGGGCGGCGCGCTCGGCCTCACGGCCCAGCCAGGGATTGGACACGCAGGTTATGGCCAGGCCTTCCAGCACCCGATCGATGCAGCCTTGATTGCAGCCGATGCAGGTCCGGATGGATTCCTCCCGGCCTTGGGCTGATTTTTTCAGCCAGAGGGGATCGGCCAGAAACGCCCTGCCGCAGGCGATCAAATCCACCTTCTCCAGGGCCTCCTCGGCCTGAGCCGCCTTGCGCACCCTGCCCGCCGCGGCCACCGGCACGCCCACCGCCCGCTTGACCACCTCGGCGGCCGGCAGATGGGTTCCCATGGGCATGGGCAGGGGCGGCACCACCAGATGCGGCGTCTCGTACACCCCGCCGGTCACCGAGATGAGATCCGCGCCGGCCTTTTCCAATAGTTTGGCGATTTCCGCGGCCTGGTCGGGATGAATGCCGTTGCGCACGTGGTCGTCGCCGGAAACCCGGTAGATAAGCATCTTGTCGGGCCCGATCTCCGCGCGCACCGCCTCGGCCACCTGCAAGGCCAGGCGGGCCCGCCCGGCCAGATCGCCGCCGTAGTCGTCCTGCCGCAGGTTGCAATAGGGCGTCAGGAACTGGTGCAGCAGATATTCATGGGCCGCGTGGATTTCCACCCCGTCGAAACCGGCCTCGACCACCCGCTCCGCCGCCCTGGCGAAGCATTCCACCATGGCCTCTATCTCCAGGCGGGTCATGGCCCGGGGAGCCACCTTGGCGGTGGGGCCGCGCAGGGCGCTGGGGGCCAGAAGCTCGCCCACCAGGCGGGGATGCGCGTTGCGCCCGCCGTGGATGATCTGCACCACCGCGATCACGCCGTGGGCCTTGACCGCGTCCGCCAGGCGGCGCATGCCGTCCAGGGTGCCGGCGTCGTGGCACATGAAATGGTGTTCGATGACCCTGCCCGAAGGATGGACGCAGGCGGCCTCCACCACCATCAGGCCGGGACCGCCCTCGGCGCGGGCGGCGTAGTAATCAAGCATGGCCGGCGTCACCATACCCTTGGCGTCGGCCAGATTGGAGCCCATGGAGGGCATCATCACCCGGTTGGGCAGTTGGAAGCCGCCAACCATGAGGGGAGAAAACAAGCGCCTGTAGGCAGGCATGGCGTCTCCTTTCCCTGGGGGGCCCGCAGCAAAGTCATGGTCCATGATAGGATGCCCGGCCGCCGCGCCGCAAGGAAAAGGCCGGCCGCGCTACTGAAATGTAAGCCGGCGTTCACTTTTGCAACGGCGTTTCCTCGGCGGATTCATGGTGTTATTCGTCTTATTCGCCTTGCCAGCCGGTCAACTCGCCGCTCAAACGGCGCTTTTCCCGACTGGCGGGCGCGATTTCATGAACCGGACCAGCGCCGCCCATGACAGGCCCCGGCCAGGCGCGGGGCCGCCGGCGCGCTGTTACGCCCGTGAAACCCTTCATCCTTATAAGCTCCGCGGGGAGGAGGCGGCTTCGGCCGCGCGCTCCCTCCCCGGTTTAAACCCTTGCGCCGCCGCCGGCGGCGTCATGCAAAAGATATGGCGGTGAAAGGCCTTGCCGGCCTCAAGGGGCAAGGTGTAAATTCCAGAACCATGGACCCAAACACCACCCCACCCATCCTAAGCGGCGACCAGGCAGTGCAAAGGCTCAAGGAGCGCCCCCGGCCCTGGGCCAAGGAATACCTGGCCATGTACTCCTCCCAGCTCGGCGGCATCGTAGCCGAGCCCTGGCTCATGAGCGTGCCCATCGACGACCACGTGGTGCACCGGGGCGACGGGGTGTTCGAGGCCAGCAAGTGCGTGGCGGGCCGCATCTACCAGTTCCGGGAGCACGTGGAGCGGCTCTTCCGTTCGGCGGCCTCCATCATGCTGGAGCCGCCCTTTACCCGCAACGAGCTGGAGGCCCTGGGCGTGGCCGTGGTGCGCGCCGGCGGCGAGCCGGACTGCATGGTGCGCATCTATCTGAGCCGCGGCCCCGGCGGGTTCACCACCAATCCCTTCGAGTGCCCCGAACCCGGCCTCTACATCGTGGTGAGCAAGCTGCACTCCCTGCCCGCCAAGGCCTATGAGCTGGGCGTGCAGATCGGCATCAGCCACGTGCCTTCCAAGAGCGGGTTTTACGCCTCGGTGAAATCCTGCAACTACCTGCCCAACGTGCTCTTGAAGCGCGAGGCAATGGCCAAGGGCTGGGATTTCGCCGTCGGCCTGGACGAGCGCGGCGAAATCGCCGAGGGCTCCACGGAAAACATCGGCCTGGTGGATAAAAACGGCGTCCTGCGCGTGCCGCCGCCGGTGAACATCCTGGAGGGCATCACCGCCCGCCGCGCCCTGCAATTGGCCGGGGATATGACGCGGGAGGGCCTGCTCAAGGGCGTCGAGCACGGGCCCGTCTCCCTGGAGGATCTCCAGGCCGCCGCCGAGGTCATGCTTTTCGGCACCACCCTGGACGTGCTGCCGGTCACCCGCCTGGAGGGCGATCCCCTGGCCGGCGGCAAGCCCGGCCCCGTGGCCAAGGAGCTGTTGGCCCGCATGCGGCGGGATGTCCTGGAAAACCCCGCCCAGAGCACCCCGGCCCTGGTCCAGGGGGCGGGCAAGCCATAGCGGAGCGGGCCGTCCCAGCCCCAGTGGGCGGAATCAACGAATCTGGGGCGCGGCGTCGGAAAGCGGAAGCGAAGCGGGCCCCCTGGGCGCTGGGCAAGCGCTTTGACAGGGGGGCCGTCTCCGGGCTATGTTTAGCGCCATGCGCAAGCTCACCCTGCATAATCTCCCCGTGTTGGAGTTCCCCAGCCTGGCTTTGCCCGGCCTGATCCATTGCGTGACCACCAAGGCCGGCGGGGTGAGCCTGGGCGTCTGCCAGGGCTTGAACCTGGGCCACGGCCATGACCGGCCGGAGGCGGTCAGCCAAAACCTGGAGCTGCTGCGCCGGGCCCTGGGGCTAGAGCGCCTGGTGTGGGCCAGGCAGGTGCACGGCGTGCAAATTATGGCGGTGAACGGCCGGGAGACCGCGCCGGTGGCCGAGGCCGACGGACTGGCCACCGACCGGCCCGGCGTGGGGCTCCTGATCAAGCAGGCCGATTGCCAGGCCGTGGTTCTGGCCGCGCCGGAGCGGGGGGTGATCGCCAACCTGCACGTGGGCTGGCGGGGCAACGTGGCCAATATGCCGGCCGTGGGGGTGCGTTTCCTGAAAGAACGCTACGGCGTGGAGCCGGGCGAGCTTTGGGCCGCCGTCAGCCCCAGCCTGGGGCCCTGCTGCGCCGAGTTCGTGAACCACGCCAGCGAACTGCCGCCGGAATGGGGCGTCTATGCGGTGCGGCCCGATCATTTCGATCTGTGGCAGGTGACCTGGGATCAGCTCACCGCCGCCGGGGTGCCCCCCCAGCGCATCGAGACCAGCGGCATCTGCACCAAGTGCAACCCCAATTTTTATTCCTACCGCCGCGAGGGAGCCACCGGCCGCTTCGGCACGGTGGTGGCGCTGACCGGGGAGGCCGCGTGACCGCCTGGGCCCGCATAGCCGAAAACCTGCGCCTGGGCCAGGACGTGTTCCGCCTGCGCCTGGAGGCCCCGGAGATCGCGGCCCAGGCCCGGCCCGGCCAGTTCGTCATGCTAAAGGTGCGCCACGGCGGCGATCCGCTCCTGGCCAGGCCCTTTTCCATCCACGGCGCCGAAAACGGCGAGCTGTTCATCCTCTACCGGGTGGTGGGCCGGGGCACCAAGATACTTTCCATGGCCCGGCCCGGCAAGAACCTGGCCCTGTGGGGCCCCCTGGGCAGGGGCTTTGATCTCGGCGTGGCAAATCCCGTCCTGGTGGCGGGCGGCATGGGCATGGCTCCCCTGCCGTTTACGGCCGAGGAATTGGTCAGAGAGGGCAAGCGGCCCGCTTTTTTATTAGGCATGCTCACCACCGGCGGCTATGTGGCCCTGGTGGACGCCCTGGATAAAAGGCTGAAAAACGTGGGCGTGGCCATTTCCTGGGCCAGCGAGGACGGCGGCCTGGGCCGCAAGGGCCTGGTCACGGCCTTGCTGGCCGAGGCCCTGCAAAACGGCGCGGCGCATATCCTGGCCTGCGGGCCATTGCCCATGCTCAAGGCGGTGGCCGCCCTGGCCGCCGAGCACGGCGCGCCCTGCCAGGTCTCCCTGGAAGCGCCCATGGCCTGCGGCATCGGCGTGTGCCTGGGCTGCGCCCTGCCGGCGGCGGGGGAGGGCTATCTGCGGGCCTGCCAGGAAGGCCCGGTTTTGGACTCGGCCCGCTTGGACTGGGCCAGGCTGTGAGGTGGCGGCCATGAACGCGCTTTGGCAGGACTGGCGTTTCTCGGTGCTGCTCTGTTGCATTTTCTGGGGCTTTTGGGGGGTGTTCGGCCGGGTGGCCGCCCTGCGCCTGGGCTGGCCCACGGCGGCCCTCATCGGCTGGGCCGTGGGCGTGCTGGCGGTGGGGCCGCTCCTCTTGCCCCATCTGCGCTGGCCCGGCCTGGCCGGGGCGGGCTGGGCCGCCGCCTACGGCGCTTGCGGGGCCCTGGGTTCGGTGTTTTTCGTGCGCGCCCTGCAATCCGGCCCGGCCAGCCTGGTGGCCCCCATGGCCGAGGGCTACCTCATCATCACCGTATTGGCGGCCGTATTCTTTCTGGGCGAGGAGTTCACCCTCAGAAGGGCGCTGGGTCTCCTGCTCATGCTGGGCGGGGCGGCGCTTTTGGCCAGCGAGGGCAAGGCATGAGCCAGGACCTGGAGCTTTTCCTGGAGCCCGCGCCGGGCATCCAATGCGATCATCCCCAGGTGCGGGACCTGGCCCGGCGCATCGTAAACGGCGCGGCCAGCCACCGGGAGGCGGCGGCCAGGCTTTTCCCCTGGGCGCGCGAGGCGGTGCGCTACCATCCCTACGTGCCCTTCGACAGCATCGAGGACTACCTGGCCCTTAACACCCTGGAGCGGGGCCGGGGCTACTGCGTGCAGAAATCGGCCCTGCTTTGCGCCCTGGCCAGGGCGGCGGGCATCCCGGCGCGCCTGAGTTTTGCGGACATCGAAAACCACCAGCTCCCCGCCGGCATGGCCGAGGTGCTGGGCAGCCCGGTCATGGCCCATCATTGCTTCGTGGAGTGGTTCCTGGGCGGCCGCTGGCTCAAGGCCACGCCTTCCTTCGAGGCCCCCCTTTGCGCCCGGCGCTCCTGGCGCCTGGTGGAGTTTGATCCGGAGCGCGATTCCCTGCTGCCCGCCCGCGATCTGGCGGGCAGGCCGCACATAACCTATCTGCGCCGCCTGGGCTGGCGACGGGGCGTGCCCCTGGAGGAAATCCTGGAGGCCTGGCGCGCGGAATACGGAGCGGCGCGGGTGGCATCCTGGGCAAAGGCCGTGCGCCAGGGAACTCCCTGGCGGCGGGCCGGAGAGGACGCGGCATGAGCGCTCCCTCCCTGGAAACCAAAGTTGGCGGGCTCACCCTCCAGAACCCGGTGATCGCGGCCAGCGGCACCTTCGGCTACGGCCTGGAATACCGGCCCTACCTGGACCTGAACCGCCTGGGCGGCCTGGTGACCAAGGGCATAAGCCTGGAGCCCCGCCAGGGCAACCCGCCGCCCCGCATCTGGGAGACCGCCTCGGGCATGCTGAACGCCATCGGCCTGGCCAACGTGGGCCTGGAGCGCTTCATCGCGGAAAAGCTGCCCGCCCTGGCCGAGCTGGACTGCGCGGTGATCGTGAACCTCTACGGCGAGGCGGTGGACGAGTTCGCCGCCCTGGCCAGGGCCCTGGACGGCCGCCGGGGCGTGGCCGCCCTGGAGCTGAACGTATCCTGCCCCAACGTGAAAAGCGGCGGCATGGCCTTCGGGGTGGACCCCCAGGCGGTGGCCGCGGTGACCAGGGCGGTGAAGGCCGAGACCGGCCTGCCGGTGTGGGTGAAGCTCACCCCCAACGTGACCAGCCCGGTGGCCGTGGCCCAGGCCGCGGTGCAGGCCGGGGCCGACGCCATAAGCCTCATCAACACCCTCTTGGGCATGGCCATCGACGCCCGCGGACGCCGGCCCCGCCTGGCCAATGTGGTGGGCGGGCTTTCCGGCCCGGCCATCAAGCCGGTGGGCCTGCGCATGGTGTGGCAGGTGGCCCAGGCGCTCCCCGGGGTGCCGGTGGTGGGCATGGGCGGCATCGCCAGCGGCGAGGACGCGGCCGAATACCTCATAGCCGGGGCCAGCGCGGTGCAGGTGGGCACCGGCAACTTCCAGGACCCCGCCTCCTGCCGGCGCATCGCCGAGGAGCTGGCCCAATTCTGCGTGGAAAACCAGGTGGCGCGGGTAAGCGATCTCATCGGCTCCCTGCGCCCTCCGGCCTGAACCGGGCCACGCCGCCGTCCTCCCCGCTTTTATTCTTTTGTCGCGGGTCTAACACCTCACAGCTTGCTTCGGTATGATCTGGTTCCCGCCGATGCCCCGCAGCTTGCTGCGGGGAGGTTCGTCACGCCGTCCGCCGGGGTCTATTTGGGGCCGGCGGGCAACAGCTCCAGCACCGGAGCCTGGCCATGGGGGGATTCCTCCTTGGGCTCCTCGGCCTGGGGGGCCTGGGCCTGGCGCACCACCCACACGGGCAGGGGGTCCCAGCGCCAGACCAGGTTGGCGGGCACCAGGATATCCTGGCCCAACCGCAGCCGGGGATCCGGCAGGCCGTTGTATTCCTGCAGCAAGGGCCAGTTGCGCACCGTGCCGGTATACCACATGGCCACCACCGAAAGGGTTTCCGAGGGATGCCGCACCGTGTGCAGCACGTCGCCCGGCGGCAGCAGGCGCAGGCCCTCGATCATGGCGGCCAGCTCGGGCCCCCTGGCGTCGGCCTCCCCCTGGGGAGCCAGGGCGGCGACGACGAAGATGGCCCGGGGCGCTTGCATGAGGCGCAGACGGCCGCCGAGCACCGGCCCGCTCAGCTTGGCGTCCCAGGCGGGCCGGCCCTGCCAGGAAATGGCCATCTCCTGGGCCAGCTCCCAACCCTGGCGCTTGGCCAGCTTGCGGGCGGTGGCCTGCAAGCCTCCGGCGTCCGCGGGCGTCCAAAGCCTGGCCCCCAGGCCGTTCTTCTGCCAGCCGAAGAGAAAGGTCTGCTCGGCCAGGGGCCGCTCCGGCTCGTAGCCGCCGGGATTGAGCCAATAAACCCCCAGCTCCACATTGAGCCAGCGGTCCTCCTCCACCAGGCCCAGAGGCGGGGGCGGCGGTTCCGGCGGGGGCGGGGGCTCTGGACTGAGGATGGCGCAGCCGGCCCCGGCCATGAGGCCCGCCAGGAGCAGCCAGGTCAACAGGGCGCGCAACGGGCCATGAGGCATTGCTTGATCCTTGGCGGTCATCACTCCTGGTCCCTTGGGCGCAGCTTGGCCAGATAATCCTGGGCCAGCTGGTGATTGGGGTTTTTCAAGAGAGCCAGTTTGAGTTCCTCCACGGCCTGGTCTTTTTGGCCCAGCTTATTCCAGCACACCGCCAGGTTCACATGGGCGTCGGCCGCGTGCGGCGAATCCAGTTCCACCACTTTTTTAAAGTCGGCCATGGCGGCCCGGCATTGGTTCTCGCGCAAAAGGATGTAGCCGGCGTTGAACCAGGCCCCGTCCAGGCGGGGGTCCAGGTTCAGGGCCCGCCGGTAGGCCTCCAGGGCCTCATCCCATCGCTCCAGCTTGGTGAGCAGCCGCCCGGCCTGGAAATGGGCCTGGGCCCAATCCGGGGCCAGGGCGATGGCCGCCTTCAGGTCCTCCAGGGCCGCTCCGGGATCGTCTTCCACCTTTGCGGCGGCCCGGCTCATGAGGGCCTCGGCCCGCAAGCGGGCCAAACGGGGGGCCGGTTGGGGGTCCTGGGCCTGGGCCTCATCCAAAAGGCTCAGCGCCCGCTCATAACCGCCGGACTTGAGGGCCTCCTGGGCCTTGGCCGCCAAAGGCGGCAGCGGCGGGGGAGGCGGCGGCTCGGCGGTCCAATACCAGTAGACCGCAAAAACCAGCGCCGCCACGGCCGCCGCGCCCAGGGGCCGGAGCACACGCCGCCAGAGCGGCTCGGGCGGCGTGGGCCCCACCAGCATGGCCAGCTCGTCCCCGCTCAAGATGCCGGCGCAGGCGCGGGTCTTGCCGTTGCCGTTGGCCAGGGCGGCCAGGGCTTGCAGGTCCCGGCTTGCCTCCTCCGCCTCCCGCGCCAGGTCCTCGGCGAACAATTCGGCCATGAAGCCGGCCAGCTCCCCGGCCCGCTCCCGGCCGTCCAGCGCCGAGAGGTCTTTCAGCAAGCGGCCGGCCTGGCCGTAAGCGCCCCCGGACCCGCCCTCGCCGGCCAGGGCCCGGCGGCAGATTTCTTCCAGCGCCGGGTCGGCCTCCGGATTCAGGTCGGAAAGCTGCGGCGCCTGGTCCCCCTCGGGCGGCCGGCCTCCGCTCAGCGCCTGCCAGAGCATGCCGCCCAAGGCCCGCGTGTCATCCCCGGCCAGGGGCCGGCGGCCTTCCAGGCTGGCGGCGATGGCCAGATCAGAGACCTTGACCCGGCCGTCGTAGGATATGAGCAGGTTTTCCAGGCAGAGGTGGCCGTGGGCCAGGCCCAGGGGTTCGCCCTCGGGTCCCTTTTCCCGGAGCGCCCCGTCCAGGGCGGCGGCCGCCGACAGGAAAATATAAATCACCAGCGCCACGGGCGGGCGGCGGCCCTGGCTGGCGGCCCGCTCCAGGAACTGGGCCAGGTTCTTGCCCGGCACCCACTCCCGGGTGAGGAACAGGCTGGGCTGGGGCGGCGCTTGGCTTTCGCCGGCCGAATCCGCCGGCGCGGCCAGGCCCTGGTCCAACGGGCGGGTAAGGTTGGCGTGGGTGACCAGCCCGGCCCGGCGGGCGGCGGCCAGAAAGGCTTCGCGTCTTTGGGCATCGGCCGCGAACCGGGGCGGCAGCCGCTTCAAGGCCAAGGGCTGGGAGGGATTATCCGACAGGCGCGCCAGAAACAGCTCCACCTCGCCCTGGCGGGGGATTTGGCGGCTGAGCGCGTAGCAGCCGTAAACGCTGGGTAAGGGGGCTGACATGGCGTCCTGTCCAGGTTCGCTGGCAACGGGTTTCCGACCGGCCTTGTTTTATGCTAGCGCTTGAAATTATAGGTAGCAACCGGGGTTAAGTCAATTTAGCCTTTAATGCTATATTGGCTAGTACTTCGGATTGAGGACCCGGAGCGCGCTTTCATAGGCGCTCGCTTGGTAAAAAGGGGGATGCGGATGGATAAGCCGATCGCCTGCTGCGGCATTGATTGCCGAACCTGCCCGGCCCCGCAGGCCACCATCAATGACGACGACCAATTGCGCCGCGACACCGCCGGCCAATGGTCCGCGCTGTTCAAGGCGGAAATCAAGCCGGAGGACATCAACTGCCTCGGCTGCCGGGGGGATGGCCCCTACTTTTTTCATTGCCGGGTCTGCGGGATAAGGGCCTGCTGCGCCGCAAAAGGCTGGGAAACCTGCGCGCCCTGTCCTGATTTGCCCTGCGACCAGTTGCAAGAGGTGTTCGCCTACACGTCCAGCGCCAGGGACAATTTGAAGGCTTTGGCCTAGACCCGGCGATCCTCGTCACCGGCATGCAAACCTGGCCGGCCGTGGCCATGAAAAGCGCTCGCGTACTCGCCAGGGGCCTTTTGCAAGGGGCTGTGGGCCGCCGGCTCTGTGGAGGCCGGCTGCCTGGGCGCTCGCCCGGCCGCCTAATTCTTGCGCAGCACCCTTTCGTCGCCCAGGCGCATGGTGAGCCCCTTGGTATCGAAATGCTCCAGGAGCGGGATGACGTATTTGCGGGAAAGCCCTATCATTTCCTTGAATTGCGGCGTGCCGACGCGCTCATGGGCCTTTAGATGTTCCACCAGACGCCCCTGGATTTCCGCCAGGGCCGGGGTGTGGTAATAGAGGTCTTCCTTGATGCGGGTGAGCACCCCCTCGTTGACCAACACGCCCACTATCTGCTTGGCCTGCTTGGGGTCCTCCCCCTGGATCACGTCCTTGAGATTGGGCGGCGAGGCGCCCGCCTGCACGTAGGCCTTTTCTATGCGCTCGCGCAGCTTGGCGTCGTCGGCCGCCAGGCGCACCTGGTGGGTGGGCAGGCGCAGCAGGTCCTTTTCCGCCACCAGCTCGCCGCCGGTGGCGAGCCTGTTCAGCAGGTGGGCGAAGAGCTTGGCCTCGAAGCCCCGGCCCAGGCGCTGCTTCAGCTCCTCGCGGGGCATGCCGGGCTTCAGCGGCTGCTGCTGGTGGAACTGGGCCACCAGCTCCAGGGCCCTTTGCATGAGCTCGTCCTGCACCTGGCCCGCGATGAGGCGGCCGCCTTCCTTGTCGAAGCGCACCAGCTCCTGCTTGGATAGCATCTGGTTGATGAGGGCGTCCAGATCCTTGGGGGACAGGGCCACCAGGCGCACCAGTTCGCCGGCGGTCACCCCCCGTTCGCCGGCCAGGCGGGCCATCACCGCCACCTTGTCCACGGCCTGTCCCTGGCGCAGGGTGGCCAGATCGGCCATTATCTCGGGCCGTCCCCGCTTGTGGCGGCCGGGGTGGGGATGCAGGATCACCCCGCCGGCGATGGTGTGCACCGGCGAATAGGAGCGCAGCACGTAGCGGTCGCCCGCCATCACCGCCACCGGCTGCTCCAGGCGCACCTGGCAGAACACGGTCTCGCCCGGCTTCAGCTCCTCCCGGTCCAGGGTGTGCACCCGGCCCATGATCTCCACGCTGCCGGAATGAAAACGTATGGGCGCGCGGTGCTTGATGGGCCGCGCGATGGTCTCCAAAACCTTGACCTCCACGTCCACCCACAGGCTGGGCACCAGGGAGCCCGGCGTGGCCAGCACGTTGCCCCGCTCGATGTTCTCCTTGTCCAGGCCTTGCAGGTTCACCGCCGTGCGCTGGCCCCGGCGGGCGCTCTGCACCTCCAGGTTGTGCACCTGCAGGCCGCGCACCTTGCTGGTGAGCCCCTGGGGATAGATGGTCACCTCCTGGCCCACCTCCACCCGGCCGCCGATGGCGGTGCCGGTGATCACGGTGCCGAAGCCCTTCATGGTGAATACCCGGTCCACGGGCAAACGGAAGGGGCCGCTGGCCGGCTGCTCCTCCAAATCCTGGGCCAGCTTGTCCAGGGCCTGGACAAGCTCGGGCACGCCGTTCCCCTTGACGCTGGAAACCGGCATGATGGGCGCGCCTTCCAGGAAGCTGCCCTCCAGGTATTCGGCCACGTCCTCGCTGACCAGCTCCAGCCATTCCTCGTCCACCATGTCGGCCTTGGTCAGGGCCACCAGGCCGCGCTTCACGCCCAAGAGGCGGCAGATGTCCAGATGCTCCCGGGTCTGGGGCATGACGCCCTCGTCGGCGGCGATGACCAGCATCACCAGATCGATGCCCGCCGCGCCGGCCACCATGTTCTTCACGAATTTCTCGTGGCCGGGCACGTCCACGATGCCCAGGCGCAGGCCGGAGGGCAGGTCGAGATGGGCGAAGCCCAGCTCGATGGTGATGCCGCGGGCCTTTTCCTCTTTCAGGCGGTCGGTCTCGATGCCGGTGAGCGCCTTCACCAGGGTGGTCTTGCCGTGGTCTATGTGGCCGGCGGTGCCGAGGACGAGCTGTTTCATCGTTACCTTTCCGTGGCTTTTCGCCGTTAAGGTCCGGGCGCGGGCGGCTGGGGCGGGCCGGCGATCCTTGCCGGCCGCCAGATCATAATTATAATGGCCGAGCGCCGTGCGCACCCGCCGTCGCCGGGATAAAAGGGGCTCATTCAAGATATAACACAATCAGCCGCCCCCCGCGGCCGGGGAGCCTTTGGCGCCACCCAATAGGGCCGGACCGGCGGCCTTGCCCCGGAGCGCGCCTTTCATCATAATACCCCCTATGTCTCTTTGCGAACCCCATCGCATCCTGGCCCTGGACCTGGGCTCCAAACGCATCGGCGTGGCCTTGAGCGACGCCGAGGCCCGCCTGGCCTCCCCGCTCACCGTGCTGCCCCAGCGCGGCCGCGACGCCAATTTGCAGGCCATCGCCGGCCTGGTCAAGGAGCACCGGGTGGGGCTCATCGTGGTGGGCCTGCCCCGCAAGAGCGAAAGCGAGCTGGGCCCCGGCGGCGAAAAGGCCCTGCGCTTCGGCCAGCGCCTGGAAAAGGCCCTTAAAATCCCGGTGGCCTTTGTGGATGAATTCGAAACCACGGTGCGCGCCCAGGAAGCGCTGCTGGAGGCCGATCTTTCCCGGGCCAAACGGCGCGCAAAGGTGGACAAGGTGGCCGCGGCCCTCATCCTGGAAGCCTATCTGGAAAGGCGCGGGGAGGGGGCATGAAAGCGGGACGCTGGCTGTTGTTGGCGGTAATGGCCCTGGCCCTGGCCATGCCCGGCTGGCTGGCCGCCAAGCAGGCGCTTTTACACCACCGCGCCCGGCACGACGCGGAGCCGGTCATGGTGGAGATACCCCAGGGCCTGGGCCTGGCCGGGGTGGCCCAGACGCTGCACCAGGCCGGCCTGGTGGATCATCCCCGGCTCTTCATGCTGGCCGCCCGTCTGAGCGGCCGCGATCACAGCCTGAAGGCGGGCGAATACCGCCTGAGCGCGGCCCACAGCTATGACGCCATCCTGGAGGCCCTGCACCGGGGCCGGGTCTTTCTGCATGAGGTCACCCTGCCGGAGGGCTTCACCCTGGAACAAATGGTGGAGCGCCTGGCCCAGGCCGGCCTGCTGAACCGTAGCGAGGCCCTGGAACTGGCCAGCGACCGGCAATACCTGGCCAGCCTGGGCATCAAGGCGGCCAGCCTGGAAGGCTATCTTTTTCCGGATACCTACCGCTTCGCCAAGGGCCTGGGGGCCCGGGCGGTGCTGGGCCGCCTGCACCGCCGCTTTTTAAGGGCCTGGGAGCCCCTGGCGCCGGAGGCGGAAAAGCTGGGGATGAACCGTTTGCAGGCCGTGACCCTGGCCAGCATCATCGAGCGGGAGAGCTCCCTGGACGCCGAGCGCCCCCTGGTGAGCGCGGTCTACCACAACCGCCTGAAGAAAAACATGCCCCTGCAGGCCGACCCCACCGTGATCTACGGCGTGGAGGATTTCGACGGCAACCTGACCCGCGGCCATCTGCGCCAGGACACGCCCTACAACACCTACACCCGGCCCGGCCTGCC
Organism: Desulfocarbo indianensis; assembly: GCA_001184205.1. Taxonomy (GTDB): domain Bacteria; phylum Desulfobacterota; class Desulfarculia; order Desulfarculales; family Desulfarculaceae; genus Desulfocarbo; species Desulfocarbo indianensis. The sequence continues at coordinate 509,516 of LBMP01000001.1, forward strand.
GCCGGGGCCCATCTGCTCGCCGGGGCTGGCCAGCCTGCGCGCGGCGGTGCGGCCCGCCCAGGCGGATTACCTATATTTCGTGGCCAAGGGCGACGGCAGCCACCAGTTCAGCAAGGCCTACCGCTCCCACGTCAACGCGGTGAACCGCTTCCAGAAAAACCACCGCAAGTAGCTTTTCCGGCCGCGCTCCGAATTATTGAAATCAGGCTTACCCGCGGGGAGTCACCAGGTATTTGTCCACCAGGTGATGCGGATTGTAGGATTCCTTGGCCTTGCGCAGGCCGGCCAGGCCCAGGTCCTGCTCCCGGTTGATGTAGGTCATCCCCGACCAGGCGTTGGCCGCGAACATCTGGTTGATGGCCGCGTACAGGCCCGGTATCTCCGGGTTGGCCTTTTCTATGTGGATCACCGCCGTGTCCGGATTCAGGGCCTCGCCCAGGGAAAAGGCCTCCACCACCTCGTTGATCACGATGGCCCCGCCCAGGTAATGCAGGCGGTCGAAATGGGTGAGCGCCTCGAAAATGGCCTGGTCCTCGTTCTGCAAGCCGGGGTCTTTTTGGCAATCGCGCAATTGGCACCAGCTGGCCTGCATCTCCAGCACGCACTCCACGGTTTCCTGGTCCAAGGGCTTGTATCTGAATTGCCTGGTTTTGAGGAAACGGTTCAGATGGTTCTTTTTCTTGTGGAAGCGGTTGCCGGCCAGGTTGATGAGGTCCTGGGCCGCGTAAACGTAATCGCTCTGGTCGCGGTCCAGGGCGGCCTGGAAGCGCTGCCGGTCCAGGTGGCGCTCCACGAAATCAGCCCCCACCCGGCAGGCTCTGGGCCGCGCGCCCATGGCCGCCAGATCGGCCAGCAGAGCCTCCAGGGCGGCCATGCGGTCGCCCTCCGGCCCGGCCGCCGGCGGCAGGGCGAAAGGCTCCTGGCCCTCGGGCCGCAGGATGACGGCCAGGCAGCCGGCCGCCCGCCGCCAGAGGGGCCGGTACAAGCGCCGCCACATGAACAGATTGGTGAAGGTAAGCTCGCTGGTCCGGGGCGGGTCGTGACGGAGGAATTCCCGGATCTCATCCTGGTGGTCTAGCTGCAATTCCTGATAATCCTGGAGTTCCTGACTCATGGGGATTTTCTCCGCGGTTGGCTGTTTACGCGCTCAAGGGCTTAATTAAGAGATACCGCATGAAACGCCAAACGCCAAATCTTGTGCCCCCGGCGGCGGCCGGCTCGTTGACAGGTTCCCGCCCCTATGCCATATTAAAAAGCCTTTGATTATCCCCCTGTAAGGAATCGCAATCATGGAAGAGTTACAGAAAACCGATCCGCAGATAGCGGACCTGATCCAAAAGGAGGCCCAGCGCCAGGCCTCCTGCCTGCGCATGATACCCTCGGAAAACTACGCCTCCAAGGCGGTCATGACCGCCACCGGCTCGGTGCTGACCAATAAATACTCCGAGGGCTACCCCCACCAGCGGTATTACCAGGGCCAGGAGTTCATCGACCAGATTGAAGACCTGGCCTTAAAGCGCGCCAAGGAGCTTTTCCAGGCGGAGCACGCCAACGTGCAGCCCTATTCGGGCAGCCCGGCCAACATGGCGGTCTATTTGGCCTCCCTGAAACCCGGCGGCCGGGTGATGGGCATGGACCTGGCCGCGGGCGGCCACCTGACCCACGGCGCGAAAGTCAGTTTTTCCGGCAAGTTCTACGAGGTGCGCCAGTACGGGCTCAGCCGCGAGACCGGCCTCATCGATTACGACCTGGCCAGGAACCTGGCCAAGGAATTTAAGCCCGGCCTCATCTTCGCCGGCTGCTCCTCCTATCCGCGCACCGTGGATTTCGCCGCCTTTGGCGAGATCGCCCGCGAGGCGGGCGCGGTGCTCTGCGCCGACATCAGCCACATTTCCGGGCTTTGCCTCACCGGCTGCCACCCCCACCCCTTCCCCCACGCCGACGTGGTGACCTCCACCACCCACAAGCTTTTGCGCGGCCCCAGGGGAGGCATGGTGCTCTGCCGCCAGGAACTGGCCGCCAAGATAGACAAGGCGGTGTTCCCCGGCCTGCAGGGCGGCCCCCACAACCACGTCACCGCCGCCATCGCCGTGGCGCTTAAGGAGGCCTCCCTGCCCGCCTATGCCGAATACTGCCGCCAGGTGGTGAAAAACGCGGCGGCCCTGGCCCGGGAGCTGATGGCCCGCGGCTTCAGCCTGGTCACCGGCGGCACGGACAATCACCTGGCGCTGATCGACGCCTCCACCATGAAGCTCACCGGCAAGGTATTGGCCCAGGCCATGGACCAGGCCGGCATCGTGGCCAACGCCAACAAGGTGCCTTTCGATCCCCGCCCGGCCGACGACCCCAGCGGCGTGCGCCTGGGCACCCCGGCCCTGACCAGCCGCGGCATGCAAGAGCCCGAAATGGTTAAGATAGCCGAGTTCATCCACCAGGTGGCCCAGGCCCCCCAAGACCAGGCCAACCTGCGCAAGGTGCGGGACCGGGTGGCGGAGCTGTGCGCGGCCTTCCCGGCCCCCGGAATCGAAATATAACGGTATAAGATTTTGAACCCCAAAAGAACTTTAAATACAGACCCTTACCCAAACGGCCCTTTTAGGGCCCTTGCCGCGGTTCAAATTTTTGTACCGAGGGAACTGGCCAGGCTTCTGCCTCTAACCGGGGGCCTGCCGCATAACCTGCTTATACAAAAGGGTTTTTTAGAATAAACCGGCCTGTGGGCCAAACTGGCACCCAACTTGCTACTTCCTACGAGCGACCAGCTTCTCAAAAAACCCTTTTCTCCTTTCCTTGGGAACACCGGGCCGACCCAGCCCGGTGTTCTTTTTTGTGAAAGCATTTCACCGCTGCCAATGCCACCAATGCCCGGCAGCCCGCAAGACCCAGCCCGGCGTTCTTTTTTGTGAATACACTTCCGCCCCTGCTGAAAACTTGCATAGCGTGTTGGCCGGCGCGCCGGGCCCAATAAAAATGGCGGGAGATTACTCCCGCCATGTCAGGTAAGTATGCAAGGCCGCTGAATTATCCCCCCTAAGCCAAGGGACGGCCTCTGTGGGCTAAGGCTCGGGCAGCAAAGGGGGCTTCTCTTTTTCGGCCAGGCGGCGGCGCTTGCCGCCGCCTTTGGAGCCTTGCACCATGGCGTTGAGTTCATGCACCATCTCTTGCAAGGCATGGGCCTGACCGGCCATTTCCTCGCTGGACGCCGCGGATTCCTCGGCGTTGGCCGCCACCTGCTGGGTCACCTGATCCATGGTGGTGGTGTTTTGATTAATCTGATCGATGCCTTGCGATTGCTGGCCCGAGGCGGCGGCGATTTCGCCCACCAGCTTGCCCACCTTTTCGGTGCTGTTGAGCACCTGGCCAAAGGCGTCGTCGGTGGTCTGCACCAAGCCAGACCCCTGCTTGATGTTGGTCATATTGTCCTGAATCAGCTGGGTGGTGTTCTTGGCCGCCTCGGCCGCCCGCATGGCCAGGCTTCTCACCTCGTCGGCCACCACCGCGAACCCCGCCCCGGCCTCGCCGGCCCGGGCCGCCTCCACGGCGGCGTTTAAGGCCAACAGGTTGGTCTGGAAGGCTATCTCATCGATAGTCTTGATAATCTTGGCCATTTCGTCCGAGGCCGCCGTTATTTTGCCCATGGCCTCCCTGAGCTGTTTCATGGAGTTGTTGGCCTCTTGCACCACCTGGCTGGCCTCTTTCATGAGGTCGTCGGCCTGGCGGGCGTTATCCGCGTTCTGCCGCGTCATGGAAGCCATCTCCTCCATGGAGGACGAGGTCTCCTCCAGGCTGGCCGCCTGCTCGCTGGCGCCTTGGGCCAGGGATTGGCTGGCGCCGGCCACCTGGCCGGAGGCGGCGGCCACCTGCTCGGCGCCCTCGCCCATGCGCTGGGAGATGCTCCGGAGAACCGCGCTGATGCCGCGCACCAGGAAAAAGGCCACCACCAGACCCACCGCCATGGCCACCGCGCTGATCAGCGAGACCAAAAGCTTGGTGTTCTGGGCGGCGTCCAGCATGGCCTGGTCGGTCATGATGTTGCGCCGGGATTCGGCGCGCAGCTCATGCAGGAGGTCTTGCACCTTGTGCAGGGACGGCATGGTTTCGTTGGCGTAGACCTGGCGCGCCTTGCTTTGGCCCTCCAGGGCTTTTTCGGCGCCGGCCCGCATTTGGGCCAAGAGGCCGCGGGTGGCCTCCAGGTGCTCCTGGGTGGTGGTGGTGTAAATGCGCTTGGCCTTGTCCTGGGCCTCCACCAGGGCCCTTTCCTCGGCGATGGCCTGGTTCAGGCCCTTGGCCACCAGGGACAAGGCGGGCAGGGTGACGGACTTGAATATCGCCTGGGCCTTTTCGGGCTGGCCCGCCCGCAGGGCCGCCTGGATGCCGATGGCCGATTCGTGCAGCTTGTCGTGGGGCTCCTTGATGTCGTTGAAGATGGCGGCCAGGGCCGGCGCTCCCTGGGCGTAATCGCTGGCTTCCTGGCTGTTAAGCCATTGGCCGAAGGCGCATTTCTGGGGATCGGTCTCCACCCCCAAATCGCTGCGGCCGGTGATGATGGCCTCGGAGACTTTCTGCGCCCAGCAACGGTGGTCGTCCAGGCGGGCCATGAGGGTGGTTATCAAGCCGGGGTGAACCTGTTTGTAGATTTGGCCGATGGCCGCCGCGCTTTCATGCAGTTTGGCGTGGGGCTCCTTGATGGCTTCCAAAAGCCGCTCCAGCTCCGGGTTGCCGGCCACGGCGGCCTTGGCGTCTTCGCTGTAGAGCCATTTGCCAAAGGCGCATTGGCGGGGGTCGCTCTCCACCGTGAGCTTGGCGCCATTGGTTATGAAAAGCATGCAGATCTGCGCGGACCACTTGAGGTGATCCGATTCCTTTTCCGCCAGAAAGCCGGGCAGGCTGGCGTTGGCCGGCTTGAATTCCTCCCCTATGGCCACCGCCGAGGTGTGCAGATGGTTATGCGGCTCTTCTATTTCCTTGAACAGGGGCGCCAGGCTGGGCACCAGCTTTTCGGCCTCGCGGCGTCCCTCGCCGTGCAGCCACTTGCCAAAGGCGCATTTCCGGGGATCGGTCTCCACGTGCAGCTGGTTCACCTTGTCGTCGGTGAGCAGCGCGTTCACCTTGTTGGCCCAATTCAAGTGATCCAGCTCGCGCTGGGCCAGAACGCCGTCCAGGCGGTTGCCCTGGATTACCTCGCCCGCGTTATGCACTATGCCGCCCACCCCCGTGTAGCTGAGCACTCCGGCGGCGCACAGCAAAACCAGCACCGCGCCGAACCCCAAGGCGATTTTTCTCCCGATCGTCATATCGCGCCAAGCCATGATCGCATCCCTCCCTATGCTGACTTGTTTTGAATGCACGGCGTTCGCTTGCCTGGGCTTTCACCGCGCCGGGGCAGCGCTTTGACCACGGTTCCCCACTTTCATCTAGCCACGGAAAGTATAATTAAAAATGGGAAACCCACAGAAAATACAGGACCAAGTAGTTTGTTCTCGATAAAAGCAATTAATGTACCAAACATAATGGTACCCGTAGGTTTTTTTACTATTTAATTAATTATATATATTACTTATCTGTTTTGCTTCGCCGTGGGGCCGTTCCGGCGGCGGGGATTTTTTTCCGGCTTTTGTCCTTTCGCGCAGGACAATTATGAAAAAACATAATCACAACATGGCTTGTTTCCCCATCGCGCCGAGCCGCCTGGCTGCCAAGTTTTCCGCCATGACCACACGAATGTGATTGCCGTTTTAATCTTGCCCTTGAAGATAGCTAACGGCTGATTTGTCTCCTTGACACCTGAGAGCCAAGAGCGTTTTAATTAAATAACTTGCCCCGGATATTCCCAAACCCGCAATTCTGGACCGTTCAACCAAGCCCCGAGGTTCGCCTTGTCTTTCGCCGGGGGCGAAAGCAAGGCCGGGCGTCCGGCCTGTCTCGGCAGAGGGCGCCGGCGGGTCCGCTTGGCGGCTCCATGGGGAGGAGAAGGTTTGGCCTGGCTGAACAGCGCCCTGCTTGCGATCTCGGCCGCCGCCGGTCTGGCCGCGGTTTTTTTCCTGGCGGCCTACTGGCGGCACCGCCATGCCTATCTGGGCCTGTGGAGCGCCTGTTGGGGCGCGCAGGCCGTCCTGGCCGCCCTGCTGCTTCTGCAAAGTCTGGCCGGGCCGGAGGCGGTGAGGCGCCTGGCCCTGTACGCCTTGGCGCTGGCCGGCGCCTGGCTGCTGGCGCGGGGAGCTTATGAATACGCGGGCCGCAAGCTGCCGGCTTTTTGGGCCTTGGGCTGCGCGGGAGCCTGGCTTCTGGAGGCGGCGGGCCTGGTTGCGGGCTGGGCGGCGTTTGCCGCGGTTGTCATCCTGCACGGGGCCGCGGGCTGGGCGCTGTGGCGCCACTCGTCGATTGCGGGCGGCCCCTCCCGCTGGGCGGCCTGCTGCCTGGTCCTCTGGGCCCTGTTCAGGGTGGAAGAGCCCGTGTTTTTATATCCGGCCTGGCTGGCCCCCTGGGGCTATCTGCTGGCCGGGGTTCTCTCCCTGGGCTCGGCGCTCAGCCTGCTCACCCTTTTTTTCGAGGGCCTGAGCACGGAACTCAAGGATATGCAGACCGAACTGCAAAAATCCAGCGACACCCTGACCGCCATCCTCAACACCACGCCGGTGTGCATAGCCTTGCTCAAGGACCGGAGAATCAAATGGGTCAACCCGGCGGCGGTGGATATTCTGGGCTTCAGCCTGGAGGAGCTGCATGACCTGCCCAGCGAAAAGATCTACGCCGGCAAGGGAGAATGGCGGCGGTCCGGCGACGAGCTTTACGGACAGATAGCCCGCCAGGGCCGGGGGGCCATCGAGGCCCGATACCGGCACAAGGACGGCCACGAGCTGATATGCCACGCGCAAGGCGGGCCCTTGAATCCCCAAGACCTCTCCCAAGGCTTTATTTTCACCATGGTGGACATCAGCGACCGCAAGCGGGTCGAGCGGCAATTGGCCCGCCACCAGGACAATCTGGAAAAAACCATCGCCCAGCGCACCTCGCAACTGGAAAGGGTCAACCAGGAGCTGCGGCGGGAGATGGCCGAAAGGGAGCGGGTCAGCGAGCGGCTGCTGCAAAGCGAAAACCTGTTCCGCGCCGTGGCGGAAACCGCGGCCTCGGCCATCTTCATCGTGCAGGGGGAGCATCTGCGCTACCTGAATCCCGCGGGAGAGCGCGTGCTGGGACGCACCCTGGAGGAACTGCCGCGAACGCCTTTCAAGGAAATAATACACCCCGATCACCGGGACATGGTCCTGGCCCGCAGCCTGGCCCGCCAAAAAGGCCTGGAGGCTCCCCGGCGCTATGAGTTCAAGATCATCACCACGGACGGAGCCGTCCGCTGGCTGGACACGGCCGCCTCCTACATGGAATACCAGGGCCGCCCGGCGGCGCTGGGCGTGGCCTTCGACGTCACCCAGCGCAAGCAGGCCGAGGCGGAACTGATCCGGGAGAAGGAGCGCTTCCAAATCCTGGCGGAGCAGGCCCCCCTGGGAATCAGCCTCCTGGGAGCGGATGGAAACTACAAATACCTGAACAGGAAATTCCGGGAAACCTTCGGCTACGACATAAACGACATCCCCACCGGCCGCGACTGGTTCGACCTGGCCTTCGCCACCCCGCAGGCCCGGCGCGAGGCCATGAACGCCTGGCTCAACGATCTCAAGGTCTATGAGGTGGGCGAATCCCGCCCCCGCGTTTATGAGGTGCGGTGCAAGGACGGAACCAAGAAGGTGGTTAATTTCAGGCCGGTGTCCATGGCCAACGGCGATCACCTGATCTTTTACGAAGACATGACCGAGCAGAAAAAGCTGGAGGCCCAGCTTTCCCACGCCCAGAAAATGGAGGCGGTGGGAACCTTGAGCGGAGGGGTCGCCCACGAATTCAACAACATCCTCATGGCCATGCGCGGTTATCTGCAATTGCTGGCCCTGGAAGACGGGCTCACGGCCAAGAGCCGGGAGCGCCTGGCCAAGGTGGAGGCGGGGACCCAGCGGGCGGCGGAACTCACCCAAAAGATGCTAACCTTCTCCCGCCTGGACTCGGGAGAGCGCTCGCCGGTGGACGTGAACGTGGCCGTGCAGACCGTCTACGGTTTTCTCAAGCAAACCCTGAATCGCAAAATCGAGCTGAGCCTGGATTTGCTGCCCGATCCCCCGCCCATCATGGCCAACTATTCGCAACTGGAACAGGTCATCCTCAATCTCGTGATGAACGCCCGCGACGCCATCGGCGAAAAGGGCCTCATCTCCATTAAGACCAGGCTGGAGCTGGAAAACCGGGAGATGGCGAGCCGCCAGCCCTGGGCCCAGGGCTGCCCCTATCTGGTGGTGGAGGTGCGGGACAGCGGCCAGGGCATGACCCCGGAGGTGGCCCAGCGGGCCTTCGACCCCTTCTTCACCACCAAGGAGCCGGGCAAGGGCACCGGCCTGGGCCTTTCCGTGGCCTATTCCCTGGCGCATAATCTGGGCGGCGAGATACTGGTGGAAAGCTCTCCCCAAAAGGGAAGCGCCTTCACGGTCTATCTTCCCATAACGCCGCCGGAGACGGCGGTCGGCTAGGCAGCGCCGCCTTAAACCAGACGCCGGCCCTGTTGGTCGAAGAACAGGAAGCTCTCCGGCTCGGCCCGCAGAGAGACGCTCTGGCCGGCCGGGGCCGCGAAATCGGCCGGGGCCTTGGCCCGCAGATCCAGGGCCCCGCGGCTGAGATGCAGCACGCTTTCCGGCCCCACCCGCTCGATCAATTCCAGCCGGCCGGCCAAGGGCCCCGCGCCCGGCGAGAGGCGCTCCGGCCGGATGCCCAGGGTGATGGAGCGGCCCCCCCAGGAAGCCGCCGCGGCGGGCAGGGGCAGCTTCAGCTCGGCCGAGGGGCAGCTCAAGACGGGGCCCCCTCCCTCCAGCTCCACCCGGCCGGGCAGCAGGTTGATGGCCGGGCTCCCCATGAAGCCGGCCACGAAGAGATTGGCCGGCCGGGAGTATATCTCCCCGGGCGGGCCGGCCTGCTGCACCCGGCCCTGGGCCAGCACCGCGATGTCGCTGCCCAGGGTCATGGCCTCCACCTGGTCGTGGGTCACGTAGACCATGGTGGCGGCCAGGCGCTTATGCAGGCGCAGCATCTCCACCCGCATGTTCTGGCGGAGCTGGGCGTCCAGGTTGCTGAGCGGCTCGTCGAAGAGGAACAGGGCCGGCTCGCGCACCAGGGCCCGGCCGATGGCCACCCGCTGGCGCTGGCCGCCGGAAAGCTCCCGGGGCTTGCGCGCCAGAAGCCCCTCCAGGCCCAAAAGGCCGGCCGCCCGCTCCACCTGGGAGGCGATTTGGGTCTTGGAGGCCCCCCGCATTTTCAGGGGGAAGGCCAGGTTCTGGGCCACGCTCATGTGGGGGTAGAGCGCGTAGCTCTGAAACACCATGGCCACGTCCCGGTCCTTGGGGGCCAGGCCCGTGACCTCGGCCCCGCCGATGAAAACCCGGCCCCGGTCCTGCCGGTCCAGCCCGGCCACCAGGCGCAGCAGGGTGGATTTGCCGCAGCCGGAAGGCCCCAGGATGATGGTGAAGCCGCCGTCGGGCACGGTGAGGCTTAAGCTCTCCAGCACCTTTTCCCGGCCGTGGGATTTGCTGATGTTCTCCAGCCGCAGTTCCGCCATGGCGAGCCCTAACCTTTTATCGCGCCGGCCGAGAGACCGGACACGATGCGTTTCTGGAACAACAGCACCATCGCCACCAGGGGCAGGGTGGCCACGGTGGAGGCGGCGGCGATCTCGCCCCAGGGCATGGTGTATTGCCCCTGGAACAGGGCGATGCCCACCGGCAGGGTTTGCCGCGCCCGGTCGCTCATGATGAGCAGGGCGAAGAAAAACTCGTTCCAGGCGTAGATGAAAACCAAAATGGCCGCCGTGAAGACCCCCGGCGCGGACAAGGGCAGAATCACCCGCCACAGGGCCTGCCAGCGGTTGCAGCCGTCGATGAGCGCCGCGCCTTCCAGCTCGCGGGGCAGCTCCTTGAAAAAGGTGGTGAGAATCCAGACCCCCAGGGGCAGGGTGAGGGTCACGTAGGGCAGCACCAGGCCCTGATAGGTGTTGAGCCAGCCCAGGGCTTGCAGGATGCGCCACACCGGGCCGGCCAGGGAGGTTTGGGGGAACATGCCCACCGCCAGGAGCAGGCCCAGCACCAGGCCGGTTCCCCTCAGGCGCAGGCGGGCCAGGGCGTAGGCGGCCAGGGTGGCGATGGAGATGGTGAGCGCCGTGGTGAGCCCCGCCACCAGAAGGCTGTTCAACACGAAGCCCAAGAGGCCGTAGCCGGCAAAGGCGGACCAATAGAAATGCAGGCTGCCCTCGGGCAGCAGGGTGGGCGGGATGGCGGTCACCGAGCCCTGGGATTTTAACGAGGTGATCACGAACCACAGAAAAGGCGCCAGGCTGAAAAATCCGGCCAGGCCGGCCGCCAGCCAAAAGGCCGCCTTTTGCCCCCGGCTTCTCATGCCGCCTCCCTGAAAAGCGCGCGGCGGAAGAAAACCAGATAGACCAGGGAAACCGCCATGACCAGGGCGAAGACCAAGACCGCCACCGCCGCGCCATAGCCCAGGAAGCCTTCGGCGAACATCTTCTGGTAGCCGTAGAACTGGAGCACGTTGGTGGCGTTGCCCGGCCCGCCCTGGGTCATCACGAACACCAGGTCGAACACCCGGAAGGCGTCCATGGTGCGGAAAAGCAGGGCCAGGGCCAGGGCGGGGCGCAAGGCCGGCAACGTGACGTGGATGAAGCGCCGCAGGGCGCCGGCCCCGTCGATGCGCGCGGCCTCGTGCAGTTCGGCGGGAATGGTCTGCAAGCCGGCCAGGATGATGAGCCCGGCGAACGAGCTGGTCTTCCACACGTCGGCCAGGATCACCGCGGCCAGCGCCCAAAAGGGATCGGCCAGCCAGGCGCGGTAGGCCGCCACATCGCCGCCGAACAGGGCCAGGTTCAACAGCCCGTAGTTGTCGCTCATGATGAAGCGCCACATCTGGCTGGTGACCACCGTGGGTATGGCCCAGGGGATCAAGAGCGCCGCCCGCAGGAGAGAGCGCCCCCTCACGGCCTGGTCCATGAGCAGGGCGATTATAAGCCCCAGGCCCAGCTCCAAAAGGGTGCTCGCCGCCACGAACAGGCAGGTGTTGGCCAGGGCCAGCATGGCCTCCGGGTCCTGGGCCAGGCGCAGGTAGTTGGCCAGGCCCACAAAAGGATCGCCCAGGCGGGGCAGGCCCAGGATTATGCGGTAGAGGCTGAGGAACATGGACCGGGCGATGGGATAGAAGGCGAAAAGCGCCACGAAGAACAGGCAGGGCGCCAAGAGGCCCCAGGCGAAAACGCGTTCGCCGCCCAATGACGCGGCTTTGCGCGCCGCCGGTCTCACGGCCGGGCCTCCCGGCTCAGGGCCGTCAGTTCATCGATCTGGCGGCAGGCGCTTTGGGCCAGGCTGGGCAGATCGGCCTGGGGATCGCAAAGGGCGCGGGAAAAATACACCTGCAAAAGGCGGCTGAGCGCCGGATACAGCGGCGTGCGCGGCCGGGCCGCGGCCTGGGCAAAGGAGCGGCCCATCTCCGCCAAGTGGGGCTGGGCGGCCAGCACCTCCGGGTCCTCATACAGATCCCGCCGGGTGGGGGCGCGGCCGCCCTTTATGGCGAAGAGCTTTTGCACCGGCCGCGAGGTGACGTACTTGATAAAGGCCCAGGCCGCCTCGGGATGCCGTGAATAGGCGCTTATGCCCATCTGCCAGCCGCCCAGGGCCGCCCGGCCCTGCCCGCCGGGGAAATGGGGCAGGGGCGCCATGCCCACCTTGCCCGCCACCTTGGATTTTTGGGGATCGTTGCTCACCTGCCAGGCATAGGGCCAGCTGCGCAGGAATAGCGCCCTCCCTTGCACGAACAGGGCCAGGGATTCGGGCTCCTGATATATGAGCGAACCCCTGGGCGCCACCCGGCCCATGAGCTGCTCGCGCACAAAGGCCACCGCCTTGAGCGCCCGGGGCTCGGCCAAGAGGCAGCGGCCGGTTTCGGGGTCCATTATGCGGCCGCCGGCGGAGAGGATGAATTCCAGCATGTCGCAGACCAGGCCCTCGTATTGCTTGAACTGCCCGGCGTAGCCCTGGAAATAGCGGCCCGCCCCGGCTTCATCGGCCATCACCGCCCTGGCCTGCTCCACCAGTTGGGGCCAGGTCTCCGGCGGACGCCACTTTCGCGCCGCCAGCAGATCGCGGCGGTAGAAGAGCATGCCGGTGTCGATGTTGAAGGGCGCCCCGTAGACCTTGCCCGCAAAGGTGTTGGCCTCCATGGCCGCCGGAAAGAACGCGGCCCGCTCCCGGGGCGGGAAATAGGCGTCCAGGGGCAGGGCCCAGCCGGCCGAGGCGAACTCGGGCGGCCAGACCACGTCCATGAGGAACACGTCCACCTCCCGCGAGCGGTTCTTCAGCTTCTGGGTGAGCAGATCGTGAAAGGCGGTGGAGGAATGGGGGCCTATCTGACGCCTCACCGCCAGGCCGGGGTGGCTGGCGTGGAAGCCGGCCAGGGCCTCTTGCCAGACCTCGGGCAGGTTGGGCTTCCAGGTGACGAAGTTGATCACGATGCGGCCGCCGGCCCGCTCCGCGCCGCCGGCCGGGGGCGAGGAATCCCCGCAGGCCAGGCACAGGGCCAGAGCCAGGAGCGCGGCGATCCAGGGCAGGCCGGCGCGAAACGGATTCATGCTTGCCGGGCGGCTAAAGGCCGCTTTACGGGTCAACATGGCACTATTATACACAGCGAGGGCCGCACTTGTTTCCCACGGGCCGAACTTGCTATGATCATGCCACCTCTTTTCTTGCCCATTCCGCCCAAAAAAGGCAGGTGTGCTATGGCGCAGCAAAGGGATCGGTCCCGGCAGTCGGGTTATCGCTGGGTGGTTTTCGTCTTGCTGGCCACGGGCTACTTCCTGGTTTACTTTCATCGTCTGTGCCCGTCGGTGGTGGCTTTGGACCTCATGCGCGACCTCAGCGCCGGGGCGGCCCTTTTGGGCTGGCTGGGCTCGGCCTATTTCTATCCCTATGCCCTGATGCAGCTGCCGGCCGGCCTGCTTTCCGATTCCTGGGGCCCCCGGCGCACCATCACGGTGTTCTTCCTCCTGGCGGGGGCGGCCTCCATCTTCTTCGGCCTGGCCCTGGGCGTGGGCTGGGCCATCCTGGCCCGGGTGCTGGTGGGGCTGGGCATCTCCATGCTTTTCGTGCCCACCATGAAGGTTCTGACCAAATGGTTCCGCACCGACGAGTTCTCCCGCATGACCGGCATCCTCATGGCCGTGGGCGGGGCGGGCGCGCTTTTCGCCACCACGCCCCTGGCCCTGCTTTCGGCCGCCCTGGGCTGGCGGGGAAGTTTCGTGGCCATCGGCGTCGCCACCCTGGCCCTGGCCGTGGCCATCTGGTTTCTGGTGCGCAACACCCCCCAGGAGATGGGCCTGCCGCCGGCCGAGGAGCCCGATCCCACGGCCGCGGCCAACGCCCAAAAAACTCCGGCCATCGGCCTCTGGCAGGGGGTCGGCATGGTCCTGGGCGCGGCCCGCTTCTGGCCGCTGGCGGTGTGGTTCTTCTTCAGCTGCGGCATCTTCTTCAGCTTCGGCGGACTGTGGGGCGGCCCCTATCTCATGCACGTCTACGGCCTGAGCAAGCCCCAGGCGGGCAACGTGCTCTCCATGCTGGCCTGGGCCATGATCATCGGCAGCCCCATCCTGAGCTGGCTTTCCGACAAGGTGCTGCGCTCCCGCAAGAAGCTGCTGGTGAGCGCTTCCCTGCTGCTCACCGCGCTCTGCGCGCTGCTGGCCTTCTGGCCCCGGGCGCTCGGCGTGCCGGCCATGTACGTCTGGTGTTTTTTCATGTCGCTGGCGGCCAGCGCCATGGTGGTCATCGCCTTCACCAGCGGCAAGGAGCTTTTCCCGGTGGAGATCGCCGGCACCTCGGTGGGCCTGGTCAATCTCTTTCCCTTCCTGGGCGGGGCGGTGATGCAGCCGGTCTTGGGCATGGTGCTGGAGGCCCAGGGGCGCACCCCGGCGGGAACCTTCGCGCCGGAGGCCTACGGCAAGGCCTTTCTGATATACTTCTTCGCATCCCTGGCGGCGCTGGCGGCGTCGCTCATGTGCAAGGAGACTTTCGGCCGGCGTCTCCATTGAAACCGGGAGCCGGACCCTGGCCGAGCGGAAAGGCGTCATGAGCAAAGAGCATAATCTGCGCTACGCGCGGGAGGTGGTGGGCCGCGACCCCTGGGCCGCCTTCCTGGGCATTCAAGTGGAGGAGGTGGAGGAATTCCGGGCCGTGGTGAGCCTCATGCCCCAGGAGCACCACCTCAACGCCGGCCAGCGGGTGCACGGCGGAACCATCTACGCCCTGGTGGACCAGGCCGCGGCGGTGGCCGCCAACAGCGGCGCCAACCGGGCGTGGACCATCGAGGGCAAGGTAAATTTCCTGGCCGGGGCCCAGCCGGGCGTCAAGCTGGTGGCCGAGGCCCGCACCCTTGACCAAAAGCGGCGCTTGAGTTTGTGGGAAGTGCGGGTGACTTCCGGCGGCGAGACCGTGGCCGTGGCCCAGGTGATGTCCTATAACAAGCCGCGCGGGGAATAGACGCCCGCCATGCGTTTGAACGACCTGATCCTCATCGTGCTGGCCATGGCGGGCATCGCCGGCGGCGTGGCCTTTCCCGGCCCATCCTCCGTGTTCGCGCCCTTTGTCATCTATTTCATGATGACCATCATTTTTCTGTCTTTTCTCACCATAGACTTCGCCGCCCTGGTGAACCTGCGGGGCTCCCTGTTGGGCCGCACCGCGGTGTGGGTGGTCATGAAGCTGGTCTTGCTGCCGCTGGCCGCCTGGCTGCTCTGCCGCTGGCTGGCGCCCTCCTTCGCCCTGCCGGCTCTCCTGCTGAGCGGGGTCTCCACCGGGGTGACCGCGCCTTTTTTCTCCATGCTCCTGGGCGCGGACACCAACCGGGTCCTGCAGCTCACGGTCATAACCTCTCTCCTGGTGCCCTTGAGCCTGCCGGCCCTGGTCAAGCTCCTGGCCGGGGCGGAGATGGACATCCCCTATTGGCACATGGCGCGCATGCTGTTGCAGGTGATCCTGGTGCCGCTCATCATCGCCTATCTGGTGAAGCGCCATGTGCCCGGCCTGCTGGGCCTGTTGAACCGTTTGCGCTATCCTTTAAGCGTGACCTTGTTTTTCGTCATCAACCTGGGCGTGTTTTCCACCCATGCCCAATTCATCCTGGCCCACCAGGCCCAGGTGGCCATGACCGTGCTCATGGCTTTCCTCCTGGCCGGCTTTTACAGCGCCTGGGGCCTGGCCGTGGGCTCGCTTTCCGGCCGCCGCCTCAACGGGCTCACCGGCGCGGTGGGGCTCACCTATATCAACAATGTGCTCATCGTGGTGTTCGCGGCCCGCTTTTTCGGGCCGGACGCGCCCCTCTTGGCCGCCGCCTATTTGCTGCCATATTTTCTGATAATAATCCCCCTGCGCTGGGCCAAGGCCCGCCTGGAATGGTGAAAAGGCCCTGACCATGTTTTGGCTGCTCTTCTTTTATCTGCTCATCTACGGCGCGGTGCACACGATCCTGTATCTGCGCCTGCGCCCTCTCTTGCCCAAGGGCCGTTCCTGGCGCCTTAGCCTGCTCGCCTTTTTCCTGCTCATGGTGCTCATGCCCATCCTGGCCAGGGTGTTGGAAGGGTTCGGTTGGATATCCCTGGCCTGCGCCGCCGCCTGGGCGGCCTATCTGTGGATGGCCTACGCGCTCCTGGCCTGGGCCTTCACCCTGATCCTGTGGGCCCTGGAGTGGGTCAGCCGGGGGATCATGCGCCTGGCGGGCCTCCGCTTCAGTCCGGGCGCCCAGGCGCTCCTGATCGTGGCCGCCTTCCCCCTGGCCCTGGCCGTGGAGGGCCTGGGCATCCTGGAAGCCAGGCAGCCGGTGGTGGAGCAGGTCATCATCGCCACCCCCAAGCTGCCGCCGGGCCGCGACCGGCTGCGCCTGGTCCTGATCGCGGACCTGCACCTGGGCTGCATGATGGACCGGCGGCGGGTGGACAATATCATCGGGCTGGTGCGGGCCCAGCGCCCGGACCTGCTCCTGGCCGCGGGCGACCTGGTGGACGGCTATATCCCCCACCGCGACCACACCGCCCAGCGCCTGGCCTTAATCGAGGCGCCCCTGGGCAAGTTCGCGGTCATCGGCAACCATGAACACTACGTCGGCCTGGAGGAGTCCTTGCGCTTCCTAAAGGAGGCCGGCTTCACGGTGCTGCGCCAGGAAGCGGCCGCGCCGGCCGGCCTGGTGAACCTGGTGGGGGTGGACGATCCGGGCCGGGTGGGGCACGGCGGCGAGGTCCCCGATGAAAAGCCGGTGCTCAAGCTGGCCCTGCCCAAGCTCTACACCATTCTCATGAAGCACCGCCCCTGGGTGGACCCCGAGGCGGCCAAGCTTTTCGACTTGCAGGTATCCGGCCACACCCACGGCGGGCAGGTGTTTCCCTTCCATTTCTTGACCGCCATGGCCTATCCCCACCTGGCCGGGCTCTACCCCCTGCCCCAGGGAAGCTGGCTTTACGTGACCAGGGGAGCGGGAACCTGGGGCCCGCCCATCCGCCTCCTGGCCCCGCCCGAGATAACCGTGCTGGACTTGGTGCGCGACGGCGGCGCCCCGCCGGCAGCCGGCCGGCTGCGGCCGGACGATGAGAAAAAGGAGAAGTAATGAAGGCCGAAGTGAGGACCATCAGGCGTTTCATGGGGCGGGTTCCCCAAGGCCAGGATTTGTTGGCCTATCTGAACCGCGTCTGCCAGGAGGAAAAGATCGAGGCCGGCCAGGTGAGCGCCATCGGCGCGGTGAGCCGCGCCCGCATCGGCTTTTACGACCAGGACCGCCGGGAATACGGCTTCATCGACCTGGCCGAGCCCCTGGAGATCGTGGCGCTGCAGGGCAACGTATCGCTGAAGGAGGGCCGGCCCTTTGTGCACGCCCACGTGGTGCTGGGCGATCACGCCGGGCATCTGCGCGGCGGCCACCTGGCCGAGGGCGCGCCGGTGTTCGCCTGCGAGTACGTCATCACCCAGTTCGCTTCGGAGACGGCCTTCAGCCGCGGCCCGGATCAAGGCACCGGCCTGCCCCTGTGGCAGGGCCTGCCCTGATTTGCCGCGGGGGGCTGGAAAGGCCATCGGCAGCCGCGATCGGCCCAGACGCAAGTCGGGCCTGGCGGCTCAGCCCCGGCGGCGCAGGCGGCTGGGCGGCGGGGATCGCTTCTCGGGCTCCCGCCTGCCGCGCTTGAATTCATACATGCTTTGATCGGCCTGGGCCATGAGGTCCTCCAAGGTGGAGGGCCGCTCGGGCTCGTATTTCGCCGCGCCGGTGCTTAAGGAAAGCTGATAGGGCCGCTCGGCGTCGGTGTTCCAATCGCCCAGATTAAGCTCCAGGCGCCGCATGACCGCCTGGGAGCCCTCCTCGTCGGATTCCATGGCCAGCACGCAAAACTCGTCCCCGCCCCAGCGGCCCAGGATGTCCGACTCCCGGAAGGTGGCCTTCAAGACCATGGCCGCCTCGCGGATGGCCCGGTCTCCCTGGCCGTGCCCCAGGCTGTCGTTGATGGCTTTCAGGCCGTCCAGATCCATGAAGAACAAAAGCATGCGCCGGCCCATGCGCTGGGCAGTCTTCAATTGCTGCCGGGCCAGGGTGGTGAAGCCGCGCCGGTTGTAAAGCCCGGTGAGGGGGTCCACCAGGCTCATCTCGCGCAGCTCCTCCTGCAGCTTTTTCAGCTCGGAGATGTCGCGCAGGGTGGCCAGATAGGCCTTGGCCCGCCGCCATTTGGTTTCCACCACCCGCATCTCCGCCACCACCTGGCTTTCCCCGCCGGAGCCCAGGCGCAGTTCCTGGCGCTGGCCGGGGATCAGGGGAAAGTCAAAGGGACGGCCGAGCAGGGCGTAGCTGCCGCAATCCAAAAGGCGCTCGGCCGCCGGGTTGACGAAGAGCACCGTGCCGTCCTGGTCGGTGACCACCATGCCGTCGGCGTTGGAGATTATGAGCTGCCGGAGGTTGGCCTCGGCCACCTGCAGGGCCTCCTCCAGATATCTGCCCTGGGTCACGTCCTGGCCCACGGCCTGATATTCACGCACCGCGCCGGCTTTATCGTATATGGCGCTCACCGACCAGCGCAGCCAGCGCACATCATTGTCCGGCGCCAGCTTGACCCGGACTTCCAGGCGGGTCATGGGATTCTGCGGCTCCAGGGAGGCCAGTTGTTCCGTGAACTCCCGGCGGTCGCCTTCCACCACGTGCTGGAAAAAACTGCCGCTGGGCGGCTCTTCGGAGGGCAGGCTGAAATAGCGGCGAAAGGCCGGGTTCATGAAGGTGAGCTGCCCGGCCCCGGTGAAGCGGCAGATCAGTTCGTGCTGGCGGAAGACTATGGAGCGGTACAAGCGCCCCTCCGCCCAGTGATGGGTCACGGCCTGGGAGCGGGCGGCGGCCCAGCGCAAGACTTTGGCCAGCTCTTCCGCCGGGGGGTCGTAATCCAGACAGAACTGAGCCCCGGCCAACATGAACTTTTCCGCCGCCGTGTCCCCCGGTCGCGCCGCCGCCACCACCAGGGCCGCCCAGGGACACTGGGCCGCCCAGGCTTCCGTCTGGTAGAGCGAGGAAGCGTCAAGCTCGTCGGTCCACCACAGGGTGGCCCAATGGGGCTCGCGGCCCAGATGGTTGACGGACTCGGCCAGGTTTTCCAGGGGGATGGTCCGGATGCCGGACATTTCCTCGGCTAGCTCCCGGCACAGCGCCTGGGTTCGCTCCCGGCTGGGAGCGGCCACCAGGACTCCAAGGCGGTCCAACGATTCGGGGCTAGGCGAAGACATCACGATCAAATCCCGGCTGCAGCCCCTTCCGCTCCCCGGCCCCAAGAGAGGGGCGGCGGGCAAGGGCCTTTACCGCCTCTAGTATACGCGTATTAGTGGGCATTATAGTCCATATTGAACTTCTTGGCGATATAGCTTGCCTTGCGGGCCACTCGTGTCATTATTTGAGTCCGGGACGAAACCGCATGGGCATGCACGAACTGGAAATACTGGGCCTGGCCGTGGCCCTGGGCTGCGACGCCTTCGCCGTGGGCCTGGGGGTGGGGTCCGCCTGCCACCAGCCGCGCCAGGTTTTCCGCCTGTCTTTTCATTTCGGGTTTTTCCAGTTCGCCATGCCGCTTTTGGGCTGGCTCCTGGGTTGGGCGGTGGTGGAGTTCACCCGCCAATGGGCTCCCTGGCTGGCCTTTCTGGTCCTGGCCTTTCTGGGCGTCAAGATGATCCGGGAGAGCCTCTCGCAGGAGGAAGAGGGCGCGTCCTGCGCCGACCCCACCAGGGGCATGAGCCTGGTGGCGCTTTCGGTGGCCACCAGCATCGACGCCCTGGGGGTGGGCTTCAGCCTGGGCGTGCTGGACGGCGACATCCTGTGGGCGGCGGTGGTCATCGGCCTGGTGGCGGGAGTCATGACCATGACCGCCATGAAGCTGGGCCGGCGGCTCTCGGATCGCTTCGGCCGGCGCATCGGCATCCTGGGCGGGGTCATCCTGATAATAATCGGCATCAAACTGCTGCTCGGCTAGGCCAGCGCCTTTAAAGCCGCCAAAAGGCCCGAGGCGTCGGGCAAGACCAGGGCGGCTCCGGCCCGCCGCAAATCCCCGGCGCTCATGCGGCCGGAGGCCACGCCCACCGCCAGGCAGCCGGCGGCCAGGGCGCCGGCCACGTCCACGGGATGATCGCCCACCACGGCGCTGGCCGCCGGGCTCACCCGCAGGGCCAGGCAGGCGGCCAGGATATGATCCGGGTGGGGCTTGGGCCGGGCCACCGCCTCGCGGGGCAGAAACACCAGGCCGGCGCGATCCACCTCGGGAAACACGGTGCGGATGGCCGCGCCGCAGTTGCGGCTGATCACGGCCAGGCCGTAGCCCAGGGCCTTGGCGCCGGCCAGCATCTGGCGGGTGTAGGGAAAGAGCCGGCCGGCGCGGGCGGCTTCCACCTCGGCCTCCTGGATCACGCCGTGGGCCTCCTGGGCGAAGTCGCCGCCCAGCTCTCCGGCCAGCGCCTCCACCTCCTCCAGCAGATAGCCGGCCGGCCACTGGCCGGCGTAGCCCCGCCGGCGGGCCAGAAGGTGCACCCTCCGGCGCAGCTCGTCGAAATCGATGTTGAGCTCGGCCAAGGTCCCGTCGAAGTCGAAAATGATGGCGTCCAGATTCATGAGCCGGGGCTTTCCATTCCATTCAAGGTCGGCTGGGGGCCGGCCGCGCTCGACCATCGAGGCCGAGACGGCGGCCGGACCCCCTGCCTGTGGGGCTGGTTAAACGGCCGGCGGGGCTAATCGCCCTCCTCCACGGCCTCTTTTTTTATGGCCCGGTATTTATCCCGGTCGCTGATTTTGCGGGCGGCCGCCTCGCGGGCGTCCTCCTCGGTCAGGTGTATCTCGCCGCATTGGGGGCAAGCCAACTCCACGTCGGGACCCATGGCCCGGGCGCGTATCTCGTCCACGGTCATATGCTCCACCGCGCCGCACTTGGTGTCCACTCTTTCCACGCGCACCTTGGTGCGCTCCTTTTTCTTTTTTTCAGCCATCTCGCACTCTCCCGAGGCGGCCCGGCCGGCTAAGGATTCCGCCGGCGTCCTCAAGCGCCGGCCGCAGAACCGCCCAGCAAACGTCCCTTGCCGTCGTATACCTCGATGTCCACCACGCGGCCGCCGTCCAGGCGGTGAGTCGCGCAGCTCAGTCAGGGGTCGTAACAGCGGACGGCCATCTCCACTTGGTTGAGGGCCTCCTCGCTCACCTGGCCGCCCTTGATCGCGTCCAGGGCGGCGCGTCGCACGCTCATGTTCATGGGGGCGAGGTTGTGGGTGGTGCCCACGATCATGTTGGCCGAGGCGATGCAGCCGTCGTCGCCGGTGACGTAGTCGTGGATCAGGCTGCCCCGGGGCGCTTCCACGCAACCCACTCCGCGCCCCGCCCTGGGCTCCACCGGGTTTCGCACCAGGGGGTCGGTGATGGTTTCATCCTCCAGTATCTCCAACACCCTCTCACAAGCGTACACCAGCTCGATGAGCCTGGCCCAATGATACAGGGTGGTGCTCTGGGCCGGCCGGCCGAAACGCCGGCGGAATTCCTCCAGCTCGGCCTGGGCCAGGGGGGTGTTGATGCGGTCGCACACGTTCAGGCGGGCCAGGGTGTTGCTCCGGTAGATGCCCTTGGGCGCTTCCAGGTCCATGGAAAAGCCCTCGCCCCAAACCCTGGCGTAGGGGAACTTGCCGTAGGACCAAGTCTCCACGCGCTCCCCCAGGAAATCGGCGTATTGCCGGCAATTGAAATCCAGGTAGGAGCCGTCGGGCTTCATGAGCCGCAGCGCGCCGTCGAACAAATTGAGCGAGCCGTCGGCCGGGTCCACCAGGCCCAGGAAGCCGGTGGTGATCCGGCCCAGGCTCAAAGCGTCCTGGTCCAGCTTGGCGAAGACGTTTTCCTTGGCGTACTTCATGCAAAACTTGGCGAACTCCAGTTGCTCCCCGGCCCCGGCCAAGAGTTCGTCGCGCTCCTTTTGGCTCATGGGCTTGGCGAAGCCGCCGGGCACCATGGCCACGGGATGAATCACCTTGCCCGCGAAGCGCTCCAGCATCATCTGGCCGGCCTGGCGCATCTTGACCACCTGGGCGGCCAGCTCGGGCGCGGCCTGGGCTAGGCCCAGGACGTTCCTTATCTTGTAATCCGCGCCGGCCCCCATGACGAAATCCGGCGCGGCCAGAAAGAAGAAATGCAGAATCTTGTCGCTGATGTGGGCCATGACCTGCATCAGCTCGCGCAGCTTGCGGCCCGCCGGGGGAACCTGGGCCCCGAAGCACTGGTCCACCGCCTTGTTGGCGGCGGTGTGGTGCATCCAGGGGCAGATGCCGCAGATGCGGCTAACGATGCGGGGCACTTCCTCGGCGGGGCGGCCCTCGATGAATTTCTCGAACCCGCGCATGGCCATTATGTGCAGCTTGCTGTCGGCCACCCGGCCCTGGTCGTCCAGCTGTATGGAAATGCGCGCGTGCCCCTCGATGCGGGTCACCGGCTGGATGTTGATGGTTTTCGCCATGAGCGCCTTCCCTCACTTGGCCGCCGGCCGGGGGCGCAGCCGGCCGTGCGCTCCGGAAAAGCGCAACAGGCCGCCGGCGCGGTCGGGCAGGGTCTTGATGTCGATGCCGTTGGAGGCCAGGGCGTTCAGCATGTCCAGCATCTGGTTGCCGTTTTGCCGCACCGGGCCGTAACAGCCCCGGCAGGGCACCCTGGCCTTAAGGCAGCGGGGGGCCTCGCCATCGGCCCCGGAGCAGCCGGCCCGGGTCACCGGCCCCATGCACAAGAGGCCCTGCTCCAAGAGGCAGCGCATGTCGGCGATGGGCTTGGCCGGATCGTACTGGGCGTTCTGCAGGAAACGGCGCACGCTTTTCAATTGGCCCTTGCCCTGCCGCACGGTGGGGCAGGCGTCGCACACGCTCTTGTGGGGCAGCGCCGGCTCACGGCCTTCCAGAAAAGCCAGGACGGCCTCGGCGATGTGGTCCGGGTGGGGCGGGCAGCCCGGCAGATAGATATCCACCTTCACCTTCTCGTCCAGGGCGTAGACCCGCTCCAGAAAGGGCGGCACGGTTTCCGTGGGGTCGGGGGCGGGGTCGTTGGTCTCGCATCCCCGGTAATAGCGCTCCATGAGCTCGGCGTTGGCAAGGCCGTTGATGAGGGCCGGGATGCCGCCGTGGGTGGCGCAAGTGCCCAGGGCCACCAGCGTGCCGCAATTGGCGCGCATGGCCTGCAGCACCTCCAGGTGCTCCTGGTTGCGCACCCCGCCGGAGACGAGGCCCAGCTCGGCTTGGGGAATCTCCAGGCGTTTCAAGTCGCCGTCGCCCAGTTGGCCAAAGTATTTATGATCCATGAGCAGCGGCATGTGCACGAAATCCAGTTGGGGCGCCAGGGCCAAAAGCCGCTCCCCCAGATTCAGGATGGCCACCTCGCAGCCCGAGCAGGAACTCAGCCCTTCTTCCGCCACCCGCAGCGCCATCAGGCCACCTCCTGGGCGTCTTCCGGCCGGGTCGGCCGGAAGGGATTGGGCCCCAGGCCGCGCACCGCCTCGGTCATCTCGGTCACCACCTCCACGAAGCGCTCCGCCTCCGCCGAGGAACACCAGGCCAGGCGGAAACGCTCCGGCTCCAGGCCGTAGGCGTCCAGCATTTCCTCCACCACGGCCAGCCTGGCCTGGGCCTTGATGTTGCCGTCCAGGTAATGGCACTCGCCGGGGTGGCACCCCAGCACCATCACGCCGTCGGCGCCCTTGCTGAAGGCCTCCATCACCAGGTTGGGGTGCACCATGCCGGAACACATCACCCGCACGATGCGCAGGTTGGCCGGATACTGCATGCGCGAGGCGCCGGCCAGATCCGCGGCCGCGTACGAGCACCAGTTGCAGCTGAAGGCCAGTATCTTGGGTTCGAAAGCCATGGTTAAAATCTCCTAGGCCAGGGCCGCCGCCACCTGGGAAGCCAGTTGCTCATAGGTGAAGCCCGCCACCTCCACCCCCAGCTTGGGGCAGGTGGCCTGGCAGCAGCCGCAGCCCTTGCACTTGGCGGCCTCTATCCGCACCAGCTTCCTGCCGGGCTCTCCTTGCACTTCCTCCAAGGTGATGGCGTGGTAGGGACACACGTCCACGCAAAGGGCGCAGCCGTCGCAGCGCTCCTCTATCACCCGCGCCTTGATGGAATCCAGGTCTATGCGGGTCTTGGCCAGCACGGTGGCGGCCCGGGCCATGGCCGCCTGGGCCTGGGTCACGGTCTCCTCCACCGGCTTGGGATAGTGGGCCAGGCCGGCCAGGAAAAGGCCGTCGGTGGCGAAATCCACCGGCCTCAGCTTGGCGTGGGCTTCCTGCAGGAAGCCGTCGGCGTCCACCGGCAGCTTGTAGATCCGGGCCAGCTCCTTGTTCAGGTCGTTGGGCACGATGGCGGTGGCCAGGATGAGCACGTCGGTGGGAATGCGGAAGGGCTCGTGCAGCACGTGATCCCAGACCAGGACCTCCACCATGTCCGGGTTGTCCAGGCGCAGGCGGGGCTTTTCGTGCATGTCGTAATTGATGAAGACCACCCCGGCCTCGCGGGCCCGGCGGTAGACCTCCTCGCGCTGGCCGTAGGTGCGGATATCGCGGTAGAGGATGAACACCTTGCGGGTGGGGTCCTGCTCCTTGAGCTCTATGGCCGCCTGCACCGAGTGGGTGCAGCACACCCTGGAGCAGTAGGGCCGCTCCGGCTCGCGGGAGCCCACGCACTGGATGAACACGAAGGTCTTGCCGCCCCGCACCCGGCTGTCGCCCAGGGTGTGCAGCTTGTCGAACTCCAGGGCGGTGAACACCCGCCGGTGCTCGCCGTAGCCGTATTCGCCGGGCTTGTGGGCCCGGCCGCCCACCGCCATGATGCCCACCCCGTGCTCCACCTGGGTTTCGCCCTGGGGGCCCTGGATGGTGGAAAGGAAATTGCCCACGAAGCCCTCGGCCCCGCTCACCTTGGAGTTGAGATGCACGGTGATGAGCGGATGGCTGGTCACCTTGCGGATGATGGAATCCAGCTTGCCCTCCACCGGCTCGCCCCGCCAGGTCTGGTAGAGGTGCAGGGCCGAGCCGCCCAGGCGGCTGGTCAGCTCCACCAGATGCACCGGATAGCCCATCTCGGCCAGGCCGTGGGCGCTGACCAGGCCGGCCAGGCCGCCGCCCACCACCAGGGCGCTCTGCTTCACCTCCACGGTTAGCGGCGGCGCCGGGGTTAAAAGCGCCACCTTGGCCACGCTCATGCGCACCAGGTCCTTGGCCTTTTCCGTGGCCTTTTCCGGCTCGGCCTGGTGCACCCAGGAGCCCTGGTTGCGGATGTTGGCCATGTCCAGCAGGTTTTCGTTGAGGCCCGAGGCCTTGAGGGTCTCCTTGAACAGGGGCTCGTGGGTGCGGGGGGTGCAGGCCGCCACCACGATGCGGTTCAGGCTTTGCTCCTGGATGGTCTTCTTGAGGAGCTCCTGGGTGTCCTGGGAGCAGGTGAAAAGATTGCGCTCCACGTGGGCCACCTTGGGCAGCTTGGCCGCGTAGGCGGCCAGCTCCTCCACGTCGATGACGCCGGCGATGTTGTTGCCGCAGTGACAGACGAACACCCCCACCCTAGGCTCCTCGCCGCGCACGTCGCGCTCGGGCGGGAAGCGCTTTTCCCTGGTGAGGCTGTGGCGCACCCGGGCCAGGGGCAGGGACGCCGCGGCGGCGGCGGCCGAGGCCTCGGTCACCGATTGGGGGATGTCGTGGGGGCCGGCGAAGGCGCCCGAGACGAACATGCCGGGCCGCCCCTTGGCCTGCACCGGCTGGAAGCCGCCGCGTTCGGCGAAAAGGTTTTGATTGAGCCCCACCTTGCAGCGCCCGGCCAGCTCCGCCGCCGAAGGCGGCGTCTCCAACCCCACCGAAAGCACCACCAGGTCGTACTCCGCGCCCACCTGCTTGCCCCGGTCGGTGATGTAGCGCAGGTACACGCCGCCGTTCTGCTCGGCCGGCTCCAGGGAATGGACCCGGCAGCGGCGGAACTTGACGCCCGCCTCCTTGGCGCGGTTGTAATAGCGCTCGAAATCCTTGCCGTGGGTCCGCATGTCCACGAAAAATATGGACACGTCCAGGTCGGGCTCATGATCCTTGGCGATCATGGCCTCCTTGAGGGCGTACATGCAGCACACCCCGGAGCAATAGCCGTGGCCGGCCTTGTTGAGGTCGCGGGAGCCCACGCACTGCAGAAAGGCCATGCGCTTCACCGGCCTGCCGTCGCTGGGCCGCGCCAAACGGCCCTCGGTGGGTCCCGAGACCGAAAGATAGCGCTCCAGCTCCAGGGAGGTGATGACGTTGGGGAACACGTCATAGCCCCAGGTGCGGATGCCCGCGGGGTCGAAGGGCTTGAGGCCGGGGGTGAGGATCATGGAGCCCACCCGCACGGTCTTTTCCCTGGGCTTCTGGTTGAAATCAATGGCCCCGGCCGGACAGGCCTGAACGCAGGCCCCGCACTTCCTGTTTTTCAGATAGATGCAGTTTTCCGGGTCTATCTGGTATTTCAGGGGCACCGCCTGGGGATACTTCACGTAGATGGCCTTGCGCTTGCCCAGGCCCTGGTTGTATTCGTCGTCAACCTTCTTGGGACACTTGCGGGCGCATTCGCCGCAAGCGATGCATTTGTCCATGTCCACGTAACGGGGGTGCTCCAGGAGCCTCACCGTGAAGTCGCCGGCCTGGCCGGACACTTCCCGCACCTCCGTCAGGGTCATCAATTCTATGTTCAAGTGCCGACCGCACTCCACCAGCTTGGGCGAAATAATTCACATCGAGCAGTCGTTGGTGGGGAAGGTCTTGTCCAACTGGGCCATGGCCCCGCCGATGGCCCCGGAGCGCTCCACCAGGTAGACGTAGTAGCCGCCGTCGGCCAAGTCCAAGGCGGCCTGCATGCCGGCGATGCCGCCGCCCACCACCATCACCGCTCCGATCATTTCCTGGCTCATAACGCCTGCTCCTTGTCTGGGCGCGGATTGGCCGCGCCGCCGGGCAGAATCAGGGATTCGGCCACCAGCTCCCACAGATACTTGACTTCGATATCCAGGTTGTATTCATGGCGAAGGCTCTTCTTGATCTGGTCACGGCAGTTGTGGCAGGCCGTCACCACCAGGCGGGCGCCGGTGCGCCTTATCTGCCGGGCCTTGAAGCGCCCGTAGAACACCCGTTCCTCGTGGAAGCTCATGGCCCAGGCCCCGCCGCCGGCCCCGCAGCAATAATTGCCCTCGTGGCTGGGATACATCTCCCGCAAGTCCGGCGCGCACTGCCTGGTCACCCAGCGGCCCTCCTCGGCGTAGCTTTTGCCGAAGGCCTTGAGCGATTTGCGGGTGTAGTTGCAGGGGTCGTGATAGGTGACCGCCATCTGGTGAATCGCCGGGTCCACCTGGATGCGGCCTTCCCGCAAATAGCGCTGCAACAGCTCCATCACGTTGATCACTTCGAAATTCTTCAGGTCCTCGGCGAACCATTTTTGCAGACCAAGCCTGGTCGCGTAATAGGCGTGGCCTCACTCCGGCAGGAGCAGGGTCTTGCACTCCAGGCGGTGCATGTTCTCCACCACGCGGCCCACCAGGGTTTTCATGGCCTGGTCGTCGCCGGTGAACAGGGCCCAGTTGACCCCCTCCCAGTTGACCGAGGGGATGGTCCAGTCCTCGCCGGCCGCGTGGAATATCTTCCACCAGTGCTTCATGTCCTCGGGCTCGGCAAAGGGCTCCTTGGAGTTGACCGAGACCAGGAGATTGGCCCCCATCTTGTCCACCGGCGCCTCGAAGCCGGGACAGCACTCCTCGGCCATCTCCTCGCCCAGGTCCTCCAGCAGAAGGAGAAAATCCTCCTGGGGAATGCCCAGGTTGTTGCCCCGCTCCAGGTCCATCATCACGCCCTTGTGCATGGGGTGGGGCACCTTTTCGCGCTCGCGCAGGCCCCGCACCCGGCGCAGCAGGGAAACCAGCTCCACGTTCATGGGGCAGGTCTCCTCGCATTTGCCGCAAAGGGTGCATTTCCAGGGCCACTGGGATTCGATGAGCTGCTCCTCCAGGCCCAGCACCACCAGGCGCACCGCCTTGCGGGGGTCCAGGCCGTCCACCCCGCTTATGGGGCAGGCGCTGGCGCAGGAGCCGCAGGTCATGCACACGTCGGCCCACTGGGGGGAGGGGCGCAGCCGGTTGGTGCGCTCGCCCAGCTCGCGCAGGGGAACGTTGAGGCCGTTGGCCTTGCCGGCCAGGGCCTCGGGGCTCATGCGGCGGAATTTGACCATGCCGGGGTCCAGGCCGAATTCATCGCACAGGCGGGTGAACTCGTCCTCGCTGAGCAGGATGCCCTTGCCCGGCGCGGGCGCGGCGTCCAGCTTGTTGGAATTGATCCAGTTGCGGATGGTGTTCCGGTGCACGCCCAGCTTGCGGGCCAGTTCGGACACTTTCACCTGATACTTCATGCTCCACCAACTTGCTCCATGATCCAGGCGCAGGCCCGAGGCACCGCGGCGGCCACCGCCGGCGACAGGCCGGGGCTCACCTGGCAAGGTAGATTGCCCACCCGCACCACCAGGAGGCTCACCTCCAAAACCGTGCCCAGCTCGGCCAGGAGGTTGAGGGAGGGGAATTGATGCACCGAGAAATCATTGGTCTTGTTGCGGCCAATGTTTTCCACGGGCAATTCGGCCAACTCCCCCGGCTCCAGTTCCGGGCGGTCGGTGGCGTCCACGATAATCAGACGCTTGGGCTTTTTGGGCGAGAGAAGGAGATCGAACAAGAGATCGCGCGCGCCGGTGCCCACATCCTCGGCCAGTACGGTCTCGGGCAGGGCGTGCTCCGCCTGCAAGCGAGCGATGACTTCCGGCCCGAAGCCGTCGTCGCCGAACAGGGTGTTGCCGCAACCCAGGACCACTACCGGTTTACTGAACAGCTCTTCTATCATAGCCCGCCACCAGCCTATGACCGCGCCGAGTGTCGTGTCCTCAGGTGTGCGTATTGTGCGGTTTGGGCATATGATGCTTATAAGGCCTATTGATAAAACCTTTGCCCCATCCCGTCAAGGCCAATTTTCACAAATGATAATTTTCCTTGCAACCGCTTGCAGGCGGGAAATCTTAAGCGCCACGGCCGACCGGCCCACCCTTCCGGACCGTTGAGTTAACTATTCAATATTGTTTACGCTAATGCGCCTTGCCCGCCGGAAGGCAAGTCAGGCAAGGTAAATGGCTGGCGCGGGCCGGGCGGCCGGGAGAAGCCATGCCCGCCAGCGGCGCGGGCGCGAAAAGCAGGGCCCAATCCGTCAGAAAAGCTCGGTTTGTGCGTGAAGACCTGGTGCGGGGCTATCTTTCCAAACAGAACTTGCCGGCGCCCTCGTTGATGGGAACCGGGTAGTTGCCGTCGAAGCAGGCCAGGCAAAAGCCGTCGCGGCTGGTTTGGGTGCCGGCCAAAAGGCCTTCGATGGACAGATAGCGCAAGGAGTCCAGGCCCAGCATGTCGCGGATCTGCTCCACCGAGTGATCGCAGGCGATCAGCTCGCCTTTGGTGGAGAAATCAATGCCGTAATGACAGGGATAGCGGTGGGGCGGGCAGGAGACCAGCATGTGCACCTCCGAGGCCCCGGCCTGGCGGATGTTTTTCACGCGGGCCATGGTGGTGGTGCCCCTTATGATGGAATCCTCGACGATAACCACCTTTTTGCCTTGGATCAGCTCGTGCACCGGGTTCAGCTTCACCCGCACCCCGAAGTCGCGCATGTCCTGGCTGGGCTGGATAAAGGTGCGTCCCACGTAGTGATTCCTGATCATGCCCATCTCGAAGGGGATGCCGCTGGCCCTGGCGTAGCCGATGGCCGCGTAGTTGCCGCTGTCGGGAAAGGGCATGACGAAGTCCGCATCCACGTCCGGATATTCGATGGCCATCTGGGCGCCCTGGCGCTTGCGCACCTCGTACACGGTCTGGCCGAATATGCGGGAATCGGGCCGGGCGAAATAGATGAACTCGAAGATGCAATGGGAATGGCGCTCGCGGGGGAAGGGCTTGATGCTGCGCAGGCCCCTTTTATCGATGAACACCACCTCGCCGGGCTCCACCTGGCGCAGATAGCGGGCGTCGATCAAATCCAGGGCGCAGGTCTCCGAGGAGACCACGTAGCCCTCGTCCAGCTCGCCCAGGCACAGGGGCCGGAATCCCTGGGGATCGCGGGCCGCCACCAGGGTGTCCTCGGTCATGAACAAAAAGCTGTAGGCGCCGCGAATCTCGGCCAGGGCGGTGACCAGCGCCTCCTCGAAGCCCTGGTGGATATTGCGGGCCATGAGGTGCATCACGATCTCGGAATCCATGGTGGTCTGAAAAATGGACCCCTCGCGCTCCAGGCGGGAGCGCAACTCGTAGGCGTTGACCAGATTGCCGTTGTGGCCCAGGCAAAGGCTGTGGCCCGCGTAGTTGATGATGAAGGGCTGCACGTTGGCCAGAACCGAGGAGCCGGTGGTGGAGTAGCGCACGTGGCCGCAGGAGATGTGGCCGCTGAGCCTTTGCAGGTCGCGCTCGCTGAACACGTCGGGCACCAGGCCCATGCCCCGCCGGTCCTTGAGGTGCCTGCCGTCCGACACCACGATGCCGGCCGATTCCTGGCCCCTATGCTGCAGGGCGTACAGGCCGTAATAAGTGAGCCGGGCGGCCTCGGTGTGACCATATACTCCGAATACGCCGCAGGCTTCCTTGGGACCGTCCGACATAAGATGGCTCATGGCTTGGAACCCTACCCCAATCCTAAAAAAACAGGGGCCCCGGCGGGAAATCCCGCCGCCCGGACCAAGGCTGCGAACGCCGGCGCCCGGACCGGACCGGACCAATAATAGCGAGCCCCTATGGTACCCCTCCCCGGCCCGGGAGGCAAACCTTGGTTTAGGCCGCGTAGTTCGCGCGTGTACGCCCGCGCCGGACCCGGGCGCGAAGCGCCCCTCGATCATGCCTCGGCATTTTTCATATGGGGCCCATGAACGCCAACCCGCTGTTCAATGCCGCCCGGTTATCATGAACTCCGCAGGCTAACGGTCTTTTTCAAAATAATCCTGCAGGGCGGTCACCGTGAGGTGGTCGCTCTTGATGAGCGATTCCACCGCGTCCACCGTGGCCTTGGCCGCGGCCAGGGTGGTTATGTAGGGTATGCCCCGCTCCAGGGCGGTGCGCCGCATGAGATAGGCGTCCGAGGCCGGGCCCTTGCCCTCGGCGGTGTTGATGACCAACTGCACCTGGCCGTCGATGATGGCGTCCACCACGTGGGGCCGCCGCTCGCTAACCTTCCACACCTTGCCGGCGGCCACGCCGTGGGTCTGCAAGACCGCCTGGGTGCCCCCGGTGGCCACCACCTCGAAGCCCATGCGGTGGAACTTGGCCGCCACCGGCACCACCGCGGCCTTGTCGGAATCCTTGACGCTGATGAACACGGTGCCGTTCTTGGGCAGGCTCTGGCCGGCGGCCAACTGGCTGCGGCCGAAGGCCAGGCCCAGCTCGCGGTCGATGCCCATGACCTCGCCGGTGGAGCGCATCTCCGGCCCCAGCACCGGGTCCACCCCGGGGAAACGCACAAAGGGCAGCACCGCCTCCTTCACCGATATGTGCCGGGGCCAGGCCTCCTCGGTGATGCCCTGCTCCTGGAGGCTCAAGCCGGCCATGACCTTGGTGGCCACCTTGGCCCAGGGGATGCCCGTGGCCTTGGAGACGAAGGGCACCGTGCGGCTGGCCCGGGGATTGACCTCCAGGAGGTACAACAGCCCGTCCATCACCGCGTACTGGATGTTCATGAGGCCGTTCACCCCCAGCTCGAAGGCCAGGGCCCGGGTGGCTTCCTTGATTTCCCGGATGATCTCCGGGTTCAGGGTGTGGGGGGGCAGCACGCAGGCCGAGTCGCCGGAATGGACCCCCGCTTCCTCGATGTGCTCCATGATGCCGGCCACCACGCAGGTTTCGCCGTCGGACACCGCGTCCACGTCCACCTCCACCGCGTTCTCCAGGAACTTGTCCACCAGGATGGGATGGTCGGGGCTGGCCTCCACGGCCTCGTTCATGTAGCGCTCCAGGGAATCGCGGTCGTAGACGATCTCCATGGCCCGCCCGCCCAATACGTAGGAGGGCCGCACCACCACCGGATAGCCGATGCGCTGGGCGATGACCACGGCCTCATCCACGCTGGTGGCGGTGCCGTTGGCCGGCTGGCGCAGGCCCAGCTTGTTCAGCAGGGCGCAGAAGCGGTCGCGGTCCTCGGCCCGGTCGATGGCGTCGGGCGGGGTGCCCAGGATGGGCACGCCGGCCTTTTCCAGGGGCACCGCCAGGTTAAGGGGCGTCTGCCCGCCGAACTGCACGATGACGCCCCAGGGCTTTTCGCTCTCCACGATGTTGAGCACGTCCTCCAGGGTAAGCGGCTCGAAATAGAGCTTGTCAGAGGTGTCGTAGTCGGTGGAGACCGTCTCCGGGTTGGAGTTGACCATGATGGATTCGATGCCCATCTCGGCCAGGGCGAAGGAGGCGTGCACGCAGCAATAATCGAACTCGATGCCCTGGCCGATGCGGTTGGGCCCGCCGCCCAGGATCATGACTTTTTTGCGGTCGCTGGCGCGGCACTCGTCCTCGGTCTCGTAGGTGGAATAAAAATAGGGCGTGTAAGCCTCGAACTCGGCGGCGCAGGTATCCACCAGCTTGTACACGTGGCGGATGCCCAGCTTCTGGCGCCTGGCCCGCACCGCGTCTTCGGTGGATCCCAAAATATGGGCGATCTGGCGGTCGGAAAAACCCCATTCCTTGGCCTGGCGCAGGAGGCCGTCGTCCAAATCGGCCAAGGGGTCCTTGAGGCTGCCCCAGGCGGCCTTGGCGGCTAGCATCGCCTCCATGTCCACCAGTTGTTTAATGTTGGCCAGGAACCAGGGATCGATCCAGGTAAGCTGATGGATTTCCTCCAGGCCCATGCCCCCCTTGATGGCCTGGGCCAGGTAGAAGATGCGCTGGCTGTTGGGTACCCGCAGCTTCTCGCGCAGCGCCTCGTCGCTCAAGACCTTGGGGTCCTTGCCGTCGCCCAAAAGCCCGGCCCGTCCCACCTCCAGGCCGCGCAGGCCCTTTTGCAGCGCCTCCTTGAAGGTGCGGCCTATGGCCATGGTTTCGCCCACGCTCTTCATGGCGGTGGTGAGCACGTCCTTGGAGCCGGGGAATTTCTCGAAGGCCCAGCGGGGAATCTTGACCACGCAATAGTCGATGGTGGGCTCGAAGGAGGCCATGGTCTCGCGGGTTATGTCGTTGGGCAGCTCGTCCAGGGTGTAGCCCAGGGCCAGCTTGGCCGCCATCTTGGCGATGGGGAAGCCGGTGGCCTTGGAGGCCAGGGCCGAGGAGCGGCTCACCCTGGGGTTCATCTCGATGACCACCAGCTCGCCGTCGGCCGGGTTCACCGCGAACTGCACGTTGGAACCGCCGGTCTCCACCCCGATCTCGCGCATGATGGCGATGGAGGCGTCGCGCATGATCTGGTATTCGCGGTCGGTCAGGGTCTGGGCCGGGGCCACGGTGATGGAATCGCCGGTGTGCACCCCCATGGGGTCCAGGTTCTCGATGGAGCAGATGATGACCACGTTGTCCTTGCTGTCGCGCATCACCTCTAGCTCGAATTCCTTCCAGCCCAGCACCGATTCCTCGATCATCACCTCGCTGGTGAGGCTGGCGGCCAGGCCGGCGGTGGAGATGGCCTTCAGGTCCTCGGCGTTGTAGGCCACGCCGCCGCCGGTGCCGCCCAGGGTGAAGGCCGGGCGCACCACCAGGGGAAAGCCCAGCTCCTCGCCGGCGCGCACACATTCCTCCAGGGTGCGGCAGATGTGGCTCTTGGGCACCCGCAGGTTGATGTTTTCCATGGCCTTGCGGAAAAGCTCGCGGCTTTCGGCCTTGCGGATGACCTGGGGGTTGGCCCCGATCATCTCGATGCCCAGGCGCTCCAGGATGTGGGTGTCGGCCACCTGCAGGGCGGTGTTGAGAGCGGTCTGCCCGCCCAGGGTGGGCAACAGCGCGTCGGGCCGCTCCTTTTTCAAAACCTCGCACACCAGCTCGGCGGTGATGGGCTCGATGTAGGTGCGGTCGGCCATCTCCGGGTCGGTCATGATGGTGGCGGGGTTGGAGTTGACCAACACCACCTCCACGCCCTCCTCCTTGAGCGCCTTGATGGCCTGGGTGCCCGAATAATCGAACTCGCAGGCCTGGGAGATGATGATGGGCCCGGAGCCGATGATCATGATTTTCTTGAGGTCTTTTCTTTTGGGCATTTACCTGTCTCGATGATGAGTCGTTTTTCGCGCCGGTTTGCGGTGAACCCTTGGGCGGCCGCGCCCGCCGTCAGTCCGCGGCCCCTCGGCTCCTCCTGGCGACTTTTCGCCCCCTGTCGGACCTCCCGCCCCCCCCGGCCCGCCCCCCCCGGCCCGCCGGCTTCACTCATACCAGCAAAGCGAAATTAAACCAAGGCCCTGCTAACGTTTGGGCTTGTAGCCCTCCACCAGCATGACTTTCAATAGCTCCAGGGGCGTGGCCAGGCCGTTCTTGTCCGCCGCTCCCTTGAGGGTGTCCTGGTGCCCCATGACGATGCCCGCCGCCTCAAGCCTGGCCTTGATGGCCTGCGGGGCCTGGCCGGCGGCCTGGGCCACGCCCTCCAGGGTCTTGTTGCCGACGCCGCTGCCGGCGAACAATTCCTCCACCTCCTGGGCGCTATAGCCGCGCCCGGCCGGAGCCTTGACTTGCACGACCTTTTGCAGGGGCTGGATCAGGGCGAAAAGCTCCATGGGCGAAAGCTGGTTGCGGCGGGCTATGTCCAGGACGGTGGCCTCGGGCCGGGCGTCCTGG
Source organism: Desulfocarbo indianensis (assembly GCA_001184205.1). Taxonomy (GTDB): domain Bacteria; phylum Desulfobacterota; class Desulfarculia; order Desulfarculales; family Desulfarculaceae; genus Desulfocarbo; species Desulfocarbo indianensis. The sequence goes on from LBMP01000001.1 coordinate 543,977, forward strand.
ACGCCCTTGGCCTCCAAAACGGCCAGCGCCTGAGGCAGGGGGATGCCCACTTTTTTGGCGAACACGCTGAGCTTCAATTCCTCGGCATGGCCGAAGGGCGGCTCGTAGGCCGGGTCTTGCACCCAGACGGCCTTGAGATAGGCGTTGAAATCCAGAAGCCAGCTCAAGGGGGGGAAGGGCTTGACGCCGGCGGCCACCACCAGAAGCAAGGCCGCCAGGCTGATCCAAAGCTCTTTTTTGCGCCCCCGCATCTGGGCGGCCTTGCCCTTCAAGTAATTGAGGAAAGGCTTCCAGTTGAAATAGAGGTGGATGCCGGCCGCCGCCAGGAAAAGCAGGGAGCTGATGATATGAATGTTGTCCCATTGGGTTTTGCTCAGGCTGAGAAAGCGCCAATCGGTCCAATAGGCGATGCGGCCGTGGGGCATGAGATAGGCCACCAGGCCGGACACCCCCATGACCGCCAGGCCGGAGGCGCACAAGAGCGAGGTCAGACCGCGTCCGCTAAGTTTTTTGTCAGGCATGGCGCCGGCTCCTTCGTCCGTTTGCTCAACTTGGGCCGCCCTGCGCCAGCCATTCCAGGGCCTGCTCCAGGGAGCGGAACACCCCGAACTGGGTGGGCAGGCCCTCGGCGAAGACCTCGCCCATCCTGGCCAGGCCGTAATCCGCGTCCCTGGGAGCCACCAGGGCGGTCCGGCCCTCGGCGCGGATGAAATTATTCTGCTCCATGAACCTGATCAGCCCCCGCACGTCCTGGGTGGCCAGCCGCTGCAAGTCGGCCTGACGCAAATCCCACAGCACGCATCTGGTGGGGCCGCCTTCATAGAACGAAGCTATGGCCTCTTCCAACTCCCGGCGGCCGACGGCGCCCCTCACCTCGAAAAAGGTGAGGTTTTGCTCCAGGTCCCTTTTTATGGTGATGGCTTCCATAAGTTTCCCGGCCCGGGGCGGGCCGTCCCCGGCCGATCCCCAACCCCACCGACTGGCGCGTTTCAGGCGGCGCTGGGAAGGCCGCCTCCCCGCATGAGGTCCACGAAACGATCGAACAGATAATCCGCGTCATGGGGTCCGGGGCTGGCCTCAGGATGATATTGCACGCAAAACAGAGGCAGCTTTTTGTGGCTCAGGCCCTCCAGGGTGCGGTCGTTCAGGTTGACATGGGTCATGACCACGTCCGGGTCCTCGATGCTGGCGGAATCCACGCAAAAGCCGTGGTTCTGGCTGGTTATCTCCACCTTGGCCGTGGCCAGGTCCATGACCGGCTGGTTGGCGCCCCGGTGGCCGAATTTCAGCTTGTAGGTCTTGCCGCCCAGGGCCTGGCCTATCATCTGGTGCCCCAGGCAGATGCCGAAGATGGGCAGCCGGCCCATGAGGGCGCGCACGCACTGCACCACGTAGGTCACCGGCTCCGGGTCGCCCGGCCCGTTGCTGAGGAACAGGCCGTCGGGCTGAAGCTTGGCGATGACCTCGGCCGGGGTGAAGGCGGGCACCACCAAGACCTTCAGGTTGCGGGCCGCCAGGCGGCGCAGGATGTTGTATTTCACTCCGCAATCCAGGGCCACCACCTTGAACCCGCCCGCGCCGCCTTTCCATATGGCCTCGGGGTCGAACTCGCCGCCCAGGTCGATTTCCGGGCCGGGGCGGCCCTCCAGCCAGCGGTAGGCCTTGGGGCAGGTCACTTCCCTGACCAAATCCACCCCCACCAAGCCGGGGCCGCTGTTGGCCTTTTTGCGCAGGCTCGCGGGGTCCAGGTCTTCCGTGGAAAGCACGCCCTGCATGGCCCCGCCGATGCGCAGATGGCGGGTGAGCGCCCTGGTGTCCAGGCCCTCCACCCCCATCACCCCGGCCTCTTCCAGATAGGACCGCAGGCTCTGCCGCGAGCGGAAATTGGAAGGAAAGTCTATGTATTCCTTGACTAAAAAGGCGCTGACCTGCACCCGGGCGCTTTCCACGTCCTCGGGGTTGGCGCCATAGTTGCCGATGAGGGGATAGGTCATGGCCACCATCTGGCCCCGGTAGGAAGGATCGGTGAGCACCTCTTGATAACCGGTCATGGCCGTGTTGAAGCAGACCTCGGCCTTCACCTCGCCCGAGCCCGCGAAAGCCCGGCAGGGAAACGCCGCGCCATCTTCCAGTACCAGCAAAGCCTTTTGGGCCATAAAAAGTCCTTATCGGGTTTCAGGTGTAAAGCAAATCACCCTAACTAGCGCTTATCGCAAGCCATTGCCGCCCTGGCCGCGGTTTGGGGGCCTTGCCTAAATCCCACCCGGCGCCTTGGCGGCCCCCCTTAGCGCCGGGGTCAGCGCGCCTCGGCCAGCCCCTGCACCACCAGCGAACGGTCCAGGGGGTTGACGTTTTCCACGATGAACCGGCGCACCGCCTCGCCCAGGGGATTGCCCTGTTTGTAGCACATAAAGCCCAATTTGACACCCAGGGCCTTGGCCGCGCGGGAGGCCAAAAGGGGCCAAACCGCCCCCAGGTCGCCGATCAGGGGCAGCGAGCCGGGCAGGCGGGCGAAACCGCTCATTTCCATGCGGAAAGGCAGCTTCAGCCCCGCGGCCTTGGGCAGGCCCCGGTCGATGGCGCGGCCCACGGCCCCCTTGCGGCGCTCCAGGTCCCAGGCCCTTTGCAGGGCCGGGTCCAGGTCTATGCGCAAAATCGCCTTGTCGCGCAGGGAATAGGTGAACTGGCCCTCGTGGCGGGACCAGATGCCGTGGCCGGTGAAAAGCTCGAAGGGGCCGTCGTGAATTTCCTGGGCCAGGGCCAGGCCGGATTCGATGATGAGATCGGCCGAGGCCAGGAGCCGGGCCACCCTGGCCGAGCGCTCGGCCACGCTGATGGAATCCCCCACGGCCAGGCCCACCTGGCCGCCGCCCACCAACTGGGGCACGGTGACCAGGCAGGGGACTTCCCGGCGGGCGCAGGCCCCCAGCATGGTCAGGGGATGGCAGCCCCAGCCCGCCAGCTCCTCCAGGGGACGCCCGTTGGCCCGGGCCAGGGAGGCCAGCTCCTGGGCCGCGCGCTCCACCCACAGGCCGGTGGGGTAGGCCAGGTTGCCGGCCACCTTGATTATCTCGCGGCCGGGCGCGGCCAGCATGCGGCGATAGAGGTCCAAGTCGATCACGGTCTGGGCTTGCAGGCTGGCCAGCTCCTCGGAGCCCAAAAGCGCGGCCTCCAGCTTGCCGTCGGCGGGCAGCACCTCGGGCCCCAGGCCCAGGCGGCGGCCCTCCACCCGGCGCACCCGCTCCAATACCCCGGCCATCTCGTGGCCCACCACCGCCGAGGAGGTGAGCACCCCGTCCACCAGGCCCAGGCGCACCAGCTCGGCGATCTGGCAGGTGACGCCCTCGTGCAGGTTGGGGCCGGAGCCGGTGGCCACCACCACCCGCCCCCCGCGCCGCTTGACGCCGGCCCACAGGCGCACGGCCTTGCCCAGCCCGGCGAGGGTCGCTTCGGGCAGGGTCCGGCTCAGCTCGGCCAGGGCGGCGGGCCCCACCTTGGGCGGCGCGGCGGCCGCGGCGCGGCGGCGTTTCATGACAGGGCTCCTCGCGTTTCCAGCTCGCGCAAGATCAGTCGGGCCGCGGCTCCGGCCGAGCCGGACCAGCGCTCCACCACCCGGCGGGCGGCTTCGCCCCTTTGGGCGGCCTCGGCGGGCCGGGCCAGGACCCGGCCCCAAAAGGCGGCCAAATCCTCGGCCCCGGCCAGGCGGATTGCCGCGCCGGCCTCTTCCAGGGCCTGGGCCGCGTCGGCGAAATCTTCCATGGATTCACCATAGCACACGGGCAGACCCCAGGCCGCCGGCTCCATGGGGTTCTGCCCGCCCAGGGGAACCAGGCTGGCCCCCAAAAAGGCCGCCCGCGCCAAGCCGTAAAGGGGCATGAGCACCCCCATGGCGTCCACCACCACCACCCGGCAGTCGGGCCGCCGGGGTTGATCGTCGCTCAGGCCGCTCCAAAGCCGGGCCTTGAGCCCCCTGGCCCCGCAGGCCTCCAGCCAGCGGGGGGCCTTTTCCACGTGGCGCGGCGCGGCGATAAGCACCGCCTGGGGATGCTCCGGGAGAAGCCGGGCGAAAGCGGAAAGCACCGGCTCCTCCTCGCCGCCGCGCACGCTGCCCGCCGCCAGGAGCGGGGCCCGGCCCAGGGCCAGGCGCGGGGCCAGGTCTTGGGCGGCCCGGGGCCGGGCCCGCCGCGCCAGGCCGGCGTACTTGGCGTTGCCGTCGATGGACACCCTGGCCGGGTCCGCGCCCAGGGCCAGCGCCCTTTGCGCGTCCGCCTCGCCGATCATGGAAAGCCGGTCGAAGCGGCGCAGGGCGGGCTTCACCAGCCAGCGCAGCTTCTCGTAGCGCGGGAAGCTGCGGGGGCTCAGGCGGCCGTTCAGCAAGAGGAGCGAGCTGCCCCGGCTTTGCAGCCAGGCCAAGAGGTTGGGCCAGAGCTCGGTCTCCAGGGAGGCGTAGACCTGGGGCCTTATCTTGGCCGCCGCCGCCATCACCGCCCAGGGCAGATCCAGGGGAAAGGCGGCCACCGCCGCCCGCTGGGCGAAAACCTCGCGGGCCTTTTCCAGGCCCTTGGCGGTGCTGGAAGTGACGGTGAGGTTCAGGCGGGGCGCTGCGGCGAAAAGCTCCTCGGCGATGGCCGCGGCCACGCTGACCTCGCCCACGCTAACCGCCTGCAGCCACACCCGGGGGCCGGGCCGGGCCGGGGCCAGATGGCGGTAGAGGCCCACCCGGGGCCATAGCTCGCCCCAGCGGCCGGCAAGCCGGGAGGCCAGCCACACCGGAGGCAGAAAAGCCGAGGCCGCGCCGGCCGCCAGGTTGTAGAGCATCAGGGAAGGTTCCATATAGTGGAAAACCGCCCGGCCGGACCGGGCCCGCCATGAGGATTTCAGCAACCTAAGCCCCGCCGGGGGTTAAAAAGACCTGCCGCTTTTGGGCCCCCCCGGCCGCTATAAATATCCCAGGTCCTTGAGCCGCTCCACCACCCGCGCTTCTTCCTCGGGGGTGTAGGCGCTCTGCCGGCCCTCGCCCCGCTCCCCGCCTCCGGGGGGAATCAGGCCCGCGCCCTCCAGCCAGGCCAGAATGCGCCCCAGGGATTCTTGCGGCCCCTCGGCCCCGGTGGGGCAGACCACCTCCGCCGCCTCGGGCGGCTCAAAGGGATCGTCCAGGCCGGTGAAGCCCTTGATCTCCCCGGCCAGGGCCCGCTGGTAGAGGCCGCTTTGGTCGCGGTTTACCAGGGTCTCCAGGGGGCAATCCAGAAAAACCTCCACGAAGGGGCTCAGGAGCCCGCGCAGCTCCCGGCGCAGATCCGCGTAAGGCGCGATCTGGCCCACCACGCAAGAAACGCCGTGGCGGTTCAGCATGGCCGCCAGCCGGGCGGTGCGCAGGCAGGCGGCCCGGCGCTCATCCGCCGCGTGCCCCAGTTCCGGCCACAGCTCGCCGCGCAGCTCGCCGCCGTCCAGGCGCTCCACCGCCAGGCCCCGGCCGGCCAGCTCCCGGCGCAGCTCCAGCCCCAGGGTGGTCTTGCCGGCCCGGGGAGGGCCGCAGAGCCAAGCCGTGAACGCGGGAAAACTCATGGCCGAAAGCGGGCGGACATCACAGCAGGGACCGCCCCTCCAGGGAGGCCGGCGGCGCCAAATCCAAAAGCCGGAGCACGGTGGGCGCGATGTCCATGAGCGAAACCGGCCCTTGCGCGTCCAGGGCCTTGACGTCCTTCACCAGCACGAAAGCGCCCTCGGTGGTGTGCATGCCCGGCAGCTCGGGCGGACCCAAAAGGCCGGGTCCGTCCAGGTTGGCCTTGAGATCGAAGCCGGGCATGGGCTCCACGATGAGGTCCGCCGCCCTTTTGAGCTGGCCGCCGGAGTAGAGCTCCTCCCGGCGGTGCACCTTGCGCACCATCTGCTCGCCGGTGTCGGGATGGGTGAGCCCGGAAAGCCGGTGCACCAGTTCCTCGCGCAGCTCCTCGTAGGGCTTGCCCCGCTCCACCGAGCCGCGCTCCTCGCGGCCCTTGAGATTCAAGTATATCCTGCCGGGAATCAGGCTGTAGGCGCGCGACTCCTGGTGCAGGTTCAGGAGCTCCTTCTTGCCGCGCCCGAAGAGCAGATAGCCGTTTTTTTCCAGCCATTGGTTGAGATAGAGGTTGGCCCTGGTGCGGGCGAAGCCGTGGTCGCTCACCACCATGAGCTGGCAGCCCTCGGGCAACAGATTGGCCAACTCGCCCAGGTAGGAATCCAGCCGGCGGTAGAAATCCAGGAACTCGCCGCTCAAGCCCTCTCCGCCTTCCTCGCGGTCGGCCCACAGGAAATGATTGATGCGGTCGGTGGCCATCACGTGCAGGTGGAAGTAATCCCAGGGCTCGGACTGCATCAGCTTGAAGGCGGTGACGAAGCGGCGGGAAAGGGTCTCGTCCAAATCCGCCAGAAAGGCGGCGGTGTCCTCCCTGGCCAGGGAGGTGTCCACGTCTATGCGGTAATCCAGCTCCATGAGCCTGGGCGCCAGCTCCACCGGATAGGTGGCCTTGCCCAATTCCGGGCTCAGGAAGCAGGAGATCATGAACCCCTCCACCTCCTTGGGCGGATAGGTAAGCGGCAGGTTGATCACCCCCACCCGCCGGCCGGCGCGGCCGACGATATCCCACAGGGTGGGCACCTTGAGGTCGCGGGCGTCGGGAATGTGCACCCGGAAGGGGTTGGGCTCGCGGTCCACGAAGCCGTAAACCCCATGGCGGCCGGGGTTCTGGCCGGTGGCGTAGGTGGCCCAGGCCACGGTGCTCACCGCCGGCAGGGTGGTCAGCATGGGGCTCACCGCGCTTCCGGCCATCATGCCGCCTAAATTGGGCATCACGCCCTGGGCGGCCAGGTTGTGGGCGAATTCCAGGCCCACGCCGTCCAGCCCCAGGACGAAAACCCGATCAGTTTGAGAGCCGCGACCGAAAAGGCGTTTGAGAAAACCCACTTAAATCCCCTGTCCTCAAAGCATTTTGCTCCAAACTCTATAGCCAGCCACTTGGCAAGTCAAGGGCTTTGCCCCTCCGCCCCCGCCGGGAGCCGCCGCGGGCGGCCTTGACTTCGCCCACTCATGTGGTACATAGCGAAGATTCTAGGCATTTATTCCCTCTAGCCGTCCGAGGACTTCCCATGGACTACAAAGCCACCTTGAATCTTCCCAAGACCGATTTTCCCATGAAGGCCAACCTGCCCAAGCGCGAGCCCCAGCTCCTGGAGCGCTGGGAAAAGGAAGGCCTCTATCACCAGCTGCGCCAGGCCGCAGAGGGCAAGGATAAATACATTCTGCACGATGGACCGCCCTATGCCAATGGCCACATCCACATGGGCACCGCCCTCAACAAGGTGCTCAAGGATTTCATCGTGAAATCCCGCCAGATGTCGGGCCTGGACGCGGTGTACGTGCCGGGCTGGGATTGCCATGGGCTGCCCATCGAGCACGAGGTGGACAAGAAGCTGGGCCCCAAGAAGGCGGCCATGAGCCAGGCCGACGTGCGCCGCGAGTGCCGGGTCTACGCCGGTAAGTTTCTGGATATCCAACGGGAAGAGTTCAAGCGCCTGGGGGTGTTGGGCCATTGGGAAGAGCCCTACATAACCATGAATTACCCCTACGAGGCGGTGATAGCCAGGGAGCTGGCCCGCTTCTATCACAACGGCGGGGTGTACCGCTCCAAAAAACCCATCTACTGGTGCAACGACTGCGTCACCGCCCTGGCCGAGGCCGAGGTGGAATACGCCGACCACACCAGCCCCAGCATCTACGTGGCCTTCCCCCTCCTGGACGACCTCTCCGCCAAATACCCCGGCCTCAAAGGGCTGGAGGTGTTCCTGGTGATCTGGACCACCACCCCCTGGACCATCCCGGCCAACCTGGCGGTGGCGGCCCATCCTGATTTCGAATACGTGGCGGTGAAGCGCCAGGGCAAGGCCTACGTCATGGCCAGCCGCCTGGCTCCCCTGTGCATGGACACCTTCGGCCTGGAGGGCTGGGAGATAGCCGCCCAGATCGACCCCAAGGACCTGGAGGGCGTTAAAGCCAAGCATCCTCTGTATGACCGCGAGTCCCTGGGCGTGCTGGCCGACTACGTGACCCTGGAGGCGGGCACCGGCCTGGTGCACACCGCGCCGGGCCACGGCCGCGAGGACTACGAGACCGGCCTCCGCTACGGCCTGGAGGTTTATTCGCCGGTGGACGACCACGGCCGCTTCACCGAGGAGGTGGGCTTTTTCGCGGGCCAGAAGGTCTTCGAGGCCAACGAGGCGGTGGTGGCCAAGCTGAAGGAAGTGGGCGCGCTTTTGGGCAGCGAGAAGATAACCCACTCCTATCCCCACTGCTGGCGCTGCAAGAAGCCGGTGATCTTCCGGGCCACGGCCCAGTGGTTCATCTCCATGGAGGAAAACCGCCTGCGGGCCAAGAGCCTGGAGGCCATCCGCCGGGACGTGCAATGGGTGCCCAAGTGGGGCCGCGAGCGCATCTACGGCATGATCGAGAACCGGCCCGACTGGTGCATCAGCCGCCAGCGCTCCTGGGGCGTGCCCATCATCGTGTTCCGCTGCGAGGACTGCGGCCAGAACGTGCTCACCCCGGAGATGAGCGAAAGCGTGTGCGCGGTTTTCGAGAAAGAGGGCGCCGACGCCTGGTTCGAGCGCACCCCGGCCGAGCTTCTGGGCGGCAAGGACGCCTGTCCCCTGTGCGGCGGCCGCAACCTGGCCAAGGAAAACGACATCCTGGACGTGTGGTTCGATTCGGGCTGCTCCCAGGCCGCGGTGCTGAAAGCCCGGCCCGAGCTGCGCTGGCCCGCCGACCTCTACCTGGAGGGCTCGGACCAGCATCGCGGCTGGTTCCACAGCTCGCTGTTGTGCGCCATGGGCACCGAGGGCGCGCCGCCCTACAAGATGGTGCTCACCCACGGCTTCGTGGTGGACGGCGAGGGCCGCAAGATGTCCAAGAGCCTGGGCAACGTTATCCCGCCCCAAAAGGTGATAGACCGCTACGGCGCGGAGGTCTTGCGCCTGTGGGTGGCCGCCGAGGACTACACGGTGGACATCCGCATCTCCGACGACATTCTGAAGCAGCTTTCCGAGGCCTACCGCCGCATCAGGAACACCATGCGCTTCCTTTTGGGCAACCTCTTTGACTTCGACCCGGAAAAGGACCAGGTGGCTCCGGCGGACATGGGCGAGATGGACCGCTACATCCTGGCGCGCCTGCAAGACCTGGTGGACGAGGTGCTGGCGGCCTATGACGAGTTCGCCTTCCACCGGGCCTTCCACCGGCTGCACAACTTCTGCGTGGTGGATCTCTCCGGCTTCTACCTGGACGTGATAAAGGACCGGCTCTACACCCACAAGACCGACGGCCCCTCCCGCCGGGCCGCCCAGACCGTGCTCCACCGCATGGCCTCGCAAATGGTGCGGCTCATGGCCCCCGTCTTAAGCTTCACCGCCGAGGAGGTGTGGGACCATCTGCCCGGAGCCAAAGCCCAAGCCGCCAGCGTGCACTTGAGCCTGTTCCCGGAGCGCCGCCAGGGCCAGCCCGGCCAGGAGGAGAGCGCTCTCAAAGAAAAATGGCAAAAGCTCCTGGCCATCCGCGACTGGGTGAACGTGGGCATGGACAAAGCGCGCAAGGAAAAGCTCATCGGCAATTCCCTGGACGCCAAACTCACGGTGGAAACCGCCAGCGAGGAGGGCCGGTTCCTCCAGGCCAACGCCGAGGCTTTCCAGGAGCTGGCCATGGTCAGCGAGCTGGTTTTCGCTGGCAGCCTGGAGGCGCCCACGGTGAGCGGCGAGGAAAAAGAGATGAAGCCCCTGTATCTCATTGAACGCACCGAGCAGGAAAAGTGCCCGCGCTGCTGGAAGCGGCGGCCCGAGGTGGGGCCGGAGCAGGAGATCTGCCGCGACTGCCGGGAAGCCCTGGCTTAGGGAGGCGCGCGGATGGGGGGACGCATGCTGAAGGTGGCCGCCACGGCCCTGATCCTGGTGGCGCTGGATCAGATCACCAAGTTCATGGCCGAAAGCTGGCTCACCTTGGCCTCCCCGGTCACGGTGATTCCCCGGCTGTTCGACCTGCACCTGGTCTACAACACCGGCGCGGCCTTCAGCGCCTTCGCCGGCTGGGCGGGGGCGCGCTGGCTGTTCATGGCGGTGCAGCTCGTGGCGGTGGCCCTGGCCTTTTGGCTGGCCCGGGGCAACGTGGGCAAGAGCAAGATGGCCCAGCTGGCCCTGGGCCTCATCGCCGGCGGCGCGCTGGGCAACTTCATCGACCGGGCCCGCCTGGGCAAGGTGGTGGATTTCATCGACTGGCACCTGGGCGACCTGCACTGGCCGGTGTTCAACCTGGCCGACGCGGGCATCAGCGTGGGCGCGGTTCTCTTGGGCTGGCTCATCCTGCGCGGCCGCGCCTGAGGCCGGCGGGGGGCGGGGGCTGGGAGGACCGGCCCGCGTCTGCTACAATCTTCGCTGACCCTTTGAGCCGGCAACCACTTCCCGCGGGGCGGCCATGCATCCCATTCTTTTTCAGCTCGGACCCGTGACCATATATTCATACGGCGCCATGCTGGCCCTGGGGGCCGGCCTGGGCCTCATCGTGCTCAACCGCCTGGCCGCGGCCAACGGCCTTAACCCGGACCGGGTGGGCAGCCTGGCCCTGTGGGTGCTTTTGGCGGCCATCGCCGGCAGCCGGCTGGTGTTCGTTTTCCTGGAGCCGGCCTCCTTCATCGCCGCGCCCTGGCGGGTGCTGTATTTTTGGGAAGGCGGCCTGGTGTTTTACGGCGGGGTGGCCGGCGGGCTCATCACCGGCTTCCTCCTGTCCCGGCGCTGGGGTATTCCGCTGCTGCCCTTGTTCGATTGCTTCGCCCCCGGTCTGGCCCTGGGCCAGGCGGTGGGGCGCATCGGCTGCTTTATGGCGGGCTGCTGCTACGGCCAGCCCTGTGAGGGCTGCGCTTTCGGGGTGACCTTCACCGACCCCCACACCCTGGCCCCTCCCGGCGTGGCCCTGCACCCCACCCAGCTCTATTCCTCGGTCGCCCTGTTCATCATCTTCGGCGCGAGCCTTTTTGCGTGGCGATGGAGGCGCTTCGCCGGCCAGGTGTTTTTCACCTACGGCCTGCTGCACGGCATCGCCAGGGTGATCATCGAGCAGTTCCGGGGCGATTGGCGGGGCGAGGCCCTGGTGGCCGGGCTTACGCCCACCGCGCTTTTCGCCCTGGGCTTCGCTCTGTTCAGCGCCCTGATGCTGGTTTATCTTTTCCGCAAAAAAGCCTGAAAAGGAGAGGTCCCCTTGGAGTTTCCCCCGGAGCTGAGCTACAGCCAGGAGCACTTCTGGGTGCGCCAGGAAGACGACGGCCAGGTGGTCTTGGGCATCAGCGATTACGCCCAGGATCAATTGGGCAAGGTGGTCTACGTGGATTTGCCCGAGGCGGGCGACCAGGTGGAGGCCGGCCAGGAGATGGGCGCGGTGGAAAGCGCCAAGAGCGTCAGCGACCTTATCTCGCCGGTCAGCGGCGAGGTGCTGGAGGTCAACGAGTCCCTGGCCGACGATCCCGCCGCCTTGAACGACGACCCCTACGGCCGGGGCTGGCTGGCGCGGGTGAAGCTGGAAGAAAGCCTGCCCGCTGGCCTAATGAGCGCCGCCCAATACGCCAAGCTCCTGGGCCTGTAGAACGGAAGCCGGGCCGGCGGGCCTAGCCGGGGCCGGCGGGCTTAGCCGGTCTTGCCTTCCGGGTCCAGTTGCTGGCCGCCGCGTTGCAGGCCGCCCAGGCTCATGCCTTTTTTCCACATGAGATAGAGCGCCGTCCCGGTCAGGGGAAAATACTGGGCCGCCCAGAACAAGAGGCTGTAGGCCAGGGCCTCCTGCTCGCCGGCGCCGGCCATCATCAAGGCCCAAGTCACCCCCAATTGAAAGGCCCCGATATAGCCCGGCCCGGCCGGCACCGCCGAGCCCAGGCTGCCCCCGGCCAGGGCCATGGCCGCCAGGGTCAGGCTGAAGGGCAGGCCCGCCGCCGGCAGAAAAAGCCAATAGGCGGCCAGATAGGCCAGCCACAGCAGGATGGAAAGCGATACGGCCGCGGGCAGGGCGCTGCCCCGCCCCAGCATGGCCAGGCCCTGGTGAAACGATTCCATGGCGCCCCGCGCCTTTTGCCCCAGGCGCGGCGACAAGCGGGCCAGCCAGCCGGAAACCAGCCGCATGCTGACTCCTGGCCAGCGCCACAGGGCCGCCGCCGCGGCCAGGGCGATGAGATACACGGCCAGGAGCCCATAGCCGGCGGCGCGCAGATAGCCCACCGAAAAAGCCCCGGCCTTGGCCTGGGGGTCCACCATGAGCAGCGCCAGGAACAGGAACATGAGCAGCGCCATGCCGTCCAGGATGCGCTCCACCAGAATGGTGGCCAGGACGCTGGAGGCGGGCAGGCGCTCCAGGCGCGCCAGGGCGTAGGCGCGCACCAATTCGCCCAGCCTGGCCGGCAGCACGTTGTTGGCGCCCAGGCCGATGACCGCCGCCCAGGTCAGGTTGGCCAGGCCGGTTTCGCCCAGGGGCTCCAGGATGATCCGCCAGCGCAGGGCGCGCAGCCAAAAGGAAACCGCCAGGAACAGATTCACCCCCAGGAAGTAGAGGGGGTTCACCTCCTTTATGGTCCGCCACAGGAGGCCGAAGTCCAGCTCCCGCAGCACCCAGGCCAGGCAAGCCAGGCTGACGGCCAGCCCTATGGCGACCTGGCGCTTCATGGCCTTGGCTCGTTCGCCAGCTTTTCGAAGCGGGCCAATTGCCGCTGGAAATATTCCACCCTTTGCCGGGGGCCGGCCTGGAGGGCCGAGCGGGAGGCGGCCAGGGCCATCTGGTATTGGCCGTTCAGGTAATAGGCCTCGGCCAGGGTGTCCCAGATATGGGGCAGGGGCGAGCGCCTCACCGCCTCCAGGGCCAGGGCCAGGGCCAGGGCCGGCCGCCGCATCGCGGGGTCCTTGGCCGTGGCGTAGAGCCAGGCCAGGGAATTGAGGGCCTCCGGGTCCTGGGGGGCCAGCTCCGCCGCGGCCCCCAAATGGCGCAAGGCCTTGGACTCGTCGCCGTCCTCCATGGCCATGATGCCCAGGCCCAGTTGCAGGGCGGCGTCATGGGGGTCCATGGCCAGCCGGTTTTCCATGGCCCGCACCACCATGCGCCGCTGCACCCCCTCGCCCCAGCCCCAATGGCCGCTGGCCAGGCCCAGGCCGCTCACCCCGATGAGCAGGGCCAGGTAGGCGGCCAGGGCCGTCTTGAGCCCGCGGGCGTGGGCCTCTATCAGCTCCGGCCTGTCTTGGGCCCGCAGCAGCACGGCCACCCGCTGGCCCACCGAGAAGTGGTGCCAGGAGGGCACGTCGCGGGTTTCTCCCGAGAGCTGGGCCACCTTCTCCAGGGCCCCGGCCAGGGGCCGGGCCTCGCCCATAAGCCGCAGGGCGAAGAGATCGGCCTGGCGCTCGAAATTGCGCATGAAATAGCCCATGACGAAACGCAGGTACAAAACCAAAAGCGCCACCAGGGGCAGGGCCAGAAAAACGCTGAACAGGCCGCCGCCCGGATTGTCCCCGGCCAGGAGGCCCGCCCCCCAACTGGTGCCGGCCAGCCAAAGCGCCGCCATCTGCACGCCCAGGGCCATGGGCCAGGCCAGGGCGTAGGCCAAGATGAAAAAGCCCAGAAAAAAAAGCAGGTAGGAAACGAGGTGCCGGTGATGCACGTGGCCCGCCTCGTGGGCCACCACCCCGGCCAGCTCCTGCGGGCTCATGGCCTCCACCAGGGCCGGCGAGAGCAAAAGATAGCGGAAGCGGGGCGCCACCCCCAAGATGCCGGCGGTGAGCAGGCGGCCCCGCAGGATGGGCCAGCTCAGGATGGCCCCCACCTTCACCCCGGCCCTGGCCAGCACGCTTTCGGCCAGCTCGCGCACGGGGCCCGGCGGCCAATCGCGGCAGCCCCACCACAGGCGCACCAGCCAGGGGAAGAACACCGCCATCAGGGCCACGAAGGCGGCCAGAAACACCAGGTCGCCCGGGCCGGAATCCAGCCAGGCTCCGGCGGCCGGCCAGAACAGGGGCAAGAGATCCCTGAGCAGCACCACCGCCAGCCAGGGGAAGACCACCGGAGCCACGAAGCGCATCTGGCCCCAGACGAACTGGCCGCGGCTCAGGCCGTTCTGGAAGACCACCTTTTCCAGAGGATGGGTGGCCGACCAGACCAGGGCCAGCATGAGGAAATAGAGCGCCACCGCGCAGAGGCCGGAGAGGGTCTCCGAGGAGGCCACCAAAGGCAGCGAGGAAAGATGGGCTTTGAGATCGAAGGCGATGATCATGAAGGCCAGCGCCGCCACGGCCAGCACGTGCAGCTCGGTTATCACCTGGCGGCCCCGCTTGGCCGGGTCCGCCGGCGGCCGGGGCCCGGCCAGGCGGCCCAGGGTCATGAGCACCCGCAGGCGGGCCGCCACCCAAAGCAGCAGCAGCAGCGCGGCCGAGGCCAGCGCGCTTTCCCAGGGGCCGAATTGCGGCTGCGAGGGGCGATAGGCCTCCCACACCGCCATGACCAGGATGAAGGCTATGATCTGGGAAAAAAGCAAGGAGGCACCCTTTTTGGTGAAGAGGCGAGGAAACAGGCAAGGCCCGGCGCATGATCCGCCGGGCCTTGCCTGGTGATAGCTGGTGGCGGAGAGAGAGGGATTCGAACCCTCGGAGGAGTTTTTAACCCCTCACTCGCTTAGCAGGCGAGCACCTTCGGCCTCTCGGTCATCTCTCCGCGTGCCGACTCAACTTTGGTCCGCGCCCCGGCCCGGCTGATGGAATGATGGGCGCATCAGGGCGGCGCTTAGGTTTTGGCGGAGGGAGTAGGATTCGAACCCACGGAGCATTGCTGCTCAGCGGTTTTCAAGACCGCCGCCTTCGACCACTCGGCCATCCCTCCGCGTCGCCGACAGATGAAAGCATTGGCGCCGGCCGTTAACGCCTGGCCTCTGATCGCCCAGGCGTGGACGGCCCTTGGGCCCGCACGGACCCAAGGGCATTATCTACCACCCCCCCCAAGGCGCGTCAACCGTTTAGGGCTTGGCCCAGCCGGCGGCGCGGCGGTCCCAAACAGGCAATCCCCCCCGCCGGAAGGCCTTTAATTCCATCAAAACCGCAGTGGTTTAAGGGCGAAGATCCACCGCGGCCTTCAGGCGTTTGCCGGGTGGACGCCACGTTTGAAGGTGGTATATTCTATACTCTAGTAATTAATGTCAAGTGCGGTTGTGCAGACCGCGGAAAGCGCGAGGGGGGGAATGCGGTTGCGGCAGAGCCATGCGCCGCCGGCCCCGCCCCGGCTTTATTTACGGCCGCGAAGCCCCGCCAGGCGCGCGGCCGCGACGCGGCGGCAGGGGTGGAATCCGCGCAACCGGCTTAACCGGCCAGGATATTCAAGGAGCCACGAGAATGACTTCAAGCAAGGCGCCCAACGTTAGCGGCGTGGAAAGCCCGGGACGACGCACGGTGAAAAGCCTGTGCGGCATGTGCGCGGTGCGCTGTCCCATCCAGGTGGAGGTGGAGGACGGCCGCGTCAAGTGGCTGCAGGGCAATCCCAACGACAAGGCCATGGAAGCCAGCCTCTGTCCCAAGGGCGCGGCGGGCCTGGCCATGGAATACGACGACGAGAGGCCCCAATACCCGCTGATCCGCAGCGGCGAGCGCGGCTCGGGCCAATGGCGGCGGGCGAGCTGGGACGAGGCCCTGGATTACGTGGCCGGCAAGCTGAAGGAAGTCATCGACGAATTCGGCGGCAAGGGCGTGGCGCTCTCCGACCGGGGCGGCCCCTTCGCCGATCTCACCAAAAGCTTCCTCAAGGCGCTGGGCTCTCCCAATTACTTCAACCACGACTGCACCTGCGGCCGCAACGCCCACCACGCCACCCAAAGCGTTTTCGGGCTGGGGCGCACCGGCGCGGTCTACGACATCAAGAACACCAAGCATTTGGTGCTTTACGGCCGCAACCTCATCGAGTCCCTGCAGGTCAAGGAGGCCAAGGAATTCATCAGCGCCATGTCCTCCGGCGCCAAATGCACCTATATCGACCCCCGGGCCTCCCTGACCGCCGCCAAGGCCACCCGCTACTGGCAGATCCGGCCCAACGCCGAATACGCCCTCAACCTGGCCATGATCCACCACGTGCTGGCGGAAAAGCTCTATGACGCCGAGTTCGTGGAGCGCTGGTGCACCGGCCTGGACGAGCTGCGCCAGGCCGTGCGGCCCTACACCCTGGAATGGCAGGAGGCCCACACCGGCATCCCCGCCAGGGAGGTGAGGCAGTTCCTCGCCGAGATAGCCGCCGCCGCGCCCAGGGTAATCTTCCACGCCGGCTGGATGACCGCCCGCCACGGCCAAAGCTTCTACACCAGCCGCACCAGCCATATCCTGAACGCGCTTTTCGGCGCCATCGAGACTCCCGGCGGGGTGTGCCTCGGCAAGAAGGCCGCCGACGCCGGCAAGAAGGACATCCGCAAGCTGGGCGACCGCATCCCCAAGGTGGAGGAGCCGCGGGTGGACGGCATCGGCTGGAAGCACAAGCATTGGGACGACGGCCCCGGCCTCTTGCATCTGCTTTTCCCGGCCATCGAAAGCGGCGATCCCTATCAGGTGGGCGCCTACCTCATCTACCGCCACGACCCCATGACCGCCCTGCCCGACCCCGACGAGCAGAAGCGCTATTACGACAAGCTGAAGCTCATCGTGAGCATCGACGTGAATTATTCGGAGACCGGCTGGTACTCCGACGTGATCCTGCCCGAGTGCACCTATCTGGAAAGAGCCAACCTCATAGCCAGCAAGGGCGGCCTCAAGCCCAATTTCCAGCTGCGCGATCAATGCGTGGCCCCGCGTTTCGATTCGCGGCCGGCCTGGTGGATTTTCCGGGAGCTGGCCAAGCGCCTGGGGGTGGGCGAATACTTCGATTTCGAGACCATCGAGGAAATCTGGGAATACCAGCTGGAAGGCACCGGCGTAAGCCTCAAGGAATTGCGGGAAAAGGGCGTGGTCTCCCTGGCCGGCAAGCCCATCATGTGGGACCGCGCCGACGGCCTCAAGTTCAAGACGCCCTCGGGCAAGATCGAGTTCATCAGCCGGAAGCTGGACGAGGCCGGCTTCCCCTCCATCGCGCCTTTTCAGCCGCCCTCGGAACTGGCCGAGGACGAGTTCCGCCTGCTCTTCGGGCGGGGGGCGGCCCACAACCACGGCCACACCATGAACAACCCCCTCCTGCACGAGCTGGTGCCGGAAAACAGCCTGTGGCTGCATCCCGAGCGGGCCGGCGAGCTGGGCATCGCCGACGGCGATTTGGTGGAGGTGATGAGCGACGGCTACAGCGCCAAGGGCAAGGCCACCGTGACCCCCTGGATTCATCCGGACGCGGCCTTCATGTTGCACGGCTTCGGCCGCACGGTGCCTTTGCAAACCAGGGCCTGCGGCAAGGGCATGGCCGATCAGCGCCTGCAAAAGGGGCTGCTAACGGTATACGACCCGGTGGGCGGCGGCAACGCGCTGACCCAATGCACCATCCGCGTGCGTAAAGCATAGAGCCCGCGTATTTCATGATGGTCGGGCGGCGTTAAACAACGAATTATTATCCAGGGGACCCATTATGAAAAAGGCTGCGGCATTATCGAGGGAAAGCCTGTACCAGGGCCCGGCGCAGCCAGGGGCCGGCAAACAAGGCGTCTGGCAAGCGAGGGCCGCGGGCGTGGCCAAAGCTACGTCAAGGCCCGAGAGCGGCCAGCAACGCAGGATGGCGGCGGCTGGCGCGGCCGGACGCGCGGCCTTCATGAAATATGCTGGCTAGAATCAGGAGCGGCGACATGAGCAAATATTTTCTGCTGCAAGACTCGGAGCGTTGCATCGGCTGCCAGGCTTGCGAGGTGCATTGCAAAACCAACAAGAACCTGGGCGTGGGCCCGGCCCTCTGCCAAAACATGAGCGTGGGCCCGGTGGAGGTGGGCGGCGTGCCCCGGGTGCGCTTCGTCTTCATGCCCTGCTTCCATTGCGAGGAGCCCTGGTGCCTCAACGTCTGCCCCTCCGGCGCCATCAAGAAGCGCGAGGACGACGGCATCGTCTATATAGAGCCCGCCCTGTGCATAGGCTGCAAGAGCTGCATCACCGCTTGTCCCTGGGGCGCCTGCCAATGGGACCCGGCCAACAACAAGGCCGTCAAATGCGACTATTGCAAGGACAGGGTGGACCAGGGCCTGAAGCCGGCCTGCGTCACCAAATGCCTTACCCAGTGCCTGCAATTCGGGGAGGCCACCCGGCTGCCCGCCCACCGGCGGGAACGCTTCGCCAAGACGGTGGCGGCCGATTCCTTCAGCCTCAAGGACATGCCGGTTCCGGGCCGCTAGGCCCGGCCCGCGTCGGAGGCGGCCAGGCATGCGCTTCATGAACGCAAGGTTTTCATAAATGGAATCTTACACCACGGGACTATCCCTCATGCTGGGGCGGCTGCTCACCTCCTGGTGCCAGGAGCTGGACCCCGCGTCGCCGGAACGCTACCTGGAGACCGGCGGTTTCCAGGGCCTGGCCCGGGCGGCCAGCCACCCGGCGCTAGAGGTGATCGCCGAGTTGCGCGCCTCCGGCCTGCGGAACCGCGGCCCCGCCGTGGAGCCGGTCTACCTGGATTGGCAGCGCTTTTCGCGCCGGGGCGAACCCGGCCTCTTGGTGGCCGACGCCTCGCAGCTGGACCCCCGCTGCCAAAGCGGGGCCATGCTCCTGGGCCGCAATCCCTTCGGCCTGCTGGAAGGCCTTTTGATAGCGGCCCAGGCCCTGGAGGTCTCCCAGGCCGTGGTCCTGCTGCCCAGCGAACTGGCCGGCTTCGAGGCCGGCCTGCTCAACGCCCTGGAAACCACCCGCCATCTGGTGGACCTTAAAAAAGACCTCAAGCTGGAGATAAGGCGGGACGCCTCGCCCTCCCTGTGGGAGCAGGCCCCGGCGAACGGCGAGGGCCAGCGCGCGCTCACCCACAACCTGGAAACCTGGTATCACGTCTCCCTGGTCATGTCCCTGGGGGCCGAGCGCTACAAGGCCCTGGGCCAGGAAGGCCACATCGGCACCTGGCTCATGACCATCGGCGGGGCGGTGGCCAAGCCCGGCCTGGCCGAGGTGCCCCTGGGCGGTAGCCTGTGGCAGGTGGTGGAATCCCTGGCCGGCGGCGTGGCCAAGAAGGCCGATCCCCTGGCCGTGTCCCTGGACGGCGGCATGGGCGGCTTCCTCTCCCTGGAGGCGGCCCGGCTGCCCCTGGCCCCCGAGGAGCTGGCCGCCGCCGAGGTGAGCGCCTGCCCGGCCACCGCCTGGGTGGTGGAAAAGGGCGCCTGCCTGGTGGACATGACCCGGCGCGCCCTGCAACGCTGGTGGCAGCTGAGCGGCGAGGACTCCTCGCCCCAGCGGCGCCTCATCGCCAGGGCCCTGCGCCTGGTCACCGAGGTGGCCCGGGGCAAGGGTCGGCCCAGCCACCTGGCGGAGATGGCCGCCACCGCCCGGGAGATGGCCGCCGCGGGCCTGCGGTCCGCCTGGCCCCTGGCCAGCAGCCTGAAATATTTCCGGGGCCAATGGGAGGATCACATCTCCGGGCGCGGCTGCCCGTCCGGCTATTGCCTTTCGCGGCCGCCGGCCCCCTGCCACGCCACCTGCCCGGCGGGTATCGACATCCCCAGCTTCCTGGCCGAGATCGGCCACGGCAACCATAAAAAGGCCGCCGGCCTCATCAGCAAGGACAATCCGCTTCCCTATTCCTGCGGCCTGGTCTGCCCCGCCCCCTGCGAGGGACAGTGCCTCAGGGGCGAGATGGACGGGCCCATCCACATCCGGGCCATGAAGGCGGTGGCGGCCAAGCGCGCCATGGCCGAGGGCGGCTATCCCAAGCCCCGCCTGGCCCGGGAGACCGGCAAGAAGGTGGCCGTGGTGGGCTCGGGCCCGGCCGGCGTCACCTGCGCCTATTACCTGGCTTTGAAGGGCCACCAGGTCACGGTCTACGAGGCCCAGGCCGAGCCGGGCGGCATGCTGCGCTACGGCATACCGGCCTACCGCCTGCCCCGCGAAATCCTGGACGAGGAATACGGCCAGCTCACCCGCCTGGGCATAAAGGTGGTGACCAGCCGGGAGGTGCAGAGCGTGCAGGAGCTCAGGGAGCTGGGCTTTGACGCCGCCTTCCTGGCCCTGGGCACCCAGCTCAGCCGCATGATCCCCATCGAGGGCGCGGATCTGCCCTTCGTCCTGGGCGGCCTGGATTTCCTCAAGGACGTGCGCGGCGGCAAGGACCCCCAGGTGGGCCCCCGGGTGGTGGTGGTGGGCGGCGGCAACGTGGCCATAGACGTGGCCCTTTCCGCCATCCGCCAGGGCGGCCACCGGGTGGACATGTTCTGCCTGGAAAAGCGGCGCGAGATGCCGGCCAGCTCCCACGAGGTGGAGCAGGCCCTGGCCGAGGGCGTGGCCATCAACAACTCCTGGGGCCCGGTGAAGGTGGCCCGCGACGGGGTGATGACCTTCCAGCGCTGCACCAGGGTGTTCGACGAGCGCGGCCGCTTCAGCCCCCAGTTCGATGCTCAGAGGCTCTTCACCATCAAGGCCGATCACGTCATCCTGGCCATCGGCCAGGCCACCGATCTGGCCTGCGTGGAGCAGGGCAGCCTGGTGGAGACCCAAAGGGGCATGATCTGCACCGACGACAACCTGGCCACCCACGAGCCCGGCGTGTTCGCCGGCGGCGACGTGGTGCACGGCCCCCAGACCGTGGTCATGGCCATCCGGGCCGGCAAGCGCGGCGCGGCGGCCATCGACGCCTATCTGAAAGGCGGCAAGATCGACCCCCAGGTGGGCCGGCCCGTGCGGCGCGAGGTGGCGGTTCCCCTGGCGGTGCCGGCGGAAAAGCGCAACAGCCTGCGCCGGGCCGAGATTCCCTACATCGACGTGGAGGACCGCCGGGGCAATTTCCAGCACATCGAGCTGGGGCTCGACGACGGCATGGCCCTGGACGAATCCAGCCGCTGCCTGCGCTGCGACCTGTGCATCGGCTGCGGCCTGTGCCAGCTGGTGTGCAGCGAGGTGGGGGCCGAGGCCCTGCGCCTGCGGGACACCAAGGCCGACCGCCTGGCCTTCAACGATTTCACCAGGCCCTCCAGCCGCTGCATAGGCTGCGGGGCCTGCTCCCAGGTCTGCCCCACCGGGGCCATCAGGGTGGAGGACGATGGCTTCCACCGGCGGACCGTCATCACCGGCTCGGTGGTGAAAGACCACGAGCTTTTGCATTGCAGCATATGCAACGAACCCTACATGCCCCAGGTTTACCTGGAGCATCTCAAGAAGCGGGTGGGGCCGGCCACGGTGGCCCACGTGGACCGCAAGGTCTGCCCGGCTTGCGCGCGGCGGCAAAGGGCCCTGGAACTGGCCGGCATGCCTTTTCACCAGGCGGCTTTGGCCCAGGCTTAAGCCCTTAGCCGGCTTGCCAAAGGCCCCTCCCCGCCGCCGGGCGGAAGGGGCCTTTGCCTTGTCTGGGACGTGAAAATCCGCCGGCCTTTGACCGCCGCCGGGGGATGGTATATTATAAACAGCCGTATTGACTAGATATTTGCAAGCATTTCAGTGGACTTGCCCATGCGTGAGGAGAGCAGCTTGAGCCAGCAGCGCCAAACCCCCAAAGACTGGGAACAGCCGCTTTTGAGCCGCCAGGCCGCCGCCCGGGGCCTGGATTTGGCCGGCTACCGGGCCGGCGGCGGGTTCAAGGGGCTGGCCGCGGCGCAAAAAATGCGGCCCCACGAGGCGATAATTCTCCTGCGCGATTGCGGGCTGCGGGGCCGGGGGCCGGGGGCCAGGCCGGTCTATCAGAAATGGTGGTCCTTCCTGGAGCGCCAGGGCCGGGGCCTCTTGTTGGTGGACGCCCGCGAGCCCGACCCCCGCGGCCGGGCGGCGGCCGGCCTTTTGCAAAACGATCCCTGGGGCCTGGTGGAGGCCCTGGCCATCGCGGCCCAGGTCTTCGGGGTGAGCCAGGCCAGCTTGCGCCTGCCGGACAGCCTGCACCGCCTCTGGCCGGACTTGCGCGACGCCCTGGCCGAGGCCGCCTCCGGGGGCGCGCTGGGCGGCCTGGACCTGCGTATCGAGCCGGAGGAGGAGCGTCCCGCCGCCACCGCCGCCCCCGTCGCCCAGGCGGGCATGGCCGCCAGGACCGCCCGGCCCGAACTTAACCACGCCCTACAGACCTGGTATCAGTTGGGCCTGGCCTTTGCCCTGGGCCCCGACGCCTACCGCGCCCTGGGCCGCAACCGCCAGGCCGGCACCGCCCTCATCACGGTGGGCGGGGCGGTGGCCCAGCCCGGCCTCTACGAGGTTCCCCTGGGGCTGGAGCTGAGCGACCTTCTGCAGGCCGCCGGCGGGCCTCTGGCCTCGCGGGAGATCAAGGGCATCTGCCTGGAAGACGGCCTGGGCGGCTTCCTCACCCTGCCCAGAGCCGAGACGCCCCTGGCCCCCGAGGAGCTGATGAGCCAGAAGCTGGCCCCCAGCTTCAACACCCTGTGGGTGCTGGACCAGGGCGATTGCCTGATCAACCTCACCCGCCGGGCCATGACCCGCGCCCTCAACCTGGGCCTGGAGACCGAGGAAGCCTCCCGCCAGCTGACCCTGCACGCCATCCGCCTGGTGATCCAGCTGGCCCTGCGCGAGGCCAAGCCGGACCATATCTCCAACCTCAAGGAGATCGCCGCCCAGATGGAGCGCATGGGCGCGGCCGCGGCCTGGGCCCTGCAAAGCTCGCTGCAATACTTCCCCGGCGAATGGCGGCTGCACCTCACCCGCGAGAGCTGCGCGGCCTTCGACTGCCTGACGCCCCTGGCGGCCCCCTGCCAGGCGGGCTGCCCGGCGGGCATAGACATACCCAGCTTCATGGCCCTGGTGGCGGCGGACCGCTACACGGCGGCGGTGGAGGTGATCCGCCAGGACAATCCCCTGCCTTACGTCTGCGGCCTGGTCTGCCCGGCGCCCTGCGAGAAAACCTGCGTGCGCGCCGGCCTGGACCAGGCGGTGAGCATCCGGGCCATGAAGGCGGTGGCGGCCAAGCACGCCCTGGAAACCGGCGGCTATCCCCGCCCGCGCCTGGCCCCGCCCAGCGGCAAGCGGGCGGCGGTGATCGGGGCCGGACCGGCCGGGCTCTCCTGCGCCTATTTCCTGGCCCTGGAGGGCCACGCGGCCACCATCTTCGAGGCCGAGGACCAGGCCGGCGGCACCGCCTTCAGCGGCATTCCCGCCTATCGCCTGCCCAGGGAGGTGATCCAGGCCGACGTGCAGGGCATTCTGGATTTGGGCGTGGAGATGCGCCTGGGACAAAAACTGGGGCGCGACTTCAGCCTGCAAAGCCTGCGCGACGAGGGCTATGACGCGGTTTTCCTGGGCATCGGCGCCACCTGCGGCTACCGCCTGGGCCTGCCCGGCGAAGATGATTTCCCCGGCCAAATCCTGGACGCGGTGAGCTTTCTGAAGGAAATAGCCCAGGGCCGCAGGCAGCCCCCCGCCGAAGAGGTGGTGGTGGTGGGCGGCGGCAACGCGGCCATGGACGCGGCCCGCACCTGCGTGCGCCTGGGCTGCGCCAGCGTCAGCGTGGCCTACCGCCGCACCCGCCAGGAAATGCCGGCCCACGAGGAAGAGGTCGAGGAGGCCATGGCCGAGGGCGTGCGCTTCCTCTTCCTGGTGATACCCAAGGGCCTGCAAGGCGACGGCGGCCGGCTGAGCGGCCTGGCGTGCCTGCGGGCCGAACTGGGCCCGGCCGACGAATCCGGCCGGCGGCGGCCGGTGCCGCTGGAGGGCTCGGATTTCGTCTTGCCGGCCGGGGCGGTGATAGCGGCCATCGGCCAGAAGCTGGACGCGGACTGCCTGGACGCGGACTGCGGCCTGGAGCTGGCCCGCGGCTCCCGGGTGGCCGCCCAGGCGGCCACCGGCCAGACCAACCTGGGCTGGCTTTTCGCCGGCGGCGACGCGGTGACCGGCCCGGCCACGGTGGTGGAGGCGGTGGCCGCCGGCAAGCGGGCGGCCAGGGCCATGAGCCAATACCTGCAAGGCCAGCCGGTTGACCTGGCCCTGACCGCGCCGCGGCCCAGGGACCGGGTCGAGCCCATCGCGGCCGCGCCAAGGCAAAGGGCCCGCGCCACCCGCCTGCCCATGCCCCTGCGCCAGGCGGAGGAGCGCAAGCGCGATTTTGAGCAGGTGGAGCTGGGGTTCAGCGACGAGCAGGCCTTTGAGGTGGCGGCCCGCTGCCTGCGTTGCGATCTGTGCATCGGCTGCGGGCTCTGCCGCACCGCCTGCGCCGAAATGGGGGCCGAGGCCCTGCAATTCAAGGAGGTGGGCGACCGGCTGGCCTTCAGCGATTTCCTCATGCCATCCAAGGCGTGCATGGGCTGCGGGGCCTGCGCCAACGCCTGTCCCACCGGGGCCTTGCAGCTCTCGGACCACGACCGCAAGCGGCAATTGGTGATGACCGGCACCGTGCTCAAGGAATCCGATCTCTTGTCCTGCTCCATCTGCGGCCAACCCTACGCCTCCCAGATTCAGCTGGAAAAGGTGGGCCAGCGCCTGGGCGACCGGCTGCACCAGCGGGTGGATGAACACATCTGCCCCACCTGCGCCCGCGTGCAGCAGGTGCGCGAAAAATGGGCCAACCGCTTTCTGCGCCGGGGAGCCCCCGGCGCGCCGGGCGCGCCCGGCGCGGAAGGGCCCAGCCTTTATCCGGGCCGCCGATCCTGAGCTTGCTTGCCCCGGCGCTTGCCGCTAGTATAATTTCAGAGGTTTCCGCTAGGGGAAGGAAGCAGGAGAGTGGATCACAGCCACAGTGAACATGCCCTGACCTGGGGACGTATGCTCATGGCCCGCATGAGCCCGGAAACGCCGGCCAGCCTGGAGGGCTGTCTGGAGGGCGGCGGTTTCGGCGGCTTGATGCGGGCGGAACGCCTTTCTCCCCTGGAGATAGTGATTTTATTGCGCGAAGCCCGCCTGCGCGGGCGCGGCCCCGGCGCCGAGCCTTGCTTCCTCAAGTGGTGGCGGCTGTTGCAGGACGAGGGCCGCCCCTCCCTGGTGGTTGACGCCCGCGAGCTGGACCCGCGCTCGGACTGCGCGGCCTCGCTTTTAGAGCGCAATCCCCACGGGCTGATCGAGGCGCTGGCCATCGCGGCCCTGGCCCTGGGCTCCGGGCGGGCCTATTACCGGCCGGCGCCCCACTTGGAGCGGTTCCTCCCCTCCCTGCAGGCGGCCTTGAGCGAGGCCGGCGCCAGGGGGCTTTTGGAGGTATGCTCCCTGGCGATATCGCCCTATCCCGCCGACGGGCCGAAGGGACCCTTCCTGTCTCACAGCCTGGAGACCTGGTATCACGTCAGCCTGGCCGCTTCCCTGGGCCCGGCCTGGTACACGGCCTATGGCGCGGCCGGCCAAAGCGGCACCCGCCTGCTCACCGTGGGCGGCGACGTGGCCGAGCCCGGCCTGGTGGAGGTGCCCTGGGGCGCGCCCCTCTGGCAGGCGCTGGAGGAAGCCGGCGGAATCCAAGACATCGCCAGCCTGCGAATGCTGTGTCTGGACGACGGATTGAGCGGCTTCCTCAACCTGGAGCGGGCGGCCACGCCCTTGGCTCCCGAGGAGCTGCTGGCCGTCGGCGTCAACCCGGCGGCGGCCACGCTATGGGCCATGGGCCAGGAGGCCGACCCCCTGGCAGCGCTGCGCCGGGCCGTGGCCAGGTCCCTGGAGCTGGAAGACGACCCCCAAGCCCTGAAGCTGGGGAAGGAGGCGATGGCGCTGGTGGATGACGGCGCCGGCCTGGCGGAACTAAAGGAAATTGCCGTCCGCCTGCGCCGGGCCCGCGCCTTCACCGCCTGGCCCCTGCACAGCTTTGTCATGAATTTCCCGCAACATTGCCAAGCCTAGCCCGCATATTTCATGAGCCTCGCATTAAAAGGTCGCATTCCGTCACCCGGACCGGCACAGCCAGAGGCCGGCAAACAAGGCGACCGGCAAGCGAGGGCCGCAGGCGTAGCTTAAGCTACGTCGAGGCCCGAGCGCAGCCAGCAACGCAGGGCGCCGGGCCCTGGCGCAATCGGACGCCCGGCTTGCCCCGCGGCCCCCTTGGCCTTAAATTTATTGAATGTCGGATAAACGCCTCGCCCGGGCCCTTGGGGCCCTTTCATAATCGCCGGGAGAAAAACGCCTCATGAAGCCACGCAGCCTTTTATTGGCCCTTTGCCTGTTGCTCTTAAGCGCCGCCGCCGCCTTCGCCGCGCCCCAACGCCACGTGCTGCCCTCGGGCCTCACCGTGATCCTGGACCAGAACCACGAAGCGCCGGTGGCGGCCTTCCAGGTCTGGGTGCGGGCGGGCAGCGCTTTCGAGCGTCCGGGGGAATACGGCATCACCCATCTCATCGAACACATGATCTTCAAGGGCAGCCACGGCCAGCCGGCCGGGGCGCTGGCGCGCACCATAGAGGGCCTGGGCGGCGAGATAAACGCCTACACCACCTATGACCACACCAATTACTACGTGAGCGCGGCCAGCCGTTTCGCGCCCCAGGCGCTGAAGCTCTTGGCCGAGGCGGTGGTCAACGCCGCTTTCGACCCCGCCGAGCTGGAGCGCGAAAAAGAGGTGGTGGTGGAAGAGATCCGCATGAACCTGGACAATCCCTCCCGCCGCTTCAGCTGGGCGGTGATGCGGGAGACCTTCGGCCCGGACCACCCCTACGGCCGGCCCATCATCGGCAGCGAAAAATCGGTGCGGGCCTTCACCCGCCAGAACATCCTGGACTACCGCCAGCGCTGGTACACCGCGCCCAACATGATATTGGTGGCGGTGGGGGATTTCGAGGCTAATAAGCTCATGCCTCTGATCGAAAAGGCCTTCCAGGGCCTGCCCCGCCATTCGGCCCCCAAGCTGGAGGTGCCGCCGGTGAAGACCGCCCAGGGGCCGCGGCTCCTGGTGATGCGGGAGAAGGTGCGCCAGGCCTCCCTGTCCTTCACCTGGCTCACCCCCGGCCTGCCCAGCCCGGAGGTATATCCCCTGGACATGGCCGCCCAGGTCATGGGCGACGGCAAGACCAGCCGCCTTTACGCCAGCCTGAAAGAAAAGCGGGGCCTGGTGGACCGGGTCGGCGCCTACGCCTACACCCCCCAAACGCTGGGCGTCTTCGAGGTGGAGGCCCAGACCGCCCCCGACAAGGTCAGCCAGGCCTGGCGGCCGCTTTTAAAGGAGGCGCTTTCCATCATATCCGCGCCGCCCAGCCCGGCCGAGCTGAAGCGGGCCAGGGTGCAGTTGGCCGCCTCTTTTGTGCGCGGCCGGCAGACCATGGCCGCCCAGGCCCGCAAGCTGGGCTATTTCGAGATGTTCTACGGCGGGTTCGAGAAAATGAACGAGTACCTGGAGCGCTTCAAGGCCACCGGCGCCGATCAGGTGGCCCGGACCGCCCAGGATTATTTCACCCCGGCGCGCCTCTGCCTGGTGATCCAGCTTCCCGAGGAGGCCAAGGCCCCGGACCTGGCCGCCCTCAAGCAGGCGGCCGGCCAATTGGCCCAGGGCCTCGAACCCCCGGCGGCGGAGGCCCCCCGGGCCAGCCGGGAGGTCCTGCCCGGCGGGCTGACCCTCATCGTCAAGCCCCAGCGGGCCCTGCCCCTGGCGGCCTTCACCCTGGCCGCGCCCGGCGGCCAGGAGAACGAGAGCGACGCCCAGGCCGGGCTCTACGAGCTTTGGGCCGAGAGCCTCACCAGAGGCGCGGCGGGGCGCTCCCACCAGGAACTCAACACCGAGCTGGAAGACATGGCCGCCAGCCTGGACGGCTTCGCCGGCAAGAGCACCTGCGGCCTGAGCGGCTCTTTCCTCTCCCAGGATTGGCAGCGGGGCCTGGAGCTTCTCTCCCAGGCCTGGCTGAGCCCGGATTTCCCGGCGGACCAGGTGGCCAAGGCCAAGGAGCAGCAATTGGCCGGCTTGCGCGCCCAGGAGAACTCGCCGGTGAGCCGCGCCTTCATCGCCTTCCGCCGCCTGCTCTACGGCGATCATCCCTACGCCCACAATCCCCTGGGCACCCCCCAGACCCTGGCCAAATTGACCCGCCAGGACCTGCTGGCCGCCCACGCCAAGGTGAAAGGCCCCGGCGGCGCGGTGCTCAGCGTGGTGGGCGACGTGGACCCGGCCCAGGTGCGGGAGCTGGCGCTCAAGCTTTTCGGCGCGGCCCAGGGCAAGGTGCTGGCGCCCCAGGTGGCCAACGCCCGGCCCGCCGCCCAGCCGCGGGAAAAGGCCCTGCATGATCCCCAGGCCAAGCAGACCCAGCTGGTGCTGGGCTTCGTCACCCCGCCGGCCAAGGACCCGGCCCGGCTGCGCTTGCAGGTATTGCAGGCCATCCTGGGCGGGCAGGGCGGCCGTTTGTTCAGCGACCTGCGCGACAAGCGCTCCCTGGCTTACGCGGTGCAGCCTTTCTATTCCGAGAGCGCCCACGGCGGCGGCTTCGGGGTGTACATGGCCGTGGGGCCCGGCAAAGCCAAGGAGGCCCTGGAGGGGCTGACCGGCCATCTGCAAAAAATCCGCGCCCAGGAAGCCGGCCCGGAGGAGCTGGAGCGGGCCAAGGCCTATCTCCTGGGCAACCAGGCCATCGACTTGCAGAGCTACGGCTCCCAGGCCATGGACATGGCCATGAGCGAGCTTTTGGGCCTGGGTTATGATTATTATTTGCGTTACCCCGACCAGATGCAGGCGGTGACCGCCAAGGAAGTGCGGGAGACCGCCGACAAGGTGCTGGCCCCCGGCCACCGGGTGGAGCTAACCCTGGGGCCGCCCCGGAAATAAGCCCGGCCCCGGATCGAAGAAAGATAAAAAGGCCGCCGCGCATGATAACGCGGCGGCCTTTGGCGTCCATTTATCCCCCGCCGGCCGGCGGGGACTCGCCGGCAAGCGCCTGGGCGAACTTCGGAGGGCCTTTGCGCCTATATCCCCCCCCGTCCGTCGGTCACTCATCCCCACGCAGCCGAGCACCCGGCGCGCGCCCTCGCTGACTATCCATCCCCCCTGGTCCGGCGGGAACTCAGCCCCTGGCGGCTAGTGATAGCTGGCCAGCACCCGGCGGTTGTGCTTTTTCAGGCGCTCCAGCTCGCGGGCCAGCTCCCGCTGGGTCAAGAGGCCGGTCTCCACGAAAAAGCGGCCCAGGCGGGGTTGCAGCTTGGCCTGGCGGTGCAGGATGGCGCGCACCCAAAAGCGGGTCAGCAGGCCTTTGCGCATGGCCGCCTCGCCAAAGGGCTCGGCAAAGCGGCGGTCGGCCATGATGGCCACCACGTCTTCCTGGCTGAGCAGGTTCCAATCAATGGCTATGCCGCCGAAAGAGGGGCGCTGGCGCTTTTGCCAATTAAGGGCGGCCATGAAATCCTGCCAGCACACCTTGCCGGAATAATAGAGATATTCGCCCAGGCGCAGAACCCGGCCCGGCGGCTGGCCCTGGTAGAAGCGGGGCTCTTCCCGGCTTTCGCGCCGGGGCGGCTCGTACCGGCCCTGATAGGCGGAAGCCGGCCGGCCGGCGGAGCGGGTGCGGGCGGCGCTTTGCCGGCCCGGCGGGGGAGCCAGGGAGGCGTTGGGATCGCTTATGGCGCTTTTCAATTGCTCATAGGCCCAGACCAGCTTGATGAACTGCTCGTTCAATTGTTCGCGGTCCAGACCCACCACCTGCGCCCGGTCCGGGTGGGTGGTCAGCGCCTTGGAGCGGAAAGCGGCTTTCAGGCCCTCGGGCTGCAGATAGGAGAGGAAGGCCCGGTCGAAGTGCACTTCCGGCCCAAAGAGAATCAGGCAGGCTCGTCTGAGGGTAACCGAAGACTCGGGCGGCAACATGGTCTACTCCAAGATACTTCGAGCAACTATATTGCACATTTTGTGCCTATGTCAACAAAATGCCGCAATATATGGTGTGGATGCCCTACCGGGAACCTGCCCGCCGATCCCAATGAAAATCGCGGGAGGTCACCGAATCCTCCAGCCTACGCAAGCGGCGCTCCAGGTTTTCATAGGTGCGCTTGACCCGGCCCAGGGCCATGGAGCGGCTGTCGGCGTAGGAGTGGTAGAACTCCTCCTCGGCCTCGTCCAGGGGCCGGATGACCGGCGCGGGCTTCATGATGAGCGCCATTATTAAATATAGTATACCCGCTGGCCAAAACCCGGTGAAGATGAAAGCCACCAGGGAGAGCGCCCGCACCCAGAAAACCTTGAGGTCGAAGTATTCGGCCAAGCCCTTGCACACGCCCAGGATCACGCCGTCGCGGGAGCGGTACAGGCCGTTATTCAGCTTGGGAATTCTCATGACTGATCCTTTCCAGGGCCCTGGCGTTCCAGGAGGATGGTTTCCAGGGCCTCGATGCGCTTTTCCATGCGGCTCAGGCCCTGGTGCAGCTCCTGCATGAGCCGCGCCTCCTCGGCCTGGGCCGCCTCGTCGCGGTCGCCCGCCTTGCCCTTGATGACCTTGATGATGGCCACGCCGATGCCTCCTAACAGGGCCAGCACCAAGACGGCGAAGCCCAGAATGGTTGCAATTACCGCAGGCAAGTCCTACTCCTTGGCGTCGGTGGCGGCGGCGGCCGGCGGCTCGGGGGGCTGCGCGGCTCCCCGGCGGGCGCGCTTCAGCTCGTCAAGTTCGCGCTCGATCTCCTCGTCGTCCTCCAGGCGGGCGAAGCTTTCCTCCAGGTCGGGCTTGCGGCCGAAATTGACCAGCTCGGCCTCGGCCTCCATGCGCTCCACCCGGTTCTGGAACTTTTCAAAGCGCATGATCACGTCGGAGGAATCGGCCCGGCGGATGTCCTGCTGGGCCCGCCGCTGGTTGCGGGCGTGAATATGGCGCTGAATGAGCAGGCGCTGCTTTTCGCGCACCGCGGCCAGCTTTTCCTCCAATTGCATTATATCATCCTGATAACGCTCCACCAGAGCCTGGGCCTCGGCCAGTTCGCGGTCCAGGGCGGCGGCGCGGTCCAGAAAGCGCCGCTTTTCCAGGAGCGCCTCCCGGGCCAGATCCTCGCGCCCCTTGTCCAGGGCCAGGGCGGCCTTCTGGCTCCATTGGCCGGCGCGGTCCTCGGCGGCGTCCCTCTGGCGGGCTATCTTGGTGGCCTCGGCCATGGCCCCGGCGCAGGAGGCCTTGATTTCCACCAGGGTGTCTTCCATTTCCTGGATCATGAGGCGGATCAGCTTTTCCGGATCCTCGGCCTTGTCCAGCATGGCGTTTATGTTGGAGCTTACGATGTCCCTCAGACGGGTGAAGATGCCCATTTTATTTCTCCTTTGGCTCATAAAGCCGGACCAGGGGTGGGCGGTCCGGGATGATGCTTGCTTGGCCGTGTGGGGGAGCAAGAGGCGGGCCAAGGGCGGGCCGATGTGGGATCACGCAATGATTCAAGCCGCTTGCCGCAGGGAGCCTGGGCGCGGGCTGTTGCGATTTGTTGGCTTTATTAGCCAATTAATGGAGTTTAAAGCTAATTTATGATATTTTTAGCCATGTTGGCCGACCGCCAAATAGCCCCGCCGCCGGGCGAGGCCCTGGGGCAGAGCGAGGCCTTTCTGGCCTTTTCCGAATCCCTTTCCAGAGTGGCCAAGGTGGACCGGCCGGTGCTCATCATCGGCGAACGCGGCACCGGCAAGGAGCTGGCCGCCGCCCGCCTGCATTTCCTCTCCCGCCGCTGGCAAGCCCCCCTGGTGGCCCTCAACTGCGCGGCCCTGGCCCCCACCCTCATCGAGGACGAGCTTTTCGGCCACGAGGCCGGCGCCTTCACCGGGGCGCTGGGACGCCGGGCCGGCCGTTTCGAGGCCGCCCACCAGGGCACCCTTTTCCTGGATGAGATCGGCAATATCCCCCTCACCAGCCAGGAGAAGATCTTAAGGGTGGTGGAGTACGGCGTGTTCGAGCGGGTGGGCGGCACCCGGCCGGTGGAGGCGGACGCCCGCCTGGTGGCCGCCACCAATGCCGACCTGCCGGCCCTGGCCCAAGCCGGGCGCTTCAAGCAGGACCTCTTGGACCGACTTAGCTTCGAGGTGCTGGCCCTGCCTCCCCTGCGGGCCAGGGGCCGCGATATTCTGCTCTTGGCCCACCACTTCGCCGCCCGCATGGCCGCCCACCTGGGCCAGGCCGAAACCCCGTTTTTCAGCCAGGAGGCCCAGGAGGCGCTCCTGGCCCACGCCTGGCCCGGCAACGTGCGCGAATTGAAAAACGTGGTGGAGCGCGCGGTTTACCGTTCCGGCCGCCCGCAGATACGGGAGCTGGATTTCGACCCCTTTGCCGCCACTCGGCAATGGGATATGGAACAGGCCACGGGCCAAGACCGTGTGACGCCGCCGGGCCGGCCCGCCATGGAGCCCGAGCCGTCAAGGCTTGGCGGGAGCCTTGCGGGCATGACCTACAAACAAGCCGTGGCCCAGGTGGAAAAACAATTGTTAAAACAAGCGCTGGAACAAGCCCATTTCAACCAGCGCCAGGCCGCCCGCAGCCTGGGTCTCAGCTATCACCAGTTGCGCGCCCAGCTCAAAAAGCACGGCGGCCCCCAGGCCCTCTAAACCAGCCCACGCCGGTTTTGTATTTGGCTTCTTGCCGGCCCCGGCAGGCGGCCCCGGCGGACTCCTCGTAATATCTACCTGATATTAATGGCCTATAACAGATCAGGCCTCATCTGGCCGCGTGAATACAAAATTGTTGTTTAAATACGACAATTGCCAGGTTTTTGCGTCAAATTAATAAGTTAGCGCAAAAACCTGCTGCGCGGGCGCACCCCTTGATAATAAAATATTTCCCAGCGCCCCGATGGGCTGCATTGAGGTGATCGATCGATAAGCGCCTCGCCATTTCCGTTTTTTTGATTTTTACGCGCGGCCCGCGCCGGCCGCCTTTGCTTGAACCCCATCCCCCTGTTTTCCACGGCCCCCCGCCGCCCCCCAGCGGGCGGGGTCCGCTGAAAGGAGCCGCCCCATGCCTAAGCTCAAGCTCGGCGTCAAACTGTACATAGGTTTCGGCGTCGTGGTGCTGATCCTGGCCCTGGTGGGAGCCAATTCATTCTTTTCCTTGAACCAGGTGGCGGCCAGCGGCGACCAGGCCCTGGGCTCGGGCTCGCGGAACCTCTTGGTGAAGCAAAGCCAATACGAGCTTTTGCTTTGGATAAACGGGGTGAAGGACCTTTTCCTCAAGAATCAGTCCTCCATCGGCGTCTCCCTGGACCCTGGGCAATGCGGCCTGGGCAGCTTTCTGGCGGGGCGGGAAGCCAAGGAGATGGCCGCCGATGATCCTGAACTGGCCCGGCTCTTGTCCCAGGTTCAGGAGCCCCACGCCGGCCTGCACCGCTCGGCCGCGCAGATCCAAAAGGAATGGAAAGCCAACCATCCCGGCCTGGCCATGTCCCTGGCCGCGCGCTTTGCCGATCACCGGCGCTGGGCCGGCGGCCTGGTGGATTCCCTCCTGACCCAAAAGGACATCACCGTGGAGCTGGACCCGGCCCAATGTTCCCTGGGCAAGTGGCTGGCCTCGGACCAGGCCCGGGAGCTGCGCCGCCAGTGGCCCGCCTTTGACAAGCTCATGGCGCGGCTGGTGGAGCATCACCAGCGCCTGCACCAGAGCGCCCAGGACATCAAGGAGGCCCAGTGGCCCGACGTGCGCATCCAGCTTTACGTGCAGAAGACCCTGCCCGAGCTGAACGCCATCGCCGAAATCTTCGACCAGGCCCAGGCCATGGAACACGAGCTGGACAGCGCCCAGGCCAAGGCCAGGGAGGTGTTCCAGCAAAAGACCCTGCCCGCCTTCCAGGAAACCCGCGCCAGGCTGGATCGGGCGGTGGAGCACCTTTCCCAGGGGCAAAAAGAAGCCCGGGCCGCCATGAAGGCGGCGGCGGCCTGGTCGCGCTACGCCTCGCTTCTGGCGGCGGTGGCGGGGGTGGCCCTGGGCCTGCTTTTGGCCTTCTTCCTGACCCGCGGCATAACCAGAACCATCGGCCGGGTGGTGGGCGGGCTCGGCGCGGGATCGGGGCAGGTGGCCGACGCCTCGGGCCAGGTCTCGGCCAGCAGCCACGCCCTGGCCACGGCGGCCTCCCAGCAGGCGGCCAGGCTGGAGGAGACCTCGGCCTCCATGGAAGAGGTGTCTTCCATGACCAGGCAGAACGCGGACCACGCCAGCCAGGCCGACGGGCTCATGAAGGAGGTGGTGGCGGTGGTGGCCAGGGCCAATCAAGCCATGGGGGAGCTGAAACGCGCCATGGGCAAGATAAACGCCGCCAGCGGGGAGACGGCCAAGATCGTCAAGACCATCGACGAGATAGCCTTCCAGACCAATCTCTTGGCCCTAAACGCGGCGGTGGAGGCGGCTCGGGCCGGCGAGGCCGGGGCGGGGTTCGCGGTGGTGGCCGACGAGGTGCGCAACCTGGCCATGCGGGCGGCCGAGGCCGCCAAGAACACCAGCGCCCTCATCGAGGAGAACCTGAACGACATCCGGAGCGGCTCCAGCCTGGTGGACCACACCGACCAGGCCTTCTCCCAGGTGGAGACCAGCTCCGCCAAGGTGGCGGAACTGGTGGCCGAGATCGCCGCCGCCTCCCACGAACAGACCGCGGGCGTCAATCAGGTCAACCAGGCCACCAGCGAGATGGACACGGTCACCCAACAGGTGGCCGCCAACGCCGAGGAATCCGCCGCCGCCAGCCAGGAGCTGGCCGCCCAGGCGGCCACCATGCAGGGCCTGGTGCAAGACCTGCTGGTTTTCATAAACGGCGCCGACGGAAGCGCCCCGGCGGCGCCCAAGGCGGTCAAGGCCCTGCCCCCCGGCGGCGAGGGGCCGGACGCGGACTTTCCCCTGGATTAACCTGAGAGCTCCCCGCCGGGCTCGGGCGGGCATTCAGCGTTTCTCTTGGCAAGGGGGGGCCGCCGGGCTTTAAGGCCTTCAGCGCCAGTGGCGCTCCAAGCTGGCCAGGCGCTCCTCGGCCTGGTCCAGGCGGGCGGCCAGGCGGGAGGGTTTCAGGCGGGCCAGCCGTTCCGGGGTCATTATTTCCACCAGATGGTCGCCGCCCAGGGCCCGCTGGCCGGCCCGGGTCAAGAGGCGGGCCAGGTCCTGGAGCCTTTGGCGGGCGGCGTCATCCGGCTGGGCCGCCAGAATGGCCTGGCACAGAAACTCGTGGCACACCGGCGGGCGGCCCGCCGCCAAGAGACAGCCCTGGGGACCCAGACAGCCCTGCTCGGGGCTCCACGGGGCGTTTGCGCCCGACCATCGGCGCACCAGGGCCAGAAAAGGGCTTTCCCAGGATTCGCGGCACATTTCCGGCCGGCAGCAGACCTTGGCGCAGGCCGCGCAGACCGGGCCGCAGGCCCGGCGCATGAGCCGGCCGGCCCGCATCTCCAGGGCGGCGTAGCGTTGGGCCAGGGCGGCGAGGGGGCCGTCCCCTTCCGGGGCTCGCGCTCCCCGCCGGGCGGGCCGGTTGAGATTCTGACTTGCCATGGCGAGGGGAATTATAGCAAGCGCCTTACCTTCGCGCCGGAGGGCCCGCGGCCAAGGTTGGTTTCCGCGCCGGTTCGCGCGCGTCAGGGGCTGTGGGGAAACTTTGTAAGGAATCTTCGCCCGGCTGCCGGCCCGCGGGACTGTCGCCCCCCCGGCCCTCTGGCCCGCCATCCCCCCCGGCCGCCGGCCCGCCGGCCCTCCGGCCCTCCGGCCGCCTCTGGCCCTCTGACCTGCCGGACCCTTACGGCCTTCCCGTTAGTGCAGCGGCCTGGCCTGGTCTTGCAGCAAGGCGGCCAGGGGAGCGCCGGGGGAATCGGATTCGCCGCCTTCCAGGCTCACTCCCAGGGTGTAGGGCTGGTTCACGAAGGGATCGTGATACACGTGCACCGCCCGCCCCCGCAATTTAAGGGAGGCCCTCTGGCGGCTGGAATAGATCATCAACTCCAGGGGCTGGTCCTGCTCCACTTTCTGGTTCACGGCCAGGCGCAGTCCCTGGGGGCTGATGTCGCGGGTTTCGCCCAGATGGAAATCACGGCTGTTCCTGCCGGCGCGGTATTGCACCGGAGCCACGTACTTGACCCTGGGGTGACGCCGGCGCTCGGTGCCCGCCGAAACCACGATGTTGCGCCCCTGGCGCTTGGCCGCGTAAAGGGCCATGTCGGCCCGGTGGATCAAGCCGGTGGCGGTTTGGGCGTCGCTGGGGAAGCAGGCCACCCCGGCGCTCAAGGTGAGTCTGCCGCCCGGCAGGCATTCCTCGCCGGCGAAATGGTGCTTTTCCACGGCCAAGCGGTGGCGCTCCGCCGCCACCAGGGCCTCTTGCCGGCCGGCGCGGGGCAGGATGACCAGGAATTCCTCGCCGCCGTAGCGGATCAGATGGTCCACCGCCCGGGCGGAGGCGGAAAGCAGGCCGGCCATCTCGGCCAAGACCCGGTCGCCGGCCAGGTGCCCGTGGGCGTCGTTGTATTGCTTGAACCAGTCCACGTCCAGCATGATCAAGCTGAAGGGCTGGGTAAAGCGCTTGGCCTCGGCCACTTGCTGCTGCATGATGCTTTTCAGGAAGCGCCGGTTGTGCAGGCCGGTGAGCTCGTCGCGGAAAATCGAGGATTCCTTCTGGCGGATGGTTTCGCCCTCCACCAGGAGGGGGTCTTCCATCTGGCCCGCCAGGTTGATCAGATAATCGCACATGGCCAGGCGCACGCCCACCTCGCGGCCCAGGGCCCGGCTCATGGCTTGGGTGTGTTCGAGGATATTCAGCCAGTGCAGCTGGGCTTCGCTTGGATCGAACTGTTTGCGCGTCAGCAGAAAAAGGATCTGGGAATAAATGGCATCGCCATGCTGCAGCGCCAAAGAGCGCCACACCTGGGGATCGCCGGCCCGCTTTTCGCGTTCCAGGCGCCGATAAAGCTCCAGCAGGACTCCGTCGGCCATTCTCTCAGACGAATGGGGCATGCTTTCCTCATAAGAGGAGAATACGTGCAACTTCCACATAAAAAAAACGCGGCTTTCGCTGCGGGCGCATCGACCCCTCCAGCGCCCCCAGCATAGCCGGATATAGTGAGCCAAAGCCGGCGGAGAAAGTCAAGTTAAAAAAATAAAGAGAAAATAATCTTGGCGCCTAAGCCTAGGCGGTTCCCACCGTTTCCAGGTTTTCCAGAAGCTCCGCCGCGCGGCTGGCGTTATGGCCCCGGTTGTGGGCCGCCATGATGGTGTAGGTGAGGCGGTTTATGATCAGGCCGCGCAAAAGGAAATCCACGGCAAAGCGCTGGGGCTCGCTCAGGCCGGTAAGCGACATGATGCGGAAAGCTTTTTGCACGAAAGGCAGCACCTTCTGGTGGATCTCGCGCTGTTCCGGCGTAAGGGGGCCTTCCTTGCTGGCGCCCCACACGGCGGGCACCACGAAATCGATGGACTCGCGCAAAAGGCTTTCCTGGTGTTCCCAAAAGATGCGCTGGTTGAGTTCATCCAACAGCGGGCTGATCTGGCTGGCCAGCGCCGTGGGCTCCAGGGGCGGCTGTTCCTCTCGCTCCTTGCCCTTGCGGAACCTATCCCAGAAACCCATGGCCGCACCTCTCCCCCTGGCGTCTTCTGATGGCGGCCCTGCCCGCCGGCGACGCCCGGCTTGATCTTTTTCTCCCTGCGTATGGGCAGTATGTTTAATTATATACTCTTTTTTTACGAATGAACAAAGTACCCCGCCGCAAATCACGCCGCCCCGTCAGGAGATTTCAGGGGATTTGCCCTTGAGCGCGCCCCGCGTTATGCTTGGCCAAGGGAATACCACTATGAAAAGAGGAGCCGAATGGACCAGGCCAGTTTGCCCGACGATCTCAAAAGGGCCCTTGATTACCACGGCCACCTTTGCCCCG
The DNA here is from genome assembly GCA_001184205.1 of Desulfocarbo indianensis. Lineage (GTDB taxonomy): Bacteria > Desulfobacterota > Desulfarculia > Desulfarculales > Desulfarculaceae > Desulfocarbo > Desulfocarbo indianensis. The sequence goes on from LBMP01000001.1 coordinate 581,793, forward strand.
GCCTCATGATCGGCTGGCGCGCCGCCCGCGCCGCCTCCCAGGCCCTGGCGCTCAAGCCCAGCCAGGACGAGGAGCTGGTGACGGTGGCGGAAAACGATTCCTGCAGCGTGGACGCCTTTCAGGCGCTTTTGTCCACCACCTTCGGCAAGGGCAACCTGAAATGGCTGGATAACGGCAAGCAGGTTTTCACCGTGATCGACCGCAAGGCCAACCGGGCGGTGCGGGTCTCCTTTATCGGCGACCGCAAGAAACACCGCCGGCCCGACGGCTCCACCGACCGCGAGGCCTTCATGCAGGACCTCCTGAACGCACCCCAGGAGGAGCTTTTCGAGGTGAGGGAGGTGGCGCCCCAGCCGCCCAGGGAGGCCCAGATCGAGCCCTCGGTGCTTTGCCAGCGCTGCGGCGAGCCCACCCAGCGCGGCAAGATGGTGGAAAAGGGCGGCCGGCTTTTGTGCCGCCCCTGCGCCGCGGAGCCGGCCTCGTGAAAGAGCTGGCGCGCTTCATGTTCGAGGCGGGCATGCTGAAAAAAATGCGCCGCAGCGGGTATCCCTTTTTGGGCTCGGGCGGCGAGAGCGTGGCCGACCATTGCTTCCGGGCCGCGCTTCTGGGCTATCAGCTGGCCCTGGCCTCCGACGGCCTGGACGCGCCCCGGGTGGCGCTCATGCTCCTGCATCATGATCTGGCCGAAACCCGCACCGGCGACCTGAACTACGTGCACAAGCGCTATTCGGAAGCCAAAGAGGACAAGGCGCTGCGCCACCAGGCGCGCAACCTGCCGCCGGCGGTGGCGGCCAGCATGCTGGAGCTGACCGCCGAGTTCAACGCCAAGGAAACGCCCGAGTCCCGGCTGGCCCACGACGCGGACCAGCTGGATCTCCTGATAGAGCTGAAGGAGCAAAAGGACCTGAACAACCCCTACGCCTCGGCCTGGATTCATTACGCCCTGAAGCGCCTGGAGACCGAACCGGGCAAGGCCCTGGCCCGGGAGATCATGGCCACCGACTGGACCGATTGGTGGTTCGAAAAGCGCGACGATTGGTGGGCGCCCAACTGCCATCCGCCGGAGGACGACTAGCCCGCGTATTTCTTGATGGCAGGGTGGTCCTGGCGGGTTTGTCGATCATGGCGGGCTGATTCAAAAACGAGCCTCTTACTCGGAGGTCGCGATTTGTCACCCCAACCGGCGCGGCCGGTCGCCCGAGCGGCTATTTCAAAAACGCCTCCACGAAGTTTTTATAAGAAAACTGGCCCTCGGTGAAGATCACCAGGCTGCTCTCCCGGCCGAAAATCTCCTGCACTATCTCCTCGGGGTTCATGCCCCGGCCGTGCAGCTCCAGGATGCGCCCTTGCATTCGCTCCAGATAGTCGATGGCCCTTTGCAGGCTGGGCAGGGCCGGCTCCACCGCGCCCAGGGGCGCGCAGAAAAGCGTCGCCGGGGCCAGGGCGGCCGGGCCAAAAGCGGCAGGCTGGCCGCCGGGGCCAGGAGGGGCGCTTTCAGTTCGCGGCTCAGGAGGGCGTTGCCGCCGACGTGATCCTCGTGATAATGGGTGTTGACGATGATCTCCACCCCGCGGGGCCTGAGTTCCTCCAGAAGCTCCCCGGCGGTGTGGGCGCAGCCGGTGTCGATGAGCAGGCCGTCCAGCCAAAAGCAGGAGGTCCAGTATTGCACCTTGCCCAGGATCTCCCGCCCCAGGCGATAGCGGGTCACTCCCCGGTGCTCGCTTTTTTCGATCATGGCCGGCCTCGTTGTGGGCGCCAGGCGCTTCTGCTAGAGTTTTCTAATGGCCACAAGCCTATGACACCTTAAACCGCAAGTCAAAGAGGTCCTCGCATGAGCCATCGTTTCGCCTTGATCCTGGCCCTGCTCACGGCCCTGGCCCTGGCCGCGCCGGCCGCGGCTCTGGTAAAAACCGGGGCCCCGCTTCCCTCGCTCACCCTGCCCGGCCTAGACGGCCAAAGCCACGACCTGGGGGCCCTGGCCAAGGACAAGGTGGCGGTGGTGGTGTACTGGTCGGTTTCCTGCCCCCTCTGCCGCAAGCAAATGCCCGAATTCGTGGCCCTTAACAAGCGGCTGGCCGGCAACGCCTTTGCCATGCTCATGATAAACAGCGACGGCCCGGCCATGAAGCCCGCCGCCCAGGCCTATGCCGAGCAATACAACCTGCCCGGCCCCATTCTATTGGACGTCGGCGCGGGCGACAGCATGCCCTTCGGCCAAAAGATGGATTTGATCGCCACCCCCACGGTGCTGGTCTACGACCAGAAGGGGGTGCTGGTGCACGCCCAGGAGCTAAAAGTGGACCTCCCCCAGCTTAACCAGGCGGTGGAAAAGGCCCTCGTACACTAGGTCCTTAGGGGGCTTCGGCTTGTGCGGCCGCCGGGCCGGTGCTATGCTAGCCCGGAAATTTCATGAGGGTTGGGTGGTCGTTAGCGGACTTGTCGATCAGGATGGGCTGATAAAAGAACAAGCCTCGTATTCGAAGGTCGCATTCTGTCACCCGGACCGGCACAGCCAGTTGGCCGCCGCCAAGGCGACCGGCCAGCCAAGGAGGCAGGTGTAGTTGTAACTACAGCGACGACTTGGCGCAGGCGGCAACGCAGGCGGCGGGCAACCGGCGCAGCCGGACGCCCGACCCTCATGAAATTCCGGGCCAGGCGAGTTTGGCCGGGAGGTGAAGAATCTTGAGCTATTACCCAGCATTGCTGGATTTGGCCGGGCGGCTGACGGCCGTGATCGGCGGCGGCCGGGTGGCCGCGCGCAAGGTGGCCTCCCTGCTGGAGGCGGGGGCCAGGGTGCGCCTGGTGGCGCTCCGCCTGGCCGGGGAAACCGAGAAGCTGGCCGGGAACCCCGCGGTGGAGCTGTTGCTCCGCGAGTTCCAGCCCTCGGACCTGGACGGCGCCCGCCTGGTGATCTGCGCCACGGATAATGAAGACCTGAACCGCCGGGTGGCCGCCGAGGCGGAAAAGCGGGGCCTTTTCGTCAACGTGGTGGACGTGCCCCGCTTGTGCAGCTTCATCGTGCCGGCGGTGGTGCGCCGGGGGGAGCTGACCCTGGCGGCCAGCACCGGCGGGGCCTCGCCGGCGGCGGCCCGGCGGCTGCGCGAGCGCCTGCAAGAGGAGTTCGGCCCGGCCTGGGGACCCTATCTTAAACTGATGCGGGCCTTAAGGGAGCGGGTCACCGCCCTGGGCCGGCCCGCCGAGGAAAACCGGCCCTATTTCTTCGCCCTGGCCGATTCGGAGCTCTATGCCAAGGTGGCGGCAAAAGACGCGGCGGCAATCGACCGCGTCATCGCCGGGGTCTTGGGACCGGGCTTCGGCCTGGCCGAGCTGGGCTGGAGCGCCGCCGATCTGGAGGCCGAGCCATGAGCAGCGCCCTGCACTGCGCCACCCTGGCGGCCTATATCCTGGCCACCGGCCTGTACCTGGCCTTCGTGGTCTGGCAGCGCCGCAGCCTGCACCTGGCGGGCCGCGTCGCCCTGTGGGCCGGCTTCGGCCTGCACACCCTGGCCATCTGCTCGGCCTGGCTGGAGAGCGGGGCGCTGCCCGCCACCAACCTGCGCCAAAGCCTTGATATTTTTTCCTGGGGCCTCATGGGGGCCTCTTTGGTGATCAATCTGCGCCGCGACGTTATGATCCTGGGGGCGCTCACCGCGCCCTTGTGCTCGCTGCTGCTTTTGGCGGCCTCGGTGCTGCCCATGCCGGATGCGCCGCCTTCCAAACTGCTTTCCAGCCTGTGGGTGGCCGTGCACGTCATCACGGTGCTGGCCGCCTACGGCCTGCTGGCGGTCACCTTCCTGGGCGGGGTTCTCTATCTGGCCCAGGACAGCCTGATCCGCGCCAAGAACCTGGGCGCGGCCTTCAGGCGCCTGCCCTCCCTGACCCGCCTGGACGCCCTCAACCACAGCGCCCTGGTGGCCGGCTTCATCCTGCTCACGGTGGGGCTCATAACCGGGGCCATCTACGCCCAGATCAAGCTGGGCTCCTATTGGCGCTGGGACCCCAAGGAGGTTTGGGCGCTCATCACCTGGCTGCTCTACGCCGCCCTGATCCACACCCGCCTGGTGCAGGGCTGGCGGGGCCGGCGGGGGGCCTGGCTGGGGGCCCTGGCCTTCGGGGTGCTCCTGTTCACCTTCCTGGGGGTGGGGCTCTTGTTCCCCGGCTACCACGCCTTTGACTCGCTGCCCAAGCTGGAAGGCAACCTGCCGTGAACCTGGTACTGATCGGCCTCAACCACAAAACCGCGCCGGTGGAGGTGCGGGAGTGTCTGGCGCCCAAGCCCGAGGCCCTGGAAGAGAGCCTCCTGGAGCTGACCGAGCTCCCCGGCGTGCGCGAGGCGGTGATGGTGGCCACCTGCAACCGGGTGGAGGTGCTGGCCGTGGCCGATCATGACCAGGCGGCCCAGGCCATCGCCGCCTGGCTGGCCGGCAACAAGCCCCTGGAGCCGGAGGCGGTGAGGCGCGCCCTTTATTCCCACCGGGGCGAGGAGGCGGTGAGGCACCTTTTCCGGGTGGCCGCCAGCCTGGATTCCCTGGTGGTGGGCGAGCCCCAGATCTTGGGCCAGATCAAGGAAGCCTACCGCGCCGCCGCCGAGGCCGGGGCCAGCCGCACGGTTTTGAACCGGCTCATGCACAAGACCTTTCAGGTGGCCAAGCGAGTGCGCAGCGAGACCAACATCGGCGGCGCGGCGGTGAGCGTCTCCTATGCGGCCGTGGAGCTGGCCAAGAAGATTTTCGACGACCTGCACGGCCTGAGCGCGCTTTTAGTGGGCGCCGGCGAGATGGCCGAGCTGGCCGCCGAGCACCTTTTGGCCAACGGGGTGGAAAGGGTCTTGGTGGCCAACCGCACCCTGGAGCGCGCCGTGGAGCTGGCCGGCCGCCTGGCCAGGGGCGAGGGCGTTGGCCTGGCCTTCGGCCTGGGCGATCTGCCCGAGGTCTTGGGCCGGGTGGACATCGTCATCACCAGCACCGGCGCGGAGCACATGGTGATCACCCAGGACATGGCCAAGAAGGCCGTCCGCAGCCGGCGGGGCAAGCCGGTGTTTTTCATAGACATCGCGGTGCCCCGCGACATCGAGCCCCGCGTGGGCGAGCTGGACGGCTGTTTTGTCTACGATATCGACGACCTGACCCAGGTGGTCGAGGCCAACCGGGAGAGCCGGCGGGGCGAGGCGGCCCGGGCCGAGCGCATCGTGGCCGAGGAGGTGGTCAAGTTCAACCGCTGGCTGGGCTCCCTGGACGTGGTGCCCACCATCGCCGACCTCACCAAAAAGGCCGAGGACATCCGCGCCGCCGAGCTGGCCCGCACCCTGCACGACTTGAACGGCCTGAACCCGGAGCAAAAAGAAGCCCTGGATAACCTCACCAGGGCCATGATAAAAAAAATCCTGCACGACCCCATCATGTTTCTCAAGGACCAGCATTTCCACGCCTCGGACCGGGCCCGGCGCGAACAACTGGCCCTGGTGCGCCGCCTGTTCCACCTGGGCGAAAACGGCGAGGATTAGCCGGCGGGGGGCAGGGCGTGGGCGAAGGCCGAGCCGGAGCCCGGCGGGGACGTTGCGCGATAAGGGGTTACGTGCTAACCATTTAGCCGTAAGGGAAGCCTGAGGCCCTGTATTTGCGAGGGAGGCGTCAGTTGTCATCCGTGTTGAAAACAGCCCGCGAAGTGCTTTCCCTGGAGGCGGAAGGCATCCTGCGCCTGCGCTCGCGCCTGGGCGCGGGCTTCGAACGGGCGGTGGAATTGATCCTGGCCTCGCCGGGCAAGGTCATCACCACCGGCATCGGCAAGAGCGGCATCGTGGCCCGCAAGGTAATGGCCACCTTCAACTCCACCGGCACCACCTCCATCTACCTGCACCCGGTGGAGGCCATGCACGGCGATCTGGGCATCGTGAGTCGGGGCGACGTGGTGCTGGCCATCTCCCACAGCGGCGAGACCGGCGAGCTGGTGGCCCTGATCCCGGTGCTGAAGGAGCACGGGGCCAGCGTGGTCTCCTTCACCGGCGGCCTGGATTCCTCCCTGGCCCAGGCCTCGGACGTGGTGGTGGATTGCGGCGTGGAGCGGGAGGCCTGCCCCCTGGGCCTGGCCCCCACCACCAGCACCACCGCCGCCCTGGCCATGGGCGACGCCCTGGCCGTGGTGCTCATTGAAAAGCGCCAGTTCAACGCCGAGGATTTCCGCCGCCACCACCCCGGCGGCAAGCTGGGCGAGCATCTTTCCCTGAAGGTCAGCGAGGTGATGATAAAGGGAAGCAAGCTGCCCAACGTGCGCCCCTCCCTGAACGCGGCCAAGGCCCTGGAGGTCATCCAAAAGGGCGACTTGGGCACGGTCTTGATCACCAGCCGGGGGGTGCTGCAAGGCATCTTCACCGACGGCGACCTCAGGCGCACGGTTTTGAAGGGCCTGGACCTGAGCGCCACCGCGGTGGGCGAGATAATGACCAGGGACCCGCTCTCGGTGGGTCCCCAGGCCACCGCGGCCGAGGCCCTGCACCTGATGGAGGAAAAACTCATCACCGCGCTGCCCGTGGTGGACGAGCGGGGCAAGGTGCTGGGCATCGTGCATCTGCACGATCTCCTGGGCCGGGGCCGGGTCAGCTTCCGGGCCCTCACCAACAAGAACACCTGTTAGGAGCGGATCAGGCGTGCAGCCGGCGCCCCAAGGCCTATTGATCGAATTGCCCACCCCCCTTTTGGATGAAGGCGGGCTGGACGCCCGCGGCCTGGCCAGGCTGGTCCGCCGCGCCGCGCCGGCGGCCCACGCCATGGCCGTGGCCGGCCCCCTGGCGGGCCAGGGCCAGCGCCTGGGCGAGGACATCTGGCGCGGGGCCGTGGAAACGGCGCTCAGCGCCGCCCCCAAGAGGCTGCCGCTTTTGGTGGGGCTCGCCGCCGCCGAAAGCCGGACCGTGCTGGCGCGGGCGCGCTGGCTGGCAAGCCAAAGCCAGGGCCGGGAAATCTGGGGCCTGGATCTGGCCCTGTATCATCATTCCAACCGGGGGCTGCCCGCTTGGCTGGATGAACTGGCCTCGGCCCTGGGCCGGCCCGTGATCCTGGCCAACCTGCCCGACCAGGTGCGGGGCCGCCGGGGCCCGGCGCGCCATTTGAACCTCATGCCCAAGGTGGCGGCCAAATGCGGGGAAAGCCTGGCCGGTGTGATCCACGCCGGCTCCCTGAAGCTGGGCCGCGATTTCAGCCGCGCCCTGGCCGCCCGCCCCCTGGCCAGGCTCTACGAGGGCGACGAGCTCAGCTTTCTGAGCCGGCCGGCCAGCGCGGGCCTCTTGAGCCCCGGCGCGGCCATCATGCCGGAGGCCTGGCGGCTTCTGACCGACAGCGCCCTGGGCCTGGCCCAGGAGGGGCTCACCGGCCCCAAGGAGCGCCGGGCGCTGATCCAGGCCGGGGTCCTGGCCCGGGAGCTGGGCGGGCTCATGGCCTCCCGGCCGGCGGCCATGGCCTGTCTCCTGGCCCATGCCCTGGGCCTCGGCCAAAGCCCCCGCGCGCCCGGCCCCCGGCTGGAAGAGGCGGTGCGCCGGGCGGCCCTGGCCTGGCTGGAAAAATCCGGGTTGTCCCAATAATGGGTAGTGTTGTCCAATAAAGAGCTGCGTGGTAGGCTTTAGCCCCTGGCGGCGAAGCCGGCTTGGGCCCGCGCGAGGCATCTTCATCCACAAACGGAGTTGGCGTGAGCGAGACCCCCTCACCTGCGTCCCCGGGAGAACGCGTCTGGAATTTTTTCGCCTCGGTGAAGCTTTCCTTCGCCCTGCTCCTGATATTGGCCGCCACCTCGGTGGCCGGCACCCTCCTCCCCCAAAAGGAGCCGGCCCAGCTCTATCTGGAGCAGTTCGGCCCCACCTGGGGCGGCCTCATCCTGGGCCTGGGCCTGGACGACATGTACCACGCCCTGTGGTTCCTGCTCATCATGAGCCTTCTGGCCGCCAACCTGGTGATCTGTTCCCTGAACCGGCTGCCGGGGGCGCTCAAGATAATCCGCAAGGACCCGGCCGTGGACCTGGACAAAAAGCGCTCCCCGGCCCACGGCTTCACCCTGGCCGGCACCCCCGCCGCCTCGGCCGAGACGGCCCGCCGCGCCCTGGCCAAGGCGCTGGGCAAGGTCTGGGAAAAGCCTTTTCAAGCCGGCGGCGGCCAGGGCCTGGTTCTGCTCTCCCAAAAAGGCGCCTGGAGCCGCCTGGGCGTCTACGTGGTGCACTTCAGCGTGCTCGTCATTTTCGCGGGGGCCATGGTGGGCAATCTGTTCGGCTTCAGCGGCATGGTGACCATCAACCAGGGCCAGACCGTGGACCACATCATGCAGGAGCGGGGCCAGGAAAAGCTCCTGGGCTTTGAGCTGCGCCTGGACAAGTTCACCATCAGCCGCTATCCCAACGGCATGATCAGCGAGTTCCGCTCGGACGTGACCTTTCTGCAAAACGGCCGGGAAGCCCAGAAAAACTCCCTGGTGGTCAACGACCCCGCCGTGTTCGAGGGCATCGACTTCTACCAGTCGTCCTATGGCCAGCGGCCGGGCCTGGTGACCGTGCGGGTCAGCCGCGACGGCCAGACCTTCGACGCCAAGCTGGAGCCGGGCCGCTGGAACCCCCTGCCCGGCGGCGGGCAGGCCGGGGTGGTGGAGGTTCACCAAAACGTGAACATGGGCCAGATGTACAGCGGCCCCCTGGCCCGCCTGGCCTATCAGCCCGAAGGCGGCGAGCCCCTGGCCATAACCGCCTTCAAGGCGGGCAACCGGATGCCCCAGAGGGGGCCGGTCAAGATAGAGCTGGTGGACCTGGAAATCGTGCCCTACAGCGGTTTGCAGGTCAAATACGATCCCGGCGTGTGGTTGATCTGGGTGGGCTGTTCCCTGATGGTGATCGGCTTCTTCATCGCCTTTTACCTTTCGCACCAAAAAGTCTGGGTCCGCCTGGAACCCGCCAAGGGCGGCAGGACCAGGGTGGAGATCTCCGGGGCGGCCAACAAAAACCGCCTGAAGCTGGAGAAGATTATGGAGCGCCTGGCCGGCGCCATGAGGGGAGGGGAGTAGGCCTTGGAAGCTATATCCAACACCATGTTGGTGGCCGTCACCTTCGCCTATCTGGGCGTCAGCGTGCTCTATCTGTGCAACATGGTTTTCAAGCGCGGTTTTTTCGGCCGGGCCGCCACCATCTTCACCTGGCTCACCCTGGCCGCGCACACCACCGCCATCATCCTGCGCTGGGTGGCGTCCTACGAGCAGGGCATCGGCCACGCCCCGTTTTCCAACCTGTTCGAGTCGCTGGTATTCTTCGGCTGGACCATCGCGGTGATCTATCTCTTCATCGAGGGCAAGACCAGGCTCAAGCAGATCGGGGCCTTTGCCATACCCCTGGCCTTCTTCGCCATGCTTTACGCGCTCAAGCTGGATCCGGGCATCAAGCCGCTCATGCCGGCGCTCAAGTCCAACTGGCTCATCGCCCACGTCATCACCTGCTTTTTGGGCTACGCCGGGTTCGCCGTCTCCGCGGCCTTGAGCTTCATGTATCTGCTGACCAAGCAGGAGCAGACCGCCGGCTCCCGCCGGGCGCTCACCCTGGACCAGCTCATCTACGAAACCGTGGTGGTGGGGTTCATCCTCCTGACCGCCGGCATCGTCACCGGCAGCATCTGGGCCAACAGCGCCTGGGGAACCTATTGGCAATGGGACCCCAAGGAGACATGGTCCCTGATCACCTGGCTGGTGTACGCCGCGCTTTTGCACAGCCGCTACATGCGGGGCTGGCAGGGCAGGCGCCTGGCCTGGTTTTCCCTGATAGGCTTCGGCTGCGTCCTGTTCACCTACTTCGGGGTCAACCTGCTTTTAAGCGGCCTGCATTCCTACGCCACCGGCAAGACCTAGCCCGCATGTTTCATGAGGATTGGGTGGTCGTCAGCGGGTTTGCCGATCATGGTGAGCTGATAAAAGAACAAGGCTCGTATGCAAAGGCCGCGTTCCGTCGCCCGGACCGGCGCGGCCAGTTGGCCGCCGCCAAGGCGACCGGCCAGCCAAGGAGGCAGGTGCAGGCGTAACTTCAGCGACGACTTGGCGCGGCCGGCAACGCAGCGTGCCGGGCCCTGGCGCAGGCGGACGCCCGCCCCAAAAAGGCGGGCTAGACGGCATAGCGCCCGAGAAGCGCCTTGGCCAGGGCCAGGCGCTCCTCGGGCGGCAGTTCGAAATATAGGCCGGATTGCATGAGGCAGCGGACCATCTCGCGCAGGCCCCTGTTAAAGCTTGCCCCCATGGCGGACCTCCTTGTCCCGTGGGCGTTCGCTCGCTTTGCTCTACTTTTCTTATCGGCAAAAGGGCCGCCCGGCTTTAGGCGCGGCCGGCGAGGTTGACGAACGATAAAGGCTTTGCTAGCCTGGGCCCTTGAATCGTCCATCCGAAAAAAAGGCGCGAGGCAAATGAAGATTCTACAGATGCTGGTGGGGCAGATGGCGGTTTTCGCCTATGTGTTGGGCTGTGAGCAAACCGGCCAGGCCCTGGTGATAGACCCGGCCGGCAACGAGGACCGCATAAAGGCCGAGGCCGAAAAGAACGGCTTCACCATCGTCAAGATCGTCAACACCCACGGCCACCCGGACCACACCTGCGGCAACGCCCGCCTCAAGGAGCTGACCGGCGCCCCCATCGTGGTGCACCAGGACGACGCCCAGGACATGATAAGCCCCCACGCCCAGGATTTCGCCCGCATGCTGGGCTGCGCCGGCACCCCGCCGGCGGACGAAACCGTGAGCGAGGGCGACCACATCAAGGCGGGCCAGGAAGTAGACCTCACCGTGATCCACACCCCCGGCCACACCCCGGGCTGTATTTGTCTTTACACGCCGGGCCACGTATTCACCGGCGACACCCTTTTCGTGGGCGGGGTGGGGCGCACCGATCTGCCCGGCGGCTCCTGGCAGATCATGGCCGATTCCATAGCCAAGCGCATCATGACCCTGCCCGACGAAACCGTGGTATGGCCGGGCCACCACTACGGGCCCGCGCCCAAGTCCACCGTAAAACAAGAGCGCGACAGCAATCCCTTTCTCCGCTAGACGGCATATTTCAGGAGGGACGGTTCGCACTCGGGCCCGGCACAGCCAGCCGCCGGCAGACAAGGCGTCTGGCAAGCGAGGGCCGCAGGCGTAGCCAAAGCTACGTCAAGGCCCGAGAGCGGCCAGCAACGCAGGATGCCGCTGGCTGGCGCAGCCGGCCGGCGGCGGCGTTTAAGGCCTTGAGGCGATAAACCCCGGACCCAGGATCGGTCCGGGGCCGGCGGCGTTGCCTAGCGGGCGGCCCCCCTCGCGCCTGGGCCGCGGCCAAGGATTCGCTTGCATTGCCGCGGTCAAAACGCCAAAATTGATGCGTAGCATGCCTGCCACAACCACCGCCGGAACCATGCCCGTCAAGGCGGCCAGGGAGGAGTTTTAAGTGAGACCTACCTTGAGTTTCCAGGTGCGGCCCAAGCTGCCCAAGCAACTGACGCCCCTCACCGAGCTGTGCCACAATTTGTGGTTTTCCTGGAGCCCCGAGGCGGTGGAGCTGTTTCAACGCATTGACAGCCGGCTCTGGCCCAAGGCGCGGCACAATCCGGTGGCCCTCCTGAACCAGGTCAGCCAGAAACGGCTGGAAAGCCTTGCCAAGGATTCGGGCTTCGTGGCCCAGATGGAAAGGGTGCACGGCCAGCTCAAGGGCTATCTCGGCGCCGAGGGCTGCCCCTTCCTGGGCGACCGCACGCCCCCCGATTTCAAGGTGGCCTATTTCAGCGCCGAATACGGGCTGGCCGACTGCCTGCCCATCTACTCCGGCGGCCTGGGCATGCTCTCGGGCGACCACCTGAAAAGCGCCAGCAACCTCAACGTGCCCCTGGTGGCGGTGGGCCTGGCCTACCGGCAGGGCTACTTCACCCAATACCTGAACCCCAACGGCTGGCAGCAGGAGGAATACCACCCCAACGATTTCTGGAACCTGCCCATGGAGCTGGTGCGCGACGAGGCGGGCAACGAGGTTTCCATCAGCGTGGACATCATGGGCCAGCCGCTAACCGCCCGCATCTGGCTGGTCAGGGTGGGCCGAGTTTCCCTGTACCTCATGGACGCCAACGTGGACGCCAACCCGCCCGAGCTGCGGGCCATAACCCACCAGCTCTACGGCGGCGACCGCGAGATGCGCATCCGCCAGGAGATTCTCCTGGGCATCGGCGGGGTGCGCCTCCTGGAAGCCCTGGGCATCAAGCCCAACGCCTTTCACATGAACGAGGGGCATTCCGCCTTCGCCTCCCTGGAGCGCATCCGCCTGCTGCGCCAGAACGACGGCCTGAGCTTCGACGAGGCCCGCGAGGTGGTGCGGGCCTCCAACGTCTTCACCACCCACACCCCGGTGCCGGCGGGCAACGACTATTTCGAGCCCGACATGGTAAAAACCCATTTCCAGAACTACGTGGGCGGCCTGGGCATATCCATGCCGGTGCTTTTGGGCTACGGCCGCACCCATCCCACCGACCAGGAAGAGCAGTTCTGCATGACCGTGCTGGCGCTGCGCCTCTCCGGATTTTCCAACGGCGTGAGCCGCCTGCACGGCCAGGTGAGCCGGGACATGTGGAAAGAGGTCTGGCCCCATTTCCCCCCCGAGGACGTGCCCATAGGCCACATCACCAACGGGGTGCACATCCCCAGTTGGCTCTCCACCGAGATGGCCTACCTCTACCACCGCTACCTGGGCCCCGAATGGAACGAGGACCCGGATTCCCAGGCGGTTTGGGCCAGGGTGCTTAACGTGCCCGACAGCGAGCTTTGGCGCGCCCACGAACGCCGCCGGGCCCGGCTCATCAGTTTCGTGCGCAACCGCCTGGCCGGCCAGCTCAAGCGCCGGGGCGCCAGCCCCGACACCATGAAGCACGCCCGCGAGGTCTTGAACGACGAGGCCCTGACCATCGTCTTCGCCCGCCGTTTCGCCACCTACAAGCGCGCCATCATGCTCTTCCGCGATCTCGACCGCCTGGCCGCCATCGTGGGGGACCCGCAATGCCCGGTGCAGTTCATCTTCGCCGGCAAGGCCCACCCCAAGGACGCCGAGGGCAAGGAGTTCATCCGCCGGGTGGTGGAAGTGGCCCAGGACCCGCGCTTCCGGGACCACATGGTCTTCCTGGAGGATTACGACATCAACGTGGCCCGCTATCTGGTGCAGGGCGCCGACGTCTGGCTCAACAACCCCCGCCGGCCCCTGGAGGCCTGCGGCACCAGCGGCATGAAAAGCGCGGCCAACGGCGGCCTCAACCTTTCCATCCTGGACGGCTGGTGGGACGAGGGCTATGAGCCGGGCCTGGGCTGGGCCATCGGCTCGGGCGAGGAATATGAAAACCCCGACCTGCAGGACCAGGTGGAGGCCCAGGCGCTTTACCGGCTCCTGGAATCGGAGGTGGTGCCGCTCTATTACCGGCGCGACCAGGACGGCCTGCCCCGCGGCTGGATACGCTACATGAAAAGATGCCTGGCCAGGCTTTGCCCCATCTTCAACACCCACCGCATGCTGGAGGATTACAGCGACCTGGCCTACGTGCCCGCCGCCGAAAGCTTCAACGCGCTAAAGGCCGACAACTACGCCCGGGCCCGCGACCTGGGCGGCTGGGTCCGCCGCATCATGGAGAACTGGAGCCAGGTGCAGGTGCTGGAAGTGAACAGCCCCTTAAGCGGGCCGCTCACCCATGGCCAGGAAGTGGAGGTCCGCGCCAAGGTGAAGCTGGGCAACCTCCTGCCTTCGGACGTGGCCTGCGACATCTACTTCGGGGCCCTGGACGCGGAAGGGGAATTCGCCGAACGCAAGGTGGAAACCATGCAGGACACCAACGGCCAGAACGGGGTTTTCGATTTCCAGGGCTCGCTCACCTGCGATTTCAACGGCCAATTGGGCCTTTCGGTGCGGGTGGTGCCCTACCATCCCCAGCTTTCCTCGCGTTACGCCCTGGGCCTGGCCGCCTGGGGCTAAAGGGCGAGGGGGGCGGTTGGCCAAACCCGGCTAAAGGGCGAGGGGGGCGGTTGGCCAAACCCGGCTAAAGGGCGAGGGGGCGGTTGGCCAAACCCGGCTAAAGGGCGAGGGGGCGGTTGGCCAAACCCGGCTAGCGGCGAGAGGGAGGCGAGGGTGCGCCGGAACGCAGGGCATCAGCCGGCGGGCGGCTGGGCGTCGTTTCCCAAGACGTTTTCACACGTTGCCGGTCTTGCCCTTGGCGGCTGCCCGCGCCTTCATGCCGGGCCGGTTTTCGGGACCCGAGGCCGCGGCCTTTACAGGCGGTCCGCGAAGCACCCCGCCGGCGAGACGCCGCCGGCCGGGGCCACGTCCAGGGAATCCGACTGATCCAGGAAATGGGAGGGCCGCTTTTTTTCCTGGGTCGCCAGCTTGTTGATGAGTTCCTGGCAGGTGGCCAGGTATTGGCTCCAGCGGTCCAGGTAAAACGCCAGGGGCCGGGAAAAGCGCTTGCCCACCAGGCCGTCCACGAACATCTGGCTGATCTCCCGCTGCCGCCGCAAGATAAGCTGGGAGCGGGCTATGATGCCCAGCTCCTCGCCGCTTAAGCCCTGCAACAAAGCCTTGAACATGCCCTGCGAGCGGGGCTGATACATCCAGAAATAGAGCAGGTCCAAGGCATGGATGATCATCACCCCCGCCAGGTCCCGCACCCGGGGGTCCAGGCTCTGCAAGAGGCTCTTGGGCTTCAGCAGCATCTCCTTCACGTCGTTTTCCGGGAAAAGCAGTTCCAGCCGGGCATAGGTGTCGAAGAGCTGCCCCAGCTTGCCGGCGTAATCCCAGGCCCGCATGCGCAGGTTCTGCATGCGGTCGGCCATGCCCTCGATGAAGCCGGCCACGAAATCGGAGGCCGCCTTGGATATCACCGCCGCCCATTGTTGCAGCATCTCATCCACGCCGGGCAGGCCGTACCAGCCCATGGCCCCGGCCAGCGCCGCGTTGAAACCCACCGCCAGGGGGAAGGCCAGAATGCTGCGAAAAAGGTTGCCGATGGCCGCCGAGCGCGGCAGGCCGCGCAGGATGTTGTGGGTGCAGATGTAGAGCCCGTTGACCAGCGACATGACCGCGTAGAGGGCCGCCGGGTTGGTATGGGTGTTTATGCCCAGCCCGCGGTCCATGAGCAGGGTCTTGACCAGGTAATCCAAGAGCGGCACGGAAAAACCGGTGAACAAAAGGCTGTCGGCCAGGCGGCTCCAGCTCACGTAGTTGTTCCAGCGCAAAAGGGGCGAGCGCCGCGCCCCGCCGCCGCCCAGCACCGATTGCAGGATGTTCCGCGAGCCGGTTATGGCGAACCAGATGGGGGCGCCCAGCCAGGCCAGCACCCACCAATCCTGGCTCAGGGCGAAGGTGAGCGCGGCGGGGATGAAGCCGATGAGCACCTTGAGCCCGTTCTTGAGGCCGGTGTTCAGATAGGACCAGCCATAGCCGAGGCCCCTCTTGCCCCTCGGACGCCCGCTTTCGCCATGGGCGGCCAACCCGTTGGTTTCGGCGCGCAGCCCGCCGCCCAGGGAAATCAGGTTGCCGCCCTTGGCCTGCTCCCCCTTCATCAATAAATGGCGCTCCAAATGCCAATCGCGCCTCACCCGCAGGCCCAGCCGGCCCAATCCGGGCGCGCGCCGGGCCAGCCTGAGCCATCTCCTCTGCCGGGGCCGCGTGGTGGGCGCTTCCAGATAGCTGACCTGCTCGTGCACTAGGGACTCCACCGGCAAGACCAGCCGGGAGGGCTGGCGGCCCCGCATGGCCTTTTGGGGGCGGTGGGGCAGGGTCTCCAGCACCGCCAGGCCCATGCCCGGCGAATTGATGGAGCGGCCGGTGGAATCGCTGCCCAACCGCGACTTGAGCGGCACCCGGCGGTACAGGTTGCTCAGTTGGCTTATGTTCAGGAGCACCGGCCGCAGCCGCGCCAGGCGTTGGGCGGAGTCGGGCCGGCCCGACTCCTCCACGCCCTTCATTATGTCCCTGATGCGCTGCTTGATGATTATGGCGTTGCCCGAGTTCAGGGCCTGTTGCAGGCGGCTGATCTCGGCCATCTGCCCGGCCTTGCCCGCCACGTAATCCTTGAGGTTGAATATCTCCAGATGGGTGATGCCGCCCTGGCACTCGTTGACGAGCTCCAGCACGTCCTCCACTCTAAGCCCGCTGAGGTTCAGGGTGACGCGAGCGCCGGCGTGGAGCTTGGCCAGGCGGTCCAGGAGCTCCTCGGGCTTGAGCCTGGCCAGTTCGGGCAAATCCGGATCGTCCGGCTGCAACAGCTCGAACCCGTCGCCATGGACGGAGCCCAGGTAGCGCTGGGCGATGGTCTCGGGCAGGAGCCCGTCCAGCCTGCTCAATTGCGCGCTGAGCCCCGCCCGCTCATTGGGCGCGGCCTGGGAGAGCGCGGCTTTTATCTCCTCGGCTTTCGCTTGCATGAAGGGCCATAAATGATTGTGGATGAACTGGGCCAGATGCAAGATGGAGGCCTGGCCCATGCCCACGAATTCCAGGAATTGGGCGGGGTCCAGGGGGGGCATGGCCAGGCCCAGCTCCTTTTCCAGCGCCAGCCTTCCCTCCTGGTTGAAGCTGCGCAAAGCTTCCAACACCCGGCAAGCCTGGTATTCGGAAACCTGGCGGCCCAGGGCCATGAACTCCTCCACCTCGTGCTGGCGCAGGAAGCCGATGAACTCCTGGGCCGGGCCGATGCCCCGCGGCGACCAGATCAGGTGGGCGAAGCCGTCGCCCCAGCGCGCGGCGAACTCCACGCCCAACCTCACCTTGATGCCCATGATCTCGGCGGCCTCGATGAGCTCCGAGGCGGCCCGGGGCGAGACGTGGTTGTAATGGATCACGGTGAGGGAGCGGATGCCCTTGATCCAGGCGTCCAGGATCAAATGGGTGGGGAACTTGCGGCCCTTGGTGTTGGCGTCGTGCACGTGGTCGTCAAAGGAAAGCTGGCTCCAATCCTCGGGCATTTCCAGCAGATGGAACCGCTGGAGCAGGCGGCGCACCACAAAGGGCTTGCCGGCCGAGGCCAGGCGGAAATCGTGGGCCAGCTCCAATTGGCGGCTGGTGTCGCCCTGGGAGCGCACCAGCTCCTTCATGATCTGCACCAGCACCCGGCCGGTGTTGATCCGCAGCTCGCTTTGGGCGCAGTGCAAAACCTCGTCGCGCACCGTGCGCAGGGCGTTCAGCCGGTCCTCGACGCGGCCCTCCTGCAGGGCGTCCAAAAGGTGGATCACCGCGTAGGCCACCCGCAGGTCTTTGGAGGCGGCCATCTCCTTGATGCCGTTGGGGTGCAGATTGGGCGTGAAAAGGCTCTTGACCTGGCGGCGCGACTTCTCCCGGTGAAGCACTTCATTCACCATGACGAGAAGCTCATGATCCTGGGGATCAAATAAAATATGCCCGCCCGCTTCCGGCACGACCGCCCCCGCTAAGACAATCCCAAAACGCGGTTTCCCAAAGCCCTTTGCGTAAACGCCATCGCCGAGATGGTCTCCGGCTTATATGTTACAGTATCATGACAATCATGTTACTAAAATAAGGTGTCGTCCTCATTCTGTAGGTTGGAAGGCCCCTATTGACCTGGCCGCGCCGGGTATCGCGCATCGTGGAATCTTGAAGCTATTGCTTTAATTTTACCGCGTCCGGCCGGGGCCAGTTTCAGCGCGCCGCGCAAACCTCCTTGGCCGCGAGCATTCGCCGCAGCTCTTGCGGGTCGAGCTCGGCCAGCAAGCCCCGCCGGCCGGCATTTATGTAGATACGTTGTAAGTCCATTATACTTTTTTCATAATAAACCGGTAGTTGCCGCTTGGTGCCAAAGGGGCTGATGCCGCCAACCTGATAGCCGGTGTAGCGCTCCGCGTCGGCCGGGCCGCAAGGGCTCACCGCCTTCACCCCCAGTTCCCGGGCCAGGGCCTTGGTGGATACCTCTTTGTCGCCGTGCATCAGCACCAGAAAGGGATGGCCGCCCTCGTCCTGCATGACCAGGGTCTTGACCACCGCGTGCTCTTCCACCCCCAGCTCGCCGGCCGCCCGGGCGGTTCCGCCGTGGTCCTCATAGGCATAGGGCCTGAGGCTGAAATCCGCCTTGGCCGCTTTCAGGGCCCGCAAGGCCGGGGTGGCGGGCGTCTTGCCCTTGGCCATGGTCGCCTCCTTGGATTAAAGGTCGGCCTC
Source organism: Desulfocarbo indianensis (assembly GCA_001184205.1). GTDB lineage: Bacteria > Desulfobacterota > Desulfarculia > Desulfarculales > Desulfarculaceae > Desulfocarbo > Desulfocarbo indianensis. The sequence continues at coordinate 599,952 of LBMP01000001.1, forward strand.
ATCGCCGCCGATAAGCAGTATAGGATAATTATGTCGAGGACTTCAAACCAGGGGGGCCCATGTGGGCGGCTTGGAGCTGAGGCCGGGCCTGAGCGCCTTTTTCGCGGGCCTGGATTTTTCCCAGTCCTGGCGAGGCTGGGGCAGGGTGGCCTGGGGCATGAGTTTCGACGCCGTCAAGCGCAACTACCCGCAAGCCGCCGAGATTTCCGGCCGCAAGCTGGAATACCGGCCGGAGACCGATCCGGCCGGACGCTCCTATAAGCTCGTTTTCTCTTTTGATTCCGGTCATCAACTCAGCTCGCTCACCCTTTCCTTCGCCGGCGTCAGCGAGACCGCCGATTACGCCAAACTGGTGCGGGAGTTCGCCCGCCGTTTGGGCGCTCCCCAGGCCGTCAGCGCCGATTCCGCCACCTGGCGCAGGGACCAGAGCCAAGTGACCATCTCGGCCAAACCAGGCGGCGGCGTGGTGCTCTCCGAGACGGCCTAGGAGCCGTTATTGCCTTTGAATTAAAGCTATTTTCCTTGCCTTGCCTTGCGTAATGCCTCACAATGTTTTGTAGAGTCCAGGAAGGACCTGCCCCCGACGCGGCCAAGGATAGAGGCCGCCGTCGCCTAGGGGGGCTTCAAGTAAAGCCAGCGATGCGAGCGCGCAGATGCCCGTCCCCTTTGCCGCCTGCCCTCTATTGCCGCCCCTCCCTTTCCATGCAGGATCGGCGGGCCGAAGTGAAACCCTACCATGAATTGGGGCAGGGTGGAAAATTCCCTCACTCGCGTGGCGCCGGGGGTTTTCATCGTGGGCGGTCCCGACTTGAGCGACCCCCGCGACTGTCTTTGCTACCTGGTGGTGGGCTCCCAGGCGCGGCTTCTGGTGGATTGCGGCGCCGGGCCCAGCGCGGCCCGCATCCTTGAATTCGCCACCGAGGCGGCGGGCGCTCCCCCCACCCATCTGGCCCTTACCCACGCCCACATAGACCACGCGGGAGGCGCGGCCGAGCTGAAGCGCCTGGCCGATTGCCAGGTGCTGATCCACGCCGAGGACGCGCCGGTGCTGGCCCAGGGCGACGCCTTGCGCAGCGCGGCCAATTGGTATGGGCTCAAGCTGGCGCCCCTGGAAGCGGACGGCTTTCTCAAGGACGGCGATGAGCTGGACTTGGGCGACGGCCAGATCGTCAGGGTGATTCACACGCCCGGGCACACCCCCGGCTCCGTGGCCTTTTATTGCCCCTGCGGCGGCGCTAGGGTGCTTTTCGGCCAGGATATCCATGGTCCTTTTTCGCCGGCTTTCGGCTCCGATCTGGATGACTGGCGGGAATCCATGGAAAAGCTCCTGGAGCTGAAGGCCGACATCCTGGCCGAGGGCCATTACGGCGTGTTCAGGCCGGCCCAGGAGGTGGAGGCCTTCATCCGGGGCCAACTGAACGCCCACTGAACCCTGCCCGTTTCGCATCCCCCCGTCAAGTCGGCCCCAGGGAGAGGCCCAGGTTAGCGGCGCGCTCCGCCGGGGCAAGGCCCCCCGGAAGCGCCGGCTCGCCGTATCCCTTTAATCAGTGGTAGAATAGCGCCATGAGCCTTGACTACAGCGAGATAATCCAGGGGCCGCCCGGCAAGGTGGCCCAAGACCTCAGACGGCGTTTGGCCGAGCTTAGGGCCGGCTGGCCCGCGCTTAAAACCGGCGTCACCTCCGACCCGGAGCGCATGCTGGACACCCTGCGCCAGGGCGGGTTTTCGCCCGCCATGAAGCTTTTGTGGGTGAGTTATTCCGCGGCCCAGGCCAGGGAGATGGGCGAGCTGCTGCGCGCCTGGGACGAGAGCCTTTTCGCCCTGGACCCGGCGCTGAACTGGGAGGCCGAGGCGGCCCTGGGCTTGAGCTATTACGTCTTCGCCGCCCTGGGTTGAGCCGCCCGTTTTTACATTTCGAGAAACGTGGCTAGCTTGCGAAATAGCCCGGAAATTATAAAATGTCCTTCCGCGTCCAGTGTATCAAGATATCCTGTAATTGAAGTCACCAGGCCCGTCCGCTCCAGCCGTTGTAAGTAAAACCTTACTTCTTCCTCTGGTAGATCAAAACCACTCAATATCCTTTTCCATCCTTTTTCCTTTTCCCACTCGGTGATATGCGCATCTTCGGGCGGCCCATCTTTTTGCACCCGGTATAGCGCTTTCAAGATTTCCAATTCGGTGGGCGTTATTTCAGCGAGGATGCTCAGGTACGTCTCCGGGTCGTGTTGTGGTTGAGGCCAAGTTGTGGCCGCCCCTAAAAGAACCCTTGCGTAGATTTTTACTTTTTCCCTGCTCCTGGTGCGGGCCGCCGCATCCATGGCCATAATCGCCAAGTCGAAAAATTCTTCCGTATTGAAAAAATCTTTGTTTATTTTTTTATTGTCTATTTCTTCAATCTGTTTTTTAAGCTCTTCAAACAAACCCATTATGCGCTTACGGGTTATTTCGCTCCCTTTTGATTTCAGCCAAGCGTCAAGAGGGCCGCCCAAATACGGTATGGCTGTCACAAGCGCTTGTAGGGCCCATTTTTCGCCATAGCGTTCCCACGCTTCTTCCGCCGCTTCATTTGTGGCGCGGACGATCGCCTGTTCGGTATCCTCACTCATACGCCCCCCTAAACGCTTGCCGGTTTTCCGGCGGGTTGTTATTGTCCCTTTCAAGATATTAAGCGGGTTGGCTCGTCATGCACAACCAGCCCTGTTTCCATTCCCCGCTAACCCCGTATCGGGAGATCCTCATGAGCGACGATCTGAAAGCCAAAACCGCGGCCACCGCCGAAACCCTGTTCGCGGGCTATAAGGGCGAGCGGCCCTACGAGCTTTGGCGGGCCTTTGACAAGGGCCTGGCCAAGGACATGAGCCTCTACATAACCGGCCAGATGTACGCCCGGGAAAAGCTGCCCCATCCCACCCGCCAACTGGTGGCCATCGCCTCCCTGGCCTCCCTGGGCCATGTGGACGAACTGCGCCTGCATGTCTACGCCGGTCTGCAAGTGGGTCTGAAACCGGAAGAGGTGGCCGAGGCCATTTTCCAGGTGGGCACCTATGCCGGCGTGCCCAGGGTGAACCAGGCCCTGGCCGTGCTCAAGGAGGTGCTGGAAGCGCGGGGGCAGTGGCCCCTGGGCGGCTAAACGCCCATCCCTCAAGAAAAGCGCGGAGCCCCGCACGGGGGCTCCGGCCCTCGCAGCCGCAAGGGACCGGACCTTCCCTACCTTTATCAAGCGGCGGGTTCGCCCGCCCGGGTTTACTGCGGGGGCTCCAGGGGCCTTTGCGCCGGCGTATCATCCACCGTGGGCCAGCGCACAAAGGCGAAGCGCCAGACCGCCGCCACGTAGACCAGCGGCATGAATAAATACAGCCATTGCCTGGCGCTGAAGTGGAGTTCCTGCCCCAGTTGCAGATCCTCGGGCGGCAGGGACCGCGCGAAAAACACCGGCCCCAACAAGGCCAGGCTCACCAGGGCCCACAAGGGGTTCAGCCCGGCCTTGCGCACCACCCGGAAATGCAGATACACGTACAGGCCCGCCGTGATCCAAAAAAAGGCCTCATTGGCAATGGAACCGCCCAACATTATGAACGGCCTCCCCGCGCCGTGGGCCAGGCCTTGAAGCCCAGCAACAGGGGCAGGAGGAGCACTCCCAGGCCGGGGACCAGCAAGAGGCCGGCCAGGTATGGGTTGAGGCCCGCCCGTTTGCAGATCCGCCAGGCCGGATAGGCCAGCAGAAGAACGTACAGATAATAATCCAGCATGGTGGCCCTTTCCTTGATCCGGGCTGCGGCGCCGCGGCTCACAGCTTCTTGAGCATCTTCTTGGCGGCGTCGGCCTGGCTGGATTTGGGATACGCCTTGATCAGGCGATTGAGCACTATCTTGGCGGTGCGCTTATCGCCCAATTCCCGGAAGGCCATGCCTTGTTTCAGGAGCGCCGCGGGCGCCTTGTTGCTTTTGGGGTATTGCTTGACCACCTGGTTGAAGGCCAGAATGGCCTCCTCGTAGCGCTTCTGGTCGTACAGAATATCCCCCACCCAATATTGGGCGTTGTCGGCCAGGCTGGATTTGGGGCCCTTCTTGACCACCTCCTCGAAGCGTTCGCGGGCGGCGTCCAGGGAGCCCTTTTTGCGCAGCTGGTGAGCCAGGTTGTATACGTCGCTCAGGCTCTGGGGCTTGGCCTCGGCCGCCGCCGGCCTGGCCGAGGGCTGGGCCGCGGGTTTGGCCGCCGCGCCGCCCTTCATGCCCAGATGCTCCTCCAGGCGGGCCACCCTGCCGGCCAATTCCTGGGCTTCGACCTTTTGGGCCATGGCCTGTTCGGGAGCCATGCCCAGGCGGTGGGAATTCTCCTCCACCCGCCCCCGGAGGTCGGCCATTTCCTGGCGGAGGGTCATGATCTCGGCCTGCAGCTCGGCCTGGGGCCTGCGCGCGGTTTCCAGCTGTTTTTCCAGCCGGTCTATCTTTTGGCGGTTGTAGTAGACTTGGCTCTGCAGGGCGCTGAACTGATCGGGCTCCACGCTGGCGCAACCGGCCGCGGAAATGGCCAGCGCCAGGACCAAGAGCCAGCGCAATTTGTCAGGCATGGGTCATTCGCCTCCCCAAGAAAAATTCACGGCCTTGACCGCATCCGGGAGCCCGCCGGCCATCGGGCCGCTCCCGGACGCGGGGCTCCCCCATTTTATTTGATCACGAAATGCCCTCGGCGGTTGGCCGCGTAGGCCTCCTCGCTGGTGCCCATCACCAAGGGCCGTTCCTCGCCGTAGCTCACCGTCTCCAGGCGGTTGGGCGCGATGCCCATGGCCTCCAGATAGGCGGCGGCCGCCTTGGAGCGCTTCTCGCCCAGCGCCATGTTGTAGGCGTTGGAGCCGCGCTCGTCGCAATGGCCTTCCACGATCACCATCAGGGCCGGGTTGCCGCGCATGTACTCGGCTTTGTCGTTGAGTGTCTGCTTGGCCTCGGCCGAGAGATCGTAGCGGTCGTAATCAAAATGGATATCCTGATTCACGAAGACCTCGCGCAGCTGGGAGGCGCGGGCCTCCTGCTCCTGGAGCTGGGCCTCGCGCAGCCGGCGCTGGCGCTCCGCCTCCAGGCGGGCTTGTTCCTCGGCGCTCAGCTGGCCGCCCGGCGCCGCCACCTGTTCCTTGCCGCAGCCCGCGGCCAGGCCCAAAGACATGACCAAGGCCGCCACCGCAATCACCACCAAAAACTTTTTCACCTTGTCGCCTCCTCGATCTTTCTTGTTTATCTTTTGCGGGCGCCGAGACGGACTTGAAGACGTCACCCGCGCCTGCCGTTATCAATCCAGCGGCCGGCTAACCCCCCGGGGCGACCAGGCCGGATCGGTCTGCTCGCCGGGGAGATTGGTCAGCCGTCTTATGGGTTGGCCGTTGGCCGTCATCACGTAGATCTGGTAGCGGCCGGTCTGGCGGCCGGCATAGGCGATCAGCCTGCCGTCCGGCGACCAGGTGGGGTCCTCGGCGCCGCCGTAACCGCTGGTCAAGACCTGGGCCCCCGAGCCGTCGGGCTTGATGGTGACCACCTGGAACACCCCGTCGTCCATGGCCTGGAAGGCGATGCGGTCGCCCCGGGGCGACCAGTCCGGCGCGGCGCAATACTTATAGCCGAAGGTGAGCCGCCGTTGCTGGCCGCTGGCCAGGTCCATCACGTAAATCTGGGGGGAGCCGCCCCGGTCGGAAACGTAAGCCATCTGCTTGCCGTCCGGGCTGAAGCTGGGCGCCACGTCGATGCCCCAGCCGTTGGTCAGGTGTTTCACGATTTGGCCGGCTATGTCCACCAGGAAGATATTGGTGCGGCCGGTGTGGCTCATGCTCACGGCCAGGTTGTTGCTGCCCGGCTGGAACACCGGGGTGAGGTTCACGCCGGGCTTGTTGATCACCAGCTTGCCGCTGCCGCCGGCCAGGGCCTGCACGAATATCGCCGGGCGTCTCTTCTGGTAGGAGCTGTAGGCCAGGAGCCTGCCGTCGCCGGACCAGCCGGGATAAAGGCTTATGTCGCCGTGGCTGGTCACCTTCTTGATGCTGGAGCCGTCGAAGCTCATCAGATAGATTTCCTTGACCGCGCCCTTTTCGCCCTGGCGGGACCCCACGAAAGCTATCTCGGTGCTGAACACCGAGCGCTCGCCGGTGATGGCCAGCATCACCTCGTCGGCGAAGCGGTACATCATCATGGGCAGATCCGCCCGCACCCCGTCGTAGCGGCGGCCGGTGAGGAGCCGGCGCTCCACCACGTCGTAGAGCCGGCATTCCATGGTCAGCCCCTGGCCGCCGGTCTGATAGGAGCAGGCGATCATCAGCTCCGCCCCCACCTTGGACCACATGGCGTAGTTGACGCTGCCCGGCTGGGGCTTGCCGATGAAGCCGCGGGGGTCCAAGATGTCGAACAGCCCGGTGAAGGAAAGCGCCTTGGAGAGTATCTCGTTGCCTTCGGCGCCCACCGCGTCCGGCGCGGCGCCGGCCAGGGGCTGGAACTCCGGTATGGCCAGGGGCAGGCGGCGCGAGAAGGGCTGGGTCACGTCTATGTAGACCCTGGCCCAGGCCGAACCGGCCATGACGATGAGGGCCGCCAATAAAGCGCCGATGATTACTAGGCTGCGTGGACTTGGTCGCATGGTCTCCTCGTTATCCGGAAATGTCCTCGGCCCTGAAACGCACCCCCACCTCGTGCACCCTCTCGTGCAGCCCGGCCGGCAAGGGAGGGTAGGGCGCGGCCCTTTCGGCCGCGCGCAAGGCCGAGGCGTCGAAGCGGCCGTTGCCGGAACCCTGCTCCAGCCAGACCCGATCCAGGCCGCCGTCCTTGCGTATGCGCATCACGATCACCGCCACCAGGCCCTTGTGCTTGCCCACCAGGGCCTCGGGCAGCACCCAGTTCTGGCGGATGCGCTCCCATAGCTGGGTGTAGTAGAGCTGAAAGCGCAGGTTCAATTCGCTGCCGCCGCCGCCGGCCTGCCCGGCCGCGCCGGCCATGGCCCCCCGGCTCTGCACCTTGCTTTCCAGGCGGGCTATGGCGTTTTCCACGGCGCGCTCCTCGGCCACCTTTTGGCGCAGTCGCTTGAGGCGCTTTTCCAGCTCCCGGCTCTGGTCCTGGCTGGGCTCGGGCTTTTTGCGCTCCAGGCGCTTGGGCTTGACCGCCTCCTTTTGGGTGGCGATGGCCTCCTTCTTGGGCTCCGGCTTGGGCGCGGGCTTGGGTTTGGCCACGGGTTTGGGTTCGGGCTTGGCCGCCGGCTTGGCCGCCGGTTTGGGCGCGGGCGCAGGGGCCGGCGCGGGCAGGCGCGGCGGCCCGCCCACCAGATTCACGTTATAAACCGGGGCGAATATCTCGCGCCGGCTGGGGCCCCAGCCCGGCCAGAACACCAGCATGACGATAATCAGCAGGTGGACTCCCAGGCTGACCAAGATACCCCAGCCCAGCTGTTCGCCCACTGGGGGCATCAGCCATCGGGTCAGGGTGGCGGTCAAGATTTTTTCTTTTTCTTGGGCGCGGGCACCTTTTCCGGCTCGGTGACCATGCCCAGGTTCTCCACGCCCGCCTTGCGGGTCTGGGCCAACACCTGCACCACCGTGCCGTAGGCCACGTCCTTGTCGGCGCGCAGATAGACCCTGGTGCCCGGTTTACGGGCCACGATGTTCTTGATTTTATCGGCCAGGCCCTCCACCTCCACCGGGAACTCGTCCAGGAACAGCTTGCCCTCGCGGGTCACGCTGAGCATGAGAAGCTCCTGATCCTGCTTGAGGGCGCCGGCATCGGTTTCAGGCAATTTAACGTCCAAGCCCTGGACCATCATGGGCGCGGTGACCATGAAGATGATCAACAGCACCAGCATGACGTCCACCAGGGGCACCACGTTTATCTCGCCCATGAAGCGGCCCTTGCCCGTGGATACGCCTGCCATGACTACGCTACTCTCGCCATATTAAGCGCGGCGGTATGGGCTCGAGCCCCCTCTTGCCCGCGCCGCTGGGGGATTTAAGTAAGGGAAGCGGCCGCGGGGGAGCCCATGCCCGCCGGACGCACCGCCTCCACCGGAGGCCCCTGGCGGCGCATGACGTCGCGCTCCACCAGGTTGAGGAAATCCTGGCTGAAGGAATCCATCTCCGCTTCCAAGACCTGCAACCTGCGGTTGAAATGGTTGAAGAACACCACCGCCGGGATGGCCGCGAAAAGGCCGGTGGCCGTGGCCACCAGGGCCTCGGCGATGCCGGGGGCCACCGTGGCCAGGTTGGCGGCGCCGGTGGAGCCGATGGAGCGGAAGGAATCCATGATGCCCCACACCGTGCCGAACAAGCCGATGAACGGCGCGGTGTTGGCGCAGGTGGCCAGGAAGGTGACCGCCTTGTGCAGGCGGGTGGTCTCCGAGGCCTGGCCTCGGGACATGGCCCGTTTCAGGTTGTCCACCACCTCGCGGGGCAGGCCGGCGTCGCCGGAAAGCCGCATGACCTTGCCCAGCTCGGCATAGCCCAAGCGGAAGACGTGGGCCAGGGGGCTTTGGGTGAGGTTCCGCGTCTGGCTGTAGGCCGAAGACAGGCTGCCGCATTCCCAGAACAGGTTCTCGAATTCCCGGTTCTCCTTGCGCGCGGCGCGTATCACTTTGAATTTAGTGAATATTACCGCCCAAGACAGAACCGAGAACAGGACCAGCAGCCAAAGCACCACCTGCACCACCGGCCCGGCGCTTATGACCAGCTGCCATACGTCGGTGCCCCGGCCGTCCCCCAGGGGGGCCTGGGCGGCCCAGGCGGTTTGGCCAAAGGAGATGCTATCCAGAAATCCCAAGATATAGTTACTCATGTGTATACTATCCCATCATATTGGGGTAACTATAGGCATATCGGGGATTCAAAGTCAAGAATGGCAAGGCTCCCCTCGCCTTGGGTCACCCTTGGACCGATTCTACGGCACCTCAAGGCATTTCGCCAGGCGGCCTGCGTAAAAAATCTTTTAATTTTCCATCTTTAATAAGAATTTTTCTTAGCGCGTCTTGCTTTCCTATCGGCTTGCCGGCGGGCCGGACAACCGGTAGGCTTTTGCCAAGGGGCAAGGAGACCATTCATGCGGCGCGTAAAAGGACTTTTTCTGGATCTGGACGGCACCCTGGCCGACAGCATGCTCATGCTGAAGCGGGTTTTCAGGAATTTCCTGGAGACCCACGGCGTCGCGCCCCAACCGGCCGAGTTCCGCGACATGTCCGGTTTCCGGCTTTTCGACATCATGGTTTATTTGAAAGAGCGCCACGCCCTGCCGCAGGACCCGGCCGCTCTGGTGGACGGCTATCTGGCCCTGGTGGGGGACCGCTATCAGGAGGAGGCCGCCCCCACCCCCGGGGCGCGCCGCCTGCTGGAGGCGGCCCGGCAGCGGGGGCTTTACGTGGCGGTGGTCACCTCCTCGCCGGGCCAGGTGGCGCGCGACTTTCTGGAGGCCCACGGCCTGACGGGCTTCGTCTCCGGCCTGGTCAGCGCGGACAATGTGAGCCAGGGCAAGCCCCATCCCGAGCCCTTTCTCAAGGCCCTGGGCCTGGCCGGGCTGGAGCCCGCCCAGGGACTGGCCGTGGAGGATTCCACCGCCGGCGCGCAAAGCGCCCTGTCCGCCGGCCTGAAAACCTATCTCATCGGCGTGCACGAGCCCCCGCCCCAGGTGCCGGGCGCGGCCGGCCGCATATCGCGCCTGGACGAGCTGGTCAGCCATCTCTAAGTCCTTCGGCCCGCCGGCCGGGCGCCGGGGGGGCCAAGGGACGTCACCTATAAGCCAAGGGAGCGCATCATGCCCAATGACACGCACAGCAAGAGCATCGGCTACATACTTTGGATCTTCGGCTTCACGGGCTCCCACCGTTTCTACTTCGGCAAGCCCATCTCCGGGACCATTTACTTTTTCACCTTCGGGCTGTTTCTGATCGGCTGGATCGTGGACCTGTTCCTGATCCCCTCCCTGGAGCGGCAGGCCGAGCTTCGCTTCCGCCCCGGCGCGCTGGATTACAACCTGGCCTGGATACTCCTCACCTTCCTGGGCGTCTTCGGGGTGCACCGCATGTACATGGGCAAATGGCTCACCGGCATTCTGTACCTTCTCACCGGCGGCTTTTTCCTGATCGGCTACATCTACGACTACTGGACCTTGAACGATCAGATCACCGTGTTGAACGCCAAAGCCTGACGAACCCCGGCGGCTTTTACATAAAAGAACACCCGCCCGGGAGGCTGCCTTGCGGCCGTCTCCCTGGCGGGCGTTTGCGGTATATTCGGTTTTTCCGCGGGCGGAGCTTTCAGGCCGGCTCTGGTTCCTCGGGCCCGGCAGCGCCCGTTTGCTCCTGGCGGCTTTTGGGGACCGGCCTCGCCTTGGGTCGGTTTCATCAAGCCCGGCCGCCCCGTTAGTCCGGCGGCTTCTTTGAAGCCGGCAACGCTTTTCAGCCCGGTTGCGCTGAGCGTCTTATTTTACGCCCCCAAGCCCGACTTCGCCCTCGCCCTTAAGCCGCCGTCCGCTTCCCGGCCCCTCGCTTCCAGGCCCCTCGTCTACAAGCCCTTTCCGCCAAGCCCCTTACGCGTCACCCCTCCACCGGATTTACATATTCATCCAGGAGTCGGAGTAGAGGGTGTGGCCCAGGATGACGCGGGCGCCGCGCACGAAGAGCTTGGCGGTCTCGTCGCTCACCTCATCGGGAGAAGTGATCTCGCCGTCCTGCACCTTGTGCACCACCTCGACCAGGTCGGGGCGGTTGCCGCGGGCGATTTCCAGAATCAGCTCGTCCTCGTAGTCGGCGATGCAGGAGAACATGCCGGCGCGCTCCAACATGATCATGAATATCTGGTTCAAGGGCTCCCGCCAGGGGGTGCCGTTGGAGATGTTGGAGAGGCCGTTGGTGGATTTGGCGCCCGGAGCGATGTCCTGCAGCATCATGGTGAAGTTGAGGGTGCTCATGAGCTGCGGCTGCTGAATGTTGACCGGGGTGATGATGGGGTCAACAAAGATTTTCTCGTTGGGGATGCCGGCCTCGTTCATGGCGTAGACCAGCTCGACCGCCAGGGAGGCGCGCTCGTTCTCGTCGCGGGGCAGGCCATCGGGGCCCCACAACAGGGCGATGACTTCGGCGTTGTACTTGGCCACCATGGGAATCATGGCGGTGTAACGCTCGGGCCGGGCCATGACGGAGTTGACCAGGGCGGTGCCTTTGTGCACGGCCAGGCCGGCCTCGATGGCCTCGATGTTGGAGGTGTCCAGGGCCAGGGGGATGTCGGTCACCACCTCCTGCACCGTCTTGACCACCCACTCCATGAGCTCGGGACCGCCCTTGCGTGCGGGCCCCAGGTTGATGTCGATCCAATCCACGCCCGCCGCCGCCTCGGCCTTGGCCAAACGCTGGATAGGCTCAGGGTTGCGGTCTTTGAAGGCCTGACCGATCTCCTTCTTAATAACGTTGAGATTCTCGCCGATAATCTTCATGGGTTACCCCCTAGCGCTCTATTTTAGCGTTTCCAGCTTCGGCTAACTTTTACCGAAGAGCTTCAGCCTTTGGGGCGGCGCGGGCGCGGGGCTTTTTAGGCCCCTCGCCCTTGTCCGCATTACTCACTTATATTTTCAGCCAGCATGGGCCCGTCGACATGATCGCCGTTGGAGCCGCCGCTTAAATAAGCGTTGGCTTATGGCCGCGGAGACGGCCGGGCTTGGGCTCTCCTTTGGGGACCAGCTCTCGCCCCAGGCGCCTTCCCCGCTCACCTTCCCCGCTTACCGCGTCCTGCTCACCGTCCTGCTCACCGTTCCGTTTACGGTCCCGCTTGCAGCCACTCCTTAAGGCCCCGAGTCGCTTCCCGGTCGGCGCCTAATGATCAGGCGGACCATTCCTTCAGGAACTTGGACAGGTGCGCGGCCTCGCGCGGGCCGATCTGCACGTTCCAGCCGGGCAGCTCCTCTTCCAGGTCGCCGGCGATGGCCGCCGCATAGCCCGGAATAATAATGGACTTGTGGCCGATTTTCTCCTCGATGCCGCTCTTCTTGACGAACATGCCCACGTCGTCGCCAGAGAACTTGCCGGCGGCCCAGGCGGTCATGACCGACAGGCCCTCGGTGTCCTTTATGAGTAGCCAGGTGGGCACCCGCGAGGACTCGATTTCGCCGGAAACGATGAAGTAGGTAAGGGAGAAATTGGTGGTCACGGCCATGGGGCTGTCGGCGTTGGGTCCGCCGATCTCGTAGATTCCCTGGGTCACGGTCATGGGCCGCTGCGGATCGGTGAAGATGTTCAGCCGCTCCAGAAGAAGCGCGAACACGCTTTCGGCGGTGAGGTCGTCCATCACCACGATGCCGGCGTATTTGGGAATCATGAGCGCCGCGGCCACGGTCTGCTCCTGGATGGTTTCGCCCATCTCGCAGGCGAAGCAGATAGTGGGGAAGCCCACGGTGCGGTCGTTATTCAGGGCCGCGCGGCGCACGGCCACGTTGTCCTGGAAAGCGCCCTTGAGGTCGCGCGCGCCGGCGTCGATGACCATGTCCTTGTAGCCGGCGTCGATCAGCTCTTTGGTAAGCGCCACGACTTCGTCGATGTTGGCGCCCTTCACGGCCAGGGGGCAGCCGCACTCATGAGCCAGGGCGGCCATTTTGTCCAGGTTGGCCGCGGTGCCCGCGTACAGCAGGGGCTTCTTGTCCTTGGCGGCCTTGGCCGCGCCTTCCATGACGGCCACGTCCTCGCAGCCCAGGATCAAGGAGAAGTCGCTGTTGTCGAGCACCGCCTTCACCGCCGCCTCGAACTTGGCGGCGTCGCCGGACTCGCATTTCACGAAGACCAGTTCGGGGCGCAGGTTGAGGCCCACGCGCTCCCACTGGAATTTGGTCCAGGCCTTTACCTTGTCGGCGATGTCGCCATCGGTGTCGCGCACCGTGCCGGCGATGCCGCAGGGATTGAAAAAGGTCTTTTCATGGCGGAAAAGCACCGTCTCGCCGCCCACGGTGAGGGCGGTATCGCCATAGCCGAACTTAACCGGACGGATGGGGGGGGCGCTGGCTTCGGCCAGTTGCTCCCGGGCCTCATCCGAGACGTAGGGGCAGGTGTCCAACTCAGCCTTGCCCGCGGCCAGGTTCATGGCGAAGGCCAGGCAAGTGGGCACTCCGCACTCCCCACAGTTGGTTTTAGGGAGAAGTTTGAAAATCTGTATGCCGGTCAGAGCCATGCTCCACTCCTTCCCGAATATCCCGCAAACATATAGTGGTCCGTTTATAAAAGGGGGCCCCCTGGGCCGGGGGCCCCCCGTGAGTAGTTGCCACAGCTAGCCGGTGATGGGCTCCATGGTCAGGGCGGGATGACCCACCTTCTGCAGGAATTCCATCACGGTGGCCTCGTCCACGCCTACGGTCTCATCGGCGATCTTGTCGATCAGGTCGGGCATGCCCAGTTCCTGACCGCGGCGCTCCAGGCCGGCCCGCAGCTCTTCCTTGAGGCTCTTGGGCATCCACACCATCCGGAGCAGGCCGCCGTCGCCGGCGACGAATTTGCGCTGGACGATGTTGTATTTGGAATGGCCCACGAAGCCCGGGCTGGACTGGCCGCCGCCCATGACGCCCGCCAGGGTGGTGAACTTCATGCCGCAGGGGGTCTCGCCCGTGTAGTCGCGATGCACGGTCATGATGCCGTTGCAGCCCGGCAGCACCGCCGCGATGCACTCGCAGCAGCCGCAGGTGGTCATGGGCTCGTACACGATGCTGTAGAAGTTGTACTGAGGTATCTTCTGGCGCGAGGCCTTGTACACGAAGTCGTTGACGCCCTTGAACATGCCAAGCTTGGCGTCCAGGACCTCGCCCTTTTGCACCGGCTGGTTGGGGCCGGTGGGGTTGATTTCATAGGAGGCCTTGCAGTCGAACCAGTTGTAGGCGCCGCAAAGGCCGGTGCGCTCGGGGCTCACCACGCAGACGTGGGAGGGCGCGAAGGACTGGCAGAGGGTGCAGGAGTAGAAAGTCTCCTCGTCCTCGTCGGTCATGTTCTCCACGCGCTCGTCGCGCTGCTTGTACATGGCCCTGGCTTTTTCGGTGAATTTCTTGACATCGGCTTCATTGGTGTAGAGGGTGACCTCGACCTTGTCCAAGATGCTGCCGAAGTCCTTGTGGAACATGTCGTGCAGGATCTGGCCGACGTGCTTGAGCTCGAAGCCCTTTTCCACGGCGGGGCGGCCCAGGCGGATCCAGGCGATGTCGCGCTGGCCGATGTGCATGATGCCCTGGGCGTAGTTGATCAGGTGGTGAATCTGGCGCTCCAGGATGGGCTCGAAGTCGGGCTGCATCTTGCGGCCCGCCACCTTGACGCCGATTCCCAGGGGCAGCCTGCCGCCCTTGTCGCCCAGGTCCTTGATGTCCTTGCCGATCACGGTGACCTTGTTGTCCTCGATCTCGTCCATGTCGGCCATTTCCACCAGCTCGGTGGCCTGGGTCTTGCCGCCGCCGAACTCCACGAAGAGGTCGTCCTTGCGGATGCGCTCACCCTCGAAGGCCGCGCCGTAGCTCAAGGGGATGTCCACCTTGGTCACCACGGTCTTGAGGCCGCGCACCTCCACCGATTTTTGCACCATCTCCTCGTGGGCGATATTGCCCACCACGTGCTCGTAGGTGCAGACGCCGGTGGGCAGAATCTCGGGGATGTCGGTGTCGGCGATGGTGGGGAAGCCCCAGTTCACGCAGCCGGCCGCGTTGGCCGCCCATTCGGCGCCCACGTCGCCCAGGGCGTTGATGAAGGCGAACACGCGGTCCTTGTTGTATTGCAGGATGCGCTTGTAGTCGCCGGGTTTCACGCCGCCGAAGGCCATGGCCGCGCGGTTGGCGAAGCCGAGCGCGAACACCGCGCCGGAGATATCCGGGCTGAAAGGCACCAGGCGGGTGTTCCAGCCGATCTGGATGCCGGCCTCGATGAGCTGCTCGGTCAGGCTGGTGCCGTTCTGGTTGGCGCACATGAACACATAGAGGTTCCGGCGCTGGTAGTCCTCCACGATCAGCTTGGCGGTTTCCACATCCGGGGCCGCGCCCACCATGGCGGCGAAGCCCGGAGCGGAACCGTCCACGAACTCCACGCCGCGTTTACGCATCACGACGTCGTCGGCGGCGCCCAGCCAGATCTTGCCGTTTTCGATGTCACAGGTCTCGGAGTGATAGTAGAAGTCGGGGTCGTCCACGTAACGGATGGCCTCGAAGATTTCCTCGGCGAACAGGGCGGACATGCCGGCGTCCAGCAGGGGCCCCAGGTAGGGTAGATGGTTGAAGTTCTTCACGTGATAGGGCAGAAGCTTGCGGGCGATTTTGAGAACCTCGCCGGCTTCCTTCAGGTTCCTAACCGGAATGCCCAACAGGGAGTAAATGATGGGAAGGAAGTAGCCGGTGTTGGGAAACTCCAGCTTTTGCTCGGGCCCGTATTGTTCCAGGGCCCGCTTGTACATGCCTTCCACTTTTCCGACGATATTGTAGGCGCCTTGGATTGCGGCGAATGCTACTAGTTTGGACATATCTTAATGGTCCCCCTTTCCTAAGAGGTTGGCACGGCCCGCTTACGCGGCGTCCAGCTTCTGCCGGTCGGCCATGTCCATAAGCACGCGCTCTTTACCCTTGTCGAGGCCCAGAGCCTTGCGCTTCTTGTCAATGTGCTTGATCATCTTCTGGGCGTGCTCGTAGGGGTCAACCACGAGGTCCCACATGCCGCCGTATATGTCTTCCAGCTCCTCGAAGAGGTATTTCTGGAAACGCGGGGCGCCGGTCACCGGCAGGCCCACGCCAAAGACGGTGTACACGCCGGCGGTCACGAAGTAGTGGCCGATGCTGATGGCTTTCTCGCTCATCCACTCGGGGGCGGAACCGGCCGCGGGCAGGTCGGAGATGTCCTTGCCCAGACCGCCGGCCTTGACCACTTGGGTGGCCGCCATGAGGATGCGGCTGTTGTCCACGCAGGAGCCCATGTGCAGAACCGGCGGGATGCCCACCGTCTCGCAGACCTCGGCCAGGCCGGGACCGCAGTAGACCTTGGCGGCCTCAGGCGTCAGGAGGCCGGCCTTGCCGCAAGCCATGGCGTTGCAGCCGGTGGTCAGCACTATGACGTCGTTCTTCAGGAGCTCTTTCACCACGATCAGGTGGCCTTCGTCGTGGGTGGTGCGGGCGTTGTTGCAGCCCACCACGCCGCCGATGCCCCGGATGCGGCCGTTGATGATGTTGTCGTTCAGGGGCCAATAGGAGCCGCGGAAGGTGCCGCCCAGGTGGTAATTGATGGCCTCGTAGCTGAAGCCCACCACCATCTTCTCCTTGGCGGCCGGGATCATGGCCTCGGCCTTGCGGTTGGGGAAGTTGTCAATGGCGGTCTTGACGATCTTCTTGGCGTCTTCCAGGGCGTGGTGCTCGTCGAACTCGATGTGCACCGTGTCGCCGGATTCGATCATGGCCCGCGGGTTGGTGGTGATCACCTTGGTGTGGTAGCACTGGGCCACGTTGGCGATGTTCTCCATGATGCACTGCACGTCCACCACCATGGCGTCCAGGGCGCCGGTGACGATGGCCAGTTCCTGCTGGAGATAGTTGCCCGCGATGGGCATGCCGTGGCGCATCAGGATCTCGTTGGCGGTGCAGCACATGCCGGCCAGGATGATGCCCTTGGCGCCCTTCTGCTTGGCGTAGTCGAGCATCTCGGGCGACTGGGCGGCCACCACGATCATCTCGGACAGAAGCGGCTCGTGGCCGTGCACGATGATGTTCACGTGATCGGCCTTCAACACGCCCAGGTTGATCTCGCCCTGAGTGGGATAGGGGGTGCCGAACAGGATGTCCTGCAGGTCGGTGGCGATCATGGAACCGGCCCAGCCATCGCCGATGGCGGCCCGGCTGCACTGCTTGATGATGTTTCTGTAGTCCTGGTCCACGCCCATGTGGGTGCGGTGCATGATCTCCACGATCTCGCGGTCGATGCCGCGGGGCACCACGTCCAGGTCCTGCCACAGCTTATAGCGGGCCTCGGGGGCGCGTTTGGCGTAATAAATCTCGCCTTCCTGCTTGCCCCATTCGGCCAGGGCCTTTTCGCCCACTTCAACGGCGATCTCATAGACGTCGCGCTCCTGCTCCTGGCCGTCCACGATAACCGTGGTGGCCACCTCGAAGTCGGGCGCGATCTCCAGGAGCTTCTCGATGTCCTGGATATGGTAGTCCTCGGTCTCCCGGCGGGCGGCGGCCAGGAACACCTCGGCCACGCCGCGGCCGTGATCGGAGTGAGCCGCGGCTCCGCCGGCCACCATGCGGGCGAAGTTGCGGGCGGCGATGGTCTCCGGCGTGGCGCCGCACAGGCCCTTGCGCTCGTCCTTGCCCTCGATGCCCTTCTTGGGCAGGGGCAGGCGGCAGGGGCCTTGCGAACAGTTTTTGCAGCAGGTGCCCTGCTCGCCGATGTTGCAGGGCTTCATGGTGATGGCGCGGTCGAAAATGGTTTCAACGCCATCCTTGGCCGCCTTTTCCAGCATCTGCTGGGTGGCGGGGTCCACGGTGACTTCCCTGGGGTTTACCGTCTTTTTGGCCTTTACCTCGGCCTTTGCTTTGATCTCGTCTGCCGACATGAGAGGTTCCTCCTCTTCTGTAATGGAAACTAGCCCCCTCTCGCTGGTTAACTTGGCCGCCGGGATGCTAATGGCCCGGCTGGGTGTATGGGTTGACCCTTCTCCTCCCCACCTTTGAGGCGCCTGCGGTGTATTTGGCTCGGTTGTAAGGCTTATGGGGTTGGGGCCTGATCGCCTCTTATCCCCAATCGCCCGGCGCCCCGGCTAAATTAATGGGCTTGTGGCATTCAACGCCTTGCCCCACCCGCCCGGCGTTCACGCCTGGCCGCCCGGCTCCCGGGGTGGGGGAGGGGGCGGCGCTTAAACGGCTTACTTTTTCAAGACGCCTTCGCCACGAAGGCGCCAGCGGTTCAGCGAACGCAGAATGTAATCGGCGTCAGGACCGGCGATGCCGGCCTCACGGGGCTCGCCGTACTCCACGCCCTCCTGGGGGCCCTTTGCATGGGCTGCCTCGGCCATCATACGTTTCTCCTTTTCCTCGCGGCGCTTGGCGCGCAGCGCTTGCAGATCGGCCAATTCCTTGTCCTTGCGACCTGCGCGAGCCTTTTCCTCGGCCTCTTCCTTGGCCTTCGCTTCCGCGGCGGCCTTGGCCTTGGCCTGTTCCTCTGCTTTCTTCTTGGCCTCCGCCTCGGCCTTGGCCTTGGCTTCGGCGTCCATCTTTGCCTTGGCCTCGGCTTCCGCCTTGGCCTTGGCGTCGTCCACGGCCGGCTTAGGCGCGGCGGCGGCGGGCGCTGCCGGTGCGGCGGCCGCGGGCGCTGCCGGAGCGGCGGCGGGCTTGGCCGCGGCCGGTGCGGCGGCGGGTTTGGGCGCCGCGGCGGGTTTGGGCGCCGCGGCCGGAGCGGCGGCGGCGGGCTTGGGCGCGGCGCCTATGGCGGCCACCTGGCCGTGCTCGCCGGCGATGCTTTCCACCCGCTTGGAGGGCTCGGCCATCATCTGATCCAAGAAGCCCTTGATCAGCTTCACGGTCTCGGGATGGCGCAGAATAAGAAGGTCGCTGCCGGCCATGAGAAGGGCCACCGCCTCGGTGGCCTCCATCAAGACGCCCCGCCAGGCGCTGTCGCCCAGCTCGGGAGCCTCTTCGTTGCTAAGCTTGGCCTCCTTGGACTTCCACACCTCGTTGCCCACGTTGTTGATGAAGGGCAGGATCAGCTTGTCGTCTTCCTGCACCAGGGCAGCCATGCGGATGCGCTCCATCACGGAGTAACAGTACTCCATGCCGTAGCCCAAACCGCCGGTGGTGGGGTCGATGACGAGCTTCTCCATGGGGACGCCCAAGTTGCCCAAAAGGATGTTGAGCTGCTTGGCCAAGTTGACGTCGATGGGGCTGGAAGAGATCAAAGACTGCTTGAAGCCCAGAGCTGCGGCGCCCACCTGCTTGTGGTTGTCCTCATCCACCGGGCCCAATAAAAGGTTTTTGCCTTCATGGTCCTCGGCGATCTTCTTGAGCACCTCGGCGTCCTTGTTGGCGTTGGCCGAACCCCAGACGATGACCGGGACGTCCACCGCGCCTAAAACCTTGCCCACCGTCTCGGAAGCCTTCTCGGGCGGCGCGTCGGCTCCGTTGGGGTCGGTGGACTTGAGCTGCAGGACGATGGCCTCCGCGCCGTACTCGTCCACGCACTTCTTGGCCCAGGCGCCGGGATCGCCCAGGATACCGGCGAAAGGCTTGGTGCAAGCCTCCGGCCAGTCTTCCGGTTCCATGTCCCACACCTCCATGGCCGTCACGGGCCGCTTTGGCATGGCACCCTCCCAGGTGTGGAAGGGATAGCAGTTTTCGCCGCCAACGGTTATGGCTTTATCGCCCTGACCGACGGTTACCTCCAAGATTTTCCCGGAGTAGGAGACAATGGGAAGTTCAAACGCCACAGCAACTTCCTCCCAAGTTTAGAGGTTTGGTCACCTTCATGGTGAATGAGTACCACCACCACAGGCGGCCGCCGGATATGCTGTCCGGCGGCGGGGTTTAGGGCGCCTCTTGTGAGGGCTGGTACATAGTCCGCCGAAAAAAAAGTTCTGTTACCTACTTATAACGAAAACGACACCACGCTATTACATGTAGAACAGGGTGTCAAGCAAAAACCAAATAATTGCACATCTGATCGGTTAATGCTTTGTTTATCCAGACTAAACCTATTAATGCCCTGCAATCACCCGGTCAAAAATATCATAGGCGGAGGCCACCACCGGATTTTCCGCGGGCAACTTGCTGATGGGCTTGCCCGAGAGATCCCACTGGGCCAGCTCATCGTCGTCGGGCAGCCAGCCGGCCAGCTTGAGCCCCATTTCCTCCACGGTTTTGAGAAGCTCCGGGGAGGGCTCGCCGCGCACCATGCTGAGGATAAGGTAGCATGGCCCGGCCAACACATTCATTTCCCTGGCTAATTCGGCCACGCGCTTGGCGGCGGTGAGAGAGCGGCGCGAGGGATCGGAAACCACGAAAAGAAATTCCATGTGCGCCGTGGTCACCCGGCTGATGTGCTCCATGCCGGCTTCGTTGTCGATGACCAAGTATTTATAATTATTAGCCAGTTTATCCATGGCCGCGGTGAGGAGGTTGTTGGCGGCGCAATAGCAGCCCGCGCCCTCGGGCCGGCCCATGGCTATCAGGTCGAAGCCATTGTCCTCCACCAGGGCCTGGTTGACCCGCATCTCGATGAAAATATCCTTGGTCATGTTGGGATTTTGGGCGGCGGTGGATTTCATTTCCTCGCGCGCCTCGCCCAGGGTGGCCTCTACCGTGAGGCCCAGTACTTCGTTGAGGTTGGTGTTCGAATCGGCGTCCACCGCCAGAACCGGCGTCATGCCCTTATCCACCAGGTAGCGCACCAAAAGGCCGGCGGTGGTGGTCTTGCCCACGCCGCCCTTGCCGGCCACCGCTATATTGATAGCCAATGCTGTCTCCTTTGTGCCGCCCCTCGCCCCGGGCGGCCTCTTGCGTCCGTTCATCGGCGCAGGTTATCTAACTTACTGGTTATTTTCATCATAACCATAATGAAAAACTCCCGGACTTTCAAGTCTTTTGATATCCGGGCGGCCTGGCCTGCGTTAGGAATACTTGCCTTCAATGGGGGCTTGCCGCTAATATGTATGCGGAACCAACGCTTATCAGCATGAGCACCTGCCCTTTTCATTGGGGGGCCTTTCAAGTTTTGCCAGCAGACGACCGCCAATACGCGCCCCCGGTGGATGATGCGCCGGCAAGCGCCCAAAGCCTGTGGTCAGAGGTGAGCCAACGCCTGCGGGCCGGCATGAACGCCCAGGAATACGAGACCTGGTTCAAGCCGGTGGCCCTGCGGGTGGACGGCGACCAGGCGGTCTTGGTGGTGCCCAATCATTTTTTCAGCGAGTGGATCAAGGAGCGCCACGCGGAATCCCTGACCAGGGCGCTCAGGGAAACCACCGGCCGCAGCCTGATGATCTCCTTTGAGCTGAAATCCGGCGAGACAGGCCAGTCCCTGGAAAAAGAGGCGGGACCGCAACGCCTGGAGGCGGAAAGCGATAAACCAGAGGCGTCCAATCCCTTGGCGCCGCGCTACACCTTCGGCACCTTCGTGGTGGGCCCCTGCAACGAATTGGCTCACGCCGCCTGCCAGGCGGTGGCCGACCACCCCGGCCGACAATACAATCCCCTTTTCATCTTCGGCGCGGCCGGCCTGGGCAAAACCCATCTGCTCAGCGCGGTGGGCAACCACATCCTCAAACGCTTCCCTTCTCATAAGGTGGTCTACTGCTCCACCGAGGTATTCACCAACGAACTGATCCAGGCTGTGCGTTTCGACGGCATCAATTCCTTCCGCGACAAATACCGCCAGGTTGACGGCCTGTTATTGGACGATATCCAGTTCTTGGCGGGCCGCGAACGGACCCAGGAAGAGTTTTTCCATACCTTCAATGCGTTATATGAATCGGGCAAGCAGATAATCCTCACCTCCGACAAGATGCCACGGGACATTCCCGGCCTGGAAAAGCGTTTGCAGACCCGTTTCGAGTGGGGATTGCTCACCGACCTGCAGCCGCCGGACGCGGAAACCAAGGTGGCCATCCTGCAGGCCAAGGCCGCCGAGCAGGGGGTGGATCTATCGCGGCAGGTCTGCTTTTTCCTGGCCAGCCAGCCGGAGAGCAACGTCAGGGTGTTGGAAGGCTATCTGACCCGCATCATCGCGGTGAGCAACTTCCAGGGGGTGGAGGTCACCCTGGATCTGGTGCGCCGGGTGGTGGGCCCCATGCTGTCGGAGCGCCAGGTCAACCTGGAGGAAGTGCTTTTGGTGGTGGCCCGCAACTACGGCATCAAGGTGACCGACATCAAAAGCTCCCGCAAGACCCGCGACGTCACCCATCCCCGCCAGGTGGCCATGTATCTGGCCCGCCGCCTGACCAGGGCCTCGTTTCCCGAGATAGGCAAGGCCTTTGGCAACAAGGACCATTCCACGGTGGTCAAGGGGATGAAGAAGCTGGAGCGCCTGCTTCTGGAAACCCCGGAAGAGGCCGAAAGGGTGCGCTCCCTGGAAAGAATCCTCCGGGAAGGCGGGGCCGCCGCCGAGGCGCGGGGGATCAATGGTTGAGAAACCAGCGGCGCCGAGGCGCGGCGGTGGAAAGGTGGAAAAGCCGGTGGAAAACCGGTCGGCCCGCGAAACCCATTGCCCGCCGCCTCAAAAGCCGATTCAGCGGGGTTATCCACCTAACTCACCGGCCTAGATGATTGCTATTAAATTTAAGAAAAAAGAATTATCAATATAGGGCGCCCCAGGCGGCGCAGGAAAGAAAGCGGGAAGAGAAAAGTCAGGGAAGCGCGGGGAAGAAAAGAGTCCGGCACCAGGCCCAGCCGCAACCCGCCCCCGCGATGAACGCTCGAAGAAGCTCTCTGAAAAGCCGTCCTCGTCTTGGCAGCGCCCCGGTGAGCGTCTCTAACCAACTCGAAGCGCTCTTATGTATCCATCCCTGGTCGTGAGCCGCCAATCTGGCCGGGCGAGATATAGCTAACCGTCGTCCTCCATTCCCGGCATCCTCATCCATCGTATAACTTAGTTATAATACGCGTCTTTTACCTAAAAACTCCAATTCAAGGCATCCCCGGGCGTCTATCTTCCCGGCTATCGCGTCTCCCTTGCTTTTCGCGCTGAGTAAGCAAAGCGGGCTTGGACCTCTGGTCTTCTCTGGATAATGAAATGGTCAGCCGCTCGCTTTTCCATCTTCAAATCGGCAAGCATCGCGCTCAAGCGCACAAATTTTACCGCCCCGTACGGTTAAGAATTGCCATTCCGTTATTGAAAATGGTACCTTCCCTTTACCATCTTTCATTTTTGATACTTGACATACAGATGGCGATAGCTAGATTATAGCTATGATTATTTAACGGTATACGGAATTAATGATCCCACTTCTTTGAATCCCGCTTCTCGGGGATCGTCTTGCTGCTAGACGAGTGATTACCATCTGGTGTTTTGGCTTTCGACCATTTGCCGCTGGTTTGATTGGCGGCCAGCCAAACCCGTTGACTTTTGTCAGGTTGGCCAGCCATAACTTGAGGAGCGAAGCCGATGAAATTAAGCCTGCGCAACAAGTTCATGTTTCCCACCCTGGCCCTGATCCTGGTGGGCCTGGGCGTGGCCTCCTTGGCCAGTTTTTACAATGCTTCCGGTTCCTTGGAAAAGGCGTATAAAGAACAGGTGCGTTCCACAGCCGACGCCACCGCCGGTCAGATATCTTCCTGGCTGGCGGACCGGGCCGTGGAAATAAAGCTTTTGGCCAGCAACAACATGTACGGCACCGCCACCATGGCCTCGGCCACCATGGCCCACAAGGTGGTCAGCAAGGAATTGAAATCATATCGGGAAGCCAAGCCCTATTATGAAATATTCGTCCTGAGCGACAACGTCGGCATCCTGCGCGCGGCCTCCGACGAGAGCGTGCTGGACAAGATAACCATAAGCGATCGCGAATATTTCAAAATCGCCATGCAGGGCAAGCTAAACTTCTCGGAACCCATCATGAGCAAGGCATCGGGCCAGCCGGTGGTTTCCATAGCGGCTCCGATTTTACGGGGCGATACCGTCACCGGAGTCTTGTTGGGAGTCTTGGATTTGTCCGCTTTCACCGGCCAGTTCATCGATAACCTGCGGGTGGGCCAGAGCGGTTATGTCTACCTGATCAACCATACCGGGCAAGTGCTGGCCTATCCCGACAAAAAGGAAATACTCAAACTTAATATCGGCCAATACGATTTCGGCCGGGAGATTCTGGCCAAAAAGAAGGGGATGATAGACTACGAATTCAAAGGCCTCGAAAAAATAGCCGCCTTCGCGCCGGTGGAGGGCCGTGATTGGATAGTGGTGGCCTCGGCCAATACGGAGGATCTTTTGGCGCCGGCCAGGGAATTGGGTCTGATCAACCTGGTGATCGCCTTGCTGGTGCTGGTGGTGGGCGCGGTGGTGATCTTCCTGGTGGCCCGCTCCATTACCAAGCCGGTGGATTTGATAATCACCGAGTTGAATCAAGGCTCGCATCAGGTTTCCGGGGCTTCCGACCAGGTCTCCGCCGCCAGCCAAAGCCTGGCCCAGGGCACCAGCCAGCAGGCCGCTTCCCTGGAGGAGACCGCGTCCGCCCTGGAGCAGATGGCCTCCATGACCAGGCAGAACGCTGACAACGCCGGCCAGGCCGACGGCCTGATGCGCCAGACCAGCGAGGTCATGCAAAGAGCCGCCCATTCCATGCAGGAAATGATGTCATCCATGGCCGAGATCAGCCATGCCTCGGAAGAAGTTTCCAAGATAGTCAAATCCATCGATGAAATCGCCTTCCAGACCAATCTGCTGGCCTTGAACGCGGCGGTGGAGGCGGCCCGGGCCGGCGAAGCCGGGGCGGGATTCGCGGTGGTGGCCGACGAGGTCCGCAACTTGGCCATGCGCGCGGCGGAAGCGGCCAAGAGCACCGAGAGCCTCATCGAAGGAACCGTGGCCAAGGTGAAGCACGGCGGCGAGATTATGGAACGCACCAACAGGGAATACGGCGAGGTGAGCGACAACAGCCTCAAGGTGGGGGAACTGGTGGGCGAAATCGCCGCGGCTTCCAAGGAGCAATCCCAGGGCATCGACCAGGTGAGCAAGGCGGTCAGCGAAATGGACGCGGTCACCCAGAAGAACGCGGCCACCGCCGAGGAATCGGCCTCGGCGGCCGAGGAGCTTTCCGCCCAGTCGGCGGTGATGCTGGAGGTGGTGGAACGCCTGGACGCCCTGGTCAAGGGAGGCGAGGCCGGCGTCGGCCAAGGCGCTTCCATCTACGCCACCCTTGAAGACGAGCCGGAAATAAAGGACCGGCGGAACCTGCTGCCCTGGAAAAGGAATGATTAATAGCCTTATCTGAAGGCTCAGCGGCCAGACCAACGCGGCGCGGTCTCCTCTTAGGAATCGGCGCCGCGTTTTTTGAAAGCGCTTTATAATCTGGAGTTGGGCCGTTGGCGGCGTTATGGTGGGAATAGGGCCGGCCATGCCATCACAGCGTGTTTCAGCATGGGGGTCCTTGCCATAAGGTTTTAGTAACCGGCTGGTTAGTGGTTAGATAATTCAAGACGCCACCCTGGCCTGGCGGCCTGGCGAGAGCGGTATTTTACATGCTGAAGCTTGTCAGGCCGGGGGTTTGTGAGGTATGGTAGGCTTTCAAAAGCACTAACTTAAACAGGGGTGGAAACTCCATGGAACTGACCGTAAAGAAAGACGACCTGGCCAAGGGGCTGGCCAAGTCCCAGTCCGTGGTGGAGCGGCGCACCTCCATGCCGATTCTTTCCAACGTGCTCTTGGAGGCCGAGGGAGAGAATATCACCGTCACCGCCACGGATCTTGAAACCAGCTTCCTGGGGTCATACCCGGCACGGGTCAGCAAGCCGGGCAGGCTTACGGTGCCGGCCCGCAAGCTCTATGAGATAGTCAAGGAGCTTCCTTCCGAAGAGGTGTATCTCAAGGAAAAGGAAAACTCCTTCCTGCATATTTCCGGTGGGCGGGCCAATTATGATTTGGTGGGGCTTTCGGCGGAAGATTTCCCGGAGTTGCCCCAGGTGGACGGCATGCCGGAGCTGCTCTTTGACGGAGACCTCCTGGCCGAAATGATCGAGAAAACCATCTTCTCCATCAGCCAGGAGGAAACCCGTTTCAATCTGGCCGGCTTGTACGTGCAGAAGCGTAAAAAAGACGAAGGCCCGCGTCTCAGGTTCGTTTCCACCGACGGCCATCGGCTGTCTTTGATCGACCGCGAGGTCTCCGGCCTGGATGACTTCAACCTGGAGGAAGGGGTGATAATCCCCCGCAAGGGCGTGGCCGAGATGCGGAAACTGGCCGAGGAGGGCGGCGAACTGGCCCTGGGGCTCAGCCAAAACTTCGCGGTGGTCAAAAAAGACGAAGTGCTGCTGATGCTTCGCATGCAAGAGGGTTCCTTCCCGGATTATGAAGTCGTGGTCCCCAAGCACATCAAGAAGCAGGCGGTGGTCAACCGCCAGGCCTTCGCCGACGTGCTGCGGCGCATGGCCATCATGGCCACCGACCGCTTCCAGGGCGTGCGCCTGGACTTCAAGAGCGGCCTTTTAGAGGTGGTGAGTCAGAACCCGGATTTGGGCGAGGCCCGCGAAGCCTTGGAAATGGATTACGACGGCGACACTTTGAGCGTTGGCTTTAATGCGCGCTATTTCCTGGACCTGTGCTCGGCCATGCGCTCCGAGGAGATAAGCCTGGGATTCGTGGACGAGCAGAATCCTTGCGTGATCACCGGCGAGGCCGACACGGGTTTCTTAAGCGTTATCATGCCCATGCGCCTCTAAGGGGGCTGGCTGAGGCTTGGGTGCGGTACGAGCGGCGTCTTAGGGAGTATAGCTGGCTTAACTAGCATATTTAGTTAAATAAAGAAGGCCCCCCTCCGCCAAAGTGACGGGTGGGGGCTTTTCCATGATAGCGCGTCGGCAAGAGGCTTGTTAAACGATTGTTGAATAAGGGGCCCTGT
Organism: Desulfocarbo indianensis; assembly: GCA_001184205.1. GTDB lineage: Bacteria > Desulfobacterota > Desulfarculia > Desulfarculales > Desulfarculaceae > Desulfocarbo > Desulfocarbo indianensis. The sequence continues at coordinate 626,485 of LBMP01000001.1, forward strand.
CGATGGAGCTAATTAAACGAAACCGCTTGTTTTGTTTAATTAGCCGCACAAATATAAAAAAATACAAAAATTATAAATAATTAGCCAAGGTTATTCCCCAAGAATATCAAGATAGTCCTTATAAATAAAAAATCTATAACGTTCCGATATATCTTTTTGATATAATAAGTTATTTTCTAAAAATCTTTTAATAACGTTATTAGCACCTTGGTAACTGCAGGCAAGATGTGAACTGGCTAACTTTACATCCAACACCGGATTAATAAACAGTAAATCCAACAACTTTTGAGCTAATTCGCTTCTGCCGCCGACCAGTTGGCGGTGTTCGTCGCGGAGATTTTGTATTTTACGCGCTTTATCCATAGCTTCTTTAGCAACATCGCGCACGCCATTTAAGAAGAAAAGAAGCCAAGCTTCCCAAGACCCTTGATCTCTGACGGCTTGCAGGCGTTCATAATACTCCTGTCGATGCTTTTTGAAGTAGTAGGATAGATAAAGCAGGGGACGCTTTAGGGTACCTTGCCAACATAGTAAAAAGGTGATGAGAAGTCTTCCCATACGTCCGTTTCCATCTAAAAAGGGATGTATGGTTTCGAACTGGGAGTGGGCCAAGCCGCATTTTAACAAAGGCGGCAACGGGTTCTGATCGTGTAAAAAAGATTCCAACTCACCCATTATTTTGTTTATATCCTGATGAGGAGGTGGAATAAAGACCGCGTCGTTCATAGAACCCCCAGTGGGGCCTATCCAGTTTTGGTAACGTCGGAATGATCCGGGGTCTTTTTCGCTCCCGCGTACTCCTTCAAGTAATTTAGCGTGGATTTCTTTTAAAAGACGGCTTGAAAGGGGCAACGAAGCCAACCTTTCCAATCCGAAATTCATGGCGGCCACATAATTGGATACCTCTTTGGTGTCCTCAGGGTTGTCACGCCGCACCCTGCCAGCTTCATATTCCAGGAGATCGGTTAGAGACGCTTGAGTGCCTTCTATTTGTGAGGAGTAGACGGCTTCCTTTCGTACATACATCCGAATAAACAGGTCCGGGTTTGGTAAAAGTTCGGTGGCTGAATCCAGCCTGCCGATGGCCCGATCCGCTGCCGAAAGCATGTCAAGCAGTTGGGGCGACAAAACCAAAGGAGGGTCCGGCGGCAAAGGTTTAGGAATAAATGCTTGATATCCAGTTAGTTGTTTTATATAAACTCCAGCGCGGTCTGACGTTTGGTGTGGCATCCTATGTTCTTCTCACAATGAGTTCATGAATTAATTCACCATAAAATATTACGATTTGATATGTAATAATAGCGCGGCTAATTAAACAAAACAAGCCGTTTCGTTTAATTAGCCGCGCGGCGGGACCTCTAATTAAAGCCTTGTTTAGTAAGGCGGGCGCTACAGCAAGCGATAGGGCAGCATGCGGTGGGTCCATTCGCTGTCCGGGTAGCGGGAGGCGATATCCTGCTGGGCCGCCTTGAGCACGCCGGGGTCTTTTTCCAGCCGGTATTTGCTCACAGCCCCCAGATACACCGATTCCGGGGCCGCGAAGCTGCCCGGACACTCTTTAAGTATTTGCTCGAACAAAGACCGGGCCTCGGTGAACTGGGCGTGGGCAAAGAAAACCTTGGCCTTCATGAGCATGAGGGCGGGGATGAACTGCGCGGGCTCCAGAAAGCCCACCACCCGCTGATGCTCATGGCCGTCTGAATCCAGCGCCAGCAGGGTGGGCGTCCAGCGCAGGAAAAAGGCGTCGGCCCTTTCTCCGTTGGGGGAAAGGCGCAGGGGAACGAAGTTGGCGCTGATGAAGTCCTGTACTTTTTGGTCGGGATACGTGACCGCACCCATCTGCTCGCAGCCGATTCAGCCCGGCAGGTAAAAATCTAATAATACTGGTAATTTTCTCATCTTGGCCTCTGTCAAGGCCTGATGCCAGTCCTCGAACCATTGTATTTTACTATCGGACATGACGTCTCCTTTCGGTTTTATAAAAGTATAACGTGACAGGAGAAACACGCTATCCTGAACAGGTAGCCCGAATAACGCATGGTGTTATTCGTAAACGAATTGTAATAAAATAATTGCCCATTGCGGTTGTGATAACGATTATGAATGTTATACTAACTTACAAATCAAAATAATGCCCGCTCGAAGAACAGGCCCGCCCAGCAAGGAACGACTTCCCAACAGTGACTGCCAACAGAAGCAAGCGCGCCTGAGCTGTTGTTTAAGTAAAAACTATAACAAACAGCCGAAACAAACTTAAAATCTTGGAATGATAGATAAACATCAATGGAGTATTCCATATGGGCAACTTTGGGCTAAGCAGCAAACTTTATATAGGTTTCGGAGTGGTGGTGGTGATCCTGGCCCTGGTGGGGGGTAACGCGTATTTTTCCCTGGGACGCGTGACGAATAGCGGAGAAAGCGCGCTGAAAAGCAGCGTCGACAGCCGTTTCATGACCGAAAAAGAAGGCGATCACCTGCGCTGGATTAATAAGTTGCAGAATCTCTTTCTGCAGAACCAGGAATCGCTGGATGTTCAAAAGGACCCGCACTTGTGCGAGTTGGGTAAATTCATCTACGGAAAAGAGGCCGCGGCCCTGGCCAGGGAAAATCCCGAGCTGGCTAAATTATTTGAGCAAATAAAGGAGCCGCACAGCAAGCTGCATGAATCGGCTGAATTGATCGGCGAAGTCTGGAAGCGTGATCACCCCGGCCTGGCCATTACTTTGGCCGAGCGCCTGGACGATCATCGGCGCTGGGCCGGGGCCTTGGCCAATTCATTGCTGACCAATACGGAAATAACCGTGCAGATGGACCCCGGCCAATGCGCCTTTGGTAAATGGCTGGCCGGCGATCAAGCGCAAAAGCTGATGCAACAGTGGCCATGGTTCAAGGAAATGGTGGCCGAGCTGATAAAGCATCACAACCGGCTGCACGAAACCGCTAAAGAGATTAAGCAGGCTCAACTGCCCGAAGAGCGGTTAAAGATATATGAGGAAGCAACCCTTCCCGAGTTGGAGACCTTGGCGGGCCTGTTCGGCAAGATTCAGGCCAGGGAAAAAGCGCTGGAGGATGCCCAGCTGAAGGCCAGGGATATCTTCCTGCAAAAGACGCTGCCGGCCCTGGCCGAGACCCAGGAAAAACTAAAGGCGATCATCGCCGATTTGATTCAAAGGCAAAACACGGCGCAGAAAGACATGCAGGATACCGCCGCTTGGTCCAAATACGCATCCTTGGCCGCGGCGGGCCTGGGAATCATGGTGGGATTGCTATTGGCCTTTTTCATAACCAGGTCCATAACCAAGCCTATAAATAGAGTGGTGGAAGGGCTGTCGGAGGGCTCCGATCAAGTAGCGTCGGCTTCCCGGCAGGTGTCCTTATCAAGCCAAAGCCTGGCCGAGGGCTCTTCCGAGCAGGCGGCGGCCCTGGAAGAGACCTCGTCCTCTTTGGAAGAGATGGCCTCCATGTCCCAGCAGAACGCCGAAAGCGCCAGCCAGGCCGACACCCTCATGAAAGAGACGGTGCAGGTGGTGACCATGGCCAATAAATCCATGAACGACTTGAAAGAGGCCATGAACCGCATTGACGAGGCCAGCGGGGAAACCTCCAAGATCATCAAGACCATCGACGAGATAGCCTTCCAGACCAATCTTTTGGCTTTGAACGCGGCGGTGGAGGCGGCCCGGGCGGGCGAGGCCGGGGCGGGTTTCGCGGTGGTGGCCGACGAGGTGAGAAGCCTGGCCATGCGGGCGGCCGAGGCGGCCAAGAACACCCAAACCCTGATAGAGGGCAATCTGCAAAACATCCAGCAGGGCAGCCGGATCGTGGTGGACGCGGACCAGGCCTTCAGCCGGGTGGAGGAATCATCCACCAAGGTGGCCGAGCTGGTGGCCGAGATAGCCGCCGCCACCGAGGAGCAGAACCAGGGCATCGCCCAGATCAACGCCGCCACCTTGCAGATGGACAAGGTGACCCAGCAGGTGGCAGCCGGCGCCGAGGAATCGGCCTCCGCCTCGGAGGAGCTGTCCGCCCAGGCCGAATCCATGCAGGAGCTGGTGGCCGACCTGGTGGGTTTGGTGGAGGGCAAGAGCAGCCGCCGCGAGGTGGCCTACCAGGATAGGAAAGCCCTGCCATACCATGAATAACGCCCTGCCGGGGAGAGAATCCCCTCCAGGCGGCGATACCAACAGACAAGCTAAACCAACGCAGCGGCCTTCCTGATGGGGGCCGCTGCGGTTTTTATTTCTTTTGTCGCGGGTCTAATGCCCCGAAGCCTGCTTCGGGGTGGTTCATTTAGACCGGTAGTTGGCTCAGCCCGCCAGGATTTCGCTCAAGCCGCGCCGGATGATGCTCACCGCGAACGCCGCTAAAAGCAGCGCCACTATCTTGGAGACCGCGCGCAGGCCTTTCAGCCCCAGCCATTGGGCCAGGCGCTCGCCCAGGCGCAGCAGCAGATTCAAAAGAGCCAGGTTGACCAGCAAGGCGGCCAGGGTCATGGCCCAGCCCGAGGAATCCATGAGGATGAGAAGCGCGGTGATGGCGGCGGGGCCGGCGATCAAGGGCAGGCCCAGGGGCACCACCGCCGCGTCTAGGCAAGGCCGCGTCTGGGCGTCTTGGGCCACCACCAGATCCCGCACCGCCAGGGCCAGCAGGATCACGCCGCCGGCGATCTGAAAGTCCGCCTGGGTGATGCCGATGGCCCCGAACACCAGCTTGCCCAAGAGCATGAAGCCCACGCATACCGCCGCGGCGGTGATGGTGGCCTGATTGGCCGCGGCCCTGCGTTCGGCGGGTTCCGCACCGGCGGTGAGCCCCAGGAAAACCGGCACCATGCCCAGGGGGTCCAGGGCCACGAAAAGCGGTATCCAGGCCAAAAGGAAATGGTGCAACAACTCCGCCATGAGGGGCTCCATTCCAACGGGGGTTCTTATTCAATGATATGCCCGGCAAGGAAAGCCGGCAAAGGAGCCAAGGCTCACCGGCGGACATGCTACAATGGCCGCACTTTTCACTCACATGAGAGGGATAGGCGGCTATGAGGAGCATGGGCAACTTGGGGTGCGCCACGGCGCTTTTGGCGGCGCTGGTTTTTTGGGCGGCGGTCGGTTGGGCCGGGGCTGATGATAAAAACTACACGGCCAAGGACGAACAAGACTGGCAAGGGAGGCTTCGCGACAGCACCGCGATCAACCAGGCCGACCTGTACGAGATTCTCCACTTGCATAAATTGTGGCTGAAAGGAAACAAGAAGGAGGGAAAACAAGCGGATTTAAGCGGAGCCGGTTTAAGTGAAGCCACTTTATGGGGAGCTGATTTAAGTGAAGCCGATTTAAGCGGAGCTAATTTGTTTGGAGCTGATTTATCTAGAATCGATTTAGGTGAAGCCAATCTAAGAGAAGCCGACTTAAGGGGAACCAATTTAGGTGAGGCCGATTTGAGCGGAGCCGATCTGAGTGGCGCCAACTTAAGAAGAGCCGATTTGAGCGGAGCAGATTTAAGAGGAGCCGATCTGAGCGGAGCAGATTTATCGCTTGCCGACGTCACGGAAGCGATATTCGAAACAAAAGCGGGAATAATTACCAATATTCCGTCAATGGCTACCACCATTAATTTATGGACCATTACATATTATGACTCTCCGCATGGTTTGGTGGAACTCCGGGACGCTTTCAAAAGGGCTGGCATGCGCCAGCAGGAGCGGGAGCTGACCTACGCCATCAATCACAATCGGCGACTCAAAGAAGACGAGGCCATCTGGAGCTACGCGCAATGGTTTTTGTTCGAGTTTCCGGTCGGCTGGGGCATGAATCCCGGCAGGCCGCTTTTGATCATGGCCGGGTTCATACCGGTTTTCGCGATAGTCTATTTTCCGCCCATGGGTGTGGGCCGCTGGGCCGGCGGCGCGGTGTGGCTGCGCTGGCGCCCGGAGCGTCGCGTCCGCCGCAACGAGCTCAATCATCCCCAAATGCTCAAGAGACAAACGCTCAAGAGCCAGGGCCTGAAACGGGCCGGCTGGGCGCTTTATTTCTCCATATTGTCCGCGTTTCATATCGGCTGGCGGGACCTCAACGTGGGAAACTGGATATCCCGCATGCAGCCCAGGGAATACACCCTGCGGGCCCGCGGCTGGGTGCGCACCGTGTCCGGCTTGCAGTCGCTTTTAAGCGTGTATCTCCTGGCCCTGGCCGTGTTGACCTATTTCGGCAGGCCCTTTGAATAAGGCCGCTTGAGGGACGCCGGGTCCTGAAAGAGCTTGAGGCGGCCAGAGGCGGGCGGCGACTCAAGGCCGCAACCGGCCGCTTCCCGGCATCTGCCCGGCGCCGTGTCAGCCTCTCGTTAGGGGATGTTCGAGCCGCCGGCTTCAGGACGCGGCCCCGGCTTCCACCGCCACGATGAGGCGCTTGCCTTCCTGCAGCACCCGGCCCGAGGCCTTGAGCCCCTTCATGGCCCTGGTGATGCTCACCCGGTGGGCGCCGGCCAGGAAGCTGAGTTCCTCGTGGGTGAAGGGCATGGCGATCACCAGGCCCTTTTTCTCCGGGATGCCGTGCTCACGGGCCACGTTGACCAGCACCTGATAGAGGCGCTCCTCCAGGTTGGTCAGCGACAGGGAGCCCACCCGTGAAAACAGCCAGTCGATGCGGCGGGAGAGGTTCTTGATCACCTGCAAGCCCAGGCGGGGGTGGGCCAGCACCAGCTTCTCAAAGTCCTCCCGGCTGAAACCGCAGGTGAGGGAGTCTTCCAGGCACACGGCGGAGACCGGCAGGTCGCCGGGGTCGTTGAGCATGTTCTCGCCCAGAAAATCGCCGGCCTTGCGGATGTCCAGGGTGAACTCCGAGCCGTCCTCGCCCAGCTTGGTCAGCTTGGCCCGGCCGCCCTTGATGAGAAACATGGTGTCCGCCGGATCGCCCTGGCGGAAGATGAGCTCGCCGGCCCCGTATTTGCGGCGCTGGGCCGCCTGGGAAAGCGCCTCCAGGTCGCCGGCCTCCAGGTCCTGAAACAGCCAGAGGTGGCCCAGGCAGGTGGGCGACAACTCGAGGCCGGGACCGGCCAATTCCTCGCATTTGCATGACGCCATGTCACCCTCTCGTGAACGGGATATCGGGGCCGCCGGCTGGCCGCGCCTTATAAAAGCATACTGGCTTCCGGCCCCGGCGGCCTGGAAAAACCGCCCAGGGCCGGAAGGCAGCCGCCGGCCGTCAGCCCATGTCCACCAGGGGCCGCGCGCCGGTCACCTTGAACACCACGCCGGCCTGGATCATCTTGGCCGCATCCGGCCCCAGCTTTTCCGCCAGGGCCGCCCGGATGGCGTCCACCACCGGGCCCTGGCGCTGGATTTCCGTGGCCTCCAGGTAGAGGCGGTGGCCCGGCGTCTGGAAATCCACCGGGGCCTTGGTCACCACGAAAAAGGCGGCCTTGGGGTTTTCCTCCAGGTTGCGCAGGCTGCGGTTTTCGCCCAGCCCCATGACCAGCTCGCCTTTTTCGTTGAGCTGGGGGGTGCCGAAATAGGCGACGTTGGGCTGGCCCGCGGCGTCGGCGGTGGCCAAAACGCCCACCCGGCCCGGCTGGTTGATCATCTGTCTCACGGATTCATCGATTTGGGGCATGCTGTTTCCTCCTTAAATGGCGCGGAGTTTTAATACTTGCCATGTTCAAGGGCCGGTGAGGGCCTACATGGCAAATTGTTTGCGCATGGCCTGGCCCAGTTCCCGGCCCAGGTCCAGGCCCTGTTGCCAGACCTCGGCCTGGTCTTCCGCCCGGCTGAACTTTTCCGGGGTTATCTTGGAATCCTGGCCGAAAACCCAGGGCAGGGCGCTCATGGGACAGGTCTCCCCGTATCCGCAGACCATGCATTCGGGATTGCCGGTGACCTTCACCTGGCCCAAGAGGTTCATGCCCTCCATCTCCAGGGCCTGGCTCACCTGGGCCGCGGCGTTGTCCAGGCCCGGAATGCCGCGGCCGATGCCGGTGGCCACCACCACGGCCAGCTTGCCGCGGTTGAGACCGTTCTGGTGGCGCAGGCTGAAAAGGCGCTCCAGGAAAGACCTGGTGAAGGCGTCGGCCCCCGCGTAGGGGCTGTAACAGCCCACCACCAGGGCGTGGGCGCTTTTGATTTTTTCGGCCAGGGCCGGAAAATCGTCGTTCACCTTGCAGACATTATCCTTTTTGCAGCCCAGGCAGGCAAGGCAGGGCTGCACCTTCAGCTTGGATAGCTTGACGAATTCATAGGGCCTGCCGCTGGCTTCGCAAATGGCCTGCACCATGCGGTCGGTGTTGGAGTTTTTGATGGGGCTGCCGGAAACGGCGATGATCTGGGCCTGCATGACTTCTCCTCGTGGGTTGGATTGCCTGTTTGATTTTGTCTCAGCCTAAGCCCGGAAAAAGCGCCGCGTCTGTAGCCGGGGCTACCAAATAAAAAATTTTTTAATGCCAGAGTATGCGAACAAGGGGTGAGCCGGCCGGTGGCCATGGATATTATTTTAATAAATACAGCCAGTTAGCCGTGGCGGCCGGCGCTGGGGCGGCGGGTCGGAAAAGATAAAACGGGTAGTAAAAAATATGCTTGACTTTGGGCGGCGGATTGGCTTAACTTGGGGGCTTAGCGCTGAATGCCCCTCTCCCGTACGGGGAGGGGCTGCGCTTTCCGCCGCGAACAAGCCCAAAAGGGGGTTTTCAGCGGCGGCCAGAGCGGAAACCAGAGGGCGGCTTTTTATGTGCCAGGCTAAGAATACCATGGAATCCCACGAGCTACTAGCCCGGCACCTGGATCAGGCTCCCCTGGGAGCGCCGCTCACCACGGAGCTGGTGGAGATAGTAGGGGCGCTGTTCACCGCCGAGGAGGCGGAGCTGGCCGCCGAGCTTCCCTTCAAGCCGGCCAAGCTGGAAAAGCTGGCCGCCGATCTGGGGCGCGAGGCCGGCCAACTGGGCCGGATGCTGGAAAAAATGGCCGACAACGGCCTGGTTTACCAGAACGGCGACCGCTTCGGCCTGCTGCCCCTGGTGCCGGGCATGGCCGAAACCCAGTTCATGGACGGCCGGGTGAGCGACGAAAAGCGCAGCCTGGCCAGGCTCTTTGAAAATTATTACCGCCCCGGCATCGGCCAGGCCATGGTCAGCCGGCCCCTGCCCTACAGCAGGGTGATAGCCCTGGACAGGGTGGTGGAGAACCGCCAGGGCATTTTGCCCTATGAACAGGCGGCGCGGGTGGTGGAGGAGGCCTCTTTCCGGGCGCTGACCAATTGCTACTGCCGGCAGCAAACGGAACTCTTGGGCCGGGGCTGCGGCCACCCCAAGGACGTCTGTCTCTTGTTCGGGCCCTTTGCCCGCTTTGCCGTGGAAAAGGGCTGGGCCCGGGAGGTGGACCGGGAAGAGGCCCTGAAGACCCTGGAACGGGCGGCGCGGGCCGGCCTGATCCACGTGAGCGACAATTTGGCCCAGGGCGCCAACTTTCTGTGCAATTGCTGCGGGTGTTGCTGCATGTTTCTGAGGACCATCACCAGCCTGAAAGCCCCCGGCGCCGTGGCCCCGGCGGGGTTTTTGGCGGAGGTGGACCGGGCCGAATGCACCGCCTGCGGAGCCTGCCTGGAGGCCTGTCAGGTGGGGGCCGTGCGCCAGGAGGGTGACGAGCCGGCCACGGTGGACCCGGATGTGTGTCTGGGCTGCGGCCAATGCCAAGCCGCTTGCAGCTTCGGGGCCATCAGTATGAGCCGCCGGGGCGATTTGCCGGCGCCGCCGGCCGATTGGCTGGAACTGAACCGCCGGCTCCTGGAAGACCGCGAAGGAAAATAAGTTTTTATGCGCCCGCGGCTTGCCGCCGGGCAAAGCGTGATTAAGTTGTTATATAGCGTTGGCTTAAGCCGGCGGCTCCTTTAAGGGCGAGCCAGGCGAGACCGGGGACCCCAAGGCCCCAAAAGGAAAAGAGAAAACCACCAGCCGCCATTGCCGGGCTCGAGGGGGTCAATAAAACGAAGCCCCAAAACCATAGGGAAGCGAAGGCTTATCGGCGGCTCTTAAAAACAAGGCATGGAGGGGAGGCCAACCCCAATCCGCTTTAGCTCAGCTTGGCGCCAAGAAAGAGGCCCGCATATATTAAAGCAAGGGCTTTAACCTAATAAGCGCGCTGGCCGGCGGAGCAAGGCAAACCAAAACCTCCATTGATCTCGTGGCTCAAAACGCCTGGAAAAGGTTGCGAGGTTGATGGAAGAGCTCAAGGAAGAAAAAGTCATGGCTGACATAGCAGAACGCTCCAGCGATCTCAGCCTGGATACGCCGGTCACCTATTTTAAAGAGGTGGAAGGGCGGGATCTCTTGACCCCGGAGAGGGAGATAGAGCTGGGCCAGACCATCTTGGAGGGCCGCGAGGTCATCTTGCACAAAAGCCTGGAGATTATCCGCAAGGACAAGCACTCGCGCGATACCTGCGACCGCATCGAGTACTGGCTGGAGGATAGCCACAAGTCTCCGCTTTCGGTGGAAGACATCATGGCCGAGGCCAAGGAGAAGGTCTATCATTGCTCCAAGCGCCTGAAGCCCACCAAGAAGATGGCCAAGCTCATCGACGAGATCGAGCGCGCCAGGGGTCAGGTGGAAACCGCGGTGCAGGAGATGGTGGAGGCCAACCTGCGCCTGGCGGTCAGCATAGCGAAAAAGTATACTTTCAGGGGCCTTAGCTTCGCCGACCTCATTCAGGAAGGCAACATCGGCCTCATGAAGGCGGTGAACCGCTACGACTACCGCACCGGCTACCGCTTCAGCACCTTCGCTTCCTGGTGGATACGGCAGACCATAAGCCGCGCCATCTACGATCAGGCGCGCACCATCCGCATCCCCATCCACCTGCTGGAGCTCAGGTCCAAGTACTTCCGGGTCTATTACGGCCTTCTGAAGGAGCTGGGCCGCGAGCCTTCCCCCAAGGAAGTGGCCGAGCGGGTGGGCATCGACGAGGCCAAGGTCAAGGACCTGGTCAACCTCACCCTGGACTCCACCAGCCTGGAGACCCCGGTGGGCGACGACGGCGACGAGCTGGGCGATTTCATCGAGAACACCGACGCCGAATGCCCCTTCGAGGCGGTGGGCGAGAGCGAGATGCAGGACCACCTCATGGAGGCCCTGGACACCCTGGACGCCCGCGAACGCCGCATCTTGGAGATGCGTTTCGGCCTGGGCGACGAAGACGAGCACACCCTGGAGGAAGTGGGCCAGGTGTTCAACCTTTCCCGCGAGCGGGTGCGCCAGATCGAGAAAAAGGCTCTCCAGCGCCTGCGCCATCCCAACTGGCGTCACCTGGAAGACCACGTGGGCTAAGCCCGACCTTTAAGTAAACACTAAAACCACAATGCCCGTCCCTGAAAGGGGGCGGGCTTTTTTTATGTGGCGAAACGCGGTGACCGCTGTTTTCCCATAAAAACACCTGATAGCCGCATACCATTACCTTTTTGTTATAATCGGTTGCTTGCTCCGTGCTATTATGCAAGTTGCTAAATTCTTATCGGCTGGCCCGGAAGAGCGGCAGTATAGGCGTCTGATTAAATTAAAGGGGAAACATGCCTGCCCATTCACCCTTTGGGAAATATTTACGGTCAGCGTCGGCTGGCCTTTTATTCTGCCTTTTTTTAGCCGGGCCCGCATTGGCGGCGGATTTCGTCTGGGTTGGCGCTGGCGGCGGAGGCGACGGATCATCGTGGGATGATGCCTTGAACTGGGACCTGGCAGCCGGCTTTCCGGGCGCTGGCGATACCGTAAGGTTCAATTCAAACGCCGCCGTGACCCTGGGCGCGGACCGCGTGGTCGATGCGGTGTACCTCGCGACACAGGACACGGCCTTTGACGGCGGGGAAGCTTTTTACTCACCACCGCCACCCTGACCGACATGGGCGCCGATTCACTGACCATGTCCAGCGCGGGCGATAATTTAATTATCACCAGCGGTCTTGACCTGCAAAACAGCGGGTTTCTTTTAAATGGTCCGGGCGCATTCACGGTTCAAGGCTCCGACACCTTTGATTGCGGCTCGGCAGGATACCTGGAACTGAAAAACGGCGCCAGGCTCAACCTGAACGGCAACCAGACTATCGGCCTGACTACCGACTCCCCCCTGTGGGGCTCTGGCACTGGAATCAGTTTGTCAAACGGCGCCACTCTCACCTTGACCAAGCCAAGAACAGGTTGGGGTAATTACGAAGGAAATATCAGCGGGAACGGCAACCTGGCCCTTGATTTATCAGGTCGGTATGGCATGACCGGTTCCCACAGCTACACCGGTTGGACCTGGATCATAAGCGGCGACCTTGAACTCATGGGCGCCAGAAGAGGTGTTCTTCCCAGCAGCACGACCCTGCAAATAGAAAGCGGCGCCCAACTAAGTCCCACCAGGGAAACCGTGACCGGCCTAAGCGGGGCGGGCACCATCAATATATGTGGTATGGCGAAACCTTCACCGTGAACCAGGCATACGATAGCACCTTTAGCGGGGACATTGACGATGAAGACGGCGATGGGTTGTTTCGCAAAACCGGAACCGGCAGCCTGACCCTCACCGGCACCGTATGGTTTTCAGACGTGCGGCTTTCAAACGGCGCCCTGGTGATTAACGGCCTCGTGCGACGTACCGTCTGGATATATAACGGCACCCTGTCGGGCACCGGGGCCATCAGCCGTCTGTATCTCAACGGCGGCACCCTTTCTCCGGGCAACAGCATCGGCGCCCTTTCCATAACCTGGTGCTGCGATTTGGACGCGGGGACATATTTGGTCGAGGTCGACCGCGGCGTGGCCGACAAGTTGGATGTGAATGGTCTCGTTTCTATTAACAACACTTTGGACGTAAGGGGAGTTCCGTATAAGGGCTATCGGTTCATTATTATAAGCAACGACCAACATGATGCGGTGACCGGCGCCTTTGCCGGCCTGGCCGAGGGCTCCACCATTACCGCGGGCGGCGCTAAATACAGACTCAGTTACGCGGGCGGCACCGGCAACGACGTGACCCTGACCTCGCTGGGACCTGTGAGCGGCGGGGGCTCCACCCCCACGCCCGAACCCGACCCCGAGCCCGAGCCAACGCCCGACCCGCCGGCGGCGCCCCAGGTTTCCCAGGGCTCCGGCCCCAGCCCCACGGGCTCCCTGAACGGGCCGGCCCTCACCTGGCCCCACGTGGACGGCAGCAACTTCTACCGAATCTACCGGGCCGCCTGCCCCACCTGCCCCAAGGAGCAGGTGGGCCGGGTGGCGGGCACCAGCTTCACGGACGAGAGCGCCCGGCCGGGCGGGCGATTTCAACGGCGACGGGGTCATGGACCTTTTGTGGTGGGACCCGGACACGGGCGGGCTCTCCATCTGGTACCTGAACAGCGGCGCGGTGCAGAGCGTCGGCTCACCGGGCGCTGGCCTGGACATCGGCCAATGGCTTTTGGTGAACACCGGCGACTTCAACAATGACGGCGTCTGGGACCTCTTGTGGTGGAACCCGGAGACCGGCGCGGCGGCCATTTGGTACCTGACCGCCACGGCGAATTCATCCGGCGGCATGGGCTTCCAAGCCTCCGACCAGGCGGGGGACATCACCGGCAACGTGACGCTATCCTATGGCGGCGACCTTAACGGCGACGGCCGGACTGATTTAATCTGGCGCGACTATGCCGGCGGCGAGGTCACGCTGTGGCTCATGGGCGAGGATGGCAAGCCGAGCCTCAACGGCCCGCCCAGCCTGGCCGATGGTATGGCCGAGGGCGGCCGGCCCGGCGTGACCGGCTCCCTGGAATGGGTCCTGCGCGGCGCGCACGACCTGAACGCCGACGGCAAGGCGGACCTGGTGTGGCAGCACGCCACGGACGGCCGGGTGGTGGTCTGGCTCATGGATGGCAGCCAGGCGCTGAGCTTCCAGGAATACCAGCGCGGCGAGGCCGCCAACTGGCGGGTGGCCGGCTTGGGCGACCTGAACGGCGACGGCCGGGGCGATCTGCTCTGGCGCAACGATGGGGACGGGCGCTTGCAGGCCTGGCTCATGACCGGCGGCGATCCCGCCTATGAAGAGCGGGACATGGCCCTGAGCGGCGGCGACGCGGCGGCCTGGCAGGTGAAGGCGGTGGGTGCCTTCTGCCGCGTGGGTTGCGCGGAGGCGTATTGCAAGCATGCCGAGAGCGGGGCCGCGAGGATAGTGACCTTGGACGGCGGGGAGTTTAATCTGGCGGCTGAGTGAGGGGGAACTGCGTACTTGATAGGGTCCGTCCTCAATTGATGGGGGCGGGCCTTTTGTTTTGGTTGAGTCAGGATTAGTAAAAAAAGAAGAAGAGAAGAAGAGAAAGGCAGAGATTCCGGGGGGGAACCCTTGTCTTTTTCGGAAAAGAAAGGGTTCCCCCCCGGTCCCCCCCTCCCAAAGAAAAGCCATGAGCCCGTGCAGGGGTTGAGGGGGTGTTGGGGGCGGAGGGGAGAGAGTGGAGCGGGTGAAGAGGTAGGCTTTGGGGGGTGGTTGGGGAAGTGGGGGGATTCGACGGAGTTTTTATTTTGTCGAAGGTTTCATCAGATTAGGTTGTGTTTTTTGGGGGGGCAGAGAAAGAAAAAATTATCGTGACGGGCGCTGGTGACTATCAGACGGTTTCTTTGTTCGGCTGGCGGTTTGGTGGGGTGCCCGTTGTTGACGCACGCTCTGGCTTAAATAATCATCATGAATGTGAGAGCCTCATAGTTTTTCTTGGGGAGGGGGGTTTGGGGGGAACCCTTTCTTTTACTGTAAATGAAAGGGTTCCCCCCAAGCAGAAAACATGAAGGCAGAAATACCGGGTGGGGACCTCCCAAACCGAGCTTTGCTGAGGGGCTGAAGCATGCCGAAACCAAAGATGTATAATCAACCCATAAAAAGAAACCTCATGCCATGGAGCCGCGTCATGATCAAAAAGGTTTTCATAATCCCGGCGCTGATCGCTGTCTTGTGGGTGGCCCTGGTTTACACCGCCCATGCGGAGACCCGGGTTTACGTGCATTTCTTCGTGGTGCCCATTCCCAGCCAGGACGGCACCAAGGATGAGATGGCGGCCCTCAGGCGGAAGCTGATCGAACTGGCCGGCGGCTATACCGAGCTGGGCATGGCCCAGGGCGGCTCCCAGGAGGAGGACGGCAGCCTTGAGACCAGCTACAGCATGGCCTTTATCGTATCCGCCTCCCGCAACATAACGGCCGACCTCGAGGAATACGTGCCCCTGCACTTTCCGGTGCAGAAGCCTTTTATCTTGGTATGGCAGGCCGGCCTGAACCAATAGGAGGCCATGATGAAGGCGGCGGCTGAGGCGCGTTACATAAACAAGCCATGGCGGCTTATGGCCGTGGCGCTTGCCATGCTGTTAATGGCGGCCTGCGCCGCCACCAATCAATTCGGCCCCGACGCCCCGCTGGTGCGGGTGCGGATAGATGGCTACGCCCAGCCCATGGCGCCGCCCGAGACCGCGGGCGAGGTGACGCCGGTGCGCTGGGATTGGGGATTGTATCTGGTGGAGGCCGGCGGAGACTTGCGCAAATTGAGCGAGCTTAACGGAACCCGCACCACGGTTTTGATAAGGAATCCCCTCTCGGCCAGCGGCGAATTCCGCGTGCCGCCGGGCCGCCACACGGTGCGGCTTTTGGTGGAGGCCTACCAATATTATTACATCGGCCTGTTCCCCGCGCCCCAGAGCCTCTTGTTCTTTCAGCGGGATTACCGCCTGGATCTGGCCCCTGGCCAACGGGGCGAAATCCGGGCCCGGCCGGGCGGGCCGCCGCCCGGCGAACCGCCCGCCGATTGACCACGGAAAAGCGGCGGCCCTATTTGACCAGCCAACGAAGGTTGGCGTGGGCCAATAACTGCCAGGTGGTCTGGTCATAGGAAAACACCGTGAGGCGCTGGGCCGGGGCAAGTCCGGCCAAACCATGTCTCTTTTAACGGCGTACCGCCAAATCAAAAAGCCCCGGCCCTTAAAGGCCGGGGCGCCATGAAAGCGGGCGCGCTTAACGCGGGGCCTGGGTCCTTTTCCTCGCCAAGCCCGAGCCCATGCCTAGCCGCCCTTGGTTCGGAAGGGTGATTGCTATTTTTGGGTGACGGAGCGCCGCAGCTCGCGTTTTAAAATCTTGCCGGCCGGGCTGGTGGGCAGGCTGGCCACGGCCACGAACTCCTTGGGCGACTTGAAGGAGGCCAGGCGCTCCCGGCAAAAGGCCTTGAGCCCGGCCGGGTCCAGCTCGGCGCCGGGCTTGAGCACCAGGTAGGCGGTGACCCGCTCGCCGTATTCCGCGTCGGGCAGTCCGATCACCGAGCACTCGGCCACCTCCGCCCGCTGATAGAGCACCTCCTCCACCTCGCGGGGATACACGTTCTCGCCGCCGGAGATGATGAGGTCCTTCAAGCGGTCCACGATGAACAGATAGCCCTCCTCATCCAGGTAGCCAACGTCGCCCGAATGCAGCCAGCCGCCCTTGAGCGCCTCGGCGGTGGCCTGGGGGTTGTCCAGATAGCCTTGCATCACGTTGCGCCCCCGCACGCAGATCTCGCCCTCTTGACCGGCGGGCAGACTGTTGCCCGCCGCGTCCTGGATGCACACCTCCACGCTGCCCGCCGGGGTGCCCACCGAGCCCGCCTTGTGGCGGTGGTAATGGTTATAGGTCACCAGGCTGGCGGTTTCGGTCATGCCGTAGGCCTCGTGGATGTCAAGGCCGGTGAGCTGGCGCCATTGCAGCACCACCTCCCGCGCCATGCTGGCCGCGGCGCTGAAGCAATAGCGCACCTGGGCCAGCCCGGCCTTCAAGTCCGGCACCTGCAAAAGGCGCACGTACACCGTGGGCACCGCATAAAGCTTGGTGACCTTTTGCTCGGCGATGACGCCGAGCACCCGCTCCAGGTCGAAGCCGGGCAAAAGCACCAGGCCGCCGCCGGAGGCCACGGTGGCGTTCATGATGTGCATCTGGCCGAACACGTGGTTGAAGGGCAGAAAGCACAGGGCCCGGTCCTCATGGGTGGAGCGCTCGTGGTGGGCCACGTTCAAAACCGCGCTCACGGCGTTTTCATGGCTGAGGACCACGCCCTTGGGCGCGCCGGTGGTGCCGCCGGTGTAGAGCACGCAGGCCGGGTCCTGGGGATCGCGCTCCAGGGCGGCCAGGGGGGCGGCGGCCTTTTGCAGAAGAGCGTTGAAATCCAGATCGCCCTCCGGGCAGATGATCCATGGCAGGTCTTGGCGGGCCTGGCTTGCGGACAGCTCCGCCCGGCGCTGGCCGGTGGTGAAAAGCGCCCGGGGGCGGGCGTGGGCCAAAAGCAGCTCCAGCTCGCGCGGGCTCAAAAGGTGGGAAAGGGTGACCGCCACCGCGCCCGCCTTGAGGGCCCCGAAATAGAAGGCCAGCCAATCAACGGAATTGGGGGCGCAGAGCGCCACCTTGTCGCCGGGCCGGATGCCCAGCTTTTTCAGGCCGGCCCCGGCCAGACCGGCCAGGCGGTCCAGCTCCGCGTAATCATAGCCGCGGCCGGCGTCCCACACCGCCAGGTTATGACCCAGGAAAAGGGCGGAACGTTCCAGATTGCACGCCAGGTTCATGACAGTCTTTCGCTCATTTCATGTGAGAGGGGATGAAGGTGGCCAGCTCGGGAACGGCGATGAGCAGGCCGATGGCCAGCGCCGCCGCCGCCATGAAGGGCCAGATCCCCTTGAATATGGTGTTCATGGGAATATCGGAAGCCACTCCGCTTATCACGAAAACGTTGAGCCCCACCGGAGGGGTGATGAGCCCTATCTCCAACACCATCACCATGATAACCCCATACCAGATGGGATCGAAACCCAGAGTCTGCACCACGGGGAAAAGAATGGGGGTGGTGAGGATCATGATGGCGAAGCAATCCATGACGCAGCCCAGGGCCACGTACAGAAGCAGGATGCCCAGGAGGATCAAATGGCGGGGCCAGGGCAGGCCGCCCAAAAGATCGGCCAGGTGCATGGGAAGCTGGGTCACCGCCAGGAAGCGGGAAAATATCTCGGCGCCGATGATGATGAGGAAGATCATGGCCGTGGTCTTGCCGGTGGCCATGAGGCAGTCCAGCACGGTGCGGGCGTTCAGCTTTCCCTTGCACAGCGCGATGACGAAGGAGCCGAAGGCCCCCACCCCGGCGGCCTCGGTGGGGGTGAACACCCCCAGGTAGATGCCGCCTATCACCAGAACGCACAGGGCCAGCATGCCCCACACCCCGGCCAGGGAGCGCATTCTTTCCCGCAGGCTGAAATGTTCGCCCGGCGGGCCCAGCTCGGGTTTCAGGCGGCATTGCACATAGACCGTGGCGATGAAAAACCCCGACAGGATCACGCCCGGAATCACGCCGGCCATGAACAGCTTGCCGATGGATTCCTCGATGATGATGCCGTAGATCACGAAGCCGATGCTGGGCGGGATGAGGATGCCCAGGGTGCCGCCGGCGGCCACGCTGCCCGAGGCCAGGCTGGGGTCGTAGCCGAACTTGCGCATCTCCGGCAGGGCCACGGTGCCCATGGTGGCGGCGGTGGCCAGGGAGGAGCCGCTGATGGAGGAGAACCCGGCGCAGCCCACGATGGTGGCCATGGCCAGGCCGCCGGGGCGATGGCCCAGCCAGGTGTGCACCGCCTGGTATATCTCGCGGCTGATGCCGGAAACAAAGGCGAACTGGCCCATGAGCACGAAGAGGGGGATGACGCTGAGCATGTAGGAGGAGCCGGAGGAATAGGGCGTCAGCCCCAACACCGCCAGGCTGGCCTCCAGGCCCACCACCTGGGCGTAGCCCAAAAAGCCCACCAGGGCCAGGGCCAGGCCGATGTTCATGCGCAGGGCCAGGAGAACGAATAAAAGAACGATCCCCGCCAAACCCAAGCTTTCGGGAGACATATTTATTCCTCCCGCCGCCAGGCCCTGGCGATGTCCCGCGCGAGCTCCCAGCACATGGCCGCGCAACCCGCGGCCACCAGGAACACGAAGGGCGCCACCGGGATGTGCAGGGTGCCGGAGTATTCCTTCATAATCAAAAGTTCCCAGCCCCGCTCCAGGGTTTTCCAGGTGATGAGCCCCAAGACGACGAGAGAGGCCAGGCGGTTGAGGATATCCACCCGCCGCCGCCAGGGGGCGGGCAGGCCGCCCACCACCAGGTCCACGGCAACGTGCGCCTTTTCCTGCTGGGCCAGGCCCAGGAAGCAAAAGACCACGATGACGATCATGAACTCGGTCAGCTCCAGGGCCCCCAGGATGGGCTGCTGGAAGATGTAGCGGCCGGCCACGTCGGCGGTGGTGAGCAGCATCATCAGAAAAAGAACCGCGGCTCCCAGATAGGCCAGAATCTTGCTCGGCTGGTTGGCTTTGGACATGGCGCTCCCTTTCGGGGGTGTGGGGAGTTTTGCCGGTATTGCGCGCGGGCCCGCCGGAAACGGCCGCCGAGGCAGCCGGGAGAGGTCGCTTGGGCATCGCCCCCAGGAAGGACGAGGCTTTTCGCCGCTGCGGCGGCGTCCCGGCGGTTCTCCTACTTGGCCTTGCTGTGGCCCAGGAGGAGCATGGCCTCGTTCAGCACCGCCTTGCCGGGCAGTCCCTTGGCCTCCATGTCCTGGGCCCATTTGTCCCACAGCGCCTGGGTTTCGGTTTTCCACATCAACCGCTCCTCCATGGAGAGCGTGGCGACCCTCATGCCCTTTTCGACCGCCTTTTCCTTGGCCACCAGTTCGGCCTGGTCAAAGGCCTTGCCCGCCCTTCGGCTCATGGCCAGGCCGCTGTGGGCCTCGATGGCCTTTTTAACCTCGGGCGGCAGGGAGTCGAATTTCTTCTGGTTCATGACGATGGCCATGTTCAGGGAGTAGAGGGTCACTTCGGTGGCGAAGTGGGTGACGTCCTCCTGTTTGAAGGCCACCAGGCCCTCATAGGAGATGGTGGTGCCGTCGATGACGCCGCGCTCCAGGGCGGGGTAAACCTCGGGCACCGGCATGAAAACCGGCACCGCGCCCACGATGGTCAAAGCGCCGTTGGCAAAGGGGTTGGTGCAGCGCATCTTGAGCCCCTTCATGTCGCCCAGGGTGTTGACCTGCTTCTTGACCGTGAAGACGTGGGCCGGGCCGTGCTGGAAGAGCCAGAGCACCTTGACGTCCTTGAATTCGTCCCCCAGGTATTTCTCATAAACCTTCCACAGGGCGGCGCTGGTCTCCTCGGCGGTGGTGAACATGAAGGGCAGCTCGAAGACCGAGCTGAGCAGGAAACGGCCCGGCGCATAGGAGAGGATGGGGAAGGAAAGGTCGGCTATGCCCTTGGCCGCCATGTCGTAATGCTCCGGCGGCTTGCCCAGGGCCCCGGAGGAAAATATGGTGACCTTGAAATCGTGGCCCGAGGCCTTGGCGATCTCCCGGGCCCAAGGTTCGATGACCTGTTTGTGCTGCACGTGGTTGGGGGCCATGAAGGAGGCCAGTTTGAGGTTGATTTCCGCGGCGGCGGCCATGGAGGCCATGGCGGCGACCGCGGCCGCGAACACAAAAACGAAGAAACATTTGCGCATGACTCATACCTCCCAAAGGTTTGAAGGAGCCCGTGGCCGGCTCCGGGCAAGCTGGTCCCCCTGCCAAGGGGAAGCCTCTTGGACGGAGCGGTTTTCCGGGCGGGCCGGCCAGACGGCGGCCCTGTTATGGCATTTTTTTCAAGCCGTCCGCCGCGCCCCCATCTCCCTGGCTTGCGCCGGACGGCTCCAAAGAAAACCTATTGGAACGGACTCGCGGTGATATGAATCATGTTGCCGACGCCCTTTAAGCCCTGTATGCAATCTTTGCCGCTGGCGCGCGTCGCCCGGCGGCCGGGCGCTGCTCCCGGCCCTGTTCAGGGCCCCTTGCGCGCTACTTGGGTGTATTATGGTCTTGCATCAGATGATTTAATGGTCCTACATTAATCAAACGGACCAAAGCCTGTCAACCGCTTTTTTTCTTCCACGGGAAGCGATTTGAAAGTATGTATTAGGCCAGGGAGGGTTGATGCCTGATTTCAGACCCATAAAGCAGACCCGCGCCTCGGAGGAGGTGCTGGCCCAACTGAAGGAGGCCATTTTGCGCGGCCAGGTGAAGGCCGGCGAAAAACTTCCTTCGGAACGCGAACTTACCGAGCAATTCCAGGTGAGCCGCGGCGTGGTGCGCGAGGCCATCCGGGTATTGGAAATGACCGGATTCGTGACCATGAAACAGGGCCCTTCCGGCGGGGCCTTTGTCACCGGCCTCAACTTCGACCAGCTCAGCAACGGCTTCTTGGACATGTACCTGGCCAACAAGCTCACCATTCCCGAGCTGAATCAGGTGCGCCTGCACATTGAGCCGGAGATGGCCCGCCTGGCGTCCCAGCGCATCACGCCAGCCTTTCGCCTGCGCCTGGAAAAGGCCATCGCCGCCGAGCGCGCGCCGGTGGATTCCTATGACGAGCGCATGGAGCGCATGACCGAGGTGCATTTCATCCTGGCCGAGATGTGCGGCAATTATCTGTTCGAGGCCATAGACAACGCCCTGATCAAGCTGACCCACCAGATCGTGGACGCGGTGAAGCCGGAAGACCACGACGCCCTGCACGGAGCCGGCGAGCACGACGAGATTGCCCAAGCCGTGATAGAGGGCGACGGGGAAAAAGCCGCAAAGGCCATGCGGGCCCACCTGGAAAAATTCTGCCAGGAGCTGAGCCGGGTGGATTTGATATACAAGGGACTCATGAAATACTGAGGCGGAGGCGTGATGAGGCAGAGCCGGAGGGGGTTTTTCAAGACGGCGGCGGCTTGGGGCTGCGCCCTGGGGTTGCAACCCTTAAGCAAATCCATCGAGGCCATGGCGGCCGGCCCCCAGGAGGGGCGGGAATTCTGGGAGATGGTGCGCCGGCAATACTTCAGCCTGTCCCCTGATTACATCTACATGAACAACTCCACCTTCGGCGCCACCCTGAATCCGGTGGCCAGCCGCATGCGGGAGGTTCAGCAGCTCTTTTCCCAGGGCCTCTACGTAATGCGCTTTCTGCGCGAGATCGTGTTCCAGCTTCCCGGCATCTACACCCGCCTGGCCCGGCTGATCAACGGATACGACCAAGAAGGCGGCAAATACATCGGCCTGGTGGACTCGGTGACCGAGGGCATGTCCCTGGCGGCCAACGGCTTGAACCTGGGCTCGGGCGACGTGATCCTCACCACCGACCACGAGCACACCGGCGGCTTCACCTGCTGGTCCCTGCAAAAAGACCGGCGGGGGGCCAAGGTGGTGGAGGTGCCCCTGGTGGAGGGCGGCTACGGCCGGGAAGACTGGCGGGCCAGCTTTTTGGACCGCTTTGAAGCGGCCCTGGCCTCCCAGCCGGTGAAGGCGGTCTCCTTCAGCTACATCACCTGCTCCACCGGCCACGTGCTGCCCGCCCAGGAGCTGTGCGCCCTGGCCCGGCGCTACGGGGCCGTGAGCGTGGTGGACGCGGCCCAGGCATTCGCCGTGCATCAACTGGACTTAAAAAGCCTGGACTGCGACATCATGGTGATGAACGGCCATAAATACCTGGGCGGGCCCATCGGATCGGGGTTCCTTTGCGTGCATCCCCGGCGGCTGCAGAGCCTCGATGGCTTCTGGCCCACCGTGGTGGACGACAACGTTTATTACCCGCAGCAGCTTTCGAGCAACCGGCCCTATCAAAAGGGCGGGGTGCGCTCCTACACCAATCTATTGCCCCTGAGCGAGGCCCTGGCCTTTTACGAAGAACTGGGAGCGGAGCTGGTCCACAACCGCTTGTACGCCATGGGGCGCTGGCTGCGCACCGGGCTATCGCGCTATGGCGACGCCTTCCAAATATTGACCCCGCGCCAGGAAGGCCAGGCCGTGGTCATGACCTGCTTCCGGGTGGCCGGCGCGTCTTCCTCCAGCGTGGTGGACGCCCTTTCCAGCCAATACGGCCTGGAGGTCAAGCACGCCGAGGAAGGCGGAGCCGACGCGGTGCGGCTCTCGCCCCATTACTACAACACCGGGGACGAAATGCTGGCCCTGGCCCGGGCGCTGTGCCAGATAGCCGGAGTGCCCCTGGAGACCTGGCTGGAGGACAATCCCCTGGACGGCCTGCCCCTAAGGTGAGGCGAAAAAATAGCGGTCCGCGAGCAGAATCGCGGTCCGCTATTTATCTATGCGGGCCAAACAGCCAGCGGGCAAAGGGCTTTTCAGATACAGCCGGCCCGATATGGCGCAAGGCCGAGGAATGCGTCTAACGGCCTATCATTGCCGCATCTTGCATTCCTTGTCCCATTCGGGACAGACTTCCTCCATCTTTTTTTGATATTTGGCCTGGCATTCGCCGCACTCAAGCTCCACGTTGGGCACCTCGCCGAAACGTTTCTTGATTTCCTCGGGAGAAAGGTGGCTCACCGCGCTGCAGCCGCATTGGGGGCAGGCGTTGACTAACTTGTATTTTTTACTCACGCGATTCCTCCTGTTCAGAAATCATATGATTCTGGCGCGGCCGGGCTCGCGGCCGCGGGCCATATAAAAAAGATTATCACCTGGAAGCGGCGCCGGCAATGGCGGCTGGGCCGCGCATGGCAATCGGTGGCCAAGACGCCGCATCAGCGGTTGTTGAAAAATCCCCAAGCGAACGCCAGCCCGCTGATCGAATAGCAATGCGGGGCGAAGACGGCGGCGGCAGGATCAAGAGCGTTCGGCCTGATAATCAAAAGGGCCGCCCCATAACCGAGGCGGCCGCCATGGCCTTGGCAGCTTGACTGCCGGGAACGGGTCCGAAGTTCACCGGGCCCGCCGTTCAGGGCCCGCGGTCACAAGACCGGGATTCACCAGGCCGGGCTCCCAGGGATCATCAGGCCGGGATCACTGGGCCAGGGACGTAGGGCCTGGTTCGCAAGAACCAAACTCATGAGGACGGGGCCGCGATGCCGGGGTCACGGGCCGGGGTTCAGATGTCCAGCACCCGCACGTCCAGGGCGTTTTCGATGATGAACTCGCGGCGGGGCTCCACTTCGTCGCCCATGAGGGTGGTGAACATTTCGTCGGCCACCAGCATGTCCTCGACCTTGACCTGCAAGAGCGTGCGGCGCTCCGGGTCCATGGTGGTGTCCCAAAGCTGCTCCGGGTTCATCTCGCCCAGGCCCTTGTAGCGCTGCAAATGCAGGCCCTTGGTGCCGGATTCCAAAAGGCGCTGCAGGAGCTGCTCCGCGTCGGGCAGCTCTTCCTTGTCGCCGTTCTTGGCCAGAACGTAAGGCCCGTGCTCGCTGCCGGCCAACTGGTCGTGCAGGTTGACCAGGGTGGAGAAATCCGCGCTGGAAACCAGGTCCCAGGCGATGACCGCGGTCTGCTTGCCCTCGTCGCCCTGGCAGGTGACGGTGATATCGAACAGGCTGTGTTCCTCGTCCACCCCGATCTTATCCACCACCATGCCCTGGTTGGCCATGAAGCCGGCCAGCTCCTCGATCTCGGCGCGCTCGGAAAAGGTCTTCTTGTAGCGTATGCGCGCGGCCAAAAGGGCTTGCAGGGCGGGCAGGGGATAGCCGCGCCTTTTCAGGCGGCCGTAGGATTCCAAGAATGCGCTGATCTGCTCCATGAGCTTTATGAGGCGCTGGCCGGAGAGGCTCTGGCCGGTGGCGGGCACCGAAAGCGTGCGCTCGGCGCAGGCGCGCTCCAGAAGCACCTTGCGCATGGAGGGCTCGTCCTTGATGTAGTTCTCCTTCTTGCCCTCGGCCAGGCGGAACAAGGGCGGCTGGGCGATGTAGAGGTGGCCCTTTTCCACCAGTTCCGGCATCTGGCGGAAGAAGAAGGTGAGCAAAAGGGTGCGGATGTGGCTGCCGTCCACGTCGGCGTCGGTCATGACTATGACCTTGTGATAGCGCAGCTTGGTTATGTCGTAGTCTTCCTCGCCGATGCCGGTGCCCAGGGCGGTGATCATGGTGCGGATCTCGGCGTTTTCCAGCATCTTGTGGAAGCGGGCCTTTTCCACGTTCAGGATCTTGCCGCGCAGGGGAAGGATGGCCTGGAAACGGCGGTCGCGGGCCTGCTTGGCGCTGCCTCCGGCCGAGTCGCCCTCCACCAGGAAAAGCTCGGAGGCGGCCGGGTCTTTTTCCGAGCAATCTGCCAGCTTGCCGGGCAGGGAATGCTCGGCCAGGACGCCCTTGCGCCGCACCAGGTCGCGGGCCTTGCGCGCGGCCTCGCGGGCCTTGGCCGCCTCGGTCACCTTGCCAATGATCTTTTTGGCCACCGAGGGGTTTTCTTCCAGGTAGGTGGAAAGCTGATCATTGACCAGCTGCTCCACCAGGCCCTTGACCTCGGAGTTGCCCAGCTTCATCTTGGTCTGGCCCTCGAACTGGGGCTGGGGCAGCTTGACCGAGAGCACGCCCACCAGGCCCTCGCGGATGTCGTCGCCCGAGGGCAGGGATTTCAGCTTGGGCATGGCGTGGGAGATGTAGTTGTTGATGGTGCGGGTGAGGGCGGCCTTGAAGCCGGTGAGGTGGGTGCCGCCCTCGCGGGTGTTTATGTTGTTGGCGAAGGAGAACACGCGCTCGTTGTAGGAATCGGTCCAGCGCAGGCTCATCTCCACCTGCACCAGGTCTTTTTCGCCGGAAAGGTACATGGGCTTGGGGTGCAGGGGGGTGGCCTTGCGGGAAAGGTATTCCACGAACTCGTTGATGCCGCCCTTGTAGAAGTAGACCACCTCTTTTTCGGCCCGCTCGTCGATGAGGGTTATTTCCAGGCCGGCGTTGAGGAAGCTGAGCTCGCGCAGGCGGCTGGATAAAACCTCGAAGGAATACTCGGTGGTCTCGAAAATCTCGGGGTCGGCCTTGAAGAGGACCTTGGTGCCGGTCTTCTTGGTCTTGCCGATCTCGGTTAATTCGGTGACCGGCTTGCCCCGCATGTAGCGCTGGGTGTAGACCTTGCCGTCGCGGTAGACCTCGACTTCCAGCCATTCGGAGAGGGCGTTGACCACGCTCACGCCCACCCCGTGCAGGCCGCCGGCCACCTTGTAGGCCTTGTCGTCGAACTTGCCGCCCGCGTGCAGCTTGGTCATGACCACCTGCACCGCGGGTATGCCCTCGGTGGAATGGATGTCCACCGGTATGCCGCGCCCGTTGTCCTCCACGCTGACGCTGTTGTCGGCGTGGATGATCACCTTGATCTTGGTGCAGACCTCGGCCATGGCCTCGTCCACCGAGTTGTCCACCACCTCGTAAACCAGATGGTGCAGGCCATCGGCGTGGGTGGAGCCGATGTACATGGCCGGACGCTTGCGTACGGCGTCCAAGCCTTCGAGAACCTTGATCTTGTCAGCCTTGTACTCGTTGGGTTTCTGAGGCATGGGTTTTCCTTGCTTAGGGCGCGGGTTTTGACCAACCAATTATGGCATAAATTACGGAAAATGCAAGATAAAAAGCCGATAGGCCTCCGGGGGGATTCACCCGTGTGGGTGGGGGGTTGGCTGCCGGGCGGGGATTTAGCGAACAAGCCCCATAAATGACCGGCGGCCAAGACCATGGCAGGACAGAAAGCGCCGCCGTCCAGGAAAGGGGAAACTTGTTAAAGTCATTGCTCGAACCAGGTATGTCCCTCCGATAAAACACAAAAAAAATTCAATACCCCCTATGGCGTTTGGGGGGATTGCGGGAGCATACTTATATTCCAGGGTGACGCCCCAAAGCAGAGTTCCTGGTTTGGAGCGGCGATTATTGTCGTCATAAGTCAGGAGAAAAAAAGATGAAACGGACTAAAAGCATAGTTGCCCTGTGTATGGCCCTGATGCTCTGTCTGTGCTGGTCGGGCCTGGCCCTGGCCGCGGAGGCAAAAGCCAAAGACCCCGCGGCCATGGAAAAAATGGAAAAGAAGGCCCCGGTAAAGGCCGAGAAGAAGGCCACCGCCAAGGCGGAGAAGAAGGCGACCAAGGCCAAGGCCGATAAGAAGGCCGCGGCCAAGAAGGCGGACATGAAGAAGGCCAAGAAAAAGGCCGAGCCGCCCAAGCCGGTGAACATAAACACCGCCAGTGAAAAGGAGCTGCAGCAGCTCAAGGGGGTGGGGCCCAAGACCGCCAAGGCCATCGCGGATTACCGCAAGAAGCACGGCGAATTCAAGAGCGCCGAAGACCTGATGAAGGTGAAGGGCATCGGCAAGAAGACCCTGGGCAACAACAAGGACCTGATCAAGACCAAGTAACATATCTTAGCCGCCAAATACCAAGCGCCGCCTTCCCGTGGGAAGCGGCGCTTTTCTTGCGCCCCAGGCCGGCCGCCCAAGCGCGAGCCACGCGGAATCCCTGGACACACGGCCGGGCTGCGCTATTATTGGCCCATGAACAACCCCGGCATGAAATGCACCCGCTGCCGCGGGCCGGCCAACCACCGCTTTCCCCAACACAACGTGCGCTTCTGCGACGCCTGCCTGGAGGTATTCATTCAGCGCCAGGTGGAAAAGGCCATCAAGAAATTTAACATGCTGGCTCCGGGCCAGAAGGTGGTGGCGGCCATCAGCGGGGGCAAGGACTCCCTGGCCCTTTGGCAGCTCCTTATCGACCTGGGCTACGACGCCCTGGGCCTGCACCTGACCCTGGACCTGGGCCCCTTCAGCCAAAAATCCCTGGAGGCCAGCCAGGCCATGGCCCAGCGCCTGGGCCGGGAGCTGGTGGTGAAAAGCCTTCCCCAGCTCACCGGGCAAAACCTGGAAGACATCGTGCGCGCCAACCGCCGCGAGTTCTGCTCGGTGTGCGGCACCCTGAAGCGCCACTTCCTCAACAAGCTCTGCCTGGAGCTGGGCGCGGATACCCTGGCCACCGGCCATCATCTGGACGACGAGGCGGGCAGGCTGTTGGGAAACCTGGTGAGGGGGCATCAGGAATATCTGGACCAGCAATGGCCGGTGTTGGAGGGCCTTAAAAGTGACGAGGGAACCGGCCTGGCGCGCAAGGTGAAGCCCTTGTGCCGGCTCGCGGGATCGGAGATTAAATCCTACGCCAAGAGCAAGGACCTGCCCGCGGCCTATGGCAAATGCCCGCGCAGCAAGGGAGCCACCCTGCCTTTTTATCAGGAGGCGGTGGATATTTTGGAAGAGCGCATGCCGGGCACCAAGCGGGAGCTGTATCTGGGCTTTTTACGGCGCAAGGGCGGGCCGCCGCCGCCGCCCCGGCCCGGCGGGGCCTGCGAACGTTGCGGAGCGCCCACCTATCTGGATTTGTGCGCGGCCTGTCGGCTCTTGCTGCGGGCCGAGGAATGGGTCCAGGAGAAAAAGGCCCCGGCCGGGCCAGGGGCGGACCAGGGGGCGGCCAAGGGGCATGAAATTTAAACGCGGGCCGGAGTTCGATCCCCAGGCCGATCTGGCGGCCATAGCGGACCTGGCCCAGGCCTGGCGCAGCCAGTTCCGGCCGGCCAAGGTGACCTTCGCCAGCTCCCATTTCCAGGCGCGTTTGGAGGAACTGAGCCAGGCCCACGCCTTCCGCCTCTATCTGGTCACCAGGCCCGATAAGCCCGTCCCCCTGGCCATCCTGCATCCCCTGACCCAGGACGAGGTCATGCTGCTTTTGGCGCTGTCGCCCCTGGACGGGGAGGACCTGGCCCGGCCCCTGGAAATGAGCCCTCACGAAAAAAGCCAATTGATGGCGGGGGCCCCCGAGGAGCCCTCGGGCCGGGGAGTCTATCCTTTTCTTCTGGGCGAGCCCCAAGGCATGGCCATCCTGGACCTGGAGCCCGAGGGCCTGGTCTTGACCATGAGCAAATGGGGCCATCTGAACCTGTTGGAGCCGGAGCCCCTCTTGGCCCAGCGCATGCGGCGCCTGGGCGCGCAGATAAACCGACTGGCCAAGCCCCGGGAATCCTGAGGTGCGAGCCCCTGGCCTTACCCCTGGCCTTAAAGCCAAAAAAGCCGGCCCCCGTTGGGGGCCGGCTGAAGGCTGGCCGAGGCTGGCGCCTAACTGGTCTGAATGAAAACCCGCTGGCGCTGGCGGGCGAAGAAAACCAGGGACAGGCCCAAAGCCGAGGCCAAGAGAGCCAGGCTGGCCGGCTCCGGAGTGGCGTGGGCGTCGGGAATGCTCACCTGCCCGCTGACCACGCTGGTCTTGACGGTGCCCGAACCCTTGTTCAAGCTGCGGACCAGGTCCTTGTTGGTGGCCACGTACATGGTGAAATCGGCGGCGGTGGCGGACGAGATGTCGGACAGCACGGACTGGCCCAGGGAATCGTCGTACCACATATTGGTTAAAGTGCCGGTGAGGGTGAAGCCCATGCCGTCGGCGGCCATGGTAATGGTGGAGAGATTCAATAAGCCGCCGAACAAGGCGCTGCCATAGGAGGGGGTATAGGGATCGGCGCCCGCCTGCCAAACATTGAATTCGTTGTTGTAATAGGGCAGGGAGAAGCCCGACCGGAAGTCATAGGTCTGGCCGTAACCCAGAGGGTATTCGCCATAGCCCACGGCGTCCCAGAAATTGAAGTCCGAGAAGCCGGCTTGCTGGCCCGTCACCGGATCGCCCGCCGAGCTGGCTCCGGTAATATAGCTGGCGTTATGTGACCAGTAGCCCCTCGAGTTAACCGAGCCCGAGCCCAACTTGGGGCCGGAGGAGCCGAAGTCAAAAGATATGACGCTGGCTTGAGCCGCGGGCGCCAAAATCAGAGCAGCGGCCGCCAAAACCAGGGCGGCTATTGTAAGCAGGGTCTTGTTCATTTGACACCTTCCTCGTTCGGAGGCAAAGCGGAAGCCTCAAGCGTTTCCCAAGCGATGCCTTAAATATCATCATTTTCTTGCCAATCGGCAAGGGATTTGAGAATACCTCCTCAATTTGTCACCATCCCCTTCGGCGGCAAAGGGAGGCGTCGGGTATTTTTCCAAGTTACACTATAAATATCGTCATCTTTTTGGTAATTGGCAAGTGAATTGAGAATGTCTCGCGTTTTTTTGCGGGGCTGGGCCGGCAAATTGAAAGCGCCCGCCCAACAAAGCGAAAGAAATGGAAATAAAAATTACCCATATGCATTTTGAGGGCGGCGCACCCGCCGGAATTGCGTGAAAAAGCCGGACTTGGCTGATTCCGTGAGCCATAATGGGCGCATGAACTTTTTGCGGAAAACCTGGCACGGAGCCTTGGGCGCGGCTATCCTGGGCGGCGCCACGGCCCTGTCCCTGGCGCAGGTGGCCTGGGTGCGCGCCTGGTATTACCAACTGGCCTGGTGGGGCTATATCCTGGTGGTGGACGCGGTCATCAAATACCGCCAGGGCAACAGCCTCATAAGGGACCGGACCGGGGCCTTCGGCGTCATGTTCCTGGCCTCGGCGTTTTTCTGGTTCGCCTGGGAGCTGGTCAACCTCAGGCTGGGCAATTGGCACTACCTGGGCGTGGCGGAAGAAATCTGGCTGCGCTGGCCCGGAGCCTTTCTGGCCTTTGCCACGGTCTTGCCCGGAGTGCTGGAAACCTACGAGCTGCTGGGCTCCCTGGGGGTGAGCTGGGGCTCGCGGGTCAGACCCATTTCGGCCTCGGATGCATGGCGGCCCTGGTTTATTACCGTTGGTATAATAATGTTCGCCTTGCCGCTAATATGGCCGAGGCTTTTCTTCCCCCTGGTCTGGGGGGCCTTGGTTTTCCTCCTGGAGCCTATCAACCACCGGCGGGGAGCCAAGAGCCTCATGAGTTATTGGCAGGCGGGCGACCTGTCGCCCTTTATCCGGCTGCTTCTGGCGGGGCTGGTCTGCGGGCTGCTTTGGGAATCCTGGAACTGGCTCTCGGCCGCGCGCTGGGAATACGCCATTCCCTATCTGAATGAACCCAAATTGTTCGCCATGCCCCTGGCCGGCTTTGGCGGCTTTCCGCCTTTCGCGGTGGAGTGCTATGTGTTTTTCGCTTGCGTCAGCCTCTTGCGCGGGGGCAAGGGCTGGGAGGCGGACGATTATGACCAGGCCGGGGGCAGGCCCGTTCCCGCCTGGCTGGGCTGGGCCTTGGGGATCGGCTCCATCATCTTCGCCGCCGGGATGCTTGGCCTCATAGACCGCTATCTGGTAAAGAGCTGGTCTTAGGGGAGGCCTTGGCATAAACCGCCCCGGAAAGATTACGCATCGAAATGAGCTTGAAAACCTTTTACTTGCGCCAAATGGGCTGCGCCAAGAACCTGGTGGAGGGCGAGCATCTGGCCGGCCTTTTGCTGAGCAGGGGCTGGCGGGCGGTGGAAAGCCCGGCCAAGGCGAGCGCCCTCATCGTCAACACCTGCGGCTTTATTCAACCCGCGGTGGAGGAGTCCCTGGCCGCCATTCTGGAGCTGGCCGCGGGCAAGCGCGAGGGCCAGCGCCTGGTGGTGGCGGGCTGCCTGGTGGGGCGCTACGGAAAGAAGCTGGCCGCCGCCCTGAAGGAGGCGGACCTTCTGGTGTCCCCCGGCCAGGTGCCCCGCCTGGCCGAGCTTCTGGAAGGGATGGACCTGGGCGCAAAAGAGCGCCTGGCCATGGGGCCGGCCAGGGGGATTTTCGGCGCGGAGCATCCCAGGGCCCTTTCCACCGGGCCGGGCTGGGCTTACTTGCGCCTGTCCGACGGCTGCGGCAACCGCTGCGGCTTCTGCACCATTCCGGCCATTCGCGGCAAGCTCCGCTCCCGACCCATGGAAGATATCTTAGGCGAGGCGCGCCGGCTGGCCCAGGCGGGGGTCGGGGAGCTGAATCTGGTGGCCCAGGACCTCACCGCCTATGGTTCCGACCTGGGGGTCAAGGCGGGAGTCGCAAGACTTCTCCCAAAATTAGCCGCCATAGAAGAACTAAAATGGATAAGATTATTATATCTTCACCCGGACAGCGCTGACGGTGATTTGCTCCGCATAATGGCCGCCACACCCAAGGTGCTGCCCTATTTCGATCTGCCGGTGCAGCACGTGGCAGATCCGGTTTTGCAAATGATGCGCCGCAAAAAGTCGAGCGCCCAGGTGCGGGAGCTGGTGGCCCAGGTGCGAGAGCTGGTTCCGGGGGCGGTTCTGCGCACCACCCTCATGACCGGCCACCCCGGCGAGGGGGAAGCGGAGTTCGCCCAACTGACGCGGTTCGTGGAGCAGACCCAGTTCGACCATCTGGGCTGTTTCGCCTTTCAACCCGAGGCCGGCACCCGCAGCGCCAGGCTGGCCAGGCCGCCCGCCAAAGAGGCCAGGGCCCGGGCCAGAAAGATCATGTCGCTCCAGAAAAAAATCAGCCGGGAGCGGCTGCGGGAGTTGCGGGGCAGGGAAATGGAATGCCTGGTCCTGGGGCCGCACCCGGACAGCGACCTGGTCTGGCGGGGACGCCTGGCCAGGCAAGCGCCCGAGGTGGACGGCGAGGTTATCATCACCGAGGGCTCGGCCCCGCCGGGCGGCATCACCCGCTGCCTCATAACCAAGACCCATGCCTACGACGTGGAGGCGCGCCTTTTGTGAGCGCCTATATATAATGGAAGGGGCCGCCAGGACCGCGGCGCGGCTGAAAAGCGAAACTCGCCGGGATATAAAACAAAAAACCTTTATTAGCCAGGGGCGGACCATGCCGGACGAAAAACCAAAACCCATCAAGGCCCGCCGCTGGCTGCCCAGACTTGTCCTCATAGCGCTGCTGGCCGCCCTGGCGGGCTGCGCCTTGCCGGACCGGCGCATCGCAGACCTTGCCGAGCTGCCCCAGGCCGCATCCTGGTATCAGGCGCGGGAGGCGGGCGCCGCCTGGGCGGTCAAGCCGGGTTTTCAGGCCGGCCTGATGCGCCAGTGGAGAGTTCTGTGGTTCTCGCCCTGGCTCAACCCGGATGCACAGGCCGGCGCGGACCGGATAAAGGCCGATGGCGAGGCGTTTTTGGAGAAACCAGGGGTCGGCGAGAACCTTTTGACGCGCCAGGAACCCTATTATTCGGCCATGATAAATAACTGTCAGTGGAAAAAATATCCTAACGCCGGCTGGAAAGCGATTTCTCTGACCGGAGCCCATTTGCGGCTGCTGCCCAGCGAAAGGCCGGTCTTTTCCTCGGAAAAATCAGGCGAGGGCTTCCCTTTTGACCGCCTGCAGCAGACCTCGCTGCCGCCCAACACGCCCTTGTTCGTGCATCACCTCAGCCGGGACAAGGCCTGGTGCCTGGCGCAGACGCCCTTGGCCTGGGGGTGGCTGCCCATGAGCCAGGTGGCGGCCATGACAGATGAGCAGATCCGGCAATGGATGGCGCCGGAGCTTATGGCGGTGACCGGGGAGGAGGCCGACCTGGAGACCCTCACGGGCCGGCATCTGTTCAAGGCCTCCCTGGGGGCGGTATTGCCCTGGGCCGGGCAGGAGGGGGAGCACTGCCTGGCGCTGGCCGCGGTGGCCGACCACCAGGGCCGGGCCGTGCTGCTGAGCGCGAAGCTTGCCAAAAAACAAGGCGTTAAAATGCCCTTGACCCTGGAGGCCCGCCAGGTGGCCGCCCTGGCCGACAAGCTAATGGGGCAGCCCTATGGCTGGGGCGGCATGTTCGGCCAGCGGGATTGCTCGGCCACCATGCGGGATTTGTTCACGCCCTTCGGCCTTTGGCTGCCCAGAAATTCCACGGACCAGGCCAAGGAAGGCGGCTGCTTCATAAGCCTGGCCGGCCTGGATGGCGAAGAGAAAAAGCTGGCCTTGCAAAAAGAGGGCGTGCCCTTTCTGACCCTGGTCTGGCTGCCGGGCCACATAATGCTCTATATCGGGGATTGGCAGGGAGAGCCCCTGGTGCTGCACAACGCCTGGGGCCTGCGCACCACGGGAGGCGGCCTGATAATAGGGCGGGCGGTGATAACCACCCTGGAGCCCGGCAAGGAGCGGGCGGACCTGACCCGGCCGGAGGGCCTGCTTATAAACCGGGTGGAGGGCTTCACCCGGTTGGCGCCGGACCAGGCCTTGCGGCCCGGCGATGGTTCCTGAAAGCGGCCTTACGGCATCCAAAGAGAGTGGCGGAAACAGGCTCAAGCGGCGGGGCGGGCGTGGGCGCGCAAAAACTCGATGACCGTCCTTTGGGAAGCGTGGTTGCCGGCCACCTCGTGACTGAGCGCGGCCAAATCCTTGGGGTCGGCGTCCAACTCGATATCGTGCAGATATAGAAAGAACACGGAGGCCATCACCGCCACCCGGCAGTTCCCCTGGTTGAAGGGCCGGTGATGAACCAGGTGGAACAGGTAGGCCCCGGCCATCTCGAAAATATCCCGGTAGGTATAGCCGCCGCCCAGCTTGGTGCCGGGCAGGGCGAGACAGGCCCGCAGCTGTCCCAACTGGCGCTGGTCTGGCGGAGGCGCGCCGGGAATCTGATCCTGGTGGATGGCGAGCACCTCTTCCAGGGTCAGGAACTGGATGGAGGCGTCAGTCGCCAAGGGTTTCGAAGGCCTCTCGATAAAGAGGGCCCGAAGATTTCAGGAAATAGGCCAGGGACGCGGCGCGGTCTCCCCGCCGGGATGGCGTGATGGTCAAAGAGCGGCCATCGGTGGTTATCTCCAGCGGCGTCTCGGACGAGATGTTCAAGAGCTCCAGAATGGGCTTATCGATAACCAGGGCCATGCTGTTGCCATGGCGCGTCAGCTTTTTTATCACAAGAGAGGCTCCTATCAATGCCTGGGACGGCGGGCACAGCTGGTTCCCCTGTGCGCTTCTTGTGTATACATTGGGATAGCTGAAGGGCTCTGTCAAGGAAAAACTAGCATAACGTATAGGTTAAATCCATATCTTTTTCTGAGCACAGTTGTGGTTTAATGCAGAGCGTCAGTGAAAAGAATTAGACATAAATATCCTGCCCCAGCTCGTCAGACTCACCGGTTCGCAACCCATCATAGTTTAACCGAACAAAATGGCAAAGCGAAATTTCAAAAATGTTTGTTTTGCTCGGTGACGGCGAGACCGGTCGGAATATAATTCACAGGCGCTCTTTTGACCACGGGAACGGCCTATGCCAGCAGCGGAGGGGCCTCGGCGGGTTTCAGGCCCTGGGCGGCCATCCAGGCCAATAGATCGCCGAAGGCGCGCCGGGCCAGGGCGCGCCCGCGCTCTTTCTTGGGCAGGCGCTGGGCCAAGGGCGGCAGCAGGCCGAAGTTTATGTTGGAGGGCTGAAAGCTTTTGGCCTCTTGGTTCATCAGGTGGGTGATCAGCCCGCCCAAGGCGGTGGTGGGAGGCGGCGTCAATAAAGGCTCGCCGCTTAAAAGGCGCGCCGCGTTGAGGCCGCACAAGAGGCCGCTGGCCGCTGATTCCACATAGCCCTCCACCCCGGAGAGCTGGCCGGCTATGAAGACCTGGGGCGCGGCCCGCAGGGCGAGCTGGGGCGTAAGCGCCCTGGGCGCGTCCAGGAAGCTATTGCGGTGAATCGAGCCCAGGCGGGCGAACTCGGCCCCGGCCAGGGCGGGAATGAGGCGGAAGGCCTGCAACTGGGCCGCGTGGGTCAGCTTGGTCTGAAAGCCCACCAAATTCATGAGGCGGCCCCCCAGGTCTTCCTTGCGGAGCTGCACCACCGCAAATGGCCGCCGGCCGCTGCGGGGGTCCTCCAGGCCCACCGGTTTCATGGGGCCGAAAAGCAGGGTTTTCTCGCCGCGGGCCGCCATTACTTCTATGGGCAGGCAGCCTTCGAAAAAGCGCGGGGATTCGAAATCGTGCAGGGGCACCTGCTCGCCGGTGGTGAGCGCCTGGTAAAAGGCGCTGAATTCCTCGCGGCTCAAGGGGCAGTTGAGATAATCGCCCACACCGGGCTCGGCGTAGCGGTCCTGCCAAAAGGCCCGCGACATGTCCACGCTGTCGGTCATGACGATGGGAGCTATGGCGTCGTAGAAATGCAGGCTGCCGCCGCCGGCCAGTTTGGCGATGTTTTCGGCCAGGGGGCCATCGGTGAGGGGGCCGGTGGCCACGATGCTTACCCCCGAGGCGGGCAGCTCCTCCACCCGCCCGGCCTCACGGCTGATGAGCGCATGGGACGAGACGGCGTTATCCAGCCGGGCGGCGAAGCGTTCCCGGTCCACGGCCAGGGCCTTGCCGGCCGGCACCGCCGAGGCGCGGGCCGCTTCGATGAAATGGGATCCCAAAACAGCCATCTCGGCCTTCAAAAGGCCCACCGCGCTGGCGGGATCGGCCGAGCGCAGGGAATTGGAGCAGACCAGCTCGCCCAGAAGGGGAGAAGCGTGGGCGGGGGAAAAACGGGCGGGCTTCATATCCACCAGCCGCACCGAAACGCCGGCCCCGGCGGCCCGCAGGGCGGCCTCGCAGCCGGCCAGGCCGCCTCCTATTATAAGTAGCTCCGCTGCCATGCCGAGAGAGATTACCACAGCCGGGGAGCGGCGGCCAGGATGCTTGACAGCCCTAACCCTTAGGTCCATAGTTGGAATTAAGCGGGGTCTGAAGGCTCCACGGAACGGCGGAGGGGCTTTATCGGCCCGCGCAAGAAGGCGGATTCCACTCACGCCGTTTCGGCGTTGGATAATAATTACCATAACTGTAACCGGTCAAGAAGACCGCCAAGGCCATTTTTCAAGCAATGGTCAAGGCGGTCTTTTCTGTTCAAATCGGGGGACCAAGATGAAAAAGACCTTGCTCGTAGGCTTCCTGCTGATCGCGGCCTTTTGGGCGGCCGCTCCGGCCAGCGCCCATTTCGGCATGATAATTCCCGACAAGAACCTCATGGAGCGGCCAGGGGAAATAACCCTGGAGTACCGCTTCTGGCACCCCATGGAAAATAGCGGCATGAGCCTGGTCAAGCCCAAGGCGGCCGGCGTGGCCCTGGGCGAGGAGCGCGCGGATTTGCTTGCCTCCCTAAAGGAGCAAAAAGAAGGCAACGCCACCTTGTGGAGCGGCTCCTACCAGGTCAAAAAACCCGGCGATTATATCTTCTACATGGAGCCGCAGCCCTATTGGGAGCCGGCCGAGGATTGCTACATCATCCATTACACCAAGACCATCGTGGACGCGCTCAACGCGGAGGAGGGCTGGGACCAGCCCTTGGGGCTTAAGATGGAAATAGTTCCCCTCACCAGGCCCTATGGCCTGTGGGCGGGCAACTCCTTCACCGGCAAGGTGCTGTTCAAGGGCGCACCCCTGGCCAACGCCGACGTGGAGGTCGAGTTCTACAACAACAAAGGTGAGATGGAGATTCCGGCCCCGGTTTTCGTGACCCAAGTGGTGCGCACCGACGCCAACGGCGTCTTCACCTTCACCATGCCCTGGGGCGGCTGGTGGGGATTCGCGGCGCTGACCACCGACGACCAAAAGATGCAAAAGGACGGAAAGCCCAAAAACGTGGAATTGGGCGGCGTGCTCTGGATCTATCTGCAGCCTGTCAAGTAAACCATAGGGAAGAATCCCGCTTTAAAGCCGCCAGCCAGGAGCTTTTAGAAAATCGCCATGGGCCGGCGGCAAGACCAAAGGGATTGACATGCATATTTCCGAAGGAGTTCTGACCGCGCCGGTTTTGGCCTCGGGCGCGGCCTTAAGCGTCGTGGGATTGGCCATCGGCTTGAAGAAACTGGATTACGAGCGTCTGCCCCAGACCGCTATCCTGGCGGCGGGCTTTTTCGTGGCTTCCCTGGTGCACGTGCCCATCGGCCCGGCCAAGGCCCATCTGGTGCTCAACGGCCTTTTGGGCCTGCTCTTGGGCTGGTCCGCCTTTCCGGCGATATTCGTGGGATTGGTTCTGCAAGCCGTGCTTTTTCAATACGGGGGGCTCACCTCCCTGGGGGTCAACACCTTTTCCATGGCCTTTCCCGGCCTGGTGGCCTGGTGGCTTTTCGGCCGCTTGATAAGCCGCGGCGGGGCAGTTTCCGCGGCGGCTTCCTTTGGGGCGGGCTTCTTGTCCGTGCTCTTTTCGGCCTTGATCGTGGCCGCCGCCCTGGCGCTCTCCGGAGAGCAATTCATAACCGCGGCGGAGCTGATCGTGGTGGCCCATTTGCCCATAATGGTGGTGGAGGGTCTTTTGACCGCGGCCATCGTTTCCTTCCTGAGCCGGGTGAGGCCGGCGCTGTTGGCCAACGGAAAGGCGGGATAGCCGATCATGGGCAAGCTCTGCATGGCCCTGGCGGGGTGGCTGCTCCTCTTGTTGCTGGCCGCCCCGCCGGCGGCGGCCCACAAGGCCAGCGTTTTCGGCTACCTGGAAAACGGCAGGATAATGGGGGAGGGCTATTTCCCGGGCGGCGGCAAGGCCATGGGCTGCAAGGTGGTGCTCTTGGACGCTTCCGGCAAGGTCCTGGCCGCAACGACCACCGACGGCAAGGGAGGCTTCAGCCTCCCAGCGCCCCAGGCCAAGCCGCCGTTAAAGCTGGTGCTGAACGCCGGCATGGGCCACAAGGGGGAATACACCCTCACCGCCAAGGACCTGGGCCAGGCGGGGGAAAAGCCCCAGGCGGTCAAGCCGGGTGAAGCGGCCCGCGGGTCAGGTGAAAAGACCGCGCCCGGCCCGGCGGCGGGCGGGGAGGGAGTAAACGCTTCCATGATCCAGGAGGCCGTGGAAAAGGCCCTGGAGCAAAAGCTGGCTCCCTTGACCGCGCAGATCGCCAAGATGAACGCCGAGCGCCAGGTGGGGCTATCGGATATAATTGGCGGCATAGGCTATATAATCGGCCTATTGGGACTGGCGGCCTACTTCAAAAGCAAAAAGCGCTAACGCGCGCGCGGGCTGATTAGGTTTAAGGCGGACGCCGCGCGGCGCTTGACCAGGCCGCAGGCCCGGACCGCCCGCTGGGAAAAGCGAGCCATAGACCGTTTCCGCAAGATTATCTTAACCAGGGCCGAAAAGCCCGGCGCCTCGATTGTGGCAATATGCACCTGGAAACCTTCGCCCATGGCGATTCGCTGATTCACGCCCTTGACCCCCGCGCCAAGCTACTGGCCGCCCTGTTGTTCAGCGTGGTGGTGGGTATCAGCACCACATCAAGCGTGTTGTGGGCTGGCCTATGCCTAGCGGTTGTTTTATTGTTGGCCGCCAAGCTCCCCTGGCTGGCCCTCTTGAAAAGGGCCCTGGCGGTGAACGCGTTCGTGGTGTTCCTCTGGCTGGTGCTGCCCTGGCGCCTGGAAGTGGGCCCGGGCCTGGCCTGGAACCTGGTTTTCGACCCCAGGGGGCTGCACCTGGCCGGGGCCGTCACCATCAAGGCCAATGCCATAATTATGATACTAATCGCCCTTTTGGGCACCTGCCCCATCAACAACCTTTTTCACGCCCTGGCCCATCTGCATGCCCCGCGCAAACTGGTGCACCTCTTTCTTTTCTTCTATAGATATCTGCACGTGCTGCACCGGGAGTATCATCGCCTCAACCTGGCCATGCGGGCCAGAGGCTTCCGGCCGGGCAATAACGCCCATACCTATCGCACCTACGCCCAGTTGGCGGGCATGGTGCTGGTGAAAAGCTACGACCGGGCGGAAAGGGTCTATCAGGCCATGCTTTGCCGGGGCTTCTCGGGAGAGTATTGGCTGTTGGATCATTTCGCCTGGAAGCGGCGGGACAGCATGTTCCTCAGCACCTTTGTCATGCTCATGGCCGGTTTGGCCGCCCTGGGAATTTGGGGTTCGCCATGGAACTGATCAGGCTCGAAGGAATTGATTTCGCCTACCCCGAACGCCCCCACGTGTTCAAGGGCCTGGACTTCAGCCTCAAAAAAGGCGACCGCCTGGGCATCCTGGGGCCCAACGGGGCGGGGAAATCCACCCTGTTCCTTATCGCCATGGGTCTTCTCAAACCCGGCGCGGGCAGCGTGAGCCTTTTCGGAAAGCCCATGCTCGCGGAAAAAGACTTCCAGGGCATGCGCACCCGCCTGGGCTATTGCTTCCAGGACCCGGACGACCAGCTTTTTTCGGCCACGGTGCTGGAAGACGTGGCCTTCGGGCCCTTGAACCAGGGCAAGGACAAGGCCGAAGTCAGGCGCTTGGTGGACAACACTCTGAAAACCTTGGGACTGGACGGCTTCGGCCCCAGAGTGACCTATCATCTCTCCGGCGGCGAGCGCAGGCTGGTCAGCCTGGCCACGGTGCTGGCCATGCAGCCGGAGGCGCTGCTACTGGACGAGCCCACCGCGGGCCTGGATCAGGAGACCGAGGCGAGGCTGGAAAGCGTGCTCATGTCCTCCCAGCTTAGCTGGGCCATCATCTCCCATGACCGGGAGTTTCTGCAACGCACCTGCAATACCCTTCTGCATCTGAAAAATGGCGTGCTCACCAGCCTGGGCGAGGGTTCCGCCAGGGCCGGCGTGGTTTGACCGGGAAAACCGGCAACCCCGTCCTTCCATCGAAACCCGCAAACAACGCAACAAGGGTATAGTCCAGAGTTGCCGCCGCCGCACCCCGCGGCGGGGAATGATTTGCAAACGATCAAATAGCCTTACTTTTTCTTTTTGCGCTTGTTCACAAAGGCACCTTTACAAGAAAAAGACACAAGGGTTATTATTTGAAGAAAAAGGCGGCTATTGGCCCCTGAAGTCGCGGAGCTTTGTTAACAGTGCGTAATTCACTAGCCTTATTGAATCAGCTCGGCGAGGAGCTGGAATGCATCCTGCGCCTGAATATTCCTTTGTCACGCCAGGGCAGGCGCATGCTCAACCATCTGCGCTCGGTACTGGGCGCGGAAGGCGGCGCCGTCTTCGCCTGGGAGCCCGGCGGGGAGCTGGTCCTTTCGGCCACCAGGGGCCTGGCCCCGGAGGTCGCCCGCCGCCTGCGCGAGGTGGTGCAGTATCCCCCCACCTGTCCCGGCGAGCCCCTGGCCCGCCTGGGCTGGGTCACTGTTTCCACGGGAAAAGAAATTGCCTGCGGTTGGAATCAACTTGAGCGATTAGTATCGCAAATAAGTCATAGCCGCTCGGTTTCCATCTGGCCCCTGGGCTGGATGAGCGGCAGCGGCATGCTGGTGCTCACCTTTGCCAAGCGCCCCGCCTTTGCCCAGGGCTTTGCCCAGGCCGCCTCGGGCTATCTGAACCTGTGGCTCTCCACCCTGCTTCTGAAACAAAGGGCCGCCAGCCACGGCGAGGACTATCAGCGCATCTTCGAGAACAGCAAGGACATGATCTATCTTTCCTCGCGGGACGGGCGTTGGGAAAACGTGAACCAGGCCGGCGTGGAAATGCTGGGCTACGACTCCCGCGAGCAATTGCTGGCCGTGCCGGACAGCGCCCAGGCCGCCTATTTCGCCCCCCGCGACCGCGAAATATTCATGGCGGCCATTGAGAAAGACGGCTTCGTAAAGGACTACGAAGTCCTTTTCCGAAAAAAAGACGGCACCCCGATCCACGTATCCATAACCGCCCAGGTGCGCAAGCGCGAGGGCAAGGTTCTGGGCTACGAGGGCATCATAAAGGACATCACCTCGCGCAAGACCGCCGAGGAAACCGCCCAAAGGGAGCGCGAGCTGATATCCAGCATCCTGGAGCTGGTGCCGGTGGCCTTGTTTATGGTCGATACGGAACACAAAGTGCGCCAATGGAACAAGGCCTGCGAGGAGCTGACCGGTTTCAGACGGGAAAGCATGCTGGGCAGCGACCGGGTTTGGGAGGTCTTCGAAAGGCCCAAGGGCGTTTCCCTGGCCGACGTGGTGTTGGAGCAGGACCCGGTCAAGCTGCATAAATACTACGGCAAGGAACGTTTGCGGCCCTCTCCCATGGGCGAGGACGCCTGGGAGGCGGAGGCCCACTTCGCCAATTTGGGCGGCAAACCCAAGGATCTGTTCTTCACGGCGGCGCTCCTGCGCAATTCCTCCGGCGAGGTGGAAGGCGCGGTGGAAGCCATCATGGACACCAGCCAGTTGAAGGAGCTGGAGCGGTCCCTGGCCGAGAGCGAGCAGCTTTACCGCACCCTGGTGGAAGCCAACCAGGAAGGCATCACCCTGCACGACGGCGAAAGGTTCGTTTTCGCCAACGGCGCCTTCATGGAGATGTTCCGCCTGGAAAACCTGAGTGAGGCCGGCGGCGACTTCCTGGAGCTGGTGGCGCCAACCAGCCAGAAGCGCTACCTGGAATGGATGCGCAACCTGAACAAGTGCTCCGGGGTGCTGCCGGTGTTCGAAGGGCAGGGCGCGCGGCTGGACGGCCTCTTCGACCTGGAGATGAACGCGGCGCCCGCCACCTATCAGGGCCGGCCGGCCACGCTCTTCACCGTGCGCGACGTTACCTACCGCAAGCGCATGGAAGAGCAGTTGATAAAATCCGAGCGCCTGGCCGCCACCGGCAAGCTGGCCTTTGACATCGCCCACGAGGTCAACAACCCCTTGGGCGGCATCTTGACCTACGCCCATCTGATCTGCGAGGACCTGGAAGAGAGCAACGAGCTGTTTCCCACCGTGGAAAAGATCATCAAGCTCACCAACCGCTGCAAGATCATCGTGCGGGGGCTTTTGGATTTCGCCCGGCAGGACCCCCCCGAGCACCAGCCGGTGAACCTGAACCAGGTGATCACGGAAATGCTCTCCCTGGTGGAGGGCCACGTCATCCTGCGCGGGGTGGAGATCGAGCTGGCGCTGGACGATAAAATGCCCAACATCAGGGGCCAGCGCTCCAAGTTGGAGCAGGTTTTCCTGAATATTGTCATAAACGCGGCCGAGGCCATGGACGGCAAGGGAAAGCTGGCCTTACGCACCGAGGCGCGCCCCCGGGAGAATGAAGCCCTGGTTATCTTCCAGGACAACGGCCCCGGCATGCCGGAAGAGGTGGCCAGCCATATCTTCGAGCCTTTTTTCACCACCAAAAGCCGGGGAAGGGGCACCGGGCTGGGCCTTTCCATCAGCCACGGCATAATAAGCCAGCACAGCGGCCGCATAGAATTGCAAACCGCGCCCGGCCGGGGCACCCAAATCATCGTGGCGCTGCCCATTGACCCGCCGGCCAACGGAAAAGTGGAATAAGCGGCCCGCAGCGGCAACCCGCCCGAAAAACCCGTAAAAACCCGCTGACCCGCCGGTCCATGTTTCACGTGAAACATGGACCGGCCAGGGTCCGGGGTCCCCCGCTGATGTTTCACGTGAAACATCAGTCCGCGATGACGATGATCCTGCTGCCGCCCGGTTGGGGAAGTTGGTAAGGCTGTATCTTTAGCCCCAGGGCAAGGGCTTGCTCCTTATCCTTGAGGCCGCGGGGCAAGAGAATCCTGCCGCCGGGCTCCAGGTAGGGCCTGGCTAAACTCAAAGACTCCTCCAGGCCGGCCACCGCTTTCAGGGTGACGGTGCTGAAGTTCTTGCCGGCCAGGGCGGGGATATCCTGCTCGCGCTGAGCCGAGGCCCGGCCCAAGAGGGCGCGCACCCGGTCTTTCAGGCCCAGGGTCCGGATCATGTGCTCCTGAAAGCTGACCCGCTTGCCCCTGGCCTCCAAAAGGGTGACTTCGAGCCTTGGGCGGGCCAGGGCCAGGACCAGGCCGGGAAAGCCGGCCCCGGAGCCGATGTCCAGCAGCCGGTCCCCCTTCACATGCGGCGCCAAGGCCAGGGAATCCAGGATCAGGTCCGCCATGGCCGCCTGGCGGTCGCGGTGGCCGGTGAGGTTGATCTTGCGGTTCCAGCGGAAAAGCTCCTCCAGGAGGGCCGCGCAGGCTTGGTCAAGTCTTTCAGGCATGGCTGGGCCAGGGTGGCGATAGGATGCCGGAGTGAGCGGGGTAGGGGAGCCCAGGACGTTTTGGGTGCGTAATCATGCCCGCCCGCCCTACTTTCCCACGCAGAAATTCTCGAACACCGCGTCTATCACCTGGTCCGGCGCGCCTTGCCCGTCCACTTCCCCCAGGGCGGCCAGGGCCTCGGCCAGGTCAAGGCTTATGATCTCGGCCTGCATCTCCGAGCCGGCCAACCCCCCTGCCGCGGCTCGCACCGCGGCCAGGCAGCGGCCCAGGGCCTCGGCCTGGCGGGCGCTGGCCACCACCTCGCCCGGCTTGGGCTCCGCGCCGGGGCCGGCCGCGGCGCGGCCCACGGCACCGGCCAATTCATCCAGGCCCCGGCCCTCGCGGGCGCTCACGATGATGAAACGCGCCTGCTCGGGCAAAGCCTGAAGCGGCTGCCAGGCCGGGGGGAGGTCGGCCTTGTTGAGCGCCAGGATGCGGGGAAGCCCGCTGGTGGCCGCCAGAGCGGCCCGGTCTTCTTCCGTGAGGGGCCGGGAGAGGTCCAAAACCAAAAGAGCCAAGTCCGCTTGGCCCAGGCGGCCCCTGGCCAGCTCCACGCCCAGGGCTTCCACTTCGTCCGAGGATTCGGTGAGCCCGGCCGTGTCCACCAGGCGGCAGACCACGCCGCCCAAAAGCGCGGCCTCCTCTATGGCGTCCCTGGTGGTGCCGGGGCGGCTGGCCACCAGGGCGCGGCGCGAGCCCAAGAGGCGATTGAACAGGCTGGATTTGCCCACGTTGGGCCGGCCGCACAAAACCACCACCGCGCCTTCCCGATAGACCCGGCGGCGCTGGCGCTGGCTCAAAAGCGCCTCCAGTTTGCGCGCCGCTTGCCCCAGGCCCTGGGCAAGCTCGGGAAAGGAAATGTCGTCTACCTCGTCGGGAAAATCCAGGAGCGCCTCCACCGAGGCGGCGGCCTGGAGGAGCGCCTGGCGCAAGGGGATGAGTTCATCCCGCAGGCCGCCTTCCAGGCCGGCCAGGGCCAGGCGGGCCTCGTTGCGGCTGGAGGCGGCGATGAGCTGGGCCACGGCTTCGGCCTGGGTCAAATCCAGGCGGCCGCCCAGATAGGCCCGGCGGGTGAATTCGCCGGGCCGGGCCAGGCGGCAGCCCTGGGCCAGGCAAAGCTCCAGAATCCTCTGCCCAACCGCCGGACCGGCGTGGGCGTGGATCTCCACCGTGTCCTCGGTGCTATACGTATGTGGAGCCTTAAAAAAGGCGCACAGCACTTCGTCCACGGTTTCGCCGCTCTCCGGATCGGTCACGTGGCCGTGCAGTAAATAGCGCA
This sequence comes from Desulfocarbo indianensis, assembly GCA_001184205.1. Taxonomy (GTDB): domain Bacteria; phylum Desulfobacterota; class Desulfarculia; order Desulfarculales; family Desulfarculaceae; genus Desulfocarbo; species Desulfocarbo indianensis. The sequence continues at coordinate 671,242 of LBMP01000001.1, forward strand.
CGGACGGCTGGGGCTGGAGAGAGTCTGCGTGGCTGGGGCGGAAAAGCGCCCTGCCCACCGGCCAGGCGCGGGGACCGGAGATTCGTATGACCGCGATGCCGCCGGGGCCCGAGGCGGTGGCCAGGGCCGCTATGGTGTCATGCTCCGGGCGGTTCATGAGCCCCGCTCCGCCCGGCCTCCACCCCAAGCGGGGGAGGCCGGCGCCGCGCGTTAAAGATAATGAAAACCGAGGCGGACGCGGTCAAGATATCCCCGAGCGGGCCATGGCCGTCATCAACGGCGGTGGCGGGGATTATCCTCTTCGGAATGAACCTCAATGATCATGCACCCCTTGCGAACCGTGACATGCATCTTGCCGGGCTGGAAGCAGGAGCCCAGGGGAATCTGGATGATCTCGGCCCCGACTTCCCTGTAAATATGGCTCTTTTGGCAGACGGATTCAAACCGCAGCAGAAAGCGCGCCTCGGGCAGGCCCTTGATGTAGATGGTGTTGGCTTTGCGGCCGGGCAGCTCCAAAACCGCGCGGGAAGGAGCCTCCGAGCCGGTGGCGCAGAGTTGTTGTCCGGCCCAGGCGATGCCTGTCACGGCCAGCCAGGCGGTGAAGATCAAGCAAGCGGCTGTCAGGCTGCCAATAGCGCGCATGGCGTCTCTCCCGAGCGCAAGGCGCGTCTGCCGTTGACGCCGGCGGCGGCGCGCCCAGGCTAGTTGCGAGGGCTGATCAAGACCTTTTTCATTTCGCCTCTGCCGCGGCTGCTGGTGGTGACGCCGTTTTCGTTTTTCAGCGCCAGATGAACCAGGCGGCGCTCCGGCGAGGAAAGGGGGCCGATGCTCACGGGACGCCGGGTGTTCCTGGCCTTGCCGGCCATGCGCAAGGCCAAATCCTCCAGCGATTCGCGGCGGCGTCTGCGGTAGCCGCCGGCGTCCACGTTGATGCGCACCGGCCGGCCCTGCTGGTGGCTGACGATGCGGGTGGTGAGATACTGCAGGGCCTCCAGGGTCTGGCCCCGCCGGCCGATGAGAATGCCCACCTCGCCGCCTTCGATCTCCAGCTCGATGCCCGAGTTGCGGCCGTTCATGGCCACCACCTGGGCGTTATCGTCCAGGGTCTTAACGATCCTCTCCAGGACCTGGCGGGAGGTCTCCACCACCTCGGGGGATTCCGGCTCCCGCGCGGAGGCGCCGCTCTCCTCGGCGAGCTCGTCGCCGTTGTCCGCCTCCGGGCCGGGAGCGGCGTAATCCTCCTCCTGGTCCTCGCCCTGGGTGAGCCCGCTTTGCTCGGGCGGCTCATCGCTATAATCGGCGATGGCGTGGCGCTTGGCCGGGCGGCCCGCTTCCGGGGCTTCCGCCGCCGGCGCGGGAGCCGGCGCGGCGGCGGTGTGGGCCGCTACCTCGGCGCGGGGCTCAGGCGGTTTGGGGGGGCGCTTTTCGGCCGGCGCGGCGGGTGCGGGCGGGCTGGGCGCGGCGGCCGCCGCTTCCTGGCCCCGGAACTCGCGCATCACCTCGTCCATGGCCTCCTTGGCCGAGTCGGCCAGGGGCCGCACCAGAACCTTGGCCTTTTTGGCGCCTATGAAGCCCAAGAGCCCCGAGGAGCCGGCGGAAACCACTTCCACCTGCAGCTTGTCCAGGGGAAGCCCGAAGTGCTCCACGGCCCTGGTAAGGGCCTCTTCAGTATTTTTACCTGTGAACTCCAGCGTTTCCATGATTTCTTATGCCTTCGACTTGTTGGTGTAGTATTGCTGGCCGATGGAAAGAAGGTTGTTGACCAGCCAGTAAAGCACCAAGCCCGAGGGGAAATTGATGAAAATGAAGGTGAACACCACGGGCATCAACATCATCATCTTGGCCTGGGTGGGGTCGCCGGTGGTGGGCGTCATTTTCTGCTGAATGAACATGGAGGCGCCCATGAGCAGGGTCATGACCGGGATGCCGCCCACGTAGGGGATGCCCAGGTCCGGAAAAAGGCGGTCCGGCGCGGAAAGGTCGTTGATCCAGAGCATGAAGGGGGCGTGGCGCAGCTCGATGGATGCTCCCAGCACCTTGTAAAAAGCGATGAACACGGGAATCTGCACCACCATGGGCAGGCAGCCGCCCATGGGATTGACCTTGTAGGTCTTGTACATCTGCATGATTTCCTGGTTCATGCGCTGCTTGTCGTCCTTGAACTTTTCCCTGAGCTTCATTATCTGAGGCTGAAGCTTCTGCATCTTCTTCATGGATTTGTAGCTCTTGGCCGTGAGCGGCCAAAAGAGAATCTTCACCAGGATGGTGATGATGATGATGGCCACCCCGTAATTGCCGAACACGCTCTCGAAGAAATTCAGGGCGGCCAGCATGGGCTTGGCGATTACGTCGAACCAGCCGAAATCCACCGCGTTGGCCAGACCGCGCCCCAGGGGCTTCAATATCTGCAAATCGCGGGGGCCGTAGAATACTAAAAACTCCACTTCCTTGCTTTGGCCGGCCGGGATGCTCACCGGGGCCTCCACCAGGGTGCCGGTCATTATGCCGGCGTTGAACTGCCCCCGCACCGAGCGCTTGGCGTCCTCGGGGCCGGTCAGGGGAACCACGGAGCCCATGAAATAGGGGATGCTCATGGCCATCCAGGGCACGCTGCCGGATTGCAGGGGCTTGTCCTCCAGATCGCTGGCGCTGAGCTCCACCAGGCTGCCGCTCTTTTGGAAAAGCACGCCGGTGAAGGCGTAGGTGTTGTCCTCGGTTTTGTTGGACTCCTCCACCAGGGAGATTTCAGGCGTCAGCTCCAGGCCCGAGCCGGTGGGGTTATGAATACCGACCTTCAGGCCGAAGGCATAGGAGTCGGCGGCGAAGCTGTAGGTCTTGGTGATAACCAGGCCGTTGACCTGGGTGGTGAAGCTCAAGTCCTGCCTGGCTCCGGGCTGGGTGACGCTCAATTGGGGCTGGCTTGCGATGAAGCGGCGCTGGTCAAGATTTTGCAGTCCGGGGGCCAAGCCCACGCCCAGGGAGTAGGGGGCCGTGGAGGGCAGGTCCAAGAGCACGTAGGGGCCGCCCTGATGCTCGGGCTTTTCGTAATATTTTTTCAGCTCCATTTTTTTCAGGGCGCCGCCCTTTTCGCTGAACCAGGCGCTGAAAAGGGGCGTATCCACGCGCACCAGCTTGGGCTCGCCCTCGCTGTCGGTTGTTTCCACTTGGCTGGCCGCGTGGCCCGCTTGAGCGGGCGCCTGGGCCTGGCCGGATGGCTGGGCAGGAGACTGGGCCGGAGCCTGGGCGGCCTGAGAAGCCGCGGCCGGCGCTTCCTTCTTGGCCTCGGGAGGGGTGGGTTGGGGCTGCGGGGCGATGAAATTGGTGTAGCCCCACAAGATCGCCATGGTCAGCACAATGGCCAGAAGGACTCGTTTGGTATCGTCCATGCCAGGTTCATCCTCGGTATTCCCCGGCCCCTGCCCTTGCCCGTCAAGCGGGGTCGTAGCCGCCGGGGTGGAAGGGGTGGCATTTGGCCACCCGTAGCGCGGTCTTGCCCAGGCCCCGCCAGAAACCGTGGCGGGCCAGGGCGTCCAGGGCGTATTGGGAGCAGGTGGGGTGGAAGCGGCACTGGCCGCCCAGGTAGGGGCTTAAGGCGACCTGATAAAGGCGCACGGCAAGCCTCGCCAGCCTGACCGGCAGGCTCAGCTCGTGGCTTGCCGCTGAATCTTGGACAACGCTTGCCTGAGTTCCCGGGCCACCTGGGCATAGCCCAACAGCGGCGCGCCCTGCTTGGCAATGACCACCAGGTCCGTGCCTTCCGGAAGAAGGCCGCGATCCCGGGGAACGAGCCGAAAGGCCTCGCGCAACAGGCGCTTCACCCGATTGCGGCCCACGGCGTTGGCCACCCGCTTGGTGACGGTGATCCCCAGCCGGGATTGAGCCAAGCCGTTTTTCTTCCATAGAAAGACGAAGTGGGCGCTGCTCAGGCGCTGCCCATGCCTGCTCAAAGCCAGGTATTGGGGCCGCTTGGTCAGACGCGCACTTTTGGGGAAGCGTTGGTCCCCCGCCGGCATCCCTAGGCTTAAGCGTCACACGCCCAGCCGCTGGCGGCCTTTGGCGCGGCGGCGGCGGATAACGGCGCGTCCGCCGCGGGTGCGGCTGCGCACCAAAAAGCCATGAGTGCGGCGGCGTTTGGTGTTGGAAGGCTGAAAAGTCCGCTTCATGTTTCACCTGTTCCGGATTCGAATTAGTGGTTGCAGCGCCCGGCCCTCATGGTGTGCCATTGCTGTTTCGCTAATGCCCGCAAGCGCTTGATATCGGCGCGTCCCAGAACCGGCGAGGGTTTGCCAAAGACATTAGGCTTTACCAACCCACCCATCGCCTATTAGAACGGACGGCCTTTTCCAAAGCACGTAGTAAATCATAAAAAGCGGGAAAAGTCAAATGGGCCAAGCCATTAGAGAAGATGGCCCGCCCCGGTCCCGCTTCCCGCGCCGGTTGCAGGTGCTTAAGGCACAAGAATGCTTGCCTGGCGAAGGACCCTCTGGTAACTTGTCGTCACAAGTGATATATACAGCTTTGGCGGTAGTCCTTACAACCAGCTTTTCGAAGGAAGTTCCATGCTGCTGGATCCCATCCTCGGATATTTTTCCAACGACATGGCCATAGACCTGGGCACGGCCAACACCCTGGTCTATGTCAAGGGCAAGGGTATCGTGCTTTCCGAGCCTTCGGTGGTGGCGGTGCGCAAGGACGCCCGGCAGGGCAACCGAGTGCTGGCCGTGGGTAAGGAAGCCAAAATGATGTTGGGCCGCACGCCGGGCAACATCGTGGCCATCCGGCCCATGAAGGACGGCGTTATCGCCGACTTCGAGGTGACCGAGGCCATGCTGAGGCATTTCATCCGCAAGGTGCACCACCGCCGCACCCTCATCCGCCCCCGCATAATCATCAGCGTGCCGTCCGGCATCACCCAGGTGGAAAAGCGGGCCGTGCGGGAAAGCGCCGAGAGCGCCGGGGCCCGCGAGGTCTACTTAATAGAAGAGCCCATGGCCGCGGCCATCGGCGCCGGACTTCCCATCACCGAGCCCACCAGCAACATGGTGGTGGATATCGGCGGCGGCACCACCGAGGTGGCGGTGATATCCCTGGCCGGCATAGTTTATTCCAAGAGCGTGCGGGTGGGCGGCGACAAGATGGACGAAGCCATCCTGCAGCACATCAAGCGCCAGCACAACCTGCTCATCGGCGAGCGCACCGCCGAGCTCATCAAGACCACCATCGGCACCGCGGTGCCTTCCGACACCGTGGAAACCATGGAGGTCAAGGGCCGCGACCTGATCACCGGCATCCCCAAGACCCTGGCCATTGATTCCGAGGAGGTCCGCCGGGCCATCAGCGAGCAGATCGACGCCATCGTGGAAACCGTGAAAATCGCCCTGGAGCAGACCCCGCCCGAGCTGGCGGCCGACATCGTGGACCGCGGCATCGTGCTCACCGGCGGCGGCGGCCTCTTGAAAGGGCTGAACGTGCTTTTGAGCGAGCAGACCGGTCTGCCCATAACCACCACCGAGGACCCCTTGAGCACCGTGGTCTTGGGCTCTGGCAAGGCGTTGGACAACCTGGACCTCCTGCGCGAGGTCATGATTAAGTAGCCGTCGGCTCTTTTTCCCGGAGGCCGGCTCCCGGAGCCCAGCCGCAAAACATTTTTGGATAGCAAGTGGGCATCTTCCGCAGGCACCGCTTTCCACTTCTCGTGGCCTTCTTTCTCCTGGTGGCCTTGATCCTGTTTTCGGTTCACGCCGGGCGCGAGCCCGCCTCCACCCCCTTCGGCCGCTTCATGCTGGAGGTGGTGGGGCCGGTGCAGCGGCTGGTGACCAACGGCGTGGGGGCCCTGGACAACGTCTGGCGGGGGTATTTCGCCCTGGTGCACGCGGCCCGCGAAAACCAGGAGCTGAAAAGGGAAGTGGCGCGTCTGCGCCAGGAGCTTAGCCTGCAGGACGAGCTGAAGCTGGCCAACGAGCGCCTGCGCGGCCTGCTCAAGCTCAAGGCGGCCTTTGCCCACCCCCTGGTGGCCGGCGAGGTGGTGGCCGTGGACCCCACGGATCATTTCCGCACCGCGGTCATCAACGTGGGCGCCGAAAGCGGCGTGGACAAGCTGATGCCCGTGGTGCAGGCCCAGGGCGCGGTGGGCCGGGTGACCTGGACCAGCCCCAACTACGCCAAGGTTCTTTTGCTCACCGACCCCAACAGCGCGGTGGACGTGATCGTGCAGCGCTCCCGGGTGCGCGGCATCGTGGAAGGGGCGGGCAAGGACCGCCTGCGCCTGAAATACGTGCTGCACAACGACGACGTCATGCCCGGCGACAAATTGATAGCCTCCGGCGCGGCCGGGGTTTTCCCCAAGGGCATCATGGTGGGCACCGTGATTTCCGTGAAAAAGGAGCCCAAGGGAGTTTTTCAGCTGGTGGAGGTGGAGCCCTCGGTGGATTTCGACCGCCTGGAGGAAGTCCTGGTCATCCTGCACCGCCGGGATTTCATGGAATAGGCTGGCGCGGCCTGGGGGGGCGTTGGGGGGGCGGCGGCTGACCGCCTCCGGGCCCGGCCGCCGGGAGAAGCGCCCGCCCGAGGGGGCCGGGCTTGTGCGGGGCGGGGGAGCCGGGCGGCTCCCTTGAGGCGGCCGGGCCATGGCCGTATATTTGAGGCGAGGCGGCGTTTTCAGGGCGCCGGCGGGAGGCGGATGATTTGACCCCAGCCAAAGGGAATCCATAAGCGTGCCCACCAAGCGCGACATGGGCATATGGCCCCGGCTCATCGCCACCCTGTTCATGGGGTTCATCCTGATCGTGTTCAGCACCACCCTCTTCGCCTGGTGGGCGGTGGGCCCTCTAAGGCTGCAACCCTTGATGGTGGTGGTCATCTCGGCGGGGTTTTATCTGCCCCTGGGCCCCGGCGGCCTGCTGGTGCTTTTTTTCGGCTATCTGTCCGACCTGCTTTCCGGCGGGGTGTTGGGCTTACAGCTCACCGCCTACATGGTGGTGTTCCTGGCGTGCGCCGTGGCCCAGCGCCAGATCGAGATACACTCCTGGCCCTTGCAGATGCTGGCCGTGGCGGCCATGAGCGTGGTCTTTCAGCTCCTGGTGGCGGGCGGGCTTTTCCTGATACACCGTGAACAGCTGGTGCCCACCAACCTGGCGGCGGTGCTGATCACCCAGGCGGCGCTCACCGCGCTCACCGCGCCCCTGTTCTTCACCCTCCTGGACGGGTTGGTGCGCCTGGCCGTCAAGCTGTGGCCCAAGGAGAGGCGGACCGGCCCGTGAAAATGTTTTCGCCCAAAAAGATGCGGCGCTCGCCGGTGTCGCGCACCAGGGGGTTCGACCCGGCCGAGTCCCCCCAGGTGCGGCGCATCATCTTCACCGCCGCCCTGGTGGTGGGGCTGGCCTTCAGCGCGCTGTTGGGCCGGCTTTGGTATCTGCAGCTCCTGCAGGGCGAACATTTCCGGGAGCAAAGCGAGAACAACCGCATCAGGCTGGTGGACGTGCCGCCCAGGCGGGGCCTGATCTTCGACGCCAAGGGCCGGCTCCTGGCCGACAACCGGCCGGCCTTCACCCTGGCCGCGGTTCCCGAGGACGTGCCCGATTGGGAGCAGCTGGGCCGGCGGCTGCAAAGCCTGGTGGGCATCACGCCCGAGGACATCCAGAGGGCCCGCCGGGCGGCCCGCAGCCAGCCGCCCTTCAAGCCCATACGCTTGCGCTCCCATCTGGACCGGGAGCAATTGGCCCTCCTGGAAACCTTCCGTTACGAGCTGCCCGGCGTGAAGGTGCTGGTGGAATACCGCCGGGCCTATCTGAACCCCTTGCCGGCGGCCCACGTGGTGGGCTATTTGGGCGAGATAAACCAGCGCGAGCTGGAAAAGGTGCCGCGCTCGCTCTACCGCATGGGGGATTTCGTGGGGCGCTACGGCCTGGAGGCCTCGCGCGAACGGGTCTTGCACGGCCGACGCGGGGCCAAGCAGGTGGAGGTGGACGCCCTGGGCCGGGAACTGGCGGTGTTGCAGGAGCTGGAGGCCAAGCCGGGACACGACCTGGTGCTCTCCATAGACTTGGACCTGCAACTGGCCGCGGCCAAGGCGCTGGGGGAGGAGGCCGGCGGGGTGGCCGCCTTGAATCCCAAAACCGGGGAGGTCTATTGCCTGTATTCCTCGCCCAGCTTTGACCAGAACTCTTTCATCACCGGCCTAAGCGCGGCGGAATGGGAAACCTTGAGCAAGGACGAGAAGCATCCCCTCAAGGACCGGGCCATAAGCGGGGCCTATCCGCCCGGCTCCACCTACAAGATCATCACCGCCGCCGCCGGACTGGCCGAGGGGGTCATCACGCCGGAGACCACTTTTTTCTGCTCGGGGGAGATACCCTTCGGCCGGCGGACCTATAAATGCTGGGCCTATAAAAAAGGCGGCCACGGCAGCGTGAACCTGCACAAGGCGCTGCGCGAATCCTGCGACGTGTATTTTTACCGGGTGGGCATGCGCCTGGGGGTGGAGCGCCTGGCCAAATACGCGCGGGCCTTCGGCCTGGGGCGGCCCACCGGCGTACCCCTGCCCCACGAGGCCAAGGGCACGGTGCCCGACGGCAAGTGGAAGCGCCAGCGCTTCGGCGAGCCCTGGCAGGACGGCGAAACCCTGAGCCTGGCCATAGGCCAGGGCTTCACCCAGGCGACGCCCCTGCAACTGGCCCGCATGGTGGCGGTGGTGGCCAACCGCGGCCGCCTGGTCACCCCCACCCTGGTGAAAAAGGTGATACCGCCCGGCGCGGCGGAGCCGGTGCCGGAGCCGCCCGGGCTATCCAGCAAGGTGCCGGTAGACCCCAAGCATTTGGAGATAATCCATCAGGGGCTGGTGGCGGTGGTCAACGAGCCGGGCGGCACCGCCAGGCGGGCCAGGCTGCCCGGCATCCAGGTGGCCGGCAAGACCGGCACCGCCCAGGTGGTGAGCCTGGCCTTCTTCAAGTCTTTCGGCAAGGAAGAGAACGTGCCCTGGCGTTTCCGCGACCACGCCCTGTTCGTGGCCTATGCGCCGGCCGAGGACCCCACCATCGCGGTGGCGGTGGTGGTGGAGCACGGCGGCCACGGCGGCTCCGACGCCGCGCCCATCGCCCACGCGGTGCTGGAGGCCTATTTCGGGCTGGACAAGCTGGACCAGGCCGGGAAGGAAGCCAAGGAAAAAACCACGGCGGCGGCCCAGGCTGGCGGCGCCGCCCGAGAGACGGCCGGCCGGGCGCCGGTCTCGGGCGACAGCGGCGCGCATTAGGAGTGGCATGATAGATCGCAGGCTGATCACCAGTTTCGATTGGCTCCTCTTGGGGCTCTTGTTTCTCCTGGCCGCGGCGGGAGCGGTCAACCTGTACAGCGCGGCCAGCTCCTTCGGCGGCGAGGGCGCGCCGGTCTTCCTGAAACAGCTCTACTGGTTCGGCATCGGCCTGGTTTCCATGCTGGCCGTGGCCATGATCGGTTATCAGCGCTTGGATTTCCTGGCCTACGGCATCTACGGGCTGGTGGTGATCGCCCTGGTGGCGGTGCTCCTGTGGGGCAAGGTGGTGGGCGGCTCCCAGCGCTGGCTGGCCCTGGGGCCGGCGGTGGTGCAGCCCTCGGAGATGGCCCGCTTCGCGGTGATCCTGGTCTTGGCCCATTATTTCCACCACCGCGACCAGGACGAGCCCTACACCCTGCGCCAGTTGATCATTCCCCTGGCCCTGGTGCTGATCCCGGCGGTGCTGATCCTGAAGCAGCCGGACCTGGGCACCGCCATGATGGTGATAATCGTGGGGGCCAGCGTCATTCTGGTAAACGGCGTGCGGCTCACCTCCCTGGGCCTGGCCGCCGGATCGGTGATGGGAGTGATGCCCCTGGCCTGGGGCTTCCTGAAGGACTACCAAAAGCGCCGCATATTCAGCTTCTTGGACCCGGAGGCTGATCCCCTGGGCGCGGCCTATCATTTGATCCAGTCCAAGATAGCCGTGGGCTCGGGCCAGTTTTGGGGCAAGGGCTTCCTAGCCGGCACCCAGAGCCAATTGCATTTCCTGCCCGAACAGCACACGGATTTCGCCTTCAGCGTCTTGGCCGAGGAATGGGGCTTCGTGGGCGGGCTGGTGGTGCTTTTGCTTTTGGCCGCGGTGGTTTACCGGGGGCTGTTGCACGCCCTGCGCGCCAAGGACCGGCTGGGCATGCTGGTGGTGGCCGGCGCGGTGGCCAGCATTTTTTGGCCCACGGTGATCAACGCCGGCATGGTTTTGGGGCTTTTCCCGGTGGTGGGAATACCCTTGCCCTTCATTTCCTATGGCGGCTCCAGCATGCTCACCACCATGACCACCATCGGTCTGATCCAGGGAGTGGCCATGCGCCGTTATGTTTTTCATCGACATTAGCTATGCATCTTCGCGCGGTTGGGGACGGCGCTTTGGCGAACGGGCAGAGATTTGGCGGAACGCGGGCTTTTGACTTGCCTTGGGCGGCCCGTACGTGCTACCAAATAATCTGTTCCACCGTTAAACGGAGGATGATCGCGGCGCTGGCCGGCGCTCAGAGGGGCAGGGGAATGTCGAGCCGTCCCCCCTATCGCCCCGCGGGCGCTGGCTGCTATCCCGCCGTCGGGAGCATGGCGGCAGGGAATCCGGCGAACGGCGCCACCGGTTTTCGGCGGCCGTGAGCCGCGCGTTTCGCGGCGCGGCGCGGATTCCGAAGCCGAACCCCAGAATGCAAGAATGGGAGGGCCCCGTGGCTAGACGTCAAAAACCTGGGGAAGTAACGGTATTTCTGGGTGGCGACAGCAATATCGAGGGACAGCTCAATTTTTCCGGCCAGGCCCGCCTGGACGGCGCCTTCAAGGGCGAGATCAGGGGGACCGGCGCCCTGCTCATAGGCCCGGCCGCCAGGGTGGAAGCCGATATCCAGGCCGCCAGCGTCACCATCAGCGGCGAGGTGATCGGCGAGATCAACGCCAGCGAACGCATAGAGCTGCGCGCGCCGGGCAAGCTGAAGGGCAACATCAACGCTCCGCTGGTGGTGATGGACGAGGGCGTTTTGTTCGAGGGCCATTGTTCCATGGCCGGCGAGGAAGCCAAGGACAGGGCTCCCAAAATCACGCTTTTGGCCTCCAGCGACCATTAGGTAAAGATAAAATCCGGGCGCCGCGGCTCCTGGCCGGGGCCGGGCGCCCCCGCGATAAAAAATCGCGGTTTTTATTTGGTGATTATTGTGAAAAGGGGCTCAAGTAGGGGCGCGAAAGGGTTAATTCCAAGCCCGGCAAAAAAAAATTTCTTTGACACTGGGCTGTAAATATTGTAGAAGGTCGCAGCTTGCTTTTTTAGGCACAAGCGGGTTGGGCAGCGAAGCCGGTCGTGGATTTGTCGGTGGGGGTGGATGTTCACGGCAACGCCCGAATATCGGCAAGCGCGCCAATTAATAAGTTCAAAAAGAGAAGATCGAAAAACCAAACCAGGCCCGGGGCGAATCGTCGCCCGCATTGGAGTGCGAGGTCCATGGTAAGTATAGACATAAACTCCTCTCTATTATGGCAGATCGCCAACTTCCTGGTGCTGATGGTCGCCCTTAATTACCTCCTCTATAAGCCCATCCGGGGCATGCTGGCCAAGCGGGCCGAAAAAATGGCCCAGCTGAACGGCGAGATCACCGCCTCCAAGGAAGGCGCCAAGTCCAAGGAAGAAGAGCTGGAGAGCCGGCGCGTGGAGGCCCGCCGTCAGGGCATGGCCACCGCCGAGGAGTTGAAAGCCGAGGGCAGGGCCAAGGAGCGCGAAGTGATCGAGGCCGCCACCAAGGAGATGGAGCAGACCGTCGCCAAGGTGCGGGCCGAAATCCAAGCCGAGATCGGCCAGGCCCGCGACGAGCTGAAGGAGCAGGTGCAATCCTTTGGCAAGGAATTGGCTCAAAAGATCCTGGGAAGGAGCATCCAGTAATGGCCCGTAAATTTGGCATGCCCTGGGTCTTGGCCGGGACGGCCGGCCTTGTCGCGCTTTGCGCCGCTCCCGCCCTGGCCTCCGGCGGCGGAGAGCATGGGTTGCCCTGGGAAGATTTCATTTACCGCTGCATCAACTTCGGCATCTTGCTCACCGCCGTGATCCTGGTCCTGCGCAAGCCCCTGGGCTCGGCGCTTAAAGGGCGGGTGGAGAACATCAAGGAAGAGCTGGCCGAGCTGGAAGCCAAGCGCGAGGAAGCCCGCCGCGAATACGCCATGATCGAAAAGCGCCTGGCCGACGCCGCCGGGGAGCGCGAGACCATCCTGGCCGAGTTCCGCAAGCAGGGCGAGCGCGAGTACGAAAAGATTTTGGACAACGCCAAGACGCTGGCCGAGCGCATCAAGTCCCAGGCTCAATTCACCATTGAGCAGGAGACCGCCCAGGCCAAGGCCGAGCTGCGCCGGGAAGTGGCGGAGCTGTCGGCCAGCGTGGCCGAGGATATGCTGAAACAGACCATCAACGCCGAGGACCAGGCCCGCTTGGTGGGTGATTATCTGACCAAGGTACAGCAGGAGGTACAGTGACCAACTCCATTGTCGCCAAACGCTATGCCAAGGCCCTGCTGGAGCTGGGCAGGGACGACGGCAACATAGAAAAGTATGGCCAGGAGCTGACCGACTTGATCGGGCTCTTGGACCAGGCGCCGGAATTGGAGCAGGTGCTATCCAATCCGGGATTCGAGTTGGACGACCGCAAGGCCGTGCTGACCAAGATCCTGGACAAGATGGGCCCCAGCCCCATGGTGGCGAATTTTTACAAGCTTTTGATGGACCGGGGCCGTATCGGCGAGATCAGGGGCATCCAGACCGTCTATACCAAGCTTCTCGACGAAGCCCGGGGCATCACCCGCGCCGAGGTGACCAGCGCCAGCGCCCTTAAGGATGAGGAAATCCAGAAGCTCAAGGATTCCCTCAAGGCGGTGGCCGGCCGCGATGTCCAGATAGAAGTCAAAGAGGATCCCAGCTTGATTGGCGGACTGAAGGCCCGGATCGGCGATCTGGTGCTGGACGGTTCGGTCAAGAGCCAGCTGGAGAGCTTGAAGGATTCCTTGAGAAGGGGTGAGTACGCCTAATGCAGATCAGAGCAGAAGAAATCAGTCAGGTCATCCGGGAGCAGATCAAGGACTACGACAAAAAGGTCGAGGTCTCGGAGACCGGGACCGTGCTCTCGGTGGGTGACGGCATCGCCCGCATCCATGGAGTGGAAAAAGCTATGGCCGGTGAGCTCCTGGAGTTCCCGGGCGGTCTGTTGGGCATGGTGCTCAACCTGGAGGAAGACTCCGTGGGCGTGGCCGTCATGGGAGACGTGGAGCACATCAAGGAGGGTGACACCGTCAAGCGCACGGGCCGCATCGCCGACGTGCCGGTGGGCGATCCCGTCATGGGCCGCGTCATCGACCCGGTGGGCAACCCGCTGGACGGCAAGGGCCCCATCGACACTCCGGAGCGCGCCCGCATCGAGGTGGTGGCGCCCGGCGTCATCGCCCGCAAGAGCGTGCACGAGCCCATGTACACCGGGTTGAAGGCCATCGACGCCATGACCCCGGTGGGCCGCGGGCAGCGCGAGCTGGTGATCGGCGACCGTCAGATCGGCAAGACCGCCATCCTGGTGGACGCCATCATCAACCAGAAGGACTCGGGCATCAAGTGCATCTACGTGGCGGTGGGCCAGAAAAAATCCACCGTGGCCCAGGTCATCGACACCCTGGAGCGCCACGGCGCCATGGCCTACACCTGCGTGGTGTCGGCCTGCGCCTCCGACCCCGCCACCTTGCAGTACATCGCGCCGTACTCGGGCTGCTCCATCGGTGAGTACTACCGCGACAAGGGACAGCACTCCCTGATCTGCTACGACGACCTTTCCAAGCAGGCCGTGGCCTATCGCCAGATTTCCCTGCTTCTCCGCCGCCCGCCAGGCCGCGAGGCTTACCCGGGCGACATTTTCTACAACCACTCGCGCCTGTTGGAGCGCGCCGCCAAGCTGAACGACGAGCTGGGCGCCGGCTCCCTCACCGCGCTGCCGGTGATCGAGACCCAGGCCGGCGACGTTTCGGCCTACATTCCCACCAACGTGATCTCCATCACCGACGGCCAGATCTACCTGGAGCCGGGCCTGTTCTTCTCCGGCGTGCGCCCGGCCATCAACGTGGGTCTGTCGGTCAGCCGCGTGGGCGGCGCCGCCCAGGTGAAGGCCATGAAGCAGGTGGCGGGCACCCTGCGCCTGGACTTGGCCCAGTACCGCGAGCTGGAGGCCTTCGCCCAGTTCGGTTCGGACCTGGACAAGGCCACCCAGCAGCAGCTCAGCCGCGGCGTGCGCATGGTGGAAATCCTGAAGCAGCCCCAGTACAAGCCGCTCAGCATGGTCAAGCAGGTAACCATCCTCTTCGCCGCCACCCGCGGCTTCCTGGATAAGTACCCTGTGGCCAGCCTGGCCAAATACGAAAAGATGCTCTACGACTTCTTCGAGAACCAGCAGGCCCAGCTGTGGAGCGCACTGAACGAGAAGCAGGCTTTCGACGACGATCTGGAAGCCAAGTTCAAGTCGGCTCTCGGGGAGTTCGACAAGATCTTCTCGGCCCAGCAGTAGGAAGGAGCGCTAATGGCGGCCCTTCGCGACATACAGAACAAGATCGCCGCGGTCAAGAAAACCCGGCAGATTACCCGCGCCATGAACATGGTGGCCGCGGCCAGGCTGCGCCAGGTCCAGGAAAAGACCGAGCGCTTCAAGCCCTACGCCGCCAAGTTCGCCGAGGTGCTGGCTAGTCTGAGCCAGGGCATCGATCCGGAGATCCACCCGCTTCTGGCGGTGCCCGAGCAGGTGGACAAGGTGGGCATGATTCTGCTCACCGCCGACCGCGGATTGTGCGGCTCCTTTAACATGAACCTCATCAACAAAGGCCAGAAGTTCCTGCAGGAACAGGCCGCGCTGGGCCACGAGGCGCAAGCGCATGTGGTGGGGCGCAAAGGCTGCGACTACTTCCGCCGCCGCAAGACGGAAATTACCACCCAGATGCCCGGCGTCATGAACGTGATCGACTTCGATCTGGCGGTTTCCGTGGCCAGGCTGGGGCTCAACGCCTTCTTGGCGGGCGAGGTTCAGGAAGTCTATATCATCTATTCCGACTTCCGGAGCATGGCGTCCATGCCCACCGTCGTGGAGCGGCTGCTGCCCATCCAGCCCGAGCCGGTGGAGGGCGAGGAAGCAGAGGCGGGCGGAGGGCTGGAGTACATCACCGAGCCTTCGGCCGAGGAGATCCTGGTGGACCTCCTGCCGCGTTATCTCAACGTGCGGGTCTACAGCGCCCTGTTGAACACGGCCACCAGCGAGCAGGCCTCGCGCATGACCGCTATGGATAACGCCACCAAGAACTGCAAGGAAATGATCGAAAACCTGACCCTGGTCTACAACAAGGCCCGCCAGGCCGCCATCACCGCGGAGCTGATGGATATCGTGGGCGGCGCCGAGGCCTTGAGCCAGGGTTAAAGAATATAAAAGCTCCCAACGCTTCTTTCAGGAGGCTCGTTCGCTATGCAGGAAGGAATCATTAGACAGGTCATCGGCCCGGTGGTGGACGTGGAATTCGAGGGCGAACTGCCCAACATCCTCACCGCGCTGCTCATCACCAACCCGGCCATCAACGACCAGGAAGACAACCTGGTGGTCGAGGTCGCGCAGCACCTGGGCGACAACATGTTGCGTTGCATCGCCATGGACGTCACCGAGGGCTTGCAGCGCGGCCTGAAGGTTAAAAACACCGGCAAACCCATCCAGATGCCCGTGGGCGACGAAACCCTGGGCCGCGTCTTGAACGTGGTGGGACGCCCGGTGGACGGCTTGGGACCGGTGAACGCCAAGCAGTACTATCCCATCCATCGCCCGGCCCCCTCCCTGGTGGACCAGGACACCTCGGTCAACGTCCTGGAGACCGGCGTGAAGGTTATCGACCTTCTGGTGCCCTTCCCCCGCGGCGGCAAGATGGGCATGTTCGGCGGCGCCGGCGTGGGCAAGACCGTCATCATGATGGAAATGATCCACAACATCGCCATGCAGCACGGCGGCATCTCGGTGTTCGCCGGCGTGGGCGAGCGCACCCGCGAGGGCAACGACCTTTATCACGAGATGAAGGACTCCGGCGTCATCAGCAAGGCCGCCCTGATCTACGGCCAGATGACCGAGCCTCCCGGCGCCCGCGCCCGCGTGGCCATTTCGGCGCTGACCGCGGCCGAGTACTACCGCGACGAGCAGGGCCAGGACGTGCTCCTGTTCATCGACAACATCTTCCGCTTCACCCAGGCGGGCTCCGAGGTCTCGGCGCTTCTCGGCCGCATGCCCAGCGCCGTGGGTTATCAGCCCACCCTGGGCACCGACCTGGGCGAGTTGCAGGAGCGCATCACCTCCACCACCAAGGGCTCCATTACCTCGGTGCAGTGCGTGTACGTGCCCGCCGACGACTTGACCGACCCGGCGCCGGCCACCACCTTCGCCCACTTGGACGGAACCGTGGTGCTCTCCCGCCAGATCGCTGAGCTGGGCATCTACCCGGCGGTGGACCCCTTGGACTCCACCAGCCGCATCCTGGACCCCAACTACCTGGGCGAGGATCACTACAACACCTCCCGCCGGGTGCAGATGACCCTGCAGAAATACAAAGACCTGCAGGACATCATCGCCATCCTGGGCATGGACGAGCTTTCGGAAGAGGACAAGCTCACCGTGGCGCGCGCTCGCCGCATCCAGCGCTTCCTCTCCCAGCCCTTCCACGTGGCCGAGACCTTCACCGGCACCCCCGGCAAGTACGTCAAAATCGAAGACACCATCAAGGGCTTCCAGGATATCCTGGACGGCAAGTGCGACGACCTGCCCGAGCAGGCGTTCTACATGGTGGGCGGCATTGACGAGGCCCGCGAGCGGGCCGAGCGCCTGGCCGCGGTTGAGTAGCGGGACTGTGAACCGGCGGGCGATCATGCATCCGCCCGCCGGTCTCGAAATATAAGCGGCTCCCTGGGCAAGGCCCAGGAAGAACGACAAGGCGTCCGGTTTGGCAGGCGGCTAACTTAAGCGGCGGTCAAACCAGGGACGCCCCGAAAAGGCGAGACAAGGCATGGCCAATAAGATCCTCTTGGAAGTCGTGACACCTGACAAGCTCCTTTTGAGCAAAGAGGTGGATGTGGTGGTGGCCACCGGCGTGGACGGCGAGTTCGGCGTGCTCTACGGCCACGTGCCTTTCCTTTCCTCCCTGGCCATCGGCGAGCTGCGTTTCAAGGACGGCAACCAGACCGAGTTCGCCGCCATAAGCGGAGGCTTCGCCGAGGTTACCGGCAAGAAGGTCACTGTTCTGGCCGAGGCGGCGGAGCTGGCGCGGGAGATAGACATCGACCGCGCCAAACGGGCCCGCGAACGCGCCGAGCAGCGCCTGGCCCAGGCTCAGCAGGAGGCCATGGACTACGCCCGCGCCGAGGCGGCCCTGAAGCGCGCCATGCTGCGCATGCGCGTGGTGGAGCGCGGCATCGGCGGAGGCGGCATGGCCTAACTATACGGACCGAAAAGGGTCCATGCCGTTCAGCGAACGAGCAAGATTAATAAGGCATAGCGCAAAAGCGGCGCTCTCTGGCTAAAGAGAGCGCCGCTTTCTTATGGCGAATGGGGATACGGTTTTTTTATGGCGAAATCCTGAGGCCGGCTACGGCACCACCATGGCCGGCGCCTCGGCGTCGCTGATGATCCGCGAGGAATCTTCCCACACCGCTTCGCTCTGCGGCTTGATCAGGCCGTGGCAATAGAGGAAAGCGAAGCGCTCCAGCTCCGGCACCACGTGCTCCATGGCCTTCCACCAGGCCGCCTCCTCGCTGCGGGGGTCGGGTCTCCGCTCCCGGATGGCCAGGCTGAGCGCCTGGCGCACGGGCATGCCGTCCGGAAAGCGCTTGGTCAGATACTCGATCAAAAGCTGCCAATTGGGCGAACTGGCCAGCCAGTGGGGATAGTGGTCTATGCCGCAAAGCCGGCAGGCGCTCTGAGGGTCCAGGGTCTCCAGAAAGCTGTGCCAGGCCAGGCGGCCCGCGCCCTCGTAAGGAGTTTCCAGATCAAACCCGTTCACGTATCTCGGTCCTTTTTCCCGCATTTTATTGCCCATGGACCACCTCCTTGGCTGGCAACCGGGACCCCGGCCTCTCCGCCCCGGGCCGGTAAGGCCCCCTTTTAAGCGATACTTAAAGCAACCTTTGTGCCAGGGTAAGGAAAGGTAGTCCATTTAAATACTTATATTTGGGTAGGATTTCACATAATGTAAAGGGGGAAACGCCTGCTGGGCAACGTCAGCGGGTTGGCGGAGAGCCTTGCCGGCTTTGTGCATGAAATCACGCCATATTTCAGGGTTGGCCTCGGCTGGGGGACGGGTTGCGCCGCGCTTAACCTTTACGCAAAAAATTTTTACAAATGAGAAATAAACGCGCGGCTCGGGACCTCTTGCGCCCCAACCCCAAAGCAATTAATATTCGCCCATGGAAAGCAAGACCATACCCCATCTGGCCATCGTGATCCTTGCCGCCGGCAAGGGAACCCGCATGAAATCCGATCTGCCCAAGGTGCTGCACACCCTGGCCGGCCGGCCGCTCCTGAGCTACAGCCTGGACCTGGCCGCTCAATTGGGCGCGGGGCGCACCGTGGTGGTGGTGGGCCACCAGGCCGAGCGGGTGAGGCAGGCCTTTGCCAATTACGACGGCCTGCGCTTCGTGCTCCAGGAGCCCCAACTGGGCACCGGCCACGCGGTGATGGCCGCGGCCCCCCAGTTGGCGGACTGGCAGGGGCCGGTGCTGATCCTCTGCGGCGACGTGCCCGGTCTCAAGGCCGACACCTGCCGGCGCTTGCTGCGCCGGCATTTGGATCAGGCCGAGGCGCTCACCGTGCTGGGCATGGATTTGGCGGACCCCGGCCACTACGGCCGCCTGCTGGTGGAGGGCGGCGACCGTCTGACCGATATCGTGGAATACCGCGACGCCAGCCCGGCCCAGCGCGCCATATCGCTGGTAAACGCCGGCATATACGCGGCCCAGGCCCAGGCTTTGCTGGAGTTCCTGCCCCGCCTGGCCACGGACAACGACCAAAAGGAGTATTACCTGACCGACCTGGCCCGCCTGATGCACCGGGCCGGGCTCAAGGTTGGTTATGCGACCTGCCCCGACCCCGGCGAAGTGGCCGGCATCAATTCCCGCGAGGAACTGACCGCCCTGGAACGGGCCATGGGGGCTTAGCCGGAAGATCAGCCCGGTCCAGATCACGGCATTCATGCCCGGCCCCCGGTTTGGCGCGGGTCGCAACTGATAACTCCCGGCGCGCCATCCAGCCACAACCAACGCTCCCCCCTCTACAAGCTACGAAAATAGAGTCCCTGCGACGTTTTTAGTTGCAAGGGTGACGGGTTTGTCCGCCGCTTCATTTTCAAGAAGAAAGGTCATGGTTCACTTTAGGAAGCCATGGCCAGCGGCGTTTGCCGACCGCCGGGGTAAAAATAATATAAGGGGTGAGACTGGCGTGGTTTTTACGGTAAAATATCCGGCCAGGCGGAATAGGGAATCCGGCGGCCTCCGGCCCAGGAGCAGGGACGGCGGCTCCGGCGACCGTCTCAAGGCATGAAACGCGACCACTCTAGGGAGCTACAGCACAAATGTGCGGAATAATAGGCTATGTCGGCCAGCGCGACGCGGTGGAGGTCATCATGGAGGGCCTTTCCCGCTTGGAGTACCGCGGCTATGACTCGGCCGGTCTGGCCCTGGTCAAGGAAGGCGCCTTTCAGGTGCGCCGAGCCGAGGGCAAGCTGGCCAAGCTGCGCGATAAACTGCGGGAGGAGCCGCTGGCCGGCAACCTGGGCATGGGGCATACCCGCTGGGCCACCCACGGCCGGCCCAGCGAAACCAACGCCCATCCCCATCTGGCCGGCGACGTGGCCCTGGTGCATAACGGCATCATAGAAAACTATCTGGAACTGCGCGAGGAACTCACCGCGGCCGGCCATACCTTCAAGTCCGAGACCGACACCGAGTGCGTGGCGCACTTGGTGGAAAGCTATGTTAAGGAGGGCATGGAGTTGCCCCAGGCCCTGCGCGCGGCCCTGTCGCGCATCCGCGGCTCCTTCGCCCTGGTGGTGCTGGACCGCCGCCGCCCCGGCCTTTTGGTGGGGGCGCGCAAGGATTCGCCCCTGATCCTGGGGCTGGGTCAGGATGGCGAATACTTCCTGGCCTCCGACGTGCCGGCCTTTTTGGCCCATACCAACCGGGTGGCCTTTCTAAATGACGGCGACGTGGTGATCATCAACGACGGCAAGCACCAGATCACCGATCTGCAAGGCAATCCCCAAGAGCGCCCGGTGGACGTCATAAGCTGGTCGCCGGCCATGGCCGAAAAGGCCGGCTACACCCATTTCATGCAAAAGGAAATATTCGAGCAGCCCAGGGCCCTGGTGGATACCCTGACCGGCCGCGCCAAGCAGGGCTCGGCGGATATTTTTCTGCCCGACATCAAGCTCACCGACGACGAGCTCAAGAATATCAAGCGCTTGGTGCTCCTGGCCTGCGGCACCTCCTATCACGCGGCCCTGGTGGGCAAGTTCCTGGTGGAGGGACTGGCCAGGGTGCCGTCCGAGGTGGATCTGGGCTCCGAGTTCCGCTACCGCGACCCCCTGGTGGGCCCCGGCGATCTGGTGGTGGCCATCAGCCAGTCCGGCGAAACCGCCGATACCCTGGCCGCCGTCAAGGAAGCCACGGCCAAGGGGGCCAAGGCGCTGGCCATCTGCAACGTGGTGGGCTCCAGCCTCACCCGCGAGTGCCAGGGGGTGCTTTACACCCACGCCGGCCCGGAGATAGGGGTGGCCTCCACCAAGGCCTTCACCACCCAGTTGGTGGCCCTGCATCTTTTGGCCATCCATCTGGGCCGGGTGCGCGGCGTCATCTCCGAGGAGCGGGGCTTGAGCCTGGTGGAGGAGCTGATCAGCCTGCCCGGCCTGGTGCAGCAGGCCCTGGAGTGCGAACCCCAGGTGCGCCAGGTGGCCGAGCAGTTCATGAACGCGTCGGATTTTCTTTACCTGGGCCGGGGCATCTGCTATCCCATCGCCCTGGAAGGCGCATTGAAGCTAAAGGAAATCAGCTATATACACGCCGAAGGCTATCCGGCGGGCGAGATGAAGCACGGGCCCATCGCCCTCATAGACGAAAAACTGCCGGTGGTGGTTCTGGCCAACAGCAACGATGTGTTGGAAAAGGTGCTTTCCAACATGCAGGAGGTGCGGGCCAGGGCGGGCAAGGTGATCGCCGTCACCGAGGAGGACAACGCCGCGGCGCGCTCCCTGGCCGAGCAGGCCATCCTGGTGCCGCCGTCGCCTTCCCTGTTGGCGCCGGTGCTCCTCACCGTGCCCTTGCAGCTCCTGGCCTATCACGTGGCGGTGCTGAGGGGCACTGACGTGGACCAGCCGCGCAATCTGGCGAAAAGCGTGACCGTGGAGTAAACTCATAAGTTCACAAGTTGTACAAAAGCCTTGACCCCCGATGGCTGGGCAGCATAGATTGAGGGGGCGGAAAGCCAGAAAATAGTCATGGAAGTAACGGCTTTTAACAGACTTGAGCAAAAGATAGAGGAGTTGTTGAACCGGTTGGCGGCACTGAAGGAAGAAAACGCCGACCTGCGCGCCGCCCTGAGCCAGAAGGAGGAAGCCTTGAGCGGCTTGGGACAAAGGGTGCACTCGTTGGAAGAGGAACGCGACGAGGTGCGCGGCCGCATAGAGCAACTGGTGGAAAAACTGGAAAGCTATTAAACCAAAATTGCCCCATGAAGGCCCGGAGCCCCGGTGCGAGGGGGCGCGACTAAATGGGCTCCGGAGGGCGGGTTAATGAGGGAAACCCGCCTGCCGCATAAGGAATCGGGGAGGTGGCTGCGGTAAAGGTACAAATTCTGGGCAACGAGTATTTGCTGCGCTCCAGCGCCAGCGAAGGTCAGGTCCGCCGGGTGGCGGCCCATCTCAACGCCCAGATCAACGAGGTGGTTAACGGCAGCAACCCCTCCTCCACGCTGGCCGCCGTGGTGCTGGCCGCGTTGAATATAACAAATGAATTGTTGCAGTTGAAAGATTCACAGGAAAGATTCTACAAGGAGATCGAGGCCAACACCGAGAGGTTGCTCGATAAGATCGAAGAGCAAAGCTAATTGGTCTGCCCTGCGCTGCTCGTGATTGGGTGACAGGTTATTTTGAGCCAACACTTACAAAAATGGGCCGCTCGCCTCTGGCGGCCGGAGGTGGACCCCGCAAGACCGGGGACCCGAACCGGCGGTCACGCCTGGCCCACCTGGTTAGCCAGGTTCAAAACAAAATCATCCACACGGCAGCGGCGGGGCAATCCTTCCTCTCTGTGTTTTGCGAAAGTGAATGCTTTACCCCTCATGACGATGGGTAACGGCAGGTTTGTAACGGTTTTGCTGGCCCGGAGGGCGTCAGTCGGAGTTTTCCGGCAAGCCCCGCCCGGGTGTGACCATATGCCTAACGTCCCGGAGGCGATCATCTTCACTCACCGGGCCGTGCGAGCATAAGCAGCGTACCGTCCGGCCGGGCCTGGCGGGCCGCGGCCGGAGCATTCCTGTCGTGGCTTTCGTTTTGAAACAGGCCGCGGCGGCGCCCCCTCAGAAAGCGCGGCTGTGTGAAGTGAGCGCCTCGACCTCCTTGTGAGCATACAAGGAGGACTCATGTCCCTAACCATGGCCCTGATCGGCTTTATTGTCGCACTGTTGGTCGGCGCGGGCGCGGGCTATCTCTTCCGCGTGCGGCAGGCCACCAGCCGGCTGCAATCGGTGGAGGCGCTCAGCCAGAAAATGGTTGACGACGCCCGCCGCGAAGCCGAAACCCTTAAAAAAGAAGCCTTGATTCAAGCCAAGGACCAGCTTTATCAAATGAAGCTGGATTTCGAGGGCGAGACCAAGGAACGAAAATCCGAGCTGAACCAGTTTGAAAAACGCCTGGCCCAAAAAGAGGACATCCAGGACAAGCGGGCCCAGCAGCTTGACACCCGCGAGCAAGACCTCTCGCGCCGGGAGAGCAAGGTACTGGATCATGAAAGGGATGTGGAAAGCCTTAAGAACGATTACGAACGCCTGGTGGCCGAGCAAAAGGAAACCCTGGAGCGGGTGGCGGCCATGACCGAGGCCGAGGCCAGGGCCCAGTTGGTGCAATCCCTGGAATCCGAGGCCCGCCACGAGGCCGCCAAGACCCTCAAGCGCATCGAGCAGGAAACCAAGGAGCAGGCCCAGAAAAAGGCCCAGGAAATCCTGGCTCTGGCCTGCAAGCGCTACGCGGGCGACTACGTGACCGAAAAGACCGTGAGCGTGGTCACCCTGCCCAGCGACGAGATGAAGGGCCGCATCATAGGCCGCGAGGGCCGCAATATCAGGGCCATCGAGGCCGCCACCGGCATCGACCTCATCATCGACGACACGCCCGAGGCCGTGATCCTCTCCGGATTCAATCCCATGCGGCGCGAGATTGCGCGCTTGAGCCTGGAGCGGCTCATCTCCGACGGCCGCATCCACCCGGCCCGCATCGAGGAGGTGGTCAAAAAAACCACCACCGAGGTGGAAGCCTCCATCAAAGAAGCCGGCGAGCAGGCCACCTTCGACGTGGGCGTGCACGGCATCAATCCCGAGCTGGTGAAGCTGGTCGGCCGCTTGCGCTATCGCTCCTCCTACGCCCAGAACTGTCTGCAGCATTCCCTGGAGGTGGCCTTCCTCTGCGGCATCATGGCCTCCGAGCTGGGGCTCAATCCCAAGCACGCCAAGCGGGCCGGCCTCCTGCACGACATCGGCAAGGCGGTGGACCACGAAATAGAAGGGCCCCACGCCATCATCGGCGCGGACTTGGCCAAGCGCCACGGCGAAAAGCCCTACATCGTGCGCGCCATCCAGGCCCACCACGAGGACGTGCCGCCGGAAAGCATCCTGGACGTCCTGGTGCAGGCGGCCGACGCCTTGAGCGGCGCCCGGCCCGGAGCCCGGCGCGAGATGCTGGAATCCTACGTCAAGCGCCTGGAGGACCTGGAGCGCATCGCCGATTCCATGGAGGGCGTCTCCAAGAGCTACGCCATCCAGGCCGGACGCGAGCTGCGCATCGTGCTGGAGGCCGAGAAGACCTCCGACGACCAGGCCCTCATGCTGGCCCACGACGTGGCCCGCAAGATCGAGGAAGAGCTTATCTACCCCGGCCAGATCCGGGTCACCGTCATCCGCGAGACCAGGGCGGTGGACTACGCCAAGTAAGGGGGCTGGCGGGACCAGAGGGAGAAGGCCCCGGCGGGCAGCGCGGGAAAAGATGGCAAGGCCCGGAGCGAGATAGGCCCCGGAGGAGATAGGCGAAAAGGGGCGACAGGGCGAGACAAGGGTCGGCCGCCGCAAAGCAAGCCCCCTTGGAACTAAAAAGCGGATTCAGCGAAAGTCGCACGGGGAGGCCTGGCAAGGGGCCTCCCCCGCTTTTTGAGCGAGCGCGGGCCAGCGCAGCCCATCGCATGGCTAGACGGAGGCGTTGGCCCTCTTGTCCCTGGCCTTGGCAATAAAGGCGGCCGCGTCGATCACGTAGCGCTCGTGCCGGCCTTCAGATATCTCGTCCACCCCGTCGTGGGCCCGCAGCCGGAAAAACAGCCTGCGCCCTTGAATCTTTTCCAGGCGGCCCGCCACCTTCATGGTGAGCCCCGCCGGCGTGGCCGCGGAGTGGCTCAGATTCACCAACACCCCCACGGTCTGCTCCCGCGGCCAGTCAAGATGGGGCTTCAGCGCCAGGATGCAAGCCCATTCCAAAAGACCCACCATGTAGCCCGTGGCCAGCACCTTGGGCATGACTTGAAACTCGGGCGAATCGGGCAACAGGCTGGGCACCGTCCTTTCCTCGCCGATGGGAAACGAAAACTCGAACTCCAGCCCTTCCTTCAGGGAATCCTTCATGGGGCCCTCCTTGCTAAATCCTTGCCATGGATCCATTAGGCGGGGTATACATTAATAAGTCAAATTAGATGATTTAAAAATATTGATTAGAAAAACTTATGGAATGGCAACAGATCAAAGGCTTCCGCAGCGTGGCCCGTCTGGGCAGCATGACCAAGGCCGCCCGCTGCACCTTGCGCAGCCAATCGGCCGTGAGCCAGCAGATAAAGGCCCTGGAGGATGAGCTGGGCCACGAATTGCTGGAGCGCCTGGGCAGGCGGCGTTTGCGCTTAAGCCCCGCGGGCGAGCGGCTCAATGAATACTGCGGCCTGGTGTTGGAGGAGTATGAAAGGCTCCGCCAGGACCTGGCGGAAATGAAAGGCCAGGCAAGGGGGCGTTTGCGGGTGGGGGCTCCCTTCACCACCCTTTATCAACTGCTGCCCGACTACGTGCTGACCTATCTGCGCGAAAACCCTCTGGTGGAGCTCAGCGTCTGGGACCGGCCCCAGAACGAGGTCATCCGCCTTTTG
This sequence comes from Desulfocarbo indianensis, assembly GCA_001184205.1. GTDB lineage: Bacteria > Desulfobacterota > Desulfarculia > Desulfarculales > Desulfarculaceae > Desulfocarbo > Desulfocarbo indianensis. Next base: position 696,683 of record LBMP01000001.1, read on the forward strand.
ACGGAGGGCGAGGTGGATTTGGGCATCGTGCTGGAATCCAGGGTGCCGCCGGAGCTGGCCAAGATGCGCTGGAAAAAAGTCCAGCCCATGGCCATGCTGCCCAAGGGGCATCCCCTGGCCTGGGCCAAGCGCCTGAACCTGGCCAAGCTCGCCGCAGAGCCCCTGATCCTGCCGCCGCCGGGGCCGGGCCGTTCCCGGCTGGAAGAGGGCTTCAACCGCTTGGGCCTGGAATATAGGGTGGTGATGGAATCCTCCAACGTGGAGCTGAGCTCGCTCTACGTTGAAAAGGGCTTGGGCGTCTCTTTCGCCACCGTGATCCAGGGCGCGCCTTGGCTCAAGCAAAAAAACCTGGCCTTCGTCCCCCTGGCCGGCGATTTTCCCCCGGATCATCTGGCCATCGCCATGCGCCCGCGCAAGCGCCTGTTGCCTCACCAAAAAGCCTTCCTCGCCCATCTGACCAAGCGCGCCGGCAAGGGGAAATAGCTTCCCGCGGGCAAGCGGCGGGCAAGGCAGGCCCGAGAGCGGCGGAGTTGATGGAGCCTGGTTCGCGGAAATAATTCCTGGAACACAGTTCTGGCCACGCGCTTGCCGGAATGGGTTATTATGTCCGCAACCATCGCGAAACGCGGCCGGCTTGATCCCGCCGCCAAGGCCAGGATGCACATGATCAATATACTTTTCATCGGCGATATCTTTGGCGAGCCCGGCCGCCGCGCCCTGGAGCGGCTCTTGCCGCGCCTGCGCGATGGGCTGGAGGTGGATTTGGTGGTGGCCAACGGCGAAAACGCCGCCGGCGGTCTGGGCCTCACCGCGCGTCTGGCCCGGGAGCTTTGGGGCTGCGGGGTGGATGTCATCACCACGGGCAATCACGTATGGAAGCAGCGCGATCTCCTGCCCATGCTGGATGAGGAGGACCGGGTCCTGCGCCCGGCCAACTACCCCGCGGGCACGCCGGGGCATGGCCATGCGCTGGTGCAAGCCGCCGGCGTGAAAATCGGCGTGGTGAACCTGCAAGGCCGGGTCTACATGAACGAGCTGGACGATCCCTTCCGCTGCCTGGATGGGCTCCTGGCCGGGCCCCTGGCCGGGGCGGCCATCGTGGTGGTGGACATGCACGCCGAGGCCTCCAGCGAAAAGCAGGCCCTGGCCTGGCACGTGGACGGCCAGGTGGCGGCGGTGGTGGGCACCCACACCCACGTGCAGACCGCCGATGAAAAGATATTGCCCGGCGGCACCGCCTTCATCACCGACCTGGGTTTCACCGGCCCCCACCGCTCGGTGATCGGCATGGACCCCAAGGCGGCCATCGAGCGTTTCTTGAGCCAGCGGCCCTTGCGCTTCAAGGTGGCCAAGGGCGATACCCGCCTGCAGGGCGCCCTGGTTAAGGTGGATGAAAGCGTCGGCCAGGCCGTGGAGATCACGCGCCTGAACCAGGCCATGGAATAGGGTTGGGATAACCTTGTAATGCCAATTCGCTTACGATAGGATATTGTTAAAGACCGGGCGATTCGATGGACGAATATATATGTCGCATGATTTAATGGCTCAAAGACACATACACTTTTCTTCTTCCTTGGAAATCCTGGATATATTTAACCTAGAGAATCAAGTCACCCTATTTCCTGGTGATTGCTTGGCGCTTTTGGCTGACATGCCGGACGGAGTGGCCGATCTGGTAGTAACGTCGCCGCCTTATAACTTGGGCAAGGAATACGAAAAGAAATTAGATCTAGATATTTATGTATCGCAGCAAAAAACCATTATCGGTGAATGTGTTCGTATTTTAAAGCCAACCGGTTCCATTTGTTGGCAGGTTGGCAATTATGTCGATAAAGGCTCGATATTGCCATTGGATATTTTGCTGTATCCAATATTTCATGAACTGGGCTTGCAGCTGAGAAATAGAATCATCTGGCACTTCGAGCATGGCTTGCATTGCACGCGAAGGTTTTCCGGAAGATATGAAACCATATTATGGTTTACAAAAAGCGACGATTATTTTTTTGATATCGATCCGGTGCGGGTCCCGCAAAAATATCCCGGTAAAAAATATTTCAAGGGACCCAAGGCGGGCCAATACTCGTGCAATCCCAAGGGGAAGAACCCAGGCGATTTATGGGTGATCCCTAACGTCAAACACAATCACGTGGAAAAGACCATACACCCATGCCAGTTCCCCGTTGAATTGATCGAAAGGCTCGTGTTGAGCATGACGCCAAAGCACGGGTTGGTTTTCGACCCGTTCATGGGAGTGGGCAGCAGCGCCGTGGCGGCCCTGATAAACGGGAGGAGAGCGGCCGGAGCCGAGATTTACCCGGAGTACCTGCAGGTGGCGAGAGAAAGATTGACCTTGGCAGGGCAGGGCTTGCTAAGGACAAGGCCCATGACGCAACCTGTCTTTGACCCAGACAACGGCGGATCCGTGGCAAAGAATCCCTTTGCGTCTTCGCTAAAAGATCGAAGCTGATAGCGATGGAGGTTGTATATACTTATTCCCACCTTGGCGGCGAGGAGATACTCCTGGTTCGCTATCCGGAAATCAATCGCGAGATAAACGCCGTCATCTCCGACATCGCAAACCCTGGGCGCAACAAAAAAAGTAAAGAGAAAACCAAAAAAGGGAAAAGCCTCTATTCTCCCAGGGAAATCAACGCGCTTTTCAGGGAAAGATTCAGCGCGCTCGATTGGCGGGAGCTCAAAGATTATTACACGGTGGAAATTCCCGACTATCCGCACGTAATACCGCAGGCATATAAGCAGTGCGATTTTTATAAGGACCCCGTGCTCGTTGAGGTTCAGCTCGGCAAGTATGCCTTCATGTTTTATGATCTGGCAAAATTTCAATATTTTTATAACCAGGGAAAGATAAGAGTCGGCGTGGAGATCGTTCCATGCCATTTTCTGCAAAAGCAGATGTCTTCCGGCGTATCGTATGGCGAACAGTTGATTTACGATCTCGAACGCCTCTCAAAGAATTTTCCTTCCGTACCGGTGAAAATAATTCTTATCGACATGCCGCTGGGCTCGGATGATTACGAGAAGGCCGGCCGAGAAGAAGTTAGAAAGGCGTATGAGGAAACTAAGCGCCGTCTGAACCGCCTGTGAGCCATAGCCCGGTTGGGACGGCCAAGTTGATGAGGCATCGCGTCTAATTCTCCGGCCGCATAACCATCCAGCCGACATAACAACTGCCAATTCCCGCCCTTGCCAGGCCGGCCCGCATTCGCTAGTATCTCTTTACTTTAATCCTCGGCCCCGAAAACCCTTTATAGCGGCGAGCGGATATCATGAACGTGTACGATAATTTTTTGGAGCGCGGTTTCATCGCCCAATGCACCGACGAAGTGGAGTTGCCCAAACTTTTCGCCTCTGAGCAGGTGATCGGCTATATCGGTTTCGACCCCACCGCCACCAGCCTGCACGTGGGCAGCCTGGTGCCCATCCTGTCCCTCATGCATTTGCAACGCGCCGGGCATCGGCCCATCGCCCTGGTGGGCGGCGGCACCGGCATGATCGGCGATCCCTCGGGCAAGACCGAGATGCGCCAGCTTCTGACCCTGGAAATGCTGGCCGAAAACGCCGAGGCCATCAAGCAGCAGCTTTCGCGCTTCCTGGATTTCGGCGAGGGCCAGGCCATGATGCTGAACAACGCGGAATGGCTGGCGCCGTTGAACTACATAGAGTTCCTGCGCGACGTGGGGCGGCATTTCTCGGTGAACCGCATGCTGGCCGCCGAAAGCGTAAAACTGCGCCTGGCCTCGGACCAGGGCTTAAGCTTCATCGAGTTCAACTACGCCCTGTTGCAGGCCTACGACTTCATGTATCAGGCCAAGCATTACGGCTGCCGTTTGCAGATGGGCGGCAACGATCAATGGGGCAACATCGTGGCCGGGGTGGATTTGACCCGCCGCATGCTGAGCACCACGGTCTACGGCCTCACCTTCCCCTTGATCACCACCAGCACCGGCCAAAAAATGGGCAAGACCCACGCCGGCGCCATCTGGCTGGATAAAGAACGCACCAGCGTCTACGACTTTTATCAATACTGGGTCAACACCACCGACGACGACGTGCCGCGCTTTTTGGGGCTCTTCACCTTCCTGCCCATGGCAACCGTGGAGGAGCTTTCCCGCCTGGAGGGCGCGGCCATAAACCAGGCCAAGCGCGAATTGGCCTTCGAGGTCACCAAGATCGTGCACGGCGAGAGCGAGGCCAAGGCGGCCCAGGACGCGGCCGACGCCGCCTTCAAGGGAACCGGCGACGCGGACGCCGTGCCAACCACCGCCCTGCCCAAGGCCAAGCTGGAGGCGGGACTGCCGGCCTGGCAGTTGTTCGTGGAGACCGGTTTGTGCAAGACCAACTCCGAGGCCAGGCGGCTGATCAAGCAGGGCGGCGGCTACGTGGGCGAAACCCGCTTGCAGGATCACGACGCGGTCATCACCCTGGCCATGGCCGGCGACGACGGGGCCATCTGGCTGCGCGCCGGCAAGAAAAAGCACCACCGGGTGGTGGCGGAGTAGAGAAGACCGCCGGAGAAGTATAAAAGTAAATAATAAGTAGAAATTTTGGCGGGGATTAAAAACTTATAAAGCTTGACAATAGCAATTTAGTATGCATATTTAAAATAAGAAGGTCCTGATCCTCTGAAGCCCCAAGTACCTACTTGGGAGATATAGGTAGGAGGTCGGGGCTTTCTTATTAGGATTCTTGGTTATTTTTTGGCACAAATAGCCAATGCCGGTAGGGCATGGACCAAGGGCTGTCTGCCCCATTGCGCCTTCCTGTGCTGGCGCCAACATTGAAAGAATAACCGTATAACGCTCTTATCTCCTTATTAATGTGCTTGTATAATTGTTCCTTTGCAATGGTTTTTTTGCCCCTGCGTTTCTTGCCAGGCATGAGTTCCAAGTGCTTTTTATTAAGCTTAAAAGACATGGCTCCGGTTATGATATCCACACACTGTAGGACTTCGTGATCGTGAGAGTCCACCTCTGAAATATTGTCGAAGGGTAAAAAAAGGTTTTTTTCATTTATGATCTTGTTTAGTTTGAAAATGTAATTCTTGAACCTGACTACTTTTGATTTTTTGTCCGGAAGTTTGTCGAAACTAATATGTAAGTTAGTTCTTTTCTCGTGAACGGGCAGCCCGCGGTTTAAGCCAAATCCGTGCTTGATAAATTGGTAATACAGCAAGAAAAATTTATTATTGATTTGGTCTGGGGAAAGGTTGTTGGGGGTGTTCCCGGTTTTGCGAAACATGATGCGCACTTTAACCTTGCCCTGGACAACCAATTGAAAAAACGTGGAAATTATCTCAGTATACTTGCTAAGGTATTGGTGAGACATCTTAGACCATTTTATCTCTCCGTATAAATTGAGACTTGCTTTTTTTTCTTTTAACGTATTTATAACATAGTCGAGATCAACAGAACTTACAATTGCCCCACCGTAAAAATTGGAAAAATGTTTGCCTTTAGTGTCTGACTCATCGCACCATACGTGGTATTCCATTTGTTGCTCTTTATTATGTTGATAATGAATTTTTAACGATAATATCAATTACCAAAACGATAGCTGTTGCGCAAGCTAATTTTTGCTATTTTATAAATATATTGTGAAGCTATGGATCAATTTCTTTACAATAACTGGCGAAACGATTTGACCGCTTGGTTGCATGAGCGCCAGACGCCGGGCCTGACCTCCCAGAGCCGGCATGCGGCCGCGCGCCCGGTTTTGGAGGTATTGTCCCAGGCCCGGCAGATAGCCGCCGGCATCAGCGCCACCGCCGGCGGGGTGGTGGTGATGGATCACAACAAGTACGAAAACCTGGCGGCCATCCTGGATCAGATTTTAGCCATGGACAGCTTTTCCCTGGCCGAATACACCTATGACCTGCCCCACGACAAGCATCCCGGCCTGCGCCTGTGGTATGAATCCGTTGGCTCCCTGGTCACGGTGGTTCTCTTCGAGGACGTGCGGCAGTGGCGGGTGGATGACGCCGGGCAAAAGATATCCTGGCAGGCCTTGCACCTGGATTTGTCCGGCGGCCAGCCGGCCCCGGCCCTGCCCAAGGGAGCGGAGTCCTTCTTTGCGGCCAGCCAGGGCTGGCGCGGCGCGCTCACGGACGCCATGTGCCTGCCCGTGCGCCTTTTCCATCAAACCTGAGCGGATTTCACGCCACAATCGTACAAACCCTTGCCTCGCGGGGCCGGAATGTGACAATATAATTGCGCTGCCCTAGGGATGGCGGGTTTATGATAGACAGTGGCCGCTGCCCGGGCATTCGCCGCGACAGATAACCAGCCCATCCCGCGCGTTTCCTGAACCTCTGCGTAGATCTTCGCGGCGGGAATTCCAAACCAATCCGACATCGCGATTCACCAACTTGATAGCCGCTCTGGTGATGGCGGGAAACTTTTCTCCCAGGGGGCCCTTGGCGCGGTCACGCGCCAAGGAGGAAGAGGAAAAGAGCCATGAGTGTGCGGGGCAAGCTGGTATTGTTCGTTGCCGTGTCCGTGTTGGTGATGTTGGGGGTGTTGGCCAGCGTTCATTGGGAAGCCGGGCAGACTAGCTGGAACGGGTTTTTATACCGGGGGGCGGCAGGGGTATTGCTGATCCTGGCCCTGGGGGCCTGGTTCCACCGTTCGGTGTTCGGGCAGTTGGGTAGCGCGGTGGGGGCGCTAAACGGCATGTTGGGCAAGGTGGAGCAGGCCTCCACCCGCGCCTTTTCCACCTCGCAGGAACTGGCGGGCGTGGTGGGCCAGCAGGCGGCCAGCGTTTCGCAAACCGCCGAAAGCGTGATGCTGGTGGCGAAAATGACCAACAAGAACGCCGAGGACGCGGACCAGGCCCGCGACTTCATGGGACAGGCCAAGGATCTGGCCATCAAGGCCAACGAGTCGGTCTCGCAAATGAACTCGGCCATGCAGGACATAGCTCTGGCCAGCGGCCAGATATCCAAGATAATCCGTACCATTGACGAGATAGCTTTCCAGACCAATCTCCTGGCCCTGAACGCGGCGGTGGAGGCGGCCCGGGCGGGCGAGGCCGGGGCGGGTTTCGCGGTGGTGGCCGACGAGGTGAGAAGCCTGGCCCTGCGGGCCGGCGAAGCGGCCGGCAGCACCCACGGCTTGATCGAGGACGCGGTGCGCAAGGTGGAGACCGGGGTGGGCCTGGTCAACCGCACCAAGAACGAATTCCGCACCATGAACAAAATAGCCGGGCAGGGCACGGGCCTGGTGATGGAGATAGCCCAGGCCTCCAGCCAGCAGCGCGCCAGCCTGGAGCAGATAAGCCAGGCCGTGGATGATTTGAACAACGCCACCCAGAAAACCTCGGCCCAGGCCGCTGAAACGGCCGATATATCCCACGAGATAGAAAACCACCTCACCGGCATTCGCCAGATGGTGGCCGACCTTGCCGGCGCCCTGGAAGGCAACGGCAAGCGGGAGCAGGCGGTGAGCCTGGTGAAAAAGGCGGTGGCCATGGCCCGCAAGCAGGGCCTGCCCAACGCCCTGCGGGCGGCGGCCGACAAAAGGGGGCCGCTGGCTAAAGGGGAGGAGCTTTACGTTTTCGCCGGCGATCTGAAACGGCTCACCCTTTTGGCCCACCCCATCACCCCGGATAAGCTGGTGGGTCCGGACCTGAGCCAGGTGTCCGACATAAAGGGCAAGGCCTTTTTCAATGATTTCGTGCAGGTGGCCCAGCGCAAGGGCTCGGGCTGGGTTACCTATTGGTGGCCCAAGCCGGGCGCCAGCGAGCCTTCCCTGAAAAGCACCTACGTGGAGAGGGTGCCGGGGATGCAGGCCTACATGGCTTGCGGTATATATTATTAGACCCACGCCGGGTTGGCTCCGCTTCCGGGGCAGGGCTCATAAAACAACTTTGCATAAGGTTCGCGCCGCCATGTATTTCGAAGAATTCAAGGCCGGCCGGCAAGTCATCACGCCCGCCAGGACCATAACCCCCCAGGACATAGATTCGTTCATGGAGCTGACCGGCCTGGACCTGGATTTGTTCCAGAGCGACGCCGGAGCCCAAAGGGCGGGCCATGTCCGACGCCTGGCGCCGGGACCCCTGGTGCTGTCCCTGGCCATGGGCCTGGTGCGCCAGACCGGCTGGTTCGACCAGGTGGTGGCGGTGGCCGGCTTTGACGACCTGCGCTTCACCAAGACCATGCATCCGGGGGATTCCCTGCGGGTCACGGCCCAGGTCAAGCTGGCGCGGCCCACCCGGCGGCCAGACCAGGGCTTGGTGGTGCTTTCCTATATCGGCCAAAACCAGCATGGCGAGGCGGTGCTAAGCTGCGACGCCACCTATCTGTTCAGGCTGCGCGACCCCCAGGCCGCCTAAGGCTCGGGTTGCCCGGCCAAATGAATCCGCTTTACGCGGTTGGCCGGGCAGCCTCGATGCCGGCAGCGCTTGCACAGATAGAACGGAAAGCTGGCCAGAAAAGCCAGGGCCAGGACCCAGAACGATACGAACAGGGGCGGATTCATGCTCAGCCAATATTGCGGCAAGAGCACCGCCGCTAATAGCGCCAAGCCCATTTGAACCACCTCGCCGCGGCTTATGGCGGGACCCCGGTATTTGACCAGGCGCCGCATCAGGCCGGCGGGCAGGAAAAGGCAATCGTCGTGGTGGCGGGGATAGGGACAATGGCCGCACAGAGTGGGCAGCACCATAAAGAATTGAGTTGAAATCACCACCCCAAGGTAGACCCAGCCCCAAAGGGCGCTTTGCAGGAAAACGCCGCAGGCCCCCACCGCCAGGAAAGCCGCCAGCAACAAACGCAAGACGGTCTTCTGGGCCAGACTGAAACCGTCCAGCAGTTTTATGCAATCATGAGCGCACATGGGTTACCTCCCCAAGCGATTTAATTGGTTGAACGGCCAACCAAACGTTCCCTAAAAAAACACGGCCCCAGGGGGCTTAAGCCTCGGCCAGCATGGCCTCCAAGGTTCTTTGGGTGACTCGCCAGAACTCGTCATTGCTTCCCAAGCCGCTCACCACCAGCAGCTCGAAGGCGAGGCCGTCGATAAAGGCGGTGAGCACCGTGGCGACCTCCATGGGCGGCGAGGCAGGCGTGAGCGCGCCGCTCGCCATGGCGCTTTCCAGACCGCGGGCCAGGGCCTGGCGGAAATAAGCGTGCAGTTCCTCGAGCTGTTCACGGGCCGATTGGCTTTGCCGGGCCAGGGACCAGCTTTCGAAGAGGATGCTTATGGAATCCGGCGTTTTCTCCACGTAGCTGCGTATGGCCTGGCAAATGCTGGCCGCGATCTCCTGCCTGGTCCTGCCCGCGGCAAAGACGGTCTCCACCAGGCGCGAGCTGGCCACGACGCTCTCCCGCACCACCATGAACAGCATTTCTTCCTTGTTTTTGAAATAGTAGTGCAGGAGGCCCCGGCTAACGCCGGCCTCGGCGGCCACTTCCTTGATGGTGGTGCGGGCGTAGCCCTGGCGGGTGAGCACGTTGAGGGCGGCCTTGAGAATGTGCGCGGCTTTTTCGTCCGAGGCTTGACGCGGGCCCATGAGACACCCTTACGGCTGAAGAGTTTTTTGGTTGGCTACCCAGCCAAATTATCGCTGGAAAAAGCCGCGCTGTCAAGATGTAAAGCCCCCAAGCCTTGCCGCTGGGCAAGCCCGGCCGGCCGGCCCCCTGGAGGCGCGCCGCTGAAAGATATTGGCTTCCGGGGGGTTAGCCACGGCGCTTGTGACGTTGTGCGATAGGGTCGCGGGAGGCGGAGTTCGAAAGCACACCAGATATTGGGCAATTGTCGGGTGATGGGCCCCATATGCGGGGGTGACAATTATTATAAATTTTTTTTGCTAAACCCCTTGCAAAGGGCGCGCGGTCTGTTACTATACCCCTCGCTGACCGACGGCGATGGCCCTGGGGGGCTAGCCAAGGGGGCGGGAGGGCTGGAAAAAAGCCTTCAAGCCCAGACCCGAAACGAGGGTCCGGCGGCCAGCGAGTGCTGGATAGGTGCTCGCAGGGGATTTTTTAGCCCCTTGACAATGAGGCCCAGATAAGATATTATCGAAAGTCTCGATCAAATTGATCTCTGAAAACTGAATAGCGGAAAAAGGGCGCTATTAGAGCGGGTCAAGTTATTAGCTCGTCAAAGACCGCGCCTGTTTACAGGTACGCGGTTATAGTTTAACTGGAGAGTTTGATCCTGGCTCAGAACGAACGCTGGCGGCAGGCCTAACACATGCAAGTCGCACGAGAACGTCTCGCTTCGGTGAGGCTAGTAAAGTGGCGCACGGGTGAGTATCGCGTGGGTAATCTACCTTTGGGCACGGGATAACGTCTCGAAAGGGGCGCTAATACCGTATAAGACCACAGTAACCCCGGTTGCTGCGGTAAAAGGGGGCCTCTACATGTAAGCTCCCACCTGATGATGAGCCCGCGTCCCATTAGCTTGTTGGTGAGGTAACGGCTCACCAAGGCCGCGATGGGTAGCTGGTCTGAGAGGATGATCAGCCACACTGGGACTGGAACACGGCCCAGACTCCTACGGGAGGCAGCAGTGAGGAATCTTGCGCAATGGGGGAAACCCTGACGCAGCCATGCCGCGTGGGTGAAGAAGGCCTTCGGGTCGTAAAGCCCTGTCAGGAGGGAAGAACCGTTTGCAGTCCAATAAACTGCAAGCCTGACGGTACCTTCAAAGGAAGCACCGGCTAACTCCGTGCCAGCAGCCGCGGTAATACGGAGGGTGCAAGCGTTGTTCGGAATTACTGGGCGTAAAGGGTGTGCAGGCGGCTAGGTAAGTCCGATGTGAAATCCCTCGGCTCAACTGAGGATGTGCATCGGAT
>LBMP01000001.1:710000-1537261 GCA_001184205.1 Desulfocarbo indianensis
GAGTACCAAACCCAATCAAACTCCGAATACCGCTAACTTTTATCCCGGGAGTCAGTCGGCGGGAGATAAGTTCCGTCGTCAAAAGGGAAACAACCCAGATCGCCAGCTAAGGTCCCGAAGTGTGTGCTAAGTGGGAAAGGATGTGGAGATTCCCATACAACCAGGAGGTTGGCTTAGAAGCAGCCATCCTTTAAAGAAAGCGTAATAGCTCACTGGTCCAGAAACTCTGCGCCGAAAATGTAACGGGGCTAAAGCACACCACCGAAGCTGCGGGATGTTTACATCGGTAGGGGAGCTTTCCGTACGGGGTTGAAGCCGGATCGCGAGGACCGGTGGACCTATCGGAAGTGCTTATGCTGACACGAGTAGCGATAAAGCGGGTGAGAAACCCGCTCGCCGTAAGCCTAAGGGTTCCTGAGTAAAGCTAATCTTCTCAGGGTTAGTCGGTCCCTAAGCCGAGGCCGAAAGGCGTAGGTGATGGGAAACAGGTTAATATTCCTGTACCACTGGTTGTGCGTTACCACCGAAGGGGGGACGCGGAAGGGTAGGCGAGCCGTCTGCTGGACGTGGCGGTTCAAGCTGGTAGGCGTGAGTGATAGGCAAATCCGTCGCTCTTTAACGCCGAGAAGTGATGACGAGGCGCTTTGCGCCGCAAAGTCGCTGAGCCCATGCTGCCAAGAAAAGCCTCTAGGGAGTGCAACTGGTGACCGTACCGTAAACCGACACAGGTAGGCGGGGTGAGTAACCCAAGGCGCTTGAGAGAACTCTGGCCAAGGAACTCGGCAAAATGACACCGTAACTTCGGGAGAAGGTGTGCCCTTGCCGGTGATGGGACTTGCTCCCTGAGCTGTCGAGGGTCGCAGAGAAATGGGGGTAGCGACTGTTTACTAAAAACATAGGACTCTGCTAAGTCGTAAGACGACGTATAGGGTCTGACGCCTGCCCGGTGCTGGAAGGTTAAGGGGAGAGGTCATCTAAGTTCGCTTGGAGAAGCTTTGAACCGAAGCCCCAGTAAACGGCGGCCGTAACTATAACGGTCCTAAGGTAGCGAAATTCCTTGTCGGGTAAGTTCCGACCTGCACGAATGGCGTAACGACTTCCCCACTGTCTCGGCCAGGGACTCAGCGAAACTGTAGTGGCGGTGAAGATGCCGTCTACCCGCAGCTAGACGGAAAGACCCCGTGGACCTTTACTACAGCTTGACATTGGTTCTTGGGCTAGCATGTGTAGGATAGGTGGGAGGCTTTGAAGCTGGGACGCTAGTCTCGGTGGAGCCAACCTTGAAATACCACCCTTGCTATCTTAGGAGTCTAACCTTGGCCCGTGATCCGGGTCGGGGACAGTGTCTGGTGGGTAGTTTGACTGGGGCGGTCGCCTCCCAAAGAGTAACGGAGGCGCGCGAAGGTTCCCTCAGGCTGATTGGAAACCAGCCGAAGAGTGTAAAGGCATAAGGGAGCTTGACTGCGAGACCGACGGGTCGAGCAGGTACGAAAGTAGGTCTTAGTGATCCGGTGGTCCCGTATGGAAGGGCCATCGCTCAACGGATAAAAGGTACCCCGGGGATAACAGGCTTATCTCCCCCAAGAGTTCACATCGACGGGGAGGTTTGGCACCTCGATGTCGGCTCATCGCATCCTGGGGCTGGAGCCGGTCCCAAGGGTTTGGCTGTTCGCCAATTAAAGCGGTACGTGAGCTGGGTTTAAAACGTCGTGAGACAGTTTGGTCCCTATCTGCTGTGGGCGTAGGAGATTTGAGGGAAGCTGCCCCTAGTACGAGAGGACCGGGGTGGACGAACCTCTGGTGTGCCTGTTGTCGCGCCAGCGGCATAGCAGGGTAGCTATGTTCGGCAGGGATAACCGCTGAAAGCATCTAAGCGGGAAGCCCCTCCCAAGATAAGATCTCCCTCCTCTTATGAGGCTAAAGGGCCCAGGAAGACCACCTGGTTGATAGGCCGGAGGTGTAAGTGCAGTAATGCATTCAGCTGACCGGTACTAATAGCCCGTGAGGCTTGGCCACTTATACTCCTTATACGGAGCTTTTCAGACTCAGCTAAGACGTTGAAGCTGGGATAAAAATCATCTTCCTACATCGCGCGATTATGGAAACTTGAATACAGTTTCCGGTGGCTATAGCGAGGAGGCCACACCCGTTCCCATCCCGAACACGGAAGTTAAGCTCCTCAGCGCCGATGGTACTGCACACTTCCTGTGTGGGAGAGTAGGACGCCGCCGGATTTAATCTTAAACCCCGTCCGGTTTTTACCGGGCGGGGTTTTTCCTGTCCTGGGCCTGGATCGCGCTTAATGGCCGGCGCCGGCCAGCGGGGCGCTTCAATCAGCGGAAAGGTCCGGCCGCTAAACTCGCCATTTCCTCACGTCCAGATAATTGCTCAGGAAATAGTCGTGGTCCTTGTCTGGGATTTCCCCAGTTTCAGTGACAACGTAGCGCGCTCGTCCGGTTTTGCGGGGTTCGTGCTTCAATTGCGCCCTTTGACCCTCCTCCAATACGCAGATGGTGTACTCGCGGTTGGCTTCATCGTATTCGGTGATTTGCACCTCCCCGCGAAACACCTGGAATTCATCCACGTTCTTGGCCAGCGGCTTGATGAAAAGATCAGAGCCCAGGTCGTGCTTGCTTTTTATGTAGCAAGACGTGCGATACTTCCCGTTGCGCTTTTCCAGGTTCAGCAGGGCCACCTCGCCGTAAAGCTCAGGCTTTTCGCCATAGGGAGTATCGATCAGCTTGAATTCTCCATTTCGAGCCAAACGGATGACCTCGCCCACGCCGTTGCGTAATTCGCAGCGGACGCCGGGTTTGGCCATGGTTTTGGGCTTGGCCATACCGTCAGCCCTGAGCCACTTCAAGCCGGATTTTAGGATATTGCCACTCTCCAAATAGGTTACGCGCCACATGCTTCCCCCTTTTGCCAACAAGGTTCATAGATTGTAAGCCTTGGACCACGCCGCCCGCCTCACGGCCCGAGCGGCCAATAAAAAAGCCTTTTTACCAGGGGATTTTGGGGGAAAGGCGGTCTTGACCTTTCCGGCGGCGGGCAGGACCCATATTAATCAGTATGCCGGGGCCGGCGGTTCAAGACAAGCGGAGATCCCCCCACAAGTTTACGGCCTTGGCGGAACTGGCTGACGGTCTAAAAAGGCGGTCCCGGCCTCATAAGCCTTGCCCCGGCCAAAGCGCGGTTTCACCAGCTCGGGCGAATCGATGGTTACTTAGAAACGTTGGCAATATCCGGGTAGTTCCCGGCCCGCCGGGAGGGCACCCTTAGGAGCCGGGCGCTTCCTCGCCCCAGCCCGGCTGCAATAGCTGGAGCAAGGGGGCGTAGGCGAAGCGCCGGCCGCGTTTTTGGCCGGTGGTTTCCACCAGAAGCGCCTGGCCGGCCAGCTTGTCCACCAGAAGCCCGGCGGTGCGTTGGGTGACGTCCAGCTTTTGGGCTATGGCGGGCAGGTCTATGACGGGCTGGCGCAGCAGGAGATCCAGCAGGCGCTTGGGGTTTTGCGGCGCGCGCACCCAGGTGTCGATGAGTTCGTGATGGGATTGGTTCAACTCGCGGGCGGCCATGGCCAAATCGCAGACGGAACAGGTGGAAGATTCCGCCGCGGCCAAGAAGGCCATGAACAGCCGCCGCCAGGCCCCCTCCTTGCGCACCTCTTCCATGAGGCCGCCGAGCCCGCCGGGAAGCTGCTTGGCGGCTTGGCGCATGCCCGGCCCCAAGCGGTCAAAGGCGTGGGCGGGCAGGCCCAGGCGGGGGGCCAGCCCGCAGAGAAACACGCGCCCGGCCCGGGAGCGGCGTTTGGCCGGGGGGCCTTCCCGCTCCCAGGCGGCCAGGGCCAGCCCGGCGGCCCACAAAGGCGGCAGGCCGCTGTGCAGCCAGCGGGGGGCCAGGGTCCAGGCGGCGGCGCCGGCCACCGGCACCTCCCTGGGCTTGGGCGGGCTGGCGCCACGGGCCAGGCCCGGAGCGTCAAGGTTTTCATATAGTTCCGTAATCAGCGAAGGAACCAGGGGGTGCTCCAGGGGTTCGGCTTCCAGGCGGCGGCGGGTGAGCATGATGCCCACCGCCAAGCGCAGGGGCTTGGTGGGCCGGGAGGGCTGCGGCTGCGGGCCCAGGGCCAAAAGATCTGCGATATCAAGGGTAAAACCGCGCAGCTCCACCTCGCCCAGGGCGGACCAGGCGGTGAGCGCGCCGGCCGCGAACTCGGGCCAGGGCTCCCACAGGCGCTGTATGGACAGAAGCTCGCCCACCCGGCGTTCGGCCAGGGCCAAGATACGCGCGGCGGGAGCCTCCAGGACGAGGTTTTCCTGTTTTGGCTTGCTATCCATAATTCATAATATCATCCAAAATTAGGTCATGTTCAACCATTTTATTATCTTGCTAGGGGTATTGGAGCCGCCAAACCCAGAGTTTTTCGCGCCCGAGGCAAACCCGGCCGCTTAGTTGACCCCTGACAACGGCGCGCATCACAGCGGCCGTGCCGGTCTGGCGTCTTCCCGCCAGGGGGATTACCCTGAAAGACAAAGCACATCGTTTTGGGAAGATCCCAAAATAGCGGCCGGGGATTGCTGGGCCCGCATGGGGCCTTGGCGGCTAACATGGCGAGGATATGAACAAAATAGGTTTGAGCTTGGTTTTGGGTTGCCTGCTGGCGGCGTCCTTGGTGGCCGGCATGGTTATCTGGGCCGCTGGCGACCGCTGGCTGGAAGCGGCTCCGGAGGTGGTCCTGGACCGGCAGGGCGGCCGTAAGCTCATGCAAAACGCAGACTTGGACCGCAAGATCTATTGGCTGGAAATCCATGACGCCAAGCAAAAAAGGCGTTTCAAGCTGCCCCAGTTCATAACGCAGCCGGCCCCCCAGGGCTACACGGCCCGCTTGATTCCCGGCGAAAAGGCGGCCGCGCTAATAAACGGGAAAAAGGTGGCGCTGGAGCCTCTGCCGGTTGAGTGATTGATTTGATTGCCTTTTACAGTGAAAACAGCATGGCGCACTGCTTGAGTGCGATGATCACGGCCCAGCCAGGCCCGCTGGCCGTTCCCCGCGGCAGGCTGGCGATCATTTCCCTTGACCGGTAGAAGGGGATGTGTCAAGATTATAAAAACTATTATCTCTGGATAATAATTATCCATAACACATGCGGAACGCATGAAGTCGGATCGGCAGCCGCCCATGACGGATGGCAAGCAACGGCTGGAAAACATGCTGGAGGCGCTAAAGAGCCGGGGTTACAGGATAACTCCCCAGCGGCTCGCCATCCTGAAAATACTGGCCCAAAGCCGGGGCCACCCCAGCGTGGAAAGCATACACAAGGAGGTGAAAGCTGTTTTTCCCACCACCAGCCTGGCCACCATATACAAGACCTTGACCTTGCTGAAGGAGCTGGGCCAGGTTTTGGAGCTGGGGTTTGCGGATTGGGGAAGCCGCTACGACGGCAACCGGCCTTATCCCCATCCCCACATCATTTGCACCAAGTGCGGGGCCATAGTTGACCCGGAGAGCGAGTCCATGTCCGTCATGACCCAGGAAATGTCCCAGGCCTCGGGTTTTAGGATAACCCACCACCGTTTGGATTTTTTCGGGCTTTGCCCTCAATGTCAAAAAGAGGAATGATCGCTCGGGCTTATATTTTTTTAGCTGGACAGGAAAATAGTTATCTATAAATAATAATAATCTGCAATTAAAACGAGCCGCTGTTAACCTGAAATGAAGGGAAAACCCTATCCCAACCCAAGAAAGAGAGGCGGATATGAGTGAAGACAAAAAGACCTTGACCTCGGCTTTTGGCGCTCCCGTGGGGGACGACCAAAACAGTTTCACCGCGGGCCCCCGGGGGCCGGTCTTGATGCAGGACGTGCATCTGCTTGAAAAGCTTGGCCACTTCGACCGGGAGCGCATACCGGAGCGGGTGGTGCACGCCAAGGGCGCCGGCGCTTACGGCTATTTCGAGGTGACCGCCGACGTCAGCAAATGGACCAAGGCCAAATTTCTCTCCGAGGTGGGCAAGCGCACCGATGTTTTCGCGCGGCTTTCCACGGTGGGCGGCGAAAAGGGCTCGGCCGACGCGGCCCGCGACCCTCGGGGCTTTGCCCTGAAATTCTATACCGAAGACGGCAACTACGACCTGGTGGGCAACAACACGCCGGTTTTCTTCATCCGCGATCCCCTCAAATTCGCCGATTTCATCCACACCCAAAAGCGGAATCCGGCCACCAACTGCCCGGATCCGGACATGTTTTGGGACTTCCTCTCCTTGACCCCCGAGTCAATTCACCAGGTGACCGTGCTGTTCTCGGACCGGGGCACCCCGGCCACCTTCCGCAACATGAACGGCTACTCCAGCCACACCTACAAGTGGTACAACGCCAAGGACGAGTATTTTTGGGTGCAATATCACTTCAAGACCGACCAGGGCGTCAAGAACCTCACCCGCCAGGAAGCCGAGGTCATGAAGGGCAAGGACCCGGATCACGCCACCCGGGACCTGTACCAGGCCATCGAAAATGGCGATTATCCCTCCTGGACCCTGGAGATGCAGATACTCACCCCGGAGCAGGCCAAGGATTTCAAATGGGACATCTTCGACATAACCAAGGTGTGGCCCCATAAGGAGGTTCCGCCCATCAAGGTGGGCAAGCTGGTCTTGAACCGCAACCCGGTGAACTACTTCGCCGAGGTGGAGCAGGCCGCCTTCAGCCCCAGCAACTTTGTGCCCGGCATAGCGGCCAGCCCGGACAAGATGCTGCAAGGCCGGCTCTTCTCCTATCACGACACCCATCTGCACCGCCTGGGCCCCAACTACCATCTGATTCCGGTGAACCAGGCCAAGAACTCGCCGGAGACCAGCTATCAGCGCGACGGCTTCATGCGGGTGGACGGCGGCGGCGGCCCCGGCCCCAACTACTGGCCCAACAGCATGAACGGCCCCGGCCCGGACCCCAGGGCCCTGGAGCCGGCCATCCCCTTGGAGGGCGAGGCGGGCCGCCACGCCTACAGCTTCCCCAATGACGATTTCGTGCAGCCGGGCAACCTGTACCGCGACGTCATGACCGATCAGGACCGGACTAACCTGGTGGGCAATATCGTGGATCACCTGGGCGGGGCCCAAAAGCGCATCCAGCTAAGGCAGGCCGCCATTTTCTATAAGGCCGACGCGGATTACGGCAGCCGGGTGGCCGAGGGACTCGGCTTGGATATAGGCGAAGTCAAGAAATTGGCCGCGATGGGCGCCGAGGAGCGGGCCGCGGCCACCGCCAAGTAGCCTGTCTGTCTGGCTGATTATCGGGCTGAGGCTAAAAAGCAAGGGGGGCGGGAGTCGATCCCGCTCCCCTTTTTCGATCCTTTAGCCCTTGGCGCTTTCCAAGGCCAACTGCACCAGGCGGTGAGCCAGGGCCGGGAAATCCAGGCCGGCCTCCTGGGCGGCCAGAGGCAGCAGGCTGGTTTGGGTCATGCCGGGCACGGTGTTGGTCTCCAGGATGACCGGGCCCTCCTGGGTGAGGATGAAATCCGAGCGGGAATAGCCCTTGAGGCACAAGGCCCGATGGGCGGTGAGAGCCATCTCCTGAATTTGGCGGGTGGTGGCCTGGTCCAGCTCGGCCGGGCAGACTTCGTTGCTGGCGCCGGGCAGATACTTGGCCTCATAGTCAAAGAAGGAATACTTTTTATCTGGAATTATCTCTACCAGCGGCAAAGGCTGCAACTCGCTGTTGCCCAACACCGCGCAGGTTATCTCGCGGCCTTGGAGGAAGGCCTCGGCGATAACCTCGCGGTCAAGCTCCCAGGCCTGCTTGATGGCGGGAGCCAGGTCTTTTTTCAGGCGCACCACGCTGATGCCGAAGCTGGAACCCTCGCTCACCGGCTTGATCACCACCGGCAGGGAGAGCTTGGCCAGCACCGCCTCGGCGGGCTTGGCCAGGCCCCGGGGCAGCATCACCTGGGGCGCCACCTTGAGCCCGGCGGCCTGGAAACGCTCCTTGGCCACCGCCTTGTGCATGGCCAGGGCGCAGCCCAGAACCCCGGCGCACTGGTAGGGCACGCCCAGCAGATCCAAGAGCCCCTGCATGGCGCCGTCTTCGCCGCCCCGGCCGTGCAGCATGACCAGGGCCGCGTCCAGGCTGGGCGCGTCGCGTACCAATCTGGCCAGGTCCACCACAGGATCATATACTTTTACATGGTAAAGTAGCGGATCAAGGGCATTAGCCACGGCCCGGCCCGAGCGATAGGATACCTCGCGTTCGCTGGAGCACCCGCCCAGCAACACCGCCACCCGCAGGCGGCAACTGAGCTGGCTGGGTGGGGCTTCCCTGCGCGGCGGCATCAGCTTGCGTCCAAGAGCATGATATCCTGGGGCGAGCGCCGCGGGCCGAGCGCGCTGAAGATAAGCCGCTCGGCCCGGCGGGCGTTGTCCAAACCGATCTTGATGCGGGCCAGGCGCTGGGCGTCTCCCAGGCCATAGCGGTCCGCGATATAGGCGAAACGGGCGTCCAGGTCCACGATCCGGTCGTGGGTCACCCTTTTGTCAGCGTAATTGACCACCAGGGTCTCGTCCAGGGGATGATCCGAGGCCAGATACACGTGGTTGGCCACCATGTAGCCCAGCTCGGGGAAGCCCAGGCGGGTCACTATCTCGCCGCCTTCCTGGGCGTGCAGCTTGCTGGTGCCCAGGCAGGGGGTTTTGGCTATGTCATGGGCCAGGGCCCCCACCTCCACGGCCAGACGGCTCAGGCGAACCCCGGCCTCGGCCAGCCAGTCAGCCAGGGTGAGCGCCACCAGGCAGACCTTCTCGGAGTGATCCCGGATATTGTCCAGCATGGCGAACTCATCCCACCAGGCGCGCACTTGGCCGGGCTCGGGCAGGCGGGTTTCCGGGGTGATGGCCACGTATTCAGTCAATGATCGTCACCTCTATCTGCTTGGGGTCGCTGCCGCCCTTCAAGGTTTTCACCATGCCCATGATGGCCGTTTTCAGGATTTGACCCACAAAGGGGTTCAACTCCAAATCTACGCCATTTACCGCCAGCTTTACCACCGGCATGTTGGTCGGCTTCAGGTCCGGCATTTTATTAAGTATGAAATCAGCCACTTGCCCTGGCTGGTCCGCGTCCAGCACCACCAGGCCCGCCTCCGGGGGGCCGCCGCCCCGGCGGGTGAGGGCCAATAGCCTGCCGCCTTTGGCCAACAACGGCTCCTTGTCCGGCCCCACAACTTCTATCTTGTCGATCTCGGCGGTCTTGAAGCCTTCCACCAGGACCAGATCCATGTCGGTCAAAAAGCCGTCCGCCACCTGGGCCGGGTCATGGCATTTATTGGGCGGCGCGAAAAGCCACAGGCCGCCGGAATGGACCAGGGCCACCCGATGGGCCCCGGCCTGGGCCAGTCGGTCGCTGTCCTTGGGGCTGGCCGAGGATTGCAACGGCTCCGGGTGGCCGTGGTGCTTGATCACCCCCACTTTGAGCCCCTGCCGGCTGAGTTGGGAAACCACCCCGCACACCAGGGTCGTCTTGCCGGAGTTGGAGGCCCCGCAAAAGCCCAGCATGGGTATCATGCCGGCCGTCTCCCCGCGAACCAGAACATTGCCGTGGCTATCACCTTTCCCCAAAAACGAAACGCCGCTTACGGCTTCCAGCAGAAACAGTCTATGCTCTCGGCCTATTTCGGTCAAGCCGGGCTCTAAGGCTTGCTCCGCCTTGCGGCTTTTGCTAAAAGTTGATTTGCGTTAGCCTTATTTTAATAGTCTAATTAGGGCAGGGATTGCGGGGCAACCCGGCCAAGGTAAAAATATGGAGGCAAGATGGACCGCAGAATCATGCGCGCGCTGTTAAGCGTCACCGATAAATCGGGTCTGGTTAAATTCGCCAAAGGTCTCGAAGAGATGGATATTACGATTATCTCCACGGGCGGCACCGCCAAGTCCTTGCGCGAGGGCGGGGTCAAGGTCAGCGACGTGGCCGAGGTCACCGGCTTTCCGGAGATGCTGGACGGCAGGGTGAAGACCCTGCATCCCCGCATCCACGCCGGCATCCTGGCCCGCCGGGACGATGAAAACCACCGCAAGCAACTGGCGGCGCAGCACATCGCCTCCATCGACCTGGTTTGCGTGAATCTTTACGCCTTTGAGGCCACCATCGCCAAGCCGGGCTGCACCTTTGAAGACGCCATTGAAAACATAGACATAGGCGGACCCACCCTGATCCGGGCCGCGGCCAAGAACCACTCCGGGGTGGCGGTGGTGACCGATCCCTCGGATTACGACGCCATCCTGGACGAGATGCAAAAAGCCGGCGGATCGCTCTCCGACGCCACCCGTCGGCAATTGGCGGCCAAGGCCTTCCGGTTGACCAACAAATATGACGGAGCCATAGCCACTTACATGGAAAGAAAGTGCTAACATCTTACAAATGGGGGAAGGAATGGAGCAGACGGACTGGTTGAACATCATAAAGGAAGCGGCGGGGGCCTGCGGGTATGAAGTTAATCATTATGGGGAAAACGGCCTGGAACTGGACGCCGAGCGTAAAAACGCCATATCCTACTACATTAAATTTAACAGCTCTGGCTACTTAGAGGTTAGCGAATGGGAATGGGAAAAGGAAGAATATGGCAGGGCCGTTTATTCGCTTAGAGATTTGAGGGACGTGATCAGGTTTTGCAATATAGCCACCGATAGCTTCGCATTGAGGGCCAAACGCTGAATTGCAGAAGATTGTTGCTTTAGTCTTGCCGGCCCCGCTTTGGCGGGGCTTTTTCATGAGGCGGGCAGCGCCATGTGGGCGGGCAGGGGCGGGGCGGCATGGCCGCGCCCGGCCTCTTGCCTGGAATTAGCGCTCATGGCATTCTGGCTTATCTTGGGCATTTGCGGTATTAGTAGGTTGGCGCGGCCGGCGGGCCTGGCGCCGCATATAATCCCCGGTTTAAATCGCTCCCCTAGAAAACCATAGGAGCAGGCTCTATGAAAGTATTGGTGGTGGGCGGCGGCGGCCGCGAACATGCCTTGGTGTGGAAGCTGGCGCAAAGCCCCAAAGTTACCGAGCTGTATTGCGCCCCCGGCAATCCGGGCATGCAGGAGGCGGCCCAACTGGTGGATATCGGGGCCGAGGACATCCCCCAGCTTCTGTCCTTTGCCAAGGAAAAGAAGATAGATCTCACCGTGGTGGGGCCCGAGGCTCCCCTGGTGGCGGGCATCGCCGACGCTTTCGAGGCCGCGGGCCTTTTGGTGGCCGGCCCCTCGGCCTATGCCGCCCAGTTGGAGGGCTCCAAGGCCTTTGCCAAGGAGATGATGTACTGGAATCGGGTGCCCACCGCCGAGTACAAGGTTTTCGACGACCCCGAGGAGGCCAAGAAATACGCCCGCGAGGCCGGCCGCAAGCTGGTGGTAAAGGCCGACGGGCTGGCCGCGGGCAAGGGCGTGCTCCTCTGCAAGGACGCCGCCGAGGCCGAGGCGGCCATAGACCAGGTCATGGTGGCCAAGGCCTATGGCGCGGCCGGGGACAAGGCGGTCATCGAGGACTGGCTGGAAGGCGAGGAAGCCAGCTTCCTGGTCTTCACCGACGGCAAGACCATCGTGGCCATGCCCTCCTCCCAGGACCACAAGGCCATCGGCGAGGGCGACGCCGGGCTCAACACCGGCGGCATGGGAGCCTACTCTCCAGCCCCGGTTGTGAGCAAAAAAGTACAAGAAATGGCGCAATGGTGGATATGCCAGCCCATTATCGAGGCCCTGGCCAAGAAAGGGCATCCCTTCAAGGGCATCTTGTACGCCGGGCTGATGATAAACGAAAAAGGCGATCCCTCGGTGCTGGAGTTCAACGTCCGCTTCGGCGACCCCGAATGCCAGCCCCTGCTCATGCGCCTGGAATCGGACCTGTTCGACATCCTCTACAAGCTGGCCCAGGGCAAACTGCATGAGGCCGAGGTCAAATGGTCGGACGACCCCACGGTGTGCGTGGTGCTGGCCAGCCAGGGCTACCCGGAATCCTATGAAAAGGGCAAGCCCATCTCCGGGCTGGAGGAGGCGGCCAAGGTGCCGGGGGTGGTGGTTTTTCACGCCGGCACCGCCGCCCAGGACGGCCGGATCGTCACCGCCGGCGGCCGGGTGCTGGGGGTCACCGCCAAGGGCCACAGCATCGGCGAGGCGGTGGACCGGGCCTATGAAGCCGCCGCTCTGATAAGTTGGGACGGAAAGTATCTTCGCCGCGACATAGCCCATAGGGCCATGGGCCGGCGGGCCAGGGAATATCCTGGGATATACAAAGGCGGGGCCATGCTGCATAAAACCGAGCCCGCCGTGCAGACGGGCCCGGTGGCCGGCGCGCCCCGCAAGGTGGGCATCGTCATGGGCTCGGCCTCGGACTGGGAGGTGATGAAAAAGGCCTGCGACACCCTGGATTCCCTGGCGGTGCCCTTCGAGGTGCGGGTGCTTTCGGCCCACCGCACCCCGGCCGAGGCCATGGAGTTCGCCCGCACCGCCCCGGACCAGGGCATCGGGGTCATCATCGCCGGGGCGGGCTGGGCCGCCCATCTGGCCGGGGCCATGGCGGCCCATTGCATCCTGCCCGTGATCGGGGTGCCCATTGATTCCTCGCCCCTGAAAGGTATGGACGCCCTATTGTCAACGGTGCAGATGCCGCCGGGCATCCCCGTGGCCACGGTTTCCATCGGCTCCGGCGGCGCCAAGAACGCCGCCATCCTGGCCGCCCAGATCTTGGCCCTGGCCGACCCGGACCTGAAGGGCCGCCTGGCGGCCAGCCGCAAGCAGATGGCCAACGAGGTGCGCAAGGCCGACCGGAATCTGCCGCGCTAGCCATTGGCCGGCTTTGGCCTTTCAGTGTCATTTTCGCCCGGCGGGGGCGAAAATCGACCGTGGGCAGCGCTTTTAGGTTATGGTTGCCCCTAATACGGCGCGGCGGCGGCCCCCTGGGCCGCGCGCCGGCCGCAGAGACCAGGCAAGTTATTCTAGGACGTTATAAGCAGAGCCATGCCCCATCTCATTACCCTGGACCCCCACGCGCCGCCCGCCGACGCGCTGCAACGCGCCGCCGCTGTCTTGCGAAAAGGCGGCCTGGTGGTTTTCCCCACGGAGACTTTTTACGGCCTGGCCGCGGATATTGCTTCGCCGGAGGGTCTGGAACGCCTGGCGCTTATCAAGGGCCGCGAGGCGGAAAAGCCCTTTCCCCTCATCTTGGCCGGGCGCGAGCAGCTTACCCCTCTGGTGCGGGAAATACCCCAACTGGCCGAAAGGCTCATGGCGCGCCATTGGCCGGGGCCGCTGACTCTGGTGCTGGCCGCCAAGGCTGGAGTGCATAAGCGCTTGCTATCGCAGGATAACGGGGTGGGAGTCCGGGTCTCGCCCTGGGAGGCGGCCAGCGGCCTGGCCCAGGCCCTGGGCCGTGGCGTCACCGCCACCAGCGCCAACCTGGCCGGCGGCGCTCCGCCCCGCCGGGTGGCGGAGCTGGACCCGGAGCTGGCCGGGGCCGCGGATTTGGTGCTGGACGGCGGACCCACCCCAGGCGGGCCGCCCAGCACGGTGCTGGACGTGCGCCAGGACCCGCCCCGGATTTTGCGGCGCGGCCCCATCGACATACCGGAAGCGGTTTTCTATTAGCCCGCATATTTCATGAGGATTGGGTGTCCGGCTGCGCCAGGTGCCCGCCGCCTGCGTTGCCGGCTGCGCCAAGTCGTCGCTGTAGTAACAACTACACCTGCCTCCTTGGCTTGCCGGTCGCCTTGGCGGCAGCCAACTGGCTATGCCGGTCCGGGTGACGGAATGCGATCTTTCCATACGAGGCTTGTTCTTTTATCCGCTCGCCATGATCGACAACTCCGCCATGACCACCCAATCCTTATGAAATATACGGGCCAGCCCGAAGCTTAAAAAACCTGACCCAGGCATCTATTTAGACAAAAAACAGAGCTGGCCACCGGCGCGGGCGAGAGCCGCCGCTAAATACTGAGTAATGATTCACCATTCATATCAACCGCTTACAATTTAAAGGCTTCCAATAAAAACAAATACTTGACTAACGTGGGCCGCTTTTGTATCCTGGCCTACCAACTCCCAGAATCCACTGTAATCATTCAGAGGAGGTAACCCGCTATGTCAAACCGCGATGCGGTGATCGTGGCCATGGGACGCAGCGCCATCGGCGATTTCGGCGGCTCCCTGGTCTCTTTAAGAGCCCACCAACTTGGCGCCCAGGTATTGAGCGCCGTTCTGGAAAAATCCGGCATCGACCCCAACATCATCGATGATGTCGTCCTGGGCGATTGCGTGCAGTGCCCCGAGGAAGCCAACACCGCCCGCACCGTGATGCTGGCCGCCGGCCTGCCCGACCATATCCCGGCGGTGACCATCCAGCGCCAGTGCTCCAGCGCCATGCAGGCCATGGCCCAGGCCGCCACCTATATCAAGGCCGGCGAGTACGACGTGGTGGTGGCCGGCGGCATGGAATCCATGTCCAACGCGCCCTATGTCTTGCCTTCGGCCCGCTGGGGCGCCCGCCTGCAGCACGGCCAGATGATGGACGCCATGTGGGAGATGCTGCATTCTGGCTCCAACCTCCTGGAAGGCAGGGGCAAGGGCTACATCATGGGTCAGACCGCCGAGAACCTGGCCCGTAAATACGAGATCCCCCGCGAGGAGCAGGATATCATCGCCCTTCGCTCCCACCAGAACGCCGAGGCGGCCATCAAGTCCGGCAAGTTCGCCCAGGAGATCATCCCCCTCAAGATTCCCCAGCGCAAGGGCGACCCCAAGATCGTGGACACCGACGAGCACGTGCGATCCGGCCTCACCATGGAGGCGCTGGCCAAGCTGAAACCCGTGTTCGCCAAGGACGGCACGGTCACCGCGGGCAACGCCTCCGGACTCAACGACGGGGCGGCCATCTGCCTGCTGATGAGCCGGGAAAAAGCCCAGGAGCTGGGCCTGGAGCCCATCGCCAAGATACATTCCTTTGCCGCCGCCGGCTGCGACCCCAAAATCATGGGCTGGGGCCCGGTGCCCTCCACCCAGAAACTGCTCAAGAAAACCGGGGTCAAGCTCTCGGATATACAGCTCATCGAGCTTAACGAGGCCTTCGCGGCCCAATACCTGGCCTGCGAAAGGGGCCTGGAGCTCAACCGCGACATCACCAACGTGAACGGCTCCGGCGTGGGCCTGGGGCATCCGGTGGGCTGCACCGGGGCCCGCATCGTCATCTCCCTTTTGGGCGAGATGAAGCGCCGGGGCAACACCCTGGGCTTGGCCACCCTCTGCGTGGGCGGCGGCATGGGCATGTCCATGTTGTTGGAGATAGAGTAGCGGGAATGCGGGGGGAAACTTTTGTGAACAAAAGTTTCCCCCGCACCCCCCGTCAAAAAACTTTATTGGCATGAAGAGGCTTTCGACTAAACCAAATCATTTGATTTGGTTTAGTCGAAAGCCCAATAAAGTTCTTTGGGAAAAGGGTGGTTAGACCCATAACGGGTGCTCCGGCTATGCGGTCAATCAGCTAAAGTTTTTTAGGAAGGGGGTCTGGGGGAAACCCTTTTCTTCAGAAAAGGGTTTCCCCCAGCCGCTTACCCCATAAGGAGACAAGCCGATGCTGTATGAACTGACCGAAGAGCAGCGGATGTTGCAGGACATGGTGCGCCGTTTGGCCAGGGAGCAGATAGCCCCCGGCGCGGCGGAGCGCGATAGGAAGGGCGAGTTTCCCTGGGACATGGTGGAGGTTTTCCGGGAGAACGGGCTTTTCGGCTGCGATTTCAAGGAAGAATACGGCGGCTCCCAGATGGGGGTTCTGGCCTATTGCCTGGCGGTGGAGGAGGTGGCCAAGGTATGCGCCAGCAGCTCGGTGGTGCTTCTGGTGCATGAGCTGGGCTCCATGCCCATGCTTTTGGCGGCTTCCGACCAGCAGAAGAAAAAGTGGCTGCCCGGCCTGGCCAGCGGCGAGCATTTGATCGCCTTCGGCCTTACCGAGCCGGGAGCCGGCTCCGACGCGGCGGGCATCCGCACCGTTGCCATAAAAAAAGGCGATAAATACATTATCAACGGCACCAAGCAGTTCATCAGCCATGCCGATGTGGCGCAATACGTTTGCGTGGCTTGTAAGACCGATGCGGACCTGCCGCCTCACAAGGGCGGCTTGAGCATCATCGTGGTGGAAAAAGGCACGCCGGGCTTTGCCATCGGCAAAAAAGAAGACAAGATGGGCATCCGGGCCTCCACTACCTGCGAGTTGATTTTCGAGGACTGCGAGGTGCCGGCGGAAAACATCCTGGGCCGGGAGGGCGACGGTTTCGCAATTCTGATGAAGACCCTGGATTTCACCCGGCCCTGCGTGGCGGCCCAGGCCCTGGGCATCGCCCAGGGGGCGCTGGACTACGCGGTGGCCTATGCCCGCGAGCGCCAGCAGTTCGGCCGGGCCATCATCAAAAACCAGGGCCTGGCCTGGATGCTGGCCGACATGGACACCGCGGTGGAGGCCTCGCGGCAATTGGTCTACAAGACGGCGGCGGTCTTCCAGGAGATCAGCAAGGATCTCTCCAAGGTGCCCCGGGAGGCCATCCGGCTTTCCGCCATGAGCAAGCTCATGGCCGCCGAAACCGCCATGAAGGTCACCACCGACGCGGTGCAGGTTTTGGGCGGATACGGCTATGTGAAGGAATATCCCGTGGAGCGCATGATGCGCGACGCCAAGATCACCCAGATCTACGAGGGCACCAGCCAAGTGCAGAAGATGGTGATAGCTTCATGCTTATGATATTTTGACCATGTAAAGTGATTTAATATGCCCACAATGCCGTCAAGCCTCGGCTTGAGCCGGGCGGCATGGGCGGTTGCAAAGTGTGCCCTCTAGCCCCGGCCCGTCATAGCGGGCCGGGGCTTTATGCCTTAGGCCAGCGGTGGCCAGGAACTGGCGAGCCTTGAAGCGAAGGCCGCATAGCTCCCGGCGGGCCAGCCCAGGGCCTCCCCCGCCCGGAGACTTATTCCGGTTTCTTCTCGCGACGAATCAGGTGCCTCCGCCAAACCAGCCCATGGCCGGGGCGGTGTTCCTGCGCCAGCCCCGCTTGGCCGGCCGCAAAGCCATGCCGGGTTGCCTCGGGCCGCGTAGCGGCCCGAGGCGGAGGTTTTTTGTTACGCAATGCAAACATTATGGTAAATATTATATAGTCTTTATTCTGCGGGATTCCAGGAGAGCTGTGATGGTGGAAGTAAGCGATAAAGAAAAAGACACCAAATACTTGCGTGAGCGGATCCTGGAACTGAACTGGGAACTGGATCAATGCGAGAACCGCCATAAGGAAGCGGAAGACGCCTACCGCGAGGTTTTGGCGGCTCTGATCAGCCTTTCCGAGCCCCATCTGAACAAGCAGCAAAAAAAGCTGCTCAAGAAAATCAAGAAGGCCTATGAAGGCGAAACTCCGGAGCCCGCGACCATGCGCGAGGCGCTGGCCGAGCTGAAAAACGCGCTTTTGAACGGTTCCGATCCGGAGGACAAAGCCAAGCCGGCCGAAGGAGAAGAAGAAGCCGGCCGCCACGTGGTGCTTGCCCTGATGGAGGGCCTGCGGCTGGGCGATCCGGAGTTCGACGCCAGTCTCGAAAAAGACATACAAGAAATACAGCAGTTTATATCCACCAACCAAGTCCGGGCCGCCATGGTCTTGACCATGGACCTCATGGACCGCTTTCGCCGGGCCCTGGAGCGGCGCAGCCGCCGGGCCGAAAGCGCCTTCCGGGAGGTGGTGGGCGAGGTTTTGAAAACCGAGGAGGTTCTGGCCGAGGCGGTGAATGAAGCCCAGGACGGAATCATGGAGGTTGGCCGCGAATTCGATGCCCAGGTGGCGGCTTCCATGGGCGGCCTGGCCCAGGCCCTGCGGGAATCCAATACCATGGAGAGCATGAAAGCCAGGGCGGTGGAGCATTTGCGAACCCTGCGCGAGGGCATCAAGGCCCGCCAGGAAAAAGAGCAGAGCCTGCTGAAGGCCACGCGCCGCCAATTGGAGCAGGTGCGCACCAACCTGGGCAGCCTGCGGGAGCGGGTGCGCCAGGCTGAAAAGGCCAGCGAACGCCTGAGCGAGGAGGCGCTCACCGATCCCCTGACCAAGATTTGGAACAAGCGGGCCTTCAGCCAGCGCATCGCCGAGGCCTTGGAACATGCCGACCAGAATCCGGTTTCCCTGATCATCTTCGATATCGATAATTTCAAAGGCGTCAACGACACCTACGGCCACCAGGCCGGTGACAAGGCCTTGCAGGCCATAGCCGACCGGGCCTCCAGCGCCCTGCGCCGTTCCGACTCGCTTTTCCGCTACGCGGGCGACGAGTTCGCGGTGGTGCTGGAAAACGCCCCCCTGAAAGCGGCGGTGGAGGCGGCAGAGCGCATCCGCCAGGCCACGGAAACCATCCGCTTCACCTATCGCGGCCAGGGCGAACTGTATATCACGGTGACCCTGGGCGTGGCTGAGGCCACCAAGGGCGAGGACATGGCCAGCCTGTTCGAACGGGCGGACCAGGCGCTCTTGAAAGCCAAGCGCGACGGCCGCAACCGGGTGGGCCTGGCCTAGCCTTTTCATTTCATACCGTAAAAAATCATAAGCAATGTGACCCCCGGAGCGGCGGGCCTTTTTAGCGGCCAGCTATGGGCCGGACGCTGGGATATGCGCTTTCGCGGCTGACCCAGCCCGGCAAAGGCGGCTGGTTGGGGCGGAAATATGGCCACAGACATGAAAATGACCCATGAGTCACATAAATGATGAGGGTCTAGCTTTAAATCCGGTTAAATAAACCAATAATAACAATAATTTGCCGGCATCTACCGCGATATAAGCATAATATAATAATAAAAACAGATGAGTACATGATACAGGGCCGCCACGGCCTCCGCAGAGCGCTTTCAAGGCCCCGAATAGACTAAAATGACCTATTGGTCAACAAAATGAGCGCAAAAAGCCGGCCCACCGGTCCGGCTTATCGCTAATGATTCGTAATAATGCCTTGGGAGAATCAGGAAATCGCCTTCAGGATGGCCTGGCCCACCACGGGAGGATTGATGAAAAGGGTTTCATGCCCGCCGGCAAGCTGAATAAGCTGGTGCTGGCCCAGGGCCTGGGCCATGCCCAGATAGGCCCCCGGCGGCAGCGACCTATCATCCTGGCAGAAGATGACGGTGCGCTGAACTGTTAAGTCATTGAAAGGCAAGGAATTTATCTTGGTGGTGAACAGGGAGAGGGGCTGCGGCGCCAATTGCCCTATCAGCTCGTCCTGCTGGGCGGGCGTGGCGTCCTGCATCAAGGCCTTCCGCACAAAGTCCTCGTCCACCGGTATGCAGAGATCGGGCGAGGCGTGGGCGGCCATGGTCATGCCCTCGGCCACCTCCACCGGCACCAGATCAAACTGGCTGTGCTCATGGGGCAGGATAAAGGCGTTGACAAAAACGATGTGCTCGATCTTGTCAGCCACCAGGGGCGCGGCCGATTGCATAAGATGACCGGCGCTGGAATGGCCCACCAGGGTCACCGGGCCGGCTTGAGAAGTGATGGCATCCTTAATAGCATTAATATAGCTACCGTAAGTAATTCCCTTGCGGTTGTCACTGGCCCCATGACCGGGCATGGTGGGGGCCAGGCAGGAATGGCCTTGGGACTCCAAGTACTCTTTGACTCCGCGCCAGCACCAGCCGCCATGCCAGGCTCCATGCAGGAGCACGAACTGTTTGCCCATGATGTCGTCCCCTTTCTGAATATGCAATCCATCCAAACCGCCCAGCCGAGCCTAATCTACCCTTTGGCAAGGGCCGCTGTCCAGTTGCCGTAGGCAAAAGAGAGAGGCCGAGGGGCGTGAAAGCCGCCATAGGGATAGTATGGTAATAAAAAAAGCGGAATAAGCGGTAAACTAAGGACCGGCTTGCCCGGTTTCAGCCCTTGATCACGGCCAGGGGACGGGTGCGGACCACTTTGCGGGCCAGGCCGGAGCCGTGCATCACCTCCACCACCTGGGCGGCGTCCTTGTAGGCCTCGGGCATTTCCTCGGCCAGGGTTTTCAGGTTGGCGGCCCGCACCAAAACCCCGCGAGCGGCCATTTCCTCGGTCAGGCTGCGGCCCCTGGCTTCTTTCTTGGCCCTGGTGCGCGACATCCGGCGGCCGGCGCCGTGGGCCGAGGAGGCGAAGGTCTCGGCTTCGGCCTTTTCGGTGCCGCAGAGCACGAAGCTGGCCCGGCCCATGTCGCCCGGCAGCAAGACCGGCTGGCCAACCTGCTGATATTGGGCGGGAAGCTCGCTATGGCCCGGCCCCAGGGCCCGGGTGGCGCCCTTGCGGTGCACCCAAAGCTCGCGGCGCCGGCCCTGCCAAAGGTGGTTCTCCAGCTTGGCCACGTTGTGGGCCACGTCATAAACCAGGCTCAGGCCCAGCTGCGCCGGGCCCAGGCCCAGGGCGCGCTGCATGGCCTCCCTGGCCAGGTGGGTGAGCGCCTGGCGGTTGGCAAAGGCGTAGTTGGCCGCCGCCGCCATGGCCGCCAGATAGGCCCTCCCGGCGGGGGAGGCGGGCGGCGCGGCGATGAGCTGCCTATCCGGCGGGCGGATGGCCTCCGGGGATTTGGCCAGGGAGCGCAAGGCATCGTCGCAGACCTGATGCCCCAGGCCCCGGCTGCCGGAATGAATCCACAGCACCAGTTGGCCCTCGCGCAGGCCGAAAGCCTCGCTGACCCGCTGGTCATAAACCTGGTCCACCTGGGCTATCTCCAGGAAATGATTGCCCGCGCCCAGGGTTCCCACCTGGCAGGAGCCGCGCTTCAAGGCCCGGGGGCCCACTTCCTCGGGGTCGGCGCCGGGAAGCGCCCCAAAGGATTCGCAGAACTCCAGATCCGACTCCACCCCCATGCCCCGGCCCACCACCCAGGCCGCGCCCTGACTCAAGACCCTGCGCAGGTCCTTTTCGCTGAGATTAAGGCCGCCGCCCACCCCCACCCCGGCGGGAATCCCGGCGGCCAGCACGTCGGCCAGGTTCCGCAGTTGGCCGGGGCTCAGGTCCTGGGCCGAGAGCTTGCTTCGAAGAAGCCGCACCCCGCAGTTGATGTCGTAACCCACGCCGCCGGGGGAGACCACGCCGCCGGCCGGATCAAAGGCCGCCACCCCGCCGATGGGAAAGCCGTAGCCCTGGTGGGCGTCGGGCATGGCCAGGGAGGGTCCCACTATGCCCGGCAGGGAGGCCACGCCCCGCACCTGCTCCAGCACCCCCTCGCGGAGCATCTCGGCCAGAAGGGCCTCGCTGGAAAAAACCAGGCCCGGCGAATTCATGCCGACTGCTTGGGGAATCTGCCAGCGATAGTCATCTATTTTTATAATATCTGTCATATCAGCGGCTATGGCGTTGCAATCCAGAGAGCCCAAATCCCAGGGCCTTTGAAACATGATACCAGGCTCAAAGAGTCAAGGTTAGCCTTTGACCGCCGGAATTTCAGATGGGCAACCCGGCCAGGGCTCGCCAAGGCGGGGAGGACCCGGCCGCGAGGCCGGATAAGGATTTGTGACCGCCTTCCGGTGAGACCCGCTGGGGGTTTTGTCCATACTGCCTCCTATGGAAAAACTATCCCCGCGCCATAACGCGGGCGCGAACAGGAGGCGTATATGCGCTCTGTGAAAGTACAACACGATTGGCAAGAACAGACCGGGAACGGTATCAATTTGATGCCGGATTTGGAGCCGGTCACGGTTTCCCTGTGCCCCAGGTTCGATGGCCAGGGCCGTTTCGATTACGACGCCACCATAAGGGAGGTGGAAAATAAGTTGCTGGAGGCCTGGAAGCTCTCCATCGATCTGCGCAAGCAGGCCCAGGTGCCGGAAGGTTTCGAGGTTTTTCTTAAAGAGGTGGTAGCCGAGACCCAGATCCAAGAAAACTCCGATGTGCTGGGGGAATTTTGTCTGGACTCGCCGTCCCTGAGCGGAGGGACCCTGGGGCTGGCTTTGGGCCTGAAAATGAGGGAATCCGGCTACGGGTTCAGCCTGGAATGGCTCCCCGGTCCGGAGGGCGAGTTGGACGGAGCCGCCGTGGTCGAGGCCTTGGCCCAGGCCTATCGGGAGGTATACGCCCTGCCCGGCGGCCACCCGGCTTTCACCGCGGCGCAAAAAGGCGATCTGGAGCAAAAGGCCCCGGCCTGGGCCCAGGGCCTCTTGCAAGAGGCGGGCTTTGTGCTGCCCAAGGCCGAGGTGGATTTGCAAAGCGCCGAATGGGTGGATGGCGCGCTACGTTTGTGGATAAACCTGCACGCCGACAAGACAAGCAAGCATGCCTTGCTGGTGGGGGTGAGCGGAGAGGGCGGGGTCGATCTTTCCGGCCTGGACCAGGTGGCCGCCCAGATGGCCCAGGAATGGTGCGCCAGCCTGGGAATTGCCAGCGCGCAATGGCTTTGTGCTAAACTGTCGCGGGAAATCGAACCCGAGGCTCGGGAATACGCCGCCTGGATCATCCAGGAGGAGGACAGGATACGGGCCGAGTTCTGGGCCGCCATGAACCGGGAGCTGGAAGGCCACCTGCAAAAGGCCGAAGATCTACGCAAGGCCGCCGAGGCCTGGCGGCAGGATTACGATTCCTGGGCCAAGAGCCGCGATCGGATCAAAATACAGGCGTCCGAAAAGGCCGATGGGGGGGCCGGCGCGGAAATCACCGTCCAAGTAGCCGATATACCCCAAGAAAAAAAGTCGAGCCTGCGGTTGATCTGGGAAGGGCTTTGCCAATTGCCCGGCGCGGTGGCCAAGGGCATGGAGGGCAAGGTGGATGACATGGCCAAGGGAGCGGAGTTCGGCTTCCGCGCGGGTGGGGTTGTCGTGTCAGAGGCAGCCTGGATGGTAATAAAAGATGTATTTAATTCCGTTTTATGGGCTGTTGCGCCGGAACCTACCGTTAAGTTTATTGGAAGGAAACTCGCAAAAAAATAGGAGATCGCAATGCAAGTTATGCAATGAATGATATAGATAATCTGTTGAATGTATCGGAAAGAACATTATTTGTTGTTAATTTGATCGGAGATGTAAATGGCATGGGAGAAAAGGCAATAAATATTAGTGATGAAATATTAAACATTAAAAAGATGGTGTTCGTAAATGGTAAATAAATTTAATTAACCTATTAATCGGATATAATATTTCATGGAATATGCACATGTAGTGGTAGAAACGACATTAGATGTATTGAGGTTTTTAACTAGCGAATGGCTTTTTTATCGCCTAGGGCCAGTGTGTTTAGTGGTGGAGAGCTTTATTGTATATAAATACTATGCGCATGAAAAAAAATATAATAGCGTGGAAGAGCGGAAGAAAAGCCTTAAATTGTATTGGAAAATAAACGTGGCTAAGTTAGGTTTTATGTTGTGTTTAATTTATCTGCTAATGGATGAAAGTAATAGATATTTATATAACAGAATGTTAAATTTAATGCTTCTATACTATTTGTTTACATTGACAATTGTAGTGATATCGTTGTTGCCCGTGAGGAATAATGTTAAAGATAATAAAAAATTTTGTTCGACAAGACCTGAAGGCAATAAAAACACTGATGAGTTAAAGAACGATTTCAGATGAGCGACTTGCTTGAATATTTGGGGTAAATTAACCGCTTATACGATCAGGCTGCTGGTTTGACGATTTGCGGAAAATCAATGATATTGGCAGTTAAAAATTATCCTGTGACAACTAATGGAATTTATAGAAGTAGCAAAAAACATTATATTGACGCAATACGACTGGTATAAATTTCTAACCAGTGAATGGCTTTATTTTCGCCTGGGGCCGGTGTGTTTAGTGATTGAAAGCATTATTACATATATACTTGTCGCAAAGAAAGACGAAAATGAAAGCGCGGAAGAACGTAAAAAAAGCCTGAAATTTTATTGGAAAATAAACATTTGGAAAATAAGTTTCGTGTTATTTTTAACATATTTAATCCTGAGCGGTAGCGGTAGGTTCACCTATTCCAGGCTCATGGGCATAGTGCTGTTTTACTATTTTTATACAGCGGTGTTAGTGGCCGCGCTAACAATTTCATTGTTTGCAAAGGTTGTTAAAAAAGCGGTCGGCAAAGATAACATCGAATAATTAAAGAATGATTTCAGGTAAGCGAATTGCTTGAACATTTACTTAAAATCTATAATCATTATAATGATGTTGCTGATTTTTTAGCCGGTTCATGGCTGTTCGTCCGCTTGGCTCCTGTTTGTTTGGTGGTTGAGAGCACTATTGCCTACATGCTTACCAAATATAGCGGCGTTAACCAGAATAAAAAAAAATTGAAAAGGGAGTATCTTCAGTATGGAAGTTCTTCTTGGCAAAGTTATTCTTTTTAATAATGGAATTGCTTGTAATTTTTAGCGAACCTGAAAAAACAGGGCCAAGGTGGGAATTGTATATGATGGTCTTTTATTATATTTACACTCTTGGAATGGTAGTGCTGTTTATATCCTATTTTGTCTCGGGCGACTTGAAATTCAACAAGCCTGGTATTTCCGAGGAAGAAACTACCGACAAAGATGCTTAAAATATTGGCCTTATGGCATGTAGGTAGCTGATGAACTACTAGGACATGTAAGTTGTATAAATAAGTCCAGCAAGTAATTATAAATACAAAATGCGAGGATGCCTGGTTGGCATATGCTTGAAAAAATTATAGTCGGGACAATTAATATAATAGGAGATTTAATATCCTTTTTGAAGCCGTTGGTGTTTCTGCTATTCGATACGCTAAATTATCTAGCTAGCGAATGGCTTTTTTTGAGACTGGGGCCAATGTGTTTAGTAATTGACAGCATTATTACATATATAATTGTCGCAAAGAAAAATAAAGATCGCATAGCGGCGGAGCGGAAAAAAGCATTTAAATTGTATTGGAAATTCACATTTGCCAAGATATGTTTTGTTTCATATTTAGCGTATTTAATAGTAAGTGACAAAGGAGAAATAACATATTCAAGCCTTATGAATATAATGCTGGTATATTACATCTATACAGCATCGCTAGTGCTTTTCTCGACGATTTATCTGTTTTTAAGAGACAATAAAAGCGACGACCGAGAGGTAAAAGATATTGCTACGATAAGACGAAAAGGCAATGATGGCAATGAAAGGCCTGGTGCAAAAATATCTTAGATATGCGACAGATGAATGAAATAATTGAGAGCAAATCAGTAGCCTATATATTGAAAAAAGCGGGGATACACTGAAACGCCACGAGCGGTAACAGCCCCTCGTTCGAATAATAATCAGAATGAATCTTCTGACGCAACATGGAATTCGTTGAATCCATAAAAACAATTCTGCTAACTCAATATGAGTGGTATAAGTTCTTAACCAGTGAATGGTTATTTTTCCGATTGGGGCCGGTGTGTCTGGTGCTGGAAAGTGTTATTGTCTATATATACCTTGCGCGCGAGAAAGAATATAATAACCAGGAAGAACGGGAAAAAAGCTTTAAGTTGTATTGGAAATTAACCGCTTTTAAAATTGGTTTTATGCTGTATCTGACATGTTTGATACTTAACGATACAAGCAGATCTCTATATATTGAACTAATGGGTATAATGTTGGCTTATTATATCTATACAACGGTGCTAGTAATTTTATTTATAATTTCATTATTCATAAAAGACACCCAAGATAACGGCAATTGCGAGGAGAGTATAGGTCCGACAATACCGGAAAATAATGATGGTCCTGATGAGTTAAAGAACGATTTCAGGTAAGCGAATTGCTTGAACATTTACTTATAATCTATAATCATTATAACGAGGTTGCTAATTTCTTGTCTAGTTCATGGCTATTCCTACGTCTGGCTCCTGGTTGCCTGGTGGTTGAGAGCACACTAAGCTATCTCCTATGTAAATATGATAAATCACGTAATAGTGTTGCCGAAAAACAGAAGTCGCTGCGGACTTTTTGGAAATTTATCTTGGTGAAACTAATTATGTTCATTGGTTTGCTCTTTTTAATATATCTCAATTCAGACGAAAAAGAAGCCTACATAAGAGCTTTGGATGGGATGCCATTTTATTATGTTTATACCTTTGGGGTAATAGTCGTTTTCGTAATCAGCATAGTTAAAAGAAATTTACAGTTTAAAGTGCCTCCCCTGCTCCAAGAAAAACCAGACGGCAGAGACTAGCGGATTTCGGTGGCAGACGCCAAGCCGCTCCCCGCGAGCGCGCATGCATGGCGCCCTTAGCATATCCCCCCGCTAAACATCCAAGATCACATGAGCTTTCCAGCCGGAGCCGCTCCGGCTCACCTGGGCCTCGTGATAGGTGACCGCCTTCACCGGCTCGGCCGGCTCATGCAGGGAAGGCTGCAAGGGGACGAAGCCCAAACGTGCCTCCAGCGAGGTTTCGCTAAGGCTGCCTATCTCCGCCGCCGCCAGCAAAAGCCCCTCGGCGTCGGACTGATACACCACCTCGGCCAAAAGCTGCACCAGAAGCTCGGCCCGGTCCAGGCCCTGGGCTTGGAAAGGCTGCCAGGTTAGCCGGCCGTCCCTGGGGCCCGCGTACATGAGGGTGGCCAAGGCCACCGCCGCCGCGCTGAACAGCTCGGGGGCGCTGTCCGCCTCCACCCACAAACCCAGGTCCGCGGTGTGGGAGCTGGTGCCGCTTCGGGAACTCATGCCGGGCAAAACCTCCGGAGGCGCGGCCGGGCCGCGCAACGGGGCAATATCCTATTTCCAAACGATATCAGGCGTTTTGCGAAGTGGAATCCGCTGGTATTTATACTTGGGCTTGCCCAGCATCATGGAGCCGAAAACCTGGTGGCCTTCGGGCAGGCCCAATTCCTTGGCCATGGGCGGATGTAAAAGCGGGGCCATGTTGAAGAACCCGGCCCAACAGGCCCCCAGGCCATGGGCGGCGGCGGCCAGCTCCAAATAGGCCATGGCGATGGTGCAGCCCTGGGGAGCGGTGCGGTCGTCTTTGGGCGCGTGAACCTGCACCAAAACCGGCGCGCCGCGCAAAATGGTGTCCATGCCGGACTCCCAGCGAGCCACCACCCTGTCCAGATGGAGCATCTCCGCCAGTTGGTGCTTGGCCTTGACCAGGCCGCGCAGCCAATCCACCACCAGGCCGGCCAGGCGCTTCAGCTCGGCGCGGTCATCGCGCACAACCCAGTGGCATGGCTGCATATTATGGCCAGAGGGCGCGTAGGAGGCGATGCGGATGAGGCTCTCAATGGTCTCGCGGGGCACGGGCTCGTCCTGGTAAGCCCGGATGGAGCGGCGCGAGGTGAGAAACTGGCCGGCCTGGGGGCCGGTCAGGACCAGTTCCTTATCAAGGGGCTGGCAGGCCTCCACGGCCATGGCCCGGTGGGAGAGCGCGCCGTGGGGACAGACCGCCACGCAATGGCCGCAGGTTATGCAAAGCTCCTCGGCCTCGGCGGAGGGTTTGGGGTTTTCGCCTTTGCTCCAGTCGATGATGCCCATGGGGCACACCGCGGCGCAGATGCCGTCCTTTTTGCATTTGCCGGCGTCAACCGTGAACAAGCTCATGACAGGGCCCTCCAGTATGCATGGGATTAAAGCGGGCGCGCGCTTCCGCCCCCCCTTGGCAAAAGCCTACCACAAGCCCAGTTCCCGTAAAGCCTGCAAAGTTATCCGCTTGGCCCTGGGGCCGTAGGCCTGGTCGGCGCCCCGTAGCAACGCGGCGAAAATATAGACGCCCTGGGGCCGCTCCACCCAGCCGACGAACCAGCCCAGCACCCATTTGCCCGCGATCCGATCGGAGCCGGTCTTGCCCCGCAGAAGGGCTTCGCCGCTTTTATCAAGCAAAATAACATCCTTGACCGCCAGCATCGCCTTTGGGCTCACGGGCAGCTCTTCCCGGTATAGCTTGCTCAGAAAAGCGATCTGCTCGCGGGGGGAGATTTTCAGACTGCTGGAGAGCCAAAAAATCTCCAGCCCGCCGGAGCTGTCCTGGTTTCCATATGAGAATTCAGCCAGATAGCGCGCCATATCTCGCGGGCCGATCTTGCCGGCCAGGCGCTGGAAATACCAGACCACCGAACCGGCCATGGCCGAACGCAGGGTGTGGTCCTTTTGCCAGTGGGGGTAAGCTTGGGGCGAACCGTCCCATTGGAACGATGTGTCGCCATCTTTAAGAATCCCCAAATCGAGCCCGATCAGGGCATGGGGTATCTTGAAGGTGGAGCAGGGGGAATAGCGCTGGCCGGCCAGGGCGGGGTTGAGCTGGCAAACATAGCTGTCGCGCTGGAGGTCATAGACCAGGAGGCAGGCGTCGAACCCCTTTAAAAGCCGGGCGATGTCGGGCTCGGCCGCCGGGGCGGGCGAGGTCAGGTAGGGGAGCCCGAGCAGGAGCGCAATTAGTATGTAGGCGGTTTTCTTTGCCATATGCCACCTGACCGGCCGGGGTTGATCTTGGCGGGATTATACTGGAGCACGGTAATGGGCGCGAGCCGGCGGCCGTGGTCAAAGGCCCAGGCCCGGAGGCGCGGCGTAGATGGTTTCGTACACATGATCGATTTTTATTCGCGCCCCCCAGGCCCGGACGCGCGGGGGGCGATGGGGGGCGGAAGTAATCAGTCAGTCGTGTTCGGCCTTCAGCTCGCGGGTCATTAGTTCGCGCAGCACTTCCAAAGGCTTGCGGCCCTCGTAGATGACCTGGTAGACGGCCTGGGTGAGAGGCATCTCCACGCCGGACTCCCCGGCCAGGGCTCGCACGGTTTTGGTGTTTATGACGCCCTCGGCCACCATTTTCGTGGAGGAGGTGATGGCCTCGATGGTTTCGCCCCGGCCCAGGCGGGAACCCACGGTGCGGTTGCGGGAAAGATCGCCGGTGCAGGTGAGCACCAGGTCGCCCAGGCCGGCCAGGCCGCTCAAGGTGGCCAACTGGCCGCCCTTGGCCTGGGAAAGGCGGGTCATCTCGGCCAGGCCCCGGGTGATGAGGGCGGCCAGGGTGTTGTGGCCCAGGCCCAGGCCGGAAACCATGCCGGCGGCGATGGCCAGGGGATTCTTGATGGCCCCGCCCAGCTCCACCCCCACCAGATCGGGCGAGGTGTAGACCCTGAACATGGGAGCGGCGAAGACTTTTTGCACCATCTGGGCCTTGCGGGCCGAACGGCTGGCCACGGTCACCGCGGTGGGCGCGCCGGCGGCCACTTCCTTGGCAAAGCTGGGGCCGGAGAGACAGCACAGACTGCGGTGAAAGTCCTTGGGCAGAACATCCTCGGCCACCTCGCACATGGTGAAGCCGGTGTCGGCCTCTATGCCCTTGGTGCAGGAGACGAAAGCCGCCTCGGTGGGCAGATGGGGCGCGGCCTGGCTGAGCACCTGGCGGAAAAAATGGCTGGGCACCACCATGACCACCGCCTGGGCGCCTTGCAGTGCAGTAGCCAGGTCGTTGAAGGCGGTAACGTTGTCGGGGAAAGTGAAGCCGGGCAGAAACACGGGGTTGCTGTTTTCCTGGTTGATGGCCTGGGCCACCTCCGGCTCCAGGGCCCAAAGGCGCACCTCATGCCCCACGCCGGCCAGGTGTTTGGCCAGGGCGCTGCCCCAGGAGCCGGCTCCGATCACGCTGACTTTACAGGTTTGATTGGTCATGAGGTTGTAACCCGTTTCCCCAGGGTGGAGGCGGCGCGGCCATGGCTGGTGAACCCATGAGTTTTGGGGCAGGCAAGCTCGATTCCCGATCAAAAAAACCGGCGCTCGGCGGCTGCGGGCAGTAACGGCTTCTTGGGGGCCTCCCGCCATGGATAACCATCAGCGTCGCAACGGAATCTCACCCAAAATGGCCGACAAGCGCAATATGCCTATGCCCTGGATACTTAGCCACGTTAGCCCCGGACTATGGCCGGATGGCGGCTAGTCTTCGGCCGAAGGCGCGACCGCGCCGTCAGGGCCAGGCTCGCCCAGTTCTTCCTCGTCGCCGTTATCCGATTCGGCCAAGCGGGCCACGCTGACCAGACGCTCGTCCGGGTCCAGCCCGATGAGCTTGACGCCCTGCGTGTTGCGGCCGATAACGCGCAAGTCACCTATTTTCATACGGATGATCTTGCCCTGGTCGGAGATGAGCATGACCTCGTCATCCTCGCCGACCAAAAGCGCGCCCACCACCGGGCCGTTGCGCTCGGTGGTTTTGATGGTGATCACGCCTTTGCCGCCCCGGCGCTGCAAGGGGTATTCATCTATCTGGGTTCTCTTGCCGTAGCCGTTTTCGGTCACGGTCAAAAGGGCCGGAGCCCCGGCCACGGCCTCCATGGCCACCAGGCCGTCGTCCTCGGCCAGATCAATGCCCTTGACGCCGGCGGCGGTGCGGCCCATGGAGCGCACGCCTTCCTCCCGGAAACGGATGGCCTGCCCCTTTTTGGTGGCCAGGAAGATCTCCATATCGCCGTCGGTGAGGCGCGCGGAAACCAACTTATCGTCATCACCGATGTTTATGGCGATAATCCCGCCGGCGCGCGGCCGGCTGAAGGCCATGAGGTCGGTCTTTTTGATGGTGCCGTTTTGGGTGGCCATGACCACCTGGCGGCCTTCGCTAAACTCGCGCACGGCCAAAACCGTGGCCACGTGATCGCCGGGCTCCACGTTGAGGAGATTGACGATGGCCTTGCCCCGGGTGGCGCGGCCGCCCTGGGGCAGCTCGTGCACCTTTATCCAGTAAAGGCGTCCCTTGGTGGTGAAGACCAGCATGTAAGAATGGGTGGAGGCGACGAAAAGGCTCTCCACGAAATCCTCGTCCTTGGGCACCATGCCGCGCACGCCCTTGCCGCCCCGGCGTTGGGAGCGATAGAGGCTGATGGGCGAGCGCTTGATATAGCCGGCGTGGGAGATGGTCACCACCATCTCTTCCTCGGCGATCATGTCTTCCA
Source organism: Desulfocarbo indianensis (assembly GCA_001184205.1). Classification (GTDB taxonomy): domain Bacteria; phylum Desulfobacterota; class Desulfarculia; order Desulfarculales; family Desulfarculaceae; genus Desulfocarbo; species Desulfocarbo indianensis. The sequence goes on from LBMP01000001.1 coordinate 740,829, forward strand.
GCTCGATATCCGTGCTGGCGGCCACGATCTCGGTGCGGCGCACGTCGCCGTAATCCTCGGCCAGGGTTGATGTCTCCTGGCGGATGATGGCCAAAACCTTTTCCTCGGAGCCGAGGATCTCACGCAATCTTGCGATTTCCTTGATGATGTCTCGATACTCCTGGAGTATCTTGTCCCGCTCCAGGCCGGTGAGGCGTTGCAGCTTCATATCCAGGATGGCGCTGGCCTGGATTTCGCTGAGGCTCAGCTCCGCCATCAACTGGGCGCGGGCCTCGGGCGGGCTCTTGGCCGCGCGGATAAGCTCGATCACCCGGTCCAGGTGGTCCAGGGCAATTTTGAGGCCTTCCAGGACATGGGCCCTGGCCTCGGCCTTTTTCAGCTCGAAAGCGGTGCGCTTCAGGATGATGGTGCGGCGGTGATCGATGAAATGCTTGAGAACCTGTTTGAGGGTGAGCACCTCCGGGCGGTTGTTCACGATGGCCAGGAGATTCACCCCGAAGCTCATCTGCATCTGGGTGAACTTGAAGAGCTGGTTCAGGATGATCTGGGGCTGCACATCGCGGCGCAGTTCCAGCACCACGCGCATGCCGTCGCGGTCGCTTTCGTCGCGTATGTCGGTTATGCCATCGATTTTCTTTTCTTTTACCAGCTCGGCAATGCGCTCCAAGAGGCGGGCCTTGTTGACCTGGTAGGGCAGCTCGCTAACGATGATGGAGGTCTTCTTGCCCCTGGCCGCCACCTCGATATTGGCCCTGGCCCTCAGGTGCAGGGTGCCTTTTCCGGTGCGGTAGGCGTCCTTGATGCCCTGGCGGCCGAAGATGAAGGCCCCGGTGGGGAAATCCGGGCCGGGCACGTGCTGCATCAATTCGGATATGTCGATTTGCGGGTTGTCGATGAGCGCCACCACGGCCCGGCAGATTTCGCCCAGGTTGTGGGGGGGTATGTTGGTGGCCATGCCCACCGCGATGCCGGAAGAGCCGTTGACCAGAAGGCTGGGCACCTTGGCGGGCAGCAAGGCCGGCTCGGTAAGCGAGCCGTCGTAGTTTTCCACGAACTCCACGGTTTCCTTGTCGATATCCTCAAGGAACTCGTGGGCCAGCTTGGACATGCGCACCTCGGTGTAACGCATGGCCGCCGGCGCGTCGCCATCGATGGAGCCGAAGTTGCCCTGGCCGTCCACCAGGGGATAGCGCATGGCGAATTCCTGGGCCAGGCGCACCAGGGCGTCGTAGACCGCGGAATCGCCGTGGGGGTGATACTTACCTATGACATCGCCCACCACGCGGGCGGATTTCTTATATGGCTTATTGAAATCATTGCGCAATTCGCGCATGGCAAAGAGGATGCGGCGGTGAACCGGCTTGAGGCCGTCGCGCACCTCGGGCAAGGCCCTGCCGATGATCACGCTCATGGCGTAATCCAGGTAGGACCTTTTTATTTCCTCTTCGATGAGGATTTCCTGCTGTCGCTGATCGGTTGGTAGCAAAGGCTGACTCTATACGCTATGCGTTCGTGATTATAAGCCGACGCCGGCCGAAAAGAAGCGGCGCGGCGGACCACCTCAGGGAGCGCGCCGCCAAGGTCCCGATAAGGCAGGGGAAAAAGCGCTCGCTCCACCTGGCGTCCAACTGAAGGAGTGTACCACTAACCATTGGAAAAGGCAAGGTAATTGAGCTTGGGCCGGGGGGCGGCGCATATGGCCCCAAGCCATGAAGAATCGCGAAGTTGAAGCGCCGCAGAAAAGGAGCTTCCGATCAGGCGATGGCCCGCTGCAAGGCGTTATCCAGTTTGCTGAGAACCAGGCGGGCCACATTGGGGGAAGGCACCTGATGCAAAACCTCGGAAAGCAGCTTGTCGCGCAGACCGCCGCCCAGTTCCAAGCGCTCCACCCCGGCGGCGGTGATGATAAGCCGCCGGGCGCGTCCGTCGGTGGGGTCCTTTTCCCGCTCCAAAAATCCTGCTTCTTGCAGCTCCGCGGCGATGCCCGACAGGGCCTGGGGGCGCACACCCAGGCGATAGGCCGCGTCCGAGACGGTTATGCCCGTGGTGCCGGCGGAGTTTACGATGGAGAGCAAGGAATACACCGGCAGCCGAAGGCCGGCGGCGCGGGCCTGCTGGGAGCGGATGCGGTCCAGGCCGCGACCCAGGGAATCAACCAAGTCCAGGACGTCCTGGGCGTCGCGTTTGAGGCGGGGGTCCTGGTCGCGGATCAGGTCCGCCGGGCTGGCTTTAGCGGTGGTCTGCTCCATAAAAAGCTTCTCCGGAAAAAAAAGGTCTGATGCCTGGCCGCCCAAGGCAGGGAAGAACGGCGCGAAGGTTGGCAAAGGGACGGGAAGTGGAATCAGGCTGGCCTTGGGCGGGGAAAATAAACGAAAGTAACTGAAGTATTGCCTTGGCCGGCTGCTTTATTGCCGCTTTGCCGGCAAGCAAGGAGGCCATATTGATATGCTGTGAACTTGCTCCCACCCTGAATACTCATCCCAGAAAAAGATGAACCCGCCGACGTTGAATATCCTGTTGCCTGCCTGCTCCGCGGCCCTTGCCCCAATGCCTATGCGCACCCTCCCGCCCCCAACGGCCAAAGAAGGTGAACGCGATTCACTGAGATTAGGATATGAAATAAACTTACATATGTCAAGAGCATAAAATCGCCCGCCGGACAATTGGCCAAAAGACAAGAAAAGCGCTCTTTTTGTAAGGCAAGGGCACGATCGGAGGGTTTTTGGGATAATATGTTGATAATATACAAATTATATGGCAAAGGTCCTTTCGGGAAATAGCAATGGATTGGGAGCCGCAAGTGAATCATTAGCGGAAATATTATTTTGAACTTGTATGATATTATTATATAAAATATGATTTGAATAAAAAAGGCCCCAGGGAGGACAAATTAGCCGGAAAATCTTGCGGCATCGCGGGCGGGACTGGTGAAAAAGGGAGGATGACCTTGGGGGGCGGCGGCCGGATAGCAGGAGGAATAGAGGCTGGGGCTGCGCGGCCAGGCCAAAGTAGCCAAGGCCCAGAGCCGGAGTTCGGGCCAAGGCAAGGGCATGGCTCAGCGGGCAGAGGGCCGGTTTTTGGCAATGCGAAAGTGTTTTACACAAATAAAAGCCGGCCAGGGCAAGCAAGCGGAGAGCTTAACAGGCGGGAAACAAGAGCGCCTAAGCTGGATACTAAAATAAGCCGGCAACATGAGCAAGAAGTAATTGCCGGCTTGTGTAGCTGGTTTACAATTAATGTTACTTGTAGGCACGCCTGGCGGCTTCTCCAAAAACAAGGGACGGGTTTCGAAAGCCGTTCGGGACGATCCCACTACGATTAATGCTTAAAAACACAATAAATAACGTTGAGTACATATTAAACTTTAAGGTCCCGCGCTGGCGGTGAATGACCGCTCAAACCTGGGAGAATACCCTAAAGCGAAATATTCTTTAGCATCTCGGCGATAATGTAAAAACAAGCCGGCAAAACGCCTTTCCACGCCAAGTTCAGGCCGCCGGCCCGGCTCGCGGCCTTGCACTGCCCGGAAAACGCCGCGCCTGGCCTGGGCAGCCCTCGCGCGGTGGAGTGGGCGGGCCAAGGCCAGTCCAAGCCACTGTCAGGATGAAGGCCGCCGCCCGGAACCGGAAGCGCCGGGCTGGGCGGCGCTGAAAGCAGCGGGAGTCGCCCGCCAATCTCAACAAAAGGTCAGACCGGTTCTTTTGAGGTCTTCGCAAAACCCAAAAACCCGGCGCGGCGGGCTTCGAGGTTTGGGGCTTAAACAAAACGCGATGGATACCGCCGGCGATTATTTGCCGTACGGCCGAACAGCGCTGGCTAGTGACAGAAAATAATTAATTAATACACATAAGTACAAATTAAGAAGAAATTGAGTGCCCATCGGCGGGCGGGTCCCTGGCTATCCGGTGGGAGAAGCCTGGATTCTTGCGCCCGCCGATGGTAAATACCATTTGAGTAAAGGTACTCAACGAAAAGGACTAATCACCTACGGGCGCGTAGATATTTACACTCCGCGCGGCCTGGAGTATTCTAGGTTGCGTGCTAAAAGGTGGGCCCCTAACCGCCATTCAGCCCAGGGCATATCACAATGACCATTCGCAAGGTTGACAACATACTGGAGCTAGTGGGCGATACGCCCCTGGTGCGTATAAACCGCCTCAATACAAATCCCAAGGTGGAGATATTCGCCAAGCTGGAGTTCATGAACCCCGGTGGCTCGGTCAAGGACCGCCCGGCGCTCAAGATGATAGAAGAGGCTGAAAAAACTGGCGAACTCACCAAGGACAAGATCGTGCTGGAGGCCACCAGCGGCAACACCGGCATCGGCCTGGCCATGGTCTGCGCGGTGAAGGGCTACAAGATGCTTTTCGCCATGAGCGAGAGCGCTTCCCAGGAACGTCGCAAGATATTGCGGGCTTATGGCGCGGATATCCTTTTGACCCCGGCCCATCTTTCCACCGACGGCGCCATCGAGGAAGCCTACCGCATGGCCCGCGAGGAGCCGGACAAGTATTTCCTGGTGGATCAGTTCAACAACGAGAACAACTGGCGGGCCCATGATGAAACGGGCACCTCCAGGGAGATATTCGAGGCCACCGAGGGCAAGGTGGACGTGGTGGTGGTGAGCATGGGCACCACCGGCACCCTCATGGGGCTCACCAGGGGCATCAAGGCGCTGAAACCCCAGGCCATGGTGGTGGGGGTGGAGCCCTACCAGGGGCACAAGATCCAGGGCCTCAAGAACATGAAGGAGTCGTATCCGCCTGGAATATTCAACCCTTCCGAGGTGGCCCGCATAGAATTCGTGGATGACGACGCGGCCTATGAAACCGCCCGCAAGCTGGCCAGGGAGGAAGGCATCTTCGTGGGCATGAGCGCCGGGGCCTCCATGCGGGTGGCCCTGGACCTGGCGGCCGAGATGGAAACCGGCACCATAGTGGTGCTCCTGCCCGACGGCGGCGAGCGCTATCTCTCCACCCCGCTGTTCGTATCGGAAAAGGTTCCCATCCCGCTCAAGTTTTTCAACACCCTCAGCCGCCAGGTGGAAGACCTGGTGCCGGTGCGGCCGGGCCGGGTGGGCATCTACGCCTGCGGCCCCAGCCTGGACGGCCCCCCGGACCTGGGCCTCTGCCGCCGCATGATCTTCGCGGATTTGCTGCGCCGCTGGCTGGAGTTCCGCGGTTTTGAAGTGAAATTGGTGATCAATATCGCCGACATCGACGACCGCACCGTGAGCCAGTGCCTCAGCGAGGGCGCCAAGCTGGATGAGTTCACCAGCCGCTGGCTGAAGGTGTTTTTCGCCGACATGGCCACCCTGCAAATGGCCCCGGCCCACGATTACCCCAAGGCCAGCGCCCATGTCAGCGATATGATAGACGAAACCAGGCAATTGCTCGACAAGGGGCTGGCCTATGAGAAGTTGCGCTCGGTTTATTTCAACATCAGCCGCTTTCCCGAATACGGCAAGCTCTCCGGCGTGGACCTGAACGCCATCCAATGCGGCAAGACGGTTGATTTTGACTATTATGAAAAAGACAACCCGCGGGACTTCACTCTTTTCAAGCGCGCCTCCCTGGCCGAGCTGAAGGCCGGGATTTATTGGCAGACGCCTTGGGGCAACGTGCGGCCCGGCTGGCACGTGGAATGCGCCACCATGGCCACCCACCACCTGGGCCAGCCCTTTGATCTGCACCTGGCCTCGTCCGATCTGGTTTTCCCCCATGGCGACAATGAGATAGCCGTGGCGGAGAGCCTGCACGGCCAGCCCCTGGCCCGCATGTGGCTGCATTCGGAAGTGGTGATGGCCGAAGGTAAAAAGATTTCGCGCACCGGCGGCAACGACCTCACCTTGCGCGATTTGCTGGCCCAGGGGTGGGACCCGGCGGCCATACGCTACTGGCTGCTCACCCATCACTACCGCCGGCCGCTGACCTGCTCCGACGAGGAGCTGGAGCTGGCCGCCAAAGCGGTGCGCCGCCTTAACGAGTTCGTGGCCCGCCTCATGTTCTCGCCCAGCGGCGAGCCGGCGCCGGATCTGGATCAGATGATCCACAAGACCCGGCACGAGATGCAGGCCGCCATGGACAATGATCTGGGCATGCCCAAATCAATGGGGATTCTGTTCAGCTTCATCAAGGAAATCAACCGCATGCTTTCGGCGGGGCTCCTGGAGGCGGAGCAAAAGGACAAGGTTCTGGCCTTCATGCGCCTGGTGAACACGGTCATGGCGGTGATGGATTTCAACCAGGCCAGCCCGGACCCCGAAGTGGACCGCCTGCTGGCCGAAAGGGAAAAGGCGCGCAAGGCCGGGGATTTCGCCAGCGCCGACGCCATGCGGCGGCAATTGAGCGCCATGGGCGTGCAGGTGATCGACACCCCCCAGGGCACCCGCTGGCGCAGGGCGTGAGCCGGTCGCATCGGCGGGGATGGTCGCCATGAGGGGGGAGTGACATTATGAGATGGCTGAAGATATTTCTGGTGATCGTCCTGGTCCTGGCCGCCGGCGCGGTGGGCGCGGGCTACTGGGGCATCCATAGCGCCGTCAAGGGCGCCGTGGATTTGGCCCAGGAAAAGCACCCTCACCCCGGCGACGACGTGGCGGCCCTGTCGGCTTATGTGGATGCCGGCCAGCATCCCTTTGAAAAGCGCAATCGCGCCGTGTGGGCCCTGGGCCGCTTGGGCGATGCCAAGGCCCTGCCCACGCTGAAGCGCCATTTCGACGGCAAGCCTTGCGACCATGAAAAACGCCTGTGCCAGTATGAGCTGGCCAAGGCCATAAACCAATGCCTGGATAGCCTGCCCCATCGTCCTCAGGGACCCTCAACCAACGCCGAGGATTATGAACCGCCCCGCAAGGATTGAAACCAGCAGATAGGTGTTGCAAAGTCATGGCGAACAAAGACAAGAAGACCGAGCACTTACGTTGGGTGGAAGGCCTGCGGGCCTATCCGGCCGTGTTCACGCCCGTACCGGAGGGCGGTTTCGAGGTGGTGTTTCCCAACTTCCCCGGCCTCAAGGCCTATGGGGTGAAATACGAAACCGCTGAAAAGGCGGCCAGGGAAATCCTCACCGCCGATCTCCTGGAACGCCTGCGCCAGGATTACCAGACCCCCAAGCCCAGCGACCCGGACAAGCTCATACCCGACCCGGACGAACCCGAAGGCACCCGGCTGGTCATGCTGGAGCCGGACAAGGCCGCCCTGCGCAAACGCCTGGGCCTGGTCAAGCAGGACCGGGGCGCGGCGATAAAGTCCTTCGGCGTGTTCGGCCGCTAGGGGCTTGTTGTCTTCTTTGGCTAAGGTGTTTAACAATGCTAATAGCTAAAAATATAGTGTGGTCCTGACATGTTAGGATGTGGTCCATAACGTGTGGAAGTGAAAAATATCAAAGGGGGGAAACATGGCTTTGTATTTTGTAAACAAAAATGCGCAGGCCAATGGTGACCATGAAGTTCATACCTCGGATTGTCAGTATTTACCCAAATCAGAGAATAGAATTAAATTAGGACATTTTAGTAACTGTCGGGATGCGGTTCAGGAGGCTAAAAAGTACTACAACCAAGTAGATGGCTGTTATTATTGTTCAAGTCCCTGTCATACTAGCTAGATAAGCCACCTGACAGTATATATCTGGGTCGGGTGGGCGGAAGTTAAACAGGATACGGGCCTACCACCTGCCCGGCCCCTGCCATTTTCGCAAAAGCACATACATGGCTCCGGTGCCGCCGTCGCCCTGCAGGGCGGTGCAAAAGGCAAGCACCCGTTTTCGCAGGCGTTTGTGCGAGAGGGCCTGGGTAAGGGCTTTTTTCAGCACCGGCACCCCGCCGGGCGAGCCGCTGCCCTTGCCGTGCACGACGAGCACGTGGCGCAGCCCCTTGGCGGCGGCCTCCATCAGAAAGCGTTCCACTTCCTTGAGGGCCTCCTCTTGGCTAAGCCCGTGCAAATCCAGGTAATCCTGGATGGGGAAAGCGCCGGAAGCCAGGCGGTCCATCAGCTCCGGGCCCATGCCCGGCGAGGCCCCCCACACGTACTCGTCCGAGTAGCGCAAGTCCATGTCAGCGGTTCCGCTAATCAAATCTGCCAGTTGCGCCATGACTTCCAGATCGTCGTCCACCGCCTGGTTGAAAAGGGGGCGTTTGGGGTCTGGTTGGGCGTTCACGCGGTCCCGCTGCTTGGCGGGCAGGGGCCGGACGTCGCCCATGGCAGTCAGGAAAACCTGGCCCTCGTCAAGGGGCTCTTCCGGCTCCGCCGGGGGCGCGGCGGGTGAGGCGCTCTCCGGGGCGTCATGCAGGGCGGCGTTCTTAAGGGCCTGTTTGAGGCCCGCGAAGGGAGCGTTCAAGGGGCCCTCCGGCTTGGGGGCCGCGCCAGGAGATGAAGATGTCTTGCGTTTTTTCTTTTTAGCCATGCCTAGATAATACCTTGAAGCCCTTGGCCGGGGCAAACAGGGCGTTGCAAAGGCTGAGGCAAAAGCTCGACAGAGGCCGCGCCTGGGGTTAGGATAAATTAGTCAAGCAGATCTGGGCCAAGGGGGAGTAAAGGAGTGCTTTCATGGCGAGAGTGGATGATTATCAGCAAAGCTTTGATCTGGCCGCCGCGGAGCTGAAGACCCGCAATTTCCTGGACGTGGCCCGGCGGGCCGGCGCCAGGCACGCCGAGGACGGCGAAAGCATGGAATTAGATTATTATGGCCGCCCGGTGAAGATCGGCCGCGAGCCCATGAGCGTGGAGCATTTGGACCAGGGCCCGGAAATCCCCATCGCCGAGAAAGCCCTGATCCTGCATTACCTGGTGAACGCCGACGGCTCCGAGCCGGCCGGCGAATGGGTCACCTTCCGCGAGGTGCCTTCCGGCGAGTTCTACTGGTCGGCCTTTGTGAAAAGGGCTAAAAGCCCCCTGGTGGGTTTTTTCGGTGAAAGGCCCCAATTGCTCCTGGACCTGGCCCCCAGGGTGGGCGGCCTGTCGGCCGAGGGCCATGCCGGCGACGCGGCGGTGATAGTGCGGGCCTTCCCCCGGGTGGCCTTCATGCTGCAACTATGGGCGGGCGACGAGGAGTTTCCCCCCGAGGGCAACGTGCTCATGGATCCCACCATCAGCAATTATCTTTCCACCGAGGACGTGGCCCTGGCCGCCGGGTTGCCCATATATAAGATGATGGCCATGGCCAGGCAGTAACTATAGCCGCTTTAAATTAATATTTGTTGGTGAAATTAATATTACCAGGGGTTGTTGGTGGCGAGGCCGGCGGGGCGGGGCGGATAAGAGAAAAGAACCTGACCATCAGCCCGGCGGGCAATGCTAATTAAGGGGCGAAAAGGACTCTTGCTGGCTGGCGTCAGCGCCGGAAATGCATAAAGGCTGATTTTGCCGTCCGAGGGGCTGGCCAAGGCCTGAGTCAGGACTTATTATCAAAAAGGTGGCGACAGGGATCGCCGGGTAATGACACGGCCGGGCGTTCGCAAAAAGCAAATTTTGCGGGTTGAGGGCCTGGAGGGTAAAAAGGCTGACCAAAAACTCGGGGGTATTTTGACTGATATGAGTGGGATGGACCAAAAAAACGGCTGCGGTTGTGGGTGTGATCACCATCATGGTTCGGGCTATGCGGCCTATGACGGGCCGGACTGGACCCGGCAGCCCGACGACGCCGTGGTTTGCCATTGCCTGGGAGTGACCAAGGCCCAGGTTTTGGACGCCATCGCCAAGGGCGCCTATACGGTGCCGCTGTTGAAGATCATGGCGGGAACCGTCCACGGCGCGGACTGCAAGAAAAAGCATCCCCTGGGCCGCACCTGCGAGGTGGACCTGGCGGAGCTGATCCGGCTCTATCAGAGCGAGCCGCCGCCCTTGGAACCCAGCGGCGGATGCGGCTGTTAGTGGAGTTTTGACGGATTTAATATCATATTACCTGAATTAATATGCCATGAATGGCAGACACAACCCGGCCGCGTGAATTCGGCGGGCGGTTCCGGGGTTGGCGACAAGGAGCGGGCATGAAAATAGCTGTCAGTGGCAAGGGCGGCGTGGGCAAGACCACCTTTGCGGCCATGCTGGCCAGGGCTCTGGCCGAGCGGGGCCTCAAGGTGTTGGCGGTGGACGCGGACCCCGACGCCAACCTGGGCCAGGCCTTGGGTTTCCCGGAATACGACAAGCTGGTGCCGGTGAGCGACATGAAGGCGCTCATCGAGGAACGCACCGAGGCCAAGGACGCGGCCAGCGGCATCGGCTCTTTTTTCAAGCTGAACCCCACGGTGAACGACCTGCCTGACAAGCTGTCCACCGAGCACAAGGGCGTGCGCCTCATGGTGATGGGCACCGTGAAAAAGGGCGGCGGCGGCTGCATCTGTCCGGCCTCCACCATGCTTAAGGCCCTGATGACCCATCTGGTGCTGTTGCAGGAGGACGTCCTGATCCTGGACATGGAGGCCGGCCTGGAGCACCTGGGCCGGGGAACCTCCCGGGGCGTGGATTTCCTGGTGGTGGTGGTGGAGCCGGGCCGCCGCTCCATCGACACGGCCAACCACATCCGCCAACTGGCCAAGGACATCGGCCTCACCAGAATACTGATCGTGGGCTCCAAGACCAGGGGCGAAAAGGACCAGGCCTTCCTGCAAGAGGCCTTGCAAGGCTTTGACTTCCTCGGGTTCATCGATTACGACGAGGAGATAATCTCCTGCGACATGCAGGGGGTTTGCCCGGCGGACTCCGCGGAAAAGGCCAAGGCGGCGGTCGCCAAGATGGCCCAGACCCTGGTGGACATGGCGCAGAAGGGCTGAGCCCGGGCGAATCCATAAATAGCCCGAAAGGGTCCGGCCATGGCCGGACCCTTTCGGTTGCTGATAAAGCCCCATCTGCGTCGTTGCTGCGGAAAAGGCTGAAACTCACGTAGGTTCCACTACGCTTCGTTCCGGCCTTTTCCTCGCGCCTAGCATCCGGGGCTTTCTGAGCAGCCTGGTCAGCTTGATGACAAAGCCAAGCTTTCGCTTGGCCCAGGCCTCCCCTTGATTCCTGAAAGGCCCTGCCAAAAGTCGCGCGATATTATCCTGAAATAACTATCAGTTATCGATAGAGGCCCTGCTTGGCTTGCCGCAACGCCCAAACAGTGCTAGGTTCTTTATATCTATATTTTATAGTGTATTAAGGTTAATCGGCGAGACATCGCCCGGCTATTCGTACTGCACCACCAAAACCTGGAGAGCGACCCATGGCAGAGACCAAGAATTTCCTGATCGTGGTTAACACGCCACCCGACCGCCCCTATAACCACTACGCGGCCTACGTGGTGGCCTTCCTGGCCAAGAAACTGGGCAACGTGCCCACGGTTAACGTTTATTACGGCCCCGAAGGCGTGCAGATGACCAAAAAGGGCCAACTGGCCAAACTGGGCTGCAACGACGACCTCAAGAACCTGATCGCCGGTCAGATCGAGGGCTTGAACGCCAGCGACCTGCCCGACAACATGGAGCAGATGGCCCGCTTCTGCAAGGACCAGTTGGGCGTGGGCATCTTCTCTTGCGGCACCTTCCACGTGGTGGACGGCGTGGGCAAGAACCTGGACGACACCTCCGGCATCGAGGACTTCATCGTGCCCCTGAAGCTGCCCCAGGCCGCCGAGGCCCTGTTGGCCGCCGACAAGATTCATTACCTATAGGCCCCTGGCCCGCCAGGCCGGCCCAACCACCGGGCCGGCCCGCGGGCACCTAAAATCAGCGGGCGCCAGCGGCCATGCCGGCGCCCGTTTTATATGGCGGACATGCCGCCCAGGCGAAAGTCATGGCCGGCTTGGCTGTTTTCAGCGCCGAAGCGGACTTTTTCGGCGGGTCAGGCCGCCTTTGTTCGCCTATTTGATTGACCAAACAAAACAATTAACCTAATCTTCAGATGAAAGTTCTGGTTTTTTAGAACCAACGGCCGCGCTCCCTGACGCCTGCCGGGCCGGCCGACCCATTACCGAAAACCGATCAACAGCTACCAAACGGAGCCGCCATGCGAAAGACTCTCGCGCTGTTTCTGTGCCTGACCTGCGTGTTCCTGGCCGGCGGCGCCTTGGCCAAGATAGGCGAAGGCAGCCTCGCGGGCTATTACACCATCGACCCCGTTACCTACAGCTTTCAGAACAAGAGCCTGGGCAAGCGGTCCTTCACCACCGCCACCAATCACATCTTCTATTCGTTCCATCAAGCGGACCACGAATGGGAAAGCAAGCCCTTGTTCGTGATGCTGAACGGCGGGCCCGGAGCCGGCACGGTGACCAATCTGTTCAGCATGAACACCGCGCCCTATACCCTGGACCGCGAACACCAGCCCCAGGGCAGCCCCGGTTACAGCGTCAACCAATACAGTTGGACCGAGTTGGGCAACGTGCTCTACCTGGACGCCCCGGCCACCGGATTTTCCTATCTCACCGACCCCGCCTCGGGCGACATCGAAACCAGGCTGCGGATGTTCTTCTTGAACGGCAATTTCAACCCCTATGTGGACGCCGCCCAGATGGTGCGGGCGGTGCTCAAGTTTTTGGGCGACCACCGGGAGATCAAGGCCAACCAGGTGATTCTGGTGGGTGAGAGCTATGGCGGCACCAGGGTTTCCACCATGCTCAACCTGCTTTTGTTCCATCCCCACTACCGGGACGGCAGCAAGCTTTACCGGGACTCGGCGCTGGTGGAGGAGATCGAAAAGCACTTTCAGGACCTATACGGCAAGGACGCCGAGCTGACCCCGGAGGTGGTGGCCCGCCAGTTCAGCCGGCAGGTTCTCATCCAGCCGGAGCTGAGCGGGGTGTATCAGGACGAGATAGCGGGAAAAATGTTCTACGGCGAAGCTCCGTATAATGATCCCGTCATCAAAAACCTGGCCAGGGAGACCGGGCAAAGCTTCCCCGCCGATCCCTGGTGGACCAGAGTGCTGGGCAAGGCCGCCCGGGTGCTCATGTATTACCTGCCCGACAAATTCAAGCGCGACGGCTACAACTGCTCCAAAAGGAACACCTGGTCCGACGAGCTGGAGGCTTACGCGGCCAAGAGCCTGCGCGACCTGGAGGCCCTTTCCACGGTGCTGCAATACGATGTCATGGACATTGAAATGATGAAGGCCAAACACCGCGACGACGCCTTCCGCATGATAATCGGCGTGCACACCAGCCAGGGCTATTTGCTGGAAGACGGCATCACGGCCGATGACGAGTGGATGTTCGATCCCGCCCATCAATGCTACCTGCCCGGCAACCCCGATACGCTGCAGCGTTTGAAGGCCTACGCCGCCTCCCAGGAGTACCTGGAGAATTTGATCCACCAGGATTTGGAAAGCCTCAAAACCCCGCTTTGGGACAAGCTGGGCACCTTGCATATCTGGGACGGCTATCTGCTGGAGATGAACCTGGCGGTGTATCTGGCCTTCACCCTGGACGCCTCGGCCGAGTCCGGCTACGAGGTCAATCCCGACGGCTCGCCCATCTACGGCCGCATGTTCCTGGAAAACCTGGCCCTGGTGAAAACCTTCCTCACCGACGCCGAGTACGACCTGGTCATCTATTCCCCGGCCATACCCGAGGCCCTGAAAAAATACAAGGACCTGGTGGCGGAGGTGGCCTACGCCAGGGGCAGGGACCTGCCGGACCAGAACCGGGGCTATTTCAGGGTGAAGTACCGTGAAAACTCCCTGGCCCATACCGCCACCCCGGAGCAGGTGGAGCTTTACTATCCCTATTACAATATTTCCGGCCATTCGGTCTCCTCGGCCCAGCCGGGAAAATTCCGCGACGACGTGAAGGCCTGGCTCGCTTGCCCCGTGGGCGTTTGCGATTGAGCGATACGCCATGGGCCGCTCCCCGACGATTGCGGGGGGCGGCCCAGGCCGTATATGGGCGGCAAGAAGCCGGCGGTTTGGTATAATTCATCGCCAGACGACCAGCCCACCGGGGCCAACGCCCCCTGAATCAGAAAACCGGATAAAAAAAGAGAGCTGAAAATGACCGGCAGACCACGTGCACGCGCGATCTGTACCCTGGCCTTGCTTTGCCTTTTCACCCTGGGCATAACCGCCGAGGCCTGGGCCAGAGTGGGCGGCGGACGCTCCATGGGCAGCCGCGGCTTCAGCCGCCCCAGCCCCACCCAAAGGCCCAGCCAGCGGCAAAACCCCAACTCCCAGCAGCAGGCCAGGCCGGCCGCTCCCCAATCGGCCGCGCCCGGCGGGTTCATGCGCGGCCTGGGCGGAGGGCTTTTGGGCGGATTCCTGGGGTCCATGCTTTTCAGCGGCATGGCCGGCGCCGGCAGTGCGGGCGCCGCCGGCCAGGACGGCTCCGCCGCCGGTTCCAGCGGTCTGGGCCTGTTGGATATTCTGCTCATAGGCGTGCTCCTGTACCTGGCTTACCGCTTTTTCATGAAGCGGCGGCGGCAGGCCGCCCAAGCCCAGAGCGGTTCCTATTACCAAAGCCAGGCCGCGGAGCCGGAAATGTTCGGCGGGCAGGCCGTTCCGCCGCCGCCACCGCCGCAAGGGGGGTATGATGACCACGGCAACGATCTGGAGCGCGGCCTGGCCCACATAAAAAGCATGGAGCCGGAGTTCGACGAAGCGTTTTTCCAGGACCGGGCCATGGACGTGTTTTTCAAATTGCAGGCCGCCCACGGCCAGCGCGATATCTCCGGGGTGCGCGATCTGCTCTCCGATGAAATGGCCGGCGAGCTGCAAAGGGACCTCGATCTGCTCAAAACGCAGGGCAGGGTGAACCGCCTGGAAAACATCGCGGTGCGCTCGGTGGATATCGTGCAGGCCTGGCAGGAGATGGGTCAGGACTATCTGGCGGTGCGTTTCCTGGCCAACCTCCTGGACTACGTGGTGGACGATAAGACCGGCGCGGTCCTGGAGGGCAGCAACAGCCAGCCGGTGAAGTTCGAGGAGTACTGGACCTTCACCCGCCCGGTGGGCCCCGGCCCCTGGCGGCTCTGCGCCATTACCCAGCCCAATTAGCCCCGGTCCCGTCCGGCCTCGCGGCGCAGGCAGGCGAGGCCGGACGGCCTGCCCGTCGGGCCCGCGTGATTGGCCGGCCCTCTTCTCCCTCGCGGTTCCCGCGGCGCATGGCCGCCGAGGCGTTCTTTAGCGGCCCGCGCGGGCGGCTGCGGGCGGGAAGCCCGCGATTCCATTTTCAAAACCTTTTGACCACAACCCTTGGCCCCGCCTCCTTGCTGAGCTTACAATAAAACCTGATCGAAAAAACCCAACGGATAGGGGCGAGCATGACCTTAGCAGCCATCAAATCCGAGGAAGCGGCGGCCGTTTCCCTTGACCAGGCGTTTCAGCGCCTGGCAAGCGGCCGGGAGGGCTTAAGCCAGGAGGAGGCGCAACGCCGCCTGAAGGAACTGGGCCCCAACCTGGTGCGGGAGCGCAAGCAAAGCCCCCTGCTGAAACTCTTGGGCTATTTCTGGGGCCCCATCCCCTGGATGATCGAGGCCGCCGCCCTGCTCTCCCTCATCGTCAGGCATTGGACCGACATGATCATCATCTGCGTGATGCTGGTCTTCAACGCGGCGGTGGGGTTCTGGCAGGAGAGCAAGGCGGGCAACGCCCTGGAGGCCTTGAAGGGCGAATTGGCCTTGAAGGCCCGGGCGCTGCGCGGCGGCGCTTGGCAGGAGATACCGGCCGAGGATCTGGCGCCCGGCGACGTGGTGCGCCTGCGGCCCGGCGACATCCTGCCCGCTGATTTGAAATTGTTCGGCGGCGATTACCTGAGCGTGGATCAGTCGGCCCTCACCGGCGAATCCCTGCCCGTGGAAAAGAACGAGGGCGGCGTGGCCTATTCCGGCTCGGTGGCCCGGCAGGGGGAGATGCTGGCCCTGGTGACGGCCACCGGCGCGGACACCAAGTTCGCCCAGACCGCCAAGCTGGTGGAGAGCGCCGAAGCGCCCTCGCATTTCCAGAAGGCGGTGCTCACCATCGGCGACTACCTCATATACATGAGCCTGGGCCTGGCCGCGGTTCTGGTGCTCACCCAATTGATGCGCGGCGACTCGGCGCTGTCGGTGTTCCAGTTCGTGCTGATTCTGGTGGTGGCCTCCATCCCGGTGGCCATGCCGGCGGTGCTCTCCCTCACCATGGCCCTGGGCGCCTTGGGCCTTTCCAAGCAAAAGGCCATCGTCTCCCGTCTGCAATCCATCGAGGAGATCGCGGGCATCGATATCCTCTGCTCGGACAAGACCGGCACCCTGACCAAGAACCAGTTGACCCTGGGCCGGCCGGAGGTGTTCCAGGCCGAAAATGAGCAGGACCTGATCCTGGCGGCGGCCCTGGCCTCCAAGGAGGAAAACCGCGACGCCATCGACGACGCGGTGCTGGCGGGGCTGGAGGACAAGAGCCGGCTGGGCGGGTTCAGCCAGGATAAATTCGTGCCTTTCGATCCCAAGGGCAAGCGCACCGTAGCCACCCTGACCGATAAAAAAGGCGGCCTGTTTCAATGCAGCAAGGGCGCGCCCCAGGTCATCATGGAGCTATGCGGCGTGCAGGGCAACGAGCGCCGGCGCGCCCAGGAAGCGGTGGACCGGCTGGCGGCCAAGGGCTACCGCACCCTGGGGGTGGCCCGCAAGGAGGAAGACGGCGCCTGGCGGTTCCTGGGCATATTGCCCCTGTACGATCCGCCCCGCGATGATTCCGCCGAAACCATCCGCCAGGCCGGCCAGCACGGCATCGAGGTGAAGATGGTCACCGGCGACAACCTGGCCATCGGCCGCGAGATAGCCCGCCAATTGCAGATGAAGTCCGATATAAAGGCGGCGGACGAGCTGTTCGGCCAGGGCGTGGACCCCCAGCACATGTCCGGCGACCTGGAGGCCCAGGTGGAAAAGGCCGACGGCTTCGCCCAGGTGTTTCCCGAGCACAAGTACGGCATCGTAAAGGCCTTGCAGAATCGCGGCCATCTGGTGGCCATGACCGGCGACGGCGTTAACGACGCCCCGGCCCTCAAGCAGGCCGACGTGGGGGTGGCGGTTTCCGGGGCCACCAACGCGGCCCGGGCGGCGGCCTCCCTGGTGCTCACCGCGCCGGGGCTCAAGGTCATCATCGGCGCGGTGGAGCAGGCCCGCATGATCTTCGAGCGCATGAACTCCTACGCCATCTACCGCATCACCGAGACCATCCGCATCATGTTCTTCGTGGTGCTGGCCATGCTGGCCTTCAACGTCTATCCCATCACCACCGTGCTGGTGATCCTCCTGGCCCTTTTGAACGATCTGCCCATCATGACCATCGCCTACGACAACACCTGGCTGGACCCCAAGCCGGTGCGCTGGGAAATGCGGCGGGTGCTCACGGTCTCCACGGCGCTGGGCCTGATCGGCGTGGCCGAGACGTTCCTGCTTTTGTGGTTCGCCAGGGATTATCTCTCGCTCACCACGGCCCAGATGCAGTCCTTCATTTATCTGAAGCTGGCCGTGGCCGGGCATCTGACCCTTTTGGTGGTGCGCACCAAGGAGCCCTTCTGGAAGCGGCCCCATCCCGCGCCGCCCCTGTTGTGGGCGGTGCTGGGCACCCAGGCCGTGGCCGCCCTCATCGTGGGCCTGGGCATCATCGTGGAGCCCATCGCCTGGAAGCTGGTGGGGCTGGTGTGGGTCTATTGCCTGGCCTGGATGTTCATCGAGGATTTGGCCAAGTTGCAGCTCTACCGCCACCTGGAGCTGGGCGGCAAGCACCATCTCCGGTTCCTGGGCAGGCTCAAGGCCAGGGGATAGGGATAAGGAGCAGCGAAATCAAGGCGGGTTGGAGCTTGGGTTTGGCCCGCGGCGGGTAACCGGCCGCCGGCAGGAAGAAGGGTTGACGGCTTGCTGAGTGGTGCGCGGCCCGTTGGCTTCGCTATTTTCGCCGCAAAAGCTTTAGCCCCACCGCCGCCACCACCACCGCCGCGGCCGAGGCCAGGCCCAGGGCGGCGCGCCACACCTGGCGGGAATCCTTGCGCCCGGTCTTGCAATAGGTGGCGAAGTGTTCGCAGTTGTTGAAGGCCAGGTTATAGCCCTGCCGGCCCACCTCGGCCAAGGCCAGCCTCACGCTTTCCTCGGGCGGCAGGGCCTGGCCCGGCGGATAAGCCACCACCACGGCCTGCCCGCCCTTGAGGAACGCCTCCAGGCTGGTCGCCCGCACCATGGCCTGGGGCATGTCCTTGCCCGGCTCGCCGAAATGCACCACGCGCCCGTCGCCCAGGTCGATGCCGTGGTGGGCGTAGAGCAGGCCGAAGCGCCTGACCTTGATGTGATCTCCCCTGGCCAAAGTCACGCCTCTCGTTGCAAACTTATTCGCGCGGCTGGATAGCCCCCCACTTGGCCGGCCGCCCGAGCTGAAAATCCTTTGCCAGAAACATAAGTCACAAAGGCGTGGAACACAATCGCCATCTTGCATTTGTCACGCGGGGCGGCGATGGGTATGGCCGAGCCGGTTCTGGTGAGGACCAAAAAGCTGTGGGGGCAAAGGCTTTCCCGGCCCGCATAGGTCGCTAAAAGTCAAGGCCTCGGACGACTAACGCCGTCCGAGGCCTTGACTTTGCCTTTTGTTTTAGATTGCCCGCGACAGGGGCTGACTCGGATCCGCCCGTCCCGTCTGTCCGCGATACCCGGTCAACCCCTGCCGCCGGCAGGGCGGAGCCGCCTGGGGGAACGGCTCCTAACTTTTATGGCGAGCCCTGTCTTGATCGGACTTGCCGTTATTGCATTTTATCCTTTTCCGGCTTGTTGATCTGATCACGGTCGCGGTCGCGATCCAGATCGCCGTTTTGCTCTCCCTCTTGGTTCCGGGTGTAGTGCAACTGCACGTGCACCAGGCTGTCTTCCCTTGCTATTACTATAGCATACCATATCCCGCCCTGCGGGAAATGGTGAATGCATCGGGCATTGCCATTTTGGCTGAAAGCGCTGCAATCATAATCGGTTTCCGCCGGCGGCCTCCCGGCCTTGGTGAAGAGCGCCGCGCTGCCCAGGCTGGTGTGCAGATTGGCCTTGAACAGATTGGTCCCTTCAGGCAGGGTGATGGCGTAGGTCTTGGCTTGGCCCGCGGCCAGGGCGTCCTGCTGCCAGGCGCTGTTTTCCGGCTGGCCGGCCAGGGCGTAGGTGGCGGTCAGAATGCCGCCGGCCGGTGACTGGCTTGTCACAACCATGTAATAGGTTCCCGCCTGGGGTGTGGCATACTGACAGGCCAGACCGCCGGCTCCGCTCTGGGCGCATTCCCAGGAGCCGGGGTCGCCGGGATCGGGCGCGGAGCCGAAATTGACGCCCAGGCTCAAGGCCGGGCCGTCCGGCGCCGCGTGCAAGTCCACCACCAGCCCCATGGCGCCCTGGGGCACCGTGATGGCGGCGGCGGCGTAACCGCCCTCGGGGGAGGTGATGGCCACCTCGGCGGGCTGGCCATTGACCAATTCCTGGGCGGCGACCGGGGAGGCGAAAAGCAACGTGCAGGCGGCAAGCCGTACAGCGTTTTTATGGAAGGCCGTGCAAAGCATTGCTATCCCTATCCCCAAAAACTTGGACTCGTTACTGTGTTATATAACAGCAATTATCGTGCCATGGAACGATAAGGCATATCATGTTGAAAATAATATAATATTTTTTGACGGGGCAGGCGGCGGACAATTACGGGATCGTGTGTGTTACGATATGGTAATTACCAATTGGTAATAGTGCACGGTTTTTTCACACCGTCATCCTTCTCTTGCCATTATAGCCCCAGCGGGGTAAAAACAGCAGACCGAAGTCATGGCTTCGGCAAAACCCTAATGTTTAAATTGCCAAGGAGTGTGGGTCATGGCCAAGGTTACGCTTACTTTCGTGGACACTGACGACGGCGTGGAATTCGACGCGATTTTCGAGCCCGAGATCCCAGAGGAATTGAGCGACGAGCAACTGGACCAGTTGAGCGAGGCCCAACTGGTGGCCCTGGATATCATGGATTACCTTTCCGGCGAGGACGAGGAGGACGAGGCCAACTAGACCACGGCCCGCTGGCCCGGAGGAGCCTGCCCATGGAACACCCCCGTGAGCCTGACTATCTGCAAAAGCTGTTCGAGGCGATTCCGGTTCCATCCTTCGCCTTGGATGAACAACTCAGGGTGCAGATACAAAACCGGGCCGCCTCGGATTTTCTGGGGACGGTTTCCAAAGACAACGTCAGACGTTTTCCCGGCGACATCCTGCGCTGTCTCAACGCCTTGGAAGCCCCGGACGGTTGCGGCAGCGGCGAGGCTTGTCCCGACTGCGTGGTGCGGCAGGCGGCCCAGGCCGCCCTGCGGGGCCGCCAGGTCTTCCGCCGGGAGGCCGCCTTGCGCTTGGACCTGCCGGGCGGCGTCAGGGACGTGGCCCTGAAAGTCACCGCTTCCCCCTTTATGGTGGGGGGAAGCGTGCACGTGCTGCTCAGTATGGAGGACATGAGCGACGCCAAGCGGGCCGAGGTGGAACGGGAAGAAAAGGACCGCCTGCGGGGCGCCCTGGAAATGGCCGGGGCGGCGGCGCATGAATTCAGTCAGCCTTTGCAGGTCATCCTGGGCGAATTGGAACTGGCCCTGGAGGATCTCTCCGCGGACCATCCCCTTTATACTTCATTGCTATCGGCCATGCGGAGCAGCGAGCGCCTGGCCCAGACGGTGCACAAGGTGCAAAGCCTGACCCTGTACCGCACCACCGATTATCTGGAGGGCAAGCGCATAATCGATTTGGACCGGGCGTCTCGGGACAGCCGGGCCTGAAAGCGCCGGCCCGCGGCGGGCATTGTTCCCCGCATGGATAGCAAATTTTTCCACGACCTGCGTCTGCCCGCGGTCCGCAACATGGTCAAAGCAGGTATGCCGGAGCGGTTGGCCATGAGCATCTCCGGACACAAGACCAGGGCGGTCTTCGAGCGCTACAACATCGCGAGCCTTGATGATTAGAAGGCGGCGGTGGAGAAGTTGGAGCTATATCTGAAGAAGTAGCGTAGGGTTGAGTGAACAGGACTAATGCTTATCAAAACCGAACAGAACCAATTAAAAAGTCCATCCTTCCCGTTCCATAAATCCTTCAATGTTTGTACATTCTATCCCGTAATGTTTGCATACGTTAGGGATTTTAGCCGCATTCGGTTTGTATTGTTCCATGGTGACAACACATCCATTATTGTGTTTGGCAGATGCGATTACGAACGGGTCAGCAACAGGATTACCTATTAATCTACTTTTCTGAGGAATTAGATGGCGAAAATGTGGATTTAAAAATATATCAGTCACAAATTTCATTTCATCCTCTGAAGGAGTAAAAAATAATCCAGGATGATCTTTTACCCAATCATTCATAAATTGGTGTTGAATACGTCTAACTAGTTCTCTTTTAACCTCTCTAACTGATACAATAGAACCATCTGCAATAATTTCATCAAATTTTTCCCAGAGCGATGGAAATCTACTGGGATAATATTGTTGAAATACATGGAATGCACTTGTATCAAAAGTATATATCATGGCAAAGCTATGACTTCAATGCATATTCTTCTAAACCAAAAAAACTGGACGATTTAACACTCAAATAATCTGCAGCCTCCTCTAAAGTAATTTTGCCGTCATAGTATCTGTTGAAAACAAGCCGTAAGTATTTGCTCCCAAGATAGGTTGCTTGTGTTGCATAATAATTGCCTCCCCTTCCCCGGGTCATGTTTTCAAATTCTGATATCCATTTATCTGTAAAAAATCTATAATCATCTCTGGATATATAGCCATGATCGTAGAACTTTCTAAGAATAACTTCTCTGCTAACCTTAAACTTTTGAGATATGTCATTAATGTCTTTTTCATCGAAATTATTTGTTAAATATTGCTGTATGGAATCAGTTGGCACAATAAGTTCAGCAGCGACTCGATTGCAGAATTGTTCAATGCTATGATCTACATCAATCGCAGATGTTAAGTAATAATCTTTGGTCTTTGATATGTGGTTATTGTGCAGTAATAGATGGGCAAGTTCATGGGCAATGCTAAAGATTTGTCTGCTTTTAGAGTTCCCATTATTTAGAAAAATTATTGGATATTTAGAACCATCAAGGCAAAAACCAGATATGCCTTTTTGTTTGAATGATCTTTTAAATACGTATATCCCAACATCTTGTACAGAATCACGCCATTCTTTGAGGGCGTCTTCCATTGTCCGCCAACTAATTTGTTGTGAGATATCAATGTCTAAATATTCCCTGATTTTATTGGCAGATTCTTTAATTTCATCGTCAACTGAAAGCGCAATATCATTAATAATGTTTTTTTCTCGTTGGTTTTCATCAGCACCCAATTCGTCTAAAGACAACTGTAGTGATCTGGCGTACCTTAGTGCAAATAAGGTGTCAGCAGATAAATCCTCAATCTCAAAGTCTGGGATTGTTCGGAAAGACTCTTTTATATCGAGCTCTTCTGGCACGTCGGGAAAGAAAAATAAAGCTAATGGCCTTTTGTAAATATCATAGGCCAATTTTTCTAATTGGCCGTAGGTCGGCTGGGCCTCACCGGTCTCCCATTTTTCTATGATTTCTACGGGTTTGTTAAGTTTGGCAGCTATTTCTTGTATATTGTGCCCAGAGCACTTTCTTGCCCATATGAGAATGGCAGGGTTACAAGATGTTGCATAAACGGCCATTGATTAAAGACTTTTAATTTGATTATTAACTGGTTGCATCAGATGTGCCTTCCCCCAAAACGCATCTTAACATATAATATCTCTACGAATCAAAAATATCAACATGTGTTGCCTTGCTGGCCGTCTGATTTGGTCACGTTAGCTGAAAAATATTAGGGCAAAAGGCGAAGGAACAAAAAGGTGAAAGAACATTAAAACAAAATGCAGATTGAAACACGCTATCTCAGGCACTATCGCTTGAGGGCAAAATGATCATAGCCTTTACCCTCTGCATTAAAACGCCGTTTTCTCCAGCGAACGCAATTAGGGAACAGTAAGCACCTCCCCCGGTCAAATTTTAAAAAGGCCAGGGCGAGCGCCCTAAACCTTTGTTTCCACTTTAGTGGAAGTGCATGGGAATCGAACCCGCTTGCCACCTTGCGCAGACGGCACACCGAATTTGAAGACGCGGGGACGATCACCAAGTGACCCTGAAACTGATCGCGCCGCCGGCGGCCCAGGGGCCCCGGAGCTTCCCGGGCGGGGCGGGGGCTTAGGGCTTGCTGATGACGTCCTTTTCCAGCTTGCGCAGCCGCCAGTCCATCACCTGTAGCTTGGCGTCCAGGGTGTCCAGGCGTTTCATTATCTGTTCCAGCATCTTGCGTTCCACGGGCGGTTGGGCGGCCGCCGTCGCCATGCCCCCGGCTCCCGACCTGCCCGCCGCGGCGGCCGGATAGGTGGGGGTGGAAGACGGGGCCGAGGCCTTGGGGCGCACCGGTTCCTGGATCATCTTGGCGTCGATGCGCTGGCCGGTGTGGTCGTTGCGCAGCTCTTTGCCGTTGAGGACGCTGACGCTCTGATAAGGCAGCCAGCCATAGGCGATCTCCTGATCCGCCGGATTGATGATCTGCCAGGACGAGCCGTCGTACAGCTCTATCAATTGCCCGGATTCCTTTACGCTTTTTATCTTGTGCCCTTCCGAGGTTTCGGCCTGGGCCGCGTGCGGCAGGGCGGCGAGGGCCAACATGACTAAGCCGCTGATTAACAAGCCAACGTATTTGGACATATCCGCCACCCTGTTTTGGGGTTGTAGTTTTCACGCGCCTTGGGCGCATTGTCTGGTCCGCGAATCTGGAAACATACTACATCAAAGAGGCCGCGCACCCAAGGGCGGCGGATTGTCACAGAAAAGCCACACTTTTGCAATCTACAGTCATTAAAGGAAAAATCAGGACAAGCAATGCAAGAAATGCCTTGACGTATCGTCTGGGCGAGGAGAAAATCTTAAATAAGAATAGTCCGCGTCAATTCCGATGGCTTGTCTTTTAGCCGCTCCAGAGACCCCGGGATAAGGCCGGGCTTTGCTATGGCATGACCGCGCCCGGCTTAGGGCGATTAATACGGCAGCATGGCGGTCTTGCCATTTTAACTGGTTTTTATGGGCGATCAAAATTCAGGCCTGTCTGCTGAGGAATCCTTAAGCGGTTTCAGCGTCATGCCGGCCCTATGGTTGATAACCCGGCCGTTCGCGGCAGGCGGCTTGCCCATGGCGGGCCGCGCAAAGAAGAATTTGCTTGATCTAAAATGGCGGTGGAAGACAACGAAAAAACCGAGGTCGGCAGGCAGCCGGTTCATTTGGGCCAGTGGGTGGAGGCCAAGCGCCCCCGTTTGCACCCCACCAGGCGCAAGGTGCTGGCTGGGGTGGCGGACTTCAGCCAGGGCGGCGCTTGGACCACCAGCAGCGAGGTACGCCAAGAGGTGGACATAAGCCAGCAACTGCTGAATCGTCACCTGCGCGCCCTGGAAGCCGAGGGTTTGGTGCGCTTGGACCATCCCGGTCCGGGCCTGCCGCTGAAGGTCCAGGCGACCGGCGCCGGCCTGCGGGCCCTGGGGCTGCGTGGGCCCCAGCCCTTGCCGCCGGCGGAGCGCATTGAGCCCCCGGCGGATTCGCCACCGGCCCCGGAAGCCTTGCCGGCGATCGCCGAGCCAACGCGGGAGGCCGAGGCCGTCCAGCCCGGCGGGAAAACACCCGCCTTGCTCTATGTCTCCCTGGATGACCTGCCCGCCCAGCCCGCTCCTCCCCCGCTGGAGCGCCGGCCCAACATCCGGCTCAAACGGCGGTCCTATGAGTTCCTGGAAGGCCTTTGCGATTGCCTGGCGCCCTTTTTCAAGAATCTGGAGCGGGAAGACTTCTTCCACCTGGCCGGGCCGGCCCTGGACAAGCGGCCGGTCTTGGGGGCGTTGTACGATGCCCTGTCGCCCCACTTGCCGGGCGTGGGCGTGGGGGAGTTCAAGGAAATCCTGGCCAGCTTGTTCAAGCCCAAAGCGCGGGAGCCGGAAGCGGAACCGGCCAAGCGGCCGCCGGGGCAGGCCAAGCCCAAGGACCAGGAGCCGCCCCCCTTGAGCCCGCCCGAAATAGCCCTGGAGGAGCAGCTTTCCCGCACCATGAACCAGGCCTACGCCGGCTTGGCCTGGCACCGGCGCACCAGGCTCATGAGCGATGAATGGGACCGCGCCCGCCGCCGCAGGCTGGGCTGCTTCAATACCATCTTCGTGAATTTCGGACCCCGCTGGCAGCGCCGCGATTGGAACGACTTCAATCAGGCCCGCCGCCAGGCCGATCACCGCGGCGCGGATTACGCCCAGTGGGTGACGGTGCAATTCGACCGGGTGACCCCGGAAGGCAACTGCGAAGTGCGCCCGTCCGATTTGCACGGCGAGCGGGCGGTGGCGGCCTATCTGGAATACCGCCGGGAGGACGAAGGCGACAGGGACCGGGAACTGGGACCGCCGCCCTACACCGCCCAGAGCTTCAACCCCCACGATGCGGCCCATCTGGAATACGCCCAGCGGCTCATAGGAGAAACCATAGCCTTGGCCGAGCGGATCATGGCCGGCGAGCCCCAGGGCCCGGCCCGGCTCCTGGCCCAGGCCGTGCGTTCGGGGGCCTTGCCCCAGGCCGCCCTGGATTTGGCGCCCGGCCAGCGCGAGGCGGTGCTGGAAATCCTGCGGCGCGACGCCGGCCAATACATGCCTCTGCGGCCCGTGGCCGGACCCCAGCCCAAGGTCATCATTTAAATAAAACAAAGAGGTTGTTGCAAAAGGCCTTTCCGGCCCATTGCCATCCCAACTTGGCAAGAACGCGGCTCTGCCCGGTTGGGCGATTCGCTTTTTTTCAAAAGCGCGCAAATCGGCGGGCCGGGCGCGGCCTGGCAACGCGGGGCGTTTTGCGCTGCCCCGCTAGGTCAGGCTTTTACGGCTGGGTCCCGAGGAAAGGGGACGGCTGTGCCGCGCGCCCTGACGGGGATGGCATTGCTGGCAGCCGCATTGGGGACACTCCTGGTAGGCTTCATGCCGGCCGGGCCTCTCCAGAGGCAGCACCCGGTCCACCCTCACTTCCAAGGGTTGTCCGCAGCCGGGGCACCAAGTGACGCTCACCTCATGAATGGCCGAACACATGACGACCTCCCTAGGCAGACGTTAGTGCCTACTTCCTAACCTGGGGCATGGCCCATTGTCCTGTCAAGGGTAAGGATTTGCCCTGAGCAGAGCTTTCGCGGTAACTTTGCCGGCTTTCGCCTCATAAACGCCACCCCCAGACGGCGTTTTCCCTGAAGTTGTCGCAAAAGGCCTCCCGGCCCTTTGCAATCCCAATTTGGCAAGAATTCTGGTTTTGCCAAGCCCGCCAATTAGCTTGTTTTTTTTAAGCTGCGCAAATTGGCGGGCCGTCCATGGCCCGGCGGCGCGGGGCGTTTTTCAACTCCTTGCTAAAGATCGAACATGGGCCGGAGCTGCGCCACCGCTTCATTGCGGTGGTTGAGAAATTGGGGCGCGTGCAGGTCCTGGAGGGGCCCCTCCAGGGCCTCGTGGCCCAACTGGTCCAACTGGTGCAGAAGCTCGGTCACCACCGGGCCCAAGGCCCGCATGTTGCCGTCCTCCACCTGGATGCCCACGCCGATGCCCTCCTTGACCAAGGCCAGGGCATAGGTGCCTTCGGCGCCGGTCTTGGCCAGGAAAGCGCCCGGCGCCGCCTGCATGACCCTGGTGCACAGCCGGTCGCTGCCGGCGATCATCTCGGGATGCTCCAGACAGCCGGCCATCAGCCTTTTGATGGCGGCGGTTTTTTCCGGGGTCAGGCCGGCCTTTTCGGGGGCGGCCAGGCGGGCGTAGGCCCCGGCCAGGCTGATGAGGGGCAGACGGAAGACCGGCACCCCGCAGCCATCGATGCCCACCCCCACCTGCTCGGCCGGGTAGGCGCACATGGCGGCCACCTCCTGCAGGATGAGCCTCTGCACCGGATGGTCCGGCTGGCTGTAGCCCTGGGGGTCAAAGCCGAGATGGGAGCAAAGGGCCAGCATGGCCGCGTGTTTGCCCGCGCAGTTGTTGTGGAGTTCGCTGGGTTTTTCGCCGGCGGCCGCCAGGGCCTTGGCCGTGGGGGCGTGGCTGGGGCGGTGCACGCCGCAGGCCAGCATCTCGGGTTTCATGCCCGCCTTGGCCAGGATGGAGCTCACCGCCGCCACCTGGAAATCCTCGCCGTTTAAAGAGCCGCAGCAGCAGGCCAGCTCGGCCGGGGTCAGGCCGAAGGCGTCGGCCGCGCCGCTGGTGATGAGCGGCAGGGCCTGCAAGGGCTTGGCCGTGGAGCGCAGGAAGGTGGGCATGGCCGGATGGCCCAGGCCCTTTTGGCGGACGCCGTCAGGGGTGCACACCACCACCGCGCCCCGGTGCACGCTTTCGGTGAGGCCTCCGCGCACCAGTTCCGCCAAGGGTTCGGAATATTCGATGGGCGCGCCGCCCCTGGCGTGCTCGTGGGAATGGTCGTGTCCATGTCCGTGATGGTGGCCCAGATGGCGGTTAAGGGGCAAGTGATACAGCATGGGATACCTCTTGATAGCCTAACTATTTGATCTGTTATGCGATTGTTCGTTCAGCCGTCTATTCATTATTGCCCAAATGGACTGGCGGGGCAAGGGAATTGCTCAGGCCCGGACCTCTTAACTAAATTATGTCTAAACATTGACATGTATAGATAATGGCATTATTCTTTAACCAGGAAGTATTCAACGAGCAATAACCCCTTTGAGGTGTCCGGCTCTGCGAACGCGGACGGTTCCACCCCCTCTACCGCCGGGGACGTTTTGCCGGACACCCTTCCTCCTCTCCTCCCCGAGGGCCTCGGAGCCAGCCAAGCGCCGAGGCCCTCACCCTTTTCAGGCCGGATGACAAAAAACGCGACCGGGCGCGGCCCCTGGCAAACCAAGCTATGGGCGCTTTGGCGGCGCCTGGCTGGCCCAAGCGCCGAACTACCGCCGGCGGCGCGGCCAAATAAGGTTGACCGGCGCGGGCCGGCTGATATAAGTTCAAAAGCCTTCCCAGCCGGCCAGCGGCCCGAAAAAAGGGGACAAGCCGCCCTTTTCGCCCCTGAACATCGGCTAGCTCTGAACCAGGATCGATGCGAAAGGCCCGCGTTATTCACGCGGCGAACCCAGGATTGCTTTAGGTTGCGGCAGCGGTAAGCTTCATGAAACAGCCCGTCCTCATGCGCGCGGAAAAAGAGCGGCCCGAATTGGCCGCGCCCGCCGCCGCCAGGTCCCATTGGATCGATTTCTTAAAGGGCGCGGCCATTCTCTGCATCCTGCTGAACCACACCGAGATGTTGACCTATCAGCCTTATTACTTGATATCATTCCTTTATCAACCAACGGGCCTGGTTACCAACGCCGAGATCTTCATTTTCCTCTCCGGTATCCTCACGGGCTACGTCTATTTGCCGGTGATGCAAAAATCGGGTTGCAAGGCCTCGTTCATGAAAGCCGCCAAAAGGTCGCTGCAACTCTACTGGTTCCAACTGCTGGCCCTGGTCTTGAGCTTGGCGGTTATCTGGTTTTTCCATGGCCTGGCCGCCCCTTTTCCCCTGCCGGATAACCTGGCGCCTTTTTTTGCCGATCCCTGGTCCAGCCTGGGCCGGTACGCGACCTTCACCATGTTCCCCAGCTTTTTCGATGTGTTGGAAATATATATCTTCTTCCTGCTGCTCACCGCGCTCCTCCTGCCTTGGCTGCCAAGCAAGCCCCTTCTCCCCTGGGCCGTGGCCCTGGCCCTGTATCTGGGCGGCAACCTCCTGAACAAGCTGGGCTTTGATAGCCTGGTCCATCCGGCGGGCTTGTTCTTCAATCCCTTTGCCTGGTATCTGCTTTTTTTCATCGGCGTGTGGCTGGGGGTGAAAAAAAGAGACGGCTCCCTGGCCATCCCCGACTCGAAGGCCATCCTCTGCCTGGCAATTGGCTTGGGCGCTTTCATATTCATCAATTACAAGCTGTTTCCGCTCCTGGGCCGTTTCAGCGGGGAGGCGGACCCCAGGCCCCTTTTCCTGCTGAGAGGGGTTTCCCTCGCCGACCTGGGGCCCACCAGGCTGCTGACCTTCCTGGCCTTGGCCCTTATAACCCACCGGCTGGTCAGGGGCGGGACGCTCTCTCTGCGCAACCCGGCCATAAGAGGTTTCTGTTACTGCGGCAGGTTTTCCCTGGAGGTCTATGCCCTGGGCCTGGTGCTGACCCATCTCAACTACGGCCTCTACCATTTGCTGGGAGGGGGCGGCTGGGTTCTGGTGCCGCTGGAGCTGGGCTCGGCGGCCTTGTCCATGGCCCTGGCTTTTTATTTGGCCAGGCGCAAGTCCCTCCCCCCAAGCGGATATTGAACCGCCCGCGGCCGCCGCGCCCGGCGCTGGCGGGCATCCCTTACAGTCTCAGACCGGTTTTCGCCAGACCTTGCCCCCCAATCCATCCGGCGGGTGCCGCCGGCGGGCCCAAGCGGTCCCGCTTCTTGGTCCGAACTATGGTTCCAAGCTTGAACTGCGTGATAATTATGCTATTCTAGCCATACGCCCCGGCGGCGGCCCGGATGCGCCCGGCGCGCCGGCTCTGGGCGACTCTCCGTCACCAAGTTCTCTGGAGGCTTTTTGCGACCATCCGCCGCTAGTCCGGCCTTGAAAACCGGGCGGGTAATCACCGGGTTGGAGTCGTTTTGCGCAAATCCGCCCGCGGGGCTCAAAAAGGCCAGGCTGGGGATGTTGTGCAACCAGGCCTGCGGCTTGAGCGATCTCACCCCCGCGCCCGAGGCGGTGGCCCAGGCCCTGCCCGGAGCCCTGAAGGCGGTGTTCGGGCCCCAGCACGGCTTTTTCGGCGACAAGCAGGACAACATGGTGGAATCGGACCATGGGGTCCATCCCGGCCTGGGGGTGCCGGTATACAGCCTCTACGGCCGGAGCCGCCGGCCCGCGCCGGAGATGCTGGCCGGCCTGGACGCGCTTCTCATAGACTTGATCGACGTGGGCTGCCGGGTCTACACCTTTGCCACCACCGCGCTTTATTGCCTG
The DNA here is from genome assembly GCA_001184205.1 of Desulfocarbo indianensis. Taxonomy (GTDB): domain Bacteria; phylum Desulfobacterota; class Desulfarculia; order Desulfarculales; family Desulfarculaceae; genus Desulfocarbo; species Desulfocarbo indianensis. Next base: position 770,786 of record LBMP01000001.1, read on the forward strand.
GAGGAAGCGGCGCGGGCCGGGGTTGAGATCTGGCTGCTGGATAGGCCCAACCCCCTCGGCCGGGGGGAGGAAGGGGCCATCCTGCCGGAATCATTGGAGAGTTTCGTGGGGCCCCACGCCATGCCCCTGCGCCACGGCCTGAGTTTGGGCGAGCTTTGCCGGCTGATGGCCCAGGAGCGCGGCATTCAGGTGGATTTGCAGGTGATCCCCTGCCAGGGCTGGCAAGGCGGCGATCTGGCCGCCAGCGGGATTCCCTGGGTGATGCCCTCGCCCAACCTGCCCACCCTGGAGGGCTGCCGGGTGTATCCCGGCCAGGTGCTTATCGAGGGCACCACCCTGTCCGAGGGGCGCGGCACCACCCGCCCCTTCGAGATATTCGGCGCGCCGGGCCTGGACCCCCAGGCCGTGGCCGCCGAGGTGGAGCCCCAGGCCCTGCAAGGGGCCAAACTGCGGCCCCTGTTTTTCGAGCCCACCTTTCACAAGCACGCGGGCCGCACCTGCGGCGGCTTCCAAATTCATATCACCGACCCCCAGGCCTATCGCCCGGTGCGGGCCAGCCTGGCCCTGCTGGCGGCCGTCAACCGGGCCCACCCCGGCCTGTGGGATTTCCGGCCGCCGCCCTATGAATATGAGCGCGAGCGCCGCCCCCTGGATCTGCTCCTGGGCGATGCCCAGGCGGCGGAGCTTCTGCTGGCCGGCGAGCCCGCCGGCAAGCTGACCCCGCGCTGGGAAAAGGGCCTGGCTGAATGGCGCGAACGGGCCGCGCGGCATCTCATATACCCCGCCGGCCTTTGAATACAGGCGGGCCGCGGCTCGCGCGGCCGAGAGGAGAAAAACATGGGATTCAAGTCCGCCCTCAGGGGCTACACCTACAAGCGTCTGGAAGAGATCGAACAAGCCGACATCCTGGTGGGCGTGCCCTGTTTCAACAACGAGGCCACCGTCGTGCACGTCATCCAGATGCTCACCCACGGCCTGGCCAAGCATTTCAAGGACAAGCGCTGCGTGATCCTCATCGCCGACGGCGGCTCCACCGACGACACCCGCGAGGTGGCCCGGGATTTCGAGATCAAGCCCTGGCAAGAGAAAATCGTGAGCATCTACCGGGGGCCGGGCGGCAAGGGCAGCGCCCTGCGCAGCATCTTCGAGGCGGCCGAAAAGCTGAAGGTGAAGGCCGTGGGCATGGTGGACTCGGACCTGCGCTCCATCACCAGCGACTGGGTGAAATATCTCCTGGAGCCGGTCATGGAGGAGGGCTTCGATTTCATCGCGCCGGTCTACCTGCGCCATAAGTACGACGGCACCATAACCAACAACATCGTCTACAACCTCACCCGCTCCCTGTACGGCCAGCGCATCCGCCAGCCCATCGGCGGCGATTTCGCCATCAGCCGGGGCATGGCCAAGTACTACACCGAGCAGGAGGTCTGGGATACCGAGGTGGCCCGCTACGGCATCGACATCTGGATGACCACCAACGCGGTGACCGGCGGCTTCAAGATCGGCCAGGCCAACCTGGGCGTGAAAATCCACGACGCCAAGGACCCCGGCACCCATCTGGCCCCCATGTTCCGCCAGGTCATCTACACGCTCTACAGCCTCATGGAGGATCACGAATCCTATTGGAAGGCCGTCAAGGGCTCGGTCACCGTGCCCACCTTCGAGCACAAGATCAAGGCCGAGCCCGAGGAGGTGAAGGTCAACCTGGACAACATCCTGCAGCAGTTCAAGGTGGGCTACAAACAGTTCAGCTCCCTGTGGAAGGAAATATTCTGCGAAGACTGCTTCGACGAAATCCAGAAGATCGCCCGCCTGGGCAAGAAAAAATTCCACATGCCCACCAACACCTGGGTGCAGATACTCTACGAGCTGGCCGGCACCTTCCACGCCTGGGAGCACAACCGCATGCGGCTGGTGGAGCTGGTGACGCCGCTGTATTACGCCCGGGTGGCCTCTTTCGTCATCCAGACCATGAATATGAGCTCCGAGGAGGCGGAGGATTTGGTGGAAGAGCAGGCCCAGGAATTCGAGGCCAACAAGGACTACCTGATTCATATCTGGGACCGCAAGGCGGCCGAGGCCGGCAAGGCCTGACGGGCTTGATATCCGCTCCGGTCCCGGCCTGAAACGGCCCCGCGAGCCATGCCATTGCGGCCCGCCGGCGTTAGGGGCCGGCCCCTTCATGTGGAGAGCATAGCCCATGCCCGAGCTCATCAGCCTGGAAAGCCTCATAGCCCTGGTGGCGCTCACCGCCCTGGAGATCGTCCTGGGCATAGACAACGTGGTGTTCATCGCCATCCTCACCAGCCGGCTGCCCAAGGCCAGCCAGGCCAGCGCCCGCCGCCTGGGCCTGGGCCTGGCCATGCTCACCCGGATAGGCCTCTTGTTCGCCATATCCTGGACCATGAGCCTGGTGCGCCCGGTTTTCAGCCTGTGGGAGCATGCGGTGAGCGGCCGCGATCTCATCCTGCTGGCCGGCGGGGCGTTTCTGCTTTTCAAGGCCACCCACGAGCTGCACGGCCAGGTGGAGGGCGGCGGCTCGCCGGAAAAGCCCCAGAAGGCCCCCGGCGCCTATTGGGCGGTGGTGGCCCAGATCGGGCTTTTGGACATAATCTTCTCGCTGGATTCGGTCATAACCGCGGTGGGCATGGCCAGGCACATAGCCATCATGATCACGGCGGTGGTTATAGCCGTCATCATCATGATCGTGTTCGCCGGCTCGGTGAGCGCCTTTATCGAGCGCCATCCCACCATGCGGGTCCTGGCCCTTTCCTTCCTGATACTAATCGGCGTGATGCTGGTGGCCGAGGGCCTGGGCCAGCACATAAACCGGGGCTATATCTATTTCGCCATGGCTTTCAGTATGGGCGTGGAGCTGATCAACATGCGGGTGCGGAATAAGCCTAAGACGGCTTGAAATGTAACCATTATTTTATTGAAACTTTTTGCCCCAAATGTTTAACTTTTAGTTGTATCGTTCCGCATAGCCTTTTGGACGCTGGCGGTGGGGCGGGTCCGAGACTGTTGCTGCGTCTCTAATGGAGTTTTTCATGCGCAAGCTCTGGCTGATCCTGACGCTCTTGGCCGCGTCGCTGGTTTGCCTGACCCCGGCGTTGGCCGGGCAAAGCGATGGTTTCATCGCTTCCTCCGCCGTGAGCGAAAGCGGCGACCAGCCCCAGGTGTTCTGGACCCCGGAAAAGATAAGCCAGGCCCTGGCCAATCCCAAGATCACGGGTAAACCAGGCTCCGGCTCCTCCCTGGGGCTGAGCTCCGAATTATCCACCGGCGCCGGCACGCTCCTGACCGCGCCGGGCTATTGCCCGGATTGCTCCGAGGAGAGCCCCGCGCCCGCCGCGCCGGCCTTCCGGTCGGGCGCCACCTGCCCGGCCTCGCCCTATGAGTGGCTCTTCGACACCGACTACGGCGCCTATCCCCAGCGGGTGGTGGGCCGCTTGCTGTTCATGACGCCCAGCGGCGAGTTGAGTTGCTGCACGGCATCCCTGGTGGAAAAGCGGCTGCTCCTCACCGCCGGCCACTGCGTCAGCGAAAACGGCCAGTGGATGCAAAACATAATTTTCATCCCCGGCTATCTGGACGGCTTAGAGCCTTTTGGCGTGGGCCATGCCGAATGGGCCATCACCCCCAGCGATTGGCTCCACCTGGAGATGCCCACCCGCGACGTGGCTTTCGTGCGGATTCAGGAAAGCCTGGGCGATCGGCTGGGCTGGGTGGGTTTCATGGCCAACGCCGAGCGCTCCGGCTTCAATTGGGAGCAATACGGCTATCCCTCCGAGGCTCCCTTTGACGGCTCCAAGCTGGCCAAGAACACCTCGGCCTGGGGCGCCGACGACTGCACCTCGGGCACGCCCTGCCCCATTGGGGTGGGCAGCATCTTCACCGGCGGCTCCAGCGGCGGGCCCTGGCTGAAAAACCGTGACGGCGAGCTCTTCGCCAACGGCTTGAACTCCTATTTCTATTACGAGTGCGAGACCACCATGTACTCGCCCTATTTCGACCAGGACGTGTGGGAGCTCTTCGAAAAGGCCAGAGCCACCCAGTAGCCCATGGCGAAAAATAAAAAAAGGCGGCCAGCAATGGCCGCCTTTTTTTGCGCCTGATACGGGGCCGCCTTTAACGGATGCCCGCCACCCCGGGCGGTCATGAAGGCCGCTTTTTCGTCTCAGCACAACGGGGCCCGCTTTTCGCGGGTGCCCGCCACTCCAGGGCGGTCCATAAAGGGCCGCCTTTTTTGTGCCTGATGCGGGGCCGCCGTTAGCGGATGCCCGCCACTCCCTGGGCCACGTTGTAGAGGTAGTCGCCCATCTTTTCGAAGTTGGAAAGCATGTCCACGAACACCAGGCCGGGGTCCACGGTACAGGAGCCGGCGCGCAGGCGGGAGACGTGATTGTCCCTCATGCGCGAGCGCATTTCGTCGATGGCGTCTTCCATCTTCTGGGCGGTTTCCATGATGTCGCGATCGCGTTCCTGCATGGAGCGCATGACCAGCTCGATGAACCTGGCCACCTGGTCGCGTATCTCGCTGTAATCCCGCATGCCCTCGCTGGTGAGGTGCAGGTTGTCCTCGATCATCTCCTCGATGAGCTCGGCCACGTTTTCGACGGCGTCGCCCAGGCGCTCCACGTTGTTGGCCATGCGCATCAGCGAGGCCATCTCCCGGCTTTCCTTTTCGGTGATGGAGCCCTGGCTGATGCCCACCAGAAACTCGGTGATCTCCCTTTGCAGGTTGTCCAGGGCGTCCTCGCTTTGCCGCCAACGGGTGAGGGGGTTCACCTTGCGGCTGAACATCACCTCGGTCACCTGGTGGAACATGGTCTGGGCGATGCTGGTCATGCGCACGGTCTCGTCCCGGGCCAGGGCCAGGGCCACGCTGGGGTTGTCCAGGTATTTGCGGTCCAGGAACTTGGGCTTGCCCAGGTCCTCCAGCCCGCGCTCATGCTCCTTGGCCGGGGTCAAGATAACCGCCGCCCTCACCAGGAGGGGCAGCACCGCCAGGAAGAATGAGGCGTTGACCACGTTGAACAGGGTGTGGGAGTTGGCTATGTAGCGGGCGATGTTGGGTTGTTCGCTGCCCTCCATGAGTTCGGCCGGGCCCACGCCCATGGCCTGGGTCACCAGGGTGATCAGGCTGATGAAGGGCTGAAACAAGACCACCATGACGGCCACGCCTATGACATTGAACATGGTGTGCGCCCTGGCCGCCCTCTTGGCGGTGAGGCTGCCGCCGATGGCCGCCAGCTCCGCGGTGATGGTGGTGCCTATGTTGTCGCCCAGGATCAAAGCCACCGAGCCGGGCAGGTTCAAAAGGCCCTGGCTGGCCAGGGCGATGGTTATGCCCACCGTGGCCGAGCTGGATTGCAGGATTATGGTGAGCACCGTGCCCACCACCACGCACAGGATCACCCCCATGAAGTCGTTGGCCTCGAAGCGGGTGAAGAACGCGATGAAATCGGGATGAGTGCGCAGGGGCTTGAACCCGCTTTTCATCACCTCCATGCCGTAGAACAGCAGACCGAAGCCTAAAAAGACCTCGCCGATGTATTTCCACTTGCGGCGCTTGGCAAAGAGCTTGAGACACATGCCTACGAAAATGGCGATGAGGGCCAGATGGCTGACCTTGAAGGCGATGATCTGGGCGGTGACCGTGGTGCCCACGTTGGCGCCCAGGATCACCCCCACGGCCTGGGTGAGGTTCATGAGGCCGGCGTTCACGAAGCCCACCACCGTGACCGTGGTGAGGGACGACGATTGCACCAGGGCGGTGACCATGGTGCCCACCAAGGCGCCGATCACCCTGTTGGAGGAAACCAGTTCCAGAAAGTGGCGCAGCCGGTCGCCCGCCACTTTTTGCAGACCCTCGGACATGAGCTTCATTCCGAAAAGGAACATGCCCAGCCCGCCCAGGGCCAGAAAGACCACCATGTTCAAATCCATGTTTGCCATAGCCCGGCAAGAGTTGTAACTTTTTGGTCACCTTATGGTAACACTGATGTAACATTCGCCGCATTGATAACCTCTGGCAAGCCAAAGGTCAACCCCTAAACCCCATTTGGTCCGGCCAAGGGCCGAGCCAATTAAGGGGAAGGCAGGCCCCCGCATGATCAAACGCGTTTTCGCCTTGATTTTCCCGGCTTTGCTGGCTCTGTCCCTGGCCTGGCCCGCGGCGGGGCAGGAATCCATTTCCCTGGTGGGCTCCACCAGCCTCCTGCCCCTCAGCCAGCATTTGGCCGAAGCCTACATGCTCCGCCATCCCCAGGTGCGGGTCTCGGTGGCCGGCCGGGGCAGCGGCGTGGGCGTGCGCGCCATCATCGACGGCACCGCCGACATCGCCGGCGTATCCAGGGAGCTCTCCGCCAGGGAGATCGACCTCTGCGAAAAGCGCGGAGTGAAGCCCGTGGCCCACCTGGCCGCCCTGGGCTGCGTGGTGCCGGTGGTGGACCGGGCCAACCCGGTGGCCGGTCTCAGCCGGGAGCAGCTTAAAGACGTTTACGCGGGCAAGATCAACTCATGGCGGGCCCTGGGCGGCCCGGCCCGGCCCATAGCGGTGATGAACCGCGACACCAATTCCGGCTCCATGGTCCTGTTCCGCCTACTGGTGATGGGCGGGGGCAGGGTGCGCCGGGACGCCCTCATGCTGGCCAGCAACGGGGCCATGGTCCAGGCGGTGGCGGGCAATCCCCTGGCCCTGGGTTACGTGGGCCTGGGCTATCTGGAGCCCCGGCTGAAGCCCCTGGCCATAAACGGGGTGGCCGCCAGCCTGGCCACGGTGCGTAGCGGGGCCTATCCCTTGTCGCGGCATTTGTATCTGCTGACCGGGGGACGTCCCCAGGGCCGGGTGAAGGAGTTCCTGGATTTCATGGCCGGGCCCCAAGGCCAGGAGATAGTGAGGCGGCAGGGACTGATTCCGGTCCGCTAGGGGCGGGGCGCCTCCGGGATGAGGCGCAGTTCGTGCACCGAGAAGTAATATTCCTTGCTCCCCGACGGCGAGGTCAGGCGCAGGCCCTTCACCTGTTGGGGCTCGAAGAAAAGCGCTCTCCAGCCGTTGCCCGCCGAAGCCAACACCCGGTCGCCGGCGAAAACCAGGGGGCCGCCGGTAACCTCCCGGTAGCCGGCCGCCTGCCAGGCCCGCCCGTCGGCCGATAGCTCCAGGATGAGGCCGGAGGGCGCATCGTGGGGCGAGGCCTTGTAATCCAGGGCCAGGCCCGCCAGCCTGACCGGCTCTTTCAGCGCCAGCTCCAGGAAATCCCCCTCTGTTCGGGGCCGGGCCGTGGTCCAGCGGGTGGCCGGGTCCGCGTCAAAGGCCTTGGCCTCGTCCGCGCCGTTGGACCGGGCGCGCTCCACCAGGGGCGCGGCGCCCAGGGGCAAAGGGGCGCGGCGCAGGCCGTGCAAGAGGAAATAGCCGCCCGCCCGGCTTTCCCGCCAGGCCAGGCCATGCAGGCTCAGCGTGCCGCGCAGGGCGGGCATCTGATAGGGCTCCATGACCAGGCCCACCTGGCTCAAGTCTTCCGGCAATAAAATCTGCGGGGCCAGTTTCTCGGGCCAGTCGGCCGGGCCGGGGCTGAGGGCGTTGCGCTGGGCCAGGTCGCCGGGCAGCGAGGCGGCCAGGTCCTGCTCGGCGTAAAGCGTGGCCAGCCCCAGGCGGCGGGCCTCCTGGATGAGAGGGTCCGGCCGCAAGGCTTGATAAGCGCCGCCCGCGCGGTAGAGGCTTATCTCCGCCAGGCGCCACCATTGCTCCAGGGGAAGTCCTTGCATGGAAAGCCGCAGATACCTGGCCGGCCGGGGCGTGAAGTAAAGGTCCTGGCGGGGGGCCAGGAAGTCGGTGATTATGCGGTCCGCCGCCCTGGTCAGCGGCCAGCGGTAGCCGGCCAGGGTGCTGGCCGGCGACCAGTTTTTCGCATCCAGCGAGGTCTCCAGCCTGAGCTGGACCGGCGATTCCCCCGGGGTGCCCGGCAACAGCCTCAGCAGGCAGAGCCCTTGCTCCACCCGGCCCAGGTCCAATTGCAGCCAGGCGGGGCCGGGATGGCCGGCGGGGATGACCCAGGTGGTGACCGCCCCGTCCACGGCCTGTCCAACCAGGGCCGGCAGGGGCCGCGCGCTCAGCCGCCAGGAGGTCTTGGCGATCTCCTCCAGGCCGTGCGCCGGCGGATCTATATCATAGAAGCAGGTGAACTCACCCGACTTGAAACGTTTGTACCTGGCCCCGGCCGCCTGCAGAGGCTCCTCATAGGGCCTGGCGTCGTAAGGCACCACAAAGCCGGTTTGAGCGTCCCTCAGCAGGGCCCGCATGTAGGGCGGATAATGGGAGTGGGCCGGCGAATCCAGGATGACTTTTTCCGCCGCGTCAAAGGTGATGATATAGGCGTCCCAATAATTCCAGGTAAAGGCGTGGCGCACCCCGTGGTCCAGCATGCTTTGGGCCAGGGCCAGATTGGCCCGCTCGTGGGTCTGGTATTGGTGGTAACGCTCGGGGTGGAAAATATTGGCCGATTGATACAGCCCCGCCAGGTTGCCGGCCAGCATGAGGGCCAGGAGGCCGCCGGCCAGGGCCTTGAAGCCCTTTCGCCAGAGCCGGTCCAGCAGATAGCCGCCCAGGGGTATCACCGCGGCGTACACCGGCACCAGATGCCTGAGGGTGTAGGAGGCGCTTTCGCCGCTCAGCACCGTCACCGCCAGGGCGGCCAAGAGGATGAGGAGCCAGACCTCGCTGCCGTCGGCGTATCTGGCTTGCAGGCGCGCCAGGCCGGCCAGGGCCCGCCGCCTTTGCCAGACCAGCCAGCCCAGGGAGGCCAGGCCCAGGCCGCCGGCGGCGTAGTAAAACGGTGCCAAGCGGGGATCGGCCCCCCGGCCGCCGGCCCAGGCGGCCAGCACCCCGCACACGCCGTCCAGCATCACCCGCCAGAAGGCCTCCCAGGAGCCCACGTGAAACTTGGGCCGGGTCAGGTAGAGGAAGGTGGCCAGGGGCTCTTCCAGGTTGTAGACCCACAGGGGCAGGCTGCCGAGGAAAAAGCCGGCCAGCATGAGGGGCAGGCTTTTGCGCAGCAGCACCCGCCAATCGGCCAGCAGGATATAAAGGGCGCTGCCCAGAAGCGCGTAGGCGATGAGGAAATGGGTCCAGAAGCCCAGCCCCGCGGCCAGACCGTAGGCCAGGTATTCCCAGGCCGGGGCCCGGCCCCTCCCCAGACGCCAGGCCAGCCAGCCCAGGAGCAGCGACAGGGTGGGCACCTCGATGTAGGCCGCCCTGGGCAGAACGTTGTGGGCCAGGAAATAGGCGGGCGGCAGCGCGGCCAGGAGCATGGCGAAAAGCCCGGCTCGGCGGCCCCACATGTCCTTGGCCGCGGCATAGGCCAGGCCCACGAAAACCAGGGAGACCAGGGCCACGGTGGCGCAGAGGGTCAAGCGGGAGGAGCCCAGCAGGGCGAAGACCGGCGCGGCCAAATAGGCCTCGATGGCTCCGCAATAGGGCTGGCCCCAGAAAAAGATGGGAAACTCGCCCTCCAGGATGTGGCGGGCCATGAGCCCGGTCATGGCCATGTCCGCGTCCAGGTGGGGATAGGGCAGCATCAAGGCCCGCACCGCCACGGCCAGGGCCGCCAACAGGCCGAAAGAGAGCCAGGCGCGCCGGCCAGCGCTCACGGCTTGCCCCGGCGCAGGGCCCAGGTCTCCCGCAAATACAAGGCGAAGGTGCGCACGAACCGGGTCTTGCTTTCGCCGCCCAGGCGGTCCTCGTAAACCACCGGGGTTTCCCTGACCGTGAGCCCGGCCCGCTGGGCGTGATAGAGCAGGCGGATGGCGTAGTCGCCGTAGCCGTGGAAAAAGCGCTCCGGGTCCAGGGCCATGAGGTCGCCGCGGCGCAGGGCGATGAAGCCGCTCAGGTTGTCGCGGGTCTTGACCCCCAAGAGGAAGCGGACCAGGAGGTTGAAGATATAGCTGAGCAGATAGCGCAGGCGGCTGGTGTTCATGCCGCCGCCCCGCACGTAGCGCGAACCCACCGCTATGTGGCAGGAGGCCAGGAGGTCCAGAAGCGCGGGCAGGTGGCGGGGGTGGTGATTGAAATCGGTGTCCATGAACACCAGCGCCTCATGGCCGGCCTCGTTCACCCCCCGCCACACGGCGCTGGCCAGGCCGCGCTCCCCTTGGCGCACCACCAGCTTCACCCGCGCGTCGCGAGCGAATTCCGCGGCCACCAGGCCGGCGGTGCCGTCCGGGGAGTCGTCGTCCACCACCACCACTTGCAGATCGCGGCCCATGGCTCCGGCCTGCTTCAGGATGGCCTTGATGAGGGGGATGATGTTGGCCGCCTCGTTATAGGTGGGCAACACCACCGAGGCGGCGCGCACTGGGCCCTGCTCGGCGCTCATGAGCGCTCCGCGACGCCTCTGATGACCTGACAGACCCTGGCGATTTCCTCCGGGCTGATGGCCGGGCCGGAAGGCAGGTTGAGGCCCCGTTGGGCCAGGTCCTCGCAGACCGGCAGCCGCTGGCCCTTTGCATAGGGGGGCAAGGTGTGCAGGGGATGGAAAAAGGGGCGGGTGTCGATGCCGGCCGCCAGAAGCTCCTGGCGCAGCTGGTCGCGGCTCAGGGGGAAATCCCGGTTCACCAGCACGCTGTACATCCAATACACGCTCTTGGCCCAAGGCTCGGCCGGCGGCGCTTGCAGGCCCCGGACGCCGGCCAGGCCCTCGGCGTAAAGCCTAGCCACCTGGAGCTTGCCCGCCAGAATCTCCTCCACCCGCTCCAATTGGCCCAAACCCAGGGCGGCCTGTAAATTGGTCATGCGGTAGTTGAAGCCGATCTCCGGGTGCCAATAGGGGCGCGATTTATCCATGGCGTGATCGCGCAGCCAAAAGGCGCGCTGGGCCAGTTCCGCGTCGTCGGTCACCAGCATGCCGCCTTCGCCGGTGGTGAGTATCTTGTTGCCGTAGAAAGAGAAGCAGCCCATGCGGCCCATGGAGCCCACCCGGCGCCAGGCGCCGTCCAGGAGCGCCTCCGCGCCGTGGGCCTCGGCCGCGTCTTCTATCACCGTCAGGTCATGGCGGCGGGCGATGGCCATGATGGCCGCCATGTCGGCCGGGTGGCCGTAGAGGTGCACCACGATGGCCGCTTTGCTGCGCGGGGTGATGGCCGCCTCCAGGCGGGCGGGGTCCAGGTTCCAGGTGGCGGCCTCGCTGTCCACGAAAACCGGCTTGGCCCCGGTGTAGGAGACCGCGTTGGCGGTGGCCACGAAGGTGAGGGAAGGCACCAGCACCTCGTCGCCGGGCCCCAGGCCCAGAACCGCCAGGGCCAGGTGCAGGGCGCAGGTGCCGTTCATGGCCGATACGCCGTGGGCCGATCCGCAGAAAGCGGCGAATTGCTCCTCGAAACGGGGGATGAACTCGCCGGCGGAAGACACCCAGCCGGTGTCCAGGGCCTGCTGCACCAACTCTTTTTCGCGCTGGCCGATGGAAGTGCTGGCCACCGGGATGCGCTTGAGTTCGCTTATAGGACGCTGCGCGGACAGGATTTCGCCCCCTTTTATGAAATAATTACGGCAGGCAGAATATACTTCATACCACGAGCCAGGTCCAGGGCCTAGACCCAGGATGGCCCTGGCCTCATCCGGGCTGGCCACCGGGCCGGCCCAGCTCATGGGCCAGGCGCACCATGCGCTCCACCAGGCGCTCGCTGGCGGGTATTTTGGGCCTGGCTGTAAGACGCACGAATGACGAGAAACCATCCAGCCCCTGAGCAACGTTAGGTCGGGCACCCACCCCGGTTGGCGCACCCCTCAGGCCCCGGTTACCCAGAATACGCGGACCAGATCGGCGCGGACGGCTGTCTACAACGCGCCCGGCGCGGCCAAACCCTCAACCGCGCTTTGCAAGGCGGCGATGCTTTTGCGTAGCGCGTGGATTTGCTCTAAAGCAACATCGCCCATGCTGGGAGTCTCCTGGCATGGGCCAAAGCCGGATTTGTATTGAGGTGGCTAAGCACATAGTTATTGCATCGCGGTGGCCACGTCAAGAGGACAACCAGCCCTTTTCTTGCGCCACCTTATCTTAGACAGCTCTTTGATTAACCAACTAAAGTTATTTTGTATTGGAGGCAGACCAAAATATTCGCGGGCAGGGCCAGCTTTTACTTCCTCCAGAGCCTGAACTAAATCGGTGAACTGCCCTTCCTTCGCCAGCTCAAGGCCTGTTTTGTCGATACCTTCACTCTTTAGATGAGGCTCTGCCCCTCTTTCCAGCATCCTTTGAGCCAAGTGCACTCTTTCCTTTTTTTTCTTATCATACTCCCCACCGCGTTCATATTCACCTATTTCAGGCAGATGCGATATCTCCTGCAGGACGAAACGGATACACCAGACGATACAGTAGCTGATTGACCGAGAGGATTAAATTGGGTTACTATGCACTGAAATTGGGGGAATCGAGATGTCTCACCAAAAATTCACAGCAATCAGCAGCAAGTAAGGCTAATTCGTGGCTTTGATGCATCATAGTGGTGCGCTGTTGGGGCAAACGAGTCTGCGAGCAGCTGATTAAAAGTGGAAACGCGGTTACTGCCGCATAATTTGGATTAGCAGGTGCTTCCTACGACAGCATTGTAGAAACAATGGGTGATATTATATTAGGATTATTTACCATATGTGGTGACACTATTAATCATAGGTAAAACTTGCCCTCCAATATTGATCAAATAGGTTTTTGGTTAAATTGTCTGATACCACCTCTTACAATAGCTGCTCTAATTTTGTGGACAAATTTCCTTGCACCTAAAGATAAGCATGAATTAAATAAACCAAAATTTTTCTATACTGGCCTTTTATTTACTGTTTTTATCTTTTCTTTATCTGTAATTTATGAAGTCCACCACGAAAAGAGATCAAATCAAGAGCGTGAAGATCAAAACGCTACTATAATGGAACTAAAGGAGAAAATCACTGAGAACGCAAAAGTAACTAGCAAATCTGTAGAAACAATAATTAAAATGCTATTAAATATTCCGTACACTAAAGCACAAGAAGAGATAGTAGCCTCCATAGTAAATCCACTAGCTAAGGACAAAAATGTATTGACTGCGGCGAAGAACAATCAAAACATTAAAAATTTAGTTGCTAATATTGAGGAAGAAAACTGGATCCGTTCGGAGCCTTTGACTGAACCCCAAAGTTTAACTAAATGGAAAGCACTCAAGGCAACCAACAAGCCTATGAATAAAGATCATACAAAAATATCAGAGCCACTGAAGGCACCAAAAAGCTTAAACGAGTGGAAAGCTTCAAAGCCAGCTAGCAATTCTAAGAATGATTGACGCTTATTGAAAACTATTAGCTCCCGTACCGCGATTAATGTGTTATTCAAAGCCAATAGTTTCCGCTTATATATACTTGATAATAACTTGGCAATAGTCTATAACGTAATTATTCGTCAAGGCAACGTAACATAGAGGAGCTGGTGAGGATGAAACAGGTTTTAATGGCTATATGCTTAGCCACTGTACTACTTGCTTCTTATGCCCATTCCGATGAAATGCCAGGCACGATAATTGTAAATGGAAAGACTAATTGTTGTGCAAGCCTGGATTGTAGTGTAGATGAATGTTTTTCAAATGCTTCCAAAATAGTCTTGACCAAAGGGAACTACAAGCTTTTTCCTACTGGAGGCGCAATTTCCAACTGGGCAAGCGACTGGAAAGCTTTTAAAAAAAGAAATGATCCATGGTATTGGTTCGTACTTATCAGCGCTGGAGGTACGCCGTATTCCTTAGGGAGTGAGGATTTTTATAAATCGCCGGAAGCTGCTTTTGGAGCCCAAAGACACAAAAATCTTTTCATAGAAATAAAGTCAACCACCACAATACACTTCTGGGTTGAAGATATGTATAAAAACAAAAACTATTGTGACGATAATAGAGGAGAATTAACTATTGGTATAAAAAAGCTGAAGTAACTTATCCGGCATAATTTAATTACGGTTTTTGGCTTTTCGTTTGGATATATCTCCGTCGCCGCCAGCTCCAGGGTGGGGCCGGGTCAGGGTCTGCCCAGAGGCCGCGCTTGGCTTTGCGGGCCTGTCCTTGCGCTTTCTTGTGTGCGGTCTCGCAGGGTGAGTATCTTCCCTACCACTAGCTAGGGCCGGCCGGCGAGCCCCAGGATGGCCCTGGCCTCATCCGGGCCGGCCACCGGGCGGCCCAGCTCATGGGCCAGGCGCACCATGCGCTCCACCAGGCGCTCGTTGCTGGCCAGTTCGCCCTTGCGGTAATAGATATTGTCTTCCAGGCCCACCCGCACGTGGCCGCCCATGAGGATGGCGTGCACGCCCAGGGAGAGCTGATGGGGGCCCATGGCGGCCACGCTCCAGGTGGAGCCGGGGGGCAGGCAGGAGCGCATGTGCACCAGGTTCTCGATGGTGGCGGGTATGGCTCCTTTGAGCCCCATGACCAGGTTGAAGTGCAGGGGATCCCGGGCCAGGCCCTCTTGGGCCAGGAGCGCCGCGTTGTTAATCATGCTCAGGTCGAAGCACTCCATCTCCGGCTTGATGCCCAGCCGCAGCATCTCCCTGGCCAGGGCCGCCACCAGGGCGGGTTCGTTGACGTAGGCCGAGTCGGGAAAGTTCACCGAGCCGGTGGTAAGGGAAGCCATTTCCCAGCCCATGGCCAGGCGTTTGATCTTACTCTCCAGGCCGGACCCGGCCCGGCCGCCGGTGGAGGCTTGCAGGATCATGCGGCAGCGGCCGGCCAAACGGTCGGCCACCTCCTGGAAAAAGCGGGGATCGTCCGAGGGGTTCTGCTGGGCGTCGCGGGCGTGGATGTGCAGGATGGAGGCGCCCGCGTCCTGGCAGCGCAGGGCGCATTGGGCTATTTCTTCCGGAGTCACCGGCACGTGGGGGGTGTGCCCCTTTTTGGGCATGGAGCCGGTGGGCGCGATGGTGATTATCAGCTTATCCATGCCGCCGTCCTTAGGCCGGAGCGCCGGACCCGCCCAGGGCCCGCATGATTTCCCGCGCCGTGCGCAGGGCGGCCGGGGCCAGCTCCTCCTCCAGGCGGGCCAGGGTGTAGCGGGTGGTGGGCACCGCTATGTTGATGGCGGCCCGGCTCCAGCCCTGGCCGTCCATGATGGGGGCGGCCACCGAGCGCAGGCCCACCGAAAGCTCCTCGTCGTTGACCGCGTAACCCTTGGCGCGCACCTTTTCCAGCTCGTGCAGGTAATCCTCGCGGTTGGTGATGGTGCGGTGGGTCAGGGTAGCGAAACTCACTTCCTCCAGAATGGCGGACACCGTCTCCGGCGGGCTGAAGGCCATGAGGGCCTTTCCCATGGAGGTGCAGTAGACCGGCAGGCGGGAGCCCAATTGCAGGTCGAAGGGCAGGATGCGGTCGGTGTTCACCCGGGCGATGTAAACCAGCTCGGAGCCGTCCAGGACGGAAAGGTTCACGGTTTCGCCGATCTCGGCCGAAAGCCGCTCCAGATAGTGCTGGGCCACGTTGCGCCAGCCCAGGGAGCTGACCGCCGCGTGCCCCAGGGAGAGCACCTTGGGGGTCAGGAAAAAGCGACGCTGCTGGTCGCGGCCGATGAAGCCCAGCCGCCGCAGGGTGTAGCAGATGCGGGTGGCCGTGGCGTTGGAGGTGCCGGCGGCGCGGGCCACCTCCGACAGGCTCAAAGTCTGCTTGGCCTCGGCCAGGGCTTGCAGCACGGTCAATCCCTTGGCCAATGATTGCAGGTAGTAGCGGGATTTATCTTCCGGGTCCGGGGGCATGGCGTCTCCAATTATTACGCATATCGAAAGCAAATTTCTGTATGAGAATAATATAAGCGGACGATTCCTGATTTGTCAAGAATTGCCCAGCCGCCGGCTGGGGTCTCCGGCGTGGCCAAGGCGCGTAAAGGGGTCTCACGGCGGGTTTTATATCCGGATTCAGGGCCGGGGGGCGTCCAGGGCCTGGCGGACTTCTTTCAAGAGGTCGGAGAGATCAAAGGGTTTCCTGATCATGCCCGCCGGCTGGGCTGCCAATTGCTCCAGGCCGGCGTTGGAGTGCACGTGGCCGGTGGTGATGATCATCTTGGCGGCGGGGTCCAGGGCCAGGATGCGGTTGAAGCAGGTGGCCCCGTCCATGACCGGCATGGCCATGTCCATGAGCACCAGGGCGAAGGCCGCATCAGTGTCCAGGCCGGCCTGGTAGCGCTCCAGGGCCTCGCTGCCGTTGGCCGCTTCGCTGACCTGGTAATTGTAGGTTTCCAGGGCTTGGCGCGTGATATCGCGCAGATAGGCCTCGTCGTCCACCACCAGGATGCGTTCGCCGCGGCCCAGGGCCGGGGTGGGCGGCTCCCGGGGCGGGGCCGGCGCCTCGGCCGTGACCGGCTCGGCCGGCAGATAGACCCGGAAGGCGGTGCCCGCTCCCGGCGCGCTGATCACTTCCAGGCCGCCGCCGTGGTTGGTGATGAGGGAATAGGCCACGAACAGGCCCAGGCCGGTGCCCTTGCCCGGCTCCTTGGTGGTGTAAAAGGGCTCGAAGACGCGGGCCTGCACCGAGCGGCCCATGCCCTGGCCGTTGTCCTCCACCACCAAAACGCCGTATTCATCCTCGCGGGCCCAGTTGTGGGTGGCCCGGAAGGCCTCGTCCGCCCGCCGCCAGGCGGTTCTGAGGGTGAGGGTGCCGCCCTGGGGCATGGCGTCGCGGGCGTTCACCGCCAGGTTCAAAAGCACCTGCTCCAGTTGATTGGGATTGGCCTTGAGCAGGGGCAGATGGGGAGTCAGTTCCAGGCGCTGCTCTATGTTGGGCGGCAGGGTGCGCAAAAGGAGCTTCTGTACGTTGCGCATGGTCTCGTTCAAATCCACCGGCTCCTTGCGGCCGGTTTCCGGGCGGGAGAAGCTGAGCATGGTTTGGGTGAGATCGGCCGCGCGCTCGGTGGTCTGGGCGATCTTTTCCAGATGGCCGCGCATCTCCGGCTCCAGATCGGGCCGGCGGGTCAACAATTGGGAATATCCCCGGATGGCCATGAGCAGGTTGTTGAATTCATGGGCCACGCCGCCGGCCAGGGTGCCCACGGCCTCCATTTTCTGGGCCTGCTGCAATTGGCGCTCCATGAGCTCCTCGTTGGTCACGTCGCGCACCACGCCCTGCAGGGCCTGCTGGCCCCCGCTGGATACCGGGGAGGCGCTCACCAGGCAGCGGATCAGGGAGCCGTTTTTGCGCCGGCCGGTGAACACCTGGTCCGATTCAACGGATTCGCCCTTGCCGCGCGAGGTCAGGCGTTTTTGGACCAGCTCATGTTCGGAGGAATCTATGACCTCCCACAAGGTCAGGCTGTCCGTATCCTCCGGCTCGTAACCGAACATGTCGATGAGTTGGCGGTTGAGGAATATGAACCTCCCGCTGGCCAGATCGGCCAAAAACAGGCCGTAGGGAGTGTTTTCCACCAGGGAGCGGTAGCGTTCCTCGCTCTCGCGCAGTTGGGCCTGGGCCTGGTTCAGGGCGCTGACGTCGCGCAGGATCACTATGTTGCCGGCCTGGCGGCCGTGCGCGTCGTAGAACGGCGAATTGCTGAGAATCATGTCCAGGAGCCGGCCATCCTTGGTGAGCCGGCTGGTGCTGAAATTCAAAAGTTGCCGGCCCTTAAGCAACACCTGGATGGCTTTCTCGGTGGCCTCGCGGCATTGGGGCGGCACGAAGTCGATGCGCCTGTTCAAAAGCTCCTCGCTGGTCCAGCCGAAGGTCTCCTCAAAGGCCGGATTCAGGTATTGCACGCGGCCTTCCATGTCGTAGACCACCACCGGATCGGGCAGGCTTTTCATGAAGGTGCTGTAGCGCTGGTAGCTGATCTCCAGGGCCTCCTGGGCCTGGCGGCGCCCCTGGTTCAGCAGGGCCTGGGCCAGTTGATCGGCCATCTCCGCCGCGAAGCCGATTTCGTCATCGGCCCATTCCCGCTGCCGGCCCAGGTGATCGAAGCTGATGAGGCCGCGAACCTCTCCGGAAAGCCGGATCGCGGCGCTGAGGGTGGAAACGATGCCGTTGGGCTCCAAATAATCGCTGTAAAATTCGCTGGTGCGGGGGTCCCGCTGGGAATCGTGGACGGCGATGGACCTTTCGCTTTGCAGGGCCCGCATATAGCGCGGATGTTTTTCCGCCGCCACGTCCGCCAGCTCGCCGTGGGTTCCCCGGCTCAGGCCGTAGAGGTCCAGGCAATGCAGCAGGCGGCCGTCCGCATCCAAGAGCCATACGCTGGCCCACTCCACCTCCAGGGCGCGGGCCGCGGCCTCGCTGGCCACGCGGGCCGCCCGGCGCAGATCGCCTTCGGCCAGGGCGGCATGGGTGGCCAGCGCCACCAGGGTGGCCCGCTGCTTTTGCAGGCGGCGCAGCCTGGCGCGCTCGCGCTCCTCGCCCAGCTTGCGGTCGTTCACGTCCAAGAGCGAGGCCACGGCCAGATCGCTGCCGGGAATCATCTCCACGGTGTTGACCAGCCAGCGCACCTTTCCCCGGCGGTCGCGGAAACGGAACTCATAGGCCCTGGGGGCGGCTTGGCCCTCGCGCCGGCATTGGTTGTAAAAACGCATGCGCTCCAGGTCTTCCGGGTGCACGAACTCGCTCCAGCACATCTTTCCTTGAATCTCGTCCTGGCCGTAGCCGGCAAGCTCCGCGAATTTCGTGTTCACCGTGGTGATGACTCCGTCGCCGCCGGTGATCAACATGGCGGTGCCGGTGTGCTCGAAGGTGGTGCGGTATCTTTCCTCGTTGCGGCGCAGCTCCTCCTGGGCCAAACGGCGCTGGTTTATGTCCCGCAGGATCAAATAGCGCCCCGCCTCGTTGCCGCGCAGGTCCCTTAACAGCTCCACGCTGACCTCGCAGGCCCTGGGCGCGCCGCGCCAGCTCAGCTCCAGCTCGGCGTGCGCCTCCAGGGCCGAAGCCAGGAGCGCCGCGAAGGCGGGCTGCTCCGGAAACATCTCCGCGGCCGGGCGGCCGATGAGCCGATCCGCGGCCGGCCCCAACAGGGTCCTGGCCGCCGGGTTCATATCGACCAGGCGGTCCCGCCGGTCCAGCACCAGCACCGGGTCCCGCAGGTTTTCCATGAGCGCTTCGCGGGCCAGCGGGATCAGGTCCAGGAGCCGCGCCCGGAACAGGCTCAGGGTGAAGAACAGCCCCATCAGCCCCAGGGCCAGCGGCGTCAAATCCAGAGAGCGGAAGGGCTCCACCTCCAGGAGATTAAGCAGGTTGATGGTCCAGGCCGCCGCCAGGCCGATGACCGCCATGACGAGTTGCCGGACATGGGCGTGTCGGGAGCGCCACAAGGCCCGCAGGAGGAACAGAGCGCCCACCATGAAAAGCAGGTGGGAATAGGTGCAGTGGACCCAGAACCAGGGTCCCCGGCGATAGGCGGTGAACGGCGCCGGACCGCCCAGCTCCAGCCAGGCCTGTTCCCAAAAGAGATGGTGCCAGGAATTGGTCCAGGCGGCCGAAACCGTGAGCAGGGGAAGCAAGAACAGGGGCCAAAAGCGCCGCCAGGAGACCCAGCGCTCCAGGCCGGCCACGCACAGGCAAAAGGCAAGGAAGGTGGGCGCCATCAGGGCCGCGCCCACGTATTCCAACCTCACCCAGCAAAGACGGAGGCTGAGGTCTTGGCTCACGCATTCCAGGGAATAGGCGGCCGCCCACACCGCCACTTCCATGAGCAGGGCCATGAGCAGGCGGGCCGAGGGCTTGGAGCGATGGCGCCAAAGGTAGGCCGAGGCGAAAAGCGCCATGGCGGCGGCCAAAACCGCTTGCAGCCAATATAAGTTTTGCGGGCCCACTTGCAGTCTCCCCAAGCCAAAACAGCGCGCCCGGCCGAACCGCGATCGCTCAAGGTGGTTATAGTAATAACCCGCTTTGTCCCTTGACCGCCAGCCCCATCATCCAACCAGCCGGGCTCGGCAGCCGGCGAAGCGCGCCGCGCGGGTCGCGCGTTTCGCAAACGCCAGCCCTTTCGATTTCGGCGTACAGGGCGGGCAAGGGAAATTTCCGGCGGCGGGGCGGTGGGGCCGGAAAACAAATAAGCTAGTAACGAATACTAACTCATGACCCGCAACTATAGTGCCTATATTTGAAAATGCCAAGGCTTCCGCGCCTGGGCGGCAAAGTGCGAGATGGGGCGCGGAAGCCTGGCTGGCGGTTATTTTTCGCCGTATTTATCTATATATCCCCTGGGGGTGACCAGCCTGCCCTGATAGGTGAAGCTCTGGCTGTTGCCCACGATCAAGAGAGTCTGCATGTCGATGTCGGCCCGCGGCGCGCCGGCCAGGTCCGTGATCTCCAGGCTCTGGCCCTGGCGCAGGGCTTTGCGCACCACCCCCACCGGGGTTTGCGGGCTCCGTTTGCCGGCGATGATCTCGCAGGCGCGGCCCAATTGCCAGGCGCGGCCCTTGCTCTTGGGGTTGTAGAGGACGATGACGAAATCGGCTTCAGCCGCCAGGGAGAGGCGCTTTTCGATCAGCTCCCAGGGGGTGAGCCGGTCGCTCAGGCTCACGCAGGCGAAATCATGGGAAAGCGGCGCGCCCAAGAGAGACGCCGCCGCCGCCAGGGCGGGCACCCCCGGCACCACCTCCAGGGCCAGCCCGCCGGGCCCCAAATCCAGCCCCCGGGAGCGGGCCAGCTCGAAGACCACCGCGGCCATGGCGTAGATGCCGGGATCGCCGCTGGAGACCAGGGCCACCTTTTGGCCCCGCAAGGCCAGGTCCAGGGCCAGGCCGGCCCGGTCCAGCTCGCGGGTCATGGCGCTGGCCACCACCTGCTTGCCCTCCAGCAAGGGAGCGGCCAATTCCAGGTAGGTGCGGTATCCCACCACCGCCTGGGCCTCCTCCAGGGCTTGCCGGGCCTGGCCGGTGAGGCAGTCCAGACGCCCCGGCCCCAGGCCCACTATGACGAGACGCCCGGCCCGGAAAGCTTGGCCACCGCCAGGGTGGCGTTCCTGGTTTTTTGCTTGGTCACCAGCAGCCGGTCCGCGCCGGCCGCCAAGAGGGCTGCTGCTTCGCATACGCTTTCGGTCCCTATGTGCCGGCGCGCCATGGGCGAGGGATTGGGCACCGCAACCTCCCGCAGTTGGTGGGCCGGATAATAACGCACGTTGATTGCCAATTCTTCAGCCAGCCGGGTGATGCCGGATTCGTCCCGCTTGGCCTCCACCGTGGCCAGACAGAAGACGGAGCCGCCGGCCAGGCCGTGCCGCTGGAAAACAAGCTCCAGGAGCTCCCGCATCTCCTGGACGCTGGTGCCCCGGTTGCAGCCCAGGCCCACGGCCAGGCAGGGCGGCCGCATGACGAGCCAGGCCGGCGAGGCGTCCAGCCCGCGCCAATCCACCAATACCGCGGGAGCCAGGAAATCCGGCGGCGGAGGAGGGGCCTCCAGGCGGCGGAAGCAGCCGGCGCTTTCCGCCAGGGCCGGCCACAGCCAGCCCTCGGGATCGTACAGCGGCACCCGGCCGCCCTCCACCAGCTCCCGGGAGACCCGGGCCAGGGCTTTCAGGTTTTCCACCCGCAGGCCCAGTTCGCGGGCGGTCATTTCCAGGCTGGGCAGGCCGGCGTTGTCCGTGGCCGTGGTTATCACCGCCTGGCCGCCCAGGGCCCGGGCCACCCGATGCGCCAGCTCGTTGGCCCCGCCCAGATGGCCGGAAAGGAGACTCACCGCGTAACGCCCCTCCGGGTCGGCCACCACCACCGCCGGGTCCTGGTCCTTGCCCTGCAATAGCCCCGCCAGGCAGCGCACCACCATGCCCGCCGCCGCGAAAAGCACGTGGCCTTCATAGCGCCTGAAATTATCGGCCAGCACGCGGCCCAGGCCGTCGAAGGCCAGCTCCCCCGCGGCTGGCTCGGCCAGACGCCGGGGCAGGAAAAGCCGGGCCTGGGGCCAGGCGCTGGCCAGCCGCCGGGCCTGCGCCGCCGCCGGAGCGGTGAGGGCGTAGATGGCCACGGCCTCCTGGCTCAAGCCTCGTCCTCCCTGGCCGGGCGAAAGCCGTGGCTGAAGGCGGGGTCGTAAAGCCGCGACTTGGCCGCCGCGCCAGCGGCCCCCGGCGCCCGGGCGGCCACCCCCGGCCCGGCCAGGATCAGGGCGTGGCGCGTCACCCCGGAGCGCTCCAAATCCTGGGGCAGGTCTTCAGCCGTGGTCCAGAAGAAGCTCTGCTCCGGCCAGGAGACCCGATAGGCCACGCACACCGGGGCCTCGGCCCCGTGGGCACGGCTCAGGGCGGCGGAGACCTTTGGCGCCTGGCCCGCTGAAAGATATATGGCCAGGCTGGAGCCGTGGGCCGCCAGGGAGGCCAGGTCCTCGCTGGCCGGCACCGGGGTGCGGCCGGCCGCCCTGGTGATGATGAAGCTCTGGCAGGTCTCGGGCAGGGTGTATTCCACCCCCAGGCAGGCCGCGGCGGCGAACGCCGCGCTCACCCCCGGAATGATGAGCCAGGGCACGCCCTTTTCATCCAGGGCGTCCAGTTGCTCGCGCATGGCCCCGTATAGGCTGGGGTCGCCGGTGTGCAGGCGCGCCACGCGCAGGCCCCGGCCATGGCCGGCCGTCATCTCGGCCACGATTTCATCCAGGGCCAGACCGGCCGAATCCACCAGCCGGCAATCCGGCCGGGCCCAGTCCAGGATGGCCGGATTCACCAGGGACCCGGCGTACACCACCAGGTCCGCCCCGGCCACCGCCTTTTGACCGGCCACGGTTATCAGCTCCGGGTCGCCGGGGCCGGCTCCCACGAAAAGCACGGGATTATCATGCCGCTCGCTCATGCTTCGTCCTTGATGCCCCTCACCAGCCACACGGGGTTCAGGGCCTTGAAATGAATATCGTCCGCCAGGGGCCGGCCCCGGCTGGCCTGCACCTGGGTCACGTCCACGGCCAGGCCTTCATTGTCCAGGGTCTGGCGGGCCTCTTGCAGCGCCGCCAGGCGCGCCGCCGCCGCCACCAGCACCCCGCCGGGGGGCAGCGTGCGGGAGGCCAGGCGCAGGGTTTCCGCCAGGGCCGGGCCGCCCCCGCCCACGAAGACCCGCTGGGGCGCGGCCAGTCCCTCAAGCGCGCCGGGCAACTCGCCCTGGATCACCTCCAGGTTGGCCGCGCCGAAGCGCGCGCGGTTGGCCTTGATCTGTTCCACCCGCGCCGGCTCTCGCTCCACCGCCACCACCCCTCCCCGGTACAGCAGGCGGCTGGCCTCCAGGCCCAGGGAGCCGCAGCCCGCGCCCAGGTCCCACAGCCTATGCCAAGGCATCAGGCGCAGCTTGGCCAGGGCCACGGCCCGCACCTCGGTCTTGGTGATGAGCCCCCGCTGGTGCAGAAAGGCCTCCTCCGGCATGCCCAAGAACAAGGGCTCTGGCTCCGCCGTCCGTTGCAGGATCGCCAGGTTCAGCGGGGCGAAGCCGGCCGCGGCGGCCTCGCGCAGGCCGTAGGAGCCCAGGCGCTGGTCGTCCGCGCCCAGGTTTTCCGCCACCAGCATGCGCCAGCCCTCCTGGCCCCGCTCCAGGAGGAGCCCGGCGATGTGGCCGGGGTGATGGACCGGGTCGGTGTATATTGCCACCAGGTCGCCCCTGACCAGCGCGCTGAACAGGGGCGCGGCGTCGCGGCCGTGCAGGCTCACGGTCTGGGCCTCCTGCCAGGGCAGCTTGAATTGGGCAAAGGCCGCCTGCAGGGCGGTGACGTTGGGCACCAGGCGCAGGCGCTCCGCGCCCAGGCGCTTTAAGAGACTGGCCGCCACGCCGAAGAAACCGGGATCGCCCGAGGCCAGCACCGCCACCTGGCTGGTCTCGGCGGCCTGGGCCACCTCCTCCAGCCAGGCGCTCAGGCCGCCGCGCCAGGGAAGGCGGCCGCCGGCGTGCTCCGGGAAAAGGGCCAGCAGCCGCTGGTGACCGGCCAAGACCCGGGCCTCCTCCACCGCCCGCCGCACGGCCGGCGAGATGTCCGCCGGCCCCATGCCCATGCCCACCACGCTCACCGTTTTCATGAGGGGGCTCCTTCCGCCAGGCGGCCCTGGAACAGCGCCGAGCCGTCGTAATCCATCACCACCGCCCACAGGCCGGGGCCCGGCCCGGCAAAGCCGCGCATGGCCGCCAGCAGCCTGCGGCCCACCTGGGGCACCAGATCCAGGCGGCCCGCCGCGCGCATTTCCTCCAGGGCGTGGCGCGCGGTGTTGGCTCCGGCCACGGCTTGGGTCAGTTCCCCGCCCGCCCCGGCCTGGTCCAGCCACTCGGCCAGGCGGCTGAGGTCCATGGGCACGCGGTGGGCGTGGGTGCAGGAATGGGCCTGGGCCTGTTTCACCGCCTTGCCGAAAAAGGAGACCAGGCCTATCTGGGCAAAGCCCATGCCCGCGGCCTTTTCCATGGCGTGCAGGAAAAAATCGGCCATTTGAATGAAGGCAAGCTCGGGCAGGTCCGGCCGCAGGGCCATGGCTTTTTTTTCGCTACGGCGGCCGGTGGTCAACACCACCTCGCGCGCCCCCGAGGCCGCCGCCACCTTGAGGCCGCTGTCGATGGTGGCGATGTAGGCCTCGTGGCTGAAGGGCTTGACCAGGCCGGTGGTGCCCAAAATGGAGATGCCGCCCTCGATGCCCAGGCGGGGGTTCAGGGTCTTTTGGGCCAGGCGCCTGCCCTGGGGCACGCTGATGGTCACCCGCGCCTGGGGCTGGCTGCCGGGCGGGCCGGCCTGTTGCCAGGCCTCCGCAATCGCGGCGCGGATCATGTCGCGGGGGGTGGGGTTGATGGCCGGCTGGCCCACGGGCAGATCCAGGCCGGGGCGGGTGACCACGCCCACGCCCTCGCCGCCCAGGATGACGATGTTTGCGCGGTTGCCGGTTTCCATCAATTCCACTTCGGCCAATATCAGGGCCCGGTGGGTGGCGTCGGGGTCGTCGCCGGCGTCCTTGATCACGGCGGCCCTGGCCCGGCCCGGCGCCAGGTTCTCGGTCCGCTCCACCTCCACCCCCAGGGTGCCGCCGCCCGGCAGGGTGACCATGACCCGCGCCGGGGCCTGGCCCCACAGGGTGAGCAGGGCGGCCTTGGCCGCGGCGGCGGCGGCGGTGCCGGTGGTGAAGCCGGTGCGGAGCTTCCTGGCCGCCATGCTCACATCCACCACACGAAGACGATCGCCACCCCCAGCACGCTGGCCACCCGCAGCCCCTGGCCCAGGGCCACCAGCTTGAGGCCCAGGGCGGGCTCGAAGATGCCCATGTAGTGGGGGAGCTGGTGCCGGAGGGCGCGCACCGGCGTGGCCGCCACGTTGCCCAAGAGAAGGGCCAGCACCACCTCGCTCCAGCCCAGGCCGCCCGATTGCAGAAGCGCCCCGGCGGCGGCGAAGCCGCTGGTGAATTCGGCCACCACCGCGAAAACCACCACGCTCATGGCCTCCACCGGCAGCATCTTCCAGGCCACCAGCCCGGCCAGGGCCTGGCCCAGCCACTTGAAGAAGCCGGCTTCGGCCAAGAGAAAGATCACCACGTAGACCGGCAGGATGATGATGAGAAGCCGGCGCAGCCGCTGCAGGAACTTGCGCCAGGTGTCCCGCCAGACCAAACCCAGGCCGCGCGGGGCGGGCGAAGGCATGGCCGTTGCGGCCGCCTGGGCCGGAAACAGAAAGCGGGCGATGAGCGTGACCGCCAGGCAGCGCGCCACGGCCGCGATAAGGGTCAGGCCGAAATAGACCAGGGCGATCCAGCCCAACAGGGCGTACACCACGAAAAACACGCTGGGCAGATGCAGGAAAAACGCGGGCAGGCTGGCGTTTAAAAGATTGGCCAGGGTCAATTGGCGGTCGTCCAGGCGGCCTTCCCGCCAGGCCGTGGCCAGAAAAGTATTGGCCGCCACCCCCGAGGCGAAGGCGGCGGTGAAGGAGGCCCCGGCCTCGGCCGGGAGATGGCCGGCCCGCATGAGGGGGCGGGCCAAGACGCCCAAGCGCCGGGTCCAGCCCAGGCTTTCGATGAGCTGGCCCGCCAGGAGGCCCAGGGCCACGAAGGCCACGGTGCGCAAAAGGGGGCTGGCCAGCCTGCGCCAGAGCAGGCCGGGCTCCAGGATGGCCGCCAGCCCGCCGGGGGTGAGCCAGGCGAAGAGGCCGCCCGCTAAGGCCAGCGCCGCGAGCGCCAGGCAATAGCCCCAGCCGGGGGAGAGCTTCCCCTTGGCTCCGTGCTTCACGGATTCCGCGCTGGAAGCGGCCGAGGTCATGAATTGGCTACTCTCCTTCGGCGGGCTGCTTCACTATCATGAGCGACAGATAGGGCATGTCCCGCCCCCGCAGGGATTCCGGGTCCCTGGCCACCAGTTCGCCCTCCAGGCCGCAGGCGCACACCGTGTAGGCCTGGCGGCCGTGGTTCAGGGGGCCCAGGGCGTCCAGGATGGCGTCGTAGTTTCTATAGGTCTTGAGTATTACCACCGTTCCCCCGGCTCGCGCCAGGCGGGAAATCTCCGCGGCGTCGCTGACCCCGGAGACCACGGTCAGCGATTGGCGGTCTTCCACCAGGGGCAGGTTCAGCCGGGCGGCGGCGGCGTGATAGGCGGTGATGCCGGGCACGGTCTCCACCGGGGTCTGGGGCGCCATCTGCAGGATGGTCTGGGCCAGATAGCCGAAGGTGCTGTAGGTGAGGGGGTCGCCCAGGGTCAGAAAGGCGGCGTGGCGGCCCTGGCGCAATTCGGCCAACACCTCCTCGGCGTTGCGCCGCCAGGCCTTTCGCCTGGCCGCCGGGTCCTTGGTCATGGGGAAGTCCAGCTTGCGCACCGGGGTCTGGGGCGGCAGGTGATCGCGCACGATGTTGAGGGCCAGGCTGTAATCATTCTTGTTGGAGCCGGCCGCGAAAACCAGGTCCACGGTTTTAAGCACTTCCAGGGCCCGCAGGGTGATCAGCTTGGGATCGCCCGGCCCCACGCCCAGGCCGTAAAGGGTGCCGCAGGTTGTCTCAGGCATGGTTCTCTCCTTGGGCGCAAAGATCGGCCAGGGCGTTTATGACGCTGGCCGCCACCGCCGAGCCGCCCTTGCGCCCCAGGGCGGTGATATGGGGATGATCGCTGGCCGCCAGCGCCGCCTTGGATTCGGCCGCGTTGACGAACCCCACCGGCAGACCCACCACCAGAGCGGGCCGCGCCCGGCCGGCATCCATCAGCTCCAAAAGCCGCCAGAGGGCGGTGGGCGCGTTGCCCACCACGTATATGGCGCCCTCCAGGCGGTCCAGCGCCGCCTCCACCGCCGCGTAGGCCCTGGTGGTGTGGCCCTCTCTGGCCGCCGCGGCCACGCCGGCATCGGCCATGAGGCATTCCACCCGGCAGCCGAAAGGGGCCAGCCGCCGGGCCGAGACGCCGGCCTTGGCCATGGCGGTGTCGGTGAAGATATGCGCGCCCGAGGCGATTGCGCGGCGGCCCCGCTCCAGGGCCTGGGGATGCATGCGCACCGATTGCACGTAGTCGAAATCGGCCGTGGTGTGGATCATGCGCCGCACGATGCTCCAGGCCTCGGGCGGCCAGGAGTGGGCCGGGGCCTCGCCGTCGATGATGGCGAAGCTCCTGTCCTCGATCTCTTGAGGGGGGAGGTTCCATGAGGTCATGCTGGGGCTCCTTTGCGTTCCCGGCAGAAAGCCACCAGGTTCGGGGCCAGGCCGGGGTTGCTGCCGAAGTGCAGATGCACATAGCTGGCCAGTATGTTGTTGAAGCAATAGGCGCGCGCGCCGGGCGTCTCGCCGGCCCGGCCCCAGGCCTGGTAAGCGTCCTCGGCCGAGGCCGAGCCGCAAACCTCGGAATAATGAAACTCGTGCCCCCTGGCCTCGGTGCCCGCCGGCCCCAGGAGGCTGGCCCGGCGGGTCCTTATGCGACGGTAGCCCAGGGAGCGCAGGCGGGGCAAGAGGCGGGTCTCCAGGGGCAGCGCCCCGGCCATGGGCCAGGCTTGGCCCTGGCCGTCAATGAGGCTGGCGCCCAGGTACATCATGCCGCCGCATTCGGCGTAGATGGGCAACCCCCCGCGGGCCAGCTCGGCCAGGCCCTCCCGCATGGCGCGGTTGGCGCTGAGGCGCTGGGCGAAAAGCTCGGGATAGCCGCCGCCCAGATATAGGCCGTCCAAACCCGGCGGCGGGGCGGGGTCGTTCAGCGGCGAGAAAAACACCAGCTCGGCTCCGGCCCGGCGCAGGCGGCGGAAGTTCTCCTCGTAATAGAAGCAAAAGGCCTGATCGCGGGCCACGCCCAGGCGGAGGCCGGTGCCCGGCGGCGCGGGCTGCGGGGCCTGCGGCGGGATATCGATCTCGGGCAGGCGCTGCCACAGGGCGTCCAGGTCCAGGCCCTGTTCCACCCAGTCGGCCAGGCGCTCCAGGGCTTCCGGGTCCATGCCGCCTTCCTCGGCGGTGACCAGGCCCAGATGCCTTTCCGGCAGGGCCAGCTCCGGGGCGCGCGGCAGGCCGCCCAGAAAGGGCATCTCCGGAGCCAGGCTCATGGCCTCGGCCAGCAGCTCGGCGTGGTGGGGGCTGCCCACCCGGTTGGCCGCCAGGCCCAGCCAGGCCAGGCCGGGGTCGAACTGGGCGAACCCCCTGGCCAAGGCCGCCAGGCTGCGGGCCATGGCCTTGGCGTCCACGGTTAAGAGCGCCGGCAGACTTAAGAGTTTGGCCATCTCCGCGGTGGAGCCGGTCTCCAGCACGGGGTCGAAGCCGTCGTAGACGCCCATCACGCCCTCCACCACTGCCAAATCCGCGCCGGCCGCGTGGCGGGCGAAGATGGCCCGGTTCTCCTCGGGGCTGAGCATCCAGCCGTCCAGATTGTGGGAGGGGCGTCCCGTGGCCAGGGCGTGGTGGCCGGGGTCGATGAAATCCGGGCCCACCTTGAAGGCCTGCACCGATAGCCCCCGCCGGGCAAAGGCGGCCATGAGCGCCAGGCTTAAGGTGGTCTTGCCCGCGCCGCTTTGGGCCCCCGCCACCACCAGGCCCTTCATGGCCGCGCTCCGGCGGCGTCGCCCCCGGCGGTCAGCCGGGGATACAGAATGCCCTGCAGCAGCTCCACGCCCTGCAAAAGGCGCAGGGTGGGCCGGGAGACCAGCTGCTCGTCCACCAGGTAGACCCGGTTCTCGCGCACCGCCTTGAGCACGGCGAAGCCGGGCTCGCTTTTGATCTCGGCCGCGCTCACCCGGTTCATGGGGCCGGTCTGGGCCAGGTAGATATCCAGGCGCGCGGCCAGGGAGAGAATGCGCTCCTTGCCGAATTCGGCGATGTTGCTGCCCCGCACCGAATCCGCCCCGGCGGCCAGGTTCACCCCGCCGGCCGCCTCCAGGGCGAAGATGCTCATGGCAAAGGGCGCGAAGGTTTTAAAGCGGCGGTGCACCGATTCGAAATAGACCCGGGGCCGCTCCTCCGTCCTGACGGCGGCCACCCGGCTTTTCAGGCGGGCCAGTTCGCCCTGAAAGCGCCGGGTCATGGCCCGGGCCTGGGCTTCCCTGCCGGTGAGCAGGCCCAGCTTGTGCCAGTAGGCGAAGAGGTCGTCGGCGCCGGTGGGTTGCAGGGAAACCACGGCCACCCCGGCCCGGCGCAGGCTTTCCACCAGGCCCCGATAGCCCCGCATGATCATGGGGCGGATCAGCACCAGATCGGGCCGCGCCGCCAGTAAGCGCTCCGGGTCATCGCGGTAGCTGAACACAGGCTTGGCCAGCGCGGCCGGGGGATGGCTCTCGTTCGGGGATACCCCGATGATCTCCTGGTCCAGGCCCAGGGAGAAGAGGTTTTCGGTGTGCGCGCCGTAGAGCGAGATGATGCGCTTATAGGGAGAGGCGACGCGCACCTCCTGGCCGGAGTCGTCAATGAAGCCGCGCTCGCCGGCCAGGGCCGCGGCGGCGGCCAGCAGGCAGAAGATGGCCGCCAGGCTTAAGACGATCCGTTTCATGCCTCGCCTCCCGGTTTGCGCAGGGTGACCACCCGCGCCCCGGCGTATTCATCCCAGCTCACCCGCGCCCGCACGCCGAACACCTCCCAGAGATTCTCCGGGGTGAGGGCCTGGGCGGCGGGGCCGGCGAAATGGGCCTTGCCGTTTTTCAGGAGCAGCAGGTCGTCGCAATAGGCCGCGGCCAGGTTGATGTCGTGCATCACCGCCACCACGGTGGCCCCGGCCCGGCGCACCCGCCGCTCCAGGTTGCTGAGCACCGCCAGGGAATGGTTCACGTCCAGGCTGGAGGTGGGCTCGTCCAGAAGCAGCACCGGCGCGTCCTGGGCCAGGGCCCTGGCCAGGGCCACCCGCTGCTTTTCGCCGCCCGATATCTCGGTGACCAGCTTGCCGGCCAGGTGGGTCACCTCCAGCTCGGCCATGGCCCGCTCCACCGCCGCCTGGTCCCGGGCCGAGGGGGAGGCGAAGCGGGGGATGTGGGGATGGCGGCCCATGAGCACCACCTCCCGCACGGTGAAGGGAAAGTGCAGGGAGAAATCCTGGGGCACCAGGGCCAGGCTGGCGGCCAGGCGGGGCCGCGGGAGGCGCTCCAGCTCGTTGCCCATGAACAAAAGGCTGCCCGCCCTGGGCCGGCGGCAGGCGCTCATGAGGTCCAAGAGGGTGGACTTGCCGCAGCCGTTGGGGCCCAGCACCCCGAGGAAGCGGCCCGCCTCCACCCGGAAATCCAGGCCGTCCAGCACGGCCAGCTCGCCGTAGGCGAACTCCAGCCCGCTTATCTGGAAAACCGCCTCAGCCATGGCGCATGCCCAGTTGCTTGCGGCGGAACACGTAGCAGAAAAACGGTCCGCCGATGAGCGCCGTGAGCACCCCGATGGGCACCTCGTGGGGCAGGGCGGCCCTGGTTATGGTATCGGCCGAAAGAAGTAGCCCCGCCCCGGCCAGGGCCGAGGCCGGCAGCAGGAGCCGGTGGTCCGGCCCCACCAGAAAGCGCATGAGATGGGGCACCAAAAGCCCCACGAAGCCGATGATGCCCGATACCGACACGCAGGCCGCGGTCACCAGGGAGGCGGCGGTGAGCAGGGTCAGCCGCACCCGGCGGGTGTCCACCCCCAGGGAGCCGGCGGCGCGGTCGCCCAGGCACATGATGTTCAGGTCGCGGGCGTGATAGATGAACACCGCCAGGCCGCCGGCGCTGAGAAGCGCGGTGAAGCCCGCGTCCAGCCAGGAGCGGCCCACGAAGCTGCCCATGAGCCAGAACACGATGACCGACACCTGCTCCTCGGCCAGGTATTTAAGGAAGCTGATGCCCGCCGAGAGGATGGCGGCCACGATCACCCCGGAGAGTATGAGGCTGGTGGGGGAGTGCTGGC
This sequence comes from Desulfocarbo indianensis, assembly GCA_001184205.1. GTDB lineage: Bacteria > Desulfobacterota > Desulfarculia > Desulfarculales > Desulfarculaceae > Desulfocarbo > Desulfocarbo indianensis. The sequence continues at coordinate 801,993 of LBMP01000001.1, forward strand.
CGTCCAGGGAGGAAAGCCACAAGACGGCGAACAGGGTGGCCACCGCCCCCAGAAAGGCCAGGAGGCAGATGGTGTAGGCCCCCAGGAAATCCAGGCCCAGGAAAAGCGACAGGGAAGCGCCGAAGGCCGCGCCCGAGGAGACCCCCAGGGTGAAGGGATCGGCCAGGGGGTTGAGCAGAAGGCCCTGGAACACCACCCCGGCCAGGGCCAGGCCGGCCCCCACCACCGCCGAGGTGAGGATGCGGGGCAGGCGCACCTCCCACACCACGTGGCTCAGCACCTCCTCCATGCCCTTGATTAAATCCTCCCAGCCCAGGAGCTTGGCCCCCAGGATGCCCAGCACCTGGGAGGGGGAGATGGGGATATAGCCCATGCCCGTGGCCAGCACCGCCAGGCAGGCCACCGCCAAGGCCAGGCCCCAAAGCAGGGCCCGGCGGGAAATTTGGCGGCGGCGCTGGCTGGCGGGCGGCATGGTTACTTGTGGTGCGGGTCTTGCGGCGGCTGCATGGCGTTCTTGGTGTGCTCCAGCCACAGGCGCGAGACGCCGGGGTTTTGGGTTATGGGCTCCAACACGGGCTCGCATTCATAGCCGGCCTTCTTCAACTGCGAAAGCCAGGAATCCGGCTCCGGACCCACCATGTCGTTCACCACGTGATCGCCCACCACGGTCATAAACGGCGCCAGGAACACCTTCTTCACCTTGCGCGCCTTGAGCCCGGCCATGACCTCCTCCAGGCTGGGCAGGCCCTCCACCGTGCCCAGGAAAACCAGCGGGTCCCGCCGGCTGAGTTCATAGGCCAGGGCCTGGTAGGCCATGCCGCCGGCGTGCTCGCTGCCGTGGCCCATGAAGACCACCGCCTGGCCGGCTTTGCGCCCGGCGGGCAGGCGGCCAAGGAGCGCCTCGGCCGTGGCGGCCACGTCATGGGCCGAAGCCATGAGCGGCGGGCCCAGGACCGGGCGCAGGCAGCCGCCCATGCCGGCGAAGCCCTCCGCCACCTTGACCAGGCCCTGCCATTCCGAGCCGGGTATCACGTGCAGCGATTGCACCGCCACCCGGCCGTAGCCCTGGGCCATGAGGCCGGCCAGGGCTTCTTCTGGCGATTGCAGGCTCTTGCCCTGCTTGGCCAGTTTATCCCGGATGAACTTGGCCGTATAGGCCCAGCGGATTTCATAGCCGGGGAAGGCTTTGCGGTAGGCAGCGTCCATGAGGTCGAAGGATTTTTGCGCCTCGGGCAGGCTGGTGCCGAAAGTGACCAGCAATATGGCCTTTTTGGCCGGCTTGGCGGCATGGCCGTGATCGCCGTGGGCCCAGGCCAGGGCCGGCGTCAGCATCAAGAGGCCGAGGCAGAGAAACAGGCACATCAAACTTGGTCTTAGCAAATTCCGCTTCATGATATTCACCCCCTTGCGAGAAAAAAGGCCTCGAAAACCGATTTGGTTTTCGAGGCCAGCACCCAGTTTCTTTGACCTCAACCGGCGCTCAGGTCTTTGCCCGGACCCCAAAGCGCTCAAGCTTTCTCATCGGCAGGTCTTCTGACTCCCGGGTCGTCCTACTCCCCGCGCCTTCCCACCCCATTTGATCATGAGGCAGTGGCCCTTTGAGCGGGTTTCGTTTCCGGTTACAGCGGCGGGACCGCGACGGATTCGCACCGTCTTCCCTTTTAAGCCTGCAAGCACCGATAAGATCAAATATTTATGTAAAAGAATATACCCCAAGCCGTAAGCCAAGACCAGATTTATTAGGAGCGGTTGGCGGGCCGGAGGGGGCGGGAGGGGATTTGACCGTTGGGCGCTTGGCGGGATACAATGGCGGCTAAGGCAAGTTCTTGAATTCAAGGAGATAGGCATGCCTCTGCGCGCGGCGGCGAAACTGGCGGGCTGGCTCTGGGCCCTGTGCCTGCTGACGGCGGGCGCGGCCCTGGCCGCCTGCCCCGGCGAACAGGCGGCGTTTTTGCCCTCCGCCGATTTCACCGGCTCCCTGGCCATTGAAAACGGGGTGGCCTACGTGGCCGACGGCGGCTATGGCCTGCGCATCCTGGACGTGGGCAATCCGGCCGCGCCCAGGGAACTGGCCGTGTTCCCCTCGGGCCACCGGGCGCGGGACGTGGCCGTGGTGGGGGCCTACGCCTATCTGGCCGACGGCCGCGCGGGCCTGCGCGTCCTGGACATCTCCAACCCCGGCCAGCCTCGGGAGGTGGGGCGTCTGGCCTCCTGGGGCGACGCCCAGGGGGTGGCCTCGGACGGTATTTACGTATATCTGGCCGACGGGCCCGGCGGGCTCAGGATCATTGACGTGACCGCGCCCGAACAACCCCGCCAACTGGGCAGCCTGCCCAGCCGGCAGGCCTCGCGCGGGCTTTATGTGGACGAAAAAACGGTTTACCTGGCCGATGGCTTCGGCGGCCTGCGGGCGGTGGACGTATCCGTGCCCGAGGAGCCCAGGGAAAGGGCCTGGCTCGGCAGCCTGGACGAATGCCTGGCGGTGACGGTGCAGGGCGCGCTGGCCTATGTGGCCGACGGCGTGGCGGGCCTGCGCATCCTGGATATCAGCGACGTGGACGCCCTGCGCGAGACCGGCCGCCTGGCCAGCCATGATTCCACCCGCCACGTTTTCGTGGCGGGCAAGAGGGCCTATGTCAGCGACCGGGCCGGCGGCTACCGGGTGATCGACGTGGAGGATGAATACGATCCCCGCCAGATCGGCGCGCTCAGCGACGGCTACCTGGGCTACCGCAGCCTGGTGCGGGGCGATTGGGCCTACCTGGCCGCGGGCTACAACGGCCTGGCCGTGCTCAACGTGGCCGGCTGCACGCCCCCCAAGGAGCAGCAGGAGGCCGGCTATTATTCCGGCGGCTATTTCTGGGCCAGGTGGTCGCCGGCCAGCGGTCTGGTGATGACTCTCTCCTGGTAGGCCGGGTCCCGCCCAAGAGGCGGAGCGCCCGCCGGCCCGCTGACGGAGGAAGCTCCGGTTCAACCTCCCAGCCAAAAGGGGCGGAGCGCGTGGCATGCTCAGCAGGTGAGCGTCCCGCCGGCTTTCTTTATTTTGCCATAGAGGAATTTCAGGTTGGAAAGGGCGGCCGGGCGTCTTCAGCCACGCCGGGGATGGCCAGGCGCTTGCCTCTGGCCGCCGGCGCCCCCCCTCGCCCAGGGTGAAGACCTTGGCTTTCTCGTCATGAAGGGGCAAGCCAGCGCAAAGAAGCGGCCGCGGGTGATCTCACCCGCGGCCGCTTGATTATCTATTTTGATTGTTTGATTAAATCAGGATGCGCCCACCAGCTTTTTGACCCCGGCGGCCAGGCGGCTGGTGCGTTTGCGCAGGAAATCCCAATCCGCCTTTTTAGCCAGTTCCGGTTTGGCCTCCAGGATTATCTGGGCCGCCTGGGCCGCGGCCTCGCCGGTGATGCCGGTGCATTGGGCGAAGTGGGCCTTGGGGTCGTGCTTAACCTTCTTGCTGAGCACCCGGCAACAGGTGGACCCGAAATGCCCCTTGAACTGGTCGTGCATCTCACGGGCGGGCGGCGCCATCTTGCGCCAGGGCAGCTTGCCCCCCAGAAACAGGCCCACCGCCACCTGGGCGCCGGAAAGCGCCCCGCAGGAACAGCCCGCGCCGCCCATGCCCTCGGGCAGGGCCGCGGCCACCGCCTTGGCCTGCTGGTGGCTGAGCCCGCCGCCCAGGGCGTGGTTCAGGGTCACCAGCACCGCCGGGGCGCAGAGCAGGGCGCCGCTCTCAAAGAGGTTGGCCGCCTTGTCCCGGATGGCCTCCAGGAGTTCGGCGTGCTTTGGCGCGGGGCTGGGCAGCAAGGCTACTTGACCTCCGCGGCCTCGTAGCCGGCGCCCTTCCAGGCGAAGATGCCGCCGGGGTAGCGGTAGACGTTCTTGTAGCCCAGCTTCTTGGCCCACCAGGCGCCGTTGTGGCTGCGGGTGCATTTCACGAAACCGCAGTACACCACGATGGTCTTGTCCTTGTCCGGGCCCAGGAGCTTTTCGAAGTCGGCCTGGGTCTTGCCGGCGGTCTCCTTGGTGTTCCATTCCGGCATGTCGGGAATGGGGAAGAGGAACTGCACCGCGCCGGGCACGTGGGCCTTCTTGTAGCTGTCCTCATAGGGCATGGTGTCCACGATCACCATGGGTTTTTTCTCGTCGATCCATTTTTTCAGCTCGGTGACGCCCACCAGCTTGTAATCGCCGCGCTCGGCTTCGCCGAAGAGCTTGAGGCAGGTCTTTTCCTTTTCCACCTCTTCTTCGAACTTGCTGCCGAACAAGGCCCAGGAAGGGGCCGCCAGGGCCAGCACCATTGCCGCCGCCAGGGCCAATACCATGATCTTGTTGACTCTCTTCATTCCTAACCCCTCCTTAGCTGCAGAATGCGTTTCGCTTGGCCGAACTTGGGAGGGTCTTGCTTCTCCCAACCCCCGCGCCGGCGCCACCAATACATGTAAACAACTCCGGCTAGCATGATAAGGTCCCGGTTCAGGGAGCTTTTCAAGCTGGAAAAGGCTTCGGCCTCGGGATCGCCCGGGCCGTAACAACCGCAATCGATATCCAGGCCCAGCCACAGGCCATAAGCCAGGATAAAGCTGAACATGACCAGGAGCCCGGTGATCACCGCCAGGCAGCCCCGCGTGTCCAGAATGAGGCCCACCGCCGCGGCCAGCTCCAAGATCGGCAGGCCCAAGGCCGCCAGACCCACCAGAGGCTTGGGCAGCAGGCCGAAGCCGTCGATGGTCACGGCGAAAACCTCGGGGTCCATGAGCTTCACGACGGCGGCCCAGATGAACAGCGCGCCCAGGGTGACCCGCACCAGACGGTAGCTCCAGATCGAAACCAACGCTTGCGAAATCACCCGCATGGCATCCCCAGAAAAAGCATAAGACTTGCTTGGAGTTAACTATCCTAAGCTATCTACAGGCTTGAGACTGGCGAGTCCAATATTTAATATCGATAGCGGAGAGGCTTAAGAATAGAAAAAGCCGATGGTTGGCTAGGCCTGGGCGTGGGTTTTCATGAATTCGTCCACGTACCAATCCATCACCGTGTCGGAGAACATGAGCATGTCCATCTGCCGGGTGGTGACCATGAGCTTGCCCAGGAGGGCCAGCTTTTCCTCGAAAAGGCGGCAAGGCCCCTTGTCCAGGCGGGCGAAGAGGTGGTCTTCCTTGATCTCCACCCGGAAGCCCAGCTTTTGCAGCACCTTGCCGATGTAGCGCGCCCGGCGGTTGCGGCGCGGGGAATCCGCGCCGCCGCCCTTGAACATGAAACGGATGTAGTTGTCGTTGTCGTGGCGGGAGCAAAAGGTATCCAGGGTGGAGAAGTGGAAGCCGAGCCGTGAGGAAAAATTCAAGTAATCCTTGGATATTATGGCGTAGTTGTGCCGCATGACCTTGCTGGAGTCCGGCCCTCCCAGGCTGGCGGCCACGTGCTGGGCCTCGGCCGGGCCGGGGCCGCGCCATTGGGTGGAGATCATGCCGTGCAAAAGCGCGTTCATGGGCGTCGACGTCACGTCCTTGGGCAGCACCTCGCCGTTGCGGGGCCTGCGCTTGACGCCGCCGCCCAGGTCTATGAGAAACATCTCCAGGGGCAGGCCGGCCGAAAGGCGCAGGGCCTCGCCGTCCCCGGTCTTAAGCTCGTGCTGATCGCCGCGCTGCTCGGCGTAGCGGAACATCTCCCGGATGACCATCTCGTGGGCGTAGCGGGTCACGTCGTGCAGGGTCCGGCAGCCTGCGGGCGCGAAATCCGGCTGGCGGGGGTCGGTGAGGTTCAGGGGGGCCAGGAGCTTGAGGCAGCTTTCCAGAAGCTCCACCGCCGAGGTCTCCGAAAGCGCCACCAGGCGCTTGCGGTAGCGCCGCACCAGGGGCTCCACCACTCCCTGGTAGACCGTGCAGCTTTCGGCGTCCAGGGTGACCTCCTGTCCCTCCTTTAATATGCGGCAGGCGTTTTTCAGGTTGAACACCGCCGGCACCCCCCGCTCCCGGCTCACGGCGGCCAGATGGCTGGCCCGGCCGCCCACCTCGGTTATCACCGCGGTCACCTTGTCCAGGTAGAGGGCGTATTCCGGCAGGCTGGAGGGAGCCACCAGAACGCTTCCCTCCTTGAGCCGCTCCAGATCGGCCTCCCCGGCCACGATAACCACCTTTCCGGCCGCCACCCCGGCCGAAACCGTGACTCCGTCCCGGGCCAGCACCCGGGCGCCTTCCACCAGGTGCTCCTTCTGCTCGGGGGAGAGCCGCTTGGCCACGATGCGCAGGGGCCGCACCTGCAGGAGCTGGATATCGCCCTCCGGCCCCACCGCCCATTCCACGTCCACCGGCTTGCCGTAGTGCTTTTCCAGGCGCAGGCCATGGGCGCAAAGCCCCTGGATCTGCTCATGGCTGAGATAGGCCCGCTCGATTTCCGGCTCGGGCAGGGGCTTCTGGGCGATGCCGCCCTGGGGGCTGCAGACGATCATGGTGGCCTGGGGCGAAAGCTCCTCCTTGAGCACGGTGAGTTCGAAATCCTTGCGCACCAGGTAGAGGCTGGAGCGCACCTGGCCGCCCACCGCCCAGGCGCCCAGGCCCCGCACCGCGGCCACCATCATCACGCCCGCGTCGGGGTCGTTGGGATTGGTGGTGTACATCACCCCGGAAACCTGGGCCTGCACCATGCGCATGACGCCCACGCCCATGGCCATCTCGGTGAGCTTCTGGCCCCGGCCGTGGGCCTGCTGCAGGATGGCGGCGTTGAACTGGCTGGCGATGATGCGCTTGTAGTGGCGCTCCAGATCCGGGGCCATGACGTTAAGCGAGGTGTCGTATTGGCCGGCCAGGCCCAGGTGGCCGTCCTCCAAGAGGGCCGAGGAGCGCAGGGCCACCCCGCAGGGCCGCCCGGAGCCTTTTTGCAGCTTTTCATAGGCCTCTTGCAGGCTGCGGCTGAGTTCGGCGGGAAGGGGGCTTCTCAGCACGAACTCCTTGATCTCCTCGCTGGCCCAATAAAGATCGGCGGTCTCCCCCATGTCGGCGCTGATCATGATGCGCCCCACCATTTCCCACAGCTGGTTGGCGCGCATGAATTCCTGGAAGGCGTAGGTGGTGACCGCGAATCCCTCGGGCACCGGCAGGCCCAGCCGGTTCTGCATCTCGCCCAGGTGGGCCGCCTTGCTGCCCACCAGGGTGTCGTCGGCCGCGCTCAATTGGGAAAAGGGGACCACCCAGCGGCCCTGGGGAATGGTGCGCCGCCGGGCCAAAATGGCGCGGACCTGATCCGAAATGGCGTCCTGGGCCTGCAAGAGCTTGGCGTAGCTGCCCGGGCTCATGGCGTCCAGATGCACCACCATGGCCTCCACCGAGTCCATGATGTCTTCCACGCTCTGGTACACGTAGTCCATGTCAAAGGACGATTCGCCCCGCAGCTTGCTCTGCAGGTCGCTCATGATCTCCAGGGACTTCTCGTTGTGCTCCAGGACCTTGGTGAAAAGGGTGTAACGCTGGCTGAAGGCGCAGGAAGCCCCCTCGCCCGCGGGTTCCGCGCCCGCGGGGAGGGGGCTGGCTTGGGTTTCGCCTTTGGCGGCCGGCTTTCCGGGCTTGGTCATGGCTAAAGCATACCAGTAAGCTCGGCCGGGGTCCGCTCAGGCCCCCAGCAGGGATAGGCCCAGCTCGAAAAACACGTCTTGCAGGCGCACCACGCCCGCCACTTTTTCGCCGTCCATCACCGGCAAAAGACCCAGCCTCTCGCTGATCATCACGTGGGAGGCGGCCAGCAGGCCGTCGCCGCTTTTCACCGTGGCGCGCACCGGGCTCATGAATTCGCTGATGGGCTTGGCCAGCTGCTCCTGGCTGGGCTGGTTGAACAGGTCCTTCCAATCCACCTTGTAGCCCTCGGCCAGGCTTTCCGAAAAGCGGGGCTCGATGCCCTTCAGGATGTTGCGCTGGGTGAGGATGCCCTTCAGGCGGTAGGCCTCGTCGAACACCAGCACCGTGCGGCGGCGTTCGCCGGGGGCCATGTCCTTCTGGGCCAGGGTGAGCTGCACCACCGCCTCCTTGAGGCTGGCCCAATAGGGCATATGGGGGTACTGGGACAAGGGGATCACGAGATCTTTCAGCTTTTTTTCGCTCATTGCCATGCGGCCTCTCCCAAGGTGGCGGCCGGGGTCCGGCCGTTTGCCTTAAATTATAACCAAGCGTTCCCTTCGATCCCAAGGGGGCAGTCGCGTTTAAATCCTACTTGGTCAGGATCGGCATGCCCAAAAGCGGCCAGACCACCAGGATGGTTATGGTCAACACCGCCATCAGGATGATGTTGGCCAGCCAGCCGTAGGTGAAGAACTGCCCGGTGGTGAACTGCCTGGATTCATAGGCGATGGCGTTGGGCGCCGCGCCGATGAGCAGGTTGAAGGGCATGCCCGCGGTGACCAGCGAGGAGAACAGGATCACCTGGGGGCTGACGCCCAGGTAATTGCCCATGATGAGCGCCACGGGCAGACAAATGGCGATGGCCGCCACGTTCATTATGAAGTTGGTCAACATGAGCACCAGGAAGGCGATGGACAACAGGAAGACCAGCCAGGGCGCGGCCTTGAACATGCTGAGCCAATGCACGGCTATCCACTGGGCCGCCCCGGTCTGGATCAGGCAGTAGCCGATGCTCATGGCGCCGCCGAAGAGCAGGACGATGTTCCAGGGAATCTCCTCCAGGTCGTTGACGTTCAACACGCCGCCCAGGAAGAAGAGCATGGTGGAGACCAGGATGATGCCCGGCCGGCTCACCGTGGCCAGGGCCGGGACGAAGCTCTTGGCCATGAACAGGCCCACCACCATCAGGGTGACGGCCAGCACGTACCACTCTTTTTTGCTCATGGAGCCCTGCTGGGACGAAAGCCGCCCCACCCGCTCGCGCAGGTTTTCGATGCGGCTCTTTTCGGGCTTGAAGATCAGCATGATCAGCCCCCAGAGCAGAAACACCATCACCCAGCCCACGGGCAGCATGTATTTGGACAGCTCGAAAAAGGCCACGTCCAGGCCGGTGGCTTCCTTGTAGAAGCCCACCGCGGCCACGCCGCGGGCCGCGCCCAGGAAGGTGCAGATGGAGCCCGCCCCGGCCACCCAGGCCATGCCGATGAACAGGGCCTTGCCGAACTTGGTGGGCTCGTCCCTGTCGGTATAGAGCTGATGGATGGCCACCAGAAGCGGGAACATGGCCGCCGCCACCGCGGTGTGGGCCATGAAATGGGTCATGAAGGCGATGCACACGAAAACGCCCAGGAGAATCATGCTGGTGCGCTCGCCCACGATCTGCAGGATTCTATAGGCCAGCCTTTGGGTGAGCCCGCTCTTGGTGAAGGCCATGCCCAAAACCACCGAGCCGAAGATGAACCACACCGCCGGCGACAGGAAGTCCTTCAGGGCGTCGTCCGGGTTGCGGATGGAGAACAGCGCCTGCATCACGCCGATCATGATGGAGACCACGCCGATGGGCACCACCTCGAAAACCCACCAAAGCCCGGCCAGGAGGAACAGGCCCATGGCCATCTGGCCCTGCTTGCTCAGGGTGAAATGCTTGCCCGCCGTGTCCACCGCATCGGGAAACTGGTCGATGTTGTAGAACAGGGCGAAGATGCCCAGGCCCACGGCCACGAAGATCCACTTCCGCCAATTGAAGGGCTTTTTTTCCGGAGCAAGAGAGATGTCGTCGGGCATGGGGGGAAGGCCCCCGGCGCTTTGGCTTTTGTTTGCGGTCATGCTAAGCGTCCTCCCTCGGCGCTGGGTGCTGACTGGTCAGCCTCATAGGGCCCGCGGCCGGCGGGTCTCCAGGGGAGATTCATTCACATCGGGCGGAAAATCACCCGCCGGCCCCGGCCGCCCAGCGGCCAGAAGCCCTATTTGAATCAACTTGTTCGGCGCGCTCGGCGCTAAGGATTACCGGCCGGGACCATTCGCTCCGCCCCGCCGGCCAATCGCTCAATGGGTTATCCGCCCATTTAAGGATTAGGGCAGCCTACGATAAAAAGCGATATTGTGCAAGAGCGCACTTGCCGGTTGCGCCGTAGCGCCGCCGGCCCGCCTCCCCCGCCGCGCTCCCCGACACCGATTTTTCGCGATTCAGTAACCTAATCGCCACGTAAGGCGTGAAGATGTCTGTTAATCTACTGGCGGAGCGGGAAGTGGCTAGGACTTAAGCTAGAGGCCGTTTTCGTGGTGGGGCCCAAACGACGGGCGGCTGAAACAAATGGAGGCTAGTTGGCCGTTTTTCGGCTGCCCAGATGAGGACCGCCATGAAATCATCGATATCGGGTGCGCCGGTTTTCAGCCGGGTCCGCTTTTGGCGCGGCCCTGGGGAGCAAACCGGCCTGGCGTGCCTGGGCGCGGGCGATCTCTTCCAGGGCACGGACCTCACCGCCGGCACCGAAACCGAGCTGCAAGCGGCGGTGACCGGGCCCAAGGAGGAGGTGGATCTGCCTAAAACCATTCAGGATTCCAATTTCTTCCGCAATCTGATCCGCCGGCACCGCAGGGGCGAGGCGCCGCGCAGCCTGCTCAGCGACCTGGAGCGCTTCATCAACGACAACCCGGAAAACCTGTGGGAGAATTCCTGGGTCCGCCTGCCCCGCGGCCTGGTGAACCGGTTCGCCGGCCGGGTGCTGGCCCGCGATCTCCTGGCCGACAAGTCGCGCCCGGAATTGGGCCAGCGGGCGGACGCCGGCCGCTTCCTTTATAACGAGGCCGGCCGGGAGTGGCTGCGCCTGCCGGTGAGCTATCTCCTGAAGCTCAGCCTGGCCCAGGCCCTGGGCGACCGGCCGGAGGCGCCGCGGCTCCTCCTGGAAACCGGCGCCGCCTGCCTGGAGAGTTTTTCCAGCGACAACACCTCGCCGGAGACCTGCTCCTTCTACGTGGTGGCCGGCCATGAAAGGGGCCTGGGCAAGGCAACGGCCAAGGAAACCGCCATACGCTATCTGCTCTGCCAGTTGCTCACCCAATACGCCGAAAAAGGCCTGGGCCTGGGCGAGACCGGCCAGCGGCCCCTGGTCTATTTCGCGCCGTCCCCGCCCATCCGCCAGCGGCGGCTCAACGACTGCGTGTCGGACAGTTTCTACCGCGAGCTTTTCATGAGCCCCTGCCTTTCCGGCTGGGACCGGGGCGAGGAAAAGCACCGCTACATGCACCTGTGCCACCAGGTGCTCTCCCGCAGCCAGCTCAACGCGGTGGCCAAGCTCAAGGAGGCGGGCATCATAACCCGCAACCTGGTGGTGCTGCCCAACACCTCCAACACCTGCCTGGCCAACAACGGCATCCACCTGAGCCTGGGCTCCCGGCGGCTGAGCGCCGCCCTGGCCGATCCGGAGTCGGGCTTCGGCGCGGCCCAGGAAAAGCACCTGGCCGACCTGGTCATCAAGGGGGTGGAGCATTTCCTGCCCCTGTTCGTGGGGGCCTATTCGGCCGCGCCCCTGCGCCTGGCCTTCAGCGATTTCCACCCCGAGCGCGCCCTGGGCTTCCTGCCCCACGAGTTGGACTTCACCCATCTGCGCATGATCTGGCGGCGCTGGAAGAAAAAGGCCAAGCTCAAGGTGCTGGGCCGGCCCATCACCCCCTTCGGCCCCCTGTGGCTGGATCGCAACCTGGCCCGGCTGCTGCGCCTGCGCGGCGACCTGGTGCCGGACTTCCGCCTGCTGGACTACCTGGCCTGCCTGCTCTCCACCGATTCGGCGCCGGGCCTGGACGGCTCCCCGGGCAACCAGGAGCGCCTGTTGGCCGATCTGGCCGAGGCCGGGGTCTTCGACTGCAAGATGGCCATGTATCTGCTTTACCGCCAGCGGGAATACGCCAAGATGGGCTTCAGCGGCTTCGAGGGCCGGCATTACAGCCTGTTCCCCAGCCTGGTCCGCGACTTGGCCCCGGCCGCCGATTTGCAGGCCCTGATCACCGCCATGTGCTATCGGCAGGCCTTAAGCGGCCGCCTGAGCCACGCCCTGATACCCGACGGGCCCGAGCTGGAAAGCGAGAGGCGGCAGATTTTCTTCGGCGCGGCGGTGGGGGTGCCCACCTTTTTCGTGCGGGCCGACACGCCCAACCTCTATCTCAAGATGATCGTGGAGCGCTGCCGCCGGGTGCGGCCCAGCCGGCGCTATCCCGGCTATCTGCGGGTGTACAACCTGGAATACCGCCGCGCCCTCTTGGGCATGCTGCGGGAAGAAGCCGCCGATCTGAGCGAGGCGCTGGACGCCGGAGAAACCCTGCGCGATCTGGCCGACCGCCTGGAGGACTGGCCCCGGCGCTCGGCGGCGGGGCGTCTCACCCAGGGGGTGCTGGAGGAGCTGGGCGCCCGCGATCCCCTGGCGGTGCCGGCCGAGGAATTCAACCTGGCGGCCGAGCGCTATTACCGCACCACCTTGCTTAAAGAGCACATGGGCGAGGCCCTGGACCTGGCCGCCGCCGACGTCCGCGCCCTGGAGGCCGCGCCGGAATTGGCCTTCAGCCAGCGCCGCCGCTCCCTGGAGCACGCCGCCGGCGGCAGGGGCGCGGCCGAGCTGGTGGCCGCGCTGCGGCCGCGGGTGCTGGAGCGCTCCGCCGATCAGGAAGAGCTGGGGAGCTTGATAAATCTCTTGTTGATAACCATTCAGGCCGAGACCGAGGCTTCCAACCAGGCCCTGGCCCGGCCCGTGAAGGTGAAGCGGGATCATGCAGCATTACTACATAGACAGATGCTCGGGTGAGGTCAGGCGGGAGCGCCTTTTGGGCGACGGCCTGGTGGGGATCCTCTACTCGCGGGTGCGCGAACAGAGCCCCAAGCTGTTCCGGGCGCTCACCAGCCCCCGGGCCTCGGCCTGGCTGGCCCACCTGAACTATGATTCCCTGTTGGGGGCCCGCCTGGCCGGCGCGTCCCGTTTCCTGCGCAGCCTGGGCGTGGACCCGGAGGAGCTGCGGGAGCCCCTGGAAGCGCTGGACACGCCCCGCAAGGTGTTCGAGCGCCGCATAAGGTACGAGGATTGCCGCCCCCTGGCCGGCGAGCGGGAAGTGGCCTCGCCGGCCGACGCCCGGGTGCTGGTGGGCTCCCTGCGCAAGGCCTCGGCCCTGTTCCTCAAGGAAAAATTTTTTTCCTTCGAGGAGCTTTTGGGCGAAACCAAGACCCGCTGGCTCACCGCCTTCCGCGGCGGCGATTACGCGGTCTTCCGCCTGACCCCGGAGAAATACCATTACAACCACGTGCCGGCCGCCGGCAGGGTGGTGGATCATTACGAGATCGAGGGGGCGCATCATTCCTGCAACCCCAGCGCGGTGGTGAGCCTGGTGACGCCCTTTTCCAAGAACCGGCGGGTGATCACGGTGCTGGACACCGACACCCAGGGCGGCGAGCGGGTGGGGCTGGTGGCCATGATAGAGGTGGCCGCCCTCATGATCGGCGAGATCGTGCAGTGCTACAGCCCTCAGGATTACGACCACCCCCAGCCCATAATGCCGGGCATGCTTTTGGCCAAGGGGCAGCCCAAGAGCCTGTTCCGCCCCGGCTCCAGCACGGTGGTGCTGCTTTTTCAGCCCGGCCGGGTGGGATTCAGCGAGGACCTGTTGGCCAACCAGTTGCGTCCCGGCGTGACCAGCCGCTTTTCCGCCGGCTTCGGCCGGCCCCTGGTGGAGACCGAGGTGCTGGTGCGTTCCGCCGTGGCCAGATCCTTGGCATAGCATGCAAGAGGTATATGCGATGGCAAACGAGTTGTTCCTGTTGGGGCTGGGCCTGGCGATGGCGGCTCTTTTGGCTTGGGGCTTCCGCGCGCTTCCCCAGGAGCGCTGGCAAATCTTGGCCGCCATTCCGGTCTACAAGCACGCCGACGGCGCCTGGCGCGGGGCCAATATAACCTTCTACGGCGTTTTCACGGCCAGCGCCCTTTTCGTGGCCGCCGCCCTGTTGGTGGTGATGCTGGGTTCCCTGGGCCTTTCCCTGCGGGTGGTGGGGGTGGTGCTCCTGCCGCTGGTGTCCTTGTGCACGCCGGCGGCCCGCCTGGTGGCCCGGGTGGTGGAAAAGAAAAACTACACTTTCACCGTAGCCGGGGCGTTTTTCGTGGGGCTGGTGGCCGCGCCCTGGTTGGTGATGGCGGCGGATCTGGCCCTGGGCGGCCAGGCGCAACTGCCGGTTTTGGCGGTGTGCTCCGCTCTCGGCGTGGCCTACGCATTTGGCGAGGGCCTGGGTCGCCTGGCCTGCATCAGCTTCGGCTGCTGCTATGGCAAGCCCCTGAGCCAATGCCCGCCCCGCCTGCAACGGCTTTTCGCCCGCCACAGCTTCGCCTTCAAGGGGGCCACCAAAAAGGCCGCCTATGAAAGCGGCCTGGAAGGCGCTCCCCTTTTGCCGGTGCAGGCCATCACCGCGGTCATCTATCTGGCCTGCGGCCTGGCCTGCCTGTATCTTTTCCTCTTGGGCCATTTCAGCGCCGCGCTCATGGTCTCCCTGGCCGTCACCCAGGGCTGGCGGGTTTGGAGCGAATTTTTCCGGGCGGATCACCGCGGCGGCGGCCGCCTGACGGCTTATCAATGGATGTCCTTGATCTCGGTGGCCTACGCGGGCCTGATGGCGCTGTGGCTGCCCGACCGGGCGGCGACTCCCTCCCTGGTGTCCGGCTTGTCGCTCCTGTGGGACCCCTGGGTTCTCATCATGCTGCAGGCCCTGTGGGTGACGGTGCTCATCTACACCGGCCGCAGCAAGGTCACCGCCTCCACCATTTCCTTCAAGGTCCTGCAGGACCGCATCTGACCGCCGCCCACGCCGAGCCCGCGCCCCGGCTGGTAGTAACTAGTTCCGGGGTATGGGATTTTAAGGCCGGTTCGGTTACACTATCTGATAGTATTGGGTGAACCGGTAACCCCAGCCATGAGGCCGACGGTTTATGACCAGCGATATAGCGACGGATTTTCCCTGGGTAATCTTTCGCCTTAAAGAACAGCGCCTGGCACTTTCTTCCGTTGACGTGCAGGAGATGCTGGCCCTGCCCAAGGTGACAGCCGTGCCCAACGCCCCTGACCATGTCAGGGGCATGATTAATTTGCGCGGGTCGGTGATGCCCCTCTTGGACTTGCGCCGCCGCCTCGGCTTTCCTTCCTCCCTGGAGGAGATGGAGGAGTTGGTCGAGCTGTTGGTGCAGCGCGAGGAGGATCATAAGAACTACCTGTCCGAGCTGGAATCATCGGTGCGCGACCGCCGCAAATTCACCCTGACCACGGACCACGCCAAATGCGCTTTCGGCCAGTGGTACCAGTCCTTCAATTCCGACAACCTGGAACTTATGGGCATCCTCCTGCAGTTCGACCGGCCTCACCAGCGCATCCACCAGATCGCCAACGAGGTTGATCTTCTCAGCAGTCAGGGCCAATTCGACCAGGCCTACGCCCTGATCCAGCAAACCAGGGACGGGGCCTTGGACCGCATGGTGCAGCTTTTCTCCGAGGTGCGTTCGGCCATCCGCCGCACCCACCGCGAAATCGCCATGGTGGTGGAAAGAAACGGCGAGAACGTGGCCCTGGCCGTGGACCAGGTGGAAGCGGTGGAGATGCTTTCGCCGGGCACGGTGGAGCAGGTGCCTTCCGGCTTCGGCGCCATCGACGATCGGCTCATAGCCATGGTGGGCCGCCGGGAGGAAGACGACGAGATGGTGCTGATCCTGGACATAGCCGCCCTCTTGGAAGAAGGGGCCAATCTGGCCCAAGGCGGGCTTCTGGACAGCCAGACCGGCTGAGCCTGACCGGATCGCTGCGCGCCTAAAGGCGCGCGCAGATTGGGGCGGCCATGGGGCCGGCCAAAGCGCTGCAAACAAAAGGCGCTCCCGAAGCGGGGAGCGCCTTCAACGTTGTAAGGCTGGGCTGGTTCAGGCCGCGCGCCGCCTGCGCCAGCCGGCAAAGGCCCCGCCCGCGCCCAGGGCCGAAGCCAGGAGCAGCATGCTGGCCGGCTCCGGCGTGGCCTGCGCCCCGGAGAGGCTGCCTTCGCCGCGCAGATGCATTTGGGGCGGGTGGTTCTTGTCGCTGTTGAGCCCGGACAAAAGGGTGTGATTGGGCGAGCTGTCGTGATCCTGGAGGGTCCAGGAAAAGGCCAGCGCATCAGAGCCCAGGGCGCCTGCCATGTCGCCGGTTATCTGACCGATCAAGGTGATCTTGCCCACGCCGTCGCTGTCGTCCCCGAAAAGGATGTCGGTGAGGGTGAGGGCGCCGCCGTAGGAGGCGTCGTACTCGTCCTGGCTGATCCGCCCCCAGCTTTGCGGCATGCTGGTGTAGAGGTTCACGCCCAGTTGATAGCCGCCGTCCAGGTGGTAATTGCCCACCTGCAGGGGCTGGTAGTTGTTGGGATCGCCGAAGATGGCGTCGTACAGGTTGAAATTATCCACCCACAGGTAGGAGCCGTCGTAGGTTCCCCCCTCCAGGCGCTGCCAGCCGCTGGCGAACCAGCCGCGGCCCTGGTACTGGCCCCATTGGTTGCCGTGGCCGCCGGTGGAGCCGCCCTGGGGATCGCCGCTGAAAAAGGCGCCGCCGTTGAAGGCGCCGCCGTCCACCACCGCGTCCCAGTTGCCGCCGCTGTTCCAGTGGCCGAAGCTTATGACGCTGGCCGCGGCCGGCCCCGTAAAAGCCAAAGCCAAGGCGGCGCCCAAAGCGCATAATATTAAAATCCTCCTGGCCATATCGCTTTCCTTTCCCCAAGAAGGCGCCCGGCAGGAGGGCTGTTACACTATAATATAAGACACGAAACAGGAGCGGGCAAGTCAGGAATAATTGTAAAAATTGGAAAATCTCTGCGCAACGGGTTTGCCAAGGCGGCCGCAAAAGAGCACCATAAATAGAGAATTAAACCAAAGCCGCCGTAAACCTCGCTTGGAGAGCATGACATGGAACAGCAAGAGATTCTGGACTATATCCGCGCCGAGGTGAAAAAGGAACTGGCCGCGCAAGGGCCGCCCGACGCCCGGGCCATGACCATCATCGCCTCCAAGGGCACCCTGGACATGGCCTATCCGGTCTTGATCCTGGCCACCACCGGCGCGGCCATGGATTTGGAAACCAGCGTGTTCTTCACTTTCTACGGCCTGGAGATTCTCCGCAAGGACCGCTACGCCAACCTCAAGGTGGCGCCCATCGCCAACCCGGCCATGCCGGTGCCGGTGCCCAACATCATAGGCATGCTGCCCGGCATGACCGCCATGGCCACCGGCATGATGAATTCCTGGATGAAAAAGGTGAACGTGCCCACCATACCCGAGCTGATCGAGGCGGCGCTTGAATCAGATGTAAAATTGATAGCTTGTCAAATGACCATGGACGTCATGGGCATCGAGAAGAATCAGCTCATAGACGGCGTCGAGTTCGGCGGGGCGGCCACCTACCTGGGCCGGGCGGCCAAGGCTCAAATAAATCTGTTCGTATGACGGCCAAGGGCAAGGGGCCTTGATTTTAGCCCCTTGCCCTTGGCCAAGCGCGCAGAGGCCGGCGGCCCATACCGCGCCGGATGCCAGCCAAGCGGCCTTCCCAAACGCCACAAAACCGACAAAAATACAATTTTGTAGGATAGATCGCGGATAATCCCACCTTCCGGTAGGGCCCTCGGCCGGGTTTTGCGTAAAATTAATAACCATAACAACAAGTTGCGCAATAGCACACCTGGCACCCTCTTTGCTCAGTAAAAAGGCGCGGACCACAACCAGCCACATTCTCCCTGGGATCGCCTTTACAGCAACTTCAGCCGGAAGCGTGCCCCATGCTGTCCAAATTTCTGGCTCCCGAAAAAGTCCTCGTCCCCTTGCGGGCCATGACCTCCTCCCGCTGGGACCTCACCACCCAATTGCCCCAGCCCCGCCTGGGGCCCTTGAAGCTGTTCGTGGGCCTGGTCAACCAGCTTTTGGGCCGCTGCAAGGAAACCGTGGGCAGCATCGCCCGCGCGGCGGTGGACCTCTCCAAGGTGGCGCCCGAGTTGACCGGCACCTCCCAGACCCTGGCCGCGAGCGCCAAGGACCAGGAGGGTAGCGCGGCCAGCATCGCCCAGGCCAGCCGCGAGCTGGAGGAGCTGGTGCGGGAGGTAAGCGACGGCACCCAGGAGGCCCGCGACCGCAGCCAGGAGGTGGCCCGGCTCACCCAGGACCTGCACGCCGGTTCGCGGGATATCGGCTCGGTCATGAAGCTCATCGCCGGGGTGGCCACCCAGACCAGGCTCTTGAGCTTAAACGCCGCGGTGGAGGCGGCCAGGGCCGGGGAGCACGGCGCGGGTTTCGCCGTGGTGGCCAGCGAGGTGCAGCGCCTGGCCGACGAAACCATGGAAGCCACCGGGCGGGTGGCGGAAATCCTGGAGGGCATCAGCCAATGCGTGGCGGGCCTGGTGGAGGCCGTGGGCGACGGCCGGAATCAGAGCGGCCTGGGCGGGATCATGGAGAGCATCGCCAGCCAGGGCCTGCGGCAGAGGGAGATGGTCCGCCAGGTGGCCGAGGGCATCGACGGGGTGGCCGCCGGCGCCACCCAGCAGGCGGCCAGCGCGGCCGATCTCTCCCGCCTGGCCGGCAGCCTGCGCCAGGGCTGCGATGACTTGCTGCTGGCGGTGGGGGTGTTTCGCCTGGACGCCCACCGGCGGGCGGCCCAGGTGGTGCGCCAGTGCCTGCGGAGTCCGGAGGTGCGCGGCATGCAGCGCCCGCGCCTGGAAGGCTTCCTGCGCGACCTGGTGCGGCGGCACGGCTTTTTCGAACTGGCCTACGTGACCGACGCCCGCGGCAGGCAGGTCACGGCCAATATCGGCCGCGCCGGGGTTCCCGGCGTGGGCGGGCACGCCCTGGGCCGCGACTGGTCGGCCAGGCCCTGGTTCCGCGGGGCCATGCAGGGGGGAGACATCTACGCCTCCGACATCTATCGGTCGGTGGCCACGGACAATTTTTGCTTCACCATTTCGGGGCGCATCATGAGCGGCCAGGGCCGGCCGCTGGGAGTGCTGGCGGCGGACGTGCAGTTCGGCGATTTGATGAACCGGGGCAACGGGGATGGAACCCCCCTGCTGCCGGAGAAAAGCTAGGTCGACGGAAATTAAGCGGACCGGTCTGTCCGCGCTTTTCTTAATGCCCGCAGCCGGTTATCTCTAGGTAGCGCCAGGCGGCCCCAGCGGCCCCCCTGGCGGGGGCTAGCCAAAATAAGTGGCCCGGCTGTCCTCGGATTCCCAGGCCGATACCCGGGCCATGCTCACCCCGGCGGGCAGCAACTGGCTGATTTCCTCATAAAGGTATTTGGCAATGAGCTCCGAGGAGGGGTTCAGTTCGTCGAAAGGCTTGATTTCATTGAGGTAACAATGGTCGAGCCGGTCCATCACCTGGTTCATGGCCGCCTTCAGCTCGCCGAAATCCATGATCAGGCCGGCCTGGTCCAGGGTATCGCCCCGCACCACCACCTCCACCCGCCAATTGTGCCCGTGCAAGGCCTCGCAACGGCCCTTGAAGTTGCGCAGGGAATGAGCCGCGGCAAAGCGGCCGGTAACCATCAGTTCGTACACGTCGCTATTCCTCCGTGGCCTCGGCGGGCCCCGCGAAAGGCTTGCCGCATTCGGTGCATTTGCCGTCCGGTCCGATGATGCCGATGCACATGCCGTCCGAGCAGGCGATGCGCTGGTCGGGGTCGAAGCCGCCGGCGGTCTCTGGCTCGGCGCCGATGCCCTGGCTGGCGCCGCAATAGCGGCAATAGGCGTCGCCCTCTTCCAGGCCCTGGCCGCACTCGCCGCAGGACACGCCGTGGACGTGGGCGTCCTCCGGGGCCAGGGCCGCGCCGCAGTCGGGGCAGTATTTATGCCTGGGCAGGGCCTCGGCCCCGCAGGAGGAACAGGTCAGGAGCTTGGGCTCCTCGCTGCCGGTGAGTTGATGGCCGCAGTGGTGGCAGAAATCGGCGCCGGCCAGCGCCTTGCGGCCGCAACTCTCGCAGGTGAGCGCGGGCAGTTCCTTTTGGCAATGCGGGCAGTCCATGATTTGCTCCCTGGCAATGGTTGGACAAATATCTCTGGTCCTGGCTTATGATAGCGATTGTCACGTCAGCGGGCGAGCTTGTCAAGACTTTGCGGTGGGGGCCGGGTCCGGTTGACAAGCCCCCATCGCCGTGATAGTCTACAAATTCAGCGTGGTTAGCTTACATGACCCAGCCAAGGCACCAGCCCCTAAGGGGGCGGGAGGAATATGCATATGGCGCGTTGCCTTGTCCGCCGGACGGCCGTGTTGCCCCTGGCGCTCGTTCTGCTGTTTGCCCTGGCCGTCCCGGCCTTCGCCGCCGCCCCCCAAAGGGTGGTGATTCTGCCCTTCACCGCCAACGCCAAGGATGATATTTCGTTTCTGGTCAAAGGCGTGCGCGACATGCTGGCCACCCGCCTGGCCTGGCAGGACAAGGTCACCGTGATCGAGCCCGATCTGGTGGCCCCGGTCATGAAACAGATACCGCCGCCCTACAACGACGCCAAGGCGGTGGAGGTGGGCAAGAAGCTCACCGCCGACGTGGTGGTTTTCGGCTCCATAACCGCCATGGGCCAGGCGGTGAGCGTGGACGCCAAGGTGGTGCAGGTGGACAAGCCCGACGCCACGCCGCTGACCGCCTTTGTGCAGGCCTCGGATTTGGATCAGGTGATTCCGCGCATCAATGATTTTGCCATGCGCATCAACGCCGATCTCTTCGAGCGGCCCGAGGCCAAGGCCGCCATGAAGAAGGCCGAGGAAAAGGCCAAGGAGATGGCCCAGCTCGAACAGGGCGAGGCCCAGCCGCAGCAGCGGCCGCTCTCCGGCGAGGAGGACGACCTGCCCTCCACCGTGAGCCCCCTGAACCCGCTCTTTCTGCGGAGCCTCTCGGGCGTGGAGTCCGACCGCTATTGGCGCAGCCCGCGCATAGACGGCCAGCTCACTTCCATCGCGGTGGCCGATATCGATCTGGACGGCAAGAACGAAGTGGTGGCCCTGCTGGAAGACAGCCTGAGGATCTACCGCCTGTCGGGCAGGCACTTCGGCCTGGTCTCCGAATTCAAGGACGGCCCCACCGGCAAATACATGTTCGTGGACGCCGCCGACATAGACGGCGACGGCCGGCCCGAGATATTCGTTTCCAACCTGAACAACTACACCATCCAAAGCTTCGTGCTCAAATGGGACCCCAAGGGCGGCCTGCAATACATCGCCAAGGACCTGCCCTATTTCTTCCGCGTGCAGCCCAACCCCACCGGCAAGGGCCATATTCTCTTGGGCCAGAAAAAGGACGTGGTGGAGCCCATGGTGGGGCCCATCTACTACATGAAGGCCGAGGGCGGCACCTACGTGCCCACCGACAAGACGGTGACCAAGCCCCTCAAGGCGGCCAACCTCTTTAACGTGCTCCTGGCCGATCTGAACAAATCGGGCCGGGCCATGACGTTAATGATCGGGCTCAGCTACGATCTCATGGTGTTCTCCCCCGGCGGCGAGCGCCTGTATCAGGGCGGCGAGGTCTACAACGCCTCGGACAAGATCATCAAGGTTCCGCCGGCCAGCCAGTTGGACAATCCCGGCTGGGACGAGGGCTGGTACTTCCTGCCCACCCGCATGGTGCTCTCCGATCTGGACAAGGACGGGCGCAGCGAGGTGGTGGTGGTGCGCAACCTGGACCGCATGGGCGGGCTCCTGGGCAGGATGCGCATGTATTACCAGGGCACCATCTATTCGCTGTATTGGAACGGCATGTCCATGGTGGAGAACTGGCGCACCCCGCGCATCGGCGGCTACATCACCGATTACACCATCGCCGACGTGGGCAACGTGGGCCGGCCCGCCCTGGTCATGGCGGTGGCCACCACCGCCCTGGAGGGCATGTCCACCAAGGACAAGGGGCACATCGTGGCCTTTACCCTCAAGCCCACGGCCACCAAGACCCCGGGCAAGCCCACGGGCCGCGGCCTATAGAACTCATTATCTTCCCGAACGCCGAGAGCCCCCGCCTAAGGGGGCTCTTTTTTTGGGCGAGCATTTGCCGCCGCTTTGGCCGTACCGCCCTGGGGGCCCTCTTGTCGTCCAGGCATTAGCCGGGAAACCAGCGGCCGGTGGCGGTTGTTGCGGTTAGTCGGTCTTGAGGCTGGCGGTATTTTCTTCCGCGGAAAGAGGCATGGAAAGGGGAAAACGATTGCCGGTCCGCTCATGCCCAGGCGACGCATGGCCGATGTGGCGGCCACCCGCTCCGGCGGAGTGCGGCGTGGGCTCCTGTGGGGACGGGCGCATCGGCTACGCGGAGCTGCTCGGCCCATTTGCCGATAACGGGCCAACCACTCGCACGCCTTGCGCCGGCTGATGCCAAGGCCCTGGGCCGCCTCCTGCGCGCGCTTTCCTGGCTAAGGGCCCTCGATGCGGATGGGGGTCACGATGGTGTGGGATTTCTTGCCCAGCATATCGCGCAGCACCGTCTCCAGCCGGTATTCCCCCGGCGGCAGGCCGGATAGCGAATAGGTGAAGCTGAGCGGCAGGCGGGAGGGGAAGTGGCGCGATTCGCCCTCGAAGCGGCCGAACTGGCGGCGGCCGCTCACCACGTGGCCCCAGGAATCCACCAGGTTGAAATCGGCGCTCATGAGGTAAGAGTAGGCGTCCTTTTCCTTGTCGTGGTTGACGCCGAAGCCCACCGGCTCCAGATAGAGGATCAGGGGCTCCGAGGGCCTATACACGTTATCCACCCTGGGCAGATATTCGCCGAAACCGGTGGGCGGCGCGGCCACCAGATGCACTTCTATGGCCGTAAAGGGCAGGCGCTTCCAGGCGGCGGCCACGGCCCGGCGCAGGCCGTTCAGGGTGCGGGCGGGGTCTTTGTCCTTCAGCCCCAGCCGGGCCTGGTTCACCGCCTCCTCGAAATCCCTGGGCCCGGCCGGCGCGGCCTGGCCGGGGGATGGAGCCGCGCCGGCCGGCGCGGACAGGGCCAGGGCCGAGGCCAGCAGCCAGGCGGAAAGCCGAACCTTCATGAGACGTCCCTTGGCGCGCGGTTCAGTTCCATGAGCCGGGCGTATTTGGTGAAGGTGTAGAGCGCCTCCAGGCGCGCGGCCAGGTAGCCGGCCCAGCCGTCCAGAAAACCCAGGCGCAGGACGTAGCGCCCCAAAAAGGCCCAGGCGCCGTGGCCCACCGCGGTGAGGGGGCCGGCCCGGCGGCCGGCGGCGGCCATCTGGCGGGCGGCCTCGGCGCTGTAGCGCTCCATGCGGCGCAAATATTGGCCCACCGTGGCGTAGGAGTGATGATGCACGTAGCCGGGCAGGCGGCCCAGGGGGCCCTCGGCGCTTAGCCTCTCGTGCACCTCGCGCCGTTCCCAGCGCGCCGCGCCGGCTCTAAAAAGCCGCAGATGCCGTTCCGGGAAAAACCCGCCGTGGCGCAGGAAGCGCCCGAAGAAAAACACCTTGTAATTCAATTCAAAGGCCCGCTCTTTGGGAGGAGGGCCGGTTTTCAGGGCGTTGAGGGCGGCGGCCAGCTCGGCGTCCGGCCTTTCGTCGGCGTCCAGGAACAATAGCCAATCGCCCCGGCACAGGGAGGCCGCGTGATTGCGCTGGTCGGCGTAGCCGGTCCAGGCCCTGGCCCGCACCAGCGCCCCGGCTTGTTCCAGGATGCGCAGGGTGGCGTCCTGGGAGCCCGAGTCCACGGCCACGATCTCGTCGGCAAAGGGCTTGACCGCCTCCAGCCAGGCGGGCAGGTTGGCCGCCTCGTCCTGGCAGATCAGGGCCACGCTGAGAAGGGCCATGGCTAAAGCCGGCTCCGGGCCCGCGACATCTTCAGCCTGAAATCCAGCATGTCGTCCGAACGCTTGACTATGATGCGCGGCAGGCTGAGCCGGTCGGTGGCATGCACGATCATGCCGGGCCGGGTGGTGCAGGCCATGGTGAAGCCCGCCCTGGAGGTGGCCTGGCGCACCTGGTCGTTGAACAGGCCGTAGGGATAGGAAAAGACCCTGGCCGGCTTGCCCAGAAGATCGGTGAGCGCCTTTTGGCAGCCGGTGATCTCCCGCATCAGCCCCCGGTCGTCCAGGGCGGTGAGGTCGTGATGATTGTGCGAGTGGCCGCCGAACTCCACGCCCCGGGCGGCCAGCTCCAAGATCTGGGCCCGGCTGAGCAGGGGCTCCTCGGGTTCGCCCTTGTCCCGGTCCCAGGCGTTGGCCCCGTCCACCTCGGCGGTGACCAGAAACACGGTGGCCGCCATGCCGCGCTCCCGGAGCAGGGGCCAGGCCTCGTCGTAGAAATTGGCGAAGCCGTCGTCAAAGGTGATCGCCACCGGCCTGGCCGGGGCGTCGGCGCTTAGGGCCCGGCTCAGGGTGACCGCCTGGTAGCCGTGGCCCAGGAGCCAGTCCAGCTGGCGGGCGAAACGCCGCGGCGCCACCCTGAGCTTGGCCAGGCCGCTGCCGTTCAAATTGTCGGTGATGTGGTGGTACATGAGCAGGGGCACCCCCCGGCGGGGAGCCCGCCACCAGTTGTAGCGCAGGGACAGGCCCAGGGCCGCCAGTCCCGCCGCCGCGCCGCCCAGCCAATCCAGCATCAGCCCCCCCCCTTGGCGGCCCGGGCCCGGGCATACACCTCCTCGGTGGCTTCCAGCATGTGGCCCAGGGAATATTCAGCCTCCACCATGCTCCGGCCTTCCCGCCCCAGCCTGGTCCGCAAATCCGCATCGTCCAAGAGAGCCAGCACCGCCTGGGTCAAGGGCTCCGCCTGGCCGGGGGGCACCAGGAGCCCGGTTTGGCCGTGGCGCACCACCTCCGGGATGTCTCCCGCCTGGGAGGCGGCCACGGCCCGGCCGCAGGCCAGCTCTTGCAGCACGGCCTGGGGAACTCCTTCGTTGCGGTCGCTGGTCAATACGCACACGGTGCACAAGGGCAGTATACGCTGAACATCCTCGCGATGTCCGGTCATAATCACGGCCGGGCGCAGATTCATCTCGTCCAGATAGCGGTTTACCCGTTCCCAGCCGGGACCGTGGCCCACGATGAGGAAGCGGGTCTCCGGCCGCCGGGCCAGCACCTCTTTGGCCATGGCGCAGAAGATATCGTGGCGCTTCCAGCTTCTGAGCACCGCCACCATGGCCACCACCGGCGCGCCGGGGGCTATGCCCAGTTCGCCGTAAAGCTCCGTCTCCGGCGGGGAAGGCTTGAAGAATTCGGTGTCCACCCCGGTGGGCAGCGAGACCACCCTCTGGGCCGGCAGGCCGTAGTCTTCTACCAGGTGCCGCCGGATGCCGCTGCCGGTGGTCACCACCATCTGGGGCAGCCGGTAGACCACGTTGAGGGGGTTTCTGCTCACCGGCGCGCTCAGGTGGCGGGTGCGCACGCAGGCCGCGCCGCTTAGGCGAGCCGCCATGCCGCCCAGCCAGGAATCCACCGAGGAGTGGGTGTGGATGATCTGGAAACCGCCGCGCTTAAGGAGGCCCCTGAGCCTGAAAAGCGCGGGCAAATCCCAGGGGCCGGCCATGGCCAGGGGGTGGAAAACCAGGCCCGCGGCCTCGGCCCTTTGGCGCAGCTTGCCCTGGGGGCAGCCGGCCAACTCCACCTTGTGTCCCCTTTGGGCCAGTCCCCGGCATTCGGCCAGGATGCGAATCTCCTGGCCTCCCCAGCCGTTGGACCATTCGGTATGCAAGACGCTGAGGGCTTTCATCCCTGACTTCATACGGCAGCCGGCCCTCCCCGTCAAGCTCCAGCGGCCCGGTGTGATTGACAATTATGCCGTTTGGGTACTAATTAGGGGGCAGGAGGTGGCGATGGATGATTCCCGAAAATTGGCCCTGCAGGGGCTGGCCAGCGATATAGGCCATGATTTCCAGGATTTGAGCCTTCTGGACTGGGCCTTGAGCCACTCTTCCTGGGTGCATGAGCATCCTGACGAGGCCAACGGCAGCAACGAGCGCCTGGAGTTTTTGGGCGACGCGGTTTTGGAACTGGTCATAACCGAGCATCTGTTCCGGCGCTTTCCCGAAGCCAACGAGGGCCAGCTCTCCAAGGCCCGTTCCGGCGTGGTCAACGAGAACCGCCTGGCGGCCACCGCCCGGGCCCTGAGCCTGGGCGAACACCTGCTATTGGGCAAGGGCGAGGAAGGCCAGGGCGGCCGCGACAAGCCTTCCATCCTGGCCGACGCCCTGGAAGCCATCGTGGCGGCGGTGTATCTGGACGGCGGGCTGGAGGCGGCCCGCGGCGTGCTGCAGGGGCTTTTGGCTGAGGTGGCCGAGCGCTCCCTGGCCCGCGCGCCCAAGCGCGATTTCAAGACCCGCTTGCAGGAGCGGGTGCAGGAGGCCCTGCACATCACCCCGCGCTACAAGCTTTTGGCGGCCTCCGGGCCGGATCATGACAAGACCTTTCTGGTGGTCTGCCTGGTGGAGGAGCGCGAGGTGGCCCAGGGATCGGGCAAGTCCAAAAAGGAGGCCGAGCAGGAGGCCGCCCGCGCCGGCCTGGAGGTTCTGCAGCAGGAGGGCATGCTGCCCGCCTGAGCCCCCCGCATGCCGATAAGGCGCGCCTATCCACTTCCCGCGCCGGGGCCCCCCTCATAAGGGCCGCGGCCCGCTTCAGCCCGGCCCCGGTCTCAGACCTCGGCGGCGATCTTGTATTCGTTCAGCTTGTTGCGCAGGGTGCGCACCGAGATGCCCAGCATCTTGGCGGCGTGGGTGCGGTTGCCCGAGGTCTCCTCCAGGGCCAGATCGATGGCCTTGCGCTCCAGTTCGCGCAGGGTGGGCACCGGCCCGGCCAGCACCTCGGCCGCGGCGGCGTCGGCCTGGCCCCCGCCGGACATATGGTCGTCGAACATGAGGGCCTCCGGCGTGATTTCCGGGCTGGTGGCCAGGAGCACGGCGCGCTCCATGGTGTTCTGCAGCTCGCGCACGTTGCCGGGCCATTTCTGGGAGCCTATGAGGCGGCGGGCCTCGGCGCCGAGGTTCAGGCCGGCTTTACGGTTTTCCTTGGCGAACACCTCCAGGAAGTGCTCGGCCAGAAGCATGAGGTCGCCGCCGCGTTCGCGGAGCGGCGGCACCTTCAGGGGGATCACGTTCAGCCGGTAGAAAAGGTCCTCGCGGAATTCGCCTTTGTCGATGTGCTCCTTCAGGTCGCGGTTGGTGGTGGCCACCACCCGCACGTCCACCGCCACCGGGTTCTTGCCGCCCACCCGGTCTATCTCGCCCTCTTGCAGCACCCGCAAAAGCTTGGCCTGCAATGATATGGCCATCTCGGATATTTCGTCCAGAAGGATGGTGCCGCCGTGGGCCAGCTCGAACTTGCCCTGCTTGCGGGCGATGGCCCCGGTGAAGGCTCCCTTCTCATGGCCGAAAAGCTCGCTTTCCAAAAGCCCCTCGGGCAACGAGGCGCAATTGACCGCCACGAAGGGGCCGCCGGCCCGCGAGGATTTTTCGTGCAGGAAGCGGGCGAACAGCTCCTTGCCGGTGCCGCTTTCGCCGGAGATCAGCACCGTGGCGCGGCTGTCGGCCACGGCTTGGGCCATCTCCAGAAGCTTTTTCATGCGGGAGTCGTTGGTGACGATGGCCCTTTGCCGGGAGCCGGAGGAAACCGCCGCGCGGCGGGGGGCCAGAAGGGCGGCCACCGCCTCCTGGATCACCTCCAGGGTCAGGGTGGTCTTGGGATAGACGTCCTGGGCGCCCTCCTTCATGGCCGCCACCGCGCTCTCCACGCTGCCCTCGGAGGTGAGGATCACCACCGGGGTGCCGGGGGCCCGGCGCTTCACCTGGCGCAGGATTTCCATGCCGCCGGAATCGGGCAGGTTCATGGCGGTTATCACCAGGTCGAAATCGCCGTCCGCCGATAGGGCGGCCAAGGCCTCGGCCCCGGTGTCGCTGACCTTGACCTCGAAGCCCTGGCGGGAAAGATAGCCGCCCAGGCTCTTTAGAAGCTCCTGGTCGGCGTCGGCCACCAATATGCGTTTCACCGTGCCTTGACTCATGGCTGCTCGCGTTTCGCCTGCTTTGGCTGATCCGTGTCCTTAGCCCGCTCGAGTTCCTATTTTAGGGAGCGGGCGCGATTAAGCAAGCCCGTCCCGCCATCGCCTTTAAGGCTCTTCGTTCAGGGGCCCGGTGCCCACCGTGGCCAGGCGCGGGGCCAGTTTCATGTCTTCCAGATGGCGCTTGGCCATGCCGGTCCAGGGCTCCGCCTTGAGCTTCACCAGGCGCTGATAGGCCGCCGCCACCTCGGCGTTTTTTTTCAGGACGCGCAGGCTGGCCGCCTGTTCGTAGATGGCCTGGGCCCGGGCGCGGTCGTCGCCGGCCAGGCCCTCGGCTTCCTTGAAATAGGCCAGGGAACGCTCCGCCTGGCCCACGCGCCGGGCCGCCGACCCGGCCTCCATGGAAACCAGGTATTTTTCCAGCCGGTCGCCGGGATCGAAGCGCTTGCCCGCCTGGTCCAGGGCTTCCAGGCCCTCGGCCACCTTGTCCAGTTTCACCAGGCAGCGGCCCAGGGCGGCGTAGTCCCGGGCCACCCAGGGGTATTCGAACTTCTGCTCCAGGACGAAGCGCAACAGCGGCTCGGCCTCCTTGCACAGGCCCAGGGCCGCCAGGGAGCGCCCCCGCAGGGAGCGGCCCTGCACCGCGGCTTCCTTGTCCAGCCTGGCCACCACCTCGGCCGGCAGGGCCGCCAGCACGCCTTCGTAATCCCGGCCGGTCATGAGGTTGCGGGCCAGGGCCACGTGGTAGTCCAGGCGGTCCAGGCCGCGGCTGATGAGCACCTGATAGAGCTTGGCCGCGCGCAGGTTGAGCCCGGTGTTCTCGTAGGCCCAGGCCAGTATCTCCAGCATCTGGTTGCTGTTGGGCCGGCGCAGCGAGGCGCGGTTGCGCAGATAGGCGTCCATGAGGGCGATGGGCTTGTTGTCCTTTTTCAGCTTTTGCAGGAAAGCCACCGTGGCCATGTCCAGGGTGTATTCCACCTCGGGCCGGAAGGGGCTGCGGGGGTTCTTTTGCAGGAGCTGCTCCAGGATGGCCAGCGCCTTGGGATAGTCTTCCTTCTTGTAGTAATAGACCCCCAGCTTGAGCTGGGCCAGCTCGGCCACCGGCCGGGTGGGGTATTTCTTGAGTATCTCGGTGTAGGTCTTTAAAGCGTCGGTGGTGGGCGCCACCTGGAAGATATCCCAGGGGTGCTCTTTGTCCTTGGCCGGCGATTCGGCCAGGCGGATGCGGGCCACCAGGGCGCCGTCGGTGTCGGGGAACAGCTTGACCACCTGGTTGTAAATGACCTTGGCCGCCTTGAAGGCCCCCTCGAACTGATAGGAGTCGCCCACCCTGGTGAGGATGATGTCGTTGTCGCGGATATCGGGCATGATGTTGAGCGCCCAGAGGAAATAGCGCCTGGCCTCGGGATAGCGCTTCAATTGGAACTCGGCCTCGCCGATGTAGTAGAGAAGCTCGGGCTCCTCCAGGCGCAGCCTGGGGAAGCGGCGGTCCATGTCCTGCAAGAGGTAGGAGGCCCGCTCGAACTGGGCCATGCCGAAAAGCGCCTGGGCCTGGCCCCAGTCGGCGTCCTTGCGGAAGCGGCTGTCCGGGTACTTGGCGGCGACATCGCGGAACTGGTCCAGGGCCTGGGACCATTTGCCGCCGGCCACGTAGGCCCGCCCCTGGTTGACCATGGCCAGGGGCACGTATTCGCTCTTGGGGTAGTCCTCCATCACGATCTGGAAGTAACCCTGGGCCTTGAAGGCCTCGCCCACCAGCATGGCGGTGCGGCCCATCTGCAACAGCGCCCAGGGCACCTGGTCGGACTGGGGATAGAGGTCGATGCCCTTTTGATAGTTCTCCATGGCCTGCATGTAGCGCGGCAGCATCTCGCGCTCATACAAATAGAAATAGGAGTCGGCCAGGCGGAAGGTGGCTTCCCCGGCCAGGGGGTGTTTGGGGTAATTGAGCAGGAATTGCTGGAAGCCGTTGAGGGCCTCGGCGTAGTGGCGCGAATCCAGCTCCGTCTTGGCCCGGTTGAACAGCGCCTGGGCCTCGCGGTCCCACTGCCCCTTTTCGCCCAGGCGGGCCGCCTGGGGCGGGCGCGTTTCGGGCGGCCCCGGCATGGGGGCCAGGGCCGGGGCCGGCGGCTGGGCAGGGGGCTGGCCGGAGGCCGGGGCCGGCTCGGCGGGCTGTTGGGGGGCCGGGGACGGCGGCGCGGCGGGCTCCTCATCCGTCTGGGGCATGGCCTGGGGCATGGTCCCCCTGGCCGCCCGCTGGGCCTGGGCCTGGGCTTGAGCTTGGGCTTGAGCCACCTTGCCGATCACCGCATGAGCGCTTTCGGGCGGGGCCGCCTCCGGCCCCTGTTTCATTTCGCCGCGGGGCCTGGCCAAGACCGGGGGCGGCGGCACCGGCGGTATCTTGCCCCTGGCCAGGGTTTCCCTGGGGCCGGGCTCGGCCAGGGAGGCCATGGGGATTTCCGGGAACCTCTCGGCGATATCGTTTTGCGGCGCGGCCTCGGGCTGGGCCGGGGCGCTGGGCGCGTCCGGCCCCAGGGAGGCCTTGGCGGGCTCCCCGGCGGCGGGCGGCGCGGCCTCGGCCAGGGCCTGGCCGTCGCTGGCCGGCTCCGGCGGCGCGGGCGGCGCCTGGTTGGGCTCCATCACCGGCAGCTCCGGCGAAACCTTCAGTTCTTGGGGGCTCTCCACCCTGGCCTGGTCGATGCGGTCCAGGGCCTCGGCCTCGGCCTGGGCTTGGGCCTCGCTCTGGGCGGGGGCAGGGGGGGCCGCGGGAGCGACGGGGGGGGCGGGGGCGGCCGTCTGCTGGGCGGCCTTTTGCCTGGCCCAGGCCTGGGGCGTGATGAGCCGCAGGTCCAGGACCAGCTTGTCGCCCTGGCCGGCGGGGTAAAGCTGATGGCGGGCCAGGGGGCGGGCCAGCTTGAGGCGCAACTTCAGGGGCTGGCCCTGTTCCACCTGCAAGCCCTCGATCCGCTCGTCGCCCCGGGGCAGGGCCAGGCCCGGCGTGATCTTGGCCCTCTCCAGGCTTAAGACCGCCTCGGGGCCCTGGCTGAAAAGCACTCCCTTGAGGCCGGCGTCGGCGTCCAGGACCAGCCGGGTGAATTCGGCGTGGCTGCCCAGGCGCACCCGCAGCACCACGGCCGGCGGCCCCTGGGGCGCGGCCGCCTGGGCGGTCTCGGCCGGGGCGGGGGCCTGGCTCTGGGCCGGGGCCGGCGGCGCGGGAGCGGCTTGCCCGGCCAGGGCGCTGGGCGCGGCCTGGGGCGCGGGCGCTGGGCGGGGGGCCGGCGCGGGCCGGGCTGCCGGCGGGGGGGGCGGCGGGCCGGCCGGCGGGGAAGCCTTGGGCGGCGCTACTTTTTCTTCCAGGGTGGGCGGCCCGCCCAGTTCCAGGGTAAGGCGGCGGGCCTGGGCTTCGTACAGGGGCAGCACCGTGACCCCGGGGAAACGGGTGCGCACGGTGATGGCCAGGCCGCCGGGCTCGGGCCGGGCGCTGAGGCCGGCCACCAGGCGGTCGCCGCTGGCGTCGGGCAGGGGCGTTTGCAGGCTGGTGTTCAGGAAATGCAGCACCACGGTCTGGGGGTCGGCCAGCTCCACCTGATATTCCAGGGGCGCGTTGGCCGCCAGCACCAGGCGGCTGGCCTGGTGATTGGGCGTGAGGCTGGCGCTGGTTATCACCGCCGCCGCCGCTTCTCCGGCCCCCAAGACGCCGAGCAGCAATAGGCCCAGGACAATCGAGTATTTGCGGTATGCCGCTATGGCGCGCTCCCCTTGCTAAGAGACTGCGGACGCAACTATGGCCCGCTTAGGGTTAGGCAAGATGGGTGCCAAGACCGTCCTGGTTAACTATCAGGCATAACCTGTGGAAAATCAATGATTAAAAGCATCGGTCCCCGGTTGGGGCCGTAGTCAATATATTGACGTGTAGGCCGCGCCTTGAAGCGAGGCCGGCCGGGGGATAAGGTGTAGGTCTGCCTCTTAGGAGAGCCCATGGCGCGCTGGTCTGAAAAAATTCCCCTCTTGCCCACCTATGGCGGCGCTTTAGGTGCGGCGGCGGGCATCCTGGCCGGGCTCTTGGCCGGCTTCCTGCGCCAAAATCCGGGAGCCGCCCTTTTCCTGGCCGTGGTGGGGTTTTTCGCGGGCTCCTTCGGCGGCTACCTGCTGGGCTACGCCGCTTTCATGGCCTATCACCTGCACCTCCAGGGCAAGACCGCCAGCGCCGCGGCTTTCCTGGCCCTGGTGCTGGCCCTGGCGGCTCTCATCATCTGGTGCCTGTTCTGGTAAGCCGGCTCGGCTGAAAAGGGCGAGTCTATGTGGGGAAGCGGGGCGAGCGCCGCGCCCCTGGTCGCCCGCTGATATATGAGGGGGATTGCCGCAGGCGGCGGGCATCTGGCGCGGCCGGACACCCGCCCCTCGTGAGATATGCGGGCTAGGGCTGGGCCAGGCCCTTTTTCTTGATTTTTTCCACCAGGGTGGTGCGGTTCAGATGCAACAGGCTGGCCGCCTGGTTCTTGATCCAGCCGGTGCGCTCCAGGGCGTCCATGATCAGCTTGCGCTCAAAGGCGTCCACCGCGGCGTTGAAATCGAGGCCTTCCTCGGGAAGGCCCGTCTCCGCCGCCGGGGGCGGCTCCTCCAGGGGCGTAGGCCCCTCGGCCAGGGGCCCGGCCAGGTGGACCGGCAGGTCCTCGGGCAAAAGCTCGTCGCCGTCGGCCAGGATGACCATGCGTTCCAGGAGGTTTTCCAGCTCGCGCACGTTGCCCGGCCAATGATAGCGCAGCAGGCGGTCCATCACCGATTTGTGGATGCTCTTTTCGCCCAGCCCCTTTTGCAGGGCGAAGCGTTTCAGGAAATGCTGGCAAAGCAGGGGGATGTCGCTGCGGCGCTCCCGCAGGGGCGGAATGGAGACCGGCACCACGTTGAGGCGGTAGAACAGGTCCTCGCGGAAGGAGCCGTCGGAGACCTTGGCTTCCAGGTCCTGGTTGGTGGCGGCGATCACCCGGATATCGGCGTTGATGACCTTGCCGCCGCCTATGCGCTCGAACTGGTGCTCCTGGAGGACCCGTAGG
Organism: Desulfocarbo indianensis; assembly: GCA_001184205.1. Classification (GTDB taxonomy): domain Bacteria; phylum Desulfobacterota; class Desulfarculia; order Desulfarculales; family Desulfarculaceae; genus Desulfocarbo; species Desulfocarbo indianensis. Next base: position 834,893 of record LBMP01000001.1, read on the forward strand.
AGCTTGACCTGGAGCAGGGGCGACATGTCGCCGATTTCGTCCAGGAAAACCGTGCCGCCCTCGGCCAGCTCGAAGCGGCCCAGGCGGGTCTTGATGGCCCCGGTGAAGGCCCCCTTCTCATGGCCGAACAGCTCGCTTTCCAGAAGCTCGCCGGGAATGGCCCCGCAATTGACCGGCACCAGGGGGCGCGCGTTGCGGTCCGAGTGATGGTGGATGGCCCTGGCCACCAGCTCCTTGCCCGTGCCGCTTTCGCCCAGAATCAGGGCGGTGGCGTCGGTGCCCGCCACCTTGTGGATCAGGCGGAAAACCTTCTGCATGGGCCCGCTCTTGCCCACGATGTTGTGCACGTCGTATTTCTGGCTCAGCTCCCGGCGGCGCTGATAGGCCTCCTGCCGCCAGTCGCAATACTCCAGGGCCCGGTCCAGGGCGTCCAGCACTTCCTGGGGATTGCGCGGCGAGGCCAGGTAATCCCAGGCCCCCAGGCGCACCGCCCGCACCGCGCCGGCCACCGAGGGCTGCGGCGCCATGACCACCACCAGGGAATCGGGGAAAAGCTCCAGAAGGTGCACGATGAACTCGTCGCGGCGCTCGGGATCATGGTCCTCGGCCAGGAAAACCAGGTCGAAATAGACCTGCTCCACCACCGTGAGAGCTTCTTCCAGATTGCCGGCCACGGTGACCTGGCAGCCGCGCTCGGCTAGGGCCTGGCTCCATTGCTCGGCCAGCGGCGGATCGTTTTCCGCCAGAAGCACTTGTGTCTTGTTGGGATCGGGCTCCAGGGCCATTGATTCCCCGCGTAATGGGCTTGCATGGGTCCCTTCCCTGGGCAACTGATCGCGGTAGGTGTGCCGCCCCCTCTGGGAACCGCCATCCTTGGCGGCTCCGGCATGCGTCAGAATTCCGACGCCTTTTTCTTTTTTAGGCGAATCTAGCGGGATTTGCAATACATTTTCGTTTTGGCCGGAGCTAAAAGGGCGGCGGAGCGCGAAAGCCGGCCAAGGGGTCGGGAACCTCGCCGACGGTAAGCGCGCCCGGCCTTAGCCCGGACGGCGCGGGCTTAAATAATTATGCCGGCCGGCGGTCAGTCGTCCTGGCGGGGCGCGATGCCGGAGCGCTGGGCCAGGAGATAGCGGTAGGTTTCCGTGACCAGACGGGTGAGGTGGTTTTTGGTGGCGGGGTCCATCTCGCCGAACTGCACGCTGGTAACCGCGCGTTCCCGTCCGCGCACGTCGTAGGTCTTGTCGTGGCGCACCACCCGGCCGGTCAGGTTGAAGCTCACCTCTCCGCTTACCAGCTTTAGCGCCAGACGCCGGCCCAGGGCGAATTCCTTGTCCTTGGGGTGATGGAATTGGGCCCCGCCGATGGAAAGATCCATGAGCCCCACCTCCATATCCTCGCCCCGCACGTAGAGGCGCAGGTCCAATTCCTCCGGCGGAATCAAACGGTAGGCCATGCGCACCGTGGTGGGCTCCAGGCGTTGGGGCGGGCCGACCACCACCACCGATTCGATGACGCCCTCGGCCAGTTCGTAAGCCTTTATCACGTCCAGGATGGGGGTGTGATAACCCACCCGCACCCAGCGCCCGCCGGGCACGTCGTGGTAGCGGGAAAGAAAGGTCACCTGCACCTTGGTGCCCACCTGGGATTTGAGGATGGGCGGCGAGGGCATGGACAGATAGAGCCGGCCCTTGCCGTCGATGTCCTCGATGACCGAGTGGCGCACCTCGATCTGATCGGCCAGCACGTCGGTGTCCATGATCAGCTCGGCCTGGTGGCGCAGGCGGACGCTGGTGGCCAAAAGGGTTTTCTGGTCGGGCAGGGGGTCGTCATAGCCGCGGTGGCGCTCGAAAAGCTCCATGGGAGGCAGGATCACCTCGGTGGGCTTTTCGCCGGGCTTGGCCTTGGCCGGCTTGATGGGCAGGTCCTGGAACTCGTCGGCCGGCAGGGGGCCGTGGTGTTCCTCGTAGTCTTTTTCCCGCCGGTCGTCCCGGCGGGTCCTGCCGCTGGGCAGTTTGGCTATGCGCATGATCCTTGCTCCCGCTGCGGCCGCGCATGGAAGACGATTTTATTTTATCAAAAAAAGCCGCCCGCGGCTCCGGAAGCGGCGCTTTTTAAGGTTTGTGTAAAAACCGGGCCCGCCTTTTCCCAGGCGGGCCCGGCTCGCGGTCTGGCGGGTCCAGGGCCTATTGCCTGGCGCGGGGCTGCTTTTTATCGGCCGGGGCCGCGGCCTCGGGCGGCGGCTGGGCGCCGGCCGCCGCGGCCTGGCCGGCTATGGTCGACGCCTTTTCCGAGGCCTTGCGCCGGGCCAGAAGCTCGCCGATGCGCGCGGCCTGCTCCGGCTTGAGGTTGCTCATCACCTTGCCGGCCTGGCGGCTCTGCATCAGGCTGAATATCTCCACCGCCATCTGGTCGTCCAGCTTTTCCACCACCGCCGCCGCCGCCGGGCCCCGCATGTTGGAGAGCACCTTGACCAGGCGCTGGATGCGCTCGCGGCGCTGCTTTTTCTCGGTGGTGATCAGCTCGTTCAGGGCGTCCTGCACCTTTTTCAGCTCGGCGATGCGCTGGTTGACCTCGCCCCGCAGCTTTTCCAAATCCTGGCGCTCCTGGGCCAGGCGGGCTTCCTCCTGGCTCAGTTCGGCCCGCTTTTGCTCGATGAGCCGCATGAGGGCGGGGTCGTATTCGGCGGGCTTGGTGGCGGTGGGCTGGGCCTCCTGGTATTCCTGTTCGCCCTCGCCTTTCTTGTCGGCTTTCTTCTCGGCATCCGCCGGGGCCTCGCCTTTGGCGGCCTGGTCTTTGTCGCCGGCTGCCTTGGCTTCTTCGGTTTTTTTGTCGCCGGCCTGATCCTCGGCCTTGGCCTCCTGGGCCCGCACTTCCCGGGGGCCGGGCGTGGCCAGGGGGCCGGCCAAAACCAGGGCCAGGATGAGGGCCGCCAGCTTGACGGCGAGTCCCACGGTGAGAAGAGTCTGGGCGCGTTTGCCTGGCATGGTCATGGGGTTTGCCTCCGCAAAAAGCCCGACACCGCGGCCTCGTCGATGAGCCGCTGCTCGGCTTGCAGCTGTTCGTATTCATAGCGCCGGCGGTGGCGCGCCTTCAGGGTATCCAGCACCAGCCGGTTCTTGCGCGCCTCCATGAGCTTCAGCCGGGCCCGGTCGGTCTCGGCCTGCAAACCAGGCAGCCGGCTCTGCTCGCGCATGGCCTGCAAACGCAGCACGGTGGCGTATTCGTTGGCCATCTGGAATTCGGGCGCGCTCATGCCGGCCAGGTCCATGTCGGTGATCCTGGCCCTGGCCCGGCGGTGCTCGGCCTCCAGCCAGGCGATCTGCTCCTGGCATTCCCGCTGGGCCTTGATGCGCACGGCGAATTCGTGCAGGGCCAGCTCCTCCAGATGGGCCCGGTGGTCCAGAACCGATTGCAGGCGGAACTTGAAGGCCATGGCCTAGGCTTCCTTCACCAGGCCCACCAGTTGCCGGCGGCTGGTCGCCAGGTCCACGCCCTCGTCCAGGGACTGGCGCAGGAATCCGTTGATGCGCTCCATGAGCCTCACCGCCAGGTCGATGGTGGGGTTGGCGCCCTGGGAATAGGCCCCGATGTTGATCAGGTCCTCGTTGCGCCGGTAGGCGGCCACCAGCTCGGAAAGGCGGTGGGCCGCCTTCAGCACCTCGGGCGGGTTGACCTCGGGCATGAGGCGGCTGACCGAGCCCATCAGCTCCACGGCGGGGTAATGGCCCCGGTCGGCCAGCTCGCGGGTCAGCACCACGTGGCCGTCCAGGATGGAGCGCATGGCGTCGGCCACCGGCTCGGTGACGTCGTCGCCTTCCACCAGCACCGAGTAGATGGCGGTTATGGAGCCTTCGTGCTGAGTGGTGCCGGCGCGCTCCAGCAGCCGGGGAAGCTGGGCGAAAACGCTGGGGGTGTAGCCCTTGGTGGTGGGCGGCTCGCCCACCGAGAGCCCCACCTCGCGGGCGGCCAGGGCGAAACGGGTGACCGAGTCCATCATGAGCATCACGTCGCGGCCCTGGTCGCGGAAATATTCGGCCACGCTGTGGGCCAGGTAGGCGGCCCGCATGCGCACCAGGGCCGGCTGGTCGCTGGTGGCCACCACCACCACCGAGCGCCGCATGCCTTCCTCGCCCAGGTCGCGCTCCATGAACTCGCGCACCTCGCGGCCGCGCTCGCCCACCAGGGCGATGACGTTGATGTCGGCGGCGGTGTGGCGGGCGATCATGCCCAGAAGCGAGCTTTTGCCCACGCCGGAGCCGGCGAAGATGCCGATGCGCTGGCCCTTGCCCAGGGTGAGCATGGCGTTGATAACCCGCACGCCCACGTCCACCGGGTCCTTGATGCGGCGGCGGTGCACCGCGGGCGGGGGATCGTTGTAGAGCGGATAAAGCGCCTGGTACTCGGGCTCCGGGCCGCCGTCGGCCGCATGCCCCAGGCCGTCCAGCACCCGGCCCAAAAGGGCGGGCCCCACCCGCACCATGGCCTCGCTGCCCGCCGATGACACCGGGCAGCCGGGCCGCAAGCCGCGGGTCTCGGCGTAGGGCATCACCAGCATGCCGCTGCCCTTGAAGCCCACCACCTCGGCCAGAACCGGCTCCTCGCCGGCGTGCAGGTACACGCCCGCGCCCACCGGCAGGTTGATGCCCTGGGCCTCGGCCACCAGGCCCACCACCTGGGTTACCTTGCCCATGACCAAAAGGGGATCGGCCGGGGACACGGCCTCCAGGTAGCGCCCCAGGTGGCCGTTCATCACCATTCCTCCAGCTCGGGGGCCGCCCCGTCCCGGGGTTCGGCAAAGGGGTCGCTGAGGGGCGCGCCGCCGTCGGGCGCTTCAGCGGCTTCCGCCTGAGCGGCTTGGGCGCGTTCCTCCAAAACCGGGCTCAAATCCAGGGGCTCACTGCCCCGCAAGGTCTCGGCCAGGGCGTGGAAGACCCTTTCCCGCCTGGTGTCCAAGGTGGCGTCCACCCTGGCGTTGGGGGTCTCCACCAGGCATTCGCCGGGCTTCAGGCCGGGATCGGGCATGAGGTTCAGGCGGCCCATGTCGGAGAAGGTCTTCAGGAGCTCGGGCCGGAAATCCTCGATGGTGCTCAGGTCCTTTTGGCTGAGGCGCACGGTGACCTTCTCGAAATCCAAAAGACGCCCCACCGCGTCCCTCACCACCTGCCTGATGACCCCCGGCGCCACCGCGTCCGGCGTGGCGAAAACCCGGTCGCACACCGCCTGCACCAGGCCGATGATCTCGCCCTCCAGGCCGCTCATGACCTCGGCGCGGGCCTGGTCCAACTGGGTCAGCGCCCGGCTTAAGTTGTCGGCGGCGGCGTGCACCAGGGCCTTGGCCGCGTTCATGCCCTCCTCGTGGCCCTGGCGGTAGCCCTCCTCGTAGGCCTGGTTGCGGATGCCCTCGGCCTGGCCTTGGGCCTGGGCCACCAGGGCTTCCGATTCCTGGCCGGCCTTTTCCATGATGGCCTTGGCCTGGCGCTGGGCGCGGTCGCGGGGGTCTTCCTGGCGGCCGCCGTAGACCAGAAGGCGGAAGCCGCCTTCCTCCTCCTCCGGCGGGCGCGCGGCCCGGGGCCGGCCGGCGGACATGTCCTCCAGGCTGAAGGGCTTGGATTCCAGACGGGGGTTGGGCTGGCCCTTGGCGTCCAGGATGATGGCGTCGCGCTCAGACAAGCATGTCCTCCCCGCCCTTGCCGCCGATCACGATCTTGCCTTCCTTTTCCAGCCGCCTGGCGATCTGGATTATCTTCTGCTGGGATTGCTCCACCTCGCTCAGCCGCACCGGGCCCATGACCTCCAGGTCCTCCTGGATCATGGCCGCCGCGCGCTCGGAGACGTTGCTCAAGACCTTGGTGCGCAGGCCCTCGGAGGCGGTCTTCAGGGCCACGGTGAGGTCCTCGTTGCGGACCTCCTTCAACAGGCTGCGGATGCCGCGGTCGTCCACGTTGATGAGGTCCTCGAACACGAACATGAGCTGGCGGATCTGCTCGGCCAGCTCCGGGTCGTCCTCTTCCAGGCGGGTGAAGATCACCTCCTCGGTGGCCTTGTCCACGTTGTTCATCAGCTCGGCCACCGCCTCCACGCCGCCCAGCTGCTTGGCCTCCATGCCCTCGGTGGAGAGCATCTCCCGGTTCAGCACGGCGTCGATCTCCTCCACGATGCCGGGGGGGATCACGTCCAGGTTGCTCACCCTGATGACCACGTCGTATTTGAGGTTTTCGGGGAACTCGGAGAGCACCTCGGCCGCCTTGGCCTGGGGGAGGTGGGAAAGGATGACCGCGATGGTCTGGGGATGCTCGCTCTTGATGAAGCCGGCCAGGGTCTTGGAATCCACGTTCTTGACCCGCTCGAAGGGCACCGGCTCCTTGGCCTTCCTCAGTTCCTCCAGAAGGCCGGCCGCCGCCTCCTCGCCCAGGGCCAGGGCCAGGGCGCGCCGGGCGGTCATGTCGCCGGAGATCATGGGGCCTATCTCGCTCTTCAGGGCCTCCAAAAATTCCTTGAGCAGCACTTCCTGGACCGTGTTGTCCACCTGGTCGAGATTGCTCATCACCACCCCGACCCGCTTTATCTCGTCCTGTTCCATTTTCTTGAACATCTCGGCGGTGAACTGCTCGCCCATGCAGGCCAGCACCACGGCGGCCTTTTGCAGTCCGCTCATCTTGTCGGGACTAAGCGCCATGAGGGCCGATCTCCTTCCCGGCTCAGGCCGCTAGGATTGGTGTATCCAGGAGCGCAGCACCGCGGTGGCGCGCTCGGGGTCCTGCTGGGTCAGGGCCAGGATCATGTCCCTGGTGCCCATCTTGCGGGTGAGGTCCGCGCCTTCCAGTTGGGGCGTCTCCTCGCCGGGCGGCAGCTCCTCGCCGGGGCCCACCCGCACTTCCGCGCCCATCTTTTCCTCGGCCTTGCCGCGGGCCATGAGGTACTTCATGAGGGGCCGCACCACCATCAGGAAGAAGAGCAGGGCCAGGATCAGGTTGAGCGCCTGCCGCCCGTACTGATCCAGGTATTCCCGCCAGATGGGCCGGGCCAGGGCGCCCGCGTCCGGAGGCAGGGCAAAGGGAACGTTGGCCACGGTGACCTCGTCGCCCCGGTTTTCGTCGTAGCCCACCGCCCGGCGCACCAGTTCGCCGAGCTGGCGCATCTCCTGGGCCGTGCGCGGGGCGAAGGTGCGGGTGGTCTCGCCTTCCGGGGTGGTTTCCTGCTTGTAGGGGCCGTCCACCATCACCGCCACCGAGAGCCGGTTCAGCCCGCCCAGGGCTTTGACGGTCTGGCGCTTGGTGCGGCTGATCTCGAAGTTGGTGGTCTCGTCCTCGCGGTTGCGCTCGCTGGAGCCGGTCTCCTCCAGGCCGGGGGCGGCGTTGCGCTGGGCCAGGGTGAAGCGGTTGTCGGGCGCGCCGATGGGCAGGTTGCCCGCGTTCTTGGAGGTTTCATTGCTGCGCGTTTCCGAGCGCACCGCGGTCTGGTCCGGATCGAAGAGGTCTTTTACCTCCTCGGTGCGGGTGAAATCGATATCGGCCGAGACCCTCACCACGGCCCGGCCCATGCCCAGCACCTCCTCCAGCATGGTCTGCACCTTGTGGGAAATCTGGGCCTCGGTGTTGCGCTGGTATTCCAGCTGGCTGGCGGTGAGCGCCCCCGGGAAGCCGGCGGTGTTGGCGTCCTTGCGGTAGAGCAGGTTGCCGTTGGCGTCCACCACGGTGACGTGGGCGTCGTCCAGATCCGGCACGCTGCCGGCCACCAAATGCACGATGCCCTGGACCTGACTCTTGGAAAGCGTGCGGCCCGCGCCCAGGCGCAGCACCACCGCCGCGGTGGGCTTCTTCTCTTCCTCCACGAAAAGCGAATCCCGGGGCATCACGATATGCACCCGGGCGTCGTCCACCTCGGGGAAGCTGGCGATGGTGCGGGCCAGTTCGCCCTGCAGCGCCCGCTGGTAGTTGATTTTCTGCACGAACTCGGTGGTGCCCATCTTGACTTCGTTGAACACCTCGAAGCCGATGCCCTGGCCCCGTGGCAGGCCGGCCGAGGCCATGGCCAGACGGGTCTCGTACACGCTGTCCTGGGGCACCTTGATGATCGTGCCGTCGCCCTCCAGCTGGTAGGGCACCTTGAGTTCCTTGAGCTTGACCACCACCTGGGAAGCGTCGCTCTGGGCCAGGCCCGAATACAGCACCTGGTAATCGGGCTTGTTTATCCAGAGCAACAGGGAGATGAAGCCGCCCATGATGAGGGCGGCGGCGCTCATGACCAAGAGCCGGCGGCCCATGGTCATCTCGCCCCAGGCCTCGCGGAACTGGCCCACGCCGCCTTTGGGGGCGTTCTCTTCCTTTTGCCTCGAAACTTCTTCTGGTGCCGCCATGACTCAATTATCCCAAGTTTGGACTAAAAGTGCATCCTCATGATTTCCTGGTAGGCGTTGACTATTTTGCCGCGCACCGCCATGAGGAGCTGGAAGGATATGCCTGCCTTCTCCACCTGGATCATGGTCTCGTGCAGGGTCTTGCGCTTGCCGGTGGCCAGGTCCTGAACCGCCTGGTCAGCCTTGAGCTGCTCGTTCTCCACCCGCTCCACCGATTCCTTCATGTGGGCGAGAAAGCTTTTCTGGCCCTCCTCCGGCTCGGTCTTGCGGCTTAAGGATTGCAGCAGATTGGGGCCGAAGCCCTCTATACGGGGATCGCTCATGGTCTCGGCTCCTTGGCCTTATAAGGGCTAGCGCCCGATTTCCAGGGCCTTGGTGGCCATGCCCTTGCTGGCGTTGACCGCCGTCACGTTGGCTTCGTAGGAACGGCTGGCCTGGATCAGGTTGGACATCTCGGTGACCACGTCCACGTTGGGATAAAGCACGTAGCCGTTTTCATCGGCGTCGGGATGGCTGGGGTCGTAGACCCGCTTGAACTCCTCGTTGTCCTGGTACACGCCCTGGATGTACACGCCCCGGCGCGGGTCCTTGCCGGGCAAATAGGGCGGCGTGTCCATGGCCCTGGTGAGATGGCTGGCGAAAGGCACCGCGGAGAACACCGGAACCTTGCGGCGGTAGGGCCCGCCCTCGGCGGTGCGGGTCACCTGGGAGTTGGCCAGGTTCTGGGAAATGATGTTCAGACGGGTGCGCTGGGCGCTAAGGCCGCTGGCGCTTATCTCCATGGAGGTGATGAGGTCCATTTAGCGTCCTCCCTCGGTGATCACGCTTTTGAGTTTGTCGAACTTTTTATTGAGCAGCTTCACCATGGCGTTGAACATGATGTTGTTCTCGGCCAGGCGGCTCATCTCGATATCCAGGTGCACCGGGCCGGTGTCCTTGTATTGGGGCGCGGCGTTGCTGAAAGGCTTGGGCTCTTCCAGGGGCAGGTGCTGGGGATGGGTGCGCGCCATGGTGGGCGGCAGCACCCCGCCCTCCAGAGCCGTGGCCAGCTGCTTTTCGAACTCCAGGCCGGTTCCCCGGTAATTGGGGGTGTCTATGTTGGAAATATTGCGGGAGATCAAATTATTGGACCGCACGCGCCGGTCCATGTTCGCCTCCAGCAGATTGGTGGTTACGTCGAAAAGCTGGTCGGGCCCCATGGGTTCCTCCTGTCGGAAATGTTGGCGCAGGCCAAAACTGCTGGTCATTACAGCAAAGGGCATGCCAGATGAGCCGGCTGGGGCTTCGGCGGGGCCGATATTTTTATTTTGATTAAAATCAATAACATGAGATGATTAATTCCCAAAAGGAGCGGCTGCGGGCCGGGTCTGCACGGCCTGTCAAACCTTTGGCGGCGGAGACTCGGCACTATCTTCCGCCCGCCGGAACATGGATTTAGGCTTGCCTGGCGGGCCGGCCGATGCCATTCTAGGGGCCTATCAGAACCGGCGCGCCCTTGGCCGATGGCGGGGGTGGCCCAGGCGGATCAGTGACGACATGCCTTATCGAGCCTTTGACCAAGTGGAAGCCCGCTGCCCCCGCATGGGGCATCAGATCAATTTCGGCTATTGCCGGGCCATGGACCAGGGACTGCCCTGCTCCAAGGCCATTGATTGTTTTTATTATTCATTTCCGGTGGAGGCCTATTTCCGGCGGGTGCTGAAGGAAGAGACCTTCGCCCGCATCTTCCTCTCCCAGGGGCCGGGCCGCTACGAGTCTTTCCTGAAGACCCTTTCCGAGGCCAAGGACCGGGTGAAGGACGGCGGAGCCCCCGACGGGGACGATGATCAATAGGCCTACATGCCAGACGGGCCGCCCCTGGCCCGACCCGGCGGCCGCGGCGCGATTCAACGGGGACGCATAAAACCATGCCTTTCTCGGCTCGGGGATTCAACCGGCGGAAATTCTTGAAGCTCCTGGCCGCGGCCGGCCTGACGGCGGCCGTGCCCCTCATGAAGCCCCGCCCCGCCGCCGCCAAACAGGGGCGGGCGCTCCTGGTCTCCGACATTCACTTCGACCCCTATTTCGACGGCTCTCTGACGCCGGCCCTGATTCAGACCCCGGCCTCGGGCTGGCGGGAAATCCTGGCTGCCTCCCCTGAAAAGCGCCTGAGCTGCTACGGCCTGGAAACCAATTACAATCTCCTGGATTACGGCCTGCGGGCCATGCGGGCGGCCTGCCCCCGGCCGGACTGCGTCATCTACACCGGAGACCTGCCTTGCCACGGGGTTTGGGACCAGTTCGAGACCTACAGCCAGGACCCGGCCCAGCGCGAGGATTTCCTGACCAAGCTGGTGGAGTTCATGGGGCTCTTGTTCCGCGCCCATTTCCCCCAGGCCCCGGTTTATTTCACCCTGGGCAACAATGACTCCTTTTGCCAGGACTATAAAATAGTCCCCCAGGGCCCCTACCTGCGCCGCACCGCCCCGGTGTTTTACAAAACCTATCTGGGCTCGCCCGGGGCGGCGGAGGATTTTTACCGGGATTATCAGGACCTGGGCTGCTACAGCCTGCCGGGGCCCGCGCCGGGTCTCACGGTGCTATCCATCAACAACGTCTATCTGAGCACCCACTGGTCCTGCCAGTGCTGCCCCGGCCCGGTGACGGACCCGGCCGGGCGGCAACTGGACTGGCTGGAGGCCAAGCTGCGCCAGGCTGAAAACGCCGGCCAGGCGGTGTGGCTCCTGATGCACATCCCCCCCGGCATCGACGCCTACAAGGCGGCCAAGCTGGTGGACGAGGGCGGCAAGCTGTCGGAAGCGCCCTTGGATTTGACCGAAGCGGGCAACCAGCGGCTCCTGGACATCATGCGGGCCCACGCCGGGGTGCTGCGGGCCGGCTTCGCCGGGCACACCCACATGGACCATTTCCGCGCCCTGACCCAGGGGCCGCAAGAGGCGCCGGCGGCCATGCTCCGGGTCACTCCGGCCCTCAATCCCATGTTCGGCGGCAACCCCGCCTTTCAGGTGCTGACCTATGGTTTGAGCGATTACGCCCCCCTGAACCTGGCCACCTATTACCTGGACCTGGAAGCCCAGATCGAGCAGCCGGGCCTGGGCCACGAGGCCGCCTATGCCCCTTGGCGCTTCGAATACGATTTCAACGCGGCCTACGGAACCGGCGGCCTGGACGCGGCCTCGCTTTGGGCCCTCAGCCGGGAGCTGCGCGGCAACGGGGGCTTAAGGGAAAAGTTCCGCACCTGGTACAACGCCAGCCGCCTGAGCGCGCCCGGCTTCAGCCAGCATGAGGAAAAGCTCTATTGGTGCGCCTTGGCCCACCTGGAACCCTCCGATTATTTGCAAGCCTTCAACTCGCAAGACCTGGGGAGACTCTTGCCCCGGCTGGAGCGCCTGGCGGCCTGAGGCCGCCGCCCCGTAAGCCTTTTTACCGGCCCCGCCATTATCCATTCTTGCTTGGTGTGGTATTTTGTTAACGATAAGTATTAATAAAAGATTACATCTATAATTATAAGTAGCTATTTTTCTCGCCAAAGATAATGTTACGTTGCCATGACTATTTAGTGACGCATTGTATATAAGATTGACGTTTTTCCGCCGCGATTCCGTCACAAGCCCCTCCTAAAGTAAACGCCAAGCCGGGCTGGGGAAACGGCTCCAGCCGGGCCTCCCCTGGCTTATTCACTTTTAGGAGGTTCTTTCCCATGAGCGAGAAGAAATCATTGGGTTTGCGGGGCTGCCTGGCGGCCCTGCTGCTGGCGCTGGCGCTTTGTCTTAACGCCAGTTGCGCCTACGCCGGCGCAGCCAAACACGTCATCCTTATCATCGGCGACGGCATGAATCTGGAGCACGAGGTGGCGGGCAGCCGCTATCTCACCGGCGGCGACACCAGCCTGAGCTTTCACGGCCTTCCCTACCAGACCTACGCTTCCACCTGGGACGTGAGCGCCTACAACGCCTTTGCCGACAACTGGGATTACCGCTGGAAGGGCGCGTATGATCCCAACGATTTCAAGCCCTACGTGGGCTATGATCCGGCCACCGGCAACAGCGCGCCCTCGCCGGTGCAGAAGACCGGCGAGACCCAGGACCGCTACTACCTCACCAATTACCTCTACGGCAGCAAGCCGGCGGCCACCGACAGCGCTTCGGCCGCCACCGCCCTTTACACCGGCATAAAGACCGACGACGGCAACATAGCCTGGAAGGCCGGCGACCCGGCCGACGGCTCTTTAGCCACCATCGCCGAACTGATGAAGCAGCAATTGGGCGCGTCCTTCGGCGCGGTGAGCACCGTGGAGATCACCCACGCCACCCCGGCCGTGGTCTATGCCCACAACGTTAACCGCAACAACTACTCGCCCGATAAAAACACCGGCGCTTCTTCCTTCACCCCCACCATCGCCGAGCAGCTCACCACCTGCGGCATCGACGTGGCCGTCGGCGCGGGCCATCCCAGCTGGGCCAAGGGCTACTTCCCCCAATCCCTCATCGAGGTGATGAAGGCCAAGGGCACCTACGTGGTGGTGGAGCGCGTAAAGGGCGTGGACGGCAACGTCTCCCTGGCCGAGGCGGCCGGCCAGGCCGCGAGCGGCGGCAAGAAGCTCTTCGGCCTTTACGGCGGCACGGGCGGCGATTTCGAGAACCGGGTGGTGAGCGACACCCCCGGCAATCCCAGCATCGACCGCGGCTCCAGCGAGAACCCCACTTTCGCGGCCTTGGTCGAGGCGGCCCTCACGGTGCTGGCCACCAACTCCAAGGGCTTTTTCCTCATGGCCGAGCAGGGCAACCTGGACTGGCGCAACCACGCCAACGACTACATGGGCATGGTGGGCTGCGTGGTGGATCTGCACGAGGGCGTGGCCGCGGCGGTGGCTTTCGTGGATAAGCCCGGCGACGACATCACCTGGGACAACACCCTGCTCATCGTGACCTCCGACCACTCCAACTCCTACATGCGCATCAAGAAGCCCCTGGGCAAGGGCGACCTGCCTCCCCAGAAGCCGGTGAGCACCGACAACTACGGCCCGGTGTACGACAGCGGCTCCTACTCCGGCTACGTGACCTACGGCACCAAGGAGCACACCAACGAGCTGGTCACGGTCTACGCCCGCGGCGCCGGCGTGGATCTGTTCAAGAAGTACGAGGGCGCCTGGTATCCCGGCACCAACATCATAGACAACACCCACATCTACAAGGTGATGGAAGAGGCCGCCGGCGTGAGCCGCTAGGCCTTGGCCGCCAGCGGGCGCGCTGGCTTCCGGCGGCCCGGCAAGCCATGAAAAACCTTGGGGAGCCCGCGAGGGCTCCCCAAGGTTTTATTCTTTTGTCGCGGGTCTGATACCCCGAAGCTTGCTGCGGGGAGGTTCCTTGGTCAGGGCCGCGGCCTGTGTCTTAAGCGGGCCGGGCCTTGCTTGCCATGGGCTACACCGCGTCGATGATGCGCAGGGCCTCCTCGCGGTAGGCGTCCATGATGTAGGGGATGCCGGTGATCATGGCGCATTCCTCGGTGAGGGAGGCCAGGTCCGCGCGGCTCATGAGGTCCACCCGCCACTTGCGGGCGCCGGCCATGAGCTGCTGCAGGCCCACCCGCAGCTTTTCGCCGGCGGAGTATATTCCCACGGCGCCCAAGGGGAAGTTGTCCACTTCCTTGCCGAACTTGGCCTTGAGGTCCTCGTAGCAGACGAAGATTTCCTGCTTGGTGGAGCCGTACTTGCTCACCGTGGAGGGCAGGCCGCCGTCCTCGCCCTTGAGCCAGCGCTCGATGTTCTTGCCCACCATGCCGGGGATCATGAGGGCGCGGCCCATGCACACGGCCTTGCAGTAGGGAGCGCCCAGGGCCAGGGCCTTGAAGATGTGGTCTTCCGCGCTGAAGCCGCCGGCAAAGGCGATGTCCGGCACCCAGGCGCCCTTGTAGTCCAGGCGGTCGCACAGCTCATAGGCCATGGAGTGCAGGTAGATGGCGGGGACGCCCCACTCGGCCATCATGCGCCAGGGGCTCATGCCGGTGCCGCCGGGCGCGCCGTCGATGGTGAGCAGGTCTATGCCCGCGTCGGAGGACCAGCGGATGGCCATGGCCAGCTCGCGCATGGGGTAGGCGCCGGTCTTCAGGGTGACCCGCTTGGCGCCCAGCTTGCGCAGGCGCTCCACTTCCTTCATGAAGCCTTCCTGGTCCACGAAGCCCAGGCGGGAGTGACGCTCGAATTCCTTGATGGCTCCGTCCTTGAAAGCCGCCTGCACGGCCTTGTTGGAGGGATCGGGGGTGACGATGTAGCCGCGGCTCTGCAGCTCCAGGGCCCGCTCCAGGGTGTGCACCTTGATCTCGCCGCCGATGCATTTGGCGCCCTGGCCCCATTTGAGCTCGATGGTCTCCACGCCCAGCTTGTCGATGACGTACTCGGCTACGCCCAAGCGGGTGTCTTCCACGTTCATCTGCACCAGGATGTCGCCGTAGCCCTGATGGTAGCGGCGGTATTCCTCCACCCGGCGGCGCATGTCGGGAGCTTCGGCCACCTGCCCGTTTTTCTTGAATTTAAGCTTGGGGTCGATGCCGCAGACGTTCTCGCCGCACACCAGGCTGATGCCGGTGATGGCCGCGCCGATGGCGAAATGCTCCCAGTTCTTGCGGGCGATCTCGGTGGAGCCCAGAGCGCCGGTGAACATGGGAATCTTCATCTTGACCTTGTTGTCGCCGGCGCCGAAAGCGGTCTCCGTGTTCACCGCCGGGAAGGTGGCGTGATCCGGGTCGGCCTCCACGCCCTCGGCCCCCAGGGCGTAGCCCATGATGTTCAGGTGGGAATAATCCACCGGGTAGTCCTTGTCCGCGCCGGCGGTGACGTCGCCGAAGGGAGAGGGGTAGAGAAGCTCGCGGCTGCGGAAGGTGGCGTTGAAGAGGTCGCAGTTGCCCTTGCACCCGTCAACGCAGCGGGAACAGATGCCCGACTGCGGCGCCACGGAGCGGGAGCGGTTCTTGGTTTGCAGGGCCTCGTTGGAATTGGGACGATGTAGATTCATTTCATAACTCCTTGGCTTTTTAGACGGGGGGGCTGGTTTGGGCGGAGCCCGCGCGACCTGGGCCCTTGACGCGCGGCTTCCTGGGGGAGCCCCCGGTTTTTAGCAAAATTAAATAGGCAACAGCTGCCTTTTTCCGTCATGCGGCCCGCCATGTCAAGGCAAAAATTAAGCTGCACTGAATGACAAAACTGCCTGTAATGTCAATACAACATACTTTTTTGCCCCTCAAGCCGGCAATAATTCCGTCTTAGGCCCTTTGGAGTAATAGGGGAACAACCGGCAATATTGCCGATAACTATCTATTAATTCTTTATGTCACCGGCAGAGCCCTCAGCCCTTGCCCGGCCGGGATGAATTGCCGATCATTTGCTGAAATTTATTTAGTTGATCTCATAGAAAAATAGCCGCACAGCGGGCGCCGCATACTCATGCCGCAGGTAGGTGTTATGCCTAAAAATAAGTCCATCTAAAAATAAGGCGAAACAAGCCATGGTTTCGTTATGCAAAAAACATCCTAACGCTACTAACAAGTATGATATGTAAAAAATGCGTCCTCCAGCGAGGAGAAGCCCCCGCATGAAAGAACATGTCTGCCCCTGGTGGCTCAGCTACGCCTTTGACAACCCCTTGCGCAAGCTGTTTCATTCCCCGCCGCGCCTGTTGGCCCCCTACGTGCGCCCCGGCATGACCTGCGTTGACCTGGGCTGCGGCCGGGGCTATTTCAGCCTGGGCCTGGCCCGCCTGACGGGTCCGGCGGGGCGGGTGTTCGCCGTGGACCGGCAGGAAAAAATGCTGGGCCTCCTGGCCCGGCGGGCGGCCAGGGCCGGCCTGGAGGGAACCATCCAGACCAGTCTGGCCGGCCGGCAAGGCTTGGGCCTGGAACGCCTCAACGGCCAGGTGGATTTCATCCTCTGCTTTTGGATGCTGCACGAAGTGAGGGCGCGCGCCAAGTTTTTGGCCCAGGCCGCGGCCCTGCTCAAGCCCGGCGGCCGCTTGATGCTCACCGAACCCAGGGTGCACGTTTCCTTGCTGAATTTCGAGCAATCCCTGGAGGTGGCCTCCCGCACCGGCCTGGAGGTGGAAGCCAGGCCCCAGGTGGCCATGTCCCGTTGCGCGCTTCTGCGCCAGCTTTGAAAGGCGTGCGCTGGGCCAGGTAAAAAACACCGCGCTCAAAGCCCCGCCGGGGCGAAAACCGCGGCCCAAGCGGGCCGGTCAGGGTTTGCGGCGGAAGATGAGGATATGGTTCCTGGTCCTCTCCGGCAGGAAGCTGACGATATTCTTTACAAAATCAGGCCAGGGCGGCGAGCCGGCCCAGCCGGCCTCCTCGTAGAGGGGCTTTAAGGGGTGTCCCGGCCAGTGGTGCTCCAACTCCCGTTGGTTGACCAGCACCAGATCGGGCGGCGCTTCTTCTTCCCGCCAGTTCTTGATTATCACTATGCGCCGGTTGATAAAGGGAAAGGGGGGCAGGCGCACCGAGTCCGGCGGTTCGAACAAGCCGATGGAGGCCTCCGGCGGCAGGCCGCCCGCCTCCAGTTGTTGGCTGAGCGAGGCGTGGGGCTCCTTGGCCGCCACCGCCGCCCAAACCTGCGCCGGCAAGGAGACCAGTCCCGGCAAGAGGCACAGCGCCAAAAGCGCCCCGCGCAGGGCCGGGGGCGCCCAGGCCTTGCCCAGGAAAATATCCCGCATGGCCCAGCCGGCCAGGACGCACAAAGGCGCGGTCAGGAAAGCGCCTATGCCCACGCTGGACACCGTGAGCGACCAGACGGGCAGGAGCAGCGCCAGGAGCAGGGCCAATCTCCGCAGGGGCGCAGCGGGCCTGAAGGCCTGCCAGATGAGGGCCGGCAAGGCCACCAGCATGAAGGGAAAGGCGAAATCGCGCAAGGCCAGCAGAAAGAAATAATCCCTTAGATTATTGAAATTGAAAACGCCGTAGCCCCAGCCCTTGCCGAAAAGATGCTCCACCAGGGTGAGCAAATAGACTTGATGGCTCAGGATGGCGTAAGGGTTGGTCAGGAAGAACAAAGCCAGCATGGCGAGCCAGCCGGCCAGGCAAAGGCGCAGCCAGGGCCAGGCCCCGCCGGGCCGGTACAAAAACACGGGGAAGGCCAGGGCCAGGACCGCCGCGGGCAGGGAGCTGCCCATGGCCATGCCCAGCGCCGCCCCGGCCAGCCACACCCGCCACTTGCGGCCGTGACGGGCATGGCCGTCCAAGAGGAACAAGCCCCCCAGGCCCCAGAAGGCGGCGTAGACGTGGGGCTTGCTGGCAAGGGCGTCCCACCAGGGCAGGGGGGAAAGCGCCCAGGCCAGCATGGCCAGAGTGCCCAGGGCCCGGCTGCCCAGCCTGCGGCCCCAAAGGGCCAGCAGAACCAGCACCCCCAGGAAGGCGGCGATGTTCAAGCCGCGCCCGGCCAAATGGATGCGGGCCATGTGTTCCGGATGATCCAGGTACCAGGCCAGGTCGCGGCTTACCTGGATCAGGCCGGTCAATTTGCCCAGATAGATCAGGGCCCCGGCCGGGTAAAGATAGGCCCCGCCGTACACGTAGAACTTGGGGTCGAAATCCCAGGCCGCCGGGTTGATGCGCGATAAAGCGCGATAGGTGCCCCGCTCGTCCGAGGCCATGCTCCCCAAAAGATAGGCCCTGAAGGCGGTGATCTTCTGGGCGGGGGTCATTTCGCTTTCCGGAACCTCGCCCCATTCGCCCAGGGAAACGCCCTTGCGCGCGGCCAGCCGGGAAACCATGTTATCGGCCTGGGCCCGGCGGCTGGCGTCGAGCCGATCATAGAACTCCTCGCGCTGGCTGGTGAGGTCTCGCTTTTGCTGGCCGCTCAAGGGGGCGTCATGGGTCAAAAGCGCCAGGCTTTGCCTGCCGGGCAGCCCCCAATCCGCGCAGAGGCACAATAGCAGCGCCATGATGAGCAGGATGGCGGCTTGCTCTGGATAGGGATAGGCGCGGCGCTGCATGGTCCCCCCGGGAGAGCCAAGTCAGGCCGCCTAGGATTTGGCGTTATTTATGTTTGACCCACAGTATGCTGGCTGGCGTGCGGCCAGGGTTGCTCCAGGAGGTGGGCATCTCCGAAGTCAGGTAGACCAAGTCGCCGGCTTTCAGATTGTGGACGGCCTTCTTAAATTTTAACTGGAGCTTGCCCGAGAGCACATACCCCATCTCCTCGCCCTTGTGCACGAAGAAGTGCGAATTCAGGCTGGCGCCGGGCGGCATCTCGATGAGAAGGGGCTCGCTTTTGGTATCGAAATCCACCGGGGTGAGCAGCCAGGCCTTGAGGCTTTTTTCCGGCAGGTCCGCCAGGCGGATCTCCACGGCCTCGCCGGCCGGGAAAACCACCCGGTTCTTGTCGTCGGTCTTCTCCTGGAAGAAGCTGGCCACCTCCACGTTCAGCACCTCGGCCATCTTCAGCAATGCCGGCAGGGAGGGATAGATGAGGTTGGATTCCACCTGGCTGATGGTGCTGGGGGTGACGCCCACCAGCTTGGCCAGCTCGGTTTGGGAAAGGCCCTTTTTCATGCGCAGGCTTTTCAGCCTAAGGCCCAGGTTGAAGTTGCCGGAGATGCGCTGCTCAGCGTCGAAGGTGACGTTGAGGTCCTTGCTCCAATAGGTATGGGGCTTGTGATGATTGTCCGGGGGGCGCTTCTCGGCTTTGAGAATAGTGAGGCTGGTGGTGCCGCGCTTGATGGTCAGGTCGATGACCACCTGGGCGATCTGGCTTATCTGCGCCTTCAGCCTTTGCGAGTGGGCGTTTTTCTCTATCACCCAATAGGCCACGGTGTTGAGCTCGTAGAGCCGGGGGCAGGCGTGGGAATAAAAGGAGATTATGGCCTCCTCGCCGCCCCACAGCTCCTGGATGCCGGTGAGGCTCTCCACCACGAAGCGCACGTCGCCTTCCAGCTCGCCGTGCAGGCTGTAGAGCGCGTTGGAAACCTGGTCGCGGTCGCGGGGGTCCATCACCGGCACCACCCGGCAGAGCGGCGTTTCGTCGGGATCGTTATAAAAGCGGGTGAAAACCTCCTCGCCGGCGCCCTTGCCGTAGGTGAAGCAATCCAGGATGGTGAGGCTGGCGCTATCGGCCAGCGGACCCAGCTTTTCCAGCAGGTTTTTGGGCGAGCGGTCAAAGGAGACGTATATCACCGGCCGGTTGAGGGCCTGGGAGGCCTGCACGAAACTGAGGCAGAAAACCGAGGCCAGCGAGCCCGCGTCATCCAGCCAAACCACGTTGTCGCCTATGTAGAGCCCGCCCAGCAGGCGGTCCAGCTGGCTGACTCCGGAACCGACCCTCAGCCGCTCGGTCATGTTAGCCTCCAGATTGCCCATATTGTTGCCGTCTTGCTTAAAATACAGGCTTTTATTTTAGGGGACAAGCGAAAGGGAACATCGGCGGAAAGGTAGGGTTTGTAGCCATGCCGCGCCGGCCGGCTTTTACGCGGGTTTTCCCGCCGGCAAAGCCGGCGGCGCTCGGCTGGGCCCGGCGCGGCCGGAACCGGGCCGGGGCGGTTTGGCAGGCAAGGCCCGCTCAGGGCACCCGCATGGCAAACTCCACCGTGTCGCCCTGGCCGCGGCCGTGCACCTCCATGGAGACCCGCCACACGCCGGACCTGTCGCAACGCAGGCCGCTGACCTGGTAAAGCCCCCCGCCCAGCTCCCGCACCGAAATGCCGGTGATGACCGGATGGTAGCCGCGTCCCGGCATGCCCAAACGCAGGCTCAGGCTGGCGCCGCGCACCGGCACGCCGTTGGTGTCGGTCACCCGCACTTGCCAGGCAAAGGGCACCCCATGGGAATTGGGCGCGCCGCCGCTGTAGCTCACCCGGTACATGCCCTCCCGGCTCAGGCGCGAGGTGGCCAGGCTGAGCGGGGCGGCCCCTGCCGGGCCGCTTGGGGCCGGGCCGGTTTCTTCGGCCGGCGTTTGTAAGGCGCGGCTCTTTTTGCGGCGCTGATAGGGCTCCAGGGGCGAAGGCAGGGGCTTGATATCGGGGCTGGCCGACTTGGCGCCGGGCCGGGAAGGAACGCCTTGCTGGTTCTCGTCCTGGCCGGGCAGCGCGCCTTCCCACGGCTTGTAATTGGGGGAAAGCAGCTTCTCCCTTTGTTGCCGCTCCAGGTAGGATTCGCCGCCCTCCACGGAAGGCTGGCCATCCTGGCGCTCTTGCTCGGCCGAAGGCGCCGTTTCCCGGCCCGGCTGCCGATCCTGGGCCTGCGCGCCGGCCGCCATGACAAGGCAAATAAAAAGCGTCAGCGCCCCCCAAAATCTCATCATGCCCGCCTCTCCCCGCAAGCGTTGTCTTTAATTTATTATTAATACGGCGCGGGGCCCCTTCCGTCAATCAGGCGGGGCCGAAGCTTGACGCGGTTTTCTTGACACCGGCCCGCTCCTCCCGTAGATAGGTGGTGTAAGTCGGAGGGCGGCTCCGCGACTGGTTAATCTCAAAG
Organism: Desulfocarbo indianensis; assembly: GCA_001184205.1. Classification (GTDB taxonomy): domain Bacteria; phylum Desulfobacterota; class Desulfarculia; order Desulfarculales; family Desulfarculaceae; genus Desulfocarbo; species Desulfocarbo indianensis. The sequence goes on from LBMP01000001.1 coordinate 855,699, forward strand.
AAGAGAAACGCTTATGGCCAAGAAAGCATTGATCCTGGGAATCACGGGGCAAGACGGAGCCTATCTGGCCGAATACCTCTTGGGCAAGGGATACGAGGTGCACGGGGTCAAACGCCGGGCCTCCTTGTTCAACACCCAAAGGGTGGATCATCTCTACCAGGACCCCCACCTGCCCGAAACCAGGTTTTTCATGCATTACGGCGACATGACCGACGCCACCAACCTGCTGCGGATCATGCAGCAGGTCAAGCCCCACGAGATTTACAACCTGGCCGCCCAGAGCCACGTCAAGGTTTCCTTCGAGACCCCGGAATACACCGCCAACGCCGACGGGGTGGGGGCCTTGCGGATATTGGAGAACATCCGCATTCTGGGATTGGTGGACCACACCCGTTTTTACCAGGCCTCCACCAGCGAGCTTTTCGGCAAGGTGCGCGAAACCCCCCAGACCGAGAACACCCCCTTCTACCCCCGCAGCCCCTACGCGGTGGCCAAGCTCTACGCCTATTGGATCACGGTGAACTACCGCGAGGCCTACGGCATGTACGCCTGCAACGGCATCCTGTTCAACCATGAATCCAAGCTGCGCGGCGAGACTTTCGTGACCCGCAAGATCAGCCGGGCCGTGGCCCGCATCAAGCTGGGCCTGCAAGACCGCCTCTACCTGGGCAACCTGAGCGCCCGCCGCGATTGGGGCCACGCCGCCGATTACGTGCGCGCCATGTGGCTCATGCTGCAAAAGGACGAGCCCCAGGATTACGTCATCGCCACCGGCCAGCAGCACTCGGTGCGCCAGTTCGTGGAAATGGCCTTCGCCAGGGCCGGCATGAAGATCGCCTGGCGCGGCTCCGGCCCGGAGGAGCAGGGCATCCTGGCCGAGCCCGCCGAGGGCTGCCCGGCCGCTCCCGGCGCGGCGCTGGTTTCCGTGGACCCCAGCTATTTCCGGCCCACCGAGGTGGAAAGCCTTTTGGGCGACCCGGCCAAGGCCAAGGCCCAATTGGGCTGGCAGCCCAGGATCAGCTTCCAGGATTTGGTCAACGAGATGGTGGACCACGACCTGGAGGAGGCCCGCCAGGAGATCATCCTGCGCCGCGAGGGCTGCTACACCCCCAACTTCTTCGAATAAGCCCCGCGCCATGATCGCGCCAAGCGCGGGCGCGCCGGTTCTTATGGACCGGATGGCCCGCGCGTTCCAGTGCCGCATATAAATGCGTCTCGCCTAAAGCAGCCAACCTCTCCCTGCTTGTTGTAGCCCCCTGCCCGCCAGGCCCGGGCCGAAATTCACGGACAAGAAATGAGGAAGCTCCTCCCAAGCGCGGCGGCGGGCTTTTGTCTAGGCTCTTTGAGGCGGCCAAGAAAAGAGCCGCTTTGGCCGACCCCTTGCCGAGGAGGCTTGATTTGACGCCCGAGCCCAAGGTGGAAGTGATAGGATACGTCTGGATCAGTAATGGGGGGCCCAAAGCCTGTGAACAATGCCGCGCCTTGAATGGCCAGGAGTTTTTTTTCGACCCCGAGCCTGGCGGGAAAAACGTTTCCGACATGCCCGAGGCGCCGTTGCATCCCAATTGCAGATGCACCGTGCAGCCCATCACCCGGGTATCCGTGGAGCTGCCCGAAGGCGGCGGGACGGCAGGGGATTCATACATACAAGGCGGACGCAAATTCGCGGGCGGGTATTGGATGAACAACGGCAGAAGCATTTTCGATGGGCCTGTTTGGAAAAAATGGTGCGGGGGGGATTGGGGCGGGGGCAGAGACCTGCGGGACCCCAACGCCGTGGGGCCCGCCGACGCCAGCCCGGCCGACGACATGGATCAGGCATGCAAAAACCACGACGATTGCTACGGCTCGGGCGGTAAAAAACTTTGCGACCGCAAGCTTGTGCAGGAACTGAGATCGCTCCCCAATGACCCTCGCCAGTGGAAGTACCCCCCAGCGGAGGATGAAGTGGAGGACGCTACGGCTTTTAGAAAATGGGCGATTCGATGGTTCGAGGTGCAAATATTCTTGAGGGAATATGGAGAGCGGCTTGTCTTCCCGTTGTCTGAGCTGCGACGCACCCCTTAGGAACCGGCATGAAAGCCAAGCTTGACATCTGGCTGGGCGTGGCGGCGTGGCTGATCGCGCTGGTGGTTCCTTATTTGGAATTTTTTGCCACGGTGCGCCATGAATACCTAATAAAAGAATGGGTGGCACCTGTGCTCTGGTGCTGCGCGGTGTTGACCATGATGGCCATTAGGCGCAGGCACATGAAGAAACTGTGGTGGGTCTGGCCTTCGGCCCCTTTCGCTTTTTTGATCTGGCTGGGCGGCATGATGATATTCATCGCCTGGTCGACCAAGTGAACCGCGTGAGCCTTGCCGGGGGGATTGCATGAAAAACAAGCTCGACATCTGGCTGGGCGCGGCGGCGTGGCTGATCGCGCTGACTCCCATTTTCCTCGTTCCGTTGTCCTTCATCTTCCGTCGCGATGTCGCGCCTGGGCTGGGCTGGGCCATTCCCGTGCCCTGGTTTTGCGTGGCGGTGGTCTTGATAACCTTCACCAATACTCCCTTGCGGAAATTGTGGTGGGCCTGGCTGTCAGCGCCCTTTGCGTTTTCGTATTGGCTGTTGTTGCTGTGGATTAATCTATTCTGTTCATTTGATTAAACGCCAGGCGCGTTTCCTGCCATCTTCGGCGGCCCCAAAACCAAGGAGCAGAGCATGAAACCTTCCTCGCGGGAACTATCCTTGCCGGCTGCGCCCAACCTGGGTTACGCCCCCGCTCTGGCGCTGCGCTGTGGTGGGTCTGGCTCTCGGCCCCTTTCGCCTTTTTACTTTGGCTGGGCATCATGATGATATTCATCGCCTGGTCGACCAAGTGAACCGCGCGAGCCTTGCTGGGGGGATTGCATGAAAGCCAAGCTTGACATCTTGCTCGGCGCGGCGGCGTGGCTGATCGCGTCGGTGCCCCTCCTTTTTGAATGGATCGGTCCGCAGCGCTATGGATTCGAAATAAGGTTGTATGTGGCGCCCGCGCTCTGGTGCTGCGCGGTGGTGGCCATGATGGCCGTGAGGCGCAGGCACATGAAAAAGCTGTGGTGGGTCTGGCCCTCGGCCCCTTTCGCTTTTTTGATCTGGTTGGCCGGCATGATAGTGTCAATCGGCTCGGTGATGCGTTGAATTGGGCGAGCCTTGTTGGGGGGAAGGCATGAAAGCTAAACTCGACATCTGGCTGGGCTCGGCGGCGTGGCTGATCGCGCTGGTGCCCCTTTTTCTTTTTGCGCTGCCCTTATTCCACCTGCATGATGGGCCGCATGCCCTGGGTTGGGCCATGCCCGTGCCCTGGTTTTGCGTGGTGGTCGCCTTGATAACCTTCACCAATACTCCCTTGCGTAAATTGTGGTGGGTCTGGCTGTCAGCGCCCTTTGCTTGCTTTTATTGGCTATTGACCATGTGAGCCAGCCTGACCGTTGCCTATTAAACGCCAGGCGCGTTTCCTGCCATCTTCGGCGGCCCCAAAACCAAGGAGCAGAGCATGAAACCTTCCTCGCGGGAACTATCCTTGTTGATCCATGAGATGATTCAAACCAGCCTCTTGGCCCAGGCCATGCGGGTCGGCGATCAATGGGAGCCCAGGGTGCGCGGCCTTTTGGTCAACGCCGCGGATGCCCTGTGGCATCAGTTGCGCCCCGCCGTCGAGCGGGCCGCTTCCTCGGCGGCGGAACCCGAGCGCCTGGCCGAACTGAAGGGCATGGCCTCCCGCCTCGGCGCGGAGGTCGCGGACAAACAAGTTGAAAGGGCGGCCAAGCTGCTCGAGGACATGGTTTGGCGGGAATTGCAGGAGACGCTGGAGGTCCTGACCATTAACGGCTTGGCCAGGGAAATCCCCTCCCTGAATTTGCGGGAAACGGTCGGCCCTGAATTGGCCGCCAGGCTGGCGGGCGGCCGGGCGTTGAGCCATGCCGTGCGAACAAGCGTCGGCGAGTTAAACCACGGCGTGGCGGCCCTCCTGGCCGGCTTCAGCGGACCAGGCGCTGACCTGGCATCCCTGCCTGAGCGATTTGAAAGCCAGGTGGGCCAATGGCGGTCCCGCTTGGCCACCATCGCCAACACCGTGACCCACGCGGTGTTCAACCGGGTCAAAAAGGCGGCCACCGAATCGCTCGGTTGATATCAACGGTAGCCCACACTCCCCGTCTCTGCCCCATCGTTTCGCTTCCCATGAGCGTTGCCATCCTTGGCCGGCCCAACTATGATCTTTGTCGGTGATTAATGCATGGTCGATTAAGGATGGAAAATGCGAAGCAAAGCGATAGCCAGCCGCCTCTTGGCGTGTCTGATGCTGGCGGCCCTGGTTGCGCCGCCTGCCATCACGGCGGATGAAAAAAAGCCCTTGGTGGCGGTGGTGACCACCGGCGGCACCATAGCCCAAAAGGCCGACCCTAAGACCGGGGCCCTGACTCCGGCGGTCACGGGCCGGGAGCTCATCCGGGCGGTGCCCGGCCTGGACAAGCTGGCGCGCATCCAGGTGGAGGAGTTCTGCAACCTGGACAGCTCGCACCTGACCCCCCAGATCTGGGCCGGGCTGAGCCGCAAGCTGGCTTCCATCCTGGCCCGGCCGGAGGTGGCCGGGGTGGTGGTGACCCACGGCACCGACACCATGGCCGAGGCGGCCTTCTTTCTGGACCTCACCCTGCAAGGCCCCAAGCCGGTGGTGCTGACCGGCTCCATGCGCGGCGCATCCGACCTGAGCCCGGACGGGCCCGCCAACCTGCATGACGCCGTGCTGCAGGCCGCCTCCCCCCTGGCCCGCGGCTGGGGGGTGACCGTCACCCTCAACCAATACGTCTGGCCCGCGCGCTGCGTGCGCAAGACCCGCACCAACACGGTGCAGACCTTTGACTGCGGCTGGCGGGGCTATGCGGGCAGCATCATGGGCGGCCAGCTCTGGCATAACAACCCGCGCCCGGCCGGGCCCCATCTGCCCCTGCCCGAGCGCCTGGCCAAGGTGGCGCTTATCGCCAGCTTCGCCGGCGACGATGGAGCCCTGCTAAGGGCCGCGGTCAGAGAGGGCGCGCAAGGCATCGTCTTGGAGGCCCTGGGCCAGGGCAACGTGAATCCCCTGGCGTTCGCGGCGGTCAAGGAGGCCCTGGCCGCGGGAGTGACGGTGGTGATAACCAGCCGGGTGCCCTTCGAGCCGGTGCGGGCGGGCTACGGCTCGGCGGGCGGCGGCCAGGACCTGGCCAAGGCCGGGGCCATCTTGAGCCGCGAGCTGCGCGGGGACAAGGCCCGTTTGTTGCTGATGCTGGCCCTGCCCCAGGTGAAGGACCCTGACGAACTGCGCCGGCTATTTGAGTGACCCGGCCCGGACGGGGCGTGAATGTATTGTGCCCGCGCCGTGGCGGGGTTTAAGATACTCAGCCAGGCAAATATCTATAGCGCTTCCCCTTCGCCTGCCCCCAGGGAGACACGTTTCATGCGGCTAGTTTTGCTTTTAGGCGCGTTGCTGGCGGCGCTGGCCGCCGGCCCGGCGGCGGCGAGCGAGGGCGCCACCACCTATACGGAAATCTACATAGCCCAGCACGCCAGCGACAAGGTGGATTTGTGCGGGTTTTACGACGAGGGCGGCCGGGTGCTGCACATCAAGCAATTCGGCGACAAGGTGCGGGGCTACCTGGCCCAAGGCTCCACCCCCTGCCTCAAGTCTCCCCAAATGTATTTCTACGGCACCCTCAGCGGCGTCAAGTTCACGGGCAAGATGACGGTGTGCAATCCGGAGATTTGCGTGGAGGCCGGCCAGATGAACCCCACCAGGGAAACCCATTTCGAGTTCATGGCCTTTGACGGCGGCAAGCGGCTCTACGGGCATTGGGTGCACGACCGCATCGAATACCGCGAGGAGGGCGGTCGGGTGGTTAGCTGCTGGGACTCGAAAAAGGTCAATAAGCTGGACTTCAACGCCACCCGGCGGGAAGACGATTGCGCCTCCCTGCAATTGGCCCTGGAGCAGCGCAAGCAGATGCTGGCCTGGTACCGGGAGTACAAGGTCACCTCCCGCGGCGCGCTGGTGGGGCCCGACGGCCGGGAGGTGGCCGGCGGGTTCAACGGCGTGCAGGATGAGCTGGCCCAGCGGGTGGCCGGTCCCCGGGCCGGGGGATCGGGCGTGCACGGGTCCATTGATTTCTGGCGCTTCGAGGACGTGGTGGCCGGCAACAAGCGGGGCCACGCAGAGCTCTGCTGGTGCGAGACCCACTGCGCCGATGACCCCAACCTGGACTGCGTGGAAGCCTGGGCCCAGGACGAATGCCAGGCCCATGAAGCGGCCCATTGCCGGTCCATGAAGGAGCTGTGCCAGAACCAAATCGCGGGCCGGCCCTATGCCGAGGCCCTGGCCAATTGGCAGGCCTACACCGGAAACGCCGGGGCGCAGCTGGCCGAGGAGATCGCCGCCTACCAGGTGAGCATCGCCACCCTGGAGAAAAAGCTGAAAGAAGCCGGCTGCCGCTAAAGGCTTGCGGCGCAGGTAATCCCTGGGCTGCCGGCAAGGCTGGATCGAAGCGGCGGGCCAAGGGACGGGCAAAGGGGGGGGTGACGGCTTGGCGATCATGGGTGGCGATTATTAACGGCGGGGATTCTTGCCGGGGATTTTTGCGCAGCCGCCCCCTAAAGCAAACGCTTTATCTCCCATGAGTGATGAACGCCATGCCGCCCGCGTCTGGCGGGCGGAGCCTTTGCTTGCCTGTGCTTCCCACACTTTCAGGTAACTGATATACGGCGCGATCACTGCCCCCCTTTTTGCCTGGGCCGCCGCGCCAGCGGCCGGCGGCGGAGGGCCTCGTTATATTTTATTAATTATATCGATTAGATAATAGGCCCATGCCGGCCGAGGGCCTGGCCTCGAATCGAGATTACCTATTTGACTGGCCCGCCGTTTTTACATCTAATAACCACACTTGTCCCCCATGATCTTTGGTGCGCGCTATGGCTTTTTATATCGGTTTCACCTGACTTCCCTGCCGAGACGCTACCCGGGCTGGGTAGAAGGGAAAACCGATGTCGCCATCCTGGCGTCCGCGCCGTCTTCACTGACCATCAGTAGCCCTTCCTGGAACCTCCCGGGTCGCCCTTGCCTCGGGCCGTGACGCCTGAGCTGATTTCCCAACGGGAGGTATGCGTGTCCTGTTTCCTTGAACCGGGGATGCCGGCCGTTTCCGGCCGGCGTTCAGCCTGTGGTTTTCCGGCTTGCCACGCGTGGTCCGCCGGTAGACCCCGGCGCCGGTTATTCCAGCCTCAAACCGAAAGGCTTAATAAATGTCGCAATCGATTTTAAAAACTTGGCAACCGGCATCGGAAAAGGATGACCACGCCGCCGCCGCCCTAGAGCGGGCCGCCCGGCAGGGTCCGGTGCGGGCCCTCATGGGTTCGCAAGGCGTGGCGGTGCTGGACCCTGCGGTGAACCTGGTGGACCTGACCCGCGCCTACGTGGAATTGGCCAGGGACATGTCCTGCGGCCAGTGTTTTCCCTGCCGCCTGGGCACCGCCCAGTTGGCCAGCATCATGGCCCGCATCTGCGGCGGCCAGGGATCGCGGGAGGACCTGGCGCGCCTGGAGACGCTGGCGCAACGGATTTCGGATACGGCCCGCTGCGATATCGGCCGCACCCTGGCCAAGCCCATAGGCGATGTGCTGGCCGCCCATAGGGACGTTTTCCTGGCGGCGGTGAAGGCCGGCCGGGCCGTGGAAAAGGGCCGCTACCAGACCCTGGTCACCGCGCCCTGCATAAACGCCTGCCCCTCCCACGTGGACGTTCCCGCCTATCTGGAAGGCATCCGCCTGGACCGCTGGGACCAGGCCATGGCCGCCGTGCGGCGCGATTGCCCCATGCCGGGCACCATAGGCCGGGTGTGCGTGCGCCCCTGCGAGGCCAATTGCCGGCGCTCCCGCCTGGATCAGCCCCTGGCCATCCGTGCGCTCAAGCGCTTTTTGGCCGACCGGGAGATGGAGGGCGCCATCACGCCGCCCGAGGCCCCGGCCCAGTTCAAGCAAGAGAAGGTGGCGGTGGTGGGGGCCGGCCCGGCCGGGCTTTCCTGCGCCTATTACCTGGGCCGCCTGGGCTACCGGACCACCGTGTTCGAGACCCAGGAATCGCCGGGCGGCATGGCCGCCTTCGGCATACCCTCCTATCGCCTGCCCAGATCGGTGCTGGCCTTCGAGGCCTCCCAGGTGGAGCGCATGGGCGCGGAGATACGCTACGGCGTCACCCTGGGCCGGGATTTGAGCCTGGAGGATTTGGGCCAACAGGGATACCAGGCCGTGTTCCTGGGGGTGGGCGCGCCCGAGGCTTCCGCCATGCGCTGCGAGGGGGAGGACGCGGGCTATCAGTGCTTCATGACCGGCGTGGAGTTCTTGGCCCAGGCCGCCCGCGGCCAACAGCCCCTGCAAGGCGACAAGATGCTGGTCATCGGCGGGGGCAACGTGGCCATGGATTGCGTGCGCACCGCCCGCCGCCTGGGCTTCGGCCAGGTGAATCTGCTCTACCGCCGCACCGAGGCCGAGATGCCCGCCGACCCGCTGGAGATCAAGGAGGCCCAGGAAGAGGGTGTGGAGTTCCACTATCTGGTGGCGCCGGTCAAGGTGCTGGCCAGCCAGGGCAAGGTCACGGGCCTGCAATGCCTGCGCATGGAATTGGGCGAGCCGGACGACTCGGGCCGCAGAAGGCCCGTGCCGGTGAAGGGCTCGGAGTTCGTGCTGGAGTGCGAGGCCATCGTCCCGGCCGTGGGCCAGGTCTGCGTGGTGGATTGCGTGCTGCCGGATGAAAACAAGCTCACCCCCTGGAAAACCCTGGTGGTGGATCAGGACACCTTCCAGAGCGGCGACCACCGCGTGTTCGGCGGCGGTGACTGCGTCACCGGCCCCGCCACCCTCATAGGGGCGCTGGCCGCCGGCAAAAAGGCCGCGGGCTTCATCGCCCAATATCTGGAGCAAGGCTCATGCGCGGCCGGTCCCCGCGAAGCCCTGGAAAGCCTGGTGCGGGAGCTGGGGGTGTACGACCCCGAGGAGGAGTTCCCCTTCCCCGGCCTCAGTGAGCGCGAGGAGCCTGGCGTCCTGGACCCCCAGGAACGGGTGCGCGGGTTCGACGAAGTGGAGTCCGGCCTGGAGCCGGCCCAGGCGCGGGCGGAAGCCGACCGTTGCCTGCGCTGTTACCGTATCGCCGTGGCCGCCCTGGGCCCGGCCGCCAGCAGGAGTTGATCGGCATGGCACAGATGATAATCAATGGAGAGAAAGCTTCCTTCGAGCCTGGGCGGACCATCTTGGAGGTCGCCCAGTCCCTGGGAATCAAGATACCCACCCTTTGTCACTTGCCCCAGACCAAGGCCACCGGCGTTTGCCGCATCTGCGTGGTGGAGGTGGCCGGGGCCGACCGGCTCTTGCCCGCCTGCGAGACCCCGGCGGCCGAGGGCATGGAGGTGAAAACCGAGAGCCCCAGGGTGATCGAGGCCCGCAAGACCATCCTGGAGATGCTGGTGGCCTCGGGACAGCACAATTGTTTCCTCATGGACCTGCCGCCGGACAGTTGGACCAGCGCCCAGATTGAGGCCATGTCCCGGCCGTGGCACGACAAAATCTGCCCGGCCCACGGCGATTGCCGCTTGCAGGATCTGGTGGTGGAGTACGGGGTGCGCGCCAATGGGCAGGAGCCCCCCGCCGACGATTATCCCCTGGACGACAGCCATCCCATGATCGTGCGCGACTTCAGCCGCTGCATCCAGTGCGGCCGTTGCGTGCAGGCCTGCAACGAGGTGCAGGTGAACCAGGCCATCCCCGCCCCCTGGGGCCCCCGCAAGGACCGGGACCCGGAACGGGGCTGGTATCCCCTGGCGGACTACGAGCAATGCACCCACTGCGGCGAGTGCGTGCAGGCCTGCCCGGTGGGGGCCCTGTTCGAAAAGAAGGCCTACGGCCTGGCCTATGCCAACGAGACCGAAAAAGTGCGCACCACCTGCCCCTATTGCGGGGTGGGCTGCCAGCAATTGCTGCACGTGAAGGACGGAAAAATCGTGCGGGTCACCGGCGCGGAGAACGGCGAACCCAACCACGGCCGCCTGTGCGTGAAGGGCCGCTTCGGCTACGATTTCATTTACTCGGAAGAGCGCCTCACCGCCCCCCTCATCCGGGAGGGCGAATCCTTCCGCGAGGCATCCTGGGACGAGGCCCTGGATCTGGTGGCCAAACGGTTCATGGAGATACGGGAGAAGCACGGCCCCGACGCTCTCGGCGGGGTGAGCTGCGCCCGCTCCATAAACGAAGACTCCTACAACATGCAAAAGCTTTTCCGCGCGGCCATCGGCACCAACAACATCGATCATTGCGCGCGCGTCTGCCACGCCCCCACCGTGGCCGGCCTGGCCCAGTCCTTCGGCTCCGGGGCCATGACCAATTCCTTCGCCGATTTCCCCAAGGCCAAGATGTTCTTCGTCATCGGCTCCAACACCACCGAGGCGCACCCCGTGGCCGCCACCTATATGAAGCAGGCGGTGCGCGCCGGCGCCAGGATGATAGTGGCGGACCCCCGCGAAAACGGCATAGCCCGCCACGCCCAGCGCTACGTGCCCATCAAGGTGGGCTCGGACGTGGCCTTTATCAACGGCCTCATGAACGTGCTCATCAACGAAAACCTCTACGACCGCAAATACGTGGAATCCTGCACCGTGGGATTCGACAAGATGCGGGAGGTGGTGATGGCCTACCCGCCGGAGCGCGCCGCCGAGATAGCCGGGGTGAGCCCGGAGGACATCCGCGAGGTGGCCAGGGAATTGGCTTCGGTGAAACCGCTGATGCTGGTCTACACCCTGGGCATCACCGAGCACACCTGCGGGGTGAACAACGTGCTTTCCTGCGCCAACTTGCAGATGCTATTGGGCAACGTGGGCTTCGAGTGCGGCGGGGTGAATCCCCTGCGCGGCCAGAACAACGTGCAAGGCGCCTGCGACATGGGCGCGCTGCCCAATGTTTATCCCGGCTACCAGAAAGTGGTGGACCCGGCCTCCCGCGAAAAGTTCGAAAAGATCTGGGGCGTGAAACTGCCGGAGCACAACGGCCTCATGATCCCCCAGATGCTGAACGGCCTGACCGACGGCAGTCTGAAGGCCTTGTACGTGTTCGGCGAGAACCTGGCCAGCACCGAGCCGGACATCAGCCACGTGGAGCATTGCCTGGCCTCGGCCGAGTTTCTGGTGTGCAACGATATCTTCCCCACCGAGACCACCCGCTTCGCCCACGTGGTCTTGCCGGCCACGGCCTGGAGCGAGGACGACGGCACCTTCACCAACAGCGAACGCCGGGTCAACCGGGTGCGCAAGGTCTCGGAGCCGCCGGGAATCTCCAAACCCAATTGGTGGATATTCAAGGAGATCGCCGCGCGCATGGGCCACAAGTGGGATTCCGCCAGCTCCCGGGAAATCTGGGACAACGAGGTATCGGCGTTCTCTCCGCCGTTCGCCGGCATCAAGTACAGCCGCATCGAGCACGACGGCCTGCAATGGCCGGTGCCGGACGTGAACCACCCCGGCACCACCTATCTGCACAAGGATGGTCACTTCACCTGCGGCCTGGGCAACTTCGTGGCGGTGGAATGGACCCCGCCGGCCGAGGTGCCCGACGAGGAATATCCCCTGGTGCTGAGCACCGGCCGCCGCTTGTACCACTATCACACCCGCACCCAAACCGGTCACTGCCTGGGCCTGAACGAGCTTTTGGGCGAGGAGACCGCGGACATCTCCCTGGACGACGCCCGGCGCATGAATATCCAGGACGGCGAAACGGTTCTGGTGAGTTCCCGCCGGGGGCGGGTGAAGGTGCGCGCCCGGGTCACCCCGGAGGTGAAGCCCGGCATGGTCTGGATGGCTTTCCATTTCCGGGAGAACAACGCCAACTGGCTGACCAACCAGGCCTTTGACCCGGTCTCCTTTACCGCGGAATACAAGGCCTGCGCCGTGAAGGTGGAAAAGATGACCGCCCAGGCGGGCTAACCGCCGGCGGCTTAACGTTTTGTGGTCTGACCGGGGTTGTTCACGCGCTGTTTGGGGGCTGGCTCGGTTGCCTCCTGCAAAGCAGCGGCTCTCGGGCAGCGTGTGAACGATCCCGGCCTCCGCGCCGCCGCGCGCCGGAAGCCATGAACAGCGCGGCCCGCCTTATCGGCGGGCCGCGCATCAATACGTCGCGCTCTCTCTGGGCTTCCGACCAGCTCCTCGTGATAATGCCCATCAACTTACCGCCCCACTGGGACCGCCTGGCCCTGCCCTGGGCGGGGTAAGCCTGGATATCGACCTTTGGCGGAGTTTGGCAGCGCCAGGGGGAAACCAAGAAGGGCGCTGTCGCGGATAAAGTTTACAAGTGGACGGGAAGTGTAAATGTGTTAATGTGGGTGATACGGTCGGTGGTGGAGGGGCCTTGGAGACAGCCATGAACAAGACGGCGCAAAAAATATTCGTCGCGGCCAGGCAATGCTTTTTTCAGCACGGCTACAGCAAAACCAGCCTGACCATGATCGCGGAGCAGGCCGGGGTCTCCCGGGTGACTCTGTATAAATACTACAAGACCAAGGAAGAAATTTTCCGCGCCTTTGGCGCGATCTTTCTACGGGAGAGGCTGGAGGAGTTCCAGGAGCTGCTGGAGAGGGAATCGGATTATTGGCGGCGGCTGGAGCGGGTCATGCACTCGTGGGTGGTCTCGCCCTTCGAAGCCATGGCCAGCGATTTGATAATCAGCGACCTGATGTACGCTCACAAGCAAATCAGCGGCGATTTTCGCCACAGCGATCAAACCCTCTTGACCAGGTTTTTGGAATCGATAACCCAGGAAGCCGATGATACGGGGCAGATAGATTTGATCGGGACCGGCCTGTGCAGCCGGGAGGTGGCCGGGGTCATTTCCATCATGATCAGGGGGCTGATCGACAACGGCCTCAGCGAACTCCGGCAGGGAGTCGCCCAAATAATCAAGTTCCTCAAGGTCACTCTGCAAGCCGGTTGATATAACGGCGCCCGGCCGGGGGCGCGCTTGTGTTCCAAACTGAAGCACGGCGGGGGGATAGCGAGAATAGGCGGGCGCGGATGAATGCCATGACCAACCCAAGCGCTGAACGGATAGCCAAGGCCGGCGCCAATTGTTCCGCCATCGCCGCCGGCATCTGCGCCGGCCTGCTGTTTTTCTCCGACCTGACGGCCGAAGGCCAGGGCCGGACCGCCGACGGCGAACTGGGCTGGCTTTTGATCGTTTCCGACGTGTTGTTCTCCCTGGCCGCCTGCGCCCTGACCGGGGCCCTGGTCAGGTTCCTGCTCTGGGATTGCCTGTTCGAGCCGCTCCTGGCCAGGGCTGCCCGCGGCTCCATGGAAAAAAGCCGGCCGGAGGCCTCCTGAAAAAGACCGTGGCTAAAAGAATCAGGCAACTGGCCGTCACTGAACAATCGGAAAAGATAACCTAGACTTGCGGGCCGTAAACTGCAAAAGGCGCTTACGGCCAACAGGGAGCGTCAGCCGCTAGCAGCCTTTTTATGGGCAGCCGGTGAACGAAGCGAGGCTTGTTCACCGGCAAAGCGCTAGTCGTTTATCCTGCCGGACACAGCTGGGCTGTCTGGCGGCGCGTTGGAAACCGGGGCCTCAAAAATACTGGCCTTGGACTCAATGGTTGCCCACAGCCAAGCGACATCATCATCACAAGTGCAGGGATGCAGGTCTATGCCTGTGATCAAACAAGTTTTATTGTCATCGGCGTCCGTCCAGGTGGCAACACACCCTTCGTAACGAAGAGTATTGTCTTCCAATAATTTTAGTTCCGTCGAAAATTCGCCCTTGGCTGGCGTTGTCGTGTAAGTGCCGCCACATTTGGTGCTGCCTTGAATAACGGTGAGTCCCCCTATGGACAAGCGGCGATCCCCATCATCCACTATCTCTCCCATAAATAGGGCGGCCCCTAAAGCCTCACTGCAGTCGCGGACGCCGCTTTTTCTCACTCGGTGTCCTATGAACACCGTTCCGCCCGTATGGGTCAGGTCCATTCGCCATTCGCTGAATATAATCCCCTCGCCGTTAGGGGCTGGGGCCTCGGCGCGGCCGCAGAAGTCCGCGGCCCCTGCCACGCCAGCAATGGACAATGAGAAAGCGGACGCGATCAGTATCCTGAGCAAATTTTTCGCGAAATTCGACGGGTTTTCCCAGAAAATGCGGAACGTGCTGCACTTCAACATGTTTTGCCCCCCTTTTTTTGAGCAACATAGTATTAAGCGGGAGCGGGTAAGGTCAAGGATTATCGGCAACAACCGTGGAGCACAAGGAAGAAAGGCATAATATGTTTATTAATATTAAATCATTGCAAGCAACGCGCTTGCGTTGGATTTGAGAATGAATTTTGCGCTAAAAAACCGGGCCGCCTCGTTACGAGGCGGCCCGGTTTGGTCTAGGCGTTCTGTCCCGCCGCGCCCTTTAAGGCGCTGGGCGTCAGCCCTTGATGAGGCGGGGGATCATCATGTGGTGATGGGGGCACAGGCTGCGCGGGTTCTGATAGGCGCTTTCGGTGAAGGCCACCATGTACTGGCGCACCTTGTCGAAGTTCACCACCTCGTCCACGAAGCCCCGGATGGCGCAGTAATGGGGCCGCGACTTGTCGTAGTAGTCCTGGGCCAACTCGTTCATCTTTTCGATCACCGGCTCCAGGGGACGTCCGGCGTCCTGCTCCTTGACCAGCCGGCGGCTGAAGGAGGCGGCGGCGGCGGTCTCGCCGTGCATCACGTAAATCTCGGTGGTGGCGCAGCCCAGGGTGAAGGCGTTGGTGTTGTTGGCCGTGGGGCCGCCCATGACGTAGTGGGCCGCGGCGGTGCCCTTGCGCAGCACCAGGAGCATCTGGGGCACGTCGGTCTGCTCGATGCTGTAGATCAGGCTCTGGCCCAGGCCCAAGAGCTCGGCCTGTTCGGCGATGTCGCCCACGTCGATGCCCGAGGTGTCCTGGAACCAGATGATGGGCAGACGGTCGCGGCCGCAGTGGGTCACGAACTCGTTCATCTTGATGAGGCCCTCGCGGTAGAGCTTGCCGCCGATGCCGGGGTATTCGCCGCCCGCGTACTTGGGATAGCCGGCGGGCATGAAGCCCTGGCGGTTGCCGATGATGCCCACGGGCAGGCCGGAGATTTTGGCCAGGCCGGTGTAGATTTCCGGGCCGTAATCCGGGCGGAACTCCATGTGCTCGGAGCCGTCCACCAGGCGGGCCAGGCACTGGTCAAAGTCGTAGGAGAGCTTCTGGTTGAACGACACCAGGTAGTAGAGGTCCTCCTGGGGGAACTGGGGCTCCTTGGGCTCGTCCACCCGGAAGAAGTCCAGGTCGTAGGACGGCATTTGGGCCACGCGCTTTTTCACCGCGTCCAGCACCTCCTGCTCGGTGTCGTAGACTTCCTTGAAGAAGCCGGTGGCGTCGTGATGGATGGGGGTGGAGCCGGGGGGCACCTGCTTGAAATGGCGGGTGGCCTCGATGAGCTGCTCCGCGCCTTCCAGGTCGAAATGGCCCTTGGGGCTCATGCCGCCCACGATGCCGCCGCCGCCCACCGCCATGTTGGCGTCCTTGTGGGCGATGAGGTAGGTGGGGCTGATGGCCTGATAGCCGCCGCCGGCCGGGTTGGTGCCGTAGATGCCGGCGATGATGGGGATGCCCAGCTTTTCCAGTTCGGCATGACGGAAAAAGGTGGTGCCGTTGCCGCGGCGGTCGGCGTAGACCTCCTGCTGCTCGGGCAGCTTCACGCCGGAGCAGTTGACCAGCCACACCAGGGGCACGTGCAGGCGCTTGGCCAGATCGGTGATGCGCAGCTGGTTCTCGGCCTGGCCGGCGATCCAGGCCCCGGCCATCACCTTGTTGTCAAAGCCGGCCACCACGCACCACTTGCCGCCGATCTTGGCCAGGCCGTCCACCACCGCGGTGCAGCCTTCCTCGTTCTGGCGCGGGTTGTAAAGGGTGTGCAGGGGGCGGAAGCTGCCCTCGTCCACCAGGTATTCGATGCGCTCCCAGATGGTGAGCTGCTTGCGCTTGTGGATCACCTCGGCGGGGATGCCCGCGGTCATCACGCGGTCCACCTCGGCCTTGACGATGGCTTCCACTTCCTCGATGGATTTGCGGTTGGGTTCCGCCTTTTCTTTTTTCTTGTCGCTGAGCGCCTTGCCGAAGCCAGGCATGTTCTTGAAGTAGGGGTGCATGAGATGTCTCCCAGTAATCTGCGTGCTATGCGTTCGGTTGCTATATTTAATCCCGGCCGCTCCGCGCGTGGTGCGGGCCGGGGAAGTTTTTTTATCGCGGGAGGCCGCCTGGCTCGCCGGCGCCCTTGTGCGGCCGGGCGCCGCTGTCTCAAGCCCTTTAGGAATTGGCCCAAGCCCGCGCCCGTGATGGGCCGCGCTTGGGGGGCTGTTATGCGGCGGCGATGATTATCGCGAACCCGGCTTGAATTATCCTCCCGCTGAACAATGCTCCCAGGCCGGCCTTTGCCGCCCGGCGCGGCTTGGTTGGCGCGTCATCGGCGCGCCCCTTTAAAACCGGCTTTCCCGCGGAAAGGCGTCCGTGCTTATCGCGGTGAGCCTGCCCGCGCCTTGAAGGTGGTTCGCTTCTCCACGCCGGCCTGCGGCCTGGGCTTTGCCCCCGTATTTTGGGGGCCGCCGCGTTTTAATTGACCCTCTCCCCCGTCGCCGGAGGAGAGGGATTAACCATCGCTTGGGGCCGCCGGCTAGCGGTTGGCCTTGCGCAAGCCCAGGTAATCCAGGGCGGTGATCCACTTGCAGATGTTGGCGCTGCCTTCCACCATGAAGTAGGTGGGCGCGTCGCGGTAGAAGCGGGCGACGGGGTACTCGGTGGAGTAGCCGTAGGCGCCCAGGATGCGAAGCGCGTAGTTGGCGCACATGTTGGCCACCTCGCCGGACTTGTACTTGGCCATGGCCACTTCCAGGGTGTTGCCCAGGTTGCCGTTGTCCTTCTGCACGGCGGCCTTGTAGACCAGCAGCCGGGCGGCCTCGATCTCGATGGCCATCTGGGCCACCTGGTCCTGGATCATCTGGAAGGTGCCGATGGGCTTGCCGAACTGCTCACGCTCGTTGGCGTACTTGATGACCTCGTCCAGGCAGGCCTGGGCCAGGCCCACGCCGCCGGCCGCGGCGGAAAGCCGGGTCTGGTTCAGGGAGCTGAACACGATCTTGGCGCCGTCGCCCTCCTTGCCCAGGAGGTTCTCCTTGGGCACCTTGACGTTTTCCATGTAGATCTCGCCGGTGGGGGAGGAGCGGGAGCCCAGCTTGTCCAGATCGGTCACCGAAACGCCGGGCACCAAATTGCCCTGCTCGTCGCGCAGCTGGGCCACGAAGGCGGTAAGGCCCCGGGAGCCGGCGCTTTTATCGGTGTAGGCGTAGAACAAAATGGCGGTGGCCACGCTGGCGTTGCTGATCCAGGTCTTGGAGCCGTTGATCAGGTAATAATCGCCCTTGTTCTCGGCCACGGATTTCATGCCCATGACGTCGGAGCCGGCGTTGGGCTCGGTGATGCCGAAGCCGCCCATCCACTCGCCGCTGACCAGCTTGGGCACGTATTTCTTCTTGGCTTCCTCGGTGCCGTAGCGGCAGATGCTGGCCGCGCAGCCCAGGGCCTGCATGTTCACCTGCACCCGCAGGGAGCTGGAGGCGCGGGCGATTTCCTCGGTGATGATCATGGCGGCCAGCCAGCCCATCTCGTTGCCGCCGTATTCCTCGGGAATCACGGTGCCGAAGAGCCCAAGCTCGCCCATGGGCTTGATTACTTCTTCGTGGGGCAGGTAGTGTTCCTCGTCCCACTTATCGGCGTTGGGCGCGATCTGCTCCTTGGCGAAATCGCGCACCATCTCCCGCAGCATGTTCAGTTCTTCGCTAAGCTCGAAATCCATGTGACCCTCCTAGTGGATAGTAGGGGCCGCCTCGCAGTCCCCTCTGGATGGGCGCGGCGGCGCTCGGCCTCCGCGCGGCGGGCCGAAGCCCATTGCTGATAATCACGGTTGTCTTACTGGCCCGGTCGCGCGCGGAGCTTCAATGGCAAACCCCTTCATCCGCGCGGTCCCTTGACCTTTTTACCTTCTCCCTCGCGGTCCGGCCAGGGGGATCAAAGCCCCTGCTCGGCCCCGCCGTTTTCATTGACGTAGGCCAGGTTCCTGGCCACGATCAAGCGCTGAACCTGGTTGGACCCGTCGAAAATCTGTATGCCCTTGGCCACGCAGAACAGGCGCGCGGCCAGGCTGTCGCCCACGGCCATGGCTTGTCCCATGACCTCGCCCGCCATGCCGGCCACCTGCATGGCCGTGTCCGAGGCGTAGTACTTGGCCATGGAGACCAGGGTCTCCATCTCCCGGGGATGGGCCCCGCCCCGGTCCAGGAGGGCGCAGGTCCGGTAGTTCAGGGAGCGGCTGGCCTCGATGCGGGTGCGCATGTCGGCCAGCAGAAAGGAAACCGCCTGCTGGCCGATGAGGCTGTGGCCGCCGGATTTTTCCCGGCGCGCGTGTTTCAGGGCCAGGTTGAACAGCCCCTGCGCCGCGCCCAGGGCCATGGAGGCCGCGCCCCAGACCCGCATGGGATTGGCCACCTCGGTGAGCAGCCGCCAGCCCTCGCCCTCGCCCCACAGGCGGTTGGCCTTGGGCACCCGCACCTGATCCAGGTACATCTGGGAGGTTACGCTGCCGTGCAGGCCCATCTTTTTTTCCGGCGGGCCGAAGGAGAGCCCTTCCGCCTCGCGGGGAATCAAAAGGGCGCTGATGCCGGCCGCCCGGGGGCCGGGCCCGGTGCGCACGAAAGTGAGATAGTAGCGCGCGTTGGGCCCCAGGGTCACGAAGCTCTTGGTGCCGCTCACCAGGTAGCTCGCGCCCTCGGCCACAGCCCTGGTGGCCAGGTTGCCCGCGTCCGAGCCGTGGTCCGGTTCGGTGAGGCAAAAGGCCAGGGGCTGGTCGCCGCCGCGCAGCTCGCTGAAAAAGCGGTCTTTTTGATCGGCGGTGCCGGTGAGGGCGATGGTCCGGAGCACCGCGTTGGAAGGGAAGACCAGAAGCGCCGAGCTGGGGCTCACCGTGGAGATGGTCTCCACCATGAGGGCCAGGCTTAAGGAGTCGGCCTCGGGGCCGCCGTGGCTTTTGGGCATGGCCAGGGCGAAGAGTTTCTCGCGGCAAAAGGCCTTGTAGGCCCGCCGGGGAAACTGGCTGGCGCCTTCTATGTCCTTGGCGTGGGGCGCGATTAGCTTATCCACCAAGTCCTGCACCCGTTTTTTTAAACCCAGGTGGGCGCTGGTCAGAAAAGGCATCTCTTCACCATGGGCCGCGGCAGGCGGCCATGAGCCCGCTTAAGGTCTAACCTTTACAACATGGCCATTTATAGACCAACTTTGCCAAGATGGCAAGGAAAATGAAGGATACATTATAGCTGTTTGCTGGTGAAATTAAAGGAAAAAACCCAGAAAAACCTGCATGGGCCCGAGAGGGGTTTGTGTAGTGAATATATATAGTTGCCATAGGGGATAACCGGTGAATCCATTTCCGGCCGTTCTCTGGGGGCCTTACCCGCCTATTTCGTGAGGGTCGGGCCTCCGGCCGCGCCAAATGCCCGCTTCCCTCGTTGCCGGCGGCATTCACCTCCGCCGGCCAGGGCGTTTTCGGCCTCGCCCCAAAAAGTGCTTTAGCCCTGAGTCGGCACCGCCGATACGTCTAATGAGCCCGGCGGACGGGAACCCCGCCGAGCCCCCGCAAGCAAAGAGGCAAGGACCGCGTCCTTGGCAGGAGGGGATGCCAGCCAAAGACGGTCCGCGGGAGAAAACCCCCCGGCGGAAGGGAACCCGCCGGTGGACCCCAAGGAAGGGAGCGACATCGTGAGCCATAAGGGGGATTGGATTGCCAACTGCCTGCCAGATCGTGTGGAGCGCATATCGGCGGCCAGCGTGTATTTGCTCCGGGTAGGGCCACCACGGCCCAACCAGCTCCAAAACCTGGAGGATTTGGAGGAGCAAGGCATGGTGGGCCTCTATCGGGTGGGCAAGAAGCCCGATGACGATGTGCGCCAGGGCCAGAGGAGCTATCTGGATAGCTCGCCATTCGCCCCCTCGCCGGGGGTGCTGAAGGGCTTCCTGGGCCCTCTGGCCGGCGGCGGTTAGAAAAGGCTAAGGCCGCGCAAGGCCAGGTTTTTCCCCGGCGGGGGCCGCCCCGCCGGGGAAAACCTGGCCCCCCAGGCCGCTGATAAAGCCCCTTCTGCGTCGTTGCCGCGGAAAAGGCTGAAACTCACGTAGGTCCGACTACGCTTGGTTCCAGCCTTTTCCTCGCGCCTGGCATCCGGGGCTTTCTGAGCAGCCTGGTCAGCTCGGCTTTGTCATCAAGCTGCCCATGTTTCCCCATGGGCAGCGCCTGAAGCCCTGGCTGGCCGACCTGGCGGCGCCGGGCACGGGTGCGAACCGCCCCTGGGCAACGCCGCGTTGTTTTAGCTGGGCGCCCCGGATGCCGGCGCGCGGCGCGGCTCCGCCCGGCCCCCCTGAGGGCCCCGGGCTAGACCTGGAACCATTCCTTCAGTTTTTCCACCAGGACGGGCGCGGACTTCTCGCTGATGTTCACCGAGTCGGCCTTGCGGAAATAGCCACGGGTCTTTTGGTAGCGGCGCAGGGCGGCCTTGGCGGGGCCCCACTCGCCGGTTTTGGCGTCGATCTGGCGATAGCGGTAAAGCACCGTGGTCCAGGTGCCCTTTTGCAAAAACACCTTTTCCAGCTCCTCCACCACCACCTGGCCGTCTTCCTCGTACTGGATGGTCAACTCGTCGTAATCGCTTGCCATGCTTATGATGCCTCTCCCCTGGGCCAGCCCCGCGCGCCGCTCCCCCCGGCCATGGGCGCGGCAAGCGGCGGGGCGTTGGAATTATTAACTTACGCCTTGGGCGCTCCCGACCATGCAATACACCATGCAGGGCCCCGCGGCCACCCCCCCCCTTGCATCAGCGCTTGAAGCGCTGCTTGTCCTCCTCCAGGGCGTCCACGATCATGGTATTGATCTCGGGCAGTTTCCAGAGGATGCGCTCCCAGGAAGGCAGGTAGCGCGATTGCAGGTTCTGGTCGCGGATGCGCTCCTCCACCTTGAGGATGGTCTGTTGCAGGCCCTGGTCCACGTAGGGGCGGAATTCATCGAAGCTGGCGGTGAGGCGCAGCAGCTTTTCCGCCGCGTGCAGGGGCGAGGTGAACCTGTCGCCCGATTGCACGATGGCCCGGTTCAGCACCTCGAACACCAAATGCTCCTCCTGGTCCCGGTCGTAGTCCAGCTGGTTGAACTCGGCGTTGTCCGAATACTTGCGGATGCTTTCCTCGGCGATGGATTCATAGGTGAGCGCCAAGTCGCGGAAAAATTCCTCGCCCACCTCCAGGCCCTCCTCCACGATGAGGGCGTGCAGCAGGCTGGCGATGATGTCCAGGGACATGCGGTGCAGGCCGCGGCTGGGGTCGTCGGTGCTCACCCTTTGATGCTTGTGGTCGAAGCCCCGCCGGGTGAACTCCACCTGGGCCACCTGGGTGGCCTTGCGGTAGACCTCGATCAGGGTGAAGATCTCCACCCCCCAGTCCAGGGCGTAGCGCATTTTCTTGAGCAGCCACATGTCGAAGCAGACTTCGCCGGAGAGCTGGTAGTCGAAGGAGAGCAGGAAGTCCACCAGGCGGACCATCTTGTCCTCCTTGCTCTCGCTGAACTTGCGTTTCAAGGCGATGAGCAGCGGGTCCAGGAGCAGGCGCTTGACCCGCCCGAAAAGGCGCTGGCCGTCCCAGCGGGCATAGAAAGCCTTGGCGAAAGGATAGTTGTGCACCAGGACCGGATAGAAGAGCCGGTCCAGCTGGCGGCGCTTGAAGGTGCGGATGTCGGCGTCCAAAAGCCCCACCGCGGTGGCCCCCAGGGCCCCGGCCACCCCGAAGCCCATGAACACGTTGCGGCCCTTGCCCCGGCGGGAAAGGTCGAAACCCGATTCATGCAGGGTTCTGTAAATGCCGCTGATGGCGGGCCCGTCGTTCCACTGGATCACGTAGTTTTGCAGGCCCGTTTTCTGCAAGATGTCGATGCAGGCGTGCACGTCGCTTTCGCTGGCCGCGTCCAGGCCGAAGATGACCTGGGCCAGGTATTCGGCCTGGGCCAGCTCCCGCACGATGTTTTCGAACACCGGGCGGTTTTCCGGCAAGACGAATTCGCTGGCCAGGGCCGGCACGATGAGCACCGGCTTTTTCCAGCGCGCGGTGAGCGTCAGGCGGTCCATGAGGCTGGGGTCTTCCTGCAGGAGATAATAGGTCGTAACCCTGGAATGGGTTTGGGCGAAGCTGGGCATGATGATTCCTTCCCCGTCCGGCGGCCGGTCGCCGCCGCAACGGTGTTGTGCAATCCCTGGTCGAGGAGGACAAGACAGACCGCCCGCCGGGCGGGGCCCTCAGGAGAGCAAGGTTTACTTTTCCCCCTCGCCTTGATTATGCCGGTCTTGGCGCTTGTGGTCCAGGGCCCCCAGGGTTTCCAGGGCCCCGGCCCGCGAGATGGCCTTTTCGCCGAAGCGGGAACAGATGGCGTCCTCGGCCCGGCTCAGGGCCTGGGAGCGGCCGTTGGCTTCCCGGCCGAACAGGATATCCTGGCCGCTGCCCAGGGGGCTCAGCTCGGCCAGGCCCACCCCGATGAGGCGGAAAGGGCCCGGCAAGGCGTAGGCGTCCAACAGGGCGCGGGCCACGGGGTATAGCTCGCCGGCCCGGTCGGTGGGCCGGCGGAGCGAAGTGCGGCGGGTGACCAGTTTGAAATCCGCGTGCCTGAGCTTGAGCACCGCCACCCGGCCCCACAGGCCGTGCCGGCGCAGCCTGCGGCAAACCTTCTGGCAAAGCCCCAGGAGCAGGGAGGCCAAAAGCTCCCGGTCGGCGGTGTCCTCCTCCAGGGTGATCTCGTGGCTCAAGGATTTTACGCCGCGCTCCCCGCCCACCCCCTGGGGGTCGATGCCGTGGGCCAAATCCCAAAGCCGCAAGCCCCAGGCTCCCATGAGGTCCTCCAGGCGCTGGCGGCCCAGGAGCCTGAGCTGGGTGAGATAGGTGACGCCCATGGCTTTCAGGCGCTCCTGGGCCTTGGCCCCCACCCCCGGCACCTCGCGCAGGGCGATGGTGACCAGAAACGGCTCCACCTCCTCCACCACGGTTAGCCCGTCGGGCTTGTCGCGCTCCGAGGCTATCTTGCAGAGGAATCGCAGCGGCGCCAAACCCACGCTGCAGGTGAGGCCGGTCTGGGCGAGCACGCTTTTTTTTATGGCCAGCCCGGTTTGGCGGGGCGGCCCCCAAAGACCCTGGGTGCCGGTCAAATCCAGATAGGCCTCGTCCACGGAGACCTGCTCCACCAGCGGGGTGAACCCCGCCAGCGCCGCCATGACCAGCCGGCTTACTTCTTTGTAGCGCTCCATGCGCACCGGCAGAAACACGCCCTGGGGGCAAAGCCGCCGGGCCTGGAAGATGGGCATGGCCGAGCGCACCCCGAATTCACGCGCTGCGTAAGAAGCCGCCGAGACCACGCCCCGCTTGCCGCCGCCCACGATGACCGGCCGGTCTTTGAGTTCCGGCCGGTCCATCACCTCCACCGAGGCGTAGAAGGCGTCCATGTCCACGTGGGCCAGCAATACAGGTCCTTGTTTCATTTACTAATTTGTTTTCTTGCGCCCTGGGCCATATCGTGTTAGGTTCCTGGCCGGTTACCATGCATTTTTGGGCCAAAGGGGGAGCAGCCTTGAAGTTTGCTGACGATGCCAACCCCACCAACCGGCCGGGCGAACGCAATCTGGACTGCCCCTACTACGTCTTCTGCCTGGATATCGCCGCGGCCAACATGTGGGTAGACTTCACGTGCGCATTGTGCATCCACCGTCGCACCAAGCGTCCCACCAGGGTGGAGGAACTGGACCTCTGCGCGCCGGGCTGGGAAGACATCTGGGGCGGCGGAACCTAGCCCAGCCCGTATATTTCATGAAGGCCGGGTGTCCGGCCGCGCCAAGTCGTCGCTGTAGTTTAAACTAAACCTGCCTCCTTGGCTTGCCGGTCGCCTTGGCGGCGGCCAACTGGCTGTGCCGGTTGGGGTGACAAATCGCGATCTTTGAATATGAGGCTCGTTTTTAAATCAGCCCACCATGATCGACAAATCCGCCATGACCACCCAACCCTCATGAAATATCCGGGCTAACCGCCCGGAAACATGCGGCCGCAGGCCTGTTGCACCATTTGATGCAGGCCCTGGTTGGCCGCCACGATGTCGCCGCGCCAGATGGCCTGGTCGCCGCCATCGAAATCGGTCACCCGGCCTCCCGCTTCTTCCACCATGAGTATGCCCGCGGCCAGGTCCCAGGGCTTGAGCCCCATTTCCCAAAAAGCCTCGGCCCGGCCGCAGGCCACGTATGCCAGATCCAGGGCCGCCACCCCGGCCCGGCGGATGCCCGCCACCTGCCGGAACAATTGGGCGAACAGCTTCAAATAGTTGTCAAGTCTATCTTTTTGGCGATAGGGAAACCCGGTGAGCAGAATGCTTTGGCCGGGGTCGTCGGTCCGGCTGGCGCGCATGGGCTGGTTGTCCAGGGTGAAACCGGCTCCCCTGGCCGCGGCGAATTCCTCCCCCCTGGTCACGTCCATGATGACGCCCGCGGCGGGCCGGCCGTCGATGAGAGCGGCCACGCTCACGCCCACGTGGGGGATGCCGTGGATGAAGTTGGTGGTTCCGTCCAGGGGGTCCACCACCCATAACACGCCGGCCTCCTGAGCGGCCTGGCTGTAATCTCCCGCCGATTCCTCCGCCAAAACGGCATGTTGGGGATGGCGCTCCCGGATAATCCCCAGGATGGCCTCCTCGGCTTTCCTGTCCGCGTTGGTCACGAAATCGAAACGGGCCTTGCTTTCTATCTCCAGATGGCCGCCCCACAGCCCGCGCAGGGTCTGGGCCCCGGCCCGGGCCGCTTCCAGGGCGGTTGCCAGCAGTTCTTTTTCCATGGACAAAACGGCTTTCTCCCAATTCAAACTGGGCGGGTCAATTGATTTTTACTCTCGGCAAATGCTATAAAATAACCGCGTGACATACCAATAGCACCAATTGCGCCCATGCGGAATAGCCAGTGTGAATCAGGAAGAACAGACCATACAAAACGAGGCCCCGGCCCCCGAGCCTCGCATAATACCCCGCGCCCAGCACAACGTCAGCCGCAAGCACATAGACCCTGACGCGCTCAAGGTGCTATACCGGCTGCATAATCACGGGTTTACCGCCTATTTGGTGGGCGGAAGCGTGCGCGATCTTCTTTTGGAGCGCCGCCCCAAGGATTTCGACGTGGGCACCGACGCCCGGCCCAGCCAGGTGCACCGCCTCTTCCGCAACAGCCGGGTGATAGGCCGGCGTTTCCGGCTGGTGCAGGTGTTTTTCCGGGGAGGCAAGGTCATCGAGGTCAGCACCTTCCGCAAGAGCGCCGACGTCAACGGCGGCGGCGATGACGACGTGCTGCAGGCCAACAACACCTTCGGCACCCCGGCCGAGGACGCCCTGCGCCGCGATCTGACCATAAACGCCCTGTTTTACAACATAGCCGACTACAGCCTGGTGGATTACGTGGACGGCCTGCGCGATCTGCAGGCCGGGCTGATCCGCAGCGTGGGCCAGGCCGATCTGCGCTTCCACCGCGACCCGGTGCGGGTGTTGCGAGCGGTGCGCCACGCCGCGCGCACCGACTTTAAGCTCACCGAGGACACCCTGGCCGCGGTGCAAAAACGCGGAGCCGAGCTGGGCTGTTGCCCGTCCAGCCGGGTGCGCGACGAGCTGATGCGCGACCTGAAGGGCGGCTCCGCCTGTTCCTGGCTGGAACTGGCCCATGAGACCGGCGTGCTCTACAACCTGCTGCCCACCCTCAAGCCCTATTACGGCGCTGAAGACAGCCACCTGCGCCGGGCGGCCGCCAAGCTCCTCAGCCGGGTGGACGCCATGATCGCCAAGGGCGCGGCGCTGTCGGACCCGGTGTCTCTGGCCGCGCTTTTCTGGCCGGCCCTGGAGGAAGCCGCCCTGGAGGAGGAATTCCCCGCGGGCCGCGCCGGGCATTCGCGCTGGGCCTTTTTCGTGCGCGAGACCCTGCCTCCCCTGGCCAAGCCGGTGCAGTTCGCCAAAAGGGTGTTGGAGCGGGCCTGTCAGATCGGGGCGGTGATGGGGTTTTTGCGGGACGATCCCCCCCTGGCCCGCCTGCCCAAGAAAGTGACGGAAAAAGGCTATTTCGCCGATGCCTGCCAACTGGCCGAGGTGCTGGGCCGCGACCTGGCCGCCAGGGCCGAGGACGGCCCGGCCAAAAAGGGACGCAAGCGCCGCCGCAAGCGGCGCAAGAAACGCCCCAATTCCGGAGGCTCGTCCCCAACCTAACCAGGGGGATTCCCTGCGGCCGGTTTCCCCACCAGCAGACGCGGGGTGCCGACAATGAGCCAGAACCAGGACCTGGATCATTACGATCCCAAGCTGACCGTTCCCCGGCTTTTTTTTCAGCGGGTGGCCGAGCTGGGCGGGCGCACCGCCCTGCGCAAAAAAGAGCTGGGCCTGTGGCGGGACATCTCCTGGAAGGAGTACGGCCGCCAGGTGCGGCGCACCGCCCTGGGCCTGGCCGCCCTGGGGCTTGAGCCGGGCCAGGCCGTGGCGGTGATCGGCGAAAACAGCCCGGAATGGCTCTACGCCGACATGGGAACCATGGCCGCCGGCGGCGTCACCGTGGGCATCTACACCACCAACGCCGCCGAGGAATGCGGCTATATCCTGGGGCACTCCGAGGCCAGCGTCTATATCGTGGAGGACGAGGAGCAGCTGGACAAGGCCCTGGCCGTGCGCGGCGATTGCCCCGGCCTGAAAAAAATAGTGGTGATCGACACCGAGGGCCTCAGGAATTACCAGGACCCCATGGTCATCGCCTTCGAGGACCTCCTGGAATTGGGCCGGCGCCTGGACGAGGAGCGCCCCGGCCTGTTCGACGAACGCCTGGCCAGCCGGGGGGCCGAGGACGTGGCGCTTTTGATCTACACCTCCGGCACCACCGGTCCGCCCAAGGGCGCCATGCTGAGCCACGACAACGTGATCTGGACCTGCAAGTCGTTATCCATGGCGGTGCCGGTCTGGGAATCCGACGAGCTGGTTTCCTTCCTGCCGCTGTCGCACATCGCCGAGCGCATGTTCAGCGTGTACATGCCGCTGCGCTTCCGCTACACGGTGAACTTCATCGAAAACACCGATACCGTGACCGAGAACATCGTGGAGATCAGCCCCAGCGTGCTCTTCGCGGTGCCGCGCATCTGGGAGAAATATTCCAGCGCCATTTTCATCCGCATGAAGGACGCCACCTGGTTGAAAAGGCTCTGCTTCGGCCTGGCTCTCAAGGTGGGCCGGGCCCACGCCCGGGCGCGGCTGGAAAAGGAAGGCGCGCCGGCCGCCCTCAGCCTGGCCTTCCGCCTGGCCCATTTCGCGGTTTTCAAGAAGCTCAAGGAGCGCATCGGCATGGAGCGGGTGCGGGTGGCCATCTCCGGGGCCGCGCCCATCAGCCCCGAGGTGCTCAAGTTCTACCACGCCATCGGGGTGCCCCTGCGCCAGGTCTACGGCCAGACCGAGGACACCGGCCCCACCAGCGTGCACCAGGGCGATCTCATCGAGGCCGAGAACGTGGGCCCCGCCCTGCCGGGGGTGGAGGTGCGGATAGCCCATGACGGCGAGATCCTGGTGCGCGGGCGCAACGTGTTCAAGGGCTATTTCAAGAACCCCGAGGCCAGCGCCGAAACCCTGGAGGAGGGCTGGCTGCGCTCGGGCGACGTGGGGGTCCTGGACGAACGCGGCTATCTGGCCATCACCGACCGCAAGAAGGACCTCATCATCACCTCGGGCGGCAAGAACATCGCGCCCCAATACCTGGAGAACAAGCTCAAGTTCAGCCCCTACGTCAATGACGCCGTGGTGATCGGCGACGGCCGCAAATACGTCACCGCCCTCATCTTCATCGACGAGGACAACGTGGTGAAATTCGCCCAGGAAAACAAGGTGCCCTTCACCACCTTCGGCAGCCTGACCAAGGCCAGGGAGGTGGTGCAGCTCATCGCCCAGGAGGTGG
The DNA here is from genome assembly GCA_001184205.1 of Desulfocarbo indianensis. Classification (GTDB taxonomy): domain Bacteria; phylum Desulfobacterota; class Desulfarculia; order Desulfarculales; family Desulfarculaceae; genus Desulfocarbo; species Desulfocarbo indianensis. The sequence goes on from LBMP01000001.1 coordinate 883,832, forward strand.
AGGAGGTCAACAAGACCCTGGCCAGGGTGGAGCAGATAAAGCGCTTCGCGCTCTTGCCCAAGAAGCTCATCGCCGAAGACGGCGAGGTGACCCCCACCATGAAGCTGAAACGAAAATACATCAATGAAACCTACGCCGAACTCATAGAAGAAATGTACGGCAAGGCTCAGGGGAAATGAAGCCGCGGCCCCTATTCGCTGAAAAAGGGGCTGGCCAGAAAGCGGATGAAGGAGGGCACCAGGTCCTGGCCGAACTGGTTGCTCATGGCCGAGAGCAGGGCCGAGGCCGCCTCGAAGGCCGGCTTGGCGTCCTGGTAGGGCCGGTGGGAGGTCATGGCGTCGTAGGCGTCGCAGATCTTGAGCACCCGCGCCAGATAGGGCGTGCGCCGCGCGTTCAGGCCCTCGGGATAGCCGCTGCCGTCGGCGTTTTCATGATGGTGCAAAATGGCCATCATGGCGTCATAGGGCACCGCGCTGATGGGGGTGAGGAGCTTGTGGGCCAGGCCGGGGTGCTTCTGCACGATGGTGCGCTCGTCCTCGGTCAGCGGGCCCGGCTTTTCCAGGACCGCGGGCGGCATCTTGGCCATGCCCAGGTCGTGCAGCAGCCCGGCCATGCCCAGGGAGCGCACCGCGTCGTCTTTTAGCCCCAGATAGCGGCCAAAGGCCATGGCCAGCATGCACACGTTCACCGAATGGGTGTAGACCGAATAATCCGTCTTGAGCACCTCGGCCAGGTTGGTGAGTATCTGGCCGTTTTGGGCGATCTGCTGCACGGTTTCCTGGGCCCGGCCCACCGAGCCTTCCAGGGCCCGGGGCGAAAGGTCGCCGGCGTAGAGGAGACGCAGGTTCAGGGTGGCGATCTCGCGCACCACCAGGGATTTCTTTTTGATCGAGGTCTGGGGGTTGTCGATCAAATCCTCGGCGAAGCGGTCGAAATAGGCGGTGAGCGCCTCGCCGTCGCTGATCTTCACGAAAATGCGGCTTTGCCCCTGCTTGATGAGGCGGTCGCGCCAGGAGGCGCGGAAGACCTCGCCCGCCTCGGCGGCCAGGGCCATGCGGATGGTCTTGGTTTCCTTGTTGACCAGGGGCAGATAGAGGTTCACCGGCGCGGCCTGGCCGGGCACCAGCACTTGCAGGGATAGAGGCGCCAGCCCGTGCTCGGCCGGATTGAAGTCCACCCGAAAACGGGAGCGGTCCAGGGGCTTGTCCAGCAGGTGCTCTTTGGGCTTTTCTTCCTGAGGGCTCATGACGGCCTCTCTATTTTGCGCGAAATGACGCTAATGCAGGCTAGCAGAAGCCGGCGGTCCGGGCAAGATGCTGGTTTGGCGCCCACTCTGGTAGTAGGATTAGTGAATAATACACCTTGGGAACCGCTTGTCCCCGGGCAGGCAAAGGAGCAAAAGCAAATGAGCGAACCCTGGAACGGACCCCGGCTCACCGGCTTGTCCCAGGCCTATTGGCAGGCCTGCGCCCTGCAGGCCGCCGTGCAAACCGGCCTCGCCGCCCGCCTGGCGCAAGGCCCGGCGGAGTTGGAGGATTTGAGCCGCGAACTGGCCTTGAGCCGCCGCGGGCTGCACGCCCTGCTCACCTCGCTTTTGACCCTGGGGGTCCTGACCAAGCACGGCGGGCTCTACGGCCTGCACCCGGAGGCGGCCCCCTTTCTCACCCCCGGCGCGCCGCGGGACGTATCCAACGCGGTGCTGCACATGGCCGACATGGTGTGCGACTGGGCCAAGCTGGAGCAATGCGTGAGGACCGGCCAGCCGGTGGAGCGGGAGAGGGTAACCCACAGCGTGGAAACCCCGGAGCGCGCCCATTTCTACCGGGCCATGCGCGACATCGCCCGCCAGCAGGCCCCCGGCCTGGCCGCGCGCCTGGGGCTTGCAGCCGGGCAACGGCTCCTGGACTTGGGAGGCGGGCCGGGAGTCTACGCCTACACCTTCAGCGCCGAGACGCCGGGCTTGAAATCCTGGGTCTTTGATCTGCCCGGAGCCAAGGAGCATTTCCAGGAGGAGGCCGAGGCCCATCCCGAGGCCGGCGAGGTGGGCTTCCTGGAGGGCGATTATCACCAGGACGAGCTGGGCGGCCCCTTCGAGGTGATCTGGATCAGCCAGGTGCTGCACGGCGAGGGGCCGGAGGAATGCGAACGCCTGGTGCAGAAGGCCGGCCGGGCCCTGGCTCCGGGCGGCAGGCTGTTCATCCAGGAATTCATAATGGACCCCGAGGGCAAGGGCCATGCCTTTGCCGCGCTTTTCAGCCTCAACATGCTGGTGAACACCAAGGCGGGCCAAAGCTATTCCGCCGAGGAGCTGGCCGATTTCATGGCCCTGGCCGGCCTGGCCGAAATAGAAAACCTGGGGGCCACCAGGGAGAACTCGCCGGCGGGCATAATCAAAGCGGTCAAAAGAGCATAGATGACTACGATCAGTTATGGTTCAATGTATCGTTATTATCAATGATATGCTTACACTAAATAGGTCGACTGGGCAGGGAATGGACGGGGCCTGAGAGCCGCTAGATGGTGATCACCTTGTCGGCCACCTGGAGGCTGGTGACCACGTCCAGCATGTTGGTGGTTTCCCCCACCTGCTTTTTCTCCAAAAGCTTGAAGAAATCCAGGCAGGTGCCGCATACCAGGATGCTCACGCCGCTCTTTTCCAGCTCTTGCAGCACCTCCAGGCTGGCCGAGCCTTCCACGCAGAGCCGCACCCCGCTGTTGACGAACACCAGCCGCCAAAGCTCGGAGCCCATTTCCTTCAGGGTGAGCAGGAAATTCTTCATGAGCCCGGCGCCCAGGGTGTCGTCGCCGCGGCCGATGCGGTCGGAGTTGACGAACACCGCTATGCGGCGCTGGCCGGCGGGTATCTCGCAGGTGAAGGATTCAGCCGGCGGCTCCTGTTCTGCGGGCTTGGCGTTGGGGTCCTTGACTCCCTTGATCAGGAAGTCCCCGCCCTGGGCCGTCACCGTGGCGACGTAACCCTTGACGCCCATGAAGCGGCTCACGTTCTGGCTGGCGGCCTCGTTGTCCACCATGACCTCCAGGTCCTGGGGGGCGTCGGCCTCTATCAACTCCTTGGTCCGTATCACCGGCTGCGGACAAGCCAATCCTCGGCAATCCAGCATGTTTCCTCCTTGGCGTTTTAATTACCGCCAGAGATTGTAGCAGATGCTTGGCTTTTGGGGCAGGGGCGGGGCGGAGCGGCGGCCTTTCACACGGCTTTTTTCAGGGCGGCTTCCAGGTCCTCCAGGGCGGTGCGCATGCGGGCCTGGCGGCGCTGCAGGTCCTGGGTCTTGGCCTTCAGATAAAAAAACAGGTCTTCCTGGCTGTCCGAATCCATGAGCTCCACCAACTGGGCCACCGCCCGGCCGTAGCCCAGGACGGAGGGGACGGCCGGCTCCGGGGCGGGCCCCGCCGCCGCGCCGCCCCAAATCAATTGCTCCGGCGTGATGCCGGCCGCCTGGGCGGCGCGTTGCAGCACGTTGTCCGGGGCCAGGCGCTTGCCGGTTTCATAGCGGTTGTATTGGGCCTGGCTGAGCCCCAGCCGTTTGGCGTAGTCCTGCTGGGTTTCCCCCCCGCGCAAAACTTTAAGCCGCGCGCCCACCTGGGCGGCGATGATGTTGTGGGATTCCCGCACTGGCCCTCCTCCGTCCTGGGTAAGCCCCCATTCGCTCCACCCAGCTTAGCCCAAAGCCGGCAGCCGGTCCAGAGAGGGGGAAACGCTTCCGGGCCGGCCTTCCCGGCGAAGGCTCAAACCAACAGACCCACCCGCATGAGGTCCTTGAGCCGGCCGGGGGAGATTTTCTCCAGCCTGGCCAGCATGCGCTGAAAAACCAGGGCGGTGACCAGGGCGTCTCCGGCGGCGGTGTGGCGCTCGGCCCCGGAAAGGCCGAAGCGCTCCACCAACTCGTCCAGGCCGCAGCGCCGGCGGTGGCGGTTGATGCCGTAGGGGTCGAAGGCCAGCAGCACGCCCCGGCACATGCGCACCAGGTCTATGACCAGGTTTTGCAGGCTGAAGCCGTAAAGCCGCTGCATGGTGTAGTTGGTGAAATGCAGATCGAACTCGGCGTAATGGGCCACCAGGATGTCGGGCCCCAGCCAGGCCAGGAAGTCTTCGAATACCTGGGCGGCGCCGCGGGCGTTGGCCACCTGATCGGGCTTGATGCCGTGGATGGTGATGGATTCCGCCGGGATGCTGCGGCCGGGGTTGACCAGTTCCGTGAAGTGATCGCCCAGGCGTATCTGCCCCCGGCTCACCCGCACCGCGGCCACCGACACCACCCGGTCGCTGACCGTGGAAAGCCCGGTGGTCTCCAAATCCATCACCGCGTAGTCGTAATCCCTGGCCGGCCGGTTGGGGTCCAGGTGGCCCAGGGCCGTCAGGTTGGCTTGGGCCAGGGGAGGGAGGCCGCGCCCCTTGAGGCGGAGGCGCAGGGCCTTGTTCAGGAGCTTGGCCTTGGCGAACGCTAGCAGAGAAGCCTCCTTTTATGCCATGCCTTTGGCGAAAGACTAAAAACGGCCCTCCCAGATTAGCAAAAACGGCGCGAAACGGCTAACCCGGATATTTCCTATGAGGGTTGGGTGGTCATGGCGGATTGGTCGATCATGGTGGGCTGATTTAAAAACGAGCCTCATATTCAAAGATCGCTATTTGTCACCCCAACCGGCGCAGCCAGTTGGCCGCCGCCAAGGCGACCGGCAAGCCAAGGAGGCAGGTGTAGTTGTTACTACAGCGACGACTTGGCGCGGCCGGACACCCGGCCTTCATGAAATATGCGGGTTAAGGCTTGTTTAAAAAGCCGGGCCCCGGCCCGGGGCTCCGGCCTTGGCGGGCCCGGCGGGGCTTTATTTCTTTTTTCCCTGGTAGGCGTGCTGGAACTGGTGGACCAGGTCCTTCAGCTTCTTCACCACCTCCAGGTCGATGCCCTGTTTGGCCTTCATGGCGTAAACCGAAAGATGGTGCAGCAGCTCGAGCTTGTCCAGATAGGCCTGGTAGGCGGGGTCGCCCTTGGCCACCGGCTTCACCCGCTGGGTGAGGAAATACTGCCAAACCGTGTCCTGCAACTTGGTGGCGTGGATTTCCTTGGTGTTTATCCAGCGCACCAGCTGGTTGTAGTTGATCTTGGCGGCGGCGCTCAGTTCCGCGATTTGCTTCATGGCTTTTTCGATGGTGGCTATATCCTCCTGCATGTCGCCGAAGCGGTTATCGTCGCCGTAAATGCCGCAGGGCACCTCGCAGTGGGCGAAAGCGCCCAAAGGGGCGGCCAACAGGGCGGCCAGAGCCAAGACCAGCGCCGGCATCAGGGCTTTGCTTTTTGGCATGTCTTTTTTCTCCTTGAAAGGGTTGGTGGCGTTGGGGGGTGAAATATAGGTCTTATTATTAATAATGAGACCCAGATACCTGATAGGCAATTGGCCGGCGAGATTTTTCCGTTTTCCCTCTGCCGGCCGCGGCGGCGGGCTAATTTGCGCTTTCGCGCTTCGGCCTACTTGTGTAAGCTGTAAAGAAAACGGTGAACCGCGATATGACCAGGCGATCGTTAAAGAAGCCGTCAGGGTCGCGCATTGCGCATCATCAGGAGAAGGAACGCCATGGCTTTGGACTCGGGCGGCCAAGTGGACCGCCAGGCGCTCATGGCCAAATTCGGAAACGACAGGCAACTGCTGGCCGAACTGGTGGAGGCCCTCTGGGAGGAGATGCCCCGCCGCCTTAGCAGCTTGGAAGAGGCTCTGGCCAGCGGCGACGCCAAGGCTCTTTTTCAGGCCGCCCACGCCATAAAGGGAGCGGTCAGCAATTTCGAGGCCCAGAGCGCCACCCAAGCCGCCTTCCATCTGGAAACCCTGGGCAGGGAGGAGCGCCTCAGCGACGCCCCCTCGGCCCTTCTGGTCCTGAAAAGGCAACTGGACTATCTGGTGGAAGACCTGCAAGGCCTGCTGGAAGGTTGAGGCGCGGACCGCGCCGGGCCTTAATGCTTCCGGCCCGGCCGCTTCATCGAATATTAAACGGCCCCGGCCAGGCGAGCCCGCCCGGCCGGGTCTCTTTTAATCAGGCTTCCCACACCTGGGGCTCCACGCTGCCCATGTCCATGAACTCGATGCGGTAGGGCGTGATTTCCACCACGGCCAGGTTGGGGTCGTCCGGCCCCTGGAAATAGGCTTTGAGCCGGTCGAACCACACCTTTTCCCGGCTGGCCTGGTCGGTCTTGATTTGGGCCTTGCCCTGCACCTGGATATAGGACTGGGCGGTCATGGGGTCGGTAACGCCCAGGGTGAGGTGCACCTCGGGGTTTTGCTTGACCTGGGCCACCTTGCGCGAGGCGATGAAGGTGGCGAAACGGATGACCAGATCCTGGTCGGCCAGGGGGGTGACATAGCGCACCCAGGGCTTGCCGTCCTCGGTGAGGGTGGCGAAGGAGGCCAGGTTGGGGGTGTTCATCTTGGCCAGTATCTTGGCTTTAAGCTCGGACATGGGGGCCAGCTCCTTTTCTGTTGCGGCCAATGGTTTTGGGGGCCGGGGCCTCGAGGGCCGCGGCGTTATCGATTCTCGGCCCGCCCGGCCTGGCAAAACCCAAGCGCCGGGCGGGGCGGACTCAGGCCGGGGACGGTGGGCGCAGGCTTTCCAGCCAGGCGTGCAGCTCCTTGTCCACCATGGCCAGCACTTCCCCCCGCTGCGCCGCCTTGGCCAGGCCCCGGCCGCCGGTCAGGGCGCCCGTGAAAAAGGCCGCCGCGCTCTCCGGGTCCGCCTCCGGTTTCACCATGCCCGCCTTTTGCCCCCGCTCCAAGGCCCGGGCCACCCCGGCCCGCCATTGATAGTAGATGTTGGCCACCTTGGCGCGAAAGGCCTGGTCCATGGGCGACATTTCCTGGGCCAGATTGTTGAGCGGGCAGCCGAACTCGATGTCCTCTTCGTCGAGGCCGGCCCTGATCGCCGCCAGGGCCCCTTGCAGCGCCCGGAGGGGGTCCGGGGAATCCGCCAGGGGTTGCAGCCACATGCGTTCCATTTGCTCGCCGATGGCCTCCAGCACGGCCAGGCCCAGGGCCTTTTTGTTGGGGAAATGGTGATAGAGCGCCCCCCGGGTGAGCCCGGTTTCGGCCAATATGTCGGCCAGGCTGGCCGCCCGGTAGCCCCGGCGGTGAATCTGGCGCATGGCCGCCTCCAATATGGTCTGGCGGGTCCGCTCCGGGTCTCGTTGCTGCAACATACCGACCAGTATGCATGTTATGAGATAGAAGTCAAGGGCTACTTGGCCGCCGGGAGCCGTTGGCATAATAGTTAATTATATCAAGTGATAATCCCGAGACGCCGCCGCATGGCGAATCCCTGACGCCGAGAACATAAAACCGTGGGCGCATGTAAAGTAATTGCTCGAAGTGGGAGGGGCGCTGGTCGCCGGGCGGTTGGCATCGTGGTATGGCCGCTGGAGGAAAAATCGCGCCTCCGGCCAGGAACGGCCCCGGTCAAGGCCCTCGGCGCTTGGCCGCCGGCTGTTCCTTAATCTTCCTTTTTAGTCCGCTTGCGGCCTTTTTCCTGATCCAGCTCCATTATCTGGCGGTAGACCGTGTAGCCCCCGCCCGCGATGCCCAGGATTATGAATATGGCGATGAACACGCCCTTGGTTCCCAGCCAGCGGTCCAGCCAGTAGCCGATGGCAAAGCAAAAGAGCAGGGATCCCGCGAAGGTAAGCCCGACTTGCATTACCAGGGCCAAATGATCCCATACGGCTCGCGGCGGCTTTTCCAGCATGGTCCCTCGCCTGGGTCTGGTTGATGGAGGGCTTTGGGCCTGGCTCCCGCGCCGGCTTCAAGCCCTTATCTTCCCTCTACGCTGGGGGGCTTGGCCTGTCAAGCCCAAAGCCGGCCGCGTCAGGCCCGGCCCAAAGCCGGGCGGGGCGCATTGTTCTTGCCGGGCCCCGAAATCTTGTGTTAGGTATAGGTCATCGTGAACTTGGGAAAAGGTGCGGCTTCGCGCCGCCCGCCATCCTGGGGAAACGCCCTGGGGGGCGGCGTTGTTTGAACAGCTTGAGCATTGCCCCCAACTTGAGGAGGAAAAGAGTATGTCGGAGAAACGCGTAGCCCGGGTGACGGACATCATCGCCGCCTCGCCGGTTGGTTTTGATGACGCCATAAAGGTCGGTTTCGAAAGGGCCACCCGCACCCTGCGGGGCATCACCGGCATGAAGGTCCTCGAGCAGCGCATCGCCGTGGACGACAGCCAGATCGCCGAGTACCGGGTCAGGCTGGAGGTCATTTTCGTTCTGGAGAACTAAAGGCAAAGCCTTACCGCCAAAAACGCGCCTTTTGCGGGCGGGGCCTCTCTTATGGCGGAGGCCCCGCGCTTTTGGATGCCTGGCATGCCGCGCGCGCCCTATGACCAGCTTTTCATCTACGAACTGACCGGCGACGCCCGCGCGCAGGCCGCGCGCCTGGCGGGCGGGGAGGCCGGCTATCTGGGCCTGTGGCTGGAAGACGGCACCAGCTTCCTGTTCTTTTCCGCCCCGGCCGAGCAAGCGGTGGCCGGGCTCTTGGCCGCCGGCGGCGGCCTGAGCCTCAGGGAGCGCCACCAGCTCAGCTATGAGCAATGGCAGGGCGGCCTGGCCCTGGAGCCGGTGCACCTGGACGGCCTCAGCGTGGCCCCGGCCTGGGCCGATGACGGCGAGCTGCCCCCGCCGGCCGGGCAGCCCCTCTTGCGCCTGGACCCTGGGGTGGTTTTCGGCAACGGCCTGCACCCCACCACCCGCCACTGCCTGGAGCTTCTGCTGGAGAGGGCCGGGCGCGGGCCCCTGGGCCGGGTCATGGATTTGGGCTGCGGCACCGGCATTCTGGCCTGCGCCGCCGCGCTTCTGGGCGCGGGCTCGGTGCTGGCCGTGGATTTGAATCCCTTATGCGTGGAAACCACCCGCAAGAACGCCGCCCTCAACCGGCTGGATTTCCCGGTGGCCGAGGGCCCGGCCCAGGAATTCATCATGCGTCCGGCCGAGCTGGTTCTGGCCAACATGCACTGGGACGCGCTCCAGGGCACCCTGGCCGATCCCGCCGCGCTTGAGGGCAAGAACGACCTGATTATCAGCGGAGTTACCCGCGGCCACCTGGGGGCGCTACGGGCCAGATTGGTGGAATTGGGATATAATGAAATTTCTTCCCGCCAAGCCGAGTCCACTTGGTTTTCCCTGTGGGCGGGGCGCGCCGGCGAAAAATGAACGATATTCAGCCGGGAGGGCCAGACCCGGCCGGAACAGCTTGGGGTAAAGCGCGATGCAGACATTGCTGGATAAAATATGGGAGGCGCACGTGGTGCGCCGCGAGGCCGGCCGGCCCGATCTTCTCTACGTGGACCGCCATCTGGTGCACGAGGTGACCTCGCCCCAGGCCTTCGAGGGCCTGCGCCGGGCGGGCCGCCAGGTGCGCCGGCCGGATCTCACCTTCGCGGTGATGGATCACAACATCCCCACCAAGAATCGCGAGCTGCCCATCGCCGATCCCGTCGCCGCGGCCCAGGTGGAGGCCCTGGTCAAGAACTGCGCCCAGTTCGGCGTATCGCTTCTGGACATGAAGGACCCCCGCCAGGGGGTGGTGCACGTGGCCCTGCCCGAGCAGGGCATTGTCCTGCCGGGCCAGACCGTGTTCTGCGGCGACAGCCACACGGCCACCCACGGGGCCTTCGGGGCCCTGGCCTTCGGCATCGGCACCAGCGAGGTGGAGCACATTCTGGCCACCCAGACCCTGCCCCAGAAAAAGCCCCGCACCCTGGCGGTGCGGGTGGAGGGCGACTTGCCGCCCTGGGTGGGGGCCAAGGACCTGGTGCTCCACATCATCGGAGCCCTGGGCGTGGCCGGCGGCACCGGGCACGCCATCGAATACCTGGGCCGGGCGGTGGCGGCGCTTTCCATGGAAAGCCGCATGACGCTGTGCAACATGTCGGTGGAATGCGGGGCCAAGGCCGGCCTGGTGGCCCCGGACCAGACCACTTTCGACTACCTTAAGGGCAGGCCCCTGGCCCCCCAAGGCGCGGACTGGGAGGCGGCCCTGGCCTACTGGCGCACCCTGCGAAGCGACGCCGGCGCGCGCTACGATAAAGAAATCACCATAAACGCGGCCGAGATCGCCCCCCAGGTCACCTGGGGCACCAATCCCGGCCAGGTGGCGGCCATAAACGGCCAGGTGCCCGACCCGGCCGGCATGCGGGACGAGACCAGCCGCAAGGCCGCCCAAAAGGCCTTGGACTACATGGGCCTGAAGCCCGGCGCGGCCATCAGCGGCATAGCCATAGATTACGTGTTCATCGGCTCCTGCACCAACGGCCGCCTGGAAGACCTGCGCCAGGCCGCGGCGGTGCTGAAAGGCCGCCGGGCCGCCTCCAGCGTAAAAGGCATCGTGGTGCCCGGCTCGGGCCTGGTGAAGGCCCAGGCCGAGGCCGAGGGGCTGGACAAGATTTTCACGGCGGCGGGGCTGGAATGGCGCGAGCCGGGCTGCTCCATGTGCCTGGCCATGAACGACGATCAGTTGGGGGCCGGCCTGCGCTGCGCCTCCACCAGCAACCGCAATTTCGAGGACCGCCAGGGACGCGGCGGCCTCACCCATCTGGTGAGCCCGGCCATGGCCGCCGCCGCCGCCGTGGCCGGCCGTTTCGCCGACGTGCGCGAACTGATGGGATGATTGGGCATCGGGGCCCCCTGGGGGCCCGCTGAATAAACCACATGGAAGGGAGGGTTCCCCGGCGTGAATATCTATGTCTCCGGTTCCTTGGCTTACGACCGCATAATGGAATTTCCCGGCAGGTTCGCCGACCACATATTGCCCGAGAAGATTCATATCCTGAACGTGTCCCTGGAAGTCAACGGCTTGCAGGAAAACTTCGGCGGCACCGCGGGAAACATAGCCTACAGCCTGGCCCTCATGGGTGAGCGGTCCACCATCCTGGCCACCGCCGGCTGCGATTTCGAGCGCTACCGCACCTGGCTGGAGCAGCACAACATCGCCACCGACGGCATAGAGGAGCTGCCCCAGGAGTTCACCGCCGGGGCCTACATCACCACCGACAAGGACAACAACCAGTTCACCGGCTTCAACCCTGGAGCCATGAAGCACGCCTCCTCCTACAATCTGGACGGCAGCCGTCCCGAAGACGCCATCGCCATCGTGGCGCCGGGCAACGTCAAGGACATGCTGGCCTATCCCCGCGCCTACAAGGAGCGGGGCATCCGCTACATCTGCGACCCCGGCCAGCAGATACCCGTGCTGCCCCCCGAGGGACTGGCCGCCATGATCGACGGATCGGCCCTGCTCACCTCCAACGACTACGAGCTGGAGATGATCTGCAAGGCCATCAAAAAGACCAAGGCTGAAATCCTGGAGATGACCGGGGCCGTCATCACCACCCTGGGCGAACAGGGCTCGCTGATAAGCCGGCGCGGCCAGGATGACGTGAAGGTGGGCGCGGCCCAGGCCGAGCGGGTCAAGGACCCCACCGGCGCGGGCGACGCCTACCGGGCCGGGCTCATCAAGGGGCTGATCGAGGGCAAGAGCCTGCCGGAGGCCGCGGCCATGGGCTCGGTGTGCGGCTCCTTCGCCGTGGAGCACCACGGCACCCAGGCCCACGCCTTCACTATGGAGGAATTCTGGGCGCGCCACCGCGCCGCCTTTGGCGGCTGAGGCCTTGCGCGCGCCCCTGGGAGTATGAGCATGAGCCCCCAAAGCCATGAGCCGCCGCCGAGAGCGGCCGATTGCTCCCGGGGCGGGCCGGCCGAACAGCTGGACAAGGTGCGCGAGTTCTTCCGCGCGCGCGGCCTCCTGGGCAAGAAGCTGGACCTCAAGGTGGGCGGCCAGACCTACCGCCTGGTCTGCGACGATCGCGCCCTGGCGGTTTTCCGGGTGAACGAGCGCAAGGGCCTGCCGCCCGGCAATCCGGGCTGGATGGTCTGCCGGCTGGACCGGGACAGCCTGTTCGAGGAGTGCGCCTCGCCCGGCCTGAACCACTGCCAACTGGCCTGCCCCCACACCCTGCGGGATTGGCTGGAATTGGTGGAAAAAGAGTTTTCCTGAGGCCTGGGGGCGGCGGGCGCGGCCGGCGGCCGGCGACCGGCCGGGGGGCCGCCGCGAAAAAAGGGCGTGATGGGCCGCGCGGCGGGCGGGGGCTGGAACCGGCGGGGGGGCCTGCCGCAACGCGGGGAAGCGGGCTGGATATAGTTATGCGGGGAGCGGGGCGCGGGCCGCCGGGCGGTTGATCGCCGCCCCTTCCCCCTCCGCAAAGGAGATGGCATGGACAAGCTTATAAAGTTCACCGGGCTGGCGGTTCCCTTGGACCGTTCCGACGTGGACACGGATCAGATAATACCCAAGGAGTTCTTGAAGCGGGTGGAGCGCGCCGGCTACGGCGACGATCTGTTCGCCTATTGGCGCTACGACGCCGGCGGCGCGCCGCGCCAGGATTTCGTCCTCAACCAGCCGCGCTACAAGAACGCCCAGGTGCTTTTGGCCAGGGACAACTTCGGCTGCGGCTCCTCGCGGGAGCACGCGGTGTGGGCCCTGGCGGATTACGGCTTCCGGGTGCTCATCGCGCCCGGTTTCGCCGATATTTTCAAAAACAACTGTTACAGCGTGGGAGTCTTGCCGGTGGAGCTGGAAGCGGAGCTGGTGGACGAGTGGTTCAAGCGGGTCTCGGCCGTTGACGGCTACCGCATCACCCTCGACCTGCCCGCCCAAACCCTGACCGGCTCGGACGGGTTCGCCTGCACCTTCACGGTGGACCCGGACCGCAAGCGCCGCCTGGTGGAGGGCCTGGACGAGATCGGCCTCACCCTGCGGCGGGAAGCGGACATCGCGGCCTACGAGGCCGCCCACGCCAAGCCCTGGCAGGCGGCGGCCGCCGCCAAGATGTAGGAAGGAAACAGCATGACTATGGCAGCTAAGATTGCGGTGATTCCCGGCGACGGCATTGGTTCCGAGGTGACCGAGGCGTGCTTGCAGGTTCTGGAAGCCTCGGGGGTGGCCCTGGAGTTCCAGAATTATCACGCGGGCGATTATTGCCTGGAGCGTTTCGGCCGGGCCCTGCCCGAGGAGACCCTGGCCGGGGCCCTGGAGGCCCAGGCCGTTTTGTTCGGCGCGGCCGGGGCATCGGCGGCGGAGGTGATACTGCGGCTGCGGGCCGAATTGGGCACCTACGTGAACTTAAGGCCGGCCAAGGCTTTCCGGGGAGTGGAATGCCTCTATCCTTCCTGCGACATCATGATCGTGCGCGAGAACACCGAGTGCCTCTACGCGGGCATAGAATCGCGGCTCACCGCCGACGTGGCCACCGCCACCCGGCTCATCACCAGGGGGGCTTCCCGGCGCATCGCCTTGAGCGCCTTTGAATACGCCCGCCAAAACGGGCGCAAGAAGGTGACGGCGGTGCACAAGGTCAACGTGCTGCGCAAGACCGACGCCCTGTTCCTGGAATGCTGCCGCGAGGTGGCCAAGGATTATCCCCAGGTGGCCTACGAAGAGGGCCTGGTGGATTCGGTGGCCATGCGTTTGGTCATGGACCCCTCGGCCTACGACGTCATCGTGACCACCAACCTGTTCGGCGACATCCTGAGCGATCTGGCCGCCGGCCTTATCGGCGGCCTGGGCCTGTGCCCCAGCGCCAATCTGGGCGATGAGCACGCCCTGTTCGAGCCGGTGCACGGCAGCGCCCCGGACATCGCGGGCCAGGGCCTGGCCAACCCCTCGGCCTCCATCATGTGCGGGGCCATGCTGCTGCGCCATCTGGGCCACACGGCCCAGGCGGAGAAGATAGAAAAGGCCCTGGCCGCGGCCATCGCCGCCAAGGAGGCCACCCCGGATCTGGGCGGCGGCCTGAAGACCATGCAGATGGCCCAGGCCGTGATCGCCCGCATGTGATTTGGGCTGAATGACGGATCGCAAGGCCCGGCGGCGCGCCGGGCCAGGCTGCTGATAAAAACCCATCTGCGTCGTTGCCGCGGAAAAGGCTGAAACTCACGTAGGTCCGACTACGCTTCGTTCCAGCCTTTTCCTCGCGCCTAGCATCTGGGGCTTTCTGAGCAGCCTGGTCAGCTCGGCTTTGTCATCAAGCTGAAGGCCCGGCGCGAAGCCGGGCCTTTTCCCTTGGCGCGCGGCCTGGGGCCCCTGGCCACGAGCCGCGGCCATGGCGCGGCGCTGAACGCGCCCAGCGCTCTGGCCTTGGCCGGAAGGCGGGCTAACCTTGGGGCGGTTTTTTGTCCTTTAGCTGCTTTTTAAGCCGCCAGGCCTCGGAAAGATAGGCCGCCGCCACGATGATGGCCGCCAAGAGCAGGGCCAGGGGCCAGCCCGATTGCTTGAAAAACAGGGTTTGCAAAAGGAAGCCGCCGGCCAAGCCCAGCGCCAGCCTTATCAGCAATATTATCATGCCGCGGTTCATGGGCGCTTCTCCCCCAATGGCTGTTTGGCGTCTTTGTACCACGCTATGGGGCCCTCAGCCAAGCAAACTCGGCCGGCTTCGCCAGGACCCGGCACACTGCGTTGCCGGCTACGCCTGCCCGCATAGTTCATGGGCAGCGGGCAGTCCCAATGAAAAAACCCTGGCGTCATCGTGGGCCAATGTGTGTCCGGCCCGGCACAGCCAGGGGCCGGCAAACAAGGCGTCTGGCAAGCGAGGGCCGCAGGCGTAGCTTAAGCTACGTCGAGGCCCGAGCGAGGCCAGCAACGCAGTGTGCCGGACGCTGGCGAAGCCGGAGCTTAGCCCTTGGCGTAGGAGCCAAGTATCTTGAGATGGCTCACTTCCTTGGCCAGCTCGGCCAGGGCCTGGTCCACGGGCTCGTCGTTGACGTGGCCGTCCAGATCCGCGAAGAACTGGTATTCCCAGGCCGCCTCCCGGGTGGGCCGGCTCTCGATGTGGGTGAGGTTCACCCCGAAGCGGGCCAGCACGCTCAAGGCCCCGGCCAGGGCGCCGGGATGGTGCCGGGTCACGAAAAGGATGCTGGTCTTGTCGTTGCCGCTCTCGGGAAAGCGGTGGGGGCCCACGATGAGGTAGCGGGTGAAATTGTCGCGCACCTCCTGCACGTCCTCGGCCAGCACGTTGAGGCCGTGCAGCCGGGCGGCGGCGCGGCTGGCCAGGGCGGCCGCGCCCGGCTCCCGGGCGGCCAGGCCGGCGGCGGCGGCGCTGGTGGGGGCTTCCTCGCGGGCGGCGGCCGGCAGGTTGCGGCCCAGCCAGCGGGCGCATTTTTCCAGGGCTCCGGCGTGGGAGATCACCCGGCGCACCCTTTCCAGCCCGGTTTCCTGGGAGACCAGGCAGTAGGAAACCCGCATCAGCACCTCGCCCATGATCTCCAGGCTGCTTTGGGTGAGCATGTCCAGGGTGGCGGCCACGCTGCCCTCCACCGAGTTTTCCACCGGCGCCACGCCGAACAGGGCCTTGCCCCGCTCCACCTCGCGGAAAACGTCGGTCACCGAGCCCTGGGCCGCGTACTCCACGCTTTTGCCGAAATGGCTCTGGGCGGCCAGATGGCAAAACGAGGCGGCCGGCCCCACGTAGGCGATCCGCCTTCCCCCCTGCACCAGGCTGCAGGCCCCTTCGATCTCCCTGAATAGGCCCGCCAGGGCTTCGTCGGTGAGAGGTCCCCGGTTTAACTTGCGAACTTCGCCAAGAAGCCCTTGGTCCCCCGGTTGGCCCAGGGCGGCGCAGGCGTTGCTCTCCGCGCCCAGGGCCACGGCCATTTGGGCGCGTTGGTTTACGAGGTCGGCCAGGTTCTTGTCCAACTCCAAAAGGCGCTGGCGGAGTTCCTGGATTTGGCTGTCGGTCATGGCTGCTTACCTCCCAGTTCGGAGCGCCAATAATACCCGGATCGGGCCCGCCTCGCACCTTTTGCAATGAGATATGCAAGTTGCGTGGTCAAAACTTTGTGATAAATTTTACATCCCCGTGAAAAGCCATTCGCCGCTAAAGGCATTCTTTTTCAGATGAGCCGTTAATCGGCAGTGAGGGGATAAAAGGGCTGCCAAGGAGGTATTTGTGTCAGCAACACCGGAATACGACGCGCTGTATGGCGATTTTAACTGGCAAGTCCCCGAGCATTATAATTTCGGCTTCGACGTGGTGGACAAGTGGGGCGAGGACCGCACCAAACTGGCTTTGCTCTCGGTGGATCAAAAGGGAGAAAAGTCCCAGTATCAAACCTTTTACGAACTATCCGTGCTGAGCAACCAGTTTGCCAACGTGCTCGGAAGGCTGGGCGTCAAGCCCGGCGAGCGGGTGCTGGTGATCCTGCAAAGCATCCCCCAGTGGTACGTGGCCATGATCGGCATGTTCAAGCTGGGCGTGGTGCCCATGCCCGGCACCGTGCTGCTCACCGCCAAGGATATAAAATACCGGGTCAACCGGGCCGAGGCCTGCATGGTGATCACCGATTTGGCCCACCTGCCCCGGGTGGAAAAGGCGGCGGTGGATTGCCCCTCCCTAAGGCTCAAAATGGTGGTGGACGCCCAGTTGGAGGACTGGCTGAACTTCGACCGGGAGATGGCCAAGGCTCCCCGCGAGCTGGACAGAAGCCAAATCGCGCCCACCCGCTCCAGCGACCCCATGCTTCTGTACTTCACCTCCGGCACCACCGGCCAGCCCAAGATGGTGCTGCACAGCCACAGCTATCCCCTGGGCCATTACGTGACCGCCCGCTTCGCCCAGGCCCTCACCGACCGGGACCTGCACTGGACCGTGTCGGAGACCGGCTGGGCCAAGGCGGCCTGGGGCAAGCTCTTCGGCCAGATGATCCTGGGCGCGGCCATCATCCAGCGCGAGGCTCCGGGGCGCTTCGATCCCCATGACGTGCTTTCCATCATGGAGCGCTACGGCGTGACCACCTTCTGCGCCCCGCCCACGGTCTACCGCATGATGATCCAGCTCGATCTGAAGCAATACAAACTGAAGCTGCGCCACTGCATGAGCGCCGGCGAGCCCTTGAACCCCGAGGTGATCCGGGTTTGGAAGGAAGCCTTCGGCCTGGATATCTACGACATGTACGGCCAGACCGAAACCGTCTGCATCCTTTCCAACTACCCCTTCATGCCCATCAAGTACGGCAGCGTGGGCAAGCCCACCCCCGGCCACGACGTGCGGGTGGTGGACCACGAGGGCCGGCGCCTGCCGGCGGGGGAGGAGGGCAACATCGCCCTCTGCCTGGAGGGCCAACGCCCGCCGGGGCTGATGATGGAATACTGGAAGGACGAGGGCGCCATGGCTTCCTCCTTCCACCACGGCCACTATTTCACCGGCGACCGGGGCTTCATGGACGAGGACGGTTATATCTGGTTCGTGGGCCGCGACGACGACGTGATCAAATCCTCGGGCTACCGCATCGGGCCCTTTGAGGTGGAATCGGCGCTCATCGCCCACCCGGCGGTGGCCGAGTGCGCGGTGGTGGGGGCGCCCGACCCCGAGGAAACCAGGGGCATCCTGGTGAAGGCCTTCGTGGTGCTGGCCAGGGGCCATCAGGGCTCCGACGAGCTGACCAAGGAATTGCAGAACTTCGTAAAGGAAAACACGGCCCCCTATAAATACCCCCGTTTGATAGAATATTTGGAAGAGTTGCCCAAGACGGTTTCCGGCAAGATTCTGCGCCGGGAGCTGCGCAAAAGATAACCCCGGCCCTGACCCGGTGAAATAAGGGGGCCCATTATGGGCGTGCCGAGGGCTGGGGGACGCACAGGGGACCCTGCATGACTGAAAAGCATGAGGCGCGGGCTCGTCTCGAGACGGAGCTGCAAACGGCCAGGCGCAAGGTGGCCGAGTTGGAGGCCCTGCTGGCCCGGACGGCGGACGCCGGTAAGGTTTCCGAGGCCGAGGCCCGCTTCTTCGCCGTGTTGGGCAATTCCATCATCGCCCTGGCCCTGGTGGACCTCAGCGACGGCGGCGTGCTTTTCGCCAATCATCCCGCCCAGGTCCTGACCGGCTACCACGGGTCGGAACTCTGCGCCATGAAGCTCTGGGAACTGGTGGAGCCCCGCGAACGGGGCACCTTGTTCCAGCGTCTGGCCGCCAAGACGGCCGGCGAGCCCAATCCCACCACCAGCCACGTCTACACCATCCGCAAAAAGGACGGCTCCGAGCTGATAGTGGAGGCGCAGGGCGTCGTGGTCCCCTACGGCGGCGCTTCGGCGCTTTTGGTGATCCTCAATGACGTGGACGAAAAGGAGCTGCTGCGCCGCCAGTTGCGCGAGGCCCAAAAAATGGCGGCCATAGGCACGATGGCCGCCGGCATAGCCCATGATTTCAACAATATAATCTACGGCGTCATATTGGGGGCCGAAACCGTGCAAAGGGACCTGTCCCCTGGCCAGTCGGCCTGGCCCTATCTGGAGCAGATACGGCAATCCGGCCGCCGGGCCGCCCAACTCATCCGCCAGTTGCTGAGCTTTTCGCGCCGGGGCAACGCCGAGGCGGAGGCTTTGCTGCTCAAGCCATTGATACAAGAGGCGCTTTCCATGATGCGCGCCACCCTGCCCGCCACGGTGGCCATGAAAGCCAGGCTCTGTACGGCGGATTTGATGGTGCTGACCGAGCCCACCCTGATTCAGCAGATACTGGTAAATCTTTGCACCAACGCCGCCCAGGCCATGCAGGAGACCGGCGGCGAGATCAGGCTGACCCTGGAAGCGGTGGATTTGGACGCCTCCGCCCTGGAGGCCTGGCCCGGCCTGGGGCCGGGGGAATACGCCCGGCTGACGGTGGCCGATAACGGCCCTGGCATGACCCCGGAGGTGCGCGCAAGGATATTCGATCCCTTTTTCACCACCAAGCCGCCGGGCCGGGGCACCGGCCTGGGCCTCTCCGTGGTGCGCGGCATCATGGACCAGCTGCAAGGGGCCATAAGCGTGGAGTCGCGGCCGGGGCGGGGCGCGGTTTTCACCGCGCTCATACCCCTGGCCCCCCTGCACGCCCCCAAGCCCGGCCAGGATGGGCCCCCGCCGGGACCGCCCCGGGGCGATGAGCACATATTGGTGGTGGACGACGAGGAGATAATCCGCTCGGTGGTCAAGGAGGTGCTGGGCTCCCTGGGCTACACGGTGACCACCGCGGCCGACGCCATGGAGGCCATGGACCTGCTGCGGGCCGATCCCGGCGCCTTTGACTTGGTGATATGCGATCAGACCATGCCGGGCCTCACCGGCTCGGCCCTTTTGGGCCAATTGAAAAACCTGCGCTCCGACCTGCCAGTCATTTTGTGCACCGGCCACAGCGATATCCTGGATTTTGAACGGGCCAAGGCCTTGGGCGCCTGCGACTTCATGATGAAGCCCCTGGAAGGGCGCGAATTGGCCGAAAGGGTGGCCCGCTGCCTGCGCGGCGGTTTTTGATATTGTCCGGGAAGCGCCCCAACGTGTATATACCAATCGTTTGCTGCGTCCGAGCGGCCATCTGAGCGCATTTTCGCTTCCCGCCGCCGCCGGGGCAGGAGGCCCCTTGACCCTGGGGGACGTATCGGCTTGGAAAAAAAAGATATAAACAAAGAACAAGCGCCGGAGGAGGGCCAACGCTTCAGCCTCCTGGCCGAAAGCGTGGCCGACGCCGTGGTGGTCATCCAAGACGGCAGGCCGGTCTTTTTCAACCGCAGCGCCTTGAAACTGAGCGGTTATTCCCCCGGCGAATACAACGAAACCGACTTCAGCGCGCTGATCCACCCCAAGGACCTGATAAAGCTTTTGGAGCGTTACAACCGGTTGCTGGCCGGAGAAGAGCAGCCGGCCGCCACGCCGGTGCGTTTCCTGGACCGCTTCGGCCAGGAACATTGGGTGGAGGCCGCGACCCGGTCCATGACCTGGCGGGGGCGGCCGGCCAGCCTGAACGTCTTCCACAACGTGGAGGCCCTGCAACAGGCGGCGCGGGATTTGAGTGACGCCCGCCGCGTCCTGGAGGCCATCTGCCGCTCGGCGCCCATGGGCATCGGCCTTTGGCGCGAGCGCCGCCTGATGTGGGCCAATCAGGCCTGCTACCGCATGCTGGGCCGTAGCGAGGAAGACCTGGCGGGATGCGACGCCCGCGTCCTCTACGCCGACCTGGAGGAATACGAGCGGGCGGGGAGGCTTTTATATCTGCCGGGCGGGCCGGCCGAGGCCGACGTCAGGTTCAGGCGCGGCGACGGCCGCGAGATAGTGGCCAGGATACGGGCCGCCGCCCTGGACGAGCATGACCTCTCCCAGGGCCACGTCGTCACCATGGTGGACCTGAGCCGGGAGGAAGAGGCCGAGCGCGAGCTGCAAGACCTGAAATCCCGCCTGCGCCAATCCCAAAAGATGGAGGCCCTGGGGGTGCTGGCCGGGGGCATCGCCCACGATTTCAACAACATCCTCGGGGCGATCATGGGATACACCCAGCTCACCATGGAGGACCTGCCGGCGGGCAGTCAGGAGCGCGACAACCTGGACCAGGCCTTGAAGGCCGGCGAGAGGGCCCGCGACCTGGTCAAGCACATCCTGGCCTTTTCCCGCCGGGCCGGTCAGGAAAAGCGGCCGGTCAGCCTGACTCCCTTGATCAAGGAGACCCTGCATCTCCTGCGTCCCGCCCTGCCGCCCAAGGTGGAACTGCGGCAGAAGCTGGGCCCGGAAAACGGGCCGGTGCTGGCCGACTCCACCCAATTCCACCAGGTGCTCATGAATCTCTGCACCAACGCGGTGCAGGCCATGCAATCCCAAGGCGGGGTGCTGGAGGTGGGCCTGGAGGACGTGGAATTGGATCAGGCGCAGGCCAAAAGGCTGGGCGGGGTGGTGGGCCTCAGGCCGGGGCCCTACCGCAAGCTGACCGTGCGCGACAGCGGCCAGGGCATGGAGCCCGAGGTGGCCGCCAGGATTTTCGAGCCCTTTTTTACCACCAAGGGCATCGACCAGGGCACCGGCCTGGGCCTGGCCGTGGCGCACGGCGTGGTGCGCAGCCACGGGGGGGCCATCTCGGTGGAAAGCGCGCCGGGCCAGGGCTCGGTCTTTTACGTGTGGCTGCCCCGCGGCCTGGGCGCGCCCCAAAGCGTGCAGACCCATCAGGGCCCCCTGCCGGGGGGCAGCGAAAGGGTGCTGTTCGTGGACGACGAGGCTTCCCTGGTGGAGGTGGCCCGCCGCATGATGGAGCGTTTGGGCTACCGGGTGGAAACTTTTTCGGCCGGCGACCAGGCCTTGGAGGCCTTCGCGGCCGATCCCCACGGCTTTGACCTGGTGATAACCGATCTTTCCATGCCGCAGATGAGCGGCCTGCATTTCGCGCGCAAGATACGCCAGATGCGGGCGGAGATACCGGTGCTTTTGTGCACCGGCTTCAGCCAGGCCCTGCAGGGCAACACGCCGGAGGAATTGGGGCTCAAGGGCATCCTGATGAAGCCTCTTCTGTGGCGCGATCTGGCCTTGGCCATCCGCCGGGCCCTGGACGATTCCCAAGGCTAAACTCCCCGGCCGCGCCGCCGGCTTCAAGGCCGGCGGTGATGAGATTCATTTGCAAAAAGCTCTCCAGCGGGGAAGACCGCCCGCCGCCTTCATGCTAGAATTATCAGCCGAGCGGTTGAACGCCGCGCCGGCCCCTTCCATGGCGCGGCCCGACACAATGAAAAGAAAAGCATGAATCAGTACCCCATGCCCTTGGAGCGGTTGCGCTACTTTCAGCAAAAGCTGGGAGTGGACCAGGCCGAATTGGCCGCCCTGGCCGAGCACCGCCAGGCCTTCATTCAGCGCCGCGGCGAATTCGGCAGCCTGTTCTGGGAATATTTCTGGCAGATAGAGCGCACCCGCACGGTGTTGGAGCACGACCTGCCCCCCCGGCATCTGGAAAAGACCCTGGGCGAATGGTTCGGCTCGCTTTTCCGCGAGCGCCTGAGCGAGGGCTTCATTCAATACCTCTGGTCCAGCGGCGTCAAGCACGTGCAGGCCAACCTGGACCAGCGCTACATAAACCTGGGCTATTCCCTGGCCCGCCAGTTCTGCCACCAGGTGATCGGCGAGGCCCTGCCCGAGGACCGGCGCGAGGCGGTGGCCCGGGCGGTGGACAAGCTCATGGACTTCTGCGTGCTGGTGGCCACCGATTCCTACATCACCATGACCAGCCGCTGCGACCGCCAGGTGATCCAGGGCATCGCCCACCAGGTGCGCAACCCCATCACCGTGATCGGCGGCAACATCCGCCGCCTGCAAAGGGAGGCGGCCGAGGACAGCCCCGCCTACCGCGCCTACGACGCCATGCTGGAGGAAAACAAGCGCCTGGAGCGCATGGTGCAGGACGTGGGCGTCTACACCCGGCTTTTTCAGTCGGAGCCCAATCCCCAGGCCCTGAGCCTCTTCAGGCTGCTGCGCCACGCCCTGGAGGTCCTGGGAAAAGAGCGCGATCTTAGCGGGGTGGACATCAAGCTGGACCTGGACCCGGCCCTGGACCAGATCTTCGGCGACCCCCAGGACCTGGAGGTCATGTTCGGGCATCTATTGGAAAACTGCCTGGAGGCCCTGGACCCGGCCGACCCCCGCGTCATCCTGACCAGCCGCGCCGGCAGCCACGCGGGATCCTTGGAAGTGGAATTGTTCAACACCGGCAATCCGCCGCCCGCCGAGGAAATCGAGTTCCTCTTCGCGCCGTTTCATTCCTCCAAGCCCAAGGGCACCGGCTTCGGCCTGCCCATCGCCGCCATGGCGGCCCGGCGCAACCTGGGCTCCCTAAGCCTGGAGCCGGGGCCCCAGGGCGGGGCCCTGTGCCGCTTGCGCCTGCCTCTGGCAATGTCGCGGGAGTCTTGAGACCGGCGGCCCCTTAGGCCAGGAGGCGGCGCGCCCGCAACAGCGGCCGGGGGTCCACCAGATGCCTGGCGAACCAGCCCGGCGGGGCTTGCACGCCCAGGGCCAGGGCCATGGCCTCGGAAAAATGCAGGGTGGGCAGGCGCTCCGGCAGGTCGCAACGCACCTCGATATTTAGCTGGCACATGGCGCAGGCGGTGACCAGGCATTCGGCCCCGGCGTCCAGGGCCGCCTGCATGATCTGATTGACCAGGGGGGTGGTGATATCCGGCCTGGCCACGGTGAGGAAGGTTCCGCAGCAGCGGTTGGGCAGGGCCCAAACCAGGGGCTCGGCTCCCAAGAGGCTGAGCAGTTCGCTCATGAGGGCGGGGCGGAAGCCGGCCGGGCGCAGCCTGGGCGGCAGCATGGAGGCGCAGCCGTGATAGGGCGCCGCCTTGAGCCCGGCCAGACCGTTGTTCAAGGCCAGGGCTCCCCGGACCGCCGGCTTGAAGGTGCCCATCTCGCCCAGCTTTCTCAGAAAATGAACCATCTCCAGAAAAGTCACGATGCGCAAGTCCGGGTCGATGGTCCCGCCCCAACGGCGCTCCTCGGCCCGGCGGCGCTCCGGGTCGGCCCTGAGTTCGGCCTGGGCCGCGGCCAGGTTTTTATAGCAGGCCGGGCACATGACCATGAGCGGACGGCCGGGGGGAGCCAGGACCAGATTGCGCGCCGCCAGGCTTAAGCCCAGGCCGCGGTCCAGGGCGTGGGCCGAGGAGGTGCCGCAGCAGTTCCAATCCTCCAGCTCGTGGAGACCCAGGCCCGCCGCCCGGCAGGCCTCCTTGAGCGACTCATTGGCCTCGCTGGCGCTGGTGGCCAGCGAGCAGCCGGGATAATAACTGATTTCCAGGGGTGGCGCGGCGGGCATGCTCACCTCCGCCAGGGCAGGCGGAAAAGCCGCCGCAGGGTCTGGGGCCTTTTGATCCTGCTGGGCAGGAGATGCAGCTTGCGTTTGGCCAGCATCCGGAGCCCCAGGTCGAAATCCTTGAGCCACTGCCGTTGCCCGGCCTTGTAGCGCAGCATTATTTCCAGCTTGTGGGTGCGGCCGTAGCTCTCGATGGCCCGCAGCACCTCGCGGTGAAAGGCCAGCACGCCGGGTTCGGCCACGGCCGCGCCTTCTTGCAGGGCCATTTGGCGCAGCGCGTCCATGACCGCGGCCACGTCGATGGCCATGGGGCAGCAGGCCGAGCAGGTGTGGCAGCCCACGCAAAGCCAGATGGTGTCGCAGGTCAACAGCTCTTGCCGCTGGCCCAGCAGGGCCAGACGCATGACCCCGTGGGGGCCGTAATCCATGGCCGCGAAAAAGGGGCAGCCGCCGGAGCAGGTGCGGCACTGGTAGCAGCTTCTCACTTGGGTGCGGCTCAGACGGCTGAGCCGGTCGGCCAGGCGCAGGCCGGCGGGGTCCAGGCGCAGGGGCCGGCCGGAGTTATCGGAGGCGGGCTGGGCCAAGTCGCTCCTTCCGGTTGGGAGGCTTAACTATGTCGAGCGTCTTGATATGAATTATACTGGTTTTCCGCAGCCGGCCAAGACGGGGGGCGCTGAGCGGCGGGAGGGATGCCCCCTCCCGCCGCGCTGGTTGGCGGGTAGCCGTGCTAGGCGGCCTGGCCCAGGATGGCCTGCAGGTCCTCGTCCGCGGTCTTGATGGGCATGATGTTGAAATTGTCCACCAGCACCTTGAGCACGTTGGGCGAGACAAAGGCCGGCAGGGTGGGCCCCAGGCGGATGTCCTTGATGCCCAGGTGCAGCAGGGTCAGCAGAATGGCGCAGGCCTTCTGCTCATACCAGGAGAGCACCATGCTGAGGGGCAGGTCGTTGACCCCCACCCCGAAGGCGTTGGCCAAAGCCACCGCGATCTGGATGGCAGAGTAGGCGTCGTTGCACTGGCCCACGTCCAGAAGCCGGGGGATGCCGCCGATGTCGCCCAGGTTCTTGTCGAAGAAGCGGAACTTGCCGCAGGCCAGGGTGAGCACCACCGTGTCCCGGGGCGTCTTTTCCACGAACTCGGTGTAGTAGTTGCGGCCGGGCTTGGCTCCGTCGCAGCCGGCCACCAGGAAGAAATGCTTGATGGCCCCGGCCTTGACCGCCTCGATCACCTTGTCGGCCACGCCCAGCACCGCCTTGTGGGCGAAACCCACCATGACCGAGCCCTTGTCCTCGTCGGCGGGGAAGCCGGGCAGGCTCAGGGCCTTTTGGATAACCGGGCTGAAATCCTTGTTGCCATTCACGTCGGCCGCGATGTGGGGCAGGCCGGGCCAGCCCACCAGGCCGGTGGTGTAGAGCTTGTCGCCGGCGTCGCCCCTGGGCTTCTGGATGCAGTTGGTGGTCATGAGGATGGCGCCGGGGAACTCGGGGAATTCCTTGCCCTGGTTCTGCCAGGCCGTGCCGTAGTGGCCGTGGAAATGGGGGTGCTTCTTCAGCTCGGGATAGCCGTGGGTGGGCAGCATCTCGCCGTGGGTGTACACGGTGATGCCCTTGCCCGCGGTCTGCTCCAGGAGCATGGCCAGGTCCTTGAGATCGTGGCCGGAGACCAGGATGGCCTTGCCCGCCTTGTGGCCCAGGGGCACGCTGGTGGGGACCGGGTCGCCGTAGGCGCCGGTGTTGCCCGCGTCCAAGAGCTCCATGGCCTTCAGGTTGACCTCGCCGCACTTGAGCACCAGGCCGATCCATTCCTCCAGGCTTTTTTCGTCGGGGTGGATGGTGGCGGCCAGGGCTTCCTGCAAAAAGGCCCAGACCTCGTCGGCCTGCTTGCCCAGGATGGCGGCGTGGTCGGCGTAGGCGGCCAGCCCGCGCAGGCCGAAGATGAGCAGATGGGCCAGAGAGGTGATGTCCGCGTTGGCCGAGTCGTTCACCTTGAAATGATACTTCTCGCCCTGGGCGACGAGGCCGGCCACATCGCCGGCCGGAGCCAGGGTAGCCGGACCCTCGGCGAAGCTGACGCCGGAGATCTTGGCCTTCAGCCCGTCGCGCAGCTCGGCGGCCTTCTTGATGAGGACCGCGAAACGCTCCGGATCGAAATCCACGTTGGTGAGCGTGCTGAACAGGGCTTCGGCGGTGAAGCGGTCCACCTGGTTGTCGCTGGTCCCCTGGGCGCGGGCCGCCACCGCCACCTGGGCCAGGCCCTTGAGGGCGTAGGTAAGCAGATCCTGCAAGGCCGCCACTTCGGGGCTCTTGCCGCAAACGCCGCCGGCGGTGCAGGCGGTTCCCTTGGCGGTTTGCTCGCATTGATAACAGAACATGGCTTCCTCCCTTGACGTTGCTTTCTGGTTCCAAATGGCGGGCGGGGCGCGCCGTCTCCTTAATCGGTATTTGAGTACCAGATTACCACATAAACCGGCCCAGTCAAGCGCGAAAACCGATTAAATTACTCTTAGTCTAAAAAACAAAAGGCGGCCCCGGCAAGGGGCCGCCATCACGGGATTTTTTTGATCTAAGCCTAGAAACCCTTCTTGGCCATGAAATCCGCCAAGTCGGCCACCCGGCAAGAATAACCCCACTCGTTGTCGTACCAGGCCACCACCTTGGCCAGGTCGTTGTCCATGACCTGGGTGAACTCCAGGTCGATGACGGAGGAATGGGGATCACCCTTTAAGTCCATGGAGACCAGATGCCCGTCGTCCACGCTCATGATGCCTTTGAAGCGGGCCGTGGCGGCGGCTTTCCTCAGCGCGGCGCGCAGGCCCTTGGTGTCGGTCTTTTTCTTGAGCACCGCGGTGAAGTCCACCACCGAAACCGTGGGGGTGGGCACCCGCATGGAGCAACCGTCGAAACGGCCGGCCAGATCCGGGATCACCAGGCCCACCGCCTTGGCCGCGCCGGTGGTGGTGGGGATGATATTCATGGCCGCGGCCCGGGCCCGGCGCAGGTCCTTGTGGGGCAAATCCAGGATGCGCTGGTCGTTGGTGTAGGAATGCACCGTGGTCATCAGGCCCTTGACGATGCCGAAGGCCTTGTGCACCACCATGGCCGGCGGGGCCAGGCAGTTGGTGGTGCAGGAGGCGTTGGAGACGATGTGGTGCTTGGTCTTCTTGTAGTCGGTGTGGTTCACGCCCATCACCAGGGTGAGGTCCACCTCCTTGCCGGGCGCGGAGATGATGACCTTCTTGGCTCCCGCCTTGAGGTGGGCGCTGGCCTGGGGGCCGCTGCGGAAGATGCCGGTGCTTTCCACCACGATGTCCACGCCCATGTCGCCCCAGGGAATCTGGGCGGGGTCGCGCAGGGCGAAGCTTTTCACTTCCTGGCCGTTGATGATGATGGCGGCCTTCTTGGCTTTGACCTCGCCGGGAAAGCGGCCGTAGTTGGTGTCGAATTTGAAGAGGTGGGCATTGGTCTCCACGTCGTAGAGATCATTGATGGCCACAACCTCTAATGCGTCTGGGTGCTGCTCGATGACCGCTTTGAGAACCTGTCGCCCGATGCGGCCGAATCCGTTGATGCCTAGCCGAACCATTATCCTCTCCTACAGATGTGGTTGGCCCGCGCCTGTGCTGGGGGTTGGCGGAACCCCGGGCGGGTCGAAAATTAGCGGCCGCGCCGCCTGGGGCCGGCCGCTTCAGTTGTCGTCGATTCGATCTCTATCCGCCACTAATAGATCATAGTCCGTCTTTAGGGCTTTGTGCAAGCGCGCCTTGTCCAGGGCGATGGCGCTCAGGTTGGCGGAGGCCTCCAGAAAGGCGATGTCCTCCTTGCCGAAGTCGCGCTTTCTGGCGGTGTAGACCCGCAGCACGCCGATGGCGCGGCCGTTGACCTGCAGGGGCACCACCAGGGCCGAGACGATGCCCTCGGTCTTGGCGCGCTCGCCGTATTGGAAATTGGGGTCGCTTCGCACGTCCTCCAGATAGACCGCCTCGCCGGACAGCGCCCGCTTGTCCAGGCGGCTGCCGGAAAGCGTCACCTTGCCCTTGCGCAGGTAGCCCTTGGATAGCCCCCAATAGGCTCCCATGCGCAGCTCGTCGTGCTTGGCGTCCAAAAGGCGCAAGGCGCAGGCTTTCACCCCCATGCCCTCGGCCACGCCGCGCACGATGCCGTCCAGCACCTCCTCCGGTTCCAGGCTGGAATTGATAAGTTTGGCCACTTTGTAAAGACTGGCAAAATAATCTTTCTTTTTGGCTGCCATGACACCGTCCTTTCCCTTGGGGGCCGCGGCGTCGGGCTTATGTCTTCCGGCGGCAGCGGCCGCGCGTCATGCTCCATCAATCCCATCTATTTTTAGGGTAAAGGCGCGGCCGCCGTCCTGGCAAGCCCCCACTTCGCCTCCCCCGGCCCAGGGCCCGGTTGACGCCAGCGCCGCAGGCTGCATAATTGAGCAGGCTCAGAGCAACCGCAACGGCCGCGCGAAGTCCGCAACCCGCCCGGCGGAGAAGCCATGCCTCAGCAAGAGACGCCATCTTCAGACAACTTCGGCCGGCAAATGGTGCCGCTATTGTTTTTGGTGGGCATATTCCTGCTCACCTTCCTCTCCCGCATAATCCTGGCCCCCTTGCTTCCCGCCCTGGAGCGCAGCCTGGGCATCAGCCACGCCCAGTCCGGAGCCCTGTTCCTTTACGTTTCCCTGGGCTATTTCGTTTCCCTTTTCAGCTCCGGCCTGATCTCCAGCCGGCTGGGGCACAGGCGCACCATCATCATCGCCGCTCTCGCCGTGGGCCTGGTCCTCCTGGTGCTCACCCAGGCCACCAGCCTGGCGGTCCTGAATCTCGGCGCCTTCCTGATAGGCCTGGGCGGCGGGCTCTATTTGCCCTCGGGCATAGCCACCCTCACCAGCCTGGTCAGCCCCCGTCATTGGGGCAAGGCCATGGCGGTGCACGAGCTGGCCCCCAACCTGGGGCTCTTCGCCGGGCCCCTGATCGCCGAGGGCCTCTTGCGGGTGGGCACCTGGCAGGGGGTGCTGGGCTGGGTGGGGGTGGGCTGCCTGCTTCTGGGCCTGGTTTTCTGGCGCTGGGGCAAGGGCGGCGATTTCGCGGGCCAGCCTCCCAATCCGGGCAACCTCAAGCGCCTGGCCGGCGACGTGCGGGCCTGGATTCTCATGGCGCTGTTCACCCTGGGCATCGGCGGCAGCCTGGGCGTCTACACCATGCTGCCCTTGTATCTGGTGAACGAGCGGGGCCTGGATCTGGCCCAGGCCAACATGCTGGTGGGCTTCTCGCGCCTCTTGGGCGTGGCGGCTTCCTTCGTGGCCGGCTGGGCCAGCGACCGCCTGGGGCCCCGCACCTCCCTGGCCTGGGTGTTCTCGCTCACCGGCCTGTGCACCGTGGCCCTGGGCCTGGTGCCGCCGCCCTGGCTTTGGCTGGCCCTGTTCGTGCAGCCGCTCATGGCGGTGTGTTTCTTCCCGGCCGGTTTCGCCGCGCTTTCCAGCCTGGGCGACCGCGACCTGCGCAGCCTCACGGTTTCGGTGGTGGTGCCCATGGGCTTCGTCTTGGGGGGCGGCGCCCTGCCGGCGGGCATCGGCTGGCTGGGCGAGCGGGTGTCTTTTCAATTCGGCATCGCCATGGCGGGCGTGCTTTTCTTCTGCGGAATTTTCCTGCTGCCCTGGCTGCGCGAGAAAGCGCCCCGCCCCGGCCAGTCATCGGACGGGGTTTGAGGCCCGGCCGGCAACCCAGGCAGCGGGCATCTGGCGCAGCCGGCCCCCCGGCCTACATGAAATATGCGGGCTAATCCTGCTTTATCAGGCTGTCGATCTTGAATTGGCTCTTGATTCGGGCCTGAACCCTTTCGGCCTCTTCCCGGCTGGCCAGGGGCTTCACCGAGACCACGTAAAGGTCCCTGCCGCCCTGCCGCTCCAGTTTCTCGACCACGGTGGGCAGGCCGGCCTTTTGCAGGCTGTCCGCCAGGCGGCCCGATTGGATGGGCCCCACGAACACGCCCACCCGCACGCGGTAGCTTTTCTGCGGAGAGAGCGGCGCGGCAGGCGCCGGGGCCTTTTCGGCGGGGGGCGCGGCCTGGGCCACGGCCTGGGCTGGCGGGGTCCGGGCCGGAGCCGGGGGCTCGGGCCTTTCCTGGCGCGGCGCGGCCTGGGGCTTGGCCACTGGCGCGGCTGGCGGCGGCGGCTCCGCTGGCGGCGGTTGCGCCTGAGTTTCAGCCGGCGGTTTCATTGGGTCCGGCGGTTTCGCGGCGGGTTTCGCCCGCGGGGCCTTGGGCGGCGGCGCGGCGGCGGGGGCTGGGCCGGAGCCCGCGGGCGCTTGCGCCGCGGAGACCGCGGCCTGGCTCTTGGCCGGCGCCGGGCTGGGCTTTTGGGCTTTCTGCGGGGCCGCCTGGGGCGGTTGGGGCTGGGCCGCTTGCGGTTCGCTCACGCTTCGCGGGGGAGGGGGCGTGATAAGCTTGCCCCCCCGCCAGTGGTTCCAGCCCACCGCCAACACGGCCAGGATAACCGCGGCCGCCGCGCCGCCCCACAGCCAGCCCCGCACCCGGCGGCTCTGCTGGGCGCGGTCCGCCTTGGGTTCTTCCATGATGCGCGGCTTGGCGGGCAAGCGGGCCAGGAGCTCTTCCTTGACCGCGGCCAGCTCGGGATCGGCCGGGGCGTAGCGCCCGGAAAACCCCAAGGCCAGGCATAAATAAAAAATGGCCACCACGTCCTGGGGGGCCTGATCCAGGTTTCTGACCAGCTCGAAAAAATGGCTGCCGGCCTGCTGGGTGTTGTAGAAGCGCTCCTCCAGGAGGGCCTGCCGCCAGGCCGGGGCGTGCTCCCAGCCCGAGGTGAGCACCACCTCGTCGGCCAGGGCCACCAGGGCGTAATGCACCTGCCGGTAGGGGCCTTGCAGGATGGAATCGCGTTTGGCCTGGTTGTCCATGCGCGCGAAAATGCCCAAGAGATCGCGGCGCACCTCGGGCAACGACGGCGCGGAAGTGGAAGGCGCTTTCTCACGAAAGCGCACAAGATAGGTAAACAGTTCGCGTGCCAGCTCAAAGAGAGTCAATGGCTTGGTCCCTGCCGGCTGGTTTGGCCGCGCGCTTGATAACCACGGCTAAACAAAAGACAAACAGCGCCACCCGTCCGCCTTTTCGATACCCGGCGTTTATAATAACACACATAGGGTATATAAAACCAATAACTTGGCTTATTAGGTATTAAGATATATTTTTAGGTCTAAAGTATTAGTCTCCAAAAGGGCCGCGCAAAGGATAAAATGCCCAATGCTTTGATTGCTCATTAATTTTATCCGTTGGATACGGGAAAAATACGGCGCGCCGTCGCCGGAACCGCCGCCGGGCGACTGCGGGAAGGATGATTGCGCGGGCGGCGGCCGCTAAGCCTTGGGGCGAGGGGCAATGGGGGCTTGCAATTTGCCCCGGCGGGGGCCAATATTTGGGGGCGGGCCCGCACCCTGCCAGGAGACAATCCTAAATGTACCCCCTTTTTCGCCTGCTCAAGGTGGGCGTCGCCAGCCTGGCCGGCAAGCGCCTGGAGACCCTGGCCGCCTCGCGCGTCCGCTTCCTGGTCTGGCCCAACGACATCGACACCAATTTTCACCTGAACAACGGGCGCTATCTCACCCTCATGGATTTGGGGCGCTGGGATCTGGCCTTGCGCAATGGATTGATGCGCCTGGTGTTCAAGAACCACTGGCAGCCCCTGGCCGGCGGCGTGGCCATCCGCTACCGGCGGCCGCTTCCGCCCTTCCGGCCCTTCGAGCTGACCACCCGCTTGGTGGGCTGGGACCACAAATGGTTCTACCTGGAGCAGTGCTTCGTGCAGGACGGCCGGGCCAAGGCCAGGGCCCTGGTCAGGCTGCTTTTCAAGGCGGCCCAGGGCAACGTGCCGCCCGCGGACATAGCCCGGCAGCTGGGCTATGACGGGCCCGATCCCGAGCTTTCCCGCGAGATACTGTGCTGGCGGGAGATGGTCGACGCCTCGCGCTGAAGCTGAAAGCCGGGGCCGCGTCCCCGGCGAGCATAAACCAAGCCGGCGGCGGTAAAGCGCTCCGGCAGATGGGGCCGGCCGGTTGGCGGCCGGCGAGGCGGCGCGGGCTTTTTCAGGCGGGGAGGTGTGATATGACCCGGCATCCGTGGCTTGATTGCTACGACCCAGGCGTGCCCCATACCCTGGATTATCCGGACACGGACATCTATTCCTTCGTGGCCGCGGCGGGCAAGGCCTCTCCGGATAAAACCGCGGTGCTGTTCATGGGCAAGCGCCTGGCCTATGGCGAGCTGTTCGGCCTGGTGGAGAAGCTGGCCGGGGCCCTGGCCGCCAGGGGCGTGGGCCAGGGCGACCGGGTGGTGCTGCTCATGCCCAACTGCCCCCAGTTCATCATCGCTTTTTACGCGGTGGCGCGCCTGGGGGCCGCCGTGGTCCTGGCCAATCCCCTGAACGTGGAGCGCGAGCTCATCTTCAAGTTCCAGGATTCCGGGGCCAAGGCGCTCATAGCCCTGGATCTCCTGTCCCAGCGGGTGAACAACATCAGGGCCGAGGTGGGTCTGGAGCTGGTCGTCTACACCAGCCTGGCCGATTACCTGCCGTTTCCCTTGAACCTCCTCTATCCCCTCAAGCGCCGGCTGGACAAGAAAATGCCCAAGGTGGCCATCCGGCGCGACGGGCGCACCGTCATGTTCAAGGAGCTTTTGGCCCAGGGCGGCGGCCCCCCCCGGGCGGCGATAAAGCCCACGGACCTGGCGGCTCTGATCTATTCCGGCGGCACCACCGGGGTGAGCAAGGGCATCATGCTGAGCCACAAGGCCCTGGTGGCCAACGCCAGCCAGGTGGCGGCCTGGGGCCAGGTGCGGGCCGACGACAAGCTCCTGGCCGTGTTGCCCCTGTTTCATGGTTTCGGCATGAGCGTGTGCATGAACACGCCGCTCTCCCGCGGCGGCGCGGTGATACTGCTGCCCCGCTTCGAGGCCGGGGAGCTGGCGCGGACCGTGGCCAAATACAAGCCCAGCCTGTTCGCCGGGGTGCCCACCATGTTCATCGCCATCAAGGAACTGGCCGATTTGGACCGCTACGACCTCACCAGCCTGCGGGGCATTTTCGTGGGGGCCGCGCCCCTGCCGCTGGCGGTGATGCATGAATTCGCCCAGCGCACCGGCGCCGAGCTCATAGAGGGCTACGGCCTCACCGAGGCGGTGACCGCGGTTTCCTGCAACCCCTTTCAGGGAACCAAGAAGCCGGGCACCATCGGCATACCTTTTCCCGACGTGGAGTGGCGCGTAATGGACCTGGCCCAGGGGGAAAAAGAGATGCCCAGGGGCGAGGCCGGCGAGCTGGTCATCCGCTGCCCGGAGCTGATGAGCGGCTATCTGAACCAGCCCGAACTCACCGCCCGGACCCTGCGGGACGGCTGGCTCTACACCGGCGACATAGGGGTGATGGATGAGCAGGGCTATGTGACCATCGTGGACCGCAAGAAGGACCTGGTCATCGTGAGCGGCTTCAACGTGTTTCCCAGCGAGATCGACGAGGTGCTGCACCAGCATCCCCAGGTGGCCGAGGCGGTGGCCGTGGGCCTGCCGCACCCCAGGAAGGGGGAATACATCAAGGCCTACGTGGTGGCCAAGGCGGGCCAGCGCATCGACCCCCAGGAGGTGATCGAGTTCTGTAAAAAGAACTTAAGCGCCTACATGGCGCCCAAGGAGGTGGAGGTGCGCGCCGAGCTGCCCAAGAGCATGATCGGCAAGGTGCTCAGGCGCTCTTTACGCGAGGAGGAAGAGAAGAAGTGGAGCGAGGGCCGCGCGGCCGGGGCGTGAGCGCCGCGTGAAAGCGGGCCCGGCAATGGCTCCCGGCGGACCCGTGCGTGGCTTGATCTGGTCTTGTTACCGCGCCCTTCCCGGCCCATGGCGGACTCGCTCCAGGCTTGCCCTCTCGCCCCTCTCGGCGCGGCGGCGGGAATCGCTCACCGGCCCGGTCGGCCCGGTCTCGCTCCCGCTCCCCTGGCCCGGCTGCGGGGGTCTCTCTCCGGCCCATGATGGGCTAAGTCCTGACTCGCCCCCTCGCCCCCTCGCCCCCCACTGGCCCGGTCTCGCTCCCGCTGGCCCGGTTGGCCGGGGTTAACTATGGCACTCGTCGCAGGCCCGGGGCGCGCTGTCGGTGGCCTTGTGGCAGGTCACGCAGTTCTTGTGAAACGCCTGGTGCAGGCTAAGCAGCTTGCCCACGGTCTTGTAGGGCTCGGTGTGACAGTCGGCGCAGTAGTTGACCTCGTCGCCTTCCTTCCACACGTTCTTGCCGTCCTCGAACATGTGATGACACTGGTCGCATTTCACGCCATAGGCGTCATGATGGGCTTGGTGGCTGAACATCACGGGCCCGCGCTTGGGCTTGGTGAAGGTGTCGGAGTGCTTGAGCTCCATGCTGTCTTCGACTTCGCCGCTGGGGGTTTCATATTTTTCCGCCCAAGCCAGGCCGAACGCGAAAACCGCCAGGATCAAAACCGCCATTGCCACCGAAGCGCCGCCACGTTTGGTCATCTCTAATATCTCCCGCTGGGAAGCTTAGGAAACCCCGCCGCGGTTCGCGACGGTTAACTTGTTCATATTAATAATAAAATTTCTTTGTCGCTCTCCGGCGGCCAAGCCGGGCCCCGCTCCAGGACGGCCCCTTGACGCCGGCCAGCGATGCATACGCTAGCAGATCATGAAAAATTGCACAATGATTTTGCTCAGCCTTGCGCCTCCAGGGCCTCGAAGAAGGCCTCCAGCCGGGTGTTGGCCTGCTCCTCGGAAAAGATGCGGTAGTCGGCGATGTCGGCCTCTATGATCACCGAGGGGATGCCCAAGCGCTCCTTAAGCAGGCGGGCCATGTCGTACTGGCCCACGGAATAGGGCTTGCAACTGCGCGCCGAATGCACCACCAGGCCGTCCACCTGGTATTCCCGGATCATTTTTTCCATGAGCCCCAGGCGGTGGTTCAGGTTGTTGTTCAGGATCACCAGGCTGTAGGTCTTGGCCGCCGAGCGGAAGGGCTGGGCCGGGTCCAGGTATTGGATGGTCTCGGCCCAGGCGTTGGTGTAGGTGGCGGCCACGAAGTTGTAGCCGCGCCCGGCGAACAAATGGGACCAATCCCGGAGCTTGTACCACACCGCGATGTTGTCCCACATGAGCCGCTTGCGCTCCCGGGCCAGGGCCCCGATGCCCTGGGCGGCGCGTTCCTGGAGCTCCGCCAGGAGTTCTTGGTAGTAATCGCAGGCCACCTTCAGCCCCCTGAGGGAAACCACCGGCGCCAGATGCACGAAGGCGTCGAAGATGGTCATGGGCGCGGGGCGGTTTTGCATGGTGGCCAGCGCCTGGCCCCAGGAGCTGGAGGCCTGGGCGGCCAGCCTGATGATCTCCTGGAAGCGCTCCAGGGAGAAATCGCGGCCGGTGAGGCGCTCCAGGTCGGGGATCATCTCCTTGAGCTGGGCGGTCATGTAGTCCAGGTCGTGCTCGGTGATTTCCGCGAAATTATAGGGCGTGTCGAAAAGAAGCAGCGGGATGTTCCAGTAATGGGCCAGGGCCTTGTACCAATAGAGCACGGTCTGGCAGATGTTGGTGGAGGCGAAAAGCAAATCCGGCTTGGGCAGCCTGCCGGCCGGGGTCTTGCCGGAAAGGAAATGGCCCAGGTCTATGCGGGCGTAGGAGCAGAGGTCCGGGTGATAGCCCGCCTTTTCCGCTTCCTCGCAGATCTCCGGCCCCATTTTCTGGGCCCCGCACAGGGCGCCGTGGTTTTCCGGGTAGACGGTGTAGAAGCCGAAAACCCGCAAAAGCTCCACCGGCGCGCCCGAGGTGACCCAGGCCACCGGCATGGCCCCCTGGGCGTAACGGGCCAGCAGATAGTGGCGGGTCATGATTTCCTTGAGCCGCGCCGCGCATTTGAGCGGCGGGCCGAAATCCGGGTTGGCCGCGCGGCGGCGCTTTTTCTTGAGGCCGCCTTGCAGGGCCATGAGGGCGGGAGCGCCCACATCCTTCATGAACCGGTATCGCGCTTTATTGGCCAAGGCCATGTGCATCCGCCTTTTTGGCCGCCGCCGGAGGGCGGCGTTGTAGCCTAAGCGATCATCTCCAGAAAAGCTTCCACCCTGGTGGCAATCTGGCCCGAGAGGCCCTGGTTCAGCTCCGTGTCCAACACCAGGCAGGGATAGCCGTTTTTCTTCAGCTCGTCGCTGAGGATGGGCACGTCGAACAGCTCGGTCTCGCAGAACTTGACCGTGTTGAAGATGACGCCCTTGGCCCTGGTCTCCCGGCAAAGCCCCAGGAGCCACTCCAGGCGCCGGGCCAGGGGCGAGCCCTTGCTGGAGCAGGGCGGCAGGTTGAAATAGGCCTCGCTCAGGGCCTGGTAGGGGTCGCCCGCCGTGGCAGGCGCGGACAGCCAGCGGCGGGAGCAGGCCAGGAGGTCGTCATGGCCCACCCGCGCGCCCAGATCGTCCAAGAGGGTCAATAGTTCCGGCGGGTTGGGCAGCACCCCGGAGAGCACCAGCGAGGGCCGGCGGTCGGGATCGCCGGGCTGGGCCGCCAGCAGGTCTTTCAGCTCGGCGATGAGGTCGTCCGGCCAGAGCCATTCGGCGCGGCGGATGGCCTCGTAGAACTGGGCGTTGTCCAGCTCCAGGGCGCCGGCGGCGCGGCGCTGGTAGATCTGGCCCATGAGCCGGTTGATCTCCTGGCCTTGGGCCACGCGGCGCTGCAATTCCTGGGGGTCCAGGGGCCCGCGGGATTCCTCCAGGGCCTGGGCCAGGGCCTTGAGCTGGCTTTGGTAATAATTCCTGGCCGAATCCCGGTAGGGCGCCTTGGGATGATAGAAAAAATAGCAGGGCTTGCGCAGGCCGATGTAGTCATGCGCCACCGAGGCCAGGTTCTGGATGGAATCGCAGGTGTGGGGGAACAGGAAGCCGTCGGCCATTTCCGCCTTGCCTTGCAAGAGAAGCTCCAGGCCCAGCTTGACTACCGAACAGATGTAGGGCTGCAAGTGGGCCTCCGAGCGGCCCGCCGCCAGGGGCGGGTCCCAGATTTCCACCGGCAGCACCCCCGCCGCCCAGAGGATTTCGCGGGGATATTGGGCCGGGAACACGCCGAAGACCCGGCGGCCCAGCTTTTTTTGCCTGGCCAGATATTCCTTGCGGTTCATGCGCGTCTTCCCGAGTGGAATCAGCGGCTTGCCCTGGGACAAGGCCGCGGGGCCGAGGGGCCTGGCCGGCCCGCTGGCTCATTTAAAATTTCCAGGCGATGCGGCCCCAGGCCGCTGGTGCAAGGTGGCTCGTGCGGTCAGCCAAGTATAGGGGCGGGCCGCGGGGATTGTCAACGTGGACAAAGGGTTCGCCAACGGGCAAAATAATAGGCAGCCCCTTAGAAGGACGCACCTTTTGTCCGGAAAGGAGAAAAGCGCCATGCCCACCCTGGTTATGCTGCGCCATGGCGAAAGCCAATGGAATCTGGAGAACCGTTTCACCGGCTGGACCGACGTGGACCTTTCCGAAAAGGGCCGGGAGGAAGCCCGCCGCGCCGGCCACTTGCTGGCGGCGGCCGGCCTCAGGCCGCGGGCCTGCCACACCTCGGTGCTGAAAAGGGCGATCCGCACCCTTTGGCTGGCGCTGGACGAGCTGGACATGATGTGGCTGCCCTACCAGACCCATTGGCGCTTGAACGAACGCCACTACGGCGCCCTGCAGGGCCTGAACAAGGCCGAGACCGCCGAGAAGTTCGGCGCGGAGCAGGTGCGGGTGTGGCGGCGCTCCTATGACGTGCCGCCCCCCCTGCTGGAGCCCGGCGACCCCCGCCACCCCAGCCGGGACCCCCGCTATGAAAACGAGGAGGGAGCGCTGCCGGCCGGCGAATCCCTGAAGGACACCCTGGAGCGGCTGATGCCCTATTGGCACCAGGCCCTGGCCCCGGCGCTCATCGCCTCCGGCGTCATGCTCATCGCGGCCCACGGCAACAGCCTGCGGGCCCTGGTCAAACACCTGGAACACGTGCCCGACGCCGAGATCCCCGGGGTGGAGATACCCACCGGCAATCCCCTGGTCTACGAGCTGGACCCGGGCCTGAAAATCGTGAGCCGGCGCTACCTGGACCCGGAGCGGGCGGCCCCGCTCTGGGGCGGCTAGGAGGGCTCCGGCCCCGGCTTCCCACCGCAGGCTTGGGCGGGATTGGGACCCTTTCGCCTAAGGATTCCTTATGTGCCCGCGCGCACAAATGGCTTGACTGCCCCTGGCCATTGTGCTAACAATGTCCCACTGAAATGGTCTGGCTAACTACTTTAATGTATTAGCATTTGCCCAATCAAGCCCCGCCGGGTAGCCTCCGGAGGCCAGCCCAGCGGGGCCCACAATAGAGCGTGATCCAACACTCCCGCGGCCTATCGCTGTGCGCGCCGGAGTGCGGAGGTGATTGCCGGTGACCTTCCAGGAACTTCTGCTTAAACACAAATCATCTATCCTGGGAGACTGGGTCAAGGCGATTGTGGAGACTTATCCTGCTGAAACGGCAAGGTTTCTGCGTCAAAGCAAGGACCAGTTCGCCAACCCGGTGGGGGCGGCGATCAAGACCGAGACGGAGCATATTTTCGACCAGCTGGTCTCGGGCGGAGCGGAACGCCAGGAATTGGACAAATTCCTGGACAGGATCATCCGCATCCGCGCGGTG
This sequence comes from Desulfocarbo indianensis, assembly GCA_001184205.1. Taxonomy (GTDB): domain Bacteria; phylum Desulfobacterota; class Desulfarculia; order Desulfarculales; family Desulfarculaceae; genus Desulfocarbo; species Desulfocarbo indianensis. The sequence goes on from LBMP01000001.1 coordinate 922,121, forward strand.
CAGGATTTCACCCCGGCCCTGGCCCTGGGTTTTATCTACGATCTGAAAAGGGCGGTCCGCCGGCGGCTGGAAAAAGACCTGAAGCAACAAGGGCTGGAGGAAGAGCTGCTCAAGTTCGAGGAAACGGTGGACAACCTGATGCTGCAGGGGTTCGCCATATATGTTTCCTGCCGGGAGCAGATTTACGACCTCAAGGCCATGGAAATGAGGAACCTCTACGCCAAGGTGCTGGAGCGCTCCGGGATATTCACGGTGGTCCCCGATCAGGAAACCCTGGAGCCGCTTTCGGAGACCGACGAGCAGAACAAGGCATAAAGGCAGTATCAGGCAAGCCTAACTGGAAAAGAGGTAGCGGATAATGCATGTCATCTTTTCATTGCTAGCAGTGATCGTACTGATCGCGATCGCCTACGCGGGGGTGGCGGGCGCGGGGATGACCTACCTGTTTGGGGTGGTCATACCCTATGCCGCCGTGATCACCTTCTTCCTGGGGTTGATCTTGAAGGTGCTCAAGTGGGGGCGTTCGGCGGTGCCGTTCAACATCCCCACCACCTGCGGTCAGCAAAAATCCCTTCCCTGGATAAAGCCCAACAGCGTGGACAATCCGACCTCCACCGGCGGCGTTCTGGCCCGCATGTTTTTCGAGGTGTTGACCATGCGTTCGCTTTTCCGCAATACCAAGCTGGACTACCGGGTGGCCCACGGCCAGCCGGTCATCCGCCAGGGTTCGGAGAAATTCCTGTGGCTGTTCGCCATATTGTTCCATTACTCCTTCCTGGTGGTTCTCCTCTGGCATCTGCGCTTCTTCATGGAGCCGGTGCCCAAACTGGTGGGCGTGATCGAGGCCCTGGACGGCTTCTTCGAGTTCGGGCTGCCCCAATTGCTCTTGAGCGGCGTGATCTTGGTGGCCATGGCCGGCGCCCTTTTGGACCGCCGGCTCCGGATGCCCAACATCCGCTACATCTCCTTGACCTCGGATTACTTCCCGCTTTTCCTGATCATGGGAATCGGCATCACCGGCATCCTGATGCGCTACTTGCTGCGGGTGGATATCACCGCCATCAAGGAGCTGACCATGAGCCTGGCGGTGATGAAGCCGGTGATTCCCCAGGCCCCCATCGATCCCCTGTTCTACGCTCACATCTTCCTGGTCAGCGTGCTGTTCGCCTATTTCCCCTTCAGCAAGCTGATGCACATGCCGGGCGTGTTCATGAGCCCCACCCGCAACCTGACCACCAACAGCCGCGAGGTGAGACACGTCAATCCTTGGAACTACCCGGTGAAGACCCATACCTACGATGAATACGAGGAAGACTTCCGCGATCTCATGATCGAGGCCGGCCTGCCGGTGGAGCACAACCCCGCCGAGGAGGCAGCGGCCGCCGAGGGCGGCGGGGAAGCCGCCGAGGCGGAACCCGAGGCCCCGGAAGAGAAAAAAGAATAATTGCCCGGCCGCGGGCGGTGAAAAGCCGCCGGCCGGGTAGCCAATATGCTCCCAAGATAAAGGATTGATGCGATGGCTAATCCTACTCCCAAGCCCGAACAGATCGCAGCGGTGGATCACAAGCCGCCCGCCGCGGATTGGATGGACACCAAGCCCGAGTTCAAGCCGGGCATGTTCCTCTACGCGGTCCGCAAGGAATCGCTGGAGGGCGTGGGCCAACCCAACCCCCGCGATTGGAACCCCACCGACGCCGATTGGAAACTGCCGGCCGACTGGAAGGGCATCGTGCGCGAAGGCATCAAGGAGCGCCTGCAGCGCTTCCGCTCCTTCCAGATATTCATGGACATCTGCGTGCGTTGCGGCGCCTGCGCCGACAAGTGCCACTTCTTCATCGGCTCCGGCGATCCCAAGAACATGCCGGTCCTAAGGGCCGAGCTTCTACGCAGCATCTACCGCGGCGAGTTCAAGGTCGCGGGCAAGATACTGGGCAAGTTGGCCGGCGGCCGCAAGCTCACCGAAGAGGTGATCAAGGAGTGGTTCTACTACTACTTCCAATGCACCGAGTGCCGCCGTTGCAGCGTCTACTGCCCCTACGGCATAGACACCGCCGAGATAACCATCATGGCCCGCGAGATTCTGAACCTCCTGGGCTGTCAGATCGACTGGGTGGGCACGCCGGTCAATAACTGCTTCCACACCGGCAACCACCTGGGCTTGAAGCCCCACACCTACAAGGAGAACGTGGAGTACCTCCTCGACGACATCGAGGAATACAGCGGCGTTCGCATCAACCCCAGTTTCAACCGCAAGGGGGCCGAGCTTCTGTTCATCACCCCCTCGGGCGACGTGTTCGCCGATCCGGGCATCTTCACCTTCATGGGCTATCTGATGCTCTTCGATCACATCGGCCTGGATTACACCTGGAGCACCTACGCCTCGGAGGGCGGCAACTTCGGCTTCTTCACCAGCCACGAGATGATGAAGCGGCTAAACGCCAAAATGTACGCCGAGGCCAAGCGCCTGGGCGTCAAGTGGATATTGGGCGGCGAGTGCGGCCACATGTGGCGGGTCATCACCCAATACATGGACACCATGAACGGCCCGGCCGACTTCCTGGAGGTTCCGGTGAGCCCCATCACCGGCACCCGCTTCCAGAACTCGGCCTCCACCAAGATGGTGCACATCTCCGAGTTCACCGCCGATCTCATTCACAACAACAAGCTCAAGCTGGACCCCAGCCGCAACGATCACCTGCGGGTTACCTTCCATGATTCCTGCAACCCCGCGCGGGGCATGGGCATGCTGGAGGAGCCGCGCTACATACTCAACAACGTGTGCAACAACTTCTTCGAGATGCCCCCGCAGACCATCCGCGAAAACACCTTCTGCTGCGGCGGCGGCGCCGGACTGAACGCCGGCGAAAACATGGAGATGCGCTTCCGGGGCGGCCTGCCCCGCATGAACGCGGTGCAATACGTGAAAGACCGGCACGGAGTCAACATGCTGGCCTGCGTCTGCGCCGTGGACCGCGCGGTTTTCCCGGCCCACCTGGAATACTGGGTGCCCGGCGTGAAGAATTGCGGAGTGACCGAACTGGTGGCCAACGCCTTGGTCATGGACGGCGAGATACCCCGGCAATACAACCTCCGCGGCGAGGAGGTCAACGACCTGCGCGAGGAGGTCGATCTGCCTCCCATCCAATGGCCCGAGGAGGAAGAGGGCGGGGAGCCCAGCGAGGAGGGCGGTGAATAATGTATAACGCAGGCAAGATAATCACCGGCTTGGTAATCTTCGTGGTCATCTTCACCCTGCCCCTCTGGTGGCAGGTGGGCAAGGCGGCGCCGCCGGCGCCCAAGCCCGAGCTGCCCAAGACCGCCAAGGTCTGCGTGGAGGACACGGCCTACATGCGTACCTCCCACATGCAGCTCTTGAACGACTGGCGCAACGCCGTGGTGCGCGACCAGGACCGGGTGTACGTGGGCAAGGACGGCAAGAAATACAGCATGAGCCTCACCAACGACTGCATGGCTTGCCACAACGACAAGAAGAAATTCTGCGACCAGTGCCATAACTACTTGGCGGTCGCACCCTATTGCTGGGACTGCCACCTCACGCCCGAGCAGGTGAAGGAGAGTAAGTAATGGCGGTGAATAGACGAGAATTCATCAAGATAGCCGGCCTCTCCGCCGCCCTGGGCTTGGGCGGTAAAGCGGCCTTCGATCTGGTTCTGCCCGGCCAGGTGGACGCGGCCCAGATGTCCCGCCCGCCCCAGGCTCTGCAAGGCAGCCATTGGGCCATGGTGGTGGATCTCAAAAAATTCAAGAGCGAGGCCGACGCCATGGCCTTGCAGGAGATCTGTCACCAGGCCCACAACGTGCCGACCATTCCGGGCAAGCAGGAAATCAAGTGGATTTGGCCCACCAAGTTCGAGCACGCCTTCACCCATTTGGAAAACCGCCAGATACCGCCCGATATCTTGGAAACGCCGGTGCTGGTGCTTTGCAACCATTGCGAAAATCCGCCCTGCGTGCGGGTCTGCCCCACCAAGGCCACCTTCAAGCGCGAGAGCGACGGCATAGTCATCATGGACATGCACCGCTGCATCGGCTGCCGCTTCTGCATGGCCGCCTGCCCCTACGGGGCCAGGAGCTTCAACTTCGCCGACCCGCGCAATTACTTCAAGGACGGCAAGCTCCCCAACCCCGACTATCCCACCCGCACCAAGGGCGTGGTGGAAAAATGCAATTTCTGCGCCGAGCGCCTGGCGGTGGGCAAGCTTCCCGCCTGCGTGGAGGCGGCCAAGGACGGGCAACTCATCTTCGGCGATTTGAACGATCCCCGCTCGGAGGTGCGTAAGACCCTGCGGACCAATTACAGCATTAGGCGCAAGCCCGATTTGGGCACCCAGCCTAGTGTCTATTACCTAGTGTGAGGTCGCTATGCTGGAAAAAGCTATAACCGGAAGCAAGAACTACTGGGGCTGGCTGGCCTTCCTGCTGGCGGTCATCATAGCGGGCGTGTTGGCCTATCTGGTGCAATACAACAAGGGCCTCATGATAACCGGCATGAGCCGGGACGTGAGCTGGGGATTCTACATCGCCCAGTTCACCTTCCTGGTCGGCGTGGCGGCCTCGGCCGTGATGCTGGTGCTGCCCTTCTATCTGCACAATTACAAGGACTTCGGCCGCATCACCATCATGGGCGAATTCCTGGCCATCTCCGCGGTCACCATGTGCCTCCTGTTCATCATCGTGGACCTTGGCAAGCCCATGCGCGCCTTGAACATGATCCTGCACCCCACGCCCAACTCCATCCTGTTCTGGGACATGATAGTCCTCAACGGCTATCTGGCCATCAACCTGGTGGTGGGATGGGTGGTGCTTTCGTCCGAGCGCAAGCAGCTGCCGCCGCCGGGCTGGATCAAGCCCATCATCTACCTCTCGATCCCCTGGGCGGTCTCCATCCACACGGTGACGGCGTTCCTCTACTGCGGCCTGCCGGGCCGCGGCTTCTGGCTCACCGCCATCCTGGCTCCCCGCTTTTTGGCCTCGGCCTTCGCCTCGGGTCCCTCGGTGCTGATTCTCCTGTCGCTCCTGGTGCGTAAGCTCACCAAGTTCGACCCCGGCAAGGAGGCCATCCAGAGCCTGGCCAAGATCGTGACCTACGCCATCATCCTGAACCTGTTCTTCCTCTCCCTGGAGTTCTTCACGGTCTTCTACAGCCAGATACCCAGCCACATGACCCACTTGCAATACCTGTTCGCCGGCTACCACGGCTACGGCGCCCTGGTGCCCTTTATGTGGGCCTCCATGATCTGCGGCCTGTTGGCCATCGCGCTGTTGATAAACCCCCGCACCCGCAAGAAGGAGCCCGTCCTGGGCGTGGCCGCGGTGCTGGTGTTCATCTGCACCTGGATCGACAAGGGCATGGGCATGATCTCCGGCGGTTTCGTGCCCAATCCCCTGCACGAGATCACCGAGTACTCCCCCACGCCCCTGGAGCTGACCATCACCGTCGGCGTTTACGCGGTGGGCATCTTCATCCTCACCATCCTCTACAAGGTGGCGGTGGGCGTGAAGGAAGAGATCGGCGACTTCAAGCCCGGCGACGTGGCGCCCAGCCACTAAACCCGGCCCCCTGGGCGATCCCGGCCGGGTCTTGGGCCGAATCGCCAGCTAAAAACCCGGTTCCGCTGACAACAGCCCCCTCCCTGCCAAGGGAGGGGGCTGTTTTGCGGGGAGCGAGGACAGCTTCCACGTTATCCAAGGCAGGTCTTATCCCTCTGCCAAGGGAGGGGGCTGTTTTGCGGGGAGCGAGGACAGCTTCCACGTTATCCAAGGCAGGTCTTATCCCCTTGCCAAGGGAGGGGCTTTTGGGGGGGGGCGAGTGCGTCTGCCGCGCCGCCCAGGGCCGGCCTTTTGGGCCGAAGCCGCGCGGCTGAATCCCGCCGGCCCAGGGAATATTGCCAAACCCTCAGCCGCGCGGCTGAATCCCGCCGGCCTGGGAACTTGGCCGAGCCCCCAGCCGCGGCGGCGAACGGGAAGGGGATTAAACGCCCGCCTCCCTGGCCCCGGCGCTCCGGGTGTTTTATTTTATATAAAAGACACCCATGACTGGGAGGCGGGCATGGTCAAATACAACGGCATCAATCATCTGGCCATGGCCACCGGCGACATGGACAAGACAGTTCGCTTTTGGCGCGATCTTTTGGGCATGCGCCTGGTGGCCGGCCTGGGCAAACCCGGCCAGCGGCACTATTTTTTCGAGATAAACGAGAGCGATCTCATCGCCTTTTTTCAATGGGACCAGGTGGAGCCCGCACCGGAAAAAGACCATGGCTATCCGGTGAAGGGCCCCTTCATCTTCGACCACGTCTCCATCGGGGTGGAAGATGAATCCAGCCTGTGGGAGCTGAAGGACAAGCTGGCCGCGGCGGGTTTCTGGGTCTCCGAGGTCATCGACCACGGCTTCATCCACAGCCTGTATTCCTTTGATCCCAACGGCATACCCATCGAGTTCTCCTGGAGCGTGCCCGGCGTGGATATACGCGCGCGGCCGGTGATGGTGGAAAAGCGGCCGTCCGCGGTGACCAGGGAGGGGCCCGAGCCCCAGCCCGGCCATTGGCCGCCGGTGCGCGAGCCCACCCCGGCCGATGATTACGCGGCGTATCCCGGCGAGGGCCAGGCCCTGGCCGATCCCCAGGTCAAACAGACCTGGTAACAGGGCGGAACGGACAGAGGCCGACAAGCCAAGCCGGGTCAAGGACCGCATATCAGGAGACAATTCAGGCCGGCGCCGCCATCACCCCCACGGGGGCGGTGCTCACTCCGGTGGCTGCTCCTTGGGCAGGGCCACGGTGAAAACCGAGCCCTTGCCCACCTCGCTGGCCACCAGCACCCGTCCGCCGTGGCCCTTGATTATGGCCTCCACCCCGGCCAGGCCCAGGCCGTGGCCCTGGGTGGTGTCGTGGCCGCCGCCCCGGTAGAACATGTCGAAGATAAAGGGCAGCTCCTCCGGCGGGATGCCCCGGCCCTGGTCTTCCACCCGCACCAGGATTTCCTGGTCGGTCTCCTCGGCGGCCAGGGTGACCGCGGTGCCCCTGGCCGAGTACTTGAGCGCGTTCTCCAGGAGATTGCCCAGGGCCCGCCGCAGGTGGGAGGCGGCGGCCTGGATCACGGGCAGCTTATCCTCGAAGCCGATCTTCAAGGTGATGCCGGCTTGCTTGAAGCGGGGGGTCAGGGCCTCCACCAGTTCATACACTTCCTTGTCCAGGTCGGTGGCGCTGAAGGTCAGCTTGAGGCTGCCGGTTTCCAGACGGGCGAAATCCAGGAAATCGTTGATGATGGATTCCAGGCGCGCCGCCTCGTGGCGGATGATTTCCAGGTATTTGTTCTGCTTTTCGGGGTCCGTGGAGCCGTCCTGCTTCAAGAGGCGCAAGGCGAAGCCCTGGATGCCCACCAGCGGCGACTTCATGTCATGGGCGAACATGGACACCAGGTTGGAGCGCTCCCGTTCCAGGGCCTTCAAGGCGCTGATGTCCTGGAATACCTCCACCCCTCCTATCAGCTCGCCGTCGGAGTTGTAGAGGCCCGCCGCCCGCAAGCTTATGGGGATGCGGCCTTTTTCCCGGTGTAACACCGTGGTTTCCAGGGGCCCCTCGGGCTTTTTGCTGCGCAGGGCCGCGCGGATGGGGCATGAGCTTTCGCAGGCCCCGGAGCGCAGCACGTCGCCGCAAAAGCGCCCCAGCACCTCCTCCTGGGTTTGGCCTATGATCTTCTGGCCCTGGGCGTTGATCTCGGTGACCCGGAAATGGGAATCCACCGTGATGACGCCCGAGGGCAGGCTTTGCAGGAGGGAGCGGTGCTTTTCCGCCGATTGCAGCAGGTCCTTTTCCAGCTCCTTGCGGGCGGTGATGTCACGCACGGTTTCTATGGCGCCCACGATGTTGCCGTGGGAATCATGCAGCGCCGTGGCCTTGCCCCAGAGGAAAGCGCCGCCGCCGGGCAGGTTGTGCGCGAAGGCCTCGGTTATGAGGGTGTCGCCCTCGCGCTTGACAAAAGGATACAGCTTCTGGATTTCGTCGTCCCAATCCATGGCCAGATCCACCAGGATGGGCCGGCGCTCCCCCCAAAAAACCAGGGAATATTCGTAATGCCCCCGGCCCAGCATGTCGGCGGCCTTGATGCCGCTCAGCTTTTCCATGGCCTGATTCCAGATGACGATGCGCCCCTGGCGGTCCACGGCAAAGGTGGGGTCGGGCAGGAAATCGATAATCTGGGCGTGCCGCTCCTCCCATTCCCGCCGGTTTTCCTCGGAAACCTTGATGGGGGTTATGTCCAGGGCGGTGCCCAACAGGGCCGGCCTATCCTGAAAAAGGATAACGCCGCCGCTGAAATCGGCCCAGCGGGTGCTGCCGTTTTTATTAATGATCTTGAATTGATAATGGCTGGGGGGCTCCTCGCCCCGCAGGCGCGCGGCCAGGCGCTCTTTCACCAGATTTTGGTGTTCGGGGTGAACCAGTTCCCAAAAAGGCCGCTCCGCCAACTCCTCCACCCGGTAGCCCAGGATTTGCTGGCCGGCGGGATTGAGGTACTTGAGGCGGTCGTCTTGAATAATGAAAACCGCCGAGGCCAGGGTTTCGGCCAGGGCGCGGAACAGGTCGAGGCTCGGCTGCGGATCGCTGGCGGCTAAAGCGCCGTCGCCAAGCTTCAGCGCCGTTTGGCCCTCACCCGGGGCGGAGGAGTTTTGCCTGGTGATATCGTCCTGCTCGGGCATCTGGTACCTTCCGCGGCAAATGTCAAAGGCGCATGATTAGTAAAATTGCAAAGGCTTTTCTTTAGTATGCGATAGCGCGCCGAAGGGTGTCCAGCCGAAGGCGTCAGGCCTCCGGCGAAACCGGATGGGGAAGCGGGTTGCAAACCGCCCGTGGCGGGGGAAAAGCGTTGGATTTTATACGTGAGCCAAAGCCTGGCGGACCAGATGGAACAGTTCGCTGGGTTTGAAGGGCTTGGAGAGCATGGGATAACCGAAACGCTCTATCTCGTCCATGAGTTCCTGGCGCACGGAGCGGGTGCCGAAAAAGCCGCTGATGAAAAGGGCCTTCAGCTTGGCGTCGCGCTTCCTGAGCTGGCGCACCATCTCCACTCCGTCCATGATGGGCATGACCACGTCGGTGATGACCAGTTCGGGGCGGAAGGAAAGATGAGCCCCCATGCCCTGCACGCCGTTGGGCGCGGTCTTGACGTGATAGCCTTCCAGGCCGAGGAGGTCGGCCAGGTTTTCCCTGAGCCCGTCCTCGTCTTCCACCACCAGCACCCGGGGGTGTCCCTCGCGGGTGCGGGTCTGGCCGCCCAGAAAGACCGACAGCTCCTGATCGCTGGTTTTATCCAAACGCTCCTTCACCGCGTTCAACCTCCTCTGGCCCTCTTCCGCCGCCCGCTGGTTTCGCTTGTGCAGGTCCGGGTGATAAACCTTGGATAACAGATGATAGGAAGAGCGCACGTAGCGCGCCGCCGCCTGGGGCCCCAGCTCGGCGGCGATTTGCACGGCCTTTTCCAATACGCCCAGATAGCGCAGGTCGGTTTCCAGGTAATGCAATCAGACACCAACCAGCCGGTCGGCCAGCAAGATGAAAAAGAACATGACCGACACCACGCCGTTAAGAGTGAAAAAGGCCATGGGTATGTTGGCCCGCCGATAGGCCACCAGGGCTTGCTCCACCACGAGAACCGCCGCCACCAAAACCACGCCGGCCAGATAAACCCGGCCCAGGCCGAAAAGCGGGGCCAGCGCCCAAAAGCCCGCCACGGCGCCGAGGTGCAGGCCGCGGCTGACCCACAGGGCGTTCTCCAGCCCCAGGCGGGCCGGTATGGAATGCAGGGCCTGGCCCCGGTCGAAGTCTATGTCCTGGCAGGCGTAGATGACGTCGAAGCCGGCCACCCACAGGGCCACCGACCCGGCCAGCGCCAGCACCCGCCAGTCCCAGTCCCCGGTCACCGCTATCCAGGCCCCCACCGGAGCCAGGGCGGTGGCCGCGCCCAGCCAGATGTGGCACAGGGCGGTGAAGCGCTTGCTGAAACTGTAGCCCAGCACCCACACCAGGGCCACCGGGGAAAGCGCCAGGGCCAGGGGGTTGAGCATGGCTGAAGCCAGCACCAGGGCTCCGCAGGCCAGGGCCAGCCACAGCCAGGCCAGGGCCGGGCTCACCCGCCCGCTGACCAGGGGGCGGCCCCAGGTGCGGGGGTTGAGGGCGTCGAAGCGGCGGTCGGCGATGCGGTTCATTATCATGGCGGCCGAACGCGCCGCCACCAGGGCCACCACGATCCAAAGCATCACCCCAGCGGTGAGCGGCCTGACCCCGTGGGCCAGCACCACCCCGCTCAAGGCGAAGGGGAAAAGAAAAAGCGTGTGGCTGAACTTGACCAGCTCGCCAAAGTCGCGCACGCGTTGGGTTAAAACGTATGTCATCAGCGTCTCAAGGTTGAGTGCCGTAGCGTCTGTTGCACGGCGGGCCGGGTCGCGGCCCGCTTTCGCCGCCCGCCGATACTATGGTTCTTTATAGGGGCCCTGGCCATGGAGCAACCGATATCAAATCAAGCCGGCGATTTCACCCCCCGGCCAGCCCGCATATTTCAGGAGGGCCGCGCGTCCGGCTGCGCCAGCCAGCGGTACCCTGCGTTGCTGGCCGCTCTCGAGCCTTGACGTAGCTTTGGCTACGCCTGCGGCCCTCGCTTGCCAGACGTCTTGTCTACCGGCGGCTGGCTGTGCCGGGCCCGAGTACGAACCGTCCCTCGATTATGATGCGGCCTTCTTCATATTAGTCCCATGAATACTAACTCGTCGCTTAATGCCGCCCGCCCCTCGTGAAATATGCGGGCTAGAGCAATCCCCATTTCTGGAGCTTGGCCAGAGCGCTTTTTTGCACCTCGGGCGTCATCTCGATGCGGTCGGGCCACTCCCGCTTGAATCCCTCCTCGGGCCATTTCCTGGTGCCGTCGATGCCCATCTTGCTGTGCAGCCAGGGCAGCTCCGCCGCGTGGTCCAGGGCGTCGGCCGGCCCCTTGCTGAAGAGAATGTCGCGGGCGGGGTCTATGTGGTTGAGGGCCTCCCACCAGGCGGCCTGGGGATTCTGCACGTCCACCTGGGCGTCCACCACCACGATGACCTTGGCGAACATCATCTGGCCCTGGCCCCACAGGGCGTTCATCACCTTGTAGGCGTGGCCGGGATACTCCTTGTTGATGGCCACGAACACCAGGTTGTGAAAAACGCCCTCGGCCGGCATGTGGTAATCCCGCACCTCGGGCAGCACCATCTGCAACAGCGGCAGGAAAATGCGCTCGGTGGCCAGGCCCAGGTAGAAATCTTCCATGGGCGGCCGGCCCACCACGGTGGCGGGATAGACGAACTCCCGGCGGTGGGTGACGGCGGTGATATGAAAAACCGGATAGTCGTCGGCCAGGGAATAAAAGCCGGTGTGATCGCCGAAGGGCCCCTCGCGCCGCCAGGGTTCGGCCGGGTCCACGTAGCCCTCCAGCACCACCTCGGCCTCGGCCGGCACCATGAGATCGCTGGTGAGGGCTTTCACGGTTTTCAGCGGGCGTCCCATGAGAAAGCCGCTGAACATGAACTCGTCCATCACCGGCGGCAGCGGCGCGCTGGCGGCGTAGACCGCCGCCGGCGGCCCGCCCAGGGCCACGGCCACGGGCAGCTTCCGGCCCAGCGCCTTGGCCTTGTTGTAATGGGCCGCGCCGCCCTTGTGGCGGTGCCAGTGCATGCCGGTGGTGCGCTGATCAAAGCGCTGCATGCGGTACATGCCCACGTTCTGCTTGCCGCTCTCCGGGTCGGCGGTGATCACCTGGGGCAGGGTGATGAAGGGGCCGGCGTCCTCGGGCCAGCAGGTGAGGATGGGCAGGATATCCAGGCTGGCGGCCTGGTCCAGGAGCCGCACCTCCTGGCAGGGCGCGTCCTTCACCTGCTTGGGGGCGAAGGCGCTCAGCTCTTTCAGCTTGGGGAGCGCCATGGTTATCTTGGCCCACAGGCCCTGAGGCAGCTCCATCTGCATGAGGCTCCGCAGGCGCTCGGCGATTTCGGTGAGTTCCTCCACGCCCAGGGCCAGGCCCATGCGCTCCCGCGAGCCGAAGAGGTTTATGGCCAGGGGGCAGGCCGCGCCCTTCACCCGCTCGAAAAGCAGGGCCGGGCCTTGCGCCTTCATCACCGGCTCGCTGAGCGCGGTGATTTCCAGGCAGGGGTCCACCTCCTCCTCGATGCGCTTCAGCCAGCCGCGCTTGGAAAGCTCCTGGATGAATTCCCCTATGCTGGACGGGGCTTGCATGCGTCCTCCCCCATGCAGGGTTATTGGTGGTTTCCAATATAGCCCAGGCCGGGGGAGGGCGCAACGCGGGGAAACGCGGTCTATCCAGGGAATTTCAGGGTCAGTTTTTGCTTGGCCTCTTTTTGGGAGAGCTTCACGTTGACCATGATGCCGTCCTGGCCGATGCCCAGGGCCAGGGGAGTCTTGCCCTTCTCGCCCTCGATATGGGTGATGGCCCGCATGGCTTCAATCGCCTTTTGCGCCACCGCCGGGCCGGGGGAGGGCAAGCTCGCTTCCCGATACTTGGCAACGACGGAAACCTCGCCCTGGGGATTGATGGCGAGCTCGATCTTTTCCGCCCCCTGGTTCACGGCGTGCAGCGCCGTGAGCGCCAGCCATTTCAGGGCGGCTTCCTCCTGGTCCTCGTCTTGGGCCAGGGTGGACATCTCCTGCAAGGGATCGGTGGCGATAAAGCAATCCACCAGCTCTTGAACTTTTTTATGCAGATTCTCCTTGTACAGCATTCATTAATCCTTTCTTGAATTATATGTCGCTTTGCCTGGAACGGAGGCATTCCCGCGTCCGCAATCAGGCTTGTTTTCCGGACCGGCGATTGAGCCTTTGGCCCTGCCGCGTGGGACCAGGCTATTCGCCTGATATGGCCCTGGCCCGCCGGCAGCGGCCCAGGCGGCGCTTGCAAAACCATAAAAAAGGGAAGCCAAGGCCGGCGGCGGCGGATTCTCTTGCAAGGCCCAGGCCGCCTCCCATTGCGGGCCCCGAAGAATACGCGAGTAAATCGGTCCCGGAATGTCGCCCAGCCAAGTTACGAGGCTTTTTTATAATTATGGGGCTGCAATTTATGCTTGCCAAGATGCCCTAAATATAAGTTTGGTGAAAAGATGGTAACGGCCGCTTAGGATGACGCTGCATTACGGATTGGATAAAAATCAGAATTGGGATGATTGGCGCGATTATCCAACGGTCTTTTTGGCTGACCGATAAATTTTATTGCGGCCAAACACACGCAAAAGGTTGACGGCATCGTAAAAAATAGCTTAGATTAGTTTTTCAATAGGGAAGGAATTGTTGGCTAAATTAATCTTCTTGCAAAAAGGAATCAGGCCAATACGGCAAACTCTAAGGGAGGAATCGCTTATGGCCACCAAAAAACCCGCTGCCAAGAAGAAGGCCGCCCCCAAGAAGGCCGCGCCCAAGAAAGCGGCAGCTAAAAAAGCGGCGCCCAAAAAGGCTGCGGTGAAGAAAGCCGCACCCAAGAAAGCGGCAGCTAAAAAAGCGGCGCCCAAGAAGGCTGTGGCTAAAAAAGCGGCGCCCAAGAAGGCTGTGGTGAAGAAAGCCGCGCCCAAGAAAGCCGCGCCCAAGAAAGCGGCGCCCAAAAAGGCTGTGGCTAAAAAAGCCGAACCCACGGTGAAGGAACTGCAGGCGCAGGCCAGGGCCAAGAACATTCCCGGCCGCTCAAAAATGAACAAGGCCCAACTGCAGGCCGCGTTGAAAAAGGCGCGCTAGATTCAGGGGGCCGGCGGAAACGCCGGCGAGCCATACCGCGCCTACCTGGACGCGCCGGGCTGGACCGAGTAGGCCTCAGCCAAAAAAAGCGGGCCCCCGGGGACCCGCGCAAGAGCGCTGTCTTAAAGCGCCGCGTCATGCTTCACCATGCCGCGGCGCTTGCTTTTTGGGCTTACAGCTCGAAAAGGCGGTTTTCCAAGGGCGTGAGAATGGTGGGCGGCCCTTCGGCGTTCACCGCCACCGTGTTTTCCAGGCCCACCGGCCCCTGGTCCAGAACCATCTTCAGTTCCAGGGCGTAGACCTGGCCGGCTTGCACCACCTCTTGGGAGCCGGCCAGCAGGTAGGGCGGCGCGCCCAGTTCCAGGCCCACCCCGTGCCCCACGAAGCGGATGCGGTGCCCGTCCCGGCCCAGGAAAAACTCTTCCATGCCCAAGCGCCGGGCGGCGTCCACGGCGGCCTGGTATATCTCGCCGCTCACCGCGCCGGGCTTGAGGCGCTTTAGGATCGCCGCCTCGATTTCCCGCAGGCAGTCATGGGCCCTTTGCAGGGGGGCCGGCGCCTGGCCCAGGCAATAGGTGCGGGTCTGATCGGTGGAATAGCCCTCCAGGCAAACCGCCACGTCCACGATGATGGGTTCGTGGCGCTTTAAAGGCTTGAGGCTGGCCCCTTGGGGAAAGGCCGGCCAGAGGCCCATGCCGCTGAAGGGCGCGTCCACCGCGCTGGGCCAGTTGGCCTCCGGCCCGGAGACCAGGTGCCAGCCGTACATATCCATGTAGGGCGCTCTGGCGCGCAAGAGCGACACGGCGCCCCGCCCCATGGCCAGGGCCAGGAATTCGCCCGCCGCCTGGGCCTCGCTCTTGCCGGGGGCGAGGATTTCCGGAAGCTGCCCGTAAATATCGGCGGTGAGCTGGCCGCAGCGGGCCAGGACCTCCAGCTCCAGCTCGTCCTTGATTCCCTTCAGGTCCATCCAGGGCCGGGAGGCGTCCACCAACTCCGCGTCCGGCAGCCTCCCCTCCCAGGCCTGGCACTCCCTGGCCGGCATCACGTCCAGGGTGAGGCCCAGCCGGGAGCCGGCGGGCAGCAGGTCGTTGAGCGCCTCGGCGATCTGGCTGTAGCCCTTCACCGGGGTCACCTCCAGGGGGGATTCGGTGGCGGCCCGCTCCTGGTGGCGGCGCATGAAAATCGTGGTTTGGCCGTTTTGATCCAGAAACACCGCGCCCTGTTGCATGGTGCCGGCCAGGTAATACACGTCGGTGTTGAAGGTGAGCAAAAGGCCGGCCAGGCCCTCGCGCCGGCAAAGCTCGGCGGCGCGGGCGGCCCTGGCCTTCAGGATATCGGCCGGCAGCAGGCTGTAACCGGCCGGGAAGTTCCATTTCACAGGAGTTCCTCCACGTCTTGCAGCCAGGCGTGGCTGAGCTCCACGGTGGCGGCCAGGTCGTCCAGGTTGAGCAGGGAGGCGGGGGTATGGATATAGCGGCAGGGCACCGCCACGATGCAGGTGGGCACCCCCGCCCGGGAGAGATGAATGGCCCCCGCGTCGGTGCCGCCGTAGGGCGGCAGCTTGCGCTGGCAGGCCACGCCCGCCTTTTTCGCGGCCCGCTCCAGGGATTCCACCAGCCGGCGGGGCACCACGATGCGGCCGTCGGCCACGGTGATGGCCGGGCCCTGGCCCAGGTGGGAGGGCTGCCGGCCGGCGTTCAGGCCGGGAGTGTCGCCCACCGTGGCCTCCAGGCAGAGCGCCAAGTCCGGCTTCAGCCCGTAGGCCGCGGTGGTGGCTCCCCGGAGCCCCAGCTCCTCGCCCACCGAGAAATTGAGCGCCACCTCCACCGGCGGCGGCTGGCCGGCCAGGCGCTGGGCCAGGGCGCACAGCGCCGCGCAGCCGGCGCGGTCGTCCAGGTTGCGCGCCCGAAAGCAGCGCCCGCCCAGGCGGCCCATGCCCAGTTCCAGCACCCCCGGCGTGCCGGTCTGGATGCCCAGGGCGCGGACCTCCTCCTCGCCGGCCGCGCCGATATCCACGAAGGTCTGGTCCCAGGGCACGGACTTGTCCTTGTCGTTCTTTTCGCTCACATGCGGCGGGGCCAGGCCGATGACCCCTTCCACCCGCGCTCCCGGCCGGGGCTGCAACACCACCCAGGAGCCGGGCAAAATGCGCTGATCCACGCCGCCCAGGGGCGCCACCCGCAGAAAGCCCTCCTTCTCCACCCGCTGCACCATGAGGCCGCATTCGTCCAGATGGGCGTCCAGCATGACCCGGGGGCCGCCCTCCGGTCCCAGCCAGGCTTGCAGGTTGCCCAGGCGGTCCACCTCGATCCGCCTGACCAGGGGTTTCAGGAAAGCGGCCACGGCGTCGCGGGCTTCGTCCTCGAAACCCGCGGGGCCCAGGGGCGGGCAAAGGGTTGCCAACAGTTCTTGCAGGTCCATGGGCCTCCTTTGGGGGCTAGTGGGCGCGGGGCGGGTTCCGGCTGGGGTCTTCCTCTTCCCGCTTCTGGAAAAAGGCCAGGAGATTGTAGAAAGCTTGCGGCGCGCTGGCGCTCGCCACCGGCGCCACCGCCAGGCGGCCCTGGTTCAAAAGCATCTCGAAAAGGTCGTTGACCACGGTGCTGAAAAGGTCCAGGTCGCTGGGCGATTGATAATAGGAAGCCAGGAGCTCCCGGAAATCCTCCCCCACCCGGAAATTACCCAAGGCTTCCAGGAGGTGCACCTCGTCGCCGGTGCCCACGTAGATCAGATGGGGGCAGGAGGTCAAGGGCCTTATCTCGGGCCCCACCCTGATCTCCGACTTGGCCCCGCAGATGGGGCACACGGCGCTGATCTGGTGGGTTTCGCTTTTTTCGGGGGGCGCGTGCCCGGCCAATTCGGCGGCGCTCAAATCCAGGCGGGGATGCATGCGCCCCAGCATGGCCAAATCCGGATCGGAGCCCACCACCGCCCCCACCCACTGGGCCCAGGCCTGGGCCATCACCGCCGGAGCCAGCTCCGGGGGAACCCCCTGCAAGCCGTCGCCCAGGGCCATCCACAGGCGCAGCTCGGCTTCGGAATCCAGCTCGGCGGCCTTGGGCTTGGCCAGCACCTCGGCGGCCCATCGGGCCAGGCGCGGGTCGGGCTTTTCCGGGTCCTGGCCGGCGGCCCGCAAGGCCCGCTCGTGCAGGGTGGCCAGCTCCCCGGCCGCCGCCTCGGCCAAATCCAGCTGGCTTTGGCCCAGGGCTTTCATCAGGAAATCCTCCACCAGCTCGAAATCCTCGGGCTTTATTTCCTGGCGGGTGACGGCCGGCAGGGAAAGGAGGGCGCGGTGGAACAAAAGCGGCCGGTCAAAGCGCAGGCTGGCCAGCACCTGGGCCAGCACCGCGTGGCTGTCGTCCAGGTCCCACAGCCAGGCCAGGGGCGTCCGGCCCTCGGCGCGGCCGGGGAGGATAACCTCGCAGGCCAAGGCGGCGCGCACGAAAAGATCGAAAACCTCGGAATCCTCCAGGCGCAGGAACGAGGGCTGGCCGAAACGGTAGGCCAGCCAGTCGTTTTTGTATAGCGGCGCGAAAAAGGCGGTGTCCAGAATGCCCTGGACTTGCGCCAGACGGCTGTCTATGGGCTGGGGAAAATCCATGCTCAATCCTCGTGGCCGTGGTCCTTGAGGAAATGCTGATGGTATTCTTCCTCCTCCAAATGCTGGCGCAGGAAACCGCTCAACAGATCGAAAAGCCGGTCCATGTCTTCCTGGCGCAAGCGGGGCAGGATGAGTTTCATGAAGGCGTCGTCGGAGAATTTCTGCAGATAGAACTGCAAGGTGGCCTGGTCGGTCTCCCGGTCCAGGCCATAGCCCACCATGCCGTCGTAATCTTCCACGAATTCATGGGTGTGCTGGGGCATTGAGGCTCCATTTCGCATTGGTAAGTATATATTTATGGAGTATAGCCAGAGCGCGGGGCGCGGTCAATCAATGGGCCGGCTTTACTCCCCGGACGAACGCCGGGCCAGCCAGGCGGTGAGCGCCACGGCCAGAACCAGGCGGGGAGCCAACATCCAGAAGGCGCTGCCGCCCAGGAGCATGAAGATGGCGGTGTCCTCCACCACCGCGTGGCAGGTGACCAGAAACACCGCCAGGGCCAGGCGTTCGCGATGGGAGAGGTTGTCCTCCCGGCTCATGGCCAGGAGAATGCCCGCGCCGTAGAGCAGCCCCAGGAATATGCCGGCCAAAAGCGGCACCATGGCGCCGGGCCCCAGGCCCAGCCGGGCCAGCGCCGGGCCCACGCCTTTCCAGGGCCTGGCGAAGAGGCCGTAGGCCTTGGCGACCTCGTAGGCGATCATGAGCGGCAGGACGATGGCGAAAATCTGGGCGCAGAGAATGAGCCCGTCCCAGGCCGCCGTGGGCAACAATGCGAGGTATTGGCTCATGCCGAAACCGCCGGGAGGATTTGGGCCAGCGCCCAGCCAGCGCCCAGTCCCAGCCCCAGGCGCAGGGCGGTGAGGCTCCAGAGCCGGCCCGGCGCCAGGCTGCGCACCACCGCGCCCTCCACCACCAGGGAGTGGGAGATGCCCAGGATGAGGCCCAGCACCGAGACCTGCGCCCAGTCCAGGCCCAGGGGGGCGGCCACCGCCGCCGCCGCGTAGAGATTCAATAAAAAGCCGGCGGTTAGCGCCGCCGCCGCCTCGGGCGGCAGGCCCCAGAGGCCCATCACCGGGGCCAGGAAGCCGGATATCCAGGATAACAGACCGGTAACCTTGAATATTTCCGTGGCGACGTAGAGGGGGAGAATGGTTTTGAGCAGAAACCAGATCAGGGGCTTGCCCCTTTGGAGGCCCGCGGTGAGGCCTTGGCGCCAGGGGGGCGGGGCCTGTTTTTGGCTGGTCGGCTGGCTCGGCATGGCCCTAGAATTTACGCCGTCCGTAAAAAAGAAGCAAGCCTCGGCAAATAATGGTTGACAATTCAGTGGTCATTATGCCAATCTGCATTATGGACTAACCTTAGTCCAACCCGCATGGCACCGCACAATAAAAAACATTAAAAGCGTTAGGTGATATGGCAGCACCCCGCTCTATTGTTTCCCGCCTGCCAAAGCGCCGCAAGGCCTATGAACAGGTGGCCCAGGCCATAAGGGAACAGGTGTTTTCCGGCTCGCTGAGTGAAGGCCAGCGCCTTCCCTCCGAGCGAGAGATGGCCGAGCAGTTCGGGGTAAGCCGGGTGGTTATAAGGGAGGCCATCCGCACCCTGGAGCTGGCGGGCATCCTCCGGGTGCAAAAGGGCGCGGGCGGCGGAACCTTCGTGAGCACCAACTATGACAAGCCGCTTTCCACCAGCCTGGAGAACCTCCTGGCCGGCAAGGCCATAAGCCTGGAAAACCTTTTCGAACTCCGGCTGCTTTTGGAGGCCCCGGCCGCGGAAAAGGCCGCCCTGCGGGCCACGCCCGAGGACCTGGCCTCCCTGGAGGAGATCGTGGCCTTGTCCGACAAGGTCAGCGATGATTCCGAGGCCCTGCGCGCCGCCAACCTGGAGTTTCACCGCCGCCTGGCGGCGCTGGCCGACAATCCGCTTCTGGCGGTTCTTTGCGAAACGGTCATCGCCATCCTGGTGGCTTCCCTGGAAGGCCAGCTGAACATGGAAACCAGCCAGGCCGTGCTGGGTTATCACAAGCGCATCGTGGCGGCCATCAAGGCCGGCCAGGCCAAGGAGGCCCGCAAGCTGGTGGAGGGAGATTTGGCTCAGTTGCACAGCCGCTACCACGAGATGGGCATCCAGCTCAAAACCTCGCGCGGCGGGAGTGAAAAATGACCTGAGGGAGAGTTGGGGCCGGGGCTAACGCCTTGGCCCTGGTTGGTTTCGAGCACCTATACCACACGGAGGGAGGCAGAATGAGAACTATCAAGGGAGTCTTGCTAGCGACCATGGCCTTGTTGGCTCTGGCCGGACTGCTGCTGGCCGCGGGTTGCCAAGGAGTTCCAGCCAAGACCGATCCCAAGGCCGCCGCGCCGGAATATTTCGCCTGCGCGCCCAAGGAGAAACTGGTCTACTCCATCGCCCCTGAAGCCGAAGTTACCGAATTCCGTTGTTTCATGGCTGATTACCAGAAAACCCCCTCACTGCATTTCCTCATCACCATCAAGAACGTATCCCAAGAGGATCAGCGTTACCGGGTGAATATCTTCCTGGATGACGGCAAGGCCGTGGGCGGCCTGGTGCCCAGGCAGACCAAGAAAGGCCTGATCAAGCCCGGCGCCACCGCCACCTACACCTACCCGGTGAAAGGCATGGGCCAGAAGGCCCAGGCCGTGGAACTTATCGTCAAAACCATGGGCAAGTAAATCAGGGAGGTAGATCACATGAAGCGTTTGAGCATTATTCTGGCGATTTGCGCCGCCTTGACCCTGGCCATCGCCTTGCCCGCGGCGGCCAAGACCCAGTTCATCTCCATCGGCACCGGCGGCACCGGCGGCGTTTATTATCCCTATGGCGGCGGCATGGCCGAGGTATGGTCCAAATACGTGCCCGGCGTCAAAGCCGTGGCCGAGGTGACCGGCGCCAGCGTGGAAAACACCAAACTGGCCCACAAGGGCGAGACCGTGGTCGGGCTCATCATGGGCGACGTGGCCTTTCAGGGCTATTACGGGGAAGGCAAGTTCAAGGATTCCCCCCAGAAGATACTGGCCATGGCCGCCATGTACCCCAACATCATGCAGATCGTGACCCGCAAGGGCTCCGGCATCAAGAACGTGAACGATTTCAAGGGCAAGACCGTCTCCATCGGCGCGCCGGGCTCCGGCACCGCCTTCATGGCCGAGCTGGTCTTGAAGGCCCTGGAAATCCCGCTGGATTCCTTTAGCGTCCGCCGGCTCTCCTTCAACGAGAACGCCAACGCCCTGCGCGACGGCACCATCGACGCCGGCGTCTGGGTGGTGGCTCCCGGCACCAGCTCCATCATGGATTTGGCCACCACCCACGAGATCGAGATGATCTCCTTCACCCCCGAGCAGCAGAAGAAGATCTCCGACAAGTACGGCTTCTACAGCGGCTGGGACCTGGAAGGCGGCATCTACCGCGGCCTGGACCAGCCCACCCCCACCATGAGCGTGTGGAACGTGGTGATCTGCCAGGCCAGCCTGGATACCGAACTGGTCTACCAGCTTACCAAGGCCCTGTATGAGCACAACGATTACATGCAGAAGATCCATCCTTTCGCCAAATACACCACCCCGGAGAACGCGGTGAAGCAATCGCCCATCCCGCTGCACCCCGGTACCATCAAGTATCTGAAAGAAAAAGGTATTGAGGTCCCAGCCAAACTGATGCCCAAGGGCTAGCATGCAACGGCCGGCCCGGTTGACCCTGTTGGCGTTGGCCGGGCTGGCCCTGGTTTTCACGGCCGCCGCCGTTTTGCCCGGCGGCATGGAATTGCAAGTGAGCCCCCTCCAAGGGGGAGCGCCACTCTTGCGGGTTCTCTTGGGAGACAAGCCTGGGTTCACGCTTCACTACCATCACTCGGTGAACCACAAGCCCATCTGGGAGACGCACAGCCTGGACCCGCAAGGCCGCATATTCATAGAAGAAGAGCGTTTTGTCAGCTTCAACGCGGGAATGGGCCATTTGCCCGGCCGAGGCCGCCACTACAAGGACGGCGATTTGCAGGTGATCGCAGACATTCATCAGCTCGTGCCGCGCCTGGTGCTCAGAGTGGGCGCCCCTGGGGTGGATCACACCATCGTGTGGTCCGGCGGCGCCATAAACCTCTCGGCCCTGGTCCCCGGCCAGGCGGTGGAGGTGAGCGCCCGTCCGGTCGGCTTGCTGCGCAGCCTGTGGCTGAGACTGTTCCCGCTGCACGCATCTCCCATGGCTGGAGCTTAGAACCCATGTCCCCCAACACAACCGCCCCCGACAAATCGGCCGCTCAAAAAGTCACCCGCGCGCCCCTGGGCCTCAAGCCGGATTCCAACCGTTCCCTGGTGAAGACCGTGGCCTTGGTGGTCTCGGTGCTGGGCGTGTGTTTAAGCCTTTATCAACTTTGGACCGCTGGCTTGATGGCCTTGCCCGCCATGGTGCAGCGTTCGATTCACTTGGCGGCCATCCTGGCGCTGACTTTTCTTCTCAGGCCGCCCTTTCCCGGAGCCCGCAAGGATAAACTCAGCGTCTGGTTCTGCCTGGACGTCTGCCTGGCGCTCCTGGCCTGCTACTGCACCTTTTACATCTGCTACAACCTGAACGAGATCTTCGCCCGCCAGGGCGACTGGCTGCCCATGGATCTGTGGGTCAGCGCCGTGGGCATAGTCCTGGTGCTGGAGGCCTGCCGCCGGGTCATAGGCAACATCATGACCGGCATCTGCATCGCGGCCATGATCTTCGCCTACGTGGGGCACAGCGAATTCCTGCCGGAAATACTGTGGCACAAGGGCTACAGCATCGAGCGCATCGCCACCACCCTCTGGCTGACCACCGAGGGCGTGTTCGGGGTGCCCATCTACGTGGCCGCCACCTTCGTCTTCATTTTCGTGTTGTTCGGCGCTTTCCTGGAGTCCACCGGCGGCGGCCAGTTCTTCATCGACCTGGCCTACGCCCTCACCGGCCGCTTTTCCGGCGGCCCGGCCAAAACCAGCGTCATCGCCTCGGGCTTCATGGGCTCGGTGTCGGGCTCGGCGGTGGGCAACGTGGTGGCCACCGGCTCCTTCACCATACCCATGATGAAAAAGGTGGGTTACCGTCCCCACGTGGCCGGCGCCATAGAGGCCGCGGCCTCCACCGGCGGCCAGCTCATGCCGCCCATCATGGGGGCCGGCGCCTTTCTCATGGCCGAGTTCACCAATACCAGCTATCTGGACATCATCCGCATAGCCCTGGTGCCGGCCATCCTCTACTACATGACCGTGCTGCTTTTCGTGCACTTCGAGGCCAAGAAATACGGCCTGGAGGGCCAGCCCAAGGATGCCCTGCCCAAATTGGGGGCCACCATGATGGGGGGCCTGCACTTCCTCATTCCGGTGGCCATCCTGGTGTCGGCCCTGGTGATGAACTATTCCCCCATGATGTCCGGCTTCGTGGCGGTGATCGCCATCTTCCTCACCTCCGTGATCGCCAACGCCGTCAAAACCGCCGTGCGCAACGGCAAGCTGCCCGCCGGCTCCCCCGAGATCGTCAGCGCCGGCCGGTTTTCCATGCATGAGCTCAAGGAACTGCTCAAGGCCCTGGAAAAGGGAGCCCGCAACGCCATCATGGTTTCGGTGGCCTGCGCCGCGGCCGGCATCATCGTGGGCATGGTGGGGCTCACCGGCATGGGGCTCAAGTTCTCCAGCCTGGTCCTGGAGCTTTCCTTCGGCATCAAGGTGCTGGCCATCCTGCTCATCGGCCTGGCCTCCCTGGTGTTGGGCATGGGCCTGCCGGTGACGGCCAGCTACATCGTCCTGGCGACCCTGGCCGGTCCGGCCCTGTTGGACATGGGCGTGCCGCTTTTGGTCACCCACATGATCGTTTTCTGGTATTCCCAGGACGCCAACGTGACCCCGCCGGTGAGCCTGGCCTCCTTCGCCGGCGCCGGCGTGGCCGGGGCCAACCCCATGCAGACGGCGTTCGTCTCCTGGAAACTGGCCAAGGGGCTCTACATCATCCCCATCGTCATGGCCTACCGTCCCCTTTTGGGCATGGGCGAAAATTACGAAATGTGGCATTGGCAGGTGGGCATGACAATACTCACCACGGCCCTGGGCCTGGTGGGATTCGCCGCGGCCCTGGAGCGCTTCCTGATCCGGCGGGCCTCCTGGCTGGAGACCGTTCTCCTGGTGCTGGGCTCGGCCGCCATGTTCTGGCCCGCCATCAAGCTGCCCCCCGGCGGCGTCTGGTTCCTGCCCGGGGTGGAATCCATCCCCACCTGGACCCTGGACGTGATCGGCCTGGCCCTGTTCGCCATCGTGGTGTTCTTGCAGGTGGTGCACAAGCCGGAGAACTTGAAGCCCTTGCCGGTGGAGCTGGCGCAGGGCGCGTCCTGATCTGAAACCGCGTGAAACCATAAGCATAAGGGGAGCGGGGCCGGGCTCCGTTCCCCGATGAGGAACCAAATGGGAGAAGACAACACTCTAACCGATAAGATAATGACCGCCGCCCAGGCGGTGGAGCGATTCATTCCCGACGGCGCGCAGATCGCCCTGGGCGGCTTCACCGTGACCCGCAACCCCATGGCCATCGCCCGCGAGATCATCAGGGCCGGCCGCAAGGACCTGTATCTGGTTTGCCATTCCCACGGCCAGGCCATGGACCTGCTCATCGGGGCCGGCTGCGTGAGCCGTCTGGAGATCGCCTATGGCGGCACCGGCAGGTTCGCGCCCACCTGCATCCGTTTCCGCCAGGCGGTGCAAAAGGGGACCCTGAAGATAGAGGATTATTCAAACTATCAGATGAGCCTGCGCTTCCTGGCCGGGGCCATGGGCTTGCCTTTCATGGCCACCAAAAGCGGCCTGGAGACCGACCTGGTCCGCAAGCAGGGCTTCGACCCCGCCGAGCGCGGACAGGGCAAGGTGCCCTCCAAGAAACTGGCCATCGTGGAAAACCCTTTCAACGGGCCGGGCGACCGGGTGATACTCCTGCCCGCGCTCACCCCCGACGTGGCCCTCCTCCACGCCCAATACGTGGGCGAGGACGGCACCGTGCGCATAAAAGGGCTGGGCTTCGCCGACCTGGAGCAGGCCAGGGCGGCCGACCGCGTGATAGTGACCTGCGAGGACATCGTGCCCCGCGAATTCATCCGCCTGGACCCGGACCAGAACTCCCTGCCGCCTTTTCTGGTGGACGCGGTGGTGCCTCTCAAGTGGGGGGCGCATCCCACCGCCTGCCATTACTACTATGATTACGACCCCCGGCATCTGAAGCTCTATGGCGATATGGCGCCCAGCGACGACGGCTTCCGGGAATATCTGGAAAAATGGGTGCTGGAGCCGGAAAGCCACGAGGACTATCTGGATAGGATCGGCGTCAAGGACCTCTTGCGCATCAAGGCGGACCCCGTCCTGGGCTACGCCAAGGGCCTGGACAGGAGATAGCCGTATAAATTGAATCCGGGCGGGAAAGGGGCGGCCCTGGGGTCGGCGGGCGATCGGCCCCGGGCCGGGGGAATGACCAGCCCCTTCCTCAACGGCTAGCCAACAACCGGCCGCGGCGGAGTTTTACTCCAACGGGTGAAAGCGCGCCCGCGGCCAGCGTGAAGAAAAAATGAGCAATTACACGAAAAAAGAAATGATGGCCTTGGCCGCGGGCCGCCTGGTGCGCAACGGCGACGTGTTGTTCGCCGGCACCGGCCTGAGCATGCTGGCCGCCACCGTGGCCAAAAGGGTGCATGCGCCGGACGCCACCGTGTTTTTCGAAACCGGAGGCATTGACCCCTCCCTGGAGGAGCTGCCCCTGGCGGTGGCCGATCCCAGGGTCATGGTGGGCACCGCCATGAATTCCGGCCTGATCGAGGCGTTTTCCATCCTGGGCCACCGCCGCCTGCGCAGCATCGCCTTTTTGGGGGCGGCCCAGATCGATCCCTACGGCAACATCAACTCCACCGTGTTGGGCGGCTATCCCAAGCCCAAGGTGCGTTTTCCCGGTTCCGGCGGGGCCTGCGACGCGGCCTCCCTGGCCCATGCGGTGATCATTTTCATGCAGCATGAGAGACGCCGTTTCGTGGAGCAGCTTGACTACCTGACCAGTCCGGGCTGGCTGCAGGGCGGCGATTCCCGCCAGCGGGCCGGCTTCAAGCGGGGCGGTCCCCTGGCCGTGGTCACCAACCTGGGGATCATGAAATTCGAGGAGGAGACCAAGCGCATGTACCTGGCCGAGGTCTATCCGGGGGTGGCCCCGGAGCAAGTGGCGGAAAACACCGGTTTCGAGGTGGATATCTCCCGGGCGGTGGTGGCCCAGGACCCCGGCGAGGACGAGCTTTACACCCTGCGCGAAAAAGTTGACCCCCAGCGGCTGATCCTGGGCTGATTATACTGCCCGGCAAACGGGGGATGCCTGATCCCGCCGATGGCTTGGATCGGGCATCGCTCCGTTTTTAATGATGATTGTCGTGCGCCCCCCGCCGGACCGCTCCGGACGGCTTTCTAAGCCCTGGGCATGAGAAAGCTAGTTCCCTTGGGCGAGATTCTATGCTACATTTTTGTTTCATGAGCGCGCAGGGTGGTCGGCGCGCGGGGAGAAGGGGTATACTTGCCATGGGTGACGGTTTGTCGCCCAGGGGGGATTGGTAAGGAGAAGCTGGGTAGTTGCGCTGGTCGATAGCCATACTAGCGGTTTGCCTGCTGGCGCTGGCGAGCCCGCCGGGGGAGGCGGGCGCGGCGGGGGCGGATGCCGCACCGGGACAACCCGCGGGGATCATCAAGGAGACCTCGCCGGGCACGTTCCAGTGGTCCCGTTTCTCCCTGGCCGGCCAGGGCCGCGACGGCTTCATCTCCGCTGACGACCCCCAGCGCCAGGGCGATCTGAAATGGAACCTGGGCAAGGTTACCAATCCCTATTCCATGCGGCTTCCCTTCAAGCCTCCCGCCGGCTCGCTAACCGCCCGCTTTCAATCCCGCAGCGGCGGAACCGCCACCGCGCCCATGTTCGGCGGTACGGTGGATGGCCGCAACCCGGATAAGACCAATGGGGGCTACCTGGCTCTGGAATGGCGGACCGGCTCCCTGGCGCTCACCCTGGGCGGCGGTTACAGCCAGGCCAGCGCCTTCACCGGCGAGGACGGCGGCGGGGGCGGCAGGGTTTACGCCTCATCGCGGGGCGCCTCCAGCGCCGGCGGCTCGGCCCGCTACGACGCCTTGCGCCGCTGGGGAGCCTACCTGGCCGCGCCCTACCAGATCACCGACCGCATAGGCCTGCGTCCCGAAGTGAGCTATTTCTACGAGGACGCCCTGGCCGGCTCCACCGGCCCCGGCAACGAATGGGTCATGGGCCTGCAATTCAACTTCGGCTTCTAACCGATCCTCTCTTATAACGTCTTGGACCGCCCCCCCGGATGGGGAGGGCGACGGGTAAGCTTCGTTGCGGGGGCGGCCGCTCTGCCATGGCCTTGTCCGCCCCGGCCGCGCCGCTTTACGGCTTGGCGGCGGCCTCTTCCAGGGGATAGGTGTGGGCGTAGAGATAGCCCATCTTGAAGGCGGTTTCGCGGGTCATGGCTAAAAGCAGCTCCCGCGCCTCGTGCAGGGCGGCGGCGGTATCGGCGCCCAGCTTCTGCGCGAGCCGCGCCTCCAGCCGCTCCATTTGGCTGAGGAGCTTGGCATAGGTGGCGTCCTTGGCCAGCAAGGAGCGCAGATAATCGCCTTCCAGCTCATAAAGGCGGTGGGCGCGGTACAATAGCTCTTCCATCATCTCTCCGGCTTGAGTTCGCAGCGGCAGCCCAGGTGCATGCACAGGGCGGTCAGCTCCGGCAGATTATCGCGGCTGAAAAGGTGGCCGTCCCAAAGGCGGCATTCCGGGCAGACCAGGTCGTCGCCCCGGGTGATCCAGCGCAGGCCCTTCAATTCCCGGTGGGCGAAGGCCTCGGCGATGATGCGCCGCCACAGCGCGCGCTTTTCGATTTCAAATTCCCTGGCCTCTTCCCGGCTCATGGCCCCGCCATAGGGCAGCTTGGCGTACCAGTCCGGGTCCTGGGCGATGAGCCCGTCTATCTCGTAGGACGCCGCCTTCATGAACTCGGCCATGCTGGGGGGAAGGGTCGGCTCCGAAGCGGGCCGCTTTTTCTGCCTGCCGAAAAACCCCATCACCTGGCCTCCTCCATTTTGGGAGGCGGCGGGTTGCCCGCTTGCGGGGCGGAGGGGCCGCCCGCTGCCGGGGACCGAGGGCGGCCCGGATGCGGGAAAGGGGCGCCGTCCGCTTTCAGGGCCGGGGCGGTGTCCGGCTGGGAAGCGGTGCGCGGCGGCTCCTCCACGGCGAGGCTGGGCGCATGCTTGACCAGGAATTGGTCGGGGGTCATTTGGTTGGCCGCCAAGGCCGCGTAGGCCTGCAGGGGGGCGACCAGGCTCACGGTGGACTTGGCGGGCAGGGCGTAGGGATCGTCCGGCGGGGTGGATTCGGCCAGCACCTCCAGCCGCACGCGGTCCACGCCGGGAACCCCGGCCAGCTCCTCGCCCACCGCCCTGGCCAGGGGCAGGAGGGAGCCGGCGGTCACCTGGCCCAAAAGCGGCGCCTCGCCCAGCCCGGTCCAGGAGGCCCCGCGCCAGCCGAAACGCATGGTCAATTCCTGTTGGCGCAGCTCAAAGGCCGGCCAGGCGAACTCCACGCCCAAATGGGGAACCACCAGTGCCATGCCCGCATGAAACTTGAGAAGCGCCCCGCTTAAAGGCCCGTCCAGGGGGCGGCCCGCCAGCTCCCCGCCCAGGACCTCGGCGGGACGGCGCAGCACCACCGTGGCGGTTTTGGCCGCCAATACCGGCTCGCTGGAAAGGCCCTTCAGCTTGGGGTCGTAGAGACGCCGGCCCTTGGCCAGCGCCTCCAGGGTTCCCCGGGCGGGGAAATAGCCGGGCTTACTCACCGTGAAATCAAGCTGGCTGGCCAGAGCGAACACCTCGTCCTTGGAGGAGGTGCCCTTGGTGTGATCCACCATCTGGGGCCGCCAGGCCACGGTGGCCTCGCCGTATTTATCGGTGGCAAGGTCTGCCGGGCCCGTGGGCTGGCCCTTTCTGGCCTGGAGAGCGATCCGGGCCTGGCCCACCGGCCGGTCCATGGAATCCAACACCCGGAAAACCAGGGGCTGGCTGAAGTCCCCGGCCCTGGGCTGGGCGGGCTCCGGCGGCGGCGCGCCGCAGGCGGCGATGAAAAGGAGAAGGGCCAAGATTGCAAGGTAGTTCCGCATCAGCGCGCCCCCGTGGTTTTGAGGTCTTTTTTGATCAAGCGGATAAGGCGTTTCAGCTCGCGCTCCCCCTGGGCGTGAGGAAATTCGTCCGTCAGCCAGCGCAGCTCCAGCAAAAAGCGCACGCCGCGCTCGTCTTCCTCGCGCTGGTAGGATTCTATCTCGCCCAACAGCGACAATTCCTCATGGGTCTCCGGGTTCTCGCCGGGGAAAAAAACCTGTATCAGCTTGCGCGTGATATTGTGTACGTCCATCAGCACGTGCATGCCGTCGATGAACGGCGTGTCCAGCACCAAAAGGGCTCCGTGCCGGCTCAAGACCCTCACCCCCACCGGCGCCCGGCCGGAAAGGGGCTTGCGCTCCCTGGCGTCCATGAGGCGCAAGCTGGCGCCCAGGGGCCGGGACGGAGCCTCGGGATTGGGGTTGTTGCCCATGCGGTTTTTAATCCGTCAGATGAGAGTCGGGGTCTGTTACGGCCCCCTAGCATTAACAATTCAGACGCCGCGCCGGGCCCCAGGGGACTGCCTGCGCCCGATTGACGGGCCGTGGAGCGCGTGCTAGTTTTTAGCTCTTATTATACATGACATATTAACCTCAGCCCGCCACCGCTTATTTTGGCGATAAAAGGCCGAAGCCATGCTTGAACTGATGCGCAAACACGCCGGGAGTTGGATTATCAAGATCGTGCTGGGGGCCATCGCCCTGGCCTTCGCGCTTTCCTTCGGCGTCTATTCCTATTACGGCAGCCCCCGCGACGTGGCCGTCAAGGTCAACGGCGAGCCCATAACCATGAAGCAGGTCAGCGATGAGCTGGGCCGCATGACCGACGAGGCCAGGGCCCAGATGGGCGACCAGTTCGACAAGCTGGCGCCGCTGTTGAACCTGCGGCAAAGGGCCCTGGACCGGCTGGTGGACCAGGCCCTTTTGTTCCAGGCCGCCAACCGCATGGGCATCGTGGTGAGCGAGGAGGAGATCCGCCGGCGGGTGGCCGGCATGGAGGCCTTCCAGCGGGGGGGAAGCTTCGATCTGGAGACCTATCAACGGGTGCTGGCCCGCAACCGGCTGACTCCCGAGGTCTTCGAGGCCCTGCAGCGCGACGGCATGATCATGGAAAAGCTGAGCATCCTCATCGCCGGCGCCGCCCAGATCACCCCCCTGGAGGTGGACCACGAGCTGGAGCAAAGGCTGGCCGAGGTGAAGGGCGTCTACAAGGTTTTCAATCCGGACGACTACCTGAAAAAGCAGGAGGTGAGCCCGGCTGAGGCGCAAGCCTATTACGACCAGCACAAGCGCCAGTATCTGGTGCCCGAAAAGCTGGTCCTGGAATACATGCAGTTCCCGGCCGCCGAGTTCCGCGACCAGGCCGACGTGCGGCCCGACGACGTGCGCGATTTCTACGAGATGAACCGCAACCGCTACGCCAAGCCCGAAAGGGTGCACGCGCGGCACATCCTGTACGCCCTGCCGGAAAAACCCACCGCGGCCCAGGAGGAGGCGGCCCAGAAGCTGGCCGAAAAAACCCTGGAGCTGGCCAAACAGCCGGGCCAGGATTTCGCCGCGCTGGCCAAGGAGCACTCCCAGGGCCCCACCGCCACGAACGGCGGCGACTTGGGCTGGTTCGGCCGGGGCCAGATGGTGAAGCCCTTCGAGGACCTGGCCTTTACGCTCAAGCCCGGCGAGATGGGCGTGGTGCAGACCCGCTTCGGCTGGCACGTGATCAAGGTGGAGGACCACCAGGCGGCCGAGGTGACGCCCCTGGAAAAGGTGGAAGGCGAGATCAAGAACGAACTAACCGAGCGCCAGGCCAGGGAGCTGGCGGCGGCCGCCGCGGAAAGGGCCTTTGACCAGGCCGCCAAGGGCGCCGATTTCCAGGAGCTGGCCAAGGCGCAGAAGCGTTCGCTCTATACCACCGAGCCCCTGGCGAAGGGCAAGCCGGTGGCCGGCCTGCCCGGCTTGCAGGGCCTGGCCCAGGCGGTGGAGGGGCTCGGCGCGGGGCAGGTGGCGCCCGTCATGCATTACGAGGACGGCAGCGTGGTGGCCCTGCTCAAGGAGCTGATTCCGGAGAGCGTGAAGCCCTTCAAGGACGTGGAAGAGGAAGTGCGCCTCTCGCTCAAGGAGGAAAAGGCCGAAAAGGAAGCCCAGGCCGCGGCGGCCAAACTGTTGGAGAAGCTGCGGGCGGCCCAGGACCCCGGCCAGGAACTGCTCAAGGAATCGGGGGCCAAGGAGACCGGCTGGATCAAGCCGGGGGAGGAGGTGCCCGGCCTGGAGCACTCCGACCGCCTGGCCGACGCCTTTTTCCTGCGCCCCGCCGAGGCGCGGGTCTTGCCCAAGCCCATCGCCGCGGGCGAGGTCATCGTGGCGGCGGTTTTGACCGGCCGCAAAGCGCCCGACCAGGAAGCCATGGCGGCCAACCGCGAAAAGGCGCGGGCCGAGCTGCTGCTCTCCAAGCGGAGGCAATTGGTGCAGGATTTCCTGTCCGACCTGCGGGACCAGGCCGAGATCCAGATGGTGGCCAAGTTGTAGAAGGAGCGGCATGGACCCACAGGATGCCCATACTTGGGAGCCCATCGGGGTGGTGCGCTCCGCTTACGGCTCCCGCCGGGAAGCCCCCAAGCAGGGGCCCGAGGCGGGCGGCCAGGCGGTCATAGAGCTCCGCGAGCAATGGGCGCCGGCCCTCAAGGGCCTGGAGCCGGGCCGCTATCTGTGGGTGCTCACCTATTTCCACCAGGCGGACCGGCCCCGGCAGGAGGTGCACCCTCGGGGAGACCCCAGCCGGCCCCTCACCGGACTCTTCAACAGCCGCGCCCCCAGCCGGCCCAATCCCATCGGGCTCACCCTGGTCAAGCTGGCGGCCATAGCCGGCAACAAACTCACCGTGCGCGGGCTGGAGGCCCTGGACGGCACCCCGGTGCTGGACCTCAAGCCCTACGTGCCCGGCATAGACGAGCCCCGGGATTAGCCCGCTTATTTCATGAAGGTTGGGTGGCCATGGCGGATTCGGCGACCAAGGCGGGCGGATTGAAGAATGAGCCCCATATTAAAAGGTGGCGATTTGTCGCCCGGAGCGGCACAGCCGGTTGACCGCCGCTCAGGCGGCAGGCAAGCCAAGGAGGCAGGCGTGGTTGTAACCCCAGCGACGACTTGGCGCGGCCGGCAACGCGGGCGGCGGGCATCCGGCGCAGCCGGACATCTGACCCTCTTGAAATACGCGGGCTAGGATCATGGCGAAGATAAAAATCGTGGTGGTGGTGGACAACACGCCCGGCGGCCTCGGCTGCCTGGCCGAGCACGGTCTTTCCCTGTGGGTGGAGTGCGACGGCCGTTGCCTGCTCTACGACACCGGCGCGGGCAAGGCGCTCCTGCCCAATCTGGAGGCCCTGGAGCTGGACCCCCGGCGCTTGGAGTGCGTGGTCTTAAGCCATGGCCATTACGACCACGTGGGCGGCCTGGCCGGCCTCTTGAAGGCGCGCGCCGCCGAGGGCCTTAAAACCCCGGTTTGGTGCCACCCAGCGGTTTTCCATCCCCATCTCAAGGAGGCCCTCGGCCAGGTTTCCGACCTGGGCCCGCCCCATGGCCGGCTGGAGGATTACCAGGGCCTGGGGGCCGAGTTCCATTGGGTTGAAGGCAACGCCGCGCCCCTTCCGGGGGTGATCCTTCTGGCGCCCATCGCCCGCCGCACCGAGTTCGAGGGGGCGCAACCCGGCCTGGTCACCAAAGAGGGCGGCGGCTTGACGCCCGATCCTTTCCTGGATGACCTGGCCCTGGTGCTGGAGAACGACGGCGAGCCCCTGGTTTTGACCGGCTGCGCCCACGCCGGGGTGGTAAATATCCTTCTGGCGGTGGAGGAGGCCCTGGGCCGGCGTCCCCACGCCCTCATCGGCGGCACCCACCTGGGCCCGGCGCCCGAGGCCCAGCGCATGGCGGTCCTGGCGGAGCTGGAGGCCAGGCCGGAGCTGCAAGTGGTGGCGGGCCACTGCACGGGGCGCGAGGTGATGGGGCATTTGGCCCGGCGGCTGGGCTTGCGCTTCAAGCCGCTCTGCGTGGGCCAGGTGATGGAAATTTGAGCCAGCGGGCCGGTTTTTTGGAGCGCCAGGTCATGGGGCACTGCGGCAAGGCGGTGCACGGCTGGCGCATGATCTCCCACGGCGACGCCGTGGCGGTGGGTCTTTCCGGCGGCAAGGATTCCTTGAGCCTCTTGTGGCTCCTGGTCGAGCGGCGGCGGCGCATTCCCATTGATTACGCCATCAAGGCCTTCCACGTGGAGATGGGCTACCACACCGTGGATCACGGGGCGCTGAGGGATTTCTGCGGCGGCCTGGGGGTGGAGCTTTTCATCCGCGAGACCGATTACGGCCCCAGGGCCCACACCCCGGAAAACCGCGAAAAGAGCCCCTGCTTTTTCTGCGCCATGCACCGGCGGCGGGAGCTTTTCGAGATGTGCGGCCGGCACGGCTGCGCCAAGCTGGCTCTGGCCCATCACCAGGACGATATCTTCGAGACGTTTCTCATGAACTATTTCTTCGCGGGCAGCCTGGCCACCATGCTGCCGGTGCAGCCCTTTTTCGGCGGCGAGATCACCGTGATCCGGCCCCTGGCCCTGGTGAACGCGGAGGAGACCCGGCGCTTCGCCGCAAAAAAGGGCCTGCCCGTGCAGCCGCCCTGTTGCCCCTCGGCCGCCCTGGGCCAAAGGGCCAGGGTGCGGGAGATACTGGAATCCCTGCACCGGGCCAACCGCAAGGTGCGGCCCAGCATGTGGGGGGCGCTCATCAGCTCCGGCCTGGCCACCCTGCCGCCGGAGCCGGACTTCAGCCGCCTGCCCCTGCCCGGCGAGCCGGAAGAAGATTAAGGCTCCAGGCGCGGGCCCCCGCCACCACCCGGCCCTGCCGCCCATGCTTTCATGGCGATCCCGATTATGCTGGAAAATGGCGGTCGGCCCGGAGCGCCCCGTCAACCCGGCCTTCCGAGACGCAGGGGCGGGCGCTGCTCAAGGCGTTATCCATTTAAGCGCCAGACCTGGGCGCGTCCCCTTTGGCCAACCCTCACCCACCGGCCCCCAGCGGCGCTAAGCGGCCTTGGCGGCGCTGCCGGCGGTAAACCCCCGGGCGCCGGCCAGGAACAAGAGGCCCAGGGCCAGGGCGGTGAGGGAAAAGGCCAGCTCCCGCAGCGCGAAATCCCGGCCGCCCCAGGCCCAGGCCGCCAGCTGGACGAAAACGGCCAGGCCCCGCAGGGTGAAAACGCCGGCGATGGCCCACAGGGCGGGCCGCGCCCAGGGCCAGGGCCGCAAGAGGCCGGCCCCGGAAAAGGCGTAGCCGGCGAAGCCGGCCAAGAGCAGGGCGATCCCCGCGGTGAGCAAGGGCGGCGTCCAGGACCCGGCCTGGGCCTGGGCCGCCATCTCCTCGCCCGCCCCGAAATAGCGGTAGGCCGGAGCGCCCAGATAGATGATCTCCAGGTGCAGCATGGCCAGGGCCAGGCAGATGATGCCCGCCGCGACCAAAAGGGTTTTGGCCCGGTTGTTCATGAGCATGGACCTCTTGCCCCCGGCGGGGCGTTAGTTCTCCGCTTCCAGTTTAACCCCCACGGCCACCTTGTAGAACACCGTGAGCAGAAACGCGCCCAGGGCGTAGATGCCGATGGCGATGAGAATCTCCAGGCCGGTGGGCGCGTACTCGGTGACCTCGTGCAGGGGATTGGGGATGAAGCCGCCGGCCATCATGCCCAGGCCCTTGTCGATCCAGGTGCAGCCGAACACCAACAGACAGGCAATGGCCAGTACGGTGTGGTTGGCCCGCCAGCGGGGCTTGAGCAGGATGATGATGGAGGCGAAACCCATGACCATGGCGGCCCACATCCAGGGCAGCAGGCTGGCCTTGCCGTGCAGCCCGGCGTAGAGGTAGACGAAGTGGGTCATGTGGCTGGGTATCTGGCTGTAGAACACGGTGAAGACTTCCAGGAAAAAGAAGAACAAGTGCAATATGATGGCGTAGCAGACGATCTTGGCCAGACTCTCGATGGCCCGGCGGCCCGCGTCGAAGCCCGCCACCCGCTTTAAAACCAGGGCCAGGATGATGAGCACCGCCGGCCCGGCGGCGAAAGCCGAAGCCAAAAAGCGCGGGGCCATGATGGCCGTGAGCCAGTAGCCCCGGCCGGGCATGCCGGAATAGAGAAAGGCGGTGACGGTGTGGATGGAAACCGCCAGGGGAATGGAAAAATAAATGAGCGGCTTCACCCAGCCGGGCGGGGGAAGCTGCTTGCGCTCGGCCTGCAAGGTCACCCAGCCGATGAGCAGGTTCAGGATCATGTAGCCGCTGAGCACGTTAACGTCCCAGAACATCACCGAGTTGGGCGTGGGGTGCAAAAAGACGTTGAGCACCCGGGCCGGCTTGCCCAAGTCCACCGTCACGAAAAGCATGCACATCAGGACCGCCACCACCGCCAGGAACTCGCCCAGGATGGTGATGCGCCCGAAGTCTTTGTAATGGTGCAGGTAATAGGGCAGAACCAGCATCACGGCCGAGGCGGCCACGCCCACCAGGAAGGTGAGCTGGGCGATATAGAGACCCCAGGACACGTCGCGGCTGAGGCCGGTCACCATGAGGCCCTGGCTGAACTGAATCAGGTAGGCCGCGAATCCCGCCGCGATGAGCAGCGCCAGGCAGCCCAGCCAGCTCCAATACGCCTTGTTTCCCTTGACCGCCAGTTCCAACATGGCATTGCCCTCCTGCGGCGAGCGGTTGTGGCTCTTCAGTGATCTAAAAAAATTTACCTGCTAAACATTAGGCTGCTCCCCTGACGCCGGTCGCGGTGGCTGGCCGATAATAATTTTGAATTCTATTAATCGTATAGCCAGCCTTGCGCCCCAAATCGGCGGGCGGTGAGTCTCCGCATTTTTGTATATCAGCTAAACATAAAAGTCAAGCCGCCGCTAACGCCCCCTAACGGCCCGGCTCCAGGCCGGCCAGGGTTTCCAGGCATTGATTGCGCACGCTGCCCGCCGCCACCGCCATGGCGATGGCCCCCACCGCGCCGATGACCTCATCGGCCAGGCCCTGTTCGCGGGCCTGATTGACGAAACGCTCCATGCAAGCGGGGCAGCGCAGGGCCATGGCCGCGGCCAGGAACAGCAGGGTGGTGGTTGGCTCGTCCAGGCCCGAGCTTGCCGCGCAGATGCGGGCGAAGTTATGAAACGCCTCCATTTGTTCTTCCGGCAGCATGGCGTGGCCTCCCTGGACGCTAGGGGTTCGCAAAAGTCGAGCGATTCCAGGGGAGCATAATCCTGAGGGGAGCGCCCTGAATCACCCCAAAGGGTGACATTAATTAATGAGTGGGGGGGCGGGAGGTTCAGCCCAGGAGCACCAGGCCGGCCATGAGGCCCATGGGGGTTTCCTGGGGGTCGGCGTCCTTGCCTATTCTGTTTATGGGCCAGCCCAGGTCCGCGCAAAGCTGGAACACGTTCACCCCCAGGCCGGAAAGGGAAGGCCGCGCCTGATCCGGGAAAAGGCAAGCGCCTTTATGGTCCAGAACCGGGCAAACGCCCTGGCCATCGCAGAACGCCTCCCAGCAGGAGCCGGCGGCCAGGCCATGGGCCTGGGCAAAGCCCAGCTCCAGGGCCAGGCCCTCCAGCCTGGCGGCCAGCCCGTGCACCGCCCGGGCGGTTTGGTGCCTGGCCTGGCTGAGCAGCAGGGCGGTGGGCACGTCGAACTTGAAGGCCAGGGCGCTTTGCTGGCCGGCCAGGAGCGCCTTGAAGCGGGCCGTTGTCATGACGTGGGGGGGGCAGTTGGGGGATTTGCCGTATGCCGGGCAGGTTCCCTGGCCGCAAATTTGGGCCAGGCGCTCCTCCACCAGGATTTGAGAAGCCGACAGGATGGCGGCGGCGTGGGCGCCCAGTTCCAGGGCCTGGGCCATCAGCTTGTCCAGGGCCGTCACGGCCATTTTATTCCGTCCCTCCCCGCGGGGCCGGCCGCGGCCGGCCGCAAAAAAAACCCCGGACGCTGTGCCGCGTCCGGGGCGTGAGATCATATGGCGGAGAGAGAGGGATTCGAACCCTCGGTACACCTTTTGGGCGTACACACGATTTCCAGTCGTGCACCTTCGGCCAACTCGGTCATCTCTCCGATTTGCGCCGTCAAGGGGCCCCTAGCCCCGTCCCACGGAGACATACCCGAAAGCGCCACGCCTGTCAACCGATTGGCGGGCTAAAGTCCAGCGGGAGCCCCATGAATATTGCCCGCTCCCGCCAAAGCGGGAAGGCTCGGGATAAAAATTTGCGCTGGGCCGCCCTAATACCCCAGAAAGCTGGGCGGCGGGGGGATGAGATCGCCTTCCTGGGGGGCGTGATGCTCCTCCCAGTAGGATTTAAGCTCGTCCACCCGCTGGGCGGGGATGTCCTTTATGCGGCCCGCCTCGAAAATCAGCCAGCTCACCGTGGGCCGCAGGGGCAGGTAGGAAGCCTGGGCCTGGGCCATCACCTCGGGGGCGGGGTATTCCAGGAGCAGATATATCCCGGCCCGCACCGTGGATAAAAGGTGGTCCATGCGGTCCTCGCCGCGCTCGACGGCGGCGATGGCTTGTTCCAGGTTGTGCCAGGCCACGCTGACGTCCATGGCAGGTCCTCCAGGTTGGAAAAGGGCGCGAAACAATTATGCCACAACCAGCCTCAAGGGCAAGGCCCGGCGGAACCTTGCCCCGGGCCGCGATCCCGGTTATGCTTGCGGCCATGCTGGATAGATTGGCGCAGCTAAAGATAATCTTGGTAAGGCCCCGTTTCCCGGAGAATATCGGGGCCGCGGCCCGGGCGGTGGCCAACATGGGCCTGGGCGGCTTGGCCGTGGTGAGCCCGGAGCGGCTGTGGCCCGAGCCCATGGCCCGCCTGGCCTCCAGTTGCGGGGTGAAGGTCCTGGCCGATTTGGAGGTCTGCCAGAGCCTGGACCAGGCCCTGGCCGATTGCACCGCGGCCATGGCCACCACCGCCCGCCGGGGGCGCGACCGGGGCCAGTTGCTCACGCCGCGCCTGGCCGCGCCGCGTCTGTTGCAATGGGCGGAGCAGGGCAGGGTGGGCCTGGTGTTCGGGCCGGAGGACCGGGGGCTCACCACCCAGGAGCTGGACGCCTGCATGATAAGCGTGTGCATCCCCACCACCGTTGATTCATCGCTCAACCTGGCCCAGGCCGTGGTGGTGCTGGCCTATGAACTGCGCATGGCCGCCTTGGAGGCCCAGGCCGCCCAGGAGGCCACGCCCAAGATCAGCGCCCGGCGCCAGCCGGCGGGCATGGACGAGATGGCCGCCCTGCACCAGCATTTGAAAGAGGCGCTGGCCGCCATGGACGTGATCCTGCCCGACAACCCCGACCATTTTTACCGGCCTATAAAGAACGTGCTGGAAAGGGCCCGTCCCAGCTCCAGGGAGGTGAGGGCCTTGCACGGCATCGCCCGCCAGGGCCTTTGGCTGAGCCGCCACCGCGGCAAATGAGCGGCTATATAACATATTGACTGCTGATATCAGGCATTTGAGGCCGCCCGCCGCTTTGCGGGATAAAGGGGCTGACAAAAACTAAAAGATGGGATATATAAACCGTGGAGGGCGGCCAGGGCGAAGGGCCGCTCTTTCGTGTTTTTTAAGCCAGTTGGAGCGGGCGGGTTCTGGAGGGAGCGCCCGCGGGTCAGACAAGCCGGCGTTATATGAATGGAATTCATTTTATATAAAAAAAGCGTTGACAGGTTTGCGGGGCCGTGTTACGCCTTGAATGAATAATCATTCATTCACGTGCGGCTCCCGCCCGCGGGCGGGCCGGCAAGGAATTAAGCGCAGTGAAAAAAGACAGCAGACGCTCCGGAGATAAACATCGGCGCATAATTCAGGCGGCGGTCAAGGTTTTCGCTAAGAATGGTTTTTACAATTCCAAGGTTAGCGAAATAGCCCGGGCCGCCAAGGTGGCTGACGGCACTATATATTTGTACTTTCAAAACAAGGATGATATTCTCATACGCCTGTTCGAGGAGGAGATGGCCGCCATCCTCCAGAAGATGACCGAGGAGATCAACCGGGCAAGCGAACCGGCTGAAAAGCTGAAGCGTTTCGCCTTGGCTCATCTAAAGCTGGTGGAGGAGAATCAGGAACTGGCCGAAATAATTCAAGTGGAAGTTCGCCAGTCCTCCAAGTTCATGAAGGAGTATGACAACCCCCAGTTTCAGGAATATCTCAATCTCATCTCCGGCATAATCCGCGAAGGCCAGGCCCAAGGCGTTTTTCGCCCGGAAATCGAGCCGGGGGTTTTCAAACGCGCCTTTTTCGGGGCCTTGGATGAGATGAGCCGTTACTGGGTCTTGAGCCTGGCCCGCAAATACTCCATAACCAGGGCGGCCGAGGAGATTTCCGGCTTTTTCTTGGACGGCGTGCTGTCGCCTCCCAAGGCGCCGGCTGAATAAAAAGGTATTGATCGCCGGCCGCTACGGCTGGCTTTGCGGCTTACCAAGGGACACCCCGTTCCAGCAGCGCTAAGGAAAGGAGGGGCATAAGTGAATCTAGTGGTGTGCATCAAGCAGGTGCCGGACACCGAAACCCAGATCAAGGTGGGCGCCGACGGCAAGAGCATCAATATGGATGATATCAAATGGGTCATGAACCCCTACGATGAATTCGGCGTGGAAGAGGCCTTGCGCATCAAGGCCGACAAAGGCGGCGATGTGATCGTGGTGGGCGCGGGCCCCAAACGCGTCACCGAGGCCTTGCGCACCGCCCTGGCCATGGGCGCCGACAAGGCCATCCTTATTGAAGATGAGGGTCTCTACGGAGCCGACCCCATTTTCGTGGGCAAGCTCCTGGCCAAGGCCATCGAGCCCCTGAACCCGGACATCGTATTCTTCGGCCAGCGCGCGGTGGACGACGATTGCGGCCTGGCCTCCAGCTCCGTGGCCGAGGCCCTGGGCATGCCCCAGCTGGCCGTGATCGTCAAGCAGGAGCTCGACGGCGACACCATCAAGGTGCAGCGTCCCGTCGAGGGCCAGACCAACGTGCTCTCGACCAAGCTGCCGGTGTGCCTCACCGCCCAGAAGGGCCTCAACGAGCCGCGCTACGCCTCCCTGCCCGGCATCATGAAAGCCAAGAAAAAGCCCCTCGAGGTGAAAACCTTGGCCGATCTGGGCGTGGAGCGCGACGACAAGATCGAGATCGCGGCCATCAATCCCCCGCCTGAGCGCGCGCCGGGCAAGGTCATCCAGGGCGAAACCCCCGAGGAACTGGCCGTCAACCTGGCCAAGGCCCTGCGCGAGGAAGCCAAGGTCATCTAGGACCATGGCTGCAGCGACGATGCGAGGAATACATCTTCCGGGAAGGAGTTTTTAGATATGGCGGGTGTTTGGATTATCGCGGAGCACCGGGACGGCGACTTCCGCAAGGTTACCTTCGAGGCGGCCAGCGCGGCCAAGACCGTGGCCGACGAGTTGGGTGCCGAGGTCGTGGCCGTGGTGCTGGGCAAGGGACTCAAGGACAAATGCGGCGAACTGGGCAAATACGGCGTGGCCAAAGTCCTTTACGCCGAAAACGACGCTTTTGAATACTACACCGCCGACGCTTACGCCGAGGCGGTGGCGGCCCTGGCCAAGGAGCAGGCTCCGGCGGCCATCATTTTCGGGGCCAGCATGCAGGGCAAGGACCTGGCCGGCCGCCTGGCCGCCAAGCTCGACGTGGGCGCGGCGGTGGATTGCACCGGACTGGCCGTGGAAGGCGGCCGCTTGAAGGCCACCAGGCCCATATACGCGGGCAAGGTCTACGCCGACGTGCTGCTCAAGGCCGATCCCCAGGTGGTCACCCTGCGGCCCAACGTGTTCGACGTGAAAGAAGCGGGCGGCGACGCCGCGGTGGAAGAGGTCTCGCCGGCGGTGAGCGAGCCCAGGGTGAAGCTGGAAGAGGTGGTCAAGGAGGCCGAGGGCAAGGTGGAGCTGACCGAGGCCACCATCATCGTCTCCGGCGGCCGCGGCATGAAAGAGCCCGACAACTTCAAGATACTCGAGGAATTGGCCGGCGTGCTCAAGGCGGCGGTGGGCGCCAGCCGTTCGGCGGTGGACGCCGGTTGGCGTCCCCACGGCGACCAAGTGGGCCAGACCGGCAAGGTGGTGACCCCCAACTGCTACATCGCTTGCGGCATTTCCGGGGCCATCCAGCACCTGGCGGGCATGGGCTCCTCCAAGGTCATCGTGGCCATCAACAAGGACCCCGACGCGCCCATTCACTCCAAGGCCGATTTCAGCGTGGTGGCCGATCTCTTCGACATCGTGCCCAACCTGACCGAGGAGTGCAAGAAGGCTGGCTAGGGCTCCAGGCTTCAACCGGCCGGGAAGGGGCATTGACCGCTCCCGGACCGGACTACATAAATGAACCCGCGACGCCGGTTTTCCGGAGCCGCGGGTTCGTCTTTTATGGCCGTTATACCCGGCTGTGTTATTATTTGCGGAGTTTTTGGGTCCAAAACGGGCGGTCAAGGGGGCGGCGAGCCCCTTTCTGGTGGGATCGGGCAAATCAAACCCGTGGAGAAAAGCCAATGTGGGATCAGCATCTCAAGGGACGCCGGATCGGCTTGCGCGCGGGCCGCGAGGCCTTCAACCCCGCCCTGCCCAGCCTGCTCATGATCCACGGCTCCGGCGGCGACAAGGACGCCTGGCGCTCCCAGTTCGGCGGACTGAAGGGCGTCAACGCGGCGGCCATCGACCTGCCCGGACACGGCGACACGCCGGGGCCCGCCATGGCCAAGGTGGAAGATTACGCCGCCTGGCTGGCCCGGTTCATCGCTTCCGGTCCGCTCAGGCCGGTGCTTTTGGGCCATTCCCTGGGCGGGGCCGTCGCCCAGATGCTGGCCCTGAGCGACCCCGCCCTCATCAAGGGCCTGATACTGGTGGGCACCGGCAGCCGCCTGCGGGTGCTGCCCGCCATTTTGGAGGGCGTCATCTCCGACCACCAGGCCACGGCCAAGCTAATCGTGCAATACGCCTACGCCGAGGGGGCGGACCCCGGGTCCCTCCAGCGCGGCTTGGAGGAGATGCTGCTGCGGCCGCCCCAGCTGCTGCACGGCGATTTCAGCGCTTGCAACGCCTTTGACGTGAGCGCCAGGCTGGGCGAGATCAAGGCGCCCACCCTCATGATCGTGGGGGCGGGCGACAAGCTGACCCCTCCCAAGTACAGTCAGTTCCTGGCCCAGGGCATCGCCGGCTCGCGGGTTGAGGTCATCGAGGGGGCCGGCCACATGGTGGCCCTGGAAAAGCCCCAGGCCTTCAACCGGGCGGTGCTGGATTTCATGGCCGGGATATAAGCCGGATAGAGCGCCCCGGAGCGCGATAGGGGGGGCGGCGCTGGCCCTATATTCCCCTCTTGTCTTATCCCGCCGAGTATCCTACATATAAACGGAGCCGCTCGTGATAACGGCCGGCTTTGAATCGGCCGGATTGGCGGTCATACTAGGGGCAGAAGAGAGAGGGAACACCATGACCGACGAACCTAAGAAGAAACTGCCCGGAGATTTCGACACCACCGCTGAGTTGTGGGACCGCATAGCCGACGACGTGGCCCTGCGCGGCACGCCCTGCTTCGACACGGTGGAGGATCTGCTCAAAGATTCCTGCGAGGCCCAGACCGGGGCGGAAGAAGATGGCCGGCCGCCCGTCGCGAAAGGCCGGCCATGAACTGGCGGGAGTATTACCGCGAACATTCCATGACCGCCTCCGAGGCCCTCAAGCTGTTGCGCTCGGGCAGCAGGATATTCCTGGGCTCGGCCTGCGGAGAGCCCCAATACCTGGCCCGCTCCCTGGCCGAGGCGGCCGGCACCCTCAGCGACGTGGAGGTGATCCAGGCCATAAGCCTTTCCCAGGATCAATACGCCCAGACCAAGTACGCCGACGCCTTCCGCCCCAAGAAGCTCTTCGTGGCCGCCGGAGCGCGCCAGGCCGTGGCCGAGGGCCGGGCCGAGTTCATGCCGCTGTATCTCTCCGACGTGCCCCGCCTGATCAGCGAGGGCGGCATCTCCCTGGACGCGGCCCTGATCCAGGTGAGCCCGCCGGACGAGCACGGCTGCGTGAGCCTGGGGGTTTCGGTGGACGTGGTGGTGGACGCGGTGGAGCAGGCCAGGGTGGTGATCGCCCAGGTAAACCCCCGCATGCCCCGCACCCTGGGCGAGGGGTTCCTGAGGGTGGAGCAGTTGGACGCCATCGTGGAATACGACGAGCCGCTCCTTAGCTTCCAGATGCCCGAGCCCAACGAAACCGCCCTGGAGGTGGCGCGCCAGGTGGCCAAGCTGATTCCCAACGGGGCCACCATCCATTTGGGCTTGGGCCAACTGCCCCAGGCCGCCCTGCGCTTTCTCAAGGACCGCCGGAACCTGGGGGTGCATTCCGATCTTCTGACCGAGGGCTTCGTGGACCTGGCCGAGGCCGGGGTCATCACCGGGGCCAACAAGACCCTGCACCCCTACCGCATGGTGGCCTCCTTTTGCCTGGGCACCGAGCGCCTGTTCAAGTTTACCCACAACAACCCCCAGGTCACCCTCTTGCCGGTGCGCTACACCAACGATCCCGAGGTGATCGCCCGCAACCGCCGCATGATAACCGTGCACGAGGCGGTGGAGGTGGATTTGACCGGCCAGGTCTGCGCCGACGTGGTGGGCGCCAGGGTCTACGCCGGCCTGGGCGGCATGGTGGACTTCATGCGGGGGGCGGCCCGCAGCCATGGCGGCCTGAGCGTGGTGGCGCTCACCAGCACCGGGCCCGACGGCCAGAGCCGCATCCGCCCGGCGTTCAACGCCGGGGCCGGGGTGCTGGTGACCAGGGCCGGGGTGCGCACCGTGGTCACCGAATACGGCGCGGCCTATCTGCACGGCCTCAGCATCAGCGAGCGCGCGGTGGCGCTCATCGACATCGCCCATCCCAACCACCGGGACTGGCTCTTGTCCCAGGCCAAGGAGATGGGCATCATACGCTCCGACTCCATGCTGGCTCCCCTGTTCACCGGGGTCTACCCCGAGGAGTACGAGACCACCATCACCCTGCGGGACGGCACCGAGGTGTTCATGCGTCCGGTCAAGCCCATAGACGAGCGCATGGTGCAGGAGTTCTTCTATTCCATGAGCGACCGGGAGGTCTACTACCGCTTCCTGCATTCCATCAAGGCGTTTCCCCGCAAGGACATGCAGCGCATGGTCAACGTGGACTATCACCGGGAGATGAGCGTGCTGGCCCTGGTGGGGGAATTCGGCAAGCAGGAGGTGGCCGGCCTGGGGCGCTACGTCCTGGACGGGGCCGAATACCCCGAAGTGGATTTCGCGGTATTGGAGAAATTCCAGGGCAAGGGCCTGGGCCGGGTGATCATGGAGTTCATCTCCAAGATGGCCAAGGACCGGGGCTTCAAGGGCATTCACGCGGTGGTCATGAGCGACAACCAGGCCAGCCTGCACATCATCACCCATCTGGGCTACGCGGTGACCGGTTTGATGGGCCAGGGCGTCATAGAGGCCAAGGTGCATTTCGACCGGCCCGTGGAGGAACCCACCGTTGAACTAAAATACGAAGGCTACGAGCACCTTTCGGGCTCCGGCCGAAAGAAAGAGGAGCCGCTCACCAGAATATAA
Organism: Desulfocarbo indianensis; assembly: GCA_001184205.1. Lineage (GTDB taxonomy): Bacteria > Desulfobacterota > Desulfarculia > Desulfarculales > Desulfarculaceae > Desulfocarbo > Desulfocarbo indianensis. The sequence goes on from LBMP01000001.1 coordinate 966,299, forward strand.
GCCATCCGCGCAACAAGGAGGGGAAAATGCCCGCTAAGCCGGCCTGCGGCAACGACTGCGAATCCTGCCCCCGCTACACCGCCGCCCAAAGCGGCGATCCGGAACGCCTCAAGGAAGTGGCGGTGCTCTGGAAAAGCGTGGGTTGGCGGGCTCAGGTGGTTAGCGCGGAGGAGATCGCCTGCCAGGGCTGTCAGAGCGTGGACTGGTGCCGCCACGGCATCCGGGGCTGCGCCCGGGAGCATAACGTGGCCAACTGCGGGCAATGCCGGGAATACCCCTGCGCCAAGGTGGAAGAGATGCTGGAGCGCACCCTGGCCCACATCGATATCTGTCGCGAGATATGCTCGGCGGCCGACTTCGCGGTGCTGCAAAAAGCCTTTTTCAATAAAAAGGAAAACCTGGAAGCCGAGCGCGGTTAGCCCGCGCCGCTTGGCGGCCTCTCCCGTCCGCCGCCGCCGGCGGGGGCCGCGGAAAGCAGCAGCCAGCCCAGGAGGCCGGCGGCCAGGGAGGCGGCCAGCACCCCCGTCTTGGCCAGGTTAAGAAGCTCCGCCCGGCCGAAGGCCAGGCCGGCGATGAAGATGGACATGGTGAAGCCGATGCCGGCCAGGCAGCCGGCCCCCAACATCTGACGCCAGCTCACGCCGCCGGGCAGGCTGGCCCAGCCCAGCCTGACGGCCAGCCAGGAAAACAGCATAACGCCGGCCGGCTTGCCCAGCACCAAGCCCACGATCACGCCCAGGGCGGCGGGGTGGCCCAGGGAGGCCCCCAAGTCACCGCCCAGGGGAACCCCGGCGTTGGCCAGGGCGAAGACGGGCATGATGGCGAAGGAAACCCAGGGATGCAGCCCGTGCTCCAGGCGCTGCAAGGGAGGCTCGGCGCTCAAGATGAGGCCGTGCATGGCTTGCAGGTTGGCGTGCTGCTCATGATTGCGCAGGATGCAGACGCCGTTTTCTTCCACGCAGGCCTCGAAACGCCCGGTCAGCCAGCGCAGGTTGGCCAGGAAGTTTTCCGGATCGCTGCGCCGGCTGGCCGGAATGGCCAGCGCCGCCAGCACCCCGGCCACGGTGGCGTGCACCCCGGAATACAGAAAGGCCAGCCACAATCCCAGGCTGAGCAGGAAGAAGACCAGGGGATATCTGACGCCCAGGCGGTTGGCCAAAAGCAACAGCCCAAAAAACAGCGCGCCCAGGCCCAGCCAGGCCCAGGAAACCTGGGCGGTATAGAACAGGGCGATGACCAGCACCGCGCCCAAGTCGTCGGCGATGGCCAGGGCGGTCAGAAACACCTTGAGCGCCAGGGGTGCCCTTGAGCCGAGAAGGGAGAGCAGCCCCAAGGCGAAGGCGATGTCCGTGGCCATGGGTATGCCCCAGCCCGCCAGGGATTCCCGCCCCAGGTTGAGGGCCGCGTACAGGGCGGCCGGGGCCAGCATGCCGCCGAGGGCCGCCGCCGCCGGCAGGGCGGCCTGGCGCAGGGTGGTAAGCTCGCCCACCAGCACCTCGCGCTTTATCTCCAGGCCCACCACGAAGAAAAAAACCGCCATCAGCCCGTCGTTGATCCAATGCTGCAAGGAGCCGCTCAGCGTGAACTCGCCCAGGCTTACCGTCACCGTGGCGTGCCAGAAATCATGGTAGCCCTGGCTCCAGGGCGAATTGGCCCAGACCAGGGCGGCCAGGGCGCTGGCCAGCAAAAGGATGCCGCCGGCGGCGGAGGTGCGGAAAAAGAGCAGGAAAGGCTGCAACAGCTGCTCGATGGGCGTGGCCGCGGGCGGCTGGGGCAAAGTGGCGGCGGCCTTGGCGCTCAAGTCGGTCTCCCTGCTTGGAAAGAATGGGACAAATCCTTGCCTCGGGGCTGTTGGGCAGGCCGGGGTCGCTCAGGCGCGCCCCCTGTCTAAGGATGGCAAGCCGGGGGACCGCGGGTCAAGGAAAAGGCGCGCCAAAGGCCGGAAGCGCCCCGGCGCTGCGGGCAGCTTCTCAGGCCGGGGCGATGGGGGAATCGTCTCCGGGAAAGCCGGCCATGATGTATTCGGCCAGGCGGGCCGCCGGCGGGCTTTGCGCGGCCGCGCCGCGGTGCAGCGCCACCTCCACCTCGGGCAGGGCGGGGAATCCCCGCCTTTCGTCCAGTTCGCGCATGCCCGGCAGCAGGGTGCCCTGGGCCAACACCCCCACCGCCATGCCGGAGGTCACCGCCGCTTGCAGCCCCGAAAGGCTGGGGCTCTCATAGGCCAGCAGGTGGGAGCGGCCCTGGTCCTGCAGGGCCGCCAGGGCCAGCGAGCGGAACAGGCAGCCCAGGGGAAACAGGGCCAGGGGCAAGGGGTCTCTCTCCTCCGGGCCGTTTCGCATGGCGGTGGCCCACGCCAGGCGCTCCCGCCTCACCAGCTCTCCGCTTTTATCGCCGGGGGGGCGGGTCACCAGGGCCAGATCCAACTCCCCCTGGTCCAAAAGCTTGCGCAACTCCTGGCTCCAATCGCAGCGGACCCGCACCTGCACCAGGGGAAAGGAGCGGGCGAACCTGGGCAGCGCTCCGCTCAGGAAAGAGGTGGCGTAATCGGCCGGGGTACCCAGACGCACCATCCCTCGCGCCTCCTGGCCGCTCAGCTGGTGCAGGGCCTCCTGGTTCTGCCGCAGCATGCGCGCGGCGTGGCGCAAAAGCTTCTCGCCGGCCAGGGTGGGCTCCACCCCCCGTTTTTTGCGCTGCACCAGTTCCATCCCCGACAATTCCTCCAGGCGCTTGATCTGCATGCTTATGGCGGCTTGGGTGCGTCCCAGGCGCTCGGCGGCCAAAGTGAAGCTTTTCAGGTTGATAACAACCTGAAAACTCTGCAAAAGGCTCAGTTCCAACAATACTGGTTCAGACATAAAAATATATTATAAATATCATTAATTAAATTAGTTTTACTTATCCAAGTCTACCCGCCATCCTTTTCCCAGACAAGCCAAAAAGGAGGGCGTCATGCATTTCATCGATACCGCGTTGCAAAGAATCAAACGGGCCTGGCGCAGCAGGCGGAACAGGGCCGGCTTGATAAGGGAGCTGGCCGGGCTGGATATTGCCCGCTTGGACGATTTGGGCTTGAGGCAAAGCGAGGCGGAAATTCTGCTGAGCCGCGGGCCCGATCCGCGGCCTGGGGCGGGCCTCAGGTGAGGTCATTACCTTTTTGCAATGTTGTCACCCAATCGTTGGGCTCCCGCCTCCAACCCGCCAAAAAGCCATTCTAGACTCGCGGCAGCGGTTGGCGTGAGCAGCCGGCCCATTCGTCACTGATAGTGCGTAGAGAAAACCACCTCCTTATGGCAGGGGGTAGGGAGGTTTCAAAATGCGGCTTTCCCTGAGGGGCAAGTTTCTCTTACCCGTGGTGATCCTGATGGTTCTGGGCATGGGAGGAGCCACGCTGCTTTCCTTTCATAACACCCGCGGGGCTATGGAGAACATGGCCACCGAGCAGGTCCAGGCCCTTTCGGCCAACACCGCGCGGCTTTTGGGGGTTTGGCTGGAAGATCGCAGGCACGATTTGAAGGTGTGGACCAGGGAGGTGACCTACCGCCTGGCCCTGGAAGACCCGGATTACGTGTCCTTGCAGATGACCACCAAGGGTTTCCGCGCCATCTGCAAGGAATACCCGGCTTTCGTGGAGCTGATGCTGGTGGACGACCGGGGGGGCGTGCTGGCCGCGTCTTCCACCGACAAGGTGATGGCCTCCTCGGTGGACAAGCCTTTCGCCCCCAACCAGAAAGACAAGCAAGCCTATCAACGGGCCATGGCCGGCGAAATGGGCATGGCCCCGGCCGAACGCCACGCCTTGGCCAAGGGCCCGGCGGTTACCCTCACGGCCCCTTTCAAGGACAAGGAAGGGCAGGTGGTGGGAGTCCTGGCCGCGGTTCTGGATATCGAGGAATTCAACAAGCTGTATATCAAGCCGGTCAAGGTGGGCGCCAGCGGCTATTTGTATATGGTGGACGGCCGGGGAACCACCCTTTCGCATCCGGACGGCAAGAATTTCCTTACGAAATTTTTGCTGGAGCACGATTTCGGCAAGCGGATAATCGCGCAAAAGAACGGGGTGGTCGCCTATGAATGGCAGGGCCGGCCAAAGGTGGCGGCCTTCAGCCAGGAGCCCAAGAGCGGCTGGATAGTGGCGGCTTCCGCCGCCCAGGAGGATCTCCTGGCCGCGGCGCGCAGGGTGGGGCGGCTCAACAGCCTTTTGGGGCTGGCGGTGCTGGCTCTGGCCGCCGGGGTGTGCTGGCTCCTGGCCCGCACCGTGACCAAGCCGGTGCGGCGCATCGTGGATCATCTCAATCAGGGGGCGGGCAGCGTGGCCAACGCGGCGGACCAGGTCTCCGGCGCCAGCCTGGAGCTGGCCCAGGGAGCGGGCGAGCAGGCCGCGGCCCTGCAGCAAAGCTCGGCCTCCCTGGAGCAGATCACCTCCATAACCCACCGCAACGAGGAAAGCAGCCGGGAGGCCGAACTCCTGGTGGCCGAGGCCAAGGAGGCGGTGACCCAGGCCTCGGCGGCGGTGGCGGAGATGGCCGCCGCCATGGAGGAGGTCACCTCCGCCAGCAAGGAGATGGCCCAGATCGTGGCCCGCATCGATGCCATCGCCTTCCAGACCAACCTTTTGGCTTTAAACGCGGCGGTGGAGGCGGCCAGGGCGGGAGAGGCGGGGGCGGGGTTCGCCGTGGTGGCCGACGAGGTGCGCTCCCTGGCCGGGCGCGCCTCCCAGGCCTCCATCGCCACCGGCGAGCTGATCCAGGCCAATCAGGAGACCACCGCCAAGGGGGCCCAACTGGCCGAAAAGGCTCGGCTGGCGGTGGAAAGGGTGGAGATCGACTCGCGCAAGGTGGCCGCCCTGGTGGAGGAGATCGCCCTGGCCAGCGGCGAGCAGAGCCAGGGCATCGGCCAGGTCAGCCGGGCCGTGGCCGATATCGACCGGGTGACCCAGACCAGCGCCGCCGGCGCCCAGCAATCAGCCTCGGCCGCCGAGTCGCTCCTGCAACAGGCGCGCCTGCTGCGCGGCTTGGTGGAGGAATTGTCCTGCCTGGTGGATGGAGACGGCAAGGGCAAAAGGGCCGTCTCCAATAACGGGGGCTCCGCGCCTCCCCCCATGATCGCGGCGGGCCAGGCCCTCTCGCCGGGCCAGGCCGCCCCGCCGGTTCAGGCGCAGCGCTTCTGATAGGCTTCCAATTCCTTGCGAAGCCATTCCGGGATGTCTTTTTTGTCAAAGGAGGTCATGTCCACGCAGACCGTGACGTTGTGGCCTTCCACCACCACCGCGTCCTTTTCGCCGGTTTTGTAGCCGGTGTAGGCCCAGGTGATGGAGGTGCGCCCGATGTCGCGCACCCACACCTCCAGGTTTATGCGGTCGCCGAAGCGCAGCCGGCGGCGGAAATCGGCCTCCAGATGCACGGTGGGGAACCCCATGCCGTATTTGTGGATGACCCGGGCGTATTCCACCCCGATCTCGCTGCTGAAAAACTCTTCCAGGGCGACGTGGAAATAGTGCATGAAGCGGGGGTAGTAGACAATGCCCGCATTGTCTATGTCGCCGAAGCAAACCTTTATCTGCGCGCTGAAAGCCATTTTGTCCATCCAGTTGTCCTAGCCGTTTTGGCTGATCCGTTTCTCGCTGAGCGGCTCGGCAGGCCCCCGGCTTCGTTTCCCGCCGCCGATCCCACGGGTTTTCGTCAAATGATTATAACAACAACCCGGCGCCGGCATGGGCGAAAAACTTGGCCGGCGCGGCCCGGCCGGCCTCAAAACAGCCGTTTTTGCGCCCCGCTGCTGGGTTTTTTGCCCAAGTGCTCGAAGCCCAGCCGGGTGGCCACCCGGCCGGCCTTGGTGCGTTGCAACAGGCCCTGTTGAATCAGGTAGGGTTCGTAAACTTCCTCGATGGTGTGGGCTTCCTCGGCCACCGCCGCGGCCAGGGTGCCCAGGCCCACCGGCCCGCCGTCGAACTTGTCTATGATGGTGGCCAAAAGCTCCCGGTCCAGGCGGTCCAGGCCGGCCTGGTCCACCCCCAGCCGGCTCAGGGCGTAATCGGCCAGGCGGGCGTCCACCCGGCCGTCGCCCTCCACCTGGGCGAAATCGCGCACCCGCTTCAACAGGCGGTTGGCCACCCGGGGCGTGGCCCGGCTGCGGCGGGCTATTTCCAAGGCGCCTTCCGGGTCTATCTCCATGCCCAGGATGCGGGCGGAGCGCAAAACGATCTGGGCCAGTTCATCGGCGGTGTAGAAATCCACCCGCACCTGGACCCCGAAGCGGTCGCGCAGGGGGGTGGTGATGAGCCCGGCCCGAGTGGTGGCCCCCACCAGGGTGAAGGGGGCCAAGTCCAGCTTCACCACCCTGGCGCTGGGGCCCTCGCCGATCACCAAGTCCAGGCGGAAATCCTCCATGGCCGGATAGAGCGCTTCTTCCACCACGTGGTTCAGGCGGTGGATCTCGTCCACGAAAAGCACGTCGCGGGGTTGCAGGTTGGTGAGGATGGCCGCCAGATCGCCCTTGCGCTCCAGCACCGGGCCGCTGGTGAAGGTGATGCCCACCCCCAGCTCGGCGGCTAAAATATGGGCCAGGGTGGTCTTGCCCAGGCCGGGATGGCCGTGCAGCAGCACATGGTCCAGGGCCTCGCCCCTTTGGCGGGCCGCCTCGATGAACACGCTCAGGTTGCCCTTGGCCGCCTCCTGACCCACGAAATCGGCCAGGCTGGCGGGCCGCAGGGAATCCAGGCCCGCGTCTTCGTCGCAGGGGTCGCCGTCAACCAGGCGGCAGCCGAGAGGATCTTCTGTGCTGTGCTCGGGCATGGGGTTTCCTTGAGCCGGTTAGGCCGGGCCGCGGCGATTCGGGCCCAGCCCCCTCATTCTAATGGCCATGCCGCCAAAAAGCCAGCCGGGGAAACAGGGGTAGAGTGTAGGCGGGAATAAAAGACCCGCCCCGCGCCAGGCGCGGCGGGGGGCGTCGGGGGGGCGACGGGGGCGGCTGGGGCGGGCGGCGCTCGCCAGGCGGGATCAGCCACGGCCCGCAACCTGGGGCGGGCGGCGCTCGCCAGGCAGGATCAGCCGCGGCCCGCAACCTGGGCCGGACGGCGGCCCGCCCCGGTCCGCAGGGGGCTCACTCCACCTTTATCTCGGTCACCCTGGGCTCCGATTTCTCCCCCGGCTTTTTCTCCAGCCACTGGATGCCCTCTTCCAGGAGCGACTGCAAGCCGCGCAGGAACTCCACCTGGGCCTTGTGAAAATGGCCCAGGCTCTTATGGTCCTTGCAGGCCTGGTCGAAACGCTCGCGCATGGCGCAGAAGGGGCACTCGGGGCCCTGGTCCCGGGTTTCGGAGTTTTGGTTTTCAGGCTTGGGCTGACTCATGATCTTCCTCCCTGGGGGGGGTGAAGTGAATCACCAGATAATCCTCGTCGAAAACGGCCCGTTGGGGCTGGGCCAAGGCGAAGCTGTGCGGCAGGGCCACGTGCTTGCGGAAAACCCCGGCCTGCACGATCAATTCGTCCCCCGCCTTGTTGAGCCGCACCTCGCCCTTTTGCACGAAGGGCAAATGGAGCCTGGCCTCCAGGCGTCCGTCGCCCTTGATGAACTGCATGGGGGGCTTGGCGTGGAGCAGGGCCAGGGGGTCCATGTCATCGCCGTAAAGCTCCCGGCCCAGTTCCTCCAGGGCCGCCGCGCCCAGCACCTCGTTTTCCTTGAGGGGAATTTGCATCATGGGCACCGGCGCGAAATATTCCCGGGCCAATTCGATGTAGCGCTTCTGCGATTCCGCCCAGTTTCGCAGGGGGCCTTGCAGACCGGCTGGCCAGACCCGGTTGATGAGCACCGCCTCCACGCTCAGCCCGTACAGGCAGAAATACATGAAGGCGCGCTGGGTCTCCTTGAGCACCATCTTCTCGGGGTTGGTCACCAGGCGCACCGTGGTCATGGCCGGATCGGCCAGGACCCGGTCCACGCCCTGCAAGCCGCTGAACATTTTTTCGATGCTGGCGAAATAGGCGTCGTCGGGCAGGGGCAGGCTGGTCATGCGCTTGGCCAGGGGCCGGGCCACCCGGAAAAGGTTGCGCTCCAGCTTGAAGATTTTTTTCATGTACCACTCCAGGGCGGTGGGCAGGCTCACGAAGCGCATGCTCTCCGCCGTGGGGGCGCAATCCAAGATCAAGGCCTCATAGGCGCGGGTCTTGACGTAGTGGTTTATGTATAGGAGGGCGCAGATCTCTTCCATGCCCGGCAGCACCGCCACCTCGTCGGCCACCACTTGCTCCAGGCCGGCGGTGCTGAACAAAAGACTTATGTAATTATGAACGTCGTCCCAATATTCCTGGATGGCGGCGTTGACGTTGATCTCCTGGATTTCCAATCGCGGCGCCACCGGCACGGGCTTGCCGCTCAAATCCAAAAGGCCCTTTTCCAGGTCGAAAGCGTCGGAAAGGCTGTGGGCCGGGTCCAGGGAGAGGACCAGCGTCTCGCGCCCCTGGGCGGCGCAGAGGGCGCCGGTGGCCGCCGCCAGGGAGGTCTTGCCGGTGCCTCCCTTGCCGGCGAAAAGGATCAACCTGGGCTCGCGGTTTTCCTGGGGCATGGAATCTCGCTTCAGGCGTTTTAGGTTCAGGCGGGGCCGCCCCGCCGCTACCTAAGGATACCCCGCCTGGGGCCATGATCCAAGCCTCTTGGCAAAGCGGGCGGGGGCAGGCGGCCGCCTAAGCCTAAGCCAGGATGCGGGCCTCGGCCTGGGCCAGCTCCTCGCGGGCTTTTATCAGCTTGCGGTATTTGGCCTGGGCCTTGGCCACGTCGCCACCGGCCAGGGCTTTCAGCAGATCGCCTTCCAACTCGGCCACCTCCAGGCGCTGGTAATAATCCAGCGACTCGTAGAAATGGGCCAGCACGATCTTGCCGGTCAGAAGCGGGTGGTTGTTGGTCACGTTGGCGTCGGCGAAACGCAGGCCGTGCTCCAATTCCACCTCCAGGCCGGCGCGGAAAGCGGCCAGGGCGATGTCCAGGCTTTTGGGCGCCACCTGGGTCATGATGATGCGCGCCTCCTCCTCTTCCACCTTGGCCTCCTCCAGCTTGGTCCAATCGCGGATGCCCAGCTCCCCGCAGACCCGCCGCACTTCTTCCTTGCTGATGTATTCCGGTATTTCCAATTGTTCCTCCCTTGTGGCAACGATTAATCCCGCCAAAGCGCCATTCAATGGCATTGTAACCCAAAACCAGGCGGCCGGCTCGCGGGCGGTGGCAGTCGCTAAACTTACGAAAGTGAAAGACAAACTCCGCCCTGGGGCCGCACGGCGGACTCCCGCGGCCGGCGCAGCCGATTATTTTTATCAAGGCTTGTCCTAATTAGCGGTCGGGAATATTATTAAGCGCGAAAAAAAGACATAGGCGCAAAAAAAACCATCGGCCTGCCCGCCATGGATAATAGCCGCCATGAACGTGGATTTCATCAATCCATTCCTGCTGGCTGCGGTGAGCGTTTTGCAGACCATGACCTTTACCGAAGCCACTCCCCAAAAACCCTATTTGAAGACCAGGCGCGACCCGGCCGGCGACGTCACCGGCGTCATAGCCATAAGCGGTCAGACCCAGGGCTCCCTGGCCATAACCTTCAGCCGAAGCTGCATCTGCCATCTGGTGGCCAGCATGTTCGGCGAGGCCGTGGAAACCATCAACCAGGAGGTGAAGGACGCGGTGGGCGAATTGACCAATATGATCTCCGGCGACGCCCGCCGCCAATTGGCCGAGCGGGGCCTCTCCCTGCAGGCCGGCATCCCCCAGGTCTTCAGCGGGCCGGGCCACAAGGTGGAGCACGCCATTTACGGCCCCGCCATCGCCGTGCCTTTCCAGACCCCTGGCGGCGATTTCACCATCGAAGTGTGTTTTTCCAGCTGAAACCGCCCGCCGTTTGAACGGCTTTTCCCAGGGCTCCAGGGCCGCAAGCGCTTGGGGGCCGGAAAAGCCGCTTCTCATATCCCATTAAAAGGAAATCGGCATTCGCATGGCCTGGGGAGGCAAAGGCCGTGTAAAGCCTGTGAATTTCGCCACAAATCTTCGGCCGCCCCATTTTAACGCCGGCGGTTCACCATAATTAGGAAACGCCATTTCCGCACCGCCGGAGGGCATTACAATTAATACTCAATAATAACAAATATATATCCGTTGGCCCCGCGATTGCTGGTTGTTTGCCCGTTAAGCGGCTTCCGCGGGCTTTTGGCCGGGCGGAGAGCCCGCATCTGCAAACGGTTTTGGGGTGGGGTCACTGAGGCTTGCGCTATTTCGTGAACTTCGGCCAAACCGGCGGAGCCAAGGCCGGCGCGAGGGGTTCATGCGGGTAACTCCCCTGGGTGAATCGCCCCAGGGCGGAGGAGGTCACGGACATGTTCAAGAACCGCTACGTTCTCTTGGCTATCGCCGTATGCCTGGCCATGCTGGTCATGGCGTTGCCCCGGCCGGAAGGCACCCGCTACGAGGTGGTGGGCGACAAGGCGCAAAAAGTGGCCGCCGCGGTGAAAGACGACTTCCGGCTTCTGCCGGACGACGGCACCAAACGCAAGGGCTACGTGTTGGAATCATTGCAGCCGGGCACTTCCCAGGGCGACGCCGCGCGCCTGGAAAGGGAAGTCAAGGCCCTGGGTCTGTCTGAAACCCAAGTGCTCTACGTGGACGGCCTCTCGCCCACGGCCAAGCGCTTCCTGGCGGTGCTGGTCTTCCTGGTGTTCCTGTTCGTTTTCGAGCCCATACCCCTGGAGATCACGGCGGTGGGCATCGGCGTGCTGCTCATAGCCACCGGCGTCACCGACGTCAAGGGCGCCTGGGCCTCCTACATGCACCCGGTGGTGGTCTTCATCATGGTGTGTCTCATCTTCGCCATCGCCTTGGAAAAGGCCGGGCTCACCAAGCGCATGGGCCAGGCGGTGGCGCGCAAGGCCGGGGATTCGGTGGTGCGCTTCACCTTCATCCTGGCCGTGGGGTTGGGCCTGGCCTCCTCGGTGATGCACGACGCCGCCGCCGCGGCCATCGGCATCGCCACCATGCTGCCCCTCATGCGGGCGGCGGGCATCCAGCCCAACACCAACACCGCCCGCTTCATGATGCTTTCGGTGCCGTTCGCCTGTTCCTCTGGCGGCATGGGCACCCTGGTGGGCGGCGGCCGCTGCATGGTGGCGGCGGCCTTCCTCAAGGAATTCACCGGCATGGAGCTGAACTTTTTCGACTGGTTCATCTTCGCCGCTCCCGGAGCCCTGCTCACGGTGCCGGCGGCGGTGTGCGTGGTTTGGCTGGTGTTCCGGCCCGATCCCAAGTTCAAGCTGCCCGCCCCGGATTTGGAGATCAGGCCCTGGAGCGCCATGGAGATCAAGACCCTCATCATAAGCGGCCTGCTCATGGCCTCCTGGTTGACCAAGGGCTGGCACGGCCTGGATTACTCGGTGACCGGCATGGTGTCGGTGGCGCTGTTGATTCTCCTGGGCGTCCTGGAATGGGAGGACATCCACAAGCACCTGGAGTGGGGCACCGCCCTGTTCATCTTCGGCGGCGGCATCGCCCTGGGCCTGGCCATGGACGGCTCCGGCGCGGCGCGCTACTTCGCCAATCTGTTCTTCCCCCTCATCAAGGGCGGCGGCTGGCTGCTTCTGTTCGTGGGGGTGTGCGTTTTCGGAGCCCTGGTCACCAACGTCATGGCCAACGTGGCCGCCGCGGCCCTGATCCTGCCCATAGTCATCCCCCTGGCCCGCTTGGAGGGCGTGGACCCGCGCATCCTGGCCCTGGCCCTGGGCATGGCCACCAGCTTCGCCATGCTTCTGGTGATCGGCTGCCCGCCCAACGCCATCGCCTATTCCTACCGGCAGTTCAAGTCCTTCGACCTGACCAAGGCCGGCTTGGTGGCCACGCCCATACTCCTGGGCGTCTTGATCCTGGTGGCCTCTGTTTGGTGGCGCGTCCTGGGCCTGGTGCATTAAAATAATAATAGAGAGGTGAGCCATGAAGCTTCCCATAGATGTTTTATTGGTGGACGATGAGAAGGACTTCGTGGAGATGCTCTCCTTGCGGCTGACCGAGGAGGGCCACCACGTGCGCATCGCCTTCTCTGGCCAGGAAGCGCTGGCCGCGCTGGCCGAGGAAACCGCCAACACCGACGTGGTGGTGTTGGATATCCGCATGCCAGGCATGGACGGCATAGACGCTCTCAAGGAGATCAAGTCGCGGTTTCCCATCGTGGAGGTGATCCTGCTCACCGGCCACGGCGCCATTGACACCGCCGTGGAGGGCCTTAAGTGCGGGGCCTTTGACTATCTCCTTAAACCGGCGGACTTCCCGGATCTTTTGGCCAAGCTCGAGGCGGCGCGCAAGCGGAAATACGAGCATGAGGAGCGCATCCGCCTGGGCGAGGCCAAATGCCTGGAGCGCCGCAGCGGAGGCCTTTTCATGGATTAGGCCGCCGCTTAAGCTAGGGGTGATAAGCCCAGCTTTCATTGGGGCCCTTGCCAGGGCACATTGAGGCCCCCGACCTATTTATAGGACGGGGGCCTCGTCTTATGCTTGTATGCAGACGGCTGGAAACGCACCTCACCTTGTTGATTCAACCTGGCCGTCGCGGCCTTGGCTCCCTGGAGACGCCTTTTCCCGGGAGCCTTAAACAGGACGGCGCCTGCTCCAGGCGTTACAAGGAGGTGCTAAATGAAGGCAGGCATAGTGTTCGGCGGCTCGGGTCCCATTCTGGTGCTGACCACCTATGAATCCTTGGAAGACGCCAAGTTCGCGGCCAAGCTGGCCTCCAAGGGCATCGGCAAGTTCATCGCCTACGAGGTGGATTTGGAGCTGGTCAAGAAGAAGTACGGCCAGCATTTCGACGCGGTTATGAAGGACGTCAAGCAGAGCGACGACTTGAGGGTGCTGGACTACAACGGCCACAACGTGTTCCTGAACTTCTCTTTCAGCAAGGACGCCAAGACGCCCATCGTGCACGAATAGACGCGGGCGGGGTTTGGTTTGCTTTCAAGCCTTAAAGTTTGAGATTCAGTGAGGAATCCCATGGCCATCCCAGCCCGGATAAAAATACTCCTGGCCCTGGACCAATCGCGCCAGGCCGACGAGGCGGTTCAGTACCTGACCAGCCTGCCCCTGGCGGGCAGGGTCCATGTCACGCTTTTGCACGTGCGGAGAAACCTGCCGGAAGCCTTGAACAACATGGGCCTGTCCCCCGGCCTGCATAAGAAGCTGGAACCGGAAAGGCTGGAGTCCTGGCTCAAGCAGGAGAAACAGGCGGTGGAGCTGTTCATGGACACCGCCCGCCGCACCCTTTTGACGGCGGGTTTTCCGGATAATCAAGTGGAAGTGAAGACCCCCGAGATGAAGGTCGGCTTCGCCAGGGACATCATCGCCGAGGCGGGCAGGGGCTACGGGGCGGTGGTGGTGGGCCGCGCCGGTCTCAGCAAGCTGAAAGACGCGGTCATGGGCAGCATCGCGGCCAAGCTGGTGGCCAGGCTCGCCCAAATACCGGTTTGGGTGGTGGGGGGACAGCCTCGGGGCGGCAAGCTGCTCATAGCCATGGATTCCTCCGAAGGCGCCCTGAAGGCGGTGGACCACGTGGCTGGCGTGCTGGGGCCGGGTCCCCAGGAGGTGTTGTTGTTCCATGTCATCCGCTCCCTGGAATACGGCGGCCAGTTCGTGCAGGGATTCATCGGCGATGAGCTGGAGGAGCGCCTCACCCAGGAGGGCAGGAAGGAAATGCAGGCGGTGTTCGAAAGGGCCAGGCAAAGGCTCGTCGCCGCGGGCCTGCCGGAGGCGTCCGTGAAAACCATGCTGGTGACCAGCGTGCCTTCCCGGGCGGGGGCCATAGCCGATCAAGCCCAATACAACGGCTATGACACCATCGTGGTGGGCCGGAGAGGCATCTCCAAGGTGGAGGAATTCTTCATCGGAAGGGTCAGCAACAAGGTGCTGGATTTCGCCAAACGGCAGGCGGTGTGGGTGGTGAACTAGCCCGCATTGGCCTCTTGGCCGCGAGCGCGGCCATCGCAACCCTTAGCCCGGCGGCCGGCCCCGGCCGGCTCCGTCCCCGCCTTTTCCCGAGCCCAGTAGGGCGCTCAGGGGAAGGCGGGTTTTTTTCTGGGCGGGCGGCTCTCCTTTCCCGGCTTGCCCCTTTTCGCTTTCTACCTGTAGAATCAATTCCATGCGCTGGTGGTTCGCCCTCATGATCTTCCTGGCCCTGGCGGGCGGGAGCCCGGCCGCCTTGGGCTCCGCCTCCGCCGCGGAAGAATTCGGCGTTGACGAGGAATCTCTGGCGGCCAAGGCCCGCCGGGGACGCCTCAGCCAGGACGAGCTTATAAAAAAGGGCGAGGACCTTTCCTATTTCACCAGGCTCAAGCTCTATCTCTACGCCAAGGAGCTGGAGCCCTATTTCGAGGGCGTGGAAGATACCTTCCGCGATTTGGCCCGCGGCGATCCGGCGGACCAGGCGGCCGTGGATAACAGGCGCCGGGCCATCTACCAGGCCCTGGTCCTGACCCGGCGGCGGCTGATGGCCGCGGAAAGGGACCACCCGGAGCGCGATTGGCGGCGGGGCCTGGCGGGGCTCATCTGGCTGGACCATGAGTGGCGCGGCCGGATATACGAGCAAGGCAAGGACGAGATAAAAAATCCCTATGACCTGGTGGCCCTGGTGGACTGCCTGGACGCCAGGCTGCGGGGGCTGGAGCCGGGGGATTTCAACCAATGCCCGGTGCGGCCGGCGGCAACCAAACCCAAGGACAAGCAAGACGATGAACGGCTTCCTGAACACGGTGAGCGACGAAACGCGCCGGGAGATTGAGCGCATCAACGGCGAGATCGATGAATTGCAGAAAAACATCCAAGCCAACGACAGGGAGGCCAGGGAACTGATGGAGCGCGAAGCCCGCGGCGAGGGAGTGTTCGCGGCGCGGGTCTTTGAGTTGAAGCAGAAAAAAATGATGCTCATCACCGAAATCCAGCACCGCAAGGTGCGCATCAATCATCTTCTGCTCAACCCATGAGCAGGGAGGCTTGAAACCATGGAGAAGAAGATACTCATAGCGGTGGACGGCTCCCCAGCCTCCGACCGGGCGGTGGATTACGTGGGCCTCATGGAAGGCGCCATGATCAAGAACCTGAAGGTGGTGCTTTTTCACGCCATGACGCCCATCCCCCCCTTCATGCGCCGCGAGGGCCAGTCCGACACCGACACCTACCGCCGGGTGGGCGAGCTGGAGCGCCGCAACCGCAAGGCCGCCCAGGAAGTCCTGGGCAACGCCCGGCAGCGCCTCATGGACCACGGCCTGTCGGAGGAGCACATCGAGGTGAAGGCCATGCCCCGGGCGGCGGACGCGGCCCGCGATATCCTTTTCGAGGCCGAGCACGGCCTGTACGACGCCCTGGTCATGGGCCGCCGGGGCCTGAGCAAGGCCCAGGAGCTTTTCGTGGGCAGCGTGACCAACAAGGTGGTGCAGCACGCCGAGCGCCTGCCGGTGTGGATCGTGGGCGGCCGGGTGCACAGCCTCAAGGTGCTCTGCGCGGTGGACGGCAGCGAGGGCGCCTTGAAGGCGGTGGATCACATGGCCTTCATGCTGGGCCACAACCCGGAGTGCGAGATCACCCTGTTTCACGTGGGCGCCAGCCTGGCCAATTATTGCCCCTTGAATTTCGCGGTGGAGGAGGCCGAACTGCACCAGGAAATCCAGGGCGACCTCATGAGCAGCGAGGCCGAGTGCATGGACAACTTCTACGCGCGGGCGGTCAGGGTGCTCATGGAGGGCGGCTTGAGCCGCGACCAGATCGAGACCAAGTCCAAGGAGGGCGGCATGTCGGTGCCGGCGGCCATCGCCGAGGAGGTCAAGACCGGCGATTACGGCACCGTGGTGGTGGGCAGGCGCGGCCAGAACCGCTCCTTCTTCCTGGGTCACGTCAGCGACAAGGTGCTCTCCCGCGGCGAAAACTTCGCGGTGTGGATCGTGGGCTAGGGCTTGGGCCGCCTGGATTGCCGGGAGCCTCCCGTGAGGCTGGGCCGGGCCAGGCTGATTTTAAGCCAGGCCAGCCGCCGCCACCTGGCCAAGCCCGCCACCCTGGCCCGCTTTCAGGAGGAGGACGCCTTCACCTCGGCCAGGGTGAGGGGGGAAACCGGACCCCCGGCCGGGAGCCGGGCGGGGGAGGCCGGTCCCTTGCCCGCCGCGCCGCTGACCAAGGAGCCGGGCGACAGCCTGGACTTGGCCGCCCTGCGCGGTCTGAAGCCGGAAATCCTGGGCCTGGGCCATCAGGATTGCTTCGCCGGGCAGGGGGCGGATGCTTACCTGGCCCGGACCTCCGAGAGCCTGGCCCAGGTCCGCCGGGGGGTGGCGGCCGGCCAGGCCGCCGGCAAGAGCCAGGAAATCCTGGCGCGGGAGTTGTTTGACCGCTATTATCAGCATGAAATGCGGCTGTATCCGCCGGATACCATCCTTAACGCCTGCCGGGTGCTGGTGAGGCGCAGCCTGGAGCGGGAAGAGGCATAAACCTTGCGCGCGGGATTCGTGGCCATAGTGGGTGCGCCCAACGTGGGCAAGAGCACCTTTCTCAACGAGGTGCTGGGCTTCAAGCTGGCCATCACCAGCGACAAGCCCCAGACCACCCGCCATCGCCTCTTGGGCGTGCACAACCAGCCCGATTTGCAGGCGGTGTTCATCGACACCCCCGGCCTGCACCAGGCCCGCCGCGCCCTGAACCGCCGCATGGTGGATATCGCCCTGGCCGCGCTCAAGGACGTGGACGCGGTGCTCTTCATGGTGGAGGCCTCGGCCAAGGGCCTGGCCCAGGGCAAAGATGTGGCCCAAATCCTGGCCCAGGGCTCCAAGCCGGTGGTGCTGGCCCTGAACAAGATCGATCTGCTCCGCGACAAAAGCGCGCTGCTGCCCCTTCTGGAGCGGGCCTCGGCCTGGGGAGACTGGGCGGCCTGCGTGCCGGTGAGCGCGCTATCCGGCGACGGCGCGGAGCTGGTGCTCAAGGAGCTCATGGCGCTCCTGCCCCAGGGCGAGCCCCTTTTCCCGGAAGACGTGATAACCGATCTCAGCGAGCGCTTCCTGGTGGGTGAGCTGATCCGCGAAAAAGTGTTCCGCCTCACCGGCCAGGAGGTGCCCTATTCCACGGCGGTGACCGTGGATCAGTTCTTGGAGCCGGAGAACGATTCGCGGCCCGTCGCCATCAGCGCCACCATCCACGTGGAGCGCGATTCCCAAAAGGGCATCGTCATCGGCAAGCGCGGGGCCATGATCAAGCGCATCGGCAGCGAGGCCCGCCAGGACATGGAGACCCTGCTGGGCCACGCGGTGTTTCTGGACCTTTTCGTGCGGGTGGAGCCCAAATGGTCCCGTAGCGACAAGGGGCTGGGCAAGCTGGGCTATTAGCGGCCGGCTGCAAGGGCGGGGGGCTCCCCCCGGCCCGCTTCCGGCCATATAAAGCCATGCCGCCATGGGCCGCATCCCGCCTAGGGGGGAGGACAGGCCATGCCAAAGCCGAAAAACCGCAACCGCCCCATTTGGGCCTCCTGGGCCGCGCTGTTCCTGGCCGCCTGGCTGTTGTGCGCCTGGGCCCCCGCGGCCTGGGCGGAAACGCCCCGGCCGCCCGCCAAGCCCCCGGCGGCTCCGGCGGCCCCGGCGGCCAAGCCCTATCACGGCAACGTGAAGACCAAGAAATTTCACCGGCCGGGCTGCCGCTATTACCTCTGCCGCAACTGCCTGGCCCGCTTCGCCACCCGCGAGGAGGCCATCAGGGCGGGCTATGCGCCTTGCAAGGTTTGCCGGCCCTGATGTGATATAGTTCAGCGGCAACGCCAAGCGCCGAGGAAGCTCTCATGGACGATATCGACAAGAAAATCCTGCGCGCCGTGCAGTCCAAGCTGCCCATCGCCGAAAAGCCCTGGGCCGCCCTGGGCCGGGAGTTGGGCCTCGGCGAGGAGCAAATCATCGCGCGTTTGGGGGACCTGAAAAAGCGCGGCATCATCCGCCGCATCGGCGGCAATTTCGATTCCAGCAGCCTGGGCTGGGCCGCCACCCTTTGCGCGGCCAAGGTGCCCGAGGATAAGTTCAGCCAATTCGTGGAGGCGGTGAACGCCTATCCCGGCGTCACCCACAACTACCGCCGCGATCACCAGTACAACGTCTGGTTCACCTTCATCGCCGAAAACATGGAGCAGATCGATAAGAGCCTGGCCGAACTGAGCCAAGCCACCGGGGTGACCGACATCTGCTCCATGCCCTCCCTGCGCAAATACAAGATCAAGGTGGATTTCCCGGTGTGAAACGCCGGGCGGGGTCGGGTGGCGTTTTTTAGCTTCAGCGCCGGTGGTGATTGACCGCCGGCGCTTTGAGGTTTTGTTGAGCGACGCCGGCTCGGCCTACCACCGCCGCCCGCGCCGCCCCGCGAGGCAGCTTGCTAGAGGCACGGCCGTACGGAGCGCTTTTGGGTGGGCCGCCGCCCTGGTGGGGCTGAACGCGGGATTTTAGGGGGAGGGTTGGTTTGATCGCGCCGCCCGCGCCGCCAGTCGATGCCGGCGGGCCGGCTACTCGACGACCTTGAACTTGTCGCGGCCGCTCTTGCACACCGGGCAGATCTCCGGCGGCTCGTCCTCGAACACATAGCCGCACACCTGGCAGACGTGATATGCCACCCGGCGCTCGCCGGCCAGGGCGCTGAGCGCGCTTTTGTAGAGCGCGGCGTGGCGCTCCTCCACGTCGCGGGCCCGGATGTAGGACCAGGCCAGATCGTCGCGCTTGGCCGCGAAGGCCTGCTTGATGAGCTCGGGATAGGCTTCGTCCCTGGCCTTGTTTTCGTTCTCGAAGGCGCGGCGCAGGTTCTCCTCGGTGGAGCCGGCCACGCCTTCCAGGAATTTGAGATATTCCGCCGCGTGCACCCTCTCCGCCTCGGCCACCGCCTGGAACAGCGCCGCGATCTGGGGATAGCCCTCGGCCTGCGCCTTGGCCGCGAAGGCCTGGTTGCGCACGTGGGCCTGGCTTTCCCCGGCAAAGGCGCGCTTCAGGCCGGCCTCCAAGTCCGGGTCCAGGGGCTGATGAAGAATGAACTGGTACATGTCGGCCCCGCATTGGGGGCATTTCAAGGGAGGCTTGTCGCCTTCGTGAATATAGCCGCAGACCGTGCATTTCCATTTTTTCACGACAAGAACCGCTCCTCCCTGGGCCGGGAGCCCCGCCCCGGAGCCAGGGCCAGCCAGCGGCCGGGGAAAAAGACCAGCCACAGCGAGGGAACCAGGAAAACCAGATCGCGCAGGGCGGTTTCATAGCCCGCCGCGTGGCCGCCGCCGGGGAAGCAGCCGCAATCATAGCCCGCGCCGGTGAGGCCGGCGTAGATCATGAGCGCGATGAAAAACACCAACAGGCCGGAACTCCACAGGGCCGCCGCCCTGACGGCCACGCCGAAAACCAAAAGAGCCCCCAGCAGGAGTTCCAGCCAGGCCATAACCGCGCTGGAGGAGTTGACCAGCCACAGGGGGACCAGCTCGTATTCGGCCACGGCCTGGGCGAAAGCGGCGGGCTGCCAGACCTTGTCATAGGCGGCATAGAGAAAAACCCCGGCCACGAACAGGCGGGAGGCCAGCGATATCAGTTCTCTCAGGGCTTTCATGAGCTGTTGCCCGGCCTTTTGGGCTCGCGCAGGGGGTGGCCCGCCGCCCGCCATTCATCCAGGCCCGCCTCCATCACCCAGACCTCGCCGAAACCCTGCTGGCGCAGGAATTGGCCGATCTCGGCGGCGGGAAAGCGGCTCACGCCCTTGCCGTAAACCACGATCCGCTTGGCGGCCTCCAGGCTGGGCTTCAAAAGCGGATAAAGATATTCACGCTCCACCGGGCTAAGGTTCACCGCCCCCCGGATGTGGCTGCGCTTGTATTGGCCCGGATCGCGGGCGTCCACGAAGAGCGCGCCCTGGCCGTACATGCGGGCCGCGCGCTCCAGGGAGACGCCCTGCCAAAGGGGATGGGATACGTGGGCGGGGGTCAGGCCGATGCCCTGGGGCATGAAGGCGTTGAACAGCCACGCGCAGGCGGCCGAGGCCAGGAGGATGATCAGGCAGGCGGCCCAGGGGATATGGCTTCGGCGTTGCGGCGTGATGACACCTTTCGCGAGCAGGGTCATGGTTCCAGGCCCTAACAGATTGTTGAAAAAGGCCTCCTGGCCTTATTCAATTCCAACTTGGCAAAAACTTTAGTTTCGCCAAGTTGGACGATTTGCTTTCTTTTTCAAAACCGCGCAAATTGGCGGGCCGTCCCTGGCCCGCTTGGCAGGGTGTTTTGCCACACCCCGCTAATATACCCGCTGGCCGGCGGCAAGTCCAAACCCGGCGCTGGCGGTTTGGGTGTTATCTGCTAATTACTCGAAACCGCTGACCAATCATTCCAAGGCGTGCGCCGCGCTCAAGCGCAGCAGCCTGGCGTGCAGGCCGCGAAGCTCTTTTTCGCTCTGCCCCAGGCGGGCCAGCACCTCCCTGGGGCCGGCGGCTTGCCCTTGGGCCAGGCAGGCCTCGTCGCCCATGAGCGTAAGCTCCCCCTGGGGCGCCACGAAAACCGGATACATGCGGCAGAAAAGGGGCCGGGCCCGTCTGGGCAGGCGGCAGCCGCCGGGGCCCAGGAAATGGCAGGCCCCGCCCGCGTCCACCTTCAGGCGCAGGCGGCGGCCGTGATTAAGGGTGCGGGCCAGGGCGGGGTGCAGCGCCTCGGCCGCCGCGATGACTCCCGCCCGCGCCCGGTCCGCCACCACGAATTCCTCCGGCGCGGCGCCCGAGGCCTTGGCCATGGTTTTTATCTCGGCCTTGGTGAGGCCGAACATGCTGTCCGGTCCGTCGGCGGCCAGGCGGCAGCAGCCGCGCCCTCGGGCGTGGCATAAGGCGCAAATGGTCGACTCTTTAGGAGGCATAAAACAGCAATATTTGCCGGTGATTAGGTTTGTGTTATACAACCGATTGTAAATCGAAGTATAATCCATTTCTGCCCGCCAGGCCAGGAGTGCGGTTTGGCGCTTTGTAGAGTTACATTTTAGCTAATAAGTAGCTTGCATGCAGCCACGGGCCTATGCTAAAAGATGATGAAGCCGCCATCGAAGTATGCAGAAAATTTGGGGTTCGCGGGGCAAGGGGTCCCGTGGGCGAAGCCGGGAAACCCGTGGTCTGATTGGGTTTTTTGGGAGCAGCTTAGATGTCCTGAGGGAGGGCGAGGAATATGATTTGGAATGAGAAATTCGAAACCATGTCCACCGACGAGATGCAGGCCAACCAACTCAAGAACCTGCAAGACACCGTGGCCTGGGTCTACGAGCGGGTGCCGTTTTACAAGAAGAAACTTGACGAATTGGGCGTAAAGCCCCAGGACATCAAATCATTGGAGGATACGGCCAAGCTGCCGTTCACGGTGAAGACCGACCTGCGGGATAACTATCCCTTCGGCCTTTGCGCGGTGCCCATGAACGAGGTGGTGCGGGTGCACGCCTCCAGCGGCACCACCGGCAAGCCCATCACCGGCCCCTATACCAAAAAGGACCTGGATGATTGGGCGGAGTGCATGGCCCGCAGCCTCTCGGCCAACGGCGTGAAAAAAGACGATATCTGTCAGAACGCCTACGGCCTGGGGCTCTTCACCGGCGGCCTGGGCTTTCACCAGGGCGCGGAAAGGCTGGGCTGCACCATCATCCCGGCCAGCTCGGGCATGACCGAGCGCCAGATCACCCTCATGAAAGACTTCGGCGCCACGGTGCTCCTGTGCACTCCCTCTTATGCCCTCACCATCGCCGAGAAGGCCCAGGAGCTGGGCGTGGACATCCGCAAGCTGCCCCTGCGTGTGGGCTGCTTCGGGGCCGAGCCCTGGACCGTGGAAATGCGGCAGGAAATCGAGGACCGCATGGGCATCAAGGCCGGCGAGGCCTACGGCCTGACCGAGATGATGGGCCCGGGGGTGGGCTTCTCCTGCGATAACCAGGACGGCTTCCTGCATATAAACGAGGACCACATCCTGGCCGAGATCATCGACCCGGTCACCGAGGAGGTGCTGCCCTTGGGCGAAAAGGGCGAGCTGGTCTTCACCGCCATCCAGCGCCGGGCCATGCCGCTTCTGCGCTACCGCACCCGGGACATCACCGAGCTCAAGCGCGAGAAGTGCTCCTGCGGCCGCACCCTCATCAGGATGAAAAAGGTGCTGGGCCGCTCCGACGATATGCTCATCATCAGCGGCGTGAACGTGTTCCCCAGCCAGATCGAATCGCTTTTGCTGGAAGTGGCCGAGGTGGAGCCCCAGTACGTGCTCATCATCCGCAAGAAGGGCTATCTGGACGCCCTCAGCGTGGACGTGGAAGCCAAGCCCGAGGTCTACGACATGGGCGAGGAAAAGCTCAAGGAAGTGGAAAAGCTCATCGAGGGCCGCATCCGCGGCGTCATCGGCATCGGCGTGAAGGTGCGTTGCGTGCCGCCCAAGAGCATCGAGCGCTCCGAGGGCAAGGCCAAGCGCGTGTTCGACGCCCGCAAGCTCTAATAACTCATAGCCCGCACGTTGTTAGCGGAGCCCCCTCACGGGGCTCCGCTTTTTGTAGTGTTTTTATTCGTAATTCATGCATGTTGCGGTCTTGACGCCGCTTTGCTCCGCGCGTCAAAGTATTTTTGGGTTAACAAACCCAATGGGCAAGATACTATTTTGCAATCCCCGTCAAGTCTGACAGCATTGGGAAAATCAGCAAAATAAAAAACACCTTCCCCGTCGCTGGGTGGCCGTAGGCCCTTTCAGGATCGCTTACGTCCTTGCAAAACAATTTCAGCCTATCTGCCTGTCAGCCAACGCCCCCAACAGGCGCGGAGTGGTGTATGGCCGGCAAAAAGGCGATCACGGCAGGTTTGATTTTATACTTCATCATGCTGGGCTGGTCGCCAGGGGGCGGGTTGCACGCCTCGGCGGAGAAGCGGCTCGTCCCAAGGCACTCCCAAAATAAACCAGCGCTGGATTCAAGATGGGAGCTCATTGCGCGCCAGGAATTTGATTACTCTTGCGGCGCTGCGGCCTTGGCTACTCTGCTACGTCTTCAATTCAAGGAAAGCGTCACGGAAAACCTGGTTCTAAATGAGATAATGCGCGGCCTTTCCAAGAAGCAAATCGCCGACCGCCGGAAGCATGGCTTATCCTTGTTGGATTTAAAGAAATATTCCCGCGGAAAAGGCTATTCGGCGGTCGCCCTCATCCTGGACGTCAGCGCCCCATTAAAGCTTGGAATGCCGATAATTGTCTTGCTTGATAACGGTATGTCGCAACATTTCGCAGTGTTGAAGTGCATTCAAAAGGGGAAGGCCTCCTTAGCTGATCCCGCCAGGGGCAATATCCAAATACCTATAAAGCTTTTTCTACAGGAATGGCGTGGGGTGGCTTTGGTTTTAGAGCGTGAGTCGCCTCGTCGGGGCTTGGCGGACAAACCTTTAAGCGGCTTTGAGAAGCAAGCGCCAATCAGGCGCTGACTTGAACAGGGAATGAGCGACATGGTGCCGCTTATTTCTGGTTATCATAACCTTGGAAAAGGAGAGCCTGTCATGAGAGCGAATTTTGTATTGAAAATCGGCTTGATGCTGTGCTTAACGGTTGCGTTGACCATTGGCGTGGCGGCTGCCCAACAACCAGCCATGCTGCAAACCTTGGCTGATTCCGGCATGGTCGTACAAGTGCTTGATGACCACGCCATGGCGCAACTACGCGCCAAGGATATCTATTTCATAACACTGCAACACGATTTTTCAATATGGTACAATTTCTATAAAAATGGCGTATATCAAACCACCTACCACAAGGCTACTTATACAATAAATCCCGGTAAAACAAAAACCAGGCCTGGCGATCATGCCTACATCAAGGAGAGCGATAACACGTTGGTTTTTTCCCGCGATCGCACAGATCCATCGGATGTAGATGTAATAAGCGGCGTTGCGCTAGTAATTTGGGATGACTATGAAGATGAAGGCTATGCCCAAGTTAATGGTGAGCAAGTTCATAAAATTACGCCGATAGATGATCCCAATGGCCAAGATTTATACTACTAGGCATATGAATAATGCACGGCACAGCGTTAACTGGAACAGCAATATGCCAAATTAACACATCAAACGGTTTTGTTGACTAATACGCCTGGATCAGATTTAGAGGGCGGCGCAGTGGTGGAAACGGCTGTGTCGCCCTCTTTTGGGTTAAGAGAGTCAAGAAACTCATCATAAAGTTTATCCATGTCGTACATATAACCGCTGTCGCTTTCCAGGTAGCTGTCTTGTTCGCGAAGGGCCTTCCAGTTGAACTCGACTTCGCATGAAAACTTTTTATATTCAGGCATGGGTTCCGATATGTCCACATCACTGAATACTGCGCGGTCGCCGAATCCATTTTGGTAGTAGGGAGCCACTTTTTCGTTTATGGAGTCAACCAGATAGCTGTTTAAAAAGCCAACCGCTTCCCTGAGACTTTCCATCCCTTGCTCACCATAGACGATACTTAGCGCACGGGCCATGCCTTGCTCAAAAACGCCTTCATCAGACATGTTTTCAAGGTAAGAGGCTGCGTCATCGGATTTAATTTGATCCCTGAAAAAGTCGATGACCGGTTGTAGGTCTTCACGTATCTTATCGGTTGTGAAATTGCAGGCGCCGCTGATGAAGCTATGGGATCCATCCGGATGGCTAACATATCTTAAGCCGCGTTCCACAACGATTCTTCCCGAGTCTTCGCGGACAGCGGAATGTGAAACAAATTGCTTTACGCGGGCGGTCATGCCGGAAGAGCTGAACTCCACCTCATAGTCGAAATACTTGGCCATGGCATATGAGATGCTGTATATTCTGCCGTTTTGTTCAGGGCCGGGCTCGCTGAACAATTCTTTTAGGTCTTTGTCCCACTCATTAATAACATCGGAAAATTGGCTCGAGCCGTACTCGGCACATACATGCTCCAGTACCACGCACAAACCGCCGCCCAAGCTATAATCGCTAAAACCCTGGGAAGTGCTTTGCAACACCATGGCCATGGCCGCGTTGGCGGCTTCAGCGCCCAAACGCTCCTCCAATCCATCTATGGTGCTGGTCAAAGAGTCCAGTAAGGGTTGGTAATCTTTTACCTCGCCTTGCTTGTCCTCGACCGGGGCCGCGGCCATGCGGCGCTCCATCTCCGCTGTGAAGCGCTCCCGGACGCTGGTCTCGGAATTTTGATCAGCGGCGGACGCTTCATTCGCGGATGCCAGGACAGGTTCCTGAGGTTCTTTGGCGGGTTTGTTGATGCGAAGGTTGTAGAGAGAACTATTAGCGAACGCATTGATTTGGCAGGCTTGAAGTCTCATGGATCCCCCCCGGTTTCCTGGTATGGTTTTCTTATCGGCAAAATGTTCTGAAAACTTTAGGATTTTAGGGGGGAGGTGCTTCTGGGGCTGCTCTGGGCTGAGTTTGGGGATCTCGTGCAGTCTGTTTAGATGGTCTCCGGCCGTCCCATGCGGCGGGCGAAACCGGCCATGGCGCGCCGGTCGCCGTGGCCGGCGGCGTCGGCCAGCTCCTGCAGGGAGGCGGCCACCTGCTTGAGCCCGCCGGCCATGGCCTGGCCCTTGTTCTCCAGATCGGCCAGGCAGAGGTTTAGCTGGCGGCAGGCCTCGCGCAGGCTGACCCCATGCTCCCTGCCCTTGCACACCAATTGATGCCGCCGTAAAAAGGCCCGCACCAGGCAGCCCTCCAGATAGGCGGCCTGCAGGGGATCGGCGGCGGCCTGCTCGGCCAGGGCCACGAAAAGCTTGTCCGCCGCGGTGAGCCAGGGGCTGGCCTCCTCCGGCTGGGCCGGGGGGAAGTCGGCCAGGGGGGCGGCCGCCCGCTGCCAGAGCCGGGTGGCGCTGCCGGCGGCGGCGGAGAGTTCGCGGGCGTAGGCGCTGAGTTCGGCCAGACTGAGCCAGCGCTCCTCGCTGAGGGCGGGCAGGGTCAAGGGCTGGCCCGGGGTGAACAGCTCGGAGACGGCCTCCAGGCCGGTCAGGCGGGCGCCGGGCAGGCCCAGGCCTCGGGCCGCGGTGTTGAGGGCGGTGCCGCCGGCCCTGGCCAGGACCTGGCCCAGGGAGCAGGCCGCCGCCGCCTGGTCCAGTTCGGCGCGGACCATGCCGCCGCTCATGCCGGGCATGGTCAGCCGGCCCGAGGGGCTGGTGAGGTCGGCTCCCACCAGGACGATGGGCTTGCAGCCCAGCATGATGGCCAATTCGGTCTGGCGGCCCAGGGTGTGGTGCTGGGGCGTGAAAAATTGGGCCAGGGGCTTGAAGGGGCCCAGGGCGGTGCCCCGCGCTCCCAGGCATAAGAAGCGCGGGCCGGGGTGGGCGCGCAGGGTGGGGGCGTGGGCCACCTCCTCGGCGATCAGGGGAACCCGCTCCAGGTCCGGATGGCAATAGCAGGACAAGCGCCCCAAAACCGGCCTGGTGCTGACCACGGCGGTGGGGATGATGCCCGCCTCCAGCACCTGGGGCAGGGCCTCGTCGCTGGCCAGCACGGCCGCCCCGCCCAGGCGCCCGGCCAGCCGCTCCAGGGCCGGGCCCAGGGATTCGCCCGCCTCCATGATCACCGCCGGCCTGCCGTGGCAGGCGTCGATGATTTCCAGGGCCCGCCCCATGAACACCACCTGGCTGAGGTTGTTCACCAGGTTGGCGCCCCGCGGCTCTTCCCAGCGCAGGGCCAGATCGCGGGCCTTCAAGGCCTGGCCCAGCACCCGGTAGAGCCGGGCCCATACCGCCGCGGCCCCGCCGTCGAAATCGTCCCCGGCCAGGTGAAGAAACTCCACCTGCTCGGCCAGGGCCAATTGGGGATGGCGGGAGAGGGCCTCCTCCAGGGCGCACTCATGAGGCGCCAGAATCACCAGGTCGCCCTCGCGCAGATAGGTGGTCAGATCGTGGCGGCCCAGGCCGTTGGCCAGGAGCCGGGCCCGGGGCTCCAGCACGAACACCTGATGCCCCGGCGGCATGGTGTTCATGAGCCGCCGCACTTCATGCAGGGAGCCGCCGCCCACCACCACGGTGATGCCGCCGGTTTGGGGCTGATGCTCGGGAGAGGGGACGGGGCCGTCCGCAAGCGCGTCCAGGTCGTCCGGCAGGCCGGAGGCGTCCCACGCTTCGCCGGCCATCTCCAGCCAGCAGGACACCTCGGGAGCCACCGCGGCCAGCATGGTGAGGTTCTTCTTCAGGATTTGCAGAGAAAAGGCGCTATCCCCCACCGGTTGCACCTCCCGATACCGATGGCAAACGATGCGCGAATTCTACCTTGGGCTGGTGGGGCTTTCAACCCGCCAAGCCTCCGCCAGGGTGGCGGCGGGCAGGGGCGGCTTGAGGGCGCCGCCCACGAAGCGCAAGAGCAGGGGCTTGACGCCCTGCCCCAGATAGACGAAATGCTGCTCATCGGCGACGTAGTTGACCATGAAGGAGCGTTGGGGCCGGCCCCAGGCCATCTCCACCGGCAGCATGCCGTCGCACTCCTGGATGCGGCCCGACATGAGCCGGCGCTTGAGGCCGGGCGGGAAATCGACGCGGCGGATGCGCTCCAGCCGCTTATGATGCTTATCCGGCGGGCCCCAGACCTTGGCGGCCAGGGCGGCCGGCAGGAGGACTTGGCGCGGCCTTCCTTCGGGGCTGGGCCAAAGCGCCAGAAAGAAATCGCCGCGCCGGTCCAGGAAATGGAGCGCCTCATAGGGCCGGGCCCGGCCCACCACCGCGCCCGTTTGGTGGTCCGTGAGCCGGGTTTCCTGCAGGATCACCAGGCTGAAAGCCGGCGGCTCAGCGGCCGCCGCGGGCCCGGCCGCCCAGGACAGCGCCAGGATCAGGGCGGTCCATAACGGCATGGGTTTTAGTAGAGCGAAGAGGCGGAGCGGCGCCGGCGCCGGCCCAGGGCCAATCCTATGAGCCAGCCCACCAGGAGCACCCCGGCCCCGGCCAGGAACCATTTCAGGTTGTTGCCCAGGCGCAGGGACTCGACTTCGGTGCTGAGGGCTTCCAGGCGCTCGGCCTGGCCGGCGTATTCTTCCTGCAGCTTCTTGTGGGAATTGCGGAGGTTGAGCACGTCGGCGGCGTCTTTTTCCAGCTTGGCGTAGGAGGTTTCCAGTTCCGCCGTGCGGCCTTGGGCTTGGCTCAGGGCCTTTTTGAGCTCCTGGTTGTCGTTGGTCAGCTCCTCCAGACGGCCCAGGAGCGATTTGTTTTCCGGGTCCATTTTTTTAATCTTCACCAGCGCCGGCATTTCCTCTTGCAGGTAGCGCTTTATCATCCAGCCGTCCTTGCCGGATTCCGAGCGCACCTGCACCCAGCCGTCCTGCTCGGCCGAGATTACCTCCACCGATTCCCCGGAGTTGACCACGGCGATTACCTTGTTCTCCACCGAGGGGCCGGACCGCACCGTGACCTGAAGCTGGTCGGTGACGTACATGTTGGACAAGGCCCAGGCCGGGGCGGCCCAAAGAAGCGCGAGGCAAAGCCAGGTCACTTGCAATTGGCGGCATAGGCTCATCAAGGCTGCTCCTTTAAAAAGAATTATTTCCTGGCCGTTGGCGACAAACTAGCAGGATTGGCCTTCAGTGTCAATGTGTCCGCCTCCGGTTCGGCGAAGCCAGGTGCATGCCTTCATTGACCTTTTTGGGGTTAAATGTTAAAAACCAATAATAAGTAACCATGGTAGGGAGGCCGACCGGAGAGCACCCGCCCGTCTTCGCCATCTCGAAGGGGCGCGCCGCCCAGTATTAAGTGAGCACATGAAAAACGCCCACGTTCTCATCGCCGATGATGAGCCCAGCAACCTGGAGCTTTTGCGCGAGCTGTTCAACCTGCACGGCGCGCGCGTGACCCAGGCTTCCGACGGCGAAACCGCCTTGCGCCTGGCCAGGGAGCTGAAACCGGATTTGATTCTCCTGGACGTGGTCATGCCGGGCATGGACGGCTATGAGGTCTGCCGGCGCTTGAAAAGCGCCGAGGAGACCCGCCGCCTGCCGGTGGTCATGGTGACCGGCCTGGGCGCCCTGGACGACAAGATCAAGGGCCTGGACGCCGGGGCAGACGATTTTTTGAGCAAGCCGGTGAACGCCGCCGAACTGCTCACCCGCTCGCGCTCGCTGCTCAGGGTCAAGGACCTGAACGACGAGCTGGAAGGCGCTTATCACCGCCTGGCCGAGATCGCCTCCTACACCAACGGCCTCTTGTCGCGGTTCGATCCCTATAATTTCGACGCCGGCGCCAGCCTGCACGAACTGATGGAGTTTCTCTTGGGGCCGGGCGAAACCAGCCGGGCCCGGCCCGAACGGGTGCTGCTGCTTTCCGGCACCGACAACGGGTCCTGGAACGGCCTCCTGTATTATCTGGACGATAACAAGGTCACTTTCCGCAACCTGGCGGCCAACGTGACCCAGGCCGAGATCGAGCCGCTTTTCATGGGCCACAACCTGGTGGCCTGGAACCGGGGCGAGGATTTCGGGCCCGCGCCGGAGTCGGGCATATGGCAGCGCCTGGGCGAGCCTCCCCCGCAACGAAACCTGGTGGCCTTCCGCTCCACCCAGGTGGGGGTGGTGGCCCTGGATTTCCGCAAGCGGGTGGGGCCTTACGACGCCCAGGTGCTATCGGCCCTGGTGGCCACCATCCATTTTTTCCTCAAGACCATCAGCTCCCAGGTGCAGGAAGTGGAGAGGGCCTTCCTCTACACCATCGGCGCCTTGGCCAGGGCGGCGGAATATCACGACGAGGACACCGGCGACCACATCATGCGGGTGAACCTCTACGCCGAGGAGCTGGCCCGCGCCCTGGGCTGCGAGGAAAACTTCGTGCGGGTCCTGGGCTATTCGGCCCAGATGCACGACGTGGGCAAGCTGCACGTGCACCCGGATATCCTGCGCAAGCCGGGCCGCCTCAACGCGGAGGAATGGGAGGAGGTCAAGAAACACACCATTTACGGCCTGCATATCCTGGGCGATGACCCCAGGCTGGCCATGGCGCGGGAGGTGGCCATCAGCCACCACGAGCGCTGGGACGGCAGCGGCTATCCCCACGGCCTGGCCGGCGAGGACATACCCCTGTCGGGCCGCCTGGTGATGATGGCCGATATCTACGACGCCCTGCGCAGCCGCAGGCCCTACAAACCGCCCTTTGACCACGACACGGCGTTTAAAATCATCAGCAAGGGCGATGATTATCTCAAGCCTGAATACTTCGACCCCAAGGTCCTGGAAGCCTTCTGTGATATACATCGTCGCATTGAGATGATCTTTGAGAGCGATCAATAGCGATAGGCCGGGCCCCTTGGGGTAGGGGCCTGTCAGCGGCCAAGTTAGCATTGGCCCCGTTGTGAACGTGGAAGATGACAAGCCTTAGAGCGAAGGAGGAACCATGAGTGAGTTCAAGAAAATCGGAGTCGTGGGCGCGGGCACCATGGGCAACGGCATTGCCCAGTTGGCGGCCCAGATGGGGGCCGAGGTGGTCATGCGCGACATCAATGACGACTTCGTGCAGCGCGGCATAAAAGCCGTGGACAAGTTTCTGTCCAAGGGCGTGGAGCGGGGCAAGGTCACCGCGGAGCAGAAATCGGCCGTGCTGGGCCGCATTCTGGGCACCACCGACATGGGTGATCTGGCCGATTGCGATTTCGTGATCGAGGCCGTGATCGAGGACCTGGATCTGAAAAAGCAGGTGTACGGCCAGTTGGATGAAATTTGCAAGCCCGAGGTGATCCTGGGCACCAATACCAGCTCCATGAGCATCACCCTGATCGCCGCCGCCACCAAGCGGCCCGACAGGGTGGTGGGCATGCACTTCTTCAATCCGCCGCCCCTGATGAAGCTGGTGGAGATCATCCGCGGCTACCACACCAGCGACGCCACCGTGAAGGCCACCATGGAGCTGGCCCAGAAGATGGGCAAGGAGACCGTGGAGGTGAAGGTGGATTCGCCCGGCTTCATCGTCAACCGGCTCATGATCCCCCACATGATCGAGGCGGTGAAACTCTTGGAAGAGGGCGTGGCCACCCGGGAAGACATCGACAAGGCCATCAAGATGGGCCTCAACTACCCCATGGGTCCCTTCGAACTGATGGACTTCACCGGCATCGACATTTGCAAGTTCGTGGCCGATTACTTCTATAAGGAGCTCAACAAGGAGCTCAAGTGGGCCTCCCCCACCACCCTGAAGAATCAGGTGCGCTCCGGCAAGCTGGGCCGCAAGAGCGGCGCCGGCTGGTATGACTACGCCAAGAAGTAGACCTTAAGCCCCATGACAAGCCCGGCCCCCCCCAAGGGGCCGGGCTTTCACTTGGCGCGCGAGCCGGCAAGCATGGCGCAGGGGCCGGCCGCCCGCTATGGGGCCTGGCGCCGTTTGGTCACGCTCTGCCCCCCGATTCCCCAGTTGTCGGTCTCCACGGTTTCGATGATCACCACCGTGGTGGCCGGGTTCTTGCCCAGTTCTTCCTGCAACAGCTTGGTGACGCCGGCGATGAGGCGTTCCTTTTTCTCGGCGGTGAGGCCGTCGGGCGTCAGTTTGATGTTCACGAAAGGCACGGTAACCTCCTCATTGGTTTTTGGCGATGGTTTGACGGACCATATCCAATAATTCCTCGCGGTGAAAGGGCTTGGCCAAGAGCCCCTGGGCCAGCCGGCGCAGTTCCTGGCCGATGGCGAAACCGGTGGAAAGCACGACCGGCAGCTCGGGGGCCAGCTCCCGCAGTCTGGCCAGGCATTGCCCGCCTCCCATGCCCGGCATGGCCATGTCCAGGAGCACCAGCCCGATGGCCCGGCCGCGCTCCTGAAAGACTTGCAGGGCCTCCTCGCCGCTATGGGCGCAGAGCACCTGGTAGCCGGCCTTTTGCAGGGTCCGCCGGGTCACGTCCAGGAGCAGCTCTTCATCGTCCACCAAAAGCACCATCCCCGAGCAGGCGGCGGAGTCTTCTTCCCTCGCCGCCGGAGCGCCGGGGGAAGCCGGCGCGGCCCCGGCCTCCGCGCCGCCCGGCGGCGTCTGCGGAGGCTCCATTTCCCGCAGCAGTCGGCTGGCCCTCCGCCCCGCCTTGAATATGATCTCCAACTGGCGGGGGGTGGCGATGCCCTGCTTGGCGTCCTCCAGGGCGATTTCCGCGTTGCCCAGCACGGTGCACAAATAATTGTTCAGGTCGTGGGTCAGCTCGCCGGCCGGCGGCGGCGAATGCCCGATCCTCAGCAACAAGGACAAAGGCCCGCTCTTGCCGTCGCGCACCAGGCTCAGCCGGGCCTGCAGCCTCGTCCTGTGCAAGGCCCCCCCCTGCAGGCCGATACTCACGGCCAGCTCGCCGGGCGCGCCGGTGAGGAGATGCCGCCTGGCCCGTTCGTAAGCCGGCCGGTCGGAGGGGATCAGCAGTTCGCGGAATTCGCGGCCCAGGCATTCTTCGCACCGCTTGCCCAGAATCCGGGCCATGGCCCGGTTGGCGCTCAGCAGGCGGCCCTCCAAATCGAGCAGGGCCATGCCTCCCTCGGCCAGGTCAAAGGCCCGGCGCAAGCGGGCCTCGTTCTGGCTCAGCCGCTCGCGGGAGAGCTCCTCGTAGGTCACGTCGCGGGCCACGCTCAGCACCGAGATCACCCCGCCATGAAGACCCAACTCGGGCAGCAGGCGCACCTGATGGCGCTTGGCTGGTTCCAGGGGGGGCGGCGAAAGGCTTAAGCGGCTTTCCCGGCCGCTGGCGAAAACCTTGGCCAGCTCCGCCTCCCAGGGCTGGCAGCGTTCGCACGGCACGCCCAGCTCCCGGTCGGTCTTGCCCAGGATGGCCCGGCGCTCCAGGCCGCTGGCCTTTTCCATGGCGCGGTTGACGCGGGTATAGCGCAAGGAGCGGTCCAGGCGGGCGATGATGTCCGGCGACTCTTCATCAAGGGCGCGCAGCTCCTGGCTCAGCATCTGTTCTCTGGTCACGTCTTGCAGGCACAGCACCGCGCCGCGGGGTCTGTCATCCTGGCCGGCGATGGGATGGAGCTTAAGCAGGTGGAACGATCCGTTGCGTTCGATCAGCTCCTCGCCTGCCAATCCCTGGTACAGGGCCTTGGACGCCAGTTCGGATAACTGGGGAAGCAGGACCTGCGTTTCCAGGGGCTGGCCCACCTGGGCGGCGGAGATGCCCAATACGCCGGACGCCTCGGGCGTGATGCGGGTTATCAGCCCCCGCCGGTCCAGGAACACCACGGCGGCCCGCTGGGCCTGCAACAGGGCTTCCATCTCCGCCTTGAGCCGGCCCAGCTCGGCGGAGCGGGTTTCCAGCTCCTGATTGATGGTGGCCAATTCCTCGTTGCTGGCCGAAAGCTCCTGGTTGGCGGTGTCCAATTCCTGGTTGGCCGCGTCCAACTCCTCGTTGGCGGCCTGCGCCTCCTCGCAAAGGGAGACCAACTCCTGGTTGGCCGCCTGCATGTCTTCCACCATCACGGAAAGATGCTTTTGGGAGGCGGCCAGTTTGCGGTGCAGGCTTTCGCCTGGGCCGGTTTCTTCCAGGCCGGAGGGGGGGAACTGCGCCGGCCGCGGCAGGAAGATCACCGCCAGATGTCCGTCCAGGGCGCCTCCCAGGCGCTTGGCGTGGATGTCGACCCGCGAGGCGATGCCTTGCTCGTCAAAGGCAAGGCCCTGCACCGAAACCGGCTCCTCCCGTAACGCCGCCCTGGAAAGAGCCATGGCCAGGCCGGCCCGGAGGCGGGGGTGGGCCATGTCCAATATGTAATGGGGGTCGCGGGCCGGCGCGGGGCTCAAGAAAGGCTGGCCGTCTCCCAGGATGAAGAGCGCTTGTTTGGCCTGATTCACCACGGCCAAACAGGCCCCGGCCGCGCCCAGGGCGGCCCGCGCCGCGTCCGCCTCCAACTGGGGCCGGCTGGGTCCTTCCAGGCTGTAGCGGTCGTCCCTGGGCCAGGGCCGGGGGCGGATGCCGCCGGGGAGGCGGGTGAAGACTTTTTGCATTTTGTCGGCCACCCGGAATAGCCCGCCCAGGCCGCCCAGGGATTCGCTCTGCCCCAGGAAAAGAATGCCCTCCGGCTTGAGCCCGAAATGAAAGCGCCCCAGGGTCTGCTCTTGCAGGGGGGCGGAAAAGTAGATCAGGAGATTGCGGCAGGAGATAAGGTCCAGGCCGGAAAAGGGAGGGTCCTGTATCAGGTTTTGCCGGGCGAAGATAATGCGCTCCCTAATGCGCCGCCTGGCCCGCAGCAAGCCGTCCCCCTGGGCGAAGTGCCGTTCCGCCACGGCCGGATCAAGTCCCTGGGCGGCGCCGGCTCGGAAAACGCCGCGCCGGGCCTGGGCCAGGGCCTGGCCGTCCAGGTCGGTGGCGAAGATTTGCACCTTGTGCCAATGGGGGCGGTCCCGCCAAAGCTCGGCCAACAATATCCCCAGGCTGTAGGCTTCCTCGCCCGAGGCGCAGCCGGGCACCCAGGCCCTGAAGCCGGCCTCGGCGTCCCTGCTCGCCAGATAGACGGACAGGCTGCGGCGCAGGGCGGCGAAGGCCTGGGGATCGCGGAAAAAGCTGGTGACCGATACCAGGATGTCCTTGCAGAGCTTCTGCTGCTCTTCCGGGGTATCCCGCAGAAAGTCGAGATAGACCGACGCCTGGTCGAGGCGGTGCAGGGCCATGCGCCGGGCCACCCGCCGTCTTATGGTGCTGGTCTTGTAATCCCGGAAATCGCAGCCCGTGCAGCGGTAGACCGCCTTCAGGATGCCGTGCAGGGTGTCCGGCGCCATGCTTTCCGTGAGGTCGCGGCCGGCGTCGCCGGCCAGGCAGCCCAGCGCCTGCTCCAGGCAGGGCCCCAGGTTTTCCGGGGCGAAGGTGAGGTCGGCCAGGCCGGTGGCCAGGGCCGCCCGCGGCATGGCGGCCCGCCGGCAAGTGGCGGGGTCCTGCACCAGCACCAGGCCGCCGGCGGCCTTGACCGCGCGCACGCCCAGGGCCGAATCCGCCGCCTCGCCCGCCAGCACCACGGCCACCGCCCCGGCGCCCTGGTCGTGGGCCAGGGAGCTGAAAAAGGAATCCAGGGAAGGGAAGGGGTCCGTTGCACGGTCCCGAGGGGCGAGCGCCAGCCTCCCCCGGCTGAAGCCGAGCGCCTGGTCCGGCGGGCAGACATGCACCACGCCGGCCTGGAGCTCCTGGCCGTCGGTAGCCTGCCGCACCTGACAGGCGGCGCCCGAACAGTTTATCAGCGACGGATCGCAATTTTGCCGGGCGCCGTCCTGCCGGACCAGGACGTAGGCCAAATCGGCCGGCAGGCCGGGCAAGGCCAGGCGCAAAGCCTGGCAGCTCCCGGCCCCGGAGCCGATGGCCACCACTACCGGCTTGGCCCGGCTTTCATCCGGCCGGGAGGGCAGGTCTGCGGCTGACGAATGCAAAGAAGTCCCCTCCCCGATGTCCCCTCATGTCTACCAAATTAGCATGATAAACCGGCCGTCCCAAAAGGATTCGGCGGGCGAGGCCCCCGCGCCTGGCAAAAAAAGCGCCGGGCGCTCCGTCCACAAGGAGAAACGCCCGGCAAAGAGCTTCCGGCCAGGTTGGGGTCCGCTTAGCCGGCTTGCACCTCGATGCGCTTGGGTTTGGCTTTCTCGGCCTTGGGCAATACCAGCTCCAGAACGCCGTCTTTCAGCTTGGCCTCGATCTTGGCGCGGTCGATGGCTTCGCCCAGCGCGAACTGGCGGTAAAAGGTGCCGCTGTTCCATTCGCGGAGCAAGCGCTGTCCCGGCTCGGCCGAGGCCTTGGCCACGCCCTCGATGGTGAGTATCTCCTCATCCAGCCTTATGTGCAAGTCATCCTTGCCCACGCCGGGCAGATCGGCCAGGAGCACCAGGGCTTCCTGGGTTTCGTAGATATCCACCAGGGGGGAGTACACGGGTTCGTTTTTGGTCCTCTCGGTGCCAGGGGAAACCTGGGATTCGCCGCGGGGGGCGAGGTCCGTGGAAACGCTCATGGCGGCTGCCTCCTTTCACCTAATCCGCGCTGATGGCGATCTTGCGCGGCTTGGCCGCCTCGGCCTTGGGCAAAACGATTTGTAGCACGCCGTCGGAGAGACGGGCTTCCACCTTGTCCTGATCCACCTCGGCGGGCAGGCCCACCACCCGGTTGAATTCGGCCCAACCGCGCTCCCGGCGGTGGAAACGGGCCCCCTCGGGTGCCTCCGGCGGCTGGCGCCGGCCGTGCAGGGATACTTGTTTGCCTTTGACTGACAGCTCGATGTCTTGGGAACTCACGCCCGGCAGTTCGGCGCTCAGCAGAAAGCGGTCGGCGTCCTCCCGCAGGTTTATGGGCGGAAAAGCGCCGGTTTCCCAGGATTGTCCCTCACCGGAGGGCAGGGCTCCCAGCACCCGTCCCATCTCGCGCCGCAGGCGGTCCATCTCGCCCAGGGCGCCGCGCCAGGACCCCAAGGGGTAAAAGCCTCTGCTTAGAATCATGGCGATCCTCCTTGGATTCATCACGGGTAAACGGCCCATCCCTTGCCGATTTATCGGCTCGCGTCCCGCCGCCTGGGCCCGGGCGGCAAGACCCATGATTTTTTATGTGGTTGCCCGGCCGGAGCTTGCAATAAAGGGAACCAAACCCCTTCTATGCAAAAGATAAGCAGGCCGGAAAACCTGTCAAGGCCGGGCGGCGGTCAATTGATCCGATCTCAGGCGGAAGAAAAAAACGGCCCGGGCCGTGGCGGCCCGGGCGGCGTTGGCGGCGTGAAAAAGCGTTTTAGAAGCCCATGGACTCCAGGAGGGAGTTCACCGAATTCTGGTCCAGTTTGGAGGCTTCCTCCTCTTCTCCCTCGTCCGTGCCCTGGATACGCAGGCTGACCAGGGCCTTGTCCACCTCCTCCTGGGCCAGCTTCTCGCTTTGGTCCGTGGTCACGTCCTTGCGTTCCGCCTTGACCTTCAGCTTGGAGCCGAAGCTCACCACCATGGCCAGGAGCTGCACCTGGAAGTCGGTGAGAAGCCTGACGATACGGTAGATGGCTTGGCCGGAGAGGTCCTGGAAGGAAAGCGCCTCGATGATGCCGTTGACCGAGGAGAAAATGACCCCCATGGATTGATCGAGCTGCTGCACCAGCTCGGGCTGCACCGTGTTGGACGGCGCGCCGCCCGAGGCGGCCAGGGCTTCCTCCAAAAGGGCCTCCAGGTCCGCGGCCGGTTGGGGCGGGGCCAGTTGGGCGCTTTTGGCCTTGATGGCCTCGGCCAGCTCGCCGAGCTTGGCCAGGGCCTCGGGGCTGGGACCGGCCGGAGCCGGGGCCGGGGCCGGGGCCGGTTTGGGGGCTGGCGCGGCCGGGGCCTCGCCGGGCATGGCTTCCAGGGGCAGGGTCTGCTCCAGGAATATCTGGTCCACGGTGGAGGCCATTTTCTTGATGATCTGCTTGAAACGGTCCTGGTTGGTGGCGTTGAAAAGCACCTTCAACACGCCCTTGAGGTCCAGGTTCAGGAAATTGTCCTCGTCGGGCCCTTCGCTGACCAGCTGGTTCAGGCCTTGCTCCACGGCCGGACCGTCGAATCCCTTGTCAGCGGCGTCCCACATGGCCTTGATGTGCTTTTTGACGGTCTCGTTGGTGCAAAGCTCATAGGTGGTTTGGAAAACCAAATCCAGGGGGAACTTGTAGTGGGGTCCGGCCGGCTCCGGTTCCGGCTCCGGCGCGGCCTCGGCCGGGGCCGAGGTCGGGGCCGAGGCCAGCCCCTCGGCGGCGGCCTGGGCCAATTCAGCCAGCTCGGCCAGGGGATCGTCGCCCAGGCCGGCCAGATAGCCCTTTATTTCCTCCAGGGCCTGGCTCAGCTTTTGGCGCGCCTCGCCGCCGTCGCCGGCGGGTTCGGCGCTGGCCTCCCCGCCGGCGGGGCTGATCTGCTGCATGATGGCCCGGGCCTGGTCAATGGCCTCCTGAATGCTTTCGCCCTGGTCCATGATCTGCAAGGTGGCCTGTTCGGTCATCTTGACCACGGATTCCAACTGGTCCTTGGCCTGCTCCAGCTGCTCGCCGGCGGCCTCCAGGTCCAGGGCGTCTACCTTGTCCACCTTGACGTCGCGGATGGACATGCTCAGGCGTCTGGCCAGGCGGCCCACCTCGCGGAACATGTCATGGGAAAGCTCGCGGTAAAACTCCTCGTCCTCGGGCGCGCCCGCGGCCGACTGGATGGGCTCCGCGCCGGGGCCGGGCTCGGGGATCTCCACCTCGGGCCAATCATCATCCAGGCCCGGCTCGCCGGCGGGGGGGGCGGAGGGCGGCGGCTGGGGCAGCGCCTGGGCCGGGGGCGGCGCGGCCAGGGCCGGGGCTCCCCCCGGCGCGGAGGTGGCCGTGATGTGATAAATAGCCTCGACGGTGCGAATGGTGAGCGACCCGCCGCTGAGTTCCAGATTTATCTCGGGAGGTTGTGGTCCTGCCATGTAGATCACCTCTCGGCTGGGGTGTTTTTTGCCGCTTTGCCCGCTCCGCCCGCCAGATAGCGGTCGCGTTCGGAAAAGATGCAGCCGCAATAAGCCTGGCGGTAAAGGCCCAGCTCCTGGCTGAGTTTTATCCCCTCGCGCCAGAGGGGACGGTAATCGCGATATAGAAAAGGCACGCCGCGTTCGGCGGCCACCGCCTCGCCGGTTTGGCGCACCAGGTCGTGTTTTTGGCGCACCGAATACAGCAGCGTGGTGGTGAAGGCGTCGTATTTGCCGCGCTTGGCCACCTGGGCCGCCCGGGTCAAACGGTCGTGGTGGCAGATGCGGCAGCGCATCTCCTCGCGGAAAGCCACCCGCCGCAGCCACTTCTCGGGTTCGTATTCATCCTGCACGGTGAGCGGCAAACCCTGCTCGCCCGCCCAACCGGTCAAGGTTTCCAGCCGGCGTTGGTTTTCGGTGTAGGGCTGGATGTTGGGGTTGTAATACAGCCCTCTTAGTTCACAACCCTCCCTTTGCAGTTCCCGCACGGGCATCAGCGCGCAAGGGGCGCAACAAATGTGCACTAGCACGCGCATGACAAGTCTTTGACATTCATTCTAGTTAACGGCAAGAGAAAAAGCCAGTTCTTTTCATGGGTTCCCGTTGTCAGCCCGCCGCGGACTCCAGCTCCTGCACCAAAATCAGCCCCAAAACCGCCAGGCATTCCAAATCCAGGAAGTTTGGCGCGGTGATATCGTAGAAAACCTTGGCTTCGGCGGGGAAATCCTCGTCCTCGTCATAAAAAGTCATTAATAATGGAATCTTGGGGAGGGCGGGGAACAGAAGGCTGGCGTCGCCGGGGGCGTATTCGCTTCCCGGCCCCGCGCCCAGGGCGGCGGCGGCGGTTTCAAGCGCCGCCAGGCGGCCGCCGAAAAACTTGGCCGCCCGCTCCTCCACGATCCGCGAGAGGCTGCGGGCGAAATCCTGGCCGCCGGGTAACTCGCGGTAGGGCGCGAAACGGAGGGCGTTTTCGCCCCGGCCGCCATGGGTGATGTAATAAGCCAGCACGATGCGGTGATTGAGCGGGGCCCCGCCGCCGTGGGCCAGGGTGACGCCCTGGCCGTCCACCAGGAAATCGCGGCCCAAAAAGGGGACCAGGGCCGCGCCCTCCCGCTGGGCCAAGCCCAGCTCGCGGGCCGCGCCGGCGATATCGGCCCCGGCCAGGCGTGGCAGCAGTTCCTGATATACTTTTTCGTAAACTTCCGGGTTTTCCGATTCGAACATGGCGGTTCACGCCTTTCGGGGCGGCCTCTTTTCGGCCAGCAGATCCAAGAGTTCGCGCAGGGCTCCCCGGCCTCCCGGCTTGCGCAGCTTCACGTGGGCCCCGCCCAGGGCCCAGGGGTGGGCGTCCAAGGGGGCGGCGGCCAGGCCGGCGATGATCATGGCCGGCAGGTCGTCCAGGTCGGCGCCCACGTACATGACCTGGCGGGGCTCCAGTTGGTGCTCGAAGATGATGGTCTGCATCATGGGCGCCTTGGCCCCCTGATGCACGCGGTGGGTGAAGCCGTTTTCGCGGCACCAGGCCGCCACCGCCTTGAGGCTCTGGCGGGAGGCCACCACCGCCTTGCCGCCCAAGGCCAGCCAGTTTTCCAGGCCCAGCACGTCGCTCCTGCCGATGACCACGCTCTCGGAGCCGTCGGGCCCGCAGATCACGCCGCCGTCGGTGAGCACGCCCTCGGCCTCCACCACCACCAATTCGATTTCGCCCAAAAGCGTGTCCAGGTCTTTTTCGTCCTGGGGGGGCTTGGGTTTGAAACCATCGGGAGTTTGCTGCACTTTGAACCGTTCCCCGTGTTGAAGAAAAATAGCCGTCCAACTGGGTTAATTTAACCCCCGCGGTCGGGCAAGGCAAGCTCGCGTGGGCGCTAGCGGGAAACCAGGGCAAAGGCGGCGGCGGAGCCCTCGGTCTTTTCCAGCACCAGACGGTACAGCGATCCGTCCAGGCGGAAGCTCACGCTTTGGCCGGGCCGCATGATCACCAACCCCTCCTTGCCGCCCAGGACCTTGACCCGCACCCTGGCCCGCCCCCCCGCCGCGTCCAGTTCCTCCAGGGTGAACACCACCCGGCCGTTCAAGGCCGCCACCGCCCGTTGCGGGCGCAGCAGAAGCTTGCCCTCCGCCAGCCCAGCCGCCTCGGGCTCCGCCAGGGCCGCCAGCGGGTCCGAGCCCCCAGCGGCGAGCCGGCCCGCGCCGTCGATCTCGGCCCGCAGGCGCTCCGCCCTGGCCTGGGCCAAGAGCGCCTTTTCCCGGCAGCGCTGCAATTCGCCCTGGTAATAATCGCTGGCCAGGCCGAAACCCACGGCCACGAGCAAGGCCGCCGCCAAAAGGGCCACGGTCCAGGCCCCGGCCTTGGTCCGCATTATCCAATCAAGCATGGCGAGCCCCTTTCGGGAGGAAACACCTGGGCCATTATCCGCCAGGGGGCCCGGCCGGGCAAGCCGCCCGCGCCAGCTCCTTGGCGGCAAAAGCG
The DNA here is from genome assembly GCA_001184205.1 of Desulfocarbo indianensis. Lineage (GTDB taxonomy): Bacteria > Desulfobacterota > Desulfarculia > Desulfarculales > Desulfarculaceae > Desulfocarbo > Desulfocarbo indianensis. Next base: position 1,007,136 of record LBMP01000001.1, read on the forward strand.
CCGGGCCTTGGAGTTCAGCGGCGCTCGCCTGATCGCGGTGATGCCCGCCGGGTCGCGCGGGCCTAGGGTTTGACGAACTTGGCCAGGGACTTTTGGCGTATGGCCACCTGGCCCGAATAGCGGTTGGAGCCGTTGTAGCGCTTCATGACCTTGTTCATGTCCACCCGCGCCTCCACGTGCCGGCCGGCGGGCAGCCAGGCCTCCTGCATCAGCTCGCGCAGATGGAAGGCGGCCATGTAGGTGGCCATGGTGAGATGGTGCTCCAGGCGCACGTCCCGGGGCGGCGGCGCGAAGCCCATGCGCTCCATGGAATTGGCGATGAGCGCCTTGGTGGGTTCGTAGATCTGGAAGGGGCTGGCCGAGCGGTCGGCGTCGCCCAGGACGTTGGCGAACCAGGTCTCCTGGTGGGCGATGGCCAGGAGGAAGGTCACCGGCAGGGTGAAACGCTTGGCCGCGCAGTACATGTCAAAGGCCAGGTTCTTGGCGTAGCGGTCCAGATCGCCGGAATAGGTCATCTCGCGCTGGCGCAGGAAGATGTTCAGCTTGTCCTTGATGTAGGGGGTCATGCGGGCCAGGAACTCGGCCAGGCTCATTTTTTCTATGGCCCCCACCGGCAGCACCTGGCCGCTGAAGGACTTGGGCGGGGCCCAGGCCCGGTCCAGCTTCTTGAGGGCGTGCTCGTTGGCCGCCACCGCGCCCAGGGCCTCCTCGGGGCTGAAGCCCAGGGTCCGATATTCGCGGTAGAGCCTATCCAGGAAAAGGCCTTGGGCCTTTTCGGCGGCCGGCTCCACGGCGGCCAGGGCCTTGGCCGAGGGGGGCAGGCCGTTCTTGGCCAGTTCGCGGAAAATCAGGGGATGGCGGCTGGCCAGGGCGCGGGCGGTCTCGGCCAGATCGGCCAGGTCCCTGGCTTCCACGGCCGAGCGGCCGGCGAAGACCGCGCGGGCGCTGGTGATGAGCACCCTCTGGGAAAGCCCGGCCCGTTGGGCCAGCTCGGCCACCTGGGCCTTGATCTCCGGGGAGATGGGCTCCCGGGTGGGCCGCAGGGGCAGGAGGTTGACCTCCACCCGGCCGCTGCCCAGGGGCTCGGGCACCCGCAGGGCCCTGGCGGGCAAATTGATCAGCGGTTCGGGCGCCAGGCGCTGGGCCAGATGCTTCACCACCGGCCGGGGCGCGGTGAGGGGCACGTCGGAGCGGGTGGCGGTGGTGGGGGTGCTGGGCGCGGCAAAGGTGAGCCCGGTGGCCAGGGCGGCGATGACCGCCCAATGCCCCACGGTGCCCCGTCCCAGGTCGCGCAGGCGGCGGCGCAGGGCCGCCAGCCGGTCCAGGGCGCGGTCCACCTGGTCTGAATTCAGCGGAGTGACCCTGACGCCCACCACCGGCGGAGCGGCCTTTTCGCCGGCCAGGTCGGCCAGGGCCACCATGTGGGCGATGCGGCCCAGTTGCTCCTGCAGGGTGCTGGCCTCGGCCCGCAGGCGGTCCACCTCGGCCCGCAGCCCGGCCACCTCCTCCTGGTGGGCCAGGCCGGAGATGGTGAGCGCGCCGGCCAGATCGCGGGCCAGGGAGGCCCAGCGGCCGGCTTCGCTCTGGGTGGCGGCCAGTTCCACCGCCACGGCCTTGCCTTCCAAAAGGTCCAGGGCCTGGCGGGCGCGGGCCGATTTTTCCGCCGCCAGGGCCTGGCGGGCCTCGTCGCGCTGGGCGTTGGCCTCGTGCATGAGGCGCTTGGTCTCGGTCACTTCGAAACGGGCCTGCTCCAGCTCGGAGCGGGTGCGGGTCAAAAGCCATTGCTGGTGTTCGGCCTCGCGCCGCCAATCGTCCATCTCCCGCAGGGTGAACCTGGCTTTTTGCAGCAGGCGGTGGCGCTCCAGGCTCTTGGCCTTGAGCGCGCCGGCCAGCTTCTGGTTGCGCTCCAGCTGGTTGGCCAGGCGGCGGGCGGTCTCCTCGCTCACCTCCAGGCGCTCGGCCAGCTCGTAGGCCCAGGCCTGATCGCGGCGGGTGACGGTGAGCTCGGCCTCCTGGGCGCGGATCAGGCTGCGCTGGCTGATGGCCTTTTGGCGCAGGGAAAGCAGGCGGGTCTGGCTGATCTGGCCGCGCCGGCGTTCGTCCTGGTAGGCGCGGCGCAGGCCGGCCAGGCGCCGGGCCGAGCGCACCCTGGCCCGCGCCAGGCGCTGCCGGTCCGCGGCCATGAGGCCGAGGCTGCCGGAAAGGCGCCGCAGGGCCCCTTCCAGGGGCGCGCGCACGGCGTCCAGCACCGGCTCGGACAACAGATCGCGCCAGCCCTGGGCCGAGGCGGCCAGGGCGTTGAGCCTGGCCAGTTGAATCTGCCTGCCCGAAAGGCGGCGCAGGCTGCCGGAAAAACGTTTCAGCGCCACCGGCGGGCTGGAAAGCTTGCCCGCCGTGGGCTCGGGCAGGCGCGCCCGCAATTGGGCGGCGCTGGCCTTGAGCTGGGCGGCGCGCTCCTGATGCCAGGCGGCGCGCTCGGCCACCACGGCCAGGGAGGGCAGGATATCCCAGGGCTTGAGCCTGGCCAGCAGTTCCACCACCGGCGCCGCCGCTTCCAAGAGCCCCAGCCGGCGCTGGGCCAGCTCCTGGGCCAGGAGCGGCAGCTCGGCGGCCAGGGCCTGGGCCTGGGCCAGGGCGGCCCGCTCGGCCTTGCCCGCTTCGCGCCAGGCCTCCTGCAGGGCCTTGCCCCGCTCTATGCCGACGGCCAGGCCCTGGCGCAGGCGGTCGATCTCCGCCTGGGCCTGTCTGGCCTCGGGCAGCAAATTCTGGATTTCGGCCAAATTGGTGGAGATGCCCGCGGCGGCCCGGGCCCGGGCCGAGGGGCCGGCGGTGTCGCTCTGGGTCAGGGCCTTGAGCAGGGGGGGCAGCTCGGCCTCCAGGCGCGCGATGTCGCGGTTAACCTCCCGCAGGCGGGAAAGCGCGGGCCCCACCCGGCCGGCGCGCTTTTGCAGCAGCCGCTCCAGGCGGCCGAGCGCGGTTTCCAGGCGCCGGCAGCGCCGGCCGCTCTCGGCGGCCTGCTCCAGGGAATCCTCCGCCGTCTCCAGTGACGGCGTCTGGGACTCCGAGGCCTCCATGGCCACGGCCGGGGCCAAAAGAGCGGAGGCGGCGTTGAGCAGGCGGGAGTGCAAGAGGCGCAGGGAAAGCTTTTTAAGCACCCGGCGGTCCACCAGGGCCATCTCCCGGCGCAGCCCGTCCAGGGAGGCCTGGGCCGCCTCCAGGCGCTCCGCCTTTTGCGCCAGCTCGTCCTCGGCCCTCTGGGCGGCGCGCTCCTTGGCCTTGACCAGGGCCAATACCCGGGCGGCGCGCTCCTTGGCCAGGGCCACGCCCTGCTCCATTTCGGCGGCCTTGGCCCGCTGTTTGCGCAGGCGGAGATTGAGCGCGTGCAGGCGGTGGCCGATTTTCTCCAACTGGGCCGGGCTCACCCGGCGGCCCGAGGCGTCGGCGAAACGGCCCAGGCCTTGCGGCTCCAGCGCTTGCAGCCAGGCGGTGATGGACTGGACCTGGCTGGCGGTGGCCTCGGCCTTCTGCCGTTGCAGCCCGGCGAATTCCTGCAGCCGGCGGACCTGCTCAAAGGCCTCGCCCAGGCCGCGCCGGGCGTTTTGTTTTTGTTGGGCGGGCAGCCGGCGGGCTTCGGCCAGGCGCTGGCGGGCCTTGGCCATGAGGCGCTGCCGGTGGGCTATCTCGGCGGCCGCCCGATCCTTGGCCAGGCGCTCGCGCCGGTGCAGCAGCTCCAGGTTGGCTTCGCTCAGCCCCGCCCCTTCCCAGGGGGGGGCGGCCGGCCACAGGTCCTCCAGCCATTGCGCCAGCGGCCTGTCGCGCAGGCCGCTCTCCAGAAGGCCATCCGGCGCCGGGGCCGCCGCGCCTTGCACGGAGCCAAGCAGGGACGAGAGTTTCTCGACCAGAGCCTGGAGTTCGTTTATGCTGAAAGATGTATGCTGCATTAATTTCCGGCTGCTGCCCCTTTTTCCGGCAAAGGATGATAAATGATGTCAGTTTCAGGAAAGATTGTCAACATAATCAAATGGCTGTGCTCCCTGGCCTTTCTGCTGGCCCTGGCCGCCCAGGTTTTGGCGGCGGAGCCCTATGTCATCCATCCTGTGCAAAATCCCGACCAAGTGCGCCCTTTGCCCGCCTCGGCCTGGCCGCCGCCCGAGTCCGACCAGAGCGACCTGCTCCTGAAATTGTCTTATTTGCGAGGGGTCTTGGACGCCCTGCAATACGCCGAGGTCGCACCTAAGACTATCGGCAAAGTTCTCAAGGATCTTGAGGGGATGAACCTGCATCAGGTGGCCGCGGCCATAGACCGCTACTATCTGGCCGACCCCCGCCGCCGCTCCCTGCCGCCGGCCTCGGTGCTTTTCAGGGTGCTGCCCAGGGAGCGCGGCCAGGTGGAGACCTCCACCCTGCCCAGGGCCGCCGAGCCCGTTGCTCCGGCCAAGACGGACCAGCCCTAAGCCCTTGCTTTTTTAGCGGTGAAGCCAATAAGGCGGCGGTAATTTGACGTAGGCCGGCTTGGGGTTTTGAGGGGCTTTTCAGAAAAAATACTCCCCCGGACGGCGGCCGCCGTCCGGGGGAGAGCCTTTACTTGTCCTTGTTTTCCTCGGCCACCGGCACCCGGTCGCCGGTGCGGGTCAGCTCCAGTTCGCCCCAGGCCCCGGTGATGAGCTTGGGCTGGTGAAAGGTGCAGACCTTATAGAAATAGCCGTCGCCGTCCTTGGCCATGACGGCGGCGGCCATGTGGCGCGACTTCACCGGGCTGTTGCCGCCGCTCATGCGGTCCAGCCACCAGTCCTTGTCGATGATGTTCAAGCGGTAGACTTCCGGCCAGCCGGCGTTGGCCGTGAGCTCGCGCATCTTGGCCTCCAGGGCCTTGTTGGTCATGCGGGCCGGGGGCAGGGTGACCGACTTGGCCGCCGCGCCGGCCGCCTTTTGGGCCATGGCCTGATAGACCTTGAAGTCATCGCCTTCGATCGTAAAACCGCCCTGGACATAGGTGTCGCCGTAATAGGCCACCTTGAAATCCAGCGAGTGCTTGCCGGGCGCCAGCTTGCTCAGGTGGTCCAGCATCTCCATGGGCCCCTGGCGCAAGGTGGCGGTGGATTTGCCGTAGACGATATCCGGGTCCGAGTAGGCGGTGATCTTTTCTGGCGCGATCTCGAAAACCAGGTACTTGCGCGCCAGGTAGGCGGGCTTTTTCAGCTCCACGAATTGGGCGTGGATTTTTTTGCCGTCGATGAGCACGTCGATGCGCACCGGGGCGTTGTTCTGGCTGCGGTAGATCTCGCTCCAGGGCTTGGTGGCCAGCGCCAGGGCGTAGATATGGTCGCCGGCCTTGAAGCTCTGGGTGAGGCCGCTGGGGTTGGCCGGGTCCGGGGGCTCCTTGCTGAAAACGAACCGCCCCAGCTTGGCCGCGTCCTCGGCCTTTTTATTGGCGTAGCTGGCGTGGTTGCTGTCGTAGTTGTCCAGATAGCGTTTGAGATGCTTTTCCACGGCTTGCAGCTCCGGGGATTTGCCGCCGCTGAAATCGGTTTTTTGATATTCATCCCAAAGGGGGGCCAGCTCCGCGTGGATGGCTTCCCATCCCCGCCAGAGGTTTTCATCGTCGCTGGCGTAGGTGGCCAGTTCCTTGCCGCTGTTGGGGGAGACAAAGGGCTTGAGCTTGTCTATCCACTCCTGGCTCAGGGCCTCGGCGTCCTTGGCGCTGGCCGCGGCTTTTTGCTTATGGGAATCAGCAGCGGCCACCTTGCCCTGCAGGGCCGCCACCTTGTCGCGGGCCCGCGCCAGGCTCGCCTGGGCGGCCTGGACTTCAGGATGCCCCATGGCCTCGGGGTAGCTCTTGGCTATCTCGTCCAGATAATCCTGGGCGGACTTTAAATGCATGTCGGCCTGCTTGGCCCGCCAATCCGCCGAGGCGCTTTTGCCCAGCACCCGCTCCACCTGGGCCAGTTCCTTGTCCACCTTGCCCAGTCGGTTCTTGGCCCCGCCCGGCAGCTTGGCGGAGGCCTGCGTCGTTTGGCCGCCAGCGGCGGATGCGGCCGGGGCGGCGGCGCTGGCCTCGCCGGATGAAGCCGCCTGGACCTTTTCCTCCACCTTGGCCAAACGCCGGTCCGCGGCTTTGATCTGCGGGTTGTCGGGCGAATACTTGCCTTTGTAGCTCTTGTCTATTTCCAGGCGGTAGGTGTTGGCCCGCTTCACGTTCTGCTCGGCGCGCTTGGCCCGGTCCTGAGGCCCGCCCGCGCCCTGGGCCAGGGCCTTCTCCGCCTTGTCCAGCTCTTGATTGATTTTCTTCAGGCGGCTGGCCACGCCGCCGGGCAAGGCGTCCTTGTCCACCAGGCCGATCTCCTGGCCGGCTTCCTTCAGGTCCTTTTTGACCCGGCTGGCCGCGCCGCCCATGGCGCTGCCCACGTCGTCCAAAAGACCGGCCTGGGCCGCCTGGCCCCAGAACCCCGCGCCAAGCGCCAGCCCCAGGGCCAAGGTTAACGAGAGAATGCTTTTTCCACTCCGCATGAATTTATCCCCCTGGCGTGCGTTATGGCAGGCGGGGGAATAATAGCATATGCCGGGAAAGAAGCAGCGCTCTTGTGATGGAATTAGGCTTAAATGAGTTCCAGCGCCGCCCCCAGGGAAGGGGTGGCTTGGCTGACATCTTGGGCCAAGCGCCGGGCCTCGGCCAGGGCGAACCAGCGGCCCTCGATTATCTCGGCCGGATTGGGCCGGGGCTCCTCGCTGGTGAGGGCGCGGTAGACCCGCACGAATTCGTTTTCCGTGCGGGGGCAGGCCGCGATGGCGCCCACTTCCTCCAGGGCGAGGCGCAAGCCCAATTCCTCGTCCAGCTCGCGCAGGGCGGCCTGGGGATAACCCTCCTCCGGGTCCACGTGGCCGCTGGCCGAGGTGGTCCATTTGAGGGGATGGGTGTCTTTTTCGGCCGAGCGGCGTTGCAGATACAAGCGGCCCGCCCGGTCGAAGACCAGCACGTGCACCGCCCGGTGCCTTAAGCCCTGGGCGTGGATATCGCCCCGCCGCCGCACGCCCACCACCCGGTCCTTGTCATCCACCACCGGCAGCAGCTCGTCCGCGCTGTTCATGCGGTCTCCAGACCCAGGGCGCGCAGCCGCTCCAAAAACGGCTCGGCCAGCACGGAGGGCACCAGACAGTTGCGCCGGTAGGATACCTTGTCGTCTTCTATCAACAGGCGGTAGCCGTCGGTCTCCCGGCTGAAACTGACCCTGACCTCGGGCCGCTCGGCCGCTTCTTCCAGCTCGGCCAAGAGGCTTAGGTAAATACGGTACAGGCGGTACACGCGCTGACCGTCAGGCTCGTTGAAACGGTCGAAACTCCGGTTGCGGCTGGGCGGATGCTCTGCCATCAAAAGACCGAGCACCCGTTCAAGTATGTCATGATCCATATGAACGATAGCCTCTTTGGGGGGTCGGACGCTTCTTTCATTTTCCCACAACAGGCCGCCGCCGCCGCCAAGTTTTTTTTATGGGGCGGGGATGGGGCGAGCTTGTCAGCCGGAGCCGGCTATGGCAGTCTAGCCTGGTCGTTTCACCCTTGGCTGGGAGAGGCAGCTTGAGCCGCGAGTACGTGCACCTTGAACGCGAGGGGGCGGTGGCCCTGGTGGTCATGGACAATCCCGCCACCCTTAACGCCATGGACGAGGACCTGGGGCCGCAATTGGCCCGCGCCTTGGAGGGTCTGGCCCTTGACCAAACCACGCGGGCGGTGGTGCTCAGCGGCGCGGGCGGGGTGTTCAGCGGCGGCGGCAACATGGCCCGCGCCCACGAGCACCTCAAGGACCACGAGGGCGCGAGCGAGCTTTTCGCGGCCTACACCAAGTGGGTGCAAAGGGTGGTGGCGGCCCTGACCGGCCTGCCCCAGCCGGTGGTCTGCGCGGTGGAGAAAGCCTCCTCCGGCGCGGGCCTGGGCTGGATGCTGGCCTCCGATTTCGTGATCTGCGATGAGGCGGCCAAGCTGGTGGCCGGCTTCCTGGCCATAGGCCTGGGGCCCGGCGCGGGGGTGAGTCTGAACCTGGCCCGCCGCCTGGGCCTGGCCCGGACCAGCGAGCTTCTGTATCTCAACCGGCGGCTGGAGCCCCGGGAGGCCCTGGCCTGGGGCCTGGTGGACGAGCTGCGGCCGGCGGCGGAGGTGCTGCCCAGGGCGCTGGAGCTGGCCGCCCAACTGGCCCGGGGACCGGCCCGGGCCCTGGCCGCCAGCAAGGCCCTGCTCAACGCCGCCGCGCGCCGGGGGCTTCTGACCCAGTGCAGCGACGAGCGGCGGGTGGTGATGCAGGTGGCCGATCTGCCCGAGTTTCGCCGCCGGGTGACCCGTTTCATGGGAGGCGGCCGGGATTGAGGCTTGGGCGGCCGCCCCGTGGCCGGCCGGGGTAGCTTGAGGCTTCCGCCGCCTGGCCGCCGGACGGTTAATTTGCTAAGGAGAGGTTGCTTGTGGAATTCAACGAGGTTTTAAAGGGACGTTACTCCTGCCGGCGCTATCAGGAAAAGCCGGTGCCCGCCGCCCTGGTGGAACAGTTGGTGAAAAAAGCCCAGCAGGCGCCTTCCTGGGGCAACACCCAGCCCTGGCGGGTCTACGCCGCCGGCGGCCAGACCGCGCTGGCCATACGCCAGGATTTGGTGCGGGCCCACCAGGCCGGGGAAAAGGAGACGCCCGACATCGGAATGCCCGCCGGCTTCAGCGGGGACATGATGGACCGCTACCGGGACTTGGGCCGGGCCCTGTTCAAGGTTTTGGGCATCGGCCGCGACGACCATGAAAAGCGCTCCGCCCACTACGCCAACAACTTCAACGCATTCGGCGCGCCGGCCCTGGTGTTCGTAGCCGTGCCGGCCGGCGAGACCGCCTACGCGGCCTACGACGCGGGGGCGTTCGTCTCCCTTTTCTGCCTGGCCGCCGCCGAGGCGGGCCTGGGCGCCTGCATAATCGCGGCCCTGGCCCGCTATCCCCAGGCGGTGCGCCGCCATCTGCCCATCCCGCAGAGCGAGAGCCTGGTCATCGGCCTGGCCCTGGGCTGGCCCCTGGCCGGGGCCGAGGTCAACGCCTTCCGTTCCGGCCGGTCGCCCCTGGAAAAGGCGCTGGTGATGAAGGGACTGGAGTAAACGACCATGTTGGCCGTGTGGCTGGAAAAGGGCCGGGTGGAGACGCGCCAATTGCCCCGCCCGCAAATCGAGCCGGGCGAGGCCCTGGTCCGGGTGCTGGTGGTGGGCCTGTGCAACACCGACCTGGAGCTTCTGGCCGGCTATTACGGCTTCCAGGGGGTGCCGGGGCACGAATTGGTGGGCCTGGTGGAGGAGGCTCCCTCGCGGCCGGAGCTGGTGGGCCGGCGGGTGGTGGCCGATATCAATCTGGGCTGCGGGGTGTGCCCGCTCTGCCGGGCGGGCGATGCCCGCCATTGCCCGGACCGTAAGGCCCTGGGCATCAAGGGCGCACCGGGGGCCATGGCTGAATACCTGGCCCTGCCGGCGGCCAACCTGATGCCGGTGGCCGAGGGGCTGAGCGATCAGGAGGCGGTCTTCGCCGAGCCCCTGGCCGCGGCCCTGGAGCCGGCCCAGCAAATCCAGCTGCGCGGCCGCGACCGGGTGCTGGTCCTGGGCGACGGCAAGCTGGGGCTCCTGTGCGCCCTGGGGCTCCGGCACTGGACGCCCGGCCTGATCCTGGCCGGGCGGCACCCCGGCAAGCTCTCCATCGCCCAGGCCCAGGGGGTGAGGGTGCTCCTGAGCAGCGATCCGGCCCTGGGCCAGGGCGGCTTCGACCTGGTGGTGGAGGCCACCGGCCGGCCGGAGGGGCTGGCCCAGGCCTTAAGCCTGGTGCGGCCGGAGGGGGTGATCGTGGCCAAGACCACCAGCCACGAGCCTTCCCGCCTGGATCTGGCCAGGCTGGTGGTGGACGAGATCACCCTCCTGGGCTCGCGCTGCGGCGATATGCGCCTGGCCCTGCATTTCCTGGCCGAGCGTCTCCTCCAGGTGGAGCCGCTGATCCAGGCCAGCTATCCCCTGGCCCAGGCGGAGCGGGCCTTCGCCCTCGCCGGGCGGCCCGGCGCGCTGAAAGTGCTCCTGGACCTGCGCTGAGCCCAGGCCCTTTGCCGGGCGCTTATCCCCCCCCAGCCTAGAAAATCCAGCTGAACTGCGCGCCCGCCAGCCATTCGCGGCCCTGCGACTCGCCGGTGAGCGGGTCGTCGCCGTGGTCGTAGAGGGCCACTTCGGGGTGCAGGCTGAAAAAGGGATTCAGGTCGATGTGCAGGGCCGCCACCAGGGCCAGGCGCTGGCTGGAGTCGTCCCGAAAGCCCAGGCCCTTCCAGGCGTCGTTTTCAAAGCGCTCGTAGCCCACCGCGCCGATGAGCATGGTGTTGCCGATCTTGTATTCCAGGCTGAAGAGGCCGCCCAGGGTTTCGGTGTCCTCCAGGGAGCCGCCCGCTTTCGCCACCGGCGCGGCCAGGGCGGGATAGAAGGGATACTCCTGGTAGAAGTTGACGCCGTAGTGGATTTGCAGCTTGAGGCCCAGAGCGCCGCTCACGTAGCGCAGGGGCAGGTTCACCGCCCAGGTGTCGTATTCCTGTTTCAGGCCGCTTCCCTCGTAGCTGTGGCGCACAAAGGAAAAGCCGGGGTGGGTCATGAAGCCGCCGGCGGTGATCCTGGCGGTGAGGCTAAAGCGGGGCAGGTCGCCGTAGAAATCCTGGCCGGCGGCGCCGGTCTGGTCGCGGGGGTCTTCCAGGGCGAACTGCAAACCCCAGGCCGGGGTCTCGTAGGTGAGCTGCGCCTGGGCCACCCTGTCCGGCCAGAGCTGGCCCCAGCCCCACAGATAGGCGTGGCCGCCCTCGTTGAGGCCCAGGTATTGGCGGGCGTGGTAGGCCAGGCTGCCGAACCAGTTGTCGGTGCGGCCCGCCAAGAGGCGAAAGTTGCCGCTCTTCCACCAGCCATAGGCGTAGCGCAGGCTCACGCTGGCCTCGGGTTGATGGGACTTGAGGCCCAGCTCCACCAGGCCGCCGGCGTTCTTGTCCGCGCTGGTCCAGGTGGCCCGCAGATAGGAATGACCGGGCAGGTTGACAAAGGAGCCGGTGACGTCCTCTTTTTGATTGGCGGTGAGCTCCTTGTCCCGCGTCCACCAGCCGAAGTCGGTGAGCATGCGCCCGCCCACGGTAACCGAGGCCCCCGGCGATTCGGCGGCCAGGGCCGGACAGTGCCAGAGCAGGCCGGCCGCCAGGGCCAACGCCGTCCAAAAAATTCTTTTCATGCTTCCCACCTCCTTGGGATTGAATAAAACCAGGGGCGGATGCAGGCTGTAACTATGAAGCTAGCACGTCGAACCGGGCTCTGTCCAAGCCCGCCCGCGGCTGCTATCATGCGGAGCATGGAGTTGATCGATCTGCATACCCACACCACGGCCAGCGACGGGAGCCTGACGCCGGCCCAATTGGTGGCCGCCGCGCAGAAGGCCGGGCTCAAGGCGGTGGCGGTCACCGATCACGACACCGTGGCCGGCCTGGATGAGGCCCTGGCCGCGGGCCGGGGCCTGGCCCTGGAGGTGGTGCCGGGGGTGGAGATAAGCCTGGAGGTGGGCCTGGCGGGCGGGGCGCATCTCCTGGGCCTGTGGGTGCGGCCCAATCACCCGGCGCTTTTGGCGGGCCTGGCCCGCGTGCAGGAGGCCCGCCGCCGCCGCAATCCCCTCATCCTGGCCAAGCTGAACGGCCTGGGCCTGGCCCTGGACATGGCCGAGGTGAACGCCCAGGCCGGCGGCGGGCAGGTGGGCCGGCCCCATATCGCCATGGCTTTAGCGGCCAAGGGCTACGCCGCGAACCAGGGCGAGGCTTTCAACCGCTGGCTCAAGGCCGGCGGGCCGGCCTACGTGGCCAAGGAGCGCCTGAGCCCGGCCCAGGGCATCGGCCTGGTGCGGGCGGCGGGCGGGGTGCCGGTGCTGGCCCATCCCGGCCTTTTGGATCTGGACCGGCCCGGCCTGGAGGCCCTGGCGCGCCGGCTGCGGGCCGTGGGCCTGGAGGGCCTGGAGGCTTATTACAGCGAGCACGACGCGGCCACCCAACGCGGCCTGGCCTCCCTGGCCGCGCGGCTGGGCCTGGTCTTGAGCGGCGGCAGCGATTTTCACGGCGAGGGCAAGCAGCGGATACGCCTGGGCACGGGCAAGGGAGGCCTGCGGGTGCCGGCATCGCTCTTGACCGCGCTGAAACAAAGGCGGGAACTCATAAGAAAGGAGGCGGAGGATGCCTGACGGCCTGCGACTCACGGTGCTGGGCTCCGGCTCCTGCGAGCTGAGGCGGCAAAGGTCCTCCCCCAGCTATCTGCTGATGGCCGGGGGCAACGCCTTCCTCCTGGATATGGGCCAGGGGGCCTGGCGGGCGCTGACCAGGCAGGGGGTGTCCCCCGCCATGCTGAAGGGCGTTTTTCTGAGCCATCATCACCTGGATCACATCGGCGATCTCCTGCCGCTGCTTTTCGCCCTCAACTATGATCCCCTGATGCATGAAACGGCCCGCATCACCCTCTTCGGGCATCCCGGCCTGGCCAAGGTGCTGGAAGGCCTGGCCGGCGTCTTCGGCTCCTGGGCGCGGCCGCCCCGGGAAAACCTGCGCACCGTGTGGCTGGAGCACGGGGAGCGGAGCGAACTGGACGGGCTGCAGATACTGGCGGGCGCGGCCAGCCATATCGAGACCTCCCTGGCCTACCGCCTCGGCTTCGGCGGGTTGAGTCTGGTTTATCTGGGCGACAGCGAATACGATCCCTCCCTGGCGGAACTGGCGCGGGGTGCCGAGCTGGTGGTGGCCCATTGCGCGGCCAGCGACGAGCGGCCCAAACCCGGCCACTTGGGCCCCACCCAGGCCGGCCGCCTGGCCGCCGAGGCGGGGGCCAAGGCCCTGCTGCTTTCCCATTTTTATCGGGAGGTGGACCCCCTGCAGGCGGTGGCCGCGGCGGGCAAGGTTTTCGACGGCCGGGTGCTGGCCGCCGAGGACGGCATGTGCCTGGATCTGGAGCCCGCCGCTGGTGCCAAATTGCACAAATCTTAGGAACAAACAGACCTTTTGGCCCTTGACCTGAAGCGGGTGATTTTGATAGCCTGCATCACGAGGTAAACAAAGACCGACCCTTTCTCTTGCCCAGATCGAGAAAATCGAGGCTTTGCATGGCGCGGCTTGAATAGCCGTCGTGGTGTTGGCCGGCACTATGGGGGTCAGCGAAATCCCAGCGAGCAATATGAGAGGACGGAACCCGGCAAGCTGCCTTGGCGACCGGCCGTTATTGCTCCCAGCCCGCGGGCGGCGCGCAGGCCGCCCCCGAAAGATGGCCGCCCCGCCGGGCGTCGAGGCTGGATATGGATCAAGCCGCATGATGCGGCGATGCGCGGCGCCCATGGCCCCAAGGCTACTCCCAGCCGGCTCCAGCGAGTTTTTCATCCGAGAAGCAGCGGCCTGGATTTTTCCAACCACATGGCGACCCGAGTGGGAGGCCTTCACTCCGGGAGCAGGCGCGCCCGGCGCAGGGCTCGCCCAACATGAACCACTGCCGAGGTAACCCATGAAGAGCAAAGTGTTGATTCCCGTGGACACCGCGCGCAATTCGCTCACCGCCGAGGAATACGCCCTCAAGCTGAATTGGCGCATGCCCATCAGCGTCACCTTGTTGAACGTGGTCAATACCAAGCGCCTGGAAGGGCACGGCATCAGCCCCTCCGACCAGGAGCGCATCAAGAAATCCATGCACCGCCGGGCCGAGGACGTGCTGAAAAAGGCGGCGGAACCCTTTAGCAAGGCGGAGGTGGATTTCGAAACCCGCGTGGTGGAGGGAGCGCCGGGCCTGACCATTTGCGGCCTGGCCCAGGACGAGAATTTCGACATGGTCATCATCGCGCAGAGCGGGCTCAGCGAGTGGGAGGAAATCCTGGGCGGCAGCGTGGTGCGGACCGTGCTGAACAAATGCCAGATTCCAGTGCTTTTGGTGAAGCATTCGCCCGATCAGCTGGAAAATCAGCTCAAGCTGAGGGGAGAACGGGGGCTTTTGCCCGGCTAGCCGGCGGGAGCCCGCGAGAGCGTTTGGTTGCAAAGGGGAAAGGAGGTGGGCCGCTTGCCCGCCGGCGCTTTGGGACCCCAAAAAGGCCCCAGGGAGAAAACGCGCCAAAAGGCGGGGCAGATCGGCAACCTAAATTTAACCGTGGTTTTTTCACACGCTAAGCGTAAGGGAGGGTTTATGCGGATGAAGAAATGGATGTTGGTTTTAGCGGTCGTGGTGGCGGCGGTGGCCTTGGTGGTGCCTGCGGCCATGGCCAAAAAGCCTTCACTGGAGAAATGGAAGCCTGCCTTTGACTATTCCAAAGCCAAATACACCGTCAAGGTGAGCAACGTCAGCCATCCCGCCATCAAGGGCGTGTTCGCCGGGTTCGCCATCCGCGACGCCTTGTGGAAGGCCACCAACGGCCAGGTTTATTTCGAATACATCCCCTTCAGCATGCTGGGCGGCGAGGTGGAGGTGCTGAACCAATTGCAAATGGGCGCCATCCAGGGCATGAGCGTCAGCTCGGTGGCTTCCACCAACCTGGGGCCCCGCATGGGCATCGTGAACCTGCCCTTCTTGGTCAACTCCTACGAGAAGCTCGAAAAATTCGTGGGTAACAAGAAGATGTTCCAGCATTTCCTGGATGCCATGGACCACCAGGGCATCATGGGCATGGACATCACCGCCTATGGCCGCTACGGCTGGGCCACCACCATCCCGGTGAAGAACATAGCCGACGCCAAAAAGGTCAAGTTCCGCATCGCCGAGGCGGCGGTCAACAAGCTTCTCTACAAGTCCTGGGGCTTCAATCCCGTGGTCATGCCCTGGCCCGACGTGCCCACCGCTTTGAAGCAGGGCGTCATCACCGGCCTGGACCACACCCTCATCGTCTGCTACCTCACCAAGAAGTTCGAGGTGGCCAAAAACTTCACCCCGGTCAACTACGCCCAGGGCCTGTTCATCTGGCTCTTCAACAAGGCCTGGTATCAGAGCCTGCCCAAGGACCTGCAGGAGACTTTCAAGAAGGTGGTGAACGAGCAGTGCGCCATCTACCGCGGCCAGTGTAAGACCCAGGAAGAGGAATCCATCAAGGGCGCCAAGGAAAAAGAAGGCGTTTCCTTCTGGGAGCTCTCCGCGGAGGATCTGGCCGTCCTGAAGAAGGAAGGCGACAAGGTTCACCAGGAGTACGCCAAGGAGATAGGCCCCGAGTACCTCAAAGAGGTGCAGGCCTATCTGGGCTATAATTAATAAAAAAGCTTGAATTTTGGGCACCGGGGGGCGCTTGGGGCGCCTCCCGGCCCAACCCCCGCCAAACGAGGCTAAAAAAATGTTCGGCCGCATTTTGGATGTGCTGGATAAGGTCTTGACCGTATTCGAGGAGTGGTTCCTTTACCTCCTGGTGATAGTGGGCCTGGTCTCCTTGTTCGTGGGAGTGGTGCTGCGTTATGAATTTTCCTACACCTTGGCCTGGTCCGAGGAACTGATCCGCGACGTCATCATCTACACCACGTTCTTGGGCTGCTCCCTGGCCATCAAGAAAAAATCCATGATAACCATAGACGCCCTGGTGCAATTGGTTCCGCGCCTCAAGACGCCGCTCACTTGGGTCAGCAATATATCGGTGTTGCTTTTTTCAGTGATAATTTTTTATTACGGCATCATCCTGTCCATCCAAAAATACGAGACCTTTCAAAAGTCCATCATTTTGGAAGTGCCCTTCGTGGTGCTTTACCTGATCCTGCCGATCATGGGATTTCTGATGTTCACCCGCACCGTGCAGAACATCTACAAGGACTACGAGGAAACCAAGCGCCAAAAGCGGGCCGCCTAAGGAAAGGTTGACTGGGGATGGATCTGAGCTATCTCATTATTCTCGCGTTGCTGCTGGGATGCATGGCGACCACGGTTCCCGTCTTTCTTTGCCTGTTTTTCACCGGTTTCGCCGGCATTTGGCTGTTCACGCCGGCCGATCCCTTGATGATCGCCAGCTCGTTCTACCTGTCCATGGATAAATTCGCCCTGGTAGTCGTCCTTTTCTTCGTGCTCTGCGGCAACATCATGACCGGCGGCTCCATCGTGGACAAGCTGATCCGCTTCGCCAACGTGGTGGTGGGCTGGCTGCCCGGCGGGTTGGCCATGGCCGGGGTGTTGGCCTGCGGCCTTTTCGGCGCCATCAGCGGCTCCACCGTGGCCACGGTGGTGGCCATCGGCGGCTTCATGATTCCGGCCCTGGTGGACAACAAATACAATGAAAAGTTTTCCATAGGCTGCATGACGGCGGCGCCCAACCTGGGCGTGATCATTCCGCCGTCCATCGGCATGATTCTTTATTCCATGATAAGCGCCTGTTCCCTGGAGGGATTGTTTCTCACCGGCTTCGTGCCGGGCGTTTTGATCATGGCCGGCATGTGCGCCTACGCTTATGTCTGGGCCAAGCGCAACCCGGGCTTCCAATCGGCGCCCAAACCCACCTGGCCCCAGGCCTGGCAAGCCTTCCGCAAGGGATTCTGGTCGCTCATGCTGCCGGTGATCATTTTCGGCGGCATCTTCTCGGGCGCTTTCACCGCCAACGAAGCGGCGGTGGTGGCCTGCGTCTACGCCTTCGTCGTGGAGCTTTTCCTGCACCGGACCATGAAGTTCAAGGAGGTCAAGGCGGTCATCGTCAACTCGGCGGTGACCAGCGCCTCCCTCTTGATCATCGTGGCCGGGGCCACCTGCTTCGGCCGCTATCTCATCATGGAAAGCATTCCCGCCAAGATCAGCGAGGCGGTGGTGAGTTCGGTGACCGAGCCCTGGGTGTTTTTGATAACCGTCAACATACTGCTCCTGGGAGTCGGCATGTTCATGGATATCATCAGCGCCACCCTGATCCTGGGGCCGATTTTCCTGCCCATGCTGGACCATTACGGAGTCAACGTGGTGCATTTCGGCCTCTTGATGACCGTCAACCTGGCCATCGGCTACTGCACGCCGCCCATGGGCGTCAGCCTCTACATAACCGGGGCCATGGCCAACCGCGATTTGGTGTACGTCTCCCGGGCGGTCATGCCCTGGATCGCCATACAGATCGCCGTGCTGTTGATGATGACCTACCTCCCCGACACCGTGCTTTGGCTGCCCAGGCTCATCGGGTGGGAGGTGGATTGATGATAGTGCCTGCTGGAATCGCCCTTTGCCATAGGTAGCTCACGCGGGGAAGGCGGAAATGGAAAATTTGGGGCAGATGGTTTGGAACAAGATAATCGTCTTCGTGGCGCTCAGCATCCTTCCCATGATCGTGGGCGGTTGGGTGGCTTACCGGAAAAAGGACTACATCGCCCGAGGGGTGGTGGTGTCCTTGTTCTCCAGTTGGTTCGGCCCCTTGTTCATGTTTTTCGAAGCTGAAAGCAAGGCCCGGCAGGGCGACGACGAAGACCAGGGAAGCTGGCCGGCCACCGGCCCCATGGCCAGCCTCTGCTTCATAGCCTCCATACTTCTCTATTACTTTGCCAAAAAGCTTTGGGACTGATAACGCCGGTCCCCTTGCCTCCCAGGCCCCGCTGGGGATAGAGTAGAAAGGATTGATAAGCTATGGCGGCGGGTGGGCCCCACCGCGGGAGGGCATAAATGCGCCCGTCGCCGGTCCCCAGGCAGAGGTCGGAATCCTTGCGCGCATCCTGCAAACCCAGGCGGGCTCCCTGGTTCGCCGCCGTGCTGGCCGCCGGCGAGGGCCGCCGTTTCGGCGGGGGCAAGCAGACCGCGCTCCTGGGGGGCCATCCTTTGGTGTGCTGGCCGGTGCAGGCCGCCTTGCAGGCCGGCCTGCACGGGGTTCTGGTGGTCACCGGCTCCCACGGGCCGGCGGTGCGCCGGGCGCTCCCCGCGGATTCGCGGGTGGAGGCGCTGATCAACCCCCAGCCCGAGCAAGGCATGGGCGGCTCCCTGGCCTTGGCCGCCCGCCGGGCGCGGGAGCTGGATGCCGTGGGGTTGGTAATGCTCTTGGGCGACATGCCTTTCGTGACGGCGCGCTCCATAGCCCAGGTGGCTGGGGCGGCCGAAGAAGCCCCGGCGGGAGCGGCCGCCGGTGAGGTGGCGGGGAAGCGAAGCCACCCGGTGGCTTTCATGCGCAGACATTTTGACGAGTTGGCCGGTCTGGGCGGAGACAAGGGCGCGCGGGACGTGCTGGCCAGGCTGCGGACCGGCTTGGCTCTGGTGGGGGTGGAGCCCCAGAGCCGTTTGGACGTCGATAACCTGGAGGACCTTGCCGAGGCCAACCGCTTATGGCAAGCGACCCGGAGCGGTAATTGAATTAATTAATTTGGCTAAACAATGCCGGAAAGGGGGGCTTATAGCCGGCCGGATGCACATTGGAAAAAGAAGGAATTATATTATGAGCAACAAGTGCGCGGTTTTCATCGATGGCGGCTATTTGGAGAATTTATTAATAGACCTTAAAGTTTACCGTATCGATTTCAATCGGCTCTCGGAAAAGCTGGCCAACGGCGTTTCATTGTTGCGGACCTATTATTACAATTGCCTGCCCTTCGAGCCCGATGACCCCCAACCGGAGGACATCGAACGCATGGAAGGCAAGCGCCGCTTTTTTCACGCCCTCACCAATCTGCCGCGCTATGAGCTGCGTCTGGGCTACGCGGTGCCCAGGGGCCGCGACGAGGCCGGGCGGCTCCTGGTGCAGCAAAAAGGGGTGGACGTGCAACTGGCCGTGGATCTGGTGCGGCTCAGCTATCTGCGCTCCATCGACTACGCCTGTCTGGTGGCCGGCGACGGCGATTATACGCCCATGGTGCAAACCGTGAAGGACGCCGGGGTGGTGGTCAAGGTGTTCTACGGCGACGGCGCCAACAGCCGGGTGGCCGACCGTTTGCTGCAAGTTTGCGATGAACGCCATTTTATCGACCGCAATTTCTTCGACGACTGCCGTTTGTAGCCAGCCCGCGCTGCCTGGACCGGGTTTTGCATCACTCCTGAGGAGACCCCCCGTTTGCGTCAAATTATTGACGATGGGTGGGGTCTGCGAAGGACGTGAGCATGCCGACCGCCAAACAGGAAGCTTGCCCCGAGCTTTGGGAAGAGAACCGGCGCTTGCGCTGTCTGGTGGAGCTGGGAAAGGTTTTGGCCGATCCCCGGCAAAGCCTGGAGGGCAAACTGGACCAATGCGTGGGGGCGCTGGCCGGCCTGGTCCAGGCGGAAGGCTGCTCGCTGATGCTTTTGGAGGACGACCGGTTGACGGTGCGCGCGGCCAACCACCCGGAGCTGGTGGGCTTGGCCACGCCCCTCTGCGAGCCCTCCATCGCCACCCAGGTGGCGGCCTCTGGCCGGGCCGTCTATTGCCGGGAGGTGGAGGCCAGCGATCTGGCCGGGGTGCGGCGGGAGAGGGGCCTGCGCAATTACCGCACCGGCAGCCTCATTTCCCTGCCGCTCCGGGCGGAGGACAAGGTGGTGGGGGTGCTGAACCTGGCCGACAAGGCGGGGGAGCCCCATTTCTGCCGGGAAGACCTGGCGACGGCCCAGGGCGTGGCTCGGGAGATAAGCCGCCTGGTTCACTTCAGCGCCCTGCACGCCCGCCTGGAGAAGGCCCACCGGGAGCTGTCGGAAGCCCAGCGGGCCAAGGACGATTTGCTGCACATGATCGTGCACGACATGAAAGCGCCCATCGCCGGCGTCAAGGAGGTGCTGGGCTTTTTGGAGGACCCCGCCGGGCTGGCCTCCGGGGAGCGGGAGCAATATTTAGCCGCCGCCAGAAGCGATCTGGAGATGCTGTGGCGGCGCATCAGCAATTTCCTGGACCTGAAGCGCATGGACGCCGGCCAGTATCCGCTGAACCTCATGGATTTGAACCTGGCCGCCCTGGCGCGGGAATCCGCGGCCAGGCTGGCGCCCCTGGCCCGGTTTTACGGCGTGGCCCTGGAGACCCGGGCCGAGGCGGAGCCCTGGGTGAGCGCGGATGAGGACCTCCTGGAGCGCCTGATAACCAATTTGCTGCTGAACGCCCTGAAGCACTCCTCGCCGGAGCAGGGCGGCGGCGGCCGGGTGGGCTTGCGCGTCGGCGCGGACCACGGCCGGGCCAGCCTGCGGGTGGCCGACAGCGGCCCCGGCGTGGAGCCTAGCCTGGGCCCGCATCTGTTCCAGCGTTTCGTCACCGGCAAGGGGACGGCCGGCTCCACCGGACTGGGGCTGTATTTTTGCCGCCGGGCGGCGGCGCTTTTGGGCGGCGAGGTGGGCTACGCCAACCAGGACGGCGGCGCGGTGTTTCATCTGCTATTGCCCCAGGCTGAAAGGGCGTAGGCCGAAATGAAGGCCCTCAAGCTCGGCGCGGAAGGCTGGACCTCGGAGCTGGCGGACAGGCGGGAAGGCTCGCTGCTCAAGGAAATCGCCCGCCTGGAACGGGTGAGCGACCGCAGCGCCTCGGCGCTGGTGGTGGACGACCAGCAGACCATGCGTCTGATTCTCTCCCAGGCGCTACGCCAGGCCGGGTTCCTCAATATCGAGCGCGCGGCCGACGGAGAGGCCGCCCTGAAGATAATGCGCGGGCAGGGCTGCGACCTGGCCCTGGTGGATTGGAACATGCCCCGCATGGACGGGCTCACGCTCTTGGACCAGGTGCGCGGCGACGAGGAGTTAGACGACCTGGTCTTCGTCATGGTCACCGCGGAAACCCTGGACACCAGGGTCATCCGGGCCGCCGAGGAGAAGCAGGACGCCTATCTGACCAAGCCCATCAGCCCGGAAAAACTGGCCCGCCGCCTGGACCTGATCCTGGAGAGACGCCTTAACACGGCCCGCGCCATGCTGGCGGAGCAGCGGGGCAAGAGCGACCAGGCCTTGGACATCTATCTAGCCGCCTCCCAGAATCGTCCCCGCGCCCTGTGGCCCTTGTTCGGCCTGGGCGGCCTCTTGACCAGGCTCGGCCGCTGGGAAGAGGCGGAAATCTGCTATCAAAGGATTCTGGAGCAGGACGCCGAGGTGAGCGCCGCCTGGCTGCAAATGGGCGTGCTGCGCCAGGCCCAGGGGCGCGTCGGCGAGGCCCTGGGCTTTTATCAAAAAGCCCTGGAGCAGAGCCCGCGCTATTTCAAAGCCTATGACGCTCTGGCCCAGACCATGCTGGCCGAGGGCGACGCCGCCGGGGCCGTGGGCGTTCTGGATCAGGCCATGGCCCGGCAGGGCGGCGAGAACGCTTTCCGCCAGGAATTGCTGGGCCGCACGCAATTGGATTTGCGCCATTACTTCAAGGCCGAGAGCGCCTTTCGCAAGGCCCTGGAGCTGAAGCCCCATCACAACCAGATGGAAAAGCAGCTCAACCTGGGCCGGGCCCTTGCGGGCCAGGAACGCCACCAGGAGGCGGCCGAGGCCTTCGGCGCGGCGGCGGCGGAAGCCAGACGGCAGGGCAGGAGCGAGGAGCGCCTGCAAGCCTTGCTCCTGGCCGGCTCGGCCCTGGCCCAGGGCGGGGACGCGGCGGCGGCGGAAGACATGTTCGCCCAGATCCTGGAGCCGGACGCCTGGCCCCAGGGGGAGGCGCCTTGGGATCAGGCCCGATTCCACCGCGAGATCGGCGAGGCTTATCTGGCCTCGGGCCTGGACGAGATGGCGCTGAGGCATTTCGGCGATTGCCTGCGGGGCGCCGAGGGGGATTGCGGCGGGGAGGCCGGGGTGGCAGCCGTCTGCGCCCGGCTGGGCCGCGAGGATTTATTGGACCGGGTGCAAGAGGAGGTCTCGGCGGTCCGCCGGGAGAGGGCCGAGGATTGCGCGCGGCGGGGCCTGGAGCTGGTGGCGCGGGGCCTGCTGCGGGAAGCCCTGGCCGAGTATCACCGGGGCCTGGAGATCGACCCCGAGGCCGGGAGGCTGCATTTCAACCTGGGCCGCTTGCGCGAACGCATGGGCGACCGGCGGGAGGCGCTGGCCTCCATGTCCGCCGCCGCGCGGGACGGTCTGCAAAAGGGCGATTGGGAATTATTGGTGGAAACCGCCCGCTTTTTGGCCGGGGTGGACAAGCGGCGGCAGGCCCTGGGCCTGCTGGCCAAGGTGCGAGAGCAAGACCCGGATTACGTTCCGGCCGAGGAGCTTTGGCGGCGCTTGGGCGGGCCGGCGGCGGAGGCCGCCATCAACGAGGAACCCGCCTAAGCATAAAAGAAACGCTGGGGCCCCGGCCCGCGACTAGGCCCCGCCAGCGCGAAGCGCGGCATACGCACTGCCGATGGGCCGCGCGAATAAAGACTCGGAATATGTTGCTTGGATCGCCCGGCGAAGCGATGACGCCTGATCAGACCCCTAAGCCACCCCGTCCCCCCCTCACAAACGAGATCAGCAGTCGGGACAATAACGGCACTGGCCGTGCTGTCGCCCGCCTCATGGTTTTGGCGTAGCCGGCCTGATGACGTCTATGCGGCTGGAGTAGGATTTTTTGCCGGCCGACCTCCCAGGCCAGGCTGGCCGGATCGCTAACGGCTTTGGGCCGCGTCGCAGCCCCGCTTCAGGATTTTGCCGGATAAGCTCGGGGCGGCCGGGTTGGCTTCGCCCCCGCACCGCCCCACATTGCCCGCCCTTTGGTCGCCCTTTGGTCGCCGACCTGCGGCCGGGTTTGCCGCCTACCCCGCTTCTCCTGGCACCGACTGCGACCGGGTTTGCCGCCTACCCCGCCTGACTCCCCCGCCTCTCCTGCCGCCGATTTACCGCCGACCTGCCGACCCGCGGCCGGGTTAGGAGTTGCTGTCGGCCAACCTCACGGTCAGACGGTCACCGGGGGTGATGCGGCTGGTGCTGAGCCCGTTCCAGCGGCGGATGGCCGCCGGGGTGGTCTTGAAGCGGCGCGAGATTTCCCAAAGATTGTCGCCGCGCTGCACCACGTAGACCACCGCGCTTTGGCTGGGCTGGAGCTTGGCCTCGGCCTTGACCTGGGGCACGTAGAGAACCAGTTTCTGGCCAACGTTGAGACGCGAGCCGCTCCGTCCGTTCCAGCGGCGGATGTCGTTGTGGCTGATGCCGTAGGCCTGGGCGATGTCCCAGAGGGTGTCGCCGCGCTTGACCACGTGGACGATCTTGCGGGTGCCCCGGTCGCTGGCCGCGTAGGAGCGCACCTTGGCCCGGCGCTGGGAGCGGCTGGAGGCCACCGCGGTCCTTTCCTGGATATTGGCGCCATGGGGCGGAACCTGAATCACCTGTCCCACCTGCAGGCGGCGGGGGTCCAGCCTGGGATTCATGGCCATGAGGTCCCGCAGGGGCACCCGGTAGTTGGCGGCCAGCCGCCCCAGGGTGTCTCCCCGCTGCACCTTCACGCTGACGGTGCCGATGCGGGCCTTGCGTTCGGCCTTGGGCAGGGCGGCGTAGGCGGTCTCGAAGGATGCCCTGGTGCCGGCGGGGATGCGCAGGGTGTAGCGGCTTTGGTTGGGCGGGGTGCACCAGCGCCGCAACTCGGGGTTCAGAGCCGCCAGGTCCTGGGTCTTGGCGCCGGCCAGCTTGGCGGCCACGCCCAGGCTGGTGCCGCCATGTACCGTGACTTCGTCAAAAGACATGGCCTCTTCGTAGGACACCTGCTTGAAGCCGTATTTCTCGGGCTCCTTGGCGATCAGGGCCGCCGCGATCATTTTGGGCACGTAGTTCTTGGTTTCGGATTTCAGGTAACGTTTTTGATGATGGCTGATGGACCAGAAATCCTCGGCTCCGTAACGCTTGAGCGCGCGGCGGATCTTGGCCTCGCCCGCGTTGTAGGCCGCGGCGGCCAGATACCAGGAGCCGAATTCCGCGTAGAGATCCTTGAGGTAGCGGGCCGCGGCGTGCGTGGCTTTCACGGGATCGCGGCGCTCATCCACCCAGTAGTCTATCTGCAGGCCGTAGCGGCTGCCGGTGCCGCGGATGAACTGCCAGGGGCCCACCGCGTGGGCCCTTGAATAGGCGTTGCAGGAAAAGCCGCTTTCTATCATGGCCAGGTAAAAGAGGTCTTCCGGCAGTTTGTATTCCTTGAGGATGCCGCGCATCATTTTGTCGTAGCGTCCGGAGCGGGAAAGCCAGAGCTGAAAGCGCTTGGGGATGCGGGTCTGGAAATAATCGATCCAGCGCTCCACTTGGGCGTTGATGGTGATGGGGATGTCGTAGGTGACTTCGTCCTTTTCCTTTTCGGCGGCGGCCCTGCGCTCCTCCTCGGCCAACTTTATTTCGCCCAGCTGCTGGAGCTCCTGGGCTACCTTGACCTCTATTTCGGTGCGGGAGAGCTTGGCGGCGGCTTCCGTTTCCCGGGGAGCTTGCTTGCTTTCCGGCAAGCTGGCTTGTTGGGGATTGGTGGCGCAGCCGCTTACGATCAAAGCGAGCAACAGAATCAGGACGAAGATTTTGGCTTTCATATGCCCTCGATATGTGGAAGCCGTTACAGGCGGTGAATATAGAGCACCATATCTGGTCTCAAATAACAAAAAACACAAGATTTGTAAAGATAAATATTTAAGGAAAAAAAGCGCTTGAAAATTTTTTAGTCCTGAAAAATACCAGGATTTCAATGAAAAAGGCCAAAAAGAGC
This sequence comes from Desulfocarbo indianensis, assembly GCA_001184205.1. Classification (GTDB taxonomy): domain Bacteria; phylum Desulfobacterota; class Desulfarculia; order Desulfarculales; family Desulfarculaceae; genus Desulfocarbo; species Desulfocarbo indianensis. The sequence goes on from LBMP01000001.1 coordinate 1,031,649, forward strand.
GCAAGGCGTTTTTATTTGACCCCTTGGGGGACGGCCTGTAGATTTTAATTCGATATGTATTCTTATATTACATGCACTTTTTAATAGCGTGGATAAATGAACAATAATGGAATCCGCAAGGCCTTGGCCTTGTTTTTATTGGCGCTGCTGATCCTGGCCGGCCCTTCTGCACCAAGGGCGGAAAACCAGTCCGCGGTGCGCCTGATCCCGGCCTGGGACGGCTATCCCGCCGGCCAAGCCCTGCCGCTTTTTCTTATGCTGCGCTTGCCCCAGGAACTCGCGCCGCAGCCCGGCCAGGAACCTCCGCTGGTGGTGAGCCTGGATCCGGCCGGAGGTATCCAGTCCGAACAATTGGCGGTCCTCTTGCCCCAGGGCATGCCCGGCGCGGCGGTGGTTTTGCTGGGCGTGGAAGTGCCCGCCCATATCCCGCCCGGCATGCGGGAAATCAAGGGCCGGGCCTCGTTGGACATGGCCGGGGCCCAGCCCTGGCGGGTGGAGTTCGAGCTGCCGCTGAACATCCTGCCCCAGGGGACGCGGCCCAAGGAGATCGATCCCCAGATGGTGGGCGCCCTTTTGGCGGCGGCGGGCCTGAGCGCGAGTCCGGAGGGGCTCGCGCCCGAGCCGGGTTCCGGCCCCTCCGCGCGGCAGGAGGAGGCAAGCGGCTTTTGGGACCGCCTGGGCGGGGCGGTTTCCTCGGCGGTCTCCGGCAGCGACAAGATCGACCTGACGGGCCTTTCCCTGTGGCTGGTTCTGCTGCTGGCCTTGGGCACCGGCGTGGTGCTCAACGCCACGCCTTGCGTGTATCCCCTGATCCCCATCACCATCAGCTTTTTCGGGGGCAGGGCCAAGGGCAGCCGGGGCATGCTGCTGGCCCACGTGCTGGCCTATTGGGCGGGCATGGCGGTCATGTATTCGGTGTTGGGGGCGGTGGCGGCCCTGAGCGGCCGCATGCTGGGCGAGGCGCTGACCAACCCCCTGGTGCTGGCGGGCCTGGCCCTGGTGTTTCTGGCCCTGGCGGCCAGCATGTTCGGCTTTTGGGAAATCCGCCTGCCCAGCGGCCTGACCCAGGCGGCGGCGGCCAACCGGGCCGGCGTGGCGGGCACCCTGCTCATGGGGCTCTTGGTCGGGGTGCTGGCCGCCCCCTGCGTGGGGCCGGTGGTGGTGGCCTTCATCGCCCTGGTGGCCCAGGTGGGCGACGTGGCCTATGGCCTGGCCGTGTTTTTCTTTTTGGCGGTGGGCCTGGGGCTGCCGCTTTCGGTGCTGGCCTTTTTTTCCGGCTCCATCTCGCGCCTGCCCGGCGCGGGGGATTGGATGGTCTGGGTGCGCGCCTTCTTCGGTGTGGTCCTGGTAATCATGGCCTGGTTCGTGGTGCGGCCCCTGGTGCCGCCTGAGGGATTCTTTTGGGTGCTTGCCTTCCTCTGCCTGGCCGGCGGCGTGTACCTGGGCTTCGTCAAGCGCATGGGCGGGCCGGTTTTCCGGGTGTTCAGCCGCCTGCTGGGGGTGGCCTTGATCTTGGCGCCGGCGGCCTTTTGGTGGCTGGGCGCGTTCACGCCGCCGCCCGCGGCCGAAAAAATCAATTGGGTCCATTATTCCCAGGCCGAGGTGGAAAAAGCGGCCGGCAAGCCCAAGCTGCTGCTTTTCACCGCTGATTGGTGCCCGCCCTGCCGCCAGTTGAAAGCGCAGACTTTTCCGGACGCCAGGGTGCAGGCGGCCCTGGCCGGTTTCGCCACCTTGAAGGCGGACATGACCACCGGCGGCGACGCGGAGGCCCAGCGCGCGGCCAGGCAATTACTCATACGCGGGGTGCCCACCATGGTGTTTTTGGACAAGGAGGGCAAGCCTCTGCCCATGTTCAACGTGGTGGGATTCATGCCGCCCGGCGCCTTCGCGGACCGGCTCAGGACGGTGGCGGTCCAACTCGGCGCGGCCCAGCCGCCGTCGGGAGGTTAGGCCATGGCGAGGGTGCTGCCCCCCCTGGACGAGAAGGGCCTGGCCGGCCAGACGCGGGTGGCCCTGGGTGAAGAGCCGGCCGAGCTGGTGGTGCGCGGAGCCCGCGTGGTCAACGTGTTCAGCGAGCAGGTGGAGCCGCCCGGAGCCCTGGCCGTGGCCCGGGGCCGGGTGGTCAGCCTGGGGCCCGAATTGCCGGGCTGGGTCGGGGCCGGCACCAGGGTGGTGGAGGCCGAGGGCCTTTTCCTGCTGCCCGGCCTCATCGACGCCCACACCCACCTGGATTCCATCTTCACTCTGCGCCAATACGCCAGGTTCGCCCTGGCCAGCGGCAACACCACGGCCATAAGCGAATGCGCCATGATGGCCGGGGCCTGGGGAGCCAGGGGGGTGGAGGCCATGCTGGAAGAGGCCGCCCTGCAGCCCATGCGCCTGTTTTGGACCGCGCCGCCCCTGGTGCCGCCCTTCCCCCGCCTGGAGACCAGCGCCTGCCTGCCTTACGCCGATTTCGCCAGGCTCCTGGAACGGCCGGATTTCGTGGGAACCGGCGAGGCCTATTGGCCCGCGGTGACCGACGGCGATCCGCGCATCGGCCGCCGCTTCGCCCTGGCCCAAGCCCTGGCCAAGACCCAGGAGGGCCACGCGGCCGGGGCCAGGGGCGAAAGGCTCATGGCCTACGCCGCCGCCGGCGTGAACTCCTGCCATGAATCCATAACCGCTGACGACGCCCTGGAGCGGCTGCGCCTGGGCATGGCCGTGCAGGTGCGCCAGGGATTCGTGCGCCGGGAGATGGAGGCCGTGGTGCCGGGCATCAAGGACCTGCCCGACACCCGCCTGGTTAGCCTGGTCACCGATCTGGCCGACCCGGCCGAGATGCTGGAGCGCGGCGTCATGAATCCGCTCCTGGCCAAGGCCGTGGAACTGGGCGTGCCGCCGGCCAGGGCGGTGGCCTGGTGCAGCCTGAATCCGGCGTCCCATTTCGGCCTGGAGCGCCTGGGCGCTTTGGCCCCCGGCTGGGTGGCGGACATGGCGCTGGTGGAAGATCTGCAAGGCTTCCGGGCCAGGGCGGTGTTCCTGGCCGGCAGGGAAGCGGCCAGGGACGGCCGCCTGCTGGATGATCTGGCCGAGCACCGATACCCGGCCGCCGCCCGTCAGACCATGCAGTGCCCGCCCCTCAAACCGGAGGATTTCCGGGTGCCGGCCGCGGGCTCGGAGGCCCAGGTCCGGGTGGCGGCCTTTGCCGGCGACACCATCACCAAGGAAGCTCGGGCCACCCTGCCGGTGGTGGAGGGCTCGCTGCCGCCCGATCCCGGCCAGGACGTGCAGAAGCTGGCCCATGTCAACCGCCACACCAAAGAGCTGGCCTTGAGCGTGGGCTTCATCTCGGGCTGGGGATTACGCCAGGGGGCCCTGGCCACCACCCTGGAATGGGACACCAACAACCTCATCATCCTGGGGGCCTCGGACGCGGACATGGCCGTGGCGGGCAACCGCTCCCGCGAGCTGGGCGGCGGCATCGTGCTGGCGGCCGGCGGCGAGATCAAGGCCGAGCTGCCCTTTCCCCTCGCCGGCGTCATCTCTCCTTTGGCCATGGAGGAGATAGTGGAGCGCATGCGGGCCCTGGAAAAAGGCCTGCGCGAGCTGGGCTGCGGCCTGGCCCGGCCGCTTCTCACCATCCAGACCATCTGTTTCACCGGCTTGCCTTTTCTGCGGCTCACCGACAAGGGCCTGGTGGACGTGCGCCGCCGCCAGTTCGTGGAGGTCGTGCTATGAAACGCCGCCTGTTTTCCCTGCTGATAATCGGGCTGATATTGTGCTGGGCCCTGGCGGCCCAGGCGCTCACCGTGCGGGGCAGGGTGAGCGACGCGGCGGGCCGGGGCCTGGCCGGGGCGCTGGTGAGCGATGAAATCGGCGCCGTGGCCAGCGGCGCGGACGGGAGCTTCAGCCTGGAGAGCCGGGAGGGACGCCTGGTGAGCCTGACGCCTCCGGCCGGTTACGCCCCGCCCGCGCGCTGGTGGTGGCCGGCCGGGGAAGCCGCCGCCGGGGAATTGCGCTTAAAGCTTACCTCGCGGCCGGCGAGCGAACGCCCCCTGGTGGCCTTCATCTCCGACCCCCATCTTTTCGACGAGCGCAGCGGGCCGGTCAAATATCCGGTGACGCCGGAGGTGGCGCGACGGCCCCTGGCGACCTGGGCGCGCCTGGCGGACGAGCTGAAATCGCTGAAGCCGGAGCTCGTCATCGTGAGCGGCGACATCTGCGCCGACGCGGACAAGGGAGATGAGGACCACGCCCGCGCCCAATTGGCCATAGCCGTCAAGGCCATGGCCCAGTTGCCCCAGCCGGCCCGGGTGCTGCCGGGCAACCACGACGCGCGCTACCGGGAAGGCCGGGTGGAGCTGGGGCTTTGGCGGGAAACCCTGGGGCCGGCCCGCCAGGTGTTCCTGCTGCCCGGCGCGGCCTTCATCCTTTTGGACAACCTGGGCCGCGGCCAATCCTCCAAGGGCAAGCCGGTCTCCTGCGGCAATTTGCCGGACGAGGCCCTGGCCTGGCTGCGCCGGGTCTTGCCGCTCCTGCCGCCCGAGAGCGAGCTTTTCGTGGCGACCCACTATCCCGTGCTGACGCCCATCGCCGGGTCGAACCCGCTGCACAAGAATTCCCTGGCCCGCTCCCAGAGGGACCGGGGCCTGGCCCTGCGCGACGCGGATCAGAATTTCCGCGCCCTGGCCGAGGCGCTGGCCGGCCGCAAGCTGACGGCTTTCATCAACGGGCATGAGCACGCGGGCCAGCAAAGTCTGATCCAGGCCCGCCGGCCCTTCATGGTTTACGGCCTGCCCGCCCTGTGCGGCGGCTGGTGGCAGGGGGATCGCCAGTGGGGTCCCCTGGCCTTCCCCTCGGGCTACGGCCTGTTGCGTTTGGGCGGGGCGGCTCCCCAGGCTTGGCCGCGCATGGAGATCAGGGAGGTCAAATACTGAGGCGAGGCGGATGCGGGCGACGGCGCTCTTACTGGCCCAGCAGCTCCGCCACGCTGAGCACCTCCAACACCGGCCGCAGGGGATTGCGGCGGTACAGGTCCAGGCAGTTGGCGTGCATCTCGTCGCTGGCCGCGTTGCAGGCGTCTTCCACCAACACCGCGTAGAAATCATGGCTCACCGCGTCCAGGGCGGTGGTGAGCACGCAATAGGGCGTCATCAGGCCGCACGCCGCCACCCGCTCCACGCCCCACAGCCGCAAGGTCATGTCCAGGTCGGTCTTGAAAAACGAACTGAGGCGGCGCTTGGGCAGCCAGGTGTCGCCGGGCTCTCTTTCCAGCAGGTCCGATATCTCGGCTCCCCGGCTGCCGCGCAGGGAATGCTCCGGCATGCGGCCCCGGAAAAGCGCGTCGCCGGGCAGAAAGGAATCCGTGGCGAACACCACCGGCCAGTCTCTGCGGCGGGCCTCGGCGGTGAGGCGGTTGACCGCGGGCACGATGGCCTTGCCCCGGACCGCGATTTTTTCGTTGTGGCAAAGCTCCAGGTTGTCTTTGACCATGTCCACCACCACCACCGCTGTTTTCACTTGCGAGCCTCCCTGGTGCGCTGTTGCCGTTCTTGGGCCTGGGCCGCGGCGCGGGCGAATTCGCCGCGCAGGAATTCCACGGCCTGGGCCAGCTCTTGGGGCTCCGGCCCCGGCGCCACTTCCAATACCTTGATCTGGGCCGGCAGCAGCAAGGGGCAGAGGACCGCCCAATCCATGTCGCCGTCGCCGGGCGGGCGGTGGTCGTCGTCGCCCCGGGCGTCGTGCAGATGGCAACCCAGCAACACGTGGCCGTAGGCGGTGAGCCACTCCTCATGAGGGGTGAGCCCGGCCAGGGCCGAGACCTGGGCGTGGCCGGTATCGTGCCAATAGCCCAGGGGCGCGCCCGCGAAACGCTCCAGCAGCCAGGCGACCTCGGCGAAATCCGGCATCTGGTGGGCGTGAAAACGGTTCTCCAGGCCCAGTTGCACGCCCAGGCGCAAGGCGCGCTCGCTGAGGCGCTCCAGGGAAAAGCACAGGGCGTCCATATGGCGTGGCGCGGCCTGGGCCCTGGCTTTCAACAGCCGCGCCAGATCGGGGGTCATGTCTCCCTGGCGGGCGGCCGCCCTGGTGACGCGCTTGTCGCCTACGCCCTCCACGAAGCCCAGGTGGAGCACCACGGCGGCGGCCTCCAGATCGGCGGCCAACTCCATGGTGGCCACGGTGCCGCGCACGGCCAGGAGGCGGGCCTCCTGGTCCAGGTCGGCCAGGTTGAATAGATCGCCGCTGGCCTTGGCGCGGGGCATCTCCGCCGGCACCGGGCAGTAGTTATGCACGCTGGTCACGCTGAGCCCGCGCGGGCGCAATTCTTTTTTAATGCCCGTGAGCAAGGCCGGCGTGAGGCGGTATTCCAGCTCCAGGCGGTGGAGGCCGCTTTCGGCCATCCGGTCCAGGAGCCAGGCCGCCTCTTCGGCCCGGGCCGAGGCCCAGACCGTGGAGACGGCCAGTTGGTTGGCAGGCGTGGGCATGGCTACGTACTTCAGGGCTCCACGTAACCGGGGGGCTGGCAGGCCGCGGCCAGCAGGCCCTCCTTCTTGGCCTTGGCCCAGAAGGGGCTGATGGCCCGCAGGCGCTCGATGATGGGCGGCATGTGCTCCAGCACGAAATCTATCTCGTCCTCGGTGTTGTAGACCGAAAGCGAGAAGCGTATGGACCCGTGGGCCGCGGTGAAGGGCACGCCCATGGCCCTGAGCACGTGGCTGGGCTCCAGGGAGCCCGAGGTGCAGGCGCTGCCCGAGGAGGCGCAGACGCCCAGGTCGGAAAGGCCCAGGAGGATGCTTTCGCCCTCCACGTACTCGAAGCTCACCGAGCAGGTGTTGGGCAGGCGCTGCTCCCGGTCGCCGTTTACCATGGTGGCCTCCATGGCCAGAAGACCGTCTTCCAGCTTGTCGCGCAGCCGCCGCACCTTGCTGTTCTCTTCCTGCATGTTGGCCGCGGCCAGCTCGGCGGCCTTGCCGATGCCCACGATGTAGGGCACGTTCTCGGTGCCGGCCCGGCGGCCGTGCTCCTGGTGGCCGCCCTTGATATAGGGCACGAAGCGGGTGCCCTTGCGCACGTAGAGCACGCCCACGCCCTTGGGCGCGTGCAGCTTGTGGCCGGAGAGCGAGAGCATGTCGATGGCGGTGTCCTTCAGGTTGATGGGCAGCTTGCCCACCGCCTGCACCGCGTCGGTGTGGAACACCGCGCCCTTGGCCTTGGCCAGGCGGGCGATCTCCTCCACCGGGAAAACCACGCCGGTTTCGTTGTTGGCCCACATGACGCTTACAATGGCGGTGTCCTCGCGGATGGCGTTCTCCACCTTTTCCATATCCAGGCGGCCCTGGCGGTCCACCGGCAGGAAGGTGACCTCATAGCCCCGGCGGGCCAGGTCCTGGCAAAAATTGAGCACCGCCGGATGCTCCACCCGGGTGGTGACCACGTGGCGCTTGTCGGGATGGCTCATCAGGGCGGCGTGAATCGCGGTGTTGTCGCTCTCGGTGCCGCAGGAGGTGAAGATCAGCTCGCCGGGGTCGGCCCCCAGGAGTTCGGCCATCTTGGCCCGCGCCTGTTCCACGTGCTGGGCCACCAGGCCGCCGAAGGTGTGCATGGAAGACGGGTTGCCGTATTTTTCGCCGAAGAAGGGCAGCATGGCCGCCACCACCTCCGGGGCCACCTGGCTGGTGGCGTTGTTGTCCAGGTAGATCACGCGCTGGCTCACGGCTTCACCTCCTCAACCACCAGGTCCTCGGTGACGAACTCGCGCAGCTTGGTCTGCACGAACTGGCTCAGAGTGGCCTGGCTGGCCGCGCAGGAGCTGCAGGTGCCCCGCAGGGAGACCAGCACCTTGTCGCCGTCGATGTCTATGAGTTCGATGTCGCCGCCATCGGCCTTGAGCGCCGGGCGCACCTCGCGCTCCAGGGTTTCCTCGATGAGCTTCATCTTCTGGATGTTGGTCAGCTTGCGCTGGGTGGGCGGCTTGACCTCGATCTTGGGCTTGGCGCCTTCCTCGGCCCAGATGCGGTCCAGGATCTGCTGGATGTCCTCATGGCAGCTTTCGCAGCCGCCGCCCGCCTTGGTGTAGTTGGTGATCTCCTCCACCGTGTGCAGGTCGTTGGCCTTGGCCACCCGCTCGATCTCCTTGTCGGTGACGCCGAAGCACTGGCAGACCACTTCGCCTTCGTCGTGTTCTTGCACTTTTTCGCCGCGGAAGTCGGCGATGGCCGCGCGCAGGGCTTCCTCGCCCATCACCGAGCAGTGCATCTTTTCCTTGGGCAGCCCGCCCAGGAAATCGGCGATGTCCTTGTTGGTGAGCTTGGCGGCCTCTTCCAGGGTCTTGCCCTTGATAAGCTCGGTGAGCACCGAACTGGAGGCGATGGCGCTGGCGCAGCCGAAGGTCTGGAACTTGGCGTCGGCGATGCGTCCGTCCTCGCCCATCTTGAAGGTGAGCTTGAGGGCGTCGCCGCAGGCCAGGGAGCCCACCTCGCCCACCCCGTCGGGGTTGTCTATCTCGCCCACGTTCACCGGCTCGGTGAAATATTTTTTAACCTTGTCCGTGTATTCCCACATTTGGCAATTCCCTGTCTAAGGGTTAGAGATTTCCTGGAGGCCGAGAACGGCGGCCCCCCACCAACCCCCTCTGGCGATGCATCTTCTCCAAGCTATGCGAAAGGCATGTCCGGCGCGGTCCCCTTGCCGGGCCGCGCCGAATCCGCCGCCGCGCGGGCGGCGCTAATGCCCTTCCGGATACTGACAGAGCTCTATCAGCACCCCGTGGGTGGCCTTGGGGTGCAGGAACATCACCCTGGCCCCATGGGCCCCTTGCCAGGGCTTTTCCGCGGTGAGCGGCACGCCCTTGGCCTTGAGCTCCTCCACGGCCTCGTCGATGTCGTCCACCTCGAAGGCGATGTGATGGATGCCCTCGCCCTTTTTGTCGATGAACTTGGCCATGGTGCCGTCGGGTTCGGTGCTCATGACCAGCTCCACGCTGGTCTCGCCCACGGGAATAAAGCCGGTGCGCAGTTCTCCCACCGGTTCGGTGGAGGCGAGCTGCAAGGGAAGCACGTCGGTGTATACCTTCGCCACCTCGTCAATGCTTTTGACCGCCACGCCGATGTGCGCCAAACGCTTGATCTTCATGCTCCATCCCCCATGGATGCCGCGCCCGCCCCCCGGGGTCCGCCGGCACCCCAGCCGGTTAATATTAATTATTGTACCGTTATATTTCTTATAGAGCTTGAGCCGGTTGCGCGCAACCCATTTGCTGGCGGCCCGCCGCGGCCCGGTTTAGCGGGGCCTCTGGTCGCGCACCCGCTCGGCCTTGCCCGGCCCGGCGGGCAGGCTGCCGGGGGCCACCAGCTCCACCCTGGGGGTGACCAGGATCTCGTCGCGCAGAGCCCTGGCCAGTTTGCCGGCCAGGCGCTCGAACTCGTCGGAGCTCATGGTGCGGGCGTTTTCCGTGGTTTCGATGCGCACGGTCATCTGGTCCGCGCCGCCGGCGGCATCCAACTCGATGAGGTAGTTGTCGCCGCACTCCTTGAAACCCATGAGCACGGCCTCCACCTGCATGGGATAGACGTTCACCCCTTTTATGATGAACATGTCGTCCGAGCGCCCGCTGATGCGGCTCAGGCGCTGATGGCTGCGGCCGCAGGGGCAAGCGCCGGGCAGCACGGAGGCCAGGTCCCGGGTGCGGTAGCGGATGAGCGGCATGGCCCGCCGGGTCAGGGTGGTGAGCACGATCTCGCCCACCTCGCCCGGCGCCTTGGGCTCCAGGCTCTCCGGGTCCAGCACCTCCAAAAGGAAGCAATCCTCCCAAAGATGCATGCCGTTCTGCTCGGCGCACTCAAAGGCCACGCCGGGGCCGTTCATCTCCGAAAGGCCGTAGGAATTCACCGCGCGCACCCCGTAGGCCCGCTGGATGCGCTGGCGTGCCTCCTCGGTGTGGGGCTCCGCGCCGATGATCATGATCTTCAGTTTGGTGTCGCGCTTGGGGTCCAGGCCCAGCTCCTTGAAGGTGGCGGCCAGCTTGAGGGCGTAGCTGGGAATGAGATGGGCCACGCTGACCCCGAACTGGCGCATGAGGGCTATCTGGCGGCGCGAGTTGCCGGTGCCCGCCGGTATGACCAGGGCCCCCAGGCGCTCGGCCCCGTAATGCATGCCCAAACCGCCGGTGAAGAGCCCGTAGCCCACCACGTTTTGAAAAACGTCGCCCGGCCGCACCCCGGCCATGAACAGGCTGCGGGCCACCAGGTTGGCCCAGTTCTGCAAGTCGCGCTTGGTGTGATACACCGCGGTGGGGGTGCCGGTGGTGCCGCTGGAGGCGTGCAGGCGCACGGCCTGGCTCTTGGGCACGGCCAGATGGCCGAAGGGGAAGGCCCCGCGCAGGTCGTCCTTGGTGGTGAACGGCAAGCGGCGCACGTCCTCCGGGCTCTTGATGGCTTCCGCGTCCACGCCGGACAGGCGGTCTTTATAAAAAGGCGCGGCCTTGGCCCAGGCCACGGTCTGGGCCAGGCGCTGGGCCTGCAAGGCGGCCAGGTCGTTTTTGCTGATGGTTTCCAGATCCTTTTGCCAGAACATGGTCTCTCCCGCTGAATATGCCTTGGTTCCGGTGCCCAATCATACCTCCGGGTTTCAGCGGCCGCCAGGCTTGAGGCGGACCGGCCCTTGTGCTAAATAACAAGGCGTTTTCCTATATTCCGGCCAAACCAGCAGGAGGAAAGCCATGATCCGCCGACTCACCGCGCTCGCCGCCGCCTTCATCATTATGACCTGGGCCGTGACCGCCGCCGCCTCCGGGGCGGCCGGGGCCGCGGAAAAGGCCGCGGACAAGGCGGATTGCCCGGCTTGCCCCAAAAACACCTACCGTTTGGCCGTGGTGACCAAACCGGGCGCGGCCCAGACCGTCCTGGCCGAAAAATTCGCCAGCCTGGTGAGCCAGGCCTCGGGCGGCCGGACCCTGATCTACGTCTACCATTCCGGGGCCAAGGGTGACGAGAGCCAGATTCTCGAGCTGTTGCGCAAGGGCGACCTGCACCTGGCGGTGCTCACGGCGGGCGTGTTCGACAGCCTGGCCCCCGAGACCAGGGTGGTGGAGTATCCTTTTCTTTTTCACAGCCACGCCCAGGCCGACAAGGTATTGCAGGGCGCGCCCGGCCAAGAGGTGCTGGCCAGCCTGCGCGAGACCGGCCTCAAGGGGATGGCTTTCGGCGAAAACGGTTTCCGCCACCTGACCAACAACCTGAGGCCCGTGCGCCAGGCTGCCGACCTCAAGGGCCTGCGGGTGCGGGTGATGGAATCGGCTTTGCAGCGGGAGCTGTGGCAGCGCCTGGGCGCGGTGAGCGTGCCCCATCCCTGGCCCATAGAGGATTTGCTTTCCGGCGGCGGGGCGGACGGCCAGGAGAACCCCCTGTGGGTCATCTGGCTCTATAGGTTTGACAAGCTGCAAAAATACCTGACCCTCACCGGCCACGTGTATTCCGCCCACATCTGCGCGGCCAACCTGGCCTGGTATGAAGGCCTGCCCCCGGCGGAGCGGGAAATGCTGGAGCGGGCCATGATAGAGGCCGCGGCCTATCAAAGGGAGCTGAACCGGCGCAACGAGAGCCAAGGCTTAAGCCGGCTGAAGGAGGCCGGCATGCGGGTGGTGGAGCATCCGGACTTGGCCTCCTTCAAGCAAAAGACTAAAGGCCTGGCCGAGAGCCCCCTGTTCGCCCAGCCCAAGCTGAAGGAGCTGTTGGAGCTTTTCCGCCGGGAGCTGGCCAAGCCATAGCAACACCCTGCCGAGCGGGCCAGGGACGGCCCGCCAATTTGCGCGTTTTTTCAAAAACCCATGGGGAAAAAAGAATGGCCCCACCCCCTTGTGCGCGGGGGCGGTCCTGTTAAGCTATAGACAGTAATGCCAAAATCGCCGCGCCCTGACGCGGGGGAGGTGTTTGGCCATGCTGCCTGTGGAAAAGATCCTGTGCCCCAGCGATTTCAGCGAACCTTCCCTGGCCGCCCTGGACGTCGCGGCCGAACTGGCCCGCCATTTCCGGTCACAGCTAACCTTGCTAAACGTGGTGTCGCCGGTGCCGCCGGTGCCCAGCGGCCAGGTGTTGGGCCCCTTTGACGTGGACGCCTATGAGTGCGAGCTGTGGGAGGATTCCCGCCACACCCTGAAGGGCCTGGCCCAGAAACGCTTAAGCGGCATCAAGGCCAAGGTGCGGGTGGAAAGCGGGGACCCGGCCATGACCATCGTCAAAACCGCGGCCGAGGAGCGTTCCGGCCTCATCGTCATCGCCACCCACGGTCAGACCGGCTGGCGCCGCCTGGTGTTCGGCTCGGTGGCCGAGAAGGTGGTGCGCCTGGCCGGCTGCCCGGTGCTTTCGGTGCGCGCGCCGGTCGCCGACAAGGAGTGATGGATTTGCGTTTCTACAAAGCCCTGCCTCTTTTGCTGCTCATCATGCTGGCCTGGCCCGCGCCGGCCGCCTGGGCCTATGGCCAGCCCCTCAGCCCGGACGCCGGGGAGAGGAAAGCCCTGCAGAGCCTCAAGCAGCGGGTCTCCGGCGAGATCGTGTTCGCCTCCCGCCGGCGGGATAATTGGCGGCTGTTCCGCATGGACGCCGACGGAAGCAACCTGGTGATGCTCTCCAGGGGGCAAGCCAATAATCGCTGGCCCTTTTTCGTCATGGGCGGCCGCAAGCTCATCTATCATTCCGACCAGGCGGGGCCGATGCAAATTTACCTGGCCGAGCCGGATTTGAGCGGGTCGCGGCTCCTCTCACCCGAGGGCCAGGCCGAGCTTTTTCACGGCATCACCGCCGACGGCTCGCTCATGATGGTGGCCAAGGACGAAAGCCCCCAAGGCTATTGGCTGCGCCACCTGGACAGCGGCCGCGAAGTGCGGGTGGATTTTTCCGCCCACGGCCTGAAGCAGGGCTGGCTGGGGGCGGATCTTTCGCCGGACGGCCGCAAGCTGGCCTATCTTTTCAAGGCCAACGGGCCCGGCGGCCAGCCCGGCCGGGCGGTGTACATAATGGACCTGGACCCGGAGACCGGCAGGGCCTCCAACCCCCGCGAGGTTTCCGACGGGTGCTTCACCGTGTGGCGCGATGATTCCAAGGCGTTGCTGACCTGCCGCTTCGCCCTGTTCCGCGGCGCGCCGGGCACCACCATCTGGCTGGCCGGTCCCCAGGGCCCCCAGCGCAAGGTGGCGGCCAAGTTCGGCTGGAATTATTTCCCGGCTTTTTCGCCGGACGGCAATTGGCTGGCCTGGGCGGCCAGCCCTCTCACCCAAAAGGACGACCACACCGGCAACTACGAAGTGTATTTGCAGCCCCTGGACGGCGGCGAGGCGGTGCGTCTCACCTTTCACAGCGCGCCGGACGTCTCCCCCACCTGGCGGGCCCAGCGGGAGCTGCCCTTTGCCAACCAGGGCCTGACCTATCAGGCCGAGGATTACGCCCACCCGCCGGGCAAGGTGGTGGCCGATATCGAGGCCGCCGGCGACAAGGCGGTGCGCGCCGAGCGCAACGGCCCCGGCGGCCACGTGGTGTTCGGCCAGTATGAAAACCTGCCCGCCGGCCGCTACCGGGCGCTTTTCCGCGTCAAGATCGGCGAGGCGGGCGGCGACGGACTGGTGGCCGAGCTGGACGCCGTGGATAAGCTGGGTTCCCGGTCGCTGGCCAAGCGCCAGGTGCGGGCCAAGGAGCTCACGGCCGGCCGCTACCAGGAAGTGGAGCTGGACTTCAACTCCGACGAGCCCCTGGAGGGCTTGGAACTGCGGGTGGCCTTCCACCCCGGCGCGGCGGATTTGCAGGTGGATCAGATCGTCCTGCAAAGGCTGGAGCGGGGCAGGCTAAGCCGCGGGGCCCACGGCGAGAACAAAGGCTAAGGGCTTTTCGGCCCGGTTCAGGCGCGGGCTAGATGTGCTGCCTGACCCACTGCACGATGCCCTGGGAGGGCATGGCCCCGGAGGTGCGGGCCACCTCGCGGCCGCCCTTGAACAGCACCATGGTGGGGATGGATTGGATGCCCATGCGGGCGGCCATGTCCTGCTCTTCCTCGGTGTTGAGCTTGGCCAGGCGCACGCCGGGCCCCAGGGCGCGGGCGGCCTCCTCAAAGGCCGGGGCCATCATGCGGCAGGGGCCGCACCAGGGGGCCCAGAAATCCACCAGCAGGGGCAGATCGCTTTTTTCCAATTGCCGCTGCAAGCTCGCCGCGTTCAGTTCCACCGGCTGCCCGGGCAGCAACTGGGCGCGGCACTTGCCGCAGGTGGGACTCTGGTCGAAGCGGGTGGCATCCACCCGGTTCACGGAGTGGCAGGTCGGACAGACCACATGGGCGCACTCATCCATGGCCAGCAAGCCTCCCGTTTTTTTGTTATCCCCTCTTATTAATATGATATGCAGCTTGGGGGCTTTGTCCAGGGCGGCGCTAAAAAATACGGCGCGCCTCCGGAGGCGGAGGACCCAGCTCTTAGGCGGGGCCCTGGCCCACGGAAAAGGCGATGAGGAACTGGCCCACATAGTACAGCGGCAGGCCCCAGAGGCGGTTGGCGAAGCCGGGGGTCACGAAGCGCTCGCGGGCCACGAAGATATCCGAGAGGTAAAAGCAGACCGCGCCGGCCAGGCCCAGGCGGGCGGTCCAGGCAGGCAATTGGCCGCCCCACAAGGCGGCCCAGGCGGCCCACAGCATGAGGGTGATGACGATCACGTAGGCCGCCACCGGAACGCGCATGTCGCCCAGATGGGGCTTGAGCCAGCGGAACACCAGGAAGGCCACGGCCCACAGGAGCAGCACGCCGGGCAACACCCAATGCATGGGCTCGGTGTACAGGCCGAACGCCGCCACATAGGCCAGATGCCCAAGGAGAAAGGCCGCCAGCCCGGCCTTGAAGGCGGCCTTGGTTTTGAGCGCCAGGAGCACGTCGCCCAGAAGGCCCAGGATCAAGCCGGCCAGCGCCAGGGCGTAGTAGCCGGGCAGGGGGTGGGGCTGGGTGAAAGCCGCCAGCACGAAAAGCAGGGAGAGCGACGTCTTGCAGGCCAGTATCCTGCCTGGGGAATTGCCGCGCTCGGCCCAGAGCAGCCCGGCCAGGAGCGGCAGGCCCGCCAGCAGGGCCGTAAGCCAGCTCATTGCGCCTCGCCCTGGGGTTCGCCTCGCTCCTCCGGCTCGGCCCGGAAGACCGGCGGTGCGCCGCGGCCTGGGCCGTCTTCGTCGGCCCGGGGCGGGGGGCGCTGCGGCCGGCCGGGCAGGGCCCTGGTCGGGCGCTGGTGGCTGACGTAGTCTTCCTTCTTAAGCCAGTGGATGGTCTGGGTGGGGCCGTTGTCGCCTTTTTGCAGCACCAGGCGGTCCGGGCGCACCTCCTTGATCTGGAAGCCGGCCAGGCTCTGGCCGGGCTTGAAGCGCTGGATGCTGCCGCCGCCGGGCCTGGCCAGCACCTGGCTTCCCTCCGGGCCGATGATCACGCCGTAGACCGTTATGCCGGTTTCGGCCGAGGTCACCGGCAGGCTGGAAGCCTGGGGCGTGCGGGCAAAGGGATTGCCCTTGGCCTGGGAGGCGGCCTGGGCCCGCGCCGGGCTCGTTGGGGCCGCCTTGCCGTTCTTGGCGGGCGGGGCGGACGCCGCGCCCAGAAAGGGCCATTTGGCCAATTCCAGGATGAGCAAAACCGCGCCCAAAAGGCAGAGGCCGGCCAGGCCGAGGTTCAGGACCCGTTGCCACACCGGCCTGGTCATGGCTGCCTCCGCAGGAAGGTTATCACCTCGCACTCCAGGCGGAGCCCGCCCGGCGCCTCCGGCGAGGGCGCCACGCTGAAACTGGCCGGGGCCATGAAACCGGGGGTTTGGGGGAAGGCCGCCAGGAAGCCGCGCACCTGGTCATAGGAGCCGTCGGCGATGAGCCGCAGGGCGATGCGCAAATGGGCCCCTTGCGGCTTGGGCTCCAGGAAAAGGCTGCTGGCCACTTTGAGCCCCTGGGATTCGGCCAGCTTCCTGGCTGCGGCGGCCAGTTCGGCCTGGGCTTTTTCCGGCGTGCCCGCGGGCAGGGATTGGGCCAGGTCTTGCAAGCTCTCCCGCTGGGCCAGGAGCTTTTGCAGCCGCGCCTCCTCGCGCTGGGCCATGGCCTCCAATCCGGCCAGGGAGCCGGCCAGGCCGGCCGCCTGCTGTCTGGTCTCGGCGGCCCATTGGGCCAGGGGTTCGGCCACCCGCAAATAGAGCACCAGCACCACGGCCACCGCCAGGAGCCAGGAGATCAGGGGGCGCTGGGAGAAACTGCTTTGGATAAAAAGCCGCAGGCGTTGCCACAGGGAGGGTTCGCCGGCCTGCTCCAGCGGTGCGGAGGGCGGCTGGGCGCCGCCCGCATGCGCGCCGTTCAGGTTCATGGCCACACCCCCAAAAGCAGGGGGCCCAGCCAGTCGCCGGCCAGGCACATGGCCGCGCCGCCCAGGGCCAGAAAGGGCGCGAAGGGGAGCCGGCTGCGCCAAGCCACCCGACCGGCGGCCAGCAGGGCCAGATAGAAGACCAGGCCGGCGGCGGCGCCCAGGCCCAGGGCCAGGCCTCCGCCCACGGGGCCCAGGAAGGCCCCCATCAGCGCGCCCAGCTTGACGTCGCCCAGACCCAAGCCCTCCAGGCCCCGCCAGGAGCGGAAGAGCAGGGCCACCCCCCACATGCCGCCGCCGATGAACATGGCGCCGGCCAAGGCCGGCCAGAAGCCCGGACCGGGCAGCCAGGGGCTGAAGATCAGGGCCAGGGCCAGGGCGGGCAGCGCCAGGCTATCGGGCACCAGCATGGATTTGATGTCCACCAGGGCGCACACCAGAAGCACCAGGCAGAAGGCCAGGGCGATCCAGGCCTCCAGGGTGGGGCCGAAACGCCAGAAGCAGGCCAGGGCGGTGAGCGCGGTGAGCGCCTCGCCCAGGGGATAGAGGAGGCTGAGCCGGGCGCGGCAATAGCGGCAGCGGCCGCCCAGGAAGGCGTGGCTCACGAGGGGCACCAGCTCGAACCAGGCCAGGCGGTGGCCGCAGGCCGGGCAGGCCGAGCGCGCCCGCCAGGGCGAGGCGCCGCCGGCCAGACCCAGGGCCAGGGTGTTGAGGAAGCTGCCCAGGATCAGCCCTCCCAGCCCGGCCATCCAGGGCCAGGCCCCGGCCGGAAACAGGCCCGTCATGAACCTTCGCCCGCCGAGGGGGCCGGGGTGGTCGGGGCGGGGACGGTCTCCTGCAGGGGTTCCTTGTCCCGGCCCGGTTTCAAGGTGCCCACCGGCATCTGGCCCACGAAAGGCTTGCGGAGCCGGGTGAGCTCCTCCTGCAATTCCTCCAATATCTGCTTGGCGTCGGCCATGTCGTGGATCACGTGCGGGGTGAGGGTTATGACCAGCTCGGTGCGGCTCTTCACCAGCTTGGTGGTCTTGAAAAGATAGCCCAGGAGGGGAATCTGGCTGAGGAAGGGGATGCCGGCCTCTTGCTCCTCCACGCGGTTCTTGATGAGGCCGGCGATGACGATGCTCTGGCCGTCGGTGGTGATCACGTTGGTGGTGGCGCTGCGCTTGAAGAAGGAAGGCGACTCGGTCTTGCCGAAGGCGTCGCTGCGGATGTCGGTCACCTCCTGCACCACCTGCATCTTGACCAGGCCCGAATCGTTGATGCGGGGAGTCACCGAAAGGCTGATGCCGGTGTCGCGGTATTTGATGGAACGGTCGGTGATCTTGGTGCCGGTGTCCGGGTCGGTCAGGTTTTGGCTGGTGGTCACGTCGGTGATGATGGGCACCTCTTCGCCCACGTTGATGCGCGATTCCTGGTTTTCGGAGGATAGCAGGAGCGGCGCGGAAATCATGTTGACCCGGCCGTCGGTGGCCAGGGCGCGCAAGGTGGCTTTAAGCTGATCGGCCTGGGTGATGGTGTAGACCAGGCCGCTGGCCGGGGTCAGGCCCAGGGCGTCGGCGTAGCTCAGCTTGCCCTCCAGGTCGCGGCCGTCCCAGGAGGTCTTGGTCTCCCATTCCACGCCCAGCTCAAGCCCGCCGTCCAGGCTGACCTCGGCGATCATCACCTCGATGAGCACCTGGCGCGGGAAAACATCCAGGCGTTTGATGGTGCGCAGCAAATCCTCGTATTTGCGGCGGGGGGAGCGTATGACCAGGGCGTTGGTGTTGGGTTCCACCACCACCCTTATGCCTCCCTGCAGGGTGGCCGAGGTGGGCTGCAGCTGCTCCGGGGCCTGGGAGGTGAGGTCCTGGCGGGTGGTGTCGCTTCCCGCCTCGTTGGGGCTGCGCAAGGTGTTTTGGCTGGCGGTGCGCCGGGTGGCGGGCGAAAGGGTGGGCGTGGCGCCCGTGGCGGCGGAGGTGGTCCGGCGGCTCTGCCGGTCGGTTTTGCCGGTTTTGTCTTCATCGCCGTAGAGGCTGCTCAGCACCTCGGCTATGGTGGCCGCGTCGCCGCTTTGGCATTGGTAGACGAAAATCCCCACCTCGGCGTCGGTGAGCTGGCGGTCGAGATCGGCCAGCCATTGCTCCACCCGGTCGAACATCTCGCGCACCGAGCTGACCACCGCGATGGATTCCAGCTGGGGCAGGGGCACGATGTCGGCCCAGACCCCCGTTTGGGGCTTTTGCGATATGCCCATGGCCTTGAAGATGCTGGTCAGGTCCTTGGCCAGGTCCTTGACCTCCACGTTTTTCACCTGATAGACCCGCACGGCCACCCTGCGCGAGAGCGGCACGTCCAAAAGCCGCACCAGGTGGCGGATCTTGGAAAGGTTGGGGCCGGTCTCGGCCACCACCAGGGCGTTAGCCTCGTCCACGCTGGCCATGTCGCCGGATTTGGAAACGAAGCGGCGCAGGGATTTCAAAGCCCGGTCGGCGGGCAGGTAGGTGAGGTAGAAGACCTCGATGCCGAAGCCGGGCTGGGCCATCGACTTGCGCATGTCGCCGGCGGTGCGGGGGATCATGGCCGCATACTTGGCCGTGTTGAGGGGAACCACCGAAAACACCCCGCCCTCGTTGACCAGGCCGTAATCATTGAGTTCCAAGACGGCCACGAAAAGGGGCAGCACCTCGTCCACCCGCAAGGGCCCGCCGCTGTGCAGGGTGACCGAGCCCTTGAGATTGGGGGGCACCGCGACCTTGATGCCCAGAAGATCGGCGAAAACCGGGATGACCTCGCTTAAAGGCGCTTCCTTGAAATTTATTATGCGGCCCTCGCCCTCCTTGGCCTTGGCCGTCTCCAGGATTCCCTGGCCGGGGCCGGAAAGGGGAGGCGCCTCGGGGCTGGTGGCCAGGCGGCGCACCACTTTTTCTTTTTCAACCGGGCTTTCGGCCGGTTGCTGCTCCGCCGCGGCTTTGTGCTCTCGGGGTTGGCGGCCCAGCCCCCAGGCGCCTTGCAGTTGCGGAGCCGTTTGTTGATATTCGTCCTTCGCGGCGCAGCCGGAGATGATCATTAGCGCCAGCAGGCAAAGGCAAAGCCAGGACCAGGGGCGTGAACCCCGGCCCGCTCGAATCGATATACCAAGAGGGGTGTGCATGGCGGCGGCGTTTCCATTTCCGCAAAGGTGTGCGACCGTGACCAGGCCTTCCCATCCGCCCCGGCGGCCGGCCTCGTCAGGGCGGCGACCCCCGCCCCGGCGATTGTTCCGGCGCCAGCCAGTAGCATATGGGCCTGGGCGCGGCATGTCAAGATTTTGCCGAGCAACCACATAATTTTGCGACATAAAATACGCAAAGCCCTACCTTGGCGGGGGGGGGCGGGGCGCGCTTTGCCCGCCGGGCCGTTGGCCGGCGGTGGTCACAAGATTTCCCCTTGTGCTAAGGTTGGCTCGGGTTACAATTGAACTTCCCGGCCCGGCCGGGGCGTTAAGCCCCGCAAGGGCCCTGAACCAGGCCCCTTCGGGGGGAAGGCGGAAGGCAAGGCTTGTCCGAGGCGGTTAAATCAAAAGAGGCGGTTCTCAAGGCCCCCTTCGGGCCCTACCTGGTGGCCAAGGGGCTGCTCAAGCCCGGCCAGTGGGAAGAGGCGCGCTCGCGGGGCGACGGCGATCTGGCCGATTCCCTGCGGGCTCTGGTGGGGCTGGGCTATCTGGAGGAGGAAGCCCTGCTCAGGGAATTGAGCGAATACACCGGCCTGCCGCCGGCCCCGCCGGAGAGCCTGGCCGAGCCTTTGGAGGCCATGGAGGGTCTCACCTACGAATTCCTCAAGATGAACCGGCTGGTGCCCATCGGCCGGGAAGGGGACCGCCTGGAGGTGGCCCTGGCCGATCCCTTCAATTTCGGGGCCCTGGATTCCCTGGCCCAGTTGACCGGGCTCGCCATCCAGCCCTGGCTGGCCGTGGAGGAGCGCATCCTGCGCAAGGTGGAGAGCGATTACGGCCTGGGCAGCCGGGGCCTGGAATCCCTGGCCAACAACCAGTTCGGCGAGCTGGAGGCCGGCGGTCTGGACAGCCTGGACGAGCTCAGTTCCGAGGCCCCGGTGATCCGCCTGCTCAATTTCCTGGTGGACCGCGCGGTGAGCCTGGGCGCCAGCGACATCCACGTGGAGCCCCAGGAAAACCATCTGCGGGTGCGCTACCGCATCGACGGCGTGCTGCACGAGCGCGAACGCCTGGACAAGAATTTCCACGCTCCCCTGACCAGCCGGGTCAAGATCATGGCCCAGCTCAACATCGCCGAGCGCCGCCTGCCCCAGGACGGCCGCATAAACCTGAAGGTGGGCGGCCGCAACCTGGATTTGCGGGTGAGCACCCTGCCCACCACCTATGGCGAGAGCGTGGTGCTGCGCCTGCTCTACCGGGACACCCTGTCCTGGGAGCTGAGCGGGGTGGGCGTCTCGCCGGTGCAGCTTAAGCGCATCCTGGAGCTGATCGCCCGGCCCCACGGCCTGATTCTGGTGACCGGCCCCACCGGCAGCGGCAAGACCACCACGCTTTATTGCGCGCTCAAGCAGATCAACAGCCCGGACGCCAAGACCATCACCATCGAGGACCCGGTGGAATACCGCCTGGCCGGGGTTAACCAGATCCAGGTGAACGCGGCCATCGGGCTCACCTTCGCCTCGGGCCTGCGCTCCATCCTGCGCCAGGACCCGGACATCATCCTGGTGGGCGAGATCCGCGACGCCGAGACCGCGGGCATCGCCATACATTCGGCGCTCACCGGGCATATGGTTTTCTCCACCCTGCACACCAACGACGCCCCCGGCGCGGTGACCCGCTTGCAGGACATGGGGGTGGATTCCTATCTCATCTCCTCGGCCCTGACCACGGTGATGGCCCAGCGCCTGGTGCGCAAGCTCTGCCCCCAGTGCCGCAAGCCGGCGAAGGTGGATCATGACATCCTGGCCCGCCACGGCATCCAGGCCGAGCCGGGCCAATACACCATCTACGCCGGCGGCGGCTGCGACGAATGCGGCCAGCGGGGCTATCAGGGGCGCATCGGCATCTTCGAGATGATGGAGATAACCGACGCCGTGCGCGAGCTGATCAACCAGCAGTCCGACACCGAAAGCCTGCGCCAACTGGCGCTGAAGCAGGGCATGCGGACCCTGCGCCAGGACGGCTGGCTCAAGGTGCAGGCCGGCGTCACCAGCCTGGAAGAAGTGCTGCGGGTGACTTCGGTTTAAAGGGCCGGCTTCTCCCGACCGGCGCGACGCTGATATCGAGGACATTTCAGGCAGGCGTAGGGCGAAAGGCGCGCATGGCCGGCAAGCTTAAAAACGAGGAGCTTCTGGAATTCACCGAGGGCCTGGCCATCCTGGTGAAGGCGGATATCCCCCTGGACTACGCCCTGGAATCCCTCACCGGCGTTCTGGAGAGCGCCCGGCTGCGCAAGCTCTGCGTGGAACTGGTGCGCAGGGTGCGCGAGGGCGCCAATCTCTCCTTCGCCTTGAGCCGCAGCCGGGCCGGCTTCAGCGAGGCCTACGTGGGCATGGTGCGGGTGGGCGAGATGGGCGGCACCCTGGACGCGGTGCTGGATCATTTGGCCCGCATGCTGGCCCGCAACCAGGAGCTGAAACGCAACCTGGTCTCGGCGGTGTTCTATCCCCTGGTGCTCCTGGGCTTCAGCCTGGCGGCGGTGAGCTTCATATTGATCTACGTGCTGCCGTCCTTCGTCAGCGTGTTCCGCGATATGAACCTGCCCCTGCCCCCGGCGGCCGAATTCCTGGTGTGGGTGGGCGAGACCATGGACCGCTACGGGCTCTTGATCATGCTTTTCCTGGCGGCGGTGGCGCTTCTGGTGGTGGTGGCCCTGCGTTCGCCGGCCAACCGCCTGAGCCTCTCCCAGGGGGTGATGCGCCTGGGGCCCTTGGGCAAGGTGGTGGCGGCCTGGCAGACCGTGGTCTTCTGCCGCAGCCTGGGGCTGATGCTGGAGAGCGGGGTGCCCATCAACGAGGCCTGCCGCTTCGCGGCGGCGGCGGTGTCCAACCCCGGTTTCCGGCAGGCGCTATTGCCCCTGGAAAGCGGGCTCAAGGAGGGCTCCTCCCTGGTGGCGGCCCTGGCCCAGGTGCCCTACATACCCAAGGTGACGCTTAGGATGGTGGCCCTGGGCGAGCGCACCGGCTCCCTGGCCACCATGCTGCAAAGGGTGGCCGACCTCCTGGAAAGCCGGGTCAAGTTCATCATGGGGCGCATACTGGTTTTCACCGAGCCCGCCATCATTCTTTTCATGGGGGGCCTGGTGGGCTTCGTGGTGGTCACCATGCTGACCACCATATTCAGCCTCACCCAAGGCGGCATGTAAACTGATCGCCGGGCCCTGAACGGCCCGGCTTACGGGCAAAGGAAAGAGGAGACGATAGTGATGCTAAGCAAGCGCGGGCGGGCGGAGGCCGGCGACCGGGACACCCGGCGCAAACGGCGCCAGGCCGGCTTCACCCTGCTGGAACTTCTGATCGTGGTCATCATCCTGGGGCTCCTGGCCGCCCTGGTGGGCCCCCGGCTGTTCGGAACCCTGGACAAGGCCAAGCGCCAGGTCACCAAGACCCAGATAGAGCTTTTGGCCGGGGCCCTGGACCAGTTCCGCCTGGACGTGGGGCGCTATCCCACCACGGACGAGGGCCTGGAGGCCCTGATCAACCCACCCGAGGGCATGGAGCGCTGGAACGGACCCTATCTGGAAAAGGGCGTGCCCAAGGACCCCTGGGGGCGGCCCTATGTCTATACGAGCCCCGGCGAGCACGGAGAATATGAAATCGTCTCCCTGGGGCTGGACGGCGAACCCGGTGGCAGCGGTGAGGACGCCGATATCACCAGTTGGCAATAAAGGCTTCGGCCTCATCGAGGTGCTGGTGGCCCTGGCCCTTTTGGGTCTGGGCCTGGCCGCGGTGTTTCAGGTGGTGACCATGCAGGGCCGGGCCCAGGCCCAGGCCCGGCTGCACCTGGAGGCCCTGCGCCAGGCCCAGAACCTCATGGACCAATGGCTGGAGGCGCCCCAGGTCCGCGCCGGCAGCTTTAAGGGCGCCGGTCCCTCGGGCATGGCCTGGCGGGTGACGGTGCGCCAGGTGGCGGGCGAAGCGCCCAAGGCCGCGCGCCCGGCCACGCCGGGCTCCCCCCAACAACCCGCCGCCTCCAGCGCCCGGCCCACCTCCCGCCGGCGGCCGGCCCTCTACGAGGTCGCGGTTTGCTGCTCCTATCAGCTCATGGGCCGCGACAAGAGGGTCTGCCTGGTTTCCCAGCGGGTGGGCGAGGGGGAGATCTAGGCCGTGGCCGGCGGGAACCCGCATAAGGCCGGCCGCCTGGGCCCCCAGGCCGGCGTGACTCTGCTGGAGCTTATGGTGGGGCTCACCCTGTTCGCCTTGCTTATGGTGCTGCTCACCCGCAGCGAGTCTTTCGTGCTGAACGCCTGGCGCACCGGCGACGAGGAAGTGGCCCGCCAGCAGGAATTGAGCGAATGCCTGGGAGTGATGCTCAAGCAGGTGCGCTCGGCGCTGCCCCTCAAGCCGCCCGGCGGGATGAGCCAGGCCTATGGTTTCGTGGGCGGCCGCGACCGCTTGAGTTTCATCACCGCCCTGCCGGCGGCTAAAGGGGGCGAACCCGGCCTCTGGCTGGTGACCTACGGCCTGGCCCCCGGCGGCCCGGAGGGCGGCCTCCTGGTGGCCGAGGAGCGGCCGGCCATGGACCCGGCGGTCTGGCGGGGCGGAGCCCCGGCGGTGGAAGGCGTCAGCCTGCTTGCCGGCGTGAGCTCCCTGCGCTTCACCTATCTGGAGCAGAGCCGCCAGGACGATAGGCTCGCGGCCAAGGAGACCTGGCTCTCCGGCGGCGCGCCCAAGCTGCCCGCCGCCATTCAGGTGGATATCGTGGCGGACGGCCGCCAGCATAGCTGGCTGCTCCCCGTGGCCTGCGGAGCCCCGCGATGAGGGCGGCGCGCGGGCGCGAGGGCATGGTGCTGGCCACGGTGCTGGGCCTGCTAACCCTGTTTTTCCTGGTGGCCGTGGCCTTGGGCCAGGCGGCCCGCCTGCAGGTCAAGGCCGCCGCCCGCCAGGAGGGGCGGCTCAAGGCCTATTACCTGGCCAGGGCCGGCCTGGCCCGGGCCCAGTACGATCTGGCCCGGCTCTGGTCCCAGGGCGATCCCTACCGCGCCCAGGCCGACGGCTCCTGGCAGAGCTGGAGCACGCCCCAGGGCATGGTGTATTTCGCGGTGCAGGACGAAGGCGGCAAGCTCAATATAAACAGCATTTCGCCCGTCATGCTGGAGCGCACCCTGGAGGGCCTTAAGCTCCCGGAAAAGCGCCGGCTGGTGGTGCGCGATTCGCTTCTGGATTGGGTGGACAAGGACGGGGTGCCGCGCCAGGACGGGGCCGAGGACGATTATTACCTGGGCCGCCGCCCGACCCACGCCGCCAGAAACCAGCCCATGGAAAGCCCAGCCGAGCTTACCCTGGTGCGGGGCGTGGACGCCGGCCTGGCCTTCGCCTGGGGCGGCGAGCCCCTGGCCCGCGCGCCGGGCGGCGAGGGCCTGTGGCGCTTGTTCACCATATACAAGCGCGGCGCCAAGGTGGATCTCAACTCCGCCCCCCTCATGGTGCTGTTGGCCCTGCCCGGCCTGGACCAGGACACCGCCGCCAAGCTGGTGGAGGCGCGCGCGGCCTATCCCTTCCGGGGGTTCCAGCGGGTGAGCCGCATCGTGGGCGGTCTGCGCTTCCGGGAGCTGGCGCCCTACATCACGGTTTCGCCGGGCAAGGTCTACACCATAATCAGCCGGGCCCAGTTGAACGAGGGGCGCGCCCGCCACGCCATCCTGGCCGTGGTGCGCCTGGAGACCAGGGGAGGCGGTCAGAATCTCTTTTGGCTGGATGACGTGGTACAATCGTGGCAGCCCTGACGGCGACGGGAGGCTAGGCAGTGCGGCTAGGCGCAGCGAAACTCATGGTGGGGGTGATCTTCGGCCAGGAAACGGCCAGCATCATAGCCGTGGGCCCCCAGGTGGAGGGCATGGCGAAACGCGCCCAGGCCGCCATGCCCTGGCGCGACCGCGCCAAACCGGAGGCGCGCGAAGAATTCTTGCGGGCCGCCGCCGGCCTGCTGCAAGGCCTGGGCGCGGACCACCCCCCGGCCTGGATCAGCATCCCCAGCCAGGAGGCCGCCCTGCACCTGGTCAGCCTGGCGCCCAGCCGCCTGGATTGGCTTTTCCCGCCGCCGCCGCCGCCCCTGGAGAAATTGACGCCGCTCAAGCCGGAAGCCGTGCGCCTGGCCGTGCGCCGGGCCGCCCCGGCCGTGGGCGCTCAAGGTGGCTTGGGGCAGGCCGCGGTGGTGCGCGGCGAGGTGGTGGAGGAGGCCCTGGCCCTGGTCAGGGAAGCGGGCCTGAATCCCCGCGCCTTGGACCTGCGGGCGGGGGTGGCCGCCGCCGCCGGGGCCAACCTGGTCTCCAGCCGCGAGCCGGGCCTGTTCATTATCCTGCACCAGGCCGGCGTCGAATGGAGCTATCAAGCCGGAGGGCGGCCGGGCCTCATCGGCGACGCGGAGCGGCGGCCGGCAGAGGGAGACGCCCGGTTGGCCATGCACGCTTGCCAGATGGCCATTCAGTTTTGCGGGCTCACGGGCGATTTTCACGTTACCCTGGCCGGGGCGGGAGCGGGAGAGGCCGCCGAGGCCTTGAGCCGGGCCGCCCGGCAAAGCCAGGGGCCGCGCCCCCTGCCCAGGGTGTTGGAGGCCGGCGAAGTCCTGCCGCCCGGCCTGGAATGGGAAGAACTGGCCATGTACGCCTTTCTGGCCGGCGGCAAGGGCCGGCCCAGGCCCACCTTCAACCTGCTGCCCCAAACCGCGGCCACCTGGCTGGACCGCCCCGCCGCGGCCAAGCGCCTGGGGCTCGCCGCCGCCGGCATCTTCGCCCTGTGGGCGGTGGTGGGCCTGGGCGGGGCCTGGCTGGCCAAGGCGGGGGTGGAAAGCCGCCTGGAAGACGCGCGCGCCAGGCTGAGCCAGCTCAGAAACGAAACCCGCCAGGTGCGCTCCCGGCTGGGCGGCATGGAATATCTGGCCAGGGCCAGCCAGGCCCGCGGCGAATCCGCTTTGCTCTTGGCCAAGGCGGCCGGGTTTCTGCCGCCCGGAGCCTGGCTGGAGCGCCTGGAGTTCAACGGCGGCCAACTGGCGCTCTACGCGGGCGGCGTCAACAAGGCCAAGCTGGCCGGCCTTTTGCCCAAGTCGGGGCTTTATAGCCCGGTGCAGCCCCTGCGGGAGGTATCCGCGCCGGGCAGCGGCCGGGCCGCCGTGAAGGCGGTGCTGGCCCTGGAAGAGAACCAGGCCGCCGTCCAGGCTTCCGCGCCGGGAAAGAGCGGCGGCAGACCCACTGCCAGGGGGCGGGCCCCCCATGGCAAGCCGCCCCGCTCCCAGGGCGCGGATACACCCTTGTACACGCCCGGCCCGCCCAATCGCGGCCAGTAGGCCTCTTTACCTGGCAGCGGGCAACGCAGCCCATAAAAACCGTATCTCGTTCAAGGGTGCGACGGGCGGCTCAAGAGTTATCCTGCTTCACGCACCGCGTCATGAAAAAAACCGGACCCCATTAAAGGGGCCCGGTTTGTTGACGTCAGGCTTTGGGCAACGCTAGCCGGCTTTTACCTCGGGCGGCGGCGCGGGTTGCTTTTGGGATTTTTTCAGGCCCATGCTCTGGAAGATGACGAACAGGGAGGGCACCAGGATCACTCCCAGGCTGGTGGCCGCCAGCATGCCGCCGAACACCGCCGTGCCCAGGGCCACCCGGCTGCCGGCCCCGGCTCCGGTGGCCACCAAGAGGGGAATCACGCCCAGGATGAAGGAAAAGGCGGTCATGAGAATGGGGCGGAATCTGAGGCGCGCCGCCTCCATGGCCGCCTGCTTGGGGTCCAGCCCGTGGTCGAACTTGTCCTTGGCGAATTCCACGATGAGGATGGCGTTCTTGGTGGACATGCCCACCAATAGCACCAGGCCGATCTGGGTGTAGACGTTGTTGTCCAGCCCGCGCAGGTTGATGGCCAGCACCGCGCCCAGCACGGCCAGGGGCACCGAGAGCACCACCGGCGCGGGCAGCTTCCAGCTCTCATACTGGGCGGCCAGCACCAAAAACACGAAGACCACCGCCAGCACGAACACCGAGCCGCCGGTGCCGGCGGCGGCCATCTGCTGGAAGGAGATGCCGCTCCAGGCGTAGCCCATGCCGGCGGGCAGCTTTTGCCGCGCCATCTGGGCCATGAGGTCCAGGGCCTCGCCCGAGCTGTAGCCGGGGGCGGCCGCGCCCTTCACCGAGGCGGCGGGGTACATGTTGAAGCGGGTGATGCTCTGGGGGCCGAAGTATTGCTGCACGTCAACCATGGTGCCCAGGGGGATCATGCCGCCGTTCTGGTTGCGCACCTCCAGGCTCTCGATGTGGGCGGGGTCCGAGCGGAAGGGCGCGTCGGCCTGCATGTTGACCTGATAGGAGCGCCCGAATTTGTTGAAGTCGTTCACGTAGGCCGAGCCCAGATAGGCTTGCAGGGTGGTGAACACCAGATCCAGGGACACGCCCATGTTCTTGACCTTGGTGCGGTCCACGTCCACGAAGAGCTGGGGCACGTTGGCCCGGAAGCTGGTGTAGAGGCTGGCGAGGCCGGGCTGGGCGTTGCCGTCCTGCACCATCTCGTAAGCCACCTGCTGCAGCACGCCCAGGCCCATGGCCCCCCGGTCCTGCACCTGCATCTCGAAGCCGCCGGCCAGGCCCAGGCCCGGCAAGGGCGGCGTGATGAAGCCCACCGCGATGGCGTCCTGGATGCGGGCGAAGCCCTGGCGCAGGCGCCGGAGAATGGCCTCGGGCTGCCGGCTGGGATCGCCGCGCTGGGACCAGGGTTCCAGCACCACCCAGTTGAAGCCGGCGTTGGAGGCCACGGTGCCGTCCAGCACCGAGTAGCCGGCCACCGCCACGTTGTAGCGCACGCCGGGGATGTCCTTGATGACGCGGCTGACCTCGCGCATCACCTCCTGGGTGCGCTGCAGGGAGGCGGCGTCGGGCAGTTGCAGGTTGGTGATCAGATAGCCCTGGTCCTCGTCCGGCACGAAGCCGGTGGGGGTTTCGGCCAGGCCCCAGAAGGAGACGGCGGAGACGCCCAGGAAGATGAGGCCCGCCAGCATGGTGCGCCGGATGAAATGGTTGACCACCCTGCCGTAGCCCTTGGTGGAGGCGTCCAGGCCCCGGTTGAAGCCCCGGAAAAACCAGGTGCGGCGCTCCTTGCTGGGGCGCAGCACCAGGGCGCAAAGGGCGGGGCTCATGGTCAGGGCGTTGATGGAGCTGAAGATGGTGGCCACCGAGATGGTGAGGGCGAACTGCTTGTACAGGATGCCGGTGATGCCCCCCATGAAGGCGGTGGGCACGAAGACCGCTAAAAGCACCAGGGTGGTGGCGATGACCGGGCCGGTGACCTCCTCCATGGCCTTGATGGTGGCTTCCCGGCCGGGCATGCCGCTCTCGTCTATGTTGCGGGCGGTGTTTTCCACCACCACGATGGCGTCGTCCACCACAATGCCGATGGCCAGCACCAGTCCGAAAAGGGTGACCGTGTTTATGGAAAAGCCCAGCACGCCCATCACGGCGAAGGTGCCGATCAGAGACACCGGGATGGTGACCGAGGGGATCAGGGTGGCGCGCCAATCCTGCAGGAACACGTAGACCGTGAGGATCACCAGGATGGCCGCGATTATAAGGGTCTCGATGATTTCATCGATGGAGGCGTTGACCACGTTGGAGGCGTCGTAGGCCACCACGTATTCCAGGCCCTCGGGAAAGCGCTGGCCCAGTTCCTTCAACTTGTCCTTGACCGCCGCCGAAAGCTGCAGGAGGTTGGCGCCGGGCAACTGAAAAATCTGGATGAGGGTGGTGGGCTGTTCGTTGAGCTGGCAGACCACGTTGTAGCTCTGGGCCCCCAACTCCACCCGGCCGATGTCCCTGATGCGGGTGAAGCGCCCGCCCTCGCCGGTCTTGACGATGATCTCCTCGAACTGACCCACGTCCTCCAGGCGGCCCAGCACGCTCACCGAGTATTGAAAGGCCTGGTTGCGGGGTGCCGGCGGCAGGCCGATGGTGCCGGCGGCCACCTGCACGTTCTGCTCCTGGAGCGCGGCGGCGATGTCGGCGGTGGTGAGATCGCGGGCCCGCATTTTCTCCGGGTCCAGCCAGATGCGCATGCTGTAATCGCCCGCGCCCAGCACCTGGACGTCGCCGGCGCCGGGCAACCGGCTCAGCTCGTCCCGCAGGTTGAGGGTGGCGTAGTTGGAGAGAAACACGTCGTCGTAGCGGCCGTCCTTGGCGATCAGGTTGATGATCATGGCGAAGCCGGAGGATTTTTTCTTGGTGGTGACGCCGATGCGTTTGACGTCCTCGGGCAGCTTGGCCATGGCCACCGACACCCGGTTCTGCACCAGCACCGCCGCGATATCCAGGTCGGTGCCGGTCTCGAAGGTCACCGTCAGGTTGTAGGAGCCGTCGTTGGCGCAGGTGGAGGACATGTAGATCATGCCTTCCACCCCGTTGACCTCCTGCTCGATGGGCGCGGCCACGGTATCGGCCACCACCTTGGCGTTGGCGCCGGGATAGGCGGTGCTGACGGTCACCGTGGGGGGCTCTATCACCGGATATTGGGCGATGGGCAGCGACAGCATGGTCATCAAGCCGCCGATGACGATGACGATGGAGACCACCGCCGCGAAGATGGGCCGGTTGATGAAAAAGCGCGAGAACATGGCGGCCTATTTGTCCTTCTTGGCGGGTTGTTTCTGGGCGGCCTGGGCCTGCTCAGCCTGGGTCTTGGCCTCCTCGACGGTGATCGCGTTCACCTTCATGCCGGGCCGCACCCTCTGCAGGCCTTTGACGATGACCTTATCGCCGGGACCCACGCCCTCCAGCACCACCCGCAGGTCTTCTTCCAAGGGGCCCAGTTTGACCCGGCGGTGCTCCACCTCGCTTTTGTCGTTGACCACCAGCACGTAACGGCCTCCCTGGTCGGAAGCCAACGACACCTCGGGAACCAGGACGGCCTGGTCCAGGCGGCCGATGGGTATGCGCACCCTGGCGAAAAGCCCCGGTATCAGCCGCCCCTCGGGATTGGCGAAACGCCCGCGGAGCTGGATGGTGCCGGTTTGAGGATCGATCCTGTTGTCCACGTAGTCCAATTGCCCCTGATGGGGGTAGCCCTTTTCGTTGGCCAGCCCCAGGTGCACCCGGTTGCGGTCGTCGTCGTGGGGGCCTTCGGCGAACCGGCCTTTTTTGCGGCTCAGGAATTCCAGGAGGTTCGCCTCGGATATGTTGAAGTAGACATACATGGGGTCGTCGTTCACCACGGTGGTGAGAAGCGTGGCCTCGCTGCGGCCCACCAGGTTGCCCGCGTCCACCAGGTTGCGCGAGACCATGCCCCGGACGGGAGAACGGATGCTGGTGTAGCTGAGGTTGACGCGGGCGCTGACCACCGCGGCCTCCGCCGCCTTGATGGAAGCCTCGGCCTTGGCTTTTTCCGCCCTGGCCTGGATGACGTCCACCTCGCTGACCGCCCGGTCCTTGTAGGCGTTTTCCTTGCGGATCAGGGTGGCGTCCGCCAGTTGCAGCTCGGCCTTCTTGATGCTTAAGTCGGCCAGGGCCTCATCCAATTGGGCCTGATAGGGCTTGGGCTCTATGACGAACAGCAGATCGCCTTTTTTCACCCGGCTGCTGGGGGTGAAATTAATGCTCTCCAGAAAGCCTTCCACCCTGGCCCGTATCTCCACCGCTTCGAATGCCTTGGTGTTGCCCGTGTATTCGGCCCACACGGTCACGGCTTTTTCAACGGGCCGGCTCACGGTCACCGTGGGCGGCGGCGGCGGCGCGTAGCCCTTGTCGCCCTTGCAGCCGGCGAACGGCAGGGCCGCGGCCAGGGCGAGCGCGGCGGCCAGGCAGGCGGGAAACGAGGCTTTACGGAAAAGACGGATCATGACGTTATCCCGGTTTGTGATGATTAGGGAGTGCCGCCGACCAGCCGGGCCGCCGGCGCCTGGGCGGTCCGTTGCGGCGCGGTCTCGTATATATCTTCGGGTTCCGGGGGCTGGCGGCCGGCTTGCCAGCCGCCGCCCATGGCCTTGTAGAGAGTCACCAGATTGGAGGCCAATTGACCCTTGGCCTCGGCCAACTGGTTGTCCGCGTCGAACAGGGAGCGCTGGGCGTCCAGCACGCTTTGGAAATCCTTGAGCCCCTCCTTGTAGAGCTTCAAGGACAGCTCCAGGGTGCGCTCGGCCGCGGTCACGCTGCGTTGCAGGGCCTGCACCCGGTTGCCCTGCTGGAAGAAGCCCAGGATGGCGTTGTCCACCTCGTTGAGCGCGGTGAGCACGCTCAGCTCATAGGCCAGGAGCGCCTGTTCGGTCAGCGCGTCCTGGACTTTTATCTGGGCGCGGATGCTGCCGCCGGCGAACAGGTTCCAGGTGAAGCCCGGCCCGAAGGAATAATAGCGGCTGCCGGCGCTGAAGAAGTTGCCGGTCTCCTTGGAGGCCAGGCCGATGGCGCCTACCAGGGAAAAGCTGGGGTAGAGATCGGCGGTGGCCTCTCCGATGCGGGCGGTGGCCGCGGCCAGCTGGCGTTCGGCCGAGCGCACGTCGGGCCGCTGGCGCAAAAGGTCGGCCGGCAGGCCCAGCGCCACCCTGGCCGGCGGCGAGGGTATGGGCCTGGGCTCGGCCAGTTCGGCTTCCACCGCGCCGGGGGGGCGGGCCAGGAGCAGGGCCACCGCGTTGGCGGCCTGGTTCAGGCTGTAACGGAGAAGCGGGACCTCGGCCTCGGAACTGGCCAGGACCTGCTCGGCCTGGGAGACGTCCAGGCCGGTGGCCAGGCCGTTTTTGAAGCGGACCTTGGTAAGCTGCAGGACTTCTTTCTGGGAAAAGATGTTTTTCTCGGCCGCCGCCAAGCGGGCCTGGATGGTGCGGACCTGGATGTAGTTGCTGGCCATTTCGGCGTAAAGCGACACCATGACCCCCACCCGGTCCTCCTGGCTGGCCTGGTAATCGGCCTGGGCGGCCTCCACCGAGCGGCGGATGCGGCCGAACAGGTCTATCTCCCAACTGCCACCCAGGGAGCCGTCATAGGTGTCGTAGGTGAAGCCGGCGGGGGTGAAGGTGTTCTCGCTGCCTCTTTGCCGGGTGGCGTTGCCCTTGGCCTCCGCCGAGGGCAGCAGACCGCCGCGGGCCACGCCCAGGCGCGCCCGGGCTTCCCTGACCTTGGCCACGGCGCTTTTGAGGTCCAGGTTGCTGGCCGCGGCCCGGTTGACCAGGCTTACGAGCAGGGGGTCCTGGAAGACTTCCCACCAGGTGCGGATGTCGGCCTCGCCGGGCACCAGGTGAGGCGCATTCGGAATCCGCCAGTTTTGCGGCGTTTTGACCTGGGGGGGCTCGTAATCGGGTCCGACCTTGAGGCAGCCGCCCAATAGCAGCCCGGCCGAGGCGATGGCGGTTATGTATAGCAACAACTTGACTGGCCGCATGGTTCCTTTTTCGCACCAGGAGATGCCAGCGTCTTGGGCACTGGTATTATGCTTAAGCGGTCCCGCGCAGGGACCAGGGTGTTGTGGTTTGAAATTACAAGGGAACAGGCTCATTCAATACTGCAATAATTCTACCCCGGTGTACAGGTTTTTGTTGTTTTCCGGGCAAAAGCGCCGGCTCCGGTCAGGCTATTGGCGGAGTCTGTCTCACTATGTGCCACTATTTTGTGCCTAAAAGGGGGCTGCTCCGCTAACGAACTGTAAATTAAGCGTAAAGAAAGAATGGCCTTAGCGCCTTGTGCCATCTTTCCAGTTTTTTGTTTTGTTGTGCGGTTTTTCACTTGCCTTCTGTCCAGAAAGTG
Organism: Desulfocarbo indianensis; assembly: GCA_001184205.1. Lineage (GTDB taxonomy): Bacteria > Desulfobacterota > Desulfarculia > Desulfarculales > Desulfarculaceae > Desulfocarbo > Desulfocarbo indianensis. The sequence continues at coordinate 1,064,868 of LBMP01000001.1, forward strand.
AGTAATAATCGCCCGCAACCCGCATCCGCTGGTAGGGCCCTGCCGGGTGTTTGAGGGGCACCTGGGCTGTTACCATCTCCAGTGTCAAGCACTAGCTGGGCATCACCGGCGGCGAGCGCGGTTTTCCCTTGGATCAGCAGGAGCAATCTGACCCAAGGGGGAACGCCGAATAATTTGCGAGAAAGCGAAGCGGATGAGGGATTCCGAACCAGATGTTTTTGTGAGGACCTTGATCAAGCACACTCTGTTTTGGGTGCTGGGGGTCTCGCTTTTGCTTTTGGTGCTGGGCCAGTCGGCCTGGGCCAAGGGGCTCGCCCTGGGCGGCGTGGCCTCGGCGGCCAATCTGTTCCTCATGGCCATGATGCTTCCCCGGGTGTTGGGACGCCGGCGGGGCGCGGCCGAGGGCATGAGCTTCTTATCAATCACGGTACGTTTCGCCTTGATGGGCGGGGCCCTGGCCCTGGCCATCAAAAGCGGAGACAAGGTGTCTGTGGCGGCCACGGCCGTGGCGCTTTTCAGTGTTCAGTTGGTCATGATAGCCGAGCGCGCCTTTATGGGGCGGGTTCGCGCGAACGCGGCGAGGAACGGCTAGATGGGTGATATAACCAAAGTACCCCAGTGGATTCTCAACCTGGGCGGCATGGAGTTTACCTTAAACTCCGAGACGCTTATCATGAGTTGGATCGTGATGGGCATCATCATATTATTCGCCGTGGCGGCCACCCGGCGGATATCTTTTCTGCCCGGGTCTTATCAAACCATTGCCGAGGTGATGGTGTCGGCCTTCCAGGGGCTGGTCAACGACGCCCTGGACGAAGGCAATAGGCATTATTTCCCCTTGATAATGACGATATTCATGTTCGTGTGGCTCTCCAACATGCTGGGGGTCATTCCATTCCTTTCCGAGCCCACCAAGGATTTGAACACTCCCCTGGCTTATGGCCTATTGGGGTTTTTCATCTCTCATTACGCCGGGATTAAAACCAAGGGTTTCAAGGCCTACGCCTCGGAATATTTTCAGCCCATGTTTTTCATGATGCCCCTGAACGTGATAGGCGAGCTCAGCAAGGTGGTCTCCATCTCGTTCCGTCTTTTCGGCAACATCATGGGAGGCTCCATAATCATCATGGTGGTGGGCCACTTGGTTTACAGCCTGGTCCTGCCGCCGCTTTTGAACGCCTTTTTCGGGCTTTTCGTTGGAACCATCCAGGCCTTCGTGTTCACCATGCTCACGCTGGTCTACATATCAGTGCAGACGAAGTAGGGAGCGGCCATGGCTTACCCTGATCAAATTTGGATTCAGGCCGCCTCTTTCGCGGGGGCAGCCTTCTCGGTGGGATTCGGCGCTATCGGCGCGGCCTTGGGCGAAGGCTACGCGGCGGGCAACGCCTCCGAGGCCATGGGGCGCAACCCCGAGAAATCCGGCGATATCCTGAAAAACATGCTCATCGGCCAGGCCGTGGCGGAATCAGCCGGCATCTTCGCCCTGGTTATCTCCATGCTGCTGATCTTCTTCGAAGGCCACGGCGAGCCCCTGGTCACGGCTTTCGCCTTCCTGGGGGCGGGCCTTTCCATGGGCCTGTCGGCCATCGGTTCGGGCATGGGCGGCGGCTTCCCCGCGGCCGAGGCCTGCCAGGGAATCGCCGACAACCCCGAGACCCAGGGCATGCTCACCACCAACATGCTGATCGGTTCGGCGGTCTGCCAGACGCCGGCCATCTTCGGCATGGTGGTGGCCTTCCTGCTTATGTTCATGGACTTCAGCAAGATACCCTTGGAGCCCGGCTGGGCCGCCCTGTTGGGCGGTGGATTCGCCGTGGGCCTGGGCGCCATCGGCTCCGGCGTGGGCAGCGGCATACCCGCCGGCAGCGCCACCAGGGGCATGGCCCGCCAGCCCGCCGCCGCCACCACCATCCGCACCAACATGCTGATCGGTTCGGCGGTGAGTCAGACTCCGGCCATCTTCGGCATGGTGGTGGCCTTCCTGTTGATATTCCTCGATTGGAGCGACAAGCCGGCCGCGCCCTATTGGGCCATGCTCTTGGGCGCCGGGCTTTCCACCGGCCTGTCGGCCATCGGCCCCGGCATCGGTAACGGCCTCACCGCCGGCGAGGCGGCCGAAGGCATCGCCAGGGTGCCCGAGACCTCCGGTCCGGTGACCACCACCATGCTCATCGGCCAGACCGTGGCCCAATCCACGGTCATATATGGATTTTTGGTCAGCCTGATCCTCTTGTTCATCGAGCGCGAGGCCAGCACCACCATGGTGGCCTGGGCCATTCCCCTGTCCGCCGGCCTCTGCATGGGCTTCGGCGGCATCGGCCCCGGCGTCGGTGAGGGCATCGCCGCCGCCTACACGGTGCGGCGCATCGCCCGCGATCAGGAACTGAACGTGTTGCTGACCAGGGTGATGCTGGTCGGCCAGGCGGTGAGCGAGTCCACCGGCATCTACTCGCTGATCGTCTCGCTATTGCTCTTGTTCGTGATTTAGCGGAGCCCGGAGGGCTTCGCCTCGATAATGGTTTGTAATTATTTGGCATCCCCGCCAGGGGGATGGAGATAACTCTAAGGAGGCAACGCAAATGGCAGCAGAGATTTCCGGCGCGGATGTGGTGCGGGCTGCGGCGCTATTGGGCGCTGGTATCGCAATGGGCTTGGGCGCCATCGGGCCCGGCGTGGGCGAGGGTTTTGCAGCGGGCAAGGCTTGTGAAGCCATGGGCCGCAATCCGGGCGAGGCGGGCCTTCTCACCCGCACCATGTTGGTTGGCCAGGCGGTCAGCGAGTCCACCGGCATCTACTCGCTGGTGGTGGCGCTTCTTCTGATCTTCGTGGTCTAGGCTTTGGTTACAACAGCGCCTGTGGGGATTAAAGCCGCCTTTAAAGGCGGGGGACTGGAATTGGCATGATCAGCATAAACGCTACGCTGATAGTGCAGATAATCAACCTGCTGGTTTTGATCTTCATTCTTAACCGGTTGATGTATCGGCCCATCAAAAAGATTGTCGCCGAGCGGCAAGCCAAAGTGGAGGCAGGGCTCCAACAAGCGGCGAAGATGCGAGAGGCCAACGTCGAGGCCGAGGCGGTTTACCGCCAGGAACGCCGCAAGGAACGCGCCAGGGTGCGCGAGGAGTTGGAGGCGCGCCACCGGGAAACCGATGCCAAGGTTAAGGGGATTCTGCTCAAGGCCCAGGAACAGGCCAAGAGCCAGCAGGCGGCCATGCTGCAAAACGTGGAGCAACAGATGCAGGAGGCCAGGGGCGACATCAAGGCGGAGGCCGAGAAAGTGGCCCGCAGCATGGCCCGGACCGTCCTGGGCAGGGAGGTCGCGTGATGTATCTGGCTTATCTCGGTGGCATAGTCACGGCGGTGCTGGCGCTTTTGGCGGCGGTCGATCCGGCCTGGGCGGCCGAAGCCCAGGAAATACCCGAATGGCGGCAATGGTGGGACCTGGCCTGGAAGATTCTCAACTTCCTGGTGCTGGCCTTCCTGATCGTCAAGATGGCCAAGCAGCCCTTGAAGGATTTCATCAGCAATCAGCGCCAGGCCATCAGCGAGCAGCTGGCTGAGATGGAAGAACGCAAGAAAGAGGCCCTGGCCGAGCAGGAGAAAATCGTCCAAATGACGGCGGGCCTGGCCAAGGAACTGGAAGAATATGAGAACGCCCTGGCCGAGACGGCGGCCAAGGAGCGGGAGACCATGCTGGAGGACGCGGAGTCCGAAAGCCAGCTCATCATGGAGAGGGCCACCGTATGGGCCGACCAGGCCCTGGTCAAGGCCAAGCAGGAATTGGCTGCGGAAATGCTGGAACTGGCGGCGGAAATGGCCGCCGAGACCATCCAGAAAGACATAAACGACCAGGATCGCCAACATCTGTTTGATCATTTCAATCAAGGCTTGAAAGAGTCGGCTACCGTTTAGGCCGCTAAACAGCGTCTTTGGAAATGCCCCCACACCTAGGCGTGGGGGCTTTTTATTTTTTTGTCGCGGGTCTAATACCCCGCAGCTTGCTGCGGTATGATTTGGTTCCCGCCGATACCCCGCAGCTTGCTGCGGGAAGGTTCATTGCGCTGCCAACCGGAGAATGGTTTCTGATCAGATAGCCGCCTAAGGGCGCTCCACTGGCCGCCGCCGCGGCGCTGGGGTAGAATCACGGCGCGGTCCCATCCCTTTCCTGGTTTTCAAGAGGAACTCATGAAGCTGCTGGAGCATTTTGACGCGGAATTGGAAGTCTCCGCCTTGAGCTACGCGGCGCGCCTCTTGTTCGCCGATTTGGAACGGGACAGCATGATCGAGCGGGCCCTGGACAGCCTGGCCGATCTGGGCCACAGCCGGCACGTGGGCCTGTTCGTGTTGGACCGCCGGCGCGGCGAGCTGGTGTGCCAGGGGGTCCTGCGGGACGCCAAGCCCCGGGTCAGCCATTTGCGCGAACCCATGGAGGGCAGCCCCCTGCAAGAGGTGGTTCGCGGCAAAAGGCCCATGGTGTTCGGCCTGAGGGAGCGGCACGGCCTGCCCTGGCCCACGGTGGCCGGCGGCCTGCCCGGGCGGGAGTGCTTTTGCGCGCCCCTGGTGGGCGCGGACATGCAGGTCAACGGCCTGGTCACCCTGGATCATCCCCAGGGCATGGAGTTCGCGGCGGCCGAGGCCCAGCCCCTGATAACCTATCTCACGCTGCTGGCCCTGGCCCTGGAGGCGGCCCGCCTTTTCCGCCTGGCGGTCACCGACGGGCTGACCGGCCTCTACGTGCGGCGCTACTTCGATATAAGGCTGAAGGAGGAACTGGGGCGCCTGAACCGCTTTGGCGGCGGCTTGGCCATTTTGGTCATGGACCTGGATCAGTTCAAAGAGGTCAACGACGGCCAGGGCCATGCCTTTGGCGACGAGGTCCTGAAAATGGCCGCCGCGGCGGTGCGGAAGGCGGCCCGGCGCAAGATAGACGTGGCCTGCCGCTATGGCGGCGACGAATTGGTGCTGATCCTGCCCGGCGACGACGCCCAAGGGGCCAGGGCGGTGGGGGAAAAGATCCGCCAGGAACTGGCCGGACATGAGTTCGCCGGCCGCCAGGGGCCGGTGCGTGTCACCGTCAGCGGGGGGGCGGCGGCGGTTCAGGGCCCCACCAGCCTGAGCTCCGACGAATTGTTTCAGCGCGCCGACCAGGCGCTCTACCGCGCCAAGCAGGGCGGCCGCAACCGGGTGGAAGTGCACGGCGAATAAGCCCCTGCGCCCGGCCGCCGCAACTCCCGCCCCCCCGACTTTTTCCGGAAAATCCGCGCTTGCGGAAAGGGCCGCGGCGAGCGGCTAGGCTCCCAGCCAGCGGCGCATGAGCGCGCCATAGGTCTCCGCGGCCAGCTCGATCTCCGCCAGCGGGCAATGCTCGTCGGCCTGGTGGGCCATGTGGCCGGGGCCCAGGATCATGGCCGGCGGCCGGCCCATGGCCCGGCTGAGGGCCACGCCGTCGGTGAAATAGCTGGCGCCGCCGGGCTGAAAGCGCCGGCCGGCCAGGCCGGCGATGATGGCCATGGCCTCCCGCAGCCAGGGGTCCTGGGGATCGCTGAGCAGGGGCTCGGAGGCCTTCCAGCCGCTAATCTCCACCTCCGGGCCCAGCACCCGGCTAAGCTCAGCCAACAGCTCTCGCGGCTCCTGGCCGGGTATCAGGCGCAGGTCCAGGCTGAACTCGGCCTTGGCCGGCACCACGTTGGTTTTCACCCCGCCCCGGATGGTGCCGAGGCTAATGGTGGAGGGCCCCAGGATGGGATGCGGCGGGGCGGAGGGCGAGTACTCGGCCAGGCGGGTGATGGCCCTGGCCGCCTTGTAAACCGCGTTGACGCCTTCCTGGGGCCGGGAGCCGTGGGCGGCCTTGCCCCTGGTCACCGCACGCAGCCACATGGCCCCCTTGTGGCCCAGCAGGGGCTCCATGCCGGTGGGCTCGGCGATGAGCAGGGCCCCGGCCCGGCCCAGGACGCCCAGGCCGGCCAGGTGCTCGGCCCCCTGGCAGCCGGTTTCCTCGGCCGCGGTCAGCGCCAAAACCAGCCCGCCGCGTTTTATGGGCAGGGAGGCGGCCTGGCGCGCGGCGTGGACCATGGCGGCCACGCCGGATTTCATGTCGCTGGAGCCCAGCCCGTACAGGTTGTTGTCCTTGATCTCGCCGGATAGCGGCGGCAGGGACCATTCCTCCGGGTCGGCGGGCACGGTGTCCAAATGGCCGGTGAGGCAAAAAAAAGGCTCGCTGCCCAGGCGGGCCAGGAGGCTGGTGCGCTTGGGCGCGAACTCATGGGCGGATACCTGGAAGCCGGCCTTTTCCAAGAGCCCGGCCAGGTAGCGGGCCAGGGGGGCTTCCTTGCCGGGGGGATTCATGGTGTCGGTTCGCACCAGGCGGCGGGCCAGGCTGATGACGCTCGTTTTTGCCATGGCCAGAAGCATAGCGCCGGGCTGGAGCGGGCGCAAGCAAAAGCCAGGCTGCTGATAAAACCCCATCTGCGTCGTTGCCGCGGAAAAGGCTGAAACTCACGTAGGTCCAACTATGCTTCGTTCCAGCCTTTTCCTCGCGCCTAGCATCCGGGGCTTTCTGAACAGCCTGGTCAGCTTGGCTTTGTCATCAAGCGAAAGCGGCCCGACCCCATGGGGGCCGGGCCGCCTGGTTGGGCGTATTGCCTTTAGAAGTAGTAGCCGAAGTTGATGTTGAACAGGCTATGCCAATCGTCGTCCGCGGAGCCGGCGGCCATGGAGTCGCTGGGGCCGCCCACCCAGATGGCGTTCTTGCCGCAGACCCAGTCCACATACACGTAAACCGGGTTGGCGCTGATCATAAAGCCCAGGGTGTTGAGCTGGCTGTCCTCGAAGCCGCTTTCGTCTTTCACGATATGGCTGTAGTCGTTGTAGAACTGCAAGGAGGTGACGGGGCCCCAATTGACCGGCACGGTGTAGGCCAGGCCGGCGATGTAGAGGGTGGCCTCGGCGGCCACCGGGTAATGAGCGGCAAAGGCGCCCATCTCCACGGTGCGGTCGCTGACGCCGTCCGGGTTGTCCGGGTCGTACTGGTACTTGGCCACTTCCAGCATCAGGTTGAAGGGGCCGTAGTTGCCGTTGATGTGGGCCGCGGCCGCCCAATGGGCGCCGTGGGAATCGGTGGCGTTGTTGTAGAGCTGGCCCCACTGGCCGCTCACGCCCAGCTCGGTGCTGAACTTATCCGCGTGTTGCAGGGTGTAGGCCAGGCGGGCGTTGACTTGATTGGTTTCCTCGTTTTGCTGATCGCCGGCGGTGACCACGTCGAAGGAATAGCGCTCCAGCTTGCCGGAGCTGCCCCACTCGCCGTTCTTGAAGAAGGCCAGTTGCAGATCAAAGGGACCCTTCTTGTAGATGGTCTTGACGCCCATGTCGTAGTCGTCTTCCAGGCCCACGTAGTAGCCCAGGGAGAACCACCAGTTGTGGCTGGCGTAGGGCAGCAGGCCGAAGGGCACCTGGGTGACGCCGAGCTGGCCCTGCCACGCGTCGCTGAAGTTGTAGCCGAACCAGCCGTGGTGGATCACGTCCATGTAGGGGTACCAGCGGTACTGGGCGCTGAAGAGTATGTCGTTGTACTCGCCGTTGACGTCCAGGCGGAAGATGTCAAAGGTCATGTCGCCGCCCTTGGCCTTGCCCACGTCGTTGTAATCGGTGTTGCGGTAGTTGAAGCGCAACGCGCCGCCCACCTTGAACTTGGTGGCGTCGGCCAATTTGGCCTCGAAGCCGTCGGAGGTCTTCTGCGCCTGGCCGGCCGTTTCCTTGGCCTCTTTAGCGTTTTTCTCGCTCTCGGCCAGGCGGCTCTCCAGTTCCTGAACCCTGGCCTTGAGCTTGTCCATGTCGGCCAGCTTTTCCTTGAGGGCCTTGAGCTCCTTCAATATCTCCTGCTGGCTGGCGTCCTGGGCGGCCAGGGCCGCGGCGGGCAGCGCCAAGAGGGCCGCCAGCAGGATCGCCAGCGGCAGATAAAGTTTTTTCATCGCCTCTTCTCCTTGGGTTGGGGTGGCATGGTTGAAAAGTTACCTGCGGACCGCCGTAACGGGGCGGCCCTTTTGGGTTCCAAGCCCGCCGCCCGACCAGCTAAAAATCGGCGGCGGGCTTTAAGCCGCTACTTGAGCCAGGCTTCCACCTTCTCGGGGTTCTCCTTCATCCATTTCTGGGCGGACTTAAAGGGATCAGCGCCCTTGGCCTGGTTCCAGGCCATCAAGGTCTCCAGCTCGGCCGGAGTCAGCTTGAAGTTTTTCAAGAAGTCGTAGACCTTGGGCATGTCTTTTTTAAGGCCCTTGCGCACCACGGTGTCGATTTCCTCGGTGCCGCCGTACACGCCCTTGGGGTCTTCCAGATACTTCAGCTCCCAACGGCCGAATTTCCAATGGGGGGTCCAGCCGGTGACCGCGATCCATTTCTTGTTCTTGATGGCGTCGGCCAGGGCGGCGGTCATGGCCGCGCCGGAGGACTCCACCAGCTTGAAGCTCTTGAGGCCGTATTCCTTGACGGCGATCTCGGTCTTGGACATGATGCCGGCGCCGGGGTCGATGCCCACGATCTTGTCATCGAACTTGGCGTGCTCTTTTTCCATGTCGCCGATGGACTTGATGGTCACGTACTGGGGCACCACCAGGCCGATGCGGGTGCCCTTGAGCATGGGCCCCAGGTTCTCCACCTTGTCCTGCACTTTTTTGTAATAGTCGGCGTGGGTGGTGGGCAGCCAGGCGGTGGTGAAGCCGTCGGCGTCGCCGGTGGAAACCGCCTGCCACATGGCCGCGGCGCTCACCGGCAGCAACTTGACGTCGTAGCCCAGCTTGTCTTGGATAACCGCCTTGGCCAGGTTGGTGGAGGCGGTGGCGCAAGACCATTCCACGTACACCAGCTTGACCTTGTCCTTGGCCATGACCGCCGGGGCGAAAGCCAAACCCGTCAGGGCCAGGCACAGCGCCGCCGCCAGGATAAGTTTTTTCGAAAATAGCTTCATCAAGTTCCTCCTCCTGTTTTGGTTCCGGTTTAGTGAGGGTTGTCCGCGTTATAAGGCGGGGCCTATTGGCCGCCGCTTTGCCGTTTCGCTTGGGAGCGGCCGATTTTCTGGGTGATGCGATCCAGGATCATGGCCAGGATCACCACGCCCAGGCCGGCCTCGAACCCCATGCCGGGCTTGAGCCGCTGGATGGCCTTCCACACGTCGCCGCCCAGCCCGCCGGCCCCGATCATGGCCGCGATCACCACCATGGAAAGCGAAAGCATGATGGTCTGGTTGACGCCGGCCATGATGGTGGGGGTGGCCAGGGGCAGTTGCAGCTTGAAGAGCTTCTGGCTCCAGGTGGAGCCGTAGGCGTCGGCCGCCTCTATGAGATCCTTGGGAACCTGGCGGATGCCCAGGCAGGTGAGCCGGATGGCCGGCGGCACCGCGAAGATTACGGTGGAGACCATGGCCGAGACCGGGCCCAGGCCGAAGAACGGTATGGCCGGGATCAGGTAGACAAAGGCCGGCATGGTCTGCATGAAGTCCAGGATGGGCGTTATCACGCGGTAGAACGTCTCGGAGAGAGCGGCCAGGATGCCCAGGGGCAGCCCCACGGCCACCGCCACCAGGGTGGAAAAAAGCACCAGGGCCAGGGTTTGCAGGGTGGAATCCCACAGGCCCAGGTTCCACAGGAAAAGCAGGCCCAGGGCGGTGCCCAGCGCCAGCTTGACCCCGGCCAGACGCCAGGCGATCAAAGCGAAAAAAGCGATCAAAAGCCAGGGGGGCAGCCATTCCATGCCGACCACCAGGCCGTTGATGCCGGTTTCGGCGAAGCGGCTGATGGCCTTGGTGATGGGCGCGAAATTGGTGGAGGTCCAGTCGATGGCCGATTCCACCCAGTCGGCCAAGGGTATCTTGGGTATCCCTTCCATCAGTTGACGCTCCCCCTTTCGGCCAGGGCGGCCAGCACCGCGCCCCGCACCACGATGCCCTGAAGTTTTTGTTCGTCGTTCAACACCGGCAGCGGGAAGCTATGCTCGGCTAAAAGCGGAAAAAGCGTGTTCAGGGGATCGTCGGGATGCACCGTGGGCAGATCGTGGTGATTCACCACGTCCTTGATCAGCTTGTCTCCCCTATCGGCGGCGCCCTTGGCCGCCTCGGCGGATAAGAGACCCAGGAACTTGCCGTCTCTTTCCATGACGAAGATGCTGGACATGCCCTCCTCGCGCATCTTGCGCAAGGCCACGTGGGGGCCGTCCTTGGGATAGGCCACCGCCCTGGCCGAGGTCATCACCGCGCTGGCGGTGAGCACCTTGGACATGTCCACGTCCTCCACGAATTTTTCCACGTAGCGGGTGGCCGGGTTGGTCAGGATTTCCTCCGGCGTGCCTTCCTGCACCACCTTGCCGTCTTTCATGAGGATGATGCGGTCGCCGATCTTCAGGGCCTCGTCCAGGTCGTGGGTGATGAAGACGATGGTCTTTTTTACCGTCTCCTGCAGGGAGAGAAGCTCGTCCTGCATGCCCCGCCGGATCAGGGGGTCCAGGGCGCTGAAGGCCTCGTCCATCAGAAGTATGTCCGGGTCCACGGCCAGGGCCCTGGCCAGGCCCACCCGCTGCTGCATGCCGCCGGAGAGCTGGCCGGGCATGGATTGCTCCCAGCCGGCCAGGCCCACCTGGGCCAGCGCCTTTTTGGCCTTTTCCTCCCGCTGGGCCGGTTCCACGCCTTGTATTTCCAGGCCGTATTCGGTGTTGGCCAGCACCGTGCGGTGGGGGAACAGGGCGAAATTCTGGAACACGAAGCCGAACTTCTTGCGGCGGAACTCCATCAGCTCCTGGCGGTCGAGAGCGGTGACGTCCACCCCGTCGATGATGACCTTGCCCTTGGTGGGCTCGTTCAGGCGGTTCAGGCAACGAATCAAAGTTGACTTGCCGCTGCCCGACAGCCCCATCACCACCAGGATTTCACCCTCGCTGACCTGGAAATTGACGTCCACGCAGCCCACTGCCTGCTTGGTTTTCTTGAAAATCTGCTCCTTGCTGGCCCCCTCCTGGAGGAGCTTGAGGGCCTTCTCCGGGGCGCTCCCAAATATTTTGTAGAGATTTTCAACTGTTATCTGAATAGACATGTTCTCGAACCACCCTCTCGCTGTTGAATGAGGAAAAAACCGATAGCGCCGCGCCCCCTGGGCGCGAAGCCAGAGGGAGACTGGCCTAAAAAAGATTAATCAACGAATAGATAGGTGCGGCGAAGCCAGGTGAAGCGCCAGGAGTAGAGAGCGGGCAGCTGACCGATGACCAGGGAGGTCTCGGTGGCGTGGCCTATGGCGGTTGAAGGCGGCAAACTAGATAATTTCATCTTCCGCGGCGGCGGTTGCCCCGGTTTCCACCGGGTTTTTGTTTTCTTTCCATTGGTCCGCGCCCATCATCTCCGCCACCGAGCGCAGCACCTCATCTATGTTGGCCTGCTCGGGGGCGGGCAGCCCGGCCAGGCGGGCGGCGAAAAGCTCCTGCAAGGGGGTGGGCGCGGCCAGGGAGAGCCGTTTGCCTTCCGGGGTCAGGTAGATGCTCACCCGGCGGCGGTCCTTGTGGTCGCGGCGTCTCTCCAACAATCCCCTGGCTTCCAGGCGGTCCACGATTCCGGTTACCGTGGCCTGGCTCAAGGCCGCCTCCCTGGCCAGCTCGCTGGGGGCCTGCGGTCCGTTTCTATCCAAAAAACGCAGGCATACCAGTTGCGGCATGGTCAATTGATAATGAGCGGCCAGCTTGCGGCTGTAGATGTCGATGGCCCGGGTGATGCGCCGCAGGGACTTGAGTATGCTGTCTTCATGGTCGAGGCTCATGAGGGCGCGAATCTCCCGGCTGACTGGTCTGGGGCAGGGGGCCGCTAGGGGGCTGGATGAAATTGGGATCGGCTTCTCCGCTCGATCGGCCAGACCATGGCAATGGCCAGGCTTGGCCGGACCGCAAGGCATCTCCGGATTCTGTTTAGCTCAGATAAAATTAGTATGCTAAAAATATGTGCAATAATTACCAGCCAGGGCGGGACCCTGTCAAGGCTTGTCTTGTTTAATCTTGGTTTGACAAATAGTTAGGCCCTATGCCCCCCGCAGGGGTCTCGCCGGGCGGAAGCCGCCTCGCGCCAGAGGCGGCCGGCCTGAAAAGAAGAGCGCACGTAGGGCCCGCTGGCCACGGCGCTGAAGCCCCTGGAGCGGGCCTCTTGCGCCAGCTCCGCGAACTCCTCCGGCGGCAGATAGCGCGCCACCGGGTAATGCCCCGGGCTGGGACGCAGGTATTGGCCCAGGGTCAGCAGGGCGCAGCCGGCTTCCCGCAGATCGTCCATCACCGCCAGCGTCTCGTCGCGGGTCTCGCCCAGGCCCAGCATGAGGCCGCTTTTGGTCAGCGCGCCCGCGGCGGCGGCGCGGCTCAGGAGGCTTAAAGAACGCCGGTAGGCCGCCTGGGGCCTTAAGGCGGCGTAAAGGCGGGGGGCGGTCTCCAGGTTGTGGTTGAGCACCGAAGGTCCGGCGGCCAGCACTTGCTCCAGAGCTGGCCCGTTGCCGCCCAGGTCCGAGATCAGGGCCTCCACCCCCGCCCCCGGCAGGGCCCGGCGCAGGCATCGTATGGCCGAGGCCGCTTGGCCGCCGCCGCCGTCGGGCAGGTCGTCGCGGCTCACCATGGTGAGCACCACGTAAGTGAGCCCCAGGTCTTGGGCGGCCTGGGCCACCTTGGCGGGCTCGGCTTCGTCCAGGGGGGCGGGCGTGGCCTTGCCCACCGCGCAAAAGGCGCAGCGCCGGGTGCAGTTGGGCCCCATGAGCAGAAATGTCGCCTCGCCCCGGCTGAAGCACTCGCCCTGGTTGGGGCAATGGGCCTCCTGGCAGACCGTGTGCAGGCCCTGGCGCGCCAGGCAGGCCCGCACCTGGGGGGCCTGGCCCGCCGGAGCCAGGCGGCGCTTAAGCCAGGGCGGCTTGAGCTGGTTCACTGGCATGGCAGCGGACGATCTCCCAGGCCTGGGCCAGGCTCACGGGCCGGTAGGCCAGGTTCAAGGCGCGGGCCAGGCTGGCGGCCATGAGGTCGCTCAAAAGGCCCGGCTCCACCGGTTCGGCAAGCTCCTCTTCCAGGCTGGTGATCTGGGCCGAGGACAGGCCGCAGGGATTTATCAGGCTGAAAAGCTCCGGCTCGGGCCGGCGGTAGAGGGCCAGGCCGTGCAGGCTCACCCCCCGCCGCACCGCCAGGCCCAGGGAGGCTATCTTGCGGCCGGCCGCCCACAGGCCGGGATGGTCTTCCCGGCGGCGGGCCCGGACGCCCAGGGAGGCGCAGACCTGCAACCCGGCCGTTTCCAGGGAGCGCACCAGGGCGGCCACTCCCAGGCCCAGGGCGGGCAGGCTCATCACGGGGTAGACCATGAGTTGGCCCGGCCCGTGGGCCGTGACCAGGCCGCCCCGCTCCACCCGCTCCACCGCGATTCCCCTCTGGGCGAGCTGCTCCAGGGGCAGCAGCAGATCCTCCCGGCTGCCCCTACGGCCCAGGGTGATCACCGGCGGGTGGCTGGTCAAGACCAGGGTTTCGCCCAGCCCGCCCGCCCGGCGGGCCACGGCCAGGCCGCGCAACAGCTCCAGGGCCTGGCCATAGGGCATGAGAGGCGCTTCTATTAAAAGACAAGAAGGCATGGCTCGTTTTATAGCAGATGATGGCCTGGGGCGCAGCCGGGCGCTCAATCCGCGTAGCCCACCGGCATAAGTAAAAGCGGCGGCTGCCCGCCGGGCAGCCCCAGGGCGGCGGCCAGGGCCTCGTCGTCGAACGCGCCGATGATGCCCGCCTTCAAGCCCAGGGCCTGCTCCAGGCTCAGGTCGCCCTTGGTCAGGGGCTCCGGCAGTTGGAGAAATTCATCAGCGGCCCGGGCCGGGCCCGCCAACGGCGCTAAAGCCAGAAAGACCGCGGCGAGCAGCGCCGCCGCGAGGCTATGGTATAGGGCTGGCATGGCTCCTTGCTCCTGGTTAATTCATACTATACTCTATTGCCAACGCCGTCTGAAAAAGGGAGGTGCGAATTGCCCGATGTTTATCAGCGCCTGGCCCGCCACCTGGGACCGCTTCTCTCCGGTTACCCCTACAGCGAAAACCTGATCGACCTGCTGAAGGCCGGCTTCAGCCCGGCCGAGGCCGAGGCCGCCCTGGCCATCCCCAACGACCTCATGCCCCTGGAGGCGGCCCCGCTGAAAACCATCGCGGCCCGCAGCCAAATGCCAGTGGACGAGCTGGCCGGGCTCCTGGAAGGCCTGGCGGCCAGGGGGCAGGTTTTCAGCCGCACCGCCACGGACGGGGGGCCGGGCTACGCCCTCTTGCAGGTGGGCTACGGCATGCCCCAGAGCTATTTCTGGGGCGGCCAGGGCGATGACACCGCCAGGAAGATGGCCAAGCTGGTGCTGGGTTATTTCAACGTGGACACCACCAGGAAAATATACGGCGGCCGCCCCACCAAGACCTTCCGCTACGCCCCGGCCTCGCTTTCGGTGGAGGTGCCGCGCCAGGGTGTGCTGCCCCAGGAGATGATGGAGCCGGTGGTGGCCGCCGCCGGCAAGATCGCCCTGTGCTATTGCCCCTGCCGCACCGCGGCCAGGGTGCTGGGCCGCACCGATTGCGAGCACAGCCTGGAGGTGTGCATCAAATACGACGAGATGGCCGAGTTCGTGCTGGGGCGGGGCCTGGGCCGGGCCATCAGCGCGGACGAGGCCATGGCCGTGCTCAAGGCCTCCGAGGAGGAGGGCCTGGTGCACATGGTGGACAACGCCGAGGGCGCCATCAAGCACACCTGCAATTGCTGCGGGCATTATTGCTGGCACGTGGGCATCATCCGGCGGCGCAAGGCCCCCCGCGACGCGCTCATGGCCTCGTATTTTCTGCGGGCCACCGAGGCCGGGGAATGCATCGGCTGCGGGGCCTGCGTGGATATCTGCCCGGTGGCGGCGGTCAAAATGGTGGACGAGGTGGCGGTGGTGGACCAGGACTGGTGCATCGGCTGCGGGGTTTGCGCGGTGGTCTGTCCCACCGAGGCCATCAGCATCGTGCGGCGCATCGAGGAGCGCTCCCCGGAAACCACGGGCGAGCTGTTCAACCGCCTGCGCCGGGAAATGGAAGACCCGCAGGGTTGAGGCGCTAGCCTCCAGCCGGATTTCGAGGCGGGGTCCGGGCCGGCCGTGGCGGCCGGGAGAGCGTTTGCCCTTAGAAATAATCACTGAGATGCCCGCGCCGGGGGCGCGCGACGTCTTTTGCGCTGTGCAACGAGAGCGGGAATACTATGATGCCGATTACCGTGGGAATTGACGTGGGCTCCATCAGCACCAAGGCGGTGCTTCTGCGGGACGGCGCCTGGCAGAGCCGGCTGCGCCCCACCGGGGCCAGCCCCAAGACCTCCGCCGTGGCCGCGGTGGAGGAATTGCTGGCGCAGGCCGGCCTGGAGCGCGGCAAGGTGGATTATCTCATCGCCACCGGCTACGGCCGGGGCCGGGTGGAGATCGCCGACAAAAAAGTCACCGAGATAACCTGTCACGCCAAGGGGGCCCAATCTTTAGCGCCCGGCGCGGACATGGTGATCGACATCGGCGGCCAGGACAGCAAGGTGATCAAGACCGACGGCCAGGGCGGCGTGCTGGATTTCTCCATGAACGACAAATGCGCCGCCGGCACCGGCCGCTTCCTGGAGGTGATGGCCGGGGCCCTGGACACCGAGGTCGGCCTTTTGGGCGAGCTGGCCCGCGAGGCGGAGCCGGTGGAGATTTCCAGCATGTGCACCGTGTTCGCCGAAAGCGAGGTGATCAGCCTTTTGGCCCAGGACGTGCCTCGCGAGCGGGTGGTGGCCGGCATTCACCGCGCCGTGGCCCGGCGGGTGGCGGCCATGGCCCAGCGCCTGGGCCTGGGCCAGCTGATCGTCTTCACCGGCGGGGTGGCCAAGAACCAGGGCGTGCGCCGGGCCCTGGGCCAGGCCCTGGGCCGGGAGATCATGGTGCACCCGCACTGCCAGTTGGCCGGCGCCCTGGGCGCGGCGCTTTTGGCCGCCGAGCAGACCGCCGCGCAATGAAGCCCGGCCCGGAATCCCGGCCATGAAAAGCCCCCCCGGCCTGGCGACCGGGGGGGGAAAGGGAAAAGGGCTTGAAGAGAGTTTTGGGAGGTGCGAGCGTTGCCTAAGACCTTGACCCAATGCATTAGCATGGGCCGTACCAAAAAAGTTTATCTGAAAAATATTATAAATAAATCAATTGATTAAACGTGAAAGCCCGCCGTGGGGCCGCCTGGCTGGGAGCTTTTCAATCACACCTTATGGTGTTTTAAGGCGTATTTCCATACCTCTGGGTAAGGCCGGCGACTTAGGGAGCCGGGCCGGGGAGGACGTCGTGAAGCCGATTGAAAATCCTTATTCCGGGAACGGTTGTTTTTACTGCGGCTCCGCGAACCCCATCGGCCTCAAGCTGGCCTTTTATGAAACCCAGGAGGAGCCCAGGGAGCTGGTCTGCCGCTGGCGGGCCGGCAAACTATACCGCGGCCTGGGCCAGGTGCTGCACGGCGGCATCCAGAGCGGGCTGTTCGATGAGATCATGGGTTGGACCACCCACCATTTGGTGGGCGGCAGCGCGGTGACCGGCCAGTTGCGCATCGACTTTCTCAAGCCGGTGAAGATAGACCAGGAGATCGAGGTGCGCTGCCGGGTGGATGAGGTGCGCGGGCGCGAGGTCTGGCTGGAGGCCGAGCTGAAGGACGCCGCCGGCCGGGTCTGCGCCAGGGCCAGGGGCAGTTACGTGCTGATTGCCGAGGAGCGCTTTCGCCAACTCATGGGGAGCCCCGATTAGGGCGGGCCGGGGTCTTAGGCCGCCTCGTGAGACGCGACCGCTCTTGGAGCAGCCGGGTTTGAGCGGGGATATTTATTTCAGGGCCGGCGAGCGGTGGTCAGCCTCCAGGGCCGGTTCCCCGGTGGGCAGGGTGATGGTGACCCTGGTGCCGCCCTGGGGCGGGCTTTCCGCCTCCACCAGCCCCTCGTGTTCGCTTAAGATGCGCTTGGTTATGGCCAGGCTCATGCCCACCCGGTCGGCCTTGGTGGTGAAAAAGGGGTCCCACAAATAGGGCAGGTCCTCCTGGGCGATGCCCGGACCGGAATCCCACACGTCGATGATCACGTTATCCTGGTCGTAGCTCAAGGTGACCGTGAGCTTGCCGCCGTGCTCCATGGCGTCCATGGCGTTTTCCAGAATGTTGTGCAGGGCCGTGGCCAAGAGGTTGGGGTCCACCTGGGCCTCCAGCCGCCCCTCCGGGCTTATGCAAAGATTGCATTGGATGCCGTGCTCGCGGCAGCGCGGCTGGTGGTGCGACATGATCTCCCGCAGCCAGTCGGCCATGTCCACCGGCCGGCGGTTGGGCCGCGGCACGTAGGCGTAGGCCCGCACCTGGGAGACCACCTGCTCCAGGCGGCTGGTGGATTCCAGGATGCGCCGCATGTAGCCGGCCAATTGCGCATCGTCCTCGTGCATCTTCAAGAGCCGGGCGGCCAGGCCGCCGATGGCGGTCACCGGATTGCGCACCGCGTGGGCCACGGCCCTGGCGATGCGGTCCAGGCTTTCGTTTTTTTCCTCGTACAGCCTTAAGGATTGGGCCAGGAGGCGGCGTTCGCGCCGGTGCAGGTGATCCAGTTCGGTAACGTCCTTGAACAGGGAGACCAGGCCCACGGTTTCCTCGCCGTCGCGGATGAGGCTGGTGGTGGCCAGAAGCTCGCGGCGGCGGCCGTTGGGGGTGCGGTAGCCCACCTGGCGGTTGGAAAGCGGCTGGCGGGTCTGGATCACCTCGATGGCGATCTGATTGAAATCCATGTTTTGGGGGTCGTCGAAGAACAGCTCGGCCCACCCCTTGCCCAGCATGTCCTCGGCGGCGAAACCCAGTATCTCGCACAGGGCCTGGTTGACCAGGACTATTTCGCCGCTGGGCGAAACCACCATCACCCCGTCGCTCATGGCCTGGAAGATGTTTTCCATGACAAAGCGATGGGGCAGCGGCGTCTCCCGGAGGGATTGGTCTGGGGCGGAAGCGGGTGAATCTGATGCCGGGGCGTTTTTAATGTTTTCTTCGGCCTTGTTCACAACGCCATCCCACAAAGGTTCAACTTAGCCTAATCCATTGCCGGCCCTGGCGCAACGGTGTAGATGGCAGGCGACTGAGCGGGCGGGGGGCTTTAATCTCCTGGCAATGAATCTGATTCACCTATAAATTGGTAGCCATCGGCTTTGCATCATCAGGGAGAATTATACATGGCGCTTACGGTTAATCAGATATTCGAGGGCATGCCCCAAGCCTTTCGTCCCGAAATGGCCGGCGGCGACAGCCTAGTGATTCAGTACCACATAACCGGCGACGAATCCGGAGACTGGAACGTGTGCATAGCCGACGGCAAGTGCGCCGTCAATAAAGGGGTGCACGAAAACCCCACGGTGAGCCTGACCATGAAAGACAAGACCTGGGTGAGAATGGCCAGCGGCGAGCTTTCCGGGGTCAAGGCCTTCATGACCGGCAAGCTTAAGCTGAAAGGCGACATGATGGCCGCCCAAAAGCTGGGCAGCTACTTCAAGCCGGCGGGATAGTCTCGCACAAGGCTTTGCCGGGATCGACATGCCAACGGGCTCCCCCGCGGCCGCCGCCGCAAGGGAGCCTTTTTCTAGGCGGGGGCCTTTTCCGCCCGCGCGGCCCGGCGCCGCCCGCGCCAATCGCTGAGTCTCCCCAAAAGCTCCCACTGCACCGGCACCAGGAGCACCGTGAGGAAGGTGGCGGTGCAGAGCCCGGTGACGAAGGTGGAGGCCATGGTGCCCCACACCACGGAGTAATAGGGGATGCCCAGGGCCATGGGCAGCAGCCCCAGGGTGGTGGTCAAGGTGGTGAGCAGGATGGGCCGCAGGCGGATCTGCACGGCCTGGCGTATGGCCAGGCCGCGGTCGCCCACTATCTCGTAGCGCTTGTTGAGGAAATCCACCAGCACCAGGGCGTCGTTGACCACCACGCCGGTCAGGCCCACGGTGGCGATGAAGCTGTTGATGGTGAACAGGCTCTGGGTGATGATCTTGCCGAAGATCACCCCGATCACGGCGAACATCACGGTGCTCAGGATGATCACCGGGTGGGTGTAGGAGCCGAACTGGGTGGCCAGGATCAGATACATGATCATCACCGCCACCACGAAGGCGTAGCCCAGGGAGGTGAAGGACTTGCGGGTGGTCTCGAACTCGCCGGCGAAGGAAAGGGTGGCGCCGGGATGCTTGGCGGCCACCCGCCGGTAGAAGCGGTTCACCCGCTCCACCACCGCCGGCAGGGAAAGGTCCGAGCCTTCCTTGAGGTTGCCGGTGATGGTCATGGCCCGGTTGCCCTGGAAACGGTCCAATTGGCCGCTGTCGGCGTATACCGCGATCTGGGCCAGGTCGCCCAGGCGCACCGGCCCGCTGGGATGCTCCAACAGGGGCACGGTCAGGGCGTCGGCCGGCTCCCGCATGGCGGCGGGGTCGAGCTTCAGCTTGAGGTCCACCTCCTCGTCCACCAGGCGGTACTTGCCCAGGTAGCGGCCGCTCATCACCGCCGAGGAAAGGCCCACCACCTGGCCGGGCGTGGCCCCGTATTCTGCGGCGCGCTCCGGCAGCACCTTGAAGCTGAGCACCCGGTTGGGTATGCCCTTGCCGTCGTCCAGATCCGCCAGGCCCTCCTTGAAATCCTTTTGCTCATGCAGGAAGCGCCACACCTCCTGGGTGAGGCTGGCCACCGAATCGGGATTGGGCCCCACCACCCGGATGTTCAGGTCCTTGCCCGCCGGCGGCCCGCCCAATTCGGGCCGCATCTTTATGGTCACCCCGTTGCGGGCGAAACGCCCGGTGATGCGCCGGCGCATCCAGTCCAGGTGCCGCTGCGGGTCGTTGGATGGATTCTCCGCGAATTCCCGGTCGTCGCGGGCCGGCAGAGTCACCGCCACGTGGCCCACGTTGAAGCCGAAGATGGGCTCGTAATCCTCGCTGGGGTAGAACCCGGCGTAGCCTTGGGCGCTTTCGGCCATGCCCGGCCCGTCGGCCATTATGAACTTTTCGATATCCTGCAAAATTAGGTGGGTCTTTTCGATGGGCGTGCCCACCGGGCTTTCCACCATCACGTAATAGAGCTCGTATTCGTCGGGGAAGAACTTGACCTTGATCAGGGGAATCTGGCCGGTGAAGCTCGCCACGGCGATGAAAAGGGCGCTGAGGAAGGCGGCGGCCAGGGCCCCCAGGGAAAGGCCCTTGTGGCGCAGGCACCACCTCAGGCCGCCCCAGGTGAAGCGGCGGATAAGGGACATGACCCGGTTCTCGCCGCTGAAATCCTCGTTTTCGGCGTCGAATTTGCTCTGGCCCTTCCTGGGGCCCCAGTCGCGGTAATGCAGGGGCAGGATGAAGATGCATTCGAACAGGCTGGCTATGATGGCGAAGGTGACCGCCTTGGGCACCAGGGCGAAAAATTCGCCGGTGGAGCCGGTCATGATGAGCATGGGCAGGAAGGCGGCCACGGTGGTGGCGGTGGCCGCCACCACGGGCAACGCCACCTCGCTGGTGCCGTCCACGATGGCCTGGGTCAGGGGCTCGTTCTCCTGGACGTGGCGGTAGATGTTTTCCACCACCACGATGGCGTCGTCCACGATGATGCCGCTCACCAGGACGAAGCTGAACAGGGTGATCTCGTTCAGCGAGTTGCCGGTGATCCACATGAAGACCATGGTGAAGAGAAAGGAGAAGGGAATGCCCAGGGTGGTGATCACCGCGTTGCGCATGCCCATGAAATACCAGATCACCAGGCAGACCAGAAAAATGCCCAGGAGCATGTTGCTGCCCAGGGTGCGCATGGATTCGTTGATGAAAACCGTGCTGTCGCGGGTGAGCACCAGCTTCACGCCCTCCTGGGCGATCTTGTCCTTGAACCTGGCCAGCACCCGGTTAACTTCCTCGGCGATGTCCAGGGCGTTGCCGCTCTTGGCCTTGATGACCTGCAGGGCCACGCAGTCCTGGCCGTTGACCGAAGACAGGATCACGGGGTCGCGATAGGTGAGGAAGGCGTCGGCGGTTAGATCCGCCATGCGCACGAAGGAGCCGTCGGCGTCGGTGCGCACGATGGTTTGCATCACCTGGGCCCGGCTGCGGAAGCGCTCGTCGGCCTGGATCACGAACTCGCCGCCCGGCGAGGTGAAGTCGCCGGCCGGGATGATGACGTTGGCGCCTTGCAGGGCCTGGCCCGCCTGGTCGAAGGTGATGCCGTAGGCGATGAGCTTCTTGGGGTCCAGGAGCACGTGGAACTCGTTGACCTGCTCGCCCTGCAGCTCCACTTCCTTGACGCCGGGTATCTGGCGCAGGGCGATTTTCATTTCCTTGGCCATGAGCGCGAGCGCCCGGTTGGAGCGGTCGCCCACCAGGTTCACGCTGACCACCGGCAGCCAGTCGTCCACGTCCAGGAAATTGAACTTGGGCGGGTCCACCTCGGGCGGCAGCTCGTCCAGGATGGCCAGCACCTTGAAGCGCAGCTCGTCGAAGCCCTTTTTATAGTCCACGTCGTCGAGGAACTTGACCACCACGCTGGAGCGCTGGCGGTAGGACGAGGCGCGGATGAATTCCACGTTTTCCAGGTCGTCCAGGGCCTCTTCGATCTCGTTGGTGACCAGGGCTTCCACTTCCTCGGGCGAGGCGCCGGGGAAGAAGGTCTCTATGTAGACCTTGCCCATGGACACGTTGGGATAGCGGTCCACCGGCACGCTGATGAGGCTGAAGGCGCCCACCATCATGAAGATGATGAACACCAGGTTCACCAGTACGGTGCGGTGCAGAACGAAGCGGACCAGGGAACGCATGGCTGAGTTACCTTAGGGAGCGGTCAATTGAAATTGTTGGCCCGGCCTTATCTCGGGCGAGGCCACCCTGAGGGTGTCGTTTTCCGGGCCGGGCCCCAGCACCATGACCTTCACTTGCGAGCCGTCGGGCCTGAGCAGCCAGGTCTCCTGATAGCGCACCTTCACCGCCGAGGCCGGCACCAGCACCGCGCCGGAGGGGTCGGGCATGTTGAGCACCAGTTCGGCCCGGAGCCCGCCCCGTTTATGGTTCAAGCCGTCCTCGATGGCCAGATCCAGGTTGATCTTGCGGGTGGCCGGATCAAAGGCCGGGCTCACCCGGTAAACGCGGGCGGAGACCTTTTGCCCCGCCGCGGGCAGGTGCAAGACGATATCCCCCCCGTTGCGCAGGGCCGCGTACTCCTCGCTGGTGAGCGCGAGAGGCACCAGCAGGGTGCGGAAATCGCCCGCGCGGCCCACCTCGGCGCCGGAGCCCACCCACTGGCCCGGCTCCACCGAGCGCTCCATGACCTGCCAGCCCTGGGGGGCCCTGATCTGATGGCGGGCCAGGCGCTCACGCAGGGTTTTCTCCTGGATTTGCAGGCCGCGCAGTTGCAGGCGCGCCTGGTCGAACTCCTGCTCCTCGCCGTCCAGCTTGGCCTGGGCCTGGCTTTTCTTGGCCACCAGGGTGCGGGTGCGCTGGAGGTCCTTTTCCAGATAGCCCAGGCGGCTTTTCAGGCGGGCCTGCTCCACCAGGTTGGTTTCCAGCTCCAGCTTGGTGAAGGTGGCGTCCAGGCGGGCGAACACGCCGTCTTCGCCGATGGTCTGGCCCACGTCAGCTTCCACCTTCAGGCAGCGGCCGGCCACCTCGCTTATGAGCTTCATCTCCGCCCGCGCCCTGGTGAAGCCGGTGAGGGTGGCCGCCTGGGCCGCGGGCTTGGCCTCGGTCAGGCGGGGCTTGGCCGCCGCCGGGGAAGCGGGTTCCGCGGCCCGCGGCGGGGGGGCGGCCTGCTCGGCCAGGGCCGGCGCGGCGGCTGCCAACAGCGCGCACAGGGCTATGGCGGGTAATTGCCAAGTCATGATTCAATTCCATGGTTTTGTGGGTGATTGGCGCGCCGCAAATCATAACCTCTTGCGATCACAGGCGCAAGTATGAGTTGGGTTGCATTTCGGTTTCAAAAAGCCGGCTTTGGGCCGCCAAAGGGGCCGGACGGGGGAGACCCGGCGGATATTTTGTCTAAGACTCTTGGCGGTAGCGGCTGCCCGCCGCACGGTGCAAGGGGCTGACCTGCTCGTCCTGATACTTGCCGTGGATGTCCAGGATATCGTCGAAGACGTCCAAAAACGCATCCAGGACCAGGGGATCGAAATGGCGGCCCCGGCCCTCCTTCATGATTTCGAGGGATTTTTCCACGGTGAAGGGCTCTTTGTAGGGCCGGCGCGAAACCAGGGCGTCGAACACGTCGGCCACGGCCACGATGCGGCCCACCAGGGGGATATTCTTGCCCTTGAGCCCGCGGGGATAGCCGGAGCCGTCCCATTTTTCATGGTGGGCGAGGGCGATCACCTCGCCGAGGCGCAGAAACGGCGAATGCGCCGCGGAAAGGATGGCGGAGCCGATGATGGTGTGGGTTTTCATCACCGCCCACTCGTCGGGCTCCAAGGGGCCGGGTTTCAGCAGGATGTGATCGGGGATGCCGATCTTGCCCACGTCGTGCATGGGCGCGGCGTACAAAATGGCCTCGGCGGTTTTTTCGCCCAGCTCCAGTTTGCGGGCCAGGCGCGCCGAGTAGTTGCTCATGCGGGTGATGTGGCTGCCGGTGTCCTCGTCGCGGTATTCGGCCGCCCGGGAGAGACGGAAGATGGTGTCCAGGGAGGCGTTGCGCACCATGGCCAGGGCGTTGGCCAGTTCCTGGGTGCGGGCGTTCACCTCCGCTTCCAGCTCGCGCTGATAATTGAGCAGGTGGTCGTGGTAGGCCTTGACCTTCAACAATGAGCGCACCCTGGCCCGCAGCTCGCTTTTGTCCACCGGCTTGGTGAGGAAATCGTCGGCGCCGGCCTCCAGGGCGGCCACCCGGTCGTCGATCTCCTTGAGGGCCGTGACGATGACCACCGGCGTATCGCGGTAGTTTTCATGGCTTTTCAAGCGGCGGGTCACTTCGAAGCCGTCCATGCGCGGCATCATGACGTCCATGAGCACCAGGTCCGGCATCAGCTGGGGCATCATCTCCAGGCACTGGAATCCGTCCTCGGCCACCGCCACTTCGTAACC
The DNA here is from genome assembly GCA_001184205.1 of Desulfocarbo indianensis. GTDB lineage: Bacteria > Desulfobacterota > Desulfarculia > Desulfarculales > Desulfarculaceae > Desulfocarbo > Desulfocarbo indianensis. The sequence goes on from LBMP01000001.1 coordinate 1,088,944, forward strand.
CAAGGGCTTGAGCAAGGCCTCCAGCACCTTCCGGTTGATCGGCTCGTCGTCCACCACCAAGATTTTAGCAGGCTCATTCATGCGCGGCTTCGTTTTCAGAAGGAGTTTTAATTATCGAATAAATTATAACCTAAATGATCGCTTTGCCACCCTTTAGCCGTGGGTTTCAACGATCGGCCGTAAAACCGCCGGGTTACCCTTTGCGGCCGCCGCTTGGCCATCGGATTTGCGGGGAGCGGCCGCCTTTACGCAACGCTTAGCATGACGTTAACCTGTTAACGCCAATGATAATCCCCATTCAAAATCATGCCAAAAAACATCATTAAAAACAAGTGATTAAGAAACATCACCGTTGAGAAGGGATTAGGCACGGCCATTGCATTTGTAGGTGGCCAAGCCGGCGGGGACTGGCGTCGGTTCAACAAAAAAGCGATCCAAGGAGGCTGTCATGCAAAAGATGCTTTTCGTTATTTCCAAGGGATTCGAGAAGTCTGGCGGGGCCACCCGCTCGGTGCAGTTGGCATCCATCGCCGCCGAGAGCGGCTCCCAGGTGGAGGTGTTTCTCATTGACGACGCCATCCACTGGGCCCAATTGGGCATGGCCGAGGGCATCCGCTCCTCCACCGGCGAGCACATGAAGGACCTCTTGGACAAGCTGATGGAGGCGGGTTCTCCCATCTACGTCTGCAAGGCCTGCGCTGACAAGCGCCTGGTGAGCCCGGACGACCTGATCAACGGAGCGGTCATCGAAGGCGCGCCCGGCCTGGTGGCCAAGATGACCGACCCCCAGTACAAGGTTTTCACCTTTTAGGCAAGGTAAAAGGCATGTTCGCGCTGTTGGCCAAAATCAGCCGCAATCTGGTGACCGCCATCCCCGTCATGATGCTGGCCGGCTTCCTGTATGGCTGGCTGGGCCAGGCCGGCTGGCTGCGGGAACTCATAATCCCCTTCACCTTTCTCATGGTTTACCCCATGATGGTGACGCTCAAGATCAAAAAGGTTTTGGAAGGCGGCGACCTGAAGGCCCAGGTGCTCACCCAGCTCATCAATTTCGGGCTGATACCATTCGTGGCCTTCGCCCTGGGGCGCGCTTTTTTCCCGGATCAGCCCTATTTGGCCCTGGGCCTGCTCCTGGCCGGCCTGGTGCCCACCAGCGGCATGACCATCTCCTGGACCGGCTTTGCCGGCGGCAACCTGGCGGCGGCGGTGAAGATGACCGTGGTGGGCCTCACCCTGGGCTCCCTGGCCACGCCCTTTTACGTGAAATATCTCATGGGCGCCGAGCTGGAGGTGAACCTGGCGGCGGTGATGCGCCAGATCGGGCTGATCGTGTTTTTGCCCATGGTTGCCGGCTTCGCCACCCAAAGGCTTTTGGTGAGGCGCTTCGGCGAGCAAGGCTTTCAAAAAACCTGGGCCCCGCGCTTCCCCGGCCTTTCCACCCTGGGGGTCTTGGGCATCGTGTTCATCGCCATGGCCTTGAAGGCCCCCTCCCTGGCCGGCGATCCCCAACTGCTGGTCTACCTGCTGGCGCCCCTGGCCTTGCTCTATGCGCTCAACTACGCCCTGGGCACGGCGGTGGCCAAGTTGGCCCTTCCCCGCGGCGACGGCATCGCCCTGGTCTACGGCACCGTGATGCGCAACCTCTCCATCGCCCTGGCCGTGGCCATGGGGGCCTTTGGCGCGGCCGGCTCCGAGGCCGCCCTGGTAATCTGCGTGGCCTATATCCTCCAGGTGCAGTCGGCCGCCTGGTACGTGCGTTTTTCCGACCGGGTTTTCGGCCCGGCTTCGGCCGAAGCCCCGGCCGCGGCCCATTGATTTCTTCCTCCGTGGGCGCCGGCGGGTAATAGCCAGACTCTCACCACCGCCCGCCGGCGTCCTTCCCGTAAAACCAGGGCCGAGGCGCGCCCGCGCCCTCATGGCCGGGCCCCCCTCTGGGGGAGCGCCGGCCTTGCAACGCGCGGGCCGGGCTACCTAAGCCTGGCTCAGGGCCTCCAGGAAGAATTCGCAGGCCAGGGAGGCCAGGATCAAGCCGCTCAGGCGCACCATGATCTTCTCCCCGGTATTGCCCAGAATGCGGTGCATGGCGTGGGCGCAAAGGAGGATGAGCAGGGTCAGGGCCAGCACGGCCAGCATCACCAGGCCGGTCAGGGCCTGCTCCAGTATGGGATGGCGGGCGTTTTCCGTGGCCAGGATTATGGCCAGGATGGAGCCGGGGCTGGCCAGGGAGGGGATCGCCAGGGGGAATACCGCGATTTCGTGAATCCGCTCCACCGGCTGGTCAGCCTCGTGGGAGGGCATGAAAAACATCTGCAGGCCGAAAAGAAAGAGGACAATGGAGCCGGCGATTTGAAAGGCGACGAGCCGGACCCCGATCATTTCCAGAAAAAGCTGGCCGAAGATCAGGAAAATCACCAGGATGACCGTGGCGTACAGCACCGCCTTGAGAGCGATGAGCTGGCGCGCCTTGCGGTCCAGTTTGCCGGTGAGCCCCAAAAAGAGGATAAGGGTGCTGAAAGGGTCGATGGTGGCGAAAAGCAGCCAAAAATCGCTCAGCATATTGGCCAGCATATTGCCCTGCTATTACAGGTTTATACCACCAACGGCCCTCAAATGGCCTACCCCGCCTTGGCTCCGCCCAGGCCGGCGCTTTCGCCGGCGGCCGCGGCCGGTCCGGTCCCCTTGTCCAGGGGCTCGTCAAAGCGGCAGATCATGGTCAGGAACTCTCCGTCGAAGCTGGTGTGAATCTTATAGGGCAGCTTCTGGAAGAGCTTTATCATCCCCTGGTTGCCCGGCGCGGTGTAGGCCAGCAGGCCGGAAATGCCGTTTTCGCGGGCGGCCTGGGCCAGCTTGTGGATGATCACGGAGTTGAGCCCGTAGCCCTGCCATTGGCGCGAGGTGGAAAAGGCCACTTCGGCCAGGTTCTTGGCCCGGTCCAGGAAATAGCCGCCCACCGCGATGATCTGTTCGAAGCCGGGCTCGCCCACCACCGCCACCAGGGTGAGGTCCTTGACGTAATCCACCTGATAGAAGCCGCCCACCTCGGTGCGCAGGAAGCTGGTTTTTTCATGGAAGAAGCGGCGCACCACGTCCTCCATGGGCATGTCGTAGAAATGCTCCTGCATCATGCGTTCGTCGGTGGGCTTGACCGGGCGGAAGAGCAACTTGTTGCCGTTTACCTGGCGGGTCTCCTCCAAATGCACCGGGTATACGCCGTGTATGCTCTCCGTGAGGGTGCGCTCCTTGCCCAAGAGGCCGGCTTCCTTGGCCTTTTCGAACAGCTCGTCGCGGAAATCGGGGTGGGCGACGCTGATGAGGGCCATGGCCCGCTCCTGGAGGCTTTTTCCGAAGAGGTTCACCACGCCGTACTCGGTGACCACGTAATGCACCTCGCCCCTGGGAACCACCACCGCTATGTCGCCCAGCATGGGGGTTATGCGGCTGGCCTTGCCGTCCAGGGTGGTGGAGGGCAGCATGAGGATGGACTTGCCGCCGGGGCTGGCCTGGGAACCGCGCACGAAATCCATGATGCCGGTCACCCCGGAGAAATGGTTGTAGGGCATGGCGTCGGCGCCGGCCTGGCCGGTCAGATCCATGGCCATCACCAGGTTCATGGACACCATCTTGTTGCAGCGGGAGATGGAGCTGGGGTCGTTGACGAAGTCCGAGGGATGAAACTCGATGGCCGGGTTGTCGTTCACGAACTCGTAGAGGCTCTGGCTGCCTATGGCGCCGGAGGCCACCAGCTTTTCCGGGATGAAGCCCTTGTTGCGGTTGGTCACCACGCCCTTGGCCACCAGGTTCATGATGGAATCGGTGAGGAACTGGCTGTGCACCCCCAGGTCGTTCTTATCGGAGAGGGCGGCCATGATGGCCTTGGGGCTGGCCCCCAGGCTCATTTGCAGGGTGGAGCCGTCGTCGATGAGCCCGGCCACGTGCTTGGCGATGCGCATGGCCGAAACCACGTTGGGCGGCTCGCCGATGGTCAGAAGCGGCTCCTCGTGCTCCACGATCACGTCCACCTCGTTGACGTGAATGAAGCTGCGCCCCAGCACCCGGGGCATCTGGGGGTTGACCTGGGCGATCACCAGATCCGCCGATTGGGCCGCGGCCATGGTAACGTCCACGCTGATGCCCAGGCTCATCCAGCCGAAATCGTCCGGCTCGGAAACCTGGATCATGGCCACGTGAATGGGCAGGGCCCGGCTCTTGAACAGGCGCGGCACGGCCGAAAGGTTGATGGGGGTCAGAAAGCGCTTGTTCTGGGCCAGTTCGCGGGGCTTGCCCGAGCCCAGGTAGAACGAGCGCACGTTGAAGCTGGTGCAGGCGCTTTCCTGGGCGATCATGGTGAGCGGCGTGGTTTCCAGCGAAAGCAGGCGCACGATTTCCAAATCGGTGAAGCAGAAAGAGTTGTTCGCCAGTTCCTTGATCAAAATCTGGGGTTCGCCGCAGGAGGAGCCGATAAAAACCCGTTGGCCGGGGCGGATCATCCGCACCGCTTCCGCGGGGGTCTTGCGCTTATTGAGGTAGGCGTCGGGCCAGTACTGGGTGGGCATGGTGTCTCTCCTTGGTGCGGTCCGAAAAACAGGGATGCACAATACGCCTTATTTTCAAATGTTACCATTGCCCCGCCCGCCTTTCATCAGGCCGGCGCCGATTTTTAAAAGTCACCATTTTGCCACGAGCCCGTCCGGCCGGGCCGTGTTAAGCAGGATTATGTTCATTTGTAAGAGGCATTCCATAGTCCCGGAGGCCGATATGCCGCGCGATATCTCGGTGCTTTTCGTGTGCCTGCACAATAGCGGCCGCAGCCAGATGGCCGAAGCCTATTTACGCCGGTTGGGCGGCGACGATTTCCAGGTGATGAGCGCCGGCCTGGAGCCGCAGCCGCTCAATCCCCTGGTGAGGGAGGCCATGCTGGAGGAGGGCTTCGATCTTTCAAGGGTGCGGGCCGACAGCGTTTTCGATTTCTATAGGGAAGGACGCCTGTTCGACTACGTCATCGCGGTGTGCGACCAGGCCGCGGCCCAGCGCTGTCCCACCTTTCCAGGCATAACCAAGCGCCTGGACTGGCCCTTTACCGATCCGGCCCTGCTGGAGGGATCATATCTGGAGCGCCTGGAGGGCGTCCGCCGCATCCGCGATCAGATCAGGGAGCGGATAAAGCAGTGGCTGAAGGAGACGGCCGGGGAGAGTGAAGAGCAATGAGGTGCCTGGCGTGGTCAAGCGACCGGGAGCCTTGGGAAATCATGGGAAGCGGCCTGGAGGCGCCCTGGCTGGGTCCTCCCGTCCGGGGCCGGGGCGGCCAGCAGCTTAACCTATACGGCGTCGACGGGAGTGTGTTTCACCTGGTTGCGACCGGCCTGTTTGGCCTGGTAAAGGGCCGCGTCGGACTGGATCACCATGGTTTCCAGGCTTAAGCTCTCGGCGGTGGCGATGGCCACTCCCAGGCTGACAGTGATCTTCGCCTCGCGCAGGTCCGCGGGGGGCTCCATGGCTTCCACCGCCTGGCGGATGCGCTCGGCCACGCTCATGGCTTGTCCCAGGCTGGCGTAAGGCAAAAACGCCGCGAATTCCTCACCGCCCCACCGCCCGAAAACGTCATAATCGCGCAACTGGCCGGCAATGATGCGGGCCAGTTCCTTTAGCAGCCAGTCGCCCGCCCCGTGGCCGTAGCGATCATTGACCGCCTTGAAATGGTCCACGTCCATCATGATGAGGGCGGGCATCTGGCCGGTGCGCCTGGCCAGGGCGATCTCCCGTTCGGCCAGGGCCATGAAATGGCGGCGGTTGGGCACTTGGGTCAATTCGTCAGTGGTGGCCAGGGCTTCCAGCCGGCCCTGAAAGTGGTTGACCATCAGGACGATCACCAGGATGACGAAAAGCGTAACCGCCAGGCCGATCAACAGGTTCCTGATCAAATTGGCCCTTATGTCGGCCAGCGCCTCGTTTTCCACCTGCTCGACCAAAAGGAACCAGCCGAACTCGGGGATGAAGCGCGACAGCACGATGAGATGATCGTCGCCGCGGTTGTATTCCGTCACCAGCGGCGCTTTGGTGGTTCCCAGGATTTTGCCGGCCACCGCGCCCAGGCCCTCGGCGGTGTAAATATTGGCGTTTTGGATTCGCTTCTTGTCGGGATGCACCTGGATCAGGCCGGCGCTGTCGACCAGGTATACGTTTTTATGGTATTTATCCCGATAGGATTGCAGCAGGGCCCCCACCTGGTCCATGTTCAGGCCCACCCCGGTGGCGCCTAGAAAACCGCCGTCGTAGCCCAACAAACGGTGATTGATGAAAATGGCCAGGGCGCCCTTGGCCGCTTCGTCGGTGTCCACGTCCAGGTCGTAATCCACCCCCATTTTCTTGAAGGCGTAATACCAGACGTCGTGGGCGTCGGCGGTGCTGATTTGTTTGTGGATGCCCTTGAAATGATAGTAGTTCTTGGTTTTGTCCGACACCAGGAAGACGCTGAAGAAACCGTATTTCCCCCTGATTTCATTGAGATAGCGCTTGATTTTCGACAGGTCTTTTTCGCCTTCCAGCACCCAATCCTTGAGAAAGGTGTCGTTGGCCATGAGCGAGGAAACGTTGATGGGGATTATCAGGTCCTTCTGGATGTCCGAATAGATGTTGCTGCTGATCACCGGCAGGGCGTCGCCGATGATGTTCCGGCGGATCGAGCTTTTGGATACGTAATAATTTATGAGGTTTATCGTTAGGAAGGTGGCCATGAGCAAAAGGCTCAGACCCAGGCTCAGTTTGGTTTTGATGCTCAGGGGCTTGAACATGGATTCGCCTCGCGGCGGCCAGCGCGCCGGTTAGTGGGACGGAGCGACGCTGGCGGCCTTCGGGTGCAAGAGAAGTGAGAAACCTTACCTAATGCCGGGTCTTGAGGCAAGAGATTGTGTGAGAGCCGCGGCGTTATTTATGGAATTGCCAAAGGGCTGGGCGAAGGGTTTTAGGCCGCCTGGTGGGCCATCATGGCTTGGGCGCCGGATTCCAGGCCGGTCAACTCCACCCGGGCGGTGTCGTTGCCGCCGTAGCGGTAGTAAAGATAGAGCTTGCCGTCTTGCACGGAAAGCTCGGGGCCGTCGGCTCCGAAGCCCGTGCCCTTGTTCTTGAGCAGGGGGCCGTCCATCTTTTCCCAGGGGCCGTCCGGGCTCTCGGCCCTGGCCAGGTTGGTGCCCCACTCGGCCTGGCCGAAATCGGTGTAGGCCTCGCAGACCTCGTAGGCCATGTAATAGTATTCGCCCACCTTCACCACGTTGGAGCGGGCGCCCACGGTGCCGGCCTCCAGGCCCGAGGCGTCGGTGTCCAGGAGCGGGCCTTGCTTGACCGTGAGGTTGGTCAGGTCCTCGCCGCTGGCGTAGCCGATGCGCACCCGGCCGTCAGTGGCGAAGGTGTGGAAATACACGTGCCACACCCCGTTTTCCTTGAAGAGGGTGGGGGTGCCCACGTCCACGTTGCTGATTTCTCCGGCGTCGTTGGGGCTGATGATGGGCCCCTGCTTCTCCCAGTTCACCCCGTCCTGGCTGGTGGCCAGGCACACGCTGTTCACGTCGCCCTCCACGCTCTTGCCCTCGTAAAGCATGTACCAGGTTTGGGTGTCCTCGTCGTAGGCCACGCCGGGGAAGCTGGCCTGGGCGTCGTCGAATTCATCGCCCTTGGTCAATACCTTGCCTTGGTAATCGAAATTAACCCCGTCCGAGCTGATGGCCAGGCCCACGTCGTTTTCCGAGCCGCCGGAATGGTCGATGAAGTAGGCGTAATACAGGCCGTCCTTCTCCACCAGGTGGGGGAAGTGGAACTGATCGATGCCGCTGCCCACCTTTTCCGGCTTGGAGCGGCTCACTTCAGCCTCGAAGCGTTCGCCGGAGTAGCTGCTGATGGCCTGGCCCAGGGGCTTGGCCTCGGCTTGCTCCTGCTCGTCCGTGGAACTCTGGGTGCTGGAGGTGCTGCCGCTCTTGGCGCTGGAGCTGGCGGAAGACGCCGCGCTGGAACCGAACAGGCTGCCCGTGGAGGTGACGCTTCCCCACAAATGGCTGGCCAAGACCAGGGGCGAACTGGCGGTGAGCTTCTGGGGGCTGGCCGTGGAGCTGGCGGCGGTGGCGGAGGTGGCGCTTTGGGCGGTCAGGCTGCTTCCCAGCACCGAGGCGAAATTCAGGCCGTCGTCCGAGGACGCGCTCTGGCTGGCCGCGGTTTTGGTCGAGGAATACTTGCCAACCCCCGACGCAAGATGATAAAAAACAGGATTCAAGGCCATCACTCCGTGGCATAAGAGTTCCAACAGCGTTTATAGCAAAATGCCTGCCAATTAAGTCGATGTTTAAATGTTAACTTATGTCAATGCCTTGAGTGAACAGCGCTCCGCCGGAGAGCAGCCGGGGGGAAGTAGTTGCCCGGCAAGGAGTTCCCTGGCGGAATCGTGGCCTTCGCGGCATAATTAATAAAAAAACATACTCGGCCGCTCATGTTTCGGCGGCTTGATCTTGAACGGCTCGTTTTGGGTTGCCGCCAGCGGCGTCATAATCTTGGCAGACCAAAATTAAGCTTGGGCGGGGAGGCTTAATTGTGAACAAGTTGCTCAGCGTCTTTCTGGCGCTAATGGGAATGGGGCTTCTGGCCATGTCCTTTCCGGTCTACGATCTCATGCTGGGCAATGCCTGGCGGCAAGGCGGGCTGATGGCCAGCGTGCTTTTCCTGGCCTTGCTGCTGCTCGGCGGTTTGCTGCTTCTCATCGTGGCGGGTTACCTTTGGCGCAAGGCATAGGGCAAATTCCTCAGGCCGTTGGCGGGCAATATTTGCCCCTTTTGGCGTGCCGCCGGTCAGGCCGATTTTTATAACCACAAGAAACTAATCGCAATATTTTTCGCGGTCTGCTTTGGCACCAGGCTTGCTAAATGCATGGTTGGCGATAGAACCGGCGTGCCGCCGGCTTCCGCCGGGCGTCCGCGCCGGACGGCGCGGCGGCCTGGGCGGGATATCAGAGTCTGCGAAGGAAGCACATGAAGGCGACCGCACTTTTTAACGGGCTCTCGGGCGTGAAAAGCCACAGCACCGCCATGGAAAGCGTGGCGGACAATATCGCCAATATAAACACTCCCGGCTTCAAACAAACCAGGGCCAATTTCGAAGACCTGTTGTCGCAGCAGTTGGAGAGCGGCTCTCCCACCGCCCTGCCCAGTTACAATCAGGTGGGCAAAGGCTCCCAGGTGCTCATGCAGAACATGATGATCCAGGGGGCCCTGGAGGTCACCGACAACTCCACCGACCTGGCCATCGACGGTCAGGGATTCTTCCGGGTGAGCGACCCCGACACCGGCGACACCTTCTATACCCGGGCGGGCAACTTCGTGGTGGACAAGGACGGTTATCTGGTGCTGCCCTCCGGCCACCGCCTGCAGGGATTTACCGTCGACGATCAGGGAGAGGTGGCGGTGGGCGCCTTGGCCGACATCCAGATTCCCCTGGAAGAAGAGTACCAGATGCCCACCAGCCAGATTTCCCTGGCCGTCAACCTGAACGCCGCCGATCCCACCGAATTCCTGATGACCGATGACATAGACCCCACCAGCTTGAGCACCTACAACTACGCCTACACCAATCAGGTGTACGACCCCGACGGCGGCACCCACAATATTACTTTCTACTATCAGCAAATATCGGATTATACCGGCTTAAGGCCCACCGACAGCGTGAGCGTGTGGAAAGCCGCGGTGTATGAAACCACCAGCGGCACGCCGGTGGCCAATCCGGCGGAGCCGGAAAACGAATTCTATCTGCACTTCGACACCAACGGTCATCTGGTGGGCTTGTCCGGTCCGGGCTATCCCACCGGCGCGGCCTGGACCGTGGACGGCTCCGCGGTGGCCTCGGCGGCAAGCGAGGTGAGCAACCGGGTGGGCGAGACCTTCGCCTACACCGGCGACGGCGCGGCCCAGACCTTCATCAGCTCCCAGACCGCGGCGCTGGGAGGGAGCTGGGACGCGGGCGATACCCTCACGGTCACCGTGGGCGGCGTGGACACGGTTTACGACCAGGCCACCTATGCCACGGCCCAGGATTTGGCCAACGCCATCAATCAAAACGCGGCGGCCAGCGGGGTGTACGCGGATTACAACGCCGGGGCCGACACCCTCACCTTCCACGGCACCGGCGCCAGCCAGGCCGGCCTGGCCTTCAGCGACGCCGCGGTGACCGTGACCGGCGACACCCTGCAGGACGTGGTGGACGCGGTGAACGACGGCGCGGCGGCCAGCGGCTCGATCTATGCGGACTTGAGCGATCCCAATTGGACCGAGGGCGACACGGTCACCGTGGGCGCCAATACCTTTGTCTGGGACGACCCCGCCGTGCCGGGCACGCCCGCCGGCACCACCTTCCAGGATTTGACCGAACTGCAAGCGGCCATCGCCGCCGCCGGCTACACCGCCACCCTCACCGGCGGCCCCCTGGCCGGCAGCATCTTCATTGAAGCCCCCAGCGGCTCGGCCGGCAACGCCGACGCCTTGAGCGCCTCCACCACCGGCGCTTTTGCGGCCAGCGCCGCCACTCTCACCGGCGGCATGGACGGCACCGCGGTGACCGACGTGGCGGCCACCACCACCCCGGTCTATGACGACTCCGAACCGCCGGTGCTCCTGGGCACCGGCCTGCATCTGGCCAGGGACACCGAAGTGGGGGCCGCGGCCACCATAACCATAGCCGGCGGGACGTTGGGCGCGGCCTTGGCCACGCCCCTGAATTTCGCCGAGACCACCGAGACCCAGGCGGCCGGCGACGGCTCGGCCTGGGCCGAGGACGCGGGCGACCACGATTTCACCTTCACCTTCGACGTGACCGACAACGAGGGCAACGTCACCCAGGTGACCCAAACCGTGAATTATGATTTCTGGGCCGAATACGATCCCAACGTGCCCGACGCCGCCTACAGCGGCTCCACCCAGAGCGCCGGCGCCAGCGAAGTCTGGTACCTGGATCAGGACGGCACGCCGGCCGGCTACCTGGAAAACATATTGGTGGAGAAAAACGGCGTGATCTGGGGGATCTATTCCAACGACGAGGAAGTGGCCCTGGGCGCGGTGGGGCTCACCGATTTCGTGGCTCCGGGTGAACTGCGCCGCCTGTCCGAAAACCTGTGGGGCGCCACCGAGGCGGCCGGGGAGCCGGTGGTGGGCCAGCCCGGCGACGCGGATTTGGCCATGGGCGAGATAGAATCCGGCGCCCTGGAATCCTCCACCGTGGACCTGGCCAACGAGTTCGTGAAGATGATCAATTATCAGCGCGCCTTCCAGGCCAACAGCAAGTCCATCACCACCAGCGACGAGATGCTGAAGACCGCCATCAACCTGAAAAGCTGATCTCCCCAGCTCGCATATTTCATGAAGGCCGGGTGTCCGGCACAGCCGGTTGGGGTGACAACTCGCAATCTTTGCATATGAGGCTCGTTTTTAAATCAGCCCACCATGATCGACCAATCCGCCATGACCACCCAACCCTCATGAAATATCCGGGCTAGAAATCAGCGGCCGCCTCCCGGAGCGGCCGCTGAAATCGCGTCGCTACCCGCCGGGCTATTTCCCCAGCTTGTCCAATTCGGCGGCCAGCACGCCCAGGTCCGGGCGCTGGTTGATGTCGTGCACGTCCAGGTAGCGGATCACGCCCTTCTTGTCCACCAGGATCAGGGCCCGTTCGCTCATGCCGTCGCTCCGCAAAACCCCGTACATCCCGGCCACCCGGCCATGGGGCCAGAAATCCGAGGCCACCGGAAACCACACCCCGCCCATGGCCTGGGTCCAGGCCCACAGGGAAGGGACGTTGTCCACGGTGACGCCGATCACCATTGCGCCGCGCTGGCGGAACTCATCCTCGGCCAGGTTGTAGCCGGGCCACTGATCCGAGCACACCGGGGTCCAGGCCGCGGGCACAAAGGAAAGCACCACGTTCTGCTTGCCCCGGTATTGGCTCAGGCTGACCGCGCCGCCGCCGATCTCGGGCAGGGTGAAATCCGGGGCGACTTGTCCGACCGCGACCTTGAGCTGGCTGTCGCGGGGCTTGAGCGGGCCGGTTTCAAAGATGCCCTCGGCCAAAGGCCCGCCGGCCGAGGCGGCCCAGGCCCAGGGCGCGGCCAACAGGCCGGCCAGCAAAACCAGGGGGACGAACCAAAAAGACATGCGCTTTGCCATGTGGGGTTCTCCTTAGTCGGCCCGCAGGGCCTGTTCGATATCAGCCAAAAAGTCCGCCGGTTCGCCGAAGCGGCCCAGGTTGGCCAGGACTATGCGAAGCTGCGGGCCGCCCAGCTTGATTAGAATGTAATACGGGGTGCGGGGCTCGCCCAGGGCCTCATGGATTTTCAAGTCCGCGTCGGGGAACAAGGGAAAGGCGATGCGAAAGCGGTTGCGAAAGGCGTTCACCTCGAAAGGCGAATTGCCCGCGCCGATGCCCAGCATGGCCAGGCGCCGCCCCAAGGGGCCCTGGCTGATGGCCTGGTAGAGCTGGTTGGTGCGGGGGGCCTCCCGCTGGCAGATGGTGCAGTACATGTTGAATATCTCGATCAGGAGCCAGGGCTTTTTGATCTGGCTCAGACGGAAGCTGGCCCCACCGGGCTGGAGGCCCAGGTATTGGGCCTGCGCCGCGTTTTCCGGCATGGGCAATTCCAAATCCGGCATGGTCTGGCCCCGGCCCAAGGGGTTCTCGGCCAGGGCCGGCAGGCCCAAGGCCAGGCAGGCCAGCGCTAGCAAAACCGCCGCCAGGGCGGGGAGGGATTTCTTGGCGATAAAGCCGGGAATCATGCGGCACCTCGCGCGGCAAGGGTTGGGGGGAGGGAGCTTTCACGGGCAGGGATCAGGCTGCCTGGAATTAATGCTGACACGTGGCGTCGGGATTGGCAAACGGCCTGGCGAGATAAGGCGCGACCGGCCGCCAGGCGCGGCGGGGCTTTGCCAAGAAAAAGACCGGACGGGAAATTCCGCGCCGGTCTTATCGGTGGTCTGGTCCGGCTTGTTCGGCGGCCCCGGCCTGAGGCCACCAAGCGGCATCACCCCCCCTTGCCGGCCGGCCGCTTGGTGAAGCTGGTCGGGGCGCCCGGATTTGAACCGGGGACCCCCTGCGCCCAAGGCAGGTGCGCTGCCAGACTGCGCTACGCCCCGACCTATGCTTGCTTCAGAAAATCTTTCAAGTGTTCGGCCAGCCGCCGCAGGGCGCGGCCCCGGTGGCTTATGGCGTTTTTCTCCGCGGCCGAAAGCTGGGCCACGGTGCAGCCGCGCTCGGGCAGTTCGAACACCGGATCATAGCCGAAACCGTTGTCGCCCGCCGGCTGCAAGGCGATGCGGCCCTCCAGGCGGCCTTCGGCGGTGAGCATCAGGCCCGAGGGCAAACAGCAGGCCATCACGCAGACAAAGGCCGCGCCGCGCTTTTCCGGCGGCACGCCGTCAAGTTTCTTGAGGAGCTTGCCGCTACGCTCCGCGTCGCTGGCGCCGGGCCCGGCGTAGCGGGCGCTGTAGACCCCCGGCGCGCCGCCCAGGGCCTCCACCACCAGGCCCGAATCGTCGGCCAGGGCGGGCAGGCCCAGGACCTGGGCCACGATGCAGGCCTTCAGCTTGGCGTTGGCCTCGAAGGTCTGGCCGGTCTCCTCAACCTCCTGGCTGAAGCCGGCCTGGGCCGCGCTCAAGACCTCCAGGCCCAAGGGCTCCATGATTTGGCGTATCTCGCGGAGCTTGCCCTGGTTGTTGCTGGCCAGCACCAGGTCCATGTCAGGCCGCCCCGATGGCCGCGGCCTGGGCCGCGAAAAGCCCCTCGGCCGCCTCCGCGCCCAGAGCCACCATGCGGCCCAGTTCCCCGGCGCTGAAAAAACCCTGCTCGGCGGTGGACTGCACCTCCACCAGGCGTCCGCCGGGGGCTAAAACCAGGTTGAGGTCCACCTCGGCGTTGGAGTCTTCCTCGTAGCAGAGATCCAGCACCACCTGGCCTTCGACCTTGCCGCAGCTCACCGCCGCCACCGGAAACAGCGGCGCCAGGCCCAGCTTGGCCAGGGCCAGGGCCAGGGCCACGTAGCCGCCGGTGATGCCGGCGGTGCGGGTGCCGCCGTCGGCCACCATCACGTCGCAGTCCAGCTTCACGGTGTAGCCGGCCAGGGCGCTCAGGTCCACCGCCGCGCGCAGGCTGCGGCCGATGAGCCGGCTGATCTCCTGGGCCCGGCCTTTGGTCCGATGATCGCGGGAGGTGCGGGTGTGGGTGGAGCGGGGCAGCATGGCGTATTCCGCGGTCACCCAGCCGCGCTCCTCGCCCTCCAGCCAGCGGGGGGTCCCCTCTTCGAGGCTGGCGGTGCACAGCACTTCGGTGCGGCCGAAGCAGCATAGGGCGCTGCCCTCGGCATAGGGGTTTACCTTGGCCTTGATGCGCACCGGGCGCATGGCCTCGGGTCGGCGTCCCTCGGCGCGTTCCATGCTGATAACCGCCTTTGTCCAATGGTGAAACCAGGGGAAGTAAATCTAGCCCAGGCCGCACGGGGTGTCAAGGCGGCCGGGACCGCGGCCGCGGCCGGGCTCTTGACACGGCCGGCCCTTCATTATAAATAGAGCCGGGTCGGGCGGTCCGGAATATTTCCGGCCGGCCCGCGGGACGGCAAAGGGAGCGATCAATGGCCCAAGCGGACCACATGCCCAGCGCGCGAGTATGCCAGCCGGAGCCCTCCGGCTGGCCGGCGTGCGCCTTCCCGTCCCTGGATCACCTTCTGGTCCTGCGCACGCCGGGCCTCTCCGCTGGGGGGTCCGGCGCACCGGTGGCCTAGGCGGGCCGCCCAAGGCGCGGCGCTAAAAAGCGCCCCCAAAGGCCCGCCGGCTGAATTCCCGAGATAAAGCCAGAGACCTGCAAAATCCGGACGCGGATCGCGTTCCGGCAACCCGCCTGGAGACGTCTCCGGCGGGACCAGAAGGAGACCCCATGTTCAGCCGCCTTTTCGCTTGCGATCCCCAGAAGCTCATGCGCGATCACTTGAGGGAGGTCTGTCCCGACCCCGCCCTGTGGAAAGAGGTGTGCGCCTATCTCAGCCGGGGCCGCCGCCCCAAGAGCCGCCAGGCCATGGCCGCCATCACCGCCTACCTGGATTTGCGCGAGACCCTGGGCGGCCTGGCCGCGTTCCGCGCCGCCGGCCAGCTCACCCACCAGGCCCTGGAGGAACCCTGCCGCCAGTTCGCCAGCGCCTATGAAACCCCCGCCGGCCTGGAGCCTGCCGCCGCCCTGGCCTGGGCACGTTTTCTGTTGGCCGCCGACCATCTGCTGGCCATGGCCTACGAGGCGTCCTTGAGCCCCGGCATTTCCCGCGGCCAACTGGCCCAGCGCATCGACGCCATGTTCGCGGAAACCCAGCAGGCCTATCTGCTGCCCCTGGGTCGGGAACTGGGCAAGGAGCGGACCCCCCCCAAGGAGGCCCGGGCCGGGGCCCTGTCCGCCGAGGCCGCCGCCGCCTGAGCCCCGGCGAGGTTGACGCCCCTGACGCCATGGCATAAATTTGGGCTGTTTCCGCTGGGAATTCAGGCGAGAGTGGCGGAATTTGGTAGACGCGCTGGACTTAGGATCCAGTGGTTCACACCGTGGGGGTTCGAGTCCCCCCTCTCGCACCACCTGGCCGGGTGCGGCGCGCATCGCTGAAGCCGCGCCATCCCGCCGGCCCGCACAGCGGCCTCACCAACGGCGGCGCGGCGTTCCCGCCACGCACCATAACCACCCGCCAACCCGGCGGCCTCAGGCGCGCGCGCGCAGCTTGGCCGCCAGATGCTCCACCCTGGCTTGCAGGTTGAGCAAATAGGCCGGCTCCGGCTGCTTGGGCTGGGGCCGGCAGTCCCATTCCTGGCGCTTGATCAGGCTCACCACCCTGGACACGTCAAAGCCCTCCCGCTCCAGGAGGTCTTCCACCCATTCCCGGAACTCGCCGGCCGCCTGCAGGGCCTGGCCGAAATAATCCTGGGCCTCCCGCCCGGTGAGGACGGCGTAATGGGCCAGGCAGAGCACCTCCACCTCCAGCTCGGCCAGACGCCGCAGGGAGTCCAGATAGGCGTCGTAGTCCACCAGGAACTCGGTGATGATGTGGCCTCCCTGGGTGGGGCAGCCCACCGCCTCGGAGGCCAGCAATATCCTTTGCGCGGGCAGATGATAGGAGAGCATGTCCCAGGTATGGCCCGGCGTGGCCAAGACCCGCAAGACCTCGCCGCCGCCCAGGGTAAGCTGGTCGCCGTCCGCCAGCACCTGGTCGATGGCAAAGGGGGCGAATTCCACCCCGCTGTCCAGGGCCGGGTCCAGGGAGCGCACCAGCTCGGCGGCGTTGTGGTTGAGCCGGGCTATCAGCTCCAGGGCGTGGGGCCTGGCCAGGATATCCGCCGCGCGCTGGGAGGCGTGGATCTTAAGCCCGGGAAAGGCCTGGGCCAGATAGGCCGCGGCCCCGCAATGATCGAAATGCATGTGGCTCAGGAAAAGGCTGGCTGGCTGGCGGCCCTCCCCCAGGAGCCGGGCCGCGTCATGGGCGTAGGCCGGCCCCAGGGAGCTTACCCCCGCCTCGAAGATCACCGGCTCCGGCCCGTCCCAGAGAAAGGCCGGTATGGCAATGGAGCCCAGGACGTGCAGTCCCGGCGCGATCTCCCCAAGCTGACGCAGGATCATGGCGGCACCTCCCGCCCATCCCTGTACCACGGTCCCTCATCGCTGTCCACGGCGGCCTGGAGGGGCGCGGCCCTGGGCGGCGGCGTTTTTTGGGCGCAAAAACTTGCGCAATTCCTATCTGGTGATTAATATTTTAACCAAATAGAAGATTGTTAGCCCCAAGCGAAAGGAACCATGACCATGGTGGAAGTTACCCCCCAGGCCAGCGAGGCCATCAAGGCCATAATGACGGAAAAGAATCTGGAAGGCGCTTTGCGGCTCTTCATGCAACAGGGCTGCGGCGGCGCTCAGCTGGCCTTGGGCATCGACGAGAAGCGTCCCGGCGATGATTCCTTCGAGGTGGACGGCCTCACCTATGTGGTCGCAAAGGAACTGGGCGCCGTGACCGGCAAGCTGACCCTGGACTTCGTCAACGAATCGAGCCAAGCCGGTTTCACCATCACCGCTGAAAAGCCCCTGCCCATGGGCGGCGGCTGCTCCTGCGGCGATAGCGGCTGCGGCGACAGCGGCTGCTCCTGCTGAAAAGCCACGCAACGGCATAATGCGACGCGGCCTGTAAGGGTCGCGTCGCTTTTAGCTACCAATGGGGCTGGTTGCCGATGTCCAAGCCCATGACCTCCATGGTGTCGGTCACCACCACGAAGGCGTCGGGGTCCAGCCGGCGTATGAGTTTTTTCAGCCTGCCCAGTTCGTTGAAGCTTATCACCGTGTAGATCATGCGGGCGGACTTGCCGGTGAAGGCTCCCCTGGCCGGTATCATGGTGGCGCCCCGCCGCAATTCGCTAAGCACCCCCTGGCTGATCTCCTTCCACCTGGGGGAGATAATGAGCACCGCCTTGCGCTGGCTGAGGCCGGTGACCACCAGATTGGTGATGTGCGAGGAGACGAAAAGAAAGACCAGGGTGTAGAGGGCCCCCTCCAGCGAAAACAAAAGCGCGGCCGCGGCCAGGATGGTGGCGTTGAAGGCCAGGATGGTGCTGCCCAGGCGGATGGACAAACGCCGGACCAGGATCACCGCCAGGATGTCTATGCCGCCGGCGGAACCCAGCGAACGCAGGATCAGCCCTGAACCCAGGCCGGTGATGATGCCGGCCAGGAGCGCGGCCATGATGCGCTCCAGGGCGGGAAAGCTGAAATTCACCCACTGCAACGCCATGGTGAAAATCACCGAGCCGGCCAGGCTGTAGACAAGAAAGCGCCGGCCCACCATGCGCCAGCCCAGGACGTATACCGGCACGTTCATGAGCAGATACAGGGTGGCCACGTCGGGCAGCCGGGGAAAGAGATAGTGCATGACCAGGGCCAGGCCGGTGAAGCCGCCGGAAAGAAAGCGGTAGGGAATCAAAAGGCCGTTCACCGCCAGGGCGCAGAGGGCGCTGCCCACCGTGATCAAAAGCAGGTTCCAGGCCACGTTCAGAACGGGGGAGCGCGGCGTATGCTCGTAGAGGTCCATGCGGGTCTCCGGCAAAATATGCTCGTTCTAAGAAAACTTAACATTATTGGCCCGGTCAGTCCAAACCGGAGCCGTGTTTATCCCGCGCGGCGCAAGGGCGTTGAACTATCAGAAAAAGCTAACGCCGGCAACCCAGGCCGCGAGTTTTTCGGATTGATAAGCGTCCGCCGGGGGTATCCCGGCGGGGTAGGGTGAGGGGCTACAGTTGCAGGGTCATGCCTTCGCGGGCCGCCTCCACCATGAATTGGCCGGCCGCGGCTTCCCGGGCGCGGGCCACCATGGCGTCTATGGCCTCGTCGCTGCGGGCCGGGTCGTGGTGGGTGAGGATCAGGCGCTCCACCTCGGCCTGGCGGGCCAGCTCCACGGCCTGGGCATAGTCGCTGTGGCCGTAGCCCCGGCGGGCCGGCATCTCCTCTGGCAAATATTGGGCATCGTGCACCAGGACCTTGGCCCCGGCGGCGAAAGCGATGAAGTCCTGCATCTCCAGGGGGCCGGGGCCGCTCAGCTCGTTGTCGGTGATGAAGACCAGGGCGTCGCCGTTTTGGGAAAAGCGGAAGCCCACGCCGCCCTGGGGATGGTTTAGCGGGGTGGTGAGCACCTCCATGCCGTGGGCCTCGAAGCTGGGTGGCTCCATTTCCCGGGCCTTTTCCACCTTGGCGGGCAGGTCTTCCCAGCCCACGGGGAAATTGCCGTCGGCTCCCTTGGAATTGAAGAGGTGCCTCAATCCCTTCAGGGCCAAGGGCCAGCCGCTCACCCTGATGCGCCAGCCGGGGCGGTAGAGCGGGTCGAAAAACAGGAAACCCATGATGTGGTCCCAGTGCAGATGGGTGACCAGCAGCAGCGCCTCGCCGGGGTCCCGCTCGCTTAAAGTCAGCCCCAGGGGGCGGATGCCGCTGCCCGCGTCCACGATCACCAGGGAGCCGTCTTCCGGCTCCACTTGCAAGCAGGTGGTGTTGCCTCCGTAGCGCAGGGTGTCCGGACCGGGGACGGCGATGGATCCCCTTGTTCCCCAGAAGGTGAATCGCATGCTGGCTCTCCATGAATAAACGCCGCGTCCCAGGAGCCGGGGCTCGGCGCGTGGAACTCATTATAACCCAAAGACAAAGACCTGTCTGTGAATTTGCGCCCGGCGGGCGGAGGAAACCACTTAAACTCTCCGGGGCTTTATGCCGGGCGCGGATTGGTTTATGCTGCCGGCGGGCAAGGGAGAGAAATCATGGAAAAATCGAGCGGCAAGGAAGTGGCCCGGCTGCAGGTGAGCGCCGAGCGGCGTTTTCTGCCCAGCGTGGCGGCCATGACGCGGGGCCTGGGCCTGGCCCTGGGCCTGGGGGAAAAGCGCGCCGGCGAGCTGGAGCACGCGGTGGACGAGGCGGTGACCAACGTGATCCAGCACGCCTTCGACCTGGAGGGCGGCGGCGTCTACACGCTGATCGTATCCCGCTGGCCGGGCCAGGTGCAGGTGGCCATCGAGGACCAGGGCCTGCCCTTTGATCTGGAAAGCTTCCGCACCGGCGACCGCACCGGCCTGGGCCACCTGCTGCTCAGGCGCTACGCGGACGAGGTGCGCTTTTACAACCGGGGCGCGGCCGGCAAGCGCCTGGAGATATTCAAGCACCTGCCCACGGACCGCCCGGAGCTGTTTTGGGAGGATGAGGAGCGGGAGGCGGGAGGCCCGGCGTCCGCCTCGGACGAGCCGGTGGAAATCCGCCTGCTGGAGCCCGGGGAGACCCTGGCCCTGGCCAGGGCGGCCTACCGGGCCCATGGCTACGCCTACGCCGAGGAGCAGGTTTACTATCCCGACCAGATGCGCGAGATGCTGGAAAGCCAGCGCCTGGTATCGGCCGTGGCCATGACCTACGGCGGCGAGGTGGCGGCCCACGCCGCTTTAAGGCTGGAGGAGCCGCAAGCCCTGGCCGCCGAGACGGGCCTGGGCCTGGTGGACCCCCGTTTCCGGGAGCGGGGCCTCTTGCCACAGGTCCTGGCGCTGGTCATCGAAGAGGCCCGCCAGAGGGGGCTCAGCGGCCTGTGGGGATTGGCCGGCTGCGCGGAACCGGAGATGCAGGAGGCGGCGCTGGGCCTGGGCTTCCGCGAGACCGGCCTGCTCCTGGCCGCCGGGCCCGGCGCGGGGGAAGGCCGCAGGCAGAGCGGCCTTTTGTATTACCTGACCCTGGAGCCGGGCGAGGAACGCCAGGTTTTCGCGCCCCCGCACCACGGCGGGATATTGCGAGAGCTTTACCGGGCCTGCGGCTTGCCCCGCCGCCTGGTAGCGGCCGGCTCCGCGCCCGCCTTGGCGGGCGGCAGCCTCCTGGACCTCAAGCTGCAACCCGAATGGGGCCGGGCCGTCTTGGGGGTCAGCCGATGCGGGGCCGATCTTTTGGAGCAGATATCGGCGGAACTGAAAGGGCTCAAGCTGCGCGGCCTGCCCTGCGTCTACCTGGACCTGCCCCTGCACGAGCCAGCCCTGCCGAGCCTGACCCCGCAACTGGAGATGATGGGCTTCTTCTGGGCCGGCCTCCTGCCCGAGGCCGGGCCCCAGGGCGACGTGTTGCGTTTGCAGTATCTGAACAACGCCGAGCCCGAGGGCGGGCCCTGCCTGGTTTCCGGCCTGGGGCGCAGGCTGTGGGATTACGTGGCCGCCGGCCGCTGAGGGCCGGGGCCTCCGCCTATAAAAAGACCAAGGGAGCCTTGCGCAAGGCTCCCCCGGCCGGCCGATCAACCCGGCGCGGAACTATCCCGCCGGCCTGAGCTCTATTTCCACTCTGCGGTTCTGCTGGCGTCCCTGGGGCGTGTCATTGGGGGCTATGGGCCTTTGGTCGGCCTGGCCGCCGATGGTGAAGCGGGCCGGGTCCGAGCCCTTGGCCATGAGGGCCCGGGCCACCGCCGCGGCGCGGGCCGCGCTCAGCTCCCAGTTGGAGGCGAAATCCCGGTTGCGGATGGGCACGTCGTCGGTGTGGCCGGTGACCACGGCCTGATAGGCCGGGCGCCGGGCCAGCACCCCGGCCAGGCGGCCCAGCACAGAGGCCATGGCCGGCTTGATCTCGGCGCGGCCCTGGTCAAAGGTTATGGCCTCGGGCAGGCGCACCACCAGGCTGTCGCGGCGGGACTCCACCTCCACCCCCGGCCCGGCCTGGGCGCGCACCTCGGCGTCCATCTGGGCCACCAGTTGGGAAAGGCTGGAATCGTCCTTTATCACCGCTTCCGGCCGCAAGGGCTGGCTGGCGGCGACCAGGCGCAAAAGGGCCCGATCCAAAAAGGCGTCGGTGGCTCCGGCCGGGGGACGCATCCGTCGCTGGGCGGCCGCGGCCACGGCCAGCGGCTTGGTCTCGGCCACCAGGCCGGGATCGCCGGCGCCCGCCGTGGACACCGCCTTGAGGCCCCGGGTCACCTGCGCGGGCAGGGGCTGGGGATCCGGCATACGCACCATCTCCGGCAGCGTGATGGGCCTTTCCGGCTGGGCCTTGACGCCCGGCGTCTCCACCGGCCCGTCGGGAGCGGCGAAAGGATTGGTGAGCGAGAAGATGAGCACGAAGAAAACCAGGAGCAGGCTCATGAGGTCGCTCAAGGAAAGATAGAAGCTGGGGCTCTCTTCTTCCTGGGCGAAAAAGCTTAGAGGGCGGGTGCGGACGCGGGCCAGGCTTTGCTCCTCTTGGGGCTCGCCTTGGTTCTCCGCGCCGGTCCCCTCCTGGCCGGCGGGGTCCAGGAGAATGGCCTGGTCCCAAGCGGCCTCCTCGCCGCGCACCTCCACCGGGCCGCGGGCCAAGGGCCTGCCCCGGCCGGGGAGGGGCTCCGCCGGCCGGTCGGCCACGGCGGCCGCGGGCCGCGAGGGGCGGGGCCGCACGGTCTTGTCCAGCTCGGCCTCCAGGCCGCCTGCGCCCAGGGGAAAGGCGTCCAGGGGCGGCGGGCCGCTCCGCCGGCCGCGGGGGGCGGGAGAGCTAGCGATCATGGCCCACGCTCCCCGCCGGACGGAAGGCCTTCAAATTGCGCAGCCAGGAACGCAGCTCGGCGCTCTTGGCGGCGATCCCGGCGCCGGCGGGGCGCAGAGACCCCCCGGCCCGGCGGAAGGACTCCAGGCGCGCTTGCAGGGCCGCGCCGTTCAGGTCCTGGGCCAGGCCCATGACGCCCTCGGTGATGAGGGTCATCTCCACCGCCTCGGACCTGGTCAATTCGCCCAGCTTGCGCTCCAGGGGCAGGATCAAGAGATTGGCCAGCATGATGCCGTAAAAGGTGGTCAGGAGCGCCACGCTCATGCCCTCGGCCACGGCGGCCGGGTCCTTGACCGTGTGCAGCATGCGGATGAGGCCTATCATGGTGCCGGCCAGGCCCAGGGCGGGGGCCAGGCGGCCCATGAGGCTGAGCACCGCGCGCTGGGCCGAGCGGCGGCTGAAGAAGAACTCGAACTCCTGCTCCAGGCGCTCGCGGATCTGGGCCGGCTTGATGCCGTCCACCACCAGGCTCACGCCCAATTCCAAAAAGGGATTGCCCGCGGCCCGGGCCGGCTCCTCCAGGGCCAGGGCCCCTTCGGCGCGCTGCAACCGGGCCATGTCATAGAATATCTTTTCCAATTCCTGGTTGCTCAACACCTTGCGCCGGGCCAGATTGGCCAACTGGCTCCAAAGGTCCTGGATGGTCTGCCAGGGGAAGGCCAGGAACACGCCGGCCACGGTGCCGCCCAATACCAGGAACAGGCCCACCGGGTTCACGAACATGGCCAAATCTCCGCCCAAGGCCAGGGCGGCCACGCCCACCAGGGCGGCCACGCACAGGGAAATGATGGTCTTGGCGCTCATTGCTTTACCTCTTGGCGTAAAAGGTTGATCGGCTGGGCCTAAGTTGTTACAACCTTCATGCCAAAAAGCTTCGCCTGGCTAACCGGCTATAAATTAATGACAAATCATTGACGGTCCTGAGACGGGGAAGGCCGGGCCGGCATTTATTGCCTGGTGATGGGGCTCCCGGCGGCAGGGGGCGGCCTCCCGCCGGGAGCGAGCCTTGGTGGAAGTAAAAAAAAGGGGGAGCGCCTGGACCGCGCTCCCCCTCCTATGGCACGTTATGGGTTTTATCTAGAACTTGGTGCTCAGGCCCATGCCCCAGGTGGTTCCCGGCGCGGCGTAGCCGAAGCGTTCCTGGTAGTCCTCGTCCAGTATGTTGCGCGCAAAGAGGTTGAGCGCCAGGTTATCCATGATCGGGTAGCGGGCCTCCAGGTCCATGGTGACGTAGGCGTCCTGCTCCCTGACCCTGAGATCGGTATCCCAAAGGGTGTTGTCGTTGTAGATCACGTCCTGGCTGGAGACCGCGTGCAGGAAAGCGGCGATCTTGGCCCCGTTCTTGGCCTTGTATTGCAGGCCCAGGTTGACCATGTGCTCGGGCGCCCCCGGAATCTGGTCGAAATCGCGGTCAGACGGGTTGATGAATTGGGCCACGAAGGGATCGCCCTCGGTCTTGGTCTTCTGGAAGGTGTAGTTGAAAAAGGCCGAGAAGCCCAGGGGCAGTTGCTGGGACACTTGCAGTTCCACGCCGTAGATCTTGGCGTTTTCGATGTTGTAGGCCACGAAGTTGATCAGATCGAACTGGATGTAGTCGTCGATGCTGTAATAATAGGGCGATATCTCGATCTGGGTCTTGCTGGGCAATTGCACGCGCCAGCCGGCCTGGAGCATGAAGCCGTCTTCCTTGTTGAAGGGCAGCTTGCTGGTGTCCACCCCGGCGTCGTCCGGGTCGTAATGCCAGTAATGCTCGGGCGGGGTGGGCATGCGCAGGGCGCGGGCCAGGCTCACGTAGACCAGGCTGTTTTCCTGGTAATGGTAGGTCAGCTTCAGGGAGGGGGCCCAGCCGTCCATCTTGACGTCCGGTATCAGCTCATCCTTGCCGCCCGGGCCGGCCACCCCGTCATAGGATTCGAAACGGAGGCCGGGGGTGACCCACAGCTTCTTGGAGAAAAAGCGCAGATCGGTCATGGCGTAGGCGCCCAGGTTCTTGGCGGCCACGTAATAGCCGTTGCGGAAGGGCGCCCGGAAATCGTCGGGCTCGTTCTGGTCGCCGTCGTCCTTGAGGTGGTCGTAGCTCAGGCCCGCCCGCAGGGTGTGGTCGTGGAAGTCCAGCTCATAGGAACCGGCCGCGCCGTAGGAGCGGTCGTCGAAAAACTTCTTGTGAAAGGTCCTGCCGCTGGAGGCCTGGGTGTTGTAGGCTTCGCGGTCGCCGTGGTTCTGCCAGTAGCGGACCTCCAACTGGCCGTAGCGGTCCATATCCTGGCGGGCGCCCACCTCGAAGAGCCATTTTTCCTTTTTCCACCAGCTGCCGGGCTCGGCGTAGGCCCCCATGCCGCCGTACATGTATTCCCCGTCCGAGGCCGGGTAGTCGGGATTCCTGGGCGTGTCGTAGGCCGGGTCGCCGTATTTCTTGGAAACCCGGTTGTTGACGATGAAGCCCTTCTTGACCTTGGAGTAGAGAAAATCCGCCCACAGATAGGTGGCGGTGGGCAGGTCGTAGCCCACGTGCAGATCCAGGTTGCCGAAACGCTGGTCGCCGTTCCAGAGGTAGCCGTCGCTTTCCAGGAGCCTGCCGGCCAGGGAGTATTGGAAGCGGCCGGGCTTCCAGCCGTGGTAAAAGCTCAGGCCATAGGTCTGGTCGCTGCCATAGGAGCCGGCTATCTCGGTCAAGGGAGCCTGGGCCGGCGGTTCCTTCAAGACCAGATTGATCACCCCGCCCAGCACGTTGCCCCAGCGGGGGTCGGATACGCCCTTGACCACCTCCACCCGGTCCACGTTGTAAAGGGGGATTTGGGTCCAGTCCACGAAATAGCCCCCGGCCACGCCGGAGGTGTTCAGGGGCCGGCCGTTGCGGGTCACCTTGATGCGCCTGGCTCCGAATCCCCTGATCTTTATGGAATCGTCGTCCACCGCCGTGCCGATCTGCTGGATGCGCTGCACCTGGATGCCGGGCTGGCGCTCCAGGACCGTGTCCAGGGTGCTGCCCAGGGTCATGGGGAAGCGCTCCGGCTTGATGACCTCCATGTTGGGCGTTTCCACGTCCTGACGCAGTTCATCGGCGCTCACCACCATTTCGTCGAGCTGGAAAACCTTGCTGCCGGGCTCTTCCGGCGCTTCGGCCGCCATGGCGGGGGCGCCGGCCAGGACGCAGAAAAGCATCATGAGCGGCGCGCCGCAAGCGGCTGTAAAACGATTGAGATTGATAGGCATGTCTTTTCCTCGTTACTGCCAGGGAGTTTCGGGAGGGCCGCCCTGCCGGGCCGCCGAGTTCGTTAAACCGCTATCAGCCAGCCCCATGGCCCGGCCCTTCCCGATATTAAAAATGTGGGGGAATCGCCGAAGAAAAAGCCATGCGGGCACACCCCTTGCCGGGGCATCGCCTTCATGGCTTTGGGTTGTTTTTTATAGGCGCGCCGCCCGTGACCGGGAGCGAGAGGGTCCTTGGACGGGGTCTCTCTTTTTTCCGCCGGCATATGAGCGGCTTTATCGGCAGAGACGGCTTCAGCCGCCTGAATTCAATTCAAAATGGTTTAGCGCAATCCAAGGGGCCAAGTCAAGGCGCATCCCCTGGTCCGGCCGGGTCCGGCTGGACAAAAGGCCCTGTTTTATGGATAACGGGGTAGGTCCCGCCGCCGGGGGATGGGCGCGCCGGTTGGGCCGGCCCCTGGGCGGGGATAACAAGCCGGGAAGCCGTCAACCGTTCAGCGAACATAGCTAACATGGGGAGGAGAAGAGTGCCGGAAATACCCGTGAGCATACCCGTGGATTCCCGCGTGACCCTGGAGGGAGGCTTCACCCCGGCCCCGGAGCGGGCCAAGGGCGCGGCCCTGGTGACCCACCCCCATCCCCTCTATGGCGGCTCCATGCACAACAACGTGGTGGAGGCCCTGCTGCGCGCCGCCGCGGGCGCGGGCTGGGCGTCCCTGCGCTTCAATTTCCGCGGGGTGGGCGGCTCCACCGGCAGCCATGACCAGGGCCGCGGCGAAGAGGACGACCTCCTCGCGGCGGCGGCCTGGCTGAAAGAGCGGGCGGAGGCGCCCCTGGCCTTGCTGGGCTACAGCTTTGGTTCACTGGTGGCGGCCAACGCCGCCTCCAGGCTGCCCGGATTGGCCGGCGGCATATGGGTGGCGCCGCCGCTCATCTTGGGGGAGCTGCCGCCCTGGCCGCAAGATGCGGGGCCTTTGCTCATCATAGTGGGCAGCGAGGATGAATACAGCCAGGTGGGGTGGCTGGAGGAATATGTTGGGGGCATGGGTGCACGGGGGAGCCTGGTGATCGTGCAGGGCGGGGATCATTTCTTTTGGGGAGGCGAGAGTGCACTGATCGGGCAGGCGCGGGAGTTTCTCTCTAACTGCACCGAATCAGGGCAATAACGATTTCCAGCCAATATTTAGTGGGCCAAAAAAATTATTACACAATATATAGTTTTTAGACTTGACATTTGCGTAATTTGCTTGCTAGCTTGTTCTCGGTGGTGAGTGTACTTCCTACACTGTTTTGCCAACCACCCGCCTCCCGCTTTGTACAGGCCCCCAACCCCACCACGGGTCGAAGTACGGCGGGCGGGCAGCCACTCCCCTGGAAGGCCAAGGGTCTTCCCCCCTCCTCGACCAGGGCCGGCAGGGCAGCCGGCCCTGACCTTTTGGTCCGCACGCTGCGGGCGGCCCAGGCGCGGGGGGATGCCATCCCTTCCCCAAAAAACAAATCGTATCAACCAATTGTTAACCTGAGTCCAACGAAGCCGGCCTTGTTTTCTTGCCTGCCGCGCAAGCGCCATGGTACAAAAGGAATTGCAGGTTTATTTGCCCGACCGCCACTGGATTGCTAAATGAGCGACAAGACGATCGACCAGGGAAAAGTTAACGAAGTTCACGAGTTGGTATCCGAGCTGGAAAAATATCGCCAGCTGGTGGAAACCGCCAACGACGCGGTGGTTACCATCGACCAAAACCACGAGGTGGTTTTCATGAACGGTGCGGCCGAAAAGATGTTCGGCTACAACCGGAACGAGATCATGGGGGGCGACCTTTCCCCCCTGATTCCCCGCGAATACCGCAAGGATCACAAGAAGTTCGTGGATCGCTACGTGCGCACCCGCCAGGCGCGCTTCATCGGCCACGTGGCCCAGGTGGAGGCCGAGCACCGCGACGGCTTGCGTTTTCCCATCTCCATCAGCTTCAGCGTGGCGGAAACCGATAGCGAATTGCTTCTCACCGCCATCATGCGGGACCTCACCGCCGAGCACGAACTGGCCATGCAGGTGAAACGGGCCGAGCGCCTGGCCGCCGTGGGGCAGATGGTGGCCACGGTGAGTCACGAAATCCGCACCCCCCTGACCCTGATCGGCGGTTTCGCCAGCCAGCTCCAAAAGGAACGGAGTCTTTCCGAGCGCGGCAAGCGCAAGGTGGGCATCATCGTGGAGGAGGTGGCCAGGCTGGAAAAGATGCTTTCCGAGCTGAACGACCTCTCCCGCACCCAGCCCTATGAATGGGAAGAACTGGAAGCGGCCGAGATGGCCGATCACGTCAAGGAGCTCATGGGAGCCAAGCTCAAGCGGGACCGCTTCTTTTTCCGCCTGCACAAGGAAAAGGGGCTGCCCAGGGTGGTGGCCGACCGCAACCGCTTGAGCCAGGTGCTGATCAACCTGGTGAACAACGCGGTGCAGGCCAGCGTGCCCGGCGACGAGATAATCATGGAAGTGGCCGCCTCCCAGGACGGCGGGGTGGAAATCCGGGTGCGCGATTTCGGCATCGGCATACCGGCCAAGCACATGGACGAGCTTTTCAAGCCCTTTTTCACCACCAAAAAGCGCGGCACCGGCCTGGGCCTGGCCCTGGCCAAGCGCATCGTGGAAGAGCACGGCGGCCGCATAGAGCTGCACAGCTCCACCGGAAAGGGCACCGTGGCCACGGTTAGTCTGCCCAAGGCGCCGGAATTCAAAGAGGGGGCCTTGCCCGCGCCGCCCGCCCCCCATCCGCCGGCGGACACCGGCCAGGCCGCCCCCGGGGCTTGACCCCGCCGGGTCACAGGCTATACTTCATAGGAAATCCATATTTTGCGGGCGGCAGACACGCTAAGGACACCCATGGCCCTTTTGACCATACGCACATATCCCGACCCGGTTTTGGCCAAGACTTGCAAGGAAGTGGACTCGGTCCAGCGCCCCTTGCTGGAGCTTGCCGAGAGCATGGCCGAAACCATGTATGACGGCGACCGGGGCATCGGCCTGGCCGCGCCCCAGGTGGGCGAAAGCCTGCAACTGGTGGTGGTGGATTCCGATCCCGCGGGCCAGCGGGGAACTCCCCTGTTTTTGTTCAATCCCCGCGTCATCGCCAGCGAGGGCCTGGAAACGGCCGAGGAAGGCTGCCTCTCCCTGCCCGACCACTTCGCCCAGGTGGAGCGCGCCACCAAGCTGGTGGTGCAGGCTTTGGACCGCGAGGGCAAGCCCATCATGGTGGAGGCCAGCGGGCTTTTGGCCCGTTGCATTCAACACGAGCTTGATCACCTGCAAGGGCGGCTGCTCTTGGATTACGTCAGCCCCCTCAAAAGAGCCCTTTACCGCAAGCGGCGCATCAAGGAACTCAAAAAGGCGACAGAGTGAAGCGCCTGAAGCTTATCTTCATGGGCACGCCCGCCATAGCCGTGCCCGCCCTCCTCGCCCTTAAAGACGCCGGCCACCGCCTGGCCGCCGTGGTGACCCAGCCGGACCGCCCGGCCGGGCGGGGCCGCCAGCTCCTGCGCTGCCCGGTGGCCGAGACCGCCCAGGGGCTGGGCCTGAAGCTCTGGCAGCCCGAGAGGATATCTTCGATCACTCAAGAGTTGCGCTCCTTGGAGGCGGACGCGGCCTGCGTCATGGCCTTTGGCCAGCTCATACCCAAAAGCCTTTTGGAGGCCTTCCCCCTGGGCTGCGTCAACCTGCACACCTCCCTGCTGCCCGAGCTGCGCGGGGCCGCCCCCATCAACTGGGCCATCATCCAGGGCAACAAGCGCACCGGCGTCACCAGCATGCTCATGGATCAGGGCCTGGACACCGGGGCCATCCTCTTGCAGCAGGCCACGGAGATCGGTCCCCAGGAAACCGCGGGCGGCCTGGCCGAACGCTTGGCCTCCCTGGGCGCGGCCCTCCTGGCCCGCACCATGGAGGAGCTGGCCGCGGGCAAGCTGGCGCCCAGGCCCCAGGACGATGACCGCGCCACCTATGCCCATCGTTTGCAGAAGTCCGACGGCCTGGTGGATTGGAGCCGTCCCGCCGCGCAACTGGACTGGCTGGTGCGCGGCCTGGACCCCTGGCCCAGCGCCTTCACCAATATGGCCGGCCAGCCCCTGCGCCTGTTCGCGCCCACCGCTTTCATGGATATCGCGCCGCCGGCCGAGCCCGGCAGCCTGATATCGCCTCCCGACGGCAACGAGGATTTCATGTGGGTGGCCTGCGGCCGGGGGGCCCTGGGCCTGGGAGAGGTGCAGGCGGCGGGCAAGCGCCGCATGGCGGCCGGCGATTTTCTGCGCGGAGCCCGCTTGGGTCCGGGCGATCGCCTGGGGCGCTGATGGACTCCCGCCGGGCGGCTTTCCGGGTGCTCCTGGACCTGGAGCAAACCCCCAAACGCCTTGAAAAGCTATTGGACCGGGAGCTGAGCCGCTCGGGGGCCGCGCCGGAGCGCGACCGGGCCCTGGCCGTGAACCTGGTCTACACGGTCTTGCGCCACCGTTTGGCCCTGGATCATCTCATAGGCGGATTCGTCAGCCGCCCCCTGGAAAAACT
Organism: Desulfocarbo indianensis; assembly: GCA_001184205.1. Classification (GTDB taxonomy): domain Bacteria; phylum Desulfobacterota; class Desulfarculia; order Desulfarculales; family Desulfarculaceae; genus Desulfocarbo; species Desulfocarbo indianensis. The sequence goes on from LBMP01000001.1 coordinate 1,118,795, forward strand.
GGACCCCGCCGTTTTGACCGTGCTGCGCCTGGCCGCCGCCGAGATAACCCGGCTGCGCACCCCGGACCACGCGGCGGTGCACGCGGCGGTGGAACTGGCCAAGGCCACCCCGGCCCGGCGGGGCCAGGGCCTCATCAACGGAGCCCTGCGGGCGCTGGCCAGGGGCTGGGCCCAGGTGGAGCCGCCCGGCCCGCCCGGCTCGGCCCAGCGCCTGGCGGTTGAATACTCCCATCCCCTGTGGCTGGTGGAGGAGCTCTTGTCCCTGCTGCCCGCCGGGGAGGTGGCCGCCTGGCTGCAAGCCGACCAAAAGGAGCCGCCCCATGCGCTGCGGGTGAACACCCTTAAGGCCACGGTGGAGGAGGCGACCGAGCTGCTGGCCGGCGCGGCGCAGGCGATCGCTCCCCACCCCCTGGCTCCGGAATCCCTTACGCTCGGCGGGGTGCAGGGTCCGGCCCGCGATCTGCCCGGTTTCAAGCAGGGCCTGTGGCAGGCCCAGGACCCGGGAGCCAGCGCCTTGAGCCGCCTTTTGGGGGCGGGACCCGGCATGCGGGTGTTGGACCTCTGCGCCGGGGCCGGCGGCAAGACCGGGCACCTGGCCGCGCTCATGGAGAACCAGGGCGAGTTATTGGCGGTGGAGCCCTCTCAGGGACGGGCGCGGGGCCTGGAGCACAACCTGAAGCGCCTGGGCGTGACCTGCGCCCAGGTGCTGCGCCGGGACGGACGCAGCCTGGCGCGCGACGTGGGCTTGTTCGACCGGGTGCTCGTTGACGCGCCCTGCGCCGGCCTGGGCGTGGCGGGCCGCCGGCCGGACGTGCGCTGGCGGCGGCAGCCGGAGGACGCGGCCCGCCTGGCCGTATTGCAGCTGGAATTGTGCCGGGCCGGGGCGCGGCTCCTCAAGCCGGGCGGAGCCCTGCTTTATTGCACCTGCACCGTGACCAGGGCCGAGAACCAGGAGGTGGCCGCCGCTCTCCTGGCCGCGGAGCCGGAGCTGAGCCTGAGCTGGGATTTGGAGGCCGCCGGCCCCAGCGCCCTGGCCATCGGCCAGGACGGCTATTTTCGCAGCATGCCCCATGTGCATCTATGCGACGCCTTCTTCGCGGTGCGGTTTAAGAAGGCGGTTTAGGCCGGGGGGGGAAGCATGGAGCCTAAAATATCGGAATTCTCTTATGGCTATGCCTTGACCGAGGAATTGGCCAATTGGCCGGGCGCGGAGCTGTCGGCTTATCCGCTGTTCCCTTCGCTTAACGCGGAAGGAAGGCTCGGCTATGACCTCAGGTTGATATACGGTTCGGTGCCTTTGTTCCTGCAATTCAAGCTGTCGCATTTGATGGTCAGAAGCTACGTCAAGGAAGTGCTCGATTGCGGCATGCAAGAGCCCCTGTTCAGGTTTTATCTGCACGCGACGCGGCATTCCAGGCAGCACCCCACCTTGCTGGACCTGGAGGTGGGCGCGGGCAATTTGGTCTACTACGCGGCTCCCGCCTTTCACGAAGGACATGAACTGAACGAGTTCTATTTGCGTAAAAAGGTGTTTTGGAATTCTTGTTTTGTGCCGCCCAGCTCCATCGGCAGGCTTCCCGACGACGAACGGCATTCCGTGGGCTTCAAGTCGCCCTGGGATAATAAGATATGCGTCTGCTCGGAATCGTTCGTCAGGGAGGGCGCTTTTTCCGCCGAAGCGCTGTTGGTAAATTTAGAAGGCAAGTTGGAGAACGAAGCCGGGCTGATATCGAATGAAGATAAGTTAAGGCACTTTGAAAAAACCATTTTTGAGATATTGCTGAAAAATAATCCGATTCAGGAAATCCTAGCGGAGCAAGCCACGGTTGCCGAGCGCCCATTAAGACCTGATTTGCCCACCATAGCGTTTCTTTTGAAGACGGTGGTGGGTTGCGAATTGTTTTTCGTGAAAAGAAGCCCGCGATAGCTTGGCCCTGAGCGCGGCCAATACCTGACTGGCGTTTGCAGGTAAGCGTTAAAGGTTCTTATGGCGTCTACTTCACATCGTGCGGTGCGCGCCGTTTCCCACGGGATGATTGGCCATGGACCCTGACGAGCCCATTGTGCTGCCCATAGACGGGGTGCTGGATCTGCACACCTTTCAGCCCAAGGAGATAAAGCCGCTGTTGCGGGACTACGTGGAAGCCTGCCTGGAGGAGGGCATATACGAGCTGCTCATCATCCACGGCAAGGGCCAGGGGGTGCTGCGGCGCCTGGTGCACAGCGCCCTGGAGAAGATGCCGGAGGTGGAGTCCTTCAATCTGGCGGACGAGGCCAGCGGCGGCTGGGGGGCCACCCAGGCGCGCCTGAAAGCGCCGAGTAAATAGGCCGGCCGCGTTTTACTTGGCGCGGGCTTCATGATATACAGACTGGGCGGCCCTGGGGCCGGCGCGGCCAAGCGATTGATATGGCGGCATAAGTACTTGGCCGCTTGGCGCGGGGCCGAGAAAGCCCCGGCGGCGCGGTTTCAATGACTCACCCATAAGATATCCTGGCGGCAAGGAGATAAGCCATGGTTCAAATAGCGCCTTCGATTCTTTCCGCGGATTTCTCCCGCCTGGCCGAGGAGATTCAAGCGGTGGCGGAGGCCGGGGCCGACCTGTTGCACGTGGACGTGATGGACGGCCATTTCGTGCCCAACCTCACCTTCGGGCCGCCGGTCATCAAGGCCATCCGCAAGGTCACCGACCTGCCTTTCGACGTGCATCTCATGATCTCCAACCCGGACAACTACCTGGAGGACTACGCCGAGGCCGGGGCCGACTACATCGGGGTGCACGCCGAGGTGTGTCCGCACTTGAACCGCACCCTCACCCGCATCGCCGAGCTGGGCAAGAAGCCGGTGGTGGTCCTCAATCCCCACACGCCGCTGTGCGCCATCGAAAACGTGCTGGACCAGGTCTCCATGGTGCTGATCATGAGCGTGAACCCCGGTTTCGGCGGGCAGAAGTTCATCCCCGGCTCGGTGGAAAAGGTGGCCGAGCTGCACGCCATGATAAGCCGGCGCGGGCTTACCCTGCCCATCCAGGTGGACGGCGGCGTCCAGGCCGACACCATAGGGCCGGTGGCCGCGGCGGGAGCCAGGGTGTTCGTCTCCGGCTCCGGCGTGTTCGGCCATGCCCAGGGCTACCGCGCGGCCATGGAGGAAATGCGGGAGCGGGCCCGGGAGTACGTTCGCCAGGGCGGCTAGAGGATGCAACGCGACGCGGCTCTGTTCGGCTTTTGGCTGGCCCTGTTGGGCACCTGTCTCCACCTGGGCCCCCTGGTGCGGCATTGGTTCGAGGGAGCCAGCGCGGTTTGGGCCGGCGGATTTCTGCTCTTGAGCGCCGCCCTGGCGGCTGTCTGGGCCGGCGGGCGAATCCGCCGGCTGGCGCCGCAACGCCGGCTCCCGGCGGCGCTTTTTCTGGCCTTCACCGCCTTGGGCCTGGCGCTCCTGGCTTGGCTGCAACCCATGCTCATCGAACGCACCCACCTGCTGCTCTACGGCGTGCTGGGGGTATTGGCCTGGCGGCTCCTGGCCCATTGGCGGCGGGGCGGGCCAAGGCTCTTGGGGGCCGTGCTCTTGGCCGCCTTGGTGGGGTTGCTGGACGAACTGGGCCAGGGTCTGCACCCCGAGCGCATGTTCGACTGGCGGGACGTGGGCACCAACGCGGCGGCGGCGGCCCTGACCGCGCTGGCCGCCTGGCGTCTGCGGATAGCGGCCTGAAAAAAGAGCGCCCTCCCCGGGAGAGCGCTCTTTCGCATCAGTATCTAAGGGCCGGACCTAGCGCACCACGCCCTTTAAGCGAATCTTGTATATCTTATTGGAAGCCTGAATGCTCAGAGTTTCGTTGAAGGGCCCCTTGGGCAGGTTTTCCACCTTGGGGGTTATGTCCAGCATAAGCTGCTCGCCGGCTTCGGTCCAATCTTCCTTTATCTCGAAGTAGTCGCGGTTGTAGTCCAGCTTGGTGATCTTGAGCTGGGGAGCGCAGGCGCGCTTGACCAGCACCGAGCGGCTCAAGGGCTTCACTCCCTTTATCAGGGCGCCGAAAAACAGGTCATGGGGCTGGGCGGTGAAAGGCCCGCGCACCTCCACCACCGCAAAAAGGCTGACCTTGCTGGAGCCCGGCACCACCAGGAACACGGGGCCGGCGAACTCCACGGGCTCCTCGGCCTTGGCGGTCAGGGTGAGCTCGTATTTTCTGCCGCCGGGCAGGGCCTTGAGGCTGGCGTCCAGGTAGTCCTTCATGGGGTTTTCCACGGCGGCGATCATGAGGGGCTTGCCTTCCGGGTCACCCAGAATCACCTTGGCGGAGATTTTTTCGCCCAGGCAGCCGATCACTTCTATGCGCCGGCCCTCGCGGCCCTCCAGCTCGATGCGGCTTTTGGTTTCGCCCACCATCACCAGGGTGGCGAAGGGCTGGGAGGAGTCATTGGAGGCCACCACCGCCGTTTTGCGGAAAGCGCCGGTGATGCCGGTGGTGTCCAGTTCCAGGGTTATGACGCCCTTCTCGCCGGGCAAGGTGATTTTCTGAAATTTGGCCACGGTGCAGCCGCAGGAGGGGCTGACCTTGTCGATTATGAGATTGAGATCGCCCTGGTTGGTGAAGGTGAAGTTGGCGATCTGGGGAACGCCTTCCTTTACGTTGCGGAAAACCACTTCCGTGGAATCGAAGACCATCTTGGGGCCGGCCGCGGCGGAGGGAGCCCAAAGGGCGGCGGAACCCAGCAGCAGGGTGAAAACCAGCAATAAAACGCATAGCGGCCTGGACATGAGTCCTCCCTTCAGGCATTTATATTGGTGCGCAGGGCTTTGAACAGCTTCCCGCTTCGGGAGGCGGGCCGGCCCGTCGCCCCCACGGGCTCAAGGCAAAAACTATCACAAGGATTTTAAGTAGTCCAGGAGGCACAGCGAAGATGGCCGCGGCCAATAAATCCACCACCCAGCGATGGGAAATGCCCTACACCCGCATTTATCTTTGGCGGCATCCGGAGGTGCTGGGCAGCGACGATGGCAAGTTCTGGGGACAAAGCGACGTGGGGCTCACCAGAAAAGGCAAGGAGCAGCAAAAGGCGGTGGCGCGCTACATGGCGCATCGCAGGGTGACCGCCGTTTATTGCAGCGATTTGCAGCGCACCCGCCTGGTGGCGGAAGCGGTCTCCCGTTCCTTCAAACCGCGCAGGCAGGTGATCGCGCTCAGCCAGTTTCGCGAGCTGCACCTGGGCGAGTGGGAGGGCATGAGCTACCAGGAGATTGACCAAAAATATCCGGGCGAACTGGCCAGACGGGCCGAGGATTTGACCAATTTCCGCATCGCCGGCGGCGAATCCTTGCAGGATTTGGCCGACCGGGTGATACCGGCCTTTCAGGACTTGGTGGCCGACAACCAGGGCGGCAGGATCTGCGTGGTGGCCCACGCCGGGGTCAACCGGGTCATCTTGGCCAAGCTCATGGGCGCGCCCTTGGACCGCATCTTCCGTCTGGACCAGGCCTATGCCGCCCTCAACGTGATAGACGTGTTCCAGGACGGCCTGCCGCTCATCCGCAACGTCAATTTCCAGCCGGCCCGGGTGGAATAAAAGCGCCGCGCCCGGCTCGGGCCGGGGGACCGGGGCGCAACGCCTCTCGTGCCGCGGCCGGGGATTTTCCCGCTGGGAACCGGGCAATGGGGCGGGGTATCATGTTAAACATGAAGCTAACCGGCGCGGTTGGCCGGCGCGTCAATTAAGGGGGCGCGAAGCGCTCGCCGCCAAGCCGGGCCTGCCCGCCTGTCAGGGGATTAAATCCGCGCGCGCCAAGCGATATCGCGGCCCGAAAAACGCGGGGGAGGTGAAGATGGCTGCCAAATGGTTGTTGGTTTTGACGGCGCTGGCCTGCGCGCTTTCCGCCTCGCCCTGCGGCGCGGCCCAGCGCAACAAGATCGTGTTCATCAGCGATCTGCACCTCAACGTGGATGCCAGCTATTCCTGGCTGTATGAGCACGCCGGAGATTTATCCAGTTTTCTCGGGAAGCTATATAATCGGGCCGACGTGGCGGAGCTGGTGATCCTGGGCGATTTGGTGGACGATTGGGTGTGCCCGGTGAAAAATGCGCCCAACAGCTTTGCGGACGTATTGTCCGCCCCGCACAATGCGGGAATCGTCACCGCCCTGAAGGCGCTTTGCGCCAAGGAGGAGATAAAGGTCACCTACGTGGTGGGCAACCACGACCTGCTATCCTATCAGGACGAAAACCGGACGGTGCTGGAAGACACCTTTCCCGGCATGGCCATCATCTCCGAAGCGCCCGGCCTGGGCTCCTATAGCAAGGATTCGGTGATATGGGCCGAGCACGGCCACCGCTACACCATGTTCAACGCCCCAGACGTTTGGAGCCGTTCCGGCAGCCAGCTTCCCCTGGGCTATTTCATTTCCCGCCTGGCGGCCTCCGCCTCCATTAGCAGCGGCAAGGTGGTCAACACCCCCGACCTCCTGGACCAATACGTCAAGTATCCGGCCCAGACCATGAGCCAGGAGGCCCAGGGCGAAGCCAGCGCCATCTGGGACGACGCCTTTGTCGTCGCCGTGTTCAACGCCATAGCCCTGGGCACCGGCCATTGGCCCTGGAACCGTTTCCGCATGAGGGGCTTGGACGGCTATGACGGCGACCCTTCGGTGGAAGGCGTGGCCTTCACCTTTGACGGCATCGTTTCCGGCTGGCCCTCCCGCCAGGATCGGGTCACGCCGGTGGAGGCCATCTGGAACGACCTGGGGCACCTGACCAGCGCCGCCAACCTGATTTTCGAGATGCCCGACTTCCTGAAAGACAAATACCCGTTCACGCCGCGCATAATCCTTTTCGGCCACACCCATCAGGCCGAGTTCCAATATCACTCCGGCCCGGAGGAAACCATCTACGTGAACACCGGCACCTGGATCGACGGCAAGCCCATGACCTGGGCGGAGATAGAGATCAGCCCGGCCGGCGGCGGCGACAAGGTTTATCAGGTGTCGCTCTGGTATTACGGGGAAACAACGCCCCGCCACAGCGGGACCATCGTGGCCGCGGCCAATTAGGCGCTTTTTGCCTTAGAGCCTTGGGTAGCCCAGCATCAGGCCTTGGACGAGGACCAGATGAAGCGGCGGGCGAACTTGGCTCGGCCGCGAGACGGGCGCGGGGCCGAGACGCCGATGATCGTTCGAAGGGGCCACGGGCCAGCGGAGAAGCGGACGGCTGGTTCGCCTTGCCGGGGCTGGGGCCTTGGCGGGCTATAAGCCTGTCGTGGAAATCCGGGCGGACGATGTTTGTAGAGAGAAGGCCAGCTTGAGGGATATGGCGCGACAGGTCATTTGAATTCCATCAATCGCGCGGCCAAGCGTTCCTTGTTGCCCACCATGCCCAGCTTTTTGCGGATTCGATTGCGGTGATACAACACCGCGCTGGTGGAGAGATTCAAGAACTCCGCTATTTCATCGCTGGAATAGCCGTTGCGTATCAGCGAGGCGACCTCGAGTTCGCGGTGGGTGAGTCCGTAGTGGGACGAGGACAGCCTGAGAGTGAAATCAGAGGTCAGCCGGATAAGATTGCCTTGCAGCGCCAGGGCGATGTTTTTTTGCTGCTGGTTGAGGCCGCTTTTTAAGAGCTTTGCCATGATGGGCTCTATGAGAAGAGCCTGATTGGCCGCTATGCCCTCCTGGAAATCAGCCAGCTCGTCTTTGCGATTATCCACGCATACCTTTAAAGCGATGCTGGTTTCCATGAGCTTGGCTTTGCATTCATCCAACTGCTCCTCAACTTTTTTGATATTGCTGTTGTCCACCAGAAGGGAAAAGTAATGCGGTTGTTGATCGCTATCTTGCCCCAAAACACACGAATACATCTTCATTAATACGTTATCATTGGGCTCGATGCTTAGGATTGTTTCGCGCCATGCGCCATTTTCGCCATTGGCAAGCAGATTATAATGGCGGCGAACCTCGCTGCGGTGATTTTCCTCTATAAAATTTAAAAATGGGATGGGAAGCTCTTGAGTGTCCAGCGATAAAGTCGCAATGGCCTGCTGGTTGGCAGTGATTATGTCGAGCTGGGAGTCTAGAATGAAAAGGCAAAATGGAGACTGGTTGAAGATATCGTAATATAGGCTGCGGCGCGGTTCCTGTTCCGCTTCCCCGGCGCGGAGCCGCTCATGTTCCGGGGTTGGTTGGGTTTGGTGATCCAGGGCCTCGCGCAATAATTCAATGATTGTCTTGATATCGGCAGCGGAAGAAGGGTTGCTTTGCGATAAGGTTTCCAGCTTTTTTTGAACTACAGCGATTATGTCAGAAAGCTGATAGTGCATCGGAATGCGTCCTTGGGAAGACAATGCCTTTTAGATCAAAAATGCCGACTCAAGCAAAGAAGTAAAATATAATTGCTGGACAAACCGGTTTTGTATGTTTGGTAACGATTCCTTTAGGTTGTCTTGCCTGGCCGCCGCCGAGAAGCTGGCCCGGCCGCGTGCCTTGCTCTGGGTTAAACAAATATTGATTGCCCGCCACGCCGAGTTCGGGTCACATGTGCGATTGTGGCAATCTTTTTGTCATAACTGTCGGTGTTTGTGCTTGGAGAAGCGATTGGATGGCTGATATCTTTTTTTGTAGCATGATTAATAAGTTAATCAAATTTACCTCTTCACGGCCAATAAGTGCGCCTAAAATGAGAGATGGTGAATGGATGGTCAGAGGTAGCTAACGCAGACAAAGTACAAACAATTCGCCAGAGTTGCTTTCTTGGTGTCTTTATGCTTTGCGGGTTGCGGGAGATTTGCTTTGTGATCCTCGTAAATGTCCTAGAGCCTGTTCAGGATTAAGAGCATCCTGTATTCCCATAGATGGAAAGCACTATACGTTAAGGTTTTGTAAAAATCAATTAATTAAGGGTCAAAGTCGCGTGGCTTTATAACTTTTCCCTTTAAATTGTTGAGGAATGCTCTGTGTTGCCATGAATCTAAGCCAACTTGCTCGGGGGTGTAAGAAAAAGGGATGAGCAAGCCTTCGCAGATTTTAAACAGGTAGGCTTAGCGTATTAGCGGAGCCCTTCACGCTATTGCGGACGGCGAGTTTGCTTGCGTTATGCGGCCACTTTGTTAGTGCTCAACACGCTCGGTATTTAGGCAAGCAAGGTCAACAAGGAAGCTGGGAGCAGAGCCAAGGCGAGAAAAAATATAATCCCAGCCCGTGATGCAGAGGGACCCGGCGAGGCCGAGTTGGGGCAGGCGCGTAGAAAGGCCTTGGCTGCAGGCCGAATGAGCTACTCCGCCAGCGAGTCAAAATAGGGGTAGCGACAAAAGTGGGAGTAAATAAGCAAGGCGCATGGATTCCCAGGATTGATGTTTTGAGTGGCGCGCGGAGTTAAGGCGACGATTATTTATTGGAGTAATACTTTTTAGCACCCAGCAAACATACTGAGTAGTGTTTTGCCCTGAGAGTGTATCATTAGGCGGCGCAAGCAAAAAATGGTCGTTAAATTACAATGATGTAATAATGCGTGGCGGCGATCAGGGTAGTATGTCTTGCTAAATACTATATTGATATTATTTATAAAAATTTGCTATGCTTCATGAGGGGAGCAAGCCGAGAAAGTAATTTGAACTATCAGTTTTGGTTAATATATTACTATTATTTTACTATTGTCTATGGCGTGTTGATTTATGCAATATTACCCTATCGAAAAGTTAGGACTCGATTCATTAGAAACCAATCGCCCTATTAATGGGTAATGGCCGCATGCGCCGTTGGTGGCGCCTGATAATGAATCCGCCCGCCCCTCGAGTCCTGTATTTCGGCTAAAGTTAGTCGGCCAGTGGGGGCTGGTATCCCGATGAACCAAGCCGGTTATCGTACATCTCAAATAACTAATAATACAGCATATTATGCAATAGTGGGTTGGTGGCGAGTAAAGCCAGTCGCCCACGAAGCATGGGGGTGCCGTCCGCACTGGGGGAATATGGCCACGGATCGGTGCGGCAAACTGAAAAACCAGGCGCTTATAAAGAGCACAGGGGGTAATGCCTGGTAAAAATGACTACGCAATCATGGTGGCTTGACAGGCTGGATGTTGCTCAAGGCAACCGATATCAGTCGTAATATGATTGCGCGCGACAACTTAAGATAAAATCAAAATAAGCGAACTGTGGGGGAAATGTCATGAAGCTTATGGTCGTGGATCGCAATGGATTGATGATGGAAGGGATATGCCAAATATTGGCGCGCAGGAATGATGTTGAAGATATCGCGGGATTCGATAATGGTGATCTGGCGACTGAAACGTACAGAGAGGTTTGCCCAGACCTTGCCATAATCAACTTCGACAGCATGGGGGAAGAAGGTTTTAACATAGCTGAATGCCTGCATAAGTATAATGGAAGGGTTGGGATTATCGGCTTGTTCAATCACGGCAAGCGTGACGACATAATCAGGCTGATGCGAACCGGCGGCTCCGCCTGCCTGCTGGTCAATTGCAAGCCGGCGGAATTGAACAACGCGGTGGACGTGGTTTATGAAGGCGGCTCACTGATGAATCAGTTGATGATGCCGGTGATCGCTGGCCTGGCGGATAATCAATTCAGGAGCACGGAAAACGATAATAAATCAAATTTGACCTCGCGTGAGGACCAGGTCTTGGAGATGATTGTTGAAGGTAAAACCACAAGGGAGATAGCCAGGCAGCTTAACCTGAGCATATATACGGTATACACCCATAAGCGGAATATCAAGGAAAGATTGCAAGTGGCTAACGATGTGCAATTAGTGAGAAAAGCCATGGCAAGATAAAAGTTATTACTGCAATAATAGATTGTCATGAATTAGTGGAGAGTTAAGCAAAACATTACATATAATATTAGATATATTAAAAAAAGCTGTTTATATACTTTTTTAAATCCGAAAGCAATATGGGCTTTTCCAAGATCATATTGATGGTATGGTCTTCCAATGCTTGCTCGTCAATAGCTCCGACGTATCCCGTCAGCAATACGATCGGTATATTTTTATCTATTTGGCGTACTTTTTTAGCCAGCTGGACGCCGGTCAGGTAGGGCATCATGAAATCGCTGAGGATCAAGTTGAATTTATCCGGCTCGCTTAAATAGGCGTTCAAGGCATCCAAGCCATTCTTGCATTCGGTAACCTTAAATCCAAAATCTTTCAGGATAAAGGAATAAAGTCTTCTGAAAAGTGGATCGTCGTCCACCAGCAAAATTCGCTTGCTTAGTTCTTTGTCGGCATCATGCTGGCTCGGCATATTGATCGCAATATCTCCATCCGCTTTTAATGCTTTCACGATTATCTTCTACTTTTTAATCTATTTTAACCTGTTTGAAGTCGCAACCATTGCAATGCTAAAAATAAAGTTTGCAAATTGCCCGTCAAATGAGATCAAAGAGCGGATTGCCATTGATCGTAAAAATTGTTTGCATCTGTCAGCGGCCTACCGCTCGGACCAACCTGAATAGGCGCCTATCGCCATGAAAATAATATAAGCTTATATCTATGCCAGAAGAATACGCATCATCAATTAATAAAGCAATAGTTGGTTAGAGTTAAAAAACTAAGATAAATTGGTAATGCAATTTGATCAATAGCCGGAAAACACTCATGATGCCAATTGTGGATAGGTGTATTGATTCAAGTAAGGTATAATTCTGGCCAACTTTATATGTAATATAATAATTATGACCAGGTAAATTTCATGGCAAACGTAATGCGCGCTTAAATTGAGCCGTGTTTGTCGGGATTGGAAAGCCACCTGTCTTTTTGCAGGATCACCTGGTCGTGATGGATGATCTTCAACAGGATTCGGCACTTGCTCTCTGGAGGTAAGCTAAGGGAAACCTTGCATAACGTGACGGGAAGATCAGGACGGAGCATTGTCTTGGCGGATTGCCTGCTGATGCTTTGGCCGCCTTTACCGAATTTGAAGACAGACAGGGAATAAACAACAGATAGCGACTTGCTGGAACGGCAGACCGGCTGAATGGTTATTGATCCGTTTGACTCTCTGGTGGTTTTGATGGTCGCCGACAATTCCGCCGAGTCTTCAGCCAGCGCATAGGCTGGACAAGCTAACCCGTATAACAAAAAAACGCCTGCCAGCGCGATATGGCCAATCGATAAAGCCATTGCAGGAATACCCTACAAGATCAGGCCGCGATTGTTAAGGAATATTATTTATTGAGCACTATATTTTCATTGGCCCAAATGACGGCTTTCACGCGATTGGGCACGCCGATTTTTCTATATATATTCTGCACGTGCACCTTCACCGTATAGGGACTGATGAAAAGCTTTTCCGCGATATCGCCGTTACTGGTGCCTCTGGCGATCAAGGCGAGTATTTCCATCTCGCGCGGAGTTAAATTATTTTTCGCCTCTTGGATGGTCTTTTTTCGAGACCACCTTTCGGTAAGGAATTTAGACATGGCCTGGCGGGGGAACCACATATGCCCTTCCGCAACGGTTTTAATGGCCTTGATCATGTTTTGGGATGGTTCCCGGTCGTACAAGAGGCCTCTGACGCCATAAGATATCCATTTTTTCAGGCGCTTCTCGGAGTGGAAATTAAAAATAATGGCGGGGGTGCCATTAAGCGCGCCTAAAAAATTCTCGCATTCGTTGGTTAGCTTGTCAATCACGTCGCCGGAATAGTTATCCAGCATCAAAACGTTGGGTTTATCTCTATCGCTGGAAGAAAAAATTTGCATGGATTCGTCAGCCGGACCTTCTGAGACCTGAAACCCGGCTTGCAGGTTTAGATAAAAACAGATCAGCTCATTGACCATTCTCTGCGAGCCGGTTATGTGCACCTTAACGCTAGAGGATTTCGGCGGTTCTCGGCGGCTTTCTAACTTTTTCACTGCTCTTCCATCCGTTTCCTAGTGGGCGGTCCATCATAAGGCAGAAAATGATCTCACGCCTCCTCAAAAGGTCGGGTGGGGGTGAAGGACAAAGCCAGACAAAAAGATATGTGTTTGGTCAAGGTTATACAATTCGATGCCAGCTAAGTCCAGCTTTTTATCAGGGCCGTTGTCCACGGAGTTTGCTCTCAGTCGTTTCTCCCACCGGCCTGCCTGGTATGAATGGCGCTTTGCCAATCATTATTTATTACGATCCAGGTTAAAGTCGTTCCCTGCTTTCACTCTTGATACTTTTTTTCCGCTTGCGGCTTATTAGATTCCTGCTGCATGATTTTCATGGCTTGATCGTCCGATTGTTGGAGATCTTTTTTAAGCTGCATGCGCTTGGCCCGCTCCATGGCCACCCTTCTATGCTTCAATATGATTTCTTCCATGGTGACGTGTCCGTCATTGTCCAAGTCTTTGTTTCTGAAATTCTTGGTTTCAAATGAGAGATGTTCTGCAAGGCTTATTTTCCCGTCCCCATCGGTGTCAAGCGCGGGGGACAAAGAATATTGCACCGAAACGATGGCCGCGAATTCTTCGTCGCTCATGGTAATCGCGCCGGATTCCCGCAATTTGCTGACCCGCTCCATTTCCCGCTCGGATATTTCCCGGGAGGTGATATAGCCATCGCCGTTCAGATCATTGGTGGTGAACACGCCCTTTTCCCAGGCCAGATGCTCGGCAAGGCTCACCTTGCCGTCGCCGTTCAAATCCACCTTTTCCGGCACGCGCAAACCGGATGCGGGGGGGCGATCCTCGGCGCCCACCACGCCGGCCAAACTCGCCAGCAAAAAGCAAAAAAGCAAGGTCGAAATTAATTTGGACATTTTGCTCACTATCCTTTTCAACTAAGTTCGCTGCGCGTCCTATCCGTCTTTTTGGGTTTGGGGGCGGGCCCCCGGAGGGGCCCACCCCGAATGGGGTCATGTTACTGGATTTTCAGTTCGTCCTACCGGCAACCGGCGCCAGCGCAAGTGGGCAGGGAGGCGGTGAAGCAATTGTTGGCCTGGGTCACGTAGGCCGAGTGCACGCCGCCGCCAGCCTGGATGATCACGCTGTCGTTCATGTAGCCGATCTGATTCACGACGGCGTTGTTGTAGCCGCCGAGGGAGCAAAAGCCATCGGTCTGGGAGACCAGGCTGAAGTTGCCGAAGCCGCCCTGATAGACTTGGGCGTTGTTGATGCCGCCGTCCTGCAGGATGTCGTTGTAGTTCAGGTCGCCGATCTGGGTCACGGAGGCCACGTTGACGCCATAGCCGTCTTGACGGATGAAGCTGGCGTTGAAGGAACCGGACTGGGTCACGCCGGCCGTATCGTTCGTGCCGGTCTGCCAAATCGAGGACCAGTTGCCGTCGCCCCACTGGTACACGTAGGCGGCGTGGGCGCTGTAGCCGTAGTGGCCATCGTTCTGGTAGATGAGGGAGGTGTTCTGGTAGTAGTCCTCAGTGAACATGGGGAAGTTGAGGCTCTTCACGTAGGGGGCGGTAAACTGGAACGCCGTGTAGCTCAGGTAGCAGCAAGGCGAATTCTGGTACACGGAGGCCAGGTCCGATCCGAAGTCGGTTCCCTGATCGATCCAGGAGAAGCTCTGGTCGTTGAGCTGGGTGACGAAGGCGGTCGAGAAGGCGCCGGTTTGTTCGATCATGCTCTCGTTGCGGGCGTTGAAGGGCTGCCACACATAGGTCTCAGCCGCGCCCACCACGACCTTCCAAGGCTGCCAATAGTTGGCGGTGTTGGCGAAAGCGGTGCCAGCCATCAACAGGACGGCCAGGAGGGAAAGTCCGAATAGTATTCTCTTCATAAGAAATCTCCTTTTTTTCATTCATGTTTCGTTGGTTTTGGTTGTTAGCGGTTGTTATGTCCTTGCCTCTTCATCGACCCTCAAGCAGAGGCATCACCTCCTTTCCCCTTGAACTCGTTCCGGCTATTTGTGGGTAATCGTGACGTTGGCATACACTTCGTGGCCGAACTGCTTCACGACTACCGGCACGTTCGCGTTGTGGACCAGGTTGGCCACGTTGCCGTCGCCGAATTGCTGGATCCACGCCAGGTTGGACACGGTCTGGACAATGGAGGCCTGGTTGGCGTTGCCCAGTTGATCGATGAAGGCGTCTCCGCCGCTGGTCAGCTGGTTGATCGAAGCCCAGTTGTAACTGCCGAACTGGTTGATGCCGGCCAGATTGCCGCTGCCCACCAGTTGGCTGATGCTGGCGATATTCCCGGTGGCGGCCCAATAAGAGGAGCCTTGGGTGATGCTCCCCACTTGATGCCAGCCGCCCTGCTCGATGAGCGCCCGGTTGAAAAGTCCGTTTTGCTCCAGGTCGGCCGAGTTGCTCCAGCCGGTCTGCTCGAGACCCGCGGCGTTGCCGTGGCCGCGTTGTTGGATGGCGGCCTTGTGGCCCCAGTCGCCCTGGGCGAGATTGGCGCAGTTGTTATCGCCCGCCTGGCTGAGATTCGCGTCCTGCTTGACGCCGGCCTGATCGATGAAGGCCGTGTTGTCGTCGCCCTGCTGCTTGATGGCGGCCCAGTTGCCGCTGGACAACCCAGCCACGCGCAGCTGCGGCGTTCCCTGCGTTATCTCGGCGAGATTGCCTTGGCCCTTCTGCTCGAGACCCGCGCGGTTGTACTCGCCTTCCTGGGTCACCCGCGCCTGGTTGTGCGTCAGCCCTTCGCCGGTCTGCTCAATGGAAAGCTCCTGGTTTGAGCCCCATTGGCGGACCGTGGCGAAATTCTTGCCCAGCTCCTGGCTGATCTCGGACACGTTGAAGCTTCCGTTTTGTTCGACCAGGGCAAAGGCGCTCTCGCCGCTTTGCTCTATGCGCGATTGATTGACGGCGTAGCCGAGGCTTGTCTCCGGCGTATCCGCCGCGGCGGGCAACGCCAAACCCGTCGTGAGAGCGCAGAGCATCAATACGGTGGAAACGAGCCGCCTTTGATTTCTTTTCATTTCTCTTCCCTCCCTAACGGGCGATGTTTACGGGTTCCCACTTTTTCAAGGTCACGTTTTCCACGGTTATGGCTTGGGCCTCCTGGCCGTCAGCCACGGCCGGCGTCGGAGTGGAGAACAGGAAGCTGGTATCAACCGGCTTGGCCTGGTCGGCCTCGGGGGGTGCGACATTGGATTCAAGACCCGAGGGTGCGGCCTTGGTTTGATTTTCCGGGGCGGTGGTTTCCTGGCTCCTGCGTTCAGCCTCCAGGCGGGCGGCTTCTTCGGCTTGGGCCTTGCGCTCAGCCTCCAGGCGGGCCGCCTCTTCTTCCTGGGCCTTGCGTTCGGCCTCAATGCGGGCGGCCTCTTCTTCCTGGGCCTTACGCTCGGCCTCCAAGCGCGCGGCCTCCATCTCCTGGGCTTTGCGTTCAGCCTCCAGCCTGGCTTCTTCCTCTTGCTTGGCCATCAACTCGGCTTCCAAGCGGGCGGCCTCCATCTCCTGAGCTTGGCGCTCGGCTTCCAGCCTGGCCTTTTCCTCGGCCTCCTGACGGGCCGCCTCTTCCTCCTGGGCCTTGCGTTCGGCCTCCAGGCGGGCTTGCTCTTCCTGCTGGGCTTTTTGCTCGGCTTCCCAACGGGCGGCCTCCATCTCCTGGGCCTTGCGCTCTGCCTCCAATTTGGCCTCTTCGATCTCCTTCAGCCTGCGCTGGGCTTCTTCGCGCTCGGCCGTGAGCTGGGCCTCTTTTTCCGCTTGCTGGCGGGCGGTCTCGGCGCGCTCGGCTTCGTATTCGGCTTCCGCCTGGCGAAGCTTTTCGTAAGCGGCTTCGTCAATGGCGGCCTTGCGGTCGGCGGCGGCCTGGGCCGCGGCGGCCTTGAGCTCGGCGTGGATGGCGACCCGCTGGGTCTCTTCCTGGTAGTCCTTGATGACCGGAGAGTTGATGTCCTCGGGATTGTTCAGGTACCAGAGCCCGTCCAGCACGCCTTCCACGACCATGGCGATGACGGCTTTTTCGATGGCGGCGGCCACGCACATTTGAACAGGCTCGTTATGGCTGTACCCGGCCTCGATCTCCAGAAGCTTCTTGAAGGTAAGGAAGCGATACAGGCCCACGTCCACTTCATGGGAAAGAATGGTCTTGGTGGTGGACACGGACTTGAGAATGCGGCCGGTCCGCACGTCCACCGCCCGCAGATGCACGGTGACCTGATCCTGGCGATACTGCATGGAGCCGCCCAACCCCCAGTATTTGGCGCCGAAGCCGCCGGTCATGGTGTTGGTCTCGTAGGCGGTGATGCCGCCCTGCAGGATCACGTTGGCCCACTCCAGGGGCGGCAGGCCGTTGGCGTTTTTTTCGCCCTCGCCGTTGCGCTTGGAAGCGCTGATGATCTTGCGTTCGGTCAAGAGGCTTTGCAGCCCGTCGCGCTCCACCGGGATGAACCAGTTGGATTTGTTCAGGGCCTCGAGCAGCATGTTGACCGCGCCCTGGGTCACCGCCGTGGAGAACGAGCTCACGTTGGGCAGCGGCTTGTACTGACCGGTCTGGTCGCGGAAGTTGTAAACGCTGACCCGGATCTTGCCCTTGGGCGCGGGCAGTGAAGTCAGTTGTTTGTAGGTATGACTTATTCTGGATACCTGTGGCGGCATGATGTCGAACTCATCCATAGGCATGCCGCAGGCGGATATCCCGGCCAGCATAACGAGCAGGCCCACGATTTTCAGCTTCTTCGCCATGACGAACCCCTTCTTCCTTTTCACGGACCTTCCCCCAGTTCCTTAAGGAATGGTCGGGATGGAGATGACGGTGGTGTTATTGTTCGGAACGTCCACCACGGTGACTTCCAGTTGGGTTATTTGGTCGTTGATGGTCACCGTGAAATCGCCCACCGTAAAAGTTCCGTTGGGCAATTCCGTTGATTCTCCGAAGGCCTTCTCAACGATTCTGGATGACAAAAGGGATAATATGTTGCGGTTTAAAGTCTCCCTGAAGTCATCGAGACGGGACAACTCGTTGCTGGTGGACTCCGGATCTTTGTTGTTGTCTTGGGCCTGAGCATTGCCGAGAAGATAAGCGCCGTTTAGCGGATTGCCCCCCACAAAGCTCGGGTTGACAGGCTCCCATATCAGCTCGGTGGCAATCGCTTGGCTGGTAGTGAATAGCGCCAAGATGGCCAAGGCGATTATGCAGAAAGATATTTTTATATTCATTTGAATCCTCCCCAGGATATTAGTAACCATCGCCTTCAAGATCGTTACTTTTTTGAAATCTTTTTATTATTTCTCGTTGAAATAAGTGTCTGTGAACCTCGCTTACCGCCTGGTTGATCACGTCCTCTATCACCACGTTTCTGGCGGAGAGGAACTGCTGAAAAACCATGTCATCATCCACAGTTATAAAGACTAGGCTGCCCCATTGCGGGTTGAATCTCTCGGTAATGACAATGGTGAATTCCGTAACGTCTGCGGGAGGAACCCAGGCGGCCACGAAATCTTTATAAAAGTTTTGTCCCATGGGAGTTATGGTGTGATTAAGCAGCAGGCCTTCGCTCAGCAGGTCATCGTAAGACTTTTGCACCCCTTGGGAGAAAGCCAACGAGTTAAGGCATAATAGTCCAAACAAAGTAATTGTTAAAAGGGAGCACGCCTTCAGGCATTTATTGCTTGCATTATGATGAAGCAATGTGTATTTCATTAGACATATTCTTTCTTGTTGCCTGATGCCATAATATTTACCGATAAAACCTTACGGTGTTTTAGCGACATGTTATAGTTGGAAAGCGGATTAGGACAATACTTGGCGCTGACTAAAAGAGCTAATACCGAATCGTGAGAGGCTGGCGCTTTAGATAAGAATCAGGTAGGCGTTGGCTAGGAAAAAATGACACCAAGCATGCGGCGCATGATGAGCCGTCTAATACATTTTCATGAGAGACGGGGACGCGCCGGCCGGCGGCGGGGGGATGGAACTCATTGCAACCGTTCATGAAAAATACCGCGGCCCCATGGTTTAGTGGGAAAGGGCAGAAGCCGGTCCCGGGTGCGGGGGCCGGGACGGGCCTTCCGAGCGGCTTTTCCCTATCGCGGCCACATATGATAATGTGGGGGCGGCGGCAGGCCTCGGCGGAATGGGCCTTGTCAACGGCTATTTATGGCAAGGGTGCTTGTTTTTATGGGCCGCAGAAAAGGCAAACGCAAGCCTCCCCCGGATTCCCGGGAAACGGTGGGCCGGCAGAGCCTCCTGGACAAGCTGGCGGAGCAAAGGGGGCGGGGAGGGAACTCCATACGTTTCCTGCCGCTCCTGGCCTGGCCGGAAAGGGGGCTTTTCGTGGGGGCGAAAGACGCCAGCCTGCGGCAATTCACCCAAGGCGGTTTTCACGCGCGGTCAGGGGAAGCGCCCGGCTCCCATCCCATCTTCGTCTTGCAGCAGCTCGGGAATCTCGCCCACCGGGTTTGCCCCTGCTCCACCAGGAAGTACGCGAACAAGCGGGCCATCCCCCAGGGATGCGTGCTGGAGCATACTCTCTATGTGGTGCGCGAGCGCACCTACCTGGTGGAGGACTGCGTTTTCCCGGTTCCGCGGGACAAAAATTTTTTATGGAGTCTTCGCTATTGGGGACGGGTGCCGGAGTCCCGGCTGGAGACGGAAGAAGAATAGATGTCACTCGTCGCAAGCGCCCACGCGGACTTCCTTAATTGGTTGTCCAGTGAGGACTGCGTGCCGTGGCTCCGGCGGCAAGCGCGGGAACTGCTTTTCCGCGTCTCCGGGCTCCGCCTGCCGCGCGAACTTTGGCCTTATGGAGACCCTAGAGGCATGTCGGGAAGCGAACTGGATATGGCTTCGGATGAGGTGGCCAACGATTTCTGGATTTTCGTCCAGGACGTCCTGCGCGGCCGGAGCGAGGAACTGCCGCCCGAGGTCCTGGCCGGGCGGGAGGCCAGGCCGCGGCTCCTGGGGGCTTACCTGCGCAATGCCTTCATCAACCATCTGCGCGGCCAGGTCAGGCGCAAGGAGATCAGCCCGCTGCGCCATCTTTACCGGCGTCTGCGCGAGACGCTTAACAACGCGCCGGATTTTTACTATCGCGCGGCTCCCAACATGGCCTACTACAGCATGGAGAAATCTGCCCAGACCCATACGGCGCGCCTGGCCCTGGGAGCCGGCTCCTACCGCGCTTGGCCCTCGCCCTGCGAACTGGTATCGGAGCGGCAACTGGCCAGATTCAAAGGGGAAGACCTTTGCTCACTGGCCGCCCGGTTTTGGCAAGAAGCCGCCGCGCGGTTGGGAGGCGCTTATTTTCTGCCCATTTGGGAGCTGGCCGCCTATCTGGCGGATCACTACGGTTTTCTGAGCGCCGGCGAGCAGCGCTTCAGAGAGGAGTGCCAAGCGGAGATGGCCGTTAGCGAACCCACGGCGACGCCCGAGACGGGCGGCCTTGCCATGCTGGCGACCCAGCTGGTCGAGAGCTGGCCGCCCATCCGGCGCAAGGTTTTTTATTTGGCGCTGGATTCCTCGGAAACGACCTATCGGAACATCGCGGAACTGGCGGGCCTTTCCGGCGCCAGCCACGCCAAATACCACATTGACCGCGCCTGCCAGCAATTGGCCGATTTCTGCGAGACCTGGCCGGGAGTGGCGCCGCCGCCTTCGGACCGGAATTTTTGGGCCGAGTTTCTCTTGATCACGGCTGGGGTTTGTAAAAACCTGACCCAGGAGCGTCCTTCAGGGTTGAAAGGCGACCAACCTCAACCAAAGGACGGATCATGAATTTAAAAGTGGACTCTTGGCAAATTCAGCAGGCTTGGGAACTGGCCTGGCGGACCCGTTTCTGCCCTCCCGACCAACTGATCACGGCCGACGACCTGCCGGCCGAGGCCGTGGCGCACCTGAAATCCTGCCCCTCCTGCCGGCGGCGGGGGGAGCTTGGCAAGGCGGGCGAGGCCGGGGAAGGGCTTCCCGGCCTGGCGCGGCCGCTGGCCAAGCCAGAGGACGCCGGGGAGGAGCTCAAGCCCGGCCAGATCAGAAGCCTCGCTCCCGGTCTGGCCGGCTGGGGCCCCAAGCACAGGTATTACGATCCGCCGGTGGTCTTGATTCTCGAACTCTCGCCAAGCCTGCCCAACGGGGTCCTGGTGGCCCAGACCTATCACGACCCGGCCCTGATGGGGCAGGGCGACGTGGCCCTAGGCCGCTTCAGGTTCGCGGAGCCTTGGAACCTTTACACGCTGCACCGCGAAAACCTGGGACGCCTGCATGGCGAGGTCGACCAGCCAACCGTGGAGCTGGTATGGGAGGCCGGCCAAGAGGCCGCGCCCCAGGAGCCGGAATGGTCGCCCCAATTCCTTTTTCGCCAGATGGAGCTGGAGGTGGCCTGCTTCTTTTCGGCGGGAGCCGTGCTCTCCCTGATGGCCGAATACGAAAACGCGGCGGCCCTTGCCCAAGGGACCCTTTCCGCCGCCGCCGATTACCCCCTGGCCGATGGCCGCGCCCCGCTGGGCCCCGCCTGGGAGGGGGAGGCGCCGGAGGATCTGCCGGCTTGCCTGGCCAGACTGGGCCTGAAGGCGCCGCCCGCGGCGCAACTGGCCGAGCCCTCGGATATATTTTTCCTGGCCGAGCCCTCGGTGCGCAAGATGGCCCTGGCCGCGGCCAACGCCGACAGCGGGCCGCTGCTGCCGGTGATGGCTTTCCGCCTGCAGGAAGGGCGGCCGGTTTCCTTTGAATATTTGCGGGCGCGGCTGACCGATCTGGTGCGCTCGCCGCAGCTCGTCCTGGGCGGCAAGCTGACTTCCCTCCTGGAGGGCGGGGAACGCTGGCGGGCGGAGTTCCGCTGGCTGGACGAGGACGGGAAGCTGCTGAAAAGCCGGGCGGGCGGTTTCACTTGCCCCGAAGCGGAACCGGCCAGCTTTTGGGCTTCCTTTTCGGTGGACGCCGCCAAGGTGGCTGACGTGGTCCAGAGGTTGTACGTGCGCCTTTTCAGAGTGCAGGAGAAACAGGCATGAACTTGGCTGGGAGCTGGGATGACATCCTGGTGTATTTGGCCAACCCCCTTTCCAGGGAGCTGGCCCGCGCGCGCCTGGAGCGAATCTCAGGTTCCTGGCCCAGCGACCTCGCCCAATTGAAGCATGCCATCTCCCTGGCCAGCCAGGGCAATCTCCAGGAGCTGATGCTGATGCACCTTTTGGCCCGCGTGCTCCTGGCGGGTCAAAAGGCGCCCAAGTGGCTGCGGACCTGGCTGCGGGACAACGAGACCATAAACGTCTTCCTCTCCGAACTGACCCTGCCGAGAGCCCTGAAGCTCAGGTGGGAGGCGGTGCCGGTTCCCATAGTAAAGATAGACGGGGAGGGGGGCGTTTTCATGATGCTCGTGGCCCCCCTGGAGGGGAGCCCCGGCATCTCCATGCCCTATTGGTCCCGCGAGACCCTGGAAAAAGACTGCCTCGAAGCCATTTCTCAGGCGTTTTCAGCCACCTGCAACCTGGGCCTTCCCGCGCTCAAGCACACCGGCTTTTACTGTTGGCCCTTGCTGGACCCCGGCGGCCCGCCGGTGCAGGGGCGCTCGCTGGGCCTGCCGCTGTCCATCGCCTTGGGACTCTTGGCCCAAAAGAGCGGCTGGCCAAAAGCCTTGATGGCCACCGGCAGCATGGATGATTCGGGCAAGGTTCTGCCCGTGGGCGGAGTGATGGCCAAGAGCAGGGTGGCCGCCGAAGCGGGCACCCAACTCTTTCTGTATCCGGACGAGGAAAAAATCGATTTCACGGAGTGGCCGCTGCCGGCGCTGCCGGTCAGCGACCTCAGGCAGGCCATGACCTTTGCCCAACTGGTCGCCATAGGGCTGCCGGCGGTGTCCAATTTCCGGCTTTACTACAGCTGCCTGCAAAACCCGGCCCTGCTTTTGGACAATTTCAACAATATCCCGGCTTCGGTGCTGGAATGGGCCAAGGACCGCGGCGTGCTGGAAAAAATCAAATCCACCTGCGGCAGCACCGAGGGCTTCGCCGGCCTGGTGACCCGGCTGGGCGACAGCAGCCTGCCCCGCAAGCACCGCGAGCTGCTGGCTTCGGTGCTGCGCGAGGAGGATCTGGAATCTTTAGCGGTCCGCTCCAGCCAAGACGCCTTGATGGTGTCCAATTGGTACAGCTATCTTCTGTCCCTGGCGGATGACCTGCAGAACAGCGATGCGTCCCAGCAGTTGAAAAGCAAGGCCAAGAAGCTTTTCCGCGATTTCGGCAACAAGATCTACGTGTTTTACCGCACCGAGGATCATCGCGCCTGCTACCGGCGCTTTGACGAGGATCTCGGCAATTGCCTCGTCTCCCTGGAGGACGGGCCGCTCAAGGCCATGGTCTCCAATATATGGAGGAAGCAGGGGATTTATCTTCATTTGCCCATCACGCGCGGCGACGACGTTTCCGTGCGGGTTTTCCTTTCGGAAAAAAACCAGGTGGTGGCGCTGTCGCTGAACGCAGTCAACCTGGACGTCAACCCCGAGGACGGCAAGGCCGATTTTATTGAAAACTGTTTGCACGCCCTGTACCTGGGCCTGATCAGGGCCGCTTTCGTGATCAACCAGGAGCGGCTGATGGGCCAGGCTCAGTTGCATGAGGCGCTCTGCCGTTATTTCCGCGCGGTGATCGATTCGGTGCTTTCCAGGGAGATCGTTTTCAGCCAAACCAGCCGGGACTCCATGATGACGGCCTGCGATTATTATTACGCTTCCTGTTTCATGGGCCTGGAGCCCCCGGAAGCGCTCGCCTGGTCCAGCCAGGAGGCGGGCCGCCATGGCGGCAGGCAATCGGAGCTGGCCGGCAAGACCCTGCTGACCGCGCCCAAGGACCACCGCCCCCTGCGCTGGCTGAGCCAATTGGTGTTTTCCTTGGGCATTACTTGCGATTCCGATTGGCTGTGGCAGAGACTGGCCACCAGCCTGAGCAGGGAGACCCGCTATTCCCTGGGCGGCGCCTTGGATCATTTCATGGGCCTTTGCGTGCTCAGCTCCTATGGCACCGGGCTTTTTGAAAACGAATTGCCGGCTGACGCCTTGGCCAGCAGCCGGATCGAAGATATTTTGCTGCCCTACCTGATGACCATGGAGTACGCCACGGAGAGGGGCTCGGACACCGCCTCCTGAGGCCCTCCCCGGCGCGGCCGCCCAAGCCGGACCAGCCTTTTCATTTCATTACAAAGCCGACCGGGCTATCGCCACGGGCGCGCCGAATCCGATTCGCGCCCCGGCGTCCGATGGATAGCCGCATGCCAGTTTGCCGCGGCGGCCGCGGCAGGAGGGGATTCGCGGGAGGCGCGCGGCGGGTTGGTGCGGAGCACATACTCCCCAAATCATGCATCAAATAGTGAAACGCCATCTCACCTCGAATTTAATTATGAAATTTTTGTGACAAAATCAATACATAACACATCGAGTATTTTAAGGGTTAATAATGAATCGTATTGTCACTAATAATATCCAAGATTGCCACATAGCCCGCTAGTTAATTAGTAGAAAATCTCCTGGCAATCGCAACCTAAACGACGCTTTAGTAATTATGTGGGGTCACAATTAATTGTGCAAGGCATTGCGATTTTGCAAGTTAATTAGTACAAGCTAATTCAGGTTTATCTGCTGGAAACCAGATTGATCCCAGGGGGGCCATACTAGGTAACAAATTGTAATTCAAGGTTAAATGTTAATCGGCCCGATTGCCAATATTCCATATCGGAAAATATCAAATACAAGACGTTGACCATTTTGGTCCGCGACTTAGCGGGGTGATTAATTGTAGATCAGGAAGACTTTTTCAAACTTTGAGTAGATTGATAACAGTTTTTGTGAGATCGGGTAATATATCTGATTAAACAAAATAGTCCGGCCATAGTATTTTGCTAATTCACGATCTACCCTAATCTGGCATAACCCTCACATCGACCAAACAAGCAAAAAGCCCTAGGGGGGCATAAGGCGCGGCCGCCGGGAAGTAGGGAACCAGCCTCCAACGGCTAAACACTTCCGGCCGGCTGAAAACATTCTTACTTTGTCAATGCGTGAATGGCTTTCACCAACTGTTCGCAATTGCCATCTGTAAGTACAGGGGGAAGGAAAATATAAAATGTCTGCCGAGGGTAAGATAGACCTAAAGGGGATCAAGGTTTCAATCATCGGCTCTCTGTCTCTTAAGCAGAGCCTGGTGTCATATTTTCTCCGTGAAAACGGGGAGTGCGAATGCGTTACCTGGGAGGATATATCCACACTGCCAGATTTAAGTTCCCAGGATATTGACGTGGTTCTCTGGGATGTTCATGCCCTGAGTCCGCCGGAAATAATCAGATGGCTCAAGCGTTATGAAAATGACATAAACTTCGCCTTGGCCCTCTTGGACATATCGCCGAAATTCGGCATGGAACCCATGGCTCTGCGCTTAAAGGTGCGGGGTTTTTTCTATGAAGGCGATCCCATAACGCTTTTACCCAAGGGGATAAGCCAACTGCACAAGGGCCATTTATGGGTTCCCCGCGAAGTGCTGGAAAAATGTTTGATGGAAGAGACGGACGAGGAAGCGCTCTATGCCAAGAGCAACAACAGCCTCACCATGCGGCAGGAAGAAGTATTGCGATTGATATTGGAAGGTTATCGCAACACGGACATAGCCGATATCTTGCAGGTGAGCACCAATACCGTAAAGGCGCACCTGTATCAAGCCTATAAGAAAATCAACGCCAATTCCAGATGGCAAGCAGCCAAATGGGCTGAGTCCAACCTCATATAGCTGACGCGAATTGGCTGGCATAACATCGAAAAACGGAGGCTGGTTTATGGAAAGGCGGCAACTGAAAGTATCCTTTATAAGCTTGGCTATGTTTCTAACTTTATTGCTGGGAACCCTGTCCACGGCCTCGCGGACAATGGCCGAAGAGGTAATCATATTCCCACCGCAAGACATCGGCGAGATAAGCCTCCCCTGCCTGGGCATGTCCACGGTATCCGACACGGTGTATTTCGAGGGCGACCGCTGGTTGCAGGTATGCACCGACGGTTCCCAGCTTAACGGTTTTATCCTGAATTACGGCGATGGAAGCTATAGCCAATTATTCAGCCTGGAAGCGGATGAAGGCTTCTATTTCCGGGAGCCCAGGGCCGCGGTAATGTCGGCCGGCGGCATAGTGGTGCTCTGGAATCAGACCACAGACGCGTACCAGATCAGCGCTGATTCGCCGATTTACATGATCCTTTTGGACTATGACGGCAACCAGATCGAGCCGCGCCGCGCCATCCTGGCCGAGGGCCAAAAATAAGGCCATGCCCCACGCCCGACGGCCCAAGCCTGGCCAGGCGATTGACCCAGGCGCGGCGCTGGCGGGATTCGGGGAAGTATTGGCCACCAATAACTGGCCACGGGCGGCGGCAAGGGGGCGCTCTCCGTGTTTACCCGAAGCGCACCACCGCCGCCCCGGCCAGCGACGCGGTCTCGGCCCGCAGGATGGCGCCGGCCAGGCCGCAGGCCAGCCAGCCGCGGCTGACCGCCAACTCCACCTCTTGCGGCGCGAAACCGCCCTCCGGCCCGATCAGAAGCCAAACCTCCGATAGATTCTGGCGCGGACCCAAGGCCTGGGCCAGGCTGGGGCCCTGGGAGGCCTCCTCGTAAAGCAAAAGCTTCAAGGCTTCCTCCGGGGGCTGCTCCAGCAATTCGGCCAGGTCCCTGGGCTCGTGCCATTGGGGCGGCCAGGCCGCGCCGCATTGCTTGAGGGCTTGGCGGGAAAGCCGCCGCCAGCGTTCCCGGCGCGCGGCCGGGTCTTTCAGCCTGGGCACCGAGCGGCTGCTCACAAAGGGCCGCACCTCGTCCACCATGAGTTCGCAGAGCTTCACGGCCAAGAGCTCCATGGCCTGATTCTTGGCCAGGCCGGGGCAGATCACCAGGCGGGGAGTAGGGCGGGGCGGGGCGGCCAGGCTCAGCACCCGGCATTTGCCCGAGCGCTTGCCCAGCGCGGTTATCTGCGCCGTGGCGATCAAGCCGGCTCCGTCCAGGAGCCGCACCTCCGCGCCCGCTTGCAGGCGCAGCACCTTGAGGGCGTGGGCCGCCTCCTCCGGGCTCAGCTCCACTTCCGCGCCCAGGCTGAGCGCGCCGGGTTCCGCCAGGAAACGCCGCAGGCTCACCGGGCCATCACCAGGGAGCACCATTCGCCCAGGGAGTCGCGCTCCACAAAGCCCAAGCCCTCATTTTCCAGGGCCTGGCGCACGCCCTGGTCCTGGCCCTGCATCATGCCGGAGGCCACCAGCTCGCCCAGGGGCTCCAGGCGCCGGGCCAGGGGGCGGGCCAGGCTGATCAGATCCAGGGCGGTGAGGTTGGCCAGGATGAGGGGGAAGCTTTCCCCCACCTCCTCGAATTTCCGGGAGCTTATCTCCAGACGGCCGGCGAGCCGGTTGAGCTCGGCGTTGTGGCGGGCGGCCTCCAGGGCCAGGGGGTCCAAATCCAGGGCCAGGGCCGAGGCCGCGCCCAGCTTCAGGGCGGCCAGGGCCAGGATGCCGGTGCCGCAGCCCAAATCCAGGAGCCGGGCGGGCACGCGGTCCTTGCGGCGCATGCGGGCCAGGCGTTTGAGGCAGAGCATGGTGCTGGCGTGATGGCCGGTGCCAAAGGCCTGGCCGGGGTCGATGAGCACCACCTGGTAGTCCGGCCCCGCCTCCATGGGCTCCCAGGGCGGGGCCACCCAGAGGCCGGGGGCCATTTCCTGGGGATGGAAATGGCGTTTCCAGTTTTCGCTCCAGTCCTGGTCCGGCAGGGGAGTGAATTCCAGGCGCACCGCGCCGGGTTCGGCGGCTTGCAGCTTGAGCCGCTGCACCATCTCCTCCACGTCCCGCTTTTGCTCGGCCGAGCCGGGGCCGTCGTCCAAAAAGGCCTTGACCAGATGGTCCTGTTCCGGGTCCGGGCCCTCGCTGGTTTCCACCCCCCGGCCGGTGAGCCGCACCAGGAAATCAGCCGCCGCCTCGGCCTGGGCGGCCGGGGCCCAAAGGCTCACCTCGATCCAGCCGGGGCGTTTAGGGCCGTGGGAAGTCTCATGCATTTATTTGCAGCCTCGCGGAGAGCGCTATAAAATCCAAGACATTGCCAGGGCACGCCATGTGCCCGGGGCCGTAACCAAACTATAGGGGATGAACCCCGGAAGGGACAAGGCCAATAAACCGTGACCGCCGACAAGCTGAAAGAGCTTTTGCATGAGGTGGCCGCCGGCGGCCTGAAGCCCGAGGAGGCCCTGGCCAGGCTCAAGTCCCTGCCCTACGAG
Organism: Desulfocarbo indianensis; assembly: GCA_001184205.1. Taxonomy (GTDB): domain Bacteria; phylum Desulfobacterota; class Desulfarculia; order Desulfarculales; family Desulfarculaceae; genus Desulfocarbo; species Desulfocarbo indianensis. The sequence goes on from LBMP01000001.1 coordinate 1,146,875, forward strand.
GATTTGGGATTCGCCAGGGTGGATCACCACCGCAGCCTGCGCCAGGGGTTCCCCGAGGTCATTTTCGGCCAAGGCAAGACCCCGGAGCAGATAGCCTCCATCGCCCAGGCCATCCACCGCCAGGGCGCGGCGGTTCTGGCCACCAGGATCGAGGAGGAAAAGGCCGGCCAGGTCCTGGCCCTGTGGGACCGGCTGACCTATCATCCCCAGGCCAGGTGTCTGGCCTTGGCGGCGCCGGCCGGGACCAAGCCCGGCAAGAGCCTGGTGGCGGTGGTGGCGGCGGGCACCTCGGATCTGCCCGTGGCCGAGGAGGCGGCGCTCACCGCCCGGCTCATGGGCTCCCAGGTGGAGCGGGTCTACGACGTGGGCGTGGCCGGGCTGCACCGCCTGGCCGGCTCGGCCCAGGTTCTGGGCCAGGCCAGCTGCCTGGTGGTGGTGGCCGGCATGGAGGGCGCGCTGCCCTCGGTGGTGGCCGGCATGGTGGATAAGCCGGTGGTGGCGGTGCCCACCAGCGTGGGTTACGGCGCGGCCTTCGGCGGCCTGGCCGCGCTGTTGGGCATGCTAAATTCCTGCGCGCCGGGCCTCAGCGTGGTGAACATAGACAACGGCTTCGGCGGCGGCTATCTGGCCGGCCTCATAGATCACCTGGAGTAGGCGTGCGGGCGGTGGCGCAGAGAGTGGCCCGGGCCAGGGTGGAGGTGGACGGCCAGGTGACCGGGGCCATCGGACCGGGGCTTCTGGTGCTTCTGGGCGTGAGCCGGGAGGACGGGCCCCAACAGGCCGCCTGGCTGGCCGGCAAGCTGGCGGCCCTGCGCGTATTTCCCGATGAAGACGGCAAGCTGAACCTCTCGGTCAAGGACGTGGGGGGCGCGGTGCTGGTGGTGAGCCAGTTCACCCTGTGGGGCGATTGCCGAAAAGGGACGCGGCCCTCTTATTCCCGCGCCGCCGGCGGCGAGGAGGCCGAGCCCCTGTACCAGGCCTTTTGCCGGGAGTTGCGCGACCGGGGGCTGGAGGTGGCCACCGGCCGTTTCGGGGCCATGATGGAGGTGCATCTGGTGAACCAGGGCCCGGTGACGCTTCTCTTGGATACGGAAAAGATGTTCTGACCAGCCAGCCCGATCAAGGGGGCATGCCGGCGGCGGCGCTCTTGCGGCCGGCTCCCAGCGAAAGGAGCCTCTAAATGAAGCCTGCCATGAGAACCTTGCTGAACTTGGCGGCGGTTTTTCTGCTGCTGGCCTGGGCCGCGCCGGCCACGGCGGAGTTCGCCGATTACCAGGGCTCCAAGGTCTATTACCAGGTCATGGGCCAGGGCGAGCCCGCCCTGGTGCTGATTCACGGCTGGGCTTGCGATCACACCATCTGGCGCTTAAACGCGCCGGGCCTGGCCAGGAAGCACAAACTGGTGCTGGTGGACATGCCGGGCCACGGCCAAAGCGACAAGCCCAGGGTGGCTTACACCTTTGACTTCCTGGCGGGCGGGGTGGAATCCGCCATAAAGGCCTCGGGCGTGAAAAAGCCGGTGTTGGCCGGGCACAGCCTGGGCGCCACCATCGGCCGCCGGGTGATCGTTCGCCAACCCGGCGCGGTGGCGGGCTTGATCTCGGTGGACGGCGCTTTTGTCGACGTACCCCAGGACGCCGAGGCCAGGGCCGCCTGGGAGAAACAATCGGCCGAGCGCCTGGCCGGCTTTGAGAAGAATTTCCGCACCGCCATGCAGCCCTTTGTGGAATCCATGCTGGGGCCGGCCCCCAAACCGGAGCTGAGAAACATAGTCCTGGCCATGACGCTATCCGCCGATGCCCGGGTGGCCATAAGCGAAGGCCGAGCCATGAGCGATCCGCATAATTGGCGGCTGGAGCCGATTGAAACGCCGACCCTTGCCATGTATGTGGCCAGCCAGTTCGCGCCGCCCGGATTCGTGGAGCATCTGAAAAAGCTGTTCCCCAACCTGGTGTGCCGGCGCTGGGAAAAGGTGGGGCATTTCTTCATGATGGAGCAGCCGGACAAATTCAACGCCCAGGTGGAGGAATTCTTGGCGAAATAGGGAGAAATTATCAGAGGGCCGGCCCGACCGGGGGCAGGCCTGAGGGGACCCTGCCGCAAACATTTTTATCTAAAGCGAAAAGGTTCAGCAGCATGACCGAAGCGGATTTGAAAAAGTACATGCCCGAGGGTTGGCAAGGCAAGTATCCGCCCTGCCAGATACAAGTGGACGCGGAAGGCCAGTTGAGCCACCAGGGAGCCCCCATGGTGCATCCCAGGATTCTGGCCGAGGTGTTCGCCTCGGTGAGTCTGGAGGATGGCCATTATGTGCTGAAGATGGACGGCAAGACCTGCGAGCTGGAGGTGGAGGACACTTTTTTCACGGTGCGCCGGGCGGATTTGGCCGGCGAGGCCCTGCTGGTGGTCCTGAACGACGACAGCCAGGAGAAAATCGACCCGGCCGGGGTGTGGCTGGGCGACAACGAAATGTTTTACTGCCGGGTGAAAGACGGCCGTTTCCCGGCCCGTTTTTCCCGGCCGGCCTATTACCAACTGGCCCAATATCTCGAGCCCAAGGGCGAGCGTTATGTCTTGCGGGTGGCGGGCCGGGAATACCCCTTGGCCAAGGGCGAGCCGGAAAAAGCTTAATGCCCTTGTGAAAGACGGCCGATAAGGTATTCAAAGGCCTCCCTAGCTTCCCGCCAACCTCCCACCACCGGCCCGCGGCCGCTGCACAGCGCCGCGGGTCCACCTTGGGCGGCCCAGACCGGCAAAAACTGCATCCGCGGCGGCGCGGCCGAAAGGTAAAACCTTCCTTTTTCTCCCCTTATCGGAAAGCCTTCAAAAATGTAACTAGCTGTTATGGCAAGCCAAGTTGTCCGGCGGCCCTCGCTGGCATCAGCCTTGCTTATGCCTTGGCCAGCGGAATATATGCTCAGGGAGGAGCGAATGAAGGCCGTAGCCATGGATTGGGATGCCGCTAGTCAACCCAACCTCGCCATAAAGCAGAATAAAACCAGCGCCGCCGCCGGCCTGTTCGCCGAGCTGTTCGCCCATTTCAGCCAGCAAAGCCTGACCCAGCCCGCGGCCGTGGCCAGCGCGCAGTCCAGCGGGAGCGGGAGTTTGCTTGCGGCCCAGTCCACCACGTCCCAGAGCCAGGATCAGACCAACAGCCCCATCCAGAGCCTCAAAGCCAGTCTGGAGGAGACCGGCCAACCCCTGGAGCGGTTCCAGGTGGCGGCCGAGGACCGGGATAAGCTGAAGAACGTCCTGGTCATGTCCGGCTACAGCCAGGAAGACGCCCAGGAAATGATCCAGCGGGCCTCCCAGGACGATGGAACCGTGAACCTGGGCGCGCTCTTCGGGGTCATGCCGCAGTACGAGGCCGACCAGGGGCCGGTGTTCCTTTTGAATGCTGAAGACAAGACTCTCCTGGCCCAGTTGCTCAAGGACCTGGGGCTGCCCGACAACGAGGTGCGCAGCTATCTGGATTCCCTGGCCAAGCAAGGCGACAACCTGATCGTCAGCGGCCTGCCCCAAATGATGGCGCGGGCCCTGGAATTGCAGCAGGTCAGGGACGGCGCCACCGAGGTGGACCAGGACAAGCTGCGCGACCTGCTGGCGCGCATCGGCCTCAGCTCGCAGGAAATCAACACCCTGTTGAACAAGTCCCTGGACGGGCAGGGCCGCCTCAACCCGGAGGCCTGCCTGGCGCTTCTGGAAAAAGCCGCCGCCAGCCAGGATCAGCGCGTCAAGACATCCTTGCAGGAACTGGCGCAAAAAATCCAGGTGAACGACGGGACCAACGGCCAGGCCTCGGACGCCGAGCGCCTCAAGACCCAGGTCATGCAGTTCCTGCAAAAGACGGAGGTGCAGGCCAATCCCGAGGCAAAGCAGGAATTCGCCCAGACGCTCAAGGATTTCATGCAGGCCGACGCCGCCAGCAAGACGACCGATCTGACCTCCGAGGAGACGGCCCGGCTGGTGAAGGAGCAGAGCGGCCTGGCCACGGCCCGCTCCGGCGACCAGGGCAAGTCCGAGGGTCAGGCCCAGGATCAAAGCCAGCAGCAGAGCCAGGCCCAGGCCGGCGAGGCCGGGTTCAAGGCCCTGGCGGCCCAGAGCGCCAAGTCCTCCAGCCAGGGCGGGCAGAATTTCACGGAAACCCTCAACGCCTCATCGGCCGCCGACGGCCGCCTGGCCCAGGCGGGGAAGGCCGCCGCCGCCCAGAGAACCCTGCCCACCTATGTGGTGCGCCAGGTGAGCGAGCAGATCGCCCAGATGGCCAAGAGCAGCCAGAACCAATTGCGCCTGGCCCTGAAGCCCCAGGAGTTGGGTGAGTTGACCATCAAGCTCTCCATCAAGGAGGGCGCGTTGAAGGCCACCCTGGTGGCGGAAAGTTCCTCCGCCAAGCAGACCCTGGAGGCGGGGATCAACGAGCTGAAGCAGCAGTTGGCCCAGCAGGGCTTGAAGGTCGAGCGCCTGGAAGTGGTGATGAGCCCGGACGCCGAACGCCGCGAGGCCAAAAGCGGCGAACAGGACTCCAGCGGGCAAGGGGGCGACGGCTCCGAGAGCGGCGGCTCCGGGGGGAGCCAGTCCGAAGACGAGGAAATAAGCGTATCCGCGCCCGGCTTGGCTTCGCTGAGCGGGCGGGTCAATGTTTTCGCCTAACAGGAGGCGTGAGCGGTGATATCCAGCATTTACCAAAGCACTGCCACCGAGAGCACGACGAGCAGCAGTTCGTCCACCGATGCCTACAGCAGCGCCATGGGCTTGGACGCCTTTCTCACCATGTTCATGGCCCAGGTGACCAATCAGAACCCCCTGGACCCCATGGACAACACCGAATTCACCGCGCAGTTGGCCACTTTTTCCAGCCTGGAGCAGCTCACCAAGATCGCCGACTCCATGGACGCCATGAACGACCTCACCAGCGCGGTGGAGCAGGGCAACATCGTCAACTACATCGGCCGCGGCGTCACCCTGGCCGGCGACGTGCTGCCCATAGCCCAAGGCTACGTGGGCCGGGTGGGCTACACCCTGGCGGAGGCCGCCGACGTGTTGGCGGTGATCACCGACGAGGACGGCAACACGGTGGCCCAGGTCTCGTTGGGATACCAAGAGGCGGGGAGCCAATACTTCCAATGGGACGCCAAGAACACCGCCGATGAAGTGGTGGGCGACGGCGCCTATCAGGTGACCTTATTGGCCACCGACAGCCAGGGCAACGCGGTGGAGGTGAGCGACCAGACCGTCAACAGCCTGGTGACCGGGTATCAGAAGGGCTCCGACGGCGAGAACTACCTGCTCCTGGGCGACGTGGCCCTGCCCTTGAGCGAGGTGCTGGCCGTCTACTACATACCCTCCGCTTCCACCACCGGCGACGGGGAGGAGACCGAGTCGCAGACCTACGCCTCCTCCAGCGAGGAGAGTACCACCGCCGCCAGCCAGGCCACCGGCGAAGAGGAGAGCGGCGTCCTTGAAGTGTTGAAAAGCGTTCTGTCCGTGGGCGGTTTGGCCGCCGCCCTCTTGTAGGCCAAGCAAGCATTAATCGCCGGGCCAGCCAAAGATGAGCCCGGCGGGAGAAAAATAAAAGGAGAAGCCGCCATGGGAATGCTAACCGCAATGTACTCGGGCGTGTCGGGCCTGAACGTGCACGGCCGGGCGCTGAGCAGCGTGGCTGACAACATCGCCAACCTCAACACCTATGCCTACAAGGCCACCCGAACCAACTTCGGCGACATCATGGTGCATTCGCTTACCGTGGGCGGCAACGTGGTGCAACAGGTGGGCTCCGGCGCGCGGGTCATGAACGTGCAGAACCTGATGAGCCAGGGCGCCTTTGAAAGCACCGACATCCCCACCGACTTGGCCATCAACGGCAAGGGGTTCTTCCAATTGTCCGATCCCGCCGCGGTGACCGGTACGAACCAGGGCTACTACTACACCCGGGCCGGCAATTTCGTCCTGGATGACGAAGGCTACCTGGTCAATCCCCAGGGCCTGCGGCTGAGGGGCCTGAACGTGGACAACGACGGGGTGCTGGAGCGGATCGTGGAGGACATCCAGATACTCTCCATGCAGGCCGACGCCATCGCCACCGAGACCATCGACGTGAGCGTAAACCTGGACGCAGAGGACTACGATTACCACGACCAAAGCCAGCCCATAGACCCCACGGACAAGACCACCTACAACCACCTGACCACGGTGCGCGTCTACGATTCCCTGGGCATCGCCCACGATCTGGCGGTGTTCTTCCAGCGTCTGGACGCCGACACCTACACCGGGGCCCGGCCCACCACCACCGAGACCATCACCGGCATCTGGAAGGCCTCCGTGTTCGAGACCTCGGACGGAACCTTCACCCAGACCAATATTTACGATACCAACGCGGGCGTGCTGCCCACCCCCGCGCCCACCACGCAATACTCCAATACCTATTTCCTGCATTTCGACACCAACGGGCATCTGGTGGGAACCAGCACCGAGTTGGACCCGGCCGTGGACAGCCTCACCGCCTCGGCCACGGTGACCGACAGCACCCTGCCCTATAGCCCCACCGAGGCTTACGTGAGCAACCGCGCCGGCGAATCCATCACCTACACGCCGGCGCTGGCCGACGGCAGCGAGGACACCACCAACACCACGGGCCAGCAGGTGTTCAAGAGCACCCTGGACATCACCTTCACCAACAACACCCACGCGGGCGACGTGTTCGACATCGGCACCACCACCCCCATCACCCTGACCCAGGCCAACGCGGCGGACGCGGCCAACGAGCTGGCCGACGCCATCAACCAACAGGCCGAGGGCAGGGGCTACTGGGCGGTGGCCAACGGCGCCACGGTGACCATCTACGGCGACGCCTCCAATCCCTTCTCGGTGACCGCCACCCCGGCGGGCGCCACCACCGACGTGGGCATCACCGGCGAATCCATGCAGGATTTGGAAGACGCCATAGATAACGGCCGGGACGCCACCGTCTCGCTCTGGATGGACACCGCGGCCTGGGGCGCGGCGAGGAGCATCAGCGTGACCACCGCCACGGGCACCTACACCACCGCGCCCTTGGCGGTGGGCTCCAACTTTGGCGCGGTAGTGGCCGCCATCAACGCCGTTCTGCCCGCCAACGAGCAGATCACGGCCACCTACTCGGGCACCGCCGGCGCGGGTTCCACCAGCGGCAGCATTCTGTTGACGGCCTCCGGCACCGACATCACCGGCAAGGCCGGCAACGCCTTGACCATCAGCGCCGACGTCGAGGACGGCGACCTGCGCTTTTCGGGCAGCGGTTTCGACGGCGGCATGGACGGCACCGGCACCGGCGGAGGCACCGGCTCGGATATCCTGGCCAACGTGACCGACGACGGCAACGGCGGCTACACCATCCAATTGGTCCGCCGCACCCCGCCGGCCACCACCGCCTACGCCGACGCGCGGATCGTCATGGCCTCCTCCAACACCTTGGGCGACGGCCTGAGCCTGGACTTCGACACCTGGACCCAGAACACCTACGCCAACAACGGCCACGCCGCCACCGGCACCGAGAGCGAGGGAGAGCGCACGGTGACCTTCGGCTGGGAGTCGGACATCGCCGGCGCCACGGACTACGGCTCCACCGAGCCCCAGACCATGACCTTCGACTTCACGCCCAGCTCCACCTCCAACAGCACCCAGTCGGCCGGCGCCTCGGAGACCTTCTATCTGTATCAGGACGGCTCGGCGCGCGGCTCCCTGCAATCGGTGGACATAGACCAGGATGGCCTCATCACCGGCCAGTTCAGCAACGGCACCCTGCGCACCCTGGGAGCGGTGATGCTGGCCAACTTCGCCAACCCGGCGGCCCTGGAGCGCCAGGGCGACAACCTGTGGGTGCAGACGCTCAATTCCGGCGAACCGGTGATCAACCGGCCCAACCAGGGCGGTCTGGGCGATATCGAATCCGGGGCCCTGGAGCAGTCCAACGTGGACTTGGCCAACGAGTTCGTGAAAATGATCAACTATCAGCGCGCCTTCCAGGCCAACAGCAAGACCATCAGCACCACCGACCAGATGCTGGCCGAGCTGATCGCGCTGAAGCGCTAGAGCGCCGCCTACCGTCATTAAGCGCCCCGGCTTTTGCGAAAAAGGCCGGGGCGTCAATTATTTGACCACAAGTATTTGAGCCCCTCGTCTGGCTTTTGTTGCCTAACAGGCCGAAATTTAGTAATAATTTATCACGAAACCCGCGCGGGCCATATGGCACGCGCCTTGCTGACTGTTGGAGAGGTTTCCGGCCTTGCCAAGGAGCGCCACATGGATCTGGCCACTGTAATCGGAATCGTCAGCGCTTTCGCCCTGGTGCTCATCGCCATGACCCTGGGCGGCAGCATCCTGATGTTCATAGATATTCCCAGCATGCTCATCGTGGTGGGCGGCACCATCGGCGTTACCCTGGTCAACTATCCCTTGCGCGACGTGCTCAAGGTGGTGGGCATCGTCAAGCACGTTTTCTTCCAGAAGCTGGTGGGCGTGCCCCAGATAATCGCCCAGTTCGTGGAGTTCGCCACCAAGGCCCGCCGCGAGGGCATCCTGGCCCTGGAAGGCAGCATGAAAGAGGTGGACGATCCCTTTCTTTCCAAGGGCCTCCAGCTCACGATCGATGGCCTGGAACCCAACAATATCAAGGAAATATTGGAAACGGAGATCGACTACGTGGCCGAGCGCCACCGCCTGGGGGCCGAGATTTTTCTCACCATGGGCACCTTCGCCCCGGCCTTGGGCATGATCGGCACTTTGATCGGCCTGGTGCAGATGCTGGCCAACCTGAGCGACCCCTCCACCATCGGCCCGGCCATGGCCGTGGCCATCATCACCACCTTTTACGGCGCGGTGCTGGCCAACATGGTCTTTTTGCCCATGAGCGGCAAGCTGAAAAACCGCTCCCAGGAAGAGGTGATGGTAAAGGAGATAATGCTTAACGGCATCCTGAGCATAGCCCGGGGCGACAACCCCAGGGTGATCGAGCAGAAGCTGCACAGCTTCCTGCCCCCGGCCATGCGCCAGTCCGTGTTCAAGTAAGGAGAGCCCGCTTTGGCCCGCCGCCAGCAAGAAGAGCAGCAATCTCCCGGCATCGTGGTGCTTTACACCGCGCTGATGATTCTGCTGCTGGCCTTCTTCATCCTCCTCAATTCCATGGCCAAGGTGGAGGAGGCCCGGGTGAAGGCGGTGTTCGAGTCCCTGGTGGGCACCTTCGGCATAACCCCCGGCGGCGGCCCCAGCCCCATGCCTTCGGTGATGCAGCTCACCAAGAGCGCCAGCGCGCCCATCAACCCGGTGGAGCAGGATTATCTGGCCTTGAAGGGCCTGGTGCAGACCGAGGGCCTGGAAGGCCAGGTGAGGCTTCTGCGCTCGGACACCATCAAGACGGCGGTGCTGCCGGAGCATCTGCTGTTCCAGCCCGGCTCGGAGCGGATCAGCCCCCAGGGCGTGGCCTTCCTGAACAAGGTGGCCCAGGTGATAAAGGACCGGGACTACCGCATCAGCGTGCGCGGCCACACCGACGACGCGCCTTCCCAACGCAGCGACGGCAAGGACAACTGGGCCATCAGCGCCGACCGGGCCCTGGCCGTGGTGCGCTATCTGGTTGCCCAGGGCGTCAACCCCGACCGCCTGGCCGCCTTCGGCCTGGCCGGCTTCGACCCCTCCTTCGCCAACGACACCTATGAGCACCGGCGCATGAACAACCGGGTGGAACTGGTGTTCGACGCCCGCGACGCCAGCCGCTGGCTGGTGCCCGAGGGCTCGGCTCCCCAGGACCGCAAGCTGGACTTCAAGGGCTTCACCTTCGACCTCCTGGGCGAGGAAAAGGGGAAGAAGTAGCCATGGCCAGGAAGAAGCAAGGCGGGTCCGACTTCAATCCCCTGGGCTGGATGCTCACCTTCAGCGACCTGGTGACCTTGCTGCTCACCTTTTTCGTGATGCTTTTCGCCATGAAGGCGCCCGAGGTCTCCAAGCTGAAGGCGGCCTTCGGCATCTTCAGCGGCGGCTCGGCTCCCCTGGGGCTCACCGACCGGGGCACGGTGGGCAACCTGCAGGAACTCCTGGACACCATCCGCCAGCCCAGGGCCGATGAATTCGGCACCCAGGAACAGAAGCTGGCCGAGAGCCTGGAGCTGCCCCAATCCAGCGAGCCCGGGCTCTCGGGCAATTTGCAATCGGGGGTGAATTTCAAGAGCGAGGAGCGGGGCGTGGTCATAACCCTGGCCAACGATCTTTTGTTCCCGCCGGGTCAGGCCGTCCTCTCCCCCCAGGCCGAGCGGGCCATCCACCAGGCCGCAGCCGTGCTCAAACACGGCGAGCAGGAGATATCGGTGGAAGGCCACACGGACAACCTGCCGCCCGGCTCGGGAGCCACGGCCAAGGATAACTGGAGTCTTTCTTTGCAAAGGGCTTTGGCGGTGTTGCATTATCTAAATGTGAAGGAAGGCGTGGCGGCCCGCCGCCTGCGGGTGGCCGCCCTGGGCTCCACCCGCCCTCTGGCGCCCAACGACACCCCGGAGCACAGGGCCATGAACCGCCGCACGGAGATCGTGCTTTTGATGAACAACCAGTAAGCAACGTAGGAGAATGCCATGCCCGACGACATGGACATGGAAGTGGACGCGGGGGCCGAGGAGGCCGGGGAATCCGGCGAGCCCAAAAAGAAATCGTCCCTTAAGCTGATAATCATCATCGTGGCGGGCGTTCTGCTCTTGGGCGGCGGCGGCTTTTTCGGCTGGAAATTCTTTCTGGCCTCCGACGACAAGCCCGCCGAGAAGACCGCCCAGGAAGGCCAGGCCGAAGGCGGCAAGGAAGGCGAAGGGGCCGGCGAAAAGGGCGAGGCGGCCCAAAAGGGCCCCCACGTGCCCGGCACCGTCTTGGACATGGAGCCCTTCATCGTCAACCTGGCCGACCCGGCCGGCAAGCGCTACCTGAAGCTGAAGATCGCGGTGGACGCCAAGGATGAGAAGCTGAAAAAGGAAATCGAGGCGCGGGTGCCCCAGATCCGCGACAGCATCCTGCTGCTCCTCACCAGCAAGTCCTACGCCGACATAGCCCCGGTGGCGGGCAAGATACGCCTGCGCAACGAGATATTGCAGATATTCAACCGTTCGCTGGCCGGCGTGGGCGCGGTGCACGGGGTCTATTTCACCGATTTCGTGGTGCAGTAGGATCAGGGCGGCCCGCCGCCAACAAACCGGACGATCCCCAGGCATTGGGGAGGTGAAGCATGAGCAAGATACTTAGCCAGGACGAGGTCGACGCCCTATTAAAAGGCATGAGCGGCGGCGAGATCGAGGTGGAGACCGATTCCGGCCCCGACGCCGACGGGGTCATCATCTACGACCTCACCAACCAGGACCGCATCATCCGCGGGCGCATGCCCACCCTGGAGATCATCAACGACCGTTTCGCCCGCTTGTTCCGCACCACCTTGAGCTCGGCCCTGCGCAAGATCGTGGACATGACCACCACCAGCGTGGACATGGTCAAGTTCGGCGAGTTCATGCGCAGCCTGCCGGTGCCCACCAGCCTGCACATCTTCAAGATGGACCCCTTGCGGGGGCACGCCATCTTCGTCCTGGAGTCCAAGCTGGTCTTCAACCTGGTGGAAACCTTTCTGGGCGGCACCGGCGGGGGCGAGGTGAAGATCGAGGGCCGCGATTTCACGGCCATCGAGCACCAGCTCACCCGCAAGGTGGTGATGCTGGCCTTGAAGGACATGGAGCAGGCCTGGAAGCCGGTGCACGAGGTGACCATGGTCTACCAGCGCACCGAGATAAATCCCCAGTTCGCCTCCATCGTGCCGCCCACCGACGTGGTCATCGTGGTGAAGTTCGAGATGGAGATGGAGCACGCCGCCGGCACCATCACCGTCTGCATACCCTATTCCACGGTGGAGCCCATCCGCTCCAAGCTCTACGCCGGCTTCCAGAGCGATCAGTTGGAGGTGGACCACGAGTGGATGCGCCGCTTCCGCGAGCAGCTCAAGGAGGCGGAGGTGGATTTCACCGTGGAACTGGGCCGCGCCCATCTGCAATCGGGCGAGCTTCTGGACCTGAAGGTGGGCGACGTCCTGCAATTGGACAAGGACGTGAGCGACGTGCTGGTGGGCCTGGTGGAGGGCGTGCCCAAGTTCCTGGGGCGTCCCGGCACCTACCGCGGGGCCAAGGCCTTCCGGGTGGAGGGCCTGGTGGAAAGTCCCGGCCAGATATAGTCCGGCCGGTTTCATAGGGAGAGGAATGAATCATGGCTGAAGAGTGGGAAAGCGAAGAAATCGCGCCCAGCGGCGAGGCTTCCCTGGAGGAATTCGGCGAGCCTCAGCCCGAGAGCAAGGCGCCGGCCCGCAATATCGATTTCATCCTGGACATCCCCCTGGAAGTCACGGTGGAATTGGGCCGCACCTCCATGCTCATCAACGACCTGCTGCAGTTGGGCCAGGGATCGGTCATCGAGCTTAACAAGCTGGCCGGCGAACCCCTGGAGATACTGGTGAACAAGAAGCTCATCGCCCGCGGCGAGGTGGTGGTGGTAAACGAGAAGTTCGGCGTGCGCCTCACCGATATCGTTTCGCCCATCGAGCGGGTCAAGTCGCTGGCCTAGCCGTGAGAAGAATCACCCGGCATAGCCTGTGGGCGGCGGCCAGCGCTTTGACGGCCCAGTTATGGGCCCTGGCGGCCTGGGCCGGCCAGGAGGCGGCCCCAAGCCAGGCAGCCGCGCCGCCGCCGGTGATGGAGATGAGCTTCACCGGCGCGCTGGTGAAAATGGTGGGCGGCCTGGCCGCGGTGCTGGCCATCTTGATGCTCCTCTATTGGCTTTTGCGCCGCTTTCTGCCCGGCCAGGGGGTGCCGCTGAAAAGCGCCCGCATGCGCCTCTTGGGCCGGCTGGGCCTGGGCCAGCGGGCCCAGGTGGCCCTGGTGCGGGTGGGGGAGAGGGTCTTGGTGCTGGGCGTCACGCCCAACAGCGTGACCCTTTTGGACAAGCTGGAGCAGGCGGAAACCGCCGAGGAGACCGGCGGCGGCGGCGAAAAGCCGGCGGGCCGTTTCGCCCAGGTTTTGCGCCGGGCCAGCGGCCGGGAGGAGCAGGGGTCATGAGCCGACCGGCCCTTCTCGCCCTCCGCGTATCGCTGCTGGCCGCCTTGGCCGTGCTTTTCCTGGGCGGAGCCGCCCAGGCCCAGGAAGGCCTGCTGCGCCTGCCCAGCATCAGCCTGGGCGTGGAGGAGGCCACCAGCCCGGAGCAGGTCTCCACCGCCCTGCAAGTGGTGATCCTGCTCACCGTGCTCACCCTGGCGCCGGCCATCATGATAATGATGACCAGCTTCACCCGGCTGGCGGTGGTGCTCTCCCTGCTCAGGAACGCCCTGGGCACCCAGCAGATGCCCCCGGCCCAGATAATCGTGGGCTTGAGCCTGTTTTTAACCTTCTTCATCATGGCCCCCACCTTTAACAAGGTCTATGACAGCGCCTTGGGGCCCTATCTGGACGGCAGGATGGGGCAGACCGAGTTCCTCAGCAAGGCGGCGGACCCCATGCGGGATTTCATGCTCAAGCAGACCCGCAAGAAGGACCTGGGCCTTTTCATGCGCATCGCCGGGGAAGCCAAGCCCCAAAACGCCTCCGAGGTGCCCTTGAGCAGCCTGATTCCCGCCTTCGTGATCAGCGAACTCAAGACGGCCTTTCAGATAGGCTTTTTGATTTACGTGCCTTTTCTGGTTATCGACATGGTGGTGGCCTCGGTGCTTCTGTCCATGGGCATGATGATGCTGCCGCCGGTCATGGTTTCCCTGCCCTTCAAGCTGATGCTCTTCGTCTTGGTGGACGGCTGGTATCTCATCGTGGGCTCCTTGGTCAAGAGCTTTTCCTGAGGCGGCGCGCCTGCCAAATCCCTGACGCCGTCCAGGCGGGGGCCTCTGTATAACTTGCTGTCATATTTGATAAAATTAAGGCAAGCCTTGGAACGCTATTTGCATCCTACCCATTGGCAGCCCTGGGCCGCGGTCCGGGGCGGGAATTTTGACCCAAGAGCGGGGAGGAAGGCATGACTCCGGATTTCATCATCGGCTTTGCCCGCGGCGCGGTGGAGACCACCTTGCTCCTGGCGCTGCCCATGCTGGGCCTGGGCATGATCGTGGGTCTCATCATCAGTATTTTCCAGTCCGTGACCCAGATCCAGGAGATGACGCTCACCTTCGTGCCCAAGATCATCGCGGTGATGATGGGGCTCATGATGTTCGGCCCCTGGATGTTGACCAAGCTCATGAACTACACCGAGCAGATATTCACCTCCTTCCCCCAATACATCGGCTAGGGAGGTTTTAAAGTCATGATTTTCGGCGACTTGAGCTATAGTCAATGGGCGGCTTTCGTGCTGGTCCTGTTGCGTTGCTCGGCGCTGATTCTGACCTTGCCTTTTTTCAATTCCACCAATATCCCCGATCTGGCCAAGGCCGGCCTCTGCCTGTCCCTGGCCATCCTGCTGACTCCGGTGGTGCCGGTGGACGCCGAGCGCTTCCCCAGCCGCACCTGGGATTTCGCCCTTCTGGCCGGGGCGGAGGTGATCATAGGCGCCATCCTGGGCCTGGCGGTGAACATCCTGCTCACCTCGGTGCGCATCATGGGCCAACTGATCGGCTTCCAGATGGGTTTCGCCGTGGCCAACGTGATCGACCCGGTGGGCGGCGAGCAAATCTCGGTGCTTTCCCAGTTCTCCTTTTTGATGGCCATCCTGACGTTGTTCGCCGTCAACGGGCATCACTTCTTTTTCAAGGCGCTGGCCGACAGCTTCAGCCTGCTGCCGGTGGGCAAGGTGGCCTTCACCAAAGACCTTTTCGAGCAGATGATGCTGATCAGCGGCGAGATGTTCAGCCTGGCCGTGCGCCTGGGCGCGCCGGTCATCGGCGCGCTGCTGTTCACCCAGGTCAGCATGGGGGTGCTGGCCAAGACCGTGCCCCAGATGAATATTTTGATGGTGGGCTTTCCCATCACCATAAGCGTGGGATTGATCTTTCTCTCCCTCAGCATGCTGGTGATGATCCCCATGCTGGGCGAATTGTTCTCCAACATGGGACCGATGCTGATCGGATTGATAAAGGCGATGTAGACCATGGCCGACCAGGGCGCGCAGGAAAAAACCGAAAAACCGACCCCGCGGCGGCGAAGCAAGGCCCGCGAGCAGGGCCAGGTCGCCAAGAGCATGGAGATATCCAGCGTGGCGGTGCTCATGGCCGGCATCGGCTCTTTGTGGCTTTTCGGCGGGTTTTTCTATGAGCGCATCACCGGGCTCATGCGCCACATGTTCCAGAACTCCGGCTCGGCCGATCTCAATTTTCTGGGGGTGGTGGACTTGAGCGCCACCATCTGGAATCATTTTCTCATAACCGTGCTGCCGGTGTGGGCGGCGGTGACCCTGGCCGCCATCGTCATCAATCTGGCCCAGGTGGGCTTTCTCTTCGCGCCCAAGCGCATCAAGCCCGATCTCAAGAAGATAAATCCCATCAAGGGCTTCAAGAAGTTCTTCTCCCTGCGGCTCCTGGTAGATCTGGGCAAGAACCTGGGCAAGCTGGCGGTGGTGGGCGGGGTGGCCTACCTCACGGTGCGCCAGGAGTGGGAAAACCTGCCCAACCTGGGCGATCTGCCGGTCTCGGCCATCGTCATCTACATCCTGGAGGTTTGCTTCACCATCTTTTGGCGCAGCGTCCTGGCCATGGTGATCCTGGCCGTCCTGGATTGGTCCTATCAGAAATATGATTTCGAAAAGAACCTCAAGATGTCCAAGCAGGAGATCAAGGACGAATTCAAGCAGACCGAGGGCGATCCCCAGGTTAAGAGCCGCATCAGAAGCATCCAGCGGGAGCAGGTCAAGAAGCGCATGATGAGCCAGGTGCCCGAGGCCGACGTGGTCATCACCAACCCCACCCACTTGGCGGTGGCGCTTTCCTACAAGGTGGGCCAGATGGACGCCCCCACCGTGGTGGCCAAGGGAGCCAACAAGGTGGCCGAGAAAATCAAGGAGCTGGCCCGCGAGCACAATATCCCGATCATCGAGGACAAGCCCCTGGCCCAGGCGCTTTTCAAGGCCGTGGAGGTGGGGCAATCCATCCCCGGCGATCTCTACGAGGCGGTGGCCTCCATCCTGGCCCACGTGTACCGCATGAAGAACAAACACCGCGAGGTCCTGGCCGGCACCAGGGCCTCCAACCGGGCCGCGACCTAAGGAGCACAGGCCATGGCGGAAGCTTTAAGCAGCAAACTGCGGGGCAGGCTGGGCCTGCCGGCCCTGGACGCCTCCAACATCTCGGAGGTGGGCCTGGCCGTGGGCGTGGTGGCCATCCTGGTGGTGATGATACTGCCCCTGCCTCCATTTCTCCTGGACATCCTGCTCAGCTTCAACATCACCTTCGCCCTCATCATTCTGCTCACCGGCATGTACACCCTGAGGCCCCTGGATTTCTCGGTGTTCCCCTCGGTGCTTTTGGTCACCACCCTGTTCCGGCTCTCCCTGAACGTGGCCTCCACCCGCCTGATCCTCCTGCACGGCGACGAGGGCACCGCCGCCGCCGGCCAGGTCATCAAGGCCTTCGGCATGTTCGTGGTGGGCGGCAACTATTTCGTGGGCCTGGTGGTGTTCGTGATCCTGGTGCTCATCAACTTCATCGTCATCACCAAGGGCGCCGAGCGCATCGCCGAGGTGAGCGCCCGCTTCACCCTGGACGCCATGCCCGGCAAGCAGATGGCCATCGACGCCGATTTGAACGCGGGCCTCATCGACGAGGATGAGGCCAAGACCCGCCGGCGGGACGTCTCGCGGGAGGCCGATTTCTACGGGGCCATGGACGGCGCCAGCAAGTTCGTGCGCGGCGACGCCATCGCCGGCATCATCATAACCCTGACCAACATCCTGGGCGGCCTTTTGATAGGCATGCTGCAAAAGGACATGAGCTTCTTCGACGCGGCCGGCACCTACACCGTGCTGACCATCGGCGACGGTCTGGTCAGCCAGATACCGGCGCTCATCATCTCCACCTCGGCCGGCGTCATGGTGAGCCGGGCGGCCTCCGACGCCACCATGGGCGCCGAGTTCGCCAAGCAGTTCAGCAAGCAGCCCCGGGTCATCGCCATCGCCGGCGGCATCGTTTTCTGCTTCGGCCTGGTGCCGGGCCTGCCCCACGTCGCCTTCATGCTCTTGGGCCTGTCCATGGGCGGTCTGGCTTTCACGCTGTATCGGGCCCAGGCCGCGGCCAGGCTCCAGGAGGCGGCCCAAAAGGCCGAGACCAAGGAGGCGCCTCCGCCGGGGCCGGAGCAGGTGCAGGCGCTGCTGCCCCTGGACGTGCTGGAGTTGGAGGTGGGCTACGGTCTCATCCCCCTGGTGGACGAGGAGCAGAACGGCGACCTCCTGGAGCGCATCCGCAGCATCCGCCAGCAATTGGCCCTGGAGATGGGCATCGTGGTGCCGCCCCTACACGTGCGCGACAATCTGCAGCTCAAGCCCGGCGGCTACGCCATCCTCATCAAGGGCAACGAGGTGGCCGGCGGCGAGCTGATGATAGATTATCTTCTGGCCATGGACCCCGGCGACGCCAAGAAGCCCCTGGAGGGCATCCCCACCACCGAGCCCGCCTTCAACCTGCCGGCCCTGTGGATTCCCGAGGCCAAGCGGGAGGAGGCCCAGTTCTCCGGGTATTCGGTGGTGGATCTGTCCACCGTGGTGGCCACCCACCTGACCGAGGTCATCAAGAGCCACTCCGGCGAGCTTTTGGGCCGCCAGGAGGTGCAGAGCCTTTTGGACAACCTGGCCAAGACCTCGCCCAAGGCGGTGGAGGAGCTGAACAGCCTGCTCACCCTGGGCCATATCCAGAAGGTGCTCCAGAACCTCCTGAACGAGCGGGTGAGCGTGCGCGACCTCCTGACCATCGCCGAGACCCTGGCCGATTACGCGCCCATGACCAAGGACGCCGAGGTGCTCACCGAGTACTGCCGGCAAAAGCTGGCCCGGAGCATCGTGAAATCCATCCTGGGCCCCCACGAGAAGGACCTCCACGTGCTCACCCTGGACCCGGCGGTGGAGGACATCCTCACCGCCGGCATCCATCAGACCGATCACGGGGCCTATCTTTCGGTGGACCCGGAAAAGGTGCAGTCCATTCTGGGCGGCCTCAACCAGGAACTGGAGAAATTCACCCAACTCAGCCAGCCGCCGGTGGTGCTTTGCTCGCCGGTGGTGCGCCGCCATTTCCGCCGCCTGGTGGAGCGCTTCGTGCCGACTCTGGCCGTGCTCTCCCACAACGAGCTGGTGCCGGAGCTGAACGTGCACTCCCTGGGCGTGGTGCGGCCGGCCGCCAGACCGGCGGCCAAGGGCGGCGGCCGTCTGGTCGGCGGCAAGCAGAGGCAATAGGACGCCATGCGGGTAAAACGATTCACAGCCAAGGACATGACCCAGGCCATGCGCCAGGTGCGCCAGGAACTGGGCCCGGACGCGGTCATTCTGGCCACCAGCCGCCTGCCCGGCGGCGGGGTGGAGATATCGGCCGCCATGGACGAGGGCGCCGCCGAGCGCCCCTCCCCGGAGCCCCGCCCCGTGGGCGGGGAGGGGGCGGCCCAGGCCGCCGCGCCGGAACTGGCCGAACTGGCCCGCCAGGTGGAGGGCCTGGGCCAGATGGTGACCCGCCATCTGATGGTGGCCGAAGCGGCGGCGGGTTTCGCCGCCCGTCCGGAGGTGGCTTCCCTGTATCATTATCTTATGCGCCAGGAGGTGGCACCGGAACTGATCAATCAGCTCTTGCGCGGGCTTTCCGCCCCGGAGGCGGTGGGGCTCCTGCCGCGTTTTTCCATCCGCCTGAAAAAAATCCTGCGCATCAGCGATCCCCTGCGGGTGAAAAGCGGCGGGCCGGTGGTGTGGGCCCTGGTGGGGCCCACCGGGGTGGGCAAGACCACCACCATAGCCAAGCTGGCGGCCAGCCATTCCCTGAAACACCGGCTCAAGGTGGGCATGATAACCGTGGATACCTTCCGCATGGCGGCCCCGGAGCAGCTCAAGGTCTACGGCCGCATTATGGACCTGCCCACCAAGGTGGCCTCCAGCCCCATCGAGCTGCGCGAGGCGGTGGAGGAGCTTTCCGACCGGGAGCTCATCCTGGTGGACACCGTGGGGCGTTCGCCCTCGGACGAGGAGAACCTGAACGAGCTGGCCGCGGTGCTGGCCGGCGTCAAGGGGCTGGCGTGCCACCTGGTCATGGCCGCGCCCACCCGCGACCGCGATTTGCTGGAAGTGACGCGGGCCTTCGGGCGTTTTCAGCCCCGGAGCCTGATTTTCACCAAGCTGGATGAGACCTCGACCTACGGCCCCATATTGAACCAGGCGGTGCGCACCGCCAAACCGGTGAGCTATCTGGCCTTTGGCCAGAAAGTGCCCGACGACTTGGAAGAGGCGACCAGGGAGGGATTGGCCAAGCGGCTGCTCCCCTCCCGGCGCGATCTGGAGACCTTATGATTCTTGGGCCTGATCCGCCTTGGGGCTTGGCTCCGGGCGGCATGGCCTGCTATAAAAGCCTTACGGCGTATCGCCGCCGTCATGGGTGACAGGAGTTCTTGATGGACCAAGCCCAATCCCTGAGGCGCCTGACCGCGCAACACCGCTCTACGCCGGTGGGACCCGCCTTGCGCACCATGGCCATCACCAGCGGCAAGGGCGGCGTGGGCAAAACCAACGTGGTGGTGAACCTGGCCCTGGAGCTGGCCCGCCTGGGCCGCAAGGTGCTGCTCATCGACGCCGATCTGGGCCTGGCCAACGTGGACGTGGTGTTGGGTCTGGCGCCCAAGTATTCCATCAACGACGTCATCCGCGGCGAAAAGTCCCTGCGGGAGGTGGTGGTGGAGGGCCCCCAGGGCATCAAGATACTGCCGGCCGCCAGCGGCATCAGCGAGCTGGCCCATCTCACCAGCGACGAGAAGCTCATGATCCTGCAGGAGCTGGACTCCTACGACACCGACGCCGACACCGTGCTCATAGACACGGCGGCGGGCATCAGCGACATGGTGCTTTATTTCAACACCGCCGCCCAGGAGCGGGTGGTGGTGGCCACCGGCGAGCCCACCAGCCTGACCGACGCCTACGCCCTGATCAAGGTGCTGTACACCCAGCGCCAGGAGCGGCGCTTCAAGGTTCTGGTCAACAACGTGCCCGACGCCAGGGCGGCCAAGGAGGTTTACCGCAAGCTGGCCATGGCCGCGGATCACTTTTTGGGCGGCCTTTCCCTGGATTATTTGGGTTTCATTCCCTCGGATCCCGCGGTGAACAAGTCGGTGATGCAGCAAAAGCCCCTGGTGGAGGCTTTTCCCAACTCGCCCGCGGCCCAGGCCTTCAAGCGTCTGGCCATAACGGTGGTCAATACGCCGGTGGAACAAACCAGCGGAAATATCAAGTTCTTCTGGCGCAGGCTGGTCAACATGGCGTAAAATCACTAGGCTAGGCATTGCGCTCACGCGAAGGAGTGTATTCTGGGGGCTTCGGCGCTGGGCGCGCCGGAAATATTGGGGCTTTGGGCGGCCAGAGGGGGTATGAAGGAATCCGACGGCCGGAGCGCCCAAGATCGGTAATGGTATCAACGTCCGGTTGGCCCGTCCCGGAAGCAGCCGGCCCTGCCCAACGGCTGGAGTGAATGGGCGTTTGGGGCCATGGGTTTGATCCGAAAGAAGACAACGGGCCAAATGGGTTTATGACCGCACAGGGCGACACCGATCAGCGCTATATCCAGGCCAGACAGGACCCCGCCGTGCGCGAGGCCATAATCCTGGAGCATACGCCCTTGATCCGCTACGTGGCCGGCCGCATAGCCATGCGGCTGCCCGGCCATGTGGCGCTGGACGATTTGTGGAGCGCGGGCGTCCTGGGATTGATCGACGCGGTGGACAAGTTCGACCCGGCCAAGCAGGTGCAGTTCAAGACCTACGCCGAGTTCCGCATCCGGGGCGCCATCCTGGACGAACTGCGCGCCATGGACTGGGTGCCCCGCAGCGTTAGGCGCAAGTCCTCGAGCCTGGAGGAGGTGTACAACAAGCTCCAGAACCAGCTGGGCCGCCCCGCCGAGGACGAGGAGGTGGCCCGCGAACTGGGCGTGGACCTGCAGGAGCTCTACCGCCTCCTGGACGAGGTGCGCGGGGTCAACCTCCTGAGCCTGGACGACCAGGAGAGCCCCTTGGGCAAGCTGGATTCGGAGACGGTCTTGAAGGCCCTGGGCAAGGAGGGCGAGGGCGAAGATCCCCTGGTACTATTGGGGCTGGCTGAACTGCGCCAGCAGGTGGCGCACGCCATCGAGGGCCTGCCCGACAAGGAAAAGCTTGTGGTTTCCTTGTATTATTATGACGAGCTAACCATGCGGGAGATCGGTGAGGTCCTGGGCTACACCGAAAGCCGCATAAGCCAGATGCACACGAAGGCCATCCTGCGTCTGCGGGCCAGACTTCGCGACTTGGCCGGGGCCGTGACTTAGGGAGAGGAATTATCATGGGCGCTCCTTACGACACCAAGATGAAAGTTCTGGTGGTGGACGACTTCTCGACCATGCGGCGCATTGTGAAAAACATCCTGCGCCAGCTGGGCTTCGACAACATCGTCGAGGCGGACGACGGCGAGACAGCGGTGGGCAAGCTGGAGAGCGAGCGCATCGACTTCATCATCAGCGACTGGAACATGCCCAAGATGAGCGGCCTGGAGCTGTTGAAATGGGTGCGTAATCACGACGAGTTCAAGGACCTGCCTTTTCTGATGGTAACCGCCGAGGCGCAGAAAGAGAACGTGCTGGAGGCGGTGAAGGCCAAGGTCTCCAACTATATCGTCAAGCCTTTTACCGCGGAGACCTTGAGCGAGAAGATCGAGAAGATCTTCGCCGACAAGTAGCCTTGCCCCGCGTCCCGGCCGGGGCGCGGGAGACCGGGGGTGTATAAGCCATGGCCGCGGCCACGCCGGAAAGCAGCGGGCAAAGCCGTAAGGTCTTGGATGAGGCCCGCATCACCGACAGCGGCTTCGACGAGGAGGTGCTCTCCGATCTGGGGGACGACTTCGTCTCCGAAGCGGGCTCCGGCGACAAGGTCGAGCTGGACAAGGCCGACCTGCCCATGCCCTTCGAGGAGGAGCCCGCACCCGAGCCGGAAGACGAGCCCGCGGTGGAGGTGGACCTCTCCGACGAGCCGGACCTGCGCCCCAAGGAGGACGAGGAGCCTCCCAAAAGCAAGGCCCGGCGTTTCGTTTTTTTGGGGGTTCTGGCCGGCGTGGCCATCGGCCTGGGCCTGGGCCTCTGGTACGGGCTCTTGGAGCCCAAGGAACGGGAGCGGACCGAGCTGCCGCCCTATTTTTTCCGCGGCCCGGTGCCGGACGCCGATAAAATATTGCGGGTCACCCTGGAGCCTTTCATCGTGCCCCTCCTGGCCTCGGAGGAAGGCAGGCTCCTGCGGGTGGGGGTCAGCCTGGAAAGCCACGACGACGAGGCCAAGCAGCTCTTGGGCGAAAAGACCCGCCTGCTGCGCGACGTCATTTACCGCCTGCTGCGCGACAGGCCGGCGGGGGAGATCATGACTTACCGCGGCAAGAAGCTCCTGCAGGCCCAGATAAAGGCCGAGTTGAACCACGTGTTGAACCAGCGCCTGGTTTACCA
Source organism: Desulfocarbo indianensis (assembly GCA_001184205.1). Classification (GTDB taxonomy): domain Bacteria; phylum Desulfobacterota; class Desulfarculia; order Desulfarculales; family Desulfarculaceae; genus Desulfocarbo; species Desulfocarbo indianensis. The sequence goes on from LBMP01000001.1 coordinate 1,169,523, forward strand.
GGTCCTGTTCACCGAATTCGTGATCACGGGTTAGAGCCATGGTGGACGCCAGCGCCAACATACCCGTTGTCCTGCAACAGACCGGCGCGGTCAGCAAGGTGCAGGAAAGCGTGCAGCGGGGCCCCGAGGCCCAGCAGGCGGCCGCCGCCGAGGAAGCCGCCCAGGAGGCCAAGGAGCGCCAGAAAAGCGTGCAAAAACCCGAGGGCTCCGCGGCCGACAACCGGGTGCGCGCCGACGCCGGCGGCGGGCGGGAGCGGGAGCGCGGAGCTTCGGGGCGGCGCGGCGCCAAAAAGCCGGGGCCTGATAAAAAAGAAGAAGAAAAAGAGGCCAGGCCCGACGGCGGCGGCCTGGTGGACGTGGTGGTGTGATGAACTGGCTGTGGTGGGTGCAGATCGCGGCGGACGTGCTGCTCATCGGGGGCTTGATCGTGCTGCTCAGCCGGCTGCGCGGCGGCGGGGAAGGGCTTTCCGCGCCCCGCGAGATGCAGAACTTCCTGGAAGAGGGCCAGCGCCTCAGCCGGGAGTTCGACAGGGTGCTCGGCGAGAAGCGGGAGCTGGTGGGCACCACCATGGCGGTTCTGGACGACCGGGTTTCCCAGATGCGCCGGATGGTGGAAGACCTGGAGCAGAGGCTGAACGCCGCCCGCGAGCTGAGCCGGGAGCTGGCCAAGGCGGCCCCTCCCCTGGCGGACAAACCCCCCGCCGCCAACCAGCCCAGCGGCCAGGCCATGGACCAGTTTCGCCAGAAGGTCATGAAGCTGGCCCGCCAGGGCAAGGCCCCGGCCCAGATCGCGGAGCTCACCGGCCGGCCCCGGGGAGAGGTGGAACTGGTGCTGGGGCTTTCCGGGCGTTCCCAATCCTAGGCATTCCTTTCTCTCAGAGGCCGCGCCCCCGGCTCCGGGCGGCGAGGCTTTGCAAACCAACCAGTTGATTTGGCGGGATTAAGCTCCTTTCAGCCCAAGCGCGGCCTCGGTACGTCCGCCCGGCCGCGCCAAGTCGTCGCTGTAGTTGCAACCACACCAGCCTCCTTGCCGGCCGGTCGCCTTGGCGGCGGCCAACCGGCTGCGCCGGTCCGGGTCACGGAATGCTTTCTTTGAATATGAGGCCCGTTCTTCAATCAGCTCTCCATGATCGGCAAATCCGCGATTACCAGCCAGCTCGCACGAAACACGCGGGCTAGGCAAGAACTTCCCCACCCCCTTGCGCCGGGGGGCCAGCGTCAAGATACCGGTGGTGGCCCGTTCAGGCGCCGTCCGAGGGCCTCCAAAAATAGATCAATAAAAACAATACGATGCCACGGCATAGGCTTTAGGGGCCGCCCGGCGGGCGGTGGCACGAAGGTTGCTAATGACTAGGGCGAGTCAAATCATCCCTCGGGAGAACGGTGAATAGCATGGCCTACGATTTCGGATTCGCGGACGCGGTTCACGGCAGCCTGGTGCAGCAGCGCCATCAGGAGATCATTGCCAACAACCTGGCCAACGTGAACACCCCCGGCTACAAGGCCGACCGCCTGCTTTTCAACGACGTCATGGGCCGCCGGGTCTACAGCGTCATGGAGCAGGGCTCCATGGACGTCACCAACGAGGCTTTGGACCTGGGCATCTCCGGCGACGGCTTTTTCCAGGTGCGCACCCGCAACGGCATCCGCATCACCAGGGCCGGCAATTTTCAGATGTCCGCCGACGGCACCCTGATGACCTCGGCCGGCGACCCGGTGCTGGGCCCCGGCGGCACCACCGTGGCTATGAACCCCCAGGGCGGCCGCCCCCATGTGGACGACCAGGGCGGGGTCTATCAGAACAACGAACTGGTGGGCCAGATCAGCGTGGTGGAGGTGGTGGACCCCAACAGCCTGGAAAAAGAGGGCTTTAATATGTTCTCCGCCAAGGGAGGCGGCGCTCCGGTCACCCGCCCGGCCCAGGATTACAGCCTGGTGCAGGGCGCCCTGGAGATGTCCAACGCCAACGTGGTGCGGGAGATGGTGGGCATGGTCGACAGCTACCGGGGATTCGAGTCCTATCAAAAGGCCATCAACGTTATGCAGGAAATAGATCAAAAGGCCGCCGCCCAGGTGGGCCGGGTTGGTTAGGAAGTTTTTAGCAGGGAGTCCGGCGTGAAGCCGGCAAGGAGGATTTGAGCCATGATGCGCAGCCTGTGGACCGCAGCCACCGGCATGATCGGCCAACAGCTGAACATGGACGTGGTCGCCAACAACCTGGCCAACGTGAACACCTCGGGCTTCAAAAAGAGCCGGGTGGATTTCGAGGATCTGATCTACCAGACCCTGCGCCAGCCCGGCGCGGCCCAGGCCACGGGCCAGCTCATCCCCACCGGTATCCAGGTGGGCATGGGCGTGCGGCCGGTGGCGGTGCAGAAGCTCTTCAGCCAGGGCGATTACCAGCAGACCGACAACCAGCTGGACGTGGCCATCGAGGGCGACGGCTTTTTCCGGCTGCTGCAGGGCGATCAGGAGGTCTACACCAGAAACGGCGCTTTCAAGCTGGACAACAACGGGGTGATCGTGGACAGCCACGGCTACATCCTGCAACCCCAGTTCACGGTGCCCGACGGCACCACCAGCGTGACCATCGATCCCGCCGGCACCATCACCGCCCTGGCCTCGGACGGCACCCAGCTGGCCCAGGCCCAGATGGCCATCTACAAGTTCGCCAACAACGCCGGGCTTTTCGCCCGGGGCAAGAACCTTTTCACCCCCACCCCCGCCTCGGGAGATCCGGTGGAGGGCATACCCGGCCAGGACGAGTTCGGCACCATCGCCCAGGGCTTCTTGGAGATGAGCAACGTGTCGGTGGTGGACGAGATGGTGAACATGATCGTGGCGCAGAGGGCCTACGAGGCCAACTCCAAGGCCATCCAGACCGCCGACGGCATGCTGCAGATGGCCAACAACGTCAAGCGTTAGGGGATGGGATCATGAAGGCCCTGGCAATCGCGACAATCTCGCTTCTGACCCTGGCGGCGGTCATGACGGCCCGGCCCGCGGCCCAGGCCGCCGGCATGCTCACCTTCGCCAACCAGGCGGAGGTGGCCGCGGCCAAGGTCACCCTGCGGGACCTGGTGGCCAGCGCCAAGGGTTTGGAAGAGGATTTCAGCGAGCGCCTGAGCCGGGTCAAGGTGGCCGAGGCCCCCCAAATGGGCCGCACCGCCACGGTGGACGGGACCAAGCTGCGCGATCTTCTGGCCAAGGCCAAGCCGCCCCGCGATCTGAGCGTGCTCATACCCGGCGAGGTGGAGATAAGCCGCGCCAGCCAGAGGATCACCAGCCGCCAAATCTATCAGGCCTTCAGCCAGGCCCTGCGGGAGCGCCTGGATGAGCGGGGGACCGATTACACCCTGCACAGCGTGAAGGCCGGCGCGGAGCTGACGGTGCCCGCGGGCCGCCTGGAAAGCAGGGTCAATTTCCTGAGCTACGACTTGGAGGGCCTGGTGGCCGCCCAGATCGAATTCTGGGTGAACGGCTCCCTGGCCGCCCGCCGCCGGGTCACCGGCAAGGTGGACGTTTACGGCAAGGTGCTGGTGGCCGCCAACGGCCTGGCCCGCAATCACGTGTTGCAGCCGGAGGACGTGAAGGTGGCGCGCCTGCGCCTGAACGAGCTGAACGGAACCACCACCTCCGACCCCGAGCAGGTGGTGGGCCTGCGCACCCGGGTGCCGGTGGCCCTGGGCGAGCCTTTGCAGCTTTCCCGCCTGGAGCGCGCGCCCCTGATCCGCCGGGGCGACGTGGTCAGCATGATCTACACCGCCGGCCGGCTGCGGGTGAGCGCCAAGGGCCGCGCCGAGCAGACCGGCTACAAGGGCGGCAACATCAAGCTCATCAACCTGGCCTCCAAGCGCGAGGTTTACGGCAAAGTGCTGGATTCGGGCACCGTGCTGGTGGAGTTCTAGGAGCGATGAAAATCATGAAGGCCATGGCCTGGCTGATAGTTGCGGCCCTCTTGCTTTTGGCCGCCGGCTGCGCCGGCGACCCCACCCTGGTGCAGGCGGACAAGCCGGTGATGCCGCCCCCCGAGCCGGTGCGCGACCTGCGGCCGCCCCAGGCCACGCCGGGCTCGCTTTTCACCAACCAGTCGCCCGATTTTTATCAGGACCTCAGGGCCCGCAACGTGGGCGACATCATAGTGGTAGATATCGTGGAGAACTCCAAGGCCAAGAAGAAGAACGACACCAAGGCCGAGCGCACCAACGAGTTTTCGGCCGGCGTCCCCAACCTCATGGGCTACGCCGGGGGCCTGCGGCGCGAGGCCGGCTCCACCAACTCCGATCCCCTGGTGTCGGCGGACTTCACCTCCAAGCACGACGCCAAGGCGGAGCTGAAGAAGGAAGACTCCATGACGTCTTCCATCGGCTGCACGGTGGTGGAGAAGCTGCCCAACGGCAACCTGGTGATCCGCGGCTCCCGCGAGCTGCAGGTCAACGGCGAGACCCAGTACATCATCCTGCAGGGCGTGGTGCGGCCCAGCGACGTGACCACCTCCAACACGGTCTACTCCACCCAATTGGCCGACGCCAAGATTTACTACACCGGCAGCGGGGTATTGAGCGACAAGCAGAAGCCCGGCTGGCTGGCCCGGCTTTTGGATAATATCTGGCCGTTCTAGGAGGGCGAAAGCGACATGCGCAAGGCAAGCCTGACCATAGCTTTTATCGCGCTTCTGCTGGCGTTCGCCGCGCAGGCCCAGGCCATCCGTCTCAAGGACATGACCTCCTTCAAGGGCGTGCGCGGCAACCAGCTGGTGGGCTATGGCCTGGTGGTGGGCCTGAACGGCACCGGCGACAAGAGCGCCACCACCTTCACCGTGCAGGGCTTGACCAACATGCTGACCCGCATGGGCGTGCGGGTGACCCCCGACCAGGTGAAGGTCAAGAACGTGGCCGCGGTGATGGTCACCGCCAATTTGCATCCTTTTGCCCGCGCCGGCCAGAGGGTGGACGTGACTTTATCGTCCTTGGGCGACGCCACCAGCCTGGGCGGCGGCACCCTGGTGATGACTCCCCTCAAGGGCATGGACGGCCAGGTCTACGTCATGGCCCAGGGCCCGGTGAGCGTGGGCGGCTTCCTGGCCGCGGGCGAGGCGGCCAGCGTGAGCAAGAACCATCCCACCGTGGGCCGCATTCCCCGCGGCGGCACGGTGGAGCGCGAGCTGCCCTTTGCCTTCAAGGACATGGATCAGCTGGAAATAAACTTGGACACCCCGGACTTCACCACCGCCGCCAGGGTGGCCGCCGCCATCAACCGCGGCATGCAGGGGGTCAAGGCCCAGGCCAGCGACCCCTCCACCGTGAAGGTCAGCCTGCCCCCGGCCCAGGCCGTGGACCGGGTGGGCCTGGTGGCCAAGCTGGAGAACCTGGAAATCCGGCCCGACACCTCGGCCAAGGTGGTGGTGGACGAACGCACCGGCACCGTGGTCATGGGCGAGGCGGTCCGCATCTCCACCGTGGCGGTGACCTCCGGCGCGCTGTCCATCAGCATCGCCGAGAGCCAGCAGGTCAGCCAGCCGCTGCCCTTCACCGAGGGCCAGACCGTGGTCACCCCCCAGACCGAGGTGCAGGTGGGCGAGCAAAAGGCCAAGCTCAAGCTGGTGGACGGCGGGGTGTCCATAGGCGAGGTGGTCAAGGCCCTGAACGCCCTGGGCGCCACCCCCCGCGATCTCATCACCATCCTGCAGGCCATCCGGGCGGCCGGGGCCCTGCAGGCCGATTTGGAGATCATCTAGCATGACCTTCGACGCCGCCATCTTGAAGCCGCTGGGCGCCAAGGCCAGCCAGACCCAGGCCAAGACCACGGAGGAACAGGCCAGGGAAAAAGCGGAGCTCCAGAAGGCCTGCCGCATGTTCGAGGCCCAATTCCTCAAGATGCTCTGGAAGGAAATGCGGCAGACCGTGGACAACACCGAGATGTTCCACGGCGGCTACGGCGAGGAGATCTTCACCGACATGCTGGACCAGGCGATGAGCGACGAGACGGTCAAGGGAGGCTCCATGGGCATCGCCGACATGCTGGAACGCCAGCTCAGCCGCGATGCCTATTCCCGGCCGGGGGTCAAGATCGGCCAGTCCTTGCGCGTCGAGGCCGGCGGCGGAAGCGATTCCCAGAGCCTGATTCTGCCGGTGCAGGGCATCCTGACCAGCGGCTTCGGCTCCAGGGTGCATCCGCTGACCGGCGAGGACAGCGAGCACACCGGCCTGGATCTGGCCGCGCCGGAGGGAAGCCCGGTGCAGGCGGCGGCGGCCGGCAGGGTGGAATTCGCCGGCGAGCGCGGCGGCTACGGCAATCTCTTGATCATCACCCACGCCGACGGCAGCCAGACTTATTACGGTCATTTGCAGGAGATCAAGGTGAGCGAGGGCCAGTTGGTCTCCGCCGGCCAGCAGGTGGCCACGGTGGGCTCCACCGGCGTTTCCACCGGCCCGCATCTGCATTTCGAGACCCGCGACGCCGCCGGGCGGCCGGTCAATCCCTTATCCAAGCTGGCGGGGGTGTCCTTGAACACCACTACCTGATCCCAAGGAGTAGTAGCCATGCAAGCTGTGATGCAGGAAATCGGCCAGCGGCTGGGCCAGGAGCTGGAGCTGTACCGTCAACTGTTGGAGGTGGTCAGCGAGGAACGCGACATTCTCCTGGACGGCGGTCACCAGCGTCTCATGGGCACGGCCGAGCGCAAGCTGGCGGTTTGCAAGGAACTGGCCCAGGTGCAGGAGGGACGCCGCGAGCTGATGATGAGCCTTTCGCCGGACAGCGAGCGCTCGCTGAAGCTTTCCGACCTGGCCGGGTTTCTGCCCAGCGGCCAGCAGGGGCCCTTCCGCACCATGATCTCCAACTTAAGCCGCATGGCCAAGCGCCTGGCCGACCTCAACCAGATGAACAAGGGTTTCATCGAGGAGGCCCTGGACACGGTGGAAGGCTTGTTGCACACCCTGACCGGCCGGGGGCGGGGCGCCGCCTACGGCAGCAAGGGCGTGCAGCAGAGCGGGCCCTCCTTGCCGCGTCTGCTGGCCAGGGAGGTGTGAGCCGTGCCTTCGATCTATTCCATGATGGATATCTCGCGCTGGGGGCTCATCGCCTCCACGCGGCAGTTGGACACCATCAGCCACAACGTGGCCAACGTGAACAACGCCGATTACTCGCGCCAAGAAGTGGTGCAGGCCACCCGCAACCCGGAGCGCGCCAGCGAGGGTTTCTACGGCACCGGAGTCAAGCTCCTGGACGTGATCCAGCACGTGGACAAGCTGCTTTTCGAGCGCATCTCCGATAAGACCAGCGATCAGGAATACCAGAACGCCCGGCTCACCCAGCTCAGCCGCCTGGAGGCCCTTTCCAACGAAGCCGGCGACGCCGGCCTGGGCTACGAGATCACCGCCTTTTTCAACGCCTGGCAGGACGTGTCCAACAACCCCGAATCGTCCGCGGTGCGCCAGGTCCTCAAGGAGACGGCCAACAACCTGGTCAACCGCCTGCAAACCCTCATGACCGACCTGGCCCAGGTCAAGCGGGACCAGGACACCTATCTCTCCGGCGCGGTCAGCGACGCCAACGCCACCTGCCGCCGCATCGCCGAACTGAACCACCAGATCGCCGCCGACGAGGCCAGCGGCAAGACCTCCAACGACCTGCGCGACGAGCGCATGGCCCAGATCAACAAGCTGGCCGAATTGATCGATATCAACTGGTTCGAAACCGGGGACGGCTCCATCACCATACAGGCGGGCACCGGCAAGACCCTGGTGCAGAGCGACTACCCCAGGGACTCCGACGCGGACCCCCTCTATTTCGGACCGGTGGACGGTTACAGCGAGCACCAGCTGGTGTGGCGCAATCTGAACGTGGTCATGGACGCCTCCGAGGTGACCGGCGGCAGCATCGGGGCCTGGCTGCAGGTGCGCGGCGGCACCCTGCCCACCGGCTCCACCGGGACCGACACCGGCGACATCCCCCAGATGCAGGCTTTTCTCAACGACCTGGCCGAGACCATCATCGTGGAGGTCAACAAGCTGCATTCCCAGGGCGCCGGCCTGGACCTCATGACCAGCGTCACCGGCACCTACGGATCATCCAGCGCGTCCACCTCCTTCAACGATTCCACCAACGTCCTGCCTTTCGGCTCCATCGTCCAGGACGGGACCTTGGATATCTGGGCCTATGAGAACGGCACCCGCCGCGGCTACACCATCAACGTCTACGCCAGCGACAGCCTGACCACCCTGGTGAACCGCATCAACGCCACCATCAACCCCACCATGAACCCGACCTCCAACCCGGTGGCCACGGTGGTGGAAAACAAGTATCTGAGCATCAATTCCTCCGGCGGCATCGAATTCGCCTTTGCCAACGACACCAGCAACGTCCTGGCGGCCCTGGGCATAAACACCTTTTTCCAGGGCGCCTCGGCCTCCAGCATAAGCCTGAACGACAATATCCAGAACAACGTGCGCAACATCGCGGCGGGCCGTTTGCTGGAAGACGGCGAACACGCCACGGGCGACGCGACCAACGCCCTGGATTTGGCCGACCTGAAGGACGCCAACACCATGACCGGCGCCACCGAGACCTTCAACGAGGCGGTGATCGCCTGGGCCGCGGAATTGGGCACCAAGATATCGGCGGCCTCGGACAGTCTCAGTTTCAACGAGACCGCCCTGGCCGAGCTGCAGAACATGCGGGACAACGTGAGCGCGGTGAACCTGGACGAGGAAATGATCAAGATGATCCGTTTCCAGCGCTCGTACCAGATGGCGGCCAAGATGATCAACGTGGCCGACACCCTCTTGGCCACCCTCTTGGAAACCAAGAGGTAGGGGGCTTTATAGATGTCATCCAATCGCGTCACCCTGGAGACCTTCTACCGCCAGACCATGTACTCGGTCCTGCGGCGCAAGGAGGATCTCCTGCGCCTCAACGAGCAGATGTCCAGCGGCAGCCGCATCAACCGGCCCAGCGACGATTCCATCGGGGTAATCGCTTCCCATCTTTCCCAGCGCATGCTGGAGGAGGTGGAGAAATACGACACCAACCTGGATCACGCCCGGAGCTGGCTGCAGCAGGCCGAGAGCACCATGCAGTCCATGAGCGATCTGATCAGCATGGCCAAGGAGCGCGCCGAGCAGATGTCCACCGGCACCTACACGCCCGAGCAGCGCCAGATGATCGCCACCGACGTGCGCAATTTCCTGGACCAGTTGCTTTCCCTGGCCAATACCCAGGTGAACGGCGACTATATTTTCGCGGGCACCCGGGTGGATCAGCCCGCGGCCAGCAGCGAACTGCAAGTTGATGGCCAGGCCCAGGCCGACTCGGCCAACGCCGGCCCCGGCGAGCTGTGGGGCCAGGGCGCCTACACCGGCCTTTTGTCCCGCGACGTCAGCTTGACCGTGGTCTCCTTCGGCTCCGGCGCGCTTGCCGGCACGCCGGGCGTGGCCGGCGAAACCATGACCCTGAGCTATTCCTATGTGGATGATTTCGATCGCACCATAAGCGGCACCGTGACCCTGGACAGCACCGGCACGGGCAACGGGGTGGATATCGGCGACGGCGTGCAGGTCTACGCCAAGGACGCCAAGCTGTGGGACGCCGCCACCGGCCTGGCCGTGGCTTCTTACAACGTGGGCGATACCTTCACCCTGGAGGTGGGCCGCAATCAGGGCAACGACGAGGCCATGGATGTGAACCTCTCCTGGGCCAACCGCATGCAATACAATTACAACCTGGAGGATCTCTTAAAGACGGAGGGCGTCAGCGGCGGCAACCGCAGCAACCTGTTGGACATTCTGACCCAATGGGCCGACGCCCTGGAGAAGGACCCCACCGAGCAGGACTATTTCGAGGCGGTGCCCAACGGGCTGAACGCCACCAACTCCTCGCTGATCAACAACCCCAACACGCCTTCCAGCTCGGCCCAGGTGCGGGTGGACGGCGCCTGGCAGGATTTGGTGGTGGCGGACCCCGGCGATCCCACCAGCACCATCGCCAAGTACCAGAGCCAGGAGGAGTATTGGAACGATCTCCAGGTGTGGGACCTGGAATTCAACGTGGGCGCGCCGGTGGCCCTGAGTTCGGCCACCCTGGACGATGCCACCCTGGACAGCCGCAGCTTCCAGTTCTACCTGGATTCGTCCAACGACCAGTATTCCGGCATCCCCTCCGCCAGCAACCCCATGGTGCTGCGGGTGGCCTGGGACAACGCCGGCACCTGGACCGACGGCGGCACGGTGACCGTCACCGGCACCGGCGCGGAAGCCGTCGCCACCTTCAACGACCCGGTCACCGGCGACGCCGTCCAGATGTACGTGGCCAACATGAGCTTCGTCAGCGAGGACATCGTGCCGGCCTCCACCGACCCCCCGGCCAACATCGCGGTTTGGGACGGGGTGGCGCCCCTGCCGGCCGGCACCTCCTATTCGCCGGTGTTCTATCCGGAAAACACCGATCCCGACGGCTACGCCGGGCCGCCGCCCCTGACCATGACGGTGACCTATCAGACCTCTGCCGGCGTGCGTATGCACCAGGTGGTGAACATACCGGGCACCGATTCCCGCAACCCCATAAGCCTGGATTTGGACGGGGACGGCCACCAGGACACCAGCTTTTACCTGAGCGAAGGCGGCAGCGTGGACGACGGCGATTATCACCGCCTGACCCTAGAGCAATACAACACCGGCCAGGAGGAGAGCCAGAAGCTTATGGACGAGGCGCTGGACATGCTTGAAAGCGCCCAGTCCAACCTGCTAAAATACGCGGCGGATGCGGGCGCCCGGCTGAACCGCCTGGATGTGCGGGAGAATCTGCTGGGCGGCGATAATTTGCGTTTGTACGAGCGGCTGTCGCAGGCCCAGGACGTGGACGTGACCAAGGTGGTCACCGAGCTCAACACCTACGAGCTCTTGTACCAGGCCACCCTGCAATCCACGGCCTTCATCTCCAGCCGCACCTTGGCCGATTACCTCTAGGCCCGAACCGGCCCGCGCCTTGATAAAGGCCGCCCGGGCCGACAAAAATAGTCGGGGCCCGTCCCCGGGGGGAAAAGCCCGGCTTTTGCCGGACCGGAACCCGCGGGGCCCCAGGGAAGGGGAAGGATAGTTGCTTATCCTAACCAGGAAGGTGGGCGAGAGCATCACCATCGGCGACGGATCGGTCACCGTGAGCGTGATGGATATCAAGGGCCGGCAGGTGCGCCTGGGCATAGAAGCCCCGGGCGACATGCCCATCCACCGCATGGAGATTTTCCTGAAGATCAAGGAGGCCAATGAGCAGGCGACCGCGGCCCAGGCCAACGATCTGGACGCTCTGAGCGGTTTGCTGAAGGGAAAGGGCGATAATGCCTGAGACTACCCCACAGGCCACCCTTAGGGTGAAATCCTCCCGTTTCGGAGAGGTGGAGGTTCCGGCCGACCGGGTCATCACCCTGCCCCAGGGCATGATCGGTTTCCCCCAACTGAGGCGCTACGTGCTCATCCGCCACAGGGAAGATTCCCCCTTCTTCTGGCTGCAATCCCTGGAAGCGGCGGAGCTGGCCTTCGTGGTGGTCAACCCTCTGCTTTTCGACACGGCCTATAAATTCACCCTGAGCAACTCCGAAACCAAGTTGCTGAACGCCGAAGACCCCACCCACATTCAGGTGTGGGTGGTGGTGACCATTCCCGCCGGCAAGCCGGACAAGATGACGGCCAACCTGAAAGCGCCGGTGGTGATAAACCTGCAAAACCGCCAGGCGGCCCAGATAATACTGGACGACGCCAAGTATTCGGTGCGCCAGCCCCTGGCCAGCCAGGGAGCCGGCGGGGCGCAAGGCGGCAATCAGGAGGAAACGGCCTAAAATAGGGGAGCCGGCTCAGGCCGGCGGATGACGGCTAAACCAGCGGCCGCCCTTTGGGGGCGGCCGCTTTGTTTTTATGGATTCGGCGGGGAGTAGCACTTGGAGACCACCGCGCCTTCCAGCCGTGGGCGGCCGCTTTGTTTTTTATGGATTCGGCGGGGAGCAGTCCTTGGAGACCACCGCGCTTTCCAGCCGTGGGCGGCCGCTTTGTTTTTTATGGATTCGGCGGGGAGTAGCACTTGGAGACCACCGCGCCTTCCAGCCGTGGGCGGCCGCTTTGTTTTTTATGAATTCGGCGGGGAGCAGTCCTTGGAGACCACCGCGCTTTCCAGCCGTGGGCGGCCGCTTTGTTTTTATGGATTCGGCGGAGAGGGGGCGGGCGGGGACGTATCAATCCTGGCGGCCCGGCCGGAAAAGCCGGGGGAACGGGAGCCGGGCCGGCCTATATGATTTCTTCCAGGAAATTGACGATCATCTTTTGGGCCACCTTGTCGGCGTTCACTTCGTACTGACCGCTGGCGATGCTTTCCTTGATTTCCTGAACCTTTTGCTGGCGCACATCCGGAGCGGTGGCCACGGCTTCGTGGGCCTTGGCCATCTCCTTGCTGCGCCCGGACAGCTCCACCCGGTCGCCGGAAACCGATTGCGCCGCCGAGCCGGAGCGGCTGGCCGCCTTATCGCGGGAGCGCGCGGTTTCCTGGGCGCGGTCGCGCCCTTCCACGGTCTTGTTGCCTATCCCCAAGGCATCCTTAATCAACATGATCCGCCTTCCTTGTCCCCAGCCGTTCTTATCTTAAAACCGCGCCCCTTGGGGGCGGCGGCATTACCCTAAACCATGTTTTGATCTATGATCTCCTGGGTGATGGCATACAGCCTGTCCTGCAGGCGGGCCGATTCTTCCTGATTCAGGTCTTCGATCCTGTCGCCGGTTTGCTCATCCACCACCACGAAAAGCAGGCGGCCCGAAGATTCGTCGGTCCTCAGGTCCAGGCTCTTGCCGTATTCCTGGGAGAGCTGGGCCAGGGCCTGCTCTTCCACCCCGCCCAAACCCTGGCCCGAAGCGCCGGGAATCCGCGAACCCAGGTTGGCGACTATCTCGGAGGTAATCTTTTCTATCACCTGCTTGCGCCTGGCCTCGATGCTGATGTTCACCTGGTCGTTGGGCGCAGGTTCCCTGGCCGCCCGGCTCCGCGCCAAGCGCTGCCCCCGGCTTAGCTGCTTGGCGTAAGTCCGGAGGATGTTCTGAACCTGATAAGAGGTGATGGCCATATGCCTATACTTCCCTTCATTAGGTACATCGGCATCGGCGTGATCAAACTTTATCTTTTTTTGGGGTCCAGGTCAAATTTTCATTGGGCAAACGGCCTTGCCGGCCGGCAAGGGATAAGATATAATTTTCACAGCTAGATCAGTTTTTTAGCCCATGGAGGGGCTGCAATGATTACCAAGGCTCCGCCCTTGCCGCCCAAGGAGGCGGACCCCGCCGCGCGGGAAGCTCCCAGCCTTGATCTGGACGCGCAAACGGGCGAGCAAGGCTTCGCTCTCACCAGCCATTCACTGACCTTGAGCACCAAGCATTTCAGCCTGGATTTCACTTGGCGCCGCCTGGAAGTGGAGGGCAAAACGCCGCCCCAGCCGCTCCCGGACCAAGGCCGCCCACCCGCCAAGGGCGCCGCGGCCCGGCGGACCCCCCAGGAGCAGAGTTTCAGCGAAGTCATGAAACGCCAGCAACTGGCCGCTTTGCTGCTGGAGCCCTCGGCCCCGCCCGAAGCCACGGAAACCATCCAGGATGGGCAATCCCAACCCCCGGCTTTCGCCGGCCCGGCCCGCCGCGCCTATGGCCAGAACACCCCCTTGGGGCCCCTGAGCGGCGAACGCCTTTATAAAGCCTGATCGAGACCATAGCCCGATTTCTTGAAATTTCCTGGGGCGGCCCGGCATTTTTCCATGCCCGGCGGTCAAGCTTTTGGCGGCCTTTGCCCACCAGGGTCGGGGAATAAATTACCCCCGGCTGGCTCCGAGGGGAAGCTCCTAGCTAACTAATTGTAATATAAGCATTATTATGTAGGGCACCCGGCAGAGGTCTGGTATGGGTGTTGCATGGTTCTTTATATGTGCCACTGCCGCCGGAGCGGCTTTGTTTGGAGGGGATGAATTTGCGCCTGGTCCTTTTAGGAAGCGACACCTTTGCCCACCCCCTGCGCCGCTTGGGGCATGAGGCGCTCACCTGCGGGTCCCAGGGCGATCTGCCCCTGGCGGACCCGGACCCGGAATGGGCGGCGCTGGACAAGCTTTTGAAAAAAAGGGGTTTTCAGGCGGACGCTCTGTTGGTGACCGACGACGTGGGCAACCGCAAGCTGCCCAGCGGCATCGCCCAGGCTCCCGTGATCACGGCTTTTTATGGGGTTGATTCGCCCCTGAATGAATTTTGGCAGCAACCCTACGCCCGGCTTTTCGACCTGGCCTGGCTGGATCAGCCCCGGCCGGCGGAGCGCCTGGCGGCCAGGCACGCCGCCGCCGCCTGGCTGCCGGTGGGGGTGGAGCCGGAGCTTTACGCGCAGCCGCGGGTGGAGGCGGAGACGCCTGGGGTTTGTTTCGTGGGAGTGGTCAACCAGCGGGTGAGGCCCAAGCGTTCGGCAATTCTGGAGAAAATATCCAAGCTGGCTCCCCTGGCGGTGCGCGGCGGAAGACAAGAGGCCTGGTTCCCCACCCAGGAGGCGGCCAAGCTGTACGCACGCCAGCAGATAACCCTGAACGAAAACCTTTTCCCCGGCTTCACCACCCGCCCCCTGGAGGTCATGGCGTCCGGCGGGTGCCTTTTGTCCGAGGCCGCTCCCGGAGCCATGGACGGTGCTTTCAAAGAGTTTGAGCATCTTTGCTATTTCGGCCCGGATGACCTGGCGGATAAGTTAAATCTTTTGCTCAAAGACGACGGCTTGCGCCAGCGCCTGCGGCGGCAAGGCCGGGAATTGGTTTGCCAGGAGCATGGCCTGATCCAGCGCGCCGAGGTAATAGTCAGCAAAATTGAAGGCATGATGCAACGCGCTCCGGAGAGGCCCAGGGCCGCCGGCGGCGAGGCCCTGCGCCTGGAGGGCGAGGCCCTGTTGATGGCCGGCCTGCGCTGGCCGGCCAAGGCCGGCGCCCGCCGGGTTTTGCGCGGCGCGGCGCGGCTGCGGGCCGCCGCGGCGGACGGGGCCAGGCCTTTGCCAGCCTCTCGGGCGGCGGGGCTGGCCGAGCTGAGCCTGGGGCGCGCCCGCGAGGCTCTGGCTCATCTGGGCCGGGCCAGGGAACTGGGCGGCGCGCGGGAGGGCCTCATGTACGCCCTGGCCGCCTGGCAGGCCGGCGAAAGCGGCGAGTTTAGCGCCTCATGCCAGGCGCTCGGTCTGGCCGGCCAGCCGGGAGAAAGCGGATTTCATTTGCAGGCCGCTCGGTTACTGGCCGAGGCCGGCCATGGCGCCAGCATAGGGTTCAATCTTGGCGGCCTGCCTCCGTCCCTTTGGTCAGCACTGGAGCATTTGCTTGAAGCTACCCGGCTGGATGCGGGCCATGGGGCCGCTTGGGAAACCTTGGGCGATTTGCTCATGGCCCAGGGCGCGCCCAATCAGGCGGCCCAGGCCTATGACCGGGCTTGTGGCCTGGAAAAACGGGACGAACTGGCCGCCAAGCGCCAGGAGGCGGCCCGTAAGGGATTTATGCTGTGAGCATTGACATCAACATAGCCGAAGACGGCGCCTGCCTCTTGGGGGAGACGCCCCTGCATCCGGCCCAGGGAGCCCTGCGCGCGGCCATGGCCGATTTGGCGGGGCTTTTGGCCAAGGCGGGGCCGGATGACACCCTGGTGCTGGCGGGGTGTGGCCTGGGCTGGCATGCCAAGGCGGCGGCGTTGCGCCCCAACGGCCCCCGCCTGGTGCTGTTCGAGCCGGACGCCAGGCGCTTGGCCATGGCCCGCAGCTTGGGTCCGGACCTGACCGGTCTGGAAATTGTCCGCGATGCCAACCAGTTGACCGAGTATCTCTCCCGCGTACTGGTTTATGACGAAAAGACAGCCAAAAACGGCCGGGTGGCGGTGTATTCGCCGGAAGCCTATCGGCGAAACGAGCCCCTTCTCCCGGCCAAGACCAAGGAGATCGTCGATCAGGTGATGAGCCGGGGCCGGGTGGATTGGCACACCAGGCAGGCCAAGGACGAGCAATGGCTGGCCAATATCCAGGCCAACTTTAAGCATTTGCTAAAAGCACCGGACCTTACCCGTCTGGCCCATCGCTTCCGCGGCGCGCCGGCCCTGGTGCTGGGGGCGGGACCATCGCTGGACCGCAGCCTGGCGGCGCTGGGGGGCGCTAGCGGCAAGGCCTTGCTCCTGGGCGCGGCCTCGGCCATCGGGCCCCTGGCCGCCAAAGGAATGGCCCTGCACTTGGCCGTGGCCCTGGAAGCCAAGGACGAATCGCGCCAGTTCGCGGCGGTGGATCCCGCCCGAACCTGGCTGGCGGCGGCCACCAGCGGCCACGCCAGGCATTTCGAGCTATGGCGTGGAAAATGCGCGCTATTCCACTTGCAGCCCTGGGTGGCCAAGCTGAGCGGCGGCGGCTGGGCCCTGCCCAACGGCGGTCATGCCAGCAGCGCCGCCTTTTCTCTGGCCGTGCTTTGGGGCTGCGATCCCATAATCCTGGTGGGCCAGGATTTGGCTTACAGCGGAGGCCGCATTCATGCCCACGGCCGGCCAGGCGGGGAAGAGGAAAAACGGCCCGCAACCGTTGAGGTGCCCGGCATCCATGGGGACCAGGTGCAGACCTCGCCGGTTTTCATGAGCTATATCAGCTGGTACCGCGAAACCGCCGCCTATTTGGCCAAACGCGGCAAAGGGCCCAGGATCATCAACGCCACGGCGGAAGGGGCTTACCTGCCTGGCTTTGAGCATATGCTTTTAGATGAGGCCCTGGACCTGTTGCCCGAAGGGGCCGCCCTTGAGAGCTTATGGCATAACTGTCTGGATTCCATAGCGATGCCCCCAGCGAGCCTGTTGGTGCAAAACCTTATGGCCGCCAAGACCCAGATCAGACAATGCCTGGCGGGGCTGGAGCGGGGCGGGCTGGCCCAGGCCAGGGAATTGGCCGGCACGGAAACGGCGGCCGCGGCGGCGCTGCAATACCTGCCGCCCAGCGCCGATCCGGCGGAAGCCGCCGAAAAGCTGGAGCAAATGTCCAACCGGCTGCGGGCCATGGCGGAGGAGCTTTATGCCTGAGGTCAGCCTGGGTCTCATAATGATTCTGCGCGACGAGGAAGCCAACCTGGGGCGCTCCCTGGCGCCGGTGGCCCATTGCTTCGACGAGGTGGTGGTGGCCGACACCGGCTCCCAGGACGGCACTGCGGAAATCTGCCGCCGCCTGGGTGCGCGGGTGCATGAGTTCGCCTGGCAGGATAATTTCGCCGCCGCGCGCAACTTCACGATAGAACAGGCTAAAAGCGACTGGCTCTTCTGGCTGGACGGCGACAACGCCATCACACCCGCAATGGTCACGGAGTTGCGCGAATTGCTGCCGCCTCAGCCCGCGGTGCTGTGGGCTCTGGAGCGCTTGGAAGGCAAGGGCGGCATGTTGTGGCAAAAGCGCTGCTTTCCCCGTTCGCCTAAGGTCCGCTTCACTGGACGGGTGCACGAGCAATTGCGGCACCCGCCGCAATGGCCCTCCCTGGCCACGCCCCTGGTGGTGCGCCACTGGGGATATTCCGATCACGGGCACGCCCAAAACAAGGGGCGCTACTATCTGCAATTGATCGAGCAAATGCTTGAAGATGATCCGGGCGATTTTTACGCCCGCTACCAAATGGGGCGCACCCTGTTCAACCTGCGAGAATTCTCCAACGCCATAGAGCATTTAAGTATGCTGATCCTGGACCGGGCGGCTGAAGCGCGCAACCGGCAAATCTGGGCGCACGGCCATTTTCTTCTGGCCCAGGCCTGGGAGCGCCTGGCCAGGCCGGATTTGGCCGGCGAAGTGTTGCAGGAGTTCCTGCGGCAAGCGCCGGGCGAGGGACTGGGGCATTTTCATTGCGGCCGGCTGGCTTATGGCCAGGAGGACTGGGCCATGGCCGCCAAGCATCTGGCCAAAGCCCTGAAGCTGGGCCTGGAGGCGCCCTTTGTGGAGCTTGATCCTGGCAAGACCTTGTTTTTAGCTGAATATTTTCTGGGGCGCAGCCACGAGCGCCTGGGCTCCCCGCAAAAGGCCATGGCCTTTCTGGAGCGGGCGGCGCGCCGGCAGCCCCAAAACCCCGCGCCGCTCACCGATCTGGCCCGCCTGCTTTTGGGTCAGGGCCAGGCGGGCAAGGCCAGATCGCATTTAGAGCGAGTGCTTGAATATCATCCCGGCGACCGGCAAGCCCTGCGCCTTTTGGCGCGTCTGGAGCAGGCGGCATGAAGCGTCCCAACCTGGCCATAGGCTTTATCACCGACGGCGAGGCGTTTCACGGAGCTTCGCCCGAGGAGCGGGCCTTGGGCGGCTCGGAAACCGCCCTGGTGCAGGTGGCCCGGGCGCTGGCCCAGCGGGGACATCGGGTGCAGGTGTTTTGCCGCTGCCCCAAGCCCGGAATCTACCACGCGGTGCGTTACCGCGACCGCAAGGATTTGGTGCGGGCGGCAGGGGAGGAAAGGTTCGACGCCCTGGTGGTGAGCCGCTTTTTCGCGGCGCTGGACCTGCCCTTGCAAGCTGGGCTTAAGGTGCTGTGGAATCATGATGTTCTGGATAAGCCCCGCGAGCTGGCCCAACGCTTGGAAGGCCTGGATTTGGCCTTGGTGCTGAGCTGTTTCCAGGCCCAGGGCTATGCCGAGCGCTTGCCGGCCTGCGCCGGGAAATTGGCCATAACCCGCAACGGTCTGGACCTGGAGCTGATAGCCGAAACCATCCGGGGCGTGGAGCGCCAGCCTGATCTGGTCACCTATGTCTCCCGGCCGGAAAGAGGATTAAAGCTATTACTCGAAAAAATATGGCCTCGCCTGAAGGAAGCCCGGCCAGAGCTGCGCCTGGCCGTGTGCGGCTATCAGGTGGCGGATACGGCCCTGCACCCCGCCCTGCGGCGGGAATATGTCGACATAGAGCGATTACTTAAACAATCCCCCGGCGTGGAAGTGCTGGGCGGCCTGGCCAAGAAAGCCTATTACCGCCATTTGGCCTCCTGCGGCGCGCTATTGTATCCATGTGTTTTTCCAGAGATATCGTGCATCGCCGCCCTGGAGGCCCAGGCCCTGGCCACGCCAGTTTTGACCAGCCGGGCCTTTGCCCTGCCGGAAACCGTGCGCTCTCCGGAATTCCTGGTGGCGGGCAGGCCGGGCTCAAGGGAATACGTTGAAGCATATATTCAAAAGAGCCTGGACCTGCTGGGCGACCCGCAAACCGCCGCGCGCGTCGCGGACGAGGCGCGGGAGCGTATCTGGCAGGAGCACGATTGGGCGCTCATCGCCGCCGAATGGGAAGAGCTTTTCCTGGCGCGTCTGCGCCAGAGACTTAGCGACAGCAAGCCGGCCACCGCGGTGAGCCTGATTCTGGCCGGGGACCGCCAGAGCGCGGCAAAGCTTATGGACGAGCCCCTGGCGGCCATGCAGGAAGGCCCGGTGCCGCCGGACCCGGCCGAGGACGGCCTCTTGGACGAGATAGCCAAGCTGGCCTCGCCGGCCCTGGACCGGGCCGGGGGGCAGGGCCGGGTGGGGGTCCTGGCCAGGGACGGCGGCCGCAGCGCCGCGGGCCTGGGCCAGCGCCTGCCCGAGGCCGTGGTGGAGGAGCTGGCCGGGCCCGGCGAGGCCCAAGGCCTGGCCGCCCTCATAATCCGCGATACCCTGGAGCGGCAGACCGATCCGGCCGAGTTTCTGGGCCGGGCCTTGTCGGCCTGCGCGCCGGACGGCCTCTTGGTGCTCTGCGTGGCCAGCGGGGCCTGGCCCCTGCTGAGCCCCGGTTATCTGGGCCGGTTGCACGATCTGGGCCGCGATGAGTTGATGCGGCTCCTGCCGGGGCGGCGCATGCTCCTGGCCTTTGCCCCCCGGGGCCTGGTGGGCCGGGGCGCGCACCGCTATCACGCCGGGCGCTGGCTGGCCGTGGCGCCGGTGCAGGGCCCCGCGCCGGGCGCGCTGGACCCGGAGGCGGCCTTGCGGCGGGCGCGGCCCGCGCCGGATTTTCTGATCGAGGAGGTGCGGCGTGTTGGCCTTATCTGAGCGAACCCCGGCGGAAACCAAATCCCAGGCCAGCGGCGCCAGCCTGGTGATCCAACTGGCCCGCCTGGGCGATTTTCTGCAAACCACGCCGCTGTTGGCCGCTCTGGGCAAGCCCCACGTCCTGGTCACCCCGGCCCAAGCGCCCCTGGCCCTGGCCTGTCGCCACCGGGAGCGGGTTTTGATCATGGACCCCGCCACCCTGGAGGACGCGGCCAGGGCCGGCGAATCCCCGCGCCTGCGCCTGGCGCGGCTGGGCGGGCTTTTAGAGCCCCTGGCCGGGCTGGCGGTGGGGGAGGTCTACAACCTGAACCTGAGCGGGCTGTGCGCTGGCCTGGCCTCCCTGTGGCCAAGGGCCGGGCTGCACGGCTGGCGCTGGCAAGAGGGGCGCATGGCGGGCGAGGCCTGGAGTCCCTTCCTCATGCATCTGGTGGCCGACCGCCGGCTTACCCGCCTGCACCTTTCCGATATCCTGGCTTCCTATGCCGCGCCCCAGGGCCCGCCCCTGGAGCGCCTGGAGCACCGGGTGGAGCCGGCGGCGCGGCAAAAGGCCCGCGAGCTGTTGCCCGCGGGAAGGCCCCTGGCGGCCTTGCAGCTGGGGGCCAACAACGACCTCAGGCGCTGGCCCGTGGCCTCCTTCGCCCGCCTGGCCCGGGGCCTTTTGGCCCAGGGCGTGGGCCTGGCCCTGGTGGGCTCTGCCCGGGAGCGGGTGCTGGCCCGGCGTCTGCTGCGGGATCTGGGCGCGGCCGGCCAGGAGGTGCGGGACCTCATGGGCCGCACCGACCTGCCCACCCTGGCCGCGGTGCTGGAGGCCTGCGACCTGACCGTCTCAGCCGACACCGGCAGCCTGCATCTGGCCACGGCGGTGGGCAGCCGGGTGCTGGCCCTGTTCATGGGTCCGGCCCAGGTCCATGAAACCGGCCCCTATGGCCACGGCCATCTGGTTTTGCAGGCCCGCGACCAATGCGGGCCCTGCCAGGAGCACGCGCCCGTCTGCCAGGGCGCCGCCCCCTGCCGGCGGCTGATCACGCCCCAGGCGGCCCTGCGGGCGGCCCTGGCGCTTTTGGGCGGAGTCTCGGCCTCGCGCGCCTCCGCCGGCCTGAGCCTGCCTGCTGGGGTGGAGGCCCTGGCCGGCGAGATGGACGCTTTCGGCCAGCGCTATCGCCAGCTTAATGCCCGGCCCCTAACCGTGGGCGATGGCTTGGCCTTGGCCCTGCGGGAGGCGGGCCGTCTGCTCCTGCGGCCGGATTATGTTTTTGAAGACGGCCTGGTCGGCCGGGAATTGGCCCAGGGCTACTCGGCCCCCAGCCAGGAGACGAGCCGGCAATTGGCGGGCCTGGCCGGGGCCGCCGCCCGCCTGGCCGCGGCTTGCCACGGCAGTGATGCGGACGCGGCGCGGCGGGTCATGGCCCAGGCTCCGGGGCTGAAGCCCCTGGCGCTAACGGCGGGGCCCCAGGCCCCGGCAGGTTTATCCCATGCCTGCCGGGCCGCTTCTGCCGTGTTGGCGATGGCCTCCGGGGGCGGCGAGGGGGCGGCGAGGGGGCGGCGAGTTGAATGTGGCAAGATTGATTAGTTATTAAAGCTGATTAGCTAAAGCAGCCGGCGCTGGGAACCGCCGCCGCTTGGGGCCGGGTCCCTGGTATGGAGTTTGCTTGAATATCATTGAACGCTTCCGGGCCGGCAGCGCGGCCCCAAGCTGATCACCCTGGAGAGGCCATGGATTATCTGGAAACCAATTTGGCCGCCCTGGCCCGGCGTCAGCCGGATTTGGCCAGGGATTTGGCCAACGCCGCGCCCGATCCCCAGGCGATTCTGGAGCCCAGCCGCCAAGGCCCGCCCGCCTTGCGCCTGGGGCAGATCCGGCTCACCTCCACCGTGGACCCGGTGCGGGAAGGCCTCAGCCTGGCCAAGACCGCGCCGCCGGGGCCCCTGGCCTGCCTGGGCTTCGGCCTGGGCTATCACCTGGAGCCTCTGGCCGGCCGCGACTTGGTGGTCTGGGAGCCCAACCCGGGTCTTTTGCGGCTGGCTTTTAGCGCCAGGGACCTGAGCGGTCTCTTGCCCCGGCTGCGCCTGGTGGTGGAGGCGGACAAGCTGGGCGATTTGCGGGGCCGCGGCATGTTCCTGCACCGCCCCAGCGCCCGGCTCTATCCCCTGGAGGCCAGGGGCCTGGCCCGCCGTCTGGCAGACGAGGCGGCTTTGGGCCGCCCCCGGCCCGCCCGGCCTCGGGTGCTGGTGGTGCCGCCGGTTTGGGGAGGAAGCCTGCCCATCGCCTATTGGTGCGCCGAGGCCCTGGCCGATCTGGGCTGCGAAGTATTCACCGTGCCCATCGACTGCCTGGAGCCCCTGCACCGCCTGCTGCGCGAGTCCAAGGGCGACTTGGTCCGCCAGGACAAGATGCAGGCCTCCCTGGTGCGTTTCCTGGGCGAACTCACCGTTCTTTTGGCCGAGGAGTTCCAGCCCCATCTGGTTTTCGCCATGGCCCAGGCCCCCCTGGCCGCGCAGGCGGTGGAGGCCCTGAACCGGCTGGGCGCGCCCACCGCCTTCTGGTTCATCGAGAACTACCGGCACATGGATTATTTCCGCCATCTGGCCTCGGCCTACAGCCATTTTTTCCACATTCAGGGCGCGGCCCTGGAGGAGGAGCTGGACCGGCTGGGCGCCAAGCACCATTTCCTGCCGGTGGCCGCTCATCCCCCCATCCACCGCCCCCTGGAGCTGAGCAAGGCCGATTACGCGCGCTATTACGCGCCGGTGGGCTTCATGGGCCACGGCTATCCCAACCGCCGGCTGGTCTTCGCCCGCCTGGCCCGGAAGGGACTGCCCCTGGGCATCTGGGGCACGGCCTGGCCCCAGAGGGAGCCTTTCGCCGGCCTGGTGCGGGAGAAGGGACGCCGCCTGGAGAGCGGGGAGGTGGTCAAGGTCTACAACGCCTGCCAGGTGGTTTTGAACCTGCATTCCTCGCCCACCGCCGACGACGGGGTGGCCCGGGCGGATTTCGTCAACCCCCGCACCTTCGAGGTGGCGGCCTGCGGCGGGTTCCAGTTGGTGGACCGGGTGGCGGGCCTGGAAAAGCTGTTCGCGCCGGGCCGCGAGCTGGCGGTCTTCGGCAGCGAGGACGAGATGCTGGAGATGGCGCGCCATTACCTGGCCAATCCGGAGGAACGCGCCCGCATCGCCCAAGCCGGGCGGCGCCGGGTGCTTAACGAGCATACCTATTATCACCGCATGGAGCGGATACTAAGCATTTGCCTGGGGCCGGCCGATCAAGCCGAACCCAATGACCGGGCGCGGCCATCCGCCGCCGCCAAGGATCAGGCGGCCTATGCCATATTGCACAGCCTGGCCCAGACCGAGGCGGTCGGGCTCAATTAAGGAGGACGGAGACATGGAAGTCTTGGTGGACGGCAAGCAATTCGCCGGCGAATTGATCGGCGGCACCCTGCAGGACATATTGGGCGATCTGGCCAACAAGGCGGTGGGCGACGACGCCACCATGCGCGAGGTGCGCATCAACGGCGAGCTCTTCGAGGAGGCCAAGCTGGGCCCGGCCGACCGCCTGGGCCGCGAGCGCATCCAGCGCCTGGAGGTGGAGACCATCCCGGCCCGGGAAATGGCCGTGCATTTCCTGGCCAACGCGGGGGCCTATCTGGATGCCATCAAGCATTCGGTGGGCCGCGTGGCCGAGCTTTTCCGGGTCAGCGACGAGCAGGAGGCCAGCGAGCATTACCTGAACACCCTGGAGAGCATCCAGCTCTTCCTGCAAATGCTGCAGGAATGCCGCCAGATCTTGGAGCTGGATTTCGAGAGCCCCAGCCTGGAAGGCCTGAGCGGCGAGGAACGCCTGCAAAAGCTCCTGGTGTTGATCAAGGATCTGCTTTCCGCGCAGGAACAGCAGGATTGGGTGCTCCTGGCCGATATCCTGGAATACGATCTCAGCGCGGAACTCGACCTCTGGAGGGGCTTCATGCCCACCCTCAAGGAGCAGGCCCTGTCGTGAGCCTTTTAAACGAATTGGATCGCCTGCAGCATCTGCACGGAGAGCTCTTGGGCCAGGCCCAGGTGCTATTGGGGCTGCTGGAAAAGGGAGACCAGGAGGAGGCCTTCGAGGACGCCTGGGCGCGGCGCCAGAAGACCTTCAAGGAGCTTAACGCCATGCACCAGCGCCTGGCCCCGACTTTCGCCGCCTGGGAGCCGCAAGGGGGCGGTTTGAGCCCCGGCGAGCAGAGCCGCGCCCAAGAGGTGTTCGAACACATCCGCCGCCTGGGGAGGCAGGTGCTGGACGTGGACCGGCGCGTGGCCCAACTTCTGGAGGAGCGGAGGACGGCGTTGATGAAGGACCTGGGGCACATCAAGGAAGTCCAGCGGGTCCGGCACGCCTATGCCGGCGGAGACCGCCGCTGGTGGGGACCGGACCGGGTTTCGCGCACCGGTTAGCCCG
Organism: Desulfocarbo indianensis; assembly: GCA_001184205.1. Taxonomy (GTDB): domain Bacteria; phylum Desulfobacterota; class Desulfarculia; order Desulfarculales; family Desulfarculaceae; genus Desulfocarbo; species Desulfocarbo indianensis. The sequence continues at coordinate 1,193,982 of LBMP01000001.1, forward strand.
CTTATCGGACCATGATTTGGCCGGACTCGGCGACGCGCCGGGCCCGGCTTTTTTTCGCCTTGCCAAGGCGTGCAAGCGCGTAAAAAAAGCGGACGCGGCCCCCCAAAGGGACCGCATCGGCCTTGGCATGGCGCTGGGAAGGGGATAACCCGCAGCCCGGCGGCCGGTTTTTTTATAGCCGGGCGGTTTTTCGGCGCGGCCTCAGACCGTGAGGCCGCTTCTGGTCTGGGCCTTTTGGCCCGCCTGCCGGTCCAGCACCTCCCTGGCCTCGGGCTTGGCCACCGCCTCGCGCCAGGCTTCGTTCAGGGTGGTGAGCATGCGGGTCACGTCGCGCAGTGGTTCATTGTCGGCCTTGATCTTGGCCCGCACCAGCTGATCGCCCATGAACAAATACAGCCGCCGCAGGTTGGCCGCGATGTCGCCGCCCTGATCCATGTTGAGGGAGGCGTTCAGCTCGTCGATGATGTCCTGAGCCCGGTTGATGAGGTTGGCGGCGCCGGGGATGTCGCCATCGCTCAGGCTGGCCTCGGCTTTGGTCAGGAAGCTGATGGCCCCTTCATAGAGCAGCACGATGAGCCGCCCACGGTCCACCGTGGCCACCTGGGCCTTACGGTACTGATTCTGTCCATACTGCTGCATGATTACCCATCCTTGGTGTTAGCCGGACCCGGCCATGGGCCCTTGATTGCTTATTTAATCCGAATTACTGTTCGGCAACTGAGCTATGGCGCTCTCAATGGTGCTGGACAGGCCGTTCAACTCGGACAACCTGGTTTCCAGGCGCGCGAAACGATCCAGCTGATGCTGGCGGTAGGTTTCCAGCCGCTTCTCCTCGCTGTCGATCTTGTTGTCGATATTGGCGATGATGCTGTTGTAGTTCTTCATGAGCACGACGAGGGTGCCGCTGGTGGAATCGGTAAGCGCCTCCATTTCCTCTTGCATGCGCGCGGCCACGCCCTTGGAACCGTTGGTCTCGTTGTTTATGAATAGATTGGCCACCGCCTCGGGGTCGTTGGCCAAGGCTTCCCTCAGGGTGGTGCCGATCTCCACGCCGTTTATGGTGACGGCCGTGGTGCTGATGGTCCAGGCGCCGTCGGCGTCGGGGTCGGTGACGATGCCGATGTCGGCCAGGGTGGTGTAGGCGTCGCTGTCGCTGTCCAGGCCGGCGATGACTTGATTCAGCGCCGAATCGATGCGGGATTTGAGGATGTAGTAGCTGTAGTTGCCGATCAGGATGCCGGTCTCCTCGCCGTCGGGGTCATAGTAGGTTTCCTGGCGGATGTAGGCTTGGGCGTAGTTGACCGCGTTTATGAAAGCCTCCACCTTGGCATAGATGGACTCGATGTCGTTGGAGATGGTTATTTCCGCCTCGCCGGCGTCGTGCAGGTTGAGGGTCACCCCGTTTATCACGCCGTCCACCTGGTTGGTGTCGCGCTGCAGATAGATGTCGGTCTCCGAGGGATAGCCGTCGATTTTCGTCATGCTGTTGGTGGCCCATTGGGAACGGGTGAAGCCGCCGCCCACGTCGCCGCCGCCGCCGAAGGTGGTGTCGAAATTGTGCGACACCATGCTGATCTGATTCTCGGCGCCGGTATCCTGGCCGGTCAGCACCAGCTTGTAGCTGGTGGGCAGGCCCTGGCCGTCGTTGATTATGCTGGCGACCACGCCCGGGTTGTCCGAATCCTGATTGATGGCGTTTTTAACCTGGGTCAGGGTGGAGCCGGCGGCGATCGAAACCGTGATGGTTTCCCCGGCGTAGGTATAGGAAAAAGTGGCGTTGCTATTGGTGACTGCGGTGGTGGTCTCATCCGCCCAGCCGGAATGCACCACTTTGGCGGCCTGGGCCAGGCCCTTGTCCTGGCCCTGCTGGTGGTCGGGCGCGAAGACGTTTATCTGAAAGGTGTCGCCGCCGGCCAGGTTGCCAGCCTCCAGGGATATTTTTACTCCCTGGTCCACGGTGTAGGCCTGGTTGCTCTTGTTGATGCTCACGGTGCCGGTTTTGCCGGTGGAATCGGTCCAGCGCAGCACCACCGTGTCTTCGTCTCCGGCGTCGTTGATGTCGCCCCCGGTGACCACCGAAAAGGAGTAGGTCCTGTTCACCGAGCCCAGGTAGTTGCCGCTGGTGGTGATGGTGGAGCCGGACCAGGTGCCCAACTCGGCGTCGTCGATATCGTTGGCGAATCCCGTGACGCTGAAGGACTGGCCGTCGGTCACGTCCCCCGTGCCCAGGCGCAGGGCAAAGCCGTTTTCCACCGCGACGGAATCGCCGAGCACGTAGTCGGCGGCCACGGTGATGGTGGTGCCCGAGCTTATGGTGGTGCCGGTGACGCGGTCGATCACGTCGTAGGTCAGCGTCAGCTCCTCCGAACCCAGGGTGACGGTGGTGCCGCTGGTGTGGGCGGTGAAGACGTACTCGAAAACCGAAGCCGTGGATTTATCGCCGTTGAACTGGCCGGCCAGGTCTATGCTGGCCGAACCCCAGGAGGAATCGTCGTCCAACACCACGTCGTTTTGGCTGAATGAGAGGTCGGTGGCGTTCTTCACCACCTCTATGCGGCCGTCGTCGCCGCCGGTGGTGCTTTTGAAAACCAGATGATAGGCGCGGCTGCCGGTGCCGTCGCTTTCCACCGTGGCCACGTTGCTGTCCAATTTGGCGTTGATGGCCGCCGCGATGGTGTCCAGGCTGTCGGTGGCGCCTATCCCCACCGTGGTGTAGCTGGAGCCGATATAAAAGCCCAGTTCGCCGCCGTCGCCGCTCACCACGTCGGCGGAGGCGCTGTCCACGCCGGCCGAGCGCAGGATGTGCTTGACGTCGGTGCCCACCTCCACGCGGTAGGCTCCGGTGTTGGCTTCGTTGCTGGCCGTGGCCGAGACAATGGTGTAATCGCTGCTGGTGCCCTGGCGCACCATGAAATCGGTCAGGCTGGCCATGTCCGCGGCGGCTTCCTCAATGGCGTCCAGACGCTGATTGAGGGACTGCATGGAACTGACCTTGGCCTCCCAAGTGGCTTTCCATGACTCCAGCCGGGTTTTATGGATCGATTCGATCTCAACCAACTGATCGACGATCTCGGTGAAATCGGTGCCCGAACCCAGGCCGGTGAAGGTCACGCGGCCGCTGACCGAGTCGTACTCAGCCGTGGGGAGCTGATAGTAACTGGACAGAATACTGCTTGTCGAGTCGGCCAAGGCGCATTCCTCCCGTTGGGGTGCCTTCCCTTTAAAAGGGGAAGCTATTCGTTCGCGGCATTCTTTTGCAACTAACGTGCCGCTCGATTCGGTTAAAGGCTCGACAAATAACGGGTTGATAAATTTAGCTAATTTTTATGCGCCCCCACGCGCTCCCTTTGCCGGCGGCAATTTTTACCGCCAGGAGGCAACAACAGATACTGTAATTTAGATCGGCAGCCCAGGCCCCATACTTTAAGCCTCTTTGACAGGAGGGCCGGGCCAAGTCTATGATCTCGTTGATTGCCGTCCTAAAAAGGAAAGGCGGAGGCCGGTGCTGGTCAGCGAGATTCCCTGGCATTTGCGCAACACGGTGGAGCATTTGGACCTGCCCATCTATATTGAATTGGACGGGAACCAGTGCCACCCCCCGCCCAGGCTGGCCCTGGGCGACACCCTCATGGTCCTGGGCTTGTTGCGCAACCAGGGCAGGCCGGTGCGGCTGTTTTTCGACCCGGCCAGCGCCGGGGAACTGGTGGAAACCCATCCCCTGGTCAAGGAATTGAACCCGCCGCGGCAAGCTCCGGGCCGGCTGCGGGTGGAGCAGGTGCCGGTGGCGCGCTCGGGCCGTTTGGCCTCCTGGGTCAGCAAGACCACCCACCGCTTCCCCTTGCCCGTTCTGCCCGTGGATCGGGTGCGCGCCAATCCCATCCTGGCGCACAGCCTCTATTACGACCTGGAAAACCGCGACGACCGGCCCAGCGTCTTTTTGGACCCGGCGCGGCCGGCCGCGCTCAGGGGGCTCCTCAGCCGCGAACGGCCCACCCTGGCGGTGTTTCCCCTCAATCCGGGGCGGGCGCTCAATCTCTGGCAAGACGTGGAATGGTGGCGGCGGCTTTTAACGGATCTGGGCAGGGATCACGCCCTGGTGGGGGTGGGCGCCGCGGATTATCAGGGGCTGGATGACCTGTTGGACCAGACCCTTGGCCTGGAAGACCCGGCCTCCACCCTGCCTGACTTGGCCTGGCTGTTTTCCCAGGCGCAAGGTTTCGTGGGACGCGACGGCGGCCTTTATCACCTGGCCGCGGCGGTGACGCCCAAGCTGACCGTGATCTGGGATTCCATGGCCTCCTATCGCTATTGGGCGGGCGGCGGGGGGCATCATTTGCTCATGTCCAACCCCTACGCCTATCGCTATCCCCAGACCATGCGCATGAGCATGGCCGATCTGCTGCGGGCGGTGCGCAGCCTGCGCCTGGTGGCGGAGGACGGCTCGGCCCAGGTCAAGGAGATACCCCCCAACGCCGGCGAAAAGGAATTGATCGAGCTTTTCGGCAGCGTGGAGGCTTTCCGCCAGGCGGCCATGACCCACCTGGAGGTGGAGGAGGACCGCCAGGGCGTGCGGTCCTGGTTGGAGCACCCCGAAACCAAGGCGCACTTTTATGACCAGAGCCTGGCCTTCGCCGCGGCGGCGGCCAGGGGAAGCGCCTCGGCCGGGGCCAACTGGGTGGCCCCGGTGCTCACCTGAATCCGATCCTATTGGCGGGGGCGGCCCAGAACGCCCGCATCGCCGCCCAGGCGGCGCACCAGCTCCGCGGCCACGTCGGTCAAATGGGCCCTGGCGTTCTCGCCCCTTAGCCACGACATGCAGTAGAAGCCGCCCAACTGGGCCGCGTGGCCCTGGCGGGGGTAACCGCGCTGGCTGAAGATGGCGAAGGCCTCGGGCCGCACCCCGGCCAGGAAGCTTTCCACCCAGCCGTATACCTGCTGGTAGGCGCTGTACAATTGATAGGTGGCCAGTTCGTGGACCTGTTGCAGGTATTCCACGGAGTTGACGCCCACCACCAGGAGATCCACCGCCGGCAGGCCGGCGGCGGCGGTGAGCTTGTTGCGCTCGGTTTGCAGCAAAAGCCCTTCCTGGCGGATGTCGCTCTCAATCCTCTGGGGGGCGGTCTGCAGCTCATACTCGTTCAGCACGAAATCGGTGCGGGCTCCCAGGGCCAGGGCCCCGGGCGCAAGCTCGGCGGGGAACACCGCCTCTGGGCTCAAGAGGCCCGCCGGAAAGCCGGACACCGCCCAGCCGTTCACCGCGGGCGGAGGCGTGGTCAAGGGCGCGGCCAAAAGCCCGACCGAGGTCTCCGGCCGCAGGGCCTCCCAAAAGGCTGGCGTTCTCAGGCTGGCGATCGACAGGGGATGGTTGAAGGAGGATTCCTCGCGGAGCCCATGGGCCGCGGGCGGGACGCCGGTGTAAAGGCTGGCCCAGTTGGGAGCGTCGGGCTGGGGGCCCGGCTCGGCCAGGAACTCGCCCCAGGCGGTTCCCATGAGCAAATGGGGGGCGGGCATGCGCACCAGTTCCGGGGTGAGCCCGCCCACCAGGAACACCACCAGGCGCGGCGGTTTCTCCGCCACGGTGGGCGCGGCCTCTTTGCCCAGGCACAGGGTCAGGCGGTCCTTGGCCGCCTGGTCCTGGGGGGCCTGCTGGAGGTAGCGCCGGTAGCAGGCCGCCGCGCCGGCGTGGTCCCGGCGTTCGAAGCAGATATCAGCCAGGCGCCGCCAGGCCCAGGCGTGGCCGGGGTGGGCGCTGAGCCCCTTGATCAAGGCCGCCTCCGCCTCCGGCAGGCGGCCGGTCCGTTCCAGGGCCCTGGCCAGGCCCAACAGGACTTCCGGCGACTGGCCGTTCAACATGGCGGCGTTTTCCAGGCTGGCCACGGCTTCCGGCCCGCGGTCCCGCTTCAGCGCTTCCTCGGCTTCGGCCACCAGGTCGCCGGCCCGCTTTTCCTGTTGCTTGGCCGCGCCCATGCGCAGCACGTTCTCCGGCCAGGACCAGTCGGGCTTTTCCCGGCCGGCCGCCTGGGCCAGCTCCAGGCCCAGGTCGGCCTGCCCGCCGTTGTAGAGGGTCAATACCGCCGATTTGGCGGCCTCCTCGCCCCCGCGCTCGGCCATGGCCATCTGCAGGACCCGCTTGGCCTCCTCCGCGCGGCCCAGCTTGCCGGCAGCCACCACCCAGCGCATGAGCACCGTGTTGAGCTGGTCGAAGCTCATGTTTTCGAAGAAGAGAAAATCGCTGGGATTGGCCCGGCAGCGATCCTGCAGCTCCATGAACTCTTCGCTGTGGCGGCACACCTCTTCCCAGGCCCGCCGCTTGTATTCCACCCACACCGTGAAGAAAAGAGGATCAGGATAATAAGGGGCCACTTTCAAGCAATCGGCGGCGTGCTGGAGGAGCTCGTCGTCGCGGGCCAGGTTGGTCAGCCCGTTGAGGATGGGATAATAGACGTGGGGATAGCGTTGCTGCTCGTTGGGGGTGTTGTGTAAAAGCCGGAGGCTGGTCAGCGCCTCCTCCACGGCTTCCGCCATGCTCTCCGGCCTGCTCAAGAGGGCGTGGGCCAGGTAGGAATGGGCCAGGAAATTGTCCGGCTCCTCCTCCACCCACTTGCGGATCATGGAGGTCCGGCGCTGGTGCTTGGCCGCCATGACCTCGGGGGATTCGTTGTAGCCGTAATGAATGAGGCGCACCGTGGTGCGGGCCACGTCGCCCGGCACGGTGGGCCGGTTGTGCACCTTGCCCTGGTAATGAAAGCCCACTCCGTTTCTGAAAAAGCGGGGGTGCAATACAAAAGTTTGGCCTCCCGCGGTCACATCATTATATAGCTCGAACAAAAGCCCGTTCACGCCCGGAGGGGCTTTGGTGAGTTTCCTGAGCTGGGGCGCGGTCTCCTGGTCCAATTCCTCGTCCGCGTCCAGGATCAGCAGCCAGTCGCCGGTGGCGTAGGAAATGGATTGGTTGCGGTGCTTGGAAAAATCGTGCTCCCAGGGGTGGTGATAGACCTTGGCGCCGAAGCTCTCGGCGATTTCCACGGTGCGGTCCGTGGAGCCGGTGTCCACCACGATGATCTCGTCCACCCAGTCTTTTACACTGTCCAAGGCCCGGGGCAGGTTCTTTTCCTCGTTTTTCACCATCATGCAGACGCTAATGGCGGGTCTTTCCCGGGGAAGCGGGGCCGGAGATGCGGGCTCTGGCTGCTTGGGTGCCGTGGCGCTGGGCTTCTTGGCCTGGCCAGGCCGCTTCTTTTTTGACATCTGCCCGTCCTTTCAGCGTTTTCGCTCCGGGCCGGTGGGCGGATGGCCTCAGGGAGCTTTTTTGCGTCAATACCATGACAGTCTGGTGCTCGACAAGGAGTACGTAGCAAATAGCTTGCCGCGGCCCACGGGAGCCGGGGGAATAAAAATCAAAAAAATGAAAAAAGTGCTTAACCCATTTTTCCAGATGCCGATAAGAACTCTGAAATCAGAGGCCACTGGCACCGGGTGAGCCTCCAGGAGCAAGGGCTAGACGCTTCCGCTCAAGAACTGCGCCAAAGGGATCTTGGCGCAAAAGGACCAAGGAGGGTTCCAATGAGTCTGGTAGTCAACCATAACCTGATGGCCATGAACGCGGCCAGGAACTTGTCCACAATCTATTCACGCCTGTCCAAGTCGACTCAGAGGCTGTCCTCTGGCCTCAGGGTCAACTCGGCGGCCGACGATGCGGCAGGTTTGGCCATCCGCGAACTCATGCGGGCTGACATCCAGGTCATCAATCAGGGCGTCCGCAACGCGTCCGACGCGATCAGCATGATCCAGACGGCCGAGGGCGCCATGAACGTGATCGACGAGAAGCTGGTGCGCATGAAGGAACTGGCTGAGCAGGCGGCCACGGGCACCTACACCACGGCCCAGCGCGAAATCATGGATTCAGAATACCAGGCCATGGCGCGGGAAATCGACCGTATAGCCAACGCCACCGAGTTCAACGGCGTGAAGCTCCTGGACGGCACCCTGCACACCTTCCACGAAGGCTCGGGCATGAAGATCCACTTCGGCACGGGCAACTCCTCGGCCGAGGACTACTACTTCATAGACATGGGCGACATGCGCGCCACCGAGGCCACCGGCCTGCGGGTGGGCAACAGCGACCCCAGGGAATACTGGCGCACCACCTACCTGGACGCACCCACCGCCACCAGCTACCTGGGTGAATCGGCCCGCGGCGCCACCACCACCAGCGACGGCGTGTTCGGCATCCAATACAGCACGTCCTTGGATTCCAGCAACGATCCGGTGTGGCAGATGTACGGCTACGTGCCGGTGGACGCCAACCGGGACAGCGTCACCTCCCTGGTGGACAAGATCAACCGCGGCGCCCAGGCCAGGGGCTACTTCAACTTCCGCTCCATGAGTTCCACGGAGCTGGAAGCCGCCCGGCTCACGGTCAACGGCCAGGTCATCGCCTTCTCCTCGGTGGGCACCAACCTGGATTACAACGGCCCGACCGCCATAAGCACGGTGGGCATCAACGGCCTCAACGACAACATGACTTCGGTGGCCCTGCAGACCGCGGCCCTCATGAACAGCAACTACGCCTCCACCGGCGTTTTCGGAGTGGTCGACGGCGCCACCTTGTGGATTTACGCCGCCGAGTTCGGCGAGTCGGGCAACGATATCCAGATCGTGAGCAACACCACCGCCATCGCCCGCAGCGCCCCCACCCTGAGGGACGGCGGCGCCAAGGTGCTCACGGCCGACGCCTGGTGGGATGAGGATAACCAGCAGTTCGAGCTGCAAATCTCCATGGACCAAGGCGGCGATCATCAGCAGATGCGGCTCTTCAGCCTCACCAGCCTGAGCGGAGCCGGCGACGTCATCGACAGCACCGCCACCGTGGGCTACCTGGGCACCCTGACCACCAACTTCAGTGGTACCGGTTTCATCAACAACTTCCCCGGCACCGACGAGGACGACGAGTGGGTGGAGGCCCAGAACGGATCCGGCAACACCGACTGGGACGGCGCCGACATCCGCACCCAGTCCGCCGCCCAGCTGGCCTTGGGCGCCCTCGAGGACGCCATCACCAGGAAGGACATCAGGCGGGCCGAACTGGGCGCCTTCGCCAACCGCCTGGAGAACACCATCACCAACCTGCAGATTCAGGCGGAGAACCTGCAAGCGGCCGAGTCCCGCATCTCGGACGTGGACGTGGCCTTGGAAATGACCGAGTTCACCAGGAACAACATCCTGGCCCAGGCGGCCACCGCCATGCTGGCCCAGGCCAACAGCCTGCCGCAACTGGCTCTCCAGTTGCTGAACGGATAGGCAAAACAACCGATCCGCCGGGCCCGGCCTCAGCCGGGCCCGGCTTAAAAAACTAGCTCCCAGGGACAAGGCTCAAATCCCAAAATCGAAATTTTTTGGTTCCCCGGTTCAAGAAACCCCCTCCCCTTGCCGATCAGAACTATGAGCGCTCCGTGAGGATGACGATCCTCATGCCCGGGAACGGGTAATAGCTCAACGGCTAAGGGAACCAAAAAATTAGGTTTTCCGCGCGGAAGGAACCACGCGGCACCGCCAAGGAGGGGATTTAATGAGCCTTGTCATCAACCACAACCTTATGGCCATGACGGCCGCGCGCAACCTGAACACTATTTACAACAACTTAAGCACCTCGGTCTCCAGGCTGTCGTCCGGTTTGCGGGTCAACTCCGCCGCCGATGACGCGGCCGGTTTGGCCATTCGCGAGTTGATGCGTTCGGACATCGCGGTGCTCAACCAGGGCATTCGTAACGCTTCCGACGCCATCAGCCTGATTCAGACCGCCGAGGGCGCCATGAGCGTCATCGACGAAAAGCTGATTCGTATGAAGGAGTTGGCCGAACAGGCGGCCACCGGTACCTACACCACGGCTCAGCGCGAGATCATGAACTCCGAGTACCAGGCCATGGCGGCGGAGATCGACCGTATCGCCAACGCCACCGACTTCAACGGCGTGAAGCTTCTGGACGGCAGCATGGTCCAGTCCCACTCCGGCTCGGGCATGAAGATCCACTTCGGCACCGGCAACGACGCGGCCGAGGACTACTACTACATCAACGTGGGCGACATGCGCGCCACCTACGAGACCGGCCTGCGGGTGGGCAACAGCGACGACCGCGACACCCTGCGCACCACCATGCTCAACGCCGCCAGCCAGACCGCGTCCCTGATCGATAGCGCCACCGACGCCGACGGCATCTTCGGCATACGTTATTCCACGGACTTCAACGAGGAAGCCCCGGGCTCCGCGACCTGGAACCTTTACGGCTACGTGAAGGTGGATAGCAGCCGCGACAGCATCTCCGATTTGGTCAGCGAAATCAACGCGGGCAGCCAGGCCACCGGCACCTTGACCGCCAGCGCTTTCAGCGCCACCACCACGGCCAGCAACTTCGTGGGTTCTCAGAGCCTGACCGTCAACGGATTCAGCTTTACCTTTACTTCCGGCGGCACCGATACCTTCGACGCCACCAACAAGACGGGTAACATTGCCCTGGGCACCCTGTCCTCGGCCACCAGCATTGCCATCGAAATCGGCGGTTACATGAACACGCACGCCTCCACCCTTGGCGTGAACGCGGCCTGGAACGGCACCACCCTGAACCTCAGCGCTTATGCCGGCGGCGCCGACGGCAACAGCATCAACACCGTGAGCGGCACCACCACCCTCTCGGCCGGCCAGGCCACCCTGTCCGGCGGCGGCGAAACGCCGCTGACCGCCAGCGCCTACTACGACGAGGCGAACGAGGAGTGGGAGCTGCAGATCCAGATGAACCACGGCGGTGAGAAGTACCAGGTCCAGATCTTCAGCCTCACCACCACGACCGGGACCCCCTCCATCGTGGGCGGCCTCCTCACCGGCACCTCCATGAACGGCACCGGCGGCAGCCAGCCCTTCTATGGCAGACTGCCCGAGGGCGATACCGATTGGATGGATGATTACCTCTTGCTGGACGAGGTTGATGAGTGGTCCCAGCCGCAGAACGGCTCCGGCACCACCGAGTGGGACGGCGCCGACATCCTGACCCAGTCCGGGGCCCAGGTCGCCCTGTCCGCCATGGACGCGGCCATCAACAAGAAGGACACGGCCCGCGCCAACCTGGGCGCCATCCAGAACCGGTTGGAGAACACCATCACCAACCTGCAGATCCAGGCGGAGAACCTGCAAGCGGCCGAGTCGCGCATCTCCGATGTGGACGTGGCCACCGAGATGACCGAGTTCACCAGCAACAACATCCTGGCCCAGGCGGCCACCGCCATGCTGGCCCAGGCCAACAGCCTGCCGCAGCTGGCTCTCCAGCTCTTGGGCTAGACTTAGAAAACCAATCAAAGCGAACACCTAACGCTCTGGGAGGCCTTCGGGCCTCCCAGAGTCATTTGACGTAGCCTGGGTGGGGAATTAAGCGGTTTTTTTTAAAGGCGCACAGGAGTCTCGGTTCTGCCGCGCTCAGAATCGCACGATGGGGAAGTCGAGTTTTTCCTGGCAAAAGTCCTTCATTTCCACCACTTGGCTCATCAGGCCGGGGGGTATTTCGCCTTCCAGGGCGTCGAAGGTGTCCTTGGCCCGGGCCCAGTCCTCGTTCAGCATGTAAAGCTTGCCGAGATTCAGACGGTTGCGCCAGGATTCGGGCGCCAATTCCACGCAACGCGTCATGGCTTTGAGGGCCTCGTCCTGAAAGCCGGCCATGGACAAAGCCACGGACAGGGGGTTATGCGCCCTGGCGTCCTGGGGAAACAGCCCGGCCACCAGTTGAAAGACCAGAACGGCGGAGTCGTAGGCGCGCCGCTCCATGAACAGCCTTCCCCAGCGCTCCAGAAAAGCGCGGTGCTCGGGATTGGCCTCTATCTTCCCCCGCAGGAACTCCACGGCTTGCCGCGCCTGGTCGGCCTGGAACAGCCTCTCCGCGCGCTGCAAGCCTTCCAAGCCCTGCCGTTGGGCCGCGGTTGCTTTAGCTTTTTCGCGATTTTTTGGCTCCATGCCCGAATCTCCTTGGCTATAAAAATGTCCTTAAGCCCGACACGGTTCTTTTGAGCCTTGAAATGACGCCCTTGGCAAGGATGGGCTCCCGGGCGGGCCGCCTCGGCTTTTCGAGCAGGCCCCGGCCAGGCAGGGACCCGCCCAGGGGCCGCAAGGTCTCATGAGGGACCGTGGCCCGTTGACGCAGGTCCAGAATGCCGGCCATGCCACCCATCAGATATACCGCTCCGGGTTAAGGAGATAGGCGGCCACCCGCTCTTGCGCCTTTGGCTCGATGCCCATGAACAAGGGCAGGGCGATGCTGAGCCGGTCGGCCAAAAGGCTCATGGGCAAATCTTCCGGCTTCAGTCCGTATTTCTTTTGGTAGTAGCCCAGGGTGTGCACGGCGTGGGTGCCCTGCCGGACGGAAACGCCGTCCTTTTCCATTCTCGCCATGAGGCGGTTGCGTTGCCGGTTCAGTTGCGCCAGGTTTTCCAGGGAGGGCTCGCCGCCGCCGGTGAAGGTCGCCACATAGGACTGGTAGGCGTGCTCGTATCCCTTTGGCGCCAGGGGCGGCCGCACCGCTTGGGCCCCGGCCAGAAGCGCGTCGTAATTGGCCGCCGCCGCGCGCCGGCCGGCGATGATGTCCCCCACCCGCTCCATCTGGGCCACGCCCAGGGCGCCCTGCAGATCGGTCATGCGGTAATTGAAGCCCAACAGGTTGAACGCCGGCAGCAGGGAGCCGCCGGTCTGTTGGTGGCGCTCCAAATCCGTGGCTTCCGCGCCGTGGTTCCGCAGCTTGGCCGCCCGCTCGGCCAGCTCGCCGTCGTTGGTGGTGACCATGCCGCCCTCGCCGGTGGTGATGGCCTTGCGCGGGTGAAAAGAAAAAGCGGCCGCCGTGCCCAGCACCCCGCTGTGCGCGCCGCCGACCCTGGCGCCCAGGGCGCAGGCCGCGTCCTCGATCACATGGAGCCCTTTGGCCTTGGCCAATTCCAGGCAGCCGGGCAGGTCGGCCGAGAGGCCGAAAAGGGAAACCGGCAGGATGGCCTTGGTGCGGGGGCCTATCAGCCTGGCGGCCTCTTTCAGGTCGATATTAAACGTGGCCAGCTCGATGTCGCAGAACACGGGCCGCGCACCGGCGTATTCCACCGCGTTGGCCGTGGCCACGTAGGTGAACGAGGGAACGATGACCTCGTCGCCGGGGCCGACGCTCAGGGCGCACAGGATGAGATGCAGGGCGCTGGTGCAGGAAGTGGTGGCCAGGGAGTGCTTGGCTCCGGTGTAGGCGCAGAATTCCCGCTCGAAGCGGCTGACGTAAGGGCCCTGCACCACCCAGCCGGTCTCCAGGGGCTTGAGCAGCAGCTCTTTCTCCCGCTCGCCGAACACGGGCATGGTGATGGGTATGGGCGTGGCGTGCTCAAGCATAGGCCGTGCTCTGTTCTTTCAGATAGAGTTCGCCCACCAGCTGGTTTTCCAGGTAGTGGACCCGCCAGTGATCGCAGTGCAGGCAGGTGGCATCGCTCAGGCCGGCGGGATCCTTGTGCTGCCCGCGCAAACGGGCGTAGGCCTCCCCTTGCCACACCGCCTGTATGCCCGACCGGCCCACGTCGCCCAGGGGCGGATCGCGGTACCAATCGTGATTGCAAAGCGCGGCTTGGCCGTTGTGATAGACCACCATTTCGCTGAAAGGCTTTTGGCAGGCCAAACGCTCTTGCGGCCCGGCCTGGCCCAGGCCGGGCAGGCTGCCGGTGTGGCCGTCGGCCGAATGCTCGTAATAGATGCGCACCCGGTCGGCCACGTTTTGCCAGGCGGCTATGAATTTTTGCATGCTCTCCTGGTTGAGCCCGGTGCGGGTGGCCGATACCTGAACCGTGGTGGCGTAGCCGCCCTGGTCGCGCAGCCTGAGGAAGCGCCTGACGTTGCGCAGCACCTGGGGGAGATCGCCGCCTTTCCTTATGCGGCGGTACTCCAACTCATCCATGGTGTCCAGGCTGAAGGAGATGAAATCCAGGCCGGCGTCCAAAAGGCGCTTGGCCATCAGCTCGGAGAGCAACAGCCCGTTGCTGGCCAACTGCACGGGGCCCAGGCCCTTGCCCTTGGCATAGGCGATCAGGTTGGCGATGGCCGGATGCAGCAGGCTTTCGCCCCGGAAAAAGGGGACCAGGGCCACTGGAAGATGACCCGAGGCTTCGTCCACCAGGCGCTTGAAAAGCTTGGGCTCCATCATCCCCTTGGCTTCGCCGGGATCGAAGCGCGAGGGGCACATGGCGCACTTGTAATTGCATTGATTGGTCAGTTCCAAGGTTAGCCTGCTTGGAAAAGCCGGGGTTTTAATGGTCATGGTCTTCTCGTCCCGTTTTTGGCTCCAATGAGGGCCGGGCAAGGCGGCGGCCCCCCGCGCCATCGTTTTCTGGCTGTATGCATGCAATCCAAAGGCCAATCTGGGGAGATTGATTAGCCCAATCTATCATGGTCATTGGGTTTATTGCGGAATCCCCAGCAGTTTCCAACCAAGCGGCGGGGGAGGGCTCGCGGCCGTAAGTATAATAAAAGCGTTGACATTTTGACTGCCAGTCAAAATGTCAACAGAGACGGGCGGTTTTGGCAAGCGCCCGTATGGCGGAAAACCGTGATGGCGCGAAACGCAACTCATGCAAATCAATTAACCCGTTCATGTCGATTTGGGGAAGAAGCCCTTGCCGGCCCTAACGCGGCAAAAAGTGAGCCTCTCTGACGGGCTACGAGCACGCGGCGGCGATTTGCGGTCGGGCGGCGCGGGAAGCATTGAAACAGGAACGGGCCCTCTCGGAGCTTGCGGCCTGAGCGACCGCACCCTCGTGCGCTGCGTGGTCTGTACGTCTTCAAGGGGTAAAGCGAGGCCATGGCGGGGCTCATCCAGGGCCGTACCGATCGAAGTTGCGGCACGAAAACCCCAAACGCCTCAACCTTGGGGGCCGTCGCTTGAGAAATTCCGGTTTAACTCATGACGTTGCGCCTTTTGGCGCCGGTAAGGCGCGGCCCAGGCGTGTCTTGACCGGTGGCATGCATATTGCAAAAACTTGGCGCGGAACCAGAGGTCCAATTTTATGACACTTACAATGCTAGGACGGCGAAAGAACTAGTTATTCTTATGAAATGCTGGCCCAGCCATATCAAAAAGGGAACGGTTTCAACTGATCTACCCGCCCGGCGCGCCCTTGAGCCGGCAAACGCCTGCCGCCACAGGCGCGCGCCGGGTTTCTCTCGGAAGGGGCGGAACGCGGAACTAGGGTTCATCTTACTTAAATCATTAATTATTACTGTTAAGGCCTCCGCCGGGCGCCTTTCTGGTGACTTGGCGCCGTTTCCCATGGATGAGATGCCTTTGCGCCAGCGGATAAACGGACTGCCCACGGACGCCCAGGCAGGGCCACAGGGCTTGTTTTCCGCGAATCCGGATATGGCCAAACCGGCAACTTCTGCCCATGGGTGGCTGCAAGGCGGTTTGCCGCTGGCTGCGGCCGAGGCAAACGGTTCCATACTTTTTTGTGGGGCCAAGGATAACGACCAACAGATACGAGTCCCTGCGGCACGCGTCGCCAACGCCGCGGAGGGCCTGGCGGCCTCAGGCGGATACTGGCGCGTCCGCACGGATGGCAGTGACCATGCGCGCTTGCGGGGGGCTGAAGCGCACCGCGGGATGGCATCGGGTAACTCCTCGATACTCCAACCGCCCCGCGGCCGGAAAAGCCTTCCAGGTTCGAACAAGCCCCATAACAACCTTATGACGCGTCAAAAGGCGGCGGGGGGCCAAGAGGCGGCGCATAGCCTGGATTGCCGCGCGCCTCAAGACGATCTCCCCTACAACCTCATGGCCGGTCGTCCCTCCCTGGCCCTGGCGCCTCGCGGGAGGGTGACGGCTCTCAACCGGAAAGGCTTGACCCCTTTCCCACCCGAAGGGTAGTGAATCAACGCATGTGCGGAATAGCGGCCGTATTTGACTTGAGACGACACGAACCGGTCAGGCGCTCCGTTCTTCGGAGAATGTCAAACGCGTTGGCCCATCGGGGGCCTGACGGCTCGGGCCTTTACCTCAACCGGAACATCGGCTTGGCGCATCGCCGCCTGGCGGTCATTGACCCCACGCCGGCGGGGGCCCAGCCCATGACCACCCGGGACGGGCGATTCACGGTATCATATAATGGGACTATTTATAACTTCCTGCAATTAAAGCAGGAACTCATCCGGCTCGGGCACGCCTTCCAATCGAATTGCGATACCGAGGTGCTGCTGCATGGTTTCGAAGAGTGGGGTGAAGATATAATCCAGCGGCTAAACGGCCATTTCGCCTTTATCCTCTATGACCGCGACAATCACAAGGCCTACCTGGTCCGCGACCGCTATGGAACTAAGACGCTTTATTACGCCAATCTGGGCGGCCTGTGGCTGATAGGCTCCGAGATTAAAGCGATCCTGGCCCATTCGGCCTATAGTTTCGCAATCAATTACGATGCGTTGAATGAGTATTTCACTTTTCAGAACCTGTTCCGCTTCCAAACCCTTTTCGAGGGCGTAAACCTGCTCCCGCCCGCCAACATCTTGACGATAGACTTGGACAGCGGCGCTGTATCGCGGCGGTCGTACTGGGATTACAACTTCACCAGCCATGACGATACGATGACCGCCTGCGACGCGAAAAACGAGACCCGCCGCTTACTGGAGCAGGCGGTGAGCAGGCAACTGTACGCCGACGTTCCCCTGGGCGGATACCTCTCGGGCGGCATGGACTCCGGCTCCATCGTGAAGATCGCTTCCGCCTCGGTGCCTCGCTTCCATACCTTCACCTGCGGCTGGCACATGGAAGAGGTGGATGGGGTGGAGCTTGCCTATGATGAAAGGATCCACGCTGAACGGATGGCCGCGTCTTTCGGGACCCGGCATTTTGAGCAGGTGGTGGGCCATCACGATATTCACTGGGTTCTGGATGATCTGGTGAGCCACCTGGAGGATATCCGGCTGGGCATGTGCTATGGCAACTACTACATAGCCGATTTGGCCTCGCGGTTCGTGAAGGTGTGCCTGTCCGGGGCGGGAGGGGATGAACTGTTCGGAGGATACCCCTGGCGCTATTACCGCTTCTCCCTGGTCTCCAACCGGGAGGAGTTCTTTGATCGTTATTACGAATATTGGCAGAGATTGGTCCCGGAACAACACCGCAAGGACTTCTTTTTACCGTCCGTCGGGGAAAAAATGGGGTTTTCGGACCCCAAAGAGGTGCTGAAGCGGGTCTTCACTTTCAATGACCACCTGAACTACGCGACGCCCGAGGACCACATCGCCAACTCCATGTATTTTGAAGCCAAGACCTTTCTGCACGGCCTCCTGATCGTGAACGACCGCCTGTCCATGGCGCACGGGCTTGAAGAGCGCTTCCCCTTTTTGGACAATGACTTATGCGACTTCGCCCAAAAAATACCCGTCCGTCACAAGCTGAGGAACCTGTACAACTGGAAAAGCCTTGATGAAAACAACCTCTTCAAGCGCAAGCAGAATTACGCTGAGCATGACGACGGGAAAAACGTGCTGCGCAAAGCCATGGAACATTACATACCGGATGAGATACTCAACCGTAAAAAACAGGGTTTCTCCTCGCCGGACGGCTCATGGTACCGAGGTCCCATCCTCAAATTCGTCCAGGACAAAGTCTTAAGCAAGACCAGCCTCTGCCATGAGTTCATATCCCGGGGGAAGATAAAGGAAATCCTGGAAGACCATTGCCGGGGAAACAACAGGCGCCTATTGATTTGGTCGCTGCTTTGCTTTGAAACTTGGCTGCAGATTTTTGCCAATTCGCGTTCTGGGCTGAAGTATAACCACGGCCCCTTGGATTTGGTCCCCTCGGTGAGTCCCGAAACCTCGTCTCGGGCCCGTATCGCCGGCCCGGTCTTGAATCGATGAGAGACGAGGTGAAACCATGAGCAATCAATTCTTGGCCCAGGGCCAGAAGCTTGTCGTTGAAAAGAAATACGCGGAGGCCCGGAACGCCTTCTTGATGGCGCTGGAGGTCGAACCAGGGTGCGTCCAAGCGCATAACAACATAGCGGTGCTCAGCATGTTGGAAAAGGAGCCGTCCCAGGCCGAGTCGCATTTCCTGAAGGCCATTTCCCTTGACCCGAAATACAGCGTCGCCAGGGAAAACCTGGTGCAATTGTATCTCAAGGAGGAGAAATGGAACCAAGCTAGAAATCAACTGGAGATAATGCGCCAAGATTCGCCGGAATCCCAGGATGTGGCCAATAAGTTGGCCCTGGTCTATGAGAAACTCGATCAGCCCCCGCAAGCCCAAACCCGAGCGGGCCAAACGGATGACAAACATGGCAACCGCCCAAGCGGCCGAGGAAAGGCAATCCATGAGAAGGCCAGGGCAGTCCCGTCCCGGAAGGTATTATTGGCTTGCTTGCCCGGCCTCGACAATTTCGTGGATGATGTGGCGGCTGAACTGCGGCCCGACTTCATGGTGGAGAAGCTGGTTTCGGACCAGTTGGATTCATATGTTTCCGCCATCAAAGACAAGGATATTGTCTGGCTCGAATGGGGCAACCAACTCGCCGAGGTTTTGACCAAAAGGGCGCGCTTCGCTCTGCGGGGCAAAAAAGTCGTCTGCCGAATTCATAGTTATGAGGTGTTGGACGGCCTGACGGACAGGATAGATTTTTCCGTTGTCAGCGATTTGATCTTCGTGGCTCCGCACATCCGGGATATCTTCCTGAAAAGGCATCCGGGAATCGTTAAAACCGCCACGAAGCTGCATCTGGTCCCCAACGGCATCGACACGGAACGCTTCGGCATGATTCGGCGGGACCCGGGGCATGTGGTTGGCTTCCTCGGGTCTATCAATTTCAAGAAAGACCCCATGGTGCTCATGCACGCCTTCCAGGCCTTGCAAGCGCACGACCTCCGGTTTTCCCTGCGGGTGGGAGGGGGAGTACAGTGCCTGCGCGCCGAGGTGGCCATTCCCACTTTCCTCCGCCAGAACGGGCTGACGGATCGCGTTACGTTCGACGGTCCGGTGAAGGACGTGCGGGACTGGCTTTCCAGGGTGAACTATATTATCTGCACCAGCCTCATGGAAGGCCACCCGGTTGGGCTGATGGAAGCCATGTCCACCGGCTGCCGGCCGCTTATTTACGCCTTTCCCGGGGCGGACCGGATGTACCCCGCCTCTTTTTTATGGAAGAGCATACCGGAGCTGATCCGAAGGATAGACGAACCAATCGATCCGGAGGTCTGCCGGGAGTTTGTCACCGAGAACTTTTCGCTTCAAAAGCAGGCCGCAAGGTTCGTAAAGGTTTTCACCGGCCGCGCGGGCGGCGCTCCGGTGGAGCCCTATTCCTGGCGGCGCGAAAAACGGCTTTACACGGATAGCCCTGTTTATCATGAGCATCGCCAGGCTGCCGCGCAGCCCGGGCCGGACAGGCGCCAGGTGGCCCGAAGGGATAAATATGATTGGAAATTCCCATCGGAGATATACGCGCAAGACCCCGCCGTTCGACTAAGGGCTTTCATCTCGGAAGCGCAAAGGCAGCTCGAGGCCGGCAAGCGGGAACTCGCCGAGACGAGCCTGCTGAGGGCGGCCAAAACTTTGGATTGGAATTCTTCCTTTGTTGTCAATCAACTCCTGGAGCTATATCGCACGCGGCAGGACATTCCCGCCATACAGCAACTATGGAAACGGGTGGCGGTCTCTGGATTGCGGCGCGGAGACCTCAACCAGTTTCTCGGCGCGCACTACATGGCCAACTACGCCGAGAGCATGAACTCCAAAGACCCGGATTATTCTTTCTGCGATATAGACGAAGATTATCACGCTTTTATCGCTTTGGCCGCCAGACAGCACCCCTTTGCCAAGTGGGTCGTGCAAAACCGGGCGTTGAACCGGCCCGATGGCAGGCGCTTGAGGATCGGTTTTGTGCTGGAAGGATTCAGCAAGTTGCAAGCGCCCATTCAAAGATACCGCACTCTGGCCCGCCATTATGATCCGAGCCGCTATGAGCTTGCTTTTTATTCGCGGGTCTCCGCGGACAGCGCACCATTCAAGAACGAGGATTATGCCTCGGTCGCCGCTGAAATGGAAGAGCGGGGTTGCAAGGTCAGATATCCGGCGAAGCCGCTCGCCCCCTTGGACGAGGTGAAGTTCTTGGCTGAAAACATAGTCCGGGACGAGATGGATATTATATTTTATCAGACCATATATTTCGTCCCTCAATTGCATTTCCTGTCTTGGCTGGAGCCGGCCTTTTACCAGGCATCGACCAGCCATCAACAACCTGAGTTGCCGCGCAGCGTGGACGCCTGCCACCTTGGGATCAACCTGGTTCCCGACCATGTGGGCTACGCTTATCCCAACCTGCTCTCGGTCGACAAGGATACCAACAGCCCGGCCTCCAACCGGCGAGACTTTGGAATCCCCGAGGATGCCGTGGTCATGGCTTGCGCCAATAGGGATATCAAGTACCGCAACGAGGCCAATCTGCAATGGTGGCAGGCGATAGGCGCCGCGCTGGAACGTCACGACAATCTGTATTTTCTGCCCTTGGGCCTGGAAGAACCGGTCGATCGGGTACCCGTCTCCCCAAAAGTCAAAAACAGGGTTGTCGCTCTGGGCTTCAGAACCGACTTGATGCCTTTGCTGAAGATGGCCGATTTCTATGTCGACATCTTCATGCATACCTCGGGGGCGGTGATGGAAGCCGCTTGTCTGGGGTTGCCGGTGCTGGCCGTGAGCCGCTATTTGGCCGGCGCTCCATTCTCCACCAGAGATAGCGATATCACCAAGATGCTGTTGCCTGAGACTGAATTGGTAGTTCCCGAGGGCCAACTGGATGTTTGGAAAAGCCGCATCGACCGTCTCGTGCTGGATGCGGATTACAGGAGGGCGATGGGTAGGGTTCATCTGGAGTTCGCGGAGCGCTTCAAACCTGGAACCGCTGTCTCGATATTTTTGAATGACCTGGAGAACGGCTATCGAGCCAAGATGGCGACTTTCATGAGGGCGGTCAACACAACTAGCTGAAAGAACGGACTGTTTATGGGGAAGGCCCTCGCGGGTCTCTGGTGGTGGATGAAAAGTAGTTCGATCGCCTTGACTCTCATGAAACCCGTGCCCTGAACTAAAGAACCGAGGTGACCCGGATGAATGAGGCGCTTATTAGGGATACCATCAGCGAATTTCAAGCGGTTTTGGGCGACAATGAATGGCAGTTCCTTAATCGGGTCTATTCCGGCGGAATCGCAAGCTACCAAGCCCGGCTCCGGCAGTACGGATTTGAGCGGATGGAGCGGGTCCTTGACGCCGGCTGCGGATTCGGGCAATGGGCCCTGGCCCTGGCGGAGCTGAACGCAAATGTGGAGGCCTTGGACGATTCTTCGATCCGCGTGGTTTTCATCAAAGAGCTACAGAAGCGTCTGGGCCTGCCGGGCTTGAAGCCGAGCAAGGGTAGCATTGAGCGGGTGCCTTTTCCCGACGGGGCCTTTGATGGCCTCTGGTGCTATCAATCCTTCTTCCTCTCGGACTGGAAAAATACCCTGCGAGAATTTCGCAGGGTGCTCAAGCCGGGCGGACTCTTGTATCTGAACGCCAACAGTCACGGGTGGTATAGATTTATTTGGGAGACCAGCCACAATCGAACGTCGGACTTTGACCCGCGGCTTACGGTGGCCAAGGCATACATGAACACTTGGCGTTATGAAAATGGCCACTTGATTGAAAAAGGCGCACCAATTATCATTGCACCGGACGATTTGGAAAACGTGCTAGATTCCTTGGGGTTCAAAGATATAAGGAGGGCGAAAGAAGGCTATGCCAACCTTCCCTCCGATGCGGTCGCCAATCCGTTTCTAAAAGGCGAATATGGCGGTGACTTGGCGGTATATGAAGTGCTGGCCAGAAAAGTTTGATGGCCCGTGACCCATGAAGCCGTATCTTTATGCTTGGCTAAAGGCGCATGATGATATCATTTTCGCTCGAGGTGGGAGGAATCGGCAAGACACCGTGGTCAAACTGTTCGCGTGGAACCGGCTTTTTTAATGGCATATGGCAGTGAATCGAGGGGATGGCCGTTTCCGCCAAGAGGACTATGGTGCATTGGGTCGGAGCACGATGCACCATTTAAATATCAGCATGGTAATTCGTCAGGCATGGATCGCTCTTCTGCCGACAGCTTCATTGGCATCAACCGCTACGCGTTGGGCTAATGTATTGATATGGGAAAGAATAATATCGTTATTTTTGGGAGTGAAAACGATAAACGATGGCGCCATATTGAGCATGTATATCCGTATGCCGTCAGAGAAAATCAATCAGCCACGTCTGCCGGCATGGTGTGCAATCCGATGCGGAACCAATAGGAGGCTATTATAAAATGACGCCCCCGCCTTTTAGCTTAGTCTGCCCAGAACATCGCCAGAGTGTTTTATCGTTATCCGGGGATAATCTTATCTGCCCGGCATGCGGTCGAACATTCAGTCGCAACCCGGTGCCTGATCTGTTGGGTTACGTTCCAGAAGAGAATCCCACGGCGGCTCATTATACCAAACAATGGGGATCTCCTTTGGGGTTCAACCGTTTTCTGGAGAAGAACAAGAAAGCCGAACTGGTCACCATGGGCAAACAGCTTGGCTGGCCTAAATTGTTCGATAACATTAGGCGGCAGGCTGAAACCCAAGAAGTCAAGGTTTTTGATGCGGCATGCGGCAGGGGCGCCATATTTCTCGATCTTTTCCGGGCGCCGATTCCCGGGCGTCTTTATTATCTAGGCGCTGACATTCACGGCGCGCTGGGGGATATTCAGTCACCGGAGCGCATTCTGGGCGAACAGGCTTTTTTCGTTCGTTGGGATATCAGCGAGCCCCTGCCGGTGGCGGAAAAATTCGACTACGTGATTTGCCGCGCCTCGGTTCACCACACGCCCGATCCGGCCAGAACGCTTCGAAGTCTTAAAGAGGCGCTCAAACCCGGCGGAGTCCTGGCCATATCGGTATATACCAAGAAGGCTCCCATGCGCGAGGCGGTGGATACCGCCTTGCGGGAAATGATCGTGCCGTTGCCCTCCGAGGAGGCGTACAGCGTCTGCCGCCAGCTTTCCGTCCTGGGGCGCGATCTGCAGAAAACCGGCGCCAAGATAACCATAAGCGAAGACCTGCCGTTTCTCGGCATTTCGTCCGGGGAACATGAATTGCAATCCTTTATTTATGAACACCTGATTAAATGCTGGTATAACGATCAATTCGGCATCGAGCATTCCACCGCGGTGAATTTTGATTGGTATCATCCCGCCTATGCCTATCGCTTCTCGGAAGATGAGCTATATTCGCTGGTTGAAGAGGCGGGCCTGGTAGTGGCTGGCTTTGAAAGCAATAAATACCAACATTACGCAGAACTGAGAGCAGAATGATCCGCCATGACTCCACCGAATTGGGATGAAATACTCGATCTGTCGAGTCCCCATACATTACCGCCGTCGCGCAACTATTTTCTGGATTATTTCCAAGATAAATCCAACCGGGAGAGACTGTATTCCAACTGCGTAGACCAGGATACGTTTAAGGCCTATACATCCGAACCAAACCTTGTCTGGCGCATTAAGGGCTTTTTAAGCCGATACGGTTATCTTTCAGAGGAGGAATTTAGCGCGGCCATAAAACAAGACGGGGTAATTGCTGACTTGGGGGCCGGCGGGGGCATGTATTTGTTGTGGTTGACGCGCCTTTTCCCGGATGCGGCCATTTTAGGGGTGGATTTCTCGGAATCACTATCTTTGCTTGATCAGCATTGTGGACCGTTTCCCAACCTTGGGCTGCTCAGGTGCGACCTGAACCGGACAATTCCCATACAAGACCAAACCGTTGACTTTGCGATTTGCGATTATGTGCTCAGCGAGGTAAAGGACCCTCGTTTCACCATTGGGCAATTTGCGAGGATTCTCAAGCCGGAGGGAAGGCTCGCGGCGTCTTTCAGCCTCAAGCGGGCTCTTCCAAGAAAAATCACTGATGATTTCCTCCAGGGTTTTTTCAACAAGGGCCAGGACAAGGACATAAACGCCGTTGCCGAGGAACTTACCGGCCTTGCCCGGGAATTGGCGGAAAGCGGATTAAAAGTAAAAATTAAAAATAATTACAAATTCCTCAATCTTCCGCCTGGCGAATATCCATTGCAGCGATTCATTTATTATTTCTTTTTAAATTGCTTTTGGAACGGCGATGAAACATATAGCCGTAAGCGGAACAGGTCCAATTTTATCATCTCCAGGGACTCCAAGTTTTACGCCGCAGATGAAATCACCGAAATGATTGACGAGGTATTCAATGTCGAGCGCGCCGACAATAATCTAACCTCTCTTTCTCTTTTGCTGAAAAAGAAATAGCCGCCTGATGGCGGGTGCGGGCGGCTTGCGGAAGGGCTTTGTAGGTTATGGAGATTGTGCAAATTCCTAAAGACGCTAGGCTCGCCGACTGGACCGAGCTGCTGCACAAGTCGCCCAATAGCCTGCTTTTCCAGTCCAAGCAGTGGGTTGGCCTGCTGTCCGAATACCTGGCGGGGGTCCAGGACGAAACCTTGTTGTGCCTCGATCAGGGGAAAATGATCGGGGCCTTGCCAATGCTGGCGGCCCAAGGTCCCTTGGGCCCGGTCGCCAATTCCCTGCCTTTTTATGGTTCAAACGCGGCTTTTATAATCGATCCAGACCACCCGAACCCGGACGCCATACGCGAGGCTCTCTGGGCGGCTTGGCTTGAACGGGAAAAGGAAATCGGCGCCGTAGTTACGGTGCTGATAGACACTCCTTTTGGCGATCACGGGTCCTTCCTGGAAAAATATTCTTGGGATTATAAAGAGGAACGCATCGGCCATTTGACGCCCCTTGCCGATATCGGCGGTGGCGAGGAAGCCGAGGGCAGGCTTTACCAATTGATCCACGGCAAGACCAGAAATGTGGTTAAAAAGGCCAAAAAGCTGGGCGTGACCGTGGACGTGACCACAGACGAGGCCGATTACCGGTTTTTGCAGGAGACGCACGAAGAAAACCTCAAGGCAATGGGGTCTTCACCCAAGGAAAGACCGTTTTTCGATAAAGCCAGGGCCATGTTGGATACCCGCACCTATATCGGCAGGTTATCGGGCGAGGCCGTGGCGGGATTGTTTCTGGTCCGCTATCACAAAACCATAGAATATTTCACCCCGGCCATAAAAAAGGAATTCCGCTCCTCGCAGCCGCTCAGCGCCATCATTTTTCAGGCGATGTTGGACGCGGCCGCAGAAAATTTTGCCTGGTGGAATTGGGGGGCTTCTTGGCCCAGCCAAGAGAACCTGCAATTGTTCAAGAAACGTTGGGGATCGGTCAATACGACTTATTCCTATTATATACGTTCGTCGGTTCCGCTTGAGGATATCAGGTGCTTGGGGGTCGAGGGGCTGCTGCGCGGCTATCCGTATTTCTATGTGATCCCCTTCAGCGCCCTCGCTGAAAAGCATTAGAGCGAGACATGAAAACGGTCATATATTACGGCAGCTATCCAATAAGCTTGGCCTTGCTGAAGTCGCTTTGCCAGGACCCAAGGTTCAGGATAGAGATGGTTGTCACCGCTCCTGCCCATGGGATTGCGCCCAGGCCGGTGTTGGAGTGGTTGAATGCCGGCGGTTTGCCGTTTCCCGTGCTGACGCCGGCCTCCCTCAAGGCCGGCTCGCGGCCCATTCAGTTGGAACGGGCTGCGGCCGATTTGGTGCTGGCCTGCGCTTATTCTCTGAAAATACCAAAGAGCCTGCGGGACAAGGCTTATGTCGCGGCCCTGAATGTCCATCCGTCTTTACTACCCAGATACCGGGGGGCCGACCCGTTGCGGCGGGCCATCATGGCCGGCGAAAACCAGACCGGCATTACTCTGCTGAAATTGAGCGACGAGTTTGACTCCGGCGAAATTCACGCCCAATGGAGCATCGGGATGAAACCCGGTATCGACTTGGGGGAATTATACAGGTCCTTGACGGAACTATGCGTCAGCAAGGTCCCGGACGCCCTGCATCGCGCCGCCAGCCGCATGGATTCGCCCACTCCCCAAGCAAGCGGGGAAGCCACCTATGCGCCGCCGGTCACGGACGAGGAGCGAAGGATTCGGCCGGGCCTCGCGGCCGACCGGGCGGACAGGATCGTCAGGGCGAACCATCCCATGACTCCCGCCTATGTCATCGAAAACGGACGCCGCCTTTTTTTGGCTCCGGGGGAGTTCGCGCCTCAACCGGCCCCATCAAGTTTGTTCGAGATCAATGCGGGCCGATTGGTTGTCGCGGGATCAAAGGGAATCGCCAAGTTCAACGTAATTCAAGCAAGCCGATGAACCGGCGGGGAAGCGATAAATGTGCGCCGATCTCATAAAAGACCAGATAGATCATAATCTAGATAAGTTGGAAAACGAGTGCAGGCGTTCCCCGCTTTTCGCTTGGAGCAACGGCCTTACCGAGTTGGACTACACGCCGCCCATACTCTATATCAGCCCCACGAACGCGTGCTCCCACAGCTGCCGGATTTGCGCCCACAAAACCGCCATGCGCAGGGGGGTTCGGGATGACGGCGAACGCCAACGCGGCCTGATGGACTGGGATCGGTTCACGGCCATTGCCGATCAGGTGCCCGAGGACGTCACCCGCATATATTTCTACAAGCACGGGGAGCCTCTGCTTCACCCCCGATACCTTGAGATGCTCCAGTATTTGCGGTCGAAAGTCGGAACCCGGGTGGAGATCGCTCTCAGCACCAACGCCACCCACCTCAAAGAGGGAATGTTTCCTGTCTTGCTGGACAATCTCAACGTCATCCTTTTTTCCATTTACGGATTGGACCGCCAAACCTTCAAGGAATTGCACGGGCGGGACGATTTCGAACCCATCATGGCCAAAATCAAGAAGTTTCATGAATTTTACCTGGGCTACGATAAGCCGAAATCCGAGGTTTATTTCAATTTCGTGCGCCAGGAGGGCAACGCCGACGTGAGCGACGAGGAAGTAGAATCCTTTTTCGTCGAAAATTTCCCAGCGTTTCATAATGCCATCCACGGGGTCTACAACTTCGGGGGGCGCATCTCCGAGGGCAATTACCAGGTTCTGGACGAGGCTGACAAGTCGTTTTATCCGGTTTGCATTTTCCCTTTTGTCGTCACCACGGTTCTATGGGACGGCTTCATCTCCCATTGCATGGTGGATGTCGAAGAACTGGTGCACAATGGGCGGGTTCCGGAGGAAAACCTAAAGGAGCTGGTGAATCATCCCGGCCTGATAGATTACCGCCGGGCGTCTCTCGAAGGGGATTTCCAAACGTTGGCGCAAAGGCGTCTGGGCTGCGGGGAATGCAATTGGCTTTTTCATCTGCGGGCCCAGGGCCTCAATTACTTCACCCTCCGAACCAAGCAGATCGCCAAAAGCTTTGAGCTGAGCGGATTGGATGACCTGAAGCTGAGCGGCGAGGAATACCTGTACAGCGGCCTGCTGAATTATCTGAGAGGCGAACTCGACCAGGCCTTAGGAAACTTCGTGGCCGCCCAGGAAATCATAACCGCTCCCGAAATCCGGTCCAAGGCCGTTGAATGGGAGGCTTTCGTCCGCGCGGTCTATCGGCGCAGGAGGCATTTGGAAAGATGGGAGCGGGCCTTCAACGAGGAAGGCCTCAGCATTAGGAGCATATTCAAAACCACTTATTTCGAAACCACTTATGATGGCCGGCAAAAGCGGATCGATAAGCACAGTTTTTAACGGGCCATGCGGTCTTGGGAGCGAGCGCCGGATATAGCCGGCAAGCGCCATCCTTCGCCCTGCGCCGGTCTTGCGAGGGTGGCCAGGCTTGCGACCGCCCGGCTTGTTCTGCCCCACAAGCCCCGGCCGCGAGGAAAGGCCGGAAAGGGGAAAAGTCGTCCGCGGCCCATTCCTCCGCTCTTGCCCAGCGCTTTTCGTCATCAACCTTCAGCCAAACCAGACGGTTGGGGAATCAGGGCGGGGAGAGGCGGGCAACTCCATGGCAAGGAAGACCGGCTTGGCCATGGCCGGCTTCTGTTCTCCGAATTTTGTGAGAGGCCTCTTCAGCATCCGCGGCCAGCCACGGTTTTCAGGATTTCCCCCAAGGGCTTGGATTGTATTTTCAAGCTTTTCATCCTTTCCAGAAGCGACAGGAGCATATCCCTCGCGCCGGTCGCCCCGGTTTGGCGGCGCGTCTTCAGGTATTGGTAATCATGGTAATATGCTTTTATTCCGCCATAGTAATCCACGCTCGGAGTGTTGAGGTAGATATGGATTGGATGAAAACAAAAAACGTAAAGGTTTTCCACTGTGAAATTGCCTTCCGCTAGAGGCGCGGCGGCTTGTTTGGTGTTTTTAAGCCTCAGCCAAGTCATATCGGAAAAGTAAATCGGCATCTCCCACAGTTCGACCAGCCGAAAGGGCCTGATCCCCTCCATGTAAGGCATCATGTAGTCGCTGCTGTATTTTATCCCGTGGCGCGGGTAAATGTCGGTCATCAGCCTGCCGTTGAAATACAAGCCATGGCCGCGGATTCCAATCGCCTCGGGATAAAGATCAAGCATCCGCTTGACGTGATCTTCTTCGGATAGGCTTCGGTCAAAGTAATTTGGGTGCAGCGCGGTTTCGTGTCGCCCGATCAGATCCGGGGAATATTCCGAAGTGCAGAAAACCGTGGCCGTCTGCCCATAGTAAGCCAGCAATCCCATGGTGTCCGCGAGAATTTCCGGAACGACCCAGTCCGTGTCGATTGTTATGGATACCATGGATTTCAACGCCCTCGCTGAAAGTGGAACCTATCCGCAGCGGCCACGCCGCTTTTTCTGGACGGTAACGGTTCATATGGCTTCTTCACCGGGCAGCCGGGGTGGATGCCGCGCCGTCTCCCAGGTTTCCAATCCGGTATTAACAGACCTTCGGCTAGATCGAACATAAAAAAACCATTGACTCACGCGGCCCAAAAGGCCAACGCGGATTCAACCACCCTTTCCGCGGTGCGTCCGTCCCACAGTTCGATGGGCCCGGCGGCGGCGATGCCGCCGGCCAGGGCCGTCTCCGCCAGGGCGGCCAGCTCCTCGGGCCGGCACAAACGGTTGCTGCCCTGGCTGATGGTGATGGGCCTTTCGGTGCTGGGCCGCAAGGTGAGGCAGGGGATGCCCAGGTAGGTGGTTTCCTCCTGAATGCCGCCCGAATCGGTGATGGCCAGCCGCGAACGCCACAAGAGGCTCATGAAGGAGATATAGCCCAGGGGCTCCATGATATGGAGGCCGGGCTGCTCTTGCAGACTTTCCCACCGGCCGGCCTCGGCCAGGCGGGCCCTGGTGCGGGGATGCACGGGAAAGGCCAGCGGCAGGCGGCGGGCCAGGCCGCTCAGCACCTCCATGATGAGCCCCAGGGTATCCGGTCGGTCCACGTTGGCCGGCCGATGCAGGGTGACCACGCCGTAGGCGCCCGGCTCCAGGCCCAGGCGGCCGGGCAGGTCGGCGGCCTCTATGCGGGGGCGCATCATCTCCAGGCTGTCGATCATGATGTTGCCCACCCGTTCCACCCGACCATGCACCCCCTCGCGGGCCAGGTTGGCATCGGCGTCCGGCGAGGGCGTCCACAATAGATCGGCCAGGGCGTCGGTCACCACCCGGTTGATCTCTTCCGGCATGGTCCGGTCAAAGGAGCGCAGGCCCGCCTCCAGGTGGGCCACCTTTACGCCCAGCTTCACCGCGGCCAGGGCGGCGGCCACGGTGGCGTTGACGTCGCCGGCCACCACCACCAGATCGGGGCTGGTTTCCAGGAGCAGGGTTTCATAGGCCATCATGGTGCGGCCGGTCTGCTGGGCGTGGGAGCCGCTGCCTATGCCCAAATGAAAATGGGGCCGGGGCAGGCCCAGGTCCCGGAAAAAATCGTCCGACATGTTGGCGTCGTAATGCTGGCCGGTGTGAACGATATGGGGCCGGCACCAGCTCTCCCCAGCCAGCGCCTTCCACAAAGGCGCCACTTTCATGAAATTGGGCCGGGCCGCCGCCACCAAGTGTATGTTTTTGATTTTTTTCATGCCGGCTCAGGTTCCGGTTTCAGAGGGGGGGCTTTGGGGAGCTATTGTACCGGAACTGGGCCTCAAGGTCTTTAAATTCCTAGGCTTGCGGCGGGGGCACTATGCTGCCGTCTTCGTTGACCTGGTAGCCCAGCTTCTGCAACACCGCGTCCAGGAGCTGGCGGGCTTCCTTGAATTCCGGGTTGAGCTGCAAGGCCTTGGCCAGGGTCTCGGCGGCTGGTTGAAACTCTTCCATCTCCCAGTGCACCCGGGCGATGTTGTAGTGCAAGTTCTCGTCTTCCGGGTGGAAAGTCAGGGCGCGCCGGTAGAGGCTTAAGGCCTGGTCGAATTTTTTCTGCCGGCGGTAGGCCATGCCCAGCCGGTTGTACACATGGGCCAGCTCCGGGTTCATCTTCAGGGCCAGTTGGTAAAACTCCTCGGCCTCGGCCAGACGATCGTGGGCGGAAAGGGTGTCGCCGATCCTCACCTGAAGCTCGGCGTCGGTGGTGTTCAACTTGCCCACCTGGCGGAAATAGCCCAGGGAGTCCTGCAGGCGCTTGAGCCGCAGGGCCACCTCGCCCATGTAGAAAAAGAGGCTGGCCTGGGTGTTGCCGCTGGCTTTCAGCTTGCGGGCCATGCTCAGGGCCAGGGCCAGGACCTTGAGCGCGTCCTCCAGGCGTCCGGCTGCCTGATAAACGTCGGCCAGGCCCAGATAGCCTTTCAGATTGGATGAGTTCAGGCGCATGGCCGCCATGAAGCACTTCTCGGCCCCGCCTAGATCGCCCTTGGTTTTCAGTATTTTGCCCAGGCCCAACTGGGCCTCTTCGTCGTTTTTGGCGGCCAGGGCCGCGCGGTAGCCTGCTTCGGCCTGCTCCCATTTTTCCTTGCGGCTGGCGATGCGCGCCGCGTTGATGTTCTTGAGAAACTCCTCCTCGTTTTCGTCCACCAGGGGAAGCAGCAGGGCGTCTATTTCGGCCAAGGCCACCTTGGATTCGAGCGGCAAAGGTATATACCCGTTTATATTAAGCTCTTTACCCTTTTCCTCCACGTGCTTGTCGCGCTTGTCGCGCATCATGATAACCAGGGTTTCTTTCAGCCTGGGATCGTTCCTGATCTTTTCCACCAGTTGAAAGCCGTTCATGGGCATCATCTTCCAGGCCGTGATCACCAGGGTGATGGATTTTTCCTTGTCGCTGAGGATTTGCCAGGCCTCCTCCACCGAGCGGGCGGTCCAGACCCGGTAGAACTGGTAATCACGCACGAAATCGCGCAAGGTGTCCACCGCCTGGGAGATCGCGTCCACCAATAGAAGGCTCATTTTGCGATAGCTGTATTTCACGGCGTTTCCTCAGGGGAAGAAGGTCGCTCCATAATACAAAATTGTGGTTGTCGATAAAACCTCCAAATTAAGAACGGCTCCAGCCGCCCGGCGGCCGCCCCGGCGGGCACATCCTTCTTGACCAAGCCAGGTAGGGGGGTTAATCTGAAATTATAAGGCAGATAATTTCTGCCCCCGGCAAGCACTGGAGGCGCTATGCCCGATCCCTCTGCGGACGGCGCAGGCCTGCTTACTCTTTCAATCTCCCCCCAGGCGGGAACCTACTTCCGCCTCCGATTTTCTAGGGTCCAATCCTTGGACCGCCTATCTCCGACCTTGGCTAGACCTGGCCCGGCAAGGGCCTTGAAACACGTCACTTTTGGCGGAGGTGAAGTCTATGAACCACACCATTGATCTGCACCAATTGGCCGGCATCGACACCCGGCCCCACAGCACTTTGAGCCTTTACTTGGCCTTGGATTCATCCCGCGAGGGCCGGCTGCAAGCCTTGGCCCAAATGCTGAAAACCAAAGAGCAGCAGATGGGCGGCAACGGTTCGGCCCAGGCCTGGCAAGCCCTGGAGCCGGACGTGGATCAGTTGGTGCGCTACGTGGAAGAATTGCCCCTGGGCCCGGACCGCGGGCTGGCGCTTTTCACCTGCTCGGCCCAGGGGGTTTTTTCCGCCCACACCCTGCCGGTGTTGGTGCCCAACCTGATGGAGCTGGGTCCGGTGCCCTATATCCGTCCCCTGGCCGCCCTGGCCGGCGACCATTGCCCCACCCTGGTGGCGGTGCTGGACAGCCGCCGCGCCCGGTTGTTCCAGGGTTTTCTGGGGCAATTGATCGAGAGAGAGGATTTGGAATTGGAAAGCGAGCCCGCTCCCCTGGAACGCGACGGGGACCGGGGCCGCGCCGGCGACAAACGGGCCTCCCGGCGGGCGGAAGAGGCCATGAGCCGCCTCTTCAAGGAGCTGAATCGCCAGCTAACCGATATGCTTGAGGAAACCAGCAGCAAACAGCTCTTGGTGGGCGGCGCCAAAAGCGCGGTGGAGGCCTACCTGAGCCAGTTGCCGCCTTCTCTGGCCGAACGCCTGGGCGGAAGCTTCGCCTGCGAGGCGGGCGCCTCCCTGAGCCAGGTGGCCCAGGAGGTGGCCATGGCCCAGCCGGCCGCCCGCCGTCACCGCCAGGAAAAGCTCTTGGGCGTCCTGGCCGATAACCTGGGTCCGGGAGGCCAGGCCGCCACCGGCCTGAACCAGGTGCTGGCCGCCCTGCACGCCGGCCAGGTGCACACCCTGTTCGTGCGGCGGGGCTTCAGCGCGGCCGGCGGCTCCTGCCCCTCCTGCGGCCGCCTGCGCCACACGGACGGCAAATGCCCCTTGTGCGGGGAGGAGATGACCCCGGTCAGCGACGTGATAAACCTGGCCCTGGCCAGGGCCCTGGAATCCGGGGCCAACCTTGAGCAGATCGAGGGCGATTCCAAGCTGGACGAACTGGGCCAAGTGGCCGCCCTGCTGCGCTACGCATAGGTCAAAACCCAAAAAAAACAACCAGCCCCCGGAGCCCCGGCGCTCCGGGGGCTTTTTTCGTAATGTCATTGCGGCTTGACCTGATACTACCCCGGCTTGCACAATGGTTTAGGCGCGGAACAAGCGCACGCGGCCATGCTGCCCAGGCCAAGATTGGGGACTAGGCCCACGGGGGGCGGTCACAGGTCTCAAACACGCTCAAGAAAGCCCATGAACGGGGCAAAAGGCCCCAGCGGCTTATTCAACAAAAGGAGAGGGTAGGCATGAAGAATTTCGGGCAAAAGCTCTTCGATTTCAGTTTTCAGGAGTTCATCACTCCCAGCATCATCAAGATAATTTTTTGGATAGCCATCATCTTCATCGGCCTGGGGGTCTTGATAAACATCATAGGCAGTTTCAGCCAGGGAGCCGGCTACGGCATCTTGAGTCTCATTATTTCTCCTTTGGTGGGCTTACTGTTTGTGATCATGACCAGAATCTATCTGGAACTGGTCATGGTGCTTTTCCGCATCATGGGGCTGTTGGAGGGAATCGCCAAGGAAAAGGGCGTAACGTTGGCCGCTCCGGCCGCCGCAGCCCCCGCGGTCGCCGCGCCCGCTCCGGCAATGCCTTCGGATTTCACCCCTCCGCCGCCGCCCGGAGAGTAGCGCCGCTTATAAAGCCTTGGTTCGCCTGACCGGAGCCCGGCCCTCGGGCTCCGGCTGCGCTTGGGGCCGCGGGCCCTGGCGGGCGAGGGGAGAATCTTGTCTTGCGGATCGGCCTGATATCAGACATCCACGGTAATCTGTTGGCCCTGCGGGCGGTGCTCGCCGATTTGGAGCGCACCGGGGTGGAGGAGATAGTCTGCCTGGGCGATTTGGCCAGTCTGGGGCCCTGCCCCCGGAGGACCCTTGCCCTGTTGCGGGAAAGGAACATCGCCTGCATCCAAGGCAATCACGACGAGTTTCTCTTGGAGCCGGCCCTGGCGGAGCAATACAGCAGCCAGCCCATGATAACCAAGGCCACCCTGTGGTGCCGGCAGAGGCTTGGCCGGGATGCTTTGGATTTCCTGGCCGGGCTGCCGGCCGGCCTGCAATTGCCTTTGGGCGCGGCCGGCAAACTTTTATTGTTTCACGGCTCCCCCGGTTCCAACCAGGAGGACATCCTGGCCGCCACGCCGCCGGAAGATCTGGACGCGATGCTGGAGGGGCAGGCAGCCCAAGTCTTTGCCGGCGGCCATACCCATATCCAGATGCTGCGCCAGCACAAAGGCCGGCTTATGGTCAATCCGGGCAGCGTGGGCATTCCCTTCCTGGAATTCGCCCAAGGCGGGAGACCCAGGATTTTGCCTCACGCGGAGTATGCCGTTATCAGCGCCAACGGCGGCGGGGTGGAGGTGAGCCTGCGCCGCCTGGCCTTGGACAAGGCCGAGTTGCGCCGCCAGGCGGAGGCCAGCGATTTGCCTTTGAGGGATGTGCTATTGGGGGAGTATTCCTGAGCGCGCCACGTAATCCAGCCTAGGCGGCAGGCCGCCACCTCAAGCCCCGGCGGGGGATATCCCAATCTCCCGCGGGTGCGGATGGTCTTGCGCCAGCAGCCTATGATTTCTTGACCGCCTATTGATTCTCGGAGATCATCTCCCGCACCTCCTGGGCGATGGCCAGGCTGGCGGTGAGGGCCGGCGAGTCGAAGCCCAGGAGATTCAGGCAGGCGGGAGCCTTGGGGTCGAACTCCAGGAGCCAGTCCTGATGGCCGGCCAGGCGGGCCTGCACCCCCACCTGATAGGGCTGCAAATCGTCCTCGGTGAGTTGGGGGAAAAAGCCCGCCACCTGGTCGCGGAAATCGGCCATGGGCCGGTGCTGGCCGCCGTAGTCTTCCTTGTGGGCGGCGGCGAAGTTCAGGGGGCCCACGGTCACGGCGGGGGAAGGCTTCACCTCGCCCTGGGGGGTGGTCTCCAGGGTGGGGGTGAGGTGCACGCCCACGGTCCAGTAGGAGCCGCCGGGCAGTTTCACCTGGTACGGGGTGGGATAGATGTTCAGGGCGCCCACGCCCAGCTCCGGCCTTTTGCCGCGGTAAAAACAGGCCGCCTCGCCCCGCATGGGGTCTATGCGGTGGGGCGAAGCCGGGTTCACCAGGCGGGCCACCTCGTCGGAATAAAGGCCGGCGCAGTTGATCAGCCGCTTGGTGAGAAACTCGTCAATGGCCCCGTCGCGGTAGCGCAGGGTCACCTGGATGCCTTCCGCCTGGGGCCGGGCGGCGATGACCTCGGTCTGGGTGAGGAACTGGGCCCCGTCGCCCGCGGCCAGGGCGTAGAGCTGGTGCAGGTAGGCGGTGGGGTCTATCACCCCGGAGGTGGGCAGCCACAAGGCGGCCAGGGCCTTGACCAGGGGCTCGCGCTCCCGGGCGGCGTCGGCGTCTATGAGCTGGCAGGGCGCCCCGTTGGCCGCGGCTCTGGCCTGATACAGCTCCAGGGCCGGCAGCTCCTCTTGGCGGGTGGCCGCCACCAGCTTGCCGCATTGCAGGTGGGGCACCTGGTAGCGCTCGCAAAATTCATAGAGCAGCCGGTTGCCGGCCGGGCAGAGCCGGGCCTTTAGGGGGCGGGTCTGGCTATCGTAATAGAGCCCGGCGTGGATCACGCCCGAATTGCGCGAGGACTGGTTTTCGCCCTGGGTCACGCCCGGGTTTTTTTCTATGACGAACACCTCGCGCCCCTGGCGGGCCAGGGCCTGGGCCACCGCCGCGCCCACCGCGCCGGCGCCCACCACGGTTATCTCCAGGCTTTCGCTCATGCCGTTTCCTTGGCTACCGCCCGGAGCGGGGCGGGGCTAGAACCTGATGCCCAGCTTCAGGCTGGCGAACCAGGCGTTTTCCAAATCCAGGCGCTCCTGGTGGCGGTCTTGGTAGTTCTCGCCCTCGAAAAACAGGCGGTCGAAACTGTATCCTGTTTCCAGGTTGAGGTAAAGGCCTCCCCCCAACTCATAGCCGGCTCCCAGAAAGCCCCGCTTTTGGAAATAAAAGAGCATGTTTTCCGTGTGGGGGCGGTCGGCCAGGTAGAAACGCTGGTTGGTCCAGTCAAAGCCGGTGTAGAGGCGCAGCCGCTTGACGGGCTGCCAGGTGAGGCGGGCGTCCACGTTGCGGGGATACATATAATAGAAAGACAAGGCCCATTGCTTATGCGGTCGGTAGCGCAGGGCCAAGAGCGGCGCGCCCAGGATGGCTTTGAACTTGGGCGAGGGGTTGTAATAATAGGCCAGGCCGGGAATGGGGGAGCCGCTCAGGAAGTCGCGGTTGTTGGTCCAGTTGAGCATCAGTAGCCAGGCGTTTTTTTCGCCGTGGGGCAGGCGCAGGAATCCGGTGAGGGAGGCGTCGGTTTCATTCTCGGAATGAAAGGGCTTGTCGGAGCGGGAGCCCAGCGAGACGAAGCCTCCCCAGATCCAGCCGCCGGCCGAGCGGTGGCGGTAGGACAAGCCGGCGGACAGGTCCCACAGGTCCTCCGGGAACTGGCGTCCGCTGTCCGGCAGAATCGCTTGGGTGTCGGCGTTGAAATAGCCGGCCTGGGCCATGAGGGCCAGCTCGTCGTCCGGGCTCTGCCAGAGCGGCGCCTGGGCCTTGAAGGCGTGCCCGCTTATGCCCATGTCGGCCTTCTGGTTTTCCAGGTCGCTTTTGGGATAATAATATCCCTGGTAGGAAAAATCGTTTTGCAGCTTGCCCAATTGGGGCGCAAGCCATTGTTCCAGGCGGGGGACCGCCAGGGCGGGAAAGGCGAACAGCAGAATCAGGGGGCCGGCAAGGATCAGTTTCAGTAAGTGGCTGGGGTGGCGGCGCATTACGGCTTGGCTCCGTGAAAAGGGCGATGGCTTTTGGGCAGTGAAAACCATTTACGGCAGGCTTCACCCTAGAGCAATCAGGCATCCTTGGCCAGTGATAAAAATGAAAGTAACCGCAAAGACAATGAGACGGCCGCAAAACACAGGGCCAGGCCACGTGGTGGCCCGGCCCCGCCGCACCAAGCATGCCAGCGGTTCCCCTCCTCTTGCCCTGTCTTCAGAACCACCGCAGCCCCGATGCAGGAGGCACCTTAGCATGTTTAGCTACTTTATAGCTACTCTTTTATTGCATAGCCGCCCTACTATTTATTGGGACTATAACTGATCGATATGGCGCGCCCCTTTGAACATAGCCGGCCCGAGCTGGCGGTTTGGGGCCGGGCCGAGCCCAGGGTTTTGATCCTGCCCGAGGCGGGGCAGGGGCCGCAAGCTTGGGCCGGCGTGGGCCGGGCCCTGGCCGCGCGGGGAATCGCCGCCGCCTGCCTGGCCTACCCCGGCCACGGCGCTCTGCCTTGGAGCCCGCCGCCGCAGACCGGGCTGCGGGATTACGCCCTCCTGGCCGCCCGCGCCGCCGGCGGCCTAGGCCGGCCCCTTTTGGTGGGCCAGGGCCTGGGCGGCTGGCTGGCCCAGCGGCTTCTGGAATGGGCGGATCTGCCCGCGCTCTTATTGGCCCCCTGGCCAACGCCCCTGGCCGCGCGGGCCCCGCGCCTGGCCTGGCGCTTGCTCCGGGGCCGCCCCTGGGGGGCCGCTTGGCTGGTGGAGCCGGCCGCCCTGCGCTGGCAGGCGGCCCTGGGCCTGGCCGGAGGGGCTCCGCGTCGGCGGGGAAGAGCGCCCTGCCTGGTGGCGGCCAGGGAAGGCGATGCCTGGTTGCCGCCCGCCGCCCTGGCCGGCTGCGCCCGGCGTCTGGGCGCGGAGATGCTGGCGCTGCCGGCCAGCGCCGGGTCTTCCTGGCGGGAGCCGGCCCTGGTGCTGGCGCTATTGGCCAAGCTGGCCGCCAGGCTGTAGAAAAGGCGCTTCCCCCCGGCGGCCGGCGGGCGGCTCTGGTAGACTTGGCGGGCGATATCCCCCTTGACCAGGAAACCCTTGACGGGATGGCGAGATGAAACCGCTGTTTTGCCTAAGCCGGGTTTTTTTCGTTATAGTGGGCCTTATCCTGGCCGCGCCCTTGGCGGCGCTGGCGGCCGGCGGACAAGCCGCCGAGCTGGCGGCCTCGGTGCAAAAGCGCTATCAAAAGGTGCACTCCCTCTCCGCCGATTACACCCGCCACAGCCGTTTCCTGGCCGGCGGCGGCCAGGGCGCCCGTGAGGTGGAGGCCAAGGGCCGCCTGTTCTGGAAAAGGCCGCTGAGCCTGCGCCTGGACCAGGCCGCGCCCAAGCCGGAGTTGGTGGTGACCACCCCCCAGGGCGTGTGGTGGGCCCGCCCCCAGCGCCAGCGCGCGGACCTGTACCCCCTGGCCCAATTCACCACGGGCCTGCAATCCCTCCTGGATATCCTGGGCGGTCTGGCCAAGGTGGACCAGTCGTTCAACCTGGAAACCCCCACCCCCCAGGAAAGCCAGGCGGCCAGCGGCCCGCTTTTGGTCCTAAGCCCCAAGGAGCAGCGGGCCGACCTCCAGCGCCTGGTGGTCTGGTTCGACGCCAAGGAACTCCTGCTCAAGGGCTTCCGCATGACCAGCCTGGTGGGCGACGTCACCGAATACAACTTAAGCGGCGTGGTGGTGAATCCGGAATTGGCCGGCGACGCCTTCAGCTATATTCCACCCGCGGATTTTCAGGTGCGCGATCACCGCCCGCGCTGAAAGGTTCGGGCTGGTAATAAAGCTGGTCGTGTCTGACTGCGATGTAGGATTTTATCTTGGGTCGGCTTGTCGGGTGGTTATTACCGAAAATGGTTTTGGCTATCCCGCCGCCGGTTTGGGCCTCCTCCAGCGGGATGCATGAAAACCCGGCGGCTTGGGCCAGCCGCTCCGCACGGGCGGCGGGGCTTTGGCTTAGCCGCCCGCCGCGCCCGGCCCAGCGTTTTCGGGCGTAAAAGCCTTGCCCGGCCAAGCCGGGTCTGCTGAACGCCTAGGGCATGGAGCAGTCGCCGGCGCGCTTAAGCGCCGAGGATGAGCGCCGCGGCTAACTGTCCGTGCGCTTGGGGGCTCCGCTCTTGGGGCGGGCGTAGGACGCCAGAACCGTGGCCACGTCCACTTCGCGCACCATGGGCTGGCCGCAGGCCGAGCAAACCACGGTGTGATCGTCGATACCGGCAATGCGGACTTCCCTGGCCTGGCAAGAATGGCAGGTGTATTCGTAAGCTGGCATGATTGAAGCTCCTTAGCTGCGGTGGTTCTTGAGTTCCGCCTGCTTAATTCGCCAGCTATATACGCAACTTCCGTACCATTTGTGCAAAAAGGGCGGTCCGGTTTGGGCGATAATATGGAACAACCTGTAATTATTGTCTATTTGATTGTCAGTCCTGGGCCGGCCCAGTGAGCGATAATTTTCACAAAGTATCATAACCATTGCTGACTGAGGAGATTTGGCCCAGCGGCCGGGGCAAAATGCCCCAAGCGCTTTTCCCGGAATGTATGAAGAGCAGGAAACAGCGCGGCTTCGGGGCTCCTTGGCCCCCCAAGTCTAACGGGGAGGTAGGTCCATGCCGGAACTCCGCAGCTCGGCCAACACGGGATCGTGGGTCATATCGTGGCGGATCGGGGTGATGGCCACGTAGCCGGCCTGCAAGGCGCTGAAGTCGGTTTCCAGGCCGGTGTCCTGGCCCATGGTTTCGCCGGCCTGCCAGTAATAGGTCTGCCCCCTGGGGTCCTTGCGCTCGATGAAGTTCTCCACCAGGCGGGCCTGGCTTTGCCGGGTGAAAAGCACGCCCTTGATCTGGTCGGCGGGCAAATCCGGCACGTTGACGTTGAGCGGAGTCAGGGGCGAGGCGGGCAATTGGGGCAGCCGCCTCACCAGGTGGGCCGCGAACTTGGCCGCGAAGCCGTAATCGGCCGCCGCATGGGAATTCAGCGACACCGCGATGGCCTTGAGCCCCAGGATGGAGGCCTCGGTGGCCGCGGAGACGGTGCCCGAATACAGGAGGTTGACCCCCACGTTGGCCCCCCGGTTTATGCCGCTGATCACCAGGTCCGGCCGCTCCGGCAAAAGCTGGTTGACCGCCAGCTTCACGCAATCGGCCGGGGTGCCGTTGATGGCCCAGCCGTGAAAGCCGGTGCGGGAGCCCAGGAGGCGCACCCGGATGGGGTCGGCCAGGGTTATGGCGTGGCCCACGGCGGATTGCTCGCTCTCCGGCGCCACCACGCTCAGCTCGTGGGCTCCGTTCAAGGCGGCGTGCAGGGCCGCCAGGCCGGGGGCGTAAACCCCGTCGTCATTGGTGAGCAGTATCCTCATGATGGCCGCAGTCTACTGGAGGCCCAGGGGGGTGTCAAACGGCGTTGAGGTTACCCTGGCCCGCATATTTCATGAGGGCCGGGCGGTCCGGCCGCGCCAGGTGCCCGTCGCCTGCGTTGCCGCCTGCGCCAAGTCGTCGCTGTAGTTTAAACTACACCTGCCTCCTTGGCTGGCCGGTCGCCTTGGCGGCGGCCAACTGGCTGTGCCGGACCGGGTGACGGAATGCGGCCTTTGCATACGAGGCTTGTTCTTTTATCAGCCCATCATGATCGACAAATCCGCTAACGACCACCCAACCCTCATGAAATATGCGGGCTGGCGGCCTCGTTGACAAGCAACCCGGTGGGCCCTACCTTTAGGCCATATTCGTTGACGCCGCCGGCCGGCGCTGACTGGAGAAGGAGATGAATCAACTGAAGACGGTGCTTCTTTTGGGGCTTTTGACCGGACTCTTGGTGGTCCTGGGCGGGGTCATCGGCGGGCGCGGCGGCATGGTCATCGCGCTCATCCTGGCCGCGGCCATGAATTTCTTCTCCTATTGGTATTCCGACAAGATCGTGCTCAGGATGTATCGCGCCCGGCCAGTGAGCGAGGAAGAAGCGCCCGGCGTGTACGGCATGGTGGAGGAGCTTTGCCGCCAGGCGGGGCTGCCCCTCCCCAGGGTGTACGTCATAGACGATGATACGCCCAACGCCTTCGCCACCGGCCGCGACCCCGAGCACGCGGTGGTGGCGGTCACCACCGGCATCCTGCGGATTTTGTCGCCCAGGGAACTGCGCGGCGTCCTGGGCCACGAGCTGGCTCACGTGAAAGACCGCGACATCCTGATCTCCTCGGTGGCGGCCACCCTGGCCGGGGCCGTGATGGTCCTGGCCAACCTGGCCCGCTGGAGCATGTTTTTCGGCGGCTCGCGGGACGATGAGGAAGGCGGCGGCCTGGGCATGGTGGGCGTTTTGCTCATGTCCATCCTGGCTCCCCTGGGGGCCATGCTGGTGCAGATGGCGGTGAGCCGCAGCCGGGAATACCTGGCCGATCAGGAGGGCGCCGCCATGGCCCGGGACCCCCAAGCCCTGGCCAGCGCGCTGACCCGCCTGCAAGAGGCCAATCAGCGACAGCCCATGCATGACGCCCAGCCGCAGACCGCCCACATGTTCATCGTCAATCCTTTGAGCGGCGGCGGGCTGACCAATCTTTTCTCCACCCATCCGCCCATGGAGGAAAGGGTGGCCCGCCTGCGGGCCATGGCCGGCCAGGGCGGCTACGCGCCGCCGCCCGCCGGGCCCCGGCGCCACGCGGCCCCGCCGCCGCCCCCGCCGCCGCCCCCGCCAGCCAACGGCCGCAACGGGGGAGGGAAGATCGATTGGTCATGAAGAAGGCCCTGTCACGCAGCCCGATTCGCGCCCTGACCATGGCGCTGGCCATGGCCCTGGCTCTGGCCCCCGGCTGGCCCGCGGCCTGGGCCGATCAGGCCGGCAGGGTGACGCCGGTGGTCAAGGTGGTGCGCCAGACCGCGCCCGCGGTGGTGAACATCTCGGCCAAGGGGCGCGCCAGCATCCGCCCCTTCCGCTCGGGCGATGAAAACATAGACCGCTTTTTCGAGGAATTCTTCGGCCCCATGGAGCGGGAGCATTCCAGCCTGGGCTCCGGGGTGATCATAGACGGGGCCAAGGGGCTCATCGTCACCAACAGCCACGTGGTGAGCCGGGCCAGCCAGATCATGGTGCAGCTGGCCGACAACCGGCGCTTCGCGGCCAAGGTGCTGGGCGCGGACCCGGACGGCGATTTGGCCCTCCTGCGGATCGAGGCGCCGGGGCCTTTGCCCCAGGTGCGCCTGGGCGACAGCGATCAGCTCATGATAGGCGAAAGCGTCATCGCCATCGGCAACCCCTTCGGCCTGAGCCACACGGTTACCTCCGGCGTGGTGAGCGCCCTGCACCGCAAGGTGAAAGCCGGCCAGGGCAAATGGCTGGACGATCTGATCCAGACCGACGCCAGCATCAATCCCGGCAATTCGGGCGGCCCCCTCCTCAACGCCGACGGCGAGGTGATCGGGGTCAACACGGCCATCTACGCCAACGCCCAGGGCATCGGTTTCGCCATCCCGGTGAACCGCCTGAAACGCATCGTCAGCGATCTGGCCCGCCACGGCGAGGTGATACCCGCCTGGCTGGGCCTCAAGCTGCAGGATTTGAACCCGGCCCTGGCCGCCCACTTCGGCCTGAAGCAGGCGCGGGGGGTCCTGGTGCGCGAGGTCAGCCCGCAAAGCCCCGCCGCCCAGGCGGGCTTCAAACGCGGCGAATTGATTCTGGCCATGCAGGAGAGGCCCCTGGAGGACACCAGCGATTACCTGGCGCGCCTAAGGGGCGTGTCGGTGGGCCAGATGGTGAGCATCCAGGTGCTCTCCGGCGGCCGCACGGTCACCCGCCAGGTGCTGGCCAAGGCCTTCCCCCTGGAGCGGGCCATGGAGGAGGCCTGGCGGCGGCTGGGCTTCAGGGTGCGCGAGATGCGGCAGGAGGACGCCGTGCGCCACCGCGCCCGGCCGGGCTCGGCGGTGGTCATTTCGCAGCTCAGGCCTGACTCCCGGGCGCTGGACATCGGCCTGCGCCCCGGCGACCTGGTGCGCCAGGTGGGCGAGACGCCCACGCCCAATCTGGCCGTTTTCCAGCGTGAGATAGCCAAGCACCGCCTGCTGAACCGCATCACCATCCTGGTGCAGCGCGGGCCGGCCTCGCAGTTCATAACCCTGGGCCAATAGCCCCGCAAAAAAATAAGGGCCCGCCTGCCAGGAGACGAGCCCAACCGAGGATTTCAGGCGGGGGCGTTTTCGCGAACCCCCGTCCCAAGGCTTGCAAGCCAAGCGGCGTTTTGGCGCGCGGTGTTTTCGTTTGCGGCCCGGCTGCCTGCCAAAGCCTGGCCGGGCGTTTTGGCGTGCGCGGCGTTTTCGCCGGCCGGGCCCGCCTTTAGAAGGATGCCATGGCCGCCACTTCCGCCGCGGTGAGCACCTTGTCAATGTCCAGCAAAATCTTAACCTTGTCACCCACCTTGGCCATGCCGAGGATAAAGGCGGTATCCAGGTTGACGCCGAAGCTGGGGGTGGGCTCCACTTCGCTGCCCTTCACATCCACAACTTCGTTGACCCTGTCAACTACGATGCCCATCTGCACGGTGCCGTTTTCGGCGGTGACCTCCACCACGATGACGCAGGTGCGGTCGTCGGGCTCCTTGTAGGGCAGACCGAATTTGAGGCGTAGATCCACCACGGGGATCACCTTGCCACGCAGATTTATAACGCCCAAAACGAAATCCGGGGTCTTGGGCACCGGAGTGATATCCATGAGGCCGATGATTTCCCGCACCCGCAATATCTCGAGGCCGTATTCTTCCTCGGCCAGGTCAAAGGTGAGATACTTGCCCGCGATGCGATCGGCTAAAGAAACCTGGACTTCGGCGGCCTGGCCAGCGTTGGACATGCTAGTCCTCCCCATAAGAGTTGCTCAATTCTGCGGGTAATTATGGCCTAACTCGCTAAAAATATGCAACCCTTTGTTAAAACTCGCCTACCGGTGAGGCTTGGGGCAGGGCGGCGGTGAGCACGAAGCCGGCTCCCTTGGGAGCCGAGCCCGCGGAAAGATAGCCCCCGTGGGCTTCCATGATGCGGCGGGCCTTGGCCAGGCCCAGCTCGGGTCCGAAATGCTTGCCGGCCAGGACGTCTTCCTTGATCTGGGGGGAGCCCGGCCCGAAAATCGTTACCGAGGCCCAGCCGGATTTTTCTCCTAAATGCAGGTGCATGGACCCCTTGGGCGCGTCCAGGAGAGCGGCCCCGTAGCGGATTACATTTTTTACCGCGGTGGCCAGGCCCTCGGGGTCGGCCAGCACCGGCACCCGGCCCTGGGGCAGATGCCATTTCATGGGGGGAAGGCCGTCGGCCGGGCCGCCGGGCGGCTCGTTGGCCAAGGTTTTGCTCAGTTCCGCCAATATCTTGCTCAGGTCCACCGGCCTCCGCTGAGGATGATAGGGCGCGGCCACCGAGACCATCTCCGAAAGCACCTGATCCAGGCGCGCGGCTTCCGAGATGATGACCTGGGCGTAGCTCTTGGCCCTTTCGCTGGATTCCATCTGGCTGGCCAGGCGGCGGGCGAAGCCGCCCACGCTCATGAGGGGATTGCGGATTTCGTGGGCCACCGCCTCCAGGGTGTTGACCATGGCCTGCTCCCGCAGGCGTTCGCTCTCCTTTTCCGGTCCACCGGCCATGCCCTCCTCCACCACCTTGCGCAGGGCCGGCTCCATGCGCCGGGAGAGACGGGAGAGCGCGGCGTTGGCCTTTTCCATCACCGCCAAGAGGTCCGCGTCCTGGTTCAGTTCGATGTCCATGGCCTGGGCCGCGTCGCCCACGTAGGATAACGCCGAGGCCAGCACCTGGTTCACCGCCTCGTCGTCCAGGCCGAACCAGCGCCAGGCCACCTGATAAATATCGGTGAGCCGCACCTCGGGCAGGAAAAAAGCCTCGGTGGCCTGCCTGGCGAAATCGGCCACCTCCACCAGGATGGGCGCCCGCTGGGCGGCGGGGTCGCCGATGATCTGCATGGCCTCGATCAGAACCTGGGGCAGTCCCCAATGGCTGAGCAGTTGGCGTCCCACCTCCCGGTGGTTTATGCCGAAACTGTC
Source organism: Desulfocarbo indianensis (assembly GCA_001184205.1). Taxonomy (GTDB): domain Bacteria; phylum Desulfobacterota; class Desulfarculia; order Desulfarculales; family Desulfarculaceae; genus Desulfocarbo; species Desulfocarbo indianensis. Next base: position 1,238,721 of record LBMP01000001.1, read on the forward strand.
CTCGGCCCATTTGAGCTGGGTTTTTAGCGAGGAGCCGAAGCCGGGAAAGCCCGCCATCTCCTCGGGCTTCAACACCCAGACGAGGAGCGGCAGGCCCATTTCCATGAGGAGGCCGGCCACGAAGGCCTCCTCCTTGCAATCCAGGGCCAGGCGGTTGGCCGTCTCCCTGGCCAGCACCGAGCGGTGCAGGGAGGCCCGCCAGAAAAGATTGAAATCCTGAGCGCCTTTTTTCAGGGGAAGGGTGTCGCGCAGGCTTATGGACAGGGCCATGATGCGCACCTCGCGCAGGCCCAGGAGCACCACGGCCCGCGAGATGCCGGTAATGTCGTCTTCGCTGCGGCGCAGGGCGGGGCTGTTGACCAGGCGCAGGAGCCGGGCGGTGAGGCCGGGGTCCTGCTCTATGATACGGGTCAAATCCTGCACCGAGGAACGATCGTCCGCGGCCAGTTCCACCAGGCGCACCGCCAGGGGGGAAATACTGGGCACGGAGCCGGTTTTCAGGATACGCTCTAGTATCTCGGCCCGCTTATCGGTCATGTTGCCTATTCTGTTCGGTTTGGCAGACGGGACAGGCTAATGCTAATCATAACATTTACAAGGCGCGGAACGCACCACCTGTTGACCGCGGCCTCGCCGGCCAGTAGTTTTTAGGCCATGCGCTATGATGGCCCCATATACCGTCCGCCCTCGGAGGCGGACAGCCTTTTGGTGCAGGCCACGGTGGGTTGCCCCCACAACAAGTGCTCCTTTTGCATGGTCTATAAAAAGGGCCCCCGATTCAAGGTGCGCCCCCTGGGGGAGATCAAGGCCGACCTGGCCGAGGCGGCCGGCCTTTACGGCGCGCGGGCGCGCAGCCTGTTTCTGCCGGCGGGCAACAGCCTGGCCATGCCCACCGGGCAATTGACAGAGGTCTGCCGGGAAGCCCTCAGCTTGATGCCCCATTTGGAACGCATCACGGTGTATGCCTCCATGGCGGCCATCGAGGCCCATGGGCCGCAGGGCCTGGCCCGCCTGCGCCGGGCGGGTTTGCGCCGCCTGCACGTGGGCCTGGAATCTGGCCACGGCCCCACCCTGGCCAGGGTCAAGAAGGGGACCGACCCGGAACAGCAGGCGCGGGCCGGCGCCATGGCCCTGGAGGCCGGCCTGGAGCTGTGCCTCTACGTGCTCCTGGGGCTGGCCGGGCCGGAGCAATCCCTGGACCACGCCCGGGCCACCGCCCAGGTCATCAACCGGATAAACCGGGCCGGCCAACTCACGGTGCGCCTGCGCACCCTGGTGCCCAAGGTCAACACCCTGCTCCTGCACCAGATGCGGCGGGGCCGCTTCACCCTTTGCACCCCCCACGAGATAATCGCCGAAACAAGAGAATTGCTGTCCGGTCTCAGCGGGCCCCTGGAGCTCCACAGCGATCATTACACTAATTACCTGAACCTGCGCGGCCGCCTGCCCCGCGACCGGCGCATCTTGCTGGAAGGGCTGGAACGGGCCGGCCGGCTGCCCAGGGAGGCCTTCCGCCCCGACTTCGTGGGAGAGCAATGACCCCGTCTTGTGAGCGGCGGGCGGGGATGCTATAGTCACGCCAGTTTGTTCATTTTTAGCAACTTGCAAGGAGATTCTATGCCCAGCGGCGGCTATGAAGACATGGGGCCCAAGATCGATTTGGACGCCCAGCCCGATGAGCCCAGCTACATGCGGCAAGACTACCGCGAGCCCCTGCGCTCCCCCGACCGCGAGCCCGCGCCCTCCGGCGCCTATCGGCGGGAGGCCTCCGGCGGCGGCAAGGGGCTGGCCCTGGCGAGCCTGGCCATCTCGCTCTTGGCCCTGTTGATCGCCCTGTGGGGGCTTTGGTCCCAGCCCGACATGGTGAGCGGGCCGCCGCTTTCGCCCGAGGTGGTGCCCGGCGGCGCGGCGGAAAGGGTGGCCAAGCTGGAAAAGGACGTTAGCCAGCTCATGCTGCGCCTGGTCACCCAGGAAAAGGAGTTGCAGTCTCTGGCCAACAAGGCCGGCACCGTGACCCAGCTCACCGAATTGAACGCCAAGGTCGCCGCCCTGCAGGACCGGCTGGACGCGCGGGCCGTGGATGAGCGCGTGTCTTCCCTGGCCCGCAAAAGGGAGCAGGAGCCCGCGCCCAGGGCCGAGCAAAAGCCCGCGCCGCGGGCCGCCGAACCCCAGGCCAAGCCCGAGCCGGCCAGGAGCGAGCGCAAGAAGCAAACCTACACCGTGCGGCGGGGCGACACCCTTTTCACCGTGGCCCAGCGCTACAAGGTGCGCATGTCCGACCTCATGTCCTGGAACAAGATCAAAAAGGGCGACGTGCTCAAGGTGGGCGACAAGCTGGTCATCTACAAGTAGCCCCGCGGGGCCAAGCCAATGCTTTAATCAGGGCCGGCGGGCGATTTAGCCGGCCGGCCCTCTGCGCGTGAGCCCTTGCCCAGCGTCATGAAAACACGGGATGGCAACGAGCGGCCGCTTCCGTCGCGCCCCGCCCTTGGCACAAGCAACCGCCATCCGGTTCGCATAAGTTTTAAACGGCAAGCTTTGGGCGGGACGTCCGCCGGCTTGCGACTGAAGGTGGAGTGACTTCTTCCGGCCGGCCTGCCCGGCCGGGGCGAGGCTGCGCCGGGTTTTGGCCTGCCGGGCCTTGGGTCGGCGGGCGAGTTCCCATCGGGCCGGGATGGGGGGGAGGGAAAGCAAAGTGAGAGGGAAACGGCGCTTTGGCCTGGCGGCCCGGCTGCTTGGCGCGGTCCTGGGCTTGGTGATATTGCCGCTGTCCTGTTCCACCGAATCCAGCCAGCCCGCCAAGCTGACCAACAGCCTGGACATGGAGTTCGCGCTCATTCCGGCGGGCGATTTCCAGATGGGCGGCGACCAGGACGACCTCAAGCAAATGCGGCGGGATTTCAAGCGGGCCACCGGCCGGGAGTACAAGGAGGAGTGGCTCCTCCACGTGCGCGACGAATCGCCCAAGCACCGGGTGGAGATCACGCGCGCCTTCTATTTGCAAATCCACGAGGTCAGCAATGACCAGTTCGCGGTTTTCGTGGGGGAGACCGGCTATCGCACCACGGCCGAAGCGCAGGGCGGCGGCTGGAGCTACAACCAAGGCGGCTGGCACCGCCTGCCGGGCGCGGATTGGCGGCATCCCCTGGGGCCGGGCAGCTCCATCGACGGCAAGAGCCGCCATCCCGTGGTGCAGGTGAGCTGGCTGGACGCCAACGCCTTTTGCCAATGGCTCAGCCAAAAGGAAGGCAAGCCGTACGCCCTGCCCTCCGAGGCCCAGTGGGAATACGCCTGCCGGGGCGGCCTCAAGGGCGCGCTCTATTCCTGGGGCAGGGAAATGCCGCCCGCCAGGCCGGTGGCCAACATGCCCGACCAGGCCTACGCCCGCAAGCTGGGCGAGGACCGCTACCACGTGCGCGGCTATGACGACGGCCACGACGGCACCGCGCCGGTGGGTTCATACCAGGCCAACGGGTTCGGCCTGCATGACATGATCGGCAATGTCTGGGAGTGGTGCGCGGATTGGTATGACGCCGGCTACTACGCCGGCTCGCCGCTGAAAGACCCGCCGGGCCCCGCCGCCGGAACCCACCGCGTCTTGCGGGGCGGCTCCTATTGCTATTTGCCCAGCAACCAACGCTGCGCGGACCGCTTTCGCAACCTGCCGCCGTTCCGCTGCGCCTTTGCCGGCTTCCGTTTGGCGCTGGCCGTGCCGGCGGCGAGTGCGAGCTGACGCCGCACCGCCGCCCCCGCGGCCAGGCGGGTAACCGGCGGCCCCAGGTTGCGGCGTTTCAGGCCGGCGGCGTTTCGCCCTCCCGCCGGCCGCCCGGCTCGGGTTTCAGCATGAGCCTGCCTCCCACCGGCAGCGCCTGCAGCCGCGTCTTCAGCTTGGGGCGGTCTCGCAGATAATTCTCCAGGTCCTTTAGGGGCCAGGCCGGGGGCTCGTCGCCCAGGGGCATGACGCCCCATTGCATGGGTATCAGCAAACGGGCGCCCAAATCCTGGAAAGCCTGCACCACCTCGGGCGGGTTCATGTGGGCATAGTGCATGAACCAGCGGGGCTGATAAGCGCCCATGGGCAGCAGGGCCAGATCGATGCCCGGATAGCGGCGGCCGATTTCCCGGTAGCCCACGAAATAGCCGCTATCTGCCCCGAAGAATATCTTGCGGCCGCCGCGCTCCATGAGCCAGGCGCACCATAGGACCTCGTTGTAGCCCTGGCCCAGACGCCGCGTCCAATGCTGGGCCGGCAGGCAGGTGAAGCGGGTTCCGCCCACTTCCACGCTCTGCCACCAATCCAGCTCGCGCACCTCCTTGGCCCCCAATTCCCGCAGCAAGGGGCCCAGGCCCAGGGGGCACAGGGTCACTCCCGCCCTGGGCAGGAGCGCTTCCAGGCTGTCCGCGTCCAGATGGTCATAATGGTTGTGGCTGATGAGAACCACCGCGCCCTCCGGCACGGCTTGCGGCCCAAAGGGCGCGGGAACCTTGCGCTTGACCACCGCCGCGCGCTGGCTGAAGAAGGGGTCGGTGAGCACCACCTGGCCGGACCACTGCAAGGCGAAGGTGGCGTGGCCCACCCAGGTCAGGGAATCGGGCGCGTTCGAGTCGCGCAAATAAGCCCCGTCGTTGGCCTGCACCGGGGTGTCGGGGTCGTTTCCCGCGTCCTCGCCCAGGCTGTTGCGCGAGAGCACCCAGCGCCAGAAGCTCCACCTGGATCGATCCTCGGGCTGCCAGGGATTGAAGAAAGCGCCGTCCGGCCGGCGGTGGGGCGCGTACAGCGCGGCCGGGTCCTGGGCGGCCACCTTGGCCCGCCAGGCCTCCTCGTCAAAGGGCCTGGGCGGCAGGCAGCCGGCCAGGCTCATGGTCAAAACAGCCAGGCCCGCCGCCATAACGACCCAGCGCCTGGCCCCTCTCATTGCCGATCTGCTTAACGCCACCCGCACCTGCCCTTCGCATGGTTCATTCAATCTAATCACAAGCCGGGGCAAGGGCAAGCCTGCCCGCATATTTCATGGGGCGCGGCCGGTTCGGGTGGCGGAGTGCGGCCCTCGCATATGGGGCTCGTCCTTTAAGCAGCCCGCCATGATCGGCGAATCCGCCGTGACCACCGGACCCGCATTGAATGCGCGGGTTAGGCGTGAATGCGGCGGCGTTCGATGTCCTTGAGCTTGCCCTCGATCAAGCGGGCCAAATCCTCCAGGTTTTCCTCGCTGCCCAGCAGGTTGCCGTGCACCTCCACGTGCAGGTTCACCATCTGCCCGCCCGAGGCCTCGCCCATGGGCCGGCCGGTCTGGTTGAGGGCTTGCAGCCAGGGCAGGGTGGCGGCGGTGACGCTGTCGGCCCGCACCACGTATTCGCCGCGCTGGGCGATGATGGGCACCTCGTCGGCGGAAAGCCTTTTCACCATGGAGCCCTGATGATAGCGCGGCGCGGCGGAAAGCCAGCCGCCCTGGTGCATGATGAGCCCGCCCAAATGCTTTTCCGTCGCGGTGTTGGTGTTGCTGAATTCCGGCGGGGCCTCGTTGGCCCAATGCCAGTCCAGGGCGATGTTGCGGTCCGGTATGCCCTCTATGGCCGCGGCCAATTGGCGCATCTGCTCGGCGGTCAATTCCCCGCTCTTGGCCGCCGCCTCCAGGGCCGCCTTGAATTCCTTGTCCATGCGCTCGGCCACCTGCTCGGTGGTGATGTCTCCCAGGAGCAGGTCCTCGGTGAGTCCGGCCACGGTCTGGCTGAGGCCCGAGGTGTCCAGCCCGGCCTGGCCCAACACCCCCACCAGCCGGGTCAGCTCGCCGTTCACCTGCTCGGCGCCGCCGTCCCAGTCGTGGTATTTGATCAGGGCCTGGTCCACCTGGTGGTTGAGCAGCTCGCTGGCCTGGGCCGCCTCGAACATGGCCGCGCCCACCAGGCCCAGGCCCTCGATGGGTATGCCGGTGGCCTGGCCCAATTCCTCCAGCTTTTGTATCTGGAGCTGAATGGCCTCCATCTCCGACTCTATGCCCTGGACCTGAAGCTCCGAGGCCCCGGCTTCCACCGCTTGCTGGCGGGATTCCTCCATCTGGACCAGTTGTTGCTCCAGGCCGGCCACGCCCAAGACCAGGAGGTCCACCTCCTGGGCGGAGATGCCGGCCCGCTCGGCGATGCGCTCGATCTCCACCGCCGAATCCTGGATGTATTGCAGGCTGAAGCCGCCCTCGGAATTCTGGGCGCGTTGCAGATATTCCATGTCCGCCCGCATGTAGTCCTGGGCGCTGGCCTGGCTGTGCCCGCCGCCGGGGGTGAGCCCCAGGATGGTGCCGATGGCATTGGTGATGCCCTCGGTGGGGCCGGGCATGCCCATGAGGCTGGCGAAAAGCTCCACCCCGCCGAAGATGCCCGCCCCGGCCATGAGCGCCGGATTCATGCCGCCGCTGCCGCCGAACAGGTTCTCCAGGCCGGAAAACAGATCGCCGCTGAAAAGGTCCTTGACGCCGCCTAAAATATCGCCGCCCAACAGGTCCTTGAATTGCCCCGCCAGGTCGCCCAATCCGCCCAGCAGGTCGGAGTTGATGAAGGCGTCCAAGAGCCCGTCGCCCTGTCCCAGCGCCGCCAGAAAATCGGAGACGCCTTCTCCCAGGCCGCTGCCCAGGAGATCGCCCAGCATGCCGCCCAGGTCCAGCCCGCCCGCGCCGAAGAGCTGGTCCGCCAGGCCACCCAGGTCGAAATCAAACAGATCGCCCAGGCCGAAGTCCAGCAAGCCGCCCAGATCGAGATCGAAAAATCCCCCCAAGAGGTCGCCCAGGCCGCCGAAATCGAACCCATCCAACAGCCCGCCCAGCATGCCCTTGAGCCCGCCCAGCAGATCGCCCAGAAAACCGCCCAGGTCCAGCCCGCCCAGGAGGCTCTTCAGCCAGCCGCTGAGGTCGTTGAGCAGCCCGCCCAGGGCCTCCTGGCCCCATTTGGCCAGGGAGGAGAGCATGCCGTCCAGGGTGCTGTCCAATACGCCGGAAAAGCCGGAGACCGAGTTTTCCCACAAATCACTAAGGCTATTTATCTCGCCGGAAAAAACACCACCGAGCACGTCCTGCGCGAGGGTTCCGATTTGATTAAGACATGTATCGGCATAAGAATCCATCATTGAAAAGCTGGCATTAGCGATTTCCCCGGTTCCTTCGATCTGGGGATAAAGCAGATCCGGGAACAAATCGGCAAGGTCGGAGATGGTGTTCTCGCCCTCATCGTACATGCCAGCGAAGCAGGCGGAAGCGCCGCTAGCGGCTTTCTCCATGCCTGAGGCGAGGGAGTCTCCAAAATCTACCCCCAGCTTGGACAGCTTGTCTTTGGCGCCGTCAACGTTTTTGTGGAAGTCATCCAAAGATTTTCTAAGTTTTTCGGAGCTTTCAAACTGATCCGCCATCTCTAGCAGGCCTAAAACCGAGTTTCCGATATCTCCCACAACCGGGGCTATGCCAATCAAGTCTTTGATCCAGGCAGTCGAAGCTTCAAGGTTTCGATTGCTATCAATTTCCAATAGCCCATTTTCTATGAGCCGTAGATGCTTTTGTAGATTTGCAACCTCGGTAGAAAGGTTCTCAAATTTAGTTTCGAGTGCCTCCAAGGCCTTGGATGTCGTGTCAGTGAATTTCCTCGCGCTTTCCGCCAGGTTTCCAAAAGCCTTGTCAGCCGCCCCAAAGCCGTTCAAATCAAGTTCAAGCTTAAACATGATATGGTCCTCATAATGATATGGTCACTAAATAGCTATTTTGGCAGCAAGAATAAGACGGAAAAGCAATCAAAAGCCAATACGGTATTTCACTAAATGATTGACTTGTATTTTAAGACTGGGCACAATGCCGTGGACCGCAATGACTATTCTATAAGGGGGAAATCAAGCGATGAATAAACCGAAAATTATTGCCGCGATACTTGTATCAATGTTAGCGAGCTTTTTGACGCAAGCGATAATCGCCTACTCCAGCTCACAAGATGGCGCGGTAAGCGATAAGAACAAGATAATATATGCGAGGGCATTCTACCTGGTGGACAGCGGCGGTAAGCAGAAAGGAAGTATGAAACTAGACAAGATTGGTGTGCCTAGCGTGACGTTATTGCGTGAGTCGAATAATCGGCTTATATCGATCGATTTGATGATGAACAACCCTTATGTTAGCCTCAATAGGAAGAGCGGTAATTCTGGCGTCGGAATGAATATATCGCTTGGTAATTATCCAACTATAGGAGTAGGCTATAGAAATGGAATAAGCGCGGCTGAGTTAAAATTATCGCGCACCATTCCTCTTGTCTCAATTAATCACGCCGGAGGCAAATCAGCAATAGAAATGCTATCCTGGATAGCCAATGGAATAAGAATATCGCAGCCGGGCAATAAATATAAAATAATAAGATAACGATATCTTCGATCTACAGCGATAACCATATGCTCTATTTATATAAGGCGGTATGAATCATGAATAAGCTGAATTTATTTATAATGTTGTTTGTGGCGCTCCTTGCAAGCTTTGTCACGCAGGCTATAATGGCTTATAGCAGCTCTAGTGAGAGCACAACGGGGGACACGAATAAAAAAATCTACGCTAATGGGTTCGTCCTGCTGGACAAGGAGGGCCGGGAAAGAGGCTGGTTCAAAATCGACGAAAATGGTCAGCCAGTCCTTGCGCTCAGGCGTGAAGATGGCAGCGATTTCATATCTCTTTGCGTGCGCGATAACATGCCGTATATCGCTCTGTCTGATGAAGAAGGAACGCCAAGGGTTAGCATGGGCATGACGATTAAGGAGTATCCTTATATCAGCGTTAATTATCCAAATGGTTCGCGTGCCGCGGTAATGGAACTTGTGCGTGACGTTCCCAGCATATCTGTCAATGATGACGCCGGTAAAAAGGCGGTGGAGATGACCAGGGACCCTGAAAATGTAATTAAAATACTGCAAACTGATGGAAGCTATAAGATCATTAGATAACTGTTATTTTGATTTAGTTGTTCGATAACAAATCGCGGCTAAATAACTTATTATCATAAATTAGTAGTGCCATTCTGGGCTATTAATTCATTAGCCCGGGAGACGACTAATGTCTTGTTTGCCAGACATAGGTAAGGTCTGTTTTGCTTGAATTACGATGCGAATTCGCTATAGATTAAAAGTGACCAATTCGCGGTTATGATATTGCTAAGGGAGGCGGCAGGAGGGCATGGTTAAAAGCACTAATAAAATCAAAGAGCTGGATATTTATATTTATTGGCGGATATGTTGTTTTGCAGGAAACTTTTTCTGATGTGCTGAGAATGTGGCCAGATAGAGGAGCTTTGGGGGGGTATCTTATAGTATGCGCTCTATTGATAACTTATCATGAAAAACGCATGCTGGATGCGAAACATATATCAGATGAAGAAGATAAATAATATGTTAAGTCCGCGTATTGCGCTGTGAATATGTGTTCAATTGGCTGCTGGGTACCGTTGTTTTTTCATTGTGAAATGTAGAATCTATATCTGATAAGTAAAATGTGTTAGTGACGGTTAGACTTGATTGGGGGAATCAAAATGGACAGAAAAACGAAGTTTAGGACTGTGATATCGATGGTATTGTCTGGTTTGGCAAGCGTGATAATGGTAAATTTGATGAATGGAGGTTTTACGAATGCAAACAGCAAAGATAAAATAATTGTCGCTGATTCATTTGGTTTAAGCGATAAGCAAGGAAGAATAAGAGCCGGCCTGAGCATGGATAAAAATGAGCTAGTATTTTTTCTTGCCGACGAAGATGGTAAAAAGAAGCTTTCCATCAGCCTTGTAAAAGATCAGGCTAGAATTGCGGTTAATAACAAACTAGGCGTAAAAAGCATGGAAATCGGAATTGATAAATCCGACCAGCCGGAAATTTTGCTGAGGGGGCAAACCGGCAGGCTAAGATGCATGCTTAAGGGGTTTCATGACACTCCGATGTTGACGATGGTCTATGATTCCGGGGAAAAAGCCATGAGCATGTATATGGAGAATGATAGCCGCGGAGTGCTCAAGCTAACGCCAAAAGACAGTAAAACAACAACCATGCTGGTTGGCGATAGTAAAGCCAGCGGCCTAAGTGTAATAAATTCTTATGGGAAACAAAATATAGCGTTTGTAAACAGCGATAAGCTCGGCCCAAAATTGTCCATGCAAAGTTCTTGGGGGAAAGCAAAATGTGAAGTCACTGCTAATGTAGAAGGTGGTTCTCAGATAGCACTCAGAAATTCTGATGGGTTACATCACGTACTTATCAGCGCGGAAGAAGACGCTGCTCTATTGGGATTGACCTATGGAGACTTTTTACCTAAGGCAGGAGATCACAGTGTCGTGGCTGGGGTCTTTGGCGAAGCCGCCGAAATCAACAGCGTCAGACCAAGCGGGCAACGTGTCTTTGCTTTTATTGATGACACGAATGAGCCTTGCTTCGCATTGCTTAATAATGAAAAGCCGGCTTGGAGCATGCCGCCCGACCTTCCCAAGGCATTAATGCCTAAGTAAATATGCTTACTAGAGGACAAGTTACTTCTTGTGGTTACAGTAAAGGCATTTCATCGACTTAAATGAGAGAATAAAAGGATAGGATATGCGGTTTGAAAGATGGACCTCGATAAAAATCGCCCTGGTAGCGTTTATTTCCGCATCCATGGGAGTGATAGTTACGTCATTATTCTTGTCAACACCTGCGGCGAGTGAATCCCGCGTGCAATTTGTAGACAGGCTGGCAACCAATGCGCTTATTTTGGTAGACGCCAACCATAAGTTGAGAGGTGAATTTAGAATAGGTAAAGATGGAGATCCGGTTCTCTTTCTAAGGAATTCAAACGGCAAGCCCGTTGTGGGCCTGACAATTGATAAATTTGGCAGCGGGTTAACGGTAACCGACGAATTTGGCAATCCAAGGGCTCAAATCGGTTGTGATTTGAGCAAGTCAGGTTATGTGCGCTTGACGGACAGTAGCAACCAAAGGGGAATTGAAGCAACAATATTTGCAGGGACCCCAAGCCTATCCTTGAAAAACGAGGGGGGAAACCGGCAAATCGAGTTGGCGATTAACAATTATAAGCCGAGTTTATCCATGGCTAACAAAGAAGGGGTAAAGAAGCTTGCAATTGAACCTTAAACAGTTAGATTGCAACTGCTATCGGGATGCATGGCGGCTATGCAGCCGTGTGTAAATTGGGATAAAAGTATATCCCGCGCTGAGCGTTTCAAAAAAGATAAAAACCAGCTAGTTAGCTTGATTATCCTGCTGGGGGGAAGCCATGAACAAGTTTCTTCTTGTAGCTAATGTGGTGCTGCTATTCGTGATAGCTTTAATTGAATACTCGCGCATTGCAAGCGCGCAGGCACGCCCGCCGGCTTAATCGAAAATTCAGCTTGGCAACCCAGCGCCCTGAAGGCTACTCATCCAGCTTTTGGGAGAACTTGCAGCCTGGGTTGGGGCAACGCAATGAACGGCCGGCCTTGGTTTTTTTCTCCACCAGGAAAGCGTGGCCGCAATCAGGGCAGGCCTGGTCCACCGGCTTGTCCCAGGAGGCGTATTTGCACTTGGGGAAGTTGTCGCAGCCGTAAAACACCTTGCCCCGCTTGGAGCGCTTTTCCACCAGGGGGCCGCCGCATTCCGGGCAGGCCACCCCCAGGGGGATGCCCCGCGAGTAGCGGCACTTGGGGTAGTTGGAGCAGCTTATGAAACGGCCGCCGTCGCGGGTGGGCTTGATAACCAAATCGCCCTTGCCGCACTTGGGGCATTTCTCGCCCAGCTTTTCGGGCTCGGGGCGGGCCACGGGATTGCCGTTGGCGTCCAGGTCCATGATGTTCTTGCAGTCGGGATAGCCGGTGCAGGCCAGGAAGGGGCCGTAGGGGCCTTTCTTCACCTGCATGGGCTTGCCGCATTTGAGGCAGCTCACCTCGGGGCCGGGCTCCACTTCCTGGGGGATGATCTCGCCCTTTTCTCCCCGGCGGAAATCCATGGTGGTCTCGCATTGGGGATAGCCGGTGCAGGCCAGGAATTCGCCGTGCTTGCCCAGGCGGATGTTCATGGTCTTGCCGCAGGAGGGGCAGTTCACGTCGGTGGCCAGGCCCTTGCCCTTCACCTGCCGCATGCCGGTCTTGGCCTCGGCCAGGGCGTCCTTGAAGGGCCCGTAGAACTCGCCTAAAAGCTTGCGCCAGTCTTCCTTGCCCTCCTCCACCTGGTCCAGGCTTTGCTCCAGGGCGGCGGTGAAGCCTACCTCCATGATGCGGGGGAAGCTCTCCACCAGAAGATCGCTCACCACCCGGCCCAGCTCCGAGGGGAAGAGCCGCTTGCGGTCGTCCTTGTCCACGTAGCCCCGGTCCTGGATGGTGGAGAGGATGGCGGCGTAGGTGGAGGGGCGGCCGATGCCCTTTTCCTCCAGCTCCTTGACCAGGCTGGCCTCGGTGAAGCGCGGCGGCGGCTGGGTGAAATGCTGCTTGGGCAGAATCTCCTTCAGCTTCAGCTCCTGGCCTTCCTCCAGGGGCGGCAGCACGCCTTCCTGGGGCTTGCCGTTTTCCGCGCCGTTGTCGCCCTCGTCCTTGCCTTCCTCGTATACGGCGGTGAAGCCGGGGAAGACCATGACCTGGCCGCTGGCCCGCAGGAGCCCCCGGCCGGCGGTTATCTGGGCCTGGGTCTGATCGAACAGGGCCGGGGCCATCTGGCAGGCCACGAAGCGGTTCCAGATCAGGCGGTAGAGGCGCAGCTCGTCGCGCTTCAGGTATTTCTGCATGGCCTCCGGGGTGCGGAAGGCGCTGGTGGGGCGGATGGCCTCGTGGGCCTCCTGGGCCCCGGAGCGGGCCTTGTACACCGGCGGGGACTTGGGCAGGAAGGATTCGCCGTAGCGGGAGGCGATGAGCTTGCGCGCCTCGTCCACCGCCTCGGCGGCCAGGCGGGTGGAGTCGGTGCGCATATAGGTGATGAGGCCCACCGCGCCCTCGTCGGTTTCCTGGCCCTCGTAGAGGCGCTGGGCCAGGGTCATGGTCTTCTTGGCCGAGAAGCCCAGCTTGCGGTAGGCCTCCTGCTGCAGGGTGGAGGTGATGAAGGGCGGCGCCGCCTTTTGCTGGCGCTTGCGTTTCTTGATCTCCTTCACCACGAAGGGCCGGCCGCTTATGGCATCCACCCCGGCCTGGGCCTCTTCCTGGTTCTTGGGCTCGAACTTGCCGCCGGCCACCTGCACCAGACGGGCGATGAAGGGCGGCGGCTCCTCGGCCAGAAGCTCGGCCGACACCGACCAATACTCCTGGGGCTCGAAGGCCTGGATGGCGCGCTCGCGCTCCACCACCAGCCGCACCGCCACGGACTGCACCCGGCCCGCGCTGAGGCCGCCCTTGACCTTTTCCCACAACAGCGGCGAAATCTGATAGCCCACCAGCCGGTCCAGCACCCGGCGGGCCTGCTGGCTTTCATAGCGGTGGGCGTCCAGGGCGCCCGGCTCGGCCACCGCCTTTTGGATGGCCTTCTTGGTCAGTTCGTGAAACAGCACCCGGTGATAGTTTCGCACGGGGCCGCCCAGTTGCTCGGCGATGTGCCAGGCGATGGCCTCGCCCTCGCGGTCCGGGTCCGGGGCCAGATAGATGTCGCTCACCTTGCCGGCGGCCTTTTTGAGCTCCTTGAGGATTTTTTCCTTGCCCTTTATCACCTGGTATTCGGGCTGGAAGCCGTCTTCCACGTCCACGCCCAGGCGCTTGGGCGGCAAATCCACCACGTGGCCCACCGAGGCCATGACCTCGAAATCGGGACCCAGGTATTTTTTTATGGTGCGGGCCTTGGCCGGCGATTCGACTATGAGCAATGACTTGGACATAAGCTTTATTTTCAATTCCCCGGCCGGCGGAACCCGCCGCGCCCGGGGTTGGAGTATACAGCGAACCTCCCCGCAGCAAGCTGCGGGGTATCGGCGGGAACCAAATCACACCGAAGCGAGCTTCGGGGTATCAGGCCCGCGACAAAAGAATAATAAGCGCCTCCGGCCTGGTGGGGCCAAAGGCTTTACAAACGAACATAATGCTTGCCCGGCTTTTGTTCAACCAGGCCTTCCATCTCCAGGCTCACCAGGATGGCGGTGACCTCCTGGGACTTGAATCCGCTTTCGCGGGCTATCAAATCCAGGTGCACCGGATTAATTGTTACAAGCTCCAGCACTTTTTGCCAATCCTGGGGCAGATCGCTCACGGCGGGGCCCTGGCTGCCCGGCTTTTCAGCCGCCGGGCTCAGGAAGGATTTGGGCGCGGGCGGCAGGGAGCCCGGCTCCAGGATATCGGCCGCCGAGCTCAGGAGCCTGGCCCCCTGGCGCAAAAGATCGTGGCAGCCCTCGCTCTGGGGCGAGCCCACCGGGCCGGGCACCGCGAAGACCTCGCGGCCCTGGTCCAGGGCGTGGCGCGCGGTGATGAGGGAGCCGCTCTTGCGCCCGGCCTCCACCACCACCACCGCCTGGGCCAGGCCGGAAATCACCCGGTTGCGCACCGGGAAGTTGCCGGCGGCCGGCGGAGCGCCCAGGGGGAATTCGCTCACCACCGCGCCCTTTAGCGCCATCTCCTTGATGAGGCCCCGGTTCTCGGGGGGATAGGCCACGTCCAGGCCGCAGCCCAGCACGCCCACCGTGTGCCCGCCGGCCTTGAGGGCGGCCGTATGGGCCGCGGTGTCGATGCCCCGGGCCAGGCCGGATATCACGCTCTTGCCGGCCAGGGCCAGATCCCGGGCCACCTCCTCGGCCACCCGGCGGCCGTAGGAGCTGTGCCCCCGCGAGCCCACCATGGCCACCGCGCCGCCGTGGCAGGGTTTCAGATCGCCCCACGCGAAAAGCAGGGGCGGCGGCGCGAACACGCTTTTCAGAAGCGGCGGGTAGTCGGCATGGTCCAAGGTGACTAGCCTGGCGCCCATGCCTTCCAGCCGGGCCAGTTCGGCTCGGGGCTCGGCCAGGCGTTCGCCCCTGCTTATGGCCTGGGCCACCACCGAGGGAATCCCCTTGACCGCGGCCAGGCGCTCCTCCGGGGCCGCCAAGACGGCCCTGGGCGAGCCGAAAGCCTCCATCAGGCGTAAGAATCGCACGCTGCCGATGCCGGGCGTGAGCCTCAAGCCCAGCCAGGCCAGCAAATCGGGCGAATCTCCTGTGCGATGGTGGTCCATAGGCCATGGAAGCTAACGGCCCGGCGGCTAGCAGTCAAGCCATTTTTACGCCGGTAAGCTGCGACCGGGGCGGGCCTTGGCTTGAGCTTGCGCAAAAACATCTTGAATAAACGGCCGCTTGTCTCTTATGGTGAGATTAAAGTCACCGCCGGAGGGAAGGGCAGCCTTGCAGGGAAGAAATAACGGCCTATTGGTGGGAATAATCTTTTACCTGCTGGCCTGGGGTTGGCTTGGGGCCGGCCCCGCCCCGGCGGCGGGCCCTTCCCAGGAGCCCTGGAGCCTGGCTTTTGTGGTGGAGGATTCGTCGGCCATGGCCGAGCCCTGGCTGGGCAGCTACCGCCGGGAGGCGGTGGAAAAGGCGCTGAATCTGGAGCTGCGCACCTTGCCCCTGCGGATCAGCGCCGGGGTTTGGCTGGCCCGCGCCGGAAAAGCGGAACGCCTGGTGCCGCCCGCCTCCGCCCTGGAATTGAAAGACTTGGAGCTGAAGCTGCCCGCGCCCCTGGCCGGGCCGCCGGAATTGGGGCCGGCCGTGGCCGCGGCCTGCGCCTGGCTGCAAAGCCGCGGCGGCGGCAGCCTGATCATCATCGCCGCCGGCGGCCGCGAACCCCTGGCGGCCTGGGCCGCGCGGCTCGATTCCGCCGATATTTTCTGCCACGCCCTGGCCCTGGCCCCTGGGGCCGGCGGCGCTTCCCTGGCGGAATTGGCCCTGGCCGGCGGCGGCTCCTGGTTTCTGGCGGAAAAGCCCGAGCGGGTGCTGACCCTTCTGCACCGGGCGGTGCTCACCTGCTTAAGCGCCGGCCGCTTGCTCATCGAAACCCACGACCCGGCCAACCGGCCGGTGCAGATATCCTTTGGCCTCGAAAGGCAGGACGCCCTGGCCCGGAAACGCCAGGGCTTCAGCGGCCGGGTGCAGCAATGCCTGCCGGGCGTGTACGCCCTGGCCTGGCCGCCGGCGGCGGCCACCGGGCCGGCCCCGGTGCCGCCGAGGGTGAGCGTGGCCCCCGAGGGAGTGACCCGCCTGCCGGTGGGCGGGCGGGCCAAGCTGAAGGTGGCGGTCCTTGACGCCGACGGCCGGGAGCCGGGTTGGAACATGCGGGTCTCCCGCCTGAGCGACGGCAAGGTGCTGGAGGCTTCCCGGCGCAGCCCCTTTGCGCTGGACCTCTTCGCCGGCTTGTATCTGGTCAAATCCCTGCACCTGCCCCTGGCCTGGACCGTGGTGCTGGAGGCCGGCCGGGACCGGGAGCTCCTGGCCGGGCCGGCCGGCGTGCTCAAGGTGAAAATGGCCGGGCCCCAGGGGCCCTTGCGCGCGCGCTACGAGCTGTGGGACGTTCTGGCCCAGCGCCCCGGCGGCACCGGCTACACCAATCAATCGCTGCGCATAAAGCCCGGCCCCTATCGCCTGCGCCTGGAGGTGCCGCCCGGCCTGGAAAGGGAGGCGCGGGTGCCGCCGGCCGGGGAAGTCAAGCTGGAGCTGCCCGCGGCCGGCGGAATCCTGCTGGCCCATGGCGCGGCCGGCGACAGGGTGGAGTTGCTGGATGGGAAAGGCCGGGTGCTGGACACCGGCTTGCTCAACCGGGTGATGCCTCTCTTGCCCGGCGCCTATTGGGCGCGCCTGGCCGGTTCCGGCCAAAAAGGCCGCTTGGTCAACGTGGAGGCAGGCAAACTGACCACGATTCAGGCGGCGGATTTGCGCTAAAAGGGCGATGGCGCGGCCATTGTCGCGTTGACAGAGGGAGGGGGGCTGCGTTAACCTTGGGGTCTGCGCCCGCCTGCGTAAACCAATCGTTACCATTATGAGGTTGGGGTGGATAATCGCCCCCGGAGGGAGAGCCATGACCAAGGATTTGGGAGACCGTCCCTGGTACGGGGACTGGCCGCAGGGCGTCCCGAAGACGATCGATATTCCCGAGGTGGGTCTGGGAGACCTCTTGCGCCAAACCGCCGAGCGCTACCCAGAACGCCGGGCCATCGTCTTCCTGGACTCGGTCGTCACCTACCGCCAGCTTGATGAGTACGTCGACCGCTTTGCCACGGCTCTGCACAACCTGGGGCTGAAAAAGGGAGACGTGGTGGCCATGATGCTGCCCAACTCCCACCAGTTCGTGATCAACTTTTTCGCCTGCCAGCGGCTGGGCCTCACCGTCACCTCCATCAACCCCACCTACAAGCCCCTGGAGATCAAGCACCAGCTCAACGACTCCGGGGCCAAGGCCCTCATCTGCCTGGACTCGGTGTTCGAGGCGCCCGCCAAGATCCTGCACGAAACCGGGGTCAAGCACTTGATCGGCACCAACGTGGTGGACGTTTGCAGGTTTTCGCCCATCAAGGTGATGCTGGGCAAGCTTTTGAAAAAGATCCCCACCGGCCAGATGCCGGCCAATACCCTGCAATTCAAGGCCCTGCTGAAGGCCCAGCCCAATCCGCCCCAGGTCACGATAGACCCGGAGAACGATTTGGCCGTGCTGCAATACACCGGCGGCACCACCGGCACCCCCAAGGGCGCCATGCTCACCGCGCGCAACCTGGTGGCCAACGCGGTGCAGCTCAAGGCCTGGCTGGGCGAGCAGGGCTCGGCCGACAACCTGGGCTTCGTGGGCATATTGCCCCTGTTCCACGTTTTCGCCATGACCTGCTGCATGACCATCGCGGTGGGCACGGGCGCTTTCCAGCTCCTCTTCCCCCGGCCGCCCGAGACCATGCACGAGTGGGCGGCGGAGATCGAAAAATGGGGCAAGGGCTACCAGTTGGTCATGGCCGGGGTGGCGGTCTTGTACAACAAGATCAACAACACGCCGGGCCTGGAGAAATACGATATCTCTCCCCTGGTGCGCGGCCTTTCCGGAGCCGGCCCCCTGCCCCGCGACGTGCAGATGACCTTTGAAAAGAAGTTCCAATGCCAGATCGTGGAGGGCTACGGCCTTTCCGAATCCTCGCCGGTCACCCACGCCAACCCCTTTGTGCTGCCCCAGGGCTCGGAGCGGGTCATGGGCTCCATCGGGCTGCCCATCTGCAACACCGACTGCAAGATCATGGACCTGGAAACCGGCGACACCCAGATGCCCCTGGGCTCCGAGGGCGTGGGCGAGCTCTGCGTCAAGGGCCCCCAGGTGATGAAGGGCTATTTCAACCGGCCCGAGGAAACCGCCCGCACCCTGCGCGACGGCTGGCTCTACACCGGCGACATCGCCTACCTGGACGAGCGCGGCTGGACCTTCATCATGGACCGGGCCAAGGATTTGGTGAAGCACAAGGGCTTCAGCGTGTTTCCCAAGGAGGTGGAGGACTACATGTTCTCCCATCCGCAAATCCTGGAGGTGGCGGTCATAGGCCTGCCCCATCCCAAGGTGGGCGAGATTCTGAAGGCCTTCGTGGTGCTGAAGCCCGAATACAAGGGCCAGGTCTCCGAGGACGAGATCATCGCCTGGTGCAAGGAAAACATGACCCACTACAAAGTGCCATCCATCGTGGAGTTCCGCGAGGAACTGCCCAAGACCATGGTGGGCAAGGTCTTGCGGCGGGTGCTCAAGGAAGAGGAAAACAAGAAAACGGCCTAACGGCCTCCTTTAAAACGGATACGGGGGCCTTTCCTTGGGGGAAGGGCTCCCTTTTTATTTGGCTGCCTGGCCTGAGCAGTGCCGGTCGGGCCAAGTGGGGATATAATCCGCCCATGTCCGCTGAACTGGGTCTTTACATCCATCTGCCCTTTTGCCCGTCGCGCTGCCCCTATTGCGATTTCTTCGCCTTGCCCTGGTCGTCGGGTTCGGCCAGGCCTCTTCTGGCGGCCATGCACGTGCACCTGGAGCGCCTGGCGCCCCTGGCCCAGGGGCGGCGGCTGGCCAGCCTTTACCTGGGCGGCGGCACCCCCAGCATGTGGCCGGCGCGGGATTTGGCCGGGCTCATCCAGGCGGCCCGCCAGCGCATCGGCCTGGCACAGGCGGCGGAAATAAGCCTGGAAGCCAACCCCGGCACCGTGAGCCAGGGCAAGCTGGAGGCCCTGCGCCAGGCGGGGGTGAACCGCTTAAGCCTGGGGGCGCAGAGCCTGGACGACGGCTTGCTGGCCAGGCTGGGCCGGCGGCACGACGCGGCCCAGACCAGGCGCGCCCTGGCGGCGGCCCGCCGCGCCGGCTTCGAGAATATCAGCCTGGACTTGATCTACGGCCTGCCCGGCCAAAGCCAGGATATGGCTTGCGCGGATTTGGCCAGGGCCCTGGCGCTGGAGCCGGATCATCTATCCTATTATGAATTGACCCTGGGCGCGGACACTCCCTTTGGCCGGCTTTACGCCAAGGGCCGGCCTCCCTTGCCCGGCGAGGATGAGCTGGCCGATTGGGAGGAACGGGCCTGGGAGTTGGTCCGGAAGGCCGGGCTGGAGCGCTACGAGGTCAGCAACTTCGCCAGGCCGGGCCGGCGATGCCGGCACAACCAGGCCACCTGGCGGGGCGGCGATTATCTGGCCCTGGGGCCGGGCGCGCACGGCCATTTGGCCGGGGTGCGCTGGGCCTTTGTGGCCGATGCCCGCGGCTATGCGGAGCAAGTGCGGCAGGGCGGGGAGCCGCTGGCCTTCCGCGAGGAGGTGGACCCGCGCGGCCGGGGGCTGGAGCTTTTCATGCTGGGACTGCGCACCACCGAGGGCGTGGACATGCAAGCGGTGGACCGCCTGCTGGGGGGCGGCCTGGAAAAAGAATGGGGAGCGGCCCTGGCGCAAGCGGTCAGCCTGGGCTGGGCCCGGCGCCGGGCCGGTCGGCTCATCCCCACCCCGCGGGGCCTGACCATGGCCGACGCGGCGGCCGCGCTCTTCGCCTAAGCCCCGCCAAACCATTCCAGCCTCGTTTCCGTATGGGAGGAAGGCCTGGACGCCCATCCCAAAGGCCGGCTGGCCGGGCGGAAAGGGCTGGGGCGCTTGAGTTCGTCCGGGTTGCGGCGTCAAGGTTTCGCCTGTAAGACCGCCTGGTTTTTTTGCCTGCTATCGCCTTGTGAAAGCCCAGGTTTTAGGGTATATGTTGGGACCGGTATCGGCCCGGCGACTTGCAAAGGCGGCAACGGCCTTGAACCCGCCGAGCCGACAAAGATTTTCATAACGTCCCCATCGTCTAGCCAGGTCCAGGACACCGGCCTTTCACGCCGGCGACACGGGTTCAAATCCCGTTGGGGACGCCAAAATATATCAAGGGGTTAGCCTTTATGGTCGGCCCCTTGTTTTTCGTTTTGAGACATTTTTTGAGACATTTCTTCCGCGACTTCGAGGACCTTCTCCCATTGCAGCAGCTCCATGGTGCTGCGCGTGTCCGAATAATAGCCCTCCAAATAGATCTCGGTGGTGGCCTGGCGCCTGTGCCTCAGCATCTGTTGCACACGCTTCATGCCGACCTTCTGGATGTCGTTGAGGTACTTGGCCGCAGTGTGGCGGATGTCGTGGTATCCGAAAGTCTCAACGCCGGCCTGCTCGCATAGGCCGGGCATCCTCTTTTCCCTGGGCTCCCCTTTCCGGGTCATCCACTTTCGGGTGTAGCCAACCAATAGCCTGTGGGCGCGCTGCTCTCCGATCAGGTTGTTGCCGCGATCATCCGGCTCGTAATAGCGGGGGAACACATAGGGGCTGGACGGATCCCGGTGCTTTTTCCAGACCTCGGTGAGCAGGGAGTGAAGATCGTCATTCATCCATAGCCGCTCGTAGGACATGGCGCCGTCCCGGTTTTTACGGGTGCCCAGGCGCACCCAACGCTCGGTAAGGTTCACGTCTTCGGCCCATGTCCAGCGCAGCACCTCGCCGCGGCGGCCGGCGGTGTGCCAATAGGCGGCCAGCATGGCTTTCTCCGGCATGGGCGCGGCCATGATTACCAGGTAGGTGTCTTGAACCGGTATGAGCCGGCGGGCCTTCTTGGTGTGGGGCTTTTGTTTGATCGGCCCAGTGGGGTCATGCAGTATGCCGTGCACGTCCCGCAGCCAGGAATAGAAAGCCTTGAGGTTTTTCCTGTCCTTGTTGGCGGCGTTGTTGGAGGCATCCCTGGCGCGGCGCTCCAGATAGTCGCTGACCAGCAGCGGGGTGACGTCGGCCGGCAGCGTCTGATCTCCGGCGAAGGCCACGAAGCGCATCAGGCAGGAACGTTTTTCGTGGTAGGTGCGGTGGGTGAATTGGGTTTCGGCCCAGTCCAGGTATCTACCGCTCAGCTCGTACAGGCCGAGGGAAGTGCTTGTGTTCTGTGGTTGAGCCAGCCGAGCCTTTACCGCTTCTATTTTGTCCCTTACGGCGTTCTTGGCGTCGGCCTTGAGGCGGAAGGTTCCCTGGATTTGATAGGTCACGCCTTCCACCTGGGCCCGGGCGCGCCAGCCGTATTTGGTCTTCCAAATAGCCATTAAGCTGCTCCAGGCTCATGCGCCTGGGTGCGCGCGGCCCGTTTCCCAGGCGGATGGATGGAAGATCGCCGGTCCGCATTTTCTCGCGCACCCGCTCCGGGTGTAGCTGCAGAATGCTGGCCACCTGGTTCACGTTCAGGAGTGTTGGCGGATTGTCCAAAGAAGAAGCGCCCACCCCGGAATCCTCCGAGGGCTATTGGGCGCTCTGGGCTAGGTCGCAAGGCCATGCTACCTCACCAGCGGCGGCCGATCAAGGCAAAATGCTCATTTGTTTTGTGACGGCAATCACCTGACAGTTTAGGCTTACAAGGTTGGTGGCCATGCCACCTCCAGTCGGGTTAGAAGAAGTGTTGGTGAAGCACTTCAGACCCAAGGAGGAAAGGACATGACCACCGAAAAGAAGGTAGCACGAAGAAGGCTGAGCCTGCTAGAGCTTGCGGCAGACATGAAAAACGTAAGCCGTGCCTGCAAGATCATGGGCTACTCCCGCCAGCAATTCTACGAGATACGCCGAACTACCAGACCTATGGAGCCAAGGGCCTGGTGGACCGCCTTCCCGGCCCCAGAGGGCCCCATCCCAACAGGGTGTCCGAGGAGATCGAGAGGCCATCCTGGAGCACAGCCTGGACCACCCCAGCCATGGCTGCCTGCGGGTGGCCGAGGAACTGGCCCTGAAGGTCGTGCAGGTGAGCTCAGGGGGCGTGCGGGGCGTCTGGTCAAGGCACCAGCTCTTGACCCGTCACGAGCGTCTGCTGCGTTTGGAGAAGACGGTCTCGAAAAGCAAGATCGAGCTGAGTGAGGAGCAGGTGGTGCTCTTGGAGCGCTTCAGCCCGGAATTCAGGGAGCGGCACATAGAAACCAAGGGAGTGGGCGACCTTGTGGCCGTGGACACTTTTTTCGTGGGCACGCTCAAGGGTGTAGGCAAGGTGTATTTGCAGACGGTTATCGACTGCCACAGCCGCCATGCCTGGGGCAGGCTGTACACCAGCAAGCTGCCGGTGACGGCTGTCCACGTGCTCAACACCGATGTGCTGCCCTTCTTTGATCAGCACGGCGTCCAGGTGCGGACCATTCTCAGCGACAACGGCCGGGAGTATTGCGGCCGCCCGGACCGGCATCCTTACGAACTGTTCCTGCAGCTTGAGGGCATCGAGCACCGCACAACCAAGGTGCGGCGGCCCCAATCCAACGGCTTCGTGGAGCGTCTCCACCGCACCCTTCTGGACGAGCATTTCCGCATCATGGGGCGCAAGAAGTGGTACGAAACCTTGGAAGAGATGCAGAAAGACCTGGAGGCCTACCTGGTCATCTACAACACCAAACGGCCTCACCAAGGCCGCAATATGAATGGGAGGACGCCTCTGAAGGCCTTCCTGGACGGATTGAAGGACTTGAAACCAGAACCCGAAAAGAACAAGACTAAAAAGGCTGCCTAACAAACATCCCGGTGGGAGGCGACTGTCAGGCGAATACCATCACTGTACACACTGCCCTATGTTAACGGTGGCTTCTTCGTGCTTAATCTTCCATTCAAGTTCTCTGGAATTATGTATAAAATGATTTGGCCTAAAGTTTTTAGGGGCCAACATCCAATTGGCGATTGGATTTGTTACATCTCTAGCGGAATTCGTTGAACATCTGCACAGATAAATGGACTCCCCCCTCCAGGCTAAAATACTTGGCAAAGGTTGAATTATTGAACGTAGCACCAGTTTGAAACCTGTAGAACCTCTCTCTCGAAAATAAGGGCTTCGAGAACAGCCCAGGAGATCGGGTTGCGCCGATAACTACACAGTTGACCATGGGGTATACATGAAATAATTTGTGGGGGGCAGGGAAAACCGTTCTCTGGGGGGAAACTGTGGCAAGCTCCTTAACCCACTAGTTCCGATATCAATCACTGCAAATATGGATTATGCAATAAACCTTGAGGATCATTGCACTCACAAGGGGAACTGATTAGGAAACGATGACCGAACAAGAACTCGAACAAGCACTGATCGGCAAACTGACCGATCTCAAATACACCCACCGCCCCGACATCCACGACCGTGCCGCCCTTGAAAGCAACTTCCGCAACCACTTCCAGGCACTCAACCGCGTCCAGCTCACCGACGGGGAATTCAAGCGCCTCCTCGACGAGATCATCACCCCCGACGTCTTCTCCGCCGCGACCCTGCTCCGCGAGATCAACAGCTTCACCCGCGACGACGGCACCCCGCTCAACTACACCCTCGTCAACATCAAGGACTGGTGCAAAAACACCTTCGAGGTCGTCAACCAGCTCCGCATCAACACCGAAAACAGCTTCCAACGCTACGACGTGATGCTGCTTATCAACGGCATCCCCACTGCCCAGATCGAACTCAAGGCCCTCGGCATCAGCCCCCGCCGGGCCATGCAGCAGATAGTCGACTATAAAAAAGACCCCGGCAACGGCTATACCAAGACCCTGCTCTGCTTCGTCCAGCTCTTCATCGTCTCCAACCGGACCGAGACCTATTACTTCGCCAATAACAACGACCGCCATTTCGCCTTCGACGCCGATGAAAACTTCCTGCCCATCTACCAGCACGCCGCCGAAGACAACACCAAGATCACTCACCTCGACGATTTCGCCGAGTACTTCCTGCCCAAGTGCACTCTCGCCACTACCATCAGCCGCTACATGGTCCTCGTCGCCTCCGAGCAGAAGATGCTCATGATGCGCCCCTACCAGGTTTACGCCGTCGAGGCCATCGACCAGTGCATCCGCGAAAACCGCGGCAACGGCTACATCTGGCATACCACCGGCTCGGGCAAGACCCTCACCTCCTTCAAGGCCTCCACGCTCCTCAAACTCAACCCCGACATCCACAAGTGCCTCTTCGTCGTCGACCGCAAAGACCTCGACCGCCAGACCCGCGAAGAGTTCAACCGCTTCCAGGAAGGCTGCGTCGAGGAAAACACCAACACCGCTGCGCTCGTCCGCCGCCTCGTCTCCGACGACTACGCCGACAAGGTCATCGTCACCACCATCCAAAAGCTCGGCCTCGCCCTCGGCGAAAACAGCAAACGCAACAAAAAACGCGCGCAGCGAGGCCGAACCACCTACAGCGCCCAACTCGCCACCCTCAGCGACAAGCGCATGGTCTTCATCTTCGACGAGTGCCACCGTTCCCAGTTCGGCCAGACCCACCAGACCATCAAGAACTTCTTCCCCAAGGCCCAACTCTTCGGCTTCACCGGCACGCCGATCTTTACCGAAAACGCCACCGCCCGGCAAATCGATGGCAACGTCCAGACCCTCCGCACCACCCAGGACCTTTTTCAGAGCGAACTCCACGCCTACACCATCACCCACGCCATCGAAGACAAAAACGTCCTTCGCTTCCACGTGGATTACTTCAAGTCCGACGGCGAAAACCCGCCCAGGCCCGGCGAAACCCTCGCAAAACTCGCCGTCATCGACGCCATCCTCGCCAAGCACGACGCCGCCACCGGCGAGCGCCGCTTCAACGCGCTCTTTGCCACCGCCTCGATCAACGACGCCATCGAGTACCACAAGCTTTTCAAGCAGGTCCAGGCCGAGCGCCAGGCCGGCGATCCCGACTTCGTCCCCCTCAAGGTCGCCGCAGTCTTCTCACCGCCCGCCGAGGGCAACAAGGATGTCCAGCAGCTCCAGGAAGACCTGCCCCAGGAACTCGCAGACAACCAGCAGGAGCCGAAGAAGAAAAAGAAAGCCCTCAAGGCCATCATCGCCGATTATAACGCCCGCTACGGCACGAATCACTCCATCGACGAGTTCGACGCCTATTACCAGGACGTCCAGAAACGCATCAAGGACCAGCAATACCCCAACCGCGACCTCCCTCAAAAGGGCGCGGAAAAGATCGACATC
The DNA here is from genome assembly GCA_001184205.1 of Desulfocarbo indianensis. Classification (GTDB taxonomy): domain Bacteria; phylum Desulfobacterota; class Desulfarculia; order Desulfarculales; family Desulfarculaceae; genus Desulfocarbo; species Desulfocarbo indianensis. The sequence continues at coordinate 1,264,094 of LBMP01000001.1, forward strand.
ACCATCGTCGTCGATATGCTCCTGACCGGCTTCGACGCCAAATACCTCAACACCCTTTACGTCGATAAAAACCTCAAGCACCATGGCCTCATCCAGGCTTTCTCCCGAACCAACCGCGTGCTCAACGCCGCCAAGCCCTACGGCCACATCCTCGACTTCCGCGGCCAGCGGGACAGAGTTGATGAAGCCATCACCTTGTTCTCCGGCGCGCGAGCCGAACAGGCGAAGGAAATCTGGCTGGTAGAAGAAGCCCCCGTGGTGATCGAACAACTCAAGGCCGCCAGGCGGAAACTGGACGACTTCCTCAAGTCCCAGGGCCTCGCACCGCGCCCCGAAGCCGTCCCCAACCTCAAGGGCGACGACGCCCGCGCCGCCTTTGTCAGGCAATTCAAAGAGGTCCAGCGCCTCACCACCCAGCTCGACCAGTACACCGACCTCACCGGCGAGCAGCGTCAAGAGATCGAGCGGACGCTCCCCAGGGACGACGCCCGCGCCTTCCGCGGCGTTTACCTGGAAACCGCCAAACGCCTCAAAGCCAGACAGGACAAGGCCGGCGGCGGCGACAGCGCCACGCAGGAGGCGATCGACCAGCTCGATTTCGAGTTCGTGCTCTTCGCCTCGGCCGACATCGACTACGACTACATCATGAACCTCATCGCCCGCTTCAGCGGCCAGCCGCCGAGCCAGCAGGAAATGAACCGCGATCAGCTCATCAGCCTCATCCGTTCCGACGCCAAGTTCATGGACGAACTCGACGAGATCACCGAATACGTCCGGACGCTGGAAACCGGCCGACCCCTCACCGAGGAAGAAGTCCGGAGCGGCTACCAGCGCTTCAAGGACCAGCGCCACGCCGACGAGCTCGCCGCCGTCGCGGGCAAGCACGGCCTGACCAACCAGGCGCTGCAAGACTTTGTGGACGCCATCCTCGACCGCATGATCTTCGACGGCGAGCAGCTCACCGACCTCATGGAGCCCCTGGATCTGGGCTGGCGCGAACGCCGCGAAAAGGAACTGGCCCTGATGGACGATCTTTTGCCCCTCCTGAAGAAACGCGCCGCCGGCCGCACCATCTCCGGCCTGAACGCATACGAGCAATGAAGCTAAAACGATGAAGAAGAAGAGCAAACGCACATCGACGCCGAAACTGCGGTTTCCGGAGTTCAGGAAAGAGCCGGGGTGGGAGGAAAAGCCGCTTGGCGACTTTTTAACCGAAAGTAGATTACTTGGTAGCAAAGGGAATGTTGCCAAGAAAATCACCGTCAAGCTCTGGGGAAATGGAGTATTCGAGAAGAATGAAGCAGTTCAAGGCAGCATCCACACTCAGTATTTCCGGCGCAAAGCGGGGCAGTTTGTTTACAGCAAACTTGATTTCCTTAATCAAGCCTTCGGTATTATTCCACCCGCTTTGGACAATTATGAATCAACAGTTGATTTGCCGTGTTTTGATATCGCCGATAGGCTAAATTCTGTGTTCTTGCTTGAATATGTTAAGCGAAAAGATTTTTACGAGAGGCTGGGCGAAACTGCCGACGGCAGCAGAAAAGCGAAACGAATTCATGCCGAAACATTTCTCTCGTTCCCAATTGCGTTGCCCTCCCTTCCCGAGCAGCATAAGATCGCCGAGTGTCTGAGTTCGCTGGACGGGTTGATCACCGCCGAGGGCCGCACGCTGGAGGCGCTCAAGACCCACAAGCGCGGCCTGATGCAGCAACTCTTCCCCCAACCCGGCCAAACCCAAACCCGCCTCCGCTTCCCCGAGTTTGAAGGGGCTGGGGAGTGGGAAACGTTGCCGCTTGGTCGAGTCGCCGAAGTTGCGTCCGGTCAAGTTGATCCTACGGAGTCGCCATATTGCGACTTACCACACGTGGGCGGCGAGAACATCGAGAGCCACACCGGCACTATCAGAGACGTAAAAACAGCAAAAGAACTTGATCTCGTCAGTGGCAAATACGCCTTTGATGAAAATGACGTACTCTACTCAAAGATTCGACCCGCCTTGAACAAGGTAGCCGCCCCTGATTTCAAGGGGATTTGCAGCGCCGATATTTACCCGATACGTCCATCTAATCGCGAGTTACGTCGGGAGTACCTCGTCTATCTACTCCTGTCTGAAGGGTTTTTGGAGCATGCGATAAAGCACTCCGATAGAAGCAAAATCCCTAAGGTTAATCGTGACACTCTGTTGTCATACTCGATCTCACTCCCAACCCCCGTCGAGCAGCAACGCATCGCCGACTGCCTCACCGCCCTCGACGACCGGATCGCCGCGCAGGCGGCGAAGATCGAATCCCTGAAGACCCACAAGCGCGGCCTGATGCAGCAGCTCTTCCCCGCGCCGGAGGTGTCCTGACATCATGAACGACCTGATTCTTTACGCCACCGAAGAAGGCCGAAGCCGGATTCAGTTGCGTGCGGACCAGAACACGGTCTGGCTGACGCAGTTGGAGATGGCGGAACTCTTCGACGCCACCAAACAGAACATTTCCCCGCACCTGAAGAACATCTTCGAGGACGGGGAGTTGGATCCGGATTCAGTTGTCAAGGGATCCTTGACAGCTCCCGCCGATGGCAAGCGGTACAAGACACTGCTTTACAATCTGGACGCCATACTGGCCGTGGGATACCGGGTGCGCTCGCCCCGGGGGGTGCAGTTCCGGCGCTGGGCTTCGACTGTCCTCAAGGATTTCCCCTGCTCAGCCACGCGGGGTCTGTCAGCCATGAGCAAATGAAGAAGCACACCTCCGCGCTGTACTTGGAATATGACCAGCAGCGCAAAATAGAGGAAGCGAAAGAAGCCGACCTGCAAGACGATGCCGAGCTGAAAGCTCTTGAAGCTAAGATCGCGAAACGAAAACAGTGAGCAGGAACAAGAAGAAACCATGACCGAAAACGACCAGAAACAACTGGGCAAAATCCTCTGGAACATCGCCGACCAACTGCGCGGCGCGATGAACGCGGACGACTTCCGCGATTACATGCTCGCGTTTCTGTTCCTGCGCTATCTCTCGGACAATTACGAGCAGGCGGCGAAGAAGGAACTGGGGCGGGACTACCCCGATCCGGATGCGGTGGGCAACGGCGGCCGGACGCCGCTGTCGGTGTGGTACCACGACAACCCCGGCGACATCGCCGCGTTCGAAAAGCAGATGCGCCGCAAGGCCCACTACGTCATTAAACCAAATCATCTGTGGGCGAACATCGCTAACCTGGCCCGGACGCAGCACAAGGAACTGCTGAACACGCTGCAGGAGGGTTTCTCGTACATCGAGAACGAATCGTTTGAAAGCACCTTCTCCGGGCTGTTCTCGGAGATCAACCTCAGCTCGGAGAAGCTGGGCAAGACCTACCAGATCCGTAACGATAAACTCTGCGCGATCATCACCAAGATCGCCGAGGGGCTGGCCAAGTTCTCGACCGATTCCGACACGCTGGGCGACGCCTATGAATACCTGATCGGCGAGTTCGCCGCCGGGTCGGGCAAGAAGGCGGGGGAATTCTATACGCCCCAGCGCATCAGCGACATCCTGTCCGCCATCGTCACCCTCGACGGCCAGGACCCCGCGACCGGCCCCCGCAAGAAGCTGGCCAGCGTGCTGGACTTTGCCTGCGGGTCGGGATCGCTGTTGCTGAACGTCCGCCACCGCGTGGTCAAAGCCGGGGGCAGCGTCGGCATGATCTACGGCCAGGAGAAGAACATCACGACCTACAACCTTTGCCGCATGAACATGCTGCTGCACGGGCTGAAGGATTCGGAGTTCGAGATTTACCACGGCGATACGCTGACCAACGACTGGGACATGCTCCGTGAGCAAAACCCGGCCAAGAAGCCGACCTTCGACGCGGTAGTCGCCAATCCGCCATTCAGCTACCGCTGGGACCCGAACGAGGAGCTCGGCAAAGGCATGCGGTTCAAGAACCACGGGCTGGCGCCGAAGAGCGCGGCCGACTTCGCCTTTCTGCTGCACGGGTTTCACTACCTCAAAGATGAGGGCGTGATGGCGATCATCCTGCCCCACGGCGTGCTGTTCCGGGGCGGCAAGGAGGCGGCGATCCGCAAGAAGCTGCTCGACGACGGGCACATCGACACGGTGATCGGACTGCCGGCGAACCTGTTCTACTCGACGGGTATTCCGGTGTGCATTCTCGTGCTCAAGAAGTGCAAGAAACCCGATGACGTACTGATCATCAATGCCGCCGAGCACTTCGAAAAAGGCAAGCGGCAGAACTATCTGAACCCCGAGCACATCGACAAGATCGTCGACACCTACCGGCAACGCAAGGAAGAGAAGCGGTATTCCCGGCGGGTCGAGATGGAAGAGATCGAAGAGAACGACTACAACCTGAACATCTCGCGCTATGTCAGCACGGCCAAGCCGGAACCGGAGATAGACCTGAAAGCAACCCACGCCGAACTGGTCGAGGCGGAGAAGGAGATCAAGGCGGCCAAGGACAAGCACAACGCGTTTCTCGAAGAACTGGGCCTGCCGCCGTTGCCGTAAAGCTCTAGGCGAGCTGCTCAAATTGTTAAACCTCATTATAATTAATGGGGCCATGGAATCATCGTTGCTGAAATTTTATTATGCTGAACTCAACGGGGGCCGCTTTTTACTCAGGCAACCTGGCGGACAACGTCCCCACCCAGGCGGTGGCGCACAATATGGCCGCCAATGAACAAGGTTAGCAGGCCGAAGAAACCCATCCCCACGAAAAAGACGGCGTAACCCACCGCATCGCCCCAAAAGCCGGCGATGGGCAAAACACCCAGAGACACCACGTGATGCAGGCTGCACAACACAGCGTAATTTGTCGCCGCCTGGCGGCCCGCGCTCAGGCTCATGATCATGCTGTAGACCATCACCATCATGACCCCACGTATTAGCCTCTCTCCCCCCAACATGATTCCCGCCCCCCAGTTGAGATCGCACACGCCCCCAGGAAGAAGGGCCGAAAACCAGCACAGCCCCACGGTCATCAGACAGCCCAGGACAAAAACCCGCCAGGGGCCCCATCTATTCAGAAGGGCGCCCCCCGCGACAGACCCCAATATGTACAGAGGCGAGCCGATCCACAAAAGAAGCTCTCCCAGGTTTTGGGGGTTGAGGCCCAAGTCGGCCAGCATGGTCAAGCGCAGTTGGTCGTCCCCGTTTTCCGCCAGGCCCACCAGGACCAGAAACAACAAGAACCAATGGATGCGGGGCAGGCGCAAAAAGGCGCGGGCGCTGGGCTTGAACTCCCCGGCTGCTTCATTCATCTCCGGGTGGTCCACTGGGGGCAATTCGCGGTGGGCCAACACCGGCATTGTAAGCAAAAGATGCAGGCAGGTCATGGCCCACAGGGTGCTCGCCCAGCCCAGCCACTGGTAGACAATTAAAAACACGCCCGATCCCAGCATGTGGCCGATGATGTATCCGGTTGCCTGGGTGGTGTTGCCCCAGGGCCTCTCCTTGGGTTTCAGAATGTCGGTGGCATATCCATCAACCGCGATGTCCAGGGTGGCCACGTTTATATTAAGCAAAAAAACCACCAGCAAGACCGGAATAAGCTGGCCTTGGGGATTCATAAGGGCCAGAACCGGCAAGAAGCCCAGGGTGATCAAGGACAGGGGCACGATCCAACTTTTGCGCCGCCCCCAGCGAGGGCTGTAGTGGCGATCCACCTGGGAGGCCCAGAGAAACTTGAGGGCCCAGGGGCTGTAAAGCAGGGCGGTGAGGCCGACCATCCCCAGGCTTAGCCCCTGCTTGCGCATCAAAAGAGGCAACAGGGTCCAGGTGAACCCCAGGGAGATGTTCTGCAAGATAAACATTAGGAACAAAAGCCCCATCTTTCGCCAGGCAGGGGCCTCGCCTGGATGAGTTACGGCCATGCATCTCCCCTAAAGGCGCGAACGGGCCCCTCCCCGCCTTGGGGAAGGGGCCCGGTTTATCGGCATTGCTCAAGGCGCGGTTTCAACTGGGCTTGACGGCCAAATCCAAATCCATGGGGCCAAAAGAGGTGTCCAGGGTGCGGGAACGCACCGGGGTGAAACCAACCTCCACCATGGCCTGGGCTATTTCCCCCTGATGAAAATTTTTCATGCTCCCCCGCAGGACAGCCATAAAGCAGCTCAGCACCATATCCTTTGGCTGGGTTCCCTGGTGGGTGAGGCCGTCCTGTAAGCAGGCGAAAACACCTCCCGGATTCATGGCCTGGTAAATTTTCTCGAAGATAATCGGCAGGCTGTCGCGGTAGAAGTTCAAGGTGGCGCTGGCCCAGACCAGATCATATCCCTGCCCGATATCGTCCCTGGCGTAATCCGCGCCCAGGGCCCGCACCCGGCCGGAAAAACCGTACTTATCGATATACTCCCGGGCCACCTCGGCCACGGCCGGCTGGTCCAGGACCACCGCCTCCAGGTTGGGATTGGCCTCGGCCAGGGCCATGGCCACCAAGCCCGGCCCGCCGCCCAGGTCCAGCATCTTGCCCATGGCCGTGAACCCGGGCAGGGAGGATATCTGCTCCACCGCCAATTGGGCCAGGCCGGTCCTGGCGTACTGGGCGTTGGCATGGGCCATCTTGCCCCATAACTCCTCCCGATCCAATTCATTGTCAGGCGAGGGCGGAAAGCCCTCCTTGAGCCATTGGGCCAGGGACTCTGGGGGAAGCGCCAGCATTTTCCATGACTCAAGCAGAAGATCGCCTATATAGGCCGGGCTGGCGTTGGTCAAGAACCGCTGGCTGAGAAGGGTGTTTTGGTAGGTTTCCCCTTGTTTGCGGGCGTAACCGCAGGCGGTCAAGGTGTCCAGAAAGACTTGGCAGCGCTGTTCCGGCACCCCGATGACCGTTGCGAGTTGGCCGGCGCTTTGGGGCCGGGCCAGTTGGTCAAAGACCTTCAGCTCCAGGGCGGACATCAAGATGTGCCCCTGGACCGCTTGATTGAGCAAATCGTGGAGTTCCTTGTAGTCGGTTTCGAAATCAGGCAGAAAGGACATCTGGCTCACCTTGTTACCCTTGCGGTTCTGGTTGTGGTTAATCCGGAAGGTCCTTATCGACGCCTCGGCCCCCCACCCCCGCCTCATCCCCCGACCGCGCCCCTCGCGGCGGCATGGCCGGGATGCCAGGCAACTTCAGGGCCGACCATGCGGGCCTAATAGCGCCAGGTAAAGCTGACGCCCACCATCCTGGGGGGGGCATCGTAGCCCATGTAAGCGCCGCCCCAATCGTATTTCTTGGTGAAGTAGTCTTGGTCAAACAGGTTTTTGGCCCAGAGGATTATGTCGTAATGTTCGCTCTCATAACCCAAGCGCAGGTTGACCAGATTGTAGGCGTCGGTCTTGACCTGGTTGGTGGCGTCGTTGTAATAATCGCCCACCCCCAAAAAGTCCACCCTGCCCATGAAGCCAATGGGGTGACGGTATTGCAGGCCCAGGTTGTAGGTGTACTTGGGCACGTCGGGCAGGTCCTTGCCGTTGTAGTCGACCTGAATCACTTGGCCCGAGGAGTCAGTCTCGGTGGCCAGCCAGTCGTCGATCTTGGCCTCGGTGTAGCCAAAGCCGGCGAACACCTCGAAACCCTTGGCAATCCTGGCCTTGACCTCCAGCTCAAAGCCCTGGGAATGGGCCTCGGCCGCGTTGCGCAGCTTGTTGTTCATGATCTCCGGGCTGTACTCCAGCACCTGCTTATCCTGCATGTCGATGTAAAAAACGCTGGCGTTCAAGATCACGCGGTCGTCCCAAAAAGAGCTCTTAAGACCCAACTCGTAGTTCCAGGTGAATTCCGGCTCATAGGAGAACTGTTCCGGACAGGTGTTGTTCCAAATACGGTAGTCGCCGCTCAAATAGCCCTTGGAGGCCGAGGCATAGGCCATGACCTGGGGGGTGATATCATAGGCCGCCTCCAGGCGGGGCAGGAGCTCTTGGCTGTCCATATCCTTGTCCCAACTCAGCGTGTCCTGCTGGCCGACCGCGGTGAAGGATTGGTCTCCGCTCTGATCGAGCCTTTCCAGGCGCGCTCCGCCGGTGAGATGCAATTTGTCGAACATGGTGTAGGTGACCTGGCCGAACAGGGCGGTGCCCAGGATGGTTATGTCTGATTTGGTCAACCCGTAATAGTTGCTGAAAAATGACACCTCATCCTTTTCACGAAACGCATAGAGTCCCAGCAGCCACTTCCAGGGGCCTTGGTCCCGAGCCGGCGAGGAAAACCGGAACTCCTGATTGAGCAGGGTGTTTTTATAGTCTGCCCTCCCATAGGCGTGGGGCAGGGGCGTCATGTCAGACTCCCTGGCGCTATCGGCATGCCAGTAGCGCCGGCCGCTGACCGAAACCATGTCAAACCATTTTCCCTGGTATTTCACGCGCAGGTTGAGCCCGTTGCCGTCCTGCTTGAAGTAGGTTTCGGGGTAGTCGTAGTTGACCTCATTGCGGTCGGTCGCATATGATCCCGAGGTGAAACGATAAAAGCCGTCACCGTCGTCGGTGTCCAAGATGTCGGCCACAAGGGCGATGTCCCAGGCCCGGGCCGGCGTCCAACGCAGGGTGCCCCTCCCGTTGAACCGGTTCATTTGCCCGATGCTCTCGTCATCATTGTAGATGTTTTTCATATACCCGTCGGAGGACTCAAAGCGGCCGGCCAGACCCAAAAAAAGCTGTTGGTTGACAATGGGTCCGGATGCATCGGCCACCATCAAATAAGAAGGCACCGAGCCATGGCCGGTGTCGAAAAAGCCAAGTTCGCCGTGAACCTTGGCCCGCATGGTGTTGCCCGGCTGTCTGGTGATGATCTTGATCAAGCCGGACTCGGTGTTGTGGCCGTAAGTGGTCCCCTGTGGCCCCCTGAGCACCTCCACCCGCTCCAAGTCGTAAAGATCCCAATTGAACATGTAATTAAAAGGCAGGGGCACGTCATCTATGTAAACTCCGGCCGGGCTTCTAAGGGTGTCGCTGGTGGGGGCCACGCCGCGTATGACCAGGTTGTTTTCATAGCTGTTTCTTTGCAGAGAAACATTGGGCGCAAACCGGGCCATTTCGTCTACGTTGCGAACGCCGCGGTCTTCAAGCTGCTCCCCGGTGAAGGCATCCATGCTCACCGGGACCTTTTGAATGTTTGCCTCCCGTTTCTGGGCGGTCACGGTTAAATGCTCCAAGCTGGCGGCATCTGATTGCCCTTCAGGTTCGGCCCGCGCCTCGCTATGCGCCAACAGCACGAAGCCCGCCAGGGCCGCGCATAAAAACGCCTTGACCTTCAGTGTGCTACCCATTTTGCTTCTCTCCCCATAGAGGCAGGCGTACGGCTTCGCCGCCTGGTTGTTTTGGAGATGAAAGCTTAAGAAAGAACAAGGTGGTGTGTATTCAAATCAAGGCACTTTTTTTTTAACCCGGAGCACGTGGGAAGCCGGTCGCGCGCCCACTTGGTAATATATTGGCGTGCCCTTTGGAGCAACGAGCCGCTTAAAGGCTCATGTCAATGGTAAGGGACGCTCACGGAGTATCCGCCGGATGCCGCAGGGGTCTGGCCTAGGATCAGAGACCGGTCTTAATGCGAAATGTCGGCTGAGTCCACTGGGTGTGTCTTTTTGCGGAATTGACCTGGGGGGACGCCGAATTGGGCTGTAAAGGCGCTGGTGAAATGGCTCTGCGCGCAATAACCAGCGGCCTGGGCTATCTCCGCCAAGGACATTTGGCTGTTCTGTAAAAAGATTTTGGCCTTTTTCAGCCTTTCGGCCCGCAATATCTCAAAGGCGGTGGCGCCATAAAGTTGGCGAAATCCCTGATTCAACTTGTTGCGGTTGAGTCCCACTTCCTTGGCCAGGTCTTTCAGCCTGGGGGTATTGTTCAAATCGGTCAGCAGGGCCTCCCGGGCCGCGCGCACCGCCATAAGTTCATCCTCACCGAGCCGCCACGGCTTCTTGGCTTCCTTCTCATAGGCTGCCTGGGCCATTTGCAGGGCGATCAGTTCCATCACCTTGGCCTTGAGAAACAACTCGCGGACAGGTCCTGTGTAGGGGCAGTCCAGCATCTGCCCGACTGCCGCGAACATGGCCGGATTCATCAGGCCGTAGTTAAAGGTGGGGTTCCGTCGATCGCAACTGCGGCTGCTTTCCAGGACGGGACGCAACAGCCTGGAGGTATGCCATGCATTTTGCCCGAGAGTCTTGGGCTCCAGGATTATGGACAGGCACAGGACTGGTTCGGAGGGCAGATATTCAATCTGGCCTTCGCATTTTTCAACAGTATTAAATGCCCAGTGTCCTGGCTGAAGCCCGGGGAATGAGATGTCATTTTTATCGAAGAAATTATGGCGCGCTGCTCCTTGGAGATGAAACTCCAATTCAATGTGGGGCTTATAAATTTTAAAAAATACTTTTTCAGCGCGCTTCTCCCTTTGTTGCCACAAAATCATCTGCATTCCCGGGTGGCAAAGAAGAGTGTGGGCCCGCAAAATTCTGCCTTGATCGTTAATGGAAAGCAGGAAATCACGTGAAATTTGGCCATGGCCCAAACCATTATATCGGATGAGTTGTCTTTCTTGCATGGATGCTTCCCCTTTTTAATAAAATTTGATCACACCCATTAATGTACGATTCATTGCTTGATTTACAGATCATAACCACACTGTTTATCCTCAATGATAAACTGTAAGCCATTGCTCCACTCCCTTGCTTCGGTGTGTTAAAAACAGACAAGCGATTAAAACAAAGCGCTCAGGAAAGGCGTAAAAAACTCTCTCTTAAACCGCACTCGGTTTTTCTGCTCCAGTCATATCCCCTAGGCATGCCCCCGCGTCGAGGTTTTCGACGAACAGGACTTCTGGCTTTCGGATCGACCTCCAGCCGCGGCTTCCAACCACTCCCATGGGTGGCAGCGGCCATTACGCGGCCTTTCCCCCGATCACTGTGGGAGGGCCACACCGGCTTTTCACCGGCCTCCCTATTAAACCCTGCGGGCATCCACCGGAAAAATATACGGCAAGCTCTTAGCATCGTTTCGATAACATGTCAACCAGTCTGCCCTTTGCCCAAAGCATTGCATAAGTCCCTGACACAGGGATCGTCTTCTGGCCTCAGCTATCTTCTGTGAATCGGCCCTTTTCATTGGGAAAAGATTTTAATTGGGCTGCTTGCGAGGCGTTAAGGCTAAGGGTTGTCGTCAAAGACACTGTTTGCCCTGCTGCACTCTTGAGATAAACAGTGTCTAAGCCTAGAAGTGGTACATTGGTTTGGTGACAGATCAGTGGACGTAGTATTGAACCGCTAACACTTGCAACTCCTGTCTTCACAAAAAGGCTAAATTGGCCAGTTAAGCCTGTCGGCTATAGTTTTATTTGAGAATGTTAAAGTTTCCCCGGTTTTGTGGACACCTTGAAAAGCATGATATGAGATGCTTGGAGGTGTTCAATGGTGAAGAGGCGAAGGAGTTACAGCCGGGAGTTCAAGCTGGAGGCGGTTGCGCTGGTGACCGAAGGAGGCCTTAGCGTTGCTCAGGCGGCCAGGGACCTCGGCATTGCCGAGAGCGTTCTCGGCCGCTGGAAAAAGCAGTTTGCAGAGGTTCCTGAGCAGGCTTTTCCGGGGAAGGGGCGGCTCAAGCCCCAAGACGAGGAACTGCATCGTCTCAGGCGAGAGTTGGCCCGCGTACGCCAGGAGCGCGACATCTTAAAAAAAGCAGTGGGCATCTTCTCGCGGGTGCCCAAATGAAATAGCAGTTTGTTCGGGACCATTGCGGTTTGTTTGCCGTGCGGTTCATGTGCCGAGTGCTTGAGGTGTCGGCCAGTGGTTACTATTCCTGGCTGGGGCGTGGCGAGAGCCGGCTGGCGCGCGAGGATCGCCGGCTGGTGGTTGAGATAAAGGCCATTCACAAACAGAACCGTGGCGTTTATGGCACCGTATTCATGCCGAGCTAAAAGACATGGAAATTGATGTGGGCCGGAAGCGGGTTGCCCGGTTGATGTGCGAGCATGGCATCAGGGCCAAGCAGAAGAAGAAATTCAAGGCCACCACTGATTCCAAGCATTCCCACCCGGTTGCGCCCAATTTGCTCCAGCGTGACTTTGAGGCCGACAAGCCCGACCAGAAGTGGCTGGCCGACATCACCTACATTCCGACCCGTGAAGGCTGGCTGTATCTGGCGGCGACCCTGGACCTGTATTCCAAGCTCATTGTGGGCAGGTCCATGTCTAGCCGCATGCCCAAGAAGCTGGTGATCGAGGCATTGGAGATGGCGGTGGGCGACGAAGGCCTGGGCGGGGCTTAGTCCACCACTCGGACTGCGGCAGCCAGTATGTTTGCGGGAAATACCAGATGGCGCTGATTTCACACGGCATGATATGCGGCATGAGCCGAAAAGGTGACTGCTGGGACAACGCGCCCATGGAGAGCTGGTTTCACACCCTCAAAACCGAACTGGTCAACCACCGTGATTATATAAACCGCTTGCAGGCCAAGGCGGATATCTTTGAGTACATTGAGGCCTTCTACAACCGCGGTCGCAGACACTCAGCCCTGGGCTACATGACTCCGGCCCAGTATGAGAAAAGCAACATGGCTGCTTAACTGACTGTCCTCGAAGGGGGGGAAGATCAAACCCCTCTGCGAGGGGCTATCAGGGCTTTTCTCTTTATTGAGTAAGAGGAGGCACGTACTTAATAGCGAGCTTATCGGAATAGAAAGTGATTGATTTAATTAAGCTGGCCAAGAACTCATTTTTATGTCTTTAAGACGCCTCCTTCAGGAGGAGCTGCACATCTTCAATTAGGCTTGAATGGCCTTCAAGGGAAAGCAGCCGATATTGGTTCGGGTCAGGTCCCATGTTATTGCAGCTTGTTCATGAACCACTGATCCCCATCCTGGGACAACGTCGGCAACCTTTACCCGTAAATGCCTTTGGCCGTCCGCCCGAATGGTATGCCCATCCTCTTCATGCGCGATTGCAGGGTGCGGGGATTGATCTCCAGCAGTTCGGCCGCGCCTCCCTTGCCGTCCACCCTGCCGCCGGCGAGCTTCAGCACGCGGGCGATGTGCTGGCGGATCACCTTGTCCAGGGCCAGTTCGGCCGCCGGCCCGCCGGGATAGGGGAGTGAAGGCGCCGGCGCCGCGCTCAAGTCGGAGAAAGTGATGGGCTCGCCCCGGCTGATTATGATCTGGCGCTCGATCACGTTTTCCAATTCGCGCACATTGCCGGGCCAGGCATAGCTCATCAGCCGGTCCACCGCGCCGTCAGCGATCCTGGGCAGATCGGGCCGGGCCATTTCCCGGGCCTTTTTGGCCAGGAAGTGATAGGCCAGAGCCGGGATATCCTCCTTGCGCTCACGCAAGGGGGGTATGTTGATGGGCAGCACGTTGAGCCTGAACAGGAGGTCCTTTCTGAAAAGCCCCTCTTCCGCCATGGCGGGCAAATCGCGGTGGGTGGCCGCCACCACCCGGATATCCAGGGACAGGGTTTGGCCGCCGCCCACCCGCTCCACCTGCTTGTCTTGCAGCACCCGCAAAAGCCTCACCTGGGCTTCCGGGGACAGCTCGGCGATTTCATCCAAAAAAATGGTGCCGCCGTCGGCCCGCTCAAAATAGCCGGGCCGGGTCTTGAACGCGCCGGTGAAAGCGCCCTTTTCATGGCCGAACAGCTCGGCCTCCAGGAGGCTTGCGGGAATGGCCCCGCAGTTGACCTTTATAAAAGGCCCCGAGGCGCGGGCAGAGCCCCGGTGCACCGCCCCGGCCACCACCTCCTTGCCCACCCCGGTTTCGCCCAAAAGCAGCACCGGCGCATCGCTGGGCGCCGCCTGCTCCACCATCTCCATCACGCTTTTGAGACCGAAGCTGGCGCCCACGATCTCGTCTTCCACCACCTTTAAGAGCTCCTGGCGCAGAAAATCGGCCTTTTCGCTGACGAGGTCCTTTACCCGCTCCAGTTCGCGAAAGCGGTGGAACTTGGCCGCGGTGGCGGCCAGGGGCGGATGCAGCATCAACATCAAGCGGCCGTGCTCGCCGGCGTATTCAATACCCCTGGTGTTGGTAACGGCCGCGATGCCCAAATATTTTCCTTCGTCCATGAGGTCCATGCCCAAACAGGGATCGTCGGGCGTGCCCAGGTCCAGCCCCAACTGGCGGGAGAATTCAAAGTCGCTCAGTTTGTTCATCAAGGTGTACTTGGGTTTGTTGCCCAACTTGCTGATCGCTTCCTGAAAAGCCTGGCGGGCCTCGGGGGTGAGGATGGTTTTTTGCGATACGGGCTCGGATTTTTCCGCGGTGGCGTCCACCACGGTTTCCACCACGCCCAGGCCGGGATCGAACAAATGCAGGCTGAGGAAATCGGCCGGGATGAACTGGTTGATATAAACCAGGCACTTTTGCCAAGCCTTTTCAATGCGCACGTCACCCAGCAGGCGGCAGGTTGCTTCATAAAAAAATTCATGGGGGGATATCATCTCGGATCTCCGGCCGGGTCATTTATGAAATAAAGGAATTTCCAACGCCAATTTACTAAATATCATAATTGCATTATTGTATTAAATAGTTTTTAACCTGCCCGCCAGACGATCTCCACTGGCTTTCCGCGCATAACCACCCGCTATCATAAATAAATTTCAATTCAACCCCAGGATGGCACGCAATTGGCATCAAGCCCACGCGCCGCCCCAAGCTCGAGCAATTCGGCCGACGCCAGGCCGAACGCGGCAAGGAGTTGATATGTGGAAGGAAATTATAAGAGTGCGTCTGCCGCTGCCGGACGCCAAACAGGCGGGCAAGGATTTTTGGGAGGTTTTCAACCTTGCCCACCCGCCCAAGGAACTTGCCAGTTTCCAGGTTTATGTGAGCCACGCTCCGGAGAATGAAGTGATGCTCATGCTGGAGTGGGATTCAAAAGGTCCCATTCAAGGGGGCAGTGATTTGGGCAGAAGCCTGCTCGCGGCCCTCAAACCCTACGGCCGGGTCGAGCTGTCAACCTGGACCAAGGCGCCCATGCCCGGCAATGGCCAATAAGCGGTGGACCGGCAAGCAAGACAACCAGAGCAACCAAGGAGATCGAGTCATGAGAATCCACCTTTTGGCCTTATTGCTAGCTAGCTGCCTGCTCATCCCCCTAGCCCCGGCCCTAGCGGGCGATGCGCCTTTGGGAAAAATTTCGGTGCACCACGAGTGGGGCAAGCTCAAGGAAGTGGTGATCGGCCGGGGCGAGGGCCTGGTCATGCCGGGCTACTGCGAGGCGGTGAGCTTCATCTATGACCCGCAATACCTGGAAAAGATGAAGAAGACCGGCGGCATGCCCGCTTCCAAGATCGAGCCAGAACTCACCAAAAAGGTGATCGCCCAAATAGACAACCTGGCCGCGGTTCTGAGCGGACTGGGGGTCAAGGTGCATCGGCCGCGCCTGCTGGACAAGGAGCAGAGCCGCTATCTGGCATACGTGCAAAAGGGCCGCATGCAGCTCTATGCCCGCGATCCCATGCTGGTGGTCGGCAACAACGTCATCGAGACCGCGCTCAAGGTGCCCATGCGGGCCAAGGAGCGTTTCGGCCTGAGGCCCATCCTGCACAAGCGCGCCGTGGCAAGCGGAGCCAACTACGTGGCCATGCCGCCAGTGGAGCCCGGTTTCCCGGCGGACGGCATTTACATCGAAGGCGGCGATGTGCTTTTGAACGGCTACGACATCTACGTGGGCAACTCCACCAGGGCCAGTTCCCCGGCCGGCATCCAGTGGCTGCAAAATTACCTGGGCCCCCAATACCGGGTGCACGAGATCAAGCTGGAAGCCAACTGGGAGCACCTGGACTGCGTGATGGCGCTTTTGAAGCCCGGCCTGGGGCTGCTGCACAAAAAGGGCGTCAAGAGCGAGCTGCCCGAATCGCTCAAGGGCTGGGACTGGATCGAGGTCAGCGAGGACGAAGCCAGACGCCTGGGAGCCAACGCCCTGGTGCTGGACGAAACCACCTGCATCATGGACACCCAGCATAAACGCATCATCGCCGAGGTGCGCAAGCGTGGCCACAAGGTGATCGAGGTGCCTTATGACGCGGTGGCCACCTGGGGCGGGGCTTTCCGCTGCTCTCATCATCCCCTGATCCGCCAAAGCGTTTTGCGATAGTACCGCTGGTCAAATCCCGCTGGCGGGCCAGAGGACGTTCATCAAAAGCATTCAGGCATCTCAACCGAGGAAAAACGCGGCGCGCGCCGCACGATCCGGAGCAGACCAATGAAAAACAGGTTCCTCATGTTCTCCGTAGTATTTCTGAGTTTAACGCTACTCCACACGACCTGCTGGGCGAACTCAGCCTGGGTCACCATTGCCGCGGAGGATGCCGACAACGTCTTTTCCTCCGAGATAACCTATGATGGTCAGACTACGGCCAAGTGGGAATATCGAGTGGCCAATCTCAAGACCGCCGGGGATACGGAGGCGGTGCCGTTTTTGTTGCCCAGTGACCAAATCTCCATCGGAGACATGGAAGCATTCCTTTCGCAAAGGAATATAACGGCCAAAGAGCTGGCCGATTATATCGACAAATACAAAGTCTCCTTGAGAGAGTTTATCGACCATGCCGACAGTTTCGGGACCAACACCGTCTTGTTCATAGAATTACTGGACGGAATAAACAAGGCGGCGGCCGAGCAGGGCCTGGGAGACTTTTTCGGTTTCCTCCGGGATACCGATACGAGCATGGCGGAATTCGTAGATACCATGGGACAGGTTTATGGCGAAAAAAGCGCTTATCTGGACAGGATGTATCAATATGAGCTGAATTTCGATGAATGGTATGCTGGCTATCTCTCATCCGACGCGGAATCGTTTTCAGAATGGCTCGGCACCAGTGCGTCCCTTAGCTCCGGGTATGGCACGCGGTCGCCGATAGCCGTGATTGCGGGAATTTTTTCCATCATCGGCGTTGTGTACGACATCATCAAGAGCAGCAACGTGGTAACCGTATCCGATGCATCCACCAGAATCCTGCACAAAGACGATACCAATCCCATGGATTATGGAAACGCCAAGAGCAATAAGACCGGCAAGTGGAAATGGTTGGTGAAAAACTTCGCGGGCGTTACCTGCTTTGAGGTCGAATTGCACGCGGAGAGTCTCTATGACGGAAGGCACAACACGATTAGTGGACACTTTCTGCCGAGAATCAAGGTCGTGGTGGACAAAGTCAACGCCACTTTCCCCTGGAGCGTGGACGCCAAGGTAACCATCGACAAGAATCTGGCCAATATCGGGACGGTGGAATTCCCCGATCCGCAAGGCCAAATGGATATACGCGTCGACTGCCACTGGCAGGTCCTTTTTATCAAAGGGTTCGACAATCGACATCTGACGGCTTCTTTTTCGGGGAAAAACGGAATAAAGGCGGATTGGTAAATGACGGGCCCCGGCCCAAGGGCACGCCGGTTCCGAAGCCGGGCTTCATTGCCTAAAGCACAGCTACTATCGTGGCCGCTGGAATCGGGGGAAGGGCTTCCTTTGAAAATGGCATGCCGCCTGGCTCAAACACCAATGGGCGCCGGGCCGAGATTGTTCAGGAGAAAACGATGCGCACCTTAAAGACAGCCAAAGTCATTCTGCTGACCGCCCTGTTGACATGCGTGCTGACCGTCCCGGTTCCGGCGGCTCCGCTGGTCCAGACCAGCGGCGGCTTGCTGCAAGGCGTCAGTCTCGGCAAAGTCGACTGCTTCCTGGGCGTTCCCTTTGCCGAGCCCCCGGTGGGCGAGCTGCGCTGGCGGCCGCCCCGGGAAAAAGCCCCGTGGCGGGGGGTGCTGGTCGCGGACAAATTCGGACCCGTCCCCTGGCAGCATCCTGCCATCTCCCAATATCTGTCAGGGCTGGAAAACCAAGCCGAGGACTGCTTGTACCTGAACATCTGGGCCCCGGCCGGGGAGGTGTCCGATCTGCCGGTGATGGTTTGGTTGGCCGGAGGGATGTTCCAGTTCGGAGCCGGCTCCATGCCGCCCTACGATGGCACGGCATTGGCGAAAAAGGGCGCGGTGGTGGTGACCATCAACTACCGCCTGGGTCCCTTGGGTTATCTGGTGCACCCGGACATGGCTCTTGAACAAGCGCATTCGGGCAACTATGGCCAGTTGGACCAGCTGGCGGCGCTGCAATGGGTAAAGGAAAACATCAGCGCTTTTGGCGGCTCGCCCCACAAGATCACCATGTTCGGGCAATCCGCCGGCGGCTCCAGCGTATGGATGAACCTTTATTCGCCCTTGGGCAAGGGGCTTTTTGACCGGGCCATAATCCAGAGCGGCAGCGGACCCGGCAACCGGTTCGCCTTGCACGGATTCACGGGCTCCTGGCAAGAGGCCGCGGCTATGGGGCAATACCTGGGCGAACATCTGGGAGCTTCCAGCCTGGCTGAGCTGCGAGCCGCGCCGGCGGAATCAATCAACAGCGCGGCCGCCGAGCTCAACCTTTTTTTCGGTCCGGTGGTGGATGGCTATTACCTGCCGGATGATTTCCGCAATCTCGCGGGGACCGCCAATAATGTCCCGGTCATGGTGGGCACCACCGGAAACGACGCCATGGGATGGGACGATCCCCCCGCCAGCGTGGCTGAATATCAGGCCTATCTGCAACTCACCTTTGGAGAACAGGCGGCCCTGGTGGAGCAAGCCTATCCCGCGGCCAGTCCGGAAGAAGCCTGGAGCAGGTTCGATTTCGTGGGCACCACCGCCGGCTTCACCGAGCCGGCCCGGTTCACCGCGCGCGCCTGCCAGGCGCAAGGCCTGGACGTCTACCGCTACCTTTTCGCCTATGCCCCCGATACTGAACGGGGAAAGCTATGGGGCGCCCACCACGACGTGGAGATACCTTATTTGTTTGGCGCGGTCAGCCCTGATGAAGGCTACGGCGCCTTTGATCAGGCCCTGTCCGGCAGGTTGATGAAATACTGGGTCGCCTTTGCCGACACCGGCAACCCCAACGAGTTGGGGCAGTATTACTGGCCCGCCTATGGAGCCCAGGAGAACATCCTGCTCATCGGAGAGGCCCTGGCGGTGGTGCAAGGTTATTTCAATGGGGACTGCGACTTTTTCGAGGGCATGGCCCCGGCCGCGCCCCCGGATTATCCCGGCGTTGAATGAACCTGTCGGGCAAAGGCGGGTTTATGGGTTCTGAATAATGCCCTTCCAATAATCTAGATAGGGGCGGCGGCGCGGCCGGGGATAGATTTTCCCCAGAAAGGCGGGTGGCAACCGATTGCATTTTCTCTAAAATAGAATACGGACCCAGACCGCGACCGGTGGTTATGTCGGGGGGATAAATATGGCGGCGCCGCCCCTAGCATGAGGCATCGATGACCGAGGACCAACTGCGCTATCAGAACCTGCTTTTGCGGGCCCAGCAGGAGACCGCACCCGACGGCATCCTAGTGGTGGACCAGGACGGGGCCATCAAGTCCTGGAATCAGCGTTTCCTGGATATCTGGGGGCTCTCCGGGGAGTTGATGCGGACCGGCGAGGCCAAACAGACCCTGGAGGTGGTGAAGCCTCTCGTGGCCGACCCCGAGGCCTTTGCCCAGCGGGTGCAGTACCTATACGACCATCTGGAGGAGCACGAAGCGGGCTGGGAGGTGGCCCTGGTCGATGGCCGGGTGTTGGTGCGGCACTCCCGCGGGCTGGTTGACGAGAGCGGCCGCTATTGGGGAAGGGTCTGGTTCTACAGGGACATAACCACCCGGGTGCGGATGGAGAGGGAGCTTCGCCAACACCATGAGCACCTGGAGGAGCGGGTGGCCGTTCGCACCGCCGAGCTGGAGGCCGAGATCGAGCGCCGCCGAGCCACCGAGGAGCAGCTGCGCCTCAAGGAAAAGGACCTGGAAGCCCAGGCCCTGCGACAGGAGGAAACCAACATCGCCTTGCGGGTTCTGTTGAACCAACGCTCCGAGGACAAACAGGACCTGAGCCGAGACTTCCGCGCCAACCTGGAGACCATGGTGCTGCCCTATCTCCGGGAACTGGAGGCATCGGCGCTCGACCGGCAGCAGCAGGCCCTGGTGGAAATAATAGGCTCAAACTTGGAGCAACTGGTCAGCCCGTTCGCGCGCAAGCTGGTGGAAACCCATCCCGAGCTTACCCAACGGGAGGTGCAGGTGGCCGATCTGGTCCGCGGGGGCAGAAGCAACAAGGAGATCGCGCCCCTTTTGGGCATCAGCTCGCGGGCGGTGGAGTACCACCGCGAGAACATCCGCCGCAAGCTGGGTCTCACCGGCCGCCGGGCCAATTTGCGCTCTCGCCTCTTATCCCTCAAATAAAAAATAGCCATATTTAAATAATTATTTAAGAAGCTTATCCGCTGTTTACCAGGTTTATACCAGTATTGACCTGGGAATAAAATGTAATGCTTTTTTCATTTTGTTTGTTAGTTGTATTTAGAAAAGCGATTTACATAACAAAATATCATAGACATATCTAATCGATTGTCGTCTTGGGCCGGGGGAGAAAAAGCATGAAGACAAAGACGGCGGCCATCACCTTGGGGACCATCCTGGCTCTGGCCGGCGGTTTTTACCTGGGCTCCGGAGTGCAGGCCGGTAACTGCGATATTGGCGGCGACGTCGGCCCAGGCGTGAAGATCACCCTGGCCGAAAACCAGACCAAAGACACCGAAAAGAAGCCATGCCCCAACACCAAAGAGGATAAGGGCAAAGACGACAGCCAAAAAGCCGAGGGCCAGGACGCCAAGAAGCCCTCGCCGCCCGTGATTCCCCGCATAGCCCCGGACGAGGGTTGCTAGGCGTTAAAGCCTCCGATCAGGCATAAGACATAGTTTCCGGGCGCTTGCGTAGCCCGTTAAGAAGACGGGGCGCGTCTTCGGAGGAATGATGCGCCCGAAAGCCATAACCCCGAGAGGAACCCAACAGGAGGAATGCATTGTTATCCAAAAGATGGCTCGCCTCGCTGACCGTTGCCGCGCTGGCGGCGGCTGGCGCGGTCGCGCTACCCGCGGCGGCCGCCCAGAAGGAAGCTGACAGGGCCTTGATGAAGGCTCCTGCCGCCGACTGCGCGGTGGTGGCCGATTTCGCGGGCATAAAGAACGTGACCACCAAAAGCTTCATTCGCAAGATTACCTTGAACGAGGGCTTGGTGATACGCCAGAGCCGCATCGAAGGCGGCAAGATCATCATTCCGCCCTCCGGTCTCTACTACAGCACCCGCACCCCCAAAAGCGGCGTGCTGCAGGGCGACCAGGTGCTGATCCTGGGCAAGCTCTACCATTTCGTGGACCAGGCCACCAAGCTGGACGTCATCAAAGACGTCTGGGTGGACAAGGGCGGGGCCGCGCCCTTTGGCGACGGCACCAAGGTGCTTGAGCTTTCCAGCCTGCAAATGGGAGCCAACGGCTTCCCCGTGGCCAATGCCACCTTCAAGATTCTCAAGCAGTCCGGCAACTACTACGGGGTCACCTTTCCGGTGGCCACCAGCGAGCTGTTCACCGACATCGCCTCCGGCGCCCTGAACAAGGGCGCGGGCCGCGAGACCGGCTCCTACCTGCCCGAGCAGAAGGGCCAGGACTTTGAGACCGAGTATTACGCCAGTTCGGTGGCGGTCAGCGGTCAGACCTACCTGACGGCGGCCGAGGTGGGCCCCAAGGGTGCCAAGATCGTGGAGTTCGGCACCGGCGCCTTGCGCTTTATGCTGCTGACCGAGAAGGACCCCAAGCAGGCCCTCATGGGCGCCGGCGACGCCATTTCCTGCGGCGGATTCACCGTCAAGGTCACCGAGGTGGGCTCCGACTACGCCAAGGTGGAACTTAAGCACCAGGACAGCGGCAAGACCTGGACCAAGCAACTGGGGCCCTTGACCGCCGAGGTGATGAAGTACATGCCGGTGGACGAGGAGGAGCGCGGTCGCTTCATCCTGCGCGACGACCAGGACCGGGCCCAGGTGCAGATGAACCTTTACAAGGCCGGCGGTCCTTTCAAGGCCGGCAAAGTGGAGATCGCCCTGTACACCGACCTCATGAAGTTGGGCAACCCCAGCCGGTGGGCGGCGGACGATCGCTTCCTCTACCGCCCGGATACTTGAAGCACCTGCTCCATGTTCATCGAGGGCATGCTTGAGAATGACAAGCAGATCGTCCTCGATGCAGCCAACAACGTGTTTGTTGGTCCCAACGGCTACTTCAAGATCGTTATCGACAAGTTTGACGGCAAAACCATCCAGGCCTGGCACGTTGAAGACGCCCAGGGCAACTCCACCGGCAACCTGGCGCGCCGCAGCGGCGGCAAGCATATCGACCTGCTGGTGAACAAGGATTGCCGCACGGTTTCTCATTTCCTCAAGCGCATCGCGCTGAAGGTGATCGCCGAGCAGCAAGACCTCCTAAGGAAGTTGGAGAAGTAATCTCCCGCCTTCCCAGGCACACCGGGCCGCCGGAACCATTCCGGCGGCCCGGCCTTTCATTCCGCTCCCCGCTTATCCCAGCAGCGCTTGCACCCGCCAGGCGCGGTCGCCAAGGCCGTTATGCGCACCCGGCCGGCCTTGCGGCCGGCAAAGAGTGACGAGGGCCCTTGCTGACAACAGCTCAGCCAAGCGTTGCGGTTTCCCTTGGCGCGTAACCGGCGCAAGGGGCTCGGGACGCTCCAGGGCCGGGGCGCGATTGACCGGCGCGGCGAAAAGGGATTACCATGCCCTAAAGCGGGCCATCCGCGATTTGGGCCGATGCTTCCTGAGAAAAAATCCGGGATAAGGCGGCATGAGGCTTGTCATTCTAATTTCAGCGCTTATTTGGGGGCTGCTTGCTACCGCCGAGGCCGCCCAGCCGATAGCCCTGCCAGTAAACGGCGGAGCGCTTTACGGCGCCCTGGAGGTCCCGGCGGGCGCCCAGCCGTGGCCGGTCGCCCTGATCATTGCCGGTTCCGGCCCCACCGACAGAGACGGCAACAGCGCCCTGGCCGGCAGAAACGACAGCCTCAAGCTGCTTGCCCAGGGTCTGGCCGCCAAGGGCGTGGCTTCCCTCCGCTACGACAAAAGGGGCGTCGCGGCAAGCGCTCTAGCCGGATTGAACGAAGCTGACCTGCGCTTCGATAGCTATATCGAAGACGCGGTAAAATGGGGCGGGCTGCTCTCTCGAGATGAACGATTCACCCAACTGATCATCATCGGCCACAGCGAAGGGGCGCTTATCGGAGCAATCGCCTGTAGGAGACTCGGCGCACAGGGCTTCATTTCCATAGCCGGCGCCGGCTACCCGGCATATGAAGTGCTTGAAACCCAGTTGCGGAAAAACCTGCCGCCCGGTCTCCTGGCCGAGAGCGACAGGATACTCGCTTCGCTCAAGGCGGGCCAAACAACCGACAAGGTGCCGCCGCCGCTCCTGACCCTCTTCAGGCCCAGCGTGCAGCCCTATCTGATTTCCTGGTTCCGATACGACCCCGCACGCGAAATCGCCAAGCTCAAGGCGCCATGCCTCATTGTCCAGGGCGCAACCGATATCCAGGTGGGCGCCTCCGACGCGGAGCGGCTGGCCAAAGCCAACAAGCTCGCCCAGCTGCTCATCATCAAGGGCATGAATCATGTTTTAAAGATCGTGCCGCTGGACCCGGCGCTTCAGATGAAATCCTATGGCGACCCGGACCTGCCGGTTGCGCAAGAGTTGCTGGACGGCATGGCCGCTTTTATCGCGGAGGTGAGCCATAAGGAATAACGGTTTTAAATGATCACGTCGAACCAGGCCTGGCCCTGGGACGGCGATGCCGTCGCGTTATATCAGCTCGGGTGTAGGCTAGATTCGCTGATTACATGGAATGCGCCATGAGCGGGAAAGACAAAGATATCTGGTTCCCTGCCATGAAATATGGCTTGGGGTGGGGGATGCCGGCTACCTGGCAAGGATGGGCCGTTTTCTTGCTGTATATCGCTCTGGCGCTGGCCGGAGTGTTTTTCATAAAGAGGTTTCCCTGGTTGACCATACCCTTTGTCGTTTATGTATTCTTGCTTTCGGGCCTCCTGTTTTTCATATGTTGGAAAAAGGGCGAAAAGCCGGAGCTGCGTTGGGGCAAAAAACTCTGAAGCGATTGCAATGCCGTTGGGTGACCCGCCTGGCGCTGCCGGCGGCCGGCCGCTGGTTGACACCTCCGCCGCCAGGTGTTAATGCTTTACGAAAGCGCCGCTGAAGGCGCGGCTTAGCCGATAAAGAATAACAAGCAAAGGCCAGGAAGGCCCGGGAGGCGAACCGCCTCCGGGGGATTCCCGGCCTTTTTATTTGCCCGCCCATGAGGGCGATAGTGGTCCTTACACGATGAAAGCTTCCCTGGCGGAACCGCGCGGCCCGGACACGGGCCGCTCCACGGCCGACGTGATAGCGCGCTATCTGTCGGCGCTCAAACGCCGCTATCTCTTAATGGGGGCGTTGACCGTCCTGCTCATCGCGCTGGCCCTGCAGGCGGTGGCCCTGGGCGCCTATGATCTCTCGCCGCTGAAAGTGCTGTGGGCTCTGTTGGGCCGGGCGGAAGGCCCCCAGGCGGCGGTGATCTGGAACATACGCCTGCCCCGCATAGTGGCGGCGGTGGTCACGGGCTGGGGGCTGGGGCTTTCCGGCCTGGCCACCCAGACCCTGCTGCGCAATCCCCTGGCCTCGCCGTTCACCCTGGGCATAAGCCACGGCGCCATCTTCGGCGCGGCGTTCGCCATCGTGTTTCTGGGGGCGGGCGCCGTCAGCGCCAGCGCCTTGCACACGGCCGGGCCCGCCGATTTCATGTTCAGCGGCCTGTACGCCATCACCGGCCTGGCCTTCGCCGGGGCCATGAGCGCCACGGTGGTGATCCTGATCCTGGCCCGCCTGCGCAAAATGAGCCCCTCGGCGGTGATCCTGGCCGGGGTGGCCATGTCGTCGCTTTTCATTTCCGGCACCATCTTGATTCAGTATTTCGCCACCGAGATAGAGATAGCCTCCGTGGTTTTCTGGACCTTTGGCGACGTGGCGCGTTCCAGCTGGGGCGAAATACTGCTTCTCGGCCTGGTCACCCTGGCGGTGACCCTTTATTTCCTGCGGCGCAGGTGGGAGCTTAACGCCTTGCTGGCCGGCGACGACAGCGCCCAGGGCCTGGGCGTGAGCGTCACCCGCCTGCGGCTCACCGGCATGTTTCTGGCGACCCTGGCCACCGCCCTGGCCAACGCCTTTCACGGGGTCATCGCCTTCCTGGGCCTCTTGGCTCCCCATATCGCGCGCCGCATGGTGGGAGGCGACCACCGCTTCCTGGTGCCCCTGTCCGGCCTGGTGGGAGCGCTCCTTTTGCTGGCGGCCGATACCCTGGGCCGGCTGGCGGTGGGCTCGGGCACCCTGCCGGTGGGGGTGCTCACCTCCTTCATGGGCGCGCCCCTGTTTCTCTATCTGCTCTTGAAGGACCGGCCATGACCCTGGAAACGCGCGGCCTGCATTTTTCCTATAACGGCCGGCCGGTGCTGGCGGGCCTGAGCCTTTCCCTGGCCAGGGGGGAGAGCGTCGGCATCCTGGGCGTCAACGGGGCCGGCAAGTCCACCCTCCTGCGCTGCCTCAACCGCAACCTGAAGCCCCAAAAGGGAGCCGTGCTGGTGGAGGGCCGCAACCTGGCGGATTTGAGCGGCGAAGAGATCGCCAGGCTGTTGGGCTACGTGCCGCAGAACCGGTTCACCGATCCCCTGAACGTTTTCGATTCGGTGTTGCTGGGCCGCAAGCCCCACATCAAATGGCAGGCCAGCGGCCGCGATCTCCAGGTGGTGGCGGAGGTGCTGGCCCAGATGGGGCTGGAGAAATTGGCCATGCGCCCGGTGGCCAGCCTCAGCGGCGGCGAGGCCCAAAAGGTGGTCATCGCCAGGGCCCTGGCCCAGGAGCCCCGCATGCTGCTCTTGGACGAGCCCACCAGCAATCTGGACCTGCGCAATCAATTGGAGCTGATGCGGCTTTTGGGCCGCGTGATGAAAGACAAGGGAATAGGCGCCGCCGTTTGCCTGCACGACATCAACCTGGCCCTGCGCTACATGACACGGCTGGTTCTGCTCAAGGAGGGCGGGATCAAGGCCATACTGACGCCGGAGCAATTGTCGCCGGAGCTGATAAGCGAGGTTTACGGCGTGGAGGTGATTCTGGCCCAGGTGGCGGGGCATCGCGTGGTGATCCCCCAGGAGGCGCGCGGCGAGCCAGCCGAGGGCGGGTTGGACGCCAAACTTGACAGGGAGACGGTAGGACATGACTCGAATTAGGATTTTTTCAGCCGGCGCGCTGGCGGCGTTGGCGTTGATCATATGCCTGGCCGGTGGGGCGCCGGCCGACGATCTCATGCGGATTCGCGACATGACGGGACGCTCGCTGACGGTGCCCCGCCAGCCGGACAGGGTCGTTTGCCTGGGGCCGGGTTGCCTGCGCCTCTTGGCGTATTTGCAAGCCACCAAAGAACTGGCGGGCATAGAGGAAATGGAAAAGCGCTTTCCCACCGGCCGCCCCTATTACATGGCTCATCCCGAATTGGGCGGCTTGCCCACCATGACCCCCGGCGGGGTGAGTGGCATAAACAAGAAGCCCAACCTGGAGGGGGTGCTCAAGGTCAGGCCCCAGGTGATCTTCGCCACCTACATGCACGCGGCCACGGCCGAGGAAGTGCAAAGGCTGCTGGGGATTCCGGTGGTGGCGCTCTCCTATGGGCCCTTGGCCGGTTTTGATGCCAAGGCGGTCTACGGCTCCCTGCGTCTGGCCGGCCGCATCATGGGCCAAGAAAAAAGGGCCGAGGCGGTCATCGCTTATCTGGAAGCCGCCCAGCGGGATTTGCAGGAACGGGCCCGCGGAGCCGCGGAAAAGCCCCGCGCCTACGTGGGCGGCCTGGGATTCAAAGGGGCCCACGGCATAGAGAGCAGCGATACGCAATACCTGCCTTTCCGCTGGCTGGGCGTGGAGAACGTGGCCAAGGGGGAGGGCCGCAGGACGCAGATATTTATGAGTAAGGAAGTTCTGCTCCGCCTGGACCCTGAAGTGATTTTCCTGGACGGCGGCGGCTTGGCCCTGGTGACGGCTGACTACGCCAAGAAGCCGGAATATTACAGCCAGCTTTCCGCGTTCAAAATGGGCAAGGTGTTCCTGCTGCATCCCTTTAATTGGTACACCACCAACCTGGGCACCGCCCTGGCCGACGCCTATGCCATCGGCAAGATTCTCTATCCCCAGCGCTTCGCCGACATCGACCCGGCCCGCAAGGCCGACGCCATATACGATTTCCTGGTGGGCAAGCCGGTCTACCGGGAGATGAAAGGCATATACGGCCCCTTGGGAGCCGCGCCGCCCTTCAGGGGAGGTGACAGGCCATGAACCGGGCCAAGGCGGAATTTTTCGACGCCCAGGCCCAGGCGCCTTGGGCCGCCGAGGAATACGGCGAACTGGAGCGGCCCAAGATAGCCCGCCTGGTGCGCGAGGCGGAGCTGGCCAGCGGCCAGGCGGTGCTGGAGCCGGGCTGCGGCACCGGCCGCCTGAGCCGGGTGCTGGCCGAGGTGGTGGGCGGCCGGGGGCTGGTGGAGGCCCTGGATATCAGCGCCGCCATGGTGGCGGCCTGCCGCTCACGGGTGGCCGCCTATCCCCAGGTCAGCGTGCGCCATGCCTGCCTGGAGGAGTTCAGCGCGCCCTTGGCCGGCTTCGATCGCATCATCTGCCACCAGGTCTTTCCCCATTTCGACGACCAGGCGGCGGCCCTGGCCAGGATGGCCGCAATGCTGAAGCCGGGCGGGGTGCTGCTGGTGGCGCATTTCATAAGCGCCGAGGAAATAAACGACACGCATCGCAAAGCCGGCACCGTGGTGCAACATGATCTGCTGCCGGGCGACGAGGAAATGGCGGCCATGATCGCTGATACCGGCTTTCGCCTGGAAAGCTTGCAGGATGATGAATTGGGCTATTTGCTGAAAGCCCGTTTGCCAACGCCTTGAATACAACGGGGAGGATGTGCCATGTCCGGTTGTCGGATACCCGCGCAAAAAATCGAACAGACCGTGGAGTTCCACGGCCATTGGTGCCCCGGCCTGGCCATAGGCATCAGAGCCAGCGAATATGTGCTGAACAACCTGGGCCGCGCCACGGACGAGGATATCGTGGCCGTGGTGGAAACCGACATGTGCGGCGTAGACGCCATCCAGGTGCTGACCGGCTGCACCTTCGGCAAGGGCAACCTGCTGTACTCGGATCAGGGCAAGATGGCCTTCAGCTTTTATCATCGGGGGGACGGCAAGGGCGTGCGCCTGGTTTTCAAGTCGGAAAGGTTCTGGGAGGAGGCGGAAGGCTTTTTCGAGCTAACCCGCAAATGGCTTTCGGGCCAGGCCGCGCCGGAGGAAACCGAGAAGGTGCTGCGCATGCGGGAGGAACGCGCGCAGTACATAATGGCCGCTCCCTTTGAGGAGCTTTTCGCCGTGAAGGAACCCGCCAGGCCCATGCCCCGGCCGGCCCGCATCCTGCAAAGCCTCACCTGCGAGGCCTGCGGCGAGAGCGTGATGGAATCGCGCAGCCGCCGGCTGGAGGGGCGCACCCTGTGCCTGGCTTGCTTCGAGGCGCAGGACAAATGGCATTGATCCCCCTGCCGTCATTGGGCGGCGGGGGCGATTCACGATAAGCGTATAGTGGAGGACGAGAGAGTGGCGTTGCTTTTCCTTATTTGATGACCATCTTGGGGGCGCGTCGCCAGGCAAGGTGGAACGGAGGCTGCGCATGCGGAAAACGAGCAAAGTTGTTCTGGTGTTGTTGGGATTAATCATCTTGTCGGCGCAAGCCGTCATGGCCTTTGATTTGACAAGCCTGCTGAACGAGGGCATGGGGCGGCTGGAGGCGAAAAAGGGCAGCCAGAACCTCTGCCTCATCACCAACGCCCCTTACGTGCGTTTCAACGGCCAAAGCGCGGTGCGCTGCCTGGATGCCTGCAGCGAGCTCACCGGCTGCACCCTGGGGTCGGAGAGGCTCCTTTTTGTGCAGCGGCCCGTGGACGCACCCCTGGTGGCGGCGCTTTATGACCGTTCGCGCCAGCGGCTCTGGGCCCTGCGCTGGGACGGCCAGCAAGCCCAGAGCCGGCTTTGGGAGGTGGGCGACGCGGCCCTGGCCCAGGAAGCGACCTGGCAGGCCATGCAAAAGAGCCCCCTGGGGCGCGACGCCTTTTCGCTGGTCTCCATCGCCCGCGCCTGGGGCGGCGGCGCGCCCTATGACCTGCTCAAATGCGCCGAATTCCACGACCACCTTTGTCCCGGCGTCACCTCCGGCTATTTGCTGGCGCGCTTCATTTTGCAGCGCTATCCGCTCCGGCCCGGCCAGAGATATTATTACGTGGGCAGCCCGGTCTGGTGCAAGGAAGACGCGGTTCAGGTGCTCCTGAACCTGACGCCGGGCAAGCGGGGGATGATCGTCAGGCCCTTGAATCAGGAGCAGAAGGAGGCGCTGCCCGATAAAACGCTGGGCGGTCTGTTCCTGCGGTGGGACGCCAAGGCCCAAAAAGGCCGCGCGCTGGCCTTGAGCTTTGATTGGCAAAAGGCCCGCGGCCTGGCCCGGCTGGGCAAGGAGAAAAAGCGCGACGACGGGGTGCGGCTCCTCCTGGCCCTGCTGCCGGTTCTCGACCGGCCCCAGGAGCTGGTGAGCGTGTGGAAGGAAAGCGATTTGACGCCGGCGCAATTCCAGGCGCTGATGCAAACCGGCGTCGACCCCTATAAGCAAATGGGATTCACGGACAAGCCCTGACCGCCGGGCGGCCGAGGCTGGGCAAAAAGAGCGCCCTCCCCGCCATGGGGAGGGCGCCGTATTTATCAGGGCTTGGCTTTTGGGGGCGCGTTGGGATTATAGCTGGGATCGGGGCCCAGAATGGCCGCCAGGGGATTGGTGCCCAGGTTCACCAGGCGGGCGTATTGATCCGCGCCGTCCAACTTTATCTGACGCCAGATGGAGACGAACTTTTCGGTCTCGTGCAGCCGCTTCATGAAAAACTTGTTGTAGGCCTGGTGCAGCCAGGCCTGGCCGCTGCCGAAAAGCGAGGTCCCGGTGATCTGGATGCCGGCCTGATTGCGCAAGGGCTCCAAAAGGGTGCCGGATATAATGGGCATCTCCAAGTCTTCAGGCGGCACCACGGACTGGCCCAGGGCCTCGTTGGCGGCTCCGGGGAAGCTGGCGGTCACCTGGACCTCTTCCTTCTTGTGGGTTCCCGCCGTTTTGCCGCTGTCTTGGTTGCTTGGGGACGCCTTTTCTTGGGCCGGGGCCGGTATGGCAAACCCCGCCAGCAAACAAAACGCCAGGGCCAATCCGCCCAGCCAGGTTTTGCGGTTCATGATTTCCTCCCAGAGTGTGTAGTGCGCGGCCGTGCAAAGGCGGTCTTATGCGAACGGGCCTTGGCGCGGCCTGGGTATGGTTGCCTTTAGTCGCGATAGAGCTTGGCCAGCGGGTCCTGGCCGTGGGGGAACATGGCCCCGTAGGGCGCGCCTTTTCCCAGGTCCCGCACCGTGGCCCAATTCACCCCTTCCTCGTCCAGGCTGGCCATGAGCGGCTGGGCCTTGCTCAAATCCAGGCCGCCCTGGGGAGTAACGAAGCGCTCGTCCATCTCCAGGCGCAACACCTGCCCCACCACCAGCACATAGGACTTTTCCAGGTATTGCTTGCGCAGCCGGCATTCCAGCCAGGCCAGGCAGCCGGCCACACCTGGGGGGCGCACCAGGCGCGAGGGCTTGGCTTCCAGACCGGCCTGGCTGAATTCATCGACCTGAGGCGGGTAGTGCATGGCCGCGGGCATGATTTTGTCGGCCAGGGCCACTCCCGGCACGCTCACCACGAACTCGCCGGTGCGGCGGATGTTCTTGAGGGTGTCCCGCCGGTGCCAGGAGGCCAGGACTATCAGATCGGTGGAGCGCAGAAGCGGGGTGACGTTGGAATAGGGGGCCAGGTTGCGCGTCCCGGCCTGGTCCACGGTGGAAACCAAGACCACGGGCAAGGTCAGGGCGAATTCTCTTTTTATCGGCGCCAGTTCCATATCGGTTCTCCTTAAAAGAAAAAGGCCACGCGGCGGCCCCCGGGGGGACCGGCCTTCGTGGCCCATGACGGGCGGCTGTTCGAGCCGCTCTAGATCAGTGCGTGATGGATTATCAGCAACTCGGCATCTTCGAGCACCTCCATGCTGTGCTCGCGCAATGCCAGGAATCCCAGGGCGTCGCCCTGGGTCATCTCGTGCGTCTTGCCGCCGATGCGCAGGCGCAGCCGGCCGGCCAGGAGGAGGATCATCTCTCCGGTTTCGCCGTGCCAGGCCGGATCAAAAGCGAGATTGCGCCCCGCCGCCGCCCGCAGATGGAAAACCTCCAGCGGGCCCAAGCGGTAGCGCTTGCCCTGGTAATGGGCCCGGCGCACCCGGCTGACCTGGGGGCGGTGGGGATTGCTGTTTTCGGCCAGGCGCAGCAATTCGCTGCCCGTCACGCCCAAGGCCCCGGCCAGGGCCTCCACGGTTCCCACCGTGGGGTTGCCCTCGCCGGCTTCCATCTTGGCCACCGTGGCCCTGGTGAGGCCGGCCTGGGCCGCCAGCTCCTCGGCGCTCAAGCCCCGCTTCCTGCGCAGGCTCTTTATGACCGAAAAATCGTGCATTCCGTTTTGCTTCGTCCTTTGGGACACCTAAATATAAAATATACAAAATATCAATTATAAAATACACAAGCTCCTTCCCGGCCTCAAGGTGGAAAGCCTTGCCGCCCCATGGCCGCGGGACCATGAGCCGGGATTTTCAGCGGCCTGGCGAATTGGCCGGAGCGGGTTTGCTTTGGCCGTGGAATCGGCTTTTGCGATAATTCTTGACATCGCCGCGCAAGTGTTGGATTGTTCCAAAATAAGCGGGGGATTAATGTGTTCAACGAATGAATACGCATAGATACTCCCTATAAGAAGTCCCACGGGGACCGTCCCTAACGGCAGGCCGCCTAACCGCCTGCCATTCATGAAAAGAAAGCCACCAACGGCTCTCGACCGCCTGAAGGCGGGGAGGCGCGGGGGTGGTTTCTTTTTTTTTAGGAGGGGAAGAGGAACATGCTTGCGAAATATTCACGAAGACGGCCCGCCAGGCTGCTGGGTTGCTTGCTGGCCGGCTGTCTGGTCCTGGCGGCGCCCCTGGCCGGCTCCGCCTCGGAGCCGGCGCGGGAAAAACCGCCGCAGGCCCTGAAACTGGACGAGATCACGGTGATCTCCACCCAGCCCGGCGTGGAGATCGCCCCGGACAAGACCGTTATCAAGATGGACGAGTTCCAAAGGCCCGCCGGGGTGCGGACCCTCACCGACGTGCTCACCGAAATCGGCGGGGTGGACGTGCAGCGCATCAACCCGCTCATGGCCAGCCCCGGCGACGAGGTGTCCATCCGCGGGCTCAACGAAGGCCGCATGGTCATCGAGATCGACGGCCGCCGGGTGAACCACACCGGCCACTCCGGCCGCTACATCGTGGACTGGTCCACCCTGAACATGGACGACGTGGAGCGCATCGAAATCATCCGGGGAGGCCATTCGGTGCTGCATCCCTTCGCCATCGGCGGGGTGATAAACATCATCACCAAAAAAGGCAAGAGGACCGAAGACGCCAAGCCGGACATGAAGGTGGAGGGCGGCTACGGCAGCTTTGACACCCGCTTCGGCGCGGCCAGCGTCAACGGCGGGGCGGGCAAGTTCATCGGCTACAACATCTCGGCCTCCGAGGGCGAGACCGACGGCTACCTGCGCAACAACTACCAGAAGAATAGAAGCATCAACGGGCATCTGAGCTTTTATCTGCCCAAGGACATGACGCTCAGCTTCGGGGTCAAGCATTCCAACGTGGAGTACGGCTATCCCGTGCTCAACGATCCTTCCCGAGCCGACTGGGACCCCAGCTATCCCACCTTCAAGGGCACCGCCGACCAACTCAGGCACATTCCCCCCACCACCCAGCTCCCCGGCGGCGCCACGCCTTACTGGAGCCGGGACACCACCTACCTGGACTTGATCTTCACCGCCCCGGTCTTCGGCGGCGAGTTCAAGCTGCACGGCTTTTCCACCGAGGGCAAACGCTGGAACCATTATTACCGGGGCGAGACCTTCAACCAGGATTTCTCCGACGACCTCACCAGGGGCGTGATCGCCCAGATGAGCGATCTCAAGATCGGCGATCATCACAGCCTGACCTTCGGCGCGGAATACCAGGAATTGGGCATGCCCAATCAGGAGAACCAGACCATCGGCTGGCCCCGCATAGAAAACGCGGTCTACCGGGTCACCTCGTTTTACATCCAGGACGTGATGCGCTACGGCCGCTGGACCGTCACGCCGGGCGTGCGCTACTACAACGTGGAAATGGACACCTATTACGCCTGGTTTGAGCAGGGCAAGGATGCGGCGGATTGGCCGGTGGAGGGTAAGAAGCAAAGCGAGGACGATTTCTACCCCAGCCTGAAGGTCGATTATCAGGCTTCGCCGGACACGGCCCTGTACGCGGCGGTGAGCCGCTCCTACCGATTGCCCTGCCCGTGAGACTACTATTGGTGGGCGCGGTGCGCCCGCGAGGACAATCAGGAATTAAGGCCCGAATCGGCCTGGGAATACGAACTGGGCATCATCCAGGACTGGCGACCGGTGACCTATAGGGCCGCCGTCTTTTACTATGACATCAAGGACTTCATCAACGACAACGGCATCACGTCCCCCGGCAGCGGCCTGGGTTCCGACTGCCTCTACAACATTCCCCACGTAAAACTTTACGGCCTGGAGCTGGAGACCTCCTTGCGCATGGGCAAGCGTTTCAGCGCCACGGTTTCCTATGTCTACCAGCAGGTGGACGCGGACCAAACCCAATACGACGAGGACTGGACTTATTACCTGCCCGAGCTGCTGCCCAAGCACAAGGTCAAGTTCCTGGGCCGCTACGAAATGTGGAAGGACGGGTTCCTGCAAGTTTCCGGCCGCCTGGTGGGCGAGCGCCAGGCGCAGAAGGGCGAAACCCTGGACGCCTACACGGTGCTGGACGCGGGGCTTGAGCAACGCTTCCATCTCGGCGGCACGGAATTCTCCGCCGGGGCCTATGTCAACAACCTTTTGGGCGAGGAGTATCAGGAGCAAGCCGGCTATCAGATGCCCCGCCAGGTCTACGGCCTGCGCCTGAGCGCCAAATTCTAAGGAAAGGCTGATGAGAAAAAGCAACGAGTATAAACGCAAGCGTTGGGGCGCGGCCGCCGGGGTGGTCCTGGCCATAGCGGCCCTATGCTGGATGATCGCGCCGCAGATGGCCGGCGCCTGGGGTAGGGGGGCGTTCTACGTGATCGGCACCGGCCCGGCCGGGCCCCAGACCGCCACCCTGCAAGCCTTGGAAACCATGAAGAAGATGGACGCCATCATCGCCGACGAAAGGCACGCCAAGCTTTTCGCCGACTACATCGGCAAGGCCCCGCTGCTCTTCGACCCCTGGAAGGGCCGCTGGGATTACAAGGGCAAGCCCTACAACAAGCTGAACCCAAAAGAGCTGGCCGAGTTCCAGGTGGAGCGTTTCAAGGGCCGCGACCGCAACGTGGCCCGGATCAAGGAGCTATTGGCCCAGGGCAAGAACGTGGGCCTCCTGGATTCGGGCAATCCCTGCCTGTTCGGGCCCAGCCACTGGTACGTGGAGCACTTGGATCCGGCCGACCTGGTGGTGATAGCCGGCATGGGCTGCGACGCGGCGGGCATGGCCGCCCTGAAAAGAAGCGCCATCCCGGCCCACGGAGCCCGCTTCGTGGTGCAGACCGCGCCGTTTTTCCTGGCCGGGCGCGAATCGCCGGACATGAGCTTCGACCCCGATGATCCCAAGGCGGCTGAGGCCCTGGCCGATTTGGCCAAGCACGAGCACACCATGGTGCTCTACATGGCCCTCAAGGAGCCTGAAAAGCTGTTCAAGAGCCTGGGCCGCTTTCTGCCGGCCGACATGCCGGCGGCCTGCGTGTTCTGGGCGGGCTATCCGGAAAAGGAGCGGGTGGTGCGCGGCACGGTGGGCGATCTGGGCCCCAAGCTGGCCCAGGACCCGGAGCGCTTCATGGGGCTTTTGTTCATCGGCCGTTTTCTGGAGGGCAAGCCCTACGAAGCGGCCATGCGCCGCGGCCAGGCCAAGGGCGTGAAAAAGCAATAGACATAAAGCGCGGGGCGTGAGCAAACGCTTGATGAACGGGCGGCTGCCCCGCGCCTTAAAAAAACCGCCGGGAGGCCGCGCGACGGCCTCCCGGTTATTTTATCAAACCTTGGGCGCTAGGGGCCCTAGGGCTGTTCCGGCCCGGGCCAGCCGGCCAAACGGGCCAGCAGCCACCAGAAGGCCTTGCCCTTTTGCTGGCAGTTCAGCGGGCGGGAATGGGCGCAGTCGCAATCCTGGCAGGCTCCGGGGTTGCGCTGGCACCACTGATCGGCCCAGTTGCCGCCGTCGAACTCGCAGCCGTCGTCGGCGTTGCGGTCCAGAAAATAATTGCCGTCCGGGTCGTAGCTCTCGATGTCGGCGAAATCGAACAGGACCTTGTTGTGGGCCCGGCAATATTCCCTTATCTGGTTGTTGCGCTGGTTGAGGTTGCCGCCCTCGCCGCCGCCGTCCAGATGGCCGGTCATGTAGACGAAGGTCACCTGGGGAAACTCAGCCTCCAGCTGGCTCATGAGGTTGAGGTAGGCGTCGATCTCCTCCGGGCTGGAGTCGGAGACCTGGCCGCACCAGGACCAGACGACCACGTTGCGGTCCTGGCCCCCGCCGCGCAAGAGCTCCCTGGTGCGCGCCGCCCAGGCGGTGCGGTCGGGGCTGCCCAGGTCGCCTTCCGGCTCGCAATCGTGCAGGGAGAGCGCGCCGTCGGAGCCGTCCCAGTTAAAGGCGTACAAGCCCGATTGCCAGCTCAGCACCTCCATGCCGGTGATCACCTGGCTGCCGTGGGAGGTATGGCCGTAGGCCAGGCGCAGGTTCTGCCGGGCCGCCTCGATCCACTCCTGGGGCACCTGGCTCAGGTCGGTGGCGGCGTGGTCGGCGATGATGGGTTGTTCCAGGGCTTGGGCCGCGGGCGCGAGGCCAAGAAAGGCCAGGATTGCCGCGGCCAACAGTATGGCCTTGAAGCGGGGTTTGGGATGGTTAGGCAAGGCTCGGCTCCTTTCCGGCAATGGCACGTCCAATTGCTGATACGGCTGCCGGCCCCCAGGCCTCACGGTAGCCAGTTCTAAATAATGATAGCAAAAACCTGTCGGCCATGGTCAATAAAAACGCCGGCTTAGGAAACCGGGCCAGCGGCGGGGCGAGGCGGTCAGCGAGGTGATGACGCTGCTTTTTGCCGGGAAGGGCTAGAGCAGGGTCAGGTCCCAGTTGAAAACCGAGGAGCGGCGGGCGCGGGGCAGGCCGGGGGGGGCGTCCTCGTGCAGATGGGCCAGCCAGACGTAGCCGGCGGCCATAAGCTCCTGGCGATGGTGGCTCAGATCCAAGGGCCAGCCGGGATACAGCCAGGTGTTCTGCCCGCGCCGCAGCAGCCAGAAGGCTTCCTTAAGAGGCGAGGTGAAGGGCTGGTTGGCGCGCACCCCGGCCAGGGGCCAGCGGGAGAGGCCCATGGGCCAGAAGCCCTCCAGCACCGCGCCCAGGGGCAGGGGGCTCTGCCGGGGCAGGTCCAGGATTTCCCGGCCGGAAAGCTCCGGCGAGACAAAGGCCCCGCCCAAGCCCAGGTCCTGGAGGATTTTCAGTTCGGCGGCGTTGGAGGCGTTGCAAAAGGGGCCGGCGATCAGCTCGCATGGGGCGCCGGCGAAAAAACCGGTCTGCCAGGGCGAGCCCAGGACAAAGCGCGAGGCCCCTTGGCGCAGGGCCTGTTCGATAAGCTCGCGCCATTGGGCTTCCTCGTCCGGCCAGATGACCGGCGGCAGCCACCACCACAGGCGGGCGGCTTCTCCTTTAGGCGCGGCCGGCAGGGATTGGGGGGTAAGCCAGAGGGCGTTGATCCCGGGCGCGCCTTTCCCTTGCCTCCCCGGCATTTGCCAGGCCAGATGCATATCCAGGGGCCGGGGCCGGCGGTCCGCGCTGATGGCCGGCGGCAACTGGGGCGTGAAATCCACGGCCGCCGGCTCGCCGCCCTGGCAGCGCTCCAGCTTGGCCTGCCATTCCTTGAGCTTGGCGCTCAGCTCCGGCTCCCGGCGGTCGATGAGGAAAACCGGGGTGCCCGGCTTGGGGCTCTTGCCGCCCGGCGGGCGCAGGGCCAGGACCTTGCCCTTGGCCACCGGCCTGGACACCCTAGTGGTGAAATGCCAGGTCTCTTCCTCGTTGCCCACCCGCAGGAAATCGCCGCCGCTAAGCTCCACCCGGGGCCGAAAGCCGAAGCCAGGCCTGCCCGCCTTGGCCGAGGCGGCGATGGCGTGCACCTTGCCGATGAACAGGCCGGAGCTGGTGGGCTGGCCGGCCTGGGCCGGGGGGCGCTGTTTCTGGGGCAGGAAGGTGGCCTTGGTGCGAGGCCGGCCCAGGGCGTGGGCCAGGATGTCCTCGGCCTGGTTGCGGGCCCCGGAGTCGCCGGGATGGTCGCGCAGGAGCTTGTAGGCCGCCACCACGTGATAGACGTAGTGGGGGCCTTTCTTGCGGCCCTCTATCTTCCAGGAGACCACGCGCTCCAGGCTCATGAGCGCCTTGGTCAGCACGTCCAGGGAGAGGTCCTGGCAGGAAAAAAAGTTGGCGAAGGAGCCTTGCTGCTGATAGGTGCGGCGGCAGGGCTGCACGCAGCGCCCGCGCAGGCCGGACTTGCCGCCCAGGTAGCTGGACCAGTAGCAGCGCCCGGACACGCAATAGCACAAGGCCCCGTGAATGAACACCTCCAGGGCCAGGCCCTGAGGGCAGGCCTCAGCGCACTGGCGCACCTCCTCCAGGTTCAGCTCCCTGGGCAGGATGACCCTGGCCGCCCCCAGGCCGCCTGCCGCTTGCAGGGCCAGGGGGTGGGTGAGGTTGGCCAGGGTGGAAAGATGCAGCTCGCCGCTAAAGCCCGCCTGGCGGGCCAGCTCGATGGCCCCCAGGTCTTGCAGGATCAGGGCGTCGGGCCGCGCGTCGCGGGTCAGCTTGGCGATGAGCCGGCCGGCCGAGGCCAGATCGCCCGGCTTCAGCAGGCTGTTCAGGGCCACATAGACCTTGCGGCCCTCCTGGTGGGCCAATTCCACCAGACGGGAAAGCTCGGCCAGGGAGAAGTTCTCGCTTTCCATGCGGGCGGTGAAGGCCTTGAGGCCCAGATACACCGCGTCGGCGCCGGCGGCCAAAGCCGCCAAAAGGGCGCCGCCGCCGCCCACCGGGGCCAGGATTTCAGGTCTCGCGGTCACGGCTCGTTATTCCCGCTGGTTGATGAAAATCGGTATTCCGTCTTCGAGGTTGCCCAAACCAAGTCTAGGGCCGGAGCGGATTTTTCGCCACCCTGGGTTTGAAGCTCCTCCGCCCACGGCCCCGCGCGCCGGACGGCGCTACTGCGGCCCGCGGGCCACGTGGTACAATAGGCTTGCGCCCGGAGCGGCATAGGGGTTAATTAATGGTTTCATAGTCTATTAGACTGGATTCACCCGCGCGGATACATAATCCAGAGCCCATGAGACGCCGGAGCTCCGGCGCCGACACTCTCAGGGACCAAAGGAGCTTTAAGTGGCCACACGCGACTTTCGTTCCAGAGGCGCCGACAACATGGCCGAGGTGGCCGAGTTTCTGCTCGGCGGCCAAAGCTTCGGCATCAACGGCTCCAAGATCAAGCAACTGGTGCCCTATGACGGCATCGAGGTCACCAAGCCACCCTTCAATCATCCCTCCATTACCGGGGTGTTCGTGTTCCGTGGGCAGACGGTGCCCCTGATAGACCTGAGTTCGTATCTGGGCCTGACCGACATCGGCCAGACCGAGCGCCGGGTGGTGGTGGTGACCGAGTTCAACGAAATGACCACCGCCTTCGTGGCCGACAAGGTCAACCGCATCCACCGCAAGGCCTGGGCCGAGTTCAAGCCCATGGACACCTTTCTCGCCTCCAACGCGCCCCAGATCCTGGGCTCCATCACCATCGAGGAGCGCGAGATCCTGGTGCTGGATCTGGAGCAGATCGTCGGCGAGATATTCCCCGCCACGGTGAGCAACTACGACGAAACCGCTTTCGCCGACCGCCCCAAGCTGGATAGCCGTTCCGAGGCCGTGGTGTTCTTCGCCGAGGATTCCTATATCATCCGCAGCCAATTGGCCAAGGTGTTGGCTTCCATCGGCTATGCGCAGTTGCAGGCCTTTGAGAACGGCAAGGTCTGCCTGGAGGCCATCAGAAGCCTCAAGGCCGAGGCCGAGGCCGCGGGCCAGGCCATCACCGAGCGCCTGCAATTGGTGGTCACCGACATCGAGATGCCGCAGATGGACGGCATGGTGCTTTGCCGCACCTTGAAGGCCGAGATAGACCCCAAGCTGCCGGTGCTCATGTTCTCCTCGCTGATAAACGAGCAGGTGGCCAAGAAATGCCAGGATGCGGGGGCCGACGCCTGGGTGAGCAAGCCCCAGACCGACAAGCTGGTTAACCTCATCGACCAACTGGCCCTGGGGGTGGAGATCGCGGCGGCGGAAGCCTAGCCGCTTAATAGCAGCTGAGCGCAAGCAGCCGGCGGGGCGAACGGGCCCCGCCGGCTTTTTTCATGCCGCGCTATTCATCCACGATGCCGTCCTTGGCGGTGCTCAGGCTGGGCACGGCCATGGGCATCAGGGTTTGGGATTGGGGATTGAACATGAGCCGGTAGGACGAGCCCAGGTTGCCCTGGCGTCCCATTTCCTCCCAGCCCCCCACCAGATAGGGGCACACGTCGTTGAAGCAAACGTACATGTAGTCGATGTCCCATTCCGTGAAGGGAGTCTGGGGGATCTCCCACTTTTTCAATTGCTGGCCGCAATAGGGGCAGGCGTGGTCCTTGGCCACTTGGGCGGCCAGGGCCTTCAGGTCTCTCTTGGGCCGGCGGGCGCGGTCCGCGCCGGGCAGGGGCCGCGGCGGCCGGGCCGGATCGCCGCCCAAACGGTCGGCGAAAACCGCGTACACCGGGTCGCTGGGAATGTTCAGGTGGGCGTACTTGTCGTCCTGGGGCCGGGGCTTGTTCTTGGAGACAAAGGCCCGCGCCTCGGCAAAGCCGCCCGCCGCCCGCAGCCAGTCCTCCACCAGGAGCGGGCGCTCGGTTTCGCCGGCTTCGCGCCAGATATGGGTCACCTTGGGCTCGAACCAGCGGTTGGAGAAGATGACCAAATGCAGGCCGCCCGGCTTCAGCACCCTGGCCGCCTCGGCGAAAACCTCCACCGGCCTGACCAGGTAATCCACGGAGACCGTGTTCAGCACCACGTCGAAGGAGGCGTCCGCGAAGGGCAGGCTGGGGTCCTGGTTGAGGTCGTGGATAACGCATTCGTCCAGGGCCCGGTTGGCGGCCAACTCGCCCTGGTTCAGGCCCAGGCCCACCACCCGCCCGGCCCGCAGGGAGGGCGGCAGGTGGGAATCCCAGGAAGCCATCAGATCCAGGATCACGGGGTCCTTTTCGACCACCAGGCTGCCGATGATGCGCTCCACGGTGTCCAGGGCGGTGCGGTCCAGATGGCTGACCATGCGCTCTTGGGCGTAAAAAAGGCTGTCGTCCGCTTCGTCCTGGCGGGCGAAATCTCCGGACTGGCCGACCGCCAGGCCGGCCTCCGCCAAGTTGCTCCGATTGTCCATACAAACTTTATTCCCTTCTCCACCCTGACCGGATGGGACAAGGCAGAGCCACAAACTGCGTAGGTTCAGTTTCCTAGGCATAACTTAAGCATGGCCGGCGACCGGCGCACGCATCTGAACGAAATTATTTCCAGGAGAGCGGTGGGTTTGGGGTTGGGGAGCCGCGCCCCGCCGCAGGCCGCTTGGGCCGCGCCGCTTGGCGCAAATGATGTTTGACGGGGTCGTCGGCAGAATATAAACTACAGCAATAAACTAGGGCTTAAGTGTTCGGCCCGCATATGCAAGAGGTGTCATCTTGAAGTTATCTACCAGAGGACGTTACGGCGTACGGGCCTTGCTGGAGATGGCCGTCAGCCAGGAGGCTGGCCCGGTTCCCATCAACAAGCTGGCCGAGCGCCAGGAAATATCAGCCAAATATCTGGAACAGCTATTGATTCCCCTCAAGGCCGCGGGCCTGGTCAACAGCGTGCGGGGGGCCAGGGGCGGCTATGTCCTGGCCCGGCGCCCGGATCAGATCACCCTTTACGACATAGTGAGCGTATTGGAAGGGCCGGTGGTGGTGGTGGACTGCGTGGAAAACCCGGACAGTTGCGACCGGGTGGGGGGCTGCGTGGTGCACCTCTTATGGGACGAGATGAGCCGGCGGATGCAGCAATTTCTGACGGACGTCTCCTTGAGCGACATGGTGGCGAGAAGCCAACGCCAAAACTGTGAATACAAGGCGCAGCGGGCCGACGCCGTCGGTTAAGGGGATCATGCGGGGGAACGGTTCGTGAAACTGGACAGGGTGCCGAGTCAGGTGTGGTGGGTCGCGGCGTTGGCGGCCCTGGCCGCGGGCTGGTATTTCGGCCTCCTGCCCTTGCCGCTTTGAATCAGTTCGGTATGCGGGCTGCCCGGGCAGGCTCCCTAAATAGTCGGGTTCAAGCGCCCGCCCGCAGGTTTGTCTTGCCAGGCCGGGCTGCAATTCTATATAACACAAAAAAGCGCTAAGGCCGGATTCGCCGCCGGGGCGGACCCGGCCTTGGAGCCTTCACACTCATTGACTCCTGGTGCTTCAGTGGACGACCTATCTGATCTGCCCCATAGCCTTGCTCAAGAGCTTCAGGATTTGCGCCGCGAGGTGGCCGAACTCAGGCTGCGCGACCTCGACCGGGTGGCGGCGGAGACGCGCCTGCAGGGCCTGGTGGAGGAACTGGCCGCGCAGGAAGAGGAGCTGCGGAATCAAAACGAGGAGTTGCAGGCCGCGCACGAGGAGCTGAAGGCCCAAGAGGAAGAGCTGCTTTCCCACAACGAGGAACTGCGCGAGGCCTACGACAGCCTGGCCAAGAGCGAGGAAAGCCTGCGCCTGAGCGAAGAGCGCTTCCGTCTGGCCTTTTTCACCAGCCCCGATTCCATAAACATAAACCGCATGGAAGACGGGCTGTACGTGGAGATCAATCCGGGATTCACCAGGCTCTCCGGGTATGAGCGCCGGGAGGTTATCGGCCGCAGCAGCCTGGAGATAAACGTTTGGGATGATCCCGCCGACCGCGACCGCCTGGTGGAAGGCCTGGAAAAATACGG
Source organism: Desulfocarbo indianensis (assembly GCA_001184205.1). Taxonomy (GTDB): domain Bacteria; phylum Desulfobacterota; class Desulfarculia; order Desulfarculales; family Desulfarculaceae; genus Desulfocarbo; species Desulfocarbo indianensis. The sequence continues at coordinate 1,306,254 of LBMP01000001.1, forward strand.
CCACGTGGACAACATGGAGGCGCGCTTCAGGCTGAAGGACGGCAGCGTGACCACCGCGCTCATGTCGGCCTCGGTGATCACCATGAACGGCGAGCCGCATATCATTTCCATTACCCGCGATATCGGGGAAATGGTGCGGGCCAGGCGCGAGCTGGAGGCCAGCGAGCGCAAGTTCCGCACCCTTTTCAGCCAGGCCCTCAACCCCATCTTGATCGTGGACCAGGACGGGCATTACTTGGACGCCAACCAGGCGGCCCTGGATTTCCTGGAATGCAGCCTGGGCGAGCTGCGCCACAAGGTGGTTTGGGACTGGGCGCCGCCGGGCAAGGAAAAAAGGACCCTGGAGGAGCACTCGCCCTTTCTGCATCCCCGGACCGTGGAAACCGATTATCTGGTGAACGGCCAGATAAAAACGCTCCTCCTGAACGTGGTGCCGGTCAAGGGCGTGCAGGGCACCTCGCTTTACGGCATCGGCCAGGACGTGACGGAGCGCAAGCGCCTGCGGGAAAAAGTCTTGCAGGCGCAGAAGCTGGAGAGCCTGGGCGTGGTGGCCGGCGGGGTGGCCCACGATTTCAACAACCTGCTCATGGGCATCATGGGTTATGCCGACCTGGCCCTGGAGGAACTGGCCGCCGGCTCCTCCGCCGCCGACAACGTGCGCCAGTTGCGGGGAGTGGCCCAAAGGGCCGCCCAACTGACCCAGCAGATGTTGGCCTATTCGGGCAGGGGCCGCTTCGTGAACAAGGCCATTGACCTTTCCACGGCGGTGCGGGAGATGTCGCCGCTTCTGGAGGCCGCGCTCACCTCGCATAACGTGCTGGAATTGAATCTGGCTTCCGGTTTGCCCGCCATGGAGGGCGATCCCGGCCAGGTCAACCAGGTGATAATGAATTTGATCCATAACGCGGCCGAGGCCTATGGCGACAAGGGCGGCGTGATCAGGGTGTGCACCGGCGAGCGTTTCTACCGGACCGGCGAGCTGTCCGCCAGCTATCTGTACGAAGACCAGGAGCCGGGCAGCTACGTTTTCCTGGAAGTGAGCGACCAGGGCTACGGCATAGACCTGGAACACCGCCAGCGCATCTTCGATCCTTTTTTCACCACCAAATTCACGGGAAGGGGCCTGGGCCTGGCCGCGGTGCTGGGCATCGTGCGCGGGCACCGGGGGGCCATAATTCTGGAAAGCGCTCCGGGCCGGGGCAGTTGCTTCCGGGTGCTGTTCCCCGCCAGCGGGGATAAGAACGCGGCCGCCGAGCAGGAGCCGGAGCGGTTCCAGCCGGGACTCATCCTGCAGGGCACGGTTTTGGTGGTGGACGACAAGGCCGACGTCAGGGAAGTGGCCTCCACCATGCTCTCGCGGGCGGGCATGCGGGTGCTCAGCGCGGCGGACGGCAGCGAGGCCTTGGAGATATTTTCGGCCAGGGCCGGCGAGATAGACGTGGTGCTCCTGGATTTGACCATGCCCGGCATGGACGGCGAGGAAGTGCTGGCGGAATTGCGGGAAAGGCATTGCCGGGCGCCGGTGGTGCTCTCCAGCGGCTATACCCAGCAGCACATCAACAAGCGCTTGGACAGCAAGGAAGTGGCGGCCTTCATCCAAAAGCCCTACCGCAAGCACGAGCTTTTAAATTGCCTGCAAGAGGTGATGGCCGAAAATAGGAACAAGCGCGGCAAGCGCTGAGCGCCCGCCGCCGGCCGGGGCCGCGGTTCAGGCGCGCCTCGGCGCTCTCTGCGGGCGTCTTCGGATTGGAAGGGGTGGCCGGGGCGGCTGGTCCCAGGTGAGTGAGGCCTGGTTCCGAGCCGCCCCGGCCCGGGGTTGGGGAGTGCATCGGGGCCCCACGGGGGTGAACGCGGGGCCCCGCACGGAGGAGTCAGTTAGGAATAGGAGCAAGCCGCGCCCTGGCCCATGGCCGCGGGCAAGTGGGCGGGGCTTATGCGAAACCCGCCATACACGCCTTGATCCACGTAATCCACTTTCAAGTGTCCCGTCTCGGCGGCCAGCCGGCCCTCGATCAGGTAGCTGACGCCGTCGATGGTGAATCGTTCATCGCCTTCTTGCGGTTCATCCAGAACCAGCTGCCAGGAAGGCCCGGCTCAGCCGCCGCCTTCCAGGGTGACCCGCACCGCCGATTGGGTGCCGCGCTGGGTCAGAAAGTCGCGCACCATCCTGCTTGCGCTCGGCGTGATCTCCAGCATGGGACAGTCCTTTCTCTCGTCCTAGAAGCTGCAGGCGGCCAGAGGAGCCGCGCCGCGCACTTTCAACCAGCGGAGCTTCCAAAAGCCCGCCAGATCGATGCTGACCTGCGGCCCGATCTGGGCCAGGCCGGGATGCACGAACACCTCCACGCCGTCAACCCGCACGCTGCCATAGCCGTCGCCCTTGGGCGCGCCGGGCGCAGCCTGCGCCCCGCCGCCGGCTCAACCGCCGCCTCCCACCGGGTCCAGGGTGAGCTGGGCGCCGCTTTCTCGTATCCAGGCTAGGGCGCGGGGCGCGATGACGATGTTCATGTTAAAGCTCCCTGGGCTATTGCGGCGTTGGGCCGCGTTGGAGAATAAGCTAAGCAAACAGCGTGCCTCAAAGAGTGACCAGCCCCAAACGCCAATTATAACAATGCCTTGATGGCATGGCCTCCTCTCCGGCGGGCTGGCGGGGCGAGAGCCGGCTTAACGCCGCTCGCAAGTTACTAACACATAACTACATGATAATAAAAGACTTGTCTTAAAATAGCCCAAGGCGCGGCTGTAAAGAAGGGCCTGGCTGGTGCGTTAACCTTAACGCCCACTTAACGCCACTCTCAAGGGCCGCTCAGCATAAATGCCGTCATAACGGCCACCTGAGCCCTCAATTTACCAGGCGGGCCAAGTGGGCATGGTTTATGCTTTTTTATGATAAAAGACATTTTCAGGGCCTGGTTAGCAGGGAGGAAGAGCGACCATGCAATGCATGCACCACCCGGACCGCGAGGCGAGCGTCACCTGCCAGAAGATGAACATAGGCTATTGCCAGGAATGCCTGGACAACTGCATGGCCTGCACCGACCCCTGCGGCCATTGCCAATACCGCAAGACCAACGCCTGCATAATATGGGAGCTTTGCCGCAAATCAGACCGGCGCTATGAACTGGAGCGCCTGGCCAAGGGCCTGGGCCTGTCCGAGTAGGCCCTCTGGTTTGGAGGGGGCAAGCCCGTTGGGCTATTCCGCGAACAAGTCGGTGCTCAAGTAGCGTTCGGCCTGGCTGGGCAGGATCACCACGATGGTTTTGCCCTGGTTTTCCGGGCGGGCGGCCTGCCGCAGGGCGGCCCACGCCGCCGCGCCCGAGGAGATGCCGCAGGCCAGGCCTTCCCTTTGGGCCAGCTGTCGGGCGGTGGCAAAGGCCTGCTCGTTGCTCACGGTCATGACCTCGTCCAGGATGGCGCTGTTGAGCACCTCCGGCACGAAGCCCGCGCCGATGCCCTGTATCTTGTGGGGGCCGGGCTTGCCGCCGGAGAGCACCGGGCTGTCGGCCGGCTCCACGGCCACGCACTTGAGGTCCGGCTTCAGGGATTTGAGGAATTCGCCCGTGCCGGTGATGGTGCCGCCGGTGCCCACCCCGCAGACCAGGATGTCCACCCGGCCCTCGCTGTCGCGCCAGATCTCGGGCCCGGTGGTGCGGCGGTGCATGGCGGGGTTGGCCGGATTGGCGAACTGGTCGGGCATGTAGGCGTCCGGCGCGCCGGCCACGATTTCCCCGGCCTTGGCGATGGCGCCCTTCATGCCCTCGGCGGCCGGGGTCAGCACCAATTCCGCGCCCAGATGCTTGAGCAGCTTGCGGCGCTCCAGGCTCATGCTCTCCGGCATGGTCAGGGTGAGCCGGATGCCGCGCAGCGCGCAGACAAAGGCCAGGGCGATGCCGGTGTTGCCGCTGGTGGGCTCCACCACCAGGCCGCCCGGCTTCAGCTCCCCCTTGGCCAGGGCCGCCTCTATCATGGCCACCCCGATGCGGTCCTTGACGCTGGCCAGGGGGTTGCGGTATTCCAGCTTGGCCGCCACCGTGGCTTTTAAGCCCTGGGTCAGATTGTTCAAGCGGACCAAGGGGGTCTCGCCCACGGTCCAGGCGGCGTTGGCGGCGATGCGGCTCATGGCTTGCCTCCCTTTTGGCCCTTGATGATCAGTTCCGGCCTTTTCAGGAACACCTTGGTATCCGGCGGCACGCTCTCGATGATCCACACGTTGCCGCCGATCACCGAGCGGGCGCCGATCACCGTGTCGCCGCCCAGGATGGTGGCCCCCGAATAAATGATCACGTCGTCCTCGATGGTGGGATGGCGCTTCAGGCCCCGCATGGTCTCGCCCGCGCCGGGGGGCAGGGAGAGCGCGCCCAGGGTGACGCCCTGGTATATGCGCACCCGGTGGCCGATCACCGTGGTTTCGCCCACCACCACGCCGGTGCCGTGGTCGATGAAAAAGCTCTCGCCGATTTCCGCGCCGGGGTGGATGTCGATGCCGGTGCGGGAATGGGCGTATTCGGTCATGATGCGCGGCAACAGCGGCACGTCCTCGTGGGTGAGGGCGTGGGCCAGGCGGTAGGTCATGATGGCGAACAGGCCGGGGTAGCTGAAAATCACCTCGTCCACGCTTTTGCTGGCCGGGTCGCCCTGGCGCGCGGCGCGCACGTCCAGGGAAAGCAGGCGCCTTAGCTCGGGCAGGCGTTGCAGGAAGCCGTCGGCGGCCTCCCGGCCCCGGTCGCGGCAATGGCTGCAAGGCAGGTCGTAGCGGAAACAGTCGTGGCGGATGGCGTGGGTCACCTGGGTGGCCAGATCGTGATAAAGCCTGGTCAGGCCCTGGCCCAGGTGATATTCAAGGTTGATCTCCTCCAGGGGCTCCCGGCTGAAATAGCCCGGAAACAAGAGATCGCGGCAGCCCACCAAAAGGCCGATGACCTGCCTGCGGTCCGGTATGGGGGTGGGGCCCACGTGGTCGAAGCAATCCTTGCTGGCGCAAGTGGCGGCCAGCTCGCGGGCCAGGCGGGGAATGTTGGGACTGAGCCGGCTTTCCCGTTTTTCTTCCAAGAGGCATTTTCCCTCGGGCCTGACCGGCTCCATACGCTTCCTCCGCTGAGCTGCCGCCAATCCTAGCGATTTAATAAAGAATAGCCTTATGGGCGTCGAACCGCCAGGCCGGAGATCATCGCATCCCCGGCCTTAACGGTTCGCGGGACATCGCCTAAGCGAGCAGTCGGGAAAAATCGAAATCCTTTTTTTTCATTTCCGAGGCCAAATGGCCCACCTGCACCCCGCTTTCCATGGCTTGCAGGCACTCCTTGACGCCCTTGGTCAGGCCCAGAAACAGGCAGCCCTTGATGGTCCCCTCGGCCATGACGATCTTGCGGTAGGCCTCGTCGTCCTGGTACACCGCCGCTTGCAGGAGATCATCGGCGTCCACGTCGCCGGCCGAGGTCAGATCCACGCCCGCCACCTTCAGGGAATTGGACATGATGGTGCCCCGGTAGGAGGCCTCGCCGCCGGCCATGTCGATGCCCGCCGCCTCGCCCTGCTCCTTGGCTGCGGGCCAGATGCCGTAGAGGCGTCCCTGGTGCTCGATGTGGTCGCCGGCGGCCCAGACGCCCGCCAGGCTGGTGCGCATGCGGTCGTCCACCACCACGCCGTTGTTGATCTTGAGCCCCATGTCCTGGGCCAGTTGGATATTGCCCCGGATGCCGGCGGAAAAAAGCACCAGGCCGCCCTGGAGCTGGCGGCCGTCCTCCAGGCTCAAGCCGGCGGCCTGGCCGGAGCCCAGCACCTGCTTGGCCTTGGCGCCCAGGTAAAAGCTGAAGCCCATCCTTTCCAGGATGCCTTGCAGCTTGGCCGCGCCGGCCACGTCCATCTGGCGCGGCAACAGGCGGTCGAAAAATTCCACCACCTGCACGCCCAGGCCCAAGCGGATGAGGCCGTGACCAGCCTCCAGGCCCAAGAGCCCGCCGCCCACCAGCACGGCGGATTTCGCTTCCTTGGCCGCGGCGCGGATGGCGCGCGCGTCCTGGGCGCTGCGCAGGGCGAAGACGTTCTTTTTATCCGCTCCGTCTACGGGCGGGATAAAGGAATGAGCGCCGGTGGCCAGGAGCAGGGCGTCATATTCGGCGGCCAAACCCTTGGCCGTGCGCGCCCGGCGGGCGGCCCGGTCCACCTGGGTGACCTTCTCGCCCAGGTGAAGATCGATGCCGTGGTCACGGTACCAGGCCGGGCCGTGCAGGGTGAATGACTCCAGCTCGGCCGCGCCGGCGATAAGCTCGGGCAGGCGCGGGCGGTAATAAAAGGGGTCCGGCTCTTCGCTGAACATGGTTATCTTGGCCTGGCTGTCGTGGGCCAATATCTGCTCGGCCGCGCTGGTTCCAGCCACGCCGTTGCCGACTATCACGTAGCGCCTCATGATTCCTCCCTGGCTCCGCCCGGGGGCGACGGGCTTCCCTCGCTGGGTAGATGCAATAAGCTTCTAATAAAAAGTGTTGAGGCTGCCAGGCGAGTTGGCAAGTGGGTTTTTAAAAAAGTTGCGCTGTTTCGCCGCGCCGCTTCCTTTAGGGAGCGCCTAATAATCCCTGGGGCGCTTCTTGACCTGAAAAGGAGCCTCGAAGACCTCTTCCAGGGCGGCCACCGCCGTATCCAGCAGGTCTCCCGCCACCACGCAGCTCACGCTGGATATACTGGTGGCTATGGCCAGGGGCTCCACCCCGGCCTGGGCCAGGGAGGCGAACATGAGCCCCGGCACCAGGGGCTTTTCGCGCAGATGGGGCCCGAACACGCTTAAGACCGCCACGTCCCGCTGAAAGGATATCTCTTGCGCCCCCAGGCGGTCCCGCAGGCCCTCCACCAGGTTCAGGGCCTGCTCCAGGTCTTTTTGATCGAAGACCAGGGCGAAGTTCAGGTTGGCCTCCCGGTCCTGGGTTTCGGCCAAAAGCTCGATATTGACGCCGCCCTGGCCCAGGGCGCCGATCAGGGAGCCGGCCGCGCCGCTTTGGGCGGGAGCGGCCAGCGCCCGCATGAGGGCGCGGCCGTCGCTTTGCAGTATGCCGCCGATCTTTATGCGCTCCATGGCCGCCTCTCCCAGGTTGCCCGCCGGTAGGTTAAAGCATCGGCCAAAGGCCCGCCCCCGGTCAAGGGGCAAGATCGCAAGCTCCCAGCCAAGATTGTTTAGAGAAGCTTCTTGACATGTCAGCTTGCCAATGGGGAAAATGTGAGCGCGTGCCGGCGTCGGCGGGTCCGGGCCGCGCGGCTGATCAATCCAGCGTTACTTGCTCGCGAATCACTCCACCAAAAACGGTGGCGATTTTGGAGGAAACCATGGCCAAGAGAATTCTGATCGTGGACGACGACCCCGATCTGGTGGAAGCTGTGAGCATGCTGCTGGAGGCCGAGGGCATGGAGCCCATCGCGGCCTATGGCGGGGTCGAAGGCCTGGCCAAGGCCAGGAGCGAAAAGCCGGACCTCATCGTGCTGGACATCATGATGCCGGACAAGGACGGCTACGCGGTGGCCAAAGAACTGGCCGATTCCGAAGACATCGCCGACATTCCGGTGATCATGCTGACGGCGGTCACCGATTACGTGAGCAAAACCAGCTATTCGCACAGTTCGGGCAAAGATCTGGTGGCCGATGATTTCTTTGAGAAGCCGGTCAAGCCCGAGGCCCTGGTGCAGCGGATTCTGCAATTGGTGGGTTAGGGGCTCCAGCGGTCCATCGCGGCAAGGCAGGAGCGGAGCCGAGGGCTTCCGCCGTTAGAAGGGCTATCCGTCTTCTTGGCCGGAGAGGGATTGCTCCATATCCAAAAGGATCAGCACCACCGGCCGTTGGCTGGCCAGGGTCTCCGGACCTTGCCAAACCGGATTGCCCTCCCGGCGCCAGCGCCCCGCGAAATCCCGGCGCTTCATGCCCAAGTGCTGGTATATCATCATCTTTTGCAGGAAATTCCTCTCGTCGAAACTGAGCTGGCTGGCGGTGTCTATCTCCCTGCCGTTTTTGAGCGTGTAGATCACGGTGCCCTCGTTATGCCCTGCGCCGGCTTTGCATCATCCCCTCCCACTGCTCCCTGATCTTGGGGGCCAGGTCCCGCAGTTCGCGCCGGCAATCATCCAAGGCGGCCAGGTCCATGCCCATGGCGGGTAAGGCCAGGGGCGACAACACGGGGGCGTCGCCGTTGCCCGAATCGCCGAGGGCCAAATCCCGCGCCAGGAAATCGGCCGCGTGGATCACGGCCACCAGGGGAAGGTGTCCCATCTCCTTCTCCAGGCTGTGATGACGGCCGATGGCTTGCATTAAGACCGGCGGCAGGTCCCAAAACCCGGCCAGGTCCCGTCCCATGTTCTCATGGCTAAATTCCAGGGCGCTTTCGGCTTCCAGATAGCCGCAGCCCTCCTGGGAGACGTAATCCAGCACGCTCTTGGCTTTGTCCGGGACGAAGGCCGCCATGATCACCTTGCCGATATCGTGCAGCAGGCCGGCGGTGAAGGCCTGGCTGGGTTCGCAGGCCCGGCTGCGCAGAGCCAGGATGCGGGCGGCCTCGCTGGCCGCCAGGGAGTGCAGCCAGAGCATTTCCGCCGCCCGGCGGTCGGCGAAGGTGGAGGGGTGCAGAAAACCCATCAGGGTGAGCCCCAGGCAGATATTGCGGACTTCGTTGAAGCCCACCGCCACCGCCGCCCGGCGAACCGTGGTTATCTCATGCTGAAAGCCGTAATAGGCGCTGTTGGCCACCGCCAGGAGCTTGGTGGTGATGGCCTGGTCGTTGCGGATTATGCGCTCCAGGTCGGCGGCGGAGGAGTTGGGGTCGTCCAAGGTATGGATTATTTGATTCATTACGTTGGGCAGCGTGGGAAGGCTGCGTATTTGCTTGATGGAAAAAGGCGGCATGCCAAAGTCCCGTTACGAAAAAAAGATAAACACCAGACGCGTGCTTCAGCGACGTATCGCCCAGCCGCCTCGCGGGAGCCGCACAGGGCAACCACCCAATCCAACACGAAAATCCTCTTATTGCTTGCCATTAAAATAGCATTTTTTTAGCGGGCGGTCTTGGAAAATCTGATATTACAAATATGTAACCATATACGCCAGCAGTGGCAAAATAGATGACTTTTAATTACATTTACGAAAAATTGACTTGACCTTTTTTTGACAACGTGGGATTTTTCCGTTCCGCAAGGAAAATAAACACCAACTGAATATGCATTCATTTTTGCGGGACTCTGCCTGAGTTAGGCATGGGAGAAGCCTTAGTGATCTTCTGGGGAGACAACTAGTCTGGGGAGGCTTCTTGCTTTTTTTCGAAGAAAAGGGCCTGGGCGCGGACAAGACGTCCCCAGGCAATGGGGCGACCGGTCACGGCGGCTCCGGGGACCGCTTTTCCCTTGCGCCCGCCGAGCCGTCCCTGGGCGAGTCGCTTTATGAGACGCTTTGGGATCTGACCGACACGCCGGTTATGGTCTACACCCTGGCCGGCGAGGGCCGGCCCGGCCTCGTCCTGGAAGCCAACCAGGCGGCCTGCGCCTTGTTGGGCTTTGCGCCCGATGAGCTTAAAGGCAAGCATGTCAAGGAGTTGGTTAACTCGGACCTCCAACTGGCGGGTCTGCACGAGAAACTATCGCACGAAAGCCCGGCCGTGGGCGAGGTCACCCTTTTAGCCAAGGACGGGACGGCCAGGCTGGTGGAACTGCGCTGCCGCTTGCTGGTATCGCGGCGGAGCCAGCGCTCGGTGCTGGCCGTGGCCGTGCCCCGGCCCCAGGACGAGGCCCTGCGCATGGCCATGGCCGTTCTGGACGGCGCCCTGGAGGCGGTGGCGGTTCTGGACCAGGACGGCCTGATTCAGACGGTGAATCCCACCTTCAGCTTCATCACCGCCTTTTCCGGCGAGGAGGCGCGCGGCCGCGGCCTGGAGTTCCTCTACGATTCCAGCCGCAACGGCCCGGATTGCTTCAAGCGGATATGGGCGGACTTCGTGGCCCAGGGGCGCTGGAGCGGGGAGGTCTGGAGCCGCCGCAAGAGCGGCGAGATCTATCCCCAGTGGCTAAACCTCACCGCCGTGCGCGAGGTGGGGAGCGCTCGCTACGTGGCGCTGTTTCAGGACCTGTCCGAGAGCAAGCGCGCCGAGGCCCGGCTGCACTATCTTTCCCAATATGACGTCCTCACCGGCCTGCCCAACCGGACCCTGTTCAAGGACCGCCTGGAACAGGCCCTGGATAAGGCCCGCCGCCAGGGAAAGCGCCTGGGGCTGTTATGCCTGGACGTGGATAATTTCAAGACGGTGAACGAGAGCCTGGGCCACGGGGTGGGCGATAAGATATTGCAAGGGCTGGCCACCCGCCTGGAATCCTGTCTGGGCCCGGCGGACACGGTGTGCCGGCCCGGCGGCGACGAGTTCGCCATAATCCTGGGCGACGTCTCCGGGAGCGAGGACGCCCCGGCGGCGGCCCGCCGGGCGCAGCAGGCCCTGGCCGAGCCTTTTCTGGCCGATGGCAACGAGCTGTACGTCAGCGTCAGCATGGGCCTGAGCCTTTATCCTGCCGACGGCGCTGACGCCGGCACCCTGCTTAAGAACGCGGAAATGGCCATGTACCGGGCCAAGGAGCAGGGCCGGGGCAGCTTCCGCATGTTCACCACCAACATGAATAAACGGGTGAACCGCCGCCTGAAGGTGGAGAACCTCCTGCGCAAGGCCATCGAGCGCAAGGAGTTCCGGGTGCATTACCAGCCCAAGGTGGAAATGGCCAGCGGCCTGGTGGCGGGGATGGAGGCCCTGGTGCGCTGGCAAAGGCCCGAGGTGGGATTGGTGCCGCCGGCCGAGTTCGTCCCCCTGGCCGAGGAGAGCGGGCTCATCGTGCCCATCGGCGAGTGGGTGCTGGTGAAGGCCTGCCACCAGGCCCAAAAATGGCGGGCCGAGGGGCACGGGGACCTGAAGGTTTCGGTCAACATCTCGGCCCGGCAATTGCTCTGGCAGCACGACGTGGTGATGATGGTGGAAAGCGCTCTGGTGGGCTCCGGCCTGCCCAGCGAGGCGCTGGAACTGGAAATGACCGAAAGCGTGGTCATGCACAACGTGGAGGGCGCCATCGCGGCCATGCTGCGGCTCAAGGAAATGGGCGTGAGCCTGGCCATGGACGATTTCGGCATCGGCTATTCCTCCCTCAATTACCTCAAGCGCTTTCCCCTGGACGTGCTCAAGATAGACCGCTCTTTCATCCGGGGCCTGCCCGGCGAGCCCAATGACGCGGCCATAGTCTCGGGCATCATTTCCATGGCCCACGACCTGGACCTGGCGGTGGTGGCCGAGGGCGTGGAAAACCTGGAGCAGTACCGTTTTTTACAGCGGAAGGGCTGCCGGGAGATGCAGGGCCACCTTTTCAGCCCGGCGGTCAGCGCCGCCGAGATGACGCGCATCCTGACCATGGGCGTCCGCCTGCGCACCGGGGAAGAAACCTGATCCGGCCCGGCCCCGTCGCGTCCCGCGCCTTTGCGCCCGCCGGGACGGGCGCATGACTTTTTGACGTCATCGGCGAAAAAAACCATATATGGGAGCGATGTTAGCTATAATACACTAAGAATTGTGGTGCACTCACCTTTCACCCTAGCGAGAGGTGCCTACCTTGCCCAAGACATACGTGCTTGACACCAACGTGCTGCTTCACAATCCTCAAGCCCTTTTCGCTTTCCAAGAAAATTCAGTGGTGCTTCCCCTGGCGGTCATCGAAGAGCTGGACGAGCAAAAACGCCGGCAGGACGAGATCGGGCGCAACGCGCGCATCGTGGCCAGGCAACTGGACGAGATGCGCCAGAAAGGCCGCCTGTCCGAGGGCGTGGACCTGCCGCGGGGCGGGGCGATCCGCATCGAATTGAACCATTCGGAATTCGCCGAGGGCTTTCCCGACATCCTGGATTTGAGCAAGCCGGACAACCGCATCCTGGGGGTGGCCTGGAATTTAAAACAGGACGGCGTGGAGCCGGTGATCCTGGTGAGCAAGGACCTCAACCTGCGGCTCAAGGCCGACGTGCTGGGCATTCCGGCCGAGGACCTTCTGAACGACAAGGTGGATTTCGAAACCCTCTACCGCGGCTACCGGGAGTTGTTATTGGAGGCCGAGGACATCGACTCTTTCTACCGCGACGGGGCCCTGTATCTGGGCAAGCGCCGCCGGGCCTATCCCCACCAGTTTTTCGTGGCCAAATGCAGGGAGAATCCCTCGCTCTCGGCCTTGGGACGCTGGAGCGAGGGCGTTCTGCGGCCCTTGAACCATCTGGAAGGCGAATGCATGGGCATAAAGCCGCGCAACAAGGAGCAGCGCTTCGCCCTGGATTTGCTTTTGGACGACGCCATAAAGATCGTGACGTTAGCCGGCGCGGCGGGCACCGGCAAGACCCTTTTGGCCCTGGCCGCCGGCCTGGAGCGGGTCATGGAAGACAAGAGCTTCGACCGCCTGCTGGTGACCCGGCCGGTGGTGCCCATGGGCAACGACCTGGGCTATCTGCCGGGCGAAAAGGAGGACAAGCTGCGGCCCTGGATGCAGCCCATCTACGACAACCTGGCTTATCTGTTCCGGGGTTATCCGGTGCCCGGCGGCGGCCGGGGCGGCAAGGTGTTCGGCCCGGAGGAATACCTTTTGTCCCAGGGGCTCCTGGAGATGGAGGCGCTCACCTACCTGCGCGGCCGCAGCATACCGCGCCAGTTCATAATCTGCGACGAGGCGCAGAACCTCACCCCCCACATGGTCAAGACCCTGATAACCAGGGTGGGCGAGGGCAGCAAGATAGTGTTCACCGGCGATCCGGAGCAGATCGACCATCCCTACCTGGACGCGGCCTCCAACGGGCTCACCGTCCTGGTGGAGCGCATGAAGACCGAAGACCTGGCGGGCCACGTGACCCTGCTCAAGGGCGAGCGCTCGGCCGTGGCCGAGCTGGGCGCGCGGGCGCTATAGGCTCAGATCCGGCGTAGCCGGCGGCCCGGCAATGAACAACCGCTCCCCACAAGGGGAGCGGTTAGCTTTTGGCTGCAAGCCGCCCAGGGCGGGGCGGCGGTCGCTTGCCGAAAATCCGAGGCGGGCCTCCACCTCGGGGGCGTCCCGCCTCAGGCCGGGAAGCCTTGCCGCCGGCTTGGCCGGGGGCCTACTTGTAATCGCTATGGCAGGCCTTTTTCATGGCTCCCAACTGGGCCAGGGCCCCGGAGACGGCCTCCAGGTCGCCGGCCTCCGCCGCCGCCCGCAGTTCCTCCGTGTGGCGCAGAAACTCCGGGTAGTGCTCGTCGCCCTTGCCGGGGAAGGTGGCCATGAGCCGGCAGTCGCGGGCAAAGGCGCTCAGCTCCGCCGGCGCGGGCGCGCCGCCTTCCTGCAGGGTTTTCCTGAAGGCCTTGAAGGCCTTGCCCATGCGCTTTTTTAGGGTTTTGTAGGACAGGTCCTTTTCGTCCCCGCCTTGGCTTTCCGCGGGCTTCTCTTCCCGCGCGGCCGCTGCGGCGTCGCCCGCCGTTTGCGGCGGGGCCGCAGCGTCGTCCTCCTCGGGCTCCTCATCGGGAAGCTCGCCCAGGACGCCGCTCAATTCCGGCGTGAGCGCGGTTTCATATTTCAGCTTGAGCTTGAAGGAAACCCTGTCCGATTTGGTCTTGACCGATTGCTTGACCTTGACCGGACCGTCGGTTTCTACCGTGACCTCGCCGAATTCCAGGCCGCCGGCTTCGAACTGATCGGCCAGGCGCCTTAAGAAAGCGGCGGCGTCGGCGGTGCTAAGGAGCATTTCGTTCTTATGGCTTTGGCTCTGCGACATGGCTTTTGGCCTCCTTGCGGGCTGGCGTCCTTTTTATGGCGGGCGCTCCGCTTTAAACCAATGACAGCAGCGCCTCCACCAGGCGCTCCTCGTCGATATAGGGCTGGCTGGCTTCGCTGACCAGGGGCAAATCCACCACTTGCACGCCCAGGCGGGTAATGGCCGCCATATCCAGCCCACCGGGATAAGCGCCGCCGGCCGAATCCACCAGCACGAGATTCAGCAGGCGCTGGGCGGGCTCCTCGCGGCCGCTGCTTTTCCCGAGATACTCCAGGAGGCGGGCCACGCAATCGGCCACCGACATGCCGACCTGCTCCAGGTCGGCGGCGGAATTGGGCACGTAGACCTTGGGGCAGTCGGTCTCCGCCACGCAACGGCCCACGCCCTTGGGCAGGAGATTGGCGATCAGGCTGGTGTAGAAGCTGCCCATGGGGTAGCAGATCAGCTCGGCCTGCTGAATCAGCGCGCTGATCTTATCGCGTATGGACACCTCCACCTCGCGGCGGCAGTTGCCCTTCTCGTCCCCGTGGCAGAGGAACAGGCGGGTGACGGGGCTGGTCAAGGGCGGGGCCTCCCGCCCGGTTATCAGATGCTGCCCCACCAGGGAGGAGCCGTCGGCCAAATCCGCGGCCAGGTGCAGATGCTTGTTGATCACCGGCCGGACCACCCCCCGCACCTCGGCCAGCTTGGAAAAAAGAAAAACCACCGGATCGATGTGGCGGTTGTTGTTCAGGTAGCCGCCGGTGAGCACCAGATTGCCCAGGCTGGCGCCCCGCAGGTCGAAGTCCGCCGGCATGCGCTCGGCGAAAAAACCCAGGTGGTTGCGGATGATCTTGCGCATGGGATCGGGCACCGCCCGTATCAGTTCATCCTTGCCGTCCACCATGTCCGCCAGCCGGGCGCGCAGGGCCTGGCTTTGGGCGGACGCGCCGTTTTTGGGGAAGCGCAGGGCGAAGAGGCGGGTTATGGCCGGATTGCCGGTCACGGATTGATCGGCCAGGGCCATCAGCCGGTTGCGCAGATCGCCCACCGCCAGCATGTCGAAGGCCCGCCGCAGCTTGGCCGAGGAGCCGCCCGAATCAAAGGGCGTTATCAGATGAATCGAATTATGGGTGTAGGAAATGAGCCGCCGAGACAAGGGCCCCAGGGCGCTGCCGCCGGAAAAGAAGGACAAACGGGGGCCGAGTTCGGGGGTGCGCTGATAGCGGGCCAGGCGCAGGCGGTCGGGCAGGTTGAAGGTACGGGTCAAGCGCACCTGGGTGGTCATGGGCCTATTCGCCTCCCCCGGCGGAGAGCAGCTCACGGCAAGCCAGCACCGCGCGCTCGAAATCCACTCCGCCGGCGATCTCGTAAACCGGGGTGCCGGCCAGGACCTCGATGTAGGCTTGCGGGTCCTGCCCGGCGGCGGCCGGGCTGCTGTTTCCGTTGGGCAGGTAGAACAGGCCGGGCGATTTCATGAAGGCCGCCAAAAGGTCCGGCCTCTGGGCCGGGTCCACCTGGCGCACCAGGGGCTTGCCGCCGCCCAGGGTCCAGGTGAGAACCACCAGGCCGGCCATGGCGGAGCTGAGGCGGAAGCGGTCGCGGCCGAAACAGTTGTCGATGAAAACGTCGTATTTATGCTCCAGGGCCCAGAGGTCTTTCTGGGGAAGCTTGGCAAAGGCCTTGGCCTCCTGGCGCGGCATTACCTTTTGCAGCGCGGGGTTGTTGAGCGCGGTGCCGGGGTTTATGCGGGGCAGTTTGGCCACCCCGCTCATGGTCAGGCCGTCTTCCCGGCGGCGGATCAGCAGCCGGTCGTTGCTTACGAAATCCAGGCCGTCGGCCATGAGGTGCAGGGCCAGGGTGCTCTTGCCGGCCCCGGACACCCCGGCCAGGGCCAGGCCCCGGTCGCCGCGGGATACCCCGGCGGCGTGGCACAAGAGCCAGTTGCGCTCCAGGAGCCATTGGATGTAGCGGCTGTTGAGGAAATTGACCACTTGATTGTCGTTGGCCAGGCAGGGGCCGTAGGCCAGGTGCACCTCGGGGCCCATGAGGAAAAGCATGCCGGTGAGGACCTTGCGCACCAGGCGGCCGCCCGTGGGATCGGAGTATTCCTCCTTGACCTTGCGCTTGCCCGGATCGGGCTCCTTGGTGGTCAGCGCCCGGTCCGGCCGCCAGGCCGGGGCTTCCAAGGCGACCACCGTCAGGTCGGCCGCGCTGAAGCTGGCCAGAAAGCCGCTGAAATAGGTTCGCATGCGCACGATCAGCTCCGCCGAGTTGGAGCGGAAGTCCATGCGGCAATCGCCGAAGGCCAATTGCAGCCGGTGCTCGGCGGCTTGACCGGCGGTCAGCCCGGCGGCCAGCTCGGCAAGGTTAGATTCAGTCATCATCCTATCCGTCTCGGCAAGGTTAGATTCGGTCATTGTCCTATCCGTCCCAGCACGTAGTCGGCGTAAAGGCCGGCGGCGTCCAAGCCGTTGGCCTGCTTGAGGCCCCGGAAGCCGCCAAAGGCCGAAACCTCGAAAACCATGGGGCCTTCCCCGGTCTCCACCACGTCCACGCAGGTGAAATCGAGCCCAAAGGGCTCCTGGGCCCGGCGGGCCAGTTCTATGATCTCCGGCGGGGGCTCGTGGGCCTCGTACTTGCCGCCGGAGTGGATGGTGGTGTTCCAGGAATTGCCGCGGTTGACCCGGGCATAGGTGGCCAGATACTCGCCCCCCAGGAAGGCCACGCCCAGGTCCTTGCCGGGCAGGTCCAGCTTTTGCTGCACGTAGATAATGTTGTTGCCTTCTTCCTTGAACAGGCGCAGTTGCTCCAAGAGGCCGGGGCCCGGCTCCACCACCTGCATGCCCCGGGCCTTGCTGGAATAGAGCGGCTTTAGCACGCAGGCTCCCAGGCGCTCCACCGCCCGCGCGGCCTCGGCGGGATGCTCGGTGATGACGGTGGCGGGCATGGGGATGTCGTGCAGGCGCAGGGTGACGGTGCAGCTCAGGCGGTCCAGCACCCGCAGAATGGCCTCGGGCGGCGAGAACACGGGCAGGCCCTTGCCGCATACGAAGCGCAGCATCTCCAGGCGGTCCAGCAAATCCGGCGAATAGCGGGGCCCCGCCTTTTTGATGATGAGGCCGTCCAGCCCGCCCAGGTCCACCTTCCCGATGGCGAGGCTGCCCCCGTCCAAATCCAGGTGGGCCATCTCCATGTCCAACAAACATCGGAAGCCGGTGCGCTCCGCCAGGGCGTCGGCGAGGCTCTCTGAAGACCAGCCTCCGGCCACGCCGACCACGCCTATTTTTTTCATATCGACATCCCCGGATATCGCCGTTCAGTAGACGAGCACGTGTGGGGGCAGCCGGAAATCTTCCCAGGGCCGGCCGCCGTGATTATTCATTTTGTCCAGGAGGTAGCAGCTGCGCAGGAACATCTCCTTGGCGAAATCGAGGTTCAGCTCAAACCTGGTCGAGGTGAGGAAGGAACGGATCAAACCCAGACACAGCCTGGCCTCGAAGGTGGCGTCGCCTTGCTCCCGGGCGAAGTTCTGGGCGAAAAGCAAGAAATCGAGGATCACCCGGTTCAGGCGGGTCCTCAAGACCGACCTTTGCACCGGCATGCGAAAATTGGAAACCAGGAACACGGATATGTCCTGGGCGTAATCGGAATCGGCCGAGCGGTGCAGGTCGATGAAATGCACCCTCTGCTGATTGTGATCATAGATCACGTTGTTGGCGTTGAAATCGCCGTGGATGAAAACCGAAAAGGGAGCCAAGAGCCGCCCCTGGGTCTTTTCCTGCAATTGCCGCAGGGATTCCTCCAGGGGCGCCAGGGCGAGATCGCCGATGGACTGGCAGCTCTGCTTGAAGTGGGGATGCACCCGGTAGACGTCGTCCAGGCGCGAAAGGAGCTGCGCCAGGAAATTGCCGTCGCTGGCCCGGTCCTTGCGGGTGTTTTGCCAGATCATCTTGAGGGTTTCGGTCACCAGGAAGAGCGCGTTTTCCTGATACTCCGTTTCGGAGTTCAATATCAGCTCCTGCAGGGTACAGCCTTCCAGGTATTCCAGGAGAATGGAAGCGCTGCCGTTGTCCCTTTGAAAGCCGAAAACCTTGGGCGCCAGCCCCGGCATGATGCTCTCCCAGCGCGCGATGTTGTCGCGCTCGCTGGCCAGCTTGTTGGCGTTGCCCTCCTTGAAGATGACCCTTTGGGCGCTTTCCCCGCCGGCCTTGTCCTGCACCTTGCCTATGCGGCAGCCGCTGCGGGTGCCCCAGATGGATTCGAACTCCACCTCGCTGATGGGGGTGTTCATGCCCGAGTTGGCCAGGGAATCGCGCAGGGCCTGGTACTGGTGGATTTTCAGGCGCTCGCCCAATAGGGCGAAGATGATGGCCTCGCCGATGTTCAGGAGGGAATCGCCCATGCGCTCCAGGTAGCGGAAGATGAACAGCACCGTTACCAGGTCGCCGGTGTTGCGGCCCTGGGCCAGCTCCTGGAGCAGGCGGTTCATGGTGCCCTTGTAGAGATCGTCCAGATGAAACTCGCTCTGACAGATGCGGAAGGCCAGCGAGATGTCCTGGCTGGTGAAGGCCTCCAGGATGGTGTCCAGGCCTTCCTTCACCTCCTTGAAATAGGGCGGGTGGTCATAGGCGTTCACAAAGGCGGGATCGGTGAGGTATTGCATCTGCCCCACCACGTTCACCGCGAAATCGGCGATGCGCTCCAGGTTGGTGGCGATGGTGTTCACCGAGCGCAGGAGGTTGGCCTGCCGCCGCTCCATCACGGTGGACATGAGCAGCGAATAGACTTTTTCCTCGATGAGGCTTTTCAGGCCGTCGATGTAATCGTCGCGGCCGGTGATGCGCTCCATTTGGCGCTGGCTGGGCGCTTGCAGAAAGGCCAGCGTCTCTTCCACCTGCTTGCACACTTCCAAGACCAGGAAACGAAAGTTTTCTTGTAGTCCGCCGGGCAGTTGCAAGGAGTAACCCCCTCCGATGGCTATGCGCAACGCGTCATGGACCCTATTGGTCCTGATCCACGCTGGTGATGACCAGGGGCTTCATGGTCAGCTCCTCGCCGTTGGGCTCTTCGGTCCAGCGTATTTTTATGCCCAATTTGATCTCGTTGTTCTTTTTCTTGGCCTCTACTTCCAGGGCCACCAGCCCCTGGGGCTTGAGCACCAGCCTCTGGTTGTCCGAAGCGAAGAGCAGCGCTCCGCTTTGAAAGCCGTCGCACAAGGCTTGCAGATAGCTAACTATGGACTCCTGGTCCTGCAGAGACTCATGCTTGAATCTATCGTCCGATGACATGGGCTCTCCCCTTGGGGACGTGTTAGCGCGGGCGCCGCCTAACCCAGGCGGGCCCGGTATTCCTGTATGACCTTGAGCCGGTCCACGTTGGCCACGATCAGGCTTTTCTTGATGTCCAAATCATCCCAGGCCGGCTGCCAGCCCACCTCGCGCGCGGCCTTGTCTCGGTTTTGCAGATGGGGCGGCTTGGCCTTTTCCCCCATGTGGGTGTCGTCGCCCATGAAGACCAGGATGCGGCGGTCGCTTTTGGCCAGGCTGCGGTTGTTGCGGTTGACCACGTTGATCAGAAATTCGGTGTATTCGCGCGACTGGGGATTCCACACCTCGTAGCCGTCCACGTCGTAGTCGGCCAGAAGGATGGGCCAGAACTGCTCGGGGTGGGGAATCACTATGCAGCCGCCCACGGAGCGGGCCTCCTCGATCACCTCCGAGGCGCGGTAAAAATATTTCAGCGAGAAGTTGGCCTTCACGATCTGCTTCACCGCTTTCAGGAGAAGCTGGGCCCGGTTGATGAGGCGATCGGGGTATGACCCGCGCAGGGTGTCGAAATACTCGCTGAACAGCTTGTTCTTGATCACGGCGGCCGGCGTGGCGGCTTCGTTGGCCTCCAAGAGCTTTTTGAAGCGCGTCGCGTACAAGCGGGTGAATTCCACCAGCTCCTCGGTGGCTCCGGTTTCGGCCGCGCCCTGCTGCAGGCGCTCCTCGCGGGCCGGGTCCACCACGCTGTCCACGAATTCGAAAAGCTGGCCGGAGCGGTACTTGAAAGTGTGGGCCAGCATGGATTTGAAAACCTCGGCGCCCTTGACCCTATCGGCGCGGAAGTGCATGAGGAGCTGGACCTTGCGCTTGAAGCCCGAGGAATAGCAATCCACCTCCACGCCGGCATAAGCGTCCCAGGTCATGAGCTGGTTGTGCTGGGTGGGGATTATGAGCTCCACTTCCCGGTTGGGATAAAGCGCCGCCAGCCGCCTGTCGATCAGGTCCAGGGGGATATGCTCGGGATGCCAGTGAATGGCCAGCACCGCCCGCTGCTTGGGGAATACCTCGGGCGGCGTGACTATGCGCTGCTGTTGCTCCGGGCTCAACTCGGTTGAGATCAGGCCTTCGTATGCCTTCTGATCTTGCTCCTCCGGGTCTGGTCCCAGGCCTTTCAGGTTCAGGGTGCGGCGCTCTTCAACCTCGCCGGGCCATTCCTTGGGCTGCTTGTCTTTGATAAGTTCCATCATCCCTCTTGCTTGCGTTTCCCATCGCCGATGGGGCCGGCGCATGACGACCGCCCGCCGACATGACGGAATCGCTTGCGACCAAGCTGGTCTTTCCCGCACGCGGCACCGTCGGTGGCTCAGATATATACCGGAGACAGGTTACGAATTAGTGACAATATGGTGCCAATTATGGATAACTCTTTGGCATTAAATTATTAATTAATAATAGCAAGAATGGACCTGGAGGGCATCTTTTTAGGCGGCCGCGAACCCCCTTTCGGTGGGGCGGGCCAGGCCCCGCTTCACCAGTTCCTTCAGGTGCTCCTCGATCATGCGGCCTTCCCAAAAACGCATCAGGGGTTCGGCATAGGGGAAACGGCGGTAGATGGGCGCCTGGTCCACCAGCTGGGCCAGGGTCTGTTCCTTTTTGATGAGGCCGAGAATCAAATCCGACCTGCGGTCCCAAACCGCGGCAAAGGCGCGCAGGGCCTCGGGGAAGCCCTGGAAAAGGGGTTCGCGGTGGGCCGAGAGCACCGCCTTGGGCTTGAGCCCAGCCAGCCTGGCCAGGGAGGCGCGGAACAGGCCCAGGTCGGATTCGGTGTGGCCGTACCAGGGGCCGAAGGAGGTCAGGTCCACGTCGGCGCTGATGAGCAGGTCCGGGCCCGGCAGGTAGAGGCAGCAATGGTCCACGGTGTGGCCGGGCAAATGCATGACGCGCAGGCGGGTGCGCCCCACCTGGATCTCCTGGTCCGGCTGCAGGAAGCCGGTGGCCCGGTATTCGTGGAAGCCGATGAGCTGGCGGGCGAAATTCCGCCAAAGGCCGGCCAGGCGCCCCGGCCGGGCGAAGCGCCGGGAAAGCGCCTGGATGTCGCCGGCGCTGTCCCTGGCCTGCGCCGGGACCAGCACCTCGCTTTCGCGGAATAGATAATTGCCGGAGGTGTGGTCCGGATGGGTGTGGGTGTTGATCACCAGGTCCACCCGCCCCGCCAGAGGCTCCAAGACCTCTTTACCGCAGCCGGGGTCTATGAGCGCGGTTTCCCGGTCCTGGATCAACACGGCGTGGCAGCGGGGAAAGGCGCCCTGGTTCATCCCCGCCACCAAGCTCACCGTTTCCGTGACCGGCAGGATTTGGCCCGGCTTCAACTGGGCTCCCCCAGGCGGGCCAGGTCGTGGGCCAGGGCGCGGGCCTCGGCCAGGGCCTGCTCCAGGGTGGTCTCCCGGAACCTGATGCGCGAGCCGGGCAGCAGGCGGGCCAACACGCCCAGGTCCGCCGAGATCACGGTGGCTATCTTGGCGTAGCCGCCCACGGTTTGCTCCCTGAGCTGGATGATGGGCTGGCCGCCCGAGGGCACCTGGATCACGCCGGGGGCGTTGGGCTCGCTCAGGATGGAATCAGGCATGTCGGGATTCAATGGGATGCCCGGACCGCTTAAAAGCATGCCCCGGCGGTCGGAGCCCTGGGTCAGCTCATAGGCGGACGCGTAAAACGCGCGCAAGCCCGCCTCGCTGAAAAAATCCAGGTTGGGGCCCGGCAGCACCCGGATTTCCACCTCTTTTTCTTCCGCCGGCAAGAGATGGGCGGGCAGGGTTTTTTCTCCCCGGCCTGGGGGAGCCGGCCCGGCCAGGAGGACTTGTCCCTTCTTAAGGGGCTCGCCCAGGCGGCCCAGGGGATAGACTGAGCGCGAGCCCATCATGATGGGCCCCCACACGCCGCCTTCCAGGGCCAGGATGGCCCTGGCGCCTTTCGGCGGGCCGTTGAAGCTCAAGACCTGGCCGGGTTGCAGGGCGATGACCCGGTCCCGGGATACCGGCTGGCCGTCCAAGAGCGCCCCCAGGTCGGCCCCCGTGAGCGCCGCCTTGATGGCCGCCACGGCCTTCAGCCTGGGGCCCACCAGGGTCAGCTCCAGGGCCGCCGCCTGCATGGGATTGCCCAAAAGCAGGTTGGCCGTTGCCAGGGCGCTTTGGTCCAGGGCCCCGGAAACGGGCACCCCCTGGAACTGATAGCCCCAGCGCCCCGCGTCCTGCACCGTGCTGAAAACGCCGGGTTGCAAAACCTCCAGCACTGGGCGGCCGCCGGCCGGCAGATGGCCGGCCGAATCGGGCAGCTCCGGAAACTCGTCGGCTTGGGCGGGCCGGAAGAGCACCCGGTCGCCGGCCTGGATCAGACCGGCCGGATGCCGGCGGGGATCATAGACCAGGAGCGGGGTGCGGCCGATTATGCGCCAGCCGCCGGGGCCGCCCAGGGTGTAGAGCCCGGTTTGAGCGCCGCCGATGCCCACCGCCCCCACCGGCAGAGCGGGGCGGGGCGATTCCAGGCGGGGGCAGGCCAGGCCGGGGTCCATGCCCCCCAGAAAGGGGAAGGCCGGGCTGAAGCCCACCACGTAGCAGAGGTAATCCGGGGCGCTGTGGCGGGCGATGACTTCCGCGGGGGTGATGCCCGCCCGGCTGGCCACGAAATCCAGGTCCGGGCCGTGCTCGCCGCCGTAGACCACCGGCACCTCCACCACCCGGCCGCCGCCGGCCGACGCGTGGGGAAGCTTGGCCAGGTGCTCGCCTATCCAGACCCGCACCTGGTCGGGGTGGATGGCCAGGGGATCGAACTGCACCTGCAGGCAGCGGTAGGCGGCCAGCACCTCGCGCACCCCGGCGATGGGCTGCGCCGACAGGGCGGCGGCCAGGTCGCGCACCCGCTGGTTGAGGTCCGGGTCGATGCCGCGGCCCAGGTAGACCAACAGGGCCGCGTCGCCCTGGCTGGCGTAGCGGGGATAATCCTCGGGCACTTTTATACCAACCGCCCCAGGGGCGTCGGCTCCACGCCCGCCTGGAGCAGGGTTTGCTCGATGCGCTTGACCATTTCCACCGCGCTGGGGGTGTCGCCGTGCACGCAGATGGTGTGGGGCTTGAGAGGTATCAGGCTGCCGTCGATGGCCTGCACCACGCCCTCTTGGGCCATGCGCAGGCAGCGCTCGGCCACCAGCTCCGGGTCGTGGATCACCGCGCCGGGCTGACCCCGGGGCGCCAGGCGGCCCTCCGGCGTGTAGGCCCGGTCGGCAAAGGCTTCGCAGGCGACCTTGAGGCCGTGGTCCCGCGCCATGTCGCGGATCACCTGGCCGCCCGGCCCGGCCAGCGCCACCAGCACCAGCTCCGGGTCATAGGCCGCCAGCCCGGCGCATATGGCCCGGGCGGCTTTTTCGTCGCCGGCCGCGGTGTTGTACAGGGCGCCGTGGGGTTTGAGGTGTTGCAGCTTCAGGCCCCGGCTGCGGGCCAGGGCGGCCAGGGCGCCGGCCTGGTATATCAGATCCGTGCGTATCTCCTCGGGATCGCAATCCAGCTTGCGCCGGCCGAAACCCCGCAAATCCAGATAGCCGGGATGGGCGCCCACCGCCACGCCGTGCTCCTTGGCCAGGGCCAGGGTGCGGTCCATCACCTGGGGGTCGGAGGCGTGGAAGCCGCAGGCCAGGTTGGCGCTGGTGATGTGGGCGATCACTTCGGAATCGCGCCCCAGGTCGTAGCGCCCGAAGCTTTCGCCCATGTCGCAGTTTATGTCTATCCTCATACGCGCCCTTCGCGGAAACCAAGCCGGCGGATTTTTGGCGCCAAGCTGAAACCCGCTGATTGCCTTAGGGGTTTTGGCGCTTAAAAACCGCTTGGTAATACTCTAAGCCATTATCTATAATTTGCTAATAGCATGTAAACATGATAAAGAAGTGCCTCGCCTCGGATTACGCATCATAGACAAGCAGAGGGGGGGATCAACCAACATGCCCCGGGACAGGAGGATTTGCCTGCCTTGGAACATGAAGAGCAAAGCCCCGCCAACATCCGCGCCAGCATAGGCGCTGGACGCATCACCTGCAACACCAGCAGCCTTTGTCCTGGTTACGTCCAGGCCAACTTGGTGATCCTGCCCCTGGCGTGGGCCGAGGACTTTTTTCTGTTTTGCCGGGCCAACCCCAGGTCTTGCCCCTTGCTGGAGGTGCTGCCGCCCGGCGAGCCCACAACCAGCCGCCTGGCCAAGGGCGCCGACGTGCGCTGGGAGCTGCCCCGCTACCGGGTTTGGCGAGAGGGGCAATTGGAAGGGGAGCCGATCGACATCGGCCACCTCTGGCGCTCCGATCTGGTCAGTTTTTTCCTGGGTTGCAGTTTTTCCTTTGACCTGGCCCTGCAAAGAGCCGGTTTGCCGGTGCGGCACCTGGAGCAGGGATGCAACGTGCCCATGTACGTGACCAACCTGCCCAACGCCCCGGCCGGGCGCCTGGGCGGCCCCCTGGTGGTTTCCATGCGGCCCCTGCCCGGCGAGCTGGTGGACAAGGCGGCGGAGGTCTCGGGCCGCTACGGCGGAGCCCACGGCGCGCCGGTGCACCAGGGCGACCCGGACCTCATCGGCATCGCGGATTTGAGCCGCCCCGAGTTCGGGGAGGCGGTGGAAATGAGGCCCGGCGAGGTGCCGGTGTTCTGGGCCTGCGGGGTGACGCCCCAGGCGGCGCTCATGCACGCCCGGCCGCCTTTAGCCATAACCCATGCCCCCGGTCACATGTTCATCAGCGATTTGCTCTCCGAGGAATTGGACCAGTTGGGCCAACTGCCCACGGAACCACCCTGGCGGCGCTGATTCCGCCGGACAGTTAATAAATCCATTGTCGATTCACACGCAAATTTAGGGAGGTGGACCTATGCGCAAAACCATGTTTTTGATGGTGGCCCTCTTGGCGGCGACCCTGGCGTTTTCTGCGGCGGGTCTGGCGGCCGACAAGGAGGTCAAGATCGGCGTGCTGTATCCCCTGACCGGCGGCGCGGCGGCGGCGGGCCGGGTGCTGCGGGCCGGGGCCGAGCTGGCCGCCGAGATCGCCAACCAGCAGATGAGCGGCATAGACATGGACATGGCCAAGAACGCGGGCGTCAAGTCCATGGGCGGGGCCAAGATCGTGCTCATCGTGAAAGACCACCAGGGCAACCCCCAGCTCGGCGCGGATTTGGCCAAGAAGCTCATCAAGGACGACAAGGTGGCGGGCATCCTGGGCTGCTACCACAGCTCGGTGACCAAGACCGTCTCGGCGGTGTGCGAACGCTACGGCGTGCCCATGATAAACGGCTCCTCCACCAGCCCGGCCCTGACCACCCGCGACTTCAAATGGTTCTGGCGCACCACCCCCCATGACAAATGGTTCACCAAGGACCTGTTCGAGCTTTTGATCGGCCTGACCGAGGGCAAGGTGAAGGGCGTGAAAGCGGTTCCCCGCCAGGAGCTGAACATCCTGGCCGCGGCCTGCGAAAAGACCGAATGGGGCAGCCACGTGAGCGAGGAGATCAAGAACTTCGCCGGCGAATACAAGTTCGAGCTGGCGGTGAATCTGCTCTACGCCGCCAAGAGCCCCGACCTCTCCTCCGAGGTGCAGAGCATGATAGCCCCCAAGCCCGGCGCCATGCTTTTCGCTTCCTACGCCTCCGACGCCATCCTCATGGTGAAGACTTTAAAGTCGCTCAAGGCCAAGCCCAAGCTGATCTGGGGCCAGGACGCGGGCTTTGACAAGCCCGAGTTCCGCGAGATGGGGGCCGACATCGAGGGCATCCTCACCCGCAGCGTGTTCCTGCCCAGCGTGGCCAGGGTCAAGAAGGTCTCCGGCCAGGTCAACGAGCTGTTCAAGCAAAAGAACGGCGTGGATCTGGACGGGGCCAGCGCCCGGTCCTTCACCGGCCTGCAGACCTGGGTCTATGTGTTGGAAAAGGCCGGCTCCAGCGACCCCAAGGCCATCCAGAAGGCCTGCAACGAGATCACCATCCCCGGCGATCAGCTGGTGGTGCCCTGGGCCGGCGTGAAGTTCGAGAACGTGGGCGGCGAGACCGGCCAGAACGTCCTGGGCATGGGCCTCATCGGCCAGTACCAGATGCAAAAGGACGGCAAAATTGGCCTGGAGATCGTCTATCCCTTCAACCTGGCCACGGCCGACATGATCTATCCCATAAAGGGATTCTAGTGAACCCAAGACGACCCCGCCTCCCCGCCGTATGCGGGAGGCGGGATCGTCATGACTCCGGCGCGCCCGGCGCGTCAGGTGCGTAAAACATGGAAGCTCTGTTTTTGGCTATGTTCAAGGCCCTGGTGGCCGGGCTCCTCATGGGCCTGGTGTTCGCCCTGGTGGCCTTGGGGCTCACCATCATCTTCGGGGTGATGGACGTGGTCAACTTCGCCCACGGCGAGTTCCTCATGGTGGGCATGTACGCCACCCTGCTCACCGCGCCGCTTCTGGGGGTGGACCCGGTGCTGACTCTGCCCTTCAGCGCCCTGGTGGGGGCCGGGCTGGGGGTGCTTTGCTACCACGGGCTGATCCGCCATCTTTTGCGCGGGCCCACCATAGCCCAGCTTTTCGGCACCTTCGGGCTCATGCTTTTCCTGCGCAACCTGGCGCTGATGATCATGGGTTCCGAGCCCATGATCGTGCACCAGGGGATTCTGGTGGGCAAGAGCTTCGTGGTGGGGCCGGGCATCGTGCTGGGGGCCACCAAGCTGGCCGCCGCCGCCCTGAGCCTGGGCGCCTTTTGGGGGGCCTGGTGGCTCATCGACCGCACCAAGACCGGCAAGGCCCTGACCGCCACCAGCCTGGACAAGGAGGCGGCCATGTACATGGGCATCTCCACCGAGCGGGTCAACGCCCTGGCCTGGGCCCTGGGCGGGGCCTCGGTGGCGGTGGCCGGCGGGCTCTTGGTGAATTTCTGGCCGGTGGACCCCAACGTGGGCCTGTTGTTCACCATGATAGCCTTCGCCACGGTGGCCCTGGGCGGCTTCGGCAGCATCAAGGGGGCCTTGGTGGCCGGGGTGCTCATCGGCATGATCGTGCAGGCCCCGCCGGTGTGGGACGCCATGCTGCGCCTGGTGGGCTCGGACGCCGCCGAGGGCTTCACCATTCACAGTTTGAAGTACACCTTCGTCTATTTGATTTACTTCCTCATCATGGTGGTCAGGCCCCAGGGATTGTTCGGATGGAAGCAATAAGAAACGCCTTTGACTTTTCGGACTTTCCGCGCCTGGATATGACCGTGGCCGGAGCGGCCCTGGTCTTTCTGCTGGCCTTCCCGGCGCTGCCCCATTCCAGCTTCGCCATGGCCACCATGATCCAGTTCCTCATGTTCAGCCTCTACGGCATGGGCTGGAACACCATCGGCGGCTACGCGGGGCAGGTGGATTTGGGCAAGGCCCAGTACGTGGGCATCGGCGCCTACACCACGGCGGTGATGATGGTGCGCTGGGACGTGCCCTTCTGGGTGTCCATGCCGGTGGGCATGGCCCTGGCCGTGGGCTGGTCCTTCATCATCGGCTATCCCCTGTTCAAGCTGAAGGGCCATTACTTCGCCATCGCCACCATCGCCACCAGCCTGGTGCTCAAGGACCTCTTCGAGGTCTGGGATTTCGTGGGCGGGGCCAAGGGCCTGGAGCTGCCGCTCAGGGGCAATTTCCCGGATTTCCTCTATCTGCAGTTCCGGGAGGATTATTATTATTTCTACATTCTCCTGGCCATGTTTCTGGCCGGGCTCTTGTTCATCAACGGCTTCCGCCACTCCCGGCTGGGCTACCAGCTCCGGGCCATCAAGGACAACGAGGACGTGGCCCGCTCTTTAGGCATCAACGTGCACTGGTGCAAGATCAAGGCCTACGCCGTGGCCACCGCCTACGTGGCCATGGTGGGCTCCTTCCACGCCTGCTACAACTTCAACATCGAGCCCGAGGACACCATGAGCCTGGACCTTTCCGTGTTGATCGCCATGATGGCCATGCTGGGCGGGGCGGGCTCCCTGTGGGGGCCCATCATCGGGGCCTCCATCCTGGTGCCCATGCGCTCCTACCTGGGCTCCTGGCTGGGCGGCCAGGCGGGCCTGGCCGGCCTGGACCTGGTCATCTACGGCGCCATTATCATGCTCATCGCGGCGGTGCAGCCCAGGGGGGTGTGGGGCATGGTGGAGGCGGTGCGCGGCAGAAGGAGGGGCGTGTGATGGCGCTTCTGGAGGTCAGGGAGGTTAGCAAGGATTTCGGCGGGCTGCGCGCCAACGACCGCATCAGCTTTCAGGTGGGGGCGGACGAGGTGGTGGGGCTCATCGGCCCCAACGGCGCGGGCAAGACCACCCTTTTCAACTGCGTGGCCGGCTACTACCCGGTGAGCGGCGGCCAGGTGTTTTTCGACGGCCAGGACATCACGCCGCTCAAGGATTTTCAGGTCTGCCGCCTGGGCCTGGCCCGCACCTTTCAGATTTTTCAGGCCTCGGGCGATCTTTCCGTGGCGGAAAACGTCATGGTGGGCGCTTTCGTGCGCACCGGCTCCCGCAGGAAAGCCAGGGCCAAGGCCGAGGAATGGCTGGAGTTCCTGGGCATCGCCGACGCGGGCGGCCTGATGCTCTCCGAACTGCCGGTGGCCCGCCAAAAGCGGGTGGCCCTGGCCACCGCCCTGGCCAGCGATCCCAAGCTGCTGCTTCTGGACGAGGTGGCCGCGGGCCTGAACGCGGCCGAGGTGGACGGCCTGGTGAAGCTCCTCACCCGCATCCACCGGGAAAAGGGGCTGGCGCTGCTTCTCACCGAGCACGTCATGGAGATGGTGATGGCCTTGAGCCACCGGGTGGTGGTGCTGGAAAGCGGGCGCAAGATCGCCGAGGGCGAGCCCGCCCAGGTGGTCAAGGACCCGGAGGTCATCCGGGCCTATCTGGGCGACCATCTGGTGAGCGGGGAGAACGGCCATGCTTGAGATCAAGGACCTGGTGGTGAGCTATGCGGGCCTGCCGGTCTTGCAGGGCGTGTCGCTCAAGGTGGAAAAAGGCCAGGCGGTGAGCGTGGTGGGCAGCAACGGCGCGGGCAAGTCCACCCTTTTAAAGGCGGTCATGGGCCGCGCCCGGGTGAGCTCGGGTCGGGCCGTCTTCCGGGGCCAAGACCTGGCCGGCCTGCGGACCGAGAAGATCGTGCGCCTGGGGCTGGTCTACGTGCCCGAGGACCGCAAGCTGTTCAAGCCGCTCAGCGTGGAGGAGAACCTCAAGCTGGGGGCCTTCATCGTGGATGACCCGGCCCAGGTTCAGGGCCGCCTGGAATACGTATACGAGCTGTTCCCCCGGCTCGCCGAGCGCCGGCAACAGGCCGCTGGCTCCATGTCCGGCGGGGAGCAGCAGATGCTGGCCATCGGACGGGGTCTCATGAGCGGGCCCAAGCTCCTCATGCTGGACGAACCCAGCCTGGGCCTGGCCCCCCTCATGGTGTCCGAGGTCTTCGAGACGGTGCGCAGGCTGCGCCAAGAGGGGCTCACCGTGCTTTTGGTGGAGCAGAACGTGCGGGAGGCCTTGGAACTGACCGACCACGGCTATATATTACAGACCGGACGCATAAGGCAGGAAGGGCCTTCCAGCGATCTTTTGCGGTCGGACATGGTGCGCGAGGCCTTTTTGGGCATGTAGCCGGCGAGCGACATGCGAACCTTGCCGCCGCCCGCCCCTGGGGCGGCGGTCGATTTTGGCGGGAATGAGTGATGGAGTTGCGAGGCGATTATCCCCTGCGGGCGGCCAAGGTGGCGGTCATCGGCCTGGACTGCGTGCCCGCCTCCCTGGCGCTGGATGAGCTGGGCCCGGAGCTGCCGGTTTTGCGCGGCCTGGCCCAGAGCGGCGTGGCCGGGGTGCTGCGCAGCATAACGCCGCCCATCACGGTGCCGGCCTGGAGCTGCATGCTGAGCGGCCGCGATCCGGGCGAGCTGGGCATCTACGGCTTCCGCAACCGCCGCGACTATTCCTACGGCTCCCTGGCCGTGGCCGATTCCGGCATGGTCAAGGCCCCCAGGGTTTGGGATTACCTGGGCCGGGCCGGCAAAACCAGCATCCTCCTGGGCGTGCCGCAGACCTATCCGCCGCCGCCGGTCAAGGGGCTCTTGGTGGGCTGCTTTCTGGCGCCGGGCAAGGACGCGGCCTTCACCCATCCCGCCCGGCTGCGCGAGCGCCTGGACGCCTGGGCCGGGGGGGAATACCTCCTGGACGTGGCCGGGTTCCGCGCCGGGGACAAGGCCCGCATCCTGGGTGACATCCACGCCATGACCGGGGCGCGCTTCAAGCTGGCGCAGCGCCTGCTGGAAGAGCCCTGGGATTTCTTCATGATGGTGGAGATGGGGCCGGACCGCCTGCATCATGCCTTCTGGCGCTATCACGACCCCGGCCACCGCCTGCACGAGCCGGACAGCCCTTTCGTCACGGCCCTGCGCAAATACTACCGGCGCCTTGACGGGCTCATCGGCGGCCTGGTGGAGCGCCTGCCTGAAGGCACGCTTATCCTGGTGGTCTCGGACCACGGGGCCCAGGCCATGCGGGGCGGCCTGGCCATCAACCAATGGCTGGTGAACCAGGGCTATCTGACGCTGAAAGACGCCTCGGCCAGCGGCGGCCTGGAGCCGGCCATGGTGGATTGGCCGCGCAGCCGGGCCTGGAGCAGCGGCGGCTATTACGCCCGCATATTCCTGAATATAAAGGGCCGCGAACCCCAGGGGGCCGTGCCGCCGGAAGGGGCCGGGGAGCTGAAGGCGGAACTGGTTGCCAAGCTGGAGGCCCTGCCCGGCCCCGATGGCGCTCCCCTGGGCAACCGGGTTTTCCGGCCCGAGGAGCTGTACCGCCGGGTGGAGGGCGTCCCGCCCGATCTGATCCTGCTGCCCGGCGGCCTGCGCTGGCGGGCGGTGGGCGCGGTGGGCCTGCCCGGCATATACACCCAGGGCAACGACACCGGGCCCGACGACGCCAATCATCACCCCGACGGCCTGGTGATCGCCGCCCTCAAGGGCCGGCCCCTGCCCGCGCCGCCGGGAGGCCGCCGCCTGACCCGTCCGGCGCACATCTGCCAGATAGCCCCCACCATCCTGGCCGCCCTGGGGCTGCCCCCCGGCGATGATCTGGCCCGGGGGCCCCTGGACCCCTGGCAGGGGAGCTGACCCCAGGCAAAAGGCCTAGGGCGTGAGCCGGCCCATGACCTCCAGGGCGATGTCCAGGTGGGGCGGCTCGTTTCCGGCCAAATATTCCGCCACCACCTCGCGGGCCACCGGCAGGGCGAACTCCTGGAGATAGGCCTCCAAGGCGGCGGGATCATGCGGCGCGCCGCCCGCCATATCCCGGTAGTTGCCCGAGAGCACGCAGCCCAGTTGCTCGCCGCCCTCGGGCCAGGCCAGGCCCAGTATCTCCTGGATGCGCCGGCCGCTGGCCTCGCGGCGGATGGGCAGCATGAGCTCGACCCCGAACTCGGCGCAGAGGGCGGCATAGGCCTCCAGGGCCGGGGCCACCTGGTTCAGCTTGAGCTTGCCGTCGTGGCTTTCCCTTTCGCCGGAGATGATGGGCGCGCCTTGGCCGCCTTGGCCCAGGGCGCGGGCCAGGGGGATGCGGGCGGCGTGCAAATAAAGATGGCAGCCCAGACAGACGGTGGGAAAACCGTAGCGGCGGTTAAGCTCGCCCAGGAGCCTGCCGTTCAAGGCCCGCCAGAAACCGGGCGACCCGAAAACCAGGGGGGGCAGCAGCTCAATCCCGGCGGGCAGGCGGGCGGCCAGGCGCTTGAGCGCCTCCTCCACCCAGGAGAAAGGCCCGTATTCGCTGCCCGTGTACACATAGGTGGGCAAGAAGGCCTCCAGCCCTCCTCGGCCCGCCGCGGCCAGGGCGGCGGCCACGCTGTCCCGGCCGGCCAGCTCCACGATGGCCAGGCCCGGCCGCCCGGCCAGGCGCTCCAGCCCGGCGCTTGCCTGGGGGTCGTCCTTGAAGCGCATCATGCCTTCCGGCTTGTCCCGGAAAAGTCGCTCCCAGCTTTGCTGCATGCCTCAGGCCTTTCTGGGCAGGATAAGAGCTTCGCGGGGGCCGGGGTAATAGGGCAGGTCAGCGGGGCTGTCGCGCATGCCCCACAATTTTCCCCGGTCCAGGTAATTCAGGATGGTCTGCATGAGTTCGGTCCCCCTCAAGAGCCCCAAGGCGCCTTGGGCGCAGCGCACCTCGTCGAAACCGGCGGCCGCGTCTTGCCAGACGCCCGCGCCGTGCAGCAAGAGGGGCGAGCATTCGCCCGAATGCACCATCTCGCCCGAGCTGGGGGTGGCGTGATCGCCGGTCACCGCGATGAGCAGATCGCCGCGCTTTTGGGAAGCCTCCACCAGCCCGGCCAGGCCGGCGTCCAGGGCCTCGATCACCCGGGCCTTCAGCCTGGGGTCCTTTTGATGGGCCGCCTCGTCCGGGGCCTTGGAATGCACGTGGATGAAATCGAAATCGTCCAGGCGCTCCAGGGCCGCCTCGATTTTGGCCGCCAGGTCGCGCGCCGGGTCCTCTCGCTCCTCCAGCAGCAGGGCCTCCGCGCCCAGCGCCCGGAACACCCCGCGGTAGATGGCGGCCGAGGAAAGGCTCAGCACCTTGAGGCCCCAGCGCAGGCCCACGGGCTCCACCGGGGTGGCCTGGCCGGCGCGCTGGGTCACCACCCCGTTCACCGGGGCCAGGCCCTGCTCCGCCCGCGCCAGGTTCAGAGGGTGTTCGGCCAGGGTCTGATGGGCGTGCTGCAGATAGGCGCTCAGCAGGCTGGCGGTGCGCCGGGCGGCCAGGTCTTCCCCGTGGCCGGCCCAGGGCAGGGGCTTAAGCAGGGGCTCGCCGGAAAGCAGGGGGTCGCTGTCGGTGACCCGCCGGGAAAGGCCGGCTCCCCGTAGAATGAGCGCGCCCGAGGAGCCCTTGGTGGGAAGCAGGCGGGCCAGGCCCAAGGGGCTGGCGTATTCGGCCGCGGCGCGGAAAAGCTCGGCCGCCAGGTTGGGCTCCAGCCTGGGCTTGCGCTCCACCAGCGACAGCCGGCCCTCCTGGGGCCGGAACATGGCCAAATGGGCCAGAAAGGCCACGTCGCCGGGCTGGAGCTCCAAGCCGAACCCCAGGGCCTCCAAGTAGCCCCGGCCGGGAAATACCTCCTGGTCGTAGCCCATGAGGAAGAAATGGGCCGCCTCGCTGGGCAGGGCGGCGCCGGGGCTCAGGGCGTGGAAATGGCCGCAGGCCCCTTCTTTAGCCAGGCGGTCCAGGTTGGGCGTGGCCGCCTTTTGCAGAGGGGTCAGCCCGCCCAGGCAGTCGTGGCCGCGATCGGCCAGACCATCCAACAAGACCAATACGCATTTGGCCGGCAATTGTCCCATGCGCCCTCCCGAAGCTGATCGCCGTCATGGCTCGGGGCAAATCATATCATCAGCCGGCCCGCCTGAAAAACCACGGGTTGCTTGGCGGGGGGGCGGGAACGCCCGTGGCCTTGGCCGGCCTTTATATAATATGCTATCCCAAAAGGCCTAAAGTCTTGACCTAGGGCCTGTCTGACCAAGGGGCAAGGAGCCGACCATGTCACAAATGCGCGCGAGGGCCGCGGCCGGGATCGCC
The DNA here is from genome assembly GCA_001184205.1 of Desulfocarbo indianensis. GTDB lineage: Bacteria > Desulfobacterota > Desulfarculia > Desulfarculales > Desulfarculaceae > Desulfocarbo > Desulfocarbo indianensis. The sequence goes on from LBMP01000001.1 coordinate 1,339,871, forward strand.
CTGGGCGACACCTTCACCGTATCCCGCACCTTCAGCCGGGAGGACACTCAGGCCTTCGGCCATCTCACCCGCGATTACAACCCGGTGCATTACGATGACGGCTTCGCGGAGGTCAAGGGGTTCAGCGGCCTGATTTGCCACGGTCTTTTGACCGGCAGCCTGATTTGCCAGGTGGGCGGCCAAGTGGGCTGGCTGGCCAGCGGCATGGAGTTCAAATTCAAGCGGCCGGTGTATTTCGGGGATACCGTCACCTGTAGCCTCACCATCACCAAGCTGGAGGACGGCGGCAAGGCCGAGGCCAGGGCGCTAATGACCAACCAGCATGGCGAGGAGGTGGTGGAGGCCCGGCTGGAAGGCATTCTGCCCGGCCGGGCCGAAAGGGAGGAACTGCGCAGGATGCGGGCCCAGGGCGACCCCGGCAATCCCCTGGCCTAACCCGCCTATTTCACGAGGGCCGCGCGTCCGGCGCAGCCAGCCGGCGGCGCCCTGAGTTGCCGGCCGCTCTCGGGCCTTGAGGTGGCTTTGGCTGCGCCCGCGGCCCTCGCTTGCCAGGCGCCTTGTCTGCCGGCGGCTGGCTGTGCCGGGCCCGAGTGCGAACCGTCCCTCGATCATGACGCGGCCTTTTTCATATTGGTCCCATGAATACTAACTCATCGCTTAATACCGACCGCCCCCCGTGAAATATGCGGGCTGGAAATTTTGCCGGCAAGGGGCGTTTTTCGCTCAAGTCGACCGCCGGTTTTCCCGATGTACTTTTCAACAGGGCAAACACACCCAAGGAGGTCGACATGGAAGTCGCTGCCATCTTGCTGAGCCTGACGGGATTGGGGGTCGCTGTGACCCTGGCACTCAAGGACGAGCGCCGCGCCCAGACCCGGATGGCCGAATGCCTGGCCAACCTCAAATGCTCCAACGCCAGGCGCGGACCCACCTAGTCACCCAAGATCCCTGCTGACCGCCTTTGGCTCTCCGGACCGGTTGTGGAGTATTGCGCGCCGCCGGGGGAATCATAGGCCGCCGATATCAGCGGTAAGGAGGGGATCTGTCCGGTGGCGGCCGGCCCGGAGGCCGGCGGAATCAGACAAGCCCCCGGCCGGGAAGAACGCCCGGTGGGGGCTTTATCCATTGGCTCGTTGCATTGGGACGCCGGGTCAGGCCGGCAGGAGCAGGCGGAAGCTGCTGCCTTTGCCGGGTTGGCTCTGCACCTCCACCTGCCCGCCCTGGGTCTGGGTCAGGTGCTTGACGATGGAGAGCCCCAGGCCGGTGCCGCCCATCTCCCGCGAACGGTTTTTATCCACCCGGTAGAAGCGCTCGAAAATGCGGGGCAGGTGCTCGGCCGCGATGCCCACGCCGGTGTCCTTGACCTCGATCACCACCCGGCCGGGCTCCTTTTCCACCGAAAGCGTCACCTTGCCGCCGGGGTCGGTGTATTTGATGGCGTTGTCCAAAAGGTTCAGAGCCGCCTGTTCCAGCTTCCGGCGGTCGGCCTTGAAGCGCAGCCCCTCCTCCGGCAGGCGGCAGTCCAGATCGATGCCGCGCAGGCCGGCCATGTCTTCCACGATGCCCATGAGCGATTCGCATAAATCCTTGGCCGACACTTCCTCCATCTGGATATCCAGGGAGCCCGATTCCAGGGCGGCCAGGTCCATGAGGTCCTGCACCAGGCATTGCAGACGCACCACCTGGCGGGCGATCATTTCCGCGAAATGGCGCGCGTCCTCCGGAGAGTCCAGGGCCCCGTCCAGGAGGGTTTCCACCGATCCCCGGATGGCGGCCAGGGGGGTGCGCAGCTCATGGCTCACGTTGGCCACGAAATCGCGCCGCACCTCCTCGGTGCGCTTGCGTTCGGTGATGTCGTGCAGCACCGCCACGCAGCCCGCCCCCAGTTCGTTGTCGTCCAGACTCGCCACGCTCACCTCCAGATAGCGCTTGGGGGGGCCCAGGGTACGCATTTGACTGGTGACCAGATGTTTTTCCTGCCGGGCCTGGTTGATGGCCGACAGCAGATCCGCGTTGCGGATGCAATCGGAGGCCACCTGCCCCACCGGCTCCACGCTCAGGTTCAGCATGCGCTTGAGCGCCTGATTGGCCAGGAGCACGTGGTTGTCCCGGTCCACCAGGAGCACGCCCTCCACCATGCCCCTCAGCACGGCCTCCAGGCGGTCCCTGGCGCTGGTTACGGCGGTGATCTGCTGCTGGAGGCTGTCGGCCATGCGGTCGAAGGCGCGGCCCAGGTCTCCCACCTCGTGGCTGGGATAGCGGATGAGCCGGCGGGAGAGGTCGCCGCCGGCTATGCTGGCCGCGGTCTTGGTCAGCTCCTTCACCGGCCGGGAGATGCGCCGGGCCACCAGATAGGCCACGCCGAAGGAGAGCACCAGGCCCAAGAGGACCGCGCCGAAGATGAGGCGGCGGGTATGGGCCAGGGTCTGGTCCACTTCGGAAAGGGGCAGGGCCAGGCGCACCACCAGGGGCGGCCGCTCCGGCAGCCGCAGGACGTCGGCCATGTAAAGGAGGTCCGCGCCCACCGTGGTGCTGCGCCGGATGGAGGCGCCCTGGCCGTTTTGCATGGCCGCCTGCACCTCGGGACGGCCGGCGTGGTTTTCCAGGCGCTCCAGGGCCTCGGGCGCCACGTGGGAATCGCCGATCACCTCGCCGTTCAAACGGATCAGGGTGACCCGCAAGTTCAGGCGGCGGCCGATCTGGTCGGCCAGCTTGTCGTTTTCGGCCAGGGAGGCCTCGGGCCGCCAGCGGTCCTTCATGACCGCTTCCACCAGGCTAAGCTCCTGGGAAAGGTTGGCTTGGATGTGCTGGACCAGCTGGTTGCGCAGGGAGCCTTGCAGGATCACCGCCACGAAAACCAACGTGCAAAGCACCACCAGGAAACAGCCCGTCAGTATCCAGCCCTGGAAGGAGAGCCGGAAATTCATGCGGACTCCTGGAAGCGGTAACCGATGCCGCGCACGGTTTCGATCAGGTCGGCCAGCTCGCCCAGCTTTTTGCGCAGGCGGCGCACGTGGGTATCCACGGTGCGGGCGTAGCCCTCATAGGCGTAGCCCCAGACCCGCTCCAAAAGCACCTCGCGGGTCTGCACCTTGCCGGCGTTCACCGCCAGATGATGCAAAAGGCGGAACTCGGTGGCGGTGAGTTGCAGGTCGCGCCCCGCCGCCTCGGCCAGATGGCGCTCCGGGTCTATGAGCAAGTCGCCCATGGATATCCGGCCGCCGCCGCTCACCGGCTCCTGGGTGCGGCGCAGGATGGCCTGGGAGCGCAGGACGAGCTCCCTGGTGCTGAAGGGTTTGGTCAGGTAGTCGTCCGCGCCCAATTCAAACCCGATTATGCGGTCGGTTTCGCCGGCCAGGGCGGTCAGCATGAGAATGGGAATGGCGCGGGTGCCTTCGCCCTGGCGCAGACGGCGGCAAACTTCCTTGCCGTCCATGCCGGGCAGCATGAGGTCCAAGATCACCAAGTCCGGTTTTTCGCTTTGCGCCAGGCGCAGTCCCTCGGTTCCATCCAGGGCCTTCAGAACCTTGCAGCCGGCTTGGCGGAGGTTGAAGTCCACCACGTCCAGGATGTCACGTTCGTCCTCGACGATCAAGACCGTGGGTTTGCTCATCGGGTTTCTCTCCGCTGGGCTCCGCCCGCTCGGCAAAAACCAAGCGGAGCCGGGTCACATAATGGGGGCGCCGCCGGCGTCCCGGCCACAGTGTCACCTTATCTTGACACACCCGAAGAAGCTGGCCGCTGCTTTGAGCAGTGTCCAGGCATATTTAACTATTTTGTCACAAAACCCGTCGCCTGTGCAAAATTGCTGGCCAGGCTTGCCCGCCGGGCCCGGGCGGGCTATCTTAACATGCCATGACAGCCATCCCCACATTGCGGCCGGCCTTTTTCGCCACCTGCCTGGTGGATGCCCTGGCGCCCCAGGTGGGCCGCGCCGCTTTGCGCCTGCTGGCCCGCCGGGGCATGCGGCCCCAGGTCCCGGCCCGCCAGGTCTGCTGCGGGCAATCGCTGTTCAAGGCAGGCCATTCGGCGGCCGCCCGCCGGGTGGCCCGGGCCTGGGTGCAGGCCTTCAGCGGCGCGGAGCTCATCGTATCTCCCTCCGGCTCCTGCGTGGCCCACGTGCGGCGCAACCTGCCCGGCCTTTTGGAGCCCTGGCCCGAGTTGGCCGCCCAGGCCCGCGAACTGGCCGCCCGCACCTTCGAGCTCAGCCAGTTCCTTTATAGAGTGACGGGCCTGGACTCCACCGGCGCGGCCGCGCCATCCCCGGCCTGGACCTATCATCCTTCCTGCGGCCTGCATCGGGCCCTGGGCGAGGACGAGGCCCCCTACCGCCTTTTGGACGCCCTGGCCGGCGAGCCCCGGCGGCCCCTGCCCGAGGCCGAGCGCTGCTGCGGTTTCGGCGGGTCCTTCAGCGTTACCCATCCGGAACTATCGGCCCGCCTGCTGGCCGATAAGCTGGCCGCCGCGCGCCAGGCCGGGGCCCGGACCCTGGTGGTGGGCGACGTGGGCTGTTTCCTGCACCTCTCCTGCGGCGCGGCCCAAAGCGATCCCGAGCTCAGGGTGATTCACCTGGCTGAGGCCCTGGCCGGGGAGGGGGCCTGATGGCCGGCCGCCTCAAGCCCGTCAGCCAGGAGCGCCTGGCCCAGGCCCTGGCCGGCTTCACCGGCCGCCTGCGCCAGCTCAGGGCCCAGGGTTTCAGCGATCCCGCGCTGACCGCCTCCTTCCGCGCCAGGGCCAGGGCGGCCAAGCTGGAGTATCTCTCCCGCCCGGCCTTTTATCTGGCCAGGCTGGCCGAAAGAGTGGAGGACGAGGGCGGCCGGGTGCATTTCGCCGGCGACGCGGCCGAGGCCCGGCAACAGGTGGTGGCTATCTGCGCGCGGGCAGGCGTCAGCCGCCTGGTCAAGGGCAAATCCATGACCTGCGAGGAGATAGAGCTCAACCCCGCCCTGGAGGCGGTCGGCATCCAGGCCACCGAGACCGATCTGGGCGAGTTCATTATCCAATTGGCCGGCGAAACGCCCTTTCACATCCTGGGGCCGGCCCTGCACCGCACCCGCCGGGAGATCGCCGAGCTGTTTTCCCGGCATTTCGAGCCGGTGGACCCCGACCCCAAGGCCCTGACCGCCCTGGCCCGCAAAGTGCTGCGGGAACGCTTTCTGCAAGCCGAGGCGGGGCTCACCGGGGTCAACGTCATGGCCTGCGACAGCGGAACCATGGCGCTGGTCACCAACGAGGGCAACGGCCGTTTTTGCTCGACCCTGCCCAGGGTGCACATCGCGGTGATGGGTCTGGAAAAGCCGGTGCCCACCCTGGGCGACCTGGCGCTGATATCCACCCTGTTGCCCAGGGCGGCGGTGGGCTGGCCGCTTTCGTCTTATGTGTCCTGGCTGCGCGGCGCGGCCGGCCGCAGCGCCGGCGCGGGCCCCCGGGAGTTTCACCTGGTAATCGTGGACAATGGGCGTTCGCGGATATTGGCCAGTGACTATCGGGAGATCCTGCTTTGCCTGCGCTGTTCAAGCTGCCTTAATCATTGCCCGATTTACATAGCGGCCGGCGGCCACCAATACGGCTGGGTCTACACCGGGCCCATGGGCAGCGTGCTGACGCCGCTGCTGCGCGGCGAGGAGGGCGACGAAGACCTGTCCCAAGCCTCCACCCTGTGCGGCGTCTGCCGGGAAAAATGCCCCATGGGCATCGACCTGCCCGGCCTGCTCCTGCGCCGCCGCCAGGAGGCCCGGCCGCCGCTGCATGGACTGCTGCCGCGCCTGGCCGCGGAAATGCTTTCCCACCGGGAGCTGTTCCAGGGGGCCTGCCGACTGGCCGCGCCGCTGCTCAAGGGCCTGAGCCATCTGGATGACAAGCATTTGCCGCCCGGACCCTGGCGGGGCTGGCGCCGGGGCCGCCGGCTGCCCCCTATGAGCGGCTCCACCTTGCTGGGCGCCCTGCGGCATTCCAAGGATAGAACCCGTGGATAAAAAAGAATTTCTGGCCCGCCTGCCCCAAGGGGCCGTCACGGCCCCGGCCCGGCCGCCGGGGCCGGCCGAGGCTCCCCCCCGCGATCTCCTGGCCGAGCTGAGCGCCAAATTAAAGGGCGCGGGCATGGGCGTGCACCTGCGGGAAACCCCGGCGGAGGCGCTGGCCCATGCCCTTGATTTAATAAGGCAAAGCGGCGCGGAGCGGGTGGGGGCGGCCGACCTGGGCCCCGAACTCAACGGCCGCTTGCCCCAGGCCGCGCGCCAGGCGGGCCTGGAACTGGTGGCCGCGGGCGACGGCCAGGCGGAGCCGCGGCAACTGGAGCCGCTCCAGGCCGGCTTGACCAGGGCGGACCTGGCCCTGGCCTCGGTGGGCGGCCTGGTGCAGGCGGCCCGGCCGGGCGGCGGGCGGCTCATGTCCCTGCTGCCGTGGCTGCACGTGGTTTTGTTGAGCGCCGGCGACGTGTTGCCCTCCCTGGACGATCTGCCGGCGGCGCTCAATGATCCCGCCCGCTTTCCCGGCGGGCCGCCGCCCGCGGTGAGCATCATAGGCGGGCCCTCCAAGACCGGCGACATAGAGGCGGTGATCGTTCTGGGGGCGCACGGCCCGGGGCGGGTGGAGGTGGTGGTCTGGAGCCAAGCGGGGGCCTGAGGTGGAGCTTCACGTAATTACAATAGGATATCAAGATCGCGGCGTTGACAGGCCGGGCCGGGGGGGGTAAGGTAATCCGCTGAATCCGGCTATGGTTTAAGCCCCCAGGGAGATGGAACCTTGCCCGAACCCGGCCAGCCCGCCGACCGCAAACGCGGCTTCTGGCGCAATCTTTTCGCCTTTTTCGGCAGCGACGCCACCAAGCGCATACTCATATCCGTACTCATCGGCGTGGTTTCCGGCTTGGGGGCCATGGCCTTTTTCTTCTGCCTGGAATGGCTGCGCTGGTTCTGCCTGGGCTACCTGGCCGGCGCTCCCGCCCCGGCGCCTGCCGGCGAGCAACTGGTTCATATCGCGGTGGAAACCCCTTACCGCGCCTGGGCGTTGTTTTTGGTGCCCGTCATAGGCGGGCTGATCTCGGGCTTCGTGGTCTATACCTGGGCCCCCGAGGCCGAGGGCCATGGCACCGACGCCATGATCGACGCCTTTCACAACCTCAAGGGCATCATCCGCACCAGGGTGCCCTTCATCAAATCCTTCGCTTCCATCGTGACCCTTTCCACCGGCGGCTCGGCCGGACGGGAAGGCCCCATCGCCCAGATCGGCGCGGGCTTCGGCTCCTGGCTGGGCCGCGCCCTGGGGCTTTCGGTGCGCGAAAGGCGCATTTTCCTCCTGGCGGGCTGCGCCGCCGGCCTGGGGGCCATCTTCCGGGCCCCCCTGGGCGCGGCCATCACCTCGGTGGAGGTGCTCTACCGGGAGGATTTCGAGTCCGAGGCCATCATCCCCTGCGTCATAGCCTCGGTCATCGCCTTCAGCATGTTTTCCTTTACCTTCGGCTTCGAGCCCATCTTCGCCACGCCCAAGTTCGCCTTCCGCGATCCCCGCGAACTGATCTTCTACGCCATCCTGGGCCTGGTCTGCGCGCCGGTGGGCATGATTTACGTGCGCACCTTTTACGGCACCCGCGATCTCTTCCGCAAGCTCACCATACCCAAGCACCTGCGGCCGGCCCTGGGCGGCATGGGGGTGGGCCTGGTGGCCCTGTTCGTGCCCCAGGCCATCGGCGGCGGCTACGGCTATCTGCAGCAGGCCATCCACGGCGAATTGGCCCTGCGGGTGATGCTCCTGGCCGCGGCCTTCAAGATAATCACCACCAGCCTCACCATCGGCTCCGGCGGCTCCGGCGGCGTGTTCGGGCCCACCTTGTTCATCGGCGGCATGCTGGGCGGGGTGGTGGGGCTTTTGGGCAACATGCTGTTCCCGGAGGTGGTGCAGCAGCCGGGCGCCTTCGTTTTGGTGGGCATGGCCGCCTTTTTCGCCGGCGCGGCCAAGGCCCCCCTGGGCGCCATGCTGATGGTCTCGGAAATGACCTGGTCCTACGGCCTCTTGCCGCCTCTGATGCTGGTTTCGGTGATAGCCATACTCTTCAACCGCCATTCCAGCATCTATGAAAAGCAGGTGCGCAACAAGTTCCAGTCGCCGGCCCACGAGGGCGACGTCACGGTCAACGTGCTTTCCGACCTGAAGGTGGAGGACATTTTTTCGCCGGACCAGCCCTTCGTGGCGCTGAAAGCCTCCACCCGCTTTCACGAGTTGCAACACGTCATCAGCCAGAGCGGCCAGAACGTGTTCCCGGTGGTGGACCAGGAAGGCCGGGTGATCGGGCTCTTGTCGCTCAAGAACATCCGCACGGTCCTTTTCGAGGATTCCCTGCGCGAGCTGTTGGTGGTGGGCGAATTGGCCACCGAGCCGGTGACCCTCACCGCCGAGCAAAACCTGTACGACGCGCTGATCACCTTCCTCAATTCGGGCTACAATCAAATCCCGGTGGTGGATTACTCCTCCAACCGCCAGCAGGTGCGGGGCATGCTCAATCACGAGGACGTGATCGCGGCCTACCACCGGGAAGTCTCCCGCCGCATGCAGGCCGAGTAGAAACCCTTCCGCTTCCACTGGCGCGCCGCCCATGGACGATGCTACACTTTTTACATGCGCGTTTTGTCTCAGCAACGGGAATGCCTGCCCGCGCGTCGATCCTTGCCCCGCGGCTCGATTGTATTCTCGTTACAAACAGCCCTTTGGCCCTCATTCCGGGCCGACCAGTAATGCCGCCCACGCAGAAGGAGTTACACTTGCATATAAGGTTTAGGCGTCGCTTTTGCTGGCATAATTCCAACCGGAGTTGACCATCTTGTTAAGTTCGTTTTTCCATCCCAAGGCCGTGGCCGTGGTGGGGGCCTCATCAAAGCCCGGCAAGGTGGGATATGACATCCTGGACAACCTCCTCAAGTTCACCTACCAGGGAGAGGTGTACCCGGTTAACCCATCGGGCGGCGCCATCCTGGATAAAAAGGTGTACCAGTCGGTGGCGGACCTGCCCGCCGGCATAGACTTGGGGGTTATCGCGGTAAAGGCCCATTTGGTACCGCAAAGCGTAAGAGACTTGGCCGCCCGGGGGGTCATGGCCCAGGTGGTGGTGTCGGCCGGCTTCAAGGAGGTGGGCGGCCAGGGCCGGGTGCTGGAAAGGGAGCTGGCCCAGGCGGTGGCCGACACCGGCGTGCGCCTCATCGGCCCCAATTGCATCGGCATCATGGATACCGAGAGCGGCCTCAACGCCACCTTCGCCGCCGACATGGCCCGCCAGGGGCATATCGGCTTCTTTTCCCAGTCCGGGGCCATGTGCCTGGCCATCCTGGACTGGGCCCTGGACAACGAGATAGGCTTTTCCAAGTTCATCAGCCTGGGCAACAAGGTGGACATCACCGAATCGGAGGTCCTGGAGCTTTTGGCCGAGGACCCGGAGACCAGGGTGATCATGGGCTATCTGGAGGCGGTGGAAGACGGACGCCGCTTCATGGAGGTGGCCCGCCGGGTGACCCGCCACAAGCCGGTGGTCTTGGTGAAAAGCGGCGTCACCACCGCCGGGGCCAAGGCGGCTTCCAGCCACACCGGCGCCCTGGCCGGGGCCGACGCGGCCTATTCCGCGGCCTTCAAGCAATGTGGAGTGCTGCGGGCCAAGTCGGTGCGCGAGCTGTTCAACCTGGCCCAATCCCTGGCCAATCAGCCCCTGCCCCAGGGGCCGGCCATGGCCATCGTGACCAACTCCGGCGGGCCGGGCATAATCTGCGCCGACGCGGTGGAGAACGCGGGCATGCATCTGGCCGGCCTGAAGGCCGAGACCGTGGAGGAGTTGCGCTCCTTTCTGCCGCCCATCGCCTCCTTCTACAATCCGGTGGATCTGACCGGCGGCGCTCCGGCCGAGATGTACGGCCACTCCCTGCGCACGGTCTGCCAGGATGAAAACGTGGACGGCGTGTTGGTCATCATGACCCCGGCCGCCACGGTGAATCCCTTGGAGTTGGCCAAGCTGATCTGCCAGGTGAAAACCGATAAGCCGGTGTTCGCCGCCCTCATGGGCAGCCATTCGGTCATCCAGAGCCGCATATACTGCATGGGCGAGGGCGTGCCGGCCTTTGATTTCCCCGAGGAGGCGGTGCAAGCCGTGCGCGGCATGCTGGCCTATCACGATTGGGTCCGCGCCAAGCCGCGCCAGCCGGCTCTGAATCACGGCGACAAGGATAAGGTGGCGGGCATCATCGCCAACCTGCGCTCCCAGGGCAGGCTGCAGATGTCCGAGACCGAGGCCAGGGAGTGCTTCGCCGCCTACGGCATCCCGGTGGCGCGCTCCCTGCCGGCGGCCACCAGCGCCGAGGCGGCGGCCGCCGCGGCCGAACTGGGCCTGCCCGTGGTCATGAAGATCGATTCGCCGGCCGTGGTGCACAAATCCGACGTGGGCGGCGTCAAGGTGGGGCTGAAGACCCCCCAGGAGGTGGCCGACGCCTTTTTGGAGATGACCAGCCGGGTGCAGCGCCGCTATCCCCGCGCCTGGATCAGGGGCGTTTTGGTGCAGGAGATGGTGAAGGGCGGCAGGGAAACCATTCTGGGACTCAGCCAGGACCCCCAATTCGGGCCCCTGCTCATGTTCGGCCTGGGGGGCATCTACGTGGAGGTGCTGAAGGACGTGTCTTTCCGGGTGGGCCCCTTAAGCCGGGAAGACGCCGATGAGATGGTCAAGGGGATAAGATCGTTTCCGCTGCTGCGGGGCGTGCGCGGCGAGCCGCCGGCGGACATGGCGGCCCTGGCCGAGGCCCTGCTGGCGCTTTCCAGCCTGGCCCATGATTTCCCCATGCTGGCCGAGGCCGATATCAACCCCATGTTGGCGCTGCCCAGGGGCGAAGGCGTGGTGGCGGTGGATGCGCGGATTTCCTTGAGCCCTCCCAAAGGAGACGACTAGCGATGGTAATGATATTTCTGGGCTCGGTGCGGGCCTATGCTGGCAAGAACGTGATGGCTTTGGGTTTGGGCCGGCGCCTTTTGGACGATGGCTACAGCCTGGCCTTTTGCAAGCCTTACGGCTCCAATCCCCTGAAGGTCGGCGACGCCTACACCGACGGCGACGCCTGGCAGATCAGCCAGGCCCTGGGCCTGGACCAGTCGCCGGCCGATTGCTGCGCGGTTCTGCGCACCCAGGACCTGGTTTCCCAGGCCCTGCGCGGCCAGGATGACGGCCTGATGGACAAGGCGCTGGCGCACTGCCAGAAAATGGCCCAGGGCAAGGACGTGCTGCTGCTTTCCGGCGCGGGCACCCTGCGCTCCGGAGCCATGTTCCACCTCACCGGCTACGAACTGGTCCTGAAACTGGGCGCCAAGGTGATCATCGTGGAGCCCTATGAAAACGAGTTCTTCCTGGACGATCTGCTCTCGGCGGCCCACCGCCTGCGCGAAGTCATGGCCGGGGTGGTGATAAACAAGGTTGACCAGGACATGAACGAGGCCCTGGACGAGCAGGTGAAGCCCTTCCTGCAAAAACACGGCGTGACCTGCTTCGGCCGGCTGGCCAAGGACGAGCTTTTGGCCTCGGTCACCGTGCAGGAGCTTTCCGACGCCCTGGGCGCCAAGCCGGTGTGCTGCTTCAAGCAGATGGACCGCCTGGTCAAGCGGTTTCTGATCGGCGCCATGCAGGTGGGCAGCGCCCAGCATTTCTTCGGGAGCCAGCGGGATTTCGGCTGCATCGTGGGCGGAGACCGGCCGGACATGCAGATGGCGGCGCTGGAAGGCGGCGCCGCCTGCCTGATTCTGACCGGCAACTTCTATCCCAACGACCTGATCCTCTCCAAGGCCGAGGAAAACGAGATTCCGGTCCTGGTGGTGAGGAACGACACCTACAGCGTGGCCCGCTCCCTGGAGGTGGTGCGCACCAGGGGGTCGCTGCGGGGGCCCAAGAAAATACAAAAGGCCATCGACTTGGTTTACGAGGGCGTCGATTTCAAGGCGATCTATGAGAGCGTGGGCCTGCCGCCTAAATGATGCGGTTCGGCCTCGACCCAGGAGGCGGGCGGGGCTTATGAGGGGTTAGTGCTGCTTTTTGGTGAAAGCCTCGGCCAGTTCCTCTTCCTCCAGGGCCTGGTCGAGATAGCCGTGGGCGCGCAGGATGCCGGCCATGAGGCGGCGTATCTCCGGGTCGCGGGGGGACAGGTTGACCGCCTTGCGGGCCTCGCCCACGGCCTCCAGCACCTCGCCGGCCTCGGATTGCAGCAGGGCCATCTCCAGATGGGGCTCCGGGGCCAGGGGGTTCTGGTGCATGGCCTTGTGCAGCATGTGCATGCCTTCCTTGCGGTCGCCCTGGGCCCGCAACACCATGCCCAGGATAAAGGTCGCGCGCCAGTCGTGGGGATGGTCGCGGTTCAGGGTCTCGGCCTGCTGGCGGGCCTGCTCCAGATTGCCGCTGTCCAGAAGCACCCTGACCAGGGCCGTGCTGACCTCCAGGGGGTCCTTGCTCTGCTTGGCGGCCTCCATGGTGCTGACCAGGCTTAAGTGCTGCTCCGCCTTCTGGTGGTCGCCTTCCCTCTGATAGGCCCGGCCCAAAAGGTAATGGGCCTTGATGTCTATGGGGTCCAGGGCCACCGCCTGGGAAAGGGCGGCGATGGCCTCGGGGTGCTGGCGTTCCTCCAGGAGTATCTCGCCGCGCAGGCGGTGCAGGCCGGCCTTGTCCTCGTTGCCTTGCAGGCATTTTTCAACCAGCATGAGCGCGCGCTTGCGGTGTCCGCTGGACAGGAACTGGCGCATGGCCCGGTCCACCGCCTCGGAATTGCCCGGGTCCTTGGCCACCCCCTTCAGGGCCTCGGCCATGGCCCCGGCCTTGGTGGCCTGCTGGGTTATCTTGGCGTCGCTCAAGTTTTTGGCCAGGGCCTCGTAGTGGGACGCCTCCAGGGGCTCGTGGCGGATAAGTTCGGCGAGCACGTTGGAGGCGCGGGTGAAGTTGCGGTTTTTGCGGAAGGCTTCCGCCGCCAGCTTCAATACCTCCGGCTTGCGGGGGGCCAGCTTGACGGCGTAATCCAGATGGGCGGCGGCCCGGCTGAACATCTCTTTTTCCATGAGGGCGGCCGCCAGTTCCAGGCGGGGCTCCAGGTCGTCGGGATTGTGCTCCAGCCGGGAAAGGGAATCGCCGATTTTGGCCTCGCGCAGGGCTTCGGGCCTTAAGCCCATGGCCTGATAGGCCAGGCTCAATCCCAGATAGCCGTCCGGCCGGCTGGGCCATTGGCCTACCACTTCCCGATAAACGTTGAGGGCCGAGACGTTTCTCTCCGTGGAGAGCAGCCTGCGGCCTTCCAGAAGGTAGGCTTTCAACTTTGAGCCCGTGAGGAGGGTCCACAACCAGAATCGTAAGCCCAAGCCCATGGAGAACTTCCCTTGCTAAGCAAAAGCCGGACTCTAGTATAGCAAAAGCTTGCCCGCTGGTCAGCGCCGGCGATGAGGGGCTTGGCGGCGGCCGGCCCCTCGGCGGTTGAGGGGTTGCCGCGGCGCGCCAGGCGGTCTAGAATTCGTTTTTACGCACCCGGAGGAGCCGCGACATGCCAGAGAGGACAATGGCGGTGGTGCCGGCCGCCGGCAGCGGAAGCCGCATGGGTTCCGGCCAGGCCAAGCAGTTCATGCCGCTCTGCGGAGCGCCTCTTTTGACCCGCACCCTATGGGCCCTGGAGCGAGCGCCGGTGGTGGAAGGCGTGGTGGTGGCGGCGCCGCCCGGCGGCGAGGCCGAGCTGCGCGCCCGTTGCCTGGAGCCCTACGGCCTGGCCAAGGTGGCGGACGTGGTGGCCGGCGGCGCCCAGCGGCAGGACAGCGTGGCCGCCGGCGTGGCGCGGGCGGCGGAACTGGGCGCCGCCTGGGTGCTGGTGCACGACGCGGCCCGTCCCCTGGTGCGGCCCGAGCTGTTCGCCCAGGTCTTGCAGGCCGCCCGCCGGACCGGGGCGGCGGTGGCCGCGCTGCCTTGCCAGGATACGGTAAAGGAAGCCGGGGAGCGGGAAATGGTGCGCAGCACCCTGGACCGGGGGCGGCTCTGGCTGGTGCAGACTCCCCAGGGCTTCCGCGTGGACCTTTTGCTGGCCGCCCTGGCCAAGGCCAAGGAGGAGGGCTTTTACGCCACCGACGAGGCCGGGCTCATGGAGCGCGCGGGGCACGGGGTGAAGCTGGTGATGGGCGACAAGCGAAATATCAAGATAACCACCCCCGAGGACCTGAGCCTGGCCAGGGCTTGGCTGGGAGGCGACGGCCCGGATATGCGGGTGGGGCAGGGCATGGACGTGCACAGATTCGCGCCCGACCGGGCCTTGATCCTGGGCGGGGTGCGCATAGATTACGAAATGGGCCTTTTGGGCCACTCGGACGCGGACGTGGCGACCCATGCGGTGATGGACGCCCTCCTGGCCGCCGCCGGGCTGGGCGACATCGGCGGCATGTTCCCCGACGACGACCCGGCCTATGCCGGGGCGGACAGCCTGGCGCTCCTGGAGCGGGTGGTGGAGCGCCTGGCCGCCCAGGGCTGGCGTCCCCGCCAGGTGAGCCTCACCTGCGTGGCGCAAAAACCCAAGCTGGCCCCTTATCGCCAGGCCATGCGCCGCAACCTGGCCGCGCGTCTGGGCCTGGCCGACGGCCTGGTCAACGTGGCCGCCACCACCAGCGAGGGGCTGGGATTCACGGGACGCGGCGAGGGCATCGCGGCCCTGGCCACCGCGGTCATCGCGCCGCTGGCCGCGGAAAGCAGGTTTTAGCTCGCCCGCCGCCAGCCGGCGGGACATCATAGCAGGGAGAAGCAATGGCGCTTACCGTGTACAACTCCAAGACCCGCGCAAAGGAAGAGCTGCGAACCCTGGAACCGGGCAAGGTTCGCATGTACGTGTGCGGGGTGACGGTTTACGACGACCCCCACGTGGGCCACGCCCGCTGCTACGTGGCCTTCGACGCCATCGTGCGCCACCTCAAGGCCAGGGGCTACGAGGTCACCTACGCCCGCAACTTCACCGACGTGGACGACAAGATCATAAAGCGGGCCGCCGAGACCGGCGTCTCCTGCGAGGAGCTGGCCGGCCGCTACATGGAGTCCTTCAGCCAGGACATGTCCGCCTTGGGGGTGCTGCCCGCCGATCTGGAGCCCCGCGCCACCCAGCACATCCCCGAGATAATCGAGACCGTGCAAAAGCTGATCGAAAAGGGCCACGCCTACGAGGTGGACGGCGACGTGTATTTCGCGGTGCGCAGCTTCCCCCGCTACGGCCAGCTATCGGGCCGCGACGTGGACGACATGCGCTCCGGGGCCCGGGTGCAGGTGGACGAGCGCAAGAACGACCCCCTGGATTTCGCCTTGTGGAAGTCCTCCAAGCCGGGCGAGCCCAGTTGGGAGAGCCCCTGGGGGCCGGGCCGGCCGGGCTGGCACATAGAGTGCTCGGTGATGAGCACCAAGTACCTGGGGGCCGGTTTCGACATCCACGGCGGCGGCAAGGACCTCATCTTCCCCCATCATGAAAACGAGGTGGCCCAGGCCGAGGCGGCCACGGACCAGCCCTTTGCCAGCTATTGGATTCATAACGGCTTCGTGCGGGTGAACCAGGAGAAGATGTCCAAGTCCCTGGGCAACTTCTTCACCATCAAGGACATCTTGAAAAGCAACCGGCCCGAGGCCTTGCGCCTTTTTCTCTTGTCCAAGCACTACCGCTCGCCCCTGGATTTCTCCGACGCGGCCCTGGCGGAATCGGCCCAGGGCCTGGAACGCCTCTACACCGCGCTCTTGAGCGCCGATGAGGGGGCGGCCGGGGCCGAGCCGCTTCCGCCCCAAGACGATCCCCGCCTGGCCGAGTTGCAAGAAAACGCGCAGCGCTTCGAGGACGGCATGGACGACGACTTCAACACCGCCGCCGCCACCGGGGCGCTGTTCGGCCTGGCCCGCGCGGTTAACCGCCTGGCCGGCGAGGAAAAGACGCCGGCCCGCGACGCGCTTTTGGCTTACGCCGCCCGGCTGATGCGCCAATTGGGCGGCCGCCTGGGATTGCTGAACCAGGACCCGCAGGAATTCATGCGGGCCGCGGCCAGCCCCATGGCCGCCGGCCCGGACCCCGCGCGGATAGAGGAACTGGTCAACCAGCGCAACGCGGCGCGCAAGGCCAAGGATTTCGCCAAGGCTGATCAGATCCGCGACGAGCTGGCCGCCCAGGGCGTCATCCTGGAGGACACCCCCCAGGGCACCCGCTGGAAGCTGCAATGAATATATTGCTAGTCTTGGGCCATCCCAGCGGGGATAGCTTTTGCGCGGCCATAGCCCAAAGCGCCAGGACGGCGCTGGAGGAGCTGGGCCATGAGGTGATATTCCACGACCTCTACCGCGAGGGGTTCGATCCCCTCATCAGCGCCCGGGAGATACCCCAGGACGCCCCGCTGGACCCGGTGGCGGCCCGCCATTGCCGGGAGCTGGCCCAGGCCGAGGGAATCGTGGTGGTGCATCCCAACTATTGGGGACAGCCGCCGGCCATGTTGAAGGGCTGGATCGACCGGGTATTCCGCCCCGGCGTGGCCTACCGGTTTCTGGAGGGCGACGGCGGCGAGGGCGTGCCCGAGGGCCTGCTCAAGGCGCGCCTGGCCGTGGTGCTCAACACCTCCAACACCTTCGAGGATAGGGAAATGGCGGTCTTCGGCGATCCCCTGGAAAACATCTGGCGCAAATGCCTGTTCCAGTTCTGCGGGGTGCCGGATTTTTACCGCCATACTTTCCGGGTGATCGTGACCAGCAGCCTGGAGCAGCGCCGGCAATGGCTGGAAGAAGCGGCCCAGACCCTGCGGCGCTTGTTCCCCCGCGCCTAGGCCGCCGGCCCGGCCAGCGCCAAGGCCTGATCGGCCTCGCCCCCGGCGGCCGCCAAGCGGGCCGCTGAAACCGCCGCCAAGCGAGTCGTTGCCGGCCGTGGCTCGATTGGCGCGTTGGCTTTATAATGAACAATGACGCCGGGGCACCCTCGGCGGATTTCTTCATGGCCTGGCATAGCGTCCGAGACCTCTCATCCAGCCTCGTGTCCAAAACTTGAAACTTGGCGGCATGGTCAACGGGAGATGACCGTACTAACAAACTACTATATCTTCGCGCTGCTGTTCACCGTCGCCTACGTCATCGTATTCTGGCGGTTTCTGCGGCGCTTTGACGAAGGCGATCCCAAGATAGGGCCTTTCAAAAGAGTGCTTTTGGGGGTCACCGGCTGGGCCTTGTTCGACTTCCTGCTGGCGAGCATATTCCAGTATCACGGCGCGCGGGCCGCCGTGGCGGCCTTCCCCTGGCTGTGCATTCTTTTTCTTTTATTCCCGCCCGCCGCCTTCGAGCTGATCCTGGCCTTGCTGGGCCACGCCGGCAAACGGGAGAAGCTGTTGGTTTACGGGCCCTACGCCCTTCTATACGCGGCCGCCTTGCTCTTTCCCGGCCAGGTCGGCGGCGGCACCTACAGCATCCCCAATCCAGGGCCCGACCACGGCGAGCTTTGGAATCAGGCTTTCCGCGGGATCACTTTCTGCGCGGCGATCGTTCTTTTCCCCTGGCTTTTAATCGGTGCGCTTCGGCAGCAAGATAAAGAGCGCCGCAATGAAATGCTGATCCTTTTCACCGGCGGCGCTTTGACCGGCCTGGGCAACGTGGCCGCCCGCCTTCTCATGGACCTCCGGGGGCCCGGCTTTCCTTTCACGGGCAGCCTGTGGATGGTTTTCACCTGCCTGGCCGCCTTTTGGGGCGCGCGGCTGTATGGCCGGGTTCTTTCGCCGCGCATCTTGTACAAGGCCATTCTCAAGTCATCGCCCAACGGCATGATGCGTATCGGCCAAGGGAATATTTTGTGGACCAACGAAGCCATGGCCAAGATACTGGGAGCCGAGGGCGAGGAAAATCCGCCCGGCAGGTCCTTGCCGGAGCTGTTCGACCCAAGGGCGCACCCGGAAGCCGAGCGGGAGGAGATAGCCAGGCTGGTGGCCGAGGGCCTGGCCGCCAACCTGGAGGTGGCGCTGGCCCGCGGCTCCGGCGAGCCCCTGTGGTGCCTGGTCAGTTCCGCCCTCCTGGAGCCCCACGCGCCCAGGCATGGGGCGCTGGCGGTTTTCGCGGATATCTCCGCCCGCAAGCGCGAAGAGGAGCAGAGGCTGGTGAGCGAGAAGCTGAAGGCGGCCATGGAAACCGCGGGCGCGGTGTGCCATGAAATGAATCAGCCCTTGCAGGTGCTCTCCGCCCGTTTGGAGCTGATGCTGCTGCATGGCGGGGACCAGGAATCCTTGGGGAAAGAACTGGAGGAACTGCGGCGCCAGGTGGCGCGCCTGGGCGAGATCACCAGACGCCTGATCGCGCTCACCCATTACCGCACCAAGGCCTACAGCGAGGACCGGGAAATACTGGATTTGGAGCGCTCCGCCCCGGACGAGCCGCAGAGTTTTTCCTAGGCGTCCCCAGGACCGGTAACGTCGGCGGCTCCGCCGGTGAGCGCTACGGCCCTGCCGGACCTCTGCCCGGCGGCCGTACTTTCCCGCCTGGCGGCTCCCCCCTCTGGCACTGGCGGAGCCCAGCCAGTATCCTTAATCACTTGAAACAAAGCGGGACCGTGTTTTCATCCCCCCAGGAAAAGGGATAAACGGGGTCATGGCCTACGAGAGCGAACCCACCTTCACCTATTGGCGCACCTCGCCCAGCCCGGCCGAGTTCGAGCTGGTCAGCGAGTTCTCGCCCCAGGGTGATCAGCCCCGCGCCATCCAGGAATTGGCCCAGGGCCTGAGCGCCGGGGTGAAGCACCAGGTGCTTCTGGGCGTCACCGGCAGCGGCAAGACCTTCACCATGGCCAACGTCATCGCCGCGGCCAAGAAGCCGGCCCTGGTGCTGGCCCCCAACAAGACCCTGGCCGCCCAGCTTTACGGCGAGTTCAAGTCCCTGTTCCCCCACAACGCGGTGGAGTATTTCGTATCGTACTATGATTACTACCAGCCCGAGGCCTATATCCCGGCCAGCGACACCTTCATCGAGAAGGACAGCTCCATAAACGAGCAGATCGACAAGATGCGCCACGCGGCCACCTTCGCCCTCCTGACCCGGCGCGACGTGGTGATCGTGGCCTCGGTGTCCTGCATCTACGGCCTGGGCTCGCCCGAGGTTTACCGCGACCAGATCCTCTATCTTCAGCGGGGGGACGAGCCGGGCCGCGAGGCGGTCCTGCGCAAGCTGGTGGACATCCTCTACGAGCGCAACGAGTATGATTTCCACCGCGGCACCTTCCGGGTGCGCGGCGACACGGTGGAGGTGTTCCCGGCCTATGAGGAGGACCGGGCGGTGCGCATCAGCTTTTTCGGCGACGAGGTGGAGGACATCGCCTTCATAGACCCCCTGCGCGGCCAGGTGCTGGCCCGCGAGCCCCGGGTGACCATTTTCCCGGCCAGCCACTACGTGACCACCGAGGAAATCCGCACGGAAGCCACCGCGGCCATCAGGAGCGAGCTGGCCGAACGCATGAAGTATTTCGAGGACAACCGCCAGTTGATAGAGGCTCAGCGCATCAGGGAGCGCACCCTGTTCGACCTGGAGATGATGAAGGAACTGGGCTGGTGCCACGGCATAGAGAACTACTCGCGCCATCTCACCGGCCGCGCCCCCGGTGAGGCGCCGCCCACCCTGCTGGATTATTTCCCCAGGGAATGGCTGCTCGTGGTGGATGAAAGCCACATCACCGTGCCCCAGGTGGGCGGCATGTACCGGGGGGACCGTTCGCGCAAGACCACCCTGGTGGAATTTGGTTTCCGCCTGCCCAGCGCCCTGGACAACCGCCCCCTGAACTTCGAGGAGTTCGAAGAGCATCTGGATCAGGTGGTCTACGTCTCGGCCACGCCGGGGGATTACGAGCTCAAGCAGGCCGGCGGCGTGGTGGTGGAACAGATCATCCGCCCCACCGGGCTCATGGACCCCCAGATCGAGGTGCGGCCGGCCAGCGGCCAGGTGGACGATCTTCTGGGCGAGCTGCGCAAGGTGGTGAAGCGCAAGGAGCGCGCCCTGGTGACCACCCTGACCAAGCGCATGGCCGAGGAGCTGAGCGAGTATCTGGGCGAGCAGGGGCTGAAGGTGAAATACCTGCACAGCGACATCAAGACCATAGAGCGGGTGCAGATTCTGCAAGATTTGCGGCGCGGGGTGTTCGACGTGCTGGTGGGCATCAACCTCTTGCGCGAGGGCCTGGACCTGCCCGAGGTGAGCCTGGTGGCCATCCTGGACGCGGACCGCGAGGGATTCCTGCGCTCCACCCGCAGCCTGATCCAGACCACCGGCCGCGCCGCCCGCAACCTGGGGGGCCGGGTGGTGCTCTACGCCGATCACGTTACCGATTCCATGGCCAGGGCCATAGAAGAAACCGAGCGCCGGCGGACCGTGCAGGAGGAATTCAACGCGGTCCACGGCATCACCCCCAAGAGCATCAAGAAGAAGATCAGCGCCATGCTGCCCCACGAGCTGGAGGCGGATTACTCCACCGTGCCGCTGCAAGCCGAGGAGCCCGAGCTGGCCCCGGAGGAAATTCCCCGCCTGGTGGTCCAGCTCCGGAAAAAGATGGTTGCCGCGGCCGACGACCTGCGCTTCGAGGAGGCGGCTCTCATCCGCGACCGCATCAAGGATCTGGAGGCCGAGGAGCTGAAGTGGCGCTGAGAGCCGGGGCGGGCCCGGAGCAGAGCTGAATCCCGCCTAAAGCGCGACACGCGCAGCCTGGCCGCCCCGCGGCGGCGGGGACTTGTCAAACCCCTGCTAATGACGAGGCTTTTCTCTTGCCGCCCGGTTGGGAAGGGCCGGGCAGGCATGGTAAACTAGCCTCCGCCCGCACGAGCTTCACCACGCCCCCACCGAAAGGGAACCCCCATGGCCCAGGACGTGTATCTGAAGCTGCGCCGTCATCTGGACAATCTGCCCGGCGGCTATCCCGCCACCGACAGCGGCGTGGAACTGCGCATTTTGCGCCGGCTCTTTTCCCCGGAGGAGGCCGGGCTGGCCATCAAGCTCACCCTCATCCCGGAGGCCGGCCCGGTGGTGGCCCGCCGCGCCAGGCTGCCCCTGGCCGAGGCCACGCGCCGCCTGGATGAGATGGCGCGCAAGGGCCTGGTGTTCCGCTATGAATACAAGGGCGAGGTCTATTACATGGCCGCCCAGTACGTCATCGGCATCTGGGAATACCATGTCAACGACCTGGACCCCGAGCTCATCCGGGACATGAACGAGTACATCCCCCATCTCTTCACGCCCGAGGCGTGGAAGAAGGCTCCCCAGCTCCGCACCATCCCGGTGGGGCGCAGCATCACTCCGGAGCACGAGGTGATGCCCTACGAAATGGCCGAGGAGCTGGTGCGCGGGCAGAAGAAAATCCTGGTGGCGCCCTGCATCTGCCGCCGCGAGCACGAGATGGTGGGCGAGGGCTGCGACAAGCCCAAGGAGACCTGCCTGGTGTTCGGGGCGGGCGTGGATTATTACCAGGCCAACGGCCTGGGCCGCCGCATAGACGCCGACGAGGCCCTGGCCATCCTCAAGCAGGCCGATAAGAAGGGCCTGGTGCTGCAACCCACCAACGCCAAGAAGATAATGAACATCTGCTGCTGCTGCGGCTGCTGCTGCCAGGTGCTCAAGACCTTCAAGCGCCACCCCAAGCCGGCCCAGATGGTCTCCAGCCCCTTCATAGCGGCGGCCGATCCGGCCTCCTGCAAGGGCTGCGGGGTGTGCGTCGATCGCTGCCAAATGGAGGCGCTAAGCCTGGACGGGGATAAGAAGGTGGTGCTGGATTTGGACCGCTGCATTGGCTGCGGCCTGTGCGTCTCCACCTGTCCCACCAAGTCCCTGACCCTTGCGCGCAAGCCGGAGAACGAGCAGCCCAGGGTTCCCAAAAACAACCTGGAGGCGCTCATGAACACCGCCCGGGCCAGGGGCAAGCTGAGCCCGGCCAGGCTTGCCGTGATGAGCCTCAAATCCAAGATGGACCGGCTTTTGGCCAGCCGCTAAGGGGCTGATGTGAAAAAAACAAAAGCGCCGCGCCGGGCTAATCTCCGGCGCGGCGCTTTTTCATCGGCCGGGTAAAAGAGCTTGGGCCTTGGGGCAAGGGAGTTGCCGGCGGCTAAAAAAAGAGGATGGGCCAGCCGTTCTTGTGGGCCGCGTGGCGCAGGCCCGCGTTGGGATTGACCGCCCGGGGGTTGCCCACCAGGCGCAGAAGGTCCACATCGGAATGATGATCTCCATAGGCATAGGAATTGGCCAGGTCCAGGTTGTGGGCCTGGGCCAGCTCGCGCACCAGGCGCGCCTTTTCCGGGCCATAGGGCCGCAGGTTGGCCAAGGCGCCGGAGAGGATGCCGCCGGAGACCTCCAGCTTGGCGGCCACGGCCAGATCCGCCCCCAAGTCGCGGCGCATCAGCTCGGCCAGGGGCGTGAGCGAGCCGGTGACCAGCACCACCAGATGCCCGGCCCGGCGGTGCTCGCCGACCGCGCGGCGGCCGGCCTGGCTCACCCTGGGCTTGATGCGCATCTGAAAACACTCCTCGGCCAGGCGGTCCAGCTCCAGGGGGTCCTTGTGCTTGAAGTGGGATTTGTTGGTGTGCAGCAGGCCGCCGGGCAGGCCGCCCAGGTTTTTGGCCATGAACCCCAGATAGCGGGCCAAGTCCCCGGCCCGCAGGTAGCGCCGGCGGATCAGAAAAGGTATGAACAGCCGCTCCATGGAGTGGGGCCAGATCAAGGTGCGGTCGATGTCGAAAAAGGCGGCCGGCTTGGCGGGGCTGGGCAGTTTCATTCGGATTTTTCCAGGTCAGGCGTTTCCAGCAGCTCGCGGGTGTCCAAGAGAACCGGTATCCCCCGCGCCACGCAGAGGGCTACCGATAAATATACCAAAACCGGCTCGGCCCAAAATACCCAGGCCCAATCTTCCGTGGCCGGCGGCCCCAGGGCCGATAGGGCCGAGGCCAGGGCCAGAGCGCCGAAGGCCAGGCCCTTGGCCAGGCCGTAGAGCCCCCGCATGAAGCGGCCGGCCACCAGAAAGCGGCCCCATTTGGAATGCATCATGCCGAAGGCGCTGCGGCCCCGGGCCGCCAGGGCATAGCTCCGCAGCCCGTCCACCACGAAGCTGCGCACGATGAAGAGGATGGGCACCCACACCGGCACCTTGTGCTGGTGGGCGAAGACGATCCAGAGCACGTTTTCCACCACCCGGTCCAGGGCGATGTCCAGCACGCTGCCCAGATCGGTCACCTGGTTCTTATGGCGCGCCACGTAGCCGTCGAACCAGTCCATCAGGTAGAGGATGGGCAGCAGGAAAAGGGCCGTGAACAGGGCCCAGGCCCAGGGCGCATAGAGGAGCAGCGCCACCAAGAGCAACAAAGGCAGACGGGAAAGCGTTATAATATTGGCGGTGGACATTCGCACGGGCATGGGAAGAAGTTCCTTTGCCGCGCCGGCCGGAAAAGGTGGATCGAGGTTGTGATCTTGAAACTCTCGCCGCGAACTTCGGCCAGTCTAGGGCATGGGCGGCGGCCTGTCAACGCCGCCCGGAGGAGGAGGGCCGTGAAAACCGCGTTTATGCTAGCGATTATACTGCTGGTCGCCGCCGGGCCCTCTTGGGGCTTAAGCACGGAAGAGGTGATCAAGCTTAAAAAAGCCGGCGTGAGCGATGAAACCATCCAGATGATGCTGGAGCAGGAAAAGGCCGGGGGCGACGTGAAGCCGCCGGTGGAGGATACCGGCGAGGAGGTGATCTACCGCGCCGGACAAAACAGCAAGGCCCAGGCCGAGCGCAACGCGCGCCATGAAGCCTGGAAGGAGAAGAAGAGCCTGGAGGCGGTGGGCGGGGTGATTATCGACAAGCGCCAAAACCAATAGGCCGGCTTATTTCGGGGCGGGGCACGCCGTTAAAAATATCCGTACTCCAGCACGCGGCGGCCCCTGGCCCCCTCGCCGCCGACCGCGCCGCGTCCGAGCCTAGGCGTTCAAGTAGTCGCCCCGGTTGAACTTCACGCTTTCCGCCGCCACCCGCATCACCACCTCCTGCACGATGCCGTGCAACTGGTCGGCGGGGTCCAGGCTGTCGGCCACCTCGGCCAGGCCCTTGGCCTCTTCCTGCAGGGCGGCCAGGGAGGGCTCCAGCTCCTTGAGGCTCAGATCGGGCCGGCCCAATTGCCCGGCATAGCGCTCCAAAAGGTCCAAGGCCCTTTCGGCCCGGCTCACGCACTCCTGCTGCAGGGCGTTCAACCCCTGGGAGGCGGACAAGGCTTGGGCTGACTGGGGAGCGGCCACCGAGGCCGGCGCGGCGGCGGTGGGCTGGGCGGCCTGGGCCGGGCCGGAAACCTGGCGGTCCAGGGCCTGGTCCAGGAGCTTGGCGAAGTCGCCCTCTTCCTTGCGCACCGTCTTGGCGTCCGGCTGGGGTTGGCCCAATTGCCCCGGATGCAGCTGGTCAATCTTAGTCATGGCTCTTTTGCCTTTGATGATCGGTAGTTGCCCAATCGGCTTTCATTATAGGCCGCCGGGACGCGCTTTTCAATGATCAGCCCTCCCCGCCGAGCCCGGAGTCGGGCAGCCTCTTACATGCTTAATCGGCCTTCGGCTCCCTGGCCTTGAGACTTTTTCCGGCTTATAGGCCCCAAACGAAAGCCTGCAAAACCTGCCAGCCTTCCCATATCTGCCACAGGGCCAAAACCACGCAGACCGCGTTGGCCAGACCGTGCAGCAAGGGGAAAAGCACCCGTTTTCGGCGGGAGAATTCCAGGTAAAGCCCGGAGATCAGTCCCCAGGCCATGAGCGGCGCCATGACGGCCGCCAAGACCGCGTGGTCTCCGGTGATGAAGTTGCCGTGCCAAAAGGTTTTGGTCATGTAAACCCCGCCGGCCATGCCCAACAGCCATCCGGCCAAGACTATTTTGCCCAATAAAATATGGCGCTTGCGGGCAAAGGCCGTGCCCTGGCCCAAATGCAGGGAGCGGAAACGGCCAATCCCCAGATACAGAACGTAAATGGAGAGCAAGGTCAGAATAAATTGCATAATCGGGTGGATATAGAGCATCTGGCTCCTTTCCGGAAGCCGCGAACGGCTCCTTGGCCGCAGAGGCCTTACCTCCAAAATGCTCCCGCCGGGCGCTTGGGGTCAAGGCCCCCGGCCCCCAAGTCCGGCCGGCCGCTTGCGCCGGGGCCGGGCAGCCTTTAACTTTTATACAATACGAGCAAGGTTCCAGTTCACGGGCCTGGCCGCCAAGGCCCCGGCTGGATTGGCGACCTCCCTGGCCGGGCGGCCCCCCAGGCCCCGCCACAAACGCCCATGATGCAAGGCCTGAAAGGAACGTGAGCCCCATGCCCAACCGCTTGGCCCAGGAAAAGAGCCCCTATTTATTGCAGCACGCCCACAATCCGGTGGACTGGTTCCCCTGGGGCGAGGAGGCCTTTGCCAAGGCCAAGGCCGAGGAAAAGCCCGTGTTTCTTTCGGTGGGCTACGCCACCTGCCATTGGTGCCACGTCATGGCGCACGAGTGTTTCGAGGACCAGGAGGTGGCCGAGGCCTTGAACCGGGATTTCGTGAGCATCAAGGTGGACCGCGAGGAGCGGCCCGACTTGGACGGGGTGTACATGAACGTGTGCCAGGCGCTCACCGGCGCGGGCGGCTGGCCCTTGAGCGTGTTCCTGACCCCGGAGCAAAAGCCTTTTTTCGCGGGGACCTATTTCCCCAAGACCTCCCGTTTGGGCAGGCCGGGCTTCCTGGATCTCCTGGCCAACATCAGCCGCATGTGGAGCCAGGACCGCGGCCGGATTTTGAGCACCGGCGACAGGATCACCGAGGCGGTGCGGCCCCGGCCGGACAAGGAACGGGCGGAACTGGATATGAGCGTCCTGGAAAAGGCCTATTGGCAACTGGCCGGGGCCTATGACCCCAAGTGGGGCGGCTTCGGCCGGGCCCCCAAGTTCCCCACGCCCCATCACCTCAATCTGCTCCTGCGCTGGCACGCGCGGCAGCCGGGCGGCAAGGCCCTGGAAATGGTGGAGGCCACGTTGAAAGCCATGCGCCGGGGGGGCATTTGGGACCATCTGGGCCTGGGCTTTCACCGTTATTCGGTGGACGAGCGCTGGCTGGCCCCCCATTTCGAGAAAATGCTCTACGATCAGGCCCTCCTGGCCCATGCCTATCTGGAAGCCCACCAGGTCACGGGCAACGAGCTCTACGCCCAGACCGCCCGCGATATTTTCGCCTACGCGCTGCGCGACCTGACCTCGCCGGAGGGCGCGTTTTATTCGGCCGAGGACGCGGACAGCGAGGGCGAGGAGGGCCTGTTCTACGTCTGGACGCCGCCGCAGGTGGCCGAAGTTCTGGAGGACCAGGACCTGGCCGACTTTTTCTGCGCCTATCACGACGTCGGCCAGCATGGCAATTTCGAGCACGGCCGCTCCATTATCTGGGAGAACCAATCCCTGGAGCCCTTGGCCCGGCATCACGGCCTGAGCCTGGAGCAGGCCTCCCAGCGCCTGGCCCAGGCGCGGGAAAAACTTTTCCAGGCGCGGGAGAAGCGGCCCCGGCCCCTGAGGGACGACAAGGTGCTGGCCGCCTGGAACGGGCTCATGATAGCGGCCCTGGCCAAGGGGGCGGCGGTGCTGGGCCGGGATGAATACCGCGAGGCCGCGGCCCGGGCCGCCGAGTTCGTGCTGGCCAAACTGCGCGACCGTCAGGGGCGGCTCTTAAGGCGCTGGCGGCAGGGCCAGGCCCAGGGGCCCGGCTATTTGGATGACCACGCCTTCATGATCTGGGGCCTGATCGAGCTGTACGAATCCGGCTTCGACCCGGCGCATCTGGCCGCGGCCCTGGAACTGGCGGATGCGGCCAATCGTTTCTTCTGGGACGATCTGCATCACGGCTATTTTTTTACCCCCCACCACGGCGAGAACCTGATCGTGCGGGAAAAGGACCTCTACGACGGGGCTCTGCCCTCGGGCAACTCCAGCATGGCCCTGAACCTCCTGCGCCTGGCCCGGCTCACCGGCGACCAGGCCTGGGAAAACCGGGCCCACAAGCTCATGGCCGCCATGAGCGCCCAGGTGGCGCAGCAGCCCATGGCCTACACCCAATTCCTCATGGCCCTGGATTTCGCCCTGGGCCCGGCCAGGGAGGTCGTGGTGGCGGGCGAGCCGGAACACCCCATGGTCCAGGAGCTTCTGGGGGTGGCCAAGCGGCGTTTTTTGCCCAACCGGGCCCTGCTCTTAAAGCCCGGCGGCGCTCCGGGCCGGCGCCTGGCCCAACTGGCGCCCTTTACCGAAGACATGTCGCCGGGCGAAAGCGGCGCGGCGGCCTATGTTTGCCGCGATTTCGCCTGCCAGCGGCCGGTGGCAACCCCGGCCGATCTTATCGAGGCGCTGAAATGAGCCCCAGACGCCCCGCCCCCAAGGCAAGCGCCGCCGGCGGGCAAGCGCCGGCTCCTTCGGCCCTGCGCGAGGTGGCTTGGCGGTTCCCCCGGCCCCTGGTGCCGGGCCGCCTCATCCGCCGCTATAAAAGATTCCTGGCCGAGGTTGAGTTGGAAGGCGGCGAGCGGGTCACGGCCCATTGCCCCAATTCCGGCTCCATGCTGGGCTGCCTGGAGGACCGCGCCCCGGTCTACCTGAGCCACCAGGACAAGCCGGGCCGCCGCACGGCGCACACCTGGGAGATGATCTACCTCAACCAGGGCTGGGTGGGCATCAACACCATGCTGCCCAACCGCTTGGCCCTGGAGGCCGCCCGCCTGCGGGCCCTGGATATATTCGCTGATTGCCGGGAGCGGCGGGGCGAAGTGAAGGTCTCGGACCACAGCCGCATAGACCTTTGGGCGCGGGGGCCCGAGGGCGAAATCTTCGTGGAGGTGAAAAACGTCACCCTGGCCCAGGATGGGCTGGCCCGCTTCCCCGACGCCAAAACCACCAGGGGCGCCAAGCATTTGGAAGAACTGATGCGCTTAAAAAGCCAGGGCGCCGGCGCCGCCATGCTCTACATCGTGCAGCGCGGCGACGCCCAGGCCTTTGCCCCGGCCGCGGACATAGACCCGGCCTATGCCCGGCTCTTTCACCAGGCGCGCGCCGCCGGCGTGCTCATGCGGGTGGTGCAGGCCGCGGTGACGCCCCAGGCGGTGAGCCTATGGCGCGAGCTGCCCTTGGCCGAGGACTAAGCCCCTTGCCGAGCCGGAAAGCTAGGTCAAACGCTGGACCAAAACCGCGGTGCAAGCCGGCCGCGGCCAGCGCACCGGCACTTCCCGGCCCAGCACGCACATCTCGCGGCCGGGATGGCGGCTGGGGTCCTCATAGTCCATGTGTCGGGGCGGCTGCTGAATTTGGGGGATTTGCTGCGTGGGTTCCATGATTCTGCCTCCGCTTGATAGTATTATCGGCAGTCAAGGCCCAGTTCATAAATCGGCATGAAAACTATTGGCAGACTGGTTATTCACCCCTTGTGATAGGGTTCGCCAATGGTGTACCATTTTTTAGCTAAGTATCATTATAGCCGACTCGACAGCAAAAGAGCCATCATAAGGTCATTTTTGCGGGGAGCTAGGCGCCGATGCAGGGACTCTACGATTTTCTTACCGGCCCGGCCCTATGGCTGACCTTTATCATTTTCTTTGGCGGCCTGTTGGCGCGCGGCGCGTTCTATTGGGGCCTAAGTCTGGAAAGAGACAAGATTTTCTGGGATCATTTCGATCCGGTCTGGTCCTGGCGCTCCATATACCACTGGCTGCTGCCCTGGGGCGGCGTATCCTTCCGCCAACAACCGGTCTTCGGGCTGGCGTTTTTTCTGTTTCATCTTTGCCTGCTGGGCATTCCCGTCTTTCTCGACGCGCACAATATCATGTGGGAGGAATATTTCGGCTGGAGCCTGCCCACCCTGCCCGACCCGGTGGCGGATTGGGGGGTGCTGGTTCTCTTGGCCTGCGTGGCGTTCCTTTTCGCGCGCCGGCTGGTAAAGCCGGAGGTGCGCATCCTCTCCACCCTGTGGGACTACGCCCTGCTCCTCCTCACCGCCGCGCCTTTCGTCACCGGATATCTGGCTTATCACCAATACGGAGATTACCTGACTTGGCTGGTGCTGCACATTCTGTGCAGCGAGGTTCTCATGATCATCGTGCCCTTCAGCAAGCTGGGTCATTTGATGCTCTTTTTCTTCACCCGGGCCTTCATCGGCTCGGACATGGGCGCGCGCCGCGATCAATACGGCCGCTTGGGCGCGCGCACTTGGTAGGGAGGCTTGCCGGCCCGTAAAAGAGGGGGACGTACCGCTTTTCCCAGAGAGGGCGAAAGATGACTGAGCCAGCCGAGGAAATCCAGGCCCAGGAAACCCCGGAGCAAGACGACCGCCCGGTGGATTTAAAAAAAATCCAGAGCATTCTAAGCTCCAACAGCGGGGCCCGCATGCGGAGCTGGCTGGATATCTGCGCCCGTTGCGGCCTCTGCGCGGACAGCTGTTTTTTCTACCTGGCCAACGACAAGGACCCCAAGCTGAGCCCCGCCTACAAGGTCAAGAGCACCGTGGGCGAAATGTACAAGCGTAAAGGCCGGGTGGACCGCAAGTTCCTGCGGGAGGCCTACGAGGTGCTGTGGGGGCAATGCACCATGTGCCGCCGCTGTTCCATGTTCTGTCCCTTCGGCATAGACATGGCCGCCATGATCGGGGTGGGGCGGGCGGTGTGCACCTCCCAGGGAATCCTGCCCGCCGGCCTGGCCAAGGCGGTGGAAAACATCCGCGAGACCGGCAACCAGATGGCGGTGAGCCAGGAGGACTGGCTGGAGACCTGCGAATGGATGGCCGAGGAATACGGCGAGGAGATCGCGGGCCTCACCATCCCGGTGGATAAAAAGGGCGTCAAGTACATGTTCACCGTGAACCCCCGGGAGCCCGCCTTCTATCCCCAGGACGTGGGCATGATGGCCCAGATTCTCCACGTGGCCGAGGAAAGCTGGACCGTGCCCAGCACCGGCTGGGACAGCACCAACCTGGCCATGTTCGCCGCCAACAAGGAGATGGCCGCCTACCCGGTCAAGCTCATGTACGACAAGGCCCTGGAACTGGGCGTGGAGCAAATTCTGGTCACCGAATGCGGCCACGCCTACCGCTCCGCCGCCTTCGAGGGCCCCTATTTCCTGGGCCTGCCCGGCGGCAAGCCGCCGCTGCCGGTCAAGCACTCGGTGCAGCTTTTCTGGGAATACATAGTGCGCGACGGCCGCATCAAGATAGACCCGGAAAAGAAGGTGACGGTGCCGGTAACCGTGCAGGACCCCTGCAACCAATCGCGCAGCGCCGGGCTCTCCCAAATGCTGCGCGAGCTCAGCCAGGCGCTGTGCGCGGATTTCCGCGACATGAATCCCAACCGGGAATTCAATCACTGTTGCGGGGGCGGCGGCGGCTTCATCCCCATGGGCGCCGAGTTCAAGAAGCGGCGCATGATCTCGGGCAAGATCAAGGCCGAGCAGATCAAGGCCACCGGCGCGAAGATCATCATCGTGCCCTGTCACAATTGCTTTGACCAGATCACCGACCTCAACAAGGAATACGAGCTGGGTCTCAAGGTGGTCTCCTTCAAGGAACTCATCTGCGAGAGCATGATCATCCCCGAAAAATTCATCCCCAAGGAGGAAGACGAGGAGCCCGCGAGCCAGCCGGGCGATGACGGCGGGGAGGAGTGAACATGAAGCGCGGCAAGCCGGTTCTGCTCTTGGTTCTCACGGCGGCCCTGTCCGCCGCGCCCCTGGCCTGGTGCCAGGACGCGGTGATGACCATCAACAGCGAATCCCTGGGAAAGCACGAGAGGCCCCTGGTGCGCTTCACCCACGAGAAGCACGCCGAGGTGGTGGAGTGCGTCACCTGTCATCATGATTTCGACCAGTACTACAACAACACCGGCCCCCAGGAGGTCAAGTGCTCCGAATGCCATGTGGCCTCCCCCGCTTCCGGCGACAACCCGGTGCCGCTCAGATTGGCCATGCACACCAACTGCAAGACCTGCCACCGGGGGATGATGGCCAAGGGCCACAAAAGCGGCCCGGTGACCTGCGGGGCCTGCCACGTGCGCGGCGCCGGGGCCCAGGAACCTCCCGCACCCCAGGCCGCCGAGGGCAAAAAGCCGTAGAGGCCTTTATGACGCGTCCGGCGTAACCGCCGTCGCCGCGCAAGCGGCCGGCGGTTTTCCCTTGCCGGCGGAGAGCAGGCCGCGGGGCGCGCTATAAATCGCGGCCCTTGCCGGAATCGCTGATCTCGATAAGCTCCAGGGGATAGGGATTGAAATAGACCTGACCGGCCAGGTAGTCCCGCCCCCAGCGGGCAATCCAGACCCCCAGCACGGCCAACAGCGCGCTCAGCGGGGCCTTGCCCGCCCGGTAGCGCTCCAGCAAATCCAGGAAATGGGCCTTCTCCCGGCGGTTCAATTCATTCTTGAAATAGCCCATGGCGTGCATCAGGGCGTTGATATGGGAGGTGAGGGCCGCGTTGCGGGCCAGGGCGCGCTGGAGCCCGGCTTGGTAGGCGGCCAGCACCTGCGCCGGGGCCAGCTTGTCCGGGTTGGCCACCAGGCGGCCCAAGCGGCGCATGGCCTGCTGGCTGTAGGCCATGAGGAGCAGTTTGTGGTCGGCGTGAAAGGCGATCAGGCCCCGCATGGTTCCGGCGGCCTTGACCGCCCGGAAGCGGGCCAGGCAGAAGAGCTTGGTGAGGAAATGCTCCCGTATGGCGAAGTTGCGCACGCGGCCTTCGTGCTCCAGGGCGGCCTCGGGAAACCCGGCCGCCACCGCCTGGCCGAACATGCCCCGTCCCCGGTGGGAGGCCGCGCCCTTGGCAAGGCCGGCGTAAATTTTCACGTCCACCGGCCCGCAGGAGGGGGAGCGCCCCTTCAGCAGGAAGCCGTCCACCTCTGGCAGGCTATCCAGGAAAGCGGCGCAAAAGGCGCGCATCTCGCCGGTGCAATCGCGGCCCGTGTCCCATTGCAGCAGATGGGGGCCGTCAGGAAAGTCAACCAGGCGCAGCGGCTTGCGCGGCGCGCCCAGGCCGATCTCCATTTCCGGGCACACCGGCAGAAAATCCGCCAGGCGCTTCAGCCTGGCCACGAACTCATCGTTGATGATATCGCCGTTCCAGCGGCAGGCCTCGAACCCCAGGCATTTGCTCACCACCAGCTTGGGGCGGGGAAACTCAGTCATGCGTGACCTCCCTGGCCTTGTCCGGCCCTGCTAATAAAAGTGTGGGGGGCCGCGGCCGGCTTTGTCAATGCGCCTTGCCCGCGGCCCCGGCCAGGCCTTATCCTGAAAAGGCAAGCCCCGGGAGAATCTCGATGTTCGCCCCCGCCACGCGTGTGTCGCCCCTGAATCAGGCTCCCCTGAACCCGGAGGGAGCCTGCGTGGTCTATTGGATGACCGCCGCCCGGCGCACGGCTTTCAATTTCGGCCTGGAGCACGCCGCGGCCTGGGCCAGGAAACTGGGCAAGGGCCTGGTGGTGCTGGAAGCCTTGCGCCTGGATTATCCCCACGCTTCGCCCCGGCTGCACGCCTTCATCTGCCAGGGCATGGCGGACAACGCCCGCGCCCTGGGCGGGCGGCCGCTGCTGTATCACCCCTACCTGGAGCCCCAGGCCGGCGCGGGCAAGGGGCTTTTGCGGGCCTGGGCCGCAAGGGCCTGCCTGGTGGTCTGCGACTGGTATCCCTGCTTTTTCCTGCCGCGCATGCTGGCCGCCGCCGGGCGCAGCCTGACGGTGCGCCTGGAGGCGGTGGATTCCTGCGGCCTGCTTCCCCTGGCCGCCGCGCCCAAGGTTTTCAGCCGCGCCTTTGACTTCCGCCGCTGGCTGCAGAAAAACCTGCCCGGCCACCTGGCCGAGGCGCCGCTGGCCGACCCCCTGGCCGGGGACCTGCCCGCTCCCCCGGCCCTGCCCAGGGAGATGGCCCGGCGCTGGCCCGCCGCCACGGAGCGGGATCTGGCTTCCGGCGCGGCCTGGGCCAAGCTCCCTTTGCCGGCCGGCCCGCCTGCGGCGCGCGGCAGGCGGGGAGGCCCTCGGGCCGCCCTGGCCGCCTGGCGCGACTTTCTGCAAGGCGGGCTGGCCGAATATGCGGAAAGGCGCAACCAGCCCCGGCCGGGGGCCACCAGCGGGCTATCGCCCTATCTGCATTTCGGCCATATATCGGCCCATCAGGTGTTTCAGGAGTTGGCGGCCCAGGAGGCCTGGGCGCCCAGCGCCCTGGGCCCGGAAAGCAAGGGCCAGCGGGAGGGCTGGTGGGGAATGAGCGCCTCGGCCGAGGCGTTCCTGGATCAGCTCGTGACTTGGCGCGAATTGGGCTATAACTATTGCCAGGGCCGCCCTGATTACGACCGCTATGAATCCCTGCCCGCTTGGGCCAGGTCCACCCTGGAGGCTCACGCCAACGACCGCCGGCCCTATGTCTATGGGCCGGAGCAATTGGAGCGGGCGGCAAGCCACGATGAGATTTGGAACGCGGCCCAGCGGCAATTAAGAGAAGAAGGCGTCATGGCGGGCTATCTGCGGATGCTGTGGGGCAAGAAGATACTGGAATGGTCGCCTACTCCGCAACGAGCCGTGGAAACCATGATACGCCTCAACGATCGCTACGCCCTGGACGGCCGGGACCCCAATTCCTATGCCGGCATATTCTGGTGTCTGGGGCGTTATGACCGCGCCTTTGGGCCGGAACGGCCGGTTTTCGGCAAGGTGCGCTACATGAGTTCCGCGAGCACCCGGCGCAAACTGCGCCTGGCCGAATACCTGGCGCGTTTCGCGGCCGGGGCCTGACGCTGGCTCTGGCGCGTGAATGCCGCGTAATTTACGGGAGAGAGCAAGGCCATGGAGCCCTTGAGCGGCGCTGAGCTGCCTTTGATAACGCCGGGGCTGATCGGCATCGGCGGCAGGATCAAGGAAGACCCCTCCCATTTCGTGGTGGAGGAACTGCCCCTGTACGAGCCCCAGGGCCAGGGCCCTCATCTGTACCTGAGAATCGAGCGCCAGGGCATGACCACCAGGGACCTGGTGCAGGCCCTGGCCAGGGAATTCGGGCTGGACGCCAACGAGATCGGCTATGCCGGGCTGAAGGACAAGGAGGCCCGCTGCATCCAAACCTTCAGCCTGCCCTCGGCCAGCCTGGCCGAGGAGGAGGCCGCCCGCCGGGTGGAGGAATCCCTGGGGCTCGCCGTGCACCTGGCCAAGCGCCACCAGAACAAGCTCAAACGGGGCCATTTGCTGGGCAACCGCTTCCGGGTGCTGGTGAGCGGGGTGGGCCCGGAGGCGCTGCCCTGCGCGCGCGCCGTGGCCCAGGAGCTCAACCAGCGCGGCCTGCCCAATTATTTCGGGGCCCAGCGTTTCGGCCTGGCCGGCGACAACGCCGAAGCCGGGCGGCGGGCGCTGAAGAGCAAGGGGCCCCGCCCCAAATGGCTGCGCGCCCTGTTGCTGAGCGCCTTTCAGTCGGATCTGTTCAACCGCTGGCTGGCCCAGCGCATAGGGGAGGGCGACTTCGAGCGCTTGCTGAAGGGCGATATCGCCAAGAAGACCGACACCGGGGGGCTTTTCGAGGTGGAAGACCCCGCCAGGGAACAGGAGCGCCTGCAACAGGGGGCCATCTCCTACACCGGCCCCATCTACGGCCACAAGATGCGGTATGCGCAAGATGAGGCGGGAGAGCGGGAAAAAGAGCTTCTGGCCGCCGAGGGGGTGAGCCAGGAGGAGCTGAAGCGGGCGGGGCTCAAGGGCTCCCGCCGCCTGGCCAGGTTGTTGCCAGGAACCATAGAAATAACGGCGTCCCCTCAGAACGAGGCGCCGGGCTTGTGGTTTTCCTTTGCCCTACCCAAGGGCTCCTATGCCACGACCCTGCTGCGGGAGTTCATCAAATAGCCGGCCCTCGGCCAGCCCGGCGGCCAGCTCCACCGCCCGGCGCACGCCGCGGGTGGGCACCAGGCCGCAGCCCAGGGCGGGGCGCAGGAGCCAGCCGCCGTTATCCAGGCAGAACTCCAGCCAAAAGGCCTGCATGAAATCGTCCTCGTTGACCACGGCGTGCAAGAGCCCTATGTTTTTCAGGGGATCGAACACCAATTCCTTGAAGGAGATGTGAGCCTCCTCCCCGCCGAAGTCGCGGTCTTGCACCGCCTCCTTGTCAAAGCTTTTCAGACGCAGCGGCTGCAGCACGATATCCTCTCCCAAGGGTAAATCCAGGTGGCGGGTTTTTCTGAGGCGCAGCTCATGGAATTCTTCCTGACCCTGCTGGCGCCACTTGCGTTCATATTTGGTTTCCAGACCGGGCCCCCGCACGCTGGTTTCCTTGGCAAAGCCCTGGCCGGGAACCTGGGAGGCCGCCCAGGCGAAAAAACGGGCATGGTCGGTGACCATGCGGAAACTGGCGCCGGGCGCCAGGCGGTTGTTCAAGATGGTCAGGAAGCGCCGGCTGAACAGCCGCCGCTTGCTCTGGCGCTGGGCGGGCCAGGGGCAGGGGAAAAGGGCCTCCACCGCGGCCAGGCTGTTGGGCGCGAAAAGGCGCAGGATGGCGGCCTCGGCGCTGGCTTGGACCAGGAGCACGTTGCCGGGCCGGGCCAGGGCGATTTTTCGCAAGCTCCGCCGCACCGCCGGCCAGGAAAGCTCCACGCCGATCAGGTTGATCTCCGGGTGAGCCAGGGCGTGGCGCAGCAGGCGCTCGCCGTTGCCGAAGCCGATCTCCAGCTCCAGGGCGGCGGAGCGCCCGAACAGGGCGGGCCAGTTCAAGGGGTGGGACATGCCCCGCCAGGACAACAGAGGTTTGAGAGAAAGGTAATGTTTGGCCATGATCCGGGAAACCGCTTAAAAGCAAGAGGCAAGCAATCCGTTTATCACAACGGCGGGAATTTTATCAGGCCGCGAAAAGCGACGTCCATGGCTTTTTCAAGTGCCACGGGTTAAGCTGTTATATAATTAATAACAATAAATTCCTGCATGGGAAGGACTTTTTGTGGCCATGAATTCTGGCGGAGCCGATCCAGAGGATTTTGCGCCCCAAAGACTCTGGCGTTGGGTGGTGGTTTGCACCGTTATGCTGGCGGGGCTGCTGGTGGGCCTGGCCTTGCAGCAATTGGTGTCCAACTATCTGGGACAGCGGTTCCACGACCAATTTCAACAGCGCGCCGCCAGCCACGCGGCGGCGGTCAGGTCGGAGCTGGAGAACAACCTGGCCATAATGCGCATCGTGGCCAAGCTATTGAGCGAAGTGGAGGTGGCGGATCATGACCGCTTCCGCCGTTTCGCCAAATATCAAGTCGAAGAGGACAGCGGCCTGGAACTGCTGGCCTGGGCTCCCCGCGTGCTGGAGACGGAACGGGCGGCCTGGGAAAGGGAGATGAGTTCGTCGGGGGTTGACGAGTTCGTGGTGCGCGATCCCGGCGACGGCGGCACCGTGCGGCCCGCCGGCAAGCGCGCCTCGTACAACCCCGTGGTCTTTCTGTGCCGGCGGGGGATAGAATCGGGCAAAAGCAGGCAGAAGCTGAACGGGCTCGACCTGGCCGCTCTGCCGGAGGCCAGAGAGGCCATGGGCCGGGCGCGCGACAGCGGAGGGCTGGCGCTGGTCCGCATAGCCGGCTTGAGCATGCCGGGCGAGATCTGCGCGCTGGCGCCCATCGGCAGCAATAAAAAGCAAGACGCCTCGTCCGCCAAGCAGGCGGAGGCCCCCTCGGGCTTCGTCCTGGGGTGTTTCAATCTGAAAAGGCTGGTGGACAAGGCCCTGGAGCGCTTCAAGCCGGCCGGCCTGGACGTGTTGCTGGTGCTCTCGCCCGACGTTCCCGGCGAATCGCTGCAAGCCTACAGTCCCTCGCGCACCCGGGAGGACGTGGCGGCGGCCAAGGCCCTCAACCCCGGCGAGACCCCGAGCTGCCTCAGCGATTTCAGCGCCGGCGGCCGGCAGTGGCGCATAGTGGTGAGGCCGGCGCCGTCCTTCAAGCAAAATCAGCCCGTCTGGCCGCCCTGGCTGGCCTTGGGCGTGATGTTGGGCCTGGCGGCCATCGTGGCGGCCTATATCTTTTCCTTGCAGGGGCGCAATCTGCACGTCGAGGCCCTGGTGGCGCGCCGCACCGCGGAGATGAAGGCGGCCAAGGAAGAGGCCGAACAGCTTTACGCCATGGTGCCCACGGCGACCATGATCGTGGATCCCAACCGGGTCATCACCGGCGTTAATCAACGCATGACCCTATACACGGGCTATACGGCCGAAGAAATGGTGGGAAGGGTCTGCACCGAATTCGTGCGGGAACCTTGCAGCTTCCGTTGCGGGCTTTTCGCCGAACCCAGCGACGCCCCGGTCTGGGGAAGGGAATGCAAGATCGAAACCAAGGACGGCCGCAAGTTGACCTTGCTGAAAAACGCCGACCTCTTGCGCGACCTCGATGGGAAAGTGACCGGCGGCATAGAAGTGTTGCAGGACATGAGCGAACATCAGGAGATGCTGGCCAACCTGCAGGAAAAGGAGGAGCGGCTCAGGCAGATCATCTCCACCAGCAACGAGGGATTCATCCTGGTGGACGACGAAATGAACATCCGGGACGTGAACCAATCCCTCTGCGACATGCTGGCCTATGCCAGGGAAGAGCTGCTGGGAGTGTCCATGTTCTCCCTGGTGCACCCCCAGGACATGGAGGCGTATCAGGCACAGGTCCGCCGCATCCGCAATACCGTCCATCGCAGCTATGAGATCAGGTTGAAGACGGCCGATGGCCGGGTGGTGTTCACCCAGTTTTCCGCCACCACTCTGCATGGGCCGGGCGGCGAGCATAGGGGGTCCTTCGCCTTTGTCAGCAATGTGACCGACCGCAAGCTCAACGAGGAGCGTCTGCGCAAGCTCTCCCAGGCGGTGGAGCAGAGCCCGGCCACGGTGGTCATCACCGATCTTAAGGGCAACATTGAATACGTGAACCCCAAGTTCACCCAATCCACCGGCTACAGCCGCGAGGAGGCCCTGGGCCAGAACCCGCGCATCCTGAAATCCGGCCGCATGTCCGATAGCGAATACCGGGAGATGTGGCAGAACCTCTCCCGGGGCGGCGAATGGCGGGGGGAGCTGCTCAACAAGCGGAAAAACGGCGAACTCTATTGGGAGATGGCCTCCATCTCGGCCATCAAGGACAACACGGGCGCCATCACCCATTATCTGGCGGTCAAGGAGGATATCACCAGCCGCAAACAGGCCGAGGACGCGGCGCGGCGGGAGACCGCCAAGCTATCGGCCATGATCTCGGGCATGGAAGAGGGCATCGCCTTCGCGGACCGCGACAACGTGGTGGTGGAGGTGAACGACTACCTCTGCCGGCTGGTGGGCGCCAAGCGCGAGGACATCATGGGCCGCGACCTTTGGAGCCTGCATGAGAAGCCGGTTTTGGGACGGGTCGAGGAGGTGGTGGAGCGCTTCCGCCGCGACCCCGCCAGCCCTCCCTTGCTCTTGCAGCGGCCCCTCGGCGACGCCGAGGTGATAATGCGGATGCAGGCCATTCAGCGCGACGGGCAATACGACGGCGTGTTGTTGAACGTGATAAACGTCACCGATCTGGTCAAGGCCCGGCGGCAGGCGGAGGAGGCCAGCCGCGCCAAAAGCGAATTCCTGGCCGTGATGAGCCACGAAATCCGCACCCCCATGAACGGCGTGATCGGCATGATCGATCTGCTCATGGACGGCGAGCTTTCCCCCGAGCAACTGGAATACCTGGCCCTGGCGCGCAACTCGGCCCAGGCCCTGCTCACCGTCATCAACGATATCCTGGATTTTTCCAAGATAGAGGCGGGCAAGCTGAAGCTGGAGGCGGTCGCCTTCAACCTGCGCGATACCTTGGGCGATTCCTTGCGCCTTCTGGCCGGCTGGGCCCAGGGAAAAGGCCTGGAGCTCACCGGCCGGGTGCGGCCGCAGGTGCCCGAGGTGGTCATAGGCGATCCCGGCCGCCTGCGCCAGGTGGTGGTCAATCTTCTGTCCAACGCGCTCAAGTTCACCGACACGGGAGAAGTGGACCTGGAGGTCGATCTGCTGCGCCAGGGCGACGACGAGGTGGAGCTGGGGCTGTCCGTCCGCGACACCGGGGTGGGCATCCCGCTGGACAAGCAAAAGAGCGTGTTCCAGGCCTTCGAGCAGGCGGACATGTCCTCCACCAGGGTCTATGGCGGCACCGGTTTGGGCCTGGCCATCAGCTCGCAACTGGTCGAGCTGATGGGCGGCAGCATGTCGCTGCAGAGCGAACCCGGCCATGGCAGCACCTTCAGCTTCAATATGCGCCTGGGCCTGCCTTCCATACCCGCCGCGCGCCAGGGCCCCTTGCCCGAGGCGGCCGGCATTCGCGCCCTGGTGGTGGATGACAACTTGAGCAGCCGGGAAGCCGTTTCCGAACTGCTGTGGGATTGGGGCATGGAGACGGTTACCGCCGGCAGCGCGGCCGAGGCCGCCGGGCTGCTCCAGGAAGCCCGACAAGCGGGAGGCCCCTTCGGCTTGGTTCTGCTGGACACCTTGCTCCCCGGCGAGGACGCCCTGGATTTCGCCGGACGCATTTCTGCCGATCACGGCATGTCCGGCAAGGTCATCATGATGCTGGCTTCGGCCAAGCGGCGCGATGAGCGCCAGATATGCCGCCGATCGGGCATGAACCTTTGCCTGGTCAAGCCGGTGCTGCAAGCGGAGCTTCGCGACATGGTGGCGCGGGTCCTGGGGCGGGAAGTAGACGGGGCGGCCGGCAACGACGATGCGGAAGACGTTGGGACGCAGGACAGCCTGAACATTCTTTTGGCCGAGGACAACAAGGTCAACCAGCGCGTGGCCAGCGAATTGCTGCACCGCTGGGGGCACCGGGTGCGCCTGGTGGAAAACGGCGAAGAGGCCTTGGCGGCCCTGGAGGAAGAACCTTTCGACCTGGTGCTCATGGATGTGCAAATGCCGGTCATGGACGGCCTGGAGGCCGTGCGCTTCATTCGCCAAAAGGAGGCGGGCGGCGGGGAGCGGGTTCCCATCGTGGCCATGACCGCCCACGCCATGAAGGGCGACCGGGAGCGCTGCCTGGCCGCCGGCATGGACGATTACCTCACCAAGCCGCTGGATTCGGACCTCTTGCGGGAGGCGCTCTGCAGGATGGTGCCCGGCAAGTCCTGCGGCGCCCCGCCGGAGCCGCCCAAGGGCAAGGTGCTGGACCGGCGCAAGTTCATCGAGCGTTTCGAGGGCGATGACGAACTGGCCCGGCAACTGATCGTGGTGTTTCTGGAAGAGCATCCCAAACTGATGAGCGAACTGCGGCAGGCCATGTACCAGGACGACGTGGAGGCCTTGGCCCGCGTGGCCCACACCGTGAAAGGCTCCCTGGGCTATTTCGAGACGGCCCAGGCCTTGCGCGCCGCGGCGGAGGTGGAGCGGCTGGGGCGCGAAGGCGATCTGCCGGCCGCCCAGGCGGCGGTGGCGCGTTTGGAAAAAGAGGTGGATCTGGTGTGCGACGAACTGCGCAAGATGCTGGCGGAAAAGAGCTGAACCGGTTTAGCCCCGCAGGACGCATCGCGGCGCCCCGCCGCTGAGCCGGCCCGCGGCCCCTGGCGTTCGCCCGGCCGGAGGGCTCGCCCGCCGGAGCGTCATTCGGCCAAGCCCTCCGGCCCGAGGTCTCCGGCGGGGGCTCGCGTTTTTTCAAGGCTTGCAATGGGGAGAGGGAAAAGCCGATCATATTAACAGAACCTGACCAACGCCCCTTTCACCTTCTTGGCGTGCCCACTGGCCTGGTGTTACCATTTAAAAATACGCTTTGGAATGAAGGCAAACCCATTGGCTGGGCCGCGTGGTTCGGCGCAGCCGCCGGCGTCGCGCAAATAAAAGGCGAGGGAGCATGGCAAGAAAAACCGTCAATGTGATGATCGGGGGAGAGGCCGGCCAAGGCTTGGTCACCATCGGCAACGTGCTGGCCAAGGCCCTGGTGCACGCGGGCTATGAGATCGTGGTGAGCCAGGATTACATGTCGCGGGTGCGCGGGGGGCACAACACCTTTGTGATCCGCGCTGCGGTCCAGGCCATCCAGGCGCCCGAGGAAGGCCTCGACCTTTTGGTGGCGCTGAACCAGGAGACCCTGGAGCTGCACGGCTGGGAGCTGAAGCCGGGGGCCCTGGTGGTGGCGGACCGGGGACTGACCTGCGGCCAGGCCGCCTGCTTCAGCGTTCCCTACCAGGACCTCACCGAGGGCCGCTACATCAACACCGTGGCCTTGGGGGTGGCGGCCTGCCTGCTGGGGCTTTCCCAGGAAACGGTGGGCAAGGCCCTGGAAAAGCAGTTGGGCAAGAAAAGCCAGGAGGTGGCCGACAAGAACGCGGACGCCCTGCAAAAGGCCTACGCCTTTTGCCAGGAACGCGCGCCGGAGTTCGCGGCCCTGGAGCCGGCGCCGGCCCAGGGTGAGAGGATCATGCTGGGCGGCAACGAGGCCATCGGCCTGGGCGCCCTGGCGGCCGGCCTCAAGTTCCTGTCTTTCTACCCCATGACGCCGGCCACCTCGGTGGCGCTCACCGTGATCGCGGCCGCCCAGAAAATGGGCGTGGTGGCCGAGCAGGCCGAGGATGAAATCGCGGCCATCAACATGGCCCTGGGCGCCTCCTACGCCGGCGCGCCGGCCATGGTCTGCACCTCGGGCGGCGGCTACGCCCTGATGACCGAGGGCCTGAGCCTGGCCGGCATCACGGAGACCCCCCTCGTCCTGGTCATCGCCCAGAGGCCGGGGCCGGCCACCGGCCTGCCCACCCGCACCGAGCAGGGCGATTTGGATTTCGCCCTTTACGGCGGCCACGGCGAGTTCCCCAGGGCCATCTTCGCTCCCGGCGATCTGAACCAGTGCTTTCAGCTCACGGTCAAGGCCTTTCATCTGGCCGAGAATTTTCAATCGCCGGTGTTCGTGCTGACCGATCAATATCTGGCCGACAGCTACCGGGGGATAAAGCCGTTCGGCCTGGACGGCGTGCAGCCCGTGCAGGCCGGCGACCCCCAGGCGGCGGACCAGGGCTGGGACTACGAGCGCTACGCCCTGAGCCCCAGCGGGGTGTCGCCCCGGGCCATCCCCGGCGCGGGGTCTTCCCTGGTGCTCTCCGACAGCGACGAGCACGACAACAAGGGCCACATCACCGAGCTCGCCATGGTGCGCCTGGCGCAGCATGAAAAGCGCTTAAGCAAACTGGACGGCCTGCGCGAGGAGGTGATCGCCCCCCAATTCGGCGGGCCGGAGTCGGCGGAGACGCTTCTGGTCTCCTGGGGCAGCTCCCTGGGCGCGGTGGCCGAGGCGGCCCAGCGCCTCAACGGCCAGGGCCGGCAAACCGCCACCTGCCATTTCAGCCAGGTGTGGCCCCTCAAGCCGGAGCAATTCCTGCCGCGCTTCGAAAAGGCCGGCAGGGTGGTGATGGTGGAGATGAACGCGGGCGGGCAACTGGCCCGGCTGATCCGCCGGGAGACCGGGTTCCAGGTCCACGGCCTGATCAACCGCTATGACGGACGGCCCTTCACCCCGGACTATATCCTGCAAAAGCTTGCCGGGTAAGCGAGGACGAGCATGGTCAAGATGGAAGACTACGGAGATTTCGAAACCGCCTGGTGTCCGGGCTGCGGCAATTTCGGCATCCGGGCCGCCCTTATCCAGGCGCTGACCGAAAGCGGCCTGGCTCCCCATGAGATAGTGCTGGTGAGCGGCATCGGCCAGGCGGCCAAGATGCCCCACTATCTGCGCTGCAACGGCTTCAACGGCCTGCATGGGCGCTCGGTGCCGGCGGCCACCGGCATCGCTTTGGCCAATC
Source organism: Desulfocarbo indianensis (assembly GCA_001184205.1). Lineage (GTDB taxonomy): Bacteria > Desulfobacterota > Desulfarculia > Desulfarculales > Desulfarculaceae > Desulfocarbo > Desulfocarbo indianensis. The sequence goes on from LBMP01000001.1 coordinate 1,382,603, forward strand.
ACGGCGTCAAGGTTATCGTGAACAGCGGCGACGGCTGCAACTACGGCGAGGGCGGCAACCATTTCCTGGCCGCCCTGCGGCGCAACATCGACATCACGCTGCTGGTGCACGACAACCAGATATACGGGCTCACCAAGGGCCAGGCCAGCCCCACCTCCCAGCAGGGCATGGTGACCAAGGCCCAGCCCGAGGGCCAGCGCTCGCGGGCCTTCAACCCGGTGGCCACGGCGGTGGCCAACAAGGTCTCCTTCGTGGCGCGCGGTTTCGCCGGCGACCAGAAACAGCTGGCCGGGCTCATCAAGGAGGCCATCGCCCACAAGGGCTTCAGCCTGGTGGACATCATGCAGCCCTGCGTGTCGTTCAACAAGGTAAACACCTGGGCCTGGTACAAGGAGCGCTGCCAACCCCTGCCCGCGGACCACGACCCCGCGGATTGGCACGCGGCCCTGCGGCAGGCCGACAAGTTCGGGGATGCGATCCCCACCGGCGTGATCTACAAGAACGAGGAGCGCAAGCCCTTCAGCGATCATTTCGAGATTCTGGCGCGGGGGCCGCTTTTCAAGCAGGGCACCGATTACGGCGCGCTCCAGGAGATCATGGGCAAGTACGCTTAAATATAATTCTATAGTATGATGTTGCGGAGATTGGCCATGGCCAGTCTCCGCATTTTACATCCATGTTGTTACTTTGTTTGTGCCACATGACGAAATAAAAATTGATAATGGGGGATGTCAGACAATGAATCATGAACTTTGGAATCATGTAGTAGATATATTCAGTCCTCCTACTTGGTTGTGCCCGGTCTGCGGGGCGGGTACCTTAATATTTGTTGATAAGAGCTACCGATCAGAGCCCGACTCTAACACGAGAAGGGGATGGGGACATGAATCGTGGGACCCTTCTTGTGATAGCGGTTATTTTTCCTGCCTTTTGAGGTGCGCCAACGCCAAATGCGAAGAGCCGGTTTTGGTAGCCGGACGGTATAAAACAGATGAAGTGCCGGATCAGCAATATGGTTCCCTCGCCAAGCAGATTCAGTATCCGGTCTCTTTGATTCCCCCACCATCCATAATTTCCATACCCGATTGTTGTCCCAGCGCTATCGCTGACATTATCAAAATTTCTTTTTCATTGTATTGGATGGATCCCGGCGCAGCCGCCAATAAATTGCGTTTAGCGATTGAAAGATATCTTGACTATAAGAAGATAAGAAAGACAGGTAGAAATAGGAAAGATTGGCTAACAACACACCACAGAATTATAGATCTTGGAAAATATTCAGATAAAAACAAAGACAAAAGCGATATTTTACTTGCAATAAAATGGATTGGGAACACAGGAAGCCATAACGAATTGTCCCGTAAGGACGTACTGGACGCATACGAGATGTTGGAACATGTTCTTGCGCTGGAGTTTTCTCCTAAAAATTCTCAAATACAGGCGCTAGCCAAGAAAATCAACAAAAAGAAAGGGCCTGTCAAACCATGAAATCCCATCGCAAGGAATTGTGGTTCCACGTGCCCACCCGCCGGGCCTATATCAACATAACGCCCCAGGTGGAGGACGCCCTGGCCGAAAGCGGGGTGCAAGAGGGCCTTTGCCTGGTGAACGCCATGCACATCACCGCCTCGGTGTTCATCAACGACGACGAGCCCGGCCTGCACCAGGATTATGACGAGTGGCTGGAGCGCCTGGCCCCCCACGCCCCGGTGGAGCAATACCGCCACAACGTGGGCGAGGACAACGCCGACGCCCACATGAAACGCCAGGTGATGGGGCGCGAGGTGGTGGTGGCGATCAGCCAGGGCCGCCTGGACCTGGGCACCTGGGAACAGATTTTCTACGGCGAGTTCGACGGCCGCCGCAAAAAGCGCGCCCTGGTCAAGATCATAGGCGAGTGAGCCTGGCCGGTGGGGGCCGGAAGGTCGGGCGCGGGGGGGCTTGCCGTGGCCGGCGGGCCGGCGGCGGCTCAGCGGCCCAGGGGGCAATAGCGCTCCAGGTTCAGGAGCTTGGCCGCCCCGGCCACGGATATGCCGAAAAACACCACGGGCTTGCCGCCCGCCGCGGCCACGATGGAATCCATGCTGCGGTTGCACAGGGTGGAGCCGGTGGCCAGCACCAGGTCGGCGGAGGCCGTCACCTGCTCCAGCTCGCGGCGGCCGTCCCGGACCAGGGCGCCGGCGGTTTTCTGGCCTATGTTGTCCGGGTCCAGGTCGGCGATGCCCAGGTCATAGGCCGGGACCAGGGCCTCGGCCAGGGCCGGCTGCAAGCCCACCAGGGCCACGCTTTTGGCGGCGGGGTGGTTGGCCCGCAGATAGTCCACCAGCTTGGTGGAGCATTGCCCCGGCTCCTGGTCGCGGCAGTGCACCGTGCCCTCGACCAGCCCCAGGTGGCGCAGCACCGCGTTGGCCGAGGCGACGAAAACCGGGGCGTTGAAGGGGTCGGACAGGTCCAGCTCCAGGAGATCGGCCACGCGGCCCCGGTATTCGCCAAAGGCGTCGGTGAAGGCCTGGCCCTTGCTGCCCTGGAAGGCGGCCTCGATTATGCGTTCCTTGCCCTTTTGCAGCGGGAAGTCGCCCCGTTCCGGCAGGCCGATGGCCTGCTTGGCGGTGAGCGGTTTGATCTCCACCTGGATTTCCTCGGACAGGAGGTCTTCCCGCTGGGCGATTTTTCTGAATTCTTCGCGGAATCTCTCAAGGATGGTCATGGCTTCGATTCCTTAGGCAGGGTGAACTCGCTGCGGCCCTCAACGTGACCAAGTCTTCAGGCTTGCATGTTTTGCCATGAAAAGCCCTCACCCAAGGAACCTAGCACTTTTTGGCGGGACGCGCATCCGCTTTGGCCCCGCGCTATGCGCGGCGAGGCCGGGGGGTCAATAAAGGGGGGGCGCTTGCCTCCAGCGCCCCCGTGCCATTCTCTCAGCCCACCACCCATACCGCCAGATTGTTGGCCTTGGCCAACACCTTGTCGCTCACGTGCCCCAGCCAGAAAGCGCCGCCCTCGCCCCGGCGGCCCAGCACCACGGTGCCATAATCGCCGGCCTCGGCTTCCTTGATGATGGCGTTGGACACGCCGCCCTTTTCCGAGCGGCTGATGATTTCCACCTTGGCGGGATCATGGCCGTGGTCTTGGAAGATGCGGCGGGTTTGGGCATGAAAGCCCGCGCTTTGTTCGCGGTCGTATTGATCCAGCTCCTTGGCCAGGTCCTTGGCGTCGCTTTCGGCCAGACCCACGGCGGGCAGGGCGGCCAGGTTGGGGCCGGCGTGAAACAGGCTTACTTGGCAATCCGGGCAGCCCTCCAGCATGAAGGCCAGGTGATCCACCGCCTTCAAGGAGCCCTGCGAATTATCCACCGCGCAAAGGATGCGGCGGCTTTTCACCTTGCCACCCACCACCCAGGTGGCCACCCGGTCGGCGTGCTGCACCACCTTGTTGGTGACGCTGCCCAGAAACACCTCCTGCATCTTGGAGAGCCCGCGCCGCCCCAAGACGATGGCGTCATAGAGCCCCTGCTCGCCCTCGAACACGATGTCGCGGGCCAGCCCCAGCCCCCGGGTGAGCGCCTTGGTCTGGATGCGCTCGGAGGGAAACCCGCTGGCCTCGAGCCGCTCCCGCGCCTGGTCCACGATGGCGCCGGCCCTCTCCTGCATCAACTGCTGCATGCGCTGGGCCAGGCGGAAGTTCTGCACGTCGCGGTTGTCGCCCTGCAAAACCGGGGGCGGCACCGAGCGCACCACGTGATAGATGGTGGCCGAGAGCTTGGTTATGATCTGGGACATGAGGCCCACGTATTCCACGGCCCACAAGGCCGGGTTGGAGCCGTCGACGCCGATGAGAACCTTTCTTTCCATGGCAGGGGGGCCTCCTTCGGACGCCGCCCTGCCGCCCAAACGGCCTGGCCGCGCCCAGCGGGCCGAGGCGGGTCTGAAGTGGCGGGGTTTCCCGCCGGAATGAAAGTCCTGGGCCGCCTCGGAGTTTATATCCCAAAAATAAGGCGGCGGCGTTGCGAAAGGGAATAGACCGAGACCCTCAATCCGTGGCGGCGAAGGCCCCAAACATTATTGAGGGCGCCTCCCATGGCCGCCCCTGGGGCGGGCCGCCCTAACCCACGTTCCATCCCATGAGCCTGGGCAGCCAGAGCACCATGTCGGCCCAATAGGTGCAAAGGAAGAGCACGGCGATCTGGATCAAGAGCCAGGGCATGACCGCCCGCGAGACATAGACCAGGTCGCGGCCGGTCATGGAGCCGGTGATGTAGAGGCTCACCCCCAAAGGAGGCGTGCAATAGCCGATGGCCAAGTTCACGGTCATCAACAAGCCGAAGTGCACCGGGTTCACGCCGTATTTATCCAGCATGGGCAAGAAGATGGGCCCCAGGATCAGGGTGGCGGAGATGATGTCCATGAACATGCCCACGATGAGCAGCAGGATGTTCACCGCCAGGAGGAACATCCAGGGGCTTTCTATGGCGGTCACCACCACTTCGCTGATCTTGGCGGGAATGGCCTCCAGGGTCAGGAAACGGCCGAAGGTGGTGGCCCCGGCCACGATTATCAAAAGGGTGGCGCTGGTCACCGCCGAGTTGACCATCACGGTGCGCACGGTCTTGAACCCGATGCTGCGGTGGATGAAAAGCTCCACCAAAAGGGCGTAGACGCAGGCCACCACCGCCGCCTCGTTGGCGGTGAAGACGCCGGAAAAAATGCCGCCGAAGATGATCACCGGCAGCATGAGAGCCCAGAAACCCTTGGCCAGAGCGTCGGCGGCCTCCTTGAGGGTGGGCCGGGGGGCCTGGATGAAGCCGGGGCTGAGCCTGGCCCAAATATAGGCGTAGCCGCACATGCCGGCCATGATGAGGACGCCGGGCAGGAAGCCGGTGAGGAAAAGGCCCTCCAGGCTTACCGCACTCACCATGGAGTAGAGGATCATGGATATGGAGGGGGGGATGATGACTCCCAGGTTGGGCGCGGCGGTCATGCAGCCGATGGAAAATTTCTCGCCGTATTTGTTGTCCATGAGGGCGGGGATCATGAAGCCGCCGATGGCCACCACCGTGGCCACGGTGGAGCCGCTTATGGCCCCGAACAGCCCGCAGGCCAGGACGCCGGCCATGGCCAGGCCGCCGGGCAGCCAGCCCACCAGCACGTTGGCCAGGCGCACCAGCTTGGCCACGATGGAGCCCGAGGTCATGATGTTGCCGCAAAGAATGAAGAAAAGCACCACCACCAGCGAGAAGTTATCCAGGGAGCGGAACAGGCTTTCCGCCACCAGCAGGGGTGAGACATTGGTGAACAGGAGGAATCCGGCCAGGGCGGTGAAAACCAGGCAAATGAAGACCGGCACCGTGACGGCCATGGCGCCCAAAAGGACGCAGAGGATGACCAGACTGACTTGGCTGAGGTGATCCATGGGCGCTATCCGTTGGGGGGTGGGGAGCCAGCCCGGAGCGGCCCGTGGACCATGGTGCGGCGGCATGATGATTATCGGGACGCCGGTCAGGGATTGTTGCCGTACAAATTGCGCGCCAATGCTTAACTATCTGTTTGGGCAGGTATTATCAGGATAATTCCCGGCGCGGTGAGGAAGCCGCGTTTCCGCTTGCCGCGCGGCCGGCTTGGGCTGTCCCAGCTAACCGGTTGCAATTTAATAGGTAACCGCCATGGGAAACATGGCTTCCGGCTGGCCGGCGCTGGCTGCCGGCCGATTTCCGGGAAACCGGGGCTTAGCCGTGGAACAACCAGGCCAGATAGGCCCCGTAACCGGCCAGCAGAACGCCGCCCTCCATGCGGTTCAAGCGCCAGCCCGTGGCCAAAAACGGCAGTAAGGCCAAGGCCGCGGCCAACATCACCCATACGTCCACCTGGGCCATGGCCGGATTGACCGCCAGCGGCCCGGCGGCGGCCGATATGCCCAATATACCGAGAGTATTGAAAATATTGCTGCCGATCACGTTGCCCACCGCCACGTCGGCCTGCCTGCGCCAGGCCGCCACCAGGCTGGTGGCCATCTCGGGCAGGGAGGTGCCCACCGAAACCAGGCTGAGCCCGATGACCGCTTCGGAGACCCCGGCGGCCCTGGCCAGGGCCACGGCCCCGCTGATGAGCGCCTGGGAGCCGCCCGCCAAAGCCAATAAACCCAGCGCCGCCAGGCCGGCGGCGGTCCAGGCCTTGGGAACCGGCAGGTTGGGGGCGGGGCGCTCCTCGGGCGGCAGCGCGGAGGAGGGGCCCACGCCCCGCCGCTCGGCCCGGTAGGAAGCCCATAGCAGCCCGGCCAGGATCAACAGCATGCCCAGGCCGGCCCCACGGCTCACCAGGCCCCACCAGGCCAGACCCACCAGGAGCAGGCTGGCCGCCAGCATGGCCATGCCATCTCGCCAGACCACCCTAGGCAGGCAACGCAAGGGCCGCACCAGGGCGGCCGATCCCAGAATCAACAGTATGTTGGCGATGTTGCTGCCGATGACGTTGCCCAGGGCGATGTCGGGACGGTTTTGTAAGGAGGCCTGCAAGGAAACCACCAGCTCGGGGGTGGAGGTGCCCCAGGCCACCACGGTGAGCGCGATCAGGCCCGGAGACAATTTAAAGCGATAGGCCAGTCCCACGGCTCCGCGCACCAATAGCTCGCCTCCCCCAAAAAGCAGGGTCAATCCCAAGATAGTCAGCAAGAACATCATGAATATTTCCCCAATTCACGGCTCAATCCAGGTCCGGCGTTTGCATGCCTCCGGTTCAGGCGTCGTAAACAAAAGGCGAAGCGAAAACCATGCCATGGCTTACCGGCGGCCGCCCGGCCCCGCTAAAAAGGGGGGCGTGCACGGGCGGGCAAACGTGTTATCCTATAGCCCGAAAAAACAATTTCGCCGGCCGGACCTGAAAACCGTCTGGCCGGCGGCCTTGCCGCGCCTCCCGGTCGGAGGATCGCGCGCCCAGCTTTCAACCGGGGCCGCAGGCCCCCAGCAAAACAGTGGAGATACTAGCCATGGCCGAGTCTAGGGCCGAACTGGATCAGCTTTGCGTAAATACCATCCGCATGCTGGCGGTGGACATGGTGGAGGCGGCCAACTCGGGCCATCCGGGCATGCCCCTGGGCGCGGCGCCCATGGCCTATGCCCTGTGGTCGCGCTTTTTGCGCCACAACCCGGCCGACCCGGCCTGGCCGGCCCGCGACCGCTTCATTCTGTCCGCCGGCCACGGTTCGGCGCTTTTGTACGCTCTGCTCCACCTGAGCGGCTACGGGCTTTCCCTGGACGAGGTGAAGAACTTCCGCCAGTGGGGCTCGCTCACCGCCGGCCACCCGGAATACGGCCTGTGCCCCGGCGTGGAAGCCACCACCGGCCCCCTGGGCCAGGGCTTCGCCATGGGCGTGGGCATGGCCATGGCCCAGCGCTATCTGGCCGGCCGCTATCAGCGCCCCGGCTTCCCGGTGATGGATCATCACGTGTACGCCATCGTCTCCGACGGCGATCTCATGGAAGGCGTGGCCTCGGAGGCCGCCTCCCTGGCCGGCACCCTGGGTTTGGGCCGGCTGATCTACCTTTACGACGACAACCGCATCTCCATAGAGGGCGGCACCGAGTTGGCCTTCAAGGAGGACCCCGGCCGCCGTTTCGAGGCCTACGGCTGGCAGGTGCTCAAGGTGGCCGACGGCAACGATATCCAGGCCATCGCGGCGGCCGTCGAGGAAGCCCGGGCCGACAGCGAGCGCCCCAGCCTGATCCGGGTGCGGACCCATATCGGCTTCGGCAGCCCCAAGGTGGACACCGCCGGGGTGCACGGCGAGCCCCTGGGCGCCGAGGCCATGGCCGAGACCCGCAAGCGCCTGGCCTGGCCCGCGGAGAGCTTCCACATTCCGCCCCAGGTAAAGGAGCACATGGGCAAGGCCCTGACGCGGGGCAAGGACTGGCAGGATGACTGGCGGCTATTGATGGCCGGCTATCAGGCCAAGTTCCCCCAGGAGGCCGCGGAATTCCAGCGGGTGCTGGCCGGGGAGCTGCCCCGGGGCTGGCAGGATGCCGCGCCGGTGTTCCAGCCCAAGGAAGGCCCCCTGGCCACCAGGGCGGCCTCGGGCAAGGTGCTGAACGCCCTGGCCCAGAAGCTGCCCGAACTGGTGGGCGGCTCGGCGGATCTGGCGCCTTCCACCAAGACCGTCATCGCCGGCTCCGGCGACATGCGGGGGCGCGGGGCCGAATGCGGCCGCAACGTGCATTTCGGCGTGCGCGAGCACGGCATGGCCGCGGCGGTGAACGGCATGGCCCTGCACGGCGGGGTGATCCCCTATGGGGCCACCTTCTTCGTGTTCGCCGATTATTGCCGGCCCAGCCTGCGCCTGGCCGCGCTCATGAAATGCCATTCCATTTTCGTATTCACCCATGACAGCCTGGGCGTGGGCGAGGACGGCCCCACCCACCAGCCGGTGGAGCAACTGGCCTCCCTGCGGGCCATGCCCGGCCTGACCACCATCCGCCCGGCCGACGCCAACGAGACCTCGGCGGCCTGGCAGGTGGCCTTGAGCCGCAAGACCCCCACCTGTCTGGTGCTCACCCGCCAGAAGCTGCCCATCCTGGACCCCCGGCTCTACGCCGGCAGCCAGGGCGTGGCCAAGGGGGCCTACGTGCTGGATGAAGGCGGCGGCGAGCCCCAGCTCATCCTGCTGGCCAGCGGCTCGGAGGTGCATCTGGCCCTGGCCGCCGCCCAGGAACTGGGCGCCGGCGGCGTCAAGACCAGGGTGGTTTCCATGCCCTCCTGGGAGCTTTTCCGCGAGCAGGACCAGGCCTACCGGGACGCCGTGCTGCCGCCCCAGGTGAAGGCCCGCCTGGCCATCGAGGCCGGCGCCAGCCTGGGCTGGGAGCGCTGGGTGGGCGACGGCGGCGATATAATAGGAGTGGACCGTTTCGGGGCCTCGGCGCCGGGCGGCAAGGTGTTGGCTGAATACGGCCTGAACCAGGAGAACGTGGCGGCCAGGGCCAAGGCCTTGCTCAAAGGCTGAAAGCCCAGCCGGGGAGGTCCGGATGCAAGTCGGCATGATCGGCCTGGGGCGCATGGGCCTGGGCCTGGCGAAACGCCTTTTGCAAAAGGGCCATCAGGTGGCGGCCTATAACCGCACCTTTGCCAAGGCGGAAAAGCTGGCCGCCCAGGGCGCGCACCCGGCGCGGACTTTAGCCGAGCTGACCCGGCTCTTAAGCCCGCCCCGCGCGGTTTGGCTGATGCTGCCGGCCGGGGCGGTGCAGCCCATCCTGGATGAACTGGCCGGGCTCTTGGAGCCGGGCGATATCGTGCTGGAGGGCGGCAACAGCCCCTACGCCGAGGACGCTCCCCGGGCCGCCCAACTGGCCCGCGGCGGCGTGCAATACCTGGACGTGGGCGTGAGCGGCGGCGTCTGGGGGCTGGAGAAAGGCTTCTGCCTCATGGCCGGCGGCCCCCGCGGGGCCTTCCGGCAGGTGGAGCCGCTTCTGGCCAGCCTGGCTCCGCCGGGCGGCTATCTTTATTGCGGCCCCTCCGGTGCGGGCCACTTCGTCAAGATGATCCACAACGGCATAGAGTACGCCATGATGCAGGCCTATGCCGAGGGCTTCGCCCTGTTGGATTCCAGCCCCTTCGCCGAGCACCTGGACTACGGCCAGGTTTCCCATCTCTGGAATCAGGGCAGCGTGATACGTTCCTGGCTCCTGGAGCTGATGGAGGGGGCCTTTGCCGATGACCCCCGGCTGGACGGCCTGCAAGCCTACGTGGAGGATTCGGGAGAGGGGCGCTGGACCGTGGAGCAGGCTATTAAAAGCGCCACGCCGGCCCCGGTCATCGCCCTGGCCCTCATGGAGCGTTTCCGCTCCCGGCAGGACAACTCATTCGCCGACCGGGTGCTGGCCGCCTTGCGCCACGGCTTCGGCGGCCACCGGGTGCGGCGAAAGGAAGAGCCATGAGCGACTTCGGCGGCCAAGGCGGGGCGGGCGAGGCCGCCCTGACCCGGGGAGCGGCCTTGCTCAACGGCGATGCTCCGGCCTCTTGTCTTCTGGACGGACCCCTGGACCCTTGCGCCATCGTCATCTTCGGGGCCTCGGGCGATCTCACCGCGCGCAAGCTCATCCCCGCGCTTTACAATCTTTTCATCAACCAGGGGCTGCCCGAGGCTTTTCTGGTGGTGGGCGCGGCCCGCACCGCCATGGGCGACGAGCAATTCCGTGACAAGATGCGGGAGGCCCTGGGCCGCCACCAGAACCTGGACGAGGCCCGCTGGCCGGAGTTCGCCCGCCGCCTGCATTACCAGGAACTGGACTACGACCAGGACGATTCCTACGCGGCCCTGGCCCAGCGCCTGGAATATCTTTGCCGCGAGCAGGGCGTGGGCGGCAACCGAGTTTTCAACCTGGCCATCCCGCCCCAGCTTTACGCCACGGTGGCCAGGGGCCTGGGCCGGGCCGGACTGGCCGGCGAGGAGCGCGGCTGGGCGCGGCTGGTGGTGGAAAAGCCCTTTGGCCACGACCTGGCCAGCGCCGAGGAACTGGACCGGGCCATCGCCGAGGCCTTTCAGGAGCACCAGGTTTTCCGCATCGACCATTACCTGGCCAAGGAGACCGTGCAGAACGTCTTGCTGCTGCGCTTCGCCAACGCCATCTTCGAGCCGCTCTGGAACCGCAATTACGTGGATCACGTCATCATCATGGCCACCGAGACCCTGGGGGTGGAGCACCGGGCCGGCTATTACGAAAAGGCCGGCGTGCTGCGCGACATGTTCCAGAACCACATGATGCAGCTTCTCTCGCTGATCGCCATGGAGCCGCCCAGCCGCTACGGCGCGGACCGGGTGCGCGACGAAAAAACCAAGGTGTTCCGTTCCTTAAGGCCCTTCCCCGTGGACCACGTGTACGATCACCTGGTCCTGGGCCAATACGGGGAGGGCCGGATCAAGGGCAAGCCGGCGCCGGCCTATCGCGCAGAGCCCGAGGTGGCCGGCGATTCGCTGTCGCCCACCTTCGCCCTCATGCGCGCCTTCGTGGACAACTGGCGCTGGCAGGGCGTGCCTTTTTACCTGGTTTCCGGCAAGAGGCTCCAGGCCAAGCGCACCCGCATGGTGATCCAGTTCAAGGAGGTGCCCCACTCGCTTTTCCGCGAGACCCTGGGCGAGCACATCTCGGCCAACCGCCTGACCCTGGGGGTGCATCCCGAGGAGGATATCACCCTCACCTTTCAGACCAAGAATCCGGGAGCCAGGCTCTGCCTGCGCTCGGTGAAGATGCTCTTCGATTACAAGCAGGGGCACGAGGGGCCTCTCTTGGACGCCTATGAAAAGGCGCTGTTGGATTGCATGCTGGGCGACCACATGCTTTTCTGGCGGCAGGACGGCATCGCGCTGACCTGGAGCTACCTGGACCCCATCCTGCGGCGCTGCGAAAGCTGCGACCAGCGGGCCGGCCGTCTGCACGTTTATCCCGCCGGCTCCTGGGGGCCTCCGGAAGCCGGCCGCCTGCTGCCCGCCTGGCCGGGAGCCGCGCAATAATGCGGGTGCAGGTGCTGCCCAGCGAGCGGGAATTGGCGCGGGCGGCCGCCTGGTATGTGCAGGTGAAGGTGTTGGAGGCCGCCCACCGCCGGGAGCGGGTGCTCCTGGCCCTTTCCGGCGGCGAGACGCCGCTGCCGGTATACCGGCGCCTGGCCAAGCTGGCCCTGCCCTGGGAGCGCCTGCATCTGTTCTGGGGCGATGAGCGCTGCGTGCCGGTCGACGACCCGCGCAGCAACTACGGCAACGCCCGCGCCGCGCTCTTGGACCAGGCCCCCATACCGCAAGCCAACGTTCACCGCATCAGGGGCGAGTTGGGGCCCCAGGAGGCGGCGCAGGCTTACGAAGAGGAACTGCGCGCCTTTTTCGGCCGGGAGCCTCCGGCCATGGACTTGATCCTTTTGGGCATGGGGGCCGACGGCCACGCCGCCTCTTTGTTCCCGGAAGGGCCGGAGCTGACCGAGTACCAGCGCTGGGTCACGGCCAGCCAGCCCCCGCCCCAGGCCTCCCCCGCCGTGGGCCGGGTCACGCTCACCCTGCCGGTTCTCAACGTGGCCCGCGCGGTCTTGTTCCTGGTTTGCGGAGGCGACAAGAGGCCCAGCGTATCGCGGGTGCTCTATGGCGGCGGCGGCCTGCCGGCGGCCATGGTGAAGCCTGCCGGCGAGCTGGCCTGGTTTCTGGACCGGGCGGCGGCCCCGGGCATGGGCTGATCGCGCCGCCTCTGCCCAGGCGCTTGATTTCCCCGGCGCGGCGTGCTCCAATCTTTGAATCATGTGCGGCCGTTTCACCAGAACCCATGGCGAGGAGCAGTTGCGGGAGCGGTTCGCTTTCGAACCGGCAGGGCCGCCGCTTCTCCCGCGCTACAACCTGGCGCCGGGCCAGGAGGCGGGGGTGGTGCTTTGGCGCGGCGCGCGGCGCTTGAGGCTGATGCGCTGGGGCCTGGTCCCCTCCTGGTCCAAAGGTGGCAAGGATGTTTCCCCGGCCATTAACGCCCGCGCCGAGACCCTGGATATGAAGCCCATGTTCAAGGGGCTTTTGTCCGCCAACCGCTGCCTGGTGCTGGCCGACGGTTATTACGAATGGCAGGGCAAAGGCAAAGCCAAGACGCCCTGGCGCTACACGCTGAAAGACCGCGCGCCCTTTGCCATGGCCGGCCTGTGGGATGATTGGCGCGACGGCCAGGGCGGGGGGCTGTTCACCTTCACCATCATCACCACGCGGGCCAACGGTCTGGTCCGGCCGGTGCACGAGCGCATGCCGGCGATTCTGCGGCCCGAGCACGAACAGGCCTGGCTGGAGCCGGGCACCAGGGGCGCGGCGGAGCTGGCCGCCATGCTGGAGCCTTATCCGCGGGAACTCATGGAGGGCTACCGAGCGTCGCCCGCCTGCAACTCGGCGGCGCGGGACGATCCAGCCTGCATCGAGCCCGCTCCCAGGCAAGGCGGCCTGTTCGGCTGACCGGGAGCCGTAATCGCGCAGCAATAAAAACAGGGGGCTGAATCATATGAGCCAGATAACGGGGAGCACGATACTCATCACCGGAGGCGGCCTGGGCATCGGCCGGCTCATGGCCTTGAAAATGGCGGCCTTGGGCGCGCGGCTCGTCATCTGGGACATCAATCCGGCCAACCTGGCCGGGGTGGCAGAGGAGCTGACCAGGGCGGGGCGGGAGGTTTTCACCTATCAGGTGGACGTGTCCGACCGCCAGGCGGTCTATGACGCGGCCCGGCGGACCCTGGCCGAGGCGGGGCCGGTGCACATCGTGATCAACAACGCCGGCATCGTTTCCGGCAAGCCCTTCATGGAGTGCAGCGATGAGCAGATCGAGCGGACCCTCCAGGTGAACACCATGGCCCTGTTTTGGGTGACCAGGGCCTTCCTGCCCCAGATGGTGGAAAACCGGCGCGGGCATCTGGTCACCATCTCCTCGGCCGGCGGCATCCTGGGCACGCCCGGCCTGGCCGATTACAGCGCCTCCAAGTTCGCGGCCTTCGGCTTCGACGAGGCCCTGCGCGGCGAATTCAAGAAGCGCCGGCTGCCCGTAAAGACCACGGTGGTCTGCCCCTTTTTCATCGACACCGGCATGTTCGCGGGCGTCAAGACCAAGTATCCCTTCCTCTTGCCCATCCTCAAGGAAGGCTACGCGGCCGACCGCATCATCGGGGCCATCCGGCGCGACAAGGCGCGGCTGTGGATGCCGCCCCTGGTCTACACCGTGCCCCTGCTGCGGGCCCTGCCGGTGCCGCTCATGGATTGGGTCGCCCGCTTTTTGGGGGTCACCGAATCCATGGACGAGTTCAAGGGCCGGGCGGGAAACGGAGGCCGATCATGAGCGAGGCTGAGTTCAGCCAGGCGCGCAACCCGGCCAGCGGCCAAACGCTGGGGCGCTCCCGCCTGAATACGGTGGATGATCTGCAACGCGCCCTGGGCCTGGCCCGCCGGGCCCAGCCCGGCTGGGCCGCCTTGAAGCCCAGGGAGCGGGCGCGCTATCTGCGGGGCGTGCGCGATTATCTGGTGGCCGACGCCGACCAGCTGGCCCAGGTCATCAGCGCCGACAACGGCAAAACCAGGGTGGACGCGCTGGCCACCGAGGTTTTGCCCGCGGCCATGGCCATCTCCTATTACATGAAAAAGGCGCCCGGCTTTCTGCGCCCCCGCCGCCTCATGCCGGGCAATATCCTCTTGGCCAACAAACTGGCCAGCATTCATCGGGTTCCCTTCGGCGTGGTGGGCATCATCTCGCCCTGGAACTATCCCTTCGGCATCCCGTTTTCGGAAGTGGTGATGGGGCTCCTGGCCGGCAACGCGGTGATCCTGAAAACCGCCAGCGAGACCCAGATGGTGGGCCGCCGGCTGGAGGAGGCCTTTGTGACGGCCGGCCTGCCCAGGGGCGTGTTCAGCTACCTGAACCTGCCGGGCCGGGTGGCGGGCGAGGCTTTTCTAAGGGGCGGGGTGGACAAGCTCTTCTTCACCGGCTCGGTGGCGGTGGGCAAACAGCTCATGACTCTGGCCGCCGAGAGCCTGACGCCGGTCTCCCTGGAGCTGGGCGGCAACGACGCCATGCTGGTCTGCCCGGACGCGGATTTGGAGCGCGCCGCCGCCGGGGCGGTGTGGGCCGGGCTTTCCAACTGCGGCCAATCCTGCGGCGGCGTGGAGCGTATCTACGTGCACCGGGCGGTGTACGGGCATTTCATGGCGCTGCTCAAGAAACGGGTGGAGGCCCTGCGCATCGGGCCGGACGTGGATTGCCAGGTGGACTTGGGCGCCATGACCACCCAGCGCCAGATGGAAACCGTGCGGCGGCATCTGGCTGACGCCCTGGCCAGGGGGGCCAAGATTTTCGCCCAGGCTGAGCCGCCCCAGGGCCTGAGCGGCAATTTCATGCCCGCCACCGTGCTCAGCCAGGTGAACCACGACATGGCGGTGATGCGCGAGGAGACCTTCGGGCCGGTGCTGGCGGTGATGAAGGTGGCCAACATGGAGGAGGCCGTGGCCCTGGCCAATGATTCCGACCTGGGGCTCACCGGCTCGGTGTGGTCGCAAAGCCACGCCGGGGCGCGCCGCCTGGCCCGGCGCATCAAGGCGGGGGCGATCACCATCAACGATCACCTGATGAGTCACGGCCTGGCCGAGACTCCCTGGGGCGGCTTCAAGCAATCGGGCATCGGGCGCACCCACGGCAAGCTGGGCTTCGACGAGATGACCGAGCCCCAGGTGGTGGTGGACGATATCATGCCCGGCCTGCGCAAGAACATGTGGTGGCATCCCCACGGGCCGCGGGTCTACGCGGGCCTCAAGGGAATCATCGACCTGCTCTACGCCAAATCGCTGGCCGGCCGCTGGCGGGGAGCCAGGGATTTACTGAGGCTTTTCCCGCGCAGCTTCAAGCCGTGAACCGCCGGCCAAGCCCCGGCGCGGAGACGCTCCCCGCCGCCAAGCGCGCGCCTTTGGGGCCGGCGCTCGGCGGCGGGAAGGCGGCCCGTCATTTTTCCGCCATGGGATTGGTGGGCCTATTGGGATCGGCCAATACCTTGGCCATGATCTGATCCGCCTTTTCCTGGGGCAGCCATTTCACCTGGCCGCTGGCCAGATCGTATACGGCCCCCACCACCTTGACCTTGCCGGCCTTGGCCAGATTCAGCGAGGCGGGGCTCTGCCGGAAAAGGTCCTCCATGGCCTGCCAGACGTTTTCCTCTATGGCCTGGGGCACTACATCCAAGCCCTTTTTATCGGGGTTCTCGCGCATGGCCCTTTGCACCGCCGGCACGATGGGGGCCACCAGGGGCGGGATGTTGCGCTCCAGGGCGTGGCCGTGCC
Organism: Desulfocarbo indianensis; assembly: GCA_001184205.1. GTDB lineage: Bacteria > Desulfobacterota > Desulfarculia > Desulfarculales > Desulfarculaceae > Desulfocarbo > Desulfocarbo indianensis. Next base: position 1,398,407 of record LBMP01000001.1, read on the forward strand.
CCTGCACCTCATTGGTCACCGCGGTCACCGCGCCGCATTGGGTGTGCCCCAGGACCACCAGCACCGGCGTGTTCACGTGGGCCAGGCCGTACTCGATGGAGCCCGCCTCGTCGGTGCGCACCACGTTGCCGGCCACCCGGATCACGAAGATGTCCATGACGCCGGCGTCGAAGATCATCTCCACCGGCACCCGCGAATCCGAGCAGCTGAGAACGGTGGCGTAGGCGTGGTTGCCCTGGTTCTCCTTGCTGGCTTGCAGCAGGCGGGCCTGGTCCTGGTGGGGCCGGGTGGCTTGGCCGGCGGCGAAGCGGGCGTTGCCCTCTTTGAGCATCTGCAGGGCCGCGTCCGGGCTGGGCTTGGCCGCGCCCGCGCCGGAAGCCAGGGCGGCCGCCGCCAGGGCCATGACGCCGATCAGGCAACAAATCAGGGAGAGGCTTTTCTTGATCATTGACGACCTCCTTAGCGTGGCTGAAGCGCCGGGCATATGGGGGGCTATGCCGTATGGGAAAGGATGAACGGCAGGCTGATATTTATATGATAACGCCGGAAGGACCCGCTTGGCCATGGGGCCGCGCCGGTCGCTGAAAAAATTTTAGGGTCAGCAGCTGGCCAGGGCCCGGCGCAGGGGCCAGGGCGCGGGGAGGGCCGGGTCGTTCAGGGGGCGGGCCAGGCCCTGCCAGACGAGCCCGTCGCTGGCGTGGGGCCAGGCGGTGGCCCGCATTTCCCCGCTGTCGGCGACCTCGATGGACAGCGCGCCCACCGGCGGAGTGGCCAGGCCGGTTTTGCGGGAGGGCTCGCCGGGCCAGGCCGCGGCCTGGGCCAGGGCGCCCATGACCAGCCAGGGCAGGGCCGCCATGAGAAAGCCGCGGCCGAGGTCATAGCCGGCCAGGCCCGCCGGCGGTTCGCCGGCGGCGAAGCAGCGCACCTGATGCAAGGCGTGGTTCACCAGGGGAGCGGCCAGGAGCCTTTGCCAGGCCGCCGCCCGCAGATCGCCGCCCAGAAGAAAGTCGCCGCCGGGGGCGGGGGCCATCAGGGCCAAAGAGGAGTTGGCGATCCAGGCCTGGCGGGGCCCGCCCAGGGAGGCCACCTCGGCGGGGCTCAGGCCCAGCACCAAAAGCGGCGGCCGCGCCTGCTCCGGCGCGGCCAGGGGCGGGCCGTTGAGCGGCAGCGCCCTGGCCCGCAAGGCGAAGCCGGGTGGCGCGGATTCCTCCGCCTGCCAGATCAGCCGGGCCCCGCCGGGGCGCAGCACCAGGCCCCGCATGAGGCTGAGCAGGGAGAGCCAGGCCTCCAGCTCCGGCGGCCCCAGGCCGGGGCGCAGGTATTGATCCAGGGGATGCAGGGGGCCCACCTCGCCGCAGGCGCGTAAGAAAGCCAGGGGCGGCCTCGCCGGGCCGGGGCAGCAGTCGATGAGCATGCGGCGGCCGCCGGGCAGCCGCACGTATAGGCACAGGCATCCGCCGTGGCTGAAGAGAATGAGGCGGAGATGGGCCACGGCCCCGGCGGCCTAAAAATCCCGCCCCGGCGGGCGGCAGGCGGCGTCGGCCAGCCCGGTTTGCAGCCGGGCCAGTTCGTCGGAGGTGTAGGCCTCGCCGGGCCCCAGGGGCAGCCGGTTCCAGGCGTTGGCCGGATTGAGCGCCTGCAGGGTCCAGTTCTGGCAGCCCTCAACCGCCTGGGCCATGTCCTTCAGCTCTTCCGGCCCGTGCCAGGCGGGCCAGATGGTGGAGCGGATCTCGTGCAGCATGCCGCTGGAGCGTAGATAATCCAGGGTGGCCGCCACCCGCTCCACCGCCACCGCCTTGCCCGCGGCCCTGGCGTAGGAAAGCGGGTCCAGGGGGGCCTTCAAATCCATGGACACCATTTCCAGGAGGCCCTCCTGGCACAGGTCGCGCACCGTTTCGGGCCGGGAGCCGTTGGTGTCCAGCTTCACCTTGAAGCCGATGGCGCGCAAGGATTCCACCAGGCCGGCCAGGCCGGGGTGCAGGGTGGGTTCGCCGCCGGAAACCACCACGCCGTCAATCCAGCCCACGAAGGGCTTGAGCCGGGCCAGCACCTCGTCCAGGTCGAGGGTGAGGTAGGCCTCCGGGTCGTTCACCAGGGTGTAGTTATGGCAATAGGGGCAGGCGAAATTGCATCCGGGCAAAAACAAGACCGCCGAAATATATCCCCGCCAATCGATGAAGCTGGTCTCTATGAAGCCCTTTATGGGCGGCGGCCCGGCCGGGTCCCGGGATGCCTCTCCCCGGCCGGCGGCGCCCGCTAGGGATGGCTCAGGCATTGGCGAAATTTTTCAAATAGGATTTGATCTTGATGGCCCCGCTGATGTGGCTGCTGTCGTCCAGCACCAGGATGGGCAGCTCGCGCTCGGCCACGTCCACTAGCTCGTGCCAGGCCAGATGGGCCAGGGCGTCCGGGTTCTCCGGCCCCAGACGGTCCTCGGCGATGCCCATGGCCGCCAAGTCGAATTTATCGGTGATGTAGTGGCATTTGTCGCAACCGATCTTGGTGAACAAAGTCATGACCAGCCTCCCCTGTTTTTTTATGGTTGGTTTTGGGAGAACCCTTTTGTGAACAAAAGGGTTCTCCCAAGCCCTCTCCCAAAAAACTTTAACGACGTTGACAGCCATCCCCCCACGGCCGCCTGGCCCAGTTGACAGCCATCCCCCCCACGGCCGCCTGGCCTACACCGCCTCCCGCATGGGCGCCGCCGCGAAAAAGCCGTTGTTGCGGTAGCGGTCCTTGAGCTCGCCCAGCTTGCCCTTGTTCCAGGAGGAGACCCTGGTGAAGTAGCCGGTGATGCGGGTGATGTGGTCCAGGTCCTCGCTGCCGCAGGCCGGGCAGGCGTCCTTGAGGCCGCGGTGGTTGGTGTGGCAGCGCTTGCAGCAGGTGAACTCGGGGCTGAAGGCCACCTGGTCGTTTTTGGTATCGCGGAAAATCTTGATGACGAAGTTGGCCATGGACTCCTTGGAAGGATGCTGCTCGCCCAGCCACACATGGGTGATGGCGCCGGCCTCGATAAGAGGATGGAAGCGGCCTTCCAATTTGACCCGCTCGATGGGATTGACCGTGGAGCCCACGTTGAACAGGGTGGAATTGGTGTAGTAGACCTCGTTGGTGAAGATGTCGCCCTTGACCACGTGGCGGGCCTGGTTGGCGAAATACTTGAGGTCCAGCTTGGCGAAACGGTAGGCGGTGCTTTCGGCCGGGGTCTGTTCCAGCACGAAGCGCATGTTGTGCTTGTTGGAATAATACTCGCACAGCAGGTTCATCTGGGCGATGACCTTGAGTCCGAAGCGCATGGCTTCCTGGGTGTCGTGCAGCTCCTGGCCCAGGTGCTGTTGGATCATCTCGTTGAGGCCCACCATGCCCACCAGATAGGTCACCCGGTGCATGCGCAAATAGGGCTGGCCGTCCAGGCTTAAGGCCAAAAGGGCCAGGGGGCCGGTGACGCCATGGTCCAGAAGGTTTTGGATGAAGTTCCGCTTCTGCAGATGGGCGTCGGCGGCCAGCTTTATCCGCTGGCGCAGTATCTGGAACAGCCTGGTGTCGTCGCCCTTGGCCTCGTAGGCGATGCGGGGCAGGTTGATGGTGACGTTCTGCAGGGCCGAGTAGCGCATCTTCCAGGGGGTCTTGGCGTCTTCCAGATCGCTTTTTTCCAGCTTGAAGGAGAGCCGGCAGCACTCGCTGATCTTGGCGGTCTGGCCCCGGTCGAAGACGAAATAGGTGTTGCCCTTGTCCGCGGCCACGTCGCAGATGTGGTGCAGGAAATCCATGTGGCCCTCGGTCTGGAAAAACTTCTCGGTGATGTGCACCAAGGGCTTGGGGAAGAAGAAGGGCCGTCCCGCGCCGTCGCCCTCTTTGTATACCTCGAAGAGCTTCCACACGAAGCGCTGGGCCTCTTTTTCGTACTCGGCGTAGGTCTTGCCGGTGTACTGGCCGTCGGGGCCGATGGCCGGCACGTCCTCGAAGTGCTTGGGCACTTCCCAATAGAGATTGATGTCGGTGAAGATGGCCTGGCCGCCGCGGGCCACGGCCTGCTGGGAGAACTCGAAGATGAGAATCTGGGCCAGCTGCTTCACCTCGCGGTCGCTGAGGCCTTCCAGATAGGGCGCGAAAAAGAGATTCACCGCGTCCCAGCCGATGGCCCCCGCGAAGTTGGATTGCAGGGCCGCGGCGAACTTGACCATGTGGGCCAGGAGCACCTCGGGGTGCTTGGCGGGCTTGGCCAGGGCCAGGGAGTTGGGCAGGTTGAGGCCGAATTTTTTGATGTATTCCAGGCTCTGGCCCGAGCAATAGGGGCGGTCCACGAAGCCCAGGTCGTGCAGGTGCAGATCGCCCCGCATATGGGCGTCGCCCACCTCCGAGGAGAAGACGCTGATGAGCGCGTACTCCTTCTTGATGTTTTCGGCCAGGGTGAGGTTGGTGGCCTCGGGGCCGTGGGGAACGTTGGCGTTCTCCTTGTTGGGCATGCGGATCATCTGGTCCACGTCGTAGAGAGGCACGCCCAGGCGGGTGTGGCGCAGGCGTTCGGCCTCCAGGCCGCGCTCGATGAGCTTGGAGTTGACCAACTCGCGGATGAGCGGGGCGGTCACCATCTTTATGCCGGCGCTGGCGATCTGCGCCTCCACCTCGGCGGCGATCGCCTTGGCGGTGCCGTCGTCAAGCTGGGTCTCGCGGATGAGGGCTTCTTCGATACGGGAGCGGTCCCAGGAGTCCATCTCCTCGGCGCTGGTGCGTACGAACAACGCCATGTCCGTGGTTTCGTTGTTCATCAGCATGGGGCGTTTGGCATCAACCACTTGCAATTTAACCATGTTATTCCCCCGAAATTCCCCCTCGTTCAGCTCTCTCACGTTGCGTCCCTTCCTTGGTCCATAGTTTTTTCCTCTCCAGCTTGACGGCCAAATGGTTTGCCAAGCCACTTTTCCGCCCGAACCGATAACCAGAATAACCACAACATATGGTGGCGTCAAGCGAAAAATATACAAGGTGTAGTTCGGACGCCAGTTTCCCTCCGGGCTGGGGTCAACCCGGCGCGCACGGGGTGCTATCATGTTGGGAAAGCGTGGGGAGGGCAGTCTACCAGCCGCCGACCCCCAGTGCCAGGAACTTGCTAACTGACTGTTTTCGCTCCAAGGTATCGAGCAAGCCCGGCAAGGACCCTGGATCAGCCGCATCTGCCGGCGGTGGTCCAGGGCTGGGGGCCCCCAGGAGAACCGCCACGGCGAACTATAATGTAACTCAGGCGAGGCTTTGATTTAAAGGGGAATGAACTGGATTCACCGAAAGTTGACATATTTGTAATTCACTTGCAGGACCGGCTGTCGGCCCTGGGCGGGGCTGACCGGCATTTGTGCTGCGTTTTGGATGGCTTGCGTGGCAAAATCCGCACCGGGCTCTGGGTGGGGAGAGACGACGGCAGCCTGCCGCCGGCTGAGCGGGCCTTGCTGGGCCCTTGGAACCGGGTCAAGGGCCTGGACCGCGGCGGCCTGCGCCAGCGGGGGGGCCTGGCGGCCCAGCGCCGCCTGGAAAAGGCATTGGCGCAGTGCGGCAGGGCCTTGCTGCATTTGCATAATATAATGGACCCCTGCCTGTTGCGGACCGCCGCGGCCGCAAGGCCGGCCCTGCTCACCGTGCAGGACCACCGGTTTTTTTGTCCGGGCCGGGGCAAATTAAAGCCGGACGGCCGCATATGCCGCCAAGTCCTGGGAGAGGCCTGCCTGGATTGCTTTGCCGAGGCGGATTACGGCCGCCGGTTGTTAAGCCTGACCCGGGCCCGCCTGCGGGCCGCGGCCGGCGTGAGCAGGGTGCTGGTCCTGAGCCGCTACATGGCCGGGGAGCTGCTGGCCGCCTGGCAGGCCGAGGGCCTGCCCGCGCCGCCGGTGGAGGTTCTGCCGCCCTTTGTGCATGGTTTCGAGCCCTTGCCTCGCAAGGCCGCCGGAGGCTACCATCTGCTGGCCAGCCGCCTGGTGGGGCGCAAGGGGGTGCGGGTGGCGCTGAAAGCGGCCCGCCTGGTGAATCTGCCTCTCTGGGTGGCGGGCGACGGGCCCCTGCGCGGCGAGGTGGAAGAAGCGGCGCTACAGAGCCGGGGGCGGGTGCGCTACCTGGGTTGGGCCCAGCGCGCCGGCCTGGCCCGGCTCCTGGCCGGGGCCCGCTCCCTGTGGCTGCCCAGCCTGTGGGCCGAGCCCTTCGGCATAATCGGCCTGGAGGCCCTGGCCGCCGGCGCGCCGGTGGTGGCCAGCCGGGTGGGGGGAGTGGGGGATTGGCTGATCGACGGGGAGAACGGTTTTTTCGCGCAGCCGGGCCTGAGCGAGGGCCTGGCCCAGGCCGCCCTGGCCCTGGAGGAGCGGCCCGCCCTGGCCGGGCGCATGGGCCGGGCCGGGGCCGCCATGGTGGCGCGGAGGTTTTCTCCTCGCAAGCTCATGGAAAGATTGATTATAATTTACAAAGAGATATGGGCGGGATACAATTCAGGGCATGAGTAGCGGGGTGTACACGGTTTTGATCGAACAGGACGAGGACGGGGCGTTCGTGGCCTGCTGTCCGGAACTGCCGGGCTGCATCAGCCAGGGCTGGAGCGAGGCCGAGGCCAGGTCCAACCTCCTGGAGGCGCGGCAAGGCTATCTGGAATGCCTGGCCCGCCGGGGCGAGAAGGCGCCGCCGGCCTGCCGCCTGGAGGAGGGGGGGCCGGGGAAAGCCCCATGAGCCATCTGCCGGCGCTGTCGGGCCGCCAATTGATAAGGGCCCTGGGCTCGTTGGGCTATCATCCCTCCCACCAGCGGGGCAGCCACGTGGTCCTGCGCCAGGAACAGCCGCCGTTCCGCAGGCTCACGGTGCCGGATCACGAGGTCATCGCCAAGGGAACCTTGGCGGCCATAGCCCGGGAAATTGGGCTCAGCGCGCCTGATTTCGCCCATCTTCTGGGGTGAAATAGTCTTCGCTCTTGACACCGCCCCGGTGAGCTTACCCATTATATGGGTATAATTTAATTGGGAGCGAGGCGGGGGCCTCGTTCCCGCCTCCAAACAAATTTGCGCCGGCACGGTGCCAAGGGAAAACCCCCGGCCTGCCCAACAGATGCTGCGATACGCAAGAAGGGTTTGAAAACAATGGGTTTCCGCATAAAAAGCTGGTCCATTCAACAGCGGATCATGGGAGCCATGTTGATCTTCGCCGCGGCCTTTCTGGGTCTGTTGTTCATGCTTTTCGCCTGGCAAGAGCGGACCAGCACCGTAAACGCCTACGTTGACACGGCCAGGGTGGTCACCCTGAACGTGGAGGGCGCCCGCGAGGAGATGGAAGCCAAATGGGCCGAAGGGGTGTTCACCACCGAGCAGTTGGTGGCCTACGCCCGCCAGGGCGAAACTGCCAAGATGCTGGCCGTGATCCCGGTGGTCACCGCCTGGCAGACCGCCATGCGCAAGGCCGAGGCGGGGGGCTACAAATTCAGGGTGCCCAAGATATCGCCGCGCAATCCCCAAAACCAGCCGGACGCGGTGGAAGAGGCTGTTTTAAAAGAGTTGAAGGGCAAGAACCAAAACGAGGCCCACGTGATAGACGCTGAACTCAACGCGGTGCGTTATTTCCGGGCGGTGCGTTTGAGCAAGGCCTGCCTCTATTGCCACGGCGACCCGGCCCAGTCCCGGGAACTGTGGGGCAACGATCAGGGAGTCGACCCCACCGGGACCAAAATGGAGAATTGGAAGGAAGGGGAAATCCACGGCGCCTTCGAAGTGATCTACAGCCTGGAAAGCGCTGACCGGCAATTCGCCCAGGCCATGGCCTGGGGCGGCGGCGTGGCCGGCGGGGTTTTGATTCTGGGCCTGATCTACGCCTGGTTCGTGGGCCGTTCCTTGAGCCGTCCCATCAAGGTGGCGGTGGGGGTGATCCAGCAGGCGGCCAGGGGGGATTTCACGGTGGAGATAGAGGAAAAGCATTTGGCCCGAGGTGATGAGATAGGCCAAATGCTGAACGATTTGGATAACATGAACCGGAGCCTCTCCGATACGGTGCAGGGGGTGACCCAGGTGGCTTTCGGCGTGGCGGGCAACGCCGGCCAGATCAGCCAGGGCAACCAGGACCTTTCCGACCGCACCCAGCAGCAGGCCAGCGCCATAGAGCAGACCGCCAGCGCGGTGGAGGAAATGACTTCCTCGGTTAAGCAGAACGCCGACAACGCCCAGCAGGCCAACCAATTGGCCCGCAAGACCGCCGAGATGGCCAAGGAAGGCGGCCGCACGGTGGAGAGCACGGTGGAGGCCATGGCGGCGGTCACCGAGAGCAGCAAGAAGATATCGGACATCATCAACGTGGTGAACGAGATAGCTTTCCAGACCAATCTTTTGGCCTTAAACGCGGCGGTGGAGGCGGCCCGGGCCGGCGAGGCCGGGCGGGGATTCGCCGTGGTGGCGGGCGAGGTGCGCAGCCTGGCCGGCCGCTCGGCCAGCGCGGCCAAGGAGATACAGGTGCTCATCACCGACAGCGTGGGCAAGGTGGAGCAGGGCAACGAGATGGTGGCCCAAAGCGGCCGCCTCCTGGCCCAGATCATCGATAGCGTGCAGCAGGTGGCCGACACGGTGAGCGAGATAAGCGCCGGCAGCCAGGAGCAGGCCCAGGGCATCGAGGAGGTCAACAAGGCCGTGGCCATGATGGACCAGGGCGTGCAGCAGAACGCGGCCCTGGTGGAGGAGGCGGCCAGCTCCAGCGAACAGATGGCCCAGGCCGCCCGCGAACTGCGCACCCGCATGCAGCAATTCAGGGTGCGCCAATCCACCGGACTGATCGCCGATGGGCGGGGCAGCGGAGAATGGGGCTCGGACGAGGGAGATGATTAGATTGCTTAACCCCGGAGCCGTGCTGAGGTATAATGACGGCCCGGCGGCGGAAGGCGGCGCCGGAGCGATCCGCCCCGATTGCCTTGGGGGGCCAAAACCTGTGCACACACGAACCGAACCCTGGGAGTGAAATAATGAGCAATCACGAAGACGACAATACCCTGGAAAAAATGCGGTCGAGCATCGTCAAGGCCGCCAGCGAGCTTTATGAGAAAAAGGGCCGGGAAACCTCGGTGGAAGATATAGCCGCCGCCGCCGGCGTGAGCGTTCCCGTGACTTATCAGTTCGTCAAGAAGCCGGCGGACATCATGATGCTCATCGTTGAGGATTGGCAAAGGGAATTCATGGAGCGGGTGCTGCCGGTGCTCAACGAGCCGGCGCTGACCCCGGCCAAGAAGCTCAGCCAGGCGGTGGCCCACTATTTCAAGGTGGTGGATCAGGAGCGCTCCAAGGTCATGATGCTCTACCGCGGCTCCCGGAAGTTGGACAAGGAAGGCCGCCGCCGGATCATGGCCCTGGAAATAGAGGCGCAAGAGGTGTTCAAGAGCATCCTGGACCAAGGCGTAAAGGCCGGGGACTTCAAGGTGGCCGACACCGGCCTGGCGGCTTACAACATAGTCATGCTGGGGCACATGTGGTCCTTGAAGTCGTGGCACTTCAAGCGGCTGGCCATGGATATCGACGATTACATCGACGCCCAGCTGGAAAACATACTGCCCATGGTCGGGGCCTAGCTTGAACGCCTACGACCGCATTCTTTGCGCCCTTGACTTCTCGCCCCATGCCGACGCCGCTTTCGCGGCGGCCGTGGAAATGGCCCGGGAGGAAAAGGCCGGCTTGAGCCTTCTGCACGTCTATGTGCCGGGCACCCCGCTGGTGCCCGGCGAAAAACCGGCCCGGGCCAAGAAAATGAGCGACCACGATCTGGCGCAACGGCTCAGGGCCCATATAGAGGAAGAATACCTGGCCAGGGCGGAAGGGCTGGATTGCCGGGTGATGCTCAGGCGAGGGCATCCCAGCGTGGAGATACTGGCCCACCTGGCCGACCATCCGGCCGATCTGCTGGTGCTGGGCTCTCAGGGATTGAGCGGCATGGGGCTTTTCATCCTGGGCTCGGTGGCTGAAAGGGTGGTCCGCCGGGCGCCCTGCGATTGCCTTTTGGTGCGGCCCGCCGCGCCGCCGGCGGCCCAGGGGGCCGTTTGACAGGGCGGCCGGCCGGAGCTAAAATCGAAGTACGCTTTATCCTTAATGGTTCAGGAGGCTCGTCATGTGCGATTGCTGCGGCAAGGGGCACACCCATCATCATGAAATCGGGCACGACCACGGCCACGAGCATGGCCACGGGCATGACCATGACCACCAGCACGGCCATCACCATGATCATTCCCACCTGCAGGGGCCGGTGTTCACCGTGATAGAGGCCGGGCCCAAACCGGCCGCCAAGGCCGAAGGCGAATAGGGCGGCGCGGTCAGCCGGGGCGTCCGGGCTCCGGACCGAACCAGGCGGCGGTGTCCATCCGTTTGAAAAAAATCTTGGGCCCCTCGGAAATATTGGTGGTTTCCTTTGGGGCGCTGATCTTGCTGGGGACCGGATTGCTGGCCCTTCCCATCATGCAGGGGCCCGCGCCGGTCTCTTTTCTGGATAGCCTTTTCACCGCCACCAGCGCGGTGTGCGTCACCGGACTCATCACCGTGGATACTCCCACCGCCTGGTCCGGCGGGGGGCAGGCCCTGATCTGTCTGTTGTTCCAGCTGGGCGGCCTGGGCATCATGACCTTTTCCACGGCCATGCTCTACATGGCCGGGCTGAAACCGGGCCTGACCAGCCATCTGGCGCTTTCCGGGGCCCTGGGCTCGGCCCCGGCCGGCGACATGGGCCGGCTCACCAGGAACGTAGTGCTCTACACGCTGATCCTGGAAGGCGTGGGCGCGGCGGCGCTGACCTTGCGCTTTGCCGGGGATTATCCCTGGGGCCAGGCGCTCGCCCTGGGGGTGTTTCACGCCATAAGCGCCTTTTGCAACGCCGGCTTCTCCCTGTTTTCCACCAGCCTGGAGTCCTATGCCGGGGACCCGGCCGTGAACCTGATCGTCATGGCCCTGATCGTGCTGGGCGGCCTGGGTTTTCTGGTGCTGAGCGAGCTGATCGGACGGATCCGCGGCCGGGGCCGCGGCAGGAATCCGCGCTTGAGCCTGCACACGCGGTTGGTTCTGGCCACCTCCGGCATACTTTTATTGGGCGGGGCGGCGGTCTTGTGGTGTCTGGAATACTGGTCCGGGGGCGACGTCTCCTTCGGCTTTTGGCAGGCCCTTTTCGCCTCGGTCACCGCCCGCACCGCCGGCTTCGATACCGTGGCCATGGACAAGCTCTCCAACGCCTCGCTTTTGGTGATAATCGCGCTGATGTTCATCGGCGCTTCGCCGGGCTCCACCGGCGGCGGGGTGAAGACCACCGCCCTGGCCACCCTTTTCGCCACGGCGCGCACCAGGCTGAAAGGCCTCTCCGGGGCGAATATTTTTCACCGCGGCATCTCCGACAAGCAGGTGGGCGAGGCCCTCACCCTGATCGCCTGTTCGCTGTTGGTGGTGATGCTGGCGGTGGTGGTGCTGGCGGTTTTGGAGGTGAACGGCGCCAGCCACGGCCACGCGCGGGCCAACGTGCTGGCCCACGCCTTCGAGGCGGTGAGCGCCTTTGCCACCGTCGGCTTGAGCATGGGGGTCACCTCCGGCTTGAGCGCGGGAGGCAAGCTGGTCCTGATCGTTCTCATGTTCGTGGGCCGCCTGGGGCCGCTCACCTTTATCTACGCCCTGATCCGACGGTCCCACACGCCCAGGCACCAGCCTGCCCAAGAGCGGATCATGCTGGGCTGAGGAAGGGAAGGCGTATGCACATAGGCGTTATCGGTTTGGGGAACTTCGGCTCGTCCCTGGCCCGGCGGCTTTATGAGCTGGGCCACCAGGTCACGGTGGTGGATATCAGGGACAAGGCGCTGGCGGCGGTGCAGGATTTCGCGGACCAAGCGGTGGCGGCCGACGCCACCGACCGCGCCGTGCTGGAGGAACTGGGCCTGGGCACGGCCGAGGCCGTGGTGGTCAGCCTGGGCGACAACATGGCCGCCTCCATCCTGGCCACCCTGCATTTCAAGGAGATGAAGCTGAAGCGCATCATCGCCAAGGCCATCAGCGCCGAGCATGAAAAGATACTCAAGAGGGTGGGGGCCTCGGAGGTGATTTTTCCGGAGCGCGAGGCGGCCGAGCGCCTGGCCACCTCCCTGGTGCATCCCAACCTGCTGGACTACCTGCCCCTGGGCGGCGAATTCTCCGTGGCAGAGGTGGCGCCCATCGCCGAATGGATCGGCAAGAGCCTGGTGGAGATCGACTTCCGGCGCAAGTATCAGGTGAACGTCATCGCGGTGCGCGAACTGGTGCCCGAGCGCATGAGCGTTTTGATACGGCCCGACTACAAGATCAAGGATTCCGATGTGCTTTTGGTCCTGGGCAGGCACGAGGACATTCAGCATCTGCCCACGGCCAAATGAAACCGCATTCCTTTCGCGTCCGCCGGCTCATCCTGGAACTGACCGTGTTCGTCTCCATGTTGGGGGTGGGCATCATCGTGCCCTTTTTGCCCATCTACGCGCGGGAGATGGGCGCTTCGGCCTTTGTGATGGGGGCCATTTTCAGCTCCTTCAGCGCGGCGCGGGCCCTGGCCATGCCCTACGTGGGCGGGCTCTCCGACCGCAAGGGGCGCAAGCCCTTCATCATGGCCGGGCTCTTGGGCTACGCCGTGCTGGCCCTGGCCCTGATCTGGGCCGCCTCGCCCTGGGAGCTGGTTTTGAACCGGGTGCTGCAAGGGCTGTTCGCGGCCATGGTGCTGCCGGTTTCCATGGCCCTGGTGGCGGATCTTACCCCGCCCGGACGGGAAGGCGCGGTGTTCGGCGGCTTCAACACCTCGTTTTTGTTGGGCTTCGGGGTGGGGCCCCTCCTGGGCGGCGCGGTCTACGACAGCGTGGGTTTAAACGCCAATTTCTATCTCATGGCGGTTTTAAGCCTGGTCAGCCTTTTCATGGTGGCCTTTCTGGTGGGCGAGCCCCAGGACGTCAAACGGACCGTGGGCAAGGGCGGCTGGGGCGAGCAACTGGCCCTGCTGAAGGACCGGCCCCTGCTCTCGGTTTTCCTGGCGCGGGCCCTGAGCGCCCTGGGCATGGGCTGCTTCGTGGCTTTTCTGCCCATCCTGGCTGCGGACAAGGGGCTGTCCAACACCCAACTGGGCTGGCTTCTGGCGGTCAACGTCCTGGTGATGACCGGCTTGCAGGCGCCCTGCGGCTGGCTGGCCGACCGCTGGTCGCGGGTGGGCCTGGCCGCCCTGGGCCTGGCGCTGTCAGGGGCCTCCAAGGGCATGCTCCCGTTGCCGAGCGATTTCCAGGGGCTCCTGTTTTTGTGCGTGACCGAAGGCGTGGCCGCGGGCCTGGCCCTGCCGGCCCTCACCGCCCTGGCCGTGAGCCACGGCCGCCGGGTGGGGGCGGGCATGGGGGTCACCATGGGCAGCTTCGGCATGGCCATGAGCCTGGGGGTTTTCGTGGGGCCCCTGGCCGCCGGCCTGTTGGCCGATTGGCTGGGCATTACCTATGCTTTTTATCTGGCCGGCAGCGCCACGGTTTTGGGCGCGGCCTGTTTGTTCTTGCCGGACAAGCCCGGCGAGCCGGTGGGCCCGCCCATCGCCCGGCACACGGACTAGCCGCCGGCCCTTTCTCCCTTTCTTGACTTCCCCTAGCTCCACGGGTACATTCATTTCTTACCGCAACCATCTTGGGCCTTTACGCCCGGCGGAAAAGGAACGCCATGCAGTACGAAACCGTCATCGGGCTGGAGGTGCACGCCCAGCTCCTGACCGACACCAAGATATTCTGCGGCTGCTCCACCAAGTTCGGCGCGCCGCCCAATACCCACGTGTGCCCGGTGTGCCTGGGCATGCCGGGGGTGCTGCCCGTGTTGAATAAAAAGGTGGTGGATTTCACCATCCGCGCCGCCCTGGCCACCGGCTGCCAGGTGGGCGGGAGAAGCGTCTGGGCCCGCAAGAACTATTTTTATCCGGACCTGCCCAAGAACTACCAGATCAGCCAGTACGAGCTGCCCATCGCCGAGCGCGGGCACCTGGACATCGAGGTGGAGGGCCGGGTCAAGCGCATAGGCATCACCCGCATCCACATGGAAGAGGACGCGGGCAAGCTGGTGCACGACCCCGCGGCCCCGCTGAGCTACGTGGATTACAACCGCACCGGGGTGCCGCTCATGGAAATCGTGAGCGAGCCGGACATGCGGACCCCCGAGGAGGCCGCCGCCTATCTGAAAGCGCTCAGGGACATCCTGGTCTATCTGGAGATATGCGACGGCAACATGGAGGAGGGCTCCTTCCGCTGCGACGCCAACATATCCTTAAGGCCCGTGGGGCAAAAGGAGCTGGGAGTCAAGACCGAGCTGAAGAACATGAACTCCTTCCGCAACGTGGGCCGCGCCCTGGAGTACGAGATGCGCCGGCAGGCCGCGGCGCTGGACGGGGGAGGCTCCATCCGCCAGGAAACCCGCCTGTGGGACGCCCAGGGCGGCAAGACCGTTTCCATGCGCGGCAAGGAAGAGGCCCACGACTACCGCTATTTCCCGGACCCGGACCTCCTGCCCCTGGTGGTGGACCAGGCCTGGATAGATAAGGCGCGGGCCGCGCTGCCCGAGCTGCCCCAGGCCAGGCGGGAGCGTTTCGCGGCCCAATACGGGCTCACGGATTACGACGCGGGCGTGCTCACCGCGGCCAAGCCGGTGGCCGAATATTTCGAGGCGACCGTGGCCGCCGGCGGCGCGGCCAAGGCGGCCTGCAACTGGATCACCAGCGAGTTCATGGGCGCGCTGAACGCCGAGGGCCTGGAGATCGGCCAGGCCAAGATATCCCCCGCCGGCCTGGCCGAGCTGATCAAGCTGGTGGAGGAGGGCGCTCTTTCCGGCAAGCTGGCCAAGGAGGTATTCGCCGAGATGTTCGCCAGCGGGAAAAACGCGGCGGCCATCGTGGAGCAAAAGGGCCTCAAGCAGGTATCCGACGCCGGCGAGCTGGAAGGCGTGCTGCAAAAGATTTTCCAGGCCAACCCCAACGAGGTGGCCGAGTTCAAGGCCGGCAAGCAAAAGCTCATGGGCTTTTTCGTGGGCCAGGTGATGAAGGAAACCAAGGGCCAGGCCAACCCCAAGCTGGTCAACGAGCTGGTCAGGAAGCTTTTAGCCGGTTAGCCTTCGTGGCCCTTGGCGGCTCCGGACCCGGCTGAGGCGATGAAGCGCGGAAGGGCCGGAGCTTTCAAGGGCGGGCCGGGGGCTATTAGCAACGGGATACGGATCATGATCCCCACTCTGTATTGGGAAAAAGACGCGGTGATGATCCTGGACCAGCGTAAGCTGCCGGGACGCACGGTGTTCATCCCCTGCCGGGACATGCGGCGGGTGATCTATTGCATCCAGACCCTGGCCACCCGGGGCGCGCCGGCCATCGGCGTGGCCGCGGCCATGGGCCTGGCCCTGGCCGCCCAGGCCATCCGGGTCAAGGACCCGGCCAGGTTCCGCGCCCGTTTCCGGGAGCGGGCCGAGGTCATGCGGGCGGCGCGGCCCACGGCGGTGAACCTTTCCTGGGCGGTGGACCGCTGCCTGGCCCTCTTGGATGTCGGGCCGGACAACGTGGAGACTTTAAAGGCCATGCTCAGGCGCGAGAGCCAGATCATGCTGGACGAGGACGTGGCCATCAACCGGGCCATGGGCCGTTTCGGCGCGGAGCTGGTGCCGGACGGAGCCACCGTGCTCACCCATTGCAACGCCGGCTCCCTGGCCACCGGCGGCTACGGCACCGCTCTCGGCGTGGTCTACGCGGCCAGGGAGGCGGGCAAGCAAGTGGCGGTCATCGCCGACGAAACCCGGCCGCTTCTGCAGGGCGCGCGGCTCACCGCCTGGGAGATGGTGTTGGAGGGCATCCCCGTGCGGGTGGCGGTGGACGGCGCGGTGGGCGCCATCATGTCCAAGGGCCTGGTGGATCTGGCCGTGGTGGGCGCGGACCGCATAGCCATGAACGGCGACGTGGCCAACAAGATAGGCACCTTCAACGTGGCCCTGCAGGCCCAGCGCCACGGCGTGCCCTTTTACGTGGCCGCGCCGCTTTCGACCATAGACCCCAATGCCGCCAGCGGCGCCGACATACCCATCGAGGAACGCGACCCGCGCGAGGTGCTGGAGCTGGCCGGCAAGCGAATCGCCCCTTCGGGGGCGCAGGCGCTGAATTTTGCTTTTGACGTTACCCCGCACGATCTGGTTGCGGCCATAATCACCGAAAAGGGAGTGCTGCGCCCGCCTTTCACCCAAAGCCTGGGCAAGGCCAAGGCCGCCGCATAGCAATATAGTAGGAGGTTTACCATCATGGCGCTGAAAAAAGATCTCTTGCACCCTAGCGCGCGCAAGCCCAAGCCCGTTGACGAGAGCAAGCTGGGTTTCGGCCAGATTTTTTCGGACCACATGTTCAAGTGGGACTACGTGGAGGGCAAAGGCTGGCACAATCCCAGGGTGGAACCCTACGCCCCCATTTCCCTGGACCCGGCCGCGCTTATTTTTCATTACGGCCAGGAGGTCTTCGAGGGCCTGAAGGCCTACCGCGGCGCGGACAACGGCATCTACATGTTCCGCCCCACGGAGAACGTCAAGCGCTTCAACCGCTCCTGTAAGCGGGTCTGCGTCCCCCCGGTGCCGGAGGAGGAAGCCCTGGAGCACCTTTTCGAGATGGTGCGCGTGGAACAGGAGTGGGTGCCGCGCCGCGAGGGGGCCAGCATGTACGTGCGCCCCACGGTGATAGCCACCGAGGCCTGTCTGGGGGTCAAGGTGAGCAGGGAATATCTCTACTACATCATCGTGGGCCCGGTGGGGGCCTATTACCCCGAGGGCTTCAACCCCACCAAGATGTACGTGGAGGAGCGTTACGTGCGCGCGGCGGCCGGCGGCCTGGGCGAGGCCAAGACCTCGGCCAACTACGTGGCCAGCCTTTTGGCCATGGAAGAGGCCCACGCCAAGGGCTTCACCCAGGTTCTCTGGCTGGACGCCTGCGACAAGAAGACCATAGAGGAGGTGGGCACTTCCAACTTCTTCGCCCGCATCAACGACGAGATCATCACCCCGCCCTTGGGCGGCTCCATCCTGCCCGGCGTCACCCGCGATTCGGTGATCCGGCTCTGCAAGGATTGGGGCCTGAAGGTGGACGAGCGCCGCATCACCATCGATGAGGTCATGGCCGCCCAAAAAGACGGCGGCCTGCAGGAGACCTTCGCCACCGGCACCGCCGCGGTGATAAGCCCCATCGGCAGCCTGCACTACCGGGGCCAGGACTTCAGCGTGGCCGGCGGCAAGACCGGCGAGCTGGCGCAGAAGCTCTATGACGAGCTGATCGGCATCCAGTACGGCACCCGGCCCGACAAGTTCGGCTGGGTGGTCAAGGTCTGTTGAGGGGGCCAGGCCCCTGGGGCAGAGCGCCGGGGGCCGAAGGCCTGGGCCGTGAATGACCGGAGATAATAAAGAGCCCCGCTTCCGGAGAGGCGGGGCTTTTTTTCGCCCTTGCGGCGCCGTGCGGCGGTTCAGGCTTTCAGCGCCTCCGGCGCGGGGTTGAAGCACAGCACCGGCATCTTGGCGTAGCGCAGAACCAGATCCACCACCGAGCCGTACAGGCTGCGGTCCAGGCCGTGCTTGCCGTGGGTGCCCACTATGATGAGATCGATGCCCTGGGCTTCGGCGTATTTCACGATTTCGTTGGCGGGATCGCCCGACACGCACTTGGTCACCACCGAAGAGGGCTTGGCGAAATGCTCGTTGATGAAGTGCCCCACCGACTGCTCGGCTTTGCGGATCAGACCGGCTTCGTCCTGGGCTTTGAAAATCTCGGCCGCATAGGGAGTGCCCAGGAAGGAGCTGTAAGGCACCACGTGCAAGACGTGAAGTTCCGCATTGAATTGCTGGGCGTAAAACTCCACCCAGGGAACCACCGCCGGGCTGATCTTGGCGAATTCCAATGGAAAAAGAATCTTCTTGACCTCAGGCATCTATCCGGACTCCTTTCCTGGCAAGGATTTTTTTGCTGTGATTGGGCAATGCCTTTTCCATTATCCATAATTCGCGGCCGAGCGCAATTCTTTACTAGCCAGGGTATTTCATGAGGGTTGGGTCGGTCATGGCGGATTTGTCGATCATGGTGAGCTGATTAAATAACGAGTCTCGCAGTCAAAGCTCGCGATTCGTCACCCCAACTGGCGCAGCCGGACCCCCGGCCCTCGGGAAACATGCGGGCGCTTAAATCAGGCTGACCGGGTCCACGTCCACCACCAGGCGCACTCCCTTGGGCAGGCCGCCCAGCAGATGCCGGCCCAGGCGCAAGATGCCGGCCGCGGCGGAGGCGGTGGGCGATTTCAAGAGCAACTGATAACGCCAGCGCCCCTGGCTGCGGGCGATGGGCGCCGGAGCCGGGCCCAGCACCTGGGCCCGGGGCTCCAGGCGGGCGCGGGCCTCTTCCAGCCGGCGGGCCAGGGCCTCGGCCGCGCGCTCGGCGGCGCTCTGCTCGCCGCCCTCCAGGCGCAGGCTCAAAAGCCGCATGAAAGGGGGGTAGCCCAGGGCCTGGCGCTCGGCCAATTCGGCGGCGTAAAAGGCCTCGGCGTCCTGCGCCAGGGCGGCGGCCAGGGAATGATGATAAGTATCGTAGGCTTGCACGATCACGCGGCCGGGGCCGCCCTCGCGCCCGGCCCGGCCCGCCACCTGGGTGAGGAGGGTATAGGCCCTCTCGCCGGCCCGGAAATCGGGAATGGAAAGCGCCTGGTCGGCCATCAGCACCCCCACCAGGCTTATGAGGGGAAAGTGGTGGCCCTTGGTTATCATCTGGGTGCCCACCACCACGTCCACCTGATGCTCGCCGATTTGCTTGAGCACGCTGCGCAGCCCGGCCGGGTTGGCCGCGGTGTCGCTGTCCAGCCTGGTCACCCTCAGGCCGGGCATGAGCTCGGCCAGGGCCTCGGCCACGGCCTCGGTGCCCAGGCCCAGGGGCTTCATGTCGCCGGCCTCGGCCCCGCAGGAGGGGCAGGCCTGGGGGACCGGGCGCTGGTGGCCGCAGGTATGGCAGACCAGGCGGCCGCGCCCCTCGGCCCGGTGCAGGGTCAGGCTTAGGGAACAGGCCGGGCAGCCCACGGTCTGGCCGCAGGCCGGGCAGAGCAGGGCCGGGGCGTAGCCGCGCCGGTTTAGGAAAAGGATGGCCTGGCGGCCTTGCCGCACGGTTTGCTTGAGGGCCTCGTGCAGGCGGGGGCTGAGGAAGCCGCCCCGCAGCTTTCCCGCCCGGCGCATGTCCACCACCTCCATCACGGGCAGCGCCGCGTCCTTCACCCGGCGGGGCAGGTGCAAAAGGGTCAGCTCGCCTTGCTGGGCCCTTTGCCAGGTGGTCACCGCCGGGGTGGCGCTGCCCAGGATCACGGCGGCCTTTTGCTCCTGGCCCCGCAAGAGGGCCAGGTCGCGGGCGTGGTAGCGCAGGCGGTCTTCCTGCTTGTAGGCCTCGTCCTGCTCCTCGTCCACGCAGATCACCCCCAGATCGCTTAGGGGCGCGAACACCGCCGAGCGCGCGCCCACCACCACCCTGGCCCGGCCCGAGGCGATGGCCTGCCACTGACCGCGCCGCTGGGCCGGGGAAAGGCCGGAATGCAATACCGCCACCTGCTCCGCGCCCAAGCGGTCCCGCAAGAGGCCCTCCAGGCGCAGGGCCAGGCCTATCTCGGGCGTGAGCACCAAAGCGCCGCGGCCTTTTTGGAGGGCGGTCTCGCAGGCGCGCACGTATAGCTCGGTCTTGCCGCTGCCGGTCACGCCGTAGAGCAAAAAAGGCGCGAAGCCGGGGGCTTGCAGGGCCGGCTCCAACTCGGCCCAGGCCGCGGACTGGTCCGGGGTGAGACGCTCCGGCCGGGGTTCCGGCCAAAGGGGGCGGCCCAAGAGGTCGCGCACCAGGGGCCTGTGGCTCATGGCCACCCAGCCGGCGGCCTCCAGGCCGGTCAACAGGGCCTTGGCCCTGGGCCAGCGCTCCTTGAGCCTGGGCAGGGCCTGGGGGCCCTCTTCCCGCAAAAAGGCCAATAACCGGGCCGCCTGGCTGCCCGGCTTGGGGGCCTGATCGGCCCGGCCCTGGCGGGCGCTGGCCAGGATCACCCGGCTCCAGCGGGGCTGGGCCGCCTGCTTGTCCGCGCCCAGGCCGGCGGGCAGGGCCCAGGCCAGAACCTGGCCCAGGGGAGCCTGGTAGTAGGCCGCCGCCCGCACAAAGAAGTTCTTCAGCTCGGGCGGCAGGGCCTGGCCGCTGGCGGGGTCGTCGATCACGTCGGACACCGGCTTCAGATCATCGGACTGGCCGGGTTCGGGCGCGCTCAAGGCGAAGCCCAGGCGCGGCCGGCCGCGCACCGGCACCCAGAGCCGGGTGAGCGGCTGGATGAGGCGGGCCAAATCCTGGGGCGCCCGGTAGGTCAGGGCGTGCCACACCGGCGCGGCCACGGCCACTTCCACGCTGAGGGTCGGGGTTGTCATGGCCTTAATTTAGCACGGGGAGCGCCGGGGGGAAACGGCGGGGGCGGTGGATGAACCATCCCCCGCGGGCGGTTCTTTTGATTACAGGTCCAGCTTGGTCAGGCGGGACGCCCAGGTCATGAATCCCTTGCGGTTTTCCTGCTGGGCCATGGCCTTGAGGGCCTGGACGGTGTTGGCGCTGGATTTCCAGGAATTGATGGGCTTTTTTTGCTGGCGCTGGATAAAGGCGGTATCCACCAGGAAATTAAGGTCGCCTTGAATGGGCTGGAAATACAGGAAGCCCTTTTTCACGGCCAAGGGCATGGCCAGTCCGTTTTCGCGCACCTGGGTCAGGGCTATGGAGGGGAAGGGGTAGTGGTTTACGTTCTTATTTAAGTAGGTGATCTGGC
Organism: Desulfocarbo indianensis; assembly: GCA_001184205.1. Lineage (GTDB taxonomy): Bacteria > Desulfobacterota > Desulfarculia > Desulfarculales > Desulfarculaceae > Desulfocarbo > Desulfocarbo indianensis. The sequence goes on from LBMP01000001.1 coordinate 1,419,225, forward strand.
CGTTGTCCAGCCCGGCCAATTGGAACGACTCGATCATGACGTCGCGGCCCAATTCCGGGTCCCAGGCGCAAAGCCCGCCTTTTTGGGGATTGTCCGGATTGTTGGCCACCACCTCCATGACCATGCGGGCCCCCTGCTCGCCCAGCTTCAGGGCGGCGGCCAGGCCCTCCAGGTCCAGGGACTGGCCCAGATAGTCCAGGTCCTCGATGTTGAAGGATACCTTGTCCTCGAATTCGCCCAGGATCTGGCGGTATTCCGCCCAGGTGAGATAGCTGGGCCGCCCCGAATCGGAAAGGCGGAACACCTGGTGGTCCATGGCGGTCTGCATGAGCATCTGGCCGTGGTTGTGCAGCCGCCGGGGGGAGGCGGTGTCGTAGAACCAGCCGCCGGCGCGGCGGGATATGCCGTGGAAATCCTGCTGCACCATGAACAGCACCCTGGGCCGCGAAAAGCCGTAATAATTGGCCTCCTGGAAATCGTGCAGGATGGCCTCCCAGGAGGCCTGGTTCACGATGACCAGCAGGGTCTGCCGAGCCAGGACCTCGGCCGGCTCGCGCCCGGTCCGTTCGGCCAATTTACTGAGATCCCAGGCCAATTGCAGCATGTGCCGCCGGCCCAGGCTCATGGAGCGCATGCTGTCCGGGTCCACCGGGATTTTATAGCCTCCGCCCAGCAGACGGGTGAGCGTCTTGGGGCTCAAATCCAGACGGGGATTGATGAGGTATTTGGTGCCCAGGCCCAGGCGGGTGGCCTCGCCGGCGCAGGTGTGCTCCATGAGCACCAGACCGTCCAGGAGCGCGGCCTCCGCCCTGGCCAGGTCGGCCTCCCCGGCTAAGTTCTCATCCAATATCTTTATATTCTTGGGGTCTTGTAAAGAAGCCAGGCGGGGGTATTTGTTAAGTTCATCCTCTTGGCCGGCCACCTTTTCCACGCTGGCGAATCGGGACAAGCGGTCCCGGCATATTTGCAGGCAAGTCTGAATATAGGTGGGGAAATCCTTTAAATCGATTTTCTGCGGCTGAGCTGGGTCAAGCATTCAATAATCCTCTCCATTGCCAGAGCGGCTGGAACCGTGCGGCCGGCAGGGGCGGCTGGGAAGGGTCGCTTCGGGAGCGGCGGGACGGCGGGGCGTTGCACCCTTGTGACACCAATATTGTAGGCTAGTTTAACGCGAACCAGTCCCGTGAAGCAAATCCAAGCAATTCTCCAGGCCCAGCCAAGAGGACATCAAGCCATACAAGCCACTTATATCGCATGGTAAATCATCGCCAAGCCCCTGTCCCAGCCACAGGGCCAGGGCCCCCTGCGGCCGGTGGGTGCCGGTGAGATGGCTCAAGCCGAACACCGCGCCCCTGCCCAGGCCGGCGCGCAGGGAAAAACCAGGCGCGGCCTGGGCCACCAGATCGGGCCCCTCCAGGGCGTGGGGGCCTTGGTAAAGCTCGTCCCTGCCATGCACCTGGGCCACCGGCCGAGCGGTCGCCACGCTCAGCCCGTCACCGGTCCTGGCGATTTGCCTGTAGGTCAACTCACTGAGTTGGCTGGCGATTTCCCGGCAGAGCGCCTCGGCCTCCGGGCCGGGGTGCAGGCGGCCCTGGGGGAAGCGTCCGGCGTAGTGCAGATAGATGCGGCCGGGGTCCAGGGCCAGGGCCCGGCTCTGGGGCAGGATGCGTTCGGCGCCGGCCGGCCCTTCCACCATGAGATAGCCGCGCTCCATGAGCCAGGGATTGAGATAGACCTCCGAACGGATGGGGCCGAAGGCGTGATCCGCGGCAATCAGGAAGGCGGTTTCGCCGGATTGCACCGCTGGCCGTAACTCGCGCCACAGCTCGCCGATAAAGCCGTCGATTTGCCGGTATATGGCCAGGGCGGCCTCGGCCAGGGGATGCTCCGGCTCCCACAGGGCGGGCCACAGAAAATGGTTTATGCGGTCGCTGTCGGTGATAACCGCGCAGAAAAGCTCCCAATCCTCCCGCCAGAGCTCGCGGAACATGGCCAGCCGGGTTTCCAGGGCCCGGCCCACGTCCAGGGCCAGGGCCGCCGGGTCCTCGCGGCCCTTGTCCAGGTCGGCCTCGGGCCGGTAGCCCAGGGCCTCCAGGCGGGGCAGCAGGGCCGGGGGATGGGTGGCGCGGCTCAGCTCCGGGGCCACGAAGCCGCTCACCATGACGCCGTTGATGGCCGTGGCCGGGTAAGTCAGCGGCACGTTGAGCACCACCGAGCGCCGGCCGGCCCGGCTGAGGCGCTCCCACAGGCGCGGCGCGCGCACCGCGTTGGAATCCACCGGGCTCACCGCATAGGAGCCGGGCTTATGGTGGCCGAAGCCGAAAACGCCGTGTTGGCCAGGGTTGGCTCCGCTGAACATGGTGGTCCAGCACACCGGCGAGACTTCCGGCAGGGGCGAATCCGTGGCCCAGGCGCGCCCCTGGGCCATGAGTTCGCCCAGATGGGGCATCACTCCCCGGGCGGCCAAGGCCTGGGCCAGGTCCAGGCCCACCCCGTCCAGGCCCAGAAAAACTAGTCTCCCCACTGGGCGCGCGCCTCCTGATAGATGGCCCAGCTGGCGCTGGCCCCCAGGCGGTCGGCCCCGGCCGCCAACAGGGCCAGGGCGTTTTCCAGGGTCTTTATGCCGCCCGCGGCCTTGACCTTCAGCCGGGGAGCGCCGGCCGCCTTTAAGATGCCCACCTCGGCCGGGGTGGCCGGGCCGAAAAAGCCCGAGCCGGTTTTCAGAAAGGCGGCGCCGCTGTCCAGCAGGGCCCCGGCGGCCCTTGCGCTCAACTCGGGACCCAGGGCCGAGGTCTCCAGAATCACCTTGACCGCCTGCGGCTCCACCGCCCGGACCACGGCGGCCATTTCCTCCACCGCCGCGGCCAGGCCGCCGCAGAGGGCCAGGCCCCGGTTGAAGACCACGTCTATTTCCGTGGCCCCGGCCTCCACCAGGCTTGCCGCCTCGCCGGCCTTGGCCGGGCCGGTCTCGAAGCCCAGGGGAAAGCCCGCCACCGAGCAGACGGCGGTGCGGCTGCCGGCCAGCAAGCGGGCCGCGCGGGAGGTGAGCCAGGGCGGAATGCAGGCCGCCGCCGCGCCCATGGCCAGGCATTCCCGGATATGCCGCTCCAGCTCGGCCGGGCCGGCCAGGGGGTCCAGGAGGGTGTGGTCCAGGCAGGCCGCCAAGTCGGCCGGGCTCATGCCCTGGGCCACCACCTGGCCCGCCAGCTCGGCGTCTATCTCCCGGGCCCGGGCCAGCCATTCTTCCTCCACGAAAAGGCGGCCGTAGCCCTTTTGGCTTACGAACAGGCCGTCGTAGGCCGTGTCCTCAAAGGTGCGCAAGAGGTGCGGCACCCCATGCTCCTCCAGGGCCTGGGTCCAGAGATCGGCCTGGAAGCGGTCGTCCAGATCGCGCAAAAGCACCATGGGCATGCAAGGCTCCTTGGCAAGGCCGGCGGCGGCGCCTCCGGCTCGTGGTTCGCCTTCACTATAACCGTTAGCCGCGGGCATTGCGATAAGCCGGCCGAACCGCGCCTGGGGCCGGGTTTTTTCCCGCCATGGCGCGGCCCGAGGTAGGGTCGCCACCCGGCCGAATACGGGTTTTCCCCCATGGCGGGCGGCGGGCCTGGCTAACTAACATGGACTCGTGGCAGAATTAGATACATGGCGTTTTAGCGAAATCCGTAAAAACCGGCGCGGGCATCACCGAGAGCGCGGACCGAAGTTTTGCCGGCAAGCCCCCTTGTCAGCGAAAGGAGCTCGAGGATGGGGAATTATGCTGAGGTGTTTAGGAGAAGCATCGAGGACCCCAATGGCTTTTGGGGGGAGGCCGCGGAAAAGATATCCTGGTACAAGAAATGGGACAAGGTGCTGGACGACAGCAACCAGCCCTTCTACCGCTGGTTCACCGGGGGCGAGCTGAACACCTGCTACAACTGCCTGGACCGCCACGTGGAGGGCGGCCGGGGAGACCAGGCGGCCATAATCTACGACAGCCCCGTCACCGACACCAAGCAGACCATCAGCTACCGCGAGCTTCTGGACCAGGTGAGCCGTTTCGCCGGCGGGCTCAAAAGCCTGGGAGTGGTCAAGGGCGACACCGTGGTGATCTACATGCCCATGGTGCCCCAGGCCCTGGTGGCCATGCTGGCCTGCGCCCGTCTGGGCGCGGTGCATTCGGTGGTGTTCGGCGGATTCGCGCCCAAGGAACTGGCCGTGCGCATCGACGACGCCAAACCCAAGGTCATGATCAGCGCCTCCTGCGGCATAGAGGGGAAAAAGGTGATCCCCTACAAGCCGCTTCTGGACAAGGCCATCGATCTGGCCAAGCACAAGCCCGCCAATTGCGTGATTTTAAAAAGGCCCCAGGTCGAGGCCGAGCTGACCCCCGGCCGCGACCTGGACTGGGACCAGCTCGCGGCCTCGGCCCAGCCCGCGCCCTGTGAAATCGTTAAAGCCACCGATCCCCTCTACATCCTCTACACCTCCGGCACCACCGGCATGCCCAAGGGCATCGTGCGCGACAACGGCGGCCACGCGGTGGCGCTCTATTGGACCATGAGCCACCTCTACGACGTGAATCCCGGCGACGTCTACTGGGCGGCCTCGGACGTGGGCTGGGTGGTGGGCCATTCCTACATCGTGTACGCCCCCCTGCTCTACGGCTGCACCACCATCGTGTTCGAGGGCAAGCCGGTGGGCACCCCCGATCCGGGCGCTTTCTGGCGGGTGATCAGCGAGCACGGGGTCAAGGTGCTGTTCACCGCGCCCACCGCCTTCCGGGCCATCAAGCGCGAGGATTCCCAGGGCGCCTACCTAAAGAAATACGATATCAGCGGCTTCCAGGCGCTCTACCTGGCCGGCGAGCGCACCGACCCCGACACCTATCACTGGGCGTCCGACATGCTGAACCGGCCGGTGATAGACCATTGGTGGCAGACCGAGACCGCCTGGAGCATCTGCGGCAATTTCCGGGGCATAGAGCTCCTGCCGGTGAAGCCGGGCAGCGCCACCAAGCCGGCCCCCGGCTTCGACGTGAAAATCCTTTCCCCCGAAAGCCAGGAGCTGGGCCCCGACCAGCCCGGCGTGGTGGCGGTGAAGCTGCCCCTGCCGCCTGCCTGCCTGCCCACCCTCTGGCACAACGACGAGCGCTTCCTGCAATCCTATCTGAAGCCCTTCCCCGGCTATTACTTCACCGGCGACGAGGGCTATCACGACGAGGACGGCTACGTGTTCATCATGGGCCGGGTGGACGACGTCATAAACGTGGCCGGCCACCGGCTTTCCACCGGGGCCATGGAGGAGGTGATCGCCACCCACAAGGCCGTGGCCGAGTGCGCGGTCATGGGCGCGGCCGACGACTTCAAGGGCCAGTTGCCGGTGGGCTTGGTGGTGCTGAAGGCGGGAGTGGCGCAGGACCCCGAGGAGATCAGAAAGGAACTCGTCCAGATGGTGCGGGAGCAGATCGGCGCCATCGCCTCCTTCAAGTCCGTGGCCATCGTGCCCCGCCTGCCCAAGACCCGCTCGGGCAAGATATTGCGCGGCACCATGCGGAAAATCGCCGACGGGGCCCAGTTCTCGGTGCCTTCCACCATCGACGACCCGGCCACCCTGGGCGAGATCGAGGAGGCCTTGAAGACCATAGGCTACGCCAAGAAAAAGTGACGCGGGTCCCGGCGACCGCCGGAACCCGCGGCGCCGGGCGCTCCGCTCCCAGGGGGGGCGGAGCGCCCCGTGGCAAGGCGTTTCCCTCCAGGCAGCCAGCCTCTATCAAAAAGCCCGCCGAGTTGCTACAATCAAAAAGTCTTCCCTGGGGTGGGGATTAAGAAATGAAAGGCTTCGTCACCGCCAAACTCAATGGATTGGGGCAATTCGGCCGGCGCGTGCAACGCGTGTTCACGCGGCCCGCTTTCCGGGTGGTGGTGTTGGTCTTGTCCTTGGCGCTCCTGTTCTGGCCGTTCATGCCCCATCCCCGGCAATTCAGCGGGCGCTTTTTGTTTTTCTTCTTTTTCGGCGCTTGGTTGGGAATCGTGGTCTTGCTCTTCGGCATGGGCCTTAGCCAAACCCACCGGCGCAAAAGCGGGGCGGGCGGCAAGGCCCCCGGTGCGCGCTGATGCTCTCCAGCTTCGCGGTCATAGGTTTTTTCTGCCTTTACATGGGGATTCTCTACACCCTGGCCCAGTGGGCCGAGCGCCGCGCCGCCGCGGGGCAGAGCCTGGTCAACAACCCGCTTTCCTATTCGCTTTCCCTGGCGGTGTACTGCACCTCCTGGACCTTTTTCGGCTCGGTGGGCCTGGCGGCCAGCGACGGGCTGTTGTTCCTGGCCATATACCTGGGCCCCACCCTGGTGATCATCTTCGCCGACGGACTCCTGCGCAAGATGGTACGCCTGAAATCCTCCCACCGCATAACCTCCATCGCCGATTTCATCTCCGCCCGTTATGAAAAATCCGAGGGCCTGGCCGCCGTGGTCACCATCATAGCCCTGGTGGGGACGGTGCCCTACGTGGCCCTGCAGATGAAGGCCTTCCTGGCCACCTTCGCGGTGATCACCACCCACGAGGGCGAGACGGGCTCCTGGATCGGGACCCACGTGGGCCCCATCATGGTGGGCCTCATGGTCCTGTTCACCATCATGTTCGGCGTGCGCCGGCTGGACCCCACCGAGCGCCACGAGGGCATGGTGATGGCCGTGGCGGCCGAAAGCCTGGTCAAGCTGGTGTTCTTCCTGGCCGCCGGGGTGTTCGTGGTTTATTTTCTTTTCGACGGCATGGACGACATCCTGAACCGCCTGGGCCAACTGCCCGGCCTGGTGCGCCTGGGCTCCGGCGAGGGGCGCGGCTCCAGCGCGCTGACCTGGGCCTCCTATCTGGCGCTCTCGGCCAACGCGCTTTTGTTCCTGCCGCGCCAGTTCCACATCGCGGTGGTGGAAAACCAGAGCGAGAGCCACGTCCATTGGGCCATGTGGCTCTTTCCCCTGTATCTGTTTCTGATCAACTTCTTCGTGTATCCCATCGCCATGGGCGGGCTGCTGCTGGGCTATCCGGCCTCCCAGGCCGATACCTTCGTGCTGCGCCTGCCCCTGGATTTCGGCTCCCCGGCCCTGGCCCTGGCCGTGTTCATCGGCGGCTTTTCCGCGGCCACCAGCATGATCCTCATCAGCGCCATGGCCATGTCCACCATGATATCCAACCATCTGCTCCTGCCCCTGGTGGATTGGATCCCCCAGCTGGTCTTCATAGAGCGGCACCTGCTCAAGGCCCGCTGGCTGTCGGTGGCGCTGTTCATCCTCATGGGCTACTGGTTCGAGCTGCTGGTGGGCGAGCAGTTCCGCCTGGCCAACATAGGCCTCATCGCCTTCGCCGCCATTTTGCAGTTGGGGCCGGCCATGATAGGCGGGCTGTTCTGGCGGGGCGGCAACAAGAACGGCGCGCTGTTGGGCATGACGGTGGGGTTCGCCATCTGGGCCTACACCCAGCTGGTGCCGGTTTTCGTGGCGGGCGGGTGGCTTTCGCCGGATATCATGCGCGAGGGTTTTTTGGGAATACCCCTGCTGCGGCCCAACGAGCTGTTCGGTCTCTCCGGGCTGGACCCCATCACCCACACCGTGTTCTGGAGCCTTCTCTGCAACCTGGGGCTCTACGTGCTGGGCAGCCTGTGGCTGGAGCCCAGCCAGGAGAGCCAGAGCCGGGCCGAGGCCTTCGTGGGGGCCATGAGCGGCGCCAGCATCTATCGCAGCGTGAGCCTGCACCAGGCCTATATTCCGGTGCCAGACAAGCGGCGGCGCATAGAAAAGCTTTACGAACGCTATTTCGGGCCGGAGCGCGCTCTGGAACTCACCGAGCGCGACCTGAAGGACGTGGGGCTCTCCGGCAAGAAACTGGCCTCCATAACCGAACTGGCCGAGCTTTACGACCAGGTGGAAAAATCCCTGGGCGGCTCCATCGGCTCGGCCACCGCCCACCGGGCGCTGACCCGGGCCGATCTTTTCACGCCCTTCGAGGCCGATGAGCTCACCGATCTCTACGCCGAGATCCTGGCCAACCTGCGGGCGCGTCCCGAGGACCTTAAGCGCAAGATAGACTTTTACCAGGAGCGGGAGTCTCTGATAAAGGCCCATTCCGAGGAGCTGGAAGAAAAGGTGGAGGAGCTGGAAAAGCAGGTGGCCCGGCGCCGGGCGGCCGAGGAGCAGCTCCGCGAATCCGAGGAGCGCTACCGCATGGCCATCGAGTATTCCTCGGACGGGGTGGCCTTGATCCAGGCCACCCGCCTCATGTTCATCAACCGCAAGCTGGCCGAGATTTTCGGCTATCCCCGCCGGCGCGAACTGATCGGGCGCTCGGTGGGGGTTTTGGTGCACGAGCTGGACCGGGAGCGGGTGCTGGGCATCAGCCGCAACCGCCAGGCGGGGCTGGAGGCGCCCAGCCGCTATGATTTCATGGGCATCCGCAAGGACGGCAGCGTGGTGTTCATCGCGGTGAGCGCCACCACGGTGAACTACCAGGGCGAAACCCTGAACCTGGTCTACCTGCGCGACGTCACCGCCCGCCGCCGGGCCGAGGAGGACATCCGCCACCTCTCGCGGCGGCTCATCGAGGGCATAGAGGAGGAGCGCAAGCGCCTGGCCTCGGACCTGCACGACGAGTTCGGCCAGGCGCTCACCGCCCTGCACATGAGGGTGGAGTCGCTGAAGAATTCCCTGCCGCCCCAGGCCGCGGAGCAGAAGGCCGGCTGCTCCAGGCTCATCGGCACCATAGAGCAGCTGGCCGACAACGTGCGCAAGATATCCAGCGACCTGCGGCCCGACATGCTGGATCACCTGGGCCTGGTGCCCACGGTGGAATGGTACGTGGAGGATTACAAGGCGCGCATGGCCGGGGTGGAGGTGGAATTCGGGGCCATGGGCTTCGGCGGGCGCAAGCTGGACGCCCAGGTGGAGATCGTGCTTTACCGGATTTTACAGGAGGCCCTCAACAACGTGGCCAAGCATTCCGGCGCCGCCCACGTGCGGGTGCATCTGACCTACAGCCATCCCCGGGTCATCATGCTGATCGCCGACGACGGCCGGGGGTTCCTTGCCGGCACCGAGGAGGACGGGGCGCGCAAGGGCATCGGGCTGGTTTCCATGCGGGAGAGGGCGGCCTCGGTGGGCGGGCAGATAGACATCCGCTCTACGCCGGGCAAGGGCTCCAGTATCAGGGTGACCCTGCCGGCCCGGCCCGCCGCCGCCGCCCAGGCGGAATCGTGGCAATGGCAGGAAAGGCTGAAAGCGGGGAGCTAGATCAAAATGAACCTCCCCGCAGCAAGCTGCGGGGCATCGGCGGGAACCAAATCATACCGAAGCAAGCTTCGGGGTGTTAGACCCGCGACAAAAGAATAAAACGGAGGGCTTGCGCCGAGCGGTCTCCTTGCGGAACAATGGGCCAGACCCCCACTCAGACGGAGGGTTTACCAGGCATGGGCAAAATCAGGGTTCTCATAGCCGACGACCATTCGGTGGTGCGGGAAGGCATCCGGGAAATCCTGAACAAGGAGCCCGACATCGAGGTGGTGGGCGAGGCCGCCGACGGCCTGGAGGCCCTGGAAATGGTGCGCGCCGCCAAGCCCCAGGTGGTGCTCCTGGATATCGGCATGCCCGGCATCAGCGGCCTGGAAGCGGTGAGCCTGATCTTGGAAACCAGCCCGGAGTGCTCGGTGGTGGTGCTCACCATGCACTCCAAGGAGTCCATGATCCACCGGGTGTTGGATTCGGGCGCCTTGGGCTACGTGCTCAAGGCCTCGCCGGTGAGCGACGTCATCGAGGCGGTGCGCGCGGCCAACCGCGGCGAATATTTTCTCAGCTCCAAGATAAAGGCCGAAGTGGTGGGGGCCTATATCGACTCCCGCCGGGAAAAGCCCCCGGTGAAGGGCTACGACCTCTTGTCCGAGCGGGAGCAGCAGATATTCCGCCTGGTGGCCGAGGGCAACTCCACCAACCAGATCGCCGAGATTCTTTCCGTGAGCCCCAAGACGGTGGAAAAGCATCGCACCAACATCATGAAGAAAATGGGGCTCAAGGATAGGCTGGACTTGGTCAAAATGGCCATTCGCCTGGGAATCATCGATACCGAACTCTGGGAACAGTAATAATTCTTCAAAACGGCCCCGTCGGGGGCTCCAGCTTGCGACCTTTTTCACATATTCACAAAAAGTGGGGTCGCTCCCTCCATCTTTACGGGTTTCCCCCCATGGAATCGGCCCGCCTTGACTGGCTATGATCGAAGTCAGAGTTGAAGGCCCATGACTCCGGCGGGGGATAAGCAGCACTGCCGCATCCCCGAGCATCCCAAGGCCCCGCCGCGGGCGCTGGCAAGCAGCCCTGGCCGGGGCACCCCATGATGTCCCCACCATCAGCACCGGCCCGGGAAACGCCCATCGCCCGGGAGTCTTCTGGCGCGAGGGCAAGCCGCCGAAGAAGCGGCGGGCTCCGCGTTGAACTCGAGAAAGGGAGGGGCATAAGTGGCCGAGAGAGGAAAGGATTATAAGGAATACTGGCGCCGGAATCTTCAAATTCAGTTTTGGTTGCTGCTCATCTGGTTCATCATGGGCTATGTGTTGAGCGTCTTCCTGGTGGTCCCCTTAAACAGCATTCATTTGGGAGGCTTCCCCCTTGGGTTCTGGTTCGCCCAACAGGGAGCCATCTACGTCTTCGTGGTCCTCATCTTCGTCTATTGCAAGTTGATGAGGAATTTGGACCGCGAATTCGAAGTGGACGAAGGCTGAGCAAGGGGGTGGCAGTATGGGAATTCTAGGTTGGACGTACTTTTGGGTTGGCATAACCTTTGGCGTTTACATTTTCATCGCCTGGCGCTCCCGCGTCTCCGACACCAAGGGCTTCTACGTGGCGGGCATGGGCGTGCCGCCGGTGGCCAACGGCATGGCCACCGGCGCCGACTGGATGAGCGCGGCCTCCTTCATCTCCATGGCCGGACTCATCTCCTTCCTGGGCTATCCGGGAACATATTATCTCTTGGGCTGGACCGGCGGCTACGTGTTGCTGGCCCTGTTGCTGGCGCCCTATCTGCGCAAGTTCGGTAAGTACACGGTGCCCGACTTCGTGGGCGACCGTTATTACTCGCAAAGCGCGCGCATGGTGGCGGCGGCTTGTACGGTGTTCATCAGCTTCACCTACGTGTGCGGCCAGATGCGCGGCGTGGGCATCGTGTTCAGCCGCTTCCTGGAGGTGGACATCAACACCGGCGTCATCATCGGCATGTGCATCGTGTTCATTTACGCCGGCTTGGGAGGCATGAAGGGCATCACCTGGACCCAGGTGGCCCAATACTGCACCCTGATCATGGCCTACCTCATCCCGGCCATCGCCATTTCCACCAAGATCACCGGGGTGCCCATTCCCCAGATCGGCTTCGGCGCCACCATCGCGTCCGGTCCCGACGCCGGCAAGTATCTCCTGGACACCCTGAACGTGATAGCGCGGGATTTGGGGTTCATTGAATACACCAAGGCCTTCGCCTCCACCAACGTGAACATGCTCAACGTGTTCTGCATCATGTTCGCGCTCATGGTGGGCACCGCCGGCCTGCCCCACGTCATCATCCGCTTCTTCACCGTGCCCAAGGTGCGCGACGCCCGCATTTCGGCCGGCTGGGCCCTGTTCTTCATCGCCCTGCTTTACACCACCGCCCCCGCGGTGGCCGCCTTCGCCCGCTACAACATGATCAACACCCTGAACGAAAAGCCCTACGCCGAGGCGCCCGCCTGGTTCAAGAATTGGCAGCGCCCCGGCCTGGCGGCCTGGATTGATAAGAACGGCGACGGCAAGATTCAATACCGGCCCGGCGCTCCCTTCGAGGGCAGGCCCAGCTGGAAGATGGAGAACGGCCAGCATGTGCTGGGCCAATACCAGCAGCCGCTCTTGAGCAACAAGCCCACTGACAACCAGAACGAGCTTTACATCGACCAAGACATCATGGTGCTGGCCAGCCCGGAGATCGGCGGGTTGCCGGCCTGGGTGGTGGGCCTGGTGGCTGCGGGCGGTTTGGCCGCGGCCCTATCCACGGCGGCGGGGCTCCTCCTGGCGGTGGGCTCCGCGGTCAGCCACGATCTCTACTACCGCGTCATCAACAAGACCGCCACGGAGAAGCAGCGCCTCCTGGTGGCCCGCATCATGATCGGCGTGGCCATCGCCTGCGCGGGCTGGTTCGGCATCTATCCGCCCGCCTTCGTGGCCCAGGTGGTGGCCTTCGCCTTCGGCCTGGCCGCCGCCAGCCTGTTCCCCATCATCCTTTTGGGCATCTTCTCCACCCGCGTCACCAGGGAGGCGGCCATCTGCGGCATGTTGGCCGGCATTATCTTCACCGCGGTCTACATCATCCAGACTAAGTTCCTGGGCGTGAGCAACTGGTTCCTGGGGATCACGCCCGAGGGCATCGGCACCGTGGGCATGGTGTTCAACTTCATCGTGACCTTCATCGTCACCAGCTTCACCAAGGCTCCGCCCAAGGAGATCCAGGAGCTGGTGGAAGACGTGCGCATCCCCAAGGGTGCCGGCGCGGCCGTGGACCATTAATCAGTGACGAGCGACCATCTCCGGGGGCGCGCCGCCAAAGCGGCGGCGCGCCCCCGCTCCGCAACCGGGCCCGCCGGCTACGCTCTTTGGGGTAGCGCGGGAACCATTCCCCGAGGACGTCATGCTGAAAAGAGTTGAAACCGCCCAGGGCGCCTGGGCGGGGATTTCTCCCGGCAAAGGAGGCGCCATGTCCAGCCAAGCTGCCGCCGACGACTCGCAGGTCAAGACCCTCCTGCGTTCGGCCCTGGCGGTTTCCGCTCCGGCGGTGGTGGCTTTCGTGGCCTTGATCAGCGCCAACTCCCTGGACCTCTTGCAGAGCGTTTCCCTCAGCCGCTGGGGCGTGGTGGCGGTGGGGGTGCTGGCGGTAAGCCTGGGGCATTTGCTCTGGCGGGGGCGCTGGTGGGCCGGCTTGCCCGCCCTGGCCGCCGCCCTAATCGCTTCTTTTTATTTCGCCTTCAAGTTCGCCAGGCCCATGGCCGCTTATCTGGCGGCCAATCCCGTCAACGGCCTGGGCGACGTGCTGCATCCCCTGGTCATATTGTCTCCCTCCCTGGTGGTGGTGGTGATCTGCCTGGCCCTGTGCATGGCCTCCTTTAAGGGCGTGCGCCTGGCCAGGGAGCTGGGACCCCGGCCGGTGGGCAGGGGGGCCTGGATAATCCTGGGCATCTGGCTGGCGGTGTTGGCCGGCGATTTAGCCTACCAGCAGGCCGGCTGGCGCCTGGTCAAGTCGCCCGACGACTTGGTGGTGAGGCTCTGCCAGCCGGCGAACCGGTTGGAGGCGGAGCAAATGCTCTTGCAGCGGGGCCCGGCGGCGGTGCCGGCCCTGGTGGAAGGCCTCTCCGCCGCCGACGCCGGCTTGGCCTGCATGCGCCAGGGCTCCCTGGCCGTGCTGGCGGCCATGGGGCCGGAGGCGGTCCCCGCTCTAGTGGACGCGGTTTCCCGCGGCGGGCGGGAGGCCTTGCAGGCCCTGGCGGCCATCAACGATCCCCGCGCCGCCGGCCCGTTGCTGGAAGTCTACCGCGCCGAACCGCCCAAGGGCGGGCCGGAGTTCCAGCTGCAATTGCGGGAGACCATCCACAAACTGAATCCCGCCCTCAATCTGGGCGGTTAGCCGGGCTGGGGGGAAATAGGAGCGCGGGAGGGGGCTGGCGCGCCTAGGCGGCGTCCAGGCGGAACTCGTTTTTCAGGTGGGCCTTGATGTCGCCGATCACTTGCAGGGTTTCCTTCAGGGTGCGGCGCTCCATCTCGGAGAGTTCTTCGGGGTCAAGGTAGTTGTCGGGCTGGAAGCCTTCCTCGTGCAGCATTTGCTGGTGCAGGAGCCGAAGCTGCATCTGGAACTCAAAGGCCTGGGTCGCGGTTTGGAACATGGCGTGGCTTATGGCCTGATTCTGGTCCAACAGCTGATAGCGGCCCAGGGTGTTGGTCTCGGCCACGCCGTGCTTCAGGGCCATCACCCTGGCGTAATCGATGAAGGGCACCAGGCCCTTGTGCTTGATGTCGAACCTGTCCTTGAACTCGCCCTCCCTTTCCACGGCCAGATTGCGGAAAAAGGTGAGGGCCGAAGGCGTGGTAAGGGTGTCCTTGGCCAGATAGCGCAGAAACACGTCCTTGCCCTTGAGCATTTGCGTCAAGTGCTTGCGCAGGTCGCGCGCCAGTTCCAGTTCGCCGTAGCCGCCGCGGAAATCGAAGAAGATGGTGGCGTTCAACACCTCCTTGGGCTCCGGGGTGGTTATCCAGCGGTCGAAATAGCCGGCCCACACGCTGTAGGGCTGGCACCACTGGGGGTTGGAGGCCATGATGCCGCCCTGGCAGCGGGGAAAGCCGCAAGCCACCAAATGCTCAATGGCCATGGTTCCGAAATAGCGGAAATAGTTCTGGCACTCCAGGGCCTGGGCCGGGTCGGCCGGATCGGCGTAAAGCAGGCCGTTGTCCTGGTCGGTGCGGAAGGTCTGCTCCCTGCGCCCTTCCGAGCCCATCAAAAGCCAGCAGAAAGGCACCGGCGGCGGGCCCAGCTCCTCCTGCAGCAAATCCAGCAGGCGGTCCAGGATGTAATCGTTGATCAGGGTGATCATGCGGGTCACGTTGGAGGCCTTGGCCCCCTCGTAGATCAGCGAGGCCACCACCCGCGGGCTTTTCAGGGAGATGTCGTACAGCTCCTCGATTTTTTGCACCGCGGTTATCTCGCGCACCAGGGCCAGGGGGGAGCTGCCGGTGGTGATCATGAGGTCGTGACCGGAAAGCACCCCCACGATCTCGCCCCTGCGCTCCAGCACCAGATGGTGCACCCGCCGCTTCATCATCTCCAAGAGCGCGTCAAAGCAAAGCGTGTGGGCCGGCACGGTCTGCAACGGGGAGGACATGATTTCCTTGACCGGGGTGGCGTAATCCAGGGCGCGGGCCACCACCTTGGTGCGCAGGTCGCGGTCGGTGAGCAGGCCGACGAATTCGCCGTGGGGATTGGTGACCAAAAGGCTGCCCACCTTGATCTCGTTCATCAGCTCCGCGGCCTGCCGCACCGAGTCTTCGCCGGAGATGGAGGCCGGACGCCGCCGGATCACGTCTCCCACCTGGGCGCTGAACAGGTACAGGGTGCCTTCCGACCCCACCCGCTGGCGGGGGTTCTCCAGGGTGCTGAGCGCCTTGGATACGTAGCCCTCGGTGATGGCCTTCAGGTAATACTGGCTGAAGCGTGAATTGTTCTGGATCAGGGAAAGGAATTCATCGCGCGAGATCAGGATGCAGATGGTGTCCGTCTCGGTGACCACGCCCAGGTTGGAGAGGCTGTTGCGCAGGATGGCCAAGGCCCCGATGGCCTCGCCCTCGCCCCGGTAATCCTGCAGGGAGATTTCGCCGTCCTGGTCGCGCAGGAAGAGCTTCACCCGGCCCTCGTAGATCAGGCGCAGATGATCCACCTGGCTCTTGCCCCGTTCCAGGATCATGGTGCGGCCGGGGTAGAACTCCACCCGGCAGGTGTCGGCGATCTCCTCCAGGGTGTCGCGGTCTACTTCGCTGAAGGGAGGCGTGTATTCCAGAAACCGCAGAATGGTTTCCCGCGAGAGAAAGGGCGGCTGAGGCTGGGCGTTCATGTGGTCTCCTGCCTGCCTGGGGCGCCGGCCAAAAGACCTGCGCCCCTGCGGGATAGCGATCCTCCCGGCCGGGGGGCCGCTTTTGGCGCTCGCTTTTCTGGGCCCCGGCCCCGGCGCTTGGGCCGAGGCCGGGGGCTGGGTCTTTTAGCCCTTGCGATCCAAGAGCTGGTCGATGACCGAGGGGTCGGCCAGGGTGCTGGTGTCGCCGAAGTCCTTTTCGCCGGCGGCCATCTTGCGCAGGATGCGGCGCATGATCTTGCCGGAGCGGGTCTTGGGCAACCCCGGAGCCCAGTGTATCACGTCCGGAGTGGCAATGGGGCCGATCTCCTTGCGGACGTGCGCCACCAGCTCCTTCTTGAGCTCGTCGGTGTACTCGCGCCCGATTTTCAGGGTCACGTAGGCGTAGATGCCCTGGCCCTTGAGGTCGTGGGGGAAGCCCACCACCGCGGCCTCGGCCACGGTCTCATGGGAGACCAGGGCGCTTTCGATCTCGGCGGTGCCCATACGGTGGCCGGAGACGTTGATCACGTCGTCGACCCGGCCGGTGATCCAGTAGTAGCCGTCGTCGTCGCGGCGGCAACCGTCGCCGGTGAAGTAGTAGCCGTCGAAATCGGAGAAGTACACCGTTTCGAAACGATCGTGCGAACCGTAGGTGGTGCGCAGTTGGCCCGGCCAGGGCGCCTTTATGGCCAGGCGGCCGGAAATGCCGTTGCCCGACATCTCCTTGCCGTTTTCATCCAGAACCGCCGGCTGCACGCCGAAGAAGGGCAGGGTGGCCGAGCCGGGTTTGGTGGGTATGGCGCCGGGCAGCGGCGTGATCAGGATGCCGCCGGTCTCGGTCTGCCACCAGGTGTCCACGATGGGGCAGCGGCTTTCTCCCACCACCTCGTTGTACCAGCGCCAGGCTTCGGGGTTGATGGGCTCGCCCACGGTGCCCAGAAGCTTCAGACTCTTGCGGGAGTATTTCTTCACGTAGTCGTCGCCCATGCGCATGATGGCGCGGATGGCGGTGGGCGCGGTGTAGAAGATGTTCACCTTCCATTTGTCCACGCAATCCCAGAACCTTCCGGCGTCGGGATAGGTGGGCACGCCCTCGAACATGAGGCTCTGGGCCGCGTTCAAAAGCGGCCCGTAGAGAATGTAGCTGTGGCCGGTGATCCAGCCGATGTCGGCGGTGCACCAATATATGTCGCCGTCGTGGTAGTCGAACACGTATTTATGGGTGAGCGAGACGTAGACCATGTAACCGCCGGTGGTGTGCAGCACGCCCTTGGGCTTGCCGGTGGAGCCGGAGGTGTAGAGAATGAACAGCGGGTCCTCGGCATCCATCCACACCGGATCGCAGCCGACCTGGGCCTTGGCCATGACCTCGTGCCACCAGAGGTCGCGGCCGCTCTGCATGGGGCATTCGATGCCCTTGCCGTCGCCCACCCGTTTGACCACCACCATATTGTTCACGTTGTGGCCTTCAGTGGCCGAGCCCTTCAGGGCCTCGTCGGCGATCTGCTTCAAGGTAACGGCCTTGCCGCCGCGGTAGGTTCCGTCGGATGTGATGACCAGCGAGCATTTGGAATCCACGATGCGGTCTTTCAGGCTTTCCGCCGAAAACCCGCCGAAGACCACGCTGTGGATGGCGCCGATGCGGGCGCAGGCCAGCATGGCTATGCTCAGCTCGGGGATCATGGGCAGATAGATGGTGATCCGGTCGCCTTTTTTTATGCCGAAGCTCTTCAGCACGTTGGCGAACTTGGTCACCTCCTCGTACATCTGCTGATAGGTGAGCACCCGGTCCTCGCCCGGCTCGTTGCCCTCCCAGATGATCGCCGTTTGGTTGGCCCGCTTCTCCAGGTGGCGGTCCAGGCAATTGTAGGACATGTTGGTCTGGCCGCCCAGGAACCATTTGATGGATACGGTGCCCTTGCTCTTGGCATAGTTGTATTCCATCACCTTGTCCCACTTTTTCTTCCAATAGAACTGCTCGGCGACCTCGGACCAGAAGCCGTCGGGGTCTTTCAAGGAGCGCTCATACATCTCCTTGTACTGGTCCATGCTCTTGATATGGGCTTTTTCAGTGAAGCTCTGCGGAGGATAGTACAACCCATTTTTTTCGACCACCGTATCAGACATAGTCAATCCTTCCTCCAGGGGTAGCGCCAAGTATCCCAGGCCGATCCCCGCCCGGCGCGGGCAGAACGTCTGGTGTTGGTGATTGCCTAGCATGGGACCGGCCCCATCCGCCCGGCCGCCTTCCTGGCGGTCCGGGTGCGGCTGTCTTGGGGCGCTGTCCTTTATTGTGCCTCACGCGCCCCACCCACGCCAAGCCTGGGTTGGAGCGAGGCCGGGCCTGGCCGGGCGGCAAAAGGCGCGCCAGCGCCTTATGCTCCCGGGCCGCGCCCCCGGGGCCGCCCCCCGGCGGCTCGGCGGCTTCAGGCCGTTTTGGATTAACCAAGATGAAAAAACGCGGCCGGAAATCATATGCAGGTTTTCCTCACCTCCTTGCTCCGCCATTGTTCCGGCTCGGTTAAAAACGGTCTGTCTGTCGCCGCAGGCTTGGGGCCGCGGCGAATGCTTGACCGCGGGCCGCCGCCCGGAGAGGGCGGCCGGCGCGGTTTTCACTTCAGGTGCGTTCAAGGCCATCAGCGGACTCCGGCGATATGGATGAGATCGGCCAGGGTGATCCAACCGCCCTCCTCCAAGATGTGCATGAGCCGTTGAAAGATGAGCGCCGTGGCCAGGGCGTCGCCCAGGGCGGTATGTCGCTCCGGAACGTAAATCTGAAAGCGCTCGGCCAGGGCGTCCAGGCTGCAACGCCTGGCTCCCTTGCGCTGGCCGTAAAAGTCGGGTTCGATGAGGGCGGTGCGGCACATGAGCACCGTGTCCACCATCAAGTTTTGCATGCGGAAGCCGTACTGCTCGGTCATCACCCAATTCATGAAGAAAAGATCCACCAGCGCGTGATGGGCCACCATGATGCTGTCGCCCAGGAAATCCAGGAAATCCCCGAAGACCTCCCAGGCGTCGCGGGCGTCGCGGCACATGTCCGGCACGATGGCGTGCACCAGGATGGAATCCTCCGGGATGTCGCGGCCCGGATTGACCAGTTCGCTGAACACCTCGCCCAGCTTTATGCTGCCCCCGCTTATGCGGAAGGCCCCCACGCTCACCACCCGGTCCTTGTGGTAATCCAGGCCGGTGGTCTCCAGATCCACCACCACGAAATCGTGGGACAGGGCCGGCTCCCTGGGGCGCAGGTTGTCCAGGGCGCTTAAGTTGGCCCTGGCCCGCGGGTGCAAGGATTCGCGCCCGTGCCGCAATCTTGCGTAACGGTTCAGCAGTATGGCGCTCCAGATGTTCACCCACCATACCTCATCCCAAAGCCCCGGCCGGCCTGGCGCCGTACCGTTTGGTCATCAGTTCCTGCAGGTCGCCCACCACCGAGAATATGTCCTTGAGCATCTTGCGCTGCAGCTTGTTCAGGCTCTCGGCGTCCAGGCTGATCTCCGGCTGCGAGTCCCTGGCCCGCGCCTCCAGGTAGCGCGAAATGCGCATCAGGGAGAGAAAGCTGAAGGCCTCGTGCAGATCGTCCGCCAGCTGGCGGTGCAGGAGTCCCCTGGCGGCCACCTCTTCCAGGCGGTCGAAGGTGCCGGTCAGCTCCACCCGCTGGTCCAGGGCCAGCACCCGGGCCGCCTGCACGATGGGCTGCATGACCTTGACGTCCAGGTCCAATTCGGAGGTGAACTCCCCGCTTTTTTCCACCACGAACTGGCGCATGAAACCCAGGGGCAAGTGGCTTTCCAGGCCCGCGCGGGCCAATATCCGTAAGAACACGCGGTTCCGCTCGATGGCCTCCAGCACGGTCTGGCGCAAGGGGTCCTCGAAGAGGCCGCTTTCGGTGATGGCCCGGAAATCGAAAAAATGCGCCGCGGTTTCCATCTCGCGGGCCACCGGCTCGCGGGCCCAGCCCAGGAATCTTTCCCGCCATTGGCTGAAGGTGCGGCAGCCGCCGGCCGCGTCGGCCAGCAAGCCGGAGCGGCAGGGCGGAAACCCGCAGCCGGCCAGGCCCTGCTTGACCCGGCGGGCCATTTCCTGGAACCAGGGCAGGGCCCTGGCGGCCTGGTCCGCCGGCATGTCCGCCATCACCAGGACGTGCTCCTGGCCGGCGGGCGGCGTGGGCTCCCGCCGGCCCCAGGCTCCCAGGGCCAGCCAGGCGAAAGGCGCCGGCGCCGGCCCCATGCCTTCGACGTCCATCTCCTGCTCGGTGATCTGGATGAGGCGCAGGGTGAGGCGGTCGCTGAATTCGGCCAGGAGGTCCAGCATGTATTCGGCGGAGACTCCCAGGCGCAAAAGCATGTTCAGCACCCGGTAGATGCGCCGGGGGAGCCGGGCCAGCTCCGGAAAGGAGGTGACCTTGTCTATCTGGGTGACCAGGCCCACCGGCGAGCTGCCGGTGATGATTTTTATGTCATGGTCGCTGATCATGCCCAAAAGCCGGTTGCCGTCGGCCACCACCATGTGGTGCACGCCCTGGCGGGTCATTTCCAGCATGGCCTCGAAGGCGAACGCCCGCTGCGAGAGCGTGCGCACCGGCGAACTCATTATCTGGTTCACCGGGGTATAGGCGGAAAGGCCCTGGGCCAGCACCCGGCTTCGCATGTCGGTGTCGGTGACCACGCCCAGGGGACCGCCGCTCTCGTCCACCACGATTATGGAGCCCACCTGGCGCTGGCTCATGGCCTGGGCCGCCTGGCGGACCGTGGTGTTCGTGGGGCAAGTCAACACGGGCGAATTCATGAGTTCGGAAATCCTGTTATGCATCTGCAGCGCCATGTCCCCCCAGGGGTCGGCGCCGGTCATCTGTACCAGAAAGCCGTCGGTAAGTCCGCGTATGGACTGGTCATGGGCCGCCAGGGAGAATTTGAAATGACGCTGGAAGCCGGGATGCGTTTCAACCAGCGAAATAAAATCCGCGGCGGGCAACACAAAGGCCAGCAGGTCTTCCTGGGCTGTAACCGTAAAGTGACCTTTTTCACTATGTAAAAGACTTAATCCCCCGAAGGTGTCCCCCTCGCCGCGCACATCCACCAGGGTTTCGCGGCCGTCTTCCTCAGTGGAGGTGAGCTTCACCGAGCCGGAATGAATAATGTAAAGATAGCGGGCCGGGTCGCCGCCTTGCCGCACCACCTTGGACCCCGGAGGAAAGTAGGCGATGTCCATGCGGCGCACCAGGTTGTTCAGTTCCTCCGGGTCCAAAGTGTCAAAAGGGCTTACCGTGCGAACGAAATCCAAGATTCGGGCCAGGGGGAAATCGCTCATTTCACTCCGTGAAATCGCCGCGTTATCAGGTCCGCCGATAGCCGAGGGCGCTGGGTTTTTCGCGCCGTGCCATCTGGATTCGCCTCCGCGTCAGCGGATTTCTCACGGGCTGAGGTGCGGCGGGGCCCTATTGGCGAAACAAGACTCGAATTTATTAAGAATACTAATACGAGAAAACACTTAAAGGCCATGGAGGGAAACCCGTATTTAAGGGGGGGGGTTACCCTACCTAGGCCGCCCGGCGGCTGGAATCGTATGAGTTGACGGGGGTGAACCGGCGCGGCCCCTGGAGGGGCCAAGCCTACAACTGGGCGCGGCCCTGGCGCTCCAGGTACAGCAACTGAAAACCGTCCCGCAGTTCGCCCACCATGGCTTGCAGGCGGTCTTCGGGCATTTCGGCCACCCGCAAGTAGACCTTGCGAGCCTGTTCATCGGCGTTTTCGAAGACGGAAAGCAGGCTTACCAGGCGGCCGCCATGGCGGTTGACCACCTCCAGCACCTCCGCCAGGAAGCCGGGGCGGTCTTCCAGGTTCAAGGCCAGTTGGGTTCCGCCCAGATAGGCGCCGGTGATGATGGTCAGCACCCGGGCCACGTCATCCAGGGTGATCACGCCCACGGGCTTGCCCTCCCGCATCACGGGCAGCCCGGATACCTTGTGGTCCAGCATGAGGACCGCGGCGTGCTCCACCGTGTCCAAGTGGGTGACGGTGATGACTTTTCTGGTCATGCAGGCGCTTACGGCGATTTCATTGAACAAATAATAACGCTCGTGCACGTCCAGGGTGGTGGCCTTGGAGGGGCTGGCTTCTTTCAGGTCGCGGTCGCTGAGGATGCCTTGCAGCAAACCGGCTTGGTCCACCACGGGTAGGCGGCGGATGTTATGTGCTTTCATAAGCTTGGCCGCTTCGGCCAGGGGAGCCTCCGGGCCGATGGTTATCAAGCCGGAGCTCATCCAATCGTTAACCAACATCTAAATTTTCCTAAAAGGAGTGAAAACCTTGCCTGGCCATGACGCGCTGCAAAGGCTATAAATAAGGTAGGCCACGCTTTTCACAATAAACCGGCCCTTGGGCCGCGAGTCAAGTAATTTCGGCATGCCGCGGCCTTTCCGTTGGCGCGGCCTTCAGGCCCCCGCCGCGGGCGTCGCCGGCCGGCCCGGCCCCGCTGGGCCGCAAGCGGCAGGCTGGTGGATTGTCAACCTAATGGTAAGTGATTTGGTTTGACATGCGGGGCCCTAGCGCATAAGCTTACCCAATTGTGCCCAGCGCGGGTGAGCAACAACTTGGGCTTTACCGCCGTCAGGCTGACTCGCCCTCTCATCCTCATCGAAAACTGGGCTTCAGCAAACGCCGGCTGCCTCCTTTCGCCAGGGCGGCCGAGATGTGTTATGAATCGGTCATAGAGCAATACCATGCAGAATTCAAAGATCGTGGGCACCGGCTCCTACTGTCCCGAGTTGGTGCTGACCAATAAGGACCTGGAGCGCATAGTGGATACCAGCGACGACTGGATCACCAAGCGCACCGGCATAAAAGAGCGGCGCATAGCCAAGGACGGCCAGTTCACTTCCGATCTGGCCGCCGCCGCCGCCAGGGAGGCCTTGGCCATGGCCGGCCTCAAGGCCTCCGACCTGGACCTGATCGTGGTGGGCACGGTGACGCCGGACCGCCAGTTCCCCTCCTGCGCCTGCACGGTGCAGCACAAGATCGGGGCCAACAACGCGGCCGCCATGGACGTGAGCGCCGGCTGCTCGGGCTTCGTCTACGCCTTGAGCGTGGCCCACAACGCCATCCGCTGCGGAGCGTCGAAATACGCCCTGGTGGTGGGCAGCGAGGTCTTGAGCGCGGTGACCAACTGGCAGGACCGGGGCACCTGCGTGCTCCTGGGCGACGGCGCCGGCGCGGTGGTCTTGGGGCCGGCCGAAAAGGACACCGGCATCCGCTCCATCAAGCTCAAGAGCGACGGCGCTTTCGGTGATCTTCTCTATTCGGTGGACGACAACATAACCCGTCCGGTGCCCTCCCTGCCCGAACGCCACAACCACACCAAGCCCTTTTATCTGGTGATGGACGGCAACCGCACCTTCAAGAAGGCGGTGCAGTGCCTGGAGGAGATCGCCCTGGCTACCCTGGAAGAGGCCAAGGTGGGCGTGGATGAACTGGCCTTGGTGGTGCCCCATCAGGCCAATCTGCGCATTATCAACGCCCTGGCCCAGCGCCTGGGCCTGCCCGAGGAAAAGGTCTACGTCACCATCCAGAAATACGGCAACACCTCCTCGGCCACCATCCCCGTGGCCCTGCACGAGGCCAACACCAGCGGCCTGTTGCGTCCCCGCGACAAGCTGCTTCTGGTCACCTTCGGCGCCGGTCTGACCTGGGGAGGCTCCCTGGTGGATTGGGCCGCCTGACAGTTTTTCCCTGGCGTTTTTTCAGAGCCCCTTGGAGCCCCCGCCTCCAAGGGGCTCTTTTTTATGGGCCGCGCCGGGCGGCGGCCTTTTAGGGAAAAGCCTTCCTGGCCCGCGCCTCAAGCCCGCGTCAAAGTGAGCGGCATGACCGAGCCGCGCCCATACCTGACCCTGGTGGACCCCGAGGAAAGACTGCCCCTGCACCTCCATGGCAGCACTCTTTTCTACCGGCGGCTGAGCCTGGGAGCCCTGGCCGGCATCGAGCGCGCCCAGACCGTGCTTCTGCCGGCCAGCGGCGACGAACCCCCCCGGGCGGTGCTGCCCAGGGCGGCACTGGAGGCGGCCATCATCGATCACGTGCTGGTGGGCTGGCGGGAGGTCCGCGGGGTCCGGGGCCATGAGCTGCCCTTCAGCCAGCGGCTCGCCCGCCGGCTGCCCGGCGGGGTGCGCGAGGCTTTATTGAGGCGGGCGCGGGCCTATTAAAACAAATTCGCAAAGGAGACGACCCATGGTTGCAGGCATTCAGATAATCGACCCCGAGGAGCGTTTCCGGGTGGAGATCGACGGGGCCGGGCTTTTCATCCGCCGCATCGATTCGGCGGCGCTCATGGCCATCGAGCGCCGCCGCCAGGGCGAAGGGAACCGGCAGGCCATCAACGACGACGTCTTGGATTACGTGCTGCTGGATTGGGAGGGCGTCAGCAGCCCCCTGGGCGATTCCCAGGTGCCCTGCACCCGGGAGAACAAGCTCAGGCTGCCCACCTCGGTGAAGCTCAAGGTCCTGGCCGCGGCCCAGATGCCCCGCGCCCAATTGGGCGAGGTCTAGGCTTAACGGCGGCGGCTTGGGGCGGGCGTAAAAAACCTATCCACGCCCAGGCGCCCGGCCGCCGCCTTTCATGACCTCAGGCGATCAGCCAGACGATGACACCGATCAACAGGGAGGCGGCCACCCCCAGGGGAATGGTGAGCCGCAGGATGTCGCCCTCCTGCCCCAGGGCCCCGCACATGGGCGTGGCGATGGCGATCTTGAAGGGCGAGGATATGCTGCCCAGGGAGGCCCCCACCGCCAGGCCCGAGGCCAGCCAGGTGGCGCTGATGCCCATGAGCCCGGCGGTCTCCACCTGCAATTGGCCGAAAAGCATGAGGGAAGCCACGCCATAGCCGGTGAGGAAGGTGCCCACCCAACCCAAAACCGGCACGAAAATCGGATAAGCGCTGCCGGCGAAGACCGTGAGCCCATTGGCCATGACCCAGGGCAGGTTGGACGCCTCCTTCAGCTCGGCGAAGCCGGGGGCGTAGCCGGAATAGGCGAAGATCTGGCCCATGGCCCCGAACAGCCCCATGGCCAGGGAGGCCCGCCAGCCTTTCTGGCTGCCCGCCTTGATCACCTGGCGCAGCTTGTCGCCGTGCACCTTGAACAGGCGCGCCGCCAGGAAAAAGGCGATGAACAGATACAGGTAGGCCGAAAAAAACGGCCGGAAGGTTATGGTGTGCACCGGGATCACCCGCAGCTCCAGGCTCAGGCGGCTGAAGCTCAGATCCTTGAGCGGGGGCACCGTGTTCAAGAGAAGCAGGGCGGCCAAAAGGAACAGGAAGGGCGACAGGTCCTTGAGGATGCCTCCCTTGAGGGTGAGCGAGCGGGTGCCGATCAGGACCAGAAACAGGATCAGGGCCAGGCCGGCCACCATGCCGCTGATGCCCACGTTGAGCCAGGCCGCCGAGGCCAGGGCCGCGAACCCCAGCACCATGCCGCAGGCCAGCACCAAAAACCAGCTACGGGGCGCGGGCAGGGGGCGGGGCAGGAATAGAGGTATGCACAGGGCCATGGCCAGGGTGGCGGGGATGGAAAGCCAGGCCGAGGCCATGCCCAGCTCGTCCAGGGGGATGCCGGTGACGATGGACAGCACGGTGATGATGATGCCCGCCATTTCCAGGGTCATGAGCCCGGAGTAGCCCACGATGGAAAGCGCGGTGGCGCCGGCCGGCGCCAAGCCGGCGGCCCGCAGCATGGGCGCCACCACCGGCTCGGCGATGACGCCGGCGCCCTCCATGAAGTTGCCCACCCCCATGGAGATGAGAAGGGTGCGGTGAAAGGTGTCGCGCACGCCGCCCATGAACCAGTCCACGATGCGGCTCAGGGAGCCGGTGATCATGAGCAGGCTGGAAAGTAAAATGCCGGCGAAGATCACCAGTATCAGGGGTAAAGTGGTCAACACGCCGTCCAGGCCGGCCAGGAGCGCCACCGAAAGGGGGGTGTCGAAAAAAAACACCACCAGGATCAGTGAATAGGCGGTGCCGTAAACGGACAGATCCAGGGCGGGCCGCCGGAACCCCACCGTCAGAATGGTCAGCAACAGGACCGGAGTCCAGGAGAGGAAAAAGGGCCAGGCGCTCATGCGGGGGTCCTCCTGCCGTGGGATGGGATGTGGGATAAAATTATATAATATGTTAACTGTTAAATGGTAAACTAATTTGGAAGAGGGTGGATATCCCGGCCGGCCTTGCCGCGCCGGGCGTGGAAACGTCAAGCGGAACCCGGGCGCCGGGCCCGCCCCGGAGCGAGGTCGTCCAGATGACCCGGCAAGCGAGCCAACAGCCCCCGCCCAGCCAGGAGGAGAAAATTCTCATGGCCCTGGTGAGGGCCGCCGAGATTTTCAAGCGCAGCTCCGCGGCCATTTTCAAGCGGGAGGGCCTGTCTTTTTCGCAATACAACGCGTTGCGGGTCCTGGAGGCCTTGCCGGGCGGCAGCGGCAATCTGACCGAGGTGAGCAGGGCGCTGCTGGCCTCGCCCCCCAATCTGTCCGGCGTCAGCAAGCGCCTGGAGAAAAACGGCTTCATCACCCGGTGCGGCGCGGCGCGGGACGAGAGGGTGAAGCTGTTGACCATCACCGCCAAGGGCCGCCAGGTGCTTAAGCTGATCGCCGGACAGCAGGAGGCCAACGTGCAGCGCTTTTTTCAGGGCTGCCCCCTGGCCAACAAGAAGGCGCTCGCCGATTTTCTGCGCGACATGCTGAAGCTGGAATAGCGGATTTTTACCGGAGAGGAACCCATGGCTGGTCCCCTGCAAGGCCTCAAGGTGCTGGATTTCTCCGCTCTGCTGCCCGGCCCCTTCGCCACTTTGGTCTTGGCGGATTTGGGCGCGGAGGTGCTTTGCGTGAAGGCTCCGCAGCGCCAGGAGACGCGGGAGCTGACCGTTTCCGAAGCCAGCGCGGCCGCGCCGGTGGACGCTTGGCTGGGACGCGGCAAGCGCTCCCTGGTCCTGGACCTCAAGCACCCCAAAGGCCGGGAAATCGCTTTAGAGCTCGCGCGAAAACACGAGGTGTTCATCGAGCAGTTCCGTCCCGGCGTCATGGACCGCCTGGGCCTGGGCTGGGAGGCCCTGCGGGAAAAGTTTCCCGGCCTGATCTACTGCTCGCTCACCGGCTACGGCCAGACCGGCCCCCTGGCCCAGCGGGCCGGGCACGATATAAACTACGTGGCGCTTTCCGGCCTCATGTCCCATTCGGGACGCCGCGGGCAAGGGCCCTCCCTTCCCGGCACGCAGATAGCGGACCTGGCCTCCGGGGCCATGGGCCTTTTGGTGGCGCTGCTGGCCGCCTTGCTGCACCGCCGGGCTTCGGGCCGGGGCCAGCGCCTGGATCTGAGCATGACCGACGGGGCCATGTGGTTCAACGCCGTGGCGGCGGCCTCCTACCTGGCCGGCGGCCGGGAGTACGGCAGGGAGGATTGGCTCTTGAACGGCGGCTCGCTGTACGATTTCTACCAATGCGCCGATGGCGGCTACATGTCCTTCGGCAGCCTGGAGCCCAAGTTCAGCGCCGCCGCCCTGAAGGCGCTGGGGCTGCCCGAGCTGGCGGAGGGCGGCATTTCCCCCCGCGACGTGGCCGGGGCCAAGCAAAAGGTGGCCCAGCGCTTCAAGTCCAAAACCCGTGACCAGTGGCGGCGGGTTTTCTCCGAACTGGACGTGTGCGTGGAGCCGGTGCTGGGCCTGGCCGAGGCCCTGGAGGGCGAGCAGGCCCGGGCGCGCGGCCTGGTGCGGGAGGTGCCCTTGGCCGGCGGCGGAAAGACGCGCCAACTGGGCCTGCCGTTCAAGTTCTCGGCCACGCCGCCCGCCTACGGCGAAGCCGGCCATGCCGCCGGAGCCCACACCCATGAGGTCATGGCCGAGCTGGGCTACAGCCGCGACCAGGTGCTGGCCCTGGAGCGCGACGGGCTGTTCGGCTAGGCCAAGCCTGGGCCGGGCCAAGCGGCCGTTCCCCAGGTTTCTCCGCGGCGCGGCCGGCCGGCCAGCTTTTTCGATCATGGCGCGTTGATTAAAGGACGGGCCTCATATTCCAAGGCCGCGATTAGTCGCCCAGAGTGGCCCAGACGCCGAACACCGCGCCTTGCGGGTCGCCGATAATGGCGAAGGTGCCCACGCCGGGGATGTCCTGGGGCCCCTTGAATACCTGGCCGCCCAATTCGCGCGCCTTGGCGCAAGCCGCGGCCACGTCATCCACCAGCACGTACATGGTCCAGCCCACCGGCACCTGGGGATCTGGCAGGTCCATCATGCCGCCGCCGGGCTCGGTTCCGGTATTGATGAGAGTGTAGGGCATGTCCGGGCTGGGGTATTCGCTCAGCTGCCAGTCGAAAAGCGCGCCATAGAACGCCTTGGCGCCCGGCAGGCTATTGGTGGTCAGTTCCAGGTGGCAAAAAGGGTTTCCCATGATCGGCCTCCTCGCGGGCTGGGATTTCAGGTTAGAGTGCCCGCATGGGCGGGTTTAAAGGGCGTGGCGGTCCTTTCCCTTGTCGCCGCCCCACTGGTGCGGGAAAAAGGCTGATGGGCCGCCGCGGATTGTCAAAAGACTTTATGGTTTCATTGGCGCCGGGTTGAGCGCCCCCCACCGGCCGCCGCCGGCGGGGATCGTGGAACCTCGTCACGTATTGGCGGCAAGCGCCTCCCCCCGCCGCCCCCTGTTGGCGGGGACCAGGGAACCTGCCGCGCCGGTCCGGCCCCAACGCCGCCCCCTGCCTGTGGCGCTGCGCCGGGTTCCCACCGGGGGCCGGCGCTTCAAGTCTTGCGCACCAGGCCCTTCATGACCCCCAAAATGCGGGGCGTGCGGTCGGGCTTGACCATGATGCTCTGCATGGCGGAGTTGGCCGGCCTCAGCTCCACCAGGTTGTTGGACGGATAAAACTGCTTCAGGGTCACCTCGTCGTCCAGGAGAACCGCCACCACCTCGCCGGGCGAGGCCTGCTCCTGGGCGCGCAGGATCACCATGTCGCCTTCCTGGATGTGGGCCTCCACCATGGAATCGCCCTTGACCCGCAGGGCGAAAAACTTGCCCGAACCGAAAAAGCTGGGTTCCAGGCCCAGGACCTCGTCCGCTTCCTCCACGGCCAGCATGGGCTCGCCGGCGGCGATGCGGCCCAGCAAAGGGATGCCCTTGGGGGACAGCAGCTCCAGGGTGCGGGGTTTGCCCGGAGTCGAACGGAGAAAGCCTTTCTTTTGCAGGGCTTTCATGTGGTCGTGGGCCGCGCGGGGCGAACGGAAGCCGAAATGCCCGGCGACTTCCCGCACCGTGGGGGGATAGCCGTGTTCGTCCAGGTAATCGTTTATGAACGTCAGGACTTGAGCCTGTCGTGGGGTTAGGCCGCGGGTCATGCTGAAACCTCCTCCTGCCTAAGGGCGGGCCTGGGCGCCGCAGATGTGTAGTACGCAGGCATGGGGGCATCACACAAGTCTATACTATACGTAGGTTGATGGAGCTGTCAAGTGATTTGTGCACAAGCCTCTGGCGAAAATCAAGTTTCATGGGCATATAATTAATATTATAGATTCCGTTGCGCGACCCCGGAAGCCACCCCAAACCACGGCCCGGGTGTTTTATTGGAGACTTCGGCATGACAGGCGGCGCTGAGTTGAGCAGCGACATGATTCTGGTATTCATCATGATCGGCATCGCGGTGGTGCTTTTCATCTCCGAATGGGTGCGGGTGGACGTGGTGGCCCTCATGATGATGGTGGCTCTGCCCATGCTGGGCCTGGTGAGCGGAGCCGAGGCCTTCGCGGGCCTGGCCAGCAACGCGGTGGTGTCCATCATCGCCATCATCATCATCGGCGCGGGCCTGGACCACACCGGGGTGGTCAACCGGGCGGTGAAGCCCATCATGCGCCTGGCCGGCGACAAGCAATCGCGGGTGATGGGGCTGGTATCGGTCACCGTGGCCCTGGTTTCCAGCTTCATGCAGAACATCGGGGCGGCGGCCCTGGTGCTGCCCGCCCTGCGGCGCATCAGCCGCACCAGCAAGACGCCCATCGGCCGCCTGCTGATGCCGGTGGGGTTTTCGGCCATTTTGGGCGGCACCATCACCCTGGTGGGGTCCAGCCCCTTGATCCTGCTGAATGATCTGATGAAGCCCTTTCATCTGCGGCCCTTCGGGCTTTTCGACCCCATGCCCATCGGCCTGGCGCTGGTGGCGGCCGGAGTGGGTTACTTCCTGTTGCTGGGCAAGTGGCTATTGCCCGACCGGGGCGAGGATGCCAGGACGGACCTGGGCTTCGATCCCTCGGAGGCCTATCCCCAGGTGCGCTCGGTGTTCGAGCTGGTCATGCCCCACGAGCCCAGCTACGTGCCCAGCGTCGCCAGCATGTGCGCCAATTACCAGGTGCACGCGGTGGCTTTGACCTATGACCACGGCCATACCAGATACCTGCCGCCGGACCGGGACAAGATGATCACCGCCGGGGCGGTGCTGGCGGTATACGGCACGGAAAACAAGGTAAGGGCCCTGGCCGAGTTTTACGGCATGCTGGTCAAGCCGGGCCTGGAGATTTTCGAGAGGGATCTGTCCAACGATCTGGCCGGGGTGGTGGAGGCGGTGGTGCCGCCGCGCTCGGAATTCGTGGGCAAGAGCCTGGGCGAGATTCTTTTCCGGCGGCATTTCCTGGTGGCCCCCCTGGCGGTTTCCCGCGATGACAAGACCGAGTACGCGGATTTGGGGCACATCGTGCTGCGGCCGGGGGACGCCATCCTCATGCACGGCAGTTGGGAGCGGTTTCACTATCTGCGCAGCCGGCGCAAGTTCATTTTCACCCATCCCCTGGATCACGAGATCATGCACCCCCAAAAGGCCCTGGCGGCGCTGGGCTGCTTTATGCTGGCCACGGCCCTGGTGCTTTTCACCGACCTGAGCCTTTCGGTGTGCCTCATGGCCGGGGCCTTGTGCATGGTGCTTTCCGGGGTGCTGAGCATGGACGAGGCCTATCACGCGGTGGATTGGCGCACCGTGTTTCTCCTGGCCGGCTTGATACCCCTGGGCCTGGCCACCCAGAAAACCGGGGCCGCGGCCTGGCTGGCCCGGGAGGCCATAGGCTTTTTGGGGCAACCCTCGCCCATCTTGTTCTATCTCTTGCTGGGGGCGGTGGCCACGGTGTTCAGCCTGGTGATCTCCAACGTGGGCGCGGTGGTGCTTTTGGTGCCTCTGGTGGTGAACCTGGCCGGGGATTTGGGCCTGGACCCGCGCATGGCCGCCTTGGTGGTGGGTTTGGCCACCTCCAATTCTTTCATGCTGCCCACCCACCAGGTCAACGCCCTCTACATGGGGCCGGGGCGCTATAGCAGCCTCGACTTCCTCAAGGCCGGCGGCGGCATGAGCGCGGTGTTCCTGGTGGTGCTGACCCTCATGATCTGGCTGTTCTATTGAGAGGCCGAACCGGGGCGGCCATGCCAGGAGATGGCGGCCGGGACCAACGGATAGACCATGGAAGCCAGGTTGCCCGTCCCGTAAAAAGACGTCGCTGGAATAGCTGCGCTAGGTGTGGGAAGTGAGTTGATGGAAGCGGCCGCTTATTAAGCGGCCAACCGACGGCCCGCCTTGCCTGCTCCCGCCGCTGTTCCCCCTTGATGCCCTGCCGGCCCTCGCCGATCCTTCGTTGCCCCTCGCCTTGCCTGCCCGTTGGCTCGTTGGCCCTCTGCCGATCCCTCGCCAGCCCCTTTTGGCCCCCCCGCTGGTTCGCGCCGCCCCAAGGTGTCGCCCCTGCGCCGACCCCCCTTTGCCCCTCTCGCTAGCCCCCTTAGTCGAGGATGTAATAGCGGGGGTTGGTGGGCACGCCACTCATCAAGACTTCGTAGTGCAGATGGGGACCGCTGGAACGGCCAGTGGAGCCCACGGCGCCCAGGCGCTGACCGCGCTTGAGCTTCTGCCCCACCTTTACGCAATGGGACTTGAGATGCCCATAGCGGGTGACCAGGCCGTGACCGTGATTGATGGCCACCATTTTGCCGTAGCCGCCTTCGCGGCCCACAAAGGTGACCACGCCGTCGGCCGGCGCCACGATGGGGGTGCCGGGACGGGTGGAGATATCCAGACCGGCGTGGAACTGGCGCTTGCCGGTAAAGGGCGAAATGCGATAGCCGAAGCCGCTGGTCACCCAGCCGTGCACCGGCCAGACGGAAGGAGTGGAGGCCAGCACCGAACGGCGCTCTTGCAGGAACTTGGCCAGTTCCTTTTGGATGCTGCGTTCGGCTTCAGCCTCGCTGGTCAACTGGTCCAGGTCCCTTTGCATGTTCATGACCCGGCGCTCGCCCATGGTGTTGGTGAGCTTGATGCCGGAGCCGCCCACGTGGACTTCGGGGCCGCCCACGCCGAACACGCTGTCGGTGTTGGCTGGTTTTTCCAGATTGGCCATGACCCTCAACCTGCGGTTGAAGGATTTAAGCTTGCTCATTTGTTGTTTGAAATCGGAAAGGCAGCTGGCAAAGGCGTTTATCTGGGCTTCCTGGCGGCGGGCCTGATCTTGCAGGTTGCGCAGGTCGGGCAAATTCGCCTGCAGGGCATGATATTGATGGAACCAATAGCCGGCCATTCCCACTGCGCCGACTACCAAGGCCAACAGCATGGGAAGCACGATACGGGGCAGGGAAAAACGGTTTACGCGATTGGTGCCCTCGGGTATGACAAGAATGGTGAATTTCTTCGCCACGTTGTCCTTTCTGCTTGTGGTGAACTCCGCGAGGTCGACCTTACCCGGGAGACCTGGACAAATTTGTTAGGAAATACCACGAAATAACTAGCAGAGTCAACCACTAAAAAGATTAGGTTGGTCGGCTAGTTATTCGTGTCCGGGACCGCTCACCGACATGCCCGCCACCACCAGGCTGGGCGAGCCGCTGCGGCCCAGGAAACGCAGGTCGCCTCCCACCGCCTGCACGGAGGCGAACAAATCCACAATCTGGCCGGCCACGGCGATGGACTTGACCGGACGAGTGATTTTTCCGTTTTCGATCAGAAAACCGGCGGCTCCCAGGGAGAACTGGCCGCTGACCGGATCAGCGGTATGGGCGCCCAACACCTCGTTGATTACCAGGCCCCGGTGCAGGTCGGCCGCCAGGTGGGGCAGATCGCCTTGCCCCGGCTTGAGATATAGGTTGCTGAATCCCACCTGGGGAGGCGATTTGAGGCCAGCCCGGATGGCGTTGCCGGTGCTGGCCGCGCCGTGGCGCGCGCCCCACAGGCGATCGAAGACGAACCCGCGCACCACCCCGCCCTGCACCAGGGTTTTGGCGGAAGCGGGGGTGCCCTCGTCGTCAAAGGGTCCGCTGCCGAGCCCCCTGGGCAAAAGGCCGTCGTCCACGATGGTTATGAGGTAGGAAAAGACTTTCTGGTCCAGCTTGGCGGCCAGGAGCGAGCGGCCCTTCACCAGGCTGTCGCCCAAAAGGGAAGCGCCCAAAAGCTCCAAGAACTCCATGGCCACCTGGTTCTCCAGGATCACGTCGTAACGCCCGTCCGCCACGGGACCGGCTCCCAGGCAGGCCGCCGCCCGGCGTCCCGCCTCGGCCCCCACCCGGTTGGCGTCCAAATCGGACAGGAAGCGGCGGACGTCGTATTCCCAGGCCATTTCCTGCTGGCCGTTTTCGCCGGCCACCGCGTTGGCCACGGCCGAGCAGGTGGTGTTTTCCAGGCTCAGATCAACCCCGTGGGAGGTGACCAGGCGAACCCTGGAATAATACTCGCCGATCTCCGCCGGGTGCACGTGCTGCACCCGGGGGTCGGCCTGGCGGGCGGCGGCGGCCATGGCCAGGGCCCGCTCCCTCTTGGCTTCCAGGGGCTCGGCCTTGATGGCCGGGTCGAGGGTTTCCGGGGCCTCCGGCATGGGCTGGGGGCGGGCCAGGCCCGCCTCGTCCTCCAGGTCGCTGGCCCGGGCCGAGGCCAGGGCCTCGGCCACCGCGGTTTCTAAGGCGCCGCCCGCGCCGGAGCCCATCAAATAGGAAAAGCCCAGGCGGCCCCGGCTGATCACCCGCATGGCCAGGCCGTGGCTGGCCGATTGCTGGAATTTGTCCACCTCCCGCCCGCTCACCGCGATGGAAAGCTGCTCGGAGGAAAGCGCCATGACCTCCCACTCCTGGGCGTCGGCTTTTTGCAGAAGGTCGGCGGCCTGCTCTAATTGCTTGTCCAAATCCATGCCGAATTCCGTTTCGTTTAAGGGCTGTCAAAGCTCCAATAGCATGGCGATCTCGTCGCAATCGGGGAATTTCACGCATTTCACGCAATCGGCCCATATTTTCTGGGGGAGCCGTTGTTTCTCCACTTCCTGGAAGCCCAGGCGGGAGAAGAATCCGGGCCGGTAGGTGAGGGCGAAGACCTGGTTGAAGCCCAGGGTGAGCGCGTCGGACACGCAGGCCTCCACCAGCTTGGTGCCCCAGCCCTCGCCGCCGCGCTCGGGCAGCACGGCCAGGGAGCGGACCTCGCAGAGGTCCTCCCAGACCAGATGCAGGGCGCATACCCCGGTGCGTTCGCCTTCTTTATCCTCGGCGATCATGAAGTCGCGCAGGAATTCATAGATGTCGGTGAGCGGGCGGGCCAGCAATTGGCCCTCCGCGCCGTAGCGCGACAAGAGCCCGTGTATGAAGCGCACGTCCTGCTGCCTGGCCTTGCGGATCATGGCCGCCTCCCCTTAACCGTTGCGTTGCTCCGGGCATTCTAGCGGGCCGGGCCCCCAGCGTCAAAGCCGGTCATTCCTCGCGGGTGACATAGGCCGCCAACTGCTGTTGCAGTCGTATGCGGCCGGCGGCGGCCTGGGCGGCCTCCTGGCCGGAGAAGGGGCCCACGCGAACCCGGTAGCGCACGCCGACCTCGGGCAGGCTGGCCTGGCGCACGTAGGCGCTCTGGCCGGCTTGAATGAGCTTCTGGGCCAATTCCCTGGCCTGGGATTCCTCCTTGAAGGAGGCCACCTGCACCACGAAGGCGCCCTTGTCAGGCGGCTTGGCGGCGGTGGCCACCGGCTCCGGCTTGGGTTCGGGCTGGGCGGCCTGGCCGGGCAGGGGCTTGGGGGGCGGAGGCTTTACCTTCACCTCGGGCTGGGCGCCGGTTTGCGAGGTGCGTTCCAGTTCCTTGTAAAACGAAAGCTGGGGCTGGGCGGCTTCGGGGGCCGGGGCCGGCGGGGTTTCGCGCAGCCAGCCGCCCACCACCGGCAGGCCGGCCAGGGATTGCTTGAGCGAGGCCACCTGCTCGGGGCTGAGCAGAGCGCCCTGCCCCAGCAGGATGCCCAGGATGAAGGCCCACAGGACCAGAAGCCCCACGACCAAAAGGCGGAACAGACGCCGGGCCGGAGAGGAAGCGGCTCCTCTTTCCGGTCGTTCGTCCGTCATGTTTACATGGCCTCCGGCGCGCTGACGCCCAGGAGCCCCAGACCGTTTCTTAATACCTGGCCCACGGCCTGGCTGAGGAGCAGGCGGGCGGCGGTGAGCCCGGCGTCTTCGCCCAGGACCCGCTGGGCGTTGTAATAGGAATGAAAGGCCCCGGCCACCTCGTTGAGGTAATAGGTTATGCGGTGGGGCTCCAGGGCCTGGGCCGCGCCGAGAGCCGCCTCCGGATATTCGCCCAGGCGGCGGGCCAGGGCCACCTCCTCGTCCAGGCCGAGCCTGCTCAAATCCACCTGGCCGGGATCGGGGAGATTAACGCCCGCCTCGGCCGCCTTGCGCAGGATGCTCATCACCCTGGTGTGGGCGTATTGCACGTAATAGACCGGATTGTCCAGGCTCTTTTGCTTGGCCACTTCCAGGTCGAAATCCAGGGGCGAATCCGAGCGGCGGGTGAGGAAGATGAAGCGCGCCGCGTCGCGGCCCACCTCGTCCACCACCTCGCGCAGGGTCACGAACTCGCCGGCCCTGGTGCTCATGGCCACCGGTTCGCCGCCGCGCAACAGGCTCACCATCTGCACCAGCACCACCTGCAAGGCCTCGGGTTCGCGGCCCAGGGCCTGGATGGCGGCTTTCAGGCGCGGCACGTAGCCGTGATGGTCGGCCCCCCACACGTCGATGAGCTGATCAAAGCCGCGCTCGAATTTCTCGCGGTGATAGGCGATGTCGCTGGCGAAGTAGGTGGTCTCGCCGTTGGAGCGCTTGACCACCCGGTCCTTTTCATCGCCGTAGCGCGAGGCGGCGAACCAGAGGGCCCCCTCGTTGTCGTACATCAGACCCCGCGCCTTGAGGTCGTCAAAGGAGGCCCGCACCGCGCCCCGGTCCACCAGGGATTGCTCGGAGTAGTAATTATCTATCTCCACCCCGAACACGCGCAAATCGTCCTTGATGCCGTCCAGTATCTTGGCCCCGGCCCAGTCGGCCGCCGCCTTGACCGCGGCCTGGTCGCCGGGCGAGGGCGGGGCGGCCGGGCCGGTGAGCGTCTTCAGGTATTCCTCGGCCAGCTCCCTGATGTATTCGCCCTTATAGTGGTTATCCG
Source organism: Desulfocarbo indianensis (assembly GCA_001184205.1). Classification (GTDB taxonomy): domain Bacteria; phylum Desulfobacterota; class Desulfarculia; order Desulfarculales; family Desulfarculaceae; genus Desulfocarbo; species Desulfocarbo indianensis. Next base: position 1,455,298 of record LBMP01000001.1, read on the forward strand.
GAAAGGCCTGGTCCGAGCCGGCCAGCTCCTGGGCCCGGTGCAGCAGGGAGCGGCCCAGGGTGGCCATCTGGTTGCCCGCGTCGTTGATGTAGTATTCGGTGGCCACCGAACAGCCCACGTATTCCAGGAGCCGGGCCAGGGCGTCGCCCAGGGCCGCGCCGCGGCCGTGGCCCACGTGCAGGGGCCCGGTGGGGTTGGCGCTCACGAACTCCACCATGACCCTGCGGCCCGCTCCCCAGGCCGAGCGGCCGAAGTTTGGGCCCTCCCCCATGATGTGGGGCAGGGCGGCCAGCCAGGCCGTGGGGTTCAGGAAAAAATTGATAAAGCCGGGCCCGGCTATCTCGGCCTTGGCCAGGATGCCGCCGGCCTCGGCCAGATGGCGCACCAGGATTTCGGCGATGTCGCGGGGCTTCCGGCGGCAGGGCCGGGCCAGTTGCAGGGCCAGATTGGCGGCCAGGTCGCCGTGCTCGGCCGAGCGCGGGGTCTCGATGGCGAACTCCAGGGCGCTATGGTCGAACTGGGGCAAATCCCCCGCGGCCTGGGCTGATTGCAGCGCCCGCAGCAGGGCCCGGCGCAGTTGCTCTTTCATTGATGGCGTTCCTCGTCCCGTTTGCAGGCCAGGTCCCTGGTGAATTCGGCGCACTTGATGGGACCGCCCTGGGCGTAGCTGAATTTTTTGTTGCAATCTGCCCGCCAGGCGCACACCGCGCACATGGTGGGTTCCTCGGCCTTGACCGGAGTTTTGTCTTCTGGCTTCATAGGTTATATCTCCCGCCCAGGGGGTGGGCAAACCCAAAACTACCCTTTGGGCCGCATGGGGTCAAGCAGGGACGTAAACCCGGGGATTGGCCGCCCCCAAGGCGCAGCATATCTCATATGGTATGGTGCCGGCCAGGCCCGCCAATTCATCCACGCTTATCTCCTCGGCGCCCTGGCGGCCCAGCATGACCACCGGATCGCCGACCCGGGCCTGGGGGCCTTCCGCGCCCAATTCCAGGACGGTGAGGTTCATGCACACCCGGCCGCGCACCGGTCTGCGCCGGCCCCCCACCAGCATCTGGCCCCGGTTGGAAAGCGAGCGCAGATAGCCGTTGGCATAGCCCACCGGCACCACCCCCAGCCAGGTGTCGGCGGGGGCCCGCCAGGTGCGGCCGTAGGAAACGGCGGTGCCGGCGGGGACCTGCTTCACCTCCAGCAAACGGCTGGTGTAGGCCATGGCCGTGCGCAGCTCCGCCCGGCCGGCCGAGCCGGGATCGGGCAGGCCGCCGTAAAGGCTCATGCCCAGGCGGGCCATGATGGGCTGCTTATCCGGGCCGGCGGGCGGCACCAACACCCCGCCCGAGCCGGACAGGCTGGAATCGGGCAGGCGGTGGCCCCGCTCCCTGGCCGCGCGCAGCAATTGGGCAAAGGCGGTTGCCTGGGCCTGGGTGTGCTCAGAGCCCGGCGCGCCGGCGGTGGCCAGGTGGCTGACCAGGCCGGTGATCTCCAGGCCGGGCAGTCCGGCGGCCTGGGCCAACAGCTCCAGCGCCTCCCTGGGCGGCGCGCCCAGGCGGCCCATGCCGGTATCCACCTTTAGCTGGGCCTGGGCCGGCCGGCCGGCCCCGCGTCCGGCCTGGGCTAAAGCCTCCAGCGCCTCCAGGCGGGCCACCACCGGGGTGAGCCCGTGCTCCACGGCGAGATTGGCCTCCCGGGGCCAGACGCCCAAAAGGAGGAGAACCGGCCCCCTGACGCCGGCCCCGCGCAGCTCCAGGGCCTCGCCCAGGGTGGCCACGGCCAGGAACTCGGCACCCTCGGCCTTGAGCCGTTTGGCCACCGGAATCGCGCCGTGCCCGTAGGCGTCGGCCTTGACCACGCCGGCCACCCGGGAGCCGGGCGGCATGAGCCGGCGCAGGGCGGCCAGGTTGGCGGCGATGGCGTCCAGGTCCACCAGCAGTCGGTTGTCCGGGGAAGCGGGGAGTCGGGCCATGAAAAACACCTCCGAGGCCAGGTCTACACCAGGCCCCGGAGTCTTGGCAAGACGTTAGCCCGCATATTTCATGAAGGCCGGGTGTCCGGCTGCGCCAGGTGCCCGCCGCCTGCGTTGCCGGCTGCGCCAAGTCGTTGATGTAGTTACACTACACCTGCCTCCTTGGCTTGTCGGTCGCCTTGGCGGCGGCCAACTGGCTGTGCCGGTTGGGGTGACAAGTCGCGATCTTTGAATGTGAGGCTCGTTTTTAACTCAGCCCACCATGATCGACAAATCCGCCATGACCACCCAACCCTCATGAAATATGCGGGCCGGCTCGGTTTTAGGCGGAACGCCGCCTGCGCCAAAGCAGGCCCGCGCCCAGGGCGGAGGCCAGGAGCGCCACGCTGGCGGGCTCCGGGGTGGCCGAGGCGGAGACGTTGCCCAGGCTGAAGTCGTGATGCTGGCCGCTGGGCACGGGGTTCAGGGCCCAAAGCTCGAACCCGGAAACCAGGCTGCCATTGAGGCTCACCAGCAACAGGCCGTTGCTGGAGCCGGAGGGTTGCCCGGGGTCCGCGATGAAGCTCTGGGTGGAGCCGCCGTCCAGGTTGTAGAAGCCTCTTTCCAGATAGCCGTTTTCGCTGAACAGGTCGGTGAGCCCGAAACTGAACAGGCTGACGGGCCGGCTGAAGGAAACCGTAAGGCGTTCGCCGTGGTCCACCTCGTCCGGTTCGCCGCCCCTGATGCCGAGGCCGTCCTGGTTGTCCCAGTACAGGCTGGAACCGCCGCTGGCGGTGACGGTGATATCAAAGCCGAAAGAGGGCAGGCTCACCGTAAAGCTGTTCTGGCCATTGGCCCCCGACCAGGAGGGGGCGGTGAAATCGATCAGGGAAGCGCCCGCCGGCGCTCCGCCCAGACAGATCAGCACAATCAGGCCGCTGAGGATGGCAAAGGTCTTTCTCACGGGACGGCTCCTTGGGACATGTGTTGGGACAGTTCCTGGGGCAGGCCTTGTCTCGCGCTAAGAATAAGTCCCATTAGGGCAAAAAGCAAATGCAAACCGCAATAGGCCGCGCCTATGAGCGCCGCTTGGCAAGAGGGGCTTTACATGCGGCCAGGGAACGCTAGAATGATCAGGTGCGCGCCTGTAGCTCAGGTGGATAGAGCAGCGGCCTTCTAAGCCGCGGGCCGGGGGTTCGAATCCCTCCAGGCGTACCAATAAAACCCATCGCTTTAAGTTCCCCGTGCGCAGCGCCGGTCTTTTTTCGGTCGAGCATGGTGGGAGCTTTAAGATTAAAAAGGGCCGGCCCCCTGGGGTCGGCCCCGCGCCAAGTAGTTGTTGCACTCGAATGAAACATCCCTAAAAAAATTTTGCGCGCCTTAGTTCTCCGAACCCTCCAACTCCGCGAGCCGCTCCTCGGCGCGGATCAGCGCCCGGATCGCCCCGCTCACGGGATACACGCCGCGTTCTAATCTATATATGGTGTTGGGGTTGATCTCCCACTTTGCGCCCAGCCCGACTTGGGTGAGCCCCAACGTCTTACGCAACGCCTTGAGCCGGGCTGGCCAGTTAACTCGATCCGCACCCATCACTGATCCTCTCTGGGCCAGCGGGGGCTGGCTTGCGGCGCGACAAACACGAGCCGATCCGCGTGCGGATCATGGCGCCAGTATGCGCTCACAATGACCGGCCCCAGGACCATCTCAGCCTGCCGCTATTTTGGGCATGACATCCCCCCTGTCCAGCAGCTCTAACGAATCGCCCCGTGGACCGTGTAAAGCATTTCGTTGGTCCCCATCACCATCACCACCATCCAGCCATTGGGCGATCGCTCCACTAGGTCCAGCCGAACGCCATCGCGCAGCATCATGCACGGTCCGTCGTTGAGCATGCGCTCCACCTTGGCAGCTTCGCCCCGGTCCACATAATCGGTTAGTTGATCCAGGGCCACCTTGGATCGGCAGAACGGATAATCAGGTCTAGGCGTGTATGCTATGTCGGCGGACAGGCTATCCCACCCCCGCCGGCTGTTGTACTCCGCGATGCCGACGCCCACGCCCGCCGCGATCACCGCCGCGGCCACCCCGGCCACGATCCATTTTTTAGCGTCCACGCCGCACCTCCCCCCCCATTAATCGCTTCTTTAAAGCTGGCGGCGGACTTACGGACGGCTACTGGCTGTCGCGCAGCCTTTCGAACATTTCGTAGATATCCGTGTCGAAATAGGGACCGCCCTTGGTTTCCGGGCAGGAGACCAAATGGAACGAGGTGACGCTGTTGGCGTAGGGACCGTCCTCGCGGAGCAGGACCCAGGGGCCGCCGCTGGAGCCGGGAGTCAGGGCGGAACCGATGGCTATGGCCTGGGGAATGGTGGCGTGGCGGCCGCCGTAGCCCGCCAGGTTAATGGCCATGATGGAGCCGTCAAAGGGATCGGCCGCGGGATAGCCGCATTGATACCATTGCAGGCTGGCGGGATTGGCGTTGTACCAGTGGCCCAGCCAGCCGATGCTGTCGCCCACATTGGTCCAAAGCTTGGCAAAGGCCACGTCGCGCCCGTAATTGGCGTCATTGAACCAGCTGGTTTTGACCCTGGCGGCCTTGATGCTGAAGGTGCCGTAGGGCCTTTCGTCATACTTGTAGCCCGGCACGAAAATGATGTTGGTGTGCCACTGCTGGCTGCTTGTCACGCAATGACCGGCGGTCACGATTATATCCGCGGAAATCAGCGAGGCCGAGCAGACCTTGGCGACGCCTTCGCTGTCGGTGAAGAACAGCTTGCCGATGACCCGTTCGGGGTATTCGGTGTTGTTGGTGTCAAAGGACCAGGAATAGCCCGAGGCGGGGCAGGTCAGGCTCAGGGTGAAGGGCGCGGAGAGGTCCAGCGTGTTGAAGGAATTCTTGTCCTTGCTATTGGGAGGAACCAGGATGGGAGGGTCGCTGGGCTCCTCTTCGATTATCATTTGTTGAGCTCCCTCGATCTTGGCATCGGCCGGGTTGGCGATGGCTTGGTCCATCTTTTCTTGGGTCCAGTAGCCCGGCGTCTGCTGAATGACGCCTTGTACGTCTTCCTCGGCCAGGCCCCACAAGGGAAGCAGAAGGACAAAGCAGATTACTGCAAGAACAATCAGGAATGATTTCTTGCGCATGATAGCCCCCAAACTATGATGATTGTTAGTACTCGCAGGTTATATATAACATCCTATAAAGTGACACTATTTGGCAAGCGGAAAAGGGCCGGCTAACACTTTTGGGTAAGCCGGCCGGCCATGAGGCCGGCGGACCGCCTTGACAGGCCGGGCGGGGCTGGTAATGCTTTTAAAAGCATGCGGCAATGATAGACATGACCGGAGCGAAGATGATGGAATTGGCGCTTGGGATCGTCGCCAGCTGCTGGGACCTGCTCGCCGACATGGCGCCCTACGTGCTGTTGGGATTCGCCGCGGCGGGCGCGCTCTGGGCCTGGCTTCCCCAGGGCCTGGTGGAGCGTCATCTGGGCGGCGGCCGCAGGCTTTGGCCGGTGTTCAAGGCGGCCTTGGCCGGCATCCCCATTCCCCTGTGCTGCTGCGGGGTTATACCCCTGGCCGCTTCCTTGCGGCGTCAGGGCGCGGGGCGCGGGCCCACCACCGCTTTTCTCATTTCCACCCCGCAGACCGGAGTGGACAGCATTTTGGTCACTTACAGCCTGTTGGGGCCGGTCTTCGCCGCGCTGAGGCCCCTCACCGCCCTGGCCAGCGGGGTCTTGGGCGGCCTCCTGGTGGCCGCCACGGAGAAGCGGGCCGAACCGGCACCGATAATATCCAGCTTTAACGCCGAGTTGATCTCTCAGCCCTCGACCTGCGCCTGCGGGTGCGGCTCCAACTGCGCCGCCGGCGGACCTCCCCCCTCCCCAATAAAGGGGGCTCTCCAGTATGGTTTCGGCGAACTGCCCCAGGATTTGGCGCGGCCCTTTACCCTGGGCCTTGTGGCCGCCGGGGCCTTGGCCGCCCTGTTGCCGCCCAACTTTTTTCAGGATTACCTGGGCCAGGGCCTGGCCAGCATGTCGCTCATGCTGGTGGTGGGCGCGCCGCTTTACGTTTGCGCCACCGCGGCGGTGCCCCTGGCGGCGGCTTTTTTGGCCAAGGGGCTTTCGCCGGGGGCGGTGCTGGTTTTCCTCATGGCCGCGCCGGCCACCAACCTGGCCACCATGGCCCTGGTCTGGAAGATCATGGGACCCCGCGCGCTATTTTGTTATTTGGCGGCGGTGGCCCTCACCGCCCTGGCCGCCGGCTATGTCACCGACTTTTTTTTCAGCGGTCTGAGCGTGGAGGGCCTCTCCGAGGCCGCTCCTGAAATATATAGTATATTTAGCCAATTAAGCGCCGTGGTTCTGGCGGGGCTCCTGGCCAGGGGGCTGTGGCGCTCCTTTTTTCCCCCTAGAGCGCGAACCAATACTATCCCTCTCTGATACAATTTGGTATTTTAGAGCAGCCAGCGGAACTCCATTTCACTTGCCTGGGGGTATTTGAGATGAGCGTGGAGCCGCGCGTTTCCCTTCTTGATATGGTGTCTTGCCTGTCCTCGGCGCTGGACTTGGTCAGCCCCGCCGTGGTTAACCATCAAAAAAGGACGGCTTTCATCGCCACCTGCCTGGCGGAGGAAATGGGCCTGCCCCTGCAGGAGCAGGTGGCCGTCATGACCGCCGGCCTGCTGCACGACTGCGGGGCGCTTTCCCTGCAAAGCAAGCTGGACGCCCTGTGCTTCGACGCCGACCAGGAGGACATGCACACCCACTGCGAAGTGGGAGCCGTGTTTCTGGGAAAGATGGAGCAGCGCTTTCCCGGCATGGCCCAACTGGGCCTGACCGACTTGGTGCGTTTCCACCACGTGAACTGGGACGAGGGACGCGGCGAGGAAATGGCGGGACGCCCGGTGAGCCCCGCGAGCCATTTGATCCACCTGGCCGACCGGGTGGAGGTGCTCATCCAGCGCGGCGTGGAGCCCCTGGGGCAGGTGCCGGGAATCGTGCGGCGGGTGTTCCAGGAGAGGGACCGCCTGTTTCTGCCCGAGCAGGTGGAGGCCTTCGCCAGCCTGGCCGGGCGGGAATTCTTTTGGCTGGCCTTGATCTATCCAGAATTCCTGGAAGATACCCTGGTCGAGAAGTCGGCGGCGGGGCCCCTGGTGCAATTGGACTTGCCGGGCATCGTAAACCTGGCCCAAATCTTTGCCGAAATAGTGGATTTCCGCAGCCGTTTCACCGCCACCCATTCCAGCGGCGTGGCCGTGGTGGCCAAGCTTTTAGCGGAAAAGGCCGGTTTTTCAGAGGTCGAAAGCCGGCTCATGTCGGTGGCCGGCTACCTGCATGACTTGGGAAAGTTGGCGGTTCCCAGGGAGATATTGGAAAAACCCGGCCCCCTGACCACCGCCGAATTCAACGTGATGAAGGCCCATCCCTTCCATGCCTACCGCCTGCTGACCCCCATACGTCAGTTGGAAATGGTGGCGCCCTGGGTTTCGCATCATCATGAAACCCTGGATGGCCAGGGCTATCCGTTTCATCTGGCGGCCAAGGATATTTGCCTTGGCGCCCGCATCCTGACGGTTTCGGATATATTCACCGCCCTCACCGAGGACAGGCCTTACCGTCTGGGCCTGCCCTTGGACGAAGCGGTCTCCGTGCTGGAATCCATGGTAAAGGATGGAAAACTGGACGGGTTGGCGGTGTCCCTGCTCGCCGGCAATCGCGCTGAATTCAATGACATGCGCCAGATGGTGCAGGCCAAGGCCGTGTGCGGCTACGCAGACATACAGCCTTATTCCAAATGAATCCGGAATAAAAAAGCGTCTTTCGCCGCCCCCAGGCTTGACATGGCCTGGCTAAATAAGTATATTAGTACCAGAATACCGTTTAGTGAGGTGTCTCATGGCCAACATGTTGAAAATATCAGAGGCCGCTTCCCTGGCCCTGCACACCATGGCCCTTTTGGCCTCCAGCCAGGGGACCACCCGGGCCACTTGGGAAATCGCCAAAACCCTCCGGGTTTCCGAGGCCCACCTGGCCAAGGTGATGCAGCGCCTGGGCCGCGCCGGGCTGGTGAGAAGCCAGCGCGGGCCGGGAGGGGGCTTCTCCCTGGGAAGGGCGCCCGAGAGCATAACCTTGCTGGACGTTTACGAGGCCACCGAGGGCCCCTGGGAAGCGCCCGGCTGCCTTCTGGGGCGGCCGGCCTGCAACGGCAACTGCATCCTGGGGGATCTTCTGGAGCAAGTGGGGGGGCAGATGCGCCAGTATTTCGCCCAAACCCGGCTTTCCGACCTGCGGGGCGAATTTTTGCGGGAGGAAAAGTATGCCTGACAACCGCAAGATAATCGAGATAGACGAGGAGCGGTGCGACGGTTGCGGCCAGTGCATCCTGGCTTGCGCCGAGGGAGCCCTGCGGATCGTGGACGGCAAGGCCCGCTTGGTGGGCGACATATATTGCGACGGCCTGGGGGCCTGCCTGGGCGAATGCCCCCAGGGCGCCTTGCGCATCATAGAGCGCCCCGCCGAGGCCTTTGACGAGGAAGCGGTGGAGGAGCTTTTGGCCGGGAAGGAACCGGGCCCGGCGGCCGCGCCTGCGGCCCATGGCTGTCCCAGCGCCGCGGCCATGACCCTGCCGCCCGCGGGCGGCCCCATGCCCGCCGCCGCGCCCCAGGCCAGCCGGCTGGGGCATTGGCCGGTGAAGCTGCAACTCATGAACCCCCAGGCCCCCTTCCTGCAAGGCGCGGATATGGTGCTCCTGGCCGATTGCGCGGCCGTGGCCATACCTGATTTGCACCGGAGGTTCCTGGAGGGCGCGGCGGTGGCCCTGGCCTGTCCCAAGCTGGACGACGCCGAGGCCCACGCGGCCAAGCTGGCCCAGTTGCTGGCCGGCGCGCGGCCCCGCTCCATCAAGGTGGTGCACATGGAGGTGCCTTGCTGCAAGGGGCTGGAGTGGATCGTGGCCCAGGCCCTGGAGCGCTCGGGGCTTAGGGTTCCGGTGGAGAGCGTGGTGATCGGCCGGGACGGCGCGGAACGCGAGGATTTGCTGCCCGCGGCGGCCTTGGCTTAAGGCGGAGGCCGGCCAAGCGAGAGGAGGCGGATCATGGGAAAGATGATGTGCCCTGGACAAGACACCGCTTTTTGGCGGCCGGGCGATATCTACGAGGTGCCCTGCTCCCAATGCGGCCATGAGCTGGAGTTCTTCAAGGACGACGTGAGCCGCCGTTGCCTGGGCTGCGGCGCCCGGGTGCAGAATCCTAAGCTGAACCTGGGCTGCGCCCAGTGGTGCGAGCACGCCAAGCAGTGCCTGGGCTACGACCCCAAGGAGGTGATGCTCTCCGAGGGTGACGACACCACCCTGGTGGACAAGCTCATCGCCGGGCTCAAGGCCCAATTGGCCGGCGACCAAGAGGGCGTGAGCCGGGGGCTGGTCTTCTTGGAAAACGCCAAGGAGGTTCTCAAGCGGCGGGGGCCCCAGGAATTGGACCCCAAGGTGGTGCTGGCCGCCGCGCTCTTGGGCGGCTTGAGCCCCCAAGGGGCCCGCGAGGTCATGGACCAGGCCGGCTTGCCCTGGGAGGCTGCGGACCGGGTGGAGGCGCTGCTTAGGGGCGAGGACACCGCCAGCCAGGAGGCCCTGGTGCGGGATGACGCCGTGCGCCTGGCCGAACCCCCCGACCCCGCGGCCATGGCCACGGCGGCGGGCCGCGAACTGGCCCGGGCCCTGAGCGCCCGGCTGGGAGCCTGATCCGAAAATTTCCCTTTTTTGTGAACCAGCGAGGCCGGTCTTGCCCCAGGGGGGCGGGACCGGCCTCGGCGATTGCGGCCCGTTGCTTGAGGGGGCCTTGGCTTCAGCCATTTTTTCAAGTGGTTAAGCAGGCGCTGCCTCTTCCGGGAGCCCGCCCCGCTTAGCCTCGAACCGGGGCGGCGGGCAAGGGCGCAACCCGCGGCCCGATAGCGGAAAAAGCGAAACCAGCGGCTTGGGGAGCCCCGCGCCGGGGCCCAAGCCGCTTGTTTTTTGACTCTCGTTCAGGCTAACCTTCTCAGCGGGAAGCAAATCCCAAGCAAGCCCGCGGCTAATCGGGTGCGTCAAAACGGAACGTCGAAGCCGGTGAATTACCGCATATCCATCTTCGTCAAGCTGCTTCTGTTCATCATCCCCTTGGTGTGCATACCCATTGCCGTGGTGGGCTATTACTCCATCCAAGCCTCGGTGGAGAGGGTCAACCGCCTGGTCAGGCACGAACAGATGGTGCAGGTGGAGGCGGTGGCCCAGAAGATCGACCAGGTTTTTTACAATTGTCGGATCGATCTGGAAACCATCACCGGCCTGCCGGTCTTGGAGGACTTTCGCCTGGCCAGGCTGTTCCGCCTGGAAGCCGAGGCCGAGTTCAACAAGGAAAACCTGATCAAGTTTTTCCGGGACGTGCTGGCGCGGACGCCGTTCTACTACAGCATCCGCTTTTCGGATTTGGCCGGCCGGGACTTGATCGCCGTGGGCCGCGGGGGCGAGGCCCCCTTCAGCGCCGCTTTGAACGGCAGGGCTTTTCTGGATAGCCCGGCCAATATCAAGATAGACGGGATTTTCATTTCCAACCTGGTCAATTCGAGGCAGCGGCGCGGTTTCATCCTGCATTGCGCCAAGCCGTTTTATTACGGCGGCGGCGAACTGGCCGGGCTGGTGGTGATCGATCTGGACTTCGAAAAGATCATCGAGCTGGTCAAGGGCATCCACGTGGGCCAGAGGGGTTATTCGTTTTTGGTGGACAACCTGGGCCGCACCCTGATACACCCGGTTTATCCTCCATATCAATATCATCTGGGCAATTATCAGAACCCCAGCGTGGCCGGGCTGGTCAAAAGCATGATGACCGGCGGGACGGGCTGGGAGAACTATACTCTCGACGGCGAGAAAAAAGTGGCGGCCTTCGCCCCCATCAAAATCATGGACTGGTCCCTGGCGGTGACCATACCCATGGAGGAGTTCGGGCGCGAGGCCGAAGCCATCAAGACCACGGTCATTCAGACCGTGGCCGCCACCTTGCTGGTCACGCTGTTGGGCGTCTCCATATTGTCCTACAACCTTCTGCGGCCGGTGCGCCGGCTGGTGGGCGCCACCAACCGGCTGGCCCGCGGCGACCTGGACCAGGAGATACCCGTGCAATCGCACGACGAGTTGGGCGACCTCACCCGTTCGTTCAACCGCATGGTGCGCAATCTGTCGCAGAGCCAGCGCGAGCTGGTGCGTTCGGAAAAGCTGATATCCCTGGGCCGGCTGTCGGCCGGCATGGCCCATGAAATCCGCAATCCCTTGAACGCCATGAAGGGGGCCATGACCCATATCAAGCAGCGCTATGCCCAGGACGCCTTCATCCAGCAATACGCCGGCCTGGTCTCCGAGGAAATCGACCGCCTGAACCGGGTGGTCTCGGAGGTGCTCTATTTCGCCAAGCAGGCCCCCCCCAAGCCGGCGAGGGCCGATCTGAACAAGGTGGTTCTGGAAACCCAGACCATGCTGGCCGACGAGGCGGCCCAGCGCGGGGTGCGTTTCCGGAATTACCTGGGCGGCGGCCTGCCCCTGATAAACCTGGACGAGCACCAGATCGAGCAGGTGCTCTTGAACCTGATCATCAACGCCTTCGCCGCCCTTGAAGACGGGGGCGGCATCCGGTTCATAACCCGCCTGCGGGAGCCCGGATTGGACCAGGTGGAGTTGATCGTGGAAGACGACGGAACGGGCATAAGCGAGGAGGACCTGGCCAACGTGTGCGATCCTTTTTTTACCACCAAGGAGGACGGCACCGGCCTGGGCCTGCCCTTAAGCCTGGGCATCGTGGAGGCCCATGACGGCTCGCTGGCCATTGAGAGCCACGCCGGCATGGGAACCAGAGTGACCATAACCCTGCCCGTTCAAGGCCCCACCCTGGAGTGAGACCACATGGCCGAGTTTAAAACCATCCTGGTGGTGGACGATCGCATGAGCACTCTCAAGGTGCTGATGCTGTTCCTGGCCGACAACGGCTACCAGGTGTTGCAGGCCAGCAGCGGCGAGGAGGCCTTGCGCATCTTCGCGGAGCGCCTGGACATCGACGTGGTGCTGGCCGATCTCAAGATGCCGGGCATGAGCGGCCTGGACCTCTACCGGAGGATGATCGATATCCGGCCCGCGCCGCCGTTCATCATAATGACCGCCTTCGCCACGGTGGAAAGCGCCGTCAAGGCCATGAAGGAAGGCGTGGCCGATTACCTGATCAAGCCCCTTAATTTCGAGGAGCTGCCCATCGTCCTGGCCAAGGCCTGCCGCCAGGCCGAAATGGCCCGCGAACTGGCCAGCCTGCGCCGCCGGGTGAGCGAGGAAGGCACCTTCCACGGCATCATCGGGGCCAGCCCCGCCATGCTGGCCATCTTCGACATGGTGCGCACCGTGGGCCCCACCGACGCCTCGGTGTTGATAACCGGGGAAACCGGCACCGGCAAGGAGCTTATGGCCCGGGCCATCCACCAGGAATCCGAGCGCCGCGACAAGACCATCGTCTGCATCAACTGCGCCGCGCTCACCGAAAGCCTCCTGGAGGCCGAACTGTTCGGCTACGTGCGGGGGGCCTTCACCGGCGCCCACGGCGACAAGGCCGGCCGCCTGGAGATGGCCGACGGCGGCACCTTGTTCCTGGACGAGATAGGCAACATGTCCCTGGCCCTGCAAACCAAGTTCCTGCGCTTTCTGCAGGACGGCACCTTCGAGCCGGTGGGCTCCACCGAGACCAAGCAGGTGGACGTCCGCCTGGTGGCGGCCACCAACGCCGATCTGGAGGCGCAGATAGCTTCCGGCCGCTTCATTCACGACCTGCTGTACCGCATCGAGGTGATCGCCATAAAGGTGCCGCCCCTCCGCGAAAGGGTGGAGGACATACCGCTTCTGGTGGATCATTTCCTGAGCCAATACGCCGGCAGGTATAAAAGAGAACTACAGGGCGTTTCAACGGAAACCATGCAGGCCCTGACCCGCTATTCCTGGCCGGGCAACGTGCGGGAACTGAAAAACTGCCTGGCCAGCAGCGTTATCCTTTCCAAGGGGCCCCGCCTGAATCTGGCGGATTTGCCGGAAAAGACCAAGGCCAAGACGCTGGCCGCGCCCTGTCCCGCCCCCCTGGAGGACATCCCCGAGGGCGGCATGACCTTGCGGGACATGGAATGCGACCTGATCAGCGTCACCCTCAAGCGCTGCCGGGGCAACAAGACCCTGGCCGCCAAGATGCTGGGCATCTCTCGCAAGGGCCTCTACGAAAAAATGGAGCGGCTGGGCATAAAGGGAAACGCGGGCTCCAACGGAGAGGGAGCTTGAGGGGCGCGGGGCGCATAGCGGCCCTGGCCTGCCTGCTGTGCCTTTTTAGCCTGGGCCCCGCCCCGGCCGAGGAAGCCGGAGATATCGTCCTGGGAGCGCCCACCTCCCTGACCACGGTGGAAGGGACGGAAAGCCTGATGGCGGCCCGCCTGGCGGTGGAGGAGATCAACCGCGCCGGCGGGGTGCTCATCGGCAGCCAGCGGCGCCGGCTTAAGCTGGAGGCCGTGGACCTCAAGGAGGTCAAGACCGCCGCTCCGCCGGGCCGGGCGGTGGCCAGGCTGCGGGAATTCATCCTGGAGAAGAAGCCGCGGGCCCTGGTGATAGGCCCCTTCCGCTCGGAGGTCCTCCTGGCCTCCATGGACCTTTTGGCCGAACACAAGATCCCCACCGTGAGCTGCATCGCCATGTCGCCGGCGGTGGACGCCAAGATACTGAGCGACCCCAAATACAAATTCATTTTTCGGGTGGGGCTGAACAACAAATACCTGGCGACCTACCTGATCGAAACCATGAAGCTCTTGAAACGCAAGTTCGGCTTCGACCGGGTATTCATCCTCAACCAGGACGTGGCCTGGGCCCGCTCCACCGCCTATCTGATGATAAAGCTCTATTTCAACCGCAAGGGATGGCGGGTGCTGGGCCAGGAGAACCTGGCCGAGGGAGCCGCGGATTTTAAAGCCGCCCTCGGACGGGCCCGAGAGCGCCGGGCCCAGGTCCTGCTGGCCATCTTCGACACGCCCTCCAGCCGCGCCCTGGTGGAGCAGTGGCACGAGCAGGGCTCGCGGGCGGCGCTCTGCGGCTTCATCTCCCCGGTCTCCGGGCCCGGAGCCTGGGCCGATTTCCAGGGCAACCTGGCGGGCGTCATGAACGTAATCTTCGAATTGGGCAATATCCCCTCGGCCAAATACCGGCCGGCCACGGATTTCTACCGGGCTTTCCAGGCCCGCTACGGCCACGCCATCCAGGCGGGCCACGGCCCCGCCCCGGCCTATGAATCGGTGCGCATCCTGGCCGAGGCCATGGAGCGCGCCGGCAGCCTGGACCCCGACCGGGTGGCCGCCGCCCTGGAAGCCACCGACCGCCAGGGAGCCATGGGCCGGGTGCGCTTTCACCGAGGGCACCAGGCGGTGTTCGGGCAGGACCCCCAGAGCGAGGCCTTGTCCTGCGTGGTGCAGTGGAGCGGCAAGGGGGAGCGCAAGATAGTGCATCCCCAGGCCCTGGCCGAGGAAGAGATAAAACTGCCGCGCGCGGGCAAGCCGGGCGGCTAACCCTCATGATATACGCGGTCAAAAGGACTTTTTCTCACAAGGACCCCGGCCGCCGTTACCTTTTATCCCGATCCGGGCCCAACGTTACAATAAGTGACGCACCGCGGGGCCGGCGGAAAAATAGACATACAAAATAAATGGTTATACTCATCTAGTCCGCGTAAAAACCCCGGGTTTTCCCGGTAGTGTCACTATCCTTCACGATTCCACTTGCGGCGGCCCTCAAAAACCCGTTCGCAATTAAATAGTTAATCAAGCAGGTTATTCGCATGGGCCCCCAATGGCACGACCCGTGCTTGCGTATTAGGGCTGTCGCATCTTGGATCAGCTTCTTTGAATCCAAGTTCCTTAAACAATCGGGAGGGTGCTCATGAAAAAACTGGCAATCGTTGTGCTGGCCATTCTAGCCATGGGCCTGTTGAGCGCGGGAGCGGCCCTGGCGGCCAAGGAGTTGGTCATCGGCGTGCCTACTTCGATGGGTTTCTTGGAGGGCAAGGAGAGCGTGAACGCGGTTAACCTGGCGGTGGAGGAGATCAACGCCGCCGGCGGGGTCAAGGTGGGAGGTGAAGGCCTGCCCATCAAGGTGGTGACCATCGATATCCGCGACGCGGCCCCCGGCGTGCCGGTGCCCGAAGCTCTGCTGGGTTTGGAAAAGCTGATCATGGAGCAGAAGCCCAACGCGCTGGTGGTGGGGCCCTTCCGCTCCGAGGCGCTCATGGCGGGCATGGACTTGATTGCCAGGCACAAGGTTCCCCTTTTGGGCACCATCGCCATGACCCCCAAGACCGAGGAAAAGATCGCCGGCGATCCCAAATACAAATACATCTTCCGCACCTGTTTGAACGCCAAGTATTTCGTGGGCTACCTGGTGGGCACCATGGCCTTCCTGAACCAGGAATTCGGCTTCAAGAAGGTCTTCATCATGAACCAGGACGTGGCCTGGGCCCGCATTACCGCCAAGATCGTTTCCGGGGTCTTGGCCGACAAGATGAAGATGGAGGTCCTGGGCGTGGAGTCCTTCCCCACCGGGGCCGACAATTTTTCGCCGGCCTTGCTGAAGGCCAAGATGAAGGGCGCCGACATCATTCTCCCCATCTTCGACATGCCCCAGAGCGGCACCCTGGTCAAGCAGTGGAAATCCATGAAGGTGCCGGCCATCATGGCGGGCTTCGTCTCGCCGGCGGTGGGCCCGGCCGCCTGGAAGGCCTTTGACCAGAAGATCGGCGGCATGATCAACTGCGTGTTCGAGATCGGCAGCCTCCCCGCCCAGAAGTATCCGCCGGCGGCCAAGTTCTACGAGGCTTACCAGAAGAAGTTCGGCCAGCCCATCGAGGCCGGCCACGGACCCTCTCCCTCCTACGCCTCGGTTTACCTCTTCAAGGCGGCGGTGGAAAAGGCCAATAGCCTGGACCCCGACGCCATCGCCGAGGCTCTGGCCCAGAGTGACGTCGAGGCCGCCATCGGCCGGGTCAAGTTCACGCCGGGCCATCAGGCGGTCTATGGCAACGACCCCCAAAAAGAGGCCCTGGGCGCGGTGTTCCAGTGGACCGAGGACGGCAAGCGGGTGATCGTCTATCCGCCCGCCGTGGCCGAGGGCAAGATTCAGCTGCCCTCCTGGATGAAGTCCAAGAAGTAAAGCCGGCCGCGGCCTCCCGCCCGCAGAGAGCGGGAGGCCGCGCGGGCCCTTGCCAACCAACCCTAATCATACGCGGGTGACACGTGCTTGAAGGCGTCCTTATCTATGGGTTCATCAACAGCGTCCTCTTGGTGCTGGTGGCCATGGGCTTCAACCTCACCTTCGGCATCAGCGGGGTGGCGAACTTCGCCTATGGCGCGCTGTACATCATGGCGGGCTTCCTCTGCTGGGGGCTGTTGAATAGCTTGGGGCTCCCCTATTGGCTGGCGGTGGCGGTTTCAGTGGCGGCCATCGCTTTGCTGGCGGGGTTGTTATTTCGTTTCGTTCTGCTCCGGGTGCGGGGCCTGGTCATCAGCGAGGTGATCGCCACCTTCGGCGTGGGCCTGGCCATCCTGGAGCTTTTCCGCTATTGGGGCTTCATCGGGTTTGAATACACCTTGCCGGTCTGGCTGGACGCTTCCTTTGACATCGGTGAGACGGTGGTGGACGGCCAGAGGCTAATCATGGTGGCCGTGGGCGCGGGGCTTACCCTGTTCCTCTGGTTTTTTACCCGCCACAGCCGCATCGGCCGCGCTTTCCGGGGCATCGCCCAGGACGAGCGCACCGCGCTGACCCTGGGCATCAACGCCGATCTAACGGCCGCGTTCGCGGTGGCCTTCGGCGCGGGCTACGCCGCCATGGCGGCCCTGGTGATCCTGCCCCTGGGCACCATCGCCGTCAACGAGGGCTACAACGTCCTGGTCAACGCCTTGGCGGTGTGCATCGTGGGCGGCTTGGGCAGCACCATGGGCGTGATCGTCGCCGGCTTTTTGATCGGCTACGCCCAGATATTCACCGCCACCTACGGCGAAACCCATTGGATGATGATCGTGAGCCTGGCGGCCCTGTTGGTCATCCTTTTGGTCAAGCCCTCGGGTCTTTTCGGCAAACAAAAAGAACTGGAGGAGCGCATCTAGGTCATGGCCCGCAGACTGGAACGCCTGGACCGAGGCATAAAGGTCAGATCGGATGACGTGTTCGCGCTGAATTCCTGGCGCGAAATGCTCTACATCATTGCGCCGCGGGTTCTGCCGGTTCTCCTGCTGCTCGTCCTGGGCTTGGCGGCCACGCCCTATTGGCAGCGGGTGATCATGCAGGCCTGTATGATAGGGCTCTTGGCCATATCCTGGGATCTCCTGGCCTCGGTGGGCATGGTCTCCCTGGGCCAGGCCCTGTTCTTCGGCATCGGGGCCTATATCGCCGGCATCTTGGATCACTACGCCGGCCTGGGCCCCTGGCTCACCATCCCCATAGCCACCGTGGGCGGGGCGGCGCTTTCCACCCTGCTGCTTCTGCCGGTGCTCAGGCTGCGGGGCATCTATTTCTCCATGGTGACCCTGATCATGCCGCTCATGATCGAGCGCATCATCGAGGCCACCAAGATATTCGGCGGCACCGAGGGCTTGAGCGGCTTGCAGCCCATGCCCCACGCCCTGGTGGAAATCATCGCGGCCATGGCCGTGGTGTGGGTGGCGCTGTTCAGCTTCAACCGCATGATGAGCAGCGATTACGGCCTGATCCTGAAGGGCATCAACGACAACGACCGGGCGGTGATGAGCGCCGGCTTGAACATCTACCTCTACAAGGCCCAGGCCCTGTTCCTGGCCGCCGGGGTGGGCGCCTTCGCCGGGGCCTTCGTGACCCACGCCTACCAGTTCGTGGGCATGCCGGTCTTCGCCCTGGATTACTCCATCCTGCCCATCGCCGGGGCGGCGGTGGGCGGCATGGGCACCATGTCCGGGCCTCTCCTGGGCTGCTTCATCCTGGTGCCCCTGAACGAGCTGCTGCGCGGCCTGGGCGGCATGCGCACCGTGATCTACGCGGTGCTCCTGGTGGTGTTCACCGTGGGGCTGCCGGAAGGCATCTTCCATTTCATCAAGCGCAAGTACACCCAATTCGAGCGGTGGGTGGAGGTGGAGCAATGAGCCAGGCCATCCTCCAAGTGGAAGACCTCTCCAAGTCCTTCGGCGGGGTCAAGGCGGTGAGCGGCGTGAGCTTCGAGCTCATGGAGAACCAGGTGCTGGGCGTGATCGGCCCCAACGGCGCCGGCAAGACCACCCTCATCAACCTGCTCACCGGCTTCGTGCGGCCGGATAGGGGCAAGGTGCTTTTCCGGGGGCAGAACATCGCCGGCATGAAGCCCTACAAGGTGGCCAACCTGGGCGTGGCCCGCACCTTCCAGATGGTCAAACCCTTTTACCAGCTGCCCGCTTTCAAGAACCTGGTGCTGCCCCTGAAATCGCCGCGGGCCAAGCAGCTCACCGGCGGCCGCTACGGCGACCGCGACGCGGTGGCCAAGGACCTCCTGGAGGAGGTGGGCTTCGAGCGCGATTCCTGGGTGATCTTCAAGCAGGCCAGCGTGCTGCCCCACGGCTATCTCAAGCGCCTGGAGCTGGCCCGCTGCATAGCCATGGCGGCCGACCTGGTGGTGCTGGACGAGCTTTTCTCCGGCCTGTCCCTGGCCGAGGTGGCTTCCCTGGTGCCGGTGATCGACAAGTTAAGGGTCCAAGGCAAGACCATCATCATGGTGGAGCACCGCTTGCGCGAACTTTTCCGCATCGCCGACCGGGTGATGGTGATGAACTTCGGCCAGAAGATCGCCGAGGGCAAGCCGCGGGAGGTGATGGAAATGCCGGCGGTGCGCGGCGCTTATCTGGGCAGCGAGGAGGAGGGCGCCTGATGTTCCAAGTCTCCAACCTCATGGTCTTCTACGAAAACGCCCTGGCGGTCAACGAGCTTTCCCTGGAGGTGGCCGAGGGTCAGATGGTGGGGATCATCGGCTCCAACAGCGCTGGCAAGACCACCCTGCTCAACACCCTCTCCGGCCTGATCCTGGACATCCAGCTCAAGGAGCGGCGCAAGGGCGGGGAGCACATAACCGTTCTGGGCACCATAACCTACCAGGGACGGGACATCAGCCTGATGCCGGCCTATGTGCGCGCCCGGGAAGGCATCGTGCTCTGCCGGGAACGCCACCCGGTGTTCGGCGACAGCACGGTGATGGAAAACCTGCGCATCGCGGGCTACCTGAAGAACCGGGCCCAAATCAAGCGGGGCATCGATCTGGCCATGGAGCTTTTCCCGGCGCTGAAGGCGCTCACCCGGCGCAAGGCCGGCCTCATGAGCGGCGGCGAGCAGCAGATGCTGGCCATCGGCATGGCCCTCATGGTGGAGCCCAAGCTGCTCTTCCTGGACGAGCCGCTGTTGGGTCTTTCCCCGGCCATGCAGCAGAAGGTGATGGACGCGGTGAAAAAGGCGCTCAAGATGGCCAATACCACCATAGTGATAGCCGAGCAGTTCGCCCGCCCCATCCTGCCCGTGATCCACAAGGGTTACGTCATCGAAAACGGCATGCTGACCATGACCGGCACGGGCGAGGAACTCATGGCGAACCCGGAGATCAAGAGCGCCTATTTCGGCATTTAGACGCGAGGGAAAGGCACGATGAATCAGAGTCAGGTAAATAGCATCCCGGCCGCCTTCGTCGAATTGGCCCGGAGCCAGGCCAGCAAATGCGCGGTGTCTTATCTGGGCAGCAACTACAGCTATGGCGAGCTGGATCAATTGTCGGGGCGTTTCGCGGCCGGCCTGGCCGCCAGGGGGGTGAGCCCCGGTTCGCGGGTGGTCATCTACATGCCCAACTCGGTGCAGTGGGTGGTGGCCTGGCTGGGGGTGCTGCGGGCCGGCTGCGTGGCGGTGCCCATCACCCCCATCTACACGCCCTTTGACCTGGCCTACATAGCCAACGACACCCAGGCCGAGGCGGTGGTCTGCGCGGACCGCAACTACGGCTACGTGACCCGGGTGCTGGAAAGCACCAAGCTTAAATTCGTGGTGCCCAGCGGCCTGGCCGACCTGCTGCCGGCCCACAAGCGCCTGTTCGGCTGGGTGTTCGACAAGGTGCCCAAGGGCCGCATCGCCCGGACCGAGCACACGGTGCCCATCCGCGATCTTATCTCCGCGGCCTCCGGGGCGGCCCCGGTCCCCTCGGCGGAGCCCGGCCAGGTGGCCGAGATCCTCTACACCGGCGGCACCACCAAGCACCCCAAGGGGGTGCCCATCACCCACGACCTGCTCATGGGCTGCGCCCGCGAGCAGTTGGCCTACAGCGCCGCGGCCATACCGCCGGCGGACAACGTCATCCTGGGCACCGCGCCGGTGTTCCACGTGCTGGGGCAGACCTGCGGCCTGGGCACCCTGTTCACCCACGGCGGCACCATAATCCTGCAACCCAGGGTGAACCTGGACGCCATGCTGGACGCGGTGCAGAGAATGGGGGGGCGCACCCTGATCGGGGTCCCCGCCCTCTACCGCATGATCCTGGAGCACGACCGCCTGGAGCAATACGATCTCTCGACGCTGGACTACTGCTTCTCCGGCGGCGACGTGATGCCCCTGGAGGTGGCCCGCCGCTGGGAGCGCCGTTTCGGCAAGCAGATCTACAACGGCTACGGCGCCACCGAAACCGTGGGCGGCGTCGGGCTCAACCC
This sequence comes from Desulfocarbo indianensis, assembly GCA_001184205.1. Lineage (GTDB taxonomy): Bacteria > Desulfobacterota > Desulfarculia > Desulfarculales > Desulfarculaceae > Desulfocarbo > Desulfocarbo indianensis. The sequence continues at coordinate 1,476,010 of LBMP01000001.1, forward strand.
GGCCGGCCGCAAGACCCCGCCGGGCTGCATGGGCGTGGTGCTGGAAAGCAAGGACGTCAAGGTGGTGGACCCCTACAGCCTGGCGGAGGTGCCCTACGGCAAGCCGGGCGAGCTTCTGGTGCACAGCCAGCCCATGGTCAGCGCCTATTGGAACAAGCCGGAGGAGACCGCCAAGTCCTTCGTGGATCTGGACGGCAGGCTCTACTACCGCACCGGCGACATCGTGGCCATGGACGAGAACAAGCATCTGTACTTCGTGGACCGCACCATGGACACCATCAAGCACAAAGGCTATAGGGTCTCGGCCACCGAGATCGAGGCCACCCTGCAGGAGCACCCGGCGGTGATCGAGGCCTGCGTGGTGGGCCTGCCGGACGAAAAGGTGGGCGAGAGGATCAAGGCCTTCGTGGTGCTGAAAAAGGACATCAAGGGCATCACCGGCTACGACCTCATCCAATGGTGCCGCAAGCGCCTGGTGAGCTACAAGCTGCCCCAGTACATCGAGTTCCGCGACATGCTGCCCAAGAGCAAGGTGGGCAAGCTCTTAAGGCGCGAGATCAGGGCCGAGGAAGCCGAGCGCCGCGAGGGCTGAGAGCGCCCGGCAAAAGGCCGGGGCGCGCGCCGGCCAGGCGGCGGGGAGGTTATGGATGAAACCAACGGCAAGCAAGGGTCCGGTAGGTGCGAGCCGGAACCAGGGTTTGCCGTCCGGTCCCCTGGTCCCCGGGCTGGTCAAGTTCGAGCTGCACGGCGAGGAGCTCTCGCACAAGACCGTCACCCCCTGCGGGTCCTGCGGGCGGGTTTATCTGCCGCTCACCTGGGTGGGCAAAAAGGTGAAAATAATCCGGGTGGACTAACCCGCCTATTTCACGAGGGCCGCGCGTCCGGCCGCGCCAGTTGCCCGCCGCCTGCGTTGCCGGCTGCGCCAAGTCGTCGCTGTAGCTACAACTACACCTGCCTCCTTGGCTGGCCGGTCGCCTTGGCGGCAGCCAACTGGCTGTGCCGGGCCCCGGTGCGAACCGTCCCTCGCTTATGATGCGGCCTTCTTCATATTAGTCCCATGAATACCGACTCGTCGCATAATGCCGCCCGCCTCTCGTGAAAGAGGCGGGCTAAGGCCGCCTGGCCGAGCTTCTTATCCTGATGAGCGCCGCCTCGGCCGGAGAGCCAATGCGCACCGGCGGCCCCCAGGTGCCCACGCCCCTGGTCACGAACAGGCGGCCGCCCAGGGGCAGCTCGTACCAGCCCTTGAAATAGGGATAGAGCCAGTTGTCGACGAGGGCCCAGGGATACACCTGGCCGCCGTGGGTGTGGCCGGAGAGCTGCAGATCGTACAGGCCCAGGGCGTCGTTCTGTATCTCCGGGCGGTGCTTGAGCAGCAGGGTGAAGCCGTGGCGTCTTTTGCCCTGCAGGGCCACGGTTTCGGCCGAGCCGAGGTCGTATTTGGCGCCGAAGACGGCGTCATCCACCCCGGCCACGAAACCGGCCAAGCCCAGGGTCGCGGTTTCGTCGCGCAGCACCTTGAAACCGGCGTTCTTGAGGAAGGAGAGGGATTTTTCCGCGCCGGCGTAGAATTCATGATTGCCCAGCACCGCGAACTTGCCCAGGGGCGCTTTCAGCCTTTTCAGCTTGGCGGCCAATTGCGTGAGATCCGCGTTGTGCCTGCCGTAATCCAGGATGTCGCCCACGGCCACGATCACGTCGCATTCCACCGAGCGCAGCATGCGCAATATACGGTCCAGCCGGGCGCCGATCTCGAACTGGCCCAGATGCAGATCGGAAAAGGCCAGCACCCGAAGCTCGGCCACCGTAGCGGGCAGGTTGTCGCTCTCCAGGGTGTGCTCGGTGATCCTGGGCGACCTGGCCCGCATGATTCCGAAACCGATGATGAAGGGCGTGGCGCCCAGCGAGGCGAGGAACACGGTCCCGGCGCTTTCCGGCCCCAGGAGCCAGCCCGCCGCCATGGCGGCCAGGCTCCCCAGGAACAGGAAGAAGGCCACGCCCATCCAGAGGAGATAGGCGCTCCATACCCAGCAGTAAGCCAACATGCCCCAGACGTGCATGATCCAGGGGCTCAGCACCATGAGGCACAGCCAGCAGCCCAGGAAATAGCGGTTGGGTCCGGCCAGGTCCAGGCAGGAGACCGAGGCCAGGTAGATTACGAGATGGGTGAAGCAGAAGATCCCCGTCAAAACCAAGTTGGACATTGCTCGCGGGTGTTCCCTTCCTGATGATCGCAAGTTGCACGGCTTCTCGCCGGGATGGCGGGGCATGGCTTTTAGGGACGGCCTGAATGCTCGGGGCGCGGGCGCGCCGCAAGCCGCCGGGCGGGCCGGCGGCGGCCCTGGGGCTTGCCGCGAGAGGGCGGGGCGGGTGAAACAAAAAGCGCGCGCGGCCCGGCGGCGCCTGGGGAACCCGGCCCGGCCTAAAAGTCATAGTCCGGGTTCCGGGGATCGAAATCCCGGTCGGACAGCCCCACGTTTATCCTGGTCCGCGCGAAGCCGAACTCCTCCATCACCTCGCCCCATTGGTCGTAAATCACCGCCTGCACGGGCAGGCCGCTGGCCAGGCTCAGGCAAAGCACGGCCCTGGGCGCGTAATAGTTGCCGGCCCCCGCTTGGGGATAGACGCCTTCCAGGCAACGCGCCCACTCGCCGTGCACCTGGCGCGGGCCCAGATCGCGGACCCGGCAGCCGTCCTCGGGCCGGTCGGCGCTTTGCTGCAAGTTTTGGGCGAAGGTCTCCACCAGGTAGCCCAGGCCCACCTCCAGGAGGGTGTGGCCGAAGCTGTCGCTTTTCACCAGGCTGCCCTGGGGGTCCAGGTTCAGGGTCAGGTCGGGGAAGGAATTGGTGCTTATCCTGAACCTGCCCTGGTTCCAGCCCCGCACGTATAAAAGCTCGCGGCCCTTTTTGGGCTCTTCGATCCACTTCATGTATACGCTGAAGGGCTTGCGGAATTTAAGCAGGATGGTCTCGCGGGGGCGGAGTTCCTCGCCCTGGCGGCCGCGCCGGTAAAAGACCGTGGTGTAGTCGTTGACCTTTTCGTAGGCCTGGGTCATGTGGGCGGCGAGCCCGCACAGCTCCTTGGCGTTTAGTTCTACGGCGGCGGCCTGGCCTGCCCAGGCCGCGCAAAAGAGGAGGGCGAGCGCCAGCAGCCGCGGGAGGGACGCCTCCCCCCCTGACCCCGGCCGGCGCCGCCTGCCCCGCCCGGCCGCCCCGCTATAACCAGATGGCGTCATGCTCTCCCTATACGCGGCTTGAATCCCGCTTCCTGGCCGGGGCGCCGCCCTCAAGCGGCAGCCGCGCCCCTGGGGGCAGGAAGCCTTTCCGGCCCTAAAAACCAGTGGTTAGCGCAATGTTATGAGTAAGACGCCGGGGCCTTTCGGCCGACCGGCTGCGGGGCAGATAAGATAGGTTATTAATACTATGGCCGTATGTTATGTCAAGCGGCAAGTTGGCGACGACGGCGGCCCGCGAACGGCCCCGCCCTTCGCGCCGGGCGGCGCAAGGGCGGGGTTTTCAAAGCAAGCTTATGCCGCGAACCTACAACAATCCGGCCGCGTCGGCCCGGCAGCGGCGGCAATGGGCCATTTGGGGCAGGAAGGCCCCGGCCTCCCGGCGCAGGCGGTGCACCAGCTCCGGGGAGGGCGCGGGCGAGCCGGCCAGGGGGGTGCCCTCCACCGGTATCAGGGGTATCAGGTTCATCAGGTCCGCGCCCAGGCCGGCGGCCAGGCGCGCCACCTTCACCACCTGGTCCTCGTTGATGCCCGGCGCCAGCACCGTGTTCACCTTAACCGTGAAGCCCAGGGCCTTGAGCCCGGCCAGGGCCTCGGTCTGGCGCTGGATGAGCAGGCCCGCCGCCTCCGGGCCGCGCAGCAGGCGGCCCTGGTCCCTGGCTTGCAGATGCAGCCTCGCGCCTACCGCGGGGTCCACGGCGTTGATGGTGAGGGTCACGTGGCGCACGCCGATCTCCGCCAGGCGGGGAATGTGGGGCCCCAGGTTCAGGCCGTTGGTGGCCACGCACAAGATGATCTCGGGATGGGCCCGGCCGATCAGCTCCAGGGTCTCCAGGGTGGCCTCGGGTTGGCTGAAGGGATCGCCCGGACCGGCCACCCCGGCCACGGAGAGATAAGGCATGGCGGCCAGGGCCTTATCCAGGTGCGCCACTGCCTCTTGCGGGCTCATCAGCCGGCTGGCCACCCCCGGCCGGCTTTCGTGGGGGCAGTCATGGTCGCGCCGGCAATAAGCGCAAACCAGGTTGCAGGAGGCGGCCACCGGCAGATGCACCCGGCCGTGGCGGTCCTTGGCGCCGGCGTAAAAACAGGGGTGCCGCAGGTCGGCTAGCTGTACGGTCATGATCAGCCTTGCTTGCCGGGGCGGCCCAGCTTGATGGCGTTCTGGGGGCAGGAGCCCAGGCAGTCGCCGCAGTTGGTGCAGTTGGTCTCCTGGGGCCGGGTGGCCATCTCGCAGACCTGCAGGCACTTGTCGCAATCGTTGCACTTGTCGGTCTTGTAGACCTTGAAGATGGCGAAGCGCTTCAACAGCTCCAAGGCCCCGCCGGTGGGGCAGGCGAAGCGGCACCAGAGATTGGCCACCAGGAGGCTGGCCGCCACCAGGGCCAGCACCGTCACCGTGCGCACCAGCCAGAAGAGGTTGGCGTGCTCAAAGGTGAGCCCCACCGAGGCGAAGAAATCCCCCACCCGGATGGGAATGGCCTCGCGGGGCTGGCCCATGCCCCACCAGACGTATATGGCGGCGGCCAGGGCAAGGTACATCAGGTAGGGAGTCAGACGGCTTAAAAAGCCGGGGGAGCGCAGTTTCCTGGGGGCCAGCTTGCCTAAAAGCTGGTTGACCAGGCCGCCGGGACAGGCCCACCCGCAAAAGGCCCGGCCGAAGAGCAGGACCAGAAGCGGCATGGCCAGCCAGAATCCCCAAAACATGGTGAACAAGCGGCCGTGACAGGTGATCACCGGACAGTTCTGGCAGCTTACAAAGGGGACGATGAAGGGACAGCGGAAAATGCCGTAAAAGGACCACTGGCCGATGACGGCCAGCATGGCCACCTGGGTTAGCCTGCGCCAAAGGGTGAGAGCCTTGCCGCGGGCCTTGCTTTTCTCCCGCGTCTTTGCCATGGAAAATTCAGCGGTGTTGGCGGTATCAGGCATCTTTCACCCCCAGCTTCTCGGTCAGCATGCGGCCTTTTTCGGAAATGGCGGGTATGAAGCCGGCCTTCTCGAAATGGGCCTGACCCGCCGGGGAGGTGATGAACTCCACGTAATGGTCGGCCATCTGGCGGTCGGCGGCGTTTTTCATCACGCCGATGGTGAAGGTCAGCGGCGGGGGCGGGAAATATTTATCCGGAATGGGGATTATCTCGGCCTTGCCCTGGAAGATGGGCATGCGGGTGAGGCGCAGCTCCACCACCGAGGCGTCGGCCTTGCCCTCGATCAACTCCTCCATGGTGCGCTGCACACAGGTGCCCAGGGTCACGGCGTTTTTCATGGCCCCATCCAGCACGCCGGCTTTTTTGAGAAGCACGGTGGCCGCCTGGCCGCCCGGAGGCGAGGCTTCCGGCGCCAGCACCACCCGCACCCCGGGCTTGGCCAAATCCTCCACGCCCTGGATGCCGGCGGGATTGCCCTTGGGGGTGACCACCACGTAGCTGGTGTAGCAAAGCGGCTTGAAATAGATCATCTTGCCGGCCTTGCGCAGCTTTTTGGCCAGGGCCAGCACCCGGCCGCCGAAAACCTCGGTGACCGCCGAGCCCAGGAGGGATTTGCCCAGGGCCGCGGCAAAGGCCCCGGTATAGGCTACCTTGGTCCCGGTCAATTGCTCGTATTCGACATTGGCCGGCATGAAGGCCTCGGCCAGGCCGCCGCAGGACCAGACCTGCAGGTGTTTGGCAACGGGTTGTTCGGCTTTGGCGGCCTTGGGACCCGCGGCCAGGCCCAAGGCGGCGGCGGCGGCGGCGGTAATGAACTGTCGCCGCCCGAAGAAGTGCTTGCTGTCAGTCATGGCGACCTCCCTGGTTAGGAGTGGAGTTGGCAAACCTAACCAAGGGAGCGCTTAAAGTAAAATATTTAATGTTGATGGCTTGGCCGGTTATCTATTGATAATGCAAATAAATGCGGGCGAGCTAAGCGCCCGGGGAAAGGCTTGGCGAGGCAAGGTGCGGTAATGATTCCGAATATGCTTATCGGCCCGCGCGGCGGGGAAACTGTGGGGAAGGGTGGGGGCAGGCAGGCCTTGCCCAGGTAATGCGTATGGAAAGCCAAGGCCGCCGGGTCAGCGCCGGCGGCCTTGGCGGTTATGGAGCTGATGGATTCTTATTTGGCGCTGGCGCCGGAGACGCCTTCCATTTCCTTGCTTAGCGGAATCTCGATGGTCTCCACCGCGTTCAGCCGGTAGCCCTCGCCGCCGGCCGTGGCGTAGTTGGGGCTGCTGCAATCGGTGACCTGGGCCAGGGACAGGACAATATAATTGCCGCTGAGCTTGGCCATGACCAGATAGCACTTGTCGGCCTCGAAGGTGGTCCGCCAGGTGCCGGTGCCCCGCACGGTGACGCCGCATCCCTGCAGCAGATAGGAATAAGCTTTATCCGAGCCGGGAGCCGCGTAGGCGTAGCCTTCCCAGGTGGAGGCGGCGTCGCAGTTATTGGAGGTGGAGTTTTTGGTGGCGCCATCCATGACCATCTGGAACAGGAGCGATCCGCCCTTGGAGCAGCACAGCAGATTGTAAACGCCCCACCTGGTGGCCACGAAGCCCTCGTAGGGAATTATGCCGTAGCGCATGCACAGGTTGATGAACTCGTTGGAGTAGATGAAGCCGTCCACCACTTCCGGGCGGCTCATGCCATTGTTCATGGCGTTCATCCAGCCGTCAAAGCCGCCCTGGTCCGGGTCGCGGTCGAACATGGCCTTGTAGAGGGTTTTAAGGAAATCGGAATTGCTCGTGTTTTTCTCGGTGTATTCGCTGCTCAGGAAAAAGGACTTGGTGGCCGCGCCGCCGGTGATGTGACCGCCGCGCAGGGCGTCGCAATAGGCCGCCAGGCCGTCGGGATCAGGGTTGCGCCCCAGGCAATATTTATAGAGCCGGGTGACGAACTCCTCCACGCCGTCTGCCGCCGACACCTGGTAGCCGTCATCGGCCTTGCTGGCGGGCGAGGCGCCCAAGAGCAGGCCCAGGCAGAGAAACAGTGCAAAAAGGACCCCCAGTGTATTGCTCTTCCTCATGGTAGCTCTCTCCCCTTGATTATAAAAAAGCCCCGGCATCGCCTGGCAACATCCAACCCCCTGGGATGTTCCCATCTCTGATCGAGGCACCGGGGCTCATAATCTATAGGCCCCTGACGGGCAGGCATGCTCTTTTAGCATTAATTAATTTTTTTATTAGTACCATTGGCGTAGATTAGCTGGCAAGCAAAAAGTGTTAGTTGCGGGCATGGCCTAGTGCTTTATGCTTAGCAAAATGTGCCGCTAAAGTTGGCATTGATTATTAATCTGGCTGGTATGCTTCCAAATATTAAGAGGGCCATATACCGGGGATCGAAATTGAGCTTTTGTGATGGGGCCGGCTTGAATCATCTCTCCGGGCGGGGCTCCACCTGGGCGCACCTTTGATGAGAATATCAATAGAAATACGCGTACTTAATCGTTTTGAGCAATTGCGGCGGGGTGCAAGGATTTTCCGAGGCGGGGCGGGAATTAGCCTTGCGCGCCCTGATCAAAAGCGCTGGAACAGGACTTAAATCCTGTCGGATCGCTTGCAATTGGGCGCGCCTTATCATCCGGCTGGTCTGGTTTTATTTTTGGTGCAATCTCCATGGCTTATCGCCATTGCGCCAAGACTTGCCTCCCTGCTTAACGTTTAAGCCAGGGTTAGTTCGGTAACTCTTATCTTTTTATCGCTAACCTTATTGGCCGGCATTTATGGTTTGTGCCCGCCGGTAAGACCGCTGTAACAACATTGCATCCACGGCCAAAGGCGGACGAGGCGCTGCGGAGGGGGCGGTTGCCGGGCCTACCCCCTGGGGGTCAGCTCGGGATAGAGCTTTTTCATGCACTCCGGGCAAATGCCGTGGGTGAACTCCGCGCCGGTGTGTTCGCTCACGTACTGCTCCACCTGCTGCCAATAGCCTTGGTCGTCGCGGATTTTTTTGCAATTGGCGCAGATGGGAAGTATGCCCCGCAGCGAGTTGATCTCCCGCCGGGCCGAGCCGAGATCGTTTTCCAGGCGCTTGCCGTTTATGCTCATCAAGCTCACCATGAACATGGTGGAGCAGATCAGATAGACCACGAAGGTCAGGCCGTGCATGGAGCCCGCGTCCATGAAATCGGCGATGTGCCCTTCAAAAAACCAAAACGTGACGCAACAGGCCATGAACCACAGGCTGCCGCCTAAAAACGACGCCGCCAGCATGAGATTGCGCTCGCCCAAAACCCGCGCCACCGGCCCCAGGGCCAGCGCCCCCGCCCGCAGATAAATCACCGCCCCCCCGAAGGCGACCACGATGGTTCTGACGCGTACGTCGTAGCGCTGAAAGGTGAAGTAGGCCAGCAGGGCCATGAGCGCGCCCATGAGCGCGGTTTCCAGCCAGGTGATCTGGCGGGCGCCGCTGAAACTGGCCAGGCCCCGGCCCAGGAAAACCGCGGCCAGCAGCAGCAGGCCGTTGGACAGGACCACCGACCACAGGTCGGGCAGCAGATGGCGCATGCTCATGAGCGCCAGCCCCACGCTGTTGGCCAGGAAAGCGGCGGTCCAAAGGTGGAAGCCGGGATAGGTCTTGCGGCGCAGGGCCACGTGCAGCATGCAGAAGGACATGGCCAGGGAGGTGGCGCCGGTGATGAAGGAAAGGGTTCTTATGTCCAGAAACAGCTTCATGCCTCCTTAAAATACCCGCGATCCGGCCGCCCAGCGTCTCAAGGTTGTCAAGGTCGTCACGTATCCACGCTTATCAGCCGCCAAGCGGCATATATCGGGCGGCGGCGGCCGCGCAGCGCATTTTTTATCTGGTTCGCCCTGGGTTCCGCCGCGCACGGGGGGGCAAAAGCACGGGTAATGTTACGCTAAGTGAAATTAATATGCCAGATAGTACTATATGCAAGGGGAGACAAAGACGTTTAACGGGGCGGCCGGCTCGCCTCGCCCTGGGCCCGGGCGGCCCGGCGAAATGGGGCGGAGCCGCATTGCAAAGGCGGGACGCTCCAGGGGGGCGTCCCGCCTGTTTATTATTGCATGCCGGCGGCTCCTTGTGGGGCCGGCCGGTAAGGCTACCTGAGCTTGCCCATGCCCCTGAGCAGCCGCTCCGGGGTGATGGGCAGTTTGCGGCAGCGGAAGCCGGTGGCCTCGAACACGCCGTGGGCGATGGCCGGCGCGGTGGGAATGGCCAGGCCCTCGCCCGCTTCCTTGGCCCCGAAGGGACCCTCCGGCTCATAGGTCTCCACTTCGGCGTAGACGCTGGGCGGCATGTCCTCGGCGGTGGGCATCTTGTAGTCCAGGAAGGTGTTGTTAAGGGTGTGGCCCTCCCGCATGACGAACTGCTCGGACAGCGTATAGCCCAGGCCCATCTGGATGGCGCCTTCCAACTGGCCCTCCACGGCCATCTTGTTGATGGCCACCCCGCAGTCGTGGGCGGTGTACATCTGATCCACGGTGACCAGGCCGGTGTCCTCATCCACCGAGACCTCGGCCACCTGGGCCCCGAAGCTGAAGGCCGGGCTCACCAGGCCCTTGTCGCGGGGGGTGTAATAGCCATAGGCGGAGAGGGGCTCGCCCCGCCGGCCGCGCAGGGCCTTGTACACGCATTCGGCGAAGGACATGCGCTTTTTGGGGTTGGCCTTCACGAAAACCTCGTCGCCCTCGAAGGCCACGTCGTGGATCTGGTTGAGGTCGAACTGGCTGAACAGCACCGGCACCAGCATGTCCTTTATCTTCCTGGCCGCCTGGATGACGGCGTTGCCGTTCATCAGGGTGACCCGGCTGCCCCAGGAGCCCAGGTCGGCCTTGGGGGTGGCGGCGGTGTCCATGGCGATGAGGCGGATTTTCTCGATGCTTATGCCCAGCTCCGCCGCCAGGATCTGGCGGAGCACCGTATCGGTGCCCTGGCCGATGTCGCAGGCCATGCTGGCCAATTGGGCGGTGCCGTCGTCGAATACCTTCACCTCGGCGGCGGAGAAGTTGTACTTGGTGTCGAACCAGTTGAACACGCCGCCGGAAATGAAGCTGAAGCAGCCCACGCCCAGGCCCTTGTTGGGCGTCTTGGCCTGGCGCTTGGCGTCCCAGCCGGAGATCTCGCGTACCTTTTCCAGGCATTCCTTGAAGCCGCAGGAACTCACCGTGGCCACGTCGGGGATCACGTCGCCGGTCTGCATGGCGTTGATCAGGCGTATCTCGATGGGGTCGATGCCCAGCTTTTCGGCGGCGAGGTTGAGCTGGGTTTCGTTGGCGAAGGCGGCCTGGGGCGCGCCGAAGCCGCGCATGGCCGAGGCCGGCGGCTTGTTGGTGTAAACGTGGCGGCCGTAATAGCGGTAGGCCGGGAAGTTGTAGAGCATGTTGCCGAAGGTGCCGCACAGGAAGGTGGCGGTGGGGCCCATGGCGTTGTAGGCGCCGCCGTCCAGCATGACCTGGAAGTCCTTGGCCAGGAGCTTGCCGTCCTTGCTGAAGCCCACCTTGGAATAGATGCTCATGGGGTGGCGGCGGCGGCCGTAGGAAAGCTCCTCGGCCCGGTTCAGGGTGAACTTCACCGGCAGGCCGGTGCGCAGCGCCATGAAGGAGGCGCTGAACTCCCAGGGCCTCAGCTCCATCTTGCCGCCGAAGCCGCCGCCCACCTGGGTCTTCATAACCCGCACGTAGTTTTCCGGGATGCCCAGGGTGTGGGCCAGCAGGCACTGCACGATGTAGGGCGTCTGGGTGCTGGTGTACAGCGTGACGCGGCCGCCTTCGTCGGGCACGGCCAGGGAGGAGCAGGGCTCAAGATAGGCGTGGCTCACCGCGTGGACCTTGAACTCGTCTTCCAGGATGAGGTCGGCCTTGGCGAACCATTCCTCCAGGTCGCCGTACTCGATCTTCCTGACCAGGCTCACGTTGCCCTGGCTTTCCTCGTGGATCAAGGGCGCGCCCTCGGCGGTGGCCTCCTCCACGCTGTAGATGGCGGGCAGCTCCTCGTATTCGACCTCGATCAGTTCCAGGGCCCGCTGGGCTATGTCCGAACTGACCGCGGCCACCGCGGCCACCTCGTCGCCCACGAAGCGCACCTTGTCCACGGCCAAGGGCAGCTCGTCCTGGCTGGCCGGCACCAGGCGCCAGTTGCCGTATTTGATCTGGGGGGTGTCCGCGCCCACGATCACGTCCTTGACCCCGGCCAGGGCCCGGGCCTTGCTCACGTCTATGCGCTTGATGCGGCCGTGGGGGATGGGGCTGCGCAGGAGCGCGCCGAAGAGCATGCCCGGCGCCTTGATGTCGTCGGTGTAGATGGCCCGGCCGGTAACCTTGGCCCGGCCGTCCAGGCGGGGAATGGATGCCCCTATGATGCTGGGATGGTTCATGCGTCACCCCTTTCGGCCGTTTGATAACATTGCTCGATGACCCGCCCGGCCAGCACCTGCACCATCTTGCGGCGGTAGGCGGCCGTGGCCCGCACGTCGTCTATGGGCCGGCAGGCGCGCACGCAGGCCGCCGCCGCCCGCGTGAGAAGCTGGGGATCGGGTTTCTGGCCGGCCAGCATGGCCTCGGCCTCGGGGCAGCGCAGCGGGGTGGGCGCCACCGCGGCCAGGGCCAGGCGGGCCTCGATGATGACGCCATCCATGTCCAGGGCCAAAAAGCCGGCCACGCCCACGGCGGCGATGTCCACCTTGCTGCGGGCCGAAAGCCGCAAATAGGCCGAGCCGCTGCGGCGGGGCGGCGAAGGCACCCGGATGGCCTCCATGATCTCCATGGGCTCCATCACGTTCAGGCCGGGGCCGCTGAAAAACTCGGTCAGGGGCACGTGCCGCCGGCCGCCGCGCTCCACCAGGATCACGGCCGCCTTGTAGGCCAAAAGCGGGGCCGCGGTATCGGCGCTGGGCGCGGAGTTGACAATGTTGCCGGCCACGGTGCCCATGTTTCTTATCTGGGTGGTGGCCATCACCGAGCAGGCGTGCGCCAGGCCGGGATAGTGCTTCATCACCTCGGGGTTAAGGGCCACGTCGGCCAGGCGGGCGCCGGCCCCGATCACCAGGCCGTCGTCCTCATGAAAGGTGATGCGGTTGAGGCCCGGCACCCGGTTCAGGCTGACCACGTGATGCACGTCCATGAGGCCGGCCCTGAGCTTGGGCACCAGGTCGGTGCCGCCGGCCAGGATCTTGCCGTTGGTGCGGTACATGCCCACCAGGTCCAGGGCCTGTTCCAGGTTCTGCGGCTGATGAAAAGTGAAGCGGGGGGTGGGCATCAGCGCGCCTCCTTTCCGGCGGCCAGCTTGAGCGAGGCGGCCTGGATGGCCTCCACGATCTTCACGTAGCCGGTGCAGCGGCAGAGGTTGCCGGAAAGCCCGTGGCGTATTTCCTCCGGGCTGGGCGCGGGATTGCGGTCCAGCAGCGCCTTGGCGGCAAGGATCATGCCCGCGCTGCAAAAGCCGCACTGCACCGCGCCCTTTTCGATGAAGGCCTCCTGCAGGGGGTGCAGGGTTTCGCCCGAGGGGGCCAGGCCCTCGATGGTGGTCACCTCGCGCTGGTGGGCCTCCACGGCCAGAGTCAGGCAGGAGCTCACCGAGCGGCCGTCCACGAGCACCGTGCAGGCCCCGCAATCGCCCTGGTTGCAGCCCACCTTGGTGCCGGTGAGGTAGAGTTCCTCCCTGAGCACCTCGGCCAGGCTGGCGCCCGGCTCCACCGCCACTTCGTAGCGGTCTCCGTTCACTATAAGTTCTATCAGTTGTTTCGCCACCTTTTGCCTCGCTTGTTGGGGTAGGTGGGTTAATTGGCAGGAAATACGCTGTAATATTTTAGATGGCCTAGAATGTAGCATCCCTGAGGGGCTTGGTCAAGCTTTGGTTTTTAGGTACGCATCGTTCATTATAGTGAACGGTGGAGATGCTGGGGGTGAGGGCGGGGGGCGTTTTGTTAAGAGGTTTTTTCAGGGGGGAACCCCCTCGATCTCGAAAAAGAAGGGGTTCCCCGGGAGCCCCCTCGATCTCTTCAGGCTGATTGCCGTCGTAAATATTAGCTAAAATTTAAATATGTTATCCCGGAAATCCTAATACGGGAGAATCTGTCTGGACCCTTGCAGTAAATATGAAGTGATTTGGCTTCGAGTTTTTACGGTGAATCCTTCCAATTAGTGTTTAGTCCTGTGCAATGCTTGGCGCGACTTAATAGAGGGCCCGCGGAGTAGAATGGACTCTATCCCTTGAGGCTTGAGCTTGCTTGCAATGTGTGAACTCTAAACCCGGCCTATACTCTTTTTGCTTGCATCGCCTGCTTACAATCTTTCGGCCAGCGCACCCACCCGATGCCACTTGGCATAAAACCCCGGATGGAAGCCCTTCAACAAGGCCCAAGCTTCACCGATTGACCGGATCTAATCCGGGGCGCCCTTCACTCGTTCCGGATCTTGCCCCGTAAAAAGTCCGCGCCCAGGCTCTGCATTAACAGAACCCGGGCGCGGACAATGGTGCATCGCCCCTTAACGGCAGGGATACTCGCAGAAAGAGGTGCGGAAGCGCACTATGTGTCCGTAGGCGGCGCCGTATTCATTGGTAGCAAAGGCGCGCGCGTAATACACCTTCTCCGCCTGCAACCCGCTTATGGTGGCGCTGAACTCACCGACACCGCTGCCCGCGTTCACCACGTTGTCGGTGACCTTGGGATGGGGCGAGGTGGACCAGCAGACGCCGCGAGCGGTCACCGGACCGCCGCCTTCCATGACAACTTCGCCGCTCATCGTCACGCTGTCATTGCCGAGACCGCTGTAGCCCAGGGTCCGCACGGTGGGCGCGGCGGGATGAGCCGAGTGGAAGAAATACTGCGCGCCATAGGAAGTGCCCGCGCTATTGGTGGCATAGGCCCGCACGTAATAGCCGGCATCCTGGCTGAGGTCCGTGATGGCGCTGTGGAACGCGCCGGCGCCATCGCCGTCCTCGGAATGCGGCCCGCTCAAGTCCGGGTTGGGCGCGGTGGACCAGCACACCCCGCGCGCGGTTACCGCGGTTTGCCCGCTGTTGGTCACATACCCGCCGGAGAGCGCCGAGCTTGCGGTCTCGCCGTAGGGCGCGGTGGTGATCACCCTGGGCAGGGCGTCGCTGGAAGCGGTGAATATCTTCTCCTGGCCGAATGAGGTGCCGGTGTCGTTGATGGCGTACGCCCGCAAATAATAGGTGTTCTCAGAGGCAAAGCCGGTGAGGTTCCCGGAAAACGCGCCGCTCCCGCTTCCCATGGGGGCGCGCTGGTTGTTCAGGTTGGGCCTGGGCGCGGTGTCCCAAACCACCCCGCGCTCGGTCACCGGGCCGGAGCCCTGGCCGGTCACCTCGCCGCCCAAGGTGGCCGAGCTGGCCGTGATGTCCTGGGGATCGGCGGTGTATACCGTGGCCAGGGAGGGATCCGCGGTCACGAAGCTGACGTTGGCGCCGTAGCTGGTTCCGTATTCATTGCTGCCATAGGCGCGCAGATAATAGGTGGTGCCCGCCTCAAGTCCGCTGACGAATTCCTGGAACCCGCCCAGGCCGGAACCCGCGCTCATGTGCCCGTCGGCGGTGGTCGGGTTGGCCGAGGTGGACCAGCACAGTCCCCGGTCGGTGACAGGGGCCGAGCCTTCTTTCAGCACCGCGCCGGAAATCTCGGCCCCGTCCGAGGTGACGAACCAGGGAGCAAAGGTGGTTGCCGTGGGAGTGCCCTGGCCGGTCATGAAGAACACTGGTCCGCCGTAGCCGGTGCCGTCTGCGTTGGTGGCATAGGCTCGCAGATAGTATGCCGTGTTCGGCGGCAGCCCGCTCAGATGGCTGGTGAAAGAGCCGGCCCCTTTGCCGTCCGAGGTGTGGGAATCGTTGATTGTGGGAATTTGCGAGGTGGACCAGCACACGCCCCGGGCCGTGACCGGGGAAAGACCCGGCGAGGTCACCTGGCCGCCGGATACCGCGCCGGTGGCGCTGACGTGGCTGACCGGGTCGGTGGTCACCGTGGGCAATGTACAGACCGGGCCATAACCGAATCTGCCCACGTTTGCGTAGAATTCGTGGGTAAAGGAATCACCATGGTCTGTAAAACTCGCAAAGCCCATGAGCAGCTTGCCATCGGAGCTGGCCGCCAGGGAGGGACCTTCAGCATTGCCCTTGCTCCAAAGGTGCGCTCCGGTGCCGCCTTGCCACTTCACCTTGTCATGGTTCCAATGGCCGTAGCGGTAATAGGTTTGATAGTCGCGTGTGCTCTGGTGGAGTTCAACCACGGCTCCATTGGAAATGGCCACGGTGGGCGTCTGGCCGGAGCCTTCGTATTCATGGGAACCGCTCCAGGAAATCTCGTCAGCCTTGCTGGCCAGGCGGCCCGTCTTCATATAGAGAGCGTGTGGTTTGAAGATATTGGTGGAGCCGTGATGCGCCTCCACCAGGCTGACTCCGTCTTTCAAGTCCACCGCCACATAGGGATAGCTGCCATGGTCATAGTGATGGCCTTTTTCCGATGACCAATGAATGGCTGAACGTTCCGGGTCAAACCGGCCGATTTGGTAATAAAGGTATTCGGTATAAAGACCCTCATGCACCGTGACGACTCTGTCGTCGTTGGTAATGGCGATGCTGGGGGTACGCCCATATATTTCAGTATAAGTGGGCTCTTGGCAGCCCCAGCCTATGCCATGGCCGGAGCCGCGCACCTTGCAGGCTAAATACACAAACCGGTTATCGGACTCAAAGGCGAAAACCGCATGACCGTGGTCGTTGATGGCCACCGACGGCCTGGTGGTGTTTTCTCCGATGGTCATGCTGTATGGCTGACCAAACCAAACCGATCCGTCGCTGACCGAGCCAAAATAGATATTGATTTGTTTGTTGAGGGCGCCGAAAACATACACCATGACCGCGTAATTTTCAGAGATGGCCACCGCGACGGGAAGGTCATCGTCATAATCGGAAGCCAACTGCGTCAAAAATTCGGGCCCGGGCATATCAATCCAGGCGCGCTCATCGCACGCGCCGTTTTCCGCCGCCATAACCGGCGGCGCCGACAATACCGCCAGGGCCAGGCAAAGAGCCGTCACAAGCAAAAGTCCGTATTTCAGCGGCTTTTGCTGAATGGTGCTGCCAGTCATGGTGCTATTAACTCCGTTCCTCGGGTTTCGCAGAGCGGGCAGGCAATCACGTAACCAACCCGAAAATTTTGCCAGGCTTTACCTTGCAAGTAAAGCGCATACAGCCCAATAGACATGCTGGGAATAGCCACAGATTTCATTTACGCCTGTGTGCAAGCCGCTGAATCGTGATCAGCAAAAAAGTCCGCGCCCGAAATCCGAATTCGAGAGAACCCGGGCGCGGTCAATGGAGGATCGGCCCCTAGCGGCAGTTATACTTGCAGAAGGTGGTTCGGAAATGCACGATATGCCCATAGGCGGCGCCGTATTCATTGGCAGCAAAGGCGCGCGCGTAATACACCTTCTCCGCCTGCAACCCGCTTATGGTGGCGCTGAACTCGCCCAGGCCGGAGCCCGCGTTCACCACGTTGTCGGTGACCTTGGGATGGGGCGAAGTTGACCAGCAGACGCCGCGCGCCGTCACCGGGCCGCCGCCGGGGGTGACAACCTCGCCGCTCACCGTCACGCCGTCATCGCCAAGATCGCTTAAATCCAGGGTTTGCACGGTGGGCACGGCGGGATGAGCCGAGTGGAAGAAATACTCTTCGCCATAGGAAGTGCCCGCGCTATTGGTGGCATAGGCCCGCACGTAATAGCCTAAATCCCGGGTGAGGCCCGTGATGGCGCTGTGGAACTCGCCCGTGCCATCGCCGTCCTCGGAATGCGGTCCGCTCAAATCAGGCTTGGGCGCGGTGGACCAGCACACCCCGCGCGCGGTTACCGCGGAATGCCCGCCGTAGGTCACATACCCGCCGCAAAGCGCCGAGGTGTCGGTCTCGCCGTAGGGCGCGGTGGTGATCACCCTGGGCGGGGCGCCGCTGGAAGTGGTGAATATCTTCTCCTGGCCGAACGAGGTGCCAGTGTCGTTGATGGCATACGCCCGCAAATAATAGGTGTTCTCTGAGGCAAAGCCGGTGAGGTTCCCGGAGAACGCGCCGGTCCCGCTTCCCATCTCGGCGCGCTGGTTGTTCAGGTTGGGCTTGGGGTTGGTGTCCCAAACCACCCCGCGCTCGGTCACCGGGCCGGAGCCCTGGCCGGTCACTTCGCCGCCCAGGGTGGCCGAGTTGGCCGTGACGCCCAGGGGGTCGGCGGTGTAGACCGTGGCCGGGGAAGGATTCGCGGTCACGAAGCTGACGTTGGCGCCGTAGCCGGTTCCGTATTCATTGCTGCCATAGGCCCGCAGATAATAGGTGGTGTTCGCTTGCAGCCCGTCGAAGAATTCCTGGAACCCGCCCAGGCCGGAACCCGCGCTCACATGCCCGTCGGCGGTGGTCGGGTTGGCCGAGGTGGACCAGCACAGTCCCCGGTCGGTGACAGGGGCCGAGCCTTCTTTCACCACCGCGCCGGAACCCACCGCTTCGCCGGCGGTAACAAACAAGGGCGCGAAGGTGGCCGCCGTGGGCGTGCCCTGGCCGGTCATGAAGAACACTGGTTCGCCGTAGCCGGCGCCGTCTGCGTTGGTGGCATAGGCTCGCAGATAGTATGCCGTGTTCGGCGGCAGCCCGCTCAGATGGCTGGTGAAAGAGCCGGCCCCTTTGCCGTCCGAGGTGTGGGAATCGTTGATTGTGGGAATTTGCGAGGTGGACCAGCACACGCCCCGGGCCGTGACCGGGGAAGAGCCGGGCGTGATCACCTTGCCGCCCGACACCGCGCCGGTGGTGCTGATATGGCTGATGGATTCTGTCTGCACCCTGGGCCAGGGGCAGTTCAAGTCGTAGCCCAAATAGCCGAGGCCGCCGTAGAGGAGCTTGGGCGGCGTATATGTTACTCGAAAAACGTCCATGAGCACCCTGCCGTGGGAGGCCGCCACGCAGGGGAAGAGATCGTTCCCCTTGCCCGAACTCCAAGGATGGCCGCCCGTTCCCCCCTGCCATTCAATGGTATTATCATCAGTAACAATGCCGTATCTGTAATAGCAAAGCTCAGCCCCCCGATGCATCGCCACCACGACCTTGCCATCCAAAGCCACCTTGGGAAACACGCCGTCCGTTTCATATATATGGGATTCGCCCCACACCAATGAGCCATCGCTTTCATTGAGATGCCCCACCTGATAGTAAAGCTTGTCAGTGTAATTGGATTTGTCGTGATGCACCTCCACCACGGAATCGCCGCTCATGGCCACAGTGCTATAAATGCCGCTGCCATAGGTAGATGCGTAATACCAACGCACAGATTTATCGGGCGCAACGAATTTACCGACTAGGTGCTGCAAATCATGATGCCCGTCGCCGTCTTCAAAGGTGAACACCACCCATCCCTTGTTATTGATGGCCACGCTTGGTTCAAAGCCCGCGTAGAGCTGCTCTTTACATGAACCGCATTCCAGGCTGGCGGCGTCGCCGGAGCCGGTCACCTGGCAGGCCTGAAATATAATCCGTCTTCCAGCTATTCCAGCCATGATGACAACCTGGCCTTGATCATTGAGAGCCACGGACGGATTGGAATTCCCCGTATCGGCGGCGTGCACCGTGTGGACATGATTAAAAGTAAAATCAATGGAATCGCCCGACACTTTGCCCACGGTAGCCTTGTAGACCGTGCCAACGGCAGGTGAGTAATCTGCCCAGACCAGGACCGCGTGTTCTTTGTTTAGAGCAATAGCGCTGGACAGTCCCCAGTCAAAGCTGTCGGGCATAAAAGCCAGCTCGTTGGCCTGAGGCGGTTGAATCCAGGCTTGAGGCACGCATTCGCCGCCGTCGGCCGCGTGGACGGGGGAGGCGGGCGCCGCCGCTGAAATTGCCAGCCCCAGGCAGAGAGCAGTTGCAAATAAGAGTAAGCGTTTCAGATTCCTCAGCCGTACATCGTCATTAATCATGCCGCAATAAACTCCGATCCCAAGGTTTCGCGCGGCGTTCAGGCAATCGCGCGATCAATCCGGGGATTTTGGCAAATTATTTTCTTGAAGTAAAGGACGCCACTCAAAAAGCCCAATAGCTATCCCAGGAATTCGCCGCGCGGCCTGACTCACACAAAAACCTCTCCGGAATTACCGGGGCGGTTCAGGGTTTGCAAGAAAAGAAGCTACGGGGCGTTGGTTATTGGGCATCGCCGCTTAAGGCCGGGGAGAGTTGCTCCGCCGGAGTGAACAGCCGCCGCCGGGCCAGGGTCACCGCCGCCACGCTGCCCAGGGTGGTGGAGCCCACCAGCATGAGCATGACCACGATCTGGTATTTGATGGCGATCACCGGATCGGCCCCGGCCAGAATCTGGCCGGTCATCATGCCGGGGATGAAGACCACGCCCACCCCCATCATGGAGTTGAGGGAGGGGATCATGCCGGCGCGCACCGCCGCCGCGAACATGCCGGCGGTGGCCTCGGAGCGGTCCGCGCCGAGGCTCAATAGCATCTCCACCTCGTCGCGGCGGTTGCGCACGTCGCTGAACAGGCGGTCCAGGCTGAGGGCCATGGCGTTCATGGAATTGCCCACCACCATGCCGCCCAGGGGCAGGAAAAAGCGCGGGTCCCACCAGGGCTCGGCCCGCACCACCAGGCCCACCACCAGAATGCTCACCACCATGTAGGAAAGCAGCATGGAGCTGAACACCGGCCAGAACACCGGCACGCCCTGGCCCTTGACCCTCCCGGCCACGATGCGGGCGGCGAAGAAGATCATGCCCGCGAAGAGAACCAGGGTGAGCCAGGATATCCGCCACTGGAAAACATAGACCAGCACGTAGCCCATGAGGAAAAGCTGGGCAAAGGTGCGCGCCGTGCCCACCAGGATGTCCCTGCCCAGGCCCAGCTTGAGCCAAAGGGAGGCCCCGGCGGCCAGGAGCACGAAGACCAGGGCCAGGCCCAGTTGCCAGGGCTCTATCGCCGGGATGTTGTTCACGCTTCCTCCCTCAGCCCGCCCCCCTCCAGGGTGATGGAGCGCACCGGGCCCGCGCCGGAGTGGGGCTCCAGATGGCTCACCATGATCACCGCCCGGCCCTCTCCGCCACGGAATTCGCCGGCCAGGCGTTCGATGATGAGGCGCGATTCCTGGTCCAGGGCCGAGACCGGCTCGTCCAGCAGCAGCGCCTGGGGCTCCATCAAAAGGGTGCGGGCCAGGGCCAGGCGCTGTTTCTGCCCCACGGAAAGGGTCTGGGCCTGGTCTGCCAGCTTGACTCCCCCCAGGCGCAGGCGCTCCAGCCAGCCGGTCAGCTCGGACTCCGCGGGCGGTACGGCCCCCTTGGCCGCGCGCAGGCCGAAAGATAAGAGCAGGTTTTCCCGCACCGTGCCAGGCGACATCACCGGCGTCTGGGCCACCAGGGCCACCCGCCGCCGCAGTTGGACAGGTGGGATGGCCTCCAGGGGCGCGCCGAATAGAGAAATGACGCCCCGGCTGGGCGAGATCAGCCGGTTGATGAGGCGCAGCAGGGTTGATTTGCCGCCGCCCGAAGGGCCTTTCAGCCAGACCAACTCGCCGGCCTCCACCGTCAGGCTGACCCCGGCCAGCACCTCCGCCCCGCCGGGCGGGGCATAGCTCACCGCATCTATGGCTATGATAGGTCCCATATGGCGTAGTGTAGGCTATCCCTGGCCCAAGCCGAGTTACAAGCCGGCGGCAAAGGGCGGGCGCGCCCGCCAAAGCCACGCGGGCCGGCGCGCGCCTTTTTCGCTCACACCCCGATCAGCTCGTACTCCCTGGAGCCCAGGCCGATTTCCTGGGCGTATTCCAGTTGAATGGACCAGTCCACGTTGGGATACAGATCGCGGAACTTGTCGGACCCCGGCGCGTGGGCGTGCTTGAGTTCGCTGCCGGCCATGCCGGCCGCCCGGTTCACCAGATCCACGCTGGCCTGGTCCACGGCCACCGGGTCGATGCCGCCCACCACGCCGATATCGGCCACGATGGGCGCGTCCTGGAAGGGATAACAGTCGCAGGCCGGGCTGACCTGGGTGATGAAATTGAAGAAGACGCTATGCTCCTCCTTGCCCGCCAGCACCCCCTTGGTATAGGCCGTCATGCGCCGCAGGAACTGGGGAATCTGGGCGTCCCACTCGATGGAAATGGCGCTTTCCGGACAGACCAGGATGCAGTCGCCGCAGCCGATGCACTTCTCGGGGTCTTTTTCCGCGCGCAGGTCCGGCTTTTGGGATTTGGCCGGGGCGGGCGGATCGTCGCCGGCCCGCCGGGCCAGCTTGATGGCCCCCACCGGACAGCGCCGCAGGCACTCGCCGCAGGCCACGCATTTCTTGGGATTGATGGAAGGCGACACGTTGCTGTGCATGAAAAGCTTGCCCCGGCGGCTGGCCGCGCCCATGCCCAGGTTTTTTATGGTCCCGCCGAAGCCGGAAAGCTCATGCCCCTTGAAATGGGCGATGCTCACCAGGGCGTGGGCCTCCACAATCTCGCTGCCGATATAGGCTTCCTCGCACTCGGGCAAATCCACCCGCACCGCGGCGCCGCTGTGGCCCAAAAGGCCGTCGCCGATGATGAGGGGCGCGCCCACCACGCTATAGGCGAAACCGTTTTCCACCGCCGTGGTGAGGTGGCCCACCGAGTCGGAGCGGGTGCCCACGTACAGGGTGTTGCTGTCGGTGAGAAAGGGCTTGGCCCCGGCGGCCTTGACCGCGTCCACGAAGCGGCGCACCAGCACCGGCCGCACATAGGCGGTGTTGCCCTTTTCGCCGAAATGCAGCTTGATGGCGGTGAGCCCGCCCGGCTTCATGCGCCCGGCCAAATCGGCTTTTTGCATGAGGGTGTCCAGCTTGTCCAGAAAGGAGCGCTGGGGCGTGGAGCGCAGATCAGCGAAATATACCTTGCTTGCCATAGCGGCGGGCCTCCAGGGAAAAGAGAATAGTTCGCGGTCTTTTTTTAAAAGGCTAGGGGAGCCGGGCCTGGGTGTCAAGGAAGGCCTCTGGGCGACCCGACAGGGAGGCGACGGCCAAAAGCGGGGCGCAGGCGGGCATAATAGTTGACAAAAATAAAATGGTATATTATATAACTTACTGTATTAATAGCAATTAGGTGTGACAAATTTATGGACAATTACGGTGACATATTATGAACGACGAAGCCGTGCAAAAGGTCATGACCTACAAGTCGGGCAACTTTCTGTTCAGCCGGAAATACGACGCGGACAGCTTGCGCGACTCTTTGCTCGAAGCGCGGGTGCTGCAGGAGGCGGTGGCGGATTTGCCTATCCTGCCTTCCTTGGCCGCGAGGCTGGAAGAGGAGGTGGTTTCCAAGGCTGTTTTCGCCACCGCCGCCATCGAGGGCAATCCGCTCACGGAAGAAGAGGTGAGCCTGATCGAGGCCGATCCTGACCTCGTTAAGCAGCAAGGTAACGCCCAAAAGGAGATAGCCAATTTAAAAAGAACCTACGGCATATTAAAAGAAATAGAGTCCTCTGGCGAATATCTTGATATCAATGAGGAACTGGTCAAATCAATACATAAAACCGTCACCCAAAATATAGATCATGCCTATAACGAGCCAGGCGCTTTTCGCAATCACAAGGTGCAGGTCGGTGATAAAAACCATGGCGGAATCTATACTCCTCCCAAAACCCTGGTTGATATCCAAAATCTCATGCGGCATTTTTGCGATTGGATCAACTCCGGGAAACTTCGAGAACAAAACACCATCATCAGGGCGGCGCTGGCTCATTATCATCTGGGCATCATCCATCCTTTTGCCGATGGCAACGGGAGAACCGCCAGGTTTCTGGAGGCTCTCATCTTGCACACGGGAGGACTCAAGTACGTATCGGTCATGCTGGCCAATTATTATTACAAGCACGTGGATGATTATTATTGGGCGTTTTCCGGGTCCTTGAGAAACAAGGACGGTGACCTTACGCCGTTTCTGCAATGCGTTTTGGCGGGATACGTGGAGGCGCTGAGAGAGCTTAAAACAAAAATAGCTGATCTCGTTAGGAGATTTGTAATTCGAGAATTTTTAATTTCTCGTAAGAATGAAAAAGCGATAACCATGAGGCAATATGATTTGCTGAGTTCGCTTTTAGACAACCCAATGGCCTTTTCCTTAAATGATTTGTTTGAGAAAGTTCCTTTCATGTTTCTGTACCGTGACGTGAGCGAGAGGACGGCCAGAAGAGATATCCAGCGCCTTCTGAAAGGCGGCTTTCTGGTGGAGGCGGGGAATAAAAAATACGCGCTGAACACGCGGATGCTGGGTTAGGCGCGCTTCTGATCAAACAAACGCGGGGAGCCCGTCGATAGGGGCTCCCCGCGCGGTTTTAGTGAAGCTGGGTTCGATCAGGCGGCGGCTGGTCCCAGCGCCCGCTTTTTGGCCCGCGATCGGGCGATGAGGGCGAAAAGCCCGGTGAACATGAAGGCCATGGCCGAGCCCAGGTGCACGAAATCCAGCACCATGAGCAAAAACGGGTCCAGGAACACGCCGGCGTTGCGCGCCACCTTGAACACGCCGCTTATGAAAAGGAGGGTTAAAAGCGTCCAGCCCCAGGCGCTGCGCGGACCCCAGGACCAGGCCTGATCCACCACCCGGCTGGAGAGACTGAGCCGCCAGGCCAAAAGGCCCAAGAGCAGGGCGGCGGATAAATAATGCAGGTCGCTGTTGATGAAGAAATCCTGGCTCCAAGCCATGAGGGGCAGATCGGCCACGTAATAGCGCTTCATGATGGGCATCTGCCCCATGCCGCTGAAAACGGCCACGCCCGCGGCCAGGAAATACAGCCATCGCGAATAGCGGTTGTTGGCGGAACCGTTCATTTAAGCGCCTCCTTTTTCGCCGCGCCGCTCCGGCGGGGCGTCCTGGCCGGCGGGCGGCGCGCCGCGCTTTTTGCCGAACAGCTTGGTGAAGCCGGCGGCCAGCCCGGCCAAGGGGGCCAGCACCAGGGCCAGGGTGAGGTTCTCGGCGTTTTCCATGGAATTGGCCACGGGATGCATGTGCATGAGCCCGCTGGCGCCGGTCCTTAGGCCCTTGCCGCCCTTGGTGACGCCGGCGCCCTTGCCCTGGCCGCCGCCCGCGCCCTGTGCCGCGCCCTTGCCGGGGCCGCGCCTTTGGGCGTGGTCTGCCTCAATGGCGGCGGCTATTTCCCGGAAGGGGATATGGGAGACGTAGATAGTGTTGGTGCCGCCGTTTTCGGTCAACCCGTAAACATAATCCCGCCAAGCGTCCGGGCCGCTTCCGTCGGCCACGGCTTTTTCCTTGGCCAGGGAGGTGGCCTTTTCGATCTGGGCCTGGCGGGGGCCGATGCTCTGCAATTGCTGGGGGCAAACCTCCAGGCAGCGGGGCAGCTTGCCCTCCTTGACCAGGGGCAGACAGCGGTGGCATTTGAACATGACGCCGTTGCCCGCGTATTCGGGGAGGATATCCAGATAAATGCCCACCCCGCTCTGGCGTTGCGGCACGGACCAGGGACAGACCTGCTTGCATTTGGCCCCGCCCAGACAGACCTCGGGATCGATGTGCACCACTCCGTTCTCCTCCACCCGGCCCGCGCCAAAGGGACACAGGTTGGTGCAGGGCGGATTCATGCAGTGCATGCAGCGCCGGGGCAGGTGCACCTCGGCCTCCTGGCCCTTGTGCGGCACGCTCAAGTGCTCCAAATATAGGAAATTATAGGGAGTAAGCCGATCCTGCACGTCCTTTTTCTTGGACCAGTCCTGAATGGGCACCCGTTGGGGAAAGGGCTGGGGCATGGGCGTTACCGGGTCGGGCACCGTGGCCTGCCAGGTTTCGCGGCAAGCCTCCACGCAGGCCTCGCAGCCGATGCACTGGCTGATGTCCAGCACGGTGCACAGCTCCTGGCCGCTGGCCGCGCCCACCGCCTGGGGCAAGACCACCTTGCTGGCGGCCAAGCCGGCGGCGGTGGCCGCTCCTCCCAAGAGGAAATTTCGCCGTGAAAAAACTTTATCCATGGTGTGGGCTCCTTGGGTTTGCTTGGGTTCCAGAGCCAAGTCGCCAGATTAACGAAGCAATATGCGTGCCGAAAGGCCGGGGGCAGGTCGCGGGCGAAAAGTTCAACCGTGTAAGTGCTTTATGCGGGCCGGCCGCGGGGCGGGGTGGTTAACGCCAGGTTAACGCGCCCCCAAAGGCGTTAATCCTCCATGCCCAGCTTTTTCATGCGCTTCCATAGGGTGACCCGGCTGATTCCCAAAAGCTCGGCGGCCTGGGCCTTCATGCCCTTGGCCCGGGCCAGGGCCTCTTCTATCTCCCGCCGCATGTCCGCCTCCCGGTCCTGGCCGCCGCCTTGGGGGCGGGGGCGCAGCGGCTCGCCGCCGTCGGGCGGGGAGCCATAGGCCTGGCCGCGGGCATGCAGGCTGGGCGGCAGATGGGCGGGCAGGATGCTGCCCTCGCGGCAGGTGACAAAGGCGTACTCCACCGCGTTGATAAGCTCGCGCACGTTGCCCGGCCAGGCGTGGGCCATGAGCAGGTCCAGGGCCTCCTGGGAAAAGCCGCTGATGGGCCGGCCCGAGCGCAGGGAGACCCTCTCCACGAAGGTCTGGGCCAAAAGGGGAATATCTTCGATGCGTTCCCTTAAGGGGGGCAGTTGGATGGGGATCACGTTGATGCGGTAATACAAATCCTCGCGGAAGCGGCGCTTGGCCACCAATTGGGCCAGGTCCTGGTTGGTGGCGCTTATCACCCGCACGTCCACCTTGATGGGCTGGTGGGAGCCCACCCGCTCGATCTCGCCCTCTTGCAATACCCGCAAGAGCTTGACCTGCACCGAGGCCGGCATGTCGCCGATCTCGTCCAGGAAGATGCTGCCGCCCGAGGCCGCCTCGAAGCGGCCCTTGCGCTGGCGCTCGGCCCCGGTGAAGGCGCCCTTTTCATGGCCGAACAGCTCGCTTTCCAAAAGGGCCTCGTTCAGGGCCGCGCAGTTCACCCGGATGAAAGGGCCTTCCCGGCGCGGGGAGCGGCGGTGGATGGCGCTGGCGGCCAGTTCCTTGCCGGTGCCGCTTTCGCCTAGGATGACCACCGGCGCTTCCGAGGCGGCGGCGGCTTCCAGCAGTTGGTAAACCCGCTGCATGGGCTTGGATTCGCCCAAGAGCCCCTCGAAGCCGTAGGCCCGCTTGAGCTCCCGGCGCAGCCCGATGATCTGGCGTTCCTGCTCCACCACCTTGGTGATGTCGGTGATGGTCTCCACCCCGCCGATGACCTGGCCATGGGCGTCGTGCAGCACGGTGGCGCTTTTGAGGAGATGAATCTGCCGGCCGTCCTTGTGGCGCACGGTGCAACGCTTTTCCGCCACGCGGCCTTTTTCGAAGAGCCCGCAGGCCATGCGGCCCTGGCTGTCCTGGCAGGCCATGCAGGTCTCGGACTCGAACACCGCGCAGGGACGGCCCAGCACGTCCTCCCGGTCATAGCCGGTGATGCGCTCGGCCGCGGGATTGATGAAGACCACCACTCCCTGGGTGTCCACGATGAACAGGCCCTCGGCCATGGTGTTGACCACGGACTGCCAATAAAGATGACATTCATCGCTGTCCAGGCCGCTGATGGCTTCCAGATTCACTGACCGGTCTCCCCTACCTAAACGCTGAAGCGCCCAACCAAGGCCCTGGCGGGCCCAGGGGTGGCGGCAAGTTTCGGCCTTTTCGCGCCCATTCGCCTCACCGGCGATGGTGCAGCCCGCCGCCTTGCCGGACGACGCCCGTTAACAAGTTAACGTTAACATGACCTGAACCTGGGCGGCAAGCTTTTGCCAACTATTTATAATCAGGCGCAAAACACTATGAGGCCGCTTGGGTATGCATCTTGCTCTCCTGGGCGTAAGGAGCGGCCCCAATGCAAGACGCCATTAACCAAAGCCTGGACCTTCGCGGCAGCGACTCGCCCCTGGTGGTGCTGAAGGCGCTCTCGGCCTTGCGCGAGCTTAACTCGCGGCAATGGCTGGAGGTGAAGCTAAGCTCGGCGGCCAGGGCCCGGGATTTGGAGCGCATCGCCCAGGCCATGGGCGGCCAGTCCGTCATGGCCAAGGCCTCCGCCGGTTTCTTCCGCCTGCTCCTTTGCCGGGCGCTCTCCTCTCCCCAGCCGCCCCAAGCGGATCACAGTCTCTAATGCCGCGACATTCTGGTTAAATCACGCCGCGGGCCTTCCCAGGGCCCGTTTTTGTGATATTGTGACCGGAGGATTATTTATTGTGACTGAGTTGCAATTGCATTAGGCCCGGCATATAGTTAGGCCGAACACAACAGGAGGCATGAAGCCTTGGCAAACGCCCTGCACGACGAGGAAAGACGCCAGTTCGAGCGCCTGCTTTCCCAGCAACGTTTCGACCGGATTGGGGACCGCATGGCCGTGCTGGAGACTTTCCTGACCTCCGAGGAGCACCACACCGCCGAGGGCTGGCACAGGCTCATCAAGGAGGGGGGCAAGGACCTGGGCGCCCCCTTTGTGGAGCAGACCCTGGAACTCCTGGTCAAGTTCGGCCTGGCCATGCGCCGGGAGTTCGAGGGTGGGCCTCCGCGTTATGAGCACCGCCACCTGGGCGAGCACCACGACCATTTGATCTGTACGGCCTGCGGCTCCATCACCGAGTTCCACGACCCGGAACTGGAGGCCATGAAATCCAAGGCGGCCAACCAGCACGGCTTCCACGCCTTGCGCCACAAGCTGCAGATTTACGGGCTCTGTGAAAAATGCCGTAAATCCCGCCAGCCCAGCATGCCCCTGCTCCTGGCCGCGCCCGGCGAGCGCCTGCGCATCGAAAGATTAATGGGCGGCCAGGAAGCCAAGCGCCAACTGGAGGAACTGGGCCTCAACCTGGGCGCCGAGGTGGAGGTGATCTCCGCCAACGGCGGCCCCATGGTGCTGGCGGTGAAGGGCACCCGCCTGGCCCTGGGCCGGGGCGTGGCCCAAAAGGTCATGGTCACCCAGATTCCCCCGCAGCCCAAATAGCGCCGTAGGCCCGGCCCACCCGGGACGAGCCGCCTCCAAGGCTTCCGCGAACCTGGCCCCTAACGACAAGGCTGGCACATGACGATCATATCTCTGCGAAACCTCCTGCCCGGCCAAATGGCCAAGGTGACCAAGGTGGGAGCCAGGGGCGAACTGGGCCGGCGCATGCGCGACATGGGCCTGGTGCCCGGCACCCCCCTGCGGGTCATCGGGCGGGCCCCCCTGAAAGACCCCGTGGAGATCAAGCTCAGAGGCTACAACCTCACCCTGCGCAACAACGAGGCGGATCACATCATGGTGGAGGTGGAAGAGGACGCCGGCCAATAGGCGGGGCGGGCGGGCCAGGGGCGAGGCGTTCCACAAGCGGTCCCATCATCTGCCGGATGCGCGATCAGACACCAGTTTCCGGGGCCTTGCGCCCGCGGGCGGGCGCTGAAGCGGCCCGGCTTGGCGGCCGCGCTGAATCGCAAAAAAGAGGAACCGGGCTTCAGCCCGCCGCTTCATCCGCGTTTCGCGCCGCGGGAAAGGAAAGCGGCCCCGGGCCGCTCCGGCTTCGCGCCAACCGGACTGGTTGATCTCGGGTATAATAATCTGCTTAAATTTGGCCTGAGCGACTTAAACTTCATCTCCAAGCCACCTGGAAATCAAACCGACATGGAATGCGCTCCCCAAATAACCCTGGCCCTGGCCGGCAACCCCAACGCGGGCAAGACCACGGTGTTCAACGCCCTCACCGGGGCCCGCCAGCACGTGGGCAACTACCCCGGCGTCACCGTGGACAAGAAGGAAGGCACCAGCACCTGTCGGGGGCAGGAGGTGCGCATCGTGGACCTGCCCGGCACCTACAGCCTCACCGCCTATTCCCTGGAGGAGGTGGTGGCCCGCAACTACCTCATCGGCGAACGGCCCGACGTGGTGGTGAACGTGGTGGACGCCGCCAATTTGGAGCGCAACCTGTATCTCACCGTGCAGCTCCTGGAGCTGGGCGTGCCCCTGGTCATCTGTCTCAACATGGTGGACGTGGCCGAGCAGCGGGGCATGAAGGTGGACGCGGAAAAGCTGGCCCAACTCCTGGACACGCCGGTGATCCCCACCGTGGGCCGCACCGGCAAGGGCATGGATGAGCTTTTGGCCGCCGGGGTGGAACTGGCCCGCCGGGGTCCCAAGTGGCGGCCCCTCAAGATATCCTACGGCTCCGACGTGGACCAGGGCATCGCCGAGCTGAAAGCCATCCTGGAGGGCAACCAGCCCAGGCGGGGGCTCATCTCCGCCCGCTGGCTGGCCTTGAAGGCCCTGGAGCACGACAGCGAGGTGCTGGGCCAGGTCGAACGGGATTCCGAGCTGGGGCAGAGGCTCATGCCGGTGGTGGACCGCATCACCGAGCATATCCGCTCCACCCTGGACGACGACCCCGAGAGCGTGATCGCCGATTACCGCTACGGCTTCATCACCGCCATGGCCCGCCAGGCGGTCAGTTGGGAGCGCGAGGTCCGCATGGATTTTTCCGACCAGGTGGACAAGGTGCTCACCAACCGCCTGTTCGGCCCGCTGTTTCTCCTGGCGGTGCTGTACGCGGTTTATCAGTTCGTGTTTTGGGCCAGCGAGGGGCCGGTGGAGTGGCTGCAAGGCTTTTTCTCCTGGCTGGCCGCCGGGGTGGAGGGGGCCCTGCCGCCCGGCCCCCTGACCTCGCTTCTGGTGAGCGGGGTGATAGACGGGGTGGGCGGGGTGCTGGGCTTCGTGCCGCTCATCATGTTCATGTTTTTCGCCATCGCCATCATGGAAGACTCGGGCTACATGGCCCGGGTGGCCTATCTCATGGACCGGGTGCTCCGGGCTTTCGGCCTGCACGGCAATTCGGTGATCGCCCTCATCGTGGGCGGCGGCATCTCCGGCGGCTGCGCGGTGCCGGGCATCATGGCCACCCGCACCCTCAAGGACCCCAAGGCGCGCCTGGCCACCATCCTGGTGGTGCCCTTCATGAACTGCGGCGCCAAGCTGCCGGTGTACAGCGTGTTGATCGGCGCTTTTTTCGTGAAGAGCCAGGCCGCGGTGCTTTTCGCCCTGACCATCCTCTCCTGGGCCCTGGCGCTTCTGGCGGCCAAGTTCCTGCGCTGGGCCGTGCTGCCCGGCGGGCAGGCCCCCTTCGTGATGGAGCTGCCCCCCTACCGCACCCCTACCCTCAAGGGCCTCCTGATCCATACCTGGGAGCGCACCTGGCAATACGCCAAAAAGGCCGGCACCCTGATCCTGGGGGTCAGCGTCCTCATGTGGGCCCTCATGAGCTATCCCGGCCTGCCCGCCGATGAACAGGCGGCCTGGGAACAGCGCGTCCAGGCCGCGGCCAACCAGGAGGCCAAGGCGGCCCTGCAAAATCAGATGGCCGGCGACGCACTGGCCAACAGTTTCGCGGGCCGCGTCGGCAGGGCCATTACCCTGGCCACCGATCCCCTGGGCTTTGATTGGCGCACCAACGTGGCCCTGGTGGGCGGTTTCGCTGCCAAGGAGGTGATCGTTTCCACCCTGGGCACCGCCTACAGCCTGGGGGCGGTGGAAGAGGACGACGTGAGCCTGCGCCAGCGCCTGCGCGCATCGCCCGACTGGAATCCGCTCAAGGCGGTGGCGCTCATGATTTTCGTAATGATCTACGCCCCCTGTGTGGCCACCGTGGTCATGACCGCCAAGGAGACCGGCTCCTGGCGCTGGGCGGCCTTTTCCCTGGCCTACAACACGGTGCTGGCCTATTTGATGACGCTTCTCATCTATCAGAGCGGCCGTTTTTTGGGCCTTGGCTAGGAGCCCCGGCATGTGGCAGACTGGGCTGGTGGTCTTGGCCGTGGCCGCGGCCGGCTGGTACGTGATCCGCCGCCTGCGCCGCACGGTGAGCCGCGGCCAGGCGAGAGGGTGCTCATGCGGGAGCCATGAAGGCCCATGCCCCCTGCAAACCAAGCCCGACGCGCCGAGGACCCCCGAATGCCAAGGCTGCGCCCAACGCCCCCCCCGAACGGCGCCGGCCGTGCAAGACCTTTCTAAAAAGCGATAGCAACCAAAAAATATCAGGCCCCGAAGGGCCCAATACGGGAGTAGTCTCATGTTCAAGAAGACGGCGGTTGGCATTGCCCTGCTCTTGGCTGCGTGCTTCTTCTGTGCCCCCGCCTCCCTGGCGGCCAGCGACGAGGAGGTCAAGGCCCTGATACAGGAAATCAAGGCCTTGAAAAAACGGGTGGGCGAGCTGGAGAAGAAGCTGGGCGAGGCCTGCGAGGTGGGCGAGGCCAGCCGGGAAAAGGCGTTGGAGGCGGCGGCCGCGGCCGAGACGGCCCGCCAGATGGCCGAGGAGGCGCGGCAAAACGCCAAGCAGGCCTTTGATGAAGCCAGGGTGGCCACCACCCGCTCGGTCAAGGCCTCGCGCGACGTGGAGGTGGCCGGCAAGGAGCCGCCGGGCATGGTGAGCGAGCTGGGCAAAAGGCTCGCCATACACGGCCAGGTGCAGGTGGAGGCCAGCTACGAGAAGCGGGAGCCCAAGAGCGGCCGGGCCAGCAACAAGAGCGACCTCAACCTTTCCACGGCGGAGATTTTCTTCGAGGGCAAGATCAACGAGTACACCAGGGGCGTGCTGCACTTCCTGTGGGAGGAAGGCAAGACCGAGCCGGTGGACATGGACGAGGCCTTCGTGCTCATCGGCCAGACCGGGGACATGCCCTACTACGCGATGGCCGGCCGCATCTACCCGGCGGTGGGCCTGTTCGAGAGCTACCTGATCTCGGACACCATCGCCAAGAACCTGTTCGAGACCCAGGAGAGCGCGGTGGAGGCCGGCTACGCCGGCTCCTGGTTCAACTTCAGCCTGGGCGCCTACAGCGGGGCTCTGCAGGAATCCAACCAGGGCGAGGACACCCTCATCAATTCCTATTACAGCCGCTTGCAGCTCATGAATCCCGAGGGCAGCCTGGGAGGCCTCTCGCTCGCGGGCGGCGTGGCCTACACCAACAACCTGGGCGACGCCGGCGGGCTCCGGGAAAACATCCCCGGCGAGCGGGTGGCGGACCTGGTGGCCGGCCTCTCCTTCAGCCTGGCCGCCGAATACGGCAAGTTCAACTTCCTGGGCGAATACATCAGCGCCCTGGACGATTTCAAGTCGGGCGAGCTGGAATTCGCCGACGGGCAAAAGGCCCGCCCCTCGGCCTACAACCTGGAACTGGCCTATACTCCCCTTGATAAATGGACCTTCGCCCTGCGTTACGAGGGCGGCAGCGACCTTTTCGCCCTGGAGCCGGAAAGGCAATGGGGCGGCGGGGTCAATTGGAGCTTCCTGCCCGACACCATCCTGAGCCTGGAATACCTGCGCGGCGATTACGCCAACGACGACGCCCGCGACCTGTTCACCACCCAGTTGACCGTGGTGTACTAACCATAGTTTCCAAACACGCGGCCGGACGCTCCCTCCAGGGGGGCGTCCGGTTTATGCTTTTGTCGCGGGTCTAATACCCCGAAGCTTGCTTCAGTATGATTTGGTTCCCGCCGATACCCCGCGGCTTGCTGCGGGGAGGTTTATTTTAGATTGAGTCTGTCCGTGCCCAGAGATTACACTTTTAGTAGAAATGATTACTCATGAAGCCGTGTGCGGGCAGCCGATCATGAAGACGGGGCCCGCTCCATCGCGAGTAGGCACCTGAGTTTCCCGCGGCTTCCCAGCCGAAATGGAATGCTCATGGCAACATCTTTTTATTCCGCGATCTCCCTTAAACAACGCATAGCGGTTCCGGTTTTCGCCGCCTTGCTGCTGGTGGCCGCGGCCGGCGTGTGGCTCAGCCACCTGCAACGCATGGGCGAGCTCAGGCTGCGGGCCCAGGACCGCATGGCCAGCCGGGCCCTGATGGTCAAGGCCGAGATAGCCACCGCCGGCACCCGGGCCCTGGCCCTGGCCCGGCTGGTGGCGGCCCTGCCGACGGTGCAGGAGGCCTTCGGCAAGGGAGACCGCGCCGCCTTGAGCGGGCTTACCATGCCGGCCTACAAGGAGCTGGAAAAAGAGCTGGGCCTGAAGCAGTTTCAGTTTCACACCCCGCCGGCCACCTCTTTTCTGCGGCTGCACAAGCCGGCCAAGTTCGGCGACGATCTTTCCTCGTTTCGTAAAACCGTGGTGGCGGTGAACCAGTCCCAAAAGCCGGTGGCCGGCGTGGAAAAGGGAGTGGCCGGCGCCGGGGTGCGGGGGGTGGCGCCGGTGTTCCAGGAGGGCCGCCACCTGGGTTCGGTGGAGTTCGGCCTGGCCCTGGACAACGCCCTGCTGGAGATCATCCAGAAACAAAACGGCTTCGGCCTGGCGCTGTGGGCGCCCGACGGCAAGGGGGGCTTCAGGACCTGGGGGCGCAGCTCCGACGCCGCCGAGCTGGCCATCGAACAGCGGGACTTGGAGGAGACGCTCTCCGGCGGCGAGCCGCTTTTTATTGACGTGTACAGCCAGGGGCGCGACTTTTTCGTCTATCTGGCGCCGTTGCCAGATTATTCCGGGCGGCCGGTGGCCGTCTTGGCCCTGCCCCAGGACAGCACCTCGGCGGTGGCGGCGGTGTGGAGCCAGACCTGGTGGATCGCTTTCACGGCGGCGGCCCTGGTGGCGCTGTTGGGCCTGGTGGTTTATTTCACCGCCGCGGTGGTGGCCAAGGCGCTGGGCCGCATCTCGCGCCAGTTGGGCGAGGCGGCGGGCAAGGTCTCCGGCGCGGCGGGCGGCGTCTCCCAGGCCAGCCAGACCCAGGCCGACCAGGCCGGCAGGCAAGCCGCCAGCCTGGAGCAAAGCGCCGCCCAATTGGAGGAGCTGGCCGGCATGGGCCGCCAGGGAGCCGAGCAGTCCGCCCAGGGCATGGACTCCCGCGCCCACGCCCGGCAGGCCCTGGGCCAGGCCGAGGAGATGATGGGCGAAACCGTGCAGGCCATGGAGCGCCTCAAGGTCTCGGGCGAGGAAACCGGCAAGATCATCAAGACCATTGACGAGATAGCCTTCCAGACCAACCTCCTGGCCCTAAACGCCGCGGTGGAGGCGGCCCGGGCCGGCGAGGCCGGGGCCGGGTTCGCGGTGGTGGCCGATGAGGTGCGCGGCCTGGCTCTGCGGGCGGCCGAGGCGGCCAGCAACACCCAAAAGCTCATCGAGGGATCGGTGGAGCAGATCAAGAAGGCCGTGGAACTGGTGCAGGCCACCGGAGACGCCTTCCTCACCGTGCGCGATCAGAACGAAAACGTGGGCAGGCTGTTGGAGCAGATAGCCCAGGGCGTGGGCGAGCAGGCCCAGGGCATCGAGCAGCTCAACCGGGCGGTGGCGGAACTGGACCACCTGGTGCAGGACAACGCGGCCCAGGCCCAGGAAACCGCCGGCGCCGGCCAATTGCTCAGCCAGGAGGCCGTGCTCATGAGCGAACTGGCCCAGGACCTGCGCCGGCTGATCTGGGGCCGCAAGGCCTAGCGAAGGCCGCGCGGAAAGCGGGAAAAGGCAGGAAGAAAAGCCAAGCCTGTAAAAACGCCGCGGAGGAATGGGGCAGCGCCTAGGGGCGCTTGGGCAGCCAGACGAAGAAGCGCGCCCCCTTGCCCTCGTCGCTTTCCAGCCAGATCTTGCCGCCCTGGGCCTCCACCGCCATCTTGCAGAAGGTGAGCCCCAGGCCGGTGCTGGTGCGCGGCCCGTCGTGGTCATAGGCTTGGGTGAATTTGCGGAAAACGCGGGCCTGCAAATGCCTGGCGATGCCCGGCCCGTTGTCGGCCACCTCGATGACCGCGCCGTCTTCCCGGTCTTGCGCCAGCAGGCTGACCCGGCCGCCCTCGGGCGCGTGGCCCAGGGCGTTGGTCAGGAGGTTTTGCAGAATCCTGGCCAGGAGTTCGGGATCGGCGCGCAGGCCGTCCTGGGTTTGATCCTCCAGGCTCACCTCGATTCCCTTGAGCCGGATCAAGGTGCGGAACTTGTCGCAGACCGCCTCGGCCATTTCCCGGAACACCACCCGGCCCTGGCTGAGGGGCATCTGCCCCTCTTCCAGGCGGTCGATATCCAGGAGGTTCATTATCATGCGCAGGAGATCGTCCGCCGCCATGCCGGCCAAATCCAGGGCCTCGCCCTGGCTGCCGGAAAGCGGCTCAAAGGAAAGCAATTCCAGATTGCCCATGATCTCGGCCAGGGGGCCTTTCAGGTCGTGCACCACCATGTTGGTCAGGTCGTGGCGCAGCTCCTCCAGACGCCGCAGGTCGTGATTGGCCCTGGCCAGGGCTTCCTTGTCCTTTTGTACCTGCTTGTGGGCCGCCACCAGCTCCTTGGTGCGCTCGGCCACCATCTCCTCCAGGGAGTGGCTGTATTCGCGGATGGTCTGCTCCATGCGCTTGAAGATGGTCACGTCCTTGGCGTGGATGATGGCCAGGCTGATGCTGCCCTCGGCGTCGCGCACCGGGGTGAGGGATATCTCCCAGAAATCCGGGCCCTCCTCGCCGGGGGTTTCCACCAGGCGGTATTGGGCGGAGTTTTGGCTCAGCAACTGCTCGAAGGCCTGCTTGAGGATTTGGGTGATGATGGGTGAGGCGCCGCTGCGCTTTAGTATCTCTCCTCCGGGGAGCCCCACCAGGTCCCGGGGGTGGGCCCCGGCCCGGCGGGCCAAGGCCATGTTTAGCGATTCCACCATGCCCTGAGGCGTGACCGACAAGATGGGGTCTGAAATGGAATCGAACACCGCCGAAAGCTTGTTGCGGCTGGTCAGGAGGATTTCCTTCAGGGCGCGCAGTTCTTCCATTTCCTTGCGGCTGGGCGCGGGGGAGGGCTTTTTACGCTTGGGCTTGGCCGCGGTCTTGGGGGGCGGCTTGGCCGGGGCGGCCGGGGGAGTTTTCTTATCCTTGGCGGATGTGGGTTTACGGGCCATGATTTTAACGGGCCAAACGATCGAGCAGTTGCCGGGCCTCGCCGAAGCCGGGTTTCAACTGCAGGGCCTGCTTCAGGGCCCTGCGCGCGGCCTCGTATTGCGAGCTTTCCGCCAGGGCCACCGCCAGATTGTAATACAGGTTCTCGTCTTCCGGGGAGGCCTTGATGGCCTGCTGGTATTTTTCGATGGCTTCCTTGAAGCGCTTCTGCCGGCGGAAAGCGATGCCCATGCGGTTGTAGAGGTGCACCTGTTTGGGGTCCATCTCAATGGCCCGGCCGAAGGCCTCGGCCGCCTCGTCGTTGAGCCCGGCCTCCAGAAGCGCCTCACCAACCTGGGCGGCCAGGTTGGAGTCTTCGCCCGCCTGTTGGCTGGCCTGCTCCAGGGCCTTTAGGCCCTCGGCGGTGTTGCCTTGCTCCAGGAGCATCTTGCCGTAGGTCAAGTGCCGCTGCGCGTTGCGGGGGCTCAGCTTGGCCGCCTTTTTGAGCTGGGCGGCCGCCAGTTCCCCCTCGCCCCTCTTTTGGTGGAGACGGGCCAGGGCGTCCAGGGATTTGAGATAATTGGGAGCCAGCTTGAGGGCGTTCTCATAAAAGGCGACGGCGTCATCCTCCTGGCCCAACTCCTCCAGGGCCTTGCCCATGGCGAATATGGCCCGCGGGCTTTGCGGAGCCAGGGACAGGGCTTGCTTGAAGCTTTCCAGGGCCTCCCCGGCCTGGCCGGCGGCGAGACAGGCTTCCCCCTGGGCCAGCGCCTGGTCCAGCGGGCCGGGATGGTTCCGCTTTTCCAGGGCCGATTCGATTTTGGACCTCAGGGTTTGGGCTTGGAAGGGCTTCACGATGTAATCGTCCACGCCCTCCTCCATGGCCTCGGCCACGATGTCGTTGCCCATTTCAGCGGTCACCATGAGAAAAGGCAGGTTCCTGAACCGCTCCTGGGCGCGCATCCATTTAAGGAACTCCAGCCCGTTCATGTTGGGCATGTTCCAATCGCAGATAATGAAATCCACCGAGGAGGACTGGATCACTTCCTTGGCCTTGGCGCCGTCGGAGGCGTCCACGAAGCTGCGGTGGCCAAAGGTGCGCAGGAAATTGGCCACCATGCGGCGCACGTTGAACTGGTCGTCAACGATCAAGAAAGTAAGTTCTTTGGCTTGCGTCTCGGACAAGAGGGTTCCCTCGACTGCGGTTTGGCGCTCAAGCGTCTGCTTCCGAGTTAACTTTGCAACCTAGCGGCGACTTGATATCTCTTAATCGGTGAATAAGCCTCGCTGGGGACCGACTCAGGCTTCGGCCCTGGCGGTGAGCAGGCTTCGCACGTGGTCCACCAGGGTCTGGGGTTGCACCGGTTTGGTCAGGTACAGGTCCGCGCCCGCCGAGCGGCCGCGCAGGCGGTCGTGGTCTTCCCTTTCGGTGGAGAGCACGATGATGGGCACTTTGGGCATGACGCCTTGGGAGCGGACCCGGCTGATGAAGGTGAAGCCATCCATGCGCGGCATGTTCACGTCGGTGATGATAAGGTCCACGCTCTCCTTGGAAAGTTTGTCCAGAGCCTCCAGCCCGTCGTTGGCGGTCTGCACCGCGAAACCAACCTGCCGCAAGACCATGCTCAGCAAGTTGAGAATAGTGGGGGAGTCTTCTACCAGGAGAATTCGAGCAGACATCCGAGTTTCCTTGCGATCGTTCCACGTCGCGCTGGCAATGCCAAGTGGTACCACGCGTTGCTTGGGCTTTTTTAAATTACAATAATACCACTTTAGCGGAACGTTTAACAGGGGAACTCCGGCGGGGGGCCCGGTCTCACCAGCCCCCCTCGATTTTTTGTATGGCGGCCGCGGCCGCGGCCCTCACCGTGGGGTTGGCATCGGCCAAAAGCTCTATCAAAGGCGTGGAAGCCCTGGGGTCGCCGATGGCTCCCAGGGCCTTGGCCGCGCTGACCTTGAGGCGGCTATCCTTGTTGTCCAGCAGCTCCAAAAGCGGCTCCACCGCCTCGTTGGCCCCGGCGCGGCCCAATCCCTCCACCGCTTTCAGGCGGATTGCGGGGTCCGGGTCTTGCAGGGCCTTCACCAGCAGCCGCAGACCGCCGGCGGGCCGGCTCTGGGCCAAGGCCTTAACCAGGGCCTGGCGCACCGCGGCGTCCGGATCGTGCACCACCATTTCCAGAAAGGTCATGGAGCGGCGGTCGCCCGAGGCCAGCAGCGCCAGGGCCGCCTCCCGCCTCACCGAGGGGTAGGAGTCGTTGAAGAGATGGGCCACCGCGCCCATGCCCTCTCCCGCGCCCATGCGGCCCAAGCCCTTGGCGCACATCTCCCGCCGAAAGGGTGATCGGCTGTCCAGGCCGTCTATGAACACCTTGCGCACGGCCTGGCCGTTTATGGCCAAAAGCGCCTCCAGGGCCTGGTATCTGACCGGCTCCTTCTGGTGGCCCAACAGCACTCCCAGGGTGGGCACCGTGCCGGCGTCCCCCAGCCGGCCCAGGGCCCAGGCGGCGTGTATTTTTATGTCGTCGTCGCTATCGCCCAACGCCACCAAAAGGGCGGCGAGCGCCCGGCGCGAACCCACCACGCCCAGGTTGCGCGTCGCCAAATGGCGCACGGCCTTGGCGGGATGGCGCAGGGCCTTGATGAGCGGGTCCACCGCCGCCTCCCCGCCGATTTGGCCCAGGGCGCGCACCGCCGCCTCGGCCAGGCGCGGCGAGGGGTCGTCCACCGCCCCCACCAGGGGAGCCAATTCCCCTATGGACCCCAGGGCCAATACGATCAACTCCAAAATTTGTTCGTTGGGTTCCTTCCTGGCCAGGTCCAGGATGCTGTAAACCGAACTCCCGTCGCCCAGCACCGCCAGACCCAGCAGGGCGTCGGCGACCACCTGTTCCGAGGGGTCGTTCAGGGCGTCGATGAGCCCCAGACAGGCCCGTTCCCGCAACTGTTTATCCATCCCCTTGAGCATGGTGGGGTTGGCGCTTTTGAGCAGGGCGCTCAAAAGATGCTGCAAAAGCGGGCCCTCGGAGCGGCGCATGGCCTCCAGCACCGGCGGCAGGGCCTTGGGGTCCCGAAAGCGGCCCAGAGCCTCGGCCACCGCCACCCGCAGGATTTCCGAGCCATCCCGCAGGCAGGCGATGAGCGGCTCCACCGCGGCCGGCTCCCCTATGTGAGCCAGGGCTTCTATGACCGCGAAAGCCACCCACTCTTCATCGCCCAGGAGCTGGATCAGATTGGGGAGCGCCGAGGCCTCCCCCCGCTGGCCCAGGCTGGTGGCGGCGTTGGCCCTGACGTTGGGGTCGGGGTCCTCCAGCGCCTTTGTCAGGGCGCGGGCCACGCCGGGCGCGTCCACGTTGGCCAGGATGTCGGCCGCGAAGATGCGCAGATCGCGGTCGTTTTCGCCCAGCAGATCCAGCAGCATATCCGGGGCGTCTTCTCCCAGGCGGCGCAGCAGATGCATGGCCGCGTTACGCAAGCCCACCTGCTCTACGGAAAGCAGGGGAGCCAGCCGCACGGCCACTTCCCGCCCGCGCAGGTTCAAGAGGGCCTGGGAGGCGGCTTCGCCCACCGCCGGGTCCTCGTCGGCGAGGCGGTCCACCAGGGCCGGCACCGCCCGGCGATCGCCCAATTCGCCCAAGGCCTGCGCGGCGCGCAGCCTCAAATCAGGGGCGGGCGCTTGCAGTTGAAAAATAAGATGGCTGACTCGGTCTGAATGCATGATGAAGGCCGCTAAAGGGCGGGCGGTCAGCCGGCCGCCCTGGGCAGGAGCAACTCAAAGGCGCCCGGCGGGTTCTCCGCCCAGAGCAATTGTCCCTGCCAGCGGTTCAGGACCTCCCGGGCCAGGAACAGGCCCAGGCCCTCGTGCCCGGGTCCCTTGTCGCCCGTAAAAGGCTCGAACATGCGGGGCGCCATTTGGGGCGAGGGGCCGGGCCCCTCATCAATGATCCGTAAGCCCACCTGCCCGCCGCGGTCCACGAACTCCAGTCTCAAAGAGGATTTGCCGTTTTGGTGGAGAGACTCCAGCGCGTTGGCCATAAGAAGGTTGAGCGCCAAGGCGATGTCGGCGTAAGACGCCTCCACTTTTTGCGCGTTGGGGGGTAACTGGGAATCGACTTGCGCCTCGTGCTTGAAAAACATGTCCGCCCGCCAAAAGGTAAGCTGTTCGCGGGCCAGCCCGCAAAGATCCAAAACCTCCGTTGCCTGGCGGTAAATTTGCTGGCTCATGCCGGCCAGCATGTTCAGCTCGTCGTTCAGGCGGGAGACTCCTTGTTGCAGCGAACCCATTTTGGCTTTCAAATCCATGTCGCCGCCGCGCATGACCTGCAATTCCAGTAAATCCAGGGGCAGGCGCACGGTTTGCAAAGCGCCGGAAAAATTGTGCACCAATCCCCTGAGCAATCTACCCACCAGGGCCAACCGCTCCCTGCGAATGAGGGCGTTCACCACGGCCGGGGGCAGGTCGCTGGTTTGGCTCACGAAGGCTCCTCCTCGGCCAGGCGGGATAATTCTTGGCGCTGCTTTTGAAAGGTGAAGTGAATGATGCGCTCGCGGTCCACCTCGGAAATTTCCAAAAAGCGTATGGCCGAAGCGTTTTCTCCCTTCATCGATTGGGAACGCACCACTTCGCCGGTGGCCAGGACCGGCCGCCAGGGCGCGTCGGGCAGGATGATGCCTAATAATACGGAGCTGCCGGGAGCCAATTCGCAGGCCTCGGCCAGGGCCAGGCCGGACCCGGAGATGTCGATGGTGGTTCCCTGGTAGGGGAAATGCTGGGTCTGCTCCTGGGAACGCAGGTGGTGGAGCACCAGATCGAGCTTGAAGTCCAGCCAATTGAGAACCTTGAGCAAGGGCTTGTGTTCTTCGGCCACCGCCTCCTCTTCCATGATCCGGCGGGCCCGCGTTTCCAGGCCGGCCATGGTCTCCCAAACCTCCTGGTCCATGGCCAGGGCCTGGCGGCCCTGCCGGGTGTCCGGACCGTAGTGCACGGTGAGCTTGGCCGCGGTGCGGTAATACTCTCTGTTGCTGGTGGCGGAATCGCCCATGCTTGCTTTCTCCCAACTCCCCTGCGGTTAGCCTATCATAATTCGTGGGGATGATAGCGGGTAAGCATCTCCAGAAAAGCCTTCACGATTTCCTCGTCGAACTGCTTGCCCGCGCAGCGGTTCAGTTCCTCCGCGGCCTGGCTGCCGTTTTTGGCTTAGCGGTAGGGACGATCGCTGGTCATGGCGTCGAAGGCGTCGGCCACCGCCACGATGCGGGCCAGGAGCGGAATGTCCTGGCCGGCGATGCCGTCGGGATAGCCGCGGCCGTCCCAGCGCTCGTGATGATGCCTGATGATGGAGCGCTCGGCCTCGGTCAGGTCCATGTCCTTGATGATGCTCTCGCCGATGACCGGGTGGCGTTTGATGTGCTCGAACTCCTCCGGGCTGAGTTCGGAGTCCTTCAGCAGCACGTAGTCCTTGATGCCGATTTTGCCGATATCATGCAAATAGGCGGCGAAACGCAAGGATTCGATCTGTTCCAGGCCCAGGCCCATGATCTGGGCGGTGAGCACGCTGAAATTGGTGACCCGGCGCGAATGCTGGCGGGTGTAGGGGTCCTTGGCCTCCATGGCGCTGACCAGCGCTCCCAGGGTGGAGCGCATGTTGGCCACCATGGATTCATAAAGCGCGATGTTTTCTATGCTGAGGGCGGCTTTGTCCAAAAGGAAGCGGGCGATGAAGATGTCCTCGCCCTGGAAGCCCGCCACGCCGCGCTTGTCGGCCACCAGCATGACGCCGAAAATCTCCTCGCGTATCTTGATGGGCAGGGCCAGGCTGCGTTTCTCCACGGGCAGCAATTCCGAGAGATAGGCGTCGCCGCCGGCCGGCCCCAGCATGCACTCGCCTTCGCTGGCCACCTTGCCGCAGATGCCCTGGCCCAGTTCGCCCACGGTCTGCCCCACCGCCAGGGATTCGTAGCCGTGCACCGCGATCACCAGAAGCTGGTTGCTGGAGCGGTCCAGGAGCAGCACCGCGGCCTTTTCCGCGTCCAGGTGCCGGCAGACCAGATCGGCCATGCCCTGATAAATCTCCTCCGAGGTTTGCAGCTTTTCCAGGGCCTCGGATATGCGATAGATGATGTTCTGCTCCCGGATGCGGCGCGACAGTTCCCGGTTGAGCTTCTCCATGGCCGCCTGGTGCTTCAGCCGTTCGGAAAGATGCAGATTGTCCTTGAGCAGCCTTTGTTCGCGCACCACCCGTTCCAGGGTGATTTTCACCTGGTTCAGGTTGAAGGGCTTGATCAGGAAATCGCTGGCGCCCTGGCGCATGGTGTTGATGGCCGCGTCCAGGGAGGGATAGCCGGTCATCACCACCACAGGCAGGGATTGGTCTATCTCCTTGAGCTTGGTCAGAAGCTCCACCCCGCTCATGCCCGGCATCTTGAGGTCCAGGAAAGCGCAGTCGAACTTGTCGGCCGCGAACTGGTCCAGGGCCTGCTCGCCGTTGGCGGCGGTGACCACCTGGTGGTGGTCTATGGCCGTGAGGTATTCGCGCAGGGCCTCGCGGATGTTTTCCTCGTCGTCCACCAGCAATATGCGCAAAGAATCGTGATCCGAAATGATATCATTTTGTCCCGGCATCGGCTCCAAAGGCATCCCCCACGATCGCTTCTGGTTTGGCCAGGTTCGAGTTGAACGCTCAGGGGGCCGCGAAGCAAATTCCCCCTGGCAAGGGGTTTTCAAAATGGTATGAATCGCTTGCCGCCGCGTACCCCGCCGGCGGCTGGCCCGCTAACGGCTTCGATGAATAGCGGCAAAGGACGCATGGCGGCCTTTCAGCAATTTGGGCAAATAGTATCACAAGGTTGTGGCTTTGGAAAAGAGCGGCTTGGCGGGGCGGGCGGCCGTGGGGAGGCGGCCCGGGACGCGG
Organism: Desulfocarbo indianensis; assembly: GCA_001184205.1. Taxonomy (GTDB): domain Bacteria; phylum Desulfobacterota; class Desulfarculia; order Desulfarculales; family Desulfarculaceae; genus Desulfocarbo; species Desulfocarbo indianensis. The sequence continues at coordinate 1,518,895 of LBMP01000001.1, forward strand.
GCGGGGCCGGGGGGCTGGCCGCGGGGCCGTCCCAGCCGCCGAGACTAAACCCGGCTGTTCAGCAGGTTTTCCAAAGCTCCCCGGCGCGCCTGGGCCGCCATTTCCAGCACCTCTTCGGGAGGCATCTGGCGCAGAAGGCGCTTGCCGTCCTCGCTGAAAATGCGCACCACGCCGCGGCCGGTTTCTTCGTCGGTGAACATCTCCACTTGGAGGTTGAAGCGAACCTCCAGCTCCTTGATGGCCTGGGCAAGGTCCTCTTCCGACACGGCCTGGACGGTTTTGCCTTGCGAGCCGGCGGTCTGCTCCTTTATCTTGACGGCGCGGGCCGCCTGGTCGACCTTGGGCTTGGCAGCTTTGGGCTCCGGCGTAAGAGCCTTTAGGATTTTGGTTATCTCCATCTCATCCGCGCCTTCCTTGGCCGGGGGCCAATTTTTATCGGCGAATAACCCGCCGCTTCAATCATCTTATCGGCAGATTGAAATGGTTTCTTAAAAAAAAGCGCGCCTCGGCCTGGCTGCCGCGCACCTGGGCGGCTATAATCTCCTGACGGTCACTACTAATGAATATTATAGATAATTAGCCAGGATAGCAAAGGAAGCGACATGAACCTCCAGCCGACGCCCAGCGAGAAGGAGGCCCTGGACCTGATCTGGCGGGACCAAGCCAAGGTAAAGGCCCCGGAAGTTGACTTCGCCTCCCAGGCCTGGCCCCGCTCCTGGGGCGAGGCGGAGGCGCCCCCCGCCGCGCGGGTGGCGCAGGCCCTGCGAGACGCCTTGCAATGGCCCGACTGGGTCGCCTTGTACGCCAAGCCGGCCCAGGCCGTGCTGGCCGCCAGCAAGCTGGCCAAGCAAAGAGGCCTGGGTTCGGGGGCCTTGTGGATGGCGCCGGGCTGCGGCGCGCCGTTCGGCACGCCCCAGGGCGAGCCGGGAGTCGCCATCCTGCGGGCGGATTGGGCGCCCCAGGCCAAGGCCATGGTCCTGGCCCAGGAGGACATCCGCCGGCGGGGGCTGGTCATGGTGCTGGACGAATCGGCCACCGCCTTCCGCCTGGCCCCCGGCGGCGCCCGCGAGGCCTATGAACTGGACCCGGACCTGGCGCTGTTCGGCCCCCAACTGGCGGGCGGGCTGGATTTCGCCGCCCTGGCCGGCAAGGGCGAGCCGCCCGCGGGCCGGGCCAAGGAGCCTATGCCGGAGGCCCTGGCCGTGGCCGCGGGCGTCATTGCCCGGGCCGCCCGGCCGGAGGTGGCCCAGCGCCTGGGCGACCTGGGGCGGGCGCTGATTCTGGGCCTGGAATATTTCAAGGCCCGGGCCGGGCTGGACGAGGAACTGCGCTGGGAGGGCCCCCTGGCCATGCCCCGCCTGGACGGCCGCCGTTTGTGGGCCTTTATGGAATTGGCCAAGGAGGAGGGGCTGCTCCTGGCGCCGGTGGTCATGCCGGACCCCGGCCTGGAGCCCTCGGCCGCGGCCCAGGCCCTCTGGCCGCGCCTGGCCCGGGCGGCGGCGCGGCTAAAGGTGTTGCCCGAAGGGGAGAAGGCTCCCCTGGGCTGGCGGGACGCGGCCCAGGTTTCGTCTTGCCGCCAGGTGAGCGCCATTTTGGAAAGCTTGAACTGAAGGAGGCGGCAGTGCGCCTAAGCAGGGCAATGATCATGTGGGCCGCGCTGGCTTTGGTCGCGGCCATGGGCTTTTCTTCTTGGGCAGCGGCCAGCGAGGTGCTGGAGGCCAAATGGCTGCCCGGACCCGAGCAGGCGGCGCAGGGCCGATCCTATTCCCTGGCCCTGCAATTGAACATCGTGGCCGGCATGCACATCAACGCCGACCAGCCCGACGATCCCAACCTGATACCCACCCAGGTGAGCTTCACGGCTCCGCCGGGCATGAGCCTGGCCCAGGCCGTTTTCCCGCGGGCCAAGCTGGTGAAGCTGGGCTTCGCGGAAAAGCCCCTGCCGGTTTTGGACGGCGTGGTGCTGTTGAAAACCGTGTTGCGGGTGGGGGAGGGGGTGAAGCCCGGCCTCTACCAGCTCAGCGCCCGCGTGTCATACCAGGGCTGCAACAATGAAGTCTGCCTGATGCCGGAAAGCCAGGAGGTGAGCTTGACGGTGAAGGTGGTTTCCGCCGGACGCTAGCCCTGCGGGCCGGGGGTTGGGCCTGGTCGCTCCGCGCGCAAGGGCGGTAACAGGTCGGGTTGATCCGGCGGGCCGGGAGGTGAGCCTGGTTGGGAGCAGGGGCGGGGGCTTTTGCCGCAGCCCGCGCCCGGCGGCCCGTTATTCGTCCTGGGGCTTGGCCGGGTCCTCCAGGAACTTCTGCCTCAAAAAACGCCCCAGGAAAAGGGTGAGGCACAGGACTCCCACCACCACCACCGCCAGCTTGGGCAGGGCGGTCATGAAGTCCATGTGCCGGGTGACCCAGCCGCCGAAAAGGTAGCCCAGACCGCCGAAGACCAGGGTCCAAGCCACCGCCGAGAGAAAATTCAGGGCCAGGAAAGTGAGCCAATGAATCCCCGAGGTGCCGCAGGCCAGGGGGATCACCATGCGGAAGCCGTAAAGGAAGCGGGAAAGCAGCATTAAGGCCAGGGCGTGCCGGCGCACCAGGGCCCTGGCCTTGACCGCCTTGCGCGCCAGGCGCCGGGAGCTGGATAACAGCTCAACCCCCCGCCATTTGCCCAAGAGGAAAAAAATCTGATCGCCGATGAAGCCCCCCCCCAGGGCCGCCAGGGCCACCATCCAGGGGTTCAACATGCCTTGCCTGGCCGCGATGCCGCCCAAGAGGAAAAAGGTTTCCCCTTCCAAAAAGGTGCCCACGAAAAGCGCCCAGTAGCCATAGTCGGCGATCAGTTGGTGAATGGTTAGGCTTTCCATGGGCTTAAGAATCACGTCTCGAGTTGAGGGGGTTTTGCCAGGCCAAAGTTTAAACGATCGGGCCGGGCCTGGCAAAGAAAAACACCGGTAGGGGTGCAGCGCCGCTAAAAGAATCATAATATTTTAATTAGAGGTTCAGCCATGACCACCTGCCGAAGAAAAAAACACCCCTGCCCCGATTGCAGGCAATGTCAGCAATGCTCGCCGGCGCGCTGCCATCTTTGCCGGGGCCAGGGCGCGGAGGACGCCCAGAGCCGTTTCAGCGGGCTCTGCCTGGCCGAGCAGATCGCCCTGTACGAGGCTATCAACCGGGGCGAATCGGCGGAAGACGGCCAGGCGGTTCCCTGCCTTGCGGGCTATGGGGACGCGCCAATAAGTGATAAAACCGATTAAAGACCCGTTGCCCCAATCCCAGGCAAAGGTGGTATTCTTTTATTCCGAGGCGCGGCCTTGCCCCCAGCCGCGCCCAGGCGATCCGGCCGCGTAAAGGGAGATTCATGGCCCCGGAGCAAAAAGCCCACAGCATAGAGCTCAAGACCGAGCTTGCCGCCCTGGAGCAGGTGTTCGTTTTCCTGGAGGAGGCTTGCGCCGCTCTCGGCCTGCCCCTGGCAACGCAGCGCGCCCTGGAGCTTTCCGCCGACGAGGCCGTGACCAACGTCATCAATTACTCCTATGAACCCGGCCAGCCCGGCCCCCTGCGCCTGAGCCTGGGCCTGGAGGGGGGGGAGGCGACCCTCATCATCGAGGATCAGGGCAAGCCTTTCGACGAAAAGGACGTGCCGGCTCCGGATTTGGACGCCTCCCTGGAGGAGCGCCCGGTGGGCGGCCTGGGGGTGTTTCTCATGCACCGCATGATGGACCGGGTGGAGCGCTCGCGCCGGGATGGGGTGAACCGGCTGGTGATGGTCAAGAAAATCTAGCCCCGGCCATGATTCCCCGCTAATGCTTGCTTGCGAGTCTTGCCGCCGCGCGCTGGCGCGGAGGCCGGGGTTCTGTTAGTTATGGCCTCATGGGCGGCGCGATGGGCCAGGCGGGGAAGCGGCGTGGAAGCAATGAGCCAAAAATTGGTGGAGCTCAGGCGGGTGAATTACAGCCTGGGACAGCGTCCTATCCTACGGGATATCACCTGGAGCCTGGAGCGGGGCCAGCATTGGGGGGTGCTGGGCGGCAACGGCGCGGGCAAGAGCACCTTTCTGCGCCTGGTGCGGGGCGAGATATGGCCCCGCGCCGACGGCGGCCGGCGCCTGTACGCCAACGGCGGCCAGGCCGGGGAGAGCCCCCTGGCCTTCCGCCAAATCAGTTCCCTGGTGTCGCCCGAGCTCCTGGATATCTACCAGCGCCGGCAATGGAACCTCTCGCTATGGGAAACCGTGTGCGCGGGCATCGCGGACGCGGTTTATCTGACGGAGCCCCCCAGCCCAAAGCAAGAACAGGCCGCCCGAGAGGCCCTGGCCCAGGTGGGCTTGGTTGAGATGCAGGAGGAGCCCCTGCTGCGGCTTTCCCGGGGGCAGATGAAAAGGGCGCTCATCGCCAGGGCCCTGGTGCGGCGGCCCCAGGTGCTGCTGCTGGACGAGGTGGGCGAGGACATGGACCAGGCATCCCGCCGGGCGTTCATGGAGCTTTTGGAGCGCCTGGCCCGGGAGGGGGTCACCCTGCTCTGCGCCAGCCACCGCCGGGACGAGCTGCCCTCGGCCCTGACCCACCTGCTCATCTTGGGCGAGGGCCGCATCCTGGCCCAGGGAGCCCGGCCCGCCGTGGAAGGGACGGCCCCTGATTTCCCCAGGGCGGCCCAGGCGGCCGGGGACCCGCCCGCGCCGCGCGCCGGGCAGGGCGGCCAGGCTTTCGTGGCGCGCATCCGCCGGGCCGACGTGTTCCGCCAGCGCCGCCGGATTCTCCGCCAGGTGGACTGGACCATATTGCCGGGCCAGCACTGGGCGCTAACGGGCGACAACGGCGCGGGCAAGACCACCCTGCTCAAGCTACTCGGCGGCGAATTGTCGCCGGCCTTGGGCGGCGAGGTGGCCTGGTTCGGAGAGGCCGGCCGGCCCGGCCAGTCAGATCTGCGCGGGCGGGTGAGCCTGGTTTCGGCGGATTTGCAGGCCCGGCATTTCCGTCCGGCCTGGCGCGGCCTGGATATGGTGGTGGGCGGCTTGCAGGGCAGCGTGGGGCCCAGCGCCCCGCCCCGCCCCCAGGATCTGGAGCGCGCCTCGGCCTGGCTGGAGGCCCTGGGCCTGGAGGCGCTGGCCGGACGCTCCGTGGCCGGCCTTTCCTATGGCGAGCTGCGCAAGCTGCTCATAGCCAGGGCCGCGGTTATCCGCCCGGCCTTGCTGCTTCTGGACGAGCCCCTGGCCGGCCTGGACCAGGAGGCCAAGGCCGGGGTGGGGGCGCTCCTGGAGCGCCTGGCTTTGGGCGGGGCCAGCCTGGTCATGGTCTCCCACCATGCCGAGGACCTGCCCTCGTTCCTCACCCACGCGGCGGTGGTGGCGCGGGGACGCCTGGCTTTCACGGGAACCATGGCCCAATACCTGGCGCGGGAAAAGGCCGGCGGCCCGGCGGGGTGGAGCGACGCCCTCGGGCGGGATCACTCCATGCCCAGATAAGCCCGCTGCACCCGGCCGTCGGCCATGAGCTCCGGGCCGCTGCCCGATAAGGCCACCCGGCCGTTCTCCAGCACGTAGCCCCGCTGGGCGATATGCAGGGCGGCGGCCGCGTTCTGCTCGATTAAAAGCACGGTGACCCCCTGGTCGTGGATGCGGCGGATGATATGAAAAACCTCCGCCACCAACAGCGGGGCCAGGCCCAGGGAAGGCTCGTCCAGCATCAGGAGGCGCGGGCGGCTCATGAGCCCCCGGCCCAGGGCCAGCATCTGCTGCTCGCCGCCGGAAAGGGTGCCGGCGGTCTGGGAGCGCCTTTCGGCCAGGCGGGGGAACAGGCCGTAAACCTGCTCCAGGTCTTGCGGCGCTTGCTTGTCATGGGCGTGGGCGTAGCCGCCCAGGAGCAGGTTTTCCCGCACCGTGAGGTTGGCGAAAATCCGGCGTCCCTCGGGCACCAGGACCAGGCCCTGCCGGGCCAGGCGGTGGGGCTTGCGGCCGGCGACCTCCTTGCCCAAATAGCTCACGCCGCCCGCGGCCGGCCTGACCTGCCCCATGACCGCGGCCAGCAGGGAGGACTTGCCGGCGCCGTTGGAGCCGATCAGAGTCACGATCTCGCCCTTTTTAACCTCCAGGCCCACCTGGCGCAGGGCGGTTATGCCGCCGTAGCGCACCGTCAGTCCGCGCACCTCAAGCATGGCCGCCCTCCAGGGGGGCCGTCTCCAGGCCCGCGCCCAGATAGGCCTCGATCACCGCCGGGTCGCTCTGCACTTCCCGCGGCGCGCCGCGGGCGATGACCCGGCCGTGATCCAGCACGGTGAGGCTCTCGCACAGGTTCATGACGAAGTGCATGTCGTGCTCGATCAGAAGCACGCTGATGCCCATGTCGTCGCGCAGCCGCCGCACCAGCCTGGCCAGGGCCGCGGTCTCGTTGGGGTTCATGCCGGCGGCCGGCTCGTCCAGGAGCAGCAGCCTGGGCCCGGTGGCCAGGGCGCGGGCTATCTCCAGGAGCCGCTGCTGGCCGTAGGCCAGGTTGCTGGCCCGTTCCTGGCCCAGACGCCCCAGACCCACCAGGTCCAAAAGCTCCAGGCCCCTGTCGTGCATGCGGCGGTCCTCGCGGGCATAGGCGGGCAGGCGCAGGATGGCGGAGAGGAAGTTGGCCTTGAGCCGGCCGTGAAAACCCACCAGCACGTTTTCCAGCACGGTGAGATCGTCGAACAGGCGGATGTTCTGAAAGGTGCGCGCCACGCCCAGCCGGTTGACGCGGCTGGGCCTGAGCCCGGCCAGGGGGCGGCCCTGGAAACGCACGTTGCCGCCGCTGGGCCGCACCCGTCCGGTGATGAGATTGAAGCAGGTGGTCTTGCCGGCGCCGTTGGGCCCTATGAGCCCGGCTAGGGCGCCCGGCTCCACGGCCAGATCCAGCGAATCCAGGGCCAGGAGCCCGCCGAAGCGGCAGCTCAAACCCTCGATCTCCAGAAGCGCCCCGCTCATGCGCGGCCTCTACCCATGCCCAGGCGGGCCAGGAGCCAGCGCCAGGAAAATTCGTTGCGCCCCAGGATGCCCTGGCGGGCGAAAAGCATGACCCCCACCAGGATGAGGCTGAAGACCACCATGCGCATGCCGGGAATGCCGGGGATGTCGAGGCCGAAGAGCGTGGCGGGCTCTTCCACCACCCGCAGCCATTCGCCGCCGAAGGTGAACAGGATGGCCCCCAGCACCGCGCCGGTGGTGGAGCCCAGGCCGCCCACCACTATGATGATGAGGAGATTGAAGGTCATGAAAAAGGTGAACAGGCTGGGGCTGATGGTGGTGATGAGATGGGCCAGGAGGCCGCCGGCCATGCCCTCGAAAAAGGCCGACAGGGTAAACGCCAGCATCTTGTGCCAGAAGGCGTTGATGCCCATGGCCTCGGCCGCGGTTTCGTCCTCGCGGATGGCCTTCAGGGCCCGGCCGTAGGAGGAATGCACCAGGCGCACCACCACGAACAGGGTCGCGCCCGCCAGGCCCCAGGCCCACCAGAGGTTGGTGAGGTGGGCGATGCCTTTCAGGCCCAGGGGGCCGTTGGTCACCGACTGGGCGTTGTTGGCCACCACCCGCACCACCTCGCCGAAGCCCAGGGTCACGATGGCCAGATAATCGCCGCGCACCCGGAAAACCGGAAACCCCATGACAAAGGCCATGAGCGCGGTGCACAGGCCGGCGATCAAAAGGGCGGGCAACAGGGGCAGGTGGATGACCGATAGCGGCCAGATCAGGGGCTCCAGGATGAAGGAGGCCTCTTTTTCCAGGGGCGAGATGGTGAGCAGGGCGGTGACGTAGGCTCCGCAGGCCACGAAGGCGTTGGGCTCCAGGGAAAATTGGCCGGTGAAGCCGTTTATCAAGTTATAGCTCACCGCCAGCACCACGAAGAGGCCGGAGAGGGTGAGCATGTGCACCACGTAGCCGCCGGCCTGGTTTTCGGCCAGCCACAAAAGGCCGCCGCCCAGGGCGCAGGCCGCCAGGGTGAGCCAGGTGTCCCGGCGGCGGGTGCCGGCCGCGTCCGGCAGGGGGCCCGCCTTGAATATGCGCCCGGCCAGGCTCATGACGCGCCGCCTTTCGCGTGGCCCGCCATCATTCCGGCAGCTTCTCGCCCATGATGCCGGTGGGCCGGAACAGCAAAATGCCGATCAGGAGCACGAAGGCCAGGGCGTCGCGGTAGCCGGCCAGGTCGGGCATCAGCGCCACCAGCATGATCTCGGCCAGGCCCAGGATCAAGCCGCCCAGCATGGCCCCCGCCACGTTGCCGATGCCCCCCAGCACCGCCGCCACGAAAGCCTTCAAGCCGGGCAGCACGCCCAGAAGCGGGTTGAGCTGGGGGTATTTCATGGCCCAGAATACGCCGCCGGCCGCGGCCAGGGCCGAGCCCAGGGCGAAGGTCAAGGCCACGATGCGGTTGCTGTCGACGCCCATGAGCTCCACGGTGGATATGTCGCGGCTCACCGCCCGCATGGCCATGCCCACCCTGGTGCGGTAGATCACCAGCAAAAGGCCGGCCAGTATCAGGGCGGTGATGACGGGGGTCCAGACGCTCAAGGAGAGCACCCTGAGTTCGCCCCACTGGTATATCTGGTTGAATATCTCGGGCCGGGCGAACGCCTTGGGCCGGCCGCCGAAAATGACCAGGCCCAGGTTTTCCAGGAAGAAGCTAACCCCGATGGCGGTGATGAGGGCGCTGATGCGGGGGGCCCGGCGCAAGGGGCGGTAGGCGCCCTGGTCTATGGCCACGCCCAAAAGGGCGGTCAGGGCCATGGCCACGGGCAGGCTGACCCACCAGGGCAGCCCGAACTGCGCGGCCCCGAACCAGGCGGCGTAGCAGCCCACCATCATCACGTCGCCGTGGGCGAAGTTGATGAGGCGCAGGATGCCGTAGACCATGGTGTAGCCGATGGCGATCATGGCGTAGAGGCTTCCCAGGGTGAGCCCGTTTATGAATTGCTGCAAAAGGTCCATGGCCCAAACTTACAGCGCTATGGATGATCCTTCCCCGGCCGCCTCCGGCCATGCGCGCCGGCTGCTCGGCGGTTGTTCAGTAAGCTGGCGATATTTGCGGCGCTTGGTTCAGACGGTACCTTTCGTGTCTTACCGGGCGGCGCATAAATGGGGCAGAGTCGCGCCCCGGCCTTGCGGGGCGCTAATAGATTGCCGGTTTTTGGTTGGCTTGTCCAGGGGATGCTTACGGCCTGGAGGATGGTGAGCGGCTGGCCCCCTCTCCCTAGCGGTCCGTCCGAGGGGGCGCGCGCCGTCCATGGCCCGGCGGCGCAGGGTATTTTTCAACCCCTTGCTAGCCGTCGAGAACCCGGCGGATGCTTTTGAACAGCTCGTCCTTGCGGTAGGGTTTGCTTATGAAGCCGGCCGCGCCGGCTTGCAGGCTTTTCGCCGCCGTGCCGTTGACCGAATAACCGCTGGCGATGAGCACCTTGAGGCCGGGGTCCCTGGCCATGAGTTCCAGCAGGCAGCGGTGGCCGCCCATGCCCGGCATGTTCAAATCCAGGATGACCAGGTCGATTTCCGCGCCGCGCGCGCGGTAGACCTCCAGCGCTTGCTCGCCGTTTACGGCCTTGAGCACCTTATAGCCGGCGCCGCTCAATATCTGCTCTCCCAAATCCAAGAGGGGCTCTTCATCGTCCACCAAGAGCACCGTCTCGCCGCGGCCCAGGAAAGCGCCCGGCTGGGCCGAGGGACTGGGCCTGCGCGTCCCTTCCGTTTCCAGGACCGGCAGGTATATCTTGAAGATGGTTCCCTGGCCGGGTTCGCTGTAGCAATAGATGTGACCGCCATGGCTCTTGGCTATGCCGAAAACGCTGGAGAGCCCCAGGCCGGTTCCCTTGCCCGGCTGCTTGGTGGTGAAGAAGGGATCGAATATCTGCCGGCGGGTGGCTTCGTCCATGCCGCACCCGCTGTCGGAAACCTGCAAGACCACATAGGCGCCCGGCCGCGCCTCCAAATGCCCTCGGCAATACTCCTCGTCCAGGTCCTGGTTTTTGGTTTCGATGACCAGCTCTCCGCCGTCCGGCATGGCGTCGGCCGCGTTGGCGGCCAGGTTTATCAGAACCTGCTCCATCTGGCCGGCGTCGATCTTGACCGGCCGCAGGTCCGCGGACAGGTGGGTCTTTATGCGGATCATCTTGGGCAGGGTGTGCTGCAGGACTTTCTTGATCTGCAATATCTCCCGGTTCAGGTCGCAGGGCTCCAGGTCCGGGTCCACCTTGCGGCTGAAGGTCAATATCTGGCGCACCATGCCGCGGGCCCTCTGGGTGGCCTTGACTATTTCCTCGACGTCCCCGCCGTTGCTGGCGCCCCGCCTGGCGGCCTCCAGGGCCAGTTCGGCATAGCCCATGATCACGCCCAGGATATTGTTGAAATCGTGGGCCACGCCGCCGGCCAGGGTGCCCAGGGCTTCCATCTTTTGGGATTGGCGCAGTTGATTTTCCATCTCCAGGTGGGCGGTCATGTCCCGGGCGATGACGAAAACCGCGGGCCTGCCCTGCCATTGGATCAAGCTGTGATTGGTTTGCAGCCAGAGGATATCGCCGTCCTTGTTCAGCGCCCGCAGGGTGTTCTCCGCGGGCTCGTCCCGGCCTTGCAAGGTCCCCTCGTATTGCCGGTACATGGGGGGGCGCTCCTCCGGGTGCAATAGCTCCGGAAAAGGCAGTCCGTCCAATTCCTCGGCGCTGTAGCCCGAGAGCCGCAGGGTCATGGGATTGGCGAATCTCACCACGCCGTCCTGCAGGATGAAAATGGCGTCGGTGGCGTTTTCCACCAGCAGGCGGTATTTGTTTTCGCTCTCCTGCAGGGCGTTCTCCGCCCGCCGGCGTTCGGCCAGCTCCTCGATCAGCTCCTTGGTCTTGTGGGCCACGGCGCGGCGCAGCGACCAGAGCCAGGCCAGGGACAAGACCAGAAGCGCCAGGATGGGGGCCAGCACCCATAAGGCGTAAGACCGCAGTTCGTCGTGAAACGCATTTTTCTCGTATACCCCGAACCATTTTTCGTGGATACGGCCGTATTCCCCGCTTTGCTTGATGAGGCTGAGTCCTTCGTTGAGCAGGGCCAAGAGGGCCTGATCGCCTTCCTTCACGGCGAAGCAATACTTGCGGGGCAGAACCGGCGGCCCCACGGCCTGGAGGTTGTCCAGCCCCAGCTTGTTGGTCAGATAAAGCCCCGGCAGGCGGGGCAGGAAAGCGCAATCGTGTTCGCCGGAGGCCAGGAGTTTTAAGGCCGCTTCGGCATTGGGGACCCTGACGACCTTGGCGGCGTGTTTCTGGCCGGTGATGTAGTCATCGCCCATGTCGCCGCGCTGCACGATGATCTCGGAGCCCTTGGCCGCCTCCAGGGAGGCCATATCCGAGCCGCGGCGTACGAAAAGGGCATAGGAAACCATGATGAAGGGCGTGGAAAAATCCACCAGTTGGTCGCGCTGTTTGGAATGGTACATGCCGGTGATGAGGTCTATGCTTCCCTGTTCCAGGTCCTGGCGCACCTGGTTCCAGGGGCCCAGCTTGATGTCGATGCGCAAGCCCATGGCCTTGGCCGCGGCCTGGAGCACCTCTACGTTGAATCCGCTGGGATTGCCCTGCTCGTCCAGGAACTCATAAGGCGGGTAGCTGTCATCGCCCCGCGCCAAAAAGCTTTGGCGGCCCCTTTCCTGGGCGCCGGCCGGAATGGCCCAGGCCAGGGCCGAGAGGCAAATAAGCAACAGCCAAGACCAGCAGGCCAGTCCTGCCCTGGTTTCAGATGAGCGGGCGGAAAATGTCATACACCCAGTCTGCGACACTTGCGTCTTTCTGTCCATGCCCGCGGGCGCTGCCCTGCGCGAATTTTATGCCCGGCGTTTACGCCTGATTCGGTTATGAATGCCGGCCGGGCTCAAGGCTCCCTACTTGGTTCATGCGGCGCTGCAGGCTTTTCAGCGCCAGGCGGTCCCTCAGGGCTCCACCGTGGTGACGTAGATGAATTTACCGTCCTTGATGGTGAGGATCACCGCCGTCTTCACCGCGTCGTGCTCCACCAGGGAGGTGCGCCCGCACACGCCGGGGAAATCCTTGGTGGCCTCCAGGGCCTTCACCACCTCAGCGGGCTTGACCGAACCGGCCTGGGCCATGGCGTTCAACAGGATATTATAGGTGTCGTAACCCAGGGCTCCCAAGGCGTCGGGGGCCTTGTGGTATTTTTCGCGGTAGGCCTTGGCGTAGAGCTTGCCGGCCTGGGTGGACACGCCGCCCTCATCGAAATGGGTGGTCAGATAAAGGCCCTCCACGGCCTGGCCGCCGATCTTCACGGTCTCGTCGGCCTGGGCGGCGTCGCCGGAGAGAAATGGCTGTTGCAGACCCATCTCGCGGGCCTGGCGGATGATGAGGGGCTCCTCCGGCAGGTAGCCGGGCAGGTAAATCAGGTCAACGCCGGCCGCCTTCACCGTGCCCAACTGGGCCGAGAATTCCTGGTCGCCGTGGGAGTACTTGACGACCTGCGCCACCTGGCCGCCCAGTTTCTTGAAGGAACGGAGGAAAAAGCTGCCCAGCCCCACCGAGTAATCGCGGCTCACGTCCATCATCACCGCCGCCCGCCGGGCCTTCAGGTCGTTATAGGCGAAGTCGGCGGCCACGCCCCCCTGGAAAGGGTCTATGAAGCAGGTCCGGAAAACGTACTTCTTGCCCTTGGTCACCAGGGGATTGGTGGCCCAGCCGCTGACCATGGGCACCCCCGCCGCCTCGGCTATGGGCGCCGCCGCCAGGGTGGGGGAGCTGGAGAGGGCGCCGATTATGGCGTCCACCCGGTCGCGCTGGATGAGACGGTTGGCCGCGTTGGTGGATTCCACCTTGTCGGATTTGTTGTCGGTGAGCACCAGTTCCACCGGCCGGCCCAAGACGTCGGGACGATGGGCGTGGGCCAGCTTCAAGCCGGCCAGCGCCATGTCGCCATAGGCGGCGGCGGGGCCGGTGATGGGCAGGATGAGGCCGATCTTGATGGGTTGGTCCGCGGAACTCGCCGCCGGCGGGGCAAGGCATAGGATGGTCAGGGCGCAGAGTACCAAGACTAGCTTGCTTTTCACGTGGCGGCCTCCTTCCCTCGCTGCCGGCCCGGCAAAAAGGGGCTAGGGTTCGATGGTGGTCACATATTGGAATTGCCCGTTTTTCACCTGCATGACGACCGCGCTCTTGACGGCGTTGCCATCGGGGCCGATGTCAAAGGAGCCGCTGGCCCCCTGGAAGCCCTTGGTGCTGGCCAGGGCCTCGCGCAGCTTGACGCCGTCGGTGCAGCCGGCGCGCTGGATGGCGTCCAACAGCGCCAGGTAGGCGTCGGCGCCCAACACGTGGAAACTGGCCACGTCTTCCTTCAGGCGGTCTTGCTGTTTCATATCCTGATAATGGGCCAGGAAGCCTTTGGCCAAAACGCTTTGGGCGCTTTCCGGATGAAAATGGGCGGTGAAGGTGAAGCCTTCCACCGCGGGGCCGCCGATTTTCAACAGCTCCGGGGCCTGGGCCCCGTCGCCCGAGAGAATGGGCAGATTCAGGCCCAGCTCGGCGGCCTGGCGCGCCACCAGGGCGTCCTCGGTGTAATAGTTGGGGAGGTAGAGGATCTCGGCCGGGGATTGCTTGATGGAGCCCAACTGGGCCGAGAAATCCTGGTCGCCGGTGTTGCACTTGGCCTGGGCCACGATGTGGCCGCCCAGCCGCTTGAACTCCCGCATGAAGAAGGCCGCCAGGCCCACGCTGTAATCCTGGCTCACGTCTATGAGCAGGGCGGCCTTGCGTTTGCCCAGGTTCTTATAGGCGTAGCGGGCCGCCGCCTGGCCCTGGAAGGGGTCTATGAAGCACACCCGGAAAACGTAGTTCTTGCCCTGGGTGAGAATGGGGCTGGTGGCCGCGGGCGATACCAGGGGCACCTGGGCGGCCTCGGCGATGGGGGCGGCGGCCAGCGCCCGGTTGGAGGTGACCGGGCCCAAGAGGGCGACGGCTTTTTCTTTTTTGATCAGCCGGGTGGCGCCGTTGGCCGCTTCCACGCTGTCGCTCTTGGTGTCCACCACCACCAGGCGCACCGGGCGGCCCAGGACCTGCGGCCGCATTTGATGCGCGATTTGTATGCCCGTGTGGGTCATCTGCCCATAGGCGGCCACCGGGCCGGTCATGGGCATCAGGGCGCCGATCACGATGGGCTGGGGCTCGGCGGCGAGAACCGCGGCGGCGGCTTGCATGATCAGCAGCAGGCTGGCCGCCAAGGCCAGGATGAAGGTTACAGCGGGTCGCCGCGGACGGCTGGTCATGGCCACGCTCCTTGCCTTGGGTTTATTCACGGGGAAGATAGGGCCGCCCCGGCGAACCTCTGAGAGCCAAAAGGCATATGCGCTTCTAAATTTAATGTGTTAGCGGCGCGAGTGTCAAGGTTGCGGGCGGCCTTGCTGGCAGGGCAAGGCGCTGCGCCTGAATCCCCTGGCGGCGCGGAAACACAGGAAATAGAAGCGCGGCCCCACCCGGTTGGTCACTTGATCGCTTAAAAGGTGATAAACCCAGCCGGCGGCCAGGCACCAGGCCCAGGGCGGCGCGCTCCACAGCCAAAAGGCAAAAACCGTTACGGCCGCCAGTTCCCAGGAATGGAAGAGCAGGATCAGGCGCTCGGTCAAATGCCCGCGGTATTCCGCATAAAACGATCGCAGCTTGAAGCGGCCCCTTTTAAGCCAGAGATAATCGGCCACGTGATCCACGTCCACCAGAACCCCGGCCGCCACGGCCGCCGCCGCCTCCGGCGCGGAAGCGCCCAGGGCGTACAGCCCTCCCGCCAGGGGAAGGGCCGCCACAAAATGCCCCCAAGGACTCATAGGACTTGCGCTCCAGGTGCCATGGCGGTCATGATAGGCGTTAAGCGGTCGCGGCGCAAGGTGGCCAAGTCACTTTTACTTATCGCAAAACCCGCTGATGCCAAAGTCGAGCCGGAGACGGATGCAATAGACCATGCTCTTTGATATCGGCGGAACCCATGGGGGGCCAGCCAGGGGAGGTGGAGTTCGGGCGTGATAATGATAATGAATTGATGCGCGGCCTGGGTCTATCCCATATAATGCGTATGATTATAATTCGTTACCTGCTTGCCCCCCAACCTTTGCCCAAAGGCGGCCATGGTTTCGCTTTGTGAAAACAAGGACGGCCTAGCCCGTCTTCAAGACAAACAAGCCGCTCTGCAAGCCATCGTGCGGGTGATGGCCGGCAGCGTGCAGCTTGACGTGCTGCCGGTTTTCGAGGAGACCCTGGCCCAGGTAACCGCCGCCTTGAGGGCCCCCATGGCGGCCCTGCACCTCCTGGGCGGCGAGGATGAGCAGCTTACCCTGGTGCAGCACCAGGGCCTGGACCCGGTGATGAGCCGGACCTGGGTCCGTCTCAATCTTGACGGCGACACTCCGCCCGCGCTGGCGCATCGAACCGGCCATGGCCAGGAGTTCGAGGCCCGGGAAACCGTGCCCGGCATGGGCGCGGTGGTGACGGCTCCGGTGCGCGGGGCGGACATCGGCCTGGGGGCCTTGAGCGTGATGTGGGGCGGGGAGGCCGACCGCCTGGAGCCGGACGAGGAGCGCCTGCCCTTTTTGGAAACCGTGGGTCATCTGCTGGGCCTGGCCATCGAGCACGCCGGCCTGGTGGCCGAGCTGGTGGATAGGGTCAACGAGCTGCGCCAGATCAAGGAGCAGGAAGAGCGCCGCGCGCTGGAGCTGGCCGAGCTGAACCAGCGCCTGCAGCGGGCCAACGTTCGCCTGGAAGAGCTTTCCATCACCGACGAATTGACCGGCCTGTTCAACCGGCGTCATTTCATCCAGCGGCTGGACGAGGAGATCGCGCGCTCCCGCCGGCAAAAGCATCCCATCAGCCTCATCATGGCCGACCTGGATCATTTCAAGCGCATAAACGACACCATGGGGCACCAGGTGGGGGACGAGGCCCTGAAGCATTTCGCGGACTGGATCAAGGGCGGCGTGCGGCGCATGGATCTGGTGGGCCGCTACGGCGGCGAGGAGTTCGTGGTGCTCCTGGTGGACTGCGGGCCCAAGCGGGCCTTGATGGTGGCCGACAAGCTGCGGCGCGAGGTGGCGCGGCGGTCCCAGGTGCCGCCCTTTGACCGCTTGGGAGGCTTCACCGTGAGCATGGGGGTCAGCAAGCTGACCGATGACGACTGCGCGCAATCGCTCATAGGCCGGGCCGACCAGGCGCTCTACAAAGCCAAGGAGGGGGGCCGCAACCAGGCGGCCCTGGCCTAAAGGGCGGCCGCGGGCGCGCGGAGGCGGGCTGGCCGGCAGGCTGCCAGGAGAACAAAAAAAACCCTTCCCGCCGTTGCCGGACGTTTGCGATCGATCCCCGGTTTTCAGGAAGGATAGGCTGGCGGACTAGCCTTTTTGCTCTTGGGCCTTTTCGGCCTTGTCCTGCCGCCAGCCCAGATAGGCCATCAAGAAGGCGATAAACAGCGAAGCCCCCACCACGATATAAAAATCCCAGCCAATTCCCATGCTCGACCGCCTTGTCTGTTGGTCCGGCGTTCAGCCGCCAGTTAGCTAAAGCATATCATCCGCCGGCCGCTCCGGGCAAGATTCAGGTTAGATCGAAACTGGCCAGCAGCGGGGTGTGGTCCGAGGGCTTGGCCAGGCCGCGCGGCTTAGTATCCACCCAGCAATCCCGGCAGATTTTAGCCAGGGGCGGGGTGGCCAGAATATGATCGATGCGCCAGCCCAGGTTGCGCTGGAAAGACTTGGGCAGGCGGTAATCCCAAAAGGTGTATTGCTTTAAGTCGGGATGGTGTTTACGGAAAAGGTCCACCAGGCCCCAATCCAAAAAGCGCTGAAACGCGGCGCGCACCTGGGGATTAAAATCGCTTTCGCCCTCCAGGCGCACGGGGTCGTACACGTCGATTTCCTGGGGCGCCACGTTCAGGTCGCCGGTGAGGATAACCCGGCCGTCCTTTTGGTGGTTTTTCTCCAGCCAGGCCAAAACCCTTTCGAAATAGCGCAGCTTGTATTGAAAGGCCGGATGGCCCTCCTCCCGGCCCTGGGGCAGGTAGGCGTTGGCCACCCACAGGCCGTCCACCCGCAGGGCCAGAAAGCGGGCCTCGGGGTCGTCCTCGCCGTCGTCCAGCCCGGTCAGAATCTCCTCCGGCGGGTTTTTAGTGAGCACCGCCACCCCATTGTAGGATTTCTGGCCCAGAAACGCCACGTGATAGCCGGCTTCCTCCAGGGCTTCCTTGGGGAAATCTTTGTCCTGGGCCTTGGTCTCCTGCAGGCAGACCACCTGGGGGGATTGCTCCTTGAGCCAATCCAGCACGATGCCCAGGCGGGCCCTGATTCCGTTTACGTTGAAGGTGGCCAAGTTCCAGGTCATGCGGTCTCCGTTTCCCGGCGGTTGCAAGGTTGCGCTCCAGGGTTGCCTTGGATCAGCCCTAACGTTACACTTGCGGTCAGACCCCTGACAAGCCCAAGGGGCCTTGGAGGTGTGAAATGCCGATTTATGAATTCCGCTGCGATGCCTGCGGCGAGATTTTCGAGCTTCTGGCGCTCAACAGCAAGGAACAGAAAGAGGCTCGCTGCCCTCAATGCGGCGGCGAGGACCTGGTGCGGGTGATGAGCGCCTGCGCCTCGGTGGTGGATAACTCCCCCTCCTCCGGCGCTTCGGCCGCTCCCCAGATGCAAAGCCGCTCCTGCGCCAATTCCGGCTCCTGCGCCACCATCACCCTGCCGGGCCACGAACGCTAGCTCCAAAGCTACCTCAAGGCCCGAGAGCGGCCAGCAACGCAGGGTGCCGCTGGCTGGCGCAGCCGGCCGCCTGGCCAAGTAAAAACCCTCCGCCCTGGTAGAGGCGGAGGGTTTTGTTTTTACGGCCCGTCAGGCTAAAGCTTGCTGATTTTCACGGCGCAGGCCTTGTATTCGGCGGTTTGGGAGACGGGGTCGTAGACCGGGTTGGTGAGCCAGTTGGCGCAGTTTTCCCGGAAGTGGAAGGCCATCCAGACCATGCCGGGCGGCACCTCCTTGGTGACCCGGGCGGTGACCTCCACCTTGCCCCGGCGCGAGGCCACCCGTATCTTCTCGCCGTTAGCAATGCCCAGCTTGGCCGCGTCGTCCAGGGAAATATCGGCGGTCTCCTCGCCCAAGAGATCGTTGAGCCCGCCGCTGCGGCCGGTCTGGGTGCGGGTGTGGTAATGATACAGCCGCCGGCCGGTGCTCAGCACCAGGGGATATTCCTCGTCAGCCACCTCGGCCGCGGGCGTCCAGTCCACCGGCTTGAAATTGCCCAGGCCGCAGGTGAAGCAGCCGTCCTTGTGCAAAAACGCGGTGCCCAGATGGTTCTCGTCGGGCACCGGCCATTGCAGGCCGTCCCTTTGGATGCGGCGGAATTTGATGCCCGCCAGCTGCGGCGCCAGC
>LBMP01000010.1 GCA_001184205.1 Desulfocarbo indianensis
ATCCGAGGAGAGCAAGCAGCTGCGCAAGGAGATTCTGAAGGTGGTGGACAATGTGAGCGTGCGCCAGTTCTGGATGCACGACTTCGAGCGTTACGGGAAGGACGACCTGGGGCCGCCCCGCAACAAACTCAGCAAACTCCTGGTGACCGGCACCGTCAGCCTGATGCTCTCCCAGCCGGACAGCCTCATCGATTTCGGCCGAATTATGGACCAGAGCTTGATCCTTCTGGTCAACCTCTCCACCGTGGGCCCCACGGTGCGGGAAATCCTGGGCTGCTTCATCCTCTCCCTGCTGCATCTCAACGCCCTGGGACGAAGCGGCATTCCCAGGGAAGACCGTAGGCCCTTTGACATCTACTGCGATGAAGCCCACCGCTTCATGACCGACGCCCTGGAGGATCTGATCGCCGAAACACGGAAATTCAACGTATCGCTGAACCTGGCCCACCAGTACATGAGCCAGTTCGGGCAGCGCAAAATCGACGCCTTTTCCAGCGTCGGCACCACGGTCATCTTCAACGTGGATGAAAGGGATGCCCGCTATCTGACCAAGGACCTTCGTGGCAAGGTTAAGCCGGAGGATATGTTCAACCTGGAGGTGGCCGAAGCCATAGCGCGCATTGGTGCCGAGGTGGTTAAGTTCCGTCTGCCGCCACCTCTGAATGCTGATGACAAGGCCAGGCGGGAACGAATCATCGAGAATTCCCTTAGGCGCTATTATCGGCCGGTCCCAGAGGTGCGCAAGGCCATCTTGCGCAGAAGGGAGCGTTGGGCTCCGGCCTTCACCAGCCTGGCGTCCACTGTTGACCGGAATGAACAGGGGCAAATCGAGGAGTTCGTCTACGATGAGTTCTCATGATCGACCTCGGGTTAACCGCTTGCTTGAGGAGGTCACCCGGCTGCTGAGCGAAGATTGCCTGCGGGAGTCATGCGATGAACCTATTCAAGAAGCAGTCGGTCCCTTTCAGTGGTCCGAGTCTCCACCCTTGGATCAGGCCGTATTCCTCGACATCCTCGGCTCTTTCGTGAGCCATGTATATGCTCATGCTTGGAGCCCCAAGCAGAAACTTGTTCCCGGCCAGGCCAGGGCCGAAGCCATAAGACTGCTTCAGGGCCATTACCAGGGCCAGAATGCCTCCGGCTATGAGGCGGCCTATTTGGATGCCCGACACCCCACCTTTGCCGGCCTGGAGTTCGTGCTGGGTCAACTCGGGCAAATCCTGGTGGACAAGGCGCGTAAGCAGCGGGTGCGCTGGGTACTTCATCAGTATTTGAATTGCCTGCCATGGGCACTAAGCCGCCAGGTAGCATCTGAACTGATGCAACGATGGCAAATCGTTGATGCCGAGAGTTTGCACCAAACCAATCCCTCCCAGATGGCCGATCATTGCGTCGACCTGCTGATGGCTCAAATCGCCTCCGAATCTCAAGTCTCGGAAATGTTGTCCGCTGGGACCGGCTTCCACGGTTTCTGAAATCACATCCACCTGACTGCCGCTGTTGATCATGAGGGGCGCTTTCGCCTCTCGAACCAGCCAAGTCTTCACCCGCATAGAGAGTGAAGCCTTGGAGGTGAAAACAATGGCGGAGACAATCAGAAGCGCACAAGAAAAGCTGAACCTATTCAAGCGGCGGTTCTCGGGGTTGAGAAACACCTTCGGAACCTACGACCCTGAGACCGGCCGGTCCTGGCAGGTGAAGCATCCGGTGACCGATGGAGTGTTTCTCGATCACCTCAGGGGGCGCCGGCCCTATGGGGTTTACCTGCTCACCGGTGACCGCACCAATGCGGCGGTGGTGGACTTCGACAATGATGATCTGAACCAGGTGGTGGATTTCATCGCGCGCGCGGCGCACTACAAGCTGAAGGCTCATATCGAGCGCAGCAAATCCAAAGGACACCACGCCTGGATTTTTTTCGGTGACAAGGGCGCCAACGCGGCCAAGGTCAGACTGGCGGTCTCGAACATCCTGGACGAGATCGATGCGCCGGACACGGAGATATTCCCCAAGCAGGACCGCCTGGACCCCTCCATCCCCTATGGCAATTTCATCAATGCCCCCTTGTTCGGGCGCCTGGTGCCGGAGGGCAAGACCGTATTTCTGGACCCGACCAGCTTCAAGCCCTATCAGGATCAGTGGGCCTTTCTGGACTCGGCGGAAACGGTGGATGAATCCGTGCTGGATGAGTTGATCGAGATCAATCAGTGGGGGGCAGAGAAGAGACAACCATCCCGGGACGTCTCTCGCCCCTCATCCGAGCCATCCATTGATTTCGGCTTGCCGCCCTGCGCCCAAAAGATGCTGCTCAACGGGGTGGAGCGATACCAGAGGGTCAGCTGTTTCCGCCTGGCGGTTCACTTCAAACGGTTGGGCATGCCCTATGACGTGGCCGTGGCCGCCCTCAAGGTCTGGTCCCTCAAGAACCGACCGCAAGGCGGCAAGGGGGTCATAACCGAACAGGAGGTCGTGGATCAGGCCCAGTACGCGTTCGAGCGCAACTATCGTGGGTGTGGCTGCGAATCCCCCGCTATCTCGCCGCACTGCCAGGAAGGCTGCCCGGTGAAATCCAAGACCAGGCAAAAGGGCTTCAGTGAAGCTCAAGGAGGCTTGCAATGATCCTTTTGGTGGGAGCGGAAAAGGGCGGCACCGGCAAGACCACTCTGGCCGTGAACCTGGCCGCACTCAGGGCCAGTCGCGGGTATGAAGTATTGCTTTTGGACGCCGATCCTCAGAAGTCCATGTCCTTTTGGTCCGCCACCAGGGATTCGGAGGGCAGCGGTCAAGGCATGACCTGTGTGCAGAAGACTGGGGACCTACGTTCCTCGGTGATGAGCCTGGCTCCGAAGTTCGATGACGTGATCATCGACACCGGCGGCCGGGACTCGGAAGAACTGCGCTCGGCCTTGCTTGTGGCCAACCTGCTGCTCATACCCATTAAGCCCAGCCAGTATGATCTTTGGTCACTGGCCAAAATGGCAGTCCTGGTCGATGACGCCCGCACCTTCAACCCCAACCTCTCCGCCTTGGCCACCATAAATCTGGCCAGCCCGCACCCCGGCGTCAGCGAGGTGGAAGAGGCAAAGAGCTACCTCGCCGACTACAAGCAGATCAGGGTGGCCAAGTCCGTCCTGCGTGACCGCATAGCCTTTCGCCGCTCCACTCGCCAAGGGCAAGCGGTGGGCGAGATGAAGGCCATCGATTCCAAGGCCAACCTGGAAATCACATCCCTTTACCAAGAGGTGTTCCATGACCGGGCTCAGAAGACCGCCTGTGGTTGATATCAACACCGCCCGGGCAGACAGCTTTGTCGGGGGTGGTGGGGCCGTGGCCAGGTATGAGCCAGATGAGGCGACTTCCGCCCTTGCCCACATTGACCGGGCCGAGCAGGCCCTGGAACAGGCGTCCACCATCGATGTGGTCAAGGGCATCCGTGACCAGGCCGAGGCCCTGCGCCTCTATGCCAGGCAGGCCCAAAGGTCTTTTGAGATTCAAAACCGCTGCGCCGAGATCAAGCTCATGGCGGAGCGCAAAGCCGGTCTGATGTTGATCGAGCAGGACAAAAACAAGGGGGCCGCCGCCCCTTCGGAGGCGCGCGAGGACATCCCCCGCCTAAAGGACTTGGGCATCTCATACTCCCAATCCAGCCGGTGGCAGGCCATCGCTGGAATCCCCAGCGAAAACTTCGAGCAAAGGCTCGAAAGTTTGAAACGGGGCGGGAAGGAGATTACCAGTACGGAATTTCTTCGTCTGGCCAAGAAGTTGGCGTGTTCGGACAAGCCTCGCAAAGATGAAGGCAGCGTTGAAGAAAAGGTTTCAGAGGAATTCCGGTTGGCTACGGACGCGCTACGCAAGGCGATAATCTCCGCCAGAAGCTCTGGATGGCAGGATACATCCAGGGCTGCCGCCCTGGCTTTGGTCAAATCACTTGCGGCATTGATTCGAGCCTAAACAAGATGCCGAGCGAAGCATTCAATAACGCCCCTCATCCAGCCTTGGGTACCCTTGGCAGGAAGCTGCCTCCCCCGGAAGTCGCTGCACTCTTCGAGGTTGCCGAGAGCACCATACTTCGCTACCCTGATCGGTACGGAGGGGTGCGTATCTCTAACCGTGTCCTGCTCTTTGAAAACTTAATAGAGGATGCAGTTAGGAGGACGTATGCCCAGCAGACGAGTGCGCAACAACAAGACCAAGTGGGTAGCCCAGGTGAGCAGGCAGGAATTCCGCAAACAAAAGATCTGCGGATCAAAGAAGGAGGCCGTCGCCTGGGAGATCACCATAAACCATTTACTGGACTCGGGGGTGAATCCCCTGGAACTGGAGAGGTTGCTTCGAGAGGGAACGCCCTTGGAGCGGATTCAGGAGGCCTTGGAGAGGATGAAGACCCCTTCGGTCTCCTTGCTTGAGTGGGCCAACGATTACTTGGCTTACGCCCAGAGGTTCAGCGAAAAAACCCGGGGTGATAAACGGGATTGCTTCCGCAACCTTATCAAGCGCCTTGGGCCCCATACCCTCATTGAAGAAGTGACCGCAGGCATCGCCCTGGATTACCTCCAGCACCACTACAAAAGGCGGAGCGGTCACGCCGCCAACAAGGAGCGCAAGAACCTTGTTGCGGCCTGGAACTGGGGAATCAAATACCGGGCCTTTCCGGCCCCAAACCCGTTTCAGCTGGTGGACCAATTCCCCCACGACGCCAGTCCCCACTATGTGCCTCCGCTGGAAGATTTCTGGAAAGTCTTCGATGTGGCGGAAGGTCAGGACCGCGTGATGCTCCTCACCTTTTTGCACACGGCGGGACGGCGAGGCGAAATCTATCGGCTCAAGTGGGAGGACGTGGACTTCATCAGGCGCAGGATTCGCCTTTTTACGAGGAAGCGCATGGGCGGGTCACTGGAGGCTGACTGGATGCCCATGACCGATGAATTGGTGGAAACCCTGCAAGCCCACAAGGCTTCAGCAATAAATGAATGGGTCTTTGTCGCCCAGGAATTGAAGCACTATGGCAACCCCTTCAAGGTGAGACGGCACTGGCCCAAAAACCTGTGCAAGCTGGCTGGCGTGAAGCCCTTTGGATGCCATGGGATCAGAGGGTTGGCCAGCAGCATTCTGGCCCAGAAGGATGTCCCCATGAAGGTCATCCAAGAGATGCTTCGCCACAAGAGCCTGAGCACCACTGAGCGCTATGTGAGGGGCCTTACCTCCATCAGGCCTTACCTGAAGGTGCTGGAGGGAGGCAGGAGCAAACCGGAAACCCAAACCCCATTTACTTCCGATTTACTTCCCGAGGCCGACAAGAAAGAAAAAGAGGCCAGCCAATCCGGCTAACCTCTTGATATTGTTGGCAGTCCCAACGGGACTCGAACCCGTGTCTTCGGCGTGAGAGGCCGATATCCTAGACCACTAGACGATGGGACCGCATATGTTCGCTGTTGGCTGGCGGACTAGGATTCGAACCTAGATAGGCAGATCCAGAGTCTGCAGTCCTGCCATTAGACGATCCGCCAGCACTCGAAGTTCTGTATTTAGCGGAAGATACCCCCAGCGTCAAGAGGTTTCCGCTGGATTTTTCGCCAGGTCCGCGGCGGCGGCCAGCCGGGCCAGCACCCTGTCGCGTCCCAGGATGTCCATCACCTCGAAAATGCCCGGACTGGCGGTGCGGCCCACCAGGGCCACCCGCACCGGCTGGGCCACCGCGCCCAGCTTGATGCTGTTTTGCTCAGCCAGGTCACGGAAGGCCTGCTCCATGGCCTGGGTGTCGTTGACCCCGATTTCGGCAACCAAATCGCGCACTCTGGCCAGCACCAGCGCGCTGGCGGGCGTCAAAAATTTCCTGGCGGCCTTGGGGTCCATGACCGGCTGCTCCAAAAGATAAGGCTCGGCCCAATCGGCCAGGTCAGCCAGGGTGGGCGTGCGCGGGGTCAGTTCCGGTATGGCCTTCAGAAGCAACGGCTCCTGCTCCGGCTTGAGCTGGATGCCGCGCTGGGCCAGGAAGGGCCTGACCGGTTCGAGCAAACGCTTTGGCTCGGCGGCCTGCATATAGCGGGCGTTCATTTTCAAGAGCTTGTCCTGATCGAAAACCGCCGCACTCTTGCCCACCGCATCCAGGTCGAAGAACTGTATCAGCTCATCGCGGCTGAATATTTCCTGATCGCCGTGGGACCAGCCCAAACGGGCCAGGGTGTTGAGCATGGCCTCGGGCAGATAGCCCATGTCGCGGTAGGCCACCACGCTGGTGGCGCCGTGGCGCTTGGAAAGCTTGGTCTTGTCCGGGCCCAGGATCATGGGAATGTGGGCGAATACCGGCGGCTTGGCCTCCAGGGCCTGATAGAGCAATATCTGACGCGGCGTGTTGGCCACGTGATCGTCGCCGCGGATCACGTGGGTTATGCCCATGTCGATGTCATCCACCACCACGGCCAGGTGATAGGTGGGCGAGCCGTCGCTCCGCAGGATGACCAGGTCGTCCATCTCTTCGTTTTCCCAAGAGATAGGACCTTTGACCTGGTCGTGCCAGGCGGTGCTGCCGGTTCTGGGTCCCTTGAAGCGCACCACCGCGCCCGGCCCTGGCCCCAGGCCCTTTTCGCGGCAGGAGCCATCGTACATGGGCTTGCCGCCCTGGGCCATGGCTTGTTCGCGCTTTTGCTTTAACTCTTCCGGCGAACAGTGGCACCAATAGGCGCGGCCCTTGGCCACCAGGCCTTCCACCGCCTCCCGGTAGCGGTCAAAGCGCTGGGTTTGATAATAGGGCCCCTCGTCGTGGTCCAGGCCCAGCCAGTCCATGGCGTCCAAAATGGATTCGACGTATTCCTGCTTGGAGCGCTCGCGGTCGGTGTCTTCCAGGCGCAGCACGAAGCTGCCGTTGTGGTGTCTGGCGAAAAGCCAATTAAATAGCGCAGTTCTAGCTCCTCCCAAATGCAGGGCCCCCGTGGGCGAGGGAGGGAAGCGGGTACGTATCTTGGGTGTGTTGTCTTGGCTCATGACTCTACATTCTTAAAGCTATTGCTTAAGCTAGCCTGATAATTGAAAACGGCCACCCGAAGCGGGGCCGTGGCGGCTAGTGTACCTTTTACGATCCCAAAAAGCCAGACCAAGGCCCAGGCGCCACAGCAAGCGCGCGATTCAGGCCCTGGCTATTTGATGATGAGCCCCGCGTAACCCACCACCTGCTGATAATCCCCGCTGGCTTCACCGCTGTTGGTGTAGGCCACCAGCTCGGCCTGGGTCGCGCCCAGTTCCTTGGCCGCAATCAAGACCACGGTGGTGGGCAGGACCCCGCACATGGTGATGCCCAGGCCCCGCACCGTGTCGTAAAGGCCCTTGGGGTCCAGGGCCAGGATCCGCTCGATGGCCTTGGTGTCCTTGGCCTTGGCTTCTTGGGCTGATTCGTAATGGGTCATGTCGGTGCTGGCCACCATGAGCACAGGCTGGGCCACGGCCTTGATGGCCCTGGCCAAACCCAGGCCCAGTTGCAGACAGTCCTCATAGCCCAGGCGGCCCAGGCAAAGCGGGGTGAGCATAAAATCCTCGCGCAGGGCCTGCAGAAAAGGCACCTGCACCTCCAGGGAGTGCTCGTACTGGTGGGCCAGGGAATCCTCCTCCACCAGGGCGCAGTTTTCTTTGAGGGCGGAGCCCAGTTCCGCGTCCAGCGCCACCCGGCCCAGGGGCGTGAGCCAATGGCCCTGGCTCATGACCGCCACGTCGGCGCCCATGCCCCGGTGGTTGGGACCCAGCACCACCACCCGGCCGGGAATCTCCAGGCGGCCCAGAACCTGGCCCGCCACCTTGCCCGAATACACGTATCCCGCATGCGGGCTCACCGCGGCCAGGGCCTTTTGGGGTTGGGCGGGGCGGTTTTTGAGGAATCCATCCATCATATAGCGCAAGGCCCCGGGATCGCCTGGATAGAATTGATCGGCCACCACTGGATGGCGCAGCATGGCAACCTCCCGAATTGAGTTGTCCTGATCTTGCCTTGGGGCGCGGGGGCGGCTGGCGCCGAGATCGCCCCAGGCGCGCCGTCTTGAACGGCCGCTGCTCACAGGATACAATGTTAAACCCGGACAGGGAGGGAAAATACCATGCCCCAGGCTCTTTTGATCGTGGACATGCTCAATGACTTCGTGCGCCCGCAGGGAGCCCTGGCGGTGCCCGGAGCCCAGGAGATAATCCCCCATATCCAGAGGGAGCTGGCGGCCGCCCGCCAGGCGGGGCATGCCGTGATCTATGTTTGCGACGCCCATGATCCGGATGACCTGGAGTTTGAGCGCTATCCGGCCCACGCCGTGGCCGGCAGCCAGGGCGCCGAGATAATCCCCGAGCTGAGCCCGGCCCCCGGCGACCAGGTGATCCCTAAAAAGCGCCTCAGCGCCTTCTATGACACCCGGCTTGACAACGTCATCTCCCGCCTCCGGCCGGAAAAGGCCACCGTGGTGGGAGTGGTGACCCATATCTGCGTGATGGAGGCGGTTGCCGGCCTTTGCGACCGCGACATCCCGGCCAGGGTTCCCCGCGATTGCGTGGCCGACTTCGACCAGGAGCAGGCGGCCATGGCCCTGAAACGCATGGCTTCGGTTTTCGGCGCGGAGATCGTCTGACCGCCTCGCCGGTTGCGGCTGTAGAGTGAGGTCATGGCCGGGCGCCGGCGGGGGACTGGTTAACGCCATACCGGGTCTTTTATTCTTTTGTCGCGGGTCCAATACCCCGCAGCTTGCTGCGGGGAGGTTCATTAAAAGAAGCGCGTAGGGCCGGACAACCCAGGGGGGGCTGCCTCGCGCGGCTGGCCGGCCAATGGGCGGGAATGCCAGCCTCGGTTGCTTTGACGGTGGCGCTGGGGATGGTATGATTTTTATTGATAACTCATATCAGGTCGGCCAAACCCAGGGGATGGCCGGCTATCCGATCAAGCAAAGGAGACAGCCATGGCCCAACCCCGCGTGATGCTCTACGCTCTGACCACCTGCAGCCATTGCCGCAACGCCAAGAAGCTCCTGGATGAAAACGACATCGCCTACGACATCCTGGAGGTGGACCTCACCCAGGGGGACGAGCGCACGGCGGCCATTGACGCGGTCAAGAAATACAATCCCTCCTGCACCTTTCCCACTCTTTTGATCGGCGAGAAGGTCATCGTGGGCTACCGGGAGAACGAGATCAAGGAGGCGCTGGGCATATGAGCCCCCAGGAACTCTATGAGATGCTGAAGAAAGTCCAGGAGCCCAAGGGATATTTCTTCAACACGGATCATGAGATGGTCATGGGGCTCATGGAGGGCCTTTTGCGCAACAAGGAGCGCTACGGCTACATGTGCTGTCCCTGCCGCCTGGCCGCCGAGGACCGCGAAAAGGACCAGGACATTATTTGTCCCTGCGCATACCGCGAGGCCGACGTCAAGCAATACGGGTCCTGCTACTGCCAGCTCTACGTCTCCCGAGACTGGAACGACGGCAAGCTGCCCCATGAATATGTGCCCGAGCGCCGGCCCCCGGAAAAGATGTTCGGCTGATCGGCCGGCCCCCGGCGAGCCTCTCGCCAGCGCTGAAGGGCGCCCCCCAAAAAAGAGGCCGCCCGCCCCCGAAAAGGGCGCGGGCGGTTTCAATTATGCGGCCGGAAAGGCTCGGCTCCCGGCCGCCGCGGCGTCAGGTTTCAATGGTGCAGCGGCTGAAATCTATCTTGGCCTTGCAGCCCGAGCAAAAATGTTCCTTGTCGAACTCGTCGGAGAAGATTTCCTTTTCCTTACCGCAGTTGGGACACTTGCATATGAAGGCCTTCAGTTCCTTGTTGGCCTCGAATCCTGGGCAATGACGAGGTGTGCTCACTTTCCACTCCTTTGCCTGGGGCTTGGTCAAGCCGCTCCGGGCCCGAATGACCCAGCGCGACTGTCTATTTATTAAATGATGCAGGCCCGCTTTGCGGCAGTCAATAGCTTAGTGAGGACCGGGGTTGCATCTTGGACGTCTTTGCGGTACGTAGAAGCCCAAAATGGCAAGCTGCTCATCTTTGTTCGCTCCCCGCTTTTGGAGGATTACATGGCTGTGGTCGCGCCTTTCAAGGCCGTGCGTTTCAACCAGGAAAAAGTCAATGATATGCGCAAAGTGGTGGCGCCGCCCTACGACGTGATTTCCGCCGAAGAGCAGGAACGCCTGTATCAGTCCGACGCCCACAATATCATCCGCATTGAGTTGAACAAGTCGCGGGAAACCGATACCGCTGAAGACAATCGCTATACCAGGGCCGCCGATCACCTGGAGCGCTGGCTGCAGGAGGGGGTGCTCGCCTGCGACCCCCGGCCGGCCTTCTACTATAGCGAAACCGAATACAAGGATATCGAGGGCAAGACCCACACCCGGCGCGGCTTCTTCACCCTGCTCAAGGTGGTGGATTTTTCCGAGCGCGTGGTGCTGCCCCACGAAAAGACCTTCACCGGGCACAAGGAAGACCGCCTCAAGCTGACCAAGGCCACCGGGGCCAACATCTCGCCCATCTTCGCGCTCTACCCGGACGACGCCAACGAGGTGCAGCAGGCCCTGCAGGGGGCCATGAATCCGGTGCCCCTCAATGATTTCGTGGACCCCATGGGCCTGCGCCAGCGCCTCTACGCCATGGACGACAAGGCCGCCCGGCAGAGGATCGTCGAGCTCATGGCCGACAAGGTCATCTTCATCGCCGACGGCCACCACCGCTACGAGACGGCCATCAACTACCGCAACTACATGCGGGAAAAGCACCCCGAGGCCGGGCCCGACGCCCCCTGGGAATACGTGATGACCTATTTGTGCTCCATGAGCGATCCGGGCCTGACCATCTTCCCCTGCCACCGGGTGCTGCCCAAGCTGGATCTGTTCGAGGCCCGCGATTTCCTGGTGCACGCCAAAAAGCATTTCGACTACCAGGAGATTCCCATCGAGGGCGACATGGACCACGCCAAGAAGCGCTTCCATGACGCCCTGCATGCCGCCGGACAAAAGGGGCGCAGCTTCGGCCTGGCCTCCACCGAGGCCAACGCCTTTTACGTCTTCACCCTGCGCTCCGGCCCGGGCGATGAATCCTGGCGGCAGTTGGAAGGCCCCTTGCGCGATCTGGACGTGGAGGTGCTCACCAACGTGGTGCTGGAGCATATCCTGGGCCTGGACAACAACTGGCGCGACCAGACCCACACCATCAGTTACGTGAGCGACGGCAATCAGGTGATAGACGACGTGCGCACCGGCAAGGCCAAGGTGGGCTTTCTCTTGAACCCCACCCGTATCGAGCAGGTGCAGTCCGTGGCCGAGGCCGGGCTCATCATGCCCCGTAAAACCACCTATTTTTATCCCAAGGTGCTCACCGGCCTGACCATCAACCTGGTGGACCCCGGCCGGGTGATGCCGCTCCTGCGCTGCTGAGGGATTGGCGCGCGTGGCCGGCGGCGAAGGCGGCAAGGGCGATGGGGGCCGGGAAGACCTTTGCACGGACGACGCCCTGGGCCGCCTTGGTTTTCGCCAGCCCAGAGAGGGCTACCGCTTCTCCATAGACAGCGTTTTGCTGGCCGGTTTCGCGCCGGAGGTAAAGGGGAGGGTGGCCGACCTGGGCGCGGGCTGCGGGGTGCTGGCGGTGCTCTTGCACGCCCGCGGCCTGCCGGGGCCCTTTGTCTGCGTGGAGATAGACCCCCTGGCCGCGCGCTGCTCGCAACACAATCTGGCCCGGGCCGGGGCCCCCGGCGAAACCCTGTGCCAGGATTTGGCCGCGGACCATCCCGCCCTGTCCAAGGGCTCCTTCAGCCTGGCGGTGAGCAACCCCCCCTTCACCAAGGCCGGCCACGGCCGGGTTTCGCCCCGGCCGGCCAGGGCCAGGGCCCGCCAGGAACTGGCCCTGGAGGCGGAGACCCTTTGGCAACGCGCCGCCGGGCTTCTGGAAAAGGGCGGCAGCCTGGCGCTCTGCTGGCCGCCGGCCCGCCTGGTGGAGGCCTTGAGCGGCCTGGACGCCGCCGGGCTAAGGCCCAAGCGCCTGCGCCTGGTGCACGGCCGGGAAGGCAAACCGGCTCGCTTGGCCCTCATCCAGGCGGTCAGGCAAGGCCGGCATCAGCTATCGGTGGAGCCCCCCCTCATGGTCTATGACCGCGGCCAGGCCTATTCCGCCGAGGTGCGCACCCTTTACGACTCCCTGCGATAAGGCGCGCCGCCCCGGCGAAAGCGAACGCGCCAAGGCGCTTAAAAGGCCGGCGGTCCGCCAAGGCGTCCAGCCCGCTACTCGGCTTGCAGTTGAGCCTTCATGGCCCTGGCCAGGGCCTCGCGCAGTTCGGGATTCTCCACCTCGGCCAAGCGCCGCTCCACTTCGGCTTCCTCTTCCGCCGAAAGCCGGCGGGGCTCGGGCCGGGGCGCCGGGGGGGGCGGCGTCGGCGCGTTCACCAGGCGGATGGAACCCACGCCGAAGCCCTGGCGGCAAAGCGCCTCGATCAGCCTGGGCGCGCGCAGGCTCACCTCCTGCCGCCAGACCGAACCGGCGACCGCCACCACCAACAGGCCCTGCTTGGCCCCGCCCCGTTCGCCGGAGCCGCTCTCCAGGCACACCGGGCGCGCCCGCTTGGCCACCTCCTCGCCCACCAGTTCCCGCCAGGCCCTGCTAAGCTCCGGCGGCGGCAAACGGTCGGCCAGCGATCTGGGCAGGGCCAGGGGCAGCACCTCGGCCAGGGCATGGGCGGGTTTTTTCTCCCTGGGTCGGCTCATGAGCCGCTCCCGGTCTTGGGGAGGGCCTGCCGGGCCGCGGCGCTGGCCATGGCCTGGGCAATGGCTTTAAGGAGGGGCTCCCGTTCCACCGGCTTGTGCAAGACCGCCTCGGCCAGGCTTTCCAGTTCCGCGCCTCCCTGACCGCCGCAATCCGCCGACCAGCCGGTGAGCACCACCAGGGAGGTGAGGGGGCGTCCCTCGCGGTCCAGGGACAAATCGGCCGCCAATTCCCAGCCGGCGCCGTCGGGCAGCATCATGTCGCAAAGCAGCACCTCCGGCGTCTCCCGGCCGAGCGCCAGCCTGGCCTCGCGCAGGCTGTCCGCCCAGCGCACCGAGTAGCCTTCCTGAGCCAGCATGGCCTGCAGGCCCAGGGCCACCAGGGCCTCGTCCTCCACCAGGAGCACCCTGCCGCCGCCCCGGCCCGCGGCGGCCAGGGGAAGCCTGGCCTGGGCCTGCGGCTCGGCTTCCTCGGCCCGCCGCAACCTGACCAGGAAAGTGGCGCCGGGGCCGGGCTTGTCATCCACTTGCAGGTCGCCCCCCAAGCTGTGCAAGATGCCCAGGCTGCTGGAAAGGCCCAGGCCGCGCACCGCCGCCCCCTTGGTGCTGAAAAAGGGATCAAAGGCCCGCTGCCGGGTCTGCATGTCCATGCCCGGTCCGGTGTCGGAAAAAGTGATCAGCACATCCTGCTCCCGCTCTTCTTGGGTCATGGTGAGGACTCCTCCCTGGGGCATGGCTTCCAGGGCGTTCTTGATGAGGTTCAGAAACACCTCCATCAGTTCTCCCCGCCTGGCGTAGACCCTGGTGCCGGGTTTCAGGCGCACGCGGAATTCCACCCTGGCCAGCCCCAGGTGCGACCAGCCGGTGCGGGCCAGATCCAGGGCGGCCTGCACCACCGGGCTCAGCTCCAGGGGCGTGAGGTCGCCTTGGCGGCCGGCGCCGCCGCCCACGTAGGCGCTGAGCCGCGCCCCCACCTCGCGGCCGGCCGCCGCGCTTTTGAGTGCGTTGGCCACCAGTTCCGCCGCCTGCCGCCCCTTTTCGCCGGATTGGGCCAGCAAAGGGCCGGTTGCCTGCAGGTTGCCCATCACCGCCATGAGCACGTTGTTGAAATTATGAGCCACGCCCGCGGCCAGTTGCTCCAGGGCCTGGCGGGCCCGCTTGCGCTCGCTCAAGTCCACGCCCACCCCCCAGGCGGCCCAGCCCGGTATGGGCACCGCCTTGGAAATATTGGACCAGGCTATGAGCTTGCGGGAGCCGTCGGCGCAGGTCGTCTCCAACTCGCGCTGGCGGAAATCCGCGTCCGGCGCGTCCCAGGCCGCCAAGGCCGCGGCGCGGGCCTCGGCCTGGGGAAAGAGCTTTTTCACCGCGTCATCTCCGCCCAGCATTTCCCGGGCGGCAAAGCCGGTGACACGCGCGCATTCGCGGTTCCACACCACCAGGCGTCCCTTTTCATCAAAAGCGTACAGTAAAAGCGGCATGTTGTGCATGGCCAGGCGCAGGCGCTCCTCGCTGCCGGTCAGCACCGCCTGGGCCTCCAACAGCTCGCGGCGGGAATGCTGGAAAAACACGATCAGCAGCCCGATGGCGGTCCACACCTCCAGGCCGGTGGAGATGATGTAGCCGTACTGCGAGTAAAGGGGCCGGTTGATGATGAAAGGATAAGTGACCTGGGCCAGGCTCCACAGGCCCAATCCCGCGGCCGCCAGCCAGCGTCCGGCCTTTTCCAGGCGCTCCGCCCGCCACAGCTCCCAGCCGGACAGGGCATAGGTGAAGGCCAGCGTCCAGGCGCAGGGCAGGGTGCATAGCTCGAAGGGCAGCCTCGCCAGGGCGCTGATAAATGTCCAGGCATAGGTCGCGAGTAAAAACCAAAGCCAGCGCCAGGGCAGGGGACGGCCCAGGAAATCGCGCGCCCCGCATAAAAGCAGATAGCTCCCCGCCAGGGCCAGGGTGGCGTAGACCACGGGCAGCAACGACAGGCCATGGCTATGGGGCATCCAGGGAAAAATCAGGTAACGCGCCAGGTAGGCGGACCAGGCCAGGGTCCACAGGAAGAGGAAACGCTGGCGGTGCAGCGCGGCCAGATACAGATAGACCACGAACAAAACGCTGGCGCCGGCCAGGCCGGCCGCGATCTTGGTCAGGCTCCACTCCAAGGACCATCTCCGGCCAATAGCCCGGCGCGCGCCCCGGCCGCCGAAACGGCTTCTCCCGCGCGGCGGGCCCTAGCCAAGGCTGAACACCTCCAAAGACGGCGTGGATAAATCCACGTGGGCGAAACGCCCCCCGCCCAGGGAGGGTCGCCCCAGTATCACCCGCACCGCCTCGTTGGCCTGCAAGGCGCCGATAAAGGCCGGCGTGGGCGTGGGCATCCCCAGGCGGCCCTCGGCTCCCTCGCCCTTGGCGATGGGCTCCGGGCCGTAGAGGCCGGCCAGGCCGGGGTCTGCCGGCAGCACCGTCATGACGAAGCCTTCCAGGCCGCCCAGGGCGGCGTGCACGTAGGGCACCGCGGCGGCCCTGGCCGCCTCCTCCAGCATATAGCGCGCCGGCAGATTGTCCAGGCAATCCAGGGCCACCTGCATGCCGGCCAGCAGCTCGGGCAGGTTGCCGGCCGTGGCCCACTCGTTGACGGCCCGCACCTTGACCGCCGGGTTGATGGCCGCCACCTCCTCGGCGGCGGCCAGGACCTTGCTGCGGCCCAGGCTGTTCACGCGGCACAGCGCCTGGCGGTTGAGATTGCTCTCCTCGAAAACGTCGCCGTCGCACACGGTCAGCCTGCCCACCCCCATGCGGGCCAGGATGCTCACCACCGCCCCGCCCAGGCCGCCGGCGCCCACGATCAGGGCCCGCGAGGCCAGAAGCCTGGCCTGTTCCGCCGCGCTGAAGCTGCCCCGGTTGGGGCGCAGCCGCTCGGGCCAGATGCCCGCCTCCAAACAGGCGATCATCACCGCCCGCAGGTTGGTTTCGGTTTCCATGGCCAGCCGGGCCAGGGCTGCTTCGGCCACCGAGAAAAAGTCATCGCCGCCCGGCCGGTCCGAACGCACCAGCTCCCCTTGCAGGCTGGCGGCGATATCCACTCCCGCCAGCTTGTTGTCCTTGCTCTCGGCCATGGCAAATACTCCCCTGCGCGTAGGTCCCCTTGGCACGGAATCTATTCTAGCACGGCCGCCGCGCGGCGCAGGATTAACTCGCTTGTGTTTTTATGGTTTTAAGGTAAACCATGCATCATGGAAGACAAGCTTGAAAAACCGGACCTGCGCGACCTGGACGCTCAGGGGGTGCAAGACCTTTTGGTGGGCCTGGGCGAAAAACCCTACCGCGCCCGTCAGGTGCTCAACTGGCTCTACAAGCGGGGGGCAGGCTCCCTGGAGGAGATGACCGACCTTTCCAAGGGCCTGCGCCAGCGCCTGGGCCAGGCCGCGGCCCTGCGCGCCCTGGAGCCCTCCCTGGTGGAGACCTCCCAGGACGGCACCCGCAAGCTGCTGTTCATCCTGGCTGGCGGCGCGCGGGTGGAGAGCGTGCTCATCCCGGAGGAAGACCACCACACCCTGTGCGTGTCTTCCCAGGCCGGCTGCCGCCAGGGCTGCCGCTTCTGCCGCACCGCCTCCCTGGGTTTTTCGCGCGACCTGAAGCCCGGCGAGATCACCGGCCAGGTGCTGGCCGCCCGCGCCTTGTGCGATAAGGACCGGCCCTTGAGCAACCTGGTTTTCATGGGCATGGGCGAGCCCCTGGACAACCTGGACCACCTTTGCCTGGCCCTGGAGCACATCCTGGGCGATCACGGCCTGCAAATGAGCCAGCGCCGGGTCACCGTTTCCACGGTGGGCCTGGCCGACCGCCTGGCCGAGCTGGGCCGCCGCACCCCGGCCGCCCTGGCCGTGAGCCTCAACGCGCCCAATGACGAGCTGCGCTCCCAGCTCATGCCGGTGAATCTGCGCTTTCCCCTGGCCCAGCTCAAGGAGGCGCTCCTGGCCTATCCCCTGAAGCCCACCCGGCGCATCACCCTGGAATACGTGCTCCTGGCCGGGGTGAACGACCAGCCCGAGCACGCCCGCCAACTGGCCAAATGGGTGCACGGGCTCAAATGCAAGATCAACCTCATCGCCTACAATCCCCACGAGGGATCCGATTTCCAGCGCCCCAGCGACCAGGCGGTGGAGAGGTTCCAGCAGATTCTTTTGGACAAGAACCTCACCGCGTTGTTGCGGGCCTCGCGTGGGGCGGACATCGCCGCGGCTTGCGGCCAACTGGCCGCCAAGCCGGCGGGCGATGAGCCCTGATCGCCAGGGGCCGAGCCGAGCGGGAGAAGCCTGACGCCATGACAGTCAGCCCCAACGCCGAGGGAGCCGGGCTGCGTCCCGCGGTCCTGGCCGACCGCGGCCAGGTGCACGCCTGGCTGGTCAAGGCCTATGAAAGCCCCTTTTTCTGCGTTGAGCAACGGCCGCCCAGCAGGGAGGAGTTCCTGGCGGATTACGAGGAACTATTCTTCACGGACCGCTCGCCGCGGCAGGGCAGGGTGTTTATCATCACCCGGGACGGCGCCGACACCGGCGCGGTGAGCTACGACGCCCGCCATCATGGGCCCGGCCGGGCCGACGTGGATATCTGGCTGGCGGAGGAAGCCCTGTGCGGCCGGGGCAGGGGCGGGGCGGCCCTGGGCTTGCTGTGGCCCTATTTGCGCGGGCGAATCGGGCTGAGGCGCGCCCTCATGAGCCCCTGCGCCCGCAACCTGCGGGCGGTGAGGTGCTATGAGAAGGCCGGCTTCAAGCCGCTCGGGTACCTACCGCGCCGGGAACTGGAGCGCCGCTACGGCCCCCTGGACTGCCCGCACGCCCTGGTCATGGAGCGCCCGCTGTGACGGGCTGGTTAAATTTTGCTGATCGCTTGACAATTTGCCCATGGCCCGCTAGATAAAAATCCTTTATTACCCAAGCAGGCGGGTGGAGATAGAATGATTCAACTGGACTTCAAGAAAACCGGGGGGCTTATTCCGGCCATAGCCCAGGACGCGGCCAGCGGCGAGGTGCTCATGCTGGCCTATATCAATGAGGAATCCTGGCAAAAGACCCTGGAGACCGGCGAGGTGCACTACTGGTCCCGTTCGCGCCAGGAACTCTGGCACAAGGGCGGTACCAGCGGCCACGTGCAGAAGGTCAAAGACATATACGTGGATTGCGACGACGACACCGTGCTCTTCAAGGTGGAGCAGATCGGCGGCGCAGCCTGCCACACCGGCATGCGCTCCTGTTTTTACCGCCGGGTGCGGGACGGCGGGCTGGTCAGCGAGGGCGAGCCGGTGTTCGACCCCAAGAAAGTTTACGGCGAGTAATTCGCCCGGGCGGGCACGGCAAACCCCGCCCACGAGGGAAGGTATCTGAACCATGCAAGAGCCTCTCAAGCTGGGCGTGCCCAAGGGCAGCCTGCAAGACGCCACGGTGCGGCTGTTCGCCCGCGCCGGCTGGAAAATAAACGTCAACGGCCGCTCCTATTTTCCGGAGATCAACGACCCGGCCATCGAATGCTCCATCTGCCGGGCCCAGGAGATGAGCCGCTACGTGGAAAGCGGCACCCTGGACGCGGGCATCACCGGCCGCGACTGGATTCTGGAAAACGAATCCCAGGTGGAATACGTGGAGGAGCTGATCTACTCCAAGGTCTCCTCCCGCCCGGCCCGCTGGGTTCTGGCCGTGGCCAACAACTCCGGCATCGAAAAGGTGGAGGACCTGGCCGGCAAGCGGGTGGCCACCGAGATGGTCAACTTCACCAAGCGCTATTTCGAGGAGCAGGGCATCCCGGTGACGGTGCATTTCTCCTGGGGCGCCACCGAGGCCAAGGTGGTCAACGGCCTGGCCGACGCCATCGTGGAGGTCACCGAGACCGGCTCCACCATAAAGGCCCACGGGCTCAAGATCATCAAGGAGCTGATGCAATCCACCACCCAGCTCATCGCCAACCACACCGCCTGGCAGGACCCGGACAAGCGCAAGAAGATCGAGCAGATCGCCTTGCTGCTCAAGGGCGCGCTACGGGCGGAGAAACTGGTGGCGCTCAAGATGAACGTGCCCAAGATCAGGGTGCACGAGGTGGTGGAATGCCTGCCCAGCCTGAACGCCCCCACCGTGGCCAATCTCTATAACTCGGATTGGTTCAGCGTGGAGACCGTGGTGGAAGAAAGCACGGTGCGGGACCTCATCCCCCAGCTCATGGAAAAGGGCGCCGAAGGCATCATCGAATACTCGCTGAACAAGGTGCTCTAGCCGGCCGCCTTAAAAGCTCAGGTTACGAAAGGGACGCCTCTTGGGGCGTTCCTTTTTTTCGCCCTGGGGCGCGCGCCCAAGAGAAACCGCCCCTGGGCGGGCCAGCCGGCGGCCTTGGGGGGATAAGGCCATCCAGCCGCCTACCCAGGGGCGGTGGGGGTTCGCTCTTTTTAGCAAGCGGCGCTATCGGCGACAACGCGTGAGTAGCGGTCTTGCATGATTCATAACCTCACTGGCGCGAGGGGGGAGGCATTAGTCCCTTCAGGGCGACGCCAAGAAGCGCGCCTGCATCCTGTAAATAGGGCAGTTTCCGTTTGGCGCAGGGGTCCGCCTATATGCAGTGGGGCAATCTAAATCAGCAGATGGGCATGCAAGATAAACAGCCGTTCCGGCGGCTTGATCAGCCCGCCGTGGACGGCGGCCATCATTTTGGGGCTGGCTTGCTGGTCCGCCCACTCCGCCACGAACTGCGTCGCGGAAGGCGGCGTCAGGCCCGCGGACGCGGGGAGCAGGGCCGCGGCGTCCTGGTCAAGCGGGTCTGAACGCATCTGGCCAGGCGCGTCCTTTGGGCAGCCACGGTCGCCTTGCCCTGGGGCATGGCCGGCCTGACCGGCCAGATGGCAGCAGGGAACGGCATCCACGGTCCAAGGCGCGCTTGGCGCGGCCAGGGCCGTTGACCAGCCGGCGGCCAGCAGAAAGGCGCTGAGCCACAATCTGAAGGCCTTTTTTAGCAAACGCCGCTCCTTGATTAACTGGTTGATTATAAGGCTAGCACCGGGGCGGGGTATAGTCAATATGGTTGGTAGGGTATATCGCGGCTATAAAGTCCGGCATGCCACTGGGGGAAAGGTCCTGGCGTGCGCGGCGACCAAAGCGAGGCGGGACAAGGACCGCGCCTTGTCCCGCCTGCCGGATTCAGCTATTGGCTAGAGCCCGGCGTCGAACAGCAAGGTCTGGCCCTTTTTGATTTCCAGATCCTGACCCACCGGCAAGGGCTCTTGCATGCCCTTCATGTGAAGCTGCAAATCATAGACGCCCGGCTGCACCGGGAAGCTTTTCCACAAGGGATAGTCGTTGTCCCAGCGGCGACGGATCTCCAGGACGGGGGTCTTGCCGCCGGCGGGCAGCAGGTCCCAGCCCTGCACGCCCGGCGCTTGTTTGAGCGCTATGCCGGAATCCAGGGTGACCACGGTCTCGCGGCCCTCCTCCACCTTGAGGCCCTTCAGCGCCAGGCTGGCCTTCTTGTTGGGGCCGTAGGTGAACATAAGGTCATAGGTGCCGGCGGGCGCGGCCTTGGGCATCCACAGATAGTAGTCGTTGTTGTGGGCCTCTATCTCCACATAATACTGCTCGCTGCCCTGGTCCATGAGGCCGATTTTATTGGCGGCGTCGCCCAGGCCCTTGGCCCGGTTCAAGACCACCACGCCCAGTTTCACCTCGGTGGTTTCGCCGCCCTTTATCTCGCATTCGCCCAGGGCCGCGTCAGTGGGCGGCTTGTAATTGGGATTGGCAAAGGCCAGGACCAGCTTATATTTGCCGGCCAGGAGCGGGTGCAGGCTTTCGGCGGCGAGCCCGGTGGCCTCTTTCACCACCGCGCCGTCGGGCTTCATGATCTTAAGCCCGTGCAAGGCCTTGACCGCGCTGGCCGGCAGGCTGAGCTTGAGCTTGCCCAGGCGGCTCTTGGCCGCCACCTTGGTGGTCTTGGCCTCTTCCACCTTGACGGCCACGTCCTTTTTCACCGTGTCCAGGGCGGCCAAAAGGCCTTTAGCGTCGCCGGCCGAGAAATACTTGCCGCCGCCGGCCTCGGCCAGGCAGGAGAGCTGCTCCTTGCCCTGGGCGTCCACCCCGAAGCCCACCACGTGCAGCACGAACTTGATGCCGCTCGCTTTCAGCGACTTGATCACGCCGCAGGGATCGGCGTCGCAGGTTTCCATGCCGTCGGAGACCAGGATGATGGTGGTCTCGTTTTCCTTGCTTTTGAGGGTTTCCGCCACCTGCTTCACCGAGGCGGCGATGGGCGTCTTACCCTTGGGCGAAAGCGCCCGCACCTTTTTCAGGAGTCCCTGGCGGTCCTCGCTGCCGGCCGCCACCAGGGTTTCCACGTCCGCGCAGTCGCCTTTTTTACGGTGCCCATAGGCCACCAGACCCACCCGCACCTCCGGCGGCAGGGCCGGCACCGCCTGGGCCATCACCTGCTTGGCCGCCTCGATCTTCTTCTGCCCGCCGGCGTCGCCCCACATGCTGCCCGAGGCGTCCAGGATGAACACCACCTCCGGGTAGTTGGCGGGAGAGGCCCCCGCCGGCGGAGCCATCGCCAGCACGGCGGCCGCCACCAGGAGCGCCGCCGCCAGCTTGCCGATATTCCTGAACATGATCTCTCCTCTACTGGTCTAAGCGGATTCACGGCTGAATATGAGGGCAGGCATTTGTTCGATTTCAGAATGCCCCACTTCAAGCGAGGATTGCAAGCGCGCTCCAGCCAAGCCTTTAAAGCCGCGATGCGGGCCGGCGCTCCATGGGCTATATAATATGTTCAGCTCTCAGGCGGCGTTTTAGCTGGCCAAGGAAGGGAAGAACAATGGCGTGCACCATCCTGGTGATTTATCATTCCCAAACCGGCAACACCCGGCGCATGGCCCAGGCCGTGGCCCAGGGCGTGGCGGAGATGGAGGGCTGCCAGGCCCGCCTGCTTGCGGCCGGCCGGGCCGGCCTGGAGGACCTCCTGTCCTGCCAGGGCCTGGCCATAGGCTCGCCGGAAAATTTCGGCTACATGGCGGGCATGGTGAAGGATTTTTTCGACCGCACCTACGAGCAGGCGCGCGGCCGCAAAGAAATATTCAAGAAGCCCTACGTGGCCTTCATCAGCGCGGGCAACGACGGCTCCGGAGCGCTCTCGAGCATCGAGCGCATTCTTTTGGGCTATCAGCTTAAAAAGGTGTACGACCCGGTGATCGCCCGCGGCGGGGTCACGGAAGAAGACCTGGAGCGCTGCCGCGAGCTGGGCCAGACCATCGCCGCCGGCTGCCAGGCGGGGATATATTGAGCGGCGGGGCGGTAGCAAGAGGGCGAGGCTAGAAACCGGCCCGCCCTCTTGTCAATCGAGGGCGGGCCGGCCTGAAAAAGGCTTACTTCAGCCAGGACATCATGCCCCGCAGGCGCTCGCCCACCTCCTCGATGGGATGCTCGTCCTCGCGGCGCAAGAGCGCGTTGTAGCGTGGGCGCTTGGCCTGGTTTTCCAGCACCCATTCGCTGGCGAAACGGCCGTCCTGAATCTCGGCCAGGATTTGGCGCATCTCCTCCTTGGTGTATTCGTCCACCACCCGCGGCCCCCTGGTGACGTCGCCCCACTTGGCGGTGTCGCTCACGAACTTGCGCATTTTCTTCAGACCGCCCTGGTAGATCAGGTCGATGATGAGCTTCAGCTCGTGGCAGCATTCGAAATAGGCCATCTCCGGGGCGTAGCCCGCTTCCACCAGGGTCTCGAAGCCGGCCTTGATCAAGGCCGCCAGGCCGCCGCACAAGACCGCCTGCTCGCCGAAGAGGTCGGTTTCGGTCTCCTCCAGGAAGGTGGTTTCCACCACGCCGGCCCGGGCCCCGCCCAGGCCCAGGGCGTAGGCCAGGCCGGTTTTCAGGGCCGCGCCGGATACGTCCTGGTGAATGGCCACCAGGCAGGGCACGCCCTGGCCTTCCTCGTACAGATCGCGCACGATCTTGCCGGGGCCCTTGGGAGCCACCATGATCACGTCGACATCGGCGGGCGGGGTTATCTGGCCGTAGTGGATGTTGAAGCCGTGGGCGAAGAGCAGGGTGCAG
This sequence comes from Desulfocarbo indianensis, assembly GCA_001184205.1. Lineage (GTDB taxonomy): Bacteria > Desulfobacterota > Desulfarculia > Desulfarculales > Desulfarculaceae > Desulfocarbo > Desulfocarbo indianensis. Next base: position 22,769 of record LBMP01000010.1, read on the forward strand.
CCCTTTTTCATCTTGCCGTCCACGTATCGATAATAGACCTCGGGCTGGGCCGGATCGGGCATCAGAAAGGAGATCAGATCCGCCTGGGCCACCGCCTCGGTTATGGGCAGGGCTTGCAGGCCGTCCTCCTCCACCTGCTTGAAAGTGGCGCTGCCGTCGCGCAGGCCCACCACCACCTTGAGGCCGCTGTCGTGCAGGTTGCGGGCATGGGCCCGCCCCTGGCTGCCGTAGCCCAGTACGCAGAGGGTCTTATCTTTCAGGTCGGCCAGATTGGCGTCCTTCTCGTAGTAAATCGTGGCGCTCATGGTTATTCTCCTTGTTCTCGCTTATACAGGTTGTACACCCCCGAGCCGGCGGCCTCCTCGGGGACCTCCGCGCCGGGCACTTGATAAATGGTTTCGCTGCGCCCCAGGGCAATCTGGCCGGTGCGGGCCATCTCCAAAATGCCGTGCGGTTTCAGCATGTCTATCATGGCCTGCACCTTGGCTCTCTCGCCGGTCACCTCCACCACCATGCTGCGGTGATCCACGTGATCCACCCTGGCGCGGAATATCTGCACCAGTTGCAATATCTCGTCCCGGTTCTCCGGCTTGGCCCGCACCTTGATCAGGGCCAGGCCCCGCTCCACCCTGGGCAGCCGGGAAATGTCGGTGACCTTTATCACGCTGACCAGGCGGTTGAGCTGCTTCACCACCTGCTCCATGATGGCCTCGTCGCCGCCCACCACCACGGTTATGCGGGAAAAGCGGGGGTCCTCGGTCTCGCCCACCGCCAGGCTGGTGATGTTGAAGCCGCGCCTGGCGAAAAGTCCGGCCACCCTGGCCAAGACCCCCCGCTCGTTGCGCACCAAAACCGCGATCGGCCTAAGATCATTCATCACAAGCCTCCCCTCCCCGGCAAGGCACGAAATCGGTGTTGGCGCCGCCCGGCGGAACCATGGGCAGCACCACCGCCTCGGAATCGACCTGCACGTCCAGCACCACGGGCAGGCTATCCTTGCGGGATTTGGCCAGGGCCCATTCCAGGGCTCCGGAGACCTCCTCGGGCCGCTCCACCCGCCGGCCCAGGCCGCCGAAGGCCTTGGCCACCTGATCGTAGGGCACCCCGGAAAGCAGGGTCTCGCTGCGCCGGCCATCCAGGAACATGTCCTGCCACTGGCGCACCATGCCCAGGTAGGAGTTGTTCAGGATCACCACCACCAATCCTATGCCATAACGCACCGCTGTGGCCAGTTCCTGGATGTTCATCAGGAAGGAGCCGTCGCCGTCTATGCACACCACGTCGCGCTGGGGCGCGCCCAGCTTGGCGCCCAGGGCGGCGGGCAGGCCGAAGCCCATGGTGCCCAGGCCGCCGCTGGTTATCAGGCTGCGCGGCCGGCGGAAGGGATAATACTGGGCGGTGTACATCTGGTGCTGGCCCACGCCGGTGACGATGGTGGCCTCGGCGTCCAATATGCGGCCCAGCATCTCCACCACCTCCTGGGGCGCGATCCGGCCGGAACGCCTAGGATAAACCATGGCGTGTTCCTTTTTCCACTCCGCTATCTGGGCGCGCCAGGCGCTGTAGTCCGGCTTGGTTTGCCATTCGCCGGCCAGCTTGATGAAGGCCTTGAGCGCCGGCTTGGCGTGCCCCACCACCGGCACCAGGCAGGGCACGATCTTGTTTATCTCGCTGGCGTCTATGTCCACGTGGATCAGCTTGGCGTTGGGGCAGAAACGCTCCACCTGGCCGGTGATGCGGTCGTCCAGGCGGGAGCCCACCACCAAAATGGCGTCCGAATGATACAGGGCCAGGTTGGCGTAGCCCGTGCCGTGCATGCCGGGCATGCCCAGGCTCAGGTCGTGATCCGCCGGGAAATTGCCCAGGCCCATTAGGGTGCTGGTCACCGGGATGCCCGTCAGCTCGACGAAGCGCTTGAGCTCCTCCGAGGCGTCTCCCTGGATAACCCCGCCGCCGGCCAGGATCACCGGCTTTTGGGCCTGCCGCAAAACCTCCAGGGCCTCCACCACCCGCTTCTGGTTGGGCTGATAAGGCGTCCAATAACCCTCCGGCACCCTGGGCGCGGCCTGGTAGGGGGGGCATTCTTTCAGGGCCACGTCCTTGGGCAGATCGATCAACACCGGGCCGGGCCGCCCGCTCATGGCCACGTAAAAGGCCTCGGCGAAGACGTCGGGCAGCTCGTCCGGGTCGGTGACCTGATAGTTGTGCTTGGTCACCGGCATGGTGATGCCCCACATGTCGGCCTCCTGGAAGGCGTCGTTGCCCAGGAGATTGGAGGTCACCTGGCCGGTGATGGCCACCAGGGGGATGGAATCCATCATGGCGTTGGCCAGGCCGGTGACCAGGTTGGTGGCGCCGGGCCCGCTGGTGGTCAGCACCACGCCGGGCTTGCCGGTGACCCTGGCGTAGCCGTCGGCCATGTGGGCCGCGCCCTGCTCGTGCCCCACGATGATGTGGCGGGGAGCGCCGGCCTTGAAAAGCGAATCGTAGACCGGCATGATGCTGCCGCCCTGCATGCCGAAGACCAGCTCCACGTCCTGCTGCAACAAGCAGGCGATGACCGTGTCGGCGCCGGTGTGCGGGTGATTATCCTTTGGCCTATTTATTATTTGCGGTTGTGAGCTCATTTTTCCTTCCCCTGTTCCTCGGGGTTGTCGCGCAGAATCGCGCCCGTGGCCGCGCTTTCCACCAGCGCGGCGTAGCGGGCCAAGGCTCCCCGGGTGAAGCGCTTGGCCGGGGCCCGCCAGTCGGCCTTTCTAGAAGCCAGGCCGGCGTCGTCCACCAGTATCTCCAGCTTGCGGCCGGGGATGTCTATGCTGATGGGGTCGCCGTCTTTCACCAGCGCCAGCGGCCCGCCCCGGGCCGCCTCGGGGGATACGTGGCCGATGGCCGCCCCCCGGCTGCCGCCGCTGAAGCGGCCGTCGGTGACCAGGGCCACCTTGCCGTCCAGGGGCCCGCCGGAGATCAGGCTGGTCAGGGCCAGCATCTCGCGCATGCCCGGCCCGCCGGCCGGTCCCTCGTAGCGCACCACCACCACCTCGCCGGGCCGTATCTCGCCCCGGCCATAGGCGGCCACCGCGTCTTCCTCGCGGTCGAAGCAGCGGGCCGGGCCCTGGTGGGTCAGCATCTCGTCCTTGACCGCCGCCGCCTTGACCACCGCGCCGTCCGGGGCCAGGTTGCCGGCCAGCACCGCCAGGCCGCCCTGGGCGTGCAGGGGGTCGTCCAGGCCGTGGATCACCGGCTGGCCGAAAGCCTCCACCGCGGGCGCCTCGGCGGGCAGGTAATCGGTTAGGGGGCCTCCGGTCACGGTTTTCACCTCCAGGTTGAGCGAGGCCTCCAGGCGCTTCATCACCGCGCCCACCCCGCCGGCCTGGTGGAGGTGAGCCATGCGCATGGGGCCGCCGGGGCTCATGGAGCACAGGTGCGGCGTGCTGCGGGATATTTCGTCGAACTGGGCCAGGCCGAAAGCGACCCCCGCCTCGTGGGCGATGGCCGGCAAGTGCAGGGCCGTGTTGGTGCTGCCGCCCAGGGCCATGTCCACCCGGCAGGCGTTGGCGAAGCTGTCGTAACAGAGTATGTCCGAGGGCTTCAGGTCCGTCTCCAAGAGCTTCAGCGCCGCCAGCCCGCTTTGGTAGGCCAGGCGCGTCTTGTCCTCGCTTTCGGCCAGGGCGCAGCCGCAGCCGGGCAGGGAGAGCCCCAGCGCCTCGGTGAGGCAGGCCATGGTGTTGGCCGTGAACATGCCGGCGCAGGAGCCGGGGCCGGGGCAGGCCTTGGTCTCCAGCTCGGCCAGCTCGGCCGGGGTCATGGAGCCGGCCTCCACCTTGGCCACGCCTTCGAACACGGTGATCAAATCCACCACCTGGCCCTTGTATTCGCCGGCGGCCATGGCACCGCCGGTGAGCATCACGGCGGGCAGGTCCAGCCGGCAGGCGGCCATGAGCATGCCGGGCACGATCTTGTCGCAGGAGGCGATGAGGACCAGGGCGTCGAAGCCGTGGGCCTTGGCCATCAGCTCCACGCTGTCGGCCACCAGCTCGCGGCTGGGCAGGGAGGCATACATGCCGGCGTGGCCCATGGCCAGGCCGTCGCAAATGCCGATGGTGTTGAACTGAAAAGGCGTGCCCCCGGCCTCGCGCACCCCGCGCTCCACCTCGGCGGCCAGGCGGTTCAGATGGATGTGGCCGGGCACTACCTGGTTATACGAGTTGGCGATGCCGATGAAGGGCTTCCTGATGTCGTCGCCGTTCAAGCCCAGAGCCCGCAGCAGGGAACGCTGGGGAGCGCGGGCGGCTCCCTCTTTCACTTGGTCGCTTTTTCTGGCCATGTTGATTTCTCCCGTCCGCCGCCAATCCGGCTCCAGCGGGTTGACGGCTTGTTTCCGGCCCAGCGGCCGGAAACCTTTTACATCATGGATTGCCGCGGTCCTGGTGACCGCCGGCACGTCGTGTTCAGTTGTTTTGCAGCGGTTTGGCCCCTACAGGGGCAGAATAATCAGACCGGATACGGATACGGGTACCAGGAGGGCGGAGAAAAGGGAGAGGCTGGCGGGGGACGCCGCGTGATGGGAATGGCTAGGTTTGCCGGTTGTGCTTTGTTTACTCTTCATTTCCGTGCCTCCGGGTCGAATTTGCAGAATCTTACTCCCCGCTTCCTGGCCTGTCAACGTTTAGGAAGGGCCGATCTTCCTCTTGCCCCCGGCCGCCGCCGGTCGAAAAGCCGGTCGGGCCGGGGGGCTGGGGCCTGGCGGGCGCGGGCCGCCCGCCTGCCGCCGGGGGGTGGCCGGCGCTTTATAACCTACTTGGCGACCTCTTCTTCCAGCCAGCGCCCTTGCAGATCGAACTGGATGGCGTGGGAGGTGCGCGGCTTCACGAACACGTGGCCGGTCTGGCTGCGCCCCAGGGCGCGCACCTCCACCTCATGGGGGCCCACCGGCAATTCCAGCTCTGCGGGCGTGCGGCCCCGGGGCTGGCCGTCGATGAACACCTCGGCCTGGGGCCGGCAGGTCACCTTAAGCCTGCCGTGCCGCTGAGACCTGGCCAGGGAGCGGGCCTTGGCCTGAAAGGCCCTGGCCTGGTCGTCGCCGGGAAACACGGCCAGGTAGTTTTGCAGCAGCCGCACCGCGGCCTCGTAGTTTTGGGCATTGAATTGGTCCATGGCCTGGGTGTAATCCAGCTTGGCCGAGCGCCGCCTCTCGCGCTCGGCCGCGCCTTCCGGACCCCAGGGGGCCTCGCCGGCCCCGTGATCGGGCTGGGGATCGCTGATTTGCAACTCTTGGATTTCGCCGGCTTGGGCCTCCGGCGTGAAGCCAACGGCCAGGACCAGGACGATGAACAACGCGCCTAGGCATTTGATCTTGAGCATGGCCTTGCCTTTTCGCTTAACGATTGAACACTCCTCCTTTCTCGAAAGTAGCGCCCTTGGCCGGCTTTGGCAAGGGGAGGGCCCTGGCCGCCCTTTCAGCCGCCCAGGCTGAAATCATAATTGAGTATCACGCGGTAGTCGGTGAAGTCCTCGCCGCCCAGGGCCTCGTCCTGATCAACATGGGCCGCGCGCAGGCGCAGCCACATGCCTTGCAGCCGGCCCTGGAAACGGTAATCCACCGTGAGGTCGTGCTCGGTCTGATCCGGCGAGGCGTGGGGTCCGCTGTCCGGGGTGCGGCTGAAGGTGTGCATGGTGTAGGCGCTGAGGCCTTTTATTCCCACCCGGCTGAAATCATAGGCCACGGCGGCCAGCCAGGAATCCTCGCCGGCCCGGTCGCTGTCCTCCTCCATGATGGAGGTCCAGCCGGGGTAGGAGCCCCAGGGGTTCTCGATATCGTGATCGGGCCGGGCGCTGGTGTAGGCGCCGGTGAAAATCCAGCCTCCCCAGCCCAAATCCAGCTTCAGCCCCCACTGGCCGGCGTTGAAGGAGCCGGCCAGGGCGCGGCCCGCGTCGCGCTCGTCAATGAACTGGCCCGAGGCGGTGAGGGATATATCCCTGCCCAGAGGCCAGGTGAGATCGGCCTGGGCGTAGAACATGCTCATGAACTGGTGGCAGAAGTACTCCCAGGCTTGCAGGGTGAGGTCGGAGCTGGGTTGCCAAAGCGCGCCCGCCAGGCTCACCGGCTCCTCGCTGCCGGCCAGGCCCGCGGCCTGGCTCATGGGCTGGAAGGCGGTGTCGGTCCAGGGCTTGATGCCGGTGAGATGGCCCGCGGTCAGTTGCAGGCCCTGGAAGCTGGCGTCGCTCAATACCGCGCCTTCCAGAGTCACCGGCACCATTTTAACGTCGTAGCTGTTGATGAGCGGCGTCTCCAATATCTGCCGCCCCACCCTGAGGGAGGTCTTGTCCACCCGGCCTTGCAGCCAGGCCTGGCCCAGCGCCGAAAAGCCGGTTTGGCCACCGGCCAGGAGCGAGCCTCCGTCATGGGCCGGGTCGTCCACGAGGAAAGGCTGCGAGGTGTAGCCGGCCAGCCCCAGGGAAAGGCCGCGCCACTCCGGGCTCTGATAGGTGGCCCAGAGGCCCAGGGCCAGGCTTTCCTGTAAGCCGCTTTTTTCGAAATCCCGGCGCAAAAAATAGGCTCGGCCCTTCAGGTCCAGCCGGCCCCAGCCGGCGGGGGGCCGGGCCGGGTCCTGCTCCTGGCTCCAGGCCGAAGCCGGAGCCAGGAGCGCGAGCCCCGCCAGAAAGGTTATCAATATCTTAAAGCGAACCGCGCGGCGCACTATTCGGTTTGCCCCGCCTGGAAGGTGGTCCAGGGCTGCGAGGGCCGGTCAAAGAGATAGCCCAGCAGATAATCCCATTGGGGATGCTCTGCCAGGAACTTGCCCGCGTCAAAGGGCAGGCCGCTGGAATTGCCCCAGCGGGCGTCCATGGCCAGATTCTTGGCCTGATCGGAATCCATCACCTTGCCGTCCACGGTTCCCCGGGGCTGGTAGGGCTTGGGCCGGGAGGGATCGCTCATGTACTGGCGCGGGTCCAGCTCGTAATGACCGTCCACCGTGCGCGAGCAGGGATTGTTTTCCTTTTGCAGGTAAACGTCGTAGTGATCGGCCAGGATGGCCTGGCCCACCTCCCGGTCGATCTGGCCCTTGTGCTTTTCCATGAGCTGGGGCAGCCGCACCTGCCGGGCTCCCTGGTGGCGGCGGATATCGCAATAGCCGGTGTTGGAGCATTCCAGGTTGCGGATGCGGGGGTCCAGGGGCGCGTTGAATCCCACGAAATAGCCTTCCTTCTTGCGCTCCACGTTCCAGAACTTGAGCCCCAGCTCGAAACGCATGATCTCGCCGGTGTGGATATTGGCCAAAAGCCAGGAGTTGGCATAGCCGCCGTCGTTTTGCTTTTTCATCAACTGGACGAACTTGTCCAGGGTTTCCGCGTACTGCATGGCCTTGCGCACCCGGAAGAACTCCGGGGCCTCGTTTTCCTCATAAAGGGAGAAGCCGCCGATGGTGGTTTCGGTTCCCATGATGCCGGCTCCGGTGACGAAGAAATCGGCCATGCTGTCGATGTAACCGGGTTGGGACTGCATGAAAATCCTGAAGCCCTTTGCCGGCTTGATGTCCAGGATCACGTTGGCGAACTGGCCCCACTCGAAGTTGTTCCACGAGTTGTGGGCCATGACTATCTTGCCGCCCTTGGTGTAGGGCTTGGTGGCCAAGAATGCGCTGCAATGATCGCGCGGCGCGCCGATCTTGGGTATGTAGCGGTACTTGGTCATGACGTTGGGCCACCAATAGTCCATGATCTCCTCCTGGCCGTTCCAGGCCAGGACGTCCTGCCAGGTTATCTGCACGCCGCGTTTCTTGGCCCCGTCGGCGATGCCCTTGATCTCCTCCAGGAACTCGGGGTCGATGTGCTTCACCCAGAGCTTCTCGGCCGCGTCGCTGAAGAATTCCCAATGCTTGCCCGTGTCGTGATAGGTGAGGTACTTGAGGCTTTTCATGATCACCTCGAGTTCGGGGGCCGCCAGATAGCCGTGCTGGAAGCCGCGCTCGTAGGCCTCGCCCTCGATGTGGATATATATCCAGCCGTTTTGGTCGAAACGATAGCCCTTGCCGTATTTGGTGATTTTTCCTTCCGCGGCCATGGCGGCCAAGGGAGCCAGGCCCAGCGCCAACAAAAGCAACCCCGCGGCGATCGAGCGGACCGCCTTGATGAAGACCAACATTTCCTCCTCCTGAATAAAAGGTGTGGGCAGGGGGGATAGTTGCCATTGTAACTCAGGGAAGGTGCGGAATGAAGCGGCGGGCTGTCTCCTTTTCTTTTTCCGGGCGCGGCCGGAGAGAAAAGGCTAACAACCCGCCGTGGCGGGAATGGTTGGGCGCGGCCCCCGCGGGCCCGCGACAAGAGGAGGATTGGCGGCTATAAAGCCTATAAGCGGCTAAGCCTCGAACATCCCGTGATCATTCATACGGCCTGCTGGCTGGCCGCCCGGTGGTCCACCAGCTCCATGTCCTTGGTCTTCTTGTCCACCCAGCCGGAATAAAGAATCAGATCGGGATGCTGATCCAGGGTGTGGAAGTTCTTCACCGCCAGGCCGGTGGCCATGGCCTCCTGCGGGTCGTAAACCCTGAATTCCACATGATGGGGCGTATCCGAAAAAGACCGCGCCACCGTTTTGAGGCCCCACACCCAGTCGGGCTCCTGTTTGTGGGCGACCACCAGGCTCTGCCCCACGGCTTGCAGAATGTCTTTGGGGCCGGACAGTTTCTCCTGGTTCTCCCCCGCGGGCCGGCTTTCCTGTTTCTTGCCGAACAGCTTGCCAAACATGGCTTTAATTCCTCCTTCTGATCACGGGTAAAGGCTCCTCGGCTCCTTTCACAAGCGATGCAAATAAATGCAAGAGCGATGCAAGCGGCTTATTGCGCTGGAATAATTGACTATATTTTTAGAGGGCCTGAGAAGATTGAGAAATGGCGATTCGCCCGCGCGGCGGGTCGCTTCCGGGCCGGCCGTGGGCTTTGCTGGGTAATTAGTTGAAAGATAAGACTATTATTTTATCGGCCTTGGATTTTCTCATTCCAGGGCGGCAACGGAAACAAGGCTTCCTATGTTTCAATGGCCGGAACGCATGTTTCCTGCCGGGCCTTTCAGGGCCATTCCAGATACCTATGATGGCGGCCTTGGCCTGGGAGCCGCCAGGCGGAAACGCCGCTTCCGGTTTTTGTTGAAACCCGCCAAAAAATTAAGTTTAAATATCAATATATTAGCTATGGCCCGCCTCTTGCTTGGTCTGAGCCGGAGCAAGGAGGAGGAGCATTGCCGGATCAGCATTTGACCTGCGTCCAGTGCGGGGCCAGCTTTATATTCAGCCAAATCGAGCAAGAACGCTTCGCGGCCCGTGGTTTTGACCCGCCACGCCGCTGCCCCAATTGCCGCAAAAGCCGCAACCGGCTAATCAGCGACAACGGCTGGCAACCCAAACACCGGCGCGAGCATCGTCGTCAAAGGGATGAATAGCGAGTTATTTGAGGAGAGTTATCTAGAAAGGAAAGCTCATGGCTAAGGGACCCATGACTAAAAAGGACATGATAAGCGCCTTGGCCCAGGAGGCGGGCATCACCCAACCCCAGGCCCAGGCCGCCTTGGAATCCCTGATCGACGCCTGTCGGCAGGAGGTCAAGGCGGGCCAGCCTTTCCGCCTGCCCGGCTTGGGCACCTTCGCCCTGAAACAAAGCAAGGCGCGCCAGGGCGTGAACCCCGCCACCGGCGAGAAGATCACCATCAAGGCTTGCAAGCGCATGACCTTCAAGGCCGGCAGCCAGGTAAACGCCCTGCTGAATCCGGAAAAATGACGACTCTCCCGGCGCCGCCTGGGCAAGGCGGCGCCGGGCAGCCTATTGTGCCGGCAAATAGGTTTTCACCGTTCCGTTCATATTGGGCCGCCGCCAGCCCGCGCCTGTAAACCTGAATCGCCGCCCATCCCTTGAATAGCTCCTTGGCCTGAACCCGCAGCAAAAAATGGCCTCACTTGCGGAGAGCGATAGATTGAGCTTGACATCGCGCAAACGTTTGCTCTATAGTCGCCACAGCCTTTGCTGGGGAGCCGGATTTGTCGACCATAAAAGAAATAGCCAAAGCAGCGGGCGTATCCTATTCCACAGTCTCGCGGGCACTGAACAATAAAAAAGGGGTCGGCCCGGAGCTGCGGGAGAAAATAACGCAAATAGCTAGTGAACTAAGCTATTTCCCGCACTCATCCGCCAAGGCGCTGGTCAAGAACCGCATAGGGGCCATTGGGGTTATCATCCCGCGCACCAGCGAATTCACCTTTCAAAGCCCTTTTTATAATTATGTGCTCTTGGGAATCAGCGCGCTGGCCCGGCAACACGATTACCACCTGATGCTGAGCATAAACGACCAGAAAAACTATGCTTCCATCTATCACAGCCGCATGGTCGACGGCATCATCGTGATCGGTAACCGAATCGACGACCAGCATATTTTCGAGCTGGAGGAAAAAAAAATCCCCTCGGTGGTGGTGCCTGGCTTTCCGGATAATAACCACCACGACATCGCCAGCGTCAATTCGGAAAATTTCAAGTGCGTCCATAGGGCGGTGAGTTACCTGATAAGTCTTGGGCATCGTAAGATAGCGTTCATTCTTGGCAAAATGAACTCGAAATACTCCATCGAACGCCTGGCCGCCTACCATGCCGCCTTCAGGGACCATAAACTGACCTATGACCCCAAGTATTTGGTGGAGAGCGATTTTTCCAAGACCGACGGCCATCGCTTGATGGGCGAACTTCTCGACCTGCCCGATCCGCCCAGCGCGGTCATCTGCATAAACGACACCGTGACCCCGGGCGCCTTGCAGCAAATCATCAGCCGCGGCCTGAGGATACCAGATGATATATCAGTGATTGCAATAGGTTGCTCTGATATTCTCGACTTGTTCGAGCCGCCCTTGACCACCATCAAGACCCCGGTGATCAAAATCGGGCAAACCGTGGTCCACGTGCTCATCCAATTGATTGAAACCGGGCGCTGCGCTGATAAACACATTGTTATTCCATCAGAATTCATAATACGCGAATCCACCGGCGCTTGCCGGCATTAGACTTTCAATCCGTGGAAACAACTTTGAATATTGTTCAAGATGCATTTTAACGGAATTATTTTAGGTCAACTTACGCAAACGTTTGCGTAATCTGGGCCGCTGTCCTCCAGATTCTTATCGGTAGCCATAGAGAAGGGAATGGTTAATCATGGACCGAGGCATACCCCCAGACAAAGTCATCATCACGGTTGCCCAGACCGGGGCCATCACCAACAAGAGCCTGAACCCCAACGTGCCGGAGCAACCCGCGGAAATCGCGGATTCGGCCTATGACTGCTACAACGAGGGCGCGGCCATCTGCCACATCCACGCCCGCGACGCCTCCGGCGAAAACACCTCGGAGATAGGAATATTCCGCGACATTCACGGCCGCATCCGGGAGAAGTGCAACCTCATCCTCCAGGACAGCACCGGCGGCGGGCCCAACCTGAGCCAGGAAGAACGCATAAGATGCCTTGACGCCGGCCCGGAGATGGCCTCGCTCAACATGGGCACCCTGATGAGGGTCTCCGGCCCCTACAAGGGCATACCCTGGTCCAACATGCCGCAGGAAATCGACTACTACGTGGGCGAGATGGCCAAACGCGGCATCAAGCCCGAGATGGAGGTCTATAGCCACGCCATGCTGGCCGAGGTGCGGCGGCTCATCGCCGACGGCCTGGTGGGAAAGCCCTACTACGTGAACATGGTGCTGGGCATGCGCTACCAGGGGGCCGAGCCCGCCACGCCCGACACGCTGGCCTCCATGGTGCGCCAGTTGCCGGCCGAGGCCATCTTCAACTGCACCGCGGTGGGTTCGGCCCAGACCAGCCTGGGAACCATGGCCATGATCATGGGCGGCTGCGTGCGGGTGGGCCTGGAAGACAATATCTACTACCGCAAGGGCGAGCTGGCCGAGAGCAACGCCCAGTTGGTGGCGCGCATGGCGCGCATCGCCCGCGAGTTGGGCAAGGAGCCGGCCACGCCCGACGAGGCCCGGCAATATCTGGGATTAAAAAACATCTAATAGCGGAGTTGAATTAGCCAAGATGAATACCTCCGAAATAAAAAACATCGCCATCATCGGTTTGGGCACCATGGGCCCCGGCATAGCCCAGGCTTTCGCCCAGGCCGGCTACCAAGTGACCGGCTACGACCTGAACCCCGCGGCGGCCCAAACCTGCCAAACCATCGTGGCGGGGATCATCGAAAACCTGAAAGAGTTCGACCTGATTTCAGCGGAAGAGGAAAAGGCCAGCCTGGGCAACATCGCCTACGCCGATTCCCTGGCCGAAGCGGTGCGCGAGGCGCATATCGTGGTGGAGGCGGTGAGCGAAAACCGCGACATCAAGCGCGCGGTGTACAGCCAGGTCGACGAATGCGCGCCGGAGGACAGCTATCTCTGGAGCAATACCTCGACCCTGAACATCTACGAGCTGGCGCCCGCCAAACGCCTGGCCAACACCATAATCGCCCATTGGTTCGCGCCACCTCACATCGTTCCCCTGGTGGAGGTGGTCAAGGACTCCCGGGTCGCGCCCTCAACCGTGGAAACAGCCTTGGACCTGCTCGAGAAGCTCAACAAGATAACCATCGTGCTGGAAAAATACGTGCCGGGTTTCGTGATCAACCGCATTCAGCGCAACCTGGGACGGGAGGTCTTTTTCCTGCTGGACCAAGGCTACATCAGCCCCGAGGACCTGGACATGGCCATCAAGGCCAGCATCGCCCCCCGCATGATGGTGCTGGGCCTGGTGCAACGCTACGATTTCACCGGCTTGGACTTGAGCGCCCGCAACCTGGCTGACGAGAGCTTTTTCGATCCTCCCGTGGATAACAATCCGGCTGCGCTGGCCAGCAAGATCGAGCGGGGTGATTTGGGAGTGAAAACCGGCCGCGGGTTTTTCGATTACAGCGATCGCGACCTGACCGAGGTGCTCAAGGAGCGGGACCGCTACCTGCTCAAGGTTTTGGAGAGCGTCAGGTTTTGTCTGGAGAAAAAACGCCTGGTTTAAAGGCGGCCCCATGGGAACCGTGCCTGAGCATGGGGGCCGCCCGCCTGGGAACCTGGGAAGGGAGGGAGCCGCTTCCAGTTCCTGACCGCCTAACCCGACAACATTGCAATTGGGAGGACTGACCATGTTGAAACGAGTGTGTGTCTTTATCTCGCTGGCCGCGTTTCTGATAGCGCCGGCGGCCTTCATGCTGGACGCGAAGACCGCCCAGGCCAAGGACGAGGTCTACCACTGGAAGTGCCAGGGCCATTGGCCCATGGCCAGCACATCTTACTCGGGCAGCGGCCAGGCCGTGGCCGAGCTTGTCAAAAAACGGACCAACGGACGCCTGGTGATAGAGCTGTTCCCGGCCGGAGCCCTGGTGCCGCCCAAGGAAATCTTCAACGCCGTTAAAAGAGGCATGGTCCCCATGGGGGTTACCTCCTCGGCCTACCCCCGCTCCCAGGTGCCCTTGTTCAACATAACCTCGGGGCTTCCCTTGAACTTCAAGTACGCTTGGGAAGCGGTCTATTTCCACCAGATCCTGGGCTTCGAGCAGATGATGGTGGACGCCTGCGCCAAGCACGGCATCTTCTGCTCCAGCGACAGAATCTATTCCACCGAGCTGGCCCTGAAAAAGCCGGTCAGCAAGATGTCGGATTTCAACGGCTTGAAGCTGCGCTCCTCGGGCGTCACCCAGGTCTACCTCAGCTCCATCGGCGCGGCGGCCTCCTACATTCCCGGCAGCGAAATCTATGCCGCCTTGGCCTCCGGGGTGGTCGAGGGCGCCCACTGGGGAGCGGTGCAGGGCAACGACAGCCTGAAATTCTACGACGTCTGCAAGTACCATCTGCTCACGCCCTTCAACTACGCCGCCGGCGACGTGTGGCTGGTCAATCAAAAGGAACTGGAAAAGCTCCCCGCGGATTTGCAGAAGATACTCATCTCCACCCTCAAGGAGCATTTCTGGCGGCGCACCAACGAATACCTCTATGAGGAAGCCAAGGCCCTGGCCGATATCCAGAAAAGCCAGGGCGTGCAGGTGACCGAGATCCCGCCCGAGGATTACAAGAAGATGCTCAAGGAGGCCGTGAAGGTCTGGGACGACGTGGCCGAGAAGAACCCTGAATGCGCCAAGGCGGTGCAGATGCTGAAGGACTTCAACAAATCCCTGGGGCGGCTCTAGGCGCGCGGGCTTTAAGTAGACGTAATCGGCCGGACCGCGGCGGAGCGGTCAGGACCACCCAAGGCATATTCCCGGCGGGGAATAGAGCGGGCCGAGGCGGGAGGCCGCCAAGAGGGACTGGAGGAATGAGGTGGCGATGTTGAACAAGTTGGTGACGCGCATAGATGCGTTGAACGACTGGCTGGGTCGATGGATTGCCTTCTGCGTCATCCCCATCGCCGCCCTGGTCTTGTTCGAAGTAGTTTGCCGCTATCTGTTTAACTCTCCTACTGTCTGGTCCAACGAACTTACCCAGATGTTGTTCGGCGCCTATGTAATCCTCTCCGGAGGCTACATAATGCGCTGGGGCGGGCACGTGAACGTGGATATCGTCTATGGCCGCTTGTCCGACAGAAGCAGAGCCATACTGGACATCGCCACCTCTTTCCTCTTTTTTCTCTTCGTCGGCATGATGGCCTATTACGGGGGCTCGCTGGCCTGGGAGTCCCTGACCATGCTGGAGCATTCGGAATCCGCCTGGAATCCGCCCATCTACCCGGTCAAGCTCATGATCCCGCTGGGCTGCGTGCTGCTGCTGCTGCAAGGCCTGACCGGCCTTATCAAGAACATACACATTCTGATCACTGGTGAAGACCTTTCGGCGGACGCCGCTGGAGAAAAGGAAACATTATGAGCATCGAGATGCTGACATTTCTGTTTTTCTTTTCCCTGATCTTTTTTCTCCTGCTGGGGCTTCCGCTGGCGTTCGTGTTGGGCGGGGTTTCCATCATCTTCCTCTATGTGACCTGGGGGCCGGAAGCCTTCTACATGATGGCGGCCCAATCATGGGGAACCATGAACAAGTTCACTCTGGTGGCGGTTCCCTTATTCATCTTCATGGCCATGATTCTGGAAGGGTCGGGCACGGCCAACGATCTCTACGAGATGATGTACCAGTGGTTCGGTCCGCTAAGGGGAGGGCTGGCCATCGGCACGATCATCATCTGCGCCATATTCTCCGCCATGTGCGGCATCAGCGGGGCCGCCGTGGTGAGCATGGGAGCCATCGCCCTGCCTTCCATGCTGCAAAGGCGCTACAACAAACTGATGGCCGTGGGCTGCATCAATTCGGGCGGAGGCTGGGGCATCCTCATCCCCCCCAGCGTGCCCATGATCCTCTATTGCCTGATCTCCGGCGAATCGGTGGGCAAGATGTTCGCGGGCGGCGTCATACCCGGCCTCATGCTGATGATCCTGGTTTCGGCCTATATAGCCATACGCTGTTTTCTGCAGCCCAAGATGGGGCCGGCCCTGCCCAAGGAGGAAAGGGGGGACTGGGCGCGCAAGTTCTGGGCCTTGAAGGCGGTGATACTCCCCCTGGTGATAGTGCTGTTGGTGCTGGGCTCCATAGTCTTGGGCGTCACCACCCCCACCGAGGCCGCCGCCATGGGCGTGCTCGGGTCATTGATTTCCGCCCTGGTCTACCGCCAGCTCAGTTGGCAGCTTATCGTCAAATCATGCGTGCGCACCTTCAAGCTGACCGGGATGATAATGTGGATTTTGTTCGGGGCCTACTGCTTCAGCGCCGCCTATCACGGCATGGGGGCTTCCCGCCTGATCGAACACATGATGGCCTACATTCCGGGAGGGCCGTGGGGCACCATCATCTTCATCCAGATCACCCTGTTCCTCCTGGCCATGGTGCTGGACCCGGCGGGCATCATGATGATCTGCCTGCCCATCTTCCTGCCGCTCATCAAGAGCCATGGCTTTGATCCCATCTGGTTCGGAGTCCTCTTCATCATAAACATGGAGATCGGCTACATGACTCCGCCGTTTGGATTCAATCTCTTCTACATGAAGGGAATCGTGCCGCCCAGCATAACCATGTCCGACATTTATCGTTCCGTGATTCCCTTTGCCATCGTGGAATCCGTGGGCCTGGCTTTGGTGATGATATTCCCCGCCATCGCCACCTGGTTGCCGAACTGGCTCTTCTAGCGGACCGCGAACCTGGGCCGCTTGCATGACGGCATCTTCTTGAGCCTTAAAAAGACAAAGGTGGCCCGCTCCCCCTAGAGGGGCGGGCTATCCGCTTGGCGGTAGATCTGTTGCTGTTAAGCCGGTTCAGCGTCCGGATTTATTCATCCGTTTCCTGAAAAACCAATACAACGCCAGTCCGGAGGCCAGGGTGATGCCCGAGGGCAGGCCCCGCCAGGGATTGTCCACCAGGGCGAACCCCACCATGGCCAGATTGGCGGCTATGAAGACCAGGGGAGTGAGGGGATAGCCCGGCACCCGAAAGGCCACGGGGCGCGGGTCGCGGCGGCGCAGCGCGAAAAGCCCGGCCACGGCCAGCGCGGCGAACAGGGAAAGGGTGAAGCCGATATAAAACAGCAGGGCCTCGAATGAAGCGGTCAGCACCATGATGGCCGCGATGAGGCATTGCAGCCAGATGGCGTTGCTCGGCAGGCCGGAGGCCGGATCGATGCGGCCCAGAAAGCCCAGGAACAGGCCGTCGCGGGCCATGGCGAAGTACACCCGGGGGCCGGCCAGGATCATGGCCCCCAAGCCGGAAAGCAGGCAGAGGCACACCGCCGCGCTCAAGGCCCGGCCCGCTCCCGGCCCCAGGAGAGCCTTGGCCGCCAGGGCGCCGATCTCTTTCACCCCCGGTATGCCGGCCGGCCCCAGGGCGGCCAGATAGGCCACGTTCAACAATAGATAGAGAACCATCACCAGGCCGGTTCCCCACATCAGGGCCAGGGGCAGGTTGCGCCGGGGATTTTTTATCTCGCCGCCCAGGTAGGCGGCGGCGTTGAAGCCGCTATAGGCGAAAGACACGAACACCAGGGCCGTGGCCACCGAGCCGGCGTCCGGGGCCTGGGAGCCCATGGCCGCTAACGGGCTCCAGGGCTCGCTGGCGGGCCACAGGGAGAGGCCGGCCGCGATAAGCACGGCCAGCACCAGTATCTTGAACACGGTCAGGACATTCAAGATGCTGATCCCCAAGCCCAGGCTTTTGGCGTGCAGCAGGGTGAAGGCGGCGATGAAAAACAGGGCGAGCAGGTTTTCCGCCGTGAGGGCCAGTCCGCCCATGGCCAGGAAAGGCTCCTGGGGAGCGCCGGGCCAGGCTTGCAGAAGATAGCCCGCTGCCGCCACCGCCGAGGCGGCTATGGGCGCGGAAAAGCCCACCACCAGCGATACCCAGCCGGAGAGAAAAGCCCAGGCCGGGCCGAAGCTCTCGCGCAGGAACACGTATTCCCCGCCGGCGTGGGGCAGGCGCGCGCCCAGTTCGCCATAGCTCAGGGCTCCGGTGAGGGCTATGAGTCCGCCCACCAGCCAGCAGGCCAACAGCCACCAGGGATCGCCCAGCATTTGCATGATGAAGCCGCTGGTGGTGAAGATGCCCGAGCCCACCATGTTGGCCACGATCACGCAGCCGGCCGAGGCCAAGCCAACCCGTCGCACCAGTTGTGAAGAGTCATCAATATCCTGGGAAGCTTTTCTCTGTTCAGCGCCCGAATCCGCTCGCATATGTCCCTCTGCAAAGTTGTCAGCGACCGCAAGTGTATGCCCTGTAAGTCATACCTTCTTAAATTGGCATGCGGGCTCGCTCCCGCCAGGGAATGGCGAATGCCCGCCGGCTTGGGTCGGCGGTGTCATGCGAAATATAATTTCCGGCATTTTGCTTGTCTTGTTGCTGGCGGCCGCGGCTTCAGCCGGGGCCAAGGCGTCCGCTCCTGTTCGCGTCACAGGGCAGGTCCAGCAGCCTTTGCGGCGTTCCTGAGAATATCCGGCCCGCTTGCCTCAAGCGCGGGTGAGACACCACGGTATCATAATTTCCGGTTATTTTCACAGCATGTTTGGGCCGGAGGGGGAGCTTGCTATATTTTATTGAATATATCGCTTGGTCGGGCGCCCGGCCAGGGGCCATCAGCGGGTTGATCGGCCGCCCGTCAATAAAAGGCGCTTTGGCGGACAATAGATGTTATACTCGTATTCATAAAATCGCTCCGAGGCCTCATGTCATCATGCTGGCCCACCTTCCTTAAAACGGCCTTCGGCTTATACCCGGGATTTGTTTAACAATCGCAAGCTACGCAGCAGCACTTGAGCAATGGAGGGCGCTTCATGCGGGTTCTTCTGATATATCCCCGTTATCCAGATACTTTTTGGAGTTTTAAACACGCTTTGCGCTTCGTGCGGCGCAAGGCCGCCTTTCCGCCCTTGGGCCTTTTGACCGTGGCGGCCATGTTGCCCGCCCATTGGGAAAAACGGGTCAGGGACCTGAACGTGGCTCCTCTCAGCCAGGAAGACTTGTCCTGGTGCGATCTGGTATTCATAAGCGCCATGGTGGTGCAACGGGATTCCACCAGGGAAGTATTGAAAACCTGCCAAAGCCTGGGCAAAAAAGTGGTGGCGGGCGGGCCGTATTTTACCCATCTGCCAGACGACCTGGAGGGCGTGGACCACGTAATCGCCGGCGAGGCGGAAGATATCCTGCCGGAATTTTTGGCGGATTTTGCCGCGGGCCGCGCCCGGCCTCTTTATAGGGCCGAAGGTCACCCAAATCTGCAGAAAACGCCGCCGCCGCTTTGGGAGCTTATTGATTTCAAGGACTATCGCACCATGTCGGTGCAGTTCACCCGCGGCTGCCCCTTTGATTGCGATTTCTGTGATGTGGTGGCGCTCTTTGGCCGGCGGCCCCGTTTCAAGACCGGCAGCCAAGTCATCAATGAATTGGAACAACTATATAAGCTGGGCTGGCGCGCGGCGGTGATGATGGTGGACGACAATTTCATCGGCAACAAGCGTCAGGCCAAGGAGCTCTTGGCCCAAATGGCGGCCTGGCAAAAAAAGCGGCGCTATCCTTTCTCGTTCTTCACCCAGGCCAGCGTGAACCTGGCCGATGACCCCGAACTCTTGCATCTGATGGTGAAGGCCAACTTCACCGAGGTGTTCCTGGGCCTGGAGACCCCCTCGGACTCTTCCCTGAAGGAATGCAACAAGCATCAGAATCAGGGGCGGGATATGGTGGAGGCGGTGCGCGTCATCCAAAGCTTTGGCATAGAAGTCATGGCGGGCTTCATCGTGGGCTTCGACGCGGACCCGCCTTCCATATTCAAGGACCAGGTGAGTTTCATCAGCCAGGCCGCCATCCCCACCGCCATGGTGGGTCTGCTCTCCCTCATGCCGGGCACCAAGCTCTATGAGCGCATGCGCGGGCAGAACCGCGTCCTGGGCTTGCCTTCCGGCGACAACGCCATGGACGCCAAGGCCCTTAACTTCATCCCCAAAATGGGAGCGCCCGCTCTGCTGGAAGGCTACAAGGAGGTATTGCGCCGGCTGTACGAGCCCCGGGCCTATTACCGCCGCTCCCTGGCCTTTCTGAAAAGGAGCGGCCGGGCGCTGAAAAGGCGGGCCGCGCCCCGCGCCCGGGTTTCCTGGAAGGACATGGCTGCCGGAGTCAGGATATTTTGGCGGCTGGGGTTCCGGGAGCAGGGCCGCTGGGCCTATTGGACCTATCTGTTAAGGGTGTTCTTAAGCCGGCCCGGCAAGATGTCCATGGCCATCAGCCTGGCGGCCACGGGTTACCATCTGCGCATGGTAACCTTGCGTTTCGTGCGCTCGGCCACCAACCCCCTGGAGCCGGTCAATTAGCCGCCGGCGGCTGGGGCTCGCTGAAAAGTAGCTGAAAAATCAGGGGCGGCTGGGGCCCGCTCATGGTAAGTAGTGCGCCAAGCCAAGGGCGCTCTCCCGGGCTCCCCAGGGAGCGCCTTGGCGGATAGCTTTATCAATACAAATGGTTGTGGTTATGACCGCCGATAAGTTGAAACGTGAGGACCTGCGCAATCTGGCCATCGTGGCCCATGTGGACCACGGCAAGACCACCCTGGTGGACGCCATGCTGTGGCAAAGCGGCGTGTTCCGCGAAAACGAGCAGGTGAACGAGCGGGTGATGGATTCCCTGGACCTGGAGCGGGAAAAGGGCATAACCATCATGGCCAAGAACACGGCCATCACCTATGCCGGGGTCAAGCTGAACATCGTGGACACGCCGGGCCACGCCGATTTCGGCGGCGAGGTGGAGCGCACCCTGAACATGGTGGACGGGGTCATGCTCCTGGTGGACGCCTCCGAAGGCCCCTTGCCCCAGACCCGTTTCGTCCTGTCCAAGTCCCTGGCCAAGAAGCTGCCCCTCATCGCGGTCATCAACAAGATAGACCGGCCCGACCGGCGCATCGCCGAGGTGGAAAACGAGCTTTACGATCTGCTCATCGACCTGGACGCCTCGGAGGAGCAACTGGATTTCCCCATCCTCTACACCAACGCCAAGGCCGGCATCGCCCAGAACTCGCCCGACGAGCCGGGCAGCGACCTCAAGCCCTTGTTCGAGGCCATCCTCTCCCATATTCCGGCCCCCACTTACGATCCCCAAGCGCCGCTGCAGTTCCTGGTGACCAATCTGGATTACTCGGATTACGTGGGGCGGATCGCGGTGGGCAAGATCGTGGGAGGCAAGCTCAAGGCCGGCTGCCAGGTGGCCTTGCTGAAGAAAGGCGCGGACGAGGGACGTCACGCCCTGAGCCAGGTCTATACCTATAAGGGCCTGGATCGGCTGGCGGTGGAGGAGATCGGCGCCGGCGACATAGCCGCGGTGGCCGGGGTGGAGGCGGCCTTCATCGGCGATACCCTGGCCGATCCGGACGACCCGCGGCCCTTGCCCGCCATCAGCGTGGAAGAGCCCACCATGTCCATGGAGTTTTCCATCAACACCTCGCCCATGTCCGGGCAGGAGGGAAAGCTGGTCACCTCCCGCCAGATCAAGGCCCGCCTGGAAAAGGAGACGCTCTACAACGTCTCCATCAGGGTGGAGCCGGGCCAGACCACGGAATCCTTCACGGTGAACGCCCGCGGTGAATTGCAGCTGGCCGTGCTGGTGGAAACCATGCGCCGGGAGGGCTTCGAGCTTTCCCTTTCCAAGCCCCGCATCATCACCAAGCTGAAAGACGGGGTCTTGAGCGAGCCCCTGGAAGTGGCCGTGGTGGACGTGCCCGACGAATACGTGGGCGTGGTCACCGAAAAGCTCTCCGCCCGCCGGGGCAAGATGACCAAGATGCAGAACAACGGCCTGGGCCGGGTGCGCCTGGAATTCGAGATACCCACCCGCGGGCTCATCGGCTACCGTTCCCAGTTCCTCACCGACACCAGGGGCACCGGCATCCTCACCACCCTGGTCATCGGCCACACGCCCCACGCCGGCGAGATCGTGGGGCGTCCCAACGGCTCCCTGGTCAGCGACCGCTCCGGCAAGGCCGTGGCCTACGCCATTTTTCATCTGCAACCCAGGGGCTCCATCTTCGTCAGCCCCGGCGATCCGGTCTATCTAGGCATGATCGTGGGGCAGAACTCCAGGGACAACGACATCGCGGTGAACATCACCAAGGAAAAAAAGCTCACCAACCTGCGGGCCTCGGGCGCGGACGAGGCCCTGCGCCTGATTCCGCCCCGCCGCTTCACCCTGGAGCAGGCCATGGAATACATCAACGACGACGAGCTGGTGGAGGTGACTCCGCATTCCATACGCCTGCGCAAGCGGGAAACCATGAAGCTGGGCGGCGCCCGCAAGAACGTCTAGGCCGGTTTTTTCCCGGTCGCGGCGCATTCGCCCCCTCTGGCAAGGGGGCGAATCTTTTTTATCCATGGAGCGGCGGGGCTGCCCGGAGACAGTCTTGGCTGACTTCGCTGTGCCAGGCTAATGACGCCCCTTATAATGAAGACCCTTGACCGGTTTGGGCTTCAGCGAAAAATAGGCCCCGCGCTTCAGATGGGTGGCAAAGGACATGAGCAGGGAATATCCCGATATGCAACGCGTTGAGCCCCGGCTCCGGCAAGCTGGAGAGTCAGGCTACCAGGTATTGGATTCCTTTGTACTGCCGGTGGCAGACTGGGATGCCTTCTCTGGGGACGTGGCGCAAAGCCTGGCCAGGGCCGGCAAAGCCCGCGGCGAGTCGCAGGCTTTCCAGGACCTCGCGGCGGATTTGGCTATCTTCGCCAGATACCGCGGTTTGTTCGGCTATGCTTTTTTCATATTGCAGAAGGTTGGAAACCCCTGATGGATTAAGGCAATGCCTTGGCCCACTGACGGGGAGCCGCCCCGTAGCGCTTTTTTCTGGAAGTCAGGGCCGGATTTTAACAAGCCGCGATAATAATGCCAAGGCTGGATTGACTTGTGGCTATAATGGGAGTATTGATTACCCAGACCAATTAGCCAGTACGCTGCACCAGCCTCCTGAGCGCCGACCGGCGCCGCAGCATAGCTTGCAAGTAAAGGCTCGTTGGACACAAGGAATGCCCTGGCCGCCTGGCCGGGGACGAGGTATCTCTCTTTTGGAGTAGGACAAGTGAGCAAGAAGATTTATGTGGGCAACCTGCCCTGGAGCGCCGACGACAGCACCCTTTCCGACCTGTTCAGCCGTCATGGCGAGGTCATTTCCGCCAAGGTGATCAAGGATCGGGATACTGGACGTTCCCGCGGGTTTGGTTTCGTGGAGATGGACTCCTCCGAGGCCAGCGCCGCCATCAGCGCCCTTAATGGCTACGAGATGGACGGCCGCGCCCTGCGCGTCAACGAAGCCCAAGAGCGTAATGATCGCGGCGGCGGCGGCGGCGGCGGCGGCCGTGGTGGCGGTCGTGGCGGCGGCCGTGGCGGCTGGTAAATAGCGCCGGCTTCACCCAACATCATTCAAAACTGACCGCCGCGCCCAGACTCCTGGGCGCGGCGATTTTCATCCGGCTAAACCTGGATTATGGGTAACCACTAGCCGAACAAATCCCCCTCCTGCCTTAGGCGAATTGCCTGGTTGCTAATTACGACTGAAAATCATTATCATAATCAGTGGTATGACCTCTTACCAGTTTGGCTGGATCGGCATGCGCAAAGTGGCGGCCCCGCCGGCCGCGGAACAAATAGAAAAGAGTCTCGTCACCGCCATCCTGGGCGGCGGATTGGGCGTGGGAGCTTCCTTGCCCAATGAGCGGGACCTGGCCGCCCGGCTGGGGGTGACCCGCCCGACCCTGCGCGAGGTTCTTAAGCAACTGGCCAAGGAAGGTTGGCTGACCATCAGGCACGGCAAGGCCACCCTGGTGACCGACTATTGGCGCGAAGGCGGCCTGGGCGTGCTCAAGACCCTGGCCCAATACGCCGACGCGCTGTCCCCGGATTTGATCGGCCAGCTTTTGGAAGTGCGGTCGCTTCTCCTGCCGCCCATCACCGTGGTCGCTTGCCGACGCGAGCCCGAGGCCCTGCTCAGACGCCTGGCCCGGGCCGAGGGCCTTGACGACCAGGCCATGGCCTATGCGGAGTTCGACTGGGGTTTGCAAACCCTCATGGCCGATTGCGCGGGCAATCCGGTCTGCCGGCTCATCATCAACGATTTCGCCGCCGCCTATGCGGTGTTGGCCAACCTGTACTTTCAGGGGGAGCCGCACCGCCGCCGTTCGCGGGCCTATTACCGCGAACTGGCCGCGGCCCTGCGGCAAGGGCTTCCGGTGGAGCCGCTGGTGCGCAAGGTTATGCTGGAAAGCGCGGAAGCCTGGCGCAAGCTGGCCGGAGCCAGGGGGCGGGGCGGCGGTGCCTGAACGCGATCTGATCCTGGCCCTGGACGCCGGCACCCAAAGCCTCAAGGCGCTGGTGTTCGACGCTCGCGGCGGCCTCACCGCCAAGGAGCGGGTGCCCTTCAAGCCCTATATCGCGCCCCAGCCGGGATGGGCCGAGCAGGACCCGGAGGTCTTTTGGAATGCCTTGTGCCAGGCCTGCCAGGCCCTGTGGCAGGGAAACCCCGGCTTGCGGGAGCGCCTGGCCGGGGTGACGCTGACCGGCCAGCGAAGCACGGTGGTCAACCTGGACGCGGACGGCAAGGTCTTGCGGCCGGCCATAACCTGGCTGGACCGCCGCCGGACAAAGGGGCTGAAGCCCTTGGGCGGCGCGTGGGGGCTCTTGTTCAGGCTGCCCGTGCTATCGCCCTTGATGGCCCACCTGCGGGCCGAGGCGGAGTCCAATTGGCTGCGCGCCAACCAGCCGGGCGTTTGGCGGCGCACCGCCAAGTATCTGATGCTGTCCGGCTACCTGACCTATCGCCTGACCGGCGACTACGTGGATTCCCTGGCCTGCCAGGTGGGCTATATCCCTTTCGACTACAAGCGGCACGCCTGGGCGGGGCGCTATAGCTGGCTTTGGCGGGCTTTTGAGGTGGAGCCGGAGAAACTGCCGGCGCTATCGCCTCCCGGCCGGATATTGGGGCAAATCTCCCGGCTGGCCGCCGAGGCCAGCGGCATTCCCCGCGGCCTGCCCCTGGTGGCCGCCGCCTCGGACCAGGCCTGCGAGGTGCTGGGCTCGGGCAGCCTGGAACCCTGGCTGGGTTGCTTGAGCTACGGAACCACCGCCACCATCAACGTGACCCATGAGCGCTATATCAAGCCGGTCAGCCTGCTGCCGCCCTATCCCGCGGCGGTGCCGGGCCGCTACTCCCTGGAAGTGATGATCTACCGCGGCTATTGGATGGTGAGCTGGTTCAAGGAGGAGTTCGGCCATCCCGAAAAGGTCCTGGCCGAAATAGAGGGCGTGGAGGCCGAGGAGTTTTTCGACCGCCTGGTGGAGGAGTCGCCGCCCGGAGCCATGGGGCTCATGCTGCAGCCCTATTGGTCGCCGGGCATCCGCCAGCCGGGGCCCGAGGCCAAGGGCGCGGTGATCGGCTTCGGCGACGTGCACACCAGGGCCCATCTCTACCGCTCCATCCTGGAAGGCCTGGCCTATGGCTTGCGGGAGGGCAAGGAGCAGATAGAGCGCCGCGGCAAGGTGCCCATCCGCGCGCTCAGGGTGTCGGGAGGCGGCAGCCAGAGCCGGGTGGCCATGCAGGCCACCGCCGACATCTTCGGGCTGCCCACGGCCCGGCCCAGCCAATATGAGACCTCGGCCCTGGGAGCGGCCATCGACGCGGCGGTGGGCCTGGGCATGCACGGCGATTTCGCGGCGGCGGTAAGCAGCATGACCAGCGTGGGTGAGGAGTTCGAGCCGGATCAGCGGACCCATGAAATGTATGACGCGCTCTACCATGAGGTATACCGCGCCATGTACCGCAGGCTGCGTCCCCTCTATAAAAAGATCCGGCGAATTACCGGCTACCCCGAAGAGGGGGCCTGAAAGCGAACCGACCATGCGCCGCTTTTGGGATGACCCCGCCGGGCGAATCCTCGACTTGGCCATCATCGGCGGCGGCATAACCGGCTGCGCCGTGGCCTACGAGGCGGCCAGCCGGGGGCTGACGGCCTGCCGCTTGGAAAAGGCCGATTTCGGCGGCGCGACTTCGGCCGCGCGCTGGGCTCCACGGCCATGGATCTGTTGCGGAGCCTGAAAAAGCGCCTGGACCCCAATGGCGTCATTAACCCCGGCGGCGTCCTGGGCTTGGACCGAAGCCTGGCGGCGAGGCCATCAGCCCAGGGAAACCAGCCTTCTTATTTGGGCGGCGGAAGGGCTCCCCGCTTGCGGGGTCTGGCAAGCCGGCCGCAAGCGCGCCATCTCGAAATCCAGGTGCGCCAGCATGGCCTCCCGCGCGGCATTATGATCGCGCGATTTCACCGCCGCCAAAACGGCGCGGTGCTGGGCGTGCAATTGGGCCCGGCTGTCCCTGCCTGTGTAGAGCTTGGCCAGCTTTTCCTTGAAATCGGTCAGGCGCAGGTCGTGAAGGTGTTTGATCAGGCTTGCCTGGCCGGGATTTTGGGCGGCGGAGGCCAGGCGGACGTGGAAGAAGCCGTCCTCTTGGGGGCTCAAGGACCCGTGTTTGAGCTGACGTTCCATGTCCGCCAGGCTTTGCTCCAAAAGCGCGAAGTCTTCCTCATGCGCCCGCCGGGCGGCCAAGGCGGCCGAGCCGCCCTCCGGTCCGGAGCACATTTCCAGAAAATCCCCTAGCGGCAGGCCCTGGGTTCCTGCCAGGGCGCGCAGGGGATTGCGTTCCGTTTCCGATGAGGGGGCGCAGACAAAGGTTCCCTGTCCTTGTTGCTGGCTGATGAGTCCCAAGTGCACCAACCTGCCCATGGCCTCGCGCACCGAGGGCCGGCTGACCCCCAACCTGGCGGCCAGCTCCCGCTGGGGCGGCACCTGCTCGCCAGGCTTGAGCTGGCCGTTGAAGATCAAATCCCGCACCTGCTCGAAGACTTGATCGGCGATTTTCTTGGGCCTGACGGGTTTATATAGGTCCATTTCGTTTCTGTTCTTTCCAGGATGATGGTTTGGCTCGCCCCGCGGCGACGGGCGAAACGCTCAAATTAATACCATAGCGGACGTCCCGTAGAAACCCTTGGGAGCCAGATCGCCCAAACTAATTTTGCCGAGTGCGATTCGCGGTTCCCCCTCCAGCTGGCGTGCTCAGGCTTTGCCCCATAACTGCGTGGGATGCTTGCCCAAACTACGGCGGGCGCAAAGCGATATCAGCCAAGGCCAGCGACAATAAATATATGGGAAAAAGAATAACCGGAATCATCAGGGGCAAATAAGGTTGACATGACTTCGGGTAATTGTTACACAACGTTTGTACTGGCGTTTATGAAAATCGCCATATGAGAGCCTAATCCGAGCCGCGCCTAAGCGTCGCCCGGTGCATAAATAAACCCCGCCCCCAATTGGGCGCGGGCTCCAAGAGCCTGGCAGGCCGCGCGAATCTCCTCTCATGAAGAGAGCCTAGCGCGGCCTTTTCTATTGTCCGGGGGAGTTGGTTTTTTTTAACGGTATCGCTTTGAAAGTCTGATTTTCGCTCCGATGCCTGTCGCCAGTTGAGCCGCCTGCGCTTCATGAAAGCCCAAGCCTGATTCCTCAGCCGGCTTAAGGAGGGAAATGGATAATGAATCATGGAATGGCAAGTAAAGCCGCGAAAGCGGCTGTCGTGGTCTGGCCATGCCTTTGGCTGTTTTCATCTTCAGATCACGCGGGCCCATCAGTTGGTGGACTTGGGCGCGCGGCAGGAGCTTTTCAAGGAGCGGGGGCCCTTGCGAAACGGCATACTGCGCTTGTTTGTGACCAAGGTCTTTGATACTACCTTTGAGGACGCCATGGGCTATCCCTCCACCGACCGGACCTTTGGCGTGGGTCTTTCCTTTGCCTTATAGCGAGGCGGGAGTGAATCGCCCCGGCCCGCCGCCCGGGATCGGTTGGGCCGGGTCAATGTTTGCAACAAGGTTATTCGATAATCATTAGGAGGAATGCCAGATGAATAGAAAACCTGGAATCAGCATCCGCCGCGTGGGCCTGGCCCTGGCATTGCTGGCATCGCTATTAATGACCGCGCCGGCTTTGGCGGCCGATGCCCAGGCCGGCCAGCCGCAAGGCGGCTACAGCCTGGTGGGTCTGGGGCCCGGCGACGCGGATTTGATGACCCCCCGCCAAGTCAAGGCCATCCAGGAAGCGGACATCGTGTTTTGCCGCCCCAAAACCAAGGAGAAGCTGGCTCCCCTGGTTGAC
Source organism: Desulfocarbo indianensis (assembly GCA_001184205.1). Lineage (GTDB taxonomy): Bacteria > Desulfobacterota > Desulfarculia > Desulfarculales > Desulfarculaceae > Desulfocarbo > Desulfocarbo indianensis. The sequence goes on from LBMP01000010.1 coordinate 50,458, forward strand.
TTCAAGGGCAAGAAGGTGGTGGAGGGATACAACCTGATATTCCCTTATTACGGCAAAAAGTGCTCCGAGGTGCCGGCCGACCTCAAGAAACGCTGGGGCAAGACCTGCGAGGAATATCACCAGAAGCAGGCCGAGTTCGCGCGTATGGTGCGCGAGGCCGTGGCCCAGGGCAAAAAGGTGGTGATGACCATCAGCGGCGACCCCACCATTTACAGCCCGGGCATCTGGAGCGTGCTGGCGCTCAAGGACCTGAAGCCCAAGGTGGTGCCGGGTCTCAGCGCCTTCAACGCGGGCAACGCCGCGCTCAAGGCCTCCTTGGGCGATGTGGTGATCACCGCGCCCTTCAGCAAAAAGGAAGGCAAGGATTCCCTGGAGAGCCTGGCCGGACACGAGCGGGCCACCGTGGTGGTTTTTATGCCCCGCGATTTCAAGAAGCTGATGCCCCGGCTGCAAAAAGCCTATGCCGGCGACACCCCCATGGCGGTGGTGAGCAACGCCGGCCACGCGGGCCAGGAAAAGGTGCTGATGGGCACCGTGGCGGATATGGGCGCCAAGCTTGCCAAAACAGATGCGGGCCCCTCCCTGGTGTATGTGGGCAAGGCCCTCAGCAGGGCGCAGTTCAAACCGGACGGCCAAGGCCAGGCGACCGCCGGCAAGGGTAAATTCTACCTGGTGGGCGTGGGGCCGGGCGACTCCGACCTGGCCACTCTGCGGGCGCTGGAGGTGATCAAGAAAGCCGATCTGATCTTTGCCCACAAGAGGATTCAAGAGCTGTTCCCCGAGCAGTTGAAAGGCAAGAAGGTGGTGGACGGCTACTACCGCCTGTTCCCCTTCTACGGCAGGGATTGCTCCAAGATAAGCGAAAGCGAAAAATCCAGGGAGCGCATGAGTTGCGAGGAATACCACCGCAAGCAGGCCGAGTTCGCCGCCATGGTGCGCCAGGCGGTGGCCCAGGGCCAGACCGTGGCCATGCTGGATAGCGGCGATCCTCTGGTTTACGGGCCTTGCTCCTGGAGCATCATTGAATTGAACGACGTGCCCAACGAGGTGGTGCCGGGCCTGAGCTGCTTCAACGCCGCCAACGCGGCCATCGGCCTGGGCGTGACCGAGGGCAAGAAGTCGCACTCGGTGCTGCTGGCTTCCGGCTGGTCGGTGGAGGAGATGGCTCCCCATCAGGCCACCATGATCTTGTTCACCATGCGCACGGAGTTCAAGAAATTCACTGACAGCCTGCTCAAGTACTACCCGCCGGAAACCCCGGTGGCCATCGTGTTCAACGCCGGCTACAGCCAAAGCGAGAAGGTCTTGCACGGCACGCTGGGCGATATCACGGAAAAGGTCGGCGGGAAAAAGCTGCCCTTCCAGCATCTGCTGTACGTCGGCGATTTCCTGACCAACGAAAAACCCTATTGATAAATGCGCTCGTGGAGCGGGAGGAACTCATGAAAGCAAGCATGAAAATAGCGTTGCTGGTCGGTGTCCTGGCTGTTTTGTTCTGCGCCCAGGCGGCCATGGCCCACATTCTGTGGCTCAACCCGGATAAGATGGTGGTCAAACCGGGCGAGGAAATAAGCGTCGGCATCGGCTTCGGCCACGGCTATCCGGCCGACAGGAAGGATGAAAACGTCAGAGAAGGAATGCTGGGCGAGGTTTTCGCCGAGGGGCCGGACGGCAAGGCCGTGCCCCTGCAGAAGGTCTCGGACTCGGAATACAAGTTCAAGGCGGACAAGGCGGGCGCTTATCTGCTCAGCGCGGTGATGAAGCCCGGCTTTTTCAGCCGCACTCCCCAGGGCATGAAGCGGGGCTCCAAAAAGGAGGTTGCCGAGGCGGTGACCTGCATGCATTTTCAAATGATCGCCAACGCGCCCATGGTGGCGGGCGCTTCGGCGGCCAAGCTTGGCGCGCCCGCCAAGCAGGCTCTGCAGATAGCGCCCCAGGCGGAGGTGGCCGGCCTTAAAAAGGGCGACACCCTGCCGATCCAGGTGATCTTCGACGGTAAGCCCCTGGCCGCGGTGGACGTGAAGGCCACTTACGCCGGCTTCAAGGCTCCGCCCCAGGCCAAGGATAAGGCCAAGGGCGACAAGTCGCCCGAGGCCATGCGCAAGAAGATGGCCGCCAGGTTCCCGGTTTTCGTCAAGACCGACGCCCAGGGACGGGCCGATATCAAGCTGAGTCAAGCCGGCTGGTGGCTGGTCATCCTTTCGCACAAAACTCCCTTTGAGGACCCCCAGACCTGCGATCAGCACGTGTACCAGACCACCTTCACCTTCCAGGTGAAATAGCTGGCCGGCGCATAAGGCGGCGAGGCCCCGCCGCCTTATGCGCCGTCATGGGCCAGAGGGCCGTCTGCGAAAACTGCCGGGCCGCCTCAGCTGCCTGAAGAATCGGTTACCCTCAAGACGATCCGCCCTCCTGCAAACTCTTGTTTACCGTGGTCCTCGCTTTGACTCCCGTGGCGGCAACCCCGACGCCCCGTCGCCAGCGGAGGCGGCGCCCTAGAATAGGAATCATGCGCATATTTGCGGCGCGCCCCTGGCTTGAATTGTGCTAAAGTGCCGCTGGGAGAGCAGCGCCGCCGTTTGAGTCCATGGCTTGTCAATAATCAGCGAGATGCCTGTAGCGGAAACCATGATGGGAAGACCCGCATGCCGCGCCTGCTAGTCGGGGATGTCAATCTGTACTATGAAGTCGGCGGCCAAGGGCCCAAGCTCATCTATTTGGGCGGCACCGGGTCCGACTTGCGGCAGTTGCCGGGCGTGATGCAATGGCCGCTGGTCGAGCATTTTCAGGTGCTGGCCTTTGACCAGCGCGGCCAGGGCCGCAGCGACAAACCCGATCGCCCCTACAGCATGGCCGATTACGCTGACGACGCCGCCGGGCTGTTGCGGGCCTTGCACTGGGGGCCCTGCCCGGTGGTGGGCTTTTCCTTCGGGGCCATGGTGGCCCAGGAGCTGGCCCTGCGCCACGCTTCCCTGGTCGCGCGCTTGGCGCTGCTCTGCGGCCCGGCCGGCGGCCAGGGCGGCAGGTCCTACCCGCTGCACCGGATATGGGATTTGCCCCTGGAGGAACGGGCCCGCAAGCTCCTGGCCCAAAGCGATCTGCGGCGGGACGAGGCCTGGCAAAGGGCCAACCCGGAGCAATGGCGGGCGCTGGTGGAAGACACGGTGGCCCGCCAGGCCATCGGCCAGGATGAGCCCGGTCACGGGGTGGGCGCCCTCCGCCAACTGGAAGCGCGCAAGCAGCACGACGCCTGGGACCGCCTGGGGCTCTTGGCGATGCCGGTCTTGGCGCTGGCGGGGCGCTTCGACGGGGTGGCTCCTTTGCCCGCGATGGAGAAGCTGGCCGGCCGCATACCCGGCGCGCGCCTGGAGGTTTTCGAGGGCGGTCACTATTTTCATTTGCAGGACCCGCGGGCTTTCGAGGTGATCATCGCCTTTTGCCTGGCGGATCGCGGAGAGGCTTGAATATGCAGCTACCTGATTTCGATCCCGCCTCGCTGACGCCGGCCTTGTACGACCAAGCGCCGGTGGCCATAACCGTCTTGGGTCTGGACGGGCGCGTCCTTTTTTACAATGACCATGCTCCCCGCATCCTGGACCGCAAGCCGGAATACCTGGGCCGCGATGTGTGCGAACTGCACAATCCCGCCAGCGTGAAAAAAATCAAGGCGATGTTGTCGGACTATGCCAGCGGCGGCCGCCTGGAATACTCCTGGCGACTGCGGCGCGAGGAAAAGGAATACGCGGTGCGCCTGCGTCCCTTGTTGGCCGATGGCCAGGTCATCGGAGCCGTGCACGCGGTAATGCTGCTGCCCTAAAAATTTTTACCTCCCATGTATAAAACGCAGGGGGCGGATTAGTCCATCAGCTACAGGTGCCCTGCCCGCCGTCCCGCCGAGGGAAGATAAGCGCAAACAAGCGCAACCCCCTTGAATCTTGAACGCGACATGCGTTTATAATGGGGCGGTTTATTTCTTCCGCCTGCTCCAGATCCTGCACCAGGATTCGACACCCAGACTCAACACCCGGATTCGACACCTCCACCAGGATTCGACACCCAGACTCAACACCCGGATTCGACACCTCGATCCAACATCCGGATTCGGCATCCAGATCCAGCACACTGTTGGCGATAGCGAAACTTTCTAAACAGAGTTTTAACCCGCCGGAGCTTGCATGGACCTTCTCAAAAGCATTGCAAAGCGGATAGACGCCATCAACGAGTGGGTGGGCCGGGGCGTGTCCTGGGTAACCACCGGTTTGGTGGTGGTGGTATTCGTGGACGTGGTGATGCGCTATGCCTTCAAGACCAGCTTCGTTTTCACCCAGGAGCTGGAATGGCATCTGTTCGCGTTCATTTTCTTGATGGGCGCGGGCTACACGCTTTTGCACGACGGCCACGTGCGGGTGGATATCATTTTCCAGAGGCTTTCCACCAGGGGGCAGGCCTGGGTGAACCTCATAGGCTGCCTGGTGTTTCTGTTTCCCGGCTGCTACCTGGTCATAGTCACCTCATATGGGTTCGCCGCGGAAAGCTTCCGGCTGATGGAAGGCTCGCCCGACCCCGGCGGCATAGCCTACCGCTATGTCCTCAAGGCTTGCATACCGCTGGGCTTCTCGCTTTTCACCCTGCAGGGCGTCTCCTTGTTCATCCGCAGCCTGCTCACCATCACCGGCCGCGGGGAGAGCAGGGAAGGGGAGGTGGCGATCTGATGGAGATCGAATACCTCGCCGGTTGGATGTTCCTGGCGCTCACCATCTGGATGATGCTGGGATTCCCGGTGGCCTGCACGCTCTTGGGCACCGGCCTTATCTTCGGGCTCATCGGTTCGGGCTGGCAGTTTTTCGATCTCCTGCCCCTGCGCATCTGGGGGATCATGGAAAACGTGGTGCTGATCGCGGTGCCGCTGTTCGTGTTCATGGGCGTCACCCTGGAGAAATCCGGCCTGGCCGAGGAGCTCCTGGACACCATGGGCATGCTCTTCGGCCCCTTGCGCGGCGGCCTGGCCATTTCCACGGTGGTGGTGGGCGCGCTGTTGGGGGCCAGCACCGGCATCGTGGGCGCCACGGTGGTCACCATGGGGCTTTTGGCGGTGCCCACCATGCTGCGGCGCGGCTATCAAAAGGAACTCGCCGCCGGCACGGTGAGCGCCTCTGGCACCCTGGGGCAGATCATCCCGCCGTCCATCGTGCTGGTGCTTTTAGCCACCATCGTGCAAGTGCCGGTGGGGGATCTTTTTATCGCCTGCGTCATTCCCGGCTTGCTGTTGGTGGCGCTCTACATCATTTGGATAGCCATCGCGGTGACCTTGAAACCCACTCATCATGCCCAAGTATCCCCTGAAAGGCTGAGCGCGCCCGCCCGTGACGTACCCGCCGCGGCCCCGCCAGGGGCCCGCGGCGTTTCACGTCGCTTGGCGCAGGGGCAGCCGCTCAGCCACAAACCCTAAGGCGGCCGGTATTGGTTGATTAGGTTGCGGGCGGCGGCCCTTTCGCCGGCTACAGGGGCGAATGCAGGATGGCTCCCAGCTTTTTCATGGATTCCCTGGTCCCCAGGGCGATCAAGGTGTCGCCCACCTCGATGACGGTGTCGGCTTCGGGATTGAACAGCATGGTGTCGTTGGCCTTTTTCACGGCCATGATCATCAGGTTCAGGTTTTTCCGGATGCCGGTGTCTTTCAGGGCCAGCCCGGCCAGTTCGGTTCCCTCGCCCACTTCCAACTCTTCCATCTGGAGGCCCATGTCGCCGCCGTGGAAGGTGAGGTCCACGAAATCGGCCACCGAGGGGCGGATCACGGTTTGGGCGATGCGCCGGGCCCCGATGAAATAGGGGGAAACCACCTTGTTGGCTCCGGCGCGCTTGAGCTTGCGCTCGGTGCCCAATTCGGTGGCCCTGGCGATTATCAAAAGGTCCGGTCTGATCTGCTTGGCCGAAAGCACTATGAACACGTTGTCGGCGTCGCTGCTCACCGTGGCCACCAGGCCGGCGGCCCGCTCGATGCCGGCCGCGAACAGGATTTCGTCCTCGGTGGCGGAGCCCAGCACATAGTGCTGGCCGCGTTCCTCCAGGCGGCGGGTGATCTCTTCCGTGGTTTCGATGACCACCGTGTCCACGCCTTGCTCACCGAGCATGTCTGTCACCAGGGCGCCGATGCGGCCATAGCCGCAGATAATATAATGTCCCTTGAGGTGGCGTATCTGGCGTTGCAAGGTCCTTCTCCCCATTATTTCTCTAAGTTTGCCCTCCACCACCATTTGCGTCAGGGCGGTGAGGATATAAAAAACCGTGCCCACGCCGGTGAAGATAACCAGGATGGCGAAAAAGCGTCCCTCCGGGCTGAGGGGGTTGACTTCGCCGTAGCCCACGGTGGTGACAGTGATGACCGTCATGTAAAGGGAATCGATAAAACCCCAGCCTTCAATCCAATGAAAGCCCAGGGTGCCGCCGAACATGACCCCGAAAAACAGGGTCGAGCCAACCAGCATGCGGTTTTTATAACTGCTGACCACGCGTTATCCGTTTGAGCGCCTGGCGGCGCTTCTCCTTTTCAGCGGGCCTTGTTTTGGCTGCCGGGCGTAAGGGAGTCGGAGCCCACCACCTCGGCGGTGAACTCGGAGAGATTACCGGGCAGATTGGCGAAAACGATCATAAAAGGTATGGTGCCGCTGGGCGCGATTACGAAATTGGTCCCATCCGGCCCCTTGGGGCTGCCCAGGCGGGCCTGTATTTCCTGCAGGCTCAAGGCGCGCAATTCCTCCGGGGTGAAGGTGGGGCCGGCATAAACCACGGCCTGGCGCGCGACTTTGCCCTGGGTATCCTGCAGGCGTCCGCGCACCAATACGGCGGTGCGGATATCTTTATGCTGGCTCTCCACCAGGCCCTGGATGATGAAGATACGCCCGATCTTCTCGTTGACTCTGAAATAACCCCGCACGTTGGAAAGAGCCATCTTGATTTCGCCGGGCTGCTCTTTTTCCCGCGCGGTTCCCTGGGGCAGGAGCAGATGGTTCATGCCCGGCACCTTGCGGGCCAGGTTGACCATCTGCGGCATTTTGTTGAGACGGTCCAGCGCCACCACCGCGCCCACGGAGAGCAGCGCCAGGAAAATGATCACGCCCAGGAGCCAGAAAATCACCTTGAAGGCCTTGCCCGGCCCGCCCTTGGCTTCCGCCTCTTGGTCATCGCTTTCCAAACCGAATTCGGCCAGGTCCGAGGCGTCAACCTCGCGTTGGCCGCGACCGGTTTCCAGCTCCAGGCCCAGATCGTCCTCTTCCACCGGGGGCGGAGCGGGGGCTTCCGGCTTGGCCGGCTCCTGACCAGGAGGCAATACCTGAAACACTTCCGAGCATTTGCCGCAACGCACCCAAGCGCCGTCCGGACCCAGCTTGCCGTCGTCCAGGTTGAATTTGGTGGAGCATTTATGGCATTGGACGATCATGTCTTTTCCCGAACGGCTTTAGGTTATCAAGAGCAGAATTTCAGCTCGCCCACGCCGGGCAAATTACGATACTGCTGATTATAATCCAAACCATAGCCCACCAGAAAGCCCCGCGGCACCGTGAAACCGACATAGTCCAAATCAACCTGGGTTTCGCGGCGTTCCGGCTTATCGATGAACGAGCAAAGCTTCAGTTTCTTGGGGCCGCGCGCGCGCAGGTGGCGCAAAAGCCAGTTGACGGTAAGCCCGGTGTCAACGATGTCTTCCACCACCAGCACCACCCGTCCCCTGAGGTCCAGTTCGCAATCCTTGCTCAGGGTTATCTGTCCGCAAGATTCGGTGCTCGTGCCATAGGAGGCCAAGCGGCAAAAGTCCACCTGCACGGGCAGGCTCATCTTGCGGGCCAAATCGCTCAGGAAAACAAAGGCTCCGTTCAAAACGCCCAGCAAAATGGGCTCGGCGCCTTTTAATTCTTGGTCCAGTTGGCTGGCCAGGGCGGCCACCCGTTCCTGTATCTGCTCAGGGGTCAGCACCGGTTCGATGGTGTGCTCCTGGGTAATCATCGGCGCGATTCCTCTCGGTGACCGGCGTGTATAACTAACCGGATTAAAAGCCTAAACAGTGTCTAACATAAAGCAGGCTCGCCTGTATTGTCAAACATTAATAGCGGAGGGCCGTCCCGGTCGGCCTCAGCGGCCCCGTCCGCGGCCGGCCAAGGGGCCGCGAAGCCTGTCGATCAGGGCCCTGGGAACTCCTGGGGGGATGTCGCGGCGGCCGCATATAACCTCCCACAAGTCCAGGTCCTCCATTTGCAGCAAGCGCTCGAACGCGGCCAGGCCGGCCTCGTCCAGGGTTTGCAGATCGCCGTCGGCAAAAGGCCGCAACACCAGCTCGACCTCCAGCATACCCCTGGCATGGGCCAGATGCCGCAGCCTTCTGCGGCGCATGGTTATGTCTTCTGCCAAGGCGCTCGCTCCCTGGGCCGGCTTTAACGGAGGAGGTTTTCTCTGATCTCTCCCTTTAGAATTTTCTTTGGGTGAGGATTTTTTTAAGGTTTGCGATGGCCTTGGTCGGGTTGAGGTTTTTGGGGCAGGCCTCGACGCAGTTGAGGATGGTGTGGCAGCGGAAAACGCCGTGGCGGTTTTCCAAGAGCCCCAGCCTTTCCTCGGCGCCCTCGTCGCGGCTGTCGGCCACGAAGCGCCACACGTTCAAGAGCGCGCTGGGCCCCAGGTATTCAGGATCGGCCCAATAGGAGGGGCAGGAGCTGGAGCAGCAGGCGCAGAGGATGCACTCGTACAGGCCGTCCAGCTTCTTGCGGTCCTCCGGGCTCTGCAAACGC
>LBMP01000099.1 GCA_001184205.1 Desulfocarbo indianensis
ACGAAGCCGGTTTCCGGCAGCGTGTCCATGGTCAGCTCGCCGTCTTCGCCCACCTTGTAGATGCGCGCGGCGGTCATGGTGGTCAGACCCATGCCGTCGCCCAGGAAGAACACGACGTTCTTGGTCGGTCCGGTGGACGGGGTGGTCAGCTTGCCGGCATCGGGCTCGGCCGTGCCGGCCGTGGATGTGCCGTCGCTGCCGCACGCAGCCATGGCCAGTGCAACTGCCGCGGCGGCGGCGTACTTCGTGAGTTTATGGTTGTGCATCGTTGGCTCCCTGAACGATGCCCGGCACTCTGGTGCCCGCGTGTTGCACGTCTGTGATGCGGGTGCGCCGCTTCCTAACCCGATCGCAAGGTTGGCGTGTGACAGCGCATTGACAGTGCTGTGTGCTGCACGCTACGCGCGATACGATGCGGGCATCGTCCATTTGCCCTGCCGACCATGCTTACCGGCCAGTTCGTCAGCCACGTCACGCTGCGGCGCGACACCATCACCACCTTCGATGCGTATCCGTTCAGCCTGCCCGCCGTGCGCGCGCTCGATACGCTGGAGCTGCACCCCAAGGTCACTTTCCTGGTTGGCGAGAACGGCTCCGGCAAATCAACGCTCATGGAAGCGATGGCCGTGGCGCTGGGCTTCAACGCTGAAGGCGGCTCGCGCAACTTCCGCTTCAGCACGCATGCGTCGCACTCCGAACTGCACGCCCATTTGCGCATCGCTCGAGGCTTCCGGAAGCCGCGCACCGAGTTCTTCCTGCGCGCCGAGAGCTTCTTCAACGTGGCCACCAACATCCAGCAGATGGATGACGAGCCCGGCCTCGGCGGACGCGTGATCGATTCGTACGGCGGCAAGTCACTGCACGCGCAATCGCATGGCGAGTCGTTCCTCGCGCTGCTGATGAACCGCTTCGGTCCCAACGGCC
>LBMP01000100.1 GCA_001184205.1 Desulfocarbo indianensis
AACTTTGGGTTCCTTGGCGGCCTGCTGGCGTTGACGTGGGCTGCCTTGCTGATCGGATTCTTTTCCCGCAGTAGCGCGTTCTATCTGTTGGCAGGCCTGTCCCTGAATACTGCCTTGTATGAGGCATCCATTCGCGGCTATACCCGTGCGTATCTTTGGCCGCATGCGCCCGAATGGTCAGCGCGCAGCGAAATACTGTTTGTGTATCTTGCTATTGCACTCTTCATTGCGTTCATCCTGAAGATTGCGCGCGGAGAAAACGTCAGGATGCCGGTGCAGGTCATCTACGTGGCGATACTGTGCCTCGAGTGCATTGGCATGATCGGTGCTGCGTTCGGCGACCTCCTTGTCTTTACGCGGTTCTGCCTGCAACTGAGCGTCGCACTCGGCATCCTCAATATCTGCATTGCGCTGCTGTTTGCCAAGCGCGGCACCCCTACCGGCCGTCTGTTGCTGGTAACGGTCTGCTTTGCTCTATTCAATTTGCTGATACGGACTGTCGAAGGGCTCGATGCGCTACCTGCAGCGCTTTCATGGCTCAAGTCCGACATTTACCCCAATCCCGTCATGGCGATCATCGGCCTTGCCACGCATCTCGTGGTGCTGGCCGCCTGGATCCACCATGTGGGCCGTCAGCGCACGGAAGCAAGGCAGCGGCTGGAGCATTGGCAGCTCACGGAACAGGATCGGCTGCGGGACGAAGTCGCGAAACGGACAGTCGCGCTCAACGAAGCGCTTGGCCAGGCGCAAACCAGCATGCAGCAAAAGATCGAAACCCTGGGGTACGTCAGCCACGATTTGCGTGCACCGTTGTCTACGATCAATGGGTACGCGAAGCTCCTGCTGGATAGCGCGACACAGAGTCAGGCCAAGCTGATCCAATCCATCGACCGCAGCATCCGCTACCAACTGACGCTCATTGAC
>LBMP01000101.1 GCA_001184205.1 Desulfocarbo indianensis
TTCGGCGCGAGGCCACGAAGTTGATCGACTGCTTGATGGTGGCGTCGCCCGCGCGGTTGCCGGCATCGGCCAGCGTCATGAGAACGCCGTCATAGCGGAATTKGGACACCGCGCCGTTGGCTTCCTGAATCGTCTCGTAGATCTGGGCGGGCGATTCGTTGATGCCGGCGTAGTAGTTCGCCTCAAGCTGGGCGAAGTAGTTGTCGAGCGTCGCGTCCTGACGCTCAATGTCGAATGAACCCGACCAGCCGTCGAAGAAGCGCACGTGATCGGTGATGCCGTCCAGGCGCTTGACGCGCACGTCGGTCACATCCTGCTTGCTCTTGAAGGCGGTGATCTTGTTCGGCTGCAGTGCGCCCGTGGAGGTCTGAATGACCAGCGTATAGTCGCGCCCGACCGAGTAACCTTGAATCGGCATTGCGTTCTCCGGAAAGAGAGCGCCCCGCGCGCGGCGGGGCAATCAGATTGGGTGGGTGCGTTACTGGTTGCTGGTCGAGGTCCGAATCACCGTGGCCTGCGAGCCTTCCACGTTGACCAGGAACTTCTCGATGACCGACAGGTAGATCACCTTCACGTCGGCTTGCATATAGCCAAGCGCCACGCGGTTCGTCGGGTTGTTGTTGGCGTCGATCTGCACCGAAAACGCCGGGCCGCCATTGACCGCGCCGATCATGCCCTGCTGCTCCATCGAGCTCAGGAAGTTCGACAGCGTGGCCGCCGCCTGCGCGCGCACCGTAGCCGACTGCAGCTGACCCACGTACTTGCCCATGCCTGCATTGATGGTGCTGGCGATGTAGTTGGTCATGCGCGTGTAGTTGTCACCCTGCGTGAGCGCGTTCGAGCTGCTGTTGTGGCCGCAGCGGCAGCCGAAGTAGGAGCCGCCCGGCACCGGGTTGGTAATGAGGTCGATTCCTGCTTGGATC
>LBMP01000102.1 GCA_001184205.1 Desulfocarbo indianensis
CGGCCTGGATGCCGCCATCGAGCACATCAACACCTACGGCTCGGCGCACACCGATTCGATCATCACCGAGAACTACTCGACCGGCATGCGCTTCCTGCGCGAGGTCGATTCGGCCAGCGTGATGATCAACGCCTCCACGCGCTTTGCCCGGCCTGGATGCCGCCATCGAGCACATCAACACCTACGGCTCGGCGCACACCGATTCGATCATCACCGAGAACTACTCGACCGGCATGCGCTTCCTGCGCGAGGTCGATTCGGCCAGCGTGATGATCAACGCCTCCACGCGCTTTGCCGACGGCTTCGAGTACGGCCTGGGCGCCGAGATCGGTATCTCCAATGACAAGCTGCATGCGCGTGGGCCGGTCGGGCTGGAGGGACTGACCTCGCTGAAGTACGTCGTGTTCGGACACGGCGAGATTCGTACCTGATCTGACGCGACATGCGCGCCGCCACGAGCGGCGCGCATTGCTTCTAACGAGAACAACACATGCTCTGGGTCAAAGCCTTTCACATCGTCTTTATCGCGTCTTGGTTTGCCGGGCTGTTCTATCTGCCGCGCATCTTCGTCAATCTGGCGATGGAAACCGAACGCGCAGCCATCACGCGACTGCTGATCATGGCGCGCAAGCTGTTCCGCTTCACGACCATGCTGGCGATCGTTGCGATCCTGCTCGGCCTGTGGCTGCTCTTCGGCTACCGCATCGGCCTGACGCCGCCCAATGGCTGGATGCACGCCAAGCTTGCACTCGTGCTGGTGACGATCGGTTACCACCATGGCTGCGGCGTGCTGCTGCGCAAATTCGAGGCGGGTGCCAACAAGCGCTCGCACACCTTCTACCGCTGGTTCAATGAACTGCCGGTGCTGTTGTTGTTGGCGATTACGATCCTGGTGGTCGTGAAGCCGTTCTGATTTTCTTG
>LBMP01000103.1 GCA_001184205.1 Desulfocarbo indianensis
CCCAGCACGCTCGGCAAGTCCTGCGGGGTCGGCAGCATCATCGCCACGTTGTCGACGGTCGCCACGCGCACCACGCCAAACACGCCCTTGAGCGTCATGTACGCCGACAACCCGAGGAATACGAACACCACCACCGACTTGAGATTGCCGCCGCCGATGCGCACCAGCGTCTTGCTGCCGCAACCCGATCCCAGCACCATCCCGAAGCCGAACAGCAACCCACCCACCAGCGACGACAGCCACAGCAGCTTGTTGGCTGTGTAGAGGGTCTTGCTTGTATCGATCAGGCCCAGCCAGCTCAGCACACCCGTGCCGATCATGGCCACGCCAATGGCGAGCACCCACATGCGCACGCGGCTCCAGTCACCGATGTTGATGGCGTCGGACACCGCACCCATCGTGCAGAAGTGCGTGCGCTGCAGAAGCGCGCCAAACACAAAGGTGAGCGCAAAGGTCGCCCACAGCACCGTGTGGGAGAGCGCGTTGATATCGAGTTCGGGCATGGCGTCAGACGTAGCGCGTCGGGTCGGGTACGCCGGCCGCCTCAAAGCCCGCCTTGCGGATACGACACGAATCGCATACGCCGCAGGCACGGCCTTCTTCGTCAGCCTTGTAGCACGACACCGTCATGCCATAGTCGACGCCCAGTCGCGCGCCGGCCTGGATGATCTCCGCCTTGGTCATGGCGATGATGGGCGCGTTTACGCGGATGTGCTCGCCTTCCACGCCGGCCTTGGTGGCTAGGTTGGCCAGCGTCTCATACGCAGCAACGTATTCGGGGCGGCAGTCCGGGTAGCCGGAGTAGTCGACCGCATTGGCGCCGAAAAACAGGTCACGCGCACCGACGGCCTCGGCCCAGCCAAGCGCCAGCGACAGCATGATGGTGTTGCGCGCCGGCACATAGGTGATGGGAATGCCGT
>LBMP01000104.1 GCA_001184205.1 Desulfocarbo indianensis
GGTAGTCGACGATCTCGGGTGTGGGTACGCGCATCACAGCACCCCGTGGCGGATGAGTTCGACGACTGCCACGTAGACCATCACTCCGAGCGCAGCGATGTTCATCAGCATGTTGTTGCGCTTGCGCCGTGCGAGTTCTGCCTGGCGATTCTCGCGGTCTGCCACGCGCTGCGCGGCTTGGTCATCTGTCAGGTGCATTTCAGGCTCCCGTTTTTTTCTTACGGCTATTGCCGTAGACATGCTCAAAAGCAACTTTGCGTGCCCATCCAAATTCGACGCCAAGTTGATCGGCCAGCTTGCTTTGCCGCATAAAATCGCCCCCATGCTGGCGATTCGTTTGGAAGGTGCATGAGTGTCCAGAGCCGATCTGCAGGCGATCCATCAGTGACTGGGCACGCTCCTTATCCTTGCTGGCCTGATCCCGGATACGCAGGTGATAGTTACCGGCCGACGTCTTGTGCGGATAGAAGATCAAGCGCACGTCTGCCGATGCGAACGTCATCGCTTCGTAGTCGTGAACACCCCACGCCAGTTCACCTGGCTCGCCATCCAGAACCACGCGCGCGATCTCAAATTCGAGCTTGTAGTCCCGCTTGTATTTGCCGGCCATTGGGTCGCGCATGCCAGGCTCCATTTAGGCCGGATCGAACGTCAGCGCCTGCAGCTTGCCGATGCGCTCGTTGATGTCTGCCACCTTCGCGTTGCATTCCTTGCGCAGGTGATCCTTCTCAGCGTTCAGCGCGCGGATCATCGCGGCGGCCGGATCAACGTCATCGCGTACCTCAGCAACGATGGTGTGCTCCGCGACCTTGGTGTACTTGCCATAGCCGCGCATCCCTTCTTTCGCCCATCGCTCGTAGTCGATGGAACTGAAGTGATACTTCAGACCATCACCTTCCCAAGGCTCTTTGGGCTCA
>LBMP01000105.1 GCA_001184205.1 Desulfocarbo indianensis
TAGCTGCGTTGTTCCCGAGGTCCATGTAGTACCCCTGCTTGAACGACTTGACGATCAAACTTCGTGCTCGCCGCGAATCCACACAGGAAATCACCATGTCGGTCCTGTACACGTCGACGTTGTTGCCGTCGAACATGTACGGCAACGACCGCCACTGGGTGCCAAACCCCATGTTGATCCGCTGAATCAGCACGTCGGTCTTGAACTGCCCGACGTCGCACGGCCAGAAGCCTTGGCGCCCAACGTTCGAGGGCGAAACAGTATCGCCATCGATAGCGGTCACCTCGAGCCCCGGGTGGCCGAGCTCCCTGATCGCATGATTCAACGTAGCTAGCGCAGCGAGCATCGCACTGCCATTCCCGCCGSCGCCAATCACAACAATTCGCGCCTTTTGAGACAAGAGATTCGAACGCACCATGTGATCACGCTGCATGACGCACCTCCTCGAGCGAAAACTGCTCGCTCACAGGAATCGTGATCCCAAGTGCGCACAGCCGAGCAGCGACGTCGAACTCGGAAAGGTCTGTTCGGTGGCAAAAGCCATACACCACCGAAAACTTGACCTCGCCTCGGTCGTCCTGGTTGTCCGTCGAACTGAAGTACGCCGGCGAACTACCGTGGCTGTGCAAATCCACAACCAGGTGCTCTCCAGGCTCAAGCTCCGGGCGGTCCACAACAACTTCCGACGGAGATGCCTTCTGTTCGACCAGCGGCAGGTATCGGAACTTGCGAGTGTGCTCACTCCACGTGATCCACCCTGCGGTTTCGATTTCACCTGCCTTCTTCGCTTGCTCCGCAAACTGCCAAAGCAGTTCACGGGGCACCGGGCCACAAAGCAATTCGAAGGTTTCGGACACCTCCCCGTAGGGAAGTGCCAGTCCGCCCTCATTCTTCATGGCCAGCTTGCGCATTT
>LBMP01000106.1 GCA_001184205.1 Desulfocarbo indianensis
CAGGTTCAGGCTGATGCGCCGATGCGGCGCCACACCCGGGCGCACCGGCAAATACGCAGGCGCATGCTTGCGGTCGATGCCCTCGTCCAGTTCTGCCGCGTCGGGAAACAGCGATGCCGTATGCCCGTCGTCTCCCATGCCGAGGATCACTACGTCGGGTTGCTGAAACGGATCGTTGGCGGTGGCCACACACGCATCCACATCCACGGAATCACCATGTACGTGTGCGGACAGCACCAGCGGAAAGAAACGCGCGGCGGCAGCGCCGTCCTGCAGCAAATGTTCGCGCACCAGGCGTGCGTTGCTGTCGGCATGCTCGGGCGGCACGGCGCGCTCGTCGACCAGCGTGATCGACACATCGGCCCAGCGCAGCGGCAGTACACGCAGCGCGGCAAACAAGGCGATGGGCGAACGCCCGCCGGATACGGCTAGGCAAGCACTGCCCTGCTCGTCGATCACGCGTGCAAGCGTGCCGGCAATGGCTTCTGCCAAGCGCGCGACTTGTGCTTGCGCGTCGGCCGCGGCATGCCACTGCATCGTCATCACATCTCCTCGTGCCAGGCAGCGGCGTCGCGCGAGAGCAGTGCGCTCGACGCAGCCGGGCCCCAACTGCCCGCCGTATAGCCCTTGGGTGGCGTACGTGCCTCATTCCACGCTTCGATGATGGGCTCGACCCAGCGCCACGCCTCGGCTTGCTCATCGCGACGCACGAACAGGCCCAGCTTGCCGTTGACGGCATCCATCAGCAGACGCTCATACGCGCCAGCATGGCGCACACCGCCGTGGTTGGTGAAGTCCAGGTCCAGCGTGGAAGGCTGCAGGCCCAGCGCCGCGCCCGGCGTCTTGGTCAGGAACTGCAGGCGGATGCTTTCTTCCGGCTGCAGGCGAATGACCAAGCGGTTCTCGGGA
>LBMP01000107.1 GCA_001184205.1 Desulfocarbo indianensis
TATCGCGCTTCCCGGGCAACGAGACCAACCTCAAGTGGATCGAGACCGTGGTGGCCGACGGCAAGCCGTACAGCACCATCGTCGAGCGCAACGTGCCGGCCGTGCACGAACTGCAGCAGAAGCTGATCGACCTGCAGGCGCGCGTGGTGCTGCCGTTGTCGGAGTTGAAGGACGTCAACCGCAAGATGTCGGAAGGCGAGCGCCGTGCGCGTGAAGCCAAGCGCGAGATGACCGAGGCCAACCTGCGTCTGGTGATCTCGATTGCCAAGAAGTACACGAACCGCGGTCTGCAGTTCCTCGACCTGATCCAGGAAGGCAACATCGGCCTGATGAAGGCGGTGGACAAGTTCGAATACCGTCGTGGCTACAAGTTCTCGACGTACGCCGCGTGGTGGATCCGTCAGGCCATCACGCGTTCGATCGCCGACCAGGCACGCACCATCCGGATTCCGGTGCACATGATCGAGACGATCAACAAGATGAACCGCATCTCGCGTCAGATCCTGCAGGAAACCGGCAATGAGCCGGATCCGGCAACGCTGGCCGAGAAGATGGAGATGCCGGAAGACAAGATCCGCAAGATCATGAAGATCGCCAAGGAGCCGATCTCCATGGAAACGCCGATCGGTGACGACGACGACTCCCATCTGGGCGACTTCATCGAGGATACGAACACGCTGGCCCCGGCCGAAGCGGCGCTGCATGGCTCCATGCGCGGCGTGGTGAAGGACGTGCTCGACTCGCTGACGCCGCGCGAAGCCAAGGTGCTGCGCATGCGTTTCGGTATCGAGATGAGCACCGACCACACGCTGGAAGAAGTCGGCAAGCAGTTCGACGTGACGCGTGAGCGTATCCGTCAGATCGAAGCGAAGGCGCTGCGCAAGCTGCGTCATCCGAGCCGTTCGGAC
>LBMP01000108.1 GCA_001184205.1 Desulfocarbo indianensis
GAACAACGCGCCACGATCGCTGGCACGTACGCCTTCGGCCCGGCCAAGCTGTACGCTGGCTACCGTTGGTACAAGGCTAACTACGCAACCGTTGCTGGCAATGGCAACCTGCGTTCGAACCTGTACTGGGCAGGCCTGGGCTACCAAGCTACGCCGGCTCTGACGCTGACGGGTACGGCTTACTACCAACAGTTCAAGAACAGCGGCACGGGCAACCCGTGGCTGTTCGTGGTCGGCACCGACTACGCTCTGTCGAAGCGCACCGACGCTTACTTCAACCTGGCCTATGCTAAGAACAGCGGCGGTTCGGGTCTGGGCGTGATCGGCCTGAACGACGCTAGCTACGCTGGCACGACGCTGACGAACGGCAGCCAAGTGTTCTCGGGTCCGAACAACAGCAACAACCAGTTCGGCGCTACTGTCGGCCTGCGTCACAAGTTCTAATTTGACGCGCTCGTAAGGGCGCATCGAATTAAACGGTTAAACGCCGATCCCGAAAGGGGTCGGCGTTTTTCTTTGCGTGAGCGATTTGTGTAGGTGGCGAACAGTCAGGGTAGGGCGGCAATGGGATTGTTGGTTGCGTTTGCTGTCGCAGGATGCAAGGCAGGCTCACTCGCGAGCCCCACGTGGGGTGTGGGTGGGTGGCACAGGGCGTTATTTCGCTTGCGCAAGCGTGAGTTGACCAGCCCAGAGCTCATGCTTCAGCCGCGATGGAGCATGTGCGATTGCGTGACGCCTGGGGCGAAGAGCAGGGTCTGTGCTCCGGCCGGCGCTCCAGGGGGAGCGTGCGCTGGTCGTGCCGAGCGACGATTTTCACTTTCCCGGTCGCGCGACATCTCATGGGTCGGCGTTCATAGAAAACGGCGGCACATTGGCCGCCGTTTGCGTGTTTTCACTACGTA
>LBMP01000011.1 GCA_001184205.1 Desulfocarbo indianensis
GGCCCTCCTCCACCCCGGTCACCTTCACCACCCGCCCGTCCTTCACGTGCAGCCAAAGCTGGCAGCCAACCCCGCAATACGGACACGTGGTGCGGACTTTCTTCATCTCCCAGGGACGGCCCAGGCCCTTGGCTTTCTTTTCGGTGAGGGCGCCCACCGGGCAGACCTGCACGCACTGGCCGCAGAACACGCAATCGCTTTCGTGATAGGGCTTGTCGCCGGCGGTCACGATCTTGGCCTTGGCCCCGCGATAGCCGAAGCCGATGGCCCGGTTCACCTGCACTTCGTTGCAGGCCTGCACGCAGCGGCCGCAGAGGATGCACTTGGAGAAATCGCGCACGATGAGGGGATTCAGGTCCTCGATGGGATATTGTTGGGTCTGGCCCTCAAAGCGCACCGCCTTCACGCCGTAGCGGTAGGCCAGCTCCTGCAAGCGGCAATCGCCGTTCTTCTCGCAGACCAGGCAATTGTGATCGCCGCTGGCCAGGAGCAGCTCCACGTTCATGCGGCGGGCGGCGTGCACTTTTTCGGTGTCGGTGCGCACCTCCATGCCGTCCGCGGCCGGCATGGCGCAGGAGGCCACCAGGGTGCGCGCGCCCTTGACCTCCACCAGGCACATGCGGCAGGCCCCGGTGGGGGTGCAGCCTTTCAAATAGCAGAGGGTGGGAATCTCGAAGCCGTTTTCCCGCGCCACTTCCAGAATGGTTTGGCCCGGAGAGAAAGCGACTTTCTTCTGGTTGATGACAATCTTTGGTTTAGCCATGGCAATACTCCGCCATCATGGTTAGCATTCTGTCCCCACAGGCGCCGACCATCACTGCAAAGTACTCACCGTATAAGTGCTTCAACTATCTCCCATATTTCCGCGCCTCGCAAGCCCCGGCCAATTTTTGCTATATTTAGGCCCACCTAGCCCCAACAACTAGGAAGGAGATGTTACATGGCGGATCAATGGTACGTGGCTCCGGACGGCCAGACCACGGGACCCTTCGGCTTGGATGAACTCAAGGCCATGCTGGCCTCGGGTCGGATCAATAACGAAACCCTGGTATTCGGGCCCGGCGCGGCCGAGTGGACCCCTCTGCGCTCGGTGGGGTCCTTGGCCTCCTTGCTGCAGGGCGGCGGGCCGCCGCCGCCGCCCCCCGGCCAGGCCCTGGGGGCCGACGAGATCGACTACGTGATCGAAGGCAGCGAGATGCAGTACGTGGAGATAGAGCTGGACCCCGGCGAAAGCGCGGTGGCCGAGGCCGGGGCCATGTTCTACATGACCCAGGGCATCGCCATGGAGACCATTTTCGGCGACGGCCGCCGGGAGCAGAAGACCAGGGGTCTCATGGACAACCTCATCGGCGCTGGCAAGCGGCTTCTCACCGGCGAGAGCCTGTTCATGACCATCTTCACCAATTCATCCGGCGCCGGCAAGCAGCGGGTGGCCTTTGGCGCGCCTTATCCCGGCAAGATACTGCCCCTGCATCTGGGCGAGCTGGGCGGCGAGATCGTCTGCCAGAAGGACGCCTTTCTCTGCGCGGCCCGGGGGGTGGCCCTGGAGATAGCCTTCCAGAAGAAAATCGGCGTGGGCCTGTTCGGCGGCGAGGGCTTCATCATGCAGCGCCTCAAGGGCGACGGCCTGGCCTTCGTGCACGCCGGCGGCACCCTGGTGGAGCTGGATCTGGCGCCCGGCGAGACCCTCAAGGTGGATACCGGCTGCCTGGTGGCGCTGAAGCCTTCGGTGAACTACGACGTGGAGTTCGTGGGCGGCGTTAAAACCGCCCTGTTCGGCGGCGAGGGTCTGTTCTTCGCCACCCTCAGCGGGCCGGGGCACGTGTGGCTGCAATCCCTGCCGCTGTCGCGCCTGGCCGGCCGCATCTACGCGGCGGCGCCCCAGGGCGGCGGCAAGGACAAGGGCGAGGGATCGCTTTTGGGCAAGGTGGGCATCGGCACCTTTTTCGGCGACGACTAGGACTGGACGCCTGCGCCGGCCAGATGATCCTCTTGCCCGGCCTCTGAAAAAACGGGGAGCCTTTTCCGCGCGGAAAGGGCTCCCCATTGTTTATTGGCGGGCTAAGCCCGGCAGACGCCGGGGCACTGGATAAAGGCGAAGGCCGAATACACCTTGGCCGCCTTTTCGATCTCGTCCTGGGAGGCGTGGTGGGGCGGGGTGGCGTCCAGGAGTTCCTGCAGGCGCTGCGGGCCGGGCACCGCCGTCAGGCCGCTGGCCAGCACCTTGCCGCTCTTGGCCTCGATGAGCTCGGCGTCCTCGCCGTTATACACCAGGCAGAAGGGAACGATGGGATCGTGAATCAGCCTGGCGGCGGCGATGGTCTCCTTTTCGCGGCTCACCAAAGAGCCCCGGCTGGCGCGCATGACCAGGGCCGGAGCCCCGCCCGCCATGAGCACCAAATCCGCCCGCACCTCGAAAGGCTCGCAACAGACGGTGAGCGTGCGGCGGTATTCCACCCCCAGGCGCTCGCGGGGCCAGCCCCTGTCTTCCAGAAGCAGCTTCTCGGCGGCCTGACGGATGTACTCATCGTCGTGATAAGGCAGCAGGCGTCCGGTTACCAGGTCTATGATATCTTCCGGCATGGTTCTATCCTATGCGCCGCATGACCTCCATGGCGATGGATTGCAAGGGCAACTGCTTGATCACCGCCCCCGCCTCGAAGGCGGCCTTGGGCATGCCGTAGACCACGCAGCTGGCCTCGTCCTGGCCGATGGTGAAGGAGCCGGCCTCCTTCATGAGGTTGAGCCCCTCGGCCCCGTCGGCGCCCATGCCGGTGAGGATCACCCCCAGGGCGTTGGCGCCGGCCGCCTTGGCCACCGAGCGGAAAAGCACGTCCACCGCCGGGCGTTGATGGTGGACCATGGGCCCGGTTTTGACGTTGACGTAATAGCGCGCGCCGGAGCGCCGCAAAAGCATGTGGAAGTTGCCGGGGGCGATGAGGCAGCGGCCGGGGTAGACGCTGTCGCCGTCGGCGCCCTCCTTCACCTCGAAGGCGCAGAGCCCGTTGAGCCGTTCGGCAAAGGCCGTGGTGAAGCGGGGGGGCATGTGCTGCACCACCACGATGCCCGGCACCGTGGCCGGCAGCCGGGTCAGCACTTCCTTGATGGCCTCGGTGCCGCCGGTGGAGGCGCCAATGGCCACTATCTTGTTGGTGAGGTCCAGGCTGGTGGAGGCCACCCGCTGCGCGGCCTGCGGAGCCGCGGCGGGCTGTTTGGCCAGGGGCCTGGCCCAGGCGGCGGCGCGGATCTTGTCGGCCAACTGATCGGCCATCTCGCCCACGCTGAAGGAGCCGCCGGGCTTGGACAGCACCTCCACCGCGCCGGCCTCGATGGCCTGCAAGGCCAGGCTGCCGCCTTTTTGGGTCAGGGAGGAAAGGATGATCACCGGCATGGGACGGTGCTGCATCAGCTTTTTGAGGAAGGTGATGCCGTCCATGCGGGGCATTTCCACATCCAGGGTGATTACGTCGGGCTCGAGCTGCACGATTTTATCGCGGGCCACGAAGGGATCGGTGGCGGTTCCCACCACCTCGATGTCCGCCACGCCGGAGAGCGCCTTTGACAACACCTGACGCACCACGGCCGAGTCGTCCACAATGAGAACCTTGATGGGCCGCCCGCCTGCAAATGCCATGTTTTTACCTTATCAGATCTGCGCCGCCCCCAGAATTTTCGCCGGCGCGGTTAAGCGCCCTGTCAGACCTGCTGCGACCAGCAGCCGGCCAGAAGCGGTTTTTCCTCCACGTCGTAGGATAATACCCATTGCGCCTTGGCGGCGACTTCGCCCAGCAGACCGGCTTCCAAATGACGGGCTTGGGGCAGGTCCATGCGCCACAGGCTTTCCTTATCCACGATGGTCAAAAGGCTGCCCACCACCATGTTGAGCATCTCGCGGAAGGCGTCCAGGAGATCGTCCTGGGATACCTCCTCGGGCTCCATGGAGAATATGTTGGCGGCCAGTTCCCTGGCCAGCTCCGGCGGCGCCCAAATCCACACCATGACGTTTTCCTCTTGTTGCTTGACCTCCAGCCAGCCCTCCAGCCAGTGCTGGGCCGGCTTGTCGGCCAGGGCTTGCGCCAGCGAGGGGTCTTCCTCGGGCACCAGGAAAAACATGGTGGAGAAAACATCAGAAATCGAGTCCCTCAGGGCCGTCGTCCAAATCTTTTCCATCGGGCTCTCCCACAAACAGGCTTAGTATCTTCCGCAGGCCCTCGGGCTGGAAAGGCTTGGAGACGTAGCCGCGGGCGCCCAGGCCCAGGGCCTGTTTCAGGCGGTCCTTGCGCCCTTCGGTGGTGACCAGGATGAAGCACTTGGGCACCCGGTTCTGGTCCTTCAGGGTCTCCAACAGTTCCAGGCCGTTCATCTCCGGCATGTGCAAGTCCGAAAGCACCACGTCCACCGGGTGCTCATCAAGCACGGCCAGAGCCGCCAGGCCATGCTCGGCCTCGTAGCATTCATCCACCGCGAAGCCGGCGGCGGCCAGGGTTTTCTTTATCACCGAGCGCATGGCCCGGGAATCGTCCACTATCAACACCTTCAGACCCATAGGTTCGCTCCCTCCCCTAACGGGCCATGTTAAGTAACTCGTCGGCCTGGTCCAGGATATCCTTGAGTTCCAGGCTCAACTTGTCCAGGTCCCTCGACTTCAGCCCCACTTCCTGTAGAAGGCCCTGGGGCACGGGAGCGGCCAGGCCTTGGGCCCCGCTGCCCACTCCCAAGTTAACCACCAAAAGATTGGCCAGGGACACCAGACGGACGATGGCCCTATGCTTCTTGGCGGGTTCTAAATTATGATGAAAAGCGATGGCATGGCAAATGGGTTCGGGCAAATTCCACTTGCGGGCCACGGCCGCGCCCAAAAGAGCGTGATCCAGACCCAGAACCTTGCGCTCGGCGTGCACAAAGGACATGCCCTGCTCGTTGACCAGCTTTTCTATCTCGTCGAACTTCTCGCCCACGTGCTCGCTCAAAACCAGCTTGCCCACGTCGTGCAGCAAGGCCCCGGTGAAAAGCGTGGGCAGATCGGGATAGTTCAGGCGCTCGCCCAGGCGCTGGGCCATGAGGGCGGTGGCCATGGAATGGCGCCACAATTCCCCCCGGGCCAGGCGGTAGCCGTATTGGGGCTTTTTGAAATGCCCCACCACCTTGCCGGAAAGCACGATCTCCACGATCTGGTTGGAGCCCAGATAGGCTATGGCCTGGTCCAGGGAAGAAATCTTGTTGCGCAGGCCGTAGAAGGGGGAATTGCATATCCTGAGCACGTCGGCGGTTATGCCCGGATCGATGCGCACCAGATCCGCAACTCTTTGGAACTCGAAGTCGGGATCGCTGACGATGAGCAGTATCTGCTGCACGATGGCGGGCATGCCCGGCAGATGCTCGACTTTGGCCAGTATTTCTTCCACCAGCTTCACAGCGACTTGACCTCCGCTCCGTTTGTCTTAACCCATAGCCGGCCATTGCCCACTTCCAGGCCCACGGTGCGGTTCACGTTGCCGCCCACGTCCTCCTTGTCGATCAATACGTTGTTGCGCCAGAATATCTTACGCACCATGGCGTAATTGCGCTTGCCGATATTGAAATGTCCCGAGGCGTCCATCACCTGGCTGCCGCCCACCACCACCACCCGCAGGCGGCCCTTCTTGGCGCCCAATTGATAGGCCTTTTTGAAAAGCAGGGGCAGGCCCGTATCGGCGAAAACCCCCGGCTGATTCCTGGCCCGCTCCGGATTCAGGTTGGAATCCGGCAGCATGAGGTGCAAGAGGCCGCCTACGCAGGCCGCGGCGTCGTGGATGATGACCCCGATGCAGGAACCCAGGGAATAGGTGACCAGCTCGGCGCCGCGTTTGTTGGACACGGCCAGATCGCCCACCCCTATGATGATCTTTCCCGACACTATTTGTTCTCCCTGCGGTACACAGCCGGCCGCACAAAGGCCAGGCGGTGCTGGATACCGGTCAGGCTCTCCGAATGGCCCACGAACAAGTAGCCGCCCGGCGCAAGACAGTCGTGGAATTTATGCACCAGGCGTTCCTGCGTGGGTTTATCGAAGTAGATCATAACGTTGCGGCAGAAGATAACATGAAAAGGATGATCGAACTTGAAGGGGTCCATCAAATTGACCCGGCGGAATTCCACGATTTCCCGCAGTTCGGGCCTGACCCGCACGTGGCCCTCCCAGCGGTTGCGCCCTTTTTGAAAATAGCGGGTCAAAAGCGCCCGTGGGATGCAGGCCGCTCTTTCCATGGTGTACACGGCGCGGCGGCCGTGCTCCAAAACCTGGGTGGACAGGTCCGAGGCCAAAAGCTTGACTCCCCGCCGCTGCCAGCATTGCTGGTTTTCCTTGAGCACCATGGCCAGGGTGTAGGGCTCCTCCCCGGTGGAGGAGGCCGCCGACCAGAGGCGGAAGGGAGCGCTGGGGCCGCAGAGCTTGTCGAGCTTGGGCAGGATGTCCCGGGCCAGGAAATCGAAATGCTGCGGCTCACGGAAGAAATCGGTTTTGTTGGTGGTGATGCAGTCCAAGAAGCAAACCAGCTCCGTGCCGCTGGCGTCGCTTTCCAGATTGCGGATGTAATCCCGTACGTCATGACAGCCCGTGGCACGCAGCCGCTTGGCCAGGCGCGCCTTCATAAGCTCTTTCTTGCTGTCGCCCAGGTTGATGCCGCACAGGCGGTATACCAGCTGGGCCAGCTTCTTGTACTGGGCGTCGGTGATGCTCAGGCCGAAGCTGGAGCCAAAGCTGGCCGCCTCTCCGGCTTGGCCACCCGCCTCAGCGGACGATGTAGAGCGCCGGTTGGTTCGCATATTGGTCTTTTTTATCGCCTTGTGTCGCTGATAGGCGTCAGCATGCAAGCCGGCAACGGCGAAACGCGCGCGCAAGGCTGATTCTATGAAGGCGTCAACCCACCACCAGTCGGCTTTCCTGCACGATGCGGTCGACATCCAAGAGAATCTTCACCCCGCCCTGGGTTTTCGCCATTCCCATGATAAAGGCGGTGTCCAGGTTAGTGCCAAAGGCAGGCGTGGCGTCGATGTCAGCGGCGCTCACGTTAAGCACTTCATTGACCTGATCAACCACCATACTCATAAGTATGCGCCGTCCGTCGTCTTTTGTCACCTCCACCACGATGATGCAGGTGCGTTCGTCGGGCTCGCGGTATTCCTGGTTGAACCGCAGGCGCAGGTCCATCACCGGGATAACCTTGCCCCGTAAATTGATCACCCCCAGCAGAAAGTCGGCGGTTTGCGGCACCGGGGTGATGTCCAAGACGCCCAGGATTTCCCGGATCTTGGTTATCTCGATCCCGAATTGCTCGCCGGCCAGAAAAAAGGTGAGATACTTGCCGGCCAGGTGGCTGACGTCCCTGCCCGCCTTGGCCTGGAGTTCGCTGGAATCGTCATGCTCTTGGGAAACAGGTTCCTGGTTCATTTAACCCCTCCGGCCTTCATGGGCCCTGAACACGCCTTCCACATCCAGGATAAGGCCCACCCGGCCGTCGCCCATGATGGCGCCGCCGGCCACTACCTTCACGCCTTTCAGGCTTTCGCCCAGGGATTTGATGACCACTTCCTGGCGGCCCACCAGACGGTCCACCAAAAGGCAGCGCTTCTGCCCGTGATGCTCCACCACCACCAGGAGAGCCTCCCAGGGGTTGCGTTGGGAAGGTTCCACGCCCACGATGCCGTGCAGCCTTATTAGGGGCAAGAGCGATCCCCGGATCATGATCATTTCGCCGCGGCCCTGCACGGTGCTGTAATCCTTTTCATTGGGCCGCAGGGATTCGGCCACGCTGATGGTGGGCAGGATGAAGCGCTCCACGCCCACCTCCACCACCATGCCGTCGATAATGGCCAGGGTGAGCGGCAGGGCGATTATGAAGGTGGTGCCCTTGCCCAGTTCGCTGGATATCTCCACCTTGCCGCGCAGCTCGTCGATGGTGCGCTGCACCACGTCCATGCCCACGCCGCGCCCGGAGATTTCGGTCACCACCTCGGCGGTGGAAAAGCCGGGCTTGAAGATGAGGTGATAGGCCTCTTCCTCGCCCAGGTTTTCCAGGTCTTCCTCCGTGATGATTTCGTTCTCCAGGGCCTTGGCCACGATTCTTTCGCGGTCCAGCCCATTGCCGTCGTCGCGGATTTCGATGCAGACGTTGCCGCCCTTGTGATAGGCGGCCAATACCACGGTGCCCTCCTCGGGCTTGCCGGCGGCCAGGCGCTCTTCCGGGGATTCGATGCCGTGGTCCACCGAGTTGCGCACCATGTGCATCAGGGGATCGTAGAACTTCTCCACCATGTTGCGGTCGATCTCGGTGCCTTCGCCTTCCAGCTCCAGGGCCACCTTGCGGCCGCGCTTCTTGGCGGTGTCGCGCACCACGCGCACCATTTTCTGGAAGGTCTGCTTGATGGGCACCATGCGCATGCTCATGGTGGTTTTCTGCAGCTCGGTGGTGATGCGGCTCAGTTGGCCCAGATCGGCCACGAGCTTGCGGTCGCTTATGGCCTGCACGTTGGGATTGGCCCGCACCATGGAGCCGGCGATGACCAGCTCGCCCACCATGTCCAGCAGGTTGTCCAGCTTGACCGTGTCTATCTTGACCTCTTGCACGGCCAGGCTCTTGGCCTGGGGCTGGCTCATGGCCTTCTGGGTCTTGAGGGCGCCGGCCACCTGGCTGGGCTTGGCCGCGCCCTCGTGCACCAACAGCTCGCCCAGGGGGCGCAGGGCGCCTTCCTTCTGGCGGCTTAAGGCCTGTTCCACCGCCTCGGGCGGGATGCCGTCGCTCACCAGCAGTTCGCCCAGGGGCGGCGCCTCGGGCTTGGCTTGGGCCGGGGCGGCCTCGGCCTCGGTCTCGCCGGCCGAGTTTATGACCTGCTCTATCCTGGCTTCCAGCGAGGCGGTGTCGAAGGCGGTGCGCGGCCGCCTTTCCGAGGCCGCGGCCTGGGATTCGTTGATCATCTGGCGGAGGACGTCCACCCCGGCCAGGATGATGTCGATGGCCACCGACTCTATGATGAGGCTGCCGGAGCGCGCCTGGTCCAAAAGGTTCTCCAGGGCGTGGGCCAGATGGTTTATGTCCTGCAGATTCAAAAAGCCGCTCACGCCCTTGATGGTGTGGAAGGGGCGGAAAACGGCGTTGAGCGCTTCCTGGTCCTGGGGGCTGTCCTCCAGGAGCAGGGTGTTGACCTCTATGGATTCCAGATGCTCCAAGGCCTCGGCCACGAAGCCGCTCAAGAGCTCCTCGTCCTCGGGAGTGAAGGGCTCCGCCTCGGCCGGCGGCGGCGCGGCCTCGGCCTCCGGGGCCTCGGCGGCCGGCGCGGGCCGGTCTGCGCCCGCCTGGGGCGCGGCGCCGGCGGCCAGCTCCTCGGCGCCGGGCATGTTGTAGGCGGCCAGGAATCCCTGCAGGGCCGTGGCGTCGGATTCGCCGCGGAACACGGATTGCCCCATGGCCACCCCTTCGCTCAAGGCCTGCACGCCCTTGTCCTGATCCTGATACTCGCCCAGGATCATGGCCTCCAGGTGGGCCTTGAGCGAATCGGACAAACGGGCCAACAGGGGCTCGCCGGCTCCATCGCAGATTATCGATAGCTGCTCCAGGCGGGACAGCACGTCGCCATAGGTCATCAGGTCCCCGGGCTCCAGCACCACCACCTCGGCGGCCAGGTCGTCGAGCAGGGAACCGATCACTTCCTTCTGATCAGACATGCTTTTGAGAATCCTCCACCAGGTGTTCACTCTTCAGGCGCGGGACAGGCAGGAGCGCCTTGGTGTGGCTCCGTCCGCAAGGAGTGGGCTCGGACAGCCATGACGAAGCGCGACACTATATTAAAATATATGCGGCCAAAACTGCGGGCAAGCTTTAAGTTGCATATTATGGCCTTTATCTTGCTTAAATAGCCGAATAAATGGCCGCAAGCGCGCATGCCCATCCCCGCCAAGAACGATTCTGCCTTGGGATGGATGGGCATGTGCGTCTTGATCCGGTTGCCTAAGGCTCGCGGCGGGCCGCCCCTCAAGAGGGGGAGCCGGCCGGGGCGGCGCCCGAAACGCCGGAACAAAGCTGGTTTAATTTAAAAGGTTTTTAACCTGGGCGCTGGGTTTGAAGACCATGCGCTTTTTGGCTTTGATCTTGATCGGCTCGCCGGTGGAGGGATTCACGCCTTTGCGGGCCTTGCTCTTCTTGAGCGCGAAAGTGCCCAGCCCCGCCACGCGGAAAGCCCGGCCAACCTTGACCTCTTTGCGGGCCATGTCAACAAAGGACTCGATGGCGGTTTTGGCGGCCGCCTTGGAAATCCCGGCGTCCTTGGCAACTTTGTCGATCATGTCCGCCTTGGTCATAGGTTTTTTAGCCATGCCGTCTCCTTATTCCTGCTTGGTTTCCCCCGGGCTGGTCCCTCTGCCGTTCAGAGGGGGGTAACCAGGCCGACGGGCAGTTTGCAATCTGGAAGCCTGGTAATATCGCGATCCAGCCCTGGCTCAAGGACGCCGCACCTGAAATGGCCCGATAAACACGGAGCATTCGTGGGGCGCCCACGACGCAAGCCAGAATATCACTGCTTCGCGCCGGGAGTCAACCCGAAATTATCAAGCATTTAAGGCTAGTGCGAATGTGGAGCCCCGGCGGTTCCCCTGGGTCAGCCCAGACGGCTCCCCACTTTGCGCCACCAAAAAATCCGACAAGCGCCTCCCTCTAAAAAGCCTATTTAGCGGCCCGTGGCGATGCCCTGTTAATATTTATAAATAAAACAATGAGTTATAATTTTATTGCCTTGAAAGTGGCATATATATCCCTATCGCCCAAAAACGGTGGCACGCGGCTTTGCCCTGGCGGAGGCGAGGGGGAAAAGATCGTGTTTTCTTCTTGACATACCCCCAGGGAGCCCCCTATAGTGGGGCCCAGTGGAAGTTAGTGGGGAATAGTGGGTAATTGTCCCTTGAGGCGAGGCGACAGGTGTTCACCGGTTGGTCAGTACATAGCCTGGACAGCAAGGGCCGCTTGGCGGTGCCGGCCAGGTTCCGCGACGTGCTCAAAGCGCTGCGCGACGACCGTCTGGTGATAACCACCTCGGACCGCTGCCTGGTGGCCTACCCCCAGGAAGACTGGCGGGCCCTGGCGGATAAGATCAGCCGCCTGAGCCAGCTGGACCCCAGGGTGCAGGCCTTTCGCCGCTATTTCATAAGCGGCGCCACCGATTGCACCTGCGACAAGCAGGGACGGGTGTTGATCCCCCAAGCCCTGCGGGAAATGGCCGGTTTGGAAAGTCAGGTTCTCTTGGTGGGCATGCAGAGCAATTTCGAGATTTGGGACAAGGACCGCTGGTACTCGGCGCGCGAGGAAATCCGCGCCAACTTCGGGGACCTCTCTTCGTTCATGGCCGAACTGGGAATCTAGGCCATGGGCGAGAAACACCGGCCGGTGATGCTGGCCGAGGTGATCGAGGCCCTGGAACCCCAACGCGGCGGATTGTTTGTGGACGGCACCGTGGGAGCTGGAGGGCATGCCGCGGGCGTCTTGGAAACCGCCGCTCCCGGCGCCCGTCTCTGGGGGCTTGACCGAGACCCTTCGGCCCTGCGATTGGCCAGCGAGAGGTTAGCGGTCTTTGGGAACCGGGTGAAGCTTTGGCAGACCACCTTCGACCGCTTGGGCGATTGCCTGGCCCAAGAGGGCGAAGACGGCGCCGATGGCATCCTCCTGGATTTGGGGGTTAGTTCCATGCAGCTCGACGACCCGGGCCGTGGCTTTGCTTTTCGCTTCGAGGCGCCCTTGGACATGCGCATGGGCGGCCAAGGCCCCGGCGCGGCCCAACTGGTAAACGAGTTGGACGAAAACCAGCTGGCCCGCCTTTTCAGGGAATTGGGCGAGGAGCCCCAGGCCCGGCGGGTGGCCCGCGCCGTCATCAGCGAGCGGGAAGGGAATCCCATCACCACCACCGGCCGGCTGGCCGCGGTGGTGGAGGAGGCCCTCACCGCCGCCGAGAGGCGCAAGCGCAAGCTGCATCCGGCCACCCAGGTCTTCATGGCCCTGCGCCTGAAGGTTAACGACGAATTGGGCCAGTTGGAGCGCTTTTTGGAAAGCGCGCCCGGCTGGCTGAAGCCCGGAGGCAGGTTGGCCATCATCAGTTATCACTCCTTGGAAGACCGCCGGGTCAAGCGCGCCATGCGGGCCTGGGCCCAGCCCTGCACCTGCCCGCCGGAGCTGCCGGTTTGCGCCTGCGGCCGCAAGCCCCTTTTCGATCTGCCCTTCCGCAAGGCCAGGCAAGCCCGCGCCGAGGAAATCGCGGCCAATCCGCGGGCGCGCTCGGCCCGCCTGAGGGTGGCGGTGCGCACCGGGGAGGCCCTGTCATGAGCGTGAGCGTGCGGGTGGCCAACCGGCGCCAGGTGCGGGCGGTGAGCCTGGAGGGCCTTAGCCTGAAGCGCCTTTTGACGTTATTGATAGTGGTCACCGCGGTGGCCCTGTTTTACGCTTTCGCCTCGGTCAGGGCGCAGAATCTTTCTTTTCAGGTGAGCCGCGAGCTGGAAACCCAGCGCGAGCTGCGCGAGACCGGCCGGCGCTTGCGGGTGGAGCTGAACATCCTGCGCTCGCCCGAGCGCCTGGAAAGAGTGGGGGCCCGCCTGGGCCTGCAGCCGCCCGAACCCGCCCAGAAAAGGGTGCTCAAGTGAACGCGCGCCAGGAAGCGCGGGAGAGGCAATGGCTGCGGCTCCGGCTGTGGCTGGTGGGGGCTTTTTTCGGCCTGGCCTTTGTGGTGCTCTTGGGACGCGCCGTGCATTTGCAGCTGTTCCAGCACCAGGAGCTTACCGCCCGCGCCCAGCGCGAGTTCCTCAAGCAGGTGGAGATAGCCCCGCGCCGCGGCATCATCTTCGACCGCAACCAGGAAGAACTGGCGGTGAGCCTGGACACCCACAGCGTGTACGCCTCGCCTTTGAAGATCACCCAGCCGCGCGGGGTGGGCCGCAGCCTGGCCGCGGCCCTGGGCCTGCCCGCCCAGGAGGTGATCAAACGGCTGAGCGGCGAAAAGGGCTTTGTCTGGATCGCCCGCCGGGTGAGCCCGGACAAGGCCGAGGCCGTGAAGAAATTGGAGCTGGAGGGCGTGGGCCTGGTCATGGAGCCTCGGCGCTTTTACCCTTACACCACCCTGGCCTGCCACGTGCTGGGTTTCGCCGGGTTGGACGCCCGCGGCCTGGAGGGCCTGGAAAAGGGGCACGACCGGGTGCTCAAGGGGCAGAGCCACACCCTCACCAGCCTGCGCGACGCGCTGGGCCGCACCATACACCTGACGCCCGCCGCCCTGACCAAGCTGCCCGAGGGCAACCACCTGATGCTCACCTTGGACAAGGGCATCCAGTACCGGGCGGAGAAAATCCTGGCCGAGACCGTGGCCAAGTACCGGGCCAAGGGCGGCCAGGCCATCGTCATGATTCCCCAGACCGGCGAGATCCTGGCCCTGGCCTCGCTGCCGGCCTTCAATCCCAACGTGTTCGCCAGCTATCCCCAGGAGGTCTACCGCAACCGGGTGCTCACCGACACCTATGAGCCCGGCTCCACCTTCAAGACCTTCGTGGCCGCGGCCGCCCTCATGAGCCACAAGGTGACCCTGGACCAGCTTTTCGACTGCGAGCAGGGCGCCTGGCAGATCGGCGGCCGCACCATCCACGACACCCACGAATACGGCAAGCTGAACCTGGCCGACGTAATCAAGCTTTCCTCCAACATCGGCGCGGCCAAGGTGGGCCAGACCATCGGCGCTGACGAATTGTATAAGACCATCCAGGCCTTCGGCTTCGGCCAGGGGACCGGCGTGGACCTGCCCGGCGAGTCGCGGGGCATCCTGCGGCCGGTGGGGGCCTGGCGGCCGGTGGAATTGGCCAACATCTGCTTCGGCCACGGCGTGGCCGTCACCGCCCTGCAGATGGCCCAGGCCTTCGCCGCCATAGCCAACGGCGGCGTGTTGATGAGGCCCTACGTGGTGCGGGCCGAAGTGGATTCCAGCGGCCATCTGATCGCCGAGACCCAGCCTCGGGTGGTGCGGCGGGTGATGAGCGCCCGCGAGGCGCGCATCCTGACCGGCATGCTGCAAAGGGTCACCGAGGAAGGCGGCACCGGCACCAGGGCCAGGGTGGGCTCATTGCCCGTGGCGGGCAAGACCGGCACCGCCCAGAAGGTGAACCCGGGCGGCGGGTATTCGCGCAGCGAATACATGGCCAGCTTCATGGGCTTCCTGCCGGCCGACAATCCCCAGATCGTGGTGGCGGTGATCATAGACACGCCCCGCGGCCAGCACTACGGCGGCGTGGTGGCCGGGCCCGCCTTCAGCCAGATCGCGCGGGCCTCCCTGGACGTGCTGGGCTGGCAGCCCGAGGCGGGCTTGCAGACCGCCCGGGAGCCCAAGGCCGCCCCGGCCCCCGCCCTGGCCAAGGCCAAGCCCCTGGACCCGGAGCTGGCCGAGATGGAGCCCAAGCATCTGCTGGCCTTGGGCCTGGCGCCCGATCTCACCGGCTACACCCTGCGCCAGGTCTTGGACATGTCCGGCATGGTGCGCCTGAGCCTGCAAGGCTGGGGACGGGTGGTGGCCCAGGAGCCCGCGCCCGGCCGGCCCTTGAGCAAGGGACTGAGCCTGCGCCTGGCTCCCCAGGGGGGAGGGGCCTGATGATGCTGGGCGATCTCCTCCATAGCCTGCCCCGGGCCAGACTGCACGGCGCGCCTCCCCAAGTGGAGGTCAGCGGGCTCACCTATGATTCGCGCCAGGTGCGGCCGGGCATGCTGTTCGCGGCCTTGAAAGGCGGCGCGGCGGACGGCCACGCCTTCGTGGCCCAGGCCGCGGCGGCGGGCGCGGCGGCGGCCCTGGTGGAGCGGCTGGTGGCGGGCGCGGATATCTGCCAGGTGCAGGTGCCGGATTCCCGCGCGGCCCTGGCCCGCCTGGCGGCGGCGTATCAGGGAAACCCCAGCCACGGCATGACCGTGGTGGGCGTCACCGGCACCAACGGCAAGACCACCACCAGCTATCTGGTGGAGGCGGTTTTGGCCGGGCGGGGCCCCACCGGCGTCATCGGCACCGTGGAAACCCGCTTCGCCGGCCAGGCCGCGCCGGCGGCCATGACCACCCCGGAATCGGTGGAGCTGCAAGGCCTCCTGGCCCGCATGCTGGCCGCCGGGGTGGGCCGGGCGGTGATGGAGGTTTCCAGCCACGCCCTTTGCCAGCACCGGCCGGACGGGGTGGAGTTCGACGCGGCGGTGTTCACCAACCTCACCCGCGATCATCTGGACTACCACGGGAGCATGGACGCCTACCTGGCGGCCAAGCTACGGCTCTTCCGCGAGCTGCTGCCGGAATCCAGAGCCGCCGGCAAGCCGGGCACGGCGGTGGTGTGCCTGGACGGCCCTTACGGCGGGGCCGTGGCCGGCGCGGCGCTGGAAGCGGGCCTCCCCTTGTGGACCTATGGTTTTCACCCCGAGGCCCGGGTGCGCGGCCTGGAGCCCGGTCTGAGCCTGGCGGGCGGCTCCTGCCGGGTGGTTTGGCCGGGCGGCGAGTTCGCCGCGCACACGCCCCTGGTGGGCCGCTACAACCTGCAAAATCTCTTGGCGGCCTGCGCCGTGGGCCTGGCCCTGGGCATGGGGCCCGAGGATATCGCGGCCGGCCTGGCCGCCTGCCCCGGCGTGCCGGGCCGCTTGCAGAGGGTGGGCGGCCCCCAAGCCCGGCCGGCGGTTTTCGTTGACTACGCCCATACCGACGACGCCCTGAGCCAGGCCCTGGGCGCGCTGAAGCCGCTTACCAAGGGCCGCCTCATCTGCGTTTTCGGGGCCGGCGGCGACCGGGATCATGGCAAGCGCCCCCTCATGGGCCTGGCCGTGGGCCGGGGAGCCGATTCGGCGCTGCTCACCTCGGACAACCCGCGCACCGAGGAGCCCGCGGCCATCCTGGCCATGATCGAGCCGGGCCTGCGCGAGGCCGGCCAGCGGCGGATAAACTCTCTGCGCGAAGGCGCGGGCTACGTGGTCCAGGCCGACCGGGCCGCGGCCATCGCCATAGCCATCGGGGAAGCGGATGAATCGGACGTGGTGCTGATAGCCGGCAAGGGCCACGAGGATTATCAGATCATCGGCCGGGAGAAACGCCATTTCGACGACCGCGAGCAGGCAACGGCCGCCTTGCAAACCCGCGCCCAGGGAGGCGGCCATGCCTAGGCTGGACGCTGAATTCGCGGCGCGGGCCATCGGCGCCGAGGTGAGCGGGAATTGCCCGCCGGAGGCCTTCAGCGGCGTGGGCACCGATTCCCGCGCCATCGCGGCCGGCCAGCTTTTCGTGGCCTTGAGCGGGCCCAATTTCGATGGCCACGATTTCGTGGCCGGCGCGCTGCAAGCCGGCGCGGCGGCGGCCGTGGTGCGCCGGGGTTTCAGCCTGGAGGCCGACCCCGAGGCCTGCCTCTTGGCGGTGGAGGACACCACCCGCGCCCTGGGCGACCTGGCCGCGGCCTGGCGGCGGGAGCACAGCGCCCTGGTGGCGGCGGTCACCGGCTCCAACGGCAAGACCACCTGCAAGGAGATGCTGGCCGCCATCCTGAGCCAGCGCCACCGCGTCTTGAAAAACCGGGGCAATTACAACAACCACATCGGGCTGCCCCTGACCCTGCTCCAGCTCAGCGGCGAGCATACCGCCTGCGTGGTGGAGATGGGCATGAACGCTCCCGGCGAAATAGCCCGCCTCACCGAAATAGCCGCCCCGGAGGCCGGGGTGGTCACCAACGTGGGGCCCGCCCATCTGGGCCGCCTGGGGTCATTGCAGGCCATCGCCGCGGCCAAGGCCGAGCTTTTCCTGGGCCTGTCGCCGGCGGCCACGGCGGTGGTCAATCTGGATGATCCCCTCTTGGCTCCCTATGCCGAGAGCCTGGCCTGCCGGGTGATTACCTTCGCCCTGGAAAAAAACGCCCAGGTGCTCGGGCGCGATGTCAGCGCCCTGGGCTCCAAGGTGGCCTTCAATTTGGAACTGCCCGCCGGCCCTGCGGTCCGGGTGCGCCTTTCCGCGCCCGGCCGCCATAACGTGATGAACGCCCTGGCCGCGGCGGCCACGGCCTGGGCCTTGGGGCAGGGCGCGGAGGCCATCCAGGCCGGCCTGGAAGCGTTCGCGCCGGTCAAGGGGCGCTTGCAGCCCACGCGGTCCTTCTGGGGCTACACCGTGTTGGACGATACCTACAACGCCAATCCGGCTTCCCTGGCGGCGGGCCTCCAGGCTTTGCGGGATTTGGCGGGCGGCCGGCGCAGGGCCCTCATCCTGGGCGACATGCGCGAGCTGGGCCCCACCGCCCCCCGGCTTCATCAGCAAGCCGGCCGCCTGGCGGCGGAGCTGGGCTGCGCCCTGGTGCTGGCCCTGGGCGAGCGGGCGCAGGACGTGACAAGCGGGGCGCGGGCCGCCGGCCTGGATGAAGAGTCGGCCCAGGCCTTCCGGGAACTTGACGCGCTGGTTTGGGCGGCGCGGGACCTCTTGCGCGAGGATGACGTGGTGCTGGTAAAAGGTTCGCGCAGCGCGCGCATGGAACGGGTGGTGGCGGCGCTCACCACGGGGGAGATGAGCTGATGCTGTATCATTTGCTCTATCCCTTCCGCGATATCTTCGGCGGCTTCAACGTGGTGCGCTACATCACCTTCCGCAGCATCTGGGCGGCGCTGTTCGCCCTGGTCATAGTCTGGCTTCTGGGCCCCTGGTTTATCCGCAAGATGCGCGAACTGCAAATGGGCCAGTACATCCGCGAGCTGGGGCCGGAAAGCCACAAGGCCAAGGCCGGCACCCCCACCATGGGCGGCGTGCTCATATTGCTGGGCGTCACCGCCTCCACCCTGCTCTGGGGCCGCCTGGACAGCTTCTATCTGTGGCTCTGCCTCCTGGTCACCCTGGGCTGCGGCGCCATAGGTTTTATCGA
This sequence comes from Desulfocarbo indianensis, assembly GCA_001184205.1. Classification (GTDB taxonomy): domain Bacteria; phylum Desulfobacterota; class Desulfarculia; order Desulfarculales; family Desulfarculaceae; genus Desulfocarbo; species Desulfocarbo indianensis. The sequence continues at coordinate 17,906 of LBMP01000011.1, forward strand.
CGATTTCCGCAAGGCCGTGCAGAAGCGCAACGAGGGCGGGCTTTCCGCCCGGGCCAAGCTGGCGCTTCTGGGTTCGCTCAGCCTGGCCGCGGCGGCGGCCCTGTATCTGCACCCCGGCTACAGCACCCAGCTATCCTTGCCCTTTATCAAGTTCGTGGTGCCGGATTTGGGCTGGGGCTATGTGCTGTTGGCGGTGTTCATCCTGGTGGGCACGGCCAACGCGGTGAACCTCACCGACGGCCTGGACGGCCTGGCCGCCGGCCCGGTGCTCATCGCGGCGGCCACCTTCCTGGTGCTCAGCTACGTGAGCGGCAACGTGAAGGCCGCGTCGTATCTACAGATACAGTACATCCCCGGCGTGGGCGAGATCGCGGTTTTCCTGGGCGCGGTGGTGGGCGCGGTCATGGGATTTCTTTGGTACAACGCCTATCCCGCCCAGGTCTTCATGGGAGACACCGGCAGCCTCTCCCTGGGCGGGGCCCTGGGCGCGGCGGCCATTTGCACCAAGCACGAAATTCTTCTGGTTCTGGTGGGCGGCATCTTCGTGGTGGAGGCGGTCAGCGTGATCTTGCAGGTGGGCTTTTTCAAGGCCACCCATGGCAAGCGCATCTTCAAGATGGCTCCGCTGCATCACCATTTCGAGCTGATGGGCTGGGCCGAACCCAAGGTGATCGTGCGTTTCTGGATCATCGCGGTGGTGCTGGCCTTGATCGCCATCTCCACCCTGAAGCTGCGCTGAGGTGGTGACCATGAGCAAGGCCGAGGGGGAATCGCTGGCGGTTAGTAAATTTTTCAGCAACGAGGTTTCAGCTTGAACTTGCGAGGCAAAAAAATCCTGGTGGTCGGGCTGGGCTCCAGCGGGGCGGCGGCCGCCAGGCTGTGCCTTAAGCATGGCGCCCAGGTCATCGCCACCGACCAGGCCCCTGGCCCCTCCGGCGCGGCGGCGGCCAGGGAAGCCGGGGCCGAGCTGCACTTGGGCGGGCATCGGCCGCAGGATTTCGCTTGGGCCGAAATAGTGGTCCTGTCGCCGGGGGTGGATCAACGCCTGCCCGAGGTGCGGGCCTCGGTGGAGCGCGGGGCCGAGGTGATCGGCGAGCTGGAGCTGGGCTGGCGCTTCCTGAACGCGCCCTCGGTGATGATCACCGGCACCAACGGCAAAAGCACGGTGACCAGCCTGGTGGGCAGCATGCTGGCCCAGGCGGGCAAAAGAGTTTTCGTGGGCGGCAATCTGGGCACGCCCTTGTGCGATTTCCTCAATCGCGGTGAAGAAGTCGATTGGGTGGTGCTGGAGGTCAGCTCGTTTCAATTGGACACCGCCAGCAGCCTGCGGCCCAAGGTGGGGGTGCTGTTGAACATCAGCCCGGACCATCTGGACCGCTACCGGGACCTGGAGGAATACGCGGCCAGCAAGTACAGCCTCTTTAAAAATCAAGGCGCCGGCGACGTGGCGGTGCTCTGCCTGGATGATCCCGAGGTGGCCGCCCGCGCGGAAGCCTGCCCGGCCCTGGTCTGGGGTTACGCGGCGCGGGGGCCGGTGGAGCCCGGCGGCTGGCTCATGGACGACGACCTAATCATCGCCGCCCAAGCGGGCACCGGGCTGAAGCTGTCCGTTAAAGCCAGCAAGCTGCACGGCCGTTTCAACCGGCTCAACATCCTGGCGGCGTCCCTGGCCTCTTTGGCGGCCGGCGCGCCGGTTTCCGCGGTGCAGGACGCCATCGACACCTTCCAGGGCCTGCCCCACCGCCTGGAGTTGGTGGAGCGCCGCGACGGGGTCTTCTGGTTCGATGACTCCAAGGGAACCAATGTGGGCGCGGTGGCGGCGGCTTTGGAGGCCCTGGAATTATCGGCCATCCTTTTGCTGGGCGGGCGCGACAAGGAAGGCAGCTTCGCCGACCTGGCCCCGCAAATCAAAAAATACGTGCGCCGGGTTATTTGCTTCGGCGAGGCGGGGCCCTCCATCCACGGCCAGGTGAAGGGCTTGGTCGAGAGCCGGCTGGCGGCCGATCTGGCCGAGGCGGTGGCGATAGCCCGGCAAGAGGCCCAGGCGGGAGAAGCGGTGCTGCTGTCGCCCGGCTGCGCCAGCTTCGACGCCTACACGGGTTACGCCCAACGGGGCGAACATTTTCAGGCCCTGGTCAAGGGCCAACCCTGGAAGAGCTGAGATGAGCGTGATGCAGGCCACAGCCGACAGCCCCGCCGGACGCCAGGGAGGCATCAGGGTAAGCGATCCCTGGATCCTCTTGTGCGCCCTGGCGCTGACCGGCATCGGCCTGGTTATGGTGTTCAGCGCTTCCAGCGCCCTGGCCAGCAAGCGCTACCTGGACTCGGCCTACTTTTTCAAGCACCAGCTCATGCACCTGGCCGTGGGGCTGACGGTGATGGCGGTCATAGCCGCCGGCGATTACGCCCGCCTGCGCAAGCTGGCCTACCCGGCCCTGGTGGTGGTGCTCTTGGCCCTGGTGCTGGTCCTGATTCCCGGCATCGGCCACCGCGCCGGCGGCGCGGCGCGCTGGCTGCGTCTGGGGGTTTTCTCCGTGCAGCCGGCCGAGTTCGCTAAATTGGCCCTCCTGTTCTATCTGGCCTACGCGCTCAGCGAGCACGCTGACCAGATCAAGAGCCTCAGCCGCGGCTTCCTGCCGCCCATGGTCATCGCCAGCATACTGGTGCTGCCCATTTTGCTGGAGCCCGATTTGGGCATGAGCGTGACCCTGTTCATACTCACCATCGCCATGCTCTTCGTGGCCGGCACCCGCTTGATCTATCTGGCCGCCATGGCCGCCGCCGCCGCGCCGGTCATGTACTTCCTCCTTTTCAAGGTGAGCTGGCGCCTGGAGCGGCTCCTGGGCTTCATGCAGCCCTGGGAAGACCCCTTGGGGCGCGGCTATCAGATCATCCACAGCTTCCTGGCCCTGGCCTGCGGGGGCATGTGGGGGGCGGGCCTGGGCGGCTCCATGCAGAAGCTCTTCTACCTGCCCGAGCCGCACACCGATTTCGTCTTCGCGGTGTTGGGGGAGGAGCTGGGGCTGTGGGGCGTGGCGCTGGTGCTGGGGCTGTTCATGGTTTTGATCTGGCGCGGCGTGCGCGCCTCCCTGGAGGCCCGCGATCTTTTCGGGACCTATCTGGCCCTGGGCGCCACCCTGATAATCGGCTTGCAGGCTTTCGTGAACGCGGCCGTGGTGATGGGGCTTTTGCCCACCAAGGGCTTGACCCTGCCGTTCATTTCCTACGGCGGCTCCTCGCTGATGGTCAACTTCGCCTGCGTGGGCATCCTGCTCTCGGTGGCCGGGCACAGGAGGGCCGCATGAGGGGCACGGTGCTCATAGCCGGCGGCGGCACCGGCGGGCATTTGTTCCCCGGCCTGGCCGTGGCCGCGGCCCTGCGGGAGCTGGAGCCCGCATTGCAACTGGCTTTCGTGAATGCGGGCAAGGCCCTGGAAAGCCGGGTGCTCCAAGAGGCCGGCTATCCCCTGGAGGCGATCAAGGTGCGCGCCCTGCGGGGCAGGGGCCTGTGGGAGCGCCTGGCCAGCCTGGCGGCCTTGCCGGGGGCGCTGTGGTCGGCGCTGGCCCTACTCAGGCGCTACCGGCCGGGCCTGGTCCTGGCGGTGGGCGGCTATGCGGCCTTTCCCCTGGGCGTGGCCGCCTGGCTCGCCGGCGTGCCCCTGGCGGTGCAGGAGCAGAACGCGGTGCCCGGCCTGACCAACAAGTTTTTGTCCCGCCTGGCCCTGGTGGTGTTCACCGCCTTTCCCGGCGCGGAAAAAGCGCTGCCGGCAAGTAAGGTGCGGTTGATGGGCAATCCGGTGCGCCTGGATTTGCTCAAGCAGGCCAAGGAGGAGGCCGCCCGGCGGGGAGAGCCTTCCCAGGGCTTCCATCTGTTGGTATTGGGCGGCAGCCAGGGCGCGCACAGCTTGAACCAGGGCATGCGCGAAGCCTTGCCTCTGTTGGAGGACAAGAAGAACCTGCTGCGCGTCACCCACCAGACCGGCCCCAAGGAAGAAACGCAAGTGCGGGAGGCCTACGCGGCCCAGGGAATCCAGGCCAGGGTGGAGGCCTTCATCCAGGACATGGGACGGGCATACGGCCGGTCGCATCTCGTCATTTGCCGGGCCGGGGCCGGCACCCTCACCGAGGCGCTGGCCGCGGGGCGGGCCGCGGTTTGCGTGCCCTATCCCTACGCCGCGGGCGACCACCAGACCGCCAACGCCCGCTCCCTGCTGGAGGCCGGGGCGGCCAGGCTGATCGCCGACGCCGATTTCAACGGGCCGAGCGCCGCCGGGGTCATCCGCCATTTCATGGACCACCCGCAGGAGCTGGCCGCCATGGAAGCCAAGGCCGGGGAATTGGCCAAGCCGGAGGCCGCGCGCGACATCGCCCGCCACTGCCTGGCTCTGCTGAAGGAGGCGGCCTGATGTATCAGCGTCATCAGCGCATTCATTTCGTGGGAATCGGCGGCATAGGCATGAGCGGCATCGCCGAACTGCTGGTGAACCTGGGCCACAAGGTGACCGGCTCCGACCTCAAGGAGAGCGCCACCACCCGCCGCCTGGCCGGTCTGGGCGCGGGCGTCCATATCGGCCACGACGCGGATAACGTTAAAGGCGCGGACGTGGTGGTGATCAGCTCGGCGGTGAAGGAAGACAACCCCGAGGTGCAGGCGGCGCGGGAGCAGTTGATACCGGTCATACCCCGGGCCGAGATGCTGGCCGAGCTCATGCGCCTCAAATACGGGGTGGCCGTGGCCGGGGCCCACGGCAAGACCACCGGCACCTCCATGGTGGCGCAGCTCATGGCGGCGGGCGGCCTGGACCCCACGGTGGTGGTGGGCGGCAAGCTGGGGGCCCTGGGCGCCAACGCCTGGCTGGGCAAGGGCGATTTTCTGGTGGCCGAGGCCGACGAGTCGGACGGCTCCTTCAACCGGTTGAGCCCGGTGGTGGTGATGGTCACCAACGTGGACAAGGAGCATATGGATCACTACGGCTCGGACGAGGTCCTGGACGACGCCTTCGTGGAATTCATGAACAAGATCCCGTTTTACGGCGCCGCCGTGATCTGCCTGGACGACGCCCGCCTGGCCGGGCTCATACCCAGGGTCCGCAAGCGCACCATTACCTACGGTCTGGCCTCGCAGGCCGATTACCAGGCCAGGGACCTGGTGGCCAGCGGCCTGGAATCCAGCTTCACGCTTTATGTGCGCGGTGAGTCGGTGGGCCGGGTCACCCTGCCTCTGCCGGGCCGCCACAACGTGCAGAACGCGCTGGGGGCCATCGCCGTGGCGCGGGAGGTGGGCGTCGATCTGGCCAAGGCCATGGGCGCCTGCCCCGGACTTTCGGGGGTCAAGCGGCGTTTCGAGGAAAAGGGCCGCGGCGCAAGCGGCGCCCTGATCATGGACGACTACGCCCACCACCCCACGGAAATCCGGGCCACCCTGGAGGCGGCCCGGGCGGCCTGGCCGGAAAGCAGGCTGGTGGTTTGCTTCCAGCCCCACCGCTACAGCCGCACCAGGCTCTTGTTCGAGGAATTCGCCACCGCCTTTTACGGCGCGGACGAGCTTTTGGTGCTGGACATCTACGCGGCCAGCGAGCGGCCCGATCCGGAAGTCTCGGCCGAAAAGCTGGCCGAGGCCATCCGGGCCCATGGCCACCGGGCGGTGGAGCACGTGGGCACGGCCCAGGCCGCGCTGGCCCGGCTCAAGCGGCTGCTCAAGCCGGGAGACGTTTTGTTCACCATGGGAGCCGGCGACGTCTGGCGGGTGGGAGAGGAACTCAGCCGGGACGGGGCGAAAGGGTGAGCGCTGAATTGAAACGGCTGCTGCAAGATAGCCTGGGCGAGCGGGCCAAGTTCGATCAGCCCATGAGCGTCCACACCACCTGGGGCGTGGGCGGGCCGGCCTGGTGCGTTTGCCAGGTGGCCAGCCAGGAGGAGGCGGCCCTGGTGATCAAGGCCACCCGCCAGGCGGGTCTGCCTTGGATGCCCCTGGGCCGGGGGTCCAATCTCCTGGTCAGCGACGCCGGCTATCCGGGGGTGATGCTGCGCCTGGCGGGCGAGCTGGCCAGCCTGCGCCGCCAGGGCGATTGCCTTTGGGCCGGCGGCGGGGCGCACCTGCCGGCGGCGGTCAAGTTCGCCGCCCGCTTGGGCCTGGCCGGTTTGGAATGGGCCGCCGGCATCCCCGGCACCGTGGGCGGCGCCGTGGCCACCAACGCGGGGGCCTTGGATTCGGACATGAGCCGGCTGACCAGGGGAATAACCCTGCTTTTGGCCGAGGGCGAGACGGCCAGGCTGGAAGGCGCGCAGCTCCCCGCCGGTTATCGCCAGCGGAGTCTGCCCAGAGAGAGCCTGGTGCTGGCGGCGCTCCTGGCCCTGCAGGAAGACCGGCCGGAGGCGGTGGGCCTGCGCTGCGACCAGGCCCTGGCCCGGCGGCGGCGCAGCCAGCCCACGGGAGCGGCCAGCGCGGGCAGCGTTTTCAAGAACCCGCCGGGCGATTACGCCGGCCGGCTCATCGAGGCGGCGGGCTGCAAGGGGCTCACGGTGGGCGGGGCCCAGGTGAGCGCCAAGCACGCCAACTTCATCGTGAACCGGGGGGGAGCCACCGCCCGGGACGTGCTGGCCCTGATGCGCGAGGTCCGGCAGCGGGTGCTGAAGTCCAGCGGCGTGGAACTGGAGCCCGAGGTGGAGGTGGTCGGCCATGCTTAGGCTGAAGTCATCCAAAGGCGTGACGCCGGCCGGAGCGCCCGAGAAGGGGCGGGCCCTGGGCCGCCGCCTCAAGAGCCAGCACGTCAGGAAGCGCCGTCCGGCGGAAAAGGTGATCAGGCCCGAGAAAAGCCTGGCCCTGGCCCTGGCCCGCCGCCTGGCCGGGGTGCTGGCTCTCTTCGCCCTGCTGAGCCTGGGCCTCCTGGCCGCCTGGACCGCCATGATTTCCCTGCCCGCCTTCGAGGTGGCCGAGGCGCGGGTGGCCGGGGCCGAGCATTTGAGCCGCTTCGACGTGCTGCGCGCCGCCGGCGTGGGCAGCCACAGCAACCTTCTGGCGCTCAACGTGGGCACAGTCGAACAGAGGCTCCTGCTGCATCCCTGGGTGATGCAGGCCCGGGTGGAAAGGACCCTGCCCAACAAGGTCCACATCAGGATCGTGGAGCGCCAGCCGGAGCTGGTGGCCCTGGTGGAGGGGCGCTTCTACTACCTGGACCAGGGATTCCGCTCCTTCGCGCCCCTGGGCAGCGAAACCGCGCCCGATATGCCGGTATTAACCGGCCTCAGCCTGGCGGACATGCTGCGGCCCGACGACGAGACCATGGAGCTCTTGACCCTGGCCAAGGCCTTGTGGCGCGATCTGCCCGAGGCGGACAAGGGGCCGGGCGGGCGGCTCAGCGAATTGCATCTGGACCGGGTGGAGGGCCTCAGCCTGGTGTGGAACGACTTGGGCGCCACCGTGCGGCTGGGGTTCGAGGATTTCAAGGAGCGGCTGGCCCGTCTGGACCGGGTGCGCGCGGACCTGAAGGAGCGCGGCGAGCTGGGCAGGGCCGTGCTCATAGACCTGGATTCGGAACGGCGCGTGGTGGTGCGCCTGGCGGGAGAAGCGGCATGAGTTCCAGGGGCGAAATCATCGTTGGCTTGGACATCGGCACCACCAAGATCTGCGCCGTGGTGGGCGAGCTGCACGGCGGCAAGGTGGACGTGGTGGGCATGGGCAGCCACCCCTCCGACGGCCTGCGCAAGGGCGTGGTGGTCAATATCGAGACCACCGTGCAAAGCATCAAGCGGGCGGTGGAGGAAGCCGAGCTCATGGCCGGCTGCGAGATCAACAACGTCATCACCGGCATCGCCGGCGGCCACATCAAGGGCTTCAATTCCCACGGGGTGATAGCCATCAAGGGCCGCGAGGTGACCCGCCGCGACGTGGATCGGGTGGTGGACGCGGCCTGCGCGGTGGCCATCCCCACCGACCGCGAGGTGGTGCACGTCCTGCCCCAGGAATTCATCCTGGACGGCCAGGACGGCATCCAGGACCCGGTGGGCATGAGCGGGGTGCGTTTGGAGGCCAAGGTGCACATCGTCACCGGCGCGGTGGCCTCGGCCCACAACCTCATCAAGTGCTGCAACATGGCCGGCCTGGACGTGGCCGACATCGTGTTGCAGTCCCTGGCCAGCGGGGAGGCGGTGCTTTCCCCCGAGGAGCGCAACCTGGGGGTAGCGCTCCTGGATTTCGGCGGCGGCACCACCGACCTGGCCATTTTCAGCGGCGAGGCCATCAAGCACACCGCGGTGCTGGCCCTGGGCGGCATCAACCTCACCACCGATTTGGCGGTGGGCCTGCGCACGCCCATGAGCGAGGCCGAGGTGATCAAAAAGCGCTACGGCTGCGCGCTGGCCTCCCTGATCTCCAAGGACGAGGTGGTGGAGGTGCCCAGCGTGGGCGGCCGCGCGCCGCGCCGGGTGAAGCGGCAGATCTTGGGCGAGATATTGGAGCCCAGGGTGGAGGAGCTGTTGAGCCTCATCCAGAACGAGATAGAGACCAGCGGCTTCATGGAGCAGGTGGCCAGCGGGGTCATCCTCACCGGCGGCTCGGCCATGCTGGAAGGCCTTCTGGAGATGGCCGAACAGCTTTTCAATTGCCCGGCCCGCCTGGGATACCCCCAAAACGTGGGCGGCTTGGCCGACGTGGTCAACAACCCCATGTACGCCACCGCGGTGGGGCTGGTGGTCTACGGCGCCAAGAATCAGCCCGAAAAGAAATTCAGGATTCGCGACGTGAATATTTTCAACCGAATCACCAACCGCATGCGGCGGTGGTTCAAGGATATCGTTTAACCAGGCCATTCGAAGGAGGGTCGCAATGGCACCACTAGAGATTGAAATGATGGACAACCTGAACGCCGGAGCCAAGCTCAGGGTAGTGGGCATCGGCGGCGGCGGCAACAACGCGCTGAACACCATGATCGAGGCCGGCCTCAAGGGCGTCGAGTTCATCGCGGCCAACACGGATCTGCAGGCTCTGGAAAAGAGCCGGGCGCGGGTGCAGCTGCAGGTGGGCAAAAACCTCACCCGCGGCCTGGGCGCCGGCGCGGACCCCGAGGTGGGCCGCCAGGCCGCCCTGGAGGATCGCGACAAGATCAAGGAGCTTCTGTCCGGCAGCGACATGGTGTTCATAACCGCCGGCCTGGGCGGCGGCACCGGCACCGGCGGCGCCCCGGTGATCGCCGAGGTGGCCAAGGAGTGCGGGGCGCTCACCGTGGCCATCGTGACCAAGCCCTTTGATTTCGAGGGCCGCCGCAGGATGAGCCAGGCCGACGAGGGCGTGGACGAGCTCAAGAAGGTGGTGGACACCCTGATCGTGATCCCCAACACCCGCCTGCGCAGCCTGGCGCCCAAGAACGCCAAGTTCACCGAGATGCTGAAAAAGGCCGACGAGGTCCTCTTGTACGCCGTGCGCGGCATCAGCGATCTCATCATAGCCCCCGGCCTCATCAACCTGGATTTCGCCGACGTGCGCACCGTGATGAGCGAGATGGGCGTGGCCTTGATGGGCACCGGCCAGGCCAGCGGCGACGAGCGCGCCCTGCAGGCCGCCCAGAAGGCCATCTCCAATCCGCTTTTGGAGGACATCAGCATCGACGGCGCGCGGGGCGTGCTGGTCAACATCACCGCCTCCAGCGACATGACCATCGACGAGGTGAGCGAGGCCAGCACCTTCATCCAGGAGGCGGCCCACGAGGACGCCAACATCTTCTGGGGCACCGTGATCGACGAGAACATGGGCGACGATCTGCGGGTGACGGTGATCGCCACCGGCATCGGCAACGCCAAGGAAAACCGTAAATATATCAGAAGCGTGGTCAACGGGCCGGATATCGATCCCAGCGCCATAGACCACATGGATTTGCCTCGTTACCGGCGCAACGCGGGCAGGAGCGAGGAGGCGGTGCGCTCCAGCAAGGCCACCGGCTATCGCGCCAGGGGCACGGCCGATTTGGACGTGCCCACCTTCCTGCGCCGTCAGGCCGATTAGGTCGCGCCGCGGCCGCGGCGCCACCCGGAAGGCCTTTCTCGTTTCATTAGTCCGTCCTTAGGCGGGGCGGACGCTTTCCCACGGCCGTCGGGACCAAACCCTCCAGGTCCCGGCGGCCCCTTCCTTGCATCGCGGGCGGGGCCCCGCGAAAACGCTTTGCCATCATCGCGGGAAACTACTTGCGGGGGAATACACCCAGAGCCACCGGCAGGGAGGTCACCGGCCAGGGCAGGATATCGGGCGAGCCGGTGGGCGTGCCCACCTGGCGGTAGCGGAAGCCGTTGGTCCGCAGGGCCAGTTGGGATTCGCCCGCGCCGTCCATGCTCATCACGTCCCTGAGCCCCAGGTTCAGGTCTTTAAGAAAGGTGGCCAGTTCCCACAGGGTGAGGCCGCCTTCGCTCACCAGCACGATGACGCGGCCCATGTCGTCCTCGGCCACGGTGGTGCGGTTGGCCACCAGGGGCGAGCGGCGCACCCTGATCTGGCCGAAGCGGTCCAGCAGCATGTGGGATTGGGCGATCTGGCGATACGGGTTGGTGCGCAGATCAAAGGCGCTGTAGCGCAAATCCAGGACCCGCGCCTGGGGCAGGGCCGGGTCGCCGGGCTCGGCCATGAACAGCGCGTCCAGTTTGCTGGCCACGTGGCCCTGGGCCTGGCCGTCAACCACCAGAAGCCCCAGATAACTGTGATCGGGCGCGTACTGGCCGGCGTTGAAAACGGCCAGGGCCCCGCTGCGATGCAGCCATTCCTCGGCGCTGAAACCGGTTTCCGGCTGGGGCGAGGTCAGAACCCGGAAGCGGTAGAGCGCCGGGTCCACCCGCAGGGCGGCCAATTGGGCATTGCCCGAGCGCACGATCTCTTCCGCCGGGATCAGGGCGAATTCCAGGCCGGGCCGCAGTTGGCGCCAGGATATCTTGTTTTCATCCGCGGCCCAGGCCGGAGCCAGCGCGGGCACCAGCAGGGCCAGGCCCAATAAAAGAGCGGGCCCCGCGTTATGCAGGCGTTTGAACATACCCAAGTCTAGTACGCCAACGGTGAACTGGCAAGACCGGGGGGGGCGGCCGCCGAGGTCATAAAAAAACCGCCTCCCCGTCGGGAGGCGGCCGGCTTTGGGAACCTAGCCAAGGCTAGGGAATCAGGCGGTTGCGTGCAGCAGGCCGAGGGCGTTCAAGTCCTCGTGGGTCAAATCCAGGTAGCCCTTGCGGGTCACCAGGTCGCGGGCCTCGGCAAAGGAGCGGCGGAAGACCATGTTGAATATCAGCTCTTGCCGCTTGGAACCGGAAGGCGCCAGACGCTGGTGCAGGTCATGCTCCACCCGGTCCAGGAGTTCGGGCGTCCAGGATTCGCCGTTGGCCAAGACCTCCGGGGTCAGAGCCACCAGGTTTTCATATATCAAGCGCGTCAGGCCGCGGGGTTGAGTATTCATGGTTTCCATTCTCGCGTCTCCCTGCTGGGGTTCGCCGGGAGATAATGCAAGCCAGGGGCCAATCATGGCTAAAAGTATTATGGTCAATAATTACATCTATATAGCTCAGGAGGGCCCGCCGGGGGTGAGGAGCGCTTTGCCGGGGCGCTCGGGTGGGCCTAGGCAAGACTTTCCCCAAAAGGCTTGTCAGCGCGGATGGTTAGGCCGGGTGGTTCCCGGCAGGATGGTGTGAAATCGGATGCGCAGCGCTGTGAAGCCCGCTACAGGCCTCATCCAGTCAAATAATTGACAAGGCCTTGAACAAGGCGCTCAAGCAAGGGCGGCCGCCGAAAATTTGACGGGGATGATGGCGGGCTAATCCTGGGACCCACGGCCGCCCGCCGGCCGGGTGAAGATTATCTTGAATCGGGCGGCGATCTCCGGCTGCTGGAAGCACGAGGAGCATTCCCCGGAAGCGGCGCAGGCGGCCGGATCCACGGCTTCCAAACGCACCTCGAAGCCCAGGTCGCGGTATTCCTCCACCGCCTCGCTCAGGCGCGGTTCATCGGTCATGAATTGCTTGACCCAGCCCTGGGTCACAAGCCGGTTTTCTTTTTCCGCGGAACAGGTCATGGCATCCCTTGCGGCCGGTCACCCCGGCGGCGTTGGCCGGACTTTCTAAATGATAGCTACCCGCCGCCGCTCCGGCAAGCCGTCGCACCAGCCGGGTGTTAGAAAAGGTCGTCCAGGTCGTCGCCGCCCTGGGAGCCGTCGCCGGGGGGCAGGCAGCCGTGGGCCTGCGCATAGGCTTGCATGCGCTCGGCTTCGGCCTTGGAATACAGGGGGTCTTCCTCCCAGGTGAAATAAGCGGCCTGCGAGCCGCCCTCCAGGCGTTCGGCCAGGGCCGCGCGCAGATCGGCCGCCCCCTGGATGGCCAGGATGTTGTGGTCATGGTCAAATAAGATAAGCACGCCTTCCACCTGGGGGGCCAGGGCCAGGTTTTCCTGGGTCAGGGCCAGCCAAGAGCGGGGGGGCTTGGGCGGCGCACTGAGCTGCAATCTGAGCTGGCATTGCAGGCAACGGCCGGCCTCGGCCCTGGCCTGCCCGGCGCTGAAGCCCAGGCACACCTCGTCATAGCCGGCCCGGCTTTCCTGGGGAGCGCGCCTGGCGGGCGGCGCCAGCTCCAGGGCGGCGAACCCCTCCACGCGGCCCAAGCGGGGGCCGGGTGCCTCGTGCTCGGTCAGGGACAGGTCGAGGTCGCCGTCGCCGCCCAGGTATTTATCAATGGAAGCGGCGGCCCGGCGGCCGGCGGCCACCGCCTGCACCACCGAGCCGGGCAGGGCCGTTGCGTCTCCGCCGGCGAACACCCCGTCCTCGCCGGTGGCCAGGGTCTTTGGGTCCACGGCGATAAGACCGTTATCCACCGCGACCCCGCTGCCCTGGGCCAGGGAAAGGTCCGCGGTCTGGCCCACGGCCAGGATCACCCAGTCGGCGGCCAGCTCCAGGGTCTCGCCATCATCAAAGGCCGGGTTGAAAAGCCCGCGATCGTCCAATACCCTCAGGCAGCGGCGGAAGCTGATTTTTCCATCGGCGGCCACCGCCACGGGGCCCCAGCAGTCGCGCACCTTGACGCCCTCGGCTTCCGCCTGGCGCAGCTCGTCGACCTGGGCCGGCATTTCCCCGCGCTTTTCCAGACAGACCAGGTCCACGCTTTGCGCGCCCTGGCGCAGGGCGCACAGGGCCGCGTCCAGGGCCGCGTTACCGCCGCCCACCACCACCGCCCGGCCGTTCAATTGCGGCGCCTCGCCGCGCCGGATGGCTTTCAGGAAGTCCAGGCCCCACAAGACATTATTTCGCCCGGCCCCTTGCAGGGGGATGCGGCGGGCGAGCTGCGCGCCCACCGCCAGGAACACCGCGTCATGGCCCTGGGTTTTCAATTCCGCGACGCTGCGCACCTTGCTGCCGGTCTGGAGCTCCACCCCCAGGTCCAGGATGTCCCGTATCTCCGCCTCCAGCGCCGCCTCGGGCAAACGGTAGGCCGGGATGGCGTAGCGCAGCATGCCGCCGGGCCGGTCCTCGGCTTCGAAGATGGTCACCCTGTGGCCTTTACTGGCCAGGAAAAAGGCGGCCGTGAGCCCGGCCGGGCCGGAGCCCACCACCGCCACCCTGCGTCCGGTGGCCACGGCCCGGGGCAGCTTGTCGCGCCAGGCCGCGCCGCCGTGGTCGGCGGCGTAGCGCTTGAGCAGGCAGATGGCCACGGGCTGATTGAGCTGGCCCCGGCGGCAGGCCTCCTCGCAAGGATGCTGGCAGACCCGGCCCAGCACGCCGGGCAGGGGCGCGCGCTCACGCACCGCGGCCAGAGCCTCCTGGGGTTTGCCGTCCGCGATGAGCCGCAGGTATGCGGGCACGTCGATGCCCGCCGGGCAGGCCTCGCGGCAGGGCGCCAGGCCGGCGGCCCGGCCGCCTGGGCCGGGGGCTTTATCCACCAGGGCCCCGGTGGGGCACACCTCCACGCAGGCCGCGCAAAAGCGGCAGCCGCTGTCGGCCAGGGTGGGGGCCAGGCTGCCCACCCGCACCTGGCCCTCGGCGTCCCATACCCAGCCCAAGGCCCCCACCCCGCGCAAATCCTCGCAGGCGCGCACGCAGCGGGTGCAGCCTATGCACAGGGTGTAGTCGCGGATGATGAGCGGCTCGGCCTCCAGCACGGGCCGCCGTTCCGCTATCCAGCGCGGGGTGTCGGGGGAGATGCCGATGAAGCCGGCCACCTCTTGCAGCTCGCAATTGCCCAAGCGGGGGCAGCAGCGCTCCTCCGGGGCCACGTTGGAGGAGCATTGCGAGCGGGAGCAGCCCTCGGCCTGGGCGCAGGTCAGGCAGGCGTGGGGATGGCGGGCCAGGATGAGGGCCAGCTTGGCCTGCCGCGCCTTTTTAAGGGCCGGGCTGTCGGTGACCACCGACATGCCGGGGGCCACGGCAGTGACGCAGGCGGGCAGGGGATCGGCCTCGCCCGCCACCTCCACCACGCAAAGCCCGCAGCCGGTCAGGTCGTCGCGGCGGGCGGTTGCCAGCTTGGTTTGGCCTTGATACACCGCCGCTGCGGGCTTTTTGCCCTTGCCCGGCGGCAGGTCGGGGTGGTTGCACAAGGTGGGGATGTAGATTCCCGCCGAGCGGGCCGCCTCTAAAATAGTGTCGGCGTCCCTGGCTGTTATCGGTTGACCGTCCATGGTCAAGCTGACCATCCCCATGACAACTCCTTGATGCTTGGGCGGGCGGGCCCGGCAAGCCCCGCCGGGCCGGGATCGCTAGCTCTTTTTCTTGCGCTCTTTTTCCGCCAGGGCGTTGGCGAAAAGCGCGGCCCCGATGGCGCCGGCCAACTGGGGGTCCTGCCCGGCCTCCAGGGCCTTGACGCCCATTTCCTTTTCAATGCGCTCCACCATGCCCCGGTTCTTGGCGATGCCGCCGGTGATGGCGAATTCCTTTTCCATGCCCAGGCGCTCCAGGAGCCCCGCCACCCGCCGGGCCATGGCCGCGCTGTAGGCCGCGATCACCTTTTCCATGGGCCAGCCGCCGCGCAAGAGCCCGGCGGCCTCGCTCTTGGCGAAGACCACGCAGTGGGAGCTCACCGGCGGCGGCTCTTCAGCCACTTGCAGGGAAAGCTCGCCCAGCTCGGTGATGGGCACTTGCATCAGATCGGCCAGGACCTCCATGCCGCGTCCCGTGCCGGCGGCGCACTTGTCGTTCATTATGAAATTGACCACCTTGCCCTTGTCGTCGCAGCGGATGGCCTTGCAGTCCTGGCCGCCCATGTCCAGCACCGTGCGCACCGCGGGGCCGTAGATCCAATTGGCTCCCCGGGCGTGACAGGCGATCTCGGTGATGGACCGTTTGGCAAAGGGCACGTTGACCCGGCCGTAGCCGGTGCCCACCGTGTAGTGGAGGTTCTCCACGCTTAAGCCCGTGTCCTTTAGGGCCAGGCTCATGGCCTTCACCGCGCTGTCCGGGCTGCTGGAGCCGGTGCGGGTGTTGCCGTAGCAAAAGAGCCGGCCGTCCACCAGCACCACCGCCTGCGAACTCACCGAGCCCACGTCCACGCCGCCGGCCAGGATGCCGCCGGCCTGCCAGTCGATAGCCGGGTCGCTCCAGCGGGATTCGGTCCAGCGCCAGAATTCCTTGGCTGGTTCACTCATGATTGCTCACCTTCCCTCCCTTGGCTGGGGGCTCTCGGCGAAATCGCCCGCCGCGCCCAGGAGGGCGGCGCCAAGGGCCGCCACGAATTCCGGCTCCTGCGGCACGATCACCTGGGTCTTCAATCCGAGGTTTAAGGAGTGGACAAAGCCCTGATTGCGGGCCAGGCCGCCGATCAGGGCCGCCGGCTCGGCCAGGCCCAGCCGGCGCACCAGGGAGACGATGCGCTCGGCGATGGCGTCGTGCACCGCCTGGGCTATGTCCCCCTTGGGGGTGTTGGCGTGGAGCAGGCCCACCAGCTCGCTTTCGGCGAACACGGCGCACTGGGCGTTCATGGCCACCTTGTCGGTGGATTTGAGGCTCATCTCGGCGAATTCTTCCAGGCTCACCTCCAGGGCGCGGGCCATGGATTCGGCGAAGGCCCCGGCCCCGGCGGCGCATTTCTCGTTGAGGGCGGAATCGGCCGCCTTGCCGTCCTCGCTTATCTTGACGGCCCGGCCTTCCTCCGCGCCCACCTCCACCACGAAACGGGCTTGGGGATGGAGGGCCTTGACCCCCTGGGCCGCCGCCGCCGCCTCGCTCACGAAGCCGTGGGCCATTTTGACGCCGGCCTGGCCCATGCCGGTGGCGATGACGCGTTCCGGCTTTTGATATTCCGCGCCCAGTTCCTGCCAGGCTTGGGCAAGGGCGGCCGCGGCGTCCCGGCCCGCCGGCGCGATTACCTTGTCCACCATCCTGCCGTCGAGGACCGCCACGATCTTCACCGTTTTGGCCCCCACGTCGATTCCCGCGCATAGCATGAATGCAATCCTCCCCTGCTGCAAATGGGCCCGGCTTTGGGTGCTGTAGAGGCTTTCCACGCGCCGCGCCTGGGCGGGCGGCGCATGAACAGCCGCCCCTAAGAATGCCAGAACTATGTTTTATAGTCGAATTTTAATGAGCAAGCTCGACAGGGGAGGGGGAACGGCCCGGCGGCGCGGCGATGGCTGGCGCGCGGCCGGGCCATGGTAAAAGCAGGACCGTGGCGGCCGTTAGGCGTCCGAGGAGAGGGTCGTTGGGCGGGCAAAACCTTATAGGGAGGCGCTCTTAGTCAACGCGGATTACTTTGACGTTCTTGCCCACCCACTCCATGGGCAGGTATACGCGGCCGGAGTTTCCGCTTTGCTTTACCTCCTTTTCGATCATTTCCTCGCCGTAAACCTCGAATTTGGCCTGGCGGAAGAACTCCCCGGAGTTCATGGCGGCGTTTAACCTGTTTGAGGTCAGGCTGGCTTCTTTCAGAACGGGGCGCATGAGATTTACACCTTTATCGTATTCAGCCAGGGCCAGCGCTTATCTGCTCCTGGTTGTCGCCATTGGCGGAGCCAATGATATATGAGGTCGTTGGTAGGCTATAAAACAATTACAAAATAACTGTAAAATAGCTATAATGTAATTCTACAAGGCCTGCAAAATAAAATCAAGCTAAAAAAAGCATATCAATATATGTATAGCTATAAGGCTATAAGCAATATTATCGAGATGTTGCCAGCGGTGGGTTTGCGCCGGGCGGAGCGGCGGGCGCTGAGCCGGGCAAAGCAAGGGTGGTTCTTTGGTATTGGATCGGCTGACCAGGAAGCATAGTTAAATTCCGGGGAGGCGGCGAAAAAGAATCAGGCGGCGCGCCGACCAAATAAAACCAGGGCTGGCTTTAGTGCCAGCCCCCGGCTTGTCGCGGCGATTTCGGGCGTTTTGGCTAATTCCGGAAAGCTCTTGCGCGGCCGCGGCCAAACACGGCGTCGGGCTTTAATCGTCCCTCAAGGTGAGCTGAAGGTTGATGTAGGGGCTGCGGTCGAAGCCCATGTTCTTGAAGAAAGCCAGCATATCGCCGGAATCCCACATGACCGAGGTGAGCACGTCCCGCACGCCTTGCGCCCTGAAATGCCTGAGCAATTCCTCGGCCAGCGCGCGCCCGATGCCGGCGCCCATGTTTTCCGGGGCCACCCCCACCATCTCCAGCCAGCCGGAAATCTCGGCGCCGAAACCGCCCACCTTGACCTCGCCGAAGATGAAGCCCATCACCTTGCCCTCGTTTTCGGCCACGATGCCCGGCAGATGCTTGTTGCCGACGTGTTGGGCCAGCATCTCGCGCCAGTTATCGCTGACGGGGGCGCGGGTGATCCTCTCCTGAATTTTGATCACCGCGGCTAGATCCTCATTGGTCATGGGGCGTAGTTTCACGGCCTTATCCCTCGCTAACTTTTGGATTAATCAATGCGGATTATTTTAACGTTCTTACCCACCCACTCGGGGGGCAGGTAGACCCGGCCGGAGTTTCCGCTTTGCTTCACCTCCTTTTCGATCATCTCCTCGCCATAAACCTCGAATTTGGCCTTGCGGCGCATTTCCTGGGCAGAGGAGGCGTCTTCCTTTTCAGGAGGCGGATTGTCTGTCTTCTGGGTCATATCCATGATGCATTCGCCTTGCGCTTAATTCGGCCGGGTTGGTTCAAGCTTCCCGATTTTTTCCCGCCATCAGTATGCCGGACCGGCAATGCTATTGCTACATTTTAACTGGATTATAGTTACAATGTGACAATAGGGGTGGCCGGCTGGCTTTGTCAATAAAAAAGTATTACCCGGTCCAATAGCGGTCGGGATCAAAACGTCTAATAATGTCCAATTCTTGGCTTGAAGGCTTCGGGGTGGTTGCCACTTGGGGGGCGGCGGTCAGCTCCCAGCCGGTTTCCGCGCACACTTGCTCCAGAGTGGCTTGGGGGTGAAGCTGGGTGAGGCAGGCCCGGCCTTGGGGGAAGCGGAACACCCCCAGGGAGGTGATGAGGGCTTCCGGCCCGCCTCGGGGAAGCCCCTGCCCGGCCCGCCAGGCCGGGCCGGCCTGGGGGCCCTCGCCCCAGCCGGGGGAAGTGATGAAATCCACCCTGGGCACCAGGCGGCGGCGTTCGTGGGTCATCACGATGAGGGTGCGCTGGGCCAGGCTGGCCAGATCGGCGCCGCCCCCCGAGCCGGGCAGGCGCACCATGCCCTTGGCGGTGTTGACCTGATGGGTGTTCACGTTGCCGTGGATATCCACCTGGGCCCCGCCGATGAATCCCACCCCCACCCGGCCGCCCGAGAGCAGGGTCATCACCTCGTTCAGTTCGCAAAGGCGCATGGCGCTGGTCTGATTGGGCGGGTCGCCCATGGTGATGATGGGGCCGGTGGCCGGCGTGTCCCTTATCACCCCGTTTTCAAACAGGCCCACCGCGTTGGGCGCGTGGGTGGATTTGGCCAGGAGAAAAGCCAAAAGGGGCAGACGCATGCCCACGAAGACCACGTCGTGGTCCTTTATCTCGCGGGCCGCCGCGCTGACCATGATGTCGCCTGGTGAATAGCGGGTCATGGGATTCAATAAAGCATAAACCAGCCGGGATTTGCCAGCGTTTAAAATTGAAGCATGGCTGGGTTTAGTCGATAGGGTCGGCTGGCGCGCCGGCCGCCCGCTCATGACGGCCGGCGCGCCAAGCGGCTGGCTAATCCAGATAAACGCCGGTTCCGATGAAATAATCCGTTCCCGGAATGGGCTCCACGTAGCCCATCTTGGCGTGCTCGCCCTTGTCGCCGGGCTTGATCCACCAGTACTCCACGAATCCGCCGCCTTGCTTGGACTTTTCGGCCAGGAGGCGTATCACGTAGTTGCCCTTGCTGTCTTTGTAATCCTTGAGGTCTTTGCCCACCAGGTCTTTTTGGGTGGCGTGGGCTATGTTCACGCATTTCAGGTCATAGGCGTAAAAATAGCCGGAGTTGTCGGGATAAAAACGGATGGGGTCGATGTAGCGCTGGATCAGCTTGATGCGCTCCTGGGCGTTGGGCAGGTCCTTGACCAAAGCGGCCAAACCCACGGCGGCGGCGTGCACCACGGTTTTCGCCTCTTTTTTGGCGCAGTCCAGTTTGCCGCCGGCCATGGCCGGGCTGGCCAGGATAAGCCCCAGCATGATCGCTGCCACTATCAACACGAGTTTTCCGCTGTCACTGAATCTAGCTTTGCACATCATGAACAAACTCCTTGGTTGCTGTGAGAATCTTGTGGCTACTCCCGTTAGACTAATCCGTTCCGCCGCGATGCGCCAGGGGATAAAAAGCCCTGGCGCCGGCCGGCGCGCTCCCATGACCGGCCATGCCGGGCCGGGCGACTAACTCCACGCCACGCCATGTTAATTGGCTTGAAACCGGCCAGTCAACCAGGGATGCGCTCGGGCCCTGCCGCGGGGGAGGCGCGGGAGCCGCCGCCGACGGCGGCAGGGCGGGCGGATATATGCGCCAGGAGCGGCCCGGGGGCCGTTGATAACCGGCGGCGCTCAAGGCAAAAACTTTCCCGAGGCGGTCATTTTAGCCGCGTGGGGCCGGCCTTCGTTGTCGAATCCCCGTGGAAGGCTTTCGCCCTAACCGGCTCAATTGATTGGCTAAGCCTTAATTTAATAAAATTAGTGGGGGTTTGGAGCCTTTTTTGCATGATTGGAGGTGGGTTTACAGAAGACGGCTACTCATCCAGTGAAAGCCATGGCGGGTAGGTCCGGGTTTGGGATGGAATCCGGTGTTTACCCCTTAAACCTCCCGGCCCCGCCTTTAAAGCCATGCGCGGCGTTATACCGTTGGCCGGAGCCCGCCATGATCCTAGAGCCCCATCCTTTGCTCCCCAGGCAGGAAATAGACTTGCCGCCCGCCGACGCCCCAGTCATGCCGCCTCTCCGGCCCGTTCGGCCGCCTTCAGGTATTCACCGCAAACAGCGCGAACTATTGGCAATACGCGCCGGCGGCCGGCTTTGGGCAGGCCGCCGGCGAGCCCCGGCAACCCCCAGCGGATAAAGGAGAACGCCTATGGAATAGCCTGTGGTCTGCGATCAAGGAAGATAGCAGTAACTTCATGGAGGATAGCAAATGGACATCACTGGAATTGGCTATGGCTCCGCATATGCGTATCAGGGAGGTTGGAGCCAACGCTCCACCAACGATATCAGCCAGCTGATAGCCTCCCAGATCGCGGAGGCGGACGCCGACGGCGACGGCGCGCTGAGCCTGGAAGAGAGCCAAGCGCCCGCCGAGTTGTTCAACCAGGCCGATACGGACGGGGACGGTTTTCTCTCCGAGTCCGAATTATTGGCCATGATGCAAAAGGTCAGAAGCGAGGGGCCGCCTCAGGGCCTGGATGAAGGCGGGCAGCCGCCGCAGATGCCCTCTGCGGAAGAAATGGCGGCGCGCATCATCGAAGAGCATGACGCCGATGGCGACGGCGCGCTGAGCGCGGAGGAGAGCGAAAGCCCCGCCGAGATGTTCAGCGCGGCCGACGCGGACGGCGATGGCCTGGTCACCGAGGATGAGCTGGTGGCCATGATGGAAAACATGAAGCCCGAGGGTCCGCCGCAAGGCGAAGGCATGCAGCAGGCCCCGGAGGCCGCCTCCGTGGCGACCATGGCGGCCAGCCTCATGGAAGACAATGACGAGGACGGCGACGGCTCGCTGAGCGTCAGCGAGGCCTCCACCTCGGAAGAGGTCTTCGACGCCATGGACACCAATGAGGACGGGGTGGTCAGCCAGGCCGAGCTGGAAGCGGCCCTGGGGAACATCCTGAACGTCATGCAGGGAAGCGGGCTCGGCTTCGGGGCCCAGGCGGTCAACGCCGCCGGCGGCATGGCCGCCTATCAGGAGGAAATGGAACGGCTAATCCTGAGCGCCTTGACCGGCGGTGACACGGAAGACGTCACCGAGCAAAGCGTCACGGGATCGCAGCAGTATGAAGAGGTGGATCTGACCGTCTGATTATGTTGCGACGGGTTCCTCGGGAGCGCGCCGGTACGACTTCCCGGCGCGCTCCCGTTTCCGTTCAAATTTGGCGGCGCCGGTTGGCGGCCAAATTAGGGCGGGGGGAGCGAGATATCCCGGCCGCCGCCATTATAGGGCGGGCGGCTTTGACCGTACTTTTCTCAAGAAAACCTGGCTGAGGGAGGGCGAAACCTCTTGCGTCTGGAAAGGCAGGTAGCCTTGCCGGCGGTAGAAGCTTAAGTTGCGCTGGCTGCGTGAGCCGGTGAAAAGCTCGTAACATTGGGCTTGGGGGAACTCGGCCTCGATGGCGGCCATCAGGGCCCGGCCCAGGCCTTGGCCCTGGGCTTTAGGGTGGACCATGAGCCTGCCTATTTGGCAGACGCCGCCCTCGTGCCGGGCCCGCACCGAACCCAGGATGGGGCCGCTAACCACCGCCTTGAGAATGACGCCCTGCTCGAATTCCGCTGCCAGCTCGGCCAGGGTCTGGGTCAGGGGCGGGATGTTGTAATCGCCATAGATTTCAGCCTCGCTCAAGAACGCCAGTTTTTGCAGGGCCAGTATCTCTGGCGCGTCGCTGGGCTTGGCGCGGGATATTTTTATCATGGAGCCCTGTTGAAACCGCCGGCCTTGGCAGGCCGCATGGGTTCAGTCGTTTTCCTGTTTGATCACCGAATAGGTTTCCTTCAGCCTGCGCATGAAACCGGCCGAGTCGTTTTTATAGTGCGGCTTGAGCGAGTCGGGATGGATCATCTCCAGGCAGCAGCCCTCGCACAGAGGCGCGCCTTTATATTCTCTTGCCTCGCCGGGCTCCAGAGGCCGGCCGCATTGCGAGCAAGGCATAACGCCGCCTTTCCTGGCGCGGGCGAGCGCCGCGTCATGCCGTCAGTCCTCCAGCCCGTATACCTGCCTGGGCGTCAAATGCCCGGGATAAGAATCCAAGAGGGTTTTGCGGGCCAGAAAACAGAGATGGCACTCGTCCACGTAGGCGTCTTCATGGGGCAGGTCGTATTGGCGCACCAACTCGGCCGGGCCTCCCCGCGATAGCGGCCCGCAGACTGGATGCTCCTGGGGACGATAGTCCCGGACCATTTCGGCCAAGGGCCGCTCCCACAGGTTGCCCATGCTTATGCCCTGGCAGATGTGCACGTTGCCAAAGCAATCCAGGTGCACCCTCCCGGGATCGGCCAACTCCTCGTGGGGGCATTCCACCAGTTCGCGCCAGTCCTTCAGGGGCAGTCCCTGGGTGAGCTTTTCCGCCGCCCGGCCCCTGAACATGGCTCCCCCGCCTATGACCGGCGCGCCTTTTTCCACTCCTTCGCCCGGAGCCGACAGGGCGGGCGGGCTTATGCAGATGGCCCCCGAGCCGACGCCCAGCTTTTGCGCCGCGGCCAGGGCCCGCCTGGCCGGGTTGTCTTCGCCCTCGGCGTGGAAGGAATCGTCGCTCATGCTCAGGTAGTCCACCCCCGCCTCCATGAGGGGCCGCAGCCAGAGCTGGGCGTCCTCCGGGCAGGTCGCCAGGTAAGCGTTGGTCACCAGGCCCACCCGGAAGCCCATCTCATGGGCGGCCTTTACGGAGTGGACCAGCAAGGGGAAGAAGAGCAGCGGCTCGCCGCCTTCGAAGCACACGCCCTTGACCGTGCCGGTCTCTCGGGCCTGGGCCAGAACCCGCCCCACCTGGGCCAGGGTGAAGGTGCCCTGGGAGCGCGGGCTGCAATAAAGAAAGCAGTGATCGCACTCGTAATTGCAGGTGTAGGTGAGGAGGAAATGTATTTCTTGCAGCATGTCCGCCTCTCGTCTGAATACGGAGCGCGCGGCAGGCGGCCGGCCCTAAAAGAGCTTACGGTTCAGGATAAAGCTTTTTTGCCATCCTACCAGCCGTACTCCACGCTGCCGCCCCTGGCGGGATGCTTGACCATCAGATCGTTCAGGCGGCTCCGCCCCAGCTTGGCCAGATACTCCTCCCGGTTTTTGACCCCATGCACCCATTCACCGAACCATTTTTCCGCCTGGTGCGGGTCGCGGGTGCTTTGGGAATAATCCACGTACATGGCGTTGTCCAGGCCGTAATAGCCCTGCACCGGCGCGGGATGGGCTCCCCAGGGAACCTCGCAGACCGCGTCCACCAGAAAGCCCGGCACCAGGGTGCGGTCGGGGTCGGCGCGGATCACCTCCCCCGGCACGATCTCCTCGCAGGTGATGAGCACGCGCTCGGCCGCGTAGGCCGCCTGGCGGCTGATGCCCACCGCGCCCCAGCACATGGCGTTGCCCTGGGCGTCGGCCCTCTGGGTGTGGATTATGGCCAGGTCCGGTTTGAGCGCCTTGACCGCCAGGAGCTTGCGGCCGGAAAAAGGGCACTCCATGTGCATGAAATGAGGATTGTCGCGCACGATGTCGCTGCCCAGGGGCGATTGGCTCACCGCCAGGGGCAGTCCCCGGGCCCCGGCTTCCAGGGCCAGGCCCACGCTGAAGTTGGAGTGGTTGATCACCTCCAGGGGACGGGGGAAGCCCTTCTCCACCGCCCGGCGATAGCAATGGCCCAGGCCGGTGGAGACGTTGCCCACCCAGGCGGCGATGACGCGCTCCACCAGGCCCGCGCCCGCCAACTGGTCAAAGGGGATGTTGCTGATGGGGCCGATGAGGGTGAGCCGGCCGATATTCTGGCGCATGATCTCGTGCACCGCCGCGAAAGGCACGAAGCCTTCCAGGCCCAAGCCCAGGGCGATGCTGGCGCCGGGCCGGGCCAGGCGTTTGATGGCGCTTGCCAGATCTTGGATTTTTCCGGTGTCTTCGCTCATGGCTCGCCCCTCCCTTCGCGTCTAATTCTAATAGCATTCAAGTTGGGCCTTGTACAAGGACGGCGTTTGGGTAAACTGCCAAAGGCTGCGCAATGCCTAGCGATATCCTGGGCGGAGAAGCAAGTTGTCCGAATACCTGGTGCTGGACCCCAAGGCCTTGAGCCCTCATCCTGAGCTGGCGCGCCTGTTCGTCTGGCCGAGCGATGGGGAGATAGCGGACCTCTGCCGCTTGATGGCCGGCGGCGAGCCCTTTCCGCCGCTTCTGGTGGACGGCGAAGACCGGGTGCTGGCCGGGCTGGAGTGCTGGCAGGCGGCGCTGCGCCTGGGCTGGCGGCGCATCAGCGCGGTCAGGGCCCCGGCCATGAATCCGGCCAGGCTGCGGGCGCTGATGATGGCCGAGAACGTGCGGTCCCTGGAGGTCCGCGAGGAGCACTTGGCCAGGGCCATGAACAATTTCTTCGATATGCAGCCCCTGCGCCCGCCGGGCGGCTGGTGAAGCATCCCCCGCGGGCCCGGCCGGGCCGGCTAGGCGCGTCCCCGCGGCGTTTTTTGGGCTCCATATATGGGGCTTGACCCGCCAGCCATCCCTAGATATAGTGTCGCCATGTTCGCCAACCTCCCAGAGCGGCCTTGGCGGGTGAACCAGCCCGCGCCCCAGGCCGAACTGCTGTCCAAAAGCTTGGCCTTGCCCCTTTGGCTGGGGCAGGTGCTGTGGTCGCGCGGCCTGCGGGAAATCCAGGAGGCGCGCGGTTTCCTGGAGAGCCCGCTCAAAGAATTGCCGCCGCCCCACGGCTTGCGCGGCCTGGGACGGGCGGTGGAGCTGTTGCTGCCGGCCGTGCAAAACGGGCTGGTGATCGGGGTGGCCGGGGATTACGACGCCGACGGCGTCACCGCCACCGCCCTCCTGGTGGATTTCTTTCGCCAGGTGGGGGCCAGGGTGGTTTGGGAGGTGCCCCACCGGGTGGAGGACGGCTACGGGTTCTCCCCGGCGGTGGCCCGGCGTCTGGCCCAGGCCGGCGCCCAGGTGGCGGTTACCGTGGATTGCGGCATCTCCGACGCCGAAGGCGTGGCCGCGGCCCAGGAACTGGGGCTCAAGGTGGTGGTGACCGATCATCATCAGGTGCCGCCCGGCCCCCTGGTGGGGGCGGAGGCGGTGATAAACCCCCAGCGCGACGACTGCGAATTCTGCTCCCACCTGGCCGGGGTGGGCGTGGCCTTTTACCTGGCCGCCGGCCTGCGCTCGGCCCTGCGCCAGGAGGGCTGGTTCAAGAGCGGCCAGGGGCCCAACCTGCGCGAGAGCCTGGATCTGGTGGCGGTGGGCACCTGCGCCGACGTGGTGCCGCTCTTGGACCACAACCGGGTGCTGGTGCGCGAGGGGCTCAAGGTGCTCAACGAGGGCCGGCGGCCCGGCTTCAAGGCCCTGGTGGAAGCGGGCCGCATGAACCCGCCCCTGGACGCCCGCGACGTGAGTTTCGGCCTGGCCCCGCGCCTCAACGCGGCGGGCCGCCTGGATCACGCCAGCCCGGCCCTGGAGCTTCTGCTCACCCGCGACCTGGCCCAGGCCCGTTTGCTGGCCGGGGAGCTGGACAAGACCAACCGCCAGCGCCAGCGCCTGGAGCAGGGCATCCTGGCCCAGGCCCTGGACATGGTGGAAAAGAGCCCGCAGTTGGGCGAGGCCGCCTGCCTGGTGCTGGCCGCCGAGGGCTGGCATAGGGGGGTTCTGGGCATCGTGGCCAGCCGCCTGGCCGACCGCTTCAACCGGCCGGCCCTCTTGCTGAGCCTGGAGAACGGCAAGGCGGTGGGTTCGGGCCGCTCGGTGGAAGGCTTTCATTTCCAGAAGGCGCTGGCCCGCCTGGAGGGGCTCCTGACCCACTACGGCGGGCATTCCCAGGCCGTGGGGCTCACCCTGCCCACCAAGGAGGTGGACCGGCTGCGGGAAGAGCTGAATCTCCTGGCCGCTGGCGAGCTGAGCGCGCCGGGCCGGCCCAAGACGCTCCGCCTGGAGGCGGTGGCCCGCCTGGCCGAGCTGGGGCCGCGGGCCTGGGGAGCGCTGGAGGGGCTGGCGCCTTTCGGCCAGGGCAACCCGGAGCCCCTCTTGGCCTGCTTGGGGGCCACCGTGGACAAGGTGAGCCAGGTGGGGGAGAATCACCTCAAGCTGGAGCTGGCCCAGGACGGGGCCAGGGGCCAGGCCATAGGATTCGGCCTGGCCGGCCTGGCGCCCAGGGCCGGCCAGGAGGTGGATTTGGCGTTCATGCCGCGCATTTCTTCCTATGGCGGAAGACACCTGGAAATGGTATTAGAGGATGTTCGTCCCGCCGGCGGCGGGGAGTCGATACCCTAACGGAGTGCAAGCCTGCCATGAAACGTTTCAACCAGGTATGTCTCATGGGCATGGCCATCATGGCGGCCCTGTACCTGGCGGCTCAACTCATCGGCGGCGCCCAGATATCCCAGGCGCGCCAAGCCGTGGAGCCGGCCAAGCAATTCAAGGTGGAACTGGCGTCCAACGCTGAAATCCCGGCCACGGTGAACCGCATGGCCGTGGAAGGGTGGGAGCTTTGCGGACAGGCCCGCGACGGCGCGGGTTGGAAATACCTGTATTTTCAAAAAACAAGCCAAAGATAATCTCCAATAAAAATAGCTGATCGGCGTCCTTGTCCCCCCGGCGCGAGCGGGGGGGCAAGGGGCGCGCCTTTTGGCGAACCCCTTCCCTGGCCCGCCCCGGCCCGGGCGCGCACAATTGCCGCCATGAAAAACGAAACCATCGAAATCAGCCTGGGCCCGGCCCGCCTGGTCTTGCGGCGGCTCCTGCCCTGGCAATGGCGTCCCCTGGCCAAAGCCCACGCCGCCCAGCCGGCCAGCCTTCTCTTGGAGCTGGCCGGGCTCGGGATGCTCTCCTGGCGAGGCGTGGCCGGCGGCTCCTCCGCCGAGCCGGGGCCGGAGGAGTGGTCCCGCCTGCCGGCGGCGGCCCTGGAGCCGCTTTTAGCCGCCTTATGCCCGCCCTGGCCGGACCGGCAAGACCAGGCCGAGCTGAAGGCCCTGGAGGATTATTTAAGCTATCTGGCCGACTTTCCCGGCCTGGATTGCTCCCAGTGCCGCGAGCAACAGGATCGCGGCGAGGGCGCGCCCGATTGCGGGGCCTGCCCCAAACCCCCGCCGCCGGATTCCGCCGAGGCCGCCCTGCTTTTGTATCCTCTGCTCAGGGACTTGCCCCAGGCCGCCGGCGTCTTGCTGGAAGACTTGGCCGAAAGGCTGGGTCCCGGCCAAAGCCTGCGCCTGGCCGGGCAATTGGCCGCGTTGCAGCGCTGGAGCCGGCGGCTGGGGACGGGCCGCAAGAGATTGGACCCCGGCCAGGCGGCGTGCTAGCATGGCGGTAACAACTTTGACGGGAATAAGGCCATGCTAAAATCCCTTGACCGGCCCGATGACCAGGTCCTGCTTGACTTGTTCAAGCGAATCAAGACCATCGCCGTGGTGGGCCTATCCGCCGATCCCCAGCGCGACAGCCACATGGTGGCGGCCTATCTGCAAAGGGCCGGCTATGCCATCATTCCGGTCAATCCCAAGGAAAGCAGTATCCTGGGGGAATCCTGCCATCCCGATTTGGAGTCCATACCGCAGCCGGTGGACCTGGTGGACGTTTTCCGCCAGCCCCGGTTCGTGCCGGGGATAGCCGAGCAGGCGGTGGCCATCAAGGCCAAGGCCCTTTGGTTGCAACTGGGCGTAAGGCACGACCAGGCCGCCCGGATGGCTCGCCAGGCCGGACTGCTGGTGGTGCAGAACCTGTGCCTCAAGGTGGAGCACGCCCGTCTCCTGGGCAGACTTGCGTGACAGCAGACAGCAGCCAGGAAGCGGATCGCCGCGCCCTGGCCGATCCCCGGCCGGGCTTGGCCGCCCTGCGCCAGGAACTGGCCCGGCGTCGCGCGGTGCGCGGCGCCGACTACCGGATCACCCCGGCCGGGCTCTGGACCGGCTCGGAGGTGGACGAGGTGTTTTCGCTTTTCAGCCAATTGAATTTGGCCAAGTACCCGCGGGTGGCGGACCTGGGCAGCGGCGACGGCAGGGTGGCCTGCCTGGCCGGGCTTTTCACCAGCGCCGTGGGCATCGAGGCCGATCCCTGGTTGGTTAATGAAAGCAGAGATTTGGCCTCCCGGCTCGGTCTGGCCAAGGTGGAATTCAAGCTGGGCGACATGCGGAGCGCCAAGCTCTCGGACTATGATCTGCTGTATATCTTTCCGGATAAGCCCTTGGATTGGCTGGAGGAATCCGGCATGAGCCACTGGCGGGGCCGGCTTTTGGTCTACGGTCCCGGATTTCAGCCCAAAAAGCTCAAGCATTTGGCCACCATATACGCGGGGGCCACCCTGTGCGCCCTGTGGAGCCGCTAAGGGGCCGGCTTGGCCGCCGTCCGCCTATGTAAATATTTTTGAAAAATCTTGCAAGGCCTAGCTAACCGGTCTATATTTTGAAAAGTTCACGTTGAAATGATTTGCAAGCCAAAAACGTGTCACAAGGGTATTCTATGCGCCATTATGGCAAAGAAGGCCAGCAATGCAGACCCATGGTTGACCATGCCACCGGCAAGGCGGAAGCCTGCCGTCTGGTGGCGCGCTCGGTCCTTTTCGGCCGGGTGCCCCGCAATGCCGTCATGTGGTTGGGCATGGGCGTGATGCTGGCGTCTTTGGTGGTGGGCGTGCTTTGCATGGCTTCCTTTGACAAGGATTATTCTCCCGATTTTCATCGTGATGCCCAATCCTCTGTGATGATACGCCGCTGATAGCATCCGGAATTAAGTTAAGTCACGGCACGCCCCGGCCGATAAAGACATTATGAGAACCGCTAAGCTGATAGGCATGGCGTTGCTTGGCGCAGCGAGCCTTTGCGCGGCTTCCTGCGGCACCACGCCCATAAACACCCGGGCCTTTGAAGAGCGGGTGTTGGACGACAGCTACGCCAATCGGATGTACAACTACGGCAACACCCTCTACGTCCAGGGACGTTTCCCCGAGGCCCACACCGCCTATCTCTCCGCCGAAGGCAGCGCTTATACCCGCGCCCTGCGCGACGCCTCGCGGACCCGGCGGATGTACGTGGAAAAAGTGGTGGCCGCCGCCCAAGTGGGCCGGCAGGCGCCGCCTCCGCCCTATTACAAGCCCCCGCCGCCCGCGCCGCCGGCGGAGATGCAGGCCAAACCGCTGACCGGCGAGCAGGAGAGGAGCCTGGTGGCCGAGCAGAGCGCCGTGCGGGACCAGGCCCTGCGGCAGATGTATCCCACCTATTTCAAGGACGGGGGCGGCAACGGCTCCTTCAAGGAAGCGCCCCTGACTGCCGAGCCCCTGAGCCAGGACCAAGCCGGCCAGAGACCCTGAGCCGCATGAAACATGCGGGCCGACCGCCTGCCTCGCACGCCGATTTATCTTGAATTGATGCCACCGCCAAGTATGGCAGGGGCCTTGGTCTGATCACGACGGCCAGGGCCGGGGAGGGGATCGCCCGGTTATGGCGCACCTCGCCAAGCAGGCTGCCTGGGCTCCGGCAAGGGCCGCCGCTTGATTCTCCACTCGCCCAGCCACCCATGGCTGATGGCTCCGGCTTTAATATAAGGAAGGGAGCGGCCTTCCAGGGGGCCAGGGGGTGCCGGGTCTTGAGGCCGTTGATGGTGGGCGGGCGCTGAAAGGCCATGGCCAAGCCCAATTGGGCCCTCTCATGGATGGGCATATGGGTGATGTCCTGGCCCTTGAAAACGATCTTGCCGGCGGTGACCTTGTAGCCCGGCATGCCCATGAGGGTCATGAGCAGGGAGGTCTT
>LBMP01000109.1 GCA_001184205.1 Desulfocarbo indianensis
GCCAAGACCGCTGCACGCTTTGCGCAGACTGACTACGCGATCATTCCGTCGCACCATCAGCTCGCTACATGGGCCATGCGCAAGGGCATCAAATACGAGGCGCGCACTGATGAGTGGTCGCTCGCATGGTTGTTCACCAAGCAATGATGATCACTTGGTAACCAACACCGTGCCGTAACGCGCTGTTACAGCAAAATCGCTTGATGTGCCGCATTGGGGAAAGCTACAGGAACTTTCGGCCTTAGCTTTCCTCTATCATGGCGATTTTCCACGCCGACACCCTGTAACACTCGTGATGTTGCGACCCAAACTACTCTGTCTCGGCRTCGTCGCTTTGCTGGCCGCCTGCTCCAACTTGCAGACTGAACCGACCAACGCGTCGGCCCAGGCCACCAACGCCACGCCGAGTACTTCAGCCGCACAGGCCAAGCCGGCCACGCAGCCCGTACCAACCACGCCACCGATCGTCTTCGGCTCGACCGATGCCAGCGGAACCACCACGGTCAACCTGCCGGCCAAGGACAAGATGAGCCTGTCGGAGTACCGCGCGCAGACCCGTGACCGCCTGATCCAATCCGAAGGTGCCCGCCCCGACGTGGCCGACTGCGCTGCGCATGCGAGCTGGATCATTCCGCGCTCGACCAACTTCGATCAGTTCCGCCTGCCGACTGGCGCGCTGTCCAATGACCAGGCCAAGGTCGAGCCATGGGACTCGCGCTTCTCGTCGAGCAAGCAAGGCGCGGTCAAGGTATCGAGCGTCGTCAGCTTCAATGCCGCTGTGCACAAGCGCGGCACGGGCAATGACCAGTGGGAGCCGGTGCGCGTGCGCTGCGGCTATGACGAAGGGATGATGCTGGCGTACGAACTGCTCGACGCCAACGGCCAGCCGTTCGCCGCCCCT
>LBMP01000110.1 GCA_001184205.1 Desulfocarbo indianensis
AATCCGCGCACACGGGCGTCCAGACATCCGGAAAACGTGTTGCGACGCAGCATCGCGCGACCAACTCACGGGAAGTCGCCACCTTGGGGCCGTATAATGCCGGCTCGTTACGCAAATCCACACTGTGCGCCCGGTGCCTGGAAGCCTTCCAGATCCTGCCCCGTGCGCCGTCACCTCAGCCCTCTGAGCCTGTCCTGTCCGCCCATGAGCAGCCACTACCAGCACCACGTTTTCTTCTGCCTGAACGAACGCGAGGACGGCTCGCGCTGCTGTGCCGACTTTGGCGCCAAGGCCATGCAGGAATACGCCAAGAAGCGCTGCAAGGAACTCGGCATCAACGGCGAAGGCCGCGTGCGCATCAACAAGGCCGGCTGCCTCGACCGCTGCGAACTCGGTCCGGTGCTGGTGGTCTACCCCGAGGCCGTCTGGTACACCTTCGTTGACAAAGAAGACATCGACGAAATCATCCAGAGCCACCTGATTGAAGGCAAACCGGTCGAACGGCTGATGGTCGACCGCCCTGCCAACGCCTGAGCCGCTTGAGACTGACTGCATCCGCGCATCTGTATTTCCATGAACGTGCATACCGAAGAACGCCTGATTCCCGGCCCGGTCGGACAGATCGACCTGTCGATTGACCTGCCCGATGCGACCATGGGCGCGCCGCGTGGCCTGGCACTGGTTGGTCATCCGCACCCGCTGTTTGGCGGCACCAAGGACAACAAGGTCGCGCAGACCTTGGCACGCACCTTCGTCGGCCTCGGCTATGCGACGGTGCGCCTGAACTTCCGCGGCGTGGGCAAGACCGAAGGCACGCACGACAACGGCATCGGCGAGCAGGACGACGTGCTGGCCGTGCTCGACTGGATGCGTACGCAAACCGAATGGTCGGCCGATGTGG
>LBMP01000111.1 GCA_001184205.1 Desulfocarbo indianensis
CATCCGGCGGATGAAGATGTGCTGTCGGATGCCAGATTGGTCATCAAAGACGATGTGGAGCTGACGGTGCCGCCTTCCAGCGAGACCGGCGCGTTCGTGCGCCGCCCCGCGATCGACTACTACTGGCAGAGCCGCGTGCGTGCGCATGGCACGGTAGACGCCCAGCTTGATGCCATCCTGACCGACCGTGCCGGCGAAACCATCGGTTGCTTCCGCTGGAGCATCGTCGTCGACGTCACCGCGCCCTGAGCCGGCGAGTGCTGGCCGCCGCGCCTTGTGTGCCGGGCGTTGCAGTCGGTACACTGCCCCGCGATCCATCACGGGGGAGGGCAGGGCATCATGGGCACCAAGGCGTTCTTTTCCCGGTTGCCGCGCACGGGCGGGCGCCGGGGCCGCAAAGTCTGGTCCGGCACCCAGCAGGTCATCGCTTATGGCATGCCGTCGCTGGGCTGGCGCGATATCTATCACCATGCGCTGGAGGTCAACTGGTCGACCTTCTTCGGCATCCTGGCGGGGCTCTTCCTGACCCTCAACGCCGTGTTTGCGGGGTTGTATTCGCTGGGCGACGCGGCCATCGCCAATCAATCGCCAGCAGGCTTTGCGGGGGCGTTCTTCTTCAGTGTCGAAACGCTCGCCACCGTGGGCTATGGCGACATGCACCCGCAGACGCTGTACGCACACGTCATCGCCACGCTGGAGATCTTCATCGGCATGTCGGGCATCGCCATGGCAACGGGGCTGGTGTTTGCACGGTTCTCGCGCCCGCGCGCCAAGATCATGTTTGCGCAGAACGCCGTCGTGCGGCCGCTCAACGGCAAGATGACGCTGATGGTGCGGGCGGCCAATGCGCGCCAGAACGTCATCGCCGAGGCCACCGCCAAGCTGCGTCTGCTGCAGGA
>LBMP01000112.1 GCA_001184205.1 Desulfocarbo indianensis
GCTCCGCCCGAAGCGGAATGACTGCGTCAAATACACCTCTGGGGCCTCGATGCGCTGCATCGCATCGACGCTGCCGCGGAACTCCATGATCTGCTGATACGGATCGCCGACGTAGATCACCTGCGCGTGATATTGGCCCTGCAGGATCGAAAGCATGACGTCATCGCTGTCTTGCCCCTCGTCGAGCATGATGTATCTCCCCTCGATTTCCGGCGAGGAAAGCTGCCAGATCTTGAGGTAGACGTCGT
The DNA here is from genome assembly GCA_001184205.1 of Desulfocarbo indianensis. Classification (GTDB taxonomy): domain Bacteria; phylum Desulfobacterota; class Desulfarculia; order Desulfarculales; family Desulfarculaceae; genus Desulfocarbo; species Desulfocarbo indianensis. Next base: position 249 of record LBMP01000112.1, read on the forward strand.
GCCCGATGCGGTACGGGCTCTTTGGGCTGCAGAACTCCTCCCACAATGCTTCGACGTAGGGCAGAAGCTCGCCCCGGAGCTGCTCCATCGCGCGCCACTCAATGATCGGGTTCACCGCGATGTGTTCGACCGATGGGGCATAGTCAGCTGATTTGCAGAACCGCACTGCCGCGTCGTTGACCATCTGCGCCAAGTCAGACCCTCGGAGCTCGACGGTGCGGCCAAGCACGCTGGGGACCGCGATCGCCTGCAGGCCCATCCGCCCGCTTAGCAGGTCGATGGTCTCCATGGCGTTGTTGACCTTGGCCGTGATTCCCGCCGGCAGAGAGCGGTGGGCCAGCGCATGGAACGTGCTCGCCGATACCGATTTCGGTAGCTTTCGCTTTGCCTCGGCGGCGTTTTCCTTTCCGAATACGAGATAGACACCGCGCGTATTGCCCTTGGTGTGCGCGATCATGTCCAGCAGTGAGGTCTTGCCGGAGCCCGCCCGCGCGATCACCTTGAAGGACGTGCCGGTCATGGAAAGATCGATGGCCGCATTCTGCTCGGCGGTCGGCTTCAATCTCATGTGGCGGTTGGTGTGCGCGGGCGCCTGTTGAGCGCGCCCGCAGGCCGTGATCCTGGCTGGCGAGCGTCGATTGCCCTAAGAGT
>LBMP01000113.1 GCA_001184205.1 Desulfocarbo indianensis
TCGAGTTCTTCCGCCAGATCGGCCAGTCAATGCCGGAGAACCTGCTGCTGGTGATCGCCTCGCGCGCGGGCAACGACATCGCCAGCGCGCTGCTGGTGGTCGATGCGCGACCGGAAGCGTCGGTCATGTACGGCCGCTACTGGGGCGCGATCGAGCATCACCCCTGCCTGCACTTTGAGACGGCGTACTACCAACCGCTGGCGTACTGCATCGAGCACGGCATCCGCACGTTCGAGGGTGGTGCTCAGGGTGAGCACAAGATGGCACGCGGCTTTGAACCGGTGGCGACGCTGTCAGCGCATTGGCTTGCGCATCCGGCCTTTGCCGATGCTGTAGGCCGGTTCCTCGACCGGGAGACGGCCGGCATGGAAGCGTATCTGGACGAACTGACGGACCGCTCGCCGTTCAGGCAGCGTCCGGAGTAGAACAACCAGGGGAAGGACCGCGAAGGCGGGAGAAACGGCGTCCGCAACAACAGCGGACGCGAAACAGCTTAGCGTGCGGCCAGCTTCTGTGCGGGCACCGGGCACTGCGACGGGCAGGCAGCACCCGTAGTCGGCAAGGCGCCAGTCGGTGCAACACCACTTTCGCCAGCATGTGCGGCATCGGCCGGGCCGGCGAGCAACGCCCACACGGTAAAGGCGGTCATGGCCATGAGAGAAAGCACGGGAACAGCAACGGTCTTGTTCAACATCGCAGTACCAGGGGTTGGAGTCAAACTTGTCCGGGAGTCTAGAGGCGCCGTTTCCGACGGGCAAATGAGCGTTACTTAAATCTCTGTATAGCGGGATTGCGGCAGCTCGTTCATGCACGGAGCGCGACATCCCTCTAGAAAATGCATGATGCGATATTCAGTCGCCGCAAATGGCGATGCGATGCGGGTTGGCAGGTGACCCAA
>LBMP01000114.1 GCA_001184205.1 Desulfocarbo indianensis
AAGACGATCTATTGGCTGCTGTGCGCAGCGGACAGATTGCCKGCGCCGCGCTCGACGTGTTCCGCAAGGAGCCGCTGCCCGCCGATCACCCGTTCTGGACCGAACCGCGCATCCACATCACGCCGCACATTTCGGCGCTGACGCTGCGCGAGGTGAGCATTGCCCAGATCGCGCGCAAGATCCGCGCACTGGAAGCCGGCGAACCGATCGCCGGCATCGTCGATCTGCAACGAGGTTACTGAGATGAGCTATCCGCATTTTGTGAAGGTGGTCGAAGTCGGCCCGCGCGACGGTCTGCAGAACGAGAAGGCGCCGGTCTCCACCGACACCAAGGTCGAACTGGTGAACCGCCTGTCAGACGCCGGTTTCGTCAACGTGGAAGCCGCGTCGTTCGTGTCGCCCAAGTGGGTGCCGGCGATGGCCGACGGCGCAGCCGTGATGGCGCGTATCCAGCGCCGGCCGGGCACGCTGTATTCGGTGCTCACGCCCAACATGAAGGGCTTCGAGGCCGCAGCCGCCGCAGGTGCGGATGAGATCGTGATCTTCAGCGCGGCCAGTGAGGCGTTTGCGCAGAAGAACATCAACTGCTCGATTGCCGAATCGATCGAGCGCTTCGTGCCGGTGGCCAAGGCTACCAAGGATGCGGGCATCCGCGTGCGCGGGTCGATCTCGTGCTCGCTGGGCTGCCCATATCAGGGTGAGGTGCCGGTGTCAGCCGTGGTCGACGTGATCAAGCGTATGGCCGATCTCGGCTGCGACGAGATCGACATTGCCGACACCATCGGCGTGGGCACCGCAGGGCGCGTGAAGAGCGTGATGGAGGCCGCTGCGGCAACGTTCCCGATCGATCGACTCTCCGGTCACTTCCACGACACGTATGGCCAGGCGCTA
>LBMP01000115.1 GCA_001184205.1 Desulfocarbo indianensis
TTGCCTGCTCATTTTCCCTTGCTCCCCCGTATTGCGTTCACTCTGGCCTCCAGTTCCTTTTGGGCCTGTTCACTGGCATCTCGGGCGGCGTGGGTTTTGTCCATCTGTTCATTCAGGAACTCTTTGCCGCGCAGAGCGGCTTCCTTGGCCTGAATCATGGAGCTGACGGCCTCCGAGCTGTCCAGTTTGGTTTGCTGCAGCTTCTCCACATCGGATTCGGCTGAATCCTTTCGGTCACTAAAGTCGCTTTCCAAACCTTGATTTTCCTGCTGCAAGCCTTCCAGTTGTTCGTTGTGCTCTCCGAACTTCTCCCCRGTGACATCTTCGGCGCGTTCGATCGCCTGGTCCACGTCCYTGGCGTCCTCTTCCGCCCCGTTCAGATCAAGGCTCTCCCTGGTATGTCTTTCTTGCTCCAGATCGGAGGCATAGACATCCAGATCACCCTCTTTGGTTTTCATTTCGGTTTCGCTGTGTGTCACCTTCTCGGTGAACTCACGGCGGCTGGTTCCCGATTTTCGCCTGGCCATCTAACCGCTCCCCTGTGCCCTCGCATTAAGGGCCGGCAATTGATCGATGAGAATCATCGCTTCCTTGAAACCCGGCTTGATTGTTTGCTCGAAACGTTCAATCAGGGCGTCGCGAAAAGAAACAACCGCCGGGTCGAGGTCTCCTCTGTGATGGGCCCTCAGCAAGAGCCTGCGATAGGGACCTTTCTCCAAGGAACTGAATAGCCCTTGCATATCCCTTTTCAAAACCAACGCCTGTTGGCGCAGGGTTTTGGTCGACGAAGCTTGGTAAAGGTCGTTTTGACGGGACGCACTGGCATTCAGCTGCAACAGTCGCGTCATCCTTTTCACCAGCCGCAGCCAAGACAGGTCATAAGCATCCATG
>LBMP01000116.1 GCA_001184205.1 Desulfocarbo indianensis
GTTTCGACGACGAGGACATCTGGGACATCGCCGGCATCACGGCCTTCTTCGGCCTGTCGAACCGTATGGCGAACGTGATCTCGATGCGGCCGAACGATGAGTTCTTCCTGATGGGGCGTCTGCCGCGCGAGAAGAAGTAGGCGGCCGGTCGGTCTAGGCCGTCAGCTCGCGCAATGCTTCGAGCAGCTTGACGGCGGGGCTGGGCAGGATGCCGTGGCGGAGCCGGAACGCGGTGAGCGTGCGGCGCGCCACCAGCCCGGGAATCGGCAGCGGTTCGATTACGCCGGCGCGGCGCTCGGCGTCGATCATCGGCTCGGCCATCCAGCTCAGGAAGCCTGAGCGCGCCACCAGGCTCTTGAGCGCCGTGACCGAGCGCGTTTCCACCACGGTATTGGGCAGCCCAAGGCCTGCGGCCTCGAACACCTGCCGCATGTGCTCGTAGGGGCCAGTACCGTGCGGTGGCACGGCCCAAGGCGCAGGCATCGTGTCGGCGAGCGACAGAGCGGGGCGCTTGCGCAACGGGTGCTCGGGCGACGCGACCACGAAGCTCGCGTCTTCCCAGCGGCAATCGGCAATCGCGATGATCTCGTCCGTATCCGGCATCGCCATCGACAGCGCAAGGTCGATCTCGTGCTTGACGAGTCCCTCGGCCAGCCGGTCCCACACGCCTTCCAGTATTTCCACACGCAGGTTCGGCCAGCGCGCCACTACCGTGCCGACCGCCAGCGGCAGGACGCAGCTCGCGATGCTGCCGACCGCACCCACGCGGATAGTGCCCTTGGCAAGCCCGCGCATCGCGTCGATCTCTTCACGTGCGTAATCGGCTTCGCGCTGCAGCAGCGTGGCGTGCGGCAGCAGCGCCTGCCCAATGACGGTGAGTTGCATCCC
>LBMP01000117.1 GCA_001184205.1 Desulfocarbo indianensis
TGTACATCGGTATCTAGTCGGTTCGAACCCGACCCGCGCGAAAGCGTGAGACCACTCGCTCCCCTAGTCGCACCACCTTTTAGTTTTTCGGCGAATGCCCGGTGGAACTACATCCTGTCACGATCGAGACGCGGGTTCGAATCCCGCCGGTCCCAAATCAGGGGGACCGTAGCTCAGCGGATAGAGCGCGTGTGCTCGTTAAGTCGAGCACGATGTTTCGCCAACTTTAGTCGCCGCCCCCAATGCAACGCCCGATGTCACTGCCAATGCGACATCGGGCCCCATAATGAAAAGAACGGAAGCAACGAAAGATCATGAGCAAGTACAACACCCTCCACGTCGAAAACGGCGCCGACATCAAGCTGTGGACCAACGGCGTGCCGGTCGAAGACGACGCCCGCAAGCAGCTGATGAACACGGCCAAGATGCCGTTCATCTTCAAGCATCTGGCCGTGATGCCGGACGTGCACCTGGGTAAGGGTTCGACCATCGGCAGCGTGATCCCGACCGAGGGCGCGATCATCCCGGCGGCAGTGGGTGTGGATATCGGCTGTGGAATGATGGCCGCGCGCACGACGCTGACGGCAACTGACCTGCCGGACAACCTGCACGGCCTGCGTAGCTCCATCGAAGCCGCGGTGCCGCACGGCCGTACGCCGGGGCCGCGCGACAAGGGCGCCTGGAACACGCCGCCGGAAACGGTCGATGCGATGTGGGGTGAACTCGTCGACGGCTTCAAGCGCATCACCGACAAGTACCCGAAGCTGAACAAGACGAACAACCACAAGCACCTGGGAACGCTGGGTACGGGTAACCACTTCATCGAGGTCTGCCTGGATGAAGAGCAACGCGTCTGGTTCATGCTGCACTCGGGTTCGCGCGGGGTGG
>LBMP01000118.1 GCA_001184205.1 Desulfocarbo indianensis
TGGCAGGGTCGGCGGTCAGCACGTTGCGCTTGGTCACGTCGAATGCGGCCAGGGTCGTCAGCGAGTGCGCGCCGGCCCATTTGACGCCCACCTCGTAGCCGTGCCCTTTCTCGGGGGCGAAGGCGTTGCCGTTGGCGTCGATGCCATTGTTGGGGCGGAACGAATACGCGGTGTTGGCATACACGGACAGCGCCGGGCTCCACTGATAGACCACGCCCAGGCGCGGGGTAGTGGCGGTCTGGCTCTGGCTGGCGGTGGTGCCGGTGCGCCGGTTTTCGATCGACTGGCGGTAGTTGTCCCAGCGCAGCCCGGCGATGACCTTCCAGTGCTCGCCCAGGGCCAGCATGTCTTGCACGTAGGCGCCCTGGCCTTCGTCGTGCTCCAGCGCGTTGGTGGCGGTGGCAAGCGCGGGCGTGGCCTGGCCGTAGACGGGGTTGAAGATGTCGATGGCATACGGCGCGGCGGCCGTGGGTGTCGAGCGCTGGACGAGCTGGTCGTAGTTGAAACGGTAAGCGTCGGTGCCCAGCGTCAGCGTGTGCGATACGGCGCCGGTTTGCAGCTTACCGGTCAGCTCCAGCCGGCCTTGCAGGTCGTTGCTGTGGAAGCTGACGTTGCGGTAGCGACGCCACAGCGTGCGCCCATCCGCTTGCAGCGAGAACGCTTCGGACGAGCGGCCGTACAGGTCGGTATCGCGCTGCGCCACGCCGGCGTTGACAGACCAATCCGCGTTGATGCGGTGGTCGACGGTCAACTGGTGGCCGAGGTTGCGCACTTCGTAGTTGCCATCGCGCGGCTCGCCCAGGAAGCGCGACGTGGGGATCGCACCAAGCTGACCCTTGACCGCGACCACGCCACGGTCGAGCGGGGCGCTCTGGCGCGCGGCTTC
>LBMP01000012.1 GCA_001184205.1 Desulfocarbo indianensis
AGGTGCTCAAGGATCACGAAATCAAAATATCCATGGACGGCAAGGGGGCCTGGGTGGACAACGTATTCATCGAGCGTCTCTGGTGGTCGCTCAAATACGAATGCATCTACCTCAATGAGTTCAAGGATGGGGCCGCCCTCCGCAAAGGTCTTCGACACTGGATCGACTTCTACAACTCGGAAAGACCCCATTCCTCTCTGGACCACAAGACACCCGAAGAGGCATATTTCGAGGGCCTCTCCAAGGCGGCTTAAACATGACCGGCCAAATCAACCTTATTCAAGCCGCCGACCTGTCCAACAAATGGGGACCACCGCTCATGATAGGATGCCCAGGAGCCTGACTGGATGCCGTGAAGCTTGAAGGGAAAGGGCTGTGACCGCGAAGCCGACAAAATACAAATGGAGTTTTCCTGCTCGTTTTCGAGCCCGCAGTTTTGGCTGGCGTTCTTCACGTCTGGCTTGCCAACGGCTACGGGAGGCGGTTTCGGAGATCAAGAAGGTTGCCCGCAAGGACCCGGTGCTCGGAGGTGAGGGCGCGGTCAAACTGATGGAGAAGATTTGGCCGGCACTGGAGCAAGTGGACTCATCCTCCGGGGCTTTGGGCGCTGCCGTCAACAAAGCCCTTGATACCTTGGTCCCTCTGGTCATCGAGGCCCCGGCGGGGGAGAAGATCAGGGCTCGTTGGCTGGAGCGACTCTGGCAGGCTATACAAGAGGACGGCGTGGATTACCTGGCCCCTCTTTGCGAGCGCTGGGGGGAGGTGTGCGGTACCCCTGAATTGGCTTCTACTTGGGCTGACGGACTCATGTCCACGGTCAAGTTGGCCTGGAGCCAGGAGCATCGTGGCTATTTCGTGGGCACAACCGCCTGCCTGTCCTGCCTGCTGACGGCGGGACGCAACCAGGAGGTGCTGGACCTGCTGGAGCTGGCACCCTTCAGTTGGTGGCACTACCGGGTTTACGGAATGAAGGCTTTGCTGGCCATGGGGAAAAAGGCAGAGGCCCTGAAGTATGCGCGGGCCTCGGGTGGATTGAACGATGACCCCACCGCCATAGCCCTGGCCTGCGAGGAGATACTGCGGTCATCCGGATTAGAAGAAGAGGCCTATCAGAAATATGCCCTGCCCACCTACACCGGCTCCCCCGGGCTGGCTACTTTCCGGGCCGTGCTAAAGCGATTCCCAGAACGTGACCCCAACGAGGTCTTCGCTGATCTGGTGGAACAGACACCTTCGAGCCAAAAGGGGAAATGGTTTGCCACGGCCAAGCATCTTGGGCTCTACGATCTGGCCCTACGCCTCGTCCAAGAGGGTCCCACCGATCCCAGGACCCTGAATCGCGCGGCCCGGGACTTCCTTGATGACAGGCCGGACTTCGCCTTGGGCGCCGCTTTGGCCTCGCTGACTTGGATGGCCCAAGGATACGGGTATGACCTCACCCAATCGGATGCCGAGTTTGCGGCGTCCCATGCCCTGAACGCGGCTGGGAAGATAGGGGTGGTGGGCGGGGTTCGAGAAAAGCTGCGGGCGCTGGGCGCCCAAGACCAATCCATGCACGACATCGTCCGGTTGGCCTTGGCTAAGGTCTTGCCGCCAACCGACTGAGGTACTTTAGGAAGCGTTTGCCGGTGCTTTGGAACGGGGAGGTGGGGCATCCCCTCCCCATCTATGACAGGCCCGGTTAAGTCAATAGTCTTTTTCCTTTCTTCAGAGTAACCCGATTCCCCGCCTGATGATTTGGGCTCGTCGCCATCCATCTATCCGTGCTCGCCCTTTGGCTGCACACTCTTTCCTTTTCGGTAAACGGCGTCCCAATCAATAGCACGGCCTCGCCTATCGCGGGCCAGGGGAGGGGACGGGTTACGCCGTTTTTATTTGCTCCGCCCGGTAGGGCGTCTGATCCCTGAGTACGTAATAGGCAAACTGCAAAATTCGATGAGCTGTAGCCACTACCGCCTTTCGATAACCCGAGCGCACTATTCGTTTCTTGAAATAAATATTCAACTGGCTCCCACGGTTGCGGGCCACACAGTGGGCTGCTTCCACCAAGGCGGTACGCAGCCACTTCGAGCCCTGCTTGGTGATGCGGCCATGACGCTCGATTCCACCGCTGGCATGAAGGCGGGGAATCAAGCCGGCATAGGAAGCCAGCTTGCGATGGCTGGAGAAACGTGAAATGTCGCCGACTTCGGCCAGGATGGTCAGCGCCACCACCGGCCCAACCCCCGGTATGCTCATCAATAGCTGAGCTTGCTGGTCTTCCTTGGCTCTTCGTTGCACAGTCCTGTTAAGCGTGTCGACTTCAAAAACCAGATAGTCCAAAAGGGTGAGATTGGTCTCAAGCTGGCTCTGCTGATAGTCAGGCAGCCGTACCTTCTCAAGTGCCGCCCTGCCCTTGCCTTTTGCTAAATCAGACGCCGGCAGCTTGACGTTGTGGTGGGCAAGCAGATTTCTAATCCTTACTTTGAAACGGGCGGCGTCCCTGACCAGTTTGGAGCGATGCCGTAAAAGCTCTTTGAGCTTCCTGGTTTCAAGATCGCTTACGTACACCTCGGCTACCAGGCCGGCCCTTAAAAGGTGAGCCAGCATCTGGGCGTCCAGTTTGTCATTCTTGATCTTTGCCGAGGCGATGGCCTTGGTTTTAAGTGGATTGGACATGGTCACCTTGTAGCCGGCGTTCACCAGAGCATCGTAGAGCCAGTACCATGCCCTTGTGGATTCCATGACCACTGATGGCTTGGAACTCAGTTGGTTTAAAAATGCCATTATGGCGCTTTCATTACTTTCCAAGTTCTTCTTTGCTATTTGCTTTCCGGTTTCATCGATTACACTGATGTAAGTGGTCCTCAAATGTACATCCATCCCCGCGTAAAGCATTTGGCCCCTCCTTGGCTAGGTTACTCCCTTATGGTGTCAGCCTTGCGAGGGGCCTGTCATGAAATCATTAGAAGTCAATGTAGTCGCTGGGATCGACCACGCTGCGTAGTTGCTTCAGACGCTCGTCCACAAAGTAGCGCTTTCCATTGATGTCGATGACCGGCAGCATTCGCGGTCCGTTGCCTGAGATATTTGCCGATCCGGCCAGATATGCCTCAAGGGCTTTTCCCCTTTTCTCGGTTTCCAGCATTTCATTCTCTTTCATGTGCATCACCTCATATTTCGCCTCCAGGGGCTTCCTTCTCAGCGGCGGGAAGGCCCCGGGGCCGAGGCCCCTGAGGTTGGCATCCACCGGGTAGGAGAATGGCAAGCTGTAAGTGGTGGCTCTTTGCCCGCGCTCGTGGCTGGCCTGCCGGAAATGCACCTCGCCGCAGTCCTCCGGAAATAGTTCATGCATCTTTCGCTGCGCTTCCACCATCTCGGTCTGCCGCGCCAGTTCCATCATTTCCGCTTGAAGCAGGTCCGCTTCTACAGGAGAAAGTGCCAACTCAAGGTCGAAGTAGTCCGCCATGACCAGCTCAGGCCCCAGTTCGGCAACCTCGCCCGATTCCAGCGGGAAGCCCCTGGATTTCATGTACTCCACCAGGCAATGAATCTTGAAGGATGGCTGGCCGCCCTTCATTTCCACCTCCCGGTGGATGTCGTGGGAGTGCCCGTAATGGGCATCCACGAACTGGCCAAGCGCTTCCATCAGAGACTCGATGTCCCCGAATTTCGGCCGAAGAAATGGGGTCGGCTTCCATCCGCCGTCACGGCCGCGAAATGTTTTCTGGATGGTGATGGCCATGTCACCGTCCTGGTCCTTGTACACATTCACCCAGATGCGCCCTTTCCTAATGCTGGTTATTTTTTCCATGTTCTCACCTTGTTAAGTTATTGCGCTCCCAATGAAGCCGGGAAATCCATAAATCTTTAGGGCCTCCGGACCGACCCTCTCTACAGAGAGGGGAAAGATTTAGGAAGGTTCCCGGCGGCGCAATGACCTAACTTAACAAGGTGAAGAAGAACTGGAAAAATTCCAGCCAATCTGGGCGCATTATTGTTTACAAGGACCAAATTTCATACATGGCCATTACCATCCCATTATCTCCCATCGCGGCGGGGTCTATATAGTGCCTAATGATCGCGAGGCTTCGGGCGTAAATATGATTTTACCTGGAGGAGTAAATGTCCCGTGGAAGTTGCTAGCCATTCTTGTATTTATATTTATTATTTATTTTCTATATAGCAATAAATAATAAATAGGATGTTGAAACAATCAAAAAAATCTCCACAGGAAAACTACTCCCACGCTGAGCTAAATGTTGTCACTGGCGAATGAAGAGAAAAGGATAAATACACATTGGCTTCCAGTGGAAATAGGACTAGTAAATGTCCTGTGGAAAATGGCGACACAACAAGAGACAAGCTCGCAGAGCACGGAAAACCTCATAGAAGCCCTTCACGTGGATCGTAAGAGAAGATCTCTGATCACTAACCATATCTACCTGGATGACGAGAAGTTGCCTGAGGACGAGCGTACGGCCGTTTTACGGGAGATTTTCAATCGCAACATCCGGGAGAAGCAGTTGAGCCGGATCATCTCCCATCTGACGCCTGTATTGGATGGTGATCATCCTCCATCTGCTTTGGTGTACGGGCCCACCGGCTCGGGTAAGACCGTGACCCTGATGCACGTGCTTTCTTCTTTCCAGCAGGTGGCCGGCAAACATGGCGTGGCTTTTCGCTACGCCTATATCGATCTATCCTCTCCCAAGACCTACTTCGGGGCCTTGAATGAATTGGCCATAGCCCTGGATGGCTCCAACCGCAGATATCGCAAGGGTATCCCTATCGAGTACATGCAGGCGCGCATCGTTGAAGCCTTGGATGGCGTGGAAGGCTTCATGTGCCTGCTGATCGACGAGGCTGACAACATCAAACCCAACGTGGATTCTTTTCTCACCTTTCTGGGCAAGACCCTGCCACGAAAGGTGTCCTGCCGATTGATCCTGGTCTTGCTCACCAACCGGCTGGACTGGGAAAAGGCCTTGGACCCGCGCATACTGAGCTTCTTCAAGAAGACCGATATAATCTTCGAACCATACGATGCCATGGACCTTCTGGAAATACTCAGGATCAGGGTTGAGAAGGCGCTGAATAAAGACAAGGTGGAGGAAGCGGCTATTAAGAAGGTGGCCGCCTGCGCATCTCGGGAGACCGGCGACGCCCGCAAGGCGGTGGAGCTGTTGGCCAAGGCGGTGATCGTGGCCGAGGAAAGCACGGGCCGCCTTACCGAGGCGGAGGTCGACTTGGCCGAGGAGCGCTTGGAGATGGACAAAACCGAGGCCCTCATCCGCGCCCTCGCCACCCAGCAACGGCTGGCCTTGGAGGCCTGTTATCTCTCCGTGGGTCAGAATAACCGGCGCTCGGCCACTGGGCAGGTTTATGAAGTCTACCGCAGAGTCTCTATGCAGGAAGGGGTGAGTCCTCTGACCCAGAGACGTTTCTCGGATATGATCAGCTTCCTGGATCTCTATGGGTTGGTTACGGCCAGGGCCGTCTCCAAGGGGCGTTATGGCTACACCAGGGAGATAACCGGATGCTTGCCCAGGGAGCTTGTTAAAAGGGCCCTGAGCCATGCCCGCTAGAGCAGATCGAATTCTCGCAGAAATATACGCCGTTCTTTACGAAGGATTTCTTGTTGGGTGGCAGCCAGGAAGGCACTTTCCATGGTTATGGCTTCCAATTCCCTTGGGGAACCACCCTCGAGCCGTTCCAACTCACGGCGGGACTGACGAGCCATCAGACGAAGGTCCCGCAAACGCTGCGATTCAAAAAGGGTGTCGGCACCAGACTCGGATAGAAGGTGGGTGCGGGGTAACTCCCGTTCCATTCAGATCACCATCTTGCGCGTCTTGAATTTGCGTCCACAGTCTTTGCATTTTCGCAGGCGCACTTTGCCTTGCTGTAACGGTCTGAATCCTTTCCAGATGGTGCGGGTGCCACCGCAATAGGGGCATTTGAATGGTCTCGCCATCAGTCATCACCTCGGATTTTCGAATGAGGCCCCTCCTTAATATATTTTTCGGTCCAGTTGGCCCCGGCCGGGGACCGAAAAGCATATAAACCTGCTTTGCCTGTGAATCCACATGACCCGAAAAGCTTTTGCAGCGGCTTGTCTGCTCGGACTCTGTTTACTTCTATCCGCATGCGGACATACCGACACTCACGCGGCCCAGGAACCTGGTTCCGGCGTCGCGATACAGGAGCGGCTGGAAGCCTTGGACCAATGGATGCAGAGCAACCCCTGTGGAGTTTTACGGATGCGCCAACCGTTTTTCAATGTGAGCGGCGAGGTTACCGCCAAAGTAGAGCTTGGCAGCCATGTGTACCTTTACACGGCTCATAACACGTCCCTGGCGGGAGCGATCTATGTGACCGAACATTGCCGGGCCATCACCAGGATGCCGATCAACGAAGACAATTCCTTCTCGATCAATAGTCTTCCCCTGGGAACCTATGTCCTCTCCGTCCCCATCGAATCATTCGGACCCGCACAAGGATTCCCGGTGGTCAGGGAATTCAATCGAAGCGGATATTCCCTGCAGGTGGCCTTTCATGGTGGCGACAATAGGCATTCCCTGTGCGCCTTCACCATAACGGACGCCTCTTGAGTTGGTCCCGGGACCTGGAACCGAAGGTTTTATATAGCTCCTGGCCCATTGACATGACCATGGAATGCAAACACACCGCGGCTGTCACCGTGCAGAGTCCGGTGGATGTCAATACGGAGAAGATGGATATCTCACGGTCGAAAGACCGCCCGCTCGAACACCAAACCAATCCATTGCTCGTGGCCTTGGCGCGGGTGGAGAAAAGAATCGAGCGATTCAAGGCAGAGGCTCGGGACTTCTATCTGAAGGTGATGCTATCCGTCCATACCTGTGAGCAGTGCGGCGGGGGCCTTGAGATGATCGGGCGCAGCCAGTGTGTTTGCAGGGCTTGCGAGGCACGGGTCGATCCGACCACGGCATTCCAACGCAGCCTTTGCTGCGGGGCGGTGCTGGTGCGCAAGCGGACCCACTATGCCTGCTCCGGCTGCGGCCGGATAGCGCCATCCCGCTTTCTCTTCAACGAACGCCTCTTCGATGAGGATTATTTCAGGGAGATGATGCGATCATCCCGGGAAAGGGCTCGGCGCAAGAAGGAGGCCCTCCGGCAGGCGGTACTGGAAAACAGGTCCGAACACCTTGTCCTGGACCAGGAGCCTGATTTGGAGGTCGTCCCTGGCCTGGCCGAGGCCTTGAACGCGTTTCTGAAGTCCTCTTCACTCGATTTGGAGGCCATGGAGGAGTTGACAAGGAGCTTTGATTTAGGCGCCTACCGGAGGCACATCCTGGGATGTCTCGGCTGGAGCGCGACGCCATTCGCGGCCATCCCGCAGTTGCAAGGGCAAGTAAGGTTGGATCGGGTGTTCAGATTCGTAACCCTGGTTTTCATGGATCAAGCCGGGGAGGTGTTCTTGGACCAGGAACAAGGCGAACTGCTGGTCCAGAGGGTTTTCCATGAAGCTGACTAACAAGGACAAGGAGTTCCTGGAGCGGCTCCACCGCCTCCTGGAGCAAAAGGAGCTTTCGGTGGACCTCGTGGATCGAGGCCTGAAGCAGATGGTGCTGCGGGGCAATTACGGTGATCGTATTGACCAGAGCTTCGGAATGACCCGGCAGGGAGTCAGATGGCGCTTCCAGCGCCTTTTCAACGATGTCTATGTCTCTGCCTATGAAACGATCTATTTCCTTGAAAGCCTGATAGGCCCGGAGCTCAGGGCCTATGCCCTGGAGATCGCCAAGGAGCGCGTGGCCCTGAGAAGAAAAGCCCAAAAAACCACTGATCCAGGTTTTTACCGTCGAGAAGACCGGTCCGTATAGCCCGTTCCTGGGCTTTCCAAATTGTAAAGGGATTTGCCCTCCGGTGATCGAGGACCAAATCCGCCCACGATACAGAGGGCGGGGATGCCTCAATCCATCAAGCACACCTCCCGCGCACCACGGCCACCGAATCGCGCGGTTTTCGGTGGGATGGGGTCTGGTGCTGTAGGGTGGGCGGAGGGGAAAGAATTTTTTTAACATGGCCTTCAGGCCTATCCGCTCAAAGAAGGCCGCATTTGAATCAAAAAGGCAGGGGTGAAAAAAAACGCCAAGCACCAAGATCGAACTCAACGCCAACAAGGTTGCCCGCATTCAGGACATGGAAGAGCTAGCCAGGCTGCTGTTCCCGGGCAACCGAAACCATCAGCGGATATTCCTGGCTGTCTTCATAGAGCTCAAATACGCTCCCGGACAATACATGCCTAGCCTGGACCATCTCTGCCAGGAATACGATTTTACCAAACGCATCCTGGAGACAGTCCGAAGCAAGATGCGTCGCATGGGTCTGATTGATCACGTCTCCAGATTCAACCCACAACATGGCTACAGAGAGGGATGGGTATTCTCCAGCCGATTCAACAGAACACTCGGAAGACTCTCCAATTTACTTTCTGAATTCAAGGATCGGAAGGGGACCAACCAGGAGAAGAAGGATCGCGACTTGTTCAGGTATCTCTGACCGAACCACAAGGACCAACGCCCTCGCACGATGCGAGGACGTTGCTATCCTGCTCTGATGACAGCTGCTGCTGCTGGCCCGCCGTAGGTGGGCCAGCTCAATTCCCCATCCCCCTTTGGGGGAGGGGGTTAGGGGGTGGGGGGAATAAAAAAACACCCTTTCGGGCGCTTCAAAAAAAATCAAAACAACCACCCATGGGAATCCACAAATCAGGTGTCTCGATTCTTGCCAATCTCCGAGGCTTTTTACGAACACATTTGATTACAACAGCTGGACCGGACAACCCATCAGGCCTGTAATAAACACGTCTCTCAGGAAAATAATAACCCCTGCAAGAATCACAAACCGCAAATCCAGCCTTGACCTCCAATCTCGACAACTCTTCACCACACAGCAAACACACATACCTCCCCTGGCAAGAATCGCAAATCGCAGACCCGCCAGACACCTCGCAACTACAAACCAAACACAACTCCTTAACTACTTTTTCAGCTTCGGGTTCCATATAAATCACCTCCATCAAACCCTTCTATTTTTTGAAGGGTTTGATGCGGCCGCCCGAGGTTTGGGACACGTTAAGCGGACCCCTCGATAAAGCTTTCGGTCCCCGTCAGGAATAATCGGGACCGAAAGATTTACGATAAGGGGTCTGCGTGTGGCCCAAACCGGTAGCAGGTCTGGATTCGCATACAGGTAATTGCCCTGCTCACGCCGTTTGCATGGAGATTTTTAGATATTCTTTCTTTGTCAGTTTTTTCAACACCAGATAACATGCTGTAATAATTAAGATAGATACTTCAGATGGTGTGGTTTTAAAGCTTGCCATTAATCGCATTTTCCCCTCAGAAATGAGATTAAAACCACACCTGCAGTGGAATAAATCCACAATGCCAGGGCATTAAATCCACACTCTTCATTACCAGCAATTTCTGTCTCGGTAGTAGGCAAGGTCATGGGTGGCCAATTCGATCATCTTTTGACTACCAGCGAGTGGAGAGCAATCTATTTAAACATAAGAGCCCCACCCAGGACCCGGGACCAAAATGATCGATTCAGGGCTTGAGTATAAGGTAGGCTATCAGCGGAACAGGGAATACCGTTCCGAGGGGGAGCGGCGGATCGCTCGCTTCCTACAGGACAACCACATCAGATACCAATATGAACCGGCCGTGCTGGTCAATGCACCGGAGGGGAAACCACGCATATGGTATCCCGATTTCCACCTGCCAGAGTTCAGCGCCTACATAGAATATTTCGGTTTGGCCGGTCGTCGTTCATACGATGCAGGCGTGAAAAGAAAGCTGAAGACCTACGAGTCCATGGGCTACCAGGTCATCCCCATCTTCCCTTGGAACTTTGCCGAAGATTGGAAGGGCTACACCATGTCTGAATTGAAGCGGGTGGCTCGCGGGAGATATGAAAATCTCATGTCTAAACCGTATTGGAGCAGTGCCCGCAAACAAACTTATGGATCAAGTACGGCACGGGCACGCTACGGATCACGGCGAGGTGGATATCGGTAGGGCCGTCTGAGCTAATCAGGCAGGTGATGCAGGCAAAGGAGATTCGTAGGCCAGCGAGGGGCCCAAAATGGAGTGAGGGGGCGTTTGGTCTTTTCCGCCTCTGGCCCAGATGGCAGCGCCCAATCCTTTCTCGAAAACACGTTCTTGATCGGTGACCCAGATGAAGTCCGATGGCACCATCTCCTGTACCAGTCGGCATATGACAGCCATTCGCCCGGCGGTGTTGGCCAGGAACAGAAGGCGAAAGCCGTTGAACCTGCATCCCCAGAGTTCTTCATACCGCCTATAACGATTTGTACGAAAGTAGGCCTGGTAGTTTAGGATCTTCTGCCTAAGGTCCCTGCCTCCTGCGGTTGGGCTGGCCAAGGGCTCGGTGCCCATATCCACTTCCAAGAAGAACAATAGCGATTTCCGCTGACCATGGTCGCCATTATTGATCGTGAACACGCCATCGGGGATGAAGTCCATCCACTTGTCCGCACCAGGATCAACCACCACCCGATCCAGAACAGGCGATGAACCGTCAGGCAGCTGGGGTAGGAATGGCGAGTTGGAGGCGAGGAAGACGGTGTTCAGCGAAGGGTTGTGGTCTGTGATGCCCTGGAGGCCTATGCGAAACCAGTTGATCAAGAGCGTGTGATCGATGTCCCCGGTGGGCGAACCGGCTAAGGTATCCACGGAGAAGCCCCCCGAATCACCAAGGTGCTCCAGGAGCAGTTCTGCCCCGCTGGGGGTCAAAAGGAGCACATTTTCGGGTCTGCCGCGTTTGCGCCCCAATGGCCTGGGTAGCGTCTGGATCAGCCCATCACCAAAAAGTTCTCGCACGCGTCTTCCTAATGATTTGGGGTTCCGGGCGGTCACCAGGGCCAGCTGCAGCGTAGTCAAAGCAGAGTGATCTGCCAAGGCAGCGAAAATTTTGAAGTCCTGGTCAGATGGTTTGCACAGCATAGGCTTTCACTGATGGGGTTCGTCATATGAGCGGCATGGGGGACCACGTGGTTTCACACTTGTCCATTTGGCAACGATTTCAGCTGGTTTTCCTGATACGACTATATTCAATGACAAAAAGCAGTTGACAGTAACTGCCATTAATTGTGTATAGGTGTCTTGGGGGAGTCTGCCCTCCCCTTGCAACACTTGAGAGAAGGCTAATGGAATCAATTTCCAGGGAAATCCTCACCATTGATGAACTTGCGGCCTATTTAAAGATTTCCAAGTCGACACTGTACAAGCTGGTACGTGAGGGAAAGATTCCTTCCCAAAAAGTCGGGCGCCATTGGCGTTTTCGGAAAGAAGCCATAGATCGGTGGTTGGACGAAACGCCGGTGGAGGTGCCGAAACCCAGGGTAGAAGAGTGATGGTGGAACCTCTTGCAGACCAGATCATACAGAAGGTCAAGCAAGCCGTTGAACTCTATCACCGGCTGATATTGGTCGTCGCACCGGCGGGTGCAGGCAAGACCACTGCGCTTCACGATGTGCGGGATCGTACCGGTGCACCCCTGGTCAATATCAACCTCGAGCTTTCCCGTCAGATGCTGGAATTGACGGAGCGTCAGCGGGCCCTGCAGTTGCCTCGCGTTATACGGGAGATTGTCGGCAATAGCGGTGGTGAGCTGATCCTGTTCGACAACATTGAAGTCATCTTTGATGTCGGTCTAAAGCAGGACCCGCTTCGCCTGCTCCAGGGACTTTCCCGCGACAAGACGGTCGTGGCCACATGGAACGGCGCCATCGTTGAAGATACATTGACCTATGCCGCTCCGGACCATCCGGAGTACAGACGCTATCCGATGCGCGATTTTCTTGTGGCAAGCCCAGAAGTGACGACATGAAATTTTCAAAGTCCATTGCGATGGAGCAGAAGCGATGAAGTACGGCGACCTGATCCAGTTTGAACCCATCGAGTCCGTGGTCCAGCTGCGGGACGCCGACGAAGCGAGTGCGGCCCGGCAGCTCGTGGAGACCTATGTCATCTCAGAAGAGATGGCGGAAAAGCTGGTGGGTCTGGTAATTCCCCAATTGCAATTCGAGCAGCCCACCGACAACAAGGGACTTCTGGTGGTTGGCAACTACGGCACCGGTAAGTCCCACCTGATGTCGGTGATCTCCGGGCTTGCTGAAAACCCCGATCTCGCCGCCAGTTTGAGTAATTCAGACTTAGCAGACGCTGCCGGGCAAATCGGTGGCCGTTTCAAGGTGGTTCGTACCGAAATCGGAGCCACCACCATGTCGCTACGGGATATCCTCGTGGCCGAGTTGGAAGAGCATCTCGCGGAAATGGGCGTAAGTTATAGCTTCCCCTCCGCAGATCAGGTCTCTAACAACAAGCGCTCCTTTGAAGAGATGATGACCGCGTTTCATCAGGAGTTCCCAGACCACGGCCTACTCCTCGTTGTGGATGAGCTGCTTGATTATCTGCGCACCCGCAAAGACCAGGAACTCATCCTGGACCTGAACTTCCTTCGCGAAATAGGCGAGGTGTGCAAGGACCTGCGCTTTCGTTTCATGGCCGGCGTCCAGGAAGCCATCTTCGACAGCCCTCGCTTTTCCTTTGTGGCCGACAGCATCCGCCGGGTTAAGGATCGCTTCGAGCAGGTCCTCATAGCCCGCAAGGACGTCAAGTTCGTGGTTGCCGAGCGGCTGCTGAAAAAGACCGGGGAGCAACAGGCCAAGATACGCGATTACCTGACTCCCTTTGGCAAATTCTACGGCCACATGAACGAGCGCATGGACGAGTTCGTCCGCCTCTTCCCGGTGCATCCCGACTATATCGACACCTTCGAACGGGTGACCGCAGTAGAGAAGCGCGAAGTGCTGAAGACACTCTCGCTTGCTATGAAAAAAATTCTCGATCAGGAAATGCCGGAGGACCGGCCCGGACTCATCGCCTATGACACCTACTGGACCAGTCTCCGAGAGAACCCCTCGTTCCGTGCTGTGCCGGATATCAAGGCGGTGATCGACTGCAGTCAGGTACTGGAGTCTCGCATCCAGCAGGCTTTCACGCGCCCCGCCTACAAGCCCATGGCACTGCGGCTTATCCATGCCCTGTCAGTCCATCGGCTCACTACCGGCGACATTTACGCAACCCTGGGCGCAACACCCGGGGAATTGCGTGATGGGCTCTGCCTCTATCAACCGGGTATCGAGGACCTCGGCGGCGATCCGGCCGATGACCTGCTATCCCAAGTGGAGACGGTGCTGCGGGAAATCCACAAGACGGTCAGCGGACAGTTTATTTCATCGAACCCGGACAACCGCCAATTCTATCTGGACCTGAAGAAAACCGATGACTTCGACGCGCTGATAGAAAAGCGGGCCGAGACCCTCGATTCATCCCAGCTGGACCGTTACTACTACGAAGCCCTTAAACGAGTCATGGAGTGCACGGACCAGACCTATGTAACTGGCTATAAGATATGGCAGCACGAACTGGAATGGCTGGAGCGCAAAGCTGCGCGTCAGGGATATCTCTTTTTCGGCGCGCCCAATGAACGCTCCACAGCCGTCCCATCAAGGGATTTCTATCTCTACTTCCTCCAACCGTTTGACCCGCCAAAATACAAGGATGAAAAAAAGGCTGATGAGCTCTTTCTACGCCTTACCAGTACAGACCAGGAATTCCGTAAGGCCCTAAGCAGCTATGCGGCATCTCTTGAGTTGGCGAGCACCTCATCCGGACATGCCAAGGCCACCTACGAATCCAAAGGCAACGGCTTCTTAAGAGACATGGTCCAGTGGCTTCAGAAGAACATGACCACTGCCTTTGAAGTGACTTACCAGGGTCGGACCAAGTCACTGACTGAATGGGCAAAGGGAAAGTCCATCCGCGATCTATCGGGTTTATCCCCACATGAGCGGATCAACCTGCGTGACTTGGTAAACACCGTTGCAGGAATCTGCCTGGCTCCACACTTTGAGGATCAGGCGCCTGATTACCCCTATTTCAGTTTGCTCATGTTTAGCAGGTCCCAGGCCGCGCAAGATGCTTTGCGGGCCATCGCTGGTCAAAATCGTACCAAGCAGGCTACGGCCGTCCTGGATGCCTTGGAACTGTTGGATGGTGACCGGCTTGACCCTTACAACTCGAAGTACGCAAACCATATCCTTCATGTCGCGAAGCAGAAAGGACAAGGCCAGGTAGTTAACCGCGCTGAATTGATCCAGGACGTTCTTGGTGTGGAATACCTGGCTCCCCAGTCTTTAAGGCTTGAACCGGAATGGTCTGCTGTTGTGCTAGCTGCTCTGGTCTATGCCGGAGAACTAGTTCTGGCCATACCTGGCAGTAAGTTTGACGCTACCGGCCTTTCTGCACTGGCTGGAACCAACATTGATGATCTGATCAACTTCAAACACGTGGAAAGGCCAAAGGACTGGAACCTGCCGGCCCTAAAGACCACGTTTGAGTTGTTGGATTTGGCCCCTGGACTGGCACAAGAAGTGACATTGGGGAAAGATGCGCCGGTACAGCAACTGCAAGTCACTATAGGGAAATTCGTTAACCGTCTAGTGCTTGCCCAGCAAGGTCTGCAGACAGGCCTGGCATTTTGGGGCCGAAGCTTGCTTTCACCTGATGAGGTGGAGCATCTGAGCACCAACATAGAAGAAGCCAAGAGCTTTCTTGAGTCCCTCCAGGCCTACTCAACACCAGGAAAGCTGAAAAATTTCCGATACGAGGCCAAGCAAGTACAGGGACAGCGTAAAGGTCTGGACGCTCTGGTTGAATTGGAGTCGCTCCAAAAATTGGTGGCTGAACTGGGTTCGATCGCTGGTTACCTGTCCACTGCCGAGGCCATGCTTCCTGCCGATCATCCCTGGGTAGACAAGGTAAGGGAAGCAAGGAACGAAATAGTCGCCCAAATAGGTGATCCCAAAAATCGTGGCAAGGCATCCTTTCGCCAGGATGCCCAGCGGGAATTGAACGGCCTTAAGAAGGAATATGTTCAGACATACCTTAGCCTGCACACCAAGGCACGCTTGGGTGTAAATGAGGATAAGCGCAAGGCCAAACTTATAGCGGATAGCAGATTACGCGACCTGCAGAAGTTGTCCACAATCGATTTGATGCCACGACAACACCTAAGCGACTTCCAAAATAAACTGGCCGGGATGAAAAGCTGCTTCGATTTGACTGAGCAGGACTTGGCTGCTTCTGCCGAGTGCCCCCATTGTCATTACAAGCCGAATTCTGAAGATATCTCCTTGCCGGCAGCCCTGCTGTTGGACCAGTTCGAGGAGCGGCTGGATCAGCTCGTCGAAGATTGGACCCTCACGCTATTGACCAACCTTGATGATCCAACCACCAAGGCAAATTTCGAGTTGCTTCAACCCCAATCAAGGGTTCTCGTGGATGCCTTTATAAAGGGCGAAACTCTGCCTGATGATCTGGACCACGATTTCATACAGGCCCTTAAAGAAGTGCTGTCTGGGCTACAGAAGGTTTCATTGACAACCATCGACCTTCGTAACGCCCTATTGAAGGGCGGTTCGCCGGCAACACCAAGTGAGATGAAGAAACGTTTTGAAGAGTACTTGGATGAACTGACCAAAGGCAAGGAGCCCGGAAAAGTCAGGATAGTGTTCGAATAACTGTAGGCATTTTAGTATTCCTTTTATTGCGAGGATACAGTAATGGCTTTGCTCAGGCATATAACAATAGCTTACAGTGGGAGCACTTATGGATATTGAGACATCAAAGGCGATTAAGCTTTTTTTCCCGAATCCATCACTGCTGTTAGTATATTTTGAAGCTTTGGCCAATGCCCTTGATGCTGAAGCCACTGAGATATCTATAGCTATAGATATAGAATCGTTCGATAAGCCCGAGACCCTTAAAATTACAATCACGGATAATGGTTGTGGGTTTACTGAAGAGAATTTTGACCGTTTCAAGACACTTCTTAAAACTAGAGACCTATTCCATAAGGGTATTGGTAGATTAGTATTCCTTAACTACTTCAATCAAATTGAGATT
This sequence comes from Desulfocarbo indianensis, assembly GCA_001184205.1. Lineage (GTDB taxonomy): Bacteria > Desulfobacterota > Desulfarculia > Desulfarculales > Desulfarculaceae > Desulfocarbo > Desulfocarbo indianensis. Next base: position 16,026 of record LBMP01000012.1, read on the forward strand.
AATAGTATTTGGGACAATAAGCAACGGAACTTCGTCTTCAAAGAAGGCTTCGACGGTAAAGCGCCAGTTGTTGAATTACCTGAAGAGCACGCCAATAGCACTAGTCTAGTTTTTACAGATTTTGCAAAGGATCGAATTAAGTCTTATGACGACCTTAAGCCAGAATCTCTAAAAGCCCTCATTGTTCAACATTTTCTTCCTACATTACATGAACTTGTTCGAAATGAACGAAATTTTAGAATCAATGTTGCTTTGAGTACTACTAGCGAGAATCCCCAGAAGGAATTTTTTTCTAATAGTACGGTTATAATACCAACTGACCTACCACAAATGATTGAAGCCAGCATTAAGGATAGCAGCATTGATGCTTTTGAGCACATTAACATGCTTTACCATGTTGCAGATACTGGCGGCAGGGGATCTCAGCTCATTGCTTTTAATATTGACGGAAGAACCATTCCAGCTGATATAATACAGCAATCATCAATCCCAGTAGGATATTCAGTTGTATTTCTATTTGAGTCTAAATTATTCCACACAAATAGTGACAGCTCTCGACAGAAATTGATTTTACCTGAAGGAATGCACGAAGCAAATCTGTTTAGAGTCTTGCGCCTCGTAATTGGTCAAGTATTATCCCAATATATACCTAAAATTGTAGAATCAAACACAAAAACTAAAAAACAATTCGAAGATGATTTTCCACATTTGTTGGGCTACTTTGAGGAATCAGTTGTCGGCTTGATAGATAAAGATGAAGCCCTAAACAATGCCCAGGCCAAATTTTTTATGGCTCAAAAAGAAATTTTACAATGCGAAAAGCTGGATGAGTCAACCTACGAAAAATCAATTGAGCTATCATCGAGGACCCTTACAGAGTACATTCTCTATCGTGACAAAATTATTCGGCGCATGAGGGAAATGACTGAAGATAATTCAGAGGCTGAAATACACAACCTTATAGTGCCAAGGTACCAAGAGTACCAACAAGACTCTATAGTGTCTGATGTTTATAAGAATAATGCCTGGCTGCTAGACGATAAATTTATGGGGTTCCAAACGATCCTAAGTGACTCCAAGATGGATAAAGTTATTGCTGCAATTCGTTTGGATGAAGAATCGACAGGAGAAGATGGAAGACCAGATATTGCGATGATATTTTCTGGAGACCCTGATTCAGAACAATCTGTAGATGTTGTTGTGGTTGAAATCAAGAAAAAGACAGACGATGAAAAAGAGAATCAATACGCAATAAATCAATTATTAGATCGTGCCGTTAAACTGGCTGCATATTGCCCAAATGTTCAACGCATATGGTATTACGCTGTGATTCAGATAAGTGACACAATGGCAACAAGGTTACGGCAACAGAGGTGGGCACCGCTCTTTTCAATGGGCAAAGTTTTCTATCAGGAATTCCTTACCGAAAGGCCTGACGGCACTCCAGTTCCCACCCCAACTTTTGCAATGTCATTCGATGCCATAGTAGCCGATGCCCATGCCCGCAATCATACCTTCCTTGAGATACTACGTAGCGGCATGAAAAAACATGCGGAAATGCAAGGGGCTGGTTCTACAAATGGATCACCAAAGGAATAAGCTTGATGTCTACGGATAATCTATTTACTAGTGAGAGCTTCAACAAAAAAGACTCTGGACCTGTTACTTGTCTAGGTATGACCTTTCCCACTGATGAGGCGCGGCGCGAGTATTTCCTGGATAAGTTGCGCGAAAAGTTCCGGGACCCCGAGTTCCGTAAGATCGAAGGGTTTCCCATTGGTGATGATGAAGACATCTTAGCCATGTCCGATCCCCCGTATTATACTGCATGCCCCAATCCGTTCTTGGAAGACTTTGTTCGCCATTATGGCAAGCCCTTTGACCCCAACAAGCCATACAACCGCAAGCCCTTTGCCGTGGATGTTAGCGAAGGAAAAACCGATCAGCTTTATAAGGCCCATTTCTACCATACTAAGGTGCCTCATCTGGCCATCGTACCATCCATCTTGCATTACACCGAGCCGGGGGACCTGGTTCTTGATGGCTTCTGCGGTTCGGGTATGACTGGCGTGGCTGCCCAGTGGTGTGGCGCGGCGCCCGAGAACTATCGGCGTAAGCTCGAGGCTGACTGGACCAGGGAAGGACGCGGTAAACCCAAGTGGGGCGCTCGTCGGGTGGTACTTAATGACCTGTCTCCCGAGGCTACCTTCATTGCCGCCAATTTCAATATACCTTTTGATGTGGATGAGTTCGCACGCGTAAGTCAGCAAATTATCAAAGAGGTCGAAATTGAGTTGGGCTGGATGTACGAGACGCTTCATTCAGACGGCAAGACCAAGGGGCATATAGAGTACACCGTTTGGAGCGAGGTTTTCACTTGCCCGGAATGCAGCGGTGAGGTGATCTTCTTGGATGAGGCATTGAATCAGGATACAAAACGGGTCCGGGACTCATTTCCATGCCCGCATTGCGGGGCGAGCTTGAAAAAGAGCACCTTAGAAAGAGTCTTTGAAACCCAGTCTGATCCAGCCAATGGCAACCCCTGGAAAAGAGTAAAATATCAGCCATCCTTAATCGTATATTCCATCGGCAAAAACAAATATGAAAAGCAGCCAGATGCTGATGACCTGGACGTGTTGGAGCGCATCAGACTCCTACCTATTCCATCCGAGATTCCTACTAATCGTTTCCCCGTGGAAGATATGTATCACGGTTCGCGTATTGCCCCTAAAGGTTTCACTCACATTCATCATTTCTATCTTCCTCGTAATGCACAAATAATCGCTGCAATTTGGCAAAAAACAACAAAGGTTGACGATCAAAGATTACAACATATAATCAAATTTATGCTAGATAGCCATTTAGTAAATATGTCAATAGAAAATAGATATCGCCCGGAAGTTTCTTTTCCATATAATCCGCTAACTGGAGTTTACTACATACCTTCTTTGATAAGTGAAGCTTCTCCCTTTACTGCGTATAAAAATAAAATAGCTCGGATGACAAATGGGTTTGGCACCTACCATAATTCACAAAATGTAAGCTGGATAAGTTGTGCAACTGCAGCAGTAATATCCTTACCAGCCAATTCAATTGACTTCATCTTCACTGATCCACCTTTCGGCGAGAATATCTACTACGCGGACCTTAATTTTCTAGTTGAATCATGGCATGGTGTATTAACCAATGCCAGGCCGGAAGCAATTGTTGACAAATTTAAAAATAAGGATCTGCCGGAATATCAACAACTGATGCAGCGCTGCTTTGAGGAGTACTGCCGGGTGCTCAAGCCTGGCCGCTGGATGACCGTAGTCTTCCACAACTCCCGCAATGCCGTCTGGAACGCAATTCAGGAGGCCATGCTGGCAGCCGGATTCGTGGTGGCCGATGTACGCACCATGGACAAGAAGCAAGGCTCCTACCGCCAGGTTACTAGCTCCGCTGTAAAGCAGGATTTGGTAATCTCGGCTTATAAGCCTAACGGTGGCCTGGAAGAGCGCTTCAAACTAGAAGCTGGGACGGAAGAAGGTGTTTGGGACTTCATCCGCACCCACCTAAAGCAACTTCCTGTTTTTGTGCCTCGCGAAGGTCGGGGCGAGGTCCTGGCCGAGCGGCAAGACTACCTTCTGTATGACCGCATGGTGGCCTTCCACGTCCAGCGGGGGGTGACTGTGCCCCTGTCAGCCAGCGAGTTCTACCAGGGTCTGGAACAGCGCTTTTCAGAGCGCGACGGCATGTACTTCTTGCCTGAGCAAGTTGCGGAGTACGATAAAAAGCGTCTGACGGTCAAAGATGTGGAAGCCCCTGAGTTCGCCCCGGTTGACGAGTTTTCCGCTATCCGCTGGCTGCAACGCTTGCTAAAGGATAAACCGCAAAGCTTCCAGGATATCCAACCCAAGTTTATGCGGGAGGTGGCAGGCTGGCAAAAGTATGAAAAGCCCCTGGAGTTGTCTGAACTCTTGGAGCAGAACTTCCTGCGCTATGATGGGAAGGGTGAGGTGCCGAGCCAGATCCACAGCTACCTCTCCTCCAATTTCAAGGAGCTGCGCGGCCTACCCAAGGACGCCCCCGCATTGTGCGCCAAGGGCAAAGATCGCTGGTACGTACCCGATCCCAACAAGGCCGGCGACTTGGAGAAGCTGCGCGAGCGTGCACTGCTAAAGGAGTTCTGGGAGTATTTGCCCGCTGGCTATGAGCCGGCCAAGCCCGACTCGGGAGCGGGCTTTCTTCCAGGGCTAAGCCCGAATCATGCACCCCTGCCCCGTAGCAAGAAAATCAAGGTAATCCGCTTGGAGTCTGTTCGGGTTGGCTTCAAGCATTGTTGGCAAAACCGTGACTATCGCACCATCGTGGCCGTGGCCCAGCGCATTCCAGAAGCCATTCTGCAAGAGGATAGCAAGCTTCTTATGTGGTACGACCAAGCGATGACGCGGATGGGTGATTAAAAATGCGGCTGAGCAAGGTCACAATCGACAATTTTCGCGGCATTGAACATGCGGAGATCGAGCTTGATCGCGACGTTACGGTACTCATTGGCGAAAACAATACGGGAAAGACAAGTGTTCTGGATGCCCTTCGCTTGTGCCTCGACACGGTGAAGTCCGACAAGACCTGTAATTTCTCGGAATTCGACTTCTACCGGAATGAGACGCGGAGTGGTCTTCCGTCGTGCCAACCGATAAGCATCACTCTCAGTTTCCTCGAGTCCGAAGAGTATATCTGGCCCGAGCACATCACGCAGGGACTCAACGACGTGATTGTCGGCAGCGACTACTCAGCGATCAAGTTTCGTATAACGGCGAGATACGATGCGGATGCTGGTGAACTTGTCCAAAGCTGGAGCTTTCTCGATGACGCCGACAACGAAATGGTCGGCAGGGCGGGGATTATCAAGGACCTACGGCGACTGAGGCCGTTCTTCTTCCAGACAGCTTTGCGCGCGGCGAAAGATCAGTTTCACGGGCAGTCCACCTATTGGGCGTCGTTTCTGAGAAACAAGGACATCGACGATGCCACGCGGCGGGCGCTGGAAGACGAGCTTTGCCAGGTCAACCAGAAGATTGTGAATGCCCATGCTAGCTTCAAAGATGTAACAGATGAGGTCAAACGCATCTCCGGCCTGATGGCCGTGGGGCAGGCCAATGCCGTAACCGTAGACCCGGTACCAGCCGACGTCTACAAGGCGCTCAGGTACACGGACGTGAACCTGTTGACTACGTCCAACGCCAAGATTCCGATCCGTAGCCATGGCGAGGGGACGCAGAGCCTATCCGTTTTGCTCCTGTTCAGCGCCTATCTCAAGACACGCCTTCAGGCCGACGTCGATAGACACGCTGAACCGATCATCGCCATTGAAGAACCGGAGGCGCATTTGCATCCAAATGCCGTCCGAGCCGTGTGGCATTTGCTGCGTGATTTGCCGGGACAGAAAATCGTGGCTACACACTCGGGGGACATCCTGTCAGAGGTGCCTGTCCCAAAACTCCGAAGGATGAATCGCAATGGCAATGCCACAGAATGCAAGGCCATCCCTAGTGGGCTGTTGTCTGATGAGGAACTGCGCAAGTTCAATCACCATGTCCGGCGGAATCGTGGCGAATTGCTGTTTGCCCGGTGTTGGCTGCTTGTAGAGGGAGAGACGGATGTCTCGGTTTTCGCTGAATGCGCAGACATCCTTGGTGTCGATCTTCACGGGAAGGGTGTCCGTATTGTAGAGTGCAGCCAGGCTGGAGGTCCGGGCATCTTCATAAAGGTAGCTGATGCACTGGGTATCCACTGGCATTTGGTCGCGGATAGCGATCCTGGTGGCCAGAAATACATCGATGACGCGAAGGCACTCCTGAACGGCAGGCTTGAAGCGGATCACATATCCCCCCTGACACATCCCAATATCGATATCCTTCTATGCTGCTGTGGTTATGGACAGCCATACCGGGATGGGGTTGGCCCACAGAAAGAGGTGGAGCTCGCAGGGCTGACCATCGACTGTCCGCAGTATTGGGAGAAGGTCTACGAGATCGTCAACAAGGCGAGGAGGTTCTCCAAGCCGGAAGCCGCTATGAAGTCCATCCTTGATATGAAGACGGTAGGGCCCAGCGGCGTGCCCAGCGAACTGAAGAACATTCTCGACCGCACCACTGCCTTGGGAGAGCCGAGCCCATGACAATCACCATTGACATGCTGAACGCCAACCAGAGGCTGGCCGTTGAGTGGAGTCAAGGGCCGTTGCTGGTGTTGGCGGGGCCCGGCTCAGGCAAGACGGCCGTTCTGACTTTACGCATTGCCAATTTAATTACGAACAGCCCCGATGAGAGTTTTCGAATCCTGGGACTCACATTCACGGTCAAGGCGGCAAACGAGATGCAGAACCGCATCCGTGAACTCACCGGCGACGAGCCACGACGCATCAAGCTCTGCACATTCCACTCGTTCTGCACAGACTTGCTACGTCAACACGGAAGCCAGTTGGGGCTGAAACCTGACTTCTCCGTGATTACCGACGACAAAGATCGCCTCGCGATTCTCGGTGAAATGGGGGCCAGTGGTGAAGTTGAGATTGACGATCCCGAGGATTCTCTGAAGAAGATCGACACAATGTTCACACATGGGATCACAGCAGACGAACTGCCTGGGTACTTCGATTCCGGACAGGAGGACACGTGTCGTGCTTTGCAGGATGTGTTTAGAGGCTACCTGGCCAGACTAGTCAAGGATAACCAGCTCGACTTTGGCTCAATGCTTCACTTCACCCGGGAACTACTTGCATCGAAGCCGCGCATCGCGAGACAGGTCAGGATGGTCTACCGATATGTTTGTGTCGATGAATTCCAGGATACAAACCTCGCACAATACAAAGTGCTGCGACTGGTCTCCCCAGACTCGTCCTCTAACCTATTCGTCGTAGCGGATGATGACCAGATCATCTTTCAGTGGAACGGTGCGGACCCGAAGCGGCTGGAAGAGCTGAAGCAAGACTACACACCCCAGATTATCCAATTGCCGGAGAACTACCGCTGCCCCGCTGAAGTAGTGAAGATTGCAAACCAGTTGATCGCGCACAACCCCGGTCGGGCGTCAGCTAAACTTGATGGCGTCTCGCAGAACAAAGTGGACGGAACCGTTAAACTGCAAGAGTTCGCAAACTTCGAAGACGAGGTCGCCGGACTGATCTCTGAGATTGAGCCCATTCCAAGGAATCACAGGGAAACCTGCCTGGTCATTGCCCGCAGCAACAAACTGCTAACACATGTCCAGACTGCCATGCATGAGAAGGGGCTGAGCGCGGAAATTGTTAGCAGGCACCAGGACTTCGTCAGCCCGCTGGTGCAGCTGATGTACTTCGCCATGAAGGTAGCCAACGCACCCGACTCTCGTAGCCTACTCAACAAGCTTTGCTCTGCAGCGACATTGGTGAACGACATCATTGTCTCTGCTGAGGATGTCTCGGCCAAAGCAAAGGTTGAGGACCAGACCCCGCTTCGTGCGTTCTTTGCCCTTGCAGCGACAAGTGAAACCCTTCAGCCTTTTGCTGATAAGGGAAAAGAGCTGTTATGTGATTCGCTGGAGTATGCCAGTTTCGTGGATGCGTGCTTCCAATTGTTCGACCAACTTAACGTGACTGGGGGGGAGAACGAAGCATACCCCGACTACTCGGATGACAAACAGAACTGGCAACGCATCGCCCAGGAGATTCGCCAGTCACATGGTGAAGGCGTCAGTCTCCACATCTTCCTGCAGGAAATGGACCTATCTCCGAAGGCTAAGCCCCTATCTAAGGATTGTGTGCGACTACAGACTGTCCATACGGCCAAGGGTGTGGAGTTCGACAACGTATTCGTGATCGGACTAGCAGAGGAGCAGTTCCCGACTTATTTCGCGATCAAGAAAGGTGAGTTAGCGATCCGGGAGGAGCGCCGGAATTGTTTCGTGGCAATCACGCGCTCCTCACAGAACCTGTATCTGAGTTATGCCCGAAGCTACTTCGGATGGGACAAGCGCCCTTCGAGATTCCTGGACGAAATGGGGTTACTGGATGCCTAACGATTGGCGATTCAGTACGGACCATGGACAACCCTGCCAGGTCATCGAAACCCAGACGCTGTGGGGCGAGACGACCTGTCGGGTATGGCTGCCCGGCCGTGATTCCGTGGTTCGCGTCCCTGCGTCCAGGCTCGCCTCCCTGGAGGATTCAGGAACAGGGACCACTGACGGTATCGCCTACGTCGCCTCCGCCGCACGCGTAGCCGATGCCCTGACCCAGGATGTCTTGCTTGCGCCCATTGAATCATCGGTCATTCCACTTCCGCACCAAATCAAGGCTTTGTCCCGCGCCATCGCCGGGGATCGGGTTCGTTACCTGCTGGCCGACGAGGTTGGACTCGGAAAAACCATTGAAGCTGGACTCATTCTCCGCGAGCTTAAGTTGCGCGGACTGGTCAAACGAGCGCTGGTCATCGCGCCGAAAGGACTGTTGACCCAATGGGTGGCCGAGATGCGCACCCACTTCAATGAGGATTTTAGACTGCTCATCCCCAGCGACTTTTCGGCGTACAGGCGTATCGCAAAGGAAGACAACATTTGGCAGAGTCATCCGCAGGTGGTTTGTCCCATGGATTCGGTGAAGCCATTGGAAAGCCGGCGCGGCTGGTCGGCGAAGCAGGTGGCCGAATATAACCGAGAACGCTTCGAGGACTTGGTTTCTGCGGGCTGGGACCTGGTAATCGTGGATGAGGCTCACCGGCTTGGCGGCAGCACCGACCAAGTGGCACGATTCAAACTGGGTCAGGGGCTGTGCGAAGCCGCACCCTATTTTCTTATGTTGTCGGCGACCCCGCACCAAGGTAAAACGGATGCCTTCCATCGGTTGGTCTCCCTACTTGACGCCCAGACCTTTCCCGATGTCGGCAGTGTGACACGGGATCGGGTTCAATCCTATGTGATCCGTACTGAAAAACGCCGAGCCATCACCGCGGAGGGAAAACCGCTTTTCAAACCCCGGAAGACTGAGCTTTCGCCAGTTTCCTGGGGAGAGGCGCATCGAGACCAGCAGATTCTATACGAGGCGGTCACTGAGTACGTCCGGGAGGGATACAACCAGGCCATGCGCGAGAAGCGCAGCTACATCGGGTTCCTGATGATCCTGATGCAACGTCTGGTGGTCTCAAGCACGACTGCTATTCGCACTACACTCGAACGCCGGTTGGAAGCGCTGGAAGCGCCCCAGGAGCAGTTGCCTTTGTTTCCGATGTACTCTGAGGACGAGTGGGCCGACCTCGACAGTCAGGAGCAGATGGAGACACTTCTGACAACACGCCTGAAGGCACTAAAAAACGAACGTGCCGAGGTGAAGCTGCTCCTGGAAGCCGCTACCCGGTGCATACACGCAGGGGCAGACGCTAAGGCCGAAGCTCTGCTTGACTGGCTATACAAATTGCAGGCGGAGGAAGGCGATCCCGAGCTGAAAGCTCTGGTGTTCACCGAGTTCGTTCCCACCCAGCAGATGCTCCAGCAGTTCCTCACCGAGCGCGGGTTCCAGGTGGTTTGTTTGAACGGCTCCATGGACATGGACGAACGCAAGAAGGTGCAGGAAGCCTTCGCGGATGACGCCCGAATCCTAATCTCAACCGACGCCGGTGGCGAGGGTTTGAATCTACAATTTTGCCATGTGGTGATCAACTACGACATCCCCTGGAATCCCATGCGCCTGGAACAGCGCATCGGCCGAGTGGACCGTATCGGCCAGACGCATGTGGTGCGCGCTGTCAACTTCGTTTTCGAGGACTCGGTGGAACATCGTGTCCGAGAGGTGCTTCAGGAAAAGTTGGCCGTCATTTTCGAGGAGTTCGGTATCGACAAGACTGGGGACGTCCTCGATTCGGCCCAGGCCGGACAGATCTTTGATGATCTGTATGTAGATGCGATCCTAAATCCAGATGAAGTTGATGCCTCTGTTGATAAAGTTGTCACCCGTTTGCAGGAGCAAGCCCGGGATGCCCAGGAGAGCTCTTCCGTACTCGGAGCCACCGAGGAACTGGAGCCATCCGAAGCCCAACGCCTAATGGCTCATCCCCTACCACACTGGGTTGAACGGATGACGGTGAGTTATCTTAGGGCCCATGGAGGCAAGGCAGAACGAAACCGGCGGACCTGGAATCTGATCTGGCCGGATGGTGAAAAGCTTAATAGGGTCGTTTTTAGCGGCAAGGAGGCCGAGCAGACACCAACTGCCCGGCATCTGACATTGGAAGACTCGCGGGTTCGGGGCTTGGCAATGAGGCTACCGCGATTTGCACCTGGACAACCGGTTTCGATCGTAACGATTCCTGGGGTCACGGATGAAGTCGCGGGATTGTGGTCCCTCTGGCGGATCGGCATTGCCACCATGGACTGGAACCGCCACCGCATTATGCCGCTCTTTCTCGCCGACAGTGGAAAGGTCTTTACACCCACCGCTCGACATCTGTGGGACCGGCTATTGAGTGTGGCGCCTGCTGTACGGGGTCACCTCGAAATCGACGATGCCAGGAATGCATTTGACCGGCTTTCACAAATCGCCGAAGAGCACGGCCGGGCCATCTATGACGAGCTTGTCCAAGAACATGGTTTGCGCCTAACGCGTGAGAAGGAAAAAGGTGAATATGCCTTTACCGCCCGAAGCAAAATCATTGAACGGATCGGCCTGCCGCAGGTCCGCGACTATCGATTGAACCTGCTCCGGCAGGAAGAACGATCCTGGAACGAAGAACTGGAGCGCAAAGCTCAGGTTTACCCGGAAATGGTGCCTCTTATCATCGTCCGGGTTGATGGGTGTGCCCATGAGTAATTGGCGCGACCAGATTCTCAGAGAGTTCACTCCCAATGTCGCCCGGCTGACCCTGGTTGCCGACCCCGACAGCTTGCTCCTGGAAGAAGGCGTTCTTGCAGGCATACGCGAGCGTTGTTTTGAATTGATTCCATTCGAGGACCACGTCGCATTCCGCTATGCCTACGAATCCAAATTTCGCTCACGCTGGGACCAAGGTGAGCAGACGGACTTGGTGGTTGTGCTACGCTCTGCGGAAAGCGATCTAGGCTGTCTGCCATACGATCTGCTGCAGGCCGGACGCCGACTGTCTTTCAGCCTCGGGGAGATATTCCCCAATTTGAGCTACCCCATTGTGACATCCCTGGACCGTGGCGACCTAGATGCGCTCTACGAAGCTCAGAAACGTCATGCCCCTGGCATTCTGGGAGATAACGCTACAAAGGAATTCGTTCTCCGCCATGTCTTTGAGATCGCTCCAGAGCTCATCCACAAGCCGTCCGATCTGCTGCGAGCGTTACTGCGCCGACATTATCGGGAGCAGCGCATTCCAGCTTTGCTTGATCAACGCTTAATACAGGTTCTGCGCCAACAGCGCGGTTTTGAAGATTGGCCCCTCGAAACGATTATCCCGGACCGGGAAGCCTTTTTCGCTTTTCTCCAGGAACGCTGGTCTATCTTCTTGAATCGGTCGGCAACCCAGGAGACCGCCGGTGGCCGCAAGAATGAGGAACCCTACAGTTTTGAGTATCCTGGCCCTTCGGATTTACCTTTCGACCATGACGATATCCGTGTCTACATCGACAACCTCTTTGTCGAAGGACTGCTGGAGGCGGTTCCCCATGAGCGGGCGGAGTCACTCTCCAAGACCTGGCTCGCCATCGGTATTCGAACTGATGAGCAAGTGGACCGGACGAAGCGCGTGGATGGTCTCCTCGATACCTTGGCAGCAGATATCCCCAATGAGGACACGCGGCATGACGACTGGCTCCACTTTGCCAAAAACTGGGCTGAACTGGTGGCTCTGGTACTGGATTCGAATGCGGTGCTATCGGAATCGGCTCAGCAGAAGATGAATGCGCTTCAAGCACAGATAGATGCCGCAATCGTACCGTGGCTGACAAAACGCTACGCAGGATTGGTCAACCTGCCCCCGGCTCCACCGATTATGCTCCATCATATTCCCCGTTTCCTCTCTCGCTACATCAACGACGCTAAGCACCACAAAGCGGCGTTTGTCCTGGTGGACGGCCTTGCGCTGGATCAGTGGATCGTCATCCGAAAGGAAATTACCAAGCAGCGACCCGATTACCGTTTTCGTGAAAACGCGGTCTTTGCCTGGATACCCACTCTTACGTCTGTTTCGCGCCAGGCGGCCTTTGCAGGAAAGCCACCGATTTATTTCCCGAACAGTATCAACGCCACTGGCAAAGAACCGTCTTTGTGGATGCAATTTTGGTTGGACCAAGGACTGACACAGCAGGAGGTCGCATATGCCAAGGGGCTGGGAAGCGGCGAACTGGAAAGCGTGGAGGAGATTGTTGCTCGGCCCAAGGCGCGGGTGGTCGGTCTAGTTGTCGACAAGGTTGACAAGATCATGCACGGCATGGAGCTTGGCGCAGCAGGCATGCACAACCAGGTTCGCCAGTGGGCCGCAGGAACGTTCTTGGGGCAACTGTTTGATCTGCTTCTTGAGAATGGATTCCGTATCTACCTATCGTCAGATCACGGAAACATCGAGGCATCAGGATGCGGCCGGCCCGCTGAAGGCGCCGTGGCGGACCTGCGCGGAGAACGCGCTCGAATCTATTCCGATTCCTTGCTGCGAGATCAGGTTAAGGAAAGATTCCCAGAGGCCATTGAATGGCCGCCTATTGGGCTGCCGGAGGATTATCTGCCTCTGCTTGCTCCGGCTCGATCAGCGTTTGTCCGCAAGACCAAAAGTATTGTCGGGCATGGTGGGGTCTCTCTGGAAGAGGTCATCGTGCCTTTTATTCAGATCGAGCGGAGAAAATGACGAGTCGTTCCATACATCGAAGATACAGCCAAATTGGACTGGACCGTCTGGTCCGTTTAGATTGGTTAAAAAAAACAGCGGCTTTCATCTTGGCAGGAAACGAACCTCTTGTTGTGAAGTCGCTTCTGCAAGATGAACTATCAAGCTCATTTCGCTCCCCAGACACTACAGTTCGAGGCTCTTTGGACAAAACTATTACTATTCTACTGAAAATATGGGGCAATGTTCCAAAGGACTTAATCCCACTTCGCGACAAGGGACTCGACTTAATATCCCAATTGCCCAATGGAAAACTTGTGGCTGTACACTGGGGAATGACCATGGCTGTTTATCCTTTTTGGGGATCTGTGGCAACCCAGGTTGGAAGGCTTCTAAAACTCCAGGGAATAGCCTCGGCCAGTCAAGTACAGCGGCGTCTTAAGGAACAATATGGTGAACGCGAAACTGTGTCTCGAAGGGTTCGCTATGTATTACGCAGTTTTGTTGATTGGATGGTGCTCAAGGAGACTTCGGTCAAGGGCACCTACAGTCAAGGCAGTATCTCACCTTTAGATGATCTAACGCTTGCTGCATGGATGGTTGAGGTATCTCTCCGCTCCGAGTCCAAAGGATCTGGTTCCATTAAAGACTTGCTCGATAGTCCCAAATTTTTCCCATATAGGCTGCCTCACATGTCTATAGGTCAACTGGCTTCCATTTCACCTCGTTTAGATGTCATACGGCATGGCTTGGATGATGACATTGTAATGCTGCATGAATAACCATCCAACATAACTAAAGGAAGCAGGCATGGTGAGTCGTTTAAGGCGAATCAGTAACTTCAAAGCCTCTGAACAGTAAATCGGGGATACACAATGGCGGACCGACCAGACACAACCAAGATACAGGTAACCATGGCTCACCTTCTGGGTGAAGCGTCAAAGAATCTTGCGCGTTTCCTGGGAAAGGTTCTGCCTAGCCTTTTTGACGACTGGTGGAATGAGGCTGTTGTCAACATTCTTTCATTTCAGCAACGACGTCACGTTAAGGAACGAGGTGTCAATTCCTTGCCATCCTTGGACCTTGCAGCGCTTCTTCGTGTGCTTGATCAAAATTGGTATCAGCGGTGGCCCCCGAAAATTGGACAGGTATGCTAGGTTGATTTGGCCGTAGCGAAAAGGAGACGAGAGATGGCCAAACGCAAGACTCACAGTGCATCGTTCAAGTCCAAGGTGGCCCTGGAGGCGATCAAAGGGGAAATGACCGTGGCCGAGTTGTCTGTCAAATATGGGGTACACCCCACCATGGTTACCAAATGGAAGAAGCAAGCCGTGGAGGGCATGGCGGACACCTTTTCCCGTGGTAGCCGTCAGGCCCGCGATGCCGACCATCATGTCCGGATCAAGGAGCTTCACGCCAAGATCGGCGAGCTGACGGTGGGGAGTCCGCACTGAATTTGAAGCTGATGCGTCTGATCGACGAGCAGTGGCTCAAAGCCCCGTTTTTCGGCAGCCGCCGCATGGCCCGTCATCTGCGGCGCGAGGGCTACAATGTAAGCCGGAAACGGGTGCGGCGCTTGATGAGAAGAATGGGCTTGGAGGCGATTTATCCCCGGCCCAAGACTAGCAAGCCCCATCCCGAGCATCCGGTCTACCCCTATCTTCTCAAGGGCCTGACCATAGACCGGCCCAACCAGGTTTGGTGCGCGGACATCACCTTCATCCCCATGCGGCGTGGATTCATGTACCTGGTGGCGGTGATGGACTGGCACTCCCGCCGGGTGCTGTCCTGGCGCTTGTCCAACACCTTGGAGTCTGATTTCTGCGTGGCCGCGCTGGAGGAGGCCATCAGCAAGTACGGCAAGCCGAAGATTTTCAACACAGACCAGGGGAGTCAGTTCACCTCCCTGGCCTTCACCAAGGTGCTCAAGGATCACGAAATCAAAATATCCATGGACGGCAAGGGGGCCTGGGTGGACAACGTATTCATCGAGCGTCTCTGGTGGTCGCTCTGGACCACAAGACACCCGAAGAGGCATATTTCGAGGGCCTCTCCAAGGCGGCTTAAACATGACCGGCCAAATCAACCTTATTCAAGCCGCCGACCTGTCCAACAAATGGGGACCACCGCT
>LBMP01000119.1 GCA_001184205.1 Desulfocarbo indianensis
AGACGCAGCACAGGTGTTGCGCCGACTGTCCCGCCACGCCACAGCACCCATCCAGCTCTCAGCACCCGCAAACGTTGCCCACCCGCTTGCAATGCGCCGCGAACGGCCGCATGCGCCTTGGTACGCGTATTGCAAAAGCCCCCGCCGGCGTTGAGCGCGCTTCGCGCAATTGGCGCCCATCCCAATGCGTCCGAGCCGAATCCTTAGACGCATCAGACAAAGACAATACGGAGACAACATGCAGAACACACGCTTTCGACAATGCGCCCTGGCGGCCCTTGCAACCGCCCTCGGCAGCGCAGCGGGTAGCGCTATCGCGCAATCGTCCGTCACGATCTACGGTACGGTCGACGCCGGCTTGCAATACCAGAACCGGAGCGCAGCCGGCGGCAGCATCACTGAGTTGCATTCGGGCGGCATCAGCCCAAGCATCTGGGGCCTCAAGGGCGTGGAAGACCTGGGCAGTGGCCTGAAGGCCAGCTTCAACCTCGAAGGCCATTTCAGCAGCGATACCGGCACGCTCACCACCGGCCCCGGCTTCAGTTCAGAGCTCTTCCGCCGTCAGGCGAACGTCGGCCTCAGCGGCAACTGGGGCGCGATTACGCTGGGTCGCCAGTACAGCCCGGCACTCATCGGTACGATCGGCACCGAAGCACGCGGCTTCAAGGAGCAGTTTTCGAACCTGTACGGCTGGGCCTACAACCAGCTCCCCGCGCCTGGCAACGCAATGGGCGCTGGCACAAACCCCGGCAACGATGTGGGCGTGTTCATCGGCAACGCCGTACAGTACGCCAACAACTTCGGCCCCGTGTGGCTGGGTGTCGCGTATTCGCTGGGTGAGACGGCAGGCAGCTTCAAGCGCGGCAATGAGCTCTCGCTGGGG
>LBMP01000120.1 GCA_001184205.1 Desulfocarbo indianensis
AAAGAGGGCCGTTACGGCAGGGCCCCAGCGGAAAATGTCAGGTCGACCGACGAGTATCAGTTGTGGGCTTCAATCAAGGGCGCTGTCGATGGTGAAAAGAGGGCCGTTACGGCAGGGCCCCAGCGGAAAATGTCAGGTCGACCGACGAGTATCAGTTGTGGGCTTCAATCAAGGGCGCTGTCGATGGTGACGGGCACGACAGCTTGTTGCGTGCGATGCAGGATGCGGGGTTCGCGAAAGCTAAGGGTAGGTGAGCGGCGGCACGCAGGCGCTCAAAAAATCAATGAGGGAGCTGCAGCTCCCTCATTGTGTTTGGCCGATGGCCCGAGCTATCTGCTATTTGCAGCAGCGCCTTTCGGCATGCCTACCGTCGGTATCTCAAGGAGGCACCGCAAGGCTAAAACCCGTGAATACACATGAAGTCACGCCGTGACATCTGGCGGTGCATAGGGCCATGAAACGCCCTCTGTACTCCGGAAAGAACAATCTATCGGAGTGTATTCATGTCGTATCTGTTGGATCTTTTCGAACTCGCGGAGCTACTCGGCCGCAGCCCGGAGACAATCAAAAAAGACCTGCGTCGCAATCCGTTGGCGGTACCGCCACGTCTTCACATTCCCGGCACCCGCCTGCTGCGTTGGCGTCGGGTGGACGTGGATGCCTGGCTCGCACAGCACGTTGTGGGAGGTGAACAATGACCACCCTTGCGGACCTGCGCATCAATATCCGCCAGACGCTGCGTACGCCGCCCCCTGTCTTGAACCACGTTCTCCCGGGGTTGCTGGCGGGTACGGTTGGCTCGTTGATTGCTCCTGGCGGGCTTGGCAAGACCACGCTCCTGACTCAAATCGGCTGCGCCATAGCATCTGGCAATACCGTTCT
>LBMP01000121.1 GCA_001184205.1 Desulfocarbo indianensis
AATGACAACGCGGGCGTGTCGAGCGACGGCATCTTGCCTTGCGCCTGCGCAATCCCCCAGAGCAGGCTCGTCACCGATTTGCTGATCGACCGGACATCGTGCACGGTCGATGGGCCGAATGTTCGCGTGGTGCGGAACAGGTCTTTGATGCGCTCGTCCTTGCCGGCCCGATAGACTTCGGTGACCAAATGGCCGTGGCGCACGACAAGCAGGCTGTGGAAGTTGATATCACCGTCGGCAAGATTGTGCAGGACGGTGCAAAGGCGCTCGGCATCGAAGTCGGCGGCGGCAGGGCTGGCTTCGACCTGCCAGCCGTCGTTCAACTGGGCTGGCGCATCGCACTGTGGCGCAGCGATCGCTGCGTGCGTGCACACGGCGAGGCCGAGCGCGACACCCGCGCGGGCTAACCAGCCAAGACTGCGATGTCGTTGCGCCATGAAGCCCCCACATTGGATCGGTGGCAGGCAGTATCACCAACCGTTTGGCGTCAACCAAGCGGCGTGCGACGAACGGCGGACCAGCGGCGTGAACGCCAGCGGGAGCGGTGCGGTTACACGCCCGTCGACGTGTAGACATAAGCAAAGACGAACGCCCCGATCACCAGCGAGGCCACCCAGCCGGAGAGTCGCGCGCGGCGCGAACGCACCGCTACGCTCGAAAACAGCATGCGTTCACGGCGCGCTGCGGAGCCAAAGGCCAGCAGCAGAACGCCGAGCAGGCCAATGGCCACAACGGCTGCGCCGACGCTCAGGCGCGACCACGCGGCCGTCAGACGTTCACCATCCTGATAACCAAGATAGCTGCTGAGCGCCCCGATCACGACGAGGGCGACGCAGCCGAGGACAAAACGACCGCGCGCGGGGCGGGCTTTCCAATCAACCG
>LBMP01000122.1 GCA_001184205.1 Desulfocarbo indianensis
CGTTGATAGAGCCCATCTACAACAAGGGGATGTGTTGTAAGGCGTTCCGCAAACGTTGGGCGGAGTAGGGGGTGGATTAGGCGGTTTTGATTAGGTCGACGTGCCCTCGCGAGCTCAGCAAATGAGGTCGCCCATTTCTACGAGATCCGTGGCTTTCAATGCGAATGAAACGTCCTGCTTGATGCAGAGTTCTTCGCCGCCACGAATTACATGGATATCGACGAGTTGGCTGACGCCACTGGCATTGTCGGTATGTAGGAAATACTTCTCGCCGAATTTTTCAATGGCGTCCTTTGCATCCACGTGCGGGACGATCGTCACGCCGAAGTGGGCCTCGTATTCGCGCAGCGCGGCGTTGAGCGTTTCAGCATCGGAATGAAAAGCCAGATCGCTATGCGGGCACGGACTCCCCGTATAGGTGTATCTGGAATTTTTGGGGCCAAAGACCAAGGGCATGGGGGGCGCGATAGAGGACCACGAAATAAGCAGATGGTGCCACCGCCATCGGACATCGCCTAGTTTTGTTCGATGGTTAGCGTGACCARATAGCCGCCCTCTATAATCGCCGTGCTGCCGCACCAACGGCAGCCTGGTTTAGCGACCCGAAACACCAAGGCGGACGATTGCTACATGCAATCGCACTGCTGCTTCCGTTCGCGCCTACTTTGGCGGGCCGGGTGGTGAGACCTTCGGGTCTACCGGTTTCCTTGGGGGCCGGGTCGCTAACACCATCGTCGGGCCCGCCACCCTCGTTTAGCGCCGAGAAGGCGGGCCTCCTTCAACCCCAAGGAGGCATCATGCCAAATCAGCAAAGCGGGCCACAGCCCGCGTCTTACCCCTCCCCACCCACGCAATACCAAGCCGGTGCACTC
>LBMP01000123.1 GCA_001184205.1 Desulfocarbo indianensis
GATGTTGGCGGCGTCGATGTTGGGCATGACCAACAGGTTGGCCTCACCCTTGAGCGTCGAGTCCGGCACCAGCGAATCGCGCAGCTTCTCGTCGAGCGCGGCGTCGCCGTGCATCTCGCCATCCACTTCCAAGTTCGGAGCGCGTTCGCGAAGGATGGCGAGCGTTTCACGCATCTTGACGGCGGAAGGCGCCTCCGACGAACCGAAGTTCGAGTGCGACATCAGCGCAACCTTCGGCTTGATACCAAAACGGCACAGCTCTTCAGCGGCCATGATGGTGATCTCAGCCAATTGTTCGGCAGTCGGATCGACGTTGACGTGCGTATCCGTCAAGAAGATCTGACGGCCCGGCAGGACCAGACCGTTCATGGCGGCGTACACGCAGTTCGTGCCCCCGATGACCTGATCGATGTAGCGCAGGTGCGCTGCGGTGGTGCTGACCGTGCCGCAAATCATGCCGTCGGCTTCGCCCTTGTGGATCATAACGGCGCCGATCAGCGTCGAACGACGGCGCACTTCCAGCTTCGCGTACTGCGGCGTCACGCCCTTGCGCGCCATCAGCTTGTAGTACGTCTCCCAATAGTCGCGGAAGCGCTCGTCGTGCTCGGGGTTCACCACGGTAAAGTCCACGCCCTCACGCAGGCGCAGGCCGAAGCGTTCGATGCGATGGGCAATCACCGCCGGGCGGCCGATCAGGATCGGGCTGGCGAGCTTTTCATCCACAACGATCTGCACGGCACGCAGCACGCGCTCTTCTTCGCCCTCGGCAAAGATGATGCGCTTGTTCTCCATCGGCACCTTGCGAGCAGCCGAGAAGATCGGCTTCATCAGCGTGCCCGAGTGGTAGACGAACTGCTGCAGGTGCTGGCGG
>LBMP01000124.1 GCA_001184205.1 Desulfocarbo indianensis
GCAGGATGTCGACAAACACCGGGGTGGCACCCACGTAGGTGATGGGCGAGGCGGTGGCAATCCAGTTGGTGTCCGCCAGGATCACCTCGTCGCCTGCGCCGATGCCCAGCGCCGCCAGGCCCATGTGCATGGCACCGGTGCAGCTCGACGTGGCAATGGCGTACTGCGTGCCGACAAACTTGGCGAACTGTTTTTCGAAGCGGTTGATATAGGCGTAGCACTGGTCGCCCCAGCCGTTGCGGGCGGCATCGGTGGCGTACTCGACTTCCAGCTCGGTGATTGATGGCTTGGAATACAGAATCTTCTGGGTCATGGCTGTTCCTGTGGTTCAGGCGTCAGTGGCTGCGCAGGGCCGGCAGGTCAATCCCCGTGAACGCGTTGGTCAGCGGCGGATGGGCGCGGTCCCGGTCGGAACATTCGGTCATGGCGAGTGGCCAGGCAATGCCCAGCCGGCCGTCGTTCGGGTTGAGGCCGTCTTCAGCGGCCTGCGCATACGGTGTTGATGTCAGGTACAGCAGTTCGCAATCGTCTTCGAGCGTCTGGAAGCCGTGGGCAAACCCCTTGGGCACCAGCAGGCTGTTGTGCCGCTCGGCGGATAGTTCCACGGCGTGCCACTGCAGGAAGGTGGGCGAACCCGCGCGCAGGTCGACAGCCACGTCGAACACGCGGCCGCGCACGCAGCTCACCAGCTTGATCTCAGCATGCGGCGGGTATTGAAAATGGAGTCCGCGCACAGTGCCGCGCTTGGCAGAGTGGGAGTGGTTCATCTGCGCGACCGGGCTGTCGAAACCGGCGGCGGCAAGTTCTTCTGCGCAGAAGAAGCGGGTGAAGTAGCCGCGATGGTCGCCGATGATCTTTCGGTCGATTTCAA
>LBMP01000125.1 GCA_001184205.1 Desulfocarbo indianensis
TATATTGGTGTGTTCTCCCAGAAGGGGCGGCGGCATACGGTACTCGACCGGTGACCCGCTCATCTTGAGCGCACTGGCTGGCACACTGACGTGTCCCGCAGTCGGATGCGGCAAATCCAGCCTCATCTCCCGAGCCAATACGTGCGGATCGTGGAACACATCATTCAAGTCATTGATGGGGCCGCACGGCACACCGGCGTTTTCCAATGCCTCGATCCACTGCGTGCGCGTCTTGCGCAACATCATGGGTTCCAGCAGTGGTACTAGCTCCTGGCGATTGCGCACGCGCTGAGGGTTAGTCGCGAAGCGTTCGTCGTCGGCCAGTGCGGCTTCGCCACCGACCTCGACCAACTTGCGGAACTGGCCATCGTTGCCACAGGCCACGATCACCCAGCCGTCCGCCACCTTGAAGACCTGGTAGGGCACGATGTTCGGATGTGCGTTGCCCCAGCGTTGTGGCGGCTTGTCGGTTGCCAAGTAGTTGGTCGCCATGTTGGCCATCATGGCAACCTGCACGTCCAGCAGACAGATATCCAGGTGCTGGCCTTCGCCCGTGCGATCCCGGTGAGCCAATGCAGCCAAGATCGCGATGGTGGCATGCGCACCTGTGAACAGGTCGGCAATTGCCACGCCTGCTTTTTGCGGGCCGCCACCGGGGAGATCGTCGCGCTCGCCGGTCACGCTCATGAAGCCGCCCATGCCTTGGACGATGAAGTCGTAGCCAGGCCGCGGCGCATACGGGCCGGTTTGACCAAAGCCGGTAATGGAGCAGTAAATCAGATCTGGTTTGATTGCCTTCAGGCTTTCGTAGCTCAGCCCGTACTTGGCGAGTTGTCCAACTTTGTAGTTCTCGACCAGAACATCCGCT
>LBMP01000126.1 GCA_001184205.1 Desulfocarbo indianensis
GAATCCAGGCTTCGGTCGCCATCACAAGAGATCCGCTGACGTATATTGACGTCGCCACGGAGCTGGAGAGACTTGCGGCGGAGGCTGGCGCGCAAGTCTTGGTGCTTGGCACACATGGGAGGCGAGGCGTGCCGAGGGCGTTGCTGGGAAGCGTCGCGGAGAGCGTTGTCCGTACGTCTTCCCTCCCGGTACTACTGGTGAGAAACAATCCGGACAGAGAGGCCCACGGCTAGCCGCTGTTATCGCGAGTCTCCTCGGGACGGCATGTGCGTCACTTCGGGAAACCGCTCGAAAGCGGCACCTTGCTCATCGGCGAGGCAGCTCCTTCGCATAGTCTGACAGCCTGTTGGGAGAGTCAGGATTTCAAGGGAGCCACCTTTCCTGTTTGCTGCCGCCGACTCTTTGTTGCGTGACGAGCGACGGCTTAAGAACCTGTTGCGGACCAAGAATGCGCAGCATCGAACGTCCGTAGCGGGTCGATCACGGCCGGCCCGTGCTATTTCTGACGTTGGAAACGTAGCCGGAAAGTTCAGAGTTAAGAGAACCAAAACTCGGATAGTTCAACGTTAAGTGAACCAGCGATTCAGACTGAATTAAGCGCGGTCTTTGGAAAGCACGGCGCTCGCTGATGCGAGATTCAGCGTTGAGTGAATCTCAACAGCTCGATCAGCCCGGTCATGATTTCGAGGCGATTTCCATCTGTCGTGCCTGGCGTAGCGGCAGCATCGACGAGTTTCGACACGATGGCGAGCGCCTCGTTGTAAGCGTCTTCAGTCTGTAGCAGTTGCGTGTCCATTGTTTGCGCTCACTACTGCGCACACTCCACCACCAACAACGCCGTCGCCACTGTCTTCCCCGAATTCGA
>LBMP01000127.1 GCA_001184205.1 Desulfocarbo indianensis
ACTTTCGGCTGCACGTTGGCCCGTGCAAACATGCGCGCCACGAGGTCTTGCGAGCCGGCATGGGTGAGGATCAGCGGATACCGCGCCAGCGCGCGCAGGTCGACGGAATCGGCCTGCGCCAGCGGGTGCAGTAGCCGACCGGCTCGTCAACCTTTGGCGTAGGCCACCACTGCCTGCATCTGTTCGCCCAAGCCATCGACACCCAGGCGCATGGTGTCACCGGCCTTGAGAAAGCGCGGCGGCTTACAGCCCATGCCCACGCCAGGGGGGGTGCCGGTGCAGATCAGGTCGCCGGGGTGCAGCGTCATGAAGCGGCTGACGTAGCTCACCAGGTGCGCCACCCCAAACACCATGGTGGCCGTGTTGCCCTTCTGCATGCGCTCGCCGTTGACCTCGAGCCACAGGCCAAGCGCCTGCGGGTCGGGCACCTCATCGCGCGTGACCAGCCAAGGGCCAACCGGGCAGAAGGTGTCGCAGCCTTTGCCCTTGTCCCAGGTGCCGCCCAGCTCAAGCTGGAATTCGCGCTCGGAAACGTCATTGACCACGCAATAGCCCGCCACGTGCGACAGCGCCTCTTCGCGTGAAACATCGCGCGCCGTCTTGCCGATCACCACACCCAACTCGACTTCCCAGTCCGTCTTCTCCGAACCGCGCGGCAGCATGACGGCATCGTTTGGGCCGTTCAACGCGCTGTTGGCCTTAAGAAAGACAATCGGTTCCGCAGGCGGCGGCATGCCGGCTTCAGCGGCATGGTCGGCATAGTTCAGGCCGATGGCGATGATCTTGCCGATGCCGCGCCATGGCACGCCAAAGCGCGCGTCCTGTACCACGGGCAGCGCCGCCATATCGACTTGCGCCAG
>LBMP01000128.1 GCA_001184205.1 Desulfocarbo indianensis
TCGAGCAGTACGGCACTTGGCGCGCTTCGGTACTGCAGTCGGTGGGAGAATTCCAGGACTGGCTGCAAGCCCAGGAGCTGTACGACGCCCAGGCCGACATGCGCGCGCAACGCATCCGCGGTGTCCTGCGCAGCGACAAGCTCAAGGTCGCTTTCATTGCCGAGTTCTCTCGCGGCAAGAGCGAACTGATCAACGCCATCTTCTTTGCAGACTTTGGCCGCCGCATTCTGCCGTCGTCGGCGGGCCGGACCACGATGTGTCCGACCGAGCTGATGTACGACGAAAGCTATCCGCCGTCGATCCGTCTGCTGCCGATCGAGACGCGTCTGCATGACGCCTCGACCGCTGACTTCCGCGATGCCGGCAGCCACTGGCTGTCGGTGCCGCTTGATCCGTCGTCGCCCGAGGGCATGCTCGAAGCGTTCCGCCACGTGGTAGAAACCGTGCGCGTGCCCAGGGAAGAGGCCGAGCAGCTCGGTCTGTACAACGACGCCGATCCGGACGCGGCCTTCTCGGTGGATGCCGCCGGCACGGTGGAAGTGTCGAAGTGGCGCCACGCGATCATCAATTTCCCGCACCCGATGCTCAAGCAGGGGCTGGTGATCCTGGATACGCCGGGCCTGAACGCCATCGGTACTGAGCCTGAGCTGACGCTGCGCCTGATTCCGGATGCGCACGTCGTCGTGTTCGTGCTGGCAGCCGATGCCGGCGTGACCAAGAGCGACCTGGAGCTGTGGCGCTCGCACGTGGGCGGTGGGCAGCGTAAGGGCTGCATCGCTGTGCTCAACAAGGTCGACGGCCTGTGGGACCCGCTCAAGACTGAGCAGGAAGTCGAGAACGAAGTTAGCCGCCAGATCATG
>LBMP01000013.1 GCA_001184205.1 Desulfocarbo indianensis
TGGTCCACGTCCTTGGCGTCCTCTTCCGCCCCGTTCAGATCAAGGCTCTCCCTGGTATGTCTTTCTTGCTCCAGATCGGAGGCATAGACATCCAGATCACCCTCTTTGGTTTTCATTTCGGTTTCGCTGTGTGTCACCTTCTCGGTGAACTCACGGCGGCTGGTTCCCGATTTTCGCCTGGCCATCTAACCGCTCCCCTGTGCCCTCGCATTAAGGGCCGGCAATTGATCGATGAGAATCATCGCTTCCTTGAAACCCGGCTTGATTGTTTGCTCGAAACGTTCAATCAGGGCGTCGCGAAAAGAAACAACCGCAGGGTCGAGGTCTCCTCTGTGATGGGCTTTCAGCAAGAGCCTGCGATAGGGACCTTTCTCCAAGGAACTGAATAGCCCTTGCATATCCCTTTTCAAAACCAACGCCTGTTGGCGCAGGGTTTTGGTCGRCGAAGCTTGGTMAAGGTCGTTTTGACGGGACGCACTGGCATTCAGCTGCAACAGTCGCGTCATCCTTTTCACCAGCCGCAGCCAAGACARGTCATAAGCATCCATGGCCTCCTTGAGCTGCTTCAATTCTGTGACCGCCCTTTCCATGCCGACTTCCAACAACCAAGGGTCGTTCTCCAAGTAGGGGAGAATGGCTCCACGGATCACATCCTTGGATAGGTCATAGCGTTCGTGCAGGTTAGGGGTCTGGATACGGCGGGGACCATGGAGGCCCTCCGTGTAGAAATAGGCTTCCCCGGACCTCAACCTGGCGATCTCTTCAATTTCAAGAGGACCCAGCAGCATGCTAGCTCCCAGATCCTCCCGGTCATCCTTGTCAACCTGGCGAAAAGCCAACTTGGTTCCCGTAGCCTTGACCACTTCCGGAGCAACCGCGCTGGGATGCTGATCGACTATGATCACTCCCACCTCCAAGGCTCGTAATTCCACCAGCATTCGGCAGATGGCTTCTGCCGCGAATGCCTTGGGGTCGGCCGATTCCTCAGACGATTTGGCCGGTCCCGTGCGACCCACCAGGTTATGGGCTTCTTCCAACACGAGCACCAGGCGGAGTCCCGTACCGGTTTTGGGAATGCTCAAGAGGCGCTCACGAAGGGACATGAGGAGGAAAAGGGTAAGCAGCGCCGCCTTTTCTGCGGCCAGATGGTCCAGTTCGATGAGGGTGGGCCTGCTCATAAGCCGGTCCATGGAGGGTACGCTGCGACGGCACTGGAAAACCTTGCCCATCACCCCCCTGGTCAATGAGCCCAGCCTCAATTCACTGGCGGCCCTTATGTCTGAAAGGGTTTCTCCGGAGTAACCTTTCTCAGCGATTATCTGCCTGACGGCTTCGAGTAATTCCTCCATCAGCGGTGGATTTTCGATCAGGTCGTGATCCTCGTAGCACCTCTCCAAAGACTCTTCCAGGATCAGGGGAAGGAACGGTGTGCTGGGCATAGCGCCCATGAAGCAACCCAAGAGGTTTCCGATGTGTTCTTCCACACCGATGCCAGGAAATGATTCCAGGCAGTTGTACCTGAAAGGCGATATGGACTCGTTCCCGGGGGTGTAGATTTCCATTTCTTGCGCTAGACGGCGGGCCTGGGCGTCATCACTGTCTTTCAAGGTTTTCATGAGGCGATGTTCGGTCTTGACCGGTTCGATCACGAGAACCGGAATGCCATGCCCGCAGAGCTGTAGGACCAGGTTCATGACCTCCGTCGTCTTACCGCATCCCGGCACCCCACAGATGAAAGCGTGCTTGGCTATCCCGATCAAGGACTGCCCAAAAGCCGAGGCCTCGCCTCCCATGGCAGTCAAGGCGGGCAGTAACTCCTGATCAAACCCGAACTTCAAATCCACCTGATCTGCATGTGCCGGAGGATCGGTGTTCTTCCTGATGCACAGAGGCGAGCCATAAGACGCGACCGGGAGCCGAAATGCACCGGATAATTCTTCAACAGTGGCCAATGATGGCAGGCGCTCCAAGCCCTTGTATTCCGTAGGGAGGCTTTCGTTAGATGCTAGTCCCAATTTATAGGAGCCGCTTGAGAATGCCGATTCGGCTACCACGGTGGCCACCAGATGAGCCACCGCCTTGCTCTGGGCGCGTACTTGAAAGGAAAAAAATAGATGAGGCTTGCTCAGGCTTTCATGGATCTTCTGCTGAGAGCGAAGCACGGTATCGGCCAACGGGTCGCTTTTCCGTAACGGTTTAAGGTCCCTTGGACCGCTCTTGAATAATGAATCATCTTGCTTCGATACCAGATGAGCGCTGGGCCAATCATATTGAAAATCGTCTTGATCCCAGCTCCTATTTATTGATTGCAAGCCTGCCAGGTATTTGGTGTGGGCTGCTTGCTCACCAAGGAGATCGACAGGCTGAATGCGAAGGATGATCGCCACTGGCTCTTGAATCGTATTGAGGACCTTGTCCAGAGCCAGATAATCGTTGTCCTGCTCTGGTTCAAAGGGGTTGATCGCGTAATACCAGTCAGGTATGCGATCATTGAATTGCTTTGGATGAAGTGGTTTTATCAAATTAAAATTTCGATATATATGGCAAGCTTCCGCCTGTATTATTTCTTCGATTATGGTATTTTTAGTTGGCTCAAAATGATAGTATCCCGACAAAAAACCCTGCTCAATGAGTAAACTCAGTTCTTTCAAATAATCGATATCATCGCTTTCAGCGATCAGGTAAAATTTAAGCCTGCTCTGTACGTCACCGGAAGTTGGTGAGGGGGAATAAATCGCTAGCAGGGATAACGCTATACTGTTCTCTGGGACCTGGCTAACGCCTCTTACTATTGTTTCCCAGCCCTTCCAAATGACCTCCCGCACATCTCCGCCGGCCGCGAGTTGGTACCGCGAGAAATGAGGATCTGGTATTTCGGCTACCAGGTATGTCTTTATGTGGTCGGCCATCTGACAGCCCTACTTAGTGACTCCTTCCGTGGCCTTGAGCGACTGGAGTACGGCGTTCAGGTTTTCATCGGAATAGTTAGCTTCGAAGTCCCCGCAAATGGGGCAACCATCGTGGCGGTCTATCTTGATGCCGTACCAGCGCAGGATGTGCATGCCATCCACGTCGTATGCCAGGGGCTTGAGGTTTTCGAATTGCGTGCCCGCCTCGCGCCGGTTCAACCACAGGAACCAGTCGGCCACGAGGTCTTGGTCCAGCGACCGGAAGGTAGTGGGCTTGTCGCGCAGGAGCTCCTGAATGCCGATTTTGGTGGCCATCAGGGCAATCGGGGCTATGTCGGTGGAAAGGCCGGGCTCAATGGCCACGGGACGGTCCGTGTATGCAAGGCCCTCGGCATGCTCCTCTGAAGAAATCTCCTGATCCTGCGCTTGGTCAGGCAGCAACATGGAAAAGCACTGGAAGCAGATGGATTTGCCCGGGCGAACCCTGATGACCTGGCCACCGTGCGCCCTGCGATGGGCTCCGGCGAAAATGCAGGTCTTGCCTTCTTGCACACAGGCCTGGTTGATGAGCAGCTTGGAGGCATGGCTGTCGGTGGCAACGAACACCAGGTCTACTTCACGCACTATCTCCAGTACGGTCTCAAACTGCTCCCACTCGGCCTTGAGCGGCCACGTTGTCACATCGGCATAGGGGTTTTTACGCTTTATGGCGTCGGCCATGGCCCTGACCTTGAGGCGCCCGATGTCAGCCAGGTCGCATTGATGGCGAGCCACGTTGCAGACCTCAAGTCGATCATGGTCAATCAGGTGGAAATGGCCCACGCCAGACTTGACCAGCTCAATCGCTATGTGGGAGCCGCCAGAGCCTTGCCCGAAAATGGCCACCTTGGCATCAGCCAGAGCATTGGTCTCAAGGAGGCCGCCAAAGCGAGAGAAAAGCTCCTCCTTGACCGGGACGATATCCACCGCCACTTGGATCCATTCACCATCATCTTTGATCATACCCAGAGCATTGGACACCACGGCTTTGAGGGATTTCTGTTGTCTCTTAATGTCGCCCCACCCCAAAATAAGCCTCACGTCATCCGTTTCAGAACCCACGGTTTCAACCTTGATTTGCCCCGGGTCGTCTACCGCGATCAAGGAACCATGAAAACGAACGTCGTCTGCACCACCTCCAAGCAGGTGGAATACGCGTTCGCTGGCATTGCCGCTGAACTGGACCGGTGCGGCAACATCCTTCTCAAGGTCGTCAAGAATTGCAGCCGTGATTACAATTCGCCCGTCACGCCTCGCCCCTTCCCCAAAAAGGTCAGCATCGGTTTTGGAGATATTCATGGCGCCATCGGGATCTGGATATGAATAGGGGAAGGAATAGGACCTATCTGAGACAGGTTTGACTCTTTTGTCTCTGGGGTCAAATTCCAATTTGGTGCCAATATCCCGCCCCCTGGCCATGTCAACCATGATGTCTTTCAGCCTATCTCTTTGACTCACCATGATATTTTCCTCCTAAAGTTTTCCAGGATTTCCGCTATGGATAGGCCGGTCGCCAGGTGGCAATCATAGGCCTCACACCACATTATTCCCTTGGACAAAACCCCCGCACAGGTTTGGGATGCGTCCCAGTTTTCAGACTTGAAGTGGCAAATCTGGACGCAGCCACCAGGGCCGTTGCTGAGGGTATGGTAGGCATGAGACGTTCCTTCATTATTGATGGAACCGCTGTAGGCGAACTTTCTGAGCCTGCTAGGTGACACCACATACAAGGACGGCATGTCACTTGGGTACCAGCTGGGGATCGCGACCCTTAACCGATAGCTGTTTCCACCGGAGGTAGTGCGATAACCACCTTCGAAATTGGGGTTTGATCCATACAAGTTTGCGCGCATAAACGGAAAATGTTTGGCTAGAATTCTTCTCTCGAAATCAAGCCGATTTCGTAGCGCTGAGTTCATCATCGCCTTGCCTCCTTTCCACGGTATTTGAAGTTTCTTTGTCTTGGTTATCTTGGCCGGTATGGTCTTCAGCAAACGCGGGAAAGCGGTCATGATATTTTGCAGACGCTAGCTTTTCGGCAGAGCGATAAACCGACGTAATACGAGGAATGTAGGAATCAGAAATTGTCTCTTCCGTTATGTCCATAGGCTCTTTGTCATGGCTTTGGTTTCCAATCATCACCGATATGATCTGGTAGGGCGGTTCTGTTTCCAAGGCCAATATCAAACTATGACTATCGCCGAGGGGGATGCGGATTATGCCGGCGTCTACTGATTGCCTGATACTGATGTCGTCCTTTACCTTGACCGGAAGGTATTTGGTTTGCTCCCTGACGTGGTTTAGAAAGGCATCGCGAGAACGGTCCTCAGGCTCCTGGCTGGGCGACTGAACGGGCCGGTCCAGGCTGTCGAACTGAATCTTGCCCAGGGGATAGCTATTCTTCGACGCAAGCCCCTTCACCGAATACGCAGAGGAGAGGACCTTCCGCATGGGGCTGACGCCTGGTATCACCTTGAGCGGACAACGAATCGGCTGTCCGGTCATGGCATCTTCATAAAAAAAGGCATGGACCGTGATGGGACCATGCCGAGACGAAGATTGAGTCATTTTATCTTCATGGCTTGGTTTCCCAAACCACTTTCCCTGGCGGTTGCCCTCCGCTTGGTGCCTCCAACCGCGACTCGGCGATTCGCCATCGAAGGTGACCAAAATCTGGCACATGTTGCGATAACCGTTTTTGGCGGCTATGGAATGGGTGCTTCGGATATCGCCGCCGCTCAATCCCTTGATTCCCAAGTTGTGGTGGCTGTGGTGGTTCCCGATATATTGGATGGCATATTGCTGACGCAACATGTTACTGGTCTGCTTGGTGTATTCTATGTCTTGTCGGAAATGGGCATGATCGTGGATGGCCCCGGGTCCTGCCGGCACCGCCAAGGTGATCACAGGACGGCGGGCATGCGAGAATAAGCCGTATAGATCGCCGCCGGTTTCGATGGTGCCCGCCGAGGCGGCCAAACCAGCTATTGCTTCAAGCTCACTCTGAAATATGACCAGGAAGTGATTTGAGGGGCTATGGCCCGTATAATTTGTTTTCATTGCGCGTCTCCAATCTTCCCTGAGGCCCGCCAGCCCCATGGAAGAATTGCGGTTGACTGGATTCCCCGTGGGCAGTAGTTCTAGCTTAGCCTAGCCCGGACAATTTCATTGCGCAATAACCTCCCGATATAACTGAATTAAACAGTCATGTTGACTTGTTTGTGAAAACTTTGGTAAAAAATCGGACGGTTCGACACAAATTAGATGTTGTCGCTCGACGGGCTATCCCATATGTTGGCGCGGAGCTTGAATTGGAGCGTTTCAGGACTGTCATAAAGGAAAACGTCTTGATGCTAGGCGGTACAACCTACGGTGCCTACTACAAAAGACGGACAACAAATGCAGACGGTTATGATCCCGTCGATGGTGTGATCTTCAAGACAGCACGCAAACTTGACAGACGATATTTCAAGATCTTCGGCCTGCTCTATGAATGTCACGACCTCAAGGAGACCCGCCAACGGCTTGATCAACGCGGCCACAAAGGAATCGGGAGCGACAGCACCATTGACAGGTATCGGGCGTATGTTGAGAATAGAATCATAGAACTTCTCGAATCTTCGCCTGATTTGATGAAGGACTTGAGGGCCGCGGTTGACAAATAAAAAGGGGATTTATGCTGGAAACAGAGTACCGCAACCTTACTGATTTATTCCTGGACCAAGCCTCAGAGGACATCCGCAACAAGCAATTCAAGGACGCCGCGAATCTCATCGTGATGGCCATTACCGAATTCGATGAGCAAGCGGACATCGCCAAGTATCTAGCTTATATTTTTAAACAAATTTCCTCCGAAGACGTTGAAGGCCTGGTGACTGAGCTATCCAAGGAAATGATGTGGCTCTGCCCGAAACCTTATATCTCCCAAGACAAGCGCGCCAAGATGCTGGCTTTCAAGCGGCAGGCAGCCCCCCTGCTCGAGTCGTACGGCTTCGAGGTTTGGCCGGAGGGCGAGTGTCCGCAAATCGGAGATGGCCTCCCGGCACAGGTGCATGCGTATCTCTTTGCTTTAAAAAAGAAAAAAGAAGAGGAACGCTCCGATCAACACCCCTACTAGCCAACCGCCATCGGACAAGGGGAAAAGGCTCCTTCGGGGTCAGCCGCATACTGCGCAAGTTCTTTGAACTTGCACCTCCTGCATGAAATGGCTCGAGTCCCTTTGAAGGACTTGGGCCTTTTTGCTTCCATCCCTGAAGACGGTCACACCCTTGCAGCCGAGATCACGCGCCACTGAGAGCGCCCGGGAGACGTCTCGGTGAGTTGAGTTGGCCGGCAGGTTCACGGTTTTGCTTACCCCGTTGTCCACGTGTTTCTGGAAGGAGGCGAGGACCCTTACCTGCCACTCGGCCGAAACATCATGGGCTTGGCGCAGATGATCGGCACGCTGCCTTCTTGCTGGCATGGTCTGATCAAGTGAGCTGGGCGCCGAAGTCTTGCAAGTCTGCCTCCTCGCCAGTTCATCTGCCCCGGGGTGGATTAACAACCTTTCCCTCCCCTCCAGAAACCGCCGCGTTTGCAAAAATGAAAAAATCGGCTCGATGCTTTGGGAGCAGCCTGCGATCAGGCTAATGGAGCCGGTGGGCGCTATAGAGGTGACGGTGGCATTGCGCATCTGGGACCAGGTGTGGGCCAAAGTGGATTGGGGGTAGTTGGGAAAGCTGCCCCGGCTGGTGGCCAGCCGGGACGACTCCCTTTTGGCCTCGGCTTGAACGAAGCCCATCACCCGGTCAGCCATCGCGACCGCTGCCCGGCTGTCGTAGGGGATGCGCAACTCGATCAAAAGGTCGGCGAACCCCATCACACCGAGGCCGATCTTCCGATTGGCCAAGGTGACCTGCCTGATTTGCGGCATGGGGAAGCGGTTGGCCTCGATCACATCATCCAGAAAACGAACCGCCAAGCGAACTACCTCGGCCAGACGCACCCAATCGACCTTTCCATCTTTTACCATCCTGGCAAGATTCACGGACCCCAAGTTGCAGGACTCCCAGGGCAGCAAGGGTTGCTCGCCACAGGGGTTGGTGGCCTGGATCGGCCCCAGGCCAGGCGTCGGGTTGGCCTCATTAATGCGGTCGATGAACAGTAGCCCCGGCTCGCCACATTCCCAAGCAGACTCGACAATGGCGTCCATAAGCTTTTTAGCAGGCATCCATTCGGTCACCTGACCGGTTCTCGGATTGCGCAGGTGGAAGTCGCCTTCTTCATCCAGGGCCCTGAAAAACTCGTCCGTCACCGCCACACTCAGATTGAAGTTGCTCAGCAGGCCATCGGTCCTCTTGGCAGCGATGAAATCCAGTATGTCGGGATGGTCCACCCGCAGCACCGCCATGTTGGCTCCCCGGCGGCGGCCGCCCTGGTTCACCGCATCGGTGGCGGCGTCGAAGGCCTTGATGAAGGGCATGGGGCCGCTGGCAGCCATTTGGGTGGACTTGACCACATCTCCCTTTGGGCGAATGGGTGAGAAGTCGTAGCCCACGCCGCCACCGGTCTTCTGGATCAAGGCGGCATCTCTCACTGCCCCGAAGATGCCCTCCAGGGAATCCTCCAGAGGTATGACGAAGCAGGCGGACAACTGGCCCAAAGGGGTCCCTGCGTTCATAAGGGTGGGACTGTTGGGCAGGAACAGCAGGCCCCGCATGATCCG
This sequence comes from Desulfocarbo indianensis, assembly GCA_001184205.1. Lineage (GTDB taxonomy): Bacteria > Desulfobacterota > Desulfarculia > Desulfarculales > Desulfarculaceae > Desulfocarbo > Desulfocarbo indianensis. Next base: position 8,653 of record LBMP01000013.1, read on the forward strand.
GAAGAAGTCCTCGACGTGCTCCGCTTCGTGTTCCGGGTCGAACAACCGTTCCGCTTGAGCCACGTGCCTGGCCACGCGCCAGAAGAGTTCATCAACCGACTCGCCCGGCATGAGGTAGCGGACCTCGAGCAGTTCCAGGGCCAAAGGACTCAATTCGGGGAAATCCACCAGGCTCATAACCACCTCCAACCTTGTATACGCAGAGTCCGAAGGGACTGACGCATCTCCATAGCGGCAGGAGACAGGCACCGGTTTCAGATTGATCAAATCAGGCAGCCCATGGCCGGAGCGAAAAATATTTAAACAGGTCCCGCCAGATAGTTCGCTATGCACGGCGATCTACTACTCTCCCCCTTGGAAGCGATCAAGCCACAGGAGATTCTTGCCAGATACTCGGATTGGATTTACTTCGCCCTGGTCCTCATATTCTTCATTGCGGTGGCGGGAATTGCCCTGCGAAGACATTTCGAACGGCCCTATGTCAGGCCACTGATCGTGGTGGTGGGCCTGATGCTCACCTTGGCCGTATTCAGGAACCGGCGGGTGCTCGGCCTGATCTTCGAGGGTTGGGGCACGGTGGGGTCCATCTTGCTGGTATTGGTGGTGGCGGTGATCCCCTTCGGATTAGCCAGGGGATTCGGCCTTTCCAAATCCCGCGCCTTCTGGCTGACCTTTGCGCTCTTTTACCTCTTGGCCTGGGCTCACTTCCCAGGGTGCTTCGCAGCCTTGTCGGCCCATGGCCTGGGTCTGCTCAACCTGGTTCTGCTGGTGCTGTTCATCGTCTCGCTCTGGCGGATATTCCGCTTCAACTTCAGGGGCAAGTCGGCGTCCCCGGAGACGTTGCATGAATGGGCCTCGGAAACCCAACACCGGCCGGAAATGGAACGGGAGGAGCAGCTCGAGGAGAGAGAAGCCAGAGCAGTCAAGAAGGAGGCCATCCCCATAACCATTGGGGAACTGCGCTCCATAGAGGACATCGAAGAGGCCCTGGTCAAAATCCAGGGCGTTATCAAGCGGCACCCGCAATCACTGGAGCGGGATGATCGACAGAGGATTGCCACCCTCCTGCAAGCAGCCCTGAACAAAGAGGGGCTCTTCAAGGCTAACGCTGAGAAGCTTAAGAAGGTGATTCAACGGCTGGGGGCGGTCGATCGCAATCAGTTGCAGGAAAAAAAGAACAGACTGCGCGGGATCAAAGGCAAGGAGAAGGAGCTATTAAAGGCGGAGATCAAACGGGAAGAAGAACGGATTGTGATAGAAGGAACCATTGCTGAATTGGAATCGAGGCTGGGAAATAATATTCAGAATTTCGACAAGCAAATTGCCGCTGTGATAGAGGCACTAAGGAGCTCGGCATACACTGGTGATGCTCTGCCATTTTTGGAAAGGGGCAAAAGGACGCTTCGGGATATTCGCACCATCACCTTGGCCCTCAAGGATTTGGAGCCGCGCCTGGTCAGCCTACTCAAGGAGGAAAGGCGCCTTCTGGCCAAGGAGCGCCAGGCGGCTTGAGGTCAATGATTATCCGGTGTAGATGGGAGCCCCCAGGGCGGGGGCTCCCATCTGCTCAGAACAGGGAGAACTGAATGTTGACCTGCCCGTCGTTCTGGGCCAGGAATTGGTCAAGCTCGGCGGCCTTGACCTCCACGTGGGTGACCTTTTTCTTGCGGGGGCTGGCGTACTCGATGAACTCCACCTTGATGACCCGGTCTCCCACCTGCTCGGCCTCCAGCGAAAACGCCGAGACCCCTTGGGCAGGAGATGACGGAGCTGAGGATTCAGCGCCCGAAATAGGCACCACCTCGGCCAGGGGCGTCTCCGCCTTCAATTCCTTCTTGCGGTATCCGGCCCACAGATCTTTGAGGTCGCGATTGTCTTGGGATCGATCTACCAGCATCTTGGCCAGTTCCTTGGCCAGGGAGTCTCCGGATTCGGATATGGCCGCCAATCCCTGGTCCGAGAGTTCTCCTTCCAGGGCCAGGGAGTGAGTCAGTTTATCGGCCATCAGCTTCATGGCCCTGGTCTGCATGGTGCCCGCATAGGCCAGGAAGAACACCTTCACCGGCTTCTTCTGGGGAATCCGCCAGGACCGCCGTGCCGCCTGGCGCAGGGTGTAGGTGGAGTAACCGGTCTGGTAGAAGACCACGGTGGGGAAATCGAGCAGGTCCAGTCCGGTCTCCACCAGGCGCGGGTTGCATATGAGCACGTCCAAGCCCTGGACCACCCATTTTCTGATCTTGGCTTCCCGTCCCTCGCTGTCGCCCGAGCGCAGGACTCTAGTTTTCAGCCCTTTCTCCTCCAGCAAAGACACCAAGTGGGGGCTGATATCCGTGGTAAGCGAGTTTTGGATATACACCAGGCACCGCCTGCCTGAAGCCGCCTCTTGGCTCACCAGGTCCACCAGTTCGCTTTCCTTGGGCTTCATGCCCTGCAACGGAGGCCCCTCGGCCACCAGCTCCCGGGTATGGGGGTGGAAGACCTTGACCCCATCGTGCATGCGATCCGGATAGCTCAGGAGGGCGTTGAGGTAGCTTCCCAGCAGGGAATGATCTCCCATGGCCAGAGTCTGGAGCAGCGCCTGGCGCATCTCTTCCTCGAAGCGGCGATACAGGGATGCCTGGCGTTTATCCATGGCCAGCTCCACCACGTCCTCATCATAGGGCGCCAGATTGGCCGTGCAGTCGACCAAGCGCAGGAACACCGCATTGGGCAGCAAGAGGTTCCCTAAGATCAGGGGGCTGATTCCCGGCCGGGCCCTCACCATGGTCCGTTTCTTGGCCTTGGTGGTCAGGCCATCCTCCTCATCGAATACGGTGATGCGCTCCAGCACGCCGTAGCGCTCCATGAAGCCGGTGGGGTTGCGCCAGTTGCAGCCGTCCTGCTTCATGAGTTCGGGATGGGTGCGAAAGAGCAGGTAGAAGACGTCCGAGGCGTAGCCGCCGGCCAAGGTGCCGGTGAGGCAAAGGGTGTAGGCGCAGGCGCGGGACAGGGCGGCAAAGGCCCAACCCTGGCCGGTCTGGTTTTTGTAATGCTGCACTTCATCGGCGATGAGCAGATCAAAGAAACCCCGCAGGCGGTTCTTGATGAAATGAGCGGGCATGGCCTTGCGGTATTTACGCCGCGAGAGGTCCGGTTGCCAGAGCTGTTCGCCGCAAGTCACCTTCAAAAGCTGATGCCTGGCCAACTCCCCATCCCAAACCCATTTGTCCACCAGGTTGGGGCAGGAGTGCTTCTTGCGATAGCGGCCGCTAGCGTTGCGATCAAAAACGGGCAGCGGCACCCCGTCCTGGTCCAGCAAGCTCTGACCGCAACGGGGGCAGATATACTCCGCGCCCTTGGTGAGCACCGCAGGCCTCCACATGTAACCGGTCTTGGCCCGCTCCCTGCCGATGACGTAGAACTCTGGCGTCCGAGGAGCGTTGGCCTTTGTCAGCTTGTCCAACTGGGCCAGGCAGTGCCTCCCGTTGAGGTTGACGGCCTTGCAGGCCGGCCAGACCTTTCTGACCTCGGCGATCCACTTGCGCACCAGATGGGGAGGGCACAAGACCATGACCCGGATATTTCTCTTCAGCAGCAGGGCCACGGCTATGGACATCAGGGTCTTGCCGGTGCCCATCTCCGCCGTGACGTAGACGCCGCGCCGCCTGTCTCGCAGGGCCTTGACCACGGCCTTGATGATCTCCCGCTGGCTGGGGAAGGGTTTGATGCCCAGCCGGTCCAGGAACGTCTCCATCTCCGGCTCCGGATGCTCACCTGGTTGATGCACCACCTGCAACTCGCGGGTTACCTGCCGGGCAAGTGACTCGCCGTAGTCATCCAGGAACCGCTTCAGCTTCATGGTTGTTTCCATTGGTCCCTCCCGGCTCAAGCTGTCGCAAAGCAGCGGCTTAGGTCCTGGTCGCGTCCGCTCAGGCCTTCCGAAATGGCTTCGTGAAGGGCCTGGGGCCTCAGTTCCACCATGAAGCCATGGAACTGGCCGGCCAGAGTGACCGAGGGAAGCAGCCAGCCTTGGGCCTGGTGAAGCCGCCACAGCCACCCAGCCCAGTCTCGGTGCAGAGGTATTTCGGCCAGCCTGGCCTGGAGCTGATGGAATAGCTGAAGGTGGTTCTGCTCGGGATCGTGGCTGAGCATGAGGAAGCGCCCCTTGTTTGGTTCCTCGGTTTCGTTTTGCAGGGCGCTCTGCAGAAAGACCGCCCCTTGGCAGCAACCGGAGGGGAGCTTCTTGAAGAGCATGCGGTAGCTTTCCTCTGCCTTGGCCAGGCAATGGCTGGAGCCGTCGATATCGATCCAGGCGTTCTCCCCTTCCACAAGGGCGGCCAGGATGCCCTTGACCGGGCCCTGATGGCCCGCCAGGGACAGGTAATGGACTTGGTTCTCGTGTTCTCCGTCCACTATGAGGTCAGAGCAGTGGGCGAACATACCCCCGCTGTTTATTACATGGAGCATGAGGCTCTCCTTTCTCTCGAAAGATTATTGGATGGTGATCAAGAAGCCGTCGCGGTCATAGGCGTTGACCGTGATAACCAAGCGCTCGGTCTCGATGTGGCGTTCCTTGCCCTTTTCGTGCTCGATCCGGCGATCCACTTCCTTTTTGGTGGTCCCTTTGACCAGAAGCGGCCTGAGGCCGTCCCGGTCGCGGACTACGCCGCCGACCAGACCGCAGGCGATTAGTTGGGCCAGGTGGCCGCTCCGGAGGGGCATGATCGCCTCCAACTTTCGAGCGTTTCTTGAGGGAGACCACATTTCCAGCAGGCGATCACGCAGTCCCTGGGAAGCGATCTCCCTTTCCAGCTCTTCCGGGTCGATTTCATTGGTGCGAAACACCAAGGGCTTCACCTTTAGAGATGGCGGCACCTGGTACACGAAATCCGGCTCTTCCGGCAAGGGAGGGACCACCGCCCTACCGGCGCCGGCGTCAACCAAATAGCGGTGGACCGCTTCATCCGGTTTCAGCTTGGCCCGGGCCACCCCGAAGACCACCACTTGATGGAACCGCCGGTACAGCTCATCGGGTAAAAGGAAAAGCCTGATTTCCTGGAACCGGTGCGACAGCATCCGGGCCACCTTGCGGTCCAGACGCCGCAGGGGGATCAGATAGATCAACATCCCTCCTGGCCTGAGTGCCTTTACCGTGTCACGCAGGAAGGTCCGTTCGTACCGCTCGCACTTGTCCAAGGCGTCAACGGCGGCTGACCAGTCGTAAGGAGGGTTGAGCAGCAGCAGGCTGGCGAAATGGCGGCTGACCATGGCGGTCTGGCAGTCGCCGATGAGGCACTCGTAAAGGTTTCTCTGGGCCGTGACTCCCCGCTCACGGTCCAGCTCGATGCCGTAGGTAATGGCCTCTAGGTGCTCGCCCAAGGCCTTGAGGGCATGGCCCTCTCCTGCGCATGGGTCGAGGATGCGAAGCAGGCCCGATCCGCCGCGTTGCAGGCATTTGCATAGCAAAGGCAACAGTGCGGGCGGGGTCGGATAGTAGCCCATCTTGGCTTGTCCGGCCAAACGCATAATTGTGCTCCTTTCAAAAAAGAAAGGCGGCGACTCCCGCGAGGAAGCCGCCGCCGATTTCGGTTTATGTGTGTGGGATGGTCAGAGGCTTGAGTTGAGGAAATCCACCACTCTCCCTGCGAATTCGCATTCCGGGCAGTTGCAGGCGCTTTCCGCTCCCCAGGCGGGGTCGCAGTCGGTGTCCACCGAAGCGCCGTCAGGCTCCCAGTCGGCCCAGTGATAGACTTCCATGCGGAGATGATCCGAATGGCCGCACTGGGGGCACTTTAGTTCAGTAGGGTTAAGGGGGTGCTTGTCATCGAGCAGGCGTTGGGCCTCCTCTATGATGGCTATCAATTCCAGGGGGCCTAGAGATGCCAGCGACTTGAGCATTTGCTCTTTGCCGGACAATTTGTCATCGGGCGCCAAAGCCCAGGCCAGGTGCCGCACAAACGTGGTTTCCGCCCATAACAGGCAGGCAGGCCAGTCATGAATACCCCGTCGCATTCGATCCCAGGCCAGGCATTCCAGGGTGCGATCTATGGCTCTATCGATGGCGATGATGGGCGAATCATGCAGGGCGGCGGCGATGGCCTGTTGGGCGGCATAGAGCAGATTATCCAGCCCGAAGTAATCCGGCTGGTTCACCATCTGCCAGGCAGACGCCATGGCCAGGGCATCGCGCCCTCCCAGGGCCGCTTGCCACGCCGTCGCAAGTGGTTTCTCCCAGCCATGGACGGCGGCGATATCCTCGGACAAGCCGTCCCGTTCAGCTGATTTCAGGGCGATCTCCAATGCCAAAGACGCGGCCCCAGCCGCTATGAGCGGACTTTTTGCGTTGTGTATTGAAAGGCTCATGGCTCCTCCAAATTTTCTTGATCTGGGTCAGACGAGAAAAACGAGGCCCGCTCCGTAAGGGGAGCGAGCCTCTTGCTTTCAGTTCGAGCCTGCTCAGGCGGCCTCTTCCATCTTTTGTGGTTCGGCCGGCTTGGGAGCAGGAGCGTGACCACCCTGGATGTAGTCAGCCGCCTTCTGGGCCTGGGCCGCCGCGTGCACCACCAGCTTGTTGTCCTTCTTGAGCTTTTTGAGCCAGCCGTTCAGGTAAGCCGCCGAATTGTCGATGGTGATGTTATCGATGCCCGTTGCCCCGCACAGGAAAGCCGCGGTCATCTCCGCCACCAGCTCTTCCTTGGAGTAGTTGGTGCTGCCAAAGGGGGCCATGTCGGTCAGGGTCGGCCGCTTAAGGCGAGTCTCATGGCCGGTGGCGTGGGCCAGCTCGTGGAACAGGGTGCTGTAGTATTCCTCGCTGCTCTCGAAGCTCTCCGGCTTGGGCAGATTGACCAGGTCCTGTGAAGGCCGATACCAGGCTGACTGGCGCACATGCTGCAAACTGGGTGGGTTGGGCATGCCGGCCACCAGCAGCTCGCAACGTTCTATAGGCGTGAACTCCTGCTCTTCCAGTTCCTCGGTCGGCGGCCCCTCGATGCCCTCGGTCTGCTCCAGGTTGAAGACCCGGTAATAGCGCAGCACGGGCAGTTCCTTCTTTTCGCCTGTTTTTTCATCCTCCTTCTCCAGAAGCTTCCAGAAGACCACCGGCGTGGATTTGGAGCCTTTCTTGATCTTGCCCCCCAACTTGTTGGCCTGGTTCAGGGTCAGCCAATAGGGGGTTGCGTATCCGGCCACGTTCAGCAAAAAGCGGTTGATCCCGCGATAGGGTCGCTTGGAGACCAAATTCATGGCTTCCCCGCCGCCGCTCCATGGTTTGTGCCAGGGCACGGTGCCTTGCTCCAAGAGTTCCATGATCCTATCGGTTATTACCTGATATGCTTTGCTCATCTTCTTCACCTCCATTGCGGAAAGGCGAAACCCGCCTCCCAGAGGGGAGAGGCGGGTTTGCCAGGACAAAAAAATCCACCCGATCCCTCTTGGACCGGATGGCCGATATTGGTCGCTAGGTTTTGGTCAGGGGCGAATTAGAAGCCCACCGCTTCTCCGGGCAGGCCCAGCATCCATAGCTGGTCGCCTCGTTGCGGTTCCACCCGGCTCATGTCATGGTCCCGGATATGAACCTTCACTGGAAAAGGCAGCCGCTTCAGGGCGCGCACGCTCTGTATGATGCCGCCGTTGATCTCCACCATGATTTCGGCGCCCACCTCGGGGATCGCGCCGGGTTCCGGTTCCCCTGGCAATGAAAAGGCCACTTCACTGGTCATGAATCACCTCCTTCCGTGTTCAGGCCGCGAAGCGCTGCTCCAGCTCCGCGTACAGGCCCTTGGCCTGCTCCAAATTCCAAACCTGACCGGGGCCGAATTCGCTGTCGCGCAGTGCGGCCAGGAAGCCGGCTTTGTATCCCTGCTTGAAGGACACGTCCGGCAGGCCGCGCAATTCCAGCTCCTCGCACACCCGTGCGGCCATTTGCAGCAGGGTGGCATCGTCCAGTTGGCCGATAAGGCAAAATCCCTTCTGTCCCATGATTCGTTCTCCTTTCAGACCAGGAGCCATTCGGCGTCCTGGTAGTCATCCGGGTCGGTCTTGAAGTTGTCGTAGTCGCGCACCAGCACCAACACCGGCTGGACGCTTTGGTTGAGCAGGGTGACGTTCTGCACCAGGCCACCTTCCACCTCGACCAACACCAGGGTGTTGCTTCGCTCTGAATCCTGATGGCAGGTGCTCGGCGAGACCGCATTGCCGGTTGCCAGTAGTTCCGGCCGGCGGGTGAGCCGGTCGTAACGCTCCCGTGAGCTCTCTTTAAAACAGGTCCTGGCCCTCATGCTTGCTCACCTCCCCCTTCTCGGTATCCATCGCCTGGTAGCACCACCTGGCTGGTTCCTTGGGCTCCAGCCACTTCACCGCCAATCTGACGGCATCCTCGGGAGAAGAGGCGCTGACCTCTATGTCCCAGGACACCCGAAACTCCCTTTGCTCAGTCATAGGTCTTCACCTCCTTGATCTCCGAAGCCTTGCGCGGCCTCCAGTGCAGGTCGCGTTCGACCTCCAATCCTGGCGGCGCCACCAGCTCCTTCAGTTCCCTGAAGCTGATGTAGCCCCATTCAGCGTTGTCACGGTCGCCGTTGAGCATGGCGAATCCCCATAAAAGATCCTCGCCGTCGTACTCCGCGATCCACCAATCGCATCCGCCCAGGAAGAAGTGCATATGCAGCACCTTGTCCTTCAAGGGTACGAATTCGGTTTCACCCAGCTTGGGCAGCTGGGCCAGCTGGTTCTGTGTCGGTTGGTTCCACATTGCGTTCACCTCCATTTTCAAAGTGAGGAAGACCCTTCACCTCAAAGGGAAGGTGAAGGGGCTCCGCCAAAAGTCGGCCACCCCAACGGGCGGCCTTCCGTGCTTGCTCGGCCGATATTCCGGCCTTGGTTTCCCAGAGGAGTTGGAGCCCTTGCCGGATCACCTCGACTCCGTGCAGGAACTCCTTGGTCAGACTCCGGCGCTCCTCCAGGTCTCGGGACCCGGACAACCGCTTCAGGGTCAACTCCAAAGAAATGACCGCCAGCATCAACTCCGCATGGAATTGCTTGCTGGGCAGGGTGTTTTGGAAGCAAAGACAGACGTCCACCTCCAGAGCACGCATTTCAGCCTTGAGGTCTCGGGACCTCTCCATAAGACACCTCCTTTCATGGTTTGGAATCGATGGCTGGTTATAGAAACAGGACCCTGGTCGGGGCCTTTTCGACTGGCAGGCCTTCGGCTAAAGAAAACCCGCCTCCTGAGGGAGACGGGCAATACAGACGGCTCCAATGTCGCTGTGAAGGTCTTCAGCCGATGGGTTTTGGCTTGGGTGATAGATGTCCCGCGCACGCCTGTCGCTGCGAATCAATCCGCGTGCGGCACACCTTTTCGGTGAGCATGAATGGTTGGTTATAGGGAGGGTGGGTTGGCGAGGAAGTCTTTGACAAAGGCCACCTGGATAGCTTCCCGATCCGGGACCAGCAGGTTCCGCAGCAGGTTTTTCAGGCGGGTCTCGGTGGAGCGATTGGTGGCCAGGATGAACTTGATATCGGCCCGGTAGCGGCCCAGTTTCATGATATTGCCCTGCAGATCGGACTTGCCGGTCTCCATCTGTATAGCTAGTCGGTTTTGATAGGACTCGACCACCAGGTCCAGGTCATCCTTTTCCAAAAAGGTGAAGCCCTCCTGCTTGAGGTAATGGGCCTTGACCGCCTCCACCCAGTAGCGGTGCTCCACTCCTCCGCGTCCGGTCTGGCTGAGCCTGAGGCCCAGCACATTGCGTCCGGCGGTGGTAAGGCCGTAAAGCCGTTTGCCGTCAACCGTGCTCGGCGTGATCAGACCTTTGTCTTCCAGTTCGCGCAGGACCTTGTAGCCTTCGGCGGTCTTGAGGCCAAGCTTGCGGAAGCGTTGCACCAGGCCCAGCACCGGCTCCAGGGCGATGTTTTCCAGTAAAATCCGGCCCAGGGGGGTGGGGGTTTCATCCTTCTGAATATCGCGAATAGGGCTCTTCCGGGGTATTCCAGGGTTTTCCGGGCGCGCCAGGTCTGAATACTTGCTCATATGCGTTTTTAGGTCTTCATCGGTCACCGCGCCTTTTTTCAGGGGAAATGGCGGGATTCTTAGCAACAGGGGTTGCACTATGCGGTCGGTCCTGCAGATGCTGTGCCCCAGGGTGAGCATGGCCAGATAGCGGCGCTGGTCGGTTTCCAGCAACATGGAGTTGGCCACCGCCTGGACGTCCTGGTTCAGGGACAGGCTCAGGCAGAACTTGGTGGCCAGGTTGCCCAGGGCGGAAACGCTCATCTTGGAGGGGTGCTGGTCGATGATGACCATGGCCTCCCCCAGTTCTCTTATCTCCCTCATGATCACGTCGGCGATGTCCTCCTCCTGTCTGGTCTTCAAAAACAGGTGGTGAGCCTCCTCGATGATTATGAAGTGCTTCAGCACCTCCCTTTCCGGCTGGCGCATGCGGTAGTGGTAGATCCACAGCAGCAGGGCGCCGATTACAAAGGCCTGATCCGATGCGGACAGTCCGTCCAGCTCGAGGATCACCTTTTTGCCCAGCAGGTCTGGAATGGAGTGGCCTTCGCTGCAGTTGACCATCTCGCCCAGGCCCGGGTAGTTGATGGCGTTCAGAGTTCTCTTGACCGAGGCCCACCACAACAATTCCCTGGCTTTTTTCTTCTGTTTGACCACGCGGTCCTTCATCTCGCCAAAGGTGTCGAAATGGGCTGACTCCATGAACACATCATTGGCCCCGGGGCCCAGGAGGTAGACCTTCTCGATTATCTCGGCTAGTTGCTTGATCCAGACATGCTCCTCGACGCCTGGGGGACGTAGCTTGGGGTTGAAGAAGAAAGGGACTACGTCATTGCGCCCCACGGTGAAAATGAGGATGTCTTGATCCTTGAAGTCGGGGTGTTGTAGGAGGTCCCGGTAGTTTCGCTTGTAGTCGAAGATCAGGAAGGGCTTGCCGTGGCGGGAAATCTCATTGATGAGGTTCATGGTGAGAGTGGTCTTGCCGGAGCCGGTCTTGCCGAATATGCCGCAGTGTCTGATCCATTCCGGCTCCCTTACCCCGAAAAGCCCCTTGGGCTGGTCAGGGTATAGGGCTTGCCCCACCTGGTAGTCGCCGGCCAACTCTCCGGCCTCGGGTGTGGGCAGGAGAATCTGCTCTCGCTGCAGGCCCGGCAGATGCTTGGCCAGCAGCATATCCATCAAGGCCTCCAACTCCTGCCGTTTGCGCCAGTCCTTCTCGAAGAGATACTGAACCCTAAGAAAATCCCACTGCCGTAAGGGCAACAGGGGCTTCAACAGTCTCAGCTTCTCCTCGATGCGGTCCATTTTCAGCTCATGGCGAAATCCCTCTCGCACCGCCCGCCGCAGGTGCAGGGGTAGTCCTTTTCATCGAAGGTTTTGGTCTTGGCCCGGATCGACTCCACCAGGATCTCCCCATACTGGATCAGGTGTTCGTCCACCTGGATTACCTCCGGGCCGCGGTCATGGGCTACGAAGTGTATCCAAATCTCTGACGGCGGCTTTCCACGGAAGTCCTGGTACAGCAGAGCATAGATGGCCGCCTGGCGCTGTATGTCCGGGGTGATCTCAGGACGGAGGGAGGTCTTGTAATCAACCAGGATCGGCTCGCCACCTACTTCGTGGATGGCATCCACGATTCCCATCAGGCCCAGCTTCTTGGAGAACATCTTGACCTCGGCCCTTTGGGCCGGTGACAGGCTGCACCTTTCCAGCCAGAAACCGAAGTTGATGACCATCAGCTGGCTTTCATCGCGGAAGTCCTGGAGGCGAGCATCTTCCATGCCCAGGGAAGCCAGGCTGTCCCCGGCTTTCTCCCACTCCTCCTCAAACAGACCCAGCAGGGTCAGCTGCAATTCCAGGGGACTCCTTTCCAGGCTGGGCTTTGCCTGGAGCTGGTTGAAGCGGCAAAACACCCTGTGCACGATGCTTCCCCGCACAAGGTAGATCGAAGGCTTGGTCTTCAGTTTTTTGATGTATCTGAGGTAAAACTTGCGCGGGCAGCTGAGGTAGGTGTTGATGGACGTGGGGCTAAGGAAACGGAGCGGGGCGATTCTGATCACCCCCTGCCTCGTTTTCGCTTGTTCAGCACGCACACGAACCTGGCAATGACCTCCTCCAGGTCCTCATTGCTCATCATCATGGCGAAATAAAGAGGGTCGGCCACCAGGGCGGCCACCTCCCAGTCGGTTATGGTTTTTTTCCTTTGATTCATGAATGCACCTCCATTCAGTATTTCAACATGGCGGCTTTCTGCCGCTCTTCCACGCCCTCCACCAAGAGCTCCCTCAGTTCCTTCTTCAGGAAAAACACGTCGCGGAAATAGGCGGACTCCTCTTTACGCTTTTCGCCCTCCAAATCCAGGATCGACTGCTCCAGCTTGAAACGGTAGCGGTCCCATATGTCCTCGCCCCGCAGGAAAGCCATATTTTTGAACTCGCACTGATCCCGGTTAATCCGGTACAGGCTGTAATCCAGCAGTCGGCGTCGTTCGGTCAGCTCGGCGGTCAGGAGTTCCAGCTTGGTTCGCATCACCTCCTGGCGGTTTTTCAGCAGGAAGTCCAAGCCCGAGTCGCCGGCCGGTGAGTAGCCAGAGGCCGGAGTGGCTCCGTATAGGTCTTTAGTCAGTTGGGTTCCGGGGCTGTACAGATAGTAGTAGACGGGATCGAAGGGGCCATAGGGCATGGGCGGGATTGGGTTCAGGTATCCGATGTTTTGTGGCGGGATTGTCATGGTGAAGGGTAGTTTGTTACTTTTTTCTACTGGTAAGTGGCACTCCTATTTATGTTTTTCGGTTTTTGCCACTGCCCGGTGGTTGCGGGCGGCTGCGGGCTCGCTGAGGAAACCGGGGCAATGGCACGGGTGGAGGCTGCACTTGACTGTCGGACTAAATACAGTCTATATTTAGTCATACAAGGTGGAGGTAGAAGGCATGAAACTATCCAGCCAAATAAAGCCCATAAGTTTCCTCAAAGCCCATGCGGCCGAAATCGTGCGCAAGCTGGGTGAGCAGCGTGAGCCCCTGATCATCACCCAGAACGGTGAGGCCAAGGTGGTGATCCAGGACATTGCCAGCTACGAGCAAACCCAAGAGACCTTGGCCATGCTGAAGATCCTCGCCCTGGGCAACCGCCAGATCGAGGAGGGCAAGGTCCAGCCAGCTGCGGATGTGGTCAATCGAATACGCCAGAGCCGGCAGGCCAGGTGATGCCCTACGAGGTTCTGTTGACCGATGACGCTGCCAGGGACCTTGAGCAGCTATATGATTACATCGCCGAGAACGACGTCCCGGACAAGGCCGAGTATGTGTTGGGGAAGATCGAGAAGGCCTTTAGCAGCTTGAGCACCTCCCCCAATCGGGGCGCTTACCCTGATGAGTTACTGGCGCTGGGGATAAAGGAGTACCGAGAAATCTTCTTCAAACCCTACCGTATCATCTACAGGGTCATCGACGACAAGGTTTTCATCATGCTCATATCGGATGGCAGGAGAGACATGCAAACCCTGTTGGAGAGGAGACTGTTGTATTGATTTTCAATGATTACGCGTAAAGAATACTGCCAGAATACAATTCATCCATAACCTGGGATTTCAATAACTGCCGCCACCTCCCGGTCTTGCAGCCCTCCCGATAAGATCAAAATAAGGCCCGTTTGCTATAAGTAATGCGATGTGGATGTTGGTGCCGAATATGGGTTGTATCGACAGTAGGTTAACTATATCTATCGGGAGCGCGCAGCCAAATGGGATTAGGAATTCAAGGGACAGGGGAAGGATTGGATGTCGACAAGAGCACAGTTGCTCTGCAGGAGGCCATGGGGCGCACTCTGCGAAGCTTGCTGGCGGGCGCTGAAGAGCATCAGATTCACGGCATGGCGGGCCTGAACCGCCTGGCGCTTGCCGCCTGGCGGCAGAAGGCCCATGGAGATGCCAGATTGTTGCTGGAGGCCTCACTCCAGCTCATGGAACGGGTCTCCGTTTCAGAGCATATGGAAGGCCGCTTGGCCTTCAGCATACTGGCCAACATAGAACGGGAATCGGGCGACCATGCCTTGGCCGCAGGTTATGCCGCCAAGGCAGAAGAGGGCCTACGGCTGGCCGAGGAGAAAAACAAATGTACGGCGCTGGAAACTATGATCAACTTGGCGGAATACCATTTCCTGTGCCAGGATTTCAAATCAGCTGAGAAGCTATACCGCAAGGTGCTTACCAGCTTGGACCAAGTTTACAGCCAAGGCGACCCATCTTTCACCTGCTGCAAGGAGAAAGCGGAGTCGTTCTGCCATGGCCTGGGCCAGGCCGGTCAGACGGCCCTCCAGAACCGGCTGGCCCTGGTCTTACGACGATATGAAAAATAGCCTGGCGGCAGGGTTGGGGGATAACGGATGAAGCACATGGCTCGGATTATGCCGCAAGATTGCCCCAAGACAGCCTTCAGCGGCGATGGAGATTGCCTTGCCGCCGAGCTTAGGCCAGGCAACGTGCATTCAGCCGATGGAGCGCTGGAGTTCGTCAAGCCCCTGGTGAATAGCTACGTAGCACCTTCAGGCTGCTTTGGTTGCGAAGAGACGCGGCCTTTGCCCTGCCTGATGTTTACGACTATTGCGAGAGGAGCACATTACCTACTTCATCCGTCTGCCCATGAGCGACACCTTGCGCAAGATCATGGAGCCCGATAAGTGGGCAGGCCGCCCAAGTCGGCCGTCAAGGTGCAGCGCTTCGAATTTTACTACCGGGCGGCGCTGGGCATTGGCTGAAACGGAAACACCGATGATTGACAGGGTTATTAGGAAAGGAATATTATGCGCTGAGAGAGGGGGGGATCGATATTCCTTTCCGATTCGTAAGAAAATTGTTTGCAAGTAAGGCGAAAAGATGGCCTCAGGGCCTCTTTGCAAACACATTAGGTGCCCCCAAAACGTTAAATAACCGCATGGAATCTCGTAAACGCGGCGCCTGTCGCATACTCTGGAGGAATTATCCCCATGGATTTCGGCCGCATTAATGCCCTATTAAAAATAATTACAATGCTGTTGGTTGTCTTGCTGTTGGCTGGACCTGCTCATGCGTCCACTGACGTGGATTATCCGTCCGACTGCAATGATCAGTCGCTTGATAACCTCGATGAAATAGGCACTCCGGAATCAGCGACGAAAACCGAGACCTACGGTCATTGCCCTAATACTCCCTACTTCACGACTTATAGCCCCGAGACTCATCATATCTATCAAAGGGTGATGCACGGTAGGACGGTCACCGTGGCGTTTGCCAAGGACTTTTCACTTGATCAGCAAGGCCGCGAAACGATCAGTCAATTCATATTTGATACTTGGGCGATATACTGGAGCGAATTCATGGGATTCCCCTATGATTCCTACACCGTGGCGTTTGGAAACAATTATCAGACTTGCTCTGCCTTTGGCCGCGGTTTTGATATTAGTGATACCTACTCGCCTTATCTGGCGCATGAAATATTCCACGCCTGGGCCGGAAATGCATTCAGGCAGGCAGACAACATCACCTGGTTTTTCGAGGGACTGGCGACTTACTACGGCAACATGAGGCAGCAAAACGATATGACATTCTCGACAGCTTTGGTGGATATTTTTTACCGGCAGTATTTGGACATCAAGGCGTCGCATGGGGATGTGGTGGTCGGAAATGCATCCTTGCTGGATCCGGATTACAACCATCAATATGTGTCAACCAAGGGTGGCTTGCTTTGCTACATGTTGGATAAGAAGCTAAACGAAACCGGCAATAATATTGGGCAAGTTAATCGCCTGATTTATCAGCGTTTTGGCCTGAGCCAGGATTCAGCTTATTTCAGCAATGATGACATACTGCAAGCCCTTAACGATATCTCCGGTCAGGATTTCAGCGGATTCTTCGCTAAGTATGTTTACGGGACCGAGCTGATACCGCAGCCGGCAAACCCGCGATGGATTTGCCATACTGTGGCCAACGAGCCATAGACACTGGTCGTTGTGGTTGGCCTGATGGAAAGAGAAAGCGGCCTGTCAACCACCGGTGTTTAGATTCGGCGGTGATCAACTGGTTAGGAAGGGGGCGGAAAAAGCAGGCCGTCCAAATGGCCGGCCTGCCTTTTTCGCTATCTGGTAGATCAAGATGCCTGCCGGAGCGAAGCGGGGGGCGAAATCCTCGATGATCGATTTGATAAGTTTGCCGTGCGCACTCGGTGATAGTTGAAGTTTAACGCCACATAGAACATTAGGGCTGATGGCCGAACGCTTCCCCAGTTTTAAACACGGGTTGGTGAACTAGCTTAGCTTCGTTCCAGGAGTCCTGATAGATCAGAGCCTTCAAAAACACCTTCGCCAAGCAGCCGCGCGTACTGGCGTTCAGCCTCGCGGGCCCGTGCCGGGAGGTCAAGTTTCAAGAGCAGCCGGTATCTTGCCTGGTGATAACCGTCGTTATGGGGCGAAGCTTTTATGGCGGCTTCCAACAGCCGCAACGCCTTTTCCTCTGCCCCCCGTTCTATAATCGGCCCCAGCCAGAGTTCCATGCTCCTGTCCATCTTTTGGGTCAAGGTGGCCGGAAACACATATTCCGTGCCAAACCCGTCTATGATGTTGCAGGCTTTCTGTTGCCATATATCGGCCGCCCAGTAATGCCCGGCCTCCACCGCCCGGTCCGCTCGCTCCATGTGCCGGAGGGCGACTTCCAGATCAACTCTTATGTGATCAATCTTTACATATCCTGGTTTGGAAACGATGTATAGTTTGCCATCCAGGCCGGGGCGCATAGCCTGCAGGCGACCGCGCAGTTTGTTCAACAACTGATAAAGGCTGTTCCTGGGGTCCTTGGGCCAAAGTCCTTCGCCCCACAAATTGTCGCCCAGATCATCAAGGCACAAATATTTTCCCGGGCTGGCAATTAGCTTATTCAGTAATCTGTATTCATTCGCCGGCAGCTCATGTATATCCAGAGCCTCCTCCTCAGAGGCGTCAGCGAAGTAGAGTCTGCCACGCGCGGTGTCGCATTGCAGGATGGGTAAAAGTGCCTGGTCAGGACCTTCCTCCAGTTGAAACCGTTCCCGTAATATTGTTCTGGCGGCTACGTTATCATGCCCTTGCGAATGAAAGTGACAGAGCAGTTCTTTCATCATTCCACTTTCCCAGAGGAAAAAATGCCGGTTCCGCCTGCTTTCCAGAATGCCCAGAAAATCCTGGATATCTTGCAGGGCCGCCCGCTCATTGCCACGCCTCAGGCGCAAATGGGCCCGGTAGGCCAAAAGCTGAGGCTTGACATAAGAATCCTCGCATTGGTCGGCGAAAGCCAGGGTGAGATCGAACAGCCGCTCCGGCTCAGGGTGATCCGGGCAAAGAGACAGCACACAGGCGGCCATGGCCCGATTGAGCAGGGTGAAAAACCTGCCGCCGGCCTTGGCTCGCAAACACATGGATCGGCGCAGGGCCGCGCGCGCTTCCCGGCTTCGGCCAAGAAAGGCCAGGGCAGCGGCCTGGTATTGCAGGCACTGGCTTTTTATGTGGGCGTTGGAGGCGATGAGGGGATTGGCCAGGGCCTCCTCGGCGCGTTCCAACACCTGGTCCATGCGGCCTTCGGAGAGCATGAGGTCCATGTCCCAGACGTTGACGAAGCTCCCGATATAAGAAATGGCCATCAGCTCCGGAAAGTGTTCCTGCATCTCCCGCCGCAGAATTTTGTAGCCTTCTATGTCTCCCTTCATTAGCGAGAAATTCAAATAAGCCGCATGGGCCAAGAACTGGTTGGCCGGCCCGATCAGTTGGTTCAAGTCTCTGGCGAATAGCTTTTGCAGTTTGGCCAGACCGCCGCCGATATCACCCTGGAAAGCCAGGTTGAAGGCCTGAGCAACCACGATCTGGTGTTCGAGACCGTGCTCTGGCGGCGCTTGGCAGGTATCTCTGGCCAGGGTTATGTAACTTTCCGCCTTATCATATTGGGCATGGCAGTAGGCCGTGGCAAAGCAGAGAAGATAGGCGCACAGGTAGGAGAGGCTGGATGCCATGCTTCCGCCGGCCAGGGTCTCATACAGTTGGCCGGCCCTGGCCAATACGGCCTTGAGCTTGCCGATATTGGCTTCGATGAACATCTCGTACATTATCAGCCCCAGGCATGCCTGAAGCTCGCAGGCCTGATCCCCGGCTTGGCCGGCCAGTTCCCGCCCCTTGGCGAGCAGGCTTATGGCTTCGGGTGGAGTCCTAATGAGCAGGGCATGGCCCAATATGGTGCAGAGCCAACGCTCACGCTCACTCTCTACCCGGGGGCATTGAGACAAGGCCTCGGCCGCCACCTCCAGGTTGTTCTGACATATCAAGGCTTGGCCGTGTTCAGAAAAAACCTGGGCTAAATGTCGCCACTGTTGCGCTCGGCTCAAAAGTAAAATGGCTTCATTCATCAAGCCTTGACCGAATAACCAGTCGGCGGCGGACCGGGCGAAACTGCCCCAGGCCTCGGCCCCTAACTCCCGCTCAGCTATTTTTCGCAAGGTTTCACGGAACAGGTGGTGATAATGAAAATAGGTTTGGCCATCCTGCTCTAAACGGTACACGAAGAGGGCGCGGTCCATCAAAGACTCTAGCGCGCCCTGCGCTTCCTTCATACCTGCGTGCTCCAAATACGCCAGGGGTATGGCATCGAATATCGAGAGCAAGGTCAATAGCTCACTGATGACTTGGTTGAAGGAGCCGAGGCATTCACAAATGAAGTATCCCTCGATGTCGCTGTCGGTAAAATTGATCGCCGACAAAGCCGATCTTTCGGTTTGGGAACGGAGTAGCGATAAGCCCAGAGGCCAGCCCCCGTCCGTTATCCGATAAAGCTGCTCCGCTCTATCCTCAGTGAGCCTAATCCGGTAACATTCCCGATAAAGACGCTGGATTTCACGGCGGCTAAAAGATAGCTTTTGTTCGAACACCCGTTTACCTTCATTGAAATGAAACAGTGAGCTTCCGTTCAGGAGAGGCCTCATGCGGCTGGTGACGATGAAAGACAAATCCCGAGGAGTACTATCGTACAACGATTTAATAAATTGCAGGGGGGCTGGTTCGGAATCAAGTATGTGCAGATCTTCAACGATAAGAACAAAAGGGCGGTAGGTGTTTTGGGCAAAGAGCTTTTGCAGCAGGCTGTTAATGGTTAAAAGAAATTCGCCGCCGGACCCGCAGGAATCAGCCATTTTCAAAATGTGTTGCATCGTTAGCGGGTTGAAGGTTTCTTTAATACTGGTCAGAATGTTTTGAAAAAACGTATGCGGCGCTTTATCCGCCGGAGTGCAGTGGTAGGCAAAAAATGGTTTGGAACATTGTTCGGCTATCTGGCGAGCTGCGATGCTTTTGCCATGTCCTGGTCCTGCCTGAAGAATGAGTAGGCGTTTTTGACCAATGATGAAGTCATTGCAATATTCGACGATGTCCTCACGGCGAATAAATCTTTCCCGGCGCATATCTTAAACCCCAACGTGCCATAAGCGTAGCTTGAGTTGTAACCTTCACGGCGAATCTCAACTTAAAATGGCCGTCTTACCCAGTCATACTAAAGAAATCCACCTTGCCAAAACCAATTCACTAGGCGGACCGTAACATTTCCATTATCTACTTTTTATTTCGGCTGTACGGGGCAAGTATCATCACTAGTTACATGTCTAGCCACGCAGAAAGTGGCCATTACTCACGCCCAATTATCAGCCTCGGTTACTGTAATGGAACTTCCCCACCATTTCTGACGGCAAGACTTGACTTAGTTTGGCAGTCATTCCGCCCACTGGGCTTGCTGATAGGGACGCAGATGAATGCTCCGCCGCCTCAGCAAGCGCCTCCTTCACTAGATATCTGTCCTTGCCCTTGTACTGGGGCCGGACTCTCCTGAAATCCTCATCAACCGGAACCAACTGGATGTAAATCTCTTTCCCCTTTAGGGGCGGAAGCTTCTTCAACTCCAATAGCAAGCTGATCTGGCTAATGGTCCAGGTCATAAGCCGGCCTTGGTATTCTATATCAAACCAAAGCTCCATGGAACGGTTGTCGAAGGCGCTTGGGGTTTCTTTCCGTGGCTTATCGGTCAAGAACCTTACGGTGAAGCCTTGGCGCTTCAATTCCTCTCTGGGGCTGAAAAAAGGCGGTAGCTCAGTCCCTCCTCCCAAGTTGTCCCACGTAGGACATCCAGAATTATTATCTGCTGTTGGGTTGCTGCCGCCTGTGCCTTCGCCGGCCGCCATGTTGTGATTTTCCTCTGCCATGATTTGCACCTCTGGGTCGTCCGCATCTTGGGCGGCGACCTCACGCACCTGTGGTGAGGTGGCTGGCTTAATAAACTTTTCGGACCGGGCCCCGGGACCAGGGCTCTGTCAGGTGTTACATAGCGGTGGCCCCCGAAAATTGGACAGGTATGCTAGGTTGATTTGGCCGTAGCGAAAAGGAGACGAGAGATGGCCAAACGCAAGACTCACAGTGCATCGTTCAAGTCCAAGGTGGCCCTGGAGGCGATCAAAGGGGAAATGACCGTGGCCGAGTTGTCTGTCAAATATGGGGTACACCCCACCATGGTTACCAAATGGAAGAAGCAAGCCGTGGAGGGCATGGCGGACACCTTTTCCCGTGGTAGCCGTCAGGCCCGCGATGCCGACCATCATGTCCGGATCAAGGAGCTTCACGCCAAGATCGGCGAGCTGACGGTGGAGAAGGATTTTTTGCAAAAAGCCTTCAGTCGCTG
>LBMP01000129.1 GCA_001184205.1 Desulfocarbo indianensis
CGTCGTCGTTCTGCACCAGCACCGTCGACGAGGCACCGCCATCCTTGACCACCACGCGATAGCGCTTGGCACGCTTGAGATCTTCGATCTTCGTGCCCGAGAACAGGCGCGAGAAGAAGCCCGGTGCGTTCGCTTCGGCCTTGGTATCGGCATAGCGGACGAAGTACACGCCTTGCGAGCGGTCGCGGTCATCCACGGTGAAGTTCACGCGGTCCAGTGCCAGGCCCACGGTGCGCCAGGCGCGATCGAACGGTTCCGGCACGTTCAATACCGGTTGACCATTGGCTTGCGCCAGCAGCGACGGCCCTGCGGCACGTGCAGACTGCACACCCTCAGTTGCCTTTGCGCCCTCTTCCACCGGATGTGCTGCTTGTGTCTGCGCGAGCTTCTGCTGCGCAGCTTCCTTGCTGGCACCCAGACGCTGCATCAGGCGCGAGAGGAATTCGGCTTCGAGCTCAGGATCTGCCGGACGCGGCGTCCACACGGTCTGGTCCTTGGACGAACCGACCAGTTGTTCCTGTGCGCCACGGTGCGAGATGTACACCTCGACCGTACCGTTCGGGCCCTTCTCGATGCGGGTGCGGAACTTGTCGCGCTCGCCGGTCGAATACAGACCGTCGAACACCTTGCCGACGGTGCGGCGGATGATGTCCTGTGGAATCTTCGCGCGGTTCTCGGCCCAGTCGGTTTCCATGATGCCGGTCTCGGGCGAGTCGATCACCAGAAGGAAGCCGAGTTCTTGCCAGAACGTGCGCAGGCTCGGCCACAGGGCGTCCGGCGTGGTCTTCACGACCAGCCAGCGCTGATTGCCGTCACGCTCGATGCGCATATCGGACACGGCAGGCAGCACGTTGTCAGCG
>LBMP01000130.1 GCA_001184205.1 Desulfocarbo indianensis
TCAGCTGAGCGAAGGCAGCGCCGCCGCCCATCGTGAAGCCCAAACCGTAGCCGACTCAGCTGAGCGAAGGCAGCGCCGCCGCCCATCGTGAAGCCCAAACCGTAGCCGACAAGGCCAACACGCAGATCACGCAGCTGCGCGCCGCATACGATGAGTTGCTGCGCCGCGCCCGCGCCAGTGAAGCGGAGCGCCAGAAGCTGGCCACCGCAACCGCCACGCAGCAGAACGCCCTGCAACAATGCGAGGCCAAGAACGCCAAGCTTTATGCCGTCGGCCAGGAAGTCCTCAACGCCTACGAGTCGATGGACGTGACCACCGTCATCGCCGCACGCCAGCCGTTTGCCACCAAGTCGCGTGTCAAGTATGAGCAGATCGCGCAGGAGTATGGCGACAAGCTGTACGACGGCCGCTTTGATCCGCGCGCAGTTGCCGCGCCTGCTCCCGCGTCTGAAGCCTCCGCACCGCACGCAGAAGCGCCGAAGGCGCCCTGAGCTTTTCCTTCTCCGATTTATCCACGCACATGACCACCATGTCCATGCTGACGACCCTTTCCCCCACCGATGTGTCTGACGCCATCAAGGCGGCCGGCGGCGCCGTAACTGCCATCGAGCAAGGTGGCATCACCCATCTGACCAGCGCCAGCCATGGAATCAGCTTCCAGATTCTGTGGGGCAACGCCATCGAGCCAGATCACTATGCAGACTTCACGCTGAGCTGCCCGCTGCGTGTGCAGGGTGGCACGCTGCCCGACGGGCTGATTGCTGATTGGCACCGTTCGCGCCGTTTTGCGCGTCTCGCACAGCACGGTGATTTTGTTGTGCTGGAGATGGACGTGATCGCCGCTGGCGGCATCTCCAAC
>LBMP01000131.1 GCA_001184205.1 Desulfocarbo indianensis
GTGTACGACTGCACGGTCGGCATGGCATTGAGCACCTCGCCGGCCAGCGCGCTCGCGCTTGCCACCTTGTCCTGGCTGTCACGCGAGAGCCGCCGCACACGACGCCCGAAGATGACGATGGGCGCGACCACCACGATCAGCGTGGCGATGATGTAGCCCGAGAGCACCGGGCTCGTCACGACCAGCATCACCACCCCGCCGACCGTCAGCAGCGTGTTGCGCAACCCGAGCGACAGGCTGGTCCCCACCACGGTCTGGATCAACGTCGTGTCGGTCGTGAGCCGCGACAGCACCTCGCCCGTTTGCATCGTCTCGAAAAACTCCGGGCTCAAGCCGACGATGTGCCGGTACACAGCACGCCGCAGATCGGCCGTCACGCGTTCACCCAGCCACGAGACGCAATAGAAGCGCAGCGCCGTGGCACCGGCCAGCACCAGCGAGAGGACGAACAGGGCGATGAAGTGGCGGTCGATGTGCGATCGCTCGCCGCTGGCGAATCCACGGTCGATCAGGAACTTGAAGGCCACCGGCAGCGCCAGCGTTGCAACGGCCGCAGTCACCAGCGCCAGGAACGCAACCGCCCAGCGCCGCGCATACGGGCGCAGGAAAGGCATGAGCGCGAAGAGGGGGCCGATACGCGACGATAGGGGTGCAGCGGAGGGCATGGGAATCGGCAGCAGATTCAGAAGACACTCATTATCTCAGCCCCCCGATTGGCCTGTGACTGGCACGCATGCAGCGATTGCAGATGTTCGAGCCGACCACCGTTTGCGCCGCTGAAACCATTTGATGCGCTCGCGTCACACCCTATAACCGCTCTCAGCGCTCGCTAAGTCCAGCCGTCTAGTCTTGCGATCTC
>LBMP01000132.1 GCA_001184205.1 Desulfocarbo indianensis
CTCGTTGCGTAACGAAGGGATGCGCTGGCTAGAGACAGCGGCGCAACCGGCCAATGGTGTCCCCGGTGATGTGTATGCGCAGCTCTCGCTTGGCAAGGCGCTGCTGCTGGGCACGGGGGGCGTGGCGCGTGACTATCCACGCGCGCTCCGCCTTCTGCGCCAGGCTGCAGACAAGGGCGATGCTGCTGCCGCGTACTACCTCGGCGTGATGTATCGCAGTGGTTACGGCACGGGCATCGACACAGTGCAGGCGGCGCATTGGTTTGACCGCGCCGCGCAGCACGGCATTCCGGGCGCGATGTTCATGCTGGCCAATGCCTACCGGGACGGCGATGGCGTGCCGCACGATGAAGCCCGTGCCCTGGCGTTGTATCAGGACGCTGCCGAGCACGAATTGCCCGAAGCCGTGCAAGCCCTGGCGATGGCGTATCAGAACGGTGAGCTCGGCCTCAAGCGCGATGACGCCGCGTATCACCAGCAGTGGATCGAAACGGCGCACGCGCTCAAGCACCCGGCGTTGGCGCCGTAACAACGCCGTATCGTTGTCTCAGTAAAGCCCGCGGGTCTGGGCGTGCAAGCGCACCAGACCCAGCAGGGCATCGATCTGCGGTGTCGGCACACCCACATGCTGGCCGATCTCCCGCACCGATGCCACCAGTGCATCGATCTCCAGCGGGCCACGTCCAGCCTCCGCATCCTGCAGCATCGACGTCTTGAACGCACCTAGTTGGCGCGTCACTGCGCTGCGCTCTTCACCACTTTGTGCGATGGGACAGCCGATGCGCGCACCAATCGCCTTCGCTTCTTCCATCACGGCCAGACAGAACGCTGAGACCAGCGGATCGTCGAGCATGC
>LBMP01000133.1 GCA_001184205.1 Desulfocarbo indianensis
TGCGCCGACGGGTCCTGCATGAGGCGCTTGGTACGCTTGGCAATCTTTGCGGCCTCGTCGCCGGCGCGCTCCAGGTTGGTGATGGTCTTCGAGATGGCCATGACCAAGCGCAGGTCGCGGGCGGTCGGCTGGCGGCGCGCGATGATGTTGTTGCAATCGCCGTCGATCTCGATTTCGAGCGCATTGATCTCCTGCTCCACCGCGAGCACCTGATCACACATATCGGTGTCGAAGTTGGCCAGGGCGCGCATCGCGCGGGCGATCTGTGCCTCAACCAGGCCACCCATCTGCAGCACCTTGGTGCTGATGGAGGTCAGGTCGGTATCAAACTGCGATGACAGATGTTTCTCGGACATCGGTTTCTCCTTGTCGCTTCAGTGCGTGTTGCAGATCAGCCGAAGCGGCCGGTGATGTAGTCTTCCGTTTCCTTGCGGCGCGGCTTGATGAAGATCTTCTCAGTCTCACCAAACTCGATCAGCTCGCCCAGGTACATGTACGCCGTGAAGTCGGAGCAGCGCGCGGCCTGTTGCATGTTATGCGTCACGATGACGACGGTGTAGTCGTCTTTCAGCTCAGCAATCAGTTCTTCGATCTTACCGGTGGAAATCGGGTCCAGTGCCGAGCACGGTTCGTCCAGCAGCAGCACCTCAGGACGGATGGCGATGCCACGTGCGATGCCCAGACGTTGCTGCTGACCGCCCGACAGCCCATAGCCCGACTGGTTGAGCTTGTCCTTGACTTCATTCCACAGCGCGGCCTTGGTCAACGCCCACTCCACGCGGTCGTCCATTTCGGAGCGCGACAGGCGCTCGAACAGCTTCACGCCAAAGGCGATGTTGTCGTAGATCGACATC
>LBMP01000134.1 GCA_001184205.1 Desulfocarbo indianensis
CCGCCGATCAGCAACTGGCTCAGCCCTGCAGGAATGGCGCCCGGCTTCTCCGCATTGAACGCATCCACCACCTGTTGCATCAGGTGCTGGCACGCAATGGCGGTCAGCGGTGTCTTCTCTGACGGCTTCCAGACGATGGCATTGCCGCACACCAGGGCGAGCGCCGCGTTCCACGACCACACCGCCACGGGGAAGTTGAACGCCGAGATGATGCCCACCACCCCCATTGGGTGCCAGGTCTCCATCATGCGGTGCCCGGGCCGCTCGCTGGCGATGGTCAGTCCGTGCAGTTGCCGCGACAGGCCGACCGCGAAATCGCAGATGTCGATCATCTCCTGCACTTCGCCCAGGCCTTCAGAGGCGATCTTGCCTGCCTCCAGTGATACGAGTTCGCCCAACGCTGCCTTGTGCGTGCGCAGCACCTCGCCCAATCGGCGCACCAGCTCACCACGCACCGGCGCGGGCACGGTGCGCCACGTCAGATACGCCGTGTGCGCGTTCTGGATGGCGGCCTGCGCCTGCTCGGCGGTGTGCGATTTGACGCGGGCCAATACGGAGCCGTCGCGTGGGGCGCGGCTCGTCCAGTCCGTGCCTTCGTAGGCCTTCAAGTCCAGGCCCAGGGCGTTCAGTACCGTTTGCAATCGTGTGCGGGAATCTGCCATACATCCATCCTTACTGTTCTTTCGTATTCAACTGATCAATCAGTGTGCGCTTGCCGGGCGATCAACGCTCGACCACGCGGTTCCAGCGCTTGCTCCACTCCGGGCGCTCGGCATTGATGACGTCCCAGTCCAGCGCAACGGCCGTCTTGAGAATGCCGTTCATCTTGTTCTGCTCTTCCGCAGCC
>LBMP01000135.1 GCA_001184205.1 Desulfocarbo indianensis
TCTGCGCCCAGCGCCAATCTCGAAAGTTGGGCCCCTCCGCAATCATCTTCCGTAGCTCGTCAATGTACCCATATGGCAAAGTGGGACGAACACTCTCTGATGGACGGGGCAATCCGCTGCGACTCAAGTGGGGAATGGGATTGCGAAACGCAGAGGAGGTCTGTAAGCGGCCCTCGTCATCCTCTTCACAAAAATCTGGCTTCGTAAGCACCCACTCGATAAAGAAGTGTGCGCAGTTGTGAGTGAGAACCTTACCTTGCGTACGCTCCTTGCCCCATAACGTCTCGTAGAAATCCGGCACCACCGTCCTGTGCATCAACACAGTTGCAGGGTCTGTCGGAAGACTGGTCTCCACCAGGAAATCCATAAACGCATTGACCCCCTGTAGGGCATGACCAACGCCGGCCTCTCGGCCTCGGACCCATTCGGAACCAAGCGCTCGCCAAGCCTCGAGTTGAGGATGAAGCTTGGCAACCCACTCAAGGTTGACATCATTGCGTTTGGTGACTCCAAACCTCTTCTTAGCTCTGCTCTTGCGTTTCTCTTCCGTTTTGGATGTCTTCGTTGCAGGGGGCGTAGGAAACTTCATCAGCATCGACACGTTGGCGAACTTCCATGACTTGCCGGTCTTGGTGCGGATACCCTCTGCATTGAGCTTGTCCGCGATTTGCTGGAGTGTCATCCCCTGCTGCACATACCCCACGCATCGGGCAGCGAGAGCTTCTCGCCGTTTGTCGAATTCGACTGCCGCTGCCTGCGCCCTTTGATATGCAACGGGTAGCTTCTTGGTTGCCATTTGGTGTCACGTCGAGATTGAGGGGGTGCGGGCAGCTTGCAGAACGTCC
>LBMP01000136.1 GCA_001184205.1 Desulfocarbo indianensis
TGCAGCTCGAATTCCTCGATCCAGCGGCCGAAGAAGACGGTGACGGCGGCGGCGCGATGTTCCCCACCGGCAACCTCGTCGACGACCTGGAGGTGCCCGGCGTGGGCACGCTCAAGGCGACGATGATCAATGCCGGCATTCCCACTATCTTCATCAATGCGGACGCCATCGGCTACACCGGCACGGAGCTGCAGGACGCCATCAACGGCGACGCGAAAGCGCTGGCGATGTTCGAGACCATCCGCGCGCACGGCGCAGTGMGCATGGGGCTCATCAAGAACATCGATGAAGCCGCCACGCGGCAGCACACGCCCAAGGTGGCCTTTGTGGCGCAACCGAAGGACTACGTTTCCTCCAGCGGCAAGAAAGTCGGTGCAGGCGATGTGGACCTGCTGGTGCGCGCGCTATCGATGGGCAAGCTGCACCACGCGATGATGGGCACGGCTGCCGTGGCCATCGGCACGGCAGCGGCCATTCCGGGCACGTTGGTCAACCTGGCGGCCGGCGGCGGCGAGCGTAACGCAGTGCGCTTCGGGCATCCGTCCGGCACGCTGCGCGTTGGTGCGGAGGCCATGCTCGTCGACGGCGAATGGACCGTCACCAAGGCCATCATGAGCCGCAGCGCGCGCGTGCTGATGGAGGGTTGGGTGCGCGTGCCGGGCTAACCGGCACGGCTAGGCAAGTGCTCAGCGCTTGCCGCTGACCTGATCCATCGTCCGGATCAGGTCAGCCAGCGTCTGCTTGCAGTTGGCCACATCAGGCTTGCTGGCGCGCAAGGCTTCAAGCGCGCGGTCGATGGCCTTGTCAACGACGTGCCAGTCCGATGCGGCACGCGGCTTGA
>LBMP01000137.1 GCA_001184205.1 Desulfocarbo indianensis
GCGTGTGGACGAGATCCGCGAAATGGGTCGTGCCACCCAGGGCGTGACACTCATCAATGTGGGTGAGGGCAACAAGCTGTCCGGTCTGCAGCGTGTGGTGGAGTCCGACGCAGAAGGTGATGAAAGTGTGGATGCGCCAGATGCCGCACCGGACGCCGATGCACAGTCGGATGACAGCGCCGAGTCATAATTGGAAACAACTTTTGCTTGCCGTTGCGCACAGTTCTGGTCATGATGCCGGACCTATGCGCGGCAGGGGCTGGAACTTTTGCATCAATCGCCCGGCCTAAACGCAACGCTTATTTCAAGGGAGCAACAATGCACAAGAGTCTCAAACTCAAACATCTGATCGTGGTGGCTGGTTTCGCTCCGCTGTTTGCTTTCGCCCAGGCTGGCGATGCTGACAAGACGGCTGCCATCAAGGAACTGCTGACGACGATGAACGTTGACGCAGCCATCAAGGGTCAGGGTGAAGTGCTGGAAAACGGCGCMAAGCAGGAAGCCCCGCTGGTGCTGGAGCAATCGCTGGTCGAGAACAAGTCGCTGAACGACAAGCAAAAGCAGGCCGCTGTCGACAAGCTGAAGAAGAATGGCGCTGTGCAGCGCATGACCGACGGCGCCGGCAAGGACTTCGAGACGGCCGCGTTCCAGAAGGATGCACTGCAAGCTCACTACGATTCGCTGGGCAAGTACTACTCGACCCAGGAAATCAAGGATCTGACCACGTTCCTGAAGACGCCGAGCGGCCAGAAGTTCATGGCCAACCAAGGCAAGGCCATGCAGGAAGTGTGGGGCAACGTGATGCAGAAGTACGGTCCGCAAGTCGGCAAGAAGATGCGC
>LBMP01000138.1 GCA_001184205.1 Desulfocarbo indianensis
CCTGTTCGACGCGAGTGTTGCATGACTGACATTCTTGACCTTCCAGGCTGGGAGCCGACCGCCGTCCGTACCGAAGACGACCAGTACGTTATCTCGGCTGACTACACAGTTTTGCCCGAAGCATGTCAAAAATGCGGCGTAATTGGCCGAGTTTATAAGCACGGCCCCAAAATGATCATTTTCCGAGATAGCCCTATTCGGGGCCGTCCGGTGAGTATCGAAGCCAATGCCCAGCGCTTCAGGTGCCGCGAGTGCGGCGGCACGTTCATCCAGCCGCTGGGCGGCATCCACCCGGCGACGCGCATGACGGCTCGTTGCGTCCAGTACATCGAAGAGCAGTGCCTCCGGGACACCTTCACTCGTATCGCCGAGCACGTCGGCTGCGATGACAAGACCGTCCGCACGTTGGCCGGCGACTACATCGAACGCCTGAACGCTGAGTACAAGCCTTGGCTGCCAGAATGGCTGGGCATCGACGAGACGCAGATTGACGGCAAGCTCCGGTGCATCATCACCGACGTCGTCAACCGGGTTCCCATCGACATGCTGCCCGACCGCGACAAGCCGCTCGTGACTGCGTGGCTGCATCAGTTCAAGGAGCGCGGCGGCGTCAAGGGCCTCGCTATCGACATGTGGAAGCCGTACAAGGATGCCGCGCAATCCGTCTTCCCTGGCCTGCCGGTCGTTGTCGACAAGTTTCACCTGGTAAGAATGGCGAACCGCGCCATGGACGACATCCGAATCACGCTGGCCAGGGACCAGGAGAAGGCCGTGGGTCGGGACTGGATGCGGCGCAAGGCATTGCTCCGGATGCGCTACAAGAACCTCGACGAGCAGGG
>LBMP01000014.1 GCA_001184205.1 Desulfocarbo indianensis
CGGTCAAGTGCTGGCCAAGCCGGGCAGCATCACGCCTCACACCAAGTTCAAGGCCGAGGTGTACGTGCTGAGCAAGGAGGAAGGCGGGCGCCACACTCCGTTCTTCAACGGCTACCGCCCCCAGTTCTACTTCCGGACCACTGACGTGACCGGAGTGGTGACGCTTCCCGAGGGCGTTGAGATGGTGATGCCCGGCGACAACGTGACCATCGAGGCCACCTTGATCACGCCCATCGCCATGGAAAAAGAGCTTCGCTTCGCCATCCGCGAGGGCGGCCGCACCGTGGGCGCCGGCGTCGTGGCGGAGATTATAGAGTAATACGAGCCGGGGCGCCCGGTGGGGAGCGGGCCTAAAGGCCAGGCTCCAGCCGGGGAGGCGCCCCTGGCTTCTTTGCATGGGAATGGCGTAAAATGCCCAGAGACATCGTGCATTTGGTGTGTCAGACTTGCAAGCGCAAGAACTACACCACCACTAAGAACAAAAGGCGCACTCCGGACAAGCTGGAGTTCAAGAAATTTTGCAACGCCTGCCGCATGCACACCGTGCACAAAGAGGGCAAGTAAAGGGAATCAACTGCAGGCCTGTAGCTCAACTAGGCTAGAGCGTCGGACTCCAAATCCGAAGGCTGGGGGTTCGATTCCCTCCAGGCCTGCCACCTTTTAAATAGGGAGAGCGCCTGCCTCATATATATAATGGCGGGGAGTTTTCCCGGGGCCGGTCAGACGGTCGAGGCAAAAAGGCATGGCCCAGCAGAAAAAGACCAGTAAAACCGTGAAACAGCCCATAAAGGGCAAGGCCCGCGCCCTGGCGGCTCAGTCCGGTTCGGGCGGCGGGGCGGCCTCGTGGTGGGAAAACTCGGTGCAGTTTCTGCGCGAGGTCAAGACCGAGCTGAAAAAGGTGACCTGGCCCAGCAAGAAGCAAACCATCCAGTCCACCGGCGTGGTTCTGGTGCTGGTGGGCATTGTTTCGGTTTTCCTGGGGCTGGTGGATCTGGTCTTGGCCCGCCTGGTGCGCCTGGTGGTGGGTTGATCCACGCCGGCGGTCCGGCGGCGGCTTGTCAGCGTCGGCGGGTTTGATGGCAAGGCAACGGGCGCTGGCGGGTCGATGATGAGATGGTGAGCGCTGGCGGGTTTGATGGGCGCCGGCGGCCCGATGACGGGATAATGAGCGCCGGCGGGTGATGGGTTGACAGGCGCGGAGGGGCGGGGCCAGGGCTGTAATGAGCGGCCGCGGCATTAGCCGATTGAGTGGCGGCGGCATCAGCCGGACGGGCCGAAAAAGCGATTGTTAGAGTGCGTCAAGTGGGCGGGCTGGAGGGCCGGCCGCACTATTATTTAATTTTTCGGATACTTAGCGGGGGAAGGAGCCCCTTTGGCCAAAAACTGGTACATAGTCCATACCTACTCGGGCTTTGAGAACAAGGTCAAGGAAAGCTTGGCCGAGCGCATCAAAAGCCACGGGATGCAGGATTATTTCGGACGCATCCTGGTGCCCATGGAGAAGGTGGTGGAGATGGTCAAGGGCCAGCGCCGGGAAAGCGCCCGCAAGTTCTATCCCGGCTATATCTTGGTTGAGATGGAAATGAACGATCAGAGCTGGTATCTGGTCAAATCCACCGCCAAGGTAACCGGCTTCGTGGGCGGCACCGAGACCAAGCCCACGCCCATCACGGAAGACGAGGCCAAGCGCATTCTGGATCAGATGGCCGAAGGCGCCAAGGCTCCGCGGCCCAAGTACAGCTTCGCCGAGGGCGACGAGGTGAGGGTGATAGATGGGCCTTTCAGCAATTTCAACGGCACGGTGGAGGAGGTCTTCCCAGACAAGGGCAAGCTCCGGGTGCTCATAAGCATCTTCGGCCGGGCCACGCCCGTGGAACTGGAGTTCGTCCAGGTCACAGCAGTTTAGACCGTTCCAACCCCGCGAGTCGGCCGGCCGGCGCTTGGGCGCGCCTGGTCGGAACTTGACGGGGTGGACTCGTGATAGAAATCTGGAGTCATCATGGCCAAGAAAGTCGTAGCCAACATCAAGCTGCAAATTCCCGCCGGCAAGGCCAACCCCAGCCCCCCGGTGGGCCCGGCCCTGAGCCCGCACGGCGCCAACATCATGGAATTTTGCAAAGCCTTCAACGCGCGGACCCAGGGCGAGGGCGACACCATCATTCCCGTGGTGATAACCGTCTACGCCGACCGCAGCTTTTCCTTTATCACCAAGACCCCCCCGGCCGCGGTTCTGATCCGCAAGGCGGCGGGCTTGGACAAGGGCAGCGGCGAGCCCAACAAAAACAAGGTTGGCCGGCTCTCCATGAAGCAGATCAAGGAGATCGCGCAGACCAAAATGACTGATCTCAACACCAAGGACCTGGACGCGGCGGTGAAGACCATCATGGGCACCGCCCGCTCCATGGGTATCGAGGTGGCCTAATTAGCTGCTTACAGGTATAATTAATAGTTTAGTCCTTCCGGATGAGGGAAGGGCGCTAAACCCCGTGGAGGCCTGGCCGGGCCATTAGCACACGGGCTCCGCGAAAGAGCAGGAGGAAAACGATGGCCAAACACGGAAAAAACTACAAAGCCGCCGCCGACAAGGTGGACCGCCAGCAGCGCTACACCTTCGAGGAAGGCGTGGCCGTGGCGGTTTCTACGGGTTGCGCCAAATTCGACGAGACCGTCGACGTGGCGGTGCGCCTGGGCGTCGACCCCCGCCACGCCGATCAGATGGTGCGCGGCACCGTGGCCCTGCCCCACGGCACGGGCAAGGAAGTGCGCGTGGCCGTGTTCGCCAAGGGCGAAAAGGAAAAGGAAGCCCAGGACGCCGGCGCCGATTTCGTGGGCGCCGAGGATCTGGCCGAGAAAATCCAGGGCGGCTGGACCGATTTCGACCGCGCCATCGCCACCCCGGACATGATGGCGGTGGTGGGCAAGCTGGGCCGCATCCTGGGCCCCCGCGGTCTCATGCCCAACACCAAGAGCGGCACCGTCACCTTCGAGTTGGCCAAGGCGGTCAAGGAGATCAAGGGCGGCAAGATCGAATTCCGGGTGGACAAGGGCGGCGTGGTGCACGCCCCCATAGGCAAGCGGAGCTTCGGCGCGGAAAAAATCCGAGAAAACCTCAACAGCCTCGTGGAAACCCTTTTGCGCCTGAAGCCCGCCACGGCCAAGGGCACCTACATCAAGGGCATCAGCATCGCCACCACCATGGGACCAGGCGTGAAGCTGGACCCGGCGGAGGTCAAGGCCCTGGTGAAATAGGCCGAGGCCGGCGCTCGGGGCCGCCCGTGGGAAAGTGGCCGGAAGGGCCCACCAGCGGAAGCGACACGGGGGGGGAGCGCGAGGCAAGCGGGGGCATCGACCTTCGGGCGTTAAAGCAAACGGGGATATTTATCTTCGGGCGCGAAGCAAGCGGGGGGATTGATCATAAAAGCGATAATCCGTAAACAGCCGGTTGGGTTTGGCGGATTCTCGCGGTAAAAACAGGTGTAACGCGGCGCGTAGGGCGGCAAAGCCCGGCGGGCCGCCTAATTAATGGAAAGCTACCGGATCTGCGCCTCGAGTCAGAGACAGCGGGTGGCCCTAAAAAGCCTTAAAGGTTCCCAAGGGAATCGCCAGCCGAGAACGGGGAAGAGCAGGTGTGGCGTTGACTGGGGTCAAGCCAGCCTCCTTCTGGGGTCTTTGACGCCGAAAAAGAAGGGCGCAAGCGAAAAAGGAGGTGGCGGAAGGTGAATCGCAAGGAAAAGGAAGCGGTGGTTGGCGAGGTCGCCCAGCGACTGGCCCGCGCCAAGGCGGTGATCCTGACCGACTTTTCCGGCCTGAAGGTGGAGCAGATGACCGATTTGCGTCAGAAGCTCAAGGATGCGGGCCTGGATTACATGGTGGTCAAGAACACCCTGCTGAGGCTGGCGAGCCAGGGAACTGGAGCCGAGCCGCTATCCCAAAAGATGACCGGACCCAACGGGTTGGGCTTCAGCTACGACGACCCGGTGGAACTGGCCAAGGTGTTGGTGAACTTCGCCAAGGACAACCCCAAGCTCGATATCAAAGAGGGCGTCCTGGACGGCAAGCTCATCGACTCCGCGGCGGTTTCCGCCCTGGCCAAGCTGCCCAGCCGCGAGGTGCTTCTGGCCCAGCTTTTGGGCGTGATGAACGGTGTGGCCCGCAACTTCGTCAGCGTGCTGGCGGCGGTGCCGCGCGGTTTGGTGACCGCGCTGAAGCAGATCGAGGAGCAGAAGGCCGAGGCGGCCTAGGCTTCTCAACCCCAAGTCAATGCAATAGGCCCGGCGCGTTTGGAATCAAGCGTTTGGGCCCCGGAAAGGAAGATAGAAAATGGCTGATATCACCAAGGCCGACGTGGTCGAGTTCATCAAGAACATGAGCGTGCTGGAGCTTTCCGAGCTGGTCAAGGAGCTGGAGGAGACCTTCGGCGTGAGCGCGGCCGCTCCCATGGCGATGGCCGCCATGCCCGCCGGCGGCGGCGAGGCCGCGGCCGAGGAAGAAAAGACCGAGTTCGACGTGGTCCTGGAGAGCGCCGGCGACAAGAAGATCCAGGTCATCAAGGTGGTGCGGGCCATCACCGGCCTGGGCCTCAAGGAGGCCAAGGAGCTGGTGGACGGCGCGCCCAAGCCGGTCAAGGAAGCCGTCAGCAAGGATGAGGCCGAGAGCATCAAGAATCAGCTCGAAGAGGCCGGCGGCGTGGTGGCGGTCAAATAATAACGCCCCTCGCCCACAAAAATACGCATTCCCCGCCGGCCGGCTCCGCTTGGCGCAAGCCGGGGCCGGCGGCGGGCGCTGAAAAATCGTGATGCCCCCCGGCGGAGCCGGGTCGCTTACCTGAAAAGAGGGCAGGCGGCCAGGTGCCGCCGTACGCCCGTGGCGCTATGCGGCCAGGGGGGAGCCGGCCTAATCGGCCGGCAGGGGTGAGAAAAAGGCTTGAGAGGCCGCCCTTCGCTAAGGAGAGTCCATGAGCCAGGCCAGCGCGAGCAAGAAAAAGGTTCGCAAAAACTTCGGCAAGATCGCCAAGATCATTGACATCCCCAACCTGATCGACATGCAGAAGCAATCCTACGAGCGCTTCATGCAGATGGAGACGCCTCCCGAAAAGCGGCAGGACATAGGCCTGCAGGGGGTGTTCAAGAGCGTTTTTCCCATTAGGGACTTTTCCGGCACCTCCTCGCTGGAGTACGTGGGCTACGCCTTTGGCGAGGTCAAGTACGACGTGGAGGAATGCCTGGCCAGGGGCATGACCTACGAGGCGCCCT
The DNA here is from genome assembly GCA_001184205.1 of Desulfocarbo indianensis. Lineage (GTDB taxonomy): Bacteria > Desulfobacterota > Desulfarculia > Desulfarculales > Desulfarculaceae > Desulfocarbo > Desulfocarbo indianensis. Next base: position 5,253 of record LBMP01000014.1, read on the forward strand.
TGAAGCTCACGGTGCGGCTGGTGGTCTACGACGTGGACAAGGAGACCGATACCCAGTCCATCCGCGACATCAAGGAGCAGGAGATTTATTTCGGCACCTTGCCCTTGATGACCGACCGCGGCACTTTCATCGTCAACGGCACCGAGCGCGTGGTGGTCAGCCAGTTGCACCGCTCGCCGGGCATCTTCTTCGACCACGACAAGGGCCGCACCCACTCCAGCGGCAAGCTGCTCTACTCGGCCCGCATCATACCCTTGCGCGGCTCCTGGATAGACCTGGAGTTCGATCCCAAGGACATTCTCTACGTGCGCATAGACCGCCGCCGCAAGTTCCCGGTGACCCTCTTGCTCAAGGCCCTGGGCTGGGGCGCCCAAGAGCTTTTGGACATGATGTATCCCGCCGAGGTCTTCCAGATCGAGGGCGACAAGATTTTCGTGAAAGTCGACCCGGAAGTGCTCATGGGCCGCGAGCTGAGCCGCGATCTGAAGGACCCCGAAACCGGCAAGCCCCTGGTGCGCGCCGGCAAGAAGATGAACCGCCGGGCCTTGAAGCGCCTGGACGAGCTCAATATCACCCGCATCGAGGTGGGCGAGGAGGACCTGGTGGGGCGTTTCGCGGCCAGGGATTTGGCCGACCCCAACACGGGCGAGGTTATCCTGGCCCTCAACCAGCCGGTCAGCTCCGAGGCCCTGCTCAAGCTGCGGGCCGCCGGCGTCAACGAGCTGCCCCTGATCTACATCGATCCCATGCGCTCCTCCACCAGCTTCCGCGACACCCTGGAGCTGGACAAGGTGGAGAGCGAGGACGACGGCATCGTCGATATCTACCGCAAGCTCCGGCCCTCCAACCCGCCGACTCTGGAGGTGGCCCGCACCTTCTTCAACAACCTGTTCTTTTCCTCCGAGCATTACGACCTCTCGGCGGTGGGCCGCCTCAAGATCAACTTCCGCCTGGGCTTCGAGGGCATACCGGAGGACATGCGGACCCTGCGCCGCGAGGACATCCTGGAGGCGGTGAAGGAGCTTATCCGCCTCAAGGACACCGAGGGCCAGGTGGACGACATCGACCACCTGGGCAACCGCCGGGTGCGCGCGGTGGGCGAGCTGCTGGAGAACCAGTACCGCATCGGCCTGGTCCGCATGGAGCGCGCCATCAAGGAGCGCATGAGCCTGCAGGAGATCGAGGCGCTCATGCCCCACGATCTCATCAACTCCAAGCCGGTTTCGGCCGTGGTCAAGGAGTTCTTCGGCACCAGCCAGCTTTCCCAGTTCATGGACCAGACCAACCCCTTGAGCGAGGTGACCCACAAGCGGCGCCTGTCGGCCCTGGGGCCGGGCGGTCTGACCCGGGAGCGCGCGGGCTTCGAGGTGCGCGACGTGCACAACACCCACTACGGCCGCATCTGCCCCATCGAGACCCCGGAAGGTCCCAACATCGGCCTCATCGTGAGCCTCAGCACCTACGCCAGGGTTAACGATTACGGCTTCATCGAAACCCCCTACCGCAAGGCGGGCGAGGGCAAGGCCACCAGCGACGTGGTGTTCCTCTCGGCCCTGGAGGAGGGCACCCACGCCATAGCCCAGGCCAACGCGCCCCTGGACGAAAAGGGCAAGTTCATCCGCGACATCGTCAGCGCCCGGGTGGAGGGCGAGTTCATGCTGGTGGGCCCGGAGGAAGTGGAATACATGGACGTGAGCCCCAACCAGCTGGTTTCGGTGGCCGCCTCCCTGGTTCCCTTCCTGGAGAACGACGACGCCAACCGCGCCCTCATGGGCTCCAACATGCAGCGCCAGGCGGTGCCCCTGCTCTCCACCGACGCGCCTCTGGTGGGCACCGGCATCGAGAAGGTGGTGGCCGCCGATTCCGGGGTGTGCGTGGTGGCCGAGGCCGACGGCGTGGTCAACGACGTGGACGCCAGCCGCATCGTGGTGCGCTACGACAAGCCGCTGACCCACGAGGCCCACAGCCAGGTGAAGATATACAAGCTGATCAAGTTCCAGCGCTCCAACCAGAACACCTGCACCAGCCAGAAGCCCATCTGCCATCGGGGCCAGCGGGTGGCCAAGGGCCAGATCCTGGCCGACGGGCCTGCGGTGGCCGGCGGCGAGCTGGCCCTGGGCCGCAACGTGACCGTGGCCTTCATGAGCTGGGGCGGCTACAACTACGAGGACTCCATCCTGGTTTCCGAGCGCATCGTCAAAGACGACGTGTACACCTCCCTGCACATCGAGGAATTCGAGACCGTGGCCCGCGACACCAAGCTGGGCAAGGAGGAGATCACCCGCGACATTCCCAACGTGGGCGAGGAGGCCCTGAAGAACCTGGACGACTCGGGCATCGTGCGGGTGGGCGCCGAGATCAAGGCCGGCGACATCCTGGTGGGCAAGATCACCCCCAAGGGCGAGACCCAGCTCAGCCCCGAGGAAAAGCTCCTGCGGGCCATCTTCGGCGAAAAAGCGGGCGACGTGAAAGACACCAGCCTGCGGGTGCCGCCGGGCGTGGAGGGCATCGTCATCGACGCCCGCGTGTTCTCGCGCAAGGGCATCGAAAAGGACGAGCGGGCCCAGAGCATCGAGGAAGAGGAGGTCAACCGCCTGCTCAAGGACCAGGAGGACGAGATCCGCATCATCCGGCGCAACGCCATGGATCAGCTGGAGCGCCTCCTGGTGGGCAAGCAATTGGCCCAGCCGGCCAAGGACGCCAAGGGCAAGCAGGTGATCGCCAAGAAGACCCCCATCACCGCCGAGGCCCTCCAGAAGATTCCGGTGCGCCAGATGCGCGAGTTCGAGCTGGCCGGCGCCACCGAGAAGAACCAGGCCGAGCTGGAAAGGCTGGTGGAGGGCTACCTGGAGCAGGTGGAGCTGATCCGGTCCGCCTTTGAAAACAAGATCAACAAGCTCCGGCGAGGCGACGAGCTGCCGCCGGGCGTCATCAAGATGGTCAAGGTCTACGTGGCCATGAAGCGCAAGCTCTCGGTGGGCGACAAGATGGCGGGCCGCCACGGCAACAAGGGCGTGGTCAGCCGGGTGCTGCCCCTGGAGGACATGCCCCACTTCCCGGACGGCACCCCCATGGACATCGTACTGAATCCCCTGGGCGTGCCTTCGCGCATGAACGTGGGCCAGGTGCTGGAGACCCACCTGGGCTGGGCCAGCCTGGGCATGGGCCAGACCATCGGCCGCCTGGTCGATTCCATAAACCTGGCCAAGACCAAGGCGGCGGCCAAGGGCCACCTGAAGGACCTGCGCACCTTCCTGGGCGAGATCTACAGCCCCGAGGAATTCAACGAGGCCTTCGCCGGGGTCAAGGAAGAAGACCTGCCCGAGGCGGCCCAGCCTCTGGCCACCGGCGTGCCGGTGGCCACGCCGGTGTTCGACGGCGCCAGCGAGGCGGAGATCCGCCAGCTCCTGGAGTCGGCCGGCCTGAGCGCCAACGGCAAGGCCCAGCTCATAGACGGCCGCAGCGGCGAGCCCTTCGACCGGCCGGTCACCGTGGGCGTGATGTACATGCTGAAGCTCCACCACCTGGTGGACGACAAGATTCACGCCCGCTCCATCGGGCCCTACTCCCTGGTCACCCAGCAGCCCCTGGGCGGCAAGGCCCAGTTCGGCGGACAGCGCCTGGGCGAGATGGAGGTCTGGGCCATGGAAGCCTACGGCGCGGCCTACTCGTTGCAGGAATTCCTCACGGTGAAAAGCGACGACGTGGCCGGCCGCACCCGCATGTATGAAAAGATCGTCAAGGGCGAGAACAACCTGGAGGCCGGATTGCCCGAGAGCTTCAACGTCCTGGTCAAGGAGCTGCAAGCCCTTTGCCTCGACATGGAGCTGATCGAGGAAAAGACGGAGGAAGCCGCCTTGGCCTCCTAAAGGGGATGCGCTTTAAGCCGGGCGCATGGCCGCCCATTTGAAAACGCCCCCTGGTTCCACAATAATAAGGAGAAGTCCCTTGGAAGACCTTTACAGCTACTTCGCCAAACCCAAGGACCCTTTGAGCTTCAACGCGGTTAAGATTTCCTTGGCCAGTCCGGAGAAGATCAGGGCCTGGTCCTTTGGGGAGGTAAAGAAGCCCGAGACCATCAACTACCGCACCTTCAAGCCGGAGCGGGACGGTCTCTTCTGCGCCAAGATCTTCGGGCCCACCAAGGACTACGAGTGCAACTGCGGCAAGTACAAGCGCATGAAGCACCGCGGCGTGGTGTGCGAGAAGTGCGGCGTCGAGGTTATCCAATCCAAGGTGCGCCGCGAGCGCATGGGTCACATCGACCTGGCCACCCCGGTGGCCCATATCTGGTTCCTGAAATCCCTGCCCTCCAAGGTGGGCAACCTCCTGGACCTCACCTTGCGGGAATTGGAAAAGGTGCTCTATTTCGAGAGCTACATCGTGCTGGAGCCCGGCGACACCCCGCTGGCCAAGGGCACGCTCCTGATAGAGGAACGCTACCGCCAGCTCCAGGAGGAATACGGCAACCGCTTCAAGGCGGGCATCGGCGCCGAAGCCATCCAGCAGCTCCTGGGCGAGCTGGAGCTGGAAGAGCTTTACACGGCCCTCAGGGCCGAAATGGTGGAGACCAACAGCGAGGCCAAGCGCAAGAAGCTGTCCAAGCGGCTCAAGGTGATCGACTCCTTCCGCGAGAGCGGCAACGATCCCTCCTGGATGGTGATGGGCCTGATACCGGTGCTGCCGCCGGATTTGCGGCCCCTGGTGCCCCTGGACGGCGGCCGCTTCGCCACCAGCGACCTGAACGACCTCTACCGCCGGGTGATCAACCGCAACAACCGGCTCAAGCGGCTGGGCGAGTTGAGCGCGCCGGACATCATCATCCGCAATGAAAAGCGCATGCTGCAGGAGGCGGTGGACGTCCTGTTCGACAACGGCCGCCGGGGCAAGACCATAACCGGCCCCAACAAGCGGCCCCTGAAATCCCTGTCCGACATGCTCAAGGGCAAGCAGGGCCGCTTCCGCCAGAACCTCCTGGGCAAGCGCGTGGATTATTCCGGCCGTTCGGTGATCGTGATCGGCCCCGACCTGCGCCTGCACCAGTGCGGTCTGCCCAAGAAGATGGCCCTGGAGCTGTTCAAGCCCTTCATCTACCATCTGCTGGAAGCCAAGGGCCTGGTCACCACCATCAAGGGCGCCAAAAAGCTGGTGGAGCGGGAGACCCCCGAGGTGTGGGACACCCTCTCCGAGGTGGTGCGCGAATACCCCATTCTGCTCAACCGGGCGCCCACCCTGCACCGCCTGGGCATCCAGGCCTTCGAGCCGCTGTTGGTGGAAGGCAAGGCCATCCAGCTGCACCCCCTGGTCTGCTCGGCCTACAACGCCGACTTCGACGGCGACCAGATGGCGGTGCACGTGCCCTTGTCCATCGAGGCCCAGATCGAGGCGCGGGTGCTCATGATGAGCACCAACAACATCCTCTCGCCCGCCAACGGCGAGCCCATCATCGTGCCCAACCAGGACATCGTGCTGGGGCTCTACTACCTCACCCGCGAGCGGCCTTTGGCCAGGGGCGAGGGCAAGAACTTCGCCGACCGCGGCGAGGTCCGCATGGCCTACGACGCCGGAGCCGTGGAACTGCACGCCTCCATCACCTGCCGCGTCGAGGGCAAGAAGGCCAAAACCACGGTGGGCCGGGTGCTCTTGAGCGAGCTTCTGCCCAAGGAGCTGGATTTCGAGGTCATCAACAAGGTGCTGGATAAAAAGGCCCTCAAGGAACTGGTGGGCCGCTGCTACCGCATGGCCGGCACCAAGGCCACGGTCATCCTCTCCGACCGGCTCAAGGACTGGGGCTATTTCTACGCCACCCGCAGCGGCCTTTCCATCTGCGTGGCGGACATGGTCATCCCCTACCAGAAGCAGGAAATCATCGACCAGGCCATGGCCGAGGTGCGGGTGATCGAGCGCCAGTACAAGGACGGCATCATCACCGACGGCGAGAAATACAACAAGGCGGTGGACATCTGGGCCAAGGCCACCGAGGACGTGGCCGCCAAGATGATGGAGGACATCAGCCAGGATACCGTGGTGGGCGGCGACGGCACCGAGATCACCACCACCAGCTTCAACCCCATCTTCATGATGGCCGATTCCGGGGCCCGCGGCTCCAAGGACCAGATGAAGCAGCTGGCCGGCATGCGCGGGCTCATGGCCAAGCCCTCGGGCGAGATCATCGAGACGCCGATCACCGCCAACTTCCGCGAGGGGCTCACCGTTCTGCAGTACTTCATCTCCACCCACGGCGCCCGCAAGGGCCTGGCCGACACGGCGCTGAAGACGGCCAACTCGGGCTATCTCACCCGCCGCCTGGTGGACGTGAGCCAGGACTGCATCATCACCGAGATGGACTGCGGCACCATCGACGGCATCACGGTGGAGGCCCTGCGCGAGGGCGGCGAGGTCATCCAGCACGTGGGCGAGCGCGTCCTGGGCCGCACGGCCCTGCGCGACATCCGCGATCCCCTGACCGACGAGGTGCTCATTCCGGCCAACGCCGAGATCGATGAAGAAGGCGTGGCCAGGCTGGAAGAGGCCGGCGTGGAGCGGGTGGATATCCGCAGCGTGCTGAGCTGCGATTGCAAGCGCGGCGTCTGCTCCAAGTGCTACGGCCGCGATCTGGCTCATTCCAAGCCCGTGGACGTGGGCGAGGCGGTGGGCATCATCGCCGCCCAATCCATCGGCGAGCCGGGCACCCAGCTCACCATGCGCACCTTCCACATCGGCGGCGCCGCGGCCCGGCGGGCCGAGCAATCCAAGGTGGAGGCGCGTTATTCGGGCAACCTCAAGTTCGTAAACTTGAAGACCGTGGAAAGCGGGGACGGCCGCCTGGTGGTCATGAACCGCAACGGCGAGCTGGCCCTGATGGGCGAGGGCGGGCGCGAACGCGAACGCTACAAGATCAACTACGGCGCCCACCTGAACTACCGCGACGGCGAATACGTTAACGCGGGCGAAGTAATGGCCCACTGGGACCCCTATACCAGCCCCATCCTAACCGATGCCGAAGGCACGGTGAAGTTCGGCGACATCCTGGAAAACATCACCATGCAGGAGCGCCTGGACCCGGTCACCGGCCGTTCCACCAAGGTTACCGTGGAGTCCAAGAACCCGGACCTGCGGCCCCGCATCTCCATTAAGGTAACTGGTTCCGCCAAGACCGCCAAGCTGGAGGGAGGCCGCGGCGAGGCCCGCTACCTCTTGCCGGTGGGCGCCATCATCATGGTCCAGGAGGGCGACGAGGTGCGCGCCGGCGACGTGCTGGCCCGCATACCCCGCGAAACCACCAAGACCAAGGACATCACCGGCGGTCTGCCCCGGGTGGCCGAGCTGTTCGAGGTCCGCAAGCCCAAGGAAACCGCGGTGATAAGCGAGATCGAAGGCGCGGTCAGCTTCGGCAAGCAGACCAAGGGCAAGCGCAAGGTGATAATCACCCCCGACGTGGGCGAGCCGCGCGAATACCTGATTCCCAAGGGCAAGCACGTCACCGTGCACGAAGGCGATTTCGTGCGGGCCGGCGAGCCTCTCATGGACGGCTCCATCAACCCCCACGACCTCTTGAAGAGCCGCGAGGTCAAGGACCTGGCCCGCTACCTGGTGGACGAGGTGCAGGAGGTCTACCGCCTGCAGGGCGTGAAGATCAACGACAAGCACATCGAGGTGATCGTGCGCCAGATGTTGAGAAGGGTGCGCATCACCGGTTCGGGCGACTCCCGCTTCCTCATTGGTGAGCAGGTGGAGCGCTGGCGGTTTGACGAGGAAAACGTGAGGATGCTGGAATCCGGTCAGCAGCCGGCCATGGCCGAGCCCTTGCTCTTGGGCATAACCAAGGCCAGCCTTTCCACCGATTCCTTCATCTCCGCCGCCTCCTTCCAGGAGACCACCAAGGTGCTCACCGAGGCGGCAATCGCCGGCAAGGTGGACGAGCTGCGCGGGCTCAAGGAAAACGTGATCATGGGCAGGCTGATACCGGCCGGCACCGGCCTGGGCCACTACCGCAACCAGTATATTCCCCATGCCGAGGCCCCGGCCGACTATTCGGATATGTCGGCGCGTTTCAGCAACCGCGAGGTGACCGATTCCCTGCTGGAAGACAGCCAGGGCACCGGCCTGGAAGCCGGTCTCTTGCCCGAGCGGGAGGCCGATAGCGAGGCGGCGGTCTAAACCGGGGTCGAAGGCCTGATCGGCCGGACGGCCATATGCGTATAAAAGCGCCAGGTGGCGGGCGTTTGGACCCGCCGCCTGGCCTTAAAAAAAGAACCCGGCCTATTGACACCGCCCGCCAAGTGCGGTACAAGTAGCAATTCCAGCGAGGAGCGTACTTTGGCTTGCCCCGCAGCGGGCATGAAGGACGCGATCGTGCTTTGTCCGGGTCGGCGTGCCTGGTAAAGGAAGGTGCGCGCCTGGCTTTCGTGGTGGCCGGCCAGATCGGCTATTGAATAGAGTTCTAGAGGCTTTAGTGAGCCAGGAGGCTTTAATTGCCCACGATCAACCAGTTGGTTCGCAAGGGTAGAGAGCAACAGCGCAAGAAGAAGGCCACGCCTGCCTTGCAGAGCTGTCCTCAGAAGCGCGGCGTTTGCATCCGTGTTTACACCACCACCCCCAAGAAGCCCAACTCGGCTTTGCGCAAGGTGGCCAGGGTGCGGCTCACCAACGGCATCGAGGTCACCAGCTATATCCCTGGCGAGGGGCATAACCTCCAGGAGCACTCGGTGGTGTTGATTCGCGGCGGCCGCGTCAAGGACTTGCCCGGCGTGCGTTATCACATCATCCGGGGCACCTTGGACGCGGTGGGAGTGCAGGATAGGCGGCAAGCCAGGTCCAAATACGGGACCAAGCGGCCCAAGTAAGCGATTTTACGTCCCATATAAGGGCGACGCCGGATGCCCCTCTACATCATATAGATGGGGCATTCCTTTTGTAAATGCGCTGGCAATAGAGCGATCACAAGCGGATAGAGAACCATGCCGAGAAGACGCGAAGTTCCCAAGCGGGAAGTGATACCAGACGCCAAGTTCAAGAGCAGGCTTTTGGCCAAGTTCGTGAACAAGCTCATGTACGACGGCAAGAAGTCCACGGCCGAAAAGGCGCTTTATGGCGCCATGGACAGCATCCGCGAGCGCACCGGCGAGGATCCTCTGAGGGTTTTCGAAAAGGCCCTGGACAACGTGCGGCCCGCCATCGAGGTCAAAAGCCGCCGGGTGGGCGGCAGCACCTATCAGGTGCCCGTGGAAATCCGGCCCGAGCGCCGCCAGGCCCTGGCCATGCGCTGGCTCATCGGGTTCGCGCGCGGCCGCGGCGAAAAGACCATGAGCGAGCGGTTGGCCGCGGAGCTCTTGGAAGCCTCCCAGGGCCGCGGAAGCTCGGTTAAGAAGAAGGAAGACACCCACCGCATGGCCGAGGCCAACAAGGCGTTCGCCCACTACCGGTGGTAGCAAAGAGCGCTGCCGCCTATAGCGATAAGGGCGGCGGCCCGGCTCCAACTGGGGGGTTGGGTAAGCGCTTGGCTTGACAAGGCTAAATAGCGGGACCGCCCGGCATTTACGCCAATTAGCGATTTTTTTGTGCTGGCGGCTTTTTTTGATCGAAAGGTTTATAGGGATATTTACGTGGCACGGCAAGTAGCATTGGTCAGACAGCGCAACCTGGGCCTCATGGCTCACATAGACGCTGGCAAGACCACCACCACCGAACGCATACTCTTCTATACCGGTGTCAGTCACCGGCTGGGAGAGGTGCATGATGGCGCTGCCGTGATGGATTGGATGGAGCAGGAGCAGGAACGCGGCATCACCATAACCAGCGCCGCCACCACCTGCTTCTGGAAAGACCATCGCATCAATATCATCGATACCCCCGGCCACGTTGATTTCACCATAGAGGTCGAGCGGTCCCTCAGGGTGCTGGATGGCGTCATCGCCGTGTTTTGCGCGGTGGGCGGCGTGCAGCCCCAGTCCGAAACGGTCTGGCGCCAAGCCGACCGCTACCAAGTTCCCCGCCTGGCTTTCATCAACAAAATGGACCGCATCGGCGCCGACTACCGGCGGGTGCTGGAAATGATGAAATCCCGCCTGGGCTGCCGCCCGGTGCTCCTGCAGCTTCCCATCGGCGCCGAGGACGGCTTCGAGGGCGTGGTGGACCTGCTCGGCCGGCAGGCCCTGTCCTTCGATCTGGAAAGCAAGGGCATGCAGGTGATCGCCGGCGAGCCGCCGGCCGCCCTGGCCGGGGAAATCGAAAAGGCCCGCACCGAGCTGATCGAGGCGGCCTGCGAGTTCGACGACCAGGCCATGGAGCGCTACCTGGAAGGCGAGGAGCTTTCCGTAGCCGAGATCAAGGCGGCCCTGCGCAAGGGCGTGCTGGCCTGCCAGATCGTGCCGGTGCTCATGGGCTCGGCCTTCAAGAACAAGGGCGTGCAGCCCCTGTTGGACGCGGCCCTGGATTACCTCCCCTCTCCGCTGGACGTGAAACCGGTGGAGGGCGTGAACGAGGCCGGCGACATACTCTCCCGGCCCGCCGAGGATCAGGCCGCCCTGGCCGCCCTGGCCTTCAAGATCATGAGCGACCCCTACGTGGGGCATCTCACCTTCCTGCGCGTCTATTCCGGCTGCTTGAAAAGCGGCGACACGGTCTATAACGCCAACAAGCAGAACAAGGAGCGCATCGGCCGGCTGCTCAAAATGCACGCCAACCAGCGCGAGGAGGTCAAGGAGGTCTACGCCGGCGACATCGTGGCGGCGGTGGGCCTCAAGAACGTGGCCACCGGCGACAGCCTGTGCGACCTGAAAGACCCCCTGGTGCTGGAATCCCTGTTCATACCGGAGCCGGTGATGGGCGTGGCCATCAAGGCCACCAGCCAGCCCCAGGTGGAAAAGCTGGGCCTGGCCCTGCAGCGCCTGGCCAGCGAGGACCCCTCCTTCCGGGTGACCCACGACGACGAGACCAACCAGACCGTCATCATGGGCATGGGCGAACTGCACCTGGAGATCATCGTGGACCGCCTGCTGCGCGAGTTCAAGGTGGCGGCCCGGGTGGGCGCGCCCCAGGTGGCCTACCGCGAGTGCATCACCGGCGGAGCCGGCGCCGAGGGCCGCTATATCCGCCAGAGCGGCGGCCGCGGCCAATACGGCCACGTGAAGATCGAAGTCAAGCCGGGCGAGCCCGGTTCCGGGGTGGTTTTCGTGGATAAGATCGTGGGCGGCGTGATCCCCCGCGAGTACATCCCCTCCGTGGAAAAGGGCATCAAGGACGCCTGCCAAAAGGGCGTCCTGGCCGGCTTCCCCCTGGTTGATCTGGAAATCACCCTGCTGGACGGCTCCTACCACGAGGTCGACTCCAACGAGCAGGCCTTTTTCATCGCCGGCTCCATGGCTCTCAAGGACGCCGTGAAGAAGGCCGGCCTGGGGCTTTTGGAGCCCATGATGAAGCTGGAAATCACCACGCCCGAGGAATACCTGGGCGACGTGATGGGCGATCTGGCCGGCCGGCGCGGCAAGGTGCAGGGCATGGAGTCCCGGCCCGGGGTGCAGGTGGTGGACGCGCTGTCGCCCCTGTCCGGCATGTTCGGCTACGCCACGGATCTGCGGAGTTCCACCCAGGGCCGCGCCACCTTCAGCATGCAATTTTCTCATTACGAACCCTTGCCCGCTTCTCTGGCCCAAGAGGTCATGGAGAAGGCCAGGGCCGAACGCGAGGCCAGCCTTAGGGGCATGGCCGCCTAGAGGAGGAAAACGATCATGGCCAAGGCTAAGTTTGAGCGCAACAAGCCGCATTGTAACATTGGCACGATCGGTCACATCGACCACGGCAAGACGACCTTGACGGCGGCGATAACCAAATGTCTGGCGTCGAAGGGATCGGCGAAGTTCGTGGCGTTCGACGAGATCGACAAGGCGCCCGAGGAGCGAGAGCGCGGCATCACGATCGCGACGGCGCACGTGGAATACGAGACGCCGAACCGTCACTACGCGCACGTGGACTGCCCCGGTCACGCTGACTACATCAAGAACATGATCACGGGCGCTGCGCAGATGGACGGAGCGATCCTGGTGGTG
>LBMP01000139.1 GCA_001184205.1 Desulfocarbo indianensis
GCCGGGCTTTCCTTCATCTACGTGACATTTGACTGGAAGACAGACATCTTCCGGGCGCGCCAGATGGTCTCCGAACGCCTGACGTCCATGGAGGAAGGGCTAGCCCCGGGCGTGACGCCCACGATGGGGCCAATCAGCTCAGTGATGGGCGAGATCATGCAGATTGCAATCCCCATCGGTGCCAAGCCCTCAGGGCAGAAGAACGCAGCCCCGCCGCTGTCGGCCATGGACACGCGCGAGTACGCGGACTGGGTGTTACGCCCCCGGCTGATGGCCATACCTGGCGTTGCCCAAGTCATCCCGATCGGAGGCGAGGTCCGTCAGTTCCAGGTCCAGCCCAACACCACGCGAATGTCAGAGCTGGGCGTGACTGCGTCCGATCTGGATGCGGCTCTCAAGGGCTTCTCCGCGAACACTTCCGGCGGCTTCCTGGAGATCAATGGCCGCGAGTACCTGATCCGCAACCTGGGCCGCACGTCCCGACTCGACGACCTGCGTAACCTGCCTCTCGCGGTGCGTGCGGGCCAACCCATCCTGATCCACCAGGTCGCCGATGTTCAGTTTGCGCCAGCCATCARGCGCGGCGATGCGGGCTTCGAGGGCCTGCCAGCCGTGATCCTGGGCATCCAAAAGCAGCCCACGGCCGATACGATTGCACTGACCCGCTCGATCGAGTCAGCGTTAGCGGACATGAAGGGCTCACTGCCGGCTGGCATGGCCGAGCCGCAAGTGACCTTCCGACAAGCCAACTTCATCGAGGCGTCCATCAGCACGCTGCAAGGCAAGCTCATCGGCGCATCGGTCTTCGTGGCGGTGATCCTGTTCTTCTTCCTGGGCAC
>LBMP01000140.1 GCA_001184205.1 Desulfocarbo indianensis
ACCCAACACGGCGCCACCTGCCGGCCAAGGTGCATGCGTTCATCGATTTTTGCGTCGAGAACCTGCCCGCGGGTTAGCCCGCAAAGCACTGCGGCCGCACGAGGCGGCCGCAGCGAATGAAGCAAAACAGCCTCAGACCTTCCTGGCCGAGATCACCGCTTCAGACACATTGCGCGGGGCTTCCGCGTAGTGCTTGAACTCCATCGTGTACGTCGCACGGCCTTGTGTGGCCGAACGCAGCGCGGTCGAGTACCCAAACATCTCAGCCAGCGGCACCTCGGCCTTGACGATCTTGCCGCCGCCACCAGCGATGTCTTCCGTGCCTTGCACCATGCCGCGCCGTGAAGACAAGTCCCCCATCACGTTGCCCATGTAGTCTTCGGGCGTTTCCACTTCCACGGCCATCATCGGTTCGAGCAGGATGGGGCCGGCCTTGCGCATCGCATCCTTGAAGGCCATCGAGCCGGCCATGCGGAACGCGTTTTCGTTCGAATCCACGTCGTGGTACGAGCCGAACGTCAGGCGCACCTTCACATCCACCACCGGATAGCCGGCCAGCACACCCGTGTTGAGCGTGTCGCGGATACCCTTGTCCACCGCCGGGATGAACTCGCGCGGAATCACGCCGCCCTTGATCTCGTCGACGAACTCGTAGCCCTTGCCCTCGTTCGGCTCCAGCGTGATSACMGCRTGRCCGTACTGACCGCGSCCGCCCGACTGCTTGACGAACTTGCCTTCGACGTCTTCGGCGGCCTTCTTGATGGTTTCGCGGTASGCMACYTGCGGCKYGCCGAYSKTSGCTTCCACGCCRAAYTCGCGCTTCATGCGGTCGACCAGG
>LBMP01000141.1 GCA_001184205.1 Desulfocarbo indianensis
GTGCCGACCTGACTGACTGGGACCGCATGATCGGCACCAACTGCTCCGGCCTGGTCCATATGACGCGCGCGTTGCTTCCGGCCATGGTCGAGCGCAATCGTGGCCATGTCATCAACATCGGTTCGATTGCCGGGACGTACCCGTACCCGGGCGGCAACGTGTATGGCGCGACCAAGGCGTTCGTGCGCCAGTTCTCGCTGAACCTGCGCGCTGATCTGACCGGCACCCGCGTGCGCGTATCGAACATCGAGCCGGGCCTGTGCTCCGGCACTGAGTTCTCCAACGTCCGTTTCAAGGGCGACGATGCCCGCGTGGACAAGGTCTACGAAGGCACGGAGGCCCTCACTGCTGACGACATCGCCGAAGCCGTCTACTGGATGGCAGCGCTGCCACCGCACTTCAATGTCAACGCAATCGAGCTGATGCCCGTTTGCCAGTCATTCTCGGCCACCAGCGTGACGCGGGGCATGGCTTAAGCCGTGTCATGCAGGGTTTGCGCTTCCATGCAAGCCCTCGGCCGGCCGGTGGATGGCTGGCTGTCATTTGAGCCTTGGTAAAATTGCCGGATGTCTTCTTTTGACTGGAACCTGCGCGTGTATTGGGAAGATACCGACGCAGGCGGCGTGGTGTTCTACGCCAACTATCTGAAATTCTTTGAGCGCGCCCGCACCGAATGGCTGCGCGCGCTCGGGGTCGACCAGCAGGCGCTGGCCGACACGACTGGGGCCATTTTTGTGGTGCGCAGCACCGCTGTGGACTACCGCGCACCTGCCCGCCTGGATGATCTGGTCCAGATCCGTTCGCGTATGGAACGGGTTGGCCCGGCGTCAGTCCAATT
>LBMP01000142.1 GCA_001184205.1 Desulfocarbo indianensis
GCCAAGCTCAAGGGCGTGGTGCGCCCGGACGGCACGGTCACCGCCGGCAATGCCTCGGGGGTGAACGATGGCGCTTGCGCACTGCTGCTCGCCAACGAGGCATCGGCAAAACGCTTTGGCCTGACGCCGCGTGCGCGCATTGTCGGCATGGCGACCGCTGGTGTGCCGCCGCGCGTGATGGGTATCGGCCCGGCGCCGGCCTCGCAGAAGCTGCTCAAGCAGCTGGGCTTGACGATCGATCAAATGGACGTGATCGAGCTGAACGAGGCATTTGCCGCGCAAGGCTTGGCGGTCACACGCCAGCTCGGCTTGCGGGATGACGACCCGCGCGTCAACCCGAACGGCGGCGCCATCGCGCTGGGTCACCCGCTCGGCATGAGCGGTGCGCGCCTGGTGACGACGGCGATGTATCAGCTGCATCGCACCGGTGGCCGCTATGCGCTGTGCACGATGTGCATCGGCGTAGGCCAGGGCATTGCGCTGGTGATCGAACGCGTTTGATATCGCCATGACCAGCGGATTGTTCGATCGCGCGTTCTCCACGCCGGCCATGCTGGCGGTGTGGTCTGACGGGGCCACCGTGCGCGCGATGCTCGACGTAGAGGCGGCGCTTGCGCAGGCCGAAGGTGCAGTCGGCGTGATTCCGGCGGAAGCCGTCGCGCCGATCCGCGCGGTGTGCGCTAAAGCGACACTTGATCTGGAGGCACTCGGCAATGCCGCTGCGAGCGCGGGCAATCTGGCGATCCCGCTGGTCAAGCAACTGACCGCTGCCGTGGCGCAGCACGACGAAAATGCTGCACGCTACGTGCATTGGGGCGCCACCAGCCAGGACATCATC
>LBMP01000143.1 GCA_001184205.1 Desulfocarbo indianensis
TTGCGCCGCCGGCGAGACCTCCGTAACAGGGTCTTCATCAACTGGTTCGGAGGAGTCGGCCCACGTYCYGCGCGGGAAGGCTTCCTTGTGGGCTTCAGCAATCAGCGGACGGATGGCGTCAATCGCGAGGGCGTAGCCGAGCTGGCGCGCAATGGCGGACAGATCCGTGGGTCGGTTACCAGGGGCTTGCTGGCGAAGGCTGGCTGGCCGCTACGAAGGGGTCGGCCGGCACRGCGGACAGACGCCGGRTGCTCGATTTGGCCCCGCCACCCAGATAGCTTCGGACGCTGGGTGCGATACGCGACCAGCTGCTCATCTCATGCGATCATCGGGGCGCAGCGATTTTAGGAGGAAACCATGTATTCCTCACCTACGGACTCGCAGGCGCGGCCCGCGCGTGAGCAGAACCTGTTCATAGGCTTCTGCAAGCATCTTTACTGCCTGCGGAATGGCCGCCTCAAGTATCAGTCCAAGCCACTGGATCCGCGCATTCAGGGAAAGGTGCTTATCCGTCGCTTTGTTTTGTTGGATGTGGACACGGGAACGGTATACGGCGAGTGCCATTCGCAGGAGGATCAGATAGACCTGCTTGGCTTTCTGGCTCGCGCGTGGTCGAAGAAGTTCATGCACCCGATGCGGGGAATACCGGAAATTCTGAACGTCCCGCAGATTGCACACTCAACGTGGCAGTGTCGGGCCGCCCTCGACGTCATTGCGGAAATGACGCAGATCGAGATCGGGACACTCCGGGGCGGCTTCTCCGCAGGCGTCCATGCTGTCAGGCAATTCGACGAGCAAGTCCTTTCACTGTTTTGGAGGAGAGACGGCGGGGAGTG
>LBMP01000144.1 GCA_001184205.1 Desulfocarbo indianensis
ATCCAGGCGGTGCTTTGCGGCCCTGCGCCCAGCAGGCCACCGTGTGCAAACAGCCCAGGGAACGACAGCAGGTGGCCGACGGCAGTGGTTGCCGTAAACAGGTAGCCGCTGGCCAGCGCCAGCATGGCGCGTGAACGTGTGATGGCAAATTGCCCGAACAGCAGGACGGCTGTAATCAGGTCATTGAGAATGAGCGCTGATTCGTACGTGGGGATGAACGAGGGCAACTGTGCCAACTGCACCTTGGCAAATGGCAGAGCAGAGATGAAGACCACCAGCGACAGCAGGGCCACTGCCTGTGCTGTCAGATAGGTCCTTCGCCCCGGAGACAGGCTCAGCAACAAGCCCGGCTGCACTTCAAGATGTGCCGATCTCAAAATGGCCCCCTTGCAGCGGTGACTGCGTCACTCGTCTTGTTGTATCGCGCGGCTATCGCTGTGTGGGGGTGTCTGTTCCCCCAAGAGCCTTGCGTGTCGTCGATTCCCACTTATCGGTGATAGTCACGCGGGTGGCCGATGTCAACGCACAACGTGATGCACGCGCAAAGCGCGCGGGGGCGGGGGTATGATGCGTCGCACCAGCGACACACCCATCCAGCCCGCTCTCGGAGTCGACCACCTTGCGTCGTGCCCAACACCCTCTGCAGGGGATCGCTTTTCTGATTGCAGCGGTCGCGTTCTTTGCCGCGTTCGACACACTCACCAAATATGTCAGCACCACCGTGCCGGTGGCCATGGCGCTCTGGTTCCGCTACCTGTTCCAAACGGTCACGACGGGCGTGACGCTGCTGCCCAGCAGAGGGCGCTCCTTGCTGCGTACGCGCCGGCCCTGGCTGC
>LBMP01000145.1 GCA_001184205.1 Desulfocarbo indianensis
CAGCGCCCTGCGCGAGCACCATCACAACGAAGATCACCCAAGCTGCAGCGTCGACCCGCACGCCATGCCGACCGCCTGACACCGTGCCCGCCTGGTGGCAGAAGCCGTATGCTCATGCCGTCACAAATACACCGGTGAGGGTCTCATGGGCGTGGTGATCGATCATCCGATCGAGGTGTTCCTCATGGCGCTGATCGTGTTGGCGGGGGCAGCGCGTATCGGCTCGGCCGTGTCAAAGCGCCGTGCGCTCGATGGCAGCACGCACGAAGACTTTGACGTGATTCAGGCGGCCACGCTCACGCTGCTCGGCCTGATGATCGGCTTCACGTTTTCGATGGCCATCAGCCGATACGACACGCGCAAGAACTACGAAGAGGAAGAGGCCAACGCAATCGGCACCGAATATGCGCGTGCCAGCCTGCTGCCCGCACCCGATGCCGCCAACCTGCGCGGCTTGCTGGCGAAGTATGTGGATGTACGCATCCAGCTCTACAGCAGCCACGACACCAGGCAACTGCCCGCACTCGAGGTGGAAACCTCGCGCCAGCAAGACGCCTTATGGGCGGCGGTGCTTGGGCCCGCCGCCGCACAACCCACGCCCATCGTTGCACTGGCCGTGAGTGGCATGAACGACGTGCTCAACGCGCAGGGCTATACCCAAGCCGCATGGCGCAACCGTATTCCGGTGGCAGCCTGGGTGCTGCTGTTCATGGTGGGGGCATGCGGTACGTTCATGGTCGGCTACGGCACGCGCAGCGCACGCATGCGCGGGGTGCTGCAGTTGCTGCTGCCCTTGGTACTGGCCCTGTCGTTCATGCTGATTGCCGACATCGACA
>LBMP01000146.1 GCA_001184205.1 Desulfocarbo indianensis
GTCGTACCTGCTGCAGGCGCAGTCGTCCAAGGCGCAGATCCTGGGCCTGGCCAACGCGGGCGGCGACACGATCAACTCGATCAAGGCGGCCAAGGAATTCGGCATCACCAAGTCGATGAAGATCGCGGGCCTGCTGATGTTCATCAACGACGTGCATAGCCTGGGCCTGCAAACAGCCGAAGGCCTGTTAATGACCGACAGCTGGTACTGGGACATGAACGACGCCACGCGCAAGTTCGCCAACCGCTACTTCATGAAGATGAAGAAGATGCCGAGCAGCTTGCAGGCCGCCGACTACTCGGCCGTGTCGAACTACATCAAGGCGGTGGCTGCCGCCGGCACGGATGATCCGGACAAGGTGATCGCGCAGCTCAAGAAGACGAAGATCGACGACTTCTACACCAAGGGCTACATCCGCCAGGACGGCCGTGGCATCCACGACATGTACCTGCTGCAGGTGAAGACGCCGGCCGAGTCGAAGAAGCCGTGGGATTACCTGAAGGTCGTGGCAACGATTCCGGGCGAGCAAGCCTTCGCCACGCAGGCGGAATCGAAGTGCGCGCTGTGGAAGAAGTAAGCGTGTAAGAACCGGCGCCGCTGTCCAATGGAGGGCGGCGCCGTCAATCGTGTTGGTGTGGTGTTCTCTTCTTGACCGCGATGGAAATCTTCGGCGTTCCGCTACCGGCCATGCTCAGCCAGCTGCTGCTGGGCCTGGTCAACGGTTCCTTTTATGCGATGTTGAGCCTGGGCCTTGCGGTCATCTTCGGGCTGCTCAACGTCATCAACTTTGCGCACGGTGCGCTGTTCATGCTGGGCGCGGTGCTCACGTGGATGGG
>LBMP01000147.1 GCA_001184205.1 Desulfocarbo indianensis
CCTGCATCATCGACGCCAGCACCGCGTTCCGTACGGATGACAACTGGGTCTACGGCCTGCCCGAGCTGAACAAGGGCCAGCGCGAGCGCCTGCGCAACACCAAGCGCATCGCCGTGCCGGGCTGCCACGCCAGCGCCTTCGTGCTGCTGATTCGTCCGCTGGTGGAGGCGGGCATCGTGCCGGCCGACTACCCGGTCACCGCGTTCTCGCTCACCGGCTACAGCGGTGGTGGCAACCTGCATCATCGACGCCAGCACCGCGTTCCGTACGGATGACAACTGGGTCTACGGCCTGCCCGAGCTGAACAAGGGCCAGCGCGAGCGCCTGCGCAACACCAAGCGCATCGCCGTGCCGGGCTGCCACGCCAGCGCCTTCGTGCTGCTGATTCGTCCGCTGGTGGAGGCGGGCATCGTGCCGGCCGACTACCCGGTCACCGCGTTCTCGCTCATGTTCGGCGCCGGCCGCGGGAATCTGCGCTTCCACCTGCAGACTGGTCGCTTCGTCCACACCCAGGTGAACGTTCATGCATTGCACCGCTGCGCCGGCTGCACCCTTGCCCAGGTTGTCTAGGCGCAGAGCAAGTAAGTCGCGCCACCAAAGAAAAACGCGCCCGAAGGCGCGTTTTTCGTTTCAGCTCAAGCCGCGATCAGCTCGCGAAACCCGGCGCAGCTTCGCGCACGGCATGTTCGGCGCCGGCCGCGGGAATCTGCGCTTCCACCTGCAGACTGGTCGCTTCGTCCACACCCAGGTGAACGTTCATGCATTGCACCGCTGCGCCGGCTGCACCCTTGCCCAGGTTGTCTAGGCGGGCAGTCACGACCATGCGCTCGTCCGA
>LBMP01000148.1 GCA_001184205.1 Desulfocarbo indianensis
TTACAAGGCCTGGGAGATGTTGTTTTTGGTGTTGGGTTTGTATCACGCCATGAACGGCATCAAGCTGGTGATCGACGACTACGTGCACCGGGAGGGCTGGCGGGTGATTTTGACCAGCCTGAATTGGCTGGTGACGCTGGCTTTCCTTTTGTTCGGTTCCATCACCATTTTGACCTTTACCTATCAGGGCTGAACGCGGGCGCACCGCGCGGGAGCAGTGGATATGGGGCTTTGGGACGACATCAAGGTACATCGGGTCAGCGCGCTGGTGGTGGGCGCCGGCGGGGCTGGCCTGCGGGCGGCCTTGGAAGCGGGGCGTCAGGTGGACACGGCGGTATTGAGCCAGGTGTTTCCCACGCGGAGCCACACGGTGAGCGCCCAGGGGGGCATCGGGGCTTCCTTGGGCAACGTGGAGGCCGATTCCTGGGAGTACCACATGTTCGACACGGTGAAGGGGTCGGACTGGCTGGGCGATCAGGACGCCATCGAGTTCATGTGCCGGGAGGCGCCGTCGGTGGTGATCGAGCTGGAGCACATGGGCCTTCCCTTTTCGCGTCTGGACGACGGGCGCATCTATCAGCGGGCCTTTGGCGGGCACACCTCCAAGTTCGGCAAGGGCGAGGTGCACCGCAGTTGCGCGGCGGCGGACCGCACGGGGCACGCCATGCTGCACACCCTGTTCGAGGAGTGCCTCAAGCAGGGAGTGCGCTTCTACAATGAGTTTTACACGCTGGAGCTTTTGATGAGCCACGGCGCGGTGGCCGGCGTCCTGGCCTGGGACATGGTGAGGGGCGGGTTCCACGTTTTCCACGCCAAGGCCACCCTGTTCGCC
>LBMP01000015.1 GCA_001184205.1 Desulfocarbo indianensis
GGGGTTTGCGGTGGTGGCCGACGAGGTGCGCAATCTGGCCATGCGGGCGGCGGAAGCGGCCAAGAACACGGACCGGCTCATCCAGGAGAACATCACCGACATCCGCAAGGGCTCGCAGAAGGTGGTGAGCACCGACGAGGCCTTCACCTTGGTGCAGGATTCGGCCTCCAAGGTGGCCGAGTTGGTGGCGGAGATAGCCGCGGCCTCTTCCGAGCAGGCCCAAGGCATAGAGCAGGTGAACCTGGCCCTGTCGCAGATGGACAAGGTGACTCAACAGAACGCGGCCAGCGCCGAGGAATCGGCCGCGGCCTCCGAGGAGCTGCGCCACCAGGCTCGCAGCGTGGAAAGCCTCACCCGTGAGCTAATGGCGCTCCTGCACGGCGGCGACGGCTCCCTATCCCTAAGCAAAACCGTTCGCCCGGCCCTTTTGCCCGGGCCCGAGGAAGGGCGGGATAATCTCGGCTGAGCCGGTCAACAATTACAAATGGGCTGATTGGCTCTGCGCAGGGAAAACCAGCTATCCTTAACAGGGGGCCGGCGCTTCAATATAAGTGGCCGGTCCCCCAGCCTATAGCAAAGGCCCGCACTTTAGGCGGCCGCCAAGACGTTTATTGTTTGCGGCTATGGCCTTTGGCCTGATCCGTCTCGCCAGGCCGGGCCGAAAGCCGAACGTTGCGCGGTTAACCCCTCTCGTTGAGGGCCGCCGGCCGCGGCATTTCGCCGATCGCCACCCGTCTGCCCATATGTGATACATTACATAGTGTTGCGGCAAGCCGACCGGAGCTTTTATCAAGAATGAGACTGCGTACCATACTACTGGCGCTTTCGCTCCTGGCCACCGTGTCCACCGCGGTGGGGGCGTTCTATTATTTCTTTTCGTTTCGCGAATACGAATTCGCCGTGGCCCGCCGCCAGACGGCCTCGCGGGCCGAACTGGTCAGAAACCAACTCTCCAGCCACCTCACCGAAAATATGAACACGGTGAAGGCGCTGGCCGGCCTGGCCGAACTGCGCGCGGCCCTGGAGCAGAAAACCCCGGATTCCCTGGAAAAAGCCAACCGCATGCTGGATCATTTTCAGCTTAGCCTGCAGGTTGACGTGTGCTATCTCATGGACGGCCGGGGCCTGGTGGTGGCCACCAGCAACCGGGGCGAGGATGACAGCTTCCTGGGGGATAATTACTCGTTCCGGCCATATTTCAAGGAGGCCATCCGGGGCCTGGCCAGCAAATACCTGGCCCTGGGCACCCGGAGTTTCAAACGCGGCGCCTATTACAGCCATCCCGTGCTGGGGGCCGAGGGCGAGCCCTTGGGCGTGGCGGTGATCAAGTCGTCCATAAAGCGCCTGGAGGAAAGCGTGTTGCAGCCCATGGCGGGCATAACCATCCTCTCCGGGCCCTATGACGTGATCTTCAGCACCAGCCAGCCGGCGTGGCTCTTCAAAACCCTGTGGCAAAAAACCGCGCAAGAGCTGGCCGAGGTGAAGTCCAGCCGCCAGTTCGGCCAGGGGCCTTGGCCCTGGGTGGGCTTGTCGCTGGAGGACCAGCATTTGGCCGTGGACCGCGACGGCCGCCGCTACCTGCTCTATTCCTTTAGCATAGATGATTTCGACAATTGGAAGGTGATCCACCTGCGCGAGCTGGACGAGATCGCCCAATCCATGATGCGGCCCTTGGCCCGCACCACCGGCCTGGTGGTCCTGGCCATCTGTTTGTGCTTGGGCTTGAGCGTGTATTTGCTCAACCGCAAGGCCCGCCGGGAGATAGGCCGGCGCGAGGCCGCCGAAAAGGGGCTGCGCCGCAGCGAGGAGCGCTACCGTTTCCTGTATCACAACACGCCGGCGCTTCTGCATTCCATAGACCCCCAGGGCCGCCTCCTGAGCGTGAGCGATTATTGGACCGAGGCGCTGGGTTATGAAAAGGACGAGGTCATAGGCAAGCAGCTCACCGATTTCCTCACGCCGGAATCGCGCCGCAACGCCGAGGAAAACACCTTGCCCCGGTTTTTCAGCAAGGGGCACGCCAGGAACATAGCCCACCGCTTCATCAAGAAGGACGGCCAGGTGGTGGAGATGTTGCTCTCGGCTATCGCCGAAAAGGATGCGGACGGTAAAATAGTGCGCTCCCTGGCGGTGCTGAGCGACGTGAGCGCCTTGAAGCGGGTGGAGGAGGAGCTGCGCCAAGCCCAGGCCAAGCTGAGCAGCTATTCCAAGGATCTGGAGCGCCAGGTGCGCCAGCGCACCAGGGAGATATCGGGCTTGATCGAGCACACCCCGGCCGTGGTCTACATGAAAGACCCGGAGGGGCGCTACGTGCTGCTCAACTCCCGCTGGGAGGAAATTTTCGGCGTGGACAAGGAACTGGCCAAGGGCAAGACCGCCTATGATTTTTTCAGCCAGGAGATCGCCGACCAGTTCAACCACAACGACCAGAAGGTGCTCGATGAGAAAAAGCCCTTCCAGGCCGAGGAGCTGTTTCCCCACAAGGGCGCGCTGCACAATTATCTTTCGGTGCGCTTTCCCATCCTGGACGGGCAGGGGCGGGTCACCCGCCTGTGCGGCATCTCCCTGGATATCACCGATCTCAAAAGGGCCCAGGATCAGTTGCGCCGCCTTTCCGGCAGCATCATGGCCTCCCAGGAAAAGGAGCGCACCGCCATTGCCCGCGAATTGCACGATGAACTGGGCCAGGTGCTCACCGCCCTGCGCATGGACGCGGTGTGGCTGCGCGACCGGCTCAAGGGATTCGACGACCGGGCCATGGCCCGGGCCCAGAACATGTGCGAACTCATAGATCAGACCATCAGGGACGTGCGCCATATAGCCATGCGCCTGCGGCCCCCGGTGCTGGACGACCTGGGGCTGGTGGACGCCCTGGAATGGCACGCCACCGAATTCGAGAAGCGGACCGGCATCGCCTGCGTTTTCAAGCATGAGGACATTCCGGAGCTGAGCGAAATAACCGTGATCGCCGCCTTCCGGGTGGCCCAGGAAGCGCTCACCAACGTGGCCCGCCATGCCGAGGCCTCCAACGTTGACGTCACCTTGCGGGTGGAAGGCCAGGCGCTTACGGTGACGGTGGCCGATAACGGGATGGGTTTCGATCTGCAAAGCCTTTCCGGCCAGCACAGCCTGGGCATCGCCGGCATGCGGGAGCGGGCCGGCCTGGCCGGGGGCAGTTTGGAGATAATCTCCAGGCCGGGGCAAGGCACCGAGGTCTGCCTGAAGCTGCCCCTGCATTACCAGATGGGAGAGGCGGCGTGATAAGGGTGCTCTTGGCTGACGACCACAGCATAGTGCGGGCCGGCTTGCGCAGCCTCATCGAGGAAACCGGCGAGATGGAGGTGGTGGTGGAGGCCGCCGACGGCCGCGAAGCCATAAGGGAGGCGGGGCGGGTGACCCTGGACGTGGCGGTGATAGACATCTCCATGCCCGGCATGGACGGGCTGGAGGTAATCAGCCAGCTGCACGCCAGCCAGCCGGACCTGCCCATCCTGGTGCTCACCATGCACGAGGAGGAGCAGTACGTGGTGCGCTCCATCTCGGCCGGAGCCCGGGGCTACATCACCAAGCGCTCCGCGCCCGAGCAACTGGTCAAGGCTCTGCGCCAGCTGCAAGCCGGCGGGCGCTATCTGAGCGCCGAGGCGGCGGAGCTCCTGGCCCTGCGCGTGGCCCGGGGAGAAAAGGGCGATTCGCCGCTGGAGTCGTTGTCCAACCGCGAGATTCAGGTGCTGCGCGCCCTGGCCCTGGGCCAGACCAACCGCGAAATAGCCGAGACCTATCACATAAGCGTCAAGACCGTGGACACCTATCGTTTCCGCCTGCTGAAGAAGCTCAACCTGCGCAACAACGCCGATTTGAGCCGGTTCGCCATCCAAACCGGCCTCATAGAGCCCTGAGCCGCCTTTTCTCGACCGCGCCTGGCGTAAAAAAATTTCTTACGAAAAAATCAGTGCCCCACCGCTTACCAATGTCTCAGAATAAAACTAAGGTAAACAGGGTGCCAAAAGGCCTGAATTCTCGCACACGGTTCCTCATTCCTTTGGTTGACCGGGCCAAGCCGTCACTTATGGGAGGCATGACCATTTTCATGGTTTACGCCGCGCCCGCTTTCAAGAGGCTAACCATCTCCGGCTGATCGGAGATGAAAAGTGTTGATTAAACAAGCATAGGGAGGTTGTGACATGAGGAAAGCTCTGTTGCTCGGCCTGGTGGCCGCGCTGGTGTTGGGCCTGGGCATGCTGCCGGGCGCGGCAATGGCCAAGGAATACAAAGTCAAAATAGGCGGCGGCCCCACGGGCGGCACCTTCAATACCTTTGCCAACGCCATGGCGGTGTATGTGCCCAAGGTGAATCCCGAGGTGAAGGCCAGCGCGGTGGGCTCCGGCGGCTCGGTGGAGAACGTCAAGCGGGTCAACAGCGGCGAGTCGGATTTCGGCCTTTGCTACGCGGTGGATTCTTCCCTCGGCTTCAAGGGAAAGCTTCCCAAGGACGAAACCAAATACAACAAGATCCGCTCCCTGGGCTATCTTTACGGCGCGCCGGCTCAACTGGTGGTGCGCAAGGACAGCAAATTCAAGAGCGCCATGGATTTGAAGGGCGCCCGGGTGGCGGTGGGCAACGCCGGCAGCGGGGCGGCCGCTTCCGCCGAGCGCTTTTTCCGCCACATCGGGGTGTGGGAGAACTTCGAGCCCCAGTTCCTGGGCTATTCCGCCGCGGCCAACGCCTTCAAGGACGGCAAGATCGACGCCTTCTGGGTGCTGGTGGGCTACCCCAACCGTTCCATCATCGAGGCCTCGGTGCAGGTTGACATCCGTTTGATCGACGTGGGCGTGGATGCGGAAAAGAGCGGGTTCTACGGCGAATTCGCCTATGCCCCCACCACCATCCCGGCCGGTACCTACGGCAAGGACATGCCCGAGTGCAAGACCTTCCAGGATTCCACCATCCTGACCACGGCCCAATCCGAGGATGAGGAACTGGTCTACATGATCATGAAGACCCTGTGGTCCAAGGAAGGCATGGCCGCCATGGTCACCGCCAAGAAGACCTTCAAGGAAATGACCTTGGAAAACGGCTTCAAGGGATCCAGCGTGCCTCTGCACAAGGGAGCGGCCAAATTCTGGGCCGAACAGGGCAAGACCATCCCCGACAATCTCAAGCCGGTGGACTAGGCAAAGCGAACCGTAAAACTGAATAGGGGGGGCTTCATGCCCCCCCTCGTGTAATCAACGGATAGAGGCGAGGGGCCCATGAGCGAGCAAATCCCCGCAAGCGCGGCCGACAAGAAAAAGCTGGAGGAGATCGTAAGCAAGGACTCCAAAACCGGCCGCAGCATGACCGGCATATGGCTTTATTTCACCTCTATACTGGGCATCTTCATGGTGCTCTTTTATCTCTACAATGCCGGCGTGGCGCCGGTGGCCGCCCAATACCACCGCGGCATATACGTTCTCATAACCTACGTGCTGGTGTTCCTCTCCTATCCCCTGTGGCGCAAGAGCCCCAAAGACCGTCCTTCCTTGATCGATCTCGCCTTGGCCATCATCGCCACCCTGGCGGTGGGCTACTGGATTTTGGAGTTCGAAAATCTTAATTACCGCATGGGCGCCGAAAACGCCTGGGACACCACGGCCAGCGTCATCGGCGTCATCATTTCCCTGGAGGTGGCCCGCCGGGTGCTGGGCTGGTCCATGACCATCGTGGGCCTGGCTTTTCTGGCCTACGCCTTTTGGGGCGATCTCCTGGAGCCCATACCGGTGCTCAAGGCCTTTGCCCATCAGGGCTTCCCCATGAAGCAGGCCATCAACCACATTTATTTGAAACAAGAGGGCGTGTTCGGCATCATGGCCGACGTGCTGGTCACTTACGTCATTCTTTTTATATTCTTCGGCTCGTTCCTCAAGGCTTCGGGCTGTTCCCGCTTCTTCCTGGATTTGCCCATGGCCCTGGCCGGGCGCACCGTGGGCGGGCCGGCCAAGGTGGCGGTCATCGCCTCCGGCTTCTTCGGTTCGGTTTCCGGCAGCGCCATCGCCAACACGGTTTCCACCGGCGCGTTCACCATCCCCCTCATGAAAAGGGCCGGCTTCCGGCCGCACGTGGCCGGGGCCATCGAGCCGGCCGCCTCCATCGGCGGCATGTTCATGCCGCCCATCATGGGGGCCGGCGGCTTCCTCATGGCCGAGCTGACCGAGATTCCCTACGTGGAAATCATGAAGATGGCGGTGTTTCCCGCGGCCATTTATTTTCTTTCCGTTTTCGTGATGATCCATTTCGAGGCCAAGCGCTACGGCCTGGTCGGCGTGCGCGATGAAAACGCGCCCACCGCCTTGCAGATACTCAAGGCGCAATGGCTGCTGTCCTTGCCCCTGGTGGCCATCGTGGTGCTTATGCTGTTGGCCTATTCGCCGGGCTACTCGGCCTTTTGGGCCACCATCATCTGCGTGCTGGTATCCTGGACCACGCCCAACAACAAGATGGGCTGGCGTGAGATTCTGGCGGCCATGATCGAAGGCGCCCGCAACACCCTGATCATCGGCGCCACGGTGGGCGTTATCGGCATCATAGTGGGCACCATCGCCCTCACCGGCATCGGGCTCAAGTTCTCCCAGATCATCATCGAGCTTTCCTCGGGCTGGCTGCCGCTGGCCATCATTCTCATCGGGCTGGCGTCCCTGGTGCTGGGCATGGGCGTGCCGGTCACCGCCGCCTATCTCATCACCGCGGTGCTGGCGGTGGGAGCGCTGAGCGAGATGATCGCCCAGAGCCAGTTCGGTATGAGCTTCAAGGATATGGAGATCACGCGCGAGCTGGTGCGTGGCGGCTATGTCTCCTGGGTGCTCATCGCCTCGCACATGATAGTGTATTGGTTCAGCCAGGACTCCAACATCACTCCGCCGGTCTGCGTGGCGGCCTACGCCGGCGCGGCCATCGCCGGCTCCGACCCCTGGAAAACCGGCTGGACCAGTTTCAAGTTCGCCAAGATGCTCTACATCGGACCCTTTCTCTTCGCGTTCGCGCCGGGATTCCTTTTGGCCGGACCCTGGTATCAGATACTCATGGCCTATTTCACCATTGTATTGGGCACCATCGCCTTCGGCTCTTTAACCATGGGGTACTTCCTGTGCCCCACCAATATAGTGGAATGGCTCATAGCGGCGGTGGCCACCATACTGTTGTTCTTCCCGGAGATACTGTCCGACCCCACGCCGCTGCCCAAGATCGCGGTGGATTTCATCGGCATCGGCCTTTGGGGATTGGTGTACGCCATGCAAAAAGTCCGCATAAAGGCCAATCCCGGCCTCATTTTGCCGATTCACGAGCGCAAGCGCATGAAAGAGGCTTCGGCATGAAAGATAATTTAGCGACCTCCTCCTAGCGGCGCGGCGGGGGCTCCTAAAGCTTCAATGCCCCGTCGCGCCACCTTGTTCGCCAGGGCGTCGAAAAGATGCCATGGAAAAGGGCTCCTGGATTGCTTGGAGTTGAATCATGAAAACCTATCCTATGCGGAAGCATTATAGATTGCACGCGGGCTACGTGGCGTGGTTGCTGCACCGTGCCACGGGTCTTGGTTTGGCCTTGTATTTGTTCATGCACATTTGGGTGATACATCACATCAGCCGTGGCCGGGAGGCTTTCGACCAGGTGATGGCGGTGGTGCAGTCGCCGTTGTTCCACTTCATGGAGATAGCGCTTTTGGGCGCGGTGGTGTTCCATGGCGTCAACGGCATCCGGGTGGTGCTGATCGATTACGGCAACGCCGGCGCGAAAGGCCCCCACCTTGCCTGGGTGTGGTCCGTGCTGGGAGTGAGCGCCGTTCTGGTGGTATTGGGCGGCATTCCCATGTTGCGCCTGGCGTTTCATTAAGAAGATGGAGATGGCGGGGGAAACTTTTTGGTGCCCCAAAAAGTTTCCCCCGCACCCCCTTCAAAAAGGGCGATGGGGGTAAAGAGGCCGAAGCTAAACTATAAAGTTCTTTGAAGAGGGGGTTCGGGGGAGAAACTTTCTTCCAAGAAAGTTTCTCCCCCGAGCAAACCTTCTCTTCCCAAGGAGCATGGCGATGCGATTCATGGGATCGGGACGCAGCGGGGCATTCGAGTGGCTGTTCCAGCGGGTGAGCGGGGTAGCCCTGGTGGTGATATTGTTTTTGCATTTCATTTTGATTCACTACGTGGGCGATGGTCCGGTGAGCTATGAGAAGGTGGCTTATCGTTTGGCGAGCCCCTATTACAAGGCCTGGGAGATGTTGTTTTTGGTGTTGGGTTTGTATCACGCCATGAACGGCATCAAGCTGGTGATCGACGACTACGTGCACCGGGAGGGCTGGCGGGTGATTTTGACCAGCCTGAATTGGCTGGTGACGCTGGCTTTCCTTTTGTTCGGTTCCATCACCATTTTGACCTTTACCTATCAGGGCTGAACGCGGGCGCACCGCGCGGGAGCAGTGGATATGGGGCTTTGGGACGACATCAAGGTACATCGGGTCAGCGCGCTGGTG
>LBMP01000149.1 GCA_001184205.1 Desulfocarbo indianensis
GCCAGGCCGGGCAGATCGGAGGTCCACAGGTTGATCCGCGCGTATAAGTCTTCGCGGAAACGGCCTTTCGCCACCCACTGCCGCAGGTCGCGCACCGTGCCGGCGATGAGCTGGAAATCGCTCTCCACCTCGCGGTCGCTGCCGAAGGGCAGGAAGCGCTTTTCTTCGATGGCCTTGAGCAGCATGGCCTGTTCGTCCAGGCCCAGTTCGCCGATTTCGTCGAGGAATAGCAGGCCGCCGTCCGCGCTGCGCAGCAGGCCCGCGCGCTCGGTTTGCGCACCGGTGAAGGCGCCCTTCACGTGGCCGAAGAGCGCAGACATTGCACTGTCACCGCGCAGCGTGGCGCAGTTCACCTCGACAAAGCGGCCGGCGAGTTGGTGGCGCGCCTTCTTCATTTCATACACACGCCGCGCGAGGAACGACTTGCCGGCACCTGTCGGCCCGAACAGCAGCATCGGCGCCTTGGAGCGCGACGCCACGCGCTCGATCTGCTCGATCATCCGGTTGAACGCCGGGTTGCGCGTGGCGATGC
The DNA here is from genome assembly GCA_001184205.1 of Desulfocarbo indianensis. GTDB lineage: Bacteria > Desulfobacterota > Desulfarculia > Desulfarculales > Desulfarculaceae > Desulfocarbo > Desulfocarbo indianensis. The sequence goes on from LBMP01000149.1 coordinate 533, forward strand.
CCGACTTCAGCAGCGAGACCGTGTCTTCCCGCTCGCGTGCAAAGCGCGTGGCGATCTTGTCGTAGCGTGAGAGATCCAGGTCGATGACGCTGTAGCTGCCAGTGATGTTGCCGAGTTCCTTCTTGCGCGGTGGCGCGGTCTGGATGAGCTGCGCTGGCAGATAGCGCGCCTCAGCCAGCAGGAACCAGCAGATCTGCGCGACGTGCGTGCCGGTGGTGATGTGGATGAGGTAGTCCTCGGCCTCGGTGTCGAAGGCGTAGCCGCGCGTGAAGTCGTGCAGCGTGCTGTAGACCTCTTCG
>LBMP01000150.1 GCA_001184205.1 Desulfocarbo indianensis
GAGGCGCTGCTGAACAAGGCCCGGGTGGTGAATGGCCGAACAAAATCTTGTGGGTGCTCGCAAAGCGAAGACATATCGGGGCAGACTTTCGGCAGCTGGACTGCGATCGGTGTAGCGGGAGATGGTCGGAATTGGCTGTTTCGATGTGCTTGTGGAACAGAGAAGGCGATTCAGAGGTTAAGAGTCACCGCGGGTCACACGACCTCTTGTGGGTGCGTCACCGAACAGGCTTTTGCCGGCCGAACATTCGGGCTATGGACCGCCTTGAGGTCAGCGCGGGGAAAAGGCGAATGGTGGTTTAGGTGCGCCTGCGGAGTAGAGAAGTTGCTGAAGAAAACCGACGTTGTAAACGGTTGGTCCTACTCTTGCGGTTGCAAACGGCGTTATGTTCGACGCGATTTCAAGTCGGGGCAGGTCTTCGGCAAACTGACGGCGCTTCGGCCAGCGGAACCTAGGTCTGGGAACTGGTGGTTTCTCTGTGAGTGCGGCACCGAGACTGAGTTGGACAAGTACAACGTCGCATCCGGTCAGACGTCTTCATGCGGTTGCATACGGCGATCTCCTGACATTACTGGTCAACGATTCAACCGACTCACGGCAATAAAGGCGGACAACCAGGACCCCCGTAAGTGGTTGTTCAAGTGCGAGTGTGGCACCGAAAAGCTGGCTAGTAGGAGTGCGGTTACGACAGGACACATAAAATCCTGTGGGTGCCTATCGCGCGACGTAGATATTACTGGGAAGACGTATGGACGCTTGACGGCAATTCAGCGGGGAGTCCTTGGCTCCAAAAAATGGCTCTTCCGATGTGAGTGTGGTTCAGAGGCGC
>LBMP01000151.1 GCA_001184205.1 Desulfocarbo indianensis
AAAGCCGCGCAACATGGCGCTATCCGGGTCATAGACGGCCCGCTCGATCGGCGAGCTGGGCCGCGCTGGCAACCACGGCGGGTTGCACACGACCAGCGGTGCACGCCCTTCGGGAAAGAGATCGGCGTCAACGACGTCCACCTGGGTTTGCAGCCCAAGGCGTGTCAGGTTGTCTCGCGCGCAAGCGAGTGCACGCGGGTCTTGATCGGTGCCAACGACACGCTTGACGCCGCGCTTTGCCAGCACCGCAGCCAGCACACCCGTGCCCGTGCCGATATCGAATGCCAGCGCCTTCGACGGCAACGGCGCTTGCGCAACCAAGTCGATGTATTCCCCACGCACGGGTGAGAACACGCCGTAGTGCGGGTGAATGCGCGCACCATCCAACGCGGGAATCTCCACCCCCTTCTTGCGCCATTCGTGCGCGCCGATCAGGCCGAGCAGCTCGCGCAGCGAAACGACCGAAGCGGCTTCACCCGCGCCATACGCTTCATTGCAGGCTTCGCGCATGTCAGGTGCACGGCGCAGCGGGATTGTGTAATCGGCATCCAGCGGAATCAGCAGCATGCCGAGCGTGCGGGCGCGCTGCGATTGGGCCTGGCGATGGAAGTTGAAAGCCTCGATGGGCGAAGTGGCTTCCTTGCGCGGCTTGCGATCGGTGCGGCGGGATATGGCCTGCAGCAGTTGCCGCGCGTTCTGGAAGTCGCCGCGCCAGAGCAGTGCTGTGCCTTCGCAGGCCAGGCGGTAGGCGGTGTCTGCGGTGGTGCGGTCGTCAGCAATGACCACACGCTTGGGCGGCGGGTTGCCGGCTTCGGAGCGCCACAGGG
>LBMP01000152.1 GCA_001184205.1 Desulfocarbo indianensis
ACGTAAGGTGTTGGTGGACGACTTCATCAACGAGACGCTCGAGCGCCGCCTTGTCGCTCGCGCAGATCGCCTCACCTGACAGACGGGTTGAGCGCCGCAATGAGCGTACAGGTGCCCGGCCAGGCAATGGCGTCGACCGTGGCCCCAATTCGCCAGGAAGTGGACGCGATTCTCAGTGATTTTGGACCGGTCAGCGGTGGAACGGACTGACCACGCTGCCGACATACGCCATGCACAAGCTCTGACAAACGAAAATATTATGCAGATCACGAAGCACGAGACAGTGGATGTTGAGGTCAAAGTAGACGTATCGATCGCCGATGTGGTTGGCGAACTGCCTGTCACTGCAGAAAACCTGCAGGAAGCCCTTCGCGGCTTCAACGTGCTGCTTGCCTTTGCCAAGTCGCTGCCCGACGCGCTTGTGTCTGAACTGAATCCCAAGCAGCGGGAGATCATCTCTACCAACCTCACGGCCCTGGTCGCGCGCCTAGCAACCTTGCCCTTGCCGACGAGCGGTGCCAGCCCGGGCGATAGCTTGGTCACGTTGAAAATCGAACGTGTCGAGGAAAGCGATTCCGCACAAGAATTTGAGTTCACGATTGTCGAATTCAGTGTGACCGGCAAGGCGACCAAGGAAGAGATTCTGGCCGTCATTGGTGAGATGGCCGACGATGCCTGCAACGTGACTTACGATGTCACCACCGCCAAGGGCAAGTACGCGACGATTGACTGGACGCCGGAAGTCGGCAAGACGGTCGTCGTTCCCACCCAACCGACGCGTCAATGAAATCGCCCAGAAGAAACCGAAGCGAGTGGAATCATGAAG
>LBMP01000153.1 GCA_001184205.1 Desulfocarbo indianensis
CCTTCGGTTGAGCTCGCAGCGCGGATTCCCMAATCACACTGCAAGCCCATCCTTGCCAAGCATTGCTGCCCGACGCGCCCTACCTGACACCCGACCKCCTCCACCTTGCACACTGGCGGAGTTCGTCGCCAAGCAGTGATTGCACTGTATGACCCGTCGGCTTTCGTCAAACTTTCGGAGGCCCTCAGGACTTACCCGCATGTGCGTGCCCCCGTGCGGCAGAATGGCAGCCTCATCACACGGACTGCCCACCATGCCCGCATCTGCCGAACTGCTGATCCGCCCCATCCGCCAAGACGACTACGAGGCCTGGAAACCCCTCTGGGACGGCTACAACGCCTTCTACGGCCGTGCCGGGGAAACCGCCTTGCCCGACTTCGTCACGCAGACGACGTGGCAGCGCTTCTTTGACGAGCATGAACCCGTCTATGCCATGGTTGCCGAGCGCGATGGCGCGTTGCTCGGCATCGTGCATTTCCTCTTCCATCGCAGCACGACGCAGGTGCAGATGACCTGCTACCTGCAGGATCTTTTCACCGCACAAGCGGCGCGCGGGCAGGGCGTGGGCCGCGCACTGATCGAAGCCGTCTACCAGCGTGCAGCAGAGGCCGGCCTGCCGCGCGTCTACTGGCAGACGCACGAGACCAACACGACGGCGATGAAGCTCTACGACACGGTGGCGGAAAAGTCCGGCTTCGTGGTCTACCGCAAGTTTCTGTAACGCCTGGACACTAGCCCGCCACGCGGAACACGCTGACCGCCCGCGCCAGCTCCTGCGCCTGTTCTTCCAGCGATTCCGCCGCCGCCGCGGCCTGCTCGACCAGT
>LBMP01000154.1 GCA_001184205.1 Desulfocarbo indianensis
GTGGCGGCGCCTTCGCGCAACTCGGTCTGCGTGGCGGGAATGCCGTAGGTCAACCAATGGTTCGCACCTTGGCCGAGTTGGCCCTGCGGATCACTCACGATCAACGCCAGGCTCTTGGTGCCGGCCGGCAGGTTGGACCAGCTCAGCGCCGGAGAGATGTTCTCGCCCGTGCAATTCTGGTTCGCGGGGGTCTTGCCGGCGTACTTGCGGTCGATGACGCCGTTGTCAGCAAACGCGGACGACTGAAGGGTGAAGGCGCCGGTCTCGGCATGCGCAGCAGGCACGGCCGACAGGCTTGCGAATAAAAACAGCGCGGCGCTGAGCGGCGCGCGGAGCACACGTAGTATCACGGTGGATCTCCTTGAGAGGCTTGAGGTCTGAAAAGCGCCGAGACGATACTCCAAGGCCCACGACGCGCCTACCGCGCGCGACACATCATCACAGGTGGCCCACGCAGCGTACCGTCAGAGTCCCATGCGACAATAGCCGCCCTCCGGCGAGCCTCTCGCCCTCGCAGCTTTTGCCTCACCTGACCATAGGAGACCCGGGCGCATGTTCGGCGACATCACGCGTTTTCTGCTCGACACGATCTTCTCGCTCTTTGGCGCCGCGCTGTTGATACGCGCCTGGACGCAGGCGGTGCGGCTGTCACCGCGCAATCCGCTGTCGCAGGCCATCTTTCAACTGACGGGCTGGCTGGTGCATCCGCTGCGCCGGGTGATTCCGGCCACGGGCTACATCGATTGGTCGTCGCTGGTGGCGGCCTATGCCACGGCGCTCGTGTATCTGTTCCTGCTGCTGGCCTCCGTGGGCGTGAGCCCGATG
>LBMP01000155.1 GCA_001184205.1 Desulfocarbo indianensis
CAGCTCGGTGGCGATGCACCGCTCATGGCGGGCATTACCGCGGCACAGACGGTGTTGGCCGCCGCCGCCATGCCGGCCGTGATGACACTGCTGGTGGTGACGCGGGGGTTGCCGCAGGGGTTGTTCTCGGCCTTGTGAGCGGCCACGGTTGGCGGCGGGTGGCGGTGTGCACACGCCGTCACCGTTGTTACGTTTTTGTCACGCGGGACGGGCGGTCGCGTGCTATTGGTTGTCGTGGCAACACCAACGCTGGCGCAGACGACGCCGGCTACGACAACCAAGCCCCCACGAGCACAACATGACCCCTCTCACAGCCAACACTTGCCGTCTTGCGGCATCCGTTGCGTTGCTTTCCACCCTCACCACCCTTGCCGCTTGCGGCGGTGGTGGTGGTGACGGAACCGCCAACGCGGCTTCCACTAGCCTGAGTGGAACTGGCAGCCCCAGCCCTGGCGCCGGCCCAGGAACAGCCACCAGCGCTACGCCGCCTTATGGCATGCAAGCCTGCGCCACCCCTAACGCCTGGGGCAGCAGCACGGCCCATAGCGCATGGGTGTATCCGTCCAACAACCTGCTCGCTTACAAGACGCTCAACGCCAACGGCGACACGGTCATGGATTACTCGTCCGCCGGCTACATGGGCGGTGGCGTGACACTGCCCGCGCCTGCGGCCGCCGTCACCGTCAACCCGCTTGGTGGCGGGCAGGACGACACGCAGAACATCCAGAACGCGATCAATCAGGTGGCCGCCTTGCCGGTTGGCAGCAATGGGTTGCGCGGCGTGGTGTTGCTGGCGCCTGGCACCTTCTCGGTGGCGAACAC
>LBMP01000156.1 GCA_001184205.1 Desulfocarbo indianensis
GTCGACATGATGCTGTTCATCACGATCACCGCGTTCTCCTTCGGCAGCACCGTGATGAACTGGCCCTTGTAGCCCATGGCGCTGAACTCGCGCTCGCTCTTGACGATGTTGTTGACCCAGCAATAGAAACCGTAGTCAGGCGCCGGGCCGGACGGCGTGGTCATGCGCGCCACCCAGCTGGCCGGCACGATCTGCTGACCGTTCCAGCGGCCCTGGTTCAACATCAGCAGGCCGAGCCGCGCCATGTCGTTGGAGCGCAGGCGCAGGCCCCAACCTCCGGACACCGCACCCTTGCCGTCGGCGCCATCCCAGCGGTAATGCTGCATGCCGAGCGGGTTGAACAGGCGGGCCTCGGCATAGCGTTGCTCGGGCTGGCCGGTGATCTGCGAGATGGTCGCGCCCACCAGCACCGGATTGACGTCGATGTAGTCGAACTCGGTGCCGGGCTTGGCGCGCACGCTGGCAGAGGCTGCTACCTTCAGGCGATCAGGCACGCCGTAGTACAGCGTGTCGGTGCCTTCCCCCAGCTTGTACGACAGGCCGCTGGACATCGACATCAGGTCTTGCAGGCGGATGTCTTTCTTGTCTGCCAGCGATGTTGCCAGGTCTGGCCGCGCGGCGGCCAGCAGCGCCGCAGGCTTGTCCTGCGCACTGAGCTTGCCGTCACCCACCAGCGTTCCCACCAGCAGCGCGCTGATGAACTTGGTGACGGAGTAAAGCTCATGGTTGTAGTCGCGCCCGAGTTCGTTGCCGTAGCGTTCGAAGATCAGCTTGCCGTCCTTGATGACGAGCAGGCTGCGTACGTCGAGCTGGTCGCGGCGG
>LBMP01000157.1 GCA_001184205.1 Desulfocarbo indianensis
TGTTGACCACGCAGCCGTTCGGCCCCAGCGCTTCCAGTACGGATTGATTCACCAGATGCTTGGTTTGCGCGCCGCCCGGCGTGGCAACGATCAGGAAGTCCGCCCACTCGGCCATCTCCTTGAGCGCAGCGAAATACTGGTACGACACACCGTCGCGCGGTTTGCGGTTGTGATAGCCGATCTGCATGTCGAAGCCTGCGGCGCGGCGTGCGATCTGCATGCCGATGGTGCCCAGGCCCACGATACCCAGGCGCTTGCCGCACACGCCGGGCTGCAGCGGAATGTCGTCGCGCCAGACGCCATTGCGCGTGGCGCGGTCCAGCTTCGGGATACCGCGCACTGCAGCCAGCAGCAGGCCGAAGGCGTGGTCAGCCACGCAGGCGTCGTTGGTGCCGGCGCCGTTGGCCACCACCACGCCGCGCGCACGAGCGGTTTCCACGTCGATGTTCTCGTAGCCGGCGCCCAGGGCGCAGGCCAGTTCCAGTTTGGGCAGGGCGGCGATCTCTGCGCCGGTCAGGCCCGTTGATCCATTGGTTAGCACGATGCGCACGTCTTGCCCGTTGTGGGCGATGGCGGCGTCGCGTTCTGCCCGGGTTGGGGCGTGGATGATGTGGAAGTGCTGAGCGATCTGCGCCACGTTGTCGGGCGTCATCGCAATGAGGATCAGGAGTGTCGGCTGCATGGTGAGGCGAAGCGAGGAGGGGGGCGGGCCGTGTCTTGTCAGCAGGAAGTGCCGCGCACGGCGCCCGAGGATCATAGCGCGCCCGCTGGCCGTGGCGCCGGAAGCCCCTGGCGCAACGAGGTTACACGCCGTTACCAATG
>LBMP01000158.1 GCA_001184205.1 Desulfocarbo indianensis
GCGCATGTGGAGAACCAGCGTGCCGTGCTCTCGGTGCTGACGGACGCCGAGCAGCGGCAGTTGGCGAAGCTGCTGGCCAAGCTGATCGACGGCCAGCGCGCGGACGAGCGTTAGTCCGCCTTCACCCCACGCCGATACTGGATCGCCTCACCCACATGCACGGCATCGATCTGCGGATGCGCGTAGCGGGCTGCCCCCTCGCACGCATCCGTCCCATCAGTGCATTTTTAGTTACAGCACCAGAACGTCCCGAGCAAATGCCTCAACGCAGCCATTTGCGGCTTGATCTAGGTACTTCTTGAGCAGCGTCGCTTGATTGTCGAGTAGCTGGTCTTTCGAGGGGGGATTGTTGTCGTCGCCTTGGACGCCACTGCACATACTTTCCGCAAGAATTTGCTTTGACGACGTTTCAATGAGTCTCAGGCGAGCAGCATATGTGACCCGGTAGTGCGCCCAATCGGTTGGGTAGTAAGAGAACATCCATTGAAGGGTTGTTGACCCTACACCAAGAAACAGTACAGCTGAGAAGTAGAGAATCCGGCATGATTTTCATGATTTGAAATGGAAGACATGCCATGAAGACGAGCAAGTTCACTGAGGCGCAGATAGCGTTCGCGCTCAAGCAAGCGGAACTGGGTACGAAGGTCGAGGAGGTGTGTCGCAAGCTGGGCATCAGCGAGGCGACCTTCTACAACTGGAAGAAGAAGTACGGGGGCGTCGGCCCTTCGGAGCTGCGCCGGATGCGGCAGCTCGAGGAGGAGAATGCGAAGCTCAAGCGGCTGGTGGCGGACCTGAGCCTGGATAAGGCCATGCTGCAGGAC
>LBMP01000016.1 GCA_001184205.1 Desulfocarbo indianensis
GCCGGAAGCCACGTCGCCCAGGCCTTCTATGATGCGGCGGAGAGAACTGGTGATGCCCCGCGCCTGGAAAAGGCCCAAGGCCATGCCCAAAATGGCGATGACCACCAGCGCCGCCACGATGAGCTGGTAGCTGCCCTTGATCTGGGAGAAAAAGTCCTGGCTGGCCGTCAGGGTGCTGGTTTCGATGTCGGCCATGCTTTTCTCGATGCCCTGCAATATGGACTGGCCGATGGCGTTTTGCTCTTCCACATTTTTTATGTAGTCCAGGGTGAGGACCTTGATTTTCTGGTTGGCCTCCTTGGCCGCCAGGGCCATCTGCTGGAAGGGGGTGCCCGAGAGCCATTTAATGTTTTGTTCCACGTTTTGCAGGAGGGTATCTATGAATTGCAGCATGTCCTGCTTGACCGCCAAGTTGTCCTTAAGCTGCAAAAATTTGATTTTTAACTCATAATTGGAGGCGGTGTTGACGTTGGCGCCGCTTATCGCCGAAGCTTCAAGCTTGCCCACTTGAGCATTGCCATCTCCTGCCGCCAATTTCTGGCTCATCATTTTTATATAATTGCTTGATTGGTCGATGGAAGCCGAGGTCAACTGGTTGATCTGCTTTTCTATGCCGCTATTGGCGCTCTCCAGCCTGGCGAATTGCTCGATGTTGCTCCACAGCTTGTTGAATTCCGCCGCCAGGGGGCTACCCGCCAGGGCGCTTTGCAGGCTCTGGAATTGCTTGCCCAGTTCCTCTTGGCTCAGGTCCTTGTTCAGGTAGCCCTTGGTCATGAGCGCGGTCTGGCGGACCTTACCCGCCAAGTCCATGGAGGCCCGTTGCTCCAGACCCAAGCTGTCCATTTGCTCGCTGGAGTATAGATAAAGGCCCAAAACAACAGCTATTAAGATGATGTAAAGAAGATTGGGCAGAAACAACCGCAGCTTGAGACTGATGCGGGCACGGCGAACGGCGAACATAAAATCCCCCTCAAATGTAGCTGATAAATTTTAGTGATTAGCTTTTATGCGAGCTTTAGCGGTTGAATCCGGATGATGGCGTCAAAAGCTGTCGCAGCCGTTATGGTAAAGTTAAAGATTTCCGGCTCAAAAGGTCAAACAGAATAACATGCCTGACTTCTCCTTTTTTAGGTTTCACTCGGCATTTTCATGCCCAATGCTTAACGGTCCAGGCGGATGTTCGTTTCCGCCTGGAACCGCAAAGAGTCAAAATATAGTGCAAGAAATAAGCCGTGATCAAGTGTTGAGGGATGGCGACAAGGCATAATTGTCGCGGTCCCTGGCATCTCAAATAAAATCAATTAATAACAAATATTTATGTTGGCAAGTTCGACGACTGGCAGGGCAAGGTTTCTCAGCGGCGTTAAAATTTACGGCGGTTCATGATTTATGCGTGATCGCCAGCGCTTGCTCACCCACCTTGAGCCTGTGTTTCTGCCTGACAAAATGACATATAGTCAGAGTAGCAAGCATAGTTTTCACAATATGCGGCAAGCTCAATTTTTGACTTTGTTGCCCGGCGCGGCCCGCTTACCTTTATTAAAACGACCGATCCACTAGCTTTTGGTTGAGCATGTTGGCCTGCCTTTCATCCTTTGTTTCTGGCAAGCCCGAAAAAGCCGCCCGCTTCATCTCCGCGCCGGGAAATCCGGCAGCCTTGACCCCGCCAGATTCCCAACCCCGGCTGGGCTTTGATCTTGTCAAGCCCAATTTGGTCTGTTAGAACAGTCGCAACATTATTCCCGGGGCGGCCGAGGTGTGACCGTTTGCGCCAATATTCTGTAATAATTTATTTTATAATGGCGTGTCCGTCATGAAAGCCGCCGCCCTGGACTTGGGCTCCAACACCCTGCGCTTACTAGTGGCCGAGGTGGAGGGCGGCTCATGGCGGGCCCTGCGCCGGGGCCTGGCCACCCCGCGCCTGGGCCGGGGCTTGCGGCCGGGCGGCGGATTGGCCCCCGAGGCCCAGAAAGCCGCTTCGCAAGCGGCCGCGGAGTTCGTCCGCCAGGCCCGCCAGGCGGGAGCCCGGCGCGTCGCCCTGGCCGCCACCCAGGCCTGCCGCCTGGCGGTTGACGGCCGGGATTTCGTGGAGCGGCTGGGCCGGGAATTAGCCCTGGATTCTTGCCGGGTGCTGTCCGGAGCCGAAGAAGCGGCGCTTTCCCGCCGCGGAGTGCTGAGCCGGCTGGATGGAGGCGCGGCTGCCGCCGAGGGGGCCTGGCTGGCCGACATCGGCGGCGGAAGCACGGAAATCATGGACCTGGGCGCTCCCCAGGAGGACCCGCTGAGCCTGCCCCTGGGCGCGGTCACTCTGAGCGAAAAATTCTTGACCGGCGATCCGCCCGGCAGCCGTGAACTTCAGGCCCTTGACTCCGCGGTGCGGGAAGGGCTGGCCCCGGTCACCCAGGGCGGGCGGCGGGGCGCTTGCCGGCGTTTGGTGGCCACCGCCGGCACGGCCGCCACCCTGGCGGCGCTCAGGCTGGGAATGAAGAGCTACCAGCCCGAGGAAATTAACAACCTGGAGGTCTCCAGGGCTGACTTAAGAAACGAATACCTCCGTCTGGCTGCCATGCCTCTCGCCGGGAGAAGGCGGGAACTGGTCTTGGAGCCGGAGCGGGCCGATATAATAGTGGGGGGCTTGGCCATCCTTTGGGGCTTGGTCAGCGGCCTTGATTTGGAGAGCTTCATAACCATGGACGCGGGGCTGTTGGAGGGCATCCTCCTGGAGCACGCGGCCATTTCCTGACGGGGAGCCAACATGCCGAAAATCTCCTTCGAAATCCAGGAGGGCCTGACCTTTGACGACCTCCTTTTAAAACCTGGCCACAGCCAGGTGCTGCCCAAGGACGTGGAAACCAGCACCCGACTCACCCGCAAGATCAAGCTCAACATACCCATCGTCAGCGCGGCCATGGATACCGTGTGCGAGGCCGACACCGCCATCAGCCTGGCGCGCCAGGGCGGCCTGGGCTTCATCCACAAGAACCTGACGCCCGAGGCGCAGGCCCTGGAAGTGACCAAGGTCAAGAAGTCGGAATCGGGCATGATCGTGGACCCGGTGACCGTGGGACCCGAGGCCAGCCTGCACCAGGTCACGGAACTCATGAGCCGCTACCGCATCAGCGGGGTGCCCGTGGTGGTGGAAGACAAGAAACTGGTGGGCATCATCACCAACCGCGACTTGCGCTTCGAGACCAATCTGGACCAGCCGGTGAGCCAGGTCATGACCAAGGACCATCTGGTCACCGTCAAGGAAGGCATCACCCTGGAGGAATCCAAGGCCATCCTGCATAAGCACCGCATCGAGAAGCTCCTGGTGGTGGACGATCAAGGCAAGCTGAGGGGGCTGGTAACCATCAAGGACATCGAAAAAGTGCGCAAGTACCCCTGGTCCGCCAAGGATGACCTGGGACGCCTGCGGGTGGGCGCGGCGGTGGGCGCCGGCGAGGAAGGCCTCATACGGGCGCAGCTTTTGGTGGAGGCGGGAGTGGACGTGCTCTGCCTGGATTCGGCCCACGGGCATGCCGAGGGCGTTTTGCAGAGCGTGCGCCGGATAAAAGAAGCCTTCCCGAAAATGGATTTGGTGGCCGGCAACATCGCCACGGCCGAGGGAGCCAAGGCCCTGATCGACGCCGGGGTGGACGCGGTGAAGGTGGGCGTGGGCCCCGGCTCCATCTGCACCACCCGGGTGGTGGCCGGCGTGGGGGTGCCCCAGATGACCGCCATCATGGACGTGGCGCCCATAACCGAGGCCGCCGGCGTGCCGCTCATCGCCGACGGCGGCATCAAATGGTCCGGCGATCTGACCAAGGCCCTGGCCGGCGGTGCCCAGGTGGTGATGATCGGCTCCCTGTTCGCCGGCACCGAGGAGAGCCCCGGCGAGACTATTCTTTTTCAGGGCCGGCGCTATAAGATATACCGGGGCATGGGCTCCATCGACGCCATGAAGGCCGGCTCGGCCGACCGTTATTCCCAGGCCGAGACCGACAAGCTGGTGCCGGAGGGAATCGTGGGCCGGGTGCCCTACCGGGGCCCCATAAGCGAGAGCGTGTATCAATTGGTGGGCGGACTCAAGGCCGGCATGGGCTACGTGGGCGCGACCAACCTGGCCGAGCTCAAGGCCAAGGCCCGCTTCGTGCAGATCACCGCCGCCGGCCTGCGCGAGAGCCACGTGCACGACGTGATCATAACCAAGGAAGCGCCCAACTACCGGGTGGACGGGGCCTAGACCGGCCGCGCCAGCCACCGGCATGCCGCGTTGCCGGCCGCGCTCGGTCCTCGACGCAGCTTTTGCTGCGCCCGCGGCCCTCGCTTGCCGGACGCCTTGTCCGCCAGGGGCCGGCCGCGCCGGGACTTGGACATGGTACGAACCAAGGGAAAACAGGGAGGCGATCGCCCGTGAACGACATCCACCAGGAGAAAGTGCTGGTCTTGGACTTCGGCTCCCAGACCACCCAGCTCATCGCCCGGCGGGTGCGCGAGGCCCGGGTCTATTGCGAGATCCACCCCTGCACCATGCCCCTGGAGGAAATCAAGGCCTTCGCCCCCATGGGCGTGATCCTTTCCGGCGGGCCGGCCAGCGTCTACGCCGAAGGCGCGCCCAGCGTGGACCAGGGCATCTTCGACCTGGGGGTTCCCATCCTGGGCATCTGCTACGGCATGCAGATAATCACCCACCTTTTGGGGGGCGCGGTGGCCCGGGGGGAAAAGCGCGAATACGGCCCGGCCAAGCTCTCCATCCAGACCGCGGCCGGTCCTTTCCGCGAGCTGGACGTCTCCGAGGAACAACAAGTCTGGATGAGCCACGGCGACCGCATAGAGGAAATGCCCGCGGGCTTTTCCGTCATGGCCGTGTCGCCCAATTCGCCGGTGGCGGCCATGGGTGATACCAGGCGGCGTTTTTACGGGGTGCAGTTTCATCCCGAGGTGCACCACACCGCCCAGGGCGCGGCCATGCTGGCCTCGTTCGTTCTGGGCGAGTGCGGCTGCCGCCCCATCTGGACCATGCACAACTTCGCGGAATCCACCGTCGCCGATTTCAAGCGGCGCCTGGGCGGTCAGAAGGTGCTGTGCGCCCTATCGGGCGGCGTGGATTCTTCGGTGGTGGCCCTCCTGCTGCACAAGGCCATCGGTTCCAACCTCACCGCGGTCTTCGTGGATAACGGCGTATTGCGGGCGGGCGAAGTCTCCGAGGTGGCCGGGGTGTTCCGCGACGTCTTCGGCATGAACCTGGTGGTGGTGGACGCGGCGGACCGTTTCCTGGACAAGCTCAAGGGCGTGACCGACCCCGAGAAAAAACGCCGCATCATCGGCCACACCTTCATCGAGGTCTTCGAGGAGGAGGCCGCCAAGGTGGGCAAGGTGGACTATCTGGCCCAGGGCACGCTCTATCCCGACGTCATCGAGTCGGTGAGCTTCAAGGGCCCCAGCGCCACCATCAAGAGCCACCACAACGTGGGCGGCCTGCCCGAAAAGATGCGGCTCAAGCTGGTGGAGCCCCTGCGCGAGCTTTTCAAGGACGAATGCCGCGAGGTGGGGCGCGAGCTGGGGCTGCCGGAAAACATAGTCTCGCGCCAGCCTTTCCCCGGACCGGGCCTGGCCATCCGCATAATGGGCGAGGTGACCAGGGAGCGCCTGCATACCTTGCGGCAGGCCGACGCCATCGTGCAGGAGGAGATGCGCGGCGCGGGCCTGTATCACAAGGTTTGGCAAAGCTTTGCGGTGCTGGCGCCGGTGAAGACCGTGGGGGTGATGGGCGACGAGCGCACCTATGAGGACATCATCGCTCTCCGCATCGTGGACAGCGTGGACGCCATGACCGCGGACTGGTCGAGGGTTCCCTACGAGCTTCTGGCCAAGATGTCCACCCGCATCATCAACGAGGTCCAGGGCGTCAACCGGGTGGTGTACGACATCTCCTCCAAGCCGCCGGCCACCATCGAGTGGGAATAATAACGGCGTTTGGCCGTTGCCCGAGCGCTGCCCGGCAAGGCGCGCGCTGCGTGCGGCCCGCCAATCATCCGCTGAATAAGCCCTGGCGCTCTGATGCGTAAGCTCTTCGGTTTCACAATTTTGGCAGCCATGTTTTTCGCCATGGCCTGCGGGGCTCAATTCGGAAATGTGCAGATCGGCCCTCCCAACGACAGCGGCCCGCCGGATTATGGCGCGCCCGCCCCGTGAGTTCTGACCATGCGTGACCGCGTTTGGCTCAGCGCCGATCTCTGCTCCGGCCACGGCTATCAGGCCCTGCACCGCTGGCTGGCTGGCAAAGAGGCCAAGGAGTGCGGCGGCGGGCTTTTTACCTTTTTTTTCGAACACCGCCACGACTTGGTCAGCGAGATGAGCGAAGAATTGAACCGGCTGGTCTCCCCCCATCCCGACGACCGGATTTACCTCATCTATAAAGACCCCAAGGACGGCGAAGTGACCGGGCTCTTCCTGTTCGGCCAACGCGGGCCGTCGCCCTGGCGGCAAACGCACTGATAGGTTACTGATAGGTTACCCAAACCATCGGTTATCGGTCCTTGCATAGCGATATGCGGACATCTCCAGGCGGTTTTGCCGCGTTTGCCCCGTAACCACCTCGCGCAAATTGCGTTTGTGCAAAAAAGAACCCATTTCTACTATCCTAGATATGATATTTTTAATCGGATTTACCTGCTAAAGCACTGCTAAACCACTATAAGTCCTGCCTGGATTGAGAGGTGCCCATGCCTTCGCTTCGCCGTGCCCGCATCAGCCTCAAGCTACGGTTGTTTCTTCCCAACCTTCTTTACATTTTGTTAATAGCCGTCGTTTTGGGTCTTTATCTATACTCCAGCGAGCAAATGGGCAGGCTGGGTCTGGAGCAGCGGGCCTCCATGGACTTGGCGGGTAAGGTCCGCCAGACCGCGCTCATGACCAAGGGCTACCTCAACAAGGACCTGAGCCAAGAGGAACTGGGCAAGCAATTCCAGAGCCTGCAAAGCGCCCTGGCGGGTAGCCCCCTGGCGGCGGAATTCAACAAGCTGTGGAGCAACATCGAGCAGTTCGCCGGGCTGGAAGGCGCCAACAGCGGCATAGAAAAGCAGATCAACGAGCTGATCTCGTCTTCCATCGGCCAATCCAGCGGCTACATCAAGATGATAAGCGAGAAGCTGGCCGGGGAGGACACCCGCGGCCAGGTGAGCACCCTGGAACGGCTGGTGATAATAGGGGCCAGCATCAACACCTCCTCCAACTACGAGCTCAAGGTCAAGTTCCTGCAATTGAAGGACGATCTCGCGGTAAAGCAGGACATGCTGAAATTCATCGACACCCTGATGCAGAACGTTGACGAGGACATCAAGCGCCTGTCCGGCACGCCTTTCCATCAGATGGCCCTGGCGGCCAAGGAGGCCAACCAGAAAATCAAGGTCCTCACCCTGGACTACATAAAAAATGTGGAAGAGCAAAACGCCATCGGCCAGTCCATATTGCAGGGCATCGAGAAAAGCATGGCCGACATCGAAACCAGCACCCTGACGGCCAGCCAGGACTTTTTCTCCCAGATCAAGGGCAGCTACCAGCTCATCGTGGCGGCGCTGGTGGTCATCGCCATTTTGGGCATGGCCTTGGGCCTTTTCCAGGCGCGGGGCATCACCAGTTCTCTCCGCCGCATCATAGAAGGCCTGGGCGACGTGGCTTCCGGCTGGTCATCGCCATTTTGGGCATGGCCTTGGGCCTTTTCCAGGCGCGGGGCATCACCAGTTCTCTCCGCCGCATCATAGAAGGCCTGGGCGACGTGGCTTCCGGCGCGGCCCGGGCTTCGGATCAGGTGTCCCAGGCCAGCCAATCCCTGGCCCGCGCCACCTCGGAGCAGGCGGCCTCCCTGGAGGAGACCTCGTCATCCATGGAGGAGATGTCTTCCATGACCCGCAAGAACGCTGACAACGCGGGCCAGGCCGACGGCATGATGCATGAGGCGGGAAGCGTCGTGAGCAACGCCAACCGCTCCATGACCGAGCTGCGMRAATCCATGGAAAAGATCAACAAGGCCAGCGACGAGACCGCCAAGATCATCAAGACCATCGACGAGATATCGTTCCAGACCAATCTCTTGGCCCTGAACGCGGCGGTGGAGGCGGCGCGCGCCGGCGAGGCGGGCGCGGGGTTTGCGGTGGTGGCCGACGAGGTGCGCAATCTGGCCATGCGGGCGGCGGAAGCGGCCAAGAACACGGACCGGCTCATCCAGGAGAACATCACCGACATCCGCAAGGGCTCGCAGAAGGTGGTGAGCACCGACGAGGCCTTCACCTTGGTGCAGGATTCGGCCTCCAAGGTGGCCGAGTTGGTGGCGGAGATAGCCGCGGCCTCTTCCGAGCAGGCCCAAGGCATAGAGCAGGTGAACCTGGCCCTGTCGCAGATGGACAAGGTGACTCAACAGAACGCGGCCAGCGCCGAGGAATCGGCCGCGGCCTCCGAGGA
>LBMP01000159.1 GCA_001184205.1 Desulfocarbo indianensis
ATTACACGGATTGGCTCGCTGAATTGGCCGAGGCCCGCAAAACGCTGCCTGACTTGGCAGCGGCCGACCTCAATCGACTGCGTCGCAGGCACGCCCGCGCATACGAGGCCATTCACAGGATCGACTTCTTTCCCAATGAAGCCTCCATCCGCGCACAAGCGCAGTGGCGAGATTTTGCGGGCGCGATTGAGGCGATGCAGTCGACCGGTGAGCCACGCGCGGCGGCCGGCAGCATCGCGCGACGCGACCCTACGCAGTATCAAGGGCGTGTGTGGGCCACGCGCCAACACCTCTGGGTGGACCGTGTCGCCAGCGCCTGGCTGATCCAGCGTTTCATCGATCCGCATGCGCGCTTCCTTTGGTTAGAAAGCCCAACCGATTGCCCCGCCGACGCACTGGGCTTCGACTTTGACGGTGCGACCTTCACCCACGTTGGCGACAAGGTGTCGTTCGAGGTGCTGCTCGCGAGCTTCGGTCTGGACGACAACGCAGGGCTTGCCCGCATTGGTGCCGTGGTGCACGCGCTTGATGTGGGCGGAACCACCGCCCCCGAAGCCAGTGGCTTCGAGGCCATCCTGGCCGGCGCTCGCAAGCGGTTGGCCAATGACGATGTCCTTCTTACGGAAATCAGCGTCGTTCTGGACTCCCTATATGCCCACTTCTCGGGCAACCGCAAACCAAGCTAGCCCCCCAAAAAGCGATGACAAACGCGCCCCGCACCATTGCACCAATGCCACCATCCATCCACGACCGCCCAAGGTACTCGCTCCGGCAACTGGTGCTGTACTTCCTTCGACTCGGCCCCTTTGGCTTTGGCGGT
>LBMP01000160.1 GCA_001184205.1 Desulfocarbo indianensis
GGCTGCGCCCGGGGGGCGAAGTGCGCGACGCTAACCGCGAGGTTCAGAGGAACATCCCGCCCGAAGCCTCAATCCGCTGCGCATTGATCCACCGGTTGTCCGGCGACAGCAGCGACGCCACCACGCCACCAATGTCATCCGGCACGCCAGCGCGGCCCAGGGCCGTGTTGGAGGCCACCATGGCGTTGAGATTCGCGTTGTCACGCACGGCACCGCCACCAAAGTCCGTCTCGATGGCACCGGGCGCCACCACGTTCACCGCAATGCCGCGCGCGCCAAGCTCCTTCGCCAGATACTTGGTCAGCACCTCGATCGCGCCCTTCATCGCCGCATACGCGCCATAGCCCGGCAGCGCAAAGCGCGCCAGCCCCGACGAGATATTGACGATGCGCCCGCCGTCGGCCATCAGCGGCAGCAGGATCTGCGTGAGGAGGAACACGCCCTTGAAGTGCACGTTCATCAGTTCGTCGAACTGAGCTTCGGTCGTCTCGGCCACGGTGGCGTGCACGCCGACGCCTGCGTTGTTGACGAGGAAATCGAAACGCTCGGCCTTCCATTGCGCCAGCACACCGCGCACGGCATCCGCAAACGCCGGGAAGGTAGCGATCTTGCCGGTGTCGAGTTGCAGCGCGGCGGCGCGGCGGCCCTGAGCGGCCAGCTCGGCCACCAGCGCATCGGCGTCTGCGCGGTTGCTGCGGTACGTGAAAATCACGTCGGTGCCGCGCTGGGCCAGCTTCTGCACCATGTTCTTGCCGAGGCCGCGGCTGCCGCCGGTCACGATGGCGATGGGGGTATGGGTCTGGGTCATCTTGCTCTCCGT
>LBMP01000161.1 GCA_001184205.1 Desulfocarbo indianensis
GCACCGGCTCGTCCTAGCCGGGCTCGTCGCGCACCGCATCAAGCAGGCCGAGCATGGTCTGCTTCATGGTGAGCTGATCCGGCGACAGCGACTTCTTGCCGGTGCGCACCTTCGGGTTGGTCAGCTCTTCAATCTCTTCCAGCACCTTCTGCGACGAGGTGTTGGGCGGCAATTCGTTGACCACCAGTTGCCACTGGCCGCGAGCAAGTTCTTCGATCTTCCAGCGCGCGCGCACCTTCAGGCTGCCGCGACCGGTTTCGTACACCTGCGCGATGTCCGCCGGCGACGAGATGATCTGACCGCCGCCCGGATAGTCCGGACCCGGCATGTACTGCATCAGGTCGGCACTGGTGAGCTTGTCGTCGCGGATGAGCGCCACAGCGGCCGTGGCCACTTCGCGCAGGTTGTGCGACGGAATCTCCGTGGCCATGCCCACCGCGATGCCCGATGCGCCGTTGAGCAGCACGAACGGCAGACGTGCCGGCAGCAGCTTCGGCTCGTCCATCGAACCGTCATAGTTGGGGACGAAATCGACGGTGCCCTGGTCCAGCTCTTCGAGCAGCAGGCGCGAGATCGGCGTGAGGCGCGCTTCGGTGTATCGCATCGCGGCGGCGCCATCGCCATCGCGCGAGCCAAAGTTGCCCTGGCCGTCGATCAGCGGATACCGCAGCGAGAAATCCTGCGCAAGGCGCACCAGCGCGTCGTAGGCGGATTGATCGCCGTGCGGGTGGAATTTACCCAGCACATCGCCCACCACGCGGGCCGACTTGACGGGCTTCGCGTCAGAGCGCAGGCCCATCTCGTGCATCGCGAACAGGA
>LBMP01000162.1 GCA_001184205.1 Desulfocarbo indianensis
TGCTGATCGACTCCAGCGCCATTGTGGAAGGTGATGTGGTGGCCAAGGGCCGTTGCATTGTCCTTGGCCAGGTAGGGACGTCCTCTCGCCGCTCCACGATTCGCTGCGAGAAGATCGACGGGCTGACAATCAGCCACGCAGCACAGATTCACGCGAACATCGAGCACAACGGGATCTCGGCTACCAATGTGAGCGGGCAGATTCAGCGCATTGGCGATCTGACGCAACCACAGGCTCTCCCGGCGGCGGCTGACTGGAAAGCACCGGGCCAGGATCTTCGCCTTGAAGAGATTGCGACCACACAGCCGCCCGCGCTGACTCATGATCCGTCTCCGGTGGCCAACTTTGTGCCGGCGCCGGCGCAAGCTCAACAGACTCCCGCGTTACGGGTCGTTATCTCAGACGCTGCGCCTGTCTCGGCAGTAGGCTGAACGACCGCACATAGGCCGCGGCGGATCTCTGGGTCCGCCGCGGTTTGCTTTTGAGGAGAGGATTCACTATGACCGACAAGACTTGGGGCAATCTCATTCAGTGGCGCGCTACTGCTTTGCCATTTGGCGAAAGCAGAATGGCAMAGTGCGTGTTCGCGCTTGTGTTGGGCGCCGCGATGTGCTCGATCAGCTGGCGCGAGCATGCGGCGCCCTTGCTGGCTGCGCTGCTCCCAGTGACGATGGTCATGTGCAGGTCTCGCCTTCAGGCCTGGTTTCTTGGGCTGGGCTACGGACTCGACATTGGTCTAATGGGATTTGGTGGGGCGGGCACATTTTTCGGCGGGTCGTGGCTGCTTGGCCTCGCGGCAGGGTGTACTTATGGCTTGG
>LBMP01000163.1 GCA_001184205.1 Desulfocarbo indianensis
CAGCCGGGCACTTCATTGAGCATCCAGGCAAAGTCTTCACTGCCGTTGAGTCCTTTGGGCGCCTGCGTGACGACGTTGTCTGCGCCAACCAGTTCGGTGCAGACCTGCTGCGCGAGCTGGGTCTCGGCCAAGGTATTGACCATGGGCGGGGTCAGTTGGCGATAGTCGATCTGTGCTTCCACGCCATGCGCCTGTGCGGTCAGGCTGACGATCTCGCGGATGCGCTTCTCCACCATGGCGCGCGTTTCCGGCCGCGCCGCGCGCACGTTGACGCCGATCGTCACCGATTCGGGGATCACGTTGTGCGTCATGCCGCCACGGATGAAGCCAACGGAGACAACGGCGGTGTCATCCGGCGCGACATTGCGGGCCACCACGGTCTGCAGCGCAGTGACGATGGCCGCAGATGCCACGATCGGATCGCTCGCACGATGCGGCATCGCGCCATGCCCGCCCACGCCCTTGATGGTGACGTCCGCCACATCGGAAGACAGACTGACCGGCCCCGGCAAGACGCGGAAGCTGCCAGCCGCCACGCCCGGCATGTTGTGCAGCGCGAACACCGCATCGCACGGAAAACGCTCGAACAGCCCGTCTTCAATCATGGCGCGTGCGCCGCACAGGTTTTCTTCGTCGGGCTGGAAGATCAGGTTGAGCGTGCCGTCAAAGTTGCGGCTGTCGGCCAGTGCCTTGGCTGCCGCCAGCAGGATGGCGGTGTGCCCGTCATGGCCGCAGGCGTGCATCTTGCCGTGGTTGCGGCTGGCATAGGGCAGGCCGGTGGCTTCGATGATGGGCAGTGCATCCATGTCGGCACGGA
>LBMP01000164.1 GCA_001184205.1 Desulfocarbo indianensis
GGTGTGCCGGTTCGCTGACGGGCGAGTCGTCGAGGTCCGAGACGGGCACGGCGTGAGGATTGAAGACGGATCCGTGTTGCCAGGCGCGTACTGGTCTCCAAGCGTCTGGGTCCGCCTTTAGTGAGCCGAGTTGCACCAGTTAGCCGAATGGGAATTTGTGATGAAAGACTCGGTGTGCCGGTTCGCTGACGGGCGAGTCGTCGAGGTCCGAGACGGGCACGGCGTGAGGATTGAAGACGGATCCGTGTTGCCAGGCGCGTACTGGTCTCCAAGCGTCTGGGTCCGCCTTTAGTGAGCCGAGTTGCACCAGTTAGCCGAATGGGAATTTGTGATGAAAGACTCCGATACATCGATTCAGAACCTGGGATATTCCGCTGAGCAAGTCCAGGCGATCAAGCACCTAGCGGACCTCCATCGCCAGCCCGTCGGGTTTGCGATGGGCGTTGTGACCACCCTCCCCATATCGAAAGGGGACCCGAGCGACAAGGAGAGCTGAGCGATGTTACTGAGTTCACGGCGCGATCGACTCGACACCGACAAGCTGGCCTCCCAAGTTCAGGATCAACAGGAGGTGATTGCTGGTCTTGAGGCACGGATCGCAATGCTGGAGCGCACACGTCACGATTTCGTGGAAGAAATGCGCTACGTGCTCGAGTCGGGTGCTTTGGCCGTGGCCAGGGAGGATGAACAGCGAGGCGACGCACTCAAGACCTTGGGGCACGTGCTGCCGTACCTTCTCAGCGGAAAACGGCACTGGAGCGATCCGGCTATTCCGGAGTCGGCAGCACGCGCTCTGAGCGAGGCTCAGAAGCTGGCA
>LBMP01000165.1 GCA_001184205.1 Desulfocarbo indianensis
GTAGCCGGCGGTGCAATGTACTTCTCGTGGATGGTCTGCGCTTCCCTGCGTACCGCCACCTCCAGTTCGCGGCTGGCGGCAGTGGCCGCTTCTGCGTCGGCGCGTTCCTGCGCATCGAGCAGACGCTCGTACTGCTCCTTCGGGAACTTGGCGTCGATGGGCAGCCAGACCGTGGCGTCACGATCCGCATCGGTCTTGCCGGGCAGGCGGATGGCGAATTCCACGCGTGCGCCGGTGCCACGCACGGTTTCGACGTTCTTGTCGTATTGCTCGGGCGTAAGCATCTGCTCCAGCAGCATTTCCAACTGGACTTCGCCCCAGGTGCCGCGCGTCTTCACGTTGGTCAGCACCTTCTTCAGATCGCCCACGCCTTGTGCCAGCGCCTGCATTTCGCCCAGGCCGCGATGCACCTGCTCCAGACGGTCCGACACCAGCTTGAACGATTCACCCAGGCGCTGCTCCAGCGTGGCGTGCAGCTTTTCGTCGACGGTGCGGCGCATCTCGTCGAGCTTGGTCGCGTTATTGGCCTCGATGTCCTTGAGCTTCTGCTCCAGCGTGGCGCGCACCTCCGCCAGCCGGCGTTCG
This sequence comes from Desulfocarbo indianensis, assembly GCA_001184205.1. Classification (GTDB taxonomy): domain Bacteria; phylum Desulfobacterota; class Desulfarculia; order Desulfarculales; family Desulfarculaceae; genus Desulfocarbo; species Desulfocarbo indianensis. Next base: position 586 of record LBMP01000165.1, read on the forward strand.
TTGCCCTCGCCCAGTTGGGCGAGCTGCTGCTGCATCGCTTCGCCAAAGCGGCGCAGCGCATTGCCCTGCTCTTCGCGAGCCTGCTGGGCCTGTTGCTGCAGGCTCTGGCGCACGGCTTCAAGCTGCTGGGTGTTCGTCTCCGTCAGCTTGGTGAGCTGCTGGGCGAATGTGTCGATCTGGTTGTTCTGCAACGTGGCGACGCTGGTGAGCTGCGTCGCCAGCACCTGCTGG
>LBMP01000166.1 GCA_001184205.1 Desulfocarbo indianensis
CAGGCGCGCTTCGAGCTGGAGACGTTTGGCGGGGCCTATCATGGCTTTGATGGCACGGCACCGGTCACGGAGCGCAGCGGCATCCCGAATGGGAGGCGTCACGGTACGGTCACCGTGGGTGGCGATCCGGCGGCACGCGAGGCCGCCTTCGCGAAGCTCGCCGCCTGGCTGGATGCGCCGCACCCCTGATCGCACCGAGCAGAAATACAAGCAACACCTAGACATTCACACCACAACAATCGACAGGACACACGCAACATGCAATGGGAAGTGGTGATCGGCCTCGAGACGCACACGCAACTCTCGACGGTCTCGAAGATTTTCTCCGGCGCCTCCACCGCATTCGGTGCTGAGCCCAACACGCAGGCCGCGCCGGTGGATCTGGCACTGCCGGGCGTGCTGCCCGTGCTGAACAAGGGCGCCGTTGAGCGCGCCATTACGTTCGGCCTGGCTATCGGCGCCAAGATCGCGCCGAAGAGCATCTTTGCGCGCAAGAATTACTTCTACCCCGATCTGCCCAAGGGCTACCAGATCAGCCAGTACGAGATCCCGGTGGTGCAGGGCGGCACGCTGACCATCCAGGTGGAAGGCAAGAGCGGCCAGCCCGGGTATGAGAAGACCGTGCAACTGACGCGTGCCCACCTGGAAGAGGACGCCGGCAAATCGCTGCACGAAGACTTCGCCGGCATGACCGGCATCGACCTGAACCGCGCCGGCACGCCGCTCTTGGAAATCGTCACCGAGCCCGACATGCGCAGCGCTGCGGAAGCCGTGGCCTACGCCAAGGCGCTGCACGCGCTGGTGATGTGGCTGG
>LBMP01000167.1 GCA_001184205.1 Desulfocarbo indianensis
TCGGGTGCCCGCCACAAATTCGGCACCAGAACACCCCTTCGGACGGTTGATCCATCGGAACAACATCGTGACCGATCATCTCCCTGTCCTCGTTGTAGTACCTCGGATCGAGCGGGGGCAGTGCGGCCCAATCGAGGGGTTTCTTACCAGCTCGACCCACGGGCATCTTTCCTATAGTTCGGAGATCTGGACGTGCACAGGTACGATCCCAGGTAGCTGTTCGCGCGGCAGATCTGACGCAGCGAGGCGCATCGTCGATGCGCTCCAGATACCGGCGCTCCCTTCTTTGCGCGTGCCGGGCACGGCGTTGAACCAAATCGTACCGTTTGCGTCCAGGCTGAGACTCTGCAGCAAAGATTTCCGCACCTGTGGCCCCCGGCTAGTGCTCGAAACACCCACGCTCGGCGGTGTTTCGAGCAGAACGATCGCGCGGTCCGGATGAGCGGCTTCGAGACGCTCGACCTCGGCGCGTAGCGTCTCGAATATCTGTCTTCCCATGCTCTGCATAGCTACCCCCATTGATTCCTTTCTATTGATCGCCAGCGGATCTGTTGGCGCAAAGGTGCTGGTGGGCAAGCTCCCATGCTTCTTCTTCTGTCGCGGCTAATGGAATGGTTCTCACCGCAGAAGCGTGCGGGGAATCGAAAGGGACGGATACAAACCACTTGTTACGGTCTTTCTCGGGGATCGGGTTGCCGTCGCCGGCCGTGTCAAAAAGATCATTGAGATATACAGCCACACCCTTATCAAGAAGGTCTTGCATTCTTGCGTGGCGAGGGGACGCTTCGCACCGCTCGCGTTCAAGCTGTTCTTC
>LBMP01000168.1 GCA_001184205.1 Desulfocarbo indianensis
CCTGCGCTGGGAAACGCAGCCTCCGCCTCGCGGCGATGGACGGCCCACAGCGGCACGCCTTCCATCTGCTCCAGCGAGATCAGGCCGGAGCGCAGGCCATCATCGATATCGTGATTGTTGTACGCAACTTCATCGGCCAGGTTGGCGAGCTGCGCCTCGAGCGAGGGCTGCTGCCCTTCGAGAAAGCGCCGCCCCAGATCGCCCAGCGTGGCGGCGTTGTTGCGTGAGCAGTGTTTGAGGATGCCCTCACGCGTCTCGAACGTGAGGTTCAAGCCGTCAAAGCCGCCGTAGCGCTCCTCCAGCCGATCCACCACCAACAGGCTCTGCAGGTTGTGCTCGAATCCGCCGTAAGGCTTCATGCAATCGTTGAGCGCATCCTGCCCCGCGTGGCCAAACGGCGTGTGCCCCAGGTCGTGCGCCAGAGAAATCGCCTCGACCAGGTCTTCGTTCAACCGCAGGCTGCGCGCGATCGAGCGGGCGATCTGCGCGACTTCCAGGCTGTGCGTCAGACGCGTGCGGAACAGGTCGCCCTCGTGGTTCACGAAGACCTGCGTCTTGTATTCGAGCCTGCGAAAGGCGGTGCTGTGGATGATGCGGTCGCGATCGCGCTGGAACTCGGTGCGCGAGGTGGATGGCGGCTCGGCGTACATGCGGCCGCGCGTCTGCGCCGCATGCGCGGCGTAGGGAGCAAGATGGCCCTCGAGATCGAACGGCGCGGGCGGCAAATCGAGTCGATCGTTCATCGGGCCATCTCTTCTGGCGTCAGGCGACGGGCGCCTCGGTGGGTGGGCGCAGCACGGCATGCTGCAGGGTG
>LBMP01000169.1 GCA_001184205.1 Desulfocarbo indianensis
GGTTGCCGATGCCGCCACCGTCGTACTTGGCGGCGTTCATCACCTTGTAGATCGCCAGCGTCTGGCCGCACGTGACGGGGCTCACCATGGCCTGGTAGTCCGACAGCGCGGTGCCCTGGATGGTGTCGCCGTTGTCCAGCAGCAGCGTGTTCGGATACTGCGACCGTGCTTGGCTGATGAGCGTCGACACGCGCTCGAAACCGAGCGAGCTGTCAGCGGCCAGCTTGAAGTAGTCGTACGACAGCACGTTGGTGTGCAGGTCGGTGGTTTCCAGCACGGCCAGCGTGGCCTTGGTGCCGGTGGGTGCAGCGGCGGCCGGCGTGGGGTTGCCACCAGTGCCGGCGTTGTTGGTGGGGTTATCGTCACCGCCACCGCAGGCAGCCAGTGACAGCGATAACAACGCAGCAAGCGGCAACGCCGCCGAGTACAACGGTCGGACTCGCATGAACTTCTCCCTGAAGGTTCTTTTTTGGTATGCGAACTGCGAACAGCGGACTACGGACTGCTTGAGGAACAGCTAGAGGCGCGTACGCGATCGTTTGCGTGACAAACGAAAGCAAGCGAGAGAACTGCTGACTGGGCCGGGGGGCTGGTCGGGCTCTCGAAGCCAGGGAGTATCGGAAGGGTGCGTGACGAAGCTGTGACCGGCAGGTGACAAATCAGCGTGAACCTTACGGCCGAAGACATGCGCCAGCTGCGGATCTCCGCCGGATGGGGGATCGGCGGGGTCAAAAATTTCGGGACGTTTCGTCAACAACGTTAGAATGAGCCCATTTTTCCGCGTAGCCGTTCTATGTCCCAGAAGAAAGTGC
>LBMP01000170.1 GCA_001184205.1 Desulfocarbo indianensis
ACAATGAACGGCGAGTTGAACCAGTCCAGATCCTTGCCCTTGTCGAGCATGATCTGCAGCGCCGCCACCCAGGTGATGAGCGAAACTAGGCCGATCTTGTCGATGGGCAGCTTGCGCGTGGCCGATTCGCGATCGCGGTAGAGGAACCACGTGACCGCCGCGGCAAACAGGCCGACGGGGATGTTGATGTAGAAGATCCACGACCACGAGTAGCGGTCCGTAATCCAACCGCCCAGCAGCGGGCCGGCAATCGGGCCGACGGTGGCCGTCATGGCCCACAGCGCCAGTGCCGTGCCGCTCTTTTGCTTCGGGTATGAGCCCAGCAGGATGGCCTGCGACAGCGGCGTCATCGGGCCCGCCACCGCGCCCTGCAGAATGCGCGCAGCCAGCAGCACAGGCAGGTTGGGCGCCAAGCCGCACAGCCACGACGACAGCACGAACAGCAGAATGGTCGCCACGAACAGGCGCACCTGCCCGATGCGTTGTGTCAGCCAACCCGTGAGCGGAATCGACACCGCATTGGCTGCCGCAAACAGCGTGATGACCCAGGTGCCTTCATCCACCGACACGCCCAGGTTGCCGGCAATGGTCGGGATCGCCACGTTGGCAATCGACGAATCCAGCACGTTCATGAACGTGGCCAGCGCCACGGCTAGGGAGCCGAGCGCCAGCTTGCCGCCGGTGAGCGGTGCGGGTTCGGTATTGGCTTGTGCATCCATGATGACCTCGCAGAGGCTGCGTCAATTTTTCTGACTTGTCAGATAGTTGGAGAAAAAAGGGGCGGCTTACATCTGCGGGGCCGTCGCA
>LBMP01000171.1 GCA_001184205.1 Desulfocarbo indianensis
TCACCAGCTTGGTGAGGCCGTGGTCATAGCCGTGGCCATTGCGCAGCGCCACGCGGCGGCGCCATTCCAGATACGACATGCCCACCACGATGATGAACAGCGCACCGATCGTACCGAGCCACGGCGCGGCCCACGAGGTGGTGTGGAAGAACGTGGTCGGGATGATGTTCTGGATCTGCGGCGTACCCGGCAATGARTCCATCGTGAAGGAGAACGCGCCCAGCGCGATCGTGCCCGGGATCAGGCGCTTGGGAATGTTGCCCTGGCGGAACATCTCCGCCGCAAACGGGTACACCGCAAACACCACCACGAACAGCGACACGCCGCCGTACGTCAGCAGCGCGCACACCAGCACGATGGAGAGCATCGCGCGCTTGGCACCCACCACGCGGATGACCGAGGCGACAATCGAGCGCGAAAAGCCCGACAGCTCGATCACCTTGCCGAACACGGCACCGAGCAGGAACACCGGGAAGCACAGTTTGACGAAGCCGACCATCTTCTCCATGAAGATGCCGGAGAACACCGGCGCCACGGCCGATGGATCCGTCAGGAGCACCGCGCCCAGGGCGGCCAGCGGTGCAAACAGGATGACGCTGTAACCGCGGTAGGCGGCAAACATCAGAAATGCCAGCGCAGCCAGCACGATGATGACGGACATCGACAATCTCCTCACTTTCTTCTTTTAAGAGCGATGGATTGTATGTCGCGATGCAGCAGATGCCGTTACGCAATCACGCGTATTGAACTGGCGGCAGAACTGACGTTCAGCCGCGCCAGACGTGTGCTTTCGTCATGTTGAGA
>LBMP01000172.1 GCA_001184205.1 Desulfocarbo indianensis
CCCTCTGCGCCCTTGTAAGCGGGCGTGTCGTCTTTGCGGTGCGAGGCCATTGCAGTTTGCGAACGCTCACCACAAGCGCCGAGCAACAACACGGCACCCAGGGCGATCAACAAGCTGGTCGAAGTTGTGCGCGGGCTCATGACTGCGCTCCCGGAGTCGAAGCAGGCGCCGAAGGTGCAACAGGCGCAGCGGGTGTAGCCGGCGCTGCCTGGCCACCCTTGCCCTGCGCACCGCCCGCACCACCATACGCCGTGCCCCACCCGAACAACTCTGCACCCTTCCCCCGCTTCATCACGCGGTTACGCAAGATGTCGGAAATCACATCGCCATCGCCGCCGAGCAGCGCCTTGGTCGAGCACATTTCCGCGCACAGCGGCAGCTTGCCTTCAGCCAGGCGATTGCGGCCGTACTTCTCGAACTCTTCTTCGCTGCCATTCTTCTCGGGGCCGCCGGAGCATAACGTGCACTTGTCCATCTTGCCGCGCACGCCGAAGGTGCCCTGGCTCGGGAACTGCGGCGCGCCGAACGGGCAGGCATACGAGCAGTAACCGCAACCAATGCAGACGTCCTTGTCGTGCAGCACCACGCCGTCTTCGGTGCGATAGAAGCAGTCGACGGGGCAGACCGCCATGCACGGCGCATCGGAGCAATGCATGCACGCCACGGAGATGGATTTCTCCGCGCCGATCATGCCGTCGTTGATGGTGACCACGCGGCGCCGGTTCACGCCCCAGGGCACCTCGTTCTCGTTCTTGCAGGCAGTGGCGCAGGCGTTGCATTCGATGCAGCGCTCGCTGTCACAG
>LBMP01000173.1 GCA_001184205.1 Desulfocarbo indianensis
CATGTGCATTGAGAAGACTGCCGCCTTCACTTGGCTTGCGACAAACAACATTCCACTCGACGACATTTTCATCAGTGTCATCAGCTTGTCGGCCGCCAGACGGGCGATCGCAGCGGCACCGCATTTGAATGACCCGTCGAAAGGGCGACTCCTACACGCGTTGGATGCGCGCGTAGGAGCCATGAAGTCAGGCGGGGCTGTTATCCTTCCCTTCACCGAGCGAGAAGCGCGCGTCTGGGAAAACTGGATCGATCACGCCCCACTCGACTGCGATGACAATGGGACGCACTTCCCCGCGTCCCAGGACGTTCGAATGGTCGTGGCAACGGCCGTTCAACATGGCTGCACGCTTGTCGAGCCCAAAGAGCCATATCACACCGAGCTGGTCAACAACCAGGTTGCTGTCCATTCACTCTAGGAAGCCCGACGTGCGCCATCATCACAGGGTCCCTGAAGAGGTAAAGATCGCGTCTGTTCCTGACGCCTATCGAGTTCTTTGCATCTCAGGCGGCGGCTATCGGGGCCTCTACGCTGCGCGACTGCTCGCACAAATTGAGGCGAACCCGAGGTTCGGGACCGGTCCAATTGGAACGCGATTCGACATGATCGCCGGCACGTCTGTCGGCGGCCTCATCGGGGCGGCTCTTGCACTGGGCATCCCAGCGACAAACGTGTACGACCTGCTTCTGAAGTGGGGCCCAAAGATTTTCCCCAAACGATGGTTCGTCGGGACAAGGAAGCTCCTCTCCAAAGAGGTCTACAGCGCCGAGCCGCTGGAGGATGCAATCCGTGAGTGTCTCA
>LBMP01000174.1 GCA_001184205.1 Desulfocarbo indianensis
GGGCCATGCGCGGCCGTTCGCGATGGAATCGCGCTACGACGCGGATGCCGGCATCGGCCGCTTCCTGTGCGGCACGCAGCCGATCACGTCGATGGCGATGGTCGAATGCGGGCTCGACATTTTTGCGCAGACGTCGATGGCCGCGCTGCGCGCCAAATCGCTCGCGCTGACCGACCTCTTCATCACGCTGGTGGAAACGCGTTGCGCGGGGTTCCCGCTCACGCTCGCCACGCCGCGTGACCACGCTGTGCGCGGCAGCCACGTCAGCTATGAACACCCGAACGGCTACGCCGTGGTGCAGGCGCTGATCGCGCGCGGCGTGATCGGCGATTACCGCGAGCCGCAGATCATGCGCTTCGGCTTCACGCCGCTGTACACAAGCTTTGCCGATGTGTGGGACGCCGTGGAAATCCTGCGCGACGTGCTGGAAACCGGCGCGTGGCAATCGGCCCAATTCAACGAACGTACGCTGGTGACCTGAGATGTCGAATCCGAATCAACCTGCAGCATCGGGCTGCCCCATGCATGCCGCACAAGGCAACGAAGGCGAAGGCTGGCACAACGCGCAGCTCGATTTCTCGAAGTCGATGAGCTATGGGGACTACCTCGCGCTCGACCAGATCCTGAACGCGCAGCACCCACGTTCACCGGATCACAACGAGATGCTCTTCATCGTGCAGCACCAGACCACCGAGCTGTGGATGAAGCTGATGCTGCATGAGCTGCGCGCGGCGCGTGATTGCGTGCGCAACGACAACCTGCCGCCGGCGTTCAAGATGCTGGCGCGCGTGTCGCGCATC
>LBMP01000175.1 GCA_001184205.1 Desulfocarbo indianensis
GACTCGATGCCGCATCATTCGGCGCGTTGATTGCCTGCGCTGAACACCGCACTTTCGTGCAAGGTGCAGTGTGGAATATCAACTCGTTCGACCAGTGGGGCGTGGAGCTCGGCAAGAAGCTCGCCAAGCCGATTCAAGCAGAATTGGAAGGCGCGCCCGCCTCGGTGGCACATGACGCATCGACGGCTGCGCTGATCCGTCGCGCCAAGGCAGCGCTCTAATCGATCAAAGCTCGGTGACGGTTTCGTCGCCGACCAAGTGACCCGCTTCAATGGTGAGGATGCGGTTGCAGCGCGCCGCAACCGAACGGTCGTGCGTGACCAGCACGAGCGTGGAACCTGCGCTCTGATTCAGTTCGAACATCAAAGCGATGACAGCCTCGCCGGTGGCTGTATCAAGGCTACCCGTCGGTTCATCCGCAAAGAGGATGTCCGGCTCGGTCACAAACGCCCGGGCCAACGCTACGCGCTGCTGCTCACCGCCCGACAGCGTTTTGGGATAGTGGGAAAGCCGCGCGCCAAGACCAACACGTTCCAGCAGCGTTGTGGCGCGACGGCGCATCTCCGCAGTACTCACATCGCCCTGCAGCTCGAGCGGCAGCATCACGTTCTCCAGCGCGGTCAGATGCGGCAGCAACTGGAACGACTGAAACACGAAACCCACGTGACTGCCGCGAACGGCTGCACGGCCATCCTCATCCAGCCCGAACAGATCGTGACCCAGCAGTTTGACCTTGCCAGCGCTCGGCAGGTCCAACCCTGCCAGCAACCCAAGCAACGTCGATTTGCCCGAGCCCGACG
>LBMP01000176.1 GCA_001184205.1 Desulfocarbo indianensis
AGAGATGGTGCGCGCCATGCAAGGTCTCGATACCGAGGGGTGCGCGGAGGCGCGGCACACTGCGCTTCGCCTGATGAACCATTGCCTGGTGGTCAACAAGATCTTTGCCGCGCATCTGGCAGGCCAGCCGCACGGTTTTGCCGCCGACAACACGCCCGAGACGCCTACGCTGCAAGCACTGTCTGCGGAGCTTGCGACGGTGGACCAGTGGTATCTCGACTACGTGCGCAAGGTCACGCCAGCCATGCTGGCCGAGTCCATCCCCTTTACGTTTACCGATGGTGACCTGGGCTACATGACACGCGAAGAGATGCTGATGCACGTTGTGACGCACGGCGGCTATCACCGCGGTGAAGTCGGACGGGTGATGCGGCAGGTGTCGGCCAGTGCGGGACCGGACTTCCAATTGCCGTGGGATACCTACGCAGTGCATCTGCACAGGACCGAGCCCGCACGCAGATTGCAGGGCGCAGAGGCACCCGCTGTGCTGTAGATCGCTTACGCCGCGCGCAGCTCGCGAATGCCTTTGCCCAAGCGCTTGCGCAACAGCGTACGCAACGTCACGCCATCGGCATAGCCAACCTGCTCGGCAATCTGGTCGACGCTGTGCTTGCTCGTTTTGAGCAGATGCACCGCACGCTCGATGCGCAAATCCTGGATGTAGGCGATGGGCGTTTTGCCGAGGACTTCGTCCAAGCGCCGTGACAGCGTGCGTTTGCTGGTGGCCAGCGCATCCGCAGCCGCGTCGAGCGTGATGGCGGTGTCGAGCCGCTCGCGCACCCAGCGGTCAAAGCGTTCG
>LBMP01000177.1 GCA_001184205.1 Desulfocarbo indianensis
GTCAGGAAGGTACCGCGCGGAATGGTGACTGGCGCACTCAGTTGCGCAGCCACGCCACGCACATCGAAATGCGCCACCGAGCACGAGGGAAACGGGCGCAGGTAGTGGGGGTACAGAACCTCCAGCAGCGCTTCGGTAAATTCGGTGTAGTCGTCGTCGAGCTTCTTGCTGACGCGTGCGGTCAGGAACGCGAACGATTCGATCATTCGCTCGACGTGCGGATCATCGCAGCCGTCGCCGGACATGGCGAGCCGGCCGGCGATCTTCGGATACCGCTCGGCGAAGTCGCGCGAGTACCGGCGCAGGAAGGCCAGTTCTCGTTCGTAGTAAGGCAGCAGCTCTTCCATCTTCCTTGCGGTCCGGTACAGGTCCTGAGGCCGTCAATCGGTGCACTCAGGCCCGAAGGCAATCTCAGCCGCGTCCGCGTGAAACGGAGTAGCGCAGCGTGGACGGTTGAAGCGTGGCGTCAAAACTCACCGGCTCACGCGCTGGCCCAACCAGCAGCACTGCACTGATGCCGAAGCACAGCGCGTTGGTCGCCCGCTCGTTGATCTCCAGCGACACGTTCACATGCTGCAGGCGCGGTTCATGGCGTTCGATCGCCTTGGTGAGCGACTGGCAGATGTAATTGCGGTCGTAGAAGCTGGCGAGGCTCAGGCCGGCAAAATCGTTGAGCCCATAGGTGAGCAGCGACCGCTTGCACTCAGGCAAGCCATGCAAGTCATCCTCCTCAAACACGATGCGCGTGTTGAGCAGGGATTCAATGTCGCGTGCGACCGTGCTCTTGAGTTCTTCCAG
>LBMP01000178.1 GCA_001184205.1 Desulfocarbo indianensis
ATGGTGGTCTTGCCACTTCCACCCTTCTGATTGGCGATTGCAAATATTTTTCCCATATTCTGTTTCTCCAAGTCATCGCAGAGACAATAGCCGGTGAAGAATGTAGTTGCAAGCCAGTAAATCACTTCACATGCATTTGCACAGTTTCAACGTTGAAACTGTTGGGGCAAAACATCAACTCAACAGAGTTCGACGTCGACCGGACAGCACTTCCAGTTTCAACGTTGAAACTGAACATGCAAGGCCGGCGCAGATCGTTTTGCCTTGGAGGCCGGTCCTGTGACGAGAATTCGATACGGTCACGCCAGCTTCCGCTCGCGTATATCGGCGCAGGCTGCCAGTTTCAACGTTGAAACTGCGCCAGAGAACGGACTCAGGCATGGCTTCCTGTGAGCGCGGCCAACTGAGTTTCAACGTTGAAACTGGGGGTGATGCCTCAAATTGCGCGCGCCTGGCAGCTACTGTGGTGACACGTATGGACATTCTGCGCATTTAGGATCCAACATCGACGTTGAGGCAGGACTACGGGGGCGGGCGTATTGTGCCCACGCAGCTGCAAATAGGCGGCTCACGAATTCTTCGAGCGCGCCAGCCAGCCAGTTTCAACGTTGAAACTGAGCTGGGTGATAGCGGATGATTCGGCGTCGCGTCACTGCTCTCAAATGACAGTTCGCAGGTGTGTGGGCACTCTGGGGCCCCAGTTTCAATGTTGAAACTGGGGAGATGCCATTCGGTGTTGGGGCTCGAGTTACTACATTGCTCTAGCAACGAGGATGCAAGCGAGCGAAACCGTGGCGT
>LBMP01000017.1 GCA_001184205.1 Desulfocarbo indianensis
GATTGAACGTTTCGAGCAAACAATCAAGCCGGGTTTCAAGGAAGCGATGATTCTCATCGATCAATTGCCGGCCCTTAATGCGAGGGCACAGGGGAGCGGTTAGATGGCCAGGCGAAAATCGGGAACCAGCCGCCGTGAGTTCACCGAGAAGGTGACACACAGCGAAACCGAAATGAAAACCAAAGAGGGTGATCTGGATGTCTATGCCTCCGATCTGGAGCAAGAAAGACATACCAGGGAGAGCCTTGATCTGAACGGGGCGGAAGAGGACGCCAAGGACGTGGACCAGGCGATCGAACGCGCCGAAGATGTCACCGGGGAGAAGTTCGGAGAGCACAACGAACAACTGGAAGGCTTGCAGCAGGAAAATCAAGGTTTGGAAAGCGACTTTAGTGACCGAAAGGATTCAGCCGAATCCGATGTGGAGAAGCTGCAGCAAACCAAACTGGACAGCTCGGAGGCCGTCAGCTCCATGATTCAGGCCAAGGAAGCCGCTCTGCGCGGCAAAGAGTTCCTGAATGAACAGATGGACAAAACCCACGCCGCCCGAGATGCCAGTGAACAGGCCCAAAAGGAACTGGAGGCCAGAGTGAACGCAATACGGGGGAGCAAGGGAAAATGAGCAGGCAATCCACACAAAATAATCAGGCCATCCCTTCACAGCCTCAATTGAACATCAAGGACCTGGACTCGGCTATGGCCTCCTTCAGGAGTGAGCTGGAGCACCTTTCCAAGAGGATAGATATTCTGCCCCGGGTGGAAAAGGACGGTTCTTCGGAATGCCACTTCGCCGAAGACCTTTATGCCGACAAGGAGGAAGCGGCGGAAAAGGTGGCTCAGCGTTTGAGGGATATCAAGGGGTACATGCCCCTGGCGGAGCGGGAAATCGCTCGGTGCAGCAATAACCTCTCCACCATAAGTTCCGACAAGGGAAGGCTGCGAGACGATGAGGCCATAACGCAATACCAGGATGCCCTTCACGCTCAGCAGTATCACTACCAAAAGGCGGTTGAGCGTAGAAAGGCCCTTCAGGAGCTGATCCAACAGGCCGAGCAACTACTGAGCAAGGCCAACGCCAAAAAATACCCGGGCAAAAAGCCTGAAAAGCGGTTCCGGCCACCTGCCGGCCTCCTTGGGGGTCTGCCGGGCCCGGGAGTTTCCATGGCGGCGCCGATATCGATATCGCCAGCGTTTGACCGGCCGAGCCTGCCCAGGAGCGAGTTGGGCGACTTGCTCTCCTTGGGGCCCTTGCCAGCACCTTCGGCAGGAAAATTTGTGCCATGAGCGAAACCCGTTGGCATGAAGCAGTCTTCCTGGGCGGCGGCGGAAACCGCCCTTGCCTGGACATTGTCTATCCTGATGGACAGGTTTCCAGATTGCTTGATTTGTCACCGGGGCAGAGTGTCTACACCATGGACCGTAGACCTGAGGATGATTCCTTGGCTTTGGGAACTAGGGCCGGCCAGATACTGGTCATATCAGATCCTAGACTGGGCGATGGTGCGCGGATAGATACCCTAGTCCAAGGTGCGCCGGTGCTTTCTTGTTGTTGGACTGGGGATGGTCAGCTGGTTGCCAGCGATTTGGCGGGGAGGGTTCTGCTTTGGAAGCTTGACGACCCGGCCAACCCAATGTTTCTGGATGCCGGTAAAGAGGTCATCTGTGCGCTGTGCATGATCGAGAAAGACATGGTGGCCGGCCTAAGCGTGGTCGGCTCCATAAATCTTTGGCGCTTGAATTCCTCCCGCCCGGCCTCCTGCCTGGCGTCCCAGCCACCGCCGTACAAGTTCGCGCTGGTGAAGCTGGAGTACCTGGCCAGCCGCGGTGAACTGGTTCATCCAGGTAGGGATGGCGAACTGATCAGCTTACAGTTGGATAGCGACAGTCCGAAAAAATTGAGCGCTCACAGTGAGGACTTCTATGCCTTTTCCTTGGGAGAGGATGGTCCGATCACCGCCGGCTTGGGGGATCGGACGCTGAAAGTTTGGCCAAGACTGATGGAAGGCGCGGCAGCAGAGTATGCCCTGAGTCAGGGATTGATCCAATTGGTCAGGTTCCCAGATCATCCTGGGCTTGTGGCAGCCATCGCCGAGGATGGCAGCGCCAATCTTCTGGAGATTAATGGCGGCCAACTCTCATTCCATGGCATTGGCTCCACCGGCAGTTACAGGCATGCCTCCCAAGTCATGAGCCCCAGCCAACTGCTGTCCGCCAAAAGGCAAAAGGCCGGACAAGCCGCCGCCGATTTGGAGGCAGCCCTTTCTCAAGATGATGCGGCCTCTGTGGATACCTGCCACCAGAGGTTAGCCAAGCTGGGCTTCGAGCACGTTGCCCTCGCAGCAAGATCAGCCTGGCATTTGCAGCAAGACGAATACCTGAAAGCCCTACGCCACAGCGCGAGGCTCATGGACATTTTGCCCAAGAGCGATTCTCGCTCGTTTCAATCCATGCAGAGATATGCTGATTTGCTGGTCAGGTATGGCCTATTTGACGGGGCAATGAAGCTTTATGACCAAATGGAAGCGTTGGATAGCACCTTCAATAATCCTTTGGGTGAGCTTAAAACCACGTTGGATAGTCAGGCGGATTTAGAAATAATTGTTGATACAAGTATCCCACTTGATGAAATAATCGAAGCCCGCACTATCCTGGGTAGCAGTTTTCAAGGAACCTATATTTTATCCAAACAAGACCCCTATCGTTGCGCCAAGCTACCCTGCCATAATAGCGACCTAGCTGATCAGTTGAATCGTGAGCTAGCAAGCGTCGACAGAGCTTTTCAGGCTCATGCCGCAGCGTTTAAATCGGTCATGCTTTCTTGCAATTCATCTAAAATCGAGGAAGTCATAAAACTGGAAAGCCCCTCCGATAATCATATTCCCATCTGCTTCGGCCTTCTCATAAGCACCACCATGTCTCACACCAATGTCACGCCAATGGTTTTGATGAGCTGGCTTGGTGGGCGAGACTACCGTCAAAACAATCGCGACGCTCTTGGCTATCTGGAGCATTTGCGAAATCAGGATACCCATCTTGACTATCTGGATTTTGCCTATCGCATAGCGATGGATTTCGTTCGAAGGATGGCAACCGAAGCCCAAACAACCACAGCGGCGGCAATATGAATACACTACCCAAAATATGCCAACATTGCGCCAGGGGCTATTCGCATTTGCTGGAAACCTGCCCCCACTGCGGGAAAGGTGAGCCCGCATTTTCCCCGGGTAATCCCTTTTTGTCGGGTCAGTATTCGGGAGTTTCCACCACAATCGACCTGCCGGCAGGCACCAAGCTTCTGGATGGGCGCTTCACGATCAAGAACTTTCTAGGTCGCGGGAGGTGGGCCAGCGTCTACTTGGCCCACGACAGTCTCCGCAAAATGGAAGTCGCGCTGAAGGTTGTGGTTCTGGGGCCTGGAAGCCAAGAAGAAGCGCTGGCCGTCTTCCAAAACGAACTCGATCTGCACACCAACATCTCTGACCTAAGCCACATCATCCATCTCTTTGACGTGAACATAGTCCCCTGGGGAGGGGTAAGCCTTCTTTTACTGGCCATGGAATACGCCGAGGGAGGAAGTCTGCGGGATTGGCTCACCCGCAACCAAAGCAACAAAGAAGTGAGAAGGCGCGAAGGTCTGGTCTTTTTCGTTCAGGCCTGTCTGGGTTATCAACCCATCCATAGCGCGGGCTGGGTGTACCTGGACACCAACCCGGCAAATTTCCTCTTCAGCAATGGAGTGCTCAAGGTTTCCGATCTCGGAGCAGCCTATCTACTGGGCCGAGAYGGCCATGGGGCCRCCTGGCTTCAGGGACAGGGGATTTTGGAATTGGGCACCCCCATCTACATGAGCCCTGAACAGTTCCAGGTAGGACACCCGGACGACCTTGATCATCGCTCAGACATCTATTCACTGGGRGTGGTTCTTTTAGAAATATTAAGTTCTGGCGGCAGGCCGCCCTTTRCSGGCTCMATGGAACGGATMAGAGATTGTCATCTCAACGTCAGGCCCGCCCGGATTCSCGACCTGGAACCCCACCTGCAACRGTGCCTGGATAGGTGTCTGGCCAAAGACCCGGATAGRCGGTTTCAAAGCATAGAAGAATTGATCGAAGCTCTGGAGAAAAAGCCCGCGCCWGCMTCAAGGCCCAAAATGGAAAAYGAGCGGATACYCACCTCTACCYCTGATGATAAATACCAACGAGCCGCGACAGCCTATCAGAGAGGTGATTTCCAACTAGCCGCCCGCCTTGTAACGGAAATCCTGGAACAACAGCCCGGTCATCAGAGGGCTCGCAATCTGTTGGACAACCTGCGCGAAAGGCACCGCTTGGCTGAGCAACTTTTCACGGAAGCAGCGACGCTATTGGGCGAGGGAAGCATGGCTGCGGCCATGGAACTCGTCCAGGAGGCCATGGAGACCTATCCCGATCACCCGTCCGCCCGGATCGTCTTGCGTCGGGCCGAGGCCGCCTGCGCGCGTTTCGCTGAATGCATGGAGGCCGCTTGGTTAGCGCTGCAAAACGGGGCATGGGACAACGCAGCAACTTTATTTGGCGAGGCCATGCAATTGAACCGAGAGGTCCCAAATGTTGTCGGCGTATTGAATCGAGTTAATCAGATACGACAGGCCATAGTTGACATGCATGGGGCCTTGTCCAGAGCTGAATATTCCAGGGCCGGCCAACTGGCGGGG
>LBMP01000179.1 GCA_001184205.1 Desulfocarbo indianensis
CCACTGTCGGTGTAATAGATATCGGCGTCGGGCGTTCTCACGTTCGGCACGAACCCGATACTAGGGGTGACCTTTTCCGACCGGGGATTCGAGTCCGCTCACGTGCATACACGGGAGCGGTAGATTTTCAGGCTCCGTGGGAAGATCCAGGGCCTCTGCGGGGCGGCGTAGAAGGCGAGGCTTCGGCTAGTCCGGACCGCCGGTAAGTCCGTCGAACACGTCGACTATCCGTGTTCGCAGATTGGGTGAGCCCACATCAACCGAATGAAGTTGAGCCCCGCCAATGAATGTCGCGCACACCTGATCAGATAGTCGGTAGCTTGCGGGACGGTCGCTTATCTCGCCTGACTCTATGGAGCGGACAACCAATTCATCAATGCTCTTGTGCCACTTCATATATGCAGTTTTCCCGCCCGTAACGGATGGTTCGACAGTGAGAAGTAACCCAGCACGCAGGATGGGATCGGCATCGATACGGTGCGCCATCTCGCTGCAGAACCGCACCAGCTGGCGGTAGGGGGACCTATCACCAGCCTCTCCGAGAGCCACGTACTCGTCATTCACCATATCTGACCATCGTTCGATAACCTGTTGTGCCAGTTCCTCTTTGGAAGAGAAATGGAAATATATTGCACCTTTGGTCAGGTTCCCATTTTCGATGATGGTGTTGATACTTGCCGCGGCAAATCCACAAGCATCGAACTGACGTGCGGCGGCGTCGACGATTTTCTCGCGAGTAATCCCCGCCCGTTTCTGCCGTCGCCTTCCTTTGACCGCGCCCCCGACGACGGATGGGC
>LBMP01000180.1 GCA_001184205.1 Desulfocarbo indianensis
GTGGTGCGTCGCGTGCAGGAAACCCGTGACGCACGCTACAGCTTGCTGCGCGGCTACTTTCACGGCCAGGACGATGAAGAAGACATGCTGGAGCGCGATGCTGTGCGCCTGCATTCGGTACCGCTGACCAAGGGGTCACCCGCCATCGGCCGCAAGCTTGGCACGATGGGTCTGGAAACCTTCAAGACATCGGTGACGGCGATCCGGCGCCAAGGCATCCGCGCGCTCGATCCGGACCCGGATACGGTGCTGGAACTGGGCGATATCGTCGTGCTGCGCGGCACCCCCGAGGGGCTGCAGATGGCGGAGGAGCGGCTCTCGCCGCGCTGAATCCGGTGCGCTACTTGGCCAGCGCCTCCAGCAGCGGCCCGCGCGAGCGGCGCGGTGGCGGGGTGTCGGCCAGACTTGGCGGCAGGCCCGCCAGCACAGCAGCGGCATCMAGCGACTGGATCGACACGCGGGTATCCGCCGGAATGCGCCCACCCTGCTGCAGCATCAGATAACGCAGGCAGCAGACGCGCAGGAACGAGGCGAAGTTGGCCACCTCGCCCCGATGCTCCAGCAACTCGTCATACAGCTTGCTGATGAGCTGACTGACCGTCAGGCCATCGCGCTGGCCGATCTCTTCCAGCACCTCCCAGAACAGGCATTCCAGGCGCACGCTGGTCGCCACGCCGTGCAGGCGCAGCGAGCGGGCCAGGGTGTCGTACGAGTGGGGGTTGGCGCGGATGAAGATTTCGCACATATCGGGTCTCCGGGGGGAGCGCCCGGCGCGCGGGCGGCCCGATCAGTG
>LBMP01000181.1 GCA_001184205.1 Desulfocarbo indianensis
AACGGCCAGTTGCTGAAAGGCGACCGCGTGCTGCCAGAAAAGCTGCCGGCCAATCCCGACCCCGTGCTGGCCGCGTTCTTCGACTACTACCGCA
Organism: Desulfocarbo indianensis; assembly: GCA_001184205.1. Classification (GTDB taxonomy): domain Bacteria; phylum Desulfobacterota; class Desulfarculia; order Desulfarculales; family Desulfarculaceae; genus Desulfocarbo; species Desulfocarbo indianensis. The sequence continues at coordinate 95 of LBMP01000181.1, forward strand.
CGCCGCGGGGCTTCCATCCCCGCTCGATCAACTCCACGACGGCGTGGACGGCCACGACGCCGATGTCGTTCTTCGAGTTCCCACTGGCGGCAAACATCGCGATGGTCGCGCCACGGCCGATCATGCTGGTGGCCGGCGCAAATGCCCACTCGAGGTACTACTCGGAAGATGCCTACAAGGCAGCATCCGGCCCGAAAGAGTTCGTGATCGTCCCGGACGCGGACCACGTCGACCTTTACGACCGACTCGAAAAGATTCCCTTCGACAGGTTGGAAGCCTTCTTCAGGCAGAACCTGAAGCAGGCGTGACACTAAGGAGCAGCCATGGAACTGAAACGGGTAGGAACGCAACCCTCCATCAAGGGCCCCGCTGAGTGGTTCACCGGCAGCGTGAGGATTGATCCCTTGAGCAATCCTCCGCTGCCCGCTCGTCACTCGTGCGCCGCTGTGACCTTTGAACCGGGCGCGCGCACCAACTGGCACACCCATCCGCTCGGGCAAACACTCATCGTCACGGCAGGATGCGGCTGGACGCAGTGCGAAGGCGAAGAGAAGGTGGAGATCCGGGCTGGCGACGTGATCTGGTGCCCGCCGAATCACAAGCACTGGCACGGCGCCACTTCGACGACAGCAATGACGCACATCGCGGTTCAGGAGGCACTCGACGGCAAGGCAGTGGAATGGCTGGAACCTGTTTCC
>LBMP01000182.1 GCA_001184205.1 Desulfocarbo indianensis
GGAGATGGGCGCCTTCCTCGATGTGCACGCGATGATTCTGGATGACGCGCTGCTCTCGCAGGTGCCCGAGACACTGATCCGCACGCGCCGCTACAACGCCGAGTGGGCGCTCACCACGCAGCTTGAAGAACTGATCCGTCAGTTCGGCGAGATCGAAGACGAATACCTGCGCGAGCGCAAAGCCGACATCGAACAGGTGGTCGAGCGCATCCTGAAGGTGCTGGCCGGTGCGCCCGCACTGGCGCCTGCACCGGTGGCGGTGGGCTGCGATCCGGACGCTGGCATGATCGTTGTCGCACACGACATTGCTCCGGCCGACATGCTGCAGTTTCGCGGCCAAACGTTCGCAGGTTTTGTCACCGACCTCGGCGGGCGCACCTCACATACCGCCATCGTTGCGCGCAGCCTGGATATTCCGGCTGCGGTGGGCGTGCACAATGCCAGCGCGCTGATCCGCCAGGACGACGTCATCGTGATTGATGGCGACAACGGCATCGTCATCGTCGACCCGAGCGAGGCCATCCTCGAGGAATACCGTCACCGCCGCAGCGAGGGCGAACTGCAGAAGAAGCGCCTCGAGCGCCTGCGCCACACGCCTACCGTCACGCTCGACGGCACGCAGATCGACCTGCTCGCCAACATCGAGATGCCGGAGGACGCAGCCGCTGCCGTGAAGGCCGGCGCCGTGGGCGTGGGCCTGTTCCGCTCGGAATTCCTCTTCATGAACCGGCGTGGCGCCCTGCCCGATGAGGAAGAACAGTTCCGCGCGTACCGCACGGCGGTCGAGTCG
>LBMP01000183.1 GCA_001184205.1 Desulfocarbo indianensis
CTTCGGCAAACCACTCCAGAAAGCTCGCGGCATACGCGACTTCGCCCTTGGCTTCTGGCAGCGGCTTGCCTTGCTCGCGCGACATCAGCTCGGCCAGTGCATCGCGGTGTTCGAGCATCAGTTCGCCCCAGCGCTTGACCCGTGCGCCGCGCTCCTTGGCGGTGAGTGCGCGCCAGGCCGGTAGCGCACGCTCGGCGGCATTAATGGCCTGCTGGGTTTCAGCAGCGCCACCCTTGGCAACCTGCGCAATGGCTTCGCCCGTTGCGGGGTTCAGCACCGCGTAGGTGGCTGCACCGCCCTGCGGCTCGTACCATTCGCCACCAATGTAGTGGCCGGTCTTGAGAAATTCGCTCATGGTGTCGTGCTCCTTCAGTCTGCCGCAAAGGCGCCTTGCGCCGGACGTCCCTCACGTGCGCAGCGCTTGCCGGCCGTGTAGTCGTTGATCAGGTCGCACGGTGTGTAGTTGCGGTCGAGTTCGTACAGCTCGTCTTCGCTCAGCTTGGTTTCGAGCGCGCCAAGTGCGCTGTCGAACTGCGCAACCGAATCCGCACCGACCAGCATGCTGGCGATGCCCGGGCGGCTGAGCACCCATGCCTGCGCAATCTGTGCGGGCGGCACACCGCGACGCTTGGCCACCCTCGCCACCGATTCCGCAATCGCCAGCGATGCCGGATCGCCGTACATCTGGGCGGTAAAAAAGTCGGTCTGATTGCGCGTCGATGTCGGCTCGCACGTCAGCAGGCCGCGTGCCAGCGGGCTGAACACCGACACCCCAACCCCCTGGTCGATG
>LBMP01000184.1 GCA_001184205.1 Desulfocarbo indianensis
GCACACCACCACCCACGCATCGACCGGCATGGCCGCAAGGATGAAGCCGAAGTGGCTCTTGCCAGCTTGCTGTTCATCGGGGCCCATCGACACCAGGCGCGATTCGGCACCCTGCGCAATGGCGTCTGCTTGAATCAAGCCGGCGGGGCGTGCCGTCTTGGACAAACGCAGCTCATCAATGGCACCGTTGAACGGATTCAACCCCGCGCCGCCCGGTGCATCGCCACCCACGGCGGCCGCGCTGTTGAGCGCGGGCAGATGCGCTGCCAGGTTGGCCGCAACCGCACCGTTCACATACAAGTGCACGCCCTGCTCATCCGCTGTGGCCGCCACGTGCGACCACTGCCCTTCACGCACGGGTTGTCCAGGGGCGCTGCGTTGGCCATTCACCTGCACGAAGGGCACGCCGTTGTCCACGCCAAGCACAAACTCATTGGCGCCGTCACGGCGTGCGTAGACAACTTGCCCTGCGGCCAGCTTGTCGGGCCGCACCCATGCCGACACGGTCAACGTGCCATTGGCCTGCGTGGTCAACGACGGCGACGCCGGCAGCATCAGCGGCGTGCCGTTGAACTGCGCACCCTTACCGATTACCGCACCATCGAGCGTGGTCACGGGCGTCTGTGCGTGGTTGCCGTAGGCCGTGGTGTCGCGCGGCGGCGCGCCCGTCTCGCCAAAGTGATAGACCGCGGTGTAGTCCGGATCGAAGGTCAGCTGACCATTGCCCGACGCGGGCGCCTTGCGATTGCCGTAGTACATCCAGATGCGTTGCGGTGCACCCGTGGTC
>LBMP01000185.1 GCA_001184205.1 Desulfocarbo indianensis
CACAGCACCCGCCAGCAGGTGCGAGGCATAGGCGATCACGGAAGCGGTCATATCGGGCATGGGCAGAAGGCAAACAGCCTGGGCAGTGCGCAAGTGGCGCCACTATAGCGGCTGATCCGTCGCTTGCGTACCCCCCGATGTTGCCGTGCACCAGCCGGCTCGCCGTGGCAGGAAAAAGGCGGCACAATCGCGCTCGCATTTGCGCCAGCCGTTTGTTAACGCACGTTCATTTTCCTCCCGCCTCCGCATGTCGACGCCGCAGCCTGACGCCACCTACGAACCTACGCAACCGGCCGGCCGCGGCAACGCCTTGCTGGTCCTCGCCGTGTTCGTGGTCGCCTCATGCGGGCTGGCTTACGAACTGATTGCCGGGGCATTGGCTTCGTACCTGCTGGGCGATTCGATCCTGCAGTTCTCCTCCATCATCGGCGCCTACCTGTTTGCGATGGGCATCGGCTCGTGGCTCTCGCGCTACGTGGCAGACGATGCGTTGCTCGCCCGCTTTGTCGATCTGGAACTGCTGGTGGGATTGTTCGGCGGCGTGTCGGCGGCGGCGCTGTTTGTCTTGTTTGCGGTGGAATCGGCACCGTTCCGGTTGGTGCTGTACGCGCTGGTGACGGTGATCGGCGTGCTGGTCGGCATGGAGATTCCGCTGGTGATGCGCATGCTGCATCGCCGGCAGGCCAAGTTCTCGGATCTGGTCAGCCGTGTGCTGACGTTCGATTACCTGGGCGCGCTGGCCGTATCGCTGCTGTTTCCGCTGGTGCTGGCGCCGCGCCTGGGGCT
>LBMP01000186.1 GCA_001184205.1 Desulfocarbo indianensis
GAATTGAACGGTAGCCAGTCCCACACCCACCAAACCGAGCACGACAGCAACCTTTCGCAGCGGAAGTTGCGCCTTTGGCCGGTGCATGATGCTGAACGGATCAGCAAATTCGGCCAGCACGCCAATAGGCATCGGGTGGATACCTTCGATAGCGCGAGCATCACCGACGACATCAAAAGGTTCAGCACGGACAAGCTTCTCCCTGTACTCAGCGATCTTCTGCTCCAGCACATCTCCAGACACGTCCACTAGGTCGAACGTGTCCCTGGGCTTACCCTTGTAGAGGGCAATAAGAATGAAGCTCCCGCTCTTGCTCGGGCTATTCAATACAAGCAGGACGTTCCTTTTGAGCCCCTGAATACGCGAAAGTACCTTCGCAGCGGCATACACCGGTACGTTGAGGGCTGCCGCCTCCTTCTCCGTCAGATCGGAAGACGGGATCAGACCAACTTGGAGCGCCTCCTCGTCCGTCCAGATCAGCGCTGATTTGACCTCGCGTGCCTTGGCGACTGCCTTTGCTTCTGGAGTGCCGCCACCTACAAGACGCTTCCACGCGAGCCCGCACGCGATCTTCTTGCCGTTGACGTCAATGATCATGAGTCGGCGTCCTGGACTGCTGCGGAGAGAATAATGATTGTCGTAGTGCGCTGAGTGCTAGCCGCCTTTGATCCGCCAGCGATCAGAGGAACATCGGGAGCGAGGCCGCGCCGGTCGAACTGATTCTGCTTCTGCTCGAAGCCGGTCAGGATGAGGGTGCCACCGTTGTTCACGATCGCGTCAATCGTC
>LBMP01000187.1 GCA_001184205.1 Desulfocarbo indianensis
AACGACCCGTTTGCTCCGTGGATTACGTTGCCGGGAAGTTCTGAAATGGATGCGTCGTCGTGACCGGAAGCGGCGCCCTTTTCCCAGGAACTTGCCACTAGGTGGCCCGATGCATCGTAAAGAAGGAGTGCCTCGAGTTGCGGCGCGTCAGCCATCTGCCGCTGTAGTAAAGCCATCGCGGCGCGGTTCGCGTCCTGGGTGGTCAGCACATGCGTCGACTCAAGCAACACCAGGATCCGCTGCCCCACTTGCATCGCGCCCGCCACATGCTCGGCTGCAGCGGTCGCCAGCAGGGCAAGCTCCCGGTCCCCCATGTCGAGCGCTCGGGCGCGTGAACGCCACATCTCCATTCCGGCAGCACCTGCTAGCACCGCCACAAAAAGCCACCCTGCGATGATGAAGCGCCACAGCGGTTGCGCGCGGAATCCTGCGCGAGCAAGCACGTCTGGATCGGACATGTTGACGGTAGCGTGATGACCTGGACGTCAGGCCGACATTTCAAATGTAATGTTCACGGGCCAGCACGAAACGCTTGAGCAATCGGCCAGCGCTGCAATCGAAGCCACAGCGGAGACCGTCCGCGCTCCCAACTTGTTGGACTGACCTGTGGCTCTTCCAAACCGCCTGAACATCTTGGTCGTTGAAGACGATCCTTCGATACGCGAGCTGATTGCGATGTCTTTGCGCGACGCAGGGCATCACGTCATTGAACGCACTGCGCTCAACGTTAAGGATTCGGTCGATGGACGCGCTGTTTCGCTCGTGGTCGTCGATTGCAACCTA
>LBMP01000188.1 GCA_001184205.1 Desulfocarbo indianensis
CTTATAGATCTGCGGTGCAGGTGCTTTTGCGCGCCACAGAGATGGTTTCTAGTAGTTCTTTTGCCTGCTGCAGGTCAGCTTGGTTTCGGATGACCAGCAAGACCTTGCACGGTGCCTGAGCTGCCATGACGACCCGCTCTTCCTTCGCCAGGCCGATGGCGACGCCGTCTTGCAGCGGAATCACGCCGACCCCCAGCGTCTTGACCACCAGCGTGCCGTTTTCATCGCCGGAAAGAATGCGAACCGCGCCCGCGTGATATGAAACCGATGTTTGCGATGGCCCCGTTACCTGCACCACCGTGCAGCCAGAAAAGGCCAAACTCACCAACGCACCCAGCGAAAATATTGGTATTCGCAAAGACATACGGATGACGGTGAGGTAACGATTTGATGGTATTGCAGCGCGGAATATCGATCGCGCCGCGCTTTATGTTGTCTTGAATGAGAGGGCATCCTACTGCACGAGTATGAATGCTGCCAGTACGTGCCGCCTCCCTCTTGAGGGGTAATCCGGCACCCTTCGGAAACCCCCACTGCTTGGGACTTTCCAGCGCCGATTTATCGATTATTCTTTCTACCGGAAAAATCGCCGTGGCTACCTCATTCGGACTATGAGGAAGCGATTAGTTCAAAGGAATGAATTCAGAGGCGGCGAGTGCAAGGGAAGCGGATCGCGCCGTGGAATTCCAAAGAACCTGTGGATATCGGGGGTGTTGAATGGTCTATCTGGAAATCAACTGGGCTGACTTCAAGTACATGCTTGACGTGCTCAGTATCGAC
>LBMP01000018.1 GCA_001184205.1 Desulfocarbo indianensis
AACAATCAAGCCGGGTTTCAAGGAAGCGATGATTCTCATCGATCAATTGCCGGCCCTTAATGCGAGGGCACAGGGGAGCGGTTAGATGGCCAGGCGAAAATCGGGAACCAGCCGCCGTGAGTTCACCGAGAAGGTGACACACAGCGAAACCGAAATGAAAACCAAAGAGGGTGATCTGGATGTCTATGCCTCCGATCTGGAGCAAGAAAGACATACCAGGGAGAGCCTTGATCTGAACGGGGCGGAAGAGGACGCCAGGGACGTGGACCAGGCGATCGAACGCGCCGAAGATGTCACTGGGGAGAAGTTCGGAGAGCACAACGAACAACTGGAAGGCTTGCAGCAGGAAAATCAAGGTTTGGAAAGCGACTTTAGTGACCGAAAGGATTCAGCCGAATCCGATGTGGAGAAGCTACAGCAAACTAAACTAGACAGCTCGGAGGCCGTCAGCTCCATGATTCAGGCCAAGGAAGCCGCCCTGCGCGGCAAGGAGTTTCTGTCTGAACAGATGGACAAAACCCACGCTGCCCGAGATGCCAGTGAACAGGCCCAAAAGGAACTGGAGTCCAGAGTGAACGCAATACGGGGGAGCAAGGGGAAATGAGCAGGCAATCCATACAAAATAATCAGGCCATCCCTTCACAGCCTCAATTGAACATCAAGGACCTGGACTCGGCTATGGCCTCCTTTAGGAGTGAGCTGGAGCACCTTTCCAAGAGGATAGATATTCTGCCCCGGGTGGGAAAGGACGGTTCTTCGGAATGCCATTTCGCCGAAGACCTTTATGCCGACAAGGAGGAAGCGGCGGAAAAGGTGGCTCAGCGTTTGAGGGATATCAAGGGGTACATGCCCCTGGCGGAGCGGGAAATCGCCCGGTGCAGCAATAACCTCTCCACCATAAGTTCCGACAAGGGAAGGCTGCGAGACGATGAGGCCATAACGCAATACCAGGATGCCCTTCACGCTCAGCAGTATCACTACCAAAAGGCGGTTGAGCGTAGAAAGGCCCTTCAGGAGCTGATTCAACAGGCCGAGCAACTACTGAGCAAGGCCAACGCCAAAAAATACCCGGGCAAAAAGCCTGAAAAGCGGTTTCATCCACCTGCCGGCCTCCTTGGGGGCCTGCCGGGCCCGGGAGTTTCCATGGCGGCGCCGATATCGATATCGCCAGCGTTTGACCGGCCGAGCCTGCCCAGGAGCGAGTTGGGCGACTTGCTCTCCTTGGGGCCCTTGCCAGCGCCTTCGGCAGGAAAATTTGTGCCATGAGCGAATCCCGTTGGCATGAAGCAACCTTCCTGGGCGGCGGCGGAAACCGCCCTTGCCTGGACATTGTCTATCCTGATGGACAGGTTTCCAGATTGCTTGATTTGTCACCGGGGCAGAGTGTCTACACCATGGACCGTAGACCTGAGGATGATTCCTTGGCTTTGGGAACTAGGGCCGGCCAGATAATGGTCATATCAGATCCTAGACTGGGCGATGGTGCGCGGATAGATACCCTAGTCCAAGGTGCGCCGGTGCTTTCTTGTTGTTGGACTGGGGATGGTCAGCTGGTTGCTAGCGATTTGGCGGGGAGGGTTCTGCTTTGGAAGCTTGACGACCCATCTAACCCAATGTTTCTGGATGCAGGGAAAGAGGTCATCTGTGCGCTGTGCATGATCGAGAAAGACATGGTGGCCGGCCTAAGCGTGGCCGGCTCCATAAGTCTCTGGCGCTTGAATTCCTCCCGCCCGGCCTCCTGCCTGGCGTCCCAGCCACCGCCGTGCAAGTTCGCGCTGGTGAAGCTGGAGTACCTGGCCAGCCGCGGTGAACTGGTTCATCCAGGTAGGGATGGCGAACTTATCAGCTTGCAGTTAGATGGCGACAGCCCGAGAAGACTGAACGCCCACAGTGAGGACTTCTACGCATTTTCCTTGGGAGAGGATGGTCCGGTAACCGCCGGCTTGGGGGATAGGACACTGAAAGTTTGGCCAAGCCCGATGGAAGGTGCGGCAGCAGAGTATGCCCTGAGTCAGGGATTGATCCAATTGGTCAGGTTCCCGGATCATCCTGGGCTCATGGCAGCCATCGCCGAGGATGGCAGCGCCAATCTTCTGGAGATTAATGGCGGCCAACTCTCATTCCATGGCATTGGCTCCACCGGCAGCTACAGGTATGCCACCCAAGTCATGAGCCCCAGCCAACTGCTGTCCGCCAAAAGGCAAAAGGCCGGACAAGCCGCCGCCGATTTAGAGGCAGCCCTTTGTCAAGACGATGCGGCCGCTGTGGATACCTGCCACCAGAGGTTAGCCAAGCTGGGCTTCGAGCACGTTGCCCTCGCAGCAAGATCAGCCTGGCATTTGAAACAAGGCGAATACCTGCCAGCCCTACGGCACAGCGCGAGGCTCATGGACATTTTGCCCAAGAAAGATACTCGCTCGTTTCAATCTATGCAGAGACATGCTGATTTACTGGTCAGGTATGGCCTATTTGACGGGGCAATGAAGCTTTATGACCAAATGGAAACGTTGGATAGCACCTTCAATAATCCTTTGGGGGAACTTAAAAACACGCGGGATCGTCTGGTGGATTTGGAAATAATTGTTGATACGGGTATCGCACTTGATGAAATAATCCAAGCCCACACCATCCTGGATAGCAGTTTTCAAGGAACCTATATTTTATCCAAGCAAGACCCCTATCGTTGCCCCAAGCTACCCTGCCACAATGGTGAGTTGGCTGATCAGTTGAATCGTGAACTGGCCAGCGCCGGCAGGGCTTTTCAGGCTCATGCCGCAGCGGTTAAGTCTGTAATGCTTTCTTGCAATTCACTTAAAATCGAGGAAGTCATAAAACTGGAAAGCCCCTCCGATAATCATATTCCCATCTGCTTCGGCCTTCTCATAAGCACCACCATGTCTCACACCAATGTCACGCCAATGGTTTTGATGAGCTGGCTTGGTGGGCAAGGCTACCGTGAAAACAATCGGGACGCTCTTGGCTACCTGGAGCATTTGCGAAGTCAGGATACCCATCTTGACTATCTGGATTTTGCCTATCGCATAGCGATGGATTTCGTTCGAAGGATGGCGACCGAGGCCCAAACAACCACGGCGGCGGCAATATGAATACACTACCCAAAATATGTCAACATTGCGCCAGGGGTTATTCGCATTTACTGGAAACCTGCCCCCACTGTGGAAAAGGTGAGCCCGTCTTTTCCCCGGGTAATCCCTTTTTGTCGGGTCAGTATTCGGGAGTTTCCACCACAATCAACCTGCCGGCAGGCACCAAGCTTCTGGACGGGCGCTTCACGATCAAGAACTTTCTAGGTCGCGGGAGGTGGGCCAGCGTCTACTTGGCCCACGACAGTCTCCGCAAAATGGAAGTCGCGCTGAAGGTCGTAGTTCTGGGGCCTGGAAGCCAAGAAGAAGCGCTGGCCGTCTTCCAAAACGAACTCGATCTGCACACCAACATCTCTGACCTAAGCCACATCATCCATCTCTTTGACGTGAACATAGTCCCCTGGGGAGGGGTAAGCCTTCTTTTACTGGCCATGGAATACGCCGAGGGAGGAAGTCTGCGGGATTGGCTCACCCGCAACCAAAGCAACAAAGAAGTGAGAAGGCGCGAAGGTCTGGTCTTTTTCGTTCAGGCCTGTCTGGGTTATCAACCCATCCATAGCGCGGGCTGGGTGTACC
>LBMP01000189.1 GCA_001184205.1 Desulfocarbo indianensis
CAGGCGCGCGTTCTGGGCCTGGTGGAATGCGGCACGCACGCGGTGGTGGCAGCCGGCATCGCACCCTACGGCCACAGCGAGCAGGTCATGGCCGCCCAGTTGCTGCCCGCCAAGCTCACGCCCGAGATGCTGGTGCTGGCCGACCGCAACTTCTACGGCTTCAAGCTCTGGCAGACCGCAGGCGCGCGTTCTGGGCCTGGTGGAATGCGGCACGCACGCGGTGGTGGCAGCCGGCATCGCACCCTACGGCCACAGCGAGCAGGTCATGGCCGCCCAGTTGCTGCCCGCCAAGCTCACGCCCGAGATGCTGGTGCTGGCCGACCGCAACTTCTACGGCTTCAAGCTCTGGCAGACCGCCTGCGCTACGGGCGCCAAGCTGGCCTGGCGGGTCAAATCCAACCTCAAGCTGCCGGTAGAGCAGATGTTGCCCGATGGCTCGTACCTGAGCCGCGTGTTCGACAGCGACGACCGCGCGCGGCGCGCAGGGCAAACGGTGCGTGTGATCGACTACGCGCTCGAGGGCTCGGCCACGCCGGCGCAGGGCAGCTACCGGCTGCTGACCAACCTCCTGGACCCCGATGCGGCGCCGGCCCTGGAGCTGGCCGCGCTGTACCACGAGCGCTGGGAGATCGAGGGGGTGTTCGATGAGTTCAAGACGCATTTGCGCGCCAACAGCACGGTGCTGCGCAGCAAGACGCCCGAGCTGGTGCAGCAGGAGCTGTGGGGGCTGCTGCTGGCGCACTTTGCGATTCGCCAGTTGATGGCGCAGGCGGCCTGGG
>LBMP01000190.1 GCA_001184205.1 Desulfocarbo indianensis
GCCAGCAACGCGCGGATGGCATCGCGCGCAGCGGCCCGGTTGTCGACGGTGACGCAGCAGCGTGCGGGAATGCGCGGCTGGCCGACGGTGTCGTTGTAGACCAGCACGTACGGCACGTGCTCGGCGTCCAGGCGATCGAGATGGGGGTTGGCGGCGGCATCGGCCACCGTCAGGACCAGGCCGTCGACGCGCTGCTCCAGCAGGGTCTCGATGGCACGGGCTTCGCGCTCAAGGTCGTAAGCGGTGGTCATCAGCATGACACGCTGGCCCGTGATGGACGCCGCGTCTTCAATGCCCTGCATGCACTCGGCAAACACCGGGTTGGCCAGCGAGGGCAACACCACGCCCAGCAGCCCCGTATGCATCGCGCGCAGCTGGCGGCCCAATGCGTTGGGGCGGTACTGCAGCGCATCCATGGCGGCCTGCACGCGGGCGAGCGTCTCGGCGCTCACACGCTCCGGCGTATTGACGGCACGCGACACGGTGGCGATGGAGATGCCCGCCCGTGTTGCCACGTCCTTGATGCTGCTTGCCACGGCGCCCTCGTTTGAATTTGTAAACGTTTACATCGTAGGCGACCGGAGTGACTGTTTCATGACAGGCGATGCTGCACTGCAGCCACCAGTGCAATGCAGCATGACCACTGTTGCGCATAGCAAAGTTACAAAGCTCGCATATGCTTCTTACGAGCCGAGACATGCGCGGGTGAACGCGGCGCGCCAGCATGCGCCCTGCAGCATGGCCCGCTTGCTGCTCTGTCGTTCTGACCGCCTGCTCTT
>LBMP01000191.1 GCA_001184205.1 Desulfocarbo indianensis
CGTGCTCGCGTTGGCGAAACTGGATGGCGCCGATGCAGTGGAAGCGTTGCGCGTCGCGCTGCTCGACCCTGCGGAGCACGTGCGGTACCGCGCTGCGCGGGTGCTTGGCGAATGGAGCGTACGCGACGCCATTCCCCTGCTGATCGAACAGGTTCTCGTCGGGGTTCACGATGTCGAAGCGGCCGATGCGTTGGCCGATCTGGCGGAAGACCCCGCGATCGCGAAACACGTTGTGGAGCGGTTTGAAGCGGCGATTTCGGATGGGTCGGCCGATGTTCAGGCGCGTGTACGCATTTGTCAGGCGCTTGCGGAAATCGATGGCACGGCGCCGGCGCTGCTTGCCCTGCTGGCTGCCGATCCCGATCCGGCGGTAGTGCGCACTGCGGGTTATGTGATTGGCATGCGTAGCGGCGCGCTGGCGTAGCTGCGTTTAGCTGTAGGGTTGCGGCCCCAAAGCACCCCGCTTCCTCCAACGTCATTGGCCGCAGTCGAGCCAAGCACGGCTTGATCTTTTCGGGACCGCCGTCAACGCATCGCATGGATTTGAGTAGCAAGAACCGGAGTGTTGAACGGCGCACAGATACCTACCCTGCTGCTCCGATCATCAAGATGGAGTGAACATGGTGCTTCTCGCTAACAAGACTGCGATCGTGACAGGCGCCAGCTCGGGTATCGGTCGTGAGGTGGCAAAGATGTTTGCGAAGGAAGGTGCGAGCGTCGTTCTGGTTGCGCGCCGCGCGGCGTTGCTCGACGCGCTGGTTGACGAGATTGCCGACG
>LBMP01000192.1 GCA_001184205.1 Desulfocarbo indianensis
GGCACCGTCTACATGGTGATGACGTATGAGCAGGGCAAAACGCTGCAGGAGCACATCCTCAACGCGCGCCAGCAGGGCAAGCTCAAGATGCTGCGCGAGCGCTTCATCCGTCAGGTCTTCCATGACCTGATGAGCGGCCTGCGCGAAGTGCATATCCACAAGCTGCTGCACCTCGATATCAAGCCGGGCAACATCTACCTGCGCGAAGACCATTCGCCGATCCTGCTCGACTTTGGTGCCGCACGGCAGACGCTCACCGCAGAGGCTTCACGCTTCCAGCCGATGTACACGCCGGGCTTTGCTGCACCGGAGCTGTACCGCAAGCACAACGAACTGGGGCCGTGGACCGACATCTACAGCATTGGCGCAACCATCTACGCCTGCATGGCCGGCACGCCGCCGCAGGAAGCCACGCAGCGCGAGAAGGAAGACAAGCTGGAAGAAGGCCTGGAGCGCCTGCGCAAGGTCTATACGGCCAGCCTGATTGACTTGGTCKGCTGGTGCCTGAAGATGAAGCCGGAAGAGCGCCCGCAAAGCGTGTTCCGCTTGCAAAAGGTGCTGCGCGAAGAAAGCAACGCGCTGACCGAACTGCAGGCCCTGACTGCCGTCACGCAGGGCGGCCCGATCCCAGAAGAGAAAGAGGCGCTGACGACACGTTTCATGAGCCGTCTGTTGCGCCGCCGGGACAGTTGACCGCCGAGTTGCCTCAGGTAGGCGGAGTATGATTCCACAACGGTGCAGCGCTGGACGGGACCAGTCGCCGTACCGTTTCCCTT
>LBMP01000193.1 GCA_001184205.1 Desulfocarbo indianensis
GTTTGCGAAGCTGAACAAACCGGACACGCGGGCATTGGAGGAGGAAGGCGCACAACTGCTGGCCTTTGCCGCAGCGGATTGCTCCGCACACGCCATCCGCTTCGGGCAATAAAAAAGGCGCCCACCAGGGGCGCCCTTCCGATGCAGCAAGAGGCAGCTCTCGTTACATCGTCATCATGTTGGCGTTCATGTTGTGCATGACCCACAGCGAGCCGACAACGACGATCGCCAGAATCAGCAGCGTGAACAGGAAGGCCATCACGTTCCAGCGCTGGGCGGACGAGCCGTCCAAGTGCAGGAAGTAGATCAGGTGCACGACGATCTGCACGACCGCCAGGGCCATCACCGTCACCAGCACGGTACCGTGCGAGTAGCCGCCGTCCATCACCATCTTGAACGGGATGGCCGTCAGGATCACCGCCAGCACGAAGCCGATCAGGTAGCCCTTGATGGTGGCATGGCCGGCGCCGCCGGCAGCATGGCCGTGGGCGTCACCGTGGGCGCCGCCCATCGAAACGTTGGTCTGTTCCATTTACATCGCTCCCAACAGATAGACGACGGTAAACACGCCGATCCACACCACGTCCAAGAAGTGCCAGAACAGGCTCAGGCACGACAGGCGGGTCGTTTGGGTCGGGGTCAGGCCCTTGGCACCGATCTGCCACATCATGACGATGATCCACAGCATGCCGCTGGCCACGTGCAGGCCGTGCGTGCCAACCAGCAGGAAGAACGACGACAGGAACGCACTGCGGTTCGGGCCCGCACCTTC
>LBMP01000194.1 GCA_001184205.1 Desulfocarbo indianensis
CGCATCGACGTGTGCCTGGATACGGTCGAACCACATGTAGAGCTTGCGGAACAGCGCGTCGTCCACGCGGTTCTGGCGCAGGCCGCTCTCGATAGCGCTTTCCATTTCGTGCGCAGCCTGGCCCAGTGTCATGGCGCCGGCCATACGGGCACTGCCCTTCACGGTGTGCAGGTTGCGCAGCAACAGACCGGAGGCAGCGCGGTCCTGCGGCGCGGCTTCCCAGGCGCGCAGGTGCTGACCGAGTTCGGGCAGGGCAACGTGCGCTTCTTCCAGGAAGATTTCCAGCAACGCCGGATCCAGCGCGTCAGCCGGCGCCTGGCGGACCAGTTCACCAACAGCCGGTTCGGCCACGGGCGCCTGATAGGCCGGTGCCAGCTGCACCAAATCTGCGGGCTGCTGGAGCTGCGTGAAAACGGGCACTTCCGCCAAGCCAGCGGTTTCGTCCCCAGCCTGTGCGATCTCGACAAAGGCTTGCGGGGCCGGCTCCATTGGCAGACGCGGGCGCACCAGCACGCGCTCGCACAGTTCCTCCAGACCGCGGCGCAGCGGCTCGTCGGCTTCCGGCCAGACACTGGCGGCAAACTGGTGCAGCATGCCGCGCATGCGCTCGACCGCCTGGTCGAGCAGGCGGAAGTCGCCCGGGTGCATCGCCACCGGACGGCTGTTCAGGTTCAGCAGCACCTGCTCCAACGCGTCGGCCAACTGGCGCACGGGCTCCAGTTCGACCACGGCGGAGCTGCCTTGCAGCGTGTGCGCGGCGCGCAGGGCCA
>LBMP01000195.1 GCA_001184205.1 Desulfocarbo indianensis
CTCATCAGCCGCGACTACGACATGTCGCACCTGGTGTCCTCCATCCTGCGCGCGGCCCCGGAACTGGACGTGCGCATGTACGGCGAGCCCGCCGCGCAGGATGCGGAAGTCGCTGTCTGCTGGAACCCACCGGAAGGCGCCATCGCCGCGATGCCGCACGTGCGCCTTGTGCACAGCATTGCGGCCGGCGTCGACAACATCCTTGTTGATCCCACCTTGCCCACCGTGCCGCTGTGCCGCGTGGTCGACCCACAGCACGCGCGTGGCATGGCGGAGTTCATCACCTGGGGCGTGCTGCATTTCCACCGGCAGTTGCACCGCGTGCTGGCCAACCAGCGCAGCGCAACGTGGTTCCGGCCGGCGCAGCAGCATCCGTCAACCTGCACCGTCGGCGTGATGGGCCTGGGAGAGATCGGCTCGCACGTAGCAGGAGAACTGCACCGTCTCGGCTTCAACGTGCGCGGCTGGGCGCGGCAATCGCGTGATCTGCCGGGCATTGGCGTGTATTGCGGCGAGGCTGGCCTGCCGATGTTCCTGGAAGGGACCGACATCCTGATCTGCCTGCTGCCGCTCACCGATGCGACGCGCGGCCTGCTGAATGGCAACACCTTCGCGCGGCTCAAGCCCGGCGCCAGGCTGATTCATGTGGGGCGCGGTGAACATCTTGTCGCGGCCGATCTGCTGGAAGCGCTGCAAAGCGGGCACCTCGGCGGCGCCATCGTCGACGTGTTCCCCAACGAGCCGCTGCCGGCGGATGACCCACTCTGGC
>LBMP01000196.1 GCA_001184205.1 Desulfocarbo indianensis
CCACGGCCAAGCTAAACACGAGCCCGAGTTGCGCGAGAGAAGATTTCGATGAGCCAAAGCGAATTGGGCGCTCGATCAATCGATACGTCAACCAGGCGAGGAAAAAGCTCAAGGCAACGGCGCCGACTCGAACTTCGATCGCAGGCTCGCCGGCATCGATAATGTGCGGGAACGACAGAAGGGGCCAATGCCAGAGATACAGGGGATAGCTGATCAAGCCGACAAACACCATCGCCCTGTTGCCGATGACATACCGGTTGATCAACGTATTGGGGCCCGCCGCGATCATCAACGCTGCACCTACGACTGGCAACAGTGCGAGCCATCCTGGGAAATGTTCGCTCTTGACGAGCGAAAACGCGACCGACCCGATAAGCGCGAGGCCGAAGGCCGACATTACATTCGCACAAACCACCTTCGTGCGCTGGGGCCAAACAGACAGCAACGCGTTGACGGTATTGCGCTTGAATGTCGTCAGGTAAGCCAGAATCGCGCCGACCATCAATTCCCAGCCACGTGATTGCGGGAAAAAGAAAGTCTCAGTCGGCGCAGCAGCCACGTCACGCACATTCAACGAGAACGAAATGACGGTCAGCACCAGAATGACGGCCAACGCATTGAAACGAAGGCGCCATACAACCACCATCAAGAGCGGGTAGAAAATGTAAAACTGCTCTTCTATGGACAACGACCAGAGGTGAAGAAGTGGCTTCAGCGCAGACTGATTATCAAAATAACCCGCCTCACTCCAGAGCACGAAGTTCTGCGC
>LBMP01000197.1 GCA_001184205.1 Desulfocarbo indianensis
CAAGGTACTGCACGCGGCCGCTGCCACGGCGCTGGCCGCACCGGCCCTGATCCTGGGTCGCAAGGCGTACTCGCAACAGCGCAAGCTGACGTTTGCGTGGAACCAGAATTCGTTCTGCCTGAMGCCCATCGTGGTGGCGCAGGAGCGCGGTTTTTTCGAGAAGAACGGTCTACAGGTCGACCTGATCAACTACAGCGGATCGACCGACCAACTGCTCGAATCCATCGCCACCGGCAAGGCCGACGCCGCGGTGGGGATGATCCACCGCTGGCTCAAACCGTTGGAGGCGGGCTTTGATGTGAAGATCATCGGCAGCTCGCACGGTGGCTGCGTGCGGCTGGTGGGCTCCAAGGCGGCGGGCGTGACCAACCTGGCCGCACTCAAGGGCAAGACCGTGGGCGTGAGCGATCTGGCCGCGCCGGGCAAGCACTTCTTCACCATCCTGCTGGCCAAGCACGGCATCGATCCGGACCGCGACATCACCTGGCGCCAGTACCCGGCGGACCTGCTGGGCGTGGCGGTGGACAAGGGCGAGATCCAGGCCATTGCCGACGGCGACCCAAACCTCTACCTGTTGGAAAAGCGCACCAACGGCGCCTATGTGGAACTGGCGACCAACCTCACTGGCGAGTACGCACGCAAAGTCTGCTGCGTGATCGGCGCGCGTGGCGAACTCGTGCGCAATGACCGCCAGGCGGCCTCCGGCCTGGCACGCGCCATCGTGCAGGCGACGGACTTCGTCAACGAGAACCCGAACGAAGCCGCCAA
>LBMP01000198.1 GCA_001184205.1 Desulfocarbo indianensis
CATGGCTCATCATGGTGTATGGCTTGGTCTGCTGGCTGGTGGGGCGGCGCATTCCGCTGATCGCTGCGTGCTTCCGTTGTGTCGAGCCGCAGGACGTGCAGGAATATCGCCTAATGTTCTGCGACGACATGGTGTTCATGCACGACGCTTCATACGTCGACCTTGCGCCCGGCTTTCTGGATCTGCCGGTCATCCAGACCACCGCATCGATCAAGGCCTTCCTGCGCGACGCGCCGGGCAGCTTCATCGTCAAGTACCGCAACCCCGATTCATTTGGGGCGCGCGTGCGCAAGGTGCTGCGCAACCTGCCGGTGACGAACTGGCCAGCATCGGATGCGATGGCGCTCAAGCTGAACGTGGCCGAAGCCACCATGCGCCGCCGCCTCAAGCTTGAAGGCCACACATATCAGTCCATCAAGGATGACCTGCGGCGCGACATCGCCATCGGCCAGTTGCAGGACACGCGCCGGACGATTGCCGACATAGCAGTCGCCGTCGGCTTTGCGGAGYCGAGCGCGTTTCACCGCGCGTTCCGCAAATGGACGGGGATGCGGCCGACGGATTACCGCACGGAACACTAGGCGTCCAGCCGCAGCGCCATGTGCTCTTCGTCGTAGAAGCGATCACCGACACGCATGGCGCGGCGCTCGATGCCGAAGGTTTCGAAACCCGCGTTGCGATACAGCTGTTGCGCACGCGGGTTTTCGGCGTTGACGCAGAGTTGGATCTGCAGCACGCGTGCAGTGCGGGCGTGTGCGATGGCGG
>LBMP01000002.1:0-85402 GCA_001184205.1 Desulfocarbo indianensis
CCCCCCGTCGCCCCCCCCGTCGGCCCCGGCCGCCGGGCCGCCCGGCCCCAGAAACATGCCGGCCCCGGAACAGGCGCTCAGGGAACTGGCCCGCTACGTGGGCAAGTCGGGCCAGGCCCAGTTGTCCTCCTATCTGAACCGGGCCCAAGTGCGCAAGGGCGACGGCTGCCTGGCGGTCACCCTGCCGGCCAGCCCCATTGCCCGCGGCTTGTGCACGGCGGAAAACCAGGACAAGCTCTGCGCCCTGATGCGGGAGCTGTGGAGCGACGCCTGCCCCTTGAGCCTGGCCATGGCCGCCGAGGCGCCGGAGCCGGAGCCCGCCTCCCCGGCCGATATGGCGGCGGTGAGCGGCCTGGCCGAGCACCCGGCGGTGCAGGAGGCGGCCGAGATCTTCGAGGCGCAGCTGGTGGCCCTTAACCCCGCCGCGGCCGATGAATAAAACGCGCGCCCCAGTGGGCGGCCTGAACCATAACCCGGAGAACGCGGGCTTTAGCGCCCCGTAATTTTTCCGCAAACCAACGGAGCGATGAATATGAAGGGCATGGGCAACATGGGCAACCTGATGAAGCAGGCCCAAAAAGTCCAGCAGCAGATGATGAAGATGCAGGAGGAGCTGGCCCAGCGCGAGGTCAACGCCCAGTCCGGCGGCGGCATGGTGGAGGCCGTGGTCAACGGGCGCGGCGAACTCCTTAAATTGAACCTCTCGCCCGAGGTGGTGGACCCGGACGACCTGGAAATGCTCAGCGACCTTATCGTGGCGGCGGTGAGCGAGGCCCAGCGCCGGGCCCAGGACATGGTGCAGCAGGAGATGGGCAAACTGACCGGCGGCATGGGCCTGCCTCCGGGCATGTTTTAGGGGCGGGGCCGGTGTACCCCCGCGCGGTGGAAGCCCTGATCGCCTCCCTGAGCCGCCTGCCCGGCGTGGGGCGCAAGACCGCCGAGAGGCTGGCCCTGCATTTGGTGCGCGCCCCGGCCGAGGAGGCGCGCTCGCTGGTGGCCGCGCTCACCGCGGTCAGGCAGCAGGTGCGGGCCTGTTCCCTGTGCCGCAACCTGGCCGACCGCGATCCCTGCGCCATCTGCGCCGATCCCGGCCGCGACGATTCCCTTTTGTGCGTGGTGGAGTCCTCGGCCGACCTGGCCGCCCTGGAGGCCGCCGGAGCTTACAAGGGGCGCTACTTCGTGCTGGCCGGGGCCCTGGCCCCCCTGGAGGGGGTGGGACCGGACAACCTGCATTTGGACGAATTGGTCAAGCGGGTGCGGCAGGGCGGGGTGAAAGAGGTGATCATCGCCACCAATCCCACCGTGGAGGGCGAGGCCACCGCCGATCTCATCGTCCGCACCCTGGAGCCCAGCCAGGCGCGGCTCACCCGCCTGGGTTACGGCGTGCCGGTGGGCGGCGACCTGAAATACATGGACGGCCTCACCCTGGCCCGCTCCCTGGCCTCGCGCCAAAAAGTCGATTGAGGGGCCGCTTAAAGAACGAGCCCCATATTCAAAGGTCGCATTCTGTCAGCCGGACCGGCACAGCCAGTCGGCCGCCGCCAAAGCGACCGGCCAGCCAAGGAGGCAGGTGTAGTTGTAACTACGGCGACGACTTGGCGCGGCCGGCAACGCAGACAGCGGGCGTCTGGCGCGGCCAGACGCCCAACCCCCACGAAATATGCCCGCTAGCTGCGGTAATCGGCGTTGATCTCGATGTACTTGTGGTCCAAATCCGAGGTGAGCGCCCAGAACTGCCCCTGGCCCAAGCCCAGGTCCAGGCGTATCTGGTAGCGTTCCCGCTGCATGACCCGGGCGGCGGCTTCCTCGGCTCGGGCGTCGGTGTAAACGCCGCCCTCGGCGATCAGGGCGTCGCCGATCCACAAACGGCATTTCTCCTCGGCGAATCCCAGCCCTTGCCGGGCCGCCTCCGCGCCCGCCGTGGAGAGCAGCCGGCCCCAGTTGGGGTCCCGCCCGGCAAAGGCGGTTTTGCACAGCGGCGAATGGGCGATGGCAAAGGCGGTGTGCCGGGCGGCCTCGTCGCTCTCCGCGCCGGTCACCACCACCCGGATGAGATGCCCCGCGCCCTCGCCGTCGGCCACCAGCATGGCCGCCAGCTCCTGACAGACCTTGGTCACCGCCGCGGCCAGCACGGCCAGCTCGGGCTCGTTGTCATTCAGCTCCCGGTTGCCCGCCTTGCCGCTGGCCCACAAAAGCAGGGTGTCGTTGGTGGAGGTGTCGCCATCCACCGAGGCCCGGTGGAAGCTCAGCTCCGCCGCGATCCCCAGCGCCTTGGCCAGCGCCTCCGGGCTGGCGGCGGCGTCGGTGAGCACGAAGGCCAGCATGGTGGCCATGTCGGGCCGGATCATGCCCGCTCCCTTGGCCAGACCCGCCACCCGCACCGGCTTGCCCTGGATGGTCACCGAGACCTCTGACATTTTCTTGAAGGCGTCGGTGGTCATGATGGCGCCCTCGGCCAGGGGCAGGCCCTCCGGGGAGAGGCCGGCGGCCAGGCCGGGCAGGGCGGCCTCTATTTTGGCGGCCGGCAGGAGCTGGCCGATCACGCCGGTGGAGCAGGGGAATATCTCCTCCTCGGAGCAGCCCAGGGCCGCGGCCGCTGCCCGGCAGGCGGCCCGGCAGGCCTCCAGGCCTTTTTCGCCGGTGGCCGCGTTGGCGCAGCCGCTGTTGGCCAGCACCGCGCGCAGGCGCCCGCCGGAAACGTGGCGGCGCGCCACCTGCACCGGCGCGGCGGCCAGGCGGTTTCTGGTGAACAGCGCCGCCGCGGGATAGGCCTCCTCGCCGGCGATGAGGGCCACATCGACGCGGCCGTCCTTTCTGACGCCCGCCGCCGCGGCCCCGGCCGTGAAGCCGGCCACCGGCGCGGTCACAATCCTGTCTTGCTTGAGGGGAGCATCGCCCAACTCTGGCAGGTCTGGCATGGAGCCGCTCCAAGGGAAAAGGTTAACCATGCGCCACGAGGCTCGCGGTAGCTATCTGCCCGGCCTCGGCATGGCATAGCCGATTTAGGCGCCGCGGCGCAATTAAAAAAGGGCCCGGCAGGGCCCTTGGCTTTCAGCTAAAGGGCTGCCTTCATCGGCCGCAACATTTTTTGTATTTTTTGCCGCTGCCGCAGGGGCAGGGATCGTTGCGGCCTACTTTTTCGTTCTTTCGCTTGACCGGCTGGGGCGCGGTTTCCTCGCCGCCGGAAAAGCTCAGGGCCTGCTCCTCCTCGGGGGCGAAGGACTCCACATCGGCCTCGCGCTGGATTTGCAGCCGCAGCAGGGTGGACACGGTTTCGGCCTTGACGCGCTCCACCATGTCGGAGAACATCTCAAAGCCCTCGCGCTGATATTCGCGCAAGGGGTCTTTCTGGCCGTAGCCCCTGAGCCCGATGCCTTCCTTGAGGTGGTCCATGTTCAGCAAGTGGTCCTTCCACAGGCTGTCCACCACCTGCAAGAGCACCATGCGCTCCAGGTAGGTCATGGTCTCTTCGCCATACATCTCGAACTTGCGCTGGTAGTGCTGGGCCGCCTCGCGGGCCACGTCGGCCGCCAGGCCCTCGGCGCTCAGGCCGTCGGCGGGCTGGAAGCCGGGGTCGAAGCCGAACATGGCGGCCGCGCCCTGATTGATGGCCTGGAAATCCCATTCCGAGGAGGGCACGTGCTCGTCGGCGTGCACGCCGATCGCCTGCTCGGCCAGCTCGTCGATCATGTCCAGGACGCTTTCGTGCACCCCCTCGCCGGTAAGCGCCATGCGCCTTTGGGCGTAGATCACCTCGCGCTGCTTGTTGAGCACATCGTCGTATTCCAGGAGCTGCTTGCGGATCTCGAAGTTGCGCCCTTCCACTTTGCGCTGGGCGTTCTCGATGGCCCGGGAGATGATGTTGTGCTCTATGGGCTCGCCTTCCTCCATGCCCAGCTTCTGCATCACCCCGCTTATGCGTTCCGAGCCGAAGAGGCGCAGGAGGTCGTCCTCCAGGGAGAGATAAAAGCGGCTGGAGCCGGGGTCGCCCTGGCGGCCCGATCTGCCGCGCAGCTGGTTGTCGATGCGGCGGGATTCATGGCGCTCGGTGCCGATTATGTGCAGGCCGCCCAGGCTGAGCACCTTGTCGCGCTCACCGGCGCAGACCTGGCTGTATTTGGTCAACGCGGCGACATAGGCCTCGGGCTCGGTTTCGGGATCGGCCTCCTGCTTGGCCAGGAACTCGGGGTTGCCGCCCAAGAGGATATCGGTGCCGCGGCCGGCCATGTTGGTGGAGATGGTCACCGCGCCCAGGCGGCCGGCCTGGGCCACGATGTCGGCCTCCTGCGCGTGGTTCTTGGCGTTCAGCACGTGGTGGGGCACCTTTTGGCGCTTGAGGAGCGCGGCCACGGCCTCGCTTTTTTCGATGCTCACCGTGCCCACCAGCACCGGCTGGCCCTTGGCGTTGAGCTCCTTGATCTCCTCGGCAGCGGCCAGGAATTTCTCCTCGACCGTGCGGTAGATCAAATCCGGGTTGTCCTCGCGGATCATGGGCCGGTGGCTGGGGATGACCACCACGTCCAGCTTGTAGATCTTGGCGAACTCTTCGGCCTCGGTGTCGGCGGTGCCGGTCATGCCCGCCAGCTTGTCGTACATGCGGAAATAGTTCTGGAAGGTGATGGTGGCCAGGGTCTGGTTCTCGCTTTTGACCTTGAGCTTCTCCTTGGCCTCCAGGGCCTGGTGCAGGCCCTCCGAGTAGCGCCGGCCGGGCATGAGCCGGCCGGTGAACTCGTCCACGATCACCACCTCGCCGTCCTTGACGATGTAGTCCACGTCGCGCTTGAAAAGGGTATGCGCCTTCAGCGCCTGCTGGATGTGATGCAGGATTTCCATGTAGCGCGGGTCGTAGAGGTTGTCCACGCGCAACAGGCTCTCGCAGCGGTTCACGCCCTCGTCGGTGAGGTTGGCGGTGCGCGATTTCTCGTCGATGGCGTAATGGGTTTCCTTGGCGAGCTTGGGGATCAGCCGGTCCACGTCCTGATAGAGCCGGGTGGATTTCTCGGCCGCGCCGCTGATGATGAGCGGGGTGCGCGCCTCGTCGATGAGGATGGAGTCCACCTCGTCCACGATGGCGAAATTATAATCGCGCTGCACCAGTTCCTCGAGGTCGAACTTCATGTTGTCGCGCAGGTAATCGAAGCCGAACTCGTTGTTGGTGCCGTAGGTCACGTCGGCGCCGTAGGCGGCTTTGCGCTCGGCGTCGTCCATGCCGTGTACGATGCAGCCCACGCTCAAGCCCATGAAGCGGTAGATGGCGCCCATCCACTGGGCGTCGCGGGAGGCCAGGTAGTCGTTCACCGTGACCACGTGCACCCCGCGCCCGCTGAGGGCGTTCAGGTATACCGGCAGGGTGGCGGCCAGAGTCTTGCCCTCGCCGGTCTTCATCTCCGAGATTTTGCCCTGGTGCAGCACCATGCCGCCTATGAGCTGCACGTCGAAATGGCGCTGGCCTATGGTGCGGCGCGAAGCCTCGCGCACGGCGGCGAAAGCCTCGGGCAAAAGATCGTCCAGGGTTTCCCCGGCGGCCAGCCGCTCGCGGAAGGCCGGGGTGAGGCCGGCCAGGTCGGCGTCCGACAGGGCGGCCATCTTGGGCTCGAAGAGGTTGACGGCGTCCACCAAAGGCCACAACTGATTAAGTTCGCGGTCGTTCTTGGTGCCCACTATTTTTTGCAAGATTTTGCCGAACATGGCTAAGGATTATCCCCCATCGGGCTGGAAATGCAAGCCGGAGCAGCCGCCAGGGCCCCTTGCCGGGGGCGGGCCCGCGGTTGCGTAATGAATATATCCGCTTTGGCGCGGCGGGGGCAAGGCCTGGCACAAGCTTGTAACCACAGGCGGTTGGCCCGGCCTGGCGCGATGGAGACGCCAAGAGAAGGTGACCGCGCGGTCATGACCGCCCAGGGCGGGCGGCGCGGCCTTGATTGGTTTCATTCAGCGGGCGGAGGCTTTTCCGCCCCCGCCCCCGCCCGCGGCAGGACTTACCAGTTGAACAGTTTCTTCATGGTGTCCAGGCCTTCCTTCACCGGGTCGGCTTCCTGGCTCTGGGCCGGCTGCTCCCCGCCTTGCGCGGCGCCGGCGGGAGCGCCCTGAGCGGGCGGCGCGGCCATGCCGCCGCCCTTGCCGAAATCAGGGTCTTTCAGCATCTCCATGACCTGCTTGGCCACTTTGCGCTGTTCCTGGTCGGCGTTCTCGTTATAAACCACCTTGATGCCCGGCGGCGGCTGGAGCTTTTCGCCGGGCACCGGAACCCCCACCTCCACCTTGGTGGCCACGGTGTCCATCTTGATGCCCATGAGGCTGCCCTCCTGCTTGAGCAGGACGCCCTTGTCCTTCCATACATAGGAGGTGAGGCCCATCACGGAGGTTATCTGCACCGGCTTGCCCATGAACTGGCCTTCCCGGATTTGGGGCTGGCCGCCCTGGGCCATGCCCAGCATGGACTGGCCCATCTTCTCGGCGTTTTTCTTCACCCTGGCCTTTTCGGCCGGGTTCAGCTTTTCATATTCCTCGGCCATGTAGGCCATCTGGTTGCCGGTTTTCATGCCCTCCTTCTTGACCAAATCCACCACGATCACCTCTTTGGGCCTGGTGATGGTTATGGTCTTTTCCTGGCCCTGGTTCATGCCCCACACGGTGGTGCTGGTGTCTTTGTATTCCGCGGTGTCCTGGCCCTTGTAATAGAGGGTGGATTGTCCCGTTTCGCTGCCTTGATGCTTGTAATGCACAATGGCCGACTTGAAAGGAGCCTTGGGCCTGAAAGGATTCTCGTCGGCGAGGGCGGCGCCGCTGCAAAGGCCCAGCGCGGCCAGGGCCGCCAACGCGAAACATATCTTCCGCCAAATCATCATAATTACTGTCTCCCGCCTGTTAACCTGATCATCTCAAATCGGTTCCCAGCCCCCTTTGGGGAGGAACCCTCTTGCCTGCTTTTCGCGGCCCACCTTAGCGTTTGCCGGCGGAAATTACAACTTGCCCGGACCGAAAAAGAGGGGGATGGCGTCGGGAATTAATGGGGAATCGCTACTTTTGCAGGGCTTGGGGGCCTTCACGTAAGAGAAGCTCGGCGTCGCGCCGCCCCAGGTCAAAGGCCTCCTGAAAAGCCTGGGGGCTGGTGTAATCCCACTTGCCGGCGGGAACCGGGCGGGAGGGTTGCAGGTATACCTTGTCCTGGTGGCCTTTGAGCTTATCCGCCGGATAGCGCCGGCTGAGCAGCACCAGGGCCGGAAATTCGTCGGGCCCCAGCGCCGCCACGGGAACGTTATCGATGAGCCCGCCGTCCAGCACCGGCCTGCCGTCGCGGTACATGGCTGGCACTATGGGCGGGGTGCAGGAGGAGGCCAGGATCAGGTCGGCCAAATCCTCCGGGGTGCGGCAATGGTTCACCGAAACCACCTCCGGCCGGAAACCGGCCTTCATGGCCCATAGGGGGTGCAGGGGGTGCACCAGGTGCTTTTCCAGGGTGTAGCAGAAAAAACCCAGCAACACCCCCATCATGGGTTTGGCCCAGGCCGGCGGCCGGGCCAGGAGCACCCGCATTTCCGGGCCCTTTTTCAGGAGCGCCAGGGCCTTTTCGTCCAAGTGGTCCAAGAGCAATTGGCGGTAAATGGCCAAATGGGGAAACACCGGCTTGCCGTTGAACAGGTTTTCCAGGTAGCAATTCTTGGGATTGGCCCCGGTCTTGACCTTCATGTAGGCGATGGATTCAAGGGTGCGGCCCGCCAGGGCTATGCCGGCTATGCAGGCCCCCGCGCTCACCGCGGCCACCACTTTGGGCTTGAGCGCCAGGGCCGGCGCGGCCACCTCCCAAAAGCCCGCCTGCCACAGGCAACGGTTGCCGCCGCCGGCGAATACCACCGAACGGAACGAGGGCGAGGCGCTGTCTTGGGCATGATTCATGGCTGGCAAAGCCTATAGTATGGGTTCGGCGAAGCCCAGGCGCCATTGCACGCCGTGCAGTTCCAGGCTGGTCCAATGATTGCGCCGGGGCAGGGCGTCCTCGGGTTGCTTGCCCAGGAAATGGCGGCCGTCCAGGCTGCCCTGGGGCTCAGCCAGGATGCGGTCCACCGCCTGGCGCACCTCGGGCAGTTCCTTGTACAGGCCGGTTTTTTTCAGATTGAGGCCGATCTCCTCCAGCCGGTTGCTGAAGAGCACGGTGCCGTCCAGTTGCAACAGGTAGAACCTTAAGCCCTGGGCCGCGGTGATGCCGTCCAGCACCTGCTTGGCCAGGGGGGCGGGATGGACGGTGGCGCTCACGGCCCCGCGGAAGTCCTGCTTGGGACCCCATATGGGACGCTCTATATCCACCGCCCAATAGCCTTCCACGGTCTGGAAAAGCTGGCTGGCGACCGGCTGATGCTTGCTCAGCATGCTTTGCACCTGGGGCTGTTGGGATATGTCCGAACCCTCGAAGCGGGAGTATTCCCCGGGCTCCACCAGCACCATCACCCCCTGGGGGCTCACGGTGGAGGCCACGATGACCTGGGGCTCCTTGGTGCGCAGCCAGCGCAGCACCCTGGCCGTCCGGGAGCTGTCCAGCTGGGCGGCGGACAACTGGCCGCAGGCTTCCTTCATCCGGTCGTCCAGGCTGGTTAAGATCGCCTGCATCTGGCTTTGGGCCGCCTGCAGCACCAGGGGCTGCTTTTCGGCGGCCGAGACCGGGGCGGATAAAACCAGACTGAGCAGCAGAACCACCAGCGCCGGCCTGGTCAAGGACATGGTCAACCTCCGGACTTGGGGCGACGCGCGGTGGGATGCGACCGTGCGCCGCCGGGTTGCTAAAAAAAGTTAACAGACCGGCAGCGGGTAAACAATAGCTAACCCAACTCAAAGGAAGTGATGCCGTAGACGCAGGCTTCCCGCCAGGGGGGCGTACCGTTCAAGTACATGCGGCCGCACTGGAAAACCGGCTCCAGGCCGTGGCGCTCGGCCAGGGCCACGGCCTCGGGATTGTTTTGCGGCGCGTCCAGGAAAACCGGCTGGCCGGGCGCCTGGGCCAGGAGCCCCTGAAAAAGCAGCTCGGCCTCGGCCGGGCCCTCGGCGAACAGGGGCCCTATCTTGTGGCCGTTGCGGCAGGGCCGCAGAACCCCCAAGCCTTCCAACCGGCCCTCCCGGGCCACGGCCAGGGCCGCGCCGCCTTTTTGATCGACCCAATCCCGCAGAAAAACCTCGCGGGGGGCGGGGAAGCACCTGGCGTCATAGGCCGCCACCGGTTGCCAGGGCAGATCCCGGACCTTGCTCAAGCCTTGCGGCGTTTCACCGCCGCCCAGGGCCTGATAGCGCAGGCTGTTGAAGGCCAGTTTGAAACCCCAGCGCTGGTAGGTCTCCTGCTGCTCCACCACCCCGTCCTGGCCGGCCACCCGGCCGCCCTGGCGCGCTATGGCCGCCTGGGCCAGCTTGCGGCCCAGGCCATGGCCCCTCATATCCGGCCGCACCAGGAAGAAACCCAAAAAGCCGAAGGAGGGGCCGTATTGCACGGAGGAAACAAAGCCCGCCACCTGACCGTCCAGCTCGCCGCACAGAAAGCCCTGGGGATCGGTTTTCAGGAAGATGCCCGCGTCGTTGAGGCCGGGATTCCAGCCCTCCCTGGCGGCCCAGTCCACCATGGTTTCCATCCCGGCCGGGGTGACGGGCCGGATGTGGAGTCGGTCTGCGAGCTTGCCGGAAGTCATGGTTTTTCTCCTTGGCCGCCTTTGGATTGGGGGCCGGTCTCGGGGGGCGGCCTTGGGGGCGGACATCTGGCCCGGGGAGCTTAACTGTGTGTACAATAATATATATTACGAACCAAGGCCAGGAGAGATCATGGATCAAAGGCCAGTTCTGGTGACCGGCTCCACGGGTTACGTCGGCGGCCGCCTGACGCCGCTGCTTTTGGAAAAAGGTTTCCAGGTGCGGGCCTTGGGCCGCAGCAAGGCCAAGCTGGCCGCCCGCCCCTGGGCCGGGCACCCCAACCTGGAGCTGGCCCAGGGCGACGTCCTGGATTTGGCCTCCCTGAAAAGGGCCCTGGAGGGCTGCCGGGCGGCCTATTACCTGGTGCACTCCATGAACCCGGCCACCAAGGATTTCGCCAAGACGGATCGCCAGGCGGCGCTCAACATGCGGGCCGCCTGCGAGGCGGCCGGCCTGGAGCGCGTAATCTATCTGGGCGGCATCATTCCCCAGGGCCAGGCCATGAGCCATCATTTGCGCTCCCGGGCCGAGGTGGGCCGTATCCTGCAAGGCGGCGGCGTTCCGGCCACCTGGCTGCGCGCGGCCATGATCCTGGGCTCGGGCAGCGCCTCTTTCGAGATAATGCGCTATCTGGTGGAGCGGCTGCCGGTGATGATCACCCCCCGCTGGGTGCGTTCCCTGGTGCAGCCCATCGCCGTCAGCAACGTGTTGGGCTACCTGGCCGGCTGCCTGGAGCATCCCCGGAGCGCGGGCCGGACCTATGACATCTGCGGCCCGGACGTGCTGACCTATGAAGAATTGTTCCGCATCTACGCCCAGGAAGCGGGCCTGCGCCAAAGGCTCGTCATTCCCCTGCCGCTGCTTTCGCCCAAGCTCAGCTCCTATTGGATCCATCTGGTCACCCCGGTGCACGCCTCCCTGGCCCGGCCCCTGGCCGAGGGGCTCTCCAACAGCGTGACCTGTTCGGAGAACCGCATCCGGGAGCTGATGCCCCAGGAGTTGCTCACCTGCCGCCAGGCCATAGGGGACATCCTGGCCGGCCGGGAGGAGCGGGCCGCCCAGACCTGCTGGATGGACGCCGGGGCCCTGGAGCCCCCCGCCTGGGCCCAGGGCGGCGACGCGCCCTATGCCGGCGGCGACGTATTGCAGGACGCCTTCCGGGTGCGCCTGGACAAGCCGCCCGCCCAGGTATGGCCGGTGGTCAAGAGCCTGGGCGCTGGGGGCGGCATGTACCATGGCCAGGCCCTGTGGGATTTGCGGGGCTGGCTGGACAAGCTGGCCGGCGGGGTGGGCTCGGCCAGGGGGCGGCGGCATCCCAGTGAACTGTTGGTGGGCGACGCCCTGGGTTTCTGGCGGGTGCTGGAAATCCGGGAGGGCGTCAGCCTGGTGCTCCTGGCCGAAATGAAAGCGCCCGGCGAGGCGCTTTTATTCATCCGCCTCTCCCCCGGCGGCGCGGGCAGTTGGCTGACGATCATGGGGCGCTTCCTGCCCAAGGGCCTGGCCGGGCTGGCCTATTGGCACGGGCTCCACCCCTGGCACGCCTGGCTTTACAAGGGCATGCTGAAAAGCATGGCCCGCCGCGCCGGGGCCCGGATTCTGGCCGGCCCCGAACCCTTCCAGCCGAACTGGGAAGAAGCCTGCCTTTTACAGGATTGAATGGCAAAAGGGCGGTGATTCGAGAGTGCACCACAATATATTGTGGCGCGCACGCCTGACGTAACCAATTGTCCATGCCTTTGCCAAGCTTATGACACATTGCCGTGTCATAAGCTAAGCATGAATCGTTTGGCTCACATAGCTGGGTTTTCTTGCCCAAGAGACAACCAGCCGATTTGGGGCCCTGCCCTCGCGGCAAGCGCCCCTTCGCACCGGCGGCCATGGCCCAAAAGCTGACAGGCCCCACGGTGAGCACCTTCCGGCCATCCTCACTTCACCCGTCCCCTTCCCCGCCCGCGCCGGCGGGTGAAGGGGCCCGCCTCTCTTATGGGAGACAGCCATGAAAATAGACCTGCACCTGCACTCCAGCCATTCCAAGCGCTCCTCGCAGTGGATTCTGCAAAAGATCGGCTGCCCGGAGAGCTTCAGCCGGCCACGCTATCTATATGATCTGGTGCGGCAAAAGGGCATGGATCTGGTGACCCTCACCGATCACAACACCCTGGGCGGCTGCCTGGAGATAGCGCACCTGGAGGGGGTTTTCCTGAGCGAGGAGGTGACGGCCTATTTCCCCGAGGACGGCTGCAAGGCTCACGTCCTGGCCTGGGACATCAACGAGGCGATTCACCAAGACCTCATGAAGGCCCGCAAAAACATCTTCGAGCTGGCGGCCTATCTTCAGCAGAACGAAATCCCCCACGCCCTGGCCCATCCCCTGTTCTCCGTGAACAACCGCCTCACGCCGGACCATTTTGAAAAGCTGCTGCTGCTCTTCAAGGTGTTCGAAATGAACGGAGCCAGGGATCACGACCAGAACCGCATATTGCAAAAGGTGCTGGATTCCCTGGACCAGCCCCTTTTGGAGAAGCTGATGGCCAAGCACGGCCTGGTGCCGGGCTTCGCCGACCCCTGGCGGAAAATGCTGGTGGGGGGTTCCGACGACCATAGTTCCCTTAATCCAGCCCGCAAGTACACCGAGGTCGCCGGAGCCCCCACTTTAAAGGACTTCTGGCTGGGGCTGGCCACGGGTCAGGCCCAGCCCCAGGGCCGCGACTCCAGCCCCCTGACCCTGGCCCACAACCTCTACGGCATCGCCTATCAGTTCGCCAAAAGCCGCTACAACCTGGAGCGCTACGCCGGCATGGACACCTTGATGCGCTTCCTGGACCAGCTCCTGCAGCCCGGCGGCGGCGGGCACAGCTGGTACGTGGTGCACAAGCTGCGCACCCTGTGGTCCCACCGCCGGGCGCAAAGGGCCGCGCGCCGGCGCGGCAAGTTCCAGGACGTGCTGCGCCAGGAAAGCCAGCAGCTTATCCGCGAGGACCCGGAGCTGAAGACCATCCTGCGCAGCGGCATGCGGCCTGGTGAACCCGGCCTGGACCCGGAGGAGGTCTGGTTCCGCTTCGTGAACCGGGTGACCAACCAGGTGGCCTCCCACCTGGGGGACAAGCTGATGGATCATCTGCACGGGGCCAATCTGTTCAAGGCCTTTGATTGCCTGGGCGCGGGAGGGGCCTTGTTTTTCCTGCTTTCGCCCTACTTCGTTTCCTTTGGCCTGTTCACCCGCGACCGCCCCCTGGCCCGCTCCATCCAGGCCGGCCTGGCCGCTCCCAGGCCGGCCGCCCTGGACAAGCCCCTGAAGGTGGCCCACTTCACGGACACCTATTTCGAGGTGAACGGCGTGGCCCGCACCCTGCAGGAGCAGGCCCAATTGGCCGAGCGCACCGGCAAGGACCTGACCATCCTCACCTGCGCGCCCGATCAGCCCCTGCGCCAGGGCCAGGTGCGCAATTTCCCGCCGGTGGCGGTGTACGAGCTGCCCGAATACCAGGAGCAGCGCCTGTGCCTGCCCCCTCTCCTGGAGCTGATGCGCCACGTTTTTGAGGGCGAATACAATTACTTGCACGCGGCGACCCCCGGACCCATGGGCCTGGCCGCCCTCAAGATCGCCCAGGCCTATAACCTTCCCATAAGCGGCACCTATCACACGGCCCTGCCCCAATACGCGGCCTATCTCACCGGCGATCCCAACATAGAGGAACTCACCTGGCGCTACGCCATGTGGTTCTACGATCACATGGAAAGCGTGTACGTGCCCTCCCAGGACACCGCCGACGAATTAATCGCCAGGGGCCTGGACGCCGCCAAGATAGTGCTCTACCCGCGGGGGGTGGACGTGGAGCAGTTCAACCCCCGCCACCGCAGCGCCGGCTTCCGCGCCGGGCTGGGGCTCAAGGACGAGCTGCTCTTGCTTTACGTGGGCCGGGTGAGCCGGGAAAAGGACCTGCCGGTCCTGGAGGAGGCTTTCCGCGGCCTTTGCCGCCAGCGGGGCGACCTTCATCTGGCCGTGGTGGGCGAGGGGCCTTATATAGATGAAATGAAAAGGAATCTGTCCGGCTGGCCCGCCAGCTTCACCGGCTATCTGCACGGGGCCCAGCTGGCCGAGGCCTACGCGTCCGCAGATCTTTTCGTGTTTCCCAGCACCACCGACACCTTCGGCAACGTGGTGCTGGAGGCCCAGGCCTCGGGCCTGCCGGTGGTGGTGAGCGATTGCGGCGGTCCCAGGGAAAACCTGGTGCCCGGCGTCACCGGCCTGGTGGTGGCGGGCAAGGACGCCGCCGCCCTGGCCCAGGCGCTGGGCGAGTTGGCCGGCGACCGGCCCCTCTTGCGGCGCCTGGGCCGCGCCGCCCGGGCGCATATGGAAAAGAGGTCTTTTGAAAGCGCCTTCTTGCAGCATTGGCGTTTATACGGCAGGGAATTGGAACGCGCCGCCTAGCCCGCATAATTTCACGAGGGGCGGGTGTCCGGCTGCGCCAGTTGGGGTGACAAATCGCGATCTTTGAATATGAGGCTCGTCTTTAAATCAGCCCACCATGATCTACAAATCCGCCATGACCACCCAACCCTCATGAAATATGCGGGCTAGAAAGGGGCGGAGGGGAACATGACGCGCCGCGGGCGCTGGCAAGCCTGGTTGGGGGTGGCGGTGAGCCTGGGCTGTTTGGCCTGGGTTCTGCGGGAGCTGGATTTCGCCCGTCTCTGGCAGGCGGTGCGCCAGATAAACCTGCTTTACGTGGTCTTGGTCAACCTGCTTTTTGCGGGCAGCTTCGCGGTGCGCACTCTGCGCTGGCAGATACTCCTGGAGCCGGTGCGCCGGGCGGCTTTCAATCACCTGTTTTCAGCCAACCTGATCGGTTTCATGGCCAACAACCTGCTGCCCGCCAGATTGGGCGAGCTGGTGCGGGCCCTGGTGGGCGCCAGGCTGACCAAGGCCCCGCTGGCGGGCGTGCTGGCCAGCCTGGTGGTGGAGCGCATGCTGGACGGCCCGGTGGTGCTGGGCTTCGTGCTGGTCATGCTCTTGATCCTGGAGCCGGGAGCCGCGGCCGGGCCCATAAGCGTGGGCGCGCTGCAAACCGCCGGCCTGAGCCTCTTGGCGGTCTGGCTGGTCCTGGCGGCTCTTTTGGCGGCGGCGGTGCGCTGGCCCAGCCGGGTGGCCAACGCGGCCGGCGGCGCGGCGGCGCGCCTGAGCCCGCGCCTGGGGGTCCGCCTGCGCCAGGTGCTCTTGACCTTTGGCCAGGGATTGGCCCCCCTGCGGCGGCCCAGGCTTCTAATCCGCCTGCTCCTGCTCTCCCTGGGCGTGCGGGTGTTCGTTTTCGCCATGCATACGGTATTTCTGGCCGCGGTGGGGCTGCCCTTTGATCTGATGATGGGCGCCATGGCCACCCTGGCCGCCCTGCTGGCCACCTCGCTGCCGGCGGCGCCGGGCTCCATCGGGGCCTACCAATTGGCCACCTTCTGGGCCTTGCGCATGGTGGGCGCCGCGGAGCAGCCGGCCCTGGCCTACAGCATCCTTTATTGGGCGGCCCAGTATTTCCCCCTGGTGGCCGTGGGCCTGGTGGAGACCTACCGCCAGGGTCTTAACTTGAGAAGCTTGGGGCGCGGCGGCTCCGATCTGGCCCGCGCCCGGGCCTGAGCGGGAAAGGAGGTCAACTATGCTTGGCAAAAAAAGAAAAGACGGCCAGCCGGTGATTAGGCTGGGCAGGTTGCAAAAACTCCTCATAAACTTGTTCACCCTCTGCGACGGCGTCAACGCGCTCACCGACCGCAAGTATTTCCGGGACAGGCCCTATGCCTACGCGCCCTATCTGGCGCGTTCGGGCGCGCGCAGCTTCGGCGAGAAAATGCGCGTGATCTGGCGGGCCAAGGAGGAGAAGACCGCCAAACTTATCCGTGCCCGGCGGCGTTACGGGGTCTTGCCCAACAGGTATCTCAGCGTGTGCAAGAAGACGCCTTGCGGGGTGCTGCGGCTGTGGGCGGCCTACCTGCACTAAAAAGCCTCCGGGCGGGGAAGCGCGCGGCGGCCCTGCCGCTAAAAGCCTGGGAATTTGAGCGGCGGCCGGCTTCCGGGGTTTGCGACATGGCCGGTGGTGCCCAGGCGGCCGGGGTGATATTCTATAAAAAAGACCAGCCCCGGAAAGGCGTTCAACCATGTCTCAGCCGCCGCGTTTGGCCTTCAGGGAACAGTGCATTGCCAGCGGGGGTCACGTGTGCCCCCAATGCGGGGCGGAAGATCTGAAACTCAGCGATGAGGCGGAAGGCTCCGATTATATTATCGAAGACAATATCTGTCAGTCCTGCGGCTACCTGGTGCACCATATCTACATCCTGGAAAACGGCGGAGTGTCCGAAACCCATCTGGGTTTCGGCCGCGACAACTGCCACGGCGACGTCCGCATCGCCTGAAGCCCGGAGATATCCAAGATAGCTGTCAGCTTTTTTTACAATGTGTAAAAAATTATTTTTACAGTGGTGCCGGCCGGGGGCTGGCCGGGCATAAGCGCACGCGCTTTTCTTCACAATCTTCCAGACGGCCTTTCTCTCAATAAGCTTGGAAAACCGGGATGATACCTCAGCCGGCCCGGCGCGGGCCGCTCATGCGGCCCAGGTTAGGCACGGAGGTTGCTCATACCAGGGCGCCTGTTGGTGCTCAAGGAGATGCCGGCCAGGGGGCCCGACGCGAGGGGAGAAGCCATGGTGCAGAGGGGCAAGCAAAAGCCGCAGATCATCAGAAACAACCTCCAGGTGCGCAAGTACAGGGTTTTGACCCGCAACTTGATCCTGCTGGTGGTCGTGATCTCCCTGCTGCCTCTCATGCTCACCGGAGCCATCATCCTCCATGAGTTCCAGGTGGCCTACAAGGCCAAGGTCTATGACCATCTCAGCGAATTGGTTCAAAAGCACAGCCAGAACATAGATATATTTCTCAACGACCGCCTGGGAGACATCCGGGTGGTGGCCCGCTCCAGCGACATCAAGCAATTGACCAGCCAGGAATACCTGCGGAACAAGCTGCAACTGCTGCGCGAGGAATACGGCGGCGCTTTCGTGGACTTGGGCGTGGTGAACGAGCAGGGAATCCAGCTGGCCTACGCCGGGCCCTTCAACCTGGCCATGGCCGATTATTCGCAGGCCCAGTGGTTCAAGCACACCTTGAACAGCGAGCATTACATCTCCGACGTTTTCGAAGGCCTCAGGGGCACTCCCCATTTCATCGTGGCGGTCAGGAAGAACTGCGAGGACCGCTGCGTGATAATCAAGGCCACCATCGACTTCGAGGCCTTCACCGCCCTGGTGCGCAATATCCGCATCGGCGCCACGGGCTTCGCCTTCATCCTTAACCTGCAGGGGCAGTTCCAGACCAAGCCGCCCTTCGACGTGATCCTCAGCCGCGGCTTCTATTTCGATCTTCTCAAGGGGCGCGTGGAGCCGGGCCGCATCGTGGAGGTGCACGACGCCCTGGGCCGCCAGACCATTTTCGCGGTGGCGCCGCTCAAGGGCGGGCAATGGTTCCTCTGCGTGCAGCAGTCGGCTTCCGACGCCTTCGCCTACCTGCGCACCACCGAGCGCCTGTCCCTGATCCTCTTCGCGGTGATCAGCGTGCTGGTGGTGGTGGTGGGTTTCCTGGTGTCCCGGCGCATGGTCAGCCACATAGCCTCGGCCGACAAGGAACGGGCGGCCATGAGCGACAAGGTGGTGGAGGCCGGCCGCCTGGCCTCCATCGGCGAGCTGGCCGCGGGCATCGCCCACGAGATCAACAACCCCGTGGCCATCATGGTGGAGGAGGCCGGCTGGATACAGGACCTGCTCGACGAGGGCGTGCCGGACACCGAGGAGGGCATCACCGAGATAATGAGGGCGGTCAAGCAGATCCGCACCCAGGGCTCCCGCTGCAAGGAGATAACCCACAAGCTGTTGTCCTTCGCCCGCAAGACCGATCCCACCATGCGCGAGATCAACCTGAACGAGCTGGTGGAGGAGGTCATCGGCCTCATGGGGCAGAAGACCCGCTACGCCAACGTGCAGATAGTCTCCGAGCTGGCCGAGGACCTGCCGCCCATATCGGCCTCGCCCTCGGAAATGCAGCAGGTGCTCTTGAACCTCCTGAACAACGCGGTGGATTCCATCGTTCAGGGCGGCGGCACGGTCACCGTGCGCACCAGGCTGGCCGATAACGGTTCGGTGCTTTTGGAGGTGCAGGATACCGGCATCGGCATCGCCGAGGCCAACCTCGGCCGCATCTTCGACCCCTTCTACACGACCAAGCCGGTGGGGCAGGGCACGGGACTGGGCTTAAGCATTTGTTACGGAATCATAAACAAGCTGGGCGGAGATATCAGCGTGCGGAGCGCCAAGCAGCAAGGCACTACCTTCATCGTGAGTCTCCCCCGGCCCAAGGAATCGGTTCAGGCTGGCCCAGGCCAGTCGGGCGACTCCGCCTCTTAAGGGCAGGCGGGCGACGAGTACTCATAGAAAGGGAAGAGCCATGATAGAACCTGCCGTCTTACTGGTTGACGACGAGGTCGCCTTCGTCGAGGCCATGGCCAGGCGACTGAACAAGCGTGGCATCAAGGTCAAGCAAGCCTTCAGCGGCCAGGAGGCCTTGGAGGTGCTGGAGGCCAGCGGGGGACCCACCAAGACAGACGTGGTCATCCTCGACGTGAAGATGCCCGGCATGGACGGCCTGGAGGCGCTGGCGGCGATGAAGGCCAGGTACCCCACCATCGGGGTGATCATGCTCACCGGCCACGCCACGGTGGAATCGGCCATCGAGGGCATGAAGCGGGGCGCTTTCGACTATTTGATGAAGCCCTGCGAGATGGACCTCCTGGTGGCCAAGATTGAGGAGGCCTGCCGGGAGAAGCGGCGTCACGAGATGAAGATCCTGGAGGCCAAGGCTCAGATGATCGCGCTCAGGCGCGGAGACTAGGAAGCCGTCTTATGGACCAGGGCCGAGACAAAATTCGTTTGCTTTTGGTGGACGATGAGGAGGGTTACCTGGAGGTGCTGGTAAAGCGCCTGGCCAAGCGGGGCGTGGATGTGACTCCGGCCCAAAGCGGAGCCGACGCCATTCAAGCCCTGCGCCATAACGATTTCGACGTGGCGGTGGTTGATCTGAAAATGGAGGACATGGACGGGATCGAGGTGCTCAAGGTCTTCAAGAAGATGGCTCCCGAGCTGGAGGTAATAATCCTCACCGGGCACGGCTCGGAACAGGCCGCCCGCGAGGGCTTGGCCCTGGGCGCTTTCGATTACCTCACCAAGCCTTGTGATTTGCACGTCCTTTTGGAGCGCGTCTTCGCCTCGGTGGGGCGCAAGCCCCCGGTGTTCGCGCCCAAGGACGGCTAAAGGCAGTTATCAAGCGGAGGAGGCGTTTCCCGCACCCGCACAAGCACTAACCGTGGAGGTAGCAGACATGGGCTTCTTCAAACAGTGGGGCCGCTTCATGATGGCGGCGACCAAAGCCCACGCCAGGTGGGAAATGGATGTGTCCCGCACCATCATGGGGGACCGCAAAAGACTTATCATCCTGGGCATCCTCTTGGTGCCCTGCATCCTGGGCGGCATAGCCTTCGCAGACCAAATAAGCGAAGCCTTGCCGGACGTGCTGGGCGGCAAGAAGGCATACAGCCCGGCGTTCTACAGCATAGGCATTTTCGTGGCGTCCATCCTTATCGGCCTGGGCGCCGGCCTCATCACCGGCTGCATCGGGGCCGGCGGCGGCTTCATCATCGCCCCGGCTTTGATGAGCGCGGGCATCAAGGGCATCCTGGCGGTGGGCACCGACCTTTTTCACATCTTCGCCAAGGCCATCATGGGCAGCGTCATCCACCGCAAACTGGGCAACGTATCGGTGGCCCTGGCCCTGATCTTCCTTTTGGGGGCCATCGGCGGGGCCACCACCGGCGGCGTCATCAACCGCACCCTGTATGAGATCAACCCGGTGCTGTCCGACGCCTTCATCACCACCATCTATGTGATCATGCTGGGCGGCCTGGGGGCCTACGCGCTCATAGACTTCCTGCGCGCGCGCAAGAAGGGCGGCGGGGATTTCCACGGCGGCAAGAGCGAGGGCGCCGAATTGGGCGGACTGCCCCAGAAGCTGCAGGCCGTGAAGGTTCCCCCCATGATCAGCTTCGACCAGGGCCTGGTGCCCGGCGGCCGCAGCATCTCCTGGGTGTTTTTGGTGGCTTCCGGATTTTTGGTGGGCTTTGCCGCGGCCATCATGGGCGTGGGCGGCGGCTTCCTGACCTTCCCCATTTTCGTCTACATCCTGGGCGTCAGCTCCATGACCACCGTGGGCACCGATATCTTCCAGATCGTTTTCACCGCGGGCTACGCCTCCATCAGCCAATACGCCATTTACGGCTTCATCTTCTACACCCTGGCCATGGGCATGCTCTTGGGATCGCTCTTGGGCATCCAGGTGGGGGCCATGGTGACCAAGGTGGTGCCGGGCATCACCATCCGCGGCTTTTACGCCATGGCGGTCCTGGCCGGCTTCGTGAACCGGGTTTTCGCTTTACCGGGCAAGCTGGCGGAAATGGAGTTCATCAGCCTCTCCCCCGGCACCGCCTCCATCCTGGATAAGATCGGCATCTGGGCCTTCTTCATAGTGATTGGCTTGTTCGGGGTGTGGGTGATCGGCACCTTCTTAATGAACACCAAAACCCTGCGGGGAGTGGAGGCCTGACATGTCCAGTGGAAATAATAAGAAAAAGCTCGGCATGGGCCTTGTCATGATGGCCGCCTTCGCGGTGGTCCTGCTCCTGATGTTCATGCCGCTGTTTCCCGGCGGCAAGGGCGGAGCCAAACAGAACGGCCTGAATTACATGGACAACCTCTATAACTCCATATCCAAGGATTCGGCCTACTACATTCCGCAGGTGACCAAGGAATCCGAAGCGTACCTGGGCAAGCCGGTCACCATGGAGCTGGTCATGGCCGCTAACCTCGCTTTGCCCGCGGAAAAATTGGCGCAGAACGCCGATCTGCTCCTCAAAGGGGCCGGAGCCCAGGTTCAGGTGCAGGGTGATAAGCTGAGCGTCAGCGGCGGATTGGGCAAGGTGATCCAGGGCGCGCTCAAGGACGCCGACACCATGTTCCACAACAAGGGCGAGGAGGTGTCCAAGCTGTACGGCGGCGCCAACGCCAAGGAAATGCTCTATACCTGGTGGGCGCTGTTGGGCGCCATGGAGAAAAGCCTGCAAAAGCAGAAGCTCTTCAGCGAGGCCCTGTTCGTGGACCGGGTCAAGAAAAAGGCGGTGGAATGCGCGTATAACTACTACAAGATAGTACCGGAAAGCATCGGCGAACGCTGGGGCATCGTGCTCTTCAGCCTGATTTTCTACGTGGTCTACACCATGTGGTACGGGTACGCGGTCATGTTCCTTTTCGAGGGAACCGGCTTCAGACTGGAACATTAGACCTGAAAGGGAGTCCCGGCCGGCGGTTGCCGGCTGGGGGCTCCTTGCTTTGAATAGGCGTAGCACATTGCTTGCACCGGGGGCGCGGCCGTTTGTCAGAACCGTGATGGGTTAGAAAGGGCAGGGCCTTGCCTGTGGAAAAACATATTCCTGTGCTTTTGGTTGACGATGAAACCGCCTTCCGGGACGCCCTGGCCCGCAGACTGGACAAGCGCGGCATAGAGGTGCGCCAGGCCGGCGACGGCGAGGAGGCCTTGGAGCTGATGAGCCAATACCCGGCCGAGGTCGTGATAATGGACGTGCGCATGCCCGGCATGGACGGGCTGACCGCCTTGAAGCACATTAAGGCCAACTATCCGAGCACCGAGGTTATCCTGCTCACCGGCCAGGCCTGTACCGACGACGGCGTGGCCGGCATGAAGCTGGGCGCCTTCGACTACCTGGGCAAGCCGGTGGAGCTGGAACGGCTGATCGCCCACATCGATCTGGCCAGGGAGCGCCTGACCCGCCGCCGGGAGGCCGAGGCCGAGGCCGAGTTCCGCGCCCAGGTCTCCGAGCGCATGGCGGCGGCCGAGCGCCTGGCCGCCCTGGGCACCCTGGCCGCGGGCGTGGCGCACGAGATCAACAACCCGCTGGCCATAATCTCCGAGTCCCGGGGCTGGCTGGAGACCCGCCTGGCCAAGGATGCCGGCCTGTCTCCGGAGACCCGCAAGGCCGGCGAGCTCGCCTTGAGCAAGATAGCGGCCGGGGTGGAGCGGGCCAAACAGATAACCCATCAGCTCCTGGGCTTCGCCCGCCGCACCGATTGGGAGGTGCGGGAGGTGGACCTGGCCGGCCTGGCGAACGAGGTGGTGGATTTGGTCAAGAAAACCGCTGAAAACAGCGGAGCGGAACTGATCTCCAAGGTGGAGCCGGCCACTCATCTCTGGAGCGATCCCCATGGACTCAGGCAGGTTTTGCTGAACCTGGCCACCAACGGGCTGCAGGCGGTGAACAGCGGCGGCCGGGTGGAGATAACCGCCGGCCAGTCCGGCGATCGCATGGTTATCGCCGTGCGCGACAACGGGGTGGGAATCCCCAAGGAAAATCTGAAGAGGATTTTCGAACCATTTTTTACCACCAAACCGCCTGGCCAAGGCACCGGCCTGGGGCTGAGCGTGTCGCAGGGCATCGTGGATAAGCTGGGAGGCAGCATCGAAGTCGAGAGCAAGGTCGGCGCTGGCTCCACTTTCCGGGTGATATTGCCCAAGCGGCCGCCGGTGGCGCCCCTCAGTTTGGAGCAGGGCCCCTGGGGAGGAGGCGAGGAGGCGTCGTGAGCATATCAATAGGCGTATTGCTTGTGGACGACGAGCGGGATTTCGTGGAGATGCTGGGGCTCAGGCTGGAGGAGGAGGGCCACCGGGTGGCCACCGCCTTTTCCGGCGAGGCGGCGCTGGGGGCGCTGGAAGAAAGCCATGAGATCACCGACGTGGTGGTGCTGGATTTGAAGATGCCCGGCCTGGACGGGGTGGAAACCCTGAAGGCGATCAAGGAGCGCTGGCCTTTGCTGGAGGTGATCCTGCTCACCGGCCACGGCACCATCGACAGCGCCGTGGCGGGGCTCAAGTCGGGCGCTTTCGATTATCTCCTGAAGCCGGCGGATTTCGGCGAGCTTCTGGAGAAGCTGGACCAGGCGCGGCGGCTCAAATGGGAGCAAGAGGAACGGATGCGGCTGGCGGAGGCCAAGCTCATGGGCCGCCGCAGCGGGGGTCTGCTCTAGGTCCGATAGGGAAGAGGCGGAGAGGCGGTCAAGGCATGCAAAAATTATATCGCCGTCTGGCCAACAGAATGACCTTTATCTCCCTGGTGGTAGCCTTGGCGCCGTTGTACGCCTTGAGCGCGGGGATTTATTTCTATTTTTCCGGCATACATCAGGAACAGCTCAAGAACGAGCTGCGCACCCTGGCCCACAACCGGGTCAGCGCCATCGGCCTTTTTCTGGATGAGCGCACCTCGGTCCTGGAGGTGCTGGCCCAGACCTCCAGCAAGGAGGCGCTCACCAAACCGGGGGCCCTGGAAAAGGTGTTCGGCCTTTTGAACCGCCGCAGCTGGTCTTTCCTGGATTTGGGGGTGATAGACTCCAAGGGCCGCCATCTGGCCTATGTGGGGCCCTATCCCCTGGAAGACCGCAACTACTCGGAGGCCCCCTGGTTCCGGCACACCATGCTGCGGGGCACCTATATCAGCGACGTGTTCCTGGGCTTCCGCGGCACGCCCCACTTCGTGGTGGCGGTCAAGCACTCGGCGGGGTCGGATTCCTGGATCCTGCGCGCCACCATTGATTCGGACGTGTTCACCCGCCTGGTGCGCAGCGCCCAATTGGGCCAGCGCGGCGATTCCTACATAGTCAACAGCGCCGGCAAATACCAGACCCCGCCCCGTTTCGGCGGCGATATCCTGGCCGATTGCCAGCTCTGCATGCAAAGCGTGCCCCGGGGCATCAACGTGGTGGAGCGGGTAACCCCCGACGGCAAGCACCTGCTCACCGCCTTCGCCTGGCTATCGAAAAAAGATTGGCTGTTGGTCATCGACCAGGACCCGCGCGAGGCCTTGGGGCCCTTGATTCTGGCCAGGGAGCTGGAACTGGCCGTGTTGGTCCTGGCCAGCCTGCTCATAGCGGCCTCCATCATTTTCCTGGCCCGCCGCATGGTCCGGCGCCTGGAGGAGCAGGACCGGCAGCGCAGCGCCCTGGACGCCCAGCTGGCCCACTCGGGCCGCCTGGTCTCCCTGGGGCGCATGGCCGCCGGAGTGGCCCATGAGATAAACAACCCCCTGGCCGCCATCGGCGAATTGGCGGGCCTTTTGGATGACCTCATAGACGAGGATTTCCGCAGGAATCATCCCCACGGAGCCTTGTTCAAGGAGAACCTGACCAAAATACAGCAGCACGTGGACCGGGTTCGCAGCGTAACCCACCGCCTCCTGGGGTTCGCCAGGCGCATGGAGCCCCGCCTGGATTCGGTGGAGATCAACCAGGTTTTGACGGAAGCCTTCTCGTTTTTGGAAAGAGAGGCTAAGCTAAAAGGAGTGGAGGTGGATTTGGCGCTGTCGCAGGACCTGCCCAGCCTGCAAACCGACCGGGCCCAGTTGCAGCAGGTTTTCTTGAATCTGCTCAACAACGCCTTGGACGCGGTGGAGGGAGGCGGGCGCATCACCCTGGCCAGCCGGCGGGAGGATGGCGAGGTGGTGGTGAGCGTGGCCGACAACGGGCCGGGCATCCCCAAGGAAGTTCAGGACAGCGTGTTCGATCCCTTCTTCACCACCAAGGCTCCGGGCGAAGGCACCGGCCTGGGGCTCAGCATTAGTCATTCCATCATGCAAAAGCTGGGAGGTTCCATAACGTTTGAGAGCGAGCCGGGCAAGGGAGCCACCTTTTTTGTGCACATCCCTATCTCTTGAGGCCAACTGGAAGCAAGGAGGAATGGCGGGTGGATTCTTTCAATGTGCTGGTAGTCGATGATGAAAAAGATTTCCTCCAGGCCCTGGTGGCGCGGCTAGGCTTACGCAAACTCAACGCGGTGGGCGTGGAAAACGGATTGGCCGCCTTGGAGCATTTGGAGCGGGCGCCGGTGGATGTGGTGGTGTTGGATCTCAAGATGCCCGGCATGGACGGCCTGGAGGTCCTGGGGGAGATCAAGCGCCGCCGGCCCGGCGTGGAGGTGGTGATCCTGACCGGTCACGGTTCGGTGGAATCGGGCATGGAGGGAGTCAGCCGGGGGGCCTTCGCCTATCTGGTCAAGCCGGTGAAGCTCGATGAGCTGATGGAAAAAATCGTCAAGGCCTATGAATGGAAGCGCATGAACCAAGAGCTTCCCCCCAACGACTCCGATTGAGAAACTCCATGGGACCAGCCGGCGCAGACTTGCTATTGGTGGATGACGAGCGGGATTTTCTTGAATCACTTGCCCGGCGTCTGTCGCTTCGCGGCTACAACGTGCATACCGCCGAAAACGGGCCGGACGCCCTGGCCGCTCTGGACGCCACCCCCATCGACGTGGCCGTGTTGGACGTGCGCATGCCGGGCATGGACGGCGTGACGCTTTTAAAAGAGTTGAAGCGCCGTCACGGCGAGGTGGAGGTGCTGATCCTCACCGGCCACGCCGACTTGGAGGCCTCGCTGCAGGGCATGCAGCACGGCTTGTTCGATTATCTCACCAAGCCGGTGGACATAGACCGGCTCACCGCCAAGATCGAGGCGGCCCTGGCCCGGGCCAAGGGCCGCGCCGCCAGCCAGGTGCGCACCTTCAGCCAGAAGATGAAGGAGCGCATGGCCTCCGCCGACCGCCTGGCGGTGGTGGGCACCATGGCGGCCAGCATCGTCCATGAGATCAACAA
Organism: Desulfocarbo indianensis; assembly: GCA_001184205.1. Taxonomy (GTDB): domain Bacteria; phylum Desulfobacterota; class Desulfarculia; order Desulfarculales; family Desulfarculaceae; genus Desulfocarbo; species Desulfocarbo indianensis. The sequence goes on from LBMP01000002.1 coordinate 25,461, forward strand.
CCCCCTGGCCGTGATCAACGAGAGCACCGGCTATCTGCAGACCGTGGTGGGCAAGGCGGAGCTGCCCCCGGATTTGAAAGCCAAGCTGGAAATGGCGCTGGCCAAGACCGCCGCCGCGGTGGACCGGGCCAAGGTGATAAGCCGGCGCTTGCTTTCCTTCGCCCGGCGCTCGGATTCGGTGGCCAAGCTGGTGGACTTCCAGGATTTGGCCGGGGAGGTGCTGGACCTGACCCACAAGCCGGCCGAGCACGCCAAGGTGCGGGTTTCCGTACGCATGGAAACCGGCCAGGCGAAATCGTGGCTGGATCCTTACCCCTTGCGTCAGGTGCTCTTGAATCTGGTGAGCAACGCCATCCAGGCCCAGGACGGCGGCGGCGAGGTGGAGATAGCCATCGCCGGCGGCGAGAACACGGTGGTGATGGCGGTGCGGGACCAGGGCCCGGGAATTCCGCCGGAGAACATGGAGCGCATTTTCGAGCCGTTTTTCACCACCAAGCCCGAAGAGATCGGCACCGGCTTGGGCCTGCCCGTCTCGCGCAGCATCGTGGAGGAACTGGGCGGCCGCCTGGAAGTGGAGAGCACCCTGGGCGAGGGCACCGTGTTCAAGGTGATTCTGCCAAGAAATAAACCGCCGGCGGACCAAAGCGCCGGCGAGGAGTCGTAAACATGAGCGAGCAAGCCATCAAGGTATTGTTGGTGGATGATGAGGCGGATTATTTACAAACCCTGAGCAAGCGCCTGTCCATGCGCAAACTGGAGGTGTACAGCGCCACCAGCGGCCAGGAAGCCTTGGCCGAGTTGGACAAGCATTCGGTGGACGTGGTGGTCCTGGACGTGCGCATGCCCGGCATGGACGGCTTGGAAGCCATCAAGGAGATAAAAAAGCGCTTTCCCATGCTGGAGGTGATCATGCTCACCGGCCACGCGGACATTGAATGCTCCATCGAGGGCATGGGCTGCGGGGCCTTTGACTATCTGCTCAAACCGGTGGCCATCGACGAACTGCTCTATAAAATCCAGGACGCCTATAAAGTAAAGACGCTCAAGGAACGCAAGATAGCCGATCTCAAGGCAGCGGCCCAGGAGCGGGATCAACATGCCTGAGTCGGAAAAAGCTTAAGCCGGGCCCATGGTGATCAAGGCCATCAAAAAACTGTTCGGCCTGGGCCAGGAGGAGCCGCAGCTTTCCGCCGAGGAGGTGGGAAGCCTGCGCGACGCTTTCAAGGCCCGCTACCACAGCTTCAAGATGCTGCTGGCCGCCAACAACAAAGCCCTGGAACTCATGTCCGAGATGGAGCGGGCCCTACTGGGGGACCGGCCCTACGGCATGGCTTTCATCCGGGCCCATTGCACGGGCATAGGCGTCAACGTGTTTCAAATGGTGCGTTCCATGGGGGAACTCGCCCCGGAGCGTTACCAGGCCCTGCCCCAGCGCTTCAAGGATATCCAGGGCCGCATCAATCAGGAACTGGCTCGGCGCGAATCCGAGCAGGACCTGCCCCTGGTCGTATCCCTGGAGAGCGTGGACAAGGATTTCATCGACGTGGTGGGCTCCAAGATGGCCAACCTGGGCGAGGTGCGGAATCGGGTGGGCCTGGCCACCCCGGAAGGCTTCGCCCTCACCTCCAAGGCCCAAAGGCTTTTCTTTCAGCACAACCAGCTGCGCGAGGAAATCAACCGCCGCATCCAGGCCACCGATCTGGGCCGGGTGGAAAAGCTGTTCGATCTTTCCGCAGGCTTGCAGCAGCTCATCGTGCAGTCCCAACTGCCGCCGGAACTGACCGGGGAATTGCGGGCCGCCTATGCCCATCTGGAGAAACGGACTCGGCCGGGAGTAACCGTTTCGGTGCGCTCCAGCGCCCTAGGCGAGGACGCGGCCGGCACTTCCTTTGCCGGCCAATACCGCAGCCAGCTGAACGTGGCGTCCAGCAACCTGGAGGAAGCCTACAAGGACGTGGTGGCCAGCCTGTACAGCCCCCAGGCCATGAGCTACCGGTGGGGAAGGGGCCTGCCCGACGAGGACGTGGTCATGTGCGTGGGCTTCCTGGCCATGGTGGACGCGGCGGTGGGCGGCGTTACCTACACCCGCGATCCCCTGAACATCCGGGACAGCCGGCTTTTCCTCAATTCCGCCTGGGGCCTGCCCAAGAGCGTGGTGGACGGCGCGGCGGTGGTGGACGTCTTCGTGGTGGAGCGCGGCGAGGGCCTCCAGGTCGCGGAAAGGCGCATAGCCCACAAGGAGCAGAAATTCGTTTGCTATCCCGAGGAGGGCGTGTGCCGCCTGGACTTGACCGGCGATCTGGCCGGCGCGCCCTCGCTGAACGACGAGCAGGCCTTGGCCTTGGCCGAGGCGGGAATCCGCCTGGAGGAATACTACGGGGGAGCCCAGGACGTTGAATGGGCCCTTAATCAGGCCGGCGAGATCGTGATCCTGCAATGCCGGCCACTCCAACAGCAGGAAAAGGAGGCGGCGGCGGAGCGGCCCGTGCTGCCTTCGGGCGCCAGCCCCCTGATCACCGGCGGGGTGGCGGCCAGCCCCGGCGTGGCGGCGGGCAAGGTGTATTGGGTCAACAAGGACCGCGACGCCTTGGCTTTTCCCGACGGCGCGGTGTTGGCTTGCCAGCAGCCCTTCCCGCGGCTGGCGGCGCTGCTTTCGCGGGCTGCCGCGGTGGTGGCGGGCCAGGGCGGCATGGCCGGCCACATGGCCAACGTGGCCCGCGAGTTCGGGGTGCCGGCCCTGTTCGGCCTGGGCCGGGCGGTGGAATCATTGCGGCAGGACGACGAGGTCACGGTGGACGCCGAGGGCCTTAGCATTTACGCCGGGCGGGTGGAGGAACTGCTGGCGGCCGGCAGCCACCGGAAAAACCTGATGCTGGACAGCCCGGTGGCGAAAGTCATGGAGCGCGTGATCGAGCACGTGGCGCCGCTCACCCTCATAGACCCGGACGCGGCCGAATTCAAGGCGGAGAGCGTGCAGACCCTGCACGACATCACCAGGTTCTGCCATGAGAAGTCGGTTCACGAGATGTTTTCCTTCGGCAAGAAGCACCATTTTCCCGAGCGCTCCTCCAAGCAGCTTTATTACAAGGTGCCCATGCAGTGGTGGATCATCAACCTGGATGACGGCTACCACGAGGAGGTGGAAAGCAAATACGTGCACCTGGAAAACATCGCCTGCCGGGCCATGCTGGCCCTGTGGGACGGGATGGCCGCGATTCCCTGGGAGGGGCCGCCCGCCATGCACGGCCGGGGCCTGGCTTCGGTGCTTTTTCAGGCCACCACCAATCCCAACCTGGTGCCCGGCGTGAAGACCTCCTACGCCAATCTCAACTACTTCATGATTTCCCGGAATTTTATGAGCCTGCATTCCCGTTTCGGTTTTCATTTTTCCACGGTGGAGGCGCTGGTGGGCGACCGGCCCCCGGAAAATTATATTTCCTTCACCTTCAAGGGCGGGGCGGCCGATTTCAAGCGGCGCCTGGCGCGGGTGCATTTCATCGCCGATCTGCTGGAAGAAAACGATTTTCGCCTGCGCCTGAACGAGGACATGGCCGCCGCCAGGGTGGAGGGCCTGCCCCAGGCCGAAATGGAGGCAAAATTGCGGCTCCTGGGCTATCTGATAATGCATACCCGCCAATTGGACATGATCATGAGCGATCCCGCCGCGGTGGAGCAATACCGCAACAAGATGCGCGTGGATATTGCCAAGGTGCTGAACCTGACCGGTGACGCGCGGCCCTAGGAAATCTTTTCCGCTTATATAATTGAAAGAGCCCGGAAGCCTGTCTCGACGATATTGACAGGGCGATTTATCGGCTTCATAATTGGTACAACCAATTTAGGAATGGTACGGAAATGCGCTGATAAGGTCAAGACCATGGACTACGCATTTTTACTCAAGTGGCTGGCCGCGTTTTCGCCCATAGGCGTTGTGCTGGCGCTCATGCTGGGCTTGAACTGGGGCGGCGGCAGGGCGGGGGCCGCCGGCTGGTTCACGGCGATGCTGGTAGCCTGGGGCGTATTCGGGGCGGACGTGGACACGCTGGCCCTGGCCCAGACCAAAGGGGCCCTGCTCAGCCTAAACGTGCTCTACATCATCTGGGCGGCGCTTCTGCTCTACCAGGTGGTGAAGGAGGCCGGCGCCATCAAGGCCATCGGCGCGGGCATCCAGAGATTCAGCGCCGATCCGGTAATCCAGATGCTCATCTTCGGCTGGGTGTTCGGTTCGTTCCTGCAGGGCGTGGCCGGCTACGGCGTGCCCATCGCCGTGGTGGCCCCCCTGCTGGCGGGGCTGGGTTTCGCGCCGGTTGTGGCGGTGGCGGCGCCGGCCATCGCCCATTCCTGGTCGGTGACCTTCGGCTCCATGGGAGCCAGCTTCCAGGCCCTGATCGCGGTTACCGGCCTGAGCGCCGCCCAGTTGGCGCCTTGGTCGGCGGGCATGCTCGGCGTGGCCGGCTTCATGTGCGGCGCGGGCTCGCTCCATCTATACGGCGGCACGGCGGCCTTGGCCCATGGCTGGTTGGCGCTGCTTGCGGTGGGCGGAGTGATGGGCCTGACCCAATATCTCTTGGCCGTGGGCGGCATGTGGACCATGGCCGGATTCGGGGCCAGCCTGGCGGGCGTGGCGGCTTGCCTGGCCGTGGCCCGGCTGTCGCCCTACCGGAAAAGTACGGCAGCCGCGGAAGCCGCGTCGGGCATGGGCTTGGCCTGGGCCTTATCGGCCTACCTGATCCTGATCGCAATCGTGGTGCCGGCCGAGATGATACCGCTCTTAAAAAAATGGCTGGGAGCCATTAAATTGAGCCTCGATTTTCCGGCCATGGTCACGGACGGAGGCTGGCGGGTGGCGGCCGGGCGGGGCGCCAGCATCAGCGTGTTCGGCCACGGCGGAGCGCTGCTTTTCTACGCCTCGTGCGCCGGCTACGCCGTGTACCGCTTGCGCGGCTGCTATCCGTCCGGCGCGGCCGGCCGCATCTTGCGCGAAACCGCCAAGAGCGCGCTGCCCACCAGCCTGGGCATTGTGTCCATGGTCTGTTTCGCCCTGGTCATGGATCAGGCGGGCATGACCTATCTCTTGGCGGAGGGTCTTTCCAAAACCTTCGGCGGGCTTTTCCCCTTGTTTTCGCCCTGGATCGGCTTGCTGGGGGCCTTCATGACGGGCTCCAACACGAATTCCAACGTGGTGTTCGCGGTGCTCCAGCAACGCACGGCGGAGCTGGCAGGCTACAGTGCGGCCGTGATTCTGGCCGCGCAGACCACGGGCGGCGCTTTGGGCAGCATGGTGGCTCCGGCCAAGATATTGGTGGGCTGCTCCACCGTGGGGCTGGGCGGCCAGGAAGGGCCGGTCTTGCGGGCCACCATCACCTACGGCTTGCTGATAACCATGAGCATGGGCCTCATCGCCCTCGGCGCGGCCTGGCTGCTTCGCTGAGAAGGGAGGATCGGCTTGGCCTGGCTGAGCAGACACAAGAGCCTGGTGGGAGGCGTCGCCTTGTTGATCATGCTGCTGGCCCCCTTTGGCATGTACTTCGCTTTTCTGGCCGGGGCGCGGATTTTGCTATGGGGTCTCTTGGCGGCGATGGCCGCGGCCATGGCCGTGATGATGCGGACGGGATGAGGACATGCAGGAGCGCGATCAGGTAGTGAAGCGGTTTCCGGCGGTGGCGGAGCTTCAGACGGTGCACAAGAAAAAGCTCTCCCAGCAGATCGCCGAGCAGCTTTTGCTTCTGGTGGAGGAGGGCCGCATCGGCCCCGGCGACCGCCTGCCGCCGGAGCGCGATCTGGCCCGGCTTTTCGGGGCCTCGCGCCATGCCGTGCGCGAGGCCATCCGCGGCCTGGAGCAGCAAGGGGTTCTGGCCAGCAAGCAGGGCAGCGGCACCTATCTGGTTTTGGGCGGCGAGCAGGGAGCGCCGGCCGCTCTGGTGCGGGCGCTGCTCAATTCGCGCCGCCGCTTGGCGGAGGTGTTTCAATTCCGCATGATTCTGGAGCCTCAGATAGCGGCGCTGGCCGCCGCTGCGGAGGGCGAACGCGACATTGCCGCCCTGGAAGAGGTCTTCAACCGGCAGAAAAGCGCTGTCCGCGCGCCGGAGACGGCCGGCGGCGGCCAGGCCTGGGCCCTGGCGGATCGTGACTTTCACCTGACCTTGGCGCGCATGACAGGCAACTCGGTGCTGGTGCGTTGCGTGGAGATGATGCACGAGATCGTGGACCAGTCGCGGGCCAGCGAATTGCAGACTCCCCGCCGCCGCCAAGCCTCTCTGAAGGGCCACGCGGAGATCATGGCCGCCGTGAAACGCGGACGGCCGCAGGCGGCCGCCAGGGCCATGGAGCGGCACCTGGGCTTTATCGAACGCCTGGCCGTGGCCAAAAGCTGAGGCGGTCCCCTCACTCCCCGGCCGGGCCGCGGTATTTAAGGGCCAAGAGGCTGACGTCATCGGCCGGCGGCGCGCCATGGCCGAATTCTCCCATTCCGCGGCGCAGGGCCTCCAGGATGCCGCCCAGGGATAGATGGAAAGAATCGGCGAGCAGGCCGGTAAGTCTATCCTGGCCGAACATGTCTTCCTGCGCGTTCTGGTATTCCAGCACGCCATCCGTATAAAGCAGCAGCTTGTCGCCCGGCCGCAACTTGGCCTCTCCCTGCTCAAAGGACAAGCCCATGTCCAGACCGATTATGCTGCCGCCAGCTTCCAAATACTCCAACTCTCTCTTCTTCCTGAGCAGAACCGGCGGAGGATGGCCGGCGTTGGCATAGACCAGACGGCCGCTGGCCAGGTTCAGAACGATATAGGTTATGGTGAAATGCTTGCCGAAGCGTTCCAGGGGATATTGCCTGTCCAGGAGTTCCAGGACTTGCGCGGGCGGCATTATGCGGCCGTCCGAGTCGATTACGTTCCCGCTGTGCAATTCCAGCATGTCGTGCACGCTGACCGTGACCAGGGCGGAGGGTACCCCGTGCCCGCTTACATCCACCATGTAAAGCAGGAGATGATCCCGGTCCAGCAGGAAGGCTTCGAAGATATCCCCGCCTATGTGTTGGCTGGGCTGGAAGTGCCAGGCCATTTCGATCTCGGACCTTTGCGGCAGGCGCGCGGGCAATAAGGCTCGCTGGATGCCGGCCGCCGCCTCGAGGTCCTCGTCTAGGCGGGCTTGCTTGTCCAGCAACTCCCGGCTGGTCATTTCCGCCGCTTCCTTGGCTTTGGTGAGTTCCGCTTCATATCGCTTGAGCTGGGTTATGTCGCGCAGGATGCCGGTGAAGGTGGTGAGGCCGCCCCGGGTGACTTCGCCGACCGAGAGGTACAAGGGGAAATAGGTTCCGTCTTTTTTGCGGCCCATGGCTTCGCGGCCGATGCCGATGACGCGGGCTTCTCCGCCGGCCAGGTAGCGTTCCACGTATTCCTGATGGCGCGCGGCCACTTCGGGCGGCTGCAGCAGGCTCACCGATTGGCCGATGACTTCCCGGGCGGAGTAGCCGAATATTTTTTCAGCGGAGGGATTGAAGCTTTCAATGGTTCCCTGCGCGTCGATGGTGACGATGCCCTCCACCGCGTTGTTGACCACCGCCTTCAGCCTGGCTTCGCTTTCGGCAAGCTCCTGCGCCGATCGGTTGGCCTCGATTATGCTGGCCAAGATTTTTGCCACGGCCTCCCAAAATGAAGCGTCTTCCGCGCGCCGGACTTGGCCTTCCAGCAAATAGAGCACCATCACTCCCTGGCATTGGCCTCCGCCCATGATGGGCAGGCAATAATGGCCGTGCGGCTGTATGCCGGGATAAGTGTTCTCGTGATGCGAATCCAAATGGGAGCTGTATTGCAATTCGCCGCTCTGGGCGGCCCTGCCGCAATGGCAGCGGCCGAAGGGAACCCGCGCGCAGATGCTCAGCAGGGCGGGGTCCAAATCCTTGATCGCGGTCAGCCTTAGGGTTCGGGTTTCCCGGGGGTCCGTCAGAAATACCGCGCCGCGGGGCAGGATGCTCAGCCAGGGTATGGAGAGAACGATGGCCAGGGCTTCCTGTAGCTGGCGTTTGAGATCGCCGCCCTCCAGGGATATGGCCAGGAGGTTTTTAAGCGCCGCCTGGTGCTGGGCGTTGCGCTCCGCCAGCTCTTCCGCCAGGCGGCGGCGGGTCTGGTTGCGCGCCAAAAGCCAGGCGCCGATCCCCGCGCCCGCCGAGAGGGCCGCCCATAAGAGCATCATGGAGTGCAGGTACACGCCCACCAGCCGATCCACTTCCCCTGCGGGCACCAAGGAAATGAGAGTCCAGGTGGGCTTGGCCGGTAATTGGCCTTGCGGCTCGAATTTGCTGAAGGTGATCAGGCCCGCCCGGGTGAAAACCTGGCCTTGGTCCTTGGCCTGCATGATGGCCCAGGCTTTAGGATGAGTTTTTTGCATCCTATATTCCCGCCGCTCCGGGAAGGCGAACCCGAAAAGAAATTCGGGCTTCGCGCCCAACAGCCAATAGCCTCGCCGGTCCACCAGCATGGCCGTGGCCAGCTCCGGCAGGCTCAAAGTCAGTTCGTGCAAAAGTCCTTCCGCCAGATAGTTCACGATCATGACGCCGATTCTCCGGCCGTTGCCGTCGAAAACCGGCCGCACGAAGCGCACGGTGGGTTTCCAGGGTATTTCGACCTTGCCGCGTTCGACGTTCAAATCAAGGGGGGAAATGAACTCTTCCGAAGGGCCCAGTTCGATGCCTATCTTGAAATAGTAGCGGTCCGATTTGTTCTGCAGTTCTTTTTCCGGAGTCAAAACGGGAGGGCCGCTTTGTCTGTCGGCGCGTAGCACCTCGCGGCCCGAGCAATCCAGAAAACGGATTTGGTCATAGATTTTGAAATTCCGCATCACCGTCAGGAACACGCCGGCCAAATAATCCTTGGCTTGTCGATCGGGAGGCTTGCGCCAATCCTGGAATACCGGCAGCTCCGCCAGGGTTTTGGTCACCTTGGAGGAAGACTCCAGCGCCGCCGATATGCGTCTGTGCATTATTTGGACGGCCTGCTTTTGCTGGACTAAAAGAATACGGCGTTCGCTGACGGTTTGTTGCTGATAAAAAATATAAACCCCAAGGGTAATCAGCACGGCGGGAGGTAAAAACCATAATAAAAAATTTTTCAAGGCGCGCGGGAAGGCGCCATCGGGTGAGAAGACCTGCTTGCCAGCCATAAGAATCCCTTGTCCGCGATTAAGGGGGGGCAGACGACTAATTATATAATTATGTGACGCCCAATTAAAAATGCCAAGAGTATGCGACGGGGGGAAGTGTGCTAGACTATTAAATAAATATAGATGAGCTTTGGGCGCGGCGGCGCAGAGCGAGGAGAGATATGCAGCCCATGCAGATGGAGAGCGAACAAATCGACGGAGTTCTGGTGGCCACTCCCCAGGAAGAACGATTGGACGCCTCGGTTGCGGGGGCCTTTAAAAACTTCATGGTGGACGTGTTGAATCAGGGCCATCAAAGGGTGGTTCTCAACCTGGAGGACGTCCAGTTTATTGATTCCAGCGGGCTGTCAGCCATTGTTTCCGCGCTTAAATCATTCAGTCTGGCCGGGGGTGAAATGGTGGTTTGCGGCATCAATAAAAACGTGGCCGCTTTATTCAAATTGACCAGGCTGGACCATATTTTTCAGGTATTCACCAACAAGAACGAGGCCTGCCAAATGCTCCTCAGCCAGTAGCGCTGACGGCGCGTCATAGACCTGATAAGGGACCGGGTAACGCGCCTCCAAAAGGTGGGGACGCAATTCGCTCACCATGGGCAAGGAGCTTTCCCGGAGATGAGGCAGTCTCTTCTAAACCGCCAGCAAATCGTGTTTCTGGTTTTGTTGGCGGTTGCGATCTTGGGGGCGCTGGGCTCTTACCGCCTGTTGCGGGGAGAGTATCTGGTCTATGCGCGGGCCCAGCGGCTTTTTACCTCCGGCGATTTCCCAGCGGCCATAACCGCCTATAAACAGGCGCTGGAGCAAGGCTTGGAGCTTCCCGCCGCCGGCCTGCGCCTGGCGGACTCTTATATGGGCTTGCGCGATTTCCAGGCGGCGCTGCCCTATCTGGAAAAATACCACCGCCAAAAGCCCCGCGACGTTAACGCGGCCGCGCGCCTGGCCGCTCTTTACAGCCAATTGGGCCGGCGCGAACAGGCCCTGGCCGTGGCGAACCAACTGTTGCCAGCCGACGAAAACGACCCGGCGGTTTTATTGCCCGTGGCTGATTTGTACAAGCAGCTTAAGGAATATGGAAACGCGCGGGCATTGTACGGCCGGGTTTTGGCGCGGGAACAGGAAAACCGTAAGGCCTTGCTGGGATTGGCAGAGAGCAATGCAGGGACCGGCCAACATGAAAAGGCGGCGGAATTATACCGCCGGGTGTTGGCCGCCGATCCGGGAGACCGTTCCACCCGCATCCGTTTGGCCAGGGTCCTGACCTGGGCGGATGACAAAGAGGCCGCCATTGCCGAATACCGCAAGGCGTTGGAGGAGGAACCATGAGCAAGACAGGGCTTTGGGCGCTGGGAATCCTGGTGGCGGCCGCCTTGTTGAGTCTCCCGCCCGCGATCTGGGCCCAGCCGAGGCCGGAGACGGGGCCGCCGGAAGGGCTGGCGGGCAAACCGGAGCTGACCGCGCCGGCCGCGGGGCCCAAAGAGGCCGGCATGACCGCCGAGGGAGACGAGATACCGGGCTGGCGGGCGCGCTGGGAGCTGGCCCGCTTGCTTTCCTACGCCAAGCGCTACGACGATTCCCTGGCCCAATACCGCAAGTTGCTGGCCGAAAAGCCCCGACTTGACCAGGCCAGGGCCGAAATGGCCAAGGTATTGTATTGGGCCGGGCAGCCGGGCGAGGCCCTCGCCGCCTTGGAGCAGATGCCCGCCGGCCAGGCCTCGCCGGAGGCCAAGCTGCTCAAGGCCGATTTGCTGGCGGCGGACAAACGCTACCCCCAGGCCCTGGAACTGTATCGCGCCTATCTGGATGATAAACCGGACGACCTGGCCGCCCGCTTCCGGCTGGCCCAGGCGCTTTCCTGGACCGGGCAGTATCCGGCGGCGCTCAAGGAATATGAGATCATCCTGGCCAAGCAACCGGATGACGTCCAGGTTCGGCGGTATTACGCATTCGTGCTCTCCTGGGCCGGCCAGTTCGCCAGGGCGGCCAGCGAGCTTGAAAAGACCCTGAAGGATTAGGAGAAGCGGCGTGCGCGGCCCAGTCATCGCCATGGCGGTAATCTGGCTGTGGACCGGCCTGGGCGCGGCCCAGGCGGCCGGCGTCGTGCCCCCCGCCGCCCAGATAAGCGATGAACAAGCGCGCCGGCAGTTAGCCAGGGTTTATACCTGGAGCGGCCAATACGAGCGGGCGCGGCGGTTGTATGTGAGCCTGGTGGCGGAGCACCGCCATGACGCCCAGTTGTTGCTGGACCTGGCGGGATTGGAAGCGGTCATGGGGCATGCCCAGGCCAGCCGCGAGCGCTTCCAAAAGGCCGCGCTTTTGGCCGGGGACAAAGAGGCCGCGAGCTTGGCGGAAGCCCAGGCCATGAGCCTGTGGGGCGATTTCTACAGGGCCGAGGCGATCTATCGCGCCAGGCTGGCAAAGCGCCCCCAGGACGGCCAAGCCGCCCTGGCCTTGGCCAGGGTGCTGATGAGTTCCCAGCGTTTCGAAGAGGCCGAGGCGGCCTATCTGCCCTTGTTGGCTCGGGAGGCGTTCAAGATAAAAGCGCTGGAAGGGCTCACCGAAGTGCAATGGGAAGCGGGCGATTTGGAGGGCGCCTTGCTCTGGGCCGGCAAGCTTTTGCAGGAGGACCCGGACGACGCCCTGGCCTTGCGGCTGCGGGGGCGGGCGCTTTTGCGCTTGGAGCGTTTCCAGGAAGCAAGGGACGATTACCTGCGCCTGTCCGGCCTGCGGGGAGCGGAGAGCGAGGGCCTTACGGGCCTGGGCCGGGTTGCCGCGGCCCAAGGCCAAGCCGAGGCGGCCATGGCCTATTTCCGCCAGGCCCAGGCCGCCGATCCCCAGGACGTGGAGGCCGCCTATTACGCGGCCGGCGAAGACAGGGCGGCCTCCGATGATTTCCTCCACCAGCTCATCCCCAAGGAGAGCCAGTTCCCGGCCCGCTTGACCGCTTGGGCGCGGCTCTTTTCCCAGCATGGCCGCCATGCCGCCGCCATCCGCTGTCTGCGCGCGGCCCTGGCCGCGGATTCTGATTATTTCCCGGCCCAGATGGGCCTGGCCGAAGCCTTGGCCGCGGACCGCCAATACCAGCAGGCCAATGAAATGCTGGGCCGGCTTGCCGGGGAATATCCAGGCGCTGCCAAGATTCTTCTCAGCCGGGCAAGGGTGTTGGCCTGGTCGCGGAGCTATGGCGAGGCCGTGCGGGTTTATCTGGCCATGCGCGAGCTCAACCCGGCCGATCCCGTTCCCCTGAAAGAAGGGGCCAGGGCCGCGGCCTGGGGCAAGGACCTGGACCTGACCTGGGACTTGTATCAGCGCATGAACAAGCCCACGGTGGATAAGCTTCTGGCCGCCAGGCTTGGGGAGCAGAAAGCGACCTTCTCGGCCCGGACCCGGCGGCAACTGGACCAGGCGGGGCTTTTCGCCGCCGGAAAAAGCGGCGAAGCGGAGGGCGGCTTCGGGGCCTATGAGAAATTGGCGGCCGCCTGGCCGCAAATGGCCAAAGGCATGCCCCCGGCGGATCAAAAGGCGCTGGGACAAGTCATCCAGGACCTGCGGCCGGCCTACCGGGTGCATAAGGCGGCCTGGCTGGAAGCCGGGGGCAAGCGCGCCCTTTGGGAGCGCAGGTTCGCCAGCGCGGCGGCCATGGAGCAAGACCTGGTAGCCCTTTCGCCAGGCAATCAGGAAGCGCTTTTCGATCTGGCCCAGGCCCGTTGCGCCCTGGGTCTGTGCGACGAGGAAGGCCGGATTTATAAAAAGCTGTTGTCTCTGGACCCTCTGCACAACCAGGCGCGGCCGGCCCTTGAACGGCTCGAGATCAGAAAACGGCCGCGCGCGGCGGCGGGCTGGTCCTCTTGGCGCGAAGACGGCCGCGGCGAGGCCGCGCGCATGGCCCGCCAAAGGGCCGAGGCTTCCCTCACGGCGCCGGTGGCCTGCCGCTTTAAGATCAAGGCCGCCGGCCTGGCCTGGTGGGAAAGGCCCAAAAGATGGGGCGGCGAGGCCAGGGCGCGCGGCTTCAACCTGGAGGCGGACGGGCCGCTCAACGCCTACCTGAGCGCCGCCGTGGGCTGGACCCACAAGGACTATGAAAGCTGGGACTACGGCGACCGCGACAGCGGCTTCGGCGAGGTCTGGCTCAACCTTTGGGACCGCGCGCGCCTGGGGCTGGGCTGGCAGCGGGAGGACGTGGTGAAGAACGCCTTCAGCCTGCGCCAGGGCTCCCAGGCCGACGCCTGGTGGCTGGAGATAGGTTCCTGGCTGAGCCGCCGCTGGGAGGTCTCCGCCAGGTTGCGGCGGCTGGAATACAGCGACGGCAACCGGGCCCACTGGGAGAGTCTGACGGTGGGCTATGGCATCAGCGACCATCCCAGGGAATTGAAACTCGTCCTGGAGGTGAATTACCGCGACACCGAGGACGCCACGCTGGAGACATATCAGGGGGATCAGTTGGTGGCCATGCGCCATCCTTATTGGACGCCGCAGGATTGGCTGGGCGGGCTCTTGTCCCTGCAATGGCGGCATGATCTGGCCAAGCAAGAATTCTGCGGCGCGGAGCGGCATTACTATGACCTGCGCCTGAATCTGGGCGCCGAAAGCAAGGGCAACCCCGGCGCGGGCCTGGAGGCGGCTTGGCGTTGGGAATTCGCCCGGCGCTGGGATCTGGAGGCCAGGGGCACGGTCTATCGCTCCCGCGAATGGGACGCCGATGGGCTGTGGTTAAGTTTGGGGTACCGTTTCTGAGGTGATCATGGCCAAGGATGGAATCAGAAAAGCCTTCAGCGGCACCGTGGGCGCGGCCCTCTTGGTGCTCACCATGCTGTTCGTGTTTCTCTACCTGGCGGTGCGCACCATTATGTTTTTCGAGGCGGATTACCATTGGTATGAAAAGATCATGGCCGCCTTTTTGCTCTTGGCCGAAGTGTTCATCATGTTGCATTCATTTGGGTACTTCCTGAATATTCTGCACGTGATCAGGCACGGCGGCGGCGGGCCGCAGCCCGCCCAGGAGCCTCTGCCGCAACTGAAGACCTATCCGCCGGTGGCCATTTTGGTGGCGTCCTATCATGAGCCCTTGCATGTACTGGAAGACACCCTCACCTGTTTTTACAACCTCACCTACCTCAACAAGCAGCTCTATTTCCTCGACGACACCCGCTACGACCTGGAGACCGCCGACCAGGACGCGCTGGCCGCCTACCGGCGGGAAATAGACGAGCTTTGCCAGTCCATCGGGGTCAACCTTTTCCGCCGCCGCTGGCGCGGGGCCAAGGCCGGCATTATCAACGACTTCCTGGATTTCATCGCCGGGCGCGACCAGGGCGGCTTTGAATTCACCCCTTACGCCGGGCAGTCCCGGCTTGAAACCGCCAAGTACGTCATCGTGTTCGACGCGGATATGAACCCCTTCCCGGATTTCGTGGAGCCGCTGGTGGAGCGCATGGAGGCCAATCCCCGCCTGGCCTTCATTCAGACGCCCCAGTACTACAGCAACTTCGACAACAACCGGGTGGCGCGGGCCGCCGGTTTGCAGCAAGCGGTTTTCTACGAGTACATTTGCGAGGGCAAGAACATATCCGACGCCATGTTCTGCTGCGGGACCAACGTCATCTTCCGGCGGGAAGCCTTCGAGGACGTGGGCGGCTTCGACGAATCCTCGGTCACGGAAGACATAGCCACCTCCCTGAGATTCCACCTGAAGGGCTGGAGTTCGGCCTATCTGAACAAGGTGTGCGCCTTTGGCATGGGCCCCGAGGACCTGGGGGCCTATTTCAGGCAGCAGTTCCGCTGGGCCCTGGGCACCATCGGCCTGGGCCGGCATATGCTGGGGCAGTTCCTGCGCCGTCCCGGGGCATTGCCCCTGGGCAAATGGTGGGAGTACTTTCTCTCCGGCACCCACTATTTCGTGGGCTGGGCCTTTTTCATCATGATGTCCTGCCCGATTCTTTACCTGATCTGGGGAGTGCCAGCCTATTTCGCCAAACCGGAATTATACTTTTTAGTGTTTTTCCCCTATATCGCCTTGTCCGTCTCCATCTTCCTGCTCACTCTGGAGCGGCGTCATTACGCGGCCAGGGATATGTTCATGGGCCAACTTCTCATCGGCTTGTCATTCCCGGTGATGATGAAGGCCTCTCTGCTGGGCATCCTGGGAGTGCGGGGAAGCTTCGGCATCACTCCCAAGGGGCGCAGTCTTTCCCTGCCCCTTTGGGGGCTGTGGCCCCAGGTGTTCATGTGCCTGCTGTGCGTCTTCGCCATCGCCTGGGGAGCCAACCGCTGGCTTTATGAGCCGGTGCCGGCCTTCGCGGTGGCCATGAACTGCTTTTGGTGCCTTTATCATCTGGTGATCGTCTCCACCAGCGTCATGTATTTCAATCGCCCGGTGACGGAGTAGGCCGTGCGCGGGCGCTGGCTGTTTCTGCTCTGCCTCGCTTTGATGGCCGGCCAGGCGGCGCCCGCGCAGGCGGAACGGCCGGCATGCCGCCCGGCCTGGGGCGTGGCCTTGGAGGGCCTCCCCAACGCCCTCGACCTGGCCAGGGTCCAGGCGCAGACCGGGCTCCGGCCGCGCCTGGTGGTGTTTTTTCTTATGTGGCCGCCGCCCGGCCAGAAACAGGCTTTCCCCCAGGCCGCCCTGCAGGCCATCCACGCGGCCGGCGCCACCCCGGTCATAACCTGGGAACCCATGTATCTCGACGAAGAGGGCCGCGAAAGGACCATACTCCATGACCAGGTTTCGCGTGGCGAGTATGACGGTTACCTGCTGGAGTTCGCCAGGGCCTGCCGCGCCTGGGGCCGGCCCTTGATCATACGTTTCGGCCATGAGATGAATCTGGCCCGTTATCACTGGGGGGTCGCGGCCGAGCAATACGGCCCGGCCGCGCCGGCGGCTTATCAGCGCATGTTCCGGCAGGTGGTGCGGGCGTTCCGGCGGGCCGGCGCGGACAAGGCGCTTTTCGCCTTTTGCCCCAACGCCGAGAGCAATCCCCACCCGCAATGGCACGGCGCGCCCTGGAACCGGGCGGCGGCCTATTATCCCGGCCACGATTATGTGGATATCCTGGGCATGGACGGCTACAACTGGGGCGCCAGCCAGGGCCGGGCCGAAAAGGGCTGGGATTCGCGCTGGCAGAGTTTCGCGGAAATATTCGGGCCGCTGCGGGACGAGTTGCAGGCTCTGGCCCCGGACAAGCCGCTGGTGGTTTTCGAGACCGCCAGCGCGCGGGCGGGCGGCGACCGGGCCCGATGGGTGGGGGAGGCCAGGGAGGTTATGGCGCGCTGGCGCGCGGCGGCCTGGGTCTGGTTTCAGGTTAATAAGGAAATCGACTGGCGCTTGATGCCCGAGGCGGACGCCGGCGCGCTAAAGGTCTTGCGGGCCGGCGACGCCTGCGCCGGGCCCTGGCTGCCGGAGCCTTAGGTCTCCTCCAGGGAGCGCAGATAAAGCATCACGCAGGTGTTGTAGTTGTAATAGAGCCTGCCTTCCAGGGTCTTGATGGCCTCCAAATATTGATTGACCACGTCGCTTTCAAAGGCTATGCGGAACAGTTCCAAGTAAAGCTCAGACTCCACCAGTTCCCGCAGATGCTCCAGGTCCAAGCCCGCCGCCACTTCCGAGTCGCCCAGGCCGGCCACAAGTTTCCGCAGATCGCCCAGTTCCTTTTCATGCTGGCTCACCCTGGACACGATGTCGTCCAGGAGCATGCTCTTCAGGGCCTTATATTCCTCCTGGTTGAAGCCGCCCACGCGCGAGAAATAGGGCACCAAATGCCGCAGATAGATGTGAACGCCTTTTTTGAGGAGAAAGGCGTCCTTGATCACCATGGCCAGCAGGCCGGCCTGGCCCGAGAATTCGGCGAGGTCCACCTCCACGCCGCCTCCTTCCAGGTCCAGGAGCACGGGATAGTAGGAGGGGACCGGATTTTCCAGACGAACTCCGCAGATCTGGGCGTCCAGGTCGTCGCTCCAACGGGTCCAGGCCACGGGTCCGGCGTCAAAGGTTTCGCCGTGCAGGTGAAAGGGAAGGTGCAGGTTGACCAGGTCGCCATTGTTGAGGCTTTCGCGGGCCAGGGCCCAACGGGGCAGTGCGATGCCCGCCCCCCGGCTGCTGGTATCGATCAATACATATTGAAAAGTCTGGTGGTCGGCCACCCGCGTGCCCAGAAAGGGAAGCGTGAAGGAAGAGACGGCCAGGCGCTCTTCCCGGCGCTGCTCAGTGCCTTGCCCTGTGCTGTCGGAGGGAGCCATGCGGTCTCCAAGCCAACAAAAAATACCATTAAATCATAACATTGCCCAGGACAGCTGCATAGCGGGGGTTTGGAAGGCAAGGGGGCCGCCGCTCGGCCTTGGGGGAATCTCGCCGGAGCCTGGACGCCGCGGCCAGGGGAGGTTTAACATGAATAAAGAACCAACCCAGCGCGATCCTGCATGAATGGGCGTCCCTAAAAGGGGGAGGCCGGGGCCCGTCTATGGCAGTCCTTACGGCCCCAGGCCTCGGGTCTGGGGGCAAGGCATGCCGTCCCGTCAATGAAAAGGGGGGTTATCATGTTCTATATGCAGAGGCGCTTGGGCGCCTGGCAAGCGGGCGACGACAGGGAGGGGGGAAAGGCGGAGTTCCGGCTTTTTTTCCCTTTGGGTTTCGACCCGCAGATTCAAACCATTCAGGTGGCCGGCGATTTTCAGGAACAAGCGGGGCAGGGGCAGAACTGGGATTTTTGCGGGGGGCTGCAGCTTGAAAAGGAGGCGACCCCGGAAGGAAGCTTCTGGCGGGCGACCACGCCCCGGGAATTACCGGCCGGATTCTATCAATACAAATACTACGTCACCTATCCCGGCGCGGAGCCCCGCATAATCAGCGACCCCTGCACCAGGTACGGCGGCGAGGAAAACCAAAACGCCGGCCTGGTCATCGGCGGCAGCCGTGCCCAGGACAACCTGGTGGCTCCCCTGGCCGGCGGCAGGCTGCCTCTGCGCGATCTCATCATCTACGAGATGCATCTGGACGATTTCACCGACGAGTATCGCGGGGCGCGGGCTCCCCTGGACGCGGCCGGCGACGAGGACAAGCTGGACCACCTGCAAAGCCTGGGCGTCAACGCGATTCTGTTCATGCCCTGGACCACCTGGAAAAAACCGGATTTCGACTGGGGGTACGAGCCGTTCCAGTTCTTCGCCGTGGAATACCGCTACGTCAATCACCTGGATAAGCACGCCGAGAAAATATCCCACCTGAAAAGGCTCATCTCCAAATGCCATGAGCGCGGCATCCACGTCATCATGGACGGGGTCTTCAACCACGTGAGCAAGGATTTTCCTTATCACTGGTTCTACAAAAACCCCGAGGATTGCCCCTACACCGGCTCCTTCGGCGGCACCTTCGAGGGCCTGCAGGACCTGGATTTCCACAACCAATGCACCCAGGAGTTCATCCGGGACGTCTGCTTGTATTGGATGGACGTATTCAAGATCGACGGCATCAGATTCGACAACACGGTCAATTACCACTGCTCCGGCGACGCCCGGGGGCTGCCCAAGCTCCTGGAGGACATCCAGGCGCATCTGGATTCCCAGGGCGAAGCCAATTTTTCCATGACCGTGGAGCATCTGGACATGGGCGCGGCCCAGCTGGTCAAGAACACCCTGGCCACCAGCTATTGGGACAACGCCATGTTTGAGCACTGCTTCGAGTACCTCTGGCGGGACGAGATCGACAGCCGCATCCTGGACGCCTACAACAACAACCGCCATCTCGCCTCCCCGGACAAGGTGGCGACCATATACATAAGCAACCACGATCACTCCCACCTGGCCTGGCAGTCCGGCGCCCGCTGGAATCTGGGCTCTTTCAAATGGTACAAAACCCAGCCCCACGCCATAGCCCTCATGACCTGCCCCGGCGCGCCCATGATTCAGAACGGCCAGGAATTGGGCGAGGACTACTGGCTACCGGAGAACGACCACGGCACCGGCCGCCGGGTGCTGCCCAGGCCCCTGCGCTGGAAGCTGAGACGCGACCCCATCGGCCGGAGCCTCACGGCCCTATACTCGCGTCTGGCGGCCATCCGCCACGAGTATCCCGGCCTGCGTTCCAACAACTTCTACCCTCCGCGCTGGGAAGAATGGCAGACGCGCTTCAACCCGGCCGGCTATGGGGTGGACGTGGCCAAGCAAATGGTGGTTTATCACCGCTGGGGCGAAGGTGAGGAAGGCGAGTTGCAGCGGTTCGTCATCGTGCTGAATTTCTCCGACCGCAATCAAACCGTGCGGGTGCCGTTTCCGGAAAACGGCGTGTGGACCGATTTGTTGAACGGCCTGCGCGGCGACTGGCAAGTGGAGGTGGGCGACTATCAGTTGGATATTTTCGTGGAGTCCAATTGGGGGCGGGTGCTCTTCAAATGAGAAATAGTGCAGAGCGGCCGCCGGACGCCATATATATAAGGATGTAGACCCCCACGGCCATCTGGAGAGGACGTGTGACGCCATGCCTGGCCATGAGCTGAAATTGCTGCCCCAGGAGATGGCGGTCTGCCGGTTGCCCCCGGCCGGCGAGCCGCCCGGCTGGGCCTTGCGGGCCGCCTTCCTGTGCCTGACCCGCACCGATGACGAGCTGAGCGTCATCTGCCCGCAAACGGAGGTGCCGCCGGGGGTGGAGGCCGCAGGCGGCTGGCGTTGCCTCAAGGTGCGCGGCCCCCTGGAATTCAACCAGGTGGGGGTCTTGGCCTCCCTGGCCCAGCCCCTGGCCCAGGCCGGGGTGAGCATTTTGGCGGTTTCCACCTATGAGACCGATTATTTGCTGGTGCCGGCCCAAGATTTGGACGCGGCGGTTTCCGTTCTGCGCAAGCACGGCCACGCCGTGGATTTGTAAAAGAATGGGGGCCTTGGGTCACTGGCGGCTTGACAGGGCTGGGCCAGGCCGATAGGCTCAGCAAGTCATGCCGCCAGCGGGCGGCGGTGGGCAGGGGGGTAACGCAAGTTTTTTCCGGAGGGATCAGCAGGATGAAAAAGGCGATATTGGTGGTGTTCGTGGCCCTGGCTCTGGCGCTCACGGCTGGCGCGGCCTCGGCCAAGGTGGTTATCAAGCTGGCCAACGCCGGTCCGGACAATCCTGACAACCGCACCGTCAAGGCGGTGGAGATCTTCAAGTACCTGGTGGAAAAAGGCACCAAGGGCGAGGTGGAGGTGAAAGCCTTCCACGCCAGCAAGCTGGGCGACGAGCGCGAGGCCCTGGAGG
Organism: Desulfocarbo indianensis; assembly: GCA_001184205.1. Taxonomy (GTDB): domain Bacteria; phylum Desulfobacterota; class Desulfarculia; order Desulfarculales; family Desulfarculaceae; genus Desulfocarbo; species Desulfocarbo indianensis. The sequence continues at coordinate 45,828 of LBMP01000002.1, forward strand.
GCATCCGCATGGGCACCATCCAGATGGGCACCCTGACCTCGGGTCCGGTGCCGGGCTTTTTCCCGGAGGTGATGGTCTTTGACATCCCCTTCCTTTTCTCCAGCGCTCCGGCGGCCTGGGAATTCTTCCAGAGCGATTACGCCAAGGAGTTCAAGGAAGCCTTCCGCCAGAAGACCGGCGTGCGCATCCTGGACATCACCGAGAACGGCTACCGCCACTTCACCGACGCGGCGCGCCCCTTGAAGACCCCGGCCGATATGAAGGGCCTCAAGGTCCGCACCATGCAGAACCCGGCCCATATGGCCATGGTCAAGGCCCTGGGCGCCGAACCCACCCCCATTCCCTTCAGCGAGCTTTACATGGCCCTGCAGCAGAAGGTGGTGGACGGCATGGAGTGCCCGGTGGTGCTGATCCACGACATGAAGTTCTACGAGGTGCAGAAGTACATGGTGCTGGACGGCCACCTGTACAATCCCCTCTTCGTCTTCATGAACGACAAGTTTTTCACCAAGAAGCTGACCCCGGCCCAGCAAAAGGTGGTGGCCGAGGCCGCCAGGGTGCTGGCCGACACGCACAACGGCTTCTCGCAGTTGGCCAACCAGGAGGGCCTGGCCAAGCTCAAGGCCAAGGGCATGGAGATTCACAAGCCCAGCGCCGCCGAGCTTAAGCAGTTCCGCGATCTGGCCCAGCCGGCCGGACTGACCTTCATTCAGGAGAAGGTGGGCAAGGAGCCGGTGCAGAAGGCCCTCTACGCCGCCGACGCCGCGGAAAAGAAGATCGGCGACCAGGCCGAGGCCATCGTGCAGCAGACCATTGACCAGGCCAAGGCCAAGTACCAAGAGATAAAGAAATAGGGCGCGGGCCCGGACAAGGAATCGACAGGCAAGGGCCGCGGGGGGCGCAGCTTTCCGCGGCCCGCCTTCGCTTTATATGGAAAAGTTTTCATTTTGCATAAACCGCCTGGCCAACGCCCAGGTGCGCCTGTGTTCCTGGGTCATGGTGGCTCTGGGCCTGGTGATGACCCTGGTGATTCTGGTCCAGGTCTTCTTCCGCTACGCGGTTTACATGCCGGTGCCCTGGACCGAGGAGCTGGCCCGCTACCTGATGGTCTGGATGGGCATGCTGGGCGCGGTGGCCGCCCTGCGCCAGGGCAGCCACATCGGCGTGCGGGTCCTGGTGGAGCGCCTGCCCAGCGGCGCTTACGACTACGCGGTGCCTTTGGTGCAGGCGGCGGAGATCGGCTTTTTGCTGCTTCTGTGCTGGCAGGGCTGGGACTTCATGGAGATGAACCTGGGCCAAAACTCCCCGGCCATGGAAATCCCCATGATCATCCCCTACACCGCCATTCCGCTGGGCTGCCTCATGATGTCGCTGAACGTGCTGGCCGACATCCTGCAAGACCGCTGGCCCACCTCCCAGGGCTCGGACGCCAATATCGCGGCCGGCACCCTGGCGCCCAAGGCCCTAGGCCAAGCCTGCCGCCTGGAAGAGGAGTAGGCCGGTGCTCTTGACCCTGGCGGTGGTGTTTCTGGCGAGCCTGGCCCTGGGCGTGCCCGTGGCCTTTTGTCTGGGCTTCACTTCCCTGGCCGCGCTTTTGATGATGGACGAGCCGCTGGTCATCCTGGCCCAGCGCATGTTCACCGGCATGGATTCCTTTCCCCTCATGGCGGTGCCCTTTTTCGTCCTGGCCGGCGACCTCATGAACCGGGGCGGCACCACCCGGCGGCTGATCGATTTCGCCAACGTGCTGGTGGGACGCATTCCCGGCGGCCTGGCCCACACCAACATCGTGGCCTCCATGTTTTTCGGCGGCATCTCGGGCTCGGCGGTGGCCGACGCCGCGGCCATGGGCACCATCCTGGTGCCGGGCATGGTGCGCAAGGGCTACACGCCCGGCTTTTCCGCGGCGGTGACCGCGGCCTCCTCCACCATGGGGCCCATAATCCCGCCCTCCATCTTCATGGTCATCATGGGCGTGACCACCGGGCTCTCCATCGGCGGCCTGTTTCTGGCCGGCATCGTGCCCGGCCTTTTGCTGGGCGCGGCCATGATGGCCTTGAGCTATGTGATCGCGGTGCGCCGGCGCTATCCCCGCGAGGAAGCGCCGGTGACCCTGCGCCGTTTCTGGCACGACTTCCGTTCGGCCGGCCCGGCGCTGGTGGCGCCGCTCATCATCCTGGGCGGCATCCTGGGCGGGGTTTTCACCCCCACCGAGGCGGCGGCGGTGGCGGTGCTTTACGCCTTGTTTCTGGGGCTGGTGGTGTACCGCGAGTTGAGCCTGCGCGATCTCTACGAAGTGCTCACCTCCAGCGGCGTCACCACCGCCGTGCTGCTGATGATCATCGGCATGGCCAACATCTTCGCCTGGGTTCTCACCGCCGAGGAAATACCCCAGAAAATAGCCGAGGCCATGCTGGGCCTCACCAGCAATCCCTACTTGATTCTGTTGCTCATCAACGCCTTTCTCATTTTTATCGGCATGTTCCTGGAAGGCGGCGCGGCCATAATCATCCTGGCCCCCACCCTGCTCAAGGTGGCCGAGGCCGTGGGCATCGAGCCCCTGCATTTCGGCCTGATGATGGTGTTGAACATAGTGGTGGGCCTGCTCACGCCGCCCTTGGGGGTTTGCCTTTTCGTGGTGTGCGGGGTGACCGGCCTCAGCCTGGGGCGCATCACCAAGGCGGTGCTGCCTTTCCTGGCGGTGGAGTTCGCGGTGTTGCTTTTGGTCACCTACGTGCCCGCCCTGGTGCTGGCCATTCCCCGCTGGTTCGGGTATCTCTAAGCCATGGAAGACAAGGTGTCCCAAGTGGTGCGCGCGAGCGCGCCCTCGGTCATCCGGGAGATGTTTCAGCGGGCCGCCGCCCTGGAAGGCGTGATATCCCTGGGCATAGGGGACCCGGATTTCCACACGCCGGAGGCCATCTGCCGGGCCGCCCTGGCCGACGCCCTTAAGGGCCACACCCACTACGCCTCCAGCCAGGGCGATCCCGAGCTGTTGGCCGAGCTGGCCGCTCATCTTAACCGCCTGCACGGCTTTGGGGTGGAGCCAAGCCAGTTGCTCATCACCAGCGGCGGCATGGGGGGCCTGGCCGCCTGCATGCGCGCCCTCCTGGACCCCGGCGACGAGGTGATTCTGCCCGAGCCCTATTTCCCGGATTACGAGGCGCACGTGGCCTTTGCCGGCGGGCGCCTGGCCCTGGTCCCCACCAGGGCCGAACAAGGCTTCGTGCCCCAGCCCGCCGCGGTGGCCGCCGCTCTATCCGACAGGTCCAAGGTGCTGCTCATCACCAGCCCCAACAATCCCACCGGCGCGGTGATTCCCCTGGCGGTGCTGGAGGAGCTGGCCCGCCTGGCCGTGGAGCGCGACCTGGTGGTTATTTCCGACGAGGTCTACGCCCGCCTCACCTATGACGGGCCCTGCCATTCCATCCGCAACCTGCCGGGCATGGCCGAGCGCACCGTGGTGATAGGCTCGTTCTCCAAGGCCTTCGCCATGACCGGCTGGCGTCTGGGCTGGGCCGTGTGCCCCCCCTGGTTCACCCCGCACCTGCTCAACGTGGTCACCCACAACACCTCCTGCGCCTCTTCGGTCTCCCAGCGCGCGGCCCTGGCCGCCCTGCGCCAGCCCGATGCGGTGGTGGAGGCCATGGCGGAGGAATTCAGCCGGCGCTGCCGCACCGCCTATGAAATCCTGAGCAAGGCGCCGGGGGTGACCCTCAGCCCGCCGCGGGGATCGTTCTACCTCTTCCCCAAGATCGGATGCATCCGGGGCCCCGCGCGGGAGTTCTGCCTGGAGCTGCTGGAAAAGGAGCGGGTGGTGGCGGTGCCCGGCGAATCTTTCGGCCCCTCCGGCCGGGGCTGCGTGCGCCTGGCCTGCACCGTGGCCGAGCCCCGCTTGAGCCGGGCCCTGGAGCGCCTGGCGCGTTTCATCGGGAATTATGCCGTCTGATCTTCTTACGCAACGCATGAGCGAGCTGCGCCGGCATGTGCACGGCCTGGCCGAGCCCTCGGGCCGGGAACAACGCACCGCCGCCTTCCTGGCCGAGTTGCTGGCCTCCTGCAACCCCGCTTTGCTGCTTAGCGGCATGGGGGGCCACGGCCTGGCCGCCGAGTTCCGGGGCGGCGCGCCCGGTCCCAGACTGGGGCTGCGCGCCGAGCTGGACGCGGTGGCCTGCGGACAGGGGGCCCGCCACGTCTGCGGCCATGACGGCCACCTGGCGCTCCTGGCCGGGGTGGCCCTGCACCTGGCCCAGCGGCCCTTGACCAGGGGCAGCCTGGTCTTAATTCTGCAGCCGGCCGAGGAAACCGGGCAGGGGGCCGCCGCGTTTCTGGCCGACCGGCGCTGGAGCCAGATCGCCCCCGATATGGTTTTCGCCCTGCACAACCTGCCGGGCCTGCCCCTTGGCGCGCTGGCGGCGCGCTCCGGGGTGATGAACCTGGCCTCGGTGGGGCTCGGGGCGCGGCTGCGGGGAGCGGCCAGCCACGCGGCGCAGCCGGCCGAGGGGCTCAGTCCGGCGCCGGCCCTGACCGGGCTCCTGGCGCGCTTGCCCGGCCTGGCCGGGGAGGGTGAGCTCATCACCCTGACCCACGCGCGCTTGGGCGAGGAGAGCTTCGGCGTCTCGCCGGGCGAGGCCCTGCTCTGCGCCACCCTGCGCGCGCCCGGCGACCGGTCCTTGTCAGCCCTCCGGGACCGGGCGGCGCGCCTGGTGGCCGATCTTTCCGCGCAGAACGGCCTGATGCACAGCCTGACCTGGCCGGAGCCTTTTACGGTCACCCGCAATCATCCGGTGGCGGTCGACGCCTTGCGCCGGGCCGCCGCCGCGCTTTGCCTGGATTTCGTGGAGCCGGAAGAACCTTACCCCTGGTCCGAGGATTTCGGCTGTTTCACCGCCGCCGCGCCGGGAGCCCTGTTTTGCCTGGGAGCCGGCGAATCCTGCCCGGCCCTGCACTCGGCGGACTACGTCTTCCCCGACCAACTGCTGGCCAGGGGCTTGGACCTGTGGCTGGAGGTCATAAGTCAGGTCATGGGCGCCTGAAAGCGGGTTTTGTGCGCGCGCGGTTACAATGGTAGGCTTATATATAATCGAGCTGACGCCCGCTGCGGCGGGAGATGCGGTGCCCTCACTTCCTGTTGGAGGGGTTCATGCGCTTTGCGTGCGATAAAGTGGCGGCGGTGGCGATGCTGGGTCTTCTGCTGAGCTTCCTGCCGGCTGGGCCGGCCCTATCCGCCGCGCCGCCTCAACGAGTCGCCAATTCCCTGGGCATGGAATTCGTCCTGATTCAGGCCGGCAGTTTCATGATGGGCAGCCCCAAGCGGGAGCCCGGCTATCAGGGCAATGAACGCCGGCACAAGGTGATCCTGAGCGAGCGTTTTTACATGCAGACCACCGAGGTCACCCAGGGCCAGTGGCGCGCCATAATGGGCAAGGGCCTCATCAATCTGCACAAGGGTCCGGACAATCTTCCCGTGAGCCGGGTTTCCTGGTTCGAGGCGCAATCGTTCATCAAGCGCCTGAACCAGAAAAACGAGGGGACCTATCGCCTGCCCAGCGAGGCCGAATGGGAGTACGCCTGCCGGGCGGGCACCGAAACCGCCTATTACTGGGGCGACCAGGCCGACTGCTCCAAGGCCATGTACGGCAACAATCCCCAGGGCGATTACCAATGCCGGCAATACCTGGCCCGGAAGGGCATCGCGCCCGGGCAGCCGGCTCCGGTGAAGAGCTACGACCCCAACCCGTGGGGCCTGTACGACATGACCGGCAACGTGTGGGAATGGTGCCAGGATTGGTTCGATTACTACCCCAAGGGCCGGCTCATCGATCCCAAGGGCCCGCTGGAAGGCAAATCCCGCGCCCGGCGCGGCGGCAGCTGGTTCGCGGGGCCGCTGACCTTGCGCTCCGGCAACAGGAATTTCGCCAATCCGGCGTTCATGGAAACCACCCTGGGATTCCGCCTGGTCAGGGAGCTGGATTAGGCGCCGTAAATCGCGACCGCTGAAACCAAGGCCGGCCTTGGCTGCCTCGCCGCAAGCCAGGCCGGCCCGTTTATGGCGCGTGTGAGCGGGCCGATTCCGGGGCAGGTCCCGGAGCTTGGCCTGGTCGCCGGGGGCGGGAGGAGTGCGGGACCAGCGGCGACGCCGTGAACCTGGGCGGGCCGCCGGCTAAACAGCCTTTCCCGCCGGTGGCCGTCTAGCAGGGCGTTGAAAAGCACCCTGCGCCGCCGGGCCATGGGCGGCCCGCCAATGCGCGCGGTTTTGAACAAACAAGCGAATTGCCCAACTTGGCAAAACCCAAGTTTTTACCAAGTTGGGGTTAAAAAAGGCCAGGAAGGTCTTTTTCAACAACCTGCTAGTTCAGGAACAGGCGGCTATCTCGCCCAGGACTTCCCGCACCTTTCGCCCCAGGCTTTCCACGGTGAAAGGCTTCTGCAGAAAAGCGCCGCCCTCCTTGAACACCTGGTTGAAAGTCTCGGCCCGGTCGTTGTAGCCCGACATGAAAATGACCTTGGCGTCCGGCCGGGTTTGCCGCACGCGCCGCGCCAACTGGGGGCCGCTCATCTTGGGCATGACCACGTCGGTTATAATCAGGTGCACTTCCGCGTCCAAACCGTCCAGCAGATCCAGCGCCTCTTCGCCGTTGGCCGCGGTCAACACCTCATAGCCGCCCAGGCGCAGGGCTTCGGCCAGCAAATTGCGGACGTGATCTTCGTCTTCCACCAGGAGCAGAGTCTCCGATCCCGTGGGCAGGCGCTGCGGGGCGGCTTCCAGGCGGGGATGCTTGTGGGCCGGCTCCGGAACGCAAGGGAGATAGATATGGAAGGACGAGCCCTTGCCCGGTTCGCTCTCCACCGTTATTTCGCCTTCCACTGATTTGATGATGCCGTACACGGTGGAAAGCCCCAGGCCGGTTCCCTTGTTGTGTTCCTTGGTGGTGAAGAAGGGCTCAAACAAGTGTGACAGTATCTCCTTGTTCATTCCGGAGCCGGAATCCTTGATCAGGAGGGTTACGTAATCGCCGGGCGGCAAGCCTAATATCCCCGAGGAAGCGTCTTCAGCCACTCGCGCCCGGCCGGTTTCGATGAGAAGCCTGCCTCCGTTGGGCATGGCGTCCCTGGCGTTCACCGCCAGATTCATCACCACCTGCTCCATCTGGCCCTGATCAGCCTTCACGTAACCCACGTCCCCCCCCAGCCTGGTTTGCAGCAGGATGTCCTCGCCGATGATGCGGCGCAGCATGGTCTCCAGACCCGCCACCAGGTCGTTGAGCTTGATCTCCTTGGCTTCGATCAAATGCTTGCGGCTGAAGGTCAATAGCTGGCTGGTCAGGCGTGAGGCGCGCCGGGCCGCCTCCAGAACGTTCTTCATGTGCTCATGGGAGGGGGCGCCGGCGTTGAGGCTTTTCAAGACCAATTCGCTGTAACCGTGGATCACTTGCAGCAGGTTGTTGAAATCGTGCGCCACCCCGCCCGCCAGCCGCCCCATGGCTTCCATTTTTTGGGCGTGCAACAATTGGCGCTCCAGCTTTTTTTGCGAGGTCAGGTCGCGCAGCAGGCACAAAGCCGCCGCGCCGCCCTGCCACTCGATGGGCACCGCGTTAAGCTCCACCCAAAAGGTTTCGCCATAGGGGCCGCGCAGCCGGTGCTGGTGGTTGTTCAAGGCTCCCCGCCCGTTAACCACCTCGGCCAGGCCTTTTTGCAGCGCTTCCTGGTCCTCCGGGTGCACCAGGGCCAGGTAGGGGAACTCCAGCAGGTCGCCAGCGGGTTTGGCGAACAGCTCGGCGGCGCGGGCGTTGGGGAAATTGATCTTGTTTCCCTTCAGGATGAAGATGGCTTCGTTGGCGTGGTCCACCACCAGGCGGTATTTCTCTTCCGATTCCCTGAGCGCGGCCTGGGCGGTTTTGCGGCTGGTGATGTCCGAGACCGTGAATATCATGCCCTTGGCGCGATTGGTCACGTCCAGCAGGCTGGCCTGGATGAAGGCGTCGAAGGGCTTGCCCTGGCGGGTCACCAACCGGCAATCCAGGAAGGCTTTTCTATGATGCAACAGCCCCTCCCAAAGATGCTTGCTCACGGATTCAAAATCTTCCTGGCTGATGAAGGCTATTTGGGGGGGCTGTCCCATCCATTGCGAAAGGTCGTAACCGAAAATATCCAATAGCGCTTGATTGGCCCAGCCCAGGCGTCCCTGGCGCATCAGGCCGATGCCCACCGGCGACGAGGCCAGGATGGCGTCCTGGGTTTCCTTGCTTTCGCGCAGTTTGCGCTGGGCCCTTTTCATGGCCGCCACTTGCGGGCCAATGGCCGCGATGCCGGCCAGCAGCAAGCTGGAGGTTATGAGCGCCACCAGTTCCGCGGCCAAGCCCGCCGAATCGGCGGGCTTGGCCGGATAGGCCCAATAGATCCCCGCCAGGGTGATGCTGCGGCGCAGGGCCATGGCGCCCACGGCGAGGGAAATGAGTATCCAAGCGATGCGTCCGCCCGCGATCTTGATGAGGCGCAGCGCCAACACGGAAGTGATCACCTGCAGGGCGATGGATAGCGCCAGGGTGATCGCCAGCACCAGCGTCTCGGGATAAGCCGTATCTAACAGGGCCATGATGAGTTATCCCGTTAAAAGCGCGTCGGCTTGTTATGTCGGCCAGGACCCTCCCGGTTTAGAAACTCCGGAAATCCTCGTCGCTAAGCGGGATGGCCTTCTCCGGGTCCACCTTTGCCGCGGACGGCTTGTCGGGCTTGCCTTTCGGCGCGGGTTCCGGCAGAGCCCGGTGGGCGATGCGGCGTACCTTGGTTTGATTGCCTTTGCGAGCCAAGCCGTTGTCCCGCTGGGAGCCCACCATGGTCACCAGATCGATGACGACGGACTTCATTTGTTCGGCCTGGGCGTTCAGTTCTTCCGAGGCCGCCGCGGATTCCTCCGCGTTGGCGGCGTTGGCTTGCACTACCTTGTCCATGTCGGACACGGCGACGCTGATCTGGTCGACCCCTTGGGCCTGCTCCACCGAGGCGGCCGCTATCTCGCCCACCAGCTCGGCGACTTTGCCCGCGGAATCGGCCACGCGGACAAACGCGTCATTGGTTTGCAGAACCAGATCGGAACCCTCGCGCACTTTTATCACGCTGTTTTCAATGAGGGCGGCGGTGCTCTTGGCGGCCTTGCCGGCCCGCATGGCCAGATTGCGGACTTCATCGGCCACCACCGCGAACCCCGCGCCATGTTCTCCGGCCCGGGCCGCCTCCACCGCGGCGTTTAAGGCCAGCAGATTGGTTTGGAACGCTATTTCATCGATGGTTTTGATGATCTTGGATATCTCTTCGCTGGACTGGGCTATCTGCTCCATGGAGGCGGTGAGATGCGACATGGAATCATCGGCCTCTTCCACCACCTGGCGGGCGTGGCTCATGAGGCTGTTGGCCTGATCGGCGTTGCTGGCGTTCTGTTTGGACATGGAGGAGACCTGCTCCAGGGAGGCCGAGGTTTCTTCCAGGGAGGCCGCCTGCTCGCTGGCGCCCGAGGCCAGCGACTGGCTGGAGCCGGAAACCTGGCTGGACGCCGCCACTACCTGTTCGGCCCCTTCGTTCAAGGAGGCGATGGTTATGCTGAGGGTCTTGTTGATGCCCACGGAAATGAGCCAACCCACCACGAAGCTGATCAAGGAGACGATCGCCGACACCACGATTATCAGGACCAAAGCGCTTTCTTCGATGGCGGAGGCCTCTTTGGCGCTGGCTTTCATTTGGGCGTTGGCCCGCTGCGCGATGGCGGTGACCGATTCATCCACCCCTTTTTGGACGGCGCGCAAACCCTGCCGGATGAGATCCTTCAACTCGCGCTGCAGGGCGGCCCGCTGGACCACTTTGGGGAAAATGGCCTGAAAGGTCTGGTAATAGGATTGGACCTGATTTTTGAGCGCCCCCTGGGCCGAGGCCGTGAGCAAGCCCTGGGCCTCGCCGAGGCGGTCCATGTAGCGTTGATCGGCTCTCTCCAGGATGTTTTTCTCCTGGCGCCTCAGTTCCTTCACCAAAAGCTTGCTTTGGGGGTCGTCCGCCTGTTGCTCCAGGCGCCGGCCAATCTCCACCAGCTGCTTGACCACTCCCTTGGAGTTTTCCGCTGAATCGTACCAGCCGATTTGGTTGGTGAGTTCAAGGCAAAGGCCTTGCTTCTCTTCTATGACGCCGGCCAGCTTGGTCAGTTCCTCGAATTTGGCGTTGGCGGCCAGGGTGAGGCTTTCTATGGCGCCTCCCTTGCGGCAAGGCGGCACGGCCAGGCCTTGCTCGTCCGGTATCAGGGTGCCCAGGTCGCTGGTCCCCTGCAAGGCGACTTTGCTCAGGCCTTGAAAGCGGTTTATTTTTTCATGGGCGCGTTTGGCGTATTCCTTGAATTGCGCCAGGTCGCGGTCCACGCCCGCCATTTCGTTCAGGTTCACCCGCATGCCCAAAATGGTTTCGGTCATCAAGGCCGCCACCCGGTCTTGGGGAAGCCTTTGCAGGGTGATGGTTTGGTAGGAATCCACCACCGCGTTGAACCTACTGATAAAGAAGGCGGAAAGCCCGGCAAGCATCACTACCAGGACGAGGGTCATTCCCACCAGTTTCTGTTTGATCGTCAGGTTCGACATTCTGATTTCCCTCCCCATGTTTGCTGCGAATACACTAGTGCCAAGCCCCCCCCATGCCAATGGCTCATTAAAATGGTTTCCCAAAAACCATTGAGGCGCGCTAGCCTCCACTGGAATCCAGTTGACGAGCCTTAAGGTTTGAGTTTGTTTTAATGGTGGTGAAAAACCGCGCGTCCCAATTAACCGCACCCAGTAGCTGCGCTCCACCGGGCCGTTAGTTGTTTTTCGACGCGTTCCCTACTTGCACGCTTGAAAAGCGCTTGCCTGGGGCTTTATTGACGGTTCGCCCTGAAAGTGCGTCCACGGATCGGCCAGACCGCCAGCTAAAGTCAACGTTAAAGACAAGTTGATAGTTGCCTTCTATTTCCCACGCTCCCTGGGGGCAAGCGATGCGGTTCGGGGGGCCGACCCTTTAAGCCTGCAATAGGGCATGTTTGCTAACAATCAGGTAATCCCTGATTATTGATCTTAAAAGCCTGAGAAACCGTGAAAAATGACATTAGTTCGCGTTGAAATCGCCTGCTGGGCGTGTCTGGACCTTTTTCGGGGGGCGTAATACTAGGCGGGGGTTATTCCTTCTTTGATGGCGTAGCGGACCAATTCCGCCAGACTGTGGGCGCCGATTTTACGCATGACGTTTTGCCGGTGGGTCTCCACGGTTTTCACGCTCAGGTTGAGAATGCTGGCTATTTGCTTGACTCCGATCCCTTCGGCCAGAAGCTGGAGCACCTCCCGTTCCCGTCCGGTGAGAAGGCTGAAGGGGTCTTTTTGCTCGGCCGGCAGGCTGCGCAGATAATCTTGCAGCAACCTCTGGGAGATGAATGGGCTGAGGTAGAACTGGCCCGCCTCCACCATGGAAAGGCACAGGGCAAGCTCTTCGAAGGCGCATTGCTTCAAGAGATAGCCCGAAGCGCCGGCCTTGATCATCTCGCTCACGTAGCGCAGGTTGTCATGTATGGAAAGCGCTATGACCTTGACCTTGGGCAGGGCTTCCCTGATCTGGCGGGTGGCGTCGATGCCGTTCAAATCGGGCATGGATATATCCATGATCACCAAGTCGGGCCTCAGCTCCAAGACCATGCCCAAGGCCTCCCGCCCGCTGGTGGCGCTGCCAGCCACCTTGAGCTTGGTCTGACTTTCCAAGAGCGAGCGCAAGCCGTCCAGCATGATGCGGTGATCGTCGGCCAGAACTACTTTTTTAATTTTGGGCATCAGTTCGTTCCTCGTCGCAGGGCTTCGGGCATGGGCAGGCTGATGCTGGCCACGGTGCCAGCCCCAGGCCGGGAGCCGATTTTTCCTTCCCCCCCCAAATTCTTGAGCCGCTCGCCAATGCTGAACAGCCCGAATCCATGGGGGATAAAAGAGTCCAATGCACGGATGTCGAAGCCGTGTCCATCGTCCTGCACGGTAATCTCGAGATGGCTCGGTTCGCTGTCAAGCCGGATCCGAATGGTCCTGGGATGCCCGTGCTTGACCGCGTTCATCACCAGCTCCTGGGTGGCGCGGAAAAGGGTCAGGGTCGTTTCCCAATCCAATTCCTTGGGCATCCAGTTGGAGGTGAATTGGGTCACCACGCCATAGCTCTGGTAGGTATGCTCGGCCAGCCAGCTCAAGCCGGCCTCCAAGCCCAGCTCGCGGAGGATGGGCGGGCTCAAGCTGGCGGTGATGGTTCTGGCCTCGGCAAAGGCCTGATCCACCTGCCGCACCAGCTCATGCAGTTTTTGCTCCCGCGCGCGGGGCTTGCCGGCCAGGGCCGCCTGCAAGCCAATGCGGATCAGGGCCAGGGTTTGGCCCAGGCCGTCATGCACCACCTCCGCCAACCTCTGGCGCTCCCTTTCCTCGGCGAGGGCCAGTTGGGCGGCCAGGCCCCGCAGCTTGTTTTGATACTCCTTCAGCTTCTTCTCGGTGGCTTTCCGCTCCGTGATGTCTTCCACGGTGGCGATGTGGCCTCCCTGGAGACGTCCCGGCTCCAGAAGCCGCACTTGGATCAACACGTTTATAATCCGCCCGTCCTTGCATTGCCAGCGGGCTTCGCCGCTGGCGCCGGCCCGTTTCATGAGCTCTTCCTGGATGGCCTGGCCGGTTTGGGCGTACTCCTGGCCCGATAGGTAGAGCATCCTGCTTTTGCGGCCTTCCAGTTCATTTTTTTTATAGCCCAGCATTTGGCACAGGGCGGGATTCACGATCTGGATCACCCGGTCGCGCATCCATATGATGCCCACCGGCGAGGCGTCGAGTATGGCCTGCAGGCTCTTTTGGCGGTGGGCGAGATCCCTTTGGGCCTGGATGTGTTCGGTGATGTCCATAACCGTGGCGATGAAGCCGCGCGACAGGTCCGCTTGGCTTTGCGGCTCCAGGTAGGCTTGGATTTCCCTGGCCGAGCCCTCCTTGCGCCGCCAGGTGGCGCGGAGCGGGCCGGGCATTATCCCTTGCAACACCGCCAGGGCTTTTTTCCCCGCCTCTTGGCTGGCCGCCTTGTTTGGGAAGAGCAATTCCAGGGGTTGCCCCAAGAGTTCCCCTATCCGGTAGCCGGTTATGGTTTCCATGGCCCGGTTGCACCATTTGATGGTGAACCCCGGCTCCATGTAGCAGATGCCGGCGGGCGAGGAGTCCAGGATGGCTTGCAGGGTGCGTTGACGCGCCTCCAGCTGCTCATGCAATAAGCGGCCATTGGCGGAACCGTCCGGCTGGCTCTGCCCGTCGGGGAGAGTCCCGCTCTCCGCCGGTTCCCGGCCGGGGGGCGGCGATGCGGGCGCCCGCTCCGGGGCCAAGGGAAAGCCGCCGGGCGGCAAGGCGCCCTTGAGGCAATTGCGGGGCGTTATCAGCGCTTCTTTAAGGCAACACAGCAATGAACTGACCTGGCAGGGTTTGCTTATCACGGCGTACGGGTTCAGTTGCGCTATTTCCAGGGGTATTTTGCCCCGAAGGCTGTGGCCGGACAAGACCAGGAGTATGCTCGATTTCTGCGGCATGCGGGCCAGTATCTGCCACGCGGGCTCTTCGCCCGGCAGATCAAGGTCGACCAGGAGCGCGTCCGGCTGCTCCTGGCTAAGGGCCTCTTGCAGTTGTTCGCAGGTTTCGCAACGATAGGCAGTCTCCAAGCCAGCCAGGCTCAAAGCTAGATCGATTTCCAGGCCGGCTGTGTTGTCAGATGTTGCCACTAATACCTTGGCCCAAGACATGGCCTTTCACTTTTCTTCGCCCCCCTCTTCTTAAGCTGGTAAATAAACGAGATTTAGCTAAAGCTATATTCCTCTATGGGGCAGACAATGCGCCGCGCCGAAAGCGGGCTCGGCGACCATGGCCAAGCAGAGGAAAAGTTAGGGCAGGCACGGATGGTTCATCCGGTTAATCAATAATAATTATTGTTTAAAGCAAGCCGACCTCTCTCGCCTCGCATAATATATACTCTTTAATGAGGAAGCTGAAAATAAGTGAAGCTCGCTCATTAAGGCGAGGATGCCGCCGCCTTTGGCGTCCGCCGCCCGGCGGAAAACGATGCGCTGAGACGAGTGACGGCTCCTCGTTTTCACCGCGGGCCTCGTTTCGCGGCGGGCCATTTACCATCCGCCAAACCATACGCGGGGCCGGGAAAACCTTACCGGCGGCCCAGGATATGGCCCTGGCAAACGCTAGGGCGTTGCGCAAGGGTCGCCTGGCTTCAGCCAGTCAGGCGGGGCGCTGCAAAAGAGGCCTCTATCAATGCCTTGGTATAGGGGTGGGCCGGCTGGGCGAGAATGGCGGCGGTATGGCCTTGCTCCCAAAGGCGGCCGTCCTTCAGCACCGCGATGCGGGAGCACAACCAGGCCAGCGGCGCCAAATCGTGGGAAATGAAGAGATAACTCATGCCCAGCCGCTGGCGCAGCCTGGCCAACAGCTTGAGGACCGCGGCCTGCTGGGCCAAATCCAGGCTGGCCAGGGCCTCGTCGCAGATCAAAAGCTCGGGCTGCGGAGCCAGGGCCCTGGCTATGGCCACCCTTTGGCATTGGCCGCCGCTAAGTTCGTGGGGGCGCGCCTCCAGACAGTTAACCGGCAAATCCACCAGGTCCAGGAGTTCGCGGGTTTTTTCCTCGAGTTCGCGGCCGGCCGCCGTGCCCAATACCTCCATGGGCTCGGCGATCAGGTTTCGCACCGTGTAATAGGGGTTCAAATAGACGAAAGGGTCCTGCCAGACGACCTGGGCCTGGCGTCTCAGCTCCCGGCGCTGGCCGCGGCTGAATCCGGCCAGGTCGCGGCCCTTCCATAACACCCTGCCGCCGGCGGGGGCCTCCAGGCCCAGAATCAGCCTGGTGAGGGTGCTCTTGCCCGCGCCGCTTTGGCCCGCCAGGCCCAGGGCCTGGCCCGCCTCCAGCCGCAGGCTCACCCCGTCCAGGGCCCGCAAACGGCCCCGGCCCGAGGGGTGCGGGTATTCCTGGCTGACTCCCTCCAGGGACAAAAGGGGCTCAGGCATGGCGTCCCCCCAAGAGGTCGAGGGCGTTGATCAGTTCCCGGGTGTGGGCGTGGGCGGGCCGGGCCAGCACCCGGGAGGTGGCGCCCCGCTCCACCACGCTGCCGTGCTGCATCACCAATATTTCCGGGGCCAGGGCCGAGACGGCCCGCAGGTCGTGGGAGATCACGATGAGAGCGGTGTGATGCTCCCGGCGCAGGCGGTGCAGCAGGTCAAGCACCGCCATCCGGTTCAAGGGGTCCAGGCCGGTGGTGGGCTCGTCGGCGATGAGCACCTGGGGCCGCAAGGCCAGGGCGGTGGCGATCAGCACCCTTTGCCGCATGCCGCCGCTCAGTTCAAAGGGATAGCGCTGGGCATAGGAAGCGGGCAGGGCCACCGTTTCCAGGAGCCGGCGGGCTCTCTCCTGGGCGCGTTCCCGGTGCCAGCCCCTGGTTTCGCAGAGGGCTTCGGCTATCTGGGGACCCACCTTGACCACCGGATCCAGGGCCGAGGCCGGGCTTTGGAAGATCAGGAATATCTGGCCGCCGCGCCTGCCCCGCCAGGCCTGGGGATCATTGGGCGGGATGCTCTCGCCGTGCAGGCGTATCTCGCCGGCCCTCACCCGCAAAGGCCGGGGCAGCAGGCCGCAGAGGGCCAGGGCGCTCAGGCTTTTTCCGGCCCCGCTCTGGCCCACCAAGCCCAGGGCGCCACCGTGCTCCAGGCTGAAGCTCAGCTCGCGCACCAGGTCGCCGGCCGGAGAACTCACGGTCAGGCCGTTTACTTCCAGGAGCTTCATCTCACCAGCTCCGCGCCCGCTTGACCTGCATGGCGTCGCGCAGGCCCTCGGCCAGGAGGTTGAAACCCAGCACGCTCAAGGTAACCGCCGCGCCGGGGGCCAGCATGAGCCAGGGGGCCCGCACCAGATACATGCGCGATTCCTGGAGCATGGCCCCCCATTCCGGGGTGGGGGGCTGGGCGCCCAGGCCCAGATAGCCCAGGCCGGCCATGGCCAGGATGATCCAGGCGGTTTTCAGGGAGGCCGCCACCAGGATGGGCGGAGCGATCTGGGGCATGATGTAGCGCCGGATGAGGCGCAATCCCCTAACCCCGGAAACCCGGCCCCCCAGCACGAATTCCTTCTCCTTGGCCCCCAGGGTCAAGCCGCGCGCCAGACGCCCCCACCAGGGCCAACTCGCCCCGGCGATGCCGATCACCAGGCTGGTCAGCGAGGGCCCCAGGGCCCCGGCCAAAACCAGGGCCAGGAGAAAGCCGGGAAAGGCCAGGGCGATATCCAGCGCCGCCTTGAAAAGCGCTTGCAGCCAGGGCCGCCCCAGGCCGGCGGCCAGGCCGGCCAGGAGCCCTGCGCCCAGGGCCAAGAGGGAAGCGGCCAGGCTGGCGAAAAGGGAAACCCGCGCCCCGAACAAAACCCGCGAAAGAACGCAACGCCCCAATTGATCGCTGCCCAGGGGGAAATCCAGGCTGGGGGGATGCAGCCTCTGGGAGAGATCGGTGCGCAGGGGATCGTGGGGGGCCAGCCAGGGCGCGGCCAGGCCGGCGGCCAGGAGCAGGGCCAGCAGCAATCCGCCCGTGCGGGCCATGGCGCTCTGGCGGAAGGCCTTAGTCACGCCGGCCATTGCCCTGGTTTCCTTGGCCGCGGGCCAGGCGCGGGTCCAGCCACTGGTGCGCCAGGTCGGCCAATTGAGTGGCCAGGACAAAGACCAGCGCCATGAAGAGCACCGCGCCCTGCACCAGGGGTATATCGCGGGCCAGGATGGCGTCCACCGCCAGCTTGCCCAGGCCGGGCCAGGAGAATATGGATTCCACGATCACCGCGCCGCCCAGGAGATGCCCCAGGGAGATGCCCCACATGGTGACCACCGGCGGCAGCGCGTTCTTCAACACGTGCCGTTTAAGCACCGCCCACCTGCTCAGGCCCTTGGCGTGGGCGAAGCGCACGTAGTCCTGGCCCAGGACCTCCAAGAGGCTGGCCCGCAGCACCCGGCCCTGCATGGCGGCTATGGAAAGGCCGAGAGTGAGCACCGGCATTATCAAATGATTCAGGCCGCCCCGTCCCATGAGGGGCAATAACCCCCAGTGCAAGGCCAGCAGCATGATGAGCAGGAGGCCCAGCCAGAAGTTGGGCAGGGAGAGGCTGAGAATGCTCCAGGCCCTAGCCAGGCGGTCCGGCGCGCGGCCCTGATAGACCGCGCCCACCACGCCCAGGGCCGTGGAGCAGATCACCACGAACCCAAAGGCTGCCAAGGCCAATTCCAGGGTGGCGCCCAGCCTGGCCAGGAGTTCGCCGGCCACCGGTTCCCCGGTTTGCCAGGAGCGGCCCAGATCGCCCTTCAGCGTCTTGCCCAGCCAGCGGGCATAGCGCAGGGGCACGGCGTCGTCCAGGCCCAGTTCGCGGCGCAGCTCCGCCACGCTTTCCCGGCTGGGGGCCTCCTGGCGGTCGCGCAGGATTATCTCGGCCGGATCGCCGGGCGCCAGGGCGAACAGGCCGAAGGCGATCAGGGAGACGCCCCACAGCACCACGGCCAGGTAGGCCAGCCGCTTGAGAATCGAAACCGCGCCCCCCAACCTCATCGGCCGCTTGCCTTGGCCCAATGGATGAGGGCGGCCGAGGCTTCCGCCTGTAGATCGATGATGCCCCGGCGCGCATGGGGAGCGAGGGCGTCGTGAATCGCCTGGCGCAGCCCCGGCCCCTTTTTGCCGAAGATGGCGAAGTAGGCTGCGAAGAATTGGGCGGCCTTGCCGGCCTCCAGGTTGAGATTGGCTTGCCAAGAAAGGTGCAGCAGGTTGGGCCGGCGGCCGCTGGCCAGCAGATAGCCCATGGCGCAGGGCAGGTTGAAGCTGTGGCCGGGCAGGGGCGTTTCCATCACCCGCTCCCATATGCGCCGGCGGATGGGGAAGACCTCCCCGCCGGTTCCCACCACCAAGGCGCAAGCTTCCGCGGGCATGCTTTCCAGGCGCTCTATGCCCTGCGGCGTGCAGGCGGGCGGGAAAAAGGCCGCCAGCGCCAGGTCGTGCTTGTCTTCCGGCCTTATGGCCAGCCAGTCTCCCTGCTGGGCGCTGATCTGATCCAGCCCGGCCTGGGCGGCGCGGCGCTCCAGCTCGGCCAGCATGCCCGGCGAATCGTCCAGCGCCGTGACCCGCGCGCCGCGGGCGGCCAGGGCCAGGGCCAGGCTGCCCGCGCCGCAGCCCAGCTCCAGAACCGAGGCGCCCACGCCGGCCAGGCCCTGGGAGGCCAGGCCGCGCGCCACGGCCTGGGCCGCCGCTTCTCCGCCGCCGGTGGCCTCTTCCCAGAGACCGGCCGTCTGGTCGTAGAAATCCCGCCAGCGCTGGGGATGGTCCGCCTGGGAGGCCTGGAAGCAGGATTCCTCCCGCAACTCCTGCCAGAGCTTTTCCCAGTAGCCGGCGGTGAGGCGCTGGCGGGCCGGGGTCATGGGCGGCCCCTGGGCCGGGCCTTGGCCAGGCTGGGCCGGAAGTTTTGGTCCATCTGGAAATCCAGCACGCTCTGGCGGTGGGCGTAAAGGCTTATATCGTGATACAGCGGCAGCAGGGGAAGCTCCCGGTTGAACAGCTCGGCCAGCTCGCGGTAAAGCGCCTGACGCCGCTTGAAATCCATCTCAAAGCGGGCCTCCTCTATGAGCCGGTCCAGGGCGGGGCCGCCGCAGCCGTAGCTGCGCGGGCCCTGGCCGTGCAGGTAATAGGCATAAAAGAAATCTGGATCGCCGGTCATGAGGGTGTTGGGTTGCAAGGCCAGGTCGAACGCGCCCTTTTGCATGGCCTCATAATAAGCGCCCGGCTCCTTGATCTCTATGGCGGCGCGGAAGCCCTCGGCGGCCAGCTTTTGCTGGAGGACCTGGGCTATCTCCAGATAGGGCCAGCGCTGGGTGGTTCCCCCGTGCAGCAGGATGATCAGCTCGCGGGCGGGCGCGGCGGGTTTCACGCCGGGGGGAGGGTTCAGGAGGCCGAAGGCCCAATCCCGGGCCAGGGGCGAATAGGGATCGCGGGCCACCACCCCCGCGCCATGGGCCAGGGCCGCCACCACCTGCTTTCTATCTAAAATAGAGGCCAGCCACAAGCGGGCCCGGCGCTCGCTGAAAGGGGGCTTGCCGCAATTGAACACCAGGTAGTGGGTGGTGGCCACCTCCCGGCGCAGGAGTTCCACCTGGGGGGCCTGGGCCAATTCGGCGGCCTGCTCCGGCAGGATGCCCCCCACGTCGGCCACCGCGTCAACCTCTCCGGCCAGGAGAGCCATGAGCCTGGTCTGGGCGTCCGGGATGAACCGGAAAACGACCCGGTCATAGGCGGGCTTGCCCGCCCAGTGGCCGGCAAAGGCCTCCAGCTCGATGCGGTCGCCCCGCCGGATTTTTTTCACGCGAAAAGGCCCGGTGGCGATCAATTCCTTGACGCGGCCCTCCTCATCGAAGCAGGAGGGATGAATCATGGGGCTGGAAAAATAGGCCAAGAGGTTGGGGAAGGCCGGCGAGGGCTTGGCCAGGCGGAACACCAATTCATGCCTGCCGCGCGGCTCCATGGCGATCACGTTGCGGTAGATGCCGGTGGGATCGTATTTGGCTCGGCCCGCCAGCCGCCGCAGGTTGGCCGCGGCCTCGCGGCTGGTGAAGGGAGCCCCGTTGTGAAATCGCACCCCCTGGCGCAGGCGGAAGACCCAGGTGCGGCCCCCGTCGCGGCTCCGCCAGGATTCGGCCAGCCAGGGCTGGGCCCTGAGGTCCTGGTCGAGATAGGTCAGGGCCTCCCAGGCGTTGAGCGAGCCGTGCACATAGGTGGAGCTGTCGGGGCCGTCGTACAGATCGCGCCCCACGCCTATCACCAGAGTGGCCGGCTGGGGCGAAGCGGCTTGCGCCGCCGGAGCCGCCCAAGCAAGCCAGGCGGCCAGGCAAAGGCAAAGCGCCAATGCCGGGCCGCCGGCCGGTTTCCTCAAGCTTTGCGAAACGCCAAGCATTATTGGCGCGGTTTCCTCCTAGAACAGATAGCGGACTCCCACCGAGAATTCCAGGTAGCGTCCGGGATTCACATAGACTATCTCGGTGGCGTAGTCCTCGTCAAAAATATTCACCGCCGAGAAGCAGGTGTTGAGCACCCAATCCGGGGCCAGTTGCCAATCGCGCCAGATCTTGGCGTCCACGGTCTCGTAGGCCTTCATGTGGAAGTAGGGCAGCTCGGTGTTGGTGTCGTCATAGTAGCGGCTGTCCGAGAAACGGAACAGGGCCTCGGCGTTGAACAGCTTGGGATTCAGGTAGCGCAGGCCCACGCTGCCCCAATAATCCGGCGCGTTGCGCAGCTGGTTGCCGTCGTTGTCGGGATCGTCCTTGATGCGCGAGCTGTTCAAGGTCAGCGAGCCGAAGAACAACAGCTCCTTGGTGAGGGGTTGGCGCACCTGCATTTCCACGCCCTGGATGCGCGCGCCGCCGATGTTCTTGGTGCGGATGATGCTGCCGCCCTCCACGTAGGGGTTCTCGTCATAGCTGTAGGAGACCATGTCCTTGATCTCGCCGTAATAGCCGGTTACGCCGAGGAAGGTGCCCCAGGCGGGCAGGGTGATGTCCACCCCCAAATCCACCATCCAGGTCTCCTCGGGCTCCAAATTCGGATTGGCCTCCCGCCAGGTGTTGCCGGTGGTGGTGTTCTGGAAGAACCACAGGGCGGTGCCGGGCCAGAAGGCGGTGCCGGCGGAGCTGCGCACCGCCACGTACTCGTTGAAGCGGTATTTGACGCCGCCGCGGTAGGTGGTGGTCTCTTTGGTGATGTCGTCCGGCTCCTGGGGCTCGTTGCCCTGGATGAACACGTCGTGGTAGCGCCAGTGGTCGTAACGCACGCCGGCCATGAGGCTGAGCTTGTCGTCCATCAGAAGCTGCTGGTCCTGGAGGTAGACCGCCGTCTGGTCGGTGGTCCACTCGGAGTGGGTGCTGCTGCCGCTGGTGTAGTTGTAAGTGCGCTCCTCTTTCTCCCGGCTCCAGAAGGCGCCCATGGTGAGCACGTTGCCCTTCCAGGGGTAGAGGTCCACCTGGCCTTCCAAGGGCGTGGTTTGGCGGGTCCAGTCGTAGGTGTAGTTGATGGTCGAGTCCAGCACCACCTCGCCGTTCACCATGGAAAGGCCGTTGTTGTATTGCTGCGGGTGATCGTCCCACTGGTAGCCGCCGGAGAGCTTCACCTTGCCCCAGGTGGAGAGCGGGGTCTCGAATTTGAGCGAACTCACCAGGATGTCGCCGTTGTCGTTGAGGATGAAGTTTTGTTGGCCGCCGTAGAGATAGCGCCGGTTGTAATTGACCGCCAGCTCCAGACGGGTGCCGCCTTGGTTTTCCCAGCCGAACTTGCCGGCCAGCCAGGAGTTGCGCCACTTGTTGTCCTCGTAGGAGGCTTCCTTCAAGTACTGCTTCTTGCCCAGGCCATAGAGTTGCAGCATGCCGTCCAGGGGCTTCATCTGATAGCCGTCGGAATAGTCGCCGGAGTAGGAAAGGTAGTAATCGAAGTTGCCCACCTTGTCGCCCACGTGGGTGTGAGGGCGGATGGTGTTGTTGGAGCCGTAAGCTATCTTGGCCACCGCGCCCATGCCGGCGCGGCCCTTGCGGGTCATGTAGTTGACCGCGCCGCCCGAGGCGTTGGCCCCGTAGAGCGCCGAGGAGGGCCCCAGGAGCACGTCCACCTGGTCCACGTCATTGGGGTTTACCGCCACGGAGAGGAACGGATTTAAGGGCAGGCCGTCCACCAGGTATATGGTGCGCCCGATGAAGTAGCCGGTGCCGCGCAGGTGAATCCAGGGCGGCCCCCAGGGATAGTATTGGGCCACGTGCACGCCGGGCACGTCGCGGATGAATTCGCCCAGGTTGTTCATGAAATGGTTGGGCTGGTCTTCGATGGCCTCGCGATCCACCGTGTGCATGGTAAACGGCACCGTGGCCGGGTCCACCTCGGTCTTGGTGGCGGTCACCGTCACCTCGCCCATGGCGGTGGCTTTTTTCTTGGCGGCCGCCTCCTCGGCTTCCTGGGCCGAAGCTGTGGAAGTGGCGTCGCTGGCCGCCCAAGCGGGCGCGGCGCAAAATGCCGCTGTCAGGCCAACGGCCAGAAGGGTTGTAAAACATCTTTTTATAAACATGGTTCGGCACCTCCCTTGCGAAAGACGGGCCGAAAACACAAAAAACCGCCACCCCTTCCTGGGGTCGCGGCCTTCATGGCCCATCTCGGCCAAGCCCCGCCTTTTGAACCGGGGGGCTGGTTCAGTAATCACAACTCATTGATTATTGTTAGCCCGCGCCTTGGCGCTGGCGGCGCCGACTTCATGTCCTTGGCATTTTCGTAACAATGCATACACAACCTGGCGATAAGGTGTCAAGAAAATTGACGGAACCCGCCAGGGGCCAAGCGGCCGGCAAGTAGGGTAACTGCTTGGAAAACAGACAGGTTTACACATGCCTCTGTCCGGGGCGCATTTGCCATGGTGGCCGGGTCGCCGTCTGGGACGGCCCGCCTCGATCTTTCCCGCCCGGCGGCCGGTTACTTTCTGTTAACCGTCTTTTCGTATAGCCATTAATAAGAACCTAAGAAAGACCTGTCGAGACCTTCGCCTTAAGAGCCGCGCACTGCTGAAGCACCATTTTTAACAGGGCGACCGGGTGTAGCTGCCCCCCCCTGGCTCGACGGGTGCGAAACAAGGTCTATGCCAAGGGAGGTACTAATGAGCCTGATATCTAAATCTTCATTGATATTGACCGCATGCCTGGCCGCGGCCCTGTGGCTGGCGCCGGCGGCGGTCCTGGCGGAGGATAATTTGCCTTTGGGCAGAAAGCTTTACGAAATGGGGGAATCCCGGAACCCGGCTTCGGTGAGTTTCCTCTTGCAAAACCTCGCCAGCGCCGATCCCCATGTCCGCCGCATCGCCGCCCACGCCCTGGGAAAGATCGGTGATTACAAGGCATCGGAACCCCTGATGAAACTGGCGATGGATCAAAGCCAGCCCAGCATGGTGCGCTGCTGCGCCATAAGGTCTTTGGGCAGAATCGACGCCGGCCAGGCCAAGCCCTGCCTGAGCGCCCTTTGCCACAGCCCGGATCGGATAGTCAGAAGAGCCGCTTCTTCCTCGCTGTTGCTCATGGCCAGCAACTGACGGCGAGCAGGCGTTTTTCACCCATGGAACGAGGCGGCCGGCACGAGGTTCTCCACGGGAGCCGCCGCCTCCCGGCCCGGTGAAAGAATCGCATCCGGGGGGAGATCAGTATGAGCCTGAAACCGAGGCGGGAGGCGGCGCGGCCTGGTTGCGCCGCGCTCACCTTTTTCACCAGCTCGCCATGGCTGACCTTGGCCGAGGCGGCCGAATACCTGGGCGTATGCGACCGCGTCATGCGCGGCCGGCTCAAGGGGGCGCTGGCCCAAGGCGCCAAAGGCGTTTGCGGGTCCGGCGCCAATGTGATGATCAAAAAGGATTTCCTGAATGAAATCATGAGCGGAAGGGAAGACTAAAACGGCGGTGGCAAACGGGCCGGGGGGGGGGACGGCGTGAAGCGTCCGGACCGGAGGCGGAGAAAAAGCGCCGAGAGGGAAAGGCTTGCCGGAGACTGGCTGGCCGCGCGGTTTTTCGCCCTGCACAGCGGCATCATCCCCGCCAGCATGGTCAAGGAGCTTGACCCCGAGCAGATCAAGGCCTTTTTGCACCAAGAGGACCCGGCTTCCTGGCCTCCCGGCATCGGGCATTTGGCCATTTTTGCCGATCTGCATAAAAAATCGTTGTAACCCGCCAGGCGGAGGCGCGGGGCCCGGTCCTGCCCAATAAATCAAGCGGGCCGATTTTTTTAGGCCATGTGACCCAACCGTCAATTGACCTTCTGGCGTGCGATGTGTTAAATCCGCACGCTAGGGGGTGAGGGAATGGATGGCTCCGCTCCATCGTTCTCCAAGTTCCGCCAACCCTTCCTGCCCAAGGTGCTGGTGCGCGGCCGCCTGCTGAGGCGGCTGGCGGAGAATGACCATAAAAATCTGTGGCTGGTAAACGGACAAGCCGCCCAGGGCAAGACCACGCTCCTGGCGACGTGGGCCTCCCGCGTCCGCAACGCCACGGTATGGGTTAACTGCGGCCCCGAGGACAGCCCGGCCGAAAACCTTTTCTGGTCGCTCTTGCGGGCGCTTTCCCTTACCTTGGGCAGGGATCTGGACCACGTGGCCGCCGAGGCCGGCCTGGGGCGGGCGCCTCTCATGGACCCCGCCCAGCTCGCCTATTTGGCGCGCCTGATATACGAGAACGCCCCCGAGGGGGCCCAGTTGATCCTGGACAACCTGGACCAGATACCTTCAGACGCCGCGTCCCTGGGGCTGGTGC
Organism: Desulfocarbo indianensis; assembly: GCA_001184205.1. Lineage (GTDB taxonomy): Bacteria > Desulfobacterota > Desulfarculia > Desulfarculales > Desulfarculaceae > Desulfocarbo > Desulfocarbo indianensis. Next base: position 70,210 of record LBMP01000002.1, read on the forward strand.
GCGCCTTGATCGAGGTGCTGCCGCCCCGCCGGCGCTTGATCATTCTTTCCCGCAACGAGCTGCCCGGCCAGGCCGACCTGGTCATGCAGCAACGGGCTTTCGTTTTGGGGAATGACGAACTGGCCTGTTCGGTTCAGGAAGCCTCCCAGCTTTTGGAATTGATGTCCGGCGCGGAACCGCCGGAAAAACAGGTGCGGGACGCCCACCGCCTCACCGAGGGCTGGATAGGCGGGCTGGTGCTCTATAGCGAATATTTGCAGAGCCTGCCGCCAAACGCCGCGGGGAAGCTGGCGCCGGGCGCCATGCCCGACAAGGTGGTCGGCGGCGTTTACCTGTTTTTCTGGCAAAACATCTTCAACCAGCAAAGCCGCAGAATCCAGGAATTCCTGGCGCGCTGCGCCGTCTTTTCGGTGCTGGACCCGGCGGCGCTGGCCGAGGCCGCCGGCGAGCCCGATGCCCAGGAGATATTGGAAAACCTGCGCCAACGCCACCTGTTCATCAGCGCGGTGTTCGATAAGGACCGCGGCCGGATTTACCGGCTGCATCAGATATTCCGCTATTTCCTGAAGGAACGCTATCAGCGGCTTTTCTCCCCTGAAGAGAGCAGAAGCTTCCTGGTCCGGGCGGGAGGGGTGTTCGCCGCTCACGGCTATTGGGAGGAAGCCCTGCGCTGCCACCTGGGGGGCGGCGAGCATTCGGCGGCGGCCGAAACGATCAAGCGGCTGGCCCCCACCCTGCTCAACGAAGGCCGTTTGGGCGAGCTGGAGCACTGGCTGGGCAAGCTGCCCGAGGGATTGATGGGGGATGATCCCTGGCTGCTCTACTATCAATGCCAGGCGTGGCGGTGGATAGGCGTGGCCAAGATAATCAAGGCCTTGCCGGATTTGCGGGCCGCCTTTGCCAAAAGCAACGATAAAAGAGGGGCGCTGGCGGCGCAGGCCCTGGAACTGGACGCTTCCTTTGCCGCCGGCCTGCCATGGTCCCAGCTGGAAACCAGCCTGGCGGCGACGGAGCGGCTCCTGGACGGGGTGGAGCTTGAAGGGCACGAAGCGGAGCGGGCGGTCCTTTTATCCCAATACGGCTTCATTCACGCGGTGCGCGGCTTCCCGCGCAAGGCGGCCTGGGCCTGCGAACAGGCCTCGATCCTGATTCCCCGGCTCAAGAATCCTTTTTTGGCCAGCCGCGTGCTGCTTTATCACATGGACGCCCTCAATTTCATGGGCGAACTGGAGCGGTCCGCGCGGAAAAAGCTCGAGATGGAGGCCTTGCTGGGGCAACTGCGCATCAGCCACTTGCCGGCGGAAGCCTTCATCCCGCGCTGTTACCTGGAAACCCTGCAAGGCAATCTGGCGCAGGCGCGCCGGGAACTGGACCGCGCCCAGGAAATGATCGATCAGGCGGGGCTGATCTACATGCTGCCCATCCGCTTGCTCTACGACTGCCTGTGGTCGGCCATGGCCGGGCAACACGAGCGGGCCCAAGCCTGCTTCGCGCAATTGCATTCCCTGCCCGCCGGCTTGGCGCCGCCTTTCGCGCTTTCGGCCAGCAAGGTCATTCTGGCCATGAGCCTTTCCCGCGCGGAAAAGGAGCGGGAGGCCTGGGACCTGGCTCATCAAGCCTGCGGGGAGCTTGCCAGCGACCAATGCAAGGCCCCCAGCCATTGGGCCAGCGGCAAGACCCTTATCGCCATCCTGGGAAGGAGCTTGGGCGAAGATGGGGCCTCTCTGGAGCGGGAGGCCGGGCAAGTCCGCCAGGTGTTCATGGAAATCGGCAGCCGGCAGTTTCAGACGGAAGCGGAGCTGGCCTTATGCCTTTTGGCTTGGGACCGGGGCGATAGGCAAGAAGCCCTGGCATGGCTGCGGGAAAGTCTGGCCGTGCGCAGGGGGAAACCCTATGAGGGCTTCTTTATTTTCATGCGGCCCCGGGAAATCGCCGAGCTGTTCGCCCTGTCCGCCGAACTGGGCTGGGAGGACGGCGTGGAATCCTTGGGACAGGGGTTGTTGGCCCTAAGCGATGAACATCTGCCCGCGCAGCTAAAAAGCCTGACCGGCCACCCCCTGCCGGCGGTCAGGGAACAGGCCCTTGATCTGAAAAGAAGCGCCCAACGCCGGCAGGCCCCCCTGGCGCGCATCGCCGCCTTCGGTCCCTTGCGGGTCAGGGTGGGCGACAGGTCGATCGGCAACCGCCAATGGGGCCGCAAGCAGGTGCGGCAGCTGCTCATGGCGTTGATCGCCCTGGGAAGCCAGGGCGTCAGCCGGGACAAGATCATGGACGCCATCTGGCCCGAGGCCAATCCCGAATCAGCGGAAAAAACCTTCAAGGTCACCCTGCATCGCCTGCGCAAGGTGTTCGAGCCCAACCTGGACCGCGCTTCCGGCTCTTCCTACGTCATCCAGGAGGACGGCCTTTTCAAATTGGACCCGGAGCTTTGCGGCGTGGACGTGAACGAGTTTCGCTCCCTGGCCAAGGAGGCGAAAAGGCTGGAGGATGCTGGCGACCCGGAAGGCGCGGCGCAAAAACGGGAACGGGCGGCCGGCCTTTACGAAGGCGATTTCCTGGCCACCGAGGCCTATTTGCCCTGGTGCCGGGAACCCAGAAGGCGCCTGCGGGAGGAATACCTCGACCTCATGGCCCAAATAGCGCAGTTTCACGAGCGCAAGGGGCAGATAGGCCAGGCCATGCGGTTTTTCAACCGGTTGATCGAGACGGACCCCTACAACGAATACGCCTATCAGCGCCTCATGAGCTTGCAAGCCGAGGTGGGGTTGCTGGGCGAGGCGAAACGCACCTATCGCGCTTGCCGCGAGCACCTGAAGAAAGGCCTGGACAGCGAGCCCGGCTGGAACACCCAGGCCCTGTACAAGCAAATCCTGGAGCAATCCAAGCTGGATTAGGCGGCCCGCCGAGCGGCGGTCGCCTTAACCGCGCGGGAAGCATATCCCCCGTCCGCAGAACCGCCCTTTTATATCTTTTGCCTCCTCGCCGCGCTGCACACGGGAGTGCAATCCGCCTTGGCGCGGACCTGCTTATTCAGCTAACCAATCGGTCGTTTGCTTCCCAATAGGACTTAAACCTAAAAGCCGTCTTGACAGCAACTCACCAGATGCGCAAACATATCAACTATCACCTAAGCCAATCACGACATCATTACTCAGCGGAAGCTCAGTGGAAGCTCGGCGGGTTTAACTTCTGATAGTTAACTACCCAAAGCTCTCGACGGCGCGGAATCTCCTAGCAGAGGCCAGATGAATGTCCAGCGGTTGGTCGGGTCCGGGCAGCTAAAAAGAGTACCGGCGGGGGGCGCCATTTAGCAGGCAGCTACGAGCAACTCAATGGGACAGCCAAAGGGTTCCCCCTTGCCAAGCCAGCGCGCCAAGGCTGCTTTTCGCAATGCCGCCGGCAAAGCGAACCAATAGCGTTTAGCCAAACAGCCACAGACATAGGGGAGACCGAGATGCTTAAAAAGACTCTGGAGATAAACGGCCTCAAGAAAATCGTGGTTGCCGCCGGGGACGAGTCCCTGGCCAACGTGCTCCGGGGGCAGTTGGGCCTTACCGGCACCAAGATCGGCTGCGGCCAGGGCCAGTGCGGCTGCTGCAACGTGATAGTGGACGGCAAGCTGACGCGCTCCTGCGTCACCAAGATGTCCAAGGTGGCGGACAACGCCTCCATCCTGACCATAGAGGGCGTGGGCACCCCCCGGGACCCGCATCCCCTGCAAATGGCCTGGATGGCTCACGGCGGCGCGCAATGCGGCTTTTGCAGCCCCGGCTTCATCGTTTCCTCCAAGGCGCTCCTGGACAAGGACCCCAACCCCAGCCGGGAAGCGGTGCGCGATTGGTTCCAGACCCACCGCAACGCCTGCCGCTGCACGGGCTATCACCAATTGGTGGACGCGGTGCTGGACGCGGCCAAGGTGGTGCGCGGCGAGATGAAAAAGGAGGACCTGGCCTACAAGCTGCCCGCCGACGGGCAGATATGGGGCGGCACCTACCCGCGTCCCTCGGCCCTGGCCAAGGTCACGGGTACCCTGGATTACGGCGCGGACCTGGGGCTCAAGCTGCCGCCGGAGACGCTCCATCTGGCCCTGGTGCAGGCGGAGGTATCCCATGCCAATATCTTGTCCATCGACGCCGGCGAGGCCGAAAAAATGCCCGGCGTGGTCAAGGTGGTGACCCATAAGGACATCAAGGGCAAGAACCGCATCACCGGGCTCATAACCTTCCCCACCAACCTGGGCGACGGCTGGGACCGCCCCATTCTTTGCGACGAGAAGGTGTTCCAATACGGCGACGCCATCGCCATCGTCTGCGCCCACACCGCTGCCCAGGCCAAGGCGGCGGCGGCCAAGGTCAAGGTGGAGCTGGAAAAACTGCCCGCCTATATGAGCGCGCCGGCGGCCATGGCCGAGGACGCCATTGAAATCCACCCCGGCACGCCCAACGTGTATTTCATCCAGAAGATCGCCAAGGGCGCTGACACGGCGCCCGTCTTCGCCAAAGCGGCGGCGGTGGCGAGCGACGATTTCTACGTGGGCCGCCAGCCCCACATGCCCATGGAGCCGGACGTGGGCTTCGCCTTTCTGACGCCGGAGGGCAAACTTTACATCCACTCCAAAAGCATCGGCCTCCACCTGCACGCGGCCATGATCGCGCCCGGCCTGGGCGTGGATCTGGAGAACCTGGTGATGGTGCAGAATCCGGCCGGCGGAACCTTCGGCTACAAGTTCAGCCCCACCATGGAGGCGCTGGTGGGCGCGGCCTGCCTGGCCACCGGCCAGCCGGTGTTCCTGAACTACGACTATCACCAGCAGATGACCTACACCGGCAAGCGGTCCCCCTTCTTCGTCAAGATGAGCCTGGCCGCCGATCAGGAGGGCAAGCTTTTAGGCATGGAGACCGACTGGTCGGTGGACCACGGCCCCTATTCCGAGTTCGGCGATCTTCTCACCCTGCGCGGGGCCCAGTTCATGGGCGCGGGCTACGACATTCCCAACATCAGGGGAGAGGGCCGCACGGTCTGCACCAATCACGCCTGGGGTTCGGCCTTCCGGGCCTACGGATCGCCCCAGAGCGAGTTCTCCTCAGAAGTGCTCATGGACGAGTTGGCCGAGAAACTGGGCATGGACCCTCTGGAGCTGCGCTATAAAAACGTCTACCGGGAAGGCTCCACCACCCCCACCGGCCAAACGCCCGAGGTCTATTCCTTGCCCGAGATGCTGGATATCCTGCGGCCCAAATACCAGGCCGCCCTGGAGAGGGCCAAGGCCGGCTCCGACGACAAGGTCAAGCGCGGGGTGGGCGTTTCCGTGGGCGTCTACGGCTGTGGCCTGGACGGGCCCGACGCCTCCGAGGTCCAGGTCGGGCTCAATCCGGACGACACCGTGACGGTTTACGCCTGCTGGCAGGATCACGGCCAGGGCGCGGACATGGGCGCTCTGGGCACCGCCCACCAGGCCTTGCGGCCCCTGGGCATCGCGCCCGACCGCATCCGCCTGGTGCTCAACGACACGGCCCTGGCGCCCAACAGCGGGCCCTCGGGCGGCAGCCGCCAGCAGGTGGTGACCGGCCGGGCCATTCAGGCGGGCTGCGAGGCGCTGCTGGCGGCCATGCAAAAGCCCGGCGGCGGCTATCGCACCTATGACGAGATGGCGGCCGAGAACCTCCCCACCAAATACGACGGCAAGTGGAGCGCGCCGGCCACGGCCTGCGACGAGAACGCCCAGGGCTCGCCGTTTTCGGTCTACATGTACGGGGTGTTCATGTCCGAGGTGGCGGTGGAACCGGCCACCGGCCAGGCCGCGGTGGAGAAGATGACTCTGGTGGCCGACGTGGGCAAGGTAAACAACCGCCTGGTGACCGACGGCCAGCTCTACGGCGGACTGGCCCAGGGCATCGGCCTGGCCCTGAGCGAGGACTTCGAGAACATCAAGAAGCACTCCACCCTGGTGGGGGCCGGCTTCCCCTATGCCAAGCAGATAACGGACGACATCGAGCTGATATACGTGGAGACTCCGCGGCCGGAAGGCCCCTTCGGCGCGGCCGGCGTGGGCGAGTTGCCCCTGACCAGCCCCCACGCGGCGATTATCAACGCCATCTACAACGCCTGCGGGGCCCGCGTCACCAGGCTGCCGGCCAGGCCGGATAAAATCCTGGCGGCGCTCAAGGGCTGACAGGCGGCCCGTGCGGCCGGAGAGCGGATTCCGGGCGCGAACCATCCAAGCCAGGCGAACCCGGGGCTTTCCCGGGTTCGCCGCCGCTGTTTGCAGCGCAAGGCAGGTGACTTTTCATGGATCAAAAAGAGCTGCGCCAACTGGAGAGCCGCTGCATCGAGGAGAATCCGCCCTGGTGCGCCGCCGCCTGCCCGCTTCACGTGGACGCCCGCTCGCTGAACGCCCGCCTGGCCGCGGGCGACTGGGCCGGGGGCTGGAGAGTCCTCTTGCGCTCCATGCCGCTGCCCGGCGTCCTGGGCCGCATCTGCGACGCCCCTTGCCGCCGGCGCTGCAAGCGGGCCGAGGTTGGCGGGGCCATCGCCATCGGTGATTTGGAGCGGGCCTGCGTGAGCCATGCGCCGCCGCCGCGCCAGGCGGTTCCCTTGCCGGCCAGGGAAGAGACGATCGCGGTGCTGGGGGCGGGGCTGGCCGGGCTCACGGCGGCCTGGGATTTGGCCCGCAAGGGCTACCGGGTGACCATCCACGAGCCGGGGCCGGCCTTGGCCGCGGAACTGCGCCAACGCCACGCCGATCGAGTGCCGCCCGAGATCGTGGAAGAGGAACTGGCCTTTCTGGCCGCGCTGGGAGTGCGGGCGGAATTGAACAGCCCGGTGGCCGAGGCCGGTTTTCTGGAGCGCTGCCTGGCCCAAAGCGACGCGGCTTTCTTATCGCTGGACGTGCTGGGAGCTTCTGGCTGGCCCCTTCTGCGCGACGCGGACGGCCGCTCCGCCGTCGCCTCGCCGGCGCAGGCTACCCAGTTGGAAAACGTCTTCGCCGGCGGCCTGGCTGGCCCCCACGGCGCTTCGCCGGTGTGGCAGGCGGCCGAGGGGCGCTGGGCGGCCACCTCCATGGACAGGTTCCTGCAGGGCGTCTCCGCCACCGCCGGCCGCGATAAAGACGGCCCCTGCGAGACCGGGCTCTTCACCAGCCTGGAAGGCGTGACGCCGGAGCCGCCGGTGACGGCCGCCCGTTCCGCTGGCTACGATGACGAGGAGGCAACGCGGGAGGCGAGCCGCTGCCTGCAATGCCATTGCCTGGAGTGCGTCAAGGTCTGCCCATATCTGGAGCGCTTCGGCGCCTATCCCAAGAAGTACGCCAGGGAGATTTACAACAACCAGTCCATCGTGATGGGCGAGCGCAAGGCCAACCGGCTGATCAACTCCTGCAGCCTGTGCGGCCTGTGCGAGCAGGTCTGCCCGCAGGGCTTCGCCATGCAGGAGCTTTGCCTGGCCGCCCGGCGCGAAATGGTGGAGCGCGGCAAGATGCCGCCCTCGGCCCACGAGTTCGCGCTCTTGGACATGCAGTTCAGCCTGGGCCCGGATTTTCACCTGGCCCGGCATCAGCCGGGGAGCCAGGCCAGCGCCAGGGTGTTTTTCCCCGGCTGCCAGTTGGCCGCCTCCGCGCCGGGGCAGCTGCGCCTGCTGTACGATCACCTGTGCGCTTCGCTGCCGGGAGGGGTGGGGCTCATGCTGTCCTGCTGCGGGGCTCCGGCCTCTTGGGCCGGCCAGGAGGAAAAGCAGGACCGGGTTCTGGCCGCGTGGCGGGAGGATTGGCAGCGCCTGGGCGCGCCGCCGGTGATAATGGCCTGCCCCTCCTGCCGGGAGGTGTTCAAGCGCCGTCTGCCGGAGGTGGAGCAGGTATTCCTGTGGGACGCGCTGCAAGAAATCCCCGGCGTCGCCGGGCTGCAAGGCTTGGGCCCCTTGGTGGTGCACGACCCCTGCGCCACCCGGCATGATCCCGCGGCGCGGGAATCGGTGCGGAAACTGCTGCGCGACAAGGGGCTGGAGCTTGGCGAGCTGGCCCTGGGCCGCGAAACCACCGAATGCTGCGGCTACGGCGGCCTGATGTACAACGCCAATCCCGCCCTGGCCGACGAAGTCGTGCGGCGACGGGGCAGGCAAAGCCCGGCGGACTACCTCACCTATTGCGCGGTGTGCCGCGACCGCCTGGCCCAGAGCGGCAAGCGGGCCCTGCACGCCCTGGATCTTTTCTTTCCCGCCGAGGGAGGCGAAGACCCGGCGGCCAGGCCCGGCCCCGGCTGGTCGCAGCGCCGCGAAAACCGGGCCAGGCTCAAGGCCGGCCTGCTGCGCGATTTGTGGAAGGAGGAGGCTCCGGACATGGAGGCCCATCGCCAAATCAAGCTCATCATCCCCCCGGAGGTTGGGGAGGTGCTGGAGCGACGCCGCATCCTGAGCGAGGATTTACAAAAGGTGGTTTATCACGCCGAGCAAAGCGGCCAGAAACTCGCCCATCCCGTGACCGGCCATTTCCTGGCCGGCTTTCGGCCCTACAAGGCGGTGTTCTGGGTGGAATACTCGGCGGGTCCCCAGGGCTATCAAGTGCATAACGCCTATTCGCACCGCATGGAAGTGAAGCCGGGGGGGCGGCCGTGAAGCAAGAGAACATACGGCCCGGCGACCTGGCGTGGAAATGCTGTAAATGCGGTCTGAAGCTGGAGCCCGCCCTGGTCACCGTGGAGTATCTGGGCAACGAGTTCACCGCCGAGCTGCCCCGCTGCCCCGGCTGCGGCCAGGTGATGATCAGCGAAGAGGTGGCCCTGGGCAAGATGGCCGAGGTGGAGCAGATATTGGAGGACAAGTGAGCCGCGCCGCCGCCCTCTATGAATCGCCCCTGTTGCGCCAGGTGGCCGGCCCGGCCCTGCGGCCCGGCGGCCTGGCACTTACCCAAAGGGCTTTGGCTTGGTGCGGCTTCGCGCCGGGGGCCAGAGTGCTGGATGTGGGCTGTGGCCTGGGGGCCAGCGCCGGGCACATGGCCGGCGAGCAGGGCCTGCGCGCCCTGGGCCTGGACATCTCGCCGGGCATGCTGCGCGAAGCGCGGCGCGCCCAGCCGGGACTGCCCCTGATCCGGGCCAGCGTCGAGGCCCTGCCGCTGGCCGACGCCTGCCTGGCCGGGGTGCTTTGCGAGTGCGCGCTTTCCCTGACCGCAAGCCCGCCGGCGGTTCTGCAGGAATGCCGGCGGGTGCTGCTGCCCGGCGGACGGTTGATCCTGAGCGATATATATCTGCGCCAACCGCCGGCGGACCATAAGCGCGTGGCCTGGTCCGGCTGCCTGGGCGGCGCGCTCGGCCAGGCAGCCCTGCAGGCCATGGTGGCAGACGCCGGCCTGGAGCTTCTCCTGTGGGAGGACCATTCGCATCTCTTGCGCGAGCTGGCCGCGCGCCTGGTCTGGGCCCACGGATCCACGGAGGCGCTTTGGGGCGCTTGCGGAGACGGCCGCGGTGGGGGAGCGGAGCGACTGTCCCGGGGCCGGCCCGGCTATTTCCTGATGATCGCCCAGAGAAAGGTGGACGCGCTTGGATGAGATAATGATCAGGATAATGCGCCTTTCCTCCCAGGGCTTTTATTGCAGCCAAATCCTCCTGGCCCTGGCCCTGGAGATCAGGGGCGGCTGCAACCCGGAGCTGCTGCGCGCCATGGCCGGCTTGGCCTACGGCTGCGGGGCGAGCCGGGCCACTTGCGGCGCGCTCAGCGGAGCGGCCTGCCTGCTGGCCCTTTATGCCGGCAAGGGCGGACCGGACGAGGAGGAGTCGCCCGCCTTGCTGCCCATGCTGGAGGAGCTGACCGAATGGTTCGCCGCCGAGGCCGGCGGAGAGGGAGGGGCGCTGACCTGCGAGGCCATCATGGGCGGCGAGGCGCCGCGGGCCCCGCAGCGCAAATGCGGAGACCTGGTGGCGGGGGCTTTTGCCAAGGTCATGGAGCTGCTGGCCGGCAACGGCTTCGATCCCGCCGATCCCGGCAGGACCGATGCCTGCTGAGCCTAATGAGCGTGTGGGTGAGGCGGGTGGCGCCAGCCTTTGCCCCCAATGCCTGAGCCTGATCCCGTCCTGGCGCGAGCGGGCGGGGACGGAGGTGTATCAGGTCAAGGAGTGCCCGCGGCACGGGCGCTTCCGGGCTTTGATATGGAGGGGACCGCCCGATTTCGATTCCTGGCGGCGGCCCAAGCTGCCCGCCAGGCTGGATCATTACGAATGCTCCGTGGAGCGGGGCTGCCCCTTTGATTGCGGCCTTTGCCCGGAGCATCGCCAGCGGACCTGCACCGCCATCATCGAGGTGGCCCAGGGCTGCGATTTGCATTGCCCGGTATGCTACGCCGACGCCCCGGCCCAGGGCGGACCCGAGCCTGACCTGGCTCTCGTCGAGACCTGGTATAGGGCGGTTTTGCGGTCGGCGGCCGGCTGCAATATCCAGCTTTCCGGCGGCGAGCCCACCATCCGGGACGATCTGCCCAAGATAGTGGCCATGGGCCGCGGCTTGGGTTTTTCCTTCATCCAGATCAACACCAACGGCCTGCGCCTGGCCCGGGACCGGTCTTATGTGGCGGCCCTGGTCAAGGCCGGCCTCTCATCGGTTTTCTTGCAGTTCGACGCGGCCTCGGATCGCGCGTATCAGCGCTTGCGGGGGCGCGCCCTGCTGGCGGAAAAGCTGCGCGCCCTGGACGCCTGCCAGGAGCACGGCCTGGGCGTGGTGCTGGTGCCCACCATTGTGTCCGGCGTTAACCTGGACCAGGTGGGACCCATCCTGGAGCTGGCCAGGGAGCGCTCGCCCACGGTGAGGGGGGTGCATTTTCAGCCCATGAGCCGCTTTGGCCGCTACCCCGTGAATTTGACCGAAAACGGCCGCCTCACCCTGCCGGAGTTGATCATGGCCATCGAGGAGCAAAGCAAGGGCCTTTTCCCGGCCGCCAGCTTCCGGCCACCGGGTTGCGAAAACGCGCTGTGTTCCTTTCAGGGCAATTTCCTGCTGCATCCCGGCGGGCGCGTGCATCCCCTGAGCCAGGACCATAACCCCGACTGCTGCCCGCGGCCGGAGCCGGCCGAGCAAGGCGCGTTGCGCGCCATAGCCAGGGCGGCCCGCCATTGGGCCGCGCCGCCGCCCGGCGGGCCGCCGGCGCGCGCGGCGGGCGGCCGGGCGGCGAATTCTCCCGCCCAGCCGATCATGCTGGATGAGTTCATAACGCTGGCCCGGCAGCGCACCTTGTCCGTCTCGGCCATGGCCTTTCAGGACGTCTGGAATCTGGACCTGGACCGGGTGCGCGATTGCTGCATCCACGTGGTATCCCCGGACGGCCGCCTGGTTCCCTTCTGCCTTTACAACCTGACCAGCGCCGGCGGCCAGAAGCTCTATAGGCCATGATCGCGCGCACTCCGCTGCATGACTGGCTGGGGCGCAAGCTCGGCCAGGAGCCCAGCCGGGATTCCCTGGCCAGCTATCATTTGGCCCGGCTGCGCGAAACCCTGGCCTACGTCCGTGAGCGCAGCCCTTATCACCGCGACCGTCTGGCCGGCCTGGCCGAGGGATTCCCGCCGCGCCTGAAGGACATGGCGCGGCTGCCCTTCACCACGCCCGACGACCTGCGCCGCCATCATTTGGCGATGCTTTGCGTGTCGCAGGATCAGGTGGCGCGGGTGGTCACCCTGCGCACCTCCGGCACCACCGCCCCGCCCAAGCGGATTTACTTCAGCGACCGCGATCTGGAGCTGACCCTGGATTTCTTTCAGCACGGCATGTCCACCATGGTGGAGCCCGGCGATTGCGTCCTGATTCTGTTGCCCGGCAGCACTCCGGACAGCGTGGGGGATTTGCTGGCCCGCGCCCTGGCCAGAATGCAGGTGCGGGCGCTGGCGCATGGTCCGGTCGCAGACCCCGCCCTGGCCTTGGCCGAGGCCGAGCGCCGGGGCGCGCACTGCCTGGTGGGCATTCCGGTGCAGGCGCTGGCCCTGGCCGAACATCCGGGAGCGGAGCGCTTGCAAGGCCGGCTGAAGAGCGCGCTGCTCACCACCGATTACGTGCCGCGCGCCCTTGCCGAACGTATTCGCCGCGCCTGGAGCTGCGAGATTTTCGAGCACTACGGCATGACCGAGACCGGCCTGGGCGGCGGCGTGGATTGCCGGGCCCATGCCGGCTATCACCTGCGCGGGGCTGATCTGTATTACGAGGTGGTGGAGCCGCAAAGCGGAACGCCCCTGCCGCCGGGCGAAGAAGGCGAGTTGGTGGTGACCACCCTGACCAGGCAGGCCATGCCGCTATTGCGCTACCGCACCGGCGATCTGGGCCGCTTGCTGCCGGAGGCCTGCCCCTGCGGCGGGGCGACGCCCCGCTTGGATAGGGTGCGCGGCCGCCTGGGCAACCATCTGCTCTTGCCCGGCGGGGCGCGGCTGCCCATGTGGCGCCTGGACGAGGTCCTGTTCGCGGTGGCGGGGCTGTTGGACTACCGTATCCGCCTGACCGCCGATGGCGGGGCGCGGCGTCTGCAACTCACGGCGCGGGCTTTGCCGGGCAAAGAGTCCGGGCTTGGCCATGAGATAACGCGGGCCCTGGCGGCCATCCCCGAGCTTGGCCGGAGCCTGGCCGGCGGCGGCGTAAAGCTTGAGCCGGTCAAGATCGCCAGCCAGGCCTGGGCCAGCGACGGAACCAGCAAACGCACCTTGTAAGCCGGCGTTGTTTTGCCGTCGCCTCCGGCGCGCCGCCCCTTGGCGCACGCCATAAAAGCTTGACCTTTGCTCGCGGATCAATGTAAAGAATAGCCTGAAAATTTGACTCCACCGATGCGGTGCCGGGTTAAGGCTTTGATAGGGAAAGCGGTGCGAATCCGCTACGGGCCCGCCACTGTGATTGGGTGCTCGAGCCGCCAGGATGCCACTGGGCTAACCGCCCGGGAAGGTTCGGCAAGGGCAATACCCATAAGTCAGGAGACCTGCCGCATCGGCTGTCATTGAGAATCCCGCGAGGTACGGGGCTCATTGCCGTGCATGCCTGCCATGCATTGACGCTTACCTGCCTCGTTGGGTTCAACGAGGCAGGTTTTTTATTTGCGCGAAAGGAGAGGCAAGAGGGCAAACGATATTCAATCAGGGCAATGGAAGCGGAAGACGGGCCAAGGTCGGCAAAACCATGCAGGCCCGTCTTCCAGGAACCGCGATCATATACACGGCCCCCGTCTGCATTTTATCGCAGGCGTTTCGGAGAGGAAACGCAAATGACCGGAATGAGAAAAGAATGTATTGGCTTGCTGGGTTTGCTGTTGGTTTGGGGAGCGTCTTTGGCCTTGCTGCCCCCCTCGGCGGCAAGCGCGGCGGAACACAAGCTGGACGAGATGACCGTGGAAGGCCGCAAGATAGAAGAAAGGCTTTCCGCGGAATTGTCCCAATACGGCCACCAGGTGACGGTGATACCGGGAGAGCAGATCTACGAATCCGGCTTCGCCGACCTTTATCAGGCCCTGGAGGTCATGGTGCCGGGCCTTTTCATCGCGCTTAAAAACGGGCGCGGCGATTACGCCAGGCAATATCTCCACGGCAGCGACACCATCCTGTGGCTCATCGACGGCGTGCGCATCAATAACCGCCTCTACGGCAGGGGTTACCTGGACACGGTGAGCCTGCGCAACATCGAGCGCATAGAGGTGCTCTACGGCGGCGAGGGCCTGTTCTACGGCACCGAATCCACCGCCGGCGTGGTCAACATCATCACCAAATCCATCACCAAGAAAACCTCGGGCGAGGTCGGCGTGAGCTATGGAAGCTACAAGGCCCGCGAAGTCTACGGCCACGCCACCGGAACCGTGGCCGGCAACGGCTTCATGGTCTTCGGCAGCCACGACGGCTGGGACGGCTTCCAGCCCTATGAGGACGAGGCCTATAGCAAATTCGGCAAGGACGATCACGAGAAGCGCGAATACAACCGCACCAACCTGGGCTTCAAGTATCAGCGGGAGATGGACATTCTGGGGCGGGCCACCATCAAGGCCCATGTGCAGCGCAACGTGGGCGAATTCGATTTCGCCCGGCCCAGCGAGCGCAACGCGCTTAACGACCGCACCCAGGACCTGGCCTTCGTCAAATGGGACCACGACGTAACCGACAATTTTTCCTATTACTTGAAAGCCTTTCTGCACCGCTGGTGGACGGATTACACCCGGCAGCGCCTGGACGGCAGCTATATCTACAACAAGGCCCTGTGGGGATTCCAGGATTGGGGGTTCAACCTTTTGAGCAGCTACCGTTTCGGCGGCGGCCATGAATTCCTTTTCGGCCTGGACTACCAGAACTACTACGGCGACGACGAGGTGACCGACATCTATACCGATCACGAGGAGGTGAAGGCCGTCTTCGCCCAATACCGTCCCTACCTGCCTTTCCTGCCCCAGCTGAAGACGGCTCTGGGCGCGCGCTATAACCGCACCGGCGACAACGAAAAGACCGTGTGGAACCTGAGCGCCCGCAGCCCCCTGGTGGCCGGGACCTATTTGCGGGGCAATCTGGGCACCAGCTTCATCCTGCCCACCGCCGAGCAGCTCTGGCAGAACGATCAGGATTCGCAGAAATTCGGCAACCCCGATCTGAAACCCCAGGAAAGCCTCAACCTTGACCTGGGCTTGGGCGGCCAATGGTCCTGGCTGTGGCTGGAGGCCGGCTATTTCATACAGGACCTGGAAGACCGCATCGTCTTCCAGGACAATACCTATCGCAACGTGGACGGAAAGGTGAAGATCAAGGGGTATGAGCTGCAAGCCAAGCTGGGCCCCTGGGAGGGCTTCACCTTCAGCGCCAGCTATACCCAGACCGATGCGGAAGAGGATGGAAGCAGCCACCAGTTGGATCAGGTGCCCGAGTATTTCGCCAAGGCCGGCCTGACCTGGCGGGGCACCTGCCAAAAATTCGGCCTGGGGGCCGACCTGTGGGGCCGCTACGTGGGGCCCATTCACAACTACGATACGGAATACGGCAAATACTGGCTGTTGGATGCCTCCGGCTTCATCTCCTTTGGCAAGGAGCATCGCCACCGCCTGGTCCTGCGTTTGGAGAACCTGTTCGATGAGGACTACGACACCCTCCTGAGCAGGAGCACCGACCAGGACGGGCAACTGTACATCTACGGTTCCCGGGGAATACCCTTCAACGCGCTCTTGACCTATTCTTTCATGTTCTAAAGCTAATAGCGGCGGGGCCGGCGCTTGCGCCGG
>LBMP01000002.1:85443-743544 GCA_001184205.1 Desulfocarbo indianensis
GCGGGGCCGGCGCTTGCGCCGGCCCCGCCCCCAGAGGTCCCCTCATGATAATGCCCATGAAAAAACTGCATCGCTGGCTGGGCCTGGGGCTGGGCTGGCTCATGTTCATTTGGTTCTTTTCCGGGGCGGTGATGATGTACGCGGCCATACCCCGCCACGGCAAGCTGAAACAGATCGAGGCGGCCGCGCCCCTGGACGGCGGCCAGGTGCGCCTGGATTTCGCCCAGGCCTGGCGAGCATGCGGCCAAGTCGGGTATCCCGCTCGCGCCCACCTGGCGGACTTGGGCGGCCGGCCGGCCTATTGGTTTGGCCACGGCGAGGAGGGCTCGAGCCTGGTATGGGCCGACAGCGGCCAGGTCATCGAGGCGATCGATCCCGGCTTGGCCCGCCTGATCGCCCAGGCGGCCGCTAAAACCGCCCGGCCCCCGCGCCTGCTGGAGATGGTCGCCAGGGACCAATGGACCGTGGGCACCGGCTCCCAAGGCAGCCAAGGGCCTTTTTACAAATTCGCGCTGGACGATCCCCAGGACACGCGGCTCTACGTTTCCAGCCGCGGCGGTGAGGTTTGCCAAATCGCCACCGCCTCCCAGCGCGCCTGGGCCTGGCTGGGCGCGGTGCCCCATTGGCTGTATTTCACCGTCCTGCGCAGCCACCTGGAAATCTGGCGCTGGACCATCATCGCGCTCGCGGCGGTCGGTTGCCTGTTGTGCCTGAGCGGCCTGTGGCTGGGCGCGCGGTATTTCCGCTGGCGGGGTTGGGGTAAAGGCAAATACCGCCGGCGCAGCGCCTATGTGGGCTGGCGAAAACGGCACCATTATCTGGGCCTGCTGTTCGGCCTGCCCGCCCTGGCCTGGACCTTTTCCGGCATGCTTTCCCTGAATCCCTTTCATTGGCATACGCCCTCCCGGCCCACCCCCGCCATGCGCCAGGCCTTCAGCGGGGGGGATATTAGCCCCGCTTCCTGCCGCCTGGCCCCGGCCCAGGCTTTGGCAGCCCTGGCCAAGGAAATCCAGGTCAAGCGGCTGGAACTGATCAGCGTGGGCGGCAGGCTCTTTTATCTGGCCCAGGGCGGCGAAGGTTACAGCCGCCTGGTTCCCGCCTGGCGGGATTATGCTGAAACGCTACAGGAATTACCGCAAAGCGAAATGGTGGCCGCGGCGGGCCAGGTCATTGCCGGCGCCAGGATAATCGCCGTGGACCATGCGGACCGCGACGATCTTTACTTCAGGCCCGAGTCGGGAAAAATACTTAAGCTCGTCTTCAACGACCCCCATGACACTTGGCTGTACCTTGACCAGCGCCGGGCGCGGATTCTGATGGTGTTGGACGGTTCCGGCCGCGCCAACCGCTGGCTCTATAGTTTTCTGCATTGTTTCGACTTGCCGTGGCTCCTGGAAAACCGCTGGCTCAGAGACCCGCTGATGCTGGCGCTATTAACCGGGGGCGGCCTGCTCTGCCTGAGCGGCCCCTGGGCCTGGTGGCGGCGCAAAAAGCGGCCCCACTCCGGCGGGCGCCTCCAGATATAGCGAAAAGGCGGCGGGCCTTTTTACGGGCCCGCCGCCGGTCGTTTTATACCTTGGCTCCCTCTATCACGAAATGGCCAGCCTCGTCGGCCTTGCGGGGCTTGCCCAGGAGCTTTTCCTTGGCATTGGTCTCCGCGACCACCCGCACTCCTTTCCAGGACTGAAAACCGCCATCCACCATGTAGGAGGCGTTGATTGGGGTGATGACTTCCAGGGCGACGCCCGCGGGCGGATCGGCCAGGAAGTCGAATTCCCAGATGCCGTCCAAGGGCGGCTGCACATAGATGCGCGGGGACAGAACGGGATTGAGCCAACCCGAGGTCCGGGCGGCGCCCACCGCGTTGATCAGGAGCTGGGGAGGATTGGTTTTGATGATGGCGATATCTACAAAGTCCACCGTGTACACGTGGCGGCATTTCTCGGCCAAGGTGTAGGCCATTTGCTCGGCGCCCTTTTCGCCCAGGACCTTGCTCAATTCCGGCATGGCCACCGCCAAATCAAAAGGCGACGGCACGCAAATGGAGTTTTGCTCGCCGAGGAGTATCCTCTTGCCGTTCAGCATCGGCCACCAATTGCCCCGCTCCACCCTGGTGTTGCGGCCTGATATCAGGACATAGGCGGTGGGGTGGGCGAACCTGGCCTCGGGCATCAAATCCACCCAGATGAGCATGGTGGCGTTGTCCAGGGCAAAGCAGCGCTCGCCAACGGAAACCGGCCCGTCGCAGAGCCTGTCGTCCTTGGTGAGCGGGTAGGGATAGATATAGATTTTTATCTTATGCTCCATGGTTCTTTCTCCATTCTCCATCGCGTGGCATTGGCGATTGCCCGGCCCATACCGACCGGGTATCCGGGAGGCGTTGGCCTCCCTGGGTGCCACCGGCCTAGGGGGCGGGCGGTTCATGACCCGTCTGTTTCGTTGCAGGGATGCTGATCCAGGGCGCGAATCCCGGCGGCGTCCAGGCCGGACTGGGGCCTCGGCCGCCGGGTTTGCGATGGGGGGAGTTAATTGGAACAATTTAATAGGTTATTTAAAAATTTAGCCGCTAGCGGCATGGAGAGTCAAGCCCGGGCTCATCAAGGCCGGCCCCGCGAACCCAGAGGCGGCAGCGGCCCTGGGGCGGTCGCCCGGAGCGCCGCGCTTTTTGAAAAGCTGACTACGGAAGCCGCAAGGCATTTGAGGCCTGGCCCGTGGCCTTGGCTGCCAAGTAAACCGCGGGAGCCCCTCAGGACTCCCGCGGTCTGTTGAACCTGATTGGAGCCCTCCGTAAAAAGCCGGGAGGCTCCCGCCGGATAGGCTAGAAGTTGATGAACAAGCCCAGGAAGTAGCCGCCGGCCACGGCCGAGCCGATGACGCCGGCCACGTTGGGCCCCATGGCGTGCATCAAAAGGAAGTTGCGCTTGTTGTTCTTCTGCCCCATGTGGTGCACGATGCGGGCGCTCATGGGCACGGCCGAGACGCCGGCGGCCCCCAGCATGGGGTTGAAGGGCTCCTTGGAGAACTTGGACATGATCTTGCCGAAGAACACGCCGGCGCCGGTGCCCACGCAGAAGGCGGCCAGACCCAGGAACAGCACCAGAAGGGTGCGGGGGTCCATGACCTTCTCGGCGGGCATGGAGGCGCCAATGCCCAGCATCAGCAGGATGGTGATGATGTTGATCAGCTCGTTCTGGGCGGTCTGGGAAAGCCTTTCCACCACCCCGGCCTCGCGGAAGAGGTTGCCCAGGAGCAGGAAGCCCACCAGGGGCGCGCTCTTGGGGATCAAGAGGATGATGATCAGCATGGCCACGATGGGGAACAGGATGCGTTCGGCCTTGGAAACCGGGCGCAGCATGGGCTTCATGAACACCGAGCGTTCGGCCTTGCTGGTCAAGAAGTTGATGATGGGCGGCTGGATAATGGCCACCATGGCCATGTAGGAATAGGCCGCGGTGGCGGTGATGCCCATGATGTCCGGAGCCAAGAGGCCCGTGGTGTAAATGGTGGTGGGACCGTCGGCCCCGCCGATGATGCCTATGGAACAGGCCTCCTTGATGCTGAATCCCCATTCCGGCACGAATATGCCCACGGCCAGGGCGCCCAGGAAGCTGGAATAGATGCCCACCTGGGCCGCCGCGCCCAAAAGGAAGGCCTTGGGGTTGGCTATCAAGGGGCTGAAATCGGTGAGCGCGCCGATGCCGAAGAAGATGAACTGGGGCAGGATGGTCCAGGTGTAGAGGCCGTACTTCAGGATAATGCCCAAAACGCCGGCCATGCCCGGGGCCATGCCCGGCTCCGGCTGGCTGGTGAGGCCGGTGAGGGGAAGGTTGGCCAGAATCATGCCCGCCCCGATGGGCAGGAGTTCATAGGGCTCCCACTCTTTTTTAATAGCCAGGGTTATGAAGCCGAGGCCCACCAGGATCATGATTATGTGGGGCAAATCCAGGTTGCCGAAACCAACCTGCACTCCCAAGATCTTCATCACGCCTTCATGGGTTTCGAACCAGTTCATGACTTGGCCTCCCCAGACTGCGCCGCTTCTTTCTTCTTGGCGGAATTGGCGAAAATCTTACCCATCAGATGGGTGGTGATGGCCAAGATAGACATGATGAAAAACACGGCAACAATACCTCCGGCAACGATGCTGAAGGCTTGTCCCCAATCGACGGGTTGCATTTTAATCCTCCCAATGTGAACAGAATACCAGCTATATCACTCCCGTTTGCGCCTAGCGTTTGTTTCTATTTTGCACAAAGGACTAACCTTTGAGTGGTCGATTATATGAAGCCCACGACCTCGCTGTCAATAGCCCTAATTTGTTCAATAAATATAAATTAATAGAAATTAGTGGCTGTTAGGGGGCCATTTGGAGAGCCAAACTGTGATAAATCTGCGCTGCGGTCAATACTTGGCTGAAGGACACGGATTCCTCCGGTACGTGGGACATATCCAAACGCCCCGGCCCTAGAAGTATGGGCCGGACGCCAGCCGCCCAAAGCTGGTTGGCGTCGGAATGGCTGGGAAAAGCCTGGGGCTTCCAGGCCAGACCCTGGGCTTGGTAAATTTGCTTCAGGGCCTCCACCACCGGCCCGCGTTGGGGAAGCCTATAACCGTTTTGCACGGTGTGCAAGCGCAAACCCATGTCCAGGCCGGAGTGGTTGCCTTCCTGGGAGAGCACCACCTCTTCCACTTCCATGGTGAGTTCGCCCAGGGGCGTGCGCGAGGGCAGGTGGACGTCCACCCAGGCGTTGCAGCCTTCCGGCACCATGAAGCCCTCGGGCCAGCTATGGATGTCGCGGATATTGTAGACCAATTCGGCGTGGTGGTCGTCCAGGTGGCCGCTGATGGCCATGAGCAGCCGCAGCACCTCGCGCACCGGGTTGTCCCAGGGGCTGGCCAGGGAGGCGTGCCGCCGGTGGCCCCTGGCGTAAAGCTCCATCTCCAAATAGCCGTGATGCTCCAGGCAGGGCTGCAAATCGGTGGGCTCGCCGATGATGGCCCAGGGAAAATGATAATCCTGGGCCAGGGCCTCGGCCCCGTCGCCGTCCTCCTCCTCGCCCACCACCAGGGCCAAGGCCACCGGCGGCATCTCCCGGCCGGATTCGGCCAGGGCGGCGAAGGCCTCCATCATGGCCGCGCAGCCGCCTTTCATGTCCGCCGCGCCCAGCCCCTTCAGTTCGTCGCCTTCGTCCTCGTAGCCCAGGGTTTCCAGGTCGTAGGCGGTCACCGTGTCCAGATGCCCGATGAGCGCCAGCTTGGCCTCCTTGCCCTGGGGCGATATCACCAGGTTGTAACGGCGGTCATCCACCTCCTGACGATGGGCCTCCAAGCCGCGCCGTTTCAGCCAATTGCGGGCATACTCCAGCACGTCCTCCTCCTTGCCGGAGGGGCTGTATATCTCCACCAAACGCCGCAATAGCTTGCGCAGGCGCTGGGGCTGAATGGAAGCCTCGGGCGGGTCAGTCTTGGCTATGGGGGCCTCGGGCGGCGCTTTTTCCGTTGGTTTGTCGCTCACCGTTTTTCTTCTTCTGGGTCTCCAAGTTCAAAGAGAGATAAATATGCTCCTGGGGATTGGAAAAGTCCATATCCCGGAAGAAGCGCAAAGCCCCCAGATTGTCGGCCTCGGTGTCCACCAGGATTATCCGCACCCCTTTTTCGGCCATGCGGCTTTTCAACTGGTTGAACAGCCGGCTCCCCACGCCGAATCTCTGGTAGCCCGGCCGCACGCCCAGCCAGATCAGGTGGCCGTATTTCCAGGCCGAGCGGCTTTTTTCGATGGTGGTGCCCAGGGCGAAACCCACCACCAGCCCCATGCTTTCGTCCTCGGCCACCAGGCAAAGCTCGGGGTCGGTCTGGAACAGCCCGGTTACTTCGTATTCATCCCAGGTGCGGTATAGGTTGGGCACCTCTTCGGCGGTGAACAGCTTTTCGCCCAAGTGAAACACGGCGGCCAGGTCGTCGATATCCATTTCGCGGAGATAGATGGCTGGCCGCCCGGTTCGCTGACCGGGCTCCTGTCGGTCCGGCTCGTCTTCGCGGGCCATGATTGTGTTGTCTAGCCTCCTTGCGGTAATTGGTCCAAGCATCCCACACTTTGCCTGGGGGAATTATACCTCTCCCCGTGGGACGCGCCAGCAACCCACCGCCGGTAATACAGCGGAGAGCGGCCAGGGGGATTGCTTTATTCAGTATGGCAAAAAACGGCGCGTTTTGCCCGCCCCGCTGCCCCCGCTATGCGGTGGCGGCGAAGGCTTGGTGAAACACCGCGACTCCTTGCGCCCGGTTGTCGCCAAAGGGCAGGGCGAGAACGTTCTCCTGGGGAACGCCCTCGTGGGCCACCTCCGGCAGGCTTCTGGAACCGAACCGCTCATAGTAAGCGGGGTCGCCCACCAGAACGCAGCCTTTGGCCCCCATGGCCGGGGGGTTAATTATCCGTGTCGCTCTGCAGCACCGCCAGGAAGGCCTTCTGGGGAATGGGCACGTCGCCCACCAGCTTCATGCGCTTCTTGCCGGCCTTCTGCTTTTCCAGGAGCTTGCGCTTGCGGCTCACGTCGCCGCCGTAGCATTTGGCGGTGACGTCCTTGCGGAAGGCGCCGATGTCGGCCCGGGCGATGATGGTGCCGCCGATGGCGCCCTGGATGGGCACCTTGAACTGCTGGCGGGGGATGGAGTCCTTGAGCTTGTTCACCGCGTGCAGGGCCCTGATGCGGGCGCGCTCGCGGTGCACCAGGCTGGCCAGGGCGTCCACCTTTTCCTTGTTAACCAGGATATCCAGCTTCACCAGGTCGGTGCGGCGGTAGTCGATCAGCTCGTAATCAAACGAACCATAGCCCTGGGTCACGGTTTTCAGCTTGTCGTAGAAATCGTAGATAACCTCGGCCAGGGGCAGCTCGATGGAAAGCTCCACCCGGCCGGGGGTGGGGTAGTGGAAATTGGTGTTTTCGCCCCGCCGCTCCAGGCAAAGCTCCATCACCGCGCCGATGTAGCGCTCGGGCATGAAGATGGTGGCCTTGATGAAGGGCTCCTCGCAATAATCAATGGTGGAGGGGTCCGGATATACGGCCGGGTTCTCCACCTCCAGCATCTCGCCGGTGGAGAGATAGACCTTGTAGCGCACGCTGGGCACGGTGAGGATGAGGGAGAGCCCGAACTCGCGCTCCAGCCGCTCCTGCACCACCTCCAGGTGCAAGAGCCCCAAAAATCCGCAGCGGAAGCCGAAGCCCAGGGCCTGGGAGGAATCCTTTTGATAAACCAAGGCCGCGTCGTTGAGTTTCAGCTTTTCTATGGCGTCGGCCAGATCGGGATAGTCGTCGGTGGCCACCGGGTAGATGGAGCTGAACACCACCGGCTTCATTTCCTTGAAGCCGGGCAGGGGCTTTTCCGCCGGGCGCTCGGCGTTGGTGATGGTGTCGCCCACGTTGGTGTCGGCAACGGTCTTGATGCCGGCGATGACGTAGCCCACCTGGCCGGCCTTGAGTTCCTTGGCCGGCACCCGCCCCGCCCCGAAGATGCCCACTTCCTCTACTTTATAGGTGCCGCCGCCGTGCATGAAGCGGATGGTCTCGCCGGGCTTTAAAGCGCCTTCCTTCACCCGGATGAAGACCAGGGTGCCCCGGTAGGGGTCGTACTGGGCGTCGAAGATGAGCGCCTGCAAGGGCGCGGCCGCCTCCCCGGTGGGCGGCGGCAAATGCTGGACAATGGCCTCCAGCACGGCCGGGATGTTCACCCCGTCCTTGGCGCTGATGGCCACCGCCTCATCCCCGTCCAGGCCCAGGTCCTCGCTGATCTGCTCGCGGGTGCTTTCCACGTCCGCGGAGGGAAGGTCTATCTTGTTGATCACCGGCACGATGGTCAGGTCCAGCTCCATGGCCAGGTACATGTTGGCCAGGGTCTGGGCTTCCACCCCCTGGGAGGCGTCCACCACCAAAAGCGCGCCCTCGCAGGACATGAGCGCCCGGCTCACTTCATAAGTGAAATCCACGTGGCCGGGGGTGTCGATCAGGTTCAGCTCGTATATTTGTCCGTCGGCGGCCTTGTAAGGCAGGGTGATGGCCTGGCTCTTGATGGTGATGCCGCGTTCCTGCTCCAGATAGAGGTTGTCCAGGTATTGGTTATGGAAATCGCGCTCGCCCACCACTCCGCAATGCTGGATCAACCGGTCGGCCAGGGTCGATTTGCCGTGGTCGATATGGGCGATGATACTGAAATTTCTGGTGTGGGCCTTGTCCGCCACCGTGCCTTGCTCCTGTTTCACGCTTGTGTGCAGAAGATAACCGGCGGGTGCCATTAAGTCAATCGCCGCGCTGGGCGGTTTCCCAAAGCCTGGCCGCCCCGGCCCTTTGTTGACCCTCCTCCACCCGCGTGCTAAATTTGAGTTCTCCCGCTAATTACCTGAAGCAAAGAGAAAAAACGCCGTGCATGAGCTGTCCATCGCCCAGTCGCTTTTAGACATCGTCGTGCAGGAAGCGGCGCGGCACGGCGTGGAGCGCGTCGTCCGGGTGGGGATCAGGCTGGGCGCTTATTCGGCGGTGGTGCCTTCGGCGCTCACCTTCAGCTTCGATCTTATCAAGGAAAACACCGTGGCCCAAGAGGCGGAGCTGGCCATCGAGGAAGTGCCCCTGGCCGGCCGCTGCCAGGATTGCGGCCAGGTGTTGGAAAACATGGAGAGCCCCATAGTGGATTGCCCCGCTTGCGGCTCCAAGAAAATAGAGCTCACCCAGGGCCGGGAATTGACCATAGCCTTCATCGAAACCGATGAGGAAGAGGGCGCGGGCTAGTTCTTTTTTAATCCCGTATTTTTATGCGCGTTTGTTAGACTTTCTTTCTATGGCCCATGAATCGGCCCATGAATCGGCCTTGATGCTTAACCGAGCGGCGTCTTTCGCCGGTGATTAGCAAAGCGGGAGCGCCGCGGGCCCGGCGCCAGGCGGCGCGGCTTCCCGTGGATTTGGGGTGAAAACCTGATCGTGAAGGGGTCATTAAAAGCCCAATCTGAACCAGAAGGTTTACGCATATGCCAGAGATTGAAGTCAGCCGGCCCATCTTGGAGGCCAACCAGCGGATAGCCCAGGGCAACCGGCGGAAATTCCAGGAAGCGGGGGTAAAGGTCCTCAATCTTATTTCCAGTCCCGGCGCGGGCAAGACCACTCTTTTGGAGCAGACCTTGAGCCGGGTGGCTGCTGAATTGGCCGTGGGCGTGGTGGAAGGCGACATCCAAACCACCGAGGACGCCCAACGGGTGGCGGCCTGCGGGGTGAGGGCGGTGCAGATCGAGACCAAGGGCGCTTGCCATTTGGACGGCCAGATGATCAGCCAGGTGCTGGCCGCCTTTGAGCTGGACAAGCTGGACCTGCTCATCGTGGAAAACGTGGGCAACCTGGTCTGTCCGGTGGAGTTCGACCTGGGCGAGGACATGAAGGTGGCGGTGCTTTCGGTGACCGAGGGCGACGACAAGCCCAGCAAGTATCCCCAGCTTTTTCAGGAAGCCGGGGTGCTCATCGTCAACAAGATAGACTTGCTGCCCTACATTGATTGCGATCTGGAGCGCATCCACCAGACCTGCCGCCGGCTCAATCCGTCGCAAAAAATCTTCGACCTTTCCTGCCGCAGCGGCGAGGGTCTGGAGGATTGGGTTGCATGGCTGAAGGCGTGGACAAGGAGCTGAATCCGGCCGCCGGCGCGGGCCTGATGCGGGTGCGCGGCCAGGTGGAGGGCGTGGTGCAGGGGGTGGGCTTCCGCCCCTTTGTCTACGGCCTGGCCCAGGATTTGGGTCTCACCGGCACGGTGATAAACACCGCGGCCGGGGTGGAGCTGGAGGTGCAGGGGGGCGGCCGCGAAGTCGCCGAGTTCTTCCGCCGCCTGGTGTCGGAAGCGCCGCCCCTGGCCAGTGTGGATTCGCTGAGCTGGGACGACGTGCAGCCCATGGCGGACGAGCAGGGGTTCCGCATATTGCAATCCCGCGCCGGCACCCGCCGCGCCCTCATCTCGCCGGACGCGGCGGTGTGCGAGGCCTGCCTGGCCGAGATGCGCGACCCGGCCGACCGCCGCTACCGCTATCCCTTCATCAACTGCACCCATTGCGGCCCGCGCTACACCATCATCCAGGACCTGCCCTATGACCGGCCCTTCACCACCATGAAGGCCTTCAAAATGTGCCCCGCCTGCCAGGCGGAATACGACGACCCCGGCGACCGCCGTTTTCACGCCCAGCCCAACGCCTGCCCCCGATGCGGCCCCCGGCTGTGGCTGGCCGACGCCGAGGGCGAGGAAATTCCCTGCGCCGATCCCATCCAGGCGGCGGCAGAGGCCCTGCGCCAGGGCCAGGTGCTGGCCATCAAGGGCCTGGGAGGCTTTCACCTGGCCGCGGACGCCTTTAACGAAGACGCGGTGGCGGTCCTGCGCGCCCGCAAGCACCGCGAGGAAAAGCCCCTGGCGCTCATGGTCGCCAATCTGGAGACGGCCGGGGAGTTGGCGGCCTTGGATGCCTTGAGCCGAGAGGCCCTCGCCAGCCGGGAGCGCCCCATCGTGCTCTGTCCCCAAGAGGCCGCCAGCGGCGTGGCCCCCTCGGTGAATCCGCGCAACCGCCTGCTGGGCCTGATGCTGCCCTATACCCCTTTGCATCATCTGCTCATGGACGAGGGTTTTAAGGCCCTGGTCATGACCTCGGGCAACGTGAGCGAGGAGCCCATCTGCCTGGCCAACCAGGAGGCCTTGGCCTGCCTGGGCCGGGCCGCCCCCCGGGGGGCCATCGCCGACAAGTTCCTGCTGCACGACCGCGACATCCATCTGCGCTCGGACGATTCCGTGGTGCGGGTGACGGCGGGACGCCTGCGCCATGTGCGGCGCTCGCGCGGTTTCGTGCCGGCGCCGATCAACCTGGCGCCCGGCCTCGTCCCGGCGGGCTGCCCGCCGGTGTTGGCTGCCGGCGCCCACCTGAAAAACACCCTTTGCCTGCTGCGCGGCAGCAAGGCTTTCGTTAGCCAGCACGTGGGCGATCTGGAAAACCTGGAGACCCTGCAATTCTTCGAGATGACCGCCGAACACCTGGAGCGCATCCTGGAGGCTTCCCCCGGCGTGATCGCCTGCGACCTGCACCCTGATTACCTCTCCACCCGCTGGGCCCAGGAGGCCGCCGCAGAGCGGGGCCTGCCCCTGGTGCGGGTGCAGCACCACCACGCCCACGCGGTGGCGGTGATGGCCGAGCACGGGCTATCGGGCCCGGTGCTGGGCTTAAGCCTGGACGGCACCGGCTACGGCCCGGACGGCACGGTGTGGGGCGGCGAAATGCTGGCCGCCGAGCACCACGCCTACCGGCGGCTGGGATTCCTGCGGCGGTTTGCCCTGCCCGGCGGCGAGGCGGCGGTTAAAGAGCCCTGGCGGCTGGCCTTGGGCGTCCTGGATGATCTGTACGGCGAGGGCGCGGCAAAACTGGGCCTGGAGGTGGTGGGCCGCTTCGGCCGGCATTTGCCGCTCATCCGCCAGATGAAGTCGGGCGGGCTCAATTCGCCGCTCACCTCCAGCCTGGGCCGGCTATTCGACGCGGCGGCGGCCTTGAGCGGCCTGCGTTTCGAGGTGGCCTACGAGGGCCAGGCCGCCATCGAGTTCGAGCAATGCCTGGCAGCGCCGGCCAAGGCCGGCTATGATTTCGCCGTGATCGAGGAAGAGGGCCTCATGGTGCTGGATTGGCGGGAGGCCATGCGCCAGCTGATAAGCGAAACCCTGGCGGGCTCAAGCCAGCCGAAGGTCGCCGCCAGGTTCCACGCCGGGCTCATAAGCGGCCTGGCCCGTTGGGCCGCGGAGGGGGCGCGGCGGGCGGGTCTGGAGCGGGTCTGCCTGGGCGGCGGCTGTCTCTTGAACGCGGCCATATTGGAAGGCTTGCCGCCGCTTCTGGAAGCGGCCGGCTTGGCCGTGTTCACGCCGGAGGCCCTGCCCGCCGGCGACGGCGGCCTTTGCCTGGGCCAGGCCCTGGCCGCGGCCTGGGCCTGGCAGCGGGGTCTGCCGGACGGCCAGACCGCGCTGGGCCCCCAGGACTAAGGAGCTTTCACCTTGAAGCACGCCGACGAGTTTCGCGACCCCCAATTGACCAGAAACCTGGCCAGGGCCATCACCGCCGCCAGCCGTAAGCCGGTGCGCTTCATGGAGCTGTGCGGCACCCACACCATGGCCATCGCCCGCCACGGCCTGCTGGAGATGCTGCCGCCCACGGTGGAGCTGGTTTCCGGGCCGGGCTGCCCGGTCTGCGTCACCGCCACCGAGGAGATAGACCGCGCCGTGAAATTGGCCCGGCAACCCGGCGTGGTGGTGGCCACTTTCGGCGATCTGCTGCGGGTGCCGGGCAGCCAAAGCTCTCTGGCCAGGGAGCGCGCCGCCGGAGCCAAGGTGGAAATCGTGTATTCCCCCTTGGACGCCCTGGAGCTGGCCAAAAGGCAGACGGCCAGCCAGGTGGTGTTCCTGGGCATCGGCTTCGAGACCACCGCGCCCACGGTGGCCGCCGCCATGGCCATGGCCAAAAACCAGGGCCTGCTAAATTTCAGCGTGCTGGCCGCCCACAAGCTGCTGCCCCCGGCCATGGAAGCCCTGCTAACCGGCCCTTCCCTGGGCTTGCACGGCTTCATCTGTCCCGGCCACGTGACCACCGTCATCGGCACCGCGGCCTACGAGGAGGTGGTGGCCCGCCACGGGCTGCCCTGCGTGGTGGCCGGTTTCGAGCCGGCCGACATCCTGGCCACATTGCTTATGCTGGTCAAGCAGGCGGAAGCCGGGCAGGCCAGGGTGGAGATCCAGTATCGCCGGGCGGTTTCGCCCCAGGGCAATCCCCAGGCCAGGGAGATGATGAACCAGGTTTTCCAGCCGGTGGACGCGGCCTGGCGCGGCCTGGGCGTGATTCCGCAAAGCGGCCTGGAGCCGGGCCCGGACTACCGGGAGTTGGACGCGCGGCGGCGTTTCGATCTGGAAGTGCCGCCGGCCCATGACCCGCCCGCCTGCCGCTGCGGCGACGTGCTCCGGGGCCTGTGCCGGCCGCCGGACTGCAAGCTGTTCGCCGCGGTCTGCACCCCCACCCAGCCGGTGGGGCCCTGCATGGTTTCCCAAGAGGGCACCTGCGCGGCCTGGTTCAAATATAGGCGGGCCTGAAGGGGCGCTAGCCTCCAGGCTCCGCCGCCGCGCTTTAGCCGGCCGTTCCACGGGATTACGAAGCCCGCTGGTTTTTTCTTGACGTATTGCAAACGTTTGCAGTATATAGGTCGCTAACACCAGCAAAGCAGGCGATAGTGGCGCCCACCATCAAGGAAATAGCCAAGCGGGCCGGAGTTTCCTACTCCACGGTTTCCCGGGCCCTCAACCAGAAAAAAGGGGTGCGCCCCGAGATCCGGGAGCTGGTGGGCAGGATCGCCCGCGAACTGGACTACGTGCCCCATGCCTCGGCCAGGGCGCTGGTGCAAAACCGGGTGGGGGTGATCGGGGTGGTGATTCCCCGCACCAGCGAGTTCGCTTTTCAGAATCCCTATTTCTCGCATATGCTGCTGGGTTTGAGCGCCGTGGCCAGCCGGCATGACTACAATCTCATGCTCACCATCAACGAAAAGAAAAGCTACGTCTCGCTTTATCACCGCCATCTGGTGGACGGCATCGTGGTCGTGGCCAACCGCATCGACGATGAGCGCATCTTCGAGCTGGTGGAAAAGAAGGTGCCGGCCGTGGCCGTGCCGGGCTTCCCCGCCGGCGAATCGCCGGGCATGGCCAGCGTGAACTCGGAAAACGTGCAATGCGTGCGCCGCGCGGTCAATTACCTGATAAGCCTGGGGCATCGCGACATAGCCTTCATCCTGGGCCAGAGCAATTCCAAATACACCATCGAGCGGTCCCAGGCCTTCAAGCAAGCCTTCCGGGATAATGATTTACCCTGGAAGGACTATTATCTGGTGGAAAGCGATTTTTCCAAAAGGGACGGCTACCGGCTGATGGGGCAGCTCTTGGACCTGCCCGACCCGCCCAGCGCCGTGATCTGCATCAACGATTCGGTGACGCCGGGCGCCCTGCACCAGATAAACAGCCGCAAATTGAAAATCCCGCACGATATCTCGGTGCTGGCCATCGGCTGTTCGGACAATCTGGAGCTTTTCCAGCCGCCCTTGACCACCATCAAGGTGCCGGTGATCCAGGTGGGCCGCGCCGCGGCGGAGCTGGTCATTCAGTTGATCGAGACCGGCGATTGCCTGCAAAAGGATATCGTGATCCCCGCGGATCTGGTCATCAGGGAATCCACCGGCGTTTGCCAAACCGGGAGCCGGCAATGATATCCCGCCGCGCGCCCGGCGAGAGGACGGCGGATATTTTTTTATCGCCATGCGCAAACGTTTGCAGTTAGGCCATGGTTTGACTACCGCCCGGCCGGCGAGGAAGGATCAGGAAACGCGACCATGTCTTGCGGCATCCCCCCTGACAAGGTGCCAGGCACCGCGGCCCAGGTCGGAGCCGTCACCAACCAAAGCCCGAACCCCAACCTGCCCCAGCAGCCGGAGGAGCAACAGGCATGAGCGGCGAAGTGGTGATAACCAGCGCGGTGCGCACCCCCATCGGCAAATACTGCGGAAGCCTGCGCGAGGTTCCGGCCCACGAGTTGGGGGCCCTGGTCCTCAAGGAGGCGGCGCGGCGCTCCGGCCTGGAGCCCGGCCTCATCGAAGACGTGGTCATGGGGCAGTCCTACCAGAACGGCGAAAGCGTGAACCTCGCCAGGATGTCGCTTTTGGCCGCGGGCTGGCCGGTGGAGATACCCGGCGTCACCCTGGACCGCCGCTGCCTTTCCGGCCTGGACGCGGTGTGTTTCGCGGCCATGGAGATCATGAGCGGCTGCGCCGAGGTGGTGGCGGCCGGCGGGGTGGAGAGCATGAGCCGCGCCGAGCTGTACGTACCCGGCGAGTTCGTGAAATGGGGGCTGGGCGGGCTTTCCGATCCCAAATGGGGCTTCATGCCCAAGGGGCACGGCGCGCTGCCCATGTGGGGCATCCCCTTTTTCGACCGCATCCAGCGGGCCAGGGTGATGTCGCAGCCCGTTGACCGCTTCGGCGAGCTCAATTCCATGATGACCTGGGCCGAGGCCGCCGCCCGCGAGGAAGGCATCAGCCGGGAGGCGGCCGATTGCTGGGCGCTGCGCAGCCATGAACGGGCCGTGGCCGCTACCCGCGAGGGCAGGTTCGCCGAGGAAACCGTGGCCGTGAGCCTGCCGCCCAAAAAAGGCGAGGCCGGGCTCTTCGCCCAGGACGAGACGCCCCGCGCCGACGTGAGCCTGGCGAGGCTGGCCAAGTTGCCCGCGGTCTATGCCGGCGGCATCTGCACGGCGGGCAACTCCTCCACCGAGAACGACGGCGCCGCGGCGGTGGTGCTCATGTCAACGGAAAAGGCCGCCCGGCTGGGCCTGGAGCCCCTGGGCCGATTGCTGGGCTTCGCGGTGGCCGCGGCCGATCCCCGCCTCACCTATCCCGCGGTGCCGGCGGCGGTGAACAAGGCCCTGGCCAGGGCCGGCCTGACCCTGGCCGACATGGACCTCATAGAGGTGCAGGAGGCCTTCGCCGCCCAGCTTCTGGCCGACGCCAAACTCATGGGCCTGGGACAGGAGCGGATGGAGGAAAAGCTCAACGTGAACGGCTCCGGCATTTCCCTGGGCCATCCCATCGCCGCCACCGGGGTCATGCGGCTCACCACCCTGCTGCACGAGATGCGGAGGCGGGGCAGCCGCTACGGCCTGGAGGCCATCTGCGGCGGCGGCGGCCAGGGCATCGCGGCGGTGGTGGCCCGCTAAGGCAAGGCGCTGCTTCACGCTCTTTGCCTGGCCAAGCTATTGGCCGGGCAACCCGGCGGTCGTTCACTCTCCGGCCGCCGGGTTTCTGTTCCCCTCCGCCGGCCGGGCAAAGCGCTTTCCCGCCGGGGCGGCGCTCCCTCTGGTTTTACTTCGCTTCCGCTTCATGGTATGCAGATAGGCAGGCCGGCGGGCCCTCCACTTTTTTGCATATGGATGACAGGAAACGCGCCGCCTTGGGGGGGGCGCGGGCCGGGCCCTTGTAAGGCCGGGCGGAGAACAGAAGCATGAACGAGACCATTCTGCTGGATCACGGGGCCGGAGGCCGGGCCAGCCACGAGCTGGTGCAGCGGGTCTTCGCCCGCCACTTCAGCAACCCCGCCCTGGACAGCCTGGACGACGCGGCGGTGGTGGAAGCGCCGGCCGGCCGTTTGGCCATCAGCACCGATACCTTCGTGGTGGACCCCATCGTGTTTCCGGGGGGCAACATCGGCTCCTTGGCGGTGCACGGCACGGTGAACGACCTTTGCTGCCGGGGCGCGCGCCCCCTTTGGCTCACCGCCGGTTTCGTTCTGGAAGAGGGCCTGCCCCTGGCCCTTTTGGAGGAGGTGGTGGCGGCCATGGCCGAGGCCGCCTCCGCGGCGGGGGTGGCCATCGTGGCCGGCGACACCAAGGTGGTGGGCCGGGGCCAGGCCGACAAGGTTTTCATCAACACCGCCGGGGTGGGGGTCATAGCGCCGGGGGTGGAGATAGGCGGGCACATGGCCCGGCCCGGCGACGCGGTGCTGGTATCCGGCTCCATGGGCGACCACGGCGTAACCATCCTGGCCCAGCGCGCCGGCTTGGGCCTGAACGCGCCGCTGGTCAGCGATTCGGCCGCGCTGCACGGCATGGCCGCCGGCCTCATCGCGGCCTGTCCCGGCCTGCACGTGTTGCGCGATCCCACCAGGGGCGGCCTGGCCACCACCTTGAACGAGATAGCCGCCTCCAGCGGGGTCGCCCTGGAATTGGACGAGGGGACCATTCCGGTGGACGCGGCGGTGAACGGGGTTTGCGAGCTGCTGGGCCTGGACCCCCTGTATCTGGCCAACGAGGGCAAGCTCATCGCCATCGTGGCGGAAGACCAAGCGCCGGCCGCGCTGGAGGCCATGCGCTCCCATGCCAAGGGCGGCCGGGCCGCCGTAATCGGCCGGGTGCTGGAAGCGCCGGCGGGCCGGGTCTGGCTGAACACCGCGGTGGGGGGCCGCCGCCTGTTGGACATGCTCTCCGGCGAACCCCTGCCCAGGATTTGCTAGACGCCGGCAAAAAGCTAGGCGCCCGGCCTTGCGGGGCCGAGCGCCGTGGCGGGCTCAAGCGGGCGGCCCATTCGCCAAGCCGCCCATGGCTTGCAGGGCCTACACCGTGCCGGGCAGGCGGCAATGCTCGGGGCCCCGCACGGAGATCACCGGGCAGGGGGCGTGGCGGAAAACTTTTTCAGCGGTGGAGCCGAACAAGGCGCCGGCCAGGTTGCTGCGCCCCTTGGTGCCCATTACCAGCATATCCGCCT
This sequence comes from Desulfocarbo indianensis, assembly GCA_001184205.1. Classification (GTDB taxonomy): domain Bacteria; phylum Desulfobacterota; class Desulfarculia; order Desulfarculales; family Desulfarculaceae; genus Desulfocarbo; species Desulfocarbo indianensis. Next base: position 102,783 of record LBMP01000002.1, read on the forward strand.
CTTCCTGCTTGATGGCTTTCACGATCTGCTCCCAGGGCAGGCCCTCGCGGAACACCAGTCGGCAGGGCACGCCGGCGGCCCTGGAAAGATATTCCTTTTCGAATTCCGCCTTACGGTCCGCTATGGCGGTTTCTACATATTTTTCCCTGGAGACGCCGAATCCCTGGGCGCTCAAGCGCTCGATTTGCTCCAAGCCGCGGCTGTTGATCACGCTTAAAAGGATCAATTCAGCGCCCAAGGACTTGGCCAGGGTAAGCGCGTGCAGGAAGGTGGTCTCGGAGTAGGACGAAAGGTCCAGAGAGGCGATGATTTTCTTGATGTCGGCTCGGCACTCTTGCATGGCGTCTCCTTGTTTTTGGCAAAGGATCATTTATTTTAATTAATAATTTAGCGCTAAAACCAAAAACTTGCCAATCGTTAAGCGGTCAGGGCCCGCCAGGCCGCCAATTCGGCCGAACGGGCCCGCCGGCGGCCGCCAAGGGCCAGCCAGAAGCGGGCTTCCCACTCGCCGCACAGTTCGCGCAAGGGCGGCCCCTGCTCCAGGGGGGGCGACGGCCCCATTTGCCTGGCGAGCTTGCCGGTTTCCGCGGCCAGCAGCTCCAGCAAGTCGGAACGGCGCAACAGCTTTGCTCCATCGCGTTTCACCAGCCGGCCCAGGAGCCAGCCGTGGGCCGAATCCAGTTCATGCAGCCAGGGCCAGGAGGCCAATTCATCCCTGGCGGTCAAGCCCAAACCTGCCGCGGCGGCGGCCACTGGCGGGCCGAAAGCCAGGAGCCGCCTGACCGGGTTTTGGGCGCTGGAGGAAAACTGGAAGGGGTCCAGGCCCTGGCAGAGCTTCATCAGGGCAGCCCCTTCGGCGGGCGGCAGGGCGGCGTAGGCGCGGGACTCCGGGCAGGATTCCCGCTCGCACTTGTCGCGGTAGCCGGTCGGGCCGCGCAGGTCGCGGCCCTGGTTGGCGGCGGGATGCAGGAGGCAGCCCACCCGGCGGCCGGCTTTATCCAGGAAGCCCAGGCCGGGACAGAAAAAGCCGGTCTGGGGCTTGGCCGGCAAGCGGCCCGCCAAAAAATCGGCCCGGTTTTCCGCGAACATGCGCCGCCAGGAGCCCCGGTCCGCCAGGTGTTCATAACCGGCCGGCCGGATGGGCGGGCAGCAGGCGAAGCAGGAAAAGCCGGCCTGGGGCATGCACAGGGAATCGTTCATGGCCCCAGTATATAGGCGGCCCGCGCCAAGGCAAGCCTTGGATTTCATTGACCCGCGCTTGGCCAATGGGCCCGAGCCGTATATAATGCTGGCATGTCTGGCAATGATTCCTTCCAAACCCTGCGAACCGGCGAACGGCCGCCCTGCCTGCGGGCGGGCTACCGCATTTGCCGGGGCTGCTCGGGCTGGCGGGCCATGCTCAGGGCCTGCCGTCCCGGCGGAGCCTGGCAGGGCTCGGTGATCCATTGCCCCTGCACCGGCCTCACCTTGCGTTCCCGCCTGGCCGCCGGCTCGTGAAAAAGTTATTAGCGCCGCGTCTTCTGATCGTCCTCTGCCTGCTGGGGCTGGCGGTTCCCGCCGGGGCCGAGACTTTGCAACTGGGCGATTTCAGCGCCGGCGATCTGGCAGGTTGGGAAGAGAAATCCTTTGCCGGCCACACCAGCTATGAGCTGGTGAGCGACCAGGGCCGGCGGGTGTTGAGGGCGCAAAGCCGCCAGGCCGCCTCCGGGCTGTTCAAGGAGGTGGAAATAGACCTGAAGAAGTATCAGGTCTTGCGCTGGTCCTGGAAAGTGGAGGGAGTGCTGGCCAAGGGCGACGCCCGCGCCAAGGGCGGCGACGATTACCCGGCCAGGGTCTACGTGGTTTTCCCGGCCTTTCTCTTCTGGAACACCCGCGGCATCAATTACATCTGGGCCAACAAGCTGCCCCAGGGCCAGGCGGTGCCCAACGCCTTTGCCAGCCAGGTGATAATGCTGGCGGTGGAGTCGGGCCCGGCCAAGGCCGGCCAATGGGTCAGCGAGGAACGCAACGTGTATCAGGACTTCAAGCGTCTCTTCGGCCAGGAGCCGCCCAGCCTGGGGGCGGTGGCCATCATGACCGACACCGACAACACCGGCGGACAAGCCACCGCCTATTACGGCGATATCACCCTCAGCGAACCCTGAGCGCGGACGCGCCCCCTTCGGGCGGCCCCCCCCGTGTCCCCACCAGCCCCCTCGGCCCCACCAGCCCCCTCGACCCCGGCCCTCCGCCTGGGCTTCCGGCGCGCGTCATCCCTTGCCCGCGGTCGGGGAGCGTGTCCGGCCCAGCCCTACGCCGGGGCTTGGCGCGCGGGCTCCGGCCTTTGAAAATCCCTGGCCAGTAGGGTGAACAAAACGATGTAAGGCACGTAGGCGGTCATTTGCAGGGAAGCCGCGTGCAGATGGATGACCTGCCCCACCCCGGGGGCGGCGTAGATCAGAATCAAGGTGACTGACGTAGGGAGATGCCCCAGGGGGAAAAAGCCGGACCCCAAGGCCATCCACCGCATGAGGTTGGGCTTGGCCGCGGTGTTGAAGCGCGAGGCCAGGTATAAAAGCCCGCAAGCCAGCCAGGAGGCGGCCAGCATTACATAGAGCACCGCTTGGGCGTGCGCGCCGCCGGGCTGGGCAAAGTAGGTCGTGTATATGGTCATCAGGGCCAGAGCCATACCCAGGGCCTGCATGAGCACCCCGCCGGCCAGGATCACCCATCTCAAGCCCGTGGTTTTGGCGGGATTGGAGTGCGGCCCGCCTTTTTTCAGCACCAGCGCGGCCACGGCCGCGGCAAGGGCGAGCATGGCCACCACCGCCGGCGGCCAGACGTCGCTGCCGGAGCCCTTGATCAAGACCCCCTGGGGCAGGGCGTATTCGATTATCAAAGTCACCCCGAGGCCGTAGAGGAAAAACACCAGGTTGAACACGAAGACCGGCCAGCGCATGGTGTTCTTCTTGATGCAAAACACGAAAAAGGCCACGAAGATAAGAGACAGGACCAGGCTGGTCATCGGCTAGCTCCCCCCTGTGCAACCGCTCGGTCTCCGGGCCGGCGGCCGGTCCAGCGCCCAGCGGTATGCTATCCATGAGTATAGTAAACGCACCCATTATAGCCACCCGCGCCGCGGGGGTCAACCAAATTGGGAACACGGCTCGCGGGAATTACCGGCCGGCCCTTCAAATCGCAGGCTTGGCTGAAACCTCGCTTGGCGGCCCGCTGGAAGACCAGCGCCTATTACGGCGATATCGCCCTCAGCGAGCCCTGAGCGCGGCCAAATCCTCGTGGGGCAGCAGCTTCATCCAATCCGGGTTCTTGAACCACTTGTTCTGCATGGCCTCCAGCCGCCCGCTTCCCTGCAGGAGCAGGATGAAGTTTTGCACCAGATTGTGCAGCAGCGGGTCCTCCGGGCTCATCGCGATGCCCAAGGGCTCGAAGGTAAAGGGCTTTTCCGTGGCCACGACGCCCCGGTCCCTGTGGCGGAAACTGGCCACCGCGCAGAAGGGGAAATCGGCCACCACCGCCTGCACCTGCCTGGCCAAGAGCAGCTTAAGCGCGGCTTCCTGGTTGGCGGCCACCACGTGCTCGGCCTTGGGCAGTAAATCCTTGAGCACCATCTCGCTGGTGGTGTCCTTGGCCGCGGCCACCTTGATCCCCGGTTTGTTCAGGGAAGCCGGCCCTTTGAGCTTTAAGGCCAACTCCCGGCTGGTGAGCACGCTTTGGCCGGCCAGCAAGTGGGGGCCGGCGAACATGAATTTGGCGTTGCGTTTGGGCGTGATGGTGATGCCAGAGATGGCCAAATCCACCTCGCCCTGGGCCAAGGCGGACAGAAGCTCCACAAAGGGTATGGCCTTGATCTCGAGCTTGACCCCAAGCGCAGCGGCCAGGTAGCGGGCCAAGTCCATTTCATAGCCGATGATGGTGCCGTCGGCGGCCTTGGCCGTGAGGGGCGGGTAGGTGGGGTCGGTGCCCACCACCAAAACCCCGCGCTCCTGGATGCGATCCAGCGTGGGCCCGCACCAGGCCGGAAGAGCCAACCCCAGGAGCAAAGCCGTCATCGCCAACCAGAGGCCCAGACGCTTTATCATGTTTTTCCTCCCGCTTATGGAAAGGTTCATTATGCAGTCCCGCCCGCGGGCGGGGCAAGCGGAGAAGGCCCGGGGGCGCTAATGAAAAACCGGCTCCCTCTATGGCCCGGGGGGGGTGGCCAGGAAGGGGGCGCTTTGATAAAATTCCACCAATCACGGGAGGATAAGCTTGCCCGCCGCAAAAAAGCAGAGCCCGAAAAACAGGGACGCCAAACCCAAGGCCAAGAAAAAGAGCTGGCTGCGCCGGCTGCTCTTGTGGAGCGCCCTTTCCATGCTGTTCCTGGGCGCCCTGGCCGTGGGCGTCGCCCTGGGCGGCTGGTTCTGGATCAGCCAGGATCTGCCCAAGATAGACCGCCTGGCCGACTACGCGCCGCCGGCGGTGACCCAGGTCTTCGCCTCCGACGGCTCCCTCATGGCCGAATATTCGCGGCAGCGCCGCTACGTCATCCCCTTGGACCAGCTTCCGCCCCAGGTGGTCATGGCCTTTGTCTCGGCCGAGGACGGCGAGTTCTTCCGCCATAAGGGCGTGGATTTGGCCGGCATCATCCGCGCCATGATCAAAAACCTGCGGGCGGGCCGGGTGGTGCAGGGCGGCAGCACCATAACCCAGCAGGTGGCCAAGGCCCTTTTGCTCTCCCCCCAGCGCACCTATATCCGCAAGATCAAGGAGTGGATACTGGCCTACCGCATGGAGAGCTATCTCAGCAAGGAAGAGATACTCTTTTTATATCTGAACCAGATTTACCTGGGGCACGGCGCCTACGGCATCCAAGCCGCGTCCCAGACTTATTTCGGCAAGTCGGCCAAGGAACTGAGCGTGGCGGAGGCGGCGCTGCTGGCCGGCTTGGTGCAGGCGCCCAGCCGCTACAGCCCCCTGCGCCATCCCCGCCGGGCCCGCACCCGCCAGGTGTACGTGCTGGGCCGCATGGTGGCCGACGGGCACATCAGCCAGGCCCAGGCCGACCAGGCCCTGAACCAGCAGATGGACATCCGCCTGCATAGGCCGGAGACGGTGGAAGCCGATTATTACAGCGAATACGTGCGCCAGTGGCTGGAGGACCGCTACGGCCCCACCATGCTTTACGAAGGCGGCCTCACGGTCAAGACCGCCTGCGATCCCCGGCTCACCAGCGCCGGCTACGCGGCCATAGATCAGGGCCTGGCCGAGCTGGCCAAGCGTCACGGCTTCAAGGGGCCGCTCTCCAAGGTGCCGCCCGCCCAGCTCAGCTCCATCGCCGAGCGGCCGGTGAGCGAGGTGGGCCTGGAAAAGGGCCAGGTGATGGAGGCGGTGGTGGTGGGCCGCGCCGCCGACACCTCGCCGCTGGTGCGCATGGGCGCCGGCCGGGGGGTGATCCCCGCCGCCGGCCTGGAATGGCTGCGCAGCCGTTACGGCAACAAGCCGGTGCTCAAGCCCGGCGACGTGGTGCTGATCAAGCTGATCGAATACCGCCCCGGCTCCAAGACCTGGCAGGCGGAGCTGCGGCAGGAGCCCCAGGCCCAGGCCGCCCTGATGTGCCTGGAGGCGGAAAACGGACGGGTGCGGGTGCTCATCGGCGGGCGCGATTTCGGCAAGAGCCAATACAACCGGGCCATCCAGGCCCACCGCCAGCCGGGCTCGGCCTTCAAGCCTTTCATTTATTCCGCCGCCCTGGACAATCCGGTGCACGCCTTCAGCCCGGTAAGCGTGATTCTGGACGCCCCGGTGGTTTACGACGACCCCAGCCGGCCCAGCGACAAATGGAAGCCCAAGAACTATGAAAACGAATTTTACGGCCCCACCACGCTCCGCGAGGCCCTGGAGCATTCGCGCAACGTGGTCACGGTCAAGATCCTGGCGGATTTGGGCCTGGACTACACCATAAGCTACGCCCGGCGCTTCGGGATTCAAAGCGAGCTGACGCCCACCCTCTCCCTGGCCCTGGGCACCAGCGGGCTGAGCCTTTTCGAACTCACCAGGGCTTATTCGGTTTTCGTCAACGAGGGAAGGCTGGTGGACCCGGTTCTGGTGGAGGAGGTGCGCGACCGCGAGGGAAAGGTCATCTTCCAGGCCCGGCCGCAAGTCCAGCCGGCCATCAGCGCCCAGACCGCTTTTATCATGACCCATCTCCTGCGCGGCGTGGTGGAAAACGGCACCGGCCGCAGGATGAAGGCCCTGAACCGGCCCGTGGCCGGCAAGACCGGCACCACTAACGATTTGCGGGACGCCTGGTTCATTGGCTTCACCCCCCGGCTGGTGTGCGGGGTGTGGGTGGGCAAGGACGACAACGAGCCCCTGGGGCGCAAGGAAACCGGGGCGCGGGCCGCGGGGCCCATCTGGCTGGAATTCATGCAGGAGGCCCTGAAAAAAGACCCGCCGCTGGATTTCCCGGTGCCGCCGGGGGTGGTCTTCGCGCGCGTGAATCCCAAGACCGGCCAGCCCATGCCGGCCGGGGTGGAGGGCGGCTTCTTCGAGGCCTTCCGGGAAGGGCAGGAGCCCCTGCCCCCGGTGGCGGGCGCTCCCCAGCCCCAGCCCCGCGCGGCGGAAGATTTCCTGCAAGCCGAGACCTTCGCCCCCAGCCGGCCCTGACCCCCCCGGCCGTTGCGGCGGCCAAAGGCCCTCGTCGTTTGGATGGCCTGGCTCCCGCGCCAGCACAAAAAACCCGCCCTCCCCCAAGGGAGCGCGGGTTTCATATTATGAAAGCGCCGAGCTTAAATGTCGCTCAGCTCGTCGTACCCCACGTGGTCCAAGGTGAATTCGCCTTCCAGCTCCTTTTCCAGGCCGGCCAGCTTGTCCTGGGGCATGTCGGCGATGCGTATGGCCACCTTGCGGGTGCCTTCCTCGCACATGTCGTAGGAGGTGAGGATGCTCACCATGCGGCCGCCGTGCTTGCGGATGACGTCGGCCACCTCCTTGATGGAGCCGGGCCGGTCTTCCAGCACAAAGGAGAACACCGTGCCGCCGCGGTAGATGCCGGTGATGCTGGTCAGCACCCGGAAGACGTCGCCCTCGGACAGGATGCCCACCACCTTGCCGTCGTCCAGCACGGGCAAACCGGTCACCTTGTTCTCCAGCATGATCACCGCGGCTTTTTCCACGGTGTCCATGGGCTTGATGCCGAAGACCTTGCGGCTCATGATGTCTTTCACCTTGAGCTCGCTCAGCAGATAATAAAGCTCGTGCACGTCAAGCGTGGTGGCTTTGGAAGGGCTGGCCTCTTTAAGGTCGCGGTCGCTGACGATGCCGATCAGTTTGCCCGAGTTGTCCAGCACGGGCAGCCGGCGGATGTTGTTTTCCTTCATCAGCTGCGAAGCCTTCATCACCGAAGTGTCGGGCCCCACGGTTATGGGGTCTGCTGTCATCCAGTCCTTCACGAGCATTAGAGAAACCTCCCGTGCAAAGAGGGCGGCCTTGGCGCGGACCGCCCGTCCCGTGGTCGCGAAAATGGCAAAAACTTGAGCTTAAGTACTCATAAGAGTACAATCCAGCGACATTTGTTTGTCAAGGAATTTCATGGTGATTATGCAAGGCCCCATCCCGCCCGCGGAAAGCTCCGGCGACCAATCCGCCAAAGACGCCATGGAGGTTTGGCTGGGCCGGCGGAGCCCCCTGGCGGAGTGCCTGCCGGGCTTTGAGCCCCGGCCGGGCCAGTTGGACATGGCCCGGGCCGTGGCCCGCGCCTTGGGGCGGGGGGTGCCCCTGATCGTGGAGGCCGGCACCGGCACCGGCAAAACCCTGGCCTATCTGGTGCCCGCGCTGCTGTCGGGCCTGAAGGTGGTGATCTCCACCGGCACCCGCACCCTGCAGGACCAGATCAACCACAAGGAGCTTCCCCTCTTGGCCAGGGCCATGGCCCCCGGCCTGCGTTGGGCCGTTCTGAAGGGCCGCGCCAATTACCTGTGCCGCCGCCGCTACGAGTCCTTCGCCAGCCAGCCGGATTTGAGCCTGCCGGGGGCGGACGCGGGCCTGGCCATGTTAAGGCGCTGGGCCAGGGAAACCAAAAGCGGCGATCTGGATCAGGTGCGCGGCCAGGGGCTGGGCAACGCCCTAGCCGCCGAGGTCACCGCCTCCAGCGAGCAGTGCCTGGGCGGCCGCTGCCCCCGCCGCGAGGATTGTTTTCTCATGGAGGCGCGCCGCCAGGCGGCCGAGGCCGATTTGGTGGTGGTGAACCACCATCTTTTTCTGGCCGATTTGGCGCTCAAGGCCGGCGGCCACGGCGAGGCCCTGCCCCGCTACCAGGCGGTGGTGTTCGACGAGGCCCATCTCCTGGCCGACGTGGCCACCCAGGTTTTCGGGGTGAGCGTATCCCAGGCCAGGCTGAACACCCTGTTGCGCGATATCAACCGGGAAGCCCCCGGCGACAAGGAGCGGAAACAGGCCCTGGCCGCGGTGGAAGCCGCCGCCGCCAGGATCTTCGCCAAGCTCAGGCGCATGACCGGCCCGGCGGCCAGCCTGGGGCTGGAGCCCGGCCATCTGGATATGCTCTCCGCTCCGGGAAAGCAGCTGGCCAACGCCCTGGACGCCCTGGCCGCCGGCCTGGACGGCGACGAGGCGGAGGAAGCCCTGGCCGGCCGCGCCGCCGGCATCGCCCAGGACCTCGCCGCCGTGGCCCAGCCCGTGGCCGGCCGCACCGTGGCCTGGGCCCAGATAGGGCGGGGCGGCGCCAGCCTGCATCTCTCGCCGGTGGAGGTGGGGCCCCATCTGCAAGCGGCGCTTTATCAGGACATCTCGCGCCTGGTGTTCACCAGCGCCACCCTGGCCGCCGCCGGCGACCTGGACCCCGTGCGCCTGCGCCTGGGCCTGGATTCCGACACCGTGAAGCTGGTGGTGGCCTCGCCTTTCGATCCCGCCCGGCAGGCCCTGCTCTACGTGCCGCAGAGCATGCCCGCGCCCGGCCATCGCGATTTTCCCAAGGCCGTGGCCGCGGAAGTGGAGGAATTGCTCAAGCTCAGCCAAGGGCGGGCCTTCGTGCTTTTCACCACCCACCGCAACCTGGAGACCGTGAGCGGGCTGCTGCGCCAGCGCCTGCCCTATACCTGCCTGGTGCAGGGCGAGGCCCCGCGCATGAAGCTCCTGGAGCGCTTCAAGGCCGAAAGCCCCAGCGTGCTTTTCGCCACGGCCAGCTTTTGGCAGGGGGTGGACGTGCCCGGCCAGGAACTGAGCGCGGTGATCGTGGACAAGCTGCCTTTCGCGCCGCCGGACGATCCCCTGGTGGCGGCCCGGGTGAAGCGTCTGGAAGAGGAGGGCCTGAACGGCTTCGCCCACCTCATGCTGCCCGAGGCGGTGCTGAGCCTCAAGCAGGGCCTGGGCCGCCTGCTGAGAACGCCCAGCGACAGGGGGCTCTTGGCCGTGCTGGACACCCGCCTGGTCACCAAGGGCTATGGCAAGGTTTTTCAGAAAGCCCTGCACCCCACGCCGCTGACCCGTAATAAAGATGACGTGCGGGAGTTCTTCAAGCCGGAGGCCGCTTAGACGGGCAGAGAGCATTAAAGCACGCGCGGCTCTGGCTTGGACAAGCCGGCGAGCCGGGGGGGTGCCGCATAGGCGATCAGACTATCCAAGAGGCAGTTTGGTGCAATCGGTTTTGTCTAGATGCCGCCGCTTTTTTCCATCATCTGGCTCAGGAAACCCAGCACCAGTCCCGCGCCCGCCAGCAGGGCGATTATGGAGGCAATGGCCAATAAGAGGATCAACACGAGCAGGTAGGCCCACACCACCCGCCACCCGCTGACGCCATGGGCGCCGGCCAGGCCGCCTATGTAGATCACCAGGGTCCAAACGTTTCCCACCACCATGCCGACGAACGGCGCCAGGAAAAAAATGGCAGGCGCGTAAGCATAGCCCACGACCCGCATGGTGGCGGTGAACCCGCGCTTGGCGCCGCCCACCATCAGGAGCCCCAGGTGGGTGAAGGCCGCGCTCACATATACGCTGGCCAGCACTATGAGCGGCGCGAGGATCAGCCCCCACATGGCCGGCAGGGCGACCCATTCCGGCTTGTCCAGGACCTGGGACCAAAGCGCCTGCAAGGCGTTGCCCAGGGTGCCCATGATGAGGGCGTAGGCCAGAGCCCAGGCCTGGCCCGGCCGGGCCGGGCCGCGGAAGCTCTTCACCGGGTGCAAAAGCACCTGCCAGGTGGTGCGCCACAAGTTTTTCAGGAGTGGGCCCTCGCCCTCCCAGGCCAGAGTGAAGGCCTCCGGCTCTGGCCCCCCGGCGGCAACGGCCGTGGGGGCATCGCCGCCTAGGCCCGTTTCCGGGGAGGGCGGCAGGGTGAAGGCCGCCTGGGCGGCTGGTCGCTCCCAGGCCTGGTCGCGCGGATTTTCGCCGCACACCGGGCACTCGGCTTGGCCTTCTTCCTGACCGGCCAGCGCGGCTCCGCAATAAGGGCATTTGCCGTTCATGAATCACACCGAGGTGAAAGCGTGGTCATAATTCCATTCAATCGAGAAACCCCTGGGTCGCTATTGCATCTCGCCGGTTCCCGTGATCATTCCCGGCAGGATTGCCCCCAAACCCACCATTACGGCAAACAACACTGCTATGGCCAGCAGTAAGGCGAAGGCCAACAGCATCGACGCCACCACCCGCCATTTGGTGGTGGCGTGGGCCGCGGCCAAGCCGCCCACCTGCACCACCAGGCCCCAGATGGCCGAGGCGAACATGCCCAGCACCGGCACGGCCTGCATTATCTGGGCGGCTTGTGAATAGCCGATCACCCTGAAAGTGGCGGGGAATCCTCCCCGGTCCGCGCGCACCAACATGAGGAATAAATGCGTGATGCAGGCGCCGACAAACGTGCCTATGACAATGCCGAGCGGTACCAGGAAAACAGCCGCCACCAGGGGAACAACCATTGCCTCTTCATCGCCTAGCAAATCCACCCAAATGACGCTGAGGAGGTTGCCAGCGGTGCCGACGATGACCGCTAGGCCAAGGGAATATTTTTTCTGCATGCGGCCCGGCGCGGAAAAGGTCAGCACCGGGTGCAGCAGCACCTGCCAAATGGTTTTCCAGAGCTTCTCCAGCCAAAACCCGCCCTCCAATTCCCAGGCCGGGGTATGGGCGGTGGGCCCGCTCACGGGGTCCGCCGGCTGATCGGTCCTGGCTTCCCCGCCGGCGCTTTGGCCGGCCTGGCGGGGCTCTTCGCCCTGGGCGGTCAAAGGCGGCGCTTGCGCGGTGCGCTCTGCCGGCTCATGGGCCTGATATATTTCCTGCCCGCAGGTGGGGCAAAGATGCGGCGCTTCTCCGGTTCCCCCGGCACCCTCTGGCAAAGCGGTTCCGCAGAAGGGGCAAGTCAGGCCCATCAGCGCTCCTTTCGCCGGTTATGAGCTTTCAACAATGACCAGCGCTTGAAAAAGCCGGCCGCGCCGCCGACGGATTCCTCTTCGCGGCGGGCTTTCTCGATCACCAGAGCATCCTTGCCTTGCCGGCTGGCCACGGCCTGGCGCAGGCACTCGATGCGTTCGCCGCAGGGCCAGCAATCCGGCGAAACTTCCCTGTGGCCATCCGGGCCCACGGGAAAAACCCGCTCGATCTCGCCAAAACAATCAGGAAGAGCCGCCATGCAATCAAATCTCCCGCCGGCCGAGGTTTAACGCCCACCCAGAATATTCCGCCTTGCCCATGGGGTCAACCCCGCTGGCTTGCCCCGCGGGCAACCAATACTTAAGTTTAAGGCGAACAAGGCAAGAGGAGAATCTTATGCCCAGGATACCCGCAATTTGCGACAAATGCGAAACGGTTTACCTTTCCAAGGTGGAAGTCAAGGATTGCACCTGCCATATCCAAGGCCACGTGGAGGGGCCTTGCGTTTGCGGCGGAAAGATACGCATATTGGACGGCACCTACAGCCACTTGGGAGGGCCGCTGAACTATTGCCGGGCCAGCGGGGAAAACCAGACGAAATTCAATCATATGTGCCAATTATGCGGGGTGGAGTTGTATCAGCCGAGCGCCTGAGGCGAGTGGTCCGGCTTTATTCCGCAACAGACGCCCGGCCTGGGTTCAGGCCGGGAAATCGTCTTCCGTGAAGACCTCGTAACCCGCGATCAATTGCTGAGCCACCTTGGCCAGCTTCTGATTGGTGTTGCGGCTGTAACGCTGCAGGCGGCGCATGGCCTCGACTTCGGTGTAGCCTTGATGTTCCATTAGCAGGTTCTTGGCCTTTTCCACCACCAGGCGGTCCGATAGCTCCTGGCAATATCGCTCCAGTTCCCCGCGCAGTTGGTGAAAGCGGCGATGATGAGCCCAGGCCATCGCGATGGCCGCGCCCAGAGCGGGGGCGGGCTGGCCGGGGATCAACAGTCCCAAGGGGTTGGTGCGGCGCAATGCCTCGCCCAGGAGCGGACTTTCCTTGGCGCCCGCCAGAAGCACCCCCACGCTCTCGGAGGCCAGCTCTCCCGCCAGGGCGTTCATTTCCGTCTCGGAGAAATTGGAGACGTCCCATATCACCAGACCGTGGGGGCCGAAGGCCACCTGGGGCAGGGGAGATGCCTCCCGGGTCATCAGTCTCTGGCCGCCGCCCTGTCCCAGAGCCTGGCCCAGCCCAGGGTTCAGCGTCGAATCTTCTTTTTGCAGCAAGATCAGGGTGCCATCCGCCACGGCTCCACCTCCTTCCGCGGTGATCAGCCTGGCAAAAAGCGCTCCAGGTGAATTCTGGGCGGAAAATACGAGTGGTCGTGCCTAGTTGTCGCGGACGCCCCCCGGGGGGGTCAGGGGCGAGAGCTACCGTAACCTTATGTTGTCACGCCAGCTGTTTCGGTTGGGCTTATTATAGGAACCTTTTGCAGGAAGTGTCCAGGTTAATGTCGGCGCTCCAGGACATAGGCCGCCAGGGCCAAAAGGGTTTCCATCTCCGAGCCGGGCCGCGCCGGGCTTGCCAAGCGGGTCAACGCCGCCTGCGCCAGGGCGGCGTAGCGGCGAGCGGCCTGGTAGGTGGCATCCACGCCGTCATGGGCGGTGATGAGGGCCTTGGCCTCTTCCACCTGGGACGCGTCCTGGCGGCCCAGGCGGGCCAGCTCCAATAAACGCGCCCGCGCCTCGGCCGGAGCGGTATCGCGCACGTGAATGAAGGGCAGGGTTATCTTGCCTTCGGCCAGATCATGGCCCACGGGCTTGCCGAATTCGTGGGCCGTGCCCACGTAATCCAGGGCGTCGTCCACCATCTGAAAAGCCAGGCCCAAATTGAGGCCGTAATCATAGAGCGCTTCCACTTGGGCGTCCGTGGCCCCGGCGTAGATGGCGCCCATCTGGCAGGCCGCCGCTATGAGCACCGCGGTCTTGGCCTTTATCACCCCCAGATAGCCCTCGGCGGATAATTCCAGGTCGTCGGTATGGAGCAATTCCAGGACCTGGCCCTCGCCCATGATGGTGGTGCAGTCGCTGAGAGCGGTGACGAAACGGATGTCCGGCACCTCCACGGCCAGGGAATAGCTTTTGGAAAAAAGGAAATCGCCCACCAGGATCACCGAGTCGTTGCCATACTCCACCCTGGCCGCGGGACGGCCCCGCCGGAGCCCGGCCTCGTCCACCACGTCGTCATGCAAGAGGGTGGCGGCGTGGAGGTATTCGAAAATAGCGGCCAGGCGGGGATCGCCTTCGCGGCCCAAAGCCGCGGCGGCCAGCAAGAAAAGCACCGGCCGCAGCCGTTTGCCGCCGCTGAAAATGATATAGGAGCTCACCTTCTCGATATAGGGCACGTGGCTGGTCAGGTTGGCGGTGAGCGCTTCGTCGGCGATGGCGATCAGAGGATAAATTCTGGCCTTGAGCTCGTCGCTGGCCAGGGGGCTGAGCAGGTCCTTTGGAAAAGCGGCGGGATCTGGGGCCAAGGCGATGCCCTCCTTGAAAAATTAAGGCTGGGCCAGGATTTACTAGATGCGGCCCAGCTTGTCAACCGGAGAGCTATTTATGGCCCAACGCCGGCGCCGTCCTTGGCCGCCGGCGGGAGTCATCGGCCATGTTGCATGAGGCGGCGTCTCCCTGCGCCGCGAAGCTTCGGCTAGTTGGGGTGCGCCAAGGCCAAGGTGGTGAATATCAGCGGATAACTCTCCACCTTCTGGCGCTTGAGATAAAGATTGAGAGCGGCCATGCCGATGCGGGGCATGCTGGGCCGCAAATCCCGCTCCACACCCAGGGGAAGGTCTTCGATCTGCGCGTCGCCGCGCTCGGCGGCCAGACGAGCCTCCAGGATGGCGGCTAAGAGCGAGGCGCGGGGCCGCAGGAAATCCGCCGCTTGGGGCGGCGTGCTGGCGCTGATCGGCTCGCTGAGCAAGGTGAGTGGCGACATTTCTTCCTCCTGCTGGTTGGTGGCCATGGTTTCTGCAAAAGGGATGCCGCATGGAGCCGGTCTGGTTTTTTCTTTGTTTGCCGCATGTTATGCACGCAAGCCACCGCGAACCGGAGGAAAGGGGAAAAATATGCCCCGGCGGGTATTGCCGCGCGGAAGTTCATTGACTAATCTTCTTGATGCCAAAGATGCTAGAATCAGCGCCGTGAAAACGCCTGGGTGGTGGAACTGGTAGACACAGGGGACTTAAAATCCCCAGCCTGTAAAGGCGTGCGGGTTCGACTCCCGCCCCGGGCACCAAATAAAACCAAGGGGTTAGCCTTCATGGCTGGCCCCTTCGTTTTGTGCCAACATCAAGTTGTGTGCCTTTTTTGTGCCTGCCGCTTCGGCTGGTGTGCCCGGCGAATCGCCTAAGTATCGCTCAACGCTAAGCGCGGCCTGCTCCAAGTCCCTTAGGTTCACGATGTCGTATCTGTCAAAAACCGATCTGGTCTTGTGGCCGCTGATTGCCATGGCTACCCGCTCCGGCACCCCGGCCCTGACCATGTTGCGAACCGCGGTCCGACGCAGGTCATGAAACAGCTTGCCTTGGATACCCGCCTCTTTGCATGCCCGCCTCCACACCACACGGAAGTCTTTAATCGGGTTACCGTTACGGTGGAACACATAGAGACAGCCTAACTGCCGGTTGCGGAACTGCTCCTTGAAGACATCCACAAGCTCTCTGTCCAGGAAGATGGTGCGGCCCTCGTCGTTCTTGGTGGTCCCCGCTTCCAGCCTCACTACCGCACGATTGAGGTCAACCTGATTCCAGGTTAGGCCGGTGATCTCACCGACTCGCCAGCCGGTCTTGTAGGCAAAGGTCACCATCCCCTTCAGGTATGGCGGAAGGGCTTCGCGCAAGGCCAGGAACTCGTCATGCTCGAAGAACCCCTGCCGGACGTTGCGCTCGGCCAATAGGGGCACGTACGGCGTCCCGCTTACCTTGGGCGGAGTGCAGCGGCTGGCTAGGTTGAAGGCCCTCTTGAGAGCTGCCAATTCCCTATTGATGGTGCCGTTAGCCGCTCCCTGGTCCATGCGGTGGGATATGTATTGCTTGACCCTGGTAGTGGTGATCTTGCTTGCTGGGCAGTTGCCGAAAAATGGCAGGAGGTGCAGCCTCACAATGCGTTCGGCCTTGGCCAGCGTTTTCTTGGCATTGAGCTTGTAGTCCAAAATATAGTCTTGAGCGAGCTCGGCGAATCCGATCTTGTCATAATAGATTTCCGGCTTTTTGCCTCTGGCGACCTCCCCCTCTCTGAGCTTCAGTAGCTTAACTGCAACAGCTTTTTTCGGGCTGCCTGTTGATTCTCGGAATTTCTGGCCGCCTACATAATATTGAATCGAATAATTATTTCCACGTTTAGTAATAGTGCCCATGGCGATTACCTCGGCAGGTCTTACACTTCCACCGCCGCCTCACCACCTCGGAAGGTCGCATAACCCTCGGAGGGCTTCCAGGAGCGCCGATCATTGCCAGCGCGGGCAACCGGCGGGCCGGGGAGCAAGCGCCGCTCTGAGAGGCCCTGAGCGTCTCGGCGTGAAAACCAGCCATTTATGGGGATGCCCTTCACTTCTCTTGCTTCTCGCCGCTGACGGCCTCGAAGCCGCTCTTTATGATCTGCCCGCCGTAGGGCTTGCCTACCAGCACCCCGATGGCGATGCAGGCCAGGGCCACCAGGGTAGGACCATGGTTCGTGCCGTCCGGCAGAGCCAGGGCTTTCCTGACATCCGCATAAATAGCCTCGAACTCGTACTGTTGCTCGCGGCATATGGCCTCGAATTTCTTCAGAAGCTCCTCGGCGTTGGGTTCTTGTGACATTGTTTGCTCCTTGTGCTGGTGTAGGCCGCTACCACCCGCCCTCATTGTTGGCGGACTTCAGCCACGCCCTACGCATGGCCTCGACCTCATCCGGGACCGGGATACGGGGCGCATGAAAGGACCTGGGCGGGACCGTGGCCATGGCCCGGTCGAACATGCGCTTCATGGACAGCAACTCGCTGTTGACTTGATCGTTATCAGCCCCTTGTCGGAAGCGGTGGAGGACATATCCGCGTATCACTTCGCAGGAGATATCCAGCACCGGCATGCCGTTGAAGTACGGCTCCAGGTGCTCACCGGCTTCCTGGTCTGTGAGAAAAACTTCGGCCAGTTCCTCGAAGCCAGGCTGAACAATCCCGACCTGGGAGCATGAAGCATGTAACAGGCTTTCATGGGATTGGTCCTGTTGCTGTTTGAGCTTTGAGCCCATTCGTCTGATCCGTCTCAATTGTCCGAATTGGTATAAACGGTTAACTATTTGAAATTAATCATAATTTATTATAAAAAATCCAAGCGCATTAGAAAAGGTTAAAATTTCCAAAGACTTATATTGTTGGCCCGCGCCCCGGCCGCAGGGACCGGAAGCGCGGGCTCGTCCTCGAGCTATCAGGGTTCAGCCGTGCTACCCTCGCTCTTTTCCTCCATGTACCGGGCAATGGCCGCAAGGGCTTCTTGCAAAGCCTCGTTGTGGGAAATGTCGAACCTGACGCCCTTTTTAGTGGCAACCGGGTCCTCATCCCGGTCAACAAACCACTGGCGGATATCAATCTGGGTGAAGTCGTCTTCTTCAATCAAGCTGACTCTTACGTCAAAAGCTTGGTTCTTCTTGAAGCTCCCGAAGAATTTCTGGTTTTCCACGATTAATCCCTCCCTTTCAGCAGGTAATGATCTTGTTGTTCTGGATCAGCTTCTCCAGATCACGGACATCAAGCATCTGCTTGCGGCAGCCCGGGAAGCGTATGAACGGCACATCGCCGGCCCATATGCGGTCCCGCATGGTCCAGATGGATATGCCCAGGTACTCGGCCGCTTCCCTTACTCCGAGCAGCCTCTTGCCCCGCGCGTTGTCTCCCGCGTCTTTCTTCTTTGTGTTAGGCATGTCGCCTCCGGTGCGATTAGGTTTAGTAGGCAAAAAGCCGCCGCAACCCGTTTAAATTTTTTAAAACGGGTCGCGACGGCCTTGGGTTGTTGGTTACCAGTATCTCTGTACGGTCCTGAGGCCTCGCCCGATCTTCTCGGCGGCCTGGCGTTGGGTCAGCCCCATGCGCTTGGCCTTCTGGACCAACTCTTGGGTCTTAAGCCTCTGAGCCTCCTTTCTGGTCTTGACCTCGAAATGGGCCCTGGCCTCCCCGAGGCTGAGGAAGACATGCTCCTCGGGTACTTCGGGGATCACATCACACTGGAAGGTGATCACCTCCCGTGGCTTGGTGTAGGGTCTCACCCTGCCCACGGCCTGCATGACTACGTTAAGCTCCTGCTCCCGCAAGGCCATGGGCGCAAGCTCGTTGACGTTGGTGTAGCGGTCCTTGTAGTTGGCCGCGCGGGCGACCCTGCGCTTGGGGTTGCCCTCGAAGCCGATTTCAATTGGTATCTCCTGGTCGGAGGCCAAGCAGTCTTGCAGGATGTTGTTCACGGCGTCCTGGTCGACGTAGTAGCCGGTCAGGCAGTAGGCGCAGTGGAATTCCTGGAACAGGTTGATCCCGATGATTCCGTAGTTGAGCAAGGGAATGACCTTGGGATCGTCCAGGTCCACCTCGCGCCAGTCTTCGGCGACCACCTTCACGCCTGGCAGGCCGAGCCTGGCCAGCGCCTGTTCCATGCCCTCGGCGCAGCGGTTGACGAACACCTTCTTGCAGATCAATAGGACACGTTTGCCCTCGGCCAGCCTTCTGGCGGTCAGCGCTGCGAAGAAGTCCAGGATTTGGGGGGCATGTTTCCAGAAGTGCCTTCGCGTCCCGATGTAGCTGTTGATGTTGTACCAACTGGTATCGGGGTGGGTGAAGGCATAACCCTCAAAGGGATTTGCCACCTCCATACCCAGCCGGTACGCCAGGAACTCGGGCACGATGGTTCCGCTGTAGATCATCATGTCCACCCCGAGGTCGGGTGAGATCGGGAAAATCACCGCCCCACTGCCGGTCTTCTCCCGCCTCTTGAAGTCAGAGTGGCAAAACAGGTCCAGCTCGCTCTCTATATTGCTGAACTTGCGCCCGAACTGCTTGTAGCCCAGCTCTTGAAGCTTGAAGGACTGCTTCAAGCTCAGCTTCCTGAATGACCATGTCGGCCTCCTTAGGTCTGAGGTGTTTGCCAGCATAAGGAGCTTCAGATTGTGGACGTTGCCCCCTAAAGCCGGATTCTGCGGTCGCAGGAAGTCAAGAACTTGGCGATAGCGTTCAAGCTCCTCATGCTCGATGATGATTTTGCGGTTCTTGGTCACGAAGCTGGCCTCGTCCATGAGTACAAGGACGTTTTGAGCTCCGGCCCAACCCTTGAGCCTGGCTATAAACCGCGCGTCCAGCTCCAAATGCTTCTGGTTGGCGAATATGACCTTGGCTCCCTGTAGGGCCTTGCCGTATTGCCTCAGCCAGAAGCAGGTCCGTTTGTTCTTGCACTGGGTGCAGAGGTCCCGCCTGGCCAGCGCGCCAAGCCCTCTAACCTCCAGAACCGCCCACTGCTTGTTCAGTTGCGGACCGCATAGTTCTGATGGCCTGGGTTTTAGGTCCACAACCGTGATGTCCGGTGGTGGGTGTCGTACCCAGCGCCTTTCCCGCTGGACCTCCCTCTGAGGCAGGAGGACCACCACCAGGTCAAAGCGGCCGGATTGCACGGCAGCCTCTATGGCGTTGTCCAGGTTGCAAGACTTACCTACCCCGACCGCCCAGTTGATGAGGACCGGGGCCTTGTAATCCAGTACAAGGTTCAGGGTCCTTACCCCGTCCCACCATTTTCTGAAGGCCCGGAGGGCGTCCGGGCCTTCAATCAAATGGTTATTCATTCCCCAGCTCAAGGAGCATGGCGATTTCGGGGACGTTCATCAGTTGCTCGTTATCCATCTGTGGATAGATGGAGGCGAGGTCAAGGCCGCGCTCCCGTTCAGCCTTGAAGTGGTCAATAACCTGCTGGTCGGGCCTCATGGACGACGGCATTTTCTTTTCCATGATCGCGAAGTTGAAGTTGACCTGCCGCATCAACAAGAGGACCATCTCCGCTGGGTCGTTCCCAAGGATTTCCAATATCTGCGCCAGGGCAGAGCCGGGGTCGCGCTGGTCGTCCACGGCCAGGAGTTCAACCCTTATGGTCAATGGGTTGTAGACCGGGAAAACCACCTTGGTCCACCTGCCGTACTGCGCGGCGCACAAGATGCACCCGGTGCCGCTGCACCGCAAAAACCCGCGATACTGGGCTGACTTAAGATGATGGACCGGTACGCTTACCGCCCGGTAATCGAACATCACCAAGGGAACGGGATTACTTCCCACCTTGGCTAAGGGCAGTGGCGCGTTGCCTTCTCCGCCGGCATCCTGGGCCTGGTCAAGCTCCCGGCGCATGTCCAGAAGATTGACCTCATGGGGATTGTGGTTTTGGTTGTTCATGCTTTACCTCCGTTAAAAGATAGGTACACACGGCACCGCCGCGCCGACCATGGCGCGCCAGCGCCAACAAAAAAGCCGATCAAGGAGCGTTTGCTCCCGATCGGCTTCAACCCTGAGTTGTGGTTATTTGGTTGTTACGCGGCGTTCTGGAAGACCGGGGCCTTGGTCTCGGCGCGCCGTCCAGCCTGCATGCGCCTGGGCATGAGGTCGTTTTGAACAATGCTGTAATAGATATTCTCAGCAGCTTCCCGGTCGAACTTGTTCGGTGCTTCGCGCATATACCTCTTTAGATGGTCAACGAACTTGAGCAGAGGCACGTCGCTGATGGTGCGGGCTCCCATGAAATCAAGGCCCCAAGTCCGAAAAACCTCTAACAACTGCCAGGGAATGATGGCGTTGTCCCGCCAGTCGTAAGCCTGTTTCTTGCTAATGCTCCATAAGAGGTCCTTTTCATCCCTGTCCATGTCACGGCGTATAAATTGACCCATTCCGTTGGTAGATTGACTGCTCATGATTGCCTCTGTTATTATTAAAGCACTCATCGCTACTCCTCCTGACAACTTGATTTGTGATCGCTGGGCGTCTACTTTTCTGCCCTTTCGACCCTACAGGCGTGTCTCGCGGCGTGTATGGTGACACCGAATGTCGCTCCGAGGAGGAGTCCATTTCATTTTTAAGCCTGCTTACAGTAAGTTGCGCTGATACTAAGTTTTTTTATTTTTTTTCGCGATAGTATTTCAACCTCTGGATTTGACACCCAGAAGTCCATTACAATAGAATCTCATTATTGGTTGGGAAGAGCTACTTGAGGGGGACAAACCAAATAATCATACATTAGATGATATCTGTGCCATGGCTGCACCTGATTAGGGCGAGGTGTGAATATTTTGGGATGTGGTTATCTTCAAGACTAGTGTCAGAAGCTGTGAGTTTGGGGAGGATGAATAATTATGCAAGTATGGTTGATTTTTGGACTTTAGCGATCAGGTCTTTGTAGTGCGCAATGCGCACCAGAAGACTATCAAGAAAAATGGTGCGCGGTGCGCACCCTAGTGTACTGATTAAGATTCGGAAAAACGTTAACGAGTTCAGAAATGAACGATACTAATTCTAAAAAACAAGAAGAACGACGAATTTTTGATTTAGTTTACGGCGACAAATCATTTTATGAAGTAAAATATTTCGAGTCCCCAGACTTTCTTGTACGTTATTTTTCAAATACACCCTATTTTGGCGTCGAAATAACCGAATATTATTTAACTGAAACAAACGCAAGATTAGACAATATCGCGGATTATTCAGATCAATTACTTGATGGTAATGATTATAAACATAAAGATGACAGAAAGGTTTTAAGCGTTACAAATATTGATATCGTTAATGAAGACGGTAGCGTTCAATTTAAAAATGTTCCAGCCATAGCTCAAGAATTACCATCACTCAATAAATGTGCATACGATATTTCAGAAAGGATAATGTCTAAAGCGAAACTAATAAACAGCTCTAAACAATATGTTTCACATATAAACTTAATAATAAAAGACAATTCTGATCTGCTGAGATTAATCAATAAACGGGATTTTTACAGTATCTATTTCATTCAAGAATTAAGAACGGCAATATCGACAGTGCCATTTCGTGAAATATTTTTTGTAACCATTCTTCAAAATGAACATGTATACATTCCCCTTAAAATGATGCACCTTTTGGCAGAAGCTTACTTATTCAATGGGGCAATTGTTCAAAACGATTATGATAGAAAAATTCCTAACGGCGACGATTATGTTGAATTGTTCGGAGATTACTTAAACAGCCAAACTACGAATAAAGTACTTATTCATCGTGATGCTGATGATACAGAAGTTATATTTGGCGATTCTGGTATTATAATCAACAATGATGGATCAGTTATTGTAAGAATGCATTCAGATTATGCCATCAGTCCTTGCGCAGTAAAGCCAAACAATAAATTTCAATCGATATTAGGCGATAACTTTTCAGAAGTAATGAGAAAGCACCGTATGACGAATATTTTTTCAACAGACGCTGTGTTTCCAGTTAAACAGCAACCTACCCAACCAGGCTAATTCAGCCGATGCAAAAAAAAAAAACTACGCGGCTGACTAGCAATGTTCAACGCATGCATTATTATCCTAACCTTAACCTTTAACATCAGACAAAAACTTAAAACTTCTTAATGTAATCTACAGTCCGTATCTTCACCCAAATATTACCATTCTACCCCAGGTCAACATGCCATTGAACCGGTGGCTTAGGTTCGTAATAGAATTTGAATTTGTGCCGCTTGATGTACTTACGTAAGTGATTACTTAAAACTTTGTGGCATTTATCAAGTTTTTTGTAGGCTCGCGAGCGGTTTTGAGTTATAGAACTTGCGCCTGTATTGTCACCACCTGTATGTTTTGGCACTGGTTTTTGCTTGCCATTCTTACCTCGCTTCCACCGTACATTTTCATTCAAATAGTCTTCTATGTCATCGCGCTCTTTTACTAGTCTACTAATATCGCTTTCCGGGTTGTCACTTCGTAGCTTTTCTATTTCCCGTTCAAGTTCAATTTGCCTGGTATAATTTTGTTGAATAGCTTTTGGATCAATGGCTTCCATGCTTGTCTCATGAGTATAATCGGATTTAGTACCACATAGAGACAATAAATCTCCAGTGTCAACTCCATGCGGTTGACGTATTATAATGTGCGCTATGTCGCAGAGCCCAACCGTTTTGGCTATTGTCACCTCCTTGCCTTTATACTTAATAAAATATAGATTATTTCGTTGCACAAATCTATTTGGTATTTCGACATTAGTGCGGCTAGGTTTTGCCGCTAAGCGCTCCTTGGTTGATTTCAGATGATTCTTAAGAGCCAAAGATAAGTTATTACCTTTTAGACGTATCATCAATTCATCGTTTCCCACAACAATCAAATCGAGGTCGTCCAGGCGATCAGAAGCTTTAACTAAGCCTTCACATATGGCATCAAGCTTCTGTCCTATTGTGAAAGGATCATCATCGCACATTGCTGCGAAAGGTGTTGTATTAAAATTCTGATATCCTTTTCGATCTTCTCTAAATGATGATCCAAAATATGTCTTAGTTTCATGATAAAAATCGGTTTGGGATTCAGTTAGGTAATGACACGCTACCTCAAGCATGCCGCTCAATCCACCGGGGTCACATATGTGCTTCCGCCCACCTGGTCTGGCATTTGGGATGCGCCCTTTGCCAGATAGCATATTGTCGGTAAGGATTAGCGTTTCCATGTCATGCTCTTGGATCAGATCAAATATTTCTTGAAAATCATTATTCTCATGATCATCAAGTGGCCCTGCTTTTAAAATCGTCAATAACCGATGAAGGATGGTCATCTTTAAGTCAAATAGTTCAGGGCGCAATTTATTAATGTACTGGGCCTGCTCCTTATCAAGGATATCAAAGGCTGGAGCTTCTTCATAAGAGCATTGGACTTTATTTCCATTAGAGTCCAATGTCGCCCATGAAAAAGATAGTACTCCTAGCCTTTCCCGGTCTTGTGTAAATGATTCGTAGAGCTTAGTCGGGTACAGATTGCCCAATCTTTTTTCTAGCCATGGAAACTTTTGCTGTAAAACTTTATTGCGATATCCGGTGTCGATGAGATGCTCTTTGTTCTCCTCTTGGTTTTTGATGAATGCCTCAGTAAGTTGGATAAGTTCTTCCCTGGTATATACGGGAAGATCATTCCACATCAGGCGGTAAAGCCACATCAATCTGTTACTTAGAACATCGGGAGGATCAGCTTCGAATAGGTCAAGAGCTTTCGGCCCCATGTCCGTCAAGGCATCTTCCAATAGCGGCCAGTAGCGTGCCCTTCTTCTGACTTCAAGGCTGATACGCCGCCAACCTTCTATGGGATTCCAATTCTCAGTAATGCGGGTTTGCTCCAAAATATTGACCACGCGGGCTCGGTCAACTTGATATGTATCTGAAAGCCTTTTAGCATCAGCCTCTATTTCTTGCGTAACTTACGTTTGGGGATAGAAGTCCGACTTTTTACTCATGGAATTGCCCCCATAGGTCAAGATAGGTTCATCATTTCGCCATGAGTATGTCATCTAACCATTCTAGGGGTCAAGAATATCTCACTAAAACAAGTAGGTGATACAGAGGAGCGCCTTAGAGGAGAACCCGCCGTATCCCGTTTTAAAAAACCCAAAACGGGACGCGGCGGCTTTTTCTGCTGTAGGTGGCACGCAAGGAGGAACAAGCCGAACCTGTGCAGGCTCATGCGTCCTCGCGCCCGCCCCCCTTTCCCCGGCCGGAGCAAGATCGGCGCTCCTCGGGTGTCTGAGGGCCTTGCAGAATCGTGATGTTTGGTTGGGCGGGACCTTATCGGGTGAGAATACGGTGAATCTGAACCGGACGCCACTGCAAGCCGTCCTTGGTGGGGATGCCTTCGGAGTTGAGCCGGTCGGCTATGGACTGCAAGGTCATGCCCTTCAGGCCGTTCCTGCGCCTACGCCGCATAGCCCGAATCCGGCGGATGACAGCCTGTTCGTCTTCAGTGTCGCCGTAGGGCCTGCGTCCTTCGCATCGACCGTTTAGCTGCCGGGTCTTGTCACGGCCCTTCTTGAGCCTACGGACCAACTGGTTTTTCTCCAGTTCAGCAAAGACGCCCTGGACCTGAACAAGGGCTTTCTTCAGTGGATCAGCTTGGACGGCAGCGGTGATGTCCTCTTGTGTCCTTGCAGAGATCAAACTGACACCCTTGCTGGCCAAGTAGACAAGCAGGGCCTCTTGAATCCTGAGTTCCCTGGCAAGTCGGTCCATGCTCTCGACTATGATGGTGCGGACGCCGTTGCCGAGAACAGCCGTCATCATCTCTTGGAAGGCTGGACGTTCGGTTTCATCAGCGGTGCCCGAGACGCCTTGTTCCTTGAAGATTTCGACGACCTCAATCCCGGCCTCCTTGGCATAGGCTTGGATGGTGTCAAGTTGCCGATCAAAGCCGTGACCCTGGACCTGGCCGACCGTGCTGACTCGAAGGTAAGCGAAGGCTTGTGACATAGTTTATCTCTTTGAAATAACTCGCCTTTAAAAAAAGTATACCCTGTCCCAGCGCAGTCGGAAAGCTGAAAAGTTTTCGTTAACTTCAGAAAAAGAAAAATATTTCAACTAGATAGCTTCCTACGGCCTCCTAGATGAGCCCATTTCTCTAGTGCCCGCATAGAACTTGTATTTTTAGGGTTAAGCGTCTAGCAGCCGGGCTTTAATCGACAAAGGGGCTCCTCGCCCCAAGATGCCAAATCAGCCAGCAATGCGCTGTTATTAGCCTGTTTGGCTGAACATGGTTCGATTTAGGCCGCACTATCGGCCTGGGGACAACATCGGCTAATGGCGGTTGATTAGAGGAAAAGGAGGTGGGCTTGTCGGACGAAATTTTGCGGCTCTATTGGGGTTGGGCCACAGAGAGACAGAACATCTTTTACGCCAGGCTGGCCGGGCGGCCTGAGCCCTACACGGATGACCCGATCCTGCGGGAGTTCAAATTCACCAATGCCTATCGCGCATCGGATCGGGTTAGCCAATATCTGATACGCAATGTGATCTATCCCCAGGATGGAATAGAGTACACGCCTGAAGACATGGTGTTCCGCATCTTGCTGTTCAAGCGGTTCAATCTGATAAGCACCTGGCAGTGGATGGAGAAGCACTTCTTCCCGATCACGCTGGAGGGTTTCGACTTGGACCGTTATGTTCAGGTTTTCGACCAGTTGCGACAGCAAGAAAGGCCGATCTACAACACTTGTTACAATGCGGGCCGAGTGCAGGGACCGTACCCGGACAAGCACGGCAATCACCTGTTGGCCTTGAAGCAGGCTGAGCAATCCGGTTTATTCCAGCGCATACTTGAGGCACCAAGTCTACGGCGGGTTGCCATGCTCATACAGGATATGCCCGGCGTGGGCTCTTGGCTGGCCTATCAGTTCGCCATTGACCTGAACTACTCGCCTTACATCAACTTCAGTGAGAACGACTACGTGGTATGCGGGCCTGGTGCCAAGAGCGGCATCACCAAATGCTATGGTGACATACCCTCCAGCGGCTATGAGGACGCAGTCCGGCATATGGTTGACTCTCAAGACTGGCTGCCCGCCCAATACGGGTATGACTTCAAGGACCTGTTCGGCAGGCCGCTTCGCCTGATCGACTGCCAAAACATATTCTGCGAACTAGCCAAATATACAAGGATTTCTCACCCCCATCTGAGCGACAAACGCAAGACCGTCCGGTTCCACTTCGCCTATGACCCTGGCAAACCCAAAATCGAGCCGTTCTATCCGCCCAAGTGGGGCCTGGATACGTCCAATCTGCCCCCGGCGTAGCCATTTGCCTGAAAGGAGTATCATCGATGCCGCTTAAGCCGCAGTCTCTTGAGGAGTTTTTCGAGCAGCAGGAGAGCTTGACCAGGGAACAGTCCTTCGAGCCTGGTGAGATTCACCGATATGTCCGCAAGGCGCTCGCTTTGGTGAACGGCAACGCTGCCCCCTTGGTTTTGGCCTTGGTCTGTATCGCCATAGGTATGATGGTGGGAGAGCAAACGGGCCGGGCTATCATCCAGGATGGGTACCGGGCAGCAAGGGCGAGGCGTAAGGAGGCGGGAAGGAAAGAAATCGTCAATAAAGAGTAGCCGACAAGCGAATCGTATTACATTGCGGAATAAATGTGGACAGGTTTTACAAGTTGTCCTCTCGTGCGATTTCGGAGGTAGCCTCCATTTAGGTGTCCTGATTCACAAACCGGCCTGGCCCTAAGATATGGTCTGCACGATTTGGCCTGTCCAGTGCGCAGCTTTTCCCTGTAACCACAATCTTGACATATCCACCACAAAAGGGAGTCGCGTGAAGTAGTTTCATGGCTGGCAGGGGAATGTACGTTACATTCCCGACCTTGCGAGGAGTATATTCTCCCCAGGGTTGAACAGCCAAGAGCTGACTTGGACTTCTACACGTGAAAATCTGTAATCGTAAATAGCGACAAAAATAAATACTAGTTGACACCGAGAAATTAAGAGGTATCCTTAATGTCAACCCGGCCACAACGCTTTTTACTGCCGCTAATCTTTCCTGGCATATCACCAGGCCATTTCAGCAAAGTTTTGGCTTTCTGGTTAAAGTCCTTTCGCCGATGTTGGCGGAAGCGGGTTGCACAATTTTCTTTTGTTAGGAGTTTTTAGATGGGAAAGAACCTTTACGTGGGCAATTTGTCCTTTGACACTTCAGAAGAGGGCCTGCGTGGTCAGTTCGAGCAGTATGGCACCGTGACTTCGGCCAAGATCATCACAGACCGCGAAACCGGCCGCTCCCGTGGTTTCGGCTTCGTGGAGATGGACACTGCGGGTGGCGAAGCCTCCATCCAGGCCTTGAACGGCAAAAACATAGACGGTAGGGATTTGAAGGTTAACGAGGCCAAGCCCCGCGAACCCCGCGATAACAACCGCTGGTAAGTAGCCGCGCCCTAAGCGGCATTACATAGTTTGTACAAGAAATCCCGCCCCGCTGAAAAGCGCGGCGGGATTTCTTTTTTTAGGCAAGGTTTTTTGTCAGAACTCCGCCCGATTTTCGGGATCCACCTCTTATATAGAATATCTGTAAGAGTGAATGGGTCCTCCCCCTCAAGGCTTAAACATGCTTGGCACGATCCAAAATATTGCCTTGTCCTAAAACTGCAACACCAGGCGATCCTGCCTTCTAGGCTTTTAACCCAGTTGTTGACTTGTTCCGTTGGGTCGGCTGTTGCCCGGCGAGGCCGTATTGCTTGAGCTTGCGGTAAAGCGTGGCCGTGCCTATTCCGAGCTGCTCGGCGGAGCGTGTCTGGTTTCCTCCGTTCAGTTCCAGCACCGCGAGGATATATTCCTTTTCCACATCTTTTAGCGGCTGGACCTTTCCCCCAGCAACAACCACGGGTTTGGGGAACGCCCGGCGAATCTCCTCGGGCAAGTCTTCGAAGTCCACGCGATTGCCGCGCGCCAGCGCTACGGCACGCTCCATGGCGTTTTCCAACTCGCGCACGTTGCCTGGCCACTCATAGCGTAGAAGCTGATCAACGGTGCTGGGGGCGAGGCCTACGATTTTACGCCCCATGCGAACCGCCGCCTCTGCGAGTAGCACCCGGGCGAGCGGCAAGATGTCGTCTCTGCGGTCTCGGAGCGGCGGCACGGGCAACTCGACTACCTTGAGCCGGTAATAGAGGTCCTGCCGGAAAACGCCGTCCGCAACCCCGTGGGACAGGTCGCGGTTGGTGGCGGCCAGGACCCGGACATCCACCGGCCGGCTCTTGCTTTCTCCGACCCGCCGAATCTCCCTCTCCTGCAGAACCCGCAGGAGTTTGACCTGCATGCCTGGAGATATCTCACCGATTTCGTCCAGCAGCAGGGTTCCGTGGTTGGCCGTTTCGAACAGGCCTTGCCGGTCAGAGGCCGCGTCGGTGAAAGCGCCGCGTTTGTGCCCGAAAAGCTCGCTCTCAAAGAGCGTCTCGGTGATGGCGCCGCAGTTCACAGCAATGAACGGTCCAGCGGCGCGGGTTGACTCGTCGTGGATGAGGCGCGCGATCCTTTCCTTTCCCACCCCGCTTTCGCCGGTAATGAGTACCGTGGCGTCAACTTTGGCCACCCTTTGCGCCAATTCCACAACCCGCCGCATCTTGGGGCTCTTGGCAATGATTCCCAGAGGTTCATCCAGGTCGCGTATCAAGCTCACCAGCACTTTATGGTGTGCCCGAAGCTTTTTCTCCGCAGCCTTCAGCGTCTCGGTGACCCTGCTCAGCGAGACATCAAGGCACTCTTTGAGGCGTCCCGAGTCGAAGAATGCCAGATCCTCGGCGCGTTCCTGGCCCCATTCCTCTCGGGTGCGTCCCAGGAAGTGGCACCCCGCGTGGCCCTCGCCGAGGCAGCGATCTTCGAGCACATAGATTTCCTTGCCGGTGGTTCGGCTGATGTAGCCACTCATGAGGCCGCAAATGGTCCAGCAAACAGGCGAGTCGGAGCGTCCGAAATGCAAGAGATGCTGCTCTGCCTCGTAGGATGCAAGCACCATGGATCCCTTCTTGCTAAGCGGATCCTCACTTCCCGGTTGGACGCGAAAAAGTCCTCCCAGGGTGTGTATTCGGGGGCCGGCGCGTCGCCATTCATCATCATTGGCCCACACAAATTCCTTTTTCATGGCCTCTGCCATGCGCCACCCGTGGGCGAAGCCGAACTGGGTCAGGACAGCCCGGGCTGCGGTTAAGCCGAAATTGGCAACCAGGTATTGACGCAAAATCCCCATGGCCACTGCGTCGAGCAAAAGTGCACGCTGCCCCGCAAAACGGATCAAGCCCCCCTCCGGGTCCAGTTCCAGGATTTCCTTGTGGTGCAGATCTTCCACGCGCATCGCAAACCTCCATCATATTGAATAAGTATACGTCATTATGATGGTCGCCGATAGTCCCCAGAGCATTAACGCAGTTTATTCAGGCGCTTCCCTTGGTTGGCAGGCAAAAGCAGGGTTCGCCCGACCTTTGGCATCGATTTTTGAAAATTCCTGTGACGCACACGTCCACGACGGGCATGCCGATTAAGTCGATCAAATTGATGGCCATGTAGTCTGTTTTGAATGAATCCACAAGCGGGCACGGTCTTGTCTATCTGTATAACTATCTAATAAATAAGTGTTTATAGCGTTGGACCTCAAATTGCATCAATGAGGGTAGGGGTCCCATGAAGTCAGGGAAGTGAAATTGCAACCCTACGGCTTCCGGAAATCGAAAACTTGACCAGAAAAAAAGGAGAACAAGGCATGAGAAACGAAGCAGCACCTACAGAGGTCGGCAATCAATATGCGGCGGCGCATGCAATGCATTACAAGACCAAGGACCTTGATGAAGCTCTAGGTCTTTACGAGGGTGTCATGGCCGCCTACCCGGACTCGCCTGAGGCAGAGTATTCCAGAAGCCAAATCCAAAACATCGCCAAAAGCGTGGTTCCCAAGGAGGAACTTGTGGCCGCTCAAGTGACGGTGGCGCGTGAGCACCTAAAATTCGAGGGCCCGCCTGAGGCCTAGCCAGGGCAACGCAACCCGAGTCCGAACCGCCCGGCTAAGGACAGCCAACTGAGGATGCCTCGCCGGCATGAACGCTTGGCGGAAAACGGGTTTTGCTGGCTGAGACTTAGGATTTTGTACACCCTGCGGCAAAACCGGGGCGAGAACCACAAAACAGGCCCCTTTGCCGCGCAAATTAGGGTTATAGGCGAAAAAATGATAAAAAGCGTAGTGCTTCCCCAAACCTTTCTTGCCCGGGACCAATCCGGAGTCCTGGCTGCTTGCTTTGATGAAGTCTTCCTGCTCAGGCCTCCCGATATCAGCCAAGCCCAAATGGATATCGAGGACGGGCGGCCGGGGGTGTTCAAAACCTTGGAGGCCTCCCCAAACAGTGAAGATATCGGTTTCGATCCCGTCCGGCTTAAGCATTTGATGCATCAATGGGAAAGTTGGATCGCCAGTCACCGCGACAGCGGCGCCCTGGGAACCTTGAAGGCCGGAACCAAGCCGCCGCAGCCGGATATGGAAACCAGCAGATCAATCAAACGCCAGATTACTGGCGGCGCGCAGCCTGAGAAGCGGCCGGAAAACCAGCCTCCGGCTTCTTCGGCGCTGGTGCTGAAACTGGCCCATCTCTTGGAACAACAAATGGGGGAGATGCGTTCGCTGGCCATTGGCATTGATTCCCAGCAGGAACATATGTCGGAGTTGTTGGGCATGAACCAGGATGAAGACCCCCCGGCCGAATTTCAGAAGTTAGCGCCCGGCCTCCTGGGTTCGCTGAGCCTGGAGATGGAAGATGAATCCCTGGCCGCTTACCGGCTGCAGGCCTGGGCCTGTCTGGCTCCCTTTGAAGAAATAAAGCACCTTGCGCCCCTGACCTTTAGCCCCCAAGCGGCCTCGCTGCTTTTGGAAAGTGCCAATTTCATCCTGGGCGGCAAGCCGGTCCGCTCGTCCGCCGGAGCGCAAAGCCTGGTTTGGCCTCCAGTCTCCTTGTCAATGGCCGGCACCAGTTTGGCCCGGGAAGCGCTGCGGTTGCGGCTTCCTTCCCAAGAGGAGTCCGCGGGGTTCAAGCAGGCCTTGGGCAAGATTTTATATGCCCTTGGCCAAGCCCCCCTGTCCTCCGATCTTCTGAAGTCCCTGCGGGAAATAGGCGGCGATTGGCTGGAGTCCGGCGGCCCTCATAAGCCGGGCGGCCGCCTGAGCCTAATGGTATTCCCCGGCTACGGCTTGGAAGGCCTATTGGGGCTGATGAAAGGCCAAAGCATGGAACCGGAAACACCCGGTTCCAACTGCCTGCTTTTAGTGATTTGGTGAGATTGACGGGCTGATGATAACTCTGCGCAGAAACAACGAACGCCGCCATGTGCAACGAGGCAAGCAGGACACCTGGCTGACGTTCTATTCCAATGGGCATGCAGACCCTGTTGGCGATAGCTTTGGGAAGCTGGCGGCTTTCAATGAAATACTGCTGCAGCCAAGAGAGATGGCTCCGCAGGTTACAGGCACGGGAGCGGAAATAGTCACCTATGTTTACAGGGGAGTTCTTGCGCAAGAGGACTCAAATGGCAACTCGGGCGTGGTTCACTCAGGCGAGTTTCAATACATGACCATTGGCCGTGGAATCCGCCACAAGGAAACGAATCCCTCACCCACCGACCGTGCGCACGTTTTCCGGATTTCCCTGCGCCCCGCTGAGGCAGGGCTCGATTCCGCTCATGAGCAGATGCGCTTTCCAGTGGCGCTTCGCCACAACTTGCTGTGCGTAATCGCGTCTCGAGACGGGCGCAAGAATTCGTTGAAGATTCTTCAAGACGCTCTCATCTACTCGAGCATACTCGACCCCGGGCACCATCTTATGCACGAGCTTTTGCCCGGACGGAGCGCCTGGCTCCATGTCATCAGCGGCGAAACGGCTTTGCAAGAGATCATCCTGACCCAGGGCGATGGGGTGGGTGTCACGATCGAGCCCTCGGTTTCCGTGACGGCGCAAGAGAGCAGCGAGATACTGCTTGTCGATTTGGGCCCGACACCGAGGCCATTCGCGGGCCGGGTCAGGCAATGATAGGCCAAACCAAAAGTACCGCGCATGCACCTGAAAGCGCGCCTGGGCAACGAACCGGATCAACCACGCAAAAGGGAGAAGGTATCATGGCAAAACTGCATGGCATCGTGACCGTACTGCTGTTTGTCGGGCTGATGAGCACATTCCTGGGGTGCGCAGCCACCCAAACCAGCGAAAGCACCGGCCAGTATGTCGATGACTCCGCCATCACAACCAAGGTAAAGGCCGCCATCTTTGACGACGCGAACCTCAAGACGTTGCAAATCAGCGTCGAGACTTACAAGGGAGAGGTCCAGCTAAGCGGGTTTGTCGATTCAGCGCAGAATGTCAGAAGGGCTGGCGAGGTCGCCCGCGGGGTTAAGGGCGTCGTGGCGGTGAGAAATAATTTGATCGTGAAATAGCCGCCCGAACCCGGTGATTCTAGGGCCATCTACCGCAGGTTTTGCGATTTTACCCCCCTAGTTCGGCAGAACGGAGAGATGAAAATGTTGGGAATAATTCTGGTTATTGTGTTGATCCTTTTTCTGGTGGGCACGCTCCCTTCATGGCCCCACAGCAGAAGTTGGGGATACTATCCAAGCACTGGCTTGGGCGTGCTCCTTGTGATCGTGATCGTGCTCCTTTTGATGGGCCGTATCTGATCATAATTAAGGTCATGGCAAAACAATGCGCGGCACCCCTGCGCGCAAAGGGATTTCGAGGTTAACTCAAAGGAGAATATCATGAAAGACAGCACGAAAGACCAAACGCAAGGCGCGTTTCACAAGGTAGTGGGCAAGATCAAGGCACTCGCCGGCAAGGTCGGCTTGAATTCCGAACTGGAAGGCAAAGGCAAGGACGAAATGAGGGCCGGCAAGGTGCAGCAAAAGGTCGGAGAGGTCGAGAAGGTTGTGGGAAAGTAGCGCTGTTTGCCATGCGTTCACAAGCCTGCGAATCCGTTTCCAAAGGTGCGGCAAACCGTGACGCCATTGTGCCAGGAGGCATGGGGTTGCTGCTACTTCGCTTGCCACATGGGGTGCTGATATCCAGCGTAACCTTCTCGGCGGTGCACAGCATGATTCGTGACGATTTGATCCTTCGGAAGAAGGTTTTAAAAGAGGTATTAAAATGAGAGCACTTCTAATCTATCCTCAGAGCCCGGACACCTTCTGGAGCTTCAAGTACGCTCTGAAGTTCATCGCCAAGAAGGCTCTGCACCCGCCGCTGGGGCTGGTGACTGTGGCGGCAATGCTTCCGGAGGCCTGGGAAATAAAGCTGGTTGACGAGAACGTTGAGCCCCTGAAGGACAAGCACCTGGAGTGGGCCGACTACGTCTTTATCAGCGCCATGGCCATCCAAAGGAAATCGGTAGAGCGGGTTTTGGCCCGCTGCCGCGAAAAGGGGGTCAAGGTGGTGGCCGGCGGCCCCCTGTTCACCGCCAACCACCAAGATTTCGAGGGGATCGACCACTTTGTATTGGGCGAGGCCGAGGTCACCTTGCCCGGTTTCCTGCGGGACTTGGAGGCCGGCCAGGCCCGGGCCGTCTACACCACAGACCAGTTCCCCGCCCTGGGGGACACTCCCTTGCCCATGTGGAATCTGCTAAAGCTCAGGCGCTACGCTTCCATGAGCCTGCAATACTCCCGGGGTTGCCCCTTTAACTGCGAGTTCTGCGACATAACCTCGCTCTTCGGGCGCAAGGTGCGCACCAAATCCACCGCGCAGGTTTTGACCGAACTGGATAGCCTCTTTGCAGCGGGCTGGCGGGGGCCCCTGTTTATTGTTGACGACAACTTCATCGGCAACAAGGTCAAGCTTAAAAGGAAGGTATTGCCCGCTATCATAGCCTGGATGCGCCTGCATAAGCACCCCTTCAGCCTGTCCACCGAGGCCTCCATCGACCTGAGCGACGACCCGGAGCTGATGAGGATGATGGTGCAGGCAGGATTCGAAGGGGTGTTCGTGGGCATAGAGACCCCCAATGAGGACAGTCTGGCGGAGTGCAGCAAGCTGCAGAACCGGGGCCGCGATCTGGTAGCCTGCGTTAGAAAAATCCAGAGCTTCGGTTTGGAGGTGCGCGGCGGATTCATCGTGGGCTTTGACCACGACTCCCCCTCGGTGTTCGGCAAGCAGATCGAGCTGATCCAAAACAGCCGGATCGTCACGGCCATGGTGGGGCTCTTGAATGCCCCCCGGGGCAGCCGGCTCTATCGGCGGATAGCCCAGGAGGGCCGCCTACTGGCCGAAGTTACCGGCGATAACACCGATCTTTCCACCAACATAGAGCCCAAGATGGGCATGGATGCCCTATTCCGGGGCTACGAGCAGGTAATCAGCGGCATCTACTCCCCAAGGCCCTACTACGAGCGGGTGCGCGCCTATTTGCGGGAGTACCACCCTTTGCAAAAGAAAGGGTTGCACTTTCACGCCAGATACCTGCGTCTGCACTTTGGTTATGCCTTCGCCTTTCCCAAGACCATGCTCGTATTGGGCGTCAAGGACCGGGCCCGTTTTCAATATTGGAAGCTGCTCTTCTGGTCCCTGTTCCGGCGGCCCCAGCTCTTCCCCATGGCCATGACCTTTGCGGTTTATGGTTTCCACTTCCGCAAGGTCTTCCAGGCGAGCCTATAGCCAGTGGCGCTTGTCGGGGGAACCAGGGTGACCAAGACCGTTTGACGGCAGGGATTTTGAGACCGGTTAGCTGCTTTAGCCATGGAGCGACCCGGCGCACCGGAGGCCTTAAACGGCTCGACAATAAGAAACGCGGCATTGGCCGCATGGTTGGCTTCAACCGATCTCGTTCTGCGAGAACCCAAGTAGGGAGGTCCGAAAATGCTCAAGCTGGCCATTATTTTCCTGGTAATTGCTTCGGTGTCCGGCGTTTTCGCTTTCACCGGCATCGCCGCGGCCGTACCGGGGATTGCAGAAATCCTCTTCTTGGCGTTCCTAGCGCTATTTCTCATTGCCCTGGCGGGATGGCTGCTGTTCCGGCGCAGGGCGCAGAGCCGCTTACTGGGAAACCGAGTCGCACCAAGACTGCGTCCTCTTTAATCAAGGAGATGATCACCATGGACCCAAGACAAGCATATGAGCAAAAAGCTCGGGCCGAATTGGACCTTTTGGGGGCCGGGCTGGACGGGCTGCAGGCCAGAGCGCCAAAAGCCAAGGCCGGGGCAGGGATCAACCAACAACAACCGATGGCCGAACTCAAGGCCAAACGAGAGGCTGCCCAAAATTATCTGGCGCGGTTGAATCGAGCCGACAAGTTCGCCTGGGGAGAACTCCAGGTTGAAGCCGATCAAGCAGTCAGTGAACTGCGATCGGCTCTGGACCAGGCCGCGTCGCACTTGAAATAGTCCGACTCGCGAGTCGGAGGAGGTGGGATCATGAAAAGGACATTGGCGGTTTTGTTCGTCCTGGCCGCCCTGGGGGCCTTGGCCCTAGCGGGATGCGGGGACAATGGGGAGAAGAAGGTCACCGCCGAGCAAGTGAAGAAAGAGTCCAAGGAAGCAGTGGACACGGCGGTTGTTTACACCAAGCAAACACAAGAGGAGTTGATGGCCAAGGCCAGGGCCCAGTACCAAGAGTTGGAGAAGGAGACTTCACAACTTATGGACAAGGCCAAGGAGAAGGCCGCCGCTGGCCAGGACAAGGCCAAAGAGGTCTTGGCCGACCTTGAAGCCAAGCAGGCCACGGTGCGGGAGAAACTGGAGGCCGTGCAAACGTCCAGCGGCAAGGCTTGGGAAAAGGCCAAGGTCGAGCTGGAGGAGGCCATACAGAATCTGAAGGAGGCCTACCAAAAGGCCAGGGCCGAATTGGCCGGTTGATTCTACCGCTAGCATAGGAGGTGGGCGCCGCCTCTGGCGGCGCCCGACCGCATTTGCCCGAATTGCGGATAAGGAGGGCAAGTATGAATTCGCTGTCCCAAAATCATCGCAGGGGGATGCGACGATATGTAATCAACCCATCAACAACAACCCACGGCTGCACAGTGAACCGTGTGCAGAGTTGAGGTCGCGTCTGGATACTGGCGTTTGATTTGTTGTCAGGCATGAAAAACAGACTGTATTCCCCCTATATTTCCAAGAGGGTCATTTCTCAGAAGCGCAAACCATGGCAACCGGCAACCATATAATCACACACAAGAACCACACATGGAGCCGGTTTGGTCTTGTATTAAGCATGTTGCTTGTACTTTTTGCCCTCACGGGGTGGTTGGTTATCGGCAATTGTGAGATGTGGTTTGCCGACTACCGTCAAACAGAGCCACGTCCCGCCACCATCAAAATGGTCGCGCTAAGGATAGACAGCAATATCATGCGCGCCCAGGCCATCATGGAGAATCTCGTGTATTCCGACGGGCCCTTGGAACTGGCCAACGACGTTAAGGGCCTGGACCAGTTGGTGGAAGTTATCTACAAGGATTTCCAAGCGATGGGTGAGCAGTTTCCTGGCGACAACTCTCAATACCAAAAGGCCTTGGCCTCTTTTAGCGAATGGAAAAGCGTTAGGGATGAGGCAATCGGGCTCACCGCCGCCGGCCCCTCCCTACGGGCCAAGGAAATGGTGCGAGGCAAGAGCGCGGCCCATGTCCAGGAGATCAGAGCCGCCCTGATGGCGCTGAATCGCTTTTCTGAAAAAAGAGCGCTGGATTGATTTCTGTTGGGGGTGCCCATCCATGAAGGAAAACGGTAAATGCCTTTTCGCTTGATCAATCAGCCGTGTGTTCTGCTCAGCGTTTACCACAGCCGGCGTTGGTGGGTGTATGTGGCGCCGTGATTTACCTCAAAGAGGTGAATCATGGGATTTGCCGCATAATTCAAGACCAAAAGTATAAAGGCGGCGTTTATGACGGCTGTTATTAAGTATTATGAGGGAATTGACTCGATTGCCGTAATCGGCAACTACCTGCCCCGCCAATGCGGCATCGCGACCTTCACCACGGATCTGGTTGAAGGCTTATCAGCGGAAGCCCCCGAAATCTTCTGTTGGGCGGCGGCCATGAATGATAAGCCGGAAGGATATCCATATCCTGAAAAAGTGCGCTTTGAGATCAACCAGAACAAGTTGGCCGACTATGGCATCGCATCTCAATTCATCAA
Source organism: Desulfocarbo indianensis (assembly GCA_001184205.1). Lineage (GTDB taxonomy): Bacteria > Desulfobacterota > Desulfarculia > Desulfarculales > Desulfarculaceae > Desulfocarbo > Desulfocarbo indianensis. The sequence goes on from LBMP01000002.1 coordinate 139,798, forward strand.
TATCAGCCAGACGGATATTGTCTGCTTGCAGCACGAATACGGCCTTTTCGGAGGTCCGGCCGGCAGCCACCTTTTAAAATTATTAGGTGATCTGCGCATGCCGCTGGTGACCACTTTGCACACGGTTCTGAAAGATCCCGAGCCGGAATATCACAGCGTCATGTGCAAGCTCGCCGAGCTGTCCGACAAACTGGTGGTGATGAGCCACAAGGCTGTGGGTTTCCTTAAAGACATTTATGCGGTGCCCGAGGAGAAAATAGTCTTTATCCATCACGGCATTCCGGATACGCCGTTTATTGATTCAAGTTTCAACAAAGACAAGTTCGGTGTGGAAGGCAAAAAGGTGCTGCTTACCTTCGGCTTGCTTTCCTCAAACAAGGGAATTGAAGATGTGCTTCAAGCGCTTCCGGCGGTTATAAAAAAACACCCTGACTTGGTCTATATTATTCTGGGCGCAACCCATCCTCATGTATTGAAGAGGCAGGGGGATGCATACCGTATCATGCTGCAACAGCTCGTGCGCCAACTGAATATCGGCGAGCATGTCATTTTTCAAAACCGCTTTGTCGAGTTGAGAGAGTTGTGCGAGTTTCTCGGCATCGCCGACATCTACGTAACCCCTTATCGCGATGAAGCGCAGATTACCTCCGGCACCCTTGCCTATGCCATGGGCACAGGCAAAGCCATCATTTCGACACCTTATTGGTACGCCACGGAAATGCTTGCCCAAGATCGAGGCCGGCTCGTACCTTTTCGCGATCCGGATGCCATGGCAAAACAAATTACCGCACTTTTGGACAATGACGGCGAACGCAACGCCATGCGCAAGAAAGCCTATAAGTTCAGCCGTAAAGCGGTTTGGAAGGAAGTATCCCGAAAATATTTGCAGGTTTTTAGTGAAGTGCGGCAAAACCGCACCCTGAACCCGCGTCCCCGCCATTCCTATATTGAAAGCATCAAGGCCATCACGAATTTCGATCTACCGGAGATCAAACTCGATCACCTGAAAACCTTAACCGATGATACCGGCATCATACAACATGCCAACTTCACCATTCCCAATCGCACCCATGGGTACTGCACCGATGACAATGCCAGAGCGCTGCTGGTTGCCGCCATGGGTCAAAGATATATGCCCACGAGCGGCTTGGGATTCGATTATCTCAGCGGTCATTATCTCGGGTTTCTTCAGTATGCCTTTAACGAGGAGACCGGACGCTTTCGCAATTTCATGACTTATTCGCGGCAGTGGATGGAGGAGATCGGGTCCGAGGATTCGCATGGCCGAGCGCTTTGGTGCCTTGGAAAAGCGGTGGTGTTTTTTGATGATCCCGGGCACCTCGCAATGAGCACAACCCTTTTCAAAAAGGCATTGAGAGCTGTGGATAATTTTCGATCGCCTCGCGCCATCGCTTTTTGTCTGGTGGGTATTAATGCCTACCTGCATGAATTTTCCGGCGACAGAGAGGTTAGCAAGATGCGGGATCTACTTGCCGGCCGGCTTTTCAATCAGTTTAAAAAGAATGAAACGAGCGATTGGCCCTGGCTCGAGAACGCTTTGAACTATGCTAACGGAAAATTGCCCCATGCCCTGCTGCTGTCCGGCCACGGCATGCAACGCAGCGATATGATCGAAATGGGGCTCGACTCCCTCAAGTGGCTGCTTGGCATGCAAACCGAAGACAACCACTTCGTACCCATCGGCAGCAACGGTTGGTATGAAAAAAGCGGAACCAAGGCACGGTTCGACCAACAGCCCGTCGAAGCCCAAGCCATGGTTGGAGCCTGTGTCGAGGCTTTCAATATTACCCGTGACCACGCATGGTTTGAGAATGCGGTAATGTGCCTTAATTGGTATCTTGGGCACAACGACCTGAACATGCCGCTCTATGATCCCAAGACCGGCGGCTGCCGGGACGGGTTGATGGCCGACGGCATCAACCAGAATCAAGGCGCCGAATCGACCCTTGCCTGGCTGCTCTCGCTGCTCACCATGCAAAAGCTATATGCCGATGAGATTTTAACGCAGTCATCGTCCCAAGCTGCCGGTTCGGCTTAAAGGATTGCCCATGCGCATTGCCATGCTTTCGTCCATCGCCTGGCGCACGCCACCACGGCATTATGGGCCTTGGGAAAACGTGGCCTCTCTTTTAACAGAGGGGTTGGTGTCGTGCGGTGTGGATGTAACCTTGTTTGCAACCGCGGATTCGCAAACCAGCGGTACCCTGCATGCGATTTGTCCGACGGGCTATGAGGAAGATTCTTCCTTGATACCAAAAGTATGGGAGTGCCTTCACATTTCAGAACTCTTCGACCATGCCGGCGAGTTTGACATTATCCACAACAATTTTGATTTTCTGCCCCTGACCTATACCGGCCTGACCACCACACCGGTGGTGACCACCATTCACGGTTTCTCATCGCCCGGGATTCTTCCCGTATATAAGAAATACAACAATAAAGTCTTCTATGTTTCCATCAGCGATGCCGACCGGTCGCCGGACCTGGATTATATTAAAACCATCCATCATGGCCTTGATATCCAGCAGTTTGATTTTCAGCCTGACCCGGATGATTACTTGCTCTTCTTCGGGCGCATTCACCATGACAAGGGTGCCCGGCAAGCCATTGAAATCGCCAGGGCCTGCAAGAAGAAGTTGATTTTGGCCGGCATCATCCAGGACCGGGCTTACTATGACCAATATGTAGCCCCTCACCTTGACAACGGCCAGGTGGTTTATGTGGGCAGCGTCGGACCAGTTGAGCGCAACCGGATGCTGGGCAACGCCTGTGCGCTATTGCACCCAATACAGTTTGACGAGCCTTTCGGCCTGTCGGTTATCGAATCCATGGCCTGCGGCACGCCCGTGGTCGCCTTTGATCGCGGCAGCATGCCTGAACTCATCGAAAACGGTAAAAGTGGCTTTTTGGTCGAAAACCTGGACCAAGCCATTGAGGCGGTTGCCCGTATCAATGAGATTGACCGCGCATATTGCCGCCGCCATGTTGAACGGCATTTCACCGCCGGGCGCATGATCAAGGAATATATACAAGTATATGAAACGATTCTTGGCTCTGAGATACTTTAGAATGGCCTCGAAAAATTCGGAAAAAGACAGCAGCCGGAATGGGCGCAAAAGGTTTTAAAAAACCGTTATGAAATCTCACAATCCAATAATCGCGCGTTTTAATAAAAACCCTATACTGACAAGAAATGATGTGCCGTATCCGGTGGCTACGGTTCACAATGCGGGGGTTGTGAAGCACAACGATCGTTACATCATGCTCTTCAGGTCGCATCTGCTAAACGGGCGCTCCATCATCGGCAGGGCGGACAGCGAGGATGGTTTTTCATTTGCGGTTCATCCCAAACCTTTTCTTATACCTTCAACAGACACGGTTTTTGCCGAGTATGAAGAGTTCGGAGTCGAAGACCTTAGGATTTGCCCTGTAGAGGGAGATTACCTGCTGACCTATAGCGCCTATTCCCGTCACGGCGTGCGGATCGCCCTGGCGCGCACCAGGGATTTTGAAAAAGTGGAGCGCGTCGCGCTGATCACTCAGGCCGATCTCCGCAACGTAGTTGTTTTTCCTGAAAAATTTGGCGGCCGCTATGTGCGTTTGGACCGGCCGCATTCCGAAATATCGCCCTGGTCGATCTGGATTTCATATTCCCCCGACCTAGTCCACTGGGGGGATTCCCGGGTGATTATGAAGCCGGTTGCCTATCATTGGGATGAAATGAAAATCGGGCCCGGCGCGCCGCCATTTAAAACCGATAAGGGCTGGCTTCATCTTTACCATGGCGCCTTTAAGACCATGGCTGGAGCGGTATATCGGCTCGGAGCGGCCCTGCATGACCTTGATGATCCGGCAAACATTATCGGCGTTTCCGACCAATGGATATTGCAGCCCGAGGATCCTTGGGAGGTAAATGGTTACGTGCCCAATGTTGTATTCACCTGCGGCGCCGTTCCCGAAGACGACGGCACCGTAAAAATATACTGGGGCGGCTCGGATACGGTAATGTGCGTCGGCACGGCCGTCATTGATGACTTGGTGTCACTCTGCCTCTCCGTTGCCCGGCCGCCTATGTAGATGCTCATGGCCGGATAATCGCATACCGGGAAATCAATTTCCAGGTTAGGCGGAAATTGATTTCTAACAGGATGAAAAAACAGACGATGCAGCGTGTTAATAATCAATCGACACCAAGGACAAAATAATATGGCCGCAAAAAAGTATCCAGAGCTAAAAGTAAAAAGGAAAAAGAAAAAAATTTCGGGAGACGCTTCACGCGTAATAACCCGCTCTAATATTCCCAGTAACACGCAGCGCATAACCAAAATCATTGGGCGCATAGCAGACCTGCCCGACACGGCGGCCGAAGATCTTCTCACCCAGATAATGCTCGATTTTTCCGAGCGCCACAAAGACATCGGGCGCGTTTTTGAAAATCATCTTAATGAGGTGAGAGACTATGTCCCTCTGGATGCCGTGCTAAGCGAGACGAAAATGGCTCTCATCGGGGCCTATTTCACGATGGAGTACTCCATTGAGTCGACTGCCCTTTTTAACCCTTCCATCGTCCTTCACCCTGACCAGAGCGATCTGGAAAAAGGCAGCTTGCGCTTTATCATGAGCTTGCGGGCAATCGGCGAAGGTCATATTTCCTCCATTGTTTTCCGCAGCGGCATCCTTTGCCGGGATAATACGTTTATCTTCGACCCGGTCAGCGATTATGTCGAAAAGGCGGACATCCACTTGGACCAGGTTTACGACCGGCATCTCTTCCATCTGAAGCTCAACGAGATGGATGCCTGCGATGAGGTGACAACTCATCTTCTGGGTCAGCTGCCAGCAAAATTCACCTATTATGAACTAAAAGAAAAAATTGAAGCGCTTCGTTCAAAAACCGTTTTTCCCCAGCAGCGCCAGAACAGAACCTTCGAGACCATATTCTGGCTTGCCAACTCCAATTATGAGGTTAATTTCCGGCCCGATCACCGAATATCCGAACGGGTTATCTTTCCTGTTTCGAAAAACGAAATCAAAGGAATTGAAGACGCCCGGTTCGTACAATTTTTTGATAACAACGGGGAGGTCACCTATTATGCAACCTATACGGCATATAACGGTTTCGCAATCCTCCCGCAATTGATTGAAACAAAGGATTTTGTCAAATTTAAGGTTATTACGCTCAACGGCAAAGCAGTAAAAAACAAGGGCATGGCTCTTTTCCCGCGAAAAATCGGCGAGCGTTATGCCATGCTCTCGCGCCAGGACGGCGAAAATAACCACATCATGTTCTCGGACAATATCCATTTCTGGCAAGAGTCCCAAATCATCCAGGAACCTAAATATCCTTGGGAATTCATCCAGATCGGCAACTGCGGATCACCCCTTGAAGCCGATGAAGGCTGGATTGTGCTCACACACGGCGTCGGGCCCATGCGTCAATATTGCATCGGCGCCATGCTGCTTGATCTTGAAAATCCGGCAAAAGTCATTGCCCGCCTTGAAGAGCCGTTGCTTGCACCGCTTGAGGAAGAGCGCGAGGGGTATGTCCCCAATGTCGTTTATACCTGCGGTGCGATCTTTCATAACAGCGACCTGGTCATTCCCTATGGCATGTCTGATATCAATTCCGGTATCGCAACCGTTGCTGTCAAGGATTTGCTTAACCATATGCGCGCAGTGGTTTAGTGATCTTCAGATTCGGATACCCTGGATGGGTTAGTTTGTTATTTATCTTGTCATAGACTCTGCATAAGGAGGTCAAAATGGCTGCTATTGACAGAGAGAACATCAGAGGCGCGCATTTTGATGCTGGAAGCTCGTTCATCATGGCGTGAGCCGCGAATACATCACCGATTGATGCGTTCAACCAGTTTTGAGGAAGATGAACTCATTCTAGAAGATGATGTTGTGGGCAACGAAAAGGTGCACTTCTGCGACCGCTGCAGGAAGCAACTTTAGCTGTCACATCAACAACAAAACGCCTTCGACCGGCTCGGTCAGGGGTTTTTCTACTTTGTACCACCAATGAGATCGGATGCCGAAGGCTCGCCACAAGCCTACTCAGTCTTCAGGTTCCCTCACCAACGCCTCGTTATACGGGAACCCCTCCACAATCCACTCCGCCAGGATGCGCTTTCGGACCTCGGAGCTATCGTCCCGGACATCCTCGGTATATCTGAACCATTCCTCTACGGGGACAGAGACGCGGGTCCGGGTGTCCATCCGCTTGTTGCCGTACTTGTCCTCCATCTCGCCATTGTAGGTGAAGATCACGGTGTGGAGGGCGCGCAGGTCCGGATTTTCTTCGACCACCTTCATGGCGGCCACCAGGTGCCGGGCTATCTGCCAGGACAAGATGTAGGTGGAATCGTAATCGTTAAGGTGCTTTTCGACGTAGGCTACGTCATCGTAAACCTTGAAGTCATCCTGACTTACGTTCTCGCCCCCTGCGTGCAAGATCAGCCCCGCCAGCAGTAAGATTATCCCGATGCCTATGGCATATCGCATATAACCATCCACCTTTCTGGATACCTATGCTTCCTCTTTTTGTTGCTATAATGAGTAGTAAAGTACCTGTTTGCAAGCAAAAAATAAGCACTGTAGCTGGTTCTGGGAGACGGACATGGGAATTATAGTTCCTCATAAAAGGAACCATCATGTCAGGAATGGCGGGCCGACTGGGCCACAACATACGCGCCCTGCGCGATTCCCTTGGCTTGACCCAAGAGCAGCTAGCCGAAGGTGCCGATATCTCCCTCAAGCACTTGGGCGAGATAGAACGAGGACGCGGCAACCCTACCCTGGTCACGCTCACGGCCTTGGCCAAGGCCCTCCATGTTACGCTGGCCGAACTCATGAGTCTTGGCGATGAGCGGCAACCGCTGGACACTTCCGCGATAGAGATTCGTGCTCTGGTTGAAAAACAGGACAAGGCAACTCGGCTGCGCATGCTCAGGGTGCTCAAAGCCATGCTTGCCGAGGAGTGAGCCGGGCCGGGCCGAAAGCGGCCCCGTGCGCGCGTGAAGCCCGGCCCCAGCAGGAGTGTGCCCGTTTTTGTGCCCGGACCGGGAAAGACCAGCCCCGAGGAGCCCGTGCCAGCCAAGGGCGTAAAGAGGCGGAAAAACAAATAAAGGCAGGCCGTTAAGAGGTTTAAAGCAGAAGCGGCCCGTGTCTTAAAATCCCCAGCCTGTAAAGGCGTGCGGGTTCGAGTCCCGCCCTAGGCACCAGTTAATTGGTTGAGTGAAAGTCTCACACACGAATCTTGCCACAAGACGGTTTTTCGTTCTTTTGGTAGCACCCTGTGCCGGATAAATTGGTTAAGGCAGGTGATGTGAGATAATGAGTTGTTGGCTTAATTAGAGATTGATCGCCCTGAATCTGCCCTTTTTGTACGAGACAAAGGTAAATCAGAACTTCGAGCCGGCTCCATCATATCCCACAAGACCGACGTAATATTAAAAAGTATTCACACCCTACTTTTGCTCTGTCTCTCCGGCTTTGGACCGCTTAATGACAAAATTCTCTCCCCTTGAGAAGGCCGCTGCGCCAGAAGCCTCTAGTTTCGCGCAATGCCGTTTGCGGGCAAGGGATCGGATTGCTTCATCGGTTCGCCGCCCAGGGCCTGGTACAGGACCAGGTAGTTGACCAGGCGGTTGAGGCGGTTTTGCAAGAGGGAGGCCTCGGCCTCCTGCCGGGTCGCCTGGGCGTCCAGCCATACCTGCATGGATTCGGCGCCGGCGCGGTAACGCGTCTCATAGGTGCCTTCGACTTGCTCGGCGAGGGTCAGCGCCTCCTGGAGCTTGACCCCCTGGGACGCATAATGTTGCCGCGAGGACAGGGCGTCCTCCACTTCTTTCAAGGCCGCGTACAGGGTCTGCCGGAACTCGACCACCGCTTGTTCGTACTGGGCCTGGGCCAGTTCATTGCTGAGCTGCATCTCGTTCCATTGCAGGAAGGGGAAGCTCAGGCCGGCCAAGAGGCTGGCCACCGGGTTTTTGACCACTTCCAACAGGGCGGAGCTGGCGGAGCCCAAGGTGCCGGTGAGGGATAGGGTCGGGTAGTAGCTGGTGCGGGTGGCGTCCACGTTGGCCAGCGTCTTGCGCAGCCTGCTTTCCGCGGCCCGCAAGTCCGGCCGGCGGGACAATACCTCCGCGGGCAGCCCTGCCGCCACCGTGGGCTGCGGCCCGCGCGGCAACCGTTGGGGATCGGCGACCGCTCCCTGGGGCGGCCCGTCAAACAGGATGGCCAGCGCGGTGCGCTTGGCCGCCAGTTGGCGCTGCAACTCCTCCTGGTTGGCCTGCAAGCTGGCCAGGGAGCGCCGCGCTTCCATCTCCGCCAGGGACGAGTCGGCTCCGGCGCGGTGGCGGACCTGGGCCAGCTCCAGGGATTTGCCGGCCCGGTCGATGTTTTTCCGGCCCAGGGCGATGCTTTCGTTCAGGTAGGCGGTTTGAAAATACAGCTCCGCCGTGGTCTCGAGCAGGGTGAGGGCGGCGCTACGGAGATCATCCTCGGTGGCGGCGGCCTCCCATGCGGCCATGTCGCGCTGACTGGTCAGCTTGCCCCAAAGGTCCACCTCGTAGCTGAGCGATCCGCTGGCTCCATGGGAGGTGCTGTTCTGCCCATTGTTCAGGTTGCTGGCGTACTCGCCGCTGAGATTGGCGCTGGCCGTGGGATAGAGGGCGTCCGCCTTCAGGCCGGCCTCCAGGCGGGCCTGGCGCACCTTCAGGGCCGCCACGGCCAGGTCGTTGTTGCGCTGTAGGGCCAGCACCAAGAGGCGGCCCAGTTCGGGATCATTGAAGCCCAGGGCGCGGGTGGCCAGGGAGTCCGGGGCGAGGCCCGCCAGGGCCGCGCGGTTTTTGTCCTCGGCCTCGGCTTGCTTGTCCTTTGCCTTGGCCCGCTCCCCGCTGGCGCCCTGCCAGGCGGCGGGAAGGTTGAGCTCCGGCCGTTGATAGGGTGTGCTTTGGCAGGCGCCGCCTGCCATCAGCAGCAGCGCCAAGCCCAGCAAGGCCAGCCAATGCAATATGCGTGGTTTGGTTCTCATTCTCTTGCCAAGGCCTCCACCGGGTCCAACTGCGCCGCGTTCTTAGCCGGCAGGTAACCGAAAACCACTCCCACCATGGTGGCGCAGGCAAAGGCCGCCAGGATGGAAGAGGTGGAATAAATCATGCGGAAATGATCGCTTATCCAGGAAAACGCCACGCCCACCAACAGGGCCAGGACGATGCCCATGACCCCGCCGCAGAGGCACACCAGCACCGCCTCCACCAGGAACTGGCGCATGATGTCGCCCCGGCGGGCGCCCACCGCCATGCGCACCCCTATCTCCCTGGTGCGCTCGGTCACCGAGACCAGCATGATGTTCATCACCCCGATGCCGCCCACCACCAGTGAGATCAGGGCGATGGCGGATATGAGCAGGCGCATGGTGGCGGTGGTCTGCTCTATGGTCTGGCGAATGGCGTCGGTGTTGAGGGTGAAGAAGTCCTTGAGCCCGTGCCGCCGGGTCAGGAGCCTGATGATGCCCTGCTCGGCCGCGCCGGTGTCCACCTGGTCGTTTACCCGCACGTTGATGGAGCTCAGGTAGGACTGGCCGATGACCCGCCACATGGCGGTGGTGTAGGGCACCCACACCTGGAGATTTTCGCTGTTGCCGAAACCGGATTGCTTCTGCTTGGTGACTCCCACCACCCGGGCGGGCACCGTGCCCAGAATTATGACCTTGCCCACCGGGTTGGCGTCCCCGGCAAAAAGCTTGTTAAGGGTGTTGTGGTCGATCACCGCTTCCTGGGCCTGATGCTTCACCGCTTCCTCATCGAAAAAGCGGCCCATCTCCAGCTCGTAGCCGCGCACCCGGAAATACTGCTCGCCCACCCCGATCACCGAGCCGGACAGCGACAGGTTGCGGTAGCGCAGGCTGGCGGTCTTGGAGAGCTTGGGGGTGACGCTGTCCACGAAGGGCTGCTGCCGCAGGGCGTCGGCGTCGCGGGGCACCAGGGTTTCGATGCGCCCGCTGCGCTCGTCCCCGAAATCCTTGCCCGGAAACACCTCGATGGTGTTGGTGCCGATGGAGCTGATGTCCTTCAGGATGCGCTGCTGCGAGCCCTCGCCCAGGGCCACCACCGAGACCACCGAGGCGATGCCGATGATAATGCCCAGCATGGTCAAGAAGGTGCGCAAACGGTGCGAGCCCATGGCCAAGAGGGCCATGCGCATGGCCTCGCTGAACTGATCCCAGCCGGAACTCCAGGCGTGCCCAGGCTTTGGCGAGGGCCCGGCCATCCCCGGAGCGGACCGGTCCTGGGCCGTGTCGGAGCGCCGGTCCGAGATTATCTCGCCGTCGCTTATCTCGATGATGCGTTGGGCATAGGCGGCCACCTGGGGGTCGTGGGTCACGATGACCACGGTGTGCCCCTCCCGGTGCAGCTCTTCCAGCAGCTCCATCATTTCCTGGCCGCTGCGCCGGTCCAGGGCTCCGGTGGGCTCATCGGCCAGGATCAGGCGGCCCCCGTTCATCAGGGCGCGCGCGATGCTGACCCTTTGCTGCTGCCCGCCGGAGAGCTGGCCCGGCCGGTAAGCGAGGCGATCGCCCAGGCCCAGGCGGCGCAAGAGCGCGGTCCCCCGTTCGCGCCGCTGGCCGCGGCCGCGGCCGGCGTAGATGGCCGGCACCTCCACGTTGCCCACGGCGCTCAGGTCGGAAAGCAGGTGATAGCGTTGGAATATGAAGCCGAAATGCTCGCGGCGCAGCCGGGCCAGCTCATCGCTGTCCAGGGTGCCGGTGTCGCGGCCGTCAAAAAGATAGGCGCCGCGGGTGGGGCGGTCCAGGCAGCCCAGCAGGTTCATGAGGGTGGACTTGCCCGAGCCGGAGGTGCCGATTATGGCCACCATCTCTCCGGCGGTGATGGTCAGGTTGACGTCCTTGAGCACCGCCACCATATCCTCGCCGGAAGGATACTCCCGGTACACGCCCCTGAGCTCTATCAAAGGAGTGGCGCTCATGCCTATAGCCCCATGGGCGGCGGCCGGCGGCCCTGGCTCTCCTGGTTGGCGGCGTCCGCCTCGCCGATGACCACCTGTTCGCCCTCCCGGATGCCTTCCAGCACCTGGGCCTGGTTGCTGTCGTTGATGCCCACCGCGACCCAACGGTCCGCGGGCCGGTTGCCCGCGCCTAAGACCCTTACTAGGTAGCGGCCCCGCGAATCCCTGGAGCCCAGGGCCGAGGAGGGGATGCTGACGGCCTTTTGGGCCTCGGCCACCACGATGGTGCACTGGGCGGTCATATAGATGCGCAGCCTGCCGTCCTGGTTGGGCACGTCGAACAGCCCGTTGTAATAGATGGCCGAGCTGGAGGAGGAGGTGGCGGAACTGCCGCCGCTGGAGGAATTGGAGTCTTCCTCGGTAATGGATTCGGGGGCGGGTTCGATGGCCCGCAGGCTGGCGTAGTAACGCTGGTCCGGCTGGCCCAGGATGGTGAAGTAGACCTTCTGGCCGGGCTTGACCCGGACCACGTCGGCCTCTGATATCTCCGCCTCCACGGTCATGACGTTCAGCTGGGCGAGCATGACGATGGTGGGCGCCGACTGGCTGGCGTTGACCGTCTGGCCCTCCTTGGTGATGATCGCCACCACCACCCCGTCCATGGGCGCGGTGATCTTGGTGTAGCCCAAGTTGACCTCGGCGTTGGAGACGTTCACTTTGGCCTCCTCCAGCTGGGCTTCAAGGGCGGCGATCTCCTCCTTGGTAACCTCCCGGGTGGCCAGGGCGTCCTCGTAGTCCTGCCGCGAGCCGGCGTCCTTGTCCGCCAGCAGCTTCTTGCGGGCCAGGGAGGCCTCGGCCTGGCGCAGGGTGGCCCGCTTGCCGCGCAGTTGGGCCTGCACGTTCTTGAGGGCGGCCTGAGCGGTCTTGAGATCGTTCTGCTGGGTGAGCGAGTCGATCTCCGCGATCAACTGACCCTTGGCGACCTCGTCGCCCAGCTCCACCTTGAGGGACTTGACCTGGCCCGAGGCCCGGGAGCCCACGCTCACCAGCTTGGATGCCTTCAATTCGCCGGTGGCCAATACGGTGTCTTCGAGATCGGCCACCGCCGCCTTGGCGGTCAGGAAACGCGGCGTGTCGGCGGCGGGGAAAAAATACACCTTGACCCCCGCCCCCAGGACCAGCAGGGCCAGCGCCGCCAGCAGCCAGCGCCATATTTTAGGGAAGTTCTTTTTCATGTTCGGTCCGCCTGGGGTTTCATGCCTGCTTCGGTTCCTTCCTGCCCCGCCGTCCGGCCCGGCTTGGGTGGCCGGCGGGTTTAAAAAAAATATAACGAGCCGATTCGGCAAAAGCGGTTAAGGAACCGAAATGGGTGTGTAAAGATTATGAAAAAGTGGGCTGTTCGCTTGTTGGGGTTCTAGAAAAAGGCCCAAAGGCAGAGTAGCTTTAATCTGAATCTTGCCGGGTCGGCTCGTCCCCTCCCGGCAAAGGGGAAACCCGAAGGAGGCCCTGGCCGTGGGCAAGCAAGAGATGCAAGCCGAAATACGCGTGCTGCTTATCGACGACGACGCCGAGTTGGGCTCCATGCTCACCGAGTACCTGGGGGGGGAAGGATTCACCACCACGGTGGTCTACGACGGAAAGGCCGGGGTGGAGGAGGCGCTGCGCGGCGAGCACGACGTGGTGGTCCTCGACGTGATGCTCCCCCTGCTCAACGGGGTGGAGGCGCTCAAGCGCATCCGCCAGGCCAGCGACGTGCCCATCATCATGCTCACCGCCAAGGGCGATCCCGTGGACCGCATCGTGGGCCTGGAAATGGGGGCCGATGACTACGTGCCCAAGCCCTGCTACCCGCGCGAGCTGGCGGCCCGGCTGCGGGCGGTGTTGCGGCGCAGCGAGGGCGGGGCGGGCCGCCAGCGCGGCCAGGCCATGGTGTTGGGAGACCTCAAGCTGCAGCCGGCCCAGCGCCAGGCCTGCTGGCGGGAACGCCCCCTTAATCTGACGGCCACCGAGTTCAACATTCTGGAGGCCCTGCTGAGCGGCGGCGACCGGGTGTTGTCCAAGGACGAGCTGTCGGAAAAGGTCCTGGGACGCCCCCGCGAGCCCTACGACCGCTCGGTGGACGTGCACGTGAGCAATCTGCGCCAAAAGCTTTCCGCCCTGGCCGGGGACGCCGTGGAGATCGAGACCGTGCGCGGCGTGGGCTACCGCCTGAGGGGGAAATAGAAATGCGCTTGCGCTTGTTCTGGAAAATCCTTTTCCTCTTTTGGCTCACCTTCATGCTCATCGTGGAGGGGATGTGGGTGATCTACACCCTGTTCGGCGGCCACCACCGGCCCCTGGACGTAAGGGTCGCCGAACGCTTCGCCCGGCAGCAGATGGCCACGGCCGAGGCCGTGCTGCGGCGCGAGGGCATCGACTCCCTGCGCGCGGTGATCGACGCCTGGCCCGCCGGGGAACAAACCTGGCTCACGGTGCGACCAGTCTCCGGCGCTCCGGAGCCCGCGCCAATCAAAAGCCACCAGCGCAGCCTGCCGCCCCTGGCGGCCAGGGTGGCGGCCCCGGACGGGGTCATCTATCTACTTAGCTATGACACCAGCCAGCTGCAGGCCGAGTTCCGGCCGCCGGGTCCCCTGAACATACCCCTCCCCCTGGTCACCTTCGGAATCGTGGGAGGCTTGTTGTTCGCCGCGGTCCTGGCCTGGTATCTCACCAATCCCATCCGGCGCCTGCGCGACGGTTTCTCCCAGTTGGCGCAGGGCCATCTGGGGGTGCGGCTGAAGGAACACGTGGGGCGCCGCCGTGACGAGCTGGCCGACCTGGCCCGCGACTTCGACCGCATGGCCGAGCGCCTGCAACAGCTCATCACCTCCCGGGAACGCATGTTGCACGTGGTTTCCCATGAGCTGCGCTCCCCCCTGGCGCGGCTGCACGTGGCGGTGGGTCTGGCCCAGCAGGACCCGCGCCGCCTGTCCGCCACCCTGGAGCGTATCGAGCTGGAGGCCAGGCGGTTGGACGAGATGGTGGGCGAAGTGCTGGCCCTGGCCCGCACGGAATCCGGGAGCCCCCAGTTGGATGACTACCTCGATTTGAACCGGCTGGTGCTGACCGTGGCCAACGACGCCAGTTTCGAGGCCCAATCCTCCAGGGTGAAGGTGGAGACCGATCTGGGGGAGGCCGCCAGCCCGCCCCACCCCACGGTCAAGGGCAACGCGGAGTTGCTGCGCCGCGCCCTGGAAAACGTGGTGCGCAACGCCCTGCGCCATTCCACCCGCGGACAGACGGTGCGGATAGAGGTCGCCCCGGATTGGGCCGGCAAGTTCTTCACCATCAAGGTTCGCGACCAGGGGCCGGGCATGGAGCCCAAGGCGCTGGAGAGCTTTTTCGAGCCCTTTGTGCAGGGGCACGGTTGGGTGGATGGGCAAGGCTTCGGCCTGGGGCTGGCCATCGCCCAAAAGGCGGTGCAGGCCCATGGCGGATCCATCAGGGCGCAGAATCTGGCGGATCTGGGGCTGGCGGACCGCGGGCTGATGGTCACCATCCAATTACCCTTCGGCCCCCAAGGGTCCGCCTAGGGATGGCCATGGAATCGAGGCCGCAGAATGCGGGGACAGCCTGAAAAACAGCCCGGTTTTATGGTAATGGAGGCCCGGCGCGCGGGCGGCGTTGCCTTGCTCCGGGTCTTTAGCCGGCATCCGCCAATCCTGGCGCCCGCCAGCAAGGAAGTTAATTTTTCCCGCCATACTCGTTATGCGCAGTGCAGGGAACTCGCCCATGCGCCGCCTTGCCAGCCTGGTCAGTCGGGATATTTCAGCCCCGGCGCTACAGCCGCCAAATAAAAAGCCGCGAGCAGGCGCTGACCCGCCAACCAAACGGCCTTGATCAAACATAAGGAGAAGCATCTCATGAAAGCTATCGCGCTGCTGATCGCGGGCGTGTCTCTGTGCCTGCTGGCCGCTTGCATGAGCCCCCGCCATTCGGGTGACCGGCCCGGTCCGGGCCGGGAGCCCGGTTTCGACGCGGACCAGGGGCGGGGCCGCGAGCCCTTGGATAAACAGACCTTGGCCCGTCTCCAGGCCATCGGGGTGATAGACACCAGCGCCCACTTGGTCGGCATGGACGGCGCGGGCAGGGGAGACGGTTCCGCGGATTACGGCGCGGCCCTAAAAAATGCCGCAATCATGATGGATCGCTTGGGCGTCCGCAAGACGATCCTGGCGCCGGTGGCCTATTCCTTCCAGGACTTGGTCATCGTTCCGGCGGAAAAATACGCCGGAAATATTTTCAAGGACCAGCAGCGCTTCGCCTTTCTGGGCGGCGGCGGCACCCTCAACCCCATGATGGGCCAGGCCGTTTCCCAGGGCCAGCTCACGCCCGCCGTGTGGCGCCATTTCGAACAGACCGTCAAAGATCTTCTCGGCATGGGCATTAAGGGGTTCGGCCAGCTCAGCGCCCTCAGCTTTGCCCGCGACGATAAGCAACATTACATCTGCATGCCTCCGGACAATCCCCTGATGCTGCGGCTGGCCGATTTGGCCGCCCAGTATGGGGTGCCCATCGACCTGAGTATGGAACTGGTCAGCCAACCCTCGGTCCTGCCTCCCCACCTGAGAGCCACGCTGAATCCCTATGACCTGGAGCCCAACCTGGCCGCCTTTGAACGGCTCCTGGCGCACAACCGGCGGGCCAAGATCGTCTGGGCCAACGCGGGCCGCTGCAACACCGGCCAACGCACGGTGGAGGCCATGACCCGGCTGCTGGCCCAACACCCCAACCTGTATATGGCCATCTCCGTTTCGCCCGATGACGGCCTGCGCGAAACCAGTCCCATGGGGCCGGGGAGAAAAATAAAGCCCCAGTGGCTCGAGATGCTGAAGAGATTCCCGGACCGCTTCGTCATCGGCAGCGGCCAGCAGTTCATGGCCGCCTCGGAGCAGGGGCAGGGCCCCGGCGGCTCAGGCCGCAGGGGCGGACCCGGCGGCGGCATGGGCGGCCCCGGCGGTGGCATGGGCGGCCCCGGCGGTGGCATGGGCGGCCCCGGCGGTGGCATGGGCGGCCCCGGCGGTGGCATGGGCGGCCCCGGCGGTGGCATGGGCGGCCCCGGCGGTGGCATGGGCGGCCACGGCGGTGGCATGGGCGGTCCCGGCGGTGGCATGGGCGGTCCCGGCGGCGGGGGCGGAGGGGACCGCCGCGGCCCCAGCCTGGTCATGACCCTGCTGCCCACCATGGAAATGCTGGCCGCGCTGCCAGAGGACCTGGCCCGCAAGATCGGGCATGACAATGCGGTGATGCTCTACAACCTGCAAGCCCAGCCCTGATCCTGGCGAAAGCTCCTGGCCTGCTCCGGAAAGGAGCCATTGCCGCCCTGCGGAGGCCAGGAGCATGACAATTTTCACCCTCAGCGGACAGCGGGATGAGTCGGGCTCTTAGCTCTGGGCAGTTGTTTTTGGGAAGGGCATCTCTCCAAAGAGGAGAGACAAGTTAACAGAGCGAAATACTGAAAAGAATCAGAATTTATTCAGGTTTTCGAAATAATCCATGACAAAGTTGATGTGCGAGCGCATGTAATCGAAAGCGGCGTGGGTGTCGTGGGCCTTGATGGCCGACAATACCCTTTCGTGCTGCAAATGCACCAGGTCCACGTTGACCACATCCTGGTAGAGAATCTGCAGGTTCTCGCGGATGCCCACGGCCATGTAATCGTAGAAGTGCTTCATGAGCTGCACCTGCAGCGGGTTTTTACTGGCATAGGCTATGCGCATGTGAAAGTAGACGTCTTCGGAGCTTCCCAGGCCCCCCTTTTTGATCTGCTTCGACATCTGGGCCAGGCTTCTTTCCAGCAGGGCGATATCCTCCTCGTCGGCCCGGCGGGCGGCCAGCACCGCGGAGTTGCACTCCAGGCCCAGGCGAACTTCCAGTAGCTGGTGGAGGCTGACGGCCTGCCCCTCCACCATCAGGCTGAGGGGGTTGCGCTTGCCGCCGTCGTGATGGTTGGCCACAAAGGTGCCCTGGCCTTGTCGCTGATCCACCAGGCCCAGGCTGACCAGGCGGCCCACCGCGTTGCGCACCGTCGGCCGGCTCACTCCCATCTGTTGGGCCAGTTCCCGCTCCGGGGGCAGCCGGTCCAAGGGCTTGAGCTGACCGCGGAAAATCATGTCCCGCAGCTGCTCGAAGACCTGGTCCGATATCTTCTTGGGTTGCACCGTTTTAAAGCGGTCCATAACTGCTCCCGGCGTTAAAGGTGGCGCTGATATCGCGCTAACGGCCCGGTCCTGGCGTGGACATGATTCAGCTTGCTTGGGCCGTGAGGCCCAGGCGACGGCCCCGGCCGCCGAGTTTACCTCCCACTCATCTTCGGGCAAGGGCCTTTAAGCATCCAGGACCTCCATACGCTCATTAAAATAGCAATTGGTATATTAAAATATTCTTAATACCAAATTACCTTACCATGCAATCAGACTGAATAAAACTGATTATACAACATATTGTCAAGAGAAACGTAAAATTTATTGTTGACATCACTCAGGCTATTTGCGTATTTTGAAATTGGTCTTACCAGTTAACCTTAGATCGTCGCAGGGCCGCAGACTCCGCCCTCCCGCCGGGAAGCGGATAACGCGCGGGCCTTGGCACTGGCCGAAATCGATACGCCAGCGGATGGCGTCGCTAGCAAATAAACCCGTCCGCGCCTGGGAAGAGCGGCTAAAAAGGCGGCTGGCCGCGGCGGGCAATGACCTGAACGCAAATTTACAAGGGAGGTAGGCATGCACAAGGCAGCCAAATTCGTGATGCTGGCCATGGCCCTCAGCCTGCTGGCGGCGGCGCCGGCCCTGGTCCAGGCCAAGGAACAACCCGTCCTGCTTAAAGTCCCGGTCACCTTTTCCACCGAACTGCCCGGCCTCGGCTCCACCATCAAATGGGTCTCCGAGCGCATCGACACCTTGAGCGGCGGCGCCATCAAGATGAAGGTCTACGAGCCCAAAAAGCTGGTGGCGCCCTTCGAGATCCTGGAGTCGGTGTCCAAGGGCAAGGTGAACGCGGGCTATTCCATGTCCGCCTATTGGGCCGGCAAGATCAACGCCGCCCCTATTTTTTCGGCCATCCCCTTCGGCCCCGACGCCAGCGAGTACCTGGCCTGGATGTACTACGGCAACGGGCTGAAGTTCTGGCAGGAGATGTACGACAAGAACGGCTACAACGTGAAGGTCCTGCTCTGCGGCGTCATCGCCCCCGAGACCTCCGGCTGGTTCAACAAGGAGATCAACAGCCCCGAGGATCTCAAGGGCCTCAGGATGCGCTTCTTCGGCTTCGGCGGCAAGGTCATGCAAAAACTGGGGGTCTCCACCAGCCTGCTGCCCGGCGGCGAGATTTTCCCGGCCCTGGAGAAAAAGGCCCTGGACGCCACCGAGTTCTCCATGCCCGCCATCGACAAGCGCCTGGGCTTCTACAAGGTCGTCAAATACAACTACTACCCCGGCTGGCATCAGCAGGCTTCCTTGTTCGAGCTTCTCATCAACAAGGACACCTGGAACGCCATGAGCAAGCACCAGCAGATGTGTCTGGAGATGATCACCCGGGCGGCGACGGCCGATTCCCTGGCCTTCGTGGAGTCCCTGCAGGCACCGGTGATCAAGGAAAACGTGACCAAGCGGGGAGTGGTCAACAAGTATTGGTCGCCGGAGATGCTGGCCGCCTTCAAGAAGGCCTGGATGGAGGTGGTGGAAGAGGAAAAGCAGAAGGACCCCTTCTTCGCCAAGGTCTGGGACGACCTGAGCCAGTTCCGCGAACAGTATGAGTACTGGTCCTCGGTGGCCTTCCTGCCGCGGCCCGAACCCAAGCTGAAGTAACCTCGCCCCGCGGGGCTTATGCACTCCTAGACGGGGCGGTGGTCCGCGCCGCCGCCCCGTCCTCCTCGTAAGCGGCCCGGCCTGATCAGCGGGCGGCCACGGAGGCGGCCAATGAGCGGTGAATCCAGGGAGACACCCGTTATCTGTAAAAAGCTGGACCGCTTCGTCATCAGGATAGGCAAGGCGGCGGCCTGGAGCAACTGCGCGCTGGTGCTGGCCATCATCCTCAACGTGGTGCTGCGCTACGCGTTCGGCAAGGGCCAGGTCTGGCTGGAGGAGCTGCAATGGCACCTCTACGGCCTGGCGGTGATGATCGGCCTGTCCTACTCCCAGGCGGTGGACTCCCCCATCCGGGTTGACATCCTCCACCAGCGTTTCTCCCGGCGGGGCAAGGCCGCCTGGGAGATCGTGGGCAGCCTGCTGTTCCTGCTGCCCTGGGTGGTGGTGCTCATCTGGATGGGCGTGGATTTCTGGAGCGAGTCCTGGCGGGTCGACGAGGCCTCCGACTCGCCCCTGGGCCTGCCCTTCCGCTGGATCATCAAGGCGGTGATTCCCATCTCCTTCGCCCTGCTGGGCGTGGCCGCGGTCAGCCGTTTAATCTCCAGCATCGCCACCCTGCTGGCTCCCCGAGGGGTCCGCCATGGAAGTTAACGACTATCTGGTCATAGCCATGTTCCTCACCTTCGTGGCCTTCCTGTTCACCGGCTACCCGGTGGCCTACGTGCTGGGCGGGGTGGGCGTGTTGTTCACGGTGGTGGGCTACTACTCCGACATGTACCTGGGCACCCTCACCGGCCTGGACCTGATGACCCTGGGCATGGCGGTGAACCGGGTCTACAAGTTCATGGACAACTGGGTGCTGGTGGCTTTGCCCATGTTCATCTTCATGGGGCTGATGCTGGACCACTCCGGCATCGCCGAGAAGATGATGAAGGCCATGCAGAACCTCTTCGGCAGGGTGCGCGGCGGCCTGGCGGTCACCGTGACCATGATCGGCATCATCCTGGCCGCCTCCACCGGCATCATCGGCGCCTCGGTGGTGCTCCTGGGCCTGTTGTCCATGCCGGCCATGATGGCCCAGGGCTACTCGCGGCCCCTGGCCCTGGGCACCATCGCCGGCTCGGGCACCCTGGGCATTCTCATTCCGCCGTCGATCATGCTGGTGATCATGGCCGACCAACTGGGCCTGTCGGTGGGCGACCTGTTCATGGGCGCGGTGGTGCCCGGGGTGATCCTGGGTGGGCTCTACATCGCCTTCATTCTTATCTACTGTCTTTTCAAGCCCGAGGCCGCCCCCTTGAGCCCAGACCGCAAGCCGCTGCGCTGGAGCATGGTCTGGGACGTGTTCAAGACCATCTTGCCGCCGGCGGCCCTGATCCTGGCGGTGCTGGGCTCCATCTTCGCGGGCATCACCACCCCCACCGAGGCCAGCGGGGTGGGCGCCCTGGGGGCCACGCTTTTAGCCGCCTACAACAAGAAGCTCAAATTCAAGGTCATCAAGGAAGTGACCTTCGCCTGCTTCAACACCACCGCCTACATCTTCGCCATCTTCCTGGGGGCCACCACCTTCGCCCTGGTCTTGCGCAGCCTGGGCGGCGACGAGTTCATCGAGGCGGCCCTCACCGGCATCCCCCTGGGGCCCCACGGCATCATGGCGGTCATCCTGGGGGCCATCTTCGTGCTGGGCTTTTTCCTGGACTGGATCGAGATCACC
The DNA here is from genome assembly GCA_001184205.1 of Desulfocarbo indianensis. Taxonomy (GTDB): domain Bacteria; phylum Desulfobacterota; class Desulfarculia; order Desulfarculales; family Desulfarculaceae; genus Desulfocarbo; species Desulfocarbo indianensis. The sequence goes on from LBMP01000002.1 coordinate 160,351, forward strand.
CTGATCGTGCTGCCTCTCTTGGCCCCGGTGATCAGCTCCCTGGGCATCCACGTGGAGGGTCATGGGGTGGTGGAGAACCCGGAGCTGGTGTGGTTCGTGGTCCTGGTGGCGGTGAGCTTGCAAACCAGCTTCCTCACGCCACCGGTGGGCTTCGCCTTGTTCTATCTGAAAGGCGTCTGCCCGCCGGACGTGGAACTCATCGAAATCTACAAGGGCGTGGTGCCCTTTATCATCCTGCAGCTCATCGGTCTGGTGCTGGTGGCGGTGTGGCCCCAGCTGGTCATCTGGCTGCCCACGGTGGCCTACCGGTAGGCGGCGGCAAGGAGGGCGGTCATGGCCTCGGCGAGCAAGGTTTTATTGGCGGTGGATTTTTCCGAATACAGCGGCGACACGGTCTCCGCGGCCGGCAAGCTGGCCGCTTGCCTGGAGGCCGAGCTGGTGGCCCTCAACGTGCTGCACCAGCGCAGCGTGGAGGAGCTTAAGTTCATCCAGGACAGCACCGAGCTGCTGCGGAGCGATCAGGTAATAGAACAGCGCCTTGCCTCGCGCCGGGAGCGGCTGCAGGCCCTGCTGGATCAGCGCGGCCTGAGCGCCCGGGTGCTGGTGGAGGTGGGCGTGCCCTGGGAGGTCATCCTGGAGGTGGCGGCCCGCGAGGGAGCGTCCTACATCGTCATGGGCACCAAGGGCCGTAGCGACTTTTCCCGCACCCTGCTGGGCTCCAACGCGGACAAGGTCTACCGGCACAGCCCGGTGAGCGTGGTGTCGGTGCGCGGCGAGCGCCACCGCCGCCACCTGGCCCGCTCCCAGGACACGGGGGCCTGATGAGCCGCGCCCTGGCCATAGGCGGCCTGTTCCTGGCCGCGCTATTGCTGGCTCTGGCCCCGGCCGCGCCGGCCTGGGCCGCGGCGCAGCCGTCCCCGGCGGAGTGCCTGCAATGCCACGCCGCCGAGGGCCTGGCCGATGGAGGAGGCCGCGACCTGGGCCCGCACGGGGCGCTTTCTTGCCTGGCCTGCCACCAGGGGGTGGAGATATATCCCCATGACAATCCGCGCCTGGCAGCCTGCGTAAGCTGTCACCCGCCCCACAACGAGGAGACCAGCGGAGACCTGCACGCCGGGGTCTCCTGCCAGGCCTGCCACTTGGGCGGTCCGGCGGGCCCCCACGCCCTGCTGCCGGCGGGCCGGGAAGCCTCGTGCCGGCGCTGCCATTTCGCGGGCAACCAAGAAGGGGCCCCGGCGGCGCTGCTGCCGCCCAAGAGCCTGCTCTGCCTGGCCTGCCACACCGCCACCTTGAAGCTCGCCGACTGGCCCTCGCGCATCGCCCTGGCCATCTTGGCGCTGGGCCTTGCCGGCTCGCTGGGCTTCTGGCTAAGCGGCGGGGGGGCGGGGCCGGCGCCAGCGGCGAATCACCGGAGCCCCTGGCGCTTGGGCCCGGCCTTGGCCGCCCTGGTGATGGACGGCCTGTTGCAGCGCCGCTTGTGGCGGCTTTCGCCGGGGCGCTGGCTGGCGCACGCCCTGATCTTCCTGCCCTTTGCCGCCCGCCTGGCCTGGGCCCTGGCGGCCCTGGTCCTGGGGCGTTGGGAGCCGGGCAGCGGATTGACCCAGACCATGCTGGCCAAGAACAACCCGGCCACCGCCCTGTTCTTCGACCTCACCGGCCTCATGGTTTTGGTGGGGGGCTTCTTGGCCCTGGCCCGCCGCTTGGCCCGGCGCGGCCATACCGTGCCCGGCCTGCCCCGGCCCGATTGGCCGGCCCTGGCCCTCTTGGCGCTGGTGGTGCTCAGCGGCTTTGTCACCGAGGGGGCCCGCCTGAGTCTCACCGGCCACGCCGGCCCGCCTTGGGCCTTCCTGGGCGCGGCCCTCTGCGGGCTGTTCAGCGCCGGGCCGGACCTGCAAGAGGCCTACGCCTATCTCTGGTACGCACACGCCGTGTGCTACGCCGCTTTCGTGGCATATCTGCCTTTCAGCCGCCTGCGCCATATCGTGCTGGCCCCCCTGTGGCTGGCCATAAGGGCGGGCGGCCAAGCGAGACAAGGAACGCAAGGGACATGAAAACCGAGACCAAAGACCGGCTCCGCGCCATCTTGGGCGAGGCCAATTTCAGCGATCAGCTCATCGACCTGGTGAGCTACAGCTCCGACGCCTCGGAGCACCTCCACCGCCCTGACGCCGCGGCCTGGCCCACCAGCGCCGAGCAGGTGCAGGCCGTCGTGCGGCTGGCGAACGAGGAGGGTTTTCCGGTAACCGCCCGGGGGGCGGGCACCGGGCTCAGCGGCTTGTCGGTGCCCTCCCGGGGCGGCCTGGTGCTGGACCTAGGCCGCATGGACCGGATCCTGGACATCAGCATAGGGGACCGGGTGGCGGTGGTGCAGCCGGGGGTGGTCTACGCCGACCTGGCCAAGGCCCTGGAACCCCATGGCTACATGTTTCCGCCCGACCCCGCCTCGGGCAAGGCCTGCACCCTGGGAGGCAACGTGGGCACCAACGCCGGCGGGGTGAAGGGGGCCAAGTACGGCACCACCCGCGATTACGTGCTGGGCCTCACCGTGGTGCTGGGCGACGGCCGCCTGCTGCGCGTCGGCAACCGGGCCATGAAGAGCGTCTCCGGCTTTGATCTCACCCGCCTGTTCGTGGGTTCGGAGGGCGTCCTGGGCATCGTCACCGAGATCATCCTCAAGATCAGCCCCCAGCCCCTGGCCACGGCCACCACCCTGGCCATCTTCGACGACCTGGAGGACGCGGGGCGGGCGGTGAGCGGGGTGATGGCCAGCGGGGTGATCCCCAGCGTGCTGGAGATCATGGGCCGCGAGACCTTGCGGGCCATCAACCAGAACACCGACCTGGCCCTGCCCGAGGTGGACGCCATGCTCCTGGCCGAGACCGACGGCTGCACCCAGGGCGAGGCCGATTACCAGATGGAGCGGGTGGTGGAGCAGTTTAGGGCCCACAACCCCCGCGAGGTGAAGCGGGCCGAGAGCGCCGCCCAGGCGGCCGGGCTGTGGAAGGCGCGCAAGAGCTGCTACCCGGTGCTGGCCCGGCTGCGGCCCAACTTCATGCTGGAGGACATCACCGTGCCCATGAGCCAGGTGGCCCCCATGCTGCGGGGGATTCAGGATATAGCCGCCCGCCACCGGGTGCAGATCGCCACCTTCGGCCACGCCGGCGACGGCAACCTGCACCCCCAGATTCTCTACGACGCGGCCGACCCCGCGGAGAAGGAGCGGGTGGAGGCCGCGATCCACGATCTCTTCGCCTTGGCCGTGGAACTGGGCGGCACCCTCACCGGCGAGCACGGCATCGGGCTTTCCAAGGCGCCCTACATGGACCTGGAGCACAACCCGGTGGCCATGGAACTGATGCGCTCCATCAAGAAGGTCTGCGACCCCAACAACATCCTCAACCCCGGCAAGATGGGCCTGGACGGATAATGATGACTGACCAACATCCCCTCTTGGAAAAGTTCCGCGATCAAATCCAGCGCTGCTCGCGCTGCGGTTTCTGCCAGGCCCATTGCCCGGTGTTCGGCGGCACCCAGCGGCCGGCCCTGAACGCGCGAGGCAAGATGCTGCTCCTCAAGGAGGTGCTGGAGGGCCGCCTAGAGCTGGGCCAGGAGCTGGTGGAGAGCCTTTTTCAGTGCACCTCCTGCGCCTCCTGCGCCGCCAATTGCCCCTCCGGGGTGGACGTGCCCGCCATCATCAAGGCGGCGCGCAAGGAGATGGTGGGCCTGGGCACCTGCCACCCCGCCTTCAGCGGCATGGACCAGGTGCTGGACGAATCCGACAACATCTACGCCGAGGATGAGCCCGGCGACTTCGACCGCCAACGGGGCGGCCGGGCGGAGGTGGTCTACTTCATGGGCTGCGTGGGCCAATACCGCGAAGAGGAGGCCACCGAAGCGGCCCTGGATTTGCTGGACCACTTGGAGGTGGACTACACCCTCATCGACGAGGTGTGCTGCTCCGGGGTGCTGGAGGACGTGGGCTTCGCCATCAAGCCCCGCCTGGCCCGGGCCAACATGGAGCGCATCCTGGCCACCGGGGCCAAGACCCTGGTCACCGGCTGCCCCTATTGCTATCGCACCTTCGGCAAGCAGGAGGCCTACGCCCCCTTGCGGGAGGCGGGCCTGGAGATCACGCACCTGAGCCAGTTCCTGGCCGGCCGCGACCTGGGGCTGCACAGCGACCTGAAGGTGACCTACCACGACCCCTGCGACCTGGGCCGCCATTGCGGCATCTACGACGAGCCCCGCCGCACCATCCAGGCGGTGGCCCCGGATTTCGTGGAGCTGGCCGACAACAGGCAGGATGCCCTGTGCTGCGGGGCCGGGGGCGGGGTGCGCGGGGCCTATGCCAAGAACTCCCTGGTCATGGCCCGGCGGCGGCTGGCCCAGGTGGAGGAGAGCGGGGCCCAGGTGCTGCTCACCGAGTGCAACTCCTGCGTGCACAATCTTGCCAACGCCAAGCTGCGCGCCCAGAAGTTCAAGATAATGACCACCCCTCAGTTCCTCATGGAACTGATCGAAGAATCCTGATCCAACCGCGAGGTGATTGTCATGGAGATAAACGGCTACAACTTCCCCGAGGAGCTTTACTACGATCCGGAGCACTACTGGGTGCGGGTGGAAGGCGACGAGCTGGTCATGGGCATGGACGACTTCGCCCAGAAGCTGGCCGGCGACATTGTCTTCGCCCAGCTCCCGGACGAGGGCAAGAAGCTCAAGAAGGCCAAGAAGCTGGCCAAGGTGGAATCCGGCAAGTGGCTGGGCAAGATACTCTCGCCGGTCAACGGCGAGCTGATCGCGGTCAACGAGGAGTTGGAGCTGAACCCGGAGCTGATCAACCAGGACTGCTACGGCGCGGGCTGGATGTACCGCCTGCGGGCCGATGACCTTGGCGAGCTCGAGGACCTGCTGCACGGGGCCGAGGCGGTGCGCCCCTGGGTGGAGGCCGATATCGCCAAGCACGCCCCGCAGGGCTAGCCCGTCTGTAACCCGAGGGCTGGGGGGCATCTCACAGCGGGTCAGGATTGGTGGAGCCGTTATGCAAAATATTTTCGAATTGGCGAGGTGCGGTCTGTGTCCCTCCCCGGCGCAGACCGCCGCCGGCAAACAAGGTGTCCGGCACACGCGGGCCGCGGGCGCGGCAAAAGCCACCGCAAGGCCCGAGCGCAGCCAGCAACACGGCGTGCCGGCGGCCGGCGCGGCCGGACGCACGGCCCTCATGGAATACGCGGGCTAAGGAGCGCGCCTTGAACAACCGTCTTTACAGCAAAGGTCAGCTCCTCTCCCTGGAGGCCTGCACCGGCTGCGCGGCCTGCGCCGAGGCCTGCCCGGCGGTGGCCGCCTCGGGCGACGGCCGGCTCTCCGGTTTCTACCGCCTGGATTGGCGGCGGCGGGCGGGCAGGGCCGGCTGGCTGCGGCGGCTCCTCGGCGGCCGCCCGCCCGATGGCGAGGAGTGGCGCGCTTTTTCCGAGACGGTGTTCCGCTGCACCCTGTGCGGCAACTGCGCCGAGGTCTGCCCGGCGGGCATCGGGCTCAAGGACCTGTGGCTCAACCTGCGCCAGGAGCTGGTGGAGCAGGGGGCCTACCCGGCCAAGGTGGATATGATCCGGGAGCACCTTGCCCAAAGCCGCAACGTTTTCGGCGAGGACCAGGAGGAGCGGGCCGAATGGGTGGAAGACCTGGACGAGCCGCCCGACGACCTGTTCGTCAAGGAGCGGGCCGAGGTGGTCTATTTCACCGGCTGCGTGGCCTCCTTCTTTCCCCTGGCCCAGCAAATACCGATCGCCCTGGCCGAAGTGCTGCGGGCGGCGGGGGTGGACTTCACCCTCTTGGGCGAGGATGAGTGGTGTTGCGGTTTCCCCCTCCTGGGGGCCGGCAACCTGCCCGCCGCGCGGGAAATGATGGAGCACAACCTGGCCGCCGTGAAGGCCAAAGGGTCCCGCCAGGTGGTCTTCGCCTGCCCCTCCTGCTACATGATGTGGCGCGAGCACTACCCCGAGGCCGGCCTGCGGCTCAGCCACGCCACCCAGTTCTTGGACGGCCTCCTGAGCCAGGGGCGCCTGCCCCTCAAGGAGCGCAAGCTGACCGTGACCTACCACGACCCCTGCGACCTGGGCCGGGCGGCGCGTATCTTCGAGGAGCCCCGGCGGGTGATCCGGGCCCTGCCCGGCGTGGAACTGAAGGATCTGGCCGACAACCGCGAGCACTGCCTTTGCTGCGGGGGCGGCGGCAATCTGGAGATGATCGACCAGCCGCTCAACGCGGAGATCGCCCGGCGCAAGGTGGAGCAGGTGCTGGCCACCGGGGCCGAGGCGGTGGTCAGCGGCTGCCAGCAATGCCTGCGCACCATGGCCACCCACGCCCGGCGCAACAAGCTGCCGCTCAAGGTCATGGACGTGGCCCAACTGGTGCGGGCCTCCCTGGACATCTAGGCGTTATGCACCTCTACCGCCTGGGCCGCGTCTCCTGGCAGGATTCCCAGCTTGCCTACCACGCCCTGGCCCACCTGGGCCGCGAGGGGCTGGTGCTCTGCTCGCCGGAGCGGCCCTACCTGTCGGTGGGCTATTTTCAGGACCCGGCCCAGGAGCTGGACCTGGCCCATTGCCAGGCGGCCGGGCTGCCGGTGTTCCGCCGCGAGGTGGGCGGCGGCGCGGTCTACCTGGACCGCCACCAGATATTCTGGCAGGTGGTGCTGCGCCGGGAGAATCGGCTGGTCAGTCTGAACCGCCGGAAATTCTACGCCCGCCTGCTGGCCCCGGCGGTGGCGGTTTACCGGGACCTGGGGGTGCCCGCCCGCATAGCCCCGATCAACGACGTGGCCGTGGGCGAGCGGCGCATCGCGGGCACCGGCGCGGGCGAGATCGGCCAATGCGTGGCCTTTGTGGGCAATCTCATGCGCCGCTTCGACTGCGCGGCCATGGCCCGGGCGCTGCGCGCCCCGGATGAGGCCTTCCGCCGGAGCTTCCAGGCCCACATGGAGCGGCAGCTCACCTCTCTGCGCCGGGAACTGGGCGCCCGATGCGAGGCCGAGCTGGACGACGAGGCGCTTTACGACCGGCTGGCCGCCCGCTTCGCCGAGGCGCTGGGCCCCCTGGAAGAGCGGCCTCTCGACGCCGAACTGCGCCGGGCCATGGAACGCCTGGGCCGCCGCCTGCTCTCGCCGGCCTGGACCTACTTCCCCCGCCGCCCCAGGACCCAGCGCAAGGTCAAGGTGCGGGCCGGCATGTTCCTGCACTACTGGTCCCAGGACACCAGCCGGGGTAGGATCAGGGCGCAGTTCACCAGCCTGGACGGGAAGCTGGTGGAATTTAGCTTGCGGGAAGGGCCGGAGGAACCGAAGGGTTTGGAAAATCGCGTGCTGCGGGAACTCATGGGTGGCGACGTGCGGCTCTTGCAGAAATATTTGGGCGACATGGCCATCACCCTTACTAATTAAGCTGTGGTCCCAATAATAGCCTTTGGATCAAGGCTTGGTTATTGTCGAGAAAACGTAAAAAATGCCAGGCGGAAGATGATAAGTTACGTTGGGTAACATAGCCAACCCCCACATCCAAAAAAGGCGATCCTTCCGCCAGCCTCAGGGCTTTTAATTTTCCTTTTCTCAGCTCATCCAGCACAGCATATCTGACCACAAAGCCCAGGCCCTGTCCTTGTCCGACCAGTTCCTTGATCAAGTCCACGCTGGCCGATTCCATCACGACCATGGGCCTGACTCGGTGGGTACTGAGATATTCCATGACCACATTACGCGAGGCCGAACCAACTTGAGTCAATATCAAAGGTAGGGAATCCAGTTGTTTAACCGATATTTTATTATCTGCTGAGTTAAATTTTTCAGGAGCGGCCACAAGAGTCAATTCAATCTGGAACATTGGTTTGATTTTGAATCTGGTCTCGTTGGGAATATTCCGGACAATGGCCAGTTCGTTTCTTTGTTGGATAAGGTTTTCCACCAATTCCGAACTGGTACCTTGATCCAGGCATAGATGCACTCCCGGGTGAGCGCTGTTGAATGCAGCCAGAATTTGAGGCATGAGGTATTTGGCCTGGGTCTGTGGACATCCGATTTTTAAGTTGCTCACTTTAATGCCGGCGCTGTCTTCCAGCTCATTTTCCAAGGCCCAAATCTGTTCGAAAATTGGTTTGGCTTTTTCCCAAAGGTTTTCTCCGGCGGGAGTAAGGCGCATGGAATGCCCCTGACGGGCCACCAATTTCATGTCCAAGGCGCTTTCCAGGTGCTTTATTTGCATGCTGATTGCCGGCGGAGTCACCATCAGTTCACCAGCGGCCTTGCTCACGCTTTGGTGCCGCACCATGGTGCAAAAAGCCCGCAATTGGTTGATGTTAAGTATCACTTCACTTCTCTATCTCGCCCAATGATTTGCTGTAGACTCACCGATGTTTTAAAAACGCCGGTTTAAAGGGAATGAAGGTATGGGTAATTCCCCGTTTTTGCTTCATCGGGCGTCGAATGGGCCGTTTAGTCAAACACAATTTATACAATATATATTATTTTTATGATACCGCGCATAACAATAATTTTTAGGGCGTACTGAAATTAGGTCTCCATGGAATTCTTGGGGGACGCCGGTGCACATTGCACGAAAGCGGCAGATAGCATGCCGATATCTTGCCATGTAAGTAAGCATGGATCGCTGAAAACATTGCCGCCTGCGCTCCGGACGGTTATGAAAAGCTCGGTTGTGATCTTTTTCTCAATATCGCCCCAGAAATATCGTGCCAGCGCAGTGTGTCGGCAAGGGTCAAATGACGTGTAATCGCCGGATAAAGTTTGGCCTCTAAGTCCATCCGGTTCAAAATAATCGAGGAATCAATCAACTGAAGATAATATAGTCTACCATATCTTGCGACAGGGCGGAAGCTGTCAGCCAACCAGTATATATATCAACAATCACACCATCTTATCCCAGTTAAGATATTCTTAATAATCATTAAGTTTAATTGGTTTGCATGTTTGTGCTTGGGTGTTTATGCTCGGCTAGTTATCTGAATTGATACCGGGACAAAAGAGAGCCGCGGTCATCCGCTGAAAACATTTTATATATTTTATGTGTGGTATTTTGCTGATCCTATAAGAATTTGATGGGATATCAATGTTAGTTAAACCAGACTGTATACCGTGCCTACTGAAAGGCAGCTTGGCGGCCATCAGGGTGTCAACGGATGATCCAGATGTTGAAAAGTCTATCGCCGCTGACATACTGAATATACCGGAAATAAGAAACAATAATTGGCAAATACTAAGTCCAGAGTTATACGAAAAGGCCATAACCATAATCAAACATCGCTCGGGGCTCTATGATCCATTTGCCGGGCTTAAGGAAAAGCAAAACAAAAGAGCAATGGAGCTTTATCCCAAGTTCAAGGCGCGCGTGGCTGAATCGGATGATCCGCTGATGGCAGCCGTCAAGCTGGCGATCATGGGCAACCATTCCGACTTGCTCATGTTCGAGAACTCATCGGATTTGGCCAATCATATTGACAAGGCCTTGCAAGCCAACCTTCCCCAAGATATCTGGCGAGCTTTCAAGGAAAAACTGAAGAAGGGTAAAACTATTTTATATTTTGGCGACAATGCTGGCGAAATAGTTTTGGACCGGATATTGATCGAACTTATCAGGGAGCGCTATGAAAACGAGGTGGTATACGTCGTTAAAAAGGAAGCGGCTTTGAACGATTCCACCATGAAAGAGGGCCTGCAGGTTGGCATGGATCAGGTGGCCACTCTTATAGGAAACGGTATTGACGGACCTTTGCCGGGCACCATTATTTCACGCTGCTCGCGGGAAGTGCAAAGGCTTTTTAAGGGCGCGGAGATGATAATTTCAAAAGGGGGAGGCAATTACGACAGCCTGGATGAAGAAGATTCCAATAGGTCGAATATATTCTTCATGCTTTTGGCTAAGTGTTACCCTTACTGTCGGGTGTTTAATACGCACTTGTTTAGTTATGTGTTAGCCACATAATTAAAATCCAGCAACATAACGCTTAAACAAATGGGAGGGGTGGTCAGAGACCAGCCAAGGGGTGGGCTTTTCTCAAAGGGAGGGAATAACATGAGAAATCTGGGATTAAAAATGGATTATGAGGAGCCGGACAGTATCCGAGCGATACGTCCCCAACATGGCGATGAAGGAATATTTTGGTTCCGGGATGATTTGCACAATCCTTATCCCGTTTCCTCCTTGGGTATGAGCACGGTCCATCGCGGTCATATGTGGGGTTATGCCACTGCGGCGGAAGAGGCGAAGTTGCCCAGCAGTCGCGGAGCGATTGTCAAGACGCATAATCAGCGGGTCTATCTTGGCTTTGTAGGGATAGAAGACCCTGAGGAAATTGAAAAAAGATTTGGCGAGTTCGTTTCGTTCGTTGAACTCAACATCAATAACTGGGAGGAGTTTTATGGACGAATTATTGCGGAGGGCAAAAAGATAACCTGGCCCAATGTTCAGAAGGACTTAACGGTTTTAAGCAATGGAGACTTGCTGGATCATTTTCGCAAAACCGTCAGGGCCACCTTCCGGTGCTGGTATCTGCATTTCCGCGGAATGTATGTTTCGACTTCCGTCTATCTTCAGGGCGAGGAGTTTATTAAAAATCGCGGATTGTCCGAGCAGGGTTTCACCAACATGCTCACCGGACATGAAACAAAGGGACAATTAACCGACCGGGGCCAGTACCAGCTTTGCCGCTTGGCCTACGAAATACCGGCGGTCAAGGAATTGCTCCTTGGAGCGGACGACATAGCCATTGTCGTGGAAACACTGAAGACTTCCGAGAAATGTTCTCAGTGGTACCAGCAATTCAATGCCTACCTGTCCGAGTTTGGTCATCGCCTGACCGCAGCCATTTTGGACGTGAATTTTCCTACCTGGTGTGAAGACCCGACTCCGGTTATAGACAACATCCGCTCGATGATGCCCAAAATGGCGGCGGGCTGGGATTATGACCAGGAACTGGGGAAGATGCACCTCAAAAGGGACAAAGTCATCGCCCAGGCTCGTGGCCAATTGAGCGAGGAAGATCGCGCCGCCTTTGATGAGCAACTGCCCAATTGGCAAAAGGCATACGCCTACAATGAAGACCACTGGTTTTATCTGGAGCAGGTTTGTTTCAGCGCCATAAGGTACGCGGCTCTGGAAATAGGCCGCCGCTTGGCCGAGGCAAACATAATCGAGGACCCGCAGGACGTTTTCCATCTGACCGATTATGAAATCTACGAGGTGATGGAAAGCCTGGCAGAGGCCAAAGGCCCGGCCCGCTATATCTACTCCCACCTGCTGGGGCCCCTGGTCAAACACCGAAAGGAATTATACGAAAAAGCCGGCAATCTCAAAGAGGCGCCCTTTTTAGGCAATGTACCGGAAACCGTGGAAGACCCCATTGCCATGAAGGTGTTCGGCCTTACCAACTTCATTCTGGATAAAGCGCGCCAGGAAACCACGGGAAAAACCGTCAAGGCCGAGGAAGTGCTGGAGGGCTTTCCGGGCGCGCCCGGCTTGGTCAAAGGCAAGGCCAAGGTCATAACCAGTCATAAGGATTTCCCCAAGGTTCAACCCGACGACATTTTGGTTTGTCCCTACACCTCGCCGGCCTGGACCTCCATCTTCCCCAAAGTGGCGGCGGTGGTGACCGATAGCGGTGGCATGCTCACTCACGCGGCCATCATGGCGAGGGAATACGGCGTGCCGGCCGTGGTGGGCACCTGGGTGGCCACCGAAACCATTAAAACCGGCGATACCATCATAGTAGACGGCAACAAGGGGAGAGTGGAAATTGTCCGCTGATAAGCGCAGGGATCCCAGCAAACCAACTCGGGAGCCGACATACAAAAAATATATCGTAGGCAAGTTGACCAGATTTCATGAGGACAACACCGGTTATTCCAGGGCTGATAAAGGAGAGATTCCCGGCCCGGAATCCGCCTTGGAATATGGTCTTTTGAATAAGGCCAACAAAAACCAAATCGGGCATCTGCGGGAGGACTTCGCCCTGAATCTGGCCGGCAGGGCCATAGACACCCTTTGCCGCAAAATGGTCCTGGGCCGGCAAAGGTTCCCCCGGCGCTGGGACATCCCCCATGCGGGCAAAACGGTGGACGACATTGTCTGGATGCGGGAAAAAATAAAAAAGGTCGGCAGGTGGTTCGGGGCCAGCCTGGTTGGCGTGGCCGAGCTCAACCCGCTATGGCTCTATTCCCATTGGGGCACCCACAATGTCAAGCTGGCCCCTGAGTTCAAAGTGGGGCAACCGATCGAAATGCCCGAAGGGGTAAACCGTGTCATCGTCATGGCCTTTGCCATGGACTACTACGACATCCAGCGCTCGCCGGCCGTGGTCCCCACCATCGATTTGGGCTATTCCCAACAAGCCTATACCGCCTTGATGGTGGCTGAATTCATCCGCCTGTTGGGCTATCAGGCCATCCCCAGCGGCAACGAGACGGGTTTATCCATCCCCATGGCGGTGGACGCGGGCTTGGGAGAGTTGGGCCGCAATGGCCAGCTTATCACCCTGGAGTACGGTCCCAGGGTCAGGTTGAGCAAGGTTTTCACCGATCTGCCCTTGGCGGTGGATGAACCGGTGGACTTGGGGGTGCAGCATTTTTGCGAAATATGCGGGAAATGCGCCCAGCAATGTCCGGGCAACGCCATCCCCCGAGGGGAAAGGACCGCCGAGCCGGTGAACATAAGCACCTCGCCCGGCCTCCTGAAATGGCCCGTGAACTCGGACCGCTGCCTGGCTTGGTGGAACAAGAGCGGCACCACCGGCTGCACCAACTGCATCAGGGTTTGCCCCTGGAACAAACCCGTGGGTTCCCAAATGCATAAGATGGTGGCCGGCATTATCAAAAAGACCGCGGCGCTGGACAAGATGCTGCTTTGGGGTGACGACCTGATGGGCTACGACAAACAGATAATCAGAGAGACCCCCAGTGAACTGGGGCTTAGAAAACGTTGTTAGGTCTCTGACATTTCAAGGCGGGAGGGTGCTTTAGAAAAGCAAGAGACCGGGGCGGCCAGCTCTTAATCCTGGCGAGCGCTAAGATCATAACCATTTAAAACATCGAAACAATTCCAGCTTGGGCCGGGATTGTCAGGGGATAGTAGGCTCAAAACGGCCCAGGAAAACAATTTGGAAAAGGGAGAAAGGGCATGAAAAGAAGCTTGCTGACGACGCTGTTGATGTTTTGCGCGTTCATTCTGCCACTGATTTTCTCATCCAACGCGGGCGCCACCGGAGGCGGCGGATTCGTGCCGGGCGTGGAAGGCGTCATGGCGGCGACCATGCCGCCGCCGGGGTTTCATTACCGGATGCAGACGTTGTTATATGACGCCGACACCCTGAGGGACAAAGATGGAAACGAAGTGCCCGTCTCGTTTTCCCTCAAGGTGCTGGCCAATGTGCACCGGCTGATCTGGATGACGGGCAAGAAGTTCCTGGGCGCTGATTACGGCGTTCACGTCATTGTCCCCTTGGTGGGCGTGGATCTGGAGCTGGGCGCTTGCCAGCATACCGAGAGCGACGTGGGCTTGGGGGACATAACCTTGGAGCCGCTGCTTCTGGCCTGGCACGGAGAGCGTTGGGATGCTGTTTTAGGGCTCGCGCTTAATGTGCCCACCGGCCACTTCGACGCGACCGCCGGCGCCAACTGCGGAACCGGCACCTTAAGCGGCCTGCTGAACATCGGCGGGACCTATTATTTCGACGCTGAAAAGTCCTGGAGCGCCTCACTCCTCACCCGGACCCTGCTGTACGGCGAAACCAAAGACACTGACCTGACTCCAGGCACCGAGCTATTCATCGAGTGGGGCGTGGGCAAGCAGATAATGGCCCAAAAGGGATTCCTGGTCCGTCCCGGAATTTGCGGATACTCATATTGGCAGTTATCAGAGGATGACGGCGGGGGCGCCAGCAGTGACCTGGGACAGGTGCATGCCTTGGGCGCGGAAGCCAACCTTTTCTGGCTGAACGGCGGTTACCAGGCCAACCTGCGCGTATTGCAGGAATTCGCGGCTGAGGATGAAGCTGAAGGCTTCAGGGCGATCCTGACCTTGACCAAATCCTTTTAACTTCTGCCAGGGCTCAATGCCTGACATTTGGTAAACGCAGCTTTATGCGATCTCCGAACGCCACGGGCCAAGATAAACTTTTCAAGTGGAAATGTGCCTTCCTGATTAATCTGACAATCGGCTCCTTGGCCTTCGGGGTCGATTGTCAGATTAATTTTCCTTTCCGGATTTCTTCCCGATGCTCATGTTTTTTTGCTTGGGCTGCGAAGCGCTGCGCGGCGTTTCCGCTGGCCATGCGGGAGGCGGCGCGCCTCCAGCCTTGGCGGCCTGAATTCTCAGGCCGATCCCGGCACCGAACAGGCGCCACAAATGTATTGCGGGCTCAGGCATAGTTTGATAAATCAAACATAGAACGAGCAACGTGACTATCTGAGCCTTGGTCCCGAACGAGCAACCTTTTGGCGGCCAATTCGCCTGAGTCCCTTGGCTTAAACAGCATGAGTGCCTAAATGAAGTATGTAATGAACCTGCGGGCGCGCGACCGGCGCCCCGCCCCCCAAAGCATTGATTACCGCCTGGAAGACGCCCCCCCTCCGGAGGATGGCGGCATCCAGGTGTGGCGGCTGCGTCCCGGCTTGATCCTCAACGTGGCCCGTCTGGGGCAAGGCAAAGGGGGGAAGGCCGGCTTCGACATCTGCGAAGCCCCCATCCAGTTCGGCTTTATCCAAGCCGGCCACAACCGCTGCACCTATGATCAAGGTAAAATGGCGGGCCAGACCCACGACCTGCGCGCCGGCAGCAACGGCATCTTCCACTTGCCCAAAACCACCGGCTTCATCGAAAACGACACCCGGAGGGCCATGTGCGTGGTCAGCGTGCTGGCCAGCCCCGAGTTTCTGCGCGGCTACCTGTCCGATGAGAATGAGCGTCTCCCCCGCGCCTTTTGCGACGTCCTGGAAGGCCGCGCCAAGGGCCAGTTCAGCTGGCAAGGCTCTCCCCAGCCCGCCAAGGAGAGCATGCTCAACCGCCTGCTGGCCCGGCCCCATCACGGCGGTTTGGAGCGCATGCGCCTGGAGAGCCTGGTTCTGGAACTGCTCTCCTGGCAGCTCCGGGAATACTTCGCCGCCGCTAAAGGAGCCTCGCCCCGGTCTCCCCGCCTGCGGGGCGATGACTTGGAGCGGGTGGCCCTGGCCAGGGAGATACTGCTCCGGCGCCTGGAGGACCCCCCCAGCCTGGGACAGTTGGCCCGGCAGGCGGGGCTCAACGAGAAGAAGCTGAAGAACGGCTTTCACCAGCTTTATGGGGCCTCGGTGTTCGGATATTTGCGCAATCATCGATTGGAAAAGGCCCGTGAGCTTTTGGAGGCTGGTCGCCTGAACGTCAGCGAGACCGCCTTCAGCGTGGGCTACGCCAGCCTGAGCCACTTCAGCCGGGCTTTTCGCCGCCGTTACGGGCTCAATCCCAAGGATTACCTGCAGCGCCACCGTCCGTTGCCGCCAAATGAATGGAGCGGGCAAGGGATGGGAGCCAACCTGCGCTGAGCCAGGCTTGGGGGGGAAGTGGCCCGAAGCCGCCCCAGGGGGCGTGCGATGGCGGGCAGGCTGTGATCCCTTCTCCTTGGCTTTTGGCTGGGCCCCAAAAAGTCCCGCAAGAGCAAAAAATGCTCCCGCCAAGATTAGACCGTTCTAACTTAAAACGCTAAATAGGAGAGCCATCCGAGTCCGTTCCGTCGCCCCTCGATCCGGAGCAACGGAGCCTTGAGCCTAATTTAAGCCTCGCCGCGGGGCTGCCCAACCCTCGGCGGCCAGGCAAACGAAAGGCTTACTTCATGAAGAAGCTCCTATTTTTAACGGCAAGCCTGCTTTTGTTGCCGGCGTTGTGCGCCGCCGAGTCCAGCCTCTCCGCCCCGGAGCAATCCTCCAGCGGCCGCGATCCCTATCTGTTGGAGAAGATCACGGTCACCGCCGGCAAGCGCGAGAGCGATCTCAAGGAATACCCCGGCAGCGTCTCGGTGGTGAGCGAGACGGCTTTGGAGATGAAGGGAGCCTGGGACCTCAGCGAGGCCCTGCAAATGGTGCCCAACGCTTACATGAAAAACACCACCTCGGGCAACGCCGTGATCATCCGGGGCCTTTCCACCATCGACACCTCCCTGTTCAGCCCGGCCGGCCTCTACGTGGACGACGTGGCCTATCCCCTCAACTACATGCAGGACCTGGACCTCATGGACGTGGAGCGCCTGGAGGTTTCGCGAGGCCCCCAGGGCACCCTCTACGGGGCCAACAGTGAAGCGGGCGTGATCAATGTGGTGCTGGCCCAGCCGGGCCCCGAGACGCGGGCCAAGGCCAACGCCGAATACGGCGACTACAACCGCCTGCGCCTGGCGGCTTCGGTCTCGGGGCCGGTGTATCAGGACAAGCTGTTCATAGGGGCCTCTGCCCTGCGCACCACCACCGACGGCTACGTGACCAACCTGAGCAAGGACGACGACCGGGCGGGCAAGCGGGAAGTGACCGGCGGCCGCCTGAGCTTGCGCTATGTGCCCAGCCAGGCTTGGGACCTTTCCCTGTCCATGGACGGCAGGAACAAAAACCTGGGCCTGGGGGCCCTCCGTTATCTCAGCGGCCCCAACCGGACCGAGGCCTATGACGTGAAATCCAACGCCGCGGACCTGGCCCACGAAAACAGCCTGGACCAGAGCCTGCGGGTGAAACACAGCGGCGACTGGGCCGACTTCGTTTCCATCACCTCCCACCGCGGCTATGGCTATGACTTCATCATGGACGTCGACCGCAGCGCCACGCCCATGGGCGAGTCGGATGTGGACCTGGAGCTGGGCTCCTGGAGCCAGGAGTTCCGCCTCAGCTCCAAGCGGCCCGGCCCCCTGGCCTGGCTGGTGGGGGCCTATGGCAAGCAGGACAACCTGGAGGTGACCATGGCGCGCAATTTCGCCGTGGCCGCCCGCTCCTATAAGCTCAAGACCGACTCCGATCTCCAGAGTTGCGCCGCCTTTGGCCAGGCCACCTACACCATCGCCGACGGCCTGCGCTTCACCGCCGGGCTGCGCCTGGAGATATCCGGCGCCTCGGGCGACCAGCATTACAAGTCCCTCTCGGCCGACCGTAAATACAGCCGCGACCTGGACTCCACCGAGCTGTTGCCCATGGCCGCGCTGTCCTATGACCTGAACCGCCACCTCACCATGTACGCAAGCTTTTCCACCGGCCATCTGGCCGGCGGCTATAATTATTTTTCCGCCAACAGCCTGGACGCCTTTTCCTATGAGCCCGAATACACCTATAACTACGAGGCGGGCCTGAAAACCTCCTGGCTGGAGGGCAAGCTCCTGGGCAACCTGGCCCTGTTTCACACCGACATCCGGGACAAGCAGGTGCGCGAGGAAAGCCCCGGCGGCGGGGTGGGGGTGTGGCGCTTCAGCAACGCGGCCCAGGCCCACTCCACCGGCGGCGAGCTGGAGTTGACCGCCCGCCCCCTAAGCGGCCTGGTCATCAGCGCCGGGGTGGGCTACGCCTTCACCGAGGTGGACCAGTGGAGCGTAAATAACGGCGGCGTCAGCACCGACTACGCGGGCAAGCACCTGCCCTGGGCCCCGGACCTCACCTACAACCTGGCCGTGTCCTATCACCATCCCTCGGGCCTTTTCGCGCGGGCGGATTTGTTCGGCGCGGGCGAGCAGTACTTTGACGCGGCTAATTCCCTTAGCGATGACGGCTACCAGCTGGTGGGAGCCCGGCTGGGCTATGAGTGGTCCCGGTGCAACCTGTCGCTGTGGATCAAAAACGCCTTTAACGAAACCCACGCCACCAAAAAGGTCCTCGACAATTCGGGCAACATCATGGTCCAGGACGGAGACCCCCGCACCTTTGGCGTTTCCCTGAACTGGAGGTTTTAAGCGATGTCAGCAAGGATGGAAACCCCGGGGCCGAGCTACGCCCCGCTTATGGATTGGCTGCTGGGGCCGGTGCGCCAGGCCCTGTTGCAGACCGCCCTGGAGCTGGACCTGCCCGGCCTCCTGACCGAGACCGGCGACCCTCAGGAGCTGGCCAGGCGCCTGGGGGCCCACCAGGGCAACCTGGTGCGCCTGCTGGACGGTCTCACCGCCCTGGGCCTGGCCGAAAAACGCGACGGGCATTATGCCAATACCCCCCTGGCCGATATCTACCTGCGCCGGGACCGCCAGACCTGGCTGGGGGACATGCTCCTTAGCCTCATTCCCATGCAGCAGGCCAACCTGGGCCGCCTGAACGAACTGGTGCTCCAGGGGCCGCCCGAGGTAAAGCGGGAAATGCGGTTGGATTCGCCGGAGCACTGGCAGCGGGCCGCCCGCTATCTGGCCAATTACCAGAGGGCCGGTTTGGGCCGTCTGGCCGCGGACCTGGCCGAGGCCCTGCCCGAATTCCCCGGTTTTCGGCGCATGCTGGATTTGGGCGGCGGGCCGGGCTTGGTGGGCGCGGCCATATTGGCGCGCCATCCCGCGCTGCACTGCGTGCTGTGCGATCAGCCGCCAGTGGCCGCCGTGGCCCAGGAACTGGCCCAGTCCCAAGGCCTGGCCGGGCGCATGTCTTTCATCGCCGGGGACTACAACCAGGAGGACCTGGGCCAAGGCTACGACCTAATCTGGGCCAGCCACTGCCTGTACTACGTCAAGGAGCGCACGGCCTTCATGGAGCGCTTGCTCCAGGCCCTGAATCCCGGCGGGGTGCTCTTGTGCCTGCACGAGGGCCTCACCAACCAGCGTAGCGGCCCGGCCTATTACGTGCTCTCGCGCCTGTCCCTGGCCCTGGAGGGGCAGGACGTTTCCTTTGACCAGGGCGAATTGGCCGAGCACATGCGCCGGGCCGGTTTCGCCCAGGTGGAAAGCCGGCCCATGGAGCTGGCCACCGGCCTCACCTGGCTGGACGTGGGACGCAAGGCGAGGCGGTCATGATCGCCCACCTGCTCATGGCCCTGCTGCTGGCCGCCCTGGCCCTGCCGGGGCCGGCCATGGGAGGCGGCGGAGAGTTGCGCCTCTCCGGCCCGCCGGTGGCGCAAACCCTGGCCCTGCTGGCCATGGCCGACCAGGGCCGCTTGCCCGGCACCGGCCTCAGCGCGCGCTTCACGCCCTGGCGCAGCCCGGACCAGCTTCGGGCCCAGGTGGCCGGGGAGCAGACCGACGCGGTGCTGGTGACCATCGCCACCGCCGCGGTGCTGCGGGCCCGCCAGGTGCCCTGCCGGGTGCTGGCGGTGATGGCCCCGCCGGTGTGGCTGGTCACCTCCCAGCCGGGGGCCGCCGGCCTGGCCGAACTCGCCGGCCGAGAGATCATGCTGCCTTTCGGCCCCGGCGAGATGCCCGCTCTGCTCTTGGCCACCGTGGCCGAAAAGCAGGGCGTGAAGCTGGGGACCCGCCAGGCGGGCGGTGCCCTGGAGGCGGTGAACCTTTTGATCATGGGGCGGGCCCAGGCGGCTCTATTGAGCGAGCCGGCCGCTTCCCTGGCCCTGGCGCGGGCCAGCATGACCAAGGGGGGGCGCGCCCTTTATAAGAGCGTGGACCTGCGCCGCTCCTGGGCCCGGGCTTTTCCCGCCAGCCCTCTCTTGGCCACCACGGCCCTGGTCATGGTGGGGCAGCGGGCCCGGCAGCCCGAGGTTTGCCAGGCGGTGGCCGCGGCCTTCCGGGGGCAGTGCGGCTGGGTGACAAAACACCCGGCCCAGGCCGAGGCCCTGGCCGATAAGATGTTCCCCGCCCTGGCCGGTCAATTGGCCATGGCGTCCCAAGCCGGGCGGGACATATGCCTGTTGAACGCTGAGCAAGGCCGGGACGCGGCCTTGTTTTTCTTGAGCCGGCTTTATGAAAAATCTCCCGCCGCCACGGGCGGGGTCAGGCCGGGCCCCTCCCTGTGGGAGTCCGCACCGTGAATGGGCGGGAGCGGCTCCAGCGCCTCAAGGGGCCGGCCTGGTCCTTGCTGGGCCTGGCCCTGCTGGCGGGGGTGTGGGAGATTTGCTCGCGCCACTATTCGGGCCTGGCCGTGGCCTCGCCCTGGGACACCCTGGCGGCCCTGGCCGGGCTGTTGGGCCAGGGGGAGTTCCTGCGCGAGCATTTGCTGGCCAGCCTGCTGCGGGCGGCCTTGGGTCTGGGCCTGGGTTTCGCTGTGGGCCTGAGCCTGGGCGCCCTGGCCGGGGCCTTGCCGCCCCTGCGCCGGGTGCTGGCCCCGCCCCGCTGGATGCTCATGAGCGTGCCTGGGGTGGTGGTGGTGATGCTGGCCATGCTGTGGTTCGGCATGGGCGGGGTGATGGTGGTGGCCATTGTGGCCGGCATGACCGCGCCGGTGGTTTACGTGAGCGTGGTGGAAGGCCTGGACACGGTGGACCGCCGCCACCTGGAGATGGCCAGGGTGTACCGCCTGCCAACGGCCATGCGCCTGTACCGCATATACGTGATGGCCATGGCCGGCCCCCTCCTATCCGGAGGGCTGGTAGCCCTGGGCGGGGCCATACGCATGGTGGTGTTGGCCGAAGCCCTGGGCGCCGGCCAGGGACTGGGCTATTCCCTGGCCCTGGCCCGCAGCAACCTGCAAACCCCTCAGCTATATGCCCTGGCCCTGCTTTGCATCTGCATCGTGGCCGGCACGGAATTGTTAGTGCTGCGTCCGGTGCGCCGCCGGGTCCTGCGCCGGGGCAGGAAAGAAAAAGAGGCCGGGTCAAAGGCGGAGCCGCCAGCCGCGCCCATGACTTTTTCTGCCGGACCGCCTCAGCCCTTGGCCGGCTCGCCGGGGAGTAGCTCGGAGCCGGTGCTCCGCCTCCAGGGAGTGGCCAAGCGTTTTCAAGGGCGCGAGGTGCTGCGCGGGGTCGATCTGGAGCTGGGAAGCGGCGAGATCATCGGCGTGCTGGGGTCCAGCGGGGTGGGCAAGTCCACCCTGCTGCGCCTGGTGGCCGGGCTGGAGCGGCCCGACCAGGGCCGCCTGGAGGTCAGGGCGCGCCGCCTGGCCTGCGTTTTTCAGGAGCCGCGCCTGCTGCCCTGGTGCACGGCCCGGGAAAACGTGGCGCTGCCCCTGATGGCCCAAGGCCTGAAAAGGGGCCGCGCCCGCGCCTTGGCCCTGGAATACCTGGCCTCCATGGGACTGGCGGGACGGGAGAACGCGTTTCCCGCCGAGCTGTCCGGGGGCATGCGCCAACGGGTGTCCCTGGCCCGGGCCCTGGCCCTGGGGCCGGACCTTTTGCTGCTGGACGAACCCTTCACCGGCCTGGACCACGAGCTGCGCCGCGACATGCTGGGATTTTTGCAGGCGAGCCTGGCCCATCACCGCACCGCGGCAATCCTGGTGACCCATGACCGCGCCGAGTTGCCGGCCGCCACCGGGCGGGTGATTTATCTGGATGGGCAACGGGGACTGGTGTGCCTGCCAGGGTCCAACCAGAGGCTCGATCCCGCCCGTGTCTAAAAGGCATGAGGTTGTGGCCGGACGTGCGTCAGGGCGAAGAACGGAGTCAGATCACTAATCGGCGGCAATCAAGGCCATGCTCGCCGGGGAGTGAGCCGCGCCGGGCAAGAAGCGGCCCCGCGGCCGTGAGGCCTAGCCCCAGGATGTCCAGGAATTAGCCAAGACGGATTGAACTCTGCCGCGAAGGAGTGGGGCCAGCGCGGTTTATTGGTCCAGCACCTGGGCCGCGGCCGCGCGCACCTCCAGGCGGGGATGCTCCCGCAGGCTTTCGACCGCCTGCCGGCCCGCCTCGCCCAGGCCCCGCAAGGCCTGGGCCGTGGCGCCGCGCACTCGCCAGTCCTCGGACTCCAGCAGGGTCGCCAGCGCAGGGGCGGCCTCCTCTTCAGGCTGCCGCGCCAGGTGGGGCACCAGGGCCACCTGAACCCGGGGATCGCGTTCCTTGCCCAGCAACGAGCGCACGTCGCCTATCCGGTCCATGGCCCGCGCGGCGGCCAGGCGAATCTCCCCATCCACGGCGGCGAGATAAGGCCCGATCGCCTCCCGCAGGTCATCCGGCAGCGCGGGCAGGCTCCCGGCTGCTTGCAAGGCGGCCAGGCGCAGATCGTCCGGCCCCTCTTTGAGCGCCCGCAGGCAAAGCGCGCCGGCCGGGTCCGGATAATCCCGGCAGCCCCAGTCCAAAAGCCAGGCCCGGCCTTCCAGGGCCAAGCCCTGCCAGGAGACGGCCAAGGCGTCCCAGGTCTCCCGGCCTTGGGTTTTCAGCAGGGCCTTGGCCCGCCGGCCAAGGGAGCCGCCCAGTTCGGCCAGCCAGGCGTCCGCGTTGTCCGCGGCAAATACGGGCGTCTCAAAGTCCACGTCGCAAAGCAGCGCCACCCGCACCCGGTCGGCCGGGGAAAGGCCCTGATGCTGGGCCAGCACGGTGGCCGCGGCGCGGGCCTGCAAGGGCTTTTCATGGGAGCGCAGGCAGGAGATGAGCATGCCGGTATAGCCGGATGCCGGGTCGGCGGCCAGGCGCTGGGCGCAGACCATGATCTCCTGCATGTCGTGGGAGGAGAGGTAGGCCTCACCCAAGGCCTTGAGCGCGCGCGGGTCCTGGAAAACGGCCAGGGTGGCGGCCAGGGCCCTTCTCAGGTTGACGTCGCGGGCCCGGCCCAATTGCGCGGCCAATTCCTCCACCAGATCGCGGCCCTCGTGCGGGCCGTAGGAAACGGCCTTGTCCGGGGCCTGGCAGATGGCCGCCAGCACCGAAAGCCGCACGCCCAGTTGCTGCGAGGCCAGGGCCTCGAACAAATCCCGCGCCGTGGCTATGCGCAGCTTGGCGGTCTCAGACGAACTCAACTTCCACCGGTCCCATTTGCGCGGTGCAATCAAGGCAGGGCCCGGAGGCGTATTGCGAGCCGATGTCGTTGCTCAGGGTCTGGTGAAATTCGCCGATCTGGGGCTGGATGCCCAAAAGCGCCAGCATGCCGGTGTCCATGCTGACGCCCGCGTGGAACAGCTCCAATATCTGAACCTCGGCGTACACGCCCACCCTAAAATCGAATCCCGCGGTGGTGCCCAGCTTCACGGTCATTTTCTCGGGCTCCTGGGGGATGTCGCCGGAGGAGGTGGTGCCGTGCCAGGTTCCCGAACTATCGACATAGGTTCGTTTGAACTCGGCCTTGTCTATGGTCACCGAATCGACCTGCACCTTGACCGGCACGTCAATGCCCAAGGTGGGGCCGCAGCCTATGGAGCTGCAGGTGACGTCCATCAATTTGTCAAAGGCAAGGATGACGGTAGAGGGCGCGGTGAGCACGCCGGTCGCCTCGCCGGCCGCGGCCAGGGCCACCACCAGCACCCAGAGATTGATGGGCAGCATGAACTTGGGGTGTATCTCGATGACGCCCTCGCCATCCTTATAAACGTCCTCGGCCTCGC
The DNA here is from genome assembly GCA_001184205.1 of Desulfocarbo indianensis. Classification (GTDB taxonomy): domain Bacteria; phylum Desulfobacterota; class Desulfarculia; order Desulfarculales; family Desulfarculaceae; genus Desulfocarbo; species Desulfocarbo indianensis. Next base: position 183,737 of record LBMP01000002.1, read on the forward strand.
CCAGCATGGCGATGCTGCTGGTGAGGGTTTCCTTGATGGGCTCCACTTTCTGAAGCCAGGTTTCCAGACCCAGGGCGGCCAGGATGACGTCAAGGGCCAGCTTCAAGAAATCGAAAGACACCGCCAGTTCAGCGTTCAGCACCGCGTCCCAGGAGCCCTTCAGGTGCCAGCCCTTCCAATGCAGCTTGTACAGCTTGGCCATCAAGGCGAAATCTATGCTGACGTTGGTGCCCAGGGCAAAGCCGCCTATGGTGGAGTCTTCATCGATCTTGAGGGCAAGTTCGTCGCCCTCGATTTCGCCTTCGGTGAGAAACTTGATCGCGTAGCCGGGGCCGCAAAGGCCCATGAACACTCCCCAATCAATGGCGGCCGAAGCGCGGAAGGCCAGGATCTTTAAATCCTTGTTCAGCAGGGCGTGGGTGTTCTGGGTAAAGTGCACCCCGGCCCCTATGTTGGGAAAGGGGGGGAACAGGGCCAGGCCGCTGCAAACGTTCAGGGGATCCGAGGTCCCGATGAAGGTCTTCTTTATCTCTATGGTTCCGTCAGCCATTTCAATATCCCCCTTAAACCGGAATGCCCAGAATCACGGCCAGCGTCTGGTCGGCGAATTCGCCGATGAACACCAGACGGCCCTCGCTGTCCACCTGGTCCTTGGCCGAGCCAAAGGCGATGGTTAAGAGCTCGGCTCCGCCGGGGCTCAGGAGACTGCCGCCGGTGGCCAGCAGAGAAGCGGTGGTTTCTCCATTGGAGACCAGCAGCTCCTCCTGATCGGCGCTGCAGCCCACGTAATAGAGCAGCCCGTCCGGGCCGGGGGCGGGACCGCCCAGGCCGGTGATGGTGCGGCCGGTGGGGGTCCTGTCTCCGGTGGATACGATCAGGTCGCCCCCGTGGTAGAGCTTGAGGTGGTCGGCGGTTTCATGCACCACCGCGGCCACCCGGCCGTCGGTTCCCATGCGCGGCCCGTAGTTGATCGAGCCCCGCACCACGCCGCCGGCCTGCAAGGCCTGGGACAAGTAGGTGTCCGCCGAGGCCGCCATGAGCGACAGCCCCTCGGGGCTGGGATTGTTCACGCTGCCGGTTATGATGGCCGAACCCTGCTGGACCGCGGCACCGGCGGCCAGGGGCACCGTGGGAGGCAGTTCCTGGGTGTGGGCCTGGATCACCCAGGCGCCGTCCGCGCCGCCGCCCTGGGTCAGGCCCAGCTTGGCCACGGAGCTGTTGGAGCCGGGCAGCAGGTTGCCGGCCTCCAACAAGAGGCCTCCCGGCGCGTTGGCCGCGGGGCCGGGCAGATGAAAGAGGCCCTCGGCCGCGTTATAGCCTTCCTTCTCATAATGATGGGCCACCATCAGAAGGTTGTCGCCGTCATAGAGGTCGAAGTTGCTCAGGGAGGGGGCGTATCTGGAATTGCCGGTGGGAGTGGGCACGTTGTAGCCCACGATCTTCCTGAAGCCGGTGCGGCTGCTGTTCAGGTAGACGCTTTCGGTCCTCTCGTCGTGGGTGCGCAGGCGCACCGCCACCGAGCCCTGGTTGTTGTGATCGGCCAGGCCCACCTTGACCGCCTTCTTGCCGTCGGCCAGCTCGTCGCCTTCCCGGATGACCTTGCGCTTGTCCGCGATCATGGGCTCGCCGCCGCTGAAATCCATGGTGTATTCATAATAGCCCACGCCCAGGCCGTCCTGCTGGCTGTCGGGCTCGTCGCCGGCGTGGAAGATGATCTGATGGTTGTCGTTTAGCTTGACCAGGCCGGACAGGTAATGGGCCTTGCCGGCGCCGGGCAGTTGTTCGCCGGTGCTGAAGATGCGGTAAAAGGCGTAGCCGTTGGGCATGGGCGCGCCGCTGCCGGCCCGGGCCCCCGGCACCAGGCTGAAAGGCAGCACGCTGAGGCAGACGCCGCCGCCCAGGACGCTGCCCGCCAGTTTCAGGAAATCTCTTCGGCTGGGCATGGGTTCCTCCCTGTATCTAGAATTCCCAACTCAGCCCCAAGCTGAACGCTCTCTGGCTGATAAAAGAGGCCTGGGCCGTGAGGTTGCAGGCGTCGGTTATTTTCAACCGGCAGCCCAAGAGGCCCTTGACGTTGTCCTTCAGTTTCATCTTGGCGTCATAGGCATAGGAAATCGGCTGGGCCGGATAATCGTGGCTGCGCCAATTGCCGCTGAAGTCGGCCTCGCCATAGGCGTAGCCCACCCCTAGATAAGGCGTGAAAGCGCCCATGGTCCAGGACCCGGTCACGGTGAAATCCACCTGCCAGTAATCCAGGTGATCGTCGGTAGCCCAGTATTTATCGGCGGCATAGCCGGCGCTGGTGTTTCGCCAGTCGGAGATGGTGCGGTCGTCGTAGCGCAGGTAGCCGGCCTCGGCCACGATATCTATGCCGCTGGCCGAGCGGAAGAGACGGGCCTTGGCGCCCAAACCCCAGACGAACACGCCGTCCATTTTGGAACGCCACTGGTTGCCGCTGGCCTTGTCGTTGTTGTGGAATTCGCCGTTCCAGGCCAGGCCCAGGCTGGCCGCCAGGTTCAGCCAGTCGTTCACGCCATAGACGATGTCGACCAGGTATAGGCAGTCGCCCTCGAAGCTGGCGCTTCTGGATTCCAGGACCGCCTCGCCTTCCGATGGAGTGCGTTTGAGATCGTGGTCCTTTAATTCCATTTCATCCAGATAGGTGGCGCGCAGCCCCAGGCTCAGCTTGCCTTTCTCCACCAGCAGGGGCGGGCCGCCCGCCGCGCCGGCCAAGGAAAAGCCGGCCAGGACCAGGGTGATCCCAACGAATAAAGCTACAGCCCTCAACATAATGGGCAACCTCCGGTAATTTGCTGATTTTCAAGAGCCGCCGATGGGGCAGGATTAACGGTGTCCTCAAACGATTCAAGGTATATAAACACATTTTAACCTGTGGCACAAGCTCAATAATAATATAGGGTTGCGTGTTTGTTCCTTGAGCCGGAGACGCAGGCAAATTGGATGGGGCGTTTTGACGTTATTAGAACCGGTTAGACGGTCCGTACTCTGCGTGAAAAATATCAGAATAGTGTGGGCAAGTGCGACCGCCCAATCCCAAGCCAGCGGCGCTTGCGCTCCCTGCATGTTCAGGGTGGTGGTTGGGTCTCGGTCGTAAAAAGGGGTCCGCCGCCTGAATCCATCTCTTGCGTCTTTTGTAAATCCAGAGACTCCGGCCGCAGAGCTTCTAGCATGGGCTGGCCACGCCAAAAAATGCAGGGATCCGCTCTTGGGTTCCACCGGACCGGAGCAGGGCGGTTTCCAGGCGATGATCGAGGGGCTCCGGCAGGGGAAAGCGATAAGGCGGGCCCTTGTTTGCCCCCGATGAATCTTGGGGTTCCTCGGCTGCCGCCTTTACATAACGGCTAAAGTTTGCCAAGATTCCTACCATATTTCAGTGATCGACATATTCGCCGTGCGAAAACTGGGGAGCGGAGCTGATTGCGACATGGCCGCGGGCAACATCCAGCAAAAGATTCTGAAGCGCGGGCTCTGGCTGGTGACGGCTCTGTGCCTGGCGCTGGCCCTTCTCGCGGCCGTGCCCCCTCGGGCGGCGGACAGCGGCCAGTGCGCGGACCAGGCCTGGCTCCAACTGCCCGCGGACGATATCCTGGCCTTTCTGTCGTCGGATTATGACCAGACCAGACCCCCCTCGGTGGCCATCGCCGAGAACTACGCGGTAATCGTGTGGCCCACCGTCAATTCGGGCGGCACCAGCAATTACCAGGCCATGGTGGGCCAGGTGATGACCGACGACCAGGGGACTTTCGTCTGGTTCAATACCAACAAGGTTCACAGCGTGCCCGTCTCGGCGGCCGTCTCCCGCCCGTCGGCGGCCATCAACGACGGCGGGCAAGTGATCCTGGCCTTTGAAGCGCCCCAGCAAAGCATTTCCTATCAGGCCTGCCGGGTCACGGGCTCCGGCGATTCCCTGGGCCTGGACTGCGGCCAGGTTCACCCGGAGATCGCCCATGGCTACGACCCCAGCGTGGCGCTTTTCAACAAGGGCGGGGCCGTTATCGTCTACGAGAACTACGTGTTCCAGGATCTGTGGTATCGCGCCGGCTCGTTCAACGCCGGAGGCCTGGCGGTGGATTGGGGCGGCGATGATTACTACGACAGCGGCACCAATCCCTATGTGGCGGTGGACCAGGGCGGCGACGGCGTGGTGGAGGTGCATCACGCCAGCGCCGACGTGTTATATCCCCACAAACTCTTCATCAAGGTGGGCAAGCACCAAGCCGGCGCCAAAACCATAGCTTGGGGCGGGTCCCAAGACTATGAAAGCGACGGGAACTCCATGCCCAGCGTGGCCGTGTCCGGCAAAACCGTGATCGAGTTCCACCAGGCCCATTCCCACCAGCGCACCTATTACCGCTTCGGCACCTACAACGAGCACTCGGTGAGCTGGCAGGACGGCTCGGACAGGCGCCGCTGGGGCTCGGGTGATGACGGCGATTCGCTGCCCTGCGTGGCGGCCAGCCGGGACGGCAAGCTGCTCATGAGCTTCCTCAACCCGGTGACCTCGCCCTACACCATGGTCTTTGGCGGCATCGGGGCCATGGGCCATGACCACATCTGCCCCTGGCCCACGGTGACCACCAGCCCGGTGAGCAACATCACGCCCGTTGCCGCGGTATCGGGCGGCAGGGTTACCTCGCCGGGCTATTCCCCGGTAACGGCGCGTGGCGTGTGCTGGGCCACCTCGCCCAACCCCACCGTCACCGACGACAGCCACACCAGAGACGGCGCGGGCGTGGGGAGCTTCACCAGCCATCTCAGCCATCTCACGCCGCAGACCGGCTATTGGCTGCGGGCCTACGCCACCAACAGCCACGGCACCGGCTACGGCGACAGCGTGTATTTCCACACCGGCCAGGGCGCGCCCACCGCGCTCACCTTCATGCCCTGGTTCGTCACCTCGGACGCGGCGTTGGCCGCCGGCGCGGTCACCCACGGCGGCGGCGCCGATGTCATCGACCGGGGCCTGTGCTGGTCCACCTCGCCCAACCCCACCACGGACGGCGCTCATATGAGCGCGGGCTCCGGCCTGGGCGGGTTCGAGGAGTTCATCACCGGCCTCACCCCGGACGCCACCTATTACCTGCGCGCCTACGGGAGCAATGAATACGGCGCGGGCTACGGCGCCAACCTCAGCTTCAAGACCCTGCATCCCTCCCTGGCCACGGTCTACACCGCCGACCCCCGAGACGTCACGGCCAGCTCGGCCACCCTGGGCGGCGAGGTCACCAGCCAGGGTTCGGACCCGGTGTTTGAACGCGGCGTGGTTTGGGACGCCGCGCCCGGGCCCAACCTGAACAGCCAGCGCTCCCCCATGGGAAGCGGCACCGGCGAGTTCGCGCAGAACCTCAGCGGCTTCGCGGCTGAGACTACCTATTATCTGCGGGCCTACGCCATCAACGATTCCGGCCATTCATTCGGCCAGGAAAAGATATTCACCGCCTCCAGCGACGCCCTGCCGCGGGTGATCACCACCGCGCCCTATGGCGAAACCGCCGCCTCGGCGCTTAGCGGCGGCTACGTGACCAACAGCGGGCAATCGCCGGTCACGGCGCGGGGAGTGTGCTGGTCCACCGCTCCCAAGCCGGATTTGAGCGGGCCGCATAGCCAGGACGGCCAGGGCATGGGCAGCTTCCACAGCGTTCTGACCGGCCTCTCGTCTCAGACCGGCTATTACGTGCGGGCCTACGCCACCAACGGCGCGGGCACCTCCTACGGCGAGGAGTACTATTTCCACTCCCCGCATCCCGCCGCGCCCACGGTGCAGACCTTGGCCCTAAGCGATCTCAGCGCTGACAGCGTGCAAGTGAGCGGCGAGGTGGTCAGCCAGGGCGGCGGCCCGGTGACCGCCCGCGGGGTGTGCTGGGCCACCGCGCCCCATCCCAGGCTCGGCGACAATGTGGTCAACGCGGGCGCCGGCCTGGGCCAGTTCAGCGCGACCATCGGCGGGCTGCAAGCGGAAACGGTTTATTACGCGCGGTCCTTCGCCAGCAATGAATACGGCACGGCCTATGGGCACGTGGTGCGCTTCCGCACCACCTTCTGCCCCTATCCCTGCCGCTAGGGAAAAGCCCCGGTCGCGGCCTGGCACGATATATAAGTGAGCGGGCGAATTGGCGATGGCGCGGTCTGGTCGGGGATTATCTTAGGTCGGCTATAGTGGGGTATGGTTAATTGGATTAACTATAGATCAAGAAGAAGGATTCTACTTTTCCCCTTGGGAAAGGCGCTGCCGCATGACATTTCCGATGGCTTCCAGCATGACCGACAAGGTGGCGATTTGCGACAATGAAAACCCGTTTAAGCGCTCAACCAATTCCGCCATGTCCTTGCCATGAAACTGTTCGTGAGCGTGAAACACTTTCCAGCCCATGGGGGTGAGGCTCAAATCATATTCCTTGTTGCTGTGCAGCGACAAGTTTTTGGTCAAGCAGCCTTTTTGAGCCAATCTTGATACCATTTGCGAGGCCGCGCTTTTGGTGATGCCAAATAGCTGCGCCACATCGGTCACGCTTATTTTTTCATGCTCTCCGATCGCCTGTATGGTGTGGGCTTCCCGCGTGGTGACGTCGAAGTTTTCCTCGACTTTTATGGGCAGCTCTTCAATGCGGGAATACAGCTTCGCCACCCGCAGCAATTCCCTGATCGTGGCCTTGATGAAGTCGTCCTTGGTTTCCATGAATTCATGGTATAGCGGCTTAACTGTGCTGTCAAGCCGTGGACACCCTTGCCCTACCGAAACCGGAACCCGGTGACGGTTACAGCGACGGGCTCGCCCCCGAATTGCACGGGGTTCCCTATTAAGCTGAAAGCGCCTGAATCGCGAATTGAAAAAATGCTTTTTACATTAGATGATCCTCCCCGCACCAGCGGCGCATCTTTGGGGGAGGCGGCTTGCTTGTCTCCCTGGCGGCTGGCGGGCCGCGGATAATATCCACCCCGGTGGCGGGCCGCGGATAATATCCACCCCGGTGGCGGGCGGCGGTTCCCAAGTTCAGCCCGCCATGGCCTTGGCTTCCTCCATCAGTTTCTGCATCCAGGCCGCGGTGCGCACCCCTTCTTGGGGAAACATGTCTTTGACGTATGGTTTGATATCCAAAACGGGACTTTGGTCCACCGCGTCCAGGTTGGCGACTTCCAGGACGTTGTCGCGGCGCGCCTGCAGCTTGACCACCGTCATGAGCAGGGGGTTGGGCCGGGCCGGGCTGCAAGTGGCGAACACTCCTTTCAGGGGGAGGTCCTTGCGCCCCATGGGATGCACCTGTTGCAAGGCGCGGCCCGCTGCGGAGGTTTTATGGCCCCAGTAAAGAACGAGCAAATGGGAGAAGTCGTCAATGCCGTTGAGCAGATCGCCGGCAGCGGGGTCAATGACGATCTCCGAGGTCATTTGATTGATCTCCCGCACCTTTTGCCAGAAATCCTCCACCGCGCCCTGCATCTCCAGGCCTGAGCGTTGACTGAACAGGATGGGCTCCTTGCATTGGTTCCTCACGAATCCCACGGGCTTGACCGTGAGTTCCTGCTGGCGGTTGCTTGAGGCCAATTCGCACTCCTTTGATCGTATTCAACAAACGAATGTTGTTGATTGAACCCACGTCCCTGACCATCGCGGGACCGAGGGCGGATTCAGGCAATCTTGAACTGAATCAGATAGGTCTTGCCCAAATCCTGGTACGCGGTTTTCGCATAACCGTAGGGCTTCAGGCCTTGGACCATTTCTTCCGGGGAGATACGCAGGTGTTTGGGCGGTCCCCAGGGCTGGTCCTCTTTTTTACACTCGATTATGGCCAGCCGGCCATGGGGCTTCAGCACCCGCTTTATTTCTTTATACAACTCCAGGTTGAATTTGGGGGCGGGAAATATGTGCAGCACGGTGGAGATGAGACACAGGTCTATGCAATCGTTGCCAAGGGGCAGTTCCTGGGTGATGTCAGTGAGCACGGGTTTGAGCTGCTCCAGATGCAGGTCCGCCGCCTTTTTGCTCAGTTCCCGAAAGGCGCTTTCCCAAAAGTCCAAGGCGAAGACCATTCCCTGGGGGCCCACCAGTTCCGCGGCCCGCAAGCTGTAGTCGCCGGGGCCGCTGCCCAGGTCCAAAACCCAATCCCCGGGCTTGAGGGCCAGTTGCCCGAAGACCTCTTCGGGATCGTGCATCCAAAAACTGCTGGGGCCTCTGCCATGGTGGGCGTGCCCCGCCTTGCAGTCATCGGGGTTGTAATTGCCTTGCATGTCATATCTCCTTGACTGATTAAGCCTACAGATAGTGGATAAACGCGTCTATCTTGGCCTGGTCGTTTTCATCCCAGTTGCCGTCGAAATTCAGATTCAAGGCCGGCGTGCCGTGATTGCAAGCCTTGTGCAAAATGCCCAGGGCGATGCCCGTATTTTCATAGGTGGAGGATACGTTGATGATTCCGTCGATATGGGCTGGGTCGCCCATCTGCTTGGCCGCGCGGTATCTTCCGTTGGCGCCGGCGTAGAAACCCACGCTTTGATCGGCCTTTTCAGCAAGGGCGCTCAATTCATCCTCAAAGGGCGAATAATCCGCCAGGCGCAAGGACACGGATCGGATGGCTTGCTCGAGTTCATTGAGGTTGCTCTGGTAATTCTCCCCGCACTTGGCCGGATTTTGGCTCAGGTAATCCCGCCAGAACAGCCACATGAATTCGCTCATGGGGCTCAGAATTAGTTGGTGGCCCCGCTCCTCCATGTTCTTCAAGCGGTAATGGTTGAGGTGGTCGTTGAAGATCAAGAACGGCTCGCCCAGAACCAATATGCGCTTGGCCCTTTTGCGCGCGGGCAGTTCCTTTGGCAGACTCGCGGCCATCTCCTCCAGCGCCTGCAAGCTGAGCCCATCGCGGGCGATCAGTTGGAGAACCCGCTTCAGTCGGCCGGGCCGGTCTTGCATGGGGGCCAAATTGATCAAATCCCCGGCCAGGAGCGCCCGGCAGGCCGGGCCGGCCAGGCCGGGAGGCGCTTGCAGGGCGTCCTCCAGAAAGGGCGCCACGATATCCACCCGCTGGCGGCCGGTTTCATCCAGGATGGTTCTCAGCAGGCGGTTGTATTGGCCGTCGGTCTCGGCTCCTTCGGTCTGGGGAACCAGGAAGGCGGAGGCGCCGTTGTTCTTGTTGGCCTGTCCCAAAACATCCCCCAACAGGGCGGTGAGAGAAAAATATTCGCTGGTCAGGGTGTGCTTTCTGCCCAGATCGACCGAGGCCTGCGAGCTGGGCGCCAGGGCCTCGGCCTTGATTCCCCGGCGGGTGAGGATGGCCGCCAGGATGTGGGAATAGGGAAAAAGGTGGGGCAGATACAGGGTGGCCTTGTTGGCCAGCTCCGCCACCCTGGTTTTAAGCGCGACCGGGGGGCCGGCCGCCCGCGCCACGTAGTTGGCCACCGGCTCGGCCACGGCGGGTTTTCTCGCCCGCAGGCTGTTTACAAAGGCCTCCACCCTGGTGATCACCCCCACGTCCGAGGAGTGCTCATCCACCTCGATGTTCAGATAGGGCTTGCCCGCCATGATCTCCCTGAAAAAGTGCACCAGCATCGAATCCGGCCCGCAGCAGTGGTGGGTCAGGAAAATGGCGTAGAGATTGGGATGGCTTCTCACCAATTGGGCGGCCTCCAGGATGTGCTGGCCAAAGGGCCAATACATGTTGGGATGCATGGCGGAAAGGTCCGTCTGGGGCAGGTTGTAAAAAGTCAGCACCTTGTAACCCAGGTCCATGAGCTTGCCCGGAATCCCCATGTTGAGCGCCGGGTCGGCCACGCCATAGATCTTGGAGATAAGCACGAAGGCCTTCTCGTCGGGCTTCAGTTCCGCCAGGGTTTTTTGGCCCGCCAGCTCCATTCTCTTTTCAAAATCATGATAGGCCCGCATGCCTGCCCCCAGGGCCATTTGGGTCTCCTGTTCCGTCTTGCCCAGTTGCCGGCCCAGGCTGCCAAAACTTCTCATCATGAATTCCTTGCCTTGGCTGAAGGCAATGGTGGGGGCCAGCAATTGGATGTCGTGCTTGGCCAGCTCCATGGCTTGGTTGACGATCTTGAAGGCCAGTTGCATGTAGGCGCAGCCGAAGTTCTGCCTGGTGTGAGAGCCCGCATGGTCCACCGTGTAGAGATCAGGGAAGAAGAGATAGTCCACTTTTTTCCCCACCAGCTCGGCCACGTGGCCGTTGATCAGCTTGACCGGGTAGCAGGTTTCATCCAGGGAGTGTTCCTGGCCCAGCCGGATGGTGTCTTCGCTGGTGGGCTCCGAAAGCAGCGCGTTGCAGCCGAGCGCCTGAAAAAAGGCGTTGAACATGGGAAACATGCCGAAGGTGAACAAGGCCCGGGGAATGCCCACCGTCTTCCGGCCGCCGCCGGGACTGGGTCGGTAGCCCTGGAACACCAGATCGTTCACCCGCCGGTTGAACAGATCGTTATGGTCCTGCTTGAGAATGAGGGGGAGGCTGGCGCGGCTCTCCCGCCGGGGGGCTGGCAAATCGAATCCCTTGAATTTGCTGGGCGCTTGGCCCGCGTTTTCGCGCGCCAGGATGGCCGCCCCCATGGCGCCGCTGACGCTGAAAAAGGGCGGCACCTGGACATCCTTGCCGGTGAGGGATCTGAAGGCGTTCACCACGCCCTGGTTAAAGGCCACCCCGCCTTGGAAGGAAATTCTTTGGCCGATCTTTTTGGTTCCCACCACCCGGTTGAGATAATTCCTGGCGATGGAATAGCAAAGCCCGGCCGTTATGTCCTGGAGCTTGGCCCCCTGGGCCAGGTGGGCCGCCACGTTGGTTCCCATGAAAACCGTGCATCTTTCGCCCAGGTTGATGGGCTCCCGGCTGGAAAGGGCGATTTCGCCCATCTGCTCCACGGGGATGGCGAACTTTTTGGCCTGCTCTTCCAGAAACGAGCCGGTGCCGGCGGCGCAGACCTTGTTCATCTGAAAATCGGTCACCGCCCCCTGGCTGAGGCTTATGAACTTGGAGTCCTGGCCGCCGATCTCGAAGATGGTGTCTATTCGCCGGTCCAGGCTCATGGCCGCCCTGGCCTGGGCGGTTATCTCGTCCTTGATGGCGTCGGCCCCCACCATTTCCGCGATCATGTAGCGGCCGGAGCCGGTCACCCCCACCCCCGCCACGTTTATTGCCGCGCCCAGCTTGCCTTGCAGCCAGGCCAGCCCCTTGACCACCTGGGCCGCCGGCCTGCCCAGGGTGCGCAGATATCTGAAAGCCACGATTCGATCGTGAACGTCGCTCAGCACCAGGTTGGTGCTGGTGGAGCCCACGTCGATCCCCAGGTAGCAAGGTTCATCGCGGCCCAGTTCGGCCTTTGGCTCGTGCTTGCCCCGGCTGTCCGCCCGGCCGAAGGAAGCCAGACCGGGTAGCGGGGCTCCGGCCTGGACCAGGGGCGGGGCCGCCCGCAAGCGCCCCAGGAGATCCTTGATCAAAGCCGGGTCCAGGCGCGCCCTGTTTTTCAATCCCATGGCGGCCGCGCCCAAGGCCCCCAGGTTGGCCGAGCAATCCTTTACGATCAGCTCGTTTTCCTCCAGGAGCAGCACGTCCCGCAACGCGGCGGCTATGGCCTGATTCTTGGATACCCCGCCCGCGAACAGGATGGGCTTGCGGCGGGGCAGCTTTTTCATGACCGAACCGCGGTAATTCTTGACCACCGCAAAGGCCAGCCCCATCAGGATGTCCTCCACGGCCACGCCTTGCTGCTGGTGATGGGTTATGTCGGTCTTGGCGAAAACGCTGCACCTGCCGGCAATGCGGGGAATGGTCTTGGCCCTGGCGGCGCAGGGCGCATAATCCTCCAGCTCGAGCCCCAGCCTGGAGAGCTGCTCCTCCAGAAACGCTCCCGTGCCGGCCGCGCAACTTGAATTAATGGAGATCTGGATGCCCGCTTGATCTTCGGGGCTGAAGCCGGTGATGTATTTGCTGCTTTGCCCTCCCATCTCTATGATGGAACCCGCGCCCGCTCCCAGGATCAGGGCGCCTTCCACCGCGGCTTCGATCTCGTTTATGACGCACAGCCCCTCGATTTCGGATAGCAGCTTGGCTCCGCTGCCGCACGCCGCGCCCCAGGCGATCCGCTCCTGGTGGTGCTTATCCTCAAGCTCCGCCAGGGCATCCAGCAAGGCACGCCTGATCTTGCCCCGGTGGGGCCGGTACAGGTTGTCCACCATTCGCTTTTGCTCGTCGAGCAGGGAAACTTTGAGAGAGGAGGAGCCTATATCCATGCCAAGGCTTAACATCATCGTCTCCTTGCCGTGCCGCGATTCACGATTCCCCCGGCCGGCCGCCCGCAAGACGGGCCGGTATGGAGCGCGGTTTCGGTCCTTCCTGTTGCGCCGAGTTTCATCCGGGCGGTTCCTTCCCGGCCTTCTAACGGCCCTCGGGTCTGAAAAAGGCCGGCAGGCGGTAGCGGGCGATGGCCTGCGCCCGCCCGCGGAGGGGACGCGGCCACAGCCGGCCTGGTTTGGCCGATCAGGGGAAGGGCCAGCGCGCGTTTAAGGGCTCTCATTTGCTTCCTCGCGGCGCGGGTCCCTCAAGCCCACTTGGGAAAACGCTTAAAGCGGCAATATAATTAATAAACTTAACCATAAGCATAAAAAAATATCCTCCGGCAAATGCCGGGCTAGCAGTTCCGCGCCCTGGTCCTGGTTATAGAATAACCAGCCGATTACTTGTCATGCCAGTCAACTATCTAATGTTGTTTCATAATGCGCAACATATCCGATTCGTCGCGTCCCGGCTGCCGTGAGCCTTCACCTCTGCTCATGCGTTCGTCTGGCAGACTGCCTCGGGCATCAGGGTTGGCTTGTCTTGAATATTATAGTAAAGTATATTAATCATATCGTCAAGTGGTCCCAACTTTTTTTGATCAACCTAACCGATTGCGGGTTTGCAACGCTGATATCTGGTGATTTCTCACTTTATTCAGCAGCAGCGGAAGGATGGAGGAGCGGCTGGAGCAAGTAAGTCGGAGTTCGGCCGGTCAGGGCGTGCGGTCTTGGGGGGAGAGAGGTCCGCTGAGGGGCCATGCCCCTTGGTCCGAGTCCCGGTTCGTTAATTAAGCGAGCGGCGAGAGCGAACCATCGCCCGCCTCAGCCAACGAGCCCTGGCCCCGGACGCGCCGGCGCCGGGTGTCTTGGCTGAGGAGGACGAGGGCGGGCAGGCGAGAGATTAAAGCCGGCCGCCATGGCGGCGCCGCGGGCGACGCCGTCAGCCGTCTTCAATCCACCCTTATGATTTTTATGTTCTTGCCCAGCCAATCCAAGGGGACATAGATCCGGCCGCATTTGCCGCTTTTGGCCACCGACTTTTCGATCATCTCCTGGCCGTAGATCTCGAACTTGGTTGGCCAATGGGCTGGGCGCGCTTTTATATCGGTTCTGTTTTTCGGGTTGTCAGCGCTTGTCATGTCGTTTCCACCTTTGCTCTCATTTGGCTTTCTTGAGGGCCATGTAAATCCTTTCCGGGGTAAGGGGGGTCTCGTCTATGGTCAGCCCCACGGCGTCCCGCACCGCGTTCAGGATGGCCGGGATGGTGGGCATGATGGCCCCCTCGCCCACCTCCTTGGCCCCGAAGGGGCCGTTGGGCTCGCCCGATTCCACCACGATGCAATCCACCGCCGGCATGTCCATGATGGTGGGGATGTGGTATTCGCCCAGGCTGGGGTTCATGACGCGGCCGGCTTCGTCGAACTTGACCTCCTCGAACAGCGCCTCTCCCAGGCCCATGGCCACGCTGCCCTGCATCTGGGCCTCCACGCTGGTCAGGTTGATGGCCTGGCCGCAATCGTGGGCGTCGGTGACCCGCTCCACCGTGATCTGGCCGGTCTCCATATCCACGCTCACCTCTGCCACCTGGGCCGAGCAGCCGTAGGCCGGGCTGGTGCCCACCGCCGCGCCCTTGAATTTGCCGCCCAGAACCGGCGGCTTGTACTTGCCGGTGGCCACCAGGGTGCCCCGGCGCAGACAGGCCAGCCGGGAAGCCTCGTTGAAGGTGAGCTGCCCGCCCTCGGGCTGGGACAGCCAGCCCCGGTGCTCTTTCTGGTACCTCACGCGCAGGGGGGCGATATCCACGGCCTCGCCCGCGATCTTGACCAGGCCGCGCTTGATGTCCAGGCGCCGGCGGTCGATGCCCAGCTCCCCGGCCAGTTCGCCCAGGATGACTTCTTTCAGGTTTTCGGCCGCCTCCTTGGTGGCGTGCCCGGTCATCAAGGTGGTGCGCGATGAATAGGCTCCCAGGTCTATGCCGAAGTCGGTGTCGCCGGATTCGATGCGCACCATGTCGTAGGGGATGCCCAGCGCCTCCGCCGCGATGATGGCCATGGTGGTGTCCGAGCCCTGGCCGATCTCGGCCGCGGCGGTGAACACCTTCACCCCGCCCCCGTCCTCGTCGGCCTTGATGGTCACGGTGCAGTGATAGGTCTCCGAGCGGTAGATGGGATAGCCCGCGCCGGAGACGAAAAAGCCGCAGGCGATGCCGATGCCCTTGCCCTTGGGCAGGGCGCCTTTCTTCTGCTTCCAGCCCGAGCCCTGGGCCACGGCCTCTATGCACTGGCGCATGCCCAGGCTGCTCATGGCCAGGTCGTTGCAGGTCACGTCGCCGGTCTCCATCATGTTCTGGAGGCGCAGCTCCACCGGGTCCATGCCCAGCCTTTCGGCGATGATGTCCAACTGCTGTTCGAACAGGGCCCGGGCGATGACTCCGCCGTGGCCGCGCTGGGCCCCGCAGGCCGGTTTGTTGGTGTAGATGCGCCGGCCGTCGTATTTCATGTTGGGCAGCTTGTAGGGCCCGCCCAGGAGAGAGCCCGCGTAATAGACCGTGGCGATGCCGAAGGAGCTGTAGGCCCCGCCGTCCAGGGTGGCGCGGTGCTCCAGGGCCATGAGGCTGCCGTCTTTTTTGACCCCGATCTTCATCTCGTGCGTAAAGCCGTGGCGCGCCCGGCCGAAGGAGAACACCTGTTCGCGGGTGTAGGCCATGCGCACCGGCCGGCCGCTACGCAGGGCCAGGAAGGAGGCGGCCAAATCGATGGGCGTGGCCGCGGCCTTGGGCCCGAAGCCGCCGCCCACGTAGGGCTTCACCACCCGCACCTTGGACATGGGCAGCCCGGTGACCATGGACACGGTGCGCTGCACGTAATGGGGCACCTGGGTGGAGCTGTGCAGGGTGAGCATGCCGTCCTGGCCGTAAATCGCCACGCACTGGTTGGGCTCGATGAAAGCCGCGTCCTGGCGCTTGGAAACGAAGCGGCCCTCCTGAATCAGGTCGCATTCCTTGAATGCCGTTGCCACGTCGCCGAATTCCTGGTGCACCTCGGCGCAGACGTTGTTGGGAAACTCGTCGTGTATCCAGGGCGCGCCTTCCGCGGTGGCCTCCTCGACGCTGAGGAGCCTGGGCAGGGGCTCGTACTCCACCTTGATCAAGGCCGCCGCTTTCAGCGCGGTCTCCAGGTCCTCGGCCGCCACCGCCGCGATCTCGTCGCCCACGTAGCGCACTTTATTCACCGCGAAGAGGTCCTCGTCGTAGCGGGCCGGTGACACGCCGTACTTCACCCGGGGCACGTCGGCGGCGGTGATGACCTCCACCACGCCGGGCAGGGCCTTGGCCTTGGAGACGTCGATGGATTTGATGAGGGCGTGGGCATGGGGGCTCTGCAGCAGGGCCCCGGCCAATTCGCCCTTGAAGCGCAGGTCCTCGATGAATACGGCCTGGCCGGTGGCCTTGGGCGCGGCGTCCTTGCGGGGAACCCGGCTGCCGATCACGTCATACGCCGCGCTCATGAGCTCGCCTCCCCGCTCATCCTGTGGGAGGCCTGCATCACCGCCTCCACGATCTTCTGATAGCCCGTGCAGCGGCACAGGTTGCCCGCAAGCCCCTGGCGGATGTCGTCCAAGCCGGGCGAGGGCTTTCGCTCCAAAAGGGCCTTGGCGGAAAGGATCATGCCGGGCGAGCAAAACCCGCACTGGATGGCCCCGGCCCGCACAAAGGAATCCTGGAGGGGGTGCAGTTTATTGCCCTCGGCCAGGCCCTCGATGGTGAGCACCTCGCGGCTCTCGGCCTGCACGCCCAGCACCAGGCAGGAGTTCACCGGTTCGCCGTCCAATAGCACGGTGCAGGAGCCGCAATCGCCCACCTGGCAACCCTGCTTGGTGCCGGTGAGCCCCAGGTTTTCCCGCAGCACCTGGGCCAGGGTATGATTGGCGCTGACCAGGGCCTGATACTCCCTGCCGTTGACCTTAAGCTTCAATATATGCGCGCTCATGGCGTGGCCTCCTAGTTGCCGCGCGCCTGGGCCAGGGCCTGGCCCAGACAGCGCTTGGTCAGCGCCGCCACCATGTCGCGCCGGTACTCGGCGGAACCGCGGTGGTCGTCGATGGGGCGGGCGTCGGCGGCCGCCGCGAAGGCGGCCGCAGCGAAGGCGTCATCACCCGCCGTCGCGCCGGCCAGGGCCTTGGCCGCGCCGGGCGAGAGCATGGGGGTGGGGGCCGCCGCCCCCAGGGCCACCCTGGCCTCCTTGATGGTTTTGCCGTCCGCTTCCAGTGCGAGCCAGGCCGCTACGTTCACCAAGGGAATCTCCAGCGCCTTTCTGAGGCCCAGCTTGCCATAACCGCTGCCCTCGCCGGGCCGGGGCTTGGCCAGGAGGACCCTGGTCAGCACCTCGCTGGGGTGCAACGCGGTCAGGCCGGGGCCCAGGAAAAACTCGGGCAAATCCACCTGCCGCTCGCCCGCCGGGCTCACCAGCGCCACCCGGGCCCCCAGGGCCAAGAGCGGCACGCACATGTCCGCCGCCGGCCGGGCGGTGACCAGGTTGCCGCCCAGGCTGGCCCGGTTGCGCACCTGGGGAGAGCCCAGCGCGCCGGCGCCCTGGGCCAGGGCCTGCGGCGCGGCGCCCCCCAGGCCGCCTGCTATGGCGGCGGCCTTGAGGCCCGCGCCCAGTTCCAGGGCATCGCCCCGGGAGCCGCTGGCCTTCAGCTCGGCCAGGCCGTCCAGGTCGATGAGCTGGGCGGGCGCTTGCTTGCCATGCTTCATGTTCACCAGGAGGTCGGTGCCGCCGGCCAGGAGCTTGGCCTGGCCGCCGAAGCCATCCAGCATGGCGAGCGCCTCGGCCAGGCCGCCGGGGCGGTGGTAGGTAAAACTTGGCAATAACATCTGTCACCTCAACAAGATGGCGGTTGGCCGGGGAACTCCCCATCTCCCCGTCCCATGGCCGGCAGCGGCCCGCCCAGGGAGCGGCGTCCCCCAAGGAGAGAGCCTTGCCTGGGATAACGGCTGGTAGGTGGGCAGAGACGTCATGGCACGAAATTCGCCCGAATCTCCTGGGCCGCTTCTTTCATCGTCCCGGTGTAGCGTTCCTGATCCCTGTCCTTGATCTGGCTTCGCAGGCCCACCGCCCAAATCGCCAGCGGCGAGGTGGGATGCCCCACGAACAGAGGCACGGCCAGGGCGCTGATCCCCACCAGGTATTCCTCGTAGTCGGTGGCGATTCCCTCCCGCCGGGTCCTCGCCAGGGCGTCTTTGTATTCCGCCTTGCTGGTGCGGGTGAAATGGAAAAAATCATTTTCGGGAATCTGCGCCAAAAGGGCGTCAAGCTCTTCTTCCGGCATCTGGCAAAGCAGCGCCTTGCCCGCCGCGCCCGCCAAAACCGGGATTCTCTTGCCGATGTTGGAGGAAATCTTGAGATCCACCGGCGAGTCCGCCCGGTCCAGGATTACGGCCCGCAGACCGGAACGCATGCCCAGAAACACCGTCAGGTTGGTCTCGGCGCAGATGCGCTCCAAAAAGGGATGGATGACGCTGATCAGGTCGGAGCGGTTCCGCGAGGCCTTGGCCAAAAGGTAAAAACCCAGGCCCAGGTTGAAATTGCCGCCGATGTTTTCCAGCACTCCCAGGTCCACCAGGGTGTGGGCCAGGTTGAAGACGGTGCTCTTGTTAAAGCCAAGCCTTTCGGCCAGTTGGCTTATGCGGAGGGGGCGGCCGGAGTTGACCAGCAAGTCTATCATGGCGAAGCATTTGTCCACCGCGGGGACTCTTTTGAACCCTGGGGCCACGGCTTGCTCCTAGATATGTTCTCTTAGGAGAACAAATATTTTCTATAATAAACTCACTTAAAATCACGTGTCAAGCGGCATGCCCAGGCGGCGGACACGGTTTTTTTAGCCGAAAAGCCTTTGCGCCACGCCATAACCGCGCCAAAGGCCATGGGGTATGACACCGTAATCGTTATTGATTAAAGCGAGTTACCTTCTTGGCGGTCGTGGTCGGCGCTTTGACCCCGCTTTCGTGGGGCGACGGCCCTGATCGCGCGGGCCGGCGGGGGCGACCAGGCTCGGAGCCTATGTCCCCGCGCCGCCCGTTGGTTACCAGGCTTGTTATCGTTTCCGCCCCGGCTTATCCTAGGAGGCGGCATGGCCTAGAGCCGCTGTGGTTTGGGCCAGGCTCCGGCTTAACTTGAAAAAGGGCGAACGCCATGGGGGACAACCCGAGCAATCCCAACCGCACCGACTACCGCGAGCTGGTCGAACTCCTGCCCCAGACCCTTTTCCAGATAAACCAAAAGGGGCATTTCACTTTCGCCAACCGTTCCGGTTTTCGAGCCTTCGGGTATGAGCCCAAAGACATAACCGAGCCTGTCAGCGCCCTAGAGTTCTTCGCGCCCGAGGACCGCGCCCGGCTGGAGCGCAACATACAACGAATCTTGAGCGGGGAGGCGGTGGCCGGCGGCGAGTACACGGCCCTGCGCAAGAACGGTTCCACCTTTCCGGTGGTGCTTTCGGCCAACGCCATCGTGGCCGATGGCCAGCCGGTGGGGCTGCGGGGGGTCATTCTCGACATAAGCGAGATCAGGCGCTCCCACGACCTGCTGCGCAAGAGCGAGGAGCGCTACAGCCAGCTTCTGGAAACCATGAACGAAGGCTTCGCCATCGTCGACGCGCAAACCGTGCTCACCTATGTGAACGTCCGCTTCTGCGAGATGCTCGATTACTCCCTGGACGAGGTGGTGGGCAGGGAGGTGGAGGCCCTGCTGGACCGGGAAAACCGCAAGATCCTGCGGGCCAACTACGTCAAGCGCCGCCGGGGCCAGTCCGATTCCTATGAGTTGGCCTGGAGCCGCAAGGACGGCACCCAGGTGGCCACCATCATGTCGCCCAAACCGCTCTATGACGACTACGGCCTTTTTATCGGCAGCTACTCGGTCATCACGGACGTCACCCAGCTCAAGCAGACCGAGGCGGCCTTGCGCCAGCGGGAGCAGGAACTGGAGATCAAGACGCTCAACCTGGAGGAAGCCAACACGGCCCTGCGGGTGCTGCTCAAGAAGCGGGAGGAAGACAAAAAAGAGCTGGAAGAAAGAATCATGGCCAACGTGCGCGAGCTGATAACGCCCTACCTGGGCAAGCTGAAGCGCAGCCGGGTAAGCGAGCGGCAGCGAAGCTACCTGGATATCATCGAGTCCCAGCTCCACGATCTGACCGCCCCCTTCGTGGACACGCTTTCGCGGACCTTTCAGAAACTGACGCCCGCCGAGATCAGGGTGGCCGCCATGGTGCGCGAGGGAAAGACCAGCAAGCAGATCGCCGACATCCTGACCCTCTCGCCGCGCACGGTGGAATACCACCGGGATCGCATCCGGCGCAAACTGGGGCTCGCCCGCCGCAAAACCAACCTCAGATCGTTTCTACTCTCCCTCCGTTAAAACCCGCCCGGAGCCGCGGCCCCACAGTACGTGGTTTAACCACGTATTTTATACGTATTCTTCCTGTCTTGTTTTTAACGTATTACATTAGTTATAAAAAATTCAGTGTAAAATGAGTGGGTTTAAATTGGCATTCCCGGCGGATCTCCGAACATGGGGCATCAAATACTAGTATTCTTCGCTCGGCGGTCGCCCCCTTCCGGCAAGAGGAGTTAACCATGCATACGAACTATAGAAACCTTCCTTTCTTCAACGCCGCCAGCTACTTCATAGACCGCAACATAGAAGAGGGCAGAGAGAACAACATCGCCGTGATTTGCGATGACCGAAGGATGACCTACGGCCAGATCTCCGACGGGGTAAACCGCTTCGGCAACGCCCTGAAGAAACTAGGCATTCGCATCGAGGACCGGGTGGCCTTGCTGCTCCTGGATTCGGAAGTTTATCCCCAGGCCTTTTTCGGAGCCATCAAGATCGGCGCGGTTCCCATCTGCCTGAACACCCTCATGCGGCCCAAAGACTACTTGTATTTTCTGAACGACAGCCGGGCCAGGATGGTGGTGGTGGACGCCTCGCTGCTCCCGGAGATCGAGCCCATTCGCGACAAACTCAAATTCCTGGAACACGTGGTGGTGGTCGGCGGCGAAGCGCCCCAGGGTGACATCGGTTTTGAATCATTCGTGAAGGACGAGTCCCGCCATCTCGAATGCGCCCCCACCGGGCCGGATGACGTATGTTTCTGGCTCTACAGCTCGGGTTCCACCGGCAATCCCAAGGGAACCGTGCACTTGCATCATGACATGGTGTTTGCGGCCGAGACTTACGGCCGCTCGATCCTCAATATTCAGGAGTCGGACCGTTGCTTCAGCGCCGCCAAGTTGTTTTTCGCCTATGGCCTGGGCAATGGGCTCTATTTCCCCTTCAGCGTGGGGGCCAGCACGGTTTATCTGAGCGATCGCCCCACCCCGGAGGCGGTTTTCGAGGTGATCGAGCGGCATCGCCCCACCCTGTACTTCGGGGTGCCCACGCTCTACGGCACCATGCTGGAAACCGAGGGGTCGTTGCATGAGGCGCGCATGTGCATATCGGCCGGTGAGGCGCTGCCGCCGGATTTGCTAAGGCGCTGGAAGGAGCGCTTCGGGGTGCCCATCACCGACGGCATAGGCTCCACCGAGATGGCCCACATCTTCATCTCCAATTACGGCTCCGAGGCGCGCCCCGGCTGCACCGGCAAGCCGGTGCCCGGCTATGAGGCGCGCATCGTGGACGAAAAAATGCAGGACCTTCCTGACGGCGAAGTGGGCAACCTGTTGGTCAAAGGCGACAGCGCGGCCGCCTTCTACTGGAACAAGCACGAGAAAACCAAGGAAACCATGCTGGGCGAGTGGATCAACACCGGCGACAAGTTCTACAAGGACGCGGACGGCTTTTACTATTACGTGGGCCGCTCCAACGACATGCTCAAGGTGGGCGGCATCTGGGTCTCGCCCATCGAGGTGGAAAGCTGCGTCACCGACCATCCCTCGGTATTGGAATGCGCCGTCATCGGGGCGGCGGACGGGGAAGGGCTGATCAAGCCCAAGGCCTTTGTGGTGCTGCGGAACGGAATCGAGGCCACGCCGGCATTGGCCAGGGAGATTCAGATCTTCGTCAAATCCGCCCTGGCCCATTACAAATACCCGCGCTGGATCAATTTCGTGGAGGAGCTGCCCAAGACCAAGACCGGCAAGATAATGCGCTACGTGCTGAAAGAGCAGGAGGTCAAGGCCGCGGCTTAACCCGAGGCGCGCCGCCAATTAGCCGTGAACGTGAATCGAGCTTGCCGGTCGGTCCGCTGGCGGAGAGGGGAGGCGACGCCACGCCGCCTCCCCGGTTTCCGGCCCTTTAGGGGCAGGTTGTCGGCATGGTTCCTAACCCTCAAGGCGGGGTCTGGAAGGGGGGCGCGCCCCTGGCGGCAATGGCACTGATTGGCGCGGGGGGCGTTGTATCATCAGAGATCATCG
Organism: Desulfocarbo indianensis; assembly: GCA_001184205.1. Taxonomy (GTDB): domain Bacteria; phylum Desulfobacterota; class Desulfarculia; order Desulfarculales; family Desulfarculaceae; genus Desulfocarbo; species Desulfocarbo indianensis. The sequence continues at coordinate 205,441 of LBMP01000002.1, forward strand.
GAGTGGGCGCGGCAATCCGTCCGGCAAAGCGGGTTGCCGCATCCCACCCGAATCAGCGTTAATTTCCACCCCGCCTTGAGGTAGCTCGTTGCCACGGCCCCCTGGGCGCGCCGCGCCTTGGAGGCGGCCCGGTTACTCAATGAGCAGAAACATCGCGCCGCCGGGCTTGGCATGCGGGTTTGGCATAACCCGTGGGGGGCGTGGGCCTCGGTCTTGCAAAGGGCGGCCCCGCCCCCATTCTTTTCCCGCGCGCGCCGGCCGCCAACCCCCGAGCGTCCGGCCAGCCGCCTGGCGCGCGTCGCTTTTCCTGAATAACTCAACACGATGGCGGCTGGGCCTAGTCTTTTTTCTTGCTCTTCTTCTCGTCGATATCGCCGGGATACATCACCGCCTCGTGGCCGCGTTCGCCGGTGCGGATGCGCACCACCTCATCCACCGGATAGACGAATATCAAGCCGTCGCCGGCGTCGCCGGTGCGCCCGGCCTTGAGGATGGCGTTCACCGTGTCGTCCAGGTTGTGATCGGACAATATGATATTGATCTGTATCTTGGGCAGCATGTCCACCTGATAGGAGCCGGAGCGGCCGGCCAGGGTTATGCCGCCCTGACGCCCGCGCCCCCGGATCTCTACCACGTTCATGCCCATGATGCCAATCTCTGCCAGGGCTTCCTTGACGTCGTTCAGCTTGTCTTCCCTGATTATGGCTTCTATTTTCTTCAACATTGCCTTGCCTCCTTGGTGGCGTTGGCTTGTCCGCCGCTTGTGACGTCGGTGCTAGTATCAAGAATAAGCGCGTTCGCCATGTTCGCTCAAGTCCAGACCCACTTCCTCTTTGGGCCGGGAGACCCTGAGTCCCATGACGGCGTCCAAGACCTTGACCAGGACGAAAGTGACCACGAACACGAAGGCTATGGTCACCGCCACGGAGATGGCCTGTATGCCCAATTGGGCCGCGTTGCCGTAGAAGAGGCCGTCGGTGCCGCCTACGTCCTTGGCCGCGAACAGGCCGGTGGCGATGGCGCCCCAGGTGCCCGCCATGCCGTGGCAGGCCCAAACGTCCAGGGATTCGTCCAGGTTACGCTTCTGGCGGAACCGGATGGCGTAGAAGCTTATGGGCGCGGCCAAAGCGCCGATGGCCATGGCGCCCATGGGGGTGACAAAGCCCGCCGCCGGGGTGACCGCCACCAGGCCCACCACCGCGCCGGTGGCGATGCCCAGAACGCTGGGATGTCCGTCGCGCCAGGCCAGCAGCATCCAGACCAGGGCGGCGGCGGCGGCGGCGGTATTGGTGTTGACCAGGGCGTAGGCCGCCTGGCCGTTGGCGGCCAGGGCGCTGCCCGCGTTGAAGCCGAACCAGCCCACCCACAGGAGCCCCGCGCCCAACACGGTGAAGGGGATGTTATGGGGCTCCATGGGCGCTTTGGGGAATCCGCGCCGGGGGCCTATGGCCAGGGCGAAGGCCAGGGCGCTGAACCCGGCGGCGATGTGCACCACCGTGCCTCCGGCGAAATCCAGGGCGCCCATGGCGCCCATCCAGCCGCCGCCCCACACCCAGTGGCACAGGGGATCATAGACGATGGTGGCCCACAAAAGGGAAAAGACCAGGAACGTGCTGAACTTGACCCTTTCGACAAAAGCGCCGGTTATCAGGGCGGGAGTGATTATGGCAAAGGTGGCCTGAAAGGCGGCGAAGGCCAGATGAGGAATGGTGGAGCCCTCGTTGGGCGCGCCGGTTACGCCTTGGAAGCCCAAGAAACTGAGATCGCCGATAAATGAACCCACATCCTTGCCAAAACTCAAGGTGTAGCCGAATAAAACCCACTGCACGCCGATGAGCCCCATCATGATGAAGCTCAGGTTCAAGGTCGACAAGATGTTTTTCTTGCGGACCATGCCCCCATAGAAAAAGGCTAGCGCCGGGGTCATCATTAGCACCAGGGCGGTGCTGGTGAGGATCCAGGCGGTGTCGCCAGCGTTAATATTGGTCATAACAGTTAACCTCCCGCTTCAGCCTAGGCCGTTTCTCTTCGCATCCGACCGTACGGTCCCGGTCGGGGCAACTGGAGCAGGTATTCAGCAATAGGGGTGCCAAGCGGCGAGATGGCTGTAAGCTATGGATATTTATCGATAAAAATCCAAAGACCCGACGAGACGGCTTGGGGAAGCCACCTGACGGTATGATTTGCCAAATATGACCCACCGCCAGGTAGTCCTTAAGAGAGGCGTCGCGGGTTTCCGCCAAGGCGGCGGCTTGGGATTTACCGTGCTAACTAGTTGATATTCATCTATTTGATATAATGGGCCCGGAGTGGGGTTACCATTGCGTATGTATCAATCGAATCGTCTACCTATTCGTGGCGTCATTTGCCCAGCCCCCTCACCGTGAAATTGATGGCCCTCCGGCTGCGGCCCCAATCGCCCCAGGCGGCCAGCTCCACGGTGTGGCGGCCTGGGGTTAGCTTGAGCCGCGCCCTTAAGGGATCGCCGGCATGGGCCAGAGGCCGGCCGTTCACCCGCCAGTCCGCCCCCCTGGTATGGAGCGGAGCCTGGGCCTCCAGGTTCAGCACCTGCAACTCAGGGGGCACGTCCGGGTCCAGGGCATAGACCGCCTCCGGGGCCGGCACGATAAAGGAGATGCCTCGCGTGGTTTTCGGCGCGGCCGAGCGCGCCTGGAGCATGGCGCCGGCCCGGCCGTGCAGGGGGCAGACGCCCTGGGGGGCGCTGCCTGGCGCGAACACTTCCGTGATGACCGGGCACTCCCCTCCCGGCGCGGGGCGGGCCCCGCTTTGGGCGCACACCTCAATGCGCCGCATGCCCGGCGGCCAGGGCGGCAGATCGCCGGGTTTTTCCTGATGCAATAAAAGCATGGCTTGCCGCCACAGGGGCCCCGCGCCGCTCACCCCGCTCACCCCGGCCATGGGCTTGCCCTGGAAATTGCCCACCCACACCCCCACGGTGAACTCCCGGCTGAAGCCCAGGCACCAATTATCCCGGTGCTGTTGGCTGGTGCCGGTTTTGACCGCCGCCGGAAAGGGCAGCTCCAACACGCCGTGGCGGCCGAAGCCCAATTCCCTGGCCCGGTCGTCGGCCAGGGCGTCGGTAACCAGGCGGGCCGCGGCCGGGTTCATGACCTGGCGGGGCTCGGGCCGGGGCTGGCCTTGCCAGAGCAAAGGCGTCTGGTATTGCCCGCCATTGGCCAGGGCCGCGTAGGCCGCGGCCAGTTGCAGGAGGCTGGCCTCGCCGTCGCCCAGGGCCAGGCCGATGCCGTAGTGCTCTGGGTTGCGCGGCAGGCTGAAGCCCAGGGCCCTGAGCCGCAGCAAAACCGCGGTGGGGGTCAGCTCCCGCACCAGGCGCAGGGCCGGCAGGTTCAGGGAGCTGGCCAGGGCCACCCGCAGGCGCACCGGCCCCCGGTGCCGGCCGTCGTAATCCACCGGCCGGAAGGCCCCGCCGTCCACCGCCAAGGTCAGGGGCTGGTCGGCTATGACGTCGGCCAGAGTGCGTCCGCTTTCCAGGGCCAGGGCATAGATGAAGGGCTTCAGGGCGCTGCCCGGCGAGCGCGCCGCGGTGACCCCGTCCACCTGGCCGCCGGCCGGGTCCTGCCAATCGGCCGAGCCCACCCAGGCCAGCACCGCCCGGTCTTGGTTTCTGAGCACCAGGATGGCCGCCTGCCGGATGCCCTCCTGGCGGCGCTCCCGGCACACCGTGGCCGCCAGGGCCGCCAGCCTGGCCTGCAAGCCGGGGTCCAGGAAGCTGCGCACCCGGCGTGGAGCGCCGGCGGGCAGGCGTTGGGCCAGCTCCCGCACGAAATGGGGGGCCGGCGGCGGCGGAGGCGGCAGGGGATTCACGGCCAGCGGCGCGGCCAGGGCCTGCTCCAGGGCGGCCCGGTCCAGGGCCCCGGCCGAGGCCATGGCGCGGAGAATCCTGTCGCGCCGCGCCGTTAGCCTGGCCTGGGCCTGGGGCTTGAGCAGGCGGGCGGGGTCCTGGGGCAGGGCCATGAGCAGGGCCGCCTCGGCCGGCGAGAGGCGCTGGGGGGATTTATCCAGCAACTGCCGGCTGGCCGCGCCCAGGCCCACCAGGGGCCCGCCAAAGGGAGCCCGGTTGAGGTAATGGCAGAGTATCCGGTCCTTAGCCAGCCGCGCCTCCAGCCAGAGGGCGCGGGCCGCCTCCCTCAGCTTGGAGCGCAGGTCGCGCCGGGCCGGCCTTTCCAGGCGGGCCAGCTGCATGGTGATGGTGGAGCCGCCGGATACCACCCGGCCGGCCAGCAGGTTTTGCCAGGCGGCCCGCGCCAGGGCCAGGGGGTCCAGGCCGGGATGACGCTGGAAACGCTTATCCTCGGCGGCCAGAGCCGCGGCTTTGATCAGGGGCGTTATATCGCCCGGCTCCAGCCAGGGACCGGCCCGGCGGCGGGGATGGGCCAGGCCCCCCAAGGGGGAGCCGTCCCCGGCCAATACCAAAAGATCCGACCTGGGGCCGTAGCCCACCCGCGGCGGGTCGCCGGGCAGGCAAACCGCCGCCGCCCAAAGGGCCAGCGGCAGTATGGCGAGCGCCGCGGCTATGCCCAGCCGGCGTTTCACCGCACCACCAGCCTCCCGCCCGGCGTGCTGCCGAACACCTCCGGCGCGTACATTTCCTCGGCCCTGGCCGGCCGCAGCACGAAGCCGCCGGGAACCGTGGCCCGCAGCTTGTAGCGGAAGCCGTACACGCCGGGGTCCAGGCGGCGGGCGTAGAGCAAAAGCCCGTCCTTGCGCAGCTCGCGCCAGCGCCAGGGCCCGCCCGGCTGGGAGCCCTGGGGCTTGCCCGTGGCCGCGCCCAGGGGTTCCAGGCCGGCGGGGAAGGGATCGTTTATCAGCACGTGATGCCTGGTCTGGGTCACCACCAGGGTCAGCAGGCATTCCATCTCCTGGCCCACCGCGGGCGTTTGTCCGGCCTGCCCCTGCACGGGTTGCAGCAGGCGGGAGAGCCCCAGGCCGGCGTTCACCGCCTCGGCGGGCGGCTGGCCCGGCGCGTAGCTCAGGCGGGCGTTCCAGAAGGGCCGCCCCTCTCCCTTGGCGCTGACCTCCAGGTCCTGGGTCTTTCCCGCGGCCAAGAGATTACGGTCCATCTTATAGGTGACCGGCGGCTGGGCCGGGCCCGTGAAGCCGTGCGTGATAAGCTCCCTGCCGTCCAGGGCCAGACGCAGCTCCACCGGCCCGCCGCCGGCGGCCTGGAGATAAGCGCCCAGGCCCCAAAGGCCGAACACGGCCTCCTGGGTGGAGATGTATTTTTGCTGGCCCAGGCTCAAGGCCACCCAGGCGGCCAGATCGGCCAGACGGGGGTAATCCGGCTTGGCCTGGGCAAGGGCCCACAGGGCCGCCGCGTTGCCCCGCAAGGTGGAGCCCAGCACCGTCTTCAAGCCGCCGGGGTCCACCGCGCTGAAATGGAGCTGGCCGGCGCTCACCTGGGAGAGGTTGTCCAGATCCTTGCTTAGCTGATCCACGGCCGCGCCTTGCCCCAGGCTGCGGGCCGCGTCCGTGAGGCAGGCCAGGCCAAAGGGCGTGAGCCCCTGCCGGCGGGTGAGGGCGGCTTGCAGGAGCGGCAGGCAGCCGTCCTTGTTTTCCCTGGCCAACGCGGCCAGGGCCAGGGCCTCGGCCAGGCGGCCGGCCAGGTCGGTCTTCTTGGGCGGCTTGGCCCGGTGCAGGCGCTCCAGGAGATACCCCGCCGCCCGCTTGCCCACCTCCGGGCCCAAGCCCGGCCCCTGGGGCTCCATGAGCCGCGCCGCCAACAAGGCATAGGCGGTGAGGAACAGATCGGGCTCGGTCATGCCCGGCCAGAAGGCGAAGCCTCCGGAGGAGGTCTGGAAATCAGCCGCCTGGGCCAGGGCGGCCCGCACGGCCTCCTGGTCGTCCGGCTGGGAGATGAGCCCCAGGCCGTCGCCCTGGTTCCGGCGGAAAGCCCTGGCCGCGGCCTTGCTGAGGCGCTGCTCCAGGCAATCCCAGGGATAATCCAGAAGCCCCTGCATGGCCGGCCGCAGGCCGGCGGCGGGGGAGGCGGCCAGCGCCACGCTGAGCCCGCCCCGGCCCGGCTGGGCCCCGGCGGGCAGGAGCAGCGGCGTGCGCGCCCGGTCCTGGCCGGCGCCGGGGTTCAGGGCCCCGGCCGCGGCTGCGGTTTCCAGGGCGGTCTGGGGCAGCACCTCCAGCTTGAAGCGGGCCGCGTCGGCGTGCTCGCCCATGACCGCGCGCAGGGTGAGCGCGGCCTGGCCGATCTCCCGGGCCTCGGCGCTGAAGGCCACGGCCCGGCTTTCGCCCGGCTCCAGGCTCAGCTCCTGCTGCGCCGGCCCCACCAGCTTGAGGCCCTTGGCATCGGCCTTTATGGTGATGGCGCCCTTGGCCCCGGAGAGGTTTTGCAGGGTGACCCTGGCGCTGAAACGGTCGCCCTGCACCGCAAACCGGGGCAGGGCCGAGAGCATCTGCAAGGGCCGCCGGGCCTTGACCACGGCCTGGCCCAGGCCGAAGCTCCCGGCCTGATCGGCCGCCACCGCCACCACCCGGTAGGCGGTGAGGCTGTCGGGCAGCTTGAAGCCGGCGCTGAGTTCGCCCTGGTCGTCGGTTTCGGCCTGGGCCAGCCAGAACACGGCGGGATGAAATTCCTGGCGCAGGGCCAGGCCCAGCCCGCCGCCGCCGGCGGATTGCTCGCCTTTTTGGCCTTCGAAGCGGCGGCCGATCACCTGGGTGCGGGCGTCGGCGGTAAGCATGGTCAAAGGCCTCTCGCTACCAAAGGTCCGGTTGGGGTCGTAGGAATTCTGCCCGCCCGCCGCGCTGAGCACCCTTTCATCCACGGCCAGGAGGGTGATCTGGGTTTGGCGAGGCTCGCCCTGGTTGTTGGTGACCTTCACCGAGGCCTTCACCTCCGACCCCGGCAGGGTCACTTCCTTGTCGGTGGACACCGAGACCTTGAGCCCCGCCTTGGGGTCCTTAACCTTCAATGACGCGTAGCCGATCCTGACCTGGGGCTTGCCCAAATCCAGGCCGCCTCCCGCCGGCGCGGTCACCCGCCCCCGCACCAGGAGCACGCCCACGAAAAGATTGGGCGCGTCCTCGGCGCTGACCGGCAGCTCCACCACCGGGGCCGGGCCTTCCAACTGGCGCAGCAACACCCGGCGCACCCCCTGGCGCTCCAGGGTTATGAGCGCCGTGGCCTTGGCAAAGGGATTCTTGATGAGCACCCGGGCGCTTTGGCCGGGCTCCAGCTCGCTGGGCTGGGCCAAGAGCTCCAGGCGGTGATCGTCGAAGCGCTCCCAGCCGGGCTGGCCCTTGCCCGCCGCGTAGAGATAGGTGGCGCTGCGGGCCAGCCGCCCGGCGGCGTCCTTGGCCTCGGCCACCAGCACGTAGGTGCCGGCCTCGGGCGGCGCGAAATTAATCGAATAGGGCTCGCTGCCCATCTTGAAGCCCTGCCGCCACACCAGGCTGCGCTTGGGCTTGGTGAGGTGCCGCCAGAAACCGCCGGGCCCCTTTTCCCGCACGGTTTCCCACACCTGGCGATAGGCCCGCACCATGACCTCCACCGGCGGCGCGGGCTGGTTGTCCGCCGTGGCCGAGGCCACCACCACCTCGGCCGGCTGGCCGGCGGTGGCCAGGGGCTCGCTCTTGACGCCCAGGTACAACGAACTGGGATGGGCCAGGTAACCCGCTCTTTGGGTCACGGTGAGGCCCGCCGCGTCGCTCACCACCGCTTCCAATTCCACCCGCACCGGCAGGCCCGGCAGGGGCTTGGCCGCGGGCAGCTTGAACTGCGCCCGGCCCTTGGCGTCCAGGCCGGATTCCAGGCTGGCCAGGTGGCTTTGCAAACGGGGCTCCTCCAGGGGGAGATCGCCCACGGCAAAGCCCGCCAGACGCGGGGGCGCGTAATCGCTGGGCCCCTGGTCCACTTCCAGCTTGGCCCGGCCCTGGCTCAGGGGCGCGCCGAACAGATAATCAGCGCTGAGCCCGGCCCGCTCGCCGGCCTGATCGCCGATCTGGGCCCGGGGCGGCTGCATCTCCACCCGGAAGTCGGGCGGCCGGAAGGAGGCCACCCGGAATTCGCCCGCGCGCAGGTCGCCGCCCTTGCGCTTAAGCCAGATGCCGTATTCGCCCAGGCGCGCGCCGGGGGTGAGCTTAAACTCGCCGGCCAGGGAGCCGTAGGCGTTGGGCCGGCCTTTCAGGGTGGCCAGGGCCCGGCCATAGGGGTCTTGCACCTCGATGGCCGCCTCCTCGTCTTCGGGCAGGGCCAGGCCCTGGGGCGTCTGCTTGCGCAGGAACACGGCCAGGCGCACGGTCTGGCCGGGCTGATACAGGGGAAGCTGGGTGATGGCGTGGGCGGCCAGGGGCTCCTCCGAGCCGGGCCGCCGCCATTCCACCTGGGACACATAGGAATAGAGCAGGTTCTCGCCCCAGGCGCTGGGCAGGAGCGCGAAATCGTCCTGCTGCCTGGCCAGAAGATAGGCCACCGGGTTCTGCCAGGCGCGGTTCTTGTCCGCCGCCGGGGCCAGTTCGGCCAGGGCGGGCAACCGGGCCAGGCCCTTTTCGTCGCTGGCCCCGCTCCACAGCGACTTGTTGTCCAGGCCGCGCAGCTCCAGGGAGACCCCGGCCAGGGGCTGGCCCGTGGAGAGGCTGGTGACCCAGGCCAGGCCGCCGCTCTCGCCCAGTTTGAGGCTGAGCCCCAGGTCGGTCACCTGCACCAGGGCCCTTTGCGCGTGCTCGCGCATGTTGCCCTTGGTGTCCGGCCAACTGGCCCGCAGGTCCATGAGCACCAGGCCGCCCTGGGGGCTTTTCCCCAGGAGCTTGGCCAAATCCAGGGGCCGGTACACCGCCTGGTTGTCCGGCGCGTCCAGTTCCATCTCCTGGACCACGGCGCCGTCCACGCCGGCTTGCAGGGGCTCGGGCTTTTTATCCCAGGGGCGGTCCTCCTCGGCCCGCAGGGCGGGGACGGCCTGCTCCGGGCCCAGGGCCACAAGCCCCACCCGCAGGCGGGGCACGTTGCGCAGCCGCAAGGGATAAAGGGGCTGGCCCACCGCCTCCAGCACGCCCTTGCCGCCGGCCAGGTTGAAGTATGGTTCCAGGTCGCCGGTGAGGAAATTCAGCTCCAAGTGCTTTTGCAGCACGGTGCCCCAGGCGTCCTTGAGGCCGGGCTTGATGGAGACCCGGTAACGGGTGCGCGGCTGGAAATCGCCGGGCAGATACAGCCAGGCCGTGGGGTCGCCGCCGAAATCCTCGGGGTCCAGCTCCAGGGGCGGGCTGATGCTTAAGTATGGCAGGACTTCCTTGGGGACCACGGGATTGTTGAACTTGAGCACCAGGGGCGCGCCGGGGTCGTAGCCCCCGCCCGAGGCTGCGGCCAACTGCCAGCCCGCCAGCTTGAGCGCGGCGAAGGTCCTGTATTCATAGCGCAGGCTTCGCTGGAAGGGCTGGTTGCCCTGGCTGGGCTCCACGCCCGGCCCCAGCACCAAAACCGCCTTGCCCTGGCTGGGCAGGTCGTTGGCGGGCCCCAGCAGGTAAAGCCTGCCCTGGCGCTCCCGTTGCCAGGCGGGCAGGGCCGCTTCCTCGGCCTTGAGCGGCGTCTTGACGCCGTTCACCTCCAGGTAGCAGTTGCGGGCCAGGGAGGCCAGGTTCACCGGCTGGTTCAGGGTGAGCTGCAATTGGGGCCGGGGCCCCAGCACCGAGCCCGGCTTGGGCTGGATGCGCAGAACCTCCAGGGGGGGCGTCTCCACCACCGCGGTCACCGCCTTGGCCAGCCGGGAGCCGTCCAGGGCTTGCGCGCCGGCCGGCACGCCGAGGCTGATCCGGCTGGAGCCGGTGAGCGGCTTTTCCAGAATGAAGGCCAGGCTGCGCGTATCCAGCCAGCGGAAGGAGCCGGCCGGCTGGGGCGAGAGCCTTAAAGGCGCGGTCTTGGGGTCCTGGCTCATGTTGCCCAGGGCGCGCATGTCCTTATTGAAGCGCGCCACCACCTGGGTGAGCCGTTCCACCCTGCCTTGGGGCAGAAGGCTCTGCACGGCCAAATCTTCCGCCAGGGCCGGGGCGGATGAAATTAGTAAGGCCGCGAAGGCGAAAAACAATATCAGCCCCCAGGCGGGGAAAGCCGGACGGCGCATGGCATGCTCCCAAATATTTTAAGCGGGTGGGACGGCGGCCGCCATTCAGCCGCCATCATGCCCAGTTTAAGGTCCGAACCCTGTAACGGTCAACGCCGGGGCCGCCGAACCCCGCCCGCCCCGGCCTTGACGCTGGCGGGCGATGTGAGTATATATGCAAGATTCCGCAATTATCCCCCTTGAGGCGCCGAAAGGACCAGGAAGAGGCTTTATTACCGTGAGCATTCAGGCGGTGCGGGGAATGAAAGACGTCTGGCCGGAGGAGGCCAGGAAGTGGCAGCGCGTGGAGGCGCTGGCCCGCCAGGTGTTCCACGCCTTCGGTTTCGGGGAAATCAAGACCCCGGTGCTGGAAAAGACCGAGCTTTTCGCCCGCTCCATAGGCGAGGCCACGGACATCGTGGAAAAGGAGATGTACACCTTCGCCGACCGCTCGGGCGATTCCCTAACCATGCGGCCCGAAGCCACCGCCGGCCTGGTGCGCGCCTACATCGAATCCAAGAACTACGCCCAGCCCGGACCCCACAAGCTCTTTCTCATCGGCCCCATGTTCCGCCACGAGCGCCCCCAAAAGGGCCGTCTGCGCCAGTTTCACCAGATAGACGTGGAGGTCCTGGGCGACGAGGAGCCCCAGGGCGACGCCGAGATCATTCTCATGCTGGACCAATTCCTCAAAAAACTCGGCCTGGGCAAGGTAATAATCAAGCTGAATTCCCTGGGCTGCCCGGCCTGCCGGCCCGGCTACCGCCAGGCGCTCCTGGATTTCCTGGGCTCCCGGCGGGGCAGGCTGTGCGAGGATTGCCGCCGCCGTCTGGATACCAACCCTTTAAGGGTGCTGGATTGCAAGGCCGAATCCTGCCAGGAGGCGGCCCAGGGCGCGCCAAACATGGCCGATCATTTGTGCGAGGCCTGCCAAAGCCATTTCGCCAAGGTGCGCCAGCTCATCGGCGCGGCCGGGGTGGATTACGAACTTGACCCGCGCCTGGTGCGCGGCCTGGATTACTACATCCGCACCACCTTCGAGGCCGTGGCCGGCGATCTGGGGGCCCAGAACGCGGTGGCCGGCGGCGGGCGCTACGACGGGCTGATCGAGGCGCTGGGCGGGCCTGCCCAGGGCGGCATCGGCTTTGCCTTCGGCCTGGAGCGGCTGAGCCTGCTGCTGCCGGACGAGGAAACTCCCCTGGCGCCCGAGCTTTACATCGCCGCCCTGGGCGAGGAAGCCCGGGACTGGTCCTTCAGCGCCGCGGCCCAGTTGCGCGGCCAGGGGGTGTGGGTGGAGCTTTCCCCCCAGGATAAAAGCCTCAAGGCCCAGCTGCGGCGGGCCAACAAGCTGAACGCGGCTCAGGTCTTGATCATAGGCCCCGAGGAAATCAAGGCCGGCCGGGGCCAGCTCAAGGACATGGCCGGCGGCGGGCAAGAGGAAATTCCCCTGGACCAGGTGGCGGCCCGTTTCGCGCCGCCATCCCCATAGCAACGCCGCCGGGGCGGACGCGAAGAATTTCTTTCCTATTATTAGATAGAGGTTAACGTGGCTGAGCAGTTCATTGCCGATCTGAAAAGGACTCACTCCTGCGGCCAACTGGGCTTGGGCGAGGAAGGCCGGGAAGTGGTGCTCATGGGCTGGTGCCAGCGCCGCCGCGACCACGGCGGGCTTATCTTCGTGGACCTGCGCGACCGCGAGGGGCTGACCCAGGTGGTGTTCAACCCGGAGGATTCCGGCGGAGCCCACTCCGAGGCCCACGGCATCCGGGCCGAATACTGCCTGGCCGTGAGGGGCCAGGTGCGCCGACGCCCCGAGGGCCAGGACAACCCCAAGCTGGCCACCGGCCAGATAGAAGTGGTGGTCAGCCAGTTCGAGATTTTCAACCCCAGCCTCACGCCGCCCTTCATGCTGGAGGAGTGGATCAACGTGGGCGAGACCGTGCGCCTCAAGTACCGCTATCTGGACCTGCGCCGGCCCGAGATGTTCAGCAATCTGAAGCTGCGCCACAACGCGGCCCAGGCCGCCCGCGGCTATCTCAACGGCCAGGGCTTCCTGGAGGTGGAGACGCCTTTCCTCACCCGCTCCACCCCGGAAGGCGCCAGGGATTATCTGGTGCCCAGCCGGGTGCAGCCGGGCAACTTCTACGCCCTGCCCCAGTCTCCCCAGCTTTTCAAGCAGCTCCTCATGGTGAGCGGGGTGGAGCGCTACTATCAGATAGTGCGCTGCTTCCGCGACGAGGACCTGCGCGCCGACCGCCAGCCCGAGTTCACCCAGGTGGATTTGGAGATGAGCTTCGTGGACGAGGAAGACGTGATGGCCCTCACCGAGGGCTTGGTGGCTTCCATCGTAAAGGCGGCCACCGGAAAAGAGATGCGGCGCCCGGTGCCCCGGCTCACCTATGACGAGGCCATGGAGCGTTTCGGCCTGGACGCGCCCGACGTGCGCTTCGGCCTGGAGCTCATCGACGTGGCCCCCATCGTGGCCGACGCTGATTTCAAGGTATTCCGCCAGGTGGCGGAAAAAGGCGGCGCGGTAAAAGCGGTTAACGGCAAGGGCATGGCTTCTTTATCCCGCAAGGATTTGGACGACCTCACCGCCTACGTGGCCAATTACGGGGCCAAGGGCCTGGCCTGGGTCAAGGTCAAGGCCGGCGGCGAATGGCAATCGCCCATCGCCAAGTTCTTCAGCCAGGGTCACATGGAGCGCATAAACCAGGCGGTTAACGCCGAGGAGGGCGACGTCCTGTTCTTCGGGGCCGACCAGCCCGGCGTGGTGGCCGAGTATTTGGGCCGCCTGCGCCTGGAACTGGCCCGCCGCTTCCAGCTCACCGACCCGGCGGAGCTGAGCTTCTGCTGGGTCACCCATTTCCCCCTGTTGGAATGGGACCCCGAGGCCAAGCGCTGGGCGGCCAAGCACCATCCCTTCACCGCGCCCCGGCCCGAGGATTTGGACAAGCTGGCCGGCGATCCCGGCGCGGTCAAGGCCAGGGCCTACGACCTGGTGCTGAACGGTTCCGAGGTGGGCGGCGGCTCCATCCGTATCCACCGGCCCGACGTGCAGGAGCTGGCCTTCAAGGCGCTCAACATCGGCCAGGAGGAGGCGGCGGAAAAATTCGGCTTTTTGCTGGAGGCCCTCACCTTCGGCGCGCCGCCCCACGGCGGCCTGGCCCTGGGTTTCGACCGCTTGGTGGCCATTTTGGCCGGCGAGCCCTCCATCCGCGAGGTGATAGCCTTCCCCAAAACCCAAAAGGCGGCTTGCCCCCTGACCGCCGCGCCGGGCAGGGTGGATCAGACCCAGCTTTTGGAGCTGGGTATCAGGGTGGATAAAAAGTCATGAAAAGCTCGTCAAAACCCCGGTTAGGGACAAAAAAACCCTAAAAAAAATAATAACCGTGGCCCAGAAAGAACGGCGATTAAACGGCCCGCAGGCGGCCATGAAGGGTATCAAGTTGAATTAAATGGATAAAACATGGGGCAACCTCATTGCGGTTGGGTCGGCCAAAAAAAGGCTTGCCAGTTGACAGTTTGCCCAAGCCATGCATAAAATGAGACTCATAATAAGCAGGGTGTTCGGTGGCTTGGGCATCAAAGCCCTCAGCTGCTATGTAATGCGTTTGAAATGATCTTATTGCCATAGATAATTACAGGGGTTTTGCATGGGAAGGAGGTCGTTAGGGATGTATAAGGTGGTCAAACTGTTGCCGTGGGTCGCTGTGGTGGTGGCTCTTGCTTTCCTCAGCGGTTGTGCCTCGGTTTGTGGCGTTGAGGAGAAGCCGGCCCCCGTTCCGCCTCCGCCCAAGAAATGGGAAGGCGTGCCCGCTCCGGTGACCGAGAAACCGGCTCCTGCTCCGGCGCTGCCCACCACGTACACCGTTGAGAAATGCGACGATCTGTGGAGCATTTCCGCCAAGCCGCAAATCTACAACGATCCGTGGCTGTGGTGCCTGATCTTCGACGCCAACAAGGACAAGATCAAGAACGCCAACAAGATCAAGGAGGGCATGGTCCTGCAGATTCCCAGGGACGTGACCGATGACCAAAAGGCCGCCGCGCGCAAGTGCGCCAAGAAGTTCCCCAAGTATGTGCCGCCGGCCGGCGCCAAGCGTTACTGCCCGCCCAAGTAAACATAGGCCTTGGAATACCGGGGGCGGGCCGGTCCTAGGCCGAAGCCCCTCCCGGGCAAAAAAGTAGTAGCAGGGGAGGGGCATCCAAAAGGGTGCCCCTCCTGTTTGTGGGCTTCGCCTCCAGCGGACCCGCCTGACTTTTTTCACGTAAAGCGAGTTTTATCATGTCTAGGTGGAATTCCAGGAGAAGGCTTTTAGATCACGTTCACGAATCCCGGTTCCTTGCCTTGGATGACGTCAAGGAGCCGCAGTTTTTCCGCAATATCTTCCCCTATTCCCAAGTTTGCCGCATAGATTTCGATCACAAGGTTCAGCCGCTGGACCCGCCGGACGAAATGATGATAACCGACACCACCTTCCGCGACGGCCAGCAGGCCAGGCCGCCTTACAAGGTGGAGCAGATCGTGCAGCTTTACGATTTCATGCACCAGCTTTCCGGCCCCAAGGGCATAGTGCGCCAGTGCGAGTTTTTCCTTTACGCGGATCGCGACCGGGAGGCCGTGGAAAAATGCAGGGCCCTGGGGCATCGTTTCCCGGAGATAACCGGCTGGGTGCGGGCCAACCGGGAGGAGCTCAAAGTGGTGAAGGAGATGGGGCTCAAGGAGACCGGCATCCTCACCTCGGTTTCCGATTACCACATTTTTCTGAAACTGGGCCTCACCCGCCAGAAATGCATGGACAACTATCTGGGCGTGGTGAAGGACGCCCTCTCCTTGGGCATCATTCCGCGCTGCCATTTCGAGGACGTCACCAGGGCGGACATCTATGGTTTCGTGATTCCCTTCGCCTTGGAATTGGCCAAGCTGCGCGAGGAGAGCGGCATCAACATCAAGGTCCGCCTGTGCGACACCATGGGGTACGGCGTCACCTATCCCGGCGCGGCCCTGCCCCGCAGCGTGCCCAAGCTGGTCAGAGCCCTGATCGAAGACGGCGCCTGCCCCGGCCGGCTCATGGAGTGGCACGGCCATAACGATTTCTACAAGGTGCTGATAAACGCCACCACCGCCTGGCTTTATGGCTGCGGGGCGGTCAACGCCTCGCTTTTGGGCTTTGGCGAGCGCACCGGCAACACGCCTCTGGAGGCGCTGGTGATCGAATACATGGCGCTCAAGGGCGCCGACGACGGCCTGAACCCCAAGGTGATAACCAAGATCGCCGAATTCTTTGAAAAAGACATCGGTTACCGCATCCCGCCCCCCACGCCCTTCGTGGGCCGGGATTTCAACGCCACTTCGGCGGGTATCCACGCCGACGGCTTGATCAAAAACCCCGAGATCTACAATATTTTCGATACCGAAGCCATCCTGGGCCGGACCTATACCATTGCCATCACGGATAAATCCGGCGCAGCCGGCATCGCGCACTGGGTCAACCAGCGCCTGAAGCTGGAAGCCGAGCGCCGGGTGGACAAGCGTCACCCCGGAGTCTTGAAGATTTACCAGTGGGTCAAGGAGCAGTACGAGGAAGGCCGGCTCACCACCATCGGCAACTCGGAAATGGAAAAGCTGGCCCGCAAGCATCTGCCGGACCTGTTCCACAGCGAGTTCGACCGCCTCAAGTTCTGGGCCCAGACCTTGGCCATGGACCTGGGCCGTCAACTGACCGACCGTCCCGAGATGAAGACCATGGCCCCGGCGGTGATAGAGCCGGTGCTGGAGGATTTCATCGCCAAGAACCCCTTTGTGCAGTTCCTGTACGTGGTCAACTCCAACGGCTACAAGGTGACGCGCAACATCACCCATATCACCGACAAGGCCAAATACAGCCGGGCCTTGTTGGACGTGGATTTCAGCGACCGCGACTGGTTCGTGGCGCCCATGCGCGACGGCAAGATTCACGTCACCGAGTTTTATACCTCCAAGATCACCGGAGCCCTCTGCATAACGGTCTCGGGACCCATCCGCAACGAGGACGACCAGATAGTGGGGGTGCTCGGCGGCGACATCCGTTTCGAGGATCTGGCCAAGATGGAGGCCGAGGAACTGGAGCAAAACGGGGGCAAGGACGAGGCCCAAGGGTCTTGACAAGAATGGGATGGCGCACTATGCTGCCTTTACTTTTGCCAGTTGCAGGCTTGCCAGGTTATTACTCGGCCATTAAGCCGATATAAAAGGAGGAATCGCTTTGGCGGACATCAAGGCACCCATGGGTGGGAAAGTCATCAAGGTTTCGGTTAACGTCGGCGATAGCATTGCCGAAGACGATGAAGTGGCCGTGCTCGAGGCCATGAAGATGGAAATGCCGATCCTCTCCGAAGAGGACGGGACCGTGGCCGAGGTCAAGGTTTCCGCTGGCCAAACGGTGGAGGCTGAACAGGTCCTCGTCGTACTCAGCTAGCGGGGGTTACCCCGGTTTGGCTTTAACCGTGGAGGTACGCGGAAGTTTGCAGGCATCCGCGCCGCTCCACGGTTTTTTTTCACCTTGCTAAAATCATAAAATTAATTAATCCCGTACAATAATAATAAATCCCGTCGCGGTTCGAAGTGGGGAGGGACTTAGGATGAAGGTTCCGGAGACCACAAAGGAGAAAATTGCCGAGCTGAAAAGGCGTGACGACGAGGCCAAGATGGGCGGCGGACAAGGCCGCATCGACGCCCAGCACGCCAAAGGCAAGATGACCGCCCGCGAACGCATCGAGGCGCTTTTGGACGAAGGCTCTTTTTCGGAGTTCGATCGCTTCGTGGTGCATCGCTGCAATGATTTTGGCATGGAAAAAAGCAAGATTCCCGGCGACGGCGTGGTCACCGGCTACGGCACGGTCAATGGCCGGCCCTTGTTCGTGTTCAGCCAGGACTTCACCGTCTTCGGCGGGTCCCTTTCCGGGCCCTTCGGTGAAAAAGTCTGCAAAGTAATGGACTTGGCGGTCAAGGCCGGGGCCCCCATCGTGGGGCTCAACGATTCCGGCGGGGCCCGCATCCAGGAAGGCGTGGTGAGCCTGGGCTCCTACGGCGAGATATTCAGGCGCAACGTCCTCGCTTCCGGGGTGGTCCCCCAGATAAGCGCCATCATGGGGCCCTGCGCCGGCGGCGCGGTGTATTCGCCGGCCATCACCGATTTCATTTTCATGGTAGACCAGACCTCCTACATGCACATCACCGGGCCCCAGGTCATCAAGACCGTGACCGGCGAGGACGTGACCAGCGAGACCCTGGGCGGAGCCAAGGTGCACAACACCAAAAGCGGCGTGGCCCAGTTCATGTGCAACTCGGATGCCGAGTGTCTGGAGCAGGTCAGGAAGCTGTTGTCCTATCTGCCGCAGAACTGGGAGCAAAAGCCGCCCGAGCTGACCTGCGCCGACAGCTCCGAGCGGGCGGACAAGGACCTGGATGATTTCATCCCGGACAGCTCCAAGGCCCCCTACAACATGAAACAGCTCATCAAGAAGGTGGTGGACAAGGGCAGCTTCTTCGAGCAGGCCAAGCATTTCGCCAAAAACATGATAACCGCCTTCGCCCGCCTGGGCGGCATGTCGGTGGGCATCGTGGCCAACAACCCCATGCACCTGGCCGGCTGCCTGGATATCGACGCCTCCCGCAAGTGCTCGCGTTTCGTGCGCTTTTGCGATGCCTTCAACATCCCGGTGATCACCTTCGTGGACGTGCCCGGCTTCCTGCCCGGCATCCACCAGGAATACGGCGGCATCATCACCCACGGCTCCAAGGTCATCTACGCCTATTGCGAGGCCACGGTGCCTTTGATCACCGTGATCACCCGCAAGGCCTACGGCGGGGCCTACGACGTCATGGGCTCCAAACACCACGGCGCCGACGTGAACTTCGCCTTCCCCACCGCGGAAATCGCGGTGATGGGCCCGGAAGGGGCGGTCAATATCATATTCCGCAAGGAGATCAACGAGGCCGAGGACAAGGCGGCGCGCCACAAGGAATTGGTGGATAATTACCGGGCGCGCTTCGCCAGCCCCTATTACGCGGCGGAGCTGGGCTATGTCGACGAGATCATCATGCCCAGCCAGACCCGCAGCAAGGTGATCAGGGCGCTCAACGCCCTCAAGAACAAGCGCACCTTCCGACCGGTGCGCAGACATGGCAACGTACCTCTCTAAACCGTCTGGCCGGGCCCGGGGCTTTTCGCGCCGGGCCGATTGCTTTTCGCGCGCTGTTGCCCTAACCACGCAGAGCTAAAGGAGGAGCTATGAGCAACTCCGAGTTTCAGGAAAAGCTGGCCAAGTGGCAAGCCAAGGTGGACAAGCTGCAGGCCAAGCATCCGGAGCGCAAGGAGCGATTCACCACCTTGAGCGGCCTGCCCGTGGACCGCTTGTATCTGCCCCCGGAGCCAGGGCCCGATTACGCGGCCAAGCTGGGCTTCCCCGGGGCTTACCCTTTCACCCGCGGGGTGCAGCCCACCATGTACCGGGGCCGCTTCTGGACCATGCGCCAATACGCGGGCTTCGCCACGGCCAAGGAATCCAACCGCCGCTACCGTTATCTTTTGGAGCAGGGCCAGACCGGCCTTTCGGTGGCCTTTGACCTGCCCACCCAGATCGGCTACGACTCGGACCACGAGCTTTCCCGGGGCGAGGTGGGCAAGGTGGGCGTATCCATCAGCTCCCTGGCCGACATGGAGGTGCTCTTGGACCAGATTCCTCTGGACAAGGTCTCCACCTCCATGACCATCAACGCCCCGGCCGGCGTCCTGTTGGCCATGTACATCGCCGTGGGCGAAAAACAGGGCGTGGCCGCCAAGCAGCTGCGCGGCACCATCCAGAACGACATCCTGAAGGAATATTCCAGCCGGGGCACCTACATCTATCCGCCCAAGCCCTCCATGCGCATCATCACCGACATCTTCGCCTATTGCGCCGGGGAGGTGCCCCAGTGGAACACCATCAGCATCAGCGGCTATCACATCCGCGAGGCCGGCTCCACCGCGGTGCAGGAGGTGGCCTTCACCCTGGCCAATGGACTGGCTTACGTTAAAGCGGCGGTGGACGCCGGGCTGAAGGTGGACGAGTTCGGCCCGCGCCTGAGCTTCTTCTTCAACGCCCATTCCGATTTCCTGGAGGAAGTGGCCAAATACCGCGCCGCCCGCCGCCTGTGGGCCCGGCTCATGAGGGAACGCTTCGGAGCGGCCGACCCCAAGAGCCTCATGGTGCGCTTTCACACCCAGACGGCGGGTTGCAGCCTCACCGCCCAGCAGCCCAAGAACAACATCGTGCGGGTGGCGTTCCAGGCCATGAGCGCGGTATTGGGCGGCACCCAGAGCCTGCATACCAATTCCATGGACGAGGCCCTGTGCCTGCCCACCCAGGAGGCGGTGACCATCGCCCTGCGCACCCAGCAGATAATCGCCTATGAATCCGGGGTCACCGAGACCATAGACCCCCTGGCCGGCTCCTATTACATCGAAAAGCTCACCGACGAGATCGAGAGCCAGGCCTACGACTACATCCAGAAGATCGACGAGATGGGCGGCGCGCCCGAGGCCATTGAAAACGGCTACGTGCAGCGCGAAATCCAGGAGGCGGCCTACGCCTATCAAAAGGCCGTGGAGAGCGGCGAGCGGGTGGTGGTGGGGGTCAACAAGTTCACCGCCAAGGCCGAGCCCCTGGGCGAGATTCTGCGGGTGGACCACGCCGTGCGCGAGGCCAGGGTCAAGGAATTGGCTCAGCTCAGGAGCCAGCGGAACAACCAAGCCGTGCAGGCCAACCTGGCCGCGCTGAAAAAAGCGGCCCAGGGCGATGAAAACCTGATGCCCAAGTTCCTGGACTGCGTACGGGTATACGCCACCCTGGGCGAGATCTGCGACACCTTGCGCGGGGTGTACGGCGAATACCAGGCGCCGTCGACCATATAGGCGGGCGGGAGGAGGCATATCATGCGCAAGATAAGAGTGCTGGCCGCCAAGCCCGGCTTGGACGGCCATGACCGGGGGGTGAAGGTCATCGCCGCGGCGCTGCGCGACGCCGGCATGGAGGTGATCTACACCGGCCTCAGGCAAACCGCTGAGCAGATCGTGAACGCGGCCATGCAGGAAGACGCCGACGTGATCGCCATGAGCATCCTGTCCGGGGCCCACGAGTACATCTTCCCCAGGGTCATGGAGTTGATGCGCGAAAAGGGCCTGGACGACGTGCTGGTCATCGGAGGCGGCATCATTCCCGAGGAAGACGTGCCCGCCCTGAAGGCCGCCGGCATCGCCGAGGTTTTCGGGCCGGGCACCAATACCAAGGACATCGTGGAGTACATCAGGAACAACCTGAAGCGAAGCTTGAACTGACGGTTATTATACGAGAACGCCCTAAGCGGCTTGGCCAATGGTCAAGCCGCTTCTCGTTTGGCAAAGGCCGCCTTGCCGGCCGCATCGCCCCCAAGTCCGAGACTCCTCGCTCAGCTTGCAAATAGCACCGCCGCGTTTTTTAGCCCTGCCCCATCCCCGGTTCCCCGCCTGGCTTGTATAATTTAAAAAAGCGCGGCAAAGGCCGCAAAGCATTATCGGCAAGGAGAGGCTTGATGCGTTGGAAATGGATCGCGGTTGGTGCGGCTGGGTTGGTGGCGGCGGCTCTGATAGCGGGCTACGCCATTTTGGCGAGCTACGACTACAACCAGCTCAAACCCGCCATTATCCGGGACGTGAAAACCGCCACCGGCCGGGACCTGACCCTAATGGGCGACATCAAGCTGGCGGTGTCCTTCAGCCCGTCGCTCTCCGTGGAAGGGGTGGCCCTGTCCAACGCCCCCTGGGGAAGCCGCGGGCAGATGATAGCCGTGAAGCGGGTGGAGGTGCAGGTGGAGCTGCTCCCGCTTTTGTCCGGCGAGATACGTCTGGAAAAGCTGATCTTGCTGGAGCCGGATATCCTGATAGAGATCGACCGGGACGGACGTTCCAACCTGGACTTCACGCCGCCGGGCGCTAAAGCCGGCCAGGCCGGCCAGGCGCGGGCCGGCGCACAGGCTGACCGGCAGCCCGCCGCGCCCCCCGCCGGCGGCCGAGGCCCCAGCCTGCCGCCTTTGGCCTTCAGCCAACTGCGCCTGGAAAAGGGCCTGCTCACCTATCACGACCAGCAAAGCGGCGCCAAGCACCAGCTCGACCTGCAAACCCTGCAAGGCTCGGCGCCGGGGCTGCAAAGCCCGGTGAAGCTGGAGATCAAGGGAGCCATGGATGGCGAAGCGTTCGGCCTGGCCGGTGAAGCCGGCTCCCTGGCCGGTCTGCAGGACACGGCCAAGCCCTGGCCCGTGGATTTGAAGGGCTCCTTCCGGGAGGCGGATATCGCCATCAAGGGCGGCCTGCTACGGCCGCTTTTGGGCGAAGGCTTGGATTTGAACGTGCAGGCCCAAGGCCGGGACCTGGCCAAGCTGCTGCCGGCAAGCGGCTTGGCCGGCCCGTTCCAAGCGCAATTTCACCTGAGCGACCCCCAACCCAAGCTCTACAAGCTGAGCGCATTGAAGCTGAGCGCCCACGGCAGCGACCTGGCGGGTTGGCTGCGGGCCGATATCTCCGGCCCGCGCCCGAAGCTGGCCGCGCAGCTGGCGGCCGGTATTCTGGACCTCAGCAAGTTCACCGGAGAGACGGGAGCCGCCAAACCGGCCGCGGCCCCTGACGGCAAGGCGCCGGCAAAGCCCGGCCAGGCGGCGGAGGCCCAGGCCCAAGCGCCGGCCCCCGGCCCAAAGGAAAACCAGCAACCCCAGCCGGCAACAGGCTCCCGGAGGGACAAGGTGTTTTCCGCGGAGCCTCTGCCCCTGGCCACGCTCTCTGAGTTCGACGCCGATCTGAGCCTGACCGCCGCCAAGCTGGCGCTGCCCAACCTGGTTCTGGAGGAAGTCGGCTTGCAGGCCAAGCTGGAGCAAGGCGCTTTGCAGGTGAAGCCCTTCTCCGCCAAACTGCACGGCGGAACCCTGCAGGCCTCGCTGAGCCTCAAGCCCCTAGGCAAGGCGGCGCGGGCCGATCTGGAACTGAGCCTGGTTGGCTGCCAGGTGGGCGAGCTGCTGGCGGGCATGGGCCAGGGCAAATACCTGGAAGGACCCCTGGAGATCAAAGCCAGCCTGGGCGGCGCGGGCGGGTCCCTGGCCGGCATCATGGCCGGCCTGGGCGGCAGGCTCTCGCTCATCATCCAGCAGGGCCGCATCAATAACAAATACGTGGAGGCCGCCGGCGGGGACCTGACCCCGGTGCTGGGCAAGATTCTGCTGCCCACGTTAGGCAGCCAGGCCACCACCAAGCTGAATTGCCTGGTCATGGGCTTCAACGTGGTGGAGGGCCAGGCCAAGAGCAACGTGATCCTCATGAACACCGAGAACATGGTGGTGCTGGGCGAAGGCCGCCTGAATCTGGCCAGCGAGGAACTGGACCTGAAGATGCACCCCGAACCCAAGGGCAGCCTCAGCCAAAAGGCCACCGGCGGGCTGGCCGGCATCAACCTGGGCCAGTTGGCCAAGCCCTTCAAGCTAACCGGCACCCTGGCCCGCCCCAGGGTGGGCATCGACCAGGCCGGCGCCATCAGCACCTTGGCCCGCACCCTGGGCGGATACGCGGTCATGGGCCCCCTGGGCGCGGCGGCCGGGGCGCTCACCTCGGCCGGGGCCGGCGAGGAGGCGGGCTGCGCCGAGGCGGTGGCCGCGGCCCATGCCGGCCACAAGTTCGAGCCCAAGCCCGCCCCGGACCAAGCCCAGCAAGAGGGGCAGGCCGGCGATCAGAAAGAGTCGGGCGAGGAGCAGTTCAAGAAGGACATCGAGGAGGGCGTGGAGAAATTGAAGAGCCTGTTCGGCAACTGAGGTCTTATTGCCAGGGGCCCTCCAGGCGCTTGGCCTCGCGGGCCCTGGCCTCGGGACCATAGTATTTCTCCAGCAGATGCAGCGCCAGGTCTATGCCGGAGGACACGCCGCCGGCGGTTATGACACGGCCCTGGTCCACGATCTTCTGGGCCTTCACCTTCACCCGGGGGAAGGCCTTGGCCAGCTCCCCCAGGCGGGCGCCGTGGGTGGTGGCTTCCAGGCCGTCCAGCAGCCCCGCCGCCGCCAAAAGAAAGCTGCCCGTGCAGGCCGAGGCGATGTGGGCCGGGGATTGGGCGCGCTCCCGCAGGAAATCGATGACCGGCTTCTGCTTGCGCGGCTGCCGCGCCCCCGGCCCGCCGGGCACGATGATGAGGTCCAGGCCGGGCGCTTTCTCCAGGGAATAATCCGGCCGCACCTTCAAGCCGCCCCGGCAGGCCACTTCGCCCGCCGCCGCCAGGGTGTGCACCCGGAACAGCTCCTTGCCCCTGGCGTCGGCCGCGCAGGCGAACACCTCGTAGGGGCCGGCGAAGTCCAGCACCTCCACCAGGGGGAAAAGCACGATTCCCACCACCGGCCGGGTATCCCAGAGTTTGAGCATGAGCGTCTCCCGTTTTCCGCCGGCCTCGTCCGTCCGGCCTTGTGCTATAACTCTAGCACAAGCTTGGGCGGAGTCCGAATCAGCGGAGATGGAGCATGGCGCAAAGGCCGCCGGTGGTGAGCACGGCGTTGTTGATCGGAGGAGCGGCGGTGGGGGCGGGCATCCTGGGCATGCCAGTGCAGACCGGATTGTCGGGTTTGCTTCCCAGTCTGTTGGGGCTGGCGGTTTTGTCCGCGGCGCTGTGGGCCAACGCCTGGATAATGGCCGAGGGGCTGATCCGGCGCGGCGCGGACCAGCAGGATCTGGCCTGGCTGTTTCACCAGGAGCTGGGCCCCGGCGGCCGCTGGCTCACGGTGGCGGGCTACCTGGTGAATTATTACGGCGTCATGGTGGCCTATCTGGCCGGGGCCGGCGCGGTGCTGGGCGCGCTCCTGGGCTGGGAGGCCGGCCGGCCCCTGCTCACCCTGGGCTTTTTTCTGCCCGCCACGGCGCTGGCCCTTTTCGGGGTGGCGGTGGTGCTGCGCGGCAACGCGTTTTTCATGCTGATCCTGGGCGTCAGCTTCGCCTATCTGCTCTGGGCGGCCTGGCGGGGCATGGAGCCCCAGCGCCTGGCCTACGCAGATTGGAGCTATCTGCCCTCGGTGATGCCCATCATCATGTGCAGCCTGGCCTTTCACAACATGGTGCCCTTTACCTGCCGCAACCTGGGGTTCCGGCGGGGCCCCATCCTGTTGGCCCTGGGCCTGGGCGTGCTGATACCGTTGGTCCTGGGCGGGCTGTTGACCATGGCGGTGGTGGGCGGCCTGCCGCTCAGCGGCGGCGACGCCTCGCTTTGGGGGGCCTTTCAGGCGGACCAGCCGGCCACGGTGCCCCTGGCCAAGGTCATCAAGGCGCCGGGCATCAGCACCGCGGGCGGCGTGTTTTCCATCTGCGCCATCCTCACTTCCTATCTGGCGGTGGGCACCGGCCTCATGGGCTTTTGGCGAGACCTGTGGCCGGCGGCCGGACGCTGGACCAGGGCGGCCATCACCTTCGCGCCGCCCGTTTTGGTCGTATACCTGTATCCCAATCTTTTTTTGCAGGCCCTGGATATGGCGGGCGGCTTGGGGGTGGGCCTGGTCTTCGGCATCGGCCCGGCGCTCATGCTGCTGCGCCGGCGGCCGGCCTCGCCCTGGCTCCGCCTGGCGGGCTGGGCCCTGCTGGCGCTTTTCGCGGGCGTGGTGGCCCTGGAGCTGGCCCAGGAGACGGGCTGGCTGGCCCTGCGGCCCGCGGTGGAGAACTGGACTTCCTACCAGCCCCGCTCAGGCCAATAGCGCGGCTCCCCTGGCCAGGGCCTGGCGGTTGGCCTCCATCTTGGCCGGCGGAAACATCTCGGCCAGGGCCGCTTCCAATTCCGGCAGCCCCAGGGGCAAGAGACCGCTGGCGGCCAGAGCCCCCAGCATGACCACGTTGGCCAGGATGGGATTGCCCAGCTCCAGGGCCACGTCCGTGGCGGGCAGCCAATAGAGCCTGGAGCTCAGTTCCGCGAGCACCGCTTGCAGGTCGGCCATATCCGGGTAGCGGTTGGCCCCGGCTATCACGTTCACCGGCATGAGGGGCCGGTCGTTGGTGAGCACCACCACCTGGGGATGGCCGTAGGCCCCCAACACGCGCAGGGCCTCCAGGGGCTCCAGGCTGAGGATGGCGGTGGCCCGGTTCTCCGGCACCAGGGGGCCCATGACGCCCTGGCTGACCACCCGCACCATGCTCATCACCGCGCCGCCCCTCTGGGAAAGGCCGAAGGTTTCGCCCACGGTGACGCCGTAGCCCAGTTTGAGCAGCGCCCTGCCCAGCACCTGGCTGGCCAGGACGTTGCCCTGGCCGCCCACGCCGGTGATGATGATATCCAGGGGCTCCGCGTATAGCTTCGCTGCCGGGTTCATGCCGCCGCCTCCTTCCTGGGCTCGGCCAGGATGGCCCCGGCCGGGCAGATCTGGGCGCACACTCCGCAGCCCACGCAGGTCACCTCGTCTATCACCGCCGCGCCGCCGGCCTGGTCAAAGGTCAGGCCGGGGCAGCGGAACACCCTGGAACAGAAGCGGTTGCAGCCGCAGTTCTCGCCCCGGCAGGCCTCGGCGTCCACCCGCATGCGATAGGGGTGGCCGCCCTGGCGGCCCTGCACCAGGGCGCAGAGGCGGCGGAAGATGAGCACCCTAACGCCGCCGCCCTGCTGCAGGGCGTCGTACAGCGCCTCCTGGGTGGCGGCCAGGTCGTAGGGGTCCACAATGGCGTAGGGCAGCCCCAGGGCCTGGCACACGCTCTCCACCGCCACCTGCTTCCCCGGCTGGCCCGTGGCGGTCCGGCCGGTGCCGGGGTGGGGCTGGAAGCCGGTCATGGCCGTGGCCGAATTGTCCAAGACGCAGAGCACGTAATCGGATTGGTTCCAGCGGGCGTTGACCAGCGCCGGCAGGGCGGAGTGGTAAAAGGTGCTGTCGCCCACCACGCTGACCACCGGCTGGTCGAAGCCGAAGCGCCCCAACTGGCCCAGGCCGTTGGATATGCCCAGGCCCGAGCCCATGCAGTGCACCGAGTTCACCCGCCGGAAGCCGGTGGGCAACACGCCCAGGGTGTAACAGCCGATGTCGCCGGAAACCAGGCCCTGGCGGCCGTCCACGGCCAGGGTCTGCTTGATGGCCCAATAGGAGGCGCGGTGGGGGCAGCCCGGACAGAAGCCGAATTCCCTGGGCGGCACCAGCTTTGCCAAAAGCTCCGCGCTTCTTTTGGCGTAGGCCTCGTCCACAGTCCGCCACTCCAGGCCCAGGATGCGGGCCATGGCCGCGGCCAGCCTGCCCGGCGTGTTCTCGCCGATGGCGGCCAGGTGGCCCGTGGCCTTGCCGAAGAAAGCCTTGGCGCCCAGGCGGCCGGCGTTTTGGGCGTAGAGCGCCTTGATCTCGTTCTCCAGGAAGGGGTCCACCTCCTCGGCGAAAAGAACCCGGCCGCACTTCGCCAGATGGTCGAGGATCAGCTCCTCGGGCAAGGGCCAGGTGGCGCCCAGTTTCAGGATGCCGGCCTTGTCTTCGGCCTTCAGAAGCTGCAAGGCCTCGGCGGCGTACAGGACGCTGGAGCCGGAGGCGATTATGAGAAGCTCGGGCTTTTGCGGCCCCTCATAGCTGTTGAAGCCGGCGGCGGCCATGAGGCGGCCGGCCCGGGCCAGCTTTTCGTGCATTTTGGCGTGCAGCGGCACCACCGGCATGGTGGCGTGATTGACCTTGGGGTCCCAATAGGGCTTGGGCCGGGTTTGGGGCAGGGGGCCGGGGACGATGCCGGCCCTGGTGTGGCTGAGCCGGCTCAGGCTGCGCAGCACCACCAGGTTCTGGATCTCCTCGGAAAGCTCGAAGGCGAACTTGATCATGGCCATGGCCTCGGCCGGGGTGGCCGGCTCCAGGAGCGGCAGATCGGCCAGGCGGGCGATGAAGCGGGCGTCCTGCTCGTTGGTGGAGGATATGCCCGAGGGGTCGTCGCAGGTTATCAGCACCAGGCCGCCGGGCCCGCTGCCGGAGATGGTCAGGTTGCAGATGAAATCCTGGGCCACGTTGACCCCGTTTTGCTTCATGGAGGCCATGGCCCTCAGCCCGGTATAGGCCGCCGCCGCCGCCGATTCCAGGGCCACCTTTTCGTTCACCGACCATTCGGCGTAGATGCCGGCGCCGGCCGCGCTGTCGGCCAGGGATTCCAGAATCTCCGAACTGGGGTTGCCCGGATAGGCGGCGCAGAAGGCCACGCCCGCCTCCAGGGCTCCCCGGGCCAGGGCCTCGTTGCCTTGCAGCAGCACGGTTTCACCCGGCATAAGCTTGCTCAAATCCGCCATGTCTAGCGCTCCTTCCAGGCCTGGGCCGCACGTGCGCGCTTGGCCGCCGCCGCCGCGCGCAGGTGATCCAGGGATTCGGCGGGCGGGGTTTCCAGAATCAACAGGCCCCGTTCCAGGGCTGATTTCACCAGGCTCTCGCCTTGGGCGCTGCGGGCGATGAGCGTGTTCCAGCCGGGCCGGCCCTCGGCCGCGCCGATGGAAACGTCTGCCAGTTCGGCGGTGAGATCGGGGCACAGGGCGCAGCCGGCGAGCGTGTGTTCCCGCACCTTGGCCAGGGGTATCTCCCTGGTTTCCTTTTCGGTTTCCACCAGGAAAACCTGGGCCGGCGGGGGAGGGATGTCGTATTTTTTCACCGGCCCCTGCAAACCCTCCGCGGCCAAAAGGGCGCGCAGGCCCCTGGCCGGCAGGTTCCAGGTACAGAAAAGCCCGATCACCAGGCCCAGACGCCGGGCCGCCGCGGGATAGGAGGGATGGGCCTTCATGGCGGCGGCGGCCAAGACCTGACAGGGCAGGCCCACCAGGCCCAGCTTGGGCCCCGTCTCCTGGGCCAGGGCCTGGTTGAGGGCCAGGAGGGAGCCGCCCGCCGCGTAGATGGAGCCCGCCGCCGCCAGGACGCCGGCCCGGTCCCGGACCAAGGCGCCTTGGGGCGCGCCGCGCTGGCCGCCGCGGGTGACCACCGCCTCGCCGATGAGCCCCTCTTCCAGGGCCAGGGCGAGCAGGGCGCTGGCCACCCCGCCGTATTGGGCCCGGCCCGCCAGATCCGGGCTGGCGGCCCTGGCCTGCCAGATGCCGGCATGGGGCCCCAGGGGCGGAGCCGGGGTCTGGCCGGCCTGGGCGTGCAGGGCCCGGCGTTTGCTTTCCTGGGCCGGTTCCGGGGCCTGGGGGCACAGGTCGAGGCAGCGGCCCTGGCTCAGGCCGCAATCATCCGGCGCGGCCACCCGGCCGTCGTAGAAGATTATATGGGGGCAAAGTCCCACGCAGGCCCCGCAAGCCACGCACAAACCGGCGTCCAGCACTTGCTTTTTAAGCTGGTTAAGGCAGGCGGCGGGCGGGGTTGCCTCGGCCGCGACATGATTGGCCATGATAATCGCTCCTTGCAAAAAAACCGCACCCAAAGGCATAACAGGAGGGGCGGTAAAAAGCAATCTCCCGCCGCGCGCGCGGCCATGGGGGCCGGGGTCTCTTACCTCCTGAAATAATTAGCCCTTGCCAAGGCTAGACTTTCCTTTATAATAAGCATCCGTCAGCGGCTTCGGATGGAGCCGCCGTCCGGGAGGAGGCAAAACCCGGTTTTGCCCCGAGCGGGCCGGCGAGCGGGCATAACTCAGCTGGTAGAGTACGAGCTTCCCAAGCTCGGAGTCGCGGGTTCGATCCCCGTTGCCCGCTCCATCCTCTTGATGACCGACTGCCGCCCGCGAGAGAGGGGGGTGCCGAGTTGGTGCGCCCTTCGTCTTGGCGGGGTGTCCCTTTTTGAGGTGGCTGTCGGACGCCGCCCCCCGGTGTCCGGTGGTTTTCTTCGATTAGTGGACCCGATCTGATCTGGCCGGCTTGTCTTGGGCCAACCATGATACGCGGACAGATTCGTTCGGTCCACGGCCCGGTGGGGCTTCACGGCCCCCATGCGCGGCGCCGGGGGGCGCGGAGGTATATGGGCGTGAGCCAGGCCAGCCATGTTGATTCGCCCGAGTTCGCGGCCAGGCTCCGGGAGTTGGCCGAACCGGTGGCGCGCTCCGAGGGCCTGGTGCTGGTGGAGCTGATCTGGCGGCGCGAGGGCAAGGGGCGGGTGCTCAGGCTCTTCGTGGACAGGCCGGAGGGCGGGGTGACCCTGGAAGAATGCGCCCTGGTCAGCCGCCAGGTGTCCAGCCTTTTGGACGTGGAGGATATCATCCCGGTCAAGTACCGCCTGGAGGTTAGTTCGCCGGGATTGACCAGGCAATTGAAAACCACGCGGGAATATGAGATTTTCGCGGGGCGGCCGGCCCGGCTGGTGGTCAGGGACCCCCAGGGCGGCACCGAAACGGTGAAAGGGCTCTTAAAGGGCCTGGCCGGCGAGGACGTTTTGATCGAGACCAAGGGGCGGATACGCTCCGTGCCTTTAAGCCAGGTGGCCAAGGCCAGGCTGGATGTTTAAAGGCGCTTTCAGGTGGTCCTTTTGCGGAGCTAACGCATGAGCGAGCTAAAGAGTATGATCGACCAGGTCGCCCGGGAAAAGGGGCTTGACCGCGAGATCCTAATCAACACCCTGGAGGAGGCCATGCGCTCGGCCGCCCGGCGCAAGCTGGGCTCCAAGGTGGAAGTGGACGTCGCCTACAACGATGATCTGGGCGAGGTGGAGATCTTCGAGTTCAAGGAAGTCGTGGAGGAAATCGAAGACCCCGAGACCCAGGTGGGGCTGGAAGAGGCCCAAAAACTGGACCCGGATTGCCAGGTGGGCGACGAATTGGGCGTGAAGGTGGATACCACCGATTTCGGGCGCATCGCCGCCCAAAGCGCCAAACAGGTCATCATCCAACGCATCAAGGACGCCGAGCGGGACATCATCTTCGAGGACTTCAAGGACCGCAAGGGCGAGATCATCAACGGCATCGTCCAGAGATTCGACAAGGGCAACATCATCGTGAACCTGGGGCGCACCGAGGCCATGCTGCCCTCCAAGGAGCAGGTGCCCCGCGAGGGCTACCGCCCCGGCGACCGGGTGCGCGCCTTTGTCCTGGACGTCAAGCGCATCTCGCGCGGGCCGCAGATTGTGCTCTCCCGCACCCATCCCGGTTTCATAGAGGCCCTTTTCGAGCTGGAAGTGCCGGAGATCGCCGAAG
Source organism: Desulfocarbo indianensis (assembly GCA_001184205.1). Lineage (GTDB taxonomy): Bacteria > Desulfobacterota > Desulfarculia > Desulfarculales > Desulfarculaceae > Desulfocarbo > Desulfocarbo indianensis. The sequence goes on from LBMP01000002.1 coordinate 235,637, forward strand.
GCGTGGTCACCATCGAGGGCGTGGCGCGGGAGTCGGGCAGCCGCACCAAGCTGGGCGTCAGCTCGCGGGACCGCGACGTGGACCCGGTGGGCGCCTGCGTGGGCATGAAGGGCTCGCGGGTGCAGGCCGTGGTGCAGGAACTCAGGGGGGAAAAGATTGACATCATCGCCTACGACCCCGATCCGGCCCGCTACGTGGTGAACGCCCTGGCTCCGGCCGAGATCAGCCGGGTGGTGGTGGACGAGATAAACCACTCCATGGAAGTCATCGTGGCCGACGAGATGCTTTCCCTGGCCATCGGCCGCCGCGGGCAGAACGTGCGCCTGGCCAGCAAGCTCACCGGCTGGCGCATAGACGTTAAAAGCGAGACTAAATACGGCGAGGCTTTGCGCGACGGCTACCGGTCGCTTCTGGACGTGGTGGGCGTGGGCGAGGTCCGCGCGGACGTGCTGTTCCAGGCCGGCTACGGCTCGGCCGAGGCCCTGGCCGACGCCGATCCGTCGGATTTGGCGGCCTTGCCGGACATAGGCGAGGAAAAGGCCGCGAGCCTCATAGAAGACGCGCGCCGCTACCTGGCCAACGGGGCTTCCGCTGCTGCCGAGGCCGCGCCGGCGGAGCCGGACTCCGTAGAGGAACCGGCCAAGGAAGCCGAAGCGCCGGCCGAGGATTTATCGGCGGCGGAGCCCGCCCCGGAGGAAGAGCCGCCGGCCGAGGCGACCGGGGAGGCGGCGCCAGAGGAAGAGCCGCCGCCGGAAGACGCTTCCCCGCCAGCGGAGGAAGCCGCCAGCCAGGACCCGGAGCCCAGGGAGGGCGAGTAGCTGTTGGCGGTCCGCCAAAAGAGGCAAGCCTGGCGCACCTGCGTGGCCTGCGGCCGCAAAGCGCCCCAAGGCGAGCTTCTGCGCCTGGCGGTCAGTGACGGCCGGGTCAGGCGGGATCCCAAGCGCCTTCTGCCGGGCAGGGGGGCCTATGTATGCCAGGGGCGGGGATGCCTGCAAACCCTGGCCAAGGACCGGAAAAGGGCCAGAGCCTTTCGCGGTCGGCTGGGCGAGGACGCCTGGAGCGAGCTATTTATCGAGTCGGGGGAATAAAGCCCCGCGGCTTATCGGAGAGAACGGTTAGGAGATTTTTTGATGGCCAAGATGCGGGTTTACGAGCTGGCCAAAGAACTCAAGGTCGACAACAAGGACTTGGTCCGGCAGCTCATCGAGATGGGGTTCGACGTGCGCAACCACATGAGCACGATATCCCCGGAAGAAGCTCAGGCGGTTCGGGACAGGACCAAGGAGTCCCGTTCCGAAGTGGTGGAGGAAAAGCGCGTCACCAGGACCGTGATCCGCCGCCGCCGCAAGCGGGTGGAGCCTGAGCCGGGCGAGGAGCTGGAGGGCTATGAGGAAGAGGCCGAGGGGGCTGAAGCCGCCGAGGCCGAAGATATGGGCGAACCGGCCGCCGCCGCTGGCGAAGCCGCGCCGGAAGCCGCCCGCGAGGAGGCCGAACCGGCCGAAGCAGCGCCCCAACCCGCGCAAGAGCCTGAAAAGGAAGAACCCCCCCTGGAGGAGGCTGCGATGGCGCAGACCGCCATGAAGGCCGTTGAGGAACAGGAGCCGGCGGAGCCGCCAGCCGAGGCCCGTTTGGCCGAACCCGTAATGGAACCAGAGACGGAGCCGGCCCCGGCGCCGCAGCCGGCGGAAGCCGGCGAGGCGGCAGAGGCGGAACCCGTGGCCGCGGCGGAGCCCGAGGCCGCCGAGCCCGCGGCGGAGCCCGCCGCCCCGGCCCAAGCGGCCCCGGCGGCGGCCGTCGCTCCCGAGGCGGCCAAACCGGCCGCCACCAAGGAGCCCGCCGCCGCGCCCGCCGGCGAGGCTAAAAGCGGGCCCCAGGCCAAGGGCGAGCCCGCGTCCGCCAAGGAAGCCGAGAAAAAGCCCAAGCCCAAGCCCAAGCGCAGGCTGCGGGAGGATGAGCCGGCCAGGATCATCAGCCGGCCCAAGCAGCCGGTGGCGCCCACGGTGCCCGGCGGCCCCCGGCCGGAGCCCAGCCGCCGGCCGGGACCTCCGGCGCGGACCGATATGGCCGCGCCTCCCGGACCCGCGCCGGAAAAGCTGGAAGGCACCCGCAAGCGCAAAAAGGGGAAGAAAACGGCGTCCTCCATTCCGGACGACGAATTCCTCATGCGCAAGACCAAGAGCCGCAAAAAGGAGATCCTGGACAAGGCCGATCTTTACGACGACCGCGGGTCGCGCCGCAAGCGGGGAGCGCCCAAGAGGTCCAGGAAGACCGAACTCACCACGCCCAAGGCGATCAAGCGCAGGGTCAAGGTGGCCGAGGCCATCACCGTGGGAGAGCTGGCCAAGCGCATGGGCGTCAAGGCCGCCGAAATGGTGGGCCGGCTCATGAAGCAGGGCATGATGCTCACCCTGAACCAGTCCCTGGACGTGGAGGAAGCCACCCTGGTGGCCAGCGAGTTCGGCTTCGACGTGGAAAGGGTCGGCTTCGAGGAGCACGGTCTCCTGGAAAAGAAGCAGGATCAGCCCGAGGAAATGCAGGCGCGGCCGCCGGTGGTGACCATCATGGGCCACGTGGACCACGGCAAGACCTCGCTCTTGGACACCATCCGCCGCAGCGACGTGGTGGGGGGCGAGGCCGGAGGCATCACCCAGCACATAGGCGCCTACAACGTGCGCCTGGAAGACGGCGGCCAGGTGGTGTTCGTGGATACGCCGGGTCACGAGGCCTTCACCCAGATGCGTGCCCGCGGCGCCCAGGTCACCGACGTGGTGGTGCTGGTGGTGGCGGCCGACGACGGCGTCATGGAGCAGACCAAGGAGGCCATCAACCACAGCAAGGCCGCCGAGGTGCCCATGGTGGTGGCCATCAACAAGATAGACAAGCCGGGGGCCGAGCCCGACAAGGTGCGCCGCGAACTGGCCGAGTTGGGCCTGGTGCCCGAGGATTGGGGCGGCGACTCCATCATGGTGGAGGTTTCCGCCAAGACCGGTCAGGGGGTGCCCGAGCTTCTGGAGATGCTGCTCCTGCAAGCCGAGGTGTTGGAGCTGTCGGCCAACCCCGACAAGATGGCCAGGGGCCATGTGCTCGAAGCCCGCCTGGACAAGGGCCGCGGCCCGGTGTCCACCATCCTGGTGCAGGAGGGCACCCTGCGCAACGGCGATCCGTTTGTTTGCGGCGTGTTCGCCGGCAAGGTGCGCGCCATTCTGGACGATCTGGGCCGCAAGGTGGACGAGGCCGGTCCCTCCATCCCGGTGGAGGTGCAGGGCCTGGGCGGCGTGCCCGAGGCCGGCGACGAGTTCGTGGTGGTGGAGAGCGACAAGGTGGCCCGCCAGATCGCCGACCACCGCGCGCTCAAGAAACGCGAGGCCGAGCTGAGCCAGGCCAAGGGCGTGAGCCTGGAAGGCTTCTTCGAACAGATGAAGGAAGGCGAGGTCCAGGAGCTCAGCCTGGTGGTCAAGGCCGACGTGCAGGGCTCGGTGGAGGCCGTGGTGGACGCCTTGAACAAGCTGGGCAACGAGCAGGTCAAGGTCAACGTGATCCACGCCGCCACCGGCGCCATCACCGAAACCGACGTGATGCTGGCCGCCGCCTCGGAGGCCATCATCATCGGCTTCAACGTGCGCCCCGCCGGCAAGGTGGTGGAGGTGGCCGAGGCCGAAAAGGTGGATATCCGCACCTACGAGGTGATCTACCAGATGCTGGACGACGTCACCGCCGCCCTCACCGGCCTGTTGGCGCCCCTGGTGGAGGAGGAGGTCATCGGCCGGGTGGAGGTGCGCGACACCTTCAGCGTGCCCAAGATCGGCATCATCGCCGGCTCCTATGTCACCTCCGGCAAGATCGAGCGCAACGCCAAGGTGAGGCTGCTCAGGGACGGCAAGGTGATAGCCAACACCAAGATATCCTCCCTAAGGCGCTTCAAGGACGACGTGAAGGAAGTGGCCCAGGGCTTCGAATGCGGCATCGGCCTGGAGAACTACAACGATATCAAGGTGGGCGACGAGATCGAGGTCTACATCACCCGCGAAGTGGCGGCCACCCTCTAGGGATATGCCCATGGCCGGCCTCTCAAAGACAGCCTCGCCGGAGCGGACGGCCCCTTGGTGGTAGGCGCGCTGCAGATGACTTTGCACCTGCCCGAATCGGGCGGGCTCAAGGTCAAACGCAAGGTGGTGCGCTCCGTCACCGACCGGGTGCGCTCCCGCTTCAACGCCGCCGCGGCCGAGGTGGGGGCCAACGATCTTTGGCAGCGCATCGAACTGGGCTTTGCGGTTTGCGGCAACGAAACCGGCTTCGTGGATCGCCAGATGGATGAGATCAGCCGTTTCGTGGAGCGCCTGGCCCTGGCCGAAGTGGTGGACGTGCGCGCGGAAATCATCAACTTGAAGGACATGGCCTGGGCGCCGGCCGCAAAGCCGCCCTGGGAAGACTGAACCGGTGTTGTGGGGATTGCCATTTGGCCACGCGTAGAACCAAAAGACTGGGCGCCTTGATCCAGGCGGAGCTGGCCTTGCTGCTCTTGAAGCGCATCAAGGAGCCACGCCTCAAGGAGGTCACCATCACCGGGGTAGACGTCAGCCCGGACCTGAGCCAGGCCAAGGTTTTTTTCAGCCTCCTGGAGGAATCCAAGGTGCCCGAAGCCATAGCCGGGTTCCAGGCGGCCGCGCCCTATCTGCGCCGGGAGCTGGCCGCCAGGTTGCAGATCAAGACCACGCCGCGCCTGATCCCGGTCTATGACGATTCCATGGCCAGGGGCGCGGAAATGGACGAGCTGATCCGCAAGGTGCGCGAGGAAGACAAGGCCCACGCCCAGGACCGCGGCGACGAGGACGTCTCGTGAGCCGGGCGGTGGCTCAAGCCCTCATGGCAGCCAAGCGGCTGCTGGTGGTTTCCCACTATGATCCGGATGGGGACGCCCTGGGGGCCTCCCTGGGCCTCTCGCACCTTCTGCGGACCCAGGGCAAGCAAGTATGGGTGTACAGCGCGGGTCCCATCCCCGAGGAATATGAGTTTTTGCCCGGCATGGACCAAGTGAGCGACGGCTTGCCTCCTTTGAAGGAGGTTGAGATGGCCGCGCTTCTGGATTGCCATCAGCCGGAGCGGGCGGGGGCCAAGGCGGCCGAGTTCCTGGCGGGAGTGCCGCGGGCGGTGGTGGTGGACCATCACCGGGGCCCGGTGGAATACGGCGATCCCGCCTGGGTGGACGCCGGCTACGCCGCCACCTGCCTGATGCTGGCGGAGATGGCCCTGGAGGCGGGCTGGGAGATATCTCCCGCGGCGGCCACCTGCCTGTTCGCCGGCCTGCAGACCGACACCGGCTCCTTCCGCTATTCCAACGCCACGCCGCGGGCCTTCCGGGCGGCGGCCAAACTGGTGGAGGCGGGGGCCGACCCCTGGGCCGTGAGCCAGCAGGTTTACGCCACCCGGGTGAAGCGCTTGCGGCTTTTGGCCCGCGTCCTGGAAAGGATGGCCGTCCTGGCCGGGGGGCGGCTGGCGGTGGGCCAGGTCTCCCTGATCGACCTGGCCGAGATGGACGCCGACTCCCGCGATCTGGAAGACGCGGTGGAGGCCATCCGCGGCGTGCCCGGCGTGGAGGTGGCCGCCCTGGTGCGCGAAATGAAAACTGGCGGCGTCAAGGCCTCCATGCGCTCCAGGGGCGGCGTGGACGTGGCCGCGGTGGCCATCGCCCTGGGCGGCGGCGGCCATAAAAGCGCGGCCGGCATGCGCATGGACCTGAGCTTGGCCGAGGCCAGGGAGCTGATAATCAGCCGCCTGCTAAAGGCCATGGGGGCCGAGGCGTGAAAAGGCGCGGCAAAACGCTTTTCGCCGACGACGGCTTGCTGGTGATCGATAAGCCGGTGGGCCCCACCAGCCACGACGTGGTGGCCGCCCTGCGCCGGCGTTTCAAGCCGGCCAAGCTGGGGCACGCCGGCACCCTGGACCCTTTCGCCAGCGGGGTCTTGCTCCTGGCCTTCAACCAGGCCACCCGGCTGGTGGAGATATGGGGCGCGGGGGAAAAGGTTTATCGCGGGTTGCTGGCCTTTGGCCGCGCCACCGACACCGGCGACCACACCGGCCAGACCGTGGCCGAGGCCCCGGCGCCGGACGTGAGCCGGGAGGCGGCGGAGGAAGCGCTGCGAAAATTGCTGGGCGAACGCATGCAAAGCCCGCCGGCCTATTCGGCGGCCAAGCACCAGGGCCGGCCGCTTTATTCCTATGCCCGCGCCGGCCAGGAGGTGAGCAAGCCGCCCCGGCCCATCAAGGTGAGCGCCGCGCTTTTGCATGATTTGCGGCCGGGCTTCCTGGAGTTCGAGCTGACCTGCTCCCGCGGCACCTACGTGCGCTCCCTGGCCGAGGATTTGGCCAGGGATCTGGGAAGCGTGGGCCATCTGGCCTCGCTGAGGCGGCTGGCCTCGCGGCCCTTCGAGGCGTCCGAGGCGCTCGGCCTTGAGCAGGCCCTGGATTTGCAGCCGGCGGAACTGAGCGAACGCCTGCTGGAAGCCTCCCAGGCCCTGGCCCGCTGCGGGGTGCCGGCGGTGCAGGTGGACGAGGACCTGGCCTGGCAACTGCGGCAAGGCCGCATCATGGGCCAGCGCGAGCTGGACAAGCTGGGCCTGGAGCCGCAGCCGGGAAGGGCCTTCCGGATTTTGGAGGCCGCGGGCGGCTTGGTGGCGGTGCTGCGTTGGTTGGAGCCCGGAGTTGGCAAAAGCGGCCGGAGCTACGAAAATATTAGAGTGTTTCCCGAACGCCCCCGAGGCGGCGTCGGGCAGCAGGCATCTGCGTCGGCCATGGGAGCCGAGTAGCCTGGAAACCGGGGACGGTCCCCGCTGATTTCTGGGCCGCAGACAAGGGACCGAACTGGGTCCATGATTATTAAGGAGGATTGTAAAGTGGTTCTGAACCCGGAAGACAAGAAGGAGATCATCGGGAAATTTCAACGTAAAGAGGGCGACACCGGCTCGCCGGAAGTGCAGATCGCCCTTCTGAGCGAGCGCATTCGCTATCTGAATGATCACTTCAAGGAGCACAAAAAGGATCATCACAGCCGGCGCGGCCTTTTGAAGCTGGTGGGCCAGCGCCGCCGCCTGCTCAACTACCTGAAGCGCAAAGACGTGGAGCGCTACCGGGCGGTCATCAAGGAGCTGGGTATCCGCAAGTAAGACCCTGCCTCCGAACAGAGGGAAGAGGATGTATAAAAAAGTATCGACGACGATAAATGGACAAGAGTTTTGCATCGAGACCGGCAAGGTGGCCAAGCAGGCCAGCGGCTCGGTGTGGGTAAGCGTTGGAGGCACCGTGGTGCTGGTCACCGCGGTGGGCGACAACAACATGCGGGAGGGCATCGACTTTCTGCCCTTGACCGTTGACTACCAGGAGTTTCAATACGCCACCGGCCGCATCCCCGGAAATTTCTTCCGCAGGGAAATGGGGCGGCCCAGCGAAAAAGAGACCTTGACCAGCCGGCTGATCGACCGGCCGGTGCGCCCGCGCATGCCCAAGGGCTGGACCTACGAAACCCAGATCATCGCCAACGTCTATTCCGCCGACAAGCTGGTGGAGCCCGACGTCATGGCCATGACCGGGGCCTCGGCGGCGCTGTGCATCAGCGACGTGCCCTTTGACGGGCCTTTGGCCGGCGTGCGCGTGGGCCGGGTGGACGGCCAGCTCATCGTGAACCCCACCCGCCAGGAAATGGAAAAGTCCGACCTGGATCTGATCGTGGCCGGTTCCCGCAACGCAGTGGTCATGGTGGAGGGCGGCGCCGCTCTCTTGAGCGAAGACGAGGTGCTGGAGGCCATTTGGTTCGGCCACCAGGGCTTGCAGCCGCTCCTGGACATCCAGGAGGAGCTGATTGCGGCGGTGGGCAAGCCCAAGCGCGAATATAAAAAGCCCGAGGTCGACGAGGAACTGTTGGCCAAGGTGCGCGAGCTTTCCAAGGACGGCATCAAGGAGATACTCTCCACGGCGCCCAAGCTGGAACGCTACGCCAAGGTGCGCGCCCTCAAAAAGCAGGTGGTGGAGGCCATGGGCGAGGAAGCCGCCGGCCGCGAGGGCAAGATCAAGGACATGGTGGGCGACCTGGAAGCCGAGGCCATGCGAGCCATGATCTTGGAAACCAACACCAGGGTGGATGGACGCGATTTGGTCACCGTGCGGCCCATCAGCGTCGAGGTGGGGGTGCTGCCCCGCACCCACGGCTCGGCCCTTTTCACCCGCGGCGAAACCCAGGCCCTGGTCACCTGCACCCTGGGCACCAGCGGCGACGAGCAACGCATCGAGAGCCTCATGGAGGGCGACGTGTTCCGCCGCTTCCTGCTGCACTACAACTTCCCGCCCTTCTGCGTGGGAGAGGCCAAGATGCTGAGGGGGCCCGGCCGCCGCGAGATCGGCCACGGCGCCCTGGCCCGGCGTTCGCTGCACAGGGTGCTGCCCACGCGGGAGGCCTTCTCCTATTCCATGCGGGTGGTCAGCGAGATACTGGAATCCAACGGTTCCTCCTCCATGGCCACGGTATGCGGCGGCTCCCTCGCCTTGATGGACGCCGGGGTGCCCGTCAGCGGAGCCGTGGCCGGCGTGGCCATGGGCCTCATCAAGGAAGGCGATAATACCGCGATTCTGACCGACATCCTGGGCGACGAGGACCATCTGGGCGACATGGACTTCAAGGTGACCGGCACCGCCGACGGCGTGGCCGCCGTGCAGATGGACATAAAGATAAGCGGCATCACCAGGGACATAATGGGGCGCGCCTTGCAGCAGGCCCGCGACGGCCGCCTGCACATCCTGGGCGAGATGGCCAAGGCCATGCCCAGCCCGCGCGGCGAGATCAGCGAGCTGGCCCCGCGCATCACCACCATCAAGATTCCGGTGGAGCGCATCAAGGACGTGATCGGCCCCGGCGGCAAGGTGATACGCGGCATTCAGTCCGAAACCGGAGCCAAGGTCGACGTGGAGGATGACGGCACCGTGCACGTGGCGGCGGTGGAGGCCGAAAGCGGCCAGCGGGCCCTGCAGATGATCAAGGAACTCACCCAGGACGTGGAGGTGGGCCAGATCTACGAGGGCAAGGTGGTGCGCATCATGGATTTCGGCGCCTTCGTGGAGCTCCTGCCGGGGCGCGACGGCATGGTGCACATCAGCGAGCTGGATCACCACCGGGTGCGCGCGGTCACCGACGTATTGGCCGAGGGCGACATGGTCAAGGTGAAGGTGCTGGGCATAGACGACCGCGGCAAGGTGCGCCTGAGCCGCAAGGCCCTGCTGCCCCCGCCGGAGCCCGGCCAAGGCCCGGAACCCGAGGATGAGGATAACCGGCCCCGGCGGCCCCCACGGGACGACCGCGGCGGCAGAGGCGACCGCGGCGACAGAGGCGGCCGTCCTCCGCGCAGATAGTAGAACCGTGATAGAGAAAACCGTACTGGCCAACGGAGTGCGCGTGCTCACCGAGAGGCTTCCCCAAGCCTTCTCGGTGACCATGGGCTTGTGGGTGGAGGTGGGTTCTCGCGACGAGGACCCGCCCCGCTCCGGCATCAGTCATTTCATAGAGCATATGGCCTTCAAGGGCACCGAGCGCCGGAGCCCCTTGGACATCGCCCGGGAGATAGACCGCCTGGGCGGCCAGGCCAATGCCTTCACCAGCAAGGAGAACACCTGCTTTCACGCCCGGGCCCTGGCCGCCCGGCTCTCCGAGCTGAGCGATCTGTTGATAGACCTGCTGTTGCACCCGGCATATCACCCCGAGGAACTGGAGCGCGAGCGCCAGGTGATCCTGCAGGAAATCTCCTATCAGGAGGACACGCCTGACGATTTGGTGCACGTGCTTTTCGGCCAGAATTTTTGGCCGGGCCATCCCCTGGGTCGGCCGGTTCTGGGTTCGACCGAATCCGTGGCGCACATCGACCGACGCACCATCCTTCATTACCAGCGCCAGCATTACCAGCCCGAGGGCCTGGTCATCTCGGCGGTGGGCAACCTGGAGCACCAGCAGGTGGTGGATTTGGTGGGCGAGGCCCTGGGCAGCCTGCCCATGGCGCCGCGCTCCCGGCAACGCTCGGCCGCCCAGAGCCGGCCGGGCCTGCACGTGGTGCCCCGGCCCCTGGAGCAGGTGCACATGGTCCTGGGCCACCAGGCCCCTTCGGCGGTGGACCCCGAGCGTTTCGCGGCGGCGCTTTTGAACCTCATCCTGGGTGGCAACATGAGCTCCCGCCTGTTCCAGGAAGTGCGGGAAAAGCGGGGCCTGGCCTATTCGGTCTATTCCTTCCTGAGCGCCTATAGCGATTCCGGGGCGCTGGGCGTCTATTTGGGCGTGGCGCCGAATCGGGCCGCCGAGGCCCTGCGCGTGGCGCGGGGCGAGGTGGAACGCCTGGCCGTGGGCCCGGTGAGCGATCAGGAACTGGCCGACGCCAAGGAGAACTTGACCGGCAGCATTCTGCTTTCGGCGGAAAATCCGGAAACCCGGATGTCGCGCCTGGCCCGCAACGAGATCAACTTCGGTAAGGATATCCCGTTGGAGGAAGTCGTCTCCCAGGTGGAGGAGGTGAGCGCGGATGACGTATCCCGCCTGGCCGCCCAGCTTTTGACCCCCGGCGAGCTTTCCGCCACCATACTGGGCGCGGCCACGGCCGATGATCTGACCAGGGAGATGGGCGCGTGAACCGGATCAAGGTGGCGGTGGAGCGCCTGCCGCACGGCGGCGGCCTGGACCTGCCCGTCCGCATGTCCGAGCTGGCCGCCGGCCTTGATCTGCCCGCCGCCGTGACGGAAAATTTGGAGGTGGCGCCGGGGGACATCGCCCTGGTGCCCACCGGTTTCAAAATGGCCATTCCCGCCGGCTATGAGGGCCAGGTGCGGCCCCGTTCCGGCCTGGCCGTGAAAAAGGGTCTCACCGTGGTCAACGCGCCGGGCACCATCGACGCCGATTACCGGGGCGAGGTCATGGTGGCCCTGATAAACCTGGGCCGCCGGCCGGTGGTCATCCAGCGCGGCGACCGGGTGGCCCAACTGATCATCGCCCCGGTGACCATGGCGCAATTGGAGGAGGTGGCGGAGCTTCCCGCCAGCGGACGGGGGGAAGGCGGCTTCGGCCACACGGGTTATTAGGCATGGGCCTGCGCTTTTGCATCCTGGCCAGCGGCTCCAAGGGAAACGCCATCTACCTGGAAACCCGCGGCCAGGCGGTGCTGGTGGATAACGGGCTCTCCGGCGTCGAGCTGCTCAGGCGCCTGGAGGCCGCGGGCCTGAGCCCCCACGCCATCCAGGCCATAATCCTCACTCATGAACACCGCGATCATTCCTCGGGCGCGGGCGTGGCCGCCCGCAAACTTAAGATACCGGTCATAACCACCTCCGCCACCCTGGCCGCCTGCCCCGGCCTAGGCCAGGTGAGGCACCGGGCCATGGAGGCCGGCCGCTCGTTCGAGGTGGGGGGACTGGAGATAACGCCGTTCAGCATTCCCCACGACGCCGCCGACCCGGTGGGTTTGGTGGTGCGCTCCGGCCTCGCCCGCCTGGGCCTGTGCACGGATTTGGGCTGGGCCACCCGCCTGGCCGAAACCCGGCTGGCCGGCTGCCAGGCGCTGATCCTGGAGTCGAACCACGATCCGGAAATGCTGGCTCAGGGGCCTTATCAGGAATGGCTCAAGCAGCGGGTGCGCTCGCGCCACGGCCATCTCTCCAATGAGGAGGGCGCGGCGCTGTTGAGCAAACTGCATCACGCTGATTTGCGGGAAGTGGTGCTGGCCCATCTTTCGGAAACCAACAACACGCCCGCCTTGGCTCGCGCCCAGGCCCGCGCCGCTCTGGACGACCTGGATTCAAGGGCCGGCCTCTCCCTGGCCGAGCAAAGCCAAGCCACGCCGGTCATGGAGATATAAGACCGGCGGCCCTGATGGCCGCCGGTCTATCGAGGCCGCGCCCCGGTTTCCCGGGCATGGCCTTCCCCCAGCCCTTTCAGTCAGACGCGCCGCTTGCGTCTAGCTTTCCTGCCGGTTCTTTAAAAAGCGTTCCAGTTCCTGCAAGGAGCGCACGGCCAGCTTGGCGGTGCTGCTGCCCTTTTTGGCTTCGGCCACGGCGGCGCGCAGGGAATTGCGCGCCTCCTCGTAGCGTTCCAATTGCAGGGCGCATTGGCCCGCCAGGAGGGCGTAACGGCCTTGGCCGTCCTTGAGCTTGGCCGCCCTGCAAAAGGCGTCCATGGCCGGGGCGTAGCGCCGGGCCTGTAAATGAATTTCGCCCAGGCGGGCCCAACGCTTGGCCGAGGGCGCGGCCCGCACGGCGGCCTGGGCGACCTCCAGGGCGGCTGGGAAATCGCGGGCCTCGATATAGACCATGGCCAGCAAGTCCAGATTCTTGGGCTCCGGCTTGGGGCCGAAGGCCCGGCGGTAGAACACCGCCGCCCTGGCCGGCGCGCCGGCGGCCAGGTGGAGCTCGGCCAGGCGGCGCCAGCTTTCGGTCTTGGGAGGCTCCAGGCCGTAAGCCACGCTTAGGGCCGCTGCCGCCGCGGCCGGGTCGTTCTTTTCCTGGCCGATCACGGCCAGCAAGCGCCAGAGGGCCGCGTCGCCCGGCTGGCCGGCCAGGAGGCGCTTCAGAACCGGTTCGGCCTGGGCCGGCTGCTTGAGCACCAGATAGGCCTGCACCAAGGCCTTCAGCCAGTCTTTCTTGGGCTTGGGCCTGTTGGCCAGCTCGACGAGCAGGGGCAACCCCTGTTTGGGCTGATCGGCCGCCAGGTATAGCGCCGCGGTTTCGTAGAGCAGTTGGTCGTCGGGCGGCTTGCTCAGATCATAGGCGCGGCGCATGAAGCCGGCGGCTTCCTTCAGTTTGCCCTGCTCGAAACGCACCACGGCCAGGTTGCGCCAAGCCGGGGAATAACAGGGATTCAATTCAGCGGCGCGTTGGAAATGGACGCCGGCCTTGTCGCGATGCTTCAGTTGAAAGGCCAGGACCCCCTGGGTGAAGGGCAAAAGATAGTGGTCTTCGTCCGGATTGTCCTTGGCGTATTTGTCCAATTCCTTGGCGGCTTGGGCCGTCTTGTTGGCGTCTATCAGTTTTTGGGCATTGAAAAGGGCGCTGTGCAGGCCCGGTCCGGGAGCGGTCTCCCGCGCGCCGGAGCAATCTTGCGCCCATGCCGGCGGGATGGCCGCCAGCAGGCACAATACTATGGTCAGGCAGGCGATCCTCATCGGTCCTCCAATTTGAAGCGGATGGTGGTTTCCACCCAGGTTGCCACGGCCTGGCCGTCTTTGCGGCCGGGCTGAAAACGCCAGCGCGGCACGGTCCGCAGTACGGATTCCTCGAACACGCCGGGCGGCTGGGCCCCGGTGATCTCCAGGTGCTGCACTCTTCCCCTTTCGTCCACCAGGAAACGCACCTGCACCGCGCCCTCTATGCCCCGCCGGCGGGCGGTATAGGGATAGGGAGGCGGCAACTGGGAAGCGATCATGGGCGCCCGGTCCACCTGGCCCAGTTCATAGCTCGTGGGGCCGGGCGCGGGCAGGGCCAGGCCCACGCCCAGGCGGGGGTTGAGTTCGTAATCCAGGCGGGGGCGCTCCAATTGCACCGGCGGAGTCTTCAGGGGATCGATCTCCATGCGGGAGATCTCCGGTTGCGGCGGCGGTTTTTCCGGCGGCGGCGGCTCCTCTTCCTCGGGCGGCGGCGGCGGCGGCGGCATGAACACCCGGATGGCGTTCAGGTCTCCCAGATCGCCCCGGTCGAGCTGGCGGGACAACAGCGACATGGAGCTGAAGATGATCAGGTTGATGCACACCGCTCCGGCCAGGGCCATGAGCCAGCGCTTCTGGCCGGAGGCGTTATGGAAAAAGGCCGCGCTCACGAGCTGGGCCTCTTGGCCGCCACGGCCACGTCGCGGGCTCCGGCCAGGCGGGCCTGGTCCAGCACCTCGATAACCCTGCCGGTGGCGCTGGCGCGGTCAGCCACGATGACCACCGCCCCCTTGGGGTCCTCGGCCAGGAAGCGTTCCACCAGGCCGCGCACGCTGCGCAGATCAACCTGGCGGTGGTCTATGAACAAGGCGCCGTCGGCGCGGACTCCCACCATGAGGGCGCCCTTTTCCTTGGACTGGGCCGTGGAGGCCAGGGGCCGGTCCACCTTGACCCCGGATTCCCGCACGAAACTGGTGGTCACCAAAAAGAAGATGAGCAGGATGAACACCATGTCGATCAAGGGAGCCATGTTGATTTCCGGCTCCTCGCCGCCGGTGCGGTTGGCGGCCGAGAGCCTGCTTCTCAGACGGAGCATGGCTTCACCTCCGATGACTTGAGCCAGCGGTCCAGGCCTTGCTGAAACGAGTTGAGGCCCTGCTGCATCTCGCGCACCTGGCGGCGCAGGAAATAGCCGGCGAACAAGCCGGGGATGGCCACCAGCAGCCCGGTCTGGGTGGTGATGAGGGCCTGGCTGATGCCGGCGGAAAGGGCCTGGGCGTTGCTGGTGCCGAAAAAGCGGATGACCTGAAAGGTGTCGATCATGCCGCTCACCGTGCCCAAGAGCCCCAGCAGCGGGGCCACCGCCGAAAGCACCAGTACCGTGTTCACGTGGCGCCAGAGCACGGGAGCCTGGCGCCGCACGGCCACTTCCCACCAGAGGAGATCGTTTTTGGTCCGGCCGCAGCGCAGGCCCATGAACACCGCCAGGGCCCGGCCGCGCGGCCCCCGCGGGCGCGGCAGCTTGCCGCTTTGCAGATGCTCCACCGCCTGGGGCAGATCCAGGCCTTCCCGGCCCGCTTCCCACAGCCAGAAGAGCTTGGCCAGCACCAGGGACCAGAGCCAGAGGGACAAGGCCATGAGCGGCCACATCACCGGGCCGCCGGCTTGCACCAGTTCCCAGGCCTTGAACGCCCCGTTCACGACGCGCCTCCTTCTTCGGTCAGCGCCGCGCTCATGGCCACGGCCTTTTCCTCCATGTCGGAGGCGATGCGCTGGGCCTTGCGGGAGAGCAGGGAGGCGGCCACCAGCACCGGGATGGCCACGGCCAGGCCCAGCTGGGTGGTGATCAGGGCCTCGCTGATGCCGCCGGCCATGAGCCGGGGATCGCCGGTGCCGTGCACCGTGATGACCTGGAAGGTGTTTATCATGCCGGTGACCGTGCCCAATAGCCCCAGGAGCGGAGCCACGGCGGCCATCACCTTGAGCGCGGTGAGGTAGCGCTCCAAGCGGGGCAGCTCCTTGAGCATGGCCTCGGTCAGGCCGTTTTCGATGACCTCGGCCGAATGGCCCCGCAAGGCCAGCCCCGCCTTTATGACGTTGCTGGTGGGGCGGCCGGGCTGGCTGTCGGCCACGGCCAGGGCGCCGCTGAAATCGCCGGCCTGCACCAAATCATTCACCCGGTTCATGAGCTGGTCGGTGTTGGCCCTGACCTGGCGCAGGAATCCCAGGCGCTCCACGATGAGCACCAGGGAGATGAGGCCCACCAAGAGAATGGGCCACACCAGGGGACCGCCGGACAGGAGCTGCTCCCAGGCGCTCTCGGCCCGGGCCAGCTGCTTGAGGGCCGCGCCGCCGGTTATGTCCATGGGAGCCGCCTCGGCCTCGCCGGCCATATAGGCCCGCAAGCCGCGCCGCACTCCCCAATCCGGCTCGCCGCCCACCGCCAGCAGGCGGCCGGTGGCCGGGCCCAGCACCAGATAGCCGACTTCATCGCCGTTGTCGTAGGCCGCGGTGAAGGGCCCCAGGGTGAGGATTCTGCCCGAGGATTCCTGGCCCTCGCGGTCCACGAAGGGCCCCTGCCGCAGGGCTGATTGCCCGCTTTCCGCCAGATAGACGAAATACATTTCCATCAGGCGGCGGATGTCCTCCAGGCCGGGGAAGCGGCTCTTGTTGAGATAGGAGCGCAGGATTTCCAGGCGCTCCGGCTGGGCGGCGGTGGCCGGCGTGGTTTCGGCCAGGCTCAAGAGCTCGCGGGCGCTGGCCCGCACCAGACCGGCCAGCTCCTTGAGGTCGCCCGCTTCCTGGCTCAGGAGGCGGCTGAGCTCGGCCTTTTCCTGGCTCACTTTGCTGAGTTCCTGGCGGGCCCGGCCGAGGGCGGCCTTCTGGGCCGCCTCCTGGGCTTGCAGGGCCTTCAGTTCGGCCTGGAGCTTGGCGATGCGCTGGGAGCGCTGGGCCACTTCCTGGCCTTGCTCGCTCACGGCCGTTTTCAAGTCGGCCGCCACCTCTTTGGCCACCGCCGGGAAATCGGCCGCCCGGCCGGTTATGGGCATGAACGCTAACGCCGCCATGAGCAAGGTGCTGAGCCATAACCGTTTCATGGCTTGACCTCCCTTGCCGGCAATACCCCCAGGGGCACCTCGATCAAGGTGGCCACCCGGTGGCGCTGGGCGATGTCCGCGGCCTGGTTCAATGCGCGGCTGTAATCATCCACCGGGCTGAAGGCCTTGGCTTGCCTGTCGTAGCGCCAGGCTTGGCGGCCGTCCGGGCTAATGGCGAAAAGCCCCAAACGGCCGAGCCGCAGCACGCGCACCCGCAGCTTGCGCCCGCTTATCTCCAGTTCCCGCTCCTCGGCCTGGGCGGTGGCCCCATAGCGGGCCTCGATCTCCAGGGCGGCCAAAAGCCGGCGGGTCTTGTCGGGCAGGGAAGCGTCGAAATTGTTCAAAAGGTTGCCCAGGGTGGTCAGGCGCTCCTCCCGTTCCGACACCAGAAAAGGCAGGTCCGCCGCCACGAAACCGGAAAGCTGGGCGAAAGTCTGATCTAAAAAAGGCTCCAACTCGGCCCTGATGCGGGCCATTTCCTTTTGCTGGCGCTGCATCTCGGCCAGCTTCTGGCGCTGGTCCTTCAGGAAGGCCTCGGTCTTTTCCCGTTGCCGGGTGACCAGGGCCAGTTCGCGGCTCTGGGTTTCCACCGCCTGGGCCAGCTCGGCCTCCTGGGCGGCCAGGGTCTCCACTTTCTTTTGGGTTTGGACTCGCACCTCCACCGCTTGCTCGGCCTGGCCGCGCACTTTTTCCGCGCTGGGAGACGTATCAACCGCCCCTGCGGCTCCGGCCAAAGCCAGGGCCGCGAAGGTGATACACAGGGCGTGAAGTAATTTTGCCAACATCAATGCTCTCTTTTCCGTTTCTCATGGGGGGCAGAATAAAAAACCCCAGACCACATTAGGTCTGGGGGGATTGCATCCCGCTTTCTTCATCTCCCAGAAACGGTCCACCCAAGGCGTTTATTTACGCCTCGCCGGTTCCTCGCCGGGGATAATGGACCATATGCGACCGGCAGGTCTTCTGGCTTCCGGGTCGTCCTCGGGTCACGCCTTCCCGCTCCTACGGAGCAGTGGCTGGATTTTCATAATCCAGCAACCCTTGTCGCCGGTTACAGCGGCGGGACCGCGACGGATTCACACCGTCTTCCCTATTAAGCCATCTCTGGCACCGATCTTTCTTCTCTTTAACCCCAGTCAGCATTATTGTCAAGCTAAGACTGCGCTTAAGCAAAGGGCCCGCCGAGAGGCCGGGCGCGTTTTTGGCGGGCCACGCGCCGGGCGACCCCCGTGGCGGTTGAGAGGCGAAAAGGCTTCTGATAGGATGAGCAAAGCAAGGCCAGAGCCGCTTTTTTCAAGCACTTATTGCGCTCCCTCGGATTGGCCGGCCGGGGCGCGGGAGCAGCCATGGAGCAAGAACCCGAACGCCTGGGCAAAGAAACCACGGTGGAAGAACTCGAGGAGACCCCTCTGCCCGAAACCCTGCCGCTGTTGCCGGTGCGGGACGTGGTGGTGTTCCCCTATATGATTTTGCCGCTTTTCGTGGCCCGGGAGGGCTCGGTGGCGGCGGTAAACGAGGCCATGGAAAGGGACCAGCTGGTGTTTCTGGCCGCGCAGCGCGATCAGAACATCGACCAGCCGGACCCGGAGGACCTTTATACGGTGGGCGCCGTGGGCATGGTGATGCGCCAGCTCAAGCTGCCCGACGGCCGCCTCAAGGTGCTGGTGCAGGGCGTGACCAGGGGCCGCATCACCGAGTGGGTGCGCGAAAAGCCCTACTACGAGGTGCGGGTGGAAGCCCTGGAGGAAGACGAGGGCGACCACGAGATAAACGTCACCACCGAGGCGCTCATGCGCAACGTGCGCGAGGCTTCGGAAAAGATACTGGCCCTGCGGGGGCTGTTGTCCGGCGATGTGGTGGCCATCCTCAACTCGGTGGAGGAGCCGGGCCGCCTGGCCGATCTGGTGGCCTCCAACCTGCGCCTGGGCATGTCCGAGAGCCAGGAAATACTGGAGGAGGGCGATCCCGTCAACCGTCTGGGCCTGGTGCACGCCCACCTGGGCAAGGAACTGGAGGTCTCCAACCTGCAGGCCAGGATTCAATCGGAAGCCCAGGAGGAGATGTCCAAGAGCCAGCGCGAGTATTATCTGCGCGAGCAATTGCGGGCCATCCGCCGGGAACTGGGCGACGCCGAGGAACGGCATCAGGAATTGGCCGATCTGCGGGCCACCCTGGAGAAAAAGGGCCTGCCGGCCGAGGTGAAGCAGGAGGCGCTGAAACAGCTCAGCCGCCTGGAAATGATGCAGCCCGAGGCGGCCGAGGCCACCATCATCCGCACCTATCTGGATTGGATAGTGGACCTGCCCTGGTCCAAGTCCAGCCGCGACAAGCTGGATATTCCCAAGGCCAAGATAATCCTGGACGAGGACCACTACGACCTGGAGAAGATAAAGGAGCGCATCCTGGAATACCTGGCGGTGCGCAAGCTGAACCCCAAGATGAAGGGCCCCATCCTGTGCTTCATGGGCCCGCCGGGGGTGGGCAAGACCTCCCTGGGCCGTTCCATCGCCCGGGCCCTGGGCCGCAAGTTCGTGCGCATCTCCCTGGGCGGGGTGCACGACGAGGCCGAGATACGCGGACACCGGCGCACCTACATAGGGGCCATGCCCGGCCGCATCATCCAGGGCTTGAAGACCGCCGGGGCCAACAACCCCGTGTTCATGATCGACGAGGTGGACAAGGTGGGGGCCGATTTCCGGGGCGATCCCACCAGCGCCCTTTTGGAAGTCCTGGACCCCGAGCAGAATTATTCCTTCAGCGACCATTACCTGAACCTGCCCTTCGACCTGAGCAAGGTCATGTTCATCTGCACGGCCAACCTGGAGGACACTATCCCCGAGGCCCTGTGGGACCGCATGGAGGTGATAGAGCTTTCCGGCTACACCGATGACGACAAGCTGGTAATCGCCCGCCGGCACCTTCTGCCCCGCCAGCTCAAGGAGCACGGCCTGACCCCCCAGCAGGTGACCATCAGCGATTCGGCGGTCTTCGAGGCCATCCGCTCCTACACCCGCGAGGCGGGCTTGCGGAACCTGGAGCGCGAGCTGGCCGGGGTGTGCCGCAAGCTGGCCCGGCGGGTGGCCGAAGGGGACCAGGGGCCTTTCCGGGTCTCGGCCGCCAATCTGCACAAGTTCCTGGGCGTGCCCAAGTTCATCCCGGAAGACGAGCGCGGCGAGGGGGAGGTGGGCGTGGCCACGGGGCTGGCCTGGACCGCCTATGGCGGCGAGGTGCTGCGGGTGGAGGTTTCGCCCCTGGAGGGCAAGGGCAACCTGACCCTCACCGGCAGCCTGGGCGAGATAATGCGGGAGAGCGCCCAGGCGGCGCTGTCCTATTTGCGCAGCCGGGCCCGCGACATCGGGCTCAAGCCCGATTTCTACGAGGACCTGGACCTGCACATGCACGTGCCCTCGGGGGCCATTCCCAAGGACGGCCCCAGCGCCGGCGTCACCATCTGCACCGCCATGGTGAGCGCGCTTTCCGGCATCCCGGTGCGCGAGGACGTGGCCATGACCGGCGAGATAACCCTCACCGGCAAGGTGCTGCCCATCGGGGGGCTCAAGGAGAAATCCCTGGCCGCCCTGCGCCTGGGGCTGAAGGTCCTGTTGGCCCCGGAAAAAAACAAGAAAGACGTTTCCGAGATACCGGCCAAGGTGCGCCGCCAACTGAAGATCAAGCTGGTGAACCACATGGACCAGGTTTTGGAGGCGGCGCTTACCGAGAGCCCCTGGCGCAAGGCCCCGGCCAAAAAGAAAAAGGCGGCCAAAAAGAAGACCTCCGCCAAGAAGCCGGCGGCCAAGAAATCCCCCGCCAGGAAAACCGCGGCCAAAAAGCCGGCCACCCCCCGCAAAAAGGGCTAGCCATGGCGGCGATCCTGTATATCGACGCTTGCGGGGGGCTTTCCGGCGACATGCTGGCCGGCGCGCTCCTGGACCTGGGCTGGCCGCTCCAGCGGCTGGAAGATTCGATAAAAGCCATGGGGCTGGCCGGGGTCAGGGTCTCCCAGGCCGCCGAGCGCCACATGGGCATCCGCTGTTCGCGGCTGGCGGTGGAGGTGGTGGACCAGCAGCCCCATCGCCACCTCTCCCAGGTGCTGGCCATTCTGGACAGGCTTCCCCGGGAAATAGCTCTGCCGGCGGCCAAGGTTTTTCAAGGCTTGGCCAGGGCCGAGGCCAAGGTGCACGGCGTGAACCCGGAGGAGGTGCATTTTCACGAGGTGGGCGCGGCCGACGCCTTGGTCGACGTGGCGGCCTTTTGCGACGGCCTGGCCTGGCTGGGCGCTCCCAGGGTGGTGTGTTCGCCCCTGCCCCTGGGCCGGGGATTCGTGGACTGCGCCCACGGCCGCCTGCCCCTGCCCGCCCCGGCGGTGCTCAACCTTTTGGAAGGCGTTCCGGTCAAGCCCTGGCCGGCCGAGGAGGAGACGGTCACCCCCACCGGAGCGGCCCTGGTGGCCGCCTTGGCCCAGGAGTTCGGGGCCATGCCCGAGATGCGCATCCAGCGTAGCGGCCTGGGCGGCGGCTCGCGGCCTTCCAGCGCGGCGCCCAATGTGGTGCGCCTGCTTCTGGGCGAAGACACCCAGGGCCACGGCCACGGGGAGGTGGTGGAGATAGTCTGCCATATTGACGACATGAGCCCCGAGGACCTGCCCATGGTCCTGGAGCGCCTCTTGGCGGCCGGGGCCCTGGACGCCGCCGCCGCGCCGCTCTACATGAAAAAGGGCCGGCCCGGCCTCATGCTGGTGGTGGTGTGCGGCCCGGAAAAGATCGAGGAGCTGTCCGGCCTGATCCTGAGCCAGACCAGCAGCCTGGGGGTGCGCCTGGGGCGCATGGACCGGCGCACGCTTTACCGGGAGGTGCTGGAGGTGGCCAGCCCCTGGGGGCCGGCCAGGGTGAAACGGGCCAGGGTAAAGGGTTCGGACGGGCGGAAGTATTGGCGCTTTCATCCGGAGGCGGACGACGTGGCCAGGATCAGCCGGGAAACCGGCCTGGCTCCCGCCCAGGTGCGGGAGCGCCTGACCCGTCTGGCCGAGGAGAGCTGAAGGCCCGGCCCGCAGGCGAGCAAGCAAAATATGGACCGCCGCTTCCGGTTTGGGAGCGGCGGTTATTCGTTGTTGCCGAGCGCGGTCCCGGCCAAACGGCTCTCTGGGCGGGGCTATTTGAAATAGATTTCCCTGGTGTGCTCCCTGGCGTCGATAAGGTAACGCAGATGCCCCAAGGTCTTCAGCTCTTCCTTCAGCTGCTCCATTTGGGAGCGGTCCAGGCTCTTGGCCCGCATGAAAACCCGCCGCCAGCCGGGGGCCACCCGGTCGTAGGATTGCAGGATGGCCACCACCCGGCCGCCGTGGGAGCGGACCATGTCGGCGGCCTTCTTCAGGGAGCCCGGCACGTCTTCCATTTCCAGGGAGAACTGCACTCCGCCCCTGGTGATGCCGGTGAGGGAGATCAAGGCCCGGAACACGTCGCTTTGGGTGATGACCGACACCACGTTGCCCTCGTCATCCAGAACCGGCAGACCGCCCACCCTGCGTTGCAGCATGGTGAGGGCCGCCTCTTCCAAAGTGTCGTGGATGTGGGCGGTGTGGGGGTTGGGGGTCATTATGTCGCGCACCTTGACCTGCTCGTGCAGGCGCTTCAGCTCCTCGGGCGGGGGGGGCACGGCCTCCGAGGCGTTGGCCTTCTTGAGGTCGCGGTCGGTAAGGATGCCCACCAGCTTGCCGTTGTCCAGCACCACCAGCCGGCTGACTTGATAATCCTTGGTCAGTTGCAAGGCCTCGCCCAGGGTGGCGTCTGGTTCTATGCTCACCAGCCGGGCGCTCATCCAGTTGACCACCAGCATGACATCCTCCAGGGTGGATTGAGAGCTTGATTGAGCCTATATTAACATGACCGGCCCAGTAGGCGGCAAACAATGCGATCAGGCCAGGGCGCGGGCCAGCTCCTCGCCCAGGCTCCGGGCGCGGGCCATGGTTTCCGGCTGCTTCCGCACCTGCCCGGCGGCGAAAACCCCCGGCGCGATCAGTTCCCCCATCACCTCGTAGCCCAGGGCCTCCAGGGGCAGGCGCATGGCGGGCATGACCACCCCCAGGCCCTCCCGGCCCGGCTGCTCGGCCACCGCGGCGATGAGCGCCCGCCGGCCCTGGCCGGCCAGGCGGCTGGACCAGGGGCCGGGCCGCTCCGCGGCGAAATCGTAGAAGCAATAGAGCCGGTCGATAAAGGCCTTCATGAGGGCCGAGACGTTGTAATTGTGGGTGGGCGATATCAGGACGAGGCCCTGGGCTTTCCGCACCAGCGGATAGATTAGCTGCATGCCGTCCCGGAGGCCGTCGCAGGCCCGGCTGCGGCGGCAGCGTTCGCACCCCCGGCAGGGGCTGAAATCATAGGCGCGCAAGGACACGGCCTCGGCGTCGTGCCCGTTCTCCGCCGCCGCCGAAAGAATCTGCCGCAAAAGAATCTCGCTGTTGCCTCCCCGGCGGGGGGAGCCGCTGATTCCCAGGATCAAAGCCAAAACAGCCTCCTTCTCAGGCCAGGAGTTCCAGGGCCGCGTCCAGGCGGGTGGCGCTTTGCAGGCGGATGCCCTTTACCTTGGCGTGCTTGCCCGGCGCGGTGAGCGCCTGGCTGAAGCCCTGGCGGGCGGCTTCGCTCAGCCGGGCCGGGGTGCGGCTCACCGCCCGCAGTTCGCCGGCCAGGCCCACTTCGCCGAAGCACACCACCCCGGCGGGCAGGGGGCGTGCGCGATAAGAGCTGGTCACCGCGGCGGCCACCGCCAGATCCCCGGCCGGCTCCGCCAGCTTTATGCCGCCGGCCACGTTGACGAATACGTCGTGGGCGCTGAGATCGACGCCGGCGTGGATGCCCAGCACCGCGCACAGCATGTGCAGGCGGCCGGGGTCCACCCCCAGGGCCTGGCGGCGGGGCATGGCCAGGCCGGAGGGGCTCACCAGGGCCTGCACCTCCACCAAAAGGGGCCGGGTGCCGCTCATGGCCGCGCACACCGCCGAGCCCGGGGCCTCGGCCGGCCGGTGGGCCAGGAACACGGCCGAGGGATTGTCCACCTGGGTCAGCCCCTGTTCGGTCATCTCGAACACCCCCACCTCGTCGGTGGCGCCGAAACGGTTTTTCACCGCCCGCAGGAGGCGCAGGCGCATGGAGGGCTCGCTCTCGAAATAGAGCACCGTGTCCACCAGATGCTCCAGCACCCTGGGGCCGGCCAGGGAGCCCTCCTTGGTGACGTGGCCCACCAGAAAAAGCGCCGCGCCGGTTTCCTTGGCCAGAGCGGCCAGTTCCGCCGCGCAAAAGCGCACCTGGCCCACCGAGCCCGGCACGCCGGCCAGTTCGGAGGTTCGCGCCGCCTGGATGGAATCCACGATGACCGCCCGGTAGCCGCCCGCGCGCCAGGCGGCCAGCATGGCTTCCAGGCCGGTTTCGGCCAACAGCATGACCGATTGGTCATGAGCCCCCAGCCGGCCGGCCCGCAAGGCCACCTGGCGGGCGGATTCCTCGGCGGAAACATAAAGTATGGGCAGTCCGGCCGAACTGAGCGAGGCGGCCAGTTGCAGCATGAGGGTGGATTTGCCTATGCCCGGCTCGCCTCCCACCAGGACCACCATGCCGTTCACCAGGCCGCCGCCCAGGACCCTGTCCAATTCGCCCATGCCGGTGACGATGCGCGGCTCCTGGGCCTGGCGGGCCTGGGCCAGGGGGGTAAGCTGGAAAGACGCGGCCGGTGCGGACTGGGCCGGGGCCGCGGGTTCTTCCACCAGGCTGTCCCAGGCCTGGCAGGCGGGGCAGCGGCCCAGCCACTTGGGCGCGGCCGCTCCGCAGGCCTGGCATACGAAGTTGGCGCGGGGTTTGCTCACATCCGACTCCTTTGGCCAACGAGAGGAGGTGCTTTGCTAAGCGGGTGGCGGGGGGGCTTTAAATAATTGCCGGCCTTGGCCACATTGACAAAACCTTCACTCATGTCTATACATTTTATATATTAGCGGGTCCAGTCCAGGCCGCCAGCCGCCGTGAGGTTGGGGGGACGGCCCCATCCAGACGCAGACAAGGAGAAACACAAGATGGCAGATAACGTCCTCGCGGTGACCGACGATACCTTTGAGGCCGAGGTTTTGAAGAGCGACTTGCCGGCCCTGGTGGATTTTTGGGCTTCCTGGTGCGGCCCCTGCCGGGCCATCGGGCCGGTGGTGGAGGAACTGGCGGAGGAATACGCCGGCAAGGTGAAGGTCGCCAAACTGAACGTGGACGAGAGCCCCAAGACTCCGGGCCAGTACGGCATCCGGGCCATCCCCACCCTGATCATGTTCAAGAACGGGGAAGTGGTGGACCAGATCACCGGCGCGGTCTCCAAGAGCCACATCGAGTCGGCTCTCCAGAAAATGATCTAGGCGCTGATATAAGTTAAGACGCCAAGGAGCAGTTCATGGAGGCCCGCGAATTGGTAATCGTGGGCGGAGGACCGGCGGGGCTGACCGCCGGCCTGTATGCCGCCCGTGCCCGCCTGGACGCGGTGCTGATCGAGCGCCTGAGCCCCGGCGGCCAGATGCTCACCACCGACATGGTCGAGAATTGGCCCGGCGACCTGGAAGCGGTGAGCGGTTTCGACCTTTCCGACCGCATGCGCAAGCACGCCCAGCACTTCGGCCTGGAGATCGTGAACAACGAAGTCAGCGCCATCGCCATCGACGGCGAGCACAAAATAATCAACACCCCCAAGGGCGATATCCGCTGCAAGGCGCTGATTCTTTGCCCCGGGGCCAGCCCCCGCAAGCTCGGCGTGCCCGGCGAGGCGGAGCTGACCGGCAAGGGCGTATCCTATTGCGGCACCTGCGACGGTCCCTTCTACCGCGAGCAGGAGGTGGCCTGCGTGGGCGGGGGCGACACCGCGGCCGAGGAGGCGCTGTTCCTCACCAAGTTCGCCAAGAAGGTTTTCCTGATCCACCGCCGCGATCAATTGCGCGCCACCGGCATTCTGGCCGAACGGGTCATGCAGAATGATAAGATAGAGGTGCTCTGGTCGCAGGCGCCTTTGGCCTTCCAGGGGGAAAAAGGCGTGGAGTCGGTTCGCATCCGCAGGCTCAAGGACAATAGCGAATACGATCTCGCGGTGCAGGGCGCCTTTGTTTTCGTGGGCACGGTGCCCAACACTCAGTTTCTGGATGGCCTGGTGGAGATGGATGGCCAAGGCTTCATCATCACCGACAAGAAACAGGAGACCTCCCTGCCGGGGGTCTTCGCCGCTGGCGATTGTTGCGCCAAGATCCTGCGGCAGATAGTAACCGCCGCGGGTGACGGCGCCACCGCCGCTTTTGCCGCCCAACGCTATTTGGAAGAGTGAGTATGAAAAAACGCCTTGCTTTGCTGCCGTATGTTTTGGTCGCGCTGCTCATGGCCCTCAGTTCCGGTTGCGGCTTCTTCGGCCTTGGCGAGGGGCCGGACAGCCAGGCCTTCGACACGCCGGCCCAGGTTTTGGCCAACGATGCCGAGTTGCAATACAAAGACGGAAAATACGAGGAGGCGGCGGAGCTGTACCAGCAACTCAAGGACCGGTTCCCCTATTCCCGCTACGCGCTGTTGGCCGATCTCAGGGTGGGCGACGCCTATTTCAAGTCCAAACGCTACGACGAGGCGATCCTGGCCTATGACGACTTCATCCGCCTGCATCCCAAGAACGAGGCCGTGCCCTACGCCATCTACCAGATGGGCATGGTCTACCACGAACAGATGCTGATTCCGGCCCGGGACCCCTCCAACGCCCGCAAGGCCTCCGAGACCTTCCAGCGGCTGCTGCGCCAATACCCCAACGACGAGTGGTCGGTCAAGGCCCGGCCCAGGCTGCAGGAGGCGCTGGAGCGCCTGGCCGCCCACGACATGTTCGTGGGCAAGTTCTATTTGCGCACCTCGCGCTACCGCGCGGCCATGGGGCGCTTTAAGAGAGTGCTTACCGATTATCCGGACGTGGGGCTCTACGGCGAGGCCATGACGCTTCTCAAGCAAAGCCAGGAGGAGTTCGCCAAGCTGCCGCCCGAGGAGCAGAGCCGCGAGGTTGACCGGCGCGATCTGGACCGGGAGCTGCCCTACACCGACACCGCGCCGCCCGACGTGCTGAACGATCCGGCCATCAACCCGCCCATAGGCGGCGTGGGCAGCGGCATCTAGCCGAGCCATTCCCGCGGAAAACGCCAAAGGACGGGGCCCCTCGGGCCCCGTCCTTGTTTTGTGGCGGTCAAAGGTTATTTGGCCAGGGCGTCCGCCCAGCGGCCCAGTTCCCGGCTGGCCGGCAGGGAGGATTCGGCCAGGGCCCGGCCTATTTCTTTAAGGCAGGCCTGCACCACCGGCGGCAAGGGCTGGCTGCGCCTGGTTTGCGCCTCCAGGCAGGCGATATCCGCGGCCAGGTCCTGGGCCGCCGCGCCGCTCAGGCCCGCCGCGCCGGCCGCCTGCAGGTCGGCCAGCAGCTTGGCCAGGCCGCCGCCTCCGCCCCCGGCCGGGGAGCCGGCCCCCTGCAGATGATCCTTGCCGGCCTGGGTCAGGCGTACCTTGCCGTTGAGGCTGACCATTTCCAGATAGCCCCGGCCCATGAGCTCGGTGGCCAAATCCTCGCTCTGGTATTTTTCCAGGCCCATGGCCTCGCCGGTTTCCCACATGTTGCCGTCCTGGCCGGCCTGGTCTATCAGGCGCAGGAACTCCAGGCTCCGCTCGTTATCCATTTTGGCTCCTTGGGTGACTATGCAAGCAACAGCCTGACACGGGAGGTTCGCGCCAGTCAAGGGATCACACCCCGGCCGCCGGCTCGGGGCGTCCGGGCCGCATGGCCAGGGGGGGCGCAGCGTGGTATCATGCCCAATCATGCCAATAGCCGTGCAGATAAGAGGCGCCCGGTGCCGCGGGTAAGCTGGGCCCTGCGGGAGCATCACAAGACGCTCCTGGGGCGGGAGCGGGGCTCGGTGGTCAAGGACCCCGGCGGCCGGCTGAAGGTGGTGGTCCTTTACCCCAACACCTATCAGGTGGGCATGGCCAACCTGGGCCTGGCCGTGATTTACCGGCTGCTCAACGACAGGCCCGATACCCTTTGCGAGCGGGCCTTTCTGCCGGGGCGCCAGGCGCAGGCCATCTACGCCAAGACCGGCGACGTCCTGGCCAGCCTGGAATCCTCCCGGCCGGTGGCGGATTTCGATCTGGTGCTGGCCACGCTTTCCTTTGAGAACGACGCCCCCAACCTGGCCGCCATGCTGATGCACGCGGGCCTGGGTTTTTACTCGGAAAGCAGGCGGGGCCCCCTGGTGGTGGCCGGGGGAGTGGCGGCCATGCTCAATCCCGAGCCTTACGCGCCCCTCATGGACGGACTGCTCCTGGGCGAGGCCGAGGTCGTCCTGGGGCCTTTCATGGAGACCCTGCTGGAGCAAAAAGAGCTGAGCCGCGAGGAACGCCTGCTGGAACTGGCCCAGAAAGTTCCCGGCTTTTACGCGCCCCGCTTTTACCGGCCCTCCTACCATGATGACGGCACCCTGGCTGCCTTTACGCCCTCGGCCGAGGTGCCCGCCCGCATCGTCGCCCCCAAATACCAGGGGCCGGCCGCGGGCCTGGCCCGCAGCGCCCTCACCGCGGCCCCCCAGGGCAAGGGCCAGGGCAGGGGGCCGGAGTTCGGCGACATGGCCCTCTTGGAAGTGGGGCGGGGCTGCGGGCATGCCTGCCGTTTTTGCGCGGCCGGCCACGTCAACCGCCCGCCGCGTCTGGGAGAGGGCCGGGATTTCGCCGCGGCGGCGCTGCAAGCGGCCCAGCAAGTGGGCAAGGTGGGTCTGGTCTCCGCCGCGGTGAGCGACCTGGCCGGCGGGGCGGAGCTGGCCCGGACCGTGGTGGAGGCCGGCGGCAGAATATCGGTCTCCTCCCTGCGGGCCGACTGTCTCAGCCTGGAGCTGGTGCGGGCCCTGGCCGAAAGCGGCAGCCAGAGCGTGGCCCTGGCCCCCGAGGCGGGCAGCGAGCGGCTGCGCAGGGTGATCAACAAGCACCTGAGCGAGGCGCAACTGGTCCGGGCGGTGGAGGCGCTCATCACCGGCGGCATCCTGAACCTGAAGCTTTATTTCATGGTGGGGCTGCCCACCGAGACCGAGGCCGACGTGGCCGAAATGATCGATCTGGTCAAGCTCCTCAGGCAGCAGGTGGTGAGCTTCGCCAAGGAGCAGGGCCGCCTGGGGCAGGTGGCGGTGAGCCTCAACGCCTTCGTGCCCAAGCCCTGGACGCCTTTCCAATGGGAGCCCATGGCCCCCCTCAAGCTCATCAAGGATCGCATGGCCCAAATCAAGACCCGGCTGGGCAGGCTGGCCAACCTCAAGGTGACCAGCGACGTGCCCAAATACGCCCGCTTGCAGGCGGCCCTGAGCAGGGGCGACCGCCGCCTGGCGCCGCTCATCGCCACCCTGGCCCGCGATCCCCAGCCCCAGCGGGCCGAGGCCGCCCTGGGCCTGGATTTGGATTTCTTCGCCACCCGCCGGCGTCATCGCGATGAACTGCTGCCCTGGGACCTGGTTGACCACGGCATCGGCAAGGAATACCTTTGGGACGAGGCGCAACGGGCGCTGAAAGGGAAAGAGTCCCCGCCCTGCCAGGTGGGGGTCTGTCACCGTTGCGGAGTATGTGCTTAGCCCCGGCTCGCTGAAACGGACTTCTGCCATGACCCAGGAAAAATCGGAAATCAGCCAGAGCCCCGGACAGATGTTGGATCTGGCCAAGAAGGACCCGGCCCAGGCCGAGGCGCTGTGGAACGGGCTGGAGCGGCCCCAGCGCCTGCGGGCCGTGCTGGCCGCGGGCGCCCCGGATCGTTTGCGCCTGCTGACCCTGGCCAAGGACGCCCGCGCCCTGGTGCGCGACATGGCCGTGGACGATTTCGCGGCCACGGTGCTGGAGCTGGGGCCCGAGGACGCCGGCCTGTTTCTGGCCCGCTGCTCGGACGAGCAGTTGACCTATCTCCTGGACCTGACCGGCTGGGTGAGGGAAAAGTTCGCGCCCGAGCGCTACGCGGTGTGGCTGCCGCTTCTTCTGGAGGGCGGCGGCGAGCGCCTGCTGCGCTGGCTGCGCAACGTGGACCTGGAGGTGCTGACCCTTCTGGCGGCCCACTGGTTCCGGGTGGTCAAATACCTGGCCAGCCAGGACGAGCAGGAGCCGCCCGACGATTTGCCCACCTTCACCCTGGACGGCGTCTACTTCTTGGAGTTCCGCGACGAGGAGGTTGCCTCCTTCGTGGCCCAGGCGCTGGTGCAGCTAAAGAGCGACATGCCCCGGCGCTACGACGAATTGATGGAGGCCATGCTTTGGGAATCGGCCGCCCAGATAGCCGAGGACGCCGTGCGCTGGCGGCGGGGCCGGCTCATGGACCAGGGGTTTCCCGACCGGCTGGAGGCCCTGGAGCTTTGGGCCAAGCCGCTATCCGGCGAGGCGGAGTGGCGGAAAATGCAGCCCAAGGCCGAACTGGGCTTTCCCGAGCATGCGCCGCCCCGTTCCGACGCCTCCCTCATGCTGCTGCCCCGGGGGGAGCTGCTGCCAGCCCTGGCCGCGGAACTGGACGGCCAGGCCGCCGACCGCCTGCGCGCCGAGCTGGCCTACGTGGCCAACTGCGGGGTGGTGGCCCTGGAGGCCGACCCGGCCCAGCCAAGTGAAGTATCACGCGCGGCCAGGGAAAGCCTGGGCCTGGCCAATCTGGGGCTGAGCGCGCTTTCCGGCGGCGACAGCGCCCAGGCCCGCGAGATTCTGGCCAGGGCGGGGGTGGCGGCCCTGGCGCGGCAGGGCGCCCAGGCCCTGCGCGGGCTGAACCGGCGGGCCTGGATCCTGCTCAAGGAGGGCTGGCTGCGAAAACTCTCCACCACGTTGCACGTTTTGGACTATCCCCTGGACCGCCAGATGGCCGGCCTGGTTTTCAGGCGTCCCCGCTGCTTCGACCCCACCCTGGGCCAGGGCCGCGAATATCGGGCCTTTCACGGCCTGGGCGATCTGGAGGCGGCCCGCCGGGCCGTGGCCCAGGCCGAGTTCTGGGGGGTGATCCTTTTCGATCTGATGGGCTGGGAGCCCGAGCAGGTGGACGGCCTTCTGCGGGCCAAGGTCTGGCCCGAAGACCGCCGGGAGATCAAGATCAGCTCCATCATGGGCACCTGGCTGGCCCGCCGCGCCCTGGGCCTGCCCGGCCTGGAGCCCTTGCCGCCGGCCTGCCTGAACCGCGCGGTGGAGCTTCTGCAGAAGGGCCTGGCCGGCCCCCTGGCCAAGGAGGTCCTGGCCTCAAGCCGGGCGCTCAGGGACCCGGCCGAGACCGCCCTCAGCGGAGAGCTCTTGCGCGGGGTGTTGGGCAAATTAAAAGAGGAGCTGGGCGGGCTTGATCCCGCCGCGCCCTTGGAGCCCGCGTTTATGGCCGGTTTGGTGGTGGAGCGCTAGATGCAAGAGGCCGAGCAGCTCCGCCAGGTGCGCCGCATATTCAACCAGGTGGTGCCGGTCTACGATTTCCTCAACCGGGCCTTGAGCCTGCGGGAGGACGTGCGCTGGCGGCGCTTCGTGGCCCGCGCCATCCGGCCCGGCCCCACCGGCAGGGTCCTGGACGTGGCCACCGGCACCGGCGACCTGGCCCTGGCTATCGCCGCCCGCCCGGAAAAGCCCTTGGTGGCGGGCCTGGACCTGGTGCCGGCCATGCTGGAGCCGGCCCGGCGCAAGCTGGCCAGGAGCCGGGCCAGGGTGGCCCTGCTTTGCGGAGACGGCACCAGCCTGCCTTTCCCCGAGGCCAGCTTCGACGCGGTGACCATCGCCTTTGGCATCCGCAACATCCCCCGCCGCGGGCGAGCCCTGGGCGAGATGCTGCGGGTGCTGGCTCCGGGCGGCAGGGTCTACGTCCTGGAGTTCACCACGCCCCAAAAGCCCTGGGTCCGGCGCTTGTACCGGCTTTACCTGCGTTCCTGGCTGCCCGCCCTGGGGGGCCTGGTCTCCGGGGATGGCTCATCCTATCAATACCTGGCCGACACCATCCTGGAGTTCCCCGCTCCCCCGGCCTTTCGGGCGGAGATGCGCGCGGCCGGATTCAGGGCGGCCCGTTCCCACGCCCTTACCCACGGCATAACCTGGGTCCACGTGGCGGAAAAGCCCCAGGCCTGAAAGCCACGTTCGCGCCAAATCCCTAAAAACGGAAAATCCCGCCGCCGGCCACAAAAAGGGTACAAGTTTGTGAAAAAATGGTCTAGGCGTCTCAACCCCTTATATCCACTGGCGCTTCGAGGCCCAAGGTTGTAACATAGGGCCGCCATGATTAAAAAAATGCTCATAAACGCATCGGACCCCGAGGAACTGCGGGTCGCCCTGGTGGAGGACGGCAAGCTGGAAGGCTTCTTCGTGGAAACCGCCTCCCGGGAGCAGACCCGGGGCAATATCTACAAGGGCGTGGTGGCCAACATCGAGCCCAGCCTGCAGGCCGCTTTCGTGGATTACGGCAGCGCCCGCCACGGGTTTTTGCAGATAGGCGACGTCAGGCCCGAGCTCTACCTGACCGACAAATCGCCTGAAAAAGGCCTGCCCCCCATAAGGGAAGTGTTGCGCCGGGGACAGGAATTTCTGGTGCAGGTGGTCAAGGAGGAGACCGGCAACAAGGGGGCCAGCCTCACCACCTTTCTCTCCCTGCCGGGGCAGGTGCTGGTTCTGGCCGTGGGCCGCGACGCCTGGGGGGTTTCGCGCAAGATAGACACCGAGGCCGAGCGGGCCAGGGTCAAAAAAATCCTGGGCGATATCAAGGTGCCCGAAGGCTTCGGCATCATCGCCCGCACCGCCGCCGAGGGCCGGCCCAAGAAAGATATCCAGGCTGAGGTCCGCATGCTGCTGCGGCTCTGGCAGGATCTGAAGAAAAACGCCAAAAAAGCCAAGGCGCCCAGCCTGATCCATAAAGAGCAGGAACTGGCCGTGCGCACGGTGCGCGATCTTTTCACCAGCGATGTGACCGAGATCCTGGTGGACAATTGCGAGGTCCACGCCAGGGTGGAGCGTTTCGTCAGCCTGGCCAATCCCCGCCGCAAGAACGCGGTGAAGCTCTACCGGGAACCGCGCCCCATCTTCGCCAAATACGAGATCGAGGAGCAGCTCAAAAGCATTTATCAGCCCCAGGTGCGCCTGGCCTCCGGGGCCAGCATCGTGATTCATCCCACCGAGGCCCTGGTTTCGGTGGACGTGAACTCCGGCAAGGCCATCAAGGGCAAGGAGATCGAGGACACCGCCCTCAACGTGAACCTGGAGGCCGCGGCCGAGATAGCCCGCCAATTGCGCCTGCGCGACCTGGGCGGGCTCATCGTCATCGATTTTATCGACATGCGCGAGCGCAAGCACCAGCGGCAGGTGCTCAAGACGCTCAAGGACGAGCTGAAAAAAGACAAGGCCAAGGTTTCGGTGGGCAGCTTCAGCCGTTTCGGCCTCATAGAGCTTTCCCGCCAGCGCATCAGGCCGCCGGTGGATTTCGGCTCCACCAGGGCCTGCCCCCATTGCCAGGGGCGGGGTATTTTGCGCACGCCGGAGGCCATCGGCCGCGGGGTGGTGCGGAGCCTGGAGCGCAAGCTGGGCAAGGGCTGCGAGGGCGCCATCCGGGTGACCCTGGCTCCGGAAACCGCCCATTACCTGGCCAACGCCAAGAGGGCGGACCTGGCCCGCCTGGAAGCGGCCAGCGGGGTTTGCCTGGAAATAGTATCCGAAACGGGACTGGGCCCCGAGGAGTTCCGCCTGGCCAAAGTCGACCCCGCCTGGCCCCTGCCCGCGCCGGCCGCGCCCAGCGAGGAAGAATCCGCTCCGCCGGCGGCCGGCCCGCCCCAGGCGGCCCCGCCCGCCCAGCCCCCCAGTCAGGCCGGGGATTCCCCGGAGCCGGCGCAGCCGGCCAAGCCGCCGCGCAAGCGCCGGCGGTCCCCCCGCCGCAAAAAGGCCGCCGACTCGGCCAACGGGCCTGAATCCGCCGAACTGCCGCCCTCCGGCGCCGAACCCGGCCCCGAGCCGCCCGCGGCGGAACCGGAGGCGCTGGCCGAAAACGGGGAGGGCGCCGAGCAGGAAGCCAAGCCCCGCCGGCGCTCGCGCCGCCGCCGCCCCCGCCGCCGCCGCAAACCAGCCGGCGACAGCCCCGCCGAGGCCAATTCCGAGCCCGAAAACAGCTAGCGATATGGTTGGGATCTGGGCTGGTCTCCGGCGCTGAGCGGCCATGGTTGGGCCGGCCGGCGGGCCGCATGGGGGACTTTGCACAGCTTTTCGCATATCGAAAGCATGAGGCTTGCCGGGCACGGTTTCCCGAGGGGCGCGCCGGGATGAGCCCCAGCCGGCTTTTGAATAAAAATCTAATAAAATAAATGTGATACGGTATTAGGCCTTTGGGAGGGTTTTTGCCGAATTTCGCTTGTGACGATATTTACAATTTTTCTTGACAAGCCTGGTAGGGGTGGGTTAGAAAGTGGTTCAAAATCCCCAATGATTTGACGGCGGGCGGCGATTGCCGCAGCGCCGGCAGGGAGACGGAGACGGCGCCCTGGCAAAAGAACGGGGTGGCACCGTCGATCCAAGGGTGAGGAACTTGCTAGCTTGTTCCAACCCGCACAAGGGCTGCAACCAGCCGGGACGGCCAGAAAAGGCCGGCCGCGGCTGGCTAGAAAATTATTAGGAACCTAAAAAGTTCCAAGGAGGTGTTGGGAAAGAGTGCAAGGACAATGGTTTGAGATCATTTCGGTGATCTTGTAACCACGTCATCAGGTTGTGAAAATAACAACCACAATCCAACGGAGGAAACTGAATGCCAAGCTTCGTAATGGTGGAAAAGTGCGATGGCTGCAAGGGTCAAGACAAGACCGCTTGCATGTACATCTGCCCGAACGACCTGATGCTCCTGGACAAGGACGGGTCGCTGGGTTATGGCGAGATGAAGGCCTTCAACCGCGACCCCAGCATGTGCTGGGAGTGCTACAACTGCGTCAAGATCTGCCCCCAACAGGCCATTGACGTGCGCGGCTACGCCGACTTCGTGCCCATGGGCGCTTCCTGCGTCCCCCTGCGCGGTTCCCAGGACATCATGTGGACCGTTAAGTTCCGTGATGGCGCCGTGAAGCGGTTCAAGTTCCCCATCCGGACCACTCCCGAGGGCGGGGCGCAGCCTCTGGGCGGCTATGACGAGGGCGATGGCGACATCAACAGCGTCAATCTCGTGACCGAGCCGAAATCGGCCGGCGCGGACAAAATGCCCACTATCTAAAACTCAGGCTGTCGCTTTTTTCGACTAAATGCCCTCAGTTATTTGGAGGAGGAAATAAGAATGGCAAATTGGGAAACCGTAGTGGTCGAAACTGACCTGCTTATCTGCGGCGGCGGCATGAGTGCCTGCGGTTGCGCCGTGGAAGCTGCCTATTGGGCCAAGAAAAACGGCCTGAAGGTCACCATGGTTGACAAGGCCACCCCCGTGCGCTCTGGCGCCGTGGCCATGGGCCTTTCGGCCATCAACGAGTACATCGGTTATGGCGCCGGCGACAACCCGCTGGAGGACTACATCCGTTACGTCCGCCAGGACCTCATGGGCATCGCCCGCGACGACTTGGTGTACAACATCGCCCGCCACGTGGACAGCTCCGTGCACCTGTTCGAAAAATGGGGCCTTCCCATTTGGTTGGATGAGAACGGCAAGTACGTCCGCGAGGGTCGTTGGCAGCTCATGATCAACGGCGAGTCCTACAAGGTGATCGTGGCCGAGGCCGCCATCAACGCCATGAACGACGCCGGCTTCGAGATCTACGAGCGCGTCTTCATCATTGGCCCCATCATGGACGGTGATCGCATTGCTGGCGCTTACGGCTTCAGCACCCGCGAGAACAAGTTCTACGTGTTCAAGGCCAAGGCCGTGTACGCCGGCATGGGCGGCGCGGTGCACGTGTTCCGTCCCCGGTCCACTGGTGAGGGTCTGGGCCGCTCCTGGTATCCGCCCTTCAACAGCGGCGCCACCACCTACTTCCAGATCATGGCCGGCGCCGAGCTGACCTGTCAGGAAATCCGCTTCATCCCCGTGCGCTTCAAGGACGCCTATGGTCCGGTGGGCGCTTGGTTCTTGCTGTTCAAGAGCCGCGCGACCAGCGCCGAGGGTGGCGAGTACATGGCCGTCCGTAAGGAAGAGCTGTCCAACTGGGCGCCCTACGGCCTGGTGAAGCCGATCCCCGCCAACCTGCGCAACTACCTGGGCATGTTGGACGTGGACGCCGGCCTGGGACCGCTATACATGGAGACCGCCGAGGCCATCCAGAACCTGGCCAAGGCCTATGAGGGCGACGAGAAGGCCTTCAAAAAGAAGATGAAAGAGCTGGAGGCCGAGGCTTGGGAGGACTTCCTGGACATGACCGTCAGCCAGTCCATCCTCTGGGCCGCCAACAACATCTATCCTGAGAAGAGCCGTTCCGAGATCGCGGCTTGCGAGCCCTACTTCATCGGTTCCCACTCCGGTGGTTCCGGTGCCTGGGTTTCCGGCCCCGAAGACATCGAGACCC
The DNA here is from genome assembly GCA_001184205.1 of Desulfocarbo indianensis. Taxonomy (GTDB): domain Bacteria; phylum Desulfobacterota; class Desulfarculia; order Desulfarculales; family Desulfarculaceae; genus Desulfocarbo; species Desulfocarbo indianensis. The sequence goes on from LBMP01000002.1 coordinate 271,390, forward strand.
CCTACAAGTGGGGCTACGGCAACATGACCACCATCAAGGGCCTGTTCACCGCTGGTGACGGCTCCGGCGCTTCCAGCCACAAGTTCTCCTCCGGCTCCCACGCCGAGGGTCGCTACGCTGGCAAGCAGGCCATCCGCTTCGTGCTGGACAACAACAGCCAGCCCAAGGTGGACGACGCCAACGTCGAGGCGCTCAAGAAGGCCACCTTCGCTCCCATGGATCTGTTCGCGGCCAACAAGGGCTTCACCACCGATCCCGACATCAACCCGGCCTACATCCGTCCCATGCAGTTCATGTTCCGCCTGCAGAAGCTGATGGACGAGTACGCTGGCGGCGTGTCCTCCGCCTTCAAGACCTCCAAGTCCCTGTTGGAGCGCGGCATCGAGCTGTTGGCCATGTTGAAGGAAGACTCGGACAAACTGGGCGCCGAAACCTCCTACGAGCTGGAGCGTTGCTGGGAGAACACCCACCGCATGTGGCAGGCTGAGGCCCACGTGCGCACCATGCTGTTCCGCGAGGAGACCCGTTGGCCCGGCTATTACTTCCGCGCCGACACTCCCAAGATGGACGAGGACAACTGGCACTGCTTCGTGAACTGCACCTTCGCCAACGGCGAGTGGAAGTTCGAGAAGAAAGACGTTGTCAAGCTGATTGACTAGCCATATGGGTTAGCGTATAGCAACTCCAGGCGCCTTATGGCGCCTGGAGTTTTTTGCCCGCCCCGGTGATGATTCACCCGTCACCGGGGCGCGCAAAAAACCTCGGCCCCTGGCTAGGGATAATGTCCTGGACCGGGTCCGGGAAGTTGCGGATTTTGTGAAGGCTTTCTCCTGCTTTTGCTGGACTGGCCTTGCCCAGGTGTGTATATTGTGGTGCGTGTCGCCGGCTTGCTTTGGGCCGGAAAACGGCGCTGTTCCTTCGGCATTAGTCCTTCTATTGATTTCCTGGCGGCTCCGGCGGGCCCCCCGGCGGCAGCGGCGGGAGGGACGGGCCTTTCAAGGGGCGCGAAAGTACTACCGCGGAGGTGAGTAGATGACCGATCAGGACAAAAAAATATTGGTGGTGGGCGGGGGCATATCCGGCCTCACCGCCGCCTTGGAAGCCGCGGAAGCGGGCCATGAGGTGGTCTTGGTGGAGCGCAACCCCTATTTGGGGGGCCGCGTGGCCCAACTCCATCAATATTTCCCCAAGCTCTGTCCGCCCTATTGCGGCTTGGAGATCAATTTCCGGCGCATCAAGGCCAATCCTCGCCTGGAGGTTCTCACCATGGCCGAGGTGGAGGCCATCAAGGGCGAACCCGGCAACTACACCGTGACCATCAAGCAGCGCCCGCGCTTCGTGAACGAGAAGTGCACCGCCTGCGACAAGTGCGCGGATGCGGTCTCCACCAAGATCAAGAATCCCTTCAACTACGGGCTGAACGAGGTCAAGGCGGCTTACCTGCCCCACGAGCTCTGCTATCCCTACCGTTACGTCATCGATCCTTGCATCGTGGGCGAGGAAGACGGCAAAAAGGCCGCCGAGGCCTGTCCCTACGACGCGGTGAATCTGGACGACAAGGAATCCGAGATCACCGTGGAGGCCACGGCGGTGATCTGGGCCGCGGGCTGGCAGCCCTACGACCCGCTCAAGCTGGAGACCTACAACTTCGACAAGAGCCCGGATATCCTAAGCAACGTGCAGTTCGAGCGCCTGGCGGCCGCCAACGGCCCCACCGCCGGCAAGGTGCTGAAACCCTCGGACGGCCAGCCTCCCAAGAGCGTGGCCTTCATTCAGTGCGCCGGCAGCCGCGACGAGAACCATCTGCCTTTCTGCAGCACCATCTGCTGCCTGGCCTCCCTGAAGCATTCAACCTACGTGCGCGAGCAGTACCCGGACAGTGAAGTGACCATCTACTTCATCGACATCCGGGCCATGGCCCGCAACGAGGACTTCTACACCAGGGTCAAGGCCGACGAGGGCGTGAAGTTCGTGAAATCCAAGATCGCCCGCATCGAGACCGAAGGCGGCAAGCTGGTGCTGGAGGGCGAGAACACCGCCACCGGCGCCAAGTTCAAAGCCGAGCACGATCTGGTGGTCTTGGCCACGGGCATGCAGCCCAGCACAGCCGAAAACAAGATTCCCGCTGACATCGCCTACGATGCCTACGGATTCCCCATCTCCACCGATGGCATCATTGCCTGCGGCACGGTCCGCTCGCCCATGGAGGTGGCCAATTCCACCCAGGACGCCACGGCGGCGGTCCTCAAGGCGATTCAGACGTCGGTCAGGAGGTAGCGATAATGGACAATAAAGCGATTTGTTATCTCTGCAAGGGCTGCGATATAGGCGAGGCCCTGAATTTCGAAGGCCTTACCGAGGCGGTTAACGAAGCCGGCATCAGCGAGGTCAAGGAACACGCGGCCCTGTGCTCGCCCGAGGGCGTGGCCATGATCCAGGCCGACATCGACGCCGGCGCTACCCATGTTCTGATCGGCGCCTGTTCCGGCCGCGTGAAAAGCAAGGAATTCTCCTTCTCCGGCGTGGTGGTGGAGAGAACCCCCCTGCGCGAGTTCGCGGTGTGGGCTTCCGACGCCACCTACGAGGGCGAGGAAGAGGAAGGCGTCTGCCGCCAGGAACTGGGCGAGGACTACCTGCGCATGGGCACGGCCAAGCTGGGCAAATGCTCGGTGCCCACTCCCTATAAAGTCGAGGGCGACGTCTACAAGACCCTGATGGTGGTGGGCGGCGGCCCCGCCGGCATGAGCGCGGCCATAGAGGCGGCCAAGGCCGGCAGCCAGGTGGTGCTGGTGGAAAAAGAGGCTCAACTGGGCGGCTTCCTGGCCAAGATGGCCAAGAGGGGCCCCGAGACCCCGCCCTACACCGACCTGGAAGACGTGGGCCTGGATGTGATGATAAGCGCCATCGAGGCCGACGCCAGCATCAAGGTCTTCACCGGCGCCACCGTGGCCAAGACCGCGGGCATGCCGGGCAAGTTCGACGTGGAGCTTTCCAACGGCGAGAAACTCCAGATCGGCGGCATAGTGCAGGCCACCGGCTGGATTCCCTATGAAAAGGAAAACCTGAAGGACGACCTGGCCGTGGATCTCAACGGCGTCATCTCCAACGTGGAGATGGAGGAAAAGGCCAAGTCGGGCGGCCTGGGCGGGCTTAACGGCGTGGCCTTCATTCAGTGCGCCGGCAGCCGCGACCAGAACCATCTGCCCTACTGCTCGGCAGTCTGCTGTCTGGTGTCCTGCAAGCAGGCCATCATGGTGAAAGACGCCAACCCCGAGGCCGCGGTGTACGTCATCTACAAGGACATCCGCACCACGGGCCAGAGCGAGGAAGTCTACCGCGAGGCCCAGCGCAAGGGCGTGATCTTCATCCGCCGCGACGAGACCTATCCCACGATCAGCGAGGAAGGCGGCAAGCTGGCCATCACCACCAAGGACGTGCTTTTAGACGACGACGTGGAGATCGGCGAGCTGGACCTGGTGGTCCTGGCCACCGGCATGAAGACCAACAACCCCAAGATGGTGGATTCGCCCTTGATCCCCTTCGACATGCCGGACGAGGAAGGCAAGCGGCTGACCAAGGAGGCCCTGGCCCAAAACGAACAGTGGTCGGTGCTGAACCTGCAGTACCGCCAGGGGCCCAACCTGCCCACCCTCAAGTACGCCATGCCGGACAGCCATTTCATCTGCTTCCCCTATGAAAGCCGGCGCACCGGCGTTTATCCCACCGGCACGGTGCGCAAACCCATGCGGCTCAAGCAGGCCATGGACGACGGCGTCGGCGCGGTCCTCAAGGCCATCCAGGCCATCCGGGCGGCCGAGGTGGGCTGCGCGGTGCATCCCCGCTCGGGCGACGAATCATTCCCCGAGTTCGCCATGCAGCGTTGTACCCAGTGCAAGCGCTGCACCGAGGAATGCCCCTTCGGCGCCATCAACGAGGACGAGAAGGCCAACCCGCTGCCCAACATCACCCGCTGCCGCCGTTGCGGCACCTGCATGGGCGCCTGCCCGGAGCGCATCATCTCCTTCAAAAACTACTCGGTGGACATGATCGGCTCCATGATCAAGTCGCTTTCCGTCCCCGAGGAGGACACCGAGCGTCCCCGCGTGGTGTGCCTGATCTGCGAGAACGACGCGCTGCCCGCCCTGGAAATGGCGGCCCGCCGCGGCATGAAGTGGAACCCCTACATCCGCTTCATTCCCGTGCGCTGCCTGGGCTCGGTGAACCTGGTGTGGATCGCCGACGCTCTTTCCAAGGGCATGGACGGCGTTATCCTCTTCGGCTGCAAGCGCGGCGATGACTATCAATGCCACTTCGTGCGCGGCTCCGAGCTGGCCAACGTGCGCATGTCCAAGATATCGGAAACCTTGTCGCGCCTGGCTCTGGAGCCCGAGCGCGTGCGGGTGGACGAGGTGGCCATCAACGAATTGGAGAAGATTCCCACCTTCATCAATGAGTTCATGGAAACCATCGAGGAAGTGGGCATGAACCCCTTCAAGGGCTTCTAGCAAGCAAACCCGCGCGGGGGGCGTCCCAAAGACGCCCCCCGCGCTTTTTATGTGAGAACCGCCACCAGCCGCCACTTTCCTTTCCGGGGGATGCCTGGCCCCGTCACGCGGGGCGCATGGGTTGCAGAGCCGTTAAGGGTGGTTATTATAAGAGATATGAGATCACAGGCCTGGCCGCCTAGGCGACCGACAGGGCAGTCGGGCGGTTTTATCAATATCTCTTGGGAGGCTAATAATGTCCGATGAAGATAAGACCATTTGCCCTTACTGCGGCCAGAAAATGAGCCGTTGGGAAGGCGGCGCCACCCAAAGCTGGGGCAGCGAATACCAATATATCTGCTTTAACGACGAATGCGGCTACTACCAGCGCGGTTGGGATCACACCTTCCGCCGCATCGGCATCAAGGCCAGCTACCGCCATCGCTATGACCCCACCACCGGCCAGTGCGGGCCGTTTCCGGTCAGCTCGGAAATCGCCGGCAAGGACGGCATCATAGCCGAATAGAAAACCATCTGGCGCTGGGCGGCTTGGGCCCGGGAAAGAACGACATGGACTTTAGCGGTCTTGGCAGAAACGACCTTTGCCCCTGCGGCAGCGGCAAAAAATTCAAGCGCTGCCACATGGGTCAAGAAGGCGAATTGCTCAAGCTTCTGGAAAAGCAGCTCAATCCTGACCCCGGCGAAATCGCCCAGAATATATTGAATCTGCCCGAATGCGATCATCCCCGCGCCAGGGAAATGGCCGGCGACCTGGATTTGCTTTCCGCGGCCGGGAAAAAATTATCCATAAAATTCGTGGACATGGCCGCCTATTTGGAGATGGAGCGCGCCCAGGAGCGCGACCAGGACAAACCGCTGCCCAACCCGGACGCGGTGGGCGGCATCTTCCTCAATCCGGCCAGAACCCGCGTCCTGGCCCCCGCCACCCTGTTCATGGCGCTATCTCCCAAGGCCGATGATTGCACCATAGTCCATCAACTGGCGCACGTCATGGACATGCTGGAGGGCTCCCTGCTGCACCCCGGCATGGGCGTGGAACGGGCCAAGGAAATGGGCATGCCCAGTGAGCTGCTGGAGCATCCCCAGGAATTCGGCGAACGCCTCCTGGGCCTCTCCGAGCGCTTCGGGGTGGAGTTGGACGCGGACGATGAAATCGTGGCTTTTCTGGCCCGGCGCAAGCTGCTCATGCCCGGCAAGCTGATCGCCAAGGGCGCCCGCGAGGAACTGGTGGCCGAGGCCGAGCGCATTATTCGCTTTTTGCGGGAATCCCAGGAGGAAATCAACGCGCGCATCAAAAAGCGCAAGGGATACGTGGGCAAGAAAGCCAAGGCCTGATCGAACGCGCTGCAGTATCTTGGGGCCCCGACCGGGGCCCTTTTTCAATGCAAAAGCGGCTCCGACCTAGTGGAGCAACTGAGTTCGTCCCAATCCCTAACCAGACCTTTTCCATTTTAAAGCGGCCCCCATATGGGAGCCGCTTTCGAATGTCGGCGATCGGCTAAAAATCAGGCGGCTTTCAGCACCTGGGCTATCTTGGTCGCAGCCTCGCTCATGGAGGAGGCCACCTCGAAAGCCAGGCCGCTGTTGGCCAGGATCTTGCGGCCCTCGTCCACGTTGGTGCCCTCCAAGCGAACCACCAACGGCACGTTAAGCTTGACTTTTTTGGCCGCGCCCACCACGCCGCTGGCCAGCACGTCGCAACGCAGGATGCCGCCGAAGATGTTGATGAGGATGGCCTTCACGTTGGGATCGCCCAGGATGATCTCAAACCCGTTGGCCACCATCTCCTCGGAGGCACCGCCGCCCACGTCCAGGAAGTTGGCCGGTTCGGCCCCCGCCATCTTGATGACGTCCATGGTGGCCATGGCCAGGCCCGCGCCGTTGACCATGGTGCCCACGTTGCCGCCCAGGCGGATGTAGTTGAGCCCGTAGCCCTGGGCGCGGCGCTCCAGGGGATCGGTTTCCTCCGGGTCTTCCAGGGCGGCTATGTCGGGATGGCGCTTCAAGGCGCTGTCGTCGAAATTGATCTTGGCGTCCAGGGCGATGAGGCTTCCCTCGGCGGTGACCACCAGGGGATTCACCTCCACCAGGGAGGCGTCCTTTTCCCAAGCCAGGCGGGCCAGGCCCTGCAGGAGCCCCACGCCCTGGCGCAGGCCGGCGCCAGCCACCCCGCAGCCGAAGAGCAGGTTGCGGGCCTGGAAATCCCACAGCGGCTGGCCGGGCTTGATCTGGGCGGTGAAGATGAGCTCCGGGGTCTCGGCGGCCACGGCCTCGATGTCCATGCCGCCCGCCGGAGAGGCCATGAGGGTGTAGCACTCGTTGCCCCTATCCAGCACCACCGCCAGATAAAGCTCGCGGGCTATGTCCGTGGCCTTTTCCACCCATGCCCTGCGCACCAGTTTGCCCTCGGGGCCGGTCTGGTGGGTGACCAGGGTCATGCCCAGAATCTCTTTGGCCGCGGCTCCGGCCGCTTCCGCGCCCTTCACCACCTTCACGCCGCCGCCCTTGCCGCGGCCGCCCGCGTGCACCTGGGCTTTTACCACGAAGGCGTCGCCGCCCAGCTCCCTGGCCGCCTCCAGGGCCTCGGCCTGGGTGGTGGCCAGGCGGCCGTCCGGAACCGGTATTCCATATTGCTTGAAAAGCGCTTTGGCTTGATATTCATGTACGTTCATGTGGCTGGCTCCCCTGTGTATTGACCGCATGCGACGGTGCCGGAAGTCTATACCAAGCGGCGCACCGACCGCAACCCCCGCCTGGCGCGGGGCCTATTTTTACTGATCAGGCTTCACTTTATACTGGCCTTGCGCCCTCCATTTGTGATAGAAGGCACGTGCAAGCATTGTGTGCGGATCGGCGGAGTTCCGCCGCACGGAAAAGCTTGATTACCCTTATGTGAAAACGTATAAAGGGGCGTGTTGCTTAGCAAGTGGCTCCAGCCGGCGGCTTGGGAGCCTGTCAGCGTTTTAAGTCACTCCCGGCCGGGGCGGGTGCTGTTCACCGAGACGTGAGGAGAGATGGGTATGAGTGCCAAGGTCTACCCGAATTTAATCAAGGAACTAAAGCATTACGGCTTGAAAAACGCCACCCAGTGCTATCACTGCGGCAACTGCACCGGCGTATGCCCGCTGTCCACGGATGACAATCCTTTCCCCCGTAGATTCATGCGCCTGGTGCAATTGGGGCAAAAGGACAAACTCATGCAGGCGCCCGAGCCTTGGCTCTGTTACTACTGCGGCGAGTGTTCCGATCATTGCCCCCGGGGAGCTGATCCCGGCGAAACCATGATGGTCATGCGGCGCTATCTGACCTCGCTCTACGATTGGACCGGTTTCGCCCGCAAGTTCTACACCTCGGAGGCCTTCGAGATCGGGGCGGTGTCCGTGGTGGCCGCCATAATCGGCGCGCTGTTCCTCATCTTCGGGCAATGGAGCGAGGCCCTGGCCAAGCCGGGCATAGCCCTGAATATCTTCGCGCCCAACCACGTCATCGAGATTCTGGACCTGATCATGGCCGCGGTGCTGACCTTCTTCCTCTTGAGCAACGTCTGGCGTTGCGTCAAGATCGTCCAAGGAGACATGCACGGCAAAATCCCGATGAAATACTACAAAGATAAATTCATCGAGATGGTCTGGAACATGGCGAGCCAGTGGCAGTTCTCCAAGTGCGAGGACAAGAAGCAGTGGGTGGTCCACCTGCTGATCATGACCGGCTACAGCTCGGTGTTCCTCATGGTGGTGGTGGGCCTGCGCTGGTTCCAGCGCGACGCGGTCATCGACCCCGAATGGCCCATCGTATCGGCCGTCATGACCCTGGTGGGCTACTACGCCACCTTCGCCATCATGTACGGCACCACCTACGCGCTGATCGGGCGCATCAAGAAGAGCAAGGCGCCCTACAAGAACTCCCACGGCACCGACTGGATGTTCCTCATCCTGCTGCAGCTCACCACCATCACCGGCATCCTGGTCCACGCCTTCATCTACCTGAAGTGGCCCATGGCGACCTACGTGATCTACATGATTCACCTGATGGTGGCGGTGCCCATGCTGGTCCTGGAAGTGCCCTTTGCCAAGTGGGCCCACTTGGCCTACCGTCCGGTGGTGCTCTTCCTGAATAAGGTCAGGCTGGCCTATCTGGCCGACCATCCCGAGGCGCAGACCGCCGCGGCCGTGGCGGAGCCGGTGGAGGCTCCCCAGGAGGCCCCCCAGGCGGAGCCGGCAGCCTAGCGCTTCCCGCGGCCTAAAGTAAACACAAGCGGTCCCCTGGTAAAGGGGGCCGCTTTTTGTCCTGGCGCGGCCATCCGCTTTCGGGCGGGAGGGCCGGCTTGGGCGGGGGGGAGTCCCCTCTACTCGTCGCGGTAGGCCCCCAGGGCGCCTTTAAGCCGCCTGATCCAGCGCCTGAAGGGCCGTAAAGGCCGCTCAAGGCTTTTCTCCGCCTTGAGCCTGTAAAGGCCGTTCTCGGCGAGGGTGAGGCTGACGCTGGCGCCCGGTCTGGGCGGCTCCTCCCCGTTGAAATGCGCCAAGGTGGCCCAGCCCTGGCTGGTTTCGGCCAGGCCCAGCCCCAGGGGGGCGGGAAAGCCCTCGGGCGGGCGTTGCAGCAGCGTGGCCGAGAGCAGCCTGCCGCTTATCTCCTTGGGCAATTGGGCCGAGGGCGCCGGGCGGGGAGGGTGAATTACCGGCGTGAAGCTGGACTGCCAGGGCGCGGCCGGGTAAAGGGGCCGCGAGGCGGGGACCAGGATGGTGACCAGGTTGTTGTTGCCCAGGCCGCCGATGGATTGGGTCAGCGCCACCTGGGGCTCCCTGGCCAAACGGCGCTTGGGGTCCACCTTGCCCACCAGAAGCCAGAAGGCCTCCACCACCTGGGCCAGGCCCGAGGCCCCCACCGGATGCCCCCGCGCCTTGAGGCCGCCCGAGGGGTTGATGGGGATGCGGCCTTCGGCCGAGGTCTCGCCGTCCAGCACGGCCCGCCAGCCCCGGCCCGGCGCGAAGAAGCCCAGGTCCTCGGAGCCGATCACCTCGAACATGGTGAAGGCGTCGTGCACCTCGGCGAAATCCACGTCCTCCGGATTCACGCTGGCCATGGCGTAGGCCTGCATGGCCGCCTGGCGGGTGGAATTGAAGCTGATGAGGCTGCCCCGGCGGGCCACCTCGGCGCTGTCGGTGGCATGCCCCATGCCGGCCAGCCGCACCAGGCCGTTCTGGCTGGAGAGAACCACCGCCGCCGCGCCGTCGGTGATGGGCGCGCAGTCGAACACCCGCAGGGGGTCGGCCACCAGGGGCGAGGCGTAGTATTTTTCCTGGCTCAGCTCCTTCTGGAACTGGGCGTAGGGGTTCAGCGCGCCCCTGGCGTGGTTTTTCATGGCCACCCGGCACAGGACCCGTGAGAGGGTCTTGCGGTCCAGGCCGTGGGCCTCGGCATAGGCCCCGGCGATGAGGGCCGCCAGGGCCGGCATGGAGGCCCCGTAGGCCCGCTCCCGCCCGGCGATGACCTCGGCCAGGATGCGGGTGGTTTGGCTGGTGCTGAGGCCGGTCATCTTTTCGCCGGCCACCACCAGCGCATGCTTGCGGTAGCCCGAGGCCACCGCGAAAAAAGCGGTCTCCAGGGCCCCGGCCCCGGTGCTGGAGGCGGTCTCCACCCGCGATGACGCCGCGCCGGAGATGCCCAGGCGGTCGGCCAGGGCCACGGCCAGGTTGCCCTCGCCGGTGAATTCCTCGGCGTTCATCACCCCCACGTACACCGAATCCACCTTGCTCAAGCCCGCTTCCTGCAGGGCCGCGCCGGCGGCCTGGGCCAGGAGGTCCACCAGGGGAGTATCCAGCTTGCCGAAGCTGGTGAGGGCGGCGCCGGCGATGTAGACCGGGGCTGGCGGCATGCGGCATACCTCCAAAAGAAAACGGCCGGGGCGCGTAAGGCCCCAGCCGCATTATAGCATGATGAAATTCGCTTCAGGAGCCCGGGAACATGCCTTGCGGGCCCATGGGGCCCACCGGCCCCAGAGGTTGCTCCATGCCCCGTTGCTTGGCCTTTTCCTCCATCCGCTTTTTCACCTCGGGCTTCACGGTCAGGGTGGCGTCGCCGAAGATGGAGAACTGGAGCCACTGGAAGGCGAACTTCAAAAGCTCCAGGTCGTTGTTTTGCAGGATCTCCGCCCGGTTGGGGTTGAGCTCGAAGATCTCGGTCAGGCGGGTCTGGTTGAGGAACTTGCGGAAGGACTCCAGCTTGTAGCACGCCATGAAGAACATCTGCATCTTCTTGGCGATCACCTGGGGATTGGGGTCCGGGGCCTGGCGGGTCAGGAGGGGCATGAAAAGATCGTTCATGTGGAAGTAGGTCTCCAGGCCCTGATCCTTGATCCAATCCTGGGGGGTCCACTGCGGGCCCTCCTCGAAGCCGCGGCAATGCTCCTCGCGCACCAGGAAGAAGCCTTCCTCGTTGATGCCGGCCTGGGTGCCGCCCTTGGTGGCCCGGCCCAGGGGATAGGTGCGGCAGGCGCCGGGTCGGTCGGGATAGACCGTGCAGCCTTTCTCGCTCACCAGGGGACAGGTCTCCCGTTCGTTGTCCAGCATCACCATCCGGGGCATGGGCCAGCCGTTCTGGCCGTGCTCCACCGTGCAGTAGCGGTCCAGAAATTCGTCGGAGCTCAGCCCCAGGTTGGCGCGCAGGCGCAGGAAATCATAGGGGGTAAGCCACAGGGTGAGCTTGCGGCAGCATTCGTTGAAGCAGGGCACGCCGGGATGGCAGGAAAAGGAGAAGCCCTCCTTCAGCTCCTGGAAGCGCTTGTCCATGTTGGGCGGCAGCATTTAATTGCCTCCCGCCGCTTGCTGGTCCTGGTCCTTCAGCTTCAAGGTCTTCTGGCCCAGGAGCCCGAAACGCACCCAATCGTAGCCCAGGTCCATCATGGCCGTGTCGTCGGTCTTGATGGCGTCGATGCGCTCCGGCTCCAGCTCGAACTTGTCCAGGAAGCTGGAATTCAGCACCATCTTGCGGAAGCCGTCCACGTCCCACAGGGCGGTGACGATCATGTTCAATATCTGGTCGTTGGTGATGTCCAGGTTCTTCATGAGGTGATGGCCCGCCAGGCCGTCATAGGAGCCGTCCGCCTCCTTGGACTGGGTGGCGCCCTGGTCCTTGAGCCATTCCTTCACCTGCCAGTCGTCGCCTTTTATCAGGCCGTGGCATTTCTTGGGATCGGCCACCACGGTGAAGCCGCCGTCGGGCCGTTCGTCCAGGGGGAACATGCGGCAGGCCCAGGGGCGGTCCGCGTAATACAGGCAGCCGTGGGAGCGCACGAAGAAACAGCGCTTGTTGTTTTCCTCGTCCATGCGCAGTTGCACCAGGGGCAGGTGCCGGCCGGGCACCACCACCAGGTCGGTGTACTTGTGCAGGAACTCGGTGGAGGTGAGTCCCATGGCCTTTTTCAGGCGCAGCACGTCGTTGGGGGTGAGGAAGATATTCACGTCGCGGCAGCAGGAGGTGTAGCAATCCAGGCCGCGGTGGCAAGCGAAGGAGAAATGGTCTTCCAGATTGAGCTTGGGCTTCTCTTGACTCATGGCCGATCCTTGGCGCGCGCCGGGCACTCCTGGCCGCGCGTTGGCTAAAAAGGGACGATTTCCTGAATCTGTAATTGTTGAGAAGTTTTACCAGCCGGCCCCCCCGCGGTCAACCAATAAGGGCGGGCCAGAGGCCGGCCCTTCAAGCAAAGGGCTTCCCTGCCCGCCGGCCTCCCGCCGGCGGCCTTTAGAAATCCGCGGCGCTCAGCACCGCCTGGGCCGGCTTTTCCTTGACCGCCTGCTCGCGGGCCAGCTTGGCCCCCAGGCTCAAGGCCTTTCGGTTGAGGGCCTCGGTGCCCTTGGGCACCCTGGCCAGAAGCGCCTTTTCCAGGGATTTCAGGCTGGCCACGCCGGTGAGCTGGCTTATGGCCCCCAGGGCCACCACGTTGGCCACCATGATTTTCTTGAGCTTGTCGCGGGCCGTGGCCGTAAAGGGCAGGGCCACCGCCCGGCTGGTGGGCGGGTGCTCCACCAGGTCGGCGTCCACCACCACCCAGGACGAGGGGTCCACGTCCCAGGCGTAGGTATCGGCCGCCTCCTGGTTCAGGGCCAGCAGCAGGTCCACCTTGCTGCACAGCGGATAATCTATGGGCCGGTCGGAAACGATCACCTCGGCCTTGGAGGCTCCGCCGCGGGCCTCGGGGCCGTAGGATTGCACCATGGCCACCTCGCGCCCGTCGTAGAGACCGGCGGCCTCGGCCAGCACCAGGCCGGCCAGGAGCAGCCCCTGGCCGCCCGAGCCGGCCAGGCGCACTTCCAGGCGGTTCATGGCGGGCAGGGTCTTTGGGGCGGCCTTCTTGGCGGAGGCCGGAGCGCCTGATTTCTTGGCCGGGCTCATGATTTCGCCTCCTCGCGCAGCCGGGCGGCCCGCTGGCACACCTCGGCGTAGTGGTCAAGGTAGGTGGGATGATCGCGGTCCACCAGCACCCCGATGGAGAAGCGCCCCTCCCGTTCCTCCTGGCTCATTTTCTCCCAGCGCTCCTGGCGCACCGCGTCGCGCTTATAGGTTTTCATCATGTCCACCTGGGAACCCAGCTTGTTCTGGCGGCCGAAGTTGGTATGGCAGGGGCTCAACACCTCCACCAGGCTGAAGCCCCGTTTTTGCAGCATCAGGCTCAGCATCTTGTCCAGCTGGGTCACGTGGTAGACCGTGCTGCGGGCCACGAAGGCGGCGCCGGCCGTGGCGCTGAGCGCGCTTATGTCGAAGCTGGGCTCGATGTGGCCGTAACGGGCGGTGGTGGCCTTGGCGCCCATGGGGGTGGTGGGGCTGTATTGGCCGCCGGTCATGCCGTAGTTCAGGTTGTTGACGATGATGGCGTTCAGGTCCAGGTTGCGCCGCGCCGCGTGGATCAGATGGTTGCCGCCGATGGCCGTGGCGTCGCCGTCGCCCATCACCGTGATCACCGTGAGATCGGGGTTGGCCAGCTTGATGCCGGTGGCGAAGGTCAGCGCCCGGCCGTGGGTGGTGTGCACGCTGCCCACGTCCACGTAAACCGGCAGCCGGCCGGAGCAGCCGATGCCCGAGACCAGCACCACCCGGTTCTTGTCCAGGCCGCTGTTCACCAGGGTGCGCACCAAGGACCCCAGCAGGACGCCCAGGCCGCAGCCGGGGCACCACACGTGGGGAAATTTCTTGTCGTGTCGCAGCCACTCATAAACCACGCTGCGATGAACTGGCGGCATGTGGTCAACTCCTTTGGCAATGGGTTCCATGGGGGCCCGCCGTGGGCCGGGCCCGCCACCCTTATCCGCTTATGTCGGCCGGGAACCCCCGGCGGTTTTAAATCCCCGTGGCCGGCGGCCCGCTTGATTCCCCCCCCGCGGCGGGCCGGGCTTCCGGCATGGGCCGCTTATCTCCGGGATGGCTCCGCGAGGGTCAGCTCAATACCCGCAAACGGGCGAGCAACTCCTCGGGCGTAATCATGGAGCCGTCCATTTTGCTGTGGCGGTGCACCTGGGTGCGGCCGTTGTTGACCCGTTTGACCTCGCGGCTTATCTGGCCCATGTTCAGCTCCGGCACCAGGCAGAGCTTCTTGCCGGCCAGGGCCTCTTCCACCGGGCGGCGGGGGAAGGGCCACAGGCTGATGAGCTGCAAGAGGCCCAGCTTGAGGCCCCGCTCGCGGCCCAGGCGCACCGCGGCTTGGGCGCTGCGGGCGGTGCAGCCATAGGCGATGATGAGGATCTCCGCGTCCTCCAGGGCCACGCCCTTGACCATCTCCAGCATGGTGAAGTTGCGGCTGATCTTGTTGAAGAGCCGCGCGTAGAAGGGCTCCACCTCGTCGGCCCGCCGGGTGGGGAAGCCGCGCTCGTCATGCACCAGGCCGGTCACGTGATAGCGGTAGCCCTGGCCCAGGTCGGCCAGGCGCGGTATCTGGGAGCCGTCGGCCTTATAGGGCTTGTACCAGTCCGGCGGCTCCAGGGGGCGCGGCCGGTTGATCACCTCCACCTGACCCTCGGCCGGCAGGGTAACCTTCTCCCGCATGTGGGCCACCACCTCGTCGGAAAGCAGCACCACCGGCGTGCGGAAGCGTTCGGCGAAATTGAAGCACTGCACCGCCACCTCGAAGCATTCGCCCACCGAGGCCGGGCAGAGCACGATGGCCGGATGATCGCCGTGGGTGCCCCAGCGGGCCTGCTGCACGTCGCCCTGGCCGGGGTTGGTGGGCATGCCCGTGCTGGGGCCGGCGCGCATCACGTTGACGATGACCGTGGGAATCTCGGCGATGCAGGCGTAGCCCAGGTTTTCCTGCATCAGGCTGAAGCCCGGCCCCGAGGTGGCGGTCATGGCCTTGCGCCCGGCCAGGGAGGCCCCCAGGCAGCAGCCGATGGAGGCGATCTCGTCCTCCATCTGGATGAAGGGGTGCCCCAGGGCGGGCAGCTCGCGGCTCATGATCTCGGTTATCTCGCTGGCCGGGGTGATGGGGTAGCCGGCGAAAAAGTCGCAGCCGGCGGCCAGGGCTCCCAGGGCGATGGCCTCGTTGCCTTGCAGCAGGCGGGCCCGGTTGACGGGGGTTTTTGCCATGGCTTTCCTTCGCTGGCGGCCGCCCGCCCAGGGGCGGGGTCCGCGCAAAAATTTTGAACGGCGGCCCCTTACTCCTCGGTGGGGATGGGAGCCAAGCGCTCGGGGCTGTGGTTGGGAGAGACCGGCGAGCCGGGCTTGCCCGGCGCGGGACAGGTGTCGGCAACGGCCGGCGCGGCCTCGCCCACGCTTATGGCGAAATCGGGGCACAGCATCTCGCACAGCCCGCAGGCGGTGCAGCGCTCCGGGGACTTGAGGAAGGGGTGCCCCCATTCGTCCTGGGCCAGGGCCTGGCGCGGGCAAAAGGCCACGCAGTTGCCGCAGCGCTTGCACCAGGCCGGGAAAAAGGAGACTTTGCCCTGGGCCGGCTCCTTCAGGGGCTTGGTTTCGGGCTTTGCCTTGGATTTGGCGCTCATGCGGGGGCTCCCTTGGCGGCCTTGGCTGCCACCTGCTCCAGAAATTTGGGTTTGTCCACCAAAAAGCGAACGTGGGTCGCCTGGGCGATCTGATCGGCTCCGTCGTGGGCGCTGACCTTGAAAACCAGCTTGCGGCCCTTGATCTGCTCCAGTACCGCCTGGGCGGTCACCTGGAAGCCCTGGGGGGTCGGCGCCAGATGATCCATCTCCATGCGGGCGCCCACCGTCATGTCCTCGGGCCCTAAATAGGGGGCCAGGCTATCCAGGCAGGCCTGCTCCAAAAGGGTCATCAGGGTCATGGAGGACATCACGTCCACGCCGGGATTGCCATAGGACGAGGCCAAGTCCTCGCGCCGCACCACCGCGGTCACCTTCCCCTTGACCCCTTGTTTGATTCCGTTCATCATCCGCCTCCGCCTCTACAGGGTAACCCATGGAAGGGGTTTTTATTTATATCATATCCCGCACCCGGAAAAAGAGAGACTTGGCAAACGCCGCGCAATTTAAGGCCGGCGGCCTCCCCCGGCGGCAGCGCCCGGCGCTGGTCGGCGGGCTTGGCTCCCGGCGGCCCGCGGCCAGGACCGCCGCCTTTCTTGACACTCCCGGTGGACCGTGGTAAATATCCGAATTCTAGTAGTTTGGGCCGTTAACTCAGACGGTAGAGTATCTGCCTTTTAAGCAGAGAGTCGCGTGTTCGATCCACGCACGGCCCACCAGCAAGGAAGCAGAACGGCGCTTTCCGGCCTTGGCACCGGAAGGCGCTGTTTCGTTTGAACCTTTCCGGCCAGGGGGAGGGCCTCTTCAATACAGGCGCGGCCAAGGAATCAGGGGATTGGGCGGCGGGAAAACCGCACGCGAGCCGGTTATTTTTCCTTGCGGCGTTTCAGCCAATCGCGGAGACGCACCACCACTCCCCGCCTTTGCCAGGTGGCCAAGAGCTCTTCCAGGAGAAGCAGGGCCGATCTGGCCAGGCGCAGTTCCCGCGGCAGCTCCGGCTGGCCGGGCGACTGGAGCCCGCGGCGCAGATGATGCCAGCGACACAGCAAGGCGGCCAAGAGGCCCACGGCGCAGCCGGCCAGAAAAATGAAAAATAGGTCGATGTCTCCGCCGGCGGAAGGGGTATCGGCGCTCTGGAAGGGGCCTGTCTGGGGCGGGCGGCGGGGCAGGGAAGCCGAGCAGGCGGACAGGGCGCCTGTCAGGCAGATCATGAGGGGACGCAAAAGAGGTGCCGGCATGGTTGTTCCCGGATGCCTGGGTTGGAGTCACCAGCACCGGCAACCATGCAAGGAACCCGCCGTGCAGGGCCATGGGTAATTAGTTAATTATTCAGTATGGTTAAAAATTGAGCTTTGCGGCCGCTTCGATGGATTTTCGGCTGTTGGACAATAATCTACGGTAGTTTTGCCGCCGGTCCGGGACCACGCCCCCCGCGCGTTCCCGGACCGCGTCGCGGGCCTAGCCGTGGGTTTCGTAATCAGGCTTTTCCCTGGCCTGGCCCAGGGCCACCACCGTGACCCCGGCCTGGCGCGCCACTTCATCATGGCTGTCTTTCAGCAGCGCGGCCGCCTCCTCCAGGGCCTCGGCGGCCTTCAGGTTGGCCAGGGCGCTGAGACAGGCCTTGCGCACGTTGGGATCGCGGTCCTTGAGCCCCTTCATCAGGGCCTTGACCAAATCTTCCTCCCGCAGGCGGGTGTTGCCCAGGGCTATGGCCGCCACCCGGCGCACCTCGGGGTCGGCGTCCCCCAGGCGGTCGCCCAGCGCGCCCAGGGCCCGGCGGTCCTTGATGTGGTTCAGGGCGATCACCGCCTCCTTGCGCACCCCGGCGTCGGCGTCATCCAAAAGCTCCACCAGCTTGGGCACCGCCTGGGATTCGCGCAGCTTTCCCAGGCAGGCGGCGGCGGTGCGGCGGATGGCCGGGTCCTGGTTGCTTAAGAGCTCCACCATGCGCTCGCTGCCGGCCGCGGATTCCAGGTTGGCTAACCCCACCATGGCCGCCGAAAGCAGGGCGGCCTGATCCGAGCCCAGGGCCGCCATGAGGGCGTCCTGGGCGGTCTTGGGCGAAAGCTGGTTGAGGGCCACGGCCGCGGCCCTGGCCAGTTCCGGGTGGGTCTCCTCGCTGTCTTCGGCCGGGGCCTGGCCCTTGCCGGCCGCGGCGGACAGCATCTTGGCGCGCAGCTCCCCTTCCGAGGCCTTCAACAGCCTGCGCAGAAAAGGCTGCGCGCCGGCCGCGCCTATGCGGCCCAGGGCCCGCGCCGCCTCGGCCTGCACCTGCCAGACCTTGTGGCCCAGGGCCTTGATCAGGCCGCGCTCGGCCTGGGCCAACTTCAACACTCCCGCCATGTGGCAGGCCGCCCTCAGGATATTGGGGTCTTCCGTTTCCAGCGACTCCAGCACTGCCTGCGCCAAGTTGTCAGCCATGAATGTCTCGCTCCCTAAATAATTAGCGCGTTTCCTTCAGGGGCTAGAAAAGAAGGCGCGTTTCCAGTTACGTCTTTCAGGTAATATCTTACGCTAAAATGATATGAAAATGTCAAACCAGCGCAAGCGCGGCTTGCCTCCCGGCCGGCCTCGGGTTGATAATGAAAAGCCGGGTAAAAGGCCCCGCCGCGGTCCGGGCTTGGCGGCCGGCCGGGGCCTCGAGGGGGCCCGCGCATGCATCAAGATTATCGGTAATGGATTGGAGGCGCCAGTTTGACGGTGCTCGGTTTCATCAACGCCTTTGACGAGCTGGCCGAGGAGGATCAGCGCATCGGCAGGAAGGTGGCCAATTACAGCCTGGTATCGGCTCTTTTGGAACACAGCGCCGCCGATGAGCTGCATTTTTTTCTGCCTTTTCAAAACGCGCTCAAGCCTTTTGAGCGCGGCCACCGCTCCTGGCTGGAAAAAGCGCCCAACCCCCAGAGGGTCAAGCTTCTGCCCGCCTTGAAGATGCCGGTGGTGCTCACCCGGGTGGATTACCTGGCCATGCACGCGCCGGAGCTGGACCGCTATTTCCCCGAGCTTTGCCACCTGAGGAACCGCTGGGCGGCCAGGCCCTTTCCCATCACCTGCACCACCCACACCTTGAGCTATTGGTCCACCCAGGTGCGCAACCTTTACAAGCTCCTGCCCGGCCCCTTGCCCTGCGACGCGGTCTTCTGCACCAGCCGGGCGGCCGTGATCCATCTGCGCGAGGCCTTTGCCGCCGCCTCGGCGGAACTAAAAGAATTGGGCCTGACCGAGGCCGGCTTCAAGGGCCGCCTGGAGCGGGTGCCCCTGGGCGTGCGCGCCGCTGATTTCGCGGGCCGGGACCAGGCCCAGGCCCAACGGAATCTGGGCCTGGAACCCGGACCCTTGACCCTGCTCTGCCTGGGCCGCCTGCGGCCTTCGGATAAATACGACTTGTTGCCGCTCTTGGCGGTGGTGCGTCAGCTGGCCGCCGGCTTTGATCTGCGCCTGGTGCTGGCCGGCGGCGGCTCGCGCGGCTATGGCAAGTCTATTTTAAAAGCCGCCCAGGAGATGGGCTTGGGCGGCAAGGTGCATCTGTTCGCCGATTTCCCCTCCCAGCATAAGCCGGACCTCTACGCGGCGGCGGATGTCTTCATCTCGCCGGCGGATAATCTGCAGGAAACCTTCGGCCTCACCATCCTGGAAGCCATGGCTGCGGGTCTGCCGGTGGTGGCCAGCGATTTCAACGGCTACCGGGACCTGGTCAAGCATGGGGAGACCGGCTTTTTGATCCCCACCCTGGGGCCGGCCGACACCGGGCTCATAGACGCGGGCTGGCCCATCCTGGCCGAGATGACCTGCGCCCTGCAGATGTCCCAGCGCACCGCCCTGGATCTCGGCGCCCTGCGGGCCGGCCTGGAGGCGCTTTTGGCTAACCGCGAGTTGCGCCAAGCCATGGGCCAAGCCGGCGCCGAGCGGGTGAACAGGCTTTTCGACTGGTCGGCGGTGGTGGGCTTCATGGAGGAGAAATGGCGCGAGCTTAAAAACGCCGCGCCGGCCCAGCCCCCCCGGCCCGTGCCCAGGAACGTGGCAGGAGCCGGCCTGGCGCGCCTCTTCGGGCATTTCCCCAGCCAGACCATCAGCGGGGACCACCGGTTGGGCCTGGGGCCTTTGGCCCAGGACTTCCGCCAGGGCTTATGGGCGCGCAAGCCGTTCGATGATTTGTCGGACCTGTTGCCGCCGGAGGGGTTGGAGATGCTGGTGGCCGGCCTGCTGGAACTGGGCGGCGACGCCGACCTGGCCAGCCTGCAACGGCATCTGGCCGCCAAGCTGCCGCCCCAGATGTGCGAGCATCTGGCGCTGCACGGCCTGAAATACGGGGTCCTGGCTTTGCTGCCCTGATCAAACGCGCTTGCGGCCGGCTCGCACTCGGCTCGGCGGAAATGGGCTTGCAGGCCGGCCGCCGGGGGTGAGCCCGCGCCCGGCGGGGACGCTTGCCGAACCGCGTATCATCCCCCCCCTTTTCCCTGCACGAGTTCTCCGCCCGGCGTGGGGACCGCTCCGCCCTTTCCCGGCTATCAGGGCGGACGCGGCCCGCCTGCGGTCTTTTGCCCCCGCTCCGAACATGCTAAAAAGAAGCAGAGAGGTTTGGGCTCCCGTGGAACGTCCGCCCTTGACAGGAGAAATCGCATGGCCCTGGAATTCGGCGTCAGCTCCCGCAAATTCAGTTTCTTGGACCCCTTCAACGGCTTTCAGCGCAAGGACCTTGCCATCGAGGTGCGGCGCGACCCCCTGAGCGGCGACGTGGCCCGCATTCTGGAATTCCGCGCCAGGGACCTGGGCCCCATTGACCACAGCCTCTTTCTGGAGCGCGAGGCCGGGCGGCCCTGCCCCTTTTGTCCGGAATACCTGGAAAAGGTGACGGCCCGCTTCCTCCCCGAGCAGGTCCCCCAGGGCAGGCTTTCCCGCAACGAGGCGGTGCTGTTCCCCAATGCCTTTCCCTACGAAACCATGAACTCGGTGATGGTGCTAACCCGCGAACATTATCTGCAACCCAAGGAATTCACGGAGGAAATCATCGACAACGGCTTCATGCTGGCCAGGGAGGCCTTTGCCAAACTGGCCCAGGGCATGAGGTTTGCCTCGGTGAACTGGAACTACATGATGCCGGCCGGCGGCGGCATCATTCATCCCCATTTCCAACTGGCCGCCGGCAAGACCCCCACCACCTATCAGGCCGCGGTGCGCCGCCAGGCCCTGGCTTTCAAGCGTAAGCATCCCCAGGAGGATTTGGCCGCGGCTTATCTGGATCATGAGCGCAAGGAGAAAAGCCGTTGGCTGGGCCGCCTGGGGCCGGCCGGCTGGACGGCCACCTTCGCCCCACGCGCCATCTACGACATCATGGCCCTGGTTCCCGGCGGCAAGGGGTTGTTGGATTTGAAGCCGGCCCAGGTCGCCAAAATGGCCCAAGGGGTGGCGGCGGTGATGCGCTTTTTCCAGGACAAGGGCGTGAGCGCCTTCAACATGGCCATGCACACCCCCCTGGGACCCGAGCGCGCCATGCCGCTCATGCTGCGCCTGGTCAGCAGGATAGAAATCCCCCCGCTGGGGGTCGACGAGATCAACTATTTCGAGAAACTGCATGACGAGATGCTGACCTTTATCCGGCCCGAAAGTCTGGCCGCCGAGTTGCGGCCCTATTGGCCCTGAGGCCGCCGGGGTTGGCCCGGCGCCCAAGCCGGCGTTTAAGGGGGCTAATCGGTAAAAAAACTGAAAACACTTGACTTTTCGGCTTGAGCCCATAAAAATATGGCCGGAGATATCCCCTCGCAACCAACCTGGGGGAGCAGGATTTATGGAAGTGGAAAACATCCGCCAAAAAGAGTTCAATCGCCGCTTCAGGGGCTATGACCCTCATGAGGTGCACGTTTTTCTGGACCAGGTGGCCGAGCGCTTGACGGGGCTCGTCAAGGAAGGCCAGGACCTGCGGGCCCAACTGGCCGAGTTGGCCAGGGACGTCAAGAAATACCGCCAGCGGGAGCAATCCCTGGAGGCCACCCTGGCCCAGACCCGCGAGGTGGCCCAGGAGATCAAGACCAACGCCGAGCGCGAGGGCCAGCTCTTGGTGGCCGAGGCCGAGTTGCAGGCGGAAAAAATCCTGGGCCAGGCCCACAACCGCTTGGCCCAGATTCATGACGACATCGCCGAACTGAAACGGCAGAGGGCCCAGTTCGAGGTGCGCCTGCGCTCCCTGGTGGAGGCCCACCTCAAGCTCCTGGACGTGGAGACCGAGCGCGACCGCGATTTGGCCGAACTGGAAGACAAGATCAAGATTCTGCGCTCTCCCTCGGCCTAACCCAAGGGGGCTGGTCGGCGTCAGGCCGGGTGGCGTCAAACAACGGGGCGAGCGGCGTGAGAGAAGTGGGCCGAGCGTCAGACGGCAGGACCTAGTGGCGTCAAATAACGGGGCCAGGCGTCATACGACAAGGCCGGGCGGCCTCAGGCAACGAACCGGCGTTGATGGACCTCCCCATGAAAAAAGCCGCGTCGTCGTCCAGGGGCGGTCACTATCCGGACCCGGCGAGGCCGGGCGCGCGCAACCACGCGGGTTAGCTGAGTACCTTGCTGGAGATCAGGACTGAAAAAGGCGGGGCCAGCTTTTGGGTCAAGGTCTCGCCCCGCGCTTCCCAGGACAAGATAGCCGAAGTGGCCCAGGGGGCCCTCAAGGTGCGGCTGACCGCGCCGCCGGTGGAGGGCGCGGCCAACCAGGCCCTGGTGAAGCTCCTGGCCAAGGCCTTGGGGCTGGCCAGGGGCAAGGTGCGGGTGATAAAGGGCCACAAGTCGCGCGACAAACGCGTCCTGGTGGAGGACCTGGAACCCGATCAGATCATCCGCCTTTTGGATCCGTAGCTTATCCCATATCTCTTGCGGCCCCTTGGTCTGTGCTGTAGCTTTTCAGCCAATCGGCATTGCACCCAAACAAGGAGCCTCGCCTTGTCCGAGCCGCCAGGCACAAAATGGGATTCTCAAAAATACGAAGAAAATGCGGCCTATGTGATCAAGATGGCCGGAACCGTGCTGAAATGGCTGGCTCCCCAGCCTGGCGAGCGCATTTTGGATTTGGGTTGCGGCGATGGTCAACTAAGCTTGGCTTTGGCCGAGGCCGGAGCCCAAGTTGTGGCGGTGGACGGCTCGCCCGAAATGATTGAGGCGGCCCAGGAGCGCGGCCTGGACGCCCGGATCGTACCGGGCCAGTCCCTGGAGTTCAGCCAAGAGTTCGACGCGGTGTTTTCCAACGCGGCCCTGCATTGGATGCATCCTCATCAAGCCATGCTGGCCGGGGTGGCCCGGGCCCTCAAGCCGGGCGGCCGTTTCGTGGCCCAGATGGGCGCGCACGGCTGCGCGGCTCCGCTCATCGTGGCCTTGGCCGCCGTGCTGGAACTAAGGGGCGTGGACGCAAGCCAAGCCATGCCTTGGTTTTTCCCCACCCCGGATGAGTATCGCGGGTTGTTGGAGTCCCACGGCTTTGCCGTCAAGCGCATTGAATCGGTCCCCAGCCCCACTCTTCTGCCCACCGGCATAGAAGGCTGGATGGACACCTTTGCCTGTCACTTTTTGGACTTCCTGCCGCCTGAAGACCGTCCGGCCGCGCGCGATCAAGCCATTACCTTTTTAAGGCCCGCCATCGAGGACCGGGACGGCAACTGGACCGTGGATTTTACCAGCCTTAGGTTCGAGGCGGCGCTAAAAGGCCATGACGGCTAGGCCCACACAGCGGGCGCGCTGGCTGTCAGTCCTTTCATTGACGCTGTGGACTCTCCTGGCCTGGCCTCTCCAAGCCGCCGAGCCCGGCTTGCCCGGCCTTAGCGTGACGGCCTCCAGCCTGGAGCTCGCCCAGCACGTGCGCGATATTTTCCGCCAGGCCGCGCCGCGCCTGGCTGGGCTCACCGGCGGCCAGCCCAGCCGCATCAAGGTGGAGGTGGCCCAGGACCGGGAGGCCTTTGACCGCCGGGTGCGCCAATTGGGAGGGCCGGAATGGGCCGCCGGCCTGGCCATGCCCGGCAGGGACCTCATAGTGCTGCGCTCGCCCAAGCAACTGACCCAGCCACAGGATTTCCGCCCGCTCTTGGTTCACGAACTGACCCATCTCTATTTGGCGCGCCAGTTGCGGGGCAGGTCCGCTCCCCTCTGGCTGGAGGAAGGCCTGGCCATGTACGCCGCCGGCGAGGGGGGCTTCGCCCTGGCCGGAACCATGGCGGGCGGGGTGCTCTCCGAGCGGCTGAAGCCTCTTTCCCTGTTGGAATCCAGGTTCCCCGCCGGGGCCGAGGAGGCCTCCCTGGCCTATGCCCAGTCGTATTACCTGGTCAGCTATCTGATCAACGCCTACGGCCCGGAAACCCTGCCCCGGCTGTTGCGGGAGCTGGCCCTGGGCCGGGAGCTGACCGCGGCCCTGCGCAAATCGACCGGGCGGAGCCTGGCACAGGTGGAGGCTGATTTTCACGAGGCCATGACCAGCCGCTTCAGTTGGCTGGCCCTGCTTTTCGCCGGCGGCACCCTTTGGGCCCTGGTGGCCCTGGGCGCCGGCGTGGCCCTGGTTTGGCGGCGCGGGCGGCAAAAACTGCGCTTGCGCCAGCTTGGGGAGTTGGAATTGCAGGGGAAAAAGGATTTGGGGCCGAAACGGATTTGGCCGCCTCCCCCCAGGAGGGGCGATGTCTTGGAACAAGCGGGGCTGGTCAAGCCCGCTTCCCCGGAATCCTATCCAGGGGACGCCGGGAAGGACGGGGGCTAAGCGTTATGCGAGCAGCCCAAAGCCTCCAAAGATTCATCTAAAAGCTGGAGGTTCTGGTAACGCTCTTTGGCGGCAGCGCACTCGATGTTCAGGCTGCAGTGAGCCAGGCAGACTGAATCGGCCCGATCGAACTCGCCAAAGCAGTCGATGCGGTCTTCCAAGTCTTCCGGTTGCAGTCTATGAGCCAAGTTAATCCTCTTTGGCTGGTGTTTTTACTCCCCGGATTTCAATCCGGGGCCAGTTGTCAAACCCTCCAAGATGTATGTATAGAGCCTTTGGGTGTCTTTTTCAAGGGTCGGCCTTAATTAATGAAAACCCGCCGGTACTCCTTCACGTTCTGCAAGGCGGCGCCGGCGCCCATAACCACCGAGGTTAAGGGGTCTTCGGCGATTACCACCTTGAGATTCAGATCCTCGTGGATCAATTGATCCAGGCCCCGAATCAGGGCCCCGCCGCCGGCCAGCACCAGGCCCCGGTCGGCCACGTCCGAGGCCAATTCGGGCGGAGTCTTTTCAAAGGCCCGCCGCACGCTTTCCACGATCACCCCCACCGGTTCGGCCATGGCCTCGCGCACTTCCTGGTCGGTGATGGTCACGGTGCGCGGCACGCCGTTCACCAGGTCCTTGCCGCTCACCTCCATGTACAGGGGCTCGTCGGGAGGATAGGCGGAGCCGATGCGGATCTTGACCTGCTCGGCGGTGTTCTCGCCGATCAGCATCTGATATTTTTTTTGCAGAAGCCGCAAGATGGATTCGTTGGCCTCGTCGCCGGCCACTCGGACGCTTTCCGAGTATGCCGTGGCAAAGAGGCTTATCACCGCCACCTCGGTGGTGCCGCCGCCGATGTCCACGATCATGGAGCCCCTGGGCTCGTGGATGGGGAGCCCCGCGCCTATGGCGGCGGCCATGGGCTCCTCGATGAGGAATATCTCCCGAGCGCCGGCCTGCTCGGCGCTTTCGATCACCGCCCGCTTTTCCACCTGGGTCACCCCGGTGGGCACCCCGATGAGCATGCGCGGCTTGATCAGGCCGGCGGCCGAGCGCACCTTGATGATGAATTCCCGGATCATCAGCCTGGTGAGGTCGAAATCGGCTATCACGCCGTCTTTCAGCGGACGGCTGGCCAGGATGGAGGGATTGGTGCGCCCCAGGTATTCCTTGGCCTTGTGGCCCACGGCCACGGGCTTGCCGCTATCCCGCTGAATGGCCACCACAGAGGGTTCGTTGAGCACAACTCCCTTGCCTTTGATGTAGATCAAGGTGTTGGCGGTTCCCAGGTCCATGGCCATGTCTTTGCCAAACAGACCCAGAATCTTCCCAAAGACCATGCTCTTATGCCCTCCCGCCTATAATAAGCCGGCGCCGCAAGCGGCTTAGGCCGGCGCTAATCCGTAATGTTCCACCGTGGCCGCCAGCCGGTGTCCGGCCAACTGCAAGGCGCGCTCCTCCTCCTCGTCCAGGTGGCGTTCGCTGTGGCCGGCAAAGGCCCATACGCCCATGAGGCGTCGCCAGGCCAGCAAGGGAACCCCCACAAAGGCATTATATCCCCGTATGGGCTCATCTGGCGAGATCAGGTACGATTTTCCTCGCAGGGGCCTGAGCCGCGAGTGGGTCAGCGGCCTGACCTCCCTGATGACCCAGCCCACCAGGCCCTGGCTCACCGGAAAGGCCCGGCCCCGCAGGGTGCTCAGGGAAGGACCCTGCACCGCCTCCACCACGTATTGCTTGCGGCCGGGCAGGAGCAGGCAGAGGAAGGCCATGGGCAGGCCGCAATAGCGGCGGGCCGCGTCCAGGACCTCCGCGTAGAATTCGCGGGGGTCGTTAAAGGCCAGGGCCGCGTTCTCCACGTCGTATAAAAGGTCCAGGGTGCGGCCGTAGAGGGCCTCCCTGGTGCAGGTCTCCTGCTGCAAGACCAAATTGCCCAGGAAGCGGGCAAAGTCGCGCACCACTTTTTTCTCGCGTTCGCCGAAGATGGAGCGGGCCTTGCTGTCCACCACCAGGACGCCCATCTCGCCGATGGGCACCGCCAGAAAGGCCTTGATGCCTTCGTCCTCGCGGTAGAGTCTGGTGGCGGTGGCGCCTTGCTGGTAGCGGTCCACGTCCACCGGCACCAGGTGCTTGGCCACGTAGCCCACCACGCCCTCGCCCACCTTGATGGGTTCGTCCGAGCGGAAGGAGCGGCTCAGGGTGTGCCAGGCCACCACCCGCAAGGTATCCGTGCCGCGGTCGCGCAGGAAAAGCGCGGCGGTGAAGGCCTCGGTCAGATCGGCCAAGAGCTCCACGGCTTGACGGAGGTCTTTCCGCGACCCCAAGGACGCCGCGCCCGGCAGGCGTTCTCCGTCAACAGCAATCGCTGCGGAAGTTGGCATAGGATCTATCGTATGTGCGCTCCCCCTGGGCGGTGAAAAAACAGCCAGGAATCTGGCGCATTTTGCGGTGATAGGCCACGCATTGGCAGCACAGTCCCTTTTTGGGGCAATCATAGGTGCAGGAACAGTCCGCCAGATTATGTTTGATATTAGGGCAGGCTTCTTTCATTTTGCCTAAATCGCTCACAGCTCGCTCTCTTTTGTCCGGCCCGGCGGGGCCAATAATGGCTGTGCTTGTGGATAAAGCGCCAAGTGCACTGTATATAGGATTAATAGGGGTGTCAACCACTAAATAATGGGGTTTACGCCGCCAAGCCCCATGGCTTGGGGGTGCGGCCCGTCTGGAGCGAACATGCCCGAATTGCCCGAGGTGGAATGCGTGCGCCGGACCCTGGAGCCGGCGGTGATCGACCGGCGCGTGAGCCGGGTTTTGGTGAGCAAGCCCAAGCTGGCCCGCCCCACGCCGGCGGCCCTGGCCGAGGGCCTGCGCGGCCACGTCATAACCGCGACCAGCCGCCACGGCAAGCTGCTCATCCTGCACCTGGACGGGGGCGGGTATTGGGCCATTCATCTGGGCATGACCGGCCAGGTGATAACCGCGCCGCAAAGGCCGAAGGCGGATCACATCCACATCACCGTGAGCTTCAGCGACAAGGGGCCCAAGCTCTATTACCGCGACGTTCGCCAATTCGGCTTCATGGCCCATTGCCAAGACCGGGCGGCCCTGGAGGCCGGCCCCCTGGCCAACTTCGGGCCGGACGCCCTGGGCTTGGGTCTGGATGATTTCCTGAGAGGCCTGGGCCGCCGCACCGCCCCCCTGAAAAGCCTGCTCCTGGACCAGCGCATCCTGGCCGGGGTGGGCAACATCTACGCCGACGAGGCCCTGCACCGGGCCGGCTTGTCTCCCACGGCCAGGCCTGCGGACCTCGCCCCGGAAAAGCTGGCAAACCTGCACGCGGCCATCCAGGAGACCCTGGCCGAGGCCCTGGCCAAGGGCGGCTCCAGCGTGCGCAATTTCGTGGACGCCCGGGGCAGGGCGGGAACCTTTCAGCACGCCCACCGGGTTTATCAACGCACGGGCCATGCCTGCCCCCGCTGCGGGGGAACCATCCAGCGGACCGTGCTGGGGGGGCGCTCCACCCACTTCTGCCCGGATTGCCAATTGGAGAAATGATATCCCCCGGCGTGAAGGTTACGGAGATAACATATTGATATTCAAGCCAGCTCATGGCAACGCCCGGCAAATGCCGGGCCGGCGGGGAGGATGGTGAAGGCCCTTGCCGCGCGGCCCGCTAAAGCCGACAATAAAAGTAATGAATAACCGGTCCGGCCAAGGAGCGTTTCATGAGCGAGAAGCAATCCGGCCAGGGAGCCTGGCTGAAGGTTTTCTGCCCCAACGCCCGCTGTCTCAGCCAGGCGGAGGTGGCCCAGTTGCCGCCGGAAAAGCTGAGCGAGACCCAAGGGTCCGGCAAGGAGGGGCTCTGGTTGGAGCTTTTCTGCCCGGAGGGAGCCTGCGCCAGCGGTCCCCAGAAGTTCTGGACCGTGGAGCAAGCCACCGGCCAAGGTGGCGAAAAGGGGCTCTGGCTCAAGCTATTTTGCCCGGAGGGCTCCTGCCAGCTCAGCGAGCCCACGGACGAAGCCTAGGATAGCTATTTGAACCGCCCGGAAGCGGGCCGCCCTGGGGCCGCCGGGCGGCTGCGAAATTGGCAGAGCGGTTCGCTTTCGCCTCTCCTCCCGATAGGGCGGGGCCCGGCCCGCCCTGGGGCCCGAACCACCCGAAAACAGAGGTATCCCCGCCATGAGCGCCCGGCGGCGCCGGGCCGGGCTCCCTGCGCCTTGACCCACGCAAACCCCTGGGGTAGATTACGGAATCCTAAGTACGGGGAGAATCGTGGCGCAGGTCATCAATCACAGCTCCGCCGAAATACTGGAATCCCGGGCAGCCTGGGAGTTGCTGGAGGCCTATGCCTTCGTGGCCGACGCCTGGCCCGGCTGGGAAGCGGAAGAGGCCGCCAAGGAGGTCCTGGAAGCGCTGCCCGCCGAGGGCGCGGCCTGGGCGCTTTTGGACGGCGGCGGCTGGCAATGGCTGGCGGTCTACGCCCCCCTCGAGTTCGACAGCCACCTTTTCGGCAGGCCCATGGCCAAGCTGTGGCCCCTGGCCCATCGCCAGGCCTGGCCCGAGCCCGAGGCCCTGGCCCAGGGCAGGCAGCTCCTTACCCAAGTCAAGGAGGCCGCCGCCGAGGGAGGCGTGCAGTGCCTGGTGGCGCGGGCGCCGGGCCGGGATTTCCTGGCCGCCCAGGCCCTGGAGTCTTGCGGTTTCCGGCTGATGGACGCGAGCGTGGAATGGCTGGCCGCCTTGGACAACCTGCCCAAGCGGGGCCAACTGCCCGCGGGCGTGGGCATCCGCACCTGGCGGCCCGGCGATGAGGAAGCCCTGCAAAGCCTCACCGCCGAGGCCATGTGCCGCCTGGAGCACTATGCCGACCGCTTCGCCATGGACCCGCGCCTGCGGTTCAACTGCGGCGAAATGTACCGCCGCTGGGTGGCCAACAGCCTGGCGGGCGAGCAATCCGACCAGGTGCTGGCGCTAACCCAGGATGACGAGCCGGCCGGGCTGATTACGCTGAAGCTGCCCGCCGGCCACGGCCCGGCGGCCGGCTGCGGCTGGGTGGTGATCAACGCCATCTCGCCGGCGCTGCGGGGCAGGGGCCTTTACCACGAGCTTTTGCTGCGGGGCCTGGAATGGCTTTTCAAGCATGGCGCCAAGGCCGCCAGGGTGCGCACCAAACTCAGCCAGCAAGCGGTCATCCGGGCCTGGTCCCGCCTGGGCGCGCGCCAGGTCTGTTCCGATTTCACTTTTCATCTTTGGCTGGACCAGGACGCTGGCTAAACCCAGGGCGGCCCGGCGGGGAGCGGAGATAATGAAGCGTGTTTTAGTCACCGGCGGCGCCGGCTCCATCGGCTCCTATGTGTGCGAGGTGCTCATAAGGCGGGGCCACGAGGTGGTGGCCCTGGACAACGGCCCCTCGCTCAAGGTGGAGCATCTCTTCGACACGGGCCGCTTCAAGTTCGTGCAGGATTCGGTGCTCATCCCCGAGGTGGTGGAGCGCCTGGTGGACCAGTGCGACACCGTGATCCATCTGGCGGCCATCGCCGACCCCAAGCGCTACGTCAACGAGCCCCTCAACGTGCTCAACGTGAACCTGAAGGGCTCGCTCTATCTCCTGGATTTCTGCGCCCGCCAGAAAAAGCGCTTCGTTTTCGCCTCCACCAGCGAGGTGCTGGGCAAGAATCCCAACGTGCCCTGGAACGAGGAGGCGGACCGGCTCTTGGGACCGCCCTCCATCAACCGCTGGTGCTATTCCACGGGCAAGGCCCTGATCGAGCACTACTGCTACGCCTACGGCCAGCAGGAGGACATGCCCTTCGTCATCATGCGCTTTTTCAACGTCTACGGCCCCCGCTGCGACGACCTGGGCCAGGGACGGGTCATCCCCATTTTCCTGGAAAAGCTCCTGCGCGGCCAGCCTCTCATCGTGCACGGCGACGGCGCCCAGACCCGCTGCTTCACCTTCATCGAGGACGCCACGGAGGCGGTGGTGGAGCTGGCCCTCAACAACGCGGCCCTGGGGCTTTGCTTCAATATCGGCTCCGACCGGGAGACCAGCATCCTGGAATTGGCCAAAGCCATGAAAAAGGCGGGCGGCTTCAAGAACCCCGTCGAGTTCAAACCGCATTTGGAAGTCTTCGGCAAGAGCTACGAAGACATACCGCGGCGCATTCCCGACGTGAGCCGCATCAAGCAGGTGATCGGCTGGGAGGCCACCACCAGCCTGGAAGACGGCCTGAAAAAGACCATCGATTTCTACCGCCAGCCCTAGGGGCGGCGTCGTCATAAGACAAGGCCCGGCACCCCCAAGGGGAGGCCGGGCCTCAGGCTGCTGATAAAACCCCATCTGCGTCGTTGCTGCGGAAAAGGCTGAAACTCACGTAGATCCAACTACGCTTCGTTCCAGCCTTTTCCTCGCGCCTAGCATCCGGGGCTTTCTGAGCAGCCTGGTCAGCTTGGCTTTGTCATCAAGTAAAGGCCCGGATCCCCAAAGGGGAGGCCGGGCCTTTTGGCTTTTAGCGGCGCTGCCGGGCCTAATCGCTCACCAGCACCTCGTAGGAATCCAGAGCAAATTCCTGGCCTCCCCAGCCGATGTTGCAGCGGCCCTGCCAGGTCTTGCCCGGATGCAACCCATCCCTGAAATTGGCCCGGCACACGCACTGGCTCTGCTGGCCGCGCCGGCCGGCCTCCACGCAGCGCCGGTTTCCGGCCCGGTCTTTGGGCAGCCAGGCCAGGCCTTGCCGCACCACCAGCACGTCATAGTTGTCCACGGCCACTTCCCGGCCTCCCCAGCCGAGGTGGCATTTGCCCGCGTACAGCTTGCCGGGATGAACCCCGTCGCGGTAATTGGCTCGGCAAACGAACATCTCGCCCTGGTTGCTGTAGCCGCCCCCCACGGCTCCGGCCGGGATCTCTCCCGGTCGGGCCCGCTGCCAACTGGCGCCGTAGGCCGTCAGCACCTGGTAATCGTCCACCGCCACTTCCCGGCCTCCCCAGCCGAGGCGGCATTTGCGGTTGAGTATCTTGCCCACGTGCATGCCGTCCTGATAATAGGCGCGGCACACGTAAAGATCGCCGGCCGGGCAGCGTCCGGCCAATACCGCGCCCTTGGGATAGCCCTGGCCATGGCGCACCCAGCGCGCCTGGCTGCGCGGCCCCACCAGCACCTCGTAGTCGTCCAGGGCGATTTCCTGGCCGCCCCAGCCGATGTTGCAGCGGCGGTTGACCACCTTGCCGGCGTGGAACCCGTCCTGGTGAAAGGCGCGGCACACGTAAAGCGGCTGGCCTTGGGCCCTGCCGCCCACCACGGCTCCGGAGGGAATCTGCCCGCCGGAAAACCTCACCCAGCGCGCGCCCAGGTTCTGGATGGCCTGCGGGCGCGCCTGGTTCTGGCCGTTGCGCCAGTGGTCATCCTGCAGGGACCAGGGCGCGTCCGATTGGGCCAGGGCCGGAGCCCAGGCAAAACAAATGAGCGCGAGCAACGTGATCAAGGCCGCATGCTTCATAGCGGATTCTCCGTCCAGGGGGTTAGCCTTGTCTTCGCATTCTAGAATGTCGAGACCCTATAGGGAAGCCGGCGGTTTGTAAAGATGGAGCGAAATTTTTGCTTCCGGCAGGGGAAACTGAGCGCAATCAGGAGGGGAAATGCTGTTTTTTGCGGGGATAGCCCTGGTTTTGGGGCTGGCAAGGCCCGTTTATAGGCTCTTTAGGCGTGAATACGCCGAACCGGCCGCGGGCCTTTCACAGGCCTTGCTCGGCGTCTTTTTCAGTGGCCTTGGCCGGCGGCTGTTGCCCGGGGTCGCCCGGCGGCTCCACCAGATTCAGAAAGGAAGCGCCATCCACCACCTTGCCCTGGTCCAGGCGTATGACGCGGTCGGCCAGGAAGCGCACCTCCCGCATGGAGTGGCTCACGTAGAGGATGGGCAGGTCCAGCTTTTGGGGGAGTTTGGCCAGGAAAGGCAATACCTCGTCCTTGCGCGCCTGGTCCAGGGAGGCCAGGGGCTCGTCCATGAGCAAGAGGCGCGGGCCGGCCAGCAGGGCCCGGCCCACCGCCACCCGCTGCTTCTCGCCTCCCGAGAGATTGGCGGGCCGCCTTTTCAAGAGATGCGAGATGCCCATGAGGTCCACCACCTCCTCCAGGGAGAGCAGGCGGCGTTCCGGCGGCGAAAGCCGCATGCCGTACAGCAGATTGGACCTCACGGAAAGATGGGGGAAGAGCCGCCCGTCCTGAAATACATAGCCCACGCCACGCTTTTCCGGCGGCAGGTCCACGCCCCGGACCGAGTCGAAAAGCGTCTTGTCCCCCAGGGCGATGCGGCCCCCGTCCGGCTTCAGCAGACCGGCCACGATGTTGACCAGGGTGGTCTTGCCCGCGCCCGAGGGACCGAAAAGCGCGGTCACTCCGCGGGGGGCCTGGAAGCCGGCTTCCAAGGCCAATCCCCCCAAGCGTTTTTTCACCGCCACTTGCAACACGGCGCTTACCCTTTCAGATGTTTTTCCAAGCGGCGGGAAAGCAGCTCGGAAGCCAACAGGGCCGCCAGGGAGACCAGGACGGCGATCACGCAAAGCCGGAACGCCCCGCTTTCGCCCCCCGGCGTCTGCACCAGGGAATAGAGGGCCAGGGGCAGGGTGCGGGTCTGGCCGGGGATATTGGAGACAAAGGTTATGGTGGCGCCGAATTCGCCCAGGCTGCGGGCGAAGGCCAGCACCGCGCCGGTGAGCAGGCCGGGCAGGATGAGGGGCAGGGAAACCGTGCAGAATACCCTGACCGGCCCCGCCCCCAGGGTGCGGGCGGCCTGCTCCAGACCCCGGTCCAGGCTTTCCACGGAAAGCCGCGCCGCCCTGACCATGAGGGGAAAGGACATCACCGCCGCCGCCACCGCCGCGCCCTTCCAATTGAAGGCCACGGTGATGCCCAGGTTATCGTGGAGCCAGGCCCCCAGAACGCCCTTGCGCCCCAGGAAAACCAGGAGCAGGTAGCCGGTCACCACCGGCGGCAGCACCAGGGGCAGGTGGATCAGGCCGTCCAGCAGGGCCTTGCCTGGAAAGCGGCCCCGGCCCAAGGCCCAGGCGGCGGCCAGGCCCAAGGGCAGGCTGCCGGCCACCGACCAGGCCGAGACCTTGAGGCTGAGCCACAGGGCCTCGCTTTCCAGGGGTGATAATACGAAAAAGGGCACTACTCCACCGCGAAACCGAATCGTTTGAATATCTCCCGCGCTTGGGGCGACTTCAAGAACTCAAGATAGGCCTTGGTTTGGGCGCTGTCCCGGCTCTTGACCGCCGCCGCGGGATAGGTGATGGGCGTGTGCGAATCGGCCGGGAAGCGGCTCACCACCTTCACCCGCTGGCTGATGCGGGCGTCCGTGGCGTAGACCACGCCCAGGGGCGCCTCGCCCCGCTCCACCAGGGCCAGGGCGGCGCGCACGTTGGCCGCGGCGGCCACCTTGTTCTGCACGAAATCCCACATGCCCAATTTTACCAGAGCTTCCTTGGCGTACATGCCCGCCGGCACGTGGGAGGGATCGCCCAGGGAGAGACGGCCCTCGCCCAGGTATCCGCTCAAATCCAGGCCCGGCTTGAGCGCGATCTCCTTGACCGCGCTATCGGCCGGCGCGATGATCACCAACTGGTTGCGCAGGATATCCGCCCGGCTCCCGGCCGCGACGAAGCCTTCCTTGTCCAGATAGTCCATCCATTTCTGGTTGGCCGAGATGAACACGTCGGCCGGCGCGCCGTGGGCTATCTGCTTGGCCAGGGTGGAGGAGGAGGCAAAGGAGTTGGTCACCTTGACGCCGGTCTTCTGGCCGAAGGCCTGGCCCACGGCGCTGATGGCGTCGGTGGTGGAAGCCGCGGCGAAAACCAGCAGGTTCTCCTCCGCCTGCGAAGAAGGAGCGGCCCAAAGGGCCACGGTCAATACCAGGGCCAGGGCGATCAATTTAGCTTTCATGGTTGGCATCTCCATTAAGGTGATTGAGGCGGTGCTTCCGCACCGTAGCCGCCAAATAGATGTAAACCAGAATCCAGGCCAGGTAGGACGCGAAAAAAAGCTTTTCCAGGGGATTGCGCGCCACGGTCAGCAAGACGCCCACGCGGGGCGGCGTTTGGGAATCGTCGCGGAAAAACTCGGCCAGGGTCACCCGCAGGCCGTCGGCCTCCCAGGGCTCCAGGATGCGCAAGACTCCCTTGGCCTGGCTCCGGCCGCCCAGGCTCAGCTCGAGGCTGGCCGTGTTTTTCTCGCGGTGAAACACGCCGGCCAAAAGGCTGGCGCGCCCCTGGCGGTAGCTGAGGTTAAGGAGCGCGGGATCGTCCGCGAAATGGGTTTCGGTCACCGTGAGCAGCGAACCGTCGGGCAGCTCCCTGCTCTGGCCGGGCAGCAGCTTGACGCTCTCCAGCTTGAAGCCTAAGCCCATCTGGGAGAGGTGGCCCAAAAGCACCAGGAGCATCAGAACGTGCACCCCGGCCAGGAACCAGGTGCGCAGGCGGCCGCCGTTGCCTTTCAGGCGGGGCAGCAGCTTGGTCCAGGTGCATACCGCCATATTTAAGGCCAAGAGGCCCACGCCCCCGCACAAGACCAGGAACCAGACCAACACCACCGGCTGGCCCAGGGCCGGGCCGGCCAGCCAATCCCTGAGCAGGGTCTGGTCCATGGCTTTCATGTGCAGCATGTAGGGCTGGGTCTGGGCCAGCAGCATTCCCGCCGCCAGCCACAGGGCCAGGCCGGCCAGGCAATAGAGCGTCAAATACAATGATGATAGCTTGTTCACGACTACCCCGTGACCTGGTGGATGAGCCAGAGGGAAAGACCGGCCAGGCCCGGCGCGGCGTAAAGGGTCCGCACCAGGCCGATTCTGCCCGCCAGGCGGGGCGGCAGGTGCAGGGCCGCGCTGGCCACCAGGAAGATCAAGGTTGATTCCAGGAAGTTGCGGTTCCAACGCCAATAATCGCCCAGCCAGTTGAGGCACCAGTAAAAGCCCGCCAGCTCGCCGGCCAGAAACAGGGCGGTGCCCCAAATCAGGAACCTACGGGAGCGGTCCAGCAGGTTGCCGCCCGCGGGAGCGGATCTGTCCCAAACCAGGGCCGCCAGGGAGCCGTGAATCAAAAAGCCCAAGGCGGCCACCCGCAAAAGGAAAAAGGCCCGGTTCCAGAAATAATGATATTGGTACCAATCCGGGTTGACCTGGCGGGGCGCGATCAAAAGGCATAGAAGCACCAGGCAGACCGCCAGCCAGGTGAGCCCGGCCAGGCGGCGCGAGGCGTTGTCGCCGCCCAGGGCCGTGAAGGCCAGCAGGTTCAAAAGCAGGCATAACAGGGTGAACGACTCATAGGCCCCGCTCAAGGGCGGCCTGCCGGCCGTCTGCCAGATGTGAACCACCATCGCCGCGCAGCCCGCCGTTGCCATGAAGCCGCAGAGCCAGGCCCATTTGCCCGCTCTCCGCCAAGCGGCGCAGCCCGCCGCCAGGCTGGCGGCCAGGCCCAGCAGGTACGCCGCTTCCCACCAATCCATGCAAGCCTCCCCTCGCCGGCGCCCGCCGGTCCCCGCCGCGCCGGCATCCGGACAACGTTATCTTAATCAAATTATATCGATAACCCCAGTAAAAGGCCCCTGAGGGCCCTCTGGCAAATCTGGTATCCGTTATAGTCCCTACTGGATAGCGCGTCAAGACTTGATCAACGAGGGGAGGGGAGGAAGCGCGGCTCAGGGCTTTTGCTTTTGGAGCCAGCCCTGGAAGCCGTCCACCAGTTTCCAGAAATCAGCCACCGCCTTTTTGCCGGCCGGGGTCAGCCAAGCGCCGCCGCCGCCCTTGCCGCCCGCCTGCTTGCTCACCAGGGGCTCCCCGGCCAGGGCGTTCATGTTCTCCACCAGATGCCAGGCGTGGCTGAAACTCATGCCCATGGATTTGGCCGCGGCTGAAACCGAGCCGGTCTCGTCGATGCGCTGCAACAGCACCACCCGGCCCCAGGAGACAAAGGTCTGGCCGTCCTTTTCCACCCAAAGCCGGCCTTTTATCTGCAGGCTGCCCCGGGAGGGGCTTGCGGCCATGGCGTTGTTTTCCAGGTCTTGTTTGCTTTTGGGCATAAACTGTTTCCGTCGGGTTTGAACATCTACTGATAATATAGCATGGCCCCGCGGCCGCTGGCCGGAAGCGGCCGCGCTCGGGCCGGTCCGGCCACGGCCCCCCCATGCCTGATCGCTTTTCTCGCGGGGGGCGCCGGCGTTTAGGCTTGCCGCCGATACACCTTTCATTTATACACAAATCAGGTTGCCGCCGTCAAAGGAGCGCCCATGCCCCAACCAGGCCAAGGCATGCTGGACAGGAGCCAACCCCCCGGCGACGAGGCGGTGCGGCAATGGATCGGCCGGGAAAATTACCAGCGCTGGCAGTGGCTGCTGCGCTTCATCGCCGCCAATTACCCCGGCGCGTTTCCCCAGGATGATCGGGTGTTAGGCGGCAGGAAACACGGCTGGGGCCCGCGCTTCAAGAAATCCAAATTCTTCTGCGCCCTGCTTCCCGAAAAGGGCCGGCTGCTCTTGCAGATAGTGCCGGGCGGGGCGGAACCGGCCAAGGCCGAGGCCATCATGGATA
Source organism: Desulfocarbo indianensis (assembly GCA_001184205.1). GTDB lineage: Bacteria > Desulfobacterota > Desulfarculia > Desulfarculales > Desulfarculaceae > Desulfocarbo > Desulfocarbo indianensis. The sequence continues at coordinate 308,158 of LBMP01000002.1, forward strand.
CGCTCAGCCAGCCAGTGCGAGGGGAGTGCGCCGCGGCGCGCACCTATCACGACGGCAAATGGCTGGCCCCGGCCTTGGACAATGACGAGATTTTAGGTGACGCGGCCAAGCTGTCGGCCATCAAGCGCAAGCCCAAGCCGGCCTGACAACGGCCTGGCCGGCTATGCCCGCCGCCGACCTTAGCCCTGGGCGGCCGGCTGGTACAGGCACAAGGGCTCCTCGGCCATCTCGTCGCCCGATACCTCGTAGGCGCGGGCGCGGCAGCCGCCGCAGACCTTGCGGTATTCGCAGCGTCCGCACTTGCCGCCCAGGAGGTCCGGGTTTCTGAGGCGCTGGAAAAGCTCGCTCTCGCGCCAGATTCGGCTGAAGGGCTGCTCCTTGATGTTGCCGGCGGCCAATTCCAGATAGCCGCAGGGCTGCACCTGGCCCACGTGGGAGACAAAGGCGAATCCCGAGCCGCCCAGACAGCCCTTGGTCACCGCGTCCAGGCCGTGGGTCTGGAAGGTCAGCTTTTCGCCCCGCTCCTTGGCGCGCTGGCGGATGATGCGGTAGTAGTGCGGCGCGCAGGTGGCTTTCAGCTCCAGGGGCACTTGGCCCTTTTTATCCGCGAACCAGTGCAGCACGTCCTCGTATTCCTGGGCGCTGATTATTTCCTCGGTGAGGGCGCGGCCCCGGCCGGTGGGCACCAAGAGAAAAATATGATGCGCCTTGGCCCCCAGCTCCACGGCCAATTCCTGAATGGCCGGGATGTCCGGCAGGTTGCCCCGGGTCACCGTGGTGTTGATCTGGAATTCCAGGCCAGCGTCCTTGGCCGCCTGGATGCCTTGCAGCGCGCCACTGAAGGCGCTCTCCTGGCCCCGGAAGACGTCGTGGCTGGCCGCGTCCGGGCCGTCGATGGAGATGCTGAGGCGCTGAATGCCGACCTCTTTTAATTTGCGCGCGATCTCCGGGGTGAGCAGGGTGCCGTTCACCGCCATGACCATGCGCAGGCCCAGCTTATCGCCGAATTCGGCCAGATGGAAAATATCCTCGCGCAAGAGGGGCTCGCCGCCGGTCAGGATCACCACCGGCTGGCCCATGGTCCTTAAGTCCTTGAGAAAAGCCTCGCCTTCCCCGGTGGTGAGCTCGTTGGGATAATGCTCGTCCTGGGCCCCGGCCCGGCAATGCAGGCAGGAGAGATTGCAGCGGCGGGTGGTTTCCCAGGCCACCAGGCGCAAGGCGGGGACTCCGTCCTGGCTGGAGGGATGGCCTGGCGGATGGCCGCCGGGATGGCCGTGGGGCGGGCCTTGGGGATGCTCGGGCATGGTCTGCTCCTTGACGCGGGAAACCCTGGATGTTGAGTCTAGCGGGTCAGGGTAAAGGGCGCAAGGCGGGCCGCGCAACCCGCCTCGATCGGGCAATGGGTTTTTATTGATAAATACCGCCAAAGAGTTGTAGATTCGGAGGCAATTGAAAGTAACTCGCTGAATATGGATATTATTGCCGGCCTGCCCGGTCACGGCGTTTTTCTTTTGCCTGGCCCCGCATTGAATTGCCGCGTCAATCTTTTAAGTAAAGGATCATGCATGTGAAAAATCCATTGAAGATGGGTGCTTTAATCGCGGGGCTTTTGGCTCTTTGGATTCACTTGCCCCCCTCTTTGGCCGCGGGAGCGGGACCTTACACCCTGGCCACCGGCGGCGAACAGGGATGCTACCATGCGGTTGGTTCATCCATAGCGCGCCTAGCCAAGGAAAAGCGCGCCCTGGATTTGCAGGTAAAACCCAGCCACGGCTCGGTGGAGAACATTCAAGCCGTATTGGCCGGTAAAGCCGATTTCGGCTTGGCCCAATCCGACCGGGTCTTGCAGGCCAGGCAGGGGAAAGCCGAATGGCAGGACAAGGGCCCCCAGGGCAATCTGCGGGCCGTAGCAGGATTGTACAATGAAAGCTTAGTGTTGATAGCTTCGGCCGGCTCCGGCGTCAAGGAATGCCGCGATCTGCGCGGCAAGAAGATCGCCGTGGGAAAGCCGGGTTCGGGCATGCGCCAGAACGCCGTGGACGCCTTGGAAAGCTGTAACTTGACGCTCAAGGATTTGGCCTTGGCCGCGCCTATCAATGCCGAGGAGGCATTGCGCGAATTACAGGCAGGCAAATTGGACGCATTTTTCTATACCGCCGGCCATCCCAACCGTATTGTAAAGCAGGCGGTCAAGGGCAAAGTTAAGGTAAGGCTGATCGGTTTTCCGGACGTATGCCGCGACCGTTCGTTTTGCTATGTCAAGTCATGGATTTCTTTGGATCTATACCCTGGCCTCCTGAATAAGGGTTATGAACTGCAAACCTGCGGGGTAAAGGCGGTTCTGGTCGCCAGCGCCAAAACGCCCGACAAGGTTGTTTACAAACTCATGGAGTTGTTGGGCCAGAACCTGGACCAGGTAAAAGCCATGCATCCTTCTTTGCGCAGGCTGGAGCTGCATGACATGGTTGATGACCTGCACGCGCCCCTGCATCCGGGGGCCGAGCGTTATTTCCAAGAAAAGGGCCTCGTCAAATAAGGCGGGACGCTAGCGGGCATTTTCTTGCAATTAAGCAATTATTCCTCATGGCCCGCCAAGGGGGTGGATTGCCGGGTCCCTCATGAGGTGAGCATTTACCCCGCCTAAGCGCGCCGCGGCCGGCGGGCGAAACCCGCTGGCCCGCGCGCCGTCGGCTTACGGCCAACCATAATTCCGCGGTCCCGGTTTGGGCTTGACATGCGCGGGCGGCCTTGTCTATGCTTAACCTGAGCGAGCGCTCAGTCGTAATGGGGGCGTGTTCAGTCTCCGCCGGCACGCAGACCGGCGGGCGCGGCCCAGGCGACCGGGCATCAAGCCGACCACCCCAGCAAGGGAAGGCGAGGCATGAGCGACCCGCGGGCCCTGGCGGACGGGCACGAGATACCCACCGAGGTGAAAGACCCCGGCCTGGTGGCCCAGCGCCGCCGCCAGATAGTGGACGCGGCGGTGGGGCTTTTCATCGCCAACGGTTTTCACAAGACCACCACCAGGCAGATAGCCAAGGCCGCCGGCTTTTCCATCGGCAATCTCTACCAATACGTGAAAACCAAGGAAGACGTGCTCTATCTGGTGTGCCAGGCCATCCACCAGGAAATGGAAGAGCGCCTGAATCAGCGCGTGCGCTACGCGGGCAACGCGGCCAGCGCCCTGGCCGAGGCCATAGAGAACTATTTCCTGGTCTGCCACCAGATGAGCGACCACATACTTCTCATCTATCAGGAGACCAAGAGCCTCACCCGCCAGTCCATGCGCTTCGTGCTGGCCCACGAGGAGCGCATCACCCAAATCTTCGCCGATCTTTTGCGCAAGGGGGTGACCGATTACACCCTCAAGCCCCTGCAAAGGGGCCAGGTGGAGCTGATGGCCCACAACATCATGGTCCTGGGGCACATGTGGACTTTCCGTCGCTGGTCCCTGGCCCGCCATTTCTCTCTGGACGAATACGTCCAGCATCAGCGTGATCTGATAATGAGCGAGTTGATCTAACCAAGCTTGGGAGGTTTTGCATGACGCCGGAAGACATGAGCAAGCGGGCCGTTGAGCTTTTTAAGCAGCGTTTTCACTGTTCCCAGGCCGTGGCCGCGGCCGGCCAGGAAATGCTGGGCCTTGACGAGCCGGCGGTCATCCGGGCCATGGGGGCCTTTGGCGGCGGCATAGCCAGCCAGGGCAGCGTGTGCGGCTGCCTCACGGGGGGCATCGCGGTGCTTTCCCAGCTCCACAGCCGGGCCAACGCCGAGGAAAAGGAATCGCCCCAGATGTGGCGCTCCTCCTACAGGCTGGTCAAGCGTTTCCGGGAGCTGACCCAGGAATACGGCGGCATCGATTGCCGGGAGATCGCCCAGGTGAACTGGCGCGACAAGGACGCGGTGAAGCAGTTCTACGGCGATCCCGCCAGCCGGCGGCAGCTTTGCGCCAAGCTGGTGGGCGCCACCGCCCAAGCCCTGGGCGAGATATTGGAAGAGGAAAAAAGCCAGGCCTGACCTGGCTTGGCAATATGATTTCATGCCCCCGCTGTGGCAGGCAATAGGGGGGAGTTTCAGGCAAGGGAGGGGTTTCCCATGACCCAGGAAAGCAAGCCCTACGCGCCCAAGAATCCCATCAGGGTGGTCACCGCGGCCAGCCTTTTCGACGGACACGACGCGGCCATCAACATCATCCGCCGCATTCTGCAGGGCACCGGGGTGGAGGTGATCCACCTGGGGCACAACCGGGCGGTGCACGAGGTGGTGGAGGCGGCCATCCAGGAGGACGCCCACGCCGTGGGCCTCAGCTGCTACCAGGGCGGCCACGTGGAGTTTTTCAAGTACGCGGTGGATCTTTTGCGCGAGCGCGGCTGCGGCCACATCAAGGTCTTCGGCGGCGGCGGCGGGGTGATCGTGCCCGAGGAGGTCAAGGAGCTGGAGGAATACGGGGTGGCCAAGATCTACACCCCGGAGGACGGCCGCCGGCTGGGCTTGCAGGGCATCATCAACCATTTCGTCAAATCCTGCGATTACCCCATGGGCGCGGACGACGATCCCAAGCTGGTGAGGAAGCTGGCCCCGGATCAGGTGAGCGCCGTGGCCAGGGTCATCACCTGCGTGGAGGCGGCGGCCCTGGAGGCGGGCGATAAAATGGCGGCCTGGCGCAAAGCGCTCAACAACCGGCTCAAGGGCAACCAGGTGCCGGTGGTGGGCATCACCGGCACCGGCGGTTCCGGCAAGTCCAGCCTCACCGACGAGGTGCTCATCCGCCTCTTGCACGACCTGCCGGAGACGCGGGTGGCCATCGTCAGCGTGGACCCCACCCGGCGCAAGAGCGGCGGCGCGCTCCTGGGCGACCGCATCCGCATGAACTCCCTGGACAGCCCCCGGGTCTACCTGCGCTCCATGGCCACCCGGGGCAGCGGCATGGAAGTTTCCGCCGCCCTGGCCGACGCCATAAAGGTGGTGAAAGCGGCGGGCTACGACCTGGTGATCGCCGAGACCGCGGGCATAGGCCAGGGCGACGCCGCGGTGGTGGATTTGGTGGACGTGTCCATGTACGTGATGACCTCGGATTTCGGCGCGGCCAGCCAGCTGGAAAAGATAGACATGCTGGACTTCGCCGACTTGGTGGCCATAAACAAGTTCGACCGCCGGGGGGCGGAGGACGCGCTCAGGGACGTGCGCAAGCAGATGCAGCGCAATCAGAACGCCTGGCAGGTGGACCCGGCCAGCATGCCGGTCTACGGCACCATCGCCGCCAAGTTCAACGACGACGGGGTGACCGGCCTCTACCTGGGTCTCCTGGACATCCTCAACCGAAAATGCGGCACCAAATTCCAGAGCCGGCGCCCCCGGCCCAGGGAAAGGTATTCCTCGGCCAAGACCGTGATCGTGCCCGCCGAGCGCAACCGCTACCTGGCCGAGATCGCCGACGCCGTGCGCAAGTACCACGCCAAGACCAGGGAGCAGGCCGGCATCATCCGCCGGGTGTGGCAGATGAAGAACACCCACGATCACCTGCAGGAGGCCTGGTCCGGCGACGGCGGTCTAATGGCCGCCCTGGACAAGCTCAGGGCCGAGGTGCACCGCCTGGAGGAGGGCTTCACCGAGGAGACCCATCAGCTCCTGGCCAAGTGGCCCCAGATGCGGGAGGCCTACTCCGGCCTGGAATACAAGTACAAGGTGCGGGACCGCCAGTTCAGCGTGCCCTTGACCACCCGTTCGCTCTCGGGCAGCGAGATACCCAAGGTGTGCCTGCCCAAGTGGGAGGACCCGGCCGAGGTCTACGCCTGGCTGCGCTCGGAAAACGTGCCCGGCGAGTTTCCCTTCACCGCCGGCGTGTTTCCCTTCAAGCGCACCGACGAGGACCCCACCCGCATGTTCGCCGGCGAGGGCGATCCCTTCCGCACCAACCGCCGCTTCAAATACCTGAGCCAGGGGGCCAAGGCGGCGCGGCTCTCCACCGCCTTCGACGCGGTGACCCTGTTCGGCTGGGACCCCGACTCCCGGCCCGATATCTACGGCAAGGTGGGCACCAGCGGGGTTTCCATCTGCACCCTGGAAGACGCCAAGGTGCTCTATGACGGCTTCGACCTGCTGAGCCCCAACACCAGCGTTTCCATGACCATCAACGGCCCGGCCCCCATCATGCTGGCCTTTTTCTTTAACGCGGCCATCGACCAGCAGACCGAGACCTTCCGCCAGACCAACGGGCGCGAGCCCAATCCCGAGGAGATGGAGCGCATCCGCGCCATGGTTTTGCAGAACGTGCGCGGCACGGTGCAGGCCGATATCCTGAAGGAGGACCAGGGCCAGAACTCCTGCATCTTTTCCATAGATTTCGCCCTGCGCATGATGGGCGACATCCAGCAGTATTTCATCGACCAGCAGGTGAAGAACTTCTACTCGGTATCCATCAGCGGCTATCACATCGCCGAGGCCGGGGCCAATCCCATCAGCCAGCTGGCCTTCACCCTGGCCAACGGCTTCACCTACGTGGAGTACTATCTTTCCCGCGGCATGAAGGTGGACGAGTTCGCCCCCAACTTAAGCTTCTTCTTCAGCAACGGCATGGACCCCGAATACACGGTGATCGGGCGGGTGGCCCGGCGCATCTGGGCCCTGGCCATGCGCGAGATGTACGGCGCCGGCCCGCGCAGCCAGATGCTGAAATACCACATCCAGACCTCGGGCCGCAGCTTGCACAGCCAGGAGGTGGATTTCAACGACATCCGCACCACCCTGCAGGCCCTGTGCGCCGTCTACGACAATTGCAACTCCCTGCACACCAACGCCTATGACGAGGCCATCACCACGCCCAGCGAAGACAGCGTGCGCCGGGCCCTGGCCATCCAGATGATAATCAACCGGGAGTGGGGCCTGAGCAAGAACGAGAACCCCCTGCAGGGGGCGTTCATCGTCGATGAGCTCACCAACCTGGTGGAAGAGGCGGTGCTCAACGAGTTCTACCGCATCACCGCCCGGGGCGGCGTGCTGGGCGCCATGGAGACCGGCTACCAGCGCTCCAAGATTCAGGACGAATCCATCTATTACGAGACCCTCAAGCACACCGGCGAGCTGCCCATCATAGGCGTCAACACCTTCATCAACCCCCGGGCCGACGAGCTTTTCACCCATTGCGAACTGGAGTTGGCCCGGGCCACCGAGGAGGAGAAGCAGAGCCAGCTCACCCGCTTGAACGAGTTCCATGAACTCCACCGGGAAGAGGCCCCGGCCGCCCTGCAAAGACTGCAACGGGCGGCCCTGCAGGGCGGCAACGTGTTCGCCGAACTCATGCAGACGGTGCGCGCCTGCTCCCTGGGCCAGATCACCCAGGCCCTCTACCAGGTGGGCGGCATGTACCGCCGCGGCATGTAGGGATTCAAGGCGGGCGATGCTGGCGCTGTTCTTGAGCCTGGCCCTGACCGCCCTGCTCCTGGCGCTGCCGCTTATGGTCTGGCGGGCTCGCGCCTGGGCGCGGGCGGACGCCGGGCTGGGCCGGCTCCAGCGCGCGCTAATTGGCTGCGCCATCGCCGCCTGGGGGCTTTTGGGCGTGCGCTACTTACTGCTGGCCCAGGCCGGAATTCCCCTGGAGGCGCGCCAGGCCTCGCAATTGACCTCTCCCCTGGGCTGGCTGACCTGGTTGGCCGCCCTCGCCGGCTTGGGCGTTTTTCTGATCTTGAGCATGAAAAAGAACAACCCGGCTGGCGCCGCCGACCAGCCCGGCAACGAAAGGCAGCCGATGATCACCGCATCCGAGATCGAATACGCTTACCTGCCAGCCGGCCGGGAAAAGGAGGCCATCCAGTTGGTGGAGGCGGTGTTCCGCGGCCAGGTGGCTCCCCTGTACAGCCAAGAGGGGGTGGAGGAATTCCTAAAGTACGCCACGCCGCGGGCCGTGGAGGGGCGCTTGGCCGCCCACAACTTCATCCTGGCCGCCAGCGGCCCCCAGGGGCTGGTGGGGGTGGCGGAGGCTGACGAGCAGCGCGGGCACATCGTTTGGTTCTTCGTGGCCGACGGGGCCCGAGGGCTGGGCGTGGGCCGCGAACTCATGCGCCGGGCGGTGGCCGAGCTCAAGCGCCGCCGGCCGGATTTGCACCGGGTCACGGTCAATTCCTCGCCCAACGCGGTGGCGGTCTATCTGGCGCTGGGATTCATCCCCTCGGACCATCAGCGGGAGCACAGCGGCATCAAGTTCACCCCCATGACGCTGCTGCTCGATTGAGCCCCCCGGCCCGGCGTGCGGGACGGCCCGCGCCCGCCCCTGGAGCCGCTGGCCGCTCCCCCTATAAGCTTGTGCGGCGATTGTTTTTTTGCGAGACTTAAAAGCCCGCGCCCGGTTCATGGCCGCGATGTCGCCGCCGGCCGGTCGGGGATAAACCAATGTACGCGCCCCTTAGCCAGCCTTGGGCGGGGCGGCCGGCGGGTTGGCCATGTCTGACTTTCCCTTTCAGCGGGTTTTGGAATTCGTCCGGGGGGTGGTGCCCTTTGACTCCCTGGGCGAGGAAGACCTGCTCCGCACCGTGCGCGGCATGACCATCGCCTTTTTTCCCAAGGGCGAAGTCATCATCCAGCAGGGCGGGCCCCCCTCGGAAAACCTCTACATCATCCAATCCGGCTCGGCCCGGGTGAGCTTCACCCCGGAGGTCAAGGCCGGGGAAGCGGAGCCGCCGGAAAAGGAAGATACCGGCGATATCCTGGTGGACGTGCGGGCCGAGGGCGAAACCTTCGGCGCGGTGAGCATGCTGCAAAGCCGCGAGGCCCTGTTCACGGTGACCGCCCGCGAGGACCTGATCTGCTATCTGCTGCCGGCCGATATCTTCAAGGAACTGGTGCGCTCCCGCGGCCAGTTCGAGCGGCACTTCAGCTCCTCCCTGTCCCGCAACCTGGAGGCGGTGCGCCGGGGCGCGGCCGAGGAATGCCGCCTGCCCCTGGTGGAGGGGATGCAAGGGGCCAGCCTGGGCGCCACCCTGGTGCGCAGCCCGGTGAAGGACCTGATGAGCCGGGAGGTGCTCACCTGCCTGCCCGCCACCACCATCCGGGCGGCGGCCCGGCTCATGACCCAGAAGAGGGTGGGCTCGGTGGTGGTGGTGGAGTCCAGCGGCGCGCCCCTGGGCATCATCACCGACACGGATTTGCGGGTGCGGGTGGTGGCCCAGGGCCGCGATCTGGACCAGTCGGTGGTGGAGGTGATGAGCCGGCCCCTGCACACCATCGGCCCGGACGAGTACGGCTTCGAGGCCCTGCTCGCCATGAGCCGGCACGGCACCGATCACATCGTGGTGACCCAGGATGACCGGGTGGCGGGGGTTATCTCCAACCACGATCTGCAAACCGTCTCCGGCGTCTCGCCGGTGGGCCTCATCAACGACATCGACAACGTCGCCAGCCTGGAAGAGCTGGTCAAGCTGCATTCCAAGATCGACCGGGTGCTGGAGATGTTCCTCCGCCAGGGCGGCGAGGCGCGCATGATGCTGGAGCTGGTCACCGAATTCAACGACCGGCTCACCATCAGACTCATCGAGCTCACCGAAAGCGAGATGGAGAACCAGGGCCTGGGCAATCCGCCGGTGCCCTACACCTGGATGGCTCTGGGCTCGGAAGGCCGCAAGGAGCAAACCCTGCGCACCGACCAGGACAACGCCATCATCTTCACCAACGTGCCCGAGGAGAGCCAGGAGCGCATCCGGAAATGGTTCCTGAGTTTCGCCGAGCGGGTGGTGGCCGGTCTGGAGCGCTGCGGATTTCCCCGCTGCCTGGGAGGGGTGATGGCCTCCAATCCGGAGTGGTGCCAGTCGGAGCGCGACTGGCGGCGCACCTTCAATTCCTGGATAACCAACCCGGACCCCCGCGCCCTGCGCATGGCCGGCATCTTTTTCGACTACCGGGAGATCTACGCCGAAGCCGATCATCTGGAAAAGCTGGACGAGGCCCTGCGGGCCACCATGGAGGACAATCGCCTGTTCCTGCGCTTTCTGGCCAAGAACAGCCTGTACAACAAACCGCCCCTGGGCTTCCTGCGCCAGTTCGTGGTGCTCAAAGACGGCGAGAACAAGAACAAGCTCAATCTGAAGCTCTCCGGCCTGACCCCCATCGTGGACGCGGCGCGGGTGATGGCCCTGGACCAGAAGGTGGAGGCCACCGGGGCCCGGGCCCGCCTGCACGAGGAATCGCCCCGTAGGCTGGTGACCAACACCCTGGACCGCCTGGACGAGATAGCCCGCCGCGGCCTCATCAAATCCGACATGGCCGCCGATTTGCGCGAGGCATTTTCCTTCATCACCATATTGCGCATAAGCCTTCATCTGGAGGCCAGGGCCAGGGGCGAGGTGCCGGATAATTTCGTGGACCCCGCCAATCTGAACAGCCTGCAAAGAAAAATGCTCAAGGAGAGCTTCGGCGTGATAAGTAAGCTGCAAGAACTTCTGGAACACCGTTACCAGACCTGGCTGGTGGCCTGAACCCTCAGCCGCGATAGGCAAGCAAGGAGCGACCCGCCATGAAACGCGTTGGTATAAGCATTATCCTGATCCTCGCCGTCCTGGCCCTGGCCGGGCCGGCCCTGGCCGGCGACCAGGCCAAGCCCACCTTCGACTCGGTGGATAAGAACCGGGACGGCAAGATAGACATGGGGGAATGGCTGCAAGTCTGGGTGGACAAGGAGGCGGCCAAAAAGAACTTCCAAAAACTGGACCGCAACCAGGACGGCGTGCTGGACGACGCCGACGGAAAAATCATTTTCGCCGAGCGGGACAAGGACGCCAACAACAAGATAAGCCGTGACGAATACGTGTTCGACACCAATGACGCCCAGGCGGCCCACGACGATTTCGTGGCCTATGATTCCAACCGGGATACCTACGTGACCTGGGACGAGTGGCGCGGCAACTGGCCCTTCATGCCCTACTATTACTAGGCAGCCCGCCAAGAAAGTCACCCGCCCGGCGGAGGCCAGCGCCTCCGCCGCGGCGCGGAATCGGCCGGCGCGCCGGGCGGCCGGCCCCTCCGCCCCCCCCTTGTGTGGCCATGGCTGGCCGGGCCGCTCGCCGCCGCCTTAGGGCTCCCCTGCCTTGAAACGGGCGCCGCTCCACCTCTTTTTTCCTCGTTTCGTCTCCCTCGGGGCCGCATATACCCCTTTCCCCCTCCAATTCCTGGCGCCAAGGGACTTTTCTTTTAGAGGGCCGGGAGTATATGTTAAGGCCATGAGCGTTGCAGCCATCAAGTCGGCCCTGGAGCACCTGCCCCAAGCGCCCGGCGTTTATTTGATGAAGGACGCCGCGGGCAAAGTCATATACGTGGGCAAGGCCAAGCGGCTGAAGACGCGGGTCGCTAATTACGCCCGCCTGGACGCCGCCCCGACCTATTACCGCCACAAAGTGGAAGCCATGGTGGAGCGCGCCGCCATGGTGGAATTCGTGGTGACCTCCAGCGAAAAGGAAGCCCTTTTGCTGGAGAACACCCTGATAAAGCGCCACCGGCCCCACTACAACGTGGACCTGCGGGACGACAAGACCTATCCGTATTTCCGCTTTTCCCTGCAGCACGAGTACCCGCGCCTGAGCCTGGTCCGCCGGCCGGTTTCCGACGGGGCGCGCTATTACGGCCCCTTTGAAAGCGTGGGAGCCGCCCGCAAAACCATGCGCTGGCTGCAACGCATATTTCCCCTGCGCCGCTGCTCGGATCATTCCCTGCGCAACCGCGCCCGCCCCTGCCTGGATTATGAAACCGGGCGCTGTCCCGCGCCCTGCACCGGCAGGATAAGCCGGGCCGATTATAAAAACCTGGCCAGCCAGCTGGAGCGCTTCTTCGCCGGCCAGGGCCTGGAGGTGGCCAAGGACCTGGAGCGCCAGATGAAACAGGCCGCGGCCGCGGAGCGTTTCGAGGCGGCCGCCCTTTTGCGGGACCGCTGGCAGGCGCTGAGCCGCACCATGGAGCGCCAGAGCGTGGCACGGGCCGAAGGCCTGGATCTGGACGCGGTGGCCTTGCATGACGAGGGGAGCGCCTATCGCCTGGCGGTGATCACCGTGCGCGGCGGCCGGGTGGTGGCCTCGCGGGTGCACGACTTAAGCCAGGCGGCTCTGGAGCCGGAAGAGGTCATGGGGCAGGCCTTGCTTATGCTTTATGAAAAAGGCGCGCCGCCGCCGCCCCTGCTCCTGGTCACCCACATGCCCGATGATCCGGGGCTGGTGGTGGAGGTGCTGGGGGATTTGGCCGGGCGCAAGGTGGAGGTCCGCAAGCCCCTGCGCGGCGAAAAGCGCGAGGTGCTGGAGCTGGCCAAGATGAACGCGGCCCAGCCCAGGGTGGCGGCCGATGACGCCGGCCAGGTCCTGGAGCGGCTGGGGCGGCGCCTGGGCCTGGAGGAGACGCCGGCTACCATTGAATGCATGGATATCTCCCACCTGGGCGGCCGGCTGACCGTGGCTTCGGTGAGCGCCATGAACGGCGGCAAGCTGGATAAAAGCAATTACCGCCGCTACAAGATTTTGGGGGTTTCGGATATGCCGGACGATTTCGCGGCCATGGCCGAGGTGGTGGAACGCCGGCTCTCGGGAGAGCGCCAGCCGCCCGATCTCCTGGTGGTGGACGGCGGCAAGGGCCAGCTGAGCGCCGCGCTGAAGGTGCTGGAGGGCCTGCCGCCGGAAAAGCGGCCCGCCCTGGCCGCCCTGGCCAAGGGCAGGGGCCGGGAACCGGACCGGGTCTTTCTGCCGGGCCGCAAAAACCCGGTCAACTTGAAGGCGCGCGACGCCGAACTCCTGCTTTTGATGCGCTTGCGTGACGAGGCCCATCGCTTCGCGGTGACCTACCACCGCCTGCTCAGGAAAAAGGCGCTGACCCGCAGCATCCTGGAGGAGGTGCCCGGGGTGGGGCCGGCCAAGCGCAGGCGGCTGCTCCGCACCTTCGGCTCCCTGGCCGCGCTCAAGCAGGCCAGGGCGGCGGACATGGTGGCCCAGGCCGGGGTGGACGCGGCCACGGCCAAAAGGGTGGAGGCCTTCCTGGCCGCCCTTGACACTACCCAACCCCCAAAGTAGACTTCAGAAAATCCTCCGGAGGCCCTTTTATGTTCGGCATCGGCATGCCCGAGCTTATAATTATTCTTATCGTGGCACTGCTCGTGGTGGGCCCCAAGAAATTGCCCGATTTGGCCAAAAGCCTGGGCAAGGGCCTCACCGAGTTCCGCCGCGCCACCGACGCCATCAAGAGCGAACTCACCGAAAACGAGACCTACAAGGGGCTGCACGACGCCACCACCACGATCAAGGACACGGTTTCCTCCATGAATCCCCAGCAGATTCTTGACGTGAAGCCCATCCTGGATCCCAAAAAACCCGAGGAAAACCTGCAAGCCCGCCAGGAGCTCATAGAAAAGGCCACCAGCGGCGGGGAGCCTCCGTCACCCGAAAACCAGCCCCAGGACAAGCCAGCGGACAGCCAAGCCGCCGAAGCCGGCCAAACCGCCGGCGAAGCCAAGGCGCCAGCCAAAAATGCCTGAAGATTCCGCAGCCAAGCAGCAGCCGGCCGCCGAGGAGAACGACGAGCTCAGCGCCAGCCGCATGACCCTGGTGGAGCACCTGGAGGACCTGCGCAAGCGCGTCAGCCGGGCGGCCATCGCGGTGGGAGTGGGCTTTCTGGCGGCCTATGGCTTCAAGGAAGAATTGTACGGCTATTTGACCTTGCCGCTCAAAGCGGCCATGCCGCCCGGCGCCAAGCTGATCTACACCGCCCCGGCCGAGGCCTTTTTCACCTATCTCAAGGTGGCTTTCCTGGCCGGCATCGTGGCCGCCTCGCCGGTGATTTTTTACCAGCTCTGGCGCTTCATCTCGCCGGGGCTCTATGAGCACGAGCGGCGCAGGGTCTGGCCCTATGTGGTTTTCTCCTCGGCCTTGTTCATCAGCGGCACCGTATTTTGCTACGCCGTGGTGTTCCCCTACGCCTTCCAGTTTTTCATGAGCTTCGCCACCGAGGACATCACGCCCATGCTCAAGCTGAACGAGTACCTCTCCTTCAGCTCCATGCTGCTGTTCGCCTTTGGCGTGGTGTTCGAGATGCCCATCATACTGGTCTTCCTGGGCCGCATCGGCATGGTGACCTCCAAGAGTCTGCGCTCCAAGCGTAAATACGCCATCCTCGTCATCTTCGTCGCCGCGGCCTTTTTCACCCCGCCCGACGTGGTGAGCCAGGTCCTCATGGCCTTGCCGCTCCTGGTGCTTTACGAGGTGTCGGTGTGGCTGGTGGCCGTCTCCCAGAAGAAGAAGGCGGCCCAGGAGGCGGCCCAGGAGGCCGAGTTCTCGGGCTCCTCGGATAACACCGCCGCGGGAGGCTCGTAGCCGCGCGCAGAGCTGCTAGCGCCGCCTGAGGGCAGGGGACCGCATCCACTGGGCGACTTGAGGCCGGCAAGGCCGGTCTTGACAAAAATCTGGCAAGCTGCATCATGTTAAGTAAAGAGGGGGCCGGACCGTGAAATCCCGACCCAGGGGAGAAAGGGCCCTCTTATGCTCAGCCGCCTGTTCGCCTCGTGCCTGCTGCTGCTTTTCACCGCGTCGTTCGCCTGGAGCGGTCCCCAGGGCCCAGCGGAAATAAAGACATACCAGGGCAAGGAACTGTCGCCCTTTGACCGCCTCTATGACAACGCGGTGGAAAACCCGCTGGAGCGGCAGGCCAATAAAAAATCCTACCGCCTGAAGGTCGATGGCTTGGTCGCCAACCCCCTCAGCCTGACCTATGAGCAGGCGCTGGCCTTGCCCCACGTGCGGAGAGTGGTGGACATGCCCTGCGTGGAGGGCTGGACCGAGACTCTGTTATACGAGGGCGTGCGCCTTGTGGACCTTCTTGAAAAGGCCGGCCTCAAGCCGGGAGCCGACAGGGTGGTGTTCCATACCGTGGGGAAAAGATACACCTCCTCCTTGAGCCTGGCCTACGTCAAGAAGGCCGATCTGCTGCTGGGCTTCAAGATCAACGGACTGACCTTGGACCAGAAGCGCGGCTTCCCTTTCCAGGCGGTGGCTCCCGGCAAGCTGGGCTACAAGTGGGTCAAGTGGATCGAGCGGGTGGAGGTAATTGATAAGCCCCGCCTGGGCTATTGGGAGCAACGGGGCTATTCCGACCAGGCCGACGCCAAAAGATAATCCTGGTGGGCCCTGGCTCGCGGCCGCGATGTTGGGCGGCCAAACCGCCCGGCCTGTAAATTAGGGCGCGTGTCCCGGCCCCGGCGGATCAACGCTTGCTGCGATGGTGCTGCACCCGGCGCATCACGAAATTGGCCAGAACTTTTTCATCCAGGCCGCCGGTCTCTTTTTTCACGCGCTCCAGGGGGATTTCCGCCCGGGCCATGGCTTTGTGGCCGCCGGCCGAACCCAGGGCCCCGAAGGCGCCCTCGGCGATCTTGCCGGCGTTATTGCGGGGGGTGGCGTTGCGTATGATGATTATAAGTTTGTCCTGGTAGATGCCGCTGACCGCCGAGGAATCCACGATGTCCACCTTCAGGAAGAAGTCGGCGATCTGCACCAGGTTGTCCGGGCTCTTGACCGCGCCCATGTAGGCGAACATGCAATGCTTGCGCAGCACCCGGCGGTCCAGGGCCTGGCGCAGGAGGTCCAGGTCCTTCACCCGCATCTCGCTGAATTCGATCTTGCGGAGAACCGATTGGTTGGCTTTGGGGAAAAGGAACTTGAAGGCCTTGACGTCTTCTTCCAGGCTGGGGCGCTGGAAGCCGGCGGTGTCGTTCTTGATTCCGTAGACCAGGGCCGTGGCCAGGCGCGGGGAGGGCTTTATCCGGGCGCCTTGCAGGTATTCGGTCATCATGGTGGAGGTGGCGCCGTAGCGGGGTCTTATGTCGGCGAAGGCAATCCCGTTGAGATCGCCCTGGGGGTGATGATCGATCACCACCTGGAAGGGCAGATCCTTGAAACTCTCGTGGTGGTGGGGTTGGGAATCCAGTATTACGAATTTGCTGAAATCCTGCGGCTTGATGGCGGACAAGGGCTCGCTGGGGATATTGAGCAGACGGCACATGGCCAAGTTGTCCGGGCGGGCGATCTCGTTGCTGCGCGCCACGGTCACCCCGGCCACCTTGCGCCACAGGAGCCTTTTCATGGCCAGGGCGGAGGCCAGGGCATCGGGATCGGCGGATATCACCACCAATACCTTGTCCTCCGGGTGGAACTGGCTGAGCAGCTTGCGGGCCTGCTCCGGCAAACTGCGCGGCTTCACGTTGGCCGCGGTGCGTTTATTGGGCATGGGCGCTTTCCGGTGAATTGGCTGATTAGTGTTTTAGCATAGCACCGCCGCGCCCCGACTACAACAGAGGCGAAATCGCCGGGCCTGATTACTTGACTTGTTTTTGGTCTCATAATATACAAGCATGGGCGGATATGCCGCATAGGGCCTCAGCTTAGCGGCGGGGCACCACTACCCCTTAACCGGGGGCATCGAGAAAGAGGAGAAACCATGAGTGAGAAGGAATGGGGTGGGAATCCCACCCCGCTGAAAGTGATGGACCTGACCTTGCGAGACGGCACCCAGTCCCTCTTCGCCACGCGCATGCGCACCGAGGACATGATCCCCGTGGCGGAACGCCTGGACGAGGCGGGTTTCTGGGCGGCCGAGGTTTGGGGCGGCGCCACCTTCGACTCCATGAGCCGCTTCCTGGGCGAAGACCCCTGGGAGCGGCCGCGCACCCTGCGTAAGTATTGCAAGAACACCCCGTTTTCCATGCTGCTGCGCGGCCAGAACCTGGTGGGCTACCGCAATTACGCCGACGACGTGGCCAAGGAATTCGTGGACCTGAGCTGCGAGGCGGGCATCAACGTTTTTCGCACCTTTGACGCCTTGAACGACTACCGCAACTTCGAGGCGGTGGTGGAGCGCATCAAGGCCAACGGCCAGCATTTCCAGGGCACCATCTGCTATTCCCTGACCGAGCGCCGCATGGGCGGCGAGGTGTTCAATCTGGAGTACTACCTGGACAAGGCCCGCCAATTGGAGGAGATGGGCGCGGATTCCATCTGCGTCAAAGACATGGCCGGCATCATTGCGCCTTACGACGCCTATACCCTCATCAAGGCATTGAAGGAACGCTGCAAGGCCCCCATTCACCTACACAGCCATTACACCAGCGGCATGGCCTCCATGAGCATGCTCAAGGCCGCCGAGGCCGGCGTGGACATCATCGACTGCTGTCTGGCGCCTTTCGCCCTGCGCACCAGCCATCCGGCGGTGGAGCCCATCATCGTGGCCCTGGAAGGCACCCCGCGCGACACCGGCCTGGACCTCAAGCTGATGCTGGAAATGGGCGGGGAGCTGGAAAAGATAGCGCCCAAGTACCGCGACTACTGGATGCCCAACAAGATGAGCCCCATCGACACCGGCGTCCTGGTGCACCAGGTGCCCGGCGGCATGATCTCCAACCTGGTCTCCCAGTTGAAGGAGGCCAAGGCCCTGCACCGGCTGCCCGAGGTTTACAAGGAAGTGGCCTTCACCCGCGCCGAGCTGGGCACCCCGCCCCTGGTCACTCCCACCAGCCAGATCGTGGGCGTGCAGGCGGTGTTGAACGTGCTGTTCGGCAAATACAAGCTGGTGACCAACGAGGTCAAGGGCCTGGCCTACGGCCTCTACGGCCAGACCCCCACCGAGGTTTATCCCGAGGTGCGCAAAAAGGTGCTCAAGGGCTATGCCCGCGGCCAGGAGCCCATCACCTGCCGGCCGGCCGACATTCTGGAGCCCGAACTGGAAGAGGCCAAGGCCCGGGTGAAGGATATCCCCGGCGCGGACAAGTTCGACGTGATGACCGCTGCCATCTACGACATCACCGGCACCCAGTTCGTGAAGATCAAGCGCGGCGTGGAGCCCATGCCCGCCGCCATGAAGGGCAAGAGCCTGGAGGACATCAAGGAAGAA
Source organism: Desulfocarbo indianensis (assembly GCA_001184205.1). Classification (GTDB taxonomy): domain Bacteria; phylum Desulfobacterota; class Desulfarculia; order Desulfarculales; family Desulfarculaceae; genus Desulfocarbo; species Desulfocarbo indianensis. The sequence goes on from LBMP01000002.1 coordinate 326,053, forward strand.
GACGCGGCCCTGGAAGAGTGCCTGAAGCAGCTCAAGGCCAAGAAAGCCGGCAAGTAGCCGGATATTTCATTGCGATATCACAGCCGCCGCCGGCCGATGCCGGCGGCGGCTTTTTTTGCGGCTCAATAATGCGAGTACATCACCTTGGGATTGACGCCGTCGGTTGCAAAGTTGAGATGGTAATGCAGGTCGGTGCGGTAGTAGTCCCGGCCGTGGTTGTCGAACAGGTCTATCACCGGCTGGTGGGGATGGGAATAAGGCCGCACGTGGGCGCTGATTCCCAATAGCGCGGCGGCCGGGCAATGATCAAACCAGGGCGTGGACCCGCCGGGACCGAAGGTGCCGTTCACCGAGCCATGGTGCGGCACCTTGAAAAACACGGCGTCCTGGGGGATGTTGCCGGCGATTTGCTCCCAAACCTCTTCTTCCGCATCCCCGGTCAGCACCATGGCGTTTTGCCCCAGGCGCAACACCAGCACCACGGAATTATTGTTTTCGTTTCGCCGGTCCAGGGAATCATGGCGGGGCCAGAGTATCTCCATGTCCACCTCGCCCCACTTGGGAAGTATCTTGCTGCTATCCACCGACTGGTGATGGGCTACATTGCTGGAACGGTTGGCGTAGCGGATGAGATCGATCTGCCCGCCCCAGTTGATGGATTTGGGATACCAGAATTGGCGGGTTCCGAATTTCATCATGATGAATTTCAAGCCTTGTCCATGGTCGGAGTGGGCATGGCTCAGGAGCACGAAGTCCAGCACCCGGGGCGTATTGCGCCAGTCGATTCCCCGTTTTTCAAAATGGCGGCGCAGAAAGGTGAAAGAGGATTTTTCCGAGGCTTCGTCATTGGAGTCGATCAGGCCGCAATGATAACCGCCCTGGTCGTCCTCGTGCTCGATCAGGATGGAATCGCCCCAGCCCACGTCTATCAACACGGCGTTCAAAGTTCCCATGGGGACCTCCTTGAGGCGCTATTCTTCATAGCGCAGGCTGAAGTCGGCGTTCTTGGGATAGATCGCCACGGCGGCCTGGATGTGAAAGGACTCCCAGTCGGTGAAAGCCTCCTCCTCCTGGGGACTGCGCACCGCCTGATCTTTCATCTTCCGGCAATGCTCCTCGAATTCCGCTTGGCCCAGACGGCCGGCGGCGTGCAGGTAGGCGGCGGTGAAAAGGTCAAGGCCCAGCCGGTAGGTTTTGCCGATTTCCCGGCCCTTCCCCAGCAGGCGATTGGGCAGCCAAAGGCTGCCGCTGTTCACCAGCCAGTCGATTCGCTCCTCTATGAAATCGAAGGTTTCGTCTATTTGCTCGCGCGATTCAAAGCGCCCCCCGCCCAAAGGCCCGGTTATGACCCCGCCAAAGGAAAGAAAACCGAACAAGACTCCCCCTCCCTCTTGCCGCAGCAAGGCGGTTTTGCCTGCGGCGCCGAGGCCTTCTTGGTCGAGGTACCATTCCGCGACGAAGTAGGTACAGCGGGTCATGGGGAATTCCTCGGCGGTTTTGACGCTGTCCACCAGGACCGGGACCGAAGGCTCCATTCCGCCCTGAGCCGCCCCGATTGCCAGGGCGAGATCGATGTGATTTGCCATGCATACCCCCCTACGTAAAAATGGCCCACGGGCGCGCACCCATGAACCGTGAAGTTGGCCAAACCTCTTGCCCCCTTATCAGGGTCTCAGCCCTGGGGCCGGCCGGTCAAGCCCAAAGCGCGAACTTGCCAGAATGCTTGCCTTGCCGCACAATGAGTCCTAAGAAGCGTTAGCATTATCAATGAGGGGGCCCCATGATCAAGGAGTAATGATCCGTGGTTAGCCAAAAAATGACCGACGCGATTAACGAGCAGATCAACGCCGAGCTTTACAGCGCCTATCTTTACATGTCCATGGCGGCGTATTTCGAGGACCTCCAACTGCCGGGCATGGCCCACTGGATGGTGGTGCAATCCCAGGAGGAGATGAGCCACGCCCTGCGTTTTTACAAGCACCTCAACGAGCGCGGCGGCAGGGCCATCCTGAAGGCCATCGAGGGGCCGGAGACCCAGTGGGCTGCGCCGCTGGCCTGTTTCCAGGCCGTGGCGGAGCACGAGGCCAAGGTGACCTCGCTGATAAACGGGCTCATGCGCCTGGCCCGCCAGGAGGATGACTACGCCAGCGAGAGCTTCCTGCAATGGTTCGTGAACGAGCAGGTGGAGGAGGAAGCCAGCGCCGCCGAGGTGGTGGGTAAGCTGAAATTGGTGGCCGAGACCCAGGGCGGCTTGTTCATGCTGGACAAGGAGCTGGCGGCCAGGGTTTTCAACATGCCGCCGGACCTGACCATTTAGGAGCCGCCGTTCACCTTCAATCACTTTCGGGCCAGGTTGGGCATGCTCTTGCCACTGGACCGTGGGGATAGTATTTGCCATGACCCCCAAAAAACTGATGATGATCTGTTGCATGCTGTCAGCGGCCGCCCTCGCCGCGGGCGGGGCCTGGGCCGCCGAAAAACAAGCCGCCCCCGCATCGCCGCCCATCAGCGAGGCCACCCAAGCCTGTCTTGATTGCCATAGCCTGGCCACGCCCGGCATCGTGGCCGATTGGAAAAAAAGCCGCATGGCCAAGCGCACGCCCGCCATGGGGCTGAAGGCGCCGGAAATGGAGCGCCGCATCACGGCCAAGGCCGCGGACATACCCCGGGAGTGGCTGGACGTGGCGGTGGGCTGCGCCGAGTGTCACACCCTGCGGGCGGAAAAGCACCCCGCCACCTTTGACCATGAGGGCTTCCAGGTGCACACCGTGGTCTCGCCGGAAGACTGCGCCACCTGCCATACCCAGGAGCGCCGCGAATTCGGGCAAAACCTGATGGCCCACGCCCGGGGCAACCTGATCAACAACCCGGTCTACATGGACCTGGCCGATCACGTTAACGCCGTGGTAAAGGTGACTGGCGGAAAGGCCGCTTATCTGAAGCCCACGCCGGGGGACGAAGCGGAATCCTGTCTTTACTGCCACGGCACCGAGATAAAGGCCGATGGCCAGCGGGTGATCAACAACCCCGCCATGGGCGAGGTGACGGTGACGAAACTGAGCGGCTGGCCCAACCGGGGCGTGGGACGCAAAAACCCCGACGGCTCCCTGGGCTCCTGCACCGCCTGCCACACCCGGCATCAATTCTCCATAGCCATGGCCCGCAAGCCCGCGGCCTGCGCCGAATGCCACAAGGGACCCGACGTGCCCGCTTACAAGGTATACGAGGTGAGCGAGCACGGCGGCATTTACCGGGCCATGGGTGGCACCTGGGATTTCCAGGCGCTGCCCTGGACCGTGGGCAGGGATTTCAGCGCCCCCACCTGCGCCGCCTGCCATGTGAGCCTTCTGGTCTCCGCCGACGGCGCGGTGCTGGCCAAGCGCAGCCACCGCATGAACGACCGGCTGTGGGTGCGGCTCATCGGTCTGATCTACTCCCATCCCCATCCCAAGGACCCGGACACCAGCAAGATCAAAAACGCCGAGGGCCGCAGCCTGGCCACCGCCCTGGACGGCCGCCCCGCCGCCAGCTATCTCATCGACGAAAAGGAGCAGGAGGCGCGCCGCGAAACCATGAGCAAGGTTTGCCTGGCCTGTCACGGGACCCAGTGGGTGGACGGGCAGCTCCGGGAGAGGCTCACCGCCTCCACGGCGGCGGCCGACGCCATGGTCCTGGCCGCCACCCGGACCATGCAGGAGGCGTGGCGAAAGGGCCTGGCCACGGGGCCCGCTAAGGGCGGCTCCCCGTTCGACGAATACATCGAGCAGCTCTGGACCGAGCAGTGGCTGTTCCATGCCAATTCGATGCGCATGGCCTCGGCCATGATGGGCGCGGACATGGGGGTGTTCGAAAGCGGCCGCTGGAACCTGCATAAGAATTTGAGCCACATGCGGGACTGGCTGCAAACCCGCCAGGACCCGGCCAGGTAGAGGGCCGCGGTGCACACGGTGGTTCTTTGCCAGGATTCCGACCGGACCGCGGGCCTGGTCAAGGCCCTGGCCGGCCTGTGGCCCGATCTGAAGGACGACCCGGTGCGCGGCAAGGAGGTGCTGATCAAGCCCAATTACAACACCGCCGATCCCGCGCCGGGCTCCAGCGACAACGCCACCATCCTGACCCTGGTGGATGAGCTTTGGCGGCGGGGAGCCAGGAGCATCCGCCTGGGCGAGCGGAGCTGGCGCGACACCGGGGAGGTGCTGCGGAGCAAGGGCATCCTGCCCGAGCTGGCCAGGCGCCAGGTGGAAGTCATGGTGTTCGACGAGCTGCCCGCCAGGGATTGGGTGGAGTTCAAGGTGCCCGGCCACCACTGGCCCCAGGGCTTCGCCGTGTTCCGGCCCATGCTGGAGGCGGAATGCCTGGTGGAGGCCTGCTGCCTCAAGACCCACCAATACGGCGGCGGCTTTACCATGTCCTTGAAGCTGGCGGTGGGCGCGGTGCCGGGGGCCGGCCAGGGCGCGGCCTACATGAACGCCCTGCATTCCTCCCCCCGCCAGCAAAGCATGATAGCCGAGATCAACACGGCCTTCACGCCGGACATAATCGTGATGGACGCGGTGGAGGCTTTCACCGATGGCGGGCCCATGGAGGGTAGGCGCAAGAAGGGCGAGGCCACCCTGGCGGCGGCCAACCGGGTGGCCATGGACGCGGCGGGCCTGGCCTGCCTGAAGCGCCTGGGCTCGAACTGGTCCGTCATGGCCACGCCCATTTGGGAGCAGGAGCAGATAAAACGGGCCGTGGAGCTGGGCTTGGGTCCGGCCGAGCCGGGCCTGGTGCGCATAAAGCCGGCGGATGAAAACAGCCTCGCCTACGCCCAGGAGGTGGCCGACATTCTGGCCAGGGGATGAGAGGCGGCAAAGGGCGGGAAAGGCCGCTAGACGCCTCGGGTGTCGGGCGGCCAGATGTATTTGTGCATCTGAAGCTGAAAGCGCACCGGCAGCTGGTCGGCCAGGAGCCATTCCACGGCCAGCCGGGGTTCCAACTGGCCGTGCACCGTGGAGAGCAATACCCCGCAGCGTTGGGCCAGCCCATGGGTTTGGATTATGTCCCTGGCGTATTCGTAGTCGCCGCGGTCGGCCAGGACCAGCTTGACTTCGTCTTGGGGCTTGAGGGCCGCCAGGTTTTCCCAGCGGGTCCGCTGGGACATGCCCGAAGAGGGGCACTTGATGTCCATTATGATGTGGGCGCGCTGGTCCAGGCCGCTTATGTCCTCGCAGCCGTTGGTCTCCACCAGCACGGTGCGGCCGGCGCGGCAAAGAGCCGCGATCAGCGCCGGCGCGCCGGCCTGGCACATGGGCTCGCCGCCGGTTACCTCCACCAGGCCGGGGCCCTGGGCGGCGACCTGCGCCAATATAGACTCCAGGGAGAGATCGCTGCCGCCCTGTTTGGCATAGGCGGTGTCGCACCAGCGGCAATCCAGCGGGCAGCCGGCCAGCCGCACGAAAACGCAAGGCAGGCCAGCCCAGGATGATTCGCCCTGGATGCTTTTGAATATTTCGCATATCCTCAGTATCGCCATGGGCGATTATTAGCACAACCTCAGGACCGCCACAAGGCGGCAGGACTTGACAAGAGGGGCGGCCTGTTATTGATTAGCCGGAACGCCCGCCCAGCCCAGGAGAGAGAAATGGACCCCCGTTACAGTGCATTGGCCCAGCGCATCGGCCTGGGAGCCTCGGAGCGCATCGCCGGCCTCTTCGCCCTGCTGGCCGACCCCCGCGACGCGGACATAATGCTGGCCATGCCCGGCCAGCCGGCGGAGATCGCCGCCAAGGCGGGTCTGGCCGAGGAAGAGGTGGCCAAGCGCATCCAGGATTTGTTCGTCAAGGGCGTGGCCTTCCCCTCCGCCAAAAGCGATCCCCCCACCTGGCGCATGTGCCGCGATCTGATCCAGTTTCACGACGCTTCCCTGCTGTGGCCCCAGGCCCCGCTGGAGTTCCTGGATTTGTGGCGGGACTTCATGAACCACGAGTGGTTCGGCGTGGCCAAGGCCATGACCAAGCTGAAGCCCAAGCCCTTCACCAGGATAATACCGGTGGGGGTCACCATACAGCCGCGCACCCAGGTGCTGGCCTTTGAAAACGTGCAGGAGATCATCCAGAGCGCCAAGCGGATTTCGGTGACCAACTGCACCTGCCGGCTTTCCATGCGCCTGTGCGAGCGCCCCCTGGAGGCCTGCCTGCAGGTGAACAAGGCGGCCGACTACAATATCGCCAGGGGCACCGGCCGGGAGCTGACCCAGGAGGAAGCCCTGGACCTCATGCGGGAATGCGAAAAGGCGGGCCTGATCCACGTGACCATGAACCGGCCCGAGGCGGATAATTTCATATGCAATTGCTGCCCCTGCTGCTGCCAGACCATGCCGGTGCTGCTCAAGGGCGGCATCCACGTGCTGGATCCCAGCCGTTTCGTGGCGGTGGTGGATGAGGAGGCCTGTTCCGGCTGCGGCCTGTGCCATGAGCGCTGCTACTTCGGGGCCATCGGCTTCAGCGACGGCGAAGGCTCGGTCAGCCGGGTGGAGGCGGACAAGTGCATGGGCTGCGGCCTGTGCATGGTCACCTGTCCGGAAGACGCCTTGCAGCTCCGGGAAGTGCGCGAGCCGGCTTTTGTGCCCGGCGCCTGAGACACCACGAAAGGCCACACGTTGAACCACACATCCTTGACCAGCCATGGATCGGCCTGGGGAGCGGCTTGTTCGCTGCTAAGCGCGCTGTGCCTCCTTTGGACCGCTCAAGCCTGGGCCCAAAGGCCCATGTCCCTGGAGGAGGCGAGCGCCGTGGTGCGCGAAATGCAGGCCGCCCACGCCGCTCTGACCGATTACAGGGCCGTCCTGCACAAACAGATGCGCTACGAGGAAGACCTGGCCCCCCTGGAAAAATTGGCCATCAAATTCAAGAAGCCTTTCAGCGTGTACCTGGTCTGGCTGGAAGGCGAGCACCAGGGCCGGGAAGTGATCTACGTGCAAGGCGCCAATGACGGCAACATGTGGGTTCACAACGGATCGTTCCCGGATCTCACCCTCAGCCTGGACCCCGAGACCTGCCAATCTTTGTCGGGCAGCCGGCATCCCATAACCGAGGCCGGCATAGGCTTCATCATCGACACCATAGCCGCCGACCTGGCCAAGGCCAAAAAGCGCCCGCTGGACACGGTGCGCTGCTGGAATTACGGCCAGCGCCAGGAATTCGGCGAGCCGGCCAGGTGTTTTGAATTGGTGACCCCGCCGCGCAAGAATCTGGGCTATTACGCCCACCGCGCCTACGTCTGCCAAAACCGCCGCACCGGCCTGCTGAACAGAATAACGGTTTGGGACCACCGCAACCTGGTGATGGAGGACGTGGGGTTTGAAAATATCCAGGTTAACGTGGGGCTGCAAGCCAAGGACTTTGATCCCGAGAATCCCGACTACAATTTTTAGGCGGCCGCGGGTATACCCCAGGGGCCTGAGCTGCTAGGCTAAAAAGCTAGGCGGCGAGGGCCCGCGACGCTGGCGGCCGCGGCCGCGGCCGCGCCTGCCCGGCCATTCCGGCTTCCGGCCCGGAGACGGCCATTTTGTCTGCTGGACACGAACCAAGGTGGAATGAGATGCAGGATATTTTAAACTCGGTGCAGAGTTGGCTCGCGCTCTACGGCCTGAAGGTAGTGGGCGCGATAATTATTTTGCTGGTGGGGATCGTGGCGGCCAAGTCGCTTACCCGCCTTTTCCTGAAGGTGATGCGCAGGGCCAAGGTGGAAGAGACCCTGGTCTCCTTCGGCGGCAACGTCATGCACTTCCTGCTGATGGCCTTCGTGGTCATCGCCGCCCTGAACCAGGTCGGCTTTCAGACGGCCTCCCTTATCGCGGTCCTGGGCGGCGCGGTCCTGGCCGTGGGTCTTGCCTTGCAGGGCCAGCTTTCCAGCCTGGCCGCCGGGGTGCTGATATTGATCTCGCGCCCCTTCAAGATCGGCGACGTGGTGGAAGTGGCCGGCGGCACCATGGGCACGGTGCAGGCCATCACCATCCTCACCACCCGGATAAGCGGTTTCGACGGCACGATGATGGTTCTGCCCAACACCAAGGTCTACGGCGACAAGATCACCAACTACGTAAGCACTCCCACCCGCAGGATCGACTTGGTATTCGGCATTGATTACGGCGACGACGTTCAGAAGGCCAAGGAGATCATCATGAAGACCATGCGGGAGGACGCGCGGGTGCTGCCCGATCCGGAGCCCACGGTGTGGCTGATGGAGCTGGCCGATTCCAGCGTCAACCTCTTGGCCAGGCCCTGGGTGAACAACGGCGATTTCTGGGCGGTGCGCTGCGAACTCATGGAAAAGGTGAAGCAGGCCTTTGATCAGGCAGGCATCAGCATACCCTTCCCCCAGCAGGACGTGCATTTGAAAGACGGATCGCCGCTAAAAGAGGCGGCCTAGGGCGGGCATAAAAAAGGAGAGAAAGCTGGTCATGAATCGTTTGGCAAGGTCTGGGGCGGCTCTCTTGATGGCGTTGATTCTGTTCTCTGGCCTGGCCTCCGCGGCGCGGGCCGATGTGGTTGTCCTGAAAAACGGCGACCGCATCAGCGGCAAGGTGGCGGCCATGGCCGAGGGCAAGCTGACCCTGGAGACCTCCTACGCGGGCAAGATAGTCATCGCCTGGGATCAGGTGGCGGGCTTGAGCACCGATACTCCCATAAAGGTCAAGTTGGCTGACGGCCGCCTGGCGGGGGGACTGGCTCAGGCCGATGACGCCGGGGCCCTGAAGCTATCGGGAGACAGGGACCTGCGGGCCCCCTTGGCCGAGGTGCAGGCCATCAACCCGCCCGACGCGAAAAAGCTGAAGGTGAAGGGCCAGGTGAACCTGGGCAGCGACATCCGCGCGGGCAACACCGACAAGCGCCGGTATGACGCCGACGGGCGGGTCACCATGCGCTGGGACATCCACCGCGTGCGGGTGGGCGGCGAGCTGCACCGGGAGGAGAACAAGGGCAAGGACACGGTGGACAACGACCTGGCCTACCTGGAATACAACCGGTTCATTTCGGAGCGCTGGTACGCTTTCGGCAATCTGGGCTACAGCCGCGACGTGTTCAAGGGCCTGAGCAGCCGCTACGCCTTTGGCGCTGGCATGGGCTACCAAATCTGGCAGAGCAATATAAGCAACCTCTCGCTGGAACTGGGCCCCAACTATGTCTTGGAGAACACCGAGCGCAGGGGGGAGCGCGATTACGTGGCCGCCCGCTGGGCGCTGAATTTCGATTACTGGCTCTGGCTGGAACGGCTGCAACTATATCATTACCACGAAGTGTTCAGCCGGGTGGACGCCGCCGAGGAGACCTTCCTCACCACCCGCACCGGCCTGACCATGCCCATCGCGGCGGGCTTGGCGGCGTCGGTTGAATATAGCTGGGATTATGACAACGACCCCGAGCCGGGCAAAAAAGAGGAGGACAGCCGCTTGTTGTTCAAGCTGGGTTATCACTGGTAGTCCCAGCCGAAGCCCATGGCATAAAGGCGAAACCGGGTCCCGGCCCTTCCTGGGGGCGGGACCCGGTTTTTAGGCGGAGCTGGCGGCGCGGCCCAGGCGGCGCTCCCAAAGGCCGATGCCCAGGGGCGCCAGCAGCACGGCCAGGCCGACCGAAACCACCGCTGGCCAGCCGCCCGCGCCATAGGCCCAGCCGCTTATGGTGATGCCGCACCAGGCTCCCAGATAATAGAAAAGCACATAGAGGGAATTGGCCTTGCCCCGGCCGGCGGCAAGCCGGGAGTTGAGCGCGCCGGCGGCCACGGAATGAACCGTGAAATGGCCGGCGCAGACCAGGGTGAGGCTCGCGGCCATGGCGCTCAGGTCAGGCACCAGGCTCAACAGGGCGGCCAGGATGAACAGCGCCGCGCCCAGGATCATGGCCAGGCCGCTGCCCAGGCGGTTGGCGGCCCTGCCGGCCAGGGGGCTGATAACCACGCCCATCAGATAGGAAAGATACATGGAGGTGATGACCGCGGTGCCGGCCTTGAAGTGAGGCCCGGCCAGGTAAAAGGGCATGAAGTTGAACAGCGAGGAAAAGACGAACATGGAGGCGAAGGTGGCGGCGTAGGGCCGCAGCAGCTCCGGCCGCTTCAGGATGCGGCCGAAACCCTCGTGATTATCCGCCTCCTCTTCGCGGTTCGCTTCCCGGGGCAGCCAACGCCAGGCCGCCCAACCGGCCGCCAGCACCAGGCCGCCGCCCAGGTAAAAGGCCAGCCGCCAATCAGCCGCGCCGCAGTAGCCCCCCAGCAGCCGGGAAAACATGCCGCCCACCACGGTGGCCGCGACATAGGAGCCCATGGCCACGTTGAGCATGGGCAGGGGCAGGCTGCGGCCCAGATAGGCCGCCAGGCAGGTGGTGAGCGCCGGTATGAAAAGGCCCTGCAAAAACCTGCCCGCCACCAGGAGCCACAGATTGGAGCTCAGCGCGCAGAGCAGGCCGCCCGCGGCCACGGCCAGGCATCCCGCCACGATGATGGGCCGGATGGGCAGGCGGTCGGCCAAAAGGCCGAAGGGCAGGTTGGCCAGGAAAATGCCCAGGATCACGGCGGAGACGCTCAGCGCGGCCAGGGAGGCTCCCACCCCGAACTCTTTGGCCAGCTCCGGCTGCACCGGTTGCGTCAGATAAATGTTCACGAAGGCCGCGGCCACCAGGGCGAAGACCATGGCCTGCAATGAAAAATAGCCTCGGCTCTCCCGCCCCATGGCCGTCCCGCCCCTCCCGCCCAAAGTGATTAAAGACTGCCCGCTTGCCGGACCCCGCCAACCCTGCCACGGCTCGGCGGCAAATACAATGGCCCGCCCTTAAAGGCGGGCGGGCCTGTTTACTCAATGCCTAACTGGGACCGGATCAGGAGCCTTTCACCTCGATGCGGGCCGGGCCGGCTTTATCGCTATTGGGCAGGGTCACGGTAAGGATTCCGTCCTTGTGCACCGCGCCCAGCTTGCTCCGGTCCACCTCGCCGGGCAGGCGGAAACTGCGCTGGAAGCTGCCGAAGCTGCGCTCCACCAGATGATAGGAGCCTTCTTTTTCCTCGCGCTCGCTCTTTTTCTCGCCCTTAATGGTCAAGACGTCGCCGGTCAGGCTGAGCTCGATCTCCTCCGCCTTGAGGCCGGGCACTTCGGCGATAATCTCAATGGCTTCCTCGGTTTCCTTTATGTCCACCTTGGGCGAAAACAGTTCGGCCCTCGGCCAATCCGGCAATTCCGCCCCCTCGAAAAAGCGGCTTAGAATACCGTCGAACTCCTTGCGGATTTTGCCCAAAGACCCGAAACCGGCGTAGGGTAAAAGATCGTACATGGCGTGCCTCCTGGAAAAAGGTTTTGGGTTTTGGTCTTTCTCACCAATGAAAAATAAGCACGCCATATGGCCCAGTCAAGGCCGCGCTATTGACCAATTGCCATGCCCAGAGTAGTTTTTTTATAGCGTTACTTAAATTTCCAGCGGGCGGGGAAATATCTCTGCCGCGCCGCCTGCCAAGGCCGGCAAGAGGAGAATGCCTTTGGAAAAGAAGCATAAGTTTTCTATATGGTACGTGTTGTTGGGCATTTGGGCGGTGCTCATACTTAACAACCTGATCTACCAATCCATCGGCCCGGAAGTGATCCCCTACAGCGAGTTCCTCTCTCGCCTGCGCCAGGATAAAATCAAGGAAATCGCCATCGGCGATCAAGCCATCACCGGGGTGATGCTGGACAAGGACAACGCCGAGGTCAAGTTCAAGACCATCCGGGTCAACCCGGATTTGGCCAAGGAGCTGGAAGGGCACACCCTCAAGTTCCGGGGCGAGGTGGAGTCCACCTTTCTGCGCAACCTCATATCGTGGCTGATCCCGATTTTCCTCTTTTTGGGCATTTGGTATTTCATGATGAGGCGCATGGGGCCGGGCGCCGGCGTCATGCAGTTCGGGCAAAACCGGGCCAAGCTCCACGCCGAGCAGGACGTGCCCACCCGTTTCGAGGACGTGGCCGGCGTGGACGAGGCCAAGGGCGAGCTCCAGGAGATCGTGTCTTTCCTGAAGGAGCCGGAGCGCTACACCAGGGTGGGCGGCCGCATGCCCAAGGGCGTGCTTCTGGTGGGCCCTCCGGGCACCGGCAAGACCCTGCTTTCCAGGGCGGTGGCCGGCGAGGCCGGCGTGCCGTTTTTCTCCATCAGCGGCTCGGAATTCGTGGAGCTGTTCGTGGGCGTGGGCGCGGCCCGCGTGCGCGAGCTTTTCAGCCAGGCCAAGGAAAAGGCCCCCTGCATAATCTTCATCGATGAACTGGACGCCCTGGGCAAGGCGCGCGGCATGAGCGTGGTGGGCGGCCACGACGAACGCGAGCAGACCCTGCAACAGCTCCTGGTGGAGATGGACGGCTTCGACCCCCGGGTGGGGGTGATAATCATGGCCGCCACCAACCGGCCGGAGATTCTGGACCCGGCCCTGTTGCGCGCCGGGCGCTTCGACCGCCAGGTGCTGGTGGACAAGCCCGACCTCAACGGACGCATAGACATTCTGAAGGTTCACGCCAAGAGGATAACCCTGGCTCCGGACGTGGACCTCAAGATATTGGCCCAGCGCACGCCGGGGCTGTCCGGGGCGGATTTGGAGAACATCCTCAACGAGGGGGCCCTGCTGGCCGGGCGCGCGGACCGCGACCAGGTGACCATGGCCGATCTGGAGGAGGCGGTGGACCGCATCGTGGGCGGCCTGGAAAAGAAGAACCGGGTCATCAATCAGCGCGAGAAGAAAACCGTGGCCTACCACGAGACCGGCCACGCCATGGTGGCGGCCTATACTCCCCTAACCGACAAGGTGCACAAGATCAGCATCGTGCCCAGGGGCATCGCCGCCCTGGGCTATACCGAGCAACGGCCCACCGAGGATCGCTACCTCATGAGCCGCTCGGAGCTGGTGGGCAAGCTGGACGTGCTCCTGGGCGGGCGGGTGGCCGAAAAAATAATTTTCGGCGAGGTCTCCACCGGCGCCTCCAACGACCTGCAAAGGGCCACCGACCTGGCCAGGGCCATGCTGACCCAATACGGCATGGGCACCACCCTGGGGCCGGTGACTTATTCGCGGCGCAACCAGCCCATTTTCATGCCGCAGGATTCCAGCTATCTGCCTCCCGGCCAGGAATACTCCGAAGCCACCGCCGCCGGTCTGGACGATGAGTTGCGCCGGCTCCTGGAGGAGCGGGAAGACAGGGTCAACCAGGTGCTCTCCGAGCACCGCGACCAGTTGGAGGCCGTGGCCCAAAAGCTCCTGGACCAGGAGGTGCTGGAGAGCCGCGAGTTTTATACGATGCTGGGCCTGGACCCCGACAAGGCGGCCGGCCAGGCCGAGACCGAGGGCTAGCCGGCCCCACGGGTTCGCGCCCGCGTAAAGCCGGGGCGGGTGACGCCCGGCGGCGGGCGCGCCGGTCAGGGAGGCGCGCCTCTTAAAGCCGGAGATGAGCCTTCTGCCGGGCCGGAGGGGCAACCCCGCTTTCCGACAAGCGGGCCACCGGCTTTGCCGCCTGTGCTAGAATTTATTATATGAGCGTAGCCATCATCTCCGACGTGCATGGCAATCTGGAGGCCTTGCTGGCGGTCTGGCAAGACCTGTCCGCCCAGGGCGCGGCGGAGGTCTTTTGCCTGGGCGACAGCGTGGGCTATGGCCCGGACCCGGAGGAGGTGTTGGCCTTCCTGCGCGGCAAGCGGGTGGAAAGCGTCATGGGCAACCATGAACTGGGCTTGGCCGACCCCGCCTATCTGAGCTGGTTCAACCCCCAGGCCCGGCAGGCTCTGTTGCGGACCAGGGAACTTCTCTCCCAGGATAATCTGGATTACATCGCCCGGCTGCCCCGCATGCTGGTGCGGCGCGGCGCGCGCCTGGTGCACGGGCTGCCGCCGGAGTCGGTGACCACCTATCTCTTCGAGGCGGCCGACGGCCTGCTGGCCGCGGAAATGGCGGCCTTGCCCGAGGACATCTGTTTCGTGGGCCATACCCACGAGCTGGGCCTGGTGCGCGTGGCCGGCGGCGCCGTGAGCCATCTGGCCCTGGGCCGGGGGGAGCGCCAACTGGAAGAAGGCCCCCGCTGGATAGTCAACGCGGGCAGCGTGGGCCAGCCGCGGGACGGCGATTCGGCGGCCAAGTACGTGCTCTACGATCCCAGCGCCCGGCGTCTGGAAATCCGCTTCGTGGCTTATGACGCCAGCGAGACCAAGCGCAAGATCAGGGAGCGGGGCCTGGGCGAAATCTATGCGGCGCGCCTGGGTTAGAAACCGCCGGCCTTGAAGCGCATCGGCGGCTACGAGGTGAGGGGCCTTTTGGACCGGGGAGGCACGGCCAGGGTCTACAAGGTGGAGCGGCTCCGACCGGAGGCGGGCTGGCCGCGCTCAAGCTCTTTCATCTCCGGCCGGAACTATTGCTGGCGCTGGGCGAGGACGAGCTGGGGGCCGGCGATCTCTGCCTGCAAAGCGCCTTCAGCCCCAGGCAGCGCTGGTTGTGGTCCAGCGACCGGGCCAGCTTCACCGCGGCCTGGTATGCCAGTGTGGACATGGGCTACGTTTCCTGTCAGGATTTTAGTTGTGCCTTTTATGCGCGGGCGGTCAGTTCGGCGCTGGGGCCAGGCCGCGGAGGCTAGCGATGGCCCGGACCTTGAAGCCGGGTAAGGGGAGGTGCAATGGCTGCGGAAACCTATGACGTGATTATCCTGGGCACCGGGCCGGCCGGCTTGCAGGCCGCCATTCACGCCGCGCGGGCCAAGGCGTCGGTATTGGTCTTGGGCCGGGGACCCAAGAGCAGCCTGTTCCGGGCCCACGTGGAAAACTATTGCTGCCTCTCCAAGATTTCCGGCCAGAACCTTATCGAGGAAGGCCGCCAGCAGGCCGAGGCCTCCGGCGCGGAATTCCTGGAGGAGGACGTGGTGGCCACCGCCGGCCAGGAGGGCTGGTACACGGTGAAGGTGGAGAGCGGCCGGGAACTCAAATGCCGCGCCTTGATCCTGGCCATGGGCATCTCGCGCAACAAGCTGGGCGTGCCCGGCGAAAAAGAGCTCCTGGGCAAGGGCGTGAGCTATTGCGTGGACTGCGACGCCGGTTTTTACAAGGGCGAGGCCGTGGCCGTGGCCGGCTGCGAAAGCGCGGCGGTAACCGGAGCGCTCACCTTGTTGTTCTACGCTTCGGAGGTGCACCTGGTCTGCCCGGAGCTGGCGGTGAGCGAGGGCTTGGCTGAAAAGCTGCGCGAAAGCGCCATTCAATTGCACGAGGGCCGCAAGGTCAAGGAGATCAGGGGCGAGGGAGCCGTGCGGGAGCTCGTGCTGGATGACGGCGAGGCCCTGCCCGTGGCCGGCGTGTTCATCGAGCAGGGCGCCAAGGGGGCCGTGGAACTGGCCGCCACCCTGGGCGTGGCCCTGGACGCGGAGAAATTCCAGTACGTGGTGGCCGACAAAAACCAGGCCACCAACCTGCCCGGCGTTTTCGCGGCCGGGGATATCTGCGGGCCGCCCTGGCAGGTGGCCAAGGCGGTGGGCGAAGGCTGCGTGGCCGGCCTGGAGGCGGCCAGCTACGCCAAGAAATTGCGCTAGCCGCGGCTATGGATTTCTAACATTGAATTTCCGACCTTAGAGGAAAGGTTGAGCCCACATTTTGTCAATCCGGCAAGGCCCAAGGGAGCCGAAAAGCTCCTGGGGCTGGGTCTGCTCCTGGCGCTGGCCGTGGTGGGCTTGGGGATTTTCTTCAGCCAATTCGACTACAACCCAGCCGTGGAGAGCTGGCGGCAACTGAAAAAAGGCCCGGCCGGGCCAGCTCCGGCCGCAAAGACATCCGACGCCAGTGACGCCGCCGCGGCCCTGGCGGCTTTGGCTCCCGCCTCCCTCACGCCGGCGGGGCCGGCCCAATCCTTCGGGCCGGACGATCTCTACGTAAAGATAAACGGCAAGGCCGATCTTTATTTAACGAGCGGATTCGTGAGCCTGGCCAGTCAGCGTTTCGCTTTGAAGAACGATGCCGAGGCCTGGCTGGAACTGTACGCCTATGACATGGGCGATCCCAGGGGGGCCTTCAGCGTATTCAGTCAGCAGCGCCGGCCCGGCGGCCAACCCCTGGCCGACGCGCCCCTGGCCTATGTCACCGCCAACGCGGTGTACGCGGCGCGGGGACGTTATTACCTGGAGGTGGTGGGCTCGGCGGGCAACCCGGCGCTCTTGGCGGCGGCCAGGGACCTGGCTCTCAATTTCCTGGCCAGCCGGGGTGACCGGGCGGAGACCCTGCGGGAAGCCTCCTGGTTTCCCGGCCAGGGGATGCTGAGCGAAAGCCTGGCGCTGGCCCGCGAGGGGGCTTTCGGCTTCGCGGGGTTCAAGGACCTGTTCCTGGCGCGCTATCAGACCAAGGACGGTGAGGCCGTGGCCTTCATAAGCCTTTTGCCCAATCCGGCCGCCGCCCAAAAACTGGCCGGCGACTACCTGGGCTTCATCGCCGCCAACGGCGGCAAGGAGATGACCCCGCCGCCGGCAGCCCCGCCCGGCGCGCGCCTGGCCGAATTCATCGGCTCCCACGAGCTGGTTTTCAGCCAGGGGCCCCTCCTGGCCGGCGTGCACGAAGCGCCCACCGCCGCGGCCGCCGTGGAACTGGCCGCCAGCCTGGCCGGGGCTCTGCGAGAGGTGAGGCCGTGAGCGGGCCCAGCAACCGCCGCGAGTTTCTGATCCGGGCGGGCAAGACCGGCCTGGCCCTCACCGGCGTGGGCGGGCTGGGGCTGGGGCTTTTCAGCGCCGGCCCGCCGCCGGCGCAACCCGACGGCCAAACCCTGCCAGAGCTGCCGTCCTACGCCGCGGCCGGAACCCAGGGGCGCCTGGCCGTGGCGCGCGGCGGGGAACGGGCCCAGGGCCTGGAGGCCGCCCTCAAGGCCCTGGGCGGCATGGAGCAGTTCGTGAAATCGGGTGAGCGGGTGTTGATCAAGGTCAACGCCGCCTTTGCCTCGCCGCCGGCGGTGTGCGCCACCACCCACCCCCAAATCCTGGCGGCCTTGATCGACCTTTGCCGCCGGGCCGGCGCCAAGTCGATCCTGGTGACGGACAACCCCATCCAGGACCCGCTCTCCTGCTTCGAGCTCTCCGGCCTGGCCGCAGCGGCCCGCTCCGGCGGGGCGGAACTGCTGCTGCCCAGGCCCGAGGCTTTCCGGCGCTACACCCTTCCCGGCGGCAGGCTCATCGTGGACTGGCCGGTTTTGGCCGAGCCCCTGCTGAGGGCCGACCGGGTGATCGGCCTGGCCCCGGTAAAGGATCATCACCGCTCCGGCGCGTCTTTAAGCATGAAGAATTGGTACGGTCTGCTGGGCGGCCGCCGCAATATTTTCCATCAGGACATCCACGGCATCATCGTGGAGCTGGCCGCCATGTTGCGGCCCACCCTGGTGATCCTGGACGGGGTGCAGAGCATGCTGCGCAACGGCCCCACCGGGGGCTCCCTGAGCGACCTGAAGGACACGGGAAGGATCATAGTCTCCACCGACCAGGTGGCGGCCGATGCCTGCGCCGCCGATCTCCTGGGCAAGACCCCGGCCCAACTGCCCTTTATCGCGCGCGCCCAGGCGACGGGCCTGGGCAACGCCGATTGGCGGGCCCTGGGCCCCCAAGAGGTGGAGGCCTCCGGGTCATGACCATCCGCAACGTGCGCCGCCTGAGCCAGGCCTTCTTCCTGGGCTTGTTCCTCTGGCTGTGCCTCGTCTCCACCCTGGGTGAAGTTTGGTGGCGGCTGCGGGGGTGGCCGGTCAACTGGTTTTTACAGCTGGACCCCCTGGTGGCTCTGGCCACGCTTTTGGCTGGCGGCGCGCTGTTCGCCGGGCTCCTCTGGGCGCTCCTCACCATGGCGCTCACTATTTTGCTGGGGCGTTTTTTCTGCGGTTGGGCGTGCCCCATGGGAGCCCTGAATCAGTTCATCGGCTGGCTGGGCGGCCGGGGGCGCAAACTCAAGGAGCGGGCGGCCCGCAACCAACCGCATCCCGCCCAAAAGCTAAAGTACTACATTCTGGTGTTTCTCCTGGCCGCGGCGGCGGGGGATATCCTGGGCCGGGCCGGCCAGGCCGGCGGCGGCGTATGGTGGCTTATAGCCCTGGGGCTCCTGGCCCTGGCCGCTTTGGCGGTTTGGCAGGCGGCGGGGGCCTCGCGCCGGGCCCGCTGGGGCGCGGTCATTTTAGCGGGCGTTTGGCTGGTCCTGGCCTGGGCGCTGAACGGCGGGGGGATCGTAAGCGGCTCCGTGCTGAGCGGCTTATTGGACCCCCTTCCCCTGTTGCAGCGCTCGGTGAGCCTGGCTATATTGCCGGCGCTGGATAATCAGGGCTATATCCTGGGCGCTCCGCGCCATTACGGCGGAGCCTGGCTGATCGCCGCCCTTCTGGCGGCGGCGCTGGGCTTGAATCTCTGGCGGCCCCGTTTCTATTGCCGGTTCGTTTGTCCCCTGGGGGCGCTGTTGGGGCTCCTGTCCCGCTGGTCCTGGTGGCGGATGGCCAAGCGCGAGGCGGCTTGCCGCGAATGCCTGGCCTGCGAGGCCTCTTGCGAGGGAGCTTGCGCGCCCTCGGGCCGCTTGCGCTGGTCCGAGTGCGTGCTCTGCCTCAATTGCTTTCAGACCTGCGGCGACGACCTCATGACCTACCGCGCGGAGCCTTCCGCCGCCGGGGAAAGCGCCGCGCCCGATCTGCTGCGCCGGGGCCTGGGCTGGTCGCTCCTCAGCGGCGCGGCCACGGTTCCGTTCCTGCGCCTGGGCGGCGGCCTGGCGAGGGATTGGCCCCCTCAGGCGGTGCGGCCGCCCGGAGCCCTGGACGAGGCCCGCTTCCTGGCCCGCTGCGTGCGCTGCGGCCAGTGCATGAGGGTCTGCCCCAGCGGGGTCATCCAGCCGGCGGCCTTGCAGGCCGGCCTGGAGGGCCTGTGGACCCCGGTGCTGAACTTCCGCATAGGCAACGGCGGTTGTCTGCTGAACTGCGTGGCCTGCGGCCATCTCTGCCCCACCTCCGCCATACGGCCCCTGAGCCTGGATGAAAAGCTGGGGCGGGGCGCCCACGCCGGCCAGGGCCCGGTGCGCATCGGCACGGCCTTCCTGGACCGGGGGCGTTGCCTGCCCTGGGCCATGGACCGGCCCTGCATCGTGTGCCAGGAAAACTGCCCGGTGAGCCCCAAGGCCATCCACACCCGCCTGGAGTTCCGCCCCCTGCGCGGGGGCGAGCGCGCCGTCAGCCGGGTGGAAGGCCGCAAGGTGGCGCTCTCCGGTCCGGCTTTACAGCCAGGCGCCTTGGCCAGCGGCGATTATTTTCTGCGGGTGGAGGGCCAGCGCCTGCGCATCGCGGCCAACGGGGATCGCGAGGTGGAGCTGGCCTCCGCCGAGGGCCCTGCGGCCTGGCGGGCGGGGCAGGCGGCCTGGCTGGAGGTGAGGCTGCAATTGCCCTACGTGGATTTGGCGGCCTGCATAGGCTGCGGCGCTTGCCAGCACGAATGCCCGGTGAGCGGCCTGGCCGCCATCCGGGTGAGCGCCGAGAATGAAACCCGCAACCGGGCCCGCGGCCTTTTGGCGGGAGCGGGCGGCAATAATTAGATCGTCCTTTAACGGAGAAGAAACCATGGGCAGGTTAAATTTTAAATTCAACCGCCGCGATTTCTTTAAGGTGGCCGGCGCGGCCGGCGCGGCCGGCGCGGGGGGGTTGGCTCTGGGAAGCGGCTTGACCGCGGGAAAAGCCGACGCGGCCCCGCTCATGCCGCAGCGCGTGTTCGGCAAGAGCGGCATCAAGGTGCCCATTCTTTCCCTGGGCACCATGTGGGACACCATCAACAACCAGATAGTGCTCAAGCAGGCCCTGGCCTTGGGCGTCACCTATTGGGACACCGCCGCCGAGTATCACGGCGGCCAGGCGGAGACGGGCCTGGGCAAGTTTTTCCAGCGCAACCCAGGGGCGCGCGAAAAGGTGTTCCTGGTGACCAAGGCCTCCTATGCCCGCAGCACCCAGGACATGACCCGCTTGCTGAACCAATCGCTGGAAAAGATGCAGACCAGCTACGTGGACCTTTATTTCGTGCACGGCATAAAAAGCGTGGATCAGCTCTGGGCCGACAGCGGGCGCTGGGCCGAGCAGGCCAAGGCCAAGGGCCTCATCAAGCTTTTCGGCTTCTCCACCCACCGCAACATGGAGGATTGCCTGCTGCGCGGGGCCGGGCTGGGCTACATCGACGGCATCATGATGACCTACAATCACCGCATAATGCACAGCGACGACATGAAGCGGGCGGTGGAGGCCTGCGTCAAGGCCGGCATCGGCCTGACCGCCATGAAGACCCAGGGCGGCGGTCCCATCAGGGCCGGCGGCGAGGCCGAGGAGCAATTGGCGGAAAGGTTCTTGAGCAAGGGCTACACGCCGGAGCAGGCCAAGCTGAAAGCCGTGTGGACCGAGCCCCATATCGCCAGCCTGTGCTCGCAGATGCCCAACCTGACCATCCTGCGGGCCAACGCGGCGGCGGCCCTGGACCGCACCCAGCTCTCGGCCGCCGATATCCGGGCCTTGGACAATTTCGCCCAGGCCACGGCGGGCTGCTATTGCGCCGGCTGCTCGGGAATCTGCGAGAACGCGCTCTCCGGCGCGGCCCCGGTGGCCGAGGTGATGCGCTGCCTCATGTACCATGAAAGCCACGGCGACGCGCGCCTGGCCCGGGAGGTCTTCAACGGCCTGCCCAGGGAGGAGCGCCTCCGCCTGGGCTCGCTGGACTATTCCCCGGCCGAGGCGGCATGCCCCCAGGGCCTGGCCATAGGCAGCCTCATGCGGCGCGCGGCCCGGGTATTGGCCTGATTGACCTCCGGAGGGGGCTGCAACTAGTATGAAATAGGCGGCGAGCAACCAGCGAGGGGTTCTCTTGGCGGACCAGGCAGGCGATATTCGCCCCGCGCCCGGCGGGCGGGAGCAAGGCGGCCAGGGCAAGGGGATCGCCTTGCCCTGGCGGTCGCTCTCTTTCCAGCTCTCCTTTCCGGTGGGCCTGGTGATCTTTGTGGCGGTGGCCCTGGGCGCTTATTTCAATATCCAGGGCCAGCGCCGCCAATTGACCGAGCGCTTCCAGGCCGAGGGCGCCGGCTTCGCCGAGACCCTGAAACGGGCCACCTTCCGCTCCATGCTGGCCGACCAGAGGGGCCACCTCTACGACACCATGCGTGACGTGGCCGCCCAGCCCGGCATAAGCCGGGTGCGCATCTTCAACGCCGAGGGGCGCATCATTTTTTCCTCCCAGGCCGGCGAGCAGGGCAGGGAGGTGGACAAGAAGGCCGAGGCCTGTTACGGCTGCCACGCCCAGGATGAGCCCCTGGCCCGGCTGCCCATGGAGAACCGCAGCCGCATATTCCAGGCGGCGGACGGCAAGCGGGTGCTGGGCACCATCCTGCCCATCTACAACCGGCCCTCCTGCTCCGGCCCGCCGTGTCACGCCCATCCGCCGGAGCAGAAGGTGCTGGGGGTCCTGGACGTGGACATGAGCCTGGCCGGCATGGACGCGCAACTGGAGCGCGACATGCAGCGCACCTTACTCTTCGCGCTGCTCCTGTTCCTGGCGGCCAGCACCATGGTGGGGCTCTCGGTGATCTTCACCGTGAGCCGCGCGGTGAAGCGCATGAGCGCCGAGGTGGACAAATTGGCCGCCGGCGATCATTATTACGTGACGCCGGTGAAGGCGCCGGCTGAGCTGGGAGCCTTGGGCGATTCCATAGCCTACATGGCCCAGCGGGTGGCCCGGCGCACCGAGCGCCTGAGCCGCCGCTACAGACAACTGGTGACCGATTCGCCCAACGCCATTTTCCTCCTGGACGACCAGGGCCGGCTGCTCCTCAGCAATCCCGAGGCGGGCCGCGCGCTGGGCCTGGACCCCGAGAACCTGGAGGGGGTAGATCTGAACCTCCTGGTGGCCAAGGAAGACCGGCCCTACCTGCTGAAAGCCCTGGCCCAGGCGCGCCAGCAAAAGGGGGCCGGCGATCTGCTGCGCCTGAGCTTCCCCGCCGCCGCCAAGGGCGGGCGGGTTCTGGAGGGGCGCTTCAGGGCCTGGGAGCAGGAGGGCGGGCGAGGCGCCTTCATCGGGACCTTCTTGGACATCACTGATCGCTCCAACCTGGAAAAGCAGTTGATGAAGCACGCCGGCGCCGCGGCGGTGGGGCAGACCGTGTCGGGCCTGGCGCCCTATATCCGCAACCTGCTGCACGGCCTGAACAGCGCCAGCTACATAGTGGATCAGGGCCTGCAGGCCGGCGACCCGGAGCTTTTGGCCCAGGGCTGGCAGATGGTGAACCAGAGCGTGCAGCGGGTCTCCAGCGTGGCCGAGGATTTGCTCTATTTCGCCGACTACCAGATCGACGAGCGCCGGCCCTTTGACCTCAATCACCTTTTGCAGGACGTGAAATCGCTCTCCGCCCTGAAGGGCCGGGAGATCGGATGCGCGGTGCTGGTGCGCGAGGACCGGGCCTGCCAGAACCTGATCGCCGATCAGAAGGGCCTGCGCCGGGCCCTGCTGAATCTGGTCAACAACGCCCTGGACGCCCTGGCCGGCCGGCCCCGGCAGGACCCGCCCGGCAGGGTGGTGCTGGCCTGCGAGCGCAACCAGAGCGGCCAGGCGGTGGTCAGCGTGGACGACAACGGCCCCGGCATACCGGAAGAAGTGGGGCGCTATCTTTTCAGCGGCCTGTTCAGCACCAAGGGGGCCAAGGGCACCGGCATGGGCTTGCTCCTGGTGCAGAAGGTGGTGGAGGAGCACGGCGGCTACGTATCCTATTCCTGCCCCCTGGAGGGCGGCACCCGCTTCACCCTGGTCATCCCCGACCCCCACGCGCCCGCGCCGGCTGAGCTAGAATCAGGAGCCTGACTTGAGCGCGAGCCTATCCAGAAAATGGCGGCGTCTTGGGGAAATAGGCGGCCACACCAGCCGTTATTATTTGTTTTGGATTTCTTTCGTGCTGATCCTCACCGCCTCGGCGCGGTCCGGGCAGATCAGCTTCACCAGCCTGGTGATCCTGCTTTGCTTCGTGGCGGTCATGAAAGTGGCGCTGAAGCCCTTGTCCCACGAATTCATGGCGCGCTTCCATTTTTACGTCAAATCCATGAGCTGGCTCCTGGGGCTCATGGCCGCCGGGGCCATCCTCTCCTGGGTCATGGGGCCCTACGCCCTGGGGCCCTACACGCCGGTGTTTTATCAGGGGTTGAGCACGCTCATCACCATGGGCTGGACCGTTTTCGTGATGGCGTTTCTCTTTTCCGCCATCAGGGTGGAGCTGAATACCCTTTTCGCCGGTCTGGCGGTGTATTTCCTTCTGGCGGCTTCCTGGGCCGAACTGTTCGAGTTGATCCAGCTCCTGGAGCCGGGTTCCTTTGCCCCGCCCTTGACCACCAGGGGCACCAGCAGCAGCCTGTTCGACCTGGACTCCATCTATTTAAGCCTTTCCAGCATCACCACCCTGGGCGGGGCCGCCAGCCAGCCCATTTCCCCGGCGGCCCGCTTCATGGTCACCCTGGAAGCCGCCGCGGGCAACATCTACCTGGCGGTGATGATCGCCCGGTTGGTGGCCCTGCACAAGAGCCCGGCCCCGGACGGCCCGGCGCCCATGCCGCCGCGCCCGCGCAAGGCGCGCCCCTCGCTCTACAAGCGCGCCATGCGGCTGCGCCGCCGCCGATGAACAAGGCCGGCCCCCCCCGGGACCGGCCTTGCTGGCGGGGTAGAACCCAGCCTTATTTCTTCTTCTTTTCTTCCGGCAATTGTTTCAGGCAAAGGAACCAATCCAGGCAACGGTAGTCTTCGCCCGCGCTTTCCACCCGCTCCTTGGCGGTGCCGCAAGAGCCCGGCGGCGGAATGATGACCTCGTCGCCGGGTTGCCAATTGGCCGGGGTGGCCACCTGGTTCTTGTCCGAGGTCTGCATGGCGATGAGCAGCCGCTTGATCTCGTCCATGTTGCGGCCGTTGGTCAGGGGATAGTAGAGGACGGCCCGCACCACGCCCTTGGGGTCGATGATGAACACCGCGCGCACGGCCTGCACGTTGCTGGCTTCGGGATGCAGCATGCCGTAGAGTTTGGCCACCTCCATGGTGAGGTCGCTTATGACCGGAAAGGTCACCTCCACTTCTTTCATGCCCTTGTATTCGATCTTTTCCTTTATGGTGCGCAGCCAGGCGATGTGGCTGAAGGTGCTGTCTATGGAAAGACCCAACAGCTCGGCCTTCAGCTCCTTGAATTCCTCCTGCATGCTGGCGAAAGTCATGAACTCGGTGGTGCAAACCGGGGTGAAATCAGCGGGATGGGAAAAGAAAATCACCCATTTGCCTTTGAAATCATCCGGGAATTTGATGGGGCCCTGGGTGGTTTCGGCCTTGAAGGCCGGGGCTTTTTCGCCTATGAGCGGTAAATTGTATTCGCGGGGTTCCTTGTCTCCCATATGGGGTCCTCCTTGACGAAAGTTGGGCAGTGAAATCGTTTAACTAAAAAGGCTAGGGGTTGTGGGGGTTGTGGTCAAGTGAATTTAGCGTGTCGCGGTTTTTTGCCCATGGTTCAGGGCCTTGCTCACGGTGTCCAGGAGCAGCGCCCGGTCCACCGGCTTGTGCAGGATGGCGAACACCGGCGTCGCCCCCTGGGGCGGCCGCTCCCAAACGCTTTCGGCGGCCCAGCCCGTCAAGAGGATCACCGGCGGCGTTTCCCGGCCCCGGCTTTGCGCCAGTTCCCCGAAACGGCTGGCCACGTCCCAGCCCGTGCCGTCGGGCAGGCCCAGGTCGCACAGCAAAATATCGGGAGAGCCGTGCTCCAGATGGGCGTAGGCCTCGCTCAGGCGGGAGGCCAGGCTGACTTTCAGGCCGGCGTCTTCCAGGGTGGCGGTGAGGCCCATGGCCACCAGGGCTTCGTCTTCCACCAATAGCACCTCCAGGCCGCGGTCTATGACCTGCGCCCGATTTTTCGCGGCCTGGCCGGGAGAGGCCTCGCAGAGGGGCAGGCGCAGATTGATGGTGGCGCCGCGGTTGGGCTGGCTGTAGGCCGTGATGTCCCCGCCCAGGGAGCGCAGAATCCCCCGGCTGCTGGCCAGGCCCAGCCCCTGGCCGCTGACGCCCTTGGTGCTGAAAAAGGGCTGGAACACGCGGCTGCGGGTCTCTTCGTTCATGCCCGTGCCGGTGTCGCTGAAGGAGGCCTGGGCCCGCCCGCCGTCGCGCCAGGCCTTGATGGTCAAGGACCCGCCGTCGGGCATGGCCTCCACCGCGTTTTTGATGAGATTGAGAAACACCTCCATGAGCTCGCTGCGTTGGGCCTCCACGTGGAGGCTCTCCTCCAAATCCAGGCGGACCTTCACGGTGGACATGCCCATGTGGCGGAAAGCCGCCTTGGCTATCTCCACCGAGGAGGCCAGCACCTCGGCCAGATTCACCGTCTGGCGTAAGGCGTTGCCGGGCTGGCGGCGGCCCACGTAGGCGGTGAGCCGCTGCACCAGACCCCGCCCGCCTTCGGCGCTGCGCACCACGTTGTCCAAGAGGCGGCGCAGGCTGGTCTGGTTGCGGGAGGGCTTATCCAATTCGGAGCGGGCCGCCTGGGCGTTGCCCATGACCGCGGCCAGAAGGTTGTTGAAGTTGTGGGCCACGCCGGCGGTCAACTGGTTCAGGGTCTCCTCGGCCCGCAGGCGCTCGCTCACGTCGCGGCTGATGCCGAAGAGCGCCTCCTTTGGGCCCCAGCGCCCCTGGGTGACCTTGGTTTCCACGGGGATGGTTTCGCCGCGCTTGGTATAGAGGGGCACCAGGCAGGTGTCGCTGCGGCCCGCGATGAGGTCTTCCATCACGTAGCCGGCCTCCTGCCGCCGGGCCGGAGGGTGCAGGCTCAAGATATACATGCCGCGCAGTTCCTCCAGGGAATAGCCCAGGCGTTCCACCGCCCTTTGGTTGGCGTGCAGGACATGGCCGCCGGGGGAGAGAATGAAAAGAAGGTCCTGCATGGAATCGAACAGGCGCTGCAGGTTGCCCTGGCTCTCCCGCAAGGCGCTTTCGGTGCGCTCACGCTCCTGAATCTCCCTGTGCAATTCTTCATTGGCGCTGAGCAATTCGGCGGTGCGCCGGCCGACTTCCTGTTCCAACAGGCTGCGGTTCCGGTTGAGCTCCTCCTCGGCCTGCTTGCGCTGGGTGATGTCGTGTAAAACCGAGAGCAGGGCCTTTTGTCCGCCCCACTCAATTATGCCGCCCGACCAGGCCAGGGTCAGCCGGCTCCCCTTTTGGGGGCTTACCGTGATTTCCTTTTCGCGCAGGGCGCCTTGTTCGAGCAACTGCTGGATGCCCTCTCTTCTTTGCTCCGGATCGAGCCACAGCCCCAGGTCAAGGGAAGTGCGGCCGATGAAGTCTTCTCGCTTGAAGCCGATGTCGCGCAGAAAAGCCTCGTTCACCTCCAGGAAGCGGCCGTCCTCCAGGTTGGAGACCACCATCCAATTGGGGCTGAACTGGAAGGCCTTCACGAAATGCTCCTGGGAGGCGCTAAGCTGGTTTTCCAGGTGGCGCATTTGCAGCGCCACGGTGAGCGCCATGCATATGGAGAGGCAGGCCGATACCAGCCACAGCACGGTGCCGCCCAGGGGCGAGCGCCAGCCCAGGGCGAAGGCGGCGTCGTGCAAGCCTCCGGCCAGCCACAGCGCCAGGCCGGTGGTCAGGAACAATATGTAGCCCGGCCGGGGCGGCCGCCACCAGCGCAGCCAGATCATCAATATGGAGGCGAGGTTCACGGCCAGGGCCACGCCGTAGATGGCCGGGCGCAGCAACCAGGACTGGGGGCGGCGCACTCCGCTTTGGGACAAAAGCTCCAAGGGGGCCGCATAAATGGCGGGATGATCGATGAACAAGAGGGCCGCGCTGGCCGTTAGCCCCCAGAGCAGCAGAACCCGGGCTGTCCAATCCGGTTTGGCCTCGCGCAGGGAAAGCGCGAACAGCCACCAGCAGGCGGGCACCCAGGCCAGGCCCAAAAGAATGAAGCGGTACCAAAACAAAATCCAATTCTCTGAAAATTGATAGGCATATAGCACATAACCCAGAAAATAGAGGGAAAGAGAAGTGAAAAACAGGGTTATATAGCGTAATGGTTTGTAATTTAAGTATAATAGGTAAGTAGATAGACAAAGCAGGGTCAGGGTGGTATTTACCACTAGTCCGACAAAGGCGCCGAGAGCGTAGGTGGGGATGTAGGATGGCAGCACTGCGACTCCCCTTGCCAAGAGCGGCGGGCCCCGCGCCTGACTGACCGATAGCGGCCAGCCGCTCAGGAAGGCGGCGGGGCAGGCGGGATGGAGAGCGCCCGCCGATAGGGCTCTGATACAAAGGGGGCCATCAAAGCGGCTTGGCGCGCGACGCGGTTCATCCTAGCAAGAGGCCGAGCCATCCGCAAGCCGCAAGCGCCAACCAGCGCCAACCACGGTAAAAATCTCTATAAGCTTGAATTAAATGACCACCGTGCTGTAGATAATAATTATTATGGCAAAAGTTCTAATCATTGACGATGATCCAGGCATAGGAGACATGCTTACCAGGCTGGTGGCCCGCATGGACCACGAGGCCCAGACCGCCTTTAACTTGGCCGACGGCATGGCCATGGCGGACTCTCAGCCATTTGACGTAGTTTTTCTGGATGTTAGGCTGCCCGATGGCAATGGATTGGATGTGCTGTCCGAAATCCGCCGTTCGCCTTCCAATCCCGAGGTGATCATAATGACCGGCCAGGGCGACCCGGATGGGGCGGAGCTGGCCATAAAAAACGGCGCCTGGGATTATATCGAGAAACCGGCTTCCATAGACAAGATGCGCCTGCCCCTGATCCGCGCCCTGGAGTTCCGCAGCGAGCGCGCCACCACCAAAGTCCCCAGGATGCTGAAATCGGGCGGCATCGTGGGCAGCAGTCCGCCCATGCAGGCCAGCCTGAACGTTCTGGCCCAAGCCGCCTCCTCCGACGCCAACGTGCTGATAACCGGTGAAACCGGCACCGGCAAGGAGCTGTTCGCCAGGGGCATCCACCTGAACAGCTCGCGGGCGGAAAAAAGCTTCGTGGTGGTGGATTGCGCGGCCTTGCCGGAAACCCTGGTGGAAAGCCTGTTGTTCGGTCATGAAAAGGGGTCCTTCACCGGCGCGGACAAGCGCCAGCGGGGGCTCATCGAGCAGGCCAACGGCGGCACCTTGTTTTTGGACGAGATCGGTGAACTGCCCCTCAGCATGCAGCGCAGCTTCCTGCGGGTGATCCAGGAGCGCCGCTTCCGGCCGGTGGGGGCCGATCATGAGAAACAAAGCGATTTCCGCCTGATATGCGCCACCAACCGCGATTTGGAGGCCATGATCCAGGAAGGGCGTTTCCGCGAGGATCTGTTTTTCCGGCTGCGGGCCTTTTTGCTGGAGCTGCCGCCCCTGCGCGAGCATCTGGAAGACCTGCCGGAACTGGTAAGCCATCACCTGGCCAAGCTTTGCGAACGCTACGATATCAAAGTAAAAACCTGGTCGCCTGATTTATTGGATACCTTGTCCGCCCACCATTGGCCCGGCAACGTGCGCGAACTGCTCAACGTCTTGGACCGCAGCATAGCCGCGGCGGGCCAGGAACCCATCCTGTTCCCTTATCACCTTCCCACCTATCTGAGGGTGCAGGTGGCCCGCGCCTCGGTGGGCAAGAACGCGCGGCCCGAGCCCAACGCCGACGCGCCCCTGGGCCCCAGGACCTTGGGCACCCTTAAAATGGCGCGCGAATCAGCCCTGGACAAGGCGGAAAAGAGCTATCTCGAGGAACTGATGCACAATACCGGCGGCGATATCAAGCTGGCCTGCCGAATCTCGGACCTTTCGCGGGGCCGGCTCTACGCTGTCATGAAAAAGCACGGGGTGCGCCGCCCGAAGTGATGATTCCGCTGTTTTGTCATTTTTCCCGGTACGCTGTCACGCCAAAAAAGACAAATATCCTGATATTCATGGGCCCAAACCAGCCCCGTTTTCGGTTTTGGCCGGCAACTGGCTGAAATCATTGGACTCGGTTGCGGGCCTTCCGCTGGCACGATTGTTGATTCGTCCGTTGGGAGAGAGGGGGTTTTTTTGCTTGTCCCGGGGAAGCTGCGAGGCCATGAGCATAGTCTGTTTTCTGCCGGCCGGAATCCCAGAGCTGGACTTTTTGCGCCAGGAGTTGGGAAACGCCATCGCGGGGCGCGCCGTGGAGTATTGCCAGGATTTGCCCCAATTGCTGGGCAGGCTGCGCCAGCCCCGGCCCCAGGTCAGCCTGGCGCTGCTGGCGGCGCCGGATAGGGCGGTGCTGGAAGGGCTTCTGGCGGAAAGGACCGCTTTCGCCTATCTGCCGGTGGTGCTTCTCATGGGCGATGGCGGCGAGGCCGCCCTGGCCCAGGCCCATTTGCTGGCCCCGCGGGTGCTGGTTGATCTGGGGCGGGACCCCGGCGCCATCAAGGACGTAATCTGCAAAATATTGTCACGCCTGCGGGGCTTTTCGCCGCGAACTATATATAATTAAAGTATGTTTTAGCCAAGATGGCGGTGGCCCCATGCAAGTGGAAATAATCAGCGGTCTGCGAAATCTGGAAAGCCTGCCAGGCCTGGTGGTGGTGCTGGATATTTTCCGGGCCAGCAACACCATCATAGCCCTCTTGGCCCACGGCGCGGCCGAGGTGGTGCTGATATCGGATTTGGAAGAGGCCCGGCGGCTGCGGGCGCGGCGGCCGGGGAGGCTGCTTCTGGGAGAGCGGCAGGGGATCACTCCCCCCGATTTCGACGGCGGCAATTCGCCGGTGGAGGCCGGGGCGGGCGCTTTCGCCGGCCGGCGGGTGATCCTCACCACCTCGGCCGGCACCCAGGCGGTGGGCAGGCTGCGCCGGGCGGCCAGGGTGTTTTTCGGCTCCTTCGCCAATGCCGCCGCCCTGTGCCGGGCGCTCAAGACCTTTGGGCAGGAGCCGGTTTACCTTTTGCCCATGGGATTGGAAGCCAGGGAGCCCGCCCTGGAGGATGAGCTGGCCGCCCGCTATCTGGCCGGGTTGCTGCAAGGGCGGCCGCTGGATTTCAAGGAGATCCGGCCGCAACTCCTGGCTTGCGATGGAGCCGACCGGCTGCGCTCCCTGAATCAGCATGCCGACCTGGAATTCTGCACCACTCTGGACAGCCAGCAAACGGTGCCGGTGGTGGATTACGATCCCCTGCCTCATGCCAGGCCCCTGGCCTGAGCCCAGCCGGCGGGTTCAAGGGAAAGCGCCGGGGGCTTCCCAATTAGCGGGCCCTGTATTCGCGCGGCCTGGCAGCCGGGTGCTGGGCTTGGAATCATAGGCGCGATAGCAAGGAGCGCCCCTTTCGGGACGCTCCTTGCGCGATGCGGTTCGATCAGCCTTAGTCGATCTTGATGAAGCGGTCGCCCTTGGCGTTACAGACCGGGCAGCGCTCGGGGTGCTCTTTTTCCGCGGTATAGCCGCACACCGGACACACCCAATAGGCGTATTGCGCCATATCCTTGGCCAGGCCGTCCAGAAGCTGCTGGTACAGGCCGGCGTGGATTTGCTCCACCTCGTTGGCGTAGCTGAAGGAGCGCTCCGCTTCCTTGTTGCCCTCCGCCTGGGCCGCGGCGATCATGCCGGGATACATGTTCTTGAACTCGTGGGTCTCGCCGGCCACGGCTTCCTTCAGGTTGTCGGCGGTGGAGCCGATGCCCTTGAGGGCGCGCAGGTGGTTATGGGCGTGGATGGTCTCGGCCTCGGCGGCGGCCCGGAAAAGGCGCGCGACCTGGGGATAGCCTTCCTCGTCGGCCTTTTTGGCGAAAGCCAAGTATTTGCGGTTGGCCTGGGATTCGCCGGCAAAAGCTTCCTGCAAATTGTCAGTGGTCTTGCTCATGATATGTTCCCCTCCTTTTTCAAATTACACAAAAAGTCTTTTCAATGAGGGGTGGAAACCCCTACTTGAGAATTATTACTAATTAAGATAACAGAGACCGTTGAGGTCCGCAATAAAAAAATTATGCGCCTCCGCCCCGAGGGTGACAAGAGCCCAGTATATACGTATAGTTTTAAATAAACTCATCGGAATCGGCGGAGGCTTCCATGTCAGGCAATTTGAGCCAAGACCCGGCGGCATGGGTGGAAAATTATGTAAAAGAATTCGTGGCCCAGTCGCCGGATAACGATCTGGGGCTTTCAGAGCCCGAGACGGCCTGGGACGAGCCCCTGGTGGGCGTGGCCGCCGGCGACGACCCTCTGTGGCGGGCCTGCAAGGAGCACATAGGCGATTTCTTCTGGACGCCGCAGGAGGTTTTCAACCTGACCTATCCCCAGGCTCCGGCGGAGGGCGGGGAATTGAGCGTGGTGGCCTGGGTGCTGCCCCAGACCGCTGCCACCCGCCGGGAGAACGCGGCTGAAGATGTTTATCCTTCCCAGCGTTGGGCCGGCGCCCGCCACAAGGGCGAGCAGTTCAACGCCATGCTGCGCAAAAACCTGGGCGACGCCTTGAAGGTGCAGGGGGTGCCGGCGGTGGCTCCCATGCTTTCGCCCGCCTGGGATTGGCAAGAATCGGCCCGCTACGGTTTCGCCTCCAATTGGTCCGAACGCCACGCCGCCCACATAGCCGGCCTGGGCACCTTCGGCCTGTGCGACGGCCTGATCACCGCCAAGGGCAAGGCGGTGCGGGTGGGCTCCCTGGTGGCCCGGCTCCCCCTGCCGGCCACGCCGCGGCCCTATGCCGGCATCCACGACTATTGCCTTTTCTACAGCCAGGGCAATTGCGGCAAGTGCGTGCCCCGCTGCCCGGTGAAGGCCCTGGGGCCCCAAGGCCACGACAAGAAGAAATGCTCCAAGCACGTCAAGGGCAACTGTCCCGACTACATAGAAAAGAACTACGGTTTTAAAACCGACGCCTGCGGTTTGTGCCAGGTCGGCGTGCCTTGCATGGATCACATCCCGGTCAAGCAAGAGGGGGATTAGCCATTCTATCCATAAGGAAGGAGATTCAGGCATGAGCGAAAGAGCTGGAGCGGCCACTTTCATGGGAGCGCCCTTGACCCTTTTGGGCGATGAACTCCAGGCGGGCGGCCAGGCCCCGGATTGCGTCCTATTGGATAACGATCTGAAGGAAGTCAAGCTTTCCGCTTGGGCCGACAAGGTGCGGGTGATAGCCACGGTGCCCAGCCTGGACACGCCGGTGTGCGACATGGAAACCAGGCGCTTCAACACCGAGGCGGCGAGCCTTGGCGGCGACGTGGTGATTCTCACCGTGAGCATGGACCTGCCCTTTGCCCAAAAACGCTGGTGCGGCGCGGCCGGGGTTGATAGAGTCATAACCCTGTCCGATCATCGGGAGGCCGCCCTGGGGAAAGCCTTCGGGGTGCTTATAAAGGAACTGCGGCTTTTGGCCCGCGCCGTGTTCGTGATAGATAAAACCGGCAAGATTCGCCACGCCCAGTTGGTGAAGGAGGTTTCCCAGGAGCCGGATTACGCGGCGGCGCTGGAGGCGGTCAAGAAGTGCGCTTGAGTCAGGGAGCGGTGGCATGGCCGCGGCGGAGGTTCTCAGCGGGTTATATTTCATCCAGCGGGGTTATCTGAACGGCAACCATTTCGCCTGGAACGGGCCGGAGCCGGTCTTGATCGACACCGCCTACGCCGGCGGCTGGCCGCGAACCCGGGCCGAACTGGCCGCGCTGGGCGTGGAGCCGGCCCGGGTGGGCCTCATAATCAGCACCCACACTCATTGCGACCACATCGGGGCCAATCGCCGCATCCAGGACGCCTCGGGCTGCCGCATAGCCCTGCATCCCGCGGGCGCCGGTTTCATGCGGACGGGCGACGCGCGTTCCCCCTGGTGGAGCTACTACGCCCAGGAAGCCGAGTTCTTCCAGCCCACGGACGAGCTGGGCGACGGCCAGACCATTAAGGTGGGGCCCCATGAGTTCCTGGTCCTGCACACGCCCGGCCACGCGGCCGACGGCTTGGCGCTCTACCACGCCAAGGACAAGGTGCTGATCAGTTCCGACACCCTCTGGGAAAAGGACCTGGCGGTGATGACCCTGGGGGTGGAGGGGCCGGACGCGGTGGATCAGGCCCTGGCCAGCCTGGAGCGCCTGGCCGGGCTGGAGGTGCGCCTGGCGTTTCCCGGCCACGGCCCGGCCTTCAGCGGCTTCGCCGAGGCCTTGCGCCTCTCGCGCCGGCGCTATCTGGCCTACCTGAAGGACCCCGAGCGCCTGTGGCGGGATCAATTGAAGCGCATATTCATCTTCACCCTGCTCATGCACGGCCCGGTGGATGAAAAAGAGCTGCTGGGAAAGCTCCTGGCCGCGCCCTGGTACCCGGAAACCGCCAGCCGGCTCGCCGCCGAGCCGGCCGAGCTGTTCCGGGATACCGCGGCGCTGCTGCGCGCCAAGGGCCTGGTGAAAGAGGGGCCGGCCGGGATTTTCACCACGGTGGCGGCCTGAGTCCGCCTATTTCACGAAAGCCGGGTAGCCTTGGCGGATTGGTCGATCATGGCGAGCAGATAAAATAACAAGCCTCGTATGCAAAGATCGCATTCCGTCACCCGGACCGGCACAGCCAGTTGGCCGCCGCCAAGGCGACCGGCCAGCCAAGGAGGCAGGTGTAGTTGTAACTACAGCGAGGACTTGGCGCGGCCGGCAACACAGGCGGCGGGCACCTGGCGCAGCCGGACCCCCGACCTTGGTGAAATATGTGGGCTTAAGCCTGGCGGAACCTCCACAGGCACCACAGGTCGTCCCGGCTGCGGTCGGGGGGACAGGAAACCGTCTCCAGCTTGATATGAGGATTGCATTCCTCGGTGAAGGCGGCCAGGTAGCCCTCCCGCACCAGGCGGCAGGGGTGGGGCTCCAGGCCCTTGTCCAGGCGGATGAGCTGGGTGCGGCACTTGATCACGCTGAAATAGGCCGAGCCGTCGCTCTCCACGCCGAAATCCTTCACCCCGTGGCTCACCGCCCAGGAGGTGTGCCGCAGTATCCAAAGGAGCTGGGCCGGGTCGGGCTCGCTGATGCCCAGGAAGGCTTTCGTCTCCCTGGCCTCCACCTTGCCCATGTAGCGCCAGCATTCGGCGTCCACCGCGGTGGCTTCGTCCATGTCGTGGCGTTTTTCGATGCCCAGGAAATACAGACCGTCCACCCGCCAGATGTTTTTTATTTGCATGAAAATGTAGTCGTAGAGCTTCTCGCGGTCCATGGCGTCGAACATTGCACGGTCGGCGGCGGGAATGTTGGCCGCGGTGGGCTGGCCGTGAGGCTTGTTGATGGGATCGGTCATTTCTGCCTCCAATAGCTGCGTATGATATTTGGGGGTGAGCGCGAAACCACCATAGAACGTGGGTCAATGCCCGTCAAGCCTTGCCTGGGAGCGGCGCGGGGGAACCGCGCCCACGGTCCCTTTTCCACAAAAGCTTTCCATAGAAGCGCCCGCTAACGTACAATATCGTCGCAACTCCGATCCGCCTTGGATAGCCAATTGTCGCAGCCCCGCCGCCAGGAGGATGCAAAGGCCTTGGCCAAGCCGCGCCCGCCGAGAAAAGCAAAAGACGCCGGAGAGGGCGAGGCGGCCCCCGCCCCGCAGGGCGGCCTGCCGGCCTTGGTCAGCCTGGGGCGTATCCTGAACGACGCCACTTCCCCGGCGGAGATAAGCGCGGCCGCCTTCGGCCGGCTCAGGGAAACCGTGCGCTGCGACGGGGCCCTGCTGCGCCTGGCGGGCGGAGGCCATGAGTCCCCCGTGATCGTCTTCGCGGAAGGCTGCCTGGCCGAGCCGGAAGGGGAGGCCAAGGAATGGCGGCAATGCCTTCGGGAACACGCGGAACAAGACGCCCTGCCGGTTTTCTTGTCCGGTTCAGATAAAAACTCTGACGCCTCGCCGAAAACCCGCGGGCTGACAGGCGCTCTGGCCGGCCTGCCGCTGGGTGCCGGCGAGCGCCGCCTGGGGTATTTGGCCCTGGCCTGGCGCAAGCCGTTGGATTTGCGGCCCTGGGAGGCCTGGCTGAGCGCCGGCGCCGAACTGCTGGCCGCGGCGCTGCGAAGATCGCGTTTGCAGGGGGAGTCGGAAAGGCGCTTGGCCGAGCTGGCCCGGAGCGAGGAACGTTTCCGCACCATTTTTTACACCAGCCCGGAGGCGGCGAGCCTGACTTCCTGGAAAACCGGGCGGCTGGTGGAGGTCAACCAGGGTTTCCTGGACATGACCGGCTACACCCGGCAAGAGTGCCTGGAAAAGGGCACCACCGACTTGGGATTGTGGGTCGACCCCGACGACCGGGCGGGGGTCTTGGCCGCCCTGGAGCGGGAAGGCGAGGCCAGCAATTTGCAGATCGATTTCCGGGTGAAGGACGGCCGCGTAGCCACCGGCTTCACCTCCGCCAAGCTGATCGAGATCGCCGGCGAACCTTTCATCCTGGGCTTCACCCGCGACATCACCGCCCTGAAGACGGCCGAGGAGGCCTTGCGGCGCAGCGAGGAGGATTTCCGGCAACTGGCCGAGAACGTGGGCGAGGTGTTCTGGCTACGCAGCGCCGACGAACCCTTCCGCTATATCTACGTCAGCCCGGCCTTCGAGGAGGTCTGGGGCCGCTCCCGCGACGAGGTCTACCGCGACGCGGAGGTGCTTTTATCCGCCATCCTGCCGGAGGACCGCCTCAAGGTGGAAGAGGCCATGCGGAGCAACCGCCTGACCGGCGGGGGCCGCCACCAGGAATTCCGCATCGAGAGGCCGGACGGCTCCATCCGCTGGATATGGGCGCGGCGTTTTCCCATCCGGAACCAGGCGGGCGAGGTCTACCGGGTGGCCGGCCTGGCCCAGGACGTCACCGAGCGTCGTCTGGCCGAAAAGGCCCTCTTGGAGAGCGAGGGA
This sequence comes from Desulfocarbo indianensis, assembly GCA_001184205.1. Lineage (GTDB taxonomy): Bacteria > Desulfobacterota > Desulfarculia > Desulfarculales > Desulfarculaceae > Desulfocarbo > Desulfocarbo indianensis. The sequence continues at coordinate 361,858 of LBMP01000002.1, forward strand.
AAGCTGGCCGCGGTGATGAACTCGGTGGGCGAGATCATGCTCATGCTGGACGAGCGGCTGGAGGTGCTGTGGGCCAACGACGTGGCCCGCCAGACTTTCGGCCGGGATTTGGAAGGCCGGCGTTGTCACGATATCTGCAAGGGCAGCCCGGCCCCCTGCCGCCAGTGCCTGGCCCTGGCCACCCTGGCCGACGGCGAATCTCACGAAATTGAAACAGGCAGCCGTTCCCTGGAGGGGCGGAATCTGGATTTGTGGGGCCGGGCCACGGTGGCCAGCCGCCATGAGGACGGCCGGCCCAAGAGCGTGGTGGTGGTTTACCGGGACGTGACCGAGCGCAGGGCCCTGCAGGCCGAGGCCATGAACGCCGGGCATCTGGCTTCCATCGGCGAACTGGCCGCCGGCGTGGCCCACGAGATCAATAATCCCATAAACGGCATCATCAACTGCGCCGAACTGCTGGCCCAGGCCGGCACCGGCTCCCTGAGCCGCGAGGAACTCATAGGCCGCATAATAAAGGAAGGGGAGCGGGTGGCCACCATCGTCAGCTCGCTGCTTTCCTTCGCCCGCCAGGGCGAGCAAGCCATGGCTCCCTTTCCCCTGCCCATGGTGTTGGCCGATTGCCTGGCCCTCATGGACGCCCAGCTTAAAAAGGACGGCATCATTTTCCGGCTGGAGCTGCCGGACGATCTGCCTTTGATTTGGGGCAACAGCCACCAGTTGCAACAGGTTTTCCTGAACCTCATGTCCAACGCGCGCTTCGCCCTCAACCAGAAGCACGCCGGGTCCCATCCCGAGAAAAAGCTTTTCTGCACGGCTTTCGTGGACCGGGATAGCGGCCGGCCTCTGGTGCGGCTCTCCCTGCGGGATCAGGGGACGGGCATCACCGCCGAGGTCCGGGACAAGATATTCGATCCTTTCTTCACCACCAAGCCCAGGGGAAAGGGCACCGGCCTGGGGCTCTCCATCAGCCACGGCATAATTTCCGACCATGGCGGGCGGCTGCTTCTGGATTCGCTGCCGGGCGAGTACACCGAGGCGGTGATCGAGTTGCCGGCCTATGAAGGGAGCCCCGGGGAGTGAGCCGCATACTGATCATAGACGACGAGGAGACCCTGCGCCTGACTTTCTGCGGCATCCTGGAGGCCGCCGGGCACCGGGTCGCCACGGCTGAGGACTATGAAGCGGCCCTGGCCGCCCTGGACGCCAAGGAATTCGACCTGATCCTGGCCGACATCGTGCTCCTGGGCGCCAGCGGCCTGGACCTGTTGCAGGAGATCAAGTCCCGCGGCCTCACCGCGCCGGTGGTGATGATCACCGGCCACCCCTCCCTGGAAACCGCCTCCCAGGCCATGCGGCTGGGCGCTTTCGACTACCTGGCCAAGCCGGTGCGCCGGGAGGCCCTGCTGAAAGTGGTGGGCCAGGCCTTGCGCCACCAGGCGCTCCTGGAGGAAAAGGCCAGGCTACAGGTCCAGTCCCAGAATTATTACTCGCACCTGGAGGCCATTTTCCGCAGCGTGACCGAGGGCATCGTGGCGGTGGACGGGGAGCTCAGGGTGACCCAGGCCAACCAGGCGGCGGTGGCCATCTGCGGGCTATCGGCCAAGGACGCCATCGGCCGCCTGTGGGGCGAACAGGAGACCGGCTGCAGCAAGGCCTGCCGCCAGGTTTTGTCCCTGGTCCTGAACGGGCGGGTGGCGGTGAAACGCCAGCATTTGACCTGCCGCTCCGGCGGGGAGCGCCAGCAATTCGTCATCGCCAACGCCGCGCCCCTGCAGGATCAAGAGGGCCGCCATCTGGGCGCGGTGCTGGTGCTGCGCGACATCACCCGCCTGGCCCAGTTGGAACGGGAGTTGAAAGAGCGCCGCGGCTTCCACCGCCTGGTGGGCTCCTCCCCGGCCATGCAGCGGGTCTACGGCCTTTTGGAGGATCTGGCCGAGACCGACGCCACGGCCCTCATCACCGGGGAAAGCGGCACCGGCAAGGAACTGGTGGCCGAGGCCCTGCATTTCAGCGGGCCCCGCAAGAACAAGCCCCTCATAAAGATCAACTGTTCGGCCCTGGCCGAGAGCCTTTTGGAAAGCGAGCTGTTCGGCCACGTGCGGGGGGCCTTCACCGGGGCGGTGAAAGACAAGGCGGGCCGCTTCGAGCTGGCCCAGGGCGGCAGCCTCATGCTGGACGAGGTGGGCGACATTTCGCCGGCCATTCAGCTGAAGCTCCTGCGGGTGCTGCAGGAAAAGGAATTCGAGCGGGTGGGGGAATCCCACAGCCGCCGGGCGGACGTGCGCATAATCGCCTGCACCAATCAGGACCTGAAGGCCAAGGTGGCCTGCGGCGAGTTCCGCGAGGACCTTTACTACCGCTTGAAGGTGGTGGAGGTGAGCCTGCCGCCGCTGAGGCAGCGGCGCGGCGACATTCCCTTGCTGGCCGAGCATTTCCTGGCCAAGTTCCGCCAGCAGTACGGCAAGAATATACAGAGCATGACGCCGGCCTATCTGGATACGCTCATGAACCACGCCTGGCCGGGCAACGTGCGGGAATTGGAGCATGCCCTGGAGCATTCCTTCGTGCTCTGCCGGGGCGGGGAACTGGAGCCGGGACATCTGCCCCCCGAATTGCACCCGCGCTCGGGCGCCGAGCCCCTGGCCGCGGCGCCGGTCAGGCCGGCGGACGAGGAACTGCGCATGGCCCTGGAGGATTGCCGCTGGAACAAGGCCAAGGCGGCCCGCAAGCTGGGCATCAGCCGGCAGACCTTGTATCGCCGTTTAAAACGCCAGGGCCTCAATTAGTGTAACTTACCTGTAATATTGTTACAAACTGTCACGCCTAAAGTGTAACGCGTTTTGTTACGCATCTATATCCAGCGCCGCTTCGCGGCGAGCCGGCCAGTCTAGTCAATTAGCTGATTATAATGACCAATAGTACCAACGCCCTGGCCTGGGGGCAATTGGCACATCGTTTGTATTACTGAATGACAAAACAGCGGGTTGAAGCATGCGGATCGAATCGGCAAGCGAATCACGGGTATCGCATTTGGAAGCAAATAAAAAAAACGGGAACTTGGGACAACATAACGCCAACGGGCGTCAAAGCGTTTGCCCGTTGGTGGGTGAAATGAGGCCGAAGTGTTATTGCCAGGAACTGACCAGTCAGAGCATAGCCCTGGCGGTGCGTTATTGCCTGGGGGATTACGGCCAGTGCGAGCACTACCGGGCTTATAAAAAAGAGTCGCCATGATTGGAACGCGCGGTTCCAGGGCCGCAGCCGCAAACCGGGGCCAGGCGCGTGACGGGGGCTGTTGGAATCATTAGCGGACAAATTGGCTGTGAGGTGGGCCGGCGTCAGGGTTGAAACAACTTGGTAAAACGGATGTCCTGAGAGGGAAATGCCAGATAGCCAACCTATATCCGATTTGGGGAGGTTAACATGGGCTTCCGCAGTAAGATGAGGTTATCCACCAAGATTATTTCCTTACCCATTGCCATCGCCTTGGCCATGAGCGTCATCATCGCGCTGATGCTGCCCCGCTTCAGCGAGAGGCTTTTCGAGGAAAAAGAATTGAAAACCCGCCACCTGGTGGAGACCTCCGCCAGCCTGATCCAGCATTACGTGGAGTTGGCCGCGGCGGGAAAGCTCAGCGAGGCGGAGGCCCGCAAACAGGCCCTGCAGGCGGTCAAGGCCTTGCGTTATGAAAAGAACGACTATTTTTGGATCAACGACTTCGGCCCCAAGATGATCATGCATCCCATTAACCCCGCCTTGGACGGCAAGGATTTGTCGGACTTCAAGGACCCCGACGGCAAGCATCTCTTCGTGGAAATGGCCAAGGTGGCCAGGGCGGAAGGGGCCGGTTTCGTGGACTACCTGTGGCCCAAGCCAGGAGCCAGCGAACCCCAGCCCAAGATATCCTTTGTAAAGGGGATACCCGCCTGGAACTGGATCGTGGGCAGCGGCATATACGTTGACGACGTGGCCGCCGAAATCTCCAGGCTGGCCTACGGCGTGGGCGGCGTCGCCCTGGCGGTGCTGATTTTAGCCATCCTGGTGAGTTGGTGGTTGGGCCGCAGCATCAGCCGTCCCCTGATGAACGCCACCCAGGTGCTGGGAGAGGGCGCTTCGGAGATCAATTCAGCCTCGGACAGCCTCAGCGACGCCTCCCAGCAACTGGCTCAGGGCTCCTCCCAACAGGCGGCCTCCCTGGAGGAGACCAGCGCCTCCCTGGAGGAACTGACCAGCATGACCAAGAAGAACGCGGAAAGCTCCCAGGAAGCCGACAGCCTGGTGAGGGAAACCAGCCAGGCGGTGGAGAGGGCCGCCCGCTCCATGGAGGAAATGACCAGCTCCATGGGCTCCATCAACCAGGCCTCGGAGCAGATTTCCAGGATCATGAAGACCATCGACGAGATCGCCTTCCAGACCAACCTCCTGGCCTTAAACGCCGCGGTGGAGGCGGCTCGGGCCGGCGAGCACGGGGCCGGCTTCGCGGTGGTGGCCGACGAGGTGCGCAGCCTGGCCCTGCGCGCGGCCACTGCCGCCAAGGACACCCAGGGCCTCATCGAAAAGACCATCAGCGAGGTGCGCAACGGCGCCCAGGTGGTGGAGCGCACCAATCACGAGTTCAAGGAAGTGGCAGATCACACCACCCAGGTGGCCCAACTGGTGGGCGAGATCGCCGCCAGCAGCACGGAACAGTCCCAGGGCCTTGACCAGATTTCCAAGGCCATGAGCGAGATGGACAAGGTGACCCAATCCAACGCCGCCAACAGCCAGGAAGCCGCCGCCGCCGCCGAGGAGCTTTCCGCCCAGGCCGAGACCCTGTTCGGCGTGGCCCGCCAGCTCAACCAACTCATGGGCGCGGCCAATAAAAAGCAGCGCGCGGCCAGGAACCTGAACCCCGCGGCCAGGGTCAGGCAGCGCGCCTTGCCGGCGCCGCCCGCGGGGAGCGCCCGCGGCAAGGAACGGGGCGAAGCGGATCAAGCCCTCAAGGCCAAGGCGCGCAAGGAAATACCGCTGGAGGAACAAGACTTCGCTGATTTTTAAATTGGTTTCCTGGGAAGCCTCCCGCCCTCCCCCACCCCCGCCGCCCCCCAAAGCGGCGGCGCTGTGAAAAGGCAGCATAGTGCTCCTTGCGCGGCGTCGCCGCTTTTTTTTCGGCAAAGGCTTTCCGGGTAATGAATTTGGCAAGCTCGGGCCGGGACAGGCGGACGGTTCTGACCGGGGAGGGGGCTCCCGCCTTGAGTGAAGGCTCCAGCGCCCCCGGCGAAAGGTTTCAGCGCCGGCTGGGCACGAACCAGAAACAAGCCTGCTCTTCCTGCTGGGGACGGGGAAACTCCAAAAAACCCTGCACCAGATAAATCTGCTCCCAGGCCCCCTCCTGGGCCAGGTCCGCGTTGGTGCAGCGCACGGTTTCCTCGTTCAGTTCCAGGCAGAACAGGCAAGTGGCGCAGCGGGGATGATGATCCATGGCACGACTCCCATCTATCGCTCAAGCATGTGTTGTAGATTGATGAGCTTCTGCCGCACGTCCTCCAGGGTGGCCATGAGTTTCAAGCTGTGATTGGCGAAGACGCTGTCCCGCGAGCCGTTGAGCACCATGAGCGGCTCGAAATTGGCCAGGGCCAGTTCTTCTATGACGTTGTCCAAAAGCTCGCCGCTGCGTTTTATGCTCAAGATATCGGCGAATTCCCAGCGGACCGCCACCATGACCTGCCGCAGGGCGTAGGCCACGCCGCGGGCGTGATAGAAGTTGTCGTCCAGCTTGGTCCAGGGCACCTTCACCCGTTGCAGTCTTTCGCCTTCGGTGTAGCGGTCTCCCGCGGTTTCCTCGCTGAGCCGCAAATCCCAGTCGCGGGGCGCGTTGGACAGCTTGGTGTTCTCGCCGCCCAAAAGGCTGGTCAGTTGGTCCAAGAGCTCGATCAGATTGTCGGCCCGGGGATAGAAGTGGCTGCTTCCCTTGGCCAGGCCTTGGCGATAGGTTTCCAGGGCCTTGACTCCGTCGCTGAATTTGCTTTCGGCCGAGGGGAAAATCCACAGCTCCGGGTTGTTGGAAAAATCGGTGAAGGCCCGGTCGGCGGCGGGGTCTATTTTGTCGGTGGTGCGCTGGCGGCTCAGCTTGTCCCGCAGAACCCTGGTGCAGTAGCGGATCACTTCCAACTGGCCGCGCTGATAGTTGTGGGGGTTGTCCAGAAAAATGCTGGGATAGATCACGTCGTTGGGCAGCCAGTTCTGCAGCAGGTTTTCGCTCAAGGTGATGAGGGTGCCGCTGAAGACCGCGCCGGCGGGAACCTTGGCCCGGTCCGCGGCCGGCTCCCGGGAAACCCCGCTGGCTGTGAGCGGATCGAAAAAGGGCTGGAAAGCGCGGTTGTATTCGTACCACATGATAAAGGGCGCGGCGATGAAATACAGAAGCACCAGGAGCATGAATCCGCGGAAGGCCCTGCCCAAGCCGCTGATATCCGCGGCGAAGGGGTTGAACCACCTGCCGACGCCGCCTCTGTCTTCATCCTTGTAAGCCTCTCGCTTCATGATCCGCGTCCCTTTCCTTGGCGGGGCCTGGGCTATAAGTTCAGGCCCGCCCGCGAATGCGCTCCAGCAGGTTGGTGGTGGAAAGGCCCTCCACCAAGGGGATGGAAAGCACCCGGCCGCCACGGCCCTGCACGTGTTCGGCCCCCACGATGCGCTCCACCGGCCAGTCTCCGCCCTTGACCAGGATATCGGGGTCGATGGCCTGGATGAGCCGCGCCGGGGTGGACTCATGAAAAATCACCACCAGATCCACCGCGGCCAAGCCGGCCACCACCTCGGCCCGTTGCGCCTCCGGCACCAGGGGCCGCTCCGGAGATTTATCCAGGGAGCGCACGCTGTCGTCCGAGTTGAGGCCCAAGATCAGAAAATCCCCCAGTTCCCTGGCCTGGCCGAGATAGCGCACATGGCCCGCGTGCAGGATGTCGAAGCAGCCGTTGGTGAAGACCACCTTGCCTCCCCTGGCCCGCACCCGCCGGGCGCGTTCCGCAGCCTCCTCAAGTTTTACTACCTTGCTGGCGGCGTCAAAACCCATGTGGCACCTTTTGAGGGATTATTATGAATAATATCGGCAGGACCGGCCCCCCGCAAGCCGCATGCTCAATTGGCTTGCGCCGCTCCCTCGGCCGCCCGCGCCACGGTGAGCACGCCGACCCCGGCCGCTCCCGCCAACTTAAGCGCCGCCCGGCACTCCGCCGCCGTGGCGCCGGTGGTGAGCACGTCGTCCACGATGAGCACGTTCTTGCCCGCAACCCGCTGGCCTGGCCGCACCCCAAAGGCGCCGGCCACGTTGCCCCGCCGCTCCTGGGGCGATAGGCTCACCTGCGGCTTGGTATGGCGCAGGCGGACCAAAAGGCGGGGGGCGAAGACCAGGCCGCGCTCGCGGGTCAGGGGCTCGAAAAGCGCCGCCGCCTGGTTGAAGCCGCGGCTAAGGAGCCGCCGCGGGTGCAGGGGCACCGGAGCCACCATATCCACCCGGTCCAGCCAGGCCGGGGGAATCTCCCTGGCCAGCCAGCGGGCCAGGGCGGCGCCGCCGGCCAATTGGCGGCGGTATTTGAAATCCCGCACCGCCTGGGCCACCGGCCCCTGATAGAGGGCCAATGCCTTGGGCGGGCCATCCAGGAAGGCCGGCTCCGCCGGGCGAGGATTTTTTGCGGCGGCGTCCGCTTCCGCGGTGAGCAGGGTTACCTCTTCATGGCAGGCCGGGCAAAAAGGGCCGCGGTCAGGCAGGCGACGGCCGCAGCAAAGGCATGCCTCCGGAAAGGCGAAGTCCCGCAGGGCGGCCAGCAGATTGACGAGGACCGCAAAGCGCATGGCGATGAGGCAGAGCACTCCTTGGCAATGATGGCTCCCGCCGGCGGGGCCTTTAACCGCCCCGCCGCGCCCCCAGTTTAGACCAGAAACCCCAACCCGGCCAAGCGGGGAATATCCCGCAAGGGGCTGCCCGCCGCATCCGGCCCGGCCGATCGACGGCACTCGGGCCGGAAGCCCTTAGCCCCTTGCGGGATCGGATTCAGCTTTCCAAAGGCAGTAATTTGCTTTCCTCGATTTTGACGACGTGGCCGTCCCCGGCGCCCCCTACGCCCACCAGGGCCGTCAGGTCGCTTACCTGGGTTTGCAGGCCGTCGGCCTGCTCGGCCAGTTCCACCGAGGCCGCGGCCGAATCCTCGGCGCGGGCCGCCACCTGCTGGGTGACCTTGTCCATCTCGCTGATGGCCTGGTTTATCTGCTCGATGCCCAGGGCCTGTTCGCCGCTGGCGTGGGCGATGTCCTCCAGCAATTGGGCCACCTTGCCGGCGCTCTGCGACAGACCGCCGAAGGATTCGTCGGCCTCCTTGACTATGCGGGAGGCGTCCTTTATGCGGTCCACGTTGCGCTCGATGAGATCGCCGGTGTTCTGCGCGGCCTGGGCGGCGCGCAGGGCCAGGTTGCGGACCTCGTCGGCCACCACCGCGAAACCGGCTCCGGCCTCGCCGGCCCGGGCCGCCTCCACCGCGGCGTTCAGGGCCAGGAGATTGGTTTGGAAGGCGATTTCATCGATGGTCCTGATGATCTTGGCCATCTCGTCGGAGGCGGCGTTTATCTTGTCCATGGCGCTTCTCAGCTCCTCCATGGAGTTGCCCGCCTGGCCCATGGTGCGCGAGGATTCCTTCATCAGGCCGTTGGCCATGTCCGCGTTCTGGGCGTTCTGGCGGGTGACCGAGGACATCTGCTCCATGGAGGCGCTGGTCTGCTCCAGGGCCGCGGCCTGCTGAGTGGAGCCCTCGGCCAGGGAGCGCCCGGCCTCGGCCAGTTGGGTGGCGGTGGAGGCCACGCTGCTGGCGTTGCCCCGCAGGCTGTCCATGACCCGGCGCAGGGAGCGGGAGAGCGAGCGGGTGAGCGCCCAGGCCGCGAATATGCCCAGGGCCAGGGCCAAGCCGCCGGACAGGCCGAGCAGAATCCTGGCCCACCGCATGTCGCTGGCCATGGCGCTTCTTTGCTCGGCCAGGGCTTCCTCGCAGACCTTGCCCACGTTCCTGGCCGCCGCCACCATTTCCTTGTCCGCCCCGGCTATGCGCTGTTCCAGGTCCGGCCCGTCCTTGCCGGCTTGGCGCTCCTTGAGCAGTTCCACCAGGCGCTGGAAATTGGCGAGATAGGTTTCGGTGCTGGCCAGCACCGCTTGCATGCGCCGCTGGTGCTCGGCGCCGCTGTCGCGCCGGGCCGAGGCCGCGGCCACCTCATTCATCTGGGCGGCGATAGCGCGCACCCGCTCCACGTATTCGGGCTTGAGGCGGATTATATAATTTTTTTCGTGCCTTCTGGCCTCCAGGATTCCCTTGACCAGGCGGTTGCTATCTTCGGCCAACTGGTTGCGCCGGTCGATGGTGGACATGGTGAAAAAACCGATTCCCGCTACGGCGCAGAGGAAGAATAGTAATAGCGAAAAACCGATCAGCATTTTGTGGGTGATATTCAGCTCCCTAAACATGGGGCACCTCCTGATGACGGGCGGACATTGTCAGAAGACCAGGGGCAGCCCACTGACAAGGCGGACATGTTTTTCACGCTAGCTAAAGTTTTCATTATTGAAAATAGGTGCTAGGCCCTAAAAGCCCACAGTGGGGGCCTTATTAAACCGTCCGCCAAACCCGCTGGGGCAGCGGCCGGAGAGGAACCCGCCAAAGGAACCGGCCGCCTCCCTTGGCAGGGAAGCGGCCGGCTTAAGCTTGCGAAAACAATGATCGCCGCCCGGCGATCCGCCCGGGGTCCAAGGGATCTACATGGCCTCCACCACCCGCTGGGCAAAGGCCGAGCAGCTCACCTGGGTGGCCCCCATGATCTGGCGGGCCAAGTCATAGGTGACCTCGCCCGCCTGGATGGCCCGGGAAAGGGCCTGGGGCACCAACCCCGCCGCTTCCTTCCAGCCCAGGTGCTCCAGCAGCATGGCTCCGGAGAGCACCAGGGAGCCGGGGTTGACCTTGTCCTGGCCCGCGTATTTGGGAGCCGAGCCGTGGGTGGCCTCGAAAATGGCGGCCTGGTCGCCGATGTTGGCTCCCGGCGCCATGCCCAAGCCGCCCACCTGGGCGGCCAGGGCGTCGGAGAGATAATCGCCGTTCAGGTTGGGCGTGGCCAGCACCTGATAGTCGGCCGGCCGCAAAAGCGCCTGCTGGAACATGTTGTCGGCGATGCGGTCCTTGATGACCAGCTTCCCGCTCTGCTTGTCCTCCTCGCTGCAGGTGAGCCCGGCGAACTCCTCCCGGGCCAGTTCATAGCCCCAGTCGCGGAAGGCCCCCTCGGTGTATTTCATGATGTTGCCCTTGTGCACCAGGGTGACGCTGGCCTTTTTGCGCTCCAGGGCGTATTGGACGGCCATGCGGATGAGGCGCTTGCTTTTGCGTTCGCTCATGGGCTTTACCCCGATGGCGCTGCGGGGCTCGATTTCCGCGCCCAGGCCGGCCAGGAACTGCAAGACTTTTTCCGCCTCCGGGGTGCCGGCCGCCCATTCGATGCCCGCGTAGAGGTCCTCGGTGTTTTCGCGGAAGACCACCATGTCCACCAGCTCGGGCATCTTGACCGGGCTGGGCACGCCTTTGAGCCAGCGCACCGGGCGGATGCAGGCGTAGAGGTCCAGCACCTGCCGCAGGGCCACGTTTATGGAACGGAAGCCGCCGCCCACCGGGGTGGTGAGCGGGCCCTTGATGGCCACCATGAGGTCCTTGATGTCCCGCACCGTGGCCGCCGGCAGGTATTCGCCGGTTTGGTCGAAGGCCTTTTCCCCGGCCAGAAGCTCCACCCAGTGTATCTTGCGCCGGCCGCCGTAGACCTTGGCCACGGCCGCGTCCAGGATCAGACGGGTGGCGCGCCAGATATCGGGTCCGGTGCCGTCGCCCTCGATGAAGCCCACGGCGGGTTGCTCGGGCACCTGCAGGCCCTGGGGGCCCTTTTTCACGGCTTGAGCGCCTGCTGGCAAGTTTTCAAGTATGCTGGTCTGGCTCACGGTTAACGGGACTCCTTGTCGAGTTCTTGGAGAGCGTAGGCCCTGAATTCCTCGTGGCTGGCCTCGGGCTTCAGGCCCGGACAGATGAGCTTGGCCTCCTCGAAGGCGCCGGCGTCCTTGATCAGCGCCTCGAAAAAGGGCCAGCGTTTGCAGATGTCCGGCTTGGCCTGGTGGATGCGGCAGCCTTCCGGCCCCAACAGCGCGCACTGGCCGTCCTCGCCGCAGATGATGGAGAAATCCCCGCCATGGGGTTCGCAGAACCGGGCGATGAACTCCCCGGCGCTGATTCCCAGGAGAGCGGCGGCCGGAGCGATCTGCTCGGGCCGCATCACGATGCCGCCCCGGCCCTGGCAGCATTGGTTGCAGCGAAGACAGACGAAAGGCGGCGATTTGGGCTTGGAAGGCGTAGCGTTCATAACGCGCAAGAGGTTACACCTCAAGCGCCACGCAATCAATAGCGCCGCGCTGGGCTAGCCGCGCATATTTCATGAGGGTTGGGTGGTCATGGCGGATTTGTCGATCATGGCGGGCTGCTTTAAAACGAGCCTCATATTCAAAGATCGCGATTTGTCACCCCAACCGGCACAGCCAGTTGGCCGCCGCCAAGGCGACCGGCAAGCCAAGGAGGCAGGTGTAGTTGCCACTACAGCGACGACTCGGCGCGGCCGGCAACGCAGGGTGCCGCTGGCTGGCGCAGCCGGACACCAGCCCCTCGTGAGATATGCGGGCTAGGGCTTGACCGCGCCCAGGATGGGGAAGATTTCGCGCTGGATCAAAGCCACCGTTTCCTTGGCGTCGGCCTCGGCCCTGGCGAAATAGCGGCCCCGCAGTTTCTCCGCCGGGTCGAGGAGCCACTGGTCGTCCTCCCGCAGTTTCAAGCGCTCGCACATTTCCCGGGGCAGCTTCTCGGGCAGCTCATCCTCCCGGCCCAACATCACGGCCCAGGCCAGGGCCCAGCCCCTGGCCACGTTGACGACCTCATAGCCGCCGCCGCCCAGCGCCACCCAGCGGTCCCCGAAAAGCTCCCGAAAGCGTTTTAAGCAATGGCCATAGCCCCTGGTGGTGAGATTTAGGTTGGCCAGGGGATCGGACAACAGGCTGTCCACCCCCAACTGGGTGACCACGTAGTCCGGCTTGAAGGCCTCCAGGACCGGCGGCACCACCTCGTCGAAACATCGGATGTAGATGTCGTCCTCGCTGTCGGGCCAGAGGGGCACGTTCACCGAATAGCCCTTGCCCTCGCCGCGCCCCATTTCCTCGGCCAGGCCGGTGCCGGGGAACAGGGTGGCCGGATGCTGGTGCAGGCTGATGGTCAGCGCCTGGGGCGTGTCGTAGAAAGCCCATTGCACGCCGTCGCCGTGGTGGGCGTCGATGTCCACGTAGGCCACCCGGTGCCCCCGCTTCATGAGGTCCTTGATCACCACGGCCGGGTCGTTGACATAGCAAAAGCCCGAGGCCCTGGCCGGCAGGGCGTGGTGCATGCCGCCGGACATGTTGAAGGCCACGTGATGCCCCAGCATGCTGACCAATTCGCCGGCCTGCAGGCTGGCCCCGGCCAAGAGCGCCGACCACTCGAAAAGGCCCGGAAACACCGGGTTGTCGGCGGCGCCCAGGCCGAAGGCGTAGTAATCGGCCGTTTGGGGCATCATGGACAGCTCTTGCAGGATGTCCAGGTAGCGCGGGTCGTGGAATAGGCTCAGCTCCCGGGCGTCGGCCGGGCGCACCGGAAAGCTGGGCTGGGCCATGTTCAAGCGCCCGATCAATTCATGGGTCAAGGCCAGGCGGTCGATGCGCAAGGGGTGGGCGGGGCCATAGTCAAAGGCCAGCCATTGATCGGTGTATATGTAAGCGGGCGCCGGTGGCGGAGGTGGTGCTTGCATAGGGTTCCAGTCGTGTTTGGCGGGTGGGGAAAATTATGGGATTCAGCATAGCACTTCAGCCCTGACAAAGGCAACATTACCGCATACATGCGGATAGTCCTTGATTTGACAGCCATTCCGGCCGCTGGTAAGATACGCAGGCGAAGCGCGCATCCCGCGCGGATGGCTTTTTGCAGCGCCAGGATGGCGTCAAACAGCCGCTTTTCTAGCGGGGGAGGATGGGCCATGGCGATCGGCAAACAGGTGGAAGCCGACCTCAAGGCGTCCTTGAAAGCGCGCGACCAAGCCAAGACCTCCTGCTTGAGACTGATCCGCGCCGCTCTCAACAATCAGGCCAAGGAACTGAGACGCGAGCTGAGCCCCGAGGAGGAGATTCAGGTCCTCTCCGGTCTGGCCAAGCAGCGCCGCGATTCCATCGAGCAGTTCGAGAAGGGCGGCCGCCAGGATTTGGCCGACAAGGAAAAGGCCGAGTTGGCTTTGATAGAGACCTTCCTGCCCGCTCAATTGGACGAGGCGGGCATCAAGGCCGTGTTGGACGAGGTCTTCGACCAGGTGCAACCCCAGGGCCCCAAGGACATGGGCCAGGTCATGAAGGCCGCCATGGCCCGCTTGCAGGGCCAGGCGGACGGCAAGCTGGTCAACCAACTGGTCCGCCAGCGCCTGCCATAACGGGCGGGCCAGAGACCTAAAGGGGCGCGAAGGAAAAAAAGCGGACCAGGGCTCAAGGCCCAAGGCGGTCCGCGGTAAACGCCGGGACGAGCTCCCAGCGGGGAGCCGTCGGGGGAAGCCGGCGGGTTGTTCGAATGGAGAACAGGGACGGGTCGCCAGCGGAGGGTCGCGGGAGGCCCGGCCGGAAGTCTGAGTTAAAGGCGGTTACGGCGAACGGGGCGGGGGAGGGCGGGCCAAGGGGCCGCCCGGAAGCGCCCATGCCGCGAGCCGATTGGTAATGACCTTTCCAGGGGGGCCGATCGTTTGGGCTCCATGCCCTTACAAAAGCCGCCAAGCATGAACCAAATCATGCCCGCGAAAACGGCGGGAAAGCCCGGCCTCGCCAGCGGCCAGGCCGCCGGCCGCCACACCCTTGCCGTGTTGGAGCTGTCGCAGCTCCTGGAGCGGCTGGCTACCTTGGCCCATAGCCCCCTGGGTGCGGCCCGCTGCCGGGCGCTAACGCCCTGCACCGATTTCAAGACCGTGGCCCGCCGCCAAAAGCGTCTGGCCCAGCTCAGGGCCCTTTTGGATCAGGCGGGCGCGCCCTCCCTGGCCGGCCTGGAAGACCTGGGCCCCTTTTTCAGCCGCCTGCACGTGGAGGGGGCCTTTTTGCTGCCCGGCGAGCTGGAGACGGTGGCCGAGTTCATCTCCGCCGCCGGCCGGGCCGCCGCCTTTCTGGCCTCCGCCCCGCCCGAGGCCGACGAGCTGTTCCGCCTGGGCAACCGCATTACCCCCCTGCCGGAACTGGGCCGCCGCCTGCGCCAGATCGTGGGGCCGGGCCAGATGGTGCGCTCCTCGGCCAGCCCCGCCCTGGCCAAGGTCCGCCAGGACCTGAACCGCCAGCGCGAGCGCCTGCGCGGCCGCCTGAGCGCCTTGGTGGCCAGGAGCGATTTGTCAGGCGTTTTCAGCGATCAGATAGTCACCCAAAGGGCCGACCGTTTCGTGGTGCCGGTGAAGACCGACGCCAAGGGACGCCTGGCCGGCATCATTCACGACACCTCCCAATCCGGGGCCACCTGTTTCGTGGAGCCCCTGGAAGCGGTGGAGGACAACAACCAGCTGGCCATGCTGCGGCGCCGGGAGCGCGAGGAGGAGGAGAGGGTTCTGAAAGAAGCCGCCGTCGCTCTGCGCGGCCAGCAGCAGGCGCTGGCCGAAAACCTCCAGGCCCTGGCCCAGTTGGATTGCCTCCTGGCCCAGGCCAGTCTGGCCGAGCGTCTGCGCGCCTGCGAACCCATCCTCACCGCCGACGGCGGCTTCGAGCTGTTTAAGGCCAGGCACCCCCTCTTGGCCTGGCGGCAGGCGGCCGGCCGGGGCAAGGCCGTGCCCATCGATGTCCGCCTGGAGCCCGTCCACAAGGTGCTGGTAATCAGCGGGGCCAACGCCGGCGGCAAGACCGCCACCTTGAAAACCGTGGGCCTGGTGCACCTCATGGCCCTTTGCGGCTTGCAGGTGCCCTGCCTTTCCGGTTCCCGGCTGAACGTCTACCGCCGGGTGCTGGCCGAGGTGGGCGACGACCAATCCCTGGAAACCGATCTCAGCACCTTCACGGCCCACGCCGGCCGCCTGGCCGAAATGGCGCGTCTGGCCGGCGAGGGCTCCCTGGTTTTGGTGGACGAACTGGGCACCGGCACCGACCCCGGCGAGGGCGCGGCCCTGGCCATGGCTTTTCTGGAGTGGCTCATGTCGCGCGGGGCCAGGGTGCTTTGCACCACCCATTTCCACCGCCTCAAGGCCTACGCCGCCGCCACCCAAGGCGTGGAAAACGTCTCCGTGGCCTTTGACCGCGCCACGGGCGAGCCCACCTTTCAATTGTCCTACGGCCGGCCCGGCTTTTCCGACGCCCTGGCCGTGAGCCGGGGGCTGGGCTTCCCGCCGGAGATCATAGCCAAGGCCGAGGAACTGGTGGACCCCGGTGAGCGGCAGACCGTGGCCTTGTTGCAGGAGGCCGAGACCGCCCGCCAGGCCGCCGAGGCGGCACGCCGGGCGGTGCATGAGGACCGGGCCGCGGCGCTCCGCGAACGGGAGGAGGCCCGGGAGCTTTTGAAAGCGGCCAAGCGCCAGCGCGCCCAGGCCCTGGACGAGGGCAAGCGCCGGGTGCGCGAGGTGGCCCGCCGCCTGGAAACCCGCCTGGACCAGCTCTGGCATCAGACCCAGGAAGCCAGCCAGGCGGGCCTCGAAGTGAAGCCCGGCCGGGTGCGCCAGGAGCTTTACGCCGAGCGCCGCCAGGCCCTGGCCCAGGTGGAGGAGGCGGTGGCCCCGCCCCAGGAGCCGCCCCAGGACCGGCCCGCCCAGGGAATCTACGACCTGAGACCGGGCGACGGGGTGCGGCTTTTGGGCTTGGGCCAGGACGGGATATTGGCCGAGGCCCCCCGGCCGGGGCAGGAAACGGTGTACGTCAGCGTGGGCAAGGCCGGCGTGCGGGTGCTGGTTCCCCTCAACGAGATGGAGCCCCTGGCCAAATCCGCCGCGCCGGCCCAGCCGGCCCAGAGCCAGGTCTCGGTCCTGGCCAGCGCCGGCGACGGCCTGGATTTGAAGATTATCGGGCTTACCGTGGAGGACGCCCTGCCCCTGGTGGACAAGGCCATTGACCAGGCGCTCCTGGCCGGCCGCCGCAGCCTCACCGTGGTGCACGGCATCGGCACCGGCCGCCTCAGGGCCGGCGTGCGCGAATATTTGGCCAGGCATCCCCAGGTGATCTCGGCCAAGCCGGGCCAGGGCCCCCACGGCAACGCCGTCACCCTGGTCCAACTCCGCGACTAGGGGGCCGGTGGGTTTAGGGGGGGGCTGGCAGGTCGGGCAACGGGGGTAGGGGCGAGGGAGTGGCAGGGCCACGGGGGCGAGGTTGAGCTTGGCTGGCGGCGGGGGAGGGCGGATGGCCCTCAAAGCCGTGAATTAAATTAGGGTATCTTCCCTGAGCGGGCGCTGATCATTTTGGCAAGAAGGAAAAACCCCAGGCAGTGAATTCAGCCGGCTACATACCCGAGGACAAGATAGAAGAGGTGCGCCTGGCCGCCGACGTGGTGGACGTGGTGGGCAAAAGGGTGCGCCTCACCCAAAAGGGCAGGGACTATTGGGGTTTGTGCCCCTTTCACGGCGACAAGGACCCCAGCCTCAAGGTGGACCGGGGCCGCGCCACCTGGCACTGCTTCGGCTGCGGCGAGGGCGGCAGCGTGTTCACCTTCGTCATGAAAGACGAGGGGCTCTCCTTTCCCGAGGCCGTGCGCGAGCTGGCCGCCCGCTACGGCGTGGATCTGCCGGCGCCCAAGCTATCCCCGGCCCAGCGCAAGCAAATGGAACTTCGCGACCGCCTCTTGCGCGTGCTGGAAATGGCCGGTAAGTTTTTCATCCAGCGATTAAATTCCCCGCTGGGCCAGGCGGCGCGCCAATACCTTTTCGAGCGCCGCGGCTTGGACGGGGAAACGGGGGAGGCGTTTGGCCTGGGTTACGCGCCGGATGCCTGGGAAGACTTGGGACGCTATTTGGCGGATAAGCAAGTTCCCCAGGAATTGGCCGTCCAGGCGGGCTTGGTTATAAACAGGGACAAGGGCTCCGGCGCCTATGACCGCTTCCGGGGCCGCGTGATGTTTCCCATTCGCGACGCCGGCGGCCGGGTGGTCAGCTTCGGCGGGCGCATAATGGGCGACGGCGAGCCCAAATACATGAACGGGCCGGAATCGCCGGTGTTTTCCAAATCGCGCACCCTTTATAACCTGGACCAGGCCCGGCCGGCCATGCGCAAGAAAGATCGGGCTCTGGTGGTGGAGGGCTACTTCGACGTGATTACCTGCGCGGCTCATGGTTTCGCTGAGGCGGTAGCCCCCATGGGCACCGCCCTCACCGCCGAACAGGTGCGCCGCCTGCGGGGACAAGCCTCGGAGGCGGTTTTGGTTTTTGACGGCGACCAGGCGGGGCTGAAGGCCGCCACCCGGTCGCTGCCGGTCTTTTTGGCTGAAGACATGCCGGCCAGGGTGCTCCTCTTGCCCCAGGGGGAAGACCCGGATACCTTTCTGCGAAAAAACGGGGCCGAAGCCTTTACCCAGGCCGTGGAACAGGCCCGCCCCCTGGTGGAGATGGCGCTGGACAGCCTGATGGAAAACGGCGATCTGACCACGCCCGAGGGCAAGAGCCGGGTGGTGGGCGAAGCCGGCGCGGTGCTGAAAGCCATCAAGGACCCGGTGCCCCGTTGGTTGTATTTGGAACGGCTGGCCCGCCGTCTGGGCCTGCCCGCCCAGGTGGCGGCCGCGCGCTTGGGTTTGCCTCTGCCCCCTCAAGCCGGGACGCCGCAGGCCAGGCCGCGGCCGCCCCGCCGCGGAGCCGGCTTTTGTTTCGATGACGAGCGCTGCCTTCTGGAATTGGCCCTGGCCTCGCCCCAGGCGGCCAGCCAACTGCGCCGGGAGGGGGTTCTCGACGAGTTGGTTGATCCCCAGCTGGATGCCGTGGCCGCGGCGGTGCGCCGGATTTTGGAGCGCGGCGGCCAGCCTTCCCCGGCGGCGGTGATGGACGCGCTGGAAGACCCCTCCCTGGCCGGCCTGGTGGGCCAATTGGCCGAGGCGGCGCCCAGCCTGGCGCCCGAGAGCCTGGGCCAGCAGGTGGAGGGATATCTGCAAGCCCGCGCCCGCAAACTGGCGCAGGGCGAGCTGACCGCCCTGAAACAAGCCATAATGGCGGCTGACCAGGCAGGCGACCAGGAACGGGTGCGCCGGTTGCAGGAGCGCCGCCGCGAGATACAAGTCAGCCACCTACGTCCCCAAAGCAAAGAGGAATAACCCATGACCAAAGAGAAGAAGTACGCTGATCTCCAGAAGCTTATCTCCCGGGGCCGCAACAAGGGTTACCTCACCTACGAAGAGATCAACAAGACCTTGAGCCCCGAGGTCGCCTCCGAGCGCATGGACGACATGATCATGGTGCTGGAGGAGATGGACATCCAACTGGTGGATGACGAGGCCAAGCTGAAACTGAAGGTCGGCGACGCGGACGCGGAAGATGGCGACGACGACGTGGACGAGGACGAAACCGAGGGAACCGAACTCGCCAGCGAGGAGGGGCGGGTTTCCGATCCGGTGAAGATGTATCTGCGGGAGATGGGGCTGGTTTCGCTGCTCACCCGCGAGGGCGAGGTGGAGATAGCCAAGCGCATTGAAAAAGGCGAGCGCATGGCCATCGGCGCGCTTTTGGAATCGTCCTTGGGGGTCAAGGAGATGCTCCACCTGGGCGAGATGGTGGAGGAAGGCGCGGTGCGCATCCGCGACGTGGTGCGCGACATAGACGACGAGGAATCCCTGGCCGCCCACGAGGAGCGCCAGAGGGAGTTCCTGGTCCTGGTGGACAAGGTGCGCCGCCTGGACAAGCGCAACATGCAGTCCTATGAGAAACTGTCCAAGCGCGACAACGGCATAAAGGCCGAGGAACGCAAAAAGCTCCGCGAAAACCTGGTCAAGAACCGCCGCAAGGTCTCCGAGATGCTGGTGGGCCTCAAGCTGGAAAAGCGCCAGGTGGACCAGATCGCCGACGCCATCAAGGCCCGCCTGACCGCCATCGAAAGGTCCGAGGGCCTGATGAGCACCGCCATGATGGAATCCGGCCTGCCCAAGGCCGAGATCACCAAGCTGGCCCGCAAGCTGCGCGCCGCCAAGGGCAAGAAGGTGACCATGGGCAAGTGCCGCTGCAAGCCCGAGCGCCTCATGGAGCTGGAATCGGTGATGAAACAGTGCCGCGCCACCATCCGCGACGTGGAAAACGAGTGCAAGATGGGCTCCAAGAGCCTGCGGCGCATCGTCAAGCGGGTGCGGGACGGCCAGGAGATGGCCCGCCGGGCCAAAAGAGAGCTGGTGGAGGCCAATTTGCGGCTGGTGGTATCCATCGCCAAGAAATACACCAACCGCGGCCTGCAGTTCCTGGATCTGATCCAGGAGGGCAACATCGGCCTCATGAAGGCGGTGGACAAGTTCGAATACCAGCGCGGCTACAAGTTCTCCACCTACGCCACCTGGTGGATACGCCAGGCCATCACCCGCGCCATCGCCGACCAGGCCCGCACCATCCGCATTCCCGTGCACATGATCGAAACCATCAACAAGCTGATCCGCACTTCGCGCTACCTGGTGCAGGAATACGGCCGCGAGCCCACCCCGGAGGAAATCGCCGAAAAGATGGACTTCCCCCTGGAAAAGGTCCGCAAGGTCCTCAAGATCGCCAAGGAGCCCATCAGCCTGGAAACCCCCATCGGCGAGGAAGAGGACAGCCATCTCGGCGATTTCATCGAGGACAAGAAGGTGGTCTCCCCGGCCGACGCGGTGATAAACCTGAATCTCTGCGAACAGACCCGCAAAGTCTTGGCCACCCTCACCCCCCGCGAGGAAAAGGTCCTGCGCATGCGTTTCGGCATCGGCCAGCGGGCGGATCACACCCTGGAGGAGGTGGGCCGGGATTTCGACGTCACCCGCGAGCGCATCCGCCAGATCGAGGCCAAGGCCCTGCGCAAGCTGCGCCACCCCAGCCGGGCCAAGAAATTGCGCGCCTTCATCGAAAACTGATTTTTACGGCTTTTTCAGCCTGGGGCCGCCTGCCTGACAGGCCCCTTTTTGCCTTGTGGTTGATTACTGCTATTACCATATCGTAATAAATTTCCCCGGTCATTGGGCCTGAAAGGGCCATCCACCAGCCGCGCAGCATAGGCGCGGCTGGCTTGCTTTGATATTATCTATAATTTACGAGCAGTTGGCATTGTTACCAAATAGTAAAAGTTGCTGGGCTTTTTGGCATGGCTATTGCTTTTGCGGATATGCGCCCCACCAGCGCGCCCTGGGCGGGCACCTGGCCCCCGGCGCCGCAATCCAAGGGAGGCTCAAAGCAAATGCAGGAAAAGAAAAGCGAAACCAGCCGGGGCGGCCGAGTCCGGCGCATGCGCCGCCTGGCGATCAGCTTGCTAAAAGGCGGCGTGGCCAAAAGCGGCACCGCGGTCAGCCTGGCCCATGGCTTGGCCCTGGCCGGCCATAAAGTGCTCCTGGTGGACAGCGACGTGCAGGCCCAATGCAGCGACATGCTGGGCGTGCATCCCAGGCAAGGCCTGGCCGAGGTGGTGGCCGGCCTGGGCGACCCCTTGAGCGCCCTGGCGGAGGCTCGCGAAAACCTGTGGCTCTTGGCCGGCGGCAACGGCTTGGCCGGGGTGAAAATGGAGATCGCCCGCCGGGAGATGTCGCCCGAGGCGGTGCTGGCCGAGGCCATGGAGCACTACGAGGGCGGCTTTGATTATCTGATCATGGACACCGCGCCCGGTTGGGACACCCTGCTGGTCAACGCCCTGTACTGCTGCCAGGAGGTGATCTCGCCGGTGTCCATGGAGCCCATGGCGCTTTCCGGGCTGATGCGCTTTCAGGAGCGGCTGGCCGTGATCCAAAAATACAACCCCCAATTGCAATTGCGCTGGATCGTGCCCACCTTCGTGGACGGGCGGGTGCGCAAGACCTTCGACATCCTGGAGCAGCTCCGCCAGCGCTACGGCGACCTGGTGGGGCCCGAGATCAAATACACGGTGAAGCTCTCCGAGGCCCCGGCCTTTGGCAAGACCATCTTTGAGCACGACCCCAAGGGCGTGGGGGCCAAAGGCTATCTGAAGCTGGCGGAACTGGTGGCCGCCAACCCGCCCGGGCAAACCCAGGCGCGCACCGCCGCCGTGGCCGCCGGCCTGGCCCCCGTCTCGGCCAACGTCTCAGAAAGAGCCGCGCCGGCAGCGCCCCCGGTCAACAGCGCCGCGCCCGCGTCCCTGCCTCCCCAGGCCAAGCCCGCGCCGCCGCTGCCCGCCCCCGTGGCCAAGAGCGAAGCTAGGGAAACCGCTCCCAGCGCCCTGGCCGCCAGGTTGCAGGAGGCCGGCCCCCCGCCGCCGCAGGCCCGCCCCCCCGCGCCCGCTGTTGTGCCCGGCCGGGAGGCCGGGGAGCAAGACGCCGGCCGGGAAAGCGCCAGCAGCCGCATCCTGCTCTCGGCCCGGCTTTTCCTGCGCGAACGCCTGAAAAAGCCCGCCGCATCCGAGCCGGCCCCGGACGAATCCTTCCGCGATATAAGGGAAAGGTATCGAGATGGCCGGGCGTAGGCAGCTGCCTGACATCATGGGCGAGGCCCTGAGCTGGCTGCAAAACGAAACCCCCATTATAAAAAGCCAGGGCTTGCTGGCCACTCGCGCCCAGCCGGCGGAGCCGGCCGCCTCTCCGCCGGTCAAACTGGTGGCCAGGCATCCGCCGGCCCCGGAGCATGACGAGGGCATCGCCGCCGGACTGAAGGAGCTGAAGCTCGCGGGCATGAGCGCGGCCTATGAGCAACTGAGCGCCGGCGGAGGGGCGCCGCTCCTGGACGCCCGCGGGTTGTTGCGGGAGCTTATCCGCGCCGAGCGGGTCGAGCGCCAAAGGCGCGGCTTCGAGCTGCGCCTGGGCAGGGCGCGCCTGGCCCGGCCCCGGGCCAGGCTGGGGGACTGCCATGGCGGCCAGGGCCCTGATTTGCCGCCCGGACTGCTGGAGGAATTGGCGGAGGGCGCTTGGCTGGAACAGGGGCGGGATTTGGTCATGCAAGGGGACGCCGGCCAGGGCAAGACCCATTTGGCTTGCGCCCTGGCCCACCGGGCCTGCGAACTGGGCCACGCCGTGCTGTATCGCAGCCTGGGCTCCTGCATGCGCGAGCTGGCCCAGGCCCGCAAGGATGCAAAGCGCTGGGCTCGGGTGCGCCGCGCCTACGGCCGCGCCGGTCTTCTGGTTTTGGACGATTGGGGGCGGGAGCGCCTGCCTTCCTGGCAAAGCCTGGATTTGTTTGAGCTATTGGAGGAACGCCGGGGCCGGGGCTCCACCTTGCTGGCCTCGCGGCTTGCCTGGGAAGCCTGGCCGGATATCCTGGATGAAGCGCCGTTGCCGGGCGCGGTCTTGGGCGAGTTGTTGAACGCCGCGGTGAAACGCCTCATCCAGGGGGCCCTGCGCATCCGCTTGACCGGCAAGGCGAATCCAGCCCCTGCGGCCCGCTAGCCAGGCCCTGGTGATTACGGTTGTAACCAAATGGGAAACACGTATTACGATATCGTAATTAATTCCAGCGCTGTCTAGGCGGGCAGCGAGTCCATGATATTCTGGTAGGATGCCAGCTCCTCAAAGGGCATGAGGGTGCCCATGGCGTGGTTGTGGGTGGCGATGCCGGCTTCCTCCACCGCGGCCAGGGGGTTGAGCCCGCCGATCACCACCAGACCCACCCGGCCCGGCGAGACCGGCACCTCCAGCAGGGGCTGGCCCGGCCTGCCCAAAAGCAACACGCCGCCCAAGCCGGCCTTTTGCATGCGGGCGCTCAGCCGGCGGGCCTTGTCCGCGCTGGGGGCGGGGATCTCCCGGAAGCTGGCGCCGATCACGCCCTGGCCGGTGGCGGCCGCCTGGCCCACCGAGGTCATGCGGCCCTTGATGAAAATCTCCAGAGGGTCCAGGGTGGTGCCGTTGTAATAGATGAGCTGGGTGAAACGCACCGGCTTGCCGTCCACCATCTGCAAAAGGCCGCCGAAACGGTTGGTGGTGGGGATGCCCTCGGACAGGAGAACCCCGTTGACCGTCACCGAGCAGATGGTGGCCACGCCGTATTCATGGGGTCCGATTTGGCTGCGGCCCACCCGGCTGCCCGGCGGCGCCAGAAGCAGCCTCTGGCCCATGCCCAGGCCGGCGTCGAACACCTGGTGCATCAAGCGCGCCGCTTCTTTCACCCGGCCGGCCTCCACGCTGGAAAGATTGATGACCACGTCGCCTTTGGACTGGCGCAGGCGGAAGCTCATGCGGTAGGTGAGCGCGTCCACCCTGGCGGCCACAAAGCCAACCTTATCCATGGCATAGGCTTCTTGCAGCTCGCGGTGGCCCTTCATGGTCAGGCGGCGTCCCCGGCGGCCGGCCGGCTCGGTGAGCCCCTCGGCGTCGGTCCGTTCCAGGTAATAGCGGATGGTGCGCTGGCTCATTTCCCTGCCGGCCAGGGCTAAAGCCTGGGCGATGCGCACGCCGCCCAGGGGGCGCTCGGATTCGTTGAGCACCCTCAAGATGTCCAGCAGTTTGCGTTTGCCGCGCTCGTCCACCTTGCAACCTCGCCTAGCGGAAGATGGCCAATATGTTGCCAAATTAACAAGAATGGGATTCATGGTCAAGACAAAAGCGGCAAGAATGCCGCTTTTGTCTTTATATTGTAAAAAAAACGGGATGGCGCGCGCCGTATGAAAAAATGATATTTATGGAATATCGTATGAATGAAAGCCTGTTAATCAGCTTAATGAATTTGACGCTTCGCCTTGACAAGCCGTGAAACCTATGCGATATAAGGCAACAGTTGCCGTATAAGACCGAGGGGCGATTCTGCTGATCCGCCGGTGCTGGGAGCGGTATAATACAGTTTTACCCAGTGACCACCGCTACGCTGCATCGGAACTTTCCGCTTGATAGCAAAGCCCCTTCCGGGCCTCC
The DNA here is from genome assembly GCA_001184205.1 of Desulfocarbo indianensis. GTDB lineage: Bacteria > Desulfobacterota > Desulfarculia > Desulfarculales > Desulfarculaceae > Desulfocarbo > Desulfocarbo indianensis. The sequence goes on from LBMP01000002.1 coordinate 385,905, forward strand.
GCCCGGCATCTGATAAAGGTAGTTCATATGCCTATCACGCGCATCGCCTTGGCACAAATCAACCCGAAGGTAGGCGACTTGGCCGGCAACGCCCAACTCATGACCACCTGGCTGGGCCGGGCCCGCGAATTGGGCGCCGACTTGGTGCTTTTTCCCGAATTGGCCCTCACCGGCTATCCCCCCGAGGATCTCCTCTTGAAGCCGCGTTTTTTGCAGGACACCGCGGACGCCCTGCGCGATCTGGCCAAGGCCAGCGGCGATCTTGCCGCCATGGTGGGCTACGCCCGCATGCAATACGGCAAGGTCTTCAATTCCGCCGCGGTGATGCACCGGGGGCGGGTGGCGGCGGTCTACGACAAGATCGAGCTCCCCAACTATGGGGTTTTCGATGAGAAACGTTATTTCCAGGCCGGCGGCTCCTGCCATCTGCTGCATCTCAACGACCTGCGCCTGCTGGTCACCATCTGCGAGGACATCTGGGTGGAAGACGGGCCGGTGGAGCGCTTCGCCAGGGATTCCGGGGCCCAGGTGGTGGTCAATATCTCCGGCTCGCCCTTTTTCGCGGGCAAGCTGAAGCTGCGGCATCAGATAATCGCCAGCTTCGCCCGCCGGGCCGATGCCTTCCTTTGTTACGCCAACTTGGTAGGCGGCCAGGACGAGCTGATTTTCGACGGCGGCTCGCAGGTGGTGGACCCCGAGGGCGCCGTCCTGGCCAGGGCCAAGCGCTTCGCCGAGGACCTGCTGCTGGTGGATTTAGATTTGCCCGCCGCCTCCCATCGGGAGCCGCCCCGCCCCTTCCAGCTTACCCGTCTGCCCGGCCAGGGCCGACAACCCAAGCCGCACGCGGGGCTCCGGGTGGAACCGGAGATGGGCTTGGTGGAGGAAATTCACCAAGCCCTGATTTTGGGCCTGCGCGATTACCTGGCCAAGACCGGCTTCAAGCGGGCCGTGCTGGGCCTTAGCGGCGGCATTGATTCGGCCCTGACCGCCGCCCTGGCCGTGGAGGCCCTGGGGGCGGAAAACGTAATAGGCGTCACCATGCCCAGCCAATACACCTCGGAGGGCACCCTGAGCGACGCCGAGCAGGTGGCCCGCAACCTGGGCGTCAAATTTTTCAGCGTGCCCATTAAAAGCATCCTGGACGGCTATCTCCGGGAACTCGGCCCGGTTTTGGACGGCGAGGACTTGGGGGTGACCGGGGAGAACCTGCAGGCCCGCATCAGGGGCAACATCCTCATGGCCTTTTCCAACCGCAACGGCTGGCTGGTGCTGACCACGGGCAACAAGAGCGAATTGGGGGTGGGCTACTGCACCCTGTACGGAGACATGGCCGGCGGGTTCGCCCTTTTGAAAGACGTGCCCAAGACCATGGTCTACCGCCTTTCGGAGCATGTGAACCAAGCGGCCGGCCGCGAGGTCATCCCCGTAAGCACCATCCGGAGGCCGCCCTCGGCCGAGCTGCGGCCGGACCAGAAAGATCAGGACTCGCTGCCGCCCTATGACATCCTTGATCCCATCCTCAAGGCCTATGTGGAGGAGGACAAGGTGTTCGACGAGATCGTGGAGCTGGGCTTCGACCCGGATACGGTCAAGGAGGTGGTGCGCCTGGTGGACGTGAATGAATACAAGAGACGCCAGGCCCCGCCCGGGGTGAAGATAACCCCCAAGGCCTTTGGCAAGGACCGGCGGCTGCCCATCTGCAACCATTATAGGCCGGGATGGAGTTGACCTTGAAGATACTGGTAAGCCAACACCACCCAGAAGAGGGGGCCGGCACCTTTGGCCGCTATCTGGAGGGGCGCGGCGCCGAGCTGGATACGGTGCATACCTATCTGGGGCACAAGTTTCCGGCCTCGATCCAGGGCTACGCCGCCATGGTGAGCATGGGCGGCCCCATGAACGTCTACGAGGAGGAGGAGCACCCCTGGCTGGCGGACGAAGGCCGGCTTTTGGCCGAGGCCGCCCGCGCCGGCTTGCCGGTGCTGGGCATATGCCTGGGGGCCCAACTCCTGGCCAAGGTTCTGGGAGCCGCGGTGACGCGGTCGCCCCAGGAGGAGATCGGCTGGTACGAGGTCAAGCAGACCAGGCAAGCGGCGGACAATCCCCTTTGGCGGGGCGTGGAGCCGGTGATTCCCGTGGTGCAGTGGCATGGGGACATGTTCCAGGTGCCTGAGGGCGGCGAGCTCATGGCCAGCGGTTGGCCATGCCCCAATCAGGCCTTTGCCTGGCGCAAGGCCCACGGCCTCCAGTTTCATCTGGAGGTGACCCCCGACACCATCCGGGATTGGTTCCCGGAACCCCAGCGGCAGAGGGATATCCTGGGCCGTTGGGAAAAGCTGGGGATTCGCATGGACGCGGCGGCCAGACGCATATACGATAACTTTTGGCATTTGATGGAAGACTGACAATAATTTCAAGCGGGGCCGCGCCGCCGTTAAGGGCTTCGGCGGCGTTCAGGCGATAAGGCCCCCGGTACTTTAGCGAGCGTTAGATGAAAAAACATAACCAGTACGCCAGGTGGGGCCTGCCGGCCCCAAGGGGGCTCTATCACCCCGCCCAGGAGCATGACGCCTGCGGAGTGGGTTTCGTGTGCAACCTGGGCGGGGAAAAGACCCACCGCATAATCGAGCAGGGGGTGGAGGTTCTGATAAACCTGACCCACCGGGGGGCCGCCGGCTGCGACCCCGAAACCGGCGACGGGGCGGGGCTCCTCTTCCAACTGCCCGACGAGTTTTTCCGCGCATCGGCCGGCTTGAAGTTCAAGCTTCCCAAGGCGGGACGCTTCGCCGCGGGCATGGTTTTCCTGCCGGTGGATAAATTCGCCCAGCGCGAATGCATGCGCATCCTGGAAAACGAGGCCGAGGCGCTGTCCTGCCCGGTTTTGGGCTGGCGCCAGGTGCCGGTGGATCAAGAGGCCCTGGGCTGGATGGCCAGGGCCAACTGCCCCCTCATAATGCAGGTCTTCCTGAAAAGCCCCGGCCTGGAGGGCCTGGATTTCGAGCGCAGGCTGTACATCATCCGCCGCCGGGTGGAAAAGCACGTCATGGCCAGCGAGTTGGAAGGCGTGGAAAACTTCCACCTGGCCAGCCTCTCCTCCCGCACCCTGAACTACAAGGGCCTCATGCTGGCGCCCCAGCTGGTTCGCTTTTTCCCGGATCTGGCCGACCCGGCCATGAAGAGCGCCCTGTGCGTGGTGCATCAGCGCTACAGCACCAATACCTTCCCCTCCTGGCCCTTGGCGCAGCCTTTCCGTTTTCTGGGCCACAACGGCGAGATCAACACCCTGCGGGGCAACATCAGCAACATGCGGGCCCGCTACGCCACCCTGGCCTCGCCGCTGTTCGGCGATTCCCTGGACGACATCCTGCCGGTGATCGTGGAAGGCGGCTCGGACTCGGCCTGTTTCGACAACATGCTGGAGCTGTTGGTCCTGGGCGGGCGCAGCCTGCCCCACGCCCTGATGATGATGGTGCCCGAGGCCTGGGGCGATAAATACTACATGGGCAACGACCGCCGGGCGTTTTACGAGTATCACGCCATGTTCATGGAGCCCTGGGACGGTCCCGCCGCCCTGGTGGCCACCGACGGCGTGCGGGTGGCCGCCACCCTGGACCGCAACGGCCTGCGGCCCGCCCGCTATCTGGTCAGCAAGGACGGCCTCATGGTCCTGGCCTCCGAGGCTGGAGTCCTGGAAATCCCGTCGGCCGAGGTGGTGCAGAAGGGGCGGCTCAGCCCCGGCCGCCTGCTGGTGGCCGACACCAGGCGCCAGCGCCTTTTGGCCGACGAGGAGGCCAAGGCCTATTTCTGCCGGCGCAAGCCCTACCGCCGCTGGGTGACGGCCAACCGGGTGCTTCTGCGGGGCTTGTTCAGCGGGGCCGGACCGGTGGCGGTGGACCGCGAAAGCCTGCTGGCGCGGCAGCGCTGCTTCGGCTACTCCCGCGAAGACATCGAGGTGCTCATCCGCCCCATGTGCGAGGAGGGCAAGGAGCCGGTGGGCTCCATGGGCGACGACACGCCCCTGGCCGTGCTCAGCGACGAGCCGCGGCCCCTGTTCGATTATTTCAAGCAGCTTTTCGCCCAGGTGACCAACCCGGCCATCGACCCCATCCGCGAGGAACTGGTCATGAGCCTCACCACCTACCTGGGCAAGCAGGGCAACCTTTTGGACGAAAAGCCCGAGCATGCCCGCATGCTCAAGCTGAACACCCCCATCCTGACCAACGACGACCTGACTTACATCAGGGACGCCGGGGTGGCCGAGTTCCAGAACGCCACCCTGGACGCCACCTGGCCCGGCCAGGAGGGGCCGGAGGGCATGGCCGCCGCCCTGGAGCGGCTCTGCGCCGAGGCCGAGGGCGCGGTGGGCGACGGCTGCACGGTGATCATCATAAGCGACCGCCAGGCCGGCCCCCAGCGGGTTCCCATCCCCTCGCTTTTGGCGGCGGCGGCGGTGAACCAGCACTTGGTGCGCCAGGGGCTGCGCACCAGCGTGTCCTGCATCGTCGAATCCGGCGAGCCCCGCGAGATAATGCATTTCGCCCTGCTCCTGGGCTACGGCACCACCGCGGTGAATCCCTATCTGGTATTCGAGAGCATCGCCGCGCTAAAGGAGGACGGCTGCCTGCCCGAGGGCACGCCCCTGGCCAAGGCCCTGGAGAATTACAGCCACGCCATAGAAAAAGGGCTCCTGAAGATATTCTCCAAGATGGGCATCAGCACCCTGCGCTCCTACCGGGGGGCCCAGATTTTCGAGGCCCTGGGCCTGGACCAGGATTTCGCGGACGCCTATTTCCATCCCACGCCCTCGCGCATCGGCGGGGKGGACGCGGGAGACATCGCCCGCGATTCCCTGCGCCGCCACGACAACGCCTACGGCGCGCGGGAGGTGGGGCCCCAGTTCCTGGAAAGCGGCGGCAAGTATGCCTTTCGCCTGCGCGGCGAGCGCCACCTTTGGACGCCGCCGGCCATCGCCAATCTGCAACAGGCGGCCCGCGGCGGGCGGCGCGAGCTTTACGAGGACTTCTCCCGGCTCATCAACCGGCAGGAGCGCAAGCACTGCACCCTGCGCAGCCTGTTCGAGTTCAGGAAGTCCGACAAGCCCGTCGCCCTGGAGGAGGTGGAGCCGGCCGAGAACATCGTCAAGCGGTTCGTGACCGGGGCCATGAGCTTCGGCTCCATCAGCCGCGAGGCGCACGAAACCATGGCCATTGCCATGAACCGCCTGGGCAGCCGCTCCAACAGCGGCGAGGGCGGCGAGGACCGCGGGCGCTACCAGCCCCTGGCCAACGGCGACAGCCTGATAAGCCAGACCAAGCAGGTGGCCTCCGGTCGCTTCGGGGTGACCACCGAATACCTGGTGAACGCCAGCGAGCTGCAGATCAAAGTCGCCCAGGGAGCCAAGCCCGGCGAGGGCGGCCAGCTTCCCGGCCACAAGGTCAACGACGAGATCGCCCGGGTGCGCTACAGCACGCCCGGGGTGAGCCTCATCTCGCCGCCGCCCCACCACGACATCTATTCCATAGAGGACCTGGCCCAGCTCATCTTCGATCTGAAGAACGTTAACCCCCAGGCCCGCATCAACGTGAAGCTGGTTAGCGAGGTGGGGGTGGGCACCATCGCCGCCGGCGTCAGCAAGGGCCACGCCGACGCGGTCCTTATCTCCGGCGGCGACGGCGGCACCGGGGCCAGCCCGCTGTCCAGCATCAAGCACGCCGGCATCCCCTGGGAGCTGGGCCTCAGCGAAACCCATCAGGTGCTGGTGGCCAACGACCTGCGCACCCGCATCAAGGTGCAGGCCGACGGCCAGATGCGCACCGGCCGCGACGTGGCGGTGGCCGCGCTCTTGGGGGCCGAGGAGTTCGGCTTCGGCACCGCCGCCCTGGTGGTCATGGGCTGCGTGCTGCTGCGCAAGTGCCACACCAACACCTGCCCGGCCGGCGTGGCCACCCAGGACCCCCGCTGCCGCGAGCGCTTCAAGGGGCGGCCCGAGCACCTCATCAATTACTTCTTCTTCGTGGCCGAGGAACTGCGCCGGATCATGAGCGAGCTGGGCTTCCGCACGGTGGACGAGATGGTGGGCCGGGCCGACATGCTCGAGATGCGGGAAGGCGTCGACCATTCCAAGGCCGCCAAGCTGGATTTCAGCCGGGTGCTCATGCAGGCCCAGGCCGTGCGGGGCGGAGAGGTGCACTGCACCCTGGCCCAGGATCACGGCATCGACGCCATCCTGGACCGGAAACTGATCGAAAAGTGCAAGCCGGCTTTAGAGGACCAGCAGCCGGTGCGGCTGGAGCTGCCCGTGCGCAACATCAACCGCACGGTGGGGACCATGCTTTCCGGCGAGGTGGCCAAGCGCTACGGACAGGACGGCCTGCCCCCGGACACCATAACCCTTAACTTCCAGGGATCGGCCGGGCAGAGCTTCGGCGCTTTCGGCATGAAGGGCATCACCATGCTCCTGGAGGGCGACGCCAACGACTACGTGGGCAAGGGCCTCTCCGGAGCCAAGATCGTGGTGCGCCCGCCGCAAGGCTCTTTATTCGATCCGGCGGAAAACGTCATCGTGGGCAACGTGGCCCTTTATGGCGCCACCACCGGCGAGGTGTATTTCGCGGGCCTGGCCGGCGAGCGCTTCGCCATCCGCAACTCGGGGGCGCTGGCCGTGGTGGAAGGCACCGGCGACCATTGCTGCGAATACATGACCGGAGGCGTGGTGGTGGTGCTGGGGCGCACCGGGGTCAACTTCGCCGCCGGCATGAGCGGCGGCGTGGCCTTTGTCTACGATCCCCACCAGGATTTCGACCTGCGCTGCAACCTGGACATGGTGGACATCGAGGCGGTGTCCGAGCCCGAGGACCTGGCCACCTTGAAGCGGCTCCTGGAAAACCACCTGCGCTACACGGACAGCCCCCGCGCCCGGCATTTCCTGGAGCACTGGGCGGAAACCGTGTCCCTCATGGTCAAGGTGATGCCCATGGAATATCGCCGGGCCTTGGGCAAGATGGCCCAGGAGGATCTGGAAGCCCGCCGCACCGACGCCGAACAGGTGCGCCAGGCCTGATGAAACGCAATCAAGGCCCGCCGCCAGCCTGGCGGGCCCGCATGGTAGGAAAGATGTCATGGGTAAGGTAGACGCTTTCTTGAGCATACCCCGCCGCACCGCTCCCCTGGAAGACAGGGACGAGCGCCTGGGGCATTATCGGGATTTTCACTTGAGCCTTTCCGAGAGCGATCTCAGGGACCAGGCCGCGCGCTGCATGGACTGCGGGGTGCCCTTTTGCCACGGCTACGGCTGCCCCTTGGGCAACCTGATCCCCGAGTGGAACGACCTGGCCTACCGGGGCCGCTGGCACGAGGCCTGCGACCGCCTGCATTCCACCAATAATTTCCCCGAGATCACCGGCCGGGTCTGCCCCTCGCCCTGCGAGGCGGCCTGCACCCTGGGCGTGGGCGACGATCCGGTGACCGTGCGCCAGATAGAGCTGGCCGTGGTGGAGCGCGGCTGGGCCGAGGGCTGGATCGAGCCCCTGGCCCCCGCCCAGGAGACCGGCAAGAAAGTGGCGGTGATCGGCTCCGGCCCGGCCGGCCTGGCCGCGGCCCAGCAACTGCGCCGCGCCGGCCACCAGGTTAGGCTGTTCGAGCGCGACGACGCCATGGGCGGCATCCTGCGCTACGGCATACCGGATTTCAAGCTGGAGAAGTGGGTGCTGGACCGCAGGCTCCAGCAATTGGCCGATGAAGGCGTGCGCTTCGAGATGAACGTGGAGGTGGGCAAGGACCTGAGCGCGGAATACCTGCGCAAGCGTTTCGACGCGGTGTGCCTCTGCCTGGGGGCCCGCCAGCCCCGCGACCTGGAGGCGCCGGGGCGCGAGCTGGCCGGCGTGCACATGGCCATGGATTACCTGGTGCAGCAGAACCGGCGGGTGGCCGGCAAGCCCATAACCGGCCCGGAAATCCACGCCCGGGGCAAGAAGGTGGTGATCATAGGCGGCGGCGACACCGGCGCCGATTGCCTGGGCACCGCCTTGCGCCAGGGGGCGGTCAGCGTGCACCAGTTCGAGATATTGCCCATGCCGCCCCACAGCCGGGCCGAAGCCACCCCCTGGCCCCAATGGCCGCACATGCTGCGCACCAGCCCGGCCCATTTGGAAGGCGGCGAGCGCCGCTGGAGCGTGGCCACCAGCGAGTTCTTGGGCGAGGACGGCCAACTGAAGCGCCTCAAGGGCCACGAGGTGCGCTGGAGCGGGCCCGATGAGAGCGGCCGCAGCAAGATGAGCAAGGTCAAGGGCAGCGAGTTCGCCATGGAGGTGGACTTGGTCCTCTTGGCCATGGGATTCACCCAGCCGGAGCACGAGGGGCTCCTGAACGGCCTGGGGGTCGAATACGACGAGCGGGGCAATGTGAAGGCCGGCTCGGATCTGCAAACCAGCCTGCCCGGCGTGTACGCCGCGGGCGACATGCAGACCGGCGCCTGGCTGGTGGTACGGGCCATCGCCGCTGGCCGCCGCATGGCCGCCAGCGTGGATTATAGACTCACGGGGCGCACCATACTGTCGTGATAAATCCCGGCAGTTAACCGCCCGGCCAGCCCATTTTTTTCAGGGGCGTAAAATTGCCCGCTCCAGCCGGGAGCCTGGGCCTCCATTTTGCATGTGAAATCAAGGTGGCTGTTCTTATAGAGCCTGGTTTCAGCAACTTGGAAGTCATAGGCGCTGGCGGCTGGCATGTTTGATAGAATATACATACAAGATGGTATGATCAGCGAGCCTTCGCGGAGCCCTATGAGCGAACAAAACGCAGCCAAGCCCCAAGTACGGCGAGAGGTACAGGAGCTTTCCCTCCTCTTCGAGGTGAGCCAGGCCCTGGACCGTGCCATGGATCTGCGGGACGTGGTGGGTCCCATCCTGGACGCCATGGCCAGCAACATGGGCATCTTAAGGGGCACCATCACCCTCTTGAACCGGGACACCGGCGAGATTTTCATCGAGGCGGCCCACGGCCTTTCGGCCAAGCAGCGCGAAAGGGGCCGCTATCAGCTGGGCGAGGGCATCACCGGCCGGGTGGTGCAGACCGGACGGCCGGCGGTGGTGCAGCGCATTGGCGACGAGCCGTCTTTCCTGGACCGCACCGGTTCCCGCGCCTCCCTGGACAAGCAGGGCATATCGTTCATCTGCGTGCCCATCAAGCTGGGCAACGAGGTGATCGGCGCGCTCAGCGCGGATCACACCCAGGCCGATTCCGAGCAGCTCAACGAACTGGTGCGGCTGTTCACGGTGATCGCCCACATGATCGCCCAGGCGGTGAAATTGCGCCAGCAGGCGCTGGAGGAGCAGGAACGCCTGCGCGAGGAAAACGTGCGCCTGCAGGAGAAGCTGCGGGACAAGTTCCACCCCTCCAATATAATCGGCAAATCCAAAGCCATGCAGGGGGTTTACGATCTCATCGCCCAGGTGAGCCAATCCAACACCACGGTTCTCATCCGCGGCGAGTCCGGCACCGGCAAGGAGCTCATCGCCCACGCCATTCATTACAACAGCTTCCGGGCCTCCAAGACCTTCATCAAGGTGAACTGCGCGGCTCTACCGGAAACCATCATCGAATCGGAACTCTTCGGCCACGAAAAAGGCGCCTTCACCGGAGCGGTGAATGCCCGCAAGGGGCGTTTCGAGCTGGCCGACGCCGGCACCATTTTCCTGGATGAAATCGGCGACTTGTCGCCGGCTACCCAGGTCAAGCTCTTGCGGGTCTTGCAGGAGAAGGAGTTCGAGCGGGTGGGCGGCACCGCCACCATCAAGTGCGACGTGCGGGTGCTGGCCGCCACCAACCGCAACCTGGAGGACCTGATCAACGACGGCCGCTTCCGGCAGGACCTTTATTACCGGCTCAACGTGTTCCCCATCCACGCCCCGCCCCTGCGGGAGCGCGGCACGGATATCCTGCTTTTGGCCAATTATTTCGCCGAAAAATTCAGCAGGGATAACCATAAGAATATCAAGCGCATATCAACTCCGGCCATCGACATGCTCATGAGCTATCACTGGCCGGGCAACGTGCGCGAGCTGGAAAACTGCATCGAGCGGGCCGTGATCCTTTCCAACGACGACGTGATCCACGGCCATCACCTGCCGCCGACCCTGCAAACCGCCGAGGCCTCCGGCACCGTGCATCGCGGCACCCTGCCGGATACCCTGGACGCGGTGGAGCGCGAGCTTATCATCGAGGCGCTCAAGAATTCCCGGGGCAACAAGGCCAAGGCCGCCCGCCTTTTGGGCATATCCGAGCGGCTCATGGGGCTGCGGGTCAATAAGCACGGCATTAATCCTCGCCGATTTCGTACCAAATCGTAGGCATAAATTGGTATAGGTACTTCAGGGTATTTTTTAGCCCTTCTCGGCCCCGGCCCGCCAGCGGCTGGGGTATTGCCATTTATACAAGTAAAATAAGCAGTTAACAGCGACGGCCCGCCGCTGAAACACCTTTGGCACATGCCTTGCCCTATGTCCTGCATGTACGAGGGTAGTTTCCTTCGGGGTTTTTTGAGGCTCCCGGCTGGTAGCCGGGAAATGGCAAAGGAACGAGTAAAGGAGTTAAGGAAATGAAAAAGCTGGTTGTCTGTCTTTTGGCCGCTCTGGTTTTGATGGTGCCTCTATTCAGCATGCCGGGTCAGGCTCAGGCCGTGACCCCCAAGGTTGATTTCAGTGCGGCCTTCAACAGCAAATATGTATGGCGCGGCATGCTTCTCGTGGACGACTGGGTGATTCAGCCTTCCGTGAACATCGGTGTGGGCGGCTTCACCTTCAACATTTGGGGCAACTACGAGCCCACCGACGAAACCGACCACCAGAAGAAATTCACCGAGATCGACCTGACCGCTGAATACGCGTTTGAGTTTGGCAATTTCACCATACCGGTGGGCGTGATTCACTACGTGTTCCCCAACACCGAGTTCGACGCCACCACTGAAATCTACGCCGGGATCAGCTACGACTGGATCATCTCGCCCAGCGTCAAGGTCTATCACGACGTGGATCAGGCCGCGGGCGGAACCTACATCAACCTGGCCGCCTCCTACTCCTACGCCATCCCCAGCCTGCCCAAGTGCGTGAGCATGAGCATCGATCTGGGGGCGGGCGTCAGCTACGCCACCGAGGATTACAACAAGTTCTACTTCGGCGTGGACGACGGCGCCTGGACCGATTGGTCGGCCGGCCTGGCCGTGCCCATCGGGGTCCTGGACGGCATGCTTACCTTCACCCCGGCGGTCACCTACACCGCCCTGGTGGACAGCAAGATCAAGGACACCACGGAAGACGACACCAACACCTTCTTCGGGCTCACGGTCACCTTGAGTTTCTAGGCGCGGGCCAGAGGATTAGCAGCCTTGCCTTCCAGAAGTCGGCGGGGCCCACTGAAAGGAGCCTAAAATATGATTAAGCGAGTCATCGCAGCGTTCATGGCGCTTATGGGGTCGGGGTTGGCCTTGGCCGGCAACGCCTTGGCCGAGGAGGCGGCCAAGGAAGCCCCCAAGATCAGCGACATGGACACCATGTGGGTGTTATTGGCCGCCTATCTGGTGTTTTTCATGCAGCCGGGCTTCGCCATGCTGGAGGCAGGGCTCACCCGGGCCAAAAACGCATGCAACATTCTGGCTAAGAACTTCATGGACTTCAGCGTGGCCAGCCTGGTCTATTTCCTGGTGGGCTATGCCTTCATGTTCGGCGACGGCAACTCGTTCATAGGTCTCAAGGGGTTCGGTTTGATGGGGCTGGAAGACGGCAGCCTGCCGGTGTGGGCCTCCTGGATGTTCCAGGCGGTGTTCTGCGGCACCGCCGCCACCATCGTATCCGGCGGCATGGCCGAGCGCACCAAGTTCACTTCCTACCTGGTGTTCACGGCCGTGCTTACCGCCATCGTCTACCCCATCATCGGCCACTGGACCTGGGGCGGGGGTTGGCTGTCTGAGATGGGATTCTTCGACTTCGCCGGCTCCACCATCGTGCATGGCACCGGCGGCTGGGTGGCCTTGGTGGGCACCTTGTTCCTGGGGCCCCGCCTGGGCAAGTATTCGGTGGACGGCAAGGCCAATGTTCTGGCCGGCCACAGCCTGCCCCTGGCGGCCCTGGGCGTGTTCATCCTTTGGTTCGGCTGGTTCGGATTCAACCCCGGATCGCAGCTGGCCGCTTCCGGCGTTGACAACGCCAGGGCCATCGCTTTGATAACCATCAACACCAATCTGTCGGCGGCGGCCGGCGCGGTGGCGGCCATGAGCGTGGTATGGATGATATTCGGCAAGCCCGATCTCTCCATGACCATGAACGGCGCCCTGGCCGGTCTGGTGGCCATTACCGCCCCTTGCGCGGTGGTGAGCCCCTTCGCCTCCATCGTGATCGGTCTCTTTGCGGGCCTCATCGTGGTGATGGGCGTCACCCTTCTGGACAAGCTGCACGTGGATGACCCGGTGGGCGCCATCCCGGTGCACGGCTTCAACGGCATGTGGGGCACCATCGCGGTGGGCATCTGGGGCCAGAAGGCCCTGGGCCTGGCCAACGACGGCCTGCTGCACGGCGGCGGCTTCACTCAGCTTGGCATTCAGATTATGGGCACCGTGGCCTGCGCCGCTTTTGCCATGGCCTGCATGGCGGTGGTTTTCGCGGCGGTTAAGGCGATAATAGGCCTCAGGGTGTCGGTGGAAGAGGAAATCCGTGGTCTGGACATCGAGGAACACGGCATGGAAGCCTACTCCGACTTCCAGATATTCACGACCAGGTAAGGAGGGGATGCCATGAAGCTGATAATCGCATATATTAAGCCTGAAAGGCTGAGAGACGTTAAGCAAGCGCTTTACGAGGCCCAGATCTACAACATGAGCGTAACCAACGTGGTGGGCAGCGGACGCCAACGGGGTTTTTCGGAAACCTACCGCGGCGTAGTGCAGGAGGTTAATCTGATCAAAAAGGTAAGGTTGGAAATCGGAGTCAACGATGAATTCGTGGACGCCGCCCGCCAAGCCATAGTCAAGGGCGCCCGCACCGGTCAAATCGGCGACGGGGTGATGTTCGTACTGCCGGTTGAGGACGCCATGCGCATACGCACCGGCGAAGAGGGCGGCTCGGCCATGGGTTAAGCAAAACTCTGCATACCATCCGGTAGGATAGCAGGTTGACGCACCTACCGGATGGTATGTTTACTTGCGCGCCAGGGAGACCGGTTCGCATTTTTCTAATCTTAAGAGCCAATTAAAAAAAGGTTTTTATTGGCCTGATTATTGCTCATACTGAATCTATCGCAACTGGCGCTACCATGTGGTAGGTAATAAGGCAATCAAAACCGGCGGGGTTGGTAAGGGCCGCCATGCCGGCAATGGGGAAACCCCAAGGAGGTAAATGAGCATGCCAGCAATGACCAAAGAAGCCGTTCTCAAGGCGGTGCGGGACAACAACGTGAAGTTCATTCGCCTGTGGTTCACCGACATCTTGGGAGTGCTCAAGAGCTTCGCCATATCGCCCAAAGAGTTGGAAGGGGCCTTCAGCGAAGGCATGGGCTTTGACGGCTCCTCGATTCAGGGCTTCGCCCGCATCGACGAGAGCGACATGGTGGCCATGCCCGACGTGAGCACCTTCACCCTGCTGCCTTGGCGCAGCACGGAAACCGGTTCCGTGGCCAGGATGTTCACCGACGTGCGCAATCCCGACGGCACCCCCTACGAGGGCGACCCCCGGTATGTGTTGAAAAAACAGTTGGATCGGGCTGCCAAAATGGGCTACGCCATGTACGTGGGACCCGAACTGGAGTTCTTTTATTTCAAAAATTCGGAAGGCACCGAATACCTGGACCGGGGCGGCTACTTCGACCTCACTCCCCTGGACGTGGCCAGCGATCTGCGGCGCGACACCATAATCGCCCTGGAAAAAATGGGCATCGACGTGGAGTATTCCCACCACGAGGTGGCTCCCAGCCAGCACGAGATCGACCTGCGCTACAAAGACGCCCTGCAGATGGCGGACGCGGCCATGACCTATCGGCTGACCGTCAAGGAAATCGCCATGAAGTATGGCGTGTACGCCACCTTCATGCCCAAGCCGGTTTTCGGCGAGAACGGCAGCGGCATGCACACCCACCAGTCGCTGTTCAAGGGCAAGAAGAACGTGTTCTTCGACGCCAAGGACCAGTGGGGGCTTTCCGCCGAAGGCAAATGCTATATCGCGGGCCTTTTGAAGCACGCGCCCGAGTTCTGCTCCATCATCGCCCAGTGGGTCAACTCCTACAAACGCCTGGTGCCGGGCTACGAGGCTCCGGTGTACGTGGCCTGGGCGCGGCGCAACCGTTCGGCCCTGGTGCGGGTGCCCATGTACAAGCCCGGCAAGGAACTGGCCACCCGCTGCGAGCTGCGTTGCCCCGACCCGGCCTGCAACCCCTACCTGGCCTTCGCGGTGATGCTGGCCGCCGGCCTCAAGGGCATGGAGGAAAAATACGAGCTGGCGGCTCCGGTGGAAGAGGACATCTTCGAGATGACCCCCAAGGAGCTGAAGAAGCACAAGATCAGGGCCCTGCCCGGCAGTTTGGGCGAGGCGGTGGAGATGACCGCCAAGAGCGATCTGGTGAAAGAGTGCCTGGGCGATCACGTGTTCGAGAAGTTCGTGGAAAACAAGCGCATCGAATGGGACGCCTTCCGCATTCACGTGAGCCAGTGGGAGCAGGACCGCTACCTGTCCATCCTCTAAGCTCCAACGCCTGATAATCGCAAGAAACGGCGGGGCTCCCCAAAGGGGGCCTCGCCTTTTTTCGCCTTTTGAGCGACCGCGCCTTTGCGTAGTCGAGCGGCTTGGGATATAAAGCTCGCAGCCAGTTAACGTGGAGAGGCCATGAACCAAGAGGACCGAGCCGCCGATTTCCGCCCCGGCGATCCCATGCTTTTGGTGGACGAGCGCGACCGCCGCTATCTTCTCATCGTCCCCGAATCGCCCCGGGCCGAGCGGGTGCGCGGCGAGGTGTTCGGCCAGGAGACGCTCTGCGCCCTGCACGACGGAGAGCTGCTCATCTCGCCCATGCGGCGGCGCTATCTGGTGTTCAAGCCGGCCCTGCACGAGGTGGTGCTGAACATGCCCCGCGCCGCCCAGGTGATCTACCCCAAGGACCTGGCCACCATCCTGGAATGGGGCGACGTGGCTCCGAGCATGCTGGTGGCCGAGGTGGGCTGCGGCCACGGCGCTCTCACCATGACCCTGCTGCGCGCCCTGGGGCCGGAGGGCCGGCTGCACACCTATGATCTCAGGCAGGATCACCTGAACCGCACCCGCAAGAACGCCGCGCTCTATCTGGGCGCGGATATCCTGGAGCGCTGGCAGCCCCATTTGGTCGATCCCTCCCAGGCGGGTTTCCAGGCGCAAGGCTACGATAGGCTCTTCACCGACGTGCCCGAACCCTGGACCATGATCCCCGCGGCGACCCAGGCTCTGAAGCCGGGCGGCGTGTGGGTGGCCTATATCCCCACGGTGATGCAGATGAGCCAGCAGATAGAGGCCCTGAACCTGGACCCCTGGTTTTGCCTGGCCGAGGGCTTTGAAACCTTGCAGCGCTATTGGCACATCAAGGGCCAGTCCGTGCGGCCCAAGCACAACATGAAGGCCCATACCGGCTTCATCGTCACCTGCCGCCGCCGCTGGCGGGAGCAGGCCGCTCCCCAGGACGCCTCCCAGGCATGACGACAAAGCTAGAAACGGAGATGGACATGAAAAAAGCTGTGACCTGCTTATTGGTTTTGGCGGCGCTCGCCTTGGTTTTGGCTCCCGCGGCCCAGGCGGCGCAGGGGACTGACCGCTGCCTCATCCTGCAACCCTCGGGCGGCCCCAATATCCGGGTGGAGACCAACTCCTTTTGGGGCAGCCTGCAAGGCAACATGAGCTGGACCGTCGGCGGCAAGAGCTATGCCTTCACCGTGAGCGGTGCGGGGGAAGCCATCACCCAGGGCGACGACGTCACCTGCAAAATGCATCTCAACGGTTCCAGCGCGCTGGACGGCGGCGGCATAACCCTGCTCAACGCCAATATCACGGTTACCGGCAAGCGGGTCAACTCCGCCAGCATCAATTTCACCGATGTGAGCTACAGCATAAGCGTGGTGGATTTCAGCGGCAAAGGCACTGACCAGGAATACGACGGCTCCGACCCCATCGTGGGCTGCGATTAGGCGCCGCGCCGCCCCGGCCCACGGCGGAAGGTTTTTAATGCCGGCCAAGATCATGCGGCGCGCCTCGGCTTTTTCCTTTAGCTGCGGCCGCTGCTCGCGCTGCTGCCGCCAGCAGGCCATCCAGATCAATCCTTATGAGATTTGGCGCTTGGCCCGCTCCCTAGGCCTCGCCGCCAGCCAATTCATAGACCGCCACACCAGCAACGGCGGCCTGTTCCTGCGCTTCGGCCAGGACGGGGCCTGCGATTTCCTGGGGGAAACAGGCTGCATGGTCCACGCCCAGCGCCCCCTGGCCTGCCGCTTGTATCCCCTGGGAAGAAGCCTGGAAAACGGCCACGAAACATTCGAGCGGCTGGAGCCGCATCCCGACTGCCAGGGGCGCCGGGGAAGCCGGGGAAGCCGGGGAAGCGTGGCCTCGTTTCTGGAGGAGCAGGAGGCCCTGCCCTACCTGGAGGCGGCGGAGCGCTACGCGGGTGCGATTAACAAGCTGTTGGCGGCCATCGAGGCCGAGGCGGCCAGGCAGCCGGCCCTCTCTGCCCTGATCCGCCGCGAGCTGCTGCAAAAGACGGGGGCGGGCACTGATCCCCGCAGCCCCTGGGTGGATTGGGACGCCGCCCTTGCCCAAGCCGGCCTTGACGAAACCTGCCCGCCCCGGGATCCGCGGGAAGCCCTGGAGCTTTATCTAACCGCCCTGGAAAAATGGATCGACGACCATATCGCCGGCAACGGGTGAGCGCCGCCAGCGCCCTGGTTATCCCTCGAAATACCTGGGCGTCACCGGCAGGCGGCCGGCCGGCTCTTGCCATTTCTCATCGGGCCAGCCCAGGGCGATACAGGCGTACACGGTTTCCTCGTTCGGGATGCCCGCCCGTTGCTTCAGGCCGGGCTGGTTGGCCATCACCGCCACCACGTAGCCGATGAGGCAGGAGCCCAGGCCCATGGCGTGGGCGGCCAGGATCACCTGGCCGGAGGCCAACAGCGCGTCCTCGGCCGGGCAGGAGGCTCCGGGCCGCGAGCTCACGATGATGGCCGCGGGCGCGCCGTGAAAGAGGCGCTCCCGGCCGCTGGCCTGCCACTCGTCCAGCGCCCGGCATACCGATTCGTAGTGCTCATGAAAATAAACATACAGTTCGGGCTTGCCCAGGGCCTTCAGCAGGCCGCGCAGCCAGGGCTTGGCGGCCTTGGCGTTGAGGTCCCGGAAAAATTCTCCCATGGGCCGGGCCAGGGCCAGCACCGCCTGGCGGGTGGGCAGGATGGTGAAGCTCCAACGCTGGCTGTTGGTGCCGGACGGCGCGGTTATGCCGATCTTGACCAGGTCTTCCAGCATCTCGCGGGGCACGGGCTTGTCTTGATAATTGCGGCAGGAGCGGCGGGAACGCATGAGCCGCGCCAGTTGGGCCACCTCGGGCTGGCCAAAGGGCAGCCAGCGGTTGTCCGCGGCAAAGGTCTTGAACTCCAGGGCCGACTCCGGCAAGAAGGGCAGCTCCACCGCGCCCGCCGGGCAGACCGCCGCGCAGTGGCCGCAATAGAGCGAGCGGTCGCCCACCACCTGGGCCACGCCATCCACCAGGCCCAGGGCCTGGGTGGGGCAGACCCGGACGCACTCGCCGCAGCCGACGCACAGGTCCTCTCGGATTATGGTGCGGACCGGCTGATCACTGGCCATGGGCTTTATTCCCCCCAGAGGGCGGCGTGGGCTTCATTCAGGATGGGCAGCGCCAGGCCCGCCCGCTTGGCCACCCGGTGGGCGGCGTCCAGATCGTAATAGGATTGCAGCTTGAGGCCCTGGTCGGCCATCTGCCGCACTATCTTTTCGGCGGCCTTGGCCAGATCGCCGCTTTTCTTGGCGGCGGAAAGCAGCGCCTTGGCGAAATCCCTGGCCGGCCCCCCCAGGCCGCACGCCGTGTAGACCGCGGTCCAGGCGGCCGAGCCCGCGGCCATGCTCTCCTCCTTGCCGCCCAGGGCCTTCACCAGGCGCGCCGCCTCGGCCGCGGCCTTGGCGGAGAAATGCCCGACCTTGGCGGAATCCTTGAGATGGCCTTGGCGCTGCTTGACGTTGGCCCACAGGGCGTAGACCCGGGCCAGCACCGCCGCCGCCTGGATGCCCAGGGGATCGCCGCTCAGCTCCACCCCCAAAGGCGGCCAGGAAAACAGGTCGGCCAATTCCTCGCGGCCCGGCGAGGGCCCGCCCAGGACGCCCAGGGCCTCCTGGCCCTGCACCAGGTCCTGCTCGGTCACCGGGCCCACCAGGGCGTAGACTTCCACGTCGTCGCGGCCCATCTCCCTGGCCAGGTCCTCTACCACCTGACAGGGCAGGCGCTGGCTGTCCGGCTCGAAGCCGCAAGTGACCACCACCACCCGCAGCCTTTGCTCGGCGTGCTCCAGCATGGCGCGGGTCTTGGCCGGCAGGTCGCGGGGCGCCGAAGCCAGGACCACCTCCGAGGCCTTGCGAAAAGCGCTGGGCGGGTCGCTGGTCACGAAGGCGTTCTTGGGCAGGCGGTGATCCTCGAAACGGCCGGGCGGCCGGCGGGTGATGCCCATTTCCTGGGCCACCTCGGGCCGCGAATCATACAGGGTGAGGCTGGCGTTGAGATAGCGCTTCTCGTCCAGCATGCGGTTGCCCACCAGACAGGTGAGGGCGAACCCCCAGTCGTTGGCCCCCACCACCACGATGTTCTGGTCGGCGGTGGGCGAGTAGATGCGCCGGTCGCCGTGGGTGGCGTAGAAGGCCAGGCCGGCCTCGCTTTTTACGGCGGGCAGGCCGGCTTCATCGCGCCGCCAGCGCTCCAGCACCGCCCGTTTCTTGAGGGTCTTCAAGCCGTCGGCCACCACGGCGGCGGTGTCGCGCTCGCGGATGAAGTCCTCCAGGTCGGGCTCCTGGCCAAAGGCGGCCTGGTGATACTCGAACAGGAGTTCTTTTTCATATTCCACCGCCGCGGCCAAATCCGGCTTGCCGCCCGCGGCGCCGGCGTCCTTGGCCTGGCGGCGGGCTCGCAGCAGCCCTCGCGCCACCAATTGGCTGGCCATCACCTTTTTGGCGCGGGCTATTTCGCGGATGGCGTAGAGCGCCACGTATTCATCCATTGACAAACCGCCGGGGTCGGCGAGATGGCGTTCTTTCAATTGCGAGAGCAAAACCGGCCGGGGCATGGTCACCACGGCCCGGCCGTAGATATTCTGCGCCGAGCGCCACACCCAGGAGCGGGGATGCAGGGGCAGGCGGGCCAGGGTGCGCCAAAAGCCCATGCCGCGCAGCCAGCACATGGCGCCCTTGCGCGCCGCCAGGGAGAGATCCTCCGGCACCACGGAATAGGAAACCGCCACCGGCTGCACCACCAGTTCCTGGTCCGTGGCCAGGGCCCCGCGCAGGGTCACCAGGCGGCGGGGATAGCGCAGGCTGCCGTCGCGGCTGCGCGCCCCGCCGTGCCAGGCCTCCAGGAAAATCGCCTGCTGCCCGCCGGACTGGCTGACCGCCCGGCAATAGTTGAAAAGGGCCGCCAGGGCCTGCCGCGAAGCGCCCCGGCGCTGCACCACGTAGGAGCCGATGCGCAGAACCTTTTCCAGGCTTTTGATGGCCATCATGTTCTGGCCGGCCGCGAAAAGTGGCAGGCCCAGGCCGACGTTCATGGTCAAGACGTCCACCAGGAACTCATCCAGATGGGACGAGTGGTTCACCAGATACACCACGCCCAATCCCTGGCGGCGGTATCCCTTGAGTTCTTCCAGGTGGGCCAGGTCGCGGCCGTCTGGCGAGGTGAAGGGGCGATTGGGGTCGGCCTGCTCGTAAAGGCCGTTCATGATGGTGGCGACCGCGGTGGTGCCCAGCTTGTGTATCTCGTGGTCATAATGATGGGTGACCTGGGCCACCAGTTCCTTAATCTCGTTTTCCTTGGGGGCTTCGCCGTTTTCCGCGGCCAGTTGCTCCATGGTGAGCTTCACGGCCAGCTGGTCCAGTTCCTCGCGGTTGGGCCATTCCTGGGGGATGTCGGAAAAACGCTCCAGCCAGGGGCGGCCGGATTCGGATTCGGCGATGCGCCGCAAGAGCTTCACGAAGTCGACGCGCTCGGCCAGAGTGGCCACCTTGCGGCTGAAGGATTTTTTCAGCCGGCGGCTCAATGAGGCGCGGCGTTTATCCTTGGCATTTCCCTGCGCGGCCATGAGGTGCCCTCCCGGCCGGGCCTTCAAGCCCGAAATTTATATCTGAAATCAGCGCTGGAAAGCGGCGCAGGCGTCCGCCCGGCCAGGCTCGACTGCCAAACCTAACCCACCAGCCGGTGAGGCGCAAGCTGTTTCTAGGATGGAGAAAATCCAGACTGGATCGCCATGAATCGCGTTCAGCGCCGCCAGGCCGCGCCGCCTAAATACGCGGCTCGCAAACCGCGAGGCCGGCGCCGGAAGCCCGCCGCGTCCGCGCCTGAGCCGCCCCATGGGCCGGCGCCCGCGGGCGGCTCGAGCCGTCCGCGGCTGCCCGGCCTTGCCCGGCGGCGCTTTATTTATAGAACTGTTTGAACTCCGGGCTGGGTTCTATTTCTGAAAAGATATAGAGCTGAATGCCGTTGGGATCTTGGATGGCAAAGCCGCGGTCGCCCCAGGGGTGGTCCTCCAGGGGCATGACCGGCTCCAGGCCGGCCCGCGTTAGCCTCTGGTATTCCTTATCCACGTCTGCCACCGCGAAGTTGTAGACCAGGCCGGCGCAGTCGCACGGGGGCTGGCCCGGTTGCTGGGGGGCCATGAATTGCAAGGCAGCCGACGGCGAGCCGAAATGCAGATCAACATACCAGCCGCAATCGAAATTGACCCTGGCCTGGAAATGCTTCACGTAAAAATCCCGGCTCTCGGCCACCTTCCCGGTGGTGACGCAGGGCGACAATGACTTGGCGATCATCGCGTATTTCCCCCTCCTTAAACCAGCTTCCTAATGGTGGCGGTAATGGCGGATGAGCCCGGCCACCACGCCCAGGACCCGCACCTGGTCATGCCGCAGGTGGATGGGCGACATGGCGGGGTTGGCCGGCACCAGGCGGATGCCGTCTTTTTCCATGTAGAATTTTTTCAGGGTGACGTCGCTTTCATTGATGAGCGCCACCACCATTTGCCCGTTCTCCGCGGTCTGGCGCTCCTCCACCACGATGACGTCGCCGGGGCTGATGTGCTCGTCGATCATGGAATCGCCCCTCACCTCCAGGGCGAAGGTGCGGAAGCGGCCCAGCATGTCCCTGGGGATGGATACGCTGCGCTCCTCGGCCACGGCCTCGATGGGCAAGCCGGCGGCCACCACGCCCAAAAGGGGCACTTCCACTTCTTCCAACTCTATTTCGCTGCATCCCAAATCGGTCAGGGATATGGCGCTCATGCTTAACCTCACAATTGTATGGTCAACATCTGTATCGTATGGTACCGTCTGGGTGCATGGTGTGTCAAGATTATTGAGCAGGGTTTACCAAGCAAAAGGAGGTTGCTATATTGTGGCCATGCTCATAGACGTACATACCCATGTGTTTCCGCCGGAAGTGATTGAAAACCGTGAGAGCTTTCTGCAAGGGGAGCCCGCGTTCGCATCCATATATGCCGATCCCAAAGCCCCCATGGTCACCGCCGAGGGCCTGATTCAGGCCATGGACGCCGGCGGGGTGCAAATATCCTGGGCCGTGGGGTTCCCCTGGGTCAAGGAAGCCAACGCCCGGCTGCACAACGACTATTTGGCAAGGGTGGTGAAGGAGTATCCCCAGCGGCTGCGCGGCCTGGGCTGCGTGCACCCGGTGGCGGCCTGGGCCCAGGTGGAGGCGAGCCGCTGTCTGCGGCAAGGCCTCCACGGCCTGGGCGAACTGGCCTTTTACAGCACCGACCTGAACATACGGGCCCTGGGCCCCTTGTGCGAGCTTTGCGCCCTGGAGGACAAGCCGCTCTTGCTGCACACCAACGAGCCGGTGGGCCACCGCTATCCGGGCAAGGCTCCCATGACCTTGGCCTCGCTGTATGGCCTCATCAAGGCCCATCCCCGCACCAAGCTGGTGCTGGCCCATATGGCCGGCGGCCTGTTTTTCTACGCGCTCCTGAAAAAAGAGGTGTCCGAGGTCATGCGCAACGTATGGCTGGACACCGCCGCGGCCCCCTTTCTTTACCAGCCCCAGGCCTATGCCCTGGCCGTGAAGCTCATGGGCAAGGACAAGGTGCTTCTGGGCAGCGATTTCCCCTTGCTGCCCGTGAGCCGCTACCTCAAGGAACTGTCCCTGGCCGGGCTTTCCGAGGAGGAGATGGAGGCCGTCCTGGGCCAGGCCGCGGCTGGGTTGATCCCCTGATGCCGCCGGTGCGCCTGCTGCACGCGGCGGATTTGCATCTGGACGGCCCGGTGGCCGCGGCCGAGCCGGGCTGCGCGCCCCTGGCCGGCCAGGCCAGGGCGCGCTCCCTGGAGCGCCTGGTGGCCCTGGCCCGGGATCGGCAAGTGCAGGTGGTACTTTTGGCCGGGGACGTTTTTCACACGCCCCGGCCGCCCCTGGCCGCGGTGCTTCTCTTGCAGCAGGCCCTGGCCGCCTGGACCGAGGCCGGGGCCAGGGTGTTCATCGCGCCGGGCAATCACGACCCCTGGCAGCCGGATTCGGTGTGGGAGCACTGGCGGGAGATGCCGGGGGTGCACGTTTTCGCCGCCCGGCCGCAAGGCGTGGCTCTAAGCGATCTGGGTTTGTGGGTGGCCGGCGCGGCCCACGGCTCCAGCCATGTGACAGAAGACCTGGCCGCCCAGTTGCCCGCCCCGCCGCCCGGCTTGAGCGGGGTGGCCTGCCAGCATTTGGACCTGCCTTCCTCGCACCATAAGCAGGACCACCAGCCCTACGCGCCCAGCCAGCTTGCCACCCTCACCGCGGCGGGTTTCGCCTATTGGGCCCTGGGCCATTGGCACAAGCCCCAGGAGCTTTGCCAGCGGCCTCGGGTGGTCATGGCCGGCACGCCCCAAGGAGCCCATTGGAACGAGTCCGGTCCCCATGGAGCCTGGCTGGTGGAGATCGAGCCGGGCGGGGCGCAATCGGCCCATGCCGAGTTGGTGGCCAACGCGCCGCTGGTTTTTCATGATCTGGTCCTGGACGATCTCCTGGCGGCGGGCGATCCGGCCAAGCTCCTGGATTTGGCCGCCCGCGCCCTGCAGCCAGAGCGCCAGCCCGGCGACCACGCGGCCTGCCTGCGCCTGGCCCTCGAGGGGCCTTGCCCCCTGTGGCGCGAATTCGTGGGCGAACGGGCCCCAGAGGGCCGGGAGGCCCTCAAGCGGGGGCTGGGCCTGGCCGGGCTGGCCCTGGAGGCGGACCGCCTGACCCCGCCGGTGGAGGCGAGGGAATTGGCCCAAAGGCCCGACGTGCTGGGAGGGGTGTTGCGGCTTTTGGCCCAGGCCGGCCAGGACCCGGAGCTGTTGGCCGAGTTGGGGGAGGAACTGGCTCCCCGGCTGCACCCCTGGACCAAGGGCTGGGACGCCTCCCGCCGCGGCCAGTGGCTGAGGGATCTCTTGGCCGAGGCCGAGGGCCTGGCCATAAGGGACCTCTGGCTGGGAGACAACGGCTCATGAGGCTCCTCTCCCTGGGGGTGGCCGCTTTCGGCGCGCTACGGCCCGGCCTGCGCCTGGAGTTTGGGCCGGGGCTGAATCTGCTCTTGGCCCCCAACGAGGCGGGCAAAACCACCACCCTGGAGCTTATCACCGCCCTCTGGTACGGGTTCGGGCGCAGGGTGGGGGGAGCGCATCCCTTTGAGCCCTGGGCGGGCGGCTCCGTTGAATTGGGCGGCGAACTGGCCTATGAAATGGCCGACGGCCGCCGCTACACCTTGAGCCGCCATCTCCTGAAGCGCGGCGAAAGCCTGAAGCTTGAGGATCAGGCCGGCGGCCAGGTGGAATTGAACGGCCGCGAACCGGGCCAGGCGCACCTGGGCATGAGCAAGGGCGTGTTCCACACCGTGAGCCGGGTGGCGCTGGACGACCTGCAAAAGGCCTTTTCCGGCGCCAGCCCCAAGGAATACGGGGCCGCCCGCCAGGAGCTGCTGGGCTATTTTTTCCTGGAGGCAGCCACCAGGGGCCAGGTGGCCAACCCGGTGCAGGTCCGCGAGGAGTGGGAAAACCGGGCCGGGGCCCTGTATCACGCGGACAAGCGCCGGGGCAAGGCTGACCGCGACCTCATGGGGCAACAGGAAAACGCCGAGAGCCAATTGGCCCAGGCCCGCCAGCGCGAAGAGGCGGCCCGGCGGGCGCAGGGCGAACTGGAGGAACTGGCCGAGCGCTTGAGCGAATTGGGCCGTCAACGCCAGGAGGCCGGCCAGGAGGCGCAAGGGGCCAGGGCGGCCCTGGAGCGGGCCAGGGAGCTGGAACGCCAGGCCGCCTTGCAGGCCGAGATAGCGCGGTTGGCGGGGCAGGGCCTGGCCGACGAGGCCAGCGAAAACCGGGCCCGTGATTTGGAGCGCGAGATCGCCGCCGCCGGGCAGAGGGCCGGCCGGGCGAAAAACCAGGCGGCCGAGGCCAGGGCCGCGGCGGGCCAGGGCGATCCGGCCCAGAGCGAAGCCGGGCTCAATAAATTGCATGAGCGCTGGGTGGCTTGGCAAACCCGCGCCCAGGAGGCGGACGCCCAGGAAAAGCGGCTGGACGGCAAGCGAAAAGAATTGGAAGAGGCCTGGGCCATGGAAGCGGCCTCCCTGGCCGCCCTGGAAGCGGACCTGCCCTACCGCCTGCATGATCTGACCCAGGCCATGAACCAGGCCGGGGAGGAGGCAAGGCAAGCCGGGCGGGCCTTGGCCGCTCTGCCCGCGCCGCCGCCGGGCTGGGCCCTGCCCTTGGGCCTGGGCTTGCTGGCCCTGGTGGGCGGGGTGAAGGGATTGATCTGGTCTTATCTGGCCGCCTGGCCCTGGTGGGTTTGGCTGGCTTCCGGTCTGGCCCTGGCCGCGGGCCTGGCCCTAGGCGTCTGGTCCTTGGGCAACCGGCGACGCGCCGGGAAGCGGGCCGCCGAGGAAGCGCGCCTGGGCGGGCTTGCCCAAGAGGCCGCCAGCCGCGCGGAAAGCTTGCGGGCGCAGCGGGACGCCGCCGCCGCCGGCCTCAGCCCGGCGGCGGCCCAGGCCGAGCCCGCCCGCCTGGCCGCGGCCAGGGCCGAGGCCGTCAATCTGATGGAGCAGCGGCTGAGCCAGGACCAGGCCCAGGAGGGACTCGCCGGCGAGCGGGCCGCCCTGGAACGGGAAACCGCCGAGCTGACGGGCCGGCCCGAGGACCGCGATTGGAGCCGGGCCCTGCAAGCGGCCAGGGAGGCGCTGAAGGCCCAGGCCCGCGCTTTGGCCGAGGCCCAGCGCCTGGAGCGGGAGGCGGAGCAGGCCGGCGTCGAGGCGCAGGCCCGGCGGCAAGAGCTGGAGCGGCACCTTAGCGGCGCGGGCCTGGCCGATATGGAGGCCCTGCGCCAGGCCAGAAGCCGCTCCCGCCGGGTGAACGAGCTTAACGCCAAGCTGGCCGAGGTGGACGAGCGCCTGACGGCCATGCCGGACCGGCCGGAAGCGCCCAAGGATGCGGCGGCCTGCCAGAAGCTTCTGGAGGAGGCGGAAGGCCGCCTGAAGGCCATGCAGTCCCAGTTCAGCGGGCTGGACCAGCGCCGGGGCAGCCTGGCGCAGGAACTCAAGCAGTTGAACCAATCCCAGAGCGCGGCCCAGGCCGAGGCCGCCCTGGAGGAACTGCGCCGCCAGCGGCATGAGCTGGCCCGGCGGCAGGGGGCCTTGCTGCTGGCCGGGGCCTGCCTGGAGAGGGCCATGCGGCGCTTTCGGCTGGAGGCCCAGCCCAGCCTGCTGCAAAAGGCCAGCGCCTGGCTGCAAAAGGCCAGCGCCGGGGCCTATGAGTGGCTGGGCAGCGATATTTTCGAGCAGAAGGCCGGCCAGGACCCCAGCCTCAACGCCCGGCCCGGCCCCGCGGCCAGGGAGCGCGAGGCTGAAGCCCTCAGCCGGGGAACCCGCGATCAGCTTTATCTGAGCCTGCGCCTGGCCCTGGCCCAGGAGATCACCAGCGGCGGGGAGCCGGTTCCCCTGTTGCTGGACGATCCCCTGGTGAATTTCGACGACCGGCGCCTGGCGGCCGCCCTGGCCATGCTGGCCGGGCTGGCCGGCGAGCGCCAGGTGCTGCTGTTCACCTGCCACCGGGCGCAATATGAAATCTTGAAGGGAGCGGGCGATTGCCGCTTGCTGGAATTGGCCTGATCGGGCGGTTTTCGCTGCGGGGCGGATTTAGCGGGCCGGGTGTGTTAGGCGGGGCGGGCTGGTCAGTGCCGGGTGTCGCGGCGCGGAGGGTCGTTGCCGGAGGTCGCGGGTGGGGCTGGTCAGTGCCGGGTGTCTTCGTAAAGTGAACCCAGGCCTTGGTGGTTGAACAGGACCCCGATTTCCCTCATGAGCTGATTGGTGGATATCTCGATGCGCTCCAGGTCGGAGTCGGTCACCGCGTGGAAGTCGATGAGGGAGAGGATTTCATCCAGATGCCGCAACTGCTCCACGATGCGCGGATGGCTCCCTTCCTTGGAAAGGCGGCGGCTCACGTCCTGGATCAGACGCAGGCAGGAATCCACCCTTAGCCGCCGGAAGTCGCCGATTTCCCGCGCGCCGCGCATCATGCCTCCCAATTTCCCCCCCGGCCGCGCCGCATTTCGATGACCTCCACCCGGCCCCGGCCGCCGATGAGGCCGGAGGCGGCCATGCTGATGAGGCTGAGGACCAGGGCCCCTCCCACCGCCGCCCAGAAGCCGTGCACGGAAAATCCCGCCAGGAGCTTGCCGGTGAGCCAGAGCATGAGCCCGTTTATGACCAGGGTGAAAAGTCCCAGGCTGAGCACGTTGATGGGCAGGGTCAGCACCAGGAG
Source organism: Desulfocarbo indianensis (assembly GCA_001184205.1). Taxonomy (GTDB): domain Bacteria; phylum Desulfobacterota; class Desulfarculia; order Desulfarculales; family Desulfarculaceae; genus Desulfocarbo; species Desulfocarbo indianensis. The sequence goes on from LBMP01000002.1 coordinate 412,937, forward strand.
CACCGGCCGGATGAGGGCGTTGAATATGCCCAGAAACAGGGCGGTGATAAAGGCCCAGCCCACGCCGTCCACCTGGATGCCGTCGAAGAGGTAGCTGATGAAGAGAACCCCCAGGGCGCTGATGATCCATCTGATTATTACGCCTGCCATGGCTTATTTCCTATCATATCGCCGGCAGGGACGCAACGAGCCCCCGGCGCGGTCTTCCTGATCGTCAATATCCTGGGCCGCGCAGACCAGCTCCAGGAGGCTGGTGGAGCCCAGTATGCGCTGGCTTTGCTCGGCGGCCTGGCCCAACAGATCGTTCAGTTCCTTTTCGCCGGGCTTGGCCGGGTCGGGCAGCTTGCGCTCGGCCGTCCCGCGCACCGCCTCGATCACGTCCTGGGCGCTGATCACGTCCAGGGAGCGGGCCGGCTGCACCAGGCCCTCCAGGCCCAGCTCGTTGACCAGGCCGGCCGCCTCCAGGCAATCCACCGCCTGCATGACCTCGCGCTGCATCACGTCCAGCTCCTGGGCCAGCTCGGCCTGGGAATAGGGCGCTTTGCCCTGATGAAAGCGGCGGGCCGCGCGCAGCATTATGGTGAGCGCCAGGTGCTCCCGCTGGCCGGGGCTGAGCGGCTTGGTGACTATGCGCGGCAGGGGGCCGAAACGGCAGACATGGTGGGCGCGGGCCAGCTCCGCGCCGAAAAGCACCACGGTCCAGCTCACCTGCATCCAGATCATGAACAGGGGCAGGGAGGCGAAACCGCCGTAGATGGCGTTGTAGCGGGCCACCCCCACCTGAAAGATGATGTAGAGATGCTGCACCAGAAACCACAGCGCCGCCGCGATCACCCCCGCCACCGCGGCCGAGGACCAGGGTATCTTGGTGTTGGGCAAGAACAGGTACACGAAAACGAAGGCCGCCAAAAGCAGCAGCCAGGGGCCCAGGCTGGGCGCGTAGGCCGAAACCCCGCCGATCACCGGCACGTCGAAAATCCAGCGCACCAGCTCGTGGGAGGCGAAGGCCGCCCAAGCGCCGGTGGCGCCCAGGATGAGAAGCGGGCAGATGATGAGCACCGAGAGATAGTCGGTGAATTTCCGGAGCCAGCTCCTTTGCGAAGGCACGTCCCAGATGCGGTTGAAGGTTTCCTCCATGGTGGAGATGGTGAACACCAATGCCACCACCAGGGCCGCCAATCCCACCGCGCCCAGGGTGCCCACCTGGGTGTTCTGCACGTAGCCCAGAATTTGCTCCAGCACCTCGCGCTGGCCCACGATGAATTCGTTGTCCACCAGGGCCTGGCGCAGGGTCTGCGAAAAGCCCAGGCCCTTGGCCACCGAAAAGCTTATGGCCAGGGCCGGCACCAGCGCCAGGAGGCTTATGAAGGTGAGCGCGTTGGCTTGGAAGGGAACCCGGTCGCTCATGGAGTTGCGGCCGGCCAGGTAAAACATCTGCAAGGTAAGGTTGCCCCAGGCGGCGGGCCCCCGCACGGGCCGCTCCGGACGCCACAGCCAGGTCATGATCCGGCGGTCCAGGTCGCTGAGCCAGTCTTGTTCCTTGCCTGCAACCAAGCTTTTTCTCCTAAGTAGCGCGTCTAAAGCTTACCACCGCCCGCTCAGCCAAGGCAACGCGCCAGGCTGCCGTGGCCGCGGCCCTTCGCGCCCTAGTCCACGAACAGGTCCACCAGTTGAAACTTGTCCACGTCCACCAGGCCCCGGTCGCTCAGCTTGAGATGGGGTATCACGCAGAGGCACACGAAGCTGAGCGCCATGAAGGGCTCCGGGTGGGCGCATACGGCGGCGCTGGCCGCCTTCAAGCGGTCAAGCTGCTCGATCACCGTTTGCAAGGGCTGGTCGCTCATGAGCCCGGCCAGGGGCAGGGGAACCTCGGCCAGCACCCGCTCCTCCTTGGCCACGCAGAGGCCGCCGCCCATCTCGGCCACCCGGCGGGCGGCGGTGAGCAGGGATTGGCTGTCCATGCCGGCCAGCACCAGGTTGTGGCTGTCGTGGGCCACGCTGGAGGCCAGGGCCCCCTCGCGCATTCCCAGGCCCCGCAGAAGGCCCTGGCCGAGGTTGCCGTTCCGGCCGTGGCGCTCCACCACGATCAAGCGGGCCAGATCCCGCGCCGGATCGGCCGTGAGGTAGACCCCGTCGGTGGGCGTCTCCTCGATGGCCTGCCTGGTGAGCACCTGGCCGGGCACCAGCTCGATGACCCGCGCCCTGGGGCCGGCGGCCTCCACCAGCAGGGCTTCCTCGCTCAAGGCCGGCGGCTTCATGGTGTTCAGGGCCGCGCCGGCGAAGGGCGGGGCCAGCGGCTCCAGCACGCGGCCTTCCTGGGCCACCAGGCGGCCGGCCTGGAAAACCTGGCGCACGTGGAAATTCTTCAGGTCTTCCAGCACCGCCAGATCCGCCGCCCAGCCCGGAGCCACCGCGCCGCGGCGTTTGAGCATGAAACGCCGGGCCGGATTCAGGGTGACCAGGCGCAGGGCGCTCATGGGGTCCAGGCCCAGGGACACCGCCATGCGCACCAGTTCGTTCAGATGGCCTTCCCTGGCCAGGTCGTGGGGATGGCGGTCGTCGCAGACCATGAGGCAGCGGCGTTCGCTTAGCGGCGTGACCAGGGGCAACAGCTCGGCCAGGTTGCGGGCGGCGGAGCCCTGGCGGATCATGAGCCACATGCCCCGGGCCAGCTTTTCGGCGGCCTCCTCCCGGTTGGTGCACTCATGGTCGCTGTTGGGGCCGGCCACCAGATAGGCGTTCAGGTCCTTGCCGGCCAGAAGCGGGGCGTGGCCGTCCAGGGGGCGGCCCTTGAAGGCGATTATCTTGTCCAGAACCTCGGGGTCGCCGGCCACCACGCCGGGGAAATTCATCACCTCGGCCAGGCCCAGGATGCGCCGCCAGCCCAGGGTCTGGGCCAGCTCCTCCGGCCCCAGGGAGGCGCCCGCGGTTTCCAGGTGGGTGGCCGGCACGCAGGAGGGGGCGTTGAAATAAAACGTCACCGGCAGGCCCTGGGAGTTCTTCAGCATGGCCCGGATGCCGGCGAGCCCCATGACGTTGGCTATCTCGTGGGGGTCGGCCACGATGAGCGAGGTGCCGTGGGGGGCCACGGCCATGGCCAGCTGGGCCGGACAGAGCATGGTGGATTCCACGTGCAGATGGCCGTCGATGAAGCCGGGCGCCAGATAAGCGCCCTTCAGGTCAATGCGCTCCCTGCCTTCATAAGAGCCCAGGCCGGCCACCACCCCGTCGTGAATGGCCACGTCGGCTTCTTCCAGCCGCCCGGAAAAGACGTCCACCACCTTGCCGCCACTAAGCACCAGATCGGCGGGCTCCTGCCCGCGGGCCACCTTGAGGCGCGCGGCCATTTGTTCGCGCTCGCTAAGGCTCATATTGTTCTATTCCTCCCAAAAGGCGGTCCAGACCCCCCGCCCCCGGCTGCGCCGAAAGGCCACGCGCAGGGCGGGAGGGCAATAAAGGGACGCCGCCAGGCCCGGAGGCTCTTCCTCGCCCATGAAAACCAGGCGCAGGCACAATTCCCCCCTGGTGCGCTCCAGGGTGGTCAGCGCCTCCCCCGGCCTTTTGGCCAGGCACAGGGCGCCGAAGGCCTGGCCCGCCGCCGCCAGCACGCCGCGGCTCAGCTCGGGGGACACCCCCAGGGATCGCAGGCGCTCGGCCAGGGCGTTTTGCAGGCCGGCCAGGTTTTCCAGCCGGCAGGCCGCGGAAAAGTCAGCCGCCATGCCCCAACTCCTCCAGCTTGGCCAGAACCGCGGCTATTTTCTCCTCCGCGGGCGCTCCGCCGTCCACCATCATATGATACCGGCCGGTTTCGGGCGAAAAGGGCTCCCAGGAGGCCGCCTGCTGATCATACAGCTCCAGGCGGCCGTCGCTCACCGCCCCTCCCCTGGCTTGCCGCCGCTTTAGCCTCTGGGCCGCCACCTGGCGGCTGGTCCTGACCTCGATCAAGAGAGGCTTGGCTCCCAGGGCCAGGGCCAAATCCACGAAGCGCCGTCTTTCCTGGTCCGCGCGGAAGGAGGCGTCCACGATCATGCTGTCGCCGATGGCCAGGCGGCCCCCGGCGGCCTGGTGCAGGGCGTCGTAGGTGGCCCCGGTGAGCCGGGGGCCGTAGAGGCCCTGCCCCCAGTCGTCCGGCGAAGACTCCTCGGGCCGCATGCCGGCCAGCCGCTTGCGCAATACGTCCGAGTTGACGCTCATCCAGCCCAGGCGGGCGGCCAGCTTGCCGGCCAGATAGCTTTTACCGGTGCCCATCAGGCCCATGAGACAGACCAGGAAATAGGGCGGCTCGCCATGGCCCCCCCGGCCGGCGTAGTCGGCCGCCAGGCGGAAATAGGCCCGCGCCTTGTCCACGTCGGTGAATTTCTGCTCGGGCGGCACGCTTTGGTCGTCGATCTCGAAGCCGTAAACCTTGGCCCGCACCACCGCCCGGTAGCATTTGTAGAAATTCACCAAAGCCGCGAATCCCTCATCTCCGCTGGCCCGGACGTATTCCTCCTCCAGGGCGGCGGAAAGATCGGGGCGTTGGTGATAGTCCAAATCCATGGCCAGAAACGAGACATCGCAGGCCGCGTCCTGATAGCGGAAGCGTTGATTGAACTCGATGCAGTCGAACACGATGGGCCTGTCGCCGGCGGGCAGGTTGATGTTGCCGGAATGCAGGTCCCCGTGGCCGTCCACGATGAAACCGCCGCGCACCCTTTCGGCGAGGAGGTCTTGCCTGGCGTCCAGGAAGGCCAGGCTGTAATCCCGGATGGCGCGCCAGCGGGGCTGGGAAATGGTCACCTCCTGGTAATCCTCGGTCTGGCTGAAGTTTTCCTCCACGTTGAAGCGGATCTGGGCGGGCCGCCCGAAATGGGCCACCTCCCGCCCCCGCTGGGCCTTTTGGTAAAAATCCGCCAGCAGCCGGGCCAGTTCCCTGACCTGGTCCTGCTCCACCCGGCCTTCCCCCAGGAGCCGGTCCATTTGCCGGGCGCGGTCCATTTGGCGCATCTGCAGCACCGGCTCGATCAGGTTTTCGCCGGCCTCCTCCAGGGGAACCAATCGGTAATCCCCCTCCCGCGAGACCAGCCCCAGCACCGCCAGATAGACCTCCGGGGCCAGGCGGCGGTTCAGCCGCAATTCCTCCCGGCAGAAATGCGTCCTGGCCTCCAGGGTGCTGAAATCCAAAAAGCCCAGGTTCAAGGGTTTTTTTAATTTATAGGCGTGGGAGCCGGTCAGGAACACGTGGCTGATGTGGGTCTGCACGTGCTCCACCGCGCCCACGGCGTGGGGATAGAGCCCCGGCCGCTGAAAAATGGCGGCGATGTCCTGGTCCGGCTGCTGCATGGCGCTCCCTGTTACTCGATATTCTACAGGCATTTCGCTTACAAAGCCAAAGCGGCCGCGCGGGGCGGCCGGGCCTGGCCGGGTCTGCTTGTTGGCTGGCGGGCTATGCTCTATCATTGGTGCCTATGTGGTCCAATTTCCGCAACATCGCCCTTGTGGTCCTGGTGTTTCTGCTGGCGTGGCAGGCCGCGCCGGCTGGGGCGGAGACCACGGATGAGTTCACGCCCGATCCCCTGGTGGGCCCCCTGGCCCCCAAGGCCCCGGCCGAGCAGCCCTGGTTGTTGGAAGCAGTGGACTTCAAGGGATTCAACAACATAAGCGCCGCCCAGGCGGCGGAGGTGATGGAGCTCAAGCCGCCGGGGCTTTTGCAGCTCAGCAAGCTTCCCCAATTCGATCCCCAGAAAGTGCGCCGCGATAAGGATCGGCTCCTGCAACTTTACCAGGAGCATGGTTTCTTCCAGACCCGCCTAACGACCGTGGTGAACAGGAACCGGGACAAGCGCACGGTAAGCGTGGTGTTCGAGGCCCAGGAAGGCGAACCGGTGCGCATCGAGAAGGTGGAGCTTTCCATCCTGCCCGAGGAGCTGCAAGCCGCTTGGCGTCCCCAATTGCTGGCCACGCTGCCGCTGAAGGCCGGCGAACAGTTCCAACTGGCGCTCTATCAGGAGGCCAAACGCATTCTGGGGCGGCTCATGGCCGATGAGGCCCACCCCCTGAACCAGGTGACGGGGCAGGTGAGGGTCTACCCGGAAAAGAAGAGCGCGGTGGTGCTCTTGCGGGCGGAGTTGGGGCCGCGGGTCCTGTTCGGGCCGGTGAAGGTGGAAGGCAACGAGGACATTGACCAGGATTACATCCTGAAGGTGAAAACCTTCGTGCGCGGCCAGCCCTTTTCCAGCCGGGCCCTGGAACGCACCCAGTCCGCGCTTCTGGACACCGGCTTTTTCTCGGCGGTGAACCCGGAGCCGCTCTATGATGAAATGAAGGACAACCAAGTGCCCATCCGGCTCCGGGTGACCGAGCGCGACGCCCACTCGGTGCGCATGGGCCTGGGCTGGGGCACCGAGGATTTGTTCAGGGTGCGCATCCTGCAAGTCAACCGCAACATGATCGGCCTGAACGAGACCTTCACCATCGAGGGCAAGGTGAGCGCCATCTACCAGGGCCTGGTGGGCAGGGTCAAGATACCCTTCGTCTACAGCCTGGACACCAACATGCTCCTGTCTGGCGGCATGGAACAGCAAAACAACGAGGCCTATGAAAACCGGCGGCTCTTCTTCTCGCCCATCCTGGAATACGTGCTAACCGGCAATTGGCGCTTCTACCTGGGCTATAACGTGGAAAAAGACAACCTCCTGGAGCTAAAGACCCTGGTGCCCGATCCAGAGGCGGAAAAGGATGAGCAATACATATCCTCGGTGCCCTTCGGCCTGCGCTACGACGGCCGCGACTCGGTGCTGAATCCCACCTCGGGGACCTTTTTCCGCTTGGACGTGGAGGTGGCCTCCGACGCCATCGGCTCCGAGGTGGAGTTCCTGCGCCCGGTGGCCGACCTGCGCCACGTGGTTCCCCTAAAGGATTATGTGGGCTTGAAAGACTGGTATTTGGCCACCAGGGCCAAGGGCGGCCTGGCCTGGAATCTCCCCGGCACCGACCGCATACCCCTGGTGCGGCGTTTCTTCCCGGGCGGGGCCGACAGCGTGCGGGGCTATCCCTATCAGAAGCTGGGGCCCTTGGATGAGGGCGGGCGGCCCCTGGGCGGAGAGGCCTTTGTGGAAGGCAGCCTGGAAGTGCGCTTCCCCCTGGTGGGCGAACTGGGCGGCGTGATTTTCACGGACGCCGGCAACGCCTACGAGTCCCTGAGCACGGAGATCGGCTCCCTGCGCTTCACCACGGGCGCGGGGCTGCGTTATCACACGCCGGTGGGGCCCCTGCGCCTGGACTTCGGTTATCAGCTCAATCCTCCGTCCAATTCCCCTTTGGCCCGTTACGAGGTTTATCTTTCGGTGGGGCAGGCGTTCTGATGCCGAAGAGAGCGGCCAAAATATTGGGCCTCATCGTGGTCATTTTTCTGGGGCTCACGGTGCTATGCCTGGCCGCCCTGTTCGTGCTGGCCTCCTCGGAGGGGGTGCGCGATTGGGCCCTGGCCAAGGCCCGGGAGGAAATGGCCGCGAGCGCCGGCCTGCAACTCCACATCGGCGAGGTGCAGGGCAGCCTGCTCACCACCTTGCGCTTCAAGGATTTGAGCATTTCTCAAAAGGAGCGGACCTTTTTCAAGGTCCGCGAGGCGGAGCTGGGCATTCACCTGCTGCCGCTTCTGGGCGGGCGGCTCAGGGTGAGCCCCGTGCGCCTGCTTCAGCCGGAACTTGATCTGCCGCTACAGCTTGAGGTGGCCCAAAGCGAGGACGACTCCATGCCGCCGCTTCTGGCGCTCACCGTGGCCAGGGTGGAGATAGTGGACGGCCTGGTGCGCTCGGGCGGGGCCTGGGGGCCCCTGCGGGAGATCGCCGGCATCCAGGCCAAGGGCCGTTTCATGCTGGACGCCAGGGGGACGAGGGCCAACCTGACCTTGAGCCAGGCGGTGCTGGCGTTGCCCGGCGGCCGCTTGCGGGCTTCTGCCGAGGCCTCCCTGCGGGACCAGCGCCTGGATATGGACAACTTCAGCCTGACCAGCGGCCAGACCAGCCTGCAGGCCCAGGGGCGGCTCAATTGGCATAAAGGCTTGGACATGAAGCTGCGGGCCAAGGGCCGCCTGGCTGATTACGCCTTGCTGCCCCTGGCCTGGCCCGGCCCCCAGCCGCCGGCCGCGCCCCTGGATTTCGAGCTGAGCCTGGAGGGCGCGCCCGAGAAATGCCGGGTCATCGCGGGGCTCAGCCTGGCCGGCGGCCGCATCGACGGCGTGGGGCTCCTGGATCTGACCACGCCGTCCGGCCGCCTGGAGGCCGGCTTCCAGCGCTTCGATCCCCTGGCCTGGGGGCTTTCGCCGCTGGCCTTGCAGGCCACGGGGCGGGCCGAGATATCCTCCCAGGGCAAGCCCGGCTCTGAGGCGCAACAGGCCAGCCTGGACTTGAAGCTTTCCGGCCTCTCGCTGATGCAGACCAAAACCAGCCGCCTGGACCTGCGGGCCCAGCTTGCCGGCGGGCTGCTCACGGTGGCCGACCTGAGCGCGGCGGGTGATTGGGGTTCGCTTGGCGGCAAGGGCAGCCTGCGCCTGCCCCGGGCGCAAGGCCCCTTGGGGGTGGAAGCCGATCTCAGCTTCCAGGACCTCACCGCGCCGCCCGGCTTGGTGGGCCAGTTGCCGGCCGGCCTGAGCCAAAGCCGTTTGCGGGGAAGCCTGAGGGCGCGGGGCGACAGCCAAAACCTGGATTTGGTCTTGGCCTTGGGCTCCTCGCAAATCTCGCCCCATCTGAGCCTGGAAGCCCTGGAGGCCGAAGGCGGCCTGCGCGGCGGAGCCTGGTGGTTGAAGCTCTTTAGGGCCAGGGGGGCCTGGGGAGAGATTCAGGCCCAAGGCTCCTTGGACGAGAAAACCGTGGACCTGGGGTTCAGCCTGAACATCCCGGAGCTGGCGGAGGCCGGCCTAGCCCTGGCCGGCTGGGGAATCGCCGCCCCCGATCTGCACGGCTCCCTGCAAGCCGAAGGCGGGCTTAAGGGACCCTGGCCCTCGGCCAAATGGAGGCTCAGCGCACTGAGCCGGGATCTGGCCGGCTACGAGGCCTTTGTGGAAAAGCTGGAGATCAGCGCCAGCGGCGAAGGCTGGCGCCCGCCCCGGGGCAAGCTGGTGGCCACTTTCAGCCAGCTCACCTCGGGCGAGCATAATTGGGACCAGGCGCGCCTGGAGCTGAGCGCCTTGACCTCCCTCTACGATTTCAACCTGCAGGCCCACAGCCCGGACGGCTGGGACCTTTCCCTGAGCGCCGACGCCAAGGCCGCCCTGGACTGGCCCAGGGCCGTGAACCTGCGCCGCTTCCGCATGCAGAAGCCGGGCATGCCCGCCTGGGTGCAGGAGGGCGCGGCGCGCCTGGAATTCGACCGCGACCATTTCGCCATCGCGGGGCTGGGCCTGCGGGCGGGCGAGCAGCGGGTGAGCCTCTCGGGCCAGTGGCAGGGAGTCGGCCAGGCCAGCGCCCAATGCGAGATAAAGGGCCTGAAGCTGCGGCCCCTGTTCCCCGAGCAGCCCGTGCCGGCCGGGGCCGTGCTGGACGCCACGGCCCGGCTCTCCGGCAGCCTGCAACAGCCCGAGCTAAGCCTGGCCGGCAGCCTGGACGGCCTGGCCCGGCCCGGCCTGCCCCCCAGCCGGGTGGAGCTTTCCGGCGAATACAAGGACCAGCTCTTGTCCCTGAAGGGGCGGGCCTACACCTCCGGGCAGCCGACCTTTGACCTGCAGGCCTCCCTGGGAGTGGAGCTGAGCCTGCATCCCCCCGTCTTGAATCTGACCCAGGAAGGGCTCCGGGCCTCGGCCAGCTCGGACAGCCTGCCCTTGGCCCTCCTGAATCCCGTCATTCCCGCCTTGAGCGGCATCAGGGGCATGGCCGACATGCGCCTGAGGGCCAGCGGCAGCCTGGAGGAGCCTTACCTCAGCGGAACCCTGGAGCTGAAAAAGGCGGCTTTCACGGTGAGCGCCACCAGCCAGCGTTTCGAACAGGTGGATCTGGCCCTGCGGCTGGAGGGGCAAAGGGTCATGGTGCAACGGGCCGGGGTGAAAAGCGGCGGCGACATGGAGTTCACCGGCTGGTTCGATCTGCCCCAGGCCTGGAAGCCGCGCTTCAACCTGGACATGCGGGCCAGCCAGTTCAAGCTCTCTTTGGGCGACTTGGGGGACAGCCAATTCGACGCGGCCATGCAGCTGAGAGGCTCCTGGCAGGAGCCGCTCATCACCGGCAGCGTGCGCCCCCTCGCCCTGCGGGTGCAGGTGGGCATGGGGCCGCCCAGCGATTTGGAGGATGAGGTGGTGGTGCTGAAGCCCGGCCAAAAGCCGCCGCCCATGGACCGCCACCCCAAATCGATGAAGTGGGTGCCCGACGGCTTCCTGGGCAAGGCGCGGGTGGACCTGGCGGCCGACGTGAGCAAAGGCTTAAGGGTCGCCCTGGACGACGGCTGGCTGGAGGCGGCCGGGGCCATGCGGCTCAAGAAGGAGCCGGGCGGCCCCTTCACCTATCACGGCGTCATCACGGTCAAACGCGGCCTGGTGCTGCTTCTGGGCAAGCGTTTCGACATAAGGCGCGGCCGCGTCGATTTCGCCGACCGCGACGAGGCCAATCCCCTGGTGGACGCGGCGGTTTCACTCCAAGCCGGCAAGATACTGGCCCAGATCTCGGTGACCGGCGACGCCGTGAACCCCCACGTGCAGATCAGCTCCGAGCCCCCCATGAGCCAGGCGGATATCCTTTCCACCATCATCTTCGGCCGGCCCGCGCAAAGCCTGGACCAGGGCCAGTCCGGCCAGCTCAGCGCCCAGGCCCTGGCCCTCTTGGGCCAGCGGGGAGCCAGGGAGATAGGCCAGATATTGAGCCCCCAACTGGCCCCGGACGTGGTGACCGTGCACCAGGAGGTGCAGTACGGCTCCTCCCTGGAGGCGGGCAAGTACCTCAGCTCCGATCTCTACCTGCGCTACCGCCACAACTTAAGCCAGGAGGGCGGCCAGAACGTGGGCCTGGAATACCGCATAAACGATTGGCTGGGCCTGGAGAGCCAGATAGGCGACGCGCGGGACAGCGGCGTGGATATGGTCTATACCTTTGATTTCGATTAGCCGCCCCGGCTCGGACAGGCTCAGGCCGGCTCACCTTTCGCGGGGAGCCGGCCGCTTGCTTTAAACGGCCCGGTCAGGGCAGGAACTTCATCAGGGCCGGCGAGACCTCCAGTTGATGCTCCATGATGCCCACGCCCGGCACCGCCCGCGCCAGGGACAGGGCCCGGTCCAAATCCTCCTGGCTGGCCACGTAGCCGGTGATGCTCAGCCTTCCGTTGTGGCAATCCACGTCCAGGGCGTGCACGTCCAGGTCCTCCACCAGGGCCAGGCGGACCTTCACCGCCAAGACCAAATCGGCCAGGATGCCGCGGGTGTCATCGGAGGGCTGGTATTCGTCGTGGGCGGCCAGATCCAGCACCGTGGCGGCCGCCTGCTCCAGGGAAAGCCGGCCCAGGTTGAGCACCAGGTCGTAGTTCAGGGGCGAGGCCCAATCAGCCCCGAAAACGTGGGCCACGTAGGCCCGGCGCTGGCGGTCCACCACCGTGGCCAACTGCCTGGCGCGGTCCAGGTCCAGGCCCTCGGCGGCGGCGATGCGCTGGGCGCGCAGCTCCAGGGGGGCGGTGGTGCGTATCCTGAGCACCGCCGGCACCAGCCGCAGCAGGAGATTGGCTCCCCGCCCCACCAGCACCACCTGGTCGTTCTGCGCGTATTGCAGGACCACCGATTCCAGGAAGGCCGCGAAGACCCGCCTCCGCCGGCTGCCCATGTCCAGCATGGCCGGGCCCTGCTCGGCCAGTATCTGATGCTCGTCACGCGAAATATCCACCAGACCGCGCACCGCTTCCATGAGGGTGCGCCGGTCCACGCACTCCAGGCCGCCGCGCTGGCAGATTTCCATGGCCAGCTCGTCGCGCAGGGAGCCCATCTCGCCGGAAACCGTGATGATGCTCATGACGCCTCCTCTCACCGATTAGCCTTGTGAGCGACGGCGGGTCCCGTCCCCCACGGCCGGGGGGACGGGGGCTTTCGCGCCCGCATGCGTCCTTAACATCAGGGTAGCATAAATCAGGAAAGACTTGCTTGCCGGCCCAGGATGGCCTGGCGGGTCTGGTCTTGCAGCTTGCGCAAGGCGGGGCTGACCTGCACCGGCACCCGCGAGGGCTTCTCCAGGCGGAGGCAGTCCTCGGGCAGGGCGGCCTGTTCGGCTTTGAATCGCTGGCCGGCCTCCTGCCAGCCGGGGCTGGGGGCCAGACGCCGGCCCTGGCGCATCACCGGCTGCAGCAGGGCGCGGCCCTGGCCCGGCTCGTCCCTGAGGCCCAGGAGGTCGGACTCGATCTTGCCGTCCGGGCCCAGGCGCCGCCATATCTGCTTGGGCATGACCAGGGATTCCTTGCCGCTGCTCAGCTTCAAGGTGGGGCGTCCGTCGTAGGAAACCAGCTTGTAGGCCAGATCCAGATAGGGCGCGTCGGCCGAGGAGCCCATCCTGGTGCCCACGGCCAAAAGGTCGACCTCGGCCCCGGCGGCCAGCATGGCCTGGATGCGGTGCTCGTCCAGGCTGCCCGAGACCACCACCTTGACCTTTTCCAGTCCGGCCTCATCGAGCATGGCGCGGGCCTGGCGGCTCTGGGCGGCCAAATCCCCCGAGTCCAGGCGGATGCCCACCAGCTTATGGCCGCTTTTCAGGAGCTCGCGGGCCACCTGGATGCTGTGCCGCAAGCCGCCCTCGGTGTCGTAGGTGTCCACCAGGGTCACGGTGTGATCCGGGAAGACCTGGCTGAAGGCGCGGAAGGCCTCGCCCTCGTCGCCAAAGGCCTCCACGAAAGAATGGGCCATGGTTCCCACCGGCGCGGTGTTCAGGCGCATGGCCGCCTCCACGTTGCTGGTGCCCACGAAGCCCACCAGGGATGAGGAACGGGCCACGGCGAAGCCCGCGTCCCGCCCCTGGCAGCGCCGCAGGCTGAAATCGATGCAGGGCCGGGCTTTAGCGGCGCTCACGCAGCGGGCGGCCTTGGAGGCCATGGTGCTGTGCAGGTTTATGGTCTGGATGAGGTGGGTCTCCACCAACTGCGCCTCCATGATGGGGGCGGTCACCTCCAGGATGGGCTCCTCGGCGAAGCATACCGTGCCCTCGGGCAGGGCCCACACCTCGCCGGTGAAGCGCAAATCCGCCAGGCTGGCCAGGAAGCTCTCCTCGAAGCGCCCCAGTGAGCGCAGATAGGCGATGTCCTCCTGGCTGAAGGCGAAGCTTTCCAGATAGTCCAGGGCCGTTTCCAGGCCGGCGGCCACTATGTAGCCCCTTTGGGGGGGCAGATCATGGGCGAAAAGGCTGAAGGTGGCGTCTTGCTTCATGCCCTTGTCATGGTAGACCGCGGACATGGTTATTTCATAAAAATCAGTATGCAGGGCTAATCCGGTTGGGGGCATGTCATGTCTCGCATTGTGATGTGAGTGCCTTGGCAGCCGTGACGGCGTGTTACTACGATAACAAAAAAATGACATTTAGCCACACTTTAGGGAATGGGCGGCCGGGGGGACGGCCTCCCGGCGGGCGCGGCACGGGTTTGTTTTTAATTGGCCACGGGCCGGAAGCTTTGGTTGACACCCGTAGGCACAGCATGTAAGAAAAGGTACAAACCGGTTTTGGGTCGGGAGCATTGGTTAATCAGCTAAAAATATTGGTAATCGACGATGACAACATCATGCGGGAGGCGTGCAGGGACACCCTGGCCCGCTCGGGGCATGATATTGACCTGGCCGAAAGCGGAGCCAAGGGCCTGGCGCAGTTGAACCGCTGGGCCTATGACGTGGTGCTTTTGGACCTGCGCATGCCCGAGATGGACGGCATGAACGTGCTCCGCCAGATCAAGGGGCAGGACCCCGAAACCGTGGTGATCGTCATCTCCGGTTACGGCTCGGTGACCAGCGCGGTGGAGGCCATGAAGCTGGGCGCTTTCGACTTTCTGCCCAAGCCCTTCACCCCGGCCGACCTGCGCCGGGCGGTGGACATGGCCTCGGAAAAGCGCCGGCTGATCCTGGAGAACTTTTTCTTAAAGGAAGAGCTGAAGCGCAAGAACGCCCCCGGCCGGGTGGTGACCCGCGCCCGCTCCATGCTGCAGATCCTGGACCTTTTGGACCGGCTGGCCCCCACCGACACCACGGTGCTGTTCACCGGCGAAAGCGGCACCGGCAAGGGGCTCCTGGCCAGGCGCCTGCATGAACTCTCCCCCCGGCGCGATCATCCCTTCGTGGCGGTGGATTGCTCCACCTTGGTGCCCACCCTTTTCGAGTCCGAGCTGTTCGGCCACGTCAAGGGGGCCTTCACCGGGGCCGAGGCCAATAAGATCGGCAAGTTCGAACTCTCCACCGGCGGCACCCTCTTTCTGGACGAGGTGGGCAACATCTCCTTGGAAATACAGGCCAAGTTGCTGAAAGCCGTGGAGGAGCGGACCATCTGCAAGGTGGGCTCCAACCGGGTGATAAGGGTCGACGCCCGTTTGGTGGCCGCCACCAACCGCGACTTGGCCAAGGCGGTGAAGGCCGGCACCTTCCGGGAAGACCTGTTCTATCGCCTCAACGTCATGGAGGTGCATCTGCCCCCCCTGCGCCAGCGCCCCGAGGACATCCCCCCCCTGGTGGAGCAGTTTTTGGAGATGTACCGCGGCATGAGTTCGGCCCGGGTGCGCGGTTTTTCCAACGAGGCCCTGGAGCTTTTGAAGGCCCACCAATGGCCGGGCAACGTGCGCGAGCTGCAAAACACGGTGCAGCGGCTGATGGTGATGGCTCTGGGCCCCAGCATCGGGGCGGAGGAGGTGGAATCGGCTCTGCCCAATCCGGGCGGCGAGACCGCGTCCGGCGAACCGCTCCTCATGAGCGAGGTGGAGCGCAATCATATCCAAAAGACCCTCCGTCAATTCGGCGGCCACTTGAGCCGCACCGCCGAGGCCTTGGGCATAGACCGCAAGACCCTGAGGCTCAAGATGCGCAAATACGGCCTGGAAGCCATCTGATCCCCCCTCTACGCCTTCGGGTACCATTTTTCCAGACAGGGCTTGACCTGGCCGCCCGTGGCCAGGCAAAATCACCTAAGCGCCATAACTGCACCGGGGCGGGCTTGCGTCTCGCCATCCCCGCGCTCCTTCCCGACCCCCCCCGGCGGTGATTTCTTCCCCGCGGGAGAGGCCCATGACCAAAGTCCCCATTGAAAAAGCCAAGGTATTGGTAATTGACGATGAGGAATCCATGCGCGAAGCCTGCGCCAAGGTGCTGACCAGGGAGGGCTACCAGGTGCGCACCGCGGCCAACGGCGAAGAAGGGTTGGAAATGGTGCGGCAGGTGCCGCCGGACATAGTGTTCGTGGATTTGGCCATGCCCAAGCTTGCCGGCCTGGAGGTGCTGGACGAGCTGGCCGTGTTGGCGCCGGACACCATTAAGGTGGTCATCACCGCCTACGCCACGGTGAGCGCCGCCCTGGAGGCGGTGCGCCACGGCGCGTATGATTTTTTGCCCAAGCCCTTCACGCCCGACGAACTCAAGGTGATCGCGGCCCGCGCCCTGGAAAGGCGATGTCTGCTCTTGAAAAACCGCGAACTGTCCAAGGAGCGAGATCAGGCCAAGCTGCGCTTCCTGCAGTTCGTCACCGGCGAGGTCACCGGGCCGGTGACCTCGGTGCTGGCCCGCCTGCATCAACTGGACAGCATGCTCATGGAGGAGCCCCAGGCCCAGGAGCTGGCCCAGGAGGCGGCGGACCGCCTGGAAAGGCTCCTCAGCCTGTTGGAGCGCTGGCGGCAGAACGGCGCTCAATAAGCCAGCCGGTCAACGCGCCGCCAAGGGGCCCGGCCCAAGACCGGGCTTTTTGCGCGGCAGGGCTCCCTGTCCGTTTTCCCCATGGCCAATTTGATCGGCGATTTGCGCCGTGGCGATAACCCTGCCTGGCGGGGAGATCGGCGCGGCGGGGGGGCTGCGGGAACACGCCCCGGAAAAACATGGTAAGCTCCAGGGGTGTTTGGCCCGCGGGCCCTCGCCGCCCGTGGCGAGCCTCCCCCTTGCCGCCAGGGCGGCCGGCTTTGCGCGGGCCGCCGCCCGCTCAAGCGGGGGCGGCCGCTCAGGGAACCCAAGCAAGCAAACGCCAGGCGGGCCCGGCGCCCGCCTGAAGCATGGAAAGCGCGCTGATGGATAGCAAGCAACCCCTGGCTTCGGCCTCGGTGATACTGGTGGACCCCCACCGGGGCCAAGACGAGCCTTTCGGCCTTTTTTTGCTGAAGCGGCGCACGGCCAGCAAGTTCATGCCGGACCGCTTCGTGTTTCCCGGCGGCCGGGTGGAGGCGGGCGACGGGGCCGACCCCCTGGCCGACGCCACCTTGCGGGTCTGCGCCCTGCGCGAGCTTTGGGAAGAGGCCGGCGTGATCCTGGCGCGGGAGCCGGAGGCGGCCGCCGCGCTGAGCCCCCAGGACCGCGCCGGGGCCTTGGCTCTGGTGGAGCGGGGAAGCGCCCCCTTGGGCGAGGTTCTGGCCGGTCTGGGCCTGCGGCCGGATTCGGCGGCGCTCAGGTCCTATGCCCGCTGGATAACGCCGCCGGCCCGCGCCCAGCGCTTCGACACCATGTTCTACCTGGCGCCCATGCCGCCGGGCCAGGAGGCGGCCAGCGACCGCAAGGAGACCTCCCAGGGCCTATGGCTGGGCCCCGGCCGGGCCTTGCGGGAAAACCTGGCCGGCCGGGTGGAGCTGGCTCCGCCCCAGGTGCGCATCCTGGGCGAGCTGGCCACCCACCAGAGCCTGGATGAACTATGGGAGGCCGCGGGGAAAGCTGATTTAAGCCCGGTGCGTCCCTTTTTGTGGATCAAGGGCGAGAGCCGCGTGCTTTTGCTGCCTTGGGACCCGGATTACCCGGCGCGGGAGCCGGTCCGGCCGGCCAAACCCTGCCCGGCCCATGTCTGCTCCCGCCTGGTGAATGAGCGGGGCCGCTGGTGGCCCTATAACACCTTGGGATTATGATCGCCCCCCAATCCCTCTAGCACGAAAAAAGCGAATCCGCGCCGCCCCGGCACAACCGGAGTGGCGCGGATTATTTTTATTTAACGGCCGGCTAGCGTTGCACCACGTAGGCCTGGTTGTGCGAGCCCCTCTGCACGATGCTGGCGAAGTTGGCGTTGCCGTATTGCTGGATGGTGGCCGTGTTGAAGGCGCCCATCTGGGAGATGGAAGCCAGGTTGTAATTGCCCTGTTGCAGGATGGAGGCGTAGTTGTTGCCGGCAAGCCCGGCCCAGGCTCCCTGGTTGATGAAGGCCTGGTTGGCCAGGCCCTCCTGGTTGATGAAGGCCTGATTGGCCGATCCCTGGGAGATTATTTCGGCGAGATTGTCGCTGCCGTTTTGGCTGATCTCGGCCCGGCCATTGGCGCCGCTTTGTTGGATGTCCGCCCGGTTACCGGAGCCGTTCTGCTGGATGAGGGCGTCATGGCCCTCCCCGGTCTGGCTGATGGCGGCCTGGTTGTTCTGGCCGGTCTGGCTGATGCTGGCGGCCAGCCGGGAGCCCTGCTGGTTGATCTCGGCCCAGTGCCCCTGGCCGGTCTGGCTCAGGCTGGCCCGCAAGCCATCTCCCTGCTGAAACACGGCGGCGCTCAATTCCTGGCCGCTTTGCTCCACCGTGGCCTGGTTCCGGCTGCCGTATTGCTCGATGGCGGCGGAGAGGTTTTCGCCGGTTTGGCTTACCGAGGCCTGGAGCTGCTTGCCCTCCTGGTATATCTCCACCCTTTGTCCGCTCACGGTCAGCGAACTGAGAGCCAGCCGCCCGCCGGCTTCCCCGTCGTCCTGTTTGAGGGAATAGGCCAGGTTTTCGCCGGATTGCGCGACGCTGAAGGAACTGCCGCCAGCGGCCCATAGCGGAGCCGGCGTAAGGGCCAGCGAGGCGAAAACAGCCAGCAAGACAAATATAAACATGCGCCTTTCCATCTTCGTTCTCCTATGAAAGATTACTTTTATATTATACTAGTTGATGGGAAGGCCGAAAGGGCTAACCCTTTGATATGTAGTACAATTGTATTAGAAAAAACTTGGGGGGCGGCGGGAACGATGGGCGATAATAAGTTGAAAATAAAAATATATCGCGGGCGTGATCCGGGCGGGAAAGCGGAATTTATTTTTTATTTAAAATAGTATTTTATATTTGCCGAAATTAATAGTTTTGCTCCAGGGCTTTTACCAAGTCGGTGAGGGTGGCGTTAACCGGGCAGGCCAGGCCCAGTTCCGCGCCCTTGCGCTCCACCGCGCCGTTGATGAAATCCACCTCGGTGCGCCTCCGGGCCCGCACATCTTGCAGCATGGAGCTGATGTTGCCCGCCGTGCGCCGGGCCACCTCCCGCACCGCCTCACGCATGTCCTCGTGCAGAAAGGATATCCCCAGCGTCTCCCCCAGGGCCTCGGCCTCGGCCTCGGCCCGGTCCATGAGCGCGGCGGCCGAGGCAAGCTCCAGGAGACGGCCGTTGGGCACGCCCAGGATGGCGGTGAGGGCGTTGATGCCCACGTTTATCACCAGCTTGGTCCAGATGAGGTTCTGGCAGCCTTCCACCGCCTGGGCCGCGAAACCGGCTTGCTCCAGCATCGCGGCGACCTGGCGGGCGAAGTCGTCCAGGGGACCCTGGGCCGGGCCCAGATGGGTCTGGCCCCGGCCCGCGTGGCGCACGTGGCCCTCGGCCAGAAGCGTGGCCCCCTCGCTGGTGATGCCGCCCAGCACCCTGGCCGGGCCCAGGGCCTCCACCAGGGCCTCCACGTTGCCCACCCCGTTTTGCAGGGTGAGGGCCCGGCCCTGGGGCGCGAGATGCCGCCCCAGAGTCTGGGCCGCGTCCGCGGTGTGATAGGCTTTCACGCATACCAGGGCCAGATCGCTGGCGGCCAAGTCCTCGGCGCGGGCCGTGACGGGTATGCTGAGGCGACGTTCACCCTCCTGGTCTTCCAGCAGAACCCCGTGGGCGGATAATCTCTCGGCCCGCTCCGGCCGGTGGTCCAGCAGGTTCACCCGGATGCCGGCCCTGGCCAGCCGGCCGGCCCACAAAAGCCCCACCGCTCCCGGTCCGATCACCGTGACGCGCATGGCAACGCCTCTCTTTCCACGTTCGCAATGGCCCCGATGGCGTCCCTAGAATTTGAGCTGGCCCACCACGTCCTCGGCCATGGCGAATTCATGGGCCTTTTGGGGGAAGGTGCCGCCTTTCACTTCTGAGACGTAGTTTTGCATGGCCTCCTGGATCACGGCGAACAAATCCACGTATTGCTTGGCCATCTTGGGGGTTTTGCGCATGGAGAGCCCCACGATGTCGTGGTAGACCAGCACCTGGCCGTCGCAGTCCGGCCCGGCGCCGATGCCGATGGTCACCATGGAGGTGTTTTCGGTGATGATCTTGGCCAGGGCGGAGGGAATGCACTCGAAAACTATCATGTCCGCGCCCGCGGCCTGCAGGGCCTTGGCGTCGTCGATGAGCTTCTGGGCCCCGGCCAGGTCCTTGCCCTGCACCTTGTAGCCGCCCAGCTTGGAAACGCTCTGGGGGGTGAGCCCGATGTGGGCGCACACCGGGATGCCCGCGTCCACGATGGCTTTAACGGTTTCGGCCATCTCGGCCCCGCCTTCCAGCTTCACGCAGTCGCAGCCGCCTTCCTGCATCATGCGGCCGGAATTGATCAGCGCCTGCTCGCGGCTCACCTGGTAGCTCATGAAGGGCAGGTCGCCGATGAGAAAACAGGAGGAAAGACCGCGCCGCACCGCCTTGATGTGGTGCAGCATGTCATCCATGGTGACCCCCACCGTGGAGCCCTGGCCCAGCATCACGTTGCCCAGGCTGTCGCCCACCAAGACCACCTCCACTCCGGCCGCCTCGCAGAGCGCGGCGGTGGGGTAGTCATAGGCGGTGAGCACACTGATCTTTTCCTGGCTGGCTTTTTTTTGGTAGAGGTCGGGAATGGTCACCTGTTTCCGGGTCATGATCCTCTCCTAAGTAGATGGTGTGAAAAAACGGGTTGCCGCCCGGCGCTCCAGCACCGCCCCAACCAAAAAACGCGCCGTCAAGCAATGACGAGCGCGCAAAAATAACGGCCAGCGGGCCGCCTTTGGTTCGCGCGCCGTCCCGGTCCCGGCAAACAGGATCCAAGCGGCTAAGGGTGCGTTTAAAGGCGCCGGTTATGTTAAACCTGTAGCCCATGCCGCTCCGGGTGTCAAGGCCGGCCCGGCAAAGGGGCCATAAATCTTACGCTTGTGGGAAACTGCACAAAAACGTTGACACTGCCTCAAGCCTGTGTTGTTCTGTGAGGCGCCGGGTTCCCGGCCGAACGACAAGAGAACCGCTAATCAGTAACTTCCGCCTGAGGTTCGGGCGGCTAGCAAATTATACGGGAAAGGAGAGGGGGCATGGCAGCAGAGCTCATCAAAGGCTTGCCCATAGCCAAGGTTATTCGCGAGGAAATCACGAAAAACGTAGAGGCCTTGAAGAGCAAGGGCGTGCAGCCCAAGTTGGCGGTGCTTCTGGTGGGCGATGACGAGGCCAGCGTGGTCTACGCCCAGTCCAAGCAGAAGGTGGGCGCCAATCTGGGCATCGAGGTGGACCTCAAGGTGATGGCCGCCGACACCAGCGAGGACACCGTGCTTCAGCAGATCGCGGGTTGGAACGACGACCCCAACGTGCACGGCATCCTGGTGGAGCTGCCCCTTCCCAAGCATCTGAGCAAGGAAAAGGTGATGGAGGCCGTCGCCCCCAAGAAGGACGTGGACGGAGTGCATCCGGTTAACCGCGGCTATCTTCTTGGCGGCCAGGAGCATCTGGCCCTGGTGCCGGCCACGCCGCTGGCCTGCATCGCCCTGATGGAGCGGGCGGGCATCCAGCTCAAGGGCAAGAAGGTCACCCTGGTGGGCCGCGGCGACACCGTGGGCCGCCCCCTGGCCAGCCTTTTGATCAAGCGCGACGCCACCATCACGGTGTGCCACACCAAGACCGTGGATCTGGCCGGCGAGTGCAAGAACGGCGAGATCGTGGTGGCCGCCGCCGGCTTCGCCGGACTGGTGACCAAGGACATGATCGCCCCCGGCACGGTGGTGATCGACGCCGGCATCAACCCCACCCCCGACGGCAAGAGCATCTGCGGCGACGTGACCCCGGACGTGGAGGAAGTGGCCAAGGCCATGACTCCGGTTCCCGGCGGCGTGGGTTCCTTGACCACCACCATCATCATGGAAAACCTGCTCAAGGCCGTCAAGTTGCAGGGCCTGGGCTAACCGGCGGCGCTCCAAGGCGGCGCGGCCCGGGATCTTTAGGATTCTAGCGGGGCGCGCCCGCCCGCATTGCGCGCATCTGGCGAAAGGAGCCGAACGAGATGCAAAACGTATACGAGATGAAGTTCTCCGACTTCATAGAGATAGCCGCTTCCAAGAGCCACACCCCCGGCGGCGGCAACGTATCGGCCGCGGTGGCCACCCTGGGCGCCTCCATGGTGGCCATGGTGGGCAACCTGACCCTGGCCAACAAGAACTACGCCGACCATCACGAAGCTTCCCAGAAGCTGGTGACCAAGGTGATGGACATCATCGAGCGCCTGAAAAAACTCACCATGGACGACATGAAGGCCTTTGACGACTACATGGGCGTGTTCAAGATGCCCAAGGACACCGACGAGCAGAAAAAGGCTCGGGCCGAGGCCATGCAGGCGGCGGCCAAGAAGGCCACCCTGGTGCCCCTGGATATCTGCAAGGCCTGCTTGGAGATTCTGGTGGAGGCCGACGAGCTGTCCAAATACGGCAACAAGATGGCCATCAGCGACGTGGGCGTGGGCGCCATGGTGGCCGAGGCGGCCATGCGCTCCTGCATGCTCTCGGTGGACATCAACCTGCCCAGCATCAAGGACCAGGCTTTCGTGAAGGACGTGCTGGACGAGCGCGCCCGCTTGTTCACCAAGGCCGAGGAGCTGAAGCTGCTGGCCCTGGCCCGGGTCAAGGAAAAGATGGGCTAACCTCCCCGGCTGAGCCCGCACGGGCCGGAGCCGCTTAAAAGCATTGCGCGTAAAAAAGGCGTGGGCGCTGGCATGAGCGCCCACGCCTTTTTTACGTAAGGCCGCCTGACCCCCGCGCCGGGCGGGGCCTGTATTTGACCTGAGCCGGCCCAGGGGGTAAATTGCACTGTAACGCCTACAAAGTATAGGTTAATTGCCAGGGCTAAAGCTGAAATACTATTTAATGTCAATCGGTTGATTGTCTGAAGTCGGGATAGGCGCTCTTTGGGCGGGACCTGGTCGAGAGGGAGGCGGTATGGTTCCTCACGTTGTTTCTGGCCTCTTTGACCAGGCAGGCGGCCCGGCGGCGTTTTTGGAATATGGCGGGGGGAGAGCCAAGCGGCTGGAAAAACGCCGTTGGCGGGCGGCTGGGCCCTAAGGAAAAAAGGCAACGGACTTTTCTTGGAATAACGACTCAACGGAGACGACAAAATGACTGAATGCGCATCGGGAAGCTGTTCCGGCGGGGCGGCCCCGGCCCAGGACGAAATGGACCTCAAGGTTACGGCCAACCTGGATAACATACGCTTCAAGCTCCTGGTGATGAGCGGCAAGGGCGGGGTGGGCAAATCCACGGTGGCCGCCTATCTGGCCCTGGGCCTGGCCGCGCAAGGCTATCAGGTGGGGCTCCTGGACGTGGACCTGCACGGGCCCTCCATCCCCCGCATGCTGGGGCTCAAGGACCACGCCAGGGTGGACGAGGAGCAGCAGTTCATCCATCCCCTGACCCTGGACCACGGGCTCAAGGCCTTGAGCGTGGAGATGCTCCTGCCCAAGAAGGACAGCTCCGTGATCTGGCGGGGGCCCCTGAAGATCGGGGTCATCAAGCAGTTTCTGGGCAACGTGGCCTGGGGCAACCTGGATTTCCTGGTCATCGACTCCCCGCCGGGCACCGGCGACGAGCCCCTGACCATCGCCCAGACCATCAACGACGCCATGGCGGTGGTGGTCACCACGCCCCAGGAAATCGCCCTGGCCGACGTGCGCAAGTCCATTGATTTCTGCTACCAGATGGAGCTGCCCATCCTGGGGGTGGTGGAAAACATGTCCGGCCTCACCTGCCCCCATTGCCACCAGCCCATAGAGCTTTTGGGCAAGGGCGGCGGCAAGGCCCTGGCCGAGCGCTTCGGCCTGGAGCTCCTGGGCCAGATCCCCTGGGACCCCCGTCTGGTGGAGGCCTCGGACAAGGGGCGGCCCCTGGATTTGTCCAAGCTGGAAGACGGCGCGGCCGGGCCCTACCGCGACATGGTGGGCAAGGTGCTGGGCCACACCGCCGAGAGAAAAGCCTGATTCACGCGCGTCCCCGCCCGCGGGGGCCCAAGGCCAAGGAGGCATAGGCAATGCCCATCTACGATATCAAATGCCTGGATTGCGGGCACGTCGGCGAGGTGCTGATTTTCGGCGTCTCCGATCCCATGACCTGCCCGGCCTGCGGCGGGAGCCATATCGAAAGGCTGCTTTCCGCGCCTTCCGATCTGACCGGCCGCACCCGGCAGCAGGCTCCCGGCCCCGGCGATCATACCTGCTGCGGCTCCACGCCTTCGCAGGCCGGCTGCCAGGGCCCCGGCTCCTGCTGCGGCAAGCTGGGTTAGCCCGCATATTTCATGAGGGGCGGGCGGCATTAAGTGATGAGTCAGCATTCATGGGACTCATGGGAAAGGCCGCATCATTATCGAGGGACGATTCGCACCCGGGCCCGGCGCAGCCAGCCGCCGGCAGACAAGGCGTCTGGCAAGCGAGGGCCGCAGGCGTAGCCAAAGCTACGTCAAGGCCCGAGAGCGGCCGGCAACGCGGGGCGCCGCTGGCTGGCGCAGCCGGACGCGCGGCCCTCGTGAAATGTGCGGGCTAGGGGCGGGGCGGCCACCAGGCCGCGAAACGGAGTTCGGGCGGGGCTTCTTTTAGAAAGCGCTCCATTGCCTGGGAAAAGACCTGCACCGCCTGGCCGGGGCTGGCGGCCTGGCCCGCGGGCAGGGCCAGGCGGGGATGGCGGCCCAGCTTGCCGCCCAGGTAGAGGCGGGCGAAGGGCCGGCCCGGGCTCACCGCCTCCTCGGCGCAAACCGTGCTGCAATGAAGGCAGCCCAGACAGCGCTTGGGATCGCGCAGGGCCACCTCGCGCACCTGGATGGCCCCGTCCGGGCAGCCCTGGGCGCAGGAGCCGCAGGCCGTGCATTCCCCGGAATCGAAAACCGGCCGCACCGAGCCCACCACCGCCAAATCCGCGATTTGGGGCCGCGAACAGCCGTTGGGGCAGCCGGCCAGGGCTATCTTGAGCTTGTGGTGAAAGAGCACCCGGTCGCCGGAGACCCTTTTTCGCAGGCGCTCGTTGATATCGGCGGCGGCGAGCCATTCCTCCATGGCCTCGCGCCAGGGGCCGGTGTCCAGGAGGGTGTTGGGGCATTGGGCCAGTTGGGCCCGGCAGGATTCCACCACCACCATGGGCGCGCCGGGCTGGTTCTCCTGGGGCAGGAGCGCGGCCGCTTCCTTTTCCCCGCGCCCGCCCATGACCTCGCGGAAACGGGCCTGGGCCTCCTGCACGTCAGCCAGGCTCACGGTATCGCGTCCCTGGGCGGCCACCCGCTCCTCGACCTTTTTGCGGGCCAGGCCGCGCACGAAAAACGGAGCTTTTTTAAGCTCCTCCTCGGCCTCCCGCGCCCACGACAAACGCCCCATGTCATCTCCCCATGCTTGATCGTTAAAGAGAATGATTACCGGCGGGGCCATGGCTGTCAAGTTGGCAAGGCTTGTGCAGCCGGGCTAGAGACGGCCTGGGATGATTTCGCGCTTTTCGCAAGGCCCGCGCCGGGGCCGCCCCGCGCGGTGTTTATTTGAGCATTTTCAGGATGTCCTTGAGTTCGCCGATGATGCGGGTCTTGTCTTGCGGCGGGGCCGGGGCCGCGCCCGGCTCTTTAGCTTCAGCCTGGGGGGCCGGGGTTTGCTCGGCGGCCATTTCCTCCAGCCGGCGGCGGGCCCCGGCGATGGTGTAGCCCTGTCCGTGCAGCAGGTGCCGCACCAGGGCCAGGATTTCCACGTCCCGGCGGTGATAGATGCGGCGGCCGCTGGGCGCGCGGGTGGGCTGGATAATTGGGAACTCGCTCTCCCAAAAGCGCAGCACGTGGGTCTCCACGCCCAGGAGCTTGGCCACCTGGCCGATGCGGAAGTAAGGCTGGTCCGGGATGCTCAAGACGGGCGGCTGATTGTCCCGGACCTTGGAACTCATTGCCGCAACACCCCCTGGAAGCGCTCCAGAAGCTCCTTGATGGCGGCCTCGTGGGCCGGGCGCACCTCGTCCTCGGTGAGGGTGCGCTCCGGGCTGCGGTAATGGAAGCGCAAGGCCAGCGACTTCTGCCCCTTGGCCAGGGGCTTGCCCCGGTAGAGGTCGAACAGCTCCACCGCGGCCAGCCACTTGCCGGCCTTTTTGTTTTGGGGGGCCCGCGCCGCGGCCAGCATGTCGCCCGCGCCCACGGCCTCGTCCACCACCATGGCCGCGTCGCGCACCACCTCCGGGTAGCGGGGCAGGGGGGCGTAGGCCTTGCCGGCAGGGGCCAAATCCACCAGGAGGTCGAAATCCAACTCAAAGGCGTACACCGCCAGGTCCAGGTCATGGGCGGCGGCCACCTTGGGATGCACCTTGCCGATCTCGCCCAGCACCAGCTCCCCCTTCACGGCCCGGCAACACACGCCGGGCTCGAAATAGGGCGGCGTCCGCTCCGGGGCGGGGAAGGTAAGGCCCTCCAGGCCCAGGCCGGCGAGCAGGTATTCCACCGCGCCCTTGGCGTGGGCCAGGCTCGCGGCCTGTTCGCCGCTCCACCAGCTAACCGGCGCGGCCAGGCCGCAGAGCGCGCCGGCCAGGCGGGCCGGCTCCTGGGGCAGCTTGGCGTCTTCCCGCTGCCAGAAGACCTTGCCCACCTCGAACAGCGCCACGTCGGGCACCGAGAAGGACACGTTGCGCCGGCAGGCCGTCAAGAGGCCGGGCAGGAGGGTGGTGCGCAGGACGGATTGATCCTCGGACAGGGGGTTAAGAAGCTTGACCAGGAGGCGGCGGGGATCGTCGCCGCTCAGGCGCAGGTTGTCCACGGACTTGGGATGGGTGAAGGAAAGGCTGATGGCTTCGTCAAAGCCCAGGCCGGCCATGAGATCGCGGCAGCGCTCGCGCACCACCTGGTTCCAGGCCCGGGGCCGGGCCATGAGCGGCGCCCAGGGCAGCTGGGCCGGGATGTTGTCGTAGCCCACCAGGCGCGCCACCTCCTCGGTGAGGTCCACCGGCCGCTCCAGGTCGGTGCGCGCCGCCGGCGGCCGCACGCTGAGCAAATCCGGGTCGCCGCCGCTTGCCACCTTGAGCCCCAGGTTCTGGAGCGGCTCCACCACCTGCTCGCGGCTTAGGGGCAGGCCCAGGAAACCGGCGGTGCGGCTCACGCTGAGGGGTATCTCGGGCGCTTCATAGGGCTTGGCGTAAACGTCCAGCGCGCCCAGGGCCACCTGGCCGCCGGCCAGCTCGGCCGTGAGCTGGGCGGCCCGGTCCGCGGCCAGGAGGCAGCCCTCCTGGTCCACGCCCCGCTCGAAGCGGTAGGAGGCCTCGGTGGAGAGCCCCAGGCGCTTGCTGGTGCGGCGGACGCTCAAGGGATTGAAAAAGGCGCTTTCTATGAGCACGTCCCGGGTGCGGTCCTCGATTTCGCTGTTCAGCCCGCCCATGATCCCGGCCAGGGCCACCGGCTTTGCGCCGTCGCAGATGAGCAGCATGCCGGCCTCCAGCTTGCGCTCCTGGCCGTCCAGGGTGGTGAAGGTCTCGCCTTCCTCGGCCACCCGCACGTGGATGCGGCCCTGGGCCAGTTGGGCGAAGTCGAAGCTGTGCAGGGGCTGGCCCCGCTCCATGAGCACGTAGTTGGTCACGTCCACCACGTTGCTGATGGGCCGCACCCCGCAGGCGCGCAAGCGGTCGCGCAGCCAGAGCGGCGAGGGGCCGATCTTCACCCCCCGCACCAGGCGGCCCACGTAACGGGGGCAGGCCTCGGGGGCGGCCACGGTGATGGCGGCCTGCTCGCCGATGGCGGGCTCCTGCTCGCCGAGCTTGATCTCCGGCGTGGCCAGGGGGCGTCCGGAGATGGCGGCCACGTCGCGGGCGATGCCCAGGATGGAAAGCGCGTCGCCCCGGTTGGGGGTGATGGATATTTCCAGGACCACGTTTTCCAGGTTCAGGGCTTGGATAATGTCCTGGCCGGGAGCCAGGGAGCGGTCCAGCTCCATGATGCCGGCGTGATCGTCGCTGAGCCCCAGCTCCCGCTCCGAGCAGAGCATGCCCCGGCTTTCCACCCCGCGGATATTGGCGGTCTTCACCTCCATGCCCTCGCCCAAAACCGCGCCCACCACGGCCAGGGCCCCCACCATGCCTTCATGCAGGTTGGGCGCGCCGCAGACGATTTTTTCCTGGCCGGCTCCGGTATCCACCAGGGCCAGGCGCAGCTTGTCCGCGTTGGGATGGGGCTCCACCCCCAGCACCTTGGCGGTTATCACCTTGCCCGCCCAGGTAAATCGCCGGATCACCGCGTCCACTTCCAGGCCGGCCATGGTAAGCGCATGGGCCAACTCCTCGGGAGACAAACCGTGATCAACGAATTCACCCAGCCATTTGAGAGGAACGAGCATGGTTAACAACCTTTGACGCAGTGGTGTTGACGGGAAGCGGCCCCGGCCGCGAACAAATTGGGCCCCGCTTGGCTTATAGCAGAATTAATGACTGATAACGCGGTCTTGCCTGGGAAGCCCTGTTTTGCCGCCAAAATATACCATGAAGACCTTTTTAAGTAAAAGAGCTGGCGCGCAGGGATTTTTGGGGCGCTTAAAAAAGCCGCCTTGTGCCGGCCGGTTAGGGCGCGGGCCGCGTGCCGGCCCGCGCCTGGGGCCCCAAAGGCGTTTAGACTAGCCAACCCCTTTTATTGACTCGGCTAAACGGGCACATGCGTCTTTACAGGGCCGCGCGATCCTGGTAAACATATGAACTTGCCTATCCTAGGGCCCCGCCAGCCGGGGCCGAATCACAGCAGCCGAGGAGAGTTCATGATCCAGGTCAGGGAGCTCAGCAAACGTTTTGGCGCCACCGTGGCGGTGGACCGGCTGGATTTCTCCGTGGAAAAGGGGGAGATTCTGGGCTTTCTGGGGCCCAACGGCGCGGGCAAAACCACCACCATGCGCATCCTTACCGGGTTTTTCCCGCCCAGCTCGGGCGGCGCGGCGATCGCGGGCCATGACGTGGTGACCGAGCCCATGGCCGCCCGGTCCTCGGTGGGTTATCTGCCGGAAAGCGTGCCGCTTTACGTGGATATGCGGGTGGGCGAATATTTGCGCTTCGTGGCCGGGGCCAAGGGGCTGGAAAAGGGCCGCGCCCGGCACGAGGTGGAGCGGGTGCAAAAGGCGGTGGGCATCAGCGACCGCCGGGGCCAGCTCATCAAGCAGCTTTCCAAGGGCTACCGCCAACGGGTGGGCCTGGCCCAGGCCTTGTTGGGCGATCCGCCGGTGCTTATCCTGGACGAGCCCACCATCGGCCTGGACCCTGGGCAGATCGTGGAAATCCGCTCGCTCATCAAGAGCTTCGCCGGCGACAAGACCGTGGTGCTCTCCAGCCACATCCTGCCCGAGGTGGCGGCCACCTGCTCCAAGGTGGTGATCATCAACCGGGGCCGCCTGGTGGCCCAGGGATCGCCCTCCCTGCTGCGGCCGGGCGGGGCGGCCGGCCGCGGCCGCCTGCGGGTGGTGGCCCAGGGCCCGGCCCAGCTTTTGGCGGAGCTTCTGAGCAAGGTCAAGGGCGTGGCCGCCTGCTCCATGGAAGACGCGGCCGGGGGCGAGGCCACCTGCGGCTTCACCCTGGATACCGCCGGCGGCAGCCAGGTGCAGGCAGAGGTGGCCAGGGCCGTGGTTGGCTCCGGCCATGATCTCATCGAGCTCAGCCCGGTAACCGCCAGCCTGGAGGAGGTGTTCATGCAGCTAACCACCAATGAGCCCGGCGGCGAGGAGGCGGCGGCATGAAATCCTTCGGCGCCATCTACATGAAGGAGTTGCGCTCCTATTTCCATTCGGCCACCGCCTACGTGCTCCTGGTGGGCTTTCTTTTGATCACCGGCTATTTCTTCTACGCCGGCGTGGCCCAGTACGCCATGTTCAGCCTGCAGGCCATGCAGAATCCGGTGATGATGAAGATCAATCTCATGGATTATCTGGTCACCCCGCTTTTGGGCAACATGGCGGTGATCTTCATCCTGGTGACCCCGCTGCTCACCATGCGGCTTTTGGCCGAGGAGCGCCGCACCGGCACCATCGAGCTGCTGCTCTCCTATCCGGTGAGCGACGGCGGCGTGGTGCTGGCCAAGTTCCTGGCGGCCTGGACCATGGCCGCCATCATGCTGGGCCTCAGCTGGTGCCACATGCTGATCCTCTTGTGGATATCCGAGCCCCATGCGCCGGCCATGCTGGTGGGCTACCTGGGCATGCTGCTGCTCTGCGGGGCCTTCGTGTCCCTGGGCGTTTTCGCCTCGGCGGTCACCGAGAACCAGATCGTGGCCGCCTTGATATCCTTCGCCGGGCTGTTGCTTTTATGGGTGCTGGGCTGGTCCTCGGCCGTGGTGGGGGAAGAGGCCGGGCCCATCCTGGAATCCTTCAGCCTCACCAACCGCCTGCAGGATTTCAGCCGAGGCCTGCTGGATACGGCGGACGTGGCCTATTTCGTGCTGTTCATGGGATTCTTCCTGTTCGTTAGCATCAGGGTGCTGGAGGCCAAGCGGTGGAAGGCGTGAAACCAATGGCAAAGGGATTGGCCGTGGGCGGCCTGTTGCTGGCCGCGGCCGGCGGTTTGTTCTACGCGCTCAGCCTGCGCCATCCCCAATACGGCCTCATGGCGGCGGGGCTGGGGCTGGCCCTGCTGGCGGCGGGTCTGATCGCGGCCCGCCAGCAAGTGGGCCGGGCCCTGGGCAGCCGGGCCTTCCGCCTGGGCCTGGGCGCCGGCGCGGCGGTGGTGGCGGTGGCGGCCCTGGTGGTGTTTTTGGGCGCCCTGGCCGGGCGGCACCATCTGCGCTGGGATTTCTCCCAGGGGCAAAAGCTCTCCCTGGCGGCCCAATCGCTCCAGGTGCTGCAAAAGCTGGATAAGCCGCTCAAGGCCTACGCCTTTTTCAAGCCGGGCCAGGCCGGCCGGGAGCAGACCAAGGACCTCCTGGACCTCTACGCCTACCATAACCGCAATTTCACCTATCAGTTCGCCGACCTGGACGCGCAGCCCACCCTGGCCAAGCGCTTCGGGGTCAACACCCACGGCCAACTGGTGCTGGTGGGCAAGGACAAGGAAGAGAAAATCAGCCTGCCCGACGAGCAGAAGCTGACCAACGCCCTCATCCGCCTGGCCCGCACCGAGAAGAAAACCATTTATTTCCTGGGCGGCCACGGCGAACGCGATCTGGAGGGCATCGGCCAAAAGGATTTCAGCGAATTCAAAAAGTCCCTGGAGAACCAGAGCTACCAGGTCAGGAAGCTGATCCTGGCCAATCAGGAAAAGGTGCCGGCCGATGCGGTGTGCGTGGTGGCGGCCGGGCCCGGCAAAGCGTTGCTCGACAAGGAAAAAGAACGCCTGGCCAATTATTTGCAGTCCGGGGGCAGCCTGCTTATGATGATGGAGCCGGATAACGACGCCGGCCTGGGCCCCTGGCTGGAAGAGCGCGGCGCGCTCCTGGGCGACAACCTAGTGGTGGATCTGGGCGCGGCCGAGATAGGCGCCAGCCCGTTTTGGCCGCTGGGCATCACCTACGGCTCCCACCAGGTGACCAATCCCCTGGAGAACATCATCACCTTTTTCCCCATCGCCCGCACCGTGAACCTGGCGCCGAAAATGCCGGCGGGGGCCGTGGGCGTGGAGCTGGTGCAAACCGTGCCCCAGTCCTGGGCCGAGGTGGATTACCGGCAAATGGCGGAAAAGCCCGAGTTCCAGGAGGGGCGCGACCTGCCGGGACCCTTGAGCCTGGGCGTGGTGGTGGAGCTGGCCGCACCGGCTGAAAAGCCCGCGGACGGCCCCCGGGCCGGGGGCAGGCTCATGGTTTTCGGGGACGCGGATTTCGCCAGCAACGCCTTTTTGGAGCAGGCCGGCAACCGCGATCTGGCGCTCAACAGCGTCGCTTTTCTGGCCCAGGAGCAGGACCTTATTTCCATTTCGCCCAAGCAGGAGGCTTCCCAGCCGCTCATGGTGCAGCCCTTCCAGGCCAAGGTGGTGTTCTGGATGCCGGTGGTGGTCCTGCCGCTTTTGTTTTTGGTGATAGGCGTGATGGTGGTCATCAGGCGAAGGAGGGTGGCGTGAGCCTGCGCAAGGTCCTGGCCTGGCTTTTTGTCCTGGCGGTGGCCGCCGGGGCCTATTTTTACACGGCCCGCCAGGCCGGGGAGGTCACCCAAAAGCAGCTTGCCGACAGCAAGGTCTTGAGCCTGGCCGATCCCCTGCACGTGGAGGCCCTGGAGCTTTCCGGGGATGACTATCCCAAGACGGTGCGCATCGAGCGCCGCGACGCCGAGCACAAGTGGCAGATGACCCAGCCCGTGGATTGGACCGCCGACGGCGTGCGGGTGGGCCGGCTGCTGGATACTCTATTGGGGGCGCACTGGCAAAGGCGCTTGGAGGAGCGGCAGCAGTTGGCCGAGTTCGGCCTGGACCCGCCCCGGGTGCGGGTGAGGGTCTGGGACCGCCAGGGAGCCTTGGTGGAGCTTTTGGTGGGAGATGAAAGCCCCTCGGGAGAATTCTTCTACGCGGCCCCGCCGGATGGCAAGGGCGAGGTCTGGCTGCTGCCCGGCAAGGACCGCTTGCAGATATCGCTCACCTTGTTCGATCTGCGGGACAAGGCGGTGCTGGATTTCGTGGTGGCCAACGTGAAAGCCATCCGGCTGGAAAGCGCCCGCACCGGCCAGCTTCGCCTGGAGCGCAAGACGGTGGAGGGAGAGGACCAGTGGTTTTTCCACGGCGGCGGGGCGGCCTCGGCGGAAGACGTGCGCGACTGGCTGTTCCAGATCCACGGCTTGCGGGCCCTGGATTTCGTGGATAGCGGCATAAACCCCGCGGCCATGGGCTTGACCAAGCCCGTAACGCGTTTAACTTTAAGCATGAAGGACGGCCAAAACCTGGGCCTGGAGATTGGCGCCCAGGCCAAAACCGGCCCGGAAAGCTATGTCCGGCGCTTGCTGGGCGGCCAAGTCATGGTGGTTAAAGACAAAAGCCTGGCAGTCCTCAACAAGGCGCGGAAAGATTTGGCCTTTCGCAAGGTTTGGGACCTGGCGCGGGAACGGGTGGTGGCCCTGGAGGTTCAAGGCCCCGGAGAGAGTAAACAGGCCTTTGCCAAACAAGAGGGGCAGTGGCAAAGGACCTTGCCTCCTGGTAAGGATGAAGATGGCAAGGCGGCCTCGTTTTTGATCTGGGACCTGAGCGAGCTTAAATACGAGGAAATTCTGCCCGCCCAGGGCGATTACGGCCTGGAGCCGCCGCAGGTGAAAATAACGGTCAAGGAGCGGCTTAAAACCGAAAAGGATCAAGTCCGGTCCTTGAGCTTGTTCATAGGAAAAAAGGATGAAAAAAGCGGCCTTCTGCCCGTGCGGGTGGCGGGCGACGCCCGTGTTTTTGGCGTGAAGCCGGAACTGGCCGACAGCATCCCCCCGGGGGATGACCAAAAGTCCCCTTCGGGGACCTAGACCCTGCAAAGAGGGAAAGATCATGGCACGAGTAACCGTGGAAGATTGCCTTCGCCAGGTAAACAACCGTTTCGCCTTGGTGCATTTGTCCGCCAAGCGGGTGCGGCAGCTGCGGGAAGGCGCTCCGCCCCACCTTGATTCCAAAAACAAGGAAGTGGTTCTGGCCCTCAGGGAGATCGCCGCGGGCGACGTATACCCGGTGAGCGCCGACGAGGCCGAAAAGGGCCGCATGGAGGCCGAGACCAAGGAGCGCGAGCGCCTGGCCGCCCTGGCCGCCGCCCAAAGGGAAGAGGGCGAAAAGCCCGCGCCCAAGGTCGAGGAAGAGGACGAGGACTAGGCCATGGCCAAAAGCGCATTGCCCACCGCCAGGGAGCGCCGGGAGATGCTGGCCCAAAACGCGGCCGGCCTGGGCGCGGCGGGCAGGGCCCTGGCCGAGGCCGGGCGCTGGGGCGAGGCCCTGGAGTGCCTGGAGGCGGCGGAGGACCGGGAAGGCCTGGCCCAGGCGGCGGACGCCGCCGTGGAAGCCGGCGATTATTTCATCTACCGCCGCGCCAGGCAGCTAATGAGCGGAGAGCCGGAGCCCCGCCAGTTGGCCCGCCTGGCCGAGATGGCCGAGGCCGCGGGCAAGCTTTCCCACGCCAGCGCCGCGCGTAAGCTTTTGCACCAGGAAGAGAGCTGAGCCCCCAGTCATGAATGCCAAGAGGTGTTATTACGAGATCCTGGGCGTTGAGCGCGACTCCGACGGCGAGGTCATAAAAAAGGCCTACCGCAAGCTGGCGCTGCAATACCACCCGGACCGCAACCCCGACGACAGCGAGGCCGAGGAGCGTTTCAAGGAGTGCGCCGAGGCCTACGAGGTGCTGCGCGATCCCCAGCGGCGTCAGGCTTACGACATGTACGGCCACGAGGGCCTGCGCTCCACCGGCTTCCAGGGCTTCGGCGGGGTCAACGATATCTTCAGCACTTTTTCGGATATTTTCGAGGGATTTTTCGGCTTTGGCGGCGGCGGCCGCTCCAGCGGGCCGCGCCAGGGGCGCGATCTGCGCTATGACCTGGAGATCAGCCTGGAAGAGGCGGCCCAGGGCAAGCAGGAGACCTTTCCCGTGGGCCGCGAACTCACCTGCCAGGCCTGCGACGGACAGGGTCAGGAAGGCGGCGAGGAGCCGCCCATTTGCCAGACCTGCGGCGGCCAGGGCCAGGTGCTGCGCTCCCAGGGCTTTTTCCGTTTGGCCACCACCTGTCCGGCCTGCAACGGCAAGGGCCGCCAGGTGACCAGGCCTTGCCCGGAATGCGATGGCCGGGGGCGCACTTATCAGGAAAAAGAGCTTACCTTGAGGGTGCCCGCGGGCATCACCCACGGCCAGCG
This sequence comes from Desulfocarbo indianensis, assembly GCA_001184205.1. Lineage (GTDB taxonomy): Bacteria > Desulfobacterota > Desulfarculia > Desulfarculales > Desulfarculaceae > Desulfocarbo > Desulfocarbo indianensis. The sequence continues at coordinate 447,031 of LBMP01000002.1, forward strand.
CCTCAGGATGCGGGGCGAGGGCGAGGGCGGGGCCCTGGGCGGTCCGCCGGGGGACCTCTACGTGGTGGTGCACGTGCGGCCCCATCCGGTTTTCGAGCGCAACGGCGACGACCTCTACCGCCGCCTGGAAGTATCCATGGCGCAGGCCGCCCTGGGGCGGGCCGTGATGGTGGATAGCCTGGTGGATGGGCCGGCCGATCTGGAACTGCCCGCCGGCGCCCAGAACGGCGATCTGCTGCGCGTGAAGGGCTTGGGCATGCCCAGGCTGCGCGGCGGCGGACGGGGCGACATGCACGTGCAGATATTGGTGAAGACCCCCACCAAGCTGAGCAAGCGCCAGCGGGAGCTCTTGGAGGAGTTCGCCGGGCTGGGCGACCGGGGCGCGGCCCAAACGCCCCTGGATGGCGAGGAAAAGGCTCCCCGCAAGAAAAAGAAAAAACTCTGGGGACTTAACTAGCCCCCTGGCGGGGCCGGAGAAGGGATATTCAAGGCTTGGGACTGACCCATGTGGATGAAAAAGGCGCCGCCCGCATGGTGGATGTCAGCGGCAAAGAGCCCACCAAGCGCCGGGCCTTGGCCCGGGGCCTGATCCGGCTGGCTCCGGAGACCGTGGCCGCCATCGCCGAAGGCCGCGCCGCCAAGGGCGACGTGCTGGCGGTGGCCAGGGTGGCGGGCATCATGGCCGCCAAGCGCACGCCGGAGCTGATTCCCCTTTGCCACCCCTTGCCCATCAGCTCGGTGCGCCTGGAACTGACCCCGCGGGAAGAGGGCGTCCTCATCGAGGCGGAGGTGATCACCACCGCGCCCACCGGGGTGGAGATGGAGGCCATGACCGCGGTGAGCGTGGCCGCGCTGACCGTGTATGATATGATCAAGGCCGTGCAGAAGGACGCGGTCATCGACCAGATCTTCCTGGTGGAAAAGAGCGGAGGAAAGAGCGGAGAGTTCCGGCGTTCTGCGCCGGGGGGCGGGGCGCCTGAAAACGGCTGACGCATGGCGGCCTTGGGTGGCCAAGGTTCGGCGGATGAGGGACCGTCAGGCGGCCTCCCAGAGGTCTTTACAGAGGCGCGGTGCCATGATAGACTCTCCCACCGATTCCCGCCGGCTTGTAAGGAGTTATGCATGAACGAAGCTAAGCTGGAAGAATTTCGGCAGCTCTTGCAGTCAAAGATGGACGATCTTTTGTCCCAGGCCGAGAACACGGTGGCGGGCATGACCGACAGCAAGGACAATTTTCCAGACCCCACGGACCGCGCCGCGCTGGAATCCGACCGCAATTTTCTTCTGCGCATACGCGACCGGGAACGCAAACTGATCTCCAAGATACAGGAAGCCATGGAACGCATAGAAGACGGCTCATACGGCATCTGCGAATCCTGCGGCGAGGAGATCGGAGAAAAGAGACTTTTGGCGCGTCCCGTCACCACCCTGTGCTTTGATTGCAAAAAGCGCCAAGAGGCCATGGAGAAGGCCCGCGGCAAGTAGGCCCGCGCTTTAATCGGCGGTTCAGGGGCTTTACCCGCGAGTCGGTGCAGGCGATCCAAGCATGTTCCAAAGACGCCTTCAATTTTTCCGTTCAGTTTTATACCTCTGCGACCTCTTCATGGTGGCCGCCTGCTGGCTGGCCGCCTATTACGTCCGCTTTTTCGCGCCCGTGTTCCCGGTTACCAAGGGCGTGCCCGACCTTGAATTGTATCTGGCCCTCATGGCCCTGGTCCTGGTGGTTTTCGCGGTGGTGCTGCAAGCCATAGGCCTCTACCGCCGGCCCTGGGCCAGGATCACCCAGGTCATCTGGCCGGTGTTCCAGGTGGCCACCCTGGGGGTGACCATCGCCATAGCCATTACCTGGTTCCTGAAGCCTTATGACTTCAGCCGCCTGGTTTTCGTGCACTTTTTCGTTTTCATCATCGTGGCCATGCTGGCCTATCGGCCGCTTTTGCGCAATATCTGGTCGCGCTTGGCTCCGGGCTACGCCAACGAGCGGGTGCTCATCGTGGGGGTGGAAGACCTGGGCCGCCTGGTGGCCGGCAAAATCCGCAAGCAGCCGGTGCTGGGCCTGACCCTGGCGGGATTTCTCACCTGCACCCCCTCCAAGGTGGGCAGCGAGGTGGACGGCCTGCCCGTTTTGGGCATGTACAGCGAGATACAGCAAGCCATAGCCAAGCACCAGATTCACGTGGTCATCGTGGCCCTGCCGCTGTCGGCCCACGACCGCATCGTGCAGGTGATGAACGACGTGGCCGAAGAGATGGTGGACGTGCAGGTGGTGCCCGACCTCTACCGCTATATTAGCCTCAGGGGCACGGTGGAGGAGTTCGACGGGCTGCCCATCATCGGGCTGCGCTCCACCCCCCTGGAGGGGTGGAACCGGGTGCTGAAGCGCACGGTGGACATCTTGGGCTCCCTCATGGGCATCGTGCTGTTGGGGCCGCTGATGCTGGCCTTGGCCCTCGGCGTCAAGCTCAGTTCGCCCGGCCCGGTGCTCTACCGGCAGAAACGCATGGGCCTGGACGGCAGGCTGTTCGACATGCTCAAGTTCCGCTCCATGCGGGTGGACGCGGAAGACGATTGCGGCCCGGTGTGGGCCTGCCAGGACGACCCCCGCCGCACCAAGCTGGGCGCTTTCATGCGCCGCACCAGCCTGGATGAATTGCCCCAGTTTTTCAACGCGCTGAAAGGCGACATGAGCCTGGTGGGACCGCGGCCGGAACGTCCGGAGTTCATAAGCGATTTCAAGTCCAAGGTTCCGCGCTACATGCTGCGCCACAAAATGAAGGCCGGCATCACCGGCTGGGCCCAGATCAACGGCTGGCGGGGCAACACCTCCCTGGAGCGGAGGATCGAGCACGACCTGTACTACATAGAAAACTGGTCCCTGGCCCTGGACTTCAAGATCATGGCGCTCACCCTGGTCCGGGGCTTCGTCAATCCCCACGCCTACTAAAAACAGGTCTTTGATAATCGTGGCTATTTGGGGTATGAGTTAGGCGCGCCCGGCTCAAGCAGCGGGCAAATGCGCCCTTGGGGAAACTAACCATGGCAGGCACCCGGCAGCGGAACATATTCGCCCGTTTTTTCGCCGAACTGTTGCGGCATCAGGCCCTGGTGGCGGCGCTCACCGGCCGCGAGCTGAAAGGGCGCTACCGGGGTTCGGTTCTGGGCTTTTTGTGGACCTTTCTCAATCCCCTGCTGCTGCTTTCGGTTTACGCCCTGGTCTTTTCCGTCTATTTCCGGGTGCAGATGGAAAACTACGCGGTGTTCATGTTCACCGGCCTCTTGCCCTGGATTTTTTTCTCTTCCTCGCTCATGGAAGGCGCCGGCGCGGTGTCCGACGGCGGCAGCCTGGTGACCAAGGTCTTGTTCCCCCAGCAGGTATTGCCCGCGGTCAAGGTCATGGCCAATTTCGTGAACTACCTGCTCAGCCTGCCCATCCTGTTCGGCTTCATGCTGCTTAACGGGGTGCCCATAACCGTCCACGCCCTGGCGTTCCTGCCGGTGGCCCTGGTGCACATCGTTTTCGTTTTCGGCCTGACCCTCATCCTGGCCACGGCCAACGTTTTCATGCGCGACACCCGGCACATCCTGGGCAACGTCCTGACCCTGTGGTTTTTCCTGACCCCCATCCTCTACCCCCTGACCCAGGTGCCGGGCCAGTACCGCTTTCTGGTCTATTTGAACCCGGCCGCCGTGTTCAGCCTGGCCTATCACGACCTGTTCTTCTGGGGGCGCTGGCCCCGCTGGGACCTCTTGGGCCTGCTTTTGGCCGCCGGGCTGGTCATGCTGTTGGTGGCCATCGTGATTTTCGAGCATTACAAGGAGTACTTCGCCGAGAAGATATGAGCCAAGAGCCTGTCATAGAAGTGCGGGGGCTGAAAAAACGCTTTCGCCGGGAAATGATCAAGAGCGACTACACCACCTGGAAGTCGCTCTTGCTGAAGCCCTTTTCCCGGCGGCGCGCCCGTGATTACGTCACCGTGCTGAACGGGGTGGACTTTGCGGTGGGCGCGGGCCGCACCTTGGCCATCATCGGGCAGAACGGCTCGGGCAAGAGCACCCTGTTGAAGATACTGGCCGGCATTTATAAACCCGACGAAGGGGAGGTGCAGGTGCGCGGCCGGGTGGCCAGCCTCATCGAGCTGGGGGCCGGGTTTCACCCGGAGTTCACCGGCCGGGAAAACATCTTCCTCAACGGCACCATCCTGGGGCTTTCCAAAAAGGAGATCGGCCAGCGCCTGGAGCATATCATCGCCTTTTCCGGCCTGGGCGAATACATAGACGCGCCGGTGCGCACCTACAGCTCCGGCATGTACGTGCGCCTGGGTTTCAGCGTGGCGGTCAACGTGGATCCGGACGTGCTCCTGGTGGACGAGGTGCTGGCCGTGGGCGACGAGGCCTTCGCTCACAAGTGCGAGGACAAGATCAACCAGTTCCGCGCCTCGGGCAAGACCATCTGCCTGGTGACCCACGACATGGGCGCGGTGGAGAAATACGCCAACGAGGTGGTGTGGCTGGACGGCGGCCAGGTGGCCGCCGCCGGCGAGGCCCGCCAGGTGATAGACGCCTACCGCCAGAAGGTGGCCGTTGAGGAGGACGCCATCCGCCGGGAGGAGACGCGCCTGGAAAAGGCCGAGCGCCTGCAGGCCCAGCGCTGGGGCGACGGCGACGTGGTCATCGAGGACGTGCGCCTGCTGGACGGCGCTGGGGCGGAAAAGGCGGTCTTCAATCACGGCGAGGCGCTCACCGTGGAGTTGGATTACCGCCTGGCCCGGCCCACCGAGGATTTGGTGTTCGGCGTGGCCCTGGTCAACGCGGGCCAGGTGGTATGCTGGGGCAGCAACACCCATATCGACCGCGCGGAGTTGGGTCCGGCGCCGCCGGCGGGCACCGTGCGCTGCCGCCTGGACCGGCTGGATTTGTTGCAGGGCACCTATTTTTTGGACGTGGCCGCCCACGCCAAGGACGGCCGGGCCTATGATTATCTCAAGCGGGCGCTGTCTTTCGCGGTGCGCAGCTCCTTGGGAGACGAGGGCGTGTTCCGGCCGCCCCACGAATGGGGCCTATCCGGCCGAGGGGAGGGCTGATGAGCCAGGAACCGAAAGACCACGCGGCCGAGCCTTCCTGGGAGGAGCTGCTGGCCGAGGTCGACGCGGCGGTGGAGCAGAAGAAGGCCGACGGCTTCTACGATGCCGACGAGGTGCGCCGCATAGAGGAGATGCCGGTCAACTTCATCAAGGCCAAGGAGGACGGGGCCGAGGCGGAACTGGCCCTGCGCAGCGCCAACCTGCAAAAGCTGTGGGACGCCAAACAGAGCGGCGTCACCACCCACCGGGCGGGCGCCGTGGGCGGCCTGATCGTGGGGCTCAAAAAGCTGTTGCACAAGGTTTCCGGCTTTCCCCTGGGGGTTTGGCTGGCCCGCCAGGTGCAGTTCAATGACGAGTTGGTCAAGCTGAGCAACGTGCTGGTGCCCCAGCACACCGATCTGCGCCACCGCACCAACCACAACGAGAAGCGCCTGGATGAGCTGGAATACAACAACCGGGCGCTTTACGACGAGCTCTCCCGCGCGCACGACCGCCTGGGGCATCTGGAGCGCCTGCTGGAAGACCTGCGGCGCGGCGGTCAGGAGGCGGCCCGCCATGTGGAGGCGCGGGTCTCCGGCCTGGAGCGCGCCGCCGGCTCGGACCGCTCCCAGATCGAGACCTCCCTGGCCGGCATCCAGGCCATGCTGGAGGATCTGGCCCGGGGCGGCGTGATCTCCGAGGCGGCGGCCGGCGCGGTGGCGGCCGAGCGCCAGCGGGCGCGGGGCTCGGGCTACCTGGCCTTCGAGGACATGCACCGCGGCGACCGCGCCGAGATCAAACAGCGCCAGGAGGTTTACCTGCCTTATTTCCAGGAGGCGGTCGGCGCCGAGGCCCCCCTGTTGGACATCGGCTGCGGCCGGGGCGAGTTTCTGGAGGCGGCCAAGGAGGCGGGGCTTCCCGCCAGGGGCGTGGACCTGAATCCGGAGATGGCCGCCTTTTGCCGGAGCCGGGGCCTGGAAGCGGCCGAGGGCGACGCCATCGCCTATCTGCGCGGCCTGCCCGACGCCGGCCTGGGCGGCATCCTGGCCGCGCAATTGATCGAGCATCTGCCCCTGGATCAGCTCACCGAAATGGTGAGCCTCTGCTCGGCCAAGCTCAAGCCCGGCGGGGTGTTCATCGCCGAGACCGTGAACCCCCAGTGCCTCACCACCTTTTCCGGGGCGTTTTATCTGGACCTGACCCACATCAAGCCCATCCACCCCGAGGCGGCCCGCTTCCTCTGGCGCTGGGCCGGCCTGGGCCAGGTGGACATCGTGTATCTCTCGCCCTATCCGCCGGACCACCGCCTGGAGAACTACCAGGAGGGCGACGACGGCCTGGCCGGGGTGGTGAACCGCAACGTGGAGCGGCTCAATTCGCTTTTGTTCGGCTATCAGGACTACGCGGTGGTGGGGCGCAAATAAATGCCGCCGAGGGACGCCAGCGGCCCGGCGCGGCGGGCCACCTTCGTGGTGCCTTGGTACGGCGAGAAGATTCCCGGCGGGGCCGAGGCGGAAACCCGGCGCACCGCCCAGAACCTGGCCGGGGCGGGGGTGGCGGTCACGGTGCTCACCACCTGCCTTTCCGGCCTGGGTTCGGACTGGGACCACGACCACTACCCGGCCGGCGAAAGCGTGGAAGACGGGGTGCGGGTGCTGCGCTTCCCCAGCGCCCCCCGCGACGGCTCCCGCTTCAATACGCTCAACACCCGCATCTGCGCCAACCAGGCGGTCACCCCGGCCGAGGAGCGGGATTTCTTCGCCAACATGGTGCACAGCCCGGAGCTGTTCGCCCATCTGGCGGCCCACCCCGAGCTGGGGCCGTTTTTCTTCATTCCCTATCTGTTCACCACCGCGGCCTGGGGCCCCCTGGTGCATCCCGAAAAATCGGTGATCATCCCCTGCCTGCACGACGAGGGCTACGCCAGGCTCCTCAGCGTGCGCCGGGCATTCGAGACGGCCCGGGCCGTGGTGTTCCACGTGCCCGCCGAGCGCGACCTGGCCGCCTCGCTCTATGATCTAAACAAGACCGAGCCCCTGGTGCTGGGCGAGGGAGTGGACACCGATTGGCGCGGCGACTCCCGGCGCTTCCGGGCCAAATACAAGCTGCCCGGCCCCTTCATCCTCTACGCCGGCCGCAAGGACGCCGGCAAGAACGTGCCCCTTTTGAGCCGCTACTTCACCCGCTTCCTGGCCGACGGCCTGGGGCCCCAGGGCCTCAAGCTGGTGATGATCGGCAACCTGCCCGCGCCCATACCCCCCGGCGCGGAAAAGGACATCATCGACCTGGGCTTCGTTCCCAAGCAGGATAAATACGACGCCTACGCGGCGGCTGAGGTGTTGATCCAGCCCTCGGTCATGGAGAGCTTCTCCCTGGTCATCATGGAATCCTGGCTGGCCGGGGTGCCGGTGATGGTGCACGCCGGCTGCGCGGTGACCAAGGAGCACGTGGAGTTGAGCCGGGGCGGGCTGCATTTCAGCGATTATCCCCGCTTCGCCGAGGGCCTCAAGATTTTATTGGCGCGGCCCGAGCTGCGGGCGGGCATGGGCCGGGCCGGCCGCGACTACGTGCTGAATAATTTTTCCTGGCCGGTGGTGACCGCCCGCTTCGTGGAACTCATCGACCGTTTGGCCCTGGAGCCCGCGTCCGCGCCCAAGGAGCCGCCCGGGGATTTCACGCCGCCGGATGAGCTGGCCGGGCCCCTGGCTCCGCCGCGGGCCGCGCGCCGGCCCGCCCCGCCGAAGGCCGCCGGCGGGGCTCCCCCGGCCGCCGAGCCGGCCGGGGCCCGGCGGGAGGGCCCGGCCGTGCATCAGATGCTGCCCGACTTCGCCTATGGCGACGCCATCGGCAACGACGTGCTGGCCATCCAAAAGGCGCTGCGCTCCTGGGGCTTCGCCTCCCATATCTTTGCCGAGCACGTGCATCCCAAGCTAAGGGCCAAGGCGCGCTCCTGGCGGGAATACGCCTCCCAGTCCGGCCCGGACGACGTGCTGATCTTTCATTTTTCCATCGGCCACGCCCTGGCCGAAACCGTGCCCTCCCTGCCGGGCCGCAAGGTGCTGCGCTATCACAACATCACCCCGGCCGAGTTCCTGGACCAGCTGAGCGAGGACGCGGCCCGCCGCGCCCGCTGGGGCCGCCGCCAACTGCCCGCCCTGGTCCAGGCCATGGAATTGGGCCTGGGCGTGAGCGATTACAACTGCTCCGAACTGGATGAGGCCGGCTGCCCGGCCACGGCCACGGTGCCCATCCTCTTGAACCTGGACCAGTTGCGGGCCGCGCCCGACCCGGCGGTGCTCGGCCGCTTCCGGGAGCGCGGGCCCAATGTCCTGCACGTGGGGCGGCTGGTGCCCAACAAATGCGTCGAGGATATCCTGAAAGCGCATTACTGGCTCACCAGGCTCATGCCCGGCGCCCGCCTGCTCCTGGTGGGCGGCGGCCTGGACATGTCCTACGGCCTGGGCTTAAGGGAGATGGTGAGCGAGCTGGGCCTGAACAACGTGCACTTCGCCGGCCACGTGAGCGACGCCCAGCTCATGGCCTATTACCAAGTGGCCCATCTCTACCTCTGCCAGAGCGAGCATGAGGGGTTCTGCGTGCCCCTGGTGGAATCCATGCACTTCGGCCTGCCCATCGTGGCCTATGCCAGCACGGGAGTGCCCGGCACCCTGGGCCCCGGCGGCCTGCTCCTGCCCGATAAAAACCACCCGCGCACCGCCGAGGCCTGCGCCCGCGTCCTGGGCGATGAAAGCCTGCGCGCGGCCTTGGGGGCGCGGGCCAGGGCCCGGCTGGAGCGCTTCCGGCCCGAAAAAGTGGCCGAGGAATTGAAGGCCGCGCTGAGCCATGGTCTGGGATTGGAGATGGGGGCGTGAGGCTCTCCCTGGTCTGCGACGGCCGGCCCTTGCAGCCCGGCTTCAAGGCCCACCGCGAGCGCGGCATCGGGCGCTACGCCAAGAACCTGCTCACCGCCATGACTCAGGAAACCGAAGCGCCGGAGATGGCGCTCCTGGTGCAGGCCAACCTGCCCGATCCCGGCTGGCTGAGCGGCCTGCCCCGCCTGCCCGCGGCCTATGCCCCGGCCTGGCTGCCCATCGGCAAACGCATCATCAGCCACCACGGCCTGGCGCGGCGGCCCCTGGCCGCGCCCTGGCGCGAGGGCAAGGTGGTGCATTTCCTCTCCCATTTGGACGCGCCCTGCCGGGTGGGCCCCCGCACGGTGATAACGGTGCACGACCTCATCGCCCAAAAACTGGCCGGCCTCTACGGCAAGGGCAAGAGCGGGGCCCGCTTCCGCCTGGAGCGCTGGCTGGAAACCCGCTGCCTGTACGGCGCGGCGGCCATCATCGCGGTTAGCCAGTGCACCAAGGAAGACCTGATCGCCCTGTACGGCATCCCGGACCAGCGCATCACCGTGATACACGAGGCGGCCGACCCCGGACTCAGACCGGAAGAGGACCCGGCCCGCCGGCAAGCCGCCCTGGCCCGCCACGGCTTGCGCGACGGCAGGCCCTTCTTCCTCTATCTGGGCGGCATCGATCAGCGCAAGGACCTGGGCACCCTGTTGAACGCCCTGGGCGGGCTGCGGGAAAAGGGGCGGGATTTCGTCCTGGCCTTGGCCGGCAAGATAAGCGAGGATAAGCAGTATCCCGGTTTGCTGAGGGAAATCAAGGGCCGGGGCCTGGAGGATCGCGTGAGGCTATTGGGCTTCGTGCCGGACGAGGATTTGCCCGCCCTTTTCTCGGCCTGCGCGGCCTTCGTGTTTCCCTCGCTCTACGAGGGCTTCGGCTTGCCGCCCCTGGAGGCCATGGCCTGCGGCGCGCCGGTGGTGGCGGCCGACGCCTCGGCGGTGCCCGAGGTGGTGGGCGGCGCGGGCCTCTTGGTGCGGCCCGGCGCGGCCGGGGAACTGGCCCAGGCTTTGGAGGCCATGCTCGCCAACCCGGAGCTGGCCGCCGAGATGCGGGGCCAGGGCAGACGCCGGGCGGCGCTTTTCTCCTGGGACAAGGCCGCGCGGGAAACCATGCGGGTTTATCGGGAGGTGGCCCTTGCGGGTTGAGAGCCGCTCGGCGCGGCTGGCCAAATGCGGCCTGCAAACCGGCCTGGGGCTGTTGATCGCCGGGGCCGTGTACTTTGTCTGGCCTCGGGTGGCGGTGGAGCGCCTGGGGCGGGAAGAGGCCTGGTTCGCCCTGGCCTGGCTTATCATCCTGGTGGCCCCGGCCGTGCTGGAGGCGCTGCGCGGAACCCGCTCCGTGGAAGCCGAGCTGCGCCATACCTTTGAATCCAGCGCCCTGTCCTACGGCACCTTTCTCATGGGCGGTCTTTTCGTGGGTCTGCTCATGGCCGGAGCCGGGCTGGGCAATTACCGGCTCTGGCTGGGCATGGCCTATTTCGCCGGCGTGACGCTACGCCTGGCGGGATTGTCGCTCAATCTGCGCTCCGAAATGCTGGCCCAGCCCTCCAATGATATCTCCGCGGCCCTGGCCGCTTCCTCCATATCCGTCTTGGCCGGCCTGCTGGTCATACCTTGGCTGCGCATCGATCTGATGGCCGCGTGGCCGCCGCCCCTGGCCGACCTGGCCTGGCCCCTGGCCGCCGCCCTGGTCTGGGGCGCCCTTTCGGGAACCTTGCTTTTGGCGCTGCGAGTCTGGGGAGGCGGGCAGCGGTCGTCCTGGCTGGTTTTTCTGGCCGTGGGCCTGGGACCGGGGCCCGCCCTGGCGGTCAGTTGGTTTTCCCTGACCCCCATGCTGGTCGGCCTGGCCGTTTTGGCCCTCATGTCCGTCTTCCGGCTGGCCGGCTCCCGGCGGAGGACCGCGGCCGAGCCGGCGCTCCCCCAGCCCATGAGCCTGTACTGGCTCCTGCGGGCGCTGATGCTCCTCTGGTGGGGCGCGGGCGGCGCCGTGGCCCTGGCCGCGGCCTGGTGGCAGCCCAAGCTCAACGCCCTGTTCACCGAAAGCAGCTGGCTGCGGGCCATTGGCCTGGGCGGTTTCCTGGTGGCCTGCGTGGGGCTCTTGGCGGAATACACCTTGCCGCTCCTGGGCCGCCCCGGTTGGATGGGGGTGGGGCGGGAGCGAAAACTGCCCGGCGTGATCCTGTCGGCCACGGCGCTTCTGTTGGCCTTCAGCCCGTTCCTGCTCACCCTGCCCTATGAGCGCCCCACCACCTGGACGCGCCACTTGCAGCGCTCCCGCTACGAGCTTATGAAGAAGCCGGTGGTCCTGGGGCCCGACCAAACCGAGGTGGAGCTGCAGCCGCCCTATTGGGTGAACGGGCTGACCAGGGTGTTCGTGGTGAGCCATTTGAAAAACGGGGCCACCGTGCGGCAGGGGGAGCCGGTGGCGCAGTTGGTGGCGGTGGACGGCCAGGACCTGCCCCACATCTTCAATCTGCGCGCGGGCATCGACACCGCCGAGCAGGACCTGAACAAGCGGGCCGTGGCCTCGGAGGCCCGGCACGGGCCGGCCCGCATCGCCGGCTCCCGCATCGTTTACACTCCGGTGGGCGAGGCCTATGCCGCCCAGGACTATTTCACCGGCCTTTACCTGGGCCGCCAGGTGATCCTCCTCAAAAGCGTGCGCCTGCGCTATCTCTATCAAAACCCGCCGGGCCAGCCCCCCATGGAGGTGGAACTGGCGCGGGTCTTCATCAATTAGAATTCCTATCGCGGCTCCTGGCTTTGCCGACCGACGGTTCTGAGGCCGCCACCCGCCTTCGATTGAGGCCCCCCCTAGGCTCCAATGAAGCCGATGCTCTATTCAATCTTGCTTCATCCTTGATTATTTTAAGATAAACCTTTCATGCCGTCGCCAGTCCGGGGGCCATGGGCGGCGGGTGGCTTAAAAACGGGCCCCGGTGAGGTGAGTCATCATGAAGCATATCAATCGCATCCTGGTGGCCATAGACTTGTCGCAATTCTCCCAGGGCGTATTGGGCTACGCCGAGGAGCTGAGCCGCTCCGCCCAGGCCGATCTGGTGGTATGCAACGTTCTCAACCAGCGCGACATAAGGGCCTTGGAAATGGCGGTCAGCTACGGCGCCCATATCAACGTGGCCGATGCGCTGGATGCCCTGAAGCGCGAGCGGGCCCAGGATGTAAGCGATTTCGTGCGCGCCAACGCCGAGCGCCCGGAAAACATCAGGCTGGTCTTCCGGGCGGGCATCCCCTTCAAGGAGATTCTGGCGGCCATCGTGGATGAGGGCGCGGATTTGGTGGTCCTGGGCTCCAAGGGTCGGACCAATCTGGCCAACGTGCTCTTCGGCACCACTGCGGAAAAGGTCCTCAGGCACAGTCCGGTGCCGGTGTTGTCCGTGCGCGGCGCCGAGCACGCCGCCGCCGCGACGCAACGGGGCGCTTGACGCCGCCAGAGGGGCTGGGGGAAACGGGGGAGGAGAAAAGGTTTTACCATTAAGCACAATGTTGCGTTGGTGGCGGCCGAGGTTAAAATAAATTATGAAAACAGATAATTAAATAATAGCTAATTTTTGGGGTTTTAGGATGGCCAAGGCCATTTCGGGAGGCAAAGGGTATTGACCACGTATGGCGCCGGTGATATAACGCACAACCTGTTTGACAGGGGCCTCCTTGTTTAAGGCAGGGGCGGGCCCATGCTTTTTCGCCTGGGCGGCGAGGGCATAGGACGCCGGCAAGCGCGCGATAGGCGCGGGGAAGAAGAATTAGGCGGACGGCAATGGTTCTGACCTGGTTGCACATAGCCATCATCATGTTCTTCATCGCCGGGGCGGCCGTGGCCGGCGGCCCCCTTCTGGCGGCCTGGCTGCTTTCCCCCAAGGTCAAGGGCGGCGACATCGGCATGACCTACGAATGCGGCATCCGGCCCTTTGGCGACGCCTGGGTCCGCTTCGGGGTGAATTATTACATCTACGCCCTTTTGTTCCTGGCCTTTGAAGTGGACGTTCTCTACCTGTTCCCCGTGGCCAGCTTTTATCCCCAGGAGCCGGGGTTGGTGGGGTTCTTCAAGGTGTTCGTTTTTCTTTTCGTCATCGTCATGGCCGTGGTTTTTTTCTGGGCCAAGGGGGTGTTTTCATGGCCGCGCCGCATAAAATGACGCCCCTGAAACCGGCGGCCCAGGAAAGTGAAGCGCCGCTGGTCCAGATGGAACTGGCCGGCCGGGCCCTGGACCTTTGCCGGGCCATGAGCCTGTGGCCCATGACCTTCGGTCTGGCCTGCTGCGCCATCGAAATGATGGCCGTGGGCATGGCCCGTTTCGACATCGCCCGTTTCGGGGCCGAGGTGTTCCGGCCTTCCCCCCGCCAATCGGATCTGATGATCGTGGCCGGCACCGTCACCCACAAGATCGCGCCGGTGGTCAAGCGGCTCTATGAGCAGATGCCCGGCCCCAAATGGGTGATGGCGGTGGGCAACTGCGCCATCAGCGGCGGGCCCTTCGCGGGCAAGCACAACTACGCGGTGCTGGAAGGGGTGGACAAGATCATACCCGTGGACGTGTACGTGCCCGGCTGCCCGTTGCGGCCCGAGGGATTCCTGGAAGGGCTCTTCGCCCTGCAGGAAAAGATCACCGGACGCCGCTGGTGGCCCCAGCCCGCCGGGAGGACCCAGGCATGACCCCGGCCTGGCTCAAGGGCCTATCCGCGTTGCGGACCGAGGCTCATCAACGGGAATCCACCGGCCTGGCCTGGTCGGTCTTCATCGGCCCCGATCAGATTTTGGAAGCCGCCGTCCGCCTGGACGGGGAGGGCTATTTCCTGGAAGACGTCTCCGGCCTGGACGCGACGGAAGGCTTCCTGGTCACCTATCATTTCGACCATTGGCAAAGGCCGGGCCGGGTGGCCTTGCGGGTATTGCTTACGCGCGAGGCCCCCATCCTGCCTTCCATCAGCGGCGTGTTCGGCGGGGCCGAATGGCATGAGCGCGAATGCCGGGATTTCTTCGGGGTGCAGTTCGAGGGCAACCCCAATCCCGGCGCGCTGCTCTTGCCGGCCGATTTCGAGATACATCCCCTCTGCAAGGAAGCCGGGGAGCGCAAGCCCCTGCGGGAGCTGCTCACCCAGGGCGAAGTTATCGCCAGCGCCGAGGGTTTTGACCTTTTCGCCCCCGCAGAGGAGCCGGCCGCTCCGCCGGATGACGCCGCCGATTCGGGAACTCCGGAGGAAGAGGACTAGCCATGGATTCCGTCTTCCACCAGGAGCCCTTCCGGGGCGATTACTACACCAGGCGCTTTGAGCCGGGCCCTGACGACTCCACCCTGATCCTCAACATGGGGCCGCAGCATCCTTCCACCCACGGGGTCTTGCGGGTGGTGGTGGAGCTGGAAGGCGAATATATCCTGCGGGCCGAGCCGGTGTTGGGCTATCTGCACCGCATGCACGAGAAGATGGGCGAGACCCGGAGCTATCTGCAATACATGCCCAACATGGGCCGGGTGGACTACCTGCACCCCCTGGCCTGGAATCACGCCTACGTCTGCGCGGTGGAAAAGCTGGGCAACATCGAGGTGCCCCGCCGGGCCGAGTTCATCAGGGTGATAACCAGCGAGCTGAACCGCATATCCTCCCATCTTCTCTGGTGGGGGGCCTATCTGCTGGATTTGGGCGCTTTCACCCCCATCATGTACGCCTTCGAGGAGCGCGAGCGCATCCAGGACCTCTTGCAGGAGCCCACCGGCTCGCGCCTCACCTACAGCTTTTTCCGCCCCGGCGGCGTGGCCGCCGACCTGAGCCCGGAGTTTCTGCAGGGCGTGCGGGAATTCATTCCCTATATGCGCTCGCGCCTGCCCATGTACAAGGACCTGGTCACCGACAACATCATCCTGCGCTACCGCTGCGAGGAGGTGGGGGAACTGCCCCTGGACATGGCCCGGCGCTACGGGGCCAGCGGGCCGGTGTTAAGGGCCTCGGGCATGGCCTACGACGTGCGCCGGGCCGAGCCCTATTCGGTGTATCCGGAGCTGGAGTTCGCGACGCCGGTCAGCCAGCGCACCGACGCCATGGGCCGCTACAAGGTGCGCCTGGCCGAGATCGAGGAAAGCCTGAAGATTTTGGAGCAGGCGGTGGAGATGATCCCCGAGGGCGAGATACTCGTGAAAGGCGCGCCCAAGCCGCGCTGGAAAGCCCCGGCCGGCGAGGTGTATCAGGCGGTGGAAGGGGCCCGCGGCAAGATCGGGGTGCATATCCTGAGCGCCGGCTCGGCCCAGCCCTACCGCATAAAGCTGAGGGCGCCGGGATTTTCCAACTTGAGCCTTTTCGCGGAGCTGGCCAAGGGCACCCTGCTTTCCGACGCGGTGTCCATCCTGGGCAGCCTGGATCTGGTGATACCGGAGATAGACAGGTAGAGGCCATGGAAGCGACCCTGCTAGACCCCCGCATGTTCCGCATCGTGGCCGCCGCCATGGCCCTGGCCGCCTTCGTGGGCCTCAACGCCCTGGTGCTGGTCTATCTGGAGCGCAAGATCGCCGGCCACGTGCAGCGCCGGCCCGGCCCCTTCGAGGTGGGGCCCCACGGGCTCCTGCAGCCCCTGGCCGACGCCTTGAAGCTCATCGGCAAGCAGCTTTTCCGGCCGGCCGGGGCGGACGCCCTCCTGTTCTGGATGGCTCCGGTGGTCTCCTTCATCCCGGTGCTGCCTTTGTTTCTGCCCATACCCTTCGACCCGGACCTGGTGGCCATGCACGTGGAGCCGGGCCTCCTGCTCATCCTGGCCTTCACCGGCATCAACGTGCTGGCGCTCTGCATGGCCGGCTGGGGCTCCAACAACAAGTGGTCGCTCCTGGGCGCTTCCCGGGCCGTGGCCCAATCGGTGGCCTACGAGATTCCCCTGTTGATGGCGCTGTTGGCGGTCACCTTCATGCACGGCTCCCTGAACCTTAGCGAAATCGTGGAGGCCCAGGGCGCGTGGCCCTGGCAATGGAACGCGTTCATCCAGCCCGTGGCCTTCATCGTCTATTTCACCTGCGCGGTGGCCGAGACCAACCGGGCCCCCTTTGACCTGCCCGAGGCCGAGAGCGAGCTCACCGCCGGGTTCCACACCGAGTACTCCGGCATGGGCTTCGGGCTGTTTTTCCTGGCCGAGTACGCCAACATGATCGTGGTCTGCGCCGTGGCCACCGCCCTGTTCCTGGGCGGCTGGCAGGGGCCCTTTTTCTCGGGCTGGTGGTGGTTTTTGGCCAAGACCTACGCGCTGCTCATGGTCATCATCTGGTTCCGCTGGACCTACCCCCGGGTGCGGTTCGACCAGCTTTTGAACATCAACTGGAAATGGCTGCTGCCGCTATCCATGGTCAATCTCATGGTCACGGCGCTGGTCATGAAGCTGTTTTAGGGGCCGGACGTCATGCAGGCCATAAGGCGCAAGCTGAAGGACATAACCAACCTGTGGAGCATGGTGAAGGGCCTCAAGGTCACCGGCGGCCAGTTCCTCAAGCCCCAGGTCACCGTGCACTACCCGCGGCAGGAGGTGGCCAATCTGGCCAGCTTCCGGGGGCCCCTGCAACTGGTGGCCAAGCCCAAGGACCCGGCCAAGCCCAAGTGCATAGCCTGCCTGATGTGCGTGAGCGTGTGCCCCTCGGGCTGCCTCACGGTGCTGAAGGCCAAGCCGCCCAAGCCCACCCCGGAGGAGGAGGCGGCGGCCCGGGCCGCGCTGGAGGCGGGCGAGAAGCCGGCCAAGAAGCCCGCGCCCAAGGAGCCGTCCCGCTTCATCTATGATTACTCGCTGTGCAGCCTCTGCGGCCTGTGCGCCGAAAACTGCCCGGTGGGCTCCCTGAGCTATTCGGAGAACATCTACCTGACCGCCACCGACGCCAAGGCCTTCAAGCTGGATTTGCTGGCCGATCTGCGCGCGCGGGCCGGCGCGGCTCCGCCGGCGGGTGAGGAGTAGGCGGCCATGGAAATTTTGGCAAGGCTGGTTTTCGGCTTTTACGCCGCCCTCATCGTGTCCGGCGCGCTCATGGCGGTGGTGGAGCGCGGCCTGGTGCGCTCCCTGGTGGGGCTCATCGCCACCATGTTCGGGGTGGCGGGCCTCTACATGCTCATGGCCGCGCCGTTCGTGGCTTTCATGCAGATTCTGATCTACGTGGGCGGCGTGAGCATCCTGATCTTCTTTTCCATCATGCTCACCAAGGCCCGCCCCACCGGCGACGAGGCCAAGGGCCGCCCCCTGCGCAAGCGCTTCAACGCCCTGGTGACGGCGCTGGCCGCCGGCGTGGTGCTGGCTTCGGTGATTCTGAAATTTCCCATACCCAGCCTGGAGACTCCCCGCCAGGTGAGCGGCCAGCAATTGGGCGAGGGCCTCCTGGGGCCTTATCTTCTGCCCTTCGAGCTGATCTCGGTGGTTCTTTTCGTGGCCATGGCCGCGGCGGTGGCCCTGGCCTGGCAGCAGTGGGGGAAGAGCAAATGAGCGCCTTGGTTTTATATCAGCTGGTGGCCCTGTTCCTCCTGGCCACGGGTCTGTACGGCTTTCTCTGGCGGCGCAGCCTGGTGGCCATGCTCATCTGCCTGGAGCTGATGCTGAACGGCGCGGGCCTTTCCATCATGGCCGCGGCCCAGCTCACTCCGGCCAACGCGGTGCTGGGCCAACTGGGCACCCTCTTGGTCATGGGCCTGGCCGCGGCCGAGGCCACCCTGGTGCTGGCCATCGTGGTGGTGGTCACCCGGCGCTTCAAGACCTCCGAGATGATCGCCGCCTCGGAGCTGAAGGGATAGGCATGGACGGTCAGTTCATAGAAAGCGCCCGCTTGCTGCTGCCCTTGGCCGTCACCCTGGCCGCGCCGTTGGCCATCTGGCTGGCCCGCCGCAGCCCCAACCTGCGCGAGGCCATGTCGGTTATCGCCGGCGCCCTGACCTGCCTGGCCGTGCTGTGGCTGGCGCCGGCGGTGCTGGCCGGCAAGATCTGGACCTATACCCTGTTCACTCTGTTGCCGGGAGTGACGGTGAAGTTCGCGGCGGACGGCCTTTCCATGCTGTTCGCCATCATCTCCTCTTTCCTGTGGGTGCTCACCACCTCCTACAACGTGGGCTACATGCGCAAGGAAAAGGAGCACGCCCAGACCCGCTACTACTTCTGCTTCGCGGTGGCCATCTTCGGGGCCCAGGGCGTGGCCTTCAGCGGCAACGTGTTCACGCTCTATCTCTTCTACGAGATCATAACCCTGTTCACCTATCCCCTGGTGGCCCACCACCAGGACGCGGACGGCTACGCCGGGGCCAAGAAATACATCGTGTACCTGGTGGGCACCTCCAAGCTGTTCCTGTTGCCGGCCATGGTGCTCACCTATTACCTGTGCGGCACCCTGGACTTTCACCTGGGCGATCTGGCCAAGGGCATGTTCCCGCCGGAGGCCGACCCCACCCTGGTGGTCATCACCTACGTGCTGTTCATGGCCGGCCTGGCCAAGGCGGCGGTCATGCCCCTGCACAACTGGCTGCCCTCGGCCATGGTGGCCCCCACCCCGGTCTCGGCCCTCCTGCACGCGGTGGCCGTGGTCAAGGCGGGCGTGTTCTCCATCAGCCGGGTGATTCTCTCCGGCTTCGGCGTGGAAACCATGCAGCAGCTGGGCCTGGGCCTGCCCACCGCCTATTTCGCGGCCTTCACCATCGTGGCCGCCTCTTTGATCGCCCTCACCAAGGACGACATCAAGGCGCGGCTGGCCTATTCCACGGTGAGCCAGCTCTCCTACATCGTGATAGGCGTGGCCATGCTCACCCCCCTGGCGGTGCAGGGCGGCTTGATCCACATCGTGAATCACGCCTTCAGCAAGATCACCCTGTTCTTCGGGGCCGGGGCCATCTACGTGGCCTGCCACACCAAGCAGATAAGCAAGATGGGCGGGCTGGGCCGGCGCATGCCCTGGACCTTCGGGGCCTTCGGCCTGGCCACCCTTTCCATGATCGGGGTGCCGCCGGCCTGCGGGTTTGTGAGCAAGTGGTATCTGATAAACGGCGCGGTGGACACCGGCCGCCTGATCCTGCTGGTGGCGCTTTTGGCCAGCACCGTGCTCAACGCCGGCTATTTCGCCCCCGTGGTGTACAAGGCCTTTTTCGGCACGGCGGCCAGGGGGGTGGAGCTGGAAAAGTATTCGGAGGCGCCCATGGTGATGGTGGTGCCGCTTTTCGTCACCGCCGTGATCTCCATCCTCATCGGCATCTTTCCCGAGGCGTTCATGGGTTTCGTGCACGCCTTCAGCAAGGTTTAGCGCCATGGCCAGACTCGCCGACATGTTGACCAGGGCCAGGGGGCCGGAGCTGGGCCGCTGGCGCAAGCTTTTCTGGCTAGCGCTTTTGGCGTTAGTGGCGGCCAATGTCTTCATCCGGCCCCATCACGCCGAATACGGCCTGGACGCCTATCCCGGCTTCTGGGGAATCTTCGGGCTATTGGTGGCGGTGCTCATGGTGCTGGTGATGAAAAAGCTGGTGCAGCCGGTCTTGAAGCGCCAAGAGGACGAGGACCATGGAGACGACTAGCCAGTTCCTGCATCCCGCCCTGGGCTTCATCGCCCTGGCTTTGCTCCTGCCCTTCTTGCGGGGCTCGGCCTGGCGCTGGCTGGTGCTTTTGCCGCCGCTTGCGGCGCTCTACAGCGTCTTCACCATGAGCCAGGGCGTGTTCGGCCAGGTGCCCTATCTGGGCCAGATACTGGTGCTGGGCCGGGTGGACAAGCTCTCCTTGGTTTTCGCCAACGTGTTCGCCATCCAGGCCCTCATCGGCATGATCTACGCTCTGCACGTGAAGGAGACCGCCCACCACGTGGCCGCCTCCCTGTACGTGGCGGGCTCTTTCGGCTGCGTGTTCGCCGGCGATTACCTGACGCTGTTCATCTTCTGGGAGCTGATGAGCGTGGCCTCCACCTTCCTGGTGTGGCTGCGCCGCCGGGCCGCCTCCCGCCAGGCGGGCTTCCGCTATTTCATGTTCCACACCCTGGGCGGCCTGTTCCTCCTGGGCGGGCTGCTGCTGCGCTATTACGCGGTGGGCGATTTCGCCTTCGAGCCGGTGGCTCCCCAGGCGGCCCGCTATTATGACTACCTGATCCTGATCGGCTTCTGCGTGAACGCGGCGGTGGTGCCCCTGCACGCCTGGCTGCCGGACACCTACCCGGAAGCCACCGTGGCCGGCGCGGTGTTCATGTGCGCCTTCACCACCAAGACCGCAGTCTACGTGCTGGCCCGCGCCTTCGCCGGCTTCGATATTCTGGCCATCGCCGGCACCATCATGGCGGTCTACGGCGTGCTCTTCGCCTCCATGGAAAACAACGCCCGCCGCATCCTGAGCTATCACATCGTGAGCCAGGTGGGCTACATGGTGGCCGGCATCGGCATCGGCACCGCCATGACCGTTAACGGCGCGGTGGCCCACGCCTACGCCCACATCCTGTACAAGGGGCTCTTGTTCATGGGCGCGGGAGCCATCCTCTACGCGGCCGGCACCGCCAAGCTCAACCAGTTGGGCGGCCTGGTGGGCAGGTTGCCCTGGGTCATGGTGCTCTACATGGTGGGTGCGGTCTCCATCTCCGGCATGCCGTTTTTCAACGGCTTCGTTTCCAAGACCATGACCATTCACGGCGCGGTGGAGGCCCACCGCTTGTGGCTGGGCGTGGGCCTGGAGGTGGCCGCGGTGGGCACCTTCCTGTCGGTGGGCATCAAGCTGCCTTATTTCGCCTTCTGGTCCAAGCCCGAGTATCAGGGCGAGTTGAAGCCGCTGCCCCCCAACATGTACGTGGCCATGGCCATCGCCGCCGCCTTGTGCCTGGCCCAGGGCCTGTATCCGCAGATGCTGTACGCGCTCCTGCCCTTCCCGGTGGAATACGCGCCCTATACGGCGTGGTCGCTGTTGCAGGCCTTCATGCTGCTGGGCTTCACCGGCCTGGGCTTCTACCTGGTGCGCCGGGTCATAACCCCGCACGCGGGGCGCAACCTGGATTTCGACGCGCTCTACCGGCTGGTGGGCCGCGGGGTGCTCTATTTGATATGCCTGCCGATGAATTGGCTGGATTCCCTGTGGTCCGAGATTTACCGGGTGCTGGGCCTGGCCGGCCTTTTGGGCGCGGCCAGGGGCTCGGCCTGGTTCGACCGCAAAGCCATAGACACCGTGGTGGACGGCGCGGCCTACACGGTGCGCGACATCGGCCGCCTCACCAACCGCGCCCAAACCGGCCGCTTGCAGGATTACCTGGCCTGGATGCCCATGATCCTTTTCGGCGCCTGCCTGCTGATCTGGTGGCTGGCCTGAGAAGGCCGAAGATGGATAGAAGCGGAGCTGTCAACCCATGCTGAGCGCCCAATTGCCGGTTCTTTCCCTGCTGATCTTCTTCCCGCTGGCGGGATGCGTGGCGCTGTTCTGGCTGGGCGATGAGAAGAAGGTCCGCGTCTTCACCCTGGCCGTGTCCCTCGTGGAACTGGCCCTGGCCCTGCCGCTTTTGGGCTTCAGGCTGGGCGAGGCCGGCTTCCAGTTCGTGGAGCACGCCCCCTGGGTGGCTTCCTGGGGCCTTGCCTATTACCTGGGGGTGGACGGCATCAGCGTGCTCATGGTGGCGCTCACCGTGGCCATCCTGCCCCTGTGCGTGCTCTGCTCCTGGAGCTACATCGCCAGCCGGGTGCGCGAGTTCCATTTCTGCCTGCTGTTCATGACCAGCGCCTGCGTGGGGGTGTTCGCCGCCCTGGATTTGGTGCTGTTCTACGTGTTCTGGGAGGCCATGCTCATCCCCATGTACCTCTTGATAGCGGTGTGGGGCGGTCCCGAACGGCGCTACGCCTCCATCAAGTTCTTCCTCTATACCCTGGCCGGCAGCACCCTGCTTTTGGTGGCGGTGGTGGCCCTGCGCATCGCCGGCGGCACCTTCGCCATACCAGAGCTCATGCAAAAGGGCTATTCGTTCGATTTTCAGTACTGGGTCTTTTTGGCCATGGCCATCGCCTTCGCCATCAAGGTGCCCATGTTCCCCTTCCACACCTGGCTGCCGGCGGCCCACGTGCAAGCCCCCACGGCGGGTAGCGTGCTTCTGGCCTCGGTGCTCCTGAAGATGGGCACCTACGGCTTCCTGCGCTTCTGCCTGCCCATAACCCCGGCCGGGGCCGAACACTTCGCCGGGCTGATGATCATCATATCGCTGGCCTCCATCATCTACGGCGGGGCCGTGGCCCTGGGCCAGAGCGACATCAAGAAGATCATCGCCTACTCCTCGGTGGGCCACATGGGCTTCGTGACCCTGGGCATCTTCGTGTTCAATCTGCGCGGGGCCGAGGGCGCGCTGTTTCAGATGCTCAATCACGGCATCACCACCGGGGCCCTCTTCATGATGGTGGGCGCGGCCTACGAGCGCTCCCACTCGCGGGAGATAAGCGACAACCTGGGCCTGGGCAAGTACCTGCCCGCCTTCATGGGCTTGTGGGGGCTTTTCGCCTTCAGCTCCTTCGGCTTTCCGGGCACCAACAGCTTCGTGGGCGAGTTCCTGGTGTTCCTGGGCGCTTTCCAGCGCCAGGCCTGGGTGGGGTTCGCGGCGGTGCCCGGCGCCTTGCTGGCCGCGGCCTACATGCTGCGCCTCACCCAAAGAATGGCCTGGGGCGAGCCCTCCAGCGTGAGCGGCTGGCCCGACCTGAATTTCCGCGAATGGGCCTACCTGCTGCCGGCCGCCTTTTTCGTGCTCTACATCGGCCTCATGCCCGGAGTTTTCTATAAGGTCATGGACGCCTCGCTGCAAAACATGCTGAGCCTGATGCAAAGGCCGGTCGCCCATTATGACGCTCCGCCCGCCCCGCAAAAGTCCGGCGGGTTGCTCCAGGCGGCCGGCTTGGCCGGGCGGGAAGGGGGGCGCTAGCCATGGACTTCCGGCCCGAGCTGGTCATCTCCGAATCCTTCCAGTTCCTGGTGGTGGCGGCGCTGTTCTTCCAGAGCCTGCTCTACAAGGTGGTGAGCATCCGCATGCGGAGCTGGCTGCCCTGGGTGGCCGGCCTGGGCGTGGCGGTCAACCTGTTTTGCCTGAACACCCAGGGGACCATGTTCTACGGGTCCTACCAGGTGGACCAGCTTTCCCAGTATTTCAAGGTCATCGTGGCGCTGGGCTTCTTTTTCGCCTCCCTGAACGCCACCCGCCAGCCCACCTTGCCCCACGAAAAGCGCTACGATTATTTCCTGTTCATGGCGCTGTCGGCCTGGGGGCTCATGCTGATGGCCTCGGCCGTGGAGCTGATAACCATTTATCTGGCCCTGGAACTCAGCTCCTACAGCCTGTACGCCATCCTGCCGCTGCGCTCCAAGGACCGCCAGGCGGCCGAGGCCGGCATCAAGTACATTCTCTTCGGCGCGGTGGCCACGGCCCTGGCCCTTTACGGCTTCTCCTATATCCTGGCCACCCAGCACACCAGCTACTTGGCGACGCTGGCCATCTACACCTGGACCTGGGCGGATTCGCCCCTGGCCGTGGTGGGCCTGGTCCTGTTCCTGGGCGGCATGCTCTACAAGCTGGCCCTGTTCCCCTTCCATTTCTGGGCTCCGGACGTGTATCAGGGCGCCAGCAATGAAACCGCGGCTTTCGTGGCCACCCTGCCCAAGCTGGGGGCCATGGTGGTGCTGATCCGCCTGGGCGCGCTGCTCACGCCGGGCCTGGAGATAACCCACCTTCTGGCCATCCTGGCGGCGGTGTCCATGACCTGGGGCAATCTGGGGGCCCTGGCCCAGCGCGACGTCAAGCGCCTGCTAGGCTACTCCACGGTGGCCCACGCCGGCTACATGATCATGGGTCTGATGCCGGGCAACGCCGAGGGCCTGGCGGCGGCCGGTTTTTACGCCCTGGTCTACGTGCTGATGAACCTCACCTGCTTCTGGGTGCTCAGCCGGGTGGCGGCCGACGGCCGCAATTTATACCTGGAAGACTTAAACGGCCTGCATCGCCGCTCGCCGGCCATGGCCCTGGCCCTGGCCGTGGGCGCTTTCGCTCTGGTGGGCCTGCCGCCCACCGGCGGCTTCATGGGCAAGCTCTTTCTCTTCACCGCGGCCTGGGGCCATGGCTACGATTGGCTGGTGATCGTCGCGGCGCTGAACGCGGCCATAAGCATCTATTATTATTTGAATCTGGTGCGCCACGCCTATACCCAGGACCAGCCGGGGCGGGAGCCGGCCGCCCAGCCCGAGCCCCGCTTCAGCGCCTTTTGGGCGGGGGCGCTGGCCCTCCTCCTGTTGTTCCTGGGCGTGCTGCCGGGGCCGGCCTTCAATTTGGCCCTGCGGGCCGGCGAGGCTTTGCTGAAGCTAGGCGGCTAATCCACGGCCTGAAACTTCTCCGGCAGCGCCCCGCATACCGGACAGCGTTCCGTCACCGGGCCCAGGGCCGGGCAGCCGCACACGGCACAAACCTGGTAGGGCGTTTCCTCGCTTGGCGAATGACCATGGTATAGCTCTTCCTGGCGGCGGGCTATCTCCCCGGCCTGCTCGAAGGCCTTGGCCGGCCCGCCGGCGGTCCTGGCTTGCCACTGCGCGTAACATTCCAGTTTCCAAGGCATTTCCTCCTGAAACGCCTCTTGGAGGTTTTGCCCGGTATCGCCGATCTTGCCCCGCAGGAGCATGAGCCAGCGCCGGGCGGCCACGGATTGGCTGGCGCTCAGGGCCCTGAACAGGCGGGCCTCCGGGCCGCGGTTTTCCTGTGCGGCCTTGAGGGCGAAGGCCTGGCTGCGGGCCGCCGCCCGGGATTCCAAGGCGAAAGCCAAGGCGATATCCAACTGGGTCTGATCCAACATGACGTAGCGCTCCAGGGGCATGGCTGAAAGGAAAGCGGCGGCTTAGGCCGTCCAGCGCGATTTTAGCATAGCCGGCACTCATGAAAAATGCGGGCTTGAGGTAGGGATCAGGCCGGGAAAAGGCTCGGCTGGTGGGGATCGTCCGGCGCGAGCGCCTCGCCTATGGTCTGCAGCAGCCGGGCGGCGGTCACCGGCTTGTAGAGCAGGGCCGCCGGCCGGGCCATCAGAGCCAGGTCCCGCAGCCCCTCGTCGGCATAGGCGGTGAGGAACACCACCGGGATGCCCCAACCTTTGCGGATGGCCTGGGCGGTTTCTATGCCGTCCATCCTGCCGCGCAGCACTATGTCCATAATGACCACGTCGGCTTGGTTTTGGCGCAGTTCAGCCAGCGCCTCTTCGCCCGAAGCTACCAAAGCGCAAACTCGGCAGCCCATTTCTTGCAGAGACGCTTTCAGTTCCCTGCCCACCAGGGCTTCGTCCTCCACGATCAGCACCCGGGGACCGGTAATGATGGATTGCATCTTTCCACCCCATAAACATGCCCGCCAGTGCTGGAGGTATGCGGGCCCTCTTAACGGACGAGGGGCGCAAATATGTTAGCCAATCTTAAAACCTATTGTCCAGCTATTTTATATTTCAGGATATTTCGGTCTGAAGCATGTCGCGCCTCGCCTGGTCGCCGGCTTTGCGTTCCTGCTGAAACCTCTGGCGCAGATCGCGGAGCTGTTCGGGCAGGCGGCCCTTGCACAAAAAACCGTCGGCGCCCAGTCTTTGGGCCAGGCGCTCATAGCCGGGGCCTTCCTCCAAATCCAGCAAAAGGACCCAGGCCAGAGGCAGGCATTTTTTCAGGCGGGCGACTTCTTCGGCGGACAGGGAGACGGCGCAGGCCGTATCCAGCAATATTATGTGGGGGTTGAGGAGGCCAATGGCCTGGCTGGCCTCGGCCACGCCGGGAAAAGAACCCAGATAATTATAGCCTTCGCATTGGGTCAGGAGCCTGCCCAACCAGTGCCGCATGGTTTCGTCATGCTCCAACACCAGGATTTTTATGTCCATGCTCTCGGGCATCGACGGCTCCTTGACTTCCCCCCCCAGGATAATAATCATTCTATCTAGTTGGACGGCGGGCTGAAATAGAGACTAAACCTCATTCCTTACCAATGAGGCACCCAATTTGCGCGTGGCGAACACAGCAAACACAAGGGGCTCCATCCACCGCCGAAATTGGTATAATTGGCGGGCTCGTCAAGAGCCTCAAACCACGGGCCGACCTAGCCGGAGGAAAGCGACTGGTGCCTACCCCCCCCAACGATCACGCCGCATCCGGCCGGAAACTGGCGTTTTGGGCTCTGGGAGCCCTTCTTCTGATGGTGCTGCTGGTGGGCTCCTACAGCCTCTATCTGCAAAGCAGCATGAGCCAGAGGGCGGAACAGGAAAACCTGGCCGCCAATAAGTCGCAGGCGGAAATGGGCGCTCTTTTCGTGGAGGACCACCAGAAACGCCTGTTGGAGCGGCTCACGGCCATCGCTTCGCGCAACGTTTTCAAGCGGGCGTTCAAGCAGAAAGACGAGGAGGACCTGCGTTCTTTCCTTTTGCCCCTCCTGCGTCCGGGGGGCGAGGTGCAATCGGTTTTTTTGGCCAATCCCCAAAGGATGTGCATCCTGGGCCTGCCCCACGGCGCGGCGGTGAAGACCTCATGCGCAGCCCCCCAGGAGGCCAGTCCCTGGGTTTCGCCCCTGCACGAGGATCCCTTCCGGCCGGGCCGGCGGGTGGTGACCCTGAGCGCTCCCATCGTGGATAACGACGGCAGCCTCCTGGGCTATCTGGGCTTGCATCAGAGCATCGCCCAGTGGCAGGGGTTTCTCAAGCGGCTCACGTCGCGGCCGGGCCGGACCTATCATCTCCTGGATCAGGAGGGGGGAGTGGTGGCGGACGGTCCCGGCGATCTGGGGGAGCGGGAGTCTGATTTGCTCAGTCTGGCCCAGGCGGTGCGCCATCTCATGAAGGAGCGCCAAAAGCCCTTGGCCTGGCTGGCGCCCTTGCCCGGCGGCGAATTCAAGGCTTTCGCCGCGGCCGCGCCCCTGGATGATCTGGGCTGGGTGATGGTGGTGTTGCAGGCCTATGGCCCGGCCATGGCCTCCAGTCAGGCCATGTATCGTAATAGCCTGTTTTTTCTGACGCTTCTCATGTCGTGCCTCTTTGTGCTGGGCGCGGTGCTGGTTTCCCGCTATCGCATCCAGCAAAAGCTGGTGGCCAATTTGAACCGGGAGGCCAGGCACCTGGAGGTGCTGGTCAATGAACGCACCGCGGATTTGCAGGAATCCACCGAGCGTTATCGGCGCTTGTTGGAAGACTTGCCCGATATGGTGTATGAGGTGGATCAGGACAGCCGCATAACCTTTGTCTCCCGGGCCATGCAAAACGTCTTGGGCTACCGTCCCAGCGAGGTGCACGGCAGGCTCTGGCGCGAACTGGTGGATCCCCAGGATCACGCCAAGTTCGACCAGGAAAGAACCCTGGCCGCCCAGGGCCAGGACATGAGCATCATGGCTCTCCGGCATTTGGCCAAAAATGGCGAGGTGCGCTGGCTCTCCATCCACTCCCGGGTGATCGAGAACCCGCGGGGCCGTCCCAGCGGCCGGCGGGGGGTGGCCCGCGACGTCACCGCCGAGGTGCGGGCCGAAAAGAGGGTGCGCGAACTGTCGGGCAGGCTGATCAAGGCGCAGGAAGATGAGCGCAAGCGGGTGGCTCTGGACCTGCATGATGAAATGGGCCAACTGCTTTCGGCCTTGAAAATCGGCCTGCAATCCCTGGCCCGCAAAATGGAGGGCGAGGAGGGCCTGGAGCTCACCAAGCTCATCCAACTGAGCCAAAAGGTCATGGACCGCATGCGGGCCCTGGCCTATCGCTTGCGGCCTTCCATCCTGGATAACTTCGGCTTGGCGGCCGCGGTGGAAGATTTATGCGAATCTTTAAGCGAATCGGGTATGATCCAGGTGGACCATGACTTGGACGAATTGGAAATGGGCCGCTTAAGCCCCGAGGCCAGCATCAGCCTGTTCCGTTTCGTGCAGGAGTCCCTGACCAACGCGGTCAAGCATTCCGGCAGCGAGCGGGTGGAGGTGCGCCTGGAGGTGGGCGCCAAGAGCCTTAAAGTGAGCGTGCGGGATTTCGGCAAGGGGTTCGACTACGCCAAGGTCATGCTGATGAGCCGCAACCTGGGGTTGTTGGGCATGCAGGAGCGCATGGCCCTGATAGGAGGGAACCTGTCTGTCAAAGCTTCGGAGCCGGGCGCGCTCCTCTGCGCCGAAGCGCCTTTGGAGGATGTAAATGCCTGAGACTCATCGCATGGTGATCTGCGACGACCACGCCATATTCCGGGAAGGCATGAAAAACGTGCTCAACGCCAACCCAGGCCTGGAGGTGGTGGGCGAAGCGGCCAATGGTTTGCAAGCCTTGGAAACCGTGAAGCGTTTG
Organism: Desulfocarbo indianensis; assembly: GCA_001184205.1. Classification (GTDB taxonomy): domain Bacteria; phylum Desulfobacterota; class Desulfarculia; order Desulfarculales; family Desulfarculaceae; genus Desulfocarbo; species Desulfocarbo indianensis. Next base: position 475,248 of record LBMP01000002.1, read on the forward strand.
CAGCCGGATTTGGTGATAATGGATATCGCCATGCCGGAAATGAGCGGCATCGACGCCACCCGCGAGATCACGGCGCTGTTGCCCGCCACCAGGGTGATCATTCTGTCCATGCACTCGCGCAAGACCTTCATCATGGAATCCCTCAAGGCGGGGGCCAGGGGCTACGTGCTCAAGGACTCGGCCGGGGAGAAGCTCTTGGACGCGGTGGACGCGGTCTTAAGGGGCGAAAGCTACCTGGACAGCCCGGTGGCCGCCCACATCGTGGATGAATTCGTGAAACTGCCCGAAAAAGCCGCCCCGGAGGGCGAGGACCTGCCCGAGCGGCTCTCGGAAAGGGAGCGCCAGATACTAAGGCTCATCGTGGAAGGCAACCCCAACAAGGAAATCGCCGAGAAGCTCTTCATCAGCCCCAAGACGGTGGAAAACCACCGCACCCGCATCATGAGCAAGCTGGGCCGCCACGACGTCATAGGCCTCATCAAATACGCCTTTGCCACCGGCCTGGTGGACCCGGATTCCTGGAGCCGCTAGGCCGTCCGCCTCCTGTTCGCCGCCTAAGGTAAAAGGAGCCCGCCGATTGAGGGATTGGGCGGGCCTTTTTGGGGTCCCCCACCCATTTATGCTTTTCCCGCCAGCAGTTATGTTGGGATCATCAGCTACGCTGGTCGGTCGCCGTTAGCCCCTGTCCAAACCGGCCGCCGTCAAGGAGAATCCCATGTTGGCTCTGAACTGGATGAGTCCCCGTCTGATAAGCATTGAACCCGACGACTCCATGTCCATGGCCATAAGGCTCATGAAGGACTACGACATCCGGCATTTGCCGGTGATCCAGGACGGCCGGCTGGTGGGCATAATCACCGACCGCGATGTGAAAAAGGCCTCGGCCTCGGACGCCGCCGCCCTGGAGGTTCATGAGCTGGCCTATATCCTGAGCCGGGTGAAGGTTTCCGACATCATGACGCCCAGGCCTTTCATGGTGGGGGTTTTCGACACCATCGAGGAGGCCGCGCTGATCATGATGGAAAACAAGATTTCCGGCCTGCCGGTGGTGGACGACGAAGGGCATGTGCAGGGCATGCTGACCCAAAACGACATTTTCCGGGCCTTGATCTCCCTCACCGGCGTGGCCCACGGCGGGGTTCAGTTCGCCATGGATCTGCCGGACCGGCCCGGCTCCATAAAAGAGACCGCCGACATAATCCGACGTCACGGCGGCCGCATGGTCAGTATTCTCACTTCCTACGACCGGGTGCCCGAGGGACGGCGGCGGGTCTATATCCGCATGAAAGGCGTTGACCGGTCGAAAATGATCGAGCTTAACAACGAACTCAGCCAGGTGGGCACCCTGCTTTACGTTTTGGACAGCCGCCAAGGCAAAAAAGAGCTTCTCACCCTGGGGCGGTTGAAGGATAGGTCCGCCTAGCTCCTTCAGCCAACCTACCTCCCCGGTGCATGCGGGTCCCCGGCCGGACTGCCCGGTCCGGCCGGGGGCGGGGGGCTCGCAACAGCTAGCGGGTTTCCCGTACCTTCAGAAAAACGAACCAGTAGACCAGGCCCACCAGCACCACGCCGCCCAGGATGTTGCCCAGGGTGACCGGCGCCAAGTTGGCGACCAGGAAATTGCTCCAGGTCAGGTTGGCGTAGGCATCGGGAGCCTTGCCCAGGGCTTGCCAGAATTCCGCGCCCGCGCCGGCTTTCACCAAAAGCCCGGCCGGGATGAAATACATGTTGGCCACGCAGTGTTCGAAACCGGCGGCCACGAAGGCGCTGATGGGAAATATGATGGAGATGATCTTACCCGAGGTGGTGCGGCAGGAAAAGCACAGCCACACCGCCAGGCAGACCAGGGCGTTGCACATCACGCCCAGGGCCACGGCTTGGCCGAAATCCAGGCCGCACTTGGCGTTGGCTATGGCCAGCATGTTCAGGCCCACGGCGGCGCCGCCGAAATAATGGGAGCCGGTGAAAAACATCAGCCCCGCCGTGGCGGAGGCCCCCAGGAAATTGCCGGCGTAGACGATGGCCCAATTGCGCAGGAGCCGGGCGCTGGAAACCCGGCGCCCGGCCCAGGCCATCACGATGAGGTTGTTGCCGGTGAACAGCTCGGCCCCGCCCACCACCACCAGAATGAGGCCCAGGCAGAAGACCAGGCCGCCCAGGAGCTTGACCACCCCGAAGGGCAGGCCCTGGGCCCCGGCGGTGACCGTGGTGGCGAACACCGCCCCCAGGGCGATGAAAGCGCCGGCCAGGACCGCCAGGGTGAACATTTTGTAGAAGCCCATGGCCGCCTTGGCCATGCCCACCTGCTCCGCCTTGAGCGCCATGTCCTGGGGCAAGAGGGCGTCCAGTTGGTAGCCGGGCCAGGGGCTGTTGGGCATGGGAGCGTTCATTTAATTCCTCCCTAGGCTCGGGGGGGGGTCAACTCTCGTGGCGCAGGGTTATGCGGCAATCGGCCACCGCGCAGCCCTGGCCCTTGGGGTAGACGATCAGGGGGTTGATGTCGAATTCGGCGATTTCGGGGTTTTCGTCCATCATCTGCGCCACCTTCAGTATGCACTCCTTGATGGCCTCCACGTCAGAGGGAGGGTTGCCGCGCACCCCATCCAAAACCTTGCGGGCCTTTATGTCCTGGATCATGTTCTCGGCGCTGGATTCCCACATGGGCGCCAGGCGGAAAGTGACGTCATGCAGCACCTCCACCAGGGTGCCGCCCAGCCCGAACATGATGATGGGGCCGAACTTGGGGTCGCGGTAGCCGCCGATTATGACCTCCAGGCCGGGATCGGCCATCCTTTCGAGGTACACCCCCTGGATTTGGGCCTGGGGGTCGTAGGCCTTGGCGTTGGCCAGGATGGCGGCGTAGGCTTCCCGGGCCTGGGCCAGATCGGAGATGCCCACCTTGACGCCGCCGGCGTCGGACTTGTGCACGATCTGGGGGGAGACGATCTTCATAACCAAAGGCGGCTCCACTTCCTTCACCGCTGCTTCCAACTGGCCGGCCTCGCTCACCAGGCGGTTGGGCAATACGGGCATGCCGTAGCAGGCCAACAGCTTGTTGGCCTGCTGTTGGTGCAAGAGCACGCCCTGGGTCCTGGAGAGCGACTCCTCGACGATTTGCCGCCCCAGGGGGCAATCCGCCGGCATGGGCCGCACCCAGCGGCGACGGGGCTTCAGGCGCTCGCCATAGCGGGCCATGGCCGCGAAGGCGCGCACCGCGGCTTCGGGAAACACGTAGTTGGGGACGCCGTGGCTTTGCAGATAGTCCACCCCGGCGCTCACGTCCACCATGCCCATGAAGGAGCAGAGCACCGGCTTGTCGAACTGGGCCGCCACCTTGGGCACCACCTGGGCGGTTTCCATGATGTCGGTCATGGCCTGGGGCGTGAGGATGACCACCGCGCCGTCCACGTTGTCGTCCGCCAGCACGCAGCGCATGGCGTTTTCATAGCGTTCATGATTGGCGTCGCCGATCACGTCCACCGGGTTGGCCAGGGCGGCGGTGGGCGGCAGGGCCTCCTTGAGCTTGGCCTGGGTGTCCGGGCTAAGCTGGGCCAGCTTGAGGCCGTGGCGCACCGCCGCGTCGGTGGCCATGATGCCCGGCCCGCCGGCGTTGGTCACGATGGCCACCCGGTTTCCCCTGGGAGGAGGCTGCTGGCTGAAGGCCTGGGCGTAGTGGAACAGCTCGGTGATGCCCTCCACTCGCTGGATGCCGCTTTGCAGGAAAATGGCGTCATAGGCCGCGTCCGAGCCGGCCAGGGAGCCGGTGTGGGAGCTGGCCGCGCGGGCGCCTTCGGGGCTGGTGCCGCTCTTGATGGCCAGCATGGGCTTCTTGGCGTACCAGGCCACCTCGCGGGCGGTTTCGATGAAGCGGCGTCCGTCCGAAATGTCCTCCAGATACATGAGGATGACTTCGGTGTCCGGATCGTCCTTGAAATAAGCCAATAAATCTATCTCGGTCACGTCGGCCTTGTTGCCGAAGGATATGAACTTGGAAAAGCCGATTCCCCGGCCGGCGGCCACGTCCAAAACCGCCGTGCAGAGCGCGCCGCTCTGGGAGATGAAGGCCATGTTGCCCGGCCCCGGCATCTTGGCCGCGAAGCTGGCGTTCATGCTGACCTGGGGGCTGGTGTTGATGACGCCCAGGCAGTTGGGGCCCACCAGGGCGATGCCCGCCTCCTTGGCCATGGCCGCCAGGCGCTTTTCCAGTTCGGCCCCTTCGGCGCCCACTTCCTTGAAGCCGGCGCTGATGACCACCGCGCCCTTGACGCCCAGCCCGGCGGCCTGGCTCATGACGCGCAGCACTTCCGCGGGCGGAACCATGAAAATCACCAGATCCACGGGATCGGGTACCTCGGCCAGGGAGGCATAGGCCTTCACTCCCAGAATGGAACGGCTCTTGGGGTTTATGGGGTAGAGCACCCCCTGGTAGCCGCCCCAGATGAGATTGGAAAAAACCGCTCTGCCCACGCTGCCCGGCCGGTTGCTGGCGCCAACCACGGCGATGGAATCGGGTGAGATGATGCTCGAGATGTCCTTGGTCATGATGCCGCTTCTCCTTATGGCCCATTAAGGCGGCCCCGCCTTGATGGCGCGGCCGTTTTAAGGTTTCGTATTCATTTTCGCGGTGAAAGCTCAGAAGGAAAATGGAGGCCCGGCCTCATTCGGGGCCTTGCCGCCACCTATATGGACGGGGTGAATAACCTCATTGCCCTTGGCCATAAAAAACCCCGGCCCTGCCCTTGGGTCGCAATGGGAAGGGCCGGGGCCAGGGTGGCAGGCGGAACTGGGCTGAGCAGGGCGCGGACGTCGGGATGGAGTTTAGGAAAAGAAGCGAGCAACGGTTCATTTCCCGGTTGAGGGCTCCATCTTTTACTTCGCGCGGATCGGGGAGGGGGCGCTGGTGAAGGACGCCGGCCTCTGCCAGCCTGGCCCCGCCTGTTTCCTTATGATTCGCCTTTCACTTTTATTTTGGTGGTGGCTTCCTTTTGATCCTTGGGCAGCGTCAAGGTAAGCACCCCATCTTTGTGCGAGGCCTTGATTTTGTCCTTGCTCACCGCCACCGGCAGGCGGAAGCTGCGGGAGAAGCTGCCGAAGCTGCGCTCCACCAGGTGGTAGCCGCCCTTTTTCTCCTCTTTTTCCTCTTTCTTTTCCCCTTTGAGCGTGAGGATGTCGCCGGTGAGGGAGACGTCGATATCCTCGGCCTTCAGCCCTGGGACTTCGGCGGTCACCTCTATGGCCTCGTCTGATTCCTTGACGTCCACCTTGGGTGAAAACCCGGTGGCTTCGCGTAACATCGGCGGCATTTCGGAGCTTGCAAAGAAGCGGTTCCAAAGTTGGTCCATTTCCGAGCGCAGCCTGTCAAGGGAACCCGCTCCTTTTCTGGGCATCAGCTCGAACATTTAAACCCCTCCTTTTGGCAACTGCCTTTATTGGGGAGCTAGGCCGCTTCCCGCTGGAGATGCAGGCATTCCGGATCCAGCCGGCCCAACCAGCCGGGGCCCAGCACCCTATGGGCGCCGGTGAGGCACAGCCGCCCATAGGCCCAGGGAGGCAGCCCGCATAGCACTACCTCGTCCAAGTGGACGGCCTGGTTGCGCAGGCACACCACCAGGGCGCTCAAGGCCAGATTGTCCAGACCTTGCGCCTGGCTGACGTCCACCGCCAACCGGGCGTGGAGCCCCACGGAACGGAGCAGGCGGGGCATGCGTTCCAGCACGTCCTCAGCCCCGCAGGACCTCCCCAGGATCAAGGAAAACGTTCCCGCCTCTCTTTTCATGCAAAGCGTTTCGGGCTGGCCTTGATTCATTCCTGTTACCCACCTCTCATGCAAAAGGGAATGCTGGCAAAAGGCGAGACGGCGATGGATAAAACTTATGGATGCCTTTTTGATCCCCTTGCGATTACCCCGGCCTCGAGAGGTCGGCTTTAAGAAATGATCCCGTTTTATGTGCTTGGCTGAATCCACGATTCCATGCTATTGCATGCCGCGATTCCATAAAATAGGGCCCAGCCCCCAATAGGGGCTTATGCGGTCCTCATTGCGGCATTGGGGGCTGGGCCCCAGCGGGCCGGGGGCCCTGCTTGACCCAGCGGGCCGGGCTTGTCATACTCCAGCGAACAGACAGCGGAACAAGATCGGACCTCGTTGACTATGCGTTTGATATCAAATGGCACTTCCCCCAAGCCACGCCTGGTGGGCTTCCTCAGATCAGCGCCCTGGCCCCACTTTTCGGCTTTGGCCTCTTTCTCGTGCGCGCTGCTTTTGGGCGGCTGGGCCCAATCTCTGGACGACGAGGGGCTCGGCCTGGCCGCCGGGACGGCCTGGCTGGGATGCCTGGCTTGTCTGGCGGGGGTGGGGTTTTGCGAAGCCGACGCCTTGGCCCGCTGGCGGGAATACCTCCGCCTGCGTTCCTTGCTGAAGCGGCATGGCTGGCGGCCCTTGTTTCTGATGCCCCTGCGCCATTCCCGCTGCCAGCGCGACGCGGCCCTCTTGGCGGCCCGCGAGGCGGGCTACGGCGAACGGGCCCTCTCCTGGTTCCGCGCCCAGGGTTACCGCTGGCATCACGTGGCTCCCGACCGCCTGCGGGAAGACCCTGGCCGGATGTTTTCCCCCGGCTTCCTGCGGGCCGCCTTTTTGCCCCGCGCCCGCCGCGATGAGCGGGCTTGATGGCCCAAAAAGGACTGCAATGGTGGGCCGTGGGGTCGCTGGTGGTCCTGGGCCTGATCTGGGGCGGCAACATGGCCGCCATCAAGATCGGCAGCCGGGAAATGGCTCCCATCTTCCAGGCCGGCTTGCGTTCGACCGTTGCCAGCCTGTGCCTTTATCTATGGATGCGCTGGAATGGCGTGCCGGCTTTTCCCGGCGGCCGGGCCACCTTGCATGGCCTGGTCCTGGGGCTCATGTTCGCCGCGGAGTTCGTGTTCCTGTACGTGGGCCTAAACCACACCTTGGCTTCGCGGGCTTACGTGCTGCTCTACACCGCCCCGTTTTTCGTGGCCCTGGGCGCGCATTTTTTTCTGCCCGGCGACCGTCTGAGCCTGGGCAAGTCCCTGGGCCTGGCCCTGGCCTTCGGCGGGGTGTTGGCGCTCTTCGGCCGCGATTTGGGCGGCGCTTCCTGGGGCTATCTGATTGGGGACCTGCTGGCCATCGGCGCGGGCGGCTTGTGGGCCAGCACCACGGTTTATCTGAAACGCTTCCTGGCCGGCAAGGTGCAGCCGGCCCAGACCCTGTTTTTTCATCTGTTTTTCTCGGCCCCGGTTTTATTGGGGCTCAGCCTGATTCTGGAAGAAAGGCCCCTCTGGGGGCTCAGCGCGCCCACCGTGCTGGCGGCGCTTTACCAGGGCGTGGTCATAGCTTTCGCCAGCTACTTGGCCTGGTTCACCCTGGTGCACCGCTTTCCGGCCAGCCTGCTGCACGCTTTCAGCTTTTTCACGCCGGTGGCCGGGGTGTTCATTTCCGGCTGGCTGATACTGGGCGAGCCCCTGAGCTGGCGGCTGCTGGCGGCCTTGGGCCTGGTAAGCCTGGGACTGCTGATGGTCAATCACGTGCCGGGGCGGGCTAAAGAGACCAGCGCCGGCGCTTGATTCCGGCGGCCGTAAAACGGGCGGGCGCCCGGCCGCCTCGTTTGCCACAGCGCGCCTTGGGCCTTAGCGCCCCTTCCAATTGGGCGCGCGCTTTTCCAGGAAGGCTTTCAATCCCTCGGCCGCGTCCTCGGTCTTGATGAGGTGGGCCAACTGATAGCACAGGTAATCAATGGCGGGGTCCAGGTCCATGTATTCCACCTTGTGCAAGGTCTCCCGACCGATCTTGATGGCCAAAGGCCCGTTGGCGGTGATCTGGCTTAAGGTTTCCTCCACCACCTCGTCCAGGCGGTCCATGGGGCAGGCCCTGGTGATTAGCCCCATGTCCTCGGCCTCGGCCGCCGAATAGGGCCGGCCGGTGTAGATCATTTCCAGGGCTTTCTTGCGGCTCACGTTGCGGAAGATCAAGGCCCCGATCATCATGGGGAACAGGCCCACTTTCACCTCGGGGGTGGCCAGGCGCACGCCCTCGCGGGCGTAGGCCATGTCGCAGGCCAGCATCATGCCCATGCCGCCGGCCATGCAGTCGCCGTTGACCCTGGCGATGGTGGGCTTGGGGAAAAGGGCCAGGCGCTTGAGCAGGACCCCTATCTGGCTGGGCAGATCGGTGGGGCTGGCGCCGGAGCCCATGCCGCTCAGGTCGGCCCCGGCGCAAAAGGCCTTTTCCCCCGCGCCGGTTATGACCAGCGCCCGCACGCCGTCGTCCTCCTGTATCTCGTCCATGTAATGCAACAGGAGATTCACGATTTCCAAATTCAAGGAATTGCGTTTTTCCGGTCGGTTGATGGTCAGCCAGGCCGCGCGGTCCTTAATTTCGTAAATTACCAAGGCAGCTCTCCGTTTTGATTGGATGCGGGCGAGAAAAAAATACCGGGCGGCCGCGTTTTCCGCCAGCCGGCGCGCCTACCAGCGGGGACGGCCCTGGCCAAAGGTGCGGCTGGGCAGCCGGGTTTGCAGCACCTCGGCCACCAGGGCGGCGGCCCGGCGCAGAATCTCGAACTCCAGGCCGGTGGAGACCCCCATCTCCTCGAACAGGTTGACCATGTCCAGGGTGTCCACGTTGCCGGAAGCGCCGATGGCCGTGGGGCAGCCGCCCACCCCGCCCACCGAGCAATCGAATATCCTTATGCCCGCCTCATAGGAGGCCAGCACGTTGGCCAGGCCCAGCCCCCGGCTGTCGTGAAAATGGAAGGCCAGGTCCAGGGGCCAGCCGCCTTGCGAGAGCCAGGCCGCCAACTGGGCCGCCTGGCGGGGGTTGGCCATGCCGGTGGTGTCGCCCAGGGCCGCCTCGTCCACTCCCATGGCGGCGTAGGCCTCCAGGATGGCGCGCAGCTTGTCTTTTGCTATGCGGCCTTCATAGGGGCAGCCGAAGGCGGTGATTATATAGCCGCGCAAGCGCCGGCCGGCCGCCTTGGCCTGGCGGGCCACCTGGGCCAGGCCGGCCAGGGATTCGGCCACGCTGCGGTTGACGTTCTTCCGGTTGTGGGTCTCGCTGGCCGAGACGAACAGGGCCAGCTCGTCCACCGGGGTCTCCAGGGCGGCGCGGCAGCCGGCCAGGTTGGGAACCAGGGCGCTGTAGGTGACTCCCGGCTTTTTGCTTATGCCGCGCAGCACCTCCCCGGCGTCGGCCAACTGGGGCACGGCCTTGGGGTGCACGAAGGAGGTGACTTCTATGCGCTTTAGCCCGCTTTGGCTGAGCAGGTCCACCAGCTCTATCTTGCGGGGCGTGGGGAAAAAGCCCTGCTCGTATTGCAGGCCGTCGCGGGGGCCGACCTCCACCAGGGTGACTTTTTCTGCAACGGTCATGTTGGCCTCTTTATGCTTCCGGCGCGGGTTTTCCCATGCCAAGGATGGCGGGCTACCGGATTGATATACCAGATTATGCGGAAATCGCCGCTGGGCCGATCCCCGCGCCTGAGCCTGAGAGGCAACCCCCGGCTTGCATTTTCACCGCCACCGGGTAAATTGGGGAGGTCGGTACGCTTGAGCCGGGAGAAGCGATGTGGAATTCAATCCCTGCATGAAGCACAAGGTGGTGCGCGGCGCGGCGCGGGAGTTCGCCGAGGGCGAGCTGGGGCCCATCGCCGCCGAGATAGACCACCAGGCCCGCTTTCCCTGGGAGGCCATCGAGAAGATGGGGGCCCTGGGCTATTTCGGCCTGCAAGCCCCCCGCCGGATGGGCGGCGCCGGCCTGGATTCCATATCCTACGCCATAACCATCGAGGAGATTGCCAGGGTTTCGGCCGGGGTGGCCCTGTGCGTCACCGTGCACAACTCGGTGTGCCTGTACCCGCTTTTGAATTACGGCGACAAGGAGCAGATCGCCCGCCTGGCCGAGGACCTGATAACCGGCCGCCGCATCGGGGCCTTCTGCCTCACCGAGGCCAACGCCGGCTCCGACGCCGGGGCGGTGGAAACCACGGCCACGGCCGTGGAAGACGGCTACCTGATCAACGGCACCAAGATTTTCGTGACCAACGGCGGGGTGTGCGGCCTGGCCCACATCTTCGCCAAGACTGATCCGCCCGACCCGCGCAGCGCGGCGGTGCTCATGGTGGAAAAGGAGCGCCCCGGCTTCAGCGTGGGCGAGATCGAGGACCTCTCCGGCATGCGGGCCAATCCGGTGTCCTCGCTGTTCTTGGAGGACTGCCTGGTGCCCCGGGAAAACATGCTGGGCAAGCCGGGCCAGGGGCTGAAGATCGGCCTGGCCGCCCTGGATGTCGGCCGCCTGGGCGTGGCGGCCCAGGCCCTGGGCATTGCCCAGGCGGCCCTGGAGGCGGGCACGCGCTACGCCAAGGAGCGCCAGCAGTTCAACAAGCCCATCGCCTCGTTTCAGACCATCCAGAATTATCTGGCCGACATGGCCACCCAGACCGACGCGGCCAGGCTTTTGCTGTACCGGGCCTGCGCGCAGAAGGACGCGGGCAAGCCGTTTGCCACCGAGGCCTCCATGGCCAAGCTCTATTGCTCGGCCGCCGCGCGGGAGGTGGCCAACCTGGCGGTGCAGATACACGGCGGCTGCGGCTACAGCCGGGAATACGACGTGGAGCGCTATTACCGCGACGCCAAGGTGACCGAGATATACGAGGGCACCAGCGAGGTGCAGCGCATGGTCATCGCCCGGGGGGTCTTGAGCCGCCCCAGTTGAGGCGGTGGGGCCAATAGGCCGGGCGGGATTTGGCGGTCGAAGGATTTGGGCGGATGCAACGCGGCAAAAGGGCTTGGGCGGAAGATGAAGCAATGAGGATCGTGGTTTTCGTCAAACAGGTGCCGGCGGTGAGCGAACTGCCCTGGGATGCCAAAACCGGCCAGCTCAGGCGGGAGGCCGCCGAGGGCATGATGGACCCGGCCGCCAAGCGCGCCCTGGAGGCGGCCTTGCGGTTGAAAGACGCCCACGGCGCGCAGGTGATCGTCATCAGCATGGGCCCGCCCTCGGCCGAGGAGACCCTGCGGGAGGCGGTGGCCATGGGCGCGGACCGGGGCTTTCTGCTTTGCGATCCCCGCCTGGCCGGGGCCGACACTCTGGCCACCTCCTATACCCTGGCCAGGGCGGTGGGCGCCTTGAGCCCTGATTTCGATTTGATCCTATTGGGCTGCCATTCGGCGGACAGCGAGACCGGCCAGGTGGGTCCCCATCTGGCCGAGGAACTGGGCCTTCCGGCGGCGGCCTATGTGGAGAAGATGGCGCTCAAGGGCCGCAAGCTCACCGTGGAAAGGGTGAGCGACGGCTGGCTGGAAACCCTGGAGATGGACCTGCCCGCCCTGCTCACGGTGACCGCCCGGGCCTTCCGGCCCCGGCCGGTTCCCATGACCGGCCTGGAGCAGGCTTTCGGCCAGGGCGAGGTTTTTATCTTGAGCGCCGCCGATCTGCGGGCCGACCCGGAGCACGTGGGCTGGGCCGGCTCGGCCGGGCGCATCATCAAGATCTATGCGCCCGCCGCCCAAAAAAAGGGCGAACTGATCCAGGGCACTCCCAAGGCCTGCGTGCGGGAACTCATGGCGCGCTTCGGCGACAGGCTGGGCGGGCTCCTGGCCAAGGATCTGAGCGGGGAGGAGCAGGCATGAACCAGGAGCGCGCCATCTGGGTGGTGGGCGACTACCGGAACTATTTCCAGAACCGGGTCACCCTGCAACTCCTGGCCAAGGCCGGAGAACTGGCCGCAAAGATGGACGGCACGGTGTGCGCGGTGGTCATGGGCCACGGCGTGGAGGAATGGGTGGGCGAGTACCAGGCCCACGGCGCCCAGCGCATATACGTGATGGATCACCCGCTGTTGAGTGAATACCTGCCCGGCCTCTTCGCCCGCGCCCTGGAAAGCCTGGCCCGCCAGCGCCGGCCCGAGATCATCCTGATCGGGGCCACCAGTTTCGGCAAGGAACTGGCCGCGCGGGCGGCCAGCCGCCTGGGCACCGGGCTTACCGCCGATTGCGTGGATCTGTACCTGGACCAGGAGGGGCGCTTCGTGCAGGTGGCCCCGGCTTACGGCGGCAATCTCCTGGCCGAGATCGTCTTTCCCAGGCACCGCCCGCAGATGGCCACCGTGCGGCCGGGCGCGTTCGCGGAAATGCCCCACGATGCAAGCGCCCGGGCCGAGATCATAAGGCTGGACCCGCCGGCCGGGCTAAGCGGAGACGGGGTGCGCCTGGTGAGCTGCCGGCGTTTGGGCTACCAGGGCGAGGACCTGGAAAACGCCAAGGTGGTGATTTGCGGCGGCAGGGGGCTGGGCAGCAGGAAGAAATTCAAGAATCTGCACGAACTGGCCCGCCTGTTGGGCGGCGAGGTGGGAGCCACCCGGCCGGTGGTCCACGCCGACTGGGCCGAGGAGGAGCGCCTGGTGGGGCAGGCGGGCAAGCACATAAAGCCCAGGCTCTTGTTCAGCCTGGGGGTGTCCGGCGCCATCCAGCACACCGCCGGCATAGCCGATCCCGAATTCACCATCGCGGTGAACAAGAACCCCCTGGCGGTCATGATGCAGAAGGCGGACGTGGCCATCAAAGCCGACGCCCATCAGGTCGCCCTGGCCCTGATACGGGAGCTGAAGGCCCGCGGTTCTTCCTAGGGGCCGAAGGCCTCCACCCTTTCCACCGACCACCACCATAAGGGGTCTTCGGCGTCCAGCTCCAGGCGCACGTAGCGCGCCTGGGCCGGCTGGCGAAAACGATAGAGGCTCTTCCTGCCTTGGGCCAGATAGAGCACTTGGCCGCTGAAGGCGATGGGGCCGGCCAGGTCTATGGCCGCGGCGCGCCATTCATGGCCGTCTTCGGAAACCAGCGCCTTGAGCCCGCGGGGGAAATCGGCGTGGAAGTTGGGGTTTTGCAGCTCCACCCAGCCCACCTCGCGGCGCTGGCCCAAATCCAGCTCCAGATAGATGCCGGGGCGCTGGCCCTCCTGGCTGGCCCAGCGCCCGTTGGCGGGCACTCTCAGGGCCAGGCTGGCCGCGGCCTCGCTGTCCACCGGCGAATGCACCGCGACGATGGGAAGAGGGGTCTTGCCGCTCCGGCCCTGGAGGGCGAACAACACGAACCGGCCGGCGGCGTGGCGTTTATAAGCCACGCCGCTGTTGCGGAGCACCTCCTCCACCATCTCGGCCTCGCGGCTTAGGACCAGCACGCCGCTGCCCGGCGAGACATCCACCGCCAGGGGCTGGTCCATGCGGGGCGCGGATTGGCCGTAGACATCGGTGAAGCGGTTGGCGGGCAGCGTCCACACGCTGTTGGCCAGGGCCAGGTAGGCCTTGGCCGAGGGCCAGGCATCGGCGTACAGGCGCTTGATGCCGGCATCCCGAATCGCTTGCAGGGCCAGGTCCATGCTTTGCTCCCAGGTGTGGGCGGGCTTATCGGGGCCGGGGCCGAAGACCAGGATTTCATGCACGGACCAGGGGCTGTGGTCGTCGCCGAGGTGGGTGAAGCGCAAATAGCGCAGGCTTTGCATGGGGAAATAGCATTCGATGCGGCCGTAACGCTGTTTCAGAAAGGGGTGCGGCCCGGATAGAAAGAAGGGGATGCGGTAGAGCCGCACCTCCCGCAGTAACCGGTACACGCCGTCCTCGCCGGCGGCCTCCACCCGCACGTTGCGGGGGACCTCCCAGAACACGGTGGGAATCAAGGAGATGCCGGCGACCTGCTCTTCCCGGCCCATGTCCAGGATAAAGCCGTCGCCGCCGCGCTGGTGGTTGGCCGTGACGTAGATGGTGCGGAAATTGGCGTCCCACAGGTTATCCTGCAGAGGCTGGCCGTCCAAGGTGGTCACCCGCCAATTTTGAGGCACCAAAAGCCGCTCCACATTGGCCGGCTCCCGGAAATTCCAGAAAATCTCGCCTTGCCAGAGATCATATTGCAGCCCCAGCAGTTCGGCCTGGGGCTTCAGGGGCTCCCACAGGAAGCCGGGATTGTTGGAGGCGTCCACCCTGGCCGCCGCCTCCGGCCGCTTGTCCTGGTTCAGTTCCGCCACCACCGGGCCGCCGCCGGCCAGGAAAGACATTTCGTAAGCTCCTTCGGCTGCGTGGCGCTGGAAGGGCCTCGCCTTTTGCTCGTCGGCGTAGAGGAAACGCATGCCGGCCCGGCGCATGGCGGCCAGGCGATCTTTGGCCTGGGATTCGTTTTGGAAGAAATAGCCTCCCCTGGCGTCCAGGATGGGATTGCCCCACAGCCCCCGGAAATCGAGATACAAACTGGCGTTGCTCACCGCCAGGCCAAGGGCCAAGGCCACGGGCAGCCAGGAGGTGAGACGCCCCAGCAGCCCGCCCCACCAGGCCCAACAGAATGGCAAGGCGAAAAGCAGCCAAAGCAGATAGCGCGGCCGCGCCTGCTCCACCTGGGAGCCGTAATGGGTGAGCACCACCGCGCCCAGGGAACAGGCCAGCACCGCCGCCGGAATCCAGGAGGGCCTGTAGGTCTGGTCGAGGGAGCGCAAAACCAGGCCCAGCGCCGCCAGCCCCACGCCGGCGGCCATGACCGCGTAAAGCCAAAACAGGGGGGTGCCCTGGGGGATGGCCCATTGATGGGGGCTCAGCAAGCCCAGCATGATGGGCAGGCCCGTCTGCCAGGCCGCCTTCAGGTATCTCGCGACCGTGTCCCCGTTCATGTCCCGGTTCATGTTGAGTTCCGGCCCCAGGCGCAGATCGCCGCCCAGCCCCAGGTGGGGCCAGCCGTGAGCGGCGTTATAGGCTATGAGAGGCAAAGCGCCCAGCACGGCGCCCAGGAAAAAGCCGGCCAGTTGCAGGGGGCCGAGCCGGCGCCAGCCGGCAAAGAGCAGAAACAGGCCGCAAGGCAGGATCACCTCGGCCGAGAGGAAGTTGGTCCAAAAGGCGACGCCGGCCGTGAGCCCCCAGGCGAAACAGGTCGCTGCCCGCCAGCGGGGGCTTTGCCAAAGCTTCAGGGTGAGCAAAAATAAAAGCGCGCACAGCAACATGGCCAGGCCGTAATGGGTGCGGGCCTCGCCGGCGAAAAAAAGCCCGTAGGCCGGCGGCAGGGCCAGCCAGGATAGCCCGGTGAGGACTCCCCAGAAATTGAAAAGTCGGGCCAAAATCTTGTACAGCACGGCCATGAAGGCGAGATAAAGCAAGGGCGGCCAAATATTCACCGCCAGGGAAGTGGGACCCGTGACGGCCAGCAAGGGGGCCGCCAGCAGCGCGTCCAGGGTGCCCATGTAATTGTTGCCGAAGAAAAAGGGATAAAAATCCCCCTCCAGGAACGATTGGGCCATCAAGCCGATCAACGCACTGTCGTAGTGAAGTTGGCTGGAAAGGAAACGCCAAGCCAGAAGCGCCGCCGCCAGGAAGTAGACCAGGAACAGGAGGAACCGCCTCACAGCCGGCGGCGGGTGCTGATCGGAAAGGCGTGGCTCAAAGCCACTATCAGGATGCAGTCTTCGGGCGAGGCTCATGGGTCTGCCACTACAGTGTCATTACATTAGGGGCGCATTTCTTGTTATGCGGCCGGCTGGTAGGCGGGGCAGGCCTGGGGCGGCCGCAGTTTGAACATCGGCGGACTATAACATATAAAGGCTAGAACCGCCAACTTTGGCATTAGGGGATTCCAAGGGCCCAAAGCGCCCTGGAGCGCGGCGAACGCCGCGCACCAGGGCGGGTGAAAAGTCTCCTGTAGGCAAGCGGTTAGGAACCGAACAACTGGCCCAAGCGCATCAGCAGGCCCAAATCGCCGGCGGCCTTGGCCTGGCCCTGCATGAAGACCTGTTGGGGATCGGCCTTGCCCGACATGATCTCCAGCCAAAGCGCGAAAGGCGCGTCGATGGCCAAATCCGGGGACTGGGCCGGGCCGCTGGCGCCGGCGACTTTGCCGCCGGCGATGTCCAGATGACAGGAGCCTTCCACCTGGCCGGAAAAGTTGAATTGGATGGTCGCATTCAGGTCGCCGGCCGCCTCCGCTTTGAAGCCCAGGGGCATTATGAGCAGAAATTCTTCCAGGGTTTGCGGCTGGGGCACCAGGTTGGCCTCGGTGCATTCGCGCGGAGTGAGGTTGTTCTCCAGGCAGGTTCGCCAAAACATATTGGTGATGCCGGCGATGGTTTCCTTGTCCAGCACCGGCTGGGTGATGGCGGCCATGGTTTCCGGCGTCACCCGGCGGGATTCCACCAGTTCCCGGCCGGCGGTTTGCAAGGCCTCCTGCACGCTTGGCAAGACCTCCTTGCCCATGACCGTGCCCAGGGCCTCGGCCGACGGGCGGTAGATCTCGGCCAGGAGGCCTTCCCGGAAGATAAAGCGCGCCCAGGAAGAAAGCTGGCTGAACACCTCCATCTCCGGAAAGCCGGCCACGGAGAGCATCACCACGGCGGGGGGCTTATGGCGGAGAGGATGGTGAATGGCGCCGCCCTCGCCGCGCTCGAAAAATGGCTCCAGGAAGGGCAGGGTGCGCTCCACGAAAGCCTTCATGTGGGCGTTGAGGCTGAAATGGTAAAGCGGGGTGGCGTAGATGGCCAGGTCCGCCTCCAGCCACTTGGGATACAGCTCCTGGCTCATGTCGTCCTTCAGGATGCATTGGCCCGGCGTCTTGGTCCAGCAGGTAAAGCAACCCTGACAGAAGCGGACCTTTTTCTCTTTCAGATTGACCACTTCAACCTGAGCGCCCGCCTGGCGCATTCCCTCCACCAGCGATTTGAGCAGCAGTTCGGTTTTGCTGCGGCCTTTGCCCGCGCGCGGGCTGGAATTGATGGCCAATACTTTCATGACTTGCCTCCTTGGCTGAATAGGCTTGGAAAGCGCATCAATAGCGAAACGTCGCCCTTGGCCTGGTAGTCGCCTTGCATCAACGCCTGAGCGCCATCCAATTGGCCCCGCGAGATGTCCAGCCAAACCTGGCCGGGGGACTCGATAATCAGGTCGGCTTGCGGCGCGGGGGCGGGTTCATAGAAACATTGGCCGTCGGCGATGCGCAGCTGGGCCTCGTATCCGCCGTTTTCCGGGCCGCCGTCTATCTTGAATCCGACTACCGCCTGCAAGTCTCCGGCGGCCTGGGGGTTGAAACCCAGGGGCATCATTTCCAGCAGCTCGCGGCAATCGCGGGCCGCCTGGGGCCCTCCTCCCCCTTGCAGGTCCAGCCGGCGCTGATAATGGCCGGGGTACCACTTGGTGACCGGCGCGCCCACGCCAAGCATCAGCGCCAGGGGCAGGCCCACCTGCACCGCGAGAACCGCGGGAAGCCAGGCTATGCCCAGCAGGCTGGGGGCCAGACTCAAGAGCAGGCAAAGGGCGAACAACGACGCCCAGAACCAGTTGAGATTAAGGTTGATCCGCCGGAAAATCACGGTTTGCCAAACCTGGGGCGGGGTCTGCCGCTTGGCGAAAAAGGTCGTGAAGGGCGCGCGCCCCAGAAGCGGCGGCAGCAGGGCGGTGAGCAGCAGGATCAGATACAGCGCCGCGTTGGGCTGGGCGCCGATAATCTCGCCCAGGCCGGTTGGCCAGAGCCATTGGCCGGCGCAATACAGGGCCACGAAGACTCCCATGGCCCACTGAATGGGCGAGGCGTCGCCGCCTTTGCGGGAGATGTAAAGCCCCCAGGCCGCCAGGATAAGCAGGGCCAGGCTTAAAGGCCGCGTGACCTGGGGATTCTGGCCGGTGGCCTGCCCCACCGCGATAAGGGCCACCGCGCAAACTAACGGCGCCAAACGTGCCAAGGCGTTCATCGCAGCAACTCCGGGTCTTTCAGGTAGCTGGCCGCGGCGATGCGGAGCTGGAAAATCCGATCGATGACATAGCCGCGCATGGCCCGCGCCGCTTGCACCATGATCGCGGTGCGGGCGGCGTCCTGTTCCGCGGACAGATCATGGGTCAGGCGGTGGCGCAGGCCCATCTCCTGGTCCACGATCTGCCTGGCCAGCTTGGGGTAAAAGGTCAAGTCTTCCGCCTCCACCCCTTGGGCCAAGCCCTTGGCCAGCATGCTGGCCATGGCCAGGTCCTGGGCGTCATAGCCGTCCTTGGACAATGGCAAAAGCAGTTGGCGGCTTTCCAGGCTCTCCAATTGGGCGGGCGTCAAGCCGCTCAGGCGGCAAAGCTCCCGGCGACTCAGCAACTCATCGTTTTGATCGCCGAAAACCACTTGATTCAGCGCCAGCATGGGCGCTATGTCCACGCCCCGGTCGCGCGCCTGCAAAATGGTTTTGATCTTGGCCAGGGGCAGGCGGTATTCGCTTTGCAAACTGCGGATAAAGGCGGCCCGCTCAACGCATTGGGGGGCGTAGAAAGCCATGTTGGGGCTGGTTTTGCGGGGATGGGGCAACAGTTCCTGGTCGACGTAATAGAGCAGGGTGGACTTGGGCAGGCCGGTGGCTTGCATGAGTTCTTTCATGCGGAGGTCTTTTGGTCTTTTGGCGCTGCTGGGGGTCATGTTCCCTCCTATTTAATCAATAATATAGTCTGGGCCGCTATGAGTAAAGTATAAAGTGACGCTCTACACAATATATTATTGGGCGCGGAATGGGCCCTTCTCGCGCATCGTGCAGATATTTCTTGTCATTCGACACGCGCCAGTGGATAATTTCTGTGGGACGCCTGCCATGCCTGCTTGAGTATTCCGCCTCTGCTTGGGAAGGGAGCCTATTGAATGGCCAAACAAGAAATACTCCTGGAGACCGGCACCAATGAAGTGGAGGTGGCGGAATTCAGGCTTTGCGGCCAAAGTTTCGGGGTAAACGTGGCCAAGATCAGGGAGTTCATTCCCTTCGAGGGCATCAAGGTGAGCAGGCTGCCTGGACGCCACCCCTCGGTGGCCGGCGTGTTTCTCCTGCGGGGCAAATCGATCCCCCTGGTCAACCTGGACCAGCACCTGGGGCTGGCCCGCCAGGAGGAAGGCCAGGAAAACCGGGTGGTGGTGGTGACCGATTTCAACAACATGACCACCGCCTTCGTGGCCGATTTCATCAATCGCATCTACCGGGTCTCCTGGAGCGAGTTCAAGCCGCTCACCGCCATGCTGGCCGCCAGTTCGCCCTGCGTGGTGGGGTCGGTGAGCATCGACGACCGCGAGGTGCTCATCCTGGATTTGGAGCACATCGTGGGCGAGATATTCCCGGAGAGCATAATCAATTACGATGAAAAGGCTTTCGCCGATAAGCCCAAGCCGGGGAACCGCGCGCAGGTAAAAATTTTCTTTGCCGAGGATTCGGCCATAATCCGTAAGCAGGTGAGCAAGATACTGCGCTCGGTGGGCTATGAGCAATTGAGCATCTTTGACAACGGCCAGACGGCCCTGGAGGCCATAATGCAGGCCAAGGCCCAGGCCGAAAGCGACGACCAGGACTTGAGCCAATACCTGAACCTGGTCCTCACCGATATCGAGATGCCCCAGATGGACGGCCTGGCCCTGTGCCGGCGCATAAAAAAGGAATTGGGACTAAACATACCGGTGGTGATATTCTCCTCTTTGATCAACGAGCAGATGGCCCGCAAATGCGAGACCGTGGGGGCCGACGCCTACACGGCCAAGCCGGAGACCGAGAGGCTCATCGAACTGCTGGATAAATATTCCCTGGCCGGTTGACCCTGGAGGGCTTGCCAAAACACCAGCCGCCCAGCTATGACCAAAGGGCAAGGGGATGATTCGCGCCTGGGGAACTGGCATGCCATATCTATCTATATCCATGAGCACAATCGTCCGCCTGTCGTGTTATTTCGCCGTTTTGGTCTTGCTGCCGGCCGCGCCCGCGGCCTGGGCCCGCACCGCCTGGCTGGGCGGCCTGGGCGGCGAAACCCAGCATAAAGGCCCGCCGCCGGCTATTTATGATCTGGAAATACCAGTCACCATGCCCCCCGAAATAAAACGCCAGGTCATGGCCATGTACGCCATGGAAGCCGACCGCCGGGGCGGGGCGGTTTTCGTGTTTTGGGATAAGCCGGACAAGGCCCTGCCCGCCATTCCCTGGCTGGTGGCTCTTTTGGGTGACCAGGAGCTGGCCGTTGCCAAGCAGGGCAGGATACCGGTGGGCATGGTTTCGTCCCGGCTCTTGGAGGAACTGGGCCAGCCGGCGGTGCAGCCTCTCATGGACGCCCTGGCCCAGGGGCCGGAGACGCACGCCCAGTTAATGATACTAAGGGTCTTGGGCAAGATCGGCGAGGCCGGCTCCCTGGAAGCCATAATAAAGAAAAGCCAATTTCCCCCGCCGCCGTCGGAGCGGGAAAAACCGAGCCTGGTGAACATCGCTCCCGATTTGAAAAGGCTCAAGCAGGAGCCGCCGCCGCCGGAGGTCCGGGCCCAGGCGGTGGAGGCTCTGCTCAATTTCAAGGACCCCAGGGCGGCGCCGGCCCTGCTGGCGGCCCTGGACGACCCCGACCCCAGGGTGCGCGCCGCCGCCGCCAAAACCCTGGGCCAGCGCGGCGACCCCCAGGCCCTTTCGGCCCTGATCGCCAAAGGCGGCGACGCCGAGATGGAGGTGCGGCGCGAGGTGATCGGGGCGCTCAAGCGCTATCAGGATCGCCTGGCGGTGGAGGTCTTTCTGGCGGGGCTGAAAGACCCCGATGAGCAGGTGCGCCGCCTGGCGGCCGAGGCCCTGGGCGCGGTGCGCGATATCCGGGCCTCGCAGCCCCTGTTGGCCGCCGTTGGCGATCCCGATGCCCTGGTGCGGCGCAACGCCATAACCTCCTTGCAATATTACAATACTCCCGAAGCGGTGAAGCCGCTGGCCAAGGCCCTGCAAGACAAGGACAACGCAGTGCGGGCCCAGGCGGCCCTGGTGCTGGGGCCCATCGGCTTGGGCCCGGTGAGCGATCCCGAGGCGGTGGCGGCCCTGGTGCGCGCCGCCAAGGACGTGCATCCCCAGGTGAGGCGCAACGCCGTCTTGGCCCTGAAGCACGTGCGCGGCCCCCAGGCCATGGAGGCGCTTTTGGCCGCCTGCCAGGATGGTTTCAAGCCGGTCAGGGTGCACGCGGTGAACAATCTGGGCTTCAATGAAGACCCCAGAGCAAGAAATTCCTTGATACAGGCCTTGGGCGACCCGGACGCCGAGGTGCGCCAGCGCGCGGCCGAGGGCTTGGGCCGCCTGAAATCGCAGGAAGCGGTGAAGCCCCTGATCGACAGCCTGGAAGACCCGGAGCGGCGGGTGCGCGAGGCTGCCGCCGATGCCTTGCAAGTCATAACCGGCTGGCGCTACGGCATGGACCAGGCCGGCTGGCGTCAGTGGTACCAAAACCAGCGCCAATAGGCGAACCTCTTCTTTCATCATTTTCCCGAACCATCAAGCGGCCGGCGTTTGGGCTCTGTGCCCAGAGGACCGGAGCCCAAGGAGGAGCCGCGCCGGTTTTGCCGGGGCCGGAAAAGATGAATCCCAGGAACGCCTTGCGGCGTTCCTGGGATTTGGGGGGGGAGGAACGAGCGGGCCGCCGTTGGGGGAGGATTGGAGGCCCGCTTTAGGGGACTGGGTGAAAGCTGTTGATTAGCGCCAGCAGGAGCCGCCGCCCCGGCCGTAACCGCCGCCCTGGCCATAGCCGCCGCCCATGCGATTGCCGCGGCCGTAACCGGCTCTGTAGCCGGAGCCCACGCCGGCCTCGATGGCCTTCTTGTCGATACTGGCGCGCAGGTCGGTGATCTCGTTGCTCAGGGCCTGAATCCGGGCCTGGTCGGGATTGGCATCGTTATAGAGGTTGCGCAACTCGAGTTTCTTGGCGGCCAGCTGTTGGCGGTCCTGCAGGGTGTCCCGCTGGAATTTGGCGAAAGCCTCCTGCTGTTCGGGAGTGGCTTGCGAATAGCCGTAACCGGTCCCGGAGCCGCCGCCCCAATTGCCGCGGGCCAGGGCCGTGCCGCCCATCAAAGCCATCAGGGCCAGGGCCAGTATCAGAGAACCGTACTTTTTCATCTTAAAACCTCCAGGGTTTGGGTTTTGCTAGGTGACCGTCAATAAAGCATGGAGCGTGCCAAGGCGGCCTACGCTGATAACATTTTGATATAATGATTATAATATAAAGTGGCCCCAGGCGGGCCGCCCCAGCGGACGTATAATTTTTATGCGGAGAAGCCCAACGGCGCACAGTCTTTATCCACCGGCCGGCTTGAGCCCGGTTTGAAGGCCCCGCCCGTCATGGTGTATGGTCGAAGGCGCGGAAATGCATACCGGGAGCCAAAGATCATGCTGGTTAGTCAAGCTATCGAGGGGAGAAGCAGTTGCCGGGATTTTCAGGCCAAGAAGCCGGCCAGGGAAACCATGGTCCGGCTGATGGAACTGACCATTCGCGCGCCCAGCGCCATCAATTTGCAGCCCTGGCAATTCACCGTGGTCAGGGACGAGGAGGTGGCCCGCCTCTCCCGCCAATTGCAAAAGGCCAAGACCGAAACCGGCCAGGGCTGCGCTCCTGACAATCTCCAGCCCCTGGCGGAGAAATATGTGGAGCGCAAGCGTCAGCTCAGCCGGGGCATGGGCCCGCTCCTGGAGGAGGCCGGGGTGGAGGCCGCCGGATTCATCGATCAGGGATCGCTGAATTTTTACGGAGCGCCCGCCGTGGTGGTGGCCTGCCTGGACCGGACCTTCAAGCCGGTGCGCGCCTTTGACGTGGGTTTGGCCGTGGGGTGGCTTTTGCTGGCGGCCCGGGAACTGGGCCTGGATACCTGCCCCATCGGCCTGATCGCGGCCTATCAGGAGCCGATGAAGGATTTCCTGAATATAGCGGATAACTATGAGGTGCTGGTGGCGGTGGCCCTGGGCTACGGCAATCCGGATTCGCCCCTCAACCGCTTGCGCTCGCCCAGGGCCGGCCTGGAGGAAGTGGTGCGCTGGTATTAGGCCAGGGCCCAGCCTCGGGTTCGCTCCCCGGCGCGGGCCAGGAGGGGGTGCCAGGCCCGCAAACGGTCGTAGCAGGCTGTCAGGCGGCCCAGCCGAGCGCCCTGGCGCGGGGCCTGCCGCAGAGCTGGGGCAGGGAGGCGTCTTGGCGGCTCATGGCGGCTCCTTCGGCTGGGGGGCTCGCCCGATTATGGCCATCCTTGCCTGCATAAGCAAACGGAGTTAGTTGTGCTTGGCTGCTTGGGGTATAAGTGTTAAATTTTTCCTAATGGCGATACGCTCTAACATCGCGCCAGCAAAGAACAAAATTGTATCAACCCATCAGGAGGCACGCGAGATGCCAGCTCTGCGCGGAGACTCTAGTTACTTGAGCCAGGCGAGATCCCGGCTTTATTGGCCGATCCTTTTGCTCGCCCTGCTGCTGAGCCACGCTTGCGCCGGGGCGCCGCCTGAAGAAGCCAAGGCCCCGGCAACGGTCGGCCCGGCGCCGCGCTTGAGCGCGGACGTGCAGGCCGCCCTGGACGCGGGCGACGCGGAATTGCGCAGGGGCCGCCAGGCCAAGGCCGAGGTTTTATACCAACGGGCCCTGCAAAACTCCGAAGGCTCGCAAGGCCAGTCGCGGGCCATGGTGGGGCTGGCCAGGGTTGAACTGGCCAAGGGGCAAGCGCGGAAGGCCCTGGAATGGCTGGAGCGCCTGGCCGAACCGGAGGAGAATCAGGCCGCCCAGGCGGAGGCCGCCTGGCTGCAAGCCTTCATTCTGTATCAGAAGGGCGATCAGGACGGCGGCCGCCAAGCCTTGCGCCACCTGGTCTCCCTGTCCATTATGGGCATACCCCCGGAGGAGCGGGAGCAGGCCGCCTCCTATCTCGAGACCGAGCTGATAAGGGGGCGGGGCGATTTCGCCTTTTTGCGAAGCCTGCTTTACAGCGCCCGCCGCCAGGGAAGCCTGGCCGCCCGCGACCTGCCTCCCCTCATCGCCAGGCAGGCCGCTTCCCTGCCGCCCGGCCAGGCGGCAGGCTTGGTGAGAATCGAGCCGGACCGGGAGTTGCGGGCGGCGCTCACCGCCGGCTTGGCCTGGGGATACATCAAAGAGGGACAGGCCGGCGAAGCCAAGCAGGCCATCGATTACCTGGCCGCCTCGCCCCAGGGCGGCCAATGGCGTTATTGGCTGTCCGCCTTGCGCCAGGATTTGAGCCAGGCCGGACGCATGGACGCCAGAACCATCGGCGTGATCCTGCCCCTCACGGGCTTGCACGGGGAAAAGGGCCGCCGGGTGCTCCTGGCCATCAAGCTGGCCTTGGGGGTTTTTCAGGAGCCGGCAAAGGCCCCGGCCCTGTACGTGATGGATAGCCGCTCCAATCCCCTGACCGCCGACCAGGCCGTGAAGGATCTGGCCGAGCGCCACCGGGCGGCGGTCATAATCGGGCCCCTGGAGCACATGACCGCCCTGGCGGCCGCCCGCCGGGCCCAGGCCCTGGAGGTGCCCTTGATCTGCCTGGCGCCCGAGGCCGACTTGAGCCGGGTGGGGGCGTTCATCTTCCGCAACCATCCCACCGTGGAAGACCAGGTGGCCGCCATCATGCCCAAGGTGCAAGGGGAAGGGACCAGCCGGGTGGCCCTGTTGGCTCCGGACGACCAGGAGGGACACGCCTTTCACGAAACGCTGAGCGCCTGGTTCGCTGCGCAGCAGTCGGACCCCGCCCGCTCCCATACCATCTCCTACGGCATGAACCCCTTGACCATGGACCCGCCGCTGTTCTACCGGCCCGGCGGCGCGGCCCAGGCCAAGCTCGAGCGCCTTGTGGGAGGGGCCTCCACCAAGGCCGTGATCAATTTCGACCGTCTGTGGCTGCCGGCCCCCGTGGAAGACGTGCAGCATCTGGCGCCGCGGCTCCATAACCGCGGGGTGCGGGGCAAGCTGCTGCTGGGCAGCATGGCCTGGCACGATCCCAAGCTGTTGGCCTCCAGCGGCAAGTTGCTGCAAGACGCCATGTTTCCCGATGTGTTCGATCCGGAGTCCAGCCGCGGGGCGGTGAGGGCCTTTTGCCAATCGTTCGAAAAGGAAACCGGCCAGGCTCCGGGTCTGCTGGAGGCCCTGGGCCACGACGCGGCCCTCTTGGCCCGAAAGGCGCTGGATTCCATAGCGCCCACGGAGGGGCGGCCCGCGGTTAGGCGGGCCCTGGCCTCCCTGAAGGGCGTGGAAGGGGCTTGCGGCCCTCTCGCCATGGGCCGCGACGGGCGGGTGCGCGCGCCCATGAAATTGTTTCTGATTCGGGAGAGCGCTTTCGTGAGCCTGGGGCCCGCGGCCTCGCCGGAAAGATAATTGGCCTGATCGGCTGTGTTGCAAAAACGAGATATTGGTTGACAAGCGGGGTGCCGCGGATACATAAAAAATCAAAGCGCCAATAAGCCGGGAAGCATGCGGCTAATCCTTCCGCCGAAGAACCTGCCGATTATTGCCTCGTCCATATGGCTCATTGGGTTTTGATGGTTCCGGTCGCGGCCGGAAAACCTTTTCCATGTTCGCGGGAGTTGGCTAATAGTTATGGTTAAGAGCATCTATGTGGGGAACCTGCCTTTCACCGCCACGGAGAGCGAAATCCGAGGCCTGTTCGAGCAATACGGCACGGTTCTTTCGGCCAAAGTGATCACCGACCGGGAGACCGGCCGGTCGCGGGGCTTTGGTTTCGTGGAGATGGAAGACGGCGAGGCCCTGGAGGCCATCGAGGCCACCAACGGCAAAGATATGGGGGGCCGCCCCCTCAAGGTCAACGAGGCTCGCCCCCGCGCTCCGCGCCAGCCCAAACGCTGGTAATATTAGGGCTGGTAGTATTAGGATAGCGCGCGGGGGGCGCTGTTGACCCCGCGCGGATCGGGTTCCGTCCCGCCTTTGGTTGGCGGGAACGGGCGACGAATCATATAACGCGGCCCTTCCAGGGCAAAGCGGCGGGATATGCCCGGGCCGTTGCCGCGGCGCGGGGAGGCGGTCGCTTTATTGGCAATTAAAGATAGCTGGAGGCGAAGTTGGAAGTAAGAGTAATTGATAACAACGTGGAGAAAGCCATCAGGATATTGAAGCGTCAGCTCATCAAGGAAGGGGTCTTCAGGCAGCTCAAGGAAAGGCGTTGGGCGGAAAAGCCGTCGGATAAGCGCCGCCGCAAGGAGCGCCAAGCCGCCAGGCGTCTTCGCCGCCAGATTTCAAGAGCCAGAGCCCGCCGCGAACCGCGCCGCCGCTAGGTTTCTTTTTCCCGCCCCCGGCGGGTCAGCCAGGAATTTCGGCAAGCCCTTCCCACCGCCGCAAAGCGCGGCGGCTGGGCGGTGGCCCAAGTACGGTCTGCAAGGGAAGCCCCACCGCAGGGTTCGTCATTAAGCGCTGCCGGATGGCGCGTCAGCGCCATAGGCTCCCAGGCGGAGCGTCGCCTCTGGGTCGTTTTCCAGCGCCCATTGCAACAGCCGCGTGATCCAATCCGCCAGATCGAGGCCTGTCTGATTGGCCGCCAAGGCCAGGCGCTGATGCAGCTCCACGGGCAGGGAAAGGCAGAGGCGGCCGTCCAAGGGCGGGGCCGGCGGCCGCAGCTCACGGGCGCAGGAATCCAGATAGTCGTCCAGCGAGTCGTGAAAGGATTTTCTGACCTCCTCCACGGACTGGCCGGCAAAGGTTATTTCATCCGCGATGTTAAGCACTCTGCCCTGAAAACCCTTGCCCGCCTGGTCGCATTGCAGAACGCCCACGTAATTTTTGTAAGTCAGCAGCGCCACCATTTCCAACCCCCCTGGTCATCATCGCTGTTTCGCTGATTTCGGGTTGCTCGGCTGGCCGCGGCCCGCCAGGTTCGGCCAAACATCCCACAGCCGGGTTATAGCCATGTGCGCTTCTTGTGGCTTTTCGCAGACGCTTGCCCAGGCCTTTTGCGGCCCTTGAGCCGCCCCGGCCAGGTGAGGCCGGCGGCGCGAGACAGGCGTCGCGGCAATTATGCCCCATGAGCCGCCGTTGGTGAATCGGCGGAATGGCTTAATCGACTTAGGTGTTTTGGGTGGTCTCGGCTAAGGCAAATGCTTACAAGGGCGCGGGGGCAAGGCAACCCCAAGGTCAAAGAGAGGTGATGCCGTCCCTTATGGCCATGCGGGTAAGCTGCGCCAGGTTTTTGGCCTTGGTTTTTTCCATGATGTTGCGGCGGTGGGTATATACCGTCTTTACGCTGATATGCAGCATGGAGGAGATTTCCTTGGAGGTCTTGGCCTCGGCGATCAGTTGCAGGATTTCGCGCTCCCGGCTGGTGAGCTGGGCCAGGGACGGCTGGGAGGAGCCGCTGGAGGGGCGGTTGAATTCCTCCACCACCTGGTCGGCCACGTTGGGGGCGAGAAACGACTTGCCGGCGGAGACCTCGCGGATGGCGGTGGCCAGTTCACGGAAGGCGCAATCCTTGAGCAGATAGGCCGAGGCCCCGGCGCGCAGCATGCCCACCACGAATTGCCGGTCGGAGTGCATGGATAAAGCCACTATTTTAATTTTGGGCAATTCGGCTTTGATGCGGCGGGTGGCCTCCATGCCGTTCAGCTTGGGCATGGCCACGTCCATCACCACCATGTCGGGCTTGAGGCGCTGGGCCAATTCCAGGGCTTGCTGCCCGTCTTCCGCCTCGGCGATCACTTCCACGTCGGGCAGGCTGTCCAGCATGGCGCGCAGGCCCTCGCGCATCATCTTGTGGTCGTCGGCAAGCAATACTTTAACCGCCATGACTTCGCCCCTGTCGTTATGACGCCGCGCGGCCCAGGTCCAGGGACAAGCTGGCCCTGGTGCCGGTCTGGTCGCGGGATTCGATTTCCAGGCGACCGCCCAAGGAGGTGAGCCGCTCCCGGATGCTGAACAGGCCGAAGGAATCCATCTTCACCTGGCCCGGCTCGAACCCCTTGCCGTCGTCCTCCACTATCAACCATAGCTTATTATGGTCGCCCCGCAAAGACACCGTGGCCCGTTTGGCGCCGGCGTGCTTGACCACGTTGTTCAAAAGCTCGGCCGCGGCCCTGAAGAGAATTATCTCCGTGTCGCCGGAGAGAGACCGGGAGGGCTGGCTGACCTCGGCGGTCACCGCCAGCCCGCTGATCTTGCCGACCCGCTCGGCCAGCCATTCCAGCGCGGCGGCGAGCCCCATCTCCTGCAGCACGGGCGGGCTCAGATCGGAGATGAGCGAGCGGGTGGTCACGATGGCCTGGTCCACGATTTCTAAAATTCCCCTTATGGCGTCTTTCTGGCCCGGCGCGGTTTCCTTCAGCATGTCCAGGCGGAGCTTGCAGGCGGCCAGCAGATGGCCCACCCCGTCGTGCATGTCGCTGGCGATGCGGCGTCTTTCGCGCTCCTCCACCATGGTCAGTTCCGAGGCCAGGGCCCGCAGCTTTTCATGGTGGGCCAGCAACTCCTCTTCGGTGCGTTTGCGGTGGCTTATGTCGGCCACCATGGCCAGGGCGCCGCTGAACTTGCCCTCGTCGTCGTAGATGGGGGAGGTGGAAACCTGGGTCCACACCCGGCTGCCGTCCTTGCGCAGCAGCCGCCAATCCGAGGATTCCTGCACCCCCTCGTGGGTGCGCCGCCATTTGCTTAAGGAGGTCTTGCGGTCGGCCAGGGGGATGAAATCGGTGGCGTGCATGCCCAGCATCTCCTCGGGGGCGTAGCCCAGCATGCTGGCCATTTGGGGGTTGGCGAACTCGGTCATCAACTGCTGGTCCACGATCCAGATGCCTTCGTTGGCGGTATCGACTATCTTGCGGTAGCGGTCCTGGCTTTCCCGCAAGGCGTCGGCCGTGGCCCGGATGATGGTGTGCTGGGCCCGGCGGCGCTCGACGCCCAGGCCGGCGTTGATGCCCACCACCTCCAGGGTTTCCACCAGGTGGTTGGTGACCTTGCGGGGCCGGTGGTCGGCCAGGGTTATTACGCCCAGGATGGCGTCTTTTACCCGCACGGGCACCGCCACCAGGGTTTCCACGGACAGCCCGCCCAAGGGCAGGCTGGCCGGGCGCAGCCGGTTCTCCAGCCTGCCTTGGATATAGGTGCGGCCGGAGCGTATCACCCAGCCGGCCACGCTGTCCGGCAGGGCGTGGCGCTGGATGGGTGCCTCGCCCTTGGGCAGGCCGCTGGCCCCCACCAGCACGGCCTCCTGGCGTTCCTTGTCGAACAGCTCCAGAATGGCGTAGGGGAAATTGAGCCGCTGGGCCAGCACCCGGGGCAGTTCCCGGTAAAAGTCGGCCAGGTCGTCATACAGCAGAAAGAGCTGGGCCACGTAGCCGATGGTGGACCTTTCGCGTTCGGCTTGCACGAGGCCGGTTTTCTCCACGAACATGAGCAGGGCGCCCATGGGCTCGCCGCGGCCGTCCAGATAGGGGATGACCCGCATGGCGTAGACTTCGCCGCCGGCTTGGATGTCCTCCTCCACGGTCAGGTGGCTGCCGATGGCGCGCCGCAGGTTTTGGCGCAGGCCGGGCAAGGGGATGCGGGTGTCCACCGTGGTTATATCCCGGCCCAGGTCGTTGGACAGCAGGTAGAAAATTTTTCTGGCCGCCGAATTGAAGCGCTTGATCTTCCGCTCCATGTCCACGATGACCAGCGGCAGGTCCATGGGCTTGAGCACGTTGTCCAGGTCGCTCTCCACGTCCCTCAATTCGGTGCCGCGCCGCCTGAGTTCCCGCTTGGCCTGGGCCAGCTCCGCCCTGGCCCGGCTCAGCTCTTTTTCAAGCTCGGACGCGCGGCCTTGGGCGGCGTTTTCCCGCTCCGGCGGAAGGGGCGCGGCATCGGCGGGCAGAACCTGAAAAGCCACCTGCCACCTGGCCTGGCGGGAGGACAGGCGCTGGGCGTGGAGCACCACCTTGGCGCCGCCCAGGCCTGGCAGGGGCAGGGGCGGGCTTTGCGCCCGTTTGCCCCGCCAAAAACAGCGCCGGATCAGCTTGCGCAATTCCTTGGCCAGATCGGGCCGCGCCAGGCTGGCCAGCTCGGCCGCGCCCGGATGGGACGGCGTCTCGAGAAAAGGGGTCGTGTCGCCTTGAAAGGCCAGGACCCTTTGCTTGGCGTCCAGCACGATGGCGGGGGGAGCAAAAACGGGGGAGGGGTTTGGAAAAAGAACGCGGTCGTGCAGGCCAAAGGAACCCCTGCGCGTCCTCGGCGAAAGACGCCGCCTGCTGAAAGGCATCCTTTGCGGTGGCTTTTTGTCCATTCTCCCTGGCGCGCTCGACAGGCCGGGCGTCTCACGCCCGGCGTTTCCTGGGCATGGCTTTTCGCGGGTTTATTATTATTCTATGGCACAGTTCCGCTCGGGCATAGCCCCCCCGCGCAAGGCCATCACCTGATGGGCGTGGCCGTGGTGCTGAAGGAAATGCCCTGCTGGCCGGTGGCCCCGATCATGATGCACTGCACCAAAGGCTGCTCCACCGGCTTTTCGCTTTCCCAGCGCACGATGAGGCAGGGGGAGTTCTCCTTGCCTTGGTTCTCGGGCGCGCCCACCGGCATCTGCAAAGAGGACAAGGGACCCAAGGTGCGCGGCTTGTCCAGGAGGTTGCCCAGCTTTTGCCCGGCCCCGTTGTAATAATCCAGCGAAAGCAGGGTGAGCTTCTGCTTGCGGTCGCGGTTGCGGAAGCAAAAGGTCTTGGTAAGGGTGTAGGGCTTGTTTTTGGCCCCCAGATACACGTGGGTCACCAGGGGCAAATACAAGGTTTGCCCTTTGCTCGGGAGCTGCGGCTCCTGGGCCGGGGCCGGCGCGGCCAGCACAGCGCTCAGGATCACAAGTGTCAGCATGGCGAAGGTTTTAAGCCGCATGAGATGAACCTCCCTCGGTGTCTTGGGGTTTGCTCGCCGCGCTCGAGGCCTGCCCGGCGCAGGCCTCGAGCGTGTCCACCACGTATAGCCTGGTTTCGTGTTCCACGCCCTTCAGCCGCGCGTCAAAGAAGCGGGCCACCGTCAGCTCTCGCCCAAAAAAATCGTACAATGCCCGCGAAATCACGATCTCGCCTCCCTCGGCCTGGGCCTGGATGCGGCTGGTCAGGTTTACCGGTCCCCCCACGATACCGTATTTGGCGCGGGTCTGGGAGCCTATGTTGCCCACCACCACCTCGCCCCCGTTGAGTCCGAAGGCCGTGGCCAAAAGAGGCTTCCCCTGGCCGCGCATGGCCTGGTTGAAACGGTCGGCGGTTTCCCGCAGCTCCAGGGCGCAGCATAGCGCCCGGCGGGCCGCTTCCCGCCTGGTCAGGCCCAGGCTGTCGAAAAAGGCCAAGACCGCGTCGCCCAGGAAATCCACGATTATGCCCCGGTGCTTTTGGATCACCTCGATGAGGCTGGAGAGATAGGCGTTGACCATGGCGATGGTTTCCTCGGGGCTCAAGGTCTCGCACAGGGCGGTGAAGCCGCGCACGTCGCTCATCATCACCGCCACCCAGCGTTTTTGGCCGCCCAGCCTGGTGGCGCCGGGTTGGCTGATGAGCTGGCGGGCGATCTCCGGGTCCACGTAGCGGCCAAAGGTGTCGCTGATGAATTCCTTTTCCTTGAGGCCCGCCACCATGGTGTTGAAGCTTTCGGCCAAACGGTGCAACTCGTCGTTGGTATGGGGATCGGGCACCTTGACCTCGTAATCGCCCAGGGCCACCCGGCGGGCCGCCTGGCAGGTGGCCCGCACCGAGGAGGCCACCTGGCCGGTGACCAGACGTATCAGCAGCAGCACCACGACCACGCAGGCGAGGCCCGCCGCCACATAGGTCCGCAGGAAGCTTATGATGGGCTGGAGCACCTTCCTGCCGGGCGCGATGACCACCAGGGTCCAGGGCGCCTTGCGCAGCCGGTAATAACCCGCCACCCGCTCGGCGGGGAAGCCTTTTCCCAACAAGGTGCCGGAGCGCTTGGTCAAGAGCGCCTGCAAGACCCGCGTCTTCAATTCGCCGCCGTCGTCGCCCAGGCGGATTTCGTTTTTATCCGTCCCGCCGGTGCGGGCCAATATCCTGCCCGTCTCGTCCACCAGGCAGCCGCCTTCGCTCTGCCACCATTCCAGCGCCTTCAGGTCCTCGAGCAGGTGGCTGAACAGAATGGCCAGTTCCAGGCGGCCCTGGGTTCGGCCCGCCTGGTCTTTCAGTTCGAACACCATCAGCACGGTATCCTGGCCGGCGCCGGCGTCGAAGCGGGGGCTGGCGACCTGGGCGATGCGCGCCTGATGAAAACGCATGCCCCGGCCCATGCCCCGCGAGGCGCGGGCCGCCCCCGTCCCCCGGCCGGGCATGAGAAGGGGGGATCCGTCCTCCGGGTCCCAGTTAAGGGTGACCTTGGCCACCCCCGGCGTCCTGGCCAGGAGTTCCTCCCATTGGCCGGCGTCCAGCGGTTGCTCCGCGGCCATTTCGTTGACCAGATTCACCGCCTCGGCCGGCCGCGCCAGCAGCATATCCATGGTATGGGCGGCGCGCTCCAGGGCGAACAGGGCGGAGGTGTTCCATTGCTCGAAAAGCCGGCTGCGGGCGTAATAAAAGCCGGTCACGCCAAGGCCGATGAGGAGCGCCGCCACCGGCAGGAGCAGCCAAACATAAAGTCGCTGGCGCAGACTGGTCAAACGTGGCAAGGCGCAACTCCCTTTGTGATCTCCAAGGCGCACGGGATTCATAAAATATTACCATAGCCCGGTCCGGCCCGGAGGATGGCCGATATGGCTGTAGCATTACCTTAGCGCCATGCTATGATTGGCCACCGCACTACCCGGCCGGAGCGGAGAGCCCCGGCGCTGGACCAACAACGCCCCGGAAAGGCTGCTCATTTGATGGTAAAGGACTTTAGCGAGAAGCCCTGGCACGGCGATTGGCCGGAGGGCGTGCCCAGGACCATAGAATTGCCGCGCATAAGCCTGGGCGACCTGCTGCGCGACACGGCCCGCGCCAACCCGGAAAAGCGGGCCATCGTGTTTTTGGATAGCGTCATCAACTATAAGCGGCTGGACGGGCTGGTGGACGGCTTCGCCGCCGGCCTGGCGGGCCTGGGGCTGAAAAAAGGCGACGTGGTGGCCATCATGCTGCCCAATTCCCATCAGTTCGTGGTGGCCTATTACGCCTGCCTGCGCCTGGGCCTGATAGCCACCGCCATCAACCCCACCTACAAGCCGCTGGAAGTAAAGCATCAGCTCAACGACTCCGGAGCCAAGGCCCTGGTGGTGCTGGACGCGGTTTTCGAATCGCCGGCCAAGGTGCTGGCCGATACCAGGGTGCGGCACCTGGTGGGCAGCAACGTGGTGGACCTTTGCGGCTTCAATGCGGTCAAGCGGCTTTTGGGCAAGGCCCTGGGCAAGATACCATCGGCCAAGCTGCCGCCAGAGACCATCCCCTTTCTCCGCCTGCTGAAAAGCCCGGGCCCGCCTCCTTCGGTGGAGATAAACCCGGCCCGGGACCTGGCCGTGCTGCAATACACCGGCGGCACCACCGGCACCCCCAAGGGGGCCATGCTCACCCATGAGAACCTGGTTTTCAACGCCCTGGCCTGCAAGGAATGGCTGGGGGAATTGAGCCAGGGCCTGGGAGCGGTGGGGGTCTTGCCCCTGTTTCACATCTACGCCATGACCTGCGTGATGAACGTGGCGGTGGCCACCGGGGCCTTCCAGCTTCTTTTCCCCAAACCGCCGGCGGACATGAGGGAATGGGCCCAGCAAATAGAGAAATGGGGCCAGGGGAGCCACCTCATCATGCCGGGGGTGGCGGCCCTGTTCAACAAGATCAATCACAGCGAGGGCCTGGAGCCTTACGACCTCAGCCCCTTGAAGCAATGCCTCTCCGCGGCGGGCCCCCTGCCCAGGGAGGTGCAGCTGGCCTTTGAAAAGAAGACCGGCGCGGTGGTGGTGGAGGGCTACGGCCTTTCCGAAACCTCGCCGGTGGCCACGGCCAATCCCTTCCAGATGCCCGGCGGCAAGCCCAGGGTGGAGGGCTCCATCGGCATTCCCATCTGCAATACTGATCTCAAGATCGTGGACCTGGAGACCGGCGACAACCGGCTGCCGCCGGGCCTGGAGCACACCGGCGAGCTTTGCGTCAAGGGGCCGCAGGTGATGCAGGGCTATCACAACCAGCCAGAGGAAACCGCCGCCTGCCTGCGCGACGGCTGGTTTCACACCGGCGACGTGGCCTGCATGGACGCGCGGGGCTGGACCTATATCCGCGACCGCGCCAAGGACTTGATCAAGCACCGGGGCTATTCGGTCTTCCCCGCCGAGGTGGAGGATTATCTTTTCGCCCATCCCGACGTGGTGGAGGCGGCGGTGATCGGCCTGCCCCACCCCAAGGTGGGGGAGGTGGTCAAGGCCTTCGTGGTGCTGAAGCCGGAGGCGCGCGGCCGCGTGAGCCGGGAAGACATCATCGCCTGGTGCCGGGACAACATCACCCACTACAAAGCCCCCACCGTGGTGGAGTTCCGCGAGGAACTGCCCAAGACCATGGTGGGCAAGGTGCTGCGGCGGCAACTGCGCGATGAGGATCTGAAGCAGATGCGGGGCTAGGCCGCGGTCAGCACGGCGCCGGCCCGCTCGGCCAATTGCCCGGACTCGAGGTCCACCCCCACCCGCAGGGCGCGCAAGCCCTGCACGCCCGGCAGATCTTCCAGCTCCAGGCGCTCCTCGTCGTCCAGGAGGATGCCTTCGCCGCGCAGGTATTCCAGGTGGCGGCGGCTTTCCACCAGCTCGGTGGGCTGGCTGTAGACGATGGCGATGCGGCCCGGCTGGGTCAGCCGTTCGCCGCTGTTTTTGATCACGGCCTTGTCCAGGCGCGAACGCACGATCTCGTGGCGGATATCATAAGCGCCGTCCACGTCGAAACGCTTTTCATCGTAACGGAAGCGGATGGACAGCGGCGAATCCTGCACCAGGATGAGATGGGCGGTTTCCAGGGGAAACTCCAACTCGGGCTTGATGGCCTGGTTGTGCCAGGCCAGGCCGCAGGCCACCATGATCTGCCACAGGCGCAGGTTTTTCAGATAGAGCCGGTTGAAGCGGCCGTCTTCCACCAGGGAGGCCCCCAGGTAGATGGTGTAGTCCACCCCGTCGGTGCGGTGGCGCTCGAAATAGTGGGGGAAGCTCTTTTGCAATTCGGCTTCCTCCCAGTCCAGGTAAGCCGCCAGGCGCTCGTTGAGCTTGGATACGCTGGCTTCGTACTTGCGGCGATTCTGGTAGACCGTGCCCAGGCGGGGGTCCACCGTCTGCCGGTATTGGCTCACCGCCTGGTCCACCTCGGGCCCCAGGGAGGCCAGGTCCTCGAAAAGCGATTCCACGTCCCGCTTCAGAAAGCCCACCACCTGATACTCGTCTCCCGAGATCAAACCCTTGGCGATGCGGCCCTCCAACTGGCGGATGCGGGAGGCCAGTTCATTGAGTATGGGCAGGGGGGTCAGACGGGCGGCCGCGTTGACCACCTCCCAGGCAAGGCGCAAATGCTGGCCCAGGTCGGCCTGGATGGCCCGGTTGCGTTCATCGCTGGAACCCCGCACGTCGGTGGCGCCGTAAACGGGATAGACCTCTTGGAAGACGATGGGCTCGATATCGACCTGCTGGCCGGACTGGCGGGCGCGCAGATATTCCTGGGCGGCCCGGCGGAAGCGCCATTCCAAGGAGGGGTGGATGGCGGTGCATTTTTCCTTGATGATGGCCTGCACCTGATGGTCCATGTCGTCCAGCACGTTTTTCATGGCCAGACTGAACAGGGGCTGCAACTGGGTGAGCTGCAAGCCGTCCATCAGCCTGAAGTCGTTGGGCTTGGGGCTTTTGATCGAGAGTATGCCCAAAAGGCGCCCCTGATAGCGCAAGGGGGCGATCAAGAGCGATCTGACGCCCTGGGCCAGGAGTTCCTCCCGGCGGTGCAGGCAGCGGGTTTCCTCCGCCAGGTCGGGGATGCTGATGATGTCCTCCGATTGCATGGCTTGCTCGAAGACGGTGCCGTGCAGATCGGCCAGAAAGGCATCCTGGGCCCCGGCGAAAAAACAACCTTGTTCCGCGCAGCAGCCGGCGTTCATCAGCAGCACCCGGTCGTGATGCAGGGCGGTGACGCTGGCCAAAAGCTCGGGCCTGAGGAACAGGGCGCGCAGGCGGTCCTGCAGGCGCAGGAAACCGGTGGCCGTGACGATGGATTCCTGATCGATCAGGTCGCGCTCCAGGGATGAAACCACTTGGCTCTGGGTGACTTCCACCGCCTGGATCACGGTGAAGCCCGACAAGACGAAGTTTTCCGGAGGGATGACTCTTTTCAGCATTTCCGGTTGCGACAAATGATCGCGGATGAATTGGCGGTCCTCGGGGCTGGGTTCGGCCAGCGGTCCGCGGGCTGCAATCTCCACGAAGCGGAAATCGAAACTGAACTGATAGTACTTGTCGAGGCCGGTTTCCGAATCGCTCACCGCATAGATCAAGGGGAAAGTGATCTCTTGGTGGATTCCGTAATACTTTTCCAGGATGAAGAGAAAAACCTTCAGGGCCCGCCCGTGGTCGAATCTGGCCTGATCCACGTTGCGCCGCCCGCTGATGGCGCCTTCCGGCGAGATGAACAAACGCCGGAAAGTGGGCGATACGAAAAACGGCTCCATGGTAAACGGAGTGATGGCCGCGAAGGACTCGGTCTCCCAGAACACCGGCGGGAACAGGGAGCCCATGAGGCGGTTTATTTCCAGGGACCGGTTCCGGGCTATGGCGGGATCGCTGAGCGGCTGGTTCAACTCGGGAGCCCTGGCCAGGATTTGGTCCAGGTCAATGTTCAACTGGAGCGCGTCCTGGCCGGCCGCCTGCTGGGAGGATTGGGCCAGACGCCGCAGATAGTCTATCAACGGCCGCAAGCTCAGCTCGCAGGCGAAGGGATATTTTTCGAGAATATTGTCCATGACGCCACCCGTAGGGCGAAGTTTTCTTGGCTTGTCAAACCGGCATGATTAATAGCATATCATAATGGCATTCTTCGGGCAGCCGGCCTCGCCAGTTTCATAGGCGCGGGCCGGGGGCCGCGCGTGCTAGGATGAATAAGAGAGCAACCGCCGTATATATCAGGACCCCCCGGCAAAAGGGAAGGTGGCCATGGCCGACAAAGACGCCATAAGTCTTAAGCCCAAGGAAGAGATGCTGTTCGAGGAGAACCTGCCGGAGTTCAACCGCCTCAAGGCCGAGGGCAAGGCCCCGGACCTGCGCCAGGCCAACCTCTCCGGCCTGGACCTGCGCCAGGCCGACCTCAAGGGCTCCGACCTCAGCGGCTGCTATCTCCGGGGCGCCAATCTGCGGGGCTTGGACCTGACCGGCTGCGACCTGCGGGGCGTGAGTCTCAAGGGCGCGCTCATCAGCGGGGCCCTGTTTCCCGAGGATATCCCGCCCCAGGAGATAAGGCTCTCCGTGGAGCACGGCACCCGCCTGCGGGCCAGCCGCCTGGAGCTGTACCAGGAGCGCACCCTCACGCTCATGGCCGAGATGGTGAGGCTCATGCGGAAGATGGCCAACGAGTAGCGCGGTCCGCCACCGGCCGAGCCGCCGGCGGGAGAACTCGTGAACCCCAAGCCACCAGTGCTGGTCACCCGGCGGCTGCCCCAGCCCGTCATGGAGCTTTTGGCCGAAAGCTTCGATCTCGCCCTCAATCCCCACGAAGGCCCCATGCCCCGCCGGGAGTTGTTGGCCGCGGCCCGCGGCCAAAGCGGCCTCCTCACTCTTTTGGTGGACCAGGTGGACGCGGAGCTTTTGGACGCGGCGGGCGGCTCCCTGCGGGCGGTGGCCAATTACGCGGTGGGCTACAACAACATCGATGTGGCCGCCGCCAGCCGGCGGGGGGTGGCGGTGTGCAACACCCCGGAGGTGCTCACCGACAGCACCGCGGACCTGGCCCTGATGAAGCCCTCAACCTGCGAGCCCTGCTTCTGGAAGAGCGCCGCCCGCCCGATGATTGCCTGAGTTGGGCTGAGCTGGCCGGGGTGTGACGATTTGTTGACAGGACCGGCCGCTTGGGGTATTAACTGCGGGTAGTTTAGTGGGGTGTTGGCGATCAACCAGGAAAACGAACCCGACAATGTTCCAGAGCCGTCCCGCGTACGCTTATCTCTACTCCTATTATTACCGGCCCTAGGCCGGTATCTATCTTTTGCATAAATCCGCAATAGCACTCATGGCTCAAGGGAGCCCGCCGCGCCATTTCAACCTGAGCCCTGTAAAATACCTCCGTTTGCCCATGGAGTTGAAACGATGAAACGCTTTATCTGCCTGTTGTCTATTTTCGCGCTTGCGGTTCTTTTCTCGGCCGCGCCGGCGGCCGCCGAAGACGCCGTCAAGCTGACCTACAGCAACTTTTTCCCCCCCACCCACGTGCAGTCCCAGTTGGCCGAAGCCTGGTGCAAGGAAGTGGAGAAACGCACCGGCGGCAAGGTCAAATTCCAGTATTTCGCCGGCCAGACCCTGACCAAGGCCCCGCAAAGCTATGACGGGGTGGTCACCGGCATCTGCGACGTGGCCATGAGCTGCTTCGCCTACACCAGGGGCCGCTTCCCGGTGATGGAGGTGGTGGATCTGCCTTTGGGCTACACCTCGGGCGTGCAGGCCACCAAGGTGGTGAACGAAGTCTACAGCGCGCTGAAGCCCAAGGAGCTGATGGACACCAAGGTCATGTACCTGCACGCCCATGGGCCGGGCCTGCTGCACACCAAGGAAAAGCCCGTAAAGACCCTGGAGGACATGAAGGGCCTCAAGCTGCGGGCCCACGGCACCATCGCCGAGATGGTCAAGGCCCTGGGCGCCACCCCGGTCACCATGCCCATGCCCGACGTCTACCAGTCCCTGGAAAAGGGCGTGGTTGACGGCGCTTTCTATCCGGTGGAGGCCAACAAGGGCTGGAAGCTGGGCGAGGTGTCCCGTTTCTGCATCTTGAGCTACCCGGCCGCCTACACCACCAGCTTCTTCGTGGTGATGAACCCGGACGTGTGGGCCAAGCTGCCGGCCGGCGTGCAGAAGACCATAGAGGAGATCAACCTGGAATGGGCCGCCAAGCACGGCAAGGCCTGGGACGAGTCCGACGCCAAGGGGCGCGAGTTCCTGCTCTCCCAGAAGGGGCGCCAGATCGTGGAATTGGCTCCCGGCCAGGACGCCAAGTGGCGGAAGGTGGTGGAGCCGGTGCTGGACGACTACGTCAAGAAGCTGAGCGAGCGGAAACTGGACGGCGCGGCGGCTCTGGCCGTGGCTAAAAAAGCCCTGGGCGCGGCCAGCGGGAGGTAATTCCCATGAGCGCCTTTGAGCGCCTGGTGAACCGCCTTTCGGCGGTCCTTAAATGGATCGGAGGCTTGAGCCTGGTGGGCATGATGCTCATCACCTGCCTGGACGTGGTGCTGCGGGCCGCGGGCCGGCCCCTGTACGGCCTGGTGGAGAGCGTTTCTCTCCTGGCCGTGCTGGTGCTGGCCGCGGCCCTGCCCATCACCCAGCGCGACCGGGGCCACGTGGCCCTGGACATGCTGATGCGCCGTTTCAGCGAGCGCACGGCGGCTTGGGTGGACGCCGCGGGTCAGGCCATTTGCTGCGGGCTTTTCCTCCTGGTGAGCTGGCAATGCTGGGATTACGCCGAACGCATGGCCCAGGCGGGCCAGGTTTCCCAGAGCCTGGAGCTTCCCGTGCATCTGCTGGTCAGGGCGGTGGCGGTGGCGTTCGCCGTGCTGTGCCTGGCCCTCCTGGCCGATATGGCCGCATCCTTGCGTAGGGCGGTGCGTAATGCTTAGCAACACCTTGGTAGGCGTCATCGGCATCGTTTTGCTGGTGGCGCTCTTCTTCTTGCGCATACCCGTGGCTTACGTCATGGCCCTGGTGGGTTTCGCCGGCTTCGCCTGGGTGCGGGGCCTGGACCCCGGCTTAAGCATTCTGGCCCGGGATATCTACGGGGTGTTTTCCTCCTACGGCCTCACCATCATACCCCTGTTCATCTTCATGGGGCATCTGGCCTATCACGCCGGCATCAGCCGCCGCCTGTACGACACGGCCTATAAATTCACCGGCTCCACCAGGGGCGGCCTGGCCATGGCCACCATCTGCGCCTGCACCGCCTTCGGCGCGGTGTGCGGCTCCTCGCCGGCCACCGCCGCCACCATGGCCACGGTGGGCCTGCCCGAGATGCGGCGCTACGGCTATCATCCCGAGCTGGCCACGGGCAGCGTGGCCTCGGGGGGCAGCATGGGCATGCTCATGCCGCCCAGCGTGGTGCTCATCGTTTACGGGGTGCTCACCGAGCAGTCCATCGGCCGGCTGTTCATGGCCGGCGTGGTCCCGGCGGTTTTCATCACCGCGCTTTTCATCGCGGCCATAGCCCTCATGTGCCGCTGGCGGCCGGAATTGGGCCCGGCGGGCCCGCGCCACAGCCTGCTCCAGAAGATGCAGTCGCTGTTCAACCTGATAGAGACCCTGGCCGTTTTTCTCCTGGTGATGGGAGGGCTCTTCCTGGGCTGGTTCACGCCCACCGAGGCCGGCGGGGTGGGGGCCATGGGGGTGCTGCTGGCCGCCCTGGCCCGGCGGCAGATATCCTGGGACGGCTTCTGGCGGGCGGTGGTGGATAGCCTGCGCACCTCCTGCATGGTGCTTTTCCTGGTGGCCGGTGCGGTGATTTTCGGCCACTTCTTGGCGGTCACCGGCATACCCATGGCCGTGGCCGAGGCTATCAGCGGCTTGGACCTGCCGGGCTGGGCGGTTATTTTCCTCATGGTGCTGGTGTATCTCCTGGGCGGCTGCTTCATAGACGCCCTGGCCCTCATCATGCTCACCATCCCCATCTTCTATCCCATCGTGCTGCGCCTGGGCTACGATCCCATCTGGTTCGGGGTCATCATCGTGCTGGTCACCCAGATGGGGGTCATCACCCCGCCGGTGGGCATCAACGCCTACGTGGTGAAAGGGGTGGACACCAGGACTCCCCTGGAGACCATTTTCAAGGGCTGCCTGCCCTTTTTGGGCGCGCTCCTGGCCGGCACCGTGGCCCTGGTTTTCGTGCCGGAGCTGGTGCTCTGGCTGCCCCGCCTGATGTACTAAGCTACGTCAAGGCCCGAGAGCGGCCAGCAACACAGGGTGCCGCTGGCTGGCGCAGCCGGACGCGCGGCCCTCGTGAAATATGCGGGCGAGCCAGCCACCATTCAGCCGCCGCGCCGCGACTTACAGCCTCGGCGCGGCGGCTCAGTCGTGGTATTCTGCTTTAATCAGCAGGAGTTTTTTCAATTCCGCGCGGAGGTGCCATGACCACCCTTGTGCTGGCGGTGAGCGTATCCATCGTGGTTTCAGCCTTGTGCTCGCTCTTGGAATCGGTGCTTTACTCCACCAGGGTCATAACCCTGGAGGCGGCGGCCCATGGGGGGGTCGCCGTGGCCCAGCAGATGAAGCGCCTCAAGGCCGAGGTGGATAAGCCCCTGGCCGCCATCCTGATCCTGAACACCTTGGCCAACACCGCCGGCGCTTCCCTGGCCGGCTGGGCCGCGGGCCAGATCTGGGGAGCCGGCTCCCTGTGGGCCTTCTCCCTGTTCTTCACCCTGGCCATCCTGATTTTTTCGGAGATCATTCCCAAGACCGTGGGCGCGGTCTATTGGCGCTATCTGTGGAAAGGCTCGGTCAAGCCGCTCAGGATAATGGTGATCGCGGTGATGCCGGTCATCTGGCTGACCCAACTCCTCACCCGGCTCATAACCAGGGGCAGGCCCAAGACCCCCAGCATCAGCGAGGAGGAGATTCTGGCGGCGGCCAAGATGGGCGCCAGCGCCGGCCAGATCAGCAACATGGAGCACGAGCTGATCCGCAACATCATCAGCCTGGAAGACGTGCGCGCCGGCGACATCATGACCCCGCGCACCGTGCTGTTCACCGTGCAGGCCGATCTGCCCTTGGACCAGGCCCGCGTGCAGGCCAGGGATTGGCCCCACAGCCGGGTGCCCCTGGTGGCCGAGGGCCCCGAGGACGTGGTGGGCTATGTGATCAAGGACGAGGTGCTCTCCGCCGGGCCCGGCGCCGCGCCGGGACCCTTGGCGAATTTGGCCAAGCCGGTGCGCTTCGTGCCGCCCTCGGCCAACGCCCTGGACCTGTTGCAGACCTTTTTGGTTCGCCGCGAGCATCTCTATCTGGTGGTGGACGAATACGGCGG
Source organism: Desulfocarbo indianensis (assembly GCA_001184205.1). Lineage (GTDB taxonomy): Bacteria > Desulfobacterota > Desulfarculia > Desulfarculales > Desulfarculaceae > Desulfocarbo > Desulfocarbo indianensis. The sequence continues at coordinate 517,153 of LBMP01000002.1, forward strand.
CATCATGGGCCTCATCACCCTGGAAGACGTGCTGGAATCCCTGGTGGGTTCCGAGATCGTGGACGAACATGAAACCGTGGCCGATTTGGCCGAGCTGGCCAGGCGCAGGGCCCTGGCCAAACTGGACCCCACGGAACCTCAATAAACGCGCAATCTAAAGCGGGAGCGGATTAATGGCGGAATTCGATCTGGACGTGCTGGTCATCGGCGGCGGCGGCAGCGGGGGCTTCACCGCGGCCACCACTGCTTTGAAAAACGGGGCCAGGGTGGGCATGGTGGAGGCCGGCCGCCTGGGAGGCCTGTGCATCCTGGCGGGCTGCATGCCCAGCAAATCGCTTTTGCACAGCGCCGAGGAAACCTTCAAGGCGGGCCTTTCCGGCCGCCAGGCCTATCAGGAGATAATCGCCCGCAAGCGCGGCGTGGTGGACGGCCTGGCCGGCAACCGCGTGCAGGCGGTGGCCGCCAAGCAGAAACAGGGCCTGGTGATTTACGAGGGGCTGGCCAGCTTCGTGGACCCCCACACCGTGCGGGTGGGCGAAAAGACCATCAGCGCGGACAAGCTGGTGATCGCCACCGGCAGCCGGGAGTTGCTGGCTCCGGTGCCGGGGCTGGAGGAAACCGGCTATGTTTTCAGCGACGGCCTCATGGAAATGGACGAGTTGCCCGCCTCCATGGCCATCCTGGGCGGAGGCACCATCGCCCTGGAGATGGCCCAATACCTCACCCGCATGGGGGTGGCAACCCACGTGATCCAGCGCTCCGACCATCTTCTGAGCAAGGAGGACCCCCGCATAGGCAAGCTTCTGGAAGCGGCGCTGGCCGAAGAGGGGGCCCAGGTCCACACCGGCACGGACCTCAAGCGGGTGAGCCAGACCCCACAGGGCAAGCTCGTGGAATTCGAGCAACAGGGCAAGCCCAGCCGGATCACGGTGGACGAGATTCTGGTGGCCTTTGGCCGGGGGCCCAACAGCCGGGGGCTCAACCTGGAGGCGGCGGGAGTGGAAACCCGCAAGGGCGCGGTGACGGTGGACCGGCGGATGCGGACCAGCGCGCCCCATATCTTCGCGGCCGGCGACGTCACCGGGCACAAAATGGTGGTGAACCTGGCGGTATTGCAGGGCGAGGTGGCCGGCCACAACGCCACCCGGCCCGACCCCCGCGAGATCGACGACCGGGTGCTGCCCTGGGCCATATTCAGCGAGCCCGAGGTGGCCCGGGTGGGGCTGGGCAAGGCGGAATGCCAGGCGGCGGGGCTGGATTTCCTGGAGGCCGACTACGACCTGGAGAGCATGGGGGTGGCCCGCACCTATCCCCGGCCGCCCAAGGGATTCATGACCATGCGCGCGGAAAAGGCCAGCGGCCGGATTCTGGGCGCCGATCTGGTGGCCCCCCAGGCCTCGCTCATGATTCACGAGGTGGCCGTGGCCATGCGCCTGGGCGGCTCTGCCCAGGACATCGCCGACCTGCCCTATATTCACCCCTGCCTGGCCGAATTGGTGAACCTTTGCGCCTACCGTTTGGCCCGCATGGTTGCGAAATAAACCGCGGCCAGACTTCAGCCAAAGTGAAAGCGCCCCGCGGTTTGCGGGGCGCTCAGGCTGCCGATAAAACCCCATCTGCGTCGTTGCTGCGGAAAAGGCTGAAACTCAGGTAGGTCCAACTACGCTTCATTCCAGCCTTTTTCTCGCGCCTAGCATCCGGGGCTTTCTGGGCAGCCTGGTCAGCTTGGCTTGTCAGGCTTTTATCGGACGGGCGGCTCAGTTGGCCTTGGCCACTTGGGCCGGGTCCACGCCCAGGGCCACCAGGCGGCCGCGCGCGAAATCCAGGGCGCGGGGGGTGGGCGGCTGGGCCACTGCCTCGCGATAGGTCTGGATGGCCGCCTGCTTGTCGCCGGCGGCTTCCTGGGCCCTGGCCAGGTCCAGGCGGAAGGAATTGCCCAGGGCCGGGCCGGCCTCTTTCATGGCGCTCTGATAGGCGCTGGCCGCCTCGCTGAATTTCTTCTGGCCTTCCAGGCTGAGGCCCAAGCCGTGCCAGGCCAGGGGAAGCATGGCCGCCGGCAGGTCGGGTTCCTCGCACAAGTCGTTAAGCACCTTTTCCGCCTCGGCGTATTTGCCTTGCTCCAGGAGCATGTCGCCCAGGGCCAGGCGGGCCTGGATGCCCGCCGGGGTGGCCCCGTATTGCTCCACCACCTTGGCCAGGCTTTCCCTGGCGGCTTTTTCCTGGGCGGGATCGGCCTTGCCTTCCACGCCCTTGGCATAGTTCTCAAAGGAGTTGGCCAGGGCGTTGGCCGCCTGATTCTGTCGGTAATCGAAATACGCGCCAAGGCCTACCCAGGCTCCCACCGCCAGGACCAGCGCTGCCGCGATCCCGATAATGATTTTGGCGTTGTCGCGGCCCCAATTGACGGCCCGTTCGGAAAAGGTGAGGAACTCGTCGGGTTCCTTTAACAGCTTTTTGCGGTTGATCTTGGCCATGCGCGTTCCTTTTCTTTAGAGAGGATTGTCCCGGACCATGGCCGCCGCGCCCATGAGGGGGGCGTCGTCGCCCAGCTGGGACCGGCGAATCTCCATCCGTTGGGGGTCCACCAAACGGAGGCGGTCGCACATCTCCTCGTGAGCGGCCGGAGCCATGAGCGGCCACGCCGCCGAGACCCCGCCGCCGATGATGATCAAATCCAGGCCGGTGAAGGCCGCCACGTTGGCGAAGGCCCGGCCCAGGGCCCGGCCCGCCTGGGCCAATAGCTCCAGGGCCAGTTCATCGCCGCTCTCGGCCGCCTGGGTGAGGCGGTTTACCCCGGCGCCCCGCTCCAGCGCGGTGGGCCGGCCCTGCTCGTGGGCCTCCCGGATCAGGCCCTTTAGCCCGGTGGCCGAGGCGTAGGCCTCCACGCAGCCCCTGGCGCCGCAGCCGCACAGGCGGCCGCCGCTCACCGCCAGGGTGTGGCCCAATTCACCGCCGGTGCCCAGGGGGCCCACCACCACGCGGCCGCCGATTATGAGTCCGCCGCCCACCCCGGTGCCCAGGGTGAAACAGGCCAAGTCGCGGCCCGCCCCCGCCCCGAAGCGGTGCTCGCCCAGGGCGTAGCAATTGGCGTCGTTTTCCACCAGGGCCGGCAGCCCCAGAGCCCGGCCCACCTCCCGGGCCAGGGGGAAGTCCCGCCAGGCCGGCAGGTTGGGGGAATTCAAGATGATTCCCTGGGGCCGCTCTATGATTCCGGGGCTGGCCACCCCCACGGCGGCCGGCCGCGGCCCCTGGGCCAGCAATTCGGCGGCCGCTGCCTGCAAATTTTCCAGCCAGGGCCCAGGGCCCAGCGGGGCTTGGGTGGCGAAACGCTCCCTGGCCAGCAGGCCGCTTTCATCCACCAGGCCCAGGCGGGTGTTGGTGCCGCCCAGGTCTATGCCCAGCCAGGCCTGGTCCATGGCCGTCTCCTATTTGGCGTCACGCACCTCGTCCTTGATGCGCTTCACGTGGCCGCGGCCCATGCCCTTGACCTCGCAGCCCAGCTCGAAATAGCGCTTTATCTTGGCGTCGTCCAGGATTCCGAAGCAATCCACCACCGCCACCGGGCCGCCGGCTTTCTCCACCAGCCAATCCGGCTCCAGGGCCAGGTATTCGGAATGCCGCACGGCCAGCACCACGGCGTCGGCGTCCTTGAGGCTGCCGGCCAGGTCCTGGGAAACGCGCAGGGAGGTCAGCTCCTCCTGGTTGCGGAAGAAGCGGCCCCGGCTCTTGCCCGGCGCGGGATAGGAGTCTTGCTTCTCGAATTCCCACCAGCGCAGCACGTAGGGATCATGCACCTTCAGGTTGGCGCCCATCTCGGCCAGTTTGCGCACCACCAGCTCGGAGCCGGAATAGCGGGTGTCTCCCACGTCCTCGCGGTAGGCCGCGCCCAAGACCACCACCTGGCTGGCGGCCACGATGCGGCCCATGTTGCGCAGGGCGTCGCGCACCAGCTCGGCCGCGTGCAGGGCCCGCCGGTCGTTGACGTTGATGGCCAACGGCGTGATCTCAAACAGCTTGTTCTGGAAGCCCATGAGGTGATGGTAGGCCCACACCCCCAGGCCGCCGTCCTTGGGCAGGCAATAGCCGCCGATGCCCGGACCGGGGAAAATCAGGTTGGAATGGGTGGGCCGCACCTTGATGGCCTCGATGACCTTGACGATGTCCACCCCGTTGCGCTCGGCGAACAGCGACCATTCGTCCATGAAGGCCAGGATGCTGGCCCGGAAGCTGTTTTCCACGATCTTGGTGGTCTCGCTCTCGATGGGCCGGTCCAGCACGGTCAGGGGGAATTCCTTGGTGTTCAGCACCTCGGTGAGGAACTTTTCCACCCGCGCCCGGCTCTCGGCGTTGATGCCGCTGCATACCCGCCAGAAATCCCGGATGCTGCGCACGTATTCGCGGCCGGGCATCACCCGCTCGAAGCTGTGCGACAAGAGGGGCTCCCCTTCGATGCCGCGCGCGCGGAAGGCTTTTTTCATGATGGGGTAGGCCACGTATTCGGTGGTGCCCGGCGGCACGGTGGTTTCGATCAAGACCATGCAGGCGGGAGGTATGTGCTGGGCGATGACCTTGAGGCTTTCCTCCAGGGCGCGCATCTCCACGGTGCCCTGGGTCACGTCGGCCAGGGCTTCCTTGGAGTAATCGCACTGCACGTCCACCACCACCACGTCGGCGTGCTTCAGGGCGTCGAAGGAGAAGCTGGCGGTGAGGGTGCCCTTTTCTTTCACGCAGCGCCGGATGACCACGTCCACCTCGGGGTCCTCGGCCTTGACCGGCGCCTCGCCCCGGTTGAGATAGGGTATTTTCCAATAGCTGCGGGTGCTGGGCCGCTGCATGCCGATCACGAACTTGCCCGGCTTGCCGTCGGCGTTTTCGCTGTCGGCCACCACCGCCGCCATGACCGCGCCCACGAACCCCACGCCCATGACCACCACGATCTCGCGGCCCAGTTCGCGCTGCTGGGCCACCAGCTCCGCCAGCCGGCGGTTTTCCTTCTCATAATCCTTGGGGGTGGGTAGCTCGAAAACTTCGCCCTCGGGGCTTACCGATACTTTTTTTTTCTCGGGGCTCACCGCCTGTCGCTCCTGGTAGGTTGTTGATTTTAATTACTACTAGACCCGGTCGCCTAGGGGCCGGGTCTTAAGTGCCAATTAATACCCGGCGGGGGCTTTCCAGTCAAGGCGCCGATCTTATTTGCGATGGGCCGCCGCATCGCCCAGCAGGTCCTCCAGGGCGGCGCGCAGGTCCGGGAAATGAAAGTCGAAACCCGCTTCGGTGAGTTTACCCGGCAGCACCCGCTGCCCTTCCAGAAGCACCGAGCCGAACTCGCCCAGCATGAGCTTGACCGCCAGGCCGGGGGCCGGCAAGATGGCCGGCTTGCCCAGGGTTTTGGCCAGGGCCTTGGTCAGCTCCCGGTTGGTGACCGGTTGGGGAGCCGTGCAATTGACCGGGCCGGAGAGGTTTTTGTCTTCCAGGCAAAACAGGATGGCCCGCACCAGGTCCATTTGGTGAATCCAGGAAAACCATTGCCGGCCCGAACCCAGCTTGCCGCCCAGGCCCTTTTTGAAAACGGGCAGCATCTGGCCCAAAGCGCCGCCCTCCGAGCCCAGCACGATGCCGAAGCGGGTGACGGCCACCCGCGCTCCCAGGTCCCGGGCCTTGAGGGCCTCGGCTTCCCAATCCTGACAGAGCCGGGCCAGGAAATCGCCGCCGGGGGGCGAGGATTCGCTCAATTCCTCATCGCCGCAAAAGCCGTAATAGCCCACCGCCGAGGCGCTGATAAGCACCGGCGGCGCTTCTGATTCGCGCCCGGCCATGGCTTCCACCAGATTCCGGGTGGTGTTAATCCGGCTGGAGCGCAGGAGTTCCTTGTAGTCGTCATCCCAGCGGCCGAAGATGGAAGCGCCGGCCAGGTTGATGAAGCCCTGGTAGCGGGCCGCCTCCTTCTGCCAGGGCCCCGGCTGGGTGGGGTCGCCGAGGGTGTGGCCTATGCCCTTGGGCAGGGACTGGGCCGCGCCGGCGCTGCGCGAAAGCACCGTGGCCCCATGCCCGGCGTTCTGCAATATCCGGCATAGGGTTTTGCCCACAAAGCCGCTGCCGCCGGTGATGAATACTTCCATGCCCGCCTCCCGGAAGCGTATGAGGAGTTAATCCCTGAACCTCATTGTAAGCCCCGGAGGGCGGCTTTCCCAGCGGCTAAAGCGATGCCGCTATCTTGTGGGCCTGGGCGATGGATTTGAGCACGCTGCCCGCGCCGGCCGCGTCGCCCGCCACCTGCACCGCGAGCCCCAGGGATTTGAGTTCGGCGGCCAGGGCGTCGTTGGGCTTGGCGCCGGTGGCCAGGATCACGGTGTCGGCGGGCAGCAGGGATTCGCCCTCTTGGTCCTTGATTCGCACGCCGCCTTCTTCTATGGCCAGCACCTTGACCTTGGTCTTGAGGGCGACCCCGAAGCGCTTCAGCTTGCCGAACACGATCCAGCGGGTGGAGCGGCCGATGTCCTGGCCCACCTTGGCCAGCATCTCCACCACGGTCACCGGCTGGCTGCCGGTGGAGAGGAGATGATCGATGACCTGGGGCTCCTCGGCCCGGTAAAGCGCCAGGAAATAGGTCTGCTCCGGGGTGAGGGCGCCCTTCTTGGCCACGAAGATGGCGGTTTCCAGACCCACCGCGCCGCCGCCGATCACCACCACCCGGCCCCTGGGCCGCGTCTTTTTCTGCAGCACGCTCCAGGCGTGGAGCACATGGGGCCGTTCCGCCCCCGCGATGGGCGCCAAGGACGGCTGGCTGCCCGCGGCCAGGACCACGGCGTCGGGTTTTTCCGCGGCCACCAACTGGGCGTCGGCCCTGCAATTCAGCCGCACCTCCACCCCGGCCTCGGCCAGGGCCGCGCCGAAATAGGGGCCGATGAGGGCGAAATCGGGCTTTTCCGTGGCTTCATGATACCAGGCGGGCTGTCCGCCCAGGCGTTCCACCGCCTCCAGGAGCACCACCCGGTGGCCGCGCCGGGCGGCGGTGAGCGCGGCCTGGCAGCCGGCCGGGCCCCCGCCCACCACCACCACCTTGCCCGGCCGGGCGGCGGGCTGGGGAGCCGGGGTGGCCTCGCGGCCCGCCCTGGGATTTATCAGGCAGCCCACCGGCTGCAATTGGGTGATGGCGTCGAAACAGCCCTGGTTGCAGGAAACGCAGGGGCGGATCAGGCCGGCGCGCCCCCTGGCGGCCTTGTTGGGCAGTTCGGGATCGGTGAGCAGGGGCCGGCACATGCAGATCATATCCGCGTCGCCCCTGGCCAGCACGTCCTCGGCCAGGCCGGGATCGCCGATGCGGTTGGAGGCGCACACCGGCACCCCCACCGCGCCCTTGATGCCCCGGGCCAGGTAGGTGAGGCCGGCCGGGGGCAGCTCGGGGGTGAGCTGGGGCACCTTGGTCTCGTGCCAGCCGCCGGTGACGTTGATCATATCCACCCCGGCTTCCTGGCAGGCCGCCGCGAAAAGGCGGGATTCCTCATTGGTGTGGGAGCCGGGCACGAAATCGTTGCCCGCCAGACGGATGCCCACGCAGAAATCCGGCCCCACCGCCGCGCGCACCTTTTTGACCACCTCCAGGCCGAAGCGCATGCGGTTTTCCAGGGAGCCGCCGTACTGGTCCTCGCGCCGGTTGATCTTGGGCGAAAGGAACTGGCAGATGAGATAGCCCGCCGAGCCCAGAATCTCCACCATGTCGAAGCCGGCCTCCTTGGCGCGCGCGGCGGCGGCGGCGAACTGGTCCTGGATGGGCGCTATCTCCTCCAGGGCCAGGGCGCGGGCTTCTTCCCTGGTGAAGCCCGAGGTATGCACCGAGGAGCTGACCGCCACCCCGCCTATGAGCATGCGGTGGGCATAGGCCCCGGCGTGATAGAGCTGGGCCCCCATGGCCGCGCCGTGATCGTGCGCCGCCTGGCAGAGGCGGCTCAGGCCTTCGATATCGTTATCGTCCTTGATGGATAGCATCATGGGGCCGCCGGCCATCTCGCTGATGGCCGCCCCGCCCGCGATCAACAGGGCGGCGCCGCCCTTGGCCCGGTCGCGGTAGAAGGCCACCAATTGATCGGTGACCTTGCCGCCGGGCGTGTAGTTGAGATGGATGGCCGGCATGACGATGCGGTTGCGCAGCTCCAGCCGGTTGACCTTGCGGGGCGAAAACAAAAGGGGATAGGCGCTCATGGTTTTCTCCAGACCTGGGATTGGCCGTGGCGGGCGACCGTGGCTTATAGGGGTAGCCTGAATCGCCCGGCTTGGCAAGAAGCTATTTTCCCTAACCGGCAGAAGGCTAATCGGAAGGCCGTTTCACCACGCGATAGTCGCGGACCCAGCCCCGTTTCTTCAGGGCCCTGGCCTGTTCCTCGGCTTGTTTCTGGCTGGGGTAGGGCCCCAACAGCACCCGGTGCCAAGCGCGGCCCCGGCGGTCGCGCCAGTTCTCGATGCTCACCGGAACCTTGCGGCGCTGCCAGGAGCGCAGCTCCTTTTGGGCCAGGGATTCCGGCCGGAAGGAGGCCACCTGGATCAGGAAATAGGGCCCGGCCGGTTTTGGGTCCGGCGCGGCCGCTGGTTCGGCCGGAGGCGTTGCGGTCTTTTCCGTCTGGTCCTTTTTCGGCGCGGCCTTGGCTGCGGCGGGGGCGGCTGCCGCCTTGGGGGCCTGGCCCGGTGGGGACTTGGCCTTATCCCCGTCTGCTTCCTGGCCCTTGGGCGGCTTGGCCGGCTCGCTGGCCTTGCCCTCGGACGGGGGGGTCGTTTTTGGCGCGGCCTTGGCTTCGGCGGAGGCGGCTACTGCCGTGGGGGCCTGGCCTGGCTCGGCTTTGGCCGGCGCGGCGGTTGGCTTCTGGTTCTCGGGTGGCTTGGCTGGCTCGCTGGCCTTGTCCACGGTGGGCGGGTCTGTTTTCAGCGCGGCCGGACCGCCTTCCCCGGCGGGTAAAGGCCTATCGTCCCTGGCCCTGGCCGGCACCTGCTCCGGGAACTTGGGCATGGGCAGGGAGACCACCCGGCCGCTGGCCCCGGAAGCGGCCACGGCCTCCGGCGGCGCTGCCGGCGCCGCAGGCGCACGCGGGGGTTGCCCAACGGGCTTGCCGCCGGCCGGCGCGGCTTTTTGGGCCACGGCGGGAGACGGCGGCAGCGCGGGCCATCGGCTGGGCAGTTCGAACGGCGGGGCCGCCAAATCCGGGGCCCGCTTCAGCCCCTTGAAGGGCTCGTCCTCCTTGGCTTCTTTCTTGGCGGTGGGCTTTTCCGGGGCCTGGCCCAGCCGCTCCACCACCTTGGCGTCCAGGGCCAATACGCTTTTCAGCAGGTCTTGGCCGGCCTCGTTGAGCTGGGGATCGAACAGCAGGGCCTGGCGCAGGCTGGCCACGGCCTTCCCGTGCCGGCCCTGGGCCGCCTGCACCTTGCCCAGGGTGTGCCAATAGCGGGCCTGCCCCGGCGCTTCCTGGCAGGCCTGTTGGGCGAGCTTTTCCGCCCGCTCCGGCTGCTTGCCGGCCAGGGTCAGGGCCCAGGCCAGGTTGCTTATGATGGTGGGGTTCTTGGGGTCCAGCTTGAGGGCTTTCTCAAAGATCGGGAGCGCCGCCTTGGGTTTGCCCAGGTTGGCCAGGGCCGAGGCCTGGTCGTTGAGCATGGCCGGGTTGTCCGGGGTCAAGGCCAGCGCCTTGTCCAGGGCGGCCAGGGCTTCCTTGTAATGACCCTGGGCGGTGCGGGTCAAGGCCAGCATGTGCCAGGCCGGGGCGCTGGCCGGGTGCAGCTTGAGGTCCCGCAGCAGTTCCCGCTCGGCCCGGGCGAAGCGCCCCTGGGCGTAGAGCTCCTGGGCCAGGCGGCGATGCTCGTCGGTGGTGCGCATGACCAGGGCCGAGCCGCCGCCCAGGTCAAAGGGGCGGCTGATCTGGCCGATGCTCAGTTCCCTGGCCACCGCCAATACCAGCGGGTCCATGCCGGCGGCGGTCATGCAGTCGGCGTTGGCCTGGCTGGTCTTGGGATGGGCGCGCGCCGTATCCCGCGCCACCACCATGAAGGGTTCGCCCTGGGCCAGGCGGGTCAGGGCTCCCTTGATCAGCGCCGGATCCTTGGTCCAGAGAAGCCAGATGCAATAGCGGTCGGCGGTTTTGACCTGGGCCTGGGCCACGGAGGCCGGACAGAGGGCTCCCGCCAGGAAAAGCAGACAGAAAAGGATACCGGCGGCGGCTATTTGTGTCGTTCGCGCAAGCATGGCCTGATTATAGATGGGGCGGGAAGGGTAAAGCAACGCCGGCTTCCCCGGCCCGGCCCGGGAACCCCCGGCCCGGCCGGCCCCGCCGGCAGTCGGTTTGATCGAAGCGGCGACAGGCCAGGGGCTTTATGGGGTGCAGGGCGCAGAAGAAAAGCGGCCGTTCCAGGGCCTGGAACAGGAAGGGGCAGAAGGGCTGATGGAGCAGCGCCTCGCCCGCCAGCGCGTGATAAAACCAGGGAGGATAATCCACCCCCTGGGGCGGGGTGGGCACGGTGCCGCAATGGCAACAGCACTGGCCGCAGAGATCGCACCAGCCGCCGTCGCCGTCCAGGCCCGCCATGCTCTGACCCTCCTCCGGCCAGGCCACCAGGCCCTTAAGGCCGCGCCTGATGCGCAGATGCAGCTTGAGGAGGGTCAGCAGGTCGCTTGCCAGCCGGGGGCCGTCCTGGTCGCGGGGGCGCAGGTGGTTGGGGTTGCCCCGGAAGCCCTGCCCCAGGGTGCGCCAAAGCATGGTGGCGGCCAGGTAGGGGTCGGCCAGGGCCTCGGCGGCGGCCTCTTCCGGCGGCCATATCAGCCCAGCCAGGCGCGCGGCCTCATGCTCCCCGACGGGGAGCCCCTTCTCGCGTAAGGCTCCCGCCCAGGACAACAGCTCCAGGCAGTGCCGCAGGATTGGATCGGCTGGCATGGCTTGCGCGTCGCCGCCCTTAGAGGACGGGCGTGGTATCCAGATAACCCGGCCGGGGTCCGGGAGAATCAAGTTCGTAGCCGTTGGTGCGCAAACCGAGCTGCGCGTCCTGGGGATTGCCCTCGCCGTCGACCAGGTACTCCGGGGTCCAATGGCTGTTTTGCCGCCAGCTCATCAGGGCCCCGTTTATGGAGGGCTGGCCGGAATTCAAGAGCGCCAGCGCGTTCGCGGCCTGCACCAGGCCGTAGCCATAGAGCTCGTCCGGGCCGGCTTCGCCCAAATCCAGGGCGGTGGTCATTATGATGGCCTTGAGCCAATCCACCCTGTCGCCTCCCTCGGGGATGGCCAGCCCCAGATCGCGCGCCTCGGAAAGGATCAAGGCGGCCAGGCCGGAGACGTGGGGCGCGGCCATGGAGGTGCCCTGCTTGAACCAGTAGTTGCCGTCCGCCGACTGCTGCAGCACGCCGTCGGCGTAGCCGTCGCTGTTCTGGTCCATGCGCGTCTCGCCGCCGGGCGCCAGCACCATGTCCCTGGTGTGGTTGGAATAATAGGCCAGTTCCTGGTCGAGGCGCACCGCGCCCACCGCCAGGGCGGTGGGGTAGGCCGCCGGGTATTCCAGTTGGTTGATACCGGCGTTGCCCGCCGCGGCCACCACCAGCACCCCGGCGTCATAGGCCCGGCGGCAGGCCTCGCGCACCACCTGGTAATCCTGGCCGCCGGCGGAAAAATTGATGATGTCCGCGCCCCGGCTCACCGCGTAGTCGATGCCGTCGGCCACGTCCTGGGGGTTGGCGCCGCCTTCGGGGTTGAAGACCTGCACCGGTAAAATGGTGACGCCGTAGGCCACGCCGGAGACCCCGACGCCGTTATCGGTGGTTTGGGCTATGGTTCCGGTGACATGAGTGCCGTGGCCGTTGGAATCGTTGGGATGGGAGTCATTATAGACCGCGTCGTAGGCGTTTTCGCGGTCGAAAAGGGTGCCGGCCAGGTCCGAGACCATGTTCCAGGTCTCGTAATCCTCGTAGGCCACCCCGGTGTCGAGCACCGCCACCTTCACGTCGGCCCTGCCGCCCTGGTTGTAGTCCCAGGCCTGGGCCATGCCGATCTGGTCCAGGTGCCATTGCTTGTCGCGATAGGGGTCGTCGGGGGTGAAGGCCAAGGCGGGCGACCAGGCCAGAACCAAAGCGGCGGTCAACAGGCTGCGCAGGAGGCTTGACACGGGACTCTCCTTGTAAGGCTTTATAATCTCAAACAATAATTAAACTCTGCCCCCGCCGGTTTGTCAAGCGCCTCACCGGCCGGGGCCGAAAAGGCGCTCCGCCAGCCAATCGCGGCCCAGGCTCAAAAGCGCCTCGTCGCTTTCCAGGGCCCGTTGCACCGCCTGGGGGTCCAGGCCGGCCCTGGCGGCGAAATCCGCCTGGCCCACGGCCTGGCGGAAGACGTCGAGGTTGTACAGCGAGGCGATCACCGCGTGGGTTTGGGCCTGGTTGAGCTTGAGGCGGCCCCGCCTCTTGGGATGGAAAAACAGGCCCAACAGCGCGGCGTTGGCCTCCAGGTAGGGCTCCAGGCCCTGATCGGCCACCCAAGTGGCGGGGGTGTGCTCCCTGGCTTCCCGCCAGCCCAGGCAGCCCTTGGTCTCCTGGCGCACGAAAAGCTCCTGGGGCGGCAGGCCCTCGGCCGCGGGCTTGGCGGCCCAGGCCAGGGGATAAATTCGGCAGGCGGCCGGACGATGGGCGTACACCCCGCAGCCCTCCGGGGTGAGCAGGGGGCAGCGCCCCTGATCGTCCAGGCGCAGGCGCAGGGAGGGCCAGCCGGAGCGGGGGTCGAATTCCAGCTCGGCGTACTTTTCCAAAATCCGCGCCGAATCCATTGGCAGGGAGCGGCGCAGGCGCAGGAGATCATAGGGCCAAAGGGGCAGGCGCTTATCGCGGCAGCAGGAATTGAAGCAGGCCAGGCCGGGGTGGCAGGCGAAGTTGAAAACCTGGTCCCGCTCCAGGCGCTGGCCGCCCATGTCGGCTTGGGTCTCGATCACTTTTCGTCTTCCTCCCCGCCGCCGCGTAAGCGCCGCCAGAGGGTGTTGGAGCCTATGCCCAGAATGCGCGCCGCCTGGGCCTTGTTGCCGCCGGTATGCCTGAGCACCTGCCCGGTATAGCGCCGCACCAGCTCCTCTTGGCTGGGGAAATCGGAGGCCAGGGCCGCCAGGGGGTCTTCCGGGCCGCCGGTCACGGCCTGGGGCAGATGCTCCGGGCCGATGCGTTCCTGGCCGGCCAGCACCCCGGCGTACTCCATGGCGTTTTCCAGCTCGCGCACGTTGCCGGGCCAGGCGTGGGCCTGCATGAGCCGCACCGCCTCCGGCGCGAAACCGGGGCTCTGCGGGCAATAGCGGGCCAGGAAGAAGCGGGCCAGGGGCAGGATGTCCTGGCGTCTCTCCCTTAAGGGGGGAATCTCCATGGGGATCACCGCCAGCCGGAAATAGAGGTCCTCCCTGAACTGGCCCTGGCGCGCCATTTTCTTCAGGTTCCGGTTGCTGGCGGCGATGATGCGGGCCTTGACCGGCTGATCGCGGGAGCCGCCCACCGGCCGCACCTCGCGCTCCTGCAAGGCGCGCAACAGCTTGGCCTGCAATTCCAGGGGCAGCTCTCCCACCTCGTCCAAAAACAGGCTGCCTTGGCCGGCCTCCACGAACAGGCCCTTTTTATCCCGGTCCGCCCCGGTGAAAGCGCCTTTCACGTGGCCGAAAAGCTCGCTCTCCAGGAGATTGGGCGGCAGGGCCGCGCAGTTTATGGCCAAGAAAGGATGGGCCGCGCGGCCGGAGTGGTGGTGCAGGTAGCGGGCCAGCACCTCCTTGCCGGTGCCGGTTTCGCCGTGGATGAGCACCGTGGTGGAGCTGGGGGCCACCTTGCGGGCCAGCTCCAGCACCCGGGCCATGGTCTCGCTGCGGTGGATCACGCCTTCGCTTTCCGATGGGACGGTCTGGCGGCGGCGCAGGCGTTCCAGCTCGGCGCTTTGGGCCAGAGCCTCGGACCTGGCCTTGGCCAGGGCGTTTTTCAGGCGGCGGACCTCTTCCTCCACCGTGTCCAGGGCCAGGAAATCGCGCATTTCCTGGGGCTGCATGCCCCATTCCTGCACGGGCCGTCCCTCGAAAACGCAATGGTCATGCCCCTGGGCGGCGCAGGAAATTTCCCGCACCAGCACCTCGCTGCCCCAAACCGCGCTGGCGTAGCCGCTGGTCATGCCGGTCAGGATGTGGCAGATGGGATGGGCGGCGGTTCCGAAGGTTTGCCGCCAGATTTCGGCTTCCATGGAGAGCAGCCAGCGGCCCTTGATCAAAAGGTGCCTGGCGGCCGGCTCGAACTCCAGGTGGCTAAGCTCCTCGCGGGCCAGGCCGGTGCCGTGGCGCAGGGCGCTGCCGGCCTTGAGCCACTCCAGGTCATCGTCCCATTGATAAAGGCCCGCCAGGTTGGTGGCCATGCCCAGGCCGGCCTCATAGCCGTAGCGCAGGCACATCTTGGCCGCGCCTTCCTCGCCCAGCCGGCGGACCAGGTCCTGGTGCAGGCGGGCCAGGGGCACCATGCCCATTATCATGAGGCGGGCGTTGCCGAAAAGGGGAAACCCGTGCTTGGGGTCTTCCCCCAACAGCTCCAAGCCCCGCAAGTCCTCCGCCCGCATGACCCGCCTAACCCTTCTCGGCGCGGCCCAGGATCAGGCGGCGCCAGGCCGGATTCCGGATGATATAGGGGGTCTGGCACCAGCCTTTTTCTTGGGTCGATTGGCGGTCGGTCCGCTCCTGGGCGTAATAAAAAGCCGCCGCCAGATCGCCCTTATGGTGGCGCAAGCCCTGGATGAGATAATAGGTGAATATGCTGGAGCCCAGTTGGCGCGATTCCCAGGCCCGCTCACGGCCCAGGCAGGAGGCCAGGATCAAGGTGACCTGGTCCTCGCCCGAGCCCGGTCCGGCGGCGCGGTCCGGCCCGGTTTCCGTCTCGGAGCCGGGGGGATAGCCCTTCAATCTGGCCGTCGGGCGGGAAAGGCCGGCCGTGGCGTCGGCGCCATGGCAGACATCCAACACCACGGCTCTTTTGCGGGCGGGCAGCCGGCGCAGGAAATCGCGGAGATCGTCCCGGACGAGAGCGCTGGGGGCGCTGACGATGGGGCCGTAGGCGCCGCCGCGGTCCGTGGCGCGGCTGTCATGGCAGACGACGCTGGCCTGGCGTTCCTGGGTGTAGGCCCCGTGGCTGGAGAAATACAACAGCACGGTGTCCCCGGGTTTGGCCAGGCTCGATATGCGCTCGGTGTGGGCCAGGATGTTGGCCCTGGTGGCTTGTTCATCCAAGAGGACGGCGACGTCCCGGGGAGCGAAGCCGCCGCCCTGGGGGTCGCTGAGATAGGCCGCCATCTGGCGGGCGTCGCCGGCCGCGTAGCGCAGGGGCTCAAAGGCCTGATCCTGAAAAGCGCCCACCCCCACCACCAGGGCGAAATCGCGGGCCTGGGCCAAGCAAGGCGCCAAGGCCACGGCCAACCAAGCCAGGGCCAGGAGCAAGGCGCGGGCCGCGGCCCCTCCCACGAGCGGGGCGGCGGCCGCCCCGGCCGCTGAAAAAGAAGCCTTCGCCTGGTCTAGCCTTCCCGTTCTTGCCATTCCATGATCATTACCGCGGCGGCCACGGTGGTGACCCAACGGCCATCCTTGGGCCCCACCGCGGTCTGGGTGATGTTGTCGGTGCGCACTATCTTGCCGGACATGCGGAAGACCTGTTTCTTTTCATCCCAGCTCTGGTCCAGGTTGAAATCGATGCCCAGGGTGGTGGCCAGCATCTCGGCGGCCAGGTCCTCGGCGTAGTCCCCGCTCACCATGGCGTTCTGGCCATAGCCTTCGTGCTCGGAAAGGTAGCCGTGCATGCCCTTGTCGGCCGGCATGGCCAAGCCTATGGAAGAGGATATCAGGCGGTTGGGTTCGTTGGTATCGTTGCGGGCCATGACGCAGAAGCAGATTTGGCCCGCCAGGAGCTTGGCTTGTCCGGATCTTCGCGATATCAACTTGCAGTTGGGCGGAAAGATGCTGGAAACGTAAACCAGGTTTTGTTCGGCTATGCCCGCCGAGCGCAAGGCCAGCTCGAAACTGGCCAACCGCTCCTTGTGATAACCCCGGCCTTTGGTGAGAAAAATTTGTTTGGGCACCAGCATGGCGACCCTCCTTTGTCGTCCGCCCTTTTAGAGGGGGGCAAGGCCGGCCGGGACCGGCGCATTTTTTATGGTGCAGGGCTTTTTTTGCGCTGTTATTATCCCCGACCGCGCCGGGCGTCAACCCTAAAAAAGCTCGCCGGGCCCCAAGCTTGCGGCCCGGACGCCGGCCAGCCTATACTGCATGTGTCAAAGCCTAACAGGAGAACGGCCATTGGACCATAGCGTCAATCTGATTCCCTTCCTGGGCATGCCTCTTCCGCCCGCCGAAACGGCCAGGGCCGCCCTGATCCCCGTGCCCCTGGAAAAGAGCGTCAGCTACGGCGGCGGAACCGGTTTGGGCCCGGCCGGCCTCCTCATGGCCAGCGCCCAGGTGGAGCTGTACGACGAGCTGCTGGACATGGAGCCCTACGCCCTGGGAATCCTGACCCGGCCCAGGGTGCCGGTGCGGGGCGCCCTGGAGGAGGTGGTGGACCTGGTGGAAGAGGCGGTGGCGGCCGAGCTGGCCGCCGGCCGGCTGCCGGCGCTCATCGGCGGCGAACACACGGTCACCGTGGGCGCTCTGCGGGCCCTGGTGAAAGAGCGGGGGCCGGATTTCACGGTGCTGGTGCTGGACGCCCACCTGGATTTGCGCGACGAATATGAAGGCAACCCCCTGTCCCACGCCTGCGTCATGCGCCGGGCCCTGGATTTGGGCCTGGCGGTGCGCCACGTGGGCTCCCGCTCCTGCTCGGCCGAGGAAATGGCCCTGGTGCGGGAATTGGGCTTAAAGCCCCTCTGGGCGCGCCAGGTTCATAAGGACCCGGAATGGCTGGACAAGGCCTTGCAGGGTTTGCGGGGGCCAGTATATTTGAGCCTGGACGTGGACGGCCTGGACCCGGCCATCATGCCCGCCACCGGCACCCCCGAGCCGGGCGGCCTGGATTGGGACCAGGTCAGCGATTGGCTGCTGGCCGCCTGCCGCGGCCGGGAGGTGGTGGGCCTGGATATCGTGGAATTGGCGCCGCTGCCGGGCCAGGCCTTGAGCGATTTCACGGCGGCCAGATTGCTTTACCGGGCCTTGGGCCTGGCCTTGAAGGAGCGAGCATGATCGAACACAAGGGACCGGCCATCATACCTCCTCCCCTGGATGAGAACACCGGCCTGGCCCAGCTCATAGAACAGCATTTCCTGGCCTATAACGCGGCCCGCCTGCGCGAGGGCTGCCTTTTGTGGTCGCGCTTCATGGCCCGGCCCGAGGTCACGCTGGGCCTGACCCTCACCGGCGCCCTCACCCCGGCCGGCCTGGGCGCCGGCTGCCTGGTTCCCCTGGTGCGCCGGGGGTTCGTGGATTTCATCATAAGCACCGGCGCCAACCTGTATCACGACGCCCATTTCGCCCTGGGGCTCAGCCTGCACCGCTCCAGCCCCCACGTGGACGACACCCAGCTGCGCCGCGAGGGGCTGGTGCGCATCTATGACATCGTCATGGATTACGAGGTGCTGCTAAAAACCGACGCCTTTTTCCGCGAGATCATGAAAGCGCCGGAGTTCGACCGGGTGATGGGCAGCGCCGAGTTCCACATGCTGGCCGGCCGCTATCTGGCCGAGCGCCAGCGGGTCTTGGGCCTGGGCGACGCCAGCCTCTTGGCGGCCTGCGCCGAAATGGAGGTGCCGGTCTACACCTCCAGCCCCGGCGACAGCTCCATCGGCATGAACGCGGCGGCCATGGCCCTCAAGGGCTCCCAGTTCGCCTGGGACGCCAACCGCGACGTCAACGAAACGGCGGCCCTGGTGCTCATGGCCAAGCGCGGCGGCGGCAAGACCGGGGTGGTCATCATGGGCGGCGGTTCTCCCAAGAATTTCATGTTGCAGACCGAGCCCCACCTGCAGGAGGTATTGGGCATCGACGAAAAGGGGCACGACTATTTTCTGCAGGTCACCGACGCCCGGCCCGACACCGGCGGCCTTTCCGGGGCCACGCCCTCCGAGGCGGTGAGCTGGGGCAAGGTGGACCCCGCGGGGCTTCCCCACACCGTGGTGTGCTACGTGGACAGCACCGTGGCCCTGCCCATTCTGGCGTCCTACCTTATCCAGACCCAAGGCTCCCGGGAGCCCAAACGCCTGTACGCCCGCCGCCAGGAAGCCCTGGACCTCTTGGCGCGAGAGGCCAAGCCCGCCTAACGGAAAAAGGAAAAAGGCTTGCGCCGCGCCCGCGGGGGATGCTAGAAGGGGTTTATCTGGAAATAATTTTGTATAGAAGTGAAGAAGGGCATGGACCGGGCGCAAGGATATTTCATCAACGAGGTGGCCAGAAGGGTGAACCTCTCCCAGAAGCGCATCCGCGAGTATGAGCGAGAAGGCTTCATCCGCCCCCAGCGCGAAGCCAAGACCAACAACCGCCGTTACAGCGAGTTCGAGATAACCCAGATAGAACGCATCAACTACCTGATCCACGAACGCGGCTTCACCCTGGCCTGCCTGCGCAATCTTTTGGTGCTGGCCCCCTGCTGGAACATCTTCGCCTGCCCGGAGCCCCAGCGCTGCGCCGCCTTCAAGAACCCCCATCATCCCTGCTGGCAGATACGCGCCCGGCTGGGGACCATGTGCCCCGGCCCCTGCGAGCGCTGCGCGGTTTTCCTGAACCGCGAGGAAGAAAAGCGGAAGGTCTTGGAGAACCTGGGCCACGGCCCCATGGAGCACGAATAGATGGCCGCTCCCTGGGGATTGATTCTGGCCGGCGGGCCGGGTAAGCGCATGGGGGGCGGCAAGCCGCTCAAGGAATTGGCCGGCCAGCGGCTCATTGATCTCGCCTTGAGAAACTTGAGTGCGGTCTGCGAAAACTGCCTGGTGGTGGCGGTGGACGTGGCCGGCCTGGCCAGCCTGCCGGTGCCCATATTGCGCGACCGCTGGCCGGGCCAGGGACCCCTGAACGCCATCGCCACCGCCCTGTTGGACGGTCAGGCCGAATCGGTTTTGGCCCTGGCGGTGGATTTGCCGCTGGCCAATCCCAACCTGTTGAAATTGGTGATCTCTTCACCTGAAGGCGACAAAGCCCTGGCCCCTCTGGGACCCAAGGGGCCCGAGCCTCTCCTGGCCTATTATCACCGCGACTGCCTGCCCGCCGCCATGCGGCTTCTCGAACAGGGCGAGCGCAGGCTACGCATGCTTTTGCAGGCGGTGGGCGCGCGTTATCTGAGCCGGGAGGAGATCCAGGCGGTGGACTCCGAGGACCTTAGCTTCATAAACGTCAATTATCCGGAAGACTTGGACAGGGCCTACCAGTTGGGCCTCGCTCGTGGCTTGTTTGACACACCCTAGGGCTGCCGTTGTGGCGGCCCAGCCACACCGCGGCTATTCTCTCCGCACGGGCCTTGAGCGGGCCTTGCCAAAATATATCATTAAAAACAATATCATAGCTTAGACGATTCCCGGCGGGCCGGTCTGTTGCGTCTTGTGGCACAAAGGTTGCTAGCCTCCTATGGCGGTGCTGTATTCACCAGTTGAAGGAAGGCATAATGCAGATTTATCAGCGCACGCTCAAGCGACCCGTAGCCTGCACCGGCATCGGCCTGCACAGCGGTAAAAAAGTCAATCTCTGCCTGCGGCCCGCCGCCCCCGACACCGGCGTGATGTTCAAGCGTTCCGATTTGGCGGGCGCTCCCCTCATCCCCGGCGACGTGCACCACGTGATGGCTACCTCCATGTGCACCACGGTGGGCAAGGACGGCGTCAGCATCTCCACGGTGGAGCATTTGCTTTCCGCTCTCTCCGGTTTGGGCGTGGACAACGTCCTGGTGGAAGTGGACTCGCCCGAGGTGCCCATCATGGACGGCTCGGCGGCGCCCTTCGTGTTTCTCATCAAGAACGCCGGCCTCACCTCCCAGGCGGAGCTGCGCCGGTTCTACATGGTCAAGCGCGAAGTCAGCATAACCGATAACGATAAATTCGTTAAAGTGGCCCCCGCGCGGGGCTTGGAAGTCAATTTCACCATAGAATTCAACCACCCCATGATCCGCCATCAGGCGCTGGGCCTGCGTTTTGACGAACGCACCTATGAAAAAGACATATCCCGGGCCCGCACCTTCGGCTTCCTGGAAGACCGCGAACGCCTGCGGGCGGCCAACCTGGGCCTGGGCGGCTCCCTGGACAACGCGGTGGTGGTGGATAAATACCGGGTGCTCAACGACGACGGCCTGCGCTTCCCCGATGAATTCGTGCGCCACAAGGTATTGGACTTCATCGGCGATTTGGCCCTGGTCGGCCGGCCGGTCCTGGGCTCCTTCACGGCCCACAAATCCGGTCACGCCCTGAACAACCAGCTCTTCCGCAAGTTCCTGGACGATCCCCAGGCCTGGCAGCTGGTCACCCCCGCTCCGCAGCGGGCCGATGAGCTGGCTCCCCTGGAAGAGATGCTTCCCGCCTTTGGCCGCGCCGTGGTGGCCTAGGGGTCTACTGAAGGGGGCGACTGAAAGGGGCGACTGAAGAGGGTGGCTGGAAGGGGCGACTGAAAGGGGCGACTGAAGAGGGTGGCTGGAAGGGCGGCTTAGGGGGGCGCAACGGGGCGGCCGGCAAGCGGCGGAGGATAGGCGAAACCCAGGCGGCCACGCGGACCACACATAAAAAATACAGACGGGGCTCCTGAAAAGGGACCCCGTTCAGCTTGATGACAAAGCCGAGCTGACCAGGCTGCTCAGAAAGCCCCAGATGCTAGGCGCGAGGAAAAGGCTGGAACGAAGCGTAGTTGGACCTACGTGAGTTTTAGCCTTTTCCGCAGCAACGACGCAGATGGGGCTTTATCAGCAGCCTGGACGGGGCTCCTGAAAAAGGGGTCCCGTTTTTTATTGGCGGCCTTAAGCGCGGCGTTCGCTTCGGCCATGGTCGGGAAACCGCCTCCTGTTGGGGCTCCCCTATCCCAAAGCCGCCCCCGGCTTTTTACGCCGGGCTCCTGTTTTCAAAGGCTTGCCACTGGCTTTCCGCTCCCGTAACATAGCAGTCTGGTTTGTTATCCCCCACTCACCCAGGGGCGCGACGGAAGCATGGCCACCAATCCGCAACTGGCCGAGCAGCGCAGCAAGGAGATGACCCGCCGCAAGCGGGAGCGCATCATCATCGCCATACTGGTGGTGGTGGTGGCGGCGGTGACCTACCTGGAAACCCAGGTGGTGGACCTTTCCGGCGAGCTGCCCCTGGGCTCATCCCTCCTGGTCTTCGCCCTCATCAACTTGAACGCCCTGCTCCTGCTCCTGTTGATCTTCCTGGTGCTCAGGAATTTGTTGAAGCTCACCGTGGAGCGCCGGCGCGGCGTGCTGGGGGCCAGGCTTAGAACCAAGCTGGTGGTCACTTTCGTCATCCTTTCGCTGGCGCCCACCATCCTCTTGTTTTTCGCCGCCTTCCAGTTCGTGGGCACCTCCATGGAGTATTGGTTCAGCGCCCAGGTGGAGCGTTCCCTTTTGGAGGCCATGGAGGTCAGCGAGGCCTATAACCGGCAGCTCGCCTCCAGCTCCGCGCGCTTTGCCGCCGAATTGGCCGGCGAAATGGAGGCCAAGGCCCTGGACATAAGCCGGCCCTCCAAGGGCCTGACCTCGTTCATCGAGGCCCGGCGGCAGCTTTTCGGCCTGGCCGCCGTGCGCGTATTCAACACCGATCTCACCGAGCCGGCGGTGGCCACCCAGAGCGGCACCCATATTAGCCATTTACAGACCTTTCCCCTGGACCTGGTCAAGCGGGTGCTGACCCAGGGAGAGCCGCTCAGCCATTTGCAGCCGGCGCCCACCGGCGATTTCGTGGCCGCGGTGCAGCCCTTGCTCGTGGGCCAGACCGTGCGCGGCGCGGTGGCGGTATTTCAACTGCTGCCCCCCGGAGCCATGGCCAAGATCGGCGGCATCAACAAGGGCCTGGAGGGCTACCGAGAACTGAAGGCCGTGAAGCAGCCCATCAAGACCAATCAGTACATAACGCTTTCCATCGTGACCCTGCTCATCATCTTCGCGGCCACCTGGTTCGGCTTTCATCTGGCCAAGACCATCACCGTGCCCCTCATGGAGCTGGCCCAGGGCACCCAGCGCATCGCCGGCGGCGATTACGACTTTTTCATAGATTTGGAGGGCAGCGACGAAATCGGCACCCTGGTCAACGCCTTCAACCGCATGACCGCCGACCTCAGAACCTCCAAGGCCCGCCTGGACGAAGCCCAGGACGAGATGCGCCGCACCAACCTGGAGCTGGAGCAGCGGCGCAGCTACATGGAGATCGTGCTGAAAAGCGTGGCCGCCGGCGTGGTGGCGGTGGACGCCGAGGGCAGCGTGACCACCTTCAACCCCTCGGCCGAGCGGCTGCTCATGGTGCAGGCCGAGTCGGTGTTGGGGCGGCATTGGCGGCAACTCCTGCCCCGCGACCAGATCGATCTGGTGGAGCGCCTGCTCATGGGCCTGGTGCCGGGCGGCCGCGGCACGGCGGGCAAGCAGGTTCGCCTCAGCGTGGGCGGCGAGTCCCTCACCCTCATGGTGCATCTGGGGTTTTTGCGCGACGACGCCGGCAAGAACCTGGGCATGGTGGTGGTGTTCGAGGACCTCACCGAATTGGAAAAGGCCCAGCGCATGGCCGCCTGGCGCGAGGTGGCCCGGCGCATCGCCCACGAGGTCAAGAATCCCCTGACCCCCATCAAGCTGAGCGCCCAGCGCCTCATCCGCCGCTACGGCGAGGCAATGGGGCCGGACGAGACCGTGTTCCATGAATGCACCATCACCATCGTGCGGCAGGTGGAGGAGCTGCGGCGTCTGGTCAACGAGTTCTCCACCTTCGCCCGCCTGCCCTCGGTGCACCTGGCCCCCGGCGATTTGACCGCCATCGCCGAGGACGCCCTGGCCCTGTTCCGGGGGGCCCACCCTGATATCAGCTTCGAGCTGGAGCGCGACCAGGCGGTGCCGGTCTTCGACCTGGACCGGGAGCAGATGTCGCGGGTGATGATCAACCTGTTGGACAACGCGGTGGCGGCGGTGGAGGCGGCCGACCCGCCGCGCCAGGTGGTGGTGCGCCTCTCCTATGACGATATTCTGAAGATAGTGCGCCTGGAGGTGGAGGACACCGGGCCCGGCGTGCCGCCCGAATACCGGCTGCGGCTTTTCGAGCCCTATTTCTCCACCAAAAAGGGCGGCACCGGCCTGGGCTTGAGCATCGTGAGCACCATCGTGGCCGATCACAACGGCTACATCAGGGTGCAGGACAACCAGCCGGTGGGCACCCGCATAATCGTGGAGCTGCCCGCCCGGGGCGCCAAGACGGGCGGCGCGCAACCGGTTTGACCTACGGCGGCTTCGGCCGGCCAGGGAGAAGGCATGAGCGGGCACGTGCTCATAGTGGACGATGAAAAGGCCATCTGCTCCTCTTTACAGGGCATCCTCACCGACGAGGGCTACGAGGTCTCCTCGGCCCACGACGGCGAACAGGCCTTGAAGGCCTTGGACGAGGAAGACCCGGACCTGATGCTCTTGGACATCTGGATGCCCGGCCGGGACGGCATGGAAATCCTGGAGCTGGTCAAGAAGCGCAACCCGGCTCTACCGGTGATCATGATTTCCGGCCACGGCACCGTGGAGACCGCGGTCAAGGCCACCAAGCTGGGGGCTTACGATTTCATCGAAAAGCCCCTGGACATGGACAAGATTCTGCTTTCGGTGCGCAACGCCCTGGAGTTCAGCCGCATGGCCGAGGAGAACCTGCTCCTCAGGGCCAAGAGCGCGCCGCCCCGGCTTTCCGGCCAGAGCCCCCTGATCCGCTCCCTGCGCCAGGCCATCGACCGGGTGGGGCCCTCGGACAGCTGGGTGCTGATAACCGGCGAAAACGGCACCGGCAAGGAGCTGGTGGCCCACGCCATCCACCGCCACAGCCCCCGGGCCAAAGGCCCCCTGGTGGACGTGAACTGCGCGGCCATCCCCGAGGAACTCATCGAGAGCGAGCTGTTCGGCCATGAAAAAGGCGCCTTCACCGGCGCGGCGGGCCGCAAAAGGGGCAAGTTCGATCTGGCCAACGGCGGCACCCTGTTCCTGGACGAGATCGCCGACATGAGCCTCAAGACCCAGGCCAAGATTCTGCGCATCCTCCAGGAGCAACGCTTCGAAAGGGTGGGGGGCACCAAGACCATCGCCGTGAACGTGCGCGTCCTGGCCGCCACCAACAAGGACCTTACCACCGAAATAGAGGCGGGCCGCTTCCGGGAGGACTTGTATTACCGCTTGAACGTCATCCCCATTCATGTCCCGCCGCTCAGGGAGCGCAGCGAGGACATCCCCGAACTGTGCCGGGAGTTCATGGCCGAGTTGGCCGGCAAGTTTCATCAGGAACCCAAGAGCATCTCCCCCGGCGCCTTGGAAAGGCTGAAGGCGCAGCCCTGGCCGGGCAACGTGCGCGAGTTGAAGAACCTCATGGAGCGGCTGTTCATCCTGTGCCCGGAGGCGGAGATAACCGCCCGCGACCTGGCGCCCTTTTTGGGCGAGGCCCCCCCGGCCGGGGAAGGCCTGCCCCAGGCCCTGGGGCGGGGCGATTTCAAGGAGGCGCGAGCCGAGTTCGAAAGGCTCTACCTGGAAGAGCAACTGGCCCGCCACGGCGGCAACATCAGCCAGACCGCCGAGGCGGTGGGCCTGGAGCGCTCCCACCTGCACAAGAAGCTAAAGTCCCTGGGCCTAAAAACCGAGCGCAACGGGGATTGAGGGGGCTTGCCAGAGCCCGGCCCCAGCGGGGCCCGAAGGGCGGGGGCTTCAGGCGGGATCGGATTCGGGCGCCAGCAGGCTCTCCAGGCGCTTGATCAGCTCCGGCCGGCCCAGGCCGTTCAGCGAGGAAAAAGCCACGAAAGCGGGGTCGAATGCCGACAGGCGCGGCCTGAGCTTGGCCAGGCGGGATGCGCGCTGGTTGTTGGAGAGCTTGTCCGCCTTGGTGACCGCGATCACCGCCGGCAAGCCATGGGCGGCCAGGAAGTCCAGGAGCATGAGGTCCTCGCCGGTGGGCTCGCGGCGGATATCCAGGATCACCACCACTCCCTTCAGGGTGGGGCGGCCGGTCAGGTAGGCCTCCACCATTTGCCGCCAGCCGGCCCTTACCCTGGCCGGCACCTTGGCGAAGCCGTAGCCCGGCAGATCCACCAGGCGGGCCTTGTCGTCGGCCAGGCTGAAGAAATTGATAAGTTGGGTGCGGCCGGGAGTTGAGGATACCTTCACCAGCTTCTTGCGCCTGATCAGGGCGTTGATCAGAGACGACTTGCCCACGTTGGAGCGGCCCGCGAAGGCTATCTCGGGCGGTCCGGCCGGCGGATAGCCGGAGGGCTTGACCGCCGAGACCAGGAAGCTGGGATTGGCGAGGTCCAGTTTCATGCGCCCATTATAACTTGGCGGGAGAATTTGACAATCGCTTGGCCTTCCGGGGGGCTCCCCGTTGGCATAGGCCGGGCGTATAATAAGAATCGTCGCCTGTTGGGGGGGCGGCGGGAATCGTCAAGCAAACCACAATTCAGATTTGGGAGAAAGTGAGGAGGGATACATGCCCGGCAAGCTCAAATTGGCTTTTTGGGTTTTGATTGCCATCATGGCCTGTGCCTTGCCCGCGGCGGCCAGCGAGTTTTCGGCCGATGTCATGATAAGCGCCGGCGGTCAGCAGATGCCCAGCAAGCTTTATATAAAGGGCGAAATGCAGCGCATGGAGATGACCACGCCCGGCGGGCAGATGATCAACATCGTGGATTTCAAGACCGGCAACATGCTGACCCTGATGCCGGCCCAGAAAATGTATATCGAGCACAAGAGCCTGGACGACGCTTCCCTGCGGCAGATCCAGGAGTTCCGCGACGGCAAGCCCGGCAAGGCCAAAAAGATCGGCTCCGAGAAGGTGGCCGGCTACAAGACCGATGTGTACCAGTTGACAGACCCCGAGTCGGGCCAGGCCAAGATTTGGTACGCGCCCAAGCTGAAATACCCGGTCAAGACCGAGGGCCAGGGCCCCATGGGCAAGCACTCCATGACGCTCTCCAACATCAAGGAAGGCGGGGTGGCTGCCGGCGTGTTCAAGGTGCCCGCCGGTTATCAGAAGCTACAAATGCCCAAGGGCATGCCCCGCGGCGGCATGGGCGGCGGCATGGGCGGCGGCGGCGCGCGGGGAGGCGTGGGCCAATAGCCGCGCCAAGGCGCTGAGTCTGAATCGCGTCAAAGCCGCCGCGGCAATAAGCCCGGCGGCTTTGGCATGCCGATGAAACCTGACGAGTTGGTGATTGACTTGCCCGAGCGGCGATGCTATTTTGGAATTGTTTGTTGGTTGGCCAGCCAATACTTCTGTCCGGTTTCACGCGGGGAGCGGCGAATGAAAGCTAAAGCACTCAAGAGCCTGTGCCTGGTTTTGGTTTTTAGCGTGGCCTGCCCGGCGCTGGCCCTGGCCCAAGACGCGGAGAGCCTGGTGAAGGCCGCCTTTGACTACATGCGGGGCAAGGCTTCCGTCTCCACCGCCACCATGACCATCCACCGGCCGGATTGGCAGCGCAGCATGACCATCAGGGCCTGGACCCTGGGCCAAAGCGACAGCATTTTCTATATCGTCGAGCCGCCCAAGGACTCCGGCAACGGCACCCTGAAAAAGGGCGGGGAAATGTGGATGTACAACCCCAAGGTCAACCGGGTGATCAATCTGCCGCCCTCCATGATGTCCCAGGGCTGGATGGGCTCGGATTTCTCCAACAACGACCTGGCCAAGACCGACAGCCTGATCAAGGACTACGTGCACACCCTGGAGGGCAGCGAAACCATCGACGGCAAGAAAGTCTTCCACATTAAAAGCATGCCCAAGCCCCGCGCGCCGGTGGTATGGGGCATGCAGAAGCTGAAAATCCGCGAGGATCATATCTTCCTGCAAGAGGATTACTACGACGAGGACTTGCAGCTGGTGAAGAGCTTGACCCTCCTGGACATCAAGCCCTTGGGCGGCAGGCTCTACCCAGCCAAGTGGCGCATGCAAAAGGCCGGCGTCAAGGATGAATACACCGTGGTGGGCTACGAGAAGTTGGAATTCAAGGACAGCCTGCCGGCGGATTTGTTCACCCTGTCCAGCCTGCGCAATCCCAGGTTTTAGCGACCGCCGGCCTGGCGGCGCGGGCGGCGGATCGAGGAGCCCCCCGCCAACCCGCGCGCCCTGGCCGGGGCCTGCCTGGCCGCTGATCATCGATTAGGAGCCCGTCGTGTCCATTGATCTCAGGATGGCTTGGCGCAACCTCTGGCGCAATCCCCGCCGCACCCTGCTCACCATGTCGGCCATCGCCTTTGCCTGCGTGCTTCTGGTGTTCATGCTTTCCTGGCAGTTCGGGTCCTATGAAACCATGATCAACACCGCGGTCAAGGTGCAGACCGGTCATCTGCACGTGGAGGCCGCCGACTACCAGGACCGCCAGGACATGCGCCTGGTCATCAAGGACCCCCAGGCCGTGACCAAGATGGTGCAGGCCGCGCCCGGAGTCGAGGCCTACACCGTCAGGGCCAATTCCTTCGCCCTGGTCTCCAGCCAAGAGCGCACCTACGGCATCCTGGTGGTGGGCATCGACCCGGCCAGGGAGGCCAAGGTTTCCACCCTGAAAAGCATCGTGCGCCAGGGCTCCTTTCTGGAGCCCGGCGACCACGAGGGGGCCCTGGTGGGCCGTCTCCTGGCCCAAAACCTGCAAGTGAAGCTGGGCGACGAACTGACCGTGCTGGGCCAGGGGCGCGACGGCTCCATCGCCGCCCTGGTGCTAAAGGTGCGCGGCATCTATTCCTCCGGCATGGACGATTTCGACCGATCCTCCATCCAGATGGGCCTCCAGGCCTTCCAGGACGCCTTCACCATGGAAGGCGCGGCGCACCAGGTGGTGGCCATCTGCCAGAGCTTGGAGGAGGTGGCCGGGGCCAAGGCCTATATGGCCGCCCATCTGCCGCCGCAGAAAGACCCGGGCCTGACCGTGCTGGATTGGAAACAACTCATGCCGGGGCTGTTGCAGGGCATCGAGATGGACTTGGTTTCCGGCATCATCTTCTACATAATCCTGCTGGTGGTGGTCACCTTCTCCATCCTGAACACCTTTCTCATGTCCATCCTGGAGCGCACCCACGAGTTCGGGGTGCTCATGGCCATGGGGGCCAAGCCGGGCCGCCTGGGCCGCCTGGTGGTCATGGAGTCTCTGGCCATGAACTTGTTGGGCGTGGGCGCGGGCATGATCATGGGAGCCTTGATCACCTGGTATTTCCAGGTCCAGGGCATCGACCTGGGCGCCCAGGAACTGATGGCCCAGTACGGCATCGTGGGCCGCATTTACCCCCGGCTCTCCTGGCTGAGCCTGTTGAGCGGGCCGGCGGTGGTTTTCGTCATGACGCTTCTGGCCGCGCTGTATCCCACCCGCCGCCTTTGGAAGCTGAGGCCGGTGGAGGCCATGAACTATGCCTGATCGCTTGCGGGCCGTGAAAGAGGTGAGCACGTGTTCCTGAGCCTGGCTTGGCGCAATATCTGGCGCAATCCCCGGCGCACCGCCGTGATCCTGGCCGCGGTGGTGATCGGGGTGTGGTGCATGGTGTTCTTGGGGGCGCTTATGCGGGGCATGATGGTGGAGATGGTGGACAACGGCATCGCCACCTTGACCGGCCACCTCCAGATTCATCGCAAGGGCTACCAGTCCGATCCGGTGATCGAAAACAGCATGCGCGATCCCGGCCCGGCCAGCAAGGCCCTGCAAGACTCCCTGCCTGCCGGCTCCCATTGGACGGCCAGGGTGCGGGTCAACGCGGTGGCCAACAACGCCCGCCACAACGCGGGCGTGACTCTGGTGGGCATCGATCCCGCGTGCGAGGCCAAGGTATCGTTCATCGGGCATGCGGTGGCCCAGGGCCAATACCTGAAACCGGACGACGACTACGGCATCGTGGTGGGCCAGGCGCTCCTGGAAAAGTTCGAGACCAAGCTGGGGCACAAGCTCATCCTCATGTCCCAGGACACCGGCAGGCAGATCGCCTCGCGGGCCTTCCGCATCCGGGGCGTTTTCCACGCCCAGCAGCGCGCCACCGAAAAGCAGTTCGTTTTCGTGACCAAGGCCGCCGCCCAAGACATGCTCAAATTGGGCAGCGGCATAAGCGAGCTTTCGGCGCTCTTGCCGGAAGCAGCCTCGCCGCAAAAGGCGGCCGATCGCCTGCGCGGCGAATTGCCCGGCGCTTACGAGGTTCTCACCTGGCCCCAACTGCTGCCCCTCATCAAGCTCTATTTGGGCATGATGGACAGCTTCGTGGTGATTTGGTACGTGGTGGTTTTCGTGGCCATGGGCTTCGGCATAGTCAACACCACCCTCATGGCCGTGTTCGAGCGCATAAGAGAATACGGCCTGCTGAAATCCCTGGGCCTCAAACCCTGGGGCATCATCAAGGGGGTGATGGCCGAGTCCTTTTTCCTCCTTTTGATCGGCGCGGCCTTGGGCAACGCCCTGGGCCTGGCCACGGTGTGGGCCCTGTCCTATCACGGCATAGACCTGAGCGCCCTTGCCCAGGGCGCGGAGTTTTTCGGCATGGGCCGGGTGATCTACCCTGAGGCGCATATCAAAGATATTCTCACCGCCAATCTGGTGGTGTTCATTTTGGGCCTGGTGGTGTGCTTGTATCCGGCGGTGAAGGCCGCCCGTTTCACGCCGGTTGAGGCATTGGCCCACACCTAGCCATATGGGCCGAGGAGTTTTTATGCCTATCGTCCAATGCGATCATGTGAACAAGACCTATCGCCAGGGCAATATCCAGGTGCGGGCCCTGCGGGAGGTGAGCCTGGAGGTGGACAAGGGCGGCTTTGTCGCGCTTTCCGGCCCCTCCGGCTCGGGCAAGACCACGCTTCTCAACATCATCGGCGGCTTGGATTTGGCGGATTCCGGAGCGGTGGTGGTGGACGGCGAGTCGCTGGAGCAGATGAGCCAGACCCAACTGGCCGAGATGCGCCTGCAAAAAGTCGGCTTCGTGTTTCAGGCCTACAACCTGGTGCCCGTGCTTTCGGCCCTGGAAAACGTGGAGTTCGTCATGCTCTTGCAGGGCGTGCCCACCGACGAGCGCCGCAAGCGGGCGCGGGCCATCCTGGACGCGGTGGGTTTGGAAGGCAGGCACGACCGGCGGCCCCGCGAGCTTTCCGGCGGCCAGCAGCAGCGGGTGGCCGTGGCCAGGGCCATCGTGTCCAATCCGGCCATCGTCCTGGCCGACGAGCCCACCGCCAACCTGGACTCCAAGACCGGCCAGGGCCTTTTGGAAATGATGCGCCAAATGAACCAGGAGCGGGGCGTCACCTTCATCTTTTCCACCCACGATCAAATGGTCATGGATTTCGCCCGCCGCTTGGTGATCATCCGGGACGGCCAGGTGGTGGACGACCGGGTCAAGGGTTAAGCCATGCCGCGCCTTATCGCCCGGCTCGCCTGCCTTTTGGCGGCGCTGCCGTTTTTCCTGGCCGGGGCCGCGCCGGCCGGCGAGCCCCAGCCCTGGTGGCAAAGCCTGGAGACCGAGTGGGGCGGCCACCTTCGCCTGCAGGCCAGGGCCTACCAGGCCCAGCGCCAGTCCTATTATCAGCCGGTGGGCACCGAGCGCTATTACGACGGCCTGGGCGATTTCCGGCTCAAGGCCAAGACGCGCCTGGGGGATTGGGGATATTTCGAGGCCCATTACGAGGCGGCCTTTGACGGCGGCGACACGGTGCGCAAGAACAACGAGCTGGCGGGGCGCTATCCGGGCCTGTTCGGCGGCTATCTGCGGCAGGGGCCGGTGGAGGACGGCCGCCGCTTCATGGACCTTTCCCGCACCGTCTCCAGCGACAATTCCTATTATCTCTCCCACCGCCTGGACCGCCTGCTCCTGGCCTGGCAGCCGGATTGGGGCGCGGTGAAGCTGGGCCGCCAGGCCTTGACCTGGGGCAACGGGCTCCTGTTCAACCCCATGGATTTGTTCAATCCCTTCGCGCCCACCGATTTCATCCGCGATTACAAGGTGGGCGACGACATGGCCGTCTTGCAGGCGTCCCTGGGCGAGGTAGGCAACCTGCAAGTCCTGGCCGTGCCCCGCCGCGACCCGGCCACCCGCGAGGTGGAGGCGGACAAGTCCTCGGCCGCGGCCAAGCTGCATGTTTTCTACGGGATCACCGAATTCGATTTCATGCTGGCCCGCCATTACGGCGACAACGTGGCGGGCCTGGGCGGCACCGGCGAATTGGGCCAGGCCGCCTGGCGCGCCGATGCCACCTGGACCGATCTGCGGGACGGCGGCGGCTATCTGTCCCTGATGGCCAACCTGGATTATTCCTGGGTGCTCTGGGACAAGAACTGGTACGGCTGGCTGGAGCTCTATTTCAACGGCCTGGGCCGCGACGACATGAGCGAGGCCCTGGGCGACGAGCTGATCCTCGACCGGGTGGCGCGAGGCGAGCTTTTTTCCCTGGGCCGCGCCTATTTGGACGCCGAGCTGAAGGTGGAGCTGCACCCCCTGTTCAACGCCCTGTGCACGGCGATTCTGAATCTGTACGACGCCTCGGGCGTGCTGCAACCCAGGGGCGTGTGGGATGTCACCCAAAGCAGCCAGGTCATCTTCGGGGCCAACCTCTCCTTCGGCGCGCCGGACACCGAGTACGGCGGTTTCCCCCTGCCGGGGCTGCCCTGGCAGAGCGCCTCGCCGGACACGGCCTATATCCTCTACACCTGGTATTTCTAGGCGGGAAATATAAGCGGACGCGCCGGCCCGCAAGGGCCGGCGCTCGCCGTTTGGCGGCCGGGTTCATTTGCGCTGGGCCAGATACTCGGCCAGCCGCCGCAAGCCTTCCTCGATATTGGCCAGGTTGTTGGCGTAGGAGAAGCGCAGGTAGCCGTGCCCGCCCGGCCCGAAATCCCGGCCCGGCGTCACCGCCACCCCGGCCTTTTCCAGGATGTCGAAGGCCAGGCGGTAATCGTCCGGGTCGATGTGGTCGGCCTTGGCCAACACGTAGAAGGCCCCGGTGGGCGTCACCTTGATGCCCAGGCCCAGCTCCTTGAGGCCGGCCACCAGGCGCAGGCGGCGGGCGTTGTAGCGCTCCCGCATGCGGGCCACGTCCTGGGCGGCGCGGGGGTCGTTCAGCGCGGCCAGCCCGGCCCACTGCGACAAGGAAGGCGCGCAGATGGCGAAGTTCTGGTGCATCTTCTGCAAGGGCCGCACGTAGTGGGGCGGGGCGATGACATAGCCCAGCCGCCAGCCGGTCATGGCGTGCAGCTTGGAAAAGCCGTTCAGCACGAAGGCGTTGTCCGTGAACTCCAGGATGCTGTGCTCCTCGCCCTCGTAGACCAGGCCGTGATAGATCTCGTCGGAGACCACGTAGGGCGGGCCGCTGGCGCCCGGCGCCAGCTCGGCGATGGCTTGCATGCGCTCCGGCGATAAAAGCTGGCCGGTGGGGTTGGCCGGCGAATTGATCACCACCGCCTTCACCCGGGGGGAAAGCTTCTTGGTGATTTCCTCGGGCCGGTATTGAAAGGCGTCGTCGTCGCGCACCGGCACCCGCACCACCCGGCCGCCCACGAAGCTGATGAAGTTGGCGTAGCAGGCGTAGCAGGGGTCGGAGATTATCACCTCGTCGCCCTGTTCCAGCATGGCCGAGAACATGAGCAGCATGGCCGGGCTGGTGCCGCAGGTGACCATGACCCGGGCCGGGTCCACCTGCACCTTATAGCGGCGGCGGTAATGCTCGGCGATGGCCTTTCTCAGCTCCAAAAGGCCCAGGGAATGGGTGTAGTGGGTGCGGTTCTCCTCCAGGGCCCGGCCGGCCGCCTCCTTCACGCACTGGGGCGTGTCGAAATCCGGCTCGCCCACCTCCAGATGGATGACGCTGCGCCCGGCCGCCTCCAGCTCCTGGGCGCGCTCCAGCACGTCCATGACGATGAAGGGTGGTATGGTCCTGGCCCGCTCGGTGATTCCCATGGCTCTCCTCCGCGCCGTGGCTGAGGACGTCTCAGCGCGCGGGATAATTCTATATAACCAGGCCCGGCCGGCAAGGGCAAATCCGCCCGGCGGGGGACTCCCCCACCTTTGGGGGGCGCGGCAACCGGCTAGAGCTTGAAGCCCGGCAAATACTCGCCGTTGGAAGAATCCAAGCCCTGCACGAAGCCGTTTTCAATGCCGGCCTCTTCCAGGGCCCGCTCGGCGGCCCGGTATTCGGCGGCAATGAGGCGGCGCTCCAGGCCGGGGGTCTCTTTGGCCTTGTAGGCCGGGTAGTATTGGCTCATGAGCCCCAGCCAGACCTCGGGGCCGGTGATCCGCACCAGATCGGGCAGCACCCGGTCGGTGCCGGAAAGGTTCTGGGGCAGCACCAGATGGCGCACCAGCACGCCCCTCAGCGCCACCCCCTGCTCGTCCATTTGCAGCGGCCCCACCTGGCGGAACATCTCGGCCAGGGAGGCGCGGCAGTGCTCCACGTAGTTGGGCGCCTGGGAAAGCCGGGCCGCCACCTGGTTGTCCGCGTACTTGTAATCGGGCAGGTAAATCTCCACCAGCCCGGCCAGGCGGCGGATGACCGCGGCGCGCTCGTAGCCCGAGGTGTTGTAGACCACCGGCAGGCGGCAGCCGTTTTCCCGGGCGATGGCCAGGGCCTCCAGAATGGCCGGCAGGTGGGGGGTGGGGGTGACCAGGTTCAGGTTGTGGGCCCCGCTCAGTTGCAGGCGCAGGAACACCGCGGCCAGATCCTCTGGCGCCAGCTCCTCGCCCCAGCCCTCCTGGCTTATCTGATAATTCTGGCAAAAGCGGCAGGCCATGGTGCAGCCCGCGAAAAACACGGTGCCCGAGCCGCCGCTGCCGCTGATGGGCGGCTCCTCGCCGTGGTGCAGCTGGGCCACGTTGACCACCGCCTTGACCCCGGCCCGGCAAAAGCCGCGCTCGCCCGCCAGGCGGTTAACCCGGCAGGCCCGGGGACAGATGACGCAGGCCTTCAGCCAGCGGCGCAGGACGCCCGCCGCGCGGCGGTAGGCTTGGGGCTCTGGAAAGCTCATGGTGGCGCTCATGCTCCGGGCTCGCTTAAGGGGGTCGGGTCGCTCAGCCTAAAAAATACCGCCCCCGCCTTGCCGGGGCAAGACGGGGGCGGGTGGGGGCGGGGATGGTTACTTCTTGGCGGCCGGCTTGAAAAGCTGGGGCGGCTTGGTGGTGTCGCCGGTGGCGCCCGGGTAGTCCGAGGTCACGAACACCTTTTCGCCCTTGGCCAAGTGCTGGTCGGCCTCGTGCATGAAGTTCACGAAGCGCTTCTTGCACTCGTAGAAGCCGTGCCACCAGGCGTAGTCCGGGGCCATCATGGCCGAGCCCATGCGGGCCCGGCGGCCTTCGTGGTGCCACAGCTCGTAGAACTCGGTCCACAGGGGGGCCTTGAAGAAGGCGTCCTTGGCCAGGAGCCCCTTGGCATAAAGCTCGTTCAGCTTGGCCAGGGCCGGCTTGTAATAGGTGTCGTTATACAGATTGACCGCGCCGTCCATCTGGGCGTAGTGGGAGAGCACCCATTGCTTGCCGTGGCACTGCATGCAGACCTGCTGCATCTTCTGACGCTCCTCCTGCCAGTTGGTGGGCGCGGGGAAGGCCTTGAAGTCGCTGGGCCGCACGGTCAAGGGCGCTTGCAGCTCCCAGGAAAGGCGCTCGGTCACGTCGTGGGTGGTGAGCACCTGGCCGGAGCCGCTCATGTGGCAGGCGGCGCAGGCCGGGGCGCGGTAATCCACCCCCGGCGTCCAGGTGCCGGGCGCGGCGGTCCAGTTCCACTTCTCGCCTTCGGAGCGGGTGATGGCCCCGTGCTTGGATTCGTTCCAGATCTCAAGCTGGGGATGGTCGGGCCCCAAATGGCACTGGCCGCAGGTGTCGGGCTTCCTGGCCTCGGCCACGCTGAAGCGGTGCCGGGTGTGACAGGCCGCGCAGGAACCCTTGGAATCGTCCAGGTTCACCCGGCCCACGCCCACGTTGGGCCAGGTCAGCGGGTCCAGTTGGCCCTTGTCGTCTATCTTCAGCACCGTGCCGTGGCAATGAAAGCAGCCGTTGGACCGTTCGAAATCGCTGTTGAGCCCGAAATTGAGCCAGGGATCTATCTTCCAGATGATCTCCATGGTGTTGGCGTGCTTGCTCTTGGCGTATTGCTTGGCCTCGTCCGGGTGGCAGCGCGAACAGTCCTTGGGCGTCACCACCGCGGAAATGGCGGCCCGGTACTGGCTGGTCCCCCATTTATTGTCCGAGCGCTGGTATTGCTTGAAGTGCTCCTGGGCGACGTCCTTGTCGGTCTCCTCGGCCTGGTGGCAATCCAGACAGGTGATGTTGGCGCTGGCGTGCCGGCTGTGGGCCCAATCGGCGAAAATGCCGGGGCTCTCCGTCTTGTGGCACTCGATACAGGCCTGGGCCTGCGGGCTCATGCCGCGCACCACGCGGAATTCCTTCATCTTTGGCTGGTTCGGCGCCGTTTGCTCGGCGGCCCAGGCCGCGCCCGCCAGCAGCCAAAGCGCGGCCAGGATGGCCGGCAGGGCCAGGGTGCAAAGCTTTTTCATCCCCCGCTCCTCCTTTTGAGATTTATCTCGCCGCCGCGGGCCTCCCCAGACCCCATGACGGGCGGCGTAAAACCTTGGCATCTCCTCAAGCGGCCCGGTGAGCGGCGTGACGCCGGCTCCTCATGGCCGCCTCAGCTACCCAGTTGGGCGTATTCGTAAAGCGGTTTATCCCTGTGCACGAAATTGCGGTGGCAATCGGTGCAGCGTTTTTCATAGCCCGGCCGCGCATACAGCACGCTGCGGTGGGCCAGCATGGCCCCGCGCCGGTTGGGCATATAAAGCAGATTGCGGTGGCATTTGAGACACTGATCGTTGGCCATGGTGGCCCAGGCCTGCTCGCGCATGGCTTGGCGGTCGTAGGCGCCGCCCAGGAAATGGACCACCACGTCCTTGATGCCGTGGGCGGTCTTGGCGTAGAAAAAATTGAAGGTATCGTGGGGCGCGGGCAGATGGCAATCCATGCAATCGGCCACGAAGCCCTTGGTATTGGCCACGTGGCTGGACATGCGCCAGGCGTTGTAGGCGGGCTCTATCTCGTGACAGGAGGCGCAGAATTCGGGAGTGGAGGTGCGGGCCATGGTGTAATAAGTGAGACTGAAAAGCGGAAAGGCCAGGATCAGACCGGCGCATACCAGGATGGCCGCTTTCAGGTATTTCGGCATCAATCCCCTCCCCCGAGTGATGAACGCCCCGCTTTTGGCCCGCGCTTTTTGGTTGCGCCATTGCCTATTTTTTAAATTCTAAAGTAGCGGGACCGGCGGGCACAAGGGAGAAAAGCCGATTTCTCGGCCAAAAGAATAACCATTATCGCTATTTATGAATTAAATCCCTATTAAGATATGTTTTACCACTAATTATAAGCGCTTATAATCACCTAATTTAAGTAGTGGATATTTGGCGTGATAAATTGAACTAATTTTTTTAGCCGAGCGCCACGTCCAGCACCATCATGGTGGTGAATCCCAACAGGGCGCCCAGGGTGGCCAGGTCGGTATTGCCGCCGCGTTGGGATTCCGGGATAAGCTCTTCCACCACCACGAAGATCATGGCCCCGGCCGCGAAGCTCAAGGCATAGGGCAGGATGGGCTTGGACCAAAACACCAAGGCCGCGCCCAAGACCGCCGCCACCGGCTCCACCACCCCGGATAGCTGGCCGTACCAGAAGCATTTCAAGCGGCTGAGCCCCTCGCGCCTGAGCGGCACGGAAACCGCGGTGCCCTCGGGCAGGTTCTGGATGCCGATGCCCAGGGCCAGGGCCACGGCCCCGCCCAGGCTGGCCGCGGGATAGCCGGCGGCCACCGCGCCGAAGCCCACCCCCACGGCCAGGCCCTCGGGGATGTTGTGCAGGGTGATGGCCAACACCAGAAGCGTGCTGCGCCGCCAGGAGGTGGCGATGCCCTCGGCCTCGGAGCGCGGGGCGTTCAGATGCAGATGGGGCAGGATGAAATCCAGCATCCGCAAAAAAGCGCCGCCGGCCAGAAAGCCCGCCGCCGCCGGCAGCCAGCCCGGCGTGCCCATCTCCTCGGCCAGGGCGATGCCCGGCGCCAAGAGCGACCAGAAGCTGGCCGCGATCATCACTCCGGCGGCGAAGCCCAGCATGCCGTCCAACAGCTTGCGGTTGATCTCCCTGGCCATGAAAACCACGGCCGCGCCCAGGGCGGTCATGCCCCAGGTGAACAGGGAGGCGGCCAGGGCCTGGCTCACCGGGCCCATGCCCATGAAAAACGTTGTCGCCGTATCCAAGGCTTCCCCCTCATGGTTGCCGAAAGCGTCGTTGTGAACAGGATACGGCCAAGCCGGGCGGCTTGTCATCCCCTGGCGGAAACCCACCGCTCTTGCGGCTGGCCTGCTTCCTGGCCCCCCAGGATTGAAACGCGGCTTTTTGCGGGTTTTGCCGGCCCTTGGCCGGAGCTGATCTCTTTCAGCTATGATCTCGATATTATAAACTAAATAATTGAAAGCCCTGCCCGCTATCCCCGCAGGCTGCGGCCGGCCAAGCCTTGACACCCCCCCCGCCCTGGGATAAATTCGTATATTCAGCCGGAAACGGCTCAAAAGACAGCGATAAACCCCTTAACGGCCCTTTTGGGCGAGCGAGAAAACCAGCCATGCAAGAGTTCCGCCGCATGAAGCGGCTGCCGCCATACGTTTTCGCAGTGGTGAACGATCTCAAGATGGAACTGCGACGCCAGGGCGAGGACATCATCGACCTGGGCATGGGCAACCCTGATTTGGGCACCCCGGACCACATCGTGGCCAAGATGGTGGAAAAGGTGCAGGACCCGCGCAACCACCGCTATTCGGCCAGCAAGGGCATCACCGGCCTGCGCAAGGCCATCTGCGCCTGGTACAAGCGCCGTTACGACGTTGATCTGGACCCCGACACCGAGGCGGTGGCCACCATCGGGGCCAAGGAAGGCCTGAGCCATTTGGTTCTGGCCACCATCAGTCCGGGCGACGTGGTGCTGGTGCCCAGCCCCACCTATCCCATCCACCCCTACAGCGTGGTGATTTCGGGCGGCGACCTGCGCAGCGTGCCGCTGATGCCCGACCGGGATTTCTTCGACGATCTGCTCACGGCTTTCCGCCAGACCTGGCCGCAGCCCAAGATGCTGATCATCAGCTTCCCCCACAATCCCACCACGGTGTGCGTGGACATGGATTACATGACCAAGATCGTGGAGTTCTGCAAGGAACACGAGATCTGGCTGGTGCATGATTTCGCCTACGCCGATTTGTGCTTCGACGGTTACCAGGCGCCCAGCGTTTTGCAGGTGCCGGGGGCCAAGGACGTGGCCGTGGAGTTTTTCTCCATGAGCAAGTCGTACTCCATGGCCGGCTGGCGGTTGGGCTACTGCGTGGGCAATCCGGAGTTGATCCACGCCCTCACCCGCATCAAGAGCTATCTGGATTACGGCGTGTTCCAGCCCATCCAGATCGCGGCGGTGGAAGCCCTGAACAAGGAACAGGATTGCGTCAAGGAAATCGTGGAGGTCTACCGGCACCGGCGCGACACCCTGGTCAGCGGCCTAAACCGGGTGGGCTGGGAGGTGCCATGCCCCAAGGGCACCATGTTCCTTTGGGCGCCCATCCCGGAGCAGTTCCGCGCCATGGGCTCGGTGGAGTTCAGCAAGCTTCTGATCCGCGAGGCCAAGGTGGCGGTGAGCCCCGGCCGGGGCTTTGGCGAATACGGCGATGATTACGTGCGCTTCGCCCTGGTGGAGAACGAGCACCGCATCAACCAGGCCATTCGTGGCCTGCGCAAGTTCTTCCAGGCCTAGGCGCGGCAGGGGCGGCTATTAGGCGAGAGACAAGACGACGGCGAGGGAAACACCCTCTGACCTAATCCGGGGCAGGCGAGAGCGGCTATTCGAAGCAAGAGGCAAGGCATGGCTGAGCGGTCGGTCAAAGTGGGTCTCATCGGCCTGGGCGTGGTGGGCGGCGGGGTGGCCCGTTTGCTCCTGGAGGAAAAAGAGCGCCTGGCCGAGGTCTTGGGCGCGGAACTCCAACTGGCCAGGGCCGCGGATCTGGACGAGAAACTGGCCGGGGAACTGGCCTTGCCCGCCGGGGTCTACACCGCCGAGGTGAACGCCATCCTGGACGACCCGGCCATAGATATCGTGGTGGAACTCATAGGCGGCCTGGAGCCGGCCAAGAGCTTCATCCTGAAGGCCATCGCCGGCGGCAAGCAGGTGGTCACCGCCAACAAGGCTCTTTTGGCCCACCACGGGGCCGAGCTGTTCGCCGCGGCCCGGCAAAAGGGCGTGGGCGTGGCCTTCGAGGCCTCCGTGGGCGGCGGCATACCCCTGATCCGCAGCCTGCGCGAGAGCCTGGCCGCCAACCGCATCAACGCCTGCCTGGGCATCCTGAACGGCACCTGCAACTTCATCCTCACCAAGATGACCGCCGAGGGGGCCTCCTTCCAGGACGTGCTCAAGGAAGCCCAGGCCAGGGGGTTCGCCGAGGCCGATCCCGCCTTCGACGTGGAGGGCATCGACACCGCCCACAAGCTGGCCATCGTCACCGCCCTGGTCACCGGCGCCCAGCCCCGGCTGGAGGACATCCCCACCGAGGGCATAAGCAGGCTCACGCCCTTGGATATCCAGTTCGCCGGCGAGTTCGGCTACAAGGTCAAGCTGCTGGCCCTTTTCAACCAGGATGGGGGCGGGGTGGAGGCCAGGGTTCATCCGGCCCTGGTGCCCCGGGACCACGTGCTGGCCTCGGTGGACGGGGCCTTCAACGCCCTGCACATAAACGGCGATTGGGTGGGGGACGTGCTGCTTTACGGCCTGGGCGCGGGCCGGCGGCCCACCGCCTCGGCCGTGGTGGGCGATATCCTGGAGATGGCCCGCGGCATCCTGGGCGGCGGGCGCGGCCAGACGCCCCCCCTGGGCCGGGCGGGCCTGAAAAACGGCGGGCCCCTGGCCCTGAAGCCTCTCAGCGAGGCGGTTTGCCAGTATTATTTCCGGTTTACCGCCCTGGATAAGCCGGGGGTGCTGGCCGCCATCGCCAAGGTTTTGGCCGAGCACCGGATTTCCATCGAGGCCGTGATCCAAAAGGGGCGCGAGACCGGCGGCGGCGTGCCCATCGTGATGCTGACCCACGAGGCCCGCGAGGCCTCGGTGCAGGCGGCGCTTGAGATCATAGACGGGCTGGAGGTGATCTCCCAGCCCACCATGCTCATACGCAAGGCTTGAGAAGGCTGTGCTAAAGCCATGAAATACCTGATTTTGGTTGGCGACGGCATGGGCGACCGCCCCAGGGGGGACCTGGGCGGGCGCACCGTGCTGGAGGCGGCGGAAACCCCCCACATGGACCGTCTGGCCAGGGAGGGCGAGCTGGGCCTGGCCCTCACCATTCCGCCGGGCAAGGACCCCGGTTCGGACACGGCCAACATGAGCCTCATGGGTTTCGATCCGGCCAAGTACCACACCGGCCGCTCACCCATCGAGGCCGCGGCCATGGGCGTGGACCTGGGCCCCCGGGATATAGCCTTCCGCTGCAACCTGGTGACCCTGGACCGGGGGGATGGCGGCGTGATCATGCAGGATTACGCGGCGGGCCACATCGACACCCAGAGCGCGGCCCGCTTCATAGAAGCGGTGGACGCGGCCCTGGGCCGGCCGGGGTTGAAATTTCATCCCGGCGTGAGCTACCGGCACCTTTTGGTGTGGCAAGACGGGCCGTTAAAGGCCCTCACCGTGCCGCCGCACGACCGCAGCGGCCAGGCGGTGGACGATGTTCTGAACCAGGGCGGGGAGAGCGCGGCGGTGAACGACCTCATGCGCGCCTCCTGGCCGGTTTTGGCGGATCATCCCCTCAACCAGCTGCGCCGCCACGAGGGCAAGCCCGAGGTCAGCTCCATCTGGCTGTGGGGCCAGGGCACCAAGCCCAGCCTGGTCAGCTTCCAGGACAGCTACGGCCTCACGGGATTCACGGTGAGCGCGGTGGATTTGATCAAGGGCCTGGGCGTGCTGGCGGGCCTGCGCGCGGTGAACGTGCCCGGCGCCACGGGTTTCCTGGACACCGATTACGCCGGCAAGGTGCGGGCGGTGCTGGAGGGACTGGAAAACGACGACCTGGCCTTTCTGCACGTGGAGGCCCCGGACGAGGCCGGCCACAGCGGCAAGCTCGACCTCAAGATGCGGGCGGTGCGGGAGTTCGACCAAAGGGTGGTGGGTCCGGTGCTGGAGGGTATGGCCAAATTGGGGCCTCACCGGGTGCTTTTGGCCACTGATCATTACACGCCCCTGGAGGTGAAGACCCACACCCCGGAGCCGGTCCCCTACGTGATTTGGGATTCGGAAAATCGCGCCGAAGGCGGCGAGGGCTTCAATGAAAAGGCGGCTGCGGCCGCCTCCCGGGGACGGGTGCTGCCGGCCCATGGCCTCATAGGCCGCCTGGTGGGGCGCAAATGAGCCATCGTGTTGAATTGCGTCCCCTTTTCGGGGACGTAGACGCCATGAACGTGGTTTATTACGGCAATTATCTGCGTTTTTTCGAGCGCGGCCGGGCCGAGCTGATGCGCGCGGGCGGCGGCAGTTACGCCGCCATGGAGAGCCAGGGGCTGCATTTGCCGGTTTCCGAGACTGGAATCAAGTATTTACGGCCGGCGCACTACGACGAGCTCTTGATCGTGGATACCTCGGTCGCCTGGGTGAAACGCGCGACATTGCGCTTTGATTATAATGTGTTACGTGATGCCGGCCCAGAGGGGGAGGAGTTCATCGCCCAAGGCTTCACCGTGCACGGCTGCGTGGATGACCAGGGAAAAATAGTACGCCTGCCTCTGTGGGTGACCGAGGTCGCCCGCGCCCATCTAACCCAAAAGGCGGCTCCGTGAAGCTATAAGCTCTCTTACCCTTCTGATTTGCTTGCCAAACGGGGCCCCCGCGTGCAATAGTTTAACATTGCAAGTTGTTATCGCCCAAGTTCCACCATGGGAATTTGACGGCCTAGGGAGGAAGCAAGTGGCCACGAAAAAATTTGTGTACTTTTTTGGCGACGGCAAGGCTGACGGCTCGGCGGACATGAAAAACCTGCTTGGCGGCAAGGGCGCCAACATCGCCGAGATGACAAATTTGGGCATACCGGTGCCGGCGGGCTTTACCATCACCACCGAAGTGTGCACCTATTACTACGACAAGGGTCATAAATACCCTCCCGGCCTCAAGGCCGAGGTGGAAAAGGCCTTGAAGCGGGTGGAAAAATGCATGGGCGCCAAGTTCGGCGACGCCAAGAACCCGCTTCTGGTTTCCTGCCGGTCCGGTGCCCGCATCTCCATGCCGGGCATGATGGACACGGTGCTCAACATCGGCCTCAACGACCAGACCATTAAGGGCGTCATCGAAAAGACCGGCAACGAGCGCTTCGCCTATGACGCCTACCGGCGCTTTGTGCATATGTACGGCGACGTGGTGATGGGCGTGCGGCCCAAAAGCGAAAAAGAGCACGAGCCTTTCGACGAGATCATGGACAAGCTCAAGGCCCGCCGCAAGGTCAAGCTGGACACCGAGCTGACCGCCGAGGACCTGAAGGAGCTTGTTACCAAATACAAGGCCCTGATCAAGCAGCGCCTGGGCAAGCCTTTCCCGGAGCAGCCCATTGACCAGCTTTGGGGCGCCATCGGCGCGGTGTTCAGCTCCTGGAACGTGGCGCGGGCCATAAGCTACCGCCAAATCCACGGCATACCCGAGGATTGGGGCACCGCGGTCAACGTGCAGTCCATGGTGTTCGGCAACATGGGAGATGATTCCGCCACCGGCGTGGCCTTCACCCGCGATCCGGCCACCGGCGAGAATTACTTCTACGGTGAATACCTGACCAACGCCCAGGGCGAGGACGTGGTGGCCGGCATCCGCACCCCCCAGCCCATCAACCGGGCCAAAAAGGTGCCCAAGGGCATGAAGACCCTGGAAGAGGAGATGCCCAAGCTGTATCAGCAGCTGGCGGGCATCCGCAACCGCCTGGAAAAGCATTACCGCGAGATGCAGGACATCGAGTTCACCATCCAGCAGGGCAAGCTCTGGATGCTGCAA
Source organism: Desulfocarbo indianensis (assembly GCA_001184205.1). Lineage (GTDB taxonomy): Bacteria > Desulfobacterota > Desulfarculia > Desulfarculales > Desulfarculaceae > Desulfocarbo > Desulfocarbo indianensis. The sequence goes on from LBMP01000002.1 coordinate 560,289, forward strand.
ACCCGCACCGGCAAGCGCACCGCGGCGGCGGCCATCAAGATCGCGGTGGACATGGTGAAGGAGGGCCTGATCAAGAAGGACCAGGCGGTCATGCGGGTGGCGCCCGAGCAGATCGACCAGCTCCTGCACCCCACCCTGGACCCCAAGGCCGAGAAGGAGCGCATCGCCAAGGGCTTGCCCGCCTCGCCCGGCGCGGCGGTGGGCCAGGTGGTCTTCAGCGCCGAGGAGGCCGAGGCCTGGGCCAAGGAGGGCAAGCGGGTCATCCTGGTGCGCATCGAAACCAGCCCGGACGACATCCGCGGCATGAACGCGGCCGAGGGCATCCTCACCTCGCGGGGCGGCATGACCTCCCACGCGGCGGTGGTGGCCCGCGGCATGGGCAAATGCTGCGTGGCCGGGGCCGGCGACGTGGTGGTGGATTACAAGAAATCGCGTTTCGCGGCCGGCGGCAAGACCGTGAAGCAGGGCGACTGGATCAGCATGGACGGCAGCAAGGGCGAAGTCTACCTGGGCAAGGTGGCCAAGGTGGAGCCCAAGCTTACCGGCGATTTCGCCAGCTTCATGAAATGGGTCGATGAATACCGCCGGCTGGGCGTGCGCACCAACGCCGACACGCCGCACGACGCCGGCGTGGCGCGGGCCTTCGGGGCCGAGGGCATCGGCCTTTGCCGCACCGAGCACATGTTCTTCGAGGGCAAGCGCATCGACGCGGTGCGCGAGATGATCCTGGCCGAGGACGTGGAGGGCCGCAAGAAAGCCCTGGCCAAGATCCTGCCCATGCAGAGGGACGATTTCATCGGCATTTTCACGGCCATGGCCGGCCTGCCCGTCACCATCCGCACCCTGGACCCGCCCTTGCACGAGTTCCTGCCCCACACCAGGGAGGAAATCGCGGCGCTGGCCAAGGACATGGGCGTCAAGCCGGCCCTGCTGAGCGCCAAGGTGGAATCCCTGGCCGAGGCCAACCCCATGCTGGGCCACCGCGGCTGCCGTCTGGGCATCGCCTATCCCGAGATAACCGAGATGCAGGCGCGCGCCATCTTCGAGGCGGCTTGCAAGGTGACCAAGCAGGGCAAGCGGGTCTATCCCGAGATCATGATTCCCCTGGTGGCCACGGTCAAGGAACTATCCCTGCAAAAGGCCATCGTGATCAAGACCGCCGAGGAGGTCATGAAGGCCCAGGGCGTCAAGATCAAATACCTGGTGGGCACCATGATCGAGCTGCCTCGGGCGGCGCTCACCGCCGGCGAAATCGCCGAGGAGGCGGAGTTCTTCTCCTTCGGCACCAACGACCTCACCCAGACCACCTTCGGCCTTTCCCGCGACGACGCGGGCAAGTTCCTGCCCATGTACGTGGACCAGGGCATTTTACCGGCCGATCCCTTCGTGAGCATCGACGTGGGCGGCGTGGGGCAACTGGTGGAGATGGGCGTGGCCAGGGGCCGCGCCACCCGCAAGGATTTGAAAGTGGGCATTTGCGGAGAGCACGGCGGCGATCCTGAGTCGGTGGTGTTTTGCCACAAGGCCGGGCTCAATTACGTGAGCTGCTCGCCCTTCCGGGTGCCCATCGCCCGCCTGGCCGCCGCCCAGGCCTCGTTGCTGGAGGACGCGGCCGTCCCCAAGAAAAAGGCCGCCGCGCCCAAGAAGAAAGCCGCGGCTAAGAAGGCGGCCCCCAAGAAGAAAAGCGCCAAGAAGTAAAGATTATTGCCTGGCACGCCGCGCCTCCTTTTCCTCAAAGGAGGCGCGGTTCGCTCTTGTTCCCCGGAGGAAGTGATGGTTGCCATGCGCTTGGCCGGCAGCGGATCTTACCTGCCCGAAAAGATACTGACCAACCACGATCTGGAAAAAACCCTGGACACCTCGCATGAGTGGATAGTCAAACGCACCGGCGTGGAGGAGCGCCGCATGGCCGCGCCCAGCGAAGCCACCTCCGACCTGGCCCTCAAGGCCAGCCGCCAGGCCCTGCAAGCGGCGGGCATCGAAGCCAAGGACCTGGACTACATAATAGTGGCCACCATCACCCCGGATACCTGCTGCCCGTCGGCGGCCAATTGGCTGCAAGCCAAGCTGGACGCCCCCCAGGCGGTTTCCTTCGACGTCACCGCGGCCTGCTCCGGCTTCATCTTCGCCCTGGACGTGGCCCGGCGCTATCTGGCCACCGGCGCCCGCAACGTGCTGGTGGCCGCCAGCGAGGTTATGAGCCGGGTGCAGGATTGGACCGATCGCTCCAACTGCATCCTCTGGGGTGACGGTTGCGGCGCGGCCGTGTTGCAGGCAGACGGAGGCAAGCCCCGCTTCATCGATCTGTTCGTGGGCAGCGACGGCGCCCAGGGCGAGAATCTTCTCCTGCCGGGCGGCGGCTCCAAAACCACCCCCATCTCCCATGAGTCGGTGGACCAAAAGCGCCATACCTTGCGGATGATAGAGGCGGCGGCCAGCGTGCGGGTGGCGGTCAAGTATTTCGCCGACAGCGCCATCCGGGTGATAGAGGGGAACGGCTATTCCCTGGGCCAGGTGCGGCATTTCATCCCCCATCAAGCCAACCTGCGCATGCTGCAGGCGGTGGCCAAGCGCCTGGACGTGCCCTTTGAGAAATTCGTGGTCACCGTGGATAAATACGGCAACATCTCCAGCGCTTCCTGCGCCATCGCCCTGGACGAAGCCATCCGCTCCGGCCGCATCCAGCCCGGGGACCTGGTCTGCCTCACCGTGTTCGGCGGCGGCCTTACCTGGGGCGCGGCGCTCTTGGAATTCTGAGCGGGTAACCCGGCGCGCGAAGGTCGAGGAGGGGTAGGGGCCGGCCGGCGGAAGCCGCCGGAACGGGGGAAGATCGCGCGGGGTAGGGCCACCGCCGCAGGCCATCAGGGGCCGCCCTACGTCGTTGGAAGCGCTTATCAGCCGCCGTCTCCTTGGTCCAGGGCGCTTCTGATGGCGCTCAACAGCTCGCCCGCCCGGTATGGCTTGGCCACGAATTTGGCGGCGCCCTCGGCCAGGGCGTCTTTGGTCTGGTCGCCGGCCAGGTAGCCGCTGGCGATGACCACCTTGGCCTCCGGGTTTCGCTTAAGGATTTCCCGCAGGCACTTTCTCCCGCCCATGCCCGGCATGTTGAGGTCCAACACCACCAAATCCACCTCTCCCGGCCGGGACTCCAGCGCCCTTAGCGCCTCCTCGCCGCTGGAGGCCTTGAGCACCTTATAGCCCGCCATGGAGAGAATGCGTTTTCCCAACTCGCGGAGGGATTCCTCGTCATCCACCAGGAGGACGGTTTCCTGGCACTGGGCCGGCTTGAATGCCTGCTCCAGGGTGGCAGCGGCGGGTTGCTCGCGGTGGTCCAGGGGAAAGAAGATGTTGAAGGTGGTGCCCCAGCCCGGCCGGCTGTGGCATTGAATATGGCCGCGATGGTCCTTGACTATGCCGTACACCATGGAAAGCCCCAGGCCGGTGCCCTTGCCCACTTCTTTGGTGGTGAAAAAGGGATCGAAGATGTGTTCCATGGTCTTTTGGTCTATGCCCTGGCCCGTGTCCACCACGGTTAATTGAATGTAATCACCGGAAAAAACCGCGCCGCAGGCCTGGCAGGTCCGTTCCCGGGCCGAAATCAGCGCGGTGCCGAAATAAAGTTGGCCGCCGCCCGGCATGGCGTCGGCGGCGTTGCTGGCCAGGTTTATGAGCACCTGGCCCACTTGGTTGGAATCAGCCCTCACCGGCGGCAGATCCTCGGCCAGGTTGGTGCGGATGTCTATCATTTTGGGCAAGGTGCGGTGGAGCACCGCTACGGCGTCCAGAATTTCGGCGTTGAGGTCCAGCGGCTGGAAATTATGCTCGACCTTGCGGCTGAAGGTGAGGATTTGCCTGACCAGATCCCGGGCCCGCTGGGCCGAGCGGATGATCTGGGCCATGTCTTGCGTATCCTGGCCCCGGCGCCTGGCGGCTTCCAGGGCCAATTCGGCGTAGCCCACGATGGCGGCCAGGATATTGTTGAAATCGTGGGCTATGCCGCCGGCCAGCACGCCCAGGGCCTCCATCTTCTGGGCCTGGCGCAGCTGCATCTCCAGATTGGCCCTTTCCCGCTCGGCGTTAATCTGCTCGGTGACGTCGCGGGCCACCGCGTAGATAAGCTCTTCCTCTTTCGAGGACACGGCGACCCAGGACAGCCAGCGGTAGTTGCCTTCCTTGGCGCGGTAGCGGTTTACGAAGTTGAAGACCGGCTCGCCCATGGCCAGCTGGGCCATCCTTTGCCGGGTGTCTTCCCGATCCTCGGGATGCACCAGTTCCAGGAAGGGCCGCGCCAACAGTTCCGTTGCGCCGCAGCCCAGAGCTTTCGGCATGGAGGGGTTTATCCGGAGGAAATGACCGGCAAAGTTGGCAATGCACAGGATTTCCGGGGAAATGTTGAAAAAATGGTCCAGCTGCATTTGCGAGCGCTTGGCCTCGGTGAGCTTTTGGAAATATATGGAAACGCCCTCGGCGGAGGGAAAGGCGCGGACCCCGTACCAGTGTTCGGGAGAGTCGTCGGGGAAACGGGCCTCGAATTGCTGGCTGGCGCGCCGCCGCAGGGCTTGCAGGCATTTTTGGGCGAAGAGGCTCCGCCGGGTTCCGGGAAACACCTGAAAAAAGTCTCGACCGATAACCTCTTCGGCCTTGCGGGCCAGAAGCTGCTCGGCGGCTTTGTTGAAATAGGTGATCCTGTGATCGCGGTCCATGGAGAAGAATCCGTCGCTTATGCTTTCCAGCAGGCTCTGGTTGCGCTGGTGCGCGGTGAGCAACTCGGCCTGGGCTTGCTTGCGCTCGGTGATGTCCTCGGCTATGCCGGCCACCCGGTATATGCGGCCCTCGTGATTGCGCACCGGGAAATACCTGGCTTCTATCCAGCGCACCGAGCCGTCGCCCCGCCGCACCCGGTATTGGGGAAATATCCCGGCGGTAAGTTCATCTTTTTGCAGGCCGTCAAAATAGTCCATCACCGCCTGCCGGTCTTGGGCCGGCAAGGACTCCATCCAGGATAGGGGCTTCTGGTAGAGAGTCTCGACCGGCCGCTGCCAGACCTCCTCGTAGGCGGGGCTCACGTAATGGATGGTCTGCCAATCCGTGTCAACCAGCCAGAACACCTCGCGGATGCCTTCGGCGATCTGGCGGAAGCGCTCCTCGCTTTCGGCCAGGGCCCGTTCCATTTCCTTGCGGCCGGTGACGTCGCTCAAGAGGCTCAAGGCGGCCGGCTTTCTTTCCCATTGGATGAGCACCACGTTGATTTGCAGCCATTTGAGCCGGCCGCTTTTATCCAGGATGCGGAACTCGTAGGATTCCGGCGTGGGCCGGCCGGACATTCTGGTCTGGTGCCTTTCCACCACCATCCGCCGGTCGGCGGGGTGAATGGTTTCCTTGAAATCCAGCGCCGCCAGCTCGTCTTCGGCATAGCCGGTGATCTCCAGCATTTTTTCATTGAAGAGCTTGGTCTTGCCGTTCTGGAACACCGCCACGCCCTCGCTGGCGTTTTCCACCAACAGCCGGTAACGGGCCTCGCTTTCCGATAATTGCCTTTTGGCCTTCTCGAAGTGGGCCAAGAGCGCGCCCAGGGCCACGATGACCTCCAGGGCCGCGCCCAAGAGAAAGCCCCAGGGCGCGGCCCAGGTCAGGCCCCGCAGAAAGGGATAGTTTAATTTGTGCAGGCCCCATATCACAAAGGCCACGCCGGTGATCCGGGCGGGGAGGCCGGTCAGCTCCTTTTGCCTGAGCCACAAAACGCCCGACCGCCCGTAGGCCAGCCCCTGGAAAATGAAACACGGCAGGGCGGTCCACATGAAGGAAAGCTTTAAGTAAATGGCCAGGCTGGCGGCGATGGCCACCAGGGCCGTGAGCAGGGCCCAAAAGGGCGACATCCTGGCCCCCACCAGGGCATGAGAACCCCAGAGCAGCAAAAAGGCGCTGCCCAGGGCGCTGAGCTGCACGCCGACCGAGGCCGCCAGCGCTCCGGGCCACCAGCCCAGCCCGATTTCGAAAACGAAACGCAGGCAATACAACCCCCAGGCCGCGGTCCAGAGGCCGAGGCCCGGCTGCCTTTCCTTGCAATGGAGATAGAGAAAAACCAGGACAAGGATAATGCTGCCCGAAAGCGTGGCCACGATAGCCGGTATTATCCAACCAGGCAAGCGGTCCTCTTTCCGTGCAGGCTCTGATTGTTAGTTAACCAGTGCGGACGGTTCCCCGTTACGAATTTGTCATCCCACTACCAGCATACTAGCTGCTAATCTGCCAGGTCAATTTCCTCAAACGACACTTTTGGTGAGCCGGGACACCCGCCCGGCTCACGCGGACTCCATGGCCGGGTCAGGGCCGTAAAAAGATTTGGGGTTGCATTTGGCGTAAGCCATGTATTAAATTATATCACATATCAACATTAATTAACGAGTAGCGTTAAAAATGGATGCATTGCCAAGCTGTCTTTCAGGCCCGCGCCGCGCTTGCTTTTCAAAGGCGCACCGCAGCGAATGGGCCGGGCGGCCCCGCCAGGAACGGCATCCGGAATCACCTGGCGCGGAGCCGGCCTTGTCCCGGCCGAATGCCCAGCGACGCGGTCATGACGTTTTTAATAAAACCCCAAACTACCTGCAGGAGAGACTGAGTTGAACGTAGGCTACCTACTGGCCAACACCGCGGCCAGGGAACCCCAATCCCTGGCCTTGGTTTCCCGGCAAGGCCGACAAAGTTTCGCTCAATTGGAAGACCGGGTGTCCCGCTTGGCGGGGGCCATGCTGGCCAAGGGGCTCAAGCCCGGCCAGAGGGTGGGGATATTGTTTTTCAATGGGGCCCATTTCGTGGAGACCTATTTCGCGGCGCTCAGGGTGGGCCTGGTGGCCGTGCCGGTCAATTTCCGGCTGGTCGGCCGGGAAATGGCTTTTGTCCTGAACGATTCGCAGACTGATGCCCTGTTTTTCGGGGCCGAGTTCGCCGAGGCCGTGGCCAACACCGCCGCCCGCCTGGAGACCGTGCGCTTTTTCGTGAGCCCCGGCGGGCAGGGTCCCGACCCCTGCCACGACTATGAGAGCTTTCTGGCCGCGGGCCAGCCCCGGCCCCTTAACACGGCGATCATGGAAGACGACCCTTGCCAGATCATGTACACCTCCGGCACCACGGGGCTGCCCAAGGGCGCGGTGATAAACCACCGCAACGTGCTGTGGAACCTCTGCAACACCATGCATGGCCGCCAGGACTCGCGGGGGCAGATTTCCATCATCGTGGGGCCCCTCTACCACACCGCCGCTCTCAACAACCACCTGACCATCCAGGTCGCCCTGGGCGGGGCCTGCGTGTTGGTGGAGAAGTTCGACGCCCAGGAACTGCTGGAAATAATACAGCGCGAAAAAGCCACGGTGATCTCGGGCTCGCCGGCCATGTATCTCTTGCTGATGCAGCAAGCCAAGGCCGGGGCTTACGACACCTCCAGCATCAGCAAATGCACCGCCGGCGCGGACAAGCTGCCCATGGAGGCCAAGCGGCGGCTTCTGGAGTTTTTCCCCAACATCAGCGGGGTATTCGACGTTTACGGCTGCACCGAGGCCTCGCCCACCATAACCATCCTGAACGCGGCCGACAGCCTGCGCAAGGACCTTTCGGTGGGCCTGCCCGTGCCGTTTCTGAACGCCAAGCTGGTCGACGAGTTGGGCCGGGAAGTGGGCCCCGACGAGGTCGGCGAGATAATCTGCAAGGGCCCCAACGTGATGACCGGCTATCACCAGAAGCCCGAGGCCACGGCCGAGGTCCTGCGCGACGGCTGGCTGTACACGGGCGATTTGGCCCGGCGCGACCACGAGGGCTTTTTCTATATCGTGGACCGCAAGAAGGACATGCTGGTCAGCGGCGGGGAGAATATATACCCCCGCGAAGTGGAGGAGATAATCTTCACCCACCCGGCGGTGGCCGACGTGGCGGTGGTGGGGGCGCCTGACGAGCTGTGGGGCGAAAGCGTGCAGGCCTTCGTGGCCTTGAAAGCGGGCATGAGCGCCACGGCCGAGGAAATAATCGATCTGTGCAAGGAGAACCTGGCTTCCTACAAAAAGCCGCGCAAAGTCAGTTTCGTGGCGGAGATTCCGCGCAACGCCTCAGGGAAAACGCTCAAGTATCAACTGCGCGAAAAGGCCGCGACACAAGAATAGCGGGGCATGGCTTTGACTGCGAAAGGAGGCGATTCCGGGCCTGCCCAAAAAGACGTATAGCAATCCGCCGGCCGGCGGAGTGCGGAAAACTGGGAGGCCGTTGCCGGCTTTCCACACCAGCAGGCGGGCGCGCCGGCAACGGCCCGCTTGCAAACCAGCTCCTGGGAGGGACGTGATGTATTTCAAGAAGAGCAGTGGAAAAATAGTGGCTTGCTTGGCGGTTTTCGTTCTGTGCCTCGCCCTGGCGGCGCCGGCCCTGGCCGAAGACGAGAGGCTGTCCATCGGCACCGCATCCACGGGCGGAACCTGGTATCCCCTGGGAGGCGGTGTGGCCAACATGATCAATAAATACGTGAAAGGCTACTACGCCTCGGCGCATCCCTCGGGGGCCTCCATCGAGAATATCCGCAACGTGATGAAGGGCAACGACGCGCTGGCGCTTTCCATGCCCGACGCGGCCTTTTACGCCTATACCGGCCAGGAGGTTTTCAAGGACAATCCCCAAAAGGACCTGAGGGCCCTGTTCTCCACCTATCCCATCGACATCCAGATTTTCGTCCTTGATGAATCACCCATTAAAAAGATCGGCGACATTAAAGCCCACAAAGGACTGAAGGTGGCCTTGGGCGCTCCGGGTTCCGGCACCGAGGCCATGGCCCGTTACGTCCTGGGCGTCTACGGCATCACCTACGACGACATCGACGAGCAGTTCCTTTCGGCCACCGAGACCTCGGCGGCCATGAAGGACGGCAACATAGACGTGGGCATCGTGACCCTGGGCACGCCGGCCCCCACCCTGGTGGATTTGGCCACCCAGCGCAAAATCCGCTTCCTCGACATCGAGCCCGAGGTGGCCAGGAAGATCAACAAGAGCTTCCCCGCCTATTACCCGCGCACCATCAAGGCCGGAACCTACAGGGACATGGCCGCGCCGCATCACACCCTGGCTTGGATGGGCATCTTCGTCGTCAGCAAGGATATGAAAGACCAGCTGGCCTATGACATCCTGAAGGCGGTGTTCGACCACAAGGACGAACTGGATCAGATTCACGCCAAGTTCAAGCTCATGGGCTTGCAGACCGCCACCGTGGGCATCCCGATCCTGCTGCATCCCGGCGCTGAGAAGTACTTCAAGGAAAAGGGCGTGATCAGGGAACGCTAGGCCCCTAAAGCGGCATGAACGACAAAGCTCAAATAAACGGCCCGGCGCGGCCCGCCCCTTCCCCTGGGAAGGGCCGCGCCGCGGGCCGGATTTGGGTTCTGGTTTTGGCCTTGGCCATACTGACGGGGGGACTGTTTTGGGCCCATTACGCCAACCAGCCGGAATTTTGCCTGGCGGTGCGGGAAGCGGACACCGGCAAGGTTCTGACTCTATATCCGGCCCGGCCCGGCCAGGAGTTCACCTTGTGGTTTCTGCACTCCTATGACCGGGCCTTTTTCGCCGAACATTACCGGCTGGAGGCGCCAGGCCGCATCGTGCTTACGCATATGACTTTCAAGTCCAACCTGAATGGCGAAGGCTTCGAATACAGCGACTTTCATCTGCGCGCCGACGGCGTGGGTGAGCTGAGGAACATCAACGAGCCCCGAGGAAAGGTGGACTTCCGCTTGGGCTCCCCGGACATGGCCAACCACACCTTGATTTTGAACGGGGAACGCTTCCCCCTATGCGCCGTGGCCATGCCGGGGGCCCTTATCAATCTGGAGGCCGCCCAGGCGCCGCGCTGGCGCCTGTGGTGGAATATACCGGGCCTATAGCGGCCCGGCTGGCGGTTGGCCAGCTTTTTTAGCCGGCCCCGCAAAGGGGCCAGGGAATAACGGGACATGGCAGACAACGCGACTCGGAAAAGCCTGAGCGCCTGGGCGGTAACCCTGGTGGCGCTGGGCATGTGCGCCTTTCACTTGTACACGGCCCAATTCGGGGTTTTCTCGGCCATGGTGCAGCGGCCGGTGCACTTGCTTTTCGCCTGCACCTTGGTTTTCCTCATCTATCCGGTGGCCAAGAAAAACATGAACCAGCCCTGGGCGGCCGCGCAGCTGGCCTGGGACCTGGTCCTCATCGGGCTCTCCGCCTGGACGCTCCTGCACCTGAGCTCCAGCTACAAGCTGTTGGTCATGCGCGGAGGCATGGCCACCACCACCGACCTCTGGCTGGGCGGGACCGTGATAATCCTGGTGCTGGAGGCCACCCGGCGGGTCATGGGCAACGCCCTGCCCATCATAACCCTGGTGGCCTTGGCCTACAGCCTGTGGGGCCACCACATACCCGGCATGTGGGGGCACCGCCCCATCGATCTGGAGCAGTTGGTCTCCTACCAATATCTCACCACCGAGGGCCTGTTCACCATTCCCCTGGGGGTTTCGGCCAGCTTCATCTTCATCTTCATCCTGTTCGGGGCGTTCCTGGTGGTCTCCGGCACCGGCGAGTTCTTCATCCAATTCGCCAACGCCCTGGCCGGGCATCTGCGCGGCGGGCCGGCCAAGGTGGCCGTGCTTTCCTCCGCCACTTTCGGCTCCATCTCGGGCTCGGCCGTGGCCAACGTGATGAGCACCGGCTCCTTCACCATTCCCCTGATGAAAAAGATAGGCTACAAGCCCAAATTCGCGGGGGCCATCGAGGCGGTGGCCTCCACCGGCGGCCAATTCATGCCGCCGGTGATGGGCGCGGCCGCCTTCATCATCGCCGATATGCTGGGCATCGCCTATCTGGAGGTGTGCAAGGCCGCGGTGATTCCCTCGGTGCTGTATTTCTTCGCGCTTATCTACATGGTGCACCTGGAGGCCCTGCGGCAGGGGCTGAAAGGCATGGCCCGCGAGACGTTGCCCAAGGTGGGGCCGGTGGTGGCGCGGGGCGGCTATCTTATGTTTCCGGCGGCGGTGCTCATCGGGGCCCTGGTCATGGACTGGTCGCCCATGAAGGCGGGCCTGTGGGCCATCGGCACCGTGGTGCTCATCATGCTCCTGGAGAGCCTGGTAAAGGGCACCCTGCGCCAACTGCCCGGCAAGATTCTGGAGGCCTTGGAAAAGGGCGCCCGCGGCTCCCTGGAGGTGGCGCTGGCCTGTGCCTGCGCGGGCATAGTCATCGGCAACGTGACCCAGAGCGGTCTGGGTTTGAAATTCTCCAGCCTGGTGGTGCAGGCCAGCTCCGGCTCCTTGTTCCTTTCCCTGGCCTTCGTCATGGTGGCTTCCCTGATATTGGGCATGGGCCTGACCACCTCGGCGGCCTACATCCTGACGGTGATCCTGGCCGGCCCGGTTTTGATCCAGTTGGGCGTGGAGCCCCTGGCCGCGCACATGTTCGTTTTCTACTACGCCTGCCTCTCCTGCATAACCCCGCCGGTGGCCCTGGCCGCCTTTGCCGGCGCGGGCATAGCCGGGGCCAGACCATTCGCCACCGGCTTCGAATCCATGCGCCTGGCCATAATCGCTTATATAGTTCCCTTCATCTTCGTCTATCATCCGGTTTTGATCTGGCAGGGCACCTGGTGGGGCATCGCACTGAGCTTCGTTTCGGCGCTCATGGGCTGCATGGCCATCGGTTCGGCCCTGATGGGCTATCTGAAGGACCGCGTCAATATCCTCATGCGCGGATTGTTGCTGGCGGCGGCCTTCCTGCTCATCATGCCCGGTTATAAAAGCGATCTGGTGGGCGCGGCGCTTTTGGCGGGCCTCTACGCCTGGCAAACCTGGCGCGCCCGTTTAGTAGAAGCCAACAGCCACGCCTAGGAGATTTACAGCATGCGAAGCGTTCGGGAGTTGATTGAAGCCAGGGCCGCCCAGTTGGGGGACAAGATTTACCTGGTGTTCAGCCAGGAGGAGATCACCTATGCCCAGATGAACCGCCGGGTGGATCGGGTCGCGGCCGGCTTGGCCAAGCTGGGGGTGGGGCCGGGCGACCGGGTGGCGCTGTTGGTGGCCAATTCGCCCAAGTTCATCTATCTGTGGTGGGCCCTGTTCAAGCTGGGCGCGGTCCTGGTGCCGGTGAACTTAAGGCTCACCGCCAAGGAAGCGGCCTACGCATTGAATCATTCCAAGGCCAAGGCCGTGGCCCTGGGGGGGCAATCCTTGGACCTGCTCTCCCATCTGCAGAAAGAATGCCCGTCAGTCGCCCATTGGCTGGGGGTGGACGCCGAGGATAAGGGGCTCTTGCCCTGGAGCCGATACGGCCAGTCCCAAGAAGCCCCGCCCCGGCCCGAGCTGGACCTGGATACCTGGGCGGCGGTGCTCTATACCTCGGGCACCACCGGCTTTCCCAAGGGCGTGGTGCACACCCAGGGCGATTACCTGCGCACCGCGGCCGCCTTTGCCAAGACCGCGGACCTGAAGGAAACGGACCGCCTCTTGACCGCCAACCCGCTGTTCCACGTGAACGCCCAGTTTTATTCGGCCATGGGCTGCCTGTGGAGCGGGGCCACCTTCATCCTGGCGGAAAAGTTCAGCGCCTCGCGCTGGTGGGGATGGACCCGGCAATACCGGGCCAACAAGGCGGTGATGCTCTTGGCCTTGACCACCATTTTATGGGGGCGCGATCCCCAGGACGACGACGCCGACAATCCTCTGGAACACGTGGTGGCCGGCGGCGCGCCCAAGGGCCATTACCACGATTTCGAGCGGCGTTTCGGGGTGCGTCTGCAAACCCTCTACAGCCTCACCGAAGCTCCCATGGCGGTGATGGGGGCCAGGGGCGGGCCCTGCGTGGAAGGCGCGGTGGGCCTGCCCATGGAGCCGGCCTGGCCCGATGATTACAACCGGGTGAAGGTTTTCGACGATAAAGACAAAGAGGCCGCGCCGGGGACTCCGGGCCAGATCGTCATCCAGAACCCGGCCATCATCAAGCAATACCTGGACGACCCGCAGGCCACCGAGGAAGTGCTGGCCGGCGGCTGGCTGCACACCGGCGACCGGGGCAAGCTGGATGAAAACGGAGTGCTCTATTTCCTGGGCCGGGCCAAGGACGTGATCCGCAAGAAGGGCGAGAACATCAGCGCCGCCGAGGTGGAGGCCGCCCTGGCCGGCGCGGCGGGCGTGGCCGAGGCGGCGGTGATCGGGGTCAGCCCGCCGGACGCCGCCGGCGAGGAGGAGATCCTGGCCCTGGTGGTCTGGAAACCCGGCGAAAAAGACGATTGGCAAGGGTTGATCGCCCATTGCCAGAATGAACTGGCTGATTTCAAGGTGCCGCGTTTCTGGCGCAGGCTGGAGCAGCTTCCCAAAAACGCCCTGAACCGGGTGGTGAAGGAACGCCTGCGGGGAGCCATCCCGCCGGAAGAAGAACCGGGCACCTTTGACCGCGAAAAGGGAGTTGTCAAATGAAAACCAGGGCCATGGTGGCGACCGGACCGGGGCAAATGGAAATGCAGGAGTTCCCCCTGCCCGAGGTGGGGCCGGAGGACGGCATTCTCAAGCTGGAGCTGGCCGGCGTGTGCGGCTCGGACCCCGGCATCTTCAAGGGCAAGGCCAGCCGGGCCCCGCGCCCCTATCCCATCATCCTGGGCCACGAGATCGTGGGCCGGGTTTATAAAATGGGCGAGGAGGCCAAGAAGCGCCACGGGGTGAAAGAGGGCGACCGGGTGATAATCGAGTACGCCTTTGGCTGCGGCAAATGCCGCCCCTGCCTGGCGGGCCGCTACACCCTGTGCGAGCGCTACTACACCTACGGCTCCATGGTGTCCTGCGCCGAGCCGCCCCATCTTTTCGGGGCCTACGCGGATTACATGTATATCCACCCCCGCGCCATGCTGCACAAGGTGAGCGAGGACCTGGAGGCCGGCACGGCGGTGCTGATCTGCGCGGTGCTGGGCAACGCGGTGCGCTGGCTGCGCCACATCGGCGGCGCCTCCCTGGGCCAGGCCGTGGCCATCGTGGGGCCGGGCCAGCAGGGCCTGGCCGCGGCGGCGGTGGCCAAGGAGGTGGGGGCCGGGCCGGTGATGCTGGTGGGCCTGGAGCGGGACGCCCCGCGCCTGGCCATGGCCTCCCGCTTCGGCGCGGATTTGGTCATCAACGCCGACCGCGAGGACCCCCGCGAGGCGGTGGCCCGGGCCACCGGCGGGGCCATGGCCGGCCTGGTCATGGACGTAACCGGCAGCCCGGCCGGGGCCCGCACCGCTCTCAGCCTCTGCGGGCTGGGGGCTTCCCTGGTGCTGCCCGGCCTCTACGGCGGCCAGACCGAGGTGCCGCTCCTCCTGGACCAGGTGGTGTTCAAGGAGCTGAAGCTGCTGGGGGCCTTTTCCCACGACTTCCGGGCGGTGGAGCCGGCCATAAAACTGGCGGCCAAGGGCAACTATCCCTGGCATGAAATGATCACCCACCGCCTGCCCCTGCAAGAAGCTCTGCAAGGCATCAAGCTGGTGGCGGGCGAGGTGCCCGGCGAAAGCGCCATGAAGGTAGTGCTGGATCCCTCCCTCTAGCCGGCGACCCTGGCGCTTGCCGGGAGCTTTGGGGTATGCTTGCCAGACCCGGCAGGGTCCGGCAAGCTACCCCCGAGGCAGGAAGGGCGCCGCATGAAAAAACTCATCATCAACGCCGACGACTTCGGCCTCACCGAGGGCGTGTGCCGGGGCATCGTGGAGGCCATCACCAAGGGCCTGGTCTGCTCCACCACGGCCATGGTGTGCATGCCGCTTTCCGCCGAGCGCATCGCCCGCTGGGCCCGGCGGATTCCGGGCAAGGTGGGCCTGCACCTTCAGCTCACCGGCGAGGGCGAGCCCTGCCTGCCCCCCGAGGAGATACCCTCCCTGGTGACCGCCAAGGGCCGCTTTCCCCGCCACCCCAGCCAGGTGCGGGCCGAGCCCGACCAGGCGGCCAGGGAGTGGCGGGCCCAGGTGGCCCGTCTGCGCGAGCTGGGGGTGGAGCCCAATCACCTGGACTCCCATCACCACGTTCACCAGCGTCCCGAGTTGTTCCCGGTGTTCGTGGAATTGGCCCTCGAGTTGGGGCTGCCGGCGCGCAACGAGGAGCCGCGGCACGATGCCCTGCTGAACGCCCGCGGCGTGCCCCATCCCAGGGCCTGCCTGATTACCTGGTACGGGGCCAACACCAATCTGGAGGGGATGCTGGCCTGCCTGGAAAAAGGCTTTGCCCGGGCCGGAGACGGCGCGGTGCTGGAATTGATGTGCCATCCGGGCCTGGTGGATTATGAGTTGGAGTCGCTTTCCACCTATTGCGCCCCCCGCCAGGCCGAGCTGGCAGTCCTCACCGCTTCCCGCACCGCGCAAGCCCTGGCCGCCATGGGCGTTGAGCTGACCGGATGGTCCGAGGTGGCGCATAAGGGCAAATAGCAATAAAATAAATAAGATTGTCGAAATCCCGGCCGCTGCGGCGCTGCATAATTAATATGCACTTATTACGAGACCGGGCGTAACTATTATTCAGGGAGCCGCGGCCGGATTCCATGCCTCCCCCGGCAATCAACGAAATACTCTATTCATTAAAGGATGTTATGTCTAAAAGCCTATCAAATTGATAGGTTGGCATGGCTCGTGCCTATATTTTTTACAGTCGGCGGGCGGAACCATTGCCTTGGCAACGAGCCAAGGCGGGAGAAAGAGCAACGCCCGACCTGCCCCGTCGTAAACCCCGTTGGGGGGCCCGGCCTTAACCCGCACGGCTGGGTGGCGATGTCCGAGCGCCGCGCGATCCTGTTGCGGAGGGAAATTCCCTGCCGGTCTGCCGCCGGCTGCCCCGCCCGTTTCGCCCGGCGCCGGCCTGGAATCCGGATTGGCATTGGCGGTTACTTTAAAAAGGAGAGCATGAGAAATGAAACGTCTTTTGGCCCTGACGATTGCGGGATTGATGCTGGTGGCCCTTGGCGGCCTGCCGGCGCTGGCCTACGGGCCGGGCGGCGCGGCCGAGGCGGCGGGCAGGGGGCAGGGCGCGGGAACGGGAACACCCGTCCATGATCCTTCTTACATCCTGGCCGGGACGCCCTTCACCTACAGCGGCACGGTTTCGGCCGTGGGCTATCTCAACGGCGGCGGCCTGACCTTGGTCACCGACAGCGGCAGCGTGACCCTTTACGGGCTGGGCCCCTGGTGGTATTGGGAGCAGCAGGGCGTCAACTGGCCCCAGGTGGGCGCGGTGATTACCGCCACCGGCTACACGGTGGAGCTGGACGGCGTGGCCACCAACATCCTCATGACCGTCACCAGCGACGGCCAGACCATTCAACTGCGCGACCCCGACACGGGTTGGCCCCTGTGGGCAGGGGGGCGGCAATAGCTAGCAAGGTATTGCTAAGCGGGCCATGGACGGCCCGCCAATTTGCCAGACAAAAGGCCGCGCCCATAACCGGCGCGGCCTTTTGGTTCATCTTCCAAAGCTGGGACCACCTTCGCCGAACAGGCAATCGGCGAGGCCCTATCATGCGCCAGCCCCCCCTTGAGTTCCGGCCGGCCGGTTCCTAATCCAGGAGCGCGGCCACCCGCAGGGCGTCCTCGGGCCGGTCCACCTCGGGCGAGTCAAAGGGGGTCACCACGCAACGGACTGCGTAGCCGGCCTCCAGCACCCGCAGCTGCTCCAGCTTTTCCAGCTCCTCCAACTGGCCGGTGGGGAGTTGGGCAAAGGTCTGCAAAAAGGAGCGCCGGAACACGTAAACGCCCAGGTGCTTGTAATAGGTGACGTGCCCGCCGTCGCGGGGGTGGGGTATGGCCTGGCGGGAAAAATAAAGGGCGTCGCCATTGGCGGCCATCACCACCTTCACGTGGTTGGGGTCGCCCACCTCCTCGGGCCGGCGGATGGGCATCACCGGGGTGCTCATGACCACCTCCGGATCATCCAGAAGCGGCTTGGCGGTCTGGTTGATGACCTCGGGGGGCAGCAGCGGCTGATCGCCCTGCACGTTCACCACCAGTTCGTCGGGGCCCAGGTTCAAAAGCTCGGCCGCCCTGGCCACCCGGTCGGAACCGGAGCGCAGCTCCGCCGGGGTCATGAGGGCCCGGCCGCCGAAGGCCTCCACCGCCTGGGCGATGCGTTCATCGTCGGTGGCCACGGCCACGGTTTTAACGCCGTCGGCCTTGAAGGCCCTTTCCATGACGTGCTGGATCATGGGCTTGCCCCCGATATTGACCAGGGGCTTGCCGGGAAAGCGGCTGGAGCCGTAGCGGGCGGGGATGATGACGTGCAGGGCCATGTCGTTTCTTACCAGTTGGCCACGGCGTGGTTGATGGCCTGGGTCATTTGCTCCAGCTTTTCCTCGCCCCAGCCCAGCATGATCTGCCAGCTCAGGCAGCGGGCGAGCAGGGCGGCGGTTTGGGGCAGGGCTTCAGGGCCGTAGCTCAGGTCTCCCTCGGGCCGCTTGAAGGGCCAGCCGCTCTTGATCGCGCTGGAGCCGGCGTGCAGGTGTTCCCAGTGGGGATAGGCGTGCCAGGTGTTCTTGCCCCAGGGAATGGCGCCGGCTCCCTCTTGGGCCAGCATGCCGGCCAGGCGCTCGGTTTCCTCGGCGCCGGGCATGAACCAGGAGAGGAAGGTGGCCGAATCGCCGGCCGGGTCCAGGATCTCCCGGAAGCTGACGCCGGGGATGCGGGCCAGGGCCTCCTTCAGGGCCGCCTTGTTGGCCTGCTGGGTCTTCACCATATCGGGCAGCTTCTTGAGCTGGGCCAGGCCCAGGGCCCCCTGCAATTCCATCATGCGGTAGTTGAAGCCGAGGAAGCGCCGGCCCTCGTTGCCGCGGCCCACGGGCTTGTGGTCGTGGCCGTGGTCGTGATACTCGCTGGCGTTCTGGTAGAGGCCCTGGTCGTCGGTGATGATCATGCCGCCCTCGCCGGTGGTGAGGGTCTTCACCGAATCAAAGGAAAAGGTGCCCGCCGCGCCGAAGGTGCCCAGGCCCTTGCCGCCCAGGAAGCCGCCCGCCGATTGGGCGGTGTCTTCCAGCACCGGGATGCCGCGCTTGTCGGCGATGGCCTTGATCTCCTTGATGCGGGCCTGGGCCCCCATCATGTGCACCGGGACGATGCAGCGGGTCTTGTCGGTGATCTTTTTCTCCAGATCGGCCGGGTCCATGCACAGGGTCCGGTCGATCTCGCAGAACACCGGGGTGCACCCGCACTCGAAGATCGTTTCCCAGGTGGCCACGAAGGTGAAGCCCTGGGTGATGACTTCGTCGCCGGGGCCCACGCCCAGGGCGGCCAGCGCCACCTTCAGGGCCGCGGTTCCCGAACTCACCGCCAGGGCGTAGCGGGCCCCGGCGTAGGCGGCGAAGGCCTCCTCGAACTCGCGGACCCTGAAAGCGCCTTGGCGCTGGTCTTGAAATTCATAACGGAACAGCACCCCCCGGTCCATGACGTCCAGGACCGCCTCGCGCTCCTCCTTGCCCAACCATTCGAATCCAGGCATGACGCGTTTCCTTTTCGCTTAAAGGCGATATCAGCCGGCAAAGGCCTCGCGGTAGATGTTTTCCAAGTCCTCGGCGCTGACCTTGCGCGGGTTGTTGGCGATGGGCCGGGCCACGGTCATGGCCTTGGCCGCCATGGCCGGCACCTCGGACTGGGGCACGTTCAACTGATCCAGGGAGCCGGGGATGCCGATATCCTGGGAAAGCAGCATCACCTCCTCCACGCAGACCTCGGCGGCGTCGCGGGTGGTGAGATTCTCGGGCATCTCGCACAGGGCGTAGGCCATGTCCGCGAAGCGGTCCGGGCAGGCGATCAGGTTGAAGCTGAGCACATAGGGCAATAGCACCGAGTTGGCCTCGCCGTGGGGAATGTCGAAAAACGCCCCCAGGGGATAGGCCATGGCGTGCACCGCGCCCACCCCGGCCTGGGCCAGGGCCAGGCCGGCCAGATAGGAGCCCAGGAGCATGTTCTCCCGCGCCTCCAGGTTTTCGCCGTTGGTCACGGCCTGGCGCAGGTTGCCGCCGATCAGCTCGATGGCCCGCAGGGAATTCATTTCGCTCATGGGGGTGGCGGCCAGGGAGGTATAGGCCTCCATGGCGTGGGTCAGGGCGTCCATGCCCACCACCGCCGTGATGTAGGGCGGGCAGCTCACGGTGAGAAGGGGGTCCAGGAGCGCGGTGTGTGGATAGAGCAGGCGGCCGTTCATGCCGCCCTTGAACTTATCGGCCCGGCGGGTGAAAACCGCTGTGAAGGTGACCTCGCTGCCGGTGCCGGCCGTGGTGGGCACCATGATGGAGGGCTGGGCCGGCTTCTTCAACAGATCCAGGCCCACGTAATCCACCGCGGAGCCGGGATTGTTGATGAGCGCGGCCGCGGCCTTGGCCAAATCCAGGGCGCTGCCGCCGCCGATGCCCACCACCACCTTGGCCCCCAATTTCTTGCCCATTTCCGCCGCCGCGTCGGCCTCGGCGGGCTCGGGCTCGCGGGTGATGGCGCTATATACCTCATGCTTGAGGCCGGCCGCCTCCAGGCTTTTGAGCGCGGTTTCGGCCGCGCCGGCGGCCAGCACGTTGGGGTCCACCACCACCAGCGCCGGTCCGCCGCCTATAAGCTCCACCTCCTGCGCCAGCTTGGCGGAGGAGCCCCGGCCAAACACCGTGCGCCGCACCCCTTCAAGGCTGAATTCGGATATCATATTAATCATCCTTAGGAATAGGTTTGTTGGAGGTCTGTAGCGCGGGCCCCGCTGCAAAGCGCCAGACCCGGCGGGGAAATGGTAGCACAACCCCTTGAAAAGTAAAGGCCGCCCCCGGCCGCCCCCCGCAGGGGTAACCGGCTTGCCGCTTGACCATACCTGACGGCGATGTTAGCGTTTTTAAAAGTGACCGACTCCTGTTCCCAATTCGTGAAACCCTATGACAAGGGAGGCCCCCGTGCAGCATGAATCGCATACCGTGACCCCAGAGCAAACCCGCGTCCGTTCCCTGGGCGCGGCCAAGATAGCCAACCCCATGCTGGCGGTTGACAAAGGCTTCGGCGGTTGCGTGAGCGAAAACCGGCGGGTGCTCATGGACCCCTTTCCCAGCGAGCAGCCGGCCGATTCCTGCATGCTGCTGCCCGATTTCGAGATGGCCGGGCCCCGCGACCACATTTATTTCGACCCCAGCAAGCTGAAGACCGCCATCGTCACCTGCGGCGGCATGTGCCCGGGCATCAATTCGCTGGTGCGGGCCATCGTTCTGCAATTGCACTATATATACGGGGTCAAGAACGTGGTGGGCGTGCGTTTCGGCCTGCAGGGCTTCATACCCTCCTATGGCCACGACCTCATGGAACTGACCCCCACCACCGTGCTGAACGTGCATGGCCGGGGGGGGGCCTTCCTGGGCATGAGCCGGGGCTCCCAACCCATGGAGGAGATCGTGGACGCCCTGGAGCGTCTCAACGTGGGGCTCTTGTTCATGATCGGCGGCGACGGCACCCTGCACGCGGCCAAGTTCATCACCGATGAGATCACCAGGCGCGAGCTCAAGATCGCGGTGGTGGCCATCCCCAAGACCATTGACAACGACATTTGCTTCGTGGAGAAGACCTTCGGCTTCCAGACCGCGGTGGAGGCGGCCACCCACGCCATCCTGGGCGCCCACAACGAGGCCACCGGCGCGCCCAACGGCATCGGCCTGGTCAAGCTCATGGGCCGCATGAGCGGTTTCGTGGCCGCCCACGCCACCCTGGCCCTGACCGAGGTGAACTTCTGCCTCATACCCGAGGTGGAGTTCGACCTGGAAGGCGAGCACGGCCTCCTGGCCGCCCTGGAAGAGCGCCTGCGCGGCCGGGGGCACGCCGTGGTGGTGGTGGCCGAGGGCGCCGGCCAGAAGTTCTTCGAGGGGGCCAACCTGGGCAGCGATCCTTCCGGCAATCCCAAGCTGGGCGACATCGGCACCATGCTCAAATCGCGGATCAATCAATTTTTCGCCGAAAAGGGCTTGGAAATAAACCTGAAATACATAGACCCCTCATACTTGATACGCTCGGTGCCGGCCAATTCCAACGACCGGGTATACACCGGCTTTTTGGGCCACCACGCGGTGCACGCCGGCATGGCCGGCAAGACCGGCATGATGGTGAGCCTGTGGAACAACCAGTTCGTGCACATTCCCATAGAACTGGCCATCAGCCACCGCTCCAAGGTGGAGCCCAAGGGCAACCTTTGGCGGGCGGTGCGCGAGGCCACCGGCCAGCCCACCCTGCTGAACGAAGCCTCCACCAATTGCTGAGGGGGGCTCGGTCTTTTCAGGGCGGCGGCGAGGCCCTGGGCGGCGCGGCGGTCCGGCGGTAAGATTGGCGCAAAGCCGGGGGGGCGCCGGGGATGGCCTTTTGCTTGGGGGGCGTGAGCCGTCTTCTTGCCTGGCGGCCGGTTTCCTGCTAGGTTGGACAACCAATGGTGTTATTTTAAGTAGTAGCGGAGGCTTCTCGCCCATGGAAATTAGCCAGAACCAAAAAAATGACGTGACCGTGGTGGCCTTGGCCGGGCGCTTCGACGCCCAGTCGGCCGGCAACGCCGAGGAGACCCTCAAAAAGGTTTTGGAAGCCGACGGGACCAAGATACTGATTGACATGTCTCAGGTTGAATACATCTCCAGCGCGGGGCTCAGGGTGCTGCTTTCCACTGCCAAAAAACTGGCCGGCGTGAGCGGCAAACTGGTGCTGTGCGGCTTGAAGCCTTACGTCCGCGAGGTTTTCGAGGTGGCCGGCTTTACCTCGATATTCATGATCTTGCCCGACGAGGCCCAAGGCCTGCAGGCGTTCTGAGGCGGTAGCGAGCCAGCCGGGGCCCTCAAGCCCCGCCGGGCGGGTGAGAGGGGGCATGGCGGATTTTCACCAAAACGGCGTTATCACCACCCTGCACCGTCTGGGCGCGCCGGACAGACCGCGCCTGGAGGCGGATTTGCTGCGCTTCGCCCAGCGCCGTCCCCTGGCCCTTATCCTGCCGGCCCTGGCTTCGGAGATGGACGGCCCGGCCTTGGGCCCCATTCTCGAGGAGCTGAAGGGCGCTGAATACATCAACGAAATCGTGGTCACCCTGGGCAAGGCCGGCAAAAAGGAATTCAACCGGGCCCGGGAGTATTTCAAGGCCCTGAACAAGCCCTTTTCCATTGTCTGGAACGACGGCCGCCGGGCGCAGAAGCTTCTGGCCGAACTCAACGACGGCGGCATCGGCATAGGCCAGGACGGCAAGGGGCGCTCGGTGTGGCTGGCCCTGGGGCTCATCCTGGCCAGGGGGCAGAGCCGGGTGGTGGCCCTGCACGATTGCGATATCCTGGACTACAACCGCGAGCTGTTGGGGCGCTTGGCCTATCCCCTCATGAGCAGCCATCTGGCCTATGAATTCTGTAAAGGCTATTACGCCAGGGTGACCCACCGCATGTATGGCCGGGTGACGCGCCTTTTCGTGACGCCCCTCATAATGGCCCTGGAAACCGCGCTGGGTCCCTTGCCTTACCTTAGATTCATGGGCTCCTTCCGCTATCCCCTGGCCGGCGAGTTCGCCATGGACCTGGAGCTGGCCCGCATGAACCGCATTCCGGGGGATTGGGGCCTGGAGGTGGGCGTCCTGGGCGAGGTGTACCGCAACACCAGCCCCCGCCGGGTGTGCCAGGTGGACTTGGTGGACACCTACGAGCACAAGCACCAGGAGCTTTCCAGCGAGGACCCCGGCAAGGGGCTGGCCAAGATGTCCACCGACATCGCCCGCACCCTGCTGCGCGCCCTGGCGGCGGAAGGCGCGGAGCTTTCCCGGGGCATGCTGCGCGCCCTGGAGGTTTCCTACCTGCGCCGGGCCGAGGACATGATAGCCACCTACGCGGCTGATTCGGCGGTGAACGGGCTCTCCTTCGACCGCCACGCCGAGGGCCTGGCCGTGGAGACCTTTGCCCAGGGTTTGAGCCGCGCCATCCAGCAGTTCACCGCCGACCCGCGGGGCCAGAGCGTGATAAGCAATTGGAACCGGGTCATTAGCGCCGTTCCCGATTTTCTGGAGCGTCTGGTGGAAGCCGTCGAGGCCGATAATCCATGACTTCGGCCGCCGCGCCTTTACCCGAGGATCCCAGCGAAACCCCGGCCCAGCGCCGGGCGAGGCGCAACCTCGCCCTTTGGTTGGGCCTGGGCGGCCTTTTGGCGGCGGCCCTTCTGGTCTGGCTGTACTGGGAGCCCCTCTGGCGCTGGACCTGTGAGCTGTGGGTCATCCTGCAAGACAGGGAGGCCTTCCGCCAGCGCATAGAGGCCTATGGCGTCTGGGCTCCGGCCGCTTTCATCGCCTTCCAGGTTTTCCAGGTGCTGGCCTCGCCAATACCCGGCGAGCTGGTGGGCGCGGCGGGCGGCTACGTGTTCGGCTGGCTGCCGTCCTTGATATATTCCACCATCGGCCTTTCCCTGGGCTCCTGGATCAATTTTTTCACGGCCCGCCTATTGGGCCGGGGGCTGGTGGAGCGCGTCATACCCCCGGCCTATTTGACCAAGATAGCCTTTCTCATGGAACGCCAGGGCATGGTGGCCAGCTTCATATTTTTCGTGATACCCGGCTTTCCCAAGGATTATTTCTGTTATGCCCTGGGGCTTTCTCCCATGAACTGGCGCAGCTTCATGGTGATGAGCTCCATCGGCCGCATCCCCGGCACCTTGATGCTCAGCCTGCAGGGAGCCGCGGTTTATCATGAAAACTATTGGAGCTTCCTGGTGCTGGGCCTTTTGAGCCTGGCCTTTATCCTGCCGGTGTATGTCTGGCGGGAAAACATCTATCAATGGCTCTACCGCCTGGAAAAGGGACGCGGCCCCTTGAACGGCCAGGCCGAGGCCGGCGGGCGGGAAGACGACGACAAGGCCTAGTCTGGAACCGGCCGCGGTCTTTTCATGAGCATCTCGAAAAACGCATGGCGTCGGCAAGATTGGCGCGGGTGGGCCCAGGTTGGCAAGCCGGGTTGGCGCGGCTAGGCGATCAGCGTCGGCCCACGGCGGGCGGATGGATTGTCTGGCCGGGGTAGCCGGCCGGTCTGTCGCCGGGTGGCAAGCCGGGTTGGCGCTAGGTAGCCGGCCGGTCTGTCGCTGGGTGGCAAGCCGGGTTGGCGCGGCTAGACGATCAGCGTTGGCCCACGGCGGGCAGATAGATTATCTGGCCGGGGTTGCCGGTTTCCTTGGCGGGATGCCGCCGCTGCCAAAGGCTGCACAGCCGGCAGGTGAAGCCGGGCCACTTGCGGCGCACCACCACCTCCAGGCAAATGCTGTAGCGGCCGCAGGCCAGGTTGCGGTGTTCCATCACCTCCTCGAAATCCAGGGGGCGGTTCATGGCCTGAGGGCCGTCATGGGTCATTCTGCGGCGCAGCATTTAGCAACTCCCAAACTTGTTCGCGACAGTCCCAATTTAACACATGGCGGGTTTCCAGACCAGACCGGCTTTGGCCTTGCCCCCAGGCCCGCCCCAGGTTAAGCTTGGCGGATGGATCAGGTGTTTGACACAGAAGAGATAAGCCGCTACGAGCAATGGCTGGAGACCCCGGCGGGGCGGAGCTACGCCGACGCCAGTTTCGCCCTGTTGGACCGGGTGCTCGATTGGCGTCCCGGCTGGCGCGTGCTGGACGTGGGCTGCGGATTGGGAGTGCATCTCAACCGGCTCCAGGAGCGGGGCATGCTGGTCCAGGGCCTGGAGGCCGGACCGGTGGCGGCCGGCCTGGCCGCCCGCAGGCTGGGGCCCAAGGTGGAGGTGGAGGTGGGCGACGCCCACGACCTGCCCTACGAGGACAACAGCTTCGACGCGGTCATAATGGTCAACACCCTGGAACTGGTGGAACGCCGCGCCCAGGCGCTGGCCGAGGCCTCCAGGGTGGCCGTGAGCCGCTTGTGCGTCATCTCCCTGAATTTGTTTTCACCGACGGGAATCCTGTCGCGCCTGCCGGGCTCGCGGCATCCCCTGCACCGTGGCCACCCCTTGAGCCTGGTTTCGCTGTGGCGGCTGGTGCGCGAAGTGCTGGGGCCGGTGCCCCAGACCTGGGCCGGGGCCATCTCCTGGCCTTCGGTGATGGTGGGCCGCTGGCCCTTCAGTCCGCTGGTGGGGGTTTGCGCGGCGGTTACGCCCCGTCTCATGACCACGCCCTTGGTGGTGGAGAGCCCCGCCAGGGGGCATGCCGCGCGCCCGGCCGCCATTCATGGCCGGGTGGGCGTCCTGCAGCTCATCAAGTGAGACAAAGCATGCATTCCAGCGCCGAAAGCCAAGGCTTGATTGAATTGCCGCCGTCATCCCGCCCGCCCCTGGAGCAAGTCAACGCTTTGGTGGAGGCGGCCGCCCGCGCCCATGGGCATCTTTGCCCCGGCCAGGTGGTTGGCGTGCGCATGGCCATCCTGGGGCTCAGCCTCCTGGGTTATTCCTGCCCGCCGGGATATCCGGAAATAAAAAACCTGTTGGGATTCGTGGAGATCGAGCGCTGCCTGGCCGATGCGGTGTCCAGCGCCACGGGCCTGCGCTTTGGCCGCGGGTCCTTGAAACTGGTGGATCAGGGACTGTTGGCCGCCACCTTCTTGGACCTGCCGTCCAAGCGCGCGGTGCGTTTGCTAAGCCGGGACGACGCCCGCGACAAGGCGGCCCAATACGCCCCTGGAGAGGAAAACGACCATGCCGCCCAGACCGAGGCCTATCGGGTGATGCCCGACGCCGAGCTTTTCGACGCGGCGTGGGTGCAGGTGGACATGAGCCGTTTCCTGGCTCCCGGAGTCCGCCCCCCCAAGGTGCCTTGCGCCTCCTGCGGGGTGCTGGTGCGCTCCGGCCAGGTCCATAAAGGGCCGCAGGGACCCCTCTGCGCGGTCTGCGCCGGCCAAGCCTACTTCAACCCCTTGCCCCCCGAGGAAGACTGATGGAATTCGATTGCGGAGAACAGTGCGCCGCCGGCCCGGCTGGGCGCCTGATTAAGCTGGAGGACGCCGAGGGCCTGGTGCTGGCCCACGACATCACCGAGATCGTTCCCGGCCAGAAAAAGGGCCCGGCCTTCAAGAAAGGCCACGTGGTCACCGTGGGCGACATGGAGCGCCTGGCCCGCATGGGCAAGCGGCATCTGTACGTATTGGAGATGTCGCCGGAGGTCATGCACGAGGACGAGGGCGCCACGCTCATGGCCCGGGCCCTGGCAGGTCCGGGGGTGGAAGCCGGGGGGCCGCCCGCCGAGGGCAAGATCACCCTGGTCGCCAGCCGTGACGGCCTGTTCGATCTGGACGTGGAGCGCCTCAAGGAGTTCAACCAGGTGCCGGAAGTGATGTGCGCCACCATTCACCGCCACACGCCGGTGAAAAAAGGCAAGGCCCTGGGCGCCACCAGGCCGATTCCCCTGCTCATCCGCCGGGAAAACGTGTCCGCGGCGGTGGCCGTGGCGGAAAAAGACGGCGGCCTCCTGACGGTGCGCCCTTTGCGGCCCTTGCAGGCCGGGGTGGTGGTCACCGGCAGCGAGGTGGCCTCCGGCCTCATCGAGGACGCCTTCGCGCCCATCATCACCAAGAAGATGCAGGCCCTGGGCGGCTCGGTCATGGGGGTGCGCTACGCTCCCGACGACCGCATGGCGGTGACCGCCGCCATCCGCGAGTTGCTCAACCTGGGGGCCCAGATCATCATCACCACCGCCGGCATGAGCGTGGACCCGGACGACGTGACCCGCCATTCCATCTCCGACGCCGGCGGCGTGGATCTGATCTACGGCCTGCCGGTGCTGCCCGGCGCCATGTTCCTTGTGGGCGAGCTCAGGGGCCCCCAAGGCCGGGTGCCCATCCTGGGCGTGCCGGCCTGCGCCCTGTTCCACGCCACCACGGTGCTGGATTTGATCCTGCCCCGGGTCATGGCCGGCGAAACCTTCGACCGCGCCAAGGTGGCCGATTTGGGGCACGGCGGCTACTGTCAGAACTGCGCCGACGGATGCCGCTTCCCGGTGTGCGGCTTCGGCCGGGGCTGCTGATCCCGCGCCAAGCCGGGGCGGCGGCGAGTGGGCGGCGGCGAGTGGGCGGCGGCGAGTGGGCGGCGGCGAGTGGGCGGCGGCGAGTGGGCGGCGGCGAGTGGGCGGCAGCGAGTGGGCGGCAGCGGGGGGAGCCCAAAAGCCGAGTTGGCGATCAGGCCGAGGCGGTCGGGGCCGAGGCGGTCGGGGGCGAGGCGGTCGGGGGCGAGGCGGTGGTGGACCAAAACGGCTGCGGCCCAGGCCGGGGCGGGCCAGCGGGCGGGACGCTGAATGAACCAATAATAGCGGAAGCGGGGTAGGCGATGCTTTGCAGGCTGTTGATGATCCTGATCTCCTCATTGGGCCTGGCCTTGGCGGGCGGTTGCGCCATTTCCCAACAGGCCAGCCAGTATTACGCGGACGAGGAGCTTAACAACGAGTCCCGCTCCCTTAACTACCAGCTCACCTACAACGGCAACGCCAACCGCTTCGAGTTCAATGAAGGCCCGGTGGATATCGCGGTGCAGGTGTTTTTCGATGAGGACTATAACTTCGGCCTGAACATCCTCAACCAGACCAGCGATAGGGTCATCATAGACTGGAACCGCATCGAATACCTGGACGCGGCCGGCAATCCCCACTCCATGATTCATCAGGGCGTCAATTTTCTGGACCCGGTGGAAAAGCAGCGCCCCACCTATATACCGCCCGGCGCCATGTTGCAGGACCTTTTGCGCCCGGCCGACCGCCGCACCCTGGACGGGGCCGTGCGCCTGGTCAAGCCGGCCCATACCCCCATTGTGGACAACTACTATGACCAGGTGTCCATCATCCTGCCCATGAAGGCCGAGGGCCAATGGCAGCGCTACCGGCTTTCAGTCCAGGTGGGCATGGCGGCCCCCACCGCGCCCCTGGACCCCTATTCTCCTTTTTAGAAGGCCCCAGGCTGGAGGGCGGAGCGGCGCTATGCGCCGGATTCGCCTGATATGGGGTTAGGCTTTTCTGGTGGCGGGCAGGTCGTTGTCCGGCTCGCTCAGATCGATCTTGTAGATGACGCCCGGCGTGCGGTCGGCCTCCTGGCCGGTCTTGAGGCCGGTGCCCAGGTAGAATTCGCCGTCCACCGTGGTGGTCTTCACCGCCCATTCGCCGATGCCCGGCAGCCACAGCACCTCGTCCAGAACAATATCGTTGCCCTCGCGGCGGGCCTCGTATAGCGCGGTGCCGTCACTGCCCAGACCGGGGAAAATCATGGTGCCGGTGTCGGGGTGGATGCAGGCCTCGCCGAGCTTTTCGATCTTGTCCACCGACCCCGAGGGCTTGCTGTATTTGCATTCCTTCCAATTGTCCAGGTCGTCGAAGGATGCCCAATAGACCCGGCCCTCCTCGCTGGAAAGATAGGCCACCCGCTGGCTGTGGTCCACCTTCAGGAACCCCCAATCGCCCAATTCCATGACCTTGCGGGTGGTGCCGTCCGCCTCCACCGCGTGCACCACGGTGTGGCCGTAGGTGCCGGAAGAGACCAGGGCGGTGCCCTTGTTGGTCCCGCTGTTGATGATTCCCATGCCGGTGGGGAAGCGCATGTCCTCGGGCGCGGCGAAAAGCTCCCACCCGTCCTCGCCCTTGGTGATCACCATGCCGGGGTTGTCGGCGTTGCCAAAGCCCATGAACTCGCGGCCGGTCACCGGGCATTGGTAGGCGAAGCCCCACTTGAGGTTCTTGTACTCATGGGGCACCAGATAGGTGTAGTCGTTGGTTTCCCAGGGGCCGTCCGGGCTGGCCGCGGTGTAATCAATGACGCCGCCCCAGGATTCCGGGGTGAGGTGCAGGCCGTTGCCAAAGCTGTAGCCGGCCGAGCCCGATTCCGAGGCCCGCGGGAGGGTGCTGCGGCGGCGCACCCCGTCCTCTTCGCTGTAGGTCCAGACCGGGGTTTCGCTTATGCCGTTGCGGGTGATGCCGCTGATCACCAGCTCGCCGTCGTGCTCGAAAAAGGCCATGGGCGCCCGGTCCACCCGGCCCACTTCCTGGGCCTCGAACTCGTGGGGCGCGCCGGTGTCGGTCACCGGCGAAGTGACGCCGCCGGGCGTGCGCGCCCCCGGCAGAGTCAGGTTGGGATCGGTGGTGAGGCTGCCGGTGCCGGGCGGCCGCAGGCGCAACAGGGGGGAGTTGGAGCTGATTTGCCGGGGCTGGTAGTTCTTGGTTATGGCCGAGGCCAAGGTTGAGGCAAAGCTATTGGAATCGCTGCCCGTCTGGTGGCTGCCGATGGTGGTGCCACTGGGAGTGCGGTAAGGGGTTATCCGCTGACTGTAATAAAGCGATTTTAACAAACTCTTGCCCAGCCTTTGCAAACATGGAATTCCGCCCAGATATCAAGCAAATTGCTTGCCATTGGCCATGTTTTGCTAAGCTGGCTATTATATTGATCAATTTGTTATAGGGCCTGGGCTGCTTTCGGGAAATAACTTCGCTTGCGGCGAAATGGGTGGAATTATTTTCCCTCAGGCCCTCCTTGGGGGGGCGGGCTTGGGACTGAACATGAGGCATGGCGTGCCCGATTCCCTGAGCACCACCAGCCAGGGTATCTGGCGCGATTTGAAGCCCATGGCCCGGCAGGCATAGCCCCGCTGCCTTTCCCAGGTTATGGAAAGGTGCTTGCATTTGAAGCAGTTGGGGCGCTGGTCCTTTGGTCCGCCGCTGGGGCTCATTGCCTGAGCTCCTGGGAGGGCCTAAGCCAAAGCACCTCATAGGGCTCCAAGCGCAGGGCCAGGGAGCCCCCTTCTTGCCGGCAGACCTTGTCGCTCAAGAGGTCGCTCCATTGGGCGGCCTCGAGGCCGAGTTCTGCGCTGTCCAGGGGGAAAACGCATTCCTTTTCCGAAACGTTGGTCAGGGCCAAAAGGTGCTGGTCGCCCTCCGGCGAGGTGCGCAGCAGGCCGAAAACCTGGCCGGGCGTCTCAAGCACCTTTTGTGCGCCGCGGGGATGAAAGGCCCGTTGGGTGACCCGCGCCACGTTCAGGGGAACCAATAGTTGCGACAGCAGGCTGAGTTTGGAGTCGGGCTTGCTCATTTCCTGCTTGAGAGCGCCTATATCCACCGTGGCCCGGTTCACGTCCCGGTTGTGTTGGCTGCGGCGCTGGGCGGCCAGGTCGTTTTCGCTGCCCAGGGCGCCGTGCAGGTATTGGCCCGGCACCCCCTTCAAGGCCAGGGCTATGCTGCGCGAGGCGGCGTAGCGCTTCACCTGTTCGGCCAAGCTGCCAGGTTCCTCTCCTTCGCTCGCCGGGATGATGGCGTTCCACCAAGTGGAATTGATCTCATAGGGCTCCTCGCCGCCGGTCTCCACGGTCTTGTATGAAATCAAGGCTCCGTTTTTCCTGGCGGTGTCAATTATAACCCCGATCTGCTCCGGGTTCAGAATGCCTTTTACGCCCATGAGGCCGATGCCGTCGTGGGTGTCCAGGATGTTGAAAAAGGCGGTGGTGGCCGAGGGGGGCTCCATGCCCGCGGCCCAGCGGGCCAATTCGCTGGCGTCCTGGGTGTAGAAAGCGTGCAGCACCATGGGCGGCAAAGCGAAATTATAGACCATGTGGGCTTCGTCGCGCCCGTCGCCGAAATAGGAGATGTTGTCCTGGTGGGGCACGTTGGTTTCGGTTATCAGGGTGACGCCGGGGGACGCCAGGTCCATGACCGTGCGCAGGAGCTTGACCACTTCGTGGGTTTCGGGGAGGTGCACGCATTCGGTGCCCGGTTCGGCCCAGATATAGGTCACCGCGTCCAGCCGGAGCAGGTCCGCGCCGTTGCGCACGTAAAACAACAGACCATCCACCACTTCCAGAAGCACTTCGGGGTTGCGGTAGTTGAAGTCGATCTGATCGGCGGAAAAGGTGGTCCACACGTATTTGGGGCCCCGCAGGGTATCGAAGCGGGTGAGAATGTCGGTGACCCGGGGACGGAAAATCTTGGAGCGCTGATCCGGGGTCAATTCCTCCGGCGAGTCATAGGCGATGAACTGGTCTATATAGCGGGGATTGCCGTTGAGGAATTCCTGAAAAGCCTGACTTTGGGCGGATACATGGTTGAGAACCCCATCGAACATCAGTTTGTGGCGGCGGGCCATGGTGCGGATGTCTTCCCAGGTGCCCAGCTTGGGGTCCACCTGGTCGAAATCGATGATGGCGAATCCCCGGTCCGAGGAATAGGGGAAAAAAGGCAGGATATGTATGGTGTTGGGGGCGCGAAGCTCCTGGTCGCAGATTTGGGCCAGTACGCTGAGCGGCGATCCCTCGCCGCCGGTGATCATGTCGCCGTAGGTAATGAGCACCATGTCCCTTTGGCAAAGCTGCTCCAGGGGATTGAGGCGCTTCTCATGCTCCAGCATCTCCTCTGATTTATGGGCTTGATGCACCTGCAGCAGGCGCTCCAATTCGGGCAGATGCCGCTGGGCCTCATCTTCGCCGTAGAGCAGGCTCAGATGCTTGAGCAAGTCTTGCCGGCCCTCGGCGGGCAAGCGCCAGAGGGGGCGGCTGTAGTCTGGCTTCCTTTTATAAAGGTGTTTGCCGGTCAGTTCGGGCTGGTGTCGGAAACAGGAATCCTTTGCGCTCATTTTTATAAAGGCCTCGCCCCCGCGCGGCTTGAAAACAAGTGGCGGCATGGCCAAATCTCGCCCGCGCCGTTGTGAAACCCGGCCGCTCGTCCACCTATTGAAGATATACCAGGCCGGCTAACCTGTTGGAAGGAATATCTTTGCTGCCGGCGGTCCCTGGCCTGTGCTATCGTGGGCAAAGGAGGGGATGGGCGTAAGGATCGGGGAGGGAGTTATGACCAAATGGGAATACATGAGCGCCTGGGTCGACCGCAATTGGGAGGTCAAGACCATTGTGGGCTATGACGAGAAGCGGGAGCGCCTGCCCCAGTTCGTGGAGTTTTTGAACATCGTGGGCCTGGTGGGTTGGGAGATGGTCTGCATGGTTTCGGTGGATGTGGGGCACCGGGTTTTTTTCAAGCGCGAAAAGGAATAGGCTCTTTCCGCCGTCGCTCCACTCCCAGGCTATCCCCGGCGCGCCCCCCTCTGGTCCAGGCAGGGGCCGCGCTTAAAGTTTCAGGCCTCTTTATTCCTCTGCATCAATGCCGCATGGGCTGGTCGCGCCTGCGATAATCGGGCCCCCGGCAAACAAACCCCACGCGCCGCCGCTGGTCGCGGTCCGCCCGATTGAATCTCACGCACTTTTGATGATTGGTGCACCGGAAAATAAAAACCCCACGCGCCGCCGCCTCTGCAAACGTGGCGAAAGGCGACGGCGCGCAGGGCTGGGGGGCGTTGCAATGGCAGGCCTAAATAGGCCTCCTTAGGCGCCTGCGCCGAAGTCGGGTTTAACCTTCCTTCGCTTCCTCGGCGGCGTCGGGATTGGTTGCCTTGACCAGCGCCAAGAGCCTTTCCCAATCCGCATCAACCCGCTTCTGGATATAGGCTATATCTTCCGGGCCCAAGTGCCTGAAACGCCTTTGGGCCTTGAAATATTCTTCGACAAGTATCGGCTTCTTTATGTCTTTTGTCAATACGAAACGCCCGTCGATCACCTCGTAGAGAGGGAACATGCGGCACTCCACCACCTGGCGGGCGGTCTGCAGGGCCGCCTCGGGCGCGCAGCGCCAGCCGGTGGGGCAGGGGGCGAAAATATGCACATAAGCCGGGCCGGGAACGGTCACCGCCTTCTTGACCTTGTTCATCAGGTCCAGGTGCCAGGCGGGGCTGGCCGTGGCCACGTAGGGCACGTTGTGGGCCGCGGCGATCATGGGCATGTTCTTCTTCCAGGTCACCTGGCCCTTGCTCTTCTTGCCCGGAGGGCTGGTGGTGGTCATGGCGCCGTAGGGCGTGGAGCTGGAACGCTGAATGCCCGTGTTCATGTAGGCTTCGTTGTCCAGGCAGATGTAGGTGAAGTCGTGGCCGCGCTCCAAAGCGCCGCTCAGGGCCTGCAGGCCGATATCGGCGGTGCCGCCGTCGCCGGCGAAGGCCACCACCTTGGCGCCGTCGTCCTTGATGCGGCCCTTGCGGATAAGCGCCTTGCGGCCGGCCTCCACGCCGCTGGCCACGGCGGCCGCGTTTTCAAAGGCCACGTGAATCCAGGGGCACTCCCAGGCGGTCTGGGGATAGGGGCTGCTGATGATCTCCATGCAGCCCGTGGCCGAAACCGCGATCAGGCTCTCGCCCACCGCCTTGGCCGCCAGGCGCATGGCCAGAACCTCGCCGCAGCCCTGGCAGGCGCGGTGGCCCTTGGAAACCGGCTCGATGGCCGGCATCTTCTTGGCGGTGATCTTCTCGAAATTCTCGAGTGCTTTGGCTGCTATGTTCATTCCTTCACCCCCCACATCTCGCAGGCCATCTGCTGGCCGGCGGATTGGGCCTCCATGGTCTTCTTCACCATGCCGGCGAAGTCGGCCCGGGTAACGTCACGGCCTCCCAGGCCGGCCACGAAGTTGGAGACGTACATCTGCTTGCCGCGGTCGAACAGGAGCGATTTGAGCTCCGTGGCCACCGGCCCGGAGGCCGAGCCGGGCTGCAGGGCCCGGTCCATGACCACCAGGCTCTTGGCGCCCTTGACAGCCGCCAGGAAATCGTCGGCCGGGAAGGGCCGCCACAAGCGGATGCGAACCTGGCCCACCTTGAGGCCGTCGGCCCGCATCTGGTCCACCGCGCTCATGCAGGTCTCGCCCAAAGAACCCATGGTGACCAGGAGTATCTCGGCGTCGTCGGCCTTATAGGTCTCGATGGGGTTGTATTGGCGGCCGAACTGCTTGGCGAAGCCGTCCCAATGCTCCTTGATGACCCCATAGGATTCCTCCAGGGCCACCTGGCAGGCCTTTTTGGCTTCGGTGTATATCTCGGGCACGCCCACCAGGCCCATGCTGATGGGATTGGCGATATCCAGCTTCTGCTGGGGCGCGAAGGGCGGCAGATAGGCGTCGACTTCCTTTTGATCGGGCATGTCGATGGGCTCTATCACGTGGGTGAGCACGAAGCCGTCCAGATTGACCGCCACCGGCAGGGTGACCCTTTTATCCTCGGCGATCTTGAAGGCGGCGATGGTCAAATCCAGCACTTCCTGGCCGTTTTCCGCGAAATACTGAATCCAGTTGATGTCGCGCTCGGCCATGATGTCGCTGTGGTCGTTCCAGATGCTGATGGGACCGGAAAGCGACCGGTTGGCCACCGCCATGACGATGGGCAGCCTGAGCGAGCTGGCGATGAACAGTATCTCGTGCATCAGGGCCAGGCCCTGGGCGGCGCTGGATGTGAAGGTGCGCGCGCCGGCCGCCGAGGAGCCCACGCAGGCGCTCATGGCGGTGTGCTCGCTCTCCACCGGCACGAATTCGGCGTCCAGATGGCCGTCGGCCACCAGCTCCGACAGATGCTCCACGATGTGGGTCTGCGGGGTGATGGGGTAGGCGGCGATTACGTCCACGTTGGCAAGTTTCACGGCCTCGGAACAGGCCAGCGAAACCTCAAGACCCACACGCTGGCCCATACTTGTCCTCCTCTTTTTCTTCCTGCCAGGAAATGGCGTCCTTGGGGCACTCCACTATGCAGATGCCGCAGCCTTTGCAGTAGAAGCTGTCCCAGTTGTAAAAACCCTCGGCCTTGGGGTCCGGGGCGTAACACATGTCGGGGCACAGGATATAGCACCTGCCGCATTTGATGCAGGCCTCCCGGTCGGTGACCGGACGCCGGCGGCTGCGCCAATCGCCGGTGTTGAACCTCTTGGAGGTTCCCGGCTCGGTCATGGCGCAGCCCAGGGCCAGGCTTTTCCAAGATTGCATGCCACTGTCGGCCATGATCTACTCCTCGATCTGGGTCTCGGTAAAGGCCCTTTCCAGGGATTTAAGGTTTTTGCCGGCGATCTTGCCGAAGCGGGCGTCCAGGGGTGCCTTCAGGGAATCCAACTCCACCAGGAGCGCGGCCTTGAGCAGGGCTCCCAGCATGGTGGTGTTGGTGATGGGCACGCCCATTTCCTCTTCGGCGATCTTGGTGGCGTCCACCACCGCGGTGCGGCCGGTATATCCGCATTCGCCCCGCACGGCCTCGATGGTCTTGGAGCTGTTGGCAACCAGGGTGCCGCCGGGCTTCAAGCCGTCCCGGACGTTGCCGGTGGCCAGGAGAGCCGGGTCCAAAACCACCACGACGTCTGGTTCATAGATTTTTTCGCGCAGGCGGATGGGCTCATCCGAGATGCGCAGAAAAGCCTGCAGAGGCGCGCCGCGCCGCTCCGGTCCGAAGGACGGGAAGGCTTGAGCGTATTTTCCCTCCGCGATGGCGGCTTGCGCCATTAGCTCGCAGGAGGTCACCGCGCCTTGGCCTCCCCGGCCATGGAAGCGAACCTCGATCATGGGTTTCTCCTCGCAAGTTGAAAATTTAACCGCTGCTCATAAACGAGCATAGTATTTTAGGGATCGCGCGGTTGGCTGTCAACCGGTATCACGGCTGACGCGGCGTTTCTTGGCCCCATACAGCTCCGGCCAAATCGCCGCGCGCAAATATCTCCCTCACGCCGGAAGGATGATTATGGCTTCCGGTCCGCCTCCCCCCTACCGCGCATTGCCCTAGGGATAGTCTATTTATACACACATTCGGGCGGAATGTCTCGCATGTATTTCACAATGCCACATTGGGGCGCCGCCGGGCTGGTCGCTTGCATTGCGGGTAAGGGGCCTTGCCATCCGGAGGTTCGACAAAGGCCGGCGGCAAGCGCCGCCGGCCTTTTGATCAGCCAACCCTGCCGCGGCTCAGCGGCGGTCGCCGAACAGGCGCAGGAGGAGCAGGAACAGGTTGATGAAATCCAGGTAAAGTTGCAGCGCCCCGAAGATGGCCATCTTGCTGACGGTCACCTCGTTGGCCGCCTCCAGCACCATGGCCCTGAGCTTTTGAGTGTCATAGGCGGTAAGCCCGATGAATACCCCCACGCCCACGATGGAGATGATCCAATCCATCATGGGAGATTGCAGGAAGATGTTGACCACCGAGGCCAGGATGACGCCGATGAGCCCCATGAACAGGAAGGAGCCCATTGACGAGAGGTCCTTCTTGGTGGTGGAGGCCCAGATGCTGGTTATGCCGAAGGTGCCGGCGGTGATGAGAAAGGCCTTGAACACGCTGGCCTGGGTGTACATGAGCAGCACCGGGGCCAGGAAGATGCCGTTCAAGGAGGCGTACAATATGAACAGGGCCGAGGCGGTGCCCACCTGGAAGCGCCGGATGCCGGTGCCCAAGGCGATCACCAGGCCGAACTGGCCGAGCAGGACCACCCAGTAGGCCATGGTGGGCGCGCCGGTCTGCGGGTTGATAAAAGTGAAAAAGATAGCTTCCGAACTGGTCACCAGCCAGGCGGCCAGGGCCGAGAGACCCAGGCCCACGGCCATCCAATTATAGACCCGGCGCATGAAGGCATTGATCTGGGCCAGGGTCTGGTCCGCCGAGTAGGTGCCGTACTGAGGCTGTCTATAGGCTTGATCCATCGCTTTGTTCAACTCCGGTTTAAGGTATTCTCCCCCGCTCAAATTCTAGAGGGATGACACTACCCGGTCAACTAAAACAGGCGGCGCGCGGCGCTCCCACCCCGGCCAGATTCAGCCAGCGGAACCGCCAAAAGCCGCCCAGGGTCAGTTGCATGGCCCGTTGGTTCAAGACCAGGCCCGGCCGGTAATAAACCCATACGCCGTCCACCTCTTGGCGCAGATAGGCCTTGATGATTTTTTCGGGAGGGGACCCCGGCGCCACCTGCGCCGGCGAAGACCCGCATCAGCCCCTGGCCGGCCGCGGCGCTTCCACGGTGACCGCGCCGCCGCGCTTCTTGATGTATTCACGGGCTTCCGTGCTTATTTCAATCTGCATCTCACCGCTCCCCAAACGTATGCTAATTAAGATGTGTCTTCCAGCCCTTGGAGGCAAGGCCCGTTTTGCAAATTTATGGCAAGGGCGGCGGGGCCGGAGCGGCCCTGGCGCGGCCCCGGCCGCGGGCCGGCTTCAAACCAGCCTGGTGACGCCGGGCGCTATTTCGGGGAACTCCAGGCTCATGGCCAGGTCGTGGCCGGGGAAAAGCAGCTCCGGCGAGGAGGCCAGGGCCTTCAGCTTGTCCCAGGAGCGCAGGCAGGCCCGGAGATCGCAAAAGAAAATGCTGGGCCATTCCTCGGCGTAGTTGCGGAAGGTGTGCCCGCAGTCCGAGCCCATCACGGCCAGCCCCTTGGCGGTGGCGACCGCGGCGGCCATGATGCCAGGGGAGTGGCCCGGCGCGGCCACGGCGGTCAGGCCGGGCATGATCTCCCCATCCTCGCGTATCAGGTTCAGGCGGCCCCGGGAGCGCGCGGCCTCCAGGGATTGGCTCACGCCGGGGTCGTACACCGCCTGGAAGATGGACCGCCCGGCCAGGGGATCGCCCAGCCAGAAATCATGCTCGGCCTGGTGCAGGTGCACCGTGGCCTGGGGAAACAGGCTGATTCCCAGGGCGTGATCCCAATGCATATGGGTGAGGAAAACGTGGCGCACCTCGCCGGCCTGGAGCCCCAGCGCGCCCAGCAGGGAGGCGGGGCTTTGATAATTGGGCAGGTCGCGGCCCGCGGTGTAGCGCGGGGCCACGCCGGAATCCACCAGCACCGGCCCGCCCGGCCCCAGGAGGCACCACACGAAATAGGCCCTCTGCACGCGCTCTTCCCAGCCCTGGTTCCACATTAAAAGGGCTCGGGAGGATGTCAGGGGGCCGGCGTATCTGAGGGCGTATATCTCGAACTGTGCGTCTGCGGGCACGCTCTATCTCCCCAAGTTAGGCGGAGGCCTTGTCCATCAAGAGGTAGTTGACCTGGGCCACGGCCACCAGCGCGCCTTGCTCGTCGAACAGCTCCACGTTGACCGGGCACATGGTGCGCCCCTTTTTTATGAGCTTGGCCGCGGCGGTGACCCCGCTGAGGCAAGGCGCCAGAAAGCGGATGTTCAGGTCGGTGGTGGCCATGGCGGCCTGGGCCCCGGTCTTGGTGAGAATGGCGAAGGCCGCCACCGAGTCGGCCAGGGTGGCCAGGATGCCGCCGTGCAGGGTGTCGAAGATGCCGTCATGGCGGCGCTGGCGCGGGATGCGTACCGTGCAGGTCCCGTCTCCCATTTCCAGCACCTCCATGCCCAGGGTGCCGAAGATGGCGATCTTCTCTATGCGGTCCAGGATGGCTTGCCGCGCCTCCGGGCCGAGGGCGGAGTTTTCTCCCCCGGCGGTCCGGCCCCGGCTGGGCAGGCCGGCCTTGCACGCGGCGGGCGCGTAGGGCGGCTGGCTGGGCGCGGTTGGGCGGGCCGGGGATTGGCGGGCCTGATCGGTCTGGGGCTTGGCCTTCACGGGCGTCTCTCGTCAGGGTGTGGCCATCCGTATGGATTGCAGAACCGGGTCTTCGTCTTTCAGGGTAACGCGAATCTGGCGCTGGGTGTCCCGGCCAAAGGTCTTGACCAGGGCCGCGATCAGATAATCCATGACCGTGCGCGGGTCATCGCTGGAGCTGCCATAAAACGCTTCGCCGATCCACACGGCCTGTTTATTGGCGGAATCGGTCACCTTGATCTTGAGCCACTGTTCGTAGACCGTGACCTGTTCCTGCACATAGCGGGTTTGCGATGGGGTCTCCACCTCGGTGTAGGTGACGTTGCCCTTTTCGTCGCGGGTCTTCACGGTTACCGGACGTCCCGGTTCGGTGATGGCGCGGCTGCGGCTCTCCGTGCCTTTATCAGTGCCAAAGGTGAAGCTGAGCGACAGGGGGACGGCCTGTCCCGAAACCACCCGCCAGCCGGAGTTGTTCAAGGCCATCTTGAGCTTGTACTCGATTTGCCGGGCCAGGATGGGATTTTCGGCCTTGTCGTTGGGCTCCACGCCGAGCGTGGCGCCCTGCGTCAATTGGTATCTGGCCTGGGGCTCGGCGTAACCGCTCACCTTGACCGTGCGCATGGCGCAGCCGGAGCCCGCCAAGAGGAGCGCCGTGAAGGCAACGGACATAGCGAATCCGGGCAAGCGCGATGAGAGTCGGTGCCAATTCATGGCCCTAGTTTAGCCCAGCTTGCCCTACCGGCGCTACGGTTGTTTTGGCTATGTTTCCCCAAGGATTACCTGGCGTCCCAAGGCGAGGCGTCGCCCATAATTGCCCCCGGCGGCGAACACCCTCAGGATGCGTATCAAAGGCGCGAGGCGGGACCCGCCGCGCGTTCCAGAAGCGCGAGGCAGGCCGGTAGATCGCTGAAATCGCTTATCACCTTGTCGGCTCCCGCCTGCCCCAGCTTCCTCGCGTTGCCGACCCCGATGAAGGCCAGGCCCAAATCCCCGGCCGCCCGCACGTCCCAGACTCCATCGCCGATACTCACCACGCGCTGGAAGCGGCCGTGCCTGTCCCGCGCCCGGATGAGGGCGCTTCGCAGGATATCCCGCCGCGCCATGCCGTCGTCACCCGAGGCAAAGGGCAAGCCATGCCCCGGCAGGCGCGCCGCTTCCAGTTTGAAGCGCGCGGTAACGGCCCAGCCGCCCGTGGCCAGGGCGGCCTGCCAGTGCGGGCTGGCCTCCAGCCAGTCCAGGAGCGTCCCGGCTCCTTTTATTTCCCTGAACAGTTCCGGCTGCCTGCGATTCTCGTCTTTCAGATTGGCCAGAAACCTTGTTTGAAAGGCGAGGATCTCCCGCCCGGAGGGCGCTTGACCCCGGTGCCGGAGGCACAGCTCGTGCAAGATGCCGGGATCGGTGGCGTGAGGGTATCGCGACCAATCGTCGTCAACGCCTTTTATGCCGAATTCTTGTTCAACCGCCTGGAGATAACAGGCGGCGTCCACCTGATTGGTGTCGGTGAGGGTGCCGTCAATATCGAAGATCGCCAGGTTCATCGCCCCATCAGGCGCCAGCCCGCCAGCCGGCCTTTCACAAGAGCCCCCGGTCCAGGCTGCGGTAGCTTATGGCCTCGCTCAGATGGCTGAGCCCGATGTCCTCCTGGGCGTCCAGGTCGGCGACGGTGCGGGCTATCTTGAGGATGCGGCCGTAGGCCCTGGCGGAAAGCTTGAAGCGCTCCATGGCCCGCTCCAAGAGGCTAAGGCCCTCGCGGGAGAGCCTGCAATGCCGTCGGGTGAGGCTGGTGGTCATCTGGGCGTTGCAGAAGATGCCCGAGCCGTGCAAGCGCCGGGCTTGCAGCTCCCTGGCGGCCACCACCTGGGCGCGCAGCTCCGCCGAGGGCGGGCCCGCGGTTTCGGCGGCCAGGTCCTTGAAGGGAACCGCGGGCACCTCTATCTGCAAGTCGATGCGGTCCATGAGCGGGCCGGAAACCCGGCTCAGATAGTTGCGTATCTGCTGGGGCGAGCAACTGCACTGGCGCTTGGGGTCGCCGTAGTAGCCGCAGGGGCAGGGGTTCATGGCCGCCACCAGCATGAAGCGGGCCGGAAAATCCACCGTGGCCGCGGCCCTGGTGATGGTCACCTGGCCGGACTCCATGGGCTGCCTGAGCACCTCCAGCACGCTTTTTTTGAATTCCGGCAGCTCGTCCAAGAACAACACGCCGTGATGGGCCAGGCTCACCTCGCCGGGCCGGGGCACCGTGCCGCCGCCGATGAGGCCCGCGTCGCTCACCGTGTGATGGGGGGCCCGAAAGGGGCGTTGGGCCACCAGGGCCTGGCCCGCGGTCAAGACCCCGGCCACCGAGGCCACCTGAGTCACCTCCACGGCCTCGGAAAAGCTGAGCGGCGGCAGGATGGTGGACAAGCGCCGCGAGAGCATGGTCTTGCCGCTGCCCGGCGGCCCGCTCATGAGCACGTTGTGCCCGCCGGCCGCCGCGATGGTCAGCGCCCGCTTCACGTGCTCCTGACCGCGGACCTCGTTCATGTCCAGCCCGGCCAGGGCCTGGGCCTTTTCCAGGAGCAGGCCGTCGGCCCCGGCCTTGGGCAAGGGCTCGCGCTCCACCAGATGAGCCACCACCTGGTCCAGGCGCTTGGCGGCCAGCACGTCCACGCCCTGCACCACCGCGGCCTCACGGGCGTTTTCATCCGGCACTATGATGGCATGGAGACCATCCTGTCCGGCGGCCACGGCCATGGGCAGCACCCCGCGCACCGGCCGGATGCTGCCGTCCAGGGCCAGCTCCCCCACCACGCCCAGGCCCAAAAGCGCCTCGGCGGGAAAAGCGCCGGCCGCGGCCAGGATGCCAAGGGCGATGGGCAGGTCGAAGCCCGCGCCTTCCTTGCGCACGTCGGCCGGGGCCAGGTTGACGGTGATGCGGTTCACGGGCAGGGCATAGCCGGAGTTGCTCAGGGCGGAGCGCACCCGCTCCTTGGATTCGCGCACCGCCTCGTTGGGCAGGCCCACCGTGGAAAAGGATGGCAGGCCGGGGGCCAGATCCACTTCCACCCGCACGGGATAGGCGCGCACGCCCAGGACGGCCAAGGATGTGAGACGCGCCAGCATATGATTCCCCCCAGGTGAAGAGGCCCAGGTAGTCTCTTTAGCAAATGCGGGAAGCCATTACAAGCACGGCGAAAAGAAATCAGCGCCCCAGCCGCGCCGGCCGGGCATTGGGCCTTGACGCCGGCCGAAAGCGCATATATATAATGTCCTGCCGGCCGGGGAAACGATCCCCCGGTCCAGCGGAATCCCAAAGCCGAGGTAGCTCAGTTGGTAGAGCAGGGGACTGAAAATCCCCGTGTCGGCGGTTCAACTCCGTCCCTCGGCACCAAAGATATTAGGGCTTAGGTTGAAAGACCTGAGCCCTTTATTTTGGCAGTAAGCGCGATCAGGGACCTAAATGGGCTTTTTCTCCTCTTAGGTCTTACGCAGATTACTCCTCGACCTTGCTCGGAGTTTTAGGTTGGCTTCGTTCTGCGTCGCCTAAAGTGGCAATGTCTGATCTCATTTACCAAGACCAGACTTCAGGAACCTCTGCCCGAGGTCAAGAACTGGAAACAGGCTCCAGGGGACTCTGTGCGCCAACTTCGATTACGTTGAGCGTCAGATCAAATATTTGTTTCTACACCCGATGGCAACCTGTGCCGGCCGGCTATTCGGTGGTAAGCGTCTCGCCAACAGAATCTTCATTGGGAATTCCCAAAGAAAAATGCCATTGTACGATCTTCCACCCCTCCGTCTCCTTTTGGAACACAGCAGTCAACCGTGCCGGGAGTTCAGCTCCGTCCGAGAGCTTGATGGTGGGTTTGCCGGCCACCCAGCCTATTGAACCGTCGCTATAGGCAAGAGGGGTGTCCGCTAACACTTGAGTACCGCCAATCTCTTGTA
Organism: Desulfocarbo indianensis; assembly: GCA_001184205.1. Lineage (GTDB taxonomy): Bacteria > Desulfobacterota > Desulfarculia > Desulfarculales > Desulfarculaceae > Desulfocarbo > Desulfocarbo indianensis. Next base: position 602,489 of record LBMP01000002.1, read on the forward strand.
GTTGGGCTTTGAACACCTTGGCAATGGTGTCGTATCCGGCCCACCATTCCGAGGGGTCAGTGCCGATGGCGATCACGCCATCCTTTCTGGAAAAGCATTTTTCAAATAAAGAATAATCTCCATCGCTTTGGGCTTGGCAAAGACGAACATACAAATCATTCAATTCGGCCGATTCTTGCATAAACTGTCCTCCGGCTATTGGGTAGAGCCCGAAATCGCAGCAGTTGTCTTTCAATAATTGAGCACATGGCTTGCTGTAAAAAGGCGGGCGCTACAGTGTTATCTGTAGGTCCGGTGGCGCTTGGCAGGAACTAAGGTGCAGGCCCAGGCGGGCGTCTTCTCACTCATCCCCGGTCATGGGGCAATTGCCTAGCCCTGACCCAAACGAGTGTTTAATATAGTACTGTCAAAACTCCGTTCGCATCGTTTTTTTAGAGTAATCCCATTTCGGCTTGCAGGTCAATAAGGCATGGCTTTCAGTTGGAGCCCGGGAATTCGCGGTATCGAGGCCAGGCGCAAGGCGGGTAGTCGTCTTCCCCCACTACCTGCCGGCTTCGTTTTTGGCCCCATGCCGGCTTTCTGTAAACCAGAGATGACGTGCTGGGCAGAGCTTTTGCACCCTGCCTGGCCTTCATGGTGCTACTCAAAAGCGATCCCTCCCTGTTGGCAAACCACCGCCAGGCAATCGGGACCAGGTCAAAGATGTTATCTCCGAGGCGCGAACAGCAACAAGATGGGGAAAAGTGCGGCGGTTCAACTCCAGTCCCCGGTGCCAGGATAATAAGGATTAAATGAGGATAGATAGGCCCGATAGGTAGGCCCTGAAAAGGGCGCTCCCGGTCGGGACTTTTCGCCTTTTTTCGTCTTTTTTTTGCCCAAAAACGGAGCACTGGCGGAACGTTAGTCAGCCCGCTGGTATTGCCGCAGACCTATCCCATAATCGCCGCATGGTGAGACTAATACAAACACTGCCGGCCCCATGCTTCCCCGCAAGGAAAGACCACTTGGCATGTGCTCAGGGAGAAGCCGCTATCATGCAACCAGTTTGCCTTTAGGGCGATAGTCTCTCGACGAACTCCCAAAGGACGTTTTCTTCGGTCTTGATGAAAAACATCTTTATCATTTCGCCGGTGGGCGTGGCATTTTCAAGGCTTGGCTTGAGCACATGCACCAGTTCAAGCGCTAATCCGCCCTTGCTCCGCAGCATTATCAACTCGGCCTCGATCTCGTCCAACCCGAAGAACGAGGCCATGGCCTTGCCGCTCAGGGGCCCCACTTGCCAAAGCTTGTCAAAGCCTAAGAGGTTCTGGAAGAGGAGCGGTGAACGATCAATATCTTTGCTGGTCAGGGAGGCGTGATCAAGTTTTGTTCTCATGGCGCTCAATTGCCGAGGATTATTACGGCGCATGATTTGGAGTCGCCGCTCATGCAATGGGCCAAAACAACGCAAGCGCCCGTTGCGCCTGGATTATTTCATTTGCTTGTCTGGAGCTGGCCCAGGCAAAGTGAGTCCAAGCGCCCCGCCCCCAGGCCCAGGGCGAGGGAGGGGATGGAGCCGGGGTTGATGAACAAAAACCCGATCCAGCCCACCCCAAAACCGGCTTTCGGTTTGCGAAGCCATGTGGGTCCGGCGCGCCGGACCCGTGAAGGCCCGGCGCGCCTGGGGATCAGTATGGTTTGTCGTTGATCAGGGCGTCGCCCACGTAAAGCAGATATTCAAAGGGCAGCCGGCCTTCGCCTTGCTGCTCCAACACCTGGCCCAGGGTCGAGCGCACGACCCTTTCCTGGTCGGCGTAGCCGGCCTTGATGACCATGCCCACGGGCGTGTCGGGCGGGTAGTGCTTGCGCAAGGCGTCGATGAACTTCTTGAAGTCGGTGCGCATGGTGAACAGGACCATGGTGGCCTTTTGCCGGGCCATCTTCTCCACCGACCAGCCCGAGGCCAGCAGCACCGAATGAGAGGTCTTGCCCCCGGTGACGCCCACCCCCAGGGCCGCGTTGGCCGCGTTGAAGCAGCTCATGCCCGGCACCACCTCGGTGTCGATGTCCTTCAGTTCGGTCAGGCTCCAGTTGCAGGGTCCGAACACCATGGGGTCGCCGCTGTCCAGTTGGGCCACGATCTTGCCCTGGGCGACGGCCTTGCGCACCATGGCCGCGAATTCGGCCTGTTTCTGGTGATATTGCTCGCAGCTCATGCGCTCGCGGCGTCCGGGCCGTTGGTTGTTTTGCTCGGTTTTCTTGGGGCATTCGCTGCCATAAAAGGGGAACAGGCGGTGGTAGCCCTCGATGACCTCCTTGCCCTCCAACTCCTTGCCGAACAGATTCTTGAGGCGCTGGTGGACGAAGATGATGTCCGCCTTTTTAATGACCTCCCGGGCCCGCAGGGTGGCCAGGTCCGGATCGCCGGGCCCCACGCCCACCAGGTAGTATTTGCCCTTTGCTTGGCTTTTCTTCTCGGCCCGGTATTGGGAGGTGGCCAGGGCCTTGCCCACGTACACAATGGTATTGAAGCTTTTATTGCCGGTCAGCTTCTGCTTTATGTCGCCCATGGTTCCCAAAACCACTTTTTGCTTTTCGGGAAAGCCAGCCTCGATCACCGCGCCCACCGGGGTGTCGGCCGGGTACACCTTGGCCAGCCGGTCAAATACCTTGTCCGTGTCGCGGGGCATGAAGATGACCAGGGTGGCTTCCTTATGCTGGGCCAGGCTCTCCAGGGAATCCACCGCGCCCTTTTTGTCGAAGGGCGCGGTGATTATCACCTCGCCCAGGCGGGCTTGAAGGGCCGCGTTGGCCGCGTTAAAGGCGCTCAGGCCGGGAACCACCTTGGGCTTCAGCTCCTTCAGGGCCAAGACGGTCCATATGCCGGGGCTGTAAATGGTGGGGTCGCCGCTGGTGGTCATGACCACTTTCTTGCCGTCGGCCACCGCCTTTTTCACCATGCTGACGAATTCGGCCTGCTTTTGATGGTATTCCTCGCAGGTCTTGCCGCGGCGCAGCTGTTTCTTTTCCTCGCCCTTGGGGCAGGCCTTACCATAGAAGGCGAATATGTGGTTATAACCGTCGATCACCTGCTTTTTTTCGAAATCCATCGCCGCGGAGAGCATCTTTTGGACGTTGGGCCTGCAGAATACGATGTCGGCCTCCTCGATGGCCTTCAATTGGCGCGGCGTCATAAGGTCCATCCCCGCCGGCCCCAGGCCAACCAGTTGGTAACTTCCTCCCGGGGCGGCCGCTTGCGCCGGGATCATGGTCCCCAAGGCCGCCAGGCAGGCCAGGGCCACAACGGCCAGTAACGATTTCATGCGCAACTTCGGCTTCATGCGAATGTCCTCCAGTGGTCATGGTGGGAATTACGACCCGGCCCGCCCCCGTGGGGAGGCGGGCCGGGAACGCGGTCTAAAGGCTGAAAGAAAGGGATACGCCGAAGGTGCGATCCGTGGCGGGGTAACCCCGGCTGTCCTCATATTCGGTGTCAAACAAATTGTTGACGAAAAAGCGCAAGGAGGCGTCTTTGGCAAAGCCCCATTTTTCGAACAACTTCTGCTGAAGGCCTATGTCAACCAAGCTGTGGGCGTCAATGGACACGCGTCTGACAATCCATTCATCCTCGGCGATTTCCTCGGAGTATTCGTTGACCTGCTTATCCTGGTACTGGTAGTCCACCAGCAGGCGGGTGCCGTCGATGATCTCGTAGCGCAGCCCGGCCTTGACCCGGTGCTTCGCCTGGTCCGACGCCGCGTCGACGCCGGCCATCTCGTCGCCCTGGTTATCCATCTTCAGATAGGCGTAGCCCAGGTAGAACGAGATCCTGTCTGTAATGTTGCCGCTAAGCTCCACGTCCACGCCCTGGCTGATCATCTGATCCAGGTTGATCATGTAATCTTTGTATTCCATACCGGGGGCCACCGGGTTTGTCTTGCTGGGCGTGTATTTGGCATAGGAGCTGTTGTAGGCCATGTAGTCGTCGATGATGTAGTAGTAGTAGTTGAGCTTCATCCGGACATTGCCCAGCAGTCTGCGCTGCAGGATGGCGTCCATGCCCACGCCTTGTTCCGGGTCCAGATAGGCGCCGGTGGGGCGGCCCTGGGGGTTGTAGTTGCCGTGGTAATCCGGCGCGTGCCAAATGCGGCTGATGCCCACGCTGATGGAGGTGTCGCGCAGCCAGGCGGCCAGATCATCCATCTCATAGGTCAAGAAGCTCTTGGGCATCAGGCCGCTCCAGTCGCGCTCGATCCAGGGGCCCTCGGTGGTGATGTATCTGTTGCTGACCCAGATATTGACGTGCTCGTAACGCAGGCCCAGGGTCAGTTTCAGGCGGGGGAGGATGGTCCACTCGTGCTGGAGGCCCGCGCCCAAGATACGGAAACGCTTGTCCTTGTTGTCGCGGTCCTCGCCGCCGTCCCAGGCCTGCTGGCCGTCCAGCTCAAAGAAGGTTACGTTGTTGCCATTCCAGGTGTATTTATCCTGCAGTTTGGCCCCGGCCTGGTACCAACGGGTGAATAAGTGGGCATAACTGCCATCGCTTATGTATTTGCGGTCCTTGTATTCTTCGCCGTAATAGGCCTCCAGGGAGACCTCGCCAATGGCCCAGGGCTGCAAATAATCCAGGCTCAGCCGCCTGCTGTCGCCGTCCCAGGACGGGTCCTGGTCGATGGTGCGCGGGCGCGATACGCCGGGCATAACGGGATAGTCGGGGTCGTAGTCGGGCCTGCTGGGGTCGTTGACCACCGCGTCCCTGCGCTCGTTGCTGGTGTAGGATGCGGTCATGGCGAGGTGACCGCCCGAGGGAATCACATAGCCCACGCGGCCCACGCCCGTCTGAACCTCGGCCTCGGTGTTGCGCAGATAGCCGTCGGTTTTGTAGAACTGGTAGCCCGCGTCATAGGTGAACTGGCCGGCGCTGCCCCTAAGGGACAGGTTATAGTTCTGGGTATTGTAGGACCTGTAGGAACCCGAGAACTTCACCTTGGGCACGGCGCTGTCTTGCAGCTTGGGGGGCTGGCTGACCATGTTGACCACGCCGCCGATGCTCTTGGCCGGATACAGGGCCCAGTGCGGACCGGGCAATATCTCGATGCTTTTCACCAAAAAAGGCGGCAGAGTGGCAAAGTCCACGATGTTGGAGTGGTTGCGGCCGCCGGTCTTGCGCAGGTCCAATCCGTTGATGGCCATGGTGAAGCGGTTCATGGCAAACGAGCGCATGTTGAAGCTGTCCGAACCGGGCACCAGATTAGTGGTGTCGCGGTAGTCGAACATGATTATGTTTTGTAGATAGTCGCCTATGTTTTGTGGAAGGTCGATGGTCTCAAACTGGTCTAGGTTGATCACTTCCTTGGTCGGCGTCAGGTCCACCTGGGCGCCGATTTCCTGCGGGGCTTTTGGAGCGGTGACCAATACTGGTTGGATTTTGCTCGCTTTTTCCTTTGGTTGGGCGGCGGTTGCTTCTCCCTGGGCCCAACCGGGAGCCGCTAGCAACAACAGTGGCAAGATACAAACCAACAGGGCCGTGATCCGTTGCAAACGCTTTACATTACAATTCATTTCCCCTTCTTCCCCTAATTTATTGGTTAACAGCTTCTCCAAAAAGCAAAACGACCATGTGAGGCCAATCCATAGAAAATGGATAAGGACCTTCACATGGTCGTTTTTACTATTTAGGCATGCCAGAGCACCGTACCTCGCGGGTAACTCATGGGCTACCAACAAGGCAGGTCTCCTGGCTCTTGGGTATGACCTACCGGCCGCGTCTTCCCATGCCCCCGGAAGGGCACAGTGGCTTACTTGCGGCTTTCGTTCCCAAATACAGTGGCGGGACCGCTGCGGCTTCTTACCGCATTCCCTCTAGGACCGTCTCCGGCCACCTTGTCGGCATCACTGTAATGTCCTAAGGGTAATATATCTATCCATGCGACTAGTCAAGCCAAATCGGGAGCCGTCTTTCCTGCGCCAAGGATCGACTAAAGCCGTTGCAGAATTTAACAGATGGATAACACACGGCTTAACAGCACGGTACGGCAGTTGAGTGGGTATGAAAAAGCGCGGCAGCGGCTGGGCGTTTTTGCGCCAAACCTTCCCGCTAGGAGAAAACGCCTTACTAAATGTCCAGGGGGAAGCTGTTATCATGCAACCAGTTTGCCTTTAGGACGATAGTTTCTCGATGAACTCCAACAGGACGTTTTCTTCGGTCTTAATGCAAAACATCTTTATCATTTCGCCGGTGGGCGTGGGCATTTTGCTGATGGGGGCAAGGGGTTGCCATCCCTGCTGGACCACTTCGCGGTACAGATCTTCCAGGTGCTGAACTTCCAAGCATAAAAACGAGGGGGCGGGGAAGGGCGAAGAGGATTTTTCCGCCGCCGGGCTTGGCTTGAGAACGTGCACCAGCTCAAGCGATAAACCGCCCTTGCTCCGCAACATTATCAACTCGGCCTCGATCTCGTCCAACCCGAAGAACGAGGCCATGGCCTTGCCGCTCAGGGGCCCCACTTGCCAAAGCTTGTCAAAACCCAAAAGGTCCTGGAAGAGGAGAAGTGAACGATCGATATCTTTGCTGATCAGGGAGACGTGATCCAGTTTGGTTTTCATGGCTCTCAATTGGTGAGGATTATTACGGTGCATGATTTGGAGTCGCCGTCCTTGTCGCCGCCCATGCAATGGGCCAAGCCAACGGAAGCGCCCGGCACCTGGCGCGGTCCCGCCTGGTGGCGCAACTGCACGGCCAATTCCCAGACCTGGGCCAGGCCGGTGGCTCCGGGAGGGTGCCCCCGGCTCAAAAGGCCTCCGGAGGGGTTGACCGGTATGGGGCCCCCCAAGGCGGTTTGCCCTTCGGCCGCCAGCCGGCCGCCTTGGCCGGGTTCGCACAACCCCAAGGCCTCGTAATGCAGAATCTCGGCGATGGTAAAGGCGTCGTGGCACTCGACCAAATCCAGGTCGCCCGGTTTCAGGCCGGCAAGCTCATAGGCCTTGGCGCAGGTGCGGTAGTCGGTTCCCCAGCGCGCCATGTCCTGGGGATTTTGGTAGTCGCCGGTGCAATAGGCCCAGGCCCGCACCCGCAGGGCCCCGGCGGTTTCCTTGGCCACCCGGGATGAGCAGAGCACCACCGCGGCGGCGCCGTCGGCTATGGGGCAGCATTGCAAACGAGTCAGGGGATCGGCGATGGGGGGCGAGGCCAGGACGTCTTCGGCGCTGATGGGCTTGCTGAACTGGGCCATGGGGTTCAGGGCCGCGTGGCGGCGGTTCTTCACGGCCACGGCGGCCATCTGCTCCAGGGTGGTGCCGAATTCGGCCATATGGCGCGCCGCGCGCATGGCGAAGCTGGCGGGGGTCACCAGACCCAACTGGGTGTCCAGCTCGGTGGCGCCCGAGTTCAGGAGCCCCATCTCCGGCACGCACATCTTCTCTCCGCCCACCACCATGGCCACTTCGGCCTGGCCGGCGGCAATGGCGTTGCAGGCCAGATAAATACCGGTGGAGCCGGAGGTGCAGGCGTTTTCCACGTTGAAGATGGGAATCCGATTTATCCCCAACTGCCAATACACGTTTTGGCCCACGGTGACGTCCTTGTACAGCACGGCGGTGGTGGCGCTGGCGAAAAAGCCCATGTCCACCCGGCCGGGATCGATCCCGGAGTCTTGCAGGGCCAAGGCGGCGGCTTCGCCGGCCATGTCCACCAGGATGCGCTCTTTATGCACCCTGAAAGGGATCATGCCCACGCCCGCCAAATAAACGTCAGACATCAGGTTGCATCCCTTGTGATGGGTGAGGAGGGGCCGGCTCGAAATAGGGCCGCAGGCAGGGGGCGCCCCCCACGTCGCAGCCCAACTGGCCCACCGCCAGGCGCAGGCGCATGCCGATCTCCAATTTATCCAGGCTCTCCGGCGCCAGCAGGCCGAGCACGCGCAGACCGTTGCCGTCCAGGTCCACATAGCCGAGGGCATAGGGGCTGGGCAGCCCATAGGGCGGCCGCACCCGCACCACGGTGTAGGTGTAGAGGGTGCCCGTGGCGCCCAGGCCTTGCTCTTCGACCTGGCCCAGGCAGTAGGGGCAGCGGGGCGGACGGGGGAAATAATAGCGATGGCAGGCGGGGCAATGCCCGCCTACAAGCTCCAGCCCTTGCCCTCCGGATGACGCCCTGAATATCCCCGGCACCACCGGCTGGCATTGTTGGTCGCGGTCTGCTTGCATGATTTCCTCTGGCGGGCGAACCTCAAGCCTCCGCCGGCACGGGGTTCAGTCCACGCTTGGCAAATGGCGGCTGTCGGCCCGCCAGAAAAACCTACAGCGGGAAGATGTCGTATATCTTTTGCGCCACCATCATATCGCCGGTCATTTTGAGCTGGCCGCTCATGAAGGCCTGCATGCCGTCGATCTCCATATTGACCATGCCCAGGAAAAGCTCGGTGCTGCATATCTGGGAAATGGTGGGGGAGGCGTGGCGGCCCTCGAAGAGCTGGCAGGCGCCGTCGGCCACTTTGACGTGCCAGACGCCACCGCCGTCTCCTATCACTTCCCACTGAAAGACCGCGTCCAGTCCCTCGGCGGCTTGGGGGTTGAAGTTTTCAATCATGGCGTCGAAGGCTTGGGTGGGTTGGGTAAAAGCCATAACAATTCTCCTTATGGTTTCAGCATCACTTTGATGCACTGGTCTTTTTGGTTTTCAAAAAGATCGTAGGCTTCCATGGCCTGCGACAAGGGGAAGCTGTGGGTCGTCAGGCACGACAAATCCACCTTGCCGGCGGCCAACAGGTTCATCAACTGGTCCATGTGGCTCAGACTGGCCAGCCCCATGTGGATGCGCACTCCGTACAGGCCCAGCACCGGCAGGTTAAGCTGCACCGGCGAGGCGAACAGCCCCACCACGGACAGGGTGCCGTCGCGCCGGAGCGCGGTGAGGGCCTGGTTGAAGCTTTGGGGCAAGCCCGCCGCCTCGATGGCCGCGTCCACCCCCTGCATGCCGGTGGCCGCCAAAATCTTGTTGACCGCGCCGTCGTCGCTGGCGTCGATGGGCTCGGCGCCGAGCTTTTCGGCCATGGCCAACCGGTTGGGCAGCACATCCAGGGCGAAGACGCGTTTCAAGCCGAAAAGGCCGGCCGAGGCCACCGCGGCCAGCCCGATGGGCCCGCAGCCGAAGATGGCCAAGGTGTCGCCGGTGCCCACCTCCGCCTGCGCCACCGCGTGATATCCCGTGCTGAACACGTCGCCCACCAGGATGGCCTGCTCGTCGCTCACGTTGTTCGGAATGGGCACGGCGCACATGTCCGCGTTGAAGACCTGCACGTACTCGCTTTGGGCGCCGGGCAGCGGCCTGCCTTTGAACATGCCGCCGCCCCAAACCCCGCCCACCTGGCAGCTCTGTATCTTGCCGCGTTTGCAGGCCGGGCAGCAGCCGCACCAGAGACCCGCGGCCACGTCCACCCGGTCGCCGGGCTTGAAGCGGCGCACGTCCGGCGCGGTTTCCTCCACCACCCCCACGAATTCGTGGCCTATGGTGGAGCCGGGCGCGATGGGTATTTCACCATATTTTATGTGCAGGTCCGATCCGCAGATGGCCGAGGTGGTGACCTTGACCAGCATCTGGCCGGGGCCGTCCACTTTGGGTTTGGGCACTTCTTCCAAGGCAAGCTCATGCCCGGGCTTGAGCACTACGGCTAGCATTTGTCCCCTCCCTATCGTTTAACCTGATACCCGGCCTTGACCCGATCCCAGGTGTCCCTGGTGACGCCTTGCTTGCGCAGGTCCACCTTTTGCACCCGGAGGGTCGGGGTCTTGGGCAACGCCTCCATGAAACGCAAATAGCGCGGCACCATGAAATAGGCCATGTTGGCCTGGCAGTAGTCCAAGAGCTCCTGCGCGGCCAGTTCGTGGCCGGGCTTGAGCACCAGGCAGACCATCACCTCGTCCTCGGCCAACTCGGATTTGGCGGCCACGGCCGCGCATTCCATGACCGCCGGGTGGCTGTTGATGATGGCCTCCACCTCGAACGAGCTGATGTTCTCGCCGCCCCGGCGCAGGGCGTCCTTCTTGCGGTCCACGAACACGTAGGAGCCGTCGCTCTTTCTGATGACGTAATCGCCGGTGCGGAACCACAGGTCGCGCCATGATTCCATGGTGGCCTGGGGCATGCGGTAATATTCCAGCATCATGGTGAACGGGTGCTGGGGACGCACGATCAGCTCGCCGGCCACGCCGTCGCCCGCTTCCAGGTCGTTGTCGTCCACCACCTTCACCTGGTAACCCGGCGCGGCCCGTCCGATGGTGCCCTTTTTTCGATCATGGACCGAATTGACCACCGGCAGTCCCAGCTCGGACATGCCGTAGCCTTCCACCAGAACCAGGCCGAAACGTTTCTCCACCACGTCGAAAAGGTCCGGCGGGCAGCCGGCTCCGATCATGAGGCGCAGGGGATTGTCCGCGTCGTCCGCCCTGGGCTCCGCCTTGAGCAGGATGGGCACGATGCTGCCGATATAGTTGAACTCGGTGCAGGAATTGGCGCGCACCTCGTCCCAAAAGCGGGAAGCCGAAAAATGCGGAGCCAGCACCATGCGCGCGCCGCTCATCAGGGCCGGCATGGTGGAAAGGAACTGGGCGTTGCCGTGGAAGAGGGGCAGGGCGTTGTAGAGGCAATCCTTCTCGCCGTAGTCGCCCATGGTGCTCACCATCTCGCCCATGTAAAGGGCGTAGTTCTGCGGCATCAAGGCTCCCTTGGAGGGGCCGGTGGTGCCGGAGGTGAACATGATGCCGAAGGGATCGCTCCAGATCACTTCGGCATCATCGAAATTTCCGTCGTTGTCGGCGATCTCCTGGTAGATGGCCGGGCCGGGCAGGCCGGCCGGCATTTGCTCCGGCTTATCCACCACCACCACCCGTTTCAGCTTGGTCAGCTCGGGCAGGGCGCCGGTCAGGCGCTCCAAGAGAGGCGCCTCCACCACCACCGCCGTGCAGTCGGCCTGGTCCAGCATGTAGGACAGCAGCTTGCCGCGGTGGGCGATATTTATGGGCACCTCGATGGCGCCCAGCATGCTCAGGCCGAACCAGCAGAAGAGGTACTCGGGCCGGTTGCCCATCAGGATGCCGACCTTGTCGCCCTTGCCGATTCCCAGGGCCTGCAGGCCGGCCGCGGTCTGCCGGGATTTTTGTTGCAGGTCCGCGAAGCTGAAGCTCGCCTCGCCGCAACGCAGGAACTCGCGCTGGCCATAGCGCTCGGCCTGCCGCGCCACCAGGGCGTGAATCGTGTTTTGGCGCACTACATCTAAGGACATTGTCACGCTGCCTCCAAAGGCTGCCGGTCACATGGGCAGACCGAAATCCATCTTGGGCTTGGGATGAGGATATCCGCCGAAATATTTGAGAATATCGCGCGGGGGATGCTGCTTGGACCAGGTCTCCTCGAACTCTGCCATGGGCACGCCGCGCTGCTTGCGCTCCTCAAAGGCCTTTTGCCGAAGCTGCTTGGTGGCTTCAAGGTCCACCACCAGCGTCTCGGGATCAAAGGCCACCTTGTAGAGATTCTCCGCCATCCAGCGGCTGGCCAACCCGCTGCGCAGATCGTCCATCACCGCTTGGGGGTCGCGCTCCAACACGTCGCCGTAGCCGGCGCCGCCGCCCGCGGGCATGTAGAAGGTGTCGCCGTTGAGAAACGGCTTGATGCCCATGGTGATGTTGTGCAGGGCGCGGTTGCCCTTTTCCGGATTGGCTTCCCCGTAGAGCTGATCCAGGTTCACCGGCAGGCTGCGGTCGCTGTCGGCCAGGTGCTTTTTCACGTCGCTGCCGTGCACGGTCTGGATGAAGCCCGGCGGCACCGCGTAGCCCCCGAAGATGCCCAGGGTGGCGGGATACTTGGAGCCGTAGCCCAGGCCGCCCATGGCCAGCCAGGGCACGTGGTGGATGGAAACGCCGAAGCCCACGCCGGCGCCGCCCCGGTATTTGCCCGCCCCGTAGGAATGCTTGAAGTAGTTGCGGAACAAATAGAGAAAGGGCCGGTCCGCCTCGGTGGTTTCCACGTCCGAGCAATCGCTCATGGTGGCGAAGAAGGCCCCGGCTCCGCTCACCCCGTCCATGTCCGGCCTGGCTCCGGCTCCGGTGGCGTTCAGCTCCGGACTGATGTCGGCCACCGGCTCCTCCCACTGGTTGAACCCGCCGAAATAGGGCACGCCGAATCCGCTGAACCAGGAGGCCACCGCCCGCTCGGGGTCCAGGTTGTAGGTCATGCGGGCGCCGATCAGGAATATGCCGTGCACGAAGCAGGTCTGGATGGCCGGGGCCAGGGCGGTGGGCACGTCGCCGCTGGCGTTGACCACCGTCCTGGCGGGAAACTCCCAGTCGAGGGCCTCCAGGAGCGCGTTGTTGGCCGGCAGGTCGTAAAAGAACCAGCCGCAGAAATAGACCATGGCCAAGCCGATGATGCCCTGGAAAAAGGTGTTTTGCGGATGGGCGTCCAGCATGGGGGAAACGCCGTCAAAGGTGAGCTTGAGCTTGTCGCCCTTCTTCTCCAGACAGATGCCGATCTTTATGATCTTCTCCTCGTTGCCCACGATATCCATGAAGCGGGGCTGCCGGTAGATGCCGTCGTGCAGCAGGGAGACCTTCTTGCGCGCCGCCTTGGCCGTGGTGGTTAGTATCTTGCGCAGGGCTCCCCGGAAAAAGGCCAGGCCTTTATCGGCCACCATTTCCTGGATGCGGCGCTCGGCGATGCGGCAGGCCGCCAGGCGGGCCTTGATGTCCAGCACCATGGTGCGGGGGTCGCGGGTGGCGGTGCCCAGCATGGTCATGATGTCTTCGCGCAGGGTGTAGTTCTCGCCCACCTTGATGGGCGGCACCATGAGGCCCTCCTCATAGCGCGATTTGGCGGCGATGGGCTGGCCGCCCGGCTCGGCCGAGCCGTTTTCACCGGTGTGCACGTTGGCGCCCACGAAGCAGATCAATTCGCCCTCGGCGAACACCGGCACGCACAGGCCCATGTCCGCCGCGTGCACGCCCGAATAAAACGGATCGTTGAAAAAGTAGGAGTCGCCGGGGCGCACGCCCACCGTCTCGTCCTTTAGCCAATGCTTGACGATGAACTTGACCGGTATCTGTCCCAGCACCGCGTGGAACCAGATGCCGGTGGCCACCACCGCCAGATCGCCCAGGCCCGTGTAGATGCCGAAGGCCACGTCTCCCCAGCGCATGCCGGTGGAGGCGCCCAGCTTCATGGTGGTCTCCTTGCCTTCCAGGGCGATCATGTTCATCTTGTGCTGGAAGATCTCGAAGTCCAGATCGTCGATGCCCGCCAGGGCCTCCTGCTCCGCCTGGGTCATGGCTTCCGGCTTCAGCCGCTGGACTACTTCCGTATCCCTTGTGTATGGCATATCCGCCTATCCTCCCCTTAATGGCCCCCCGCCTAGGCCGGTTCCAGCACCCCGTTGAAAAATCGATCCAGAGTGAAACGCCAGAAAGGCTCGATCACGAAGGTGGTGTGCCGGGCGTCCACCAGGGCCGGCCCCAGGATCACGTTGCCCGGCAGGAGCTTGTGGAAGTCATGGACCGGCGTTTCCTTGAAGCCCCCCAGGGCCCGCCAATAGGCCTTTCTGGGCTTGAGCGCGGCCTCGGCCGGCGGTTCCGGCCCGGCCAGATCGGCCGGCGTCCAAACGGCCGGGGCCTGGTCCACCGTGGCCGTGAGGTAGAAGCATTCCACGTTGATGCCGCCTTGCGGATAGGTGGCCTCCGGCGAGTACACCTTGGAATATTCCTCGGTGAAGCGGTCGCAGATGTCCTTGAACTGTTCTTGGCTCCGCACGGTGAGGTGGGGCGAGGTGACCTTGGTCAGGTTGTATTGCATGCCGTAGCGCATGTCCAATTCCAGGCGGAAGCTGACGCGGTCCTCGCTGTAGCCTTCCAGGCGCAGGTCGCGCAGGGCCAGGTCCTTGAGCCCCTCCACCACGCGGTTGAATGCGTCCAGGTCCTGGGAATAGGCCTGGTCTTTCCAGCGGAAGAGCTTCATGGTGGCCGAGTGATTCCAAACCTGCTGCACCTTCACCGTGGAGGCGCCGAAGGCCCCGGACACCGGGGAATAGAAGGGCGCCAGCACCTTCTTCACTCCCAGGTAGGGGGCGAAGCCGCAGGCATGGGCGGGGCCGGCGCCGCCGCAGGCGAAAAGGATGAAATTGCGGGGATCGTGGCCCTTGAGCGCCACCTCGTTGAAGGCCTCCTGTCCCATGTTGGCGTCCACCAGGGCCCGGATGCGGGCGGCGGCCTCGGCCACTTCCAGGCCCAGGGGGGCGGCGATCTTCTTGCGGATCGCCTCCTGGCTCAAATCCGGGTCCAAGAGCATCTCGCCGCCCAGGTAGTTGTCCGCGTCCAGATAGCCCAACACCAGGTCGGCGTCGGTGACGGTGGGCTCCTCGCCGCCCTGGTCGTAGCAGGCCGGGCCCGGCATGGACCCGGCGGAAAGCGGGCCCACGTTGAGTGCCTTGCCCATCAATTCATTGAGCCAGGCGATGGAGCCGCCGCCCGCGCCGATGGACTTCACCTCTATAGCCGCGATGTTGGTGCGCCAGCGGTCGATGACCTGGATGAAGTCGTAGGTTTTGAGCCGGCCCCCGGTGATGACGCCGATATCGAACGAGGTGCCGCCCATGTCGGTGAAGACCATGTTGCCCTGGCCGTAGGTTTCGCCCAGGGCGGCGGCGCCGTGCAGGCCCGCCACCGGTCCGGCGTTGTGGGTCAACACCGCCCTGGTGCGGGATACTTTTTTCATGCCGCCGGTGTTCTGCACCAGTTGCAAGGGGCGCTTGTAGCCGGCCGAGCGCAGATCGTGGATAAGGGCGTTCAGTTCCTCGGCCATCACGCCGTGAATGTAGGCGTTCACCGCGGTGGTGATGAAGCGGGTGTACTCGCCCTGCTTGGGCGATACCTCGCAGGAAAGCGTCACCGGCATGGAGCCCAGGTAATCCTCGGGGTATTCTTCCTCTATGATGGATTTGATCATGTGCTCGTGAACGGGGTTGGCAAAGGACCACAACAGGCACACCACGAACCCCATGGCGCCGCGGTCCACCAATACCTGGAGCTTTTCCAGCACCTCCTCGGCCTGCAAGGGGCTTACCACCTGGCCGGCCGAATCCACCCTTTCGCGCACGCCCACCACCATGTCGCGGGCTATCAGGGGGGTCGGCTTGTTGATGCGGGCCAGGTCCTTGTTCTCGGTCACCGAGATGCCGTCGGCCCAGCTCCGCGCGCGGCCCAGGAAAATGGTGTCCTCGAATCCCGCGGTGGTGATGAGCCCCAGCTTGGGTCCGCTGCGCTCGATGAGGGCGTTGGTGCCCACCGTGGTGCAGTAACGCACGGCCTTGGTTTGCTCCAGGAGCTGCCGCCGGCCCAGCCCGCAGCTCTTGGCCAAATCCTTGATGCCGCGCATGAAGCCCACGGACAGATCGTAATGGGTGGTGGGCGTCTTGGTCAGAAAGGCGCCGCTGGCTTGATCATTCAGATAAAAATCAGTGAAGGTGCCTCCGACATCGATGTTAATCTCGTAACTCAAGTCTTTGCGCTCCTGTGCCATGCTCACCTTCTTATCTGATGGATTTGTTTGACCAGCTCGCGTTGGACCTGGGGATCGTGCCCGCTGCGCACCGGTCCCAGGCTGGTAAAAAAGAACCTGCGCTCCGGCTGTTCCCTGAAGACTCGGCCGCCGCCGTCCAGAATCTCCCGGCAGTCCTCCAGGCCCGCGGGGCAGAGCCCCAGGCCGATGCCCATGGCGTTCTCGGCCAGGGCCCATTGGGTTTCGGGTTGCGGCGGCCGGCCCTCCCGGTCCGGGCCCAGGATATAAATATCCATTTTCAGTGCGGCCAAGGCCGCCACGTTGGCGGGATCGTAGTCTTGCACGTAGACGGCCGTGGCGATGTCATAGTAGGAGACGATTTTTTTGAGGGTGAAATATAAGCGCTTGAGGGCGGGCGGGATCGCTCCGCCGGCCGCCGTGGCCGCCGCCACCAGGGGGCCGCTTTCCATGAACAGCACCACGTCGGGCCTGATCTTGCAGAATTCCTCGTAGACCTCCACCAGGGCCGGCTTGAGCTCGCTCAAGCCCTCCTCGGCTTGTTGCGCCTGAAAAAGTTGGCCGGCCAGAGTAAGCGGTCCGTTGACCGCCGCCACGCAGCCCCGCTTGCATTTGGCCACCTCGAAGATGCGGCGGGTGGCTTCCAGGGCCCCGGCCAGGCGTCCCCGTCGCAAGGGCGCGGGATCGGGCTTGTCCGCCAGCGGGCTCACCACGGGGCGGTCGTCGACCCAGTCGAGCGTGCAGCCGCAGGCCTCGGCCAAAAGGCTGAAATGGAAACCCGCCACCACGCCGTCCAGGTCCAACAGCTCGGCGGTCTTGGCCAGGCTGTTGGCCCACACGGTGGCGTCGCAGGTCAGCTCCCGGTGGGGGACCCCGCCGATTCTGGCGGTGATGCCTCTGAGGAGCGGCACGTAAGGCGGCCTGGGCAGAGGCTCTCCGCTCAGGAACTTCAGGAATATCTCGCGTCCGCTGGCGGCCATGCTCGTTACGTCGCGCTCCTTATCAGCGCGTCCAGGTCGATCTGAATGTCATGGGTAATGGGATGGCCGGGCGGCAGATATTCGTTTTCGATCATCACGCCGCAGGCGGGACAGTAGAACTCCACGATGCGGCAGAAATTGGGGTCCGGCCGGAAACCATAGGGCTGGCCCTCGGTGAGCGCGGGATAGACTTCCTCCAGAGGCTTTTCAGCCACCAGGCAGCCCTTTTTGTAATTCTCCCTGGCATCCACCAACATCTGCCCGCAACGCTGGCAGCACCACTTTTTTTGGTCCAGGTCGATCTCCAGGTATTCCGTGATCCTTATTTTCATGCGCCGGCCACCTTTTCCAAAATGCAGTGGTTGTACTTATCCACCCCAAGTTTCCAATCCCCCGGCACCAGGGCCGTGGTTTCCGCGCTTTCCACCAGGGCCGGCCCTTGCAGCTCATGCCCGGGCAGGAGCTTGTCGCGGTCATACACCGGCACCTCCAGTGCGGGACCGCCGGCTTGCAGATACGCCTGCCGCGAGCCCTTGCGCGCCTCCCGGGCGCCGGCGGCCGGGGCCAGAGCTTGCTCCTTGATCCGGTAATGGGTTATGCCCGCCTGGGCGATCAGGCTCACGGTGGAGATCATGAGACCCTTGCCGGCGTTTTCGCCGAGCGCGGCCAGGCGCTTGCCGGCCTGGGCGGCGATGTCCTTCAGTAGGCCCTCGTCGCTGAAAAAGCCGGGCTCGGCCGCGATCCGCACCTCGCGCTTGCCTCCCTTGGCCCTGACCAAAAGCTCCAACAGGTAGTCCATGGCCTGGCCGCCGAAGCCTTCCCCGCGCATGTCCTTCAGAGCTTCCGTCTGCATGGCCATTATGGGGGCGGCCAGATCGTCCAGCTTCTTGCCTTCGGCCAGTTCGCTGTCCACCCGCCGGTAGTAGACATGTCCCACGTCCAGGCTGGATGAGCCGAAAGCGGAGAACACCGCCGAATGGGGCGTGAAGATTATCTTGGCCAGGCCGGCGGTCTCGGCCACTCCGCAGGCGTGGGCCGGGCCGGCGCCTCCGTAGACCACCAGAAGCGGCTGGCCGCCCTGGGGCCAGATTTCCTGCTTCAGCCGCTCCACTTCCTGGCCCATGGTTTTGTCCACCAGGCTCTTGATGGCCAGGGCCGCTTCCTGGACCGATACGCCCAGGGGTTCGGCTATGTTGCTTTCGATGGCCTTGGCGGCCTTGTCCAGGTGCAGCCGCATGCCGCCGCCCAGGAAGAATTCCGGGTCCAGGATTCCCAGCACCAAGTCGGCGTCGGTCACGGTGGGGTCCTGGCCGCCCAGGCCGAAGCAGGCCGGGCCGGGCAGGGACCCGGCCGACTGAGGACCCACGAAGAGCTTGCCGTTCTCCACCCTGGCGATGGAGCCGCCGCCGGCGCCTATGGCCTTGATACCCAGCATGGGCAAATTCACCCGGAAGCCTTCCACCGGCGGCTCCAACTCATAGCTGGGCGCTCCCTGGCGCACGAAACCCACGTCAAAGGAGGTGCCGCCCATGTCGGCCGAGATCAGGTCGGCGCTTTCATAGAGCCCGCCCAAGAGCTTGGCTCCCAACAGGCCGGCGGCCGGCCCGGAGTTGTAGGTGTTCAAGGCGCGGGTCTTGGCCACCCTGGCCACGTTGCCGTTGTTGTGGCCGATGAAAAGCGTCTTGCTGAAGAACCGGCGGCGCAGGTCCTCGCCGGCCTTGTAAAGCAGCCGCACCAGGGAGGCGTGGATATAGGCGTTGAGCACCGCGGCGTTGAGTCTTTCGATCTGGCCCGGCCGGCGGGTGATGTCCGAGGACAGGAAAATGGAAACCGATCCCAGATAGTCGCGGGGGTATTCCCTTTTCACCACCTTGCGCACCAGGCGCTCATTGGCCGGGTTCAGGTCCGCGTTCCTGAGGGCCACCACCAGGCAGCGGGCCCCCCGGTCGATCAATTCCTGGGCCGCGGCGAGAATGGCTCCCTCCTGGGGCGCCCGGCGCACCTCGCCCGCCGGCGATACCTCCTCGTCCAAGCCCAGCACCATGTCGCCGAACACCAGCGGGGCATTGCCGGCGCCGTCTCTTATCATGTCGATCTCCCCCTCCAGGCCCGGGGTGACCAACAGCCCGATTTTGCTGCCGTTGCGCTGGATGATCGTATTGGTGCCGATGGTGTTGGAAAAGCGGACGATGTCCGTCTGATAGAGCAGCTTTTCCATATCCAGACCGAAGCGGGAGGCTCCGGCCTTTATGCATTCCTGAAAACAGACCGTAAGGTCGTGGGGAGTGGTGGAGACCTTTACGGTGGCAACCTCACCGTCCTTGACAAAGAAGCCGTCAGTGAAGGTGCCGCCGGTATCGATGTCTATGGTGCAACCCATACTGATCTCCCTTGGGATAAATTGTGTGAATGGGTTTAGTCGGAGTTCCCACTATTTTTAGGCGCGCCGGATAGCTCCGCGTCGGGCCGTTTGATCATCCCGTACAAAACAAAATTACAGATCTTGTTTATGGTCGTTTCCAAGGCAAGAGGGCCCTCGGGCCGGTACCAACGCATGTGCCAGTTGATCACGCCGAATATGTTGAACGCCTGGATCCGCAGATTGTCCTCGCGCAACAGACCGAGTTCCGCCAGGTTGCGGAGCTCATTGGTATAGATGTCCAGTACCGCCCGCTGCACCTGACGGCTGTCGACTATCCCTTCCATCGAGAGGCGCTCATCGTCCAACAGGAATATTTTGTTTTCCCTGGGCCGGGTGCCGGCCACCCTGAGGTGGGTGCTCAAGAGCAGCCTGAAGCGCTCCAGGGGCTCCAGGTCGGCGGCCGCCGCCTCGCGGAGCTTATCGAGGAGTATCTGCGCGTAGTGTTGCAGGATGGCCCGCAGCAGGCCTTCTTTACTTCCAAAATAGTGATAGATGTTGGAAACGGTCATGTCCATCGCCATGGCGATGTCCCTGACTGACGTGGCTTGGTAACCCTTTGATGCGAAAAGCTCGATTGCGGTGGCCACCAGTTTGTCTTTGTTCTGTGGAGACCGTGCCATATTCAGGCGGCTCCTCTCACTGGCTTGTTGGAATGTGAATTTAACATAACGATCGCTCGATATTAATGTCAACCACAAAATCGCCAGCACGGATTTTTGGCAAGTTAAAGCCGAGTCTTAGATCGGTGATTAGTGATTTTGATTAATTATATTAGATAGAAGGGTAATTAACTCAACGCCTGGGGAGGCGGGAGCCAGGCAGGTTCAGGCCTTTCCAGCGCTCCGGCGAGATCATGGCGCTCCCCGTAATGCCCCCCATTTGGCAAGCCTTTTTTCGTGGAATACCGCAGCGGAACCCTTGCTTTTCTGGCCACCACGGTGACCTGACCCGGGCCTGTAAACTGCATACGCAGCTCATGGTAAAAAACGACCGCAACAGAGTTTCTAAGACCATCATGGGCCGCATAGACATGCACGCCTAAGTTCAAGCGTGTCCTCCGGGACCTTGTCACCGAGATATCCGCTCCCGTATCAGTCAAAGTTGGGGGCGGGAGCTGACAGCACGTCCCTGCCGTCAGATAAGATGAAGGGCGCAAGCATATACTGCAACTATCATACATATGTCTCCAACCAGATCAGATTTTTGGTCCCGCTGTCACCCCAGTGCCTGAGTTTTTTTGGAACCAGCCATCTGCTCTTGCTAATCCCGAGGGAGGCGTCAATCGAATATGATTCACCGAACCGCTCCAAGTCCGATAAGTCAGACGTCGTGTCATGCCGACCAAAAGCGACCACGGCAGGAAAGACGGTACTGGACCACTACGTCATGCGATGTTACCATTCCTGGCAGGATGGGCATGGTGCTAAATGTTTCCTGATGGATAAAAGCACGTGTAATTGTTTCCACCCGCTCAAAGTCAACAAAAATGTTGGGTGGACGTCTTGCTGGTAGGTAAATTGGGATCAGGGCTCTGAACGAGGGAACTTGGCGGATAGGAAAAAACGATGATAACAGAAATATATATTGATAATTTCCGGTGTTTGACAAACTTTCGGATCAAGCCAAACAACTTTCAATTGTGGTTGGGAGACAACGGATCGGGGAAAACATCCGTGCTTGCTGCGTTGCGTTATATTCAGCGCCTAATCCGTGGCGAGCAGGTAGTCGACATTTTCAAAAAAAGCAGTTTGACAATCTGGGACCGGAGGAATGAACAAACGTTCAAATTGGGTCTGAGGATAGATGACGAAAATTACGAATATGAATTGACGTTGGAATATGCCAAACAGGAAGATAAACTACGCATCAAGCGCGAAAGATTAACATGGAATGACTCTCAATTCTTTTTATTCGATGGTCAAGAGGCACATCTTTATCGTATCAATTGGAATACTAAAAATGCAGAAGAAGGGGCCGTTTTCCCAGCTGATTGGCGTCGGTCAGTGATTCCGTCAATTGCTAGCCGTGACGATAATAAACCTCTTATCAGATTCAGAGAAGGACTCGACAAGTTTCTGCTAATTAATCCGGTTCCTTTGGTTATAAAAAATGCTGCTGAATCTGAGTCTAGTAATCTATCCGAACATACTGAAAATTTTGCGCAGTGGTACCGTCATCTGCTTCAAGAGTTTCCACGTATCAGTTTTAAAGCGAAACAGCTATTGGAAGACGTTCTACCGGGGTTCGAGCAATTGAGTCTTAAAGAAATTGGCGATTACCGTAGATTGACAGCAACATTTCGCGTTTACGAAACTGACCACGATTTCGATTTCATGGATATTTCAGATGGTCAACGCCAACTGATTGTTCTCTATACTGTATTGGAAGCTTTTCGTGCGGGATCTTTTTCTACAATACTGATCGATGAACCAGACAATTTCGTTTCGCTCAGGGAAATTAATCCATGGCTCGAGAACCTTGATGAAATTTGCGACGAAAAAGATAAACAGGCGATAATAATTTCTCATCATCCTGAAATAATTAATAAAATGGCTAGGGGTGACGAATTGTGGTTCTCGCGACAAGCTGGGTCGCATGTCGTTATTAAGCCTTATCCAACGGTAGACAACTTAACTCCAGCAGAGGTTATGGCACGGGGATGGGAGAATGGGTAGGGCGTCGCAAATTGTCATACTTTGTGAAGATAAAGCGCATGAAATTTTTGTAAGCCGTTTTTTAAAGAAAGGTTGGAAGATTGACCCTCGCGTATTTAGAACTATACCTTTCCCAAGTGGAAAGGGGTCGGGTAAAAAATTTGTTGAAGATAATCTTGCTAAAGAATATCGGAGCTGCTGCAGCCGACATGCTGTAACGATTTTGATTGTTGTGCGTGATGCTGATGAACAATCAGTCGCAAAAGTAAAAACTATCTTGGACGCAAAGCTTGATAATGCCAGATGTAGTGATAGACCGATTGTATACGTCATACCCAAATGGCACATAGAGACTTGGGTAGCTTATCTGGCCGGTAGGGACATAGACGAAAACGATCGTGATACCTACAAAAATAATTTTGGTTCGATTGCCAGAAGTAGAGAGGTGCACCAATTTATCGATAAACTTGCAGATTGCTGTAGCAAGAGAAAGGAACTCGATTCGCCCCCAGACTCATTGGTTGCGGCTTGTAATGAATTTGATTACATCCGTGATATATTAAAACAAAACCTTCGCTGAGCCGAGTACATAGATTAGCCATTTTTATATCGATAACGATTCTTTTTGCTTTGATACTATTTAAGAGAAAATCCCCTATCTATCCTGAAAATTCGCGACCTTCTATTTGAAATAAGCCGACGGATTCTTTTTCAGTTGCCTAGCCGAGGTCCCAGGATCAACTCCCATTTGCCGGGCGAATTGTGCCAACGATAGTCCTTGATGGATGCGGTAACGGTTCAGCCTCTCTCCCCATGTCTGGAGATGCTCCCAGGGGCAGTAGCCCAAAAAACCCATAATGGCCGGATAGAATCTCAGGTACGGTTGGCACCCATTATTTTCCCAGTTTGTGATAGTATTTGTTTTCATATGGAATAATTTAGCCAAATCTTTCTGAAAAAGCTTAAGGTCTAGCCGTTTTTTCAGAATATGATCGCCTAGCGTTATTATCTCTCTGGGATAACAAGAATTTTTGGTTTTCTTAGCTGCCTTAACGACCGGGTTATAACAAGGCAATGAAACTGTGTCGTTGCAAAGCCTCCGGCGGCGCATATCCCCAACGCGTATTAGCGGCCGCGCTGCCGGCCAGCGCCCCAGGCGTCGGCGGCCTTTATGGCGTCCAGCACCGTCGTTGGCGAGGTTTCGCAGGGCTCGTTGTGCATGCTTTCCTCTGGCGCGCAGGCCTTTTCGGCCACCTGGCGCAGCTCCCGGTCGCTCACCCCCTGGAGGCCCAGGCCGGCCAGGGTGGTGGGGAGGCCGCTGGCTTCGCAAAAGCCGTAAACCTGGTCCATGAGCGCGGGCGGCTTGTCGGTCAAAAACAGGGAGGCCAGCACCCCGAAGGCGACTTTTTCGCCGTGATAATAAGCCCTGGTTTGGGGCAGCGCGGTAAAGCCGTTGTGCACGGAATGGGCCGCGGCCAAGCCGGCGCTTTCGAAGCCCAGGCCGCTCAGCAGGGTGTTGGCCTCCACCACGCGCTCCAGGGCCGGGGTGACCGCCTGGGCCGCGCAGGAGGCCAGGGCCGCCGCGCCGTATTCCCTTATGGTGTCCCAGCAGAGCCTGGCCAGGGCGTAGGCGGTCATGGAGCCGGTTTCGCCGGCGATGTTGGGGGCCCTTTTCAGGCGGCAGGACTCGGCCTCGAACCAGGTGGCCAGGGCGTCTCCCATGCCGGCGGCCAGGAAGCGGACCGGAGCCTCGGCCACCACCCTGGTGTCCACGATGACCGCGTCCGGATTGCGGGGCAGGTGGTCGGCCCGCGAGAAAACGCCCTGCGGCGTGTAGACCACGCAAACCGAGCTGCATGGCGCGTCGGTGGAGGCGATGGTGGGCGCCATGACGCAAGGCTTTTGCGAGAGATGAGCCACCGCCTTGGCCGTATCCAGGGCCTTGCCGCCGCCGATGCCCACCACCATCTCGCCGCCCGCCTGCTTGCACAAGCTGAACAGCCTTTGTATCTCCTGGTCCGAGCACTCGCGGCCAAAGCTTTCCACCGTCATGGGGCATTGCTCGGCCATGGCCGGCAGAAGGGACGGCAACAGGCTCGCCTGGGCGTGGGGCGAGGCGATCACGAATGCCTTGCGGCCCAGCCTGGCGCATTCGCTGCCCAGCCTGGCCAAGGCGCCCCGGCCCTGGATATAACGCCCCGGAAAGAGAGTGACGCTTGTCATGACGGCTTCCTTGGCGATGATGGATTCAGCCCGCGGGATTATAGCAAAGCAGGCACCGCCAGACCCCAACCCACGGGGATGGCGCGCCTTGCCTTTGCATAATGAGATATATACCTGGCCGGAGCTTTTGACCCTATTTATTGGCTGTCCTCCCTTCTGAAACAAGAGGGAGAGATTATCTGCGGCTGCCGGGCCGGTAAGTGAAAGACCCCGTCCCTCTCTTCCATGAAAGCCTCGACGTCGTCCACCAGGAGCGATATCAATTTTGGGTAACCCGCCGGCCGTGGGCGACTCTGGGCACCATGGCCGGCGGGGATGCGTTTAGGTGCCTGGCCGGCTGAGGCAAGGCCGGGACAAGCCGCATGAGGGCTTATTCCTCTCACCGTTAGGGCTCCAGGGTGAATTCCCAGGCGCAATACCATTCCTCGGGATGGTCGCCGGGAGGACAGCCCACGCACTCGGTCTTGATGCGGGGGTCGATGGTCTTGGCGAAATAGGGGTATTCCACCTTGCCCGCCGACTGGCAGGGATAGTCGGGCAGCCCCTTGCGCTTGCGGGCCGATTGGACCCGGCAGTCGTTCATTTGGAATATGAAGCTGTTGGCATCCACCGGGTGAATGGATTGCCGGTTGATGAGGGCGTAGTTCCTGAAGCCCAGGGCCTTTTTCAGGCCCTCCAGCCCGCTTTGCTCGCCCATATCCAGAAAGCGCTTGATGCTTTCGGCCTCGTAGGGGGAGAACTGGGTCCAGCAGGTGTCGTTGATCCGCTTGGCCGCGTCCATGTCCACCATGGTTTCCACCTTCTGGAACCAGACCCCGTCGTTGGCCAGCCAGTTGATGGCCTGGGCCTGGGCCAGTTCCAGGAGCTGCTCCTTGTTCATCTGCTTGAGGGTTTGGGGGATGCCCCTCTCGTCCACCTCGAAGCCCAGCAGCTTGGCCATGCGTTTCATGCTTATGGCCAGGCTGGTTTTGAACACCTGGCGGTCGGCCTCGGCCTGGGGCCCCGGCCCCAACTGGTGGCCCACCTCGCGATACCACATGGCATAGTGCACCAGGGTGCGATGAAAAATATCCATAACGAATTCGACTAACTGCTCCTGGTTCAGGTCTCCCGCCGCGTTCAACTGGCTGGACATGCTAACCTCCCTGCAAGCTCGGGCATTCTTGGCGCCCCCCCTTTTTGAGGGCTCGGGTCCGCGGTTTTGGCGAAACGCCTCGGCCGCCGGCTCATTTGCCCTTCAACAGGTTGCGCGCCACGATCAAGCGCATGATCTCGTTGGTGCCTTCATAGATTTGGGTGATTTTAGCATCCCGCATGTGGCGCTCCATGGGATATTCCTTGCAGTAGCCATAGCCTCCCAGGATCTGCACCCCCTCGATGGCCGCGCTCATGGCCGCGTCGGAGGCGGCCAGCTTGGCCATGGCGGCCTGCTTTTCAAAATGTTTGTGATTGTCCTCCATCCAGGCCGCCCGGAGCAGGAGCAGCTCGGCCGCGTCCAGGCTGGTGGCCATGTCGGCCAGCTTCCATTGGATGGCCTGGAAGGCGCTTATGGGCTTGCCGAACTGAATCCGCTCCTGGGAATAGCCCAGGGCCTCCTCCAGCACCGCCCGGCCTATGCCCAGGGCCTGGGAGCCGATGCCGATGCGGCCGCTGTCCAGGGTGGTCAGCATCTGCTTGAGACCGTCGCCGGGCTTGCCCAGGAGGTTTCCCTTGGGTACGCGGGCGTCCTCGAAGACCAGTTCGGCGGTGCCCGAGGCGCAGATGCCCAGCTTGTCCTCCACCCGGCCCACGCTGAAGCCGGGGGTGTTTTGCAAATCCACGATAAACGAGCTGATGCCCTTGTAGCCGGCCGCCTTGTCGGTGACCGCCGCCACCACGGCATAGGAAGCCACGTTGCCGTTGGTGATGAATTTCTTTTCGCCGTTCAGCACCCAGGCGTCGCCGTCCAGCACCGCCGTGGTCCGCATGGCCGAAGGATCGCTGCCCGCCCCGGCCTCGGTGAGCCCGAAACAGCCCTCGGCCTGGCCGCTGGCCACCGGGGTGAGGAAGGCTTTCTTCTGCTCATCACTGCCGAAGGTCATCACCGGGAAACAATAGAGGGAATTGTTGACGCTCATGATCACCCCCACCGAGGCGTCGCCGCGCGATATCTGGGAGAGCGCCAGCACGTAACAGATATAATCCAGCCCGGCGCCGCCGTACTCCTCGGGCACGGCGATGCCCATGAACCCCAGCTCGCCCAGGGCCCGGCAGGCCTCGGCGGGATGCTGGTGCTCCAGGTCCCGTTGGGCGGCCTTGGGTTTCAGCTCCTCCTCGGCAAAGCGGGCGGCGGTGTCCTTCACCATCTGTTGTACTTCGGTAAGCCCAAAATCCATCATAGACTCCTAATTGTTTCGTTCGGCTTCGGTTGAGTGGGGCGGCGCTCTCTCCGCGCGCTCCCGGCTCTTCCCGGCCCGGCAAAGCCTCCGGGGCGGAGGCGGCCCGCCTGGTCGCACGGCGATGGCCGCGTCCGCCCCGCAGGGGAAGACGGCTGGGGGAGCCGGCCTGGGGTTTTTCTGCGCCGGCCCAGGGGAAAATCCCCATAGGCGGCGCCGCATCCCGGTTCAGGTCAATGGCCTCGCGCCTACTTGGTGCGCACGGTTTCCCGGGCCGTATAAACCGGGGACCACATCTTGCGCTCCAGCAGAATGTGCAGCACCACGCCGGTGCCCAGGCCCCAGGCGGCTCCGTGCATGGCCAAGACGATGGCCATGGTTCCGGCCACGCCCAGCTGGGTGGCGCTTTCTATCTGCTTGAAGGCCGTGATGATGCACAGATAGCCCGTCACCACCAGGGTGAGCGACAGGCCGATGGGCAAAAACGGCTTGAAGAAACTCACCAGGGGCAGCGCGAACAGGGCGAGGAAACCGGCGATCCAGAAGGTTCCGCTGCCGCTGAAGATGGAATCCATGGCCTCGCGGCCGTTGCGATAGCGGTCGGCCACCGTGGCGGTCACCGCGGTCCAGATGGGGCCGGCCAGTCCCGGATAAGGCGCGAGGAAGGAATGCAGCACGTTGCGCAGGCCGGTGACCAGGTGAATGCGGTCGCTGTCCACGTCCACCTTTTCGTCGGGCCGGGTCTCTTCCACCGCGTCCTTGACCAGAGTGGTGCCCACGATCACGTCGCCGAAGGCGATGATATAGGCGATGATCGCGGTGGGTATGGCCTGGAGGAACATCTCGGCCTCGGGGAAGCCCACGCTCAAGGGCAGATAATTCCACATCTCCGCGAATTGGGGGATGGTGATCCCGAACTGGATGTCGGGCAGGGGATACTCCTTGACCAGGAGGCCGATGGCGATGGACAGCAGCATGGCCGGCACCATGCCGTATTTGCCCAGGATGCGGCAAAAGGCGTTCCGTTGGCGCAGCCTCATGAACGACACGGAAAACAGCATGTAGAAGCAGATCAAGGCGCCGAAGCCTATGGCCAGGGGCGTGGCCGGGATGCGGCCGCCCATCTTCATCTCGCCCATGAAGGCGGCCACGCCCGCGCCCAAGAGAATGCCGGCCTTGATGGAGGCCGGCACCCTTCTGACCACCTTGCTGCTCAGCTTGCTGATGCCCAGGCCCAGGAATATGACGGCCACCAGGATTTGCAGGGCCATAAGGGCCTTGATCGCCTCCGGACCCGGCTGGTATTGGCTGATGAAGAGCAGGACCACCGGTATGGCCGGAGTGATCCAGCCCGGCACCATGGGAACCCCCAGAAGCGCCGGCAGCATGAAGCCCACGCCGCAGACAAAGACGTAGGCCAGGGCCACTTCATAGGGCAAACCCAGGTATTTTTGCAAAAGCGGGATCATGGCCAGGCTGACCACGAACAGGATCAAGGCCTGCACGAATTCCACCGGCTCCCAACGGTAGTGAATCAGGGGCAGCCTTATCTTGAAAGGACCGAATGGCCAATATGGCTGCTCCTCGCCGTCTTTGCGTTTCAAAAGGCAAAAAGACATCGGAAAACCCTCCCTTGTAAAGGTTCGTTAATTGACCATGCGATCGCGGCCCTGCCATTCTTTTTCCCGCAGCTTGAACTTCTGTATCTTGCCGGTGGCGGTTTTGGGCAGTTCGCCGAATTCGACCGTTTTGGGAGCCTTGAAGCGGGCCAGGTTTTCCTTGCAAAAATCAATGATGCTGTCGGCCGTGGGCCGGGTCCCCGGCTTGGCCACCACAAAGGCCTTGGGCACTTCCCCCCAACGCTGGTCCGGGACGGGAATCACCGCCACCTCCAGCACGTCGGGATGCTTGTAGATGGTGGATTCGATTTCCACGGTGGAGATGTTCTCGCCGCCGCTGATGATGATGTCCTTTTTGCGGTCCATGATCTGCACGTAGCCGTCGGGGTGGATCACCGCCAGATCGCCGCTGTGGAACCAGCCGCCGGCAAAGGCGGTGTCCGTGGCTTCCTTGTCCTTGTAATAGCCCAGCATTACGTTGTTGCCCCGCATGACGATCTCGCCGATGGTCTTGGCGTCCCAGGGCACCGGCTGCATGCTGACCGGGTCCACCACGTCCATGAATTGGGTGGTGACATAGGGCACGCCCTGGCGCGATTTGATCACGGCCCGCTCGTGGGGCGGCAGCGCGTCCCAATCCTTTTGCCAGGCGCAGACGCTGTGGGGCCCGTAAACCTCGGTCAGGCCGTAGACGTGAATCACGTTGGCGCCCATGGCCTCCACGTTCTGGATCACGGTGGGAGCCGGGGGCGCGCCGGCGGTGAGTATCTCAAGATTGCGTTTCAACTTAAGGTTTTTGGCGTCGGGGTATTGGGCCATGGTGATGAGCACCGTGGGGGCGGCGCATAGATGGGAAACGTTTTCTTTTTCGATGGCCTTGAAAATTTCGTCGGCCACCACCTTGCGCAGGCAGACGTGGGTGCCGCCAACGGCGGTCACCGCCCAGGTGAAGCACCAGCCGTTGCAATGGAACATGGGAAGGGTCCAGAGATAAATGGAATCGGGGTCCATGTGGGCCTCGATAATCTCGCCCAGGGCGTTCAGATAGGCGCCGCGGTGATGATACATGACCCCCTTGGGCAGGCCCGTGGTGCCGCTGGTGTAGTTTATGGTGGCGATTTCCCTCTCATCCTGGATGTCCAGCTCAACGGGCCGGTCAGAGGCGGCCGCCAGGAGTTCTTCGTATTCCGGGCCCTTGAGGGGCTTTTGCCCGTCAAGGTCGCAGATGTTCACGAAATGCTTCACCGCGGGCAACTGGCCGGCGATGGGCGCCACCACCGAACCGAATTCATTGTCCACGAAAACGGCCTTGCTGTCGGAATGATTGATGATATAGGCGATCTCGTTGCTGGAGAGGCGGATGTTCACGCTCACCAAGGCGGCGCCGATCATGGGAACCGCGTGATGGGCCTCCAGCATGGGCGGCGTGTTGGGACAAATAAAGGCGACCTTGTCTCCCTTGCCGATTCCCAGGCCGAGCAAGGCATTGGCCAGGCGGTAAACCCTTTGCTGAAACTGGGCATAGGTGCAGCGCTTATCGCCATAGATGACCGCCTCTTTGTCGGGATAGACCTGGGCGCTGCGCTTCAAAAAGGTTACAGGGCTTAACACTTCATAATTAACGCTGTTCTGGAGCATCTCCTACCTCTCCGCTGGTTGGTTGGTCACCTTGTCTTTTCAGACGATTACCCCTTTCGCTATCGGCGATAGCGAATCCCTTTTCAGAAATATTCGAAAGCAGTAAAGGCGGCTTGCGAGAAAAATCTATGTAGGAGCTTTTAGTGGTCGGGCCAAGTTGAATTTGGTGTGGGTGCCGCCACGCCTATTGGGGACTAAAGCAAGGCGGCAGTTCAATCGGTTTCAAGCTGAAAATTACGGTGCAGTTTTCTGACTGGTTGTAGGTTATCAACCTATGGCCGCATAGGTTGAAGGCTGAGGAGATAAGGCCGGAGTGATAAAGAGCTCGATACTCTTGGATCGCTATAATATACTACTTGCGCGAAATGTCCAGCCAATACACCGCGCACTTTATCAGCTCGGTGTAGTGCTTGAGATTCAGTTTTTCCTTGATGCGCTCACGGTAGGTTCCGATGGTTTTCACGCTCAGCTTCATGCGTTCCGATATTTGTTTGGTGGATAATCCGTCGCCGATATACCTGAAAACCTCCAGCTCTCTTTCGGTGAGCAGATCAAAGGGCGTGAGCTCCAAGCCTTCCTGTTGGGAAGCGAAACGCATCAGCGCCTTTTCTTTCACCTCATCGCTGGCATATATTTTTCCTGATAATATATGGCGGATAGCTTTAACAACCACATTGATGGCCTCCTGCTTCATCATGTAGCCTTTAGCCCCGGCGGCCAGAGCGCGCTCGGCATATAATTCTTCGTCATACATGGATAGCACCAGCACGGCCAAACCGGGAAACTTGGCGTTTATTTCTTTGACCAAATCTATTCCATTGCTGTCCTTTAAGGAGACATCGACTATGGCCAAATGCGGAGCGTATTTTTCAATGGCGGCGCAGGCCTTGACCGCGTCTTCCTCGCTGGCGCAAACCAGCATATCCTCTTCCCGATTGATCAGCTCGCTCAGCCCCAGGCAAAAGATGGGATGATCGTCAACGATCAATATGCGCGTTTTATCCTTTTCCACCATTTAAACAACTCCGCTGGGCTAAATCGTATTGCTCCTTATGAGGACTTCGACCACTGTGCCGCCATAATTTCTCGATATTATGTCATATTTGGCTCCGATCAGGTTGGCGCGGTATCGCATTATCTGCATGCCGATTCCATCGGCTATCTGGTTTTCCACTATGCCTATCCCGTCGTCCTCTATTATCATGCTTAGCCACTCGCCATTTTTACCCAAAGTTAATTTAACATTATCAGCCTTGGAATGCTTGATGGCATTATTGACCGCCTCACGGGCAATATAATATAGATTAGTAACCGCGGTATTGCTGAATTCCAAATCTATATCAATTCCCTCATAAGTGACCGAGGCGTCGGTAGTCTTATTCACGCTGTCGATGTATTCCTTCAGGGCGGTATTGAGGCCATGCGATACCATATGCACCGGGCATAAACCCCTGGCCAGAATCCTGGTTTTTTCGATGGAATTCTCGATCAGCATCTTGATATTCTCAGACAGCTTCTTGACCCTGGCGTCGCTGTCGTCCAACTCGCTGTTCAACACGGTGCTCAATCCCAATATTCCGATTAATTGCGGGCAGAGGTCGTCGTGCAAGTCCTGTCCGATGGTTTGCCGCGCCATATCGCCGATCTCCATGACCCGCTTTTCCAGCTCCACCGACTTGGTAATATCCATCAAGATTATGACGCTGCCAGTTAAATTATTATTGCGATCGCGATAGGTGGCCCCGCTTATGCTGACATGTATTATATTGCCGGCCTTGGTATATCGTTTTGATTTAACACCATACAGGGTTTCACCGGATAGAACTTTTTGTATCATTTGGTTTGTTTCCGGCCAATTTTCATCCGGAACAAAATGGTCCAGCTTCTTGCCTTTGCATTCGTCCCAGCTCCAGCCGAACACCCGGGTAAAGGCAGGATTCAGATACACGACATTGCCCACCATATCGTATACCACCACGGGATCTGGCACGGCTTCCATGACCGATCTATATCTTTCTTCACTTTCCCGCAGAGCCTCTTCCGTATTCTTGCGCACCAGTATTTGCGCTTCCATCTCGTCGTTATATACTTTAAGTTGATCCATGAATTTATCTAGATATGAGGTCAATATGCCAATCTCGTCGCTTTTTTGGGGGGGAACATTGACGGGGAAATAGCGGTGAGACATCTTTTCCACTCTGTCCATCACCTGCATAAGCGGACTGGTTATGGACGAGCTTATCTTGAGCGTGGTGGGTATGGCTAAAATAATCGACAATATGGCCGTTACGCCCACAATATTTCCGATTATGTTCAGAGGTTCATAGAGCTCGTCAAGGTAGGTGCTGGAGGCGACGATCCATTCGTACTCCGGGATATAATCGAACAATACTAATTTGTCGCGGGGCGCGTTTTCGTTGGGGTTCTTCCATTTATATGCAATTTTGCCTTTCTTTTGTTTTATCATTTCAGTCAGGAAGCGGGTTTGCGCGTCTTTCAGTTCAAAGACGTTCGTGCCGGGTATGATCGGATGCACCACGGCATTACCATTTAAATCAGATACATATGTATAACCGCTTTTGCCAAATCTGACCGGCATTATGCTGTTCGATATGTCATTTATATTGATCAGGTCTCTAAATTCGTTGCGATAGGCCGATACGGAAATTATCCAGTCCCAAGGTTCGAAATATACCATATATAATGCCTTGGGCCGCACTTTGACATCCTCGGGATTCTGCCAATCGTATTCTATGTATCCCAATTTTTGCCGTTTCATTTTTACCACGAAACTATGATTTGAAACATCCGTATGCAACACGCCACCCCGGGGATGTACCACCACCACTCCTCTGCTGTCTAAACAATATACATATCCGGAATTGCCTATTTTTTGGTTGAGAAGAATCTCCGCGACTTTTTCTTGGGCTTCCTGCTCCGTTATTAAGTTGTTTTGCTGCTTTTCGTAATAAAATCTTGCCAGCTCCAAGTTCTTTTCCGCCACGGCTCGCAAGTAGTTTTTCATCGAGGAGCTTATGTTGGTTTTAAGCATGTTGGCGATTATCATGGTTGTATTATTCAAAGACAGCTCTATGTTTTGCTTAAGAGTTTTTTGCACAAAGTAATAGATAAAAAGGCTGCCAAGCGATATTGAGGTGACAAATACCAGAGAATAGGTTAAGAAAAGCTTGTATCGTATTTTTATATTCTTGAACATCACCATTCCACCCTTATACGCATCGACTCGTGCGCCGGCCTGTTGGGCTCTTTATTTGTGATTTGAGATGAGCTATGGCAAGCTCCAGACGCAACGGGCCATCGCTGAGTCGGCAATAAACGTATCGCAAATTAACTATCCGCCCGCCTTATCTGGCATGTGGAAACTTGCAGGCGATTCTATTAAAAAAATATAATTATCACCGTATCAGCCAAAAAGTTAAAGCAAATGTAAACAAGTATGAACAAAAAAGTGTTTTAAGATTCCAGAGGGTCGAAGTCCTTATTGCTTACAGGTAATCTGTGCAATCTGTTTGGGAGCCGAGTCCTTTTTGCGCATACGTCCACGGCCGAGTTGACGCCCGCTTGACAAGCTAATCCACGGCGGCCTCGCCGGCTGTGAAATCGCCGCGACGCAGATATGGCGAGCTATCTCAGTGGCGGGTCATGCGAGGTGGAGCCGGGCCGTATCAGACGCCATTCAATCATAAACCTCTCGGCCAGTGACAGTCATTCCGAAAGTTTCACCTTTTCGCGTCTATATGCCTGGAGCGGCTCGCGCCCAGATTGGCATATGACTTGCCGCTTGACTTCAACCGCGTTTATTGCCAAACAACCAAGCGAAGATAACGGGCGAACAGGGAATCCCGTGAAAATCGGGAGCGGGCCCGCCGCTGTAAACGGGAACCAGGGCCGCGCATGCCACTGGCCGTGAGGCAGGGAAGGGGCGGCCCAAGGGTTGATCCGTAAGCCAGAATAGTTGCCGCCGGTTCGCCATAGCTCAAGGCCGCTCCGTGGAAAGAGGGGCCGCGGCAAAAGTCAAGGCTGATGAACAGGGACGCCGCCGGACTCGTTTTTGAGTACGGTTTTTTATTGCCGGGCCCTGGCCGCGATATTGCCCCAGATAGAGGCGCTGCGGGGATCGGCCTTCATGCTGTCGCCCGAGGAAGTCGACTCCGGCCTTAGGGATCATTGCCTGGGTAATAAGCCGGTGGCATGCGATCTGCGCCGGGTAGCGGTGATGGAGCTGCCGGTGAGCGACACCGAGGACCGGATGGTGGGTTACCTGGATATGGAGCAGGTCCTGACCAAAGGCGAGAAACATTACGAGCCGGGTTTGCTGGCCAGGGCCCACCGGGGCTTTCTTTACGCGGACGAAGTCAACCTCTGGGATGACCACGTGATGGATCTGCTTCTGGATTTGGCGGCCATGAGCCAGGGCGCCGCCTGGTTAGATTGCAATTGACAACGCCCCGCGTTGTTGATATGGCTTCATAACGACATAATCGGGAGCGGGCGCCTCGCAGAGGCCCTGAGGGAAGCCGGTGCGAATCCGGCGTGGTCCCGCCGCTGTAACCGGGGACGAAAGCCGCCAATAAGCCACTGCCGACTAATGAAGACGGTGGGAAGGCGGCGGCCGTAGGATGATCCGGAAGCCAGAAGACCTGCCCGCCCCTGCAAGCCGCCCGCGCCGGGTTATGCGCATCGCGGCTGGCCAGGGATCAAGTAAGCTGGGTGCAGTCCCTCGGTTATCAAGAACCGGGGGATATTTTTTTGGGCAAACGCAGCAAAGCAACCTGCATCGCACCCGCGGGCAACCGAACCGGCAAGACCATCCTGCCCCTGTCCCTGCGGACCGCGTCGCGGCGGCTCGCCCCGATGGCGCGGCCCTTCCAGCGCAGGCCCGGCTGCGCAAACTACTGTCAATATGCTTCAGGCCGGCGGCTTTCGGAGGGCTGTTCATGAAAAAGACAGCCATACTACTGGCCGCCTTTGGGGTCAGCCTGCCCGAGGCCTTGGGCGGCATCGACAACGTGGTGCGGCGGGTGCGGGAGGCCTTCCCCTGTCCGGTGGCGGTCTGTTTCACCTCCAATATCGTCCGCCGTATCTGGCGTGAACGTCTGGCTGACGGGCAGTGGCTGCAGAGCAATCCCCACACGCCGGATTATTTGCGGCGGCTGAGGGGGATATTGGGCGCCATCGCCGATTTGCAGGAAAACGGATACAAGACCCTCATAGTGCAGCCCCTGCACATCTACGCGGGGGAGGAATACCACGACTTAAGCGGCTACGTGTCGGCCTTGGCGGGCATCCGGACCATCAAGTCCAAATGGCGGCCGTTCGAAAAAATCGTATTGAGCCGGCCGGCCTTGGGCGCTCCCGGCGTGGAGCATCCCTATCTGGACGACATCCAGCGGGCTGCGGAGGCCTTGGAAGATGACGTGCGGCTGGCCCGCCAAAAAGACGCGGCCCTGGTTTACGTGGGCCACGGCAATCACGTGTTCTCCACCGGCGTGTATCAGGAAATGCAGCAGATGCTGGGCAAACGCCACCCGGATATGATCGTCGAGATCGGCGCGGTGGAGGGCTTGTTCGACGCCGCCTATGTGGCCCAGCGCCTGCGCGCGCGCGGCGCCAAGCGGGTTCTCTTGAAGCCCTTTATGGTGGTGGCCGGCGTGCACGCCAGGGATGACATGGCGGGGGACGACGCCGATTCCTGGCGTTCGATCCTGAGCAAAGCCGGCTTTACGGTGGAATGCCGGTTGGAAGGCCTGGGCGAGAGCGACGCCTGGGCCGGTATTTACCTGAGCAACATAATGGAGTGCGCCGCCCGGGCGGGCATAGCACTGCCAGCATAAGCGAGGTGAGAGAGAGCGACTAAAAAACGGCAGGCGCCATAAGCGCTTGATTGGGAATCCCGTGCAAATCGGGAGCGGGCCCGCCGCTGTGACCGGGGACGAAAGCCGTTAGCAAACCACTGGCCCCTGGGGCTGGGAAGGAACGGCCGGTAGGGAGAGCCGGAAGCCAGAAGACCAACCTGCCAAAAATTCGCTGGCGCATCCCGAGGAACGGAAGCGCGCCGGTAACGAGTTCTGAGCGTGTAACGCGGGAGATGCCCGGACTCTTATAACGGAGTCCGGGTTTTGCTTTTTGAGGTTCGTTATATGAATTCGGCAGTGATTGAGACCCGCGACCTTACCAAGGTTTACGGCAAAACCAAGGCCCTGAACGGCCTGGACCTGGTCGTGGAGCGGGGCGAGATATTCGGTTTTCTGGGACCCAACGGGGCGGGCAAAACCACCACCTGCCGGGTGCTGACGACCCTAACCAAACCAACCTCCGGTTCGGCCGCGGTATCCGGCTTCGATGTGGTCAAGCAGGCGGTGCAGGCCAAGAGCGGCATGGGCGTGGTCGCCCAGCATACCAACGTGGACGGCGAGCTGAGCGTGTACGCCAATCTGAAACTGCACGGCATGCTGCACAAGATGCCGCCCTGGCTGCGCGAAACGCGGATAAGCGAGCTTCTGGAATTCGTGGGCTTGGCCCAGCGCCGCAACGATCCGGCCCGCCAGCTTTCCGGCGGCCTCAAACGCCGCTTGATGATCGCCCGCGCCCTTTTGCATAATCCCTCGGTTTTGTTTCTAGATGAACCCACCGTGGGGCTCGACGCCCAGACCCGCCGCCGCATCTGGGACCTTATCCGGCGCAGCCATCAGGCCGGGGTCACCATCATGCTCACCACCCACTACATCGAAGAGGCCGAGGCCTTGTGCCACCGGGTGGGCATCATCGATAGCGGCAAACTGATCGCTTTGGACAGCCCGGCCAATCTGCTGGCCAGCAGCGGCACCCACGTGGTGGAGGAGGTGGGCGGCCAGGGACGGAGCTGGTTTTTCGAAAGCCGCGAAAAAGCCTCCCGGCGCGCGGCGGAGATGGAGGACACGGTGATGATCCGCCGGGCCAATCTGGAGGACGTGTTCATCCGCCTGACCGGAAGGAAGGTGCGGCCATGAGCGGCGTTTGGGCGGTCTTCTACCGCGAGCTGCTAATCCTGCGCAGCCGCCTGGGGCGCCAGATGGCCAACTACGCCATAAGCCCCTTGCTCTATATCATTGCCTTCGGCTGGGGCATGGGCCGGGGCGTGACCATGGAAGGCGTTGACTATCTGGCCTACATGTTGCCGGGCCTGCTGGCGCTTTCCTCCATGAGCCGTTCTTTCAGCATATCTTCCGAGATCAACATAGCCCGTTTCTATTGGCATACCTTCGAGGAGTTCCAGACCGCTCCCCTGTCTCCGGCGGCCATTGTCCTGGGCGAGGTGCTGGGCGGGGTGGTGCGCGGGTTCTTGGCGGCGGCGGTGGTGGCCGCGCTGGCTCTCGTCAGCGGGGTCGGTTTGCATTTCGGAGCGGGCCTGTTCGCGGGGGTGTTCCTGAACTGTTTTTTGTTCGCCTCGGCCGCCGTTCTGGCGGCGATGATGGTGCGCACCCACGCCGATCAATCCAATCTCACCGGCTTCATCATTACGCCCATGACGTTTTTATGCGGCACCTTCTTCAGCCTGGACAAGCTGCCGGGCTGGGCCTCCGCGGCCATCGAAACGCTGCCGCTCACCCACGCCAGCCATTTTATCAGGGCCTCTGCCCTGGGTCAGCCGACGCCATGGCTTTCCCTCGTCGTGCTGGCTTCCTATGGCTGCGTGTTCTTTCTTATGGCCGTGTGGCAGGTGCGCAAGGCCAGCATCTAGGGAGCGGAGGTACCGTGAAACGATTGGGTTGGGCCATATGCGCTTTGGGGTTGGTTTTGGCGTTGGGTTCGCCTGCACTGGCCGCTGATGCGTCCAACGGCGAAACCGTACTGCTGGATGACAAGGAAATCGGCGAACTCAAGGTGCGCACCGTGCAGGAACTGCTGAACCTGATTCCCGGCGTGAAGGCCAGCGACTCATCGGTGAGCATACGGGGCAATACTTCGGTCGCCGTGTTTCTCGACGGCATGAGTCTGATCAACACCGCCAGCGCCCACAGAAGCGTCAAGTGGAGCCTGGTTTCCCTGGAGGACATCGCCTCGCTGAAGATAATAAAGGGCGGCGGCGCCGTGGCCTTCGGCGACAACTCCAGCGGCGGGGTGATCATCATAAAGTCGAAAAACGTGGACCGTACCAGGGCCAGCCTGGATTTCGAGGCGGGCAATCAGAACTATTGGCGCACCCGCGCCAACGCCAGCCGCAAGGACGGCCCCTGGGGAACCGCCTTCAACGGCGAATTTTTATCCTCGGACGGTTATCGCATAAACGGCGACGAGGAGGAGGGCCGGGCCGGCTTCAAGCTTAGCTATGCGCCGGAAAGCCGGTTCCTGTGGGCCGGAGCCGATTCAGTGGCTCCCACCCTGGCCGTGGACTATGGGGAGACGCGCAAGGGCAGCGCCGGGCTTCCCAAGTACCCCACGCCCAACGCCAGGTCCCGCGACGAGGCCCTGGGCGTTTCCTTGAATTTGACAGCGCTGGGCTGGAAAAACGCGACGTCGTTCATCCGTTTTCAAAACGACTACAACAATCCCGACTCGGATACCTACACCAAGCTGCGCAGTTGGACCCTCAAGGAAGACCTGCGTAAAAGTTTCAAGCTTCCTTTATTGGGCGCGATCAATTCGGGCCTATTGTTCGCGCACACTGAAGCCCAAGGCAACAACGTCCTGCCGGTGGATGAACAGAGCTTTGGCATCTTCGCCCAGAAAATCTACAAGATGAAGTTGTTGCCCCTGACTCTGAATCTGGGTTTGCGGGCCAACGTCTATTCCGAATACGACACGGCCTTAAATCCCGAAATCAAGGCGGCCTGGGGCAAGGGCGATTTCCGCTTGGAGGCCGCTTTCCAGATGACCAACAATACGCCCACCATCCGGCAGCGCTATTACGAGACCTATAGCACCACGCCCAATCCCGGCTTGGGCGTGGAACGGGCCACCAACTACAGCCTGGGGGCCAGCTACTCGCCGCTGGACTGGCTTTCCCTTTCGGCCACGGGCTTCCATAACCAAGTCAACGATCGCATAACCTACATGCGCGGCAACAACGGCGTGGGGCGCTATGAAAACCTGGGCGAGACGCACCTGAGCGGCGTGGATGCTTTCATGAATATAAAGCCGGTCCCGTGGCTGATGTTCCGCCCTTCCTACACCTATCTGGAAGCCGTCAACGATGACAGCGGCCTTTGGTTGTCAGCCAAACCCAGGCACAAGTTCAAGGCGGACCTGCAACTGCGTCCCATTAAGGGACTGATGCTGGGCTGTCAGGCGACCTACAGCTCGGAGGTGTACACCAACGCCGCCAACACCACCAAGGCGCCCGAGTATTACACCCTGGACCTGCGCGGCGAATACCGCGTGTACAAGGCCCGGATATTTTTCCGCGTCGATAACCTGCTGGACGAAGACTACCTCTACGCCGACGGTTATCCGGCCCCGCCGCGCACCTGGCATGTGGGCGTGGGTTGGGATTTCTGATGAAGGCGGGCGGCGACATAAGGCCGGCGATCAGGCACCTGGTGCTCTGGCTCACCACGGATTGCAATCTGTCGTGCGCCTATTGCTACCGCGGCCAGCCCTCGGGCCGGGCGGTCATGAGCCGGGAGACGATGGCGGCCGCCCTGGAATTGGCGGCGCACGGCGACCGACCCTTCAAAGTGCAACTGGCCGGCGGCGAGCCGACCCTG
This sequence comes from Desulfocarbo indianensis, assembly GCA_001184205.1. GTDB lineage: Bacteria > Desulfobacterota > Desulfarculia > Desulfarculales > Desulfarculaceae > Desulfocarbo > Desulfocarbo indianensis. The sequence continues at coordinate 641,642 of LBMP01000002.1, forward strand.
GAGCCCGATCTGATGGAGTTCGCGGCCCGCGAGGTGCGCCGGCGGGGCTGGCCCGCCACCTTGGCCGTGCAGACCAACGGCGTCAGCTTGACCCGCGATTTGGCCGAAATGCTGCGGCGGCGGCGAATCCAGGCGGGCGTGAGTCTGGACGGTCCCTGGCGGGCGCATGAAAGCCTGCGCGGGCGTTTCGCGGAAACCATGCACGGCTTGGAGGCGCTGGAACAGGCCGGCGTGGATTTCGGCGTAACCGCCGTGGTTAGCGCCGAAAACGTGGGCAAGCTTTCGGGGCTCGCCACCCTGCTGAGCCGCTTCAGACACGCCCGCGGCTTGGGGCTTGACCTTTTGGTGCGCCGGGGCCACGCCGAAGATGGCTGGCCGCGCATGGCCGAGCCTGAAGCCTTGCGGGAAGCCATGCAAGAGCTGGCGCGCGCCGTGGCCTGGATAAACCAGCGGCGCACTCCGCCATTGGTCCTGCGCGAATTGGAACGCATAAAAAATGGCGGCGGCGTTTTTTGCCAGGCGGCCCTTGGCGGTTCCTTGGCGGTGCATCCCAACGGGAGCCTCTATCCCTGCGGCCAGACCATGGGCGACGAGGACCTATGCCTGGGCAGTCTCCAGCGTCCCGACTTTTCCAAAATGGCGGCTTTGGGCCGCTATGAGCTGGGCTCCGGCCATTGCGCGGGCTGCCGGCTGGAAGGCCGCTGCCCGGGCGAATGCCCCAGCAGGCTCAAATATAACGGTGACCAGGGCCGGGAACTGTCTTGCGCCATGTGGCAAGGCCTGGCCCTGGGATTGGGCAATGACCAAGCCAACCATTGGCAAACATCCGAGGAGCAGGGCCATGCGGCGGCTTGAATTGGTTTATTACAGCACCACCTCCAATGAATTGCCCAATCTGATCCGGGCGGCGGAGGAACTGAACGGCCAGGGCGTGCAGGTGGGCTTGCGGGCCTACACCAAATACCAATTGCAGGACGCGGCCGGCAGGGCAGATTTCGTGCGGCAGGCCATGCAGGCGGAGGCGGTGGTGATCACCCTCATGGGCGGCAAGGATTCCTGCCCGGCCTGGGAAGAGCTGATCGCGGCCCTGGAGCCGGCCCGGCTTGGCGGCAAAGCGCCGTATCTGCACGTGCAGCCCACGGGGGGCAATGACGAGGCCTGGCGGGTGGCCCACCAGTATTCCGACGGCGCGGAAGAGGGTGCCTGGCGCGACCTGAACAAGTACCACCGCCATGGCGGCCTGGCCAACATCGGGCAGTTTCTGCGGCTGTTGTGCAATGCGGCCGCTGGCGCCAATTTGCCCCTGGAGCCCCCCGAGGCGCCGCCCACCGAGGGGATTTATCACCCCGATTGGGAAGACCTGCCTTCCTTGCCGGATTACCTGGCCTCATTGGACCCGGCCAAGCCGCTGATCGGTCTGTGGTTCTATCAGACCTTTTGGGTCAACGGCTCCTTGGGCCACATCGACGCGCTCATCAGGGCTATCGAGAGCCAGGGCGGGCAGGCCTTGCCCGTGTTTCATTATCGCTTCAAGGACGACGTGGTCGGCAACCAGGGCGCGGATTATATCATCGATCATTTCTTCCGCCGGAACGGAGAAACCGTAATCGACGCCTTGTTGAGCCCCATGATGTTCTGCCTGGGCATGGCCGCGCCCGAATACCAAGGGCTCATGCAGCGCTTGGACGTTCCGGTGATCCAGGCCATCACCACCCTGCAACCCGTGGAGCAATGGCGCCAGAGCCCCCAGGGCCTTACGGCGATGGATGTGACCATGTCGGTGGCCCAACCCGAATTCGACGGCAATTTGATCTCCGCGCCGGTGGCGGCCAAGCAGGAGACGCGGCGCGATCCGCTGAGCGGCGCGGTGCTGGCCGAATATGTCACCATCGAAGACGGCGTGCGACAGGCGGTTTCCCTTGCCATGAACTGGGCAAAATTGCGCCGCAAGGCGAACCGGGACAAGCGGGTGGCTATCGTGTTTCATCACTATCCGCCGCGCAACGACCGCATCGGCTGCGCCGCAGGCCTGGACAGCTTCGCCAGCGTAAATGATTTGCTCATCCGCATGGAGCAGGAAGGTTATTGCCTGGAAAAGACCTATCAAGACGCCGACGAACTGGCCCAGGTCCTTGTCAACGGCATGACCTGCGACCGCCGCTGGCTGGCCCCGGATGAGATGGCCCGCAGGGCGGCGGCCGCGGCCGGGCCGGATGTCTACCAGGCTTGGCACGGGGAACTGCCCGAAAAAGTCAGGCAGAAGATGACTGCCGATTGGGGCGGCATGCCCGGCGATCTCTTCGTGCACCAGGGCGACTTGCTGATTCCCGGCTTGATCAACGGCAACGTGTTCATCTCCATGCAGCCGCCCAGGGGATATCTGGAGCAGGCGGACAAGCTGTATCACGATCCGCACCTGTCGCCACCGCATCATTATCTGGCCTACTACCGCTGGATCAAGCATAGCTTCAAGGCCGACGTGGTTCTGCATATCGGCAAGCATGGCTCCTTGGAATGGCTGCCGGGCAAGGGCGTGGGCTTGAGCCGGGAATGCTACCCGGAGTTGGCCATAATGGATTTGCCCAACGTGTATCCCTACATCATCAACGATCCGGGCGAGGGCACCCAAGCCAAGCGCCGCTCGGCCGCCTGCATCATCGATCACATGACGCCGGTGATGGTCAATGCGGATTTGTACGAGGACTTGGCCCAGGTGGACAACCTGATAAAGGAGTACAACGAGGCGCGCTTCGAGGACCCGGGCAAGCTGGAGGTTTTGCGGCCCATGCTCTGGGGAGCGGTGGAGGAGGCCGAGTTGGACCGCGACCTGGAGATCAACCGGCAAGAGGCCCTGGCGGATTTCGCTGGATTCCTGGAGCGCCTGCACGACTACCTGACTGACCTGGCCGACACCCTGATAAACGACGGCCTGCATATCATGGGCCGCCCGCCCCAGGGCGATGCCTTGATCAATTGCCTGGCCCAGCTGACCCGCTTGGCCAATGCCGGCGCGCCTTCCCTGCGCCAGTCGGTCCTGGCGGCGGACGGCTATGACTATGACCGGCTTCTGGAGAAGCGGGGCGCCATAGTAAACGCCGAGGGCAAAACCGGCGGCGAGCTGATCATGGAGGCCCAAGAGAAATGTCTGGCCCTTCTGAACGAGCTGTCCCAACGCGGGTTCGCGCCGGCCCAGGCCGAGGCCGTGGCCGAGGCAATCCTGGGCCAAGCCCACCCCTCCACCGCCAGCGCTCTTCGTTTCGCCGCCGAAGAGGTGCTGCCGCGCCTCATGGCGGTCACCCAGGAGATAGACGCCTGCCTGGCCGCGATGAACGGGCGGCACGTGGCCGCCGGACCTTCGGGCGCGCCCAGCCGCGGCCAGGTGGAGGTCCTGCCCACCGGCCGCAATTTCTTTTCGGTGGACCCGCAAAAAATCCCCACTCCCGCCGCCTGGCGGGTGGGCCGGGCCTTGGGACAGGCTTTGGTCGAACGCCATTTGCAGGACCAGGGACGCTACCCGGACAACATCGGCTTCATACTTTGGGCAAGCCCCACCATGCGCAGCAAGGGCGACGACGTGGCCGAGATTCTCTGGCTCATGGGGCTTAAACCAATTTGGCAAAAAGGATCGGGCAACGTGACCGGCCTGGAGGTGATTCCCCTGCGGGAATTGGGCCGCCCCCGGCTGGACGTGACGCCGCGCATCTCCGGCATCTTCCGTGACGCCTTCCCCAACGTGGTGGAGCTTCTGGATAAGGGCGTGCAGATGGCGGCGGCTCTCAAGGAAGAGCCCTCCATGAACTATCTGCGGGCCCACGTGCTGGACGACATGGCCGCCTATCGGCAAGAGGGCATGGATGAAGACCAGGCCTTCCGCCAGGCTACCTTGCGCCTCTTCGGCGCGCCGCCGGGAGCTTACGGTGCCGGCGTGGCGGCCCTGATCGAGGCCAAGAACTGGAAGGACATCCACGATATCGGCGACGTTTTCGTGGGCTGGTCGTCTTACGCTTATGGCAAGGGCGTGCAGGGCGTGCAGCAGGAGAGCACCTACCGGCGCTTGTTGGGCCGCATGGATGTGACCGTGAAAAACGAAGACAGCCGGGAATACGACATGATGTCCTGCACTGACTTCTACAGCTACCACGGCGGCCTGATCGCCGCGGTGCGGTCGGTGCGGGGCCAGGCCCCGGAATCCTTCGCCGGCGACAGCTCCGATCCCGAGCGGGTGAAGATACGCAGCGCCGCCGAGGAGGCCAAGCACGTGTTCCGCTCCCGGCTGCTCAACCCCAAATGGATAAAGGGCCTGATGCGCCACGGCTACAAAGGCGCCGGTGATATTTCCAAGGCCGTGGACGTGGCCTTTGGTTGGGACGCCACCGCCGACGTGGTGGATGATTTCATGTACGAGCGGCTTGCCCAGCGGGCGGCCTTTGACCCGGAGGTGCGTCAGTGGATGAGCCAGGTGAACCCCACGGCTCTGCACAATATCGCCGAAAAGCTGTTGGAAGCCATCAAGCGTGGCATGTGGCAGGCAGAGCAGGAGACCCATGAAAAACTCTTGCAGGTATATCTGGAAGCCGAGGGTGATGTGGAGCAGGCCACCGACCTAGGCCGGACGGGAGGCGGGCGATGAATCCCCTTTCCCCTTGGGTTGCCCACTTTTTTCAGGCCGGCGCCTTGTTCTACCTGCTGGCCGCGGCCGCGGTTTTTTTAAAGGGCAGGCTGGCGGCGCTGATCCTTTTGGGCCTGGCCCTTGCCGCCAATCTTCTTTCAATCAGCCTGAAGCTCTATCTGTCCTGGCCCATGCAGTCCCCCTTTCAGGAGCCCTTCTGGCTGCCGGCGGCCATGGCAGTCTTGGCGTTGGGCACTTATAAGAGAGGCCGGCCAGTCCTTGCCAAGCGACTGGTGGTGTTGACCGCCGTCTTGGCGCTCATCGCGGCCTTGTTCCCCAATGACTACTATTTGCCTTTCCCCCGCTCCCACACCATCGTGGCCCACATCTTCCTGCCCATGAGCGTGGCGGGAAAGGCTTGTTTCTATGCGGCCGGCGCGGCGGCGCTGATGTTCCTGGCCCGGCGCGAAGAAACCCTGGAGCAGGACCGCGCGCGGCCCTTGTTCGGCCGCTTCATCGTCTGGGGCTTCGTGATATTCACCTTGAGCCTGTTCCTGGCCGAAATCTGGTCCTACCTGGGCTGGGCCAGTCCCGTCATATGGAACAACGCCACCATGACCTCCACCATGGCCGTGTGGTTTTACTACGGCTGCTTTCTGCACCTGTATTTGCTGCGCCTCTGGTCGGCGCGGCGCCGGGCCTGGTTCGCGCTGGCCGGCGTGCCGCTGCTGGTGGTGTTCACCCTTTTGCCCGAAACCGGGGGCTTCAAATGGCCGGAGTGGTTGTCATGAAATCGGTGCGCGCGATATGGGCCCTTTTGGGCTCGGCCGCCTTGAGCGTTTGGCTGCTCTTGGGCTTGGTGACCGTCCTGTGCTGCGGCTACTACCTTTTTGAAGTGGCTCCCAGCCTATACGAGCCCCTTAACCGCTTGCTGCTCTGGGATTGGATCGTTTCCTACGGCTGGCACAACCTGAGCAACACCTGGTGGTTCCTGCTCTTCCTCGTGCTGCTGGGGCTCTTGGTGGCCAACACCTTTGTGTGCACCTGCCAAAAGGTGGCGGCCCTTGCCCGGCATGGGGCCAAGGGATCACGTTTGGATTTCACCCTGCGCTTTTCGCCCCATGTGATGCACGCGGCCTTCATCATCATTCTGGCTTCGCATCTTATTACCTATGTCTTGGGCCTTAACGCGCAAAACAATTTGGTGCTCCTGGGCAAACAAAGCGCCATTCCCGGCTCCGATATTATGGTGCGGCTGGACAGCATCAAGTCCGACATCTACGAGGGCGAGCGGCTCGCGTTTCTGAAGGGCCGCGCCCTGACCCAGGAGATAGCGCTGAGCTTGATAAGCCCTGACGGCGCGGTGACCCGCAAGACCTTGGCCTACAACAGCCCCATTTGGCACGACGGCTACAGCATTCATCTCAAGAACTACTACCCCAAGGCAAAGACCTCCATGCCCAGGAGGCCCTATGCCAATTTGATCATCCGGCGCGATCCGGGAGTGAAGACCTTTTTCTTGGGCACCGCGGTTTTCGCCGTGGGACTCCTGGCCTATCTGTGGCAGGCCCTCCGGCTTCACCGGCAACGCGCATCCAGGGAGGCGCTAGCATGAAAAGAATCATTGTCATGGCCTGGGCGGCCTTGCTCATCTGCCTGGCCGCCATCGCACCAGCCCAAGCCAGCTTTGAAGCCATCGGGCCCTTCAGCGTGGAATCCCGCGATAACGGAACCTTCGTACTGACCGACGGCATCGGTCGGCGGATTCATCTGGTGCCCAGGGGCCAAAAGCCCCCGCCGGGCGTGGAGGAAAAGAACCTGGTCCGCATCCCCGTGAAAAGCGTGGCCACCGACTCCTGGCGGGACACATCCTTGTTTTTGGCCCTTGACGCCATAGACAAGGTCAAAGCGGTCACCGGCAAGCCAGAGGAATGGATCATTCCCCAAATACGCGACGGCCTGCATAACGGCTCTATAGTTTCGCTGGGCCAGCGGCATGGCATGGACTATGAGCAGTTGGTCAAGATCAAGCCCGACGTGTTCTTCACTTGGGACGAGTCGATGATTCCCATGCTGGACGAGTTGGGCATCGCCACGGTGGTGACCAACACCGACCTGGCCCGCGACCTGGACACTCAAATCAGGTTCGTAAGATACCTGGCCCCCTTCTTCGGCAGCTTCAAACAGGCCGATCAATACGTGGCCAAAGTCCGGGCGGTCCTGGAGGACATCAAGGCCAAGGCCAACGGCGTTGCGGCCAAGCCCAAGGTCATTTGGGGCGACGTGTACTCCAAGCGGGTCCTGGTGGAGCCGGGCAACTCATGGGCCGCCCAGATAGTGCAAGCCGCGGGCGGCAACTATCTTTTCAACGATGTCGCCGGCGACACTTGTTTGGAGATAGCGCTGGAGCGGTTCTATTCCAGCGGATGCGAGGCCGACATGATGATCACCTACCGCACTCCCCGGCAAGGCATGGCCACCAAGGCCAGGATGAAGGCCACCAATATAACCATTGCCGGCATCAAACCCCTCAGCGTCGGCAAAGTGTTCTATCCGTTGCAGCATTACTCCCAATCGGCGGACAAGCTGGATGAGATTCTGGTGGACTTGGCGGCCATGATCCACCCGGAATTATATCCCGGGTTTGAGTTGCGCTATTTCGTCGAAATGCCGGAGGACTAACGGCATGAAGCCAAGCGAAGCCAGGAACCACCGGGCCATGGCGGTGCTGCCCCTGTTGGCCTTGACCATGATCGTTGTTTTCTGGCTCAGCCTTAACGTGGGCAGCGTGAACAGCCGAAGCGGCGAGGTCTGGCGCATCATTTGGGGCGCCGCCGCGGATGCCAATCTGGACTTCATCGTCAGGAATATCCGCTTGCCGCGGGCCTTGGCCGCCTTGGGCGGCGGCGCCATGCTGGCCGTGAGCGGCCTTCTGTTGCAGGTGTTCTTCCGCAATCCCATCGTGGGGCCCTTTGTGCTGGGCATATCCTCCGGCGCCACCTTGATGGTCTCCCTGGTGATGCTGACCAGCGTGGCGGTGGGCATGGTGGGGGTGGTGCCCTACCTCACCCCCCTGGCCGCCTTTGCCGGGGCGCTGGGCGCCATGTCCCTGGTGATGGCCGTGGCCTCCAGGGTAAAGCAGGGCGTGACCCTTTTGATAACCGGCATCATGATCGGCTATCTGACCAGCGCCGTCACCAGCCTTTTGATCACCTTTGCCGAGGCCGAGCGCATCAAGGGCTTCAACCTATGGCAGTTGGGCAGCTTCAGCGGCTACACCTGGACCGAGCTGGCGCTGATGATGAGCATCGGCTCGGTTCTCCTGGTGCTGGTCTACGGCATCAGCAAACAGCTCAACGCCTTCCTGCTGGGCGAGAACTACGCGGCCACCATGGGCGTGAACATCCGCCGCTTCCGCATCGCATTGGTTTTCGTTTCCTGCGGTCTCTCCGCCCTGGTCACGGCCACGGCCGGGCCGGTGGCCTTTGTGGGCTTGGCCGTGCCCCACATGGCCAGGCTGGCCATGGGCACCTCGGACAATAAATTGCTGATACCGGCCACGGCTTTGATCGGCGCGGTGGTATGCGGGGCCTGCGACATCGTGGCCCGCATGCTCTTCGCCCCTGTGGAAGCCCCCTTGAGCGCCATCACTTCCTTTTTCGGAGCGCCGGTGGTGATCATGCTCCTTTTGCGAAACAGGGTGAAGCAATGAACCACGCACACAACAAACCGACCGTTGTGCGGCTGGAAAACCTGCAGGTGGGCTATGGGCGCAAGGCCGTTTTGCGGGAGATAAGCTTCGGCCTGCAAGAGGGGCGGTTCTTGTCGCTCCTGGGGCCCAACGGCGCGGGCAAGACCACCCTGCTCAGAACCATGGCCAGGCTCATACCGGCCATGGCCGGCAACATCATGATCGCGGGACGCGATTTCAGCAAGCTCAAGCAATCCGAATTGGCCCGCATTCAGGCGGTGGTCCTCACCGACCGCCTGAAGCCGGGTCTGCTCACGGCTTATGAGGTGGCGGCGCTGGGCCGTCATCCCCACACCGGATTTTTCGGCAAGCTGGGCCCCCAGGACCACCAGGCGGTGAAGCGGGCCATTGAAATGGTGGGGGCCGGCGATCTGACCGACCGTTACTTCGAGCAGCTCAGCGACGGCGAAAAGCAGAAAATCGTGCTGGCCAGGGCCCTGGCCCAGGAGCCGCGCCTGATCCTCCTGGACGAACCGACCCTGCATCTGGATTTAAAGCATCGCTTGGAGACCATGTCCATCCTGAGAAGCATGTGCCGGGAGATGCGGGTGGCGGTGATCGCCTCGCTGCACGACATTGACATCGCTTCCCGGGTTTCAGACCAGGTGGCCCTTATCAGCGGCGGCGGCCTGGCCGCCTTTGGTCCGCCCGAGCGAATCCTGGACGAACAGGCGGTGGCCCGACTCTACAGCCTCAACGGCGCCCGCTACGACAGCCGTCTGGGCGTGATCGAACTGCGGAACGCCAAGCGGCGCGGCCCGGTGTTCGTGCTGCCGGGGGGAGGAGCCGCCGCCTCGACCTTGCGGCTCTTGCACAAGCGCGACTACGCCATCATGTGCGGCATAGCGCACCAGGGCGACATCGACACCCACATCGCCAGGGCCCTGGACGCGGAGCTGGTCACGGCGCCGCCCTTTGGCCGGGCCACGCCGGAGGCCCTGCAAGAATGCCGGCGAATGATGCAACTGGCTGGAGCCGTAATAGACAGCGGCTTCGAACTGGGCCAGGCCAATCAAGACAACGCCGCCCTGCTGGCCGAGGCGTCCAAGATGGGCAAAGCGATTTTCAGCCTGCGCGCGCCAGCCAGCCAAGAAAAGGAAACAGGCGCGCCCGCAGCCGACATGGTCCACTGCCAGGATGAAATGGAATTGGCCTCCCGGCTTTCAGCCTTTTTTCATAAATCCGTGTCCTGATTTGCAGAGGGCCCCGCTGCTTTCCGCCGCATCGTAAGGGAAGGGGTCCTGGCTCTACGGCGGACAAAGCTCCGCGGCCTACCGCGGGCCGAAATGCCCTGAACAATCCTGTTTAGATGGCGTTCAAGCCCTGGGGTGACTCTCATGGCAGGCCGGCTCCGTTTCCCTGACCCCGGAATCCGAACCAGATGGCGAACGAATTCATGGCGGGCCTTGCGCCGCTTCAGGAACCAGCGGCCGCACCTTGTCCGGCGGGCAGCGGCCCCCGGCCCCCCCCGCGATCAAAATGAAACCGGCGGGCTGGATCAGGCGATTCCCGACTCAAGCGGCGGCGGCGATATGAGATTTTCCGTATGGTCGCTTTCAAGTCCCCATTGCTGCACCAGCGCGCCTACTTTTTCGGCCATGCCCATGCGTCCGCCTTCATAGGCCAGCCAGGAAACCAGGGCGCGGGTCGGCAGGGAGGAACCCTCCACGCAGGCCAGCACCTCGGCGGGGTCGCATTCCAAAAGCATGCACACCGCCGCCTGGGTATCCCGGAACACCAGGGTCTCCACCTGGCACGCGTTCTCCAGGCGCTTCAGGTTGGCCTCCAGACGTTCCCAAATTTCACGGGTAGTTTCACTGTCCATTTATTCTCCTTTGTGGCCGCCAGGGCGGCGAATGGATTTATCAAGAGAAGACCGGACTGCTCCCCTAGCCAAGCTATCGGATGGGTAAGGGGCCAGAGTCGAGCTAGGCACCCAGCTAACGTGAAGAAGGAGGAGCAGTCCGGTCATAACCTTAAACCGGGCGGGACGCCCCAAAGGCGTTCCTGGTCCATACAGGCCGCCACGGGCCTGGCATGTTTCGCCGAGCCTTTATCTCGGCTAAGTCCCTTTGGGCAGTCATCGCCAAACATAAACCCCCCCAGCCCTTTTGGACTGTGCGCCTTGGCTGCCCGTAAAACGCGTGCAGCCGATAGCAATCTCCGCCGTTAACACGCCGCCCGGCGAACCGGGCGAACTTCGACCGCGACTCCCCCCCAGGAACCTAGCGGCCTAGAGGAGGCGGAAGTCGAATTCCAAACCGGCATACACCCACATGCCGGGGTCGAGAACCTCGTAGGGGCTGGAGTAGCCCGGGGTCATGTTGCCGTAGACCGCCAGATCGTCGTCCAGCAGGTTGTCCACCTTGAGCTTGAGCTTCATCCACTGGGTCAGCCTATAGGAGCCGGTAAGATGTACGTTGACGTAATCATCCAAGCCGCGTTCGCGATCCAGCAAGACGGTTGCGTTCAGGCCCAGTTCCAGGTTGCCGTTGTTGAAGTATATGCCGGGCGCGACCTGCCACTTGGGGCCGGCCTGCTCGCGCTTGCCGTCCTCCTCTTCCCAGGGGTCGGCGCCGTAGCCGCCCAGGGTCAGCTTGACGTAATCGTGGACCTGGAAGGCGAAGTTCCACTCCACGCCCGAGGTGCGGTATTTATCCATGTTTTGGGCGTAGTACCTGTCGTCGCTGGAAGCCCGCACGTAGCGGATCTTGTCCTTGTAGTCCATCAGGAAGGCGCCCAAGGTGCCGTTGAACCGGCCGTATTCGAACTTCCAGCCCAACTCGTAAGTCCACCCGTATTCCGGTTCCAACTCGGAATTGCCCACAAAGGTGGCGGTTTCGGCGTAGAGCTGGTTGAAGGTGGGCACGCGGAAGGCCCGGCCCACGTTGCCGTAGATGGAGTTGCGCTCGGTGGCCTTGTAAACGGCCTGAAACTGCGGCACCGGCTCGAAGTAGTCGTCAGAACCTTCTTCGGTGGCCAGCACGCCCTGGCCGCGGATGCCCAAGGTCAGGATCAGTCTTTCCCATAGATTTTTCTCGGCCTGGAGAAAGATGGAAGGCAAGTGCCGGGAATGGTTCAGTTCGGTTTCTGAAACGGTATAGCCTCTGCTGCTGGAGCCCGAAACGTCTTGCCTCGTTTCATCTTGTTGCTCAAAGGTCCAACCGCCGCCGTAGAGGAACATGGTGTTCAGGGCCAAGGTGGAGTGCTGCAAATCCAGGCCCGTGGTGTAGCTGGTTTTTTCGTTGCTTTTCCCTGGCTTCTTGGCATTGCCGAAGTAGTCGTAGTCCAGGGTCATGTAGTTGTAATTGAAAAACGCGGTGGCCTGCAGAGAGCCCTGCTCATAAGTGGCCGACAAATAATGATGATAGATTTCCTCGTCGGTTTCGTAGCTGCTGGTGGTGTTTTTGTAATAATTGGCCCGATATCCCACTTCGGTGCGGTTGAACATGTAGTTGAAGATCAGGGGTTGCCAGGGCTGAAACGAGATGAGACCCGCGAACTTCTTGGGCTTGAGCAAATCAGTGTTGTAGGGGCTTGATTTGCTGTAGTTCTTTTTGGCGTTTTCCAAATCGTCGTATTGAAGGTAGCTGGCGCCGACAAACAACGATTCATTGCGGTACCAGGCATTGCCGTCGAAAAAGCCGAAGCTGCCCCCCATTAATTGGCCGCCCACGGCGGGCGCGCCCGGCCGCCTGGTCCGCATGTTGATGACGCCGGTCATGGCCCGGGAACCATAGAGCGTGGAATTGGCTCCCTTGACCATCTCTATGCGCTCCAGAAAGGCAGCGGGGATTTGATCCAGGTCATAGGAGCCGGCGGTGGGTTCCATGATGGGGATTCCGTTCACCATGACCTGCTCGCCGCCGTTGATGCCGCGGATGCCTATCTCGCCGTTCATGCCGCCTTGGGAAATCCCGCCGGGCAAGGAGGCCGAGAAGCTTATGCCTCCGTTGCGTTGCAGGACTTCAAAAGCGTTGTTGCCGCCCTGCTGTTCAATATCCTGGGCGGTGATGACGGTGGTAAAGGAACCGGTATCCAACTCCTCGGCCTGGTAACGTTTGGCCGTAACGTTGACCGTATCCATCTTGAATCTGGTCTGTTCGGTTTTCTTGGATTCCGACGCGCTGTCTTGCGCGGCGGCGGGCGCCGGCGGGATGGCCAGCCAGAGCGGGATGATCAACCCCAAAATAACAACTGCCGCTTTTCTCACGTGTAGCTCCTTTTCTCTCTCCCGATGAGAATATGGGCGCACACGTGGGCAGCGGCGGCCGGAAAAAGAAAAGCGCTCCGAGATTGCTCAAAAAAGCAGTCTCGGAGCGCACCCAGTTTCTTTGCTCCAGCTACTCCCCTTGCGCAGTTCCGCGTGCGCGCCAGAGGTTTCCGACGGACAGGTCTTCTGACTTTCGGTTCAACCTATCGGCCGCGCCTTCCCACCGCCTTATATGGCGGCAGTGGCTCTATGCGGCTTTCGTCACCGATCACAGCGGCGGGACCGCGCCGGATTTAAACCGGCTTCCCTATTAAGCCCGATGGGCATCCGTCGAAATTATGTTATCTATCTTAATAGTTAAATTAGGCGGGCTTGTCAAAGTTTTTCAGCGGGTAAAACCGAAAATTTTATATTTGGCGGCTGTTGAAATAAATCATTATTAAAACCCTTTAAATGGACTTTTCAGCCCCATGGCCAATAGCCTGAAAATTAACGATGAAACGGTCGCGATGCAAGAAGTCGCCGCTGGCGCCGCTCCCACGGAAAGGGCTTGCCGAAGCGCGCGGCGCAATGGCGGGTTCCATTAAATAATGAGCTGTTATAGTTTTTTAGTGCGCTCCGCATTAATGAGCACCGTTACCTCGCCGTCGGCCATGTTCAAATCCATGGTGCGGGCGGCGGTGCCGCCAACTTCTTCGGCGCTTACCAGGATATTGTTCCGCCAGAGAATGCGCCTGACCGCCCTGTAATTACGCTCGCCGATGTGAAAGGAATTTTTCCCGGCGATCACCCGGGCCCCTCCCACCAGGACCACTTTCAAGCGCTGTCTGCGCGCCCCCAGGTCCCTGACCGTATTGAAGAGATTGCACAGGCCGGTATTGGCGAACATACAGGGATACCTATCCGCCATTTGCGGATTCAGGGTGGAGTCGGGCAGCATGATATGCAACAACCCGCCCACCAAGGCCAGCGGGTCGTGAATGGCTATTCCCAGGCAGGAACCGAGGGAGTGGGTGATCAATCTGTCTCCCGCTCGGTTGGAAACGCCCATCTCTCCCACCCCCACCACGATTCGGCCCAAGTTGCGTTTCCCTCCTGGCTGGGAGCCATGGACCCGGATCAGGCCGGGCGCCATGAATCAGTATAGCACATCGCCTGATTAAGCACGTGTTAACGCACTGTTAAGTTGACAGGTAAGCACTTTTTTTAACACCGGTAAGGTTGCTATCGTCAATGCATATGAAATTATGTATTATTAATAGACAGATAATATACATCAAAGCCCTATGATTTCTGGTACGCCCCTTGCAGTCTCCCTGCCATCACAGCCGAACCTAAACCTCTGACCACTCGCATCGCACGCTGATTTAAGGCCTTTTGCAAATTAGCAGGGGAGGATTGATCATGCTCCAACCAAAGCAAACCAGCCGGCTGGGGAAGGCGCTGGGCCTGACCGCGCTCATAACGGCGCTTGGCCTGGCCGCGCCGCTGGCCGCCCAGGCCAAGGTGATCGCCAGTTCAAAATGCTTGAAATGTCACGCCGAGATCAAGGACATGGAAAACGTGGTGGCCGGCGAGTTTCAGAGCCTTTCCAACAAAGCCAAATCCATTACCGTGGAGGTGGCGGACGGCCAGGTGGAGGTGCTGAAATTCACGCCGCAGACCACGGTGGATAACGTTCCCGCCATAAAAGCCCTGCAAAAGCCCATACCCGTGCAGGTTTCCTACCAGATGAAGGGCAAGGACATGGTGGCCACCGCCATCGTGGCCAAACCGGTCATCAAGGTTCCGGAAAAACAGTTGATCGGGGTGGAGGAACTGGCCGGGCTGGTGGCCGAGGGGCCGGAAAAAGGCGGCTTTACGCTGCTGGATTCCCGCCCCGGCATCCGTTACCAGGAAGGCCACATCCCCGGCGCGGCGATGATGCCCTTCCCCAAGATGCCTGAAATGATGGCCAAGCTGCCCAAGGACAAAAACGCGCTCATCATCTTTTATTGCGAAGGCTTCAGGTGAGTGCTCTCGCCCATGGCCGCCAGGTTGGCGGAGAAGAAGGGCTACAGCAACGTGAAGGTGTTCCATGCCGGCGTGCCCGCCTGGAAAAAGGCCGGGCTGCCCCTGCTCACCAGCCGGAAGTTCGTGGACAGCCGTTTGGGCTATATCGTGGTCATCGATACGCGCGGCCCCCAGGCCGCCCAAAAGGGCCACATCCAGGGCGCCGTGGCCATGCCCCTGGAGCGGATAGCCAAGGAAAAGGACCAATTCCCCCTGGACCGGCGGGCCTATCTGGTGCTGTACTCCGAGGATACCGCGCTGGACAAGCTGGGGCCCGCCGCCAAATTGATCTCCTCCTGGGGATATCAGAACGTCTTCATCCTGCAAGGCGGCTACAAGGGATGGCTGGCCAATAACGGCCCCATCCAAAAGGATATGGTGCGGACAAAAATCTTCTATCTGCCGCGGCCCCATCCCGGCGAGATCACCGGCGACGAGTTCATGAACATCGTCAACAACAAGCCGTCCGGCAAGCAGATTCTGGACGTGCGCACCACGGCCGAGGCGGCCAGCGGCATGCTGCCCGGCGCCATCAACATTCCGGTGGACGAGCTTAGCTCCAACCTGGACAAGCTGCCCAAGGACAAGGAAATCATCACCCATTGCCGCACCGGCCTGCGCGCGGAGATGGCTTACAACATCCTGCGTAACGGCGGCTACAACGCCCGGTTTTTGAACGACAAAGTGGAAATCCTGGAGAACCGGGTTTTCTGCTGTTTCAAGTAGCTGGCTTCCAACTGGCTCCCCCCGGGGGGGACGAGCCTCGCCCCAGGCTCGTCCCCCTTTTTTCGTCTGGGCCCGCCTAAGGTTTTTCTTGCGATTTGATTTGGCTGGTGGCAGTATTAACTCGCGTTGAGAGCAACCCTTTGGCAAGGAGGTCCCCAATGTTGGACGTTTTTCTGGGAGCCATCACCGCGGCGTTCTTTTGGGGCTGCGTGACCACCATCGCCGTTTTGGTCACCCGCAACCAGGGCTGATTCCGCCGCTGTTTGCGCGCGGCTTTTCCGCGCCCAACCTCCGCCAAATGGGCGGGGGTTTTATTTTGGGCTGCCCGTCAACTCCCCGGCGTACTTGCCGCTCCTGATAATTTGGCCCAAAGCCGCCGCCCGGCGAAAGTCCTGGGATCGGGCGTCAGGCGGCGCGGCCTAAAGGGGTAAGGCGGTAAAACATATCAGCGCCGCCAAGAAGCGGGTGGTGAACAAGCGTTTCACGAACGGATTTCCCGGACCGGACGGAAACGCCCCTTGGTCTCGGATTCCAGTCTATGGCATGCGAGCCAGCTCGGCCCGCTTCGCACTATTTCCGCGGTCGCGCTCCTGGCGTGAAAACCTCGTAGGTGGCCGGCTCCAGGAGGTGTCCTTCCAGACCGGCCTCGGCCTGGGCCCGGCTGGGGTCGTCTTTCCAGCGCTGCCATTGCTCCAAATTCTCCCAGGTGCTTACGACCACCAGTTTGCGGGGATCGTCGTGGCCCACCAGGGTTTCGCCGGAGATGTATCCTGGCTGATCCATGGCCCGGGCCCGCAAACTGTTAAGGGTCAACAGCACGTCCATCTCGGAGCCCGGCTTGATGCGCCGGGTTATGAGGACCTTGACCAGCATGGCTCTCCTCCTTTGTTAGACAGGATTTACCAGCCGTGAATCACGTCAAAACCTTGGCTTTTGGCCAGTTCCTCGCGCATGGCCCTGAGCCTGGAACCCACGATTACCGACAGGTTGCGCATGAACACGTAGCCGATGTGGGGTTCCCGCTCGAACAGCCTTTCCAGTTCGTGGCCGTCGGCGCGAAGGTAACGGCAAACCGGCGAGGCGCACCAGGCGGCCAGCGTGTAGCGCCGGGGGGGCACCAAGGCCGACCAGCCGAAAAGGCTGCCCGGTCCGATGCTGGAAATGTTCATGGATTCGGCGCTGTCGCGGCCGGGTAGTTGAAAACGCAAATGCACCTCGCCCCGGCTCAGCAAGAAAAAGTCTTTGGCCTTTTCGCCCTCCCCGTGAATCATTTCATCTTGGGAGCAGCGGTCGGCGGTAAAAAGGTCCAGCATTTTGGTCAACTCGTCGCTGTTCATTCCTTGACAGACTTCGGTGGTGGCGAGAAATTCAGCGTCCATGAAAACACCTCCTTTGCATGCCGCGGCTTAGGGATAAAAAAGCCGCCGGACCAAGAGCCAAAGCAAATAGCACTCCGCCGTCCAGACAACCAGATTGCCGAGCTGCGCCCGCCAGGTTTTTTGGTGGGGCTCAAAAATCCGGTTGGCGCTTTCCATTTTTTCCAGAGCCCATCGGGTGCTCTCAGCCATGATTCGTCTCCGCCAAAACCTGGTTGACCACTATCATCTCGGACTGCACGTCCAATAGCTCTCTCGGCGCGGGCGGCCCATCCAGGGTTTCCAAGAGCAGCCCCAAGAGCCGCCAGCCCGCATGAACTCCCGCGGGCGGGTTTAGAGCCGGCTCCATCTCCAAGCGCGCCCCGTCCGCGGCCACGAAGGTGCCGCCGCTTTCCAGGCAGAGAGGCACCGGCAGCACCAGGCGGGCCCAACGGGTGAGGGGCGTGAGATTGCTGGCCAGCACCACGCTGAACTCCGCGTCCCGGATGGCGTTTTGCAGGCGATCCGCCACCGGGTCGTCAGGCAGAACGCCGCCGGCATGCACGATCAGGCCGCGTATGCGCCCGTCCAGGCATCTGCTTAAGATGTCGTTGGCGCCGAGACCTCCTTGGGATGGAATGTCGCGCTCCCAGGCGCGGCGCATGGCGGCGATGGTGCCCGGCGTGCGCGGCTGATGGCCGGGGTAATGATCCGGGCTGACCCCGGCGCGCCGCAGGCTCAATACCGAGGGCAAGGCGGATAAAAGCGCCAGGTCAAAACGCCCGGCGGAAGACGCGGCGAGATCGGTCAAACGGTAGAGCGGCAGCAGACAGGCCTGGTCGATATCCGCCTCGCTGACCAGGACCAGGGTTCGCCCGGCTCGTGCGAGCATCTCGGCCGTTTCCTGGTCATCCGGCTCACCTTTCAGTAGACGTTGCGCCAGGTTCAAGCCTTCCTGGCTGGTGGCGTCGTGATGAACCTGGCAACGCGCCTCCAATATTGGATCGCGGCCATAGATGATCAAACGGCCTCCCTGGCGCTGCTGGCGGTGCAAGGCCGCCTCCAACAGGGGAAACCGCTGGCTGAAAATGCGGCCCACCAGGACCACCAGGTCGTAGCGTTCGATTTGGGCATAACGCAGGCGACCCTTGCGCGGGGCCAGCTCGGCCAACAAACGGCCGCTTTGGGGCGCCTCCTCGTCCGGGGCCATGAAGTCGAGATGGTTGCTGGCCAGCCCCAGGCGCGCCAATTTGCCCCAAAGATATGATTCCTCCAGGCTGGACCGGCCCAGGCTCAGACCCGCCAGGCGGACGCCGCCGGCCTCGTTTTTAATAAGGCCCAGGCGCGCGCCGAACTCGCCGAAGGCCTCGCTCCAAGAAATCTCCAGCAACTCATCGCCGCGCCGCATGAGCGGAGTTTTAATGCGCGAAGCGCCATCCACCGCCTCGGCCAAGGCGAATCGCCCGCGCTGGCAAAGGTGGCCGAAAGAGGGAGGGCGCTCGTCTCCCTGAACGCGGACCAGGTGGCCGCCCATGACGCCGGCTTTCACGCGGCAGAGCAAAGAGCAGAGGTTGCACAGGCTTTCCTGCCACGCCAAGGCAAAGGGGCCGGGCAGCGGCCATGAGGTCTGTTGGGACAGGGCCCCGGTGGGGCAAACCTGGATGCAAAGGCCGCATTGGTCGCAACGCTGGTTGATATCCACCGAGTGCCCACGAAAGTCGGCAAGATCGGCGATATCGGACAGCACGACCCTTATGGCCTCGCGGCCGTGAAAGTCGGAGCAGGCGCGTTCGCAACGGCGGCAGACGATGCATTTGGCGTCCTCGATCAGCACGCGGGGATGATCGCGCCTTAAGGACCAGGGGCGCGCGGGGCGCTCCTGGGTGACCAGTTCGCGCAAGCCCAAATCCTGGGCCGCCTGGCGCAGCAGGCAATCATCCACGGCCCGGCAACCGCAGGCCAGGCAGCGCTGCGCCTCGGCCCTGGCTTGCTCTTCGCTCAATCCGGTTTCGACTTCAACGAAGCTGTGTTGGCGGCTGGCCGAGTCCCTGGCCGGCATGACCGCGCGGGGCGAGGGCGGGCGGCCTTGGAAATTGACGGGATCGACCTGTTGCAAGGTCCCCTTGCTGAAGAAAAACGGCCTTTGGGGTCTGGGCTCCCGCCCCGCCAGCCAACGGTCAATGGCCTCGGCCGCGCGGCGGGCCCCGCCGATGGCCTCCACCACCGTGGCCGGGCCGGAAACCAGATCGCCGGCCGCGAAAACGCCCTCCAGGCTGGTCGCGCCGCTCAGATAGTCGCCCTTGACGCTGCGCCACTTGGTGCGTTCCAACTGGCCGGCCAGGGGGTCCTTGCTCAGGGTGTCCTGGTCCACTACCTGGCCGGCCGCCACGATGACGTAATCCAGCGGCGCCTCGAATTCAGACCCCGCCAGGGGCTTGGGCCTGGCCCGGCCGGAAGCGTCGATTTCGCAAAGGTCCATGCGCACGAAGGTGAGCGCGGCCAAGCGCCCCTCGATCTGGCGGGCGCTGACCGGCGCCACGCACAGCTCCAGGCCCACGCCCTCCTCTTCGGCCTCATGAACCTCGATATCCTGGGCGGGCATCTCCTTGCGCGAGCGCCGATAAAATATGGTGACCTGCTCCGCGCCCAGCCGCACCGCGGTGCGGGCGCAGTCCATGGCCGTGTTGCCGCCGCCGATCACCGCCACCCTGCCGTGCAGGCCGGTGTCCTGCCCCAGGGCCACCTGGCCCAGGAAGCAGGTGCCGTAATTGACCCCCGCCAGGCTTTCCGGCAGGAAATCAAGCTCGCGGTTAACCGAAGCGCCGGTGCCCAGAAAAACTCCATCGAATTCCCGTTGCAAGTCGGCCAAATAAAAATCGCGGCCCCACACCTGGCCGGTTTTTACGGTCACCCCCAAGCGCAGGATGGCTTCAATCTCCCGGTCCAGGATTTTCTTGGGGAGCCTGTATTCGGGAATTCCGTAACGCAGCATGCCGCCCAGTTGGGGATTGGCTTCGAAGATCACCGGCTGGTGACCCTTGAGCGCCAGGTAATAGGCGGCGGTCAGGCCGGCGGGCCCTCCGCCCACGATGCCCACCCGTTTGCCGCTGGCCTCGGCCGGCGCTGGATTGAGCAGGTCGATGTCCTGGTAGGCGATGTCGGCGGCGAATCGCTTGAGATGGTTGATGTTGACGGGCTCGTCCACCCTGCCGCGGCGGCATTGGGATTCGCAGGGATGGGGGCAGACCCTTCCGCAGGTGAGCGGCAGGGGGTTGCTGCGGCGGATAAGCCGCGTCGCCTCCAGGTAGCGCCCCCTGGCGATGAGCGCGATGTAGCCTTGAATGTCGATGTTGGCCGGGCAGCGCAGGGAGCAGGGGGCCACGCAGTCGCCATAATGATCCGCCAGGATAAGGCGCAGCAGTCCTAGGCGCTGGGTTTGGATTTCGTTGGTGCTGGTGCGGACAAGCAAGCCGTCGCTGACCGGGAAGGCGCAGGCCGCGACCGGGCGCGGCTGGCCCGCCACCTCGACCACGCACAAGCGGCAGGCTTCGCCCGGCGGCAGGCCGTCGTGATGGCAAAGGGTGGGCAGACTGCCGCCGGCGCGGCGTATCGCCTCCAAGACAGTCAGCCCGGCCGGCACGGTGATCTGGCGGCCGTCAATGCTTAAGGTGATTTTTCTATTCCGCATCAGGCCCCCCTTCGCCCAAAGGGACCAAATCACTTCCGGCCTGAGGGCAGCCAGCCTCCAGGTGTTGCTGCAAGAACTCCGGCCTGGCTTGCCACAGCAGCCTTAGAGGCGCGGTTATCTTGCCGGCGAAATCGCAATAGGCGTCCTCGGCCATCATTTGAGTCAAGGCCTTCAATTCGGCCAATTCCTCTTCGTCGGCCTGGCCGGTTTCAAAACGACGCAAGATGGTCGCCAAGCGGGGAACCCCCAGACGGCAGGGCGCGCACTTGCCGCAGGACTCGGCTGCGTTGAAGCGGAATAAATAGGCCGCCGCCTTGAGCAGGCATAGCCTCTGGTCCAGCAACAAGAGAACGCCTTCATCCTTTATATAGAGCACCCGGTGGTCGGTCACCGTGCGCGGCGATATCAAAAGGCGTGGGAAAAGAAGCCGCCCCGCCAGGCAGGTTTCCGCCACCAAATCCGCTGCCTCTCTGGGATGAAAGCCTCCGAAAAACAATCCCCATTGAGCGAGACCCACATAAGGCCCGCCCCCGCAGCGGCCCTGGCAGGCCGTGGGCGCTTCGGCCAGGTCCAGTTCCATCTCGAAATTACGCGATTCCCTGGCCAGCGCGGCTTTGAAGGCGGCGGCGGCTTGGCAATGGGGATGCCCGCAAAGCAGTAGGCGGGTCGGGCCCAGGGGCTCCCTGGGGGCCTCTTTCTGCCCGCGACCAAGCTCCCATGGGGTTGCGGCTGCCAAGCGGGCCATGTCAGTCGCCTCCCATCATGCCGCGCACGGCAGCCTGAGCCAGATCCAGGAAGCCGCCCGGACACACCCCGAAATAGACCATGGCGGCGATGAGCAGGTAATTGAGCAGGCGCAAAGGCATGGACACGACCAGAGGAGGCAGCTCGGCCGGCGATTCGCTCAGGTAGGCCGCCTTGATGACCATGAGATAGTAATAGAGGCTGATGGTGGCGTTGATCATGCCCACCAGCACCAGCCAGAAATAGCCCTGCTGCATGGCTCCCGCGAACACCAGAAATTTGCCGGTGAAACCCACGGTGGGCGGGATGCCGGCCAGAGAGAACAGCGCGATCATCAGGGTCAGCGCCAAGAGCGGCGATCTTTTATGCAGGCCGGCCAGATCGCTGATCGCCAGGTTTTGGCCGCTGGTGGCCACCATGACCACCACCCCGAAGGCGGCGAAGTTCATCAGCATGTAGGCCATGGAATAAAACACGGCGGCTGAATAGCCCAGCTCGCTCATGGTCAGGATCCCCATGAGCACGTAGCCGGCGTGGGCCACCGAACTATAAGCCAGCATGCGCTTGATTCCCTTTTGCACGATGGCCACCAGGTTGCCCAAGGTCATGGAAGCCACGCAAAGGACCATGAGCACGTCGATGAAATACAGGCTTGTGCCGCCGGTCAGCGCGGTGAGCCGGATGAGGAGCGCCACGGCGGCGGCCTTGGAGGCGGTGGCGATGAAGGCGGCCACCTGGTTGGCCGCGCCCTGGTACACGTCGGGGGCCCAGAAATGAAAGGGGAAAACGGCCAGCTTGAAGAAGAAGCCGGAAAGGGTGAGCATCAAACCGATCATGGCCGCCGGCTGCTGGATGATCAAGGGCAGGCGATCCATGATGCCGGCGAGGTAGGTGGTGTGGGAAACGCCGAAGATATAGCTCATGCCGAAGAGCATTACGCAGGAAGCGGTGATGCCGATAAAAAGGTATTTGACCCCGGCCTCCACATCCAGGTTGTCGCCGCGCCTCAAAGGCACCAGGATGTACAGGCTGAAGGAGCTGAGTTCCAGGGCCACGTACAGGGTCATCAATTCAACGGCGCTGACCATGAGCATCATGCCCAGGCCGCAGGTGAAGAGGAACAGGAAGAAGTCGGCGTGGTAACGGTCTTCCACGCCGGCGAGCCCATGGCAGATGCCGACCACCAGGAGCACCGCCACCGCCAGGATCAGCTTGAACACTTGGCTGAACAAGTCGACCTGGTATGCGTCGAAGAACAAGTGGCCTTCCTGCCCCATGCCGAGCAAGGCCCCGGCCACGCCCAAGCCGGCGAGGGCCAAGGCCACTGCGTAGATTGCTTTGTGGTCAGCCTTTTGGGGGAGGCACATGAAAAACAATATCAACGCCGCGACCAGATAGGTCAGCTCGGGCAGGAAGAGCATGAAGTCGCGGGCTATCATTTAAAAAGCTCCACCAATGGGGCCACGCCGGATTGAATGGTGTCCAGCATGAGGCGGGGCAAAAGGCCGAACAGCAATATGGCGCCCGCCAACAAAGCGCGCGGGATCACCATGACGGCGCTCATGTCCGGGGCCGCGGCGTACTTTTGGTTTTTCTCGCCATAAAAAGTGCGCTGCACCACCCGCAGCATGAAAAGGGCGCTGACCACCAGCCCCAGCACCGCGGCAGTGCCCAAGGCGGGATAAACCTGGAAGCCGTTGATAAAGACCAGCAGCTCGGCCCAGAAGCTGGCCAGGCAGGGAACCCCAATGCCGGCCAGGGCGGCCAGGATAAAGAAGAAGCTGGCGCGTGGCATCACCTTGGCCATGCCGCCCAGCTCGGGGATGAGCTTGGTATGGGTGCGGTCGTAGATATGGCCCACGCTGGAGAAGAAAAGGGCGGTCATGATCCCGTGGGCGAACATTTGGAATACGGCTCCGTCCACTCCGCCCAGGGTGCCGGTGGCCAGACCCAGGCTGACCAGGCCCATGTGGCTCACCGAAGAATAACCGATCACGTATTTGAGGTCGGTTTGGGCCAGGCCCACCAAGGCCCCATAGACGATGCCCACCGTGGCCAGGGTGGCCATGAGGGGCGACCATTCCACAAGGCCTTGCGGGCAGAGGAACATGCCAACCCGCAGCACGCCGTAGGCTCCCAGCTTCATGAGCACGCCGGCGTGGATCATGGATACGGCGGTGGGCGCCGCCACGTGGCCCACCGGCGACCAGGTGTGGAACGGCCACAGGCCGGCCAGCACCCCGAAGCCGAAGAGGAACAGCAGGAAGCCCAGGCTTTGCACGGAGGGGGGCAGCCCGGCCGCGGCGATTTCCATAAGATCGAAGCTGAACAAGCCGCTTTGGAAATACACGTAAAGTATGCCTGGCAGGACCAAGGCCGATCCGGCCAGAAGATACAGGGTGAGCTTGAGGGCTCCGTATTCCTTGCGGGTGGAGCCCCAAATGGCGATGAGCGGGTACATGGGAAACAGGGACACGTCATAGAACACGAACAGGAAGAACAGGTCCAAGGCCATGAAAACGCCGTACACGCCCAGGACCATGAGAAGCATCAGGGCGAAGAATTCCTTCACCCGCTTCTCCAGGTCCCACATGGTCCAGACGCCGGTGAAGAAAACGATGCTGGTCAAGAGGACCAGCGGCAGGCTGATGCCGTCCACCGCCAGGAAATAGTAGATGCCCAGGCTTTTGACCCACAGCACCCGTTCCACGAACTGCAAGCCCTTGGCGGTGGTGTCGAAGACGGCGTAGGCGTAAAGGGTGAGGGCCAGGCTCAATCCGGCCGAGAGCAATGAAATCCAACGGACAGCGCGCTTATTTTCCCTGGGCAGAAACAGGACGGCCAAAAGGCCCAAACCGGGCGAAAGCATTATGGCCGAAAGGATGGGGAAGCTCACGGTACCTTCCTCACAGCAAGAGGAAATAGATGCCGACCAGGGCGATCACCAACACCATGGCGAAAAGGTTGTATTGCAAGAGGCCGCTTTGCAGAAAGCTGAGCAGCCAGCCCGCGCCCACGGTTCCCCGGCAAACGCCGTCAATGGCGCCGTCCACCACCCGCCGGTCGTTCAAGGTGCATAGCCGCGAGAAAACTCCGTAGACCACGTAGTCGGTCAATCGGCGGTACAAGTCGTCCAGGTACCAGCGCCGGGCAAAGAGGGTTTCCAAGGCGGGGAAGCGGCGCAGGAAGCCCTCCTGCGCCGCGCCGCGCCGGCCGAATTCCCACCAGGCCAGGGCGATCCCCACGAGCACCACCAAGATGGCCGTCACCAATAGCCAGGTGTGATGGGGAATCTGCGGCGGCCTTTGCCAATGCAAAAACGCGATGAGTTTGTCGCCCAAGAAGCCCAAGGCGATGGTGAAACCGGCTAATACGATCAAGGCCGCGGACATGACCCCGTAACCAAAGGACGAGTGCCCAGAATGCTGATGGTCATCATGGCCCGGATTTGACTGCTTATCTTGCAATGGCTGCAAGGGCCGCCACATCACGAACAAAAGGCGGAAGGTATAGTAAGCGGTGAGCAGTGCCCCCAATAGGCCCGCCCAGAGCCATATGCCCTGATCCAATTCCGCCAAGGAGCCCATCACGGCTTCCTTGGAGAAAAAGCCGGCCAGGGGAAACACGCCGGCCAGGGCCGCGCCGGCGATGGTGATGCACACCATGGGAATGCGCAAATGCCTGGCTCCCTGACGGCTCATGTCAAAAAAGTCGTTGGTGCCGAAATGATGGATGAACACGCCCGAACACAAAAAGAGCAAGGCCTTGAAGGCGGCGTGAGTGGTCAGGTGAAAGACCCCGGCGAAGTAGGAGCCCGCGCCCAGGCCCATGAGCATGAAGCCAAGCTGGCTCACCGTGGAATAGGCCCAGACCTGCTTGATGTCGCGGGCCACCATGGCCATGGTGGAGGCCAGGAGCATGGTGACGGTGCCGATGGCCAGCATGATGGCCAGGGCGTCGGCCGAGGCCGCGTACATGGGGTACAGCCGGCTCACCAAATAAACGCCCGCCGCCACCATGGTGGCCGAATGCAAGAGGGCGCTGACCGGCGTGGGGCCCTCCATGGCGTCGGGCAGCCAGGTCAGCAAGGGGAACTGGGCGCTTTTACCCACCACTCCGCAGAAGACCAGCACCGCGCTGGCGGTGAGCAGGGCCGGGCTCAGCTTGGCCGCCGCCTGGCTGTTCAAGCCCAGAATGGATAAATCGCCCAGGTTGAGCAGCAGGACAATTATGCCCAGGAAAAATCCCAGATCGCCCAGGCGGGTCATGACGAAGGCTTTTTTGCCGGCCTGGGAGGCGCTGAACTTCTGGTGCCAGAATCCTATGAGCAAATAGCTGCTGAGGCCCACCAGCTCCCAGAAGATGTAGAGCTGCATCAGGTTGGAAGCCACCACCAGCCCGATCATGGACCAGGCGAACAGGGACAGAAAACTGTAGTACTTGGCCATGCCCGGATCGCCGGCCATGTAGCCCAGGCTGTAAACCTGGACCAGGAAACTGATGGAGGTCACGATCGCCAGCATGACCAGGCTCAAAGGGTCCAGCAGGAAACCGAAACCTATGCTGGCCTGCCCGCCATGCATCCAAAGCGCCTGGAACATTAGCGGCGCATCGATCCCACGGAGATGAATAAGCAGCCACCAGGCCACGGCCAGGGAAAAGGCGGAGCAGGCCAGGCTTATGACCAAGGAGGGGAGCAGGCGTGGTCTGGTGACGAAGAAGATGGCCAGGAACGCCGCAAAGGGAAGGCCCATGGCGGCGAGCGTCAGCCAGACGATGGTGCTGCCGGGCGCGACGGCGGTCATGGCTACCCTCTCAACTCGCGGGCTTTTTCAATGTCAATGGAGCGCAGCCGACGGTACAGGGCCAGGATCAGGCTCAGGGCGATGGCTGCCTCCGCCGCGGCGATGCCCATGATGAACAGCACCATGATTTGCCCTACCGCGGGGTCCGGGCCGAGGAAACGGTTGAAAGCCAGGAAATTGATGCTGGCGGCGTTGAGCATCAATTCGACGCTGATGAGCATGCCGATCAGGGAGCGGCGTTGCAGAAGCCCGAAGAGGCCGATGCAAAACAGCAGCAGGGCCACGAAAAGATATGTGTGCAGGCTGTCCATATAAAGCCTAGGTCTCCTCGTCGCCGGTGGGGTTTTTATCGCCGCCCAGCGCCGCGGCGGTGATAATGGAGCCCATAATGGCCACCAATAGAACCAGGGAAACCAGCTCGAAAAGCAGTTCATAGCGGGTGAGCAGCAGGCGTCCCAGCCGGGCCACCTCCCAGTCGCCGCCTCTCACCAGCGCCGGTTCCCACTCGGTGCGGGTCACGATTCCATGGAAGGAAATAAAAAGGGAAGTCGCCACCACGAAGGAGAAGATCAGCTTGGGCCGATAGCGTTTGGGAATCTGCAAATGCATGGGCTGGGAAAGCATGATGGCGAACACGATGGCGATGCAAATGGCCCCGATGTAGATCAGTATCTCCATCATGGCCAGGAACTCGCTGCCCAGGAAGATGAAGAGCCCGGCCACGCCCACCAGGCTGGTGGCCAGGCCGAACACGTTATGGATGATGTTTTTGGGAAGCACGGCCAAAAGCGCGCCGCCGAATACTAGGACAAGGGTGAATCCGAAGGCGGCGTAGGCCACCACCTCGGGCCGGATATATTGGGCAATGGCGGGGCTCATGACGGCCCTCCCTCGTGTAAGCGCGCCATGAGATCGACCACCGCGCCGTAGCGGCTCACCTCGGCTTGTTCGTATTCCCTGGAAAAGCGAAGCGCTTTTTCCGGGCACACCTCCACGCACAATCCGCAAAGGGAGCACCGCGAATAATCGATGAAGAAGTAGCGGGCGCGGGTGTGATCGCTGGCCTGGCGCTTGAAGCCCTGCACTTTTATCACCGCGCTGGGACAGGTGCGAAAGCATTCGCCGCAGGCCACGCAACGGTGGCCGCCCTCATGGGGAATAAGCTCGATGTGCCCCCGATAGGCCTCGGGCAGCGGCAGGCGCTCACGGGGGTATTGCACCGTGGACACCGGCTTGAACATGTAGCGTACGGTCACCCCCATGCCGGAGGCCAAGCTCCAAGCGCCGGTGACGAGGTCGTTCAGGTATTGGCCCACGCCCATGAGGATCACCTAACCAGTTTCAAGATCAGCGCCGTGGCCAAGAGATTGACCAGGGCGATGGGAATCAGATATTTCCAGGCCAGGTTCATCAACTGATCGAAACGCAGACGCGGGAAGGTCCAGCGCACCCAGATGACGCCGAAGATGAGCAGGTAAACCTTGGCCAGGAACCACCAGGGCCCGTCGGCGATGGGCCCCCGCCAGCCGCCGAAAAAAAGAGTGGTGGCCACCGAGGCCACGATGAACATGTTGGTGTATTCGGCCAGGAAGAACAGGCCGAAGCGCATGCCCGAGTATTCGGTGTGGAACCCGGCCACCAGTTCGCTTTCCGCCTCGGGGATGTCAAAGGGCGCGCGGTTGGTCTCCGCCGTGGCGCCCACCAAATACAACACGGCCGCCACCGGCTGCACGAAAACGAACCACAGGCCCTGCTGGGCCTCCACGATGGCGCGCAGGCTCAAGGAGTTGGCCATGATGACCACGCTCATGGCCGATAGCAAGAGGGGTATCTCGTAGGCCACGTTCTGAGCCACCGAACGCACCGCGCCCAAGAGGGCGTATTTATTGTTGCTGGCCCAGCCGCCCATGAGGATGGCCAGGACGTTGAGGCCGGCAAAGGCGAAGATGAGCATTAGCCCCACGTTTAGGTCGCGGATTTGCAGGTTTTCGCCAAAGGGGAGCACCACGAAAGGCACCAGCACCGGCATGAAAACCAAAATGGGGCTCAAAACGAACAGCAGCCAACTGGCCGGCCGGGGGGTGATGAGCTCCTTGCTCAAGAGCTTGACGCCGTCCACGATGGTTTGCAGGACGCCGAAAGGCCCCACCTCCTTGGGGCCGATGCGAAGCTGGATATGCCCCGCCACCTTGCGCTCCAGCCAGACCAGGAACAAGGCGTTGATCTGCACATAGGTGAGGGCTACGACCAGGCCCACCACCAGCACGAGCGCCAGGGGGCCGAAGAAGTTCAGCAAGGCTTGCCAGGCTTCCGAAAAAATATTCAGCATGGACCTTGAGCCGCCTCCTTAGCGGTCGATTTCGGGTATGACCAGGTCCAGACTGCCCAGGATGGCCACGGTATCGGCCACCAGGGTGCCGGGCAAAAGCAGCGGCAAGATGCTCAGGTTGCTGAAGCTGGGGGTGCGCCATTTCATGCGCACCGGTACCCGGCTGCCGTCAGACACCAGGTAAATGCTGAGGAGGCCTCTCGCGCTCTCGTAGGAAAACTGATAATCGCCGGGCGGCGGGGCAGGCTCCTGGGGTACGCCCTTGGCGCGAATGGGCCCCTCGGGAATAAGCTCCAGGGCCTGCTCCACAATGTCCAGGGATTGGGCCATCTCACCCATGCGGACCAGATAGCGGTCGTAACAATCGCCGATGCCGGCGTCCTGATTGGTGGTGACGGTTTGAAAGTCCAGGTCCGGGTAGACGCTGCAAGGCTCCACCCGGCGCAAGTCGTGCCCGATCCCGCAGGCCCGCAGGTTGGGGCCGCTGAGGGCGTAGTCGCGCGCCTGCTCCCGGCTGATGGGGCCGATGCCCTTGGTGCGGTTTATGAAGATGATATTCTTGCTCACCAGGGTGTCGTAATCAGCCAGGCGGGCGCGCAGCTTCGCTATGAAGGCCCTGGTCATCTGCGGGAAGGCGGGAGTCAAGTCCCGCGCCACCCCGCCGAAGCGGCAATAGGAATAGGTGAGCCTGGAGCCGGTGACCTCGCCCAGGATGGCCAGGATGTCCTCGCGGTCGTCAAAGGCGTAGAGGAAGGGAGTGAAGCCGCCCAGGTCCAAAAGGTATGCGCCGAACCAAAGCAGATGGCTGGCTATGCGGTTCAGCTCGGCGCAGATCAGCCTGATATATTGGGCCCGGCGCGGCGCCTCCACCCCGCAGGCCCTTTCCAGGGCCAGGCAATAGGCGTGGTTGTACATGAGCCCGGCCAGGTAGTCCATGCGGCTGGGATTGGGCATGAAACGCAGATAGCTTTTGGTCTGCGCCATGTGCTCGTGGCCGCGGTGGCTGTAACCCAGCACCGGTTCGCATTCAACAATGCGTTCGCCGTCCAGCCTGAGCAAAAGCCGCAGCACGCCGTGGGTGCTGGGGTGTTGGGGCCCCATGTTGAGGTAGAAGGTGTCGTCGGTGAGGGTCTTGCGCAGCATCAGGCCGTCTCCCCCTCGAACCAGTCGCCGCCATGCCTGGCTCCCGGCTTGAAATCCTTGCGCAGCGGATGGAAGTCCGCGTCCTCGGGCAGCAGGATGCGCTTGAGATCGGGGTGGCCGGCGAACTCCAGGCCGAACATGTCGAAGACTTCGCGCTCCTGCCAATCCGCCGCCGCCAACACCTCAACCAGGCTGGGCGAAGGCTCCATCAGGCTGGCCGGGCAGCGGGCCATCACGCGAAAAGGCCGCAGCCATGCGCTGAATACGTAGATCAACTCAAGTGACTCACCGTGATCCACGGCCGTGATGAATTCAAGGAAGCAGCCGTGTTCTTTGAAGAGCCGCGCCAACTCCGGCATGCCTTTGGCGCGGATTGCCAAACGCAGGTCAAAGCCGTCCCTGGCGCTTTGGGAGCCTTGCGCCTCCAGCACCGCGGGAGAGGATCGCAGAAGCTCATATAATGGTTCCGCTTGATTCACGGCCTTATGCCTTCCCGTCAGGATTGGCGTGACGCTGAAAGCGTCTCAGATAATTGCGCTTGGCTCCCTTGGTGAGCTGATCTTCCAACTCAAGCAGCCCCTGGATCAGCGCCTCCGGGCGCGGCGGACAACCGGGCACGTAGACGTCCACCGGCAGGAAGCGGTCGGCGCCGTTGACGATCGCGTATTGCCCTTCATAGGCAAACGGGCCGCCGCTGATGGCGCAGTTGCCCATGGCCACCACCCATTTGGGGGCGGGCATTTGGTGATAGAGCGTGATTATGGTGGGGGCCATTTTCTTGCTGATGGTGCCGGCCACGATCATGACGTCGCTCTGGCGGGGGGAAGGCCGGAACACGCCGGCCCCGAAGCGGTCCAGGTCAAAGCGGCTGGCGCCGGCGGCCATCATTTCTATGGCGCAGCAGGCCAGGCCAAAGGTCATGGGCCACAGCGAGTTGGCCCGGCAAAGGTCCAGTATTTGACTGAGTATGCCCAGCTGCACCGGCGGCGGAGTTTCCTGGCGCTCTACCATTCAAACACCCCCTTGCACCAGGCGTAGACAATGGCCAGGGAAAGGATGCCCACGAAAAGGGCAATGCCGACGAGGTCGCGCCAGGGAAAAGAGCCATAAGCCACCAGCACGGGGAACAGATAGAGAACGTCCACGTCGAAGGCCAGGAAAATCAGGGCGAATAGGTAATAGCTCACTCCGAATTGGATCCAGGCCTGGCCGATGGGGGCCATGCCTGATTCGTAGGTGGTGAGTCTTTTGAGGCCAACTCCGCGAGGGGTGATGATGGCCGCCAGGAGGACCGGCGCTATGGCGAAAACCAGACCCACCAGCAAAAAGACCAGCACGAACAAATAGTCGCTCAGCAAGTGCGGCGGCACGAGGCACCTCCCCAACGGCCGGCGGCGGAGGGACGATCCCGACGCGAGTCGGCCGGGTACAACCGCTACAGCATTCACGCGCAAAGCGGGCGCGATTCAACGGGCGGGTTGCTGAGAGAAAGCCGGAGGAGAGAGGTTGATCTCCTGAGCGGGAAAAGCAGCCGAGAGTGCACGGGCGCTTGGATCAGGGGCTATGCGCCGTGAACAGGACTTGCCTTTCTTCCAGCGGCA
This sequence comes from Desulfocarbo indianensis, assembly GCA_001184205.1. Classification (GTDB taxonomy): domain Bacteria; phylum Desulfobacterota; class Desulfarculia; order Desulfarculales; family Desulfarculaceae; genus Desulfocarbo; species Desulfocarbo indianensis. Next base: position 672,658 of record LBMP01000002.1, read on the forward strand.
ACGGGATTGGGTTGCTCATCACGACCAGAATTCCAATGGCATGTATTCCATTGTTGGCCAAGTTGGCAACCGCCCTTATCCCTATGGTAAGGACTGGCCCCCCCGGCCAGTCAAGGGATTTGTGAGGGGCGGCCGGTTAAATGCATGAAAAAGGTCCCTCCGGGAGGGAGGGACCCTGTGACGGTGAGCTTGGGGGGCCGGGATCACACCCAGCGGGAGGTCACGGTTTTCTCGTCCAGGAACATGCGAAGGGAGGCATAGCGGCTCTTGGCGCTGCCCAGGAAAGATTGCTTCTTGGAGCCCAGCGGGAAAAAGGCGTAAGGCTGGGGCACGGCCACGTTGACGCCTATGTTGCCGGTTTCCATTTCCTTGACGAACTTGCGCGCGTTCTTGCCGGAGGCGGTCATGATGCAGGCCGAATGGCCCTGGGAGGCGTTGGACTCGTTGTGCCAGCGGATGACCGAGTCCAGGTCCCCGAAGCGCATCAGCGCGCTCACCGGGCCGAAGGCCTCGTCCAGGGTGCTGGTCATGCCGGGCTCGGCGCCTTCCAGGATTATGGGCGAAAGGAAATAGCCGTTTTTATAGCCGGCCACCTGAGGGGAGCGGCCGTCCAATACCAGGGAGCAGCCGTCGGCCAGGGCGCGGTCCACCCAGGCGCTCACCTTGTCCTTGCCGTCCCGGGTGGCCATGGGGCCCAGGTCCACGCTGTCGTCCAGGCCGTAGCCCAGCTTCATGGCTTTGGCGGCGGCCACCAGCTTTTCCTTCATGGGCTCAAAGGCCTCGCCCACCACCACCACGTTGTCGGAACCCAGGCAGCGCTGGCCGCCCATGCCGTAGCAGCCGCGCAGCAGCCATTGGGCCGCCTGATCCAGGTCGGCGTCGGGCATGATCACCACGCAGTTCTTGCCGTTGCCGTTCAGGGAGCTGTCCTTGCCCAGCTCTCCGCAAAGCCTGAACAGCTCCTGGCCCACGCCGGTGGAGCCGATGAAGCCCACGCCCTGCACCTCGGGCTGGCGCAGAATGAACTCGTTGATGCGGCGGCCGCCGTGGATGAGGTTGACGGTGCCGGGCGGCAGGCCCAGGTCCTCGGTGACCCGGCAAATGTATTCGGCCGCCACCGGGTCCTGGCGGGAGGGGCTCACCACCACGCTGCAACCGGCGGCCAGGGCGTAGGGCACGAAGGAAGACCAGGCGTGCATGGGGATGTTGCCCGGCGTGATGATGAGGAACACGCCTTTGGGCTCGTAAATCATGTATTCGTCGATGCCGTTGGCCAATTGGTCGATGTGCTCGTTCAGCTTGGGCATGTGGTATACCGCCGAGCAGGCGCTCTCCACGTTTTCGATTACCCGGCGCACCGAACCCCGGCTTTCCCCGATGGTGCGGCCATGGTCCTGGGTGAGCACCCGGCAGAGTTCGTCGAAGCGCTCCTCGAATTTCTGGCGCAGGTCAAAGAGCAGCTTGCCGCGTTCGCGCAGCGCCACTTCGCGCCAGGCCAGAAAGCCCTTTTGCGCCGCCTCCACCGCGGCCCTGGCGTCGGCCTGGGTGGCGATGGGGAATTCGGCTATCACCTCGCCGGTGGCCGGGTTGGTGGTCTCTTGGATATCGGCGGAAGACGAGTCGACCCACTGGCCGCCGATGTAGTATTGCAATCTGCCGTAGTGCTTTTTTACTTCAGGCAACATGCCCATGACTAATTTCTCCCGGGAACTGTCCGCACTCATCCACCTGCGGTGCGCGGACACCCATCTAATGTTTGGGGGGCGCGGGGGAGAGCTTTATCTCTTGCCAAAAGCTCTCCCCCGGGCGTTGAAGGCTGCTATCTCAGGCCGTCTTCGTATTTGGCCTCTTCCTTGGTAAGGCCGCCGATGCGGGGCAGGGGGCGGCCGGAATCGGTGACCACCAGGGCCACCAGTATTTCATCGGGATTGGGAGCGTCCTCCACGGCGATGGTCATGCCGTCGAAATGGGAGCGCACGAAGGCCGCGTCTTTATGGTTGAGGGGAACGTCGATGGTGCAGCCCGCGGGGCCCCTTTTCTTGACCGAGGGGATCAGGGCCAGGCCGCGGCCCAGGGCCTCGCGGAAGGGCTTGCCCAGTTTGGGATGCAGGATGGCGCCTCCATGCTCCAATTCGCCGGCCAGGCCCACGATGGCCGCCTTGCCGTAGGATTCGGCGCGCTCCGGCCCGATGCCCAGGGCCTCGCGGGCCTTGTTGCCCAAAAGGCCGCCCAGCTCCTCGCCCAGGTCCATGAGCGGGGTCAGGTCCTCAACGTATTTGCCGGCAAAGGGGTTTTTGATCACCGCGATGGCCGCCGCCTTGCGGGTGGGCGGGTCAACCTTTTGCCCCATCTCGCTCACGGTTTCCTCCACGATGGTGACCAGCTTGCGTATCTCCATGATCCAATCTCCTTGATCCGTCGTTTGCCCCGGCCGCAAGCCTTCGCGCGGAGAAGGCGCGGACGGCCCCGGCCTGGGAAAGAGCCTCTCAGACCAGGCGGGCCTGCCGCACGGCGGGCGGAGTGTTGCGGCTTTTGGCGGCCACTATCTTGCCATCCACCATGATCATGGACACCCCCGGGGTGTCGCCCTCGCTGAGCGCGCCCAGAAGATCCTTGCCGGGCGAACCCATGGGGGTATCCATAAACACCAAATCCGCTTCCTTGCCCGGCGCGATCACTCCCCGGTTGAGGCCATAAAGCTTGGCGGTGTTGCCGGTGGCCATGCACACGGCCAGTTCCGGGGCCACCTGGCTCTGGCCGGCGATGAGGGCCAGATTGCGCAGGATGCCCAGGGTCACCACGCCGGTGCCCGAAGGCGCGTCGTTGCCCAGAATCACCCGGCCCCATTCCCGGCGCTGGTTGATGATATCGGCCACCTCCAGCGCCCGGCGCAGGTTGCCGCATTGCACGATCTCGATGGCGCCGTCGGACTTTTCTATGATCTCGCGGGCCTCGGCCAGGCTCACGGCGGTGGGGCCGCCGTTGATATGGGAAACCACCGAGGGGCGCACCTTGAGGATTTGCTCGGCGCCCACCACCGAGGAGCCGGGGATGGAGGTGCCGCCGGTGTGCATCATCACGATCATGCCCGCGGCCTTGGCCCAGGCCGTCATTTGGGCGGCCTCCTCGGGCTCCTTCACCGACCCCAGGCCGATCTCGCCTATGATCCGGACGCCCGCCGCGGCGCATTCCTTGATGTCGTCCTCGGTGATGCCTTTTTCCAGGATAAGCGCGCCGCCCAGCACCTTCATGCCGCCGGGCCGCAGGTTGGCCCAGGACTTGGCGGCCAGGATGGCCAGGCATTTGGCGCCCAGGGCATCCTTGGGCCGGCCCGGCAGGTGCACCTCGCCGGCGCTGATGGAGGTGGTGACCCCGCCGTGCAGGGAGCTGTCCAGGTAGTTCTGCATCTGCTGGCGCGGGGTCCAATCGCCCAGCACCACGTGACAGTGCGAATCGATCAGACCCGGCGTCACCGCGCAGCCCGCCGCGTCCACGACCTGGCCGCCGCCGGGCGCGGCGAGACCCTTGCCCACTTCCTTTATGGTGCCATCCTCGATGAGGATGCTGTCGGCGTCCAGAATCGGCTGGCTAACCTCTCCGGACAGCACGAGCCCTATGTTTTTCAACAAGATGCTACTCATGACGGCTTGAACCTCCCTTGGAAAAGATGCCCGGATTTACCAGCTGGGCGGATTCACCACCCAGACCACGGTGCAGGGCTGGTCGCTTTCATTGGTCCAGGCATGGGGCAGGGTGGAAGAATAATAAAAAGACGAGCCCGCTTTCACCGTGTAGGTCTCGGTGCCCACGGTGAGGGTGAGTTCGCCCTGCAACACCAGGCCGAACTCCTCGCCTTGGTGGTCATAGTGCTCGCGGGAGCCTCCGCCGGGCTTGATAACGGTGTAAAATGGTTGCATCTGGCGGTGCTTGACCATGCGCACCATTTGCTTGATATCAGCCTTCCAGCCGGGCAAGCTCACTCTGACCCATTGCTCGGGCTTCAGCACCACGGGGTCGTCGCTGCTTTCCTCCAGAAAAAAGTCCACTATGCGCACCCCCAGCACCGCCGCTATTTTCTTGAGGGAGGCGATGGAAGGCGAGGTCTTGTCGTTTTCCACCTGAGAGACATAGGCCGCCGTGCAGCCCGCGGCCTTGGCGACCTGCTGCAGGGTCATCTCTTTGCCCAGGCGGAATTGCTTGAGTTTGTTGCCTAATGTGGACATAAGCTCGAATTTCTCTTCAGCCGGTTCATAAACTGCTTGACTAGGAATTAAGTTTAAATATACTTTAAAAATTAAACTACCTCTTAAATTTGACTTGGTCAAGCAGAAAAGCTGGCAAACCGGTCGTAAATGTAAAGTTCGAGGAGTCAGATTGAAGGGCGATGGCTGAAAAAAGGGAAAAAGCCAAGGCGGGGCGGTTATGGGCCGCCGGGCCCGACCGGCGGAGCGATAGAGCCCGGTCTTGGTTTCACTGAGATATCGCCAATAAGCCGACCATTTTTAAGGAGGGTTGCAAAGATGAAAAAAACCATTTGGCTGGTCCTCTTGGCCGCAGGGCTGCTGTTCAGCCTGCTCGTGGGCGGATCGGCCCTGGCCGAATCCCCCAAGACCATGCACATCAAATTCAGCACCTGGCATCCGCCCATGAGCCGCGAGGTCAAAACCGTATGGACTCCCATGTTGGAGGAGCTGAAGAAACGCAGCAACGGCCGCATAACCTACACCCTCTATGCCGGCGGCGCCCTGGGCAAGGGGCCCGAGCATTTCGACATCGTCAAAAACGGCCTGGCGGACATGGGCTATTTCACCGCCACCTGGACTCCCGGCCGCTTCCCCCTCACCGACGTGCTTTCCCTGGCCACCTGGGTTGACGGCAAGGAGCTGGCCACCAACATCGGCAACGAAATGTATGAGAAGGCTCTGCACGACGAATTCAAGGGAGTCAAGGTTCTGGAGCTGAACGGCTGCATCCAGGCCTTCATCTGGACCACCAAGCCGGTCAAATCCATGGAAGACCTCAAGGGCCTCAAGATCCGCTCGCCCGGCGGACACCAGACCAACTACATCAAGGCCCTGGGCGCCCAGCCCGTGTTCATGCCTCTGGGCGACGTTTACCTGGCCATGGAAACCGGCACCATTGACGGCCTGGTCACCTGCCCGCCCCTGGTGCTGGCCTTCAAGCTCTATGAAGTGGCCAAGTACGGCGTCAAGGCCACCTTCGGCTGCGTCTCCGAAGGCGTGATCATGAACCAAAAGGCCTGGGACAAAGCGCCGGACGACTTGAAGCCCATCATCGAGGCGGTCGTGGGCAATCCCTTCGCCACCACCCACGGCCTGGACAAGAAGACCTACGCCCAGATGATGGATGAGATCAAGGCCAAGGGCGTGCAGATCGCCGACCTGACTCCCGAGGAGGAGCAGCGTTGGTTCAAGGCCTTCCAGGACGAGACCCGCCGCTGGGTGGCCGAGCTGGAAAAGAAAGGCAAGCCCGCCAAGGAGGCGGTGATCATGTATGGCCAGATAGTGGAAGCCCAGGGCTCCTCCTGCCCGGCCATCCCGCCCGAGTGGCACTCTCACTCTCACCCTCATAAGTAGATCGGCGAGAGCGGGAGCATGCCCAGTAGAGAGGATTGCTTATGAACGTCTATCACGTTCTAAAAGAATTGATTCAAAGGATCACCAAAGGCGTGGGTTACGTGGGCATGTTCCTGCTCATACCTATGATGCTCTTGATCTCCACCGAGGTCACCACCCGCTTCGTCTGGGACCGTCCCATACCGGGCACCCTGGAGCTGTCCAGCTATATGCTTTCCATCTTCGTGCTCTTGGGCATCGCCTACACCCAGCAGGCCAAGGGGCACGTGCGGGTGACCATGTTGACCACCCGCCTGCCCCGGCGGCTGCGCCTGGTCCTGGAAATGCTCACCACCATCTTGAGCCTCGTCATTATCGCCGTGCTGGCCTGGCAAGGCTGGGTGGTGGGCATGGAGGAAAGGGCGGTGTCGGACATGCTGCGCATCCCGCAGCTGCCCTTCCGGCTGCTGGTGTCGGTGGCGGGCTTTTTGCTGGCCTTGGAGCTGTTAATCGACCTTGTCGAGGCGGGAATGGAGTTGGCGCGCAATGATGTTTGAACCTGTCACCGTGGGTGTCATGGGCACCCTTTGCGTATTCCTGCTCCTGTTCCTGGGCATGCCCATCGCCTTTTGCCTGATGCTGGTGGGATTCGCGGGCATCAGCTATTTGGCCTCCTTCGACGCCGCCCTGCCCGTGGTGGCCAGCACCGTTTGGGAGACCGCTTCGGATTTCAACTACACGGTGATTCCCCTGTTCATATTGATGGGCGGCTTCGCCGGCTCATCGGGCATCACCAAGGACCTCTACGCGGCCTCCGAGAAATGGCTGCGGCGGCTGCCCGGCGGCCTGGCCATCGCCACCATCGGGGCCTGCGGCGGCTTCGCCGCGGTTTCCGGATCGTCGGTGGCCACCGCCGCCACCATGGGCACCGTGGCCCTGCCGGAGATGAAGCGCTATCACTACAGCGACCGCCTGGCCACGGGCAGCGTGGCCGCCGGCGGCACCCTGGGCTTTCTCATCCCGCCCAGCATCGGCTTCGTGGTCTACGGCATGCTCACCGAGCAATCCATCGGCAAGCTCCTGGTGGCGGGCATACTGCCCGGCTTGCTGCTCTGCTTCGCTTTCATCGCGGTGGTGATCATCTGGGTCAAGCTCAATCCCAAAATCGCCCAAGCCAACTTGGCGCCGGTGAGCTGGGCCGAGAAGCTCCGCTCCCTTTTGGGCGTGTGGGAGCCCCTCGCCCTGTTCATTCTGGTCATGGGCGGCATCTACGGCGGCGTCTTCACCCCCACCGAGGCCGGCGCGGTGGGCGCCACGCTTCTTTTCGCGGTGGCGCTTTTGAAAAGAAGCCTCACCTGGCCGGTGCTGGTGGAGGCGCTCATAGAATCCTCACGCATCTCCGTGATGGTGCTGGTATTGGTGGCCGGGGCCAACGTGTTTTCCTACTTCCTGGCGCTCAGCACCATCCCGGTGCAGGTGGCGGGCTGGGCGGCGAGCCTGCAGGTCTCTCCCTATGTGATTCTCACGGTGATCATAGTCATCTATCTCTTCCTGGGCTGCTTCCTCGACGCCATCTCCATGATGGTGCTCACCATGCCGGTGATTTACCCCATAGTGCAGGCCCTGCATTTCGATCCCATCTGGTTCGGAGTCATCGCGGTGCTCATGATGGAAGCCGGACTCATCACCCCGCCCATGGGGCTCAACATCTTCACCGTGGCCGGCGTGGCGCCGGAGGTGCCCATGGAAACCATATTCCGCGGCGTGGCCCCATTTTTGTTGGCCATCTTTTTCGTGGCCATCGTTATCACCATGGAACCAAGGATCGCGCTCGTCCTGCTGGAACTCATGACGGGCTGATCATGAAGGCCGGACCGCCGCTGGCGGCGGCCCGGCAACGAAACAAGCAACATGGAACTCATCTTTAAATTGAACGGCGAGGAAGTGCGGCTCTCGCAAGTGCCGGGCGAGGAGAGCCTGTTGACTCTCCTGCGCGAACGGCTGGGGCTGACCGGCACCAAGGAAGGCTGCGGCGTGGGCGAATGCGGCGCTTGCAGCGTGCTGCTGGACGGGAAGGTGGTCAACTCCTGCCTTACCGCGGCCTGGCAAGCGGCGGGCCGCGAGGTGACCACCATCGAAGGCCTGGCCGGCGACGAGGACCTGCACCCCGTGCAGCGGGCCTTTGTGGAGGCCGGCGCGGTGCAGTGCGGCTTTTGCACGCCGGGCATGATTCTGGCGGCCAAGAGCCTGCTCGATCAAAACCCGGACCCTGACGAGGAGGTCATCAAGAACGCCCTGGCCGGCAACCTGTGCCGCTGCACGGGCTATCATGACATCATCAGGGCGGTGCGTCGGGCGGGCAAGCTCTTGCGGGGAGAAACGTCATGAGCAGCTTCATCATCGCGCGCGACCTGCCGGAGGCCTTGGAGATCATGGGGCGGGGAGAGGCCAGGATCATCGCCGGCGGCACGGACCTCATGATTCACCTGCGCCAGGCGAGGCTCTCCTCCCGCCAGGCCCCGCCGGTGATTCTGGACGTGAGCCGCCTGCCCGAGCTTCAGCGGCTGGAGCCCGGCGCTCCGCGTCCCTTTGTGGGAGCCGGCGTTACCTTCCACCGGCTGGAAAGCGACCCTGAGGTGGCGCGGCATCTGCCCCTCCTGGCCCAGGCCGCCTCCATGGTGGGTTCGCTCCAGGTGCGCCAGACCGGCACCATCGGAGGCAACGTGGCCAACGCCTCGCCGGCCGCCGACGGCATGACCGCGCTCACCGCCCTGGGGGCGCGGGCGGAAATCGCGTCACTAAAAGGCTATCGTGAGTGCTCCATTGAGGAGTTGGTGACCGCGCCCAACAAGACCACCTTGGCTCCCGGCGAAATAATTTTGGGCTTCACCGTGGAAGAGGCGCCTCCCGCGGGGCAGGTATTCGCCAAGGTGGGGCGCAGGCAGGCGGTGAGCGTGGCCCGGCTGAATCTGGCCATTAGCCTGGACCCCCAACTGGGCGACCCGCGCATCGCGTTGGGCGCTTGCTTCCCCTCGCCCCGGCGGCTGCGGGACGTGGAAAAGCTCATCCGGCAGGGCGAGCCCGGCCGGCAATTATGGCAAGCCGCCGGGCAACAGGCCGCCCAGCATTTCACGGATGTTTGCGGGTGGCGCTCCTCGGCGGTCTACAAGGCGCCGGCGGTCACCCGGGTGACCGAGCGCGCCCTGGAGCGGGCCTGGCAAGCCCTGGGAGGTGCGGCATGATGTTGGGAGCCAGCGCCATAAGAGTGGGGGCCCAGGACCGGGCCACCGGCAAGACCCGCTTCGGTTTTGACCAGGGACGCGAAGGCGATCTTTTTCTGGTTTGCGTGCGCGCGGCCAAGGGGCCGGCCCGCATCAAGTCAATGGATTACGCCCCGGCCCTGGCAGTGCCCGGCGTGGTGCGGGTCTTCACCGCCGGCGACATACCGGGCCAGAACCGCTTGGGCATCATCCCGGTCAGCAAGGATCAGGAGTTCCTGGCCCAGGGCTTGGTGCGCCATTATGGCCAGGCCGTGGCCCTGGTGGCGGCGGAAAGCCGGGAGGCGGCTTTGGCCGGGGCCCGGGCGGTGCGGGTGGAGCTGGAGGATCTGCCGGGCGTGTTCGATCCGGCGGAGGCCTTGGCGGCCGGCGCGCCCCTGGTGCATGCCGATCGGGCGGAAGGCAACCTGCTCAAGGAGAACCGCATAATAAAGGGCGACGCGGAGGCGGCCCTGGCCAGATCAGCGGTGCTGGTGGAGGCCGAATACGCTATCGGCCGGGTGGAGCACGCCGCCTTGGAGATGGAGGGCGGCCGCGCCTACTATCAGGACGGCAGGGTGATCGTCAAGGCCTGCACCCAGAATCCCCACTACGATCAAGGCGACCTGGCCTTGTTCCTGGGCGTGGAGCCGGACCGGGTGCGGGTGGTGCAGGCCGAGACCGGCGGCGGTTTCGGCGGCAAGCTGGATGTCTCGGTGCAGCCCTACCTGGCCCTGGCGGCCTGGCATCTGAAGCGGCCGGTGCGCATGGCCTACACCAGGGAGGAGACCTTCCTGGCCACGGCCAAACGCCATCCTTTCCGAATGCGCTATGTCAGCGGGGCGGACGAGGAGGGACGCCTGACTGCGGTGAAGGCCGAGCTTTTGTCTGACACCGGCGCTTTCGCCTCCTATGGCCTGGCGGTTTGCATGCGGGCGGCGGTGCACGCCACCGGCCCCTATCTGGTGCCCAACGTGGCGGTGAACTGCCGCATGGCCTACACCAACAACACCTGGAACGGGGCCATGCGCGGCTTCGGCGTGCCCCAGGTGGCTCTGGCCCACGAGGGCCAGATGGACGCCCTGGCCGCGGCCCTGGGCATGGACCCCCTGGAGCTGCGCCTGAAAAACGCCCTGCGCGCCGACCAGGCCACGGCCACCGGCCAGGTTCTGAAGAGCGGGGTGGGGTTGACCCAATGCCTGGAAAGGCTGCGTCCCATCTATGAAGCCTGGCGCCACGGCTTGAGCCACGGCGGTTGGCATAGGCAGGGCGTCGGCCTGGGCTGCATGTATTACGGCATCGGCAACACCGGGGTGAGCAATCCCTCCACCGCGCAAATGGAATGGCTGCCCGACGGCCGGGTGGTGCTCTACACCGGCGTGGCCGAATTAGGCCAGGGCTCGGACACGGTCTTGCGGCAGTTGGCCGCCCAGCGCCTGGGCCTGGAGCCGGAGGAAATAGACCTTTGCCGGGGCGACACCGACCGCACCACCAACGCCGGGGCCTCCTCGGCCAGCCGGCAAACTTATATTTCGGGCAACGCGGTGCTGAACGCGGCGGACAACCTGGAAGAGCTTTTATTGACCGGCGCGCGGGAACTCCTGGGCGCGCGGCATTTGGACTTGGATTTGCGCGGCCGTCTGATTCTGGAAAAGGGCGGCCAGGGCCGCACCCTGGAAGTCAAGGAGGTGGCCCGCTTCCTGGCCAGCGAGGGCCGGGAGATCAAGGCCGGCGGCAGGTTCGATCCCAACTTCACGGCGCTGGACCCCGCCACCGGCCAGGGCCGGCCCTATGCCGCCTACGCTTTTGCGGCCCAGTGCGCCCTGGTGGAGGTGGATACCGCCTCGGGCCTGGTCAAGGTCAAGGAGGTGGCCGCCGCCCACGACGTGGGCCGGGCCATAAACCGGCGCGCGGTCATGGGCCAGATCTGCGGCGGGGTCATGATGGGGGTGGGCATGGCCTTGATGGAGGAATATCAGCAGGGCTCCACCGATAATTTGCAGAACTACCACATCCCCACCGCGGCCGACGCGCCACGGGTCACCCCGCTCATCGTGGAGGAGCCCGAGGAAACCGGACCCTACGGGGCCAAGGGCGTGGGCGAGCCGGCCCTGATCCCCACCGCCCCGGCCGTGGCCGGCGCGGTGAGCCAGGCCTTGGGGCGTCCCATGCGCCGGCTCCCCCTGAATCTGGAGCGGGTGATGGAGGCGATAACAACAGCGGAGGATCAGCAACCATGAAGATAGACCTGGAACGATGCAACGGCTGCGGCCTTTGCGAAAAGGATTGCCCCGTGGCCGCGGTCAGGGTGGAGGCCAAGAAAGCGGTCATAAACCAGGCCTGCGTGGAATGCCGCACCTGTCTCAAGGTGTGTCCGCGCGGGGCGGTATTGGACGAGGTGCGCCAGGTGTCCGGCGCGGTGGTTTGCCAGGCCTGCCCGGTGGCCTGCCAGGTGCCGCCGGGCCTGAGCGGAGCCTGCGGCCGCTACGCCAACCAGGCGGGCGTGCTCAGGCGCAACCGGCCCTTGCTGGCCTACCGGGACGTGATCGACCTCATCGGCCCCGAGCCCGAGCCGCTCATCCAGAAGCCTTCCATCACCGCCATCGGCGCCGGCGGCACCTATCCCGACTACGTGCCAGCGCCCTACATCGTGAGCGACAACCGCCAGGGGGTGGAGGTGGTCACGGTGGTGACCGAGGCCCCGCTATCCTACTCCGGGCTCAAGGTGAAGATAGACACCGACCTGGAGGTGGGCCGCGAAGGCTCGGAGGTGCGCTTCGAGGGCCGCACGGTGGGCATGGTGGAAACCGAGGAGTACGGTTCCAAGATACTGGCCGTGGGCGGGGTCAACCGCCTCACCGGCAAGCACGGCTTCGCCGCGGCTCGGGCGGTGGCGGCCATAGCCAACCGCGAGGCCGTGGAGCTTAGGATCAAAGGCGGAGCCAAGCTCACCGTGCAGGTGGGCCAGCCGCCGGTGATCGACGGCCAGAAGGTGGCCAGGATGCGGGTGGGCTGCGGCTCGGCCACGGCGGGCCTGTTCGCGCCGTTTTTCAAGGAGGCCGCCGACGAGGTGATCGTGCTGGACCACCACATCACCAGCCTGTTCAGCCATCACGCGGCGGGACGCTGCCTGGGGCTCGATCCCTCCGGCCTGGACCTGTGCTTCAAGCTCTCCACGCCGGGTCGCTACTTCGGCACCCACGGCCACGGCTGGGGCGGCACCGACATCAAGGACCCCCTGCAAATAGTCGCCAAAATCGACGCCGGGCGCAGCAAGCCGGGCAGCACCCTGCTCATCACGGAAACCACCGGCCAGAACGCGGCGCTGTACCAGCTGGACGAGGCGGGTGTTTTTCAGCCCGTTCCCCTGACGCCTGCGGTGCGGGAGGCGGTGGCGGCCATCGCCGAATCCTGCCAGGCCTCGCGGGTGTCGGCCATGTACGTGGCCGGCGCGGGCGGCTCGGCCAGGGCCGGGGTGGCGCGCTATCCCCTGCGCCTGACCAAGGCGGTGCACGCCGCCAAGGCGGCGCTCACCTGCGGCGGCGCGCCGGTGTTCGTCATGCCCGGCGGCGGCATCACCTTCATGGTGGACGTGGAGCGGGTGAAGGCGGGCGCTTTCACCTGGGTGCCCACGCCGGCCACGGTGGCCCCCATCGAATACACCATGCGCCTGGACGATTATGAGGAGATGGGCGGCCACCTGGAGGCCATCAAGCCATTCAAGACCCTGGAGCCTTTCGCTTGGAGCCGGTCCAAGTCCTGAGACCAGACCTGGTCCTGGTGGACTGGGGACCCATGACGCTCACCATATCGGCCTGGGCGGCCGGCCAGCCGCGTCCGGTCATGGCCGCCCAGGCCGCCCGAGCCGCCCTCAGGCTCTTGGCGGTTTTGGCGGATTTCCAGAATTACCTCAAGCGGCCGGCGGCCGAACTGCCGCCGGAGCGGCCCGCGCCGCGGGTGGCGGCCCGGGCCAGGGACGCGGCCCGCGCCCTGGGCCGGGGGCTGACTCCACTGGCCGCGGTGGCCGGGGCCGTGGCCGACGAGGTGGCTGATTTCGCGGCCGGCCTGGGGGCTGACAAGGTCATCGTGAACAACGGCGGCGACATCGCCCTGCGCTTGGGCCCCGGCGAAAAAGCCCAGGTGGGGTTGCGGGCCTGGCCCGGACAGGCGGCCGAAGCCGGGGAAAGCGGCGCGGATACGCTTTTGGGGCGGCTCAACCTCACGGCCGGGGACGGAGTGGGCGGCGTGGCCACCAGCGGCTGGCGCGGCCGCAGCTTTTCGCGGGGCATCGCCGACGCGGTGAGCGTGTGGGCCGCCAGCGCCGCCTTGGCCGACGCCGCGGCCACCGTCCTGGGCAACGCGGTCAGCGCCCCGGCGCCGGGGATCGTGCGGCGCCCCGCCAGGGAGCTGGACCCGGCCAGCGATCTGGGCGAGGCATTGGTCACCCAAGCGGTGCCGCCCCTGAACGCGGAGCAGCGCGCCCAGGCCCTGGCCGCGGGCCGGGAGGAGGCCTGGCGCCTGCGCCAGGAAGGCCTCATCAAGGGCTGCCTGATAGCCCTGCAGGGCGATTACGCCCTCTTGGATCAAGGGGCCTTGGCGGCCATCGCCGACGGCGACTGAGCCGGGCTGCGGTCCCACCCGCCATTAATAAAGACAGCGGTATGGTTCCCGTCGCGCTCCCATTGGCCGGCCTGGGCCGGTTGCCAGCCGGAGCCTCCCCCTGATTACCGTGGCGACGCGGAAAAATTAATTAAAACTAAAAATAAGTATCAGCCGATGGTGGGCTCTGTAGGATAATTGCCTGCCATAACTGGTAATTGACAACAAAGCCTTCTAGGCTATTATTAGTATGAATAATTAGAAGGGGGTGGAGTGCTTTCGAAACCAAAAAAGTACGCGTCTGGCGCGAGAGGGGACCGTGAACCGTTTTTCTGGGCGTCGCCTCCCCGCCGAACCTTGACCCCGCCGGGCCAAATGCAAGCAAGTTAAGCAGCCGCGCCGGGCAAGGCTCTTTATTCTCTCAATAAGTTGGTCGCGGGAAAGCGACGCGCGGCACACGGGCCAAGCGCGTTCCCGAAATGTTTAGGCAAGGGGTGGAAGCCATGCTGGGTTTCCTGAAAAGCGTGCTGGGGAATTTGAAGGCCAAAGGCGAAAAATTGTCTCTGGAAGCGGAGCCTGGCGCCACGACAAGCGCCTCCCTGGATTGGCAAGAGGTTTTGCGTAAAAGTCCCGAGGCCTTTTGGGCGCAGGATAAAAAGCAAAACATCCTGGAAGAGCCCTTGCGGGCGGTCAATCAATATGCCTGCCGCCTGCTGGGCTACGATGAAAAAGCCTTGCTCGCCATGAGCTTGGGCGACTTGCTTTGCGCTGGGGACGCGGCCTTTCGGGAGGACTTGGCCGTGATCCTGCTTGCCGGCGGTCCCTTTCGTTTCACGGCTGAGTTGCGCGGAGCGGACGGCAAAAGGGTGACCGTGGACGTGCGGGGCGGCAGCCTTGAACAGGGTCCGCGAACCATGCTTTTTTATCTGGCCCGGGAAAGCCTGGCCAAGAATAATTACGCCTCCCGCCAGCAGCAGATGCAGGCGGTTTATCGTTCCGCTTTCAACCTCTTGCCCGCGGGCGTCTTCGTTTGCTCGGCCGACGCCAAGTTGGTTCGCTTCAATGAAGCTTTCACCCGCATGCTGGGTTTCAATTCGGCGCGGGAGCTGCGGGCCATGACCAGCGGGGATTTGAACTGGCTTTTGGCGGACGCGGCCCTGGCGCGGCGCGGCGATAAGGCATTGCCTGATTGCCTGGATCTCTTGAACGGCTTGAAACCGCTGCGCTGCCGGGACGGCAAGAAAAAAATGGTGGCGATGCGGGTGATGAGCCGCAGGGAAAACGGGGGAGGCGGCGGTTTCCTCTACGGCCTGGTGCAGGAGCCGTTTCTTTTTTTCGGGGAAGGATCGCCTTACGGCGACTACGGCGGGGACCTGCGGCTCGGCTGCGGCGGCCAGCCGGATTGCAACTGGATACTAATCGGCTCGGGCGGCGATTTGGCCCGCAAGGATATGAAGCGAATGGGAAAGATATATATAAGCCAATTCGATAAAGATCGCTTGGAAAGCCTGATCAGCTATGCCTGGGAAAAGCAAAGCCGGGACAAGCGGCACTTGCAGGAGCTTCGGGAGGAATTGGACGCCGCCGAAGTTATCAGGCCCGATGAGGTGCCGGACAACGTGGTGACCATGAACTCGGTGGTCAAGGTCCGGGACCTGGATACCGGCGGCCAGGTCGAATACCGTTTGGTTTTTCCTGGCGACGCGGACCCGGCAAGCAACAGGATATCGGTTTTGGCCCCCGTGGGCACCGCCCTGATCGGAACCCAGGTGGGCGGCCTTATCAACTGGGAATCCCCTTCCGGCGTGAGAAGGCTTTTGGTGGACGAACTCATATACCAGCCGGAAGCCGCCGGCGATTATCATCTATAACGGCCAAGAGGCTGAGAGCCGCGGTCGACGGCGGCCGGCCCGTTTTTCGGGCCGGCCGCCTTTTTCTGGCGGGTTCGCGGTCAGCGCTCATGCCAGCCAAAACCGATGGCGCAACGTCTGTCCCAAAACGCCTGGACGGCATTTTGGGTATGGCCTTTCCCTTTTTAAACGGTTATTATTATCAATTAAGATTCAATTCCAATAGCGCGAAGATGGTTCAAATGGACAGTAGCCCAGTGACGGTATTCAGGCCCTATCTGTTTGAGATAGGGGAAAAAATAAGGATAGAAGCCGGGCCGCGCCAGGGCGATTGGCTGGTGGTGGACCTGGGTGAGCAAAAAGTCACCCTGGAATGCCCCATTTCGCATAAAAAATTCGCTTGGGAGCGATTTTCCTATTTAAGCCCACAAGTTGAGGACAGGGTTTGGCCCGCGGAGCATTAAGGGGCTCCGCAAGTAAGCAAGTTATCGAGGTTGAACCGGTTGAATTGAATGCAATGCATCGCCACTGTAACCAGGGAAAGGATGAAACATGAAAAAAGTCCTGATCGCCTATGCTAGCCGCATGGGGCACACCGAGAAGCTGGCCCAGTATATCGCCGAGGGCGTACGCATGAGCGGCCATGAGGTCGACCTGAAAAAAATCGGCGAAATTGATGACATTCAAAGCGTCGCCGACTATGACGGCTATGTTTTCGGTTGTCCCACTTATCACCGCGACATGACCGGCGGCATGAAGACCTTCCTGTTCAAGGCTGAAAATCTCAATCTCATGGGCAAGATCGGCGGAGCCTTCGGCTCCTATACCCATAGCGGGGACGCGCCGCGCTATGTCTTCGACACCATGCAGTATGTCTTCAAGATGGACATGAGCGAACTGGGTTCCTTGAACGTGCTCGAGGACGCGGTGGACACCCCGGACGGCATCAAGACCGGCCAGGATTACGGCAGATCCATTGGGGCCAAATTGCCCGCCTGATACGCCGGCGGTCTCCATAAGACCCGGCGCCCGCCGGGTCTTATGGGCTTACGTCTTATCGTTCAGCCAATGCGCGCGCCGGGCCGTCTCGGCGGCGGCGTTTGCCGCGACGGCTTTATCATGAATGCGTCACTTTTGCGCGGTGATTGAATCATGCGCCGGATGCGGCTTTATGCCGCTGATCATGCCCATCATCAGGAGCTTTGCCGAGCTCCGCCCCCCTCAACGCCCCTGATATTTTGTCATGCAATATTTGACTTCGGCTTGGCAATCCCTGCTATATAATAGCGTTTAGGTCTGCCCTATTCCCCGCCATGAATTCGCGTGATTCGTGGCTACGCCCCAAAAACATGACATTGTCATCCCTGGCGATGTCGCTTGCTCATGCTTTGGAGAGGTTTTCTCTCGTGAGGATTAAATAGGAAAAAGGCGGACGATTTTCCCCAAGTGAACCTGGTTTGCGCCAAGTCAGGTCACGTTTTGGGAAAAAGAAAACCGGGGTGAGCAATCGTGAAGATCAGCCGTATCAGGTGTTTTGGGTTGTTTATTGCCGGACTGCTAGCGCTGGGGGCCCTGGCATGCCTGGAAAACGGCGCCTCGCAAGCAACGGCCAAGATCAAGCTGGGCGCGCTTTTCCCCTTGAGCGGCGAACTCAAGGACAAGGGGCAAGACAGCGCCAACGGCGTCCGCCTGGCCGTGGAGGAAATCAATGGCGGCGGCGGCATCGAGTCGCTGGGGGGCGCCCGGCTGGAAGTGATCTATGCCGACACCCAAGGCAAGCCCGCGGTGGGCGCCGGGGAGGCGGAGCGCCTCATACGCAAGGAAGGCGTGGCCGCCATCGTCGGCACCTACCAAAGCAGCGTAACCAAGCCGGCCACCCAGGTGGCGGAAAAGCTTGAAACGCCGTTCGTGGTGAGCATCTCCATCGCCGATATCATAACGGAAAGGGGATTCAATTATACTTTTCGCATTCAGCCCAAAGCCGGTTTTTACGCGCGGGATCAAATCCATTTTTTGCGCGACCTGGATAAGCTCGCCGGATATTCGGTGAAGCGGGTGGCTCTGCTGCATGAAAACACCGATTTCGGTACCTCCGCGGCTTTGGCCCAAAAAAAGGCCCTAAGGGATCAAGGCATAGAAGTGGTGGCGGACGTAGCCTATCAGGCAGTGGGCGCGGTTGATCTCAGCCGGGAAGTGGCCCAATCCCTGGCCGAGGAGCCCGACGCGCTGCTCACGGTCACTTATCTTCTGGATAGCCTTCTGATTCGCAAGGCCCTGGCCAAGTCAGGCAAAAGCCTGCCCGTGGTGGACATGGCCGGCGGCGTGGTGTCGCCGGAATACGTCGAATTGCTGGGCGCTCTGGCCGACGGCGTCTTCACCATGACGGAGTTTTCCAAATACGCCGCCGGCGGCAAGGACCTTAATAACAGATTCCGCAAGCGTTTTGGGGTTGATATTACCGGAGACAGCGCTTATTCCTACCAGGCGGTCCAGGTGCTGAGGGACGCCCTGGAGCGGGCGGCTTCGGCCGATCGAAAAAAACTGCGCGAGGCGCTGGCCGCCACCGACCTCGGTCCGGGCCCGCGGCTTGTGTTGCCCTCGGAAAGATTGCGCTTTGATAGAACCGGTCAAAACGAGTTTGCCCATCTATTTGTGGCGCAAATCCAAAACGGCGAGTTGCAGCCGGTCTGGCCTCCGCAATACGCCACGGCCAAGGTGATAATACGAAGTGGGCATGATCAAACAACGCCGGCAAACTGACAAGGCCAGGAAACCTTTTCGACGGAAAAGCCTGGCGGCCCAACTGACCTGGGTTTGCATCATCATGGTGACCCTGACCGTTCTGAGCTTGGGAGCCGGGCTGATACTCATAGCCGCCCAGGCGCAGCGGGAGATATCCTTCCAACTGCAACGACAAAGCGCGGAACAGGTATCCCAACTGATTTCCGGCTATATGAGCCGCGCCGTTTCGCGGCTGACCTTTTTCGCGGAGAACAAACAGTCTTCCCTGCAATCGCCCCAGCGCCGGAAATCCGCCTTGGAAAACCTGCTTATCACCAGCATGCCGCTCTACAGCCAGGTATCCTTCCTGGACCAAAAGGGCGACGAACTCAGCAAGGTTTCCCGCTTTCATTCGTACCTGCCCGGCGAGCACGGCAACAAGGCGCGCACGCCGGCTTTCATCACCGCCATTATGGGGGAGCTTTATACCGGCGAGATTTCTTTGCTGGGCGATACCGGCCTGTTGTCGATGACCATCGCCCTGCCGGTCAGAACGGCCAAGGCGGAAATTTTCGGCGTGATCGTCGCGGAGATAAACATAAACCATTTGTGGCAGGACGTGGCGCGGATCAAGGTGGGAAGCGGCGGCTATGTCTACCTGGTGGATAAAAAGGGCCGCTTCGTGGCCTATCAAAAGCCGGCGGAAGTGCTGCAAAGGCACGGCGAGGACGTGGGCAAGCTGCCGCCGGTGGCCGAATTCATAAAAAACAACGGCTCCAGGCAAGGTTCGGTCCAAAAATATCGCGGTTTGTTCAATGAAGAAGTCATAGGTGTGCAAGCGCCGATACCGGGAACCGTTTGGGCGGTGGTGGTGGAACAGCCGACCCGCGAGGCTTTTGTCGGCATTTCCAAAATGCAAAGGTATTTAGTAAGCCTTTTGCTGGCGGGCGCGATTCTGGCGGGCGCCTTGGGCTATTTAATTGCACGGCGGCTGGTGGGGCCCATCCGCGAATTGACCGCCGCCGCGGAGAGGTTTGGAACCGGCGACCTGGAAAGCGAATTCAGGGAGGTGCCCAGGCAAGATGAAGTGGGCATCCTCTCCAGCGCCTTCAAGGAGATGCAAGGAGAGCTGCACGATCTTTACGCCGGGCTCAGACACAAGGTGGAAGAGCTGGAGATGGTGCAGGACGCCCTGCGCAAGAGCGAGGAAAACTATCGCTCCATCTTCGAAAACGCCAGCGAGGGAATTTTCCAGGCCACCCCGGCCGGGCGATACCTGAGCGTCAACCCCGCGCTTTGCAGGATGTTGGGTTACGCTTCCCCCCTGGAGATGATCGAGACGGTCAAGGATATCCCTTCCCATATATACGCCAGGCAAGAAGACAGAGAGATAATCCAGGCGATGCTTGAAAAGGAAGGCGCGTTGAACGGGATGGAGGTGGAGCAGTGGCGCAAGGACGGCAGCAAGATCATCGTTTCGCTCAATATCCATGCGGTGCGCGACGCGGAAGGCCAGACCCTTTATTACGAGGGAACCGTGGAGGACGTATCGGCGAAAAAGCGCGCCGAAGAGGAGCGTGAAAAGCTATGGACCATGCTGCAGACCGCCTTTGCCCAATCTCCGGTGGGCATCGTCATCGCCGACGCGCCCGACGGAAGAATCCGCATGGCGAATTCCCAGGCGCTGATGATAAGAGGCGCGGCGGAAGATTACCTGACCGGAATCGAATTCGGCCAGCATTCCCGCAAGTGGCAGATATTTCATACGGACGGCGCTCCCTATCCCACGGATGAACTCCCGCTGGTCAAGGCCATACGCAAGGGGGAAGCCGTATTCAACGAGGAAATGATAATCCGCGACGAAAAGGGCGAAGACCATTTGATTTTCGTCAACGCCGCGCCAATACGCGACCAGGAAGGCGTCATCACCTCCGGGGTGGCGGTGTTTCAGGATATTACCGAGCATAAGAGATTGGAGGAGGAGCGCAAGGCGCACGAAAAGCGGCTGCAGGCCATTTGGGAGGCCAGCGCCGACCCCATGGTGGTCTATGATCAGCAAGGCCGGGCCACTTATGTGAATCCGGCCTTCAGCAGGGTTTTCGGTTGGAGCGCGGAAGAAGTGTTGGGGAGAAGAGTGCCCTTTGTGCCCGAAGATCAGGCGCAACCCACCATGGAAGCCATCAACGCCCTCTATAACAAAAGCGCGTCCCCTTCTTTCGAAACCAAGCGGCTGACCAAGGATGGCCAAACCCTCAACGTGCTCATCAGCGCGGCCGGCGTCACCGACGAGATGGGGGAAGTGGTGGGCATGGTGGTCAACCTCACGGACATGACCAAGACCAAGCGGCTGGAATCGCAGCTTCGCCAAGCCCAAAAAATGGAAGCCATAGGCACCCTCGCCGGCGGCATCGCCCATGACTTCAACAATATTTTGGGGTCGGTCATCGGCTATACGGAATTGGCCCAGCGCTTGGCCCGCAAGGGAAGCGAAAACAGCAGGGAGCTTGACCAGGTCATGAAAGCCGCCGAAAGGGCGCGCAACCTGGTCAAGCAGATCTTGACCTTCAGCCGCAAGGCCGAGGCGGAGCCCAGGCCGCTCAGCATGAACGCGCTGGTGATGCAGACCTTGCAGCTCCTGGAGCCCACCCTGCCGAAGATGATCAGCCTGGAAACCCAGCTATCTCCGGCGCTGAACCTGATCAACGCCGACCCCAACCAGATGGAGCAGGTGATCATCAACCTGGCCACCAACGCCGCCGACGCCATGCCCGACGGAGGCCGGCTGTTGATCGAAACCGGCAACGTGTTTTTGGATGAAGATTATTGCGCCCAGCATCTGGAAGTGAGGCCCGGCCAATACGTGTTGCTCATGTTCTCGGATACCGGCCAGGGCATGACTCACGAAATAGTGGAGCACATTTTCGACCCCTTCTTCACCACCAAAAAAGTGGGCAAGGGGACCGGCTTGGGCCTGTCCACGGTCTACGGCATCGTCAAGGGGCACGGCGGGTACGTCTATTGCTACAGCGAGTGCGGCTTGGGGACCACCTTCAAGATATATCTGCCGGTCCGCCCAATCGAGGCTCCTTTGCTGGACTCGCAGCGAAGCCTTTCGGAAGATTTGCTCAAGGGGGGCGAAACCATACTGTTGGTGGACGACGAGGAGCCCTTGCGCGAATTGGGCGCCATGACCATGCAGAGCATGGGCTATAAGGTCTTGACCGCGTGCAACGGCGAGGAGGCGTTGCGAATATACGCGGGGCAAGGCGGCGCGATCGATCTGGTGGTCATGGATTTGGGCATGCCGGGCATGGGAGGCCACAAGGCCATGAAGAAAATCCTGGCCCTCAACCCGGAGGCCAAGGTGGTCATCGCCAGCGGTTATTCGGCCAATGGGCAGGTCAAGGACTCGCTGGAATCGGGCGCCGCGGGATACGTGGCCAAGCCTTTCCGTCTGGCGGATTTGCTGGGCAGCATCAGGAGCGTATTGGACCGGTGAGGTTGCGGGAGAGGGACCCGTGGGTAGAGACGTTCCAAGGCGGTGAGCGGTTTCATGACCTCATAAAATCTCGTCATGAGCCAGCAATTGAATGGCCACTTTTTCTCCCGCTGTGATTTGCGCGGTGTTTTCCGGAAAAACTATCAGACAGTTGGCCTGGCTCATCGAGCGGAAGATGGACGACTTTTGGTCGCCGGTGGTCGTTACGTAAAATTCATTGTTCTCAATGGTGAAATAGCCTCTCAGCAGGTGCACTTTTTCGGATGGTTTTCTTCTAACGGTATCTTTAAGGCATGCATTTATTACAGGCTTGTTGACTCTTTGGGCTCCCATCAATCTCAGAAGGGCTGGCCTTACGAATTGGATGAAGGCGGTAAGGCTTGCAACGGGATTGCCGGGCAAGCCAAAAAACAGTTTGTCGCCTTTTTTGCCAAAAATGCACGGCTTGCCGGGTTTGACCTTGACCCATTTAAACAGCAGCTCAATATCCAAATCGGCATAGATTTCATTTATAAAATCATATCTGCCCATTGCCGATCCGCCCGTGGATATCACCACATCGGAATGCAGGGCCTTCAAAAAAAGATTTTTAGTATCGTTAAAAGTGTCCTTGGCAATGCCCAGGTATTCCGGGAGGCCGTTGTACTTTTTTATCTCCGAATACAAGGCATAGGCGTTCACGTCCCTGATTTGACCGGTTCGGACTTCCTGGCCCAGCCCGGCCAGTTCATCGCCGGTGGAAATAATGGATACGGTGGGTTGCCTGTAGGCCTTCACCTTATGGTGATTCAGAGAGGCCAGAATGCCTATGTCCGCGGAGCTCAGCCGATCGCCCCTGCGCAATACGTTGTCGCCTTTTTGAATATTCTCTCCGGCGCTTCTATAATTTTCGCGTTGGGCTGTTTCCCGATAAATAGTCACATGGCCGGATTCTTCCAGGGCGTCCTCGACCTTCAGCACGGAATCGGCGCCTTGGGGCATGGGAGCGCCGGTCATTATTCTTATGGCGGTACCGGTCGAAACCCGGAGGCCGGCGGGCAGGGCTCCCGCCTGTATCTCGCCGATCAATTTCAGCTTTATGGGGCTATTGGCCGAAGCGCCTCTGGTGTCTTTGGCCATAAGCGCGTAACCGTCCATGGCGGAGCAATCCAGGGGCGGTATCATGATATCCGATACGATATCTTCATAAAGAACGCGATTGAAGGCCTCGGTGATGGAAATGCTTTCCCAGCCCAAAGGGCTGACGGAAGTCAGGACAATCTTTAACGCTTCCTGAACCGATACCGCCGATTTACTGCTTGCCATGAAAATATTATGCCCGTTTGCTTAAATCGTTTTGCGGATTTTCTGCGTCCTGTGATCGTCTGGTAAGGGACGATGCCATCATGGTCGCCGCGATATTTAAGCCGCTTTAAGGGGCCGCCGGCAAAGGATGCTTCTCGGATGTGACGCGGCTGATGGGGGCACGGGCGGAGACCATGGGGACTGAAAGCGACTCGGCGCTGACATAAACCATACGACTATTCCATGGTTGGTATTTTTTGTCCTTGGGATATTCAAGTCAGCCGGGCATGGCCTCAATCGATCCCAAGAAATAAAACCATGGCCAAGTTGCTAATCGCCACAGGACAGGCGGATATCAACCGGTCTTCAGCGGCCTGCCTCCCACGGTTATCCTGGCGGGGTGGGTGTATATTTTCAGTTCTTCCCGTCTGGGACAGTTGACCAGAGTCAGTCCCAACCGGTCGGCGGTTTCCACGGCGGGAACCGTGGGCGCCGAAACGCTTACCACCACCCCCACGCCCGAACGAATGGATTTCAGCACCATCTCCAGGCTGCATCTGCCCGATAGGGCCAAAGCCGCCGCCTTGGCCAGGTTCCCGCCCAGCCAGGCCGCGCCCACCGCCTTGTCCAAACCGTTGTGCCGCCCCACGTCTTCGGCCATGGCCAGCATCTCGCCCGAGACGCTGAAGAGCGCCGCGGCGTGGGTGCCCCGGGTGGGCCGGTATAGGATCTGGGCTTCGCTCATGGCCTGGGTCAGGTTCCGCAGGACGCCCAGCTCCAGGCCGCCGCCCGGCGGCACGGGCTCGGCCTCGGTGGGGCCCAACAGGCCGCCGCCGGCGGCGCGCACGTTGCCCAGCTTGTCGGGCGATAGGGCCAGGTCCAGGTCCACCAGACCCCGCTGGGCGTGGTAGACGACCTTGGGCAGCGGATCCCCGGGCGAGACCCAGCCCATGGTGAGGGCGTAGCCCAGGGCCAGTTCCCGCTCGGAGCCCGGCGTGGCCATGAGCACCGTCACCACGTGTCCGCCCAGGGAAAGGCTTACGGCGCTCTCGTCGGCAAAACGGACGATTTCGTCAAATACCTCATCGCCGCGCACCAGGATCATGCGGCGTTCTTTGATGGGGTTTTTCATGGGGGGGATGATACTACCCTGACGGGACCCTGTCCAGGCGGGCGGGCTGCCGGCGCGGCGGCCCGCGGCGGTGCCAGCCTGATAAGTTCCAGAAAAACCAAGGGCCTGGCTCTGGCCTCCCTCAGCCGCTTTGCCCATGGGCGAGGCCGTTGCTCATTGCTTCCGGCGGGCAGCCGTATCGCGGGCGCGGCCTGGGGGATTTGGCCTCCCGGTCGGAGCCGGCGGGGGCGTGTGGTATCTTAATATGCTTTAAGAGAGGGGGGGATTGGTCGCCGGGCGCCGGGGCCGCTCGCCTTGCAAGGCCGGGACGGGGAGCGCCGCCAGCTCACGCCGCCCCACGTTCAGCGCCAGCCGCATAGCCGACGCGCAAAAGGATATTGGCCATGAAGAGACTGGACCTGGGCCTAACTGAGGCCCTGCAATTGACCCTGGAGAGCATCGAGCCGCTTGCCGCCGAAACGGTCAACCTGATCGACTGCGGCGACCGCGTGGCGGCCTCGGATATCCGCGCGCTGGTGGATTCCCCTTCCATGGATACTTCGCGCAAGGACGGCTACGCGGCGTCTTACCAAGAAATAGCCGGGGCCAGCGCCGAGCGGCCGGCGCGTCTGCGGGTGATCGGCTCCATGGCCGCCGGCGGCGTGGGGGATATCCAGTTGGAGCCGGGCAGCGCGGTGAGGGTATTGACCGGCGCCCGCCTGCCCCGCGGCGCCGACGTGGTGGTGGCCGAGGAAGACACGAGTCCCGACGGCGATTACGTGATCATCCATGACCTTGCCGAATCAAGCAAGAACATCCTGCGGCGCGGCAGCGACGTGGCCCTGCATGAACGCCTCATCCAGGCGGGTCATAGGATTTCTCCCATCATGACCGGCCTCTTGGCCGCGGCGGGGCACAGCGAGGTGCCCGTGTTCAGGAATCCCCTGGCGGGGATCATAGGCACCGGCGACGAAATAGTGGAGCCGGGCAAGCCCTTGAGCGAAGGCAAGCTCTACGCCAGCAACATCGTGTCCCTGGCGGGGCTGTGCAAGAGATACAAAATGACCACCCGCCTGGCCATTGTAAAGGACGACCCCGAGGCCATGTTCCGCGCCATGCAAAAGATGGCCGCCGAAACCGACGCCCTGATAACCAGCGGCGGGGCCTGGCGGGGCGACCGCGACTTGGTGGCCGAGGTGCTGGAAAGGCTGGGCTGGAAAAAAATATTCCATCAGATCCGCATTGGGCCCGGCAAGGCGGTGGGCTTCGGCCTGCTGGAGGCCAAGCCGGTGTTCATCCTGCCCGGCGGCCCGCCCTCCAACCTGATGGGCTTTTTGCAGATCGCCTTGCCCGGCCTGCTGGCGCTGGGCGGCCAGGTGAATCCGGGGTTGCCCCGCATCAACGCCCTGCTCGCCGCCGACATCGAGGATGGCAAGGCCAGTTGGACCGATTTCTTCTACGGCACTCTTGATTACGGCGAGGGATTGCCGGTGTTTCACCCCATGGCCAAACGCTGCCGCTTGAATGCCATAGCCCAGGCGAAAGCGGTGGCCATGATCCCCGAGGGCCAAGACCGGCTCTCAGCGGGAGCCATGATCAGCGTGCAGCTATTGGGCTGAGCAACATCGCTCCCTAATCGGCGCGGGTCAATTCCACCAGGGAGAACCATCCCCGCTCGTCGCTGAACCATCTGGCCGGCGCCAGCCCCGCCCGCCGGAAAAGGCCGTTAGCCCGCTCGCGGCTGTATTTCTGTGATATCTCGGCGTGGATGGATTCGCCCTGGGCGAAGCGCACCTCCAGGCCCAAGTCGGCCAGGCGGCAGGTGACCGGCTGCCGGGCCACCAGATGCATCTCCATGCATTCCCGCTGGGGGTTGAAAAAGGCGTGGTGCTCGAACAGGTCCAGATCGAAGTCGCCGCTCAGCTCCCGGTTCAGGTTGGCTAAAAGGTTCTTGGTGAAGCGGCGGGTGACGCCCTGGGCGTCGTTGTAGGCCGCCTCGATGATCTCCACCGATTTCACCATGTCCAGGCCCAACAGGAAACGGTCCTGCCGGCTCATGGCGGCGGCCACTCCCCGGAGAAACTCCAGGCTGGTGGTTTCATCGAAATTGCCCAGGGAGCTGCCGAAGAAGACCAGCAGCTTGCGCCCCTCGGGGATGGCCGCGAGATGGCGGGTGTAATCGGCCACCAGGCCCAGCACGGAAAGCTCCGGATAGATATCCAGCAACTCCCGCGCGGAATCCACCAGGGCCGTTTCGCTAATATCAAAGGGAACGTAGCGCAGGCGGGCCCTGGCCCGGGGAGGGAGGCTGTCCAGCAGGAAGCGGATCTTGGTGTTGGCGCCGCTGCCGATCTCCACCAGATCGCCGCCGCGCAGGTTGAAGAAATCCATCATCTCCCCGGCGTAACGGCCCAGGATGTCCATCTCGGTGCGGGTGGGATAATATTCCTCGGTCTGGCAAATCTGGTCGAACAGCTCCGATCCGCGCTGGTCATAGAGATATTTGCAGTGCAGCCATTTGCGCTCCGCCGAGAGCCCCTGCCGCACCAGGCGCATCATCTCCTCGCGGTGATCCACATCCAGGTAATTCCTTATCACCAGCCGCTCTTCCTCGGCGATCTTGCGGGCCTTCATCTGCATGGCTTCTTCTCCAGCCGCTATTTCATCGGCACGGCACGAACCGCACCAGGTTGCCGGTCTCCTCTATCACCTGGCGCATCGATTCCAGCGCGCGCGCTATCTCTTGGCGCGTGTTCTCCCTGCCCAGGGAAAAGCGCAAGGCGCAGTGGGCCTCTTCCGCGCTGAGCCCCATGGCCAAAAGGGCGTGGGAAGGCTCCGGGCTGCCCGCCCGGCAGGCCGAGCCCGAGGACAGCGAGACGCCCTTGTAATCCAGGGCCAGCACCAGGGACTCGCCCCTGATGCCGGGCAGGGACACGTTGAGCGTGTTGGGCAGGCGCATGGTTCGCGGCCCGTTGAGGCGCGCGCCGGGCGCCAGGCGTTTAATGCCCTGCCAGAGCTCATCGCGCAGGGCGGCCACCTCCCCGCCCATGGCGGCCAAATGGCGCGCGGCCAGCTCGGCCGCCTTGCCCAGGCCCACGATGGCGGCGGTGTTTTCGGTGCCGGCCCTTTTGCCGCCCTCCTGGCCGCCGCCGTGCACCAGGGGCGTCAGGTCCAGCCCTTTGCGCAAATAAACCGCTCCCACCCCCTTGGGCCCATGCAGCTTGTGGCCGGACAGGGTGAGGAAGTCCACCCCCAGCTCGTCCACGGCCAGGGGAATCTTGCCCACGGCCTGCACCGCGTCGCTGTGGAACAGGGCCCCGGCCCGCCGGGCCAGGGCGGCCAGTTCGGCAATGGGCTGCAAGGCCCCGGTTTCGTTGTTGGCGGTCATCACGCTCACCAGGGCGCTGGGCGCGGCCAGGGCCTGGTCCAGGTCCGCCGGCCGCACCAGGCCCTCCCCGTCGACCGGCAGGAACGCCACCTCGAATCCAAGCTCGGCCAGCCAGGCGAAGGTCTTCAGCACGGAGGGGTGCTCCACGCTGGAGGTGATGAAGCGCTTGCTCCGGTTGCCGGCGGCAAAGGCCACCCCCTTGATGACCTGGTTGTTGGCCTCGCTGCCGCCGCCGGTGAAGACTAAGCGGCGGGCCGTGGCCCCCAAAAGCGCGGCCAGCTTGCGCCGGGCCTCGGCCAGGGCCGCCGCCGCCTCGCGCCCCTCGCGGTAGATGGCCGAGGGATTGCCGAAGCTTTGCTCCAGAAAGCCGGCCATGGCCTGGGCCACGGCGGGGTCCAGGGGGGTGGTGGCGTTGTGGTCCAAATAGATGCGCGGGCCCTGCCGCTCTGAGGCCGCCGCCGTGAGCGGCGCGACCTTTGGCGGCGCTTCTCCGCTGTCGGGAGCTTGGGCTCCGGTCCCGCTGCCCGCTTTCTCCACCTGGCACAAAAGGGCCTTGTAGATGGGGAAGCCGCTGATGGGGTCGTATTTCAGGTCGGTTAGATTATTGATGTTGCAGTCTTGCCAGGCCTGGGGCCCCAAGGGTCCGCCCCCGCCCATGTTGGCGTCCACCGCGCCCGGCGCGATGTCGTCGGTGACCAGGGCCCGCATGGTGAGCTCGCCACGCGGGCTGGAGAGGCGCACCAAATCGCCGTTGGCTATGCCCCTGGCCGCGGCGTCGCCCGAGTTGATGGTCACCGTGGGCTCGGGCCGGTGCTTGACCAGGCCCTGGATATGGTGGAACTGACTGCGGAAGTCGGTGGTCACCCTGGCCCCGGAATTGAAGACCAAGGGATAATCTTTGGCCAAATCCGGCCGGGACACGGGGCTCTCGGAGGGCTCCACGTATTCGGGCAGGCCGGCGTAGCCGTGCTCGTCCAGGATGGTGGAAAAAAGCTCGATCTTGCCGGTGGGGGTGTCGAAGCCCGGCTTGCCGTCCGGCCGCAGCAGGCCCTTTTCCCATTTCTTATATTGCATCATGGCCGGCGGCACGCTCACCTGGCCGCCGGCTTCCCGCACCTCTTCCAGGGTGAAGGGGCTTCCCTGCAAGGCCCGCCGCAGCATCTCGTCTTCGTTCTGGGGATAGAGGTGGCCGTAGCCCAGGCGCTTGGCGATCTCGCTGAAGATGAAAAAGGCGTTCTTGGCCTGGCCCACCGGCGGTATCACCCGCTCCCGCAGGCGGAACACCGGGCCATAGGTCATGTAGGATTCGATCTCATACCAGGTGGCCGCCGGCAGCACCAAGTCCGCGTAGGCGCTGTCGGCGGTGTGGAAGAGGTCTAGGCAGACCAGGAACTCCAGGCCGGCCAGGGTTTTCTTCCAGACTTCCGGCTGGGGCCAGGAGGTGCAGATGGAGCCGCCCAGGATGATGAGGCCCTTGATGGGGTAGGGCTCTTTTTCCAGCACCGCCCGCGGCAGGCAGTTGGCGTGGGATTCCTCGCGGTAAAGGGTGTAAATCGGAAAGCTCTCCCGGCCCAGCGCCTTGGCCGGGGCGGGATTGGCCACCAGGTGGTCACGGTTGATGGGAAAGCTGTTTTGCGGCATGGCGAAGCAGCGCCCGCCCGGCACGTCCAGCTGGCCGGCCAGGGCCCAGAGGGCCAGGGTGGCCCTGATGGCCTGCACCCCGCTGTCGCTGTATTCCAGGCCGGTGTACATGACCGGCGCGGCCCCGGCCGCCCCGGCTATGCGCCGGGCCAGGGTGCGCACCGTCTCGGCCGGCACGCCGGTGACGCCTTCCACCACCTCGGGCCGGAAATGCTGCGCATAGTCCGCGAAGCGCTGGAAGCCGTGGGTCCAATCACGCGCCAGGTCCTCGTCGTAAAGCTCCTCGGCGATGAGCACCTGGCAGAGCCCCAGGGCCAGGGCTCCGTCGCTGCCCGGCCGGATGGGCACCCACTCGGCCCCCTCCAGCTTGGCGGTCATGGTGCGGCGGGGGTCGATCMCCMCCMCCCGGGCCCCCCGCCGCAAGGCTTGGGCGATCCGCTTGAAATCGGCGGGCGGGCTGTCCGTGGCCGGATTGGCCCCCCAGACCACGATCAGCTCGGCGTTGTCCAGGTCGCTGAACATGGTTATGTGCATGCCGCCCAGGGTCACGTGGGGGGCGATCATGGCGTAGGACACATAGCAAAGCGCGCCCACCCCCATGGTATTGGGCGAGCCGAAAGGAAACAGCAGCGAGGAGGCGGAGGAGACCGCCACCCCCTTGGGCTGGAACTGGTCGCACATGGCCAGCTCGAAACTGCCCCGGCCGGTGTACACGCAGCAGGCCTCGGGGCCGCTTGCGGCCTTGATGGCCTTAAGGCGCTGGGCGATGAGCTCGAAGGCTTCTTCCCAGCTTATGGGCTCGAAGTCGTAGGATCCCTTGGGCCCCTTGCGGCGCAGGGGAGTCCGCAGGCGGTGGGGGGAATAAACGATCTCCGGGGAGTGATCGCCCAGGCGGCAGGTGATGCCCAGGGGCGAGCCGGGGTCCGGCTCCACCCTGGCCAGGCGGCCCTCGTCATCATAGGTGGCGATGATCCAGCAGCCGGCCGGGCAGATGCCGCACAAGGCGCGGCGCTGATTGTCGGCTAGTTTCATGGGGGTTCACTTCATCTGGGGGTGACGCGTTCCGGTGATGATTAAACTACGCGACAAGGGTTCTCATCCGGCAATCGTGGCGCTGGCTGGCTTGTCGGCCGCTTTATGCTGCATGTTGTGCGGCGTCTCCCTGGCCCTTCAGATCAAATGGCATAATAGACTGGTATTTTAAAGTTATTAGCCTGGCGGCCAAGGCGAAGGGCGGTTAGGGTGTTTTTTTATAGAGTAACCCTGTCATCCACATGGGTCAAATATAAATCACGGCCGGAGGGCTTGCAAGTGGGCCCGGAAGGGGCGGGCTCGGGCGAACTTGGCTGCCCCGCCCGGGCAAACGGGCCTGTAATCGGCAATAACTCAGATGGATTCTTTGCAATTCGCTGGAGCAGCTCCGCGGGAAGGGGCCGGGTTGCCAATCTGAAACCGGCCCATGGGGCCGGGGTGTTGGGGCTTGCACTTCACGCTTGCTTCATGCCTTGGCATGCCCCCCCCAGAAAATCCATGGCCGGGCTTGCAATAACAAGTGCGCATGTGCGCCTGATCCCTGACCTATTCCGGCGGCGGCCCCGGCTGGCGGGCAGTTTGCGCGCCGCCGCTTGCAATGCCAGCCCCGCTGGGGGGATGCGAAAAATTGCTGGCTGTTCAATTACTTCAAGGCAGGGTTAGTTTTTTCTTGACACGCAGCTATAATATAGCCAGATTGTAACCATGAATTTTTGGTTCTCCAAGCGCAGTGGACACCTGCTTGGCTCTGGGCGGGGACGGATGGGAGGTGTTTCAAGGTTACTGGAGGTTGACAAGGCGAAACAGCTTGAGCCTGGCCGGCGCATGATGGCGCGCCCCGAGCAGGAGGCCGCTGTCCGCGTTTTTATAGCGGAGCCAACATCGCCTCTCCTTGGGGGGAGAGCGGCCCTGCCGAAACAGGCCAAGCCCTTTTTGTCCGGCGGAGAAAATCAGCCCAGGTCGCGGCCAGATGCCAAGACCGGACCGGAGCGACGCTTGGCCAGGGCCTGTGAGAACCGGCGCGTATTGCATGAAGCATGAAACCCATGATTGCGAAACAAAAGACGCTTCCCAAGGGTTCATGTAAGTTAAAAGGGGAATAAAATGAGGTACGCAGAGGTAGGATATAATTTAGAAATTGATTTGGCCACGGGCAACATCGAACGGGTGGAAACCGACCCGAAAATGATGGAGCTTCACCTTGGCGGATTGGGCACCAGCGTCAAGATACACTGGGACCGGGTGCCGCCCGAGACCAAGCCCTTTGATCCGGAGAACCTGCTCATATTCAGTTCCGGCCTTTTCAACGGCACGCCGGCCTTCAGCGCCAACCGCACCGTCATAACCTTCATTTCTCCCCAATCCGGACTGCTGGCCTATCCCATGATGGGCGGATTCTGGTCCTCGGAATTGAAGTATGCCGGCTACGACAAGGTGATCCTGCGCAACAAGTCGCCCAAGCTGGTTTATATCTGGATTCATAACGACAAGGTGGAAATCCGCGACGCCACCCACCTGAAGGGCAAGGGCGCCCTGGAGACCCAGGACCTTATCCGCGAGGAGCTGAAGCAGCCCAACGCCCAGGTGGCCGCCATCGGCCTGGCCGGTGAAAACCGGATGTTCTGCGCTTCCATCGAGCAGTCCCGCTCCAGCGCCAGCCGTCTCGGCGGCGGCGCGGTAATGGGCGATAAGAACGTTAAAGCCATCGCGGTGCGGGGAACCAAGGGCGTCAACCTGGCCGACGGGGTTGAGTTCATGAAGCTCATGGAGGAGGTTACCGAGTACATCAACTACCGGAACACTAACCCCATCCCCGACGTGATGACCATCCTGTCCGGCATCGGCTCCCCCCAGGAAATGGTGCACACCGACGAGAAGTGGCACACGGAGAACTTCGCCTGGGGCAACGCCCGCAACCGGCGCAAAAACTTCTGGACCGATGAGATCGAGGAATCCTGGGCCAAAGCCCAAGTGGAGGCGATCAAGCGCTTCATCAGCTGCTACAACTGTCCGCAGCACTGCGGCGCCCTGATCGACGCCCCCAATGTTCCAAGATACATGATGAAATGCTTCTCCAAGCTCACCTATTCCATGGCCGCCTACGTGGATAACCTGGATTTCGGCTTCAAGATCGCGCAGCAGGCTTCGGAGTACGGCGTGGACGGCTTCTCCACTCCGCAGATTCTGGCCTTTGGCGTGGAGCTTTACGAGAACGGCATTCTGACTGACAAGGATTTCGAAGGCTGTCCCAAGGATAACGAAGGCAGGTTCTTCTGGCTGCTGGACAGGGTTGTCCGGCGTGAAGGCATCGGAGACGTCCTGGCCGACGGCACCTACTGGGCGGCCAAGAGGATCGGCAACGGCGCCGAGGAATTCGCCCACAACAACATCAAGAAGCACGAGCAGCTGCCCATCAAGCTGGGCATGCTGGACCCCCTCTACTTCTTGATGTACTCCACCAACGAAAAGATAAGCATCACCCAGATCGAAGGTAACTGGCCCCAGGCTGCTTTCCCCACCAAGGAGCAGCGGGAACGGTTCGTGGAAGACTGGCCCCAACTCCCCGATGAAACGTGGAAGGAATGGCTCTTGGAATGGGAGCTGAGGGGCGAAAAGGCCATACCGTATTTCCCGACGCCGGATATCGCCGCCCAGATCGTGGATTGGATGGAGATGCTGCACAACATAGACGACGCCCTCTGCATCTGCGCGGGCATGGGCTCGTTCTGCCTGAAGCCTCCTTATCACATCCACAATTATCCCAAGCTGATATCCGCGGCCACCGGTTTGGACCTGGACGAGGAGGGGCTCAAGAAGATAGTCAACCGGAGCCGCAACCTGCACCGGGCCTACAACAACAGGCTGGGAATGAGCCGGGCCGACGAAAAGCCGCCCGAGGACCACTGGAAGAAGAGATTCCCCGAGATCGAGGAAGAACTCTTGACCACCTACTACGAGTTCAAGGGATGGAATTATGACGGCATTCCCACCAGAGAGAGACTGCACGAACTAGACTTGGATTACGTCGCCGATGACCTTGAAAAGAGAGGAATATTAAAAGATGGCCAAGGTCAAGAAGAAAATTAAGACTATCAAGATCGATGCTGACCGGTGCAACGGCTGTCGCGGTTGTGAGATAGCTTGCTCTCTCTTCCACGCCGAGCCCAAGTACAGCAGCATTAATCCGGCAAAGTCTCGCATCCAGGTGGTCAGCCACCGGCTCAAGGACATCTGGCTTCCGGTTTTCGCCGGCGAATACACCCCCGCCGAATGCATGGGCAGGGACGTCTATACCATCGACGGCAAGGAATACGACGAGTGCGGGTTCTGCCGGGCGGCCTGTCCCTCCAGGGACCTGTTCAAGGACCCCGACACCGGCCTTCCCCTCAAGTGCGATATGTGCGAGGGCGAGGAAGAGCCCTGGTGCGTCAAGTGGTGCCTCAACGACGTGCTGGTAGTGGAAGAGCGCGAGGAAGAAGTGGAAGAGGAAGAGGCGCTGGACGACATGGAGATCGGGCTGGAAGCCTTGACCAATAAATTCGGCATGAGCAAGGTGATGGAGACTCTCGCCCGCATGTCCATGGCCAAAAAGGGCTAGAACGCCAAGGCTAAAGAATAGGACTGGGAAAGACCGTGGAAAATTTAGCCGACTATAAAGAGATCATAGATGTCATAAAGGCCAGCGGCGGCGACGCCTTCAAACGATGCTTCCAATGCGGATTGTGCGACACTGTCTGCCCCTGGAACAGGGTGCGCGACTTCAGCATGCGCAAGCTGGTCCGCCAGGCCACCTTCGGCATGACTGAAATCGAGAGCGAGGACATCTGGCGCTGCACCACCTGCGGCCGCTGTCCCCAGCGCTGCCCCAGGGACGTCAAGCAGATCGACTCCGGGGTGGCTTTAAGGCGCATCGCCACGGAATACGGCGTGTTCCCGACTTCGGTCAAACCCATCCGCACCATAAGCGCGAGCCTCATCGGCGAGGGAAACCCGCTGAACGAGGAGCGCAAGAACCGCTCCAAATGGACCGAGGGCCTTTCGGTGAACACCTTTGCCGAGGGCATGGAGATACTCTATTTCCCCGGCTGTTACCCCAGCTACGACCCCCGCCTGAAAAAGGTGGCCAGGGCCACCGCCGAAATCCTCACCAAGGCCGGGGTCGATTTCGGCATATTGGGCTCCAAGGAAAACTGCTGCGGCGAGAGCATCCGCAAGACCGGCGACGAAGAGCTCTTCAAGCGCCTGGCCAGGGAAAACATAAAGACCTTCATCGACAACGGGGTCAAGAAAATCCTGGTCTCCTCACCCCATTGCTACCACACCTTCAAGAACGAGTATCCCGAGTTCATGGTGGACTTCGAGGTGGTTCACATCGCCCAGTATTTGTTCGAGCTGATCAATGAGGGCAGGCTGGAGATAAAAAAGGAATTCGCCAAGAAAGTCACCTATCACGACCCCTGCTACCTGGGCCGCCACAACGGCGTCTATGACGAGCCCCGCGGGGTTTTGGACCGGGTGCCCGGCTTGAAGCTGAGCGAAATGCCGGATTCCCGAGTGGACAGCCTCTGCTGCGGCGGCGGCGGCGGCCGCATCTGGATGGAGACCCCCAAGGGCGAAAGATTCTGCGATATCAGAGTGGAACAGGCCGTGGGCGTGGAGGCCCAGGTGCTGGTCACCGCCTGCCCCTATTGCATAACCAACTTCGAGGACAGCAGGCTGAATCTGGATCTGGAAAACACCATAGAGGTCAAGGACATCACGGAAATCATCCAGGAAGTCATCTAGGGACCCTGGAAACCTGAAGAGGATATGGAGCCGTGGAAAATAAGCTTTTCGCAGGACAGGAAGTAATGCTTCCCGCAGCCGGCAATTTTGGCGATGTCATGGTCGTCGGTGGAGGAATCAGCGGCATTCAAGCGTCTCTTGACCTTGCCACTGCGGGTTTCAAGGTTTACCTGATCGAGAAAGGGCCGAGCATCGGCGGGCACATGGCCCAGCTCGATAAAACGTTTCCCACAAACGATTGCTCTATGTGAATTCTCTCGCCCAAACTGGTCGAGGTCGGCCGGCATCCGAACATAGAGATTCTGACTTACACCGAAGTCAAGAGCGTCGAGGGCAAACAGGGAGACTTTAAGATTACTTTGACTAAACGGCCAAGGTACATCATCGAGGACAAGTGTACGGGTTGCACGACCTGCGTGGAGCACTGTCCCGTGGAGTATCCCGATCAATTCAACCAAGAGATCAACAGCAACAAAGCGGTCCACATCTTCTTTTCGCAGGCGATTCCCCTGGTGGCCTACATCGATGAGAGCTGCCTCTACCTGAAAGAAAAGAAGTGCCTCATCTGCGAAAGCGTCTGCCAGGCCGGCGCCATCGATCTCCATCAGGAGCCTGAAAAGATCGAGCTCAACGTGGGCGCCATAATCCTTTCCCTGGGCCTGGAGCCCTTCGATCCCAAGGTGAAGGACGAATACGGCTACGGCAGGCTGCAAAACGTGGTCACCAGCATGGACTACGAGCGCCTGCTCAGCTCCACCGGGCCCTACGCCGGCCAGGTGCTGCGCGCCTCCGATAAAAAGCACCCTCAGAAAATCGCCTGGATTCAGTGCATCGGCTCCCGGCGGGTGACGCCGGGCGACAACAGCTATTGCTCGGCCGTGTGCTGCACCTACACCCAGAAGCAGGTCATCCTGACCAAGGACCATGAAGCCGAGGCGGAGTGCACCGTATTCCACAACGACATCCGCTCCTACGGCAAGGACTTCGAGCGCTACTTCCAGCGGGCCGACAATCTCAGCGGCACCCGCTTCATCAGAAGCTACGCTTCCATCGTGGGCGAGGACCCGGAGACCAAGAACGTCATCGTCAAATACGCCACCGCCGACCAAGGGGTCAAGGTGGAAGAGTTCGACATGGTGGTCCTGAGCGTCGGCCTGACCCCGCCCAAGAACGTGGATAAGCTGGCCGAGACCTTCGGCATCGAACTCAACTCGCACAATTTCTGCAAAAACAACCTCATCAATCCCATCGAGACCACCCGGCCCGGCGTTTTCGTGAGCGGCACCTTCGTGGGCCCCACGGATATTCCGGAATCGGTCTTCAGCGCCAGCGGCGCGGGGGCCCAGTGCGGCCAATTGCTGGACCGCCGGCGGGGCAAGCTGACCAAGGAGCGGATTTATCCGCCCGAAAAAGACGTCGCCAACGAGGAGCCCAGGATCGGCGTGTTCGTGTGCCACTGCGGCGCCAACATCGGCAGCGTGGTGAACGTGCCTTCGGTGGTGGAATACGCCCTGACCCTGCCCAACGTGGTCTACGCCCAGGAACAGCTCTTTTCCTGCGCCACCAACTCGGCCATGCAAATAACCGACATGACCAAGGAAAAGGGCCTCAACCGCGTCATCATCGCGGCCTGCTCGCCCAGGACCCTCGAGCCGCTGTTCCGGGACACCCTGCAGGAAGCGGGCATCAATAAATATTACTGCGAAATGGCCAACATCCGGGAGCACAACTCCTGGGTCCACTCCAAGGAAAAGGAAGACGCCACCGAAAAGGCCAAGGACATCGTCCGGATGTCGGTGGCGCGCGCCTATCA
Source organism: Desulfocarbo indianensis (assembly GCA_001184205.1). Taxonomy (GTDB): domain Bacteria; phylum Desulfobacterota; class Desulfarculia; order Desulfarculales; family Desulfarculaceae; genus Desulfocarbo; species Desulfocarbo indianensis. The sequence continues at coordinate 709,214 of LBMP01000002.1, forward strand.
CCTGGAGCCATTGCAGGAATTCGACCTGCCGGTGAACAAGACGGCCCTGGTGGTGGGCGGCGGCATAGCCGGCATGACCTGCGCCCTTTCCATCGCCAACCAGGGGCACACGGTGTGCCTGGTGGAAAAGGAAAAGGAGCTGGGAGGGGCGGCCCGCAGGATCCACTACACCCTGGAAGGCCTGGACGTGCAGGCCTATCTGCGCGATTTGATCCGCACGGTGTATCAGCACCAATCAATACACGTGTATCACGACGCCAGCATCCTGGACGCCTCGGGTTACGTGGGCAATTTCATAACCAAGGTGAAATCCGACAAGGGGATCAGCGACATCAAGCACGGGGCTGTGGTGCTGGCCACCGGAGCCGAGGAATACAAGCCCACCGAATATCTTTATGGCGAAGACGACAAGGTGATCACCCAGGTGGAGTTGGAAGAGAAGATAGTAAACGACGACGAAAAGCTCCTCGCCTCGGAAAACCTGGTGATGATTCAGTGCGTGGGCTGCAGAAACGAGGACCGCAACTACTGCGCCCGCATCTGCTGCGGCCACGCCATAAAGAACGCGCTGAAGCTCAAAGAGAAAAAGCCGGAGATGGACATCTACGTGCTTTTCCGGGATATGCGCACCTACGGCTATGCCGAGGATTATTACCGGGAGGCCTCCAACAAGGACGTGAAGTTCATCCGCTGGGAACCGGAAACCAGGCCCAAGGTCCAGGCGGTGGAAGAGGGCGGCAAGCCCGTGATCCGGGTGGCGGTAACCGACCCCGTGTTGGGCCAGGAGATCGCCATCGACGCCGACAGCCTGGTGCTGTCCGCGGCGGTCATCCCCTCGGCCACCACCAAGGAAGTGGCCAACCTGTTCAAGGTGACCTTGAACCCGGACGAGTTCTTCAAGGAGGCCCACGCCAAACTGAAGCCCGTGGAATTCGCCACCGACGGCGTATACCTGTGCGGCCTGGCCCAGTATCCCAAGCGGATAACCGAATCCATCAGCCAGGCCTACGGCGCCGCCGGCCGGGTCCTGACCCTGCTTTCGCACGACACGGTGGTGGCCTCCGGCGCCATCTGCGAGGTGATGGAGGACGCCTGCGTTTCCTGCGGCGCCTGCATCACGGCGTGCACCTATGGGGCCATCGAGTTTGTCGACACCGCCAAGGGCCGCAAGGCCTGGGTCAATCCCGTGCTCTGCAAGGGCGACGGCGTCTGCAACACCAAATGCCCCACCGGGGCCATTACCCTGAAGCACTTTACCGACGACGAACTGTTGAGCCAGATAGATGCGGCGATGCCAGGCTTGTGAAACCTGCGAAGCCGACTATTGAGTAAATCGTTATTTACTCGCAAGGGAGGTGATTACGCATGAGTTCAGCACGTAAATTCAAGCCTAGAATATTGGGTTTCGTATGCCATTGGTGAGCGTACGGCGCAGCGGACATGGCTGGAGTTTCCAGACTACAATACAAGAATGAGATCAGGCTGATTCGTGTGATGTGTTCCGGAAGGATCGACCTGGAGTTTATCCTCAGGGCCTTCGCCAACGGACATGACGGCGTATTCATAGGGGGTTGCAAGCTAAATGAATGCAACTATGTCACGCAAGGCAACTACGATGCGCTGGGCAACACGCTTTTGTGCCGCAAGATAATGGCCTACATTGGACTCAACCCCGAGAGGCTGAAGATAGAGTTCATGAACGCCAGCGACGGAATCAAATTGGCCGAAAGCATCAACGCGTTCAGTGAGAGTGTCAACGAGTTGGGGCCGCTGGGCCAGGGCGAGGGCGAAAAGGAAGAGGGGCTGAAATTCAAGCTGGACGCCGTCAGAAAGCTGGTCCCCTACTTGAGGCTCGTGGAAAGAGAACGGCTGAGAATGCCCGTCAAATCGGAAGAGGCCTACAGAAAATTCTTCGCCAGCCCCGAGATGGACAGGCTGTTCAATGAACTGGTGGCGAACAAAATGGCCATGAGCCAGATCATGATGCTCCTGAGGGAAAAACCGCTTTCCACCGGAGAAATCGCCAGCACTTTGGGCCTCAGCCCGTCCGAGGTGGCAAAGCACATTAACGTTTCTTCCATGCACGGATTAGTCAGATACGATGTCGCTCAGAACAACTACGCCATTGCTTGAGTTGGAAGAACCGGCATTGTAGCAGGGCGAAAAGAAGATTAGGACAGCGCCTATGGACACAGAGAGAGTCGACCAGATTATCGATAAGCACCATGGCGAAGCCAGTTCGCTGATCCAGGTATTGCTGGACATCCAAAGCGAAAACCACTGGCTCCCCAAGGAAGCCTTGGAAAGGGTCAGCCAAAGGCTGCAGGTTCCTCAAGCCCGCATACAGCACATCGCTACCTTTTATAAGGCCTTCAGTTTGGTCCCCAAGGGACGCTATGAAATTCACATCTGCATGGGTACCGCCTGCCACGTCCGCGGCGCGCAGCGCATCCTGGACACTGTGCAAGAACTGACCGGCATCAAGCCCGGCGAAACGGACTTGGATTTGAAGTTCAGCCTGCAGACGGTCAACTGCCTGGGCTGTTGCGCTCTGGGCCCGGTGATGGAAATCGACGGCAAGACACACGGCAAGATGGGGACTTCCCAAACGGCAGACGTGCTCAAAAGCTATGACTAGGAAATGATTATGCCGCGAATAAATTCACCAGCTGAGTTGGAAGAATACAGGCGGGGCCTCTTGGCGGAAAGAGACCCCAACAAACCTTGCATCACCCTTTGTTCCGGCTCCGCCTGCCACGCCACCGGCAGCAAGGAAGTGGCCGCCAGTCTGGCGGAGGAGATCGAAAAGCAGGGCCTGGGCAGCGAGGTGGACATCAGGCTAACCGGCTGCCATGGTTATTGCGAGCGGGGCCCGATCATCGTCATCCACCCCGAGGAAATCTGTTATTTCCAGATTTCGCCCGAGGACGTTCCCGATATCATCTCCCAGACCATCAAGGAAAAGCAGGTCGTGGAGCGCTTGCTCTACACCGACCCGGAGACCGGGGAAAAAATCGTCCACGAATCCGAAATCCCCTTTTACAAGCACCAAGAGCGCCTGGTCTTCGGCTCCAACGGCAACATCGACCCCAAGAACATCGACGACTACCTGGCCATCGGCGGCTATTCCGCCCTGGCCAAGGCCCTCAGCGGCATGACCCCCGAGTCGGTGCTGGAGGAGGTCAAAAAGGCCAACCTGAGGGGGCGGGGCGGCGGCGGTTTCCCGGCGGGCAGAAAGTGGGAAGGCTCCCGCGACGCTCCGGACGAGACCAAATACGTGATCGTCAACGCCGACGAAGGCGACCCCGGCGCCTACATGGACCGCAGCCTTCTGGAGGGCAACCCCCATTCGGTCCTGGAGGGCTTGACCCTGGGCGCTTTCGCCATCGGCTCCCACGAGGGCTATATCTACGTGCGCCAGGAATATCCCCTGGCGGTGCAGAACGTGAACCTGGCCATCAAGATGGCCGAGGAATACGGCTTTCTGGGCAAGAACATCCTGGGCTCGGGCTTCGACTTCATCGTCAAGGTGCACCAGGGCGCCGGCGCCTTTGTCTGCGGCGAATCCACCGCCTTGATGACCGCCCTGGAAGGCCGGGTGGGCGAGCCCCGGCCCAAATACATCCGCTCCAACATCAAGGGCCTTTGGGAGAAACCCAGCGTCTTGAACAACGTGGAGACCTGGGCCAACGTGCCGCTCATCATTAATAAGGGCGCCGACTGGTTCACCCAATACGGAACCGAGACCAGCAAGGGCACCAAGATTTTCTCCCTGGTGGGCAAGATCACCAACACCGGCCTGGTGGAGGTGCCCATGGGCACGCCGCTGCGCGACATAATCTATAAGATAGGCGGCGGCATTCCGGGCGGCAAGAAGTTCAAGGCCGTGCAGACCGGCGGCCCCTCGGGCGGCTGCATCCCGGAGAACATGCTGGATCTGCCGGTGGGCTTTGACGAGCTTTCCAAGGTCGGCTCCATGATGGGCTCCGGCGGCATGATCATCATGGACGAGGACACCTGCATGGTGGACGTGGCCAGGTACTTCATCGATTTCCTCACCGATGAATCCTGCGGAAAATGCGTGCCCTGCCGCGAGGGCCTGCGGCAGATGCTCAAGATTCTCACCGACATCACCCAGGGCAAGGGCAAGGAAGGCGACATCGAGACCCTGGAGGCCCTGTCCGAAACCGCCAAGGAGGCCGCGCTTTGCGCCCTGGGCAAGAGCGCGCCCAACCCCTTCCTCAGCACCCTGAATTATTTCCGGGAAGAATACGAGGCGCACATCAAGGAGAAGCGGTGCCCGGCCCGCTCCTGCAAGGCGCTGATCTCCTTCCATATCGATCCGCAAAAGTGCCAGGCCTGCGGGATTTGTCTCAAGAAATGCCCCGCCCAAGCCATCGACGGCGGCAAGAACAAGATCCACGTGATCGACCAGGATAAGTGCACCAAGTGCGGCACCTGCTTCGAGGTCTGTCCGGAACGTTTCAGCGCGGTCATGAAAACATCCGGCGAGCCGGTTCCGCCACCCATCCCTGAAGCAGAAAGAACCATTGTCAGAAAGAGCAAGAAAAAATGAGTGACGTCACTTTGCAAATAGACGGCAAAGAGGTCAGCGCCAGGGAAGGGATGACCATTCTGGAAGTGGCCCAAAGAGAGGGGATAACCATCCCCACTCTTTGCCACCACGAGAAATTGGAGCCTTTCGGCGGCTGCCGGCTGTGCACGGTGGAAGTGGATGATCGCGGCTGGACGAGCTACGTCGCCTCCTGCGTTTATCCGGTCAAGAAGAACATCGCGGTGAAAACCAGGTCCGAGAAGGTCGATAGAATCCGCAAGACCATCATCGAGCTGTTGCTGGCGCACGCGCCCGATGCCTTTGAATTGCAGAAACTGGCGGAGGAATACGGGGCCGACCGCGACAGGTTCGAGAAGCAGGCGTCGTTCTGCATTCATTGCGGCCTTTGCGTGCGGTATTGCGACGAGGTCAAGAAGGCCCACGCCATCGGGTTCGTTGACCGGGGCATTCGCAAGGAAATCAGTTTTATTCCGGAAATAGCCGCCCAGGTGTGCTGGGACTGCAAAGAGTGTTTTCCGCTCTGCCCCACCGAGGCGCTGCAGGCGGCCTATGTCTTGACCAAGGCGCTGTATCCGCCCAAGACCGAGGGCGATCCCAAAGCCTTGGGCAGGTAGGAACTCCACCGGATTTTGCCTGATCTGGCGGTCGGCCCCTGGCGGGCCGATTGTCAGATTGGGCCATCCCCAGGATGGCCCTCAAACCGAGGGGGTAGCCAGCGGTGACCGGCGGCGAAAAACTTGCCTTGACCTGGCAACCCTGGCCCGCTAAGCAGCCAGTCAATAGGCCATTTGTTCTTGCCTGACCTGGCAAATTAATTTTTGCCTACCGCCAGATTCTTTAGTAGCTAACATATAATGACTTGCCTTATCGCAAGAAGATCACGGGATATGCAAAAGCTTATATCAGCCAGATATGGCTCTTGCCTGTCATGGCTTGTGAAGGGTGCGTAGCGCTAGGCCGCGCCAAATTGAATCGTTTCAGGCCAGCCCGGCTGGTTTATTACAGGTATGATTTAACTAACGTCCCTGGTATCTATCTGCAAGCCTATCGCTTGATTGCGCCTAAATATCCAGCTCCAAGTTCGTCATGTCGCCCGGTTGGAAACCCATGCTGTCAAAGAATTTCAGAAGTCGCCAATCGCGCCGCTTAACAAAGGTGTAGATAGTATTTACGCCGATCTTCTTCAGGCCGTTGGTCATCTCCGCGAAAAGCGCTTTTGCGATTCCCATCCTTTGGTATTCAGGGTCCACGCCGATGGTATCGATCCAGCCGATATCCTCGGGAACGCCATATTCCCACCTGCTGGCGCCGCCGATTATGAAACCGATAACCTTGCCGTCCAATTCGGCCACCAGCGATGATATTTGCTGGTGCTTTTCTACTATGTCCAGTTTCATTTCCCAGTAGTCGGGCCTCGGCTTGCCCAGTACCTTGACATCTATCGCCACTATTTGGTCCAAATCCGAGCGCGCCATCGCCCGGATATTCGGCCTGGATGGACTCTCAGCCATGTTAGCCTCCTTTGGACGGGTAAAGTGGTTATAGCTTGCTGTAATTAACGACTAATTTAAAGTTGGCTCCAGGCAGAGGGGGCAGTCTGGCCGGTTGTGGCGCATCTTAATTCTCTACGATTTTATTCCTAGTCCAAATTCAGTTCCGCTTTGCACTGATTGCACTTCACAGCGCCGCGAAAAACCTTGTTCCCGCATTCAGGACAGAAATAACGGGCCTCTTCATCCTGCACCCATTTCTCGACGCCGTGCTCTTTTATGTATGGTATGGAGCGTAAAATCACCTTTTTACCGACTGACATGGCGAAATCTTCGATGTACTGGCAAGGGAAGTCATCGCACTCATAACAGCCAGCGTATCCTTTTTCCTTTACGCAATCCCGTATCTCGCATTGTTGGCAATGCATGAACAGGTTATCAGACAAACAGCCATTACAGTAGATATCATCGGTAGTGAGGTTTTCACTGTTGGGAAGAGTCCCCTTGCCGGGAATGCCTCCCTTATAAAGGCCAACCAGCCGTTCTTTGAATTTGTGATTATTATCGCGATAGGCTATGTGAATAGCGCACACACCGCAATATAATCCACAGGGAGATATGAAATCAGGATTGACTTTCATGAGGCAGACTCCATTCATTGAATCGGCACTATTTATTACTGGCAATATATCAATCCCATGCCTGCTTATCCTTGACATGGTGAAGTGGCATTTTAAGGAAAGTGATTTGTCTCTGATGTCCCGACAAGAGAGTATCCGCTGTCATTAATAATATTATAATCTCATTTTATTATGGAGCTGGCAAATGGAAATCTTGTTTGCGCCGCGCTGATTCTATGGCCTTTGCCAAAAGGGATTAATCGTGGCTGTTGGTTTCCTCGAATAGCAGCCAGGGCGAGGATTTTCGATCATCACGGTCAGGGTATGGGGCAGGGCGCTAAAAGTAGAATTTTCGTGGACCCTCAAGATATAGGCATCATCCCCGGGCCTGCCGGGCCGAGCAAAGTCCGATGTGACCCCACCGCGAAAAGCCCACCCGCCCAAGGCCGGGGAAGGCAAGTCTACAACGCGGCGCATGCTGAGGCGCCAGCGCCAGGCCGCTACCGAGATTCATACGAGGGCAGCCATGGAGACCTGGGGGCGCGGCAGAGGTACTGGAGCGGGAGAGGGTTTTAAAAATCCGCTCCAAACGCCAAAAAAGAGGGCCGGTCAGGCGGCTGACTCTTGCTCTTGATATTATTTGTCGGCTCCGCGGGTTATTGCTGCAGCAACTTCCTTTCCTCTTCAAAGTCGGCGAACTCCAGGGCTATCCGGCGAAAGTCCTCTTGCAGCTCCTCAAAGGCCGTAACCACGTCGGGGTCGAAGTGAGCCCCCTTGCATTGGATGATGATGTCCACCGCCTTGCTGTGGGGAAAGGGCCGCTTGTACACCCGCCGGCTGATCAGGGCGTCGTATACGTCGGCCAGCGCCATGAGCCGGCCCGAAATGGGTATGTCTTCTCCCTTGAGGCCCTGGGGGTATCCCTTTCCGTCCCACATCTCATGGTGGGTGTAGGCTATTTCCTTGGCCACGTATAAAAAGGAGCTGCTGCCTCCCGCCTGCTTGTAGAGCTTCTCCGACCGCTCGATGGCCTCCTTGCCATAGATGGCGTGCAACTTCATCCGTTCCATTTCTTCTTCGGTGAGCTTGCCCGGTTTGAGCAATATGGCGTCAGGCACTCCGACCTTGCCCACGTCGTGCAAGGGGGCGGATTTGTGCAGCAGTTCCACCGTGGACTCGTCAAGGTAATGGGAAAAATTAGGGTGGGTGACCAGGTTCTCGGCCAGGGCGCGCACATAGTTCTGGGTGCGCCGGATGTGGCCGCCGGTTTCATTGTCCCTGGTTTCAGCCAGGGAAGCCAGGCTCTGGATGGTTACGTCCCGGGTAAGCTGCAATTCGAGGGTGCGCTCGGCCACCTTCTCCTCCAGAAGCTCGTTCTGGCTGGCCAGTCTGTCCCGCGCCTTCTTGAGGGCCAGGTGGGTGCGCACCCGGGCCAGCACCACCGGCGGGCTGACCGGCTTGGTGATGTAATCCACCGCTCCCATTTCGAAGCCGTGAGTCTCGTCACCCACCTCGCACAGGGCGGTGACGAAAATCACGGGGATGTTTTTACTGCGCTGGTTCTGCTTCAATCGGCGGCACACTTCGTAGCCGTCCATGCCGGGCATGTTGATGTCCAACAGGATCAAATCGGGTGGTTGATCCGCGGCCGCTATCTTGAGCGCCTTATCGCCGTCCAGGGCCACGCTGCGCTTGTAATGGGGCTTTAACACCTCCCCCAGGATTTCCACGTTGGCGGGCTGGTCATCAACGATCAATATCTTGTCCTGATGTTCCTCCATACGCTATCGACTCCCCCTAATGTTTTCTGACAGCTCCGCCAGACTTTGACGGGCGGCTTCGAAATCATATTCGGATAACTGCCGTTCGATTTGCTGGATGAGTTGGTCTTGTTCCGGCGCGGTGAGGTAACTCTGCAATTCGCTCAACACGTCCTGGGCCTCCAGGTCGCTCTGGGCCAACGAATCATCCAATCTCTCCAGGACGGCGTGCACCGCCTGGGCGTCAAAGGGCCTGCGCGCCGCCGGCCGGGCGGCGGGCGCTTGCCGCGCCCGCAGGCTGGCCAGGGCCTCCAGTAAGGAACTCTGCGCTTTGGATAAGTCTTGGAGGAGCCGCGGGGCGTCGTCAAGGCGCCCCCGCTTCAGCTCCGCGTTCAGGGCCTGCGCCCTCTGGAAGACCTCCGTGGCGCCGATGTTGCCGGCCACGCCTTTGAGGGCGTGCACCAGGGCTTCGGCCGCTTTCACCCGGCCGGCGGCCAGTTCCTGGCCCACCTTCCTGGGGATTTCCGCATAGTCGCGGGCGAAGGAAGCCAATATCTTGCGATACAGGGCGCGGTTGCCTCCCAGGCGGCCCAGGCAGGCCTTAAGGTCCAGGCCGGGCACGTCGGGCAGGGTAATGTCCGGTGTCTGAGCGGAGGCGGCCCCATCGCCGGGCGGGGCCGAATGCTCCTTGCCGGCGGGTTGCAGATATCTGCTCAACGCGGCGAAGAATTCCTTGATATCGATGGGCTTGGAAACGAAATCATTCATGCCCGCATCCAGGGCCTTTTCCTTGTCGCCGGCCATGGTGCCGGCGGTCATGGCGATGATGGGCAGGTCTCTATGGCACGGCGCTTTGCGAATGCGGCGGGTGGCCTCGTAGCCGTCCATGACCGGCATCTGCACGTCCATGAGCACTGCGTCGTAGACTCGGGCGTTCACCGCCTCCACCGCTTCCAGGCCGTTGACCGCTATATCCACCTGGAGGCCGGCCTGCTTCAGCATCTCCTGGGCCACTTGCTGGTTGATCTCGTTGTCCTCCACCAGCAACACCCGCTTGCCCCCCAGGCGGGCCCATTCCCATGCTTGCTTTTCGGGGCGCGGTTTATCCTGGTCATCTTCGCGGTCCTCTTCCTTGCAGAGCGCGTCTACCATGGCGTCGAAAAGCAGGGAGGGAGTCACCGGTTTTATGAGCACCCCATCCAGCTTCACCTGCTCCATCTCGTTCAGGACCTCTGCGCGGCCATGAGCGGTGGCCATGACCAGCTTGGGCTGGTTACTTATCCTGGGGTCGTTTCGGATGTGCTGGATGGCCTCGAAGCCGTCCATGCCCGGCATGTTCCAGTCCATAAGCACCAGGCGATAGGGGTCCTCCCGGTCCGCCTTCTGCAGCGCGGTAATGGCCGCGGGGCCGGATTCCACCGTTTTGGCTCGGAAGGACATGCCCTCAAGCATGGATTTGAATATTGTGCGGGCCCCTTCGTTGTCGTCCACCACCAGCACCCGCATGTTGCGCAGGTCCTCATATTTCATGGGCGGTTGCAAGGGCATGGGGTCGCTAAGGCCCAGGACAATGGTAAAGCCGAAAGTGCTGCCCTGGCCGGGGGTGCTGTCCAGCCAGATATTGCCCCCCATTATCTCCACCAGCCGCTTGGAAATGGCCAGACCGAGGCCCGTACCGCCGAAACGGCGGGTGGTGGAGACGTCGGCCTGGCTAAAGGCCTCGAACAGCTTTTTTTGCTCCTCCTCACTTATGCCGATGCCCGTGTCGCGCACCAGGAATTGCAGGGTGACCTGGTCTCCGTCGTTCTCCAGTGGAATGACTTCGATTTCCACTTCGCCCTGTTGGGTGAACTTGATGGCGTTGTTACCCAGATTGACCAGCACCTGGCCCAGACGCAGGGGGTCGCCGATCAAGCCCCTGGGCAACTCGGGCCCGGTCCTGAACAGCAGCTCCAGCCCCTTTCTATGGGCTCGCTCGGCCAGCAGGTTGGCCACGTTGTTGAGGACGGTTTCCAGATTGAAGGGTATCGCTTCGAAGTCCAGCTTGCCGGCCTCGATTTTGCTGAAGTCCAGGATGTCGTTGATGATGCCCAGCAAGCTCCGGGCGCTGGACTTTATCTTGTTAAGGTAATCCCGCTGCTTGGTGGTCAGGTCGGTCCTGAGGACAAGCTCGCCCAAGCCGATGATGGCGTTCATGGGAGTGCGAATCTCATGGCTCATGCTGGCCAGAAACTGGCTTTTGGCCTCGTTCGCCGCCTCGGCCGCGGCTTTGGCCTGATGCAGGGCCCAGCGGTCCAGGCGCCGCGCCACCAGGACGCAGGCCATCCACCAACTGGTCCCGACCAAAACCAGCCCCAGGGCCAAAAAGAGCAGCAGCGCCAGCTCCTTGCGGGGAGCGGCGGCGGCGCGAAGCGCGGCGGTGGACACGAATCCCACCAGCTTCCATTGGGGCCGGGAGGCGCTTTGCTCCGGCTTGGCTGTCGCCCGGCCGCTATTGTCTTGGCTCAGATGCGGCCCCAGGGGCATGGCGACCGTGCGAAAAGCGAAAACACCCTGCGGGGTCTGGAAATAGCCTTGCTTGCCCTTTTGGATTCTCCGCCAGGCCGTGGCGTAGACCTGGTTGAAGCTGTTGGCCTTGTTCCGGGGAAGCATGAAGCCCCACAGCTCACCGGAGGAGGGACCCATCAAGCCGTAGCCCCGGCTGTTGAGCATGTACAAGTCGCCCACCCGGCCTTTGCCGGCCTGTCTCAGGCGGGTGAAGAGTTCCTCGGCCAGGTAGTTGAGTATCAAGATGGCGTTTTTGCGTCCCTGGGCGTCGCGCAGGGGGGTGCCCAGGCGCAACATGGGCTTGAGGGGCCGTTCTATCTCCCCATGCTCGACGTTCAGGTCAAGGGGCGAGATGTAAATCTGGCCGGGTTCCAGGCGCAGGGAGTCGGTCACGTAGTAGCGCTTGGCCTTGAACTGGAGCTTATCGCGGGGCACGACCTGGGGACGCCCATTGTTGTAGTTGACCCGGAGCAGCTCCTGGCCGGAGGCCGCGATGATGCGGATCTGATCGTAGCGGCCCTTGGCGATGGCCACGTCCAGGAAGCCCTGGGTCAAGCCCTGGCGCAGAGGACCGAAAGGATTGTCCAAAAAAGCGGGCAAACGGTAATCGCGGGAAAGCAGAATCAGGTCCGTGGCCACGTCTTGAAGATCGGCATCCGCCACCTTTTGATACAAATCGCTGCTGGTGCGGAGGTCATTGAACAGTACATTGGATTCCACCCCGCTTTCGTAACGGTAAAAGCCGTACAACAAGGCCGCCAAAAGAATCAGAGAGGACAAGGACAAAAGGACGAACAGAACAAGCACCTGCTGGGTGCGGGACCGGGGAGGGCGGGTGTCAACGGTTTTGGAATTCATTGGCAGCCTTTTTAAAATGGTGGCCTGCCACAGCTTGGGACAGGCACCGTTTGTTGCCCCAGGTCACGCCAGCGAGATGGGGATAGGGTCTGTGCTCTCAAAGTTTCGGACAAAATTCGGAGAGACTGATTGCCCAAATGGCTGTGGGGGGCGCTCCCAGTCGTAGTCACTCCTCCTTACCTAGATATTGAAACGGATATCCTCCAGCAGTAACGACCGGCTCAAATGGGGGGGCTTTTCAGGCAGGCTTGCAATTGGTAATCATCATAAATATTATGGGAGGACAGCTCTAAGCGAGTAAACTATTAATTTGCCCCCCCCGTGCAACGCATAACATTCGTTCTGGCACCTGGATGTAATCGCCACCGCTTTTAGTACTGCCCCAGTTTCTACGTGGTCTTAATTAACCCAAAGCCTCAAAAGGGCTTAGGTGGGACGGCTGCCTCATAATCTGAGACATTCAAGGGAGATGCCGCGATTACATATTTTACCTATTGGATTTAACGTATATTTTTTGTAAGCGTATTTCGCCTTTTTCAAAAGAGGTGATCAGTCATGAAAAGATCCTTGTCGTTAAAAGCAAAACTGTTGAGCGTTGTGGGACTGTTGCTAATCACGGTGATGCTATTGGTAGCCAGTTCCATCATCCTTCTTGGAATGCAGGAAGCCGATGGCGTAGTGGTGGACATCGCCGGCAGACAGAGGATGCTCTCTCAAAAAATGACCAAGGAAGCCCTGCTGCTGCTTTCAAGCGGAGGCAACACGGAGAAGGATCGAAAGGAGCTGAAGGCAACGGCCGATCTGTTCGATCGCTCTTTGCAGGGATTGATCGGCGGCGATGCCGCCATGGGCCTTCCCCCGACCACTAATCCCGACATCCTCGCCCAAATGAAAACAGTCAGCGAGTTGTGGAAGCCGTTTCATGCCAACCTGACCGGCGTGACCATTACAACCGACATCAACTCTCCTGACTTCCAAAAGAAGCTGGCTTATCTCATCGGCAACAATCTGCCCTTGCTCAAAGAAATGAACAAGGCCGTGGGCATGTATGCCAGCGAGGCAGGGGCAAAGGTGTCCCTGCTGAAAAAAGTGATGTTCGCGGGCCTGGTTTTCGGACTCGTGGTGTTTGCCGGGGCGTGGTTCTGGATCAGCCGCAACATAATCAACCCTATTCGCGAAATAATCAGCGAACTCTTGCTTGAGACCGGCCATGTGGATGACGCGGCCGCGCAAATCGCCTCAACCAGTATGGGGTTGGCCGACAGAGCTTCCCAGCAGGCCGCCGCACTGGAAGAAACCTCCGCCTCCCTGGAGGAGATTACTTCCATGGCCAAGCAGAACGCCGATAGCGCACAGCGGGCCGACAGTTTGATGAAGGATGCTTCAACAGTGGTGGGCAAGGCCAACAACTCCATGAAAACGCTCCGCAAAGCCATGGAGAACATCACCAGCGCCAGCGAGGAAACCGGCAAGATCATCAAGACCATTGATGAAATCGCTTTTCAGACCAATCTGCTGGCCCTCAATGCGGCGGTTGAGGCGGCAAGGGCCGGAGAGGCGGGGGCTGGATTCGCGGTCGTGGCCGATGAAGTCCGCAGCCTGGCCATCCGCGCAGCCGACGCGGCCAGGAACACTCAGACGCTGATACAAGGGAACATCAGGGAAATCAAAGAGGGTTCGGAACTGGTGTACAGCACCGATCAGGCGTTTACCGAGGTGGCCCAAAGCGCGGGCAAGGTGGGCGGATTGGTCAGTGAAATCGTGGCGGCTTCCACTGAACAGGCCCAGGGCATAGATCAGATCAACCACGCCGCCACCGATATGGACGCCATGACCCAGCAGACTGCGGCCAATTCTGAAGAGTCTGCCGCCTCCTCCGAGGAATTATCCTCTCTGTCGAACTCTATGAAGTACAGGGTAAACGGATTGGCGGCATTGGTGGAGGGCGCTAAAAAAACGACTTCCCAATGAAAAACCAACCATGCCGGCTTAATGCCAAAAGCCTCCAGGGAAACGCCCCCTGGTTGCCGGAGACTACGTTACTTGAGAGGATGGGGTCGCGTCCAAGCGAATCAGATATTCCCCAGCGGTTAACGGCTTAGCCGCAATTAACCTGGTTTTCCCCCAAGAAGTAGGGGCCCTAAAGTGGGCAAGAGCTTTGAAGGTGACTCCGAAAGTACCTCCAAACACCAAAAAAGAGGGCCAGGCATGATGCCTAACCCTCTGTTATTCTTTGGCAGTCCCAACGGGACTCGAACCCGTGTCTTCGGCGTGAGAGGGCGGGACTAGATACGCACCCTTCCTATTTTCAAGCACTTAGCTGCATCAGAAAGAAGTAAACTGCACCATTCTGCATGCAAAAGCATTTACCGTTACTTCCGCATTTACTTCCCCTATAACCTGGAGACGTTCTCTAATTTTCAATTCGTGTCAAAGAGAGAGCTTGTCCCGCTATAGGCATGTGAATGAAAAGACCGATACAGTTCTTCCCCGTCGCTTTAGCTATCGCCTCTCCGTACGCGGTCAGCTGCCCCGCATAGCCTTTCGCATGATCTACAGCTTGCTCATGGTTTCCAGGAAATGCCTTGTGGTCAATTACAGCGAATCCATTATCCGCGACCACTACCAAGTCGGCCTGTCCTGCCATGATGCTACCATTGCCGAGGCACTGCCAAACCGGCCATTCCCGATGCAGCTCTGCCCCAGGCCAGCGCTGGTTTATCCAGTTCAGCAGGGCGTCACTAGCCGCTATCATCTCCGTCGGCATAAGTGTGTCTGGTATGCCCCAACGAGTAAGGATAGACCCCGCCATGTCCAGGCGATCTTGGTACCGAAAATCATTACGGTCAGCCGCAAAGAAAGTGTGAAGGACCTCACCCAACTGTACCGGCTCAGCCTTGCCGCCAAGGGTCATTCGGTTTCCAAGACGAATCTGCTCCAGAACTTTACCAAGGCCCTCAATCGACGACGGGGACACGCGGGCCGGTGGATGCTGGCGTGGGCCAGAAATTGTATAGTCTTCTCCGGGCTCGGGGGCAATTTTGGCTCTATCTAACGGTCCTGATGATCGCACCAGGCAATCGGCAGTCACTCCCGCCCACTTTACTCGGCCTTTTTGCGGTTCGCTTAGCAAGGGGGTCCCATTTACTGCAATGAGGGCCATGGCCCCTTGTTCCAGTTCCCCCTCCTTGCCTGCCAGCACTAGACGGTCCCGGGCCCGGGTCCACCCCACGTACAACAACCTTAGCGCCTGGCGCCTCTCTCGTTCATTGCGGGTATGCCATTCTGGACGAGCCCTGATACGATCCAGGAGCTCAATGCCACTGGAAAGGCCGCCGTAGGGATAAGGCATGTAACGCACCCAGCGACCGTTCAGGGGAGCCTTCAGATTAAAACCTTCTTGGTCCGAAAGCACGGTCACGCCATCTGTACCCGCCTCCCACATCTTTCCCAATTCATATAGTACGGTTACAGGCCATTCCAGTCCCTTTGCGCGGTGCCAGGTGGATATGGTCACCGCCTGACGGGCCGGATCGGTCCCCTGGGAGTCAAGTTCCGCCTCTGCCAATTCCTCCAGGTGGGCCACCAAGCCGGCTGGGGTGGTTCCACTTCCTTTTTCAAGTGCTCCCCGGGCGTAAGTCAGTGCGTACGACCTGACGGCCTCAAGATTGGCCAATCGCACCTCCGATTCTCCCCAGCTAAGACAGCGCTCCCGGGCATTCACCGCGTCCACCACAATATCCAGCGCTATCAGCGGACCGGCCAATGTGTTTTCACCCACCCGGCGCTTGATCTCCACCGCTTCGGGTAATTCAAAGAAACTCTGACCTTGATCGTGAAGGACCTCGGCCAGCCATAGATCGGGATCCTGTGCATAATGGACCAGACGGGCTAGTTCAGCCGCAGCCAGCCTGTCTCTGCCATCCACCCACAACCTCAAGCCGGCCAGGATTAGCCGGGCCTCGGGGGTGGCCATCAAGCCGGTGCGGCCCAGTTCGGCCTTGATTCCAGCCTCGGCCAGGGCGTCGGCCACCTGACTGGCGCGATTGGTGGTGCGGCACAGAATACCAATGTCAGACGGCCTCACCTCCCGGGCCTTCCCACTGGCCCGATCTCGCACCCTGGCCTCGGGATCGCCAAGTAGTTCGGCTACCGACGCCGCCAAGCCGGCATTCTGAATAGCAACTGTGCCTTCCATCTGCCAGCGTTCCAAGAAAGGACCTAGCTTATGGGGTTCATCCTCTAATGCCGGCTCCAACCTGACCAGTTCCTCGGGCATGCCATGGCCGGCAAAGGCACGCGCAAAGACCTGGGAAGTCAACTCCACCAGTCCGGGGCGACTGCGCCATGATTTAGGCAAGGTCTCAGTGGCCGCTTCCTTGCCAAGCTGTTCCATGCAAGCATCCATCAAAGCGGGGTCGGTGTCCCTGAAACCAAAAATGGATTGCTTTTGATCACCTACCCAAACTGCTTTGCCACATACTTCAGCCAGTTTGAGCAGAATGGCTAGTTGGATGGGGCTGGTGTCCTGAAACTCGTCCACCACCAGCAACTCCAACTCCTGGGAAACGCGCTGGCAAACGTCCTCCTTTTCAAGCAGACGCAACGCGAGGAATTCTTGATCGGCGAAGTCGAGGGCACCCCAGTGGCGCTTAAGGTTTTGGAACTGATTGTAGCCAGCTTGGGCTAGATCAAACACCAACTCGATTGCCCTGGTTAGATCGTGTTGAAGTTGGGGATGAGCCAGATGCTTGTTTGCGATTTCCCGCACCGGATCGAGGAAATGGTCAGATTTTTTGGTAGCGCCTATTTTCCCCAGCTTGGCCCAGTCAGGCCAAGTGAGTAGATCATTGCTTTCCAGACGGGCCAGGTATTGTTCAACGGACTTTACTGCGGTTGCAGTGCCTTTGGTTTTGTCTAAGCTAATGTCCACCTGCCGCAGGAAATCATTTAATGCCTGACGGAGGTCGTGCTCCAAGACCGCTGGGCGGAGCGGCTTGTCAAAAAGATCCAGGCACATTTGCACGCTTCGCTTTTTACAATCCCCAAGAGCACCAGGATCGAGACCATTGGCCCTGGCTTTCTCAACGATCTCCTGTGCCGCACCGCTCCAATCAAATCCGTTGAAGCGGTGGTCCAAGACAGCGAGCTCTTGTTGAGTCGTCATGTCGGTGCTGGCAGATAATGCCCGTTTGAACTGGGCCTTCACCTGGTCCTCGTCCAGGATGTTCACATCGGGGAACAAACCCAGCTCAAAAGCGAAGTCTGACACTAGCCCGCCGCAGACCGAATGCACTGTGCCCATTCGGGCCGCCGACATCCGCTGAGCCTCGCGGGTCAATCCCTCTTTAATGAGCCGGCGGCGCACGCGTTCGGTCAGTTCAGCAGCTGCCTTGCGAGTAAATGTGGTGGCCACCACCCCTTCAGGCCTTACGCCATCCCGAATGTTTTCAATGATCACCTCGGACAAGCGGTAAGTTTTGCCACTCCCGGCGCTGGCCGATATAACCTTGATGTTTGCCCCGGCCATCATGCCCCCCGTCCACGGCCACATAGCCCTGCCGCATTGCAATAACCGCAAGAAGAAATCAGCACCATTCCTGATTCGTCAATAGTGCTCTTTTTTGGGGGGGCTTCGCCGGCGCCCGGAGCGTGGATGATGCCAGCATCAATCTCGATAAATCGTTGGTTCACGGCACTGACTAGGGCCTCCCATGTCTGTTCAATGGAAGGGCCTTTCAGTCCCTCGGCACTGGGGAAAATACCTTGGTCTGTAGTGAGCATGGCCGCTTCGCGGATGATGAATACGCCACATGCCGGCAGATTATTGCTCCGCTTGTCTTGGCAGAGATGGGCGTAGCATGCCATTTGGGTTGCTGTACCGTTCTCCAGCTTTTCGCGCCAACGACGGCTGCCTCCTCGCTTGAAATCGATTACCGCGTGACCGGCCACCAGGTCTGGTATGCCGTGAAGCTCGAAATCCAGCTCCGGAACCTTGCGGCTGTACCTAGTTTCCATTGCCGATGGCTTAAGCCCGGCGGCACTTAGCATCTCTACCAATCTCTTGGCGGCCACGCCCACCGCCCGCCTGGTCCTGGCCTTGACGTCCTCTTTCCCTGGTTGGAAAATCGGTGCGGCCAGTAAAGGTCCATCCCGATCGAAAATCTCCAGCGCTTGGCATTCGGCCTGTTGAGGCTCAGCCGGCAAGGTCTCCAGTAAACGGGCCAAAACCTCATGCATGAACTGCCCTTCTAAAAATGAGCCGCTTTGCAACGAAGCTGTCGAACCACCCCGTATGTAGGCAAGGTCCTCGATCACCCACCGGAAGGGGCAGCTCACCAGCCGCTCTAGGCTGGCGGGCCACTCCTGCTCCCTGCGCAGGGTCGCTCCCTTGGGGGCATGCCATATTGGCACCGGCCCGGGTAGCTCTACCAAATGCCGTTTACTGCGTTTGGGGGCACCTATGGGTTGGGCCATCTCAAGCAAGGAAGTGTCGGCCCCTTTTTCAGCTCTGGCCAAGACCTCATCCCACAAAGGATGCGTAGCCAGCTCCTCGCCATCTTCGCCACGGGCCGGACAAACCAGGAGCAGGATCTCTTCAGCCATAAGCAGTGGCCTTTGCCAAGCCTGGGCCAACGCCAGCGCCTCGTCGCCGGGTTCGGGAATCTCTACCCCGGCCTCCCGCAGTTCCTTTCTCTCATTGGAATTTAAAGGCAATTGATGCGGTCTGGCCTCGGAACCGCGATGGAAATTCCACCATACGATTACCTTGGCCCGTCCCACGATACTGCCTGGTGTGCCCACACTGGCCATGCCGGCCTGGGCCTGGTTCAAGGCCGGGAGTCCGACCTCCGCGGTGGCGTCCTGAATAGCTCGCTGAAGTTGGGCTGGGGACAGATCGCTTACACCTGACAGGTCCAGCAACCTCATGAGGTTGCTTAGTTGCCTCAGCACCGGCTCCAATAGCGCCTGCTCTTCATCTCCCAGTTTAGCCCGTCCCCTGGCCCAGTTCTCCAATACTGTTAGGCGTTCTTCGATGGAGCGAACCGGATAGCGTCCCTTCTGATCGGCTTGGCTGAATAAGAGTTCAAGCCGTTTTCGCACGCGAGAGCGTGATTCTGGGTCGGGGAGTTTTTCAAGGCCTTCTGCCAGCGCCTTTTGCCAGACATCTGAACCGACCGCGGGCCATTCTTGCAGGGCGTTGGTAAGCCGAAAGGCAATTCCGCGCGGGACCGGACCCTGCGGAAGGGTCAGAAGCTCCAGGGCACGCTGTGGATCCGGGGGGCTCCATCCCATCTCCAAGACCAAAGGCACCACTTGCAAAAGGGTGTGGTCATACACGCTGGACGGAGAACCAAGGCAAGGCAAACCGAAGTTACGCAACTCTCTATCCAGCACTGCATCGCCGCCAATGATGACCGTGCCATTCAGATCACCCCTGGCGGCCAGCCAGGCCGCCACCTCATGGGCTGCCGCTAGCGGACCTGCCGGGCGTAGAAGCTGCAAGCTGCCGTCACCCGTGGGCTTGAATCCCGGCTTTCGCGCGGCCTCGAGATCGCCGGAAGGTGTTGCCGCTCCAGGCTCCATGACCTCCACTTTGGTCCCTTGCGCCTGCAACGCCTTGAGCACCTGTCGCCATGCCAGGGGCAATTCGTCCAAAGGCTCACATAGACTTACTCGTGCCATGTCAGCCCGACGCTTTGAAAGGGTCTGGAAAACATCATTCAGGCGGTCAGGGAATCCCGGCAGCACACTTTTGGTTACCTGTGCCAGTGATTTTAGCAGCGGTGTGACCGGCTGGCCCTGCCAGCCATGCAGGCACAGGCGGTCCCGCCAAGTCAGCAGTTTGCGTGCCGTGCCGAATGGGTCCACCTTGGCCGACTCGGACCAGAAACCGTTTTGCTTTTGAATCGTTGGCACCAGAGCCGCAGCCCTAAGAGCGTCCGGTTCAGCCGGATAGCGCAGACCAAGGGTGGTTTCCAGCAGCGAAAGCAGACCATTCTGGCCCACCCAGGTCTCACCGGCCACTGCCTCCAGGTCAGTGAGAGGACCGGGCCAAAAGCCTGCGTCGAACTCTGCAGAAAAGGTTACGCATTTCATTTGATTTGTCAGGGCCTTAATTTTAGTTTCTTTGGCGTGAGGTTTTGCACTATCAACCGCTTTGTACCAGAATTTTGTCAGGTCATAGGTTCAAGTGCGACCCTCCATCTGTCCGTATCGTATTGTTGTTTGTCGCACTCAACATCGACCAGATATTCTAATAGGTCTTCCTGCCTCGGTTGCCCGAAGACCAGGCGGTAGACCGCAAGCATTTTTTTTAAGCGATGATAATGAGGTTCGTCCTTGCTGAATGCAAGGATTGGGACATGTCGTTCAATCCTTGCACCTCCCTCGACTTCATAAAGCCAATATGGAATCAAATCGTTTGCTTCAGCTGGTCGATCCTTTTTTGCCAACTCAAACATGAAACGCCACGGGTCGCCCTTTTGATCCCATCCTTCTCTCAATGCGTTCAGTCCATAGGCCAGCGCGACATTTTTCCTGACCGCATGACCCTTATATCTATGTATTCGTCCCTCCCGCTGTTCCAAATCAACAGGGTTATTGGGGAGGTTCCAATGGATTACTGAATGACACCATGTATGAAAATCTAATCCCTCCTGCCCAATTGATGTCGAAGCGAGAACAAATGGTCTAAACGGTGAATTAAACGCCTCTCTTACGGTGTCCGCCCGGGCGACGGTTGTTCCTCTCTCGTCTCTCAATTCAGCAAAACGTAAGGCAAAACGGCATCTGGTGTTATAACCTTCAAGTTTAACCTTGCGGTTTTCTAGGTCCACATGCACTTCATCCAGCTGCAACTGTGAGGTCCTAACAGAAAGGGACGAACCAATGGAATCCCCGATAGCAATCGCTCGTTCAGGCTCGGATTCGTCGATGACACCAAGCGATTCGATGAGGCAGTGACTTTGTTCATCAAGCAGAGATTGTATGTTTCCCTCGAGGCAATGCCGTAGTGCAAGCTGCCAATAGAAAGTGTCTGGCTTATCGCCCCGAAGGAGCGCAATGCTTTCAGGTAGGTTGAACAGGGTTCTGAATCCCTCCGATATTCTTACAGCCCCATTAAGGAGGGCGTTAGAGTCCCAAGCAAGGGAAGGAGATTGTCTTCTAAGTGCTCGCAGGGCACATACACCCGGTGCTGCAACAGCCATCATGCTGAGTATATTGATCAAATCGGCAGGAGGACGTCCGAGTGGAGTTTCGGTATCCTGATCCATTACCTGGTATAGTAGCTCCAGATGTTCTTTAAAGCGTTCGCCTCTCTCAGTGTATCCGTCTGTTGATACCGACGGCCAACCTTCGTTACCATCCATCAGCCAGGATTTCAGGCTCGGAAACCGATGTCCGTCCATGAGCGCCGGAGCTGCCCAATACCATCGCTGATCCTCAGGTCCTATATCGGTGGTTCCCTCAATAAGTTTAAGAAGGAGTGGTTCCAGAACCTCCCCGGCTCTCTCAATCATGATGTCAGGTGGAATGGGACCTGCTTCATGATGGGCCATCGACAGGTCTAGAGGGTCTAGCAGATCTGCCAATGTCGGGCTTGGATATAGAAGAATCAGAACAGACATCCCGGTCAAACGACCTTCAGCGCTTCGAGAGTATCGAAGCAGCGGACGCAACTCGTCATAGAGCTGGTCATGGCTTATTTGTTTTGAAAGGCCGGATATCATCCTCCGCTCCGCCTCATAGGAGCAAAGGGCTGCAATCGCGTCAGGCACAACGTTCCATGCTGAAAACACCAAGTTCTTGGTCACCTTATTGATCTCAGCATAAGGGCCGTCTGGCTTGCTGTAGGGCATGGAAGGCGGCATCCAGAGAATCTTCCAAAGCCCGCGGTCAATCGTGAGAGAAAAGAGCTCTCTCATTCTCGGGTTAGACGGAGACACCTCCTGATACGATTTGATGGCGGCTTTCTGAAGCAACCTATTTCCGTCTGAGCTCAAAGCGGCTATGAGCTCATCGCTCGGATCGTCACATTGAGCCTCCAACTTACGCCTGAATTCGTATCGTCTAAGAAAGTTGATGAGATATGGGCTCGATTTCCAATACTCGATGATGTCACGCGCTCCAACGCTTGATGCGACTCTGTCGGCCATAACAGCCTCATGCAAGTCGCATGGCTGCAAAGTGGGTTTGTCTCGAGATTCAGAAAGCATTGCATCAAGAGAGTTCGTCATGCCAACCCGTTCTGTTCGACACATAACACGACAAAGTGTCGATTGGAGGGCATCTCGGGCACTTGAAACTGCGGAACCATTTTCTGTTCCAATCATATATAGAGATTGCCTGAAAGATTGTATTTCCCTCTTAATGTCGTCTATGGCCGAATCAGAATCGAACAGGAACCGGAGGGTATTTAGAAAATCTGGGTAATGATCGTCATCTTGCTCGTGATCAAGAGATAGCATCTTATATGGTGTTGCCGACAAAAGCAGGGTCTTGACTTGCTCGTACCGAAACAGTTTTTGGGCAAGCCTGGCTTCAGGATTAGTATGGTCCAGGAGATTTTTAAAGCGCTGAAACTCATCTAGGATGATCAAATCCGGTTCCAACATTTCGACGCTCATTTCGGCAAGACGGAATCGCAGTTCCGAAACAAGTTCTAGTCGTTCTGGATGGTCCCACAGCACTCGTCTTTTTGACATTGCACAGAAATCTGCTATGCGCTGATGCAGATCTCGGTCTTCGATGACGTTCTTCACAAATGCTTCACAGATGTCGCTGTCGAGTGCTTCAGGCCTCCATTCATGGGTCCACCACGACCAGTTGTCATCACTCACCCGACATTGAAGCAACCGTCTGAGTCCGGCAGGGCTGACACCCAATTTCCCTTTCAACAAGAGGTGAATCAGGGCTCGCTCTTCGTCTTTTCCTTCTCGGGATTTTGGATCGAAACTCGTTCCTGGCGTAAGGCTGACATAATTCACATGGTTCTTGCGAATTCCAGCAATATGCATTGGCAAAAGGGATAACCGAGTGGGTCGAACGAATTCCTGAACACCCGTAACATTCAACCGGTGAATATTCTGAGATGCGATGCTGACGTTGGAGCAGATATAGACGATGTCGATTCTATCCACTTCTCTTCGCAAATGTTCGATTGCAAGCGCGATGATCCCCCGCGCCACAAGAGTCTTCCCGAGACCAACCTCATCAGCCACGAGAAAACGGTCTGTGGTGGTCGGGTCGAGGTAGAAACGGCGAAACACGTACTCAGCGGTACGACGTTGGAAGTCCTTTAATCTGGCAAGGACAAGTTCTGTATTTTCAGATCTTCTTGTCACTTGTCAGCTTCCTCCATGGCAATTTCAAAGACCTTCCAAAACTCGATGAATTCTTTTGGGACAATGGATTTGCTATCCTCATCGCGCATTAAGCGGTTTACAACGGCCTTGACATCTTTGAGCTTGTCCGGGCTTCGACTAAAAGCTCTGGCGAGTTCCTCGAGGATTGGCACTTCGTTAGTGAAGCCTTCAGTCCAGGAACCAGACCCATTCCCAGTGTTGAAGAGGCCACTCTTGTTTAAGAATCCACCAGTATATTCTCCAAGAAGTAGGAGTATATAGCGCAGAAAGCCTTCGCGATTATTTAAAACCAGTTTGAAGATGGCATCGTCCCGGTTTTCAGGGAGTCCCTCTATGGGAATATTTAACACCATACGCAACGACAACTTCCTGATTACCGAAACGAATTCGAAGGCGACAAGCCCGGTCACAGATTCAGTGGCGTACCTTCCAATCTCAGCGAATCCGTACCGGGTTAGGTCGAAAACATCCTTAGCCCGGTCCTTCGACACAGTAATGGGCCAGGCCTTGAATCCAGACATGCCTGATATAGAAAGGGGCTCGGTCGAAACAAGTGATAACCGCCAGGCGTCTCCATCAGCTTCACAAGTCAATTTCAGTTTTGCATTTGCCAGTAAGTTTCTTGCTTTCTCAAGAGCCTTCCGTGCAGAAGCTTCCTCGTCGTCTACTGGAGCAAGCTCATCCGGTTGTGTGTACTCGGCCAAGATTGGGCCTAATCCGTTTTCACTAAGAAGCGTCTCTATGCCGCCAACACGACTTGTTCTCCCGACCAGCTCGACCAGAACCTCGCTATTGTTGCATTGGAGCAGTGCTGTGGACGTGGCATTTGCTGAACCTAGGTAGAGCCTTGTCCACCAGCCCTTTTCCGCCACATACACCTTTGCGTGCAGGCCAACGGTATCTTGCTTGTCTGGCTCCTCGCCATCTTCCGTCTCCGCCGCTTCATCGAGAGTGAACCACTTATCAGCCAGTTGCAGTGTCTCTGTGCGGATTTGATTTAGTTCGTCTGGCCTGGAAACAACGGCAACCAATTCCTCTGTCTGATCGCTTAGCCACGAGAGTGCCTCGTCCGTTATGAATGGAGAGATAACTGCCATCCGCCTTGACCAAGACGGTGACCACGCTTTTCTTTTGTTGCCTATGATATGAAATGCAACTTCTTCAAATCCCTCTGGCAATTCCCATACTGTCTTTCTGAGGTCATCTGCAAGTCGGTCTATCTGGACCTTTCTTTCTTTTTCCACTGGCTGCGTACTTATGGTTGGCAGAGAGCTCAGGAACTCTCCCAAAGGCCGATTGGCGGCAACATATCGTCGTCCAGGCCGTCCCTCCAGTTGCAGTGAGATATCCCACGACCGGTCATAGGTAATGTTGCGTGATAATATGAGCAGCCGGATCAAAGGAGGCTCATCTATCTCCGGTTGAACAAAGCGTAGCACCCACATTTTGGGGTGAAATACACCTCCTCGTGGCGCTTTGGTCGGGATTACCATTGATTCAAGCAGGCCGAAAAGAACGTTGCTGCCCGAGGGGGATTTTATACCGGCATGGTCCACGTAGACACTAAACCGGCCAGAAAGCCGACGGAGGGATTCCAGAAGCTTTATCGGGTCGATAGCGGCCGAAGAAGGGCGCTCGGCAAGTGCAATATGTGTCGGTAGTGAGAGTACTGTGGCCAGATCGAGGGAGTATGTTGTCGCAACTGCCTGGTCGAAAAGGTATCCCGGCGGTGGCGTTACGGCTCCAGTGTATAGGCTTCTATCGTCTGGATTAAGCATGACCGCTCCCATTCAAGCCCGCATCGAGATCTGAGAGCAGGGTTCTTACGTTTGACCAACGGTATGCCATCTGACCCACACCGGCGTACCCTTTCCACTGGTCCCTCGCCCTTGGATTCGTGAAGCGGGATCGAACGCCTTTGAGCCGCCGTTCCCTGGAGTTGATTAGCATCCTGCTGTCGGAATCGTCGGCTACATTGCCACGAGTAGCCAGTGCCCGTCGATGCCACGCCGAGACGAAGTCCTTTGTCTTCCTTGTGATCGTGTGTCCTCGGCCTGCAGTCAGATCCCATAAGCCCTGAAGCGGAAGATCAAGCCATTGACAATGTTGAAGTCGGCCTCTCCATTCTTCGATGTTTTCCCGATGTTCGTCTTCAAGCTCCTGTCGATCAGACAGCTCTGCCAGCATTAGGTTGTATAGAAATGCAGCACCATGCATGAGCGTTGAAAAGAACTCGGCGTAGTGTATTAGTTCCTTGTGCTCCGAAGAGAAGCTATTTAACTCCGGATGTTGCCAAGGAAAATCGCAATCAACGGGTTGACAATTGAGAGCCAAAAAAGCCAGAAGGCTGTCCTTTTGAGATTTCAACAGCCGGTCAAGCAAAAAACTAGCTTCATCTGGTTCAAGTTCAAAACTGATTTGATCTACGTCATCAGGAAAGCCATCCGGCGGAGCAGGCAATCGAGGATGCCAAGTCTGGGTTTCGCTTTCTGGATAATCGTCCTTTTCATAACGACGGCGAGAGACATCACGGCGGTTGTATACCTCGTCCACATGCCTATGGTATTCATCCTGAGAACAGGGGATTCTCCGAATACCCCATTCACCCAAACCATTCCAGTAGACCGAACTCGGTAAGCGTTTTAAAGACCTGCCCGCAAGCCTCCCAAAAACACCTGCATGGTCCGAATTCGATAGAAGCGGATCGACCAAGGCCATTTCCATCTGGCGTGCCTTGGCGGCAAATGCAGGTGAGGACATTCGCCTTTTTTCAAGTTTCGTGTACACCCATGGAACAAAGAGCATGTACCGTAAACGAGTTTGGATCGTGCTTGTACCGGGAAACAAAGCGTCTGCAAATGAATCCCTAATCGCACCTAATCCGAGCTCATCTCGGCTTTCCCTTTCCTGAAAAAGCGAGAGGATGCGCAATGCCCTTTCTCGAGCAGTTGGGTCATGATCTATCCATGTTAATGAGGAGGGCATTCCTGCTTACCTCATAGATAGTCGAAAGTTAATGACGATAACATGTTGTGAGACACTCTTCCTATCTATTTCGATTCCTCTAAAATTGTCCTAATATCCTGAAAATGAGTTTCGACGAATTCGATGGTTGTTTCGAGACCACCCAGGGACAATGAAACCTCTAATAAGTCCGTATTTAGCAGAGCCATTCTCAGATCGGACATTGACGCTTTATCCTTTTTTATGAATTCTTTGTACATTGCCGCGCAAAGTGGGCATAGTGCTAAAAACTGTGCTTCATGTTCCATTGGAAGATAATCCTGAGAGAACGCTTCGACAGCTTCAAAATAATGCTCACCATTACGTTTTCTAAAAGGCATTTCCTTCCTGCATATTTGACACACCATTTGGCCGTACTCGTTGGTGTACTGCTCCCTGAGCCATAGAGAAGGATCGATAGCGCCCTTGGTTGTCCGAACACTTCTTTCGCGTTCTTCGTACTCCTTTTTGGGAGATTCGGCGAGTTGTTTTGTGAGCCGTTCCTGCCGCCGCTCTGGATTGTTTACCTTCCGTTTTGGAAATACCGGCCTTTCATCCCTTGAGGCAATTTCAGTTTTCAGCCGCGCAAAATCATCCGGATGATTTTTCAGAAATTCGATGTCATCAAGAGAGACTCCTAACATGTCGGCGTGTTCGCGTTTCTGTTCATCTTCTGATTTTGTGCCCCGGCCAACACCTTGATTAATGCCTAATACTTCATCCAACTCACTTGCCCCTTGAAATTCATCAAGAAGCTGATCTGTGGTCATGTCCCCCGGCTTTTCTATGGTACCGTCCCGCGTTGGAATCCACTTCGTGTTCCGAAGGCAGGTCAGCATTTGAGAATCGAATGACTTGCTATGACTGTGGTAGTAGAACCAATGATAGCGGCCTTTGAAGAACCATGAGTCCAATTCCAAACGTTCCTTGAGATAACCCCAAAGGAGTAGAGCCGATTTCGTTCTATCCTCAAAATCTAACGCACTCTCTAGGGACTCAAGAAAATCATCCAGCCCATGGAGCTCATAGTTCTCGATGGTTTCGCCGCGCGTTGAGTCTTCCCCAACCCCAGAAGGCAATCCATCGGAAAAAAGAATGCGCCGTGGAAGGGTCGCAACTCCAAGTTCGCTCAGAACGCTTGTGTCTGTTGCAGAAGCAAGCGCCTTTTCGTATAGGAACCAAACATCAGTCGAGTTTGAAAAATATAGTCTCAAATCTGATCTATCATGATAGATATCGCACGGTTTTTTGAAAGCAAAGTTCCCAGCCGGGTCGACAACTCTGAGAAATGGTGTCTGCTTAGCTTTTTCGATAACCTTTTTCTTCCCACCCTCAGAATCAGAAGTCAAAGCACGCAATATTTTGAGAATGTCTGCCGTGTGCTCGGTCTCGGAGATTAAGGAGAAATCTTCCTTCAAGTACTTGGGCAGAACCCTCTCTACGATATCGTCAAAAACATCCGGCTCCGAAAGACCCAAACGCTTCAGGAAGTTACCCGCTTGCTCATCGCCTGCAATCGACCGCTTCACAATCGGAAAGTCAGTATCTTCCGGAGGAGGTAAGAAGGCATTTTGTGTATTACCATCAGCTCGAAACGGATTCACCTGACTATCGTCTTGAAGCCGGACAATAGGCTTGGTCCGGAGAGGGCCTCCCGAGTCCCCGGACCATCTTGGAGAACGCCAAAGCGCCTCTTGTCCTGACAAGTACCTATAAAATTTCACCAGCCATTCATCGATCTGCTTAAGCAAGAAAGATTGTGTGATCCTGCGGGCAAAGCTATCGGGCGTGACCTCCTCGACGTCCAGTTCATTTAACAAGTATATGCGTAGCTCAGGAGTTCGATCCTGAGTAATCGAGCCGGCCAGCCATTTGATTGTATTTTCAGATTGAAAGAGGTAGGTAAGTTGATCTTGATCCAGCAATTTTCTAAGATCAGCGCCACGGGCAAGTTTGGCATTTCGCGCAGCAACGAAACTATCGTCATCTGTTGGAAGCAGCTCCTTGGCCGCTAAAGCTTCCCGAACCGCGACCACAATCGGATAGAACATACTGCCCGGAGGAAAATTGTCCATCCTGATTGGTAACGCATCAAGCACCGATACACCTAGGAGGCCAAGTTCCTTGAACTTTGGCAACACGTCAGCGATTAGGCGGGCTGTCTCTCGTACAAGAGTGGCGTTCCAATCGTCATCTTTTGGAATATTATCCCGCGCGGGAGTCGTCTTGTACGGTCCCTGGATCAAGAACCCGAATCGAGTCTCCTTTTCTGTTGGGAAGTAGACCACGAGCGGTGAGTCCTTGACCTTTACAATTTCGTCCCGACAGTCCTTTTCGATTTTCTCCAAACGAAAACCGACCTCGACCTGAACGTGGCGAGGACAATCGTTGCTTGGATCAGGCACATCCACGGGTCGTTCAAATATCAACCAGCTCTCGCTCTCATCTTCGCCATTGCTCTGCCCGATCACCGTAATTTCCCTTGCAGCACCACGAGCAGCCTCGTCCCGCAGATAAACACCATCCGTGCCGTCCGGCAGCCTGTATTCAATCTCCTGAATTTCGCGAAGGAAAAGAAGTGTCCTGGCACTGAGTTTGCGAAGCCTTGCACTGATTTCTCTACATGCGACTATCGAATCAACATCTTCCTTGTTGAAAGGAAACACGAAGAGGGTGGTCCATGAGTCTCCTATGCCCCTTAGCCGCACAGCAAATGGGCGAACATAGTTCTCGATCCTGAAGCTTTCATGTCCTGAGTGTATTTCAGGCGAGGTCGTATATGCATAGACAGACTTGAAACCAATGCCGAATTTGCCGATCTGTGTGAGGTCTTCAGCCTTCGTGCCCTCGCCCACACCGCAGATACCACGCACGTCTTTTTCATTGAAAAGGCGACCGTCATGAAAGACCTCGAGCTTGTCTTCGAAAAGATTGAACAGGACTCTTGTTGCGCCGGCGTCCTCGGCGTTCTGCAACAGCTCAAAAAGAAAGTGTGTTCGATCTGTGTACAAACGCCCAAGAAAAGACAGATGGCGAATTCCCTCACCGTATTCTCGGATATTGTCCGCTCGGGAGTGTCATAAATTTTGTGTAAGTAGCCATCCGTGGGAGACTCTATCTCCTAGGAGGATCACGCGATGGCTATCAAGGACGAGTTGCTGGACCAGTTGATGGAGGGCCTGGACAAGCCCGAGGACTTGTTAGGCGATAAGGGCCTGCTGCAGGAATTGAAGAAGGCCCTGATCGAGAAGGCGCTTGGGGCCGAGCTCACCCACCACCTCGGCTATGAGCGAAACGATCCCGCCGGGCGCGGCTCCGGCAATTCCCGAAACGGCAAGAGTAAGAAGACGGTCCGGGACAAGGACGGGCAGATCGAGATATCCGTCCCCCGTGACCGCCAGGGCACCTTCGAGCCCCAGCTGATCAAAAAAGGTCAGACCCGCATCAAGGGCTTTGATGAGAAGGTCATCTCCATGTACGCCCGGGGTATGACGGTCCGTGAGATCCAGGGGCATCTCAAGGATGTCTACGCGGTCGATGTCTCTCCCGACCTGATATCCAGGGTCACCAGCGCGGTTATGGAGGAGGTCAGGGAGTGGCAGGCCCGCCCCCTGGACCCCGTCTATCCCGTGGTAATCTTCGACGCCCTGCGGATCAAGATTCGCGACGAAGGCATGGTCAAGAACAAGGCCGTCTACGTGGCCCTGGGCATAAATGTGGAGGGCATCAAAGAGGTGCTGGGGCTGTGGGTGGAGCAGACCGAAGGAGCAAAATTCTGGATGAGGGTGATGACCGATCTGAAGAATCGGGGGGTGGCTGACATCCTGATCGCGGTGGTGGACGGCCTCAAGGGCTTCCCTGAAGCCATCACGGCCATCTACCCCGAGGCCCAGGTCCAGACCTGCATCGTGCACATGGTGCGGCACTCCCTGAAATTTGTGCCCTGGAAGGAGCGCAAGGAGGTGGCCGTCGATCTGAAGGCCATCTACCGGGCCGAGACCGTGGAAGCCGCTCAGGACCGCCTGGCCGACTTTGAGGACAAGTGGGGAAGCAAGTATCCAACCATCGGCCAGTCCTGGAGGCGCAACTGGGAGAAGATCATTCCCTTCCTGGCCTATCCCCCAGAGGTGCGTCAGCTGATTTACACCACCAACGCCATCGAGAGCCTGCACCGCAGCCTGCGCAAGAACGTCAGGAACCGGGGCCACTTTCCCAACGACGATGCGGCCATAAAACTACTCTACCTGGTGATCAGGAACGTCAGCGCCAAATGGAGGATGCCCCAGAGAGGCTGGAAGATGGTACTGAACCAATTTGCTATACTCTTTGAGGATCGCCTGCAAATGGCGGTGTGGACATAAAACCAAATTCAGGCGGAATGGCTCTTACACAGAAAATCTGACAGACTCGTCCGCTCTGATTTGATCGTAGTCACACGGCATTACTCGAATCCTCATCGACTTTAATGACGCCATAAGCTACGGGCCCGGCGGTTAGATCAGCTCTCTCCATCGCTATATCTAGCTCCTGAATGCGTCGCGCGTAGTCTGCCTCCGCTGCGGATATCTGCGAACGTCGCATCTTCTGGATTTTTTCATTTGTTGCCTGATCGAGCTGCTCCTCCAGAAGAGCAATTCGTGCTCTGTGGCTCGTTGTAAGGCTTTCCCTCCTGTACTCCGCCAGCTCCTGGGTCCTTCGCTGATGCTGGCTGCGCGCCTCAGACCACATCTTATGATGCTGAGCGTCCAGGCCGTTCAATGCATCAGGATTTGGGGTATGGACGCTTTCTTCCGTTGATACGCTTTCTGCTCTCTCAAGAAGGCTGGAGATGTGCTTGGTTACAACATCATTCGAAGCAACCGGCTGTAGAACCAAGTCCTCCCTAACGCCATGGAACTGCCACTGATAAACTGCGAATTCATAGCTGCCTTTGGGTACTTTATTGCTTTTGGACCGCAAGGCCGTCATGACCCGCCTTTTGGTATCAAAGGTCATAGCCGCCTGTTTTACAAGAGGATGAAGGGGCATTATGAAGACCGCTTCAGGGTGTTGCGAAGCGCACTCGGAGTCGAATGTAATAAGGAGATGCGGGTTTCCCCCTTTGAGCCAGCTTCCCCATTCGCGATAAACGGCCGTGTTCTGGCGTGGAATCATCCGAAAATCACGCAACAGATTGTTTCTGGCTTCTTGGGATAGACGTAGCGTTTTAAGCGCTTTTTCGCCAAGTATGAATTCCTGGTCCCTGCCGCAAGTACGTTGAAGGTAAATCGTAATGAGTCTTCGTATCGATATAGGGGACAGCCAATAGCTCGATGCTTGCTCGATTTCCCGCTTCATCTGATCCTGGGGCAGACGGATGCCGAACAGTTCGAGTTGTTTTTGTTCGAGTTCGTCCTGTTCCTGTATCAGCCTGATTTTGTTGTCCGCCAGTTGTTGAAGCTGCTCTCCGCGTTCTGTTTCGCTCAAGGAGAAATTTTCCGCGATACTGCGAATTTCCCTGGTGATCTCCCCGAGTATTTCCTCGCTGGCACCGAGAGCGCTGTTAAACACACCAATCCGCACCAGGCACCGCTCGTAGATATCCGCATCGACCGTACCCGGCGTGATCAAATTGAAGATGGCTACACTCTCACTTTTCTGTCCATTCCGATCTATTCGGCCAATCCTCTGTTCTACCCGCATGGGGTTCCAGGGCAGGTCGTAATTGACGATACAATCACAGAACTGGTAGTCTAAACCCTCGCAGCCAATCTCTGAAAAAAGTAAAATGTCGAGACCGTCATCCCGATTTGGCGACAATTCAAAGCGATTCCGAAGCTCGACCCGATCCTCATCAGGTGTCCCGCCGTGAATCAGCCCAACCCTAAATCCATCCGCCTTTAGATGTTCATAGAGATAGTGAAGCGTGTGACGGAAGCTGCTGAAAAGCATCACCTTGTTATTGGATAGTTTTTGTTTGTCCCGGATGATATTACGGAGAGCGTCAAGTTTCGGATCGTATGGATCGAGGTCACGGGCCTTGCCGAGGATTGCCCGGATACGTGATTCTATGCTATCAACAGCATCGCTTTGGGGGGCAAACTCAGTATTGTCAGCTTCTTCCCATGACAATTCATCAAGGTGGCGGCTCAGTATTTCCTCTAGGAAGGGGGCAAGCCCATAAAGACAACTGGCCGCCTGTCTCCGAATGGTTGTCATCATGAACTTGACATTGACATCTTTGTGAAGCTTACTGAATATCTCCGCCTGCACCTGAAGCAGTTCGTCATGTAGATCTTTCTGATTCGGTGTAAATTCAACGACGACGGTTTCGGGCTTGCGCACCGTGAACTCTCCGATATCGCGGCGGCGCGTCCGGTTGATTATCCCTGAAAACGTATGCAACGCCTCGAGATCAGTTATCAACTGTACCCGTTCTTCCAAGCCAATTTTGCCTTCGGCGAGCTGTTCATTTAGACGATTGAACTTTGGATTGTATCGGAGAATTGACTGCCCCCAAGGCGTTCCCGCCGCGTTGTTCAGAGCATCCTTGGCCCCAATAGCCCATCCCGGCTCCTGGGCACGGGCCAAGGCTACCGCTTGATTGATGAACGGATTCGGCTCTGACATGTGCTCGAAGCTCTCATGATCAATAATCAGGTCGGGGCGGAGGGTGTTCAGTAAAACGAACAGGTCATGGCTGCCAAGTTGTATGGGGGTAGCTGTTAGGAAGATTACGGCTTCCGCATGGTCGCAGAAAAACCGCACCGCCTTGTGACTGAAAGTATCCTGATTCCGTATATGGTGCGCCTCGTCTACGATGACCAAATCAAAACGAGGGGGTGGGTCCAAGTCCAGTAACCCTTTTTTGCGCTTTCGCTTACTGTACGAACCATATAGAAGCGCTTCATCGAATAGGGAATATGGGATGATAATTCGTTGATGCTGCTCTGGCCAAATCCCTTCCAAATCCATTTCGTTGATACAGTACCTCAGTGTTGGTCCATCCAGATGAACAAAGCGCTCCTCAAACCGCTTCATCTCAATTTGCCATTTGCGTTCAGTAATAAGCGGTCGGGGACAAATTATTAGGATGGAACGTATGTCGCGCCTGGCCTGTAGCTCCCGGAGTATTAAACCAGCCTCGATGGTCTTGCCGACCCCAACGCCGTCGGCAACAAGCATTCGAGGACGATCTGATCGAATGAATCTCAAGACGGGCCGGAATTGATATGGGATGAAATCCACACGGGCGGCATTCAAAGAATAAAGCGTTGAAAGTCCTGGATAGCGAATCTGCAAGGCGGCGAGATAGGAATGGAATTCATCACATGGTAAGAACCGAGACTCGTCAACCGGTTGGTCTTCCGTCTTTAGCTGTGATGCATAGTAAGTATGCGTTTCGCCATCCATGAACACCAGGAATCGGTTCTCCGGTTTGCCTGGTATTGCGGAAACAACGGCACCTCGCATGGTTGGGTTGGATTTGAGATGAACGATCTGACCGGGCGAGAATTCCGTATCAGACACCGGTGCCTCCGGAGATGGGCTTTCTAAAACTGCACCATCTTGATCAGGTCCGGGACGTTCCTTCGAAAGCAGGGACGCCTTGGACTCGCGCACCTCGTCGAGCAAGCTTTCGTCCGCCCCAACGACAATGGCGAAGCGCTGCAGCGTGTCCATATCCCGGTATACGTCGTCTAATGGGAATCCCTCACTGCCCGCATGCGCCCATCTGTTTCGAACTGTCTGCATCTCTTTGACAAAATGGCGTGCCTCCGACGTCAACTCCAGTTTCGTTGACATCTGATAGCGGTGGTCCCCATTTGTTGGACAGGTCGGCGGCTTGAATAAGGTTGATTTGGCCGGTCATGTTTAAGCCGCCTTGGAGAGGCCCTCGAAATATGCCTCTTCGGGTGTCTTGTGGTCCAGAGAGGAATGGGGTCTTTCCGAGTTGTAGAAGTCGATCCAGTGTCGAAGACCTTTGCGGAGGGCGGCCCCATCCTTGAACTCATTGAGGTAGATGCATTCGTATTTGAGCGACCACCAGAGACGCTCGATGAATACGTTGTCCACCCAGGCCCCCTTGCCGTCCATGGATATTTTGATTTCGTGATCCTTGAGCACCT
>LBMP01000019.1 GCA_001184205.1 Desulfocarbo indianensis
TGCCTGTACCGGTTCATTGACATCCACACCGCGAACCCGCCGGAACAGATGGACCACGAATGATGTGATGGTGTCGTTGAAGGCCTCATGGCTTTGCACCAGCACCGTGTCCAGGAGATAGGAGGCCCTGGCCGAGTCGACCGGCAGGCTGATCCTTTCCGCTAGGCTGTTCTCATTAATGAGGGAGATGACATCCCTTAGGCCGCTGTCGGGCGCCTGGTGCCCCGGTGAAGAACCATCACTGGGACGCCCATAGCGCCTGTCCGTCCCATCCGGCTCTCCTTGGATGGTTTTAAGCATGATCACGGCATCGGGGTGGTCCTCGCTGTTGGCGAAACTCGCGAGACTGAAGCCTCTGGTAGATGACAGCAAGGGAAACCGTATTTTCAAACGGCGGGTGGAGGCAGGTAGTGAGGTCAATATTCCCTGGAGTCGTTTGCCGAATCCGACGGGATAGGTTTCGTGATCGATGTGGTGGCTGGCAAACGCGTCCAAAAGAACCTTGGCCTCCGTATCCTGGCCAGCCAGTATCCTGCTTTCCAAAGCCGACCAAAACCGAGCCGGTAAACCGGACGTGAGATGCACTGCTGTTTTATAGAGCGGGCTGGATGATTTCGCGGGTAGACCTTCAGCGTTGAAATATCCTTTGCGAAGGCCAGCCAAGACCAGCTCCTCCGAGCAGAAAGACACACTTACCAAGTCGGCCACGTCCTTGACTGAATACAGGGCCAGGGAACGTTTGGCCTCGGCTAAGGCCGCTAGGACCTCCTGCATCTCTTGTGGAGTAAGCATGGGTACCAGGGAGCCGTCAGCCATGGGGTCTGGATAGGCGAACCGCTTGATCGTTTTCTCTTGGGAAGCGGCGGCAAGCTTGGCGGGTAGTCCTCCCACCATCCTGATATCCCCGTCCGAGGACGCTATATGGCCGGTGCAAAGAAAGTCCGCCGGCACCTCCAGGCCCAGGATCGCCGCCAGCGTGGCCAGGAAGATGGGGGCGTCGGCCGAGAAGCCGGAGATGGTCAGCCCGCGTTGATCCCAAGAGGCGGCGCTCAGGTTTACTGCCGAGAGCTCCAGGCCGCGGCATGGCACTCCCAGGTGAGAGGCCAAGGCTGTAACCAAGCGGTAGACGGTCTGGGTGATGTGCTCCTGGGTTCTTTCCGAGAATTGTCCGGGGCCAGTGAAGACGACTTCCTGATCCTGGTCTATCGTGCGGCACACGATGCCCGTGAGTAGGCCCTGGGACCCGTCGCCGTCATGAAAGACCACGACCGTGTTGGCCCTGGCGGTTGAAGCGCTATATTGGCGTCGGGTGTCCATCGGCGCTTATCCGCGGTAGATGATGTCCATGCGCCCGCTGCTTCTGCCGGGTGTCACCTTGATTAATAGCTCTCCTTCGAGCAGCCCGAATTCACGGCTGGCCTTGGCCGATGCGGGCTCGGTTTCGGCCGCCAAGGGCAGCGGCTCTTCGGGAAAGGCATGCCGCCATATCAGATCCGCTTTGCTCAATTCCCCCTTCCATAGGACCCAGCCGGACTCCAAGCGAAGTGAATAGGAGCCGGGAGTAAGGCCGCTCACGGTCTCGGCGGTCCTCTTCTCATCCACCTGGAGCCGGGCCAGGACCTCACTATCGCGTTCCAGGACCATAGAGGGGATCGGAGCATGCAGGGCTGGAGATTCCAGCCACTCCTCTATGCCCCTTCGCCAGATTTCAGGGTCAACCTGCTCCGCTTGCTCGTCGGCGCCCACCAATGACATGAACTCCAGGAACTGCCCGTAGCCCTTCTCGTAGCCAGGTTGCTGACCTAGTTTTTCGATCTCGTTGAAGGCATCCCGCAGTGCTTCCCTGGGATGCGAGCTGGACAGCGCCTGGTTCATGAGCTTGATGAAATATAGGTCCCTATTCATTCATCACCTCGAATCTCTTCGATCCGGTGCAACATGCCGGCTTCTTCCGCCACCTCCCGGAACATCGGAATTTGGGAGACCACCTGGGCGGTATTACGCCAGAGGTCCGGGATTTGCTGATCCTCAGTATCCTTTTGACGCCAGTCGGTGCCCGCGAACCTGCTCAGAGTGGCTTGCGATAACCCGAATCGGGCGGCGACTTGCTTCTGCTCGTACTCCCCGGCATCCAGGTCCAGGAAGACCTGGCGCACCAATTCGGCCAAGGATTCAGGACCCAGCTTCCTGATGGCTCGCCGTTGCTTTTGGATGTTTTGCGCTTTTTCTCGGGCAACTGCTTCAGCCAGGGAAAGCCCCCAGTCCGCGCCCAGCGGGCAGCCTAACCCGTCCTGGCTCACCTCTTGGTCGTTCTCCAAGGCATCCAAGGGTATGAAGTGCTCCCTGACCAAATTTTGCTCGATGTGCTGCTGGATGAGGCTGCGCCATTCCTGGAGATCAAAGTAAGAGGCGGGTATATTTTCTTCCAGCCACGCTCGGCGTTTGGCGCCGGACATGGAAGCCGGCATCCATACGGTTAGGCTGCGCCCATTGCTCCGCCATTGGTATCTGCTCCAGAAGGGATTGGCTTCGCGCCATGCTTCCAGCTTGGATAGTCTGAAATGGCGGGCTACCAGTCCTTTGAGCAGAACTTCCGCGCGGGCCTCCATCTGCAATCGGCTAGATGTTGGTTTGCGTCCCAAAGCGCGATCCACTGCTGTTAGAAAAGCCCTGTAATAATGGCGGCAGTCGGGACCATCCTGGCCGGAATCCGTGGGCAGATTGATGAACTTTTCCAGGGTGAGGTCGTATGCCCTCTCCGCCAGGCTGATGGCTCTGGCATCTTTTTCGTTCTGTCCCGCTGCTAGCTCCTTTAGAAAAAACAAATATTCCCCCAGCAAAAACCTCTGGCCATTTTGCAGCCTGCAGATTCTGCGTCGGGTGAGAATTTCATCCAAGGCCTGTCGATCAGACTTTTCCACGATAAGCTGGGCCAGTTCGGTCAAGCAGAGAGTGGAAAGGTCAGTGACCCCCCCACCGGCGGCCGATGCCGTAGGTATCTCGGTTGTATGTTCAAGTCCGATGGCCATTTCACTCACTCAGGGCTGGCAATGACGACCGTAATTCTTCTGCCAAAGAATCGGCCAACCCCGCCAGTTGGCCGGCCCTGGAATATTCAGCTCTGGACAAGGCCCCATGCATGTCAACTATGGCCTGTCGTATCTGATTAACTCGATTCAATACGCCGACAACATTTGGGACCTCTCGGTTCAATTGCATGGCCTCGCCAAATAAAGTTGCTGCGTTGTCCCATGCCCCGTTTTGCAGCGCTAACCAAGCGGCCTCCATGCATTCAGCGAAACGCGCGCAGGCGGCCTCGGCCCGACGCAAGACGATCCGGGCGGACGGGTGATCGGGATAGGTCTCCATGGCCTCCTGGACGAGTTCCATGGCCGCAGCCATGCT
>LBMP01000199.1 GCA_001184205.1 Desulfocarbo indianensis
GGTGTCGATGGTGTTCTCGGCCTTCCTGGCGCTGACGTTGACACCGGCCTTGTGCGCGACGTTGCTCAAGCCGGTGGAGCCTGGGCATAGCACCGAGCGCAAGGGCTTCTTCGGCGCGTTCAACCGCGGTTTTGCGCGATTGACTGCGCGCTACCAGGGCGGTGTCGCCAAGCTGCTGACGCGTACCGGCCGCGCGCTGATTGTCTATGGCGCGATCATCGGCGTGGTGGTGCTGCTGTTCATGCGCTTGCCGACCGCCTTCTTGCCGGAAGAAGACACGGGCGAGTTCATGACCGTCGTGATGCTGCCCACGGGGGCCACGCAGGCACAGACGCTCGACGTGGTGCGTGAGGCCGAGCAGTACTTCATGACCAAGGAGCCGGCTGTTGCGTCCACGCTGGCCATCACAGGCTTTAGCCTGTATGGCAACGGGCAGAACGCGGCCATGCTGTTCCTCACGCTCAAGGAGTGGAAGCACCGCAAGGGTGACGACCAGCACGTCGATGCGGTGGTCGCCCGCGCCAATGCGGCGTTCGGCAAGATCAAGGGCGCGATGGTCATGGCGATGAACTCGCCCGCGCTGCCGGAGTTGGGCAGCAAGCCCGGCTTCGACCTGCGTCTGCAGGACCGTGGCGGCGCCGGCTATGAGCGCCTGGCGCAAGCGCGTGATCACGTACTGGCCGCGGCCGCCAAGCATCCGGCGCTGTCGGACGTGACCTTTGCCGGCCAGGGCGATGCCCAGCAGATCCTGATCGATGTGGACCG
>LBMP01000200.1 GCA_001184205.1 Desulfocarbo indianensis
CAGCGTACGCAACTCGCGCATCGGCAATGCCACGTTGTCGATCACCGACAGCGCCGAAAACAGCGCGCCGTGCTGGAACTGCATGCCCCAGCGATTGCGCATCGACTGCAGATCGTTGCCGATCTGGCAGGTCAGCTCCTCACCAAAGATGTGGATGGTGCCCGAGGTGGGCTTCTCCAGCCCAACCACCTGGCGCAGCAGCGTGGTCTTGCCGCTGCCGGAGCCGCCCACGATGGAGAGCACCTCGCCACGAAAGACATCCAGGTCGATGTTGTCGAGCACCGTTGTGTTGCCGTAGCGCTTGGTGACGCTGCGCACCTGGATCACGCGCTCGCGCGCAGGCGTGAGGTGCGGCGCGGCCGGGTGGTCAAGCTGGGGATGGCGTGGCCGCGTCATATGCCGACGTCCTTGAAGAGGATGGCGAACACCGCGTCGGCCAGGATCACGATGGTGATCGACACCACCACCGAGGTGGTCGTGCCCTCGCCCAGGCTCTGCGTGTTCGGCTGGATACGCAGGCCGAAGTGGCACGCCACCAGCGCGATCAGCATGCCGAACACCACGCCCTTGCCGATGCCGAGCCACAGGTTGGCCACCGGCACCGCATCGGGCAGCGAGGTAATGAAATACGTCGGGCTGATGTCGAGCTGAAACTTGGCGGCCAGGATACCGCCGCCCAGCGCCAGCAAGTCGGTCCACGCCACCAGCAGCGGCATGGCAATCGCCAGCGCAATCACCTTGGGCAGGATCAGCCGGAAACCGTG
>LBMP01000201.1 GCA_001184205.1 Desulfocarbo indianensis
CATGGTTCCTCATGCCAGCGTTTCAACGATCTGTCCTGCTGGGTGAGGTCGTTGCCTCTGTCTGCTACGGCTTCCTGTGCGTCGCGCTGTGCTGGTTCGGCTGGCGGCATGCGATGGCGCTCGCATCGAGCGATCCCCAAGCGTTCAGTGCATTCATCCTCTTAGCTGTCGTGGTCGTGGTGGCGTTCGGACATCCCCTGTCGCTCTTTGCGCGCTTTCTGGTCATGCGGGCGACGGCCAACCACTACGCCTTTGAGACGCCATACCATCAGATTCTTGCTGTTCGGCCGAGGCGCGGCGGTTTTCGGCAGACCGCAGTTCATGAAGCTGGCCACGCGGTGATGTATGCCCTTGGCGCGAGGATCCCTGAGGACGCTTCGGCCTTCATAGACACCGACACGCTTTCTCCCTCGGTAGGCCAAGTGTCATTCCCAGGCGGAAGGAACGGTGACTTTTCCTACGGGTTGCTGGAATGGAAATTGTTCACCTGTCTCGCAGGCTTGGTGGCTGAGAAGATCGACACCGGAACGCATGGGTTTGGCGCCGGCGGCGACATGCGCGTCTGGCAGGAATTGGCGATTCCGTACCTGTTATTGCGCGCCGACATTACATTCTTCGAGGAACCCAAGACCAACCTCGAGATGGAATCCAACAAGCGCGAGCTGGTTGCCCTCAAAAAGCAGATGCTGGTAGCCGTCACCCGCTTTCTGCGTGCCAACTGGGATGTGGTCATGAGGATTGCCGACAGCCTGGAAGAGGTGGA
>LBMP01000202.1 GCA_001184205.1 Desulfocarbo indianensis
CCGTCAATGCCGAGCATCACGAAGTGTTCCGGCGCATGCACAGGCCCGGCAAGGAGAAACGCGGCGTGGTGATGTTGCCGCGCGAGCAGTGGGACGACTGGCTGACCTGCCGCGACCCAGAGCACGCGCGGACCTTCTTGAACCTCTATCCGGCTGAGCTGATGGACACCGAACCGGCTCCAGTGCCGCGCAGGACGACCGTGCGCCGATCAAGCGCACCGAGTGAGGGCGGCGAGCTGTTCTAGCGCGCCGCGCCAGCCCCACGACGGTTCGGCGACAAGCGTCAGAAGAGCTGGCCAGACTCGGATGGCTGTTGCTCGTCGCTCAGATCGAAGCCGCGCACCATCAGGTCCACTGTCAGGTCGCGGAAGAGATCCAGCACGTCGGTGTCGCCCAGCGCGATATTGACGGTCTTCAGATCGAGGTGACCAGTGGCCTTGGCCGCCTTGAACGCGGCCAGCGGATTGGCATGCCCGTCCGCGTCGAAAAGAAAGGCAGTCACGAATGGTGCCTTCAGCGTGGTCGATGCAATATGAGCACTGCGCATTGTCAGCGTGATGCGCACCACCACGTGTCCGTCCGGCACCAGCCCGCTTGCCACCAGGCGGGTACGGAAGTCGTCGCCCGGCCGCGCATCGTTAGCGACGGCAATGCCAGACCAATCATCATCGGAATCCATCATTCGGCACCTGCTGTCAGACAAGCCGCTGCGCCACGCCATCGAGCGCCTGGAGCACCGCGTCGCCGTGCTGTGAGAAGACAA
>LBMP01000203.1 GCA_001184205.1 Desulfocarbo indianensis
AGACGCGCAGCGTGGCGCGCATCGCATCCAGACGCTCCTGCGGGTTGGCCACACGTGTGGCGCGCCAGCCTTGCGACTCACGCGTGAGCATCACGGTGATGGCCTGGCCGGCCGTGGCATCACTGGCCGACGCCGCGCCTGCTGTATCCGTGGCAGTTGCCTGCACAGGCTCGCGCCCATCGACCGTCACGCGCAGCGGCGTACCTGGGGTCACGACGCTCAGGCGCGTCGACGCACCGGCTGCCAGTGTTTGCGCGGCTTCGCTGCCCGGCAACGTCACGCGGGCCGGCTGGGCGCCAAGATTGACCACGCGCACATACGTGGCGTTGGCGGGAGGCTGCGGGCCATACAGGCTGGCAACATCCTGCGCGGCGGCATGCGCGGCAGCGGGCGCACCCAGCACGAGCACCGCGCCCAGCGCGCGCATCAAATCGGTCAATGTCATGCGACGTTGCATAGGATCAATAGGAATAGATGGCGTTGAAGAACACTCCGCGAGCACGGTCGTCGCCGGCCAGCTTGAAGCGGTACTGCAAGGACACGTCGACGTACGAACGCGGTGCATCGTACTTGTTCTCGCGGAAAACATAGCGTGTGGACACCCCCACCCCCGCGCCGATCGGCACACTGCTGTTGACGTTGCTGTCGTAGTCCGCGCCAACGACCACGTACGGGAACACCGTCCAGCGCGAGCTGACGCTGTCAATGCGGTAGGTGCGGCCGAACTCTGCGTTGGCGGTGGCGTAGTTGGTGCCGGCCTG
>LBMP01000204.1 GCA_001184205.1 Desulfocarbo indianensis
CCACCCAGCTGATCCTGATGCTGCTGGCGCCGCAGGTGTTTGGCGTGCAACTGCCGGTGGTGCTGTTGCTCATGGTGATGGGCCTGCATGCGCTGTTCAACCTGGCCACGGGCCTGCGCATGCGCAGCGAGCGGCCGGTGCGCCATATCGAGATCACCATCCAGTTGCTGGTGGACCTCACCGCGCTCTCGGCCCTGCTGTACTTCACCGGTGGCGCGACCAACCCGTTCGTCTCGTTCTACCTGCCCGCGCTGGCCATTGCCGCCGCCATGCTGCCGATCGCACACGTGGTCGGCCTGACGCTGTACGCACTGGCTGCCTACAGCATGATGCTCGGCAACTACATCCCGCTGAACCTGCTGAACCAGGCTGATGCCGTGCCATACCACCTGGCCGGCATGTGGATCGACTTCGTGGCCAGCAGCGCGATGATCGCCGGCTTTACCGCGCGCCTGTCCGCCGCACTGCGCGAGCGCGATGAGCAACTGACCGAAGCGCGCGAACGCCTGCTGCGCGACCAGCGTGTCGAAGCGCTGATGTCGCAAGGCGCCAGCGTGGCGCACGAGATGGGTACGCCGCTGTCCACCGTGGCGGTCATCACTGGCGAGTTGCAGCACGATGCGAAGCAGCCCGATTCACCGCTCGCGCCATACCGCGAGGAACTGCGCGCCATCGAGCAGCAGCTTGAGTTGTGCCGCGCCGCGCTCGCCCGGTTGCAGCGCAAGCCCAACGATGGCGCGCCCGAACCGCTCGGCCAGTGG
>LBMP01000205.1 GCA_001184205.1 Desulfocarbo indianensis
GTCGCGCGCCAACAAGGGCGGGGCGCCGGTCGATTGTTTTCTGGAAGGTCCGTGCTGGGATGCGCAAGGCAATCTCTGGCTGGTCGACATTCCCCACGGGCGCATCCTGCGGGTCTCGCCGCAGGGCGATTGGAGCGTCGTTGCCGAATACGACGGCGAACCGAACGGCCTCGCCCTGCGTCACGACGGCACGTTGCTGATTGCTGACTATAAGAATGGAGTGCTGTCGCTCGACCCGGCGACGGGCGTGGTCAGCCCCTTCCTTACCCGCCGCAACAGCGAACGCTTCAAGGGTCCGAACGATCTGGTCGTCGCCCGCAACGGCGATGTCTATTTCACCGATCAAGGCCAGACCGGCCTGCACGACCCGACCGGCCGCGTGTACCGCCTGCGCCCGGATGGCCGGCTTGATTGCCTGTTGTCGAACGGCCCAAGCCCGAACGGGCTGGTACTCACCCCCGATGAATCCGCGCTGTTTGTGGCCATGACACGCGACAACGCCGTCTGGCGCTTACCATTGCTGGCTGACGGCAGTACCAGCAAGGTGGGCCGCTTCGCGCAGTTCTACGGCACCAGCGGCCCGGACGGCATGGCGATGGACGCCGCCGGCAACCTGTTTGTAGCTCATGCCTCGCTGGGCGCGGTCTTTGCGCTCTCCGCGCATGGCGAACCGCTGGCGCGCATCGCGTCGTGCCGCGGGCGGACCACCACCAATGTCGCACTGACACCCGACGGGCAATCTCTCGTCATCACCGAATCT
>LBMP01000206.1 GCA_001184205.1 Desulfocarbo indianensis
TGATCTGCGCAAAGCGTGTGTCGTCCATGCGGCCGGCGCGGTGGGTGACAAACGGCGGCAGTACATCAAAGCCGGGGTAATGGAGGATGCCGTGCTGAATCGGGAACAGCACATCGTCAATCGGGCCATTGATGCCACGCGGGCTGTAGTGCGACTCCCAGCCGCCCGTGGTGACGATCAGCATGGCGCGCTTGCCAGCCAGTGTGCCTTCGCCGTAGCGGTCACCCCAGTGGGTGTCGGAGTGCTCGCCCACGCCGTAGGCAAAGCTGTAGGCATACACGCGCTCGACCCAGCCCTTGAGGATGGCCGGCATCGAAAACCACCACATTGGAAACTGCAGGATCACCGCATCGGCCCAACGCAGCTTGGCCTGTTCAGCCGCAATGTCGGCGGTATGCAGGCCGTTCTGGAAGGCGTGCTTGGAATCGAGCGACGGATGAAAATGCGGGCCGATCGGTGAGACGGTGCTGTCGTTGGCGTCGAGCGTGGCTTTCCATTGCATGGCGTACAGGTCCGACACCTGCACGGTGTGGCCGGCGGCCTCCAGGCGCTGAACGGCAAAGTCTTTGAGCGCGCCATTCAGCGATTTGGGTTCGGGGTGGGCGTAGATGATCAGCACATTCATGGCAGCAACTCCAATCTGAGAAGGCTCAAGCATGGTGGCCACCAAGGTATATTGGAAATGAATAATCCATATTCCAGGCATAGCCATGAATAATCTCGGACGGCTGGACCTCAACCTGCTGGTGACGTTGGACG
>LBMP01000207.1 GCA_001184205.1 Desulfocarbo indianensis
ATGCCCTCTTGCAGCAGCACCGACAGCGCGGCCGTCGAAGCGACGATGCCCTTGCTGCCCATGCCAGCTTCGGTCAAGCCGAGGTGCAGCGCGTAGTTGCAGCGGCGCGCCAGCTCACGGTACACCGCGATCAGATCCTGCACGGCTGAAACCTTGCATGACAGGATGATCTGGCTACCCGGCAAACCGATCTCTTCCGCCTTCTGTGCGGATTGAATCGCCGACGTGATCAGCGCCTCAACCATCACGGTACGGGCATCCCACGGCGTCGCACGCTGAGCGTTCTCGTCCATGATGCGTGCGAGCAGATCMTGATCCAGGCTGCCCCAGTTCACGCCGATGCGCACGGGCTTGTCGTAGCGACAGGCAATCTCGATCATCTGCGCGAACTGCGTGTCACGCTTCGCGCCCTGCCCCACGTTGCCCGGGTTGATGCGGTACTTGGACAGCGCCTGCGCGCACTCGGGATAATCCTGCAGCAGCTTGTGGCCGTTGTAGTGGAAATCGCCCACCAGCGGCACGTCCACGCCCATGCGATCGAGTTGCTCGCGGATGGCCGGCACAGCAGCCGCCGCAGCCGGCGTATCCACCGTGATGCGCACCAGTTCAGAACCGGCACGCGCCAGTTCCTTCACCTGGATCGCCGTACCGATGGCATCCGACGTATCAGTGTTCGTCATCGATTGCACGCAGACCGGCGCAGCGCCGCCAACGTGAACGATGCGGTCACCCCAGCGGATTTCTGCCGCGCGCGAGTTC
>LBMP01000208.1 GCA_001184205.1 Desulfocarbo indianensis
GGCCGGCAGCATTACCGCCGGCGCCGAGCG
Organism: Desulfocarbo indianensis; assembly: GCA_001184205.1. Taxonomy (GTDB): domain Bacteria; phylum Desulfobacterota; class Desulfarculia; order Desulfarculales; family Desulfarculaceae; genus Desulfocarbo; species Desulfocarbo indianensis. The sequence goes on from LBMP01000208.1 coordinate 31, forward strand.
TTCGCACCTGACGCTGGCTTCCGCCAGTGCGCGCATTCGTGGCATGGAGGAGACGTTGGGCGCGCCGCTGCTGATGCGCAACCGGCGCGGCGTGGAAACCACCGCCGCCGGCCGAACGCTGGCGCACCACGCGCGTGTCGTCCTGCAGCAGATGGACCGCATGCGCGGCGAGCTGGGCGAGTACGCGCGTGGGCTGAAGGGCTACGTGCGGCTGTTGTCCAACACGGCCGCCATGACCGAGTTCCTGCCCGAAACGCTGAGCGCTTTCCTCGCGGCCCATCCCGAAGTCGACATCGACCTGGAAGAGCTGGTCAGCCACGAAATTGTCGAGGCGATTGCACAGGGGCGGGCCGACATCGGCATCGTCAACGATGCGGTGGATCTGTCGGGGCTTGAGACGTTTCCATTTCGCCATGATCGGCTGGTGCTGGTCACCGCGCGCGATCACCCGCTGGCCGAGCGCCGCGAACTGGCTTTCGTCGAGACACTGCAGGAGGCCTTTGTCGGCCTGACTGGCGACAACGCATTGCAGGCGTATCTGGCCGGCCATGCTGCGCGCGCAGGCTATCGGCTCAAGTACCGCGTGCGGCTGCGCAGCTTTGATGCGGTGTGCCGGATGGTGGAGCGCAACGTGGGTGTCGGTGTAATTCCCGAGCACGCGGCCATCCGGCTGCAGCGCTCAATGGGGATTCGCCGCGTGCGCCTGACCGATGCCTGGGCGACGCGGT
>LBMP01000020.1 GCA_001184205.1 Desulfocarbo indianensis
AGCATGGCTGCGGCCATGGAACTCGTCCAGGAGGCCATGGAGACCTATCCCGATCACCCGTCCGCCCGGATCGTCTTGCGTCGGGCCGAGGCCGCCTGCGCGCGTTTCGCTGAATGCATGGAGGCCGCTTGGTTAGCGCTGCAAAACGGGGCATGGGACAACGCAGCAACTTTATTTGGCGAGGCCATGCAATTGAACCGAGAGGTCCCAAATGTTGTCGGCGTATTGAATCGAGTTAATCAGATACGACAGGCCATAGTTGACATGCATGGGGCCTTGTCCAGAGCTGAATATTCCAGGGCCGGCCAACTGGCGGGGCTGGCTGATGCTCTGGCAGAAGAGTTACGGTCGTCATTGCCAGCCCTGAGTGAGTGAAATGACCATCGGACTTGAACATACAATCGAGATACCTACGGCATCGGCCGCCGGTGGGGGGGTCACTGACCTTTCCACTCTCTGCTTGACCGAACTGGCCCAGCTTATCGTGGAAAAGTCTGATCGACAGGCCTTGGATGAAATTCTCACCCGACGCAGAATCTGCAGGCTGCAAAATGGCCAGAGATTTTTGCTGGGGGAATATTTGTATTTTCTAAAGGAGCTAGAAGCGGGACCGAACGAAAAAGATGCCAAGGCCATCAGCCTGGCGGAGAGGGCATACGACCTCACCTTGGAAAAGTTCATCAATCTGCCCACGGATTCCAGCCAGGATGGTCCCGACTGCCGACATTATTACAGCGCTTTTCTAAAGGCGTTCAGTCTTAGTCGAGGACGCAAACCGACATCTAGCCGACTGCGTGCGGAATCCCGCGCGGAAGGTCTGCTAAAGGGACTGGTAGCCCGCCATTTCAGGCTATCCAAACTGGAAGCGTGGCGCGAAGCCAATCCATTCTGGAGCAGATACCAATGGCGGAGCAATGGGCGCAACCTAACCGTATGGATGCCAGCGTCCATGTCCGGTGCGGAACGACGCGCGTGGCTGGAGAAAAACATACCCGCCTCTTTCTTTGATCTCCAGGAATGGCGCAGCTTCATTCAGCAACATGTCGAGCAAAATTTGGTCAGGGAACACTTCATACCCTTGGATGCCTTGGAGAACGATCAGGAGGTTAGCCAGGACGGGTTAGGCTGCCAGCCGGGCGAGGACTGGGGTCTTTCCCTGGCTGAAGCAGTTGCCCGGGAAAAAGCACAAAATATCCAAAAGCAACGGCGAGCCATCAGGAAGCTGGGCCCTGAATCCTTGGCCGAATTGGTGCGCCAAGTCTTCCTGGACCTGGATGCCGGTGAGTACAAGCAGAAGCAAGTTGCCGCCCGATTCGGGTTATCTCAGGCCACTCTGAGCAGGTTCGCGGGCACCGACTGGCGTCAAAAGGATACTGAGGATCAGCAAGTCCCAGACCTCTGGCGCAATACCGCCCAGGTGATCTCCCAAATTACGATGTTCCGGGAGGTGGCGGAAGAAGCCGGCATGTTGCACAGGATCGAAGAGGTTAGAGGTGCTGAATGAATAGGGACCTATATTTCATAAAGCTTATGAACCAGGCGCTGACCAGCTTGCATCCCAGGGAAGCAATGCGGGATGCCTTCAACGAGATCGAAAAACTAGGTCAGCAACCTGGCTACGAGAAGGGCTACCGGCAGTTCCTGGAGTTCATGTCATTGGTGGACGCCGACGAGCAAGCGGAGCAGATCGACCCTGAAATCTGGCGCAGGGGCATTGAGGAGTGGCTGGAGTCCACAACCCAGCAGGCTACGATCCCCCCTATGGTCCTGGAATGCGATGGTGAGGTCCTGGCCCGGCTCCAGGTGGATGAGAAGAGGACCGCCGAGACCGTGAGCGGCCTTACTCCCGGCTCCTATTCACTTTGTTTGGAATCCGGCTGGGTCCTTTGGAAGGGGGAATTGAGCAAAGCGGATCTGATATGGCGGCATGCCTTCCCCGAAGAGCCTCTGCCCTTGGCGGCCGAAACCGAGCCCGCATCGGCCAAGGCCAGCCGTGAAATCGGGCTGCTCGAAGGAGAGCTGGTCATCAAGGTTACGCCCGGCAGAAGCAGCGGGCGCATGGACATCATCTACTGCGGATAAGCGCTGATGGACACCCAACGCCAATATAACGGTTCAACCGCCAGGGCCAACACGGTCGTGGTCTTTCATGACGGCGACGGGTCCCAGGGCCTACTGACCGGCATCGTAGGCCGCGCGATAGATCAGGGTCAGGAAGTCGTCTTCACTGGCCCCGGACAATTCTCGCAAAGAACCCAGGAGCACATCACCCAGACCGTCTACCGCTTGGTCTCAGCCTTGGCCTCTCATCTGGGAGTGCCATGCCCCGGCCTGGAGCTTTCGGCAGTAAACCTGAGCGTCGCCTCTTGGGATCAACGTGGGCTGACCATCTCCGGCTTCTCGGCCGACGCCCCCATCTTCCTGGCCATGCTGGCGGCGATCCTGGGCCTGGAGGTGCCGGCGGACTTTCTTTGCACCGGCCATATAGCGTCCTCGGACGGGGATATCAGGATGGTGGGAGGACTACCCCCCAAGCTTGCCGCCGCTTCCCAAGAGAAAATGATCAAGCGGTTCGCCTATCCAGACCCCATGGCTGACGGCTCCCTGGAACCCATGCTTACTCCGGGAGAGATGCAGGAGGTCCTCGCGGCCTTGGCCGAGGCTAAACGTTACCTAGCCCTGTACCCAGTCAAGGACGTGGCCGGCCTGGTGGGTGCATCCTTCCGTCCGGAGGAGCTGGTCCTGGCTAGCCTGCGCAAAGGGTATTTCAACGCTGAAGGCCTACCCGCGAAATCATCCAGCCCGCTCTATAAAACAGCAGTGCATCTCACGTCCGGTTTACCGGCTCGGTTTTGGTCGGCTTTGGAAAGCAGGCTACTGGCTGGCCAGGATACGGAGGCCAAGGTTCTTTTGGACGCGTTTGCCAGCCACCACATCGATCACGAAACCTATCCCGTCGGATTCGGCAAACGACTCCAGGGAATATTGACCTCACTACCTGCCTCCACCCGCCGTTTGAAAATTCGGTTCCCTTTGCTGTCATCTACCAGAGGCTTTAGTCTCGCGAGTTTCGCTCGTAGCGATGATCACCCCGATGCCGTGATCATGCTTAAAACCATCCAAGGAGAGCCGGATGGGACGGACAGGCGCTATGGGCGTCCCAGTGATGGTTCTTCACCGGGGCACCAGGCGCCCGACAGCGGCCTAAGGGATGTCATCTCCCTCATTAATGAGAACAGCCTAGCGGAAAGGATCAGCCTGCCGGTCGACTCGGCCAGGGCCTCCTATCTCCTGGACACGGTGCTGGTGCAAAGCCATGAGGCCTTCAACGACACCATCACATCATTCGTGGTCCATCTGTTCCGGCGGGTTCGCGGTGTGGATGTCAATGAACCGGTACAGGCA
>LBMP01000209.1 GCA_001184205.1 Desulfocarbo indianensis
CCGAAGGGCAGTTTTCCGCCATGTGGGTGACGTCCGAAATTGATCGGGTCCTTGGTATCGCAACGAGTGTGGCGGAAAACGCGGTCGCGGTTAGAGCATTGGTCGCGCACTACCATACCTGCGAGACCTTCAAAGCATTCGACCCTTTGTTCAGCGAGGTATGCGGCGGTTTCATCGAAGTCGACAAAGTCGTGGTTGAGATTCGTGTGCGAAAGATCTCGGACTCCCCCCTCGCATATCGGGTGTTGTTCTCGCGTGTCGATGCGGCCAATCTCGCAATCTCGATGGACGAGCGGATGGTGGCTGTCGAACGTCGCGTTCAGACACTCGAGGCACAGGGCCGGCAACTCGATTGAGAACTCAGGGCCAACCGGGCATTGAACGAAAGGGGGCTTCATGCTGAGCAAAGTCATCTTCGCCACCGGCATCGTATTTTGGTGCCTGATGCTCTATTTCGTGGTGCGGTTGGTCGCCGAGTTGATCTGGGCGTCGATCGCAACGGCGAGCTGGCTGAGATTCCTCTGGCGTGCCGCTCGCCTGCGAGGGGCCAATCGTTACCCGTCCATCCTCAAGATGCCCGGTCTTTTTCTGAACAACTGGCCCACGTTCTTCGGCTTCAGGAAAGGCAGGCTGTTGCACCGTGAGTCCAACGGCGTATGGAAGGGCGTCGGTGATTGGTCTGTGCATCCGCCGTCATCACCCTTCGAGTCAAGCCAGTCCGGGCTCCATAGCCCTAGAGAAAGTTAGCCCAAACCTT
>LBMP01000210.1 GCA_001184205.1 Desulfocarbo indianensis
ACGAGATGTAGCTGTCCACGCCCAACTGGCTGTCGTGGTACACGAAGAACGATCTGTACTCGAAGCAGAAGCTGACCGCCGACCTGGAAGCGCTGCGCTCGTTCTACCTGGACCGCGGTTACCTGGAATTCGCGATCGAGTCGACCCAGGTTTCCATCACGCCGGACAAGAAGGACATCTACCTGACGCTGAACATCCACGAGGGTGAACAGTACAAGGTGTCGGACATCAAGCTGACCGGCGAGCTGCTCTCCAAGCAGGCCGAGATGGAAAAACTCATCAAGCTCAAACAGGGCGATGTGTTCTCCTCGGCCAAGCTGTCGGCCACGACCAAGTCGATCACCGATCTGCTCGGCACGTACGGCTACGCTTTCGCTACGATCAACCCGCAGCCGCAGATCAACCAGAAGGACCGCACAGTTGCGCTCACGCTGGTGGTTGATCCGGGCCGCCGCGTCTACGTGCGCCGCGTCAACGTGCTTGGCAACAGCAAGACGCGCGATGAAGTGGTGCGCCGTGAAATGCGCCAGATGGAAGCTTCGTGGTTTGACGGTGAGAAGCTGCAGCTCTCGCAGAACCGCATCAACCGCACGGGCTACTTCACCGATGCGAACATCACCACCGAAGACGTGCCGGGTACGTCTGACCAGGTGGACGTGAACGTCAACGTGACGGAAAAGCCGACTGGCCAGATCAACCTGGGTGTGGGCTTCTCGTCGACGGACAAGGTGGTGCTCTCGGCCGGTATCCGCCAGG
>LBMP01000211.1 GCA_001184205.1 Desulfocarbo indianensis
CGAGTGTGGAACGTTCGGCGCTCTGCTGGCGCGTGGCAGCCGATGGAGTGGTGGGCAGGTTGGGCGTCATGGCAATTGACAGATTTGTAGCGCGTGCATTGTGCCACGTACGACGGCACGCCTTCGAATCAGATGCGCGACCATGGTTGTGGCATGTCTTAACGAATTTGCACCAGAAGCGCGCAGATAGCAGCGCATTAATAAGACTTTTCCGATTTTCCCTCGTAGCTGCTTCAGCGATTCTCAGCAATGCGGCAAACAGGTTGCCGCACGTTACGCGCCCTGGAGACTTGTTGACATGCAGCCCCCCATCCAACTCGTGATTGCAGATGACCATCCTGGCGTGGTGGCCGCGGTGCGGCACCTCGTTTCGCGAGTCGACGGCTTCGAGGTGGCGRGAGAAGCCAGCAGCGCCGACGAGCTGCTCGCGGTGCTCGGTCGCGTGCGCTGCGACATCGCCATCACCGATTACGCCATGCCCGGCAGCCGCTATGGCGACGGCATCGTCCTGCTCGAATTCCTCGCGCGCCGGCATCCGGACCTGCGCATCATGGTGCTGACCATGCTGGAGACACGCGCTCTGATGAGCAACATCCTGCGCGCCGGCATCAAGGTCATCGTCAGCAAGGCTGACGAGCCGCGCCACATTCTCGAAGGCGTGCGCGCCGCACTGAGTGACCGCATCTATCTCTCGCCGCAACTCGACGCCCAGCTCATCCGGCGCACTGTCGCACCGGAACCGGCCGAGAACGACC
>LBMP01000212.1 GCA_001184205.1 Desulfocarbo indianensis
GTGGATGTTGACTGTTTGCATGTGACCCTCCGTGAATTGAGCTTAGTCTAGTCTAGTCTGTTTGCATGCACAACGGGCTTCGCACGGCAGCGTGATCGCATTGGTCTTGACTGGCATGCGCGCGCTCGCAATACTGTATATCCATCCAGTGTCTTGCCATGCATAACCCTGAGCGTGCGAACTACCCCGCACTCACCCACGCCGATCTGCGCGCGCTTTATTGCGCCGAGCCCTCTCCTACCGTGCGCCGCCTGGTGTGGGAGATCTATTGCTTGCACGTCGTCGTCAAGACGGCCGGTGCGGTGATTCGCTGCCGAAGCCTAGGCGGCGCGGTGATGCCTGGCGGACTGGATTTTGTGCTGGACGAATTGGCGCGCGTGCTGCAGGCCGAAACCTACATCCATGAGAACTTCCGATCGCTCATGGATATCCACGAAAAACGCCGCTTGCGCTACAGCACGAAGAAGCGCAATCACAAGGTATTCCGCCGTGACTGAGGCCGCCTGCCGGCTCTTCATCGCCCTCGACCCGACACCGGCCACGATCGCCGTGCTGGAGCGGGCCACGGCCATCCTGCACGCACGGTCGTGGACTGGCGCGCGCTGGCTGCCGCCCGACCAATGGCATGCCACGGTGCGCTTCCTGGGCGCCACTCCTGCGCGGCAGGTGCCGCAGTGGGTGAGCGCGCTCAATCAAATCAGAAGGATCGGCCAAGAGGCACCGCCGCTGTCGGTCGATGGCATCGCTATCTGGCC
>LBMP01000213.1 GCA_001184205.1 Desulfocarbo indianensis
CCGCCGAGCACTGCGTGCTGGTGAATATGATCCGGTCGGTTTGCTGCCGGTGACAGTGGAATCCCCGGTGCAAGAGATCGAGCAGTCGGCCTCGGCGCCAGTTGATAGTGCTGTTCCTGCGGGCGCCATTGAGATCAGCGTGGGCAACACGCGCGTGCGCATTGAAGGCTCGCCCGACGAAGGCACTCTACTGCTGGTACTGCGCATGCTGCGCAGTACGTCGGGATCGGCAGCATGATCGGTCTACCCAGCCGCACGAAGATCTGGCTGGCCGCCGGCGTGACTGACATGCGCTCGGGCTTCAACAGCCTGGCCGCCAAGGTCCAGACCGTACTGGAGCGAGATCCGTTCAGCGGCCACGTGTTCGTGTTCCGAGGCAAGCGCGGCGATCTGGTCAAAGTGCTGTGGTGGAGCGGTGACGGCATGTGCTTGCTGATGAAGCGGCTGGAGCGTGGCCGGTTCGTGTGGCCACGTGCCGATGGTGGCGTGGTATGCCTGAGCCAGGCACAACTATCGATGCTGCTCGAAGGCATCGATTGGCGGCAGCCGATACGCACGTCGGAGCCGACATCGGCGTTGTAAACCTACCGGTCGCCGCGTAAACTGCCGGCATGACCACGGCGGACGCCTATCCGGACGACATCGAAGCGCTCAAGGCCTTGCTGCTTGAGCGCGATGCACACATCGGACATCTGGAAGACGTGGTCGAATCGCACAAGGCGGCAAACGCTACGGCCAAGGCCGAGATCGAGCA
>LBMP01000214.1 GCA_001184205.1 Desulfocarbo indianensis
GTCAGGCAAGGCGCTGCGTGCGACGGCCGTGAACCGGCTCGGGGCGCGGCTGGTGGGCATCGGCACCACGCAGGCAGGGCGGCTGGCCTTTACGTTGGCGGCGGCGCTGGGCGCGCTGTGCGGCATCCTGATCGCGCCCCTCACCACGGTGTACTACGAATCCGGTTTCCTGATCGGCCTGAAGGGTTTCGTGGGCGCCATCGTCGGCGGGTTGGTCAGCTATCCGGTGGCTGCCCTGGGCGCGCTGCTGGTGGGGCTGCTGGAGTCGTATTCATCGTTCTGGGCGTCGGCGTTCAAGGAGGTGATCGTGTTCACGCTCATCATCCCCGTGCTGCTGTGGCGGTCGCTCACCACCAAGCACGTCGAAGAAGAGGAATAAGCCGATGAACACGCTCACCAAATCTTCTGACCAGACCGGCCAGCGCGGCTGGTTCTCGCGTAACCGCGTGTTGACGGCACTCTTCGTGATCGTGCTGGCGCTGGTGCCGGTGGTGCCGACGCCCGAGTTCTGGATCACGCTGTTGAATTACATCGGGCTCTATAGCCTTGTCGCGCTGGGTCTTGTGCTGCTCACGGGTGTGGGTGGGCTGACCTCGTTTGGGCAAGCGGCGTTTGTTGGCCTGGGCGCGTACAGCACGGCGTATCTGACGACGCAGTACGAGCTGTCTCCGTGGCTGGGCTTGCTCGCAGGGCTGGTCATCACGGTGGTCTGCGCTTATGTGATCGGGCTCATCACGATGCGCATGTCGGG
>LBMP01000215.1 GCA_001184205.1 Desulfocarbo indianensis
GTTGTCTCCTGTTTTCGTAGGTCGTCCCGCTGGGCATGGACATGACAACGCAACGCAATCGCCCGCGGAATTGTGAACGATTGTGGAAAGCGAAACTTACTGCGTTCTGACACGAACGCCCCGCCAACGGGGCATTTTCGTCGGGGTATACACGAAGATGTGCGCGTTGCGTTGCGGCGCAAGTTGCTGCTTCAGCGCATCAAATGGAGGGCGGGGGAGTGGGGTCAGTGGCGTCGTGCTGCGATGTCTCGTCATCCTGCGATGCAGCATCCGCAGCGCGGTTAGTGCGCCACGCATACAGCACGGTAATCAGCACATAGACGATGGGCGCGCCCTGGCCCGCCACCCAGTAAGCGAACGGCCAACCGAAGAAGCGCATCGACAGATCGCGCGCGAAGAACGCCACCACATAGGTGACGACAAACCACACCCCCAACAGCGCGGTGATCCAGCGCATGTTGGCGATCCAGCGTCGGCGTGCGGGCGTTCCGGGCGTGATGCTCATGCGGTGGTTTCCCCGTCCGGTGCGCAGCGATGCAGCGTGATGCGAAAGCGCGCGCCCGCCACGCGTGGCGATGCCTGGTAGACGTTGTCGAGCACCTCGATATCGCCGCCGTGCTGCTGCACGATCTCACGCACGATGGCCAGGCCCAACCCGCTGCCCTCGGCTTGCGTGCCGAGAATGCGATAGAAGCGCTGCATCACGCGTTCACGCTCCGCCACGGGGATGCCGGGGCCGGTGTCGTCCACG
>LBMP01000216.1 GCA_001184205.1 Desulfocarbo indianensis
CTCAAGTTCAATGCCAATGAATTGTTTCCCGCGCCGCGCACACGCAACCCCAGTCGTTCCGCTGCCCATGAATGGGTCAAACAGAACGCCCGCACCAGTGGTCTCGATTACAGTTTCGGGAAGTGCGACTGGGAACGGAGCCGGATGCCCTGTTTCCTGCCGCTCCATGCCAAGCCGCCACACATCTCCGCTTCCAGAAGCGGAATGGCTCTTCAGCGAAAACGACTGCTTTGCGAAAAGCATCACCCACTCTTGGCGCGTGCAGTAATGCCTAAGATTCACATCAATTCCAGTTCCGCGGTCCCAAATGATGATTTGTCGAAGAAGGGCCTCTCCGAAGTTAAAGGACAAGGGAACTCGTATCGTTCCATGCTCGACGCGTGGCCGATGATTGTAAAAGACGGCTTGCTTGGAGAGCCGCCACATTTCAGAAAGACATTTCCGCTGCCAGTCGTCATATTCGCCCTGAGGAAGCGCGTCCGAATGCAGGCCGTAACCATCCCGGAACCGTCCTCCTTTGTTGGCCGCCCCAGGCTTGTACATGCCTTTCCCGCCGCCGCCCGGGATGAGTCCCATGTTGTAGGGCGGACTGGTGACCGTGACGTCGACGCACTCATCGCTCATCTCCGACATCACTTCCAGGCAATCACCGCAATACAAAGTTGCCGAGCCAATTTTCACTTTGGTTACGCTGCTCATGAATCCCTCGTTCCACACGTTATTCCGAATTTTAATTATATTCGAGAATCA
>LBMP01000217.1 GCA_001184205.1 Desulfocarbo indianensis
GCCGTGGCCACCGATTATTGGAAGTTTCAACACTTCCTGGCCCGCTTCTTCTGTCACATGGAGAACGTCCTGCTCAGACTCAATCCGCCTCGCGAGCCTGACTACGAATTCGACACCGGTCGCTGCCACCAGCTGTTGAAACAGGAGTTGGGCGACCAGGCTGAGAAGGTGGCCTTCGATAGAGCCCGCACCGGAGTCGATGGCGGCCTTTATGGCCTGCTCAAGAAGGTGGCTGAACTAATGGTCGAGGAGTTCGCGGGCAATGAGATCGCGGCGAGGACCGGTGAATTCTGGAATGGGTTGTCTTTGGATGAAAAACTGGAGGTGCCTCAGGAGTATGTACGCAAATATGGCCACCTCCTGCCTTCCGAGATCACCGAAGGCATGGCGGTCCGRGTYCTGATCAACTTCCGCAAGGTCCTGGAAGAGCACCCCCGCCTGGTAGCCGGCCTCCGCCGGGTAGGCCGCTGAAGATTACCAGCCTCCGTCCTTTTGAAACCAATTCCTTTCATCCGCCGCTAGGGGAGTAGGTGTTTTAGCTGTTCCCTGGAGCGCGCCCATGTCAATGCCGCAAGCCTTGATCGCCCAGGCCAGGCCGCAGATCGTGCTGGCCAGGACCAGGCAGATCATCGAACAAGAGATCAGCAAGGGCTGTCAGCCCACGCTGGCCCACACACCCGTGGCCTTGGAGCCTTTCTACGAGGAACTCCATGAACGGATCGGAGACCTTCCGTCCAGCGAGGCTTTGG
>LBMP01000218.1 GCA_001184205.1 Desulfocarbo indianensis
GGCGTAGGCAAGGTTGTAGGCGTCGATCACCCACTGCAGCGGGCCAACACCCGCATGAAAGAACTGGCCGATCGGGCGCACGGCCAGGTTGACCACGGCGGTGTCGATCTGCGCGACCAGCACGGCCATCGACAACACGCACAGCACCAGCCGTTTGCGCTGCACGGCGTTCGGGTGCACATGCTGCAGCGTCATGCCATCCATCTTCGGGCTCCATCCAAGGGAAACGATGGCCCCAGCGTAGTGCCGGCACCCCGCACGACGTTTCGACGCGTGTCGAAGCATCGCGGCACGGGCCTCCATAGAATGGACGCAACTCGAGGAGTCCGACATGTCGCATCTGAACAGCTTTTCCGGCACGGCCTTCCTGATCGCCGACCCAGCACGCGCCGCCATGCTCACAGCACTGCTCGACGGGCGCGCGCTACCAGCGGGCGAACTGGCGCATGCCGCCGGCGTCACTGCGCAGACGGCCAGCACGCACCTGGCCAAGCTGCTCGACGGCGGCCTGCTGGCGGTGGAAACGGAAGGGCGGCACCGGTACTTCCGGCTGGCTGGCGGGCACGTGGCGCAGGCGCTGGAGCACCTTGCCGCCATCACACCCGCGGCAGCCGTGCGGCGTACGGCGCCCAGCCCCAAGGCACGCGAACTGGGCTTTTGCCGCTGTTGCTACGACCATCTTGCCGGTCAAGTTGGCGTGGCCGTCACACAAGCGCTGCAGTCACACGGCTATCTGCTGCCGCTGCCC
>LBMP01000021.1 GCA_001184205.1 Desulfocarbo indianensis
TTACAAGGCCTGGGAGATGTTGTTTTTGGTGTTGGGTTTGTATCACGCCATGAACGGCATCAAGCTGGTGATCGACGACTACGTGCACCGGGAGGGCTGGCGGGTGATTTTGACCAGCCTGAATTGGCTGGTGACGCTGGCTTTCCTTTTGTTCGGTTCCATCACCATTTTGACCTTTACCTATCAGGGCTGAACGCGGGCGCACCGCGCGGGAGCAGTGGATATGGGGCTTTGGGACGACATCAAGGTACATCGGGTCAGCGCGCTGGTGGTGGGCGCCGGCGGGGCTGGCCTGCGGGCGGCCTTGGAAGCGGGGCGGCAGGTGGACACGGCGGTATTGAGCCAGGTGTTTCCCACGCGGAGCCACACGGTGAGCGCCCAGGGGGGCATCGGCGCGTCGTTGGGCAACGTGGAGTCTGATTCCTGGGAGTACCACATGTTCGACACGGTGAAGGGGTCGGACTGGCTGGGCGATCAGGACGCCATCGAGTTCATGTGCCGGGAGGCGCCGTCGGTGGTGATCGAGCTGGAGCACATGGGTCTTCCCTTTTCGCGTCTGGACGACGGGCGCATCTATCAGCGGGCCTTTGGCGGGCACACCTCCAAGTTCGGCAAGGGCGAGGTGCACCGCAGTTGCGCGGCGGCGGACCGCACGGGGCACGCCATGCTGCACACCCTGTTCGAGGAGTGCCTCAAGCAGGGAGTGCGCTTCTACAATGAGTTTTACACGCTGGAGCTTTTGATGAGCCACGGCGCGGTGGCCGGCGTCCTGGCCTGGGACATGGTGAGGGGCGGGTTCCACGTTTTCCACGCCAAGGCCACCCTGTTCGCCACCGGCGGCTACGCGCGGGTTTTCCGCACCACCAGCAACGCCCACATCTGCACGGGCGACGGCGTGGCCCTGGCCATGCGGGCGGGCCTGCCGGGCGAGGATYTGGAGTTCCTGCAGTTTCACCCCACGGGCATCTTCGGGGCGGGCAATCTGATCACCGAAGGCGTGCGCGGCGAGGGCGGCTATCTGGTGAATTGCTACGACGACCGCTTCATGACGGTGTGCGCGCCCTCGGAAAAAGACCTGGCCTGCCGCGACGTGGTGAGCCGGGGCATGGCCGAGGAGCTGCGCGGCGGCCGGGGCTGCGGCGACAAGCAGGATTTCCTCTTGCTCAAGATAGACCACATCGGGGCGGACAAGATCATGGAGCGGCTGCCGGGCATCTGGGAGCTGGCCATGGTTTTCGCCGGGGTGGACTGCACCAAGGAGCCCATTCCGGTGGTGCCCACGGCCCATTACAGCATGGGCGGCATCCCCACCAATTATCACGCCGAGGCGGTGGCGCTGGACGCATCCGGCGCGGATCAGGTGGTGCCCGGCTTCTACGCGGCGGGCGAGGCGGCCTGCGCCAGCGTGCACGGGGCCAATCGCCTGGGCACCAATTCGCTTTTGGACCTCATGGTGTTCGGCAAGGAGGGCGGCGCGCGCATGGCGGCCTATGTCCGGTCCGACGCGCCCTGGCCGGATTTGCCGGCCGAGGCCGGGGCCCRGGGCGTGGCCGAGGTGCGGCGGCTCATGGAGGGCGGCGGCGCCGAGCGCCTGGGCCCGGTCATGGAAGAATTGCGCGAGGACATGGAAAAGCTGTGCGGGGTCTTCCGCACCGCCGACGACCTGGAGAAGCTCCAGGCCAAGCTGGGCGATTACCGCCGGCGCTACGAGCGGGTGGGCCTGCAGGACCAGGGCCTGGCCTACAACCTGGATTTGATCGAGGGCCTGGARCTGGGCCACATGCTGGACGTGTGCGACTGCATCTGCGCCGGCGCYYTRGCCCGCCAGGAATCCCGCGGCGGCCACTACCGCGACGATTTCCCCCAGCGCGACGACGCCAACTGGCATAAGCACACCCTGAGCTAYCTGGAAAAAGACGGCGTGCGCCTGGCCTACAAGCCCGTGCGCATGAAACCCCTCACCGCCAAGACCATCGAGCTGGCGGAGAGGAAATATTAGAAGAATAGAAGAGAWTCCGGGGGAACCCTTTTGGTGCCCCAAAAGGGTTCCCCCGGACCCCCTCCTAAAAAGGCGGGGTAAAAATGACCAAGGCCAGACACTAAAGTTTTTTGAAAAGAGAGCCGGTGGATATTAAGTGATCGAAAGATAAGCGCCGGTCTCTTCCTAAAAAAGCAAGTGGGCTTAACGCCGGAGGATATACTTTAAAGTTCTTTGAAAAGGGGGTCCGGGGGAAAAACTTTCTCCCAAGAAAGTTTTTCCCCCGGAAACTGCCTTAAAGGAATTTAAAATGCAGAGCGTGACGTTTACGGTTTTGCGGTATGACCCGGCCAAGGGCGATCCTTATTATCAGGATTTCGAGGTGAAGATCACCAAGCCGGGCATGATGATATTGGACGGGTTGAATCAGATACGCTGGGAGCAGGACGGCAGTTTGGCTTATCGGCGTTCCTGCCGGGAGGGCGTGTGCGGCTCGGACGGTTTGAACGTCAACGGGGTGAACATGCTTTCCTGCGTGACCCACATCGAGGAGGTGGAGCGGAACGGCAAGCTGGTGGTCCAGCCCTTGCCGGGACTGCCTTTGGTGCGGGATTTGGTGGTGGACATCAGCGATTTTCTGGACAAGTATTTTTTGGTGAAGCCCTATCTCATCACCAAGAGCCCGCCGCCCTTGCGGGAGCGTTTGCAGAGCCCGGAGGACCGCAAGAAGCTGGACGGCCTGTACGAGTGCATCCTCTGCGCCTGCTGCTCCAGCTCCTGCCCCTCCTATTGGGCCGATCCTGAATACCTGGGGCCCAGCGCGCTCTTGAACGTGTGGCGCTTCGTGGCCGACAGCCGCGACGAGGGCGCCGAGGAAAGGCTGGGGCTCTTGGAAAACCGCCACGGCGTTTTCCGCTGCCACACCATCCTCAACTGCGTCGAGGCCTGCCCCAAAAACCTCAACCCGACCAAGGCCATCGCAAACCTTAAAAAAATCCTCACCCAAAGAAAATTCTA
>LBMP01000219.1 GCA_001184205.1 Desulfocarbo indianensis
CACAAGCGCGTGCAGCGTGGCCTCGTGCAGGTGGCGGAAGGGCGTGCGACGCTCACCACCATGACCGTGCGCGAGAACCTCGAACTTGGTGCCTACACGCGCAAGGACCGTGGGCAGATCGCCTCCGACCTGGAGCGCGTGTTTCACCTGTTCCCGCGTTTGAAGGAGCGCATCGACGGCCTGGCCGGCAACCTGTCGGGCGGTGAGCAGCAGATGCTCGCCATCGGCCGTGCGCTGATGGCCCGCCCCCGCGTGCTGCTGCTCGATGAACCGTCGATGGGCCTGGCGCCGATCATCGTGCAGGAGATCTTCCGCATCCTGCGCATGATCAACGCCGAAGGGCTGACGATCTTCCTGGTGGAGCAGAACGTGCGGCAGGCGCTGAAGATTGCGCAGCACGGCTATGTGCTCGAAACCGGGCAGATCGTGCTGGCCGACAGCGGCAAAAACCTGCTGGGCAATCCGCGCGTGCTCGAAGCCTACCTGGGCGGCTGAGCGTGTAAAAGACAACCGGCGCCACCTCCTGGCGCCGGTTTTTTATCTCAAAGCGTACCCATTTCTGCGTGCACTTCCCCAAGAGCGTACCCGTTTCTGCGTACGTTCAGTGCCCCGCCAAAACGTGCCGCTGCGCATCGAATAACGCGATCAGCGCATCGGCCACAGCCCGCACGCGCGGTGATCGACGCACGTCCGGGTGGATCGCCAACCAGATTTCCCGGTGTAGTGCGGGCTCGTCGATCGGCAATCG
>LBMP01000220.1 GCA_001184205.1 Desulfocarbo indianensis
ATCACGTCGAGCAGCAACTGCTTCTGCTCGGGCTCATAGCCGAGCTGATCGATGTCGAGCCGCTCGGTGGACGACTCCAGAATCCGGATCACGATCTTTTCGCCAAACAGCGTCGGCAGCGTCGACACCCGGAAGTCGATGGCGCGCTCGATCGTTTCCTTGTTGTCCTTGTCCTTCTTGTCTTTCGGGACGGTGATGAGCAGCTTCATGCGGCCGTCTTGCGGCACACGCTTCTCGGAGATGTCCAGGCGCGAGAGCACCTTGATGCGGGTGGCAATCTTGTCGCGGATATCCAGCGGCGGCTGCGCGACCTGCGCAAGGATGCCGTCGATGCGGAAGCGCACGCGGTAAAACGTTTCAAACGGCTCGAAGTGCAAGTCCGATGCGCCGCGCAGCAGGGCTTCGGTAAAGAGCTTCTGCAGGAAGCGCACCACGGGGGCATCGTCGATGCCGTCGGCGGTGGTGCGGCGCGTGGCGGCAGCGGCGCCCGCGTCGTACTCGATCTGCTTGGCTTCCTGCATGGGGAAGAGCGACTTGATCTCGGCCGGCGCCTCGTTGGCAAGGCTCAGCTGGCGTACCAGCTTGTCGTGCTCGACGATGACCGTTTCGATCGCCACGTTCATCTTCTGGCGCAGCTCTTCGATCGGTTTCGGGTCGCTCGGGTCGGACGTGGCCAGGATTAGGCGGTTGTCGCGGCGGCCCAGCGGCAACAGGCGCATCTGGGCGAAGTGCTTGTTGGCCGTCAGTA
>LBMP01000221.1 GCA_001184205.1 Desulfocarbo indianensis
GAGCCGCGTGACATTCTTGGCTTCTGCGGCAATGACTACCTGGGCCTCGCAGCGCATCCCGCCCTGGGCGAAGCGGTGGTGGAGGGCATACGCCAGTACGGTTTCGGCAGCGGTGCATCGTCTCTGGTCAGTGGTCATTCGATTGCGCATGCGCGCTTGGAGGCTCGCATGGCAGCGCTGCAGGCACCGCACATTCCCGAAGCGGATGCGCTGGAGTTCTGCACCGGCTATATGGCCAACCTGGCCGTGGTGAGTGCCTTGGCGCAGTCTGGCGGCATCCAGCCGGCCCAAGACTGCACGATCTTCTCCGACGCGCTAAACCACGCCTCGCTCATCGACGGCGCGCGGCTTTCGCGGGCGCGGGTCTTGGTCTATCCCCATGCCGACGTGGCTGCGCTGGAGGCGCTCCTCGCCGCCAGCACGAGCCGCAACAAGCTGATCGTGACCGATGGCGTGTTCAGCATGGACGGCGACATCGCGCCGCTGCCCGAACTGCTCGCGCTGGCTGAGCGTTACGACGCCTGGCTCATCGTGGACGATGCGCACGGTCTGGGCGTGCTCGGCGAGAACGGCGCGGGTGTGTTGTCGCACTTCGGGCTGCATTCGGAGCGTCTCGTTTACGTCGGCACATTCGGCAAGGCAGCGGGAGGCGCGGGTGCGGCCATCGTGGCGCACCGCATGGTGATCGACTGGCTGGTCCAGCGCGCACGCACCTATATCTTCACGACGGCCACACCACCGGTGATT
>LBMP01000222.1 GCA_001184205.1 Desulfocarbo indianensis
CGATCGGCCAGGCCAAAGACCACGCTCATGTCGTGCTCGACCATCACCAGCGTCTTGCCGACTGTCACCTTGCGGATCAAGTCGACTGCGTGGTCGGACTCGGAGCGGCTCATACCGGCAGTCGGCTCGTCCAGCAGGATCACGTCGGCACCGCCGGCGATGGTGATGCCGATCTCCAGCGCACGCTGTTCGGCATACGTCAGCATGCCTGCGGCGGCATCGCGCCGATGCGTCATGCCAATCTGCTCAAGCACCTCCTCGGCGCGTTCACGTGCATCGCGCAACTCGGCCAGCTTGTGCCAGAACGAGTACTTGTAGCCCAGCGACCAGAGCACTGCGCAACGCAGGTTCTCGAACACCGTCAGCCGATGAAAGATGTTGGTGATCTGGAAGCTGCGCGACAGGCCTTTGCGGTTGATCTCGAACGGGGCGAGACCGCTGATCTCTTCACCATTCAGGCGCACGCTGCCCGAGCTGGCTGGGAAGCGGCCCGAGATCAGGTTGAACGTGGTCGACTTGCCTGCGCCATTCGGGCCGATGAGCGCGTGGCGCTCGCCCTTGCCGATGGTGAGGTTCACGCCCCGGATGATCTCGGTCTGACCGAAACGCTTGCGGACATCGCGCAGTTCCAGCGCGGGAATGGGTTGGCTCATGGTTGCGGCTCCTGCAAGGCGTTGTCCCAGGCGGTGCGCAGCTTGCCCGCTGCGACACGTAGGCCGAAGGCACCCACCAGCCACAGCACG
>LBMP01000223.1 GCA_001184205.1 Desulfocarbo indianensis
ATGAACAAGGCAGAGATTCCAGTCGCCCAACGTACCGTGCTGTCAATGCTTCTCGACKACCACCGTGAGGTCAGGAAGCTATTCAAAGACTTTGCGCAGGAAAAACACGAAGTCAACCGAGAGAGCATTGCGCGAGAGGCCTGTGAAAAACTGACAGTGCATACCCAGTTGGAAGAGGAGATTTTCTATCCCGCTGTGCGGGAATCGAACGACAACGCCTTCCGGGATCTGGTAGACGAGGCCATTGTCGAGCATGCCAGCGTCAAAGATCTGATCCGGCAGTTGACCTCCATGCATGCAGGAGATGACCTCTTCGATGCAAAGTTCACGGTGCTTGCCGAGTATGTCGCCCACCACGTCGAAGAGGAGGAAACCGAACTGTTCCCGAAATTGATTCGGGAGCATGTGGATCTACGCGCGCTGGAGGCGCCGATGGCGGAGCGCAAAGAGACGTTGACCGGACAAACCACCAAGCCGGTCTGACGACCAAGGAGCCACCATGCAGTCAGCAATTTCCTGATCGAACGGCTCCATGCGTGGGGTGTGCGTCGCATTTACGGATACCCCGGCGACGGCATCAATGGCATGTTTGGTGCGCTGGCACGGGCCCGCGGCAAGATCGAGTTCATCCAGGCGCGCCATGAAGAGATGGCTGCGTTCATGGCGACTGCGCACGCCAAGTTCACCGGAGAGCTTGGTGTCTGCATTGCCACGTCGGGCCCGGGTGCCTCGCACCTCAT
>LBMP01000224.1 GCA_001184205.1 Desulfocarbo indianensis
AGGAACCTGCGCGTGATGGCGCAGTATTCTGCGCAGTCCGTACACAGGCTCATGCAGCGCGCCATGGTTTCAGCGTGGCCGTTCTTGCCGGATTCCGTCGCGCAATGCTCGCAAGCGGTTTGGCAAGCATGAAGCGCCTGGATCACACTGGCAAAACGCTTGGCATTGTCTTTCGCGGTCGGACGATTGGTCATGTCGATTCTCCTTTGGCAGTGGACGTGCACGCTTGCGCGCTTCGGAAGGGATGGGCCGGGGCGTGCCCGGGCCGCATCTCTCCAATTTAGCAACTGGCGCTCCACTGCGTGAGGCCGACTTGTGCGTACTGGGCGTTAAGCCGCTTGTGCCGCGCTCTTGCCGCTGCGCAGCATGCCAGTGCCGGCACGCGCTATCAGGCGATTGACACCACCCACTACCGCACGAATCGACGCTGTCGTCAGGTTGGCATCCACACCCACGCCGAACACGCTGCCCGCCACACCCGGTGCAGCCATCTCTGCGAAGGCAATGGCATCGGCATTGGCGCCCTGGCCCAAGGCGCGCTCTTCGTAGTGATGGACCGACACGGGTGCCGTCAGCACGTGCGACAGCGCGTGCACCAGCGCATCCAGCGGCCCGTTGCCGGTGCCTTCACAGACGTGCTCATGGTCGTCGATGTTGACCACCAGGCGGATGTGCTGGCTGCCGTCATCCTGTTCTGTCAGGCGGTGCGATACATAGCCGACGGCGCCATCCGTGCGCAG
>LBMP01000225.1 GCA_001184205.1 Desulfocarbo indianensis
AGCGTGTCTGAATCAGCACCTCGCCCGCCAACCCGGCACGTCCGGCGCGCCCGGCCACCTGCATCAGCGAGGCAAACAGGTGCTCTCCAGCGCGAAAATCATGCGAGAACAGTGAAGGGTCCGGCGCCACTACGCCCACCAGCGTCACGCGCTGGAAGTCATGCCCCTTGGCGACCATCTGCGTGCCGATCAGGATGTCGACGCTGCCTTCGTGCACGGTATCGAACAGCGCTTCGGCGCTGCCCTTGCGGCGGGTGGAATCGGCGTCGATACGGGCGACGCGGGCCTGCGGGAACAGCTCAGCCAGGGTCTCTTCGATGCGCTGCGTGCCGCGCCCAAGCGGGGCGATATCGACGTTGCCGCAGTCGGGGCAGTGATGCGGAATGCGCGATTCGTAACCGCAGTGGTGGCAGCGCAGGCGCCGCTCCGGTTTATGCAGCACCAGGTACGCCGAGCACCGCGGGCAACCCGACAGCCAGCCGCACGCATCGCAGGACAGCACCGGCGCATAACCCCGGCGGTTCAGGAACAGCAGGCTCTGCTCGCCACGCGCGAGGCGATCGGCCATCGCGTCGACGAGCGGTTTGGACAGCCCATCGCGAATTTCGCGCCCGGCGCGCCGCTCCAGATTCAGGTCGATGAGCGACACGCGCGGCAGCACGGCCTCGGCTTGTGCGCGCTGCGACAGCGTCAGGCGCGTGGTGGCGCTCTGCTCCGCGCGCCACCAGGTTTCCAGCGA
>LBMP01000226.1 GCA_001184205.1 Desulfocarbo indianensis
GGCACGGCGGGCGATGCCCTGTCACGCATGGGCCTGCCCGCCGATGAGGTGGCACGCCTGCAGTCGAACGTGGCCATCGGCTACGCGGTGACTTACGTGTTCGGCAGCCTGGGCGCCATCATCATGTGCGTGAATATTCTGCCGCGCCTGATGGGGCGTGAGCTGCGCGACGATGCCAAGAAAGCCGAGCTTGAAATGGCCGGCGGCAAGCGTCCGCTGGAGCAGGGCGAGGTGGCGTCGCTGCCGGCGCTGGTGGGGCGCGTGTACGACGTGACCACGGGTGCGGGCAAGACCGTGGAGGAAGTCGAAACCACGCTGGACGATGGCATCACCATCGAACGCGTCCTGCGCAACGGCGAGGAAATCGCCATCGAGCCGACGTTGAAGTTGCAGCGCGCCGACCGCGTTCTGCTGATCGGCCGTCGCGAAGCCGCCGCCAAGGCCTGGACGCTGCTGGGCGATGAATCTGCCATGTCTTCCGACATGGACCAGCCGCTGCAGGTGCGCGACGTCGTGTTCACGCGCAAGGGCGCAAGCCACAAGACGCTGGGCGAGTTGAAGGCACAGGCCACGCGCGACATGAAGCACGGCGTGTACATCGCGCGCATCACGCGCATGGGCAAGGCCGTGCCGCTGCTGGACGGCACCATCATGCTGCACGGTGATGTCGTCACGCTGCACGGCGCACCGTCCGACATCAAGCGCGCCTCCGCCGAAGTCGGCTATCCCGTGCCG
>LBMP01000227.1 GCA_001184205.1 Desulfocarbo indianensis
CTTCTGGGCCTTTTCCAGCACGGCGACCAGCTTGGCGGCTTCCTTGTCGTTGCCCGACTTGGCGGCCTTGGTGTAGCGCTGCAGTGCCTTTTCCACCGTACCCAGGTCAGCGAGAGCCAACTCGGTGTTGATGACTTCGATGTCGGCGATCGGGTCGACCTTGCCGGCCACGTGGATCACGTTGTCATCTTCGAAGCAGCGCACCACGTGGGTGATGGCGTCCGTTTCGCGGATGTTGGCGAGGAACTGGTTGCCCAGACCTTCACCCTTGGATGCGCCTGCCACCAGGCCTGCAATGTCGACGAACTCGACCACTGCCGGCAGCACGCGCTCGGGCTTGACGATGTCAGCCAGCGCAGCCAGGCGCGCGTCCGGCACTTCCACCACGCCCACGTTGGGTTCGATCGTGCAGAACGGGTAGTTCTCGGCGGCGATGCCGGCTTTGGTCAGGGCATTGAACAGGGTCGACTTGCCGACGTTCGGCAGGCCGACGATGCCGCATTGGAGGCTCATGGTGAAAAAGGCTCTAAATCAAGGGGTTACGTGACGCTGAGGCGGCGGCAGCACAGCGGAATCGGGGCTGTGCGCGTCGTTCACGGAAAGGCGTGATTGTAACCGCTCCGGATGGGGTCTAGCCCTGCGACGCCGCCTCGTTCCGCTTGCGCTGTGTACGGCTCGCCAGCACCAGGGCGATCCCGCCCAGGATGGCGGCGGAGGCCGTCGCCAGCCTTGAC
>LBMP01000228.1 GCA_001184205.1 Desulfocarbo indianensis
GACAAGAAGCTGATCCATTCGCTGCCGGTCGGTAAGGGCTGGACGGATACACGAGACATGCCGGCGCCCGCCGGTAAGACATTCCGTGAGCTGTATCGTGAAAAGAGGGCGCGTGCATGACCGCTACTGAATCCCTGCAAACGCTGCGTGACGCGCTGGATCGCCACGCGCAGTCGCCTGACATTCCGCGCTTGCTCAAGCATTGGCGTGATGAAGCCACACTCGCACCGCTGGCTGTGCTGCCGCCGGCATACGATCAGGTTCGCCGGTCGATGCTGCAGCGGCTGGACATGGCCGTGTCGTTCAGTGAGGAGAGTTGTTCGTTCTCGCCCGCATCGCTGCTCGCGGAAATGCGCCTGTGGGCCGACAAGGCCGAGGCCAAGCTCGCCGGCATGTAATCGGTACGCGACATGGAACGCGCACGCGGCGTTGCTGTCTGACCGGAAACTCCCACGTTTGCCGACCTCATGAACGAAACTGCCCGCGAAATCATGCTGTACGACGCCCAGAAGAAGACCACGGGCGTCGCCTACCTCTGGTGGTTCCTGCTCGGCTTTCTGGGGGCACATCGTTTCTACGTGAAGCGGTCGGGCAGTGGCATTGCGCAGGCAGTCGCCAACATTGGCGGAACCTGGCTGGCGTTTCGCGATATGGGCAATACGGCCGGCTGGGTGCTGGCTGTCATCGGCGGGCTGTGGGTTCTGGTGGACGTGTTCCTGATCCCGGGGATGG
>LBMP01000022.1 GCA_001184205.1 Desulfocarbo indianensis
GATGCGTTTGCGTGTTGATTTGCACCGAATCCTGACCCAGGATTTGCATCGAAAACTGACCCACCCCAAAGGCTGTTAGGTGTCGCTTTGTGCGGGTTGTTTGGCGGTGCGTTTCTCCTTCTTGGGCTGGGTGGTGCTGTGCTTGAAACGATAGCTATCGTTGCCGGTTTCAACAATGTGGCAGTGGTGCGTGAGGCGATCCAATAGCGCGGTGGTCATCTTGGCGTCCCCGAAGACGCTGGACCATTCGCCGAAGCTCAGGTTGGTGGTGATGACGAGGCTGGTGCGCTCGTAGAGCTTGCTGATCAGGTGGAACAGCAATGCGCCGCCGGTCTGGCTGAACGGCAGATAGCCCAGCTCATCGAGGATCACCAGGTCGGCATACATGAGTCGCGTGGCCAGGTGTCCCGGCTTGCCTGAGACCTTCTCCAGTTCCAACGCGTTGACGAGCTCCACGGTCGAGAAGAAGCGCACTCGACGGTGATGGTGCTCCACGGCCTGCACGCCGATGGCGGTGCCGAGATGGGTCTTGCCCGTACCTGGGCCGCCGACCAGCACGATGTTGTGCGCCGACTCGAGGAACTCGCAGCGGTGAAGCTGCCGCACCAGTGCTTCGTTGGCCTCGCTGCAACTGAAGTCGAAGCCGGTCAGGTCTCGGTAGGCTGGGAAGCGCGCCACCTTCATCTGATAGGCCAGCGAGCGCACCTCGCGCTCGGTGAGCTCGGCCTTGAGCAGACGCGACAGGATGGCCACGGCCGACTGGTAGGCCGGCGAGTCCTGCGCCGCCAGGTCGCCCAGCGCTTGTGCCATGCCGTGCAGCTTCAACGACTTGAGCATCTCCAACATGACTTCATGCTGCATGATGCACCTCCCGATCTCGCAAGCTGTCGTAGCGGCCGACGTTGGCCTGCGGTTCGACGTGCAGCGCCAGTGCCTGTGGTGAGGTGATCGGTGCCACGGGCTCGCCTTCCAGGAGGCGGCTGAGGATGTTCAGGATGGTTTGCTTGGACGGGGCACCCGCCTCCAGTGCGAGCTCCACCGCAGTGAGCACGGCCTGTTCGTCGTGCAACAGCACCAGCGCCAGGATCTCGACCATCTCGCGATCGCCACCAGGGCGTTTGAGCAGTGTGGATTGCAGGCGTCGGAAGCCCTCTGGCAGTTCGGCGAACGGTGCGCCGTTACGCAGCGCACCGGGCTTACGCTGCAGCACCGCGAGGTAGTGGTGCCAGTCATAGATTGTGCGCCCCGGAAGATGGCTACGGTCGATGTGCCGCACGTGCTCGGCAATCACCTGGCCTTCGGCCACGAACACGAGCCGATTGGCATAGACGCGCAGACTGATGGGCCGGTTGGCAAACGACGCCGGTACGCTGTAGCGGTTGCGCTCGAAGGTCACCAGGCAGGTTGGTGAGACGCGCTTGGTGTGCTCCACAAAGCCATCGAACGGCTGCCCCACGGGCATCAGGTGTGGCCGCTCCAGCGACCAGGCCTCCCAGAGGGTCATGTCCAGCTCAGGATGGCGGGTCTGCTGCCACAGCCGTACGCACTGGTCGGCCAGCCAGTCATTAAGTGCCGCCAGAGAGCCGAATGCAGGGATGCGTTGCCAGATGCGGTGACGGCTGTCCTGCACGTTCTTCTCTATCTGCCCCTTCTCCCAGCCCGAGGCCGGGTTACAGAACTCGGCGTCGAACAGGTAGTGGCTGACCATGGTGCTGAAGCGCAAGTTGACGTCACGCAACTTGCCCAGGCGCACGCGATCCACGGCGGTCTTCATGTTGTCGTAGATGCCGCGACGCGGGATACCGCCCCAGGCCACAAAGGCGTGGTGATGGGCATCGAACAGCATCTCGTGGGTCTGCAGCAGATACGCGCGCAGGAAGAATGCGCGGCTGTGGCTGAGCTTGAACTGAGCCACTTGCAGCTTGGTGCGCTCGCCGGCGATGACCGCCCAGTCCTCGCTCCAGTCGAACTGGAAGGCCTCACCCTCTGCGAAGCGCAGTGGGATAAAGGTGCCTCGCCCCGACGTGCGGGCTTGCTCCTGTTGCTCCTGGCGCCAGCGGCGAGCGAATGCGGCAACGCGATCGTAGGAGCCGGTGAAGCCCAAGGCACACAGATCAGTGTGGATCTGCTTGAGTGTGCGCCGTTGCTTGCGTGGCTTGTTGGCCTCGGTCTTGAGCCAAGCGGAGAGCTTGGCGGCATGGCCGTCGAGCTTGCTCGGACTCTGCCGTGCAGGATAGGCCGGTGCCGTGGTGTCAGCGCGCAGATAGCGCCTGACCGTGTTCCTGGAGATGCCCAGGCGTCTGGCGATCTCGCGCAGCGGGATCTGGTCGCGAAGATGCCAGCGTCGAATGATGCTCAGTATGGCCACGTCGATCACTCCGATCTCCCGCTCGTTGCCGAGCGGGACAGTGTTCTATACGTGGGTCAACATTCGATGCAAAAACCTACCTCGGGTGGGTCAGGATTCCGTGCAAATCAACACGATTGGTTCAGAATGAGCTTGCCACCCTGCCCAAGGAKTGAGGAGAAGGGCTGCCAATGCGTAGTTGGCGGAGTGTCGGCAGCCTTTGGGAAAAATTTCGCAAATATTTGCGACGACAGCAAAATTGGTCTGTCGTCGCCAATTTTTGTGCAACTGCCGCCT
>LBMP01000229.1 GCA_001184205.1 Desulfocarbo indianensis
ATTGAGAGCAGATCTGGCCGCTCAACGTGTAGCGGTGCCCAGACCGTGCATTTCTTGTGCAATCCTGGGAAGGCACTTCTGAGCACACGGCCCTTCTTGTTCTTGGATGCAGCCGAGTAGTTGAAGAAATGCAAAGCTGCGTCAGGCGAGTTGGAGCCKCGCGCCAGGAGCCAGAGGTAACGCATGAAGGTGAACATCGTTCTTCGTCAATATATTGGGTTGAGGTGCTCTGCCCCGGCCGGTCGATTGTGGCCGCAGAGAAGAGACCAGTCATGTGAGGGGCGCCCTGGAGGCGGCAACGGCTTGTAGAGACTGGTCGTGCTGCTCGAACGCCCTGCTGCTTAGAAGCGCAAGCGGTTCGGCTTCATGCCGTCGGCCAACATATTCCCCTCAACGTGGTTAATCAACTTGTTTCCGCGCCAGGCTTTGGAGAAGCGAAAGCCGGTCTTCCGCATGATAGGAGCCGCGATGCGTGCCATCGCATGCATGAACAGGTAATGGATCTTGATCATCGAGGAATGTCGCTGAATGATTGCACCGGCCTGGCGGAACGGCACTCGTTGTTGACGGGATCCAGCCCTCCCCGGCCCAAGACGAGTTATGCTCGTCGCAACCTCGCCGCTAACACGATCAGGGCCACAACCAGTACCGCTACGAAAGCGTACTTGTGTTCGCAGGCGAGCATAAAGGGCTCCGTTCCGAATGTGGGCCAATTTCATACAGTCGTAGGC
>LBMP01000230.1 GCA_001184205.1 Desulfocarbo indianensis
ACGGCCATGCTGCACCTGCGGCCGCAGCGCACTCCGTGCCGCATGCCTGATGTCGGCGTCCCGTCGGACGGCGGTAAAATCGGCACCATGACTGAAACGACCGCCGCCGACATCTCCTCCGAAGGCATTGCCGACGACATCGCCCAGGCGATCGTCGCGCACCGGCTGCCGCCCGGCACCAAGCTGCGCGAAGAGGCGCTGGCGAAGGTCTACGGCGTCAGCCGCACCAAGATTCGCGCGGCGCTGCTGATGCTGGCCAAGGACAAGCTGATCCGCATGGAGCCGGACCGCGGCGCCTTCGTCGCCAAGCCCGACGAGACCGAGGCGCGCGAGGTGTTTGCCGTGCGCCGCGTGCTGGAGGTGGCGCTGGCGCGCGAGTTCATCGCCAAGGCCACGCCGGCTGATTACAAGCGGCTGGAGAAACACCTGGCCGAAGAGCACAAAGTGGCAGCGAGTGCGCAACTCGCCGACGTGCCGCGCCGCAACCGTCTGATGGCCGACTTCCATCTGCTGCTGGCCGATGTGGTGGGCAACAGCGTGCTCAAGGAAATGCTGCGCGAGCTCTCCGCCCGCAGCTCGGTCATCACGATGCTGTATCAGTCCACCTACGACGCGGTGCGCTCGTCCGACGAGCACACCGCCTTCCTGGAGGCCGCCAAGCGCGGCGACGTGGAAGGCGCCATCGCTCTGATGGAAGAACACATGGCGCACACCGAGGCCTCGCTCAAGT
>LBMP01000231.1 GCA_001184205.1 Desulfocarbo indianensis
GCCCGCCGGTGTGCGCGCCCGTGTGGACGTGCTCGCCAGCAGCGCCTTCGTTGATTTGCGCAACGGGCCCGTCGTGCTGAGCGTGCCCGATGTCGGCCGCCGCCACATCTGGGTGGCCGTGCACGATGCCTGGACGGACGTGTTCGAATCCATCGGCAACCGCACCACGGGGGCACGTGCAGCCAGCTACGCCATCACGCCGCCGGGCTGGGAAGGCACACTGCCGGCAGGCGTCAAGCAGATTGCCGCGCCGACGAACCTGGTATGGGTCGTTGCCCGCACGCAGGTCGCAGGGCGGCGCGACGAAGCTGCCGCACGCCGCGTGCAGGATCGCTACCGCATCACGCCGCTGGACGCTTTCGGCAAACCCGGCGCACGCGAAACCGAGGCGGAAGCCAAGGCTGAGGCGACCAGCGCCACCGACATCGACGTCAGCCTGAGTGCTGCGCGCCGCCGTGTGACCGCGCTCGATGCCAACGCCTACTTCACCCGGTTTGCCGAACTGCTCAAGGACAATCCGCCGCACGCGGCAGATTCCACGATGGTGGCGTCGCTGCGCAACCTCGGCATCGTGCCCGGTGCGCCGTTTGACGCCAAGGCAGTGGATTCGACCAGCCTGAAGGTGATGGATGCCGGCGTGAGCGCCGCGCGCGAGACGCTCTCGATGGCGGCCAAGCAGCCGCAGATCACGCAGAACGGCTGGTTCATCCCGCGCATGATCGGCGCGTAT
>LBMP01000232.1 GCA_001184205.1 Desulfocarbo indianensis
GCTGGCACAAGGTGCGTCGCTCGCGGAGTTGGGGCTCGATCAGCCGATCGTGCCGCGTGGTCACGCCGTGCAGGTGCGCATCAATGCCGAGACGCTCGACGCGTCTGGCCAGCCGCATCCTTCGACCGGCACGCTCACCGCGTTCGAGCCGCCCAACGGCCCCGGCGTGCGCGTCGACACCTGCGGCTACGCCGGCTACCGCCCCAACCCGCGCTTCGATTCGCTGCTGGCCAAGCTGATCGTGCACGCGCCGCGCGGCACGTATGCGCAGACCCTGGCGCAAACCTACCGCGCGCTGTGCGAGTTCCGCATCGAAGGATTGGTGACCAACAAGCGCCTGCTGCAAGACTTGCTGAGCGATGCTCAGGTGCAAACCAACGCTGTGCACACGCAGTTTCTCGACGAGCGTCTGGCCGAGCTGGTGACCGCCAGCGACGGTGCGCATCCCGCACTCCATGCATCGGCGGACGTGGCGGCCGATCGCGAGACCGAGTCGGGCGAGTCGCCGCTTGACGCGTTGCCGGACGATGCCGAACTGCTCACCGCACCGATGGATGGCGCACTGATCCAGATCAACGCCCAACCTGGCGAGACCGTGGCGCGCGGGCAAGTGCTGGCCGTGATCGAAGCGATGAAGATGGAGCACGTGGTACTAGCGCCCGCATCCGGACAGGTGCTGCAGGTGTGCGCGCAATCCGGCGCCACGGTGCGCGAAGGCCAGCCGCTGGT
>LBMP01000233.1 GCA_001184205.1 Desulfocarbo indianensis
CGGCATTGAACGACGCATCACTGCTGGGCAGTCATTTCCGCATCGTTGGCCATACGGATGCCTCGGGCAATCCGGGAACCAATCTCGCATTGTCGAAAAAGCGGGCGGAGGCCGTGGCTCACTACCTCGAAACCCGACACGGCGTTGCAGCAGACCGGTTGACCGTTGAAGGCGTCGGCAGCTCGCAGTTGAAGGACCCCGCGCACCCAAGAGCGGGTGTCAACCGCCGTGTCGAGGTCATCAATCTCGATTCCTGACGGGGCTTGCGCCTGGGCGGGCGGCGCGTTCATCCGGTTTCATTTCGACAGCGCGTTCAGCGCCTCGTCTTTGCCCGCAGCTTCAACGGTTTGCAGCCGAGCCCTGGGGCTGCCTCTCCAAGCACCGCGCTACTGCGCAGCCAGAACGTTGCCCTGCTTGTCGATCAGAGCAACCTTGACGATCTGTGCAGTGACGATCTTCTGCGCAGTATCGGCACTTTGGTAGTAGCCGTACACCATAAGCTTGACCGCATCGAAGCGGGCACGCTGGGCCTCGATGGCGCGTGCGGTGGCTTCGTTGTCGACCTTCAGATAATGGAATGTATCGCCGTTGCTGAAGCCGAGCTTGTATTCGCCGTTGTCGAAGAAGTAGCGATAGGCACCCGCTTCCCAGAGCGAGTTGTCCAGAGGGAAGCCCTTCTGCTCGAAGCTGTATTTGCTGATGGGGTTCGGGACCGTCATCTTGAAGTAG
>LBMP01000234.1 GCA_001184205.1 Desulfocarbo indianensis
GAGCACCTCCAGGTGCGCGACCAGCGCATCGAACACCACCCGCACGCGCGTTGGTACTGGCCCCCGCTGCGGGCGATAGACGTGAAGCGTCCATGAAGGAGGCTCGAACCGCCGCAGCACGCGCACCAGTTCGCCGCGCTCGACGTGCGGGCGCAGCAGGTACTCGGAGGTTTGCGTGAAGCCCAGGCCCGCGCAGGCGGCTTGCACCTCGGTCTCCGGGTCATCGGTCACGAAGGCCGTGCGGCGGGGCTGGATCTGGGTGTCACTACGGAAGGCCCACGGCCAGGCACGGCCATCCGCGCGGTTGATGAGCGTGGTGACTGGCAGCGCCAGCAGTGCGTCGGGCGTCTTGGGTTCGCCCACACGGGCGAGCAGCGCGGGTGCGCCCACCACCCACAGCGGCACGGTGCCGATCGAGCGCGCCACGAAGCGGTTGTCACCGATGAAGCCGACGCGCACGCCCACGTCGATCTGCTCATCCACCACAGCGGAAGGGGTGTCCGACAGCCGAAGGTCTGCGACCAGGCCCGGGTGTTGTTGCATCAGCGCCGTCAGCACGGGCATGACATAGGTGCGCCCCACGTGCGAAGGCGCCGTGACACGCACGATGCCGCCCGTCTCTGCCGCCTTGGCCGAGGAGGCATCGAACAGGCCTTCGACGGTCTGCAGCGCGGTCTGCGCCTGTGCGGCGAGATGCTGCCCGTAGCGCGTGATCTGCACGCTGCGCGT
>LBMP01000235.1 GCA_001184205.1 Desulfocarbo indianensis
ACCCGCGCCCAGGCAGCACGCGTGGCACAAAAGCCGTACGTCTACTCGCTGGACTGATCGGCAAGCCGATCCCCCAGGTCCCGAGGCCCGCCGCCGCATGACCACTTCTGCGCAGGACAAGCTGCCGCTGCCCGTCGAATTGCCCAGCGTGGCACCCGAGCAGGACTCCACGCCGGTACAGGTCGACGGTCTGGCCTTCGCGCGGCTATACGGCGAGCCGCTGTTCAAGCTCCCGCAAGATCTCTACATTCCGCCCGATGCGCTCGAAGTGTTTCTCGAGGCGTTTGAAGGGCCGCTGGACTTGCTGCTGTACCTGATCCGGCGCCAGAACTTCAACGTGCTGGACATTCCGCTGGCGCAAGTCACGCGGCAGTACCTGGCCTACATCGAGCAGATCCGCGCGACCAACCTGGAGCTGGCCGCCGAATACCTGCTGATGGCGGCCATGCTGATCGAGATCAAGTCGCGCATGCTGCTGCCGGTCAAGAAGACCGACTCCGGCGAAGAACCCGAAGACCCGCGCGCCGAACTGGTGCGCCGCCTGCTCGAATACGAGCAGATGAAGCTCGCCGCGCAAAAGCTCGACACGCTGCCGCAACTCGGCCGCGACTTCCTGCGTGCCCAGGTCTACATCGAGCAGAGCCTGGCGCCGCGTTACCCCGACGTCAATTCCGACGACCTGCGCGTCGCGTGGGCCGACGTGCTGCGCCGGGCCAAGCTCACGCAGCA
>LBMP01000236.1 GCA_001184205.1 Desulfocarbo indianensis
GACGGCCTTCTTGAACAGCTCCGTGATCTCGGCCTTGAATTCGGCCGTCCACAGGTGCGGGTTCTCCAGCTTGATCTGGTTGATCAGGTCGATACCGAAATTGCAGTGCAGCGACTCGTCACGCAGGATGTACTGGTACTGCTCCGCGGCGCCAGTCATCTTGTTCTGCCGACCCATCGCAAGGATTTGCGTGAACCCGACATAGAAGAACAGGCCTTCCATGCTACAGGCGAAGACGATGAGCGACTTCAGCAGCTTCTGGTCGTTCTCGGGCGTGCCGGTCTCGAACGAAGGATCGGTCAACGTGTCGATGAACGGGATCAAGAACTTGTCCTTATCACGAATCGACTGCACCTCGTGGTACGCGTTGAAGATCTCGGCCTCATTCAGGCCCAGCGATTCCACGATGTACTGGTAGGCGTGCGTGTGGATCGCCTCCTCAAACGCCTGGCGCAGCAGGTACTGGCGACACTCCGGTGCCGTTATGTGCCGATAGGTTCCGAGCACGATGTTGTTGGCAGCCAGCGAGTCGGCCGTGACGAAAAAGCCCAAGTTGCGCTTGATGATGCGGCGCTCGTCCTCGGTCAGACCGTTCGGGTCCTTCCACAGAGCGATATCGCGAGCCATGTTCACTTCTTGGGGCATCCAGTGGTTCGCGCAGCCGGCCAGGTACTTTTCCCAGGCCCACTTGTACTTGAACGGTACCAGTTGGTTCACATCGGTCTT
>LBMP01000237.1 GCA_001184205.1 Desulfocarbo indianensis
ACAGCGAATACCGCTACAAGGACGGCTGGGAGCCCTTTACCGTGCTGCACGAAACCGTGAAGGTGCGCGGCAGTGAATCCCGCCCCGTCGACCTGACCTTCACGCGCCACGGCCCCGTCATCTACGTCGATGCCGAAAAGCACCGCGCGTATGCCGTGCGTTCGGCATGGCTGTCGCCTGGCATGTCGCCGTATTTCGGCTCGGTCGGCTACATGCGCGCGCGCACGTTCGCGCAGTTCAAGCAATCGATGCTGAACTGGGGCGCGCCCCCAGAAAACCAGGTCTATGCCGATACGAAGGGCAACATCGGCTGGGTGCCGGGCGGCCTCGCCCCCATCCGCCCGAACTGGGATGGCCTGCTGCCCGTGCCCGGCGACGGCCGCTACGAGTGGGCCGGGTTCTGGCGCGGCGACCAGCTGCCCAGCACGTACAACCCGACGTCGGGGTACTTCACCTCGTCCAACGAAATGAACCTGCCGGCGGACTACCCGTACCGCGAGCGCAAGCTTGGCTTCGAGTGGACCAACGGCTCGCGTCACGCACGCATTGACGAAGTGCTGGCCAAGCTCGACAAGGTATCGATTGAAGATTCGATGCGGTTGCAGAACGACATGGTGTCGATTCCCGCGCGCCGGCTGATGGCACTGCTGGCGCCGCTATCGTCCAACGACGCGGATACACAGGCCGCACTCAACCTCTTCAAAGGCTGGAATGCAACCATGCTG
>LBMP01000238.1 GCA_001184205.1 Desulfocarbo indianensis
TGGATGCACAAGCCTCCATGCTCGGGCTGAACGACATCTTCTGGATCTCGGGCGTGATCTTCGTGGTGATCGTGCCGCTCATCTGGCTGGCCAAGCCCGTCAAGGGCACCGGCGGTGGCGCGGTAGCCGCGCATTGAAAGCCCATGCATTCACGGAGCCAACGATGTTGCAGATCACCCCCATGCCAGATTCGGCCGTGCTGTTGGATGTGCTCGTCTCGGTCAATCGGTTGCACAGCACGCTGCAGCAACGCGTGACAGAGATGCTGGGCAGCACGGGGCTCTCGCTCTCGCAGTGGCTGCTGCTTTGCCACTTGCGCCACGCAGCCGCGGGCACACTGACGGAAATCGCCGCGACGCTGCATCGGGACATCGGCGGGCTCTCACGTGCGGCCCATCTGCTTCAGTTGCGTCGCCTGATTTCTGTCACGCGCGGCGCGGAGGATCGGCGCAGCGTTCGGTTGTCGATCAGCGCGCCCGGCATCGCGTTGTGCGAGTCGCTGGATCAACAGATGACCGAGCGCCTGACCAGCGCGCTGATCGCCAGCATGGGGCTGCAATCCGTGCACGCGCTGCGGTACCTGATGGAAGGCGCCGCCGCGTCGCTCACGTAGCGCACGTGTCGTCGTG
Organism: Desulfocarbo indianensis; assembly: GCA_001184205.1. Classification (GTDB taxonomy): domain Bacteria; phylum Desulfobacterota; class Desulfarculia; order Desulfarculales; family Desulfarculaceae; genus Desulfocarbo; species Desulfocarbo indianensis. The sequence continues at coordinate 630 of LBMP01000238.1, forward strand.
CCGCTTTCAACGTAGCGCGATTGCACGAATAGATACCGATCTATATAGTCCCACCGCGTCAACAACGGCAAGCCAATCAGAACAACCATTGCTGCA
>LBMP01000023.1 GCA_001184205.1 Desulfocarbo indianensis
GCTCTTGGAATGATTATATGGGGTGTCCTGAGCTTGCTGCTGGCCGGTGTCCGCGAGCATCACGACTAAGATGCGCGCAGTCCATCACGACACACCTTTGCTGAGATCGCTGCGTATTCAACTACGCGTCATTGGCGCGCTGTTGATGCGGGAGATTATCACCCGCTATGGGCGCCACAACATCGGCTTCCTGTGGGTGTTCATCGAGCCGATGTTGTTCACCCTTGGTGTGACAGCACTCTGGACATTGACGAAGTCGACCCACGGGTCGAGTCTTCCAATCACTGCCTTCGCGGTATCGGGGTACTCATCAGTGTTGCTCTGGCGAAATTGCGCCAATCGCTGCGCATTGGCAATCCAGCCGAATCTAAGCCTTCTCTATCATCGCAATGTACGCGTGATTGACCTGTTCTTCGCTCGCCTTGTGCTCGAAATTTCCGGGGCGACGATTTCGGCGGTCGTCTTGACGTCTTTCTTCTCAATCGTAGGTCTGATGGAGTTGCCGCAGAATTTGTCGCTGGTGATTGGGGGCTGGGTGTATCTCGCAGTCTTCGGCTCTGGCTTGGGCCTGATCGTAGGAGCACTTAGCGAACGTAGCGAGACCGCCGATCGGCTTTGGCACACAATTGCCTACCTCTTGTTTCCTCTGTCGGGTTCGGTATTCATGGTTGAATGGTTGCCAACAAGCGCACAGAAGCTAATCTTGTTTCTGCCGATGGTGCATGGTGTTGAGATGCTTAGGGCAGGTTACTTTGGTTCATTGGTGAAGCCTCACTACAACGTTGAGTTTATGGTGATCGCCGACCTTGTCTTCTTGTTTGTTGGGCTCCTAATGGCACGAGATGCCAGCAAGCGAGTTGAACCAGAATGATTGGGCTTCAAAACGTCTGCAAGGACTACCACACTCGTCAGGGACGCCGACGCGTGCTGCACGACATCAACCTGCGTGTGGCTCCAGGCGAGAAGATCGGTATTCTCGGCCGCAATGGAGCCGGCAAGTCCACCATGATTCGAATGATCAGTGGGGCCGAATTACCGACCTCCGGAAGAATCGTTCGCGAGATGAGTGTTTCCTGGCCGCTTGCTTTTGGGGGGGCATTTCAAGGTAGCCTGACCGGGATGGACAATTTGCGCTTCATCTGCCGCATCTATGGGGCAGACGCTGAGGCCGCTGAGCCATTTGTGCAGGAATTTTCCGAACTAGGCTACTACCTGCGCGAGCCGGTAAAAAGCTACTCCGCTGGCATGCGCGCACGTCTGGCCTTCRCCATTTCGATGGCGATTGAATTCGATTGTTTTCTGATCGACGAAATCGTAGCGGTGGGTGATAGCCGTTTTCATGCCAAGTGTCACCAGGAACTGTTCGAACGTCGCCGCGATCGTGCACTGATTATTGTGAGTCACGATGCTGGCTACATCCGCGAACATTGCGACCGTGCCGCAGTGCTGGTCGGGGGCAAGCTGCACGTGTTTGAGCAGATTGACGATGCTTACACCTTCTATCAGGAAAGCGGGGCATGAGTTTGCCGTTGCCGCGGCTTGGTCATTCGTTTCAGCTGCACAGTGCGCTTAAGCGCTATCGGGCACTCATGCTCGCTTTCGCGGCTGTCCGCTGGCCCGGCAGGTGGGCAAGTATCGCTCGGCGCGCAATTCATACAGTTGAGCCTGCCCGCGTCAGGCATGCCCGAGCTGAGCCGAATCAGTTGCTTGTGGACGTATCTATCATTTCTCAGCGCGATGCGGGCACTGGCATTCAGCGAGTGGTGCGTTCTCTCTTGTTGGAGTTGCTGCGAAATCCCCCCGACGGCTTTGAGGTGCGCCCCGTCCGGGCTGGGCGGAAGGCGWCCTATCGCTACGCCAATGAGTATCTGTCGTCGTTAGACTCGAGTTCCTCATATGGTGCGGACACTTCAATTCGCTTGTCGGCGGGGGATATCTTTTTGGGACTGGATTTAAGTAGCCGGATCGTCCCAA
>LBMP01000239.1 GCA_001184205.1 Desulfocarbo indianensis
GTCTGGCAATCGCGTTTGAACACTACAATGAGCGCCACCCGCACAAAGCCCTGAAATACCGCTCGCCTCGCGAGTTCAGGCGTAATGCGGTGTCATCAACCTAACGGTGTCCGCGTGTCCTGAGTTACAGGGGCAACTCCAGGCCAGCACATTGGTGAGCATGGGGGTCACCACGGCCAGCATGAAGATCGGCTTGTAGGCCTGCTTGTGCGTGAGGCCGACGACGGCCAGCGCCGTGATGACGGCGCCGTTGTGCGGCATCACGTCCAGGCCGGCGGTCGCCAGGCTGGCAATGCGATGGATCACCTCCGGGTTCAGGCCCAGCGACAGGAACTGCTTTGCAAAGAGCTCCATCGCGATGCCGAGCCCGCCGGACGCGGAGCCCGTGATGCCGCACAGCAATTGCGTGGCCAAGGACAGCGAAATCAACGGCGTCCCGGGGATGCTCAAGAGCATGTTGGAGATGGACTTGAAGCCGACGACGGATCCCACCACCGCCCCGAAGCCGACATCGGCACAGGTGTTGATGACGGGCAGTGCGCAGTTGGTCGCACCGCCGGTGAGGGTCTTCAGCTTGTCGGGCAGGTGCCGATGCAGCAGAACCATGCCCGCGCCGATGCCCCCGAGCAGTGCCCAGACGATATCGACCTTGACGACATTCAGCAGGATCAGCAAGGCGACGGAGGGCATGAATGCCAGCCGGATGTTGGGAAGCGCTCTGT
>LBMP01000240.1 GCA_001184205.1 Desulfocarbo indianensis
GCTGCCCTGGGCGCACTGCTCGGCCAGCAAACCCGCCAGATCACCATCGAGACGGCACTCGCCTCCGACAACCTCGTCGTGGAGCGCTTTACCGCCACCGAGGCGGTCTCGGCCTCGTTCGTGCTGCAGGTCGATTGCCTGAGCCCGTCTGCCCACCTGGATACGGCCAAGCTGGCCTCGCAAGAAGCGACGCTGCGCCTGATGCAGGCCGATGGCCGCTGGCGCGCGTGGCACGGCTACGTGGCGGACTGCGCATCGCTGGGCGGTGACGGCGGTCTGGCGCGCTATCGATTGCGCATCGTGCCGTGGCTCGACCGCCTGCGCACGCGCAGTGATTGCTTCGTCTACCAGAACAAGACCGCGCTGGAGATCATCGAAGAGGTGTTTGCCGAGTATCCGGTCGCGCACTACAAAATTGCCGCCAGCCAGCCGTGCGCCAAGCGCTCGATCTGCTGCCAGTACCGCGAGACCGACTACGCGTTTGTGATGCGCATGCTGGCGGAGGAAGGTCTGTCATTCCGCATCGAGCATCAGCAGAGCGAGGACAAACAGCAGGACAACGTGCAATCGCGCCACACCGTCGTCATCTTCGACAACGACGCCGAGCGGCCCGCCTGCGCGCAATCCGACATCCGCTTCCACCGTGTGGACGCGACGGAGAGCGAAGACGCCATCGAGCGCTTCTCGAACACGCACAGTGTCGGCACCAACGCCGTGACC
>LBMP01000241.1 GCA_001184205.1 Desulfocarbo indianensis
ATACGCCTTGGCCACGTTGGCGGCTTCCACCACGTAGTCCGACGTGGTGATCGCGCGCCGGCCAAAGCCGCCGCCAGCCATCATCGTGTTCAGCTCGATCTTCTCTGGGGCCACGCCCAGCACCTTGGCGATCGCACCCTGGTCGATGGTCTGGAACTGCGAGCCGACCCACACTTTCGCGCCACTGATCTTGCCGCCAGCACTCTGCACGTCGATCGTGCAATTCAGCGGCTCCATTGGTGCGTGTGCGAGATACGGAAACTCGTAGTCGGCCTGAATGCGCTTGGGCGCCGACTGGATGGCGTTCACGTCAGCCGGCTTGGCCACCGTGCCGGGCTGGCTGGCGAGCTTTTTGTACGCCTCCATCAACGCTGGCGTCGACACCGTCGAGCCGGTGTCTTCCCAGCTCACCTGCAGCGCGTCGCGGCCCTGCTTGGCCGGCCAGTAGCCATCGGCAATGACGGCCACACCCGTGCCGCCACGATCCGTCGGGATCTGCAGCACATCGACCACGCCCTTCACAGCCTTGGCCGCTGCTGTGTCGTACTTGGCCGCCTTGCCGCCAAAGCGCGGCGGGCGAGCCAGCACAGCTACCTTCATGTTCGGCAAGCGCGTATCGATGCCGAACTTGAGCGAGCTGTCGAGCTTCGCACGTGCATCCAGACGCGGCGTGGGTTTGCCGACAATACGGAACTGCGACGGGTTCTTCAGCGTGACCT
>LBMP01000242.1 GCA_001184205.1 Desulfocarbo indianensis
CCGGCACGGCAATGCCCGCCATGCCTTCGAGCAACCCATCCGTCTTGGCGCTGTAGCCCTGTTCGCGGGCCTTTCTGACTTCGGAGCGCAGGTAGACCTCGTCATACACGCTGTAGTGCCGGATGCGCGGCAGGTTGTAGCGCAGCACCTCCTCCTGTTCTGCCTCGGGCAGGTGCGCCAAGATCACCATCGCGCCCTGGCCCACGCCCAGTTCGATCCGGCCGCCGACATCGCCCGTAAAGGTGCGAATGGGGTACTGGCCTTCCACGCGGTCAAGGCACACCGCATCGAAGCCCGAACGCACCAGCAGCAGCACCGTGTCGCCCAGGCTGGCATTCAGGCGCAGCAAGGCCGGCCGCGCCACCGCGCGCAGATCGTTCACCGTGCCCGCCTGGGCCGCCAGGCAGAACAGATCCAGGCTCAGCCGGTACAGCTTGTTCTGCTGATCCTGCTCGACCATGCCTTCCTGCGTCAGGCCCTGCAACAGGCGGTGCGTTGTGGCGGGGGTCATGCCCAGCGTCTTGGCCAGGTAGGTGACACGCACACCTTGGTGCTGCTGCTCCGCCATGGTGCGCAGGATCTGGAAGGTGCGGTGCATGGCACTGCGCTGATGCGCGTCGTCTTCGAAATCAGAAGCCATGAAGCTGGAATGGAGCGAATTGGGTTGATCGATTGTATTCCGTTAATCGGAATAAATTAGAGAAATATTCCGTTTACA
>LBMP01000243.1 GCA_001184205.1 Desulfocarbo indianensis
CGGTGGTACCACCGCCAACGATCGGATACAACGTACCGCCGAGCGCATTGACAGTGGTTTGATCAAGGCGAACGTACGGTGCGCTCAGGTGTACAGCGGAACCTGCATCAGCACTGGACAACGCATTGCTGCGAATCTGCAGGTTGCGGCCCAGCGACAGATTGACCGGGCCGTCAAACGTAACCATATCGGCATAGACCGACAGCGCATCAAACCCGCCCGCGCCGATACGGTCGACGCCAATTCGCGTCTTGCCGAACGCCAGCGCCGGATCCGCCTTGCCGGGCTGGAAGTCAACCGGCAGCGCAGGCCGATACACAGCGCCGATCAGCAATTCGCGTGGCACGACCATGTCAGGCGATGGCCTGCTATCAGGCGTGGTGCTGTAGCGGGGTGTCTCCAGCGTGACTGACAGGGTTCCACCCGCCGCGCCCGCGCCACCTGCAGCAGCGCGCATCGTGCCGTCGGCATGGATACCGTTGTAGGACGCCAGCGCGATGGTTCCGCCATCTCCCGCTAAGGCCACCTGTCGCGTGACCAACCCAGTCGGCAACGTCTGGCCGGCCCCTTGCAGAACATCCACGACCGCACCGGCCCCTGATGCGTCCAGGACGGCGCCAGGGCGGATGATGATGAACGCGTTGGCCGCAGGCTCAATGCCATCATTGGCGCGCGGGCCATTCGGGCCAATGGCGATCGTGCCGCCATTTCCTGCCAC
>LBMP01000244.1 GCA_001184205.1 Desulfocarbo indianensis
CCGATGTGCAAGATGACACGGCCTATGCCGACGCTGATCTCATCATCGCCAGCGACGGCCTGAACAGCCGCATCCGTACCAAGTACGCCGCCACGTATCAACCCGATATCGACACGCGCCGCTGCCGCTTTGTCTGGCTCGGCACGCACAAGCTGTTCGAGGCCTTTACGTTTGCGTTTGAACAGACCGAGCACGGCTGGTTCCAGGCGCATGCGTACCGCTTTGATGACGAGACCTCCACCTTTATCGTGGAGGCGCCGGAAGAGGTGTGGCGCGCGGCGGGGCTGGAGACGATGGAGAAAGAAGACGCCATCGCCTACTGCGAGCGCCTGTTCGCCAAATACCTCGATGGCAACAAGCTGATCTCCAACGCCACGCACCTGCGCGGCTCGGCACAGTGGATTCGCTTTCCGCGCGTGGTGTGCCGGCACTGGGTGCACACCAACGAGAACAACACGCCGGTCGTGCTGATGGGCGATGCTGCGCATACGGCGCACTTCTCGATCGGCTCGGGCACCAAGCTGGCGCTGGAGGATTCGATTGAACTCGCGCGCAGCATTGGCCAGTACCCGGGCGACTTGAAGGGCGCGCTCGAACACTACGAAGCCGTGCGCAGCGTGGAAGTGCTGCGCATCCAGAACGCGGCGCGCAACTCGACCGAGTGGTTTGAAAACGTCGACCGCTACGCCAACCTGCCGACCGAGCAGTTTGCGTATT
>LBMP01000245.1 GCA_001184205.1 Desulfocarbo indianensis
CAGCACAGCCAGCAGTACCAGCCAGCGCTGGGCAATGACGGTACGCAGAAGGCGTTCGAACATGGTGCGCCTCTCAGTGGCCGTGGTCTGCAGACTTACCGGCTTCCGCCTTCAGCACGTAGCTGTTGGCGGCGGCATAGCGCGTGCCTGCGGGCAGGCCTTCGACGATCTCTGTCCAGGTGCCGTCGGTACGGCCGGTCTTGACCGGGCGCACTTCGAATCCGGTGGGCACAGGGACGAACACCGATGGTTTTTCGTCCACCGTTTGCACAGCGTCGGCGCGCACGGCCACGGGCACCTGCGTGCGGCCCGACTCCACCGCCACGTTGACGAACATGCCTGGGCGCCAGGCCAGCTTGGGGTTGTCTAACGTCACACGCGCAGGTGCCGTGCGTGTCTGCTCGCCCAGCAATGCGCCCACGTACGACGCCTTGCCCTGCACGGCGGTACCGGTGGCAGTGGCATGGACGGTGGCGGCGGCGTTGGTGGTCACGGCTTCCAGGTCCTTGGCGGTAATCGAGAAATCTGCCCACACAGTGCGCAGATCAGCCCCGGTAAAGACTGCCGTCTCGGCCTGCACCGCCTCGCCTTGCGACAAATGCTTGGCAACCACCACACCATCAAACGGCGCGCGCAGCTCGAAGCGGTTGAGCGTCGACCCTGATGGTGCCGCGCCAATGGCCATCAACTTCTGGCGCGCGTTGTTCGCCGCAATGC
>LBMP01000246.1 GCA_001184205.1 Desulfocarbo indianensis
ATTGGATGCTGCACCACCCAGTTGTTCGAGTTGGTGATGGTGAAGTAGCCATCCTTGTCGTAGCGCAGCGCCTTGAAGCGGTCCAGCGCCTGCTTCTGCGCCTCGTCCTTGGTCAGCGCGCCGCTCTTGGCCAGGTCGTCGTACTGCTTGACTAGGTTCATGGCCATGGTGGTCACGCTGACGAGGTTGTTCTTGCGTTCCTCGATGCGGATCTCGCGCGCCTGGTAGGCGTTGAACAMCGAGATCAGGGTCAACGCGATCAGGCTGATGACCAGCGGCAGCCAAAGCTTTTGGCGGAAGCTGAGCTTGCTCATTGCAGAGTCTCCGGAGTGGGAATCGATTGCGCAAAGTGCGCAATACGTCTCCCTATGGTTTTAGAGTTCCGGAAGGTCTATCGGCAACGTGTTCACCAATCTTGAGTGGCACGCGCAGGCAAATACTCAGCACGCTCAAGGTGAGCGCGCCTTTGCAAGAAGGCCGGCCTTGTGCAGAATATTCTTGACTAAGAATCGATAATCGACGATGAAGACCACGCTTGAAGAACTGCTCGCCTTCCGCACGGTGGTGGACACCGGCTCAGTGACGGCCGCCGCCGAGCAGCTCGGCCAGACGGTTTCGGGCGTGAGCCGTGCGTTGCGCCGGCTGGAAGAAAAGTTGGAGACCACGCTGCTGTCGCGGACCACGCGCCGCCTGTCGCTGACCGACGAAGGCACGGTG
>LBMP01000247.1 GCA_001184205.1 Desulfocarbo indianensis
TGCGCCGGACCTGCTTGAGGCTTTACCTTTGTGGGAGGTAGGGACCGGTGATTCCCGTGAATGATCATATCGGCCGACCATTCAGGCGTCAAACGATCCATCCCAACATTTCGCAACTTCGACGCCCACCAGCCTCCAGAAACGGCGCCACCTGGCCCGAAACGCTTCTCTTCAGGAAGCAAAGTCGCCTGTTGCTTTCACGCAAAACGGACTCGACTAAGGGCTACCACTTCCTGATCGGATGTGGAAAGGCTGGCCAACGAGCGCGCGTGCCTAATTCCGTACTGGAATTTGCCCCTCATCGGAGGGGTAGCCTTACCCCGGGAGGTCGGGACTACGCTTGCACGCAAAATTCCCGCACGGGGGGACACATGCTGCTCTATCGCGGACGGCTGTTCGACCTTGGCAGTTTTTTGCTCGCGATCGGCGGAGCGTTGGCTCTGGCCATCGCCGGAGCTCAACTGATCGCGTTGGCCTACATCAACAACAAGTGGCCGCCCGTGCCCCTGCAGCAGCTACAGGATGAGGCGGTGCAGCGCAGCAGTACCGCACTCAACCGTCTAGACGGGCCCAATGTCCTGCTGCAGGTGAATGCCTCTGAGATTCAGCGTTGGCTGGAACCCGAGGTGCAGAAGGCAGTCGACAAGCTCAACGCTTCTCGGCCGGATCTGCGCCTGGAGGTCAATGCCGTTCAGGTTTCGTTCGAGGGGCAACG
>LBMP01000248.1 GCA_001184205.1 Desulfocarbo indianensis
TGTGCTCCGCATCGTGCTGGCGGCGGCGACGCGCGAGGTGGTACTTCACCAGGGCCAGCTTGGCCGCATAGCCCATCCACCAGTCCACCACACCGCCCAGCGTGTTGCCGATGGTGGCCACGATGATGGCCGGCCAGAACATGTCAGGGTTGAGCTTGATGTAGGCGAAGACCGCAGGCTCAGAGCCCAGCGGCAGCAGCGTCGCTGAAACGAAGCTGACGATGAAGATGGCGGGCAGCCCTACGTTGGGCAGAGCCAGGGTGGTGAGAAGCCAATTGATCGACTGTTCCATGTGGTCGATTGTAGTGGGCGCGCTACCGTGAGGTCCCTTGGGGGCCGCCCTACTGCGTCAGCCGAAGAACAGATAGGCGATGAACACGGCGCCGATCAGTCCGATCAGATCGGCCCACAGCCCGCAGGCCAGCGCGTAGCGCGTGTCCTTGATGCCGACGCTGCCAAAGTACACCGCCAGCACGTAGAACGTGGTTTCGGTGGAACCCTGGATGATGGCGGCCAGCTTGCCCTGGAAGGAGTCGACGCCGTAGGTGGTCATCACGTCCACCATCAGGCCCCGCGCGCCGGCGCCGGAGAGCGTCTTCATCAGCCCCACGGGCAGCGCCGGTACAAAACGCGTGTCGATGCCGAGATGCGAGAACACGGCCGAGAGCCCCTGCATCAGCACATCCATGCAGCCGGCTGCGCGAAACAC
>LBMP01000024.1 GCA_001184205.1 Desulfocarbo indianensis
GCGCATGGGACGGCCTGCCCATTCACCGGCAAAGACGGGCGCGCCCCAGGGCAGGCGGTGCGCAATGGAGAAGCCCGCGCGCGCGGCAAAATCGGTGACAAGCGCAAGCGGCACCTGGTGATGCCGGCTCCAATCGTTTGCCGCGCGATCGAAGTACATCGATTCCGTGCTGGTTGAAACGTAAAGCTCCTTGAAGCAGATTTCTTCAATGCCCTGATCTGCCGCCCAGGTCAGATAGTGTTCGAGCGTCTCTTCATCTTCCACCCCGCCATCTTGCAGAACACAGATGAACCGCAGGCGCAGATTCGGCCAGAGATGACGATGCTCGCGCCAAGTGCTGACGATCGCTTCAACTGGCGTGTTGAGCTTCATGATGCGTTCGTTGTGCTGCGCATCGAAGTGATGGCGGGAGAGGGACAGCACGCTCAGCCCCGCGTCGTGCAGGGCACGCAAGTGCGCAATGCGCTCGGCTTGTGCAAGCGTTGCAAACGCGTGTCCGTTGGAGATCAGCACCACCTTGCTGAATCGCTCTGCGCAACAGGCAATGAGCTTTTCGAGTTGTGCGAAAGGCAGTAGCGTCGGCTCGCCACCACCGGTGATCACGGCGCGTTCGGCACCATGCGCTGCCGCCTTGTCCAGCCATGCGCCAACGGTGTCCCAGTCGGGCCGATACGGTGCCTGGTCAGCGGAAATCGACGCCTTGGAAAAGCAGAACGCACACTTGGCCTGACAACCCTGCGCGATGGGCAGGATGGACAGGGTGCGCGGCCGCAGCGCCGCAAATTCTTGAAACTGCTGGCTCGACAGCCGAAGCGAAGCCGCTGTCATTTCCTCAACCACAGCGCGGCGTATGGCGATGCCGTTGTCGTTCGGCTTAAGGTCGTACAGCCCGCTGAGCCTGATGTGATCGGATTGAATGAAAACGCCGCGTCCGGTGGTCGTGTTCTCCTGGATCAGCCTGGGGTCGACTTCGGTTTCCAGTGCGATCAATCGGTTGCCAGGAATTGCGAGCTTCTCCAGCAACTGCGAAGCCTTCTGATAACCGATGTGGAGGTCGCTGCGCTCCAGCAGATAGAAGCGGTCGGGATAGGTGCTTTCCGGAATGCCGGCCTTCGCATAGCAATGCGAGTACTTGTCGAATGCCCGTGCGAAGTTGGACAGCACGGTCACGTGATAGAGCTTCTTCTTCTCGATCATGATCGGAATCCGTTTCTTGATGCTTCTGCGTCTGCCGCGGCAGAGCCACGTAAAGGTCGTCCGGGTCGCGGCAGGCGCGCTACAGCCTTGTACTTAGACTTCGTGCGCCTGGGCGCGGGCGCGTACGTCATCCAGCGACACGTCGATCAGCAGCTTGCCGCAGTCGAACACCGTTTCGAGCGCTTCCACCCAATCGCCTTCGACGCGACGGTCGTCCCAGGCCAGCGGGAGCGTCGTGGTTTGGTAGGCGCCGGTCTGCCGATTGCGCAGCAAGGTCAGGCGCCCTTGCTTGGAGCGCTTGCCGGCATCCGTGACCGGGTCCTTGCAGACATCGCGCCAGACATCGTCCACCTTGACTGCCGAGCACTTCATGGCAAAGCGCTGTGTGTCGCGGTTCAGTTGCTGCAGCAGCGCGCCGCCCATGCCGAACACGATGTTGTCTGCTGCATAGCCCGCGGCTTCCATCGCAGCCAGGATGGCCTCGATGGAGTCTGCATTGACGCCATCGCCCTGGATCACGCGCACATGGTTGAGCAC
>LBMP01000249.1 GCA_001184205.1 Desulfocarbo indianensis
CACGGGCTGGATGTCGGCAAAGGTCAGGCCGCCCTTCTGCAGGCCGCGCACGATCAGGAAATGCGCGCTCGACCCCTTCTGCAACGCGACACGCTTGCCCTTCAGGTCCGCCAGCGTCTTGAGCGACGAGTCCTGCTGCACGAGGATGGCCGAACTGTCCGGCTTGGGCGGCTCCACGCCCACGTAGCGCAAGTCCTTGCCCGCCGCCTGCGCAAACACGGGCGGCGTATCGCCGGTAATCGCCAAGTCCAGGCTGCCGGCGGACAACGCTTCCAGTTGCTGCGGCCCGGCCGGAAACTCCAGCCAACTCACCTTCGTGCCCGGAAAGCGCTGCTCCAGCGCGCGGTTCTCCTTGACGATGACGAGGTTGACCGCGCTCTTCTGAAAGCCAATGCGCAGTTGCGCGGGCGGCGCGATCTTCGGCAGGTTGGCAGGGGCGCCGGCAGCGTTCGCAGCATGCGCGACGGAGCCCAGCGCCGCCAGCGATGCCCCGGCGGCCGAGGCCGTCAGCAAACGGCGGCGTTGAATATCAATGGTCATGGCGATCAGCGAGCTGCTTGTTGCGTGGTCGGTTGCGCGTTCGGATTCCAGGCGGAATCCGCCACCTTCACCGGGCGCGGGATCAGCTTGAGCGCGTGGAACGTGTCGGCAATGCGTTGCTGATCCGCCAGGGCTTCCGCACTGACCGGCTGGATGCCGTAAACAATG
>LBMP01000250.1 GCA_001184205.1 Desulfocarbo indianensis
CCACCAGGATGAAGGTGTCCTGTCCAGCGACACCGCCGTCGAGCAGCCAGGGCGTGGCCAGGCTGAAGATGCCGATCAGCACGGCCATGGCCGCCAGCGTAGTGCGCCGGCCGATGCGGTCCGCAATCAAACCGGAAATCAGCGTGCCGATGAGTGCGATCACAGCGCCGACAATCTGCACCGCCAGCACGGCAGACACACTCTGCGTTTTGCGCAGGACCACCCAAGACAGCGGGAACACCGTCACCAGGTGGAATAGGGCGTAGCTGGCCAGCGCGGCGAAGGCCCCCAGGAAGATATTGAAACCCTGCGCGTTCACCATCTGCAGGGTGCTGATCGGCTCCAGTTCGCCTTCTTCGAGTAGCTGCGTGTATTCGTGCGTTACCACCAGCCGCAGCCGCGCAAACAGCGCCACCACGTTGATGGCAAAGGCCACGTAGAACGGATAGCGCCAGCCCCAGTCAATGAATTCCTGGAAGGTCAGGCTGGAGTAGAGGAACAGGAACAGCGCCCCCGCGATGATGAAGCCAGTGGGCGCACCCAGTTGCCCCAGCATGGCGTACCAGCCGCGCTTGTTCTCAGGCGCGTTCAAGGCCAGCAGTGACGGCAGGCCATCCCACGAACCGCCAAACGCAATGCCCTGCATGAAGCGGAACAGCGCCAGCAGATAAATCGCCGAATGACCAATCGACGCATACGGTGGTAGGA
>LBMP01000251.1 GCA_001184205.1 Desulfocarbo indianensis
GCCAGGCCGGCGTGGCCACCTTGTCCTTGAACACCTTCTCCAGCACGCTCAGCATGATCGGCGCCGCAGTCGATGCACCCGGCGATGCGCCGAGCAGGCCAGCGATGGTGCCGTCCTTCGACGCGACGATCTCGGTGCCGAGCTTCAGCACGCCGCCCTTGGCCTCGTCGCGCTTGATGATCTGCACGCGCTGGCCGGCCTGCCACAGGCGCCAGTCTTCCTTCTTCGCGTTCGGGAAGTATTCCTTAAGCGCATTGAAGCGGTCGTCATCCGACAGCATCAGTTGGCCCGCCAGGTATTCGACCAGCGGAAACTCGTCCACACCTACGTGCATCATCGGCATGACGTTGTGGGTGTTCGTGCTGCGCATCAAGTCCAGATACGAGCCGTTCTTCAGGAACTTGGTCGAGAACGTCGCGAACGGCCCGAACAGGATGATGCGCTTGCCGTCGAGCACGCGCGTATCCAGGTGCGGCACCGACATCGGCGGCGAACCGACCGACGCCTTGCCATACGCCTTCGCCAGATGGCGCTTCACCACCTCGGGGTTGTCGGTGACGAGGAACGAGCCGCCCACCGGGAAGGCGCCATAGTCGCGCGCTTCCGGAATGCCCGACGCCTGCAGCAGCTTGAGCGCACCACCGCCCGCGCCGATGAAGACGAACTTCGCATCAATGTCCTGCTGCGCGCCCGACTTCAGGTTGACGT
>LBMP01000252.1 GCA_001184205.1 Desulfocarbo indianensis
TTTGTGCGCCGGGCATGCGTGCGAGCAAGCCACAACGCTCGCACGTGGCGAGGCCGTGTGCCGCAGCCCGGATTGGGCGAGCGGGAGTGGTGGTGCTCATGCGTGTCCCTCGCCGTCGGTTGCTTCACCGGGGCGGGCAGCCGCATCCATGCCGGTGGGCGCATCGACCTGCGTGCCCGGCTGGAGCGTCATGCCGATCTCGCGCCAGAACGGGCGTAGGTCGATCGACAGCGCAATCGTCATGAATACCGTCAGCGCACCAAACGCCCACAGGCCTGCATCGGCCTGCAGCGACACCATGTGCGCCACCTTGATGAGCGCCACCACCACGCCCAGCATGAAGATCTCGATCATGGCCCAGGGCCGGATCAACGCCGCCGCGCGCAGCGCCAGCGCCGCAGCCGGATGTTGCCGCCCGCGCAGTCGTGCAATCAGCAGCGGTGCCAGCACGGCCATGTACAGCAGCGGGAACAGCAGCGTGGTCAGGCCTACCAGTACAGCCGCAAACACCATGTTGTAGTTGTACAGCGCTTCAACGGCGCCCCACAGCGTGGTGGTGTTGCGGTTGCCGCCGCCGTTGAGCTCGGCAATCGGGAAGCTGTTGGCGACGAAGTAGACGATCAGCCCCGTCACGATCAACGGCGGCAGTACAGAGAGCCGCTCGCTCTGATTGCGATACAGCTTGACGCCGCAGCGCGTGCAGCGCGC
>LBMP01000253.1 GCA_001184205.1 Desulfocarbo indianensis
GCGGCCGGACGCGATGCAGGGCGCATGCGGGGGAGCGACGGTGTTGGGCCAGCGCATCTTCGAGACGAATCGCATTCACGCAATCGCGACGGACAAACAAGGAGCAGGTTCGCATGAAAAAAATGATCAAACAGCTGCTGTTGACGGCAGTGGCTGCGGGGGCGGCAATCGCAACGGGCGCGGCATCGGCAGCGCAAGACATCAAGATCGGCGTGGCTGAGGCACTGTCGGGCGGCGCAGCCCAATACGGCGTGGCCATCCGCAACGGTTTCCAGCTGGCGGCGGACGAGATCAACGCCGCTGGCGGCATCAATGGCAGCAAGATCGCGCTGGTGATCGAAGACGAGCAGGGCAAGAAGGAAGAAGCCATCAACGTCTTCAAGAAGCTGATCTTCCAGGACAAGGTGGCGATGGTGTTCGGCCCCACGTTGTCCAACTCCGCACAAGCGGCTGACCCGATTGCACAGGCGTCCAAGACGGTGGCGTTCGGCACCTCCAACACGGCAGACGGCATCACCAGCATTGGCGACTACGTTTTCCGCAACTCCGTGACCGAAGCCGACGTGCTGCCGGCCACCATCCAGACCGTGGTGAAGAAGGCCGGTGTGAAGAAGGTGGCCGTGCTCTACGGCAACGACGATGTCTTCACCAAGAGCGGCTACGACAACTTCAAGAAGGCGCTCGAAGACCTGAAGATTCCGGTGACG
>LBMP01000254.1 GCA_001184205.1 Desulfocarbo indianensis
TACGAGCGCGGCGCGGGCGAGACGCTGGCTTGCGGCACTGGCGCCTGCGCAGCCGTGGTGGCGGGCATCCGGCGCGGCCTGCTCGATTCGCCCGTGAAGGTGGCCACGCATGGTGGCGATCTCACCATCGCTTGGGCCGGTGTCGATCAGCCGGTGATGATGACGGGCCCCGCCACGACTGTCTTTGAAGGCACGCTGGATCTGGACGCACTGAAGCTCACCGCTGCGCATTGAGCGGCATACACACGCATCCACGAGAACAATAAGGAGACTCCATGGCATCGAACGGCAAGACCCTGATCGACGACTGGCGGTACGACGGCAGCAGCAAGTTCAAGATTGCCAAGTCGGATGCCGCCGTTAAGCCGTTTTCCACCGGCAGCAAGGCTGGCGACCTGGAGCGGCTCGCCGAGATTGGGCCCCGGCTCGACACGCTGCAGGACGTTCTCTACGCCGAGCACCGCCGCAAGGTGCTGGTGATCCTGCAGGGCATGGATACCTCCGGCAAGGACGGCACCGTGCGCAGCGTGTTTCGCGAGATGGATCCGCTCGGCCTGCGCGTGGTCGGCTTCAAGGCGCCGACGCCGCAGGAGCTGGCGCACGATTATCTTTGGCGTGTGCACGCGCAAACGCCCGGGAGCGGTGAGATCGTCATCTTCAACCGCAGCCACTACGAGGATGTGCTCATCACGCGCGTGCACGGCATG
>LBMP01000255.1 GCA_001184205.1 Desulfocarbo indianensis
CGAGTCGCTGGAGTCGCACGCGCGCGGCACGATCGCCATCCTCGAAGGGTTGCGCGTTGATACGCCGTCGCTGCAGGCGGCCGCGCTGTTCCTGTTGCCCACGTTGGCGATGGACAACGAAAAGGCGCTCGAACCCGCATTCGGCCCAGAGGTGGTCAAACTCGTGCACGACGTGCGGCAGCTGCTGCGCATCGGCGCGATTGCTGGCTTGGTGAGCCCGACGGATGCCGGTATCACGCGCAAGAACGAAGCCGAGGCACGCCGCGCCCAGGTCGAGGCGCTGCGCAAGATGCTGCTTGCGTTCGCGCAGGACATTCGTGTGGTGCTGATCCGGTTGGCGTCACGGTTGCAGTCGTTGCGCTGGCTGGCACAAAGCAAGCGTCCCGCGCCCGAGGGTATGGCACGCGAGACGCTCGACATCTATGCGCCGCTCGCCAACCGCCTTGGCATCTGGCAACTCAAGTGGGAGCTGGAAGATCTCGGCTTCCGCTTCGAAGACCCCGACACCTACAAGCGCATCGCCCGTCTGCTCGACGAGAAGCGCATCGAGCGCGAAAAATTTATCGGCGAGGCCATCGCGCAGTTGCAGAAGACGCTGCACGACGCCGGCATCCAGGCCGAGGTGTCCGGTCGCCCCAAGCACATCTACAGCATCTGGAAAAAGATGCGTGGCAAGGAACTCGACTTTGCCGATCTGTATGACGTGC
>LBMP01000256.1 GCA_001184205.1 Desulfocarbo indianensis
CAGCGCACGCAGACGGGGCAAGCAGCACAGGGGTTCGTGCAGTGCCAAAAAGAAGGCACCGGAAAAATGAGGTGGATTATAAAAAGGGATGGAATACCCTGCCTTTTCTGCACTTTGTTTTTTTGGGCGGGACACTATTATTTAAAGCATGGAAGCGATGCCGCGGCAGCTATGTGCCCGTCGCTTCGTGGGTCGGTTCTCCTCTCTGGAACAGATCGACACGGTCCAGAGATTTCAACCCGCGCCTCGTCAACTGAGCGCGGGTTTTTCTTTGGGCGCAGTGCCAGCGCTCAGGCAATCGCGCAGAGTGCTCTTCAGTTTTCCGCTGGCGTGCCGTTGTGGATAGGGTCGAAACGCGTGTAGGCTGCACTTTCCATTGCAGTCGCTGACCAAGCAACCGTATCCCCGATGAACCGTTCCCATCCGGCCGATGCCGGAGCCCTTCCTGTTGACGCGGAGCTGGCTCCAGAGGCCATGCCACGCCCGGCAACGGCACCTGTTCCCTCGGCGCAGACCGCAGCCGAAGAACAGGCTACAGGCACGGATTTCGATGCGCTGGCGCGCCTGTCGTCCGATGCTGTGCTGTTGACGGTGGAGGGGCGTGTCGTGCGAGCCAACCCTGCTGCCGCGCGCCTGATGAATGCGCAGGCGCCGGAGCAGCTTGAAGGTGTGCAGCTTGCCGGCCTGATCCACCCGGATGATGTGG
>LBMP01000257.1 GCA_001184205.1 Desulfocarbo indianensis
CGCGTGGCGGCGAGTCGTGCTCTGTAAGTACCCGATCGGAAAGCTTGACGCTCCAACAAGCGCCCCTCCAGCACACCTTGTGAAAACCCAGTGCGATAATTCCTCGCGATTGTTGATCGGCGCGATGCGCACCCATTTCACAATCGCCCCCTCCATCAGAACAAACAGCGATGAAAAAGAGACAACTGATGTCACTGGCTGCGGCATTGGCCTGCGCCACCTCCACCACCGCATTCGCACAGCCCGCACAGGCGGCCAACGCCGACAGCGCCTTGCTCCAAGCCGCGCAACAGCGCAAGGATGCCTTCGTCAAAGACTTGGCCACGCTGGTCAATATCGACACGGGCACTGACGATGCCAATGGGCTGGCCAAAGTCGAGGCGATCCTCGCACAACGCCTGAAAGACCTCGGCGCCAGCGTCGAAGTCGTCGCCGCGCCGCCGGCCGCAGGCAAGGCTGTGATTGGCAAGCTGCAAGGCACCGGCACGCAGAACATCATGTTGATGATTCACTACGACACCGTCTTCGGCGTCGGCGAGGCCGCCAAGCGCCCGTTCAAGATCGCCGGCAACAAGGCCACCGGCCCCGGCGTGGCCGACGCCAAAGGCGGCGCGCTGATGATCCTCTACGCGCTGGAGATCGCCCGCGAGCGCAGCTTCAAGGACTACAAAACGCTGACCGTACTGTTCAACCCCGATGAGGAAA
>LBMP01000258.1 GCA_001184205.1 Desulfocarbo indianensis
CGTTGCGCGTGCGTCCTGCCCACGCAGCGATGGCCCGGCGGGCAAATCGTTCGTGCAACCCCATTAGGACGCCGTCCACGTCTTCGTCAACGTACACGAAGGTGCCATAGGGGTCGGCGAGGGCCTGCTCGTCGGTTGGATTGATGATGATCGATTGCTTTGTCACAGTTTCTCGGGCGACCCTAGCCATTTTCCGTTGTGTGTTTCAAGCGAACGGCACGTCGATCGGCATTTTCCTAAGCAACGTTGTGCACAGCGAGAAATAGCCATTCTCCAGGCGCGGCGCGTAGTCACGCACCCACTGCGCGGCAAGCGGAGAACGTAGCGCAGCCTCTACCCGATCAAGCACTGCAGGCTCACCACATACGATGCTCAGGTTGTGGTTGATTGGCAGAATGCCGGGCGGCACACGCACAGCCTTCGGCGACGTCGCGATTCTTGGCACCAGTAGCGTCTCACGGGACAGATCCATACGGTGAAACGTCTCCGGCGGCAGCCAGAAGGCCCCGCGCCTGCCCCGTACCGCCATTTTGTGCATATGCCGCTGCAAGTGCTCCATCACGGCCCCGCAGGGCTCCACACCCGGCTTTGTCCTGATCGCAAATCGCTTCGGCGCGCCAAGGCGGCCGCTCACGATGTCATCGGTATCCACCGCCGGCACCAAATACTCGCCAGGCAGTGTTGCGGCAGTGTCCTCGTCGACCA
>LBMP01000025.1 GCA_001184205.1 Desulfocarbo indianensis
TGCCGTGATCATGCTTAAAACCATCCAAGGAGAGCCGGATGGGACGGACAGGCGCTATGGGCGTCCCAGTGATGGTTCTTCACCGGGGCACCAGGCGCCCGACAGCGGCCTAAGGGATGTCATCTCCCTCATTAATGAGAACAGCCTAGCGGAAAGGATCAGCCTGCCGGTCGACTCGGCCAGGGCCTCCTATCTCCTGGACACGGTGCTGGTGCAAAGCCATGAGGCCTTCAACGACACCATCACATCATTCGTGGTCCATCTGTTCCGGCGGGTTCGCGGTGTGGATGTCAATGAACCGGTACAGGCATTCGGGGCTGAAGCCTTCGCCCTGCTGGAACGCACCTTCGCGCACGGCGGCGGAGCAAAGACCGCCTTGTTGGAGGCCCAAACCGGGACAAAGGGCGGTATGCGTTACGTTCTGGACGCCATGACCGAGCAGTTCAAGAAAGAAGAGCGGGAGAAAGAGGTCAAGCGGGTTCTGCTGGAAGCCCTGGACCCTTTGGACTGGGATTCTCAGGTCTCTCTGATCAAAGCCCTGCTGGAGCGCCTGTGGACCCATTTGCCGGATGATATCCGGGATCAACCCCCGGAAAGATACGCCAACCATGTGGAGCCGCTGGCCAGGGCTTATGTAGAGTCCATGGATCAGCTGAACCATGTCTTCAGGTCTCTCTAGGAGGGGAACCATGCCTTCCATTACCGGATTGATACACGAGCTGGACGAAAGGACCATAGCCCAGAGGGTGGGCCTGCCACACGACGAAACCAGGATGCGCTACCCGCTGCACTCCAATACGGTCGTGGACTTCGATGAGTTCAGCGGCACCATCGGGGACTATTACAATTACCACTTTACGGCCTGCGTCTCTCGGGGCGGCCATCTCTCCAGGTCCGAGGCCTCGGGCCGGGCCAAGGAACTACTGGAGAAGGAGTACCGGCGGCGAAACGGCGATATAGTCACCGCCTACAACGACGCCCATGATGGAACCAACGGCGGAATGCGGGTGGTGCTGGACACCATAGCCGAGGGCCTCAAGGCAGACTCGGTCGAGCGCTACACCAGGGACGCCTTCGACCGGCATGTGGCCCCCAACTCCTGGGAAGACAAGGTGGACATCATACGGCAGTTCATCGCCTTCTGTGGGCCGCTGCTGTCCTCCTCAGTGAGCGCGGGTCAGCCGGAACGCTACGCCCACAACTACCAGGAATTGATAAAGGCCTATGTGGATGGGCTGCAAAGGGCATCTTCGGTGTTCCGCCGGCTTTAGGAGTAGGTCTCGGTGACCAGTAAACTGGACGCATTTCTGGAAACCATAGACCCCAGCCGCAACCTGGATCAATTATGGGGCAGGGCGGATGCCGGGTTGAACTCGTTTCAGGTGGATAAGGCCGTGGCCACCGATTATTGGAAGTTTCAACACTTCCTGGCCCGCTTCTTCTGTCACATGGAGAACGTCCTGCTCAGACTCAATCCGCCTCGCGAGCCTGACTACGAATTCGACACCGGTCGCTGCCACCAGCTGTTGAAACAGGAGTTGGGCGACCAGGCTGAGAAGGTGGCCTTCGATAGAGCCCGCACCGGAGTCGATGGCGGCCTTTATGGCCTGCTCAAGAAGGTGGCTGAACTAATGGTCGAGGAGTTCGCGGGCAATGAGATCGCGGCGAGGACCGGTGAATTCTGGAATGGGTTGTCTTTGGATGAAAAA
>LBMP01000259.1 GCA_001184205.1 Desulfocarbo indianensis
GATGCCCGGCACGGCAAAGATGATCTTGAAATCGTGGTCGGAGAGGTACGGCCCGAACCAACCCCGCGCGCCGAACAGCAGCACGTAGATCAGCCCTGCGATGACCGGCGACACCGAGAACGGCAAGTCGATCAGCGTCAGCAGCAGGTTCTTGCCGCGAAACTCGAACTTGGCAATCGCCCACGCCGCCGCCACGCCAAACACCACGTTCAGCGGTACGGCAATCGCCGCGACGGTCAGCGTCAGGTAAATCGCCGACAGCGCATCGGGTTCGATCAGGGCTTCGAGATAAACGTCCACACCCTTCTTGAATGCCTCGTAGAACACGCTCGCCAGCGGCACGAACAGGAACAGCGCGAGAAACACGAACGACACGAGGATCAGCGTCGCACGCACCCAGGCGGATTCCACCGTGGCACCACGCCGTGCGGCAACCGGTGCCGCGCCAAGTTGACGGGAAACAGTACCGGCCATGTCAGGCTCCTGCCGCGCTGGTGATCAAGGTTTCGGGGGCACGCTCGATGGTGTCATTGCGATTGCCGCGGCGGCGCGTCCAGGCTTGCAGCAGGTTGATCACCAGCAGCAGCGTGAACGAGATACCCAGCATGACGACAGCGATGGCTGTGGCGCCTGCGTAATCGAATTGCTCGAGCTTGGAATAGATCATCAGCGGCGTGATCTCGGAGACCATCGGCATGTTGCCGG
>LBMP01000260.1 GCA_001184205.1 Desulfocarbo indianensis
CCCGCTGCGCTGCCAGGTTTTCCTGGGCAGCACGCAGTGCGGCCTTGGCCGATTGCAGGTCGGGATTCGCCTTGAGGGCCTCCTCCACCAGCGCGTTCAACGCGTCTGAGCCAAACAGCGTCCACCACTTGGCCGAGACGGCCTGCCCTTGGTTCAGGCGTTGGGACTGCCCGTCTTGCGTTGGTGTCGCTACGGTGGGAGTGGGCTGGTTGGCTGTGTAGCCTGGCACATCCGGTGCCGCCGGGCGCTTGAAGTCCGGCCCTACGGCACAACCCGCGGCAGTCACCGACAGCACGAAGCTGGCGGCAATACGTGTCATGCGGTTCATCACGACTCCCCTTCCGTTGCAACATAGGCGACCGGACCTTCCGGACGCTTGCGTCGGGCCGCTCGTTCTTCAATCAGGTAATACAGCGCGGGCAGCAGCACCAGCGTGAGCACGGTTGCGCTCACCAGGCCGCCCACCACCACGGTGGCCAGCGGCCGCTGCACATCGCTGCCAAGACCGTGTGCCAGCGCTGCGGGAATCAAACCCAGCGCAGCCACGGTGGCCGTCATCAGCACCGGGCGCATGCGCTCGCGCGCACCACACACCACGGCATCCTTCAGGCCGATGCCTGGCTGCCGTCGCCAACGGTTCAGGTTGGAAATCATGATGATGGCGTTGAGCACTGCCACCCCAAACAGCGCGATAAAGCCGACCG
>LBMP01000261.1 GCA_001184205.1 Desulfocarbo indianensis
GGCCATAGCCGAGTCCAGGTCCTTGATGTTCAATTGAGGCTGTGAAGGGATGGCCTGATTATTTTGTATGGATTGCCTGCTCATTTCCCCTTGCTCCCCCGTATTGCGTTCACTCTGGCCTCCAGTTCCTTTTGGGCCTGTTCACTGGCATCTCGGGCGGCGTGGGTTTTGTCCATCTGTTCATTCAGGAACTCTTTGCCGCGCAGAGCGGCTTCCTTGGCCTGAATCATGGAGCTGACGGCCTCCGAGCTGTCCAGTTTGGTTTGCTGCAGCTTCTCCACATCGGATTCGGCTGAATCCTTTCGGTCACTAAAGTCGCTTTCCAAACCTTGATTTTCCTGCTGCAAGCCTTCCAGTTGTTCGTTGTGCTCTCCGAACTTCTCCCCAGTGACATCTTCGGCGCGTTCGATCGCCTGGTCCACGTCCCTGGCGTCCTCTTCCGCCCCGTTCAGATCAAGGCTCTCCCTGGTATGTCTTTCTTGCTCCAGATCGGAGGCATAGACATCCAGATCACCCTCTTTGGTTTTCATTTCGGTTTCGCTGTGTGTCACCTTCTCGGTGAACTCACGGCGGCTGGTTCCCGATTTTCGCCTGGCCATCTAACCGCTCCCCTGTGCCCTCGCATTAAGGGCCGGCAATTGATCGATGAGAATCATCGCTTCCTTGAAACCCGGCTTGATTGTTTGCTCGAAACGTTCAAT
>LBMP01000262.1 GCA_001184205.1 Desulfocarbo indianensis
ACTTGTCGTAACAGGCACGCTCGGTCTGCGCATAGCGGTATTCGGCCCACGATTTGGCGCTGGTGATGCGGTCGTGTTCCGCACCGAAATCCGGTGGTGTGGCAGACACGGCTGGGGTCGACGCAGGGGTTGACACAGCGGCCGACTGAGATTGGCTCCACGCCGGCGCAGCACAGAGCGCGGCAAGCAGCAGAACCAGGCGAGAAACACGGCGCGCGCCAGCGCGGTGATGGGCGGAAAACGGGAGCGTAGGCATAACTTGCATTTTATCACCGCGCCTGTGCCGCAAACGTCGCGTGGGGCGCGCAATCAGCACCGGAACAGATTGTGCCTTATGGCAAAATGCGCGGCTTCCCATCGCACTCTCTGGAAGCAATGACCGATTCCGTGTTGCAGAAGATCGTCTCCCGCATTGCCGTTGAACTGGCGGTCAAGCCGCATCAGGTTGCCGCCGCCGTGCAACTGCTGGACGAAGGTGCCACCGTGCCCTTCATCGCACGTTACCGTAAGGAGGTGACGGACAACCTGGACGACACGCAGCTGCGCAACCTGGAAGAGCGCCTGCTGTACCTGCGCGAGCTGGAAGACCGCCGCGCGGCGATCCTGGCCTCCATTGAAGAGCAAGGCAAGCTGACCGACCCACTGCGCGCGGCCATCGAAGCGGCCGAAACCAAGCAGGTGCTGGAAGACCTCTACCTGCC
>LBMP01000263.1 GCA_001184205.1 Desulfocarbo indianensis
CCCACGTCGGCGCAGGCTCCGGAGCACGACGATTGGGATGATGACGCAGGGAAGGCGGAACCGCCGGTGCATGTGCTCTCACATGACGAAGCGGTTGCCATGTTCGGCGAGCAGGCCCTCCCACGTCGGCGCAGGCTCCGGAGCACGACGATTGGGATGATGACGCAGGGAAGGCGGAACCGCCGGTGCATGTGCTCTCACATGACGAAGCGGTTGCCATGTTCGGCGAGCAGGCCCTGCGGGCTTCGCGTATCACGCCTTTCTCCATCGTGCTCGGCCAGGTGGCCATCACACTGTTGTGTGCGCTCGGATGGTATGTCGGCAGCTGGTTCGCGGGCACAGGCGCTGCGTCGGCAGGCCAAGCTGCGTTGTCGGCCCTCTTGGGGGGCGGTGTGTGCGTGGTGCCTTCGGCATGGTTCGCGATGCGACTGTCGACGGCCATGGGGTTCGAGTCCATCGCCCGTCTGGTGGTGGGCGAAGCGATCAAGGTGCTCGGCACGGTCGCACTGCTGGTGATTGTGGTGGTGATGTTCAAGGGGCTGCACTGGCCGCCTTTGCTGATCACCTTGATCCTGGCGCTCAAGATGTACTGGGTTGGTCTCGCGCTGCGTTGATGCGGTGATGGACGAACCCCAGCCTGCAGCGTTGCGGCAGGCACGGAAGGTGTCGGAAGACGGCAGGAACCTGAGGCAGGAGAGGC
>LBMP01000264.1 GCA_001184205.1 Desulfocarbo indianensis
AGCATGGCAACCACCTCCAGTGCGTTGCCGGCCTGAATCTGCAGGACGGCGTGGCCCGGCGCAACATCGGAGAAAGGCTGCGTCAGACGTGCCACGATTTCGCCGTCAAACGGGGCAGTGATGTGGGTGAGCGCCAGATCTCGGCGGGCCGTAGCGAGTGCGGCATCGGCTGCTGCCAACTGACTTTGCGCAAGCTGGTGGGCGGCCCGTGCAGATTCCAGCGCCGTCTGCGAAATGATCTTGTCGCGTGCCAGCGCCTCCTGCTGCTGCAATTGGGCACGGCGTTCTACCGCGGTTGCGGCTGCGGCTGCGCGGTCGGCTTCAACCTTGTTCAGGCGCCAGCGGGCTGGAGACTCGTCCAGCCGTGCGAGCACCTGCCCCGCACGCACCCGGTCACCCACCTCGACGGGAATGGCGACCACTCGGCCGGCGGCCTCGAAGCCCAGGTCACTGCGCTGGCGTGCCCGCAGCGTGCCGACGAAGCTGTCGGCGGATGCTCTTGCCTGGACTGCGCCGACGACCTCGACTTTGACCGGCTTGGGCGGTGCGGCCACCGGTGTGGCGGATGGGGTGCAAGCGCTCAAGGCGAATGCTGACGCCACGGCCGCGAGGACCGTGAAGCCGACGGTGGGCTGGAAATGGGTACGCATGGGGCAACCTTTGAATCGAAGCGATGGGGCAGGGGTTAGGGCAGACCGC
>LBMP01000265.1 GCA_001184205.1 Desulfocarbo indianensis
TACCACCTGGCTCCTACCGGGCCCCATGCGAAAGATGGGTGGCACAAGCGCGAATGGCACATCGGCCTCTTCCGGTGCAGCCAACTCATCGCCGGCATCCACCCACACCTGTACCAGTGCGGGCACGGTGTTTTCGTTGGTCAGCCGGACAGATACCTCTCTATCCTGCGCGCCGTAGATGACGCGCGTTCCATCAACAACAACGGCGGCATGAGCGATGCTCGCACTCAGCCCGGCCCACCAGACCAGTGCAGCGGCGACACGACGAAATTGACGAAATGGACGAGACATACCAATAGATGCTCTTGCGTTGAATCGTGCAATTTTGATGAAGCACCGGCACGAAAGTTATAGGACTACGCCTAACCTCGCTGAAATTTCGTTACGTGCTGAACCGTGGCGCAGTCATACCGCCATCGGCTGCATGCGCGAAAGACTCAGCAACATCGCATAGTCACGCACCAGCTCCACAACAGACCTCACCTGCAGCTTGTCGAACACATTGGCGCGATAGGTCTCCACGGTACGTGGCGACAGGCCGCCGAGATTGCGCGCAATCTCCTTGTTGCTGAGGCCGCTTACGATGCCGTCGAAGACCTCTCTCTCGCGCGTGCTCAATGTCGCAATACGCTCGGCCCGCACTTGCTGGTCGTCGTTGCCATCGCCTTGCAGGCGCCGCTTGCGGATTGCCTGCTGGA
>LBMP01000266.1 GCA_001184205.1 Desulfocarbo indianensis
AAACGCCGCCGACCACGCCGTCGCCCACGCAGCAGGCAGCACCGGCTGCGCAGCCGTCGCCGGCAGCACCGGCTCCGGGCGCACCGGCCGCAAAGCCTGGTCGTAACTGGGGCGGTATGCTGGGTGGTTTGGCCGCCGGTCTGGGCATCGGCTACCTGCTGTCCAAGTTCGGTCTGGGCGCAGGCCTTGCCTCGCTGCTGTCGAACCTGATCCTGATCGCCATCGTCGCTTTCGTGGTGATGTGGATCATCCGCAAGGTGCGCGGCAGCCGTCCGCAAGGTCCGGCCTACGCTACGGGTGGCCCGTCGTTTGGCGGTGACCGCGAGCCGTACGTGCCGCAACCGGCTGCGCCTGCGCCGCAGGCTTCCGCACCGGCAGCTTCGTCGTTCAACACCGGCAGCACCAATACGTCGGGCTTGGGCGCGGGTGCGCCGACGGCCGCACAAGCGTGGAGCTTGGGTGGCCCGGCCGCTGCGTCTGCTGTCAACGCACAACCTGCTGCAGCTGTACCGCAACAGCCGTGGGGCGTGCCGGCCGATTTCGATACGCAAGCCTTCCTGCGCAACGCCAAGGTCTACTTCATCCGCCTGCAGGCCGCATGGGATGCCGGCAACCTGAACGACATCCGCGAGTTCACCACGCCGGAGATGTTCGCCGAGATCAAGATGGCCCTGGCCGATCGTGGCGCCACGCCCAA
>LBMP01000267.1 GCA_001184205.1 Desulfocarbo indianensis
TGGCCTTTGGAAAATCGGCGAACGAATTGGTCATGGCCCCCGAACCGAAAGATGTCGCCAGACCGGCGACGGTGGGAGCGTGTCAGGTACGTGCGCAGTGATCGATATTATTGGTGCCGATCACCGCGCGGAAAAGCTTCTGCATGTTATAGGAGTCTTCGTTTATGCTGCGCGCGCAGCTCACCCCGGCCAGGGCGTCGGGGCCGTGCTTCTCCTTTATCTCGGTCAGCCGCTTGGCCACCAGGTCCAGGGCCTCGTCCCAGCTCGCCTCCCGGAACTCGCCGTTCTCCTTGATCAGCGGCGCGGTCAGCCGCTCCGTGGAATGAATGAAGTCGTAGCCGAAACGACCCTTCACGCAGAGCCGCCCCAGGTTGGGCCGGCCCTCCTCCACCCCGGTCACCTTCACCACCCGCCCGTCCTTCACGTGCAGCCAAAGCTGGCAGCCAACCCCGCAATACGGACACGTGGTGCGGACTTTCTTCATCTCCCAGGGACGGCCCAGGCCCTTGGCTTTCTTTTCGGTGAGGGCGCCCACCGGGCAGACCTGCACGCACTGGCCGCAGAACACGCAATCGCTTTCGTGATAGGGCTTGTCGCCGGCGGTCACGATCTTGGCCTTGGCCCCGCGATAGCCGAAGCCGATGGCCCGGTTCACCTGCACTTCGTTGCAGGCCTGCACGCAGCGGCCGCAGAGGA
>LBMP01000268.1 GCA_001184205.1 Desulfocarbo indianensis
CGTCGAACACGTAGGAATCGGCCTGGCGCGGGAACGAGCAGATGATCTTGCGCACACGGCGTGCCTTGAGCAGCGCGGCAAGGCCTGTCTCGCCGTTGCCGGCGTTGTTGTTGATGATGGTGAGCCCACGTGCGCCGTGGGCGATGAGCCCGTCGATCAGCGCAGCAGGCATGCCAGCGGTACCGAACCCGCCGATCATGATGGTGGCACCGTCAGGGATATCGGCCAGCGCGGCCTCCACAGTCGGACAAATCTTGTTGATCACGTGCATTCTCCGGCAGGGGCGCCACGCATGTTGATCGCCTGGCGCCGCTCGGAGCATCGCGGGGCCGGAAATGGCCGGGCCGCGAACGCGCGGCCTGCGAGTCTCCTGATTAACGACTGGATCGACACAGGCCTTTGCTGTCCGGCCCACGCTCCCTTTTGTTCGACGTACGAACTCACGTTCGATCCAAGAACTAATCTACGCCCGGGCCCCCACCCATGTCAAGGCGTACGCATGGCGATCAGGCGTTCGAGTAGCGAAATCTGTGGAATGTCAGTAGTCTTGAGGTCAGTACTCCGCTTTCGCTTCCCTGCATGTCCACCGCCGAACTTCCCGCCGAAAAACCCAGCGATTCCTACGTGCAATCCTTCGCACGCGGGTTGTCCGTCATCCGCGCATTCAATGCGGAGCGGCCTGAGCAAACGCTCTCC
>LBMP01000026.1 GCA_001184205.1 Desulfocarbo indianensis
TGCCGTGATCATGCTTAAAACCATCCAAGGAGAGCCGGATGGGACGGACAGGCGCTATGGGCGTCCCAGTGATGGTTCTTCACCGGGGCACCAGGCGCCCGACAGCGGCCTAAGGGATGTCATCTCCCTCATTAATGAGAACAGCCTAGCGGAAAGGATCAGCCTGCCGGTCGACTCGGCCAGGGCCTCCTATCTCCTGGACACGGTGCTGGTGCAAAGCCATGAGGCCTTCAACGACACCATCACATCATTCGTGGTCCATCTGTTCCGGCGGGTTCGCGGTGTGGATGTCAATGAACCGGTACAGGCATTCGGGGCGGAAGCCTTCGCCCTTCTGGAACGCACCTTCGCGCACGGCGGCGGAGTAAAGACCGCCTTGTTGGAGGCCCAAACCGGGACAAAGGGCGGTATGCGTTACGTTCTGGACGCCATGACCGAGCAGTTCAAGAAAGAAGAGCGGGAGAAAGAGGTCCAGCGGGTTCTGCTGGAAGCCCTGGACCCCTTGGACTGGGAGTCCCAGGTCACTCTGATCAAAGCCCTGCTGGAGCGCCTGTGGACCCATTTGCCGGATGATATCCGAGATCAACCCCCGGAAAGATACGCCAACCATGTGGGGCCGCTGGCCAGGGCTTATGTAGAGTCCATGGACCAGCTTAACCATGCCTTCAGGTCTCTATAGGAGGGGAACCATGCCTTCCATTACCGGATTGATACACGAGCTGGACGAAAGGACCATCGCCCAGAGGGTGGGCCTGCCGCACGACGAAACTAGGATGCGCTACCCGCTGCGCTCCAATACGGTCACCAGCTTTGATGAGTTCAGCGGCACCATCGGGGACTATTACAATTACCACTTCACGGCCTGCGTCTCCCGGGGCGGCCATCTCTCCAGGTCCGAGGCCTCGGGCCGGGCCAAGGAACTACTGGAGAAGGAGTACCGGCGGCGAAACGGCGATATAGTCACCGCCTACAACGACGCCCATGATGGGACCAACGGCGGTATGCGGGTGGTGCTGGACACCATAGCCGAGGGCCTCAAGGCAGATTCGGTCGAGCGCTACACCAGGGACGCCTTCGACCGGCATGTGGCCCCCAACTCCTGGGAAGACAAGGTGGACATCATACGGCAGTTCATTGCCTTCTGTGGGCCGCTGCTGTCCTCCTCGGTGAGCGCGGGTCAGCCGGAACGCTACGCCCACAACTACCAGGAATTGATAAAGGCCTATGTGGACGGCTTGCAACGGGCATCCTCGGTGTTCCGCCGGCTTTAGGAGTAGGTCTCGGTGACCAGTAAACTGGACGCATTTCTGGAAACCATAGACCCCAGCCGCAACCTGGATCAATTATGGGCCAGGGCGGATGCCGGGTTGAACTCGTTTCAGGTGGATAAAGCCGTGGCCACCGATTATTGGAAGTTTCAACACTTCCTGGCCCGCTTCTTCTGTCACATGGAGAACGTCCTGCTCAGACTCAATCCGCCTCGCGAGCCTGACTACGAATTCGACACCGGTCGCTGCCACCAGCTGTTGAAACAGGAGTTGGGCGACCAGGCTGAGAAGGTGGCCTTCGATAGAGCCCGCACCGGAGTCGATGGCGGCCTTTATGGCCTGCTCAAGAAGGTGGCTGAACTAATGGTCGAGGAGTTCGCGGGCAATGAGATCGCGGCGAGGACCGGTGAATTCTGGAATGGGTTGTCTTTGGATGAAAAA
>LBMP01000269.1 GCA_001184205.1 Desulfocarbo indianensis
TGCCGCGTTGAATCCCGTCTGCGCGCATCGAATACAGAAGCCGCGTTGTCAAAACGGCTCCGGTCGCGCCGATGGGGTGACCATGTGCGATGGCTCCGCCGTCCACATTGATGATGTCCTGCGGCAACCCGAGTTCGGCAGCCACCGCCAGCGGAACGGCCGCGAACGCCTCATTGATTTCGATGCGCTCGACGTCACCCAGCGTCCACTGCGCACGCTGCAATGCCTGGCGTACCGCGGGCACGGGCCCCAGGCCAAACAGGCCCGGCTCGACGGCGCCCACACCATAAGCCGTCAGCCGCGCCATCGGTACCAAGCCATGGCGCTCGGCAAATGCACGTTCTGCCACCAGCACGGCTGCCGCACCACTGTTGATGCCCGGCGCATTGCCAGCGGTGATGGTGCCGTCCTTGCGAAATGCCGGCTTCAAGCGAGCGAGCCCTTCAAGCGTGGTGTCGGGCCGATTCGCCTCATCGATCTTGAATGCAGCCGAACCATTCTTCACCTTCACCGGCACCTCAACGATCTGCTCTACAAACCGCCCTTGTTGCTGCGCGCGGGCAAAGCGGCTTTGCGATCGTTCTGCCCAACGATCCTGCTCTTCTCGGCTCAGCTTGTAGCGGGTGACCAGGTCTTCCGTATGCCAACCGGAATGCTCTGCGGAGAATGCATCCAGCAAGCCGTCCAGCAGCA
>LBMP01000270.1 GCA_001184205.1 Desulfocarbo indianensis
GTGGACTTGCTGCTGCAGACCCCTCTCGAAGTTCTTGTTGAGAAGACGAAGGAGGCAAACCAGGCCATCTTCGTGGACAACCAGTTCGAGGATCTCCTCAAGGTGGCCGCGATTCCCGCCGCGTCACCGTCAGCAATCAAGAACGTCATCGCGTTGCGTGGGTAATCATGAAAAACACCCAGCTTCGCTTCTACATTGAGCACGAACGCAGACTGAAGCGGCTGTGCGATTTTGGCGCCCGACCGAAGACGATGCAGGCGCTTCTCACCCCTCACGGCGGGGTCCATATCGCGACCTTCCGCGAAATCTTCACTCAGTTGACAGGCCGGACGCCCAAGCCGGGCATGTCGCCGTCACCGGATTTCGGCAGCTTCTTCCAAAAGCCGAACCGTCGATTCGAGTGCAGCCTCATACTCCACTCGTACAACAAGCTCTGCTATCTCGGCGCTCACCACGTTGACGCCCTGATAGAGGCCTATGCTTTCTTTAGGGAGAGCACGCCACCGGAAAAGAGCCTGGAATTTTCTTTTGAGCGGGCGCTCATGCTCGCCCGAGCATTTGACAGCGGCGAACTCCGGCTTTCCGAGTGCGAGTGCTGCTCCTCCAACCACGTCCATGAGCGCAATGAACCCGTGATGTGCCCAGTGTGCAACAACGGGAACTTCGGTGGTTCGCGCAAGCGCCACAAATCG
>LBMP01000271.1 GCA_001184205.1 Desulfocarbo indianensis
GACATGGTCGATGGTATTTTGCATTTGCGCGTGCTGCGCGGCCATGTCGAGGCGATACACCTCAAGGGCAACCGCTCACTGGTGCGGGACCGTGTCTTGCAAGGCTATCTGGCCAGCGGCATCACCCTGACCGGCGACGTGCAAGCTGCACAGGACCAATTGACCCGTCTGTCCGAGCTGCCCGGCGTCGGCACGTTGACGCCGGTGCTGTCTCCCGGGCAAACCCCGGGGGGCACCGTGCTGTCCGTCAGCACCGAAGCGGGCCCGCGCGTGGAAGGCGCCTTCGTGCTCGACAATGCGGGGTCGCGCACCAGTGGGCGCAATCGCGTCGGCACACAAATCAACGTCAACAGCCCGCTTGGGCTCGGTGATCGCCTCCAGGCCGTGCTGTACGGCGCGCCGGATTTCCTCCAGTTCAATCACGACAGCGACGGTGGGCGCACGCTCATCGGGCGCGTGTCCTATGACGCGCCAGTGGGCGCACGGGGCGCGCGCGCCGGTGTCGCCGTCTCACGTGTCGACTACACGCTGGGCGGCTTGTACCGGGATCTCGGCGAAGGCTATGCGACTGTGTTCAGCCTGTACGGCAGCTACCCGCTCTTGCGCCGCCCGACGGGCAATCTGGATATCAGCGCGAATCTGGATGCCAAGCGCATGTCGGATTCACTCTTCGATCTGCCCAACCCGCGC
>LBMP01000272.1 GCA_001184205.1 Desulfocarbo indianensis
GCAGCACGTTGCAACCGGCTTCCAGGTGTTCGGGCCGGGCGTCTTCGATCTCGTTGTGGCTGATGCCGTCCTTGCACGGCACGAAGATCATGGCGGTGGGCGCCACACGGGCGAGGTAGACCGCGTCGTGGCCCGCACCGCTGATCACGTCCATCTCCGACAAGCCGAGCTGCCGCGCGCCGTTGCGCACCGCGTTGACCAGCGTCGCGTCAAACGGTTGCGGCGGGAAGTAGACGACCTGGCGCAGTGCGATCTGAATGCCGCTGCGTGTGCGCAGCTCGGCCACGGCGGCTTGCAGCGCGGCGTCCATGTCGGACAGCACGGCGTCATCCGCCGCACGCAGGTCGACTGTCATGGACACGCTGCCGGGAATCACGTTGCGCGAATCGGGGTGCACGCTCAGGCAGCCGACGGTGGCACGCGCATACGGCGGACGCTCCAGTGCGATGCGGTTGGCAATGCCGACCAGTTCTGCGGCAGGCAACAACGCATCGCGGCGCAACTCCATCGGTGTCGGCCCGGCGTGCGCCTCCATGCCGGTGAAGACCACGTCGTACCAGCGCTGCCCGAGCGCGCCCGTCACCACGCCGATCGTCGTGGCGTGGGCTTCCAGCACGGGCCCTTGCTCGATATGCGCTTCGAAATACGCGCCCACCTGCCGGCCGCCCACCGTCTCGGTGCCTGCATAG
>LBMP01000273.1 GCA_001184205.1 Desulfocarbo indianensis
GTCATCAAGGGCATTCCGATCTTCCTTGATCCGGCGGGCAATGTGATCGACGTCGAGCCTGGCCAGGCAGATAGCGGCGTGCTGATCTCGCAGAACGGGTCGTTGATCTACTACATCATCGCCGTGAACGATGTGTTTGCCTTCCACCGCACCATGCAGGGTGCGGCGGTGATCCCCCCCCATACCAACATCGCATTCCCAACCTCGATGGCCGATGTGAATGCCGTGGTCAGCTTTGCAGCCAGCAAGGGCCACACGATCCAGGATCCGAAGGCGCTGGCCATCGAGACCAAGTCGAGCTGGATGGATGCCAGCAAGGTGCCCAACCCGAACGACTACATCCAGGTCGAAGCCGTGGTCCCGACGTTCGACAAGAGCAACCCGAACAACTGGGTGCCCAACGGGCAGACGACGTTGAAGCTGGTCATGCTGGGCCTGCACGTGGTGGGTTCAACTAGCGGGCACGGCGAGATGGTGTGGGGCACGTTCGAGCACCAGGGCAATGCACCGAATGCGACCTACGCCTACAACTCGACCAGCGGCCTGAAGACCTTGGCGCAGAACACCTCGGGCAACTGGCTGTTCACGCCCAGCGGGTCGAGCGGTCCGTTCAACGCCACCAACAACAGCTGGACGGGCACCGCCATCACCGGCACGCCAGTTGGTCCGTCGCCTGTGCTGCGCGCCA
>LBMP01000274.1 GCA_001184205.1 Desulfocarbo indianensis
AACCCGCACGCCCGCGTGGCCACGACGGACCTCGCCGCCAAGGGCATCGCCGGCAAGTGGGAAGAAACCCCTGGCCAGATGCCGGATGGCGCGGTCATCATTGCCGCCATCACGAGCTGCACCAACACCAGCAACCCCCGCAACGTGATTGCCGCCGCGCTACTGGCACGCAACGCAAACCGCCTGGGCCTGACGCGCAAGCCGTGGGTGAAGAGCTCGCTGGCGCCCGGGTCCAAGGCAGTGGAGCTGTATCTGGAAGAGGCTGGCCTGAAAGCCGAACTGGAGAATCTCGGCTTCGGCATCGTCGCGTTTGCCTGCACCACCTGCAACGGCATGAGCGGCGCGCTGGACCCGAAGATCCAGCAAGAGATCATCGACCGCGATCTGTATGCCACGGCCGTGCTGTCCGGCAACCGCAACTTCGATGGCCGCATCCACCCGTATGCCAAGCAGGCGTTCCTCGCCTCGCCGCCGCTGGTGGTGGCCTATGCGATTGCCGGCACGGTGCGCTTCGACATCGAGCGCGACAGCTTCGGCACCGATGCCAACGGCAAGCCCATCCTGCTGAAAGACCTGTGGCCGACCGACGAAGAGATCGACGCCATCGTGCGTGCCTCGGTCAAGCCGGAGCAATTCCGCAAGGTCTACATCCCGATGTTCGAGCAGCGCAGCGAGTCAGTGGCCAACG
>LBMP01000275.1 GCA_001184205.1 Desulfocarbo indianensis
GGCACCGCTGATGACGTGTTCGGCGCGGCTGCCGGTGTATGCGCTGCTGATTGGCGCGTTCATTCCGGTGCGCGAGGTGTGGGGCGTGTTCAACCTGCAGGGGCTGGTGCTGTTCGGGCTGTACATGGCCGGCATCGTGTCGGCGCTGGTCGTGGCCTACGTACTCAAGTACCTCAAGCGCGATCGCAACGAGCACCCGCTCATCCTGGAGCTGCCGTCGTATCGGCTGCCGAGCGTGCGCAACCTCGCTGTGGGTCTACTGGAACGCGCGCGTATCTTCCTGCGCCGAATCGGCACGGTCATCCTGAAGATGATGGTGCTGCTGTGGTTCCTGTCGACGTTCCCGTCGCCGCCCGCAAACGCCACCTTGCCGGCCATCGACTACAGCTTTGCCGGCATGATCGGCCGCGCGCTGGAAGTCGTGTTCGCGCCGATCGGCTTCACATGGCAGATGTGCATCGCACTGATTCCTGGCATGGCCGCACGCGAAGTGGCCGTGGGTGCGCTGGCAACGGTGTATTCGCTGTCGGCCACGCATGAGGATGCCGCCGCGCAACTGGCGCCGATCATTGCTCAGCAATGGTCGCTGGCCACGGCGCTGGCCTTTCTGGCGTGGTACGTGTACGCGCCGCAATGCATCTCGACGCTGGACACCATCCGCCGCGAGACCAACTCGTGGAAGGTGAT
>LBMP01000276.1 GCA_001184205.1 Desulfocarbo indianensis
AAGCCGCTTGCCCAGATTGCCGACCAGAACACCAGCACGCTGTTCCGTGATCGCCCGACCGGTGGCTACGAAAACCACCTGCTGGCGGACTACGAATACGTGCCAAGCGGATTCGACAGCAACAACGTGACGGGTGGCGTGCGCGCCAAGCACTGGTTTGGCGAGCACGTTGCCGTTGGCGGCACCTACGTGAGCGAAGGGCGCTCGGACCAGGCGTACACCTTGAAAGGGGTGGATGCGACGCTGCAGGCCGGACGCGGGACTTACCTCAAGATGGAGCACTCGCAGACGCAGGCTGCGATGGCGCCCATTTTCTACTCCGACAATGGTGGTCTGAGCTTCATGCAGATCAACCCGCAAACGCAGACCCATCGCAGCGGCAACGCCACCGCCATCGAAGGTCGTGCCAACCTGCGCGAGCTGGGGTGGACGTCACGCGACTGGACCGTCGGTGCCTGGTGGCGAGACGTGAGCTCGGGGTATTCCGTGGCGCGAGCCGACCTGGGCTACCCCGTCCGAGAATACGGCTTTGAATATGCCGGTCAGGTGCGCGAAGACATCCGGATCGCCGGCCGCTACAGCAAATCCGAGCGTGGCACGGATGCCCTGGAGCAGGCACAGGCGCAGATCGACTGGCGCCTGGCAGAGCATTCCGACCTGATTGCCGAAATCCGCCGCGTCACCGAG
>LBMP01000277.1 GCA_001184205.1 Desulfocarbo indianensis
GCCGGCGTGCCGGTCAGCAGGATTGAGCGAACGGTGGTGACGAGCGATCCTTTCTCACCGCCCAGGTGCGAGAACCCGAAGAAGCGGCCAAGGTTGTTGACCCAGAACCACTCGATGAACAGGTCTGGCGATTCATGCCAGAAGATGGCCGGCCAGATCACCAGCCAAGGCAGCGCTGCCAGCAGCGACAGCCCATAGAAGCGCCATGCCTGGCGATTGCGAAAGTCCGGCAGCAGCACCATTGCCGCCAGCAGGGTCAGCCCGAACAGGCCCGGTACCAGCACGCCCTTGCCGAGGAACGCCACGCCGACGCCCGTGCCGAACCACAGGGCCGGACGCAGTACGTCCACACCGTGTACGCCGCCCGCTTCGCTCGCCTTCACATAGCGCACCAGGCCGTACAGCGCGATGGCTGTGCCAGCCAGCTGCGGCACGTCGGCAATGAACTTGTGGACATGCTCGACCAGCCCGATACAGCCGGCAAACAGCAACAGTGCGCTCAGCGCGTAATCACGAAACGCTGCGCCGCCAGAATCCAGCCCGGCGATGCGGCGCTCGGCCAGTGTCGGGCCGGGGCGCCCACGTGCCAGTTGCGCGCCGACGCGCATGCGCCAGTCACGTGCCTCGCCACGCAGCAGGCGTGCGGTGCGCCAGACCGCCAGGCAGGTCAGCGCCATCCAGAACAGC
>LBMP01000278.1 GCA_001184205.1 Desulfocarbo indianensis
GCCTTTGCAGACTTGTGGGCCACGCTGCAAGCCGGCAAGCCGTGGCGCGGCTTCGTCAAGAACCGCCGCAAGGACGGCGGCTTCTACTGGGTGCTCGCCAACGTCACGCCCGTGTTCCAGGGCAGCAACGTCGTCGGCTATACCTCCGTGCGCTCGATGGCCACGCCCTCGCAGATTGCGCGCGCGCAGCGCGCCTACGCCGCCATCAACGAAGGCGACACGTCCTACACCGTGCGTGCCGGTCGCATCCTGCGCACGGGCTGGCGACGCGCCGTCAATCTGTTCCAGCGCGACAGTTTGCGCTTCAGGGTCATCGGGCTGCAAAGCCTGATTGCCGTGGCCATCCTGATTGGCACGCTGTGGGCGCACATCGCATTGGAAGCAGCGGACCTGCACGACAAAACGTGGCTGGTGCTCAGCCGTGACTGGCTGTGGCTGACCGGTGTGGGCTGTGCGGGGCTTGCGACGATGTCGGGCGTGCTGCTGGCGCGCACGCTGATCCGCCCGCTGGAAGAAGCGGCTACGCTGGCCACGCGCCTGGCCGCGGGCGACCTGACCACGGCCGTGGAAGTCCGCTCCAACGATGAGTTGGGCGAGGTCATGCGTGCCATGGCCACCATGCGCGCGAGCCTGTCGTCCATCGTGCACGACATCCAGGATGGCGCCACCAACGTCGCAAATAGCA
>LBMP01000027.1 GCA_001184205.1 Desulfocarbo indianensis
GCGCATGAAAACAATGTGGCGCAAATCGATCCGCGAGGCGTGTTCCAGTTCTACCCGATGGTGAACCTGTGGAACGATATCCAATTGGCGCTCAAGCAATCCTTGTCGCTAGTACACCTGACGGCGGAACCCTT
Source organism: Desulfocarbo indianensis (assembly GCA_001184205.1). Lineage (GTDB taxonomy): Bacteria > Desulfobacterota > Desulfarculia > Desulfarculales > Desulfarculaceae > Desulfocarbo > Desulfocarbo indianensis. The sequence continues at coordinate 135 of LBMP01000027.1, forward strand.
GAGGGTAGAAGAGATTGCAGTATCGGTATTCGGACGCCACCTGGAAGTGCCGCCCGAGGTCGCGCAGCGGCCGGCGCCAATATATGACCTGCAGAGCCTGCACGCTGGCATGTTCGGCGCCGACTCGCCACGCTACCAATACAGCAAGCGTGAAAGCCTCTTGGCGATTCGCGCCTATGCGCAGCACCATCGACTTCTGACCGAGGCCGCCTAAGCATGAAGATTTCCATTTCAAACATCGCCTGGGAGCCAACAGACGACGAAGCGGTAGCGGCCCTGCTCAATCGTTACAGGATCGACGCAATCGACATTGCCCCCGGAAAGTATTTCCCGGATGTCGCGTCCGCAACGCAGGAAGATGTCGCTTTTGTGCGAGCGGTTTGGGAGGGGCGCGGCGTTTCCCTGCTGGGCATGCAGTCACTGTTTTTCGGTCGTACCGGCCTCAATCTGTTTGACAAGGACACGCAGCCTGCGATGCTGGATCATTTGACCCATGTGTGCCGCGTGGCTGGGGGTCTGGGCATCGGCCCGCTGGTGTTTGGGTCTCCGAAATGCCGCGACCGCGGACATTTGGATCCGGTCACCGTTGACGCCGTGGCTACCGAGTTCTTCCGTCGCGCGGGAGATATTGCTGCAAAGAACGGAACGACGTTGTGTCTTGAAGCGAATCCGGCCCGGTATGGCTGCAACTTCATGACCTCGACGCTGGAAGCCGCCGATGTCGTGGCGCGAGTCAATCACCCAGCAGTCCGGTTGCATCTCGACACCGGCACGATGACGATCAATCAGGAATCCCCTTCCGAGACAGTGCGTCAGTGCGCGGACCTAGTTGGATACGTGCATGCAAGCGAGCCGGATCTCGCACCACTTGGTTCAGTCGCCACCGACCACGCAACCATTGCAACTGCACTGCACGCTGCCCGACTGCCCAACATCTCCATCGAGATGCTCACGAAGCCCGAGCAACGGCTCACTTCGATCGAGAACGCCCTGCAAGTCGCAGTGCAAACTTACCGAACCGACGCATGAACTGGATCAATGTTGCTATCGTCGTCGCCGGCATTCTGTCGAATGCGTCTGCCAGCGTGCTGATCAAGGTTGCGATGCGCACGGCGCCCACCTCGCCGGCCATGCTGTTGCAGCTAGCCACGAACCGAGTTCTGCTCCTTGGCATCTTCCTTTACGGTTGCGCGTTCGTGCTCTATGCCGCAGCTCTTTCCGGGCTCCCGTTAAATGTCGCTCACCCCATCCTGACGGCGGGTGCCATCGGCGCAGTCGCCTGCGCCTCAGCCTTCCTGCTTGGCGAGACCTTCCGGTGGAACACCATTGTCGGCCTGATCTTGGTGACCACTGGCGTCGTATTCATCAGCCTCATCACATCACACTGAAATACCCTATGACCGTCGCATCGCAAATCGACGCGCAGTGGCACGTCCCCGCATATGAAGTGCGACTGGAGTGCCCGAAGACGTCCGATACCGCAATCGTCATTCCTG
>LBMP01000279.1 GCA_001184205.1 Desulfocarbo indianensis
GGTCAACGCACTGGCCAACAGCCGGCCGATCGAGTGGTTCGAGCGCAACCTGATCAGCGTGGTGCCAGCAGGCTTTGTGGGTGCGCAGCGGCGTGTGTATCCAGGCTTCATGCAGTTGTGCGCCTTCATGTCGATGAACCTGGATCGGCACGCGGCATCGTTCTCTGACCTGCACCATGAGCGCGCGAAGGGCGACCCAACCAAGGCCGAGACGATCCGCACGTTCTACGAGGAGTACTTCGCCACCACTGACCTGACGGCCGAGTTCTACCTGGAAACCGTGAGCACGGTGTTTCAGCAGTACGCGCTGCCGCTCGGGCAGTTGCGCGTAGGTGGCCGACGGGTCGAGCCGCGCGCCATTCGCCATACCGCCTTGCTGACCATCGAGGGCGAGAAGGACGACATCTGCGCGGTCGGCCAGACGGTGGCCGCGCAGGACTTGTGCAGCAGTCTTAGGCCGTACATGAAGCGGCACCACGTGCAGACCGGCGTGGGGCACTACGGTGTATTCAATGGCCGCAAATGGGAAACGCAGATCTATCCGATGGTGCGCGCCACCATCCATGACCATGAACCGCGTGAGCGCAGCGCAGCCACCGCGTCGCAGGCCGGTGGTCAGGTTGTCAGCCTGCGTAACTGGATCGAATCCTCAAAGGCCGCGGCTCCCGGCCAGATGTAGCCAA
>LBMP01000280.1 GCA_001184205.1 Desulfocarbo indianensis
ACAACCCGCGTGCTGACGTAGTGTGGGGCCTGGCCGCATCGAGCCTGGCCATCCTGGACAAGGAAGGTATGCTGACGCCATACGCACCGACCGATCTGTCGAAGATCGGCGCGACGTACCGCGACAAGGCCAACCCGCCGGCGTGGGTGGGCATGGACGCCTGGGGCGCTGCCATCTGCTTCAACACGGTCGAAGCTGAAAAGCAGCACCTGCCGAAGCCGACGTCGTGGGCTGACCTGACCAAGCCTGTGTACGCCGGCAAGATCGTCATGCCGAACCCGGCCTCGTCAGGCACGGGCTACCTGGACGTGAGCGCATGGCTGCAGATGCTGGGCGAGCAGAAGGGCTGGGATTACATGGACGCCCTGCACAAGAACATCGGCCAGTACACGCACTCGGGCTCCAAGCCTTGCAAGATGGCGGCTTCGGGTGAATTCCCGATCGGTATCGCGTTTGAATACCGTGCCGTGAAGTCGAAGAAGGAAGGCGCGCCGATCGACATCGTGCTGCCGTCCGAAGGCCTGGGCTGGGACGTGGAAGCCACCGGCATCATGAAGGGCACCAAGAACCTGGACGCCGCCAAGAAGCTGGCTGACTTCTCGGCAAGCCCGGTTGCCATGGCACTGTACGAGAAGAACTTTGCCGTGGTTGCCACGCCGGGCTTCTCCAAGCCGGACCCGCT
>LBMP01000281.1 GCA_001184205.1 Desulfocarbo indianensis
ATACCAGATCGCAAACAGTGCGAGTAGCACCACGCTAAAGACGGCTGTGCTTACGTACAGGCTCACACCAAGCTTGTCGGTCAACAGGTCGGTGATCTGCGTGCCGACAATGCTCACCAGCACCACCGTCAGCCAGTACAACCACGGCACATAGCGCTGCGCGCGCACCTGCGCCGCGAGTGCAACAGCAAGCAAACCCGCCATTGCACCGCCGGTGACGGCCGTGCCCAGCCCAACGTTGACGGCCAGAAAATCCGCGCCGGTCTCRCCCACCGTSGTGGASAKGATCTTGATGATCCAGAACCCCAACGCCACCTGGGGCACCTTGTTGAGCAGGCTGGGCACCTCGCGTGCCAGTCGTGTGTCCATTGCTTTCTCCGTCAATTGCGCCGTCAACTTCGCGAGCGCGAAAAAGTGATGACGGTGACAGGCTAGACACGCAGACTTAGATGCCACTGAGATGTGGCGAATGGATGGAATGGCGTGATCAATGGCCCGATGCCACGGGCGCCATGCTGCTTGGCAGCGTCACAAAATCATCCGCATGGTGGATGGCTTGCGGTGCACGCAAACAGCGCCTCGGGCGGACACGTGAGCTTGCGTGATGCATCAGGCCGCTTGCCGCTGCGCGCGACCTGACGCATAGGCCGATCCCTCGGACAGGCTCAGGCAGGATCAGCT
>LBMP01000282.1 GCA_001184205.1 Desulfocarbo indianensis
GTTGCCATGCTGGTCGGCGCCGGCGCGCTGCATGCCAGCGCTGAGGTCGCAGCAGTGGCGCAAACCTTGGGGGCAGGCGTTGCCAAGGCTTTACTGGGGAAGGCGGTGCTCCCCGACGATCTGCCATGCGTGACGGGTGCGATCGGGCTGCTCGGCACGGAACCGAGCTGGGAACTGATGAACCACTGCGACACGTTGCTGATGGTGKGTTCAKGCTTTCCCTACGCGGAATTCCTACCCAAGGAGGGGCAAGCACGCGCCGTACAGATCGACATTGATCCGGGCATGCTGAGCTTGCGATATCCGATGKAGGTCAACCTCGTGGGGGACAGCGCACAGACGCTGCAGAAACTGCTGCCGCTGCTCCAACGCAAAACCGATTCCTACTGGCCCGACCGTATCGCGCGCTGGAATGCGGCTTGGTGGAAAAGGCTGCAGCAGCGTGCCATGCAGCCGGCTTACCCTGTGAACCCACAGCGCGTGTTCTGGGAGCTCTCTCCTCGTCTTCCGGCCAACGTGATCGTGACCAGCGACTCGGGTACTTGCGCCAACTGGTACGCGCGCGATCTCAAGTTTCGGCCCGGCATGATGGGCTCGCTATCAGGGGGCCTGGCATCAATGGGGGCAGCCGTACCCTATGCGATTGCAGCCAAGTTCGCCTATCCCGATCGGCCCGTTATC
>LBMP01000283.1 GCA_001184205.1 Desulfocarbo indianensis
GATCGAGCCCACGCGGCTGCAATTGCAGGACGCCGACACGGGCGCGCTGATCCTGCTCGACATCGCGGCCGAGCCGCCCAAGGACGGCGAAGCCGAGCTGGAGCCGGTGCGCATCGTCGAGGGCAGCAGCACCCCGGCGCGCTATGGCGATCAGCCAGGCGGTGCCGATGAGGCCCCGGCACGCGCCCAGGATCAGGCAGGTACGCTGGCAGCGCGGCGCGAGACGCCGGTTCCGGTCGTCCTGACGCGCTTTGCCGCGCAGAACCTCTACGCGCCGCTGCGCACCGTGGAGCCGTTGCCGGGCGTCATGCGGGTGAACCTGCGCCGTGGCCTCGACCTCGGCACGCTGATGCCGACGCTGCCCGTGCGCGCGGTCGCTCTCGCGTCGTGGCGTCTGGAAGACCAGTGGGTCACCGCCGTGCGTCTGACCAACAGCAGCAGCGGCTCGGTCACGCTCGACCCGCGCGTGCTGCAAGGCGATTTCCTCACCGCCCCCTTCCAGCACGAAGCGCTCGGCCCGCGCGGGACGCCCGAGGACACGACCGTCCTGTACCTGGTGACGCGCGGGCACGGCCTCGCGCAATCGCTGCTGCCGGCGATCCACCGCTTCGACCCGGCTGCGCTCCTGCCGCAGCCGGAAGCGGAAGCCGACGACGGCAAGGAGGCCCGCCATGCGCAGTA
>LBMP01000284.1 GCA_001184205.1 Desulfocarbo indianensis
GGAGCAAGAGATTCGCGAGTCGTACGCTCGCGTGGCTGCCCGTGAAGGTGCCGAGGCATCGTTCGCGGTGCGTTCGTCGGCCACGGCCGAAGATCTGCCGGACGCCTCGTTCGCCGGTCAGCAAGAGAGCTACCTCAACGTGCTGGGCATCGACGACGTGCTCGACAAGATCAAGCACGTGTTTGCCTCGCTGTACAACGACCGTGCGATTTCGTACCGCGTGCACAAGGGTTTCGCCCACGACGTGGTGGCCCTGTCGGCCGGTATCCAGCGCATGGTGCGCTCGGACTGCGGCGCCTCGGGCGTGATGTTCACGATCGACACCGAATCGGGCTTCCAGGATGTCGTCTTCATCACCTCCAGCTACGGCCTGGGCGAAACGGTGGTGCAGGGCGCGGTGAACCCGGACGAGTTCTACGTCTTCAAGCCGACGCTGGCCGCCGGCAAGTACCCGATCATCCGCCGCTCGATCGGCTCCAAGCTGATCAAGATGGAATTCACCGCGCCGGGCGAAGCAGGCCGCGTGAAGACCGTCGACGTGCCGGGCGAACTGCGCAACCGCTACTCCATCAGCGACGCGGATGTGACGGAGCTGGCCAAGTACGCCGTCATCATCGAGAAGCACTACGGTCGCCCGATGGACATCGAGTGGGGCCGCGACGGCAAGGACGGCAAGATCTA
>LBMP01000285.1 GCA_001184205.1 Desulfocarbo indianensis
CATCCAGATGATCTTTCAGGACCCGTACGCGTCGCTCAACCCGCGCATGCGCGTGCAGGACATCGTGGGCGAGGCGCCGGTCGTGCATGGCATGGTTGAAGCAACCGCGCAGCGCGATTACGTGGCTGACATGCTCACGCGCGTCGGCCTGGACCCAAGCCTCATGCGGCGCTTTCCGCATCAGTTCTCGGGCGGACAGCGGGCGCGCATCGGCATTGCGCGGGCGTTGGCGGTCAAGCCGGAATTTCTCGTTTGCGATGAATCGGTGGCCGCACTGGACGTGTCGATCCAGGCGCAGGTGCTGAACCTGTTCATCCGCCTGCGCGAGCAACTGAACCTCACGTACCTGTTCATCAGCCATGACCTGGGCGTGGTCAAGCACGTGAGTGACCGCGTGGTCATCATGTATCTCGGCCGGGTGGTGGAGTCCGCGCCCACCGAAGCGATTTTCGCGTCGCCCAATCATCCGTACACGCAGGCGCTGCTGGCCGAAGCGCCTAAACTGGAGGTTCGCAAGAAGACCTACGTGGCGATCTCGGGCGAGATTCCCTCGCCGCTGCATCCGCCCACCGGCTGCCATTTCCACCCGCGCTGCCCGCATGCCATGCCGCGCTGCAAGACCGAGCAACCGGTGCTCAAGGAGATTGCACCACTGCGGTTTTCAGCCTGCCATCTGAAC
>LBMP01000286.1 GCA_001184205.1 Desulfocarbo indianensis
ACGTCCAACCGCATCAACACGCCGGAAGTGGCCGAGAGCGTGCTGGCCGATGGCTGCGCCGACATGGTGTCGATGGCGCGCCCGCTGCTGGCCGACCCCGACTTCGTACGCAAGGCGGCAACGAATCGCGCGCAGGACATCAACACCTGCATCGCCTGCAACCAGGCGTGCCTGGACCACGCATTCAAGGCCAAGATTGCCAGTTGCCTGGTCAACCCGCGCGCATGCCACGAGACCGAACTGGTCATCCGCCAGACGCCCGCGAAGCGCCGCTTTGCGGTGGTGGGTGCGGGGCCTGCGGGCTTGTCGGCATCGATCACGCTGGCCGAACGCGGCCACGCGGTGGACCTGTWTGACGCCGCGTCGGAAATCGGCGGCCAGTTGAACATGGCCAAGACGATTCCGGGCAAGGAGGAGTTTTACGAGATGGTGCGCTACTTCACGCGCCGCGTGGAGGCCACCGGCGTGACGCTGCGCCTGGGGGCGCGTGTCGATGCGCAGCAACTGCTGGCGGGCAAGTACGACGAGATCATCATCGCGACGGGCGTGTCGCCGCGCAATCCGAAGATTCCGGGGCAAGACCATCCGAGCGTGCTGTCGTACATCGACGTGCTGCGCCATCGCAAGCCGGTGGGCAAGCGCGTGGCGATTGTCGGTGCAGGCGGCATCGGCTTTGAC
>LBMP01000287.1 GCA_001184205.1 Desulfocarbo indianensis
CGCCGGCGGGCTGCGCGTTGTCGATCCCTTCACCCGCCAAGCAGAAGATCGCCGCGATGCTGCCCGAGAAGGCGAAGTGGGAAATGTTCCTGAAAGTACAGGCCGCACGCCCTCAATACCTGAAGCCGGGCGACGTTGTGGAAGCACGGATCCACTCGTCCGACGGACGGATCGATCTGGGCATGCAGCGCAACCGCATCGTTGCCGAGGAGTGAGCGCCATGCCTGGTTTCTCCAGCCTGCAGGACGTGGAAGCCGCAGAGGCGCACGGTCTTCCGCCCGATCTTCCGCAGAGCACATACGAGATGATTCGCCGCGGCGCCAGCCTGAATCCAGAGGCGCCGGCATTGAGCTTCTTCTTGAGCGTCACTCATCACCACACCCCGCAGACGTGGAGCTATGCGGAGCTTCTTGCGCGCATTACGCAGACGGCAAATTTCTTCGACAGCATCGGCGTCAAGAAAGACAGCGTGATTGCGTTTGTGCTGCCCAACCTGCCGGAGACGCATTTCGTGATCTGGGGCGGGCAGGCAGCCGGTATCGTCGCGGCGTTCAATCCGCTGCTCGAAGGGCCTGCGCTGGCTGAGCTGCTCAATGCCGCGGGTGCATCGGTGCTCGTCACGTTGGCGCCGTTTCCCGGCACCGATACCTGGATCAAGCTGCAACCGCATTTGCCTTC
>LBMP01000288.1 GCA_001184205.1 Desulfocarbo indianensis
CGTGTACAAGAACGAAGTGCACGGCAACATCAAGCAAGGCGCCGCTCTGGCGTTCGCTCACGGTTTCAACGTGCACTACGGTGCCGTGATCCCGCGCGCTGACCTGGACGTCATCATGATTGCCCCGAAGGCCCCGGGCCACACCGTGCGTGGCACGTACAGCCAAGGTGGCGGCGTGCCGCACCTGATCGCTGTGCACCAAGACAAGTCGGGCGCTGCGCGTGACATCGCTCTGTCGTACGCCACCGCCAACGGCGGCGGCCGCGCCGGCATCATCGAGACCAACTTCCGCGAAGAAACCGAAACCGATCTGTTTGGCGAGCAAGCCGTGCTGTGCGGCGGTACGGTCGAGCTGATCAAGGCTGGTTTCGAGACGCTGGTGGAAGCCGGCTACGCTCCGGAAATGGCGTACTTCGAGTGCCTGCACGAGCTGAAGCTGATCGTCGACCTGATCTACGAAGGCGGCATCGCCAACATGAACTACTCGATCTCGAACAACGCCGAATACGGCGAGTACGTCACTGGCCCCCGCGTCGTGACGGAAGAGACGAAGAAGGCCATGAAGCAATGCCTGAAGGACATTCAGACCGGCGAATACGCCAAGAGCTTCCTGCTGGAGTACAAGGCAGGCCAACCGACGCTGATCTCGCGCCGCCGCCTTCCTTGGCCGCCTTTT
>LBMP01000028.1 GCA_001184205.1 Desulfocarbo indianensis
TGGAAGAGCTGATTCACCACTTCAAGCTCTTTACCGAAGGCATGCACGTGCCCGAGGGCGAGGCGTATGCCGCCGTCGAGCATCCGAAGGGTGAGTTCGGTATCTACGCGATCTCGGACGGTGCCAACAAGCCGTACCGGCTGAAGATCCGCGCGCCGGGCTTTGTGCACTTGGCGGCGCTCGACGAGATGGCCCGCGGCCACATGATCGCCGACGCTGTGACGATCATCGGTACGCAAGACATCGTGTTTGGCGAGATTGATCGCTAAGCCCGCAAAACATAACGGTTTGACGCGCAGGCAAGCGCGGCTGTGAAACGAGGACGCACGCCGGGGTACTTGTAGTTCGCCCCGCGTCCCGCACCAATCGCAACGAACATGCTATCAGCAGAAGCTCTCAAGGAAATCGACCGGGCGGTCGCGAAATATCCCGCCGACCAGAAACAGTCCGCCGTCATGGCGGCGCTGGCGGTCGCGCAGAGCGAGAAAGGCTGGGTCTCGCCCGAAGTCATGCAGTTCGTGGCCGAGTACCTCGACATGCCGCCGGTGTGGGTCGAGGAAGTGGCGACGTTCTACAACATGTACGACACCAAGCCGGTGGGCCGCTTCAAGCTGTCGGTGTGCACGAACCTGCCATGCGCGCTGTCGGGTGGCGAGCGCGCTGCCGACTACCTGAAGAAGAAGCTGGGCATTGGGTTCAACGAGACCACTGCCGACGGCAACTTCACGCTGAAGGAAGGCGAGTGCATGGGCGCGTGCGGTGACGCACCGGTCATGATCGTCAATAACACCAATATGTGCAGCTTCATGAGCAACGAGAAGCTCGACGCGCTGATCGCCGACCTCCAGGCGAAGGCCGCGACCAACGGAGCAGGCAAGTAAATGACCTCCCTGCACGATCGACACATCCAGCCGTTGATTCTCGCCGGCCTGAACGGCGACAACTGGCACCTTGAAGACTACGTCAAGCGCGGTGGCTATCAGCAACTCAAGCGCATCCTGACGGAAAAGATTTCTCCTGAACAAGTCATCGCCGACGTGAAGGCCTCGGGCCTGCGCGGCCGTGGTGGTGCGGGCTTCCCGACCGGCCTGAAGTGGAGCTTCATGCCGCGCCAGTTCCCAGGCCAGAAATATTTGGTCTGCAACACGGACGAGGGCGAGCCGGGCACGTTCAAGGACCGCGACATCATCCGCTACAACCCGCACGCGCTGATCGAAGGCATGGCCATCGGCGGCTACGCGATGGGTATCACCGTGGGCTACAACTACATCCACGGCGAGATCTGGAACGAGTACAAGATTTTCGAGCAGGCGCTGGAAGAGGCGCGTGCAGCCGGCTTCCTGGGTGACAACATCCTGGGCTCCGGTTTCAACTTCCAGCTGCATGCGCACCATGGCTATGGCGCGTACATCTGCGGCGAAGAAACT
>LBMP01000289.1 GCA_001184205.1 Desulfocarbo indianensis
CCCTCCGCCCGCCCGATCCCGTTGGCGCGATGGCTGAACGACCGGCAGTGACCATCCGGAGATCCCACCCCCACCATCTGATAGAACTTTTGCAGCGGGGCGGACAGGATCACATTGACGCCGGCCACCACGGCCACATCGCATTCGCCATCACGCAGCGCGCGAACGGCATGATGCAGTGCCACGAGCGACGAAGAACACGCTGTATCAATCGTCATGCTTGGACCATGGAGATCCAGTTCGTAAGACAAGCGGTTGGCAATCAAGCACAAGCCGTTGCCCGTGATATTCATGCCCTCGATATTGGACACGTCGCCAAACTGGAGATACGCCAGATCATTTGCCATTGCGCCAACGAACACGCCGGTCTGGCTTCCCTTGATTTCGTCGACGGTCAGGCCAGCATCTTCCAGAGCCTTGCATGCATGCATCAGCACCAGCTTTTGCTGAGGATCCATCCAGAGCGCCTCACGCTCCGGAATATGGAACCGATCGGCATCGAAGGTATTTTCATGGTCGATATACCCCCCAGTGACCGGTATACCCAACGCTTCCGCCGCACCAAGAAGTTCATTTCGATGCAGAGGTGGAAACCCCACAGCGGAACGATTTTCCCTGATCAACTGCCAGTAGGCATCGAGCCCGTCGCCCCCGGGAAAGTGACAGCTCATGCCA
>LBMP01000290.1 GCA_001184205.1 Desulfocarbo indianensis
ACCGCGATATTGGCGGCAAACAACCGTTGCATCTGGTTGCGCATCAAGGTGAGGTTGCCTCGGCTTCCCCCAGAAACAGTGTCTCTGCCGATGTTGCTCATGAACTCACTGAGCGAGTTGCCCAGTACCAGTTCGCGGTCACCCGTTTTAGCTACCTCGGTCGCTATCCAAGCCAGGATAAGTCGTGGATAGGCCCCGTACGGATACCCAATAGACACCGCTTCCTGGGTGATCTTGGGCTTGCCACGAACGATCGTCTCAACCCGTTTCATGTAGTGGCCGGGCTGGATTAGCAGACTGACTTTGCCGCTGTTCCGCCCCCACGCAGGAGGATTGTTCTTCGGCTGTACATACGGAAGAGTGGCGTGGACCATCCACTTGGCCACGAACCCAATTTGGCCAGCCTTCTTTGCATCTTCAGCCTCGATTGCCAGGGCTTCTTCATACAAAGCGGTGAACCGTCGCTCCCGAGCGCGCTTGCTTTCCGCCGCGGAATCACGAGGCACTATGACGAGTTGGGAGGGCTTCTTGGAGTCTTCGTTCTTCATGTGAGCTCCGGGACCGGAACGTTTGGGGAAATCTACACGCTCTTGGCGCCAGGTGTAACGCTGATTCAGGGTGAAGTTGCGTCTTTGGCAGTCTTTTTTCCACTTCGTGGTTGCGGGAGCACGGAC
>LBMP01000291.1 GCA_001184205.1 Desulfocarbo indianensis
CCCGCCGTTCAGCCGGAATGCCGACAGCGACCGCTTGGCCGCTGCTGCCGACGGCATCTACAAGGAGCTGGGCAAGTCGATCAAGCCGGTGGCCATGCGCTACGGCACCGATGCCGGCTTCGCCTACCACCCCAACACCGGCAAGCCGGTCGTGCTGGACGGCATGGGCATCGTTGGCGACCGGCTGCACTCGTCAGACGAATGGGCCGACCTCGACAGCGTGGTGCCGCGACTGTACCTCACGGTGCGCATGATGGAGGTGATGGGCAAGGGCAAGCCCAGCAACTGATGCGTCTGGCGTGTCATCCCGTTTTGCATCGAGATGACACGCCATCAGATCAGGCCAACGGTTGGCGATCACGCACCCAGCAGCGCCGGCGGACGGCGTTGCACCCACTGCGTCGCCTGCTCATACGCGTAGGCAAGTTGCAGCACAGCCAGATCCGCCTGACGCTTGCCGATGATCTGCACCCCCATTGGCAACCCTTGCGCGCCAAAACCCACCGGAACACTCATCGCGGGGCTGCCCGACAACGACACCGGCGTAACCACCTCCATCCAGCGGTGGTACGTGTCCATGGTCTTTCCTGCAATGCTCGCCGGCCAGTGTGTCTTGGCATCGAATGGGAAGACCTGCGCGGTCGGCAGCAGAAGAAAATCGTAGCGCGTGAAC
>LBMP01000292.1 GCA_001184205.1 Desulfocarbo indianensis
GAGCAGGAACAGGCCACGGATGTTCAGGTTCATCACCTTGTCCCACGCCTCAACCGGGTGGTCTTCGGCCGGCGCACCCCACGTGGCACCAGCGTTGTTGACGAGGATGTCGATGTGGCCCAGCTTGGCGAGCGCCTCGTCAGCCAGGCGCTGGATGTCGGCTTCGACCGCGCCGTCGGCGGCAATCCAGTCGGCCTCGATACCGAGCGACTTCAGGTGTGCCTGCGCTTCCTTCAGTTCATCAGCCTTGCGCGCCGATAGCACGATGCGCGCGCCCTGCTCACCCAGTGCTTCGGCAATCTGCAGGCCAAGCCCGCGCGAACCGCCGGTGATCAGCGCCGTCTTGCCGGAAAGATCGAACAGATGCTTGAGCGTACCCATGGTGTCTCCTGTCTATCGTTGTCGTTGTTAGAACCAAGCGTCCTGCATATCCAGCGTGGTCGTGTCGAGCGAGCCCAGCAGCGCGATCTGCGGGTCGATCTTGGGCAGTTCCCACTGGAAGAAGTAGCGCGCGGCTTGCAGCTTGCCGCGGTAGAAATCGGCATCCTCGCCTTGTGCGTTCGGCAATGCCTTGGCGGCGGACAGCGCCTGCTCCAGCCAAATCCAGGCCACGACCACGTGGCCGAAGGCCTCCAGGTAGACCGATGCATTGGCCAGCGCCACGCGCGGG
>LBMP01000293.1 GCA_001184205.1 Desulfocarbo indianensis
CATGCCACGCAGATCCGGAACCACCACGGTATGGGTGCGTGCCAGCTCGGTGGCCAGCGGCGCCCACATGTCGCCCGTGTCGCCAAAACCGTGCAGCAAGACCACCGCCGGCCCGCTGCCGCACACCCGCACAAACAAGGTCGCCCCGTCAGTCTGCATGTTCTGGTGGCGACAACCTGGCGGATACGGCTTCACCTGCGCCTGCACAACGGGCGTCATGGCCAGCAAGAGTGCAATGGCTGCAAACAGTTTTCGCATGGTGTGTTCTCTGGGGAGGAAGCCGGTCTCGATCGGGACACGGCACGCTGACTCTGCTCGGGCCGTATGACAGTGCGCTACGCAAACCTCACCAAGCGTAGTACGCGCCGTGCGTGGTGCAAGGACGAAAGAGAGGGGGGTTGCCGTGTTCAAAGCGGAATCGATATTCACATGCCCGATCGAGCGACTTGCCCCATAGCGGGTTTATAGGTTTACCTCTTTATGTATACAGATAGTAGTARTAGATAACGGTGGATAAGTYCTGTGGRTAGSTGCMAAAAGCGCTTTKGCATCAATGGCTTGCAGAACGGACAACCCATCGGGCAGTGTGTGCTGTTGCGTGGATGAGTTCGGGCAATCGCACCAGGCACGGTCGCCATGGGTGGAAGTTGTTCCTGCGCTGTGGACACG
>LBMP01000294.1 GCA_001184205.1 Desulfocarbo indianensis
CTTCTCGGCCACGCTGCCCAGCATGGCGTGCGCCAGACCACGGCGGCCGTGCGTGCCGATCACGACCACATCAGCACCGCTCTGTGCGGCTTCGCGCTGCAGGGCAGCGGCCACGTCTTCGCCCACGCTTTGGGTTTCCACCAGCGTGGTCTCGTACGTCAGGCCTTCCTTGGTGAGTGCGGAGCCAACATCCGCCAGCAGCGCCGTGCCAGCCTGGACGAACGATTTGCGCAGCTCGGTCGGGTCGTAGTAGCCGACGTCGAACAGCATGGCCGGGCTGTCGACGATATACACGGCGCGCGCCGTGCTCTGGAAAGCCTTGGCCAAGCGTACGGCTTCAGTCAAAGCCAGTTTGCTGGTTTCGCTGCCGTCCACGGCGACCAGGATCTTCTTGTACATGTTCAAGCCTCGCAGGAGAGTGGTTGGGATGATTGCGATGGCACGGCGTAGCCGGCACATGCGTATTCTGTGACATCCACGGCCCTTTTGCGTTGCGCCAAATCAGATGGCCGTGACGAAGAGACACAACAATGCACCGTCATCCACCCGCCCTCACACCTGAGTTGATCGCCGCATACCGCAGCGCGCGGTATCGCGTCGCGTCGCCGCAAGGCGATGTACTGCTGCCCATCGACGCCGCCAGCCCGCGTGTGGCCGCGCTGCTCGCG
>LBMP01000295.1 GCA_001184205.1 Desulfocarbo indianensis
TCCACGCGGCGCAACTGCTTGTAGCGGCGGCGCATGCGCTCGACTTCATTGATCGTTTGCGCATCGTTCTGGTACGTGCCGACGAACACCATGTAGCTGCGGTAGTCCATCACGCTGACCATGTTCTCGATCATGGCCGCGATCACGTCGTACTCCAGCCATGCCGGCACCATGATGGCGATCGGCTGCTCAGCGCGGGCCTTGAGCTGCTCGGCCGTCAGCGGCGTGTACACGCGCTTGACCGTGAAGAAGCGGTAGACCTCACGCACCCAGTACCACACGTCGATGAACAGATCGTCGAGGCTCGAAATCAGGATGAGCACCGCCACCACGATGGCCAGCAACTCCAGCCCGTGGTAGTACTGGGCCATCAGATGGCCCGCATACCATTGGATAACGTCGAGCGTCACGACTTGGACTGACGACGCCGGCGTGCGTAGCCCGCCACCGCCAACAGGATCAGGAACACCACTACCACGATGCCCGGCCCGGCCCACGACCAGAAGCTCTTGGTCAGGCGCGGTCGGTCTTCGTCGCTGGGCAGCACTTCACCGGGGTGCAGCGTGTCGAACACGCGGGCGATGCCGTCGCTGGCAACCACCGCCACATCGCCGCGAGACAGGCGCAGCGTGGCCGGCAATACCGGCGCCACCGGCCCGACCGTGCGG
>LBMP01000296.1 GCA_001184205.1 Desulfocarbo indianensis
AGTGCCGGGAAGCTGTATGCCGAGATGTCGTGCGCGATGCGGAACGACTCGCGCGACAGGCCATCGATGAAGTTGCCGGCAATCGCTTCGCGCGGCGCAAAGCCGATCGAGTGCACCAAGCCGTCGAAGTGGCCCCAGTGTTGGCCGAGGTCTTCGAACACCTTGGCGATCTGCTCATCGCTGCCGACGTCGCAGTCGAACACCAGCTTGCTGTCGAACTCGTTGGCGAATTCGGTAATGCGGTCCTTGAAGCGTTCACCGACGTAGGTGAAGGCCAGTTCAGCGCCTTCGCGCTTGCAGGCGTTGGCGATGCCGTAGGCGATCGAGCGGTTGGACAGAAGGCCGGTAATCAGAATGCGCTTGCCAGCGAGGAATCCCATGGTTTCTCCGTACAAATGTGGGGCAACGTCGCCCCCGTATGTCACTGCGGTCACTCAGCAGCGGTATCCGGGGCACGAGGCAATTAGGGTCGGCGCGATCATACCGGAAAGCGCTGGGCGCCTGCGCTTTTGGGTGCCGCTGCATGTGCTGCATTCGTTGCCGGGTCAGCCTTGTCAATGCGGGACGATCCTTGGGCCAGAATTGACGGGAAAGCGCAAAGAGGGCGTTAGAATTGTCTGAAACAGGTTTTCATACAGTGATCGATCTGGATCAGCGCATGCAGGGA
>LBMP01000297.1 GCA_001184205.1 Desulfocarbo indianensis
CGATTCTGCGCCGATGGCTGGCTACTGCGCCTTGGTGATCGCCAGATACTTCTCGAGCGCGTTGGCGCGTTCACTCAGGCGGAAGACCGTGTTCTCAAGCCGCTGCAGATCGTCCGCGGCCTCCTTGCCGTAGACCGTGGTTTCAAAGGCGCCGGTCTTCTCGTGAAAGTCTTGCCAGGCCTGTTCTGAGTTCACCAGCGCGTCTTTTGCCACGCCATTGAGCTTGCCCAGCAGCGCCTTGTACGTGCTGTCCAGCCGGTTGTCCTGCGCCGTCTTTTCCGCAGTTAGGCATGCCGCGATGGCGGTAGCGCCGCCGCTGGCATCGGCCTTGTCGACGCAGGCATAGAGCTTGGTGGTGATGCCCTGGGGCGCGCGGCGTTTGATGCCCTGGCCCAGGGTCTCGGCCGCGAGCGCCCCTGCACCGCAGGTGAGCAGGGTGAGGGAGACGGCAAGTGCCTTCAGTGTCGCTCGCGTGTTCAAGGTGTCACTCCTGATATGCCTGAAGTCAGCCCGGCAGGTAGGGCTGCAAATTCTTCAAAGCGTTTGCCACATAGGCCTCTTTCTCACCCACGGGCGCCACGTAGTGCAGCGCTGCAGTGGCGGCTTCCAGACCTTCGGTGCGCGCAATGACCCACGCCGCCAGGTACGGTGAAGCAAAACACCCGCC
>LBMP01000298.1 GCA_001184205.1 Desulfocarbo indianensis
TGATGGAAGCACGCGGCCACAACACCGACGAGAACCTGCGCCTCAATGACTTGCGTGGTGCCACGGTGGTGGTGGGTTGTACCGTGGCGGAATTGCTCGGCGGCGCTTGATCATCACCGTTGCGTTTTGGATAGGGCTGGCGTTTGCCAGCCCTTTTTGCTTTGGGGCGTCAGGGTCAAACTCGACGAACCCCCTCTTAGCGAGAGGCGAAATCCTCCACCACACCAACCCATTAAGATGGCACCTCCAAGCACTTGTCAGCCATCTCGACCATGCAGATCTACCACAACCCCCGCTGCTCCAAATCGCGCACCGCGCTTGAACAGGCCGAGGCCTTTGCCGAAAAGCAGGGCGAATCGCTCGAAGTCATCGAGTACCTGAAGACGCCGCCCACGCTGGCCGAGTTGAAGACCCTCGCCAAGCAGCTCGACACCCCGTTGCGCAGCCTGGTGCGTGAAAACGAAGACGAATACGCGCAACTGAATCTGGCCGCCGCCTCGGACGACGCGCTGCTCAAGGCGATTGCCGAGCACCCGAAGCTGCTGCAGCGCCCCGTGCTCGTGCGCGATGACAAGGCCACCATCGGCCGCACACCTGAAGCCCTTGACGCGTTCCTGAAGTAATCAACGCGCCCCCCAAAAAGTTGAACGGCCTGCCGATTTCCA
>LBMP01000003.1 GCA_001184205.1 Desulfocarbo indianensis
CGCGAGGTGGCCCGGCGCATGGGCCAGGAGTGGGCTTCCCAGAGCGGCCAGGATATCTGGGACAACGAGGTCTCGGCGCTGGCGCCGCAGCTGGCGGGCATCAAATTCCGCCGCATCCAAAGGGACGGCCTGCAATGGCCGGTGCCCGACGAGAACCATCTGGGCACCGCGTTTTTGCACAAGGACGGCTGCTTCACCTGCGGCCTGGGCAATTTCAAGCCGGTGGACTGGACGCCCGCGGCCGAGGTGGCTGACGAGGAATATCCCCTGGTGCTGAGCACCGGCCGGCGGCTGTATCATTACCACACCCGCACCCAGACCGGCCGCAGCGGCGGGCTCAACGATCTCTTGGGCGAGGAGACCGCCGATATTTCCCTGGACGACGCGGCCAAGCTGGGTATCGCTAACGGCGAGAAGATACGGGTGGCCTCGCGCCGCGGCAAGGTGGAGGTCACCGCCCGGGTCACCAAGGAGGTGCCGCCCGGCATGGTCTGGATGGCCTTCCACTTCCGGGAAAACTGCGCCAACTGGCTCACCAACCCGGTCTACGACCCCGTCTCCCAAACCGCCGAATACAAGGCCTGCGCCGTGAAAATGGAAAAACTATAGCCCGGCCATGGCATAATCACTGGGACCATTAGCCCCGCCGCTCCGCTAAGGAGGGCGGGGCTTTTTTATGCGAACCGCGTGACTTTTTTTCAAGCAGGGCAGGGGCCGGTTGACCCGGCGGGCGCCATTGGACTACATTGATTGGGACATTGCGGCAGGAAGCCGCCGACACCCCGGCAAGAGCGCCACCAATATTTCAGGCAGGCAACAGGCTGATCGCGGATACAGGACCGCCAGTTACGGCAGCGGCGCCCGCGCGCCGCGGACATCGTGGAGGTAACCGTGCTTAACAGCGGAAAATGCCCCAAATGCGGAGAAGTCGTATCATCGGTTCGCATAGAGGACGTGGACGTGAGCCTGAGCTCGCAAATCACCTGGCGGGGGGTTTCTTATTGCTGCCCGTCCTGCAACGCCGTGCTCAGCGTGCAGATAGACCCCGTGGCGCTAAAGACGGACATCATTAACGTGATCATGGAGGAGATCGGAAAGCGCCCCCGCCGCTAGATTAACCCAGCCCGTGCTACACCTTTAGCTTCCCCAAAGCGCCGCCTTCCCCTGGCCGGTTCGCCTAAGCAGCCGTTTAGCCTGCTCTTGTCTGCATCAAGCGTCGCGCCGGGATTATTCAATTGACTTCCGGGCAGCCTCCCGCATAATAATAAGTAGGGTAAATAGTTGATATAAATTAGTAATAATAACAAAAACCCTAACGCTTAACTTATAGTGAACGGTATCGCGCTTGGAGTCATTGGGCAAGGAGGCGTATATGGAAAGGGTCAGGATCACCCTAATTGACAGCAACCTCACCCCGGTTTTTGACACCGAGCTTACTCTCGAGCCCAAGGAGGCGGAAAGCCTCAATTCCCTCTTGTGCTGCGTGCAGGATGGCCTGTATTGCGAGCACGAGCACCGGCTCTCCATCAGGGGAGTGGCCGCCAGTTCCGTGGATTTAGTGGTCACCAGTTGCGAACGCTGCTGACCGCAAACACCGTCGAGATTAGCCGCGCCCTTTAGCCAAGGGCGCGGTTTGTCTTTTATTCCGCTAGACTGACCTTGCCGCCTTCCACCGTGAGGGACAGCGCCTGCACCTGTTGGTTGAGGGTCACCGCCTCCTGGGCCAGCTGATTGCCGCTGATGGCTGAATTCTGGGCTTGGCTGGCCACTTGCTGGGTGATCTTGTCGGTTTCGTTGGTGGCCTCGGATATGCGGTCAATCTCTATGGTCTGCTCCTGCGAGGCCTCGGCTATGTGGTTGACCAGTTCGCCGGCCTGCGAGGCGTTTTCCATCAAATGCTCGTAGGATTCGGCGGATTGATGCACCAGCTCATTGCCCTTGGCGATCTTGCCTATGGTTTGCTCCAACAAGCCGGCGGTGGTTCTGGCCGCCTCGGTGGCCCGCATGGCCAGGTTCCTAACCTCCTCGGCCACCACGGCGAACCCCACCCCCGCCTCGCCGGCCCTGGCCGCCTCCACCGCGGCGTTTAGGGCCAGCAGGTTGGTCTGAAAGGCTATTTCATCGATATTCTTTATGATCTTGCCGGTTTCCTTGCTGGCGGAGGCGATGTCGTCCATGGATTGGGTCACCTGACGCATGGTCTGGTTGACTTCGGTCATGGATAAATTCATGCGGCCGTAAATCTCGGTGGCTTGCTGGGCCCTGGCGGAATTATCCCTGGCCTTATGGGACAGGGCCGAAAGGGATTCCGAGACCTGGCCCAGGTTTTCGGCCTGGCGTTCGGCGCCTTGGGCGGTCAGGCGGCTGGCCTCGTGGATTTGATCGGAGTTTTCCGCCACCAGGCCGGCGCTTTCGCGAAGGCTGGTAACGCTGCCCATTATGCCCCGGGAGGTCCTGACGGCTATGAACAGGCAGGCCGCCGCCGCCACCAGCACCACCAGGATGGCGCTGATGGCCAGGATATAGGTCGAGTTGCGCCCCAGGGATTTGAGCGCGTTGGAAGCGCCCAGGAATTCCTCGTCATAGGCGGTGGTGGCGATGACCCAGTCCCAGGGCTTGAAATAGGTGATGACCGCCGACTTGTTCTTGGGCTCCGCCTGGCCTTCCCGCTTCCAGAGGAAATCGATTCTCGCGGTTTCATCGGGTTGCAGGGACTTGGCTTTTTCGATCATCTCCTGGTAGACCGGTCTTCCGGCGGCGTCGGTTTGGTCGAGCACGGATTCGCGTTTGCTCAAGGCGTTCTGGTTCACCAGCATCTCGCCCTTGGAATCCATGACCAGCATGTAGCCGCTGGTTCCCACCTTGAGCTTGGCCAGTTCGGCCAAAAGGCTGGCCGCCAGGTCGTCTTGTTTCACGCCCACGTACAGAACGCCGCTGACCCGGCCCGAGGCGTCCAGGATGGGTTCGTAAGCGGTGATGTACCAGGCGTTCACCACGAAGGCGCGGCCGCGAAAGGTTTTGCCGGCCAGCACGCTGGCCACCACCGCGTTCGGCGCGCCATTGGGATTCTTGGCCGGGATGTAGGTGCCCACCGCGCGGTTGCCGTCCAGCTTTTTCACGTTGGTGGCCACCCTTAGCATGTCGCCGGCCTGGTTCATGCGCTGAAAAATGGTGCAGGTCTGGCTGGAGAGGGACATGACCTCATCCACCACGGGAGCCGTCTTGTCGAAGCTCACGATTTGGCCCAGCCAGGTTTTACCCACCATCATGGCCGGCAGATCCATGGGCTGCTTCTCTTTGGTGAACTGGTTGACCGCGTTCCAAGCCACCTTTTGGCTTTGGTCCAAAACCACCGACCCCGTTCTTTGCAGCACGGCGCGGGCCACGTTCAAGGTGTTGTTGACGGTTTGCTGGGCCAGGCCGTTCTGGGCGGCGCACATGGAATAGGCGGCCTCGGTTATGTGGCGCAGGTCCGATTCCGCCAGCTTTATGCTCTCTCGGTAGGAAACCTCTTCCATTCTTTGGTTGAATACCAGCGCTACCGTGAAGTTGACGGCCAGGGGAAGTATGGTTACCAAAATACCAAAGAGTAACAACTTTGTGCGTAGAGCCAGGTTGCTGAACACGGATTAATCTCCAGGTTGAAATTTGGTTTAAGCTATGAGATTATCGCCAACTTTATTGATTAATATCCGGGTTGATTCCGTAATTTACAGTCTAGCGATTGCGCGCGCTAACTATTTATAATTACCATATATGCAGCATAGTTAGATAGGTCTAATCAAAGCCATCTTCCGCCTTTTGCAGAACTATGCAAAATAAGGTCAATCTACCGTTATGCCATTCTAACTATCTGGCATATTCTTTTAATTGATTATCATTAGCAATGCAACACTTAAACACTAATATAACGAGAAATATCCTCCTGTAAAAAACTGGTAGGCCAATGCCGTTAATCTTGGACCAGCCCGCATTTTTCGTGGCATAATGGCCGGTAGCCAGGGGCCCTGGCGAGAAACCGCAAGCAGGCAGAGCAAGGGAGCGTCCCAGTGGAAAGGTCGCAAATCGCCAATCGCATCAAGGAAATCGGCGATGACATCCCCCGCGCGCCCAAGGCGGCCACCGAACTCCTGAACTTGATGAACCGCGAGCAAGGCAGCGTGAAAGCCATGGCGGCGGTCATCGAGCCCGACCCCAACCTGACCGCCAAAATCCTGCGCGCGGCCAACTCCGCCTTTTACGGTTTCGTGCGCAGCATCCCCACCATCCAGCGCGCCATACCGCTCTTGGGTCTGAACGCGGTGCGCACCATGGCCCTGGCGATTTGCGCCCTGGAAGGGTTTCCTAAAAAAAGCCCGACTCCCGGCTTTTCGCGGGATCAGCTATGGGTGCACAGCCTGGCCGTGGCCAGCGGCTTGGAGCGTCTGGGCAAGACCTTGGGCCTGGAGGCCGATTATTTGTTCCTGCTGGGCTTTTTACACGACATGGGTCAGTTGGTGTTGGATAAGTTTTTCAGCCCGGATTTCGCCAAGTGCCTGCAACTCAGCCGCGAGAAAAGCCTGCCGCTCCACTTGGCCGAGCAGGAGGTCTTGGGGGTGGACCACGCGGAGGTGGGGCTTTTGCTCCTGCACCGCTGGAACTTCCCCGAAATACTGGTGCGGCCGGTGCGGTTGCATCACTCCACCGAGCTGCCCAAGGGCTCCGACACGGTGGATATCGCCATGCTGCGGGTGGTCAACGCCTTGGCCCATCAGGCCGGCTTGGGCACGGATTACAACGCCGGCGGGGTTGAGCTGCTGCAGAGCGATTTGCACTTTTTGGGCATGGACGCGGCGGCGGTGGAAAACCTGCGCGGCCGTCTGGCTGATTCCCGCGAACAGACCGAGGCCCTTTACGCGGCCATGAGTTGAGCAGGGCCTCAGGCGGCCTTGCGCGCGGTGATGGCGGTATAGGTGAAAAAGCCGTAATACCAGGGCTGATCAACCAGGCAATCCGGCGAAGCCTCACGCGTCAAGCGCTGGAACAGCTCCCAATCCGTTGCGCTCATTTCTTTTTGCGCCGAGCCCCAGCGCATGTCGCACAGGCTCAGCACGGCCTCTTTGGTTTCGCCCTCAAAGGGCGCGCTCAGCTCCGCCAGGAACGACCCGCTCCTGATTTCCGTGAGGCCCGCGCCCGCGAAAAGCTCCGGCAGGCGCAGGAAATGCTCGCACGGCGGGCCAGCGGCGGGGAAGGGGGCCTGGCCCGCCGGGCTGGCGTTGAGCCGGGCCTCCAGGCCGGGATAGCCCGGCAATAGCTGCTGCGACGAATAAGCCAGTAGCGCCAGCCGGCCGCCCGGCTTGAGCACCCGGCAGAGTTCCGCCACCAGGCCGGCGTGGTCGCCCGGCATATAGCCAGCGCAGTCCACGCTCCACACCCAGTCAAAGCTGGCCTCTTTAAACGGCAGACGCCGGATGTCGGCCTGTTGCAGGGCTACCCGTTCTTCGAGCCCTTTCTCCCGCAGCAGGGCGCGGGCGCGGCCCAGCAGATCGGGCGACGTATCCACCCCGGTAACCCGGCCGCCCGGCCCCAGCGTCGCCAGGAGCGGCTCCCAATGCAGGCCCACGCCGCAGCCCGCGTCCAGTCCGTGGCTAGCCTGGGGCAGCCCCAGCCAGGCGATGGCTTCTTTCATGACCGGCCCGCGCAACAGCTCGAACAGCTCCAACTGGCGGGCATAGGATAAAGGCATGGCTTACACGCAAGCTTCCGTGAGAGATCGGTTTGCCTTGGCGCGGGCGCTCAGCGGCCGGGAAGCTCTACCGGCTTGCCCGCGGGAGATGATTAAAGGCATAGTATGTCATTAAGCCTGCCAGGGAAAGCCTGGTAAAAGGCCCCGCTGGAATCGCGGGGAGACGCCGCGAGAATCAAGCGGCTGTCTGCCCCCGCCGTCAACGGGGCCCGGAGCCAGATTATCGCCCGCGAAGCGGTGAAGTCAATAAACCGGAAAGCGCTGGCTTGGCTCATCTCCAGCATAAAAGGAAAGCGATCAGCCATGGACAAGCAAAACCCGGCTCCGGTAACGGTGGATATGGCGGACAAGGTGGGGGTCATCATCATGAACGGCCCCAGGCTTAATTGCCTGAGCCGCGCACTGTGCCAGGGCGTCATGCAGGGCCTGGACACGCTGCGCAAGCGAGAGGCCCGGGTGGTGGTGCTGCGCGCCCAGGCCGGGGCCAAGGTCTGGTCGGCCGGGCACGACATCCAGGAGCTTCCCCTGGACGGCAAGGACCCCTTGAGCTGGAACGTGCCCTTTGAATCGCTGCTGCGCAAGGTGCGCGATTATCGCCTGCCCATCCTGGGCATGATCCAGGGCGGGGTGTGGGGCGGGGCCTGCGATTTGGCCGCGCTGCTGGATATCCTGGCGGGCGCGGATTCGGCCAGCTTCGCCATCACCCCGGCCAAGCTGGGCCTGCCCTACAACCTGGGCGGGCTGAGCCATTTCCTGGGGGTGATCCCCCTGCATATCATCAAGGAGATGCTTTTCACCGGCCAGCCCCTGAGCGCCCGGCGGGCCTTTGATCTGGGCTTTCTGAACCGGCTGGTGCCCGAGGCGGACCTGGAAAAGGAGACCATGGCCCTGGCCGGGGAGATAGCCGGGCTGAGCCCCTTGGCCATCCGGGCCGTCAAGGCCGAGCTGGCAGCCCTCACCGCGGCGCAGGCCATTTCGCCGGACCGCTACGAGCAGTTGCAGGGCCTGCGCCAGGAGGCGTTCCGCAGCAGCGACATGCGGGAAGGCATCACCGCCTTTATGGAAAAACGCCCGCCCCGCTTCAAGGGGGAGTAGCGTAGGGAGTTAAATCGCTTGCCTTCAATCTTTTCGTTTAATAAAGTGTGACGCATGATTTTGTGTCGGCGTAGTAACATTTGCATGCCAATCAGCTTTTCACGATGGGGGTAGACGTGTTCGTCGGTTTTGTTAAATTGTTAAATTATAGTTTATTAACGTTTTGCTTGCTTTTTATCAGCGCTTGCGCTGCAGAATCCTTACACCAGCCTATACAGCCATCCCAAATGCATGCTTGCAATAAAAATTTTAGTTCCATGTTCAAGATAATAGAGGTGCATTCTACAAGCGGATTGGTAAGATTTGCTCTTTGGACCGAATGTCGTCAGGAAAACATTGTGCTAGATGGTGACATTAAAAACTTAGGTGATGAATATATTAAATTTGAGGACTTCTTAATATCAGTCAAGGCGAACACTGCCAACGGTATACAATTTTTTCAGATTCCCATATCAGCTTTTGATTTGCCGCCTGGAAATTCCATGAGAGCGTTAAAGCATGTTCCCGAATCAGCGATTAACGTAGTGGGATGGGAAATAAAGCCCCAAAGTCCAGTATTCCGTTACCATATTAAATTGATTAAACCGGCGAGGAGCAACGAGTTATCGTATAAAGATAATTTTATAAGTATATCGTTCAAGCCAAATTACAAGCAATTAGCTTTTCAGCTTAGGAATGAAAGTTCTAAGCCGATTAGAGTGCTTTGGAACGAAGCGTCTTTTGTTGATGTTGAATCCAAGGCTCATAAAATCATACATAAGGGAATCAAATTAATTAATAAAGAAAAAGAGATGACGAGCACCACCATCCCGCCCGAAGCAATTCTCGACGACTTGGTCGCGCCAATCGACTTAACGGAGTTAGTCGATAATAAGTGGAAAACAAGAGATATTCTCCCCAGGCAAAAAATTGGGGAACTGAAAGGCAAGTGTTTTAGTTTCTTCTTGCCGTTAACCATTGGGGATATGAAAAAGGAATACTTATTCAAATTCGAGATAGACGCCATACCAGTGAGGCAGCCCTAACAAATTTAGCCTCATGCCGGTGTAGCAGACCACCTCTTACGTCGGCAACGCCTCTATAAAATTGGATTGAGGCCTAGGGGGAGGGAGGGCCCCCTAGGCCTCGTTTTTGGGAGGGTTGGAACGCATTTTTAGTCCCGGCGTTCCCACGGGAAGGGATCTATGCGAATATATTAATATTCCAGCGGATAACCGCCCTTGTCCACCACCTTGTCGGCTATGGCCTTGCGAAGGGCTATGCCGTTTACTGGATTATACTTCAAAAGTTTGCGGATGCCCACCAACAGGGTGCGCAGGGTGTCGCCCTCTTCCACGTAGGAGAGGCACTCCTTGGCCCACTGATCGATTTTGGGAATGGATTCGTCCACATAGGCCGTGACCACGTCCGCGTAGAACCGGGCCTTGTCCTCGCCCTTGGCGGCGATGGCCTTCCTGGCGCGGATCAGGCCGGATTCCATGGCGAAAACCTCGATGATCATGTCGGCGCAGCGCATGAGCAGCTCCTGCTCCTTGCCCAGCTTCTGCATGAATTTCTGGATGGCGGTGCCGGCCACGAAGATCACGGCCTTTTTGCACATTTCGATCATGTGCGCCTGGTAGGCCAGGGGCTCGTCGGGCAGCTCCACCATGAGCGGGCTGTACTCCATGATGTCGCCCATGAGCTTCTGGCCGGCCTGCATGAAGGGCAGCTTGCCTTTCATGGCCTTCTTCAGAATCTCGCCGGGGATCAGAAGCCGGTTGATCTCGTTGGTGCCCTCGAAGATGCGGTTGATGCGGGCGTCGCGGTAGTAGCGCTCGGCGGGATACTCGGAGACGTAGCCGTAGCCGCCGTGAATCTGCACGCATTCGTCAACGCAGTAGTCCAGCACCTCGGAGCCGAAGACCTTGTCGATGGCGCACTCGATGGAGTATTCGCGGATGGCCTCGGTGCACTTGTCCGCGTAGTCGGCGGCCGTGGGGTCGGCGCCGTGCAGGGCTTCGTCGATGAGGCCCACCGTGCGGAAGATCACGCTTTCGCCCATGTAGCATTTCATGGCCATCTTGGCCAGTTTCTCGCGCATGGCCCCGAAATCGGAGATGGGCCGGCCGAACTGCTGGCGGTCCTTGGCGTAGCGGCAGGCCACCTTGAGGGCGTCCTTGGCTCCGCCGATGGCGGCCGCGCCCAGCTTGTAACGGCCGATGTCCAGCACGTTCATGGCGATGTGGTGGCCCTTGCCGCGCTCGTAGAGCAGGTTCTCCACCGGCACCTGGGCGTCCTCGAAGATCACCGTGGTGGTGGAGGAGCCCTTGATGCCCATTTTCTCTTCCTCGGCCCCGGAGGAAACGCCGGGCATGCCGCGCTCCACGATGAAGGCCGAGAAATCGGCGCCGTCGATCTTGGCGAAGACGATGAACACCTCGGCCCAGCCGCCGTTGGTGATGAACATCTTCTCGCCGTTTAAGATATAGTGCTTGCCGTCCTGGGAGAGCGCGGCCTTGGTGCGGCAGCCGCCGATGGCGTCGGAGCCGGCCCCGCTCTCGGTGAGGCAGAAGGCGTGAATATGGGTGCCGGCCGCCGACTCGGGCAGGTATTTCTCTTTTTGCTCTTTGTTGCCGTAGTAGACGATGGGCATGGTGCCGATGCCGGTGTGAGCGCCCTCGGCCACCGCGATGGAGCCGGAGAAGCCAAAGGCCTCGGTGACCACGGCGGTGCTGATTTTGTCCAGACCCAAGCCGCCGTAGGCCTCGGGCACGTCGGTGCCCAACAGGCCCAGCTCGCCGGCCGCGGCCATGAGCTTTTTCACCGTGGCGTGGTCCTTCTTCTCGATCTTCTCGTCGTTGGGGCGGATTTCGCCCTCGATGAAGTCCACGGTGGTTTTGTAGATCATGCGGTGTTCATCGCTGAACTCCTCGGGCACGAAGCAATGCTCGGCCTCGCCGGGAATGAGCAGGAACTCGCCGCCAAGGGGTATTTTCTTTTCCGACATGATTTTGGGCTCCCTTCTAAGGCCTTGGTGGCAACGGAATGTATCCGTTGGTTCACCAAGGCGTTACTGCTTAGTAATCCTCGCGCTCAAAAACGCCGGCAGCGCCCATGCCGAAGCCGATGCACATGGACACCAGGCCCCAGCGGCTGGGTTTCTTTTCCTCGGCGCGGTACTTCATTTCATAAGCCAACTGGGTGGCCAGCTTGGCGCCGGTGCAGCCCAGGGGATGGCCCAGGGCGATGGCGCCGCCGTTCACATTGGTCAGGTCCATGTTGATCCCCAGCTCACGCACGCAGTAGGCGGCCTGGGAGCCGAAGGCCTCGTTCAGCTCGATGAGGTCCAGGTCGTCGATCTTGACGCCGGCGATCTTCAGGGCCTTGGGAATGGCCGCCACCGGGCCGACGCCCATGTAGCGGGGGTCCACCCCGGCCACCGAGTAGGAGCGGTAGGTCATAAGCGGCTTGAGGCCCAGTTCCTTGGCTTTTTCCTTGCTCATGCAGACCAGGGCCGCGGCGCCGTCGGACATCTGGGAGGAGTTGCCCGCGGTGACCGTGCCGCCCTTGATAAAGGCGGGCTTCAGCTTGGCCAGGGATTCCATGGTGGTGCCGGGGCGCGGGCCCTCGTCGGTGTCGAAGATTTCCTCGTAAAGCTCGAACTTGCCCTTCTTGTTGACCCGCTGCTTGGTCACCGGGATGGGCACGATCTGCTCCTTGAAGCGGCCGCTCTGGATGGCCTTGAGGGCCAGCTCGTTGGAGCGCACGCCGTATTTGTCCTGCTCTTCGCGGCTGATGTTGAAGTCCTTGGCCACGTTCTCGGCGGTCATGCCCATGCCCTCGTAGGCCCAGGGCATTTCCATGCCCAGCTCGCGGTCCACCATCATCATGTTGCCGCCCATGGGGATCAGGCTCATGGACTCCACGCCGCCGGCGATCACCACGTCGGCCATGCCGCACATGATGCGGTCGCAGGCCATGCTAACCGCGTTGAGCCCGGAGGAGCAGAAGCGGTTGATGGTTATGCCGGGCACCTCGAAGGGCAGGCCGGCCTTGGAGACCAGCACCCGGGCCAGGTTCAGGCCCTGCTCGGCCTCGGGGAAGGTGCAGCCGATAACCACGTCGTCTATTTCCATGGGGTCCAGGCCCGGAGTGCGCTTGAGCGCCTCCTTGATTACCGTAACGCCCATGTGTTCGGGCCTGGTCAGGCGCAGGGTGCCCCTGGGAGCGCGGCCCACGGCGGTCCTAACGGCCGAGACGATCACGGCTTCTTTCATGGGAATCCTCCTGATCCTTGGCTTTCCGGCGTTTATGCGATCGCCGCCGGGGCCTTGATTGCGAAAAATGTGAACAGGAGAGGGGTCAACAGTAACGGCGCCCGCACGAATTACACCTTAACACTCTGCCCCTCTCCTGTTCAGAATCCTCTCTCCGGCTTTGGGCCGGTTTGTTTCGGCTCTTGGCTGGGCCTAGCCCGCTTTAGTTGCGGAGCGGCTTGCCGGTCTTCAGCATATGGGCCATGCGCGCCTGGGTCTCCTTGGTGCCGCAGAGGCTTAAGAAGGCCTCGCGCTCCAGATCCAGCAGGTATTGCTCGCTCACCTCGGTGTCGGGCAGCACGTTGCCGCCGGTGAGCACGTAGGCCAGCTTGTTGGACACGGTGATGTCATGGGGGGTGACAAAGCCGGCCTTCTGCATGTTGTAGAGCACGTAGTTGAAGGTGCCCACGCTGTCCCGGCCCATGACCCTGATCTTCTTCAAGGGGCGGGGGGCCTCGTAGCCCGCCAGGTTCATGGCGATAACGTTGTCCTTGGCCATCTTGATGCGGTAGTCGGCGTTGAGGCAGACCTTGTCCGTGGGCCGCATGATGCCCATCTTGATGGCTTCCTTGGCGCTGGTGGCCACCTTGGCCATGGCGATGGTCTCGAAGGTGCGCGCCACAAAGGGCAGCAGGAACACGTCCTTGGGGTAGATGCCGCCGCGCTGGATGCGGAAGAGGCGCTCCTCGGTGTTGCGGATGAGAAGCTCCTTGCTGCCGCCGCCGGCCGGTATCACGCCCACGCCCACCTCAACCAGGCCGATGTAGGTCTCGGCCGCGGCCACCACCCGGTCCGAGTGCAGGCAGCATTCGCAGCCGCCGCCCAGGGCCATCTGATGGGGCGCCGCCACCACCGGCTTGGCAAGGTACTTGAGCCGCATATAGGAGTCCTGTAGCTTTTTGACCATGAACTCCAGCTCGTCCCATTCCTCTTCCTGGGCCGCGAACAGGACCAGCATCAGGTTGGCGCCCACGCTGAAGTTGCCGCCGTGGTTGGCGATCACCAGGCCGTCGAACTTGCCTTCCTCGATTAGGTCGCAGGACTTGTCCATCATGGCGATGATGTCCGCGCCCAGGGAGTTCATCTTGGTGTGGAACTCCAGGCAGATGACGCCGTCGCCCAAATCCACGATGGAAGCGCCCTTGTTGCCGGCCACCAGCTTCTGGCGGTCCTTCAAAGAGGGCAGCAGGATGATTTCCGGGGAGATGGGGACTTCCTGGTAGCCCTTGGCGGCCAGGTCGTAGAAGTACTGGACCCCGTTTTCCATCTTATAGAACGAGGCCGCGCCAGAGGCCAGCATGTCGTCCAGCCAGGAGGGCAGGGCGTAGCCGGCTTGCTTCATCTTGGCCGCGGATTTTTCCACGCCCAGGGCGTCCCAGGTCTCGAAGGGGCCCAGCTTCCAGTTGTAGCCCCACTTCATGGCGTTATCTATGTTGACGATGTCGTCGGAGATTTCAGGGATGCGGTTGGCGGAGTAGATCAGAATCTCGGAGAGCAGCTTGAAGACGAATTTGCCCGCCTGGTCGCCGGCGTAATAGATGGATTTCAGCTTGGCCTTGGCGCCGCCCTGCTGGTTGGCCGCTTCCAGGGAGGCGAACTTGACCTTTTGCTTGGGCCGGTATTCCAGGGTCTTCCAGTCAATGGCCAGGGTTTCCTTTTTGCCGTTCTCGCCCTTGACCCTCTTGTACATGCCGCCCTTGGTCTTGTTGCCCAGCCGCCCCTTCTTGATCATCTCCTGCACCCAGGGCGAGGGGGTGAAGACCGGCAGGCGCTCGTCGTCGGGGCAGTTTTGGCTCACGTTGTCGGCCACATGCCCCATGATGTCCAGGCCCACCAGGTCGGCCAGGCGGTAGGTGGCCATCTTGGGCCGGCCGATGACCGGGCCGGTGAGGGCGTCCACCTGCTCGATGGTGAAATCGAACTCTTCCAAGAGCTTGTTGGTGAGGCTGCCCGAGAAGACGCCGATGCGGTTGCCGATGAAGTTGGGGGTGTCTTTGGCGAAAACCACGCCCTTGCCCAGGCGCTTTTCGGCGAACAGAGCCATTTCTTCAATGATTTCGGGCTTGGTCTTGGGGCCGGGAATGATCTCGAACAGCTTCATGTAGCGGGGCGGATTGAAGAAGTGGGTGCCCAGGAAGCGGGACTGGAAATCATCGGAAAGATGCCCGCTCATGGCGGCCACGCTGATGCCGCTGGTGTTGGTGCTGATCAAGGCGTCGGCCTTGACGACCTTTTCCAGCCTGGAAAGGAGGTTCTTCTTGATGTCCAGGATCTCGACCACCACCTCCACGATCCAGTCGCAGTCCTTGAGGAGATCGAAATCATCCTCCAGGTTGCCGGTGGTGATCAGTTGGGCGTCCTCGGGGATGTAAAAAGAGGCGGGCTTGGATTTAAGCGCGCCTTCCAAGCCTTTGGCCGCGAAAAGGTTGCGGAATTTTTTGGAATCTTCCTTCAAGCCCTTTTTGGCCAAATCTTCCGGCATCTTGGGCGGAACGATGTCCAGGAGCACGGTTTCCAGCCCGACGTTGGCCATGTGGGCGGCGATGGTGGCGCCCATGACGCCCGCGCCGATGACGCCCACTTTTTTAATGTGGTGGGACATGTTTCAAACCTCCTTCAAGGTCCGGCTGACAGGTGTGCGGGCTGGCTGAGCTTGCCGCTGTCATGAAAAAGACTATGAATGAATTGTCATTCATGGCCTTGAGAATGCACCGTCCCGCGATCCGCTTTATTATGAATGAATTTTCATTCAGTAATTGCGAAAGTAGCATGCGGCGCTTGGCGTGTCAATGACTTTTTTGGCGGGCTTCGGTTTTTTTGGGAAAGAAGAATTATAAACAACCTCTTGCATTAACACTAAATATAGTGCAATATGCCGGCAGTGGCCGCTACCAATGGTACACGGTCTCCGAGGGGGGGAGGGAGCGGTGGCGGCGGCCGGGCAGGGGCCGGCGGATTAAACTCCGGCCTTGAAGGGATGGCCAGGGGGCGTAAGTTGCTTTTCCGCGGGGGGGAGAGAGGCGTTTGGGTCTCGGGTGTCGCGGCGGGCGAAATACCATGTTCAATGGCAAGCGATCCGACTCCGCCGCGGGCGGCGCGAGCGGCGCGGCTGGCTGATAAATGGCCCACCGCAAGCGGCGACTAGGCCGGTGTGGCCGCAGGGGCAGGAGATGGGCGGCCTGGGGCCAGGCGGCGGGCAAGCTGTGTGTGGGGCGTGGGGGCCGATAGCCCCGCGAAGCCGCGCCGCTTGAGAACGCTCGGCCCCGGAAGCTTCGACACCGGTCCAGGCCGGTTCGAGCCGGGAAACAAGCTAAAAATCCCGGTGCTTGGCCGTTGCCGGTTAACGGAAAGAAATATAATATTGTTGTGTACTTTGGCTTATTCTGCTATGCACCAGACGTGGAGACGTGCATGAAGGCAGCTTTTCCCCACATCGAACCAGCCTCGCCGCAACGGGTGCGAGACAAGATCATCGTCTTATTGCTGGGCCTTGTAGCCCTTTTGGGGGCCGCCGCGGCCTGGCCCGACCTGGCCCGAGCCAACCAAACGGCCGGCTCCGCCGAGGTCCTCAATTACTGCTACCAGGGCAAGCTCACCGAAACCCGCCTGGTGGTGGTCAATAAATCCTTGCAGCGGGTTATGGTCTACCGTTACCTCGGCGGCTTGGTGCTGGAATATGAGTTTCCCGCCGCCACGGGAACCAACCAGGGGCCCAAAACCCAAGAGGGGGACGAGCGCACGCCGGTGGGCATCTACTTCACCACCCACCGCTACCAGGACCGCAAGGTCACCATCTTCGGCGACCGGGCCATTCATCTCAACTACCCCAATCCCGTGGACCTGATAGAGGGGAAAAAAGGCAACGGCATTTACATCCACGGCACCAACCAGGACCTGCGCAAGCGCTCCTCCAACGGCTGCGTGACCATGCGCAACCAGGACCTGGCCCTGATCGAGCCCTTGATAACCGAGCAGCTCACCCCGGTCATCGTGGTGGAGCGGCTGGAGCTGGCGCCCCTGAACCAGCGCGAGCAGGCCTGCGACCAACTGCGCAACCTGGAGGGAGCCCTGGACAAAAGCTCCGCCAGGCTGGAGCCCGCCTTGGCCCTGGCCGGCAACGGCCACGAGCACAAGGGGATTCTGGCCAGCCTGGCCCCCAAATTGGCCTCGCTGGACAGCGCCCCCCAAGCCTCCCTGCGCTCTGAAACCAAGGGCTTGGTGCTCTTGGGCCTGGGCAAGCAATGGGTGCTGGTGGCCAACCAGATATTGCACGGGCCCAAACGCCGGACCGTGAGCGTCACCCGCCGCTTTTATCTGAACGGTCAACAAGCGCCGGAAGCCAGTCTGGTGCGCGGGGATTGGGTGGTGCCGGATTTGGCCTCGGCCAAGACCCTGGCCTCCTGGGCTCCGGCCGCCCCGCCGCAAGGGCGGGCGCGTCAAGCCAAGCCGGTCCTGGCCTCCGCCGGCGGCTCCCCGGCCGCTCCCGGCATCCCCCAGCCCGCCGCGCGCGAGGCCGCCCCCAGGTCCGAGCAGCAATTGAAGGGCTCCATCAAGCTGTGGCTGGCGGCCTGGCAATCCAAACGGCTCAAAAATTACATGACGTTTTACGCCCCGGGCTTCACGGGAGACGGCAAAAACCGCAACGAGTGGAGAAAGCACAAAGCCTACCTGAACAAAGTCTATAAAGATATCCGCGTCAGGGCGGAGAATCTGAAAATATCCATAAAAGGAAGCCGCGCCGAAGTGAGTTTCGTGCAGCATTACCGGTCTGACTGGCACCAGGATGTGGGCAAGAAAACCATGGTCTGGCAACTCAGAAAGGGCCGTTGGCTGATCATACAAGAAGATTGGAACAGCTTGCCCGGCCGGGCCAGCGGCGTTTCCGGCAGGGGCAGTCGGTCATCCTAGAGGAGGGCACGTGGGAGAAGGTGGCTTCGATGTGGTATTGGTGCGAAAGTCCGGACCGGTGCAATCCATGAAATTCCGCAGCTGGTGGGTATATTTCCTTTTTTTGGTTTTGATCGTCATGCTGGCCGGCCTGGTGGCCGCCTCCTATCTGCTTTTCAATCAACAGCAGGCCCTCAAGGATTTGTCCGAGGACACCCGTCTGCTCATGCTCAGGGCCGAGCGTTTGGAATCCCTGGCCCAGGAGCAGGAAACCCGGGCCCTTTTGGCCCAGCAGGCCGAGGATGAGAAACGGGAGGCCGAGCTGGCGGCCAAGGCCAGGAACTCGACCAAGGAAGCGCTGGCCGCGGAAAAGCTAAAAGCCGAGGAAGCCAAGCCCGAGAAGCCGGCGCTGCCGCCCGAGCCCAAGTCCTCGGAGCATGTGACCATCAACAACGTGGAGGTCAACAAAAGAGGCGGCGAGGTCAACGTGGTCTTCGACGTGGTCAACCGGCACGACCCCGCCGATCCGGCCATGGGCTACGTCACCGTGGTCAACCGGGCCGAACGCGCCGGCAAGCCCTGGATAGAGGCCTGGCCGCCCATGCGGCTCTCGCCTCTGGGCCGCCCCTTGAACTACCGGCGGGGCACGCCTTTTTCCGTGCAGCGCTACCGCCGCTTGAAAGCCAGCTTCGCCAAGGGCGATAAAAAATTCGAGCGCTTGGAGTTTCTGATCTATTCGCGGGAGGGCGAACTTCTCTTGGCCCACACCGAGAATTTGGCCGCCCAGGGAGAAAAGACCACCACGCAGGAGCCCGCCGGCTCCCAGTAAGGCGATTCGCGATGCCATTAAAAGCCTTGGCCGCCGTACTCGCCGCGCTTTGTCTGCTCTGGCCCGCAATGGCCCCAGCGGGCGAAAACGGCGCGCCCCAACGACCGGGGCGCAAGCATATGGTCTATTTCGCCAACACCCCGGACGAGCTGAACGTCTACCGGGTTTACGGAGCCAGGGACGGCAAGACCATCATGATCATCGGCGGCATCCAGGGCGACGAGCCCGGAGGATTCCTTTCCGCCGATCTGTACGCGGATATCTCCCTGGCCCAGGGCAACATGATCGTGGTTCCCAGGGCCAATTTTTATTCCATCATCTTGAATCAACGGGGCCCGGACGGCGACATGAACCGCCAGTTCGGCGACCCGGTCACCGCCCGGCGTCATGAAAAAATAGTCGCCATCCTCAAGAAGCTCATCGCCGAGAGCGACCTTTTACTGAATCTGCACGACGGCAGCGGCTTTTTCCGCCCCCGCTGGGAAGGCCCCATGGCCAATCCCCGGCGCTACGGCCAATCGCTCATCGCCGACGCGGCCCGCTATAAAACGGGCGACGGGCGGGAGATCGACCTGGCGGATTTGGCCAAAAAGGTGCTGAACAGGGTGAACCAGCAGATCGATAACCCCAAGTATCATCTGCTTTTCAACAACCACCGCACCTCCGAGACCAGCACCATGCACAAGGAGCAGCGCCGCAGCGCCACCTATTACGCCCTTACCCAGTGCCACATCCCGGCCTACGGCGTGGAGACCAGCAAATCCCTGCCTTCCACCGCCATGAAAATCCGCCACCACGCCCTGGTGGTCAACGCTTTCATGGACGAGCTGGAAATATTGGTGGAAAACCCCGGCTCCCATCTGCCCAAGCCGGAACTGCGCTATCTGGTGGTGAGCGTCAACGACACCGTGCCCCTGGTGGTGGCCAATTACGGGACTCTTTCGGTGCGCGCCGGCGACCGCCTCAACATCCAGCACCTGGAGGCCAATTACGAGCGGGGCCTCACCTGCGACGTAAAGGGCCTGGGCTCGGTGAACGACCTGCGCCAGGAGTTCGTCATAAACAGGTCCACCCGGGTGGAGGTGCGCAAGGACCACCAGAAAATCGGCCAGATATCCATCCAGGTGGCCAAGGGCGAGCAGCCCTTCACCACGGTGCGCTCGCCCATTCTCTATTTCCTGGTGGACGTGGAGGGGCAGCGCCGGGTGGTGGCCGACGGAGAGAAGATGCGCGTGGTGCGCGGCGATCGCATCGCCCTGGTGGACCTGCTGTCCAACCTTCCCAGCCAGCGCGACGTGCAGGTAAACTTCAAGGGGTTCGTGCCGCCCGGCCGCAAGGCCAATTCAGGCGAGGACCGGGGGCACGTGATAAACACCGCCACCGACCTCATGGAGCGCTACGGCCAATGCCGGGGCGACCGCGCCAAGGGAGTGGAATGCTACCGGGTGGTGGCCAGCCAGTCCGGCAACGAGCTGGGCTCCATCAAGGTGGAAGTGACCCCCGCGCGCATGGACTACATGGTCCTAAGGCGAAAAGGGGGGCCCAAGCTGGTTTACCACAACGGCGAAACCGTGCAGGCCCAACCCGGCGAACGGCTGGAGGTGGTGGATTTCAAAACCAACGTTTCGTCCGGCAGCGGCCTGGCCTTGGCCCTGGACGGCAGGGAGGGAGGCCGGCGGGTTCCCGTGCAAGACCGCATGATAGACATCGGCAGCGAGTCGGTGCGCGGACTGGCCAAAAGAGGCTCGGGCGGATTACGGCTTGTGGTGCTGCGGGCAGATCAAGCCATAGGCCATGTGCGGCTTAAGATCGGAGGCCATGAGAATTGAGCGAAAATAATCTCACTGTCTTGGCCAGCGGCACCTTTGTGCGCGGCGATCTTTTCAGCGAAGACGTGTTGGTCATCGAAGGCGGCGTGGAAGGCAACATCGTGGGCTCGCGGGTCATCGTCAAGGCCAGGGGCTGGGTGCATGGCGATCTGGCCTGCCGTTCGCTTTCCATCGAGCCCGGCGGCGTGGTTGACGGCGCGGTCAAGGTGGCCGTCAAGCCGCAACTGCCGGGAAGGGCCGAGCCCGAGTCCCTGCCCGAAGGTTCGGAAACTTACACCTTGCCTCCCGGCGAGCCGGGAAATGCGGACCCCGATCTTTCCGGCGGCGATGAAGACCCGAGTGAAAAAAAAGATTATTAGGATATATTATCAAGACAAGGCGTCCCTCACTCCGACCCCGTTGCATGACCGGTGAAAGCGGGACGCCGTCTTTATTTCGCTAAATTATTTGGAGGAAGTCATCATGTCAGGGCTCGGGCCCTTCACTGCCTTGCGCGCCGCGCTATGGCCGGTTTTATTGCTCGCCGGAGGGATGCTGGCATCCTGCTCATCCGCTCCGCCCCCGCAGCCACCGCCCACGGTGGACCGCACGGGCGATGAGCTGGGATTGGGCATCGCCTTATGGACCAGCTCGCAAACCTGCAACATCGAGGACGTTTCCAAACTGCTCATGGCGGGCGCTCCGGTGGATATCAAGCGGGGTCCCCATCAAAGCACGCCGCTTATGGAAACCGTGGGCTCCTATGACAACAAATGCCCCAAAACCCTGGCCGAGATGCTGATAAAGGCCGGCGCCGACCCCAATGCCCGCGACGCCAGGGGATGGACGCCCCTGCATTACCTGGCGGCCGGCCATTGCATCGAAACCAGCAGCGAGGCCTTGCTCTACCTCATCCGGGCCGGCGCCGACCCCACCCTGATGGATCAACACGGCATGACTCCGCTGGATTTGGCCACCAAGGCCAGCTGCGCCGACTCGGTGGGCATTCTGGCCGCCCACCTGCAGGAACTCAACAAGGCCCGCAAGAAAGCCACCAAGGCTCCCTGGGCCCAGTCTCCGGCGGAGCGCGAGCTGGAAAGCCAAAGCAGCCCCCAAAACGCGATGCCCTGGCAACAACAGGGCGGGCCGCCGGCCACGGATGCCTTTCCGCAGGGAACTCCCCAAGACGCCTCCGTCCAGCAGGCGGGAGGCGCGCCGGCGAAAAACGGCAACTAGCCCGCATGTTTCATGAGGGCAGGGTGGGCATGGCGGATTTTTCGGTCATGATGAGCTGATTAAATAATTAGCCCCATATTCAAAGGCCGCATTCCGCCAGCCGGACCGGCCAGCTGGCGTAGCCGGCCCCCCGACCTTCACGAAATATGCGGGCAAACCGTAACGGGCCCTGGCAAGCCTTGCTCAACGCCCGCTTTGGGCCGCCCGTTTAATTCATGATTGAGATGTACAAGGAGGAACCGGATCATGGCCAAGGTGCTTGTGGTTTATTTTTCCCACGGCGGCAATACGCGCAAGATGGCCGAAGGCCTGAAAAAGGCGGTGGAGGCCCAAGGCGTGGAGGTGGAGATTAAAAAGGTGGCCGAGGCCGATCCGGGCTCCCTGGCCGCCTATGACGGCCTGCTCCTGGGCTCGCCCTGCTATTTCGGCGTCATGGCCGCGGACATGAAACGCTTCATCGACGAATCCATCAAGCTATTCGGCAAGGGCGAGCTGGTGGGCAAGCCGGCCGGGGTTTTCGCCAGCACCGGCGGCATCGGCGGCGGCGGCGAGCTCACCATGATTTCCATGCTGGCCGGTCTCATGATCCACGGCATGGTGGTGCAGGGCTCCCGCAAGGGAGGGCATTTCGGCCCCCTGGCCATCGGCGAGCCGGACGAGCGGGTCTTCGCCGAGCTGGAGAATTACGGGGCCCAGTTCGCCGGCTTGGTTAAAAAGCTGGCCAGCTGATGCCGCTCAAGGCAGGGCGGCTGGCGGTGATCGCCGCCGGCCTGGCGGGCGCAGCCGGCGAAGGCTCGCCTGAATTGGCGGCGGTGCTTTTGGAGGACGGCAGGATAAAGGCCATGGGCGAGGAAGCGCTGGCCTCCACGGCCCCGCTTCTGGACCTGCGGCCCGCCTGGCTGGCGCCGGCGCCCCTGGACGCCCACACCCATCTTTGGCTGCGCGGGGAGCCAACGGCCAATCTTGCCGCCTGCCGGCAGGCCGGGCTGGCGGCGGTGCGCGATCTGGGCAACCCGCCCAAGCGCGAGAGGCCACAGGGAGACGCGGCCGAGCCTCCCTTGTTAGTGGCCTCGGGGCCGGGTCTGTGCGCCCAGGGCGCGGCCAAGACCTGGCTGGGCCTGCCCTGCGCCGGTCCTGGCGAATTCGCCCAGGCGGCGCGCGGGCTCATCGCCTCCGGGGTGGGCTTGCTCAAGGTGTTCGTCACCGGGCTGTTGGATTTCAACCAGCCCGGCCAGGTGGAGCATCCCCTGGCGGTGAGCCAGGAGGAGCTGACGGCCGTGGTGGCCGAAGCCAGCAAGGCGGGGCTCAAGGTGGCGGTGCACGCCAGCGGCATTCCGGCGGCGCGGGCCTGCCTGGCCGCCGGGGTGGATTCCCTGGAGCACGGTTTTTTTCTGGACCGGGAGACTCTGGAGCTCATGGCCCGAAAGGGGCTGGCCTGGTCGCCCACTTTGGCGGCGGTGGAGGCTCACGCGGCCGACCCCGAGGGCCGGCACGACGCCGCCATCCGCCGCAATCTGGAGCTTATCGCCGCGGGCCAGGCCCAGGCCATGCGCCAGGCCGAGGAACTGGGCGTTAACCTGATATTGGGCACGGACGCCGGTTCCTATGGGCTGCCCCACGGCCAGGCGGTCTTCCTGGAGATGGAGGCCTGGCTGCGCGCGGGCCTGAAGCCGGAAACCGTGTTCCAGGCCGCCACCGGCCGGGCGGCGCGTTTGTTGGGCCTAGAAGGCGAGGTGGGCCGGATAGCCTTGGAGGCTAGGGCCTGGCTCATGGCCACGGCCCAGGACCCCGGCCAGGAGCCCCTGGCCCTGGCCAAGCCCCTGTGGCGCAGCTTTTAGCCGGGCGCGGCGGCCATGGCGAGTCCGGGGCGAGTCCGGCGTGCGAATCGGGAGCGGGAGTCATCCAAGCGGGAGCCATTTAAGCGGAAGCCATTTAAGCGGAAGCCGTCTAAAGGGACCCCTTGTGAGGATAGTAAATCACATAGCCTTTTTT
Organism: Desulfocarbo indianensis; assembly: GCA_001184205.1. Classification (GTDB taxonomy): domain Bacteria; phylum Desulfobacterota; class Desulfarculia; order Desulfarculales; family Desulfarculaceae; genus Desulfocarbo; species Desulfocarbo indianensis. The sequence continues at coordinate 21,871 of LBMP01000003.1, forward strand.
CAGGCTTTCGTGGCGCTGGTCGGCTATCTCGTGCAGGGTGGCGAAAAAATCCTTGAGGTTGTCCAAGGGCGCCACCCGGCGGGCAAAGGATTGGGGCTCCCGGGCGTCTTCGTTCAGGGGCAGCATGAAATGCCCCGCCTGGCCGGCCCAGCGCAGGCCCAGGCGGTTGGAGGTCTGTTCCACCTCCTGGTAGACCCGGCGGATAAGGTCGGTGCGCAGGATGTCGCAAGGCGTGTTGAGCAGGGCCTCCATGAGCGCGGCTAAGTAGCCCACGTCCCTCTGGCTCTCTTCGTCGGCTTTGTAGCGCAAAAGGGCCAGGGCGGTGTGGTGCATGCCGCCGTCCAGGGTGAAGCCGGGAGGAATCTGGCCGGCGGGGTCGCGGCCCTCCTGCACGCATTCGGCGCGGTAGTCCTCATACGCCGCCGCGGTTTGCAGATGCACCTGTAGGGCGTGGCGGGTGCGCCAATCGCCCCAGCGCATGCGCAGGGGTTTGTCGCAAATCACCCGGCTGCGGGCGCCATCGGCCAAAGGGGCCGGCGGCCGGTTGCCGCCGGGGAAATCGATCAGATCGTTCAAGAAGCCTCCCATGATTCATGAGCACGAAATGAAATCCGAAAGCCATGGGCACCAAGCTTAACAAAAACCGGGGCCGCGGGAAAGCGCGGGTTTTAGCGGCCATGTGCGCGCTCATGGCTTTGGCCCTGGCCGCCGCGCCGGCTTGGGCCGTGCAGAGCGTGTTCAAGCCGCTGGCCTCCTATCTGGAATCGCGGGGCATGCCCCGCCAGCAGGTGAACCTGCTGCTTGCCAGCCCCAGGCTGAAATTCGAGGGCCGCCTGCTGGCCCGCCTTTTGGCCAGGCCGGAAAAAAGTCTGGACTACGCCCAGTTCCTCAACAAGACCACCGTGGCCAAGGCCAGGAGCTTTTCCCGCCGCCACGCGGCGGAGCTTCGAAAAAACCAAAAAGCCACCGGCGTGCCCAGCCAGGTGGTGGTGGCCATCCTGGCCGTGGAAAGCGGCCTGGGAACCTACACCGGCCGCTGGAGCACCATGAACGTGCTGGCTTCCCAGGCCGTCTTGGATACGAAAAAAGGCCGCAAGCTCCTGTATCCCCATTGGCCGGCCAAACAGCGGAGCTATTTCCGCAGCGCCAAGTTCAAGGACCGCCTGAAGCGGCGCGCGGCCTGGGCCAGGGATGAGGTGGCGGCCTTGATCCGCCTGGCGGACCAGCGCCGGGTTTCGCCCTATGCCTTCACCGGCTCGGTGGCCGGCGCCCTGGGCATGTGCCAGTTCGTGCCTTCCTCGGTGCTCAATCACGGGGCCGACGGCGACCGCGACGGCCGGGTGGATCTGGACAACCCCGCCGACGCGGTGCACAGCGTGGGCGCTTATCTCAAGGAGCACGGCTGGAAGCCGGGGCTCAGCAAGGCCCAACAAATCCAGGTGGTGCTGACTTATAATAAATCGCGGCCCTATGCCGAAACCGTGCTGGCCCTGGCCGACAAGATCAAGTGAGGCCGGCCCATGCCTGAAGGGAGGCTTTTCCAGCCTTGAGCCAACGGCGCACAGCCGAGATCTGGCCCTCCCACGCGGCCCTGGCCGAGGAACTTTCCCGCCGCGCCCGCGCCAGCGCCGGCCTGTTGTTCAGTCCGCCCTTTTTCACCTTTGACAGCCTCTTGCCCAAGCTATTGGCCCAGGCCCCCCTGCCCGGCGGCAAGGAACCGCTCCTGCCCCTGGCCGGGCCCATTTTGGTGCAGGGCTTGCTGCGTGGTGAGTCCCAACAGGACATCTACGCCGGCCTGGCCGCCGGCCGCCGTTTTCCCGAGCGCCTGTGGCGGCTTCTGGTGGAGGTGAAGGCAGCCGGCCTGGGCCACGGGGATTTGCGGGCCTTGAGCGCCGAGCAGGGCCCTAGGCTCCAGGCCCTGGCCAGGCTTTTGGGGGATTACCAGGCCGCCCTGGACGCCCGGGGCCTGGCTGATCAGGCCGACCAACTGAGCGCCCTGGAAGCCATGCTGGAGCGCGGTCAAACGCCGGGGCTGATAAGCGGCTGGCAAAAGATCATCTGCCGCCAGGTGCTCTGGCTGCGCACCCTGGACCTTCGCCTGCTCAGGGCCCTGGCCCAGGTGGTTGAGGTAAGGGTGGAGTTCGCCATGACCACCTCCTGGGGCGGGCAGGGGGCTCTGCGGGGGCTGCTTGACGCCACGGCGGCCGCCCTGGAGGCGGAGCCGCAGCATGAAAACCTCGGCGTGTCTTGGCACGACCTGCGCGGGGAAGGCGGGCCGCTCAAGGATTTGGCGGCCAGCCACCTGGATGGGGCCCTGCCTTACAACGGCCAAGGGGAGGAAAGGGTGGAGCTGGTGCGGGCGGCGGGACGCTACGGCCTGGCCGAGGCCCTGGCGCGCCGGGCCCTGGAGCTGGTGCAAGAGGGCATGCCGCCCCATGAGATCGCCCTGGTGTTTCCGGATCTGGAGGTCTACGGCCCCATGGTGGCCGACGCGGCCGCCCGCCTGGGCCTGCCCCTTAGCTTTGACAACGGCCTGCCCCTGGCCAAGTCTCCCCCGGCTTTAGCCTTCCTCAATCTGCTGGAGCTGCCCTTGGCCGGCTATCCGCGCCAGGCCCTGGCCCAGGCCCTGGCTTCGCCCTACCTGGCCGGCTTCATGCACAGCCTGGCTCCGGAGGTTGGCGGCGCGCTGTTGAGCCAGGCCGGTCACCTGCTGAAAAAGGCCGGCTACCTGGACGCCAGGGACGTCCCGGCCAGCCAGTGGCTGGCCAGGTCGGCCGGCCAAGCACGCACGCCAGGTGAATCAAAAAAATATCTTAAATTAAGCGAGCTTTGCAATAAACTTGAAGCTAAACTTACAATATATTCGCAACAAAACAATTTAATTGACTATTTAGAGTACAGCATCCAACTGTTGGCGGATTTGCGCCTGGCCGAGTTCCTGGCCAACTCGGCCGGCGAAAAAGATGCCCGGCTGGCGATTGAGGCCGTAAAAGTCCGCGATTTGACAACCTTGCGTGATTTGAGCCAGGCGCTGCAGGGGCTGGAGCAGGCCGCCCGCCAAGCCGGGGCCCGTGAGGCGCTGGCTCCCGGCCGCTTGCTGGCCTTGCTCAAGGAGGTGCTGGGCGGGGTTCCCTTAAGCCAAACCAACGTCAATGGCGCGGGGGGATATGCTAAAAGCTCCGCTTTGGGCGTGGCGGTGTACCGCCTGATGGACACCATGGGCGTCAAACCCAGGGCGGCCTTGATCGGCGGCCTGAATCAGGGCGAGTTTCCCCGCCGCCCCCAAGGCCAAAACCTGCTTTCCTCGGCCGACCGCCTGGCCCTGGGCAAAAAGGCCAGGCGTCCGGTCTGGCGCACCGATGACGAGGAATACGAAAGTCAAGTGCTCGTATTGGCGTGGCTTTTGGCCAATTGCCAGGAGAGGGCCGTCCTGGGCGCGGCCAGCGCCGACCTGACGGGCCGCGAACAGCAGCCGGCCTTTATCATGGATGACCTGGCCCGGCTGCTGGACCGTCCCTTGCCGCCCGCCCAGGGCGGGGTTTTCGGCGAGCTGCCCAGCCTGGCTAAGGTGCTGGAACCGCTGGCCTTGTGGGGACGTATCGCCGCCAATTCGCTTCAACCCGCCCAGGCCGACAGCGGTCTGGCCCAGGCCGCCCTTTGGAGCCTGGCCCAAGCGCCCGCGCTGGCCGGCCATTGGCAAGACCTGGCCGGCCGGGCGGCCATGGAAGAAAAACGCCGGCAACTAAACGCGTTGGACTTGGGGGCTCGGGCCCGGGCCGGCGACGCCTTCAGCGGGCTTATCCGGACACCCCAGGCTCTGGCCCTGTTGCGCCTGGTTCTGGCCCAGCCCCAAAAGCGCGAGCTCAGCCCCAGCCGGCTCGAAGCCTACGCTTCTTGCCCCTTGGCTTGGTATTTCAGCTATTTGCTGGGAATATACCTGGTTAGCGAACCGGGCTGGGTCTTGGAGCCGCGCAGCGAGGGCGAATGGGTGCACCGCACCTTGGCCTTGTTTTTCGATCCCGGCGAGTTCAACCCGGAATGGGACGCCGGCCAATGCGCTGAACGCCTGGCCCAATGCCTGGAGCGGGCCAAGGAGGAGCTGTCGGCCGGCTTGGCCGCGCCGCCCGCGGTGTGGGAGGCCCGCGGCCAGGCGCTTTTCAGCGCGCTCAGCCAGGTGGTCACCAGGGAAATGCAGGACTTGGCCGGCTCGGCCGCGCCCCTGGCGGTGGAACATGATATCGGGACCGAGGGAAAAGGCCTGTCGATTCAGGTTGATGAAGGACCGCCCCTAAAGCTGAAGGGCCGCTTGGACCGCCTGGACCGGGGCCCCGGCCTGGCCGTGGTGAGCGATTACAAGCACACCGCCAATGACAAGGGCCTGCGGGAAGCCACGGACAAGGAACTGGCCGGGCACAGCCAGTTCCAGCTCCCGGTTTATTTGGCCGCCGCGCGGGAGCTTTTGGGCGGGGAGGGGGACCTCACCCTGACCGGCCGCCTGGTGCCCACCTTGCTGGCTTCCCGCCAGCCGGATCAAATGATTTTCCAGGCGCGGGATGCCTTCCTGGCGGCAGACCCGGCGGAGCGCCAGCGCCTGGCCCAGGCTGGTATACCCAACCTGTTCAACCTGATAGCTGATTTATGGCAAGAGCTGTCCTCGGGCTGTTTCGCGGCCCAGCCGGACCGCCAGACCTGCCAGTATTGCGATTACCGCCTGGCCTGCCGCACCCAGGCCCCCGAGGCGGAAGCCAGCCAGGACCAGCCGGGGCCCGCATGAACATACGCGAGGAAATACAAGCCCTTGGGCAGAACTTCTGCGTCACGGCGGGCGCGGGGGCGGGCAAGACCACCTGCCTGAAGGATACTTATCTGGGCCTTTTGCGCCAGGGCCTGCGGCCCGGCCAGATCGTGGCCATCACCTTCACCGAAAAGGCGGCCGAGGAGCTGCGCCAGCGGGTGGTGCGGGCCGTGGCCGAGCTCTCCCAGGATGACGATTCCCGGGATTGGCGCGCGCTTCTGCCCCAGGTGGAGTGGGCCCAGCTCACCACCATCCATTCCTTTTGCGCGTCATTGTTGAGGGAATTCGGGGTGCTCCTGGGCCTGGACCCGGATTTCGCGGTGGTGGACGCGGATGAGTTCGCCGGGCTTCTGGAGGAGACCATCCAGGACGTCTTGCGCCTGCGCCTGAGCCGCAGCGACCGCGCCCTGGGGCGCTTGCTGGCCCATTACCGCGCCGGCATCGAGGGCTATCTTGCGCAGCTATATCAAGCCCTTGCCACCGATGGCCTCAGCCCGGAGCAAGCCAGGGCCGCTACCGGCCGGGCCCATGAGGAAGCGCGCCGCGAAGGTCCGAACCTGGTTGACCGGCTCGTCTTGGGCATCGATGAGCTGCGGGCCATCCACGGTGAGGGCAAAATCAATGCAAAGAAGGAATACGGCAAGAACATAAAAGAGTTACTGGAGACATGGCCGGCCAGCCACCAGGCACTGAGAAATGATTTTCTCGACCAGACCGCGCTGAACCGACTTGACCGCATGACCAAGGGCGCCTGGTATGCCGCCAAACCCGCGCGGGATATCATCCGGCCAGCCGTGGACAAATTGCTGGGCCTCGCCGCGCTTCCCCTGGCGACCCAGCTTTCCGACGATATTCTGGATATCTTGAGCGAGGTTGCCGCCAAGCTGGCAACGGAATGCCAGCGCCGCGCCTGGCTTTCCTTTGATGATTTGCTTTTGAAAGCCAGGAACTTGCTGCGCGGGCAACCCCAGGTGCTGGCCGAACTGCGCGCCCGCTGGCGGGTGCTTCTGGTGGATGAATTCCAGGACGTCAACCCGGTGCAGGGCGAGCTGGTTAGCCTTTTGGCCGGGCTGGGGCAGGCAGCCCAGGCCGGGACTCTGCCCCGGCTCATGGTGGTGGGCGACCGCAAGCAATCCATCTACGCCTTCCGGGGCGCGGACGTCACCGTGTTCGCCCAGGCCATGCGGGATTTCCCCGGGCAGGGCGGCCGGGTGGCGGCGCTCAAGGAGAACTTCCGCTCCCAGCCCGGCCTGGTGGAATTTTATAACAGGCTGTTCGAGCAGGTATTTTTGGATAACGACCTGGCCGGGCACGCGCCCCTGGCCTTTGTAGACTTCAGCGGGGACGACGCCCAGGAGCCAGGCCGGAAAGCGCTCCCGCCGGAGCATCCCCTGGTGGAGGTGCTGGAGGTGGCCGGCGCGGGCGATGGCGAGAGGCTGGCGGCCGAGGTCTGGCGGCGGTTGGAAGCCAAGGCCCTGGCCCGCTACCTGAGCCGCCTGCTCTGGGAGGAAAAAATCCCGCCGGGCCAGATCGCGGTGCTTTTCCGGCGGCTTACCCAGATCGGGGTTTACGAGGACGCCCTGCGGCAGGCGGGCGTGCCTTTTTACACCATGCGGGGACGGGGTTTTTACCAGTGCCAGGAGGTGGCGGATTTGCTTCTGGCCCTGGAAACCATCCTGGACCCCCAAAATACCCTGGCCCTGGCCGGGTTCCTGCGCTCGCCCCTGGTGGGCCTGTCGGACGAGGCGCTTTTGGCCCTGTGCTATGCCGAAGGGCCGGTTTACCGCGGCCTGGACCAGGCCGCGGCGGAACAGGCCGCCTTGCCGGCCTGGCTGGGAGCCGAGCAGGCGGGCCGCTGGCAAAAGGCCTTGGGCATCCTGAAGGAATTCAGGCCCCTGGCCAGGCGGCTCAGCCCGGCGGAGCTCTTGGAAAATCTGCTGCGGGCCACGGGCATCATCCCGGTGCTGCTAGCCGGGCCCGCTGGCGAGCAAAAGACCGCCAACCTGCGCAAGCTCCTGGAAACCGCCCGCGATCCCCAGGGCGGGCTCAAGGGCGGGGTGGATGATTTCGTGAACGGCCTCAAGGCCCTGGCCCAGGCCGAGCCCACGGATCCCCAGGCTCCGCTTTTGGGCGAGGAGGCCCCGGTGGTGCGCCTCATGTCGGTCCATCAGGCAAAAGGCTTGGAATTCCCGGTGGTTATCCTGCCGGATTTGAGCGCGGGCCGGCGGGGCGGCGGCGGCCTGCCTCCGCCGCGCGGAGGTGTCGTGGGCCTGAAGCCGCGCGATCCTCTCACCAATAAGCTCCTGTCCACGCCGGTTGCCAAGGCCTTGGCTGACCAACAAAAGGCGGTGGAGCAGGCCGAAACGGCCCGTCTGTTCTATGTGGCCTGCACCAGGGCCAGGGAGCGCCTGACGTTCCTGCGGACCGGCCAAAGCCAGGCCAGCGGCTGGGCCAAGTGGGTGGAGGATTTGGTCAAGCCCGATCCGGCCGCGTGCGTCATTTCCTCGCAAAGCCTGGCGCAAGCGCCGGCGGCCGCCCAGGTGGGGCCGGCCCATGCCTGGCCGGATTATCTGCCGCCCGAGCCGGGCCAGGAGGCCGCCCGAGGCGCGGCCCTGGCGCAACGGGTCATGTCGCCGCCCAGGATTACTCCACTGGAGAACCGGGTGGTGCGCGAGTCGGTTTCCGGCCTGGAGGCCTGGTTCGCCTGCCCGCGCCTGTACGTGTTCACCAGGCTCTTGGGCCTGGACACCGGCAGCCTGCCCAGAAAGCCGGGGCAAAAGGCAAGCGACGCGGCCCCGCCGGAGTTTGACCCGGTGGCCTTGGGCTCGGCCGTGCATCAGCTCCTGGAAACCGCTGACCTGTGGTCCGGGCCCGCCGGCCTGGAACCGGCCCTGGCTGGGTTGCCCCAGGAACTGGCCCCGCCTGCCCGCGCCTTGGCCGGGGGCATATGGAACACCGCCCTGGCCGGCATGATAAGCGAGCTGCCGCCCAGCCATGTCTTGCGCGAGCAGCCTTTCCGTCTCTGGCTGCCGCCGGCTCCCGGCGCGCCGGGTCTGGAGGTCATGGGCGAGCTGGATATGCTTCTGGTCCGGCCCGCGCCCCAGCCCATGGCCATCGTGGATTACAAAGTCACCCACGATATGCACCCGGAGCATTACCGCGACCAATTGGGCCTCTACGCCCTGGCCCTGTGGAGCGAAAACCAAGAAGCCCCGCCGCCCGCCGCTTTCCTTTGCTACCTGCGCCAGGAAGGGGCGGAGCTGGTGGAGCTTGGCTTCAGCGCGGCGGAACTGGCTGAATACCAGGGCAAGCTGATCCAGGCCGCCAAGGAGATAGCCTCCTTGCCCCTGGGGGTGCGCCCGGCCGACCTAAAGCCGGGGCCGGATTGCGCGCAGTGCGCCCTGGCCGGCCGGGGCCTCTGCCCGGAGGCCGGCTGATGGCCCAGGCCTCCCAGACCACGCTCAGCGGCCGGGTGACCCGCATCACCTTTCAAAACCCGGAGAACGGCTACACCGTGGCCAAGCTGCAACCGGCGGGCAAGGGCGCGCCGGTGGCGGTGGTGGGCCGCTTGCCGGGGGTGGTGGAGGGCCAGGAGCTGAGCGTGACCGGCCGCGAGGTGCTGCATCCCAAGTTCGGGGTGCAGGTGGAGGTGGAGTCATTCGAGGTGCGCCAACCCAGCGACGACGAGGGCGTGCGCCGCTATTTGGCCTCGGGCCTCATCAAGGGGGTGGGGCCCAAGCTGGCCGAGGCGCTGGTATCGCATTTGGGGCCGGAGGCCATCGAGATCATCCTGGAGAGCCCCAAGCGCCTGGCCGAGGTGCCCGGCATCGGCCGAAAGCGGGCCAAGCTCATCGCCGAGGCGGTGCGCTCCCATGGCGCGCTGCGCGAGCTGATGGTTTTCCTGCAGGGCCACGGCGTGCCCGCCTCCACGGCCTTGCGCATCCACCGCCGCTATGGGGCCGGGGCCCTGGGCGTGGTGCGCGAGAACCCTCACCAGCTTGCCGCCGATATTCAGGGCATCGGTTTCGCCACCGCCGATCAGATCGCGGCCAAGCTGGGCATCAGCCACGACCATCCCGGCCGTTTGCAAGCCGGGCTGGAATACACCCTGGCCAAGGCCCTGGACGAGGGCCATGTTTATCTGCCCTACGAGGAGTTGATCCAAAGCGCGGCCAATCTCCTGGGGGTGGAGCGCGGCCTCTTGGGGCCGGCCTTTGCCAGCCTGCACGTGAAGGAGCGGGTCACCGTGGAGGATGACGGCGACCTGCGCGCGGTGTACCTCACGCCCATGTTCATCCTGGAGCGCCGCGCGGCCAAGGGGCTTTCCCGCCTGCGCGGGCAAAAGGGCCTGCTCAGCCCGGAGCGGGCGGTAAAGGCGGCGGAATGGGTGGCCGGGCAATTGGCCGTGGCGCCCTCGGCCGCCCAGGGCCGGGCCTTGCAGACGCTTCTCACCAACGGCCTGGCCGTGCTCACCGGCGGGCCCGGCACGGGCAAGACCACCCTTATCCGGGCGCTCATCACCATTGCCCGCCGCATGGGCCAGAGCGTGGCCCTGGCCGCGCCCACCGGCCGGGCGGCCAAGCGGCTATCCGAATCCACCGGCCTGCCCGCGGCAACCCTGCACCGGCTTCTGGAATACGCGCCAAGGGAAAACGCGTTTCAGCGCCACGAGGCGCGGCCCCTGGATGCCGACCTCATCGTGGTGGACGAATGCTCCATGGTGGACGTGTGGCTGGCCGCCCATCTTTTCGAGGCGGTGGGGCAGGGCAGCCGGCTCATCCTGGTGGGAGACGCGGACCAGTTGCCCTCGGTGGGCGCGGGCCTGGTGCTGAGGCAAGTGATTGATTCCGGGGTGGTGCCGGTGGCGGCGCTCAAGGAGATATTCCGCCAGGACGCGGCCGGGCTCATCGTGCGCAACGCCCACCGCATCCTGGCCGGGCAGTTGCCCCTCCTGCCGGAGCCGGGCCAGGAGGCGGATTTCTTTTTCATCGAGGAGCCCGACCCGGAAAAGGCCGCCGACGTGGTGCGCCGCCTGGTGTGCGAAAGGCTGCCCGCCCGCTTCGGCTTGGACCCGGTGCGCGAGGTGCAGGTCTTGGCGCCCATGCACCGGGGCTCCCTGGGCTGCCAGCATCTGAACCAGCTTTTGCGCGGCGAGCTGAACCCCCATGCCGGCCGCTCCCCCAGTCTGGCCTCCGGCGACAAAGTGATGCAAATTCGCAATAACTACGACCTGGAGGCCTTCAACGGCGACCTGGGCCTGGTTTCGGCCACCAGCGAGGACGGGGCCCTGGTGGCCATGGGCGAGCGCGAGGTGACCTACAGCCTGCCGGAGATGGACGACCTCACCCTGGCCTACGCGGTGACCATCCACAAATCCCAGGGCTCGGAATACCCCGCCGTGGTCATCGCCCTGGGCATGGAGCATTACATCATGCTCAACCGCCCGCTTTTATATACCGCCGTGACCAGGGGGCAGAAGGTGGTGGTTATCGTGGGCCACGCCGGCGCTTTGAAGCGCGCGGTGGAGCGCAACGAACCAACCAAGAGATACGCCAGGTTGGATAAGAGGTTGAAGGGGTAGGGGGAGGTGTTATTGAACTTATGAAAGCTTATATCTAAAGTTTGTGTCGAACCCTCCTATCGCAACTCCACCATATCGGTCCATGCTGGGTCTTAAAATTCTAGGAGTTGGGGTTAACTCGCCGGATTCAGCTTTTTCTTTATACAAATAAAGGCAGACAACATAAAGTCCGGCAATGGCATTTAATACATTTTTAAGGTTTGCTTTGAAATAATCAGTATGTCGCTTATGTTTCACACTATTATAAGCATCCCACCAAAGGGGATTCTTGTCAGCTTTCCATTCTCCCCATGGATTAAATTCTAAACCGTATCTGGGTGCTGTTACGATAAAAGTTGCAATTTGAGGATAGTCGAGGATAATTTTCTCTCTGTATTTGTTTATGTTATCTACGTTACAGCCCGGCTCAAGTTTTTGACAAATCATTTTACAAACAACATCTACTTCAGCGGCGGCTGCCATAAGCAAACGCACAATTTCCAGCGAAAAGCATTCATAGTTTTTCTGATTAAATTCTATGAAGCGAGATAAGCGTTCGATATCCTCTTCCACCGAGAGGAAATAATTCCAATGGATGTCGTTGTTGATGCTAACTATTGCCACTACAAGCACCACATTGCTTTTGAAAGGCGCTCTCCAAAACAGCAAGTGCGTATTAAACGCCCTTCTCTTTACTCTTACTTAAACGATCCAAAATAGCGGGCACAGAAATACTAGTGGACAGTAAATAGGAAATAAGCCGGTTGAGGCTTATTTTTTCGCTTCGCGCCCGCAAACTAAGTCGTTTGTGCAAAGAAGGCGGAATGCGCACGGTCAAGGTGCCGTTACAAGATGTTAGTTCACCGGGTAAGGGTACTTCCCAGCCATTATCTAACTTGGCTTCAGTCCATGCCAGGCGCAGGTCTTCCGCTGCATCGGTGGCTTCTGCCACGGTTTCACCTTCGCCAATTACGCCAGGCAGATCGGGGTAAGTGACCACAAACCCGCCTTCCTCGCCTGGTTCAATTAGCATAGGATATTTTAGATTTCTATATTCTTCAATCGAGGCCATTTGTACCCCTTTTTGTCTTACTATCTATTTTAAACAATGAAAGACAATAGCTACCCCCAAAGCTATTAAGCGGGGATACGCACCATGTATTCTCATCTTCTTCATATTGTCCCTGTCAAAACTTACAACGCTGAGTGGCCGTTTCTCGCAAACGAAAAAGAATGACTATTCTGCCGGCTCCCAATAACCAAGGACCTGGAGAATGTATTTTACTGCTTTGATATCCATGGTATTCCGTCCGCCATGCGGACTGTGCCAAGCGACTACTTGGCCGTTGGGATGAGTGAAAATCCTTTGTGAGCCAGCACCCGACTTGCGCTCAGAAAACCCTTCACGCTCTAAAAGTTTTACGCACTCAGCTTCTCTGACATCTCGCGGAGAGGATTTCATCCTTTCGATAAGTTTTTCCCATTTTGTCAATTTGATTGCTCCTTGACCAAGGGTAACTATTGCACAGGAACCGCCACATAACCTCCTCCATGTTCTTACTTTTTGATCTCTGTTTGACTGTTTCGTCTTTTAAGTATTTTCTAATTGGTTGTATTATTGATACCAATCATAGTGTCATTATAGCCACCAGTCAAGCTTGAACTGGCTATACAAACAAAAAAACCCCACGAGCTATGCAGCATGCGGGGTGGATATTCAACCCTGCTTGTGCCGTTATAAAAGGGCTAACCTAGTCTTTCCCCAAGGGCTCATCCATGAAGCATCTGATGGGCGTGTGCACCCAGTTTTCAAAGCACTGATTGCAGGAAACGCAGGTCGCCTTTTGCGGGTCGCCGCTTTGCCAGCGCTTTATCAACTGGGGCTCGCGGATGAAGGGCCGGCTCAGGGAAACCATATCCGCCGCGCCGTCTTGTATGGCCTTTTCCATGACTCTGGGCGTGCGCAGGCCGCCCACCAACATCACCGGTATGCCGACCTGGTCCTTGAGCGCCTTGGCAAAGGGCTGGAAATAGGCTTCCTGGTCTTCTTTCTTGATGTTTTTGCGGGAGATGCGCTCCGGGGTTTCCGATAGGGTTCCGCCCGAAACCTCAATGCAGTCAAGCCCGGCCTCAGCCAGGATCGCGGCCATACGCACCGCGTCTTCCACGGTCAAGCCGCCTTCCACGAAATCGCTGAAGCTGAGCTTGATTATGATGGGATAGGCCGCGCCCACCAATTCCCGCGCCCGCTTGATTATCTCCACGCTAAAACGTGCCCGGTTGGCCAGGCTGCCGCCATAGGCGTCCTGGCGGCGGTTGGTAAAGGGCGACATGAAGTTGGTGATGATGTTGCCGTGGGCGCCGTGGTATTGCACCGCGTCGAAACCGGCGGCTTTCACCCGGCGGCTGGCCTGGGCGAATTTTTCAACCACCTCGTCGATCTCGGTTTGGGTCATTTCCCGCGGCTCTACGCCGGTGCTGGCGATGGCCACCGCCGAGGGGGCCAAGGGAGGCCCGCCGCGCAGGGCCGGGATGTCCTGCCGGCCCAGGTAGCCTATCTGCATGGCTATGTTAGCGCCGGCCTGGTGGACGGCCTCGATGGCGTCCTGCCAAAGTGGAATATAGGCGTCGTCATGCATGGCAAGCGGCGAGCGAAGGCCCAGGGTGGCGGGGGAAATGGGCCAGGCCTCGATCATGGCCCCGGAGGTGATGATAAGTCCCACTTCGCCCTCAGCCAGCCTGGCGTACAGGTCTTTAAGCGCCTGAGTGGGCCGGCCGTCATCGGTGGCCATGGCCTCGGCCGTGGCCGAGCGGACAAAGCGGTTTTTCAGCTGAACGCCGGCAATATGGGTTGGCTGGAATAAAAGGGAAGACATCCTGACCCTCCGATCTGCTGGGCGGTCATTTTAGGATTTAGCGTTAAACACCTCGCTGCTTAAGTAGGTTTCCCAGGGTCGGCCGGGTCCGCGGCCCGGAAATAAGGCCTCGCCCGCCTTTGGCGATAGCGCCAGATGCTTGGCCGCGACAGCTAGCCCCTGCCGTTCCAGGTATTGGTTCCGGCGATCAGGAGATTCAAGCTGGCCACCACCGCGTTCATTTGCTCGGCCTGGGCGCTCAATTGCTGGGCGGCGGCGGCGCTCTCCTCGGCGCTGGCCGCGGTGCTCTGGGTCAATTTATCCATTTGCCCAAAGGACTGGTTGATTTGTTCGATGCCCAGGGTCTGTTCCCGGCTGGTATCGGCGATCTCGCCAACCAAGCCGCCGATTTTTTGGGCTATTTCCACGTTGGCCTGAAAGCTCTCGGCGGCGCGCTCCACCAGGACCGAGCCCTGCTTGATTCTGACCACCGTGTCTTCCACCAGGGCCTGGGTGCTTTTGGCGGCTTCGGCGGCGCGCATGGCCAGGTTGCGCACTTCCTCGGCCACCACCGAAAACCCGGCGCCCGCCTCGCCGGCCCTGGCCGCCTCGACGGCCGCGTTCAAGGCCAGGAGGTTGGTCTGGAAGGCGATCTCGTCTATGGATTTGATGATTACGGTGATCTTGCCGCCGGATTCGGAGATAAGCTCCATGGAGCCTTTCATCTCTTCCAGGATATCGCTCACGTTGCCCACCAGGACCCCGGCTTCAGCCATGAGTTTGTTGGCGTGTTCCACGTTGTCGGTATTGTTTTTGGTCATGGAGGATATCTCCTCCACGGAGGAGGCGGTCTCCTCCAGGGAAGCCGCCTGTTCCGATGATCCCCGGGCCAGGCTCTGCGAGCTTTGGGAAACCTCTCCCGAAGCGCCGGCCACCCGCTTGGCCCCATTGGTCAACTTATTGATTATATTGTGCAAGGGCCTGGTGAGCAGCCGCACGAACACCACTATCACCGCCAAGGCCGCCGCCAGGGAGATGAGGGAGATAAGGCCGATGCCGTTGCGCATGGCCACCGAGGAGGCCATCAGCTCTTCTTCGTCCTGAACCGTGGCTAAAATCCAGCCGGTCAGCGGCATGGAACAGTAGCTAACCAAAACCTCCCGCCCGTCAATGCTGCCGGCGACGCTGCCGGAGGTCTCCGCCAGCATGGTCTGGGCGGCTTGTTCCATGCCCGGCGCGTCCCGGAGGCTGCGGTTCAATATCTGATCTTTTTCCGGGTGGGCGATTATCACGCCTTCCTTGTTGAGCATGAGGGCGTGGCCGCTTTGCCCCAATTTGGTGGAGGCTATCTTTTCGGTGAGGAATTCGGTCTTCAGCACCACGCCCAATAGCCCCAGGAACTCCCCGGAAGGACTGGTTATGGGCGCGGCCAACACCACGCAAGGCTCTTGGGTGCTCAAGGATTTCATGACCTGGCTGATGTTGGGCGTTTTTTGCTTGGCGGTTTCAAAATAGGGAAGGCCGGCGTTTTTCACTCCCTTGTAGGCTCCGTTCACGCTGTCGGAGAACGTCACCCCGTCCTTGCCGGTCACGAAGATGCCCTCGTAATTCTTGCCCAGGATTTTAAGCGAGTTGCGAAGCCTGAGGTCCAACCGCTCGATCTCTTGGCCAGAGGCGTCCACGCCTTTTTGGGCCACCGCCTCCGCCGCGGCGACCGCGGCGTTGCCCACCGCCAAATCCACCGCGAGTTTCAGCTCCTCGGCGATCAGCAGTTCGCACATGTCGGAAAGCTTTTGGGTCAGGGTAACGGCGTTTTGGCTGCTGAGTTCCTTTATGGCTCGCGAGGAGTTGAAAACCGCGAACCAGCCCACGATGATAAGAGGTAGCAAAATCAGGGCAATGCCCCCCAGGTTCATCTTCGCGCCCAAGGATCTGATATTCATCATGCTGCATCCCCCAGAGGTGGTTTCAGGCTTTTGCAAGCACGCGGCGGTTGACGCCGCTCATCACCTCTCCCTAATGACTTAAACCGCCGCACCGGCTCGCGGGCCCATAGTCCCTGGGCCCCCAAACCTCTAGCGTCCCCCGACGATTTCACACTGAAATTACAGCGGAAACGGCGCTACCGCCTCAACCTCCCTTGTCTTGGCCGCCCTAACCGGCCAAAGCGTTTAAATCCTAAACTATTGTATATATTGAATTCAAGCAAAATAGCTACAATAGTGAAATTCGACGAAAGAGAGGCTGATTACAAATTAAATCGTTAAATAATAATAAGTTACGCAATTATTTAATCTATAAGAATGAATAATTGCGTAACTATTTGTAGTGCAGCATGATAAATGGCAATTTGCCGATTGGCAGGGGAGGGCGGCCTGCGCTTGGGGGGGCTTCTTACAGGGTCCACCACTTGGTGAAATAGGTCTCCCGCACCAGGCCGGCCTTTTCCTGGGCCCAGGCTTCCAGGCCCAGCTTCTTGATGAGGCACAGGTTGAAAACCTTGGTGTTATGCGGCACCTGGGAGGCCCGGTCGGCATAGGGATGCAGGAGGTCGCAGGGGAAGTCGGCGCAATCGCAACAGAAATCAATGCCTTTTGCCTGGGTGCAGGCGTAGGGGCCGCAGGGCTCGGTTTTGCCCATGCCAAACTTCAAGGTATCGGGCAGCCCGCCTTCGCCCCGGCAACCCTTACAAAGCATCACCTCCAGGGGTAGGCCCATGAGGCGGTTATAGGATTCCAGTACCTTCATGGAATCCGGGTTGTCCTTGGCCAGGTAAAAATGACAGTTGAAACAATCCAAGCCGCAAGGCGCGGTCATTGCACGATAGTCCATCACAACCCCCGTTGCTATGAATAATTGGCTGGTTATGCGTCACGGCTCCGGCCCGAGATCCGGCGGGTCTTCCAGCAGCTCGTCGGCGCGGGCCATTTGGGGATTTAGCATGGCCATGGCCGTGAGCATCCTGCGGTACCCGCATTTGGCGTAAAACCCCTCGCGCCCTGGCACGGAGTAAAGAATAACGTTTTTAACCGGCAGCAGCTCGCGCAGCCGGCGCATGATTTCCTTGCCGATACCCCGGCCCTGGCATTCCGGCAAAAGCACCACGTCATATATGGCGGCCTGATACTGGCCATCGCAGAGGGCCCGCGCCATGCCTATGAGCCGGCCGCCGTCAAAGGCGGCCAGGGCGGCGAAGCTGGCCTCAAAGGCCTGCTTGAGCTGTTCGGGCTGGCGTTTGCCCAGGGGCGCCTTCTCGAAAATCGCGGCGGCCTCTTGCCAGTCGATTCTATGCAGCTGGTCAGAATACTTTATCATTGCCAGCAGTTATCATTTGCCATGAGTTTGGGCGATCTTCTCGAACATGATCATCATGCCGGTGCAGAGGGTGAAGATGCAGTCCACCGGCAGGTTCTTGGGCGTGACCTCGTCAAAGAACAGGTTCAACTGCGAGCCCATTTCGCCGTCTTCACGCCAATAGCAGATCAGCATGGGCACCTTGGGCAGGGGACGCAGTTCCACGGCGATGTCCGCGTCGAACTCCTGGGCCCGCTTGGCATTGAATATCTCCACCATGAACTCGAACAGGTCGGTGTAATCATCGGCAAGCTTCTTCAAAGG
Source organism: Desulfocarbo indianensis (assembly GCA_001184205.1). Taxonomy (GTDB): domain Bacteria; phylum Desulfobacterota; class Desulfarculia; order Desulfarculales; family Desulfarculaceae; genus Desulfocarbo; species Desulfocarbo indianensis. The sequence continues at coordinate 38,699 of LBMP01000003.1, forward strand.
CTCTTCGCAGCGCTTGCTAAAGAAGTTCGCCCACTCAGCGCCATCTTTGCCCAGATCGCGCATGGACACCCATTTGCCGGTGGGCTCCACCCCCTGGCAGAACACCGCATAGTCCAGGATAGGCCTCTGCACCCAAAGATTCATGTGGCACTGAGAGGCCATGTTGGCGTCTTTATCAAGCAGAAATTCCTTGCCCAATACCTTTACGGCCAGCTTGCCGTTTTTGATCTCCGCGCCCATCGGCTCGGCCCGGCCTAACAAGTCGTCGATTTCCTTTATTTTGGCGCGCTGCTGGTTCAGCTTGCGCAGGAAATCCTCCTCGCCCTGGTTGACGCTATCCGCTTCAACCTGGAACTGGCTCAGCAGGTCATCGCCCAGGTGCGGGCATTGGTTGAGCTTTTTTTTGCCTTGCTTCACTGCCACCGCGAAAACCATGCAGGTGGCCTCGCCACAGTCCCGGCAATTGGTTTTGGGCAATATCTTCAATATATCCAAGGGACTATTAAGTTGAGCCATGCCTTGACGCTCCTTGTTCATGCTGTGAATGCAATCAGGCTAGCATGGGCCAGCAGGCGCTTAATCACCCGAAAGGGCCATTTTCTGTCTTGAAAAAGCAGGAAAGCGCAGAACCGGGAAGAATATAGGCTCCTAAACGGGAGCAGGGCAGGCTAGACCAGATTATGGCGGGCGGCCCACACCGCGGCCTGGGCGCGGTCGTTGACGCCCAGCTTGTTGAAGATGTTGCTGACGTGCCGTTTGACCGTGTTGAGGCTGATTCCCAGCACCTCGGCTATCTGGCGCTTGACCAGGCCCTGGGCCACCATGCGCAAGACTTCCAGCTCCCGGGGCGAAAGGCCGGGCGCGCCGGGCTGGAAGGGCAGATGCTCCAGCTGCAGCCGGCTCAGCTCTTCCAGGGAGCGCTCCAGGTTTTCCAGATCGCGCTGGCGGCGCGATTGCTCTATTTTGCGATGGGTTATGTCAAAGCTGATGCGGGCGGCAAAGGCCACCGATCCCCTGCCGTCGAAAATAGGGTAGGCGCGGGCCTCGCGCCAGGCCTCTTTGCCGTCGGGGCGGATGAAGTGCCTTTCCGCGGAGCAGGGCTTGCCCGTGGCGAAGACCGGGGCCACCGGGCAGTAATCAGGGCAGGGCGAGTCGTAACCCATGAAAACCTTATAACAATGACGGCCGATCATCGGCACGGGGCCTCTTATTTGGCTAATCAGCGGGTCCTTCATCCAAATCAGCCGGTAGGCCCGGTCCACCACGGCCACGGATTCGCCCAGGCTTTCCAGCACCTGCCAGGGCGAGATATCTTGATTGAAATTGGGTAGAGGTTTTGCCGGCACCGTCGTCCCCATCTTGGAGTCTCAACTCAGGCATTGCCCCGGCGGCGAAACGACTCACGCCGCATTACTTATAAATTTAGCATGCCTGCCCGGCCAGAGCTAGCCGGAGACGCCAAGAGTGGCCAGCTTTTCCCTGGGCCACACCTCTACTTGCAGCGCCACCCTGCCATAACCGCCGCATTCCACGCCCGCGTCCGGGCAATATACCCGGCGCATGAAATGCATGGCGTTTGGCTCCAGGCCCTCGCTGAGGCGCTCGTTGATGAGCGCCACCGGCACCATTAGTTGCCCGACCAGATACACGCAGAGCCTTTTGGGACAGAGCTTGGAGATGAAATTGCCGTCCATGTCCAGGACAAACCGGTCGCCCGTTCTATAGCCGGTGTTGCAATGGCGGGCCTCCACCACCTGGGCCACGATGGAGTATTTGCCCGCCGCCGCCGAGAGGCGTTCGATATGGCGCAGGCGCGGGTCGCCCGGCTGAAAATATTCCAAATCGGATGAGTCATAGCCCACCCGCTCCGCGTAGCGCTCCATGGTTTTATTCACAGCCATTTCAACGATCCTCGCTGGTGGATGATACCGCCCGGCCGTATCGGAAAGGTTCGGCAGGAGGCAGCCCTTGGGCCGCGCCCCTAAAAGAGCCTAGGCGGGATGAGGCGACGACTGCTTGCCCATTTTCAGGGCGAAACGTCTGGCCTCGGCCAGATCCCGCTGGTCGGGACGGCTTTTACTTATGCCCATCCATTTGAACATGGGATACTTATCAAAACCAGGACAATGCCAGACCTTGACCTGGCGCACGTCTTTCTTGCGCAAGGTTTTTGACAGCAGGTTCTTGTAATAATTGACCATAGTAGTGAAGCGCAGGCCGCTGGTGATGAACAGGAAGGTTTGGCAGTTGGACGGAATTTTGCGGGCCAGCTCCAAAATCTTGTCGTCGGTGCGCGCCCAATAGATGCCGGACCCCAAGCCGATCAGGCGTCTTTGGGCAAGGTGCTGTTCGGTTACATGATCCACGGAAAGGCAATCGGCCCCCAGGGATTCGGCCATGGCTCGGGCCACCCTGCGGGTATTGCCGGTTCTGGAACTATACACGATCAATGGTCGCATGGGCAGGAGGCTCCATTGGCATGACATGGGGTGGGCGCATCATCGGACCTTACCGGAGTCATTACACATTAAGTTTTTAAACAAGTCAACAAATAGACCCATGAGTTAAAGGGGAAAAAGACCGGCGGGCAAGGGGAACCTTGCCCGCCGTTTTCAAGGAGGGATGACGACCGTGAGCCTAGGGGGGTTCGGCCGCCTACCATTCGGCGTCGGAGGGGATCTGACGCCATTTGTTGGCCCGCCGTCGCGGGCCAGGGAACCCTTTACACATAGGCCGATGGGATGAGTTTGCTGGCGGTAACCCGCTGGATATCGGCCGCTTTCCAGGGGCTCATGTCCGCGATTTGAGGCGCCAAACCGGCCAGCACCGTTTGCGCCTCCTTGATATTAAGTCCGTGGTAGTCGTTCAGGCTGCTCGCGCGCAGCTTGGAGCCGTCGTAAAGGTCCTCGGGTTTTAAAGTGTTGGCGTTGTCCCTGTCCGTATCCTTGCCCTGGCCGCCCACGGCGGTGCGCTCGCTTTTCTGGGAAGCGCCGCCTGAGTTCCAATTGTCATTGCTCAGGCCGGGGAGCTTGGCTATGGACAGAATATCCATTGGTTATCCCGTGGCTACACGTAATCGCCCCTGCGGAACTTGATGGCCTGGACCCTGGCTTGAGTCAGAGTTTCCTCGGCCAACTGCTGCAGCGGTCCGAAATCTCCCTTGGCCAGGCTGTCTTGCAGGGTCTGGGCCAGCTCTTCCATTTCCTCGGCCAGGGGTTCTATGTCCTTCAAGGTATAGTTGGGATCAGCCAGGGCTGAACTATAGCGGTCCAGGGTGTCGACCATCCCGTTGATCTGAAACCATTGCGGGGGGACCCCGTTGCCGTTGGCGTCGCCACCGGTCACGGTCTCCAAGATGGAGGGCTGGATTCCCTGACCGCTGGTGATGGCGGGCGTGCCCTCCAGTTCCTGGGTCAAGGCCCTTTCAAAGGAAAAGCCCGATCCTTGCGTGTTGTTCTTGACCTGCTTGTTTTGATACTGGTCAAGAGCGGCGATGGTTTCATTGGTTATCTTCATGGCCCCACCTCCTAGGGGAATTTGACCATGAGGACAAGCAAATCACATGCCACGAGGCCTTCGCTTAAATATACTCTAAATAACAATACGTTAACTTGATTTTTTCAGTAAGGGCGATGGGCAAATATTGCCCCTGGGCGGGACCGCGGCAAAACCTGCCATTTGATAGGCGGCAAACGGGCGGCGGTTTAGTTACTGCTGAAAGAGGCCTTCAAGGTGCTGTACTTGTGATCTTCCAGGGTGGCGTGGTCTTGCAGGGGGTCGTCATATAAATACACATTGACTGACTGGTGGCGCTGGGTCGGCAGCTTAAGGCCCACGTAATCCGGGGAGATGGGGAACTCGCGGTGGCCCCGGTCCACCAAGACGGCCAATTCCACCCGATCGGGACGGCCCAGGCTGAAGATGGCGTCCAGGGCGGCGCGCACCGTGCGGCCCGTGAAAACCACGTCGTCGATGAGCATGATTTCCCGGTCGTCCACGGAAAAGGGGATGTCAGTGGCCCGCACCGCCGGCATTTGGGTCAGGCGGGTCCAATCGTCCCGGTAAAAGCTTATGTCCACCAGCCCCTTGTCGAGCTTGAGCTTTTGCCCGCTCAGCCGCGCCAACTCGTCCTCCACCCGCCTCACCAGGAGGCCGCCGCCGGAATGGACTCCCACCAGGGCCAAGGCCGCGGGATCGGGGTGCCTGGCCAATACCCCCTGGGCCAAACGGGTGATGCCGGCGTGGATTTGCTGTGAATTATAAGCTAATTGGGGATTAGCTGGGTTGGCGGGGGCCGATTGATTCATGGGAGGTTGCGACCTGCTTGAGTAATAGCGCCCTATGGCTTCAATTATTAGCGTCAGCCTATACCTCGGGAAAATAGACTAACTACCAGCCGCGGGGCTGGGTGTCAAGGGAAAATCCGTGTATTTCTTGCAAGATATCTCCCTGGCCGGGCATGGGGGTCTGGCGCGGTCAAAATCGCGCCCGCTCGGCTTGAGGCATGAATTGACATGGGCGCGCCCTGGAGGCAACAATGATGGCGCGGCGCGGCAAGGGACCGCGCGCAAAGTAAATTCGGCATGGCAAGCTAAACCAGGGGGATGAAAACATGGCGCGGCAAGGCTCGGTGCAGACCGATCTGGCTCCGGCGGCGGTGGGGCCCTATTGCCAGGCCCGCTGGGCCGGTGATTTTTTATTCGTTTCCGGCCAATTGGGTCTGGATCCCCGCACCGGTGAATTTGCCGGACCAGGCGTGGCCGAGGAGGCCGGCCAGGCTTTGCGCAATTTGAACCGCATTTTAGAAGCGGCCGGCCTGGAGCGGGGGCAGGTGGTCAAGGTCACGATCTTCTTGACCGACATGGATGATTTTGGCTTGGTAAATGAAGTTTACGCCGGCTTTTTCGAGGGAGTATCCTGCCTTCCCGCCAGGGCTTGCGTGGCGGTGGCCGCCTTGCCCAAGGGCGGAAAGGTGGAAATCGAGGCCCTGGCCTGCCGCTCCTCTTGAGGGGGGCAGGGCGGCGCTTCCCGGCTTTTGCGCGCTTCAAGGGGGCGAGTAGCCGGCTCCGGCCCCAAGAAAAAGGCGGCCGCCCGCCAGCCGGGCCACTGGCTCGGCCGGCAAGCGGCTGCCCCAGATTTTTTCAGCCGGTTATTGCCAGATTATGGATTCGCCCGTCTTGGGACCGCCGCGCTCCAGTTTCATCCAGCGGATTTGGATGCCGGCCTGGCTGTTTATGATAACGCGTTGCCAGGATTCACCGGTCTGGGTGTCCAAGAGGATAAGCCCGCCATAGGGCCTGGGCGCCTCGAAAACCTGGAAACGGGGCGGCTCGCAGGTGAAGCCCACGAAGCCCTTGCGGGCGGGCCCTTCGGCCCGGACCGGCAGCGCCAAGGCGGCGAACAACAACGCGCACGCCAGAAGCAAGCCGAGCGTTCTTTGCATTGGTCATCTCCCAGTTATGAGTGATCAAATTGCGTCGCGGCCTTTTGCGGCCAGAAATTCGGCCAAGCGTCTCAGGCCCAATTCGCTCTTGATATCCATTATGCGCCCCTCACGGCACCAGGCCAAGGCCTCCGGCAGGGGAACGAAAGCCATTTCTCCGCCTTGCTCCATGGGGTGCCCGTCGCCCGGCGGCGGCTGGGCCGCCTCGGGGTCCACCTGGGCGGCCAGGTAGTGCAGCTTTTCATTGCAAAAGGCGGGCGTGGCAAAGGCCGGCAGACCCAAGGGGCTCAGATCGTCGTCAGCCACGGGCAAGCCGGCTTCCTCCCAGGCCTCCAGCCGGGCCCGGCCTTTCAGGCCGACGCCTCCGGGCTCCAAATCGCCGGGCTCCACGCCGCCGGCGGGCAGCTCCCAGGTAATCCCGCTGAGCGCGCCGCCATCGATTTTTTTCAGCGAATCGTTTTGGGCGCGCAAAGTCAGGGAGGGCCGCACCCCGCGGCGCAATACCACCAGGGGTTCTTGGCCAACGGGCAGGGCGTAGAGCACCACCACCACCGCGTCATGAAAAGGCGGATGCACCGACTCCACCCAATACCAGGGACTGGAGCCGCCTTCCTGGAAGACGTTGCGAACCTTATGCCTCTTGAGGGTGAGAAAACCGCCCCAGCTCAGGGTGTCGGGCGCGTCGTTTCCTGTTTCCAGATGGCTCAGTTTGGGCGGCGGTGTTTTAGCTGGCAATGTATCGGCTCCCTTGGTCGCGGTTTTGGCCCAATGTTAAACCCAGCCAAAACATTAAACAAGGCGCTCATCAGGGGGATGATTAAAAAAAGCCCGCTTATCCGGCCGGCCAGGGCCGAACGGATAAGCGGGCCTAGACTGAATACTAATTGCCCAGGTTACTTGTTGGCGCCAGTCTTAACGCAAGGGACGGTGGTTGCCTCGCCCTTGGTGGTTTGCCACTTGTCGCCGCCGGCCTTTTTGTATTCGATCTCGTAGGGGCCCTTCTTCTGGCCGGCGGGCAGCTTCACCATGACCTTGGCCTCATACTTGGCATTGTCGGTGCCGCCGCCCATGCCCATGAGCTGCATGGTGCCGGGCTTGGTGTCGTAAGTGCCCTTAACATCAAAGGTGATGACCAAGGGCGGGTTCATGCTGGCATTGGATAGCACCATTTTGCCGGTCACGTTGGCCACCGCGCCCGGTGTGGGATGGGCCACCAGAAGGTCCAATCTGACCACTGGCGCGCCCGGCATGCCGGCGCCGCCCTCCAGGCACAGCCTATAGGCGTCGGCGCCTTCTTTGGCGGAAGCCAAGCCAGCAAAGCTCAAACCCAGGCACAAGGCCAAGGCCAAGATCAGGGAAAACCGCAGCTTCTTCATATTAATCGCTCCTTTGCATAAGAATAAAATTTGGCCCCGATGCGGGAGCGATAGGCAACCGACTGGATATCCCCCCAGATGTCACCGCTCCCCCCAGGGCGCTGACCCGTCCGGCTCTCGCCGGCATAGCTTCATACAGTATAGAACCAGGCCTGGCTAATTGCATAAAGGTTTGTTTAAAAAAAGCGGGCCACGTCGCCAAGACGCAGCCCGCACCAGCGCGGTTGAGGGATTGATTAAAATCTGGCCGTCAAGGTCAACATGCCTCCCCAAGCTGATTCCTGGTCATAATCCTCGCTATGATCGCCATCCTTGTCATAAGTTGTCATGGTGTACCCCAAAGACCTTAGCAGGCCGCCGCTGATGGTCAGGTTCTCAACCGGCGTGACCTCCAGCAGCAGGCCCGTTATAACGCCGTGTTTTTCCAGGAAACCTTCTTTTCTCACCTCGCTGTTGTCGGCCAGGCGGTACATGTCTTGCTCATAGCTGGCCAGCAGGCGCAGGGCCACGCAGCGGTTGAACCCGTAGCGCGCCTGCAAGTCAGGCACTCCCAGGTTTAAGCTGAGGCCCTCGGGCTCATTCCATCTATAGTCAAGGCTCAGAACCGGCACCAAGACAACGCGTTTTTCGTATATATAACCGTGACCGCCCAAGCGCAGCCTCAGGTCGGGGCCTAATAAACCATAGCCGGCCCAGGCCTTGATCTTGCCGCCGTAACCGCCAAAGTCCTCTTCAAAGGCGCTGAAAACCGCACCATCCAGTTCATAGGTCCATTTTTCACCGGAGCCGCCCGACCAGTTGGCGCCTAAAGCCAGGGTTTGCAGGCTTTCCCAAGGCTTGTCGCGGCCGTTGCCAAAGGGAAGCTTGGCGATGTCCGCGTCGTCCCAGCTGAAATCCTGGCGGTCGTAGTTGAAGTATATAAACGAATACTTGGCCTTGAAGCCCGAGCGGGTGAGATCGTATTGCGCCTTGCCCTTTTCAAACTCTGCATCCAAGAGGTGGTAACCATAGGCTTCCAGCTCAAGCCCCTTGGCCTGGGCAGGCTGCGCGGCCAGCGCCCAGAGCAGGGCTATCATCGCCAACCGCAATATCCGGCGCCATTTTTCTGTTTCCATGGTTTTCATTACCCAATCTCCTTGAATCCAAACTAGTTAACGGAAAAGGCCTCCCTGGGGCGGCAATTGCCGGGCGGAGCTTAAGCCCTCCAAAACGGCTCCGTCAAGCTTTTCGTTAGCTTTATTTAATAATAAATTAATGTCAAGCAATAAATTATAAGAGTAATACAGCAAAAAATGATTGACCGGCCGTAATGAATGTGGTAGCTTCAAGCACAGAAACTAGACGGAGGATTCCGGTGCGGCGATCAGGCGATGTTTTTAATACAGCACCATGCCGTCCGGGATCGGCCGGCCTCGGGGCTGTTTACGACGAATGGCTGGGAAGGGGCACATTCTTACTTTGGGAGTTGAAACAAATGGATATACAAGATGGCTTGACAATCAGCAGCTGCAAGCTGCGCGCGGTTTACATGGGGTTGCTGGTCATGTCGCCCATCCTGCTGGGCATTTATTGGGTGATGGTGGGGCTGGGTAATGCCGAGTTGGCGAGCCATCTGCCAGTGACCTTGGACGCCGAGACGCCAACCATTTCCTTGGTGGCGGGATATTTCATCAGCCTGATACCAACCGGCGTGCTCATGTACGCGCTTTATCAGCTTTACAAGCTTTTCACCCTGTACGGCAAAGGAGTGCTTCTCGATCTGCAAAATGTGGCGTGTTATAAAAGCCTGGGCAAGGCTATTCTTTATTATGAGCTGGCCGCTTTTTTAAGCGAGGTGGCGCTGGGCATTATCCTCACTTTGCATAGGGGAGAGGGCAACCGTTTGTTGGTCATAAACTTGAGCGGCAGTGACTTGTTCATCATCGTCACGGGCGTAACCATGCTCTCCCTTGCCAAGGTGATGGAAACCGCCCGGCAAATGGTCAAGGCCTGAGCAAGACCGCGGGGAAGCCCAAACGCCCGGGCGTGGGACATTGTTCCGGAAATTGAAAAAGGACATCGGCATGGAAGCTCTGGAACGAGTGCAAAGGAACAGCCGGCGGTTGCGGCTGGTGTTCGCTGTTTTGTTGGCGTTGTCGCCTATCTTGACCGCCTTGTTTTGGGCATTGGTGGGGTCCGGCAACCAGGTTTTGAGCCGCGACTTGCCAGTGGCGGTGGACCCGGACATCCCGCTCGCATCTCTGGTGACGGGATTTTTGGTGAGCCTGATCCCCACCGGCGTGGTCATGTACGCGCTTTATCAGCTATATAAATTGTTCGGCCTGTATTGCGGCGGCAAGGTGTTCGCCAAGGAAAACGTGGCCTGTTACCGGTCCCTGGGCTGGGCCATCATCTACTATGCGTTGGCTGATTTTATGGGCGACATCCTTTTGGGCATCGTGCTCACCTTCCATCGCGGCCAAGGCAAACGCCTTTTGGTGGTGGGGCTCAGCAGCACGGAGGTATTCGTACTCTTGGCCGGCATCTGCGTCCTCACCATCGCCTGGGTGATGGATGAGGCGCGCAAGCTGAAAGAGGAGCAAGAGCTTTTCGTGTAAGGAATAACCCGGCTTGCTTTCGCGGCTCGGCTCGGCCGATAATCGCCTGGGGAGCGGGCCGGGTTCCCTGGAAACGCCTCCCTGAGAGCCGATTGGCGGTTCAACCGGGGCGCGTTGCCAAGAAAAACTTGGGGCATGGGCCGGGGGCTTGTTAACACCCCACAGACAAAATGACGGAGGAGCGTGGACTCTCCACTTAGCCTAAGACAATGCCGATTATCATTAACTTAGACGTAATGCTCGCGGTCCGCAAGGTCAAGTCCAAGGACTTGGCGGCCGCCATTGGCCTGACCGAGCAGAATTTGTCCCTGATAAAGACCGGCAAGGTAAAGGGATTCCGCCTGGCCACCCTGGAAGCCATCTGCAAGCATTTGCAGTGTCAGCCCGGCGACATACTTGAGTATAGAGAAGACGAGGAATCCTGAAACAGGGGGAGGGCGGTCGGAAGGGCGGTCCCTGTAGGAAAAGTCGATAAACTATATAATAGGATTAAATCCGAATCGCCCGGATATGGCGTTGCTTGCCCAAAAACAACACGGGTATAGCGCTGTGGGAGCCATCATCTGGCGCTCGGAATCCATCCAGGGCTCGCCTGTCTATGTGGTTGAAATAAAGGAGACTCTATTAAACAGCCCCCGGGCCTTGAGCCCCGAAGCCAGAGGCGAATCAGATTGACGAACCTGGGCCTGGGCTGACACGCGCGGCCCGGCCCAGGCCTCCCAGCGCCCGGCCAACCCAAAACCACCCCCAAATAAATAAGTATTAACGGAAGATTAGCTTCAGGCCTTGATATCCAAAACCGTGCCTAGCATTTCATCGTAGGTCTGCACCGACTTGGTGTTGGCCTCAAAGGTCCTTTGGTCGATTATCAGATCGACCATGGATTTGACCAGGTCCGTGCCCGAGGCCTGCAAAGCGCCCGAAACGATCTGGCCATGGCCCTGGGCGCCGGGCGCGGCGTAGACCGCGGGGCCCGAGGCCTGGGTGGCGCGGAAGGCGTTGCCGCCCACCGCCTCCAATCCGCCCGGATTGCCGAACACGGCCGTCTCGATCTGGCCCTCGGCCAGCACCGCGCCGTCTTCCGCCAAAGCCTGCACCTGGCCCTGGGGCGTGATGTGCAGCGAGGCGGCGTCGGCCGGCACATTGACGGCGGGCAGAACCGCCCGTCCCTGGGGGTCGACCAGTTGGCCTTCCGCGTTCAGGGAAAAGTTGCCCGCGCGGGTGTACAGGCGGCCGCCTTGGCCGTCATCCAGGGCGAAGAAGCCGCCGCCGTCCAAGGCCAGATCCAAGGGGCGCTCAGCCGGGACCACGGGGCCGGAGGGAAGGGGAGAGGTGCCGGTGACCGCGACGCCGCCCCCGGCCAACTCGGCTTGTTCAACCCTTGAGGGGACGAAGCCCGGCGTCGACGCGTTGGCCAGGTTGTGCGAGGTCTGGCTTACGCGTTTTTCCGTGACCCTTAGAGCGGAGACCGCCGCATGTATGCCGTCCAAGGCCATGTATGGCCGTCCTCATCTCCTTGGAGATTTCACATCATAAACATTATAAACCCAAACAACCCTGGTTTAATACCCTAACCTTGTTTGTTCGCTGTTGCCTCTCTCAGCTCTCATAATCGGCCAGGGCCAAGTTTAAGCGTCCATGAGAGGCGCCAGCAGGGAGAGAATGACCCTTCTGTCCAAACCCGAGTGAATTTCGCCTAGCTGTTCGCCCTTTACGCGCGGGAGATCGCGTTGTAAGTCACGCAGGGCTGCCTCTGCCACCAGGGCGGTGGGAACATCGGTGGTAACGGCTCGCCGGTTCTCGGTTGAGACCAGGCTCACCACATCGCCCCCCCCGGTTATCGGCGACTTGGGTTGGGAATCGAGCTTCTCCCCCTGGCTCCTGCCGGTGGCGGCGGGCCGCTTGTTGGCGGCATTGTTCACCACCAATCGCATATATGGGGGAAAACCTACCATCTTCTAGTCCCTTATGTGGTATTCGCTGTTTGAGTGGTATTCGCTGTTTGAGATGATGCCACATCCGATGGTGCGACAGACTCAATTTCAGCAGGGGCAGGCTTGATCGAGCGTCATAGATAAGTAGTTGCACGCAATCGTCCTGATTATCTAATCGGCAACCAGGCCATTAAACTTTAATTTTTTTGTCACCACTGATGCCTGAAATTAAAGTTATACATTCGCTAAATTAGTTATTCATTGATATATAAGGATAATAAAAGAAGAACTTTATTGCCGAAATGTGGTTTCCCAAACCGTGGACACCAGATGTGGCACAGCCAACCCGGAAATTACTTCGCATAAGGTATAATTCGGAAACGGAATTTCCTGTTTTGGTGTTCTTTGGGATGAACGAAAATAGGCGCTTTGGATGAACTTTTTGCTGGAAGATTGGTGCCGGTTTTTAGACAGTGACGGGGTGAAAATCCCCGCCCTGCCCTGCTGGGGCGGGGAGGAAAAAGGCTGGTTATGTCCATGGCGGTTATATTTCATGCACAAGGCGCACTCCATGACGCCCGCTCCAAGATATTAAAGCCCGTCCGCCTGGTCAAGGCTTTTGTTGCCGGCTTCACGCCTGGCGTTCAGCCATGCGTCACGCTTGGCCCTGGCGTGCCTGATGTCGTTGGTCACGGTCCGGAATTCTTCCCCCTCGAACGCAAAGGCGTAAGTGAACCAGCGGCCCGCCAGGGGCTCCACCGACTCGCCCGGCTCAAGCTCCCTTGGTGGCGCTTCGGCGTGGCCTGGCTTGCCCAGGACCTCTCTGAGCTCTGCCATGCTGGCCGCAGCCACGTCCGCCAGGCGGGAGCTTATGAAGCTGGCGGGCGGGGCCAGGGCGCGGGAAACCTGGTCGGCCAGCTCGCCGGGGCTTCCTTCCTCGGGCGGGGCTATACGGCTGTGTAGGTTGCGCCAGTAATGGTAGCTGCTTTCAGCCAGGCTCTTTCTCAGCGCCCGCCTGCCCAGGGTCTTTTCCGCCACAATCCAGCCCAGCACGCCCAGGGCTTGGGCAGGCTTCAAACTGCCGTCACTGAGCAAGCGCTCAGCGAATCCTTCAATATCTTGCAGGCCAAGAACTCTTATTCCCAGCAGGTCCGCCGCCCGTAGCAGAGCAGCCCGGCATATCTCGGGCCCGTGTTCCTCCAGGTCCTGGAGGGTGAGTCCCTCCAAGATGCCGTCAGGAATGGAGGAACGTTGGCTGTGGCTGTTCTTCATGGTCACCTCCAGGCGGATTAGATGCTCGCCACGGTGGTAAACCTTAACATGCCGGCCTTGGTTCTGGCTCCAGGAAACCAGCTCGGCCTGGTGGTGGAACTCATGCCGGGCAGGCTCCAGGGCGGCCAGGCTGGCCCGCAGGCGTGGCCACAGGTGGTCGGGGTAAGGCAGGTCAAGCGCCGCGTCCAGGCGGCTCACGCGGGGTTCTTCCTGGCCCCCTTGCTCCCGCCACACCCCGCGCAGCTTGCCAAGGGCCTGGCGCTGATAGGTCCAGGGCGGCATGGCGTTGCCTGGCCCCACCAGGCGGGGCAACTCGGCGCTTATGCTCAGCTTTCCCGGCCCGTTCAGATACTGCATGCGGCAGGGGCCTTCCTTCCAACGCAGATGGTCCAGCACAAAGCCGTTGCCCGCCATGGTAAGCGATCTCTTGGCCTCCTGGCCAGCCTTAAAATTGGGCATTGACCCGAGGCCGGTGAGCTTGATAGTATCAATCCCGAACAAACGCGCCTCCGTTTTTGCGCACCTCTCGCGCCCGACTCGTAGGCCGGTTGTTTTGGAGTTTGAACGCCTCCAAGATTTTGTAGCGCCCCGGAGAGTTGGTCCCTCTCCGGGGCGTGGCCTTTAGATCATGGCCCCCTTCTTTCTGGTGGCCGGGGTGTTGCGCTTCTTGGCCTTGTCTTCCGGCCACTTATGCCAGTCTTCCCGCCTGGGCGGAAAGCTCACCCTGACACCTGAATGCCTGGCCAGGGCCGCGTTCCGGCACCTGGGAAAAGCCTCGCTGGGGGCCTCTTTTCCTGGCAAATTGCCCCCCACGGGCTCGGTGCAGGTGCCGAAGTCCATGCAATCATTACAACATTGACGCTCGCCCTTCACACCGCAATATCTTGCAGCGCAAACGGGCTCCAGACGGTCTCCATGCTCCGACCAGGGAACTGGCCGGCAATACTTGCAAATTATGGCTTTTTGGTCCATCTTCGAACGCCTCTCTCCAACATGTTGATAGGTTTTGCCCGTGTATGACTTTGGGACCTCCCCCCAGCGGGGGAGGGCGAGCGCGGGAAGGGCGCACGCAACCCAGGGAAGCCATGCGCTTGACCAGGGCGGGGAAGGGGCCGGGCGAAACCTTCACCAGGCCCAGGGCCGCGAACAGGATGCGATCGCACGCTGTCAGGCGAAAATCTCCGGGCTTTCTGCAAGCTGGCCTACTCACGCAAGCACCTCCAGGCAAAGGGGAAACAACGCGCCCGGCGTGGCCGGCGCTGGCCCCTGGCCGAAGCCCCGCCAGAGGCCAGCAGTCAAGGCCGGACCCGCAGGGGCCGCCGCAGGGAAGCCTTTACGGCTGGCCTCGCGGGGCGCAGGCTGGGCCGAGCCGCGCAGCCGGGCAGGCCCGCAAGATGTTGCGGTGGAGGAAAGGGGGGCATGGTCAGCGCCTGCGGCAGGGGCCTTGCAGGCAGGCTTACATAAAGGCTTTATGTAAACCTGCCCCGCTCGCCCTGGGGGTTGGGCCTGGCCTGGCGTGCGCGGGGCCGGCTGCGGCCCGGCGCTGGGCGCGGGGGGCGCGGCCCCCCATGCCGCGCCGGTCCTGGCCGGCTCGCCCGGCAGCCCGTTTTCTTCGCATAAGGCCGGCCTTATGCGAAGAAAACCACCTTCGGCCCGCCGCCGTCTGTTTGCTTCGCCGGGCTCCCGGCAAGGCCCCTGCCTCCGGCGCGCCGCTCCTGGCGTGGCCTGGTGGCTGCAGGCGGGGCCCCGGCGAGGGAGCGCGGGGCGCAGCCGCCCGATTCTTGGCCGCCCGACCCCGCAGGGGGCGGGAAAGGCCGGGGCGCAGCAGACCCCCTGGGGGGCTGCGGAGCCCCTGAACGGCGGCGAGCACCACGCGACCGAACAAGGGGCCAGGTCCGGGGTTCCGGTTTTCGCTTTTTTCCTCGGCGAGCTGCTCTCGGCCTGGCGCGGGGCCAGGTCAGGGGCTCCGGTCTCTTTCTGGTGATGAGGGCCGCAGGCCCACCGAACAGGAGGGCGGGGGGCCGGGCCTGCAAGGGGCTGGCCGCAGCGAAGCGGAGGCCAGGGGCCGAGCGGAAGCGACGGCCCCGCAGCCCCTTGATTTGGCCCGGCCCAGCGAGAGAGCGCCGCCGAGGCCCGGACCCTGGCCGGGCCCGAGGCGGAAAAAAGCGAGCGAGCGTGGCGGGGGAGCCCCCCGCAGGGGCGGGCGGCGCAGCCGCCCGTTCTACAAAGGGCCGAGGGAACCACAGCCAAGAGCACCCACGGTGGGCCTGCGGCCCGGCTGGCTCTGCCTGTCCGGGCTCCCGCGACAGGTTCTTTGCCGGCGCTCGGCTCGAAGATTTTCGCATGCTTCGGGCTGGTGGCCACGTGGACCTGGTCGGGGTGGCTTTGTTGCGCCGGGCGGACCTGGTGGTTTTCTGCACCGCCACGCCGGCGAGCTATGAAATCGGGGACCTGGTCGAGTAGGCTTTGCTGCGCCGGGAGCGCTTGGAGATCGGGCCTGGGGTTGGAGCTTTTACTTGGTTCGGCCTGGGAAACGGGCTGGTTTACAATAATCCTCGGGGCCTGACCCTGCCTGAATGAGTTCACGCGCGACCGTGAAGCGATGCTCTTTACAGGCCCCGAGGAAATTACTTCGCATAAGGTATATTATGTAAACTAAACCGTGGGCCTTAAAGCCCGCACCGCCCTTGGGCAAAACCATTCGGCTTTTGGCAGGCTCTGGCATTACTATGTCCGCGGACATCAAGTCATTTTATGGCGGGCCTCTTCGAGGTTGGTTGGGCGGTCGGCTTGAAATACACCCAGGGCTTCACCCGGCCATGGCCCACCGTGGCCACGGCCCTGTCCATGGCGCTCAGTCTGGCGCTTCTGGGGATTGCCCGGCGTGGGCACCGTGGGCACGGTTGCCTTGGGGATATTGCTCTTTTCCGAGCCGGCCGACGTCTGGCGCCTGTTCTGCATCGCTTTGATCGTGGCGGGCATAGCGGGTCTTAAAATAATAACGCCGGCTTAGCTGAGGAAGCCTGCCCGCCCCGCCCTTTGATTGACGAAGTCGCCGGGTCAAGATAACATGTTCTAATTGTGAAAACACTTAACCGGGCTGGCCAGCCATGAGCATGCAAGACACCGCCTCCTTGGCCGAAAAAATCGCTGACCAACTCAGAGGCGGCGGCGCCGCGCTCTGGGGATTCGCCCAGGTGGGCGGACTCACCAGCCAAAAGCTGAGCCGCTTTGACCGCGCGGTAAGTTTCGGCATGGCCATGGACCCCTACATCATGGCCGGCCTCAAATACGGCCCCACCCGCGAATACGCCAACCTGTACGAGTCCATGAACCAGGAAATCAACAGCCTGGCCAAGGCGGTGCAAAGCCTGCTGCAAAATGCCGGTCACGACGCCTGGGCGGTGCCCGCTTCCCTGCGCAGCGATCCGGAGAACATCCGGGGCGATTTCCCTCACAAGACCGCCGCCACCAGGGCCGGTTTGGGCTGGGTGGGCCGGCATTGCCAATTGGTTACCTTCGAGCTGGGACCCTGGCTGCGCCTGGGCACGGTGCTGACCAACGCCCAACTGCCCGCTGGCAAACCCGTGGAAAAGAGCCATTGCGGAACCTGCCACGCTTGCGTGGACGCCTGCCCGGCCGGCGCGCTCTTGGGCGGCGTATGGTTTCCGGGCCTGGAGCGGGCGGAGATTTTGAACGCCGCGGTTTGCGATGACTACAAGAAGGAGCACTTTTTCGCCTTCCACGGCGGCCACAACTGCGGCATCTGCACCAGCGCCTGCCCCTTTGGCCATAAGCTTTTGGAAAAAGATCAAAAGAAGCTGGTTAATCCCGCCAATCAATAATTAGCTCGGCGAAGAGGCCGTTTGTGCAAGGCAACAATTCCCCAGCAAAGCCTGAACCAAAGCCCGACCTTGAGCTGATGCGCCGGGCCATCGAGCTGGCCGGCCAGCGCATGCGCGGCGGCCACGGCGGCCCTTTCGGCGCGCTGGTGGTCAAGGACGGCCAGGTGATCGCCGAGGGCTGGAACCAGGTGACCTCGACCAACGACCCCACGGCCCACGCCGAGATCATGGCCATACGCAAGGCCGGCCAAAGCCTGGGCAACTTCAGCTTGGCGGGCTGCGTGCTCTATTCCTCCTGCGAGCCCTGCCCCATGTGCCTGGCCGCGGCCTATTGGGCCCGGCTGGATGCGGTGTTTTTCACGGGAACCCGGCGCGACGCGGACCAGGCCGGTTTCGTGGACGGATTTTTGTATGACGAGGTGGCCAAGCCCATGGAGCAGAGGAAGCTTCCCATGAAACGCCTGGATGAGCTGCGGCCGGCGGTGCTGAGGCTTTTCCAGGAATGGCGGGAAAAAGAAGACAAGGTGCCCTATTGATTTGAGCCCGCGGCAACCGGCTGATTTCCGCGGCCAGGCAAGCGTCGCCCGCCCCTGCCCGTCCCCTTAAATGCCGATCACCCATGGGGCCGCTGATCTTAATTTTCCCTTATTTAAAAGCACGGTTAGCCCTTGACTGCCGCGCGCTGGCGGCTATAAGATAATTTTCTATTTTTTGCACAAACTTGTGAAACCACCTGGGCAGGGGAATCCTGCCCGGCTTTTTTGAGTCCTTAGGAGGAGGAAATGAACTCATCGTCCGCAGAATGCAAACACGCCAAACTAAACCAATGGGTTAAGGAGATGGCCGAGACGTGCGGCCCTAAGGATATCCATTGGTGCGACGGTTCCAAGGCGGAATACGACCGCCTCATGAAGGAAATGGTAGCCTCGGGCGCCACCTTGCCCCTGGCCAAGCGTCCCAATTGTTTTCATTTCCGCTCAGACCCCTCCGACGTGGCCCGGGTGGAAGACCGCACCTTCATCAGCTATCCCGAGGAAATCGAAGCCGGCCCCACCAACAACTGGATGCACCCGGATCAATTGAAGGCCACCATGCGCGACCTTTACAAGGACTGCATGAAGGGCCGCACCATGTACATCATTCCGTTTTCCATGGGACCCATCGGAGGCCCCCTTTCCAAGATCGGCATCGAGATCACCGACAGCCCCTACGTGGTGTGCAACATGCACACCATGACCCGGGTGAGCACCAAGGTTCTGGAGGTGCTGGGCGCGGACGGCGAATACATCCCCTGCATGCATTCCGTGGGCGCTCCCCTGGAGCCCGGCCAAAAGGACGTGCCCTGGCCCTGCGCTCCCATTGAGCAGAAATACATCAGCCATTTCCCGGAAGAGAACCTGATCTGGTCCTACGGCTCCGGTTACGGCGGCAATGCGCTTCTGGGCAAGAAATGCCTGGCCCTGCGCATCGCCTCGGCCATGGCCCGCCGCGAGGGCTGGATGGCCGAGCACATGTTGATCCTGCGCCTGACCAGCCCGGAAGGCCGCCAGTTCCACATCACCGGCGCTTTCCCCTCGGCCTGCGGCAAAACCAACCTGGCCATGATCCAGCCCACCATCCCCGGCTGGAAGGCCGAATGCATCGGCGACGATATCGCCTGGCTGAAGATCGGCCCGGACGGCCGCCTGTACGCCATCAACCCCGAGGCCGGCTTCTTCGGCGTGGCGCCGGGCACCGCCTACGACACCAACCCTATGGCCATGGAGTCCATCAAGGAAAACTGCATCTTCACCAACTGCGCGGTGACCGATGACAGCGACGTGTGGTGGGAAGGCATGGGCCCGGCCCCGGCGCACGCCATCGACTGGAAGAACAAGGACTGGACCCCCCAAAGCGAGACCCCGGCGGCCCACCCCAACGCGCGCTTCACCGCGCCGGCCGCCCAGTGCCCCATGATCTCGTCGGATTGGGAAAAACCCGAGGGCGTGCCCATTGACATCTTCATCTTCGGCGGCCGCCGCGGCAGCGTGGTGCCCCTGGTTTACGAGGCCCTGAACTGGGACCACGGCGTGTTCCTGGGCTCCACCGCCGCCTCGGAGACCACCGCCGCCAATATCGGCGCGGTGGGCAACCTGCGGCGCGACCCCTTCGCCATGCTGCCCTTCTGCGGCTACAACATGGGCGATTACTTCCAGCACTGGTTTGAGATGGGCGACCGCCTGGGCGACAAGGCGCCCAAGATCTTCTACGTGAACTGGTTCCGCAAATCGCCTGAAGGCAAGTTCATGTGGCCCGGCTTCGGCGAGAACTCCAGGGTGCTGAAGTGGATGTGCGAGCGGGTGGCCGGCAAGGCCGGCGCGGCGGATACCGCCATCGGCAAGCTGCCCAAGCCCGAGGATATGGACACGGGCGGCCTGAACCTCGATCCCGCCACCTTGAAGGAACTCCTCACCGTGAAGCCGGCGGACTGGAAAGCGGAACTGCCGGACATGGAAGCCCACTTCGCCAAGTTCGGCGACAGGCTGCCCCCCAGGCTGGCCAAGCAATTGGATGAGCTCAAGAAGCGCCTGGGCTAAGCCCACTGGCTGACGAAACCAAGCCCCGGCCGATCAGGCCGGGGCTTGTCATTTGGGCCGGCGTCATAAATAAAGAAGCCGCCCCTACCCTACTATCCCCTGCCACGCGCTCCGGCGCGCCGAAGGATATAAACGGGTCCACCGCATATGGCGGGCAGCCGGATTTCTTGGCAAGCTCGTCAGGGCGCGGCCTGGGCCGGGTGAATCACCACGCGGGAGTTGGCGTCCAGCCGCTTGATTATCTCCAGCAGGTCTTGCTTGCTGAAGGCGATGCAGCCCGAGGTGGTCTCATAGCCGGCTAAAGCGATGTGAATGAAGATGGCGCTGCCCTTGCCGGGAATCACCGGATCATCGTTGTAGCCCACCACCACCAGCAAATCATAGCGCCGGTCACCCCGCCGCCAAAGCTCCTCGTGACTGGCCGCCAGGGGCAGCTTCACCAATCGGTTGTATTGGCTGTGGCCGGGGTCGTCGCACCAGCCGTCGTCCCGAGCGACGGCGCGCAGGGGCAGGCCCGTTTGGATGGGCCCCTGTATCTTGTCCTGGCGGAACAGCACCTGGCGGAGCCGGTAGCTGCCCGCGGGCGTGGCGCCGTCGCCCTCGCGCTTGTCCAGCTTCACGCCCGCGCGGCCCAGGGCGCAAACATAGGTTTTATTGCCGATGCTGGCCCTGCCCTCGGGCCAGACCTCCAGATCGGCGGCCCTGACCGCGACCGGGAAAAGCGCCACGGCGGCCAAGAGCAACAAGGCCGCCGCCAGGTGAAGCGTTTTTGTTCCCAGGTTTGCCATGGTTCAACCCCGCGGGGTCCTGCCGCCGGAAACGGTCTCCTCTAAAGCCCTAGAAAGGTATCTCCAGGGCCAGCGAGACGCCCATCTGCTGGGACCAGACCTTGACTCCGTAATCAAAAGTATAGTCGATGTCGTAATCGGGATAGTCCAGGGTGTGCTCGCCGCTGGTGTAGATGTACATGTAATCGGCGCTCATCACCAAAGCCCCCCAGTCGCCCAAGGGCGCCCGCAGGCTCAAGGCCGCGTGCCAGGCATAGCCCTGGGTGCGCTCGGTGGTCACGCGGTTGCCGCGCAGCAGATGGCGGTCGCGGTTCTCGCCCCACACGTGGGCCAGGTCGGCCTGCAGGCTGGCCCGCCAGCCCCGGCCGGGCTGGCCCAGGCCCAGCCGGGCCAGATCGGCGGTGAGCAGCAGGCCGGCATAGGCATGCACGTATTGCTGGCGGAACCAGATGGTTTCGCCGTTCAAGGGTTGGTACTGCCACTGACCGTCATCGTCCATATTCTGTTGCACGCCGTCGCGGGTGACGAACACGAACTTCTGCCAGCGCACGCCCACCAGGGGGCGCAGGTCCAGCCAGCACGGGGCGGAGACCTCTTCGCGCAGGCTGAAGGAGAACTTGCCGTCCAGCATGAAGCTCTCTTTCAGCTCGGCCGTGGTCTCCGAATAGATGGTGGTGACCTTGGGATGCTGTTCATTCTCCCAGTCGGAATCGCGCATCACCCCGATGTCGTCCTGGCCCGGCAGGGAAGCCAGAAATTCCAGTTCCAGGCGGTAGCGAGGCCCCTCCACGCCGAAATTGACCCCGCCCCACCAGGAGTTCAGAGGGAACTCAAGCCGGCTGAGCGGGTTGATCTGGGGCTGATAAGGGTTGCCGAACTGATAGGAGGTGTGACTGCGGAAAAGCCGCTTGATCTTGGGGGCCAAAAACCAGTGGTCGCCGTTGGAGGCGTTCTCCAGGCTCGCCGCCCCGGCCGGAGCGGCCTGGGCCTTGGCATCGAGGGCCGGGGTCAGCGTTAAAAGCAGCAAGCTCAGCAACGCCGCGATCAGTGCGCGCCGCTTCATGGTTTCATTTGGGCAAGCCATGTTTCTCTTTCCCGGTTGGCCAGAGGTTGCGCCGCCAGGGCGGCGGAAATGCTTGAAAACGCAAGTATCCTGCACCATGGCGCGAATAAAAGCAATGGGATAGCCGCTTAGCCCTCGATAAAAGAGCGTGGTCCAGGATTATGGGCGGGCGTCTCGCCTGTTTTGCTTGACTGGCTTGCCGCCGGGCCTATAAAGTGAATCCGATTTAGGAGGTCCCGTCAGCCTCTCCGCCCAAGTCCAGGGAGGGAGGGGTTTTTTTATTGCCATCCCTTAAAGATGGCGACAGACGTCTTCCCGCAAAGCATGCGGCAAGCCGCATGCGCAAACCGGCCGTAACTCTAGCCAAGTCGGGCCAGCCACGCGCCTCGGCAGATCCCCGTTCCCCCCTTTGCCGAGCGCTGGCTCGACTTGGCTAACCATTGGCTACAGCCCATGCTTTCCAGGAGGCGCGAACCGCGCCGTGCGGGGAGCGAAAACCCTCACAAAAACTGCCTGAAATAGTCACCGAATGTGCGCGAAAAAGTATTAAAGCTGATTAAATTACTGAAATTAAAAGTAAAATATATTTTCTACTAAAACGCTTAAATTGTGATTTAGTTGTGGATAATGTGTTTCTTTTCTGCTATGCTGTCTTTGAAACAGCTTGAGAGCCCGGCCGCGCAGGGGAGCGGGCTCCAGCTCGGCCCCTGGGAAAAGCAGGGAGCTAATTGCCGATCGGCAGGGCAATTGTTTCTGGGGAAAAGGCCTCGCGCAAGGGCGATAAGCAATCGCCACATGCGCGGGGCCGGCTTTTTTAGGGCTGTCTCCGCGTCATATTGGGCTTATCCGCCTTGCCGCCAGCCTGGCGCCCGGCTTTCCCGGCCAAGGGCCCCGCCCCAAAAAGAACGCGAGCAAGCGTGATTAGCCTCCTAAATACCTTGATGTATTCCGCCAACTAGCTAAAATGGCCATAGTTGCTGAGAAGCGCCCGGCAAGCCGAACATAGTCCATTTCCTAGAAAATAGGCCCGTTGATGCACTATCCCATCCTCGTCGACCTGACCATCGTCATGGCCCTGGCCGTGGCGGCTGTTTATCTGTGCAGCCTGCTCAAAATCCCCTCCATCGTGGGCTTTCTCATAACCGGCATTTTGGCCGGCCCCCATGGCCTGGGCTTGGTGGAGGCCTCCGCGCAGATAGAGGTGCTGGCCGAGGTGGGCGTGGTGCTGCTGCTGTTCATCATCGGCATGGAGTTTTCCTTCAGCTCCTTCAAGCAGATGAAAAAGACGCTCCTGGTGGGCGGCGGCCTGCAGGTGGGATTGAGCATTCTGCTGGCCGGCGGCCTGGGCTACCTCTTTTTGGGGCGCGGCGCGGGGCAGGCCCTTTTCGACGGCTTTTTGGTGGCGCTTTCCAGCACGGCCATTGTCCTGAACCTGTTGCAGAGCCGCGGCGAACTGGACGCTCCCCACGGCCGCGCCGGCCTGGGCATCTTGATTTTCCAGGATATAGCCGTGATTCCCATGCTCCTGGTGGCGCCGCTGCTGGCCGGCGGTGCGGCCGCGGGCGGCCAAAGCGGCTGGGTTTTGCTGGCCAAGGGCGCGGCGGTGATAGCGCTGGTGGGCGCGGCGGCCCGCTGGCTGGTGCCATGGGCCCTGGAACGCGCCGTGGCCACCAGAAACCGGGAGCTGTTTCTCATCGCCGTGGTGCTCATCTGCTTCGGGGTGGCCTGGCTCACGGCCAGCGCTGGCCTGTCCCTGGCCCTGGGGGCTTTTCTGGCGGGTCTGATCATTTCCGAGAGCCCCTACAGCCATCAGGCGGTGAGCAACGTCCTGCCCCTGCGCGACCTGTTCGTGAGCGTGTTTTTCGTTTCCATCGGCATGTTGATGGATGTCAGCTTCCTCTTGGCCAATATCTGGCTGGTGCCCTTGGCGGCCATCCTGGTGCTGTTGATCAAGACCCTGGCCGGCGGCCTGGCCACCCTCACCCTGGGCCTGCCTTTGCGGGTCGCCGTGGCCGCGGGTCTGGGCTTGGCCCAAATCGGCGAATTCTCCTTTGTGCTGGCCCACACCGGCATTACCCATGGGCTGCTCTCGCCAGAAAATTATCAGATATTCCTTAACATATCGGTACTCACCATGCTCTTGACCCCGGCCTGCCTGACCTTGGGCTCCCGTTTGGCCGCCCATTTGACCACCATGCCGCCCAGGCTGCCCGACGAGGCGCATTCGCCGCGGCATCTCAGCGGGCACGCCATCGTGGTGGGTTACGGCATCAACGGCCGCAACGTGGCCAGGGCGGCCCGCCTGGCGGGCATCCCCTATGTGGTGGCCGAGATGAATTCGGCCACGGTGCGCCAGGAAAAGGAAAAAGGCGAGCCCCTGGTCTACGGCGACGCCACCCACGAACCGTTTCTGGAATACTTGGGCGTGGCCAAGGCCCGGGTTCTGGTGGTGGCCATCGCCGACCCGGTGGCCACCCGCCGGGTGGTGGCCGCGGCCAAGTCGCTCAATCCGGGGCTTTATCTCATCGCCCGCACCAGGTTCCTGCAAGAGGTGGAAGAGCTGGCCAAGCTGGGCGCGGACGAGGTGATACCCGAGGAATACGAAACCGCCCTGGAAATATTCGCCCGCCTGCTGCGGCGTTTTCTGGTGCCCCAGAGCGAGATCGAGCGTTTCGTCAATGAACTCCGCTCCGAGTCCTACTGCATGCTGCGCGCGCCGGAGCCGGCCGGCGACACCGCCGGGGAACTGTCCCGGCTGTTGAGCGACGTGCAGCTCATCACCCTGCGGGTGGTCGCCGGCTCGGCGGCCGAAAATCGCAAGCTGGGGGAGCTTGAACTGCGCCGCCAGCACGGGGTCACCATGCTGGCGGTGGGACGCGGGGCCGAGGTCCTGGCCGAGCCCGGCGCCGGCACCCAGCTCCTGGCCGGCGACCTGGCGGTGCTGATCGGCACCCCGGAGCGCCTGGCCGCCGCCAGAGGCTTGTTCAGGGCCGCTTGACCGGAGGGGGCCAACCATTAACTGCCCCATAGGCGCGGACTGCATGGGAAGCATCGGGCGATTGACCGGGAGATTTATGTAGGGATATTATGCTATTTGATCGGGGGGATACCCACCGGATTTTCATGGCCATGAGGCGCAAGCGAGGCGGACTTGGGCCCCTTTGAGGGGCGAAACAGGGCGCTCCCGCGCTTATGCGGCAATACAGCAGCTCGCGACATCATCCTCCACGGAACAGAACCCGTTTTCTCACCTGATTGAGAGGGAAATCATGAAGTTAAGATGGTCCCTGCCGAGCATGCTTGCAGCCGCCCTTTTACTGCTGGTTTCCTGGCAGTCGCCGCTCGTCCAAGCGGCGACTGCGGAAAAATCTGTTGAAAAGGCTTTGTCCTCCCAGGCCGACAAGGCGCCTTTGCATCCCGTGGTTCAGGAGTTCAAGGATGTGATCGAGAACGATCCTGAGCTATACATGCTGTTTACAGAAATGTTTAAGGAGGCCCCCAATAAGCCGAGAACCCCCACGGGCCAACCCCAGGTCCGCAGCTATCAGGAAATGCTCCGGAGTATAAACCGCATTATGACTCAGGCTCCGGAGTTCAATCAGACCGGCCTGGTGGGCTTCCCCCTCAACGCCATCCTGGACTGGCCCATGGGAACCCGGGCCGGGGTCTCGGCCTTCCTGAACCCCAAGGTTAATTGTCAGCTTAAAAAGATACTCAACCAATGGGCGGTGTTCCTGGACTCGCCGGACTCGCGCTACGTGCTGAACAACGACCCCCACAAAGGCTGGTTCGGCCGGGATGCCAAGAAGGCCATGCCCACCTTTGTGGAGGACTTCATCTGCGACCCCAAGCTACCCTACTATGGCTTCAAGTCCTGGGATGACTTTTTCACCCGCCGTTTCCGCGAGGGCCGCCGCCCCGTGGCCAGCCCCAAGGATAACTCAGTTGTCGCCAACGCCTGCGAGTCGGCGCCCTACAGCGTCGCCCGCAACGTCAAGCTGCGTGATCAGTTCTGGATCAAGGGCCAACCCTACTCCCTGTATCACATGCTGGACGGCGATCCCCTGGCGCATGAGTTCGTGGGCGGCACCATCTATCAGGCCTTCCTGAGCGCCCTGAGCTATCACCGCTGGCACAGCCCGGTGAGCGGCACCATCGTCGAGACCAAGCTACTGGACGGCTCCTACTACGCCGAGACCTTTTCCGAGGGCTTTGACCCGGCCGGGCCCAACCGGTCGCAGGGTTACATCACCCAGGTGGCGGCCCGGGGCCTGGTGTTCATCCAGGCCGACAACCCGGACATAGGCCTGATGGCCGTGCTGTTCGTGGGCATGGCCGAGGTGTCGTCCAACGAGTTCACGGTCTACGTGGGCCAGCACGTGAACAAGGGCGACCAGTTGGGCATGTTCCACTTCGGCGGCTCCACCCACTGCCTTATCTTTCGGCCGGGGGTGAAACTGAAGTTTGACCTGCACGGCCAAAAGCCCGGCCTGGACTCTCATAACATTCCCGTGCGCGCCCGGATCGCCACCGTGACGAAATAAGCCGCACCCTGACCGCCCGGGAGGCTGCTTCGTAGGGGCCGTTGGGCCCCGAGCGTGAGGACAAGGATCAGTCAGGGGAGGAGGGTTTGCCCCTCCTCCCCTTCACCATTGATTTCTAGGATTGGCCCGGCTTGCCGGATTTGACGGCGGTCTGGCGGTCGGCGCGCTTAAGGCGCCAGAGGATGGCCCGGCCGCCGTCGGGCAGGGGATAGTCAATCAGCCTGACCCCCAGATCAGCGCCCATGTCTTCCATCATGCGGCAGGCGCGCCCATAGGCCGGCTCCAGGCCCAGGCCGCCGGTCTTGGTGACCAGATAATCCAGGCGCGATAGATCCCGGCGCAGGCCCTCCTTGGGCCGGCCGGGCGGCCAGCACTGCGGTTCCAGGCAGGACCTGGTGGTCACCGGTAAGCCGCGCAGCCTGGCCCAGGCCAGAAACCCGCTCTTGTGGAAAAAGCGCATGCTGGCCATCACCCCCAAAACCGGCGTCCTGTCGCTCTCGCGCCAGTCCTGCTTCACGGCCTGCAATATGGCCGGCACCTGCCAATCCGCCCGCACCGGCGGCCGCGAATATTCGGTATCCAGCCCGCAGACCCTTAACACGCCGCCGGGGTAGGCCAGGCCGTAATCCCTGGCCAGCGGACCCCAGGCAAAGCCGGAACCCCAGGAAACCAAAAAGGCCAACCCCAGGGCGCAGGCGCTGAGCCCGGCCGCCAGGGCGCGGGGCTTGAGCGAGGCCAGCCAGCCCATGCTCAAAAGGCAGGCCGCCGGCAGCAGGGGAAAAAGATAGCGCATGTCCTTGTTGCTGAGCAGGATCAACACGGCCCAGCCGCCCAGCAGCCATACCAGGAGCGGCTTGGATTCGGCCCTGCCCCGGATCAACCCCCATACCAGTCCGCCGGCCAGCAGCAGGGCCAGGGGCAGGAATATCTGGTCGTTGACCAGCGAGATGGGATAGTAGAGCAACGAACCCAGGCTGAACACCGAGGGATCGCCCTCGGCCGCCGGCACCGGCCCCAGGTTGCCCAGCATGCCCTTGATGAGGGTGCGCGGCGTGTGCAGATACCAGGGCAGGGTCAAGGCCAGGAAAATCAGCAAGGCTTGCCACAGGGACTTGCGGTGGCGGGCCACGCCCTGCCTGCCGCCCTGCCACCAGGCCCAGGCCATGGGCAGCGCCAGGTAAAGGACAAAAGACCACTTGGCCAGCATGCCCAGCCCGGCCAGGGCTCCCAAGGCCAGCACCCAATGGGGCCGGCTGTAGTTTTCGCTCATCAGCAGCGCGTAAACGCTCCAAACCACCGTGGCGGCCAGGCTTATCTCCACCAGCACGTCCCTGGTGAGCCCGGCGCACACCGGCAGCAAGGCCAGGAGCGCCGCCGCCGCCGCCCCGGCCCAGCCGCCCACGCTGCGGCGGCCGATCAGCCAGGTCCCCAGCATCAGCGCCAGGAGCCAAAAGAGGTTCACCAGGGCCGCCATCTGCATTTCGGGGCCGGCTATGAACAGCCAGAGCGCCAGGGAGCAGTGGTAAAGGGGCGGATAATAAATGGCCACGGTGAGGATATCCAGCCAGCGGGCGGGGCTGACCAGCACCGGCTGGTAATCCAGGGCCAGCAGGAGGTGGTGGGCCTGGTCATAGGAAAACGGCTGCAGATTCAGGCCCAGCCAATGCCAATGAGCCCAGCTCATGCCGCACCAGGCCAGAAGCAAACAACAAAGCTGAATGGCGGTGCGGGAAGACACGCCATCTCCTCCTGATGATTCAGGCATAAGAATGCGAGGGCTTGTTTATGATTGCCCTTATCGGGCGTTTCGGACCCCCAGTGCTGGGGCTGTATATTGACAGATGCCTGCGGCCACGGCAAGCGTTAATCACCTGCTTGTTACCTAGTTATCTAAAAAGATGGCTTTGCCTGCCCTCTAAACGCTTGGTGAGATGTTGGCGTTATGCCATATTGAAAAGAAAGGGCTAATTGTTATGCGTCGCCGCGATTATTTTTGATGCGCGCCATGCTCTGCCAAGCGGGCGGCTTGAGAGGCCATGACCATGAAAAATGCTCTGTTTGCCATAACCATTGGTTTTATGCTGTTGGCGGCGGGCTGCGCCAGCTCCATTGTGCCGCCGGACCTGCAAAACGAGGTGAAACGCGATCTGGGCTTGAGCCAGGTCAAATCCAACCCAGGAGCCCACAAGGACCAGGTGGTGCTGTGGGGCGGCAGGATCATCAAAACCATCAACAAGAAAAAAGGCACCCTCATAGAGGTGCTGCAATTGCCCCTGGACCAGCAGGAAAGGCCCAAACAGGTGCACGACACCCAGGGCCGCTTCATCGTTTCCATGACCGGCTTCCTGGACCCGGAGGTTTACCAGGCCGGCAAGGAAGTGACCGTGGTGGGCAGGGTCGCCGGCGTGGAGGAACTGCCCCTGGGCGAGATCACCTACACCTACGTGCTCCTGCGGGGCAAGGAAGTGTACCTCTGGCCGCAGCGCCAGCCCGCGGAGAACTACCCGCCCTACCCTCCGGTGTATTTCTATTACGGCGTGGGGCCGGGCTACTGGTACAACGCGCCTTACATGTGGTGGTAGGGTTTAGCCTCGCCGAGGCCGTCTAGCCGCTCCTGGGACCCCTGACCGGCGCGGCGGGCGAAAAGCACGTCCTCGCGCGCCGAGGCTTGCGGGTCCAAGAGAACCGGAACCTGGCTCTTGCCCACCCCCAGAGCGGTCGCCCCGGCCAGGCGGGCCATGGTGGCCGCCAGGTATCTAAGAAAGTCGCGTCGGTCCGTGTCCGCCTGCCTGAAAGATTGGCTTTGCCGCTGCGGCCGCGCCTCATCGGAGGTTTTCAGACGGCAGGCAAGTCATGGCGGGCGCGCAATTTAATTTTAGTACGAGCGGCTTCGGCTAAATACGCGGCCCCTGCAATTAAGCGCATAAGTCGGCCATGCGGCTAAAATCCCGTCGCCAGGCCTTACCCATCCCCACCTTAGCTGTTAATATAGAAAGCATCTGTAGGAGATTCAGAGATCACGCTGTCAATCGCACGATTCACCGCTCAGGGGGTTGTTCATGAAGATCGCGTTCTGTTATTTCAGCGCCACGGGAAACACCAGGCGGGTGGCCGGGGAAATCGCTTCGCGCCTGTCCGCCCTGGGGGCCGAGGTGGAACTCAAGGACCTAACCACGTCCCAGGCCAGGCAGACCAAACCCGATATGACCCAATACCAGGCGGCCGTGTTCGGGTCTCCCATCCATTCCATGCGCGCCCCGCGTCTGGTGCGGGAGTGGCTGGAGGGCCTGCAAGGCGAGGGCCGGCCCTGCGCCACCTTTTTCACCTATGGCGGTTTCCAGGTGGCCCCCACCCATTTCGACACCAGGCGCATCCTGCAAGAACGGGGCTTCAAGGTGGTGGCCACGGCCGAGTTCCTGGGGGCGCACACCTTCAACCTGGGCGGTTGGCAGGCCATGGCCGGCCGGCCGGATGACGGCGATCTGGCGATCGCCCGCGCCTATGCGGAAAAGATCTACGAGCGCTTCGCCGCGGGCGACACCGCCATCGCCGAGAGCCTGGACCCCAGCGCCTACACCAACGAGCAATTGGACCAGTTCGAAGGCTTCCGTTTCAAGGTGCTCACCACCCTGCCCACCCGGCAGGGCCAGGAATGCCAGATGTGCCTTTTGTGCGAGGATGATTGTCCCTCGGGAGCCATGGACGCGGAAAAAGGAGAGGCCGATCCGGCCAAGTGCATCTGCTGCCTGCGCTGCGTGCAGAACTGCCCGGACGAGGTCCTGGTCATCAACGACCTGCGCGAGGCCTTTAAAAACAAGATGAACATGGACAAGGAGACGGCCGAGACCCTGGCCAAAAAGAAAAGCCGCATTTATTTGTAGGAAGCGGCGGTGTTCAGCGCGCGGCCCGGCTCAGCTCCTCCCAGAGCCGCCGGCCCTCGCTGGCGCCCGCCAGACCGGAGCCGGGCCCTTCGTATTCCACGCTGACCAGGCCCTGATACCCCGTCTGGCGGATAGCCTGGGCTTGGGCGGCCATATGAGCGCGCTCCGCGTGCCCCGGGGTCCGGCTTCTCAGCTTCCAATGCACCAACACCGCCCGGGGGGCCAGGAGCCGCGCCGCCGCCGTGGGGTCCACCTCCGGGGGCCAATTGCCGGTATCCAGACAAACCCCCAAGCCCGGTCCGGCCTGGGGCGAGCGGGCGGCCCATCCTTCGTCCCGGCGCTCGTGCGGGGATTCGCCCGGCCCTTG
The DNA here is from genome assembly GCA_001184205.1 of Desulfocarbo indianensis. GTDB lineage: Bacteria > Desulfobacterota > Desulfarculia > Desulfarculales > Desulfarculaceae > Desulfocarbo > Desulfocarbo indianensis. The sequence continues at coordinate 68,385 of LBMP01000003.1, forward strand.
CGCTGCCAGGTCCAATAGCTCCAGCAGGCCTTGCGGATGGCTTGTGAGGCCGAAATGGTTTTCAACGCCCAGCCTGATGCCCAGTCCGGCCGCCTGGCGGGCCAGGGGCTGCAGGGACCAGGCGACGCTTTGCAGGGCCATGGCCTCCGGTTGCCGGCCCCGGCGATGAACCCGCGCGGGAAGGCGAAGCATCAGCCGGTACAAGCCCCGGCCCAGGGCGTTCAAGGGCCGGGGCTCCCCCGCCCTTTTGGCGTTTAGCTGGGTGTGCAGGATCAGCCTCGCCAAGGAAAGCCTGCCGCCTCCCACCGATACCCGCGCGGCGCTCACCCCCAGGCGAGGGCACAAGCCCAGGATGACCTTGGCCCGGTCCTTTTGCGCGGCCACCAGGCCGGGCGCGGCGGTGAGGTCCAGGCTCAGGCTAAAGGCGGCGGCGGTCAAGCCGGCCTCCTTTTGCGCGGCGGCCAGTTCGTCCCAGTACGCCGGCTCAAAAGAGGGCATCAGCCTATCCAGCCATTCCACGCCGTTGAAGCCGGCCTGGGCGGCCAAGGCGGGAACCCGCAGCAGGTCCAAGCGCCGGCCCGCTATCTCCCTGGCCAGGGACCAGGCGTGCAAGAGAACCGGATTGGGTTGCGGGGCCGGCGGGCTGCTCATCGCAAATCCAGGCCCAGATGGCGGGCGATGTCTTCCAGGCTGGAGAAGACCTGGTCGGCCTGGCTCAAACGCCCGGCGGGGAGCGTGGTGGTTACCGCGAAGCAGGCCGCCCCGGCGGCGCGGGCCGCGGCGATGCCCGCCGGCGCGTTCTCCACCACCAGGCAGGCGCTGGCCTCCAGGCCCAGGGCGGCCGCGCCGCGCAGGTAGGGATCGGGATGGGGCTTGTGGCGCGGCACGTCGTCGGCGGTAACCATGGCCGTGAAATAACGGCCCAGCTCGTCGGGCAGGCAGCCGGCCACCACTTCCCGGCGCGAGCTGGTGACTAAAGCGCTGGGCGTGCCGCTTGCGGCCAAGGCCGAGATCATTCGCAGGGCGTCCGGAAAGGGCCGCACCATGGCGGCGCGTTCCTGGATGTAGCGCCGGGCCTGGCGGTTCAGCATGGCGCTCATGCGCTGGCCCATGTCCACGGGCTCCGCCTGGTCCAAGCCGGCTTCACGCATGAATTTGACCAGCACCTCGGCCCCCAGGGCCCCCTCGTGCTCCAGAATGAAATCGCGGGAAACGCGCAGCCCTTCATCGGCCAGGACCTCTTCCCACAAATCCGCGTGGTGGCCCATGGAATCCAGGATCACTCCGTCCAGATCGAAAAGAATCGCCTTGTAGCCGTTCAAGGGCGTCACTTGGCCGCTTCTCCCAGGCGCAACGCCTGCACCACGCCGTGACACAGGCAGGCCGTGCCGATGATCCAATTGCCGTTTTCGCCGCTGTTGCGCAGCGTATCCCTCAGTTCCATCAATTCCGGACGCGGGAGCCCGCCCACGCCGGGGGCCAGTTGCCGGCTGCGCAGAACCCTGGTTCGGTAACCCGGCAGACTTATGCCGGCCAGGCGCTCATGCATGGGCACGCCCCTGGGCAGGCCGGTGTGGGTGCAAATCCCGGCCGGCTCCAGGCAATCGTCCGGGCACCTGAAATCCGCCAGGCTCAAGTACCATTCCAGGTTGCGTCCCGCGTGGATCATGGCGGCCTTGGGCAGGCTCTCCCGGGGTATCTCCGCCAGGCGGGGCGACCGGTCACTCAGGCTCAGCATGAGCCATTCCACCAGAAAATGGCGCGGCAGCGCCGGCACCAGCCAATAGGGGGCCTGCTCTTGCTCCAATATTTCCGCCGCCGCGGCGATGCCGTCCTGAACCAGGAGCGGCGCTCCCATGGCCTTAAGCTCGGGGCTGGGATCGGGCTCCACCACCAGGGCCACCCGCGGACCCAGACGCTGCACGGCCAGACAGCCGAAACGCCCGCCTCCCAGCACCAACACCCGCTTATCTTGGGCCTCGCTTCCCATAAGGACGAAAATGTTATCCCAAGCCGGGCCCGGCGGCAAGCCACAGGCTTGCGTCATTGCCGCGGAGCCGTGGCGAGGTGGCCATTGAAAACGCCGCCCGCCGGGCGCGCGCTACAGCTTCAGGACCGCCCTGATGTGGTTGAGCACGGCTTGCAGCCTTCCTTCCTTGGTCTGGATGTTCTTGGCCTTGAACATGCTGGCCAGGGACTCGTTCTCGTTGCGCCGGGCCTCCACCAGCGTGGTCAGGTTCTCCAGGAATTGCTCATGCTCGGCCGCCAGCTTCTTGAACACCTGGCGGTCCATGCGGATGACCTGGGAGTCTTCCAGGAACCGTATGGTGGCGGCGCGCGGCTGGCCCAGGAGCAGGGACATCTCGCCCATGATGCTGCCCGGCTGCAGCACGGCCAGCTCCTTTTCCTCCTGGCCGGACATTTTTTTCAGCACCTGGGCGCTCCCGCTCACCAGCATGTACATGGTGTCGCCTTCCTGGTTTTCCTGGAACAGGGCTTCCCTGGTCCCGTAGGTCTCCAGGCGCATGCGCCGCGCCAGCTTTTCCAGGGATTCGTCCGGCACGCTGGCCAACAGCTCGGAGCTTTTCAGCAAAGGCATCAATTGGGCGATCGTCTCTTGGATGACGGTGTTTTCGGGCACGGCCTTGGTGGGGCGGTGCAGGGTGCGGATGGGGAAAGGAATCTCCAGGCTCCGCCGCTTGAATTGATACCAGATATGGGTGTTGACCTGCTCCTTGGCCTGCTCCAACACGCTCATGTCGTTGATCCACATGTTGAGCCGGTACACGATGGCCGAATCGCCGAACTCGTCCAGGAACACCGACGGCGCCGGCGAATCCAAAACATGAGGACAAAGCCTGGCCGCGGCGGTCATGGCCTGCTTGACCGAGTTGGGGGGATGGCGGTAGTGCACGCCCACTTTCATGGTGATGCGGTGCAGGTTGCTGGGCAGGGCGTGGTTGACGATGGCGGTTTTCATGATTTGGGAGTTGGGCAATATCAAGGTGTCGCCATTGCGGGTTTCCAGCATGGTCCGCCGCCAGGTTATGTCCACCACCTTGCCTTCCGCCCCATCTATGGTGATCCAGTTGCCTATGACGATGGGCCGCTCCACGCCGATCACGACCCCCGCCAGGATGGAGCCCAATAGATCCTGGGAAGCCAGGCCCACCACAAAGGAAACCACCGCCGAGGTGGCCACCAGCGAGGTTACGTCCAGATTCAGATAAGCTCGCAAAATGATGGTGGCCACCAGGAAATAGGCCACCAGGAGCAAAAAACGCCGCAAAATGGGCGGCACGTGACGGCCCCTCAGCCGCACCATGAAATAGCCCACGCTTAAGCCCTCCACCGCCTGGATGGCCAGCGCGATGGCGCCAAAGGCCAGAATGGCCCTGGCATAGGGCGAAAGCGCGTGGGTCCAGCCTTCGGGCATGCGCCAGAAGGATAATTCCAGGCCCAGGCCCAAGATCAAAAGATGCAGGGGCAGCCTCAAGCTGGCCAGGGAGGGCAAGCGCCGGATGATCACTTCCAGCAAAACCGCCAGAATCAGATAGGCGGCCAGCGGCGGCAGCAGCCAAAGATAGGTTTGCGGGTCTGACAAAGCCATGCTATGCAACGCCCTTTTTAGGATTGGCGGGTCAGGCTGGGGCGTAATTATACCAAAAGCGGATGGCGCGCGTTCAGGGGGGGTGCCGGGTTGGCTTGTGGCGGGATTGCGGGGCGTTGCCGCCCGCTTGAGGATTGAAGGGAAAAGGGGTCACGCGGCCTGGGCCTGGAGCCGGAAGCTATTGGTGTCCAGCAACGGAGCCGCCTACCCCCGATTACCCCAGCCGCAACGCCAAGGGGCTAGGCCTGTCGACCTAACCCCTTTCAATTTTTGGAGGCGGCGACCGGATTTGAACCGGTGAATAACGGATTTGCAGTCCGCTGCCTTAGCCACTTGGCTACGCCGCCATCGTATTTTTATCAATGGTCACAAGTAGTTATGCTTAGCTTGCAGCATCACCAATATTAACGGCGGCGCGCACGGGTGTCAAGGGCTTTTCTGGCAGGCGCCAGGTGCGGCTGCCGAATGACTCCCATTGCCCCAGTGATTGCCCAAAGTGACTGGTTATTGAGATATTGCCAATAAATTGTCATTGTGAAAACCATGACTGATAGCGTATGCTATCTAACAATTTTAATGAAAAATAATCATCCCAATGCCCTAGAGTGTTGCGGTAAACCAGAATAATATTTATACTGAAAACCAATCCTCATTGGCTGATCAACTATCAGAACGCCAGCCAACCAAGGATTTTGATGAAATAACCTTCAAGACTGGGTGGTTAGCCTTTTATAGCCCGCTCCTCCCGGCTAACCTTCAATATTGCTTGCCCACCGACAAAAAATAATGAACTTGTTCTCTCCTCTCCATGGGAGGTCTGAGGCTTAAGCTCGCGGTCGTAAAAGATCCCGGCAATCTAAAAAAGGCAATAAAAGCGTGTGCGTGGGGGGGCAACCACCAATTAATCACGTTGTTGCACCCTTATGCGCTATCGCAGCATTGGGCGGGAAAATTAAATAATTTCTTAATAACTTATTTTGAACAACAAGTTATCGCCACTTGATTCTTATTGGCGCGCAGGGGCGCCGATAAAAACCAGGGCGCATGACTCGGATTCGCGGAGTTCTGAGCCACTGAACGCAACCCAATTGCGGGGCCAGTCGGCATGGAATCCTCCCTTCATGGCAACACGCATACTTTTGCATAAAACAAATTGAAAAGGAGATTCTTGCAATGGCTGCCAAAAACATGAAGTTGAGCGCCAAACTCTATCTTGGCTTTGGGGTTGTTTTGGCGCTTCTGGTTGTGATCAGCATCGCCGCTTGGAACGCGTTGCAAAACTCCAGCCACGGCTTTACGGGATATCGCCAGATGGCAAGGGACAACAACATGTTGGGGCTTTTGGAAAGCGACATGTTGATGTTGCGGATGAACGTGAAGGACTTCCTCATCACCGGCAGTGAAAAGGACCAACGGGAATACGCTGAATACGCCGAAAAGCTGCACGGCTATCTCGATGAAGCCAAAAAGGAAATTCAAAACCCGGAACGGCAGAAAAAAATCCAAATCGTTGACAAGGAAATCGATACCTACGACGCCGCTTTTAAACGCGTCATCGCCATCCGGAAAAGCCGCGATCACAAGGAAAAAGAAGTCCTGAACGTCAAGGGGCCGGAAATGGAGAAGGCCCTGACCCAAATCCTGCAATCGGCCTCCCAAGACAACCACATGAACGCCGCCTACCTGGCGGGAGTGGCCATGCGCAACCTGTTGCTCGGCAGGCTTTACGTGGTCAAGTTCCTAAATGACAACTCACAGGCCTCGGCGGACCGGGTCGCCAAAGAGATGGGCGCCTTCAAGGAAAGCCTGGCCAGGCTGGACAAGGAACTGCAAGACCCCGAGCGGCGCAAGTTCTTGGAATCCACCAAGCAAAACGAGGAAGTCTATCAAACGACTTTCGCCGGGATCGTGGGCGATATAAACGAACGCAACAAGATCGTTAGCGATACCCTGGATAAGATCGGTCCATCCGTGGCGCATAACGTCAAAGAGGTGAAGCTTTCCATCAAGGCCGAGCAAGACAAGCTGGGCCCTGAGTTGCAAGCCAGCAACACCCGGGCCGTCCAAATCATCGTCATTGTGGGTTTGATCGCCGTCTTGCTCGGCGTTCTGTTGGCTTATATCATCACGCGCAGCATCACCAAACCCATAAACAAGGCCATCGAGGGGCTTTCGGCCAGTTCCGATCAGGTGGCGGCCGCTTCCAGCCAGGTGGCCAATTCAGGCCAATCCCTGGCGCAAGGCGCGGCCGAGCAGGCGGCCTCTCTGGAAGAGACCTCCGCCTCCATGGAAGAGATGTCTTCCATGACCTTGCGCAACGCCGAGAACGCCAGCCAAGCCGATGGCATGATGAAAGAGGCCGCCGCCATCGTTGAAGACGCCAATCAGGCCATGAGCGAGCTGAGCCAGGCCATGGTCAAGATCAACCAGGCCAGCGATGAAACCGCCAAGATCATCAAGACCATCGATGAGATCGCCTTCCAGACCAACCTGCTGGCCTTGAACGCCGCCGTGGAGGCCGCCAGGGCCGGCGAGGCGGGCGCCGGTTTCGCGGTGGTGGCCGACGAGGTGCGCAACCTGGCCATGCGCGCGGCCGAGGCCGCCCAAAACACGGGCAACCTCATTGAAACCAACATCGCCGACATCAGGAACGGGGCCGGCTTGGTGGCCAAGACCGACGAAGCCTTTAAAAAGGTGCGGGAGAGCGCCGGCAAGGTGGCGGAACTGGTGGCGGAGATCGCTCATGCCTCCAAGGAGCAGAGCCAGGGCATCCAGCAAGTCAACCAAGCCATGTCGGAGATGGACAAGGTCACCCAGCAGAACGCGGCCAGCGCCGAGGAGTCGGCGGCGGCCTCCGAGGAACTTACGGCCCAGGCCGCCACGGTGGCAGATTTTGTGGGCGATCTGGCCTCAGTGGTGGGCGGGCGGAATGCCGCCGGGAAATCGGCCAATAAAGGGCCGGCCAGGCGTCTGCTGGGCTACTCGGGCGGCAAAAAACAAACCACCAAAACCATGAGCCCGGGCGGACCGCGCCACGCGGGTCAAAAGCCGCAAGACCTGATTCCGCTGGATGACGAGGAGGAGTTCCAGGATTTCTAGGGACCGGCGGGAAAAGACGCCTGCTTAAAAGCGCCGGGGAATTAACGAGCCCTTGCCCAACCCAAAAACACGCCGGCCTTCCTCTGGGAGGGCCGGCGCTTATATTCCATGGCAGCCGTTTCGCTGGTTCTTAAAAACGAAACCCAGTTGATCCTTTTGGATACGCTATTGCTTTAAAATGTATATGGGAACTATAATAATATTCCACTTTCTACGACACAAGGAGTGGGAAGTTTAAAGGTTGGGGATTCACGTCGAATTATCTTAAATTTGTGATCGGTTAACCTGTTTCTGCCCCGCCTTGGCAGGTTAACGGCCACTCCTTTCTGGCTCCACATAAATTTGACCATTTTTAACATGTCTCCTTTTGGGGGGATGAAGTCTGGGATAACGTCGCCACTTTTGGCGAGTTTCGGCCAACGGCTCACTGAAAACGGTCAATGAATCGCCTTCCAATTATGAGCGCGCGTGAAAGGAGAATAATGTGATGCTGGCCAGGAATATGAAATTGAGCGCCAAAATATACCTTGGCTTTGGCGTTGTGTTGGTCCTTCTCGTGGTGATCGCTTTGGCCGCTTGGACTGCCCTGCAGACCGCCAGCCATGGTTTCGTGGACTACCGTAACATGGCTAGGGACAACAACTTGGCCGGGCTTTTGGAAAGCGACATGATGAAGGCGCAAATGAGCGTAAAAGATTTTCTCATTGCCGGCAGCGAAAAATCCTTGAGCGAATACGCTGAATACGCCCGGCAGATGCGCGAATTCCTCAAACAGGCCAAGCAAGAGATAAATCAGCCTGAAAGGCTGAAAATCATCAACCGCGTGGATGAGGAGTTCCGCACCTACGACCAGGCATTCGCCAAGGTGGTCGCCCTCAGGAAGGACCGCGATCTCAAGGAAAAAGAGATACTGAACGTCAAGGGCTCTGAAATGGAAAAGACCCTGACGGAAATCCTGCAAACTGCGGCCAGCGATAACAACATGGGAACCGCCAACGTAGCCGGGCTGGCCATGCGCGAGCTGCTCCTGGCCCAGATCTATGTAGTCAAGTATATGAGCGCCAACGAGCCTTCGGCCCTGGAGCGGGTCAACAAGGAGCTCGATGCTTTCAAGGAAAGCCAAAACAGGCTGGCCATGGGGCTGCAAACCTCGGAGCTGCGCGCCCTTTTGGAATCCGTCAAACAAAACAGCGCGCTTTACGAAAAGACCTTCGCGGAGGTCGTAGAGCTGATCACCCAACGCAACGCCATCATCGCCGATACCCTGGAGAGAATAGGCCCCATGGTGGCCCAGGACATCAAGGAGGTGAAACTATCCATCAAGGCCGAGCAGGACAAACTGGGGCCGGAGCTGCAAGCCAGCAACGCGAGGTCGCTGGGAATCATCGCCATAGTGGGCGCGATCGCCGTCGTGCTGGGCATTCTGTTGGCCTATTTGATGGCGCGCATCATCACCAAGCCCATTAACAGGGCCATCGATGGGCTTTCGGCCAGTTCCGACCAGGTGGCGGCCGCTTCCGACCAGGTCGCCAATTCGGGGCAGTCCATGGCCCAGGGCGCGGCCGAGCAGGCCGCCTCCTTGGAAGAGACCTCCGCCTCCACGGAAGAGATGTCTTCCATGACCCAGCGCAACGCGGAAAACGCGGGCCAGGCCGACGCCATGATGGCAGAGGCCGCCCGCATCATCGAAGACGCCAACCAGGCCATGGGCGAGTTGAGCCAGGCCATGGCCAAGATAAACAAGATGAGCGGGGAAACCGCCAAGATCGTCAAGACCATCGATGAGATCGCCTTCCAGACCAACCTGCTGGCCTTGAACGCCGCCGTGGAGGCTGCCAGGGCCGGCGAGGCCGGCGCGGGTTTCGCGGTGGTGGCCGATGAGGTGCGCAACCTGGCCATGCGCGCGGCCGAGGCCGCCAAGAACACGGGCAGCCTCATAGAGACCAATATCACCGACATAAAAAGCGGGGCCGCCCTGGTCGCCAAAACCGACGAGGCTTTCAAAAAGGTGCGGGAGAGCGCCGGCAAGGTGGCGGAATTGGTGACGGAGATCGCCCATGCCTCCACCGAGCAAAACCAGGGCATCCACCAGATCAACCAGGCGCTCACGGAGATGGACAAGGTCACCCAGCAGAACGCGGCCAACGCCGAGGAATCGGCGGCCGCCGCCGAGGAGCTCACGGCCCAGGCGGCCACGGTGGCTGAATTCGTGCGCGATCTGGTGATAGTGGTGGGCGGGCGGAACTCAGCCAGGCAGGCGGCCGGCAGAGGCCCGGCCAAGCGTCTGCTGGCCTATTCGGGCGCTAAAAAGCCGACCCCCAAGGCCGCCAGCCAGGGAAAGCCCGCCAAAGCCAAGACGGAGCCAAAGCCGCAAAACCTGATTCCCCTGGACAAGGAAGAGGAATTTCAGGATTTCTAGGGCCCGTCGGGAAAAGACGCCCCTTGAAAGTAGCCCGGCAAAGGCCGTTGGCGTTGAAGAAGGTGAAGTTGGTTTAAAGGATTTTTACGGGGTCCTCGCTTAATATAAAAAACGCCGGCCCTCCTCTGGGAGGGCCGGCGCGCATATTTTATGGAAGCCTTTTTTGTTTGAGGTGGAGCGGGAGACGGGAGTTGAACCCGCGACTTCAACCTTGGCAAGGTTGCACTCTACCTCTGAGTTACTCCCGCTCGACTGAGGCGGAATGATAGCAGATATCATCGCCTTGTCAAGGTGAAAAAGGCCCGGGTCACCGGCCAGCCATGTGCCCCAACTCACGCCGGAAACGAATAAAATATCCCAGGCCGGACCAGGCGGTTATGAAGATCGCCCCCCACAGGGCCGCCATGCCCCAAAAGTGGGGATCAAAGCCGCCCAGGGGATAGTGCATCACCAATAGCAGCAAGGCCAGCATCTGCACCGCGGTCTTCCATTTGCCCCACATGTCGCTGGGCACCTTGAAGCCCTTGATGGCGGCCAGGGCCCGCATGCCGGTGACGGCTATCTCGCGGCAGATCACCAGAATGGCCATCCAGGCCGGCGCCCGCCCCTCCCCCACCAAGGCTATCAGCAGGGAGGCTATCAGCAGCTTGTCGGCCACCGGGTCCAGATATTGGCCCAGCACGCTTACCTTTTTCATGCGCCGGGCCAGCCAGCCGTCGGCCAGATCGGTGAGTCCCGCCACGAAAAACACCGCTCCCGCGGCCCAGCACCAATAGGGGCCGTTATGGTGGATCATCACCACCAGGATCGGGATGGAGCCCACCCTGACCAGGCTTAGCAGGTTGGGCAGGCTGAAGAGATCCTCCTTGGAAGGCGGAGGGGTCATGGCGGATCGGCTCCCGGATCGCTGTTTAAGCTTTGCGTTTTTCCCAATCGGCCAGGAACTTTTGCAGGCCGATGTCGGTCAAGGGATGCTTCAAAAGGGCGTCGATGACGTTAAGGGGTATGGTGGCCACGTCGGCGCCCATCAAAGCGGCCTGCACCACGTGCATGGGATTGCGCACCGAGGCCACCAGCACCTCGGTGTCAAAGGCGTAATTGTCGTAGATTTCCACCACCTGGTTGATCAGCTCCATGCCGTCCTGGGAGATGTCGTCCAGGCGGCCCACAAAGGGGCTAATATAGGCGGCGCCGGCCTTGGCGGCCAACAGCGCCTGCATGGGCGAGAAGCAGAGGGTGACGTTGACCTTGATGCCCTCGTCGGAAAGGGTCTTTATGGCCTTGAGGCCCTCTTTGATGATGGGCACCTTCACCACCACGTTGCCGGCCCATTTGGCATAGGTCTCGGCCTCCTTGACCATGCCGTCGTGTTCCAGGGCGGTCACTTCTACGCTCACCGGTCCCGGCACCTCGGCCAGGATTTCCTTGATGCAGGCCTCAAAGGGTTTGCCGGTTTTGGCCACCAGACTGGGATTGGTGGTGACCCCGTCCAGGATGCCCAAGGCCTTGGCCTCCCGGATTTCACTGATGTCGGCGGTATCGATAAAAATCTTCATCTCGGCTCCCATCTGGCTGGGTTTGTATTTTTATGCGCCCTTGGCGGGCTTATTGCTGATTTTGCTCCGGACTTTCACCCTTTATAAAGGCGTCGCGGCAGGCCTCCGAGCAAAAGAACCTTTCCTCGCCCTTCACGATGGCCTTGATGGCCTCGTGCTTGGGAAGATAGGTGCCGCACTGGGGGTCCTGAACCATCACGTCTATCACCTGGTCCGGTCCCTGGGGCGCGGGCCGGCGGCCGGGATTGCCGCCGCCCAGGAGCCTGCGCACGCTGCGGTACAACAGCCAGACCGCCAGCGCGATCAGCCCGAATTTTACCAGGTTCCAAAGACCCACCCAATCTCTCCCTATGCTTGGCCGCCCGGTTTTCGCAAACGGCGCTTGAGCCCCTGGGGAGTGCAGCGGGCAACCAGCTTGCGCAGCCATACCAGGGGAAAAAGCAGTTGCCGCAAGTAGTCGATGCCATCCTGCAGCCGTTGGTCCTCGCTTTCCAATTCCCGCACCCTGCCCCACAGGGCGGCGGACTGGGCTTGATGGAAATCATGCAGGCGCACGCCCGCGTCGTCCAGGCCATCGGTGAGGCGCTTGGGGTCGATGGCCGCCTGGCCCGTGTCGGCGCGGCGGTTTTCCAGCACCCGGAAAAAATGCAGCTTGGTGCGCCAGAGATAAAGCAAATCCAAATGGTATCGCCTCAGACGCGCCGCTCTATCCTTGGCGGCCTGGCTGTCCTGCCGCAGCACGAAGAAGCTGCACTGGGCCCGCCAGAGATAAGGGTCGAACAGCCGGTGCAGGCTCTTTTCCAAATCCTCGTCCCGTTGCCAGCCGTGACTCTTGAATTGGTTCTCCCACCATTGGCTGTGGGCCCAGACCAAATGGCCGTTGGCCGGAATCACCGGCTCCAGGCTTTCGGCCATGAGATACTCAAAGGGCCGGCGCTCGTTGAAGGCCGTGCGGTTTTCCTCCACCTCCAGGGGGTGCAGCTCGCCGAATATCCGGTCCTCGCCAAAGGCGGGGATGATGAAGAACAAGAGGGCGTCCTCGCTGGCGACGGTGCGCAGGGCGGCCAAATGGTCGTTAAGCTGGGCCGGGTGCAGGTGCTCCCAGATGTCAAAGCCGGTTATGGTGTCGAAGCGCCGGCCTTGGCCCGCCAACTGGCGGCAGCTCTCCAAAAGCCCGCCCACCATGATTTTGCCTTGCAGCTCCGGCGGCGCGCTTTGGGCCGCGTCCCGGCTGATGTCCAAGCCCAATAAATCCTCGCGGCCGGCCAGGCTCAAAAGCCACAACACGTCGCCCCGGCCGCAGCCCAGCTCCAGGAGCTTGTCCGGGTTCAGCAAGTGGACGATCTCGGCCAGGCCCAGGTTTTCATATTTGAGCTGGCCGCTCTGGTGATGCAGGTTGCGTTGAAAATAGTCCTCGTTGTAATAGCCCGAGTCCAGGATATTGGCGAGCAGCTGGTCGTAATCGGCGGGCGCTTCGATCTGAATGAGCTTGGCGGGACGGCCGTCGTTGTACAGACGCCCGTCGTCGAGGTAATGGCTGTCCAAGATCCTCATGCCGCCGCGCTCCCCTCGCCTCTCGCCAAGCCAGTGTTAACGCCTGTGTCCTCTTGCGCGTCGCCCCGGCGGTGCGGCCTTGCCCGCTTCAAGCGCCATGCCATGCTTCCTTGCGCACGGTTTGCTCCCGCCGCTCAGCGGGCGTCATGGCCTCGTAGAGTTGGGCGGCGGTCTTGCCCCAGCGCGGCAGCCTTAGGTCCGGCGCCAACTCCATGAGCGGCACCAGGACGAAAGCGCGCCGCCACATCTCCGGATGGGGCACCTGGAGGTCCGGCTGGTTTATGATCTCCTCGCCGAAAATGAGAAGGTCCAGGTCCAGGGTTCTGGGCCCCCAATGCTCCAAGCGCTCCCGGCCTCGGCTCGCCTCTATTTTTAAAAGGGCCCGCAGCAACTCCCGCGCGTCGCCCCTAAACCTACCACGGGCCACCGCGTTCAAAAAGGGAGGCTGCTCCACCGGCCCCACCGGGGCTGTTTTATAGAGCGAGGACACCGCCACCGGCCGGTAGGCCTCCAGCGCCGCCAGGCCCTCCAGCCCGGCCGCCAGATTGGCCTCGGCGTCGCCCAGGTTGGAGCCCAGGCCTATGAACACCTCCACCCAGCCGGGGTCCGCTTCTTTCACTCCGCGTGCAGCCTAAAAGCCGAGCTTGGCCAGGCGATCCACCGCTTCGGCCAGGCGGGATTTGTCCACGGTCAAGGCCAGGCGCACGAAGCCCTCGCCCGGCTCGCCGAAGCCGTTGCCCGGCGTGGAAACGATGCCGCACTCGTTCAGCAGACGCTTGGTGAACTCGGCGCTGCTTATCCCCTTGGGGCAGGGGCACCACACATAGAAGGTGGCGCGCGGCATTTCCACGGCCATGCCCAAGTCTTGCAGGCCCTTCACCAGCACGTCGCGCCTTTCCTGATACAGGGCGCACATGTCGGCCACGCACTTCTGGTCGCCCTCCAGGGCGGCGATGCCGGCTATCTGCACGGCGTCAAAGGCGCCGCTGTCGATCTGGCTCTTCACCTGGCCCAGGCCGGCCACCAGTTCGGCGTTGCCCACGGCGAAGCCCAGGCGCCAGCCGGTCATGTTGTAGGTCTTGGAGAGGCTGTGGAACTCGATGCCCACCTCCATGGCGCCGGGAACCGTAAGGAAGCTGGGCGGCTTGAATCCGTCGTAGGCCATTTCGGTGTAGGCCGCGTCGGAAACCACCATCAGGCCGTGCTTCTGGGCGAAGGCCACCACCTGGGCGTAATAGTCCACATCGGCCACCGTCGCGGTGGGGTTGTTGGGATAGTTGATGAGCAGCACCTTGGCCTTTTTCAAGACCCCCGCCGGAATGGCCTCCAAATCGGGCAGGAAGCCGTTTTCCTTTAAAAGCGGCATGTGATAGGGCTCGCCGCCGGCCATGATGGTGGAGGAGTTGTACACCGGATAGGCCGGGCTGGGGCAGAGCATCACGTCGCCGGGATTGATAAAGGCAAAGGGGAAATGGGCCAGGCCTTCCTTGGAGCCGATCAGGGTGATGATTTCCTTGGCGGGGTCCAGCTTCAGCCCGAAGCGCCGCTCGAACCAGCCGGCCGCGGCGTCGCGGAAGCGGTTCATGCCGGAGTAGGCCGGGTAGCGGTGGGTGGCGGGGTCCTCCGCCGCCTCTTGCAGCTTGGTGATGATGTGCTGGGGCGTGGGCAAATCCGGGTCGCCGACCCCCAGGTCTATGATATCCACGCCGCGGGCCCGCACCTCGTCGCGCAAGCGGTCGATCTCCTTGAACAGGTAAGGGGGAAGTTTGTTGAGTCGCTCAGCCTTTGCAAATCCCATTGTTTACCTCAGTCCTCTTCTGCTGGCCATGCTAGCGCCCGGCCTCCTGGGAGTCCGGGCGATGGATTTCAAATGTCTCTCGGCTTTTGATCGGTTTTCTGGGGGGCTCTCCCGCGAACCCCGCCCGGCTATTTCTCCGCCACGGGATATATATAATTCAAAAATCCGATCACCACCATGACCGTGCCGTATTCTTGTTTGGGCGCCAGGCGTCTCACCATGATCTTGGCGCCCTCCATCTCGTGCGGTCCAGGGGCCGCCCATGCCTCGGGTTACGGGTTCATCCTTATGGCCGCGAGCGGTTCATCCGATGGCCAACGGTGCGCTTCGGCTGGCGCGCCCGAGGGCGGCTTTGCTCCCGAGGCCATAGCGGACAACCATCTCGGCGGCGACGCCGGGGGGCGTTTCAATATCTACTTGCCGTCCTCCACCGTGTTTATGAGCCTGCCCAGATTTTCCACCTCTATAACCACTTCCTGGCCCGCCTTCATGGGCCCCACCCCTTCCGGGGTGCCGGTGGCGATCACATCGCCGGGGTTTAGGGTCATGACCTTGCTGATGAAGGAGATGAGCCGGGCCACCGGGAATATCTGGTCCGAGGTGTGGCCGTCTTGCTTAAGGTGGCCGTCCAAGAGGCAGCGCACGTAAAGGTCTTGCGGCTCCAGGTTAAGCGCGATGCAGGGCCCCAGGGGGCAGAAGGTGTCGAAGCTCTTGGCCCTGGTCCACTGCACGTCCGCCTTTTGCAGGTCGCGCTCAGTGACGTCGTTCACGCAGGTGTAGCCCAGCACGTAAGCCAGGGCCTCCTCGGGCTCCACCTTGCGGCATCTGCGGGCCATGACCACGCCCAACTCGGCCTCGTGGTCCACCCTGGTGGCGCCGGGCGGCCGCCGGATGGTTTCGCCGGGGGCGATCACCGTGGTGGGCGGCTTGAGGAATATGATGGGCGTTTCGTCCGGCACCTCGTTGCCCAACTCCCTGGCGTGGGCCGCGTAGTTGCGCCCCACGCACACGATCTTGGAAGGCCGGCAGGGGGCCAGAAGGCGCGCGTCCTTCAGCGCGGCGTACTGCTTGCCCAACTGCCCTCCGCTGAAGGGCGAGCCCTCGTAAAGGCGGATGCGCCCTCCGTTCATGAGGCCGAAACGCACCGTGCCCCCATGGGCGATGCGTACGATGGCCTTTTCCGCGAAAATCGCGCCGCTGTCCACGGCCATGCGCCTTGCCCTATCCTTTCAGTCCCAGCACGTCTTGCATGTCGTAAAGCCCAGGCTCCCTGCTGGCGACCCAAAGCGCCGCGCGCACCGCGCCCTGGGCAAAGGTATCGCGGGAATGGGCCCGGTGGACAAGCTCCAGGCGCTCGCCCTGGCCGATGAAATAAACCGTGTGATCGCCCACGATGTCGCCGCCCCTTATCACGCCCACCCCGATCTCCTCTTGGGGCCGCGCGCCCACCAGGCCGTGGCGGCCGTGTTGGCAGACCTTTTCCGGGTCCCAGCCCCGGGCGGCGGCCAGTTCCGCGATGAGCTTCACCGCGGTGCCCGAGGGGGCGTCCTTTTTCTGGTCGTGGTGGGCTTCCACCAGCTCCAGGGCGTAGCCCTCGCCCAATACCTTGGCCATCATGCCCGCCAGCTTGAACATGAGGTTCATGCCCACGCTCATGTTGGGCGCGTAGACCACGGGAACCTTCCTGGCCAGCTCATGCAGGCGCTCCACCTGGCCGGCGTTCAGGCCGGTGGTGCCGATGACCGCGGCCTTGCCCATTTCAGCGGCCAGCGCCAGGTGAGCGAGGGTGGCCTCCGGCGCGGTGAAATCTATGAGCGCGTCGGCTTTGGCCAGGGCCGCGGCGGGATCGCCCTCCACCGCGCCCTGGGCTCCGGCCAGGCCGGCCACCTCGGCGATGGACCGCCCCACGGCCGGATGGCCGGCGAACTCGAAAGCGCCGGCCAGCTCGGCCCGCTCCTGGCAAGCGATGGTGTGGATGATGCGTCCGCCCATGCGGCCCGCCGCGCCGGCCACGGCTATGCGTACCATGATCAGCGGCTCCTCCCTATTTTATAAGCCCGTTGTCGGCCAGCGCCTTCTTCAGCTTTTCCAGGTTGGCCGGGGCCATTTCGCACATGGGCAGCCGCATGGCGCCGTTGGTGATGAGCCCCATGAGGGCGGCCGCGGTCTTGACCGGTATGGGGTTGGTCTCCAGGAACATGGCCTTGCACACGGGCAATAGCTTGTAGAAAAGCTCCTGGGCCTTGCCCGCCTGGCCCGCCTCCCAGGCCGCGATCAAGTCCGCGGTCTGGCGCGGCAATATGTTGGAGATCACGCTGATCACCCCGGCCCCGCCGATGGCCAGCACCGGCAGGATCAGGTTGTCGTCGCCGGAGAGCAGAACCAGCTTATCCCCGCAGAGCTGTATGATCTCCGCCATCTGGCCCAGATTGCCCGAGGCCTCCTTCACGGCCACTATCTCCGGCAGTTCGGCCAGGCGGGCCATGGTGGCGGGCTCGATGTTAACCCCGGTGCGGCCCGCGATATTATAAGGAACCAGGGGGAACTTGGCCTCTTTGGCGATGGCCTGATAATGGCGGTAGATGCCCTCCTGGGTGGGCTTGTTGTAATAGGGCGTGATGTGCAGCGCCGCGTCGGCGCCCACCGCCTTGGCGTGCTTGGTGAGATCAATGGCCTCGGCGGTGTTGTTGGAGCCCGCGCCGGCCACCACGGGCACGCGCTTTTTAACCTGGTCCACCGTTATCTCGATCACCCGCTTGTGCTCATCGTGGCTGAGGGTGGGCGATTCGCCGGTGGTGCCGCAGGGCACGATGCCGTTGGTCCCGTTTTCGATCTGGAACTCGATGAGGCGCCGCAAGGACTCCTCATCCACGGTTCCATTGGCAAACGGGGTGACGATGGCCACCAAGGCTCCCTTGAACATCTCTCACAGTCTCCTAGTTTTGGGTTGGAGGGATTAACGCCCCGCCTTTTTCCGGCGGGAGCGCGTGACCGAAGCGAGCCCGCCCTCCCCTCGCGGGCCCGCCGGCTCTGGCTAAACCGACAGCCAGGCGAAGGCTTCCTCATGGAGGACGCCTTTATATACATAATGGGCCGGGCCTTCCAGAAACACATCCCCGAAACCGTCCCGGCCCTTGTCGTCAAAGTACACGGTCAGGGTTTCGCCGCTACGCACCCTGGCGGTGACCGGGGACCGCAAGAGGCCGCGCGCGCCGGTCATGAGGGCCGAGGCCACCACGCCGGTGCCGCAGGCCAGGGTCTCGTCTTCCACCCCGCGCTCATAGGTGCGCACCCACAGCTCGCCCTGATGGGGCGCGACGAAGTTGACATTGCTGCCCGCCGGCGCGAAGTGGGCGTGAAAGCGCAACGCCCGGCCCAATTCCCTCACCGGCGCGGCTTCCAGATCATCCACCAAGAGCACGGCGTGGGGAACCCCGGTGTTGACTCCATCCAGGCGCACCGCTTGCCCGGCCGCCTCCAAATGCAGATCCTGGTAAGCGCCAAAGGGCGGCACCATCTCCAGCTTCACCGAGGAGCCCTTCACCCAGGCCCGGATGGGGCCGGCCAGGGTGTCGAACACCATTTCCGGACCGGCCAGACCCGCATCCACGGCGAAACGCGCGGCGCAGCGGCCGCCGTTGCCGCACATCTCGGCCGAGGAGCCGTCCGCGTTGAAGAAATCCCAGCGGAAATCAACCTTTCCCAGCTTTGGGTCCACTCTAGCCGATGGCGAGAGGCAAATCAAGCCGTCCGCGCCCACCGAGCGGCCCCGCGGGCAGATGGCTCTGGCCAGGCCGGAGATGAGGCTTTCCGGCAGCTTGGCCTCCCGGTTGTCCAGCAAGATGAAATCGTTGCCCGTGCCGGTCATCTTGGTAAAAGAGAGGCCCGCCAGGGACTGGAGCTGTTCATAGGTGCCGGGGTCTGCCATGCTTACGCCTCGCGAAAAGGGCCGCTTTCCCTAAGTGCATGATGCCAAGAAACAAATTAGCCCGCAAAAGGGCCATGCTGAGGGAAATACCATAAAGTGGCGCGATCGTCACTCATCAATTGGCAGACAGGCCCGGCCAACCAGGCAAGATAAGCCATAAAGCGGCCGACGAGCCCAACCTGTAGCGGCGCGGCCAAGCCCCTAAATACCACGCCGCGCCGGTTCCGCTACCTGTCGGCGGCTAATTGAGCGTCAGCAGCACCTCGGGGAAAAGCGAGGTAGCCTTGATGGGGCCGCAGGATTCGCGCACCAGGATGCGTATAGTCTGGCCGGGTTTCACGTTCAGGTCCGCGTATTCCAGCGCCCCGCTGATAACTTTGCCCTTGACGGGTATCCGCTGGCCCGCCTTCTTGCCGGGGAAGCCCATGGCGCTGACCACTTCCTTTTTCTCGGCATCCGATTTGCCTTCCAGCTTATACAGCCCCATGGCGCCGAAACGCTCCACCGGCTTGGCCCCCCTGGAGCCGCCGGTGCAGGCGGTCATGCCGTTATCGAATTTGATGCAGGATTCGATCGGGGCCCGGTAGTTGAAGCCGGTCTTGTCCTTGTAGAACATGAGGGTGGCCCCGCTCTTGGGGTCGTTGTCCGTGTCGAAATAGACATCCACCACCGCGCTGGCGTAATTGCCGGGCGGTTCCTTGAGGGTGACGTCGAACTTCAGTTCCTTGCCGTCGCTGTTTATGGCCACCTTGACCACGTCCAAGCCGGGATGGCTGCCCAGGTTGGTGTTGATGGGCTCCACGTCGCCGGAGGCGTCGCTAAGCTCGATGCCGCCTTTGGCTTTTTTCACCTCGGCCGAGGCGCTGATGGCCAGGGACAGGACCGCCGCCAATGCCACGAGGCTTAACAAAAGACGCTTCATCGCATCCTCCCTTGCAAAAGAAAAAAGCGACGGGACCGACCTTAGCTCCAGGTCGGGCCGGGGGTCAAGGCGCTCCGAGACAGGGGAAAAGGCTAACCACTTGGAATCGAAATTTATTTCAAACACATGCGCGGCGTGGTGAGAACCAGCGCCGCGCTATGGCATTTTCCGCCGCGGCGGGTGAGACCCGCCTGGCCGGTCTGCTTGGGTCTATTTTATGAAATAACCCACCACCCGCCAGCCGCGCTGGGGCTCCTTGGCCATGGTCAGGGTTTCCAGGGCGGTTTTCTTGTTGGCGTAGCTGCTTTGGAGCTGCACCAGCATGTATTCGCCTTTTGGCGCGCCGGGCAGGCTTTTCTCGGTCTTGGCGGCGGCTATCTTGCGTCCCGCCGCCTTGCCCAGGGGGTTGTGGATGATGCTGATGGTATTCACCCATTTTTCTTGGCTCATGGCCTTTTGGAAAAGCTGTCCGGCTTCCCGCCAGGATTGGGCGTATTGGCCCTGGTCGATCAGATTCAGCCAGGCCAGGGCGCTGTCCTGGCCGGCCTGGAGGTCTTTATCCGTGGCCGCGGCCGGCAGGGCCAGAGCCAGCGCGCAGGCGGTCAGGATCACAAGGAAGAGTAAGCGTAGCGCTAGCCTCGGTTTCGCGGGGAGGGTCATCCTTACTCCTTATTACCAGCGGTTGTGATGAATGCGATCTTTGCGGAATCGGTCTTCCGGTGGCGGGATCATATCCGGATAACCCACCATCACGAAGGCCAGCACCTCCACGTTGGGGGGCATTTTCAAGAGCTTTCTGAAGGCGTGCACCCGTTCGGTGAGGGGGTAGACGCCGGTCCACAGCGCGCCCAGGCCCATGGCATGGGCGGCCAGCAGCATGTTTTCCACGGCCGCCGCGCAATCCTGCTCCCAAAACCCGCCGAAGCGGTCCTCGCCCAAGTCGGCGCAGGCCAGGATGGCCAGGGGCGCGCTCCTGGCCGGGGCGGCGCCGGGATAAAAGCGCGAGGCCAGGTCCAACATTTCGCGGTCGTCGATCACCACGAAATGCCAGGGCTGGCCGTCGCCGGCCGAAGGCGCTTGCATGGCCGCGGCCAACAGTTTCAAAACCATTTCGGGGGGCACTGGCTTGTTCAACCATGCGCGGGGGCTGCGCCGGGTCATGATCGCTTCCAGAGCCTCCATGCCGTCCTCCTTTGCCTGAAACGGTTTTTTAATGCACCGCGCTTTTCCTAACCCGGCCAGGAGGGCAGTTTTTCGCCCCGGCTGAGGTCTGCCAGGGTTTCCCGCTGCCTGACCACGCTGTATTGCCCGCCGTTGACCAAGACCTCGGCCGCCCTGGGCCGGGAATTGTAATTGCTGCTCATGGCGAAGCCATAGGCCCCGGCCGAAAGCACGGCCAGAAGATCGCCCCGCTCAAAAGCCGGCATCTCCCGATCGCGGGCCAGGAAATCGCCGGTCTCGCAAATGGGGCCCACCAGATCGGCCACCTGCGTCTCCCCCGCCGCGGCCTTGGCCACCGGCCAGACCGCGTGATAGGAGTCATAAAAGCTGGGCCGGATGAGATCGTTCATGGCGGCGTCGGCGATGACAAAGTGCTTGGCCGGGGTCTGTTTGGTGAAAAGCACCCGAGCCATGAGAATCCCCGCGTTGCCCACCAGAACCCGGCCCGGCTCCAGGATCAGCTTCATGCCCAGGCGGCTCACGGTCTCCTTCAGGGCCGCCGCGTATTCATCGGGCTGGGGCGGGCTTTCCTGATCATAGGTGATGCCCAGGCCGCCGCCCAAGTCCAAGAGGCTCAAGTTGATTCCCACCTCGCGGAGCTTCTCCACCAGACGCGCCACCCTGTCCAGGGCGTCGGCAAAGGGCCGGGTGTCGGTGAGCTGGCTTCCGATGTGGCAGGAGACGCCTTTCAGCTCCACGTGGGGCAAGGCGGCGGCAATGGGGTACTGGCGGAAGGCGGTCTCCATGTCCAGGCCGAACTTGTTCTTGGCCAGACCGGTGGTTATCTTGGGATGGGTGTGGGCGTCCACGTCGGGATTCACCCGGAAGCTCACCGGCGCTTTCACGCCCAGCCGGCCGGCCACCTGATTGAGCACCTCCAACTCGTCCACGCTCTCCAGGTTAAACATGAGGATGCCCGCCTTGAGCGCGGCCTCCATCTCGGCCTCGGTCTTGCCCACGCCTGAGTAGACGATGCGCTCCGGTTGCACGCCGGCGGCCAGGGCGCGGGCCAACTCGCCGCCGGAGACTATATCCGCCCCGCCGCCCAGGCTGGCGAACAAGGCCATGACCGCCTTGTTGGAATTGGCCTTCACCGCGTAGCAGACCAGATGATCCATGCCCTGGAAGGCCCGGGAAAAGGCCTGGAAATGTCGGGTCAAGGTGGCTTGCGAATAGACGTAGGTCGGCGTGCCCACTTCTTGGGCGATCCGCCCCAAGCTGACCTCCTCGGCGTGCAACACGCCGTCGATGTAGTGAAAATGGTGCATGGTAAGCGCTAACCCCAATGGTCTGGTTAATGGTTATTATAGTAAACAAATAATAAACGTTTTTACCAGGATGCACAGGGCAATGCATATAAAAAAACCACCGGCGGCCCCATGAAAAACGCCGTGGTACTAAACATCCATGGTAAAGCGGGGAAAGAGGAGCCGTCGGGGCTTACAGGCGTTGGCTCCAGGGGGTGCCTGAAGACCTTGCCGGGCCTTTTCGCAGCCCGGCAAGGTCCAAACCGCCTCACCTCAAGGGCGTAAGCGGCTGCACTTGGCCTGCCCCACCACGGGAGAGTCCTTCGCATTCAACTTGTGGTCGGCGTCCTGGTCGAATTGGGTCAAGAAAGCTCCGTCAAGGCACCATGGCTCGCCGGCGCCGTGGCTGTTAATCCCTCTTTTCTCCACCCCGATCCAATATGAGGACCCCCAGCGTTGATACTGGGCTCCGCTCAGCTTGCAGCAGCGCACCTGGCCAACCTTCGGCGAATCATGAGCGCTGGACTTGGCATCGGCGTCCAGGTCGATCTGGGTCAGGAAACTGCCGTTGGGGCACCAGGCGGGCAACATCTGATGGGAATTTTTCTTGGCCTGCCCAACCTTGTGCCAGGCGCAGGAAGCCCATTTGTTATTCTCCGCGCCGGCCAACTTGCAGCATCTCGCGCTGCCGATCACCGGGTCGTCATGCGCGCTGAGCTTGGGGCCCCGGTCCAGGTCCAGGGCCACCAGGAAGCTGCCTTGCGGGCACCAGGCCTTGCCGGCCTGATGGCTGGCGATTCCCTTTTGGGCCACCTTTACCCAGACGCAGGCGCTCCAGGAGGGACGCGGCAAATCGAAAATCCAGTTGTAGCTGAAACCGGTGGGGCGATAGACGCTTGCGGTGTTGTCAGTCCAACTGGCCACGCCAACCACCTTGCCTGCCGCGTTCAAGGCCGGCCCCCCCGAGTCGCCGCCACAGGCAATGGCTTTGAATCCGATGCCGCCCCATTCGCTGCCTTGCACCTCCATTTTAGCCATCATTTTGGCTCCGGAGCCTTTGCAATCTTTCCCCGTGCTGCCGTAGCCCACCACGGTCAATTGCTCTCCGGCCAAGGGAGTGTTTTGCGGCTCCTCCACCGGAATGGGTTTGACCTTGGCCACCTGGCTTATTGGCTTTTCCAACTCCACCACGGCCAAATCCTCCCTTAACCAACCGCGCAAGCTATACTCGGGATGCACCCTGACCGTGCCCTTTACGGTCACGTTTTTTCTGGTTTTGGATTCATCGGCCGGGGTCTTGGGGTCATCCACCGGGAAGACTTCGTGCAAGATAAAGGACGCCTTGGCATCGCAGCCTTTAGTCTTCCAATCGCCCCGGCAAACGCAATGCGCCGCGGTAAGCGCCAGCTTGTCGGTGATCAAGGTGCCCGAGCAACCTGTTGTAATGGTTCCCACCGCTTCCAGATATCCCGGCGGCACCACGCTCCCCGTTCTTATAAAGAGCATTCCCGTATTGGTCGTCGGTTGCGCCCAGCAAGGGCCGCCAAGCAAGCTGGCTGAAAAAATTAGGGTAATTAAAGTTAAAACCAATTGGACTCCGGGTTTCCCCCCCTTTGGCATATGCCTTCCTCCATACGGGACGAGGTTTGACGCCGAGGAACGGTTCCCCCAGAATCGGCTGGAAATAAAGAGACGCTCTCTATTTGGGGCAGACGGTTTGGCGAGATTGTGTCGAAGCACACGATCGGAGAACAACTAGCCTTATATATTCAAAATAAAGCTGGGCAGCGCAAGGTGTCAATCGATAATTTCAATAGTGATATTATCCTTTTTCATTGCCTTGCCAACGGCTTTACCCCTGGCGCGCACCCTGTTACCCTAATCTCAAAGAGGTATTTTTTTAGGGATCGGCAAACCATGACAGAGCAAATAGAGGAACTGGCCCAGCGCTTGGCGGAGTTTCGCGGCCGGGCCCAGCAAGAGCCCGCCGCATACCTGCCCAAGGTGGCCGGCGCCTGCAACAACCTGGGCAACCTTCTGGCGGACCAGGGACGCTATGAGGACGCGGGAGCCCATCTGGCCGAAGCGCTCGTCCTGCACATGATGCTCTGGCTGGGGGACCGCAACGCCCACGGCCCCAACCTGGGCATAGTGCTGGCCAGCGTGCGCGGACTGGCCGCCAACCCGGAATTCGAATCCCGCTGGGAATGGCTGGCCAAGCTGTGGGGCGTGGTGCTGTACAACCTGCACGGCAAGTGCTTCCCCTTCTGCCGGGAACTGGGGGGGCTTTTCGAAAGCCTGGAGCAGTGGGAACTGGCTCTGGAGCCCTACATCTTCGCGGAGTTGATTTTAAGGGAGCAAAGCCCGGAGCAGGCGGCCATGGCCAGGGCCGACGCCCAGCGCCTGGAGGACAAGCTGGACCAGGATTTGGAGCCGCTGCGGGCCGGCATCGAGGAGCGTCTGCTCCGTTTCACCAGCGGCCCATCCCGGCCGGCACCTGGATAGGCTCGGGCCCGTCAAGGGCGCCAGGCTTCCGCGGCGCGGGCTGAGGGTCTTTTCCCGCCAGGCTTATGAGCAAGATGGCCGCCACCGCCAGGAGCCCGGCCGCCAGGTGAAGCCAGGTGAGGCGCTCGCCCAGAAACAGGCTGATCAAGGCCAAGGCGCTCACCGGCATCAAGGCGGTGAACACCCCGGCGGTGCCCCCGGAAACCTGGGACACCCCCCGGAACCAGAGGAAGTAGGCCAGCACCGTGAAGACCAGCCCAAAATAGACAATGGACGCCCAGCCCCCCGGGCCCACCGCGGCGAAATCAAAATCCGCGGCCTGCCAGATGCCCAGCGGCAAGGAAAACAGCAGCCCCCACAGGCAGAGCGCCGCCGTGACCGTGAGATTGGGTAGGTCGGCGGGAAGCCGCTTCCTGATGAGCAGGAACACGGCCTCCCCCAAAACCGCCCCGGACACCAAGAGATTGCCCAGCCAGCGTTGAGCCCCCGCGCCTTGTCCGCCGGCAGGGTCGGCCTGAAGACCGCCCAAGAGGTGCACCAAAAGCAAAGCGCCCATTGCCAAGGCCACTCCCAGGGCAACCCGCAGATTCAGGCGCTCGCCCAGGATAAAAAAGGCCATCAGGGCCATGGCGGCCGGGGTGGTGCTGGTGATGAGCCCGGCCTCCATGGCGCCGGTCAGGCGCAGGCCCCACAGCAGCAGCAAGGTGAACAGGACTTGCCCGCAGATGGCCATGCCGGCCAGAAGCAGCCAAGCGTCCCTGCCCAGTCGGCTAAAGCCGCCGCCCCGGACCAGCACATAGGGCAGCAGAAAGCCGGCGGCTATGGCGAACCGCAGGCTGGAAGCCAAGAACAGGGGAAAGGCCTGGGTGATGACCTTGCCCACCGCCACCCCGCTGCCCACCAAAACCATGGCTCCGCCCAGGCAAATATAGGCGTCCAGTCTTTTTCCCATGGGACCCATCTCCCGCCCCTTGCGGGCTGGCAAAGGTTGCGTCCCAATGGTGCGCCCGGGTTGCTCAGGATTCTTGCACGCTATTGCGGTATTGGCCCGGCGTGAAGCCGTAGACTCGCTTGAAATGGCGGGTCAGATGGCTCTGGTCGCTGAACCCGCTGGCCAGGGCCGCCTCGGCCGGCGGCAGGCCGGCGCGCAAGAGGCTCTTGGCTTTTTGCAGGCGCAGTTGAATCTGGAAGGCGTGGGGCGTGAGCCCCAGTTGGCGGGAGAACACGCGCAAGAGGTGATAGCGGCTCAGGCCGGCGATGCGGCTGATCTCGCTCAGGGAAGGATTGCGCAGCAGATTATCGGCCAGGTATTCGCGGGCCAGGGCCACGGCCCGGGCGCTGGAGCGGGCCCGGCCTTCGGCCGGCCGGGGATGGCAATGACGCTCCACCAGGTGGCGCAAAAAGCCCAGGAAACGCGATTCCTGCTCCAAGGCCCCGGCCGCGCCGGGCTCCAGGCAGCGATGCAGGCTCAAGAGCTCCAGGGCCAGGTCCGGGTCCTTTAGCACGCCGGAGCGAAAAAACGGCTCGCCCATGGTTTTGGCCTGCGCCGAGCCGATGCAGGCGCCGCGCAGCCAATGGTTGCCCAGGTAGAGCATGCGGTAGCGCCAGCCGGATTCATGGGCGGGCTTGCCGTTGTGGGGCTCGCCGGCCAGGCACAGGTTTATCTCGCCGGGGGCCGCCAACAGGCTGCCTCCCCGGTAATCGAACTGCAAGGCCCCCGCCTGAATGACGCCCACGGCAAAGCAATCGTGAAAGTGCTTGCTGAAATGCTGCCGCAGATAATGGGCGCTGAGGAGTTCCACCTCCCGCAAATGGGGCAGACTCCACACCCGGGCGTTTTCCGGGGCCGTGGCTCCCAAGCCTGGGCCCGCGCGCAAATCATCACCTCCCCGTCAAAGTCGCCTCGGTTCCATTATCGCCGGGGCGGGCGGTTTTTTCTTGAACGAAATTGCGCTCAGCGCCGGCGCAACGTGGGTCACGCTTTCTTTTGCAATACGATGGTCACCGCGTTGAGACGGTCGGGACACTCCAGGGTGATCTGCCCGTCCGGGGCCCAGGGAATGACTCCGCCGAACTGCAAGGTTTGCACGGTGGGGAATATGTCGTGATAAAAATAGCCGCACATGCCGCCGGCGTCCCAGCAGCTAAGCTCCATGACCTGCCCCTTGCGGTGACCGGCCTGACACTCGCCTTTGGTGGCAACGACTTCGGCCTGAAACGTGGCGAACCCCTCGGGTGTGGCTGCCATGGAAACCTCCTTTGGTGACGCGCCTCGGGGGCGTTTATTAATCGTTGGCCTACCCGAAACCGTATATACTCACCAGGAACAATTATCCCCTGCCAAGCCGGCAAGACAGGCAAGGAGAAATTTCTATTTTGCAAGAATTCTCCGCAGGATGAAAAACACCTTGACTTTGACCGGGAAAGCATAACAAGCTCATAGGAGCCCGTCTCCGTCGGTTCGCTGCCGGAAGCCCGGTATGGAGTCGCGGAGTTATGCTTCCCCGATCACTAGAGATCTGCCACTTCTTCATGGGTTCTCCGGCGCGTTGTCATGCTGAAGGCTTCCTTGGTCCCCGGTGGTCGTCGACCCTCCTGGCTATTTTATCCTGTCCTTATGGCGTATTGGCTTTCATTTTGCAATTGATGACAATCAAACTGCCGCAAGGAATGGGCGGAGAGTCTCGACCTTTGTAAACTGCCCCCTTAATAAAGGTGTGTTAAAATGAGACTGCAACAAACCACCATCAATTCCATCCCATTGATATTCAAAGAAAAGAGTCCCTCGCTTCCCAAGGATTGGGGCCTTGAGAAAATCCTGGCCGGCCTGGCGGGGGCCCGCGGGCTGGACCTGAGCCGCATGTTGCAGGCATCCTCCAGCGTATGGCTTTTCCAACGCCTGCCCGCCTGGGCCAGCCGCCATCTCATGGGGCTGGTGGGCGCCGCCTATTTCAGGCTGAACCAAGCCAAGCGCTCCAAGATCATGACCAGTCTCCGGGCCTATCTCGGCGAGGATGCAGATCATGAAACCTTGCGCCGCATGTGGGTTGCCGTGCGCGCGGGCATCGTGGATCACTACCACGAGAAGCTCATGATGGGCTTCAAGCCCCTTGATTGGCTGCAAGGGCTCATGAACCGCCGCCTGAAGGTGGAGGGCCTGTCCGTGCTCAAACAGGCCCACGACCTGGGCCGCGGGGTCATCATGGTCACCGGCCATTTCGGCGCGGTGGAGTTCATGCCCTTGAGCCTGGCCATGCACGGCTATCCCCTGGCCACCATGGTGCATTGCAAGAGTCAGGGCCTGCGCGAGGCCCTGGAGTACAAGGCTTCCCTTTTCAACACCAATCTGCTTGACCCCAAGAGCGAGAGCGTGTTATTTCGCGCCTTGCAGGAGTTGAAAGAGGGCCGGGTGCTCATCACGCAATGCGACGAGTTGGATT
Source organism: Desulfocarbo indianensis (assembly GCA_001184205.1). Classification (GTDB taxonomy): domain Bacteria; phylum Desulfobacterota; class Desulfarculia; order Desulfarculales; family Desulfarculaceae; genus Desulfocarbo; species Desulfocarbo indianensis. Next base: position 95,684 of record LBMP01000003.1, read on the forward strand.
GCTGGCGGCCCTACCCTAACAAATTCATAAATTTTCTGGGCCAAGAGGCCGGCCTCGACCGCTCCCTGGACCTGTTGGCGCGTAAATCCCGCGCGCCGGTGGTGTTCGGTCTCATACACCGCCGGCCGGGCGGCCGTTATCTCCTGCGGATAACGCCCGTCTCAGACATGCGAAACCCAGAGCGCGGCCAGGTTGCCCGCGCTTGCCTTGACTTGCTCTGCCAAAACATAGGCCAAGAACCCCAGGCCTGGTATGAGTGGGCCAAGCTGACTAGGTTGATAAATGATCCTCCCGTTAAAACTGAAGCTGAAGAGTCTATCCCTATACCTAGCGAGGCTGCCGCTTAAGTTCCCCATTGAGCACAGCTTGGCCAGCAACACCAACACCGATTCCCTGGTCATACGCCTGGAGGACCAAAGCGGTCTGACGGGCTACGGCGAGGGGGTCCCCCGACCCTACGTCACCGGCGAGAGCCGGGAGAGCGCCTCGGCCTTCATCACTGAAAAGGCGGCGGCTTCATTGCTGGGGCGGGAGTTCGAGCCCTGCGACGTTTGGGCGTGGTTCGCGCGCAACTTTGCCGAACAAGCCATCGACGCCGCGCCGGCGGCGGTGTGCGCCCTGGAAACCGCGCTCTTGGATCTGGCCGGCCGCCTCTGGCAAAAAAGCATGAGCGACTTCCTGGGAGGCCGGCAACGCGCCCAGGTGACCTACGGCGCGGTGATTCCCTTTGCCGGGCGCGAGCTGCACCAGCGCCTCACCGAGATGATAAAGGCCATGGGCATGTCCGAGGTGAAGCTAAAGGTGGGGCGGTCGGACGACCTGGAGCGCCTGGCTTCCTTGCGCAAAGCCCTGGGGCCGGAGGTCAGCATCCGGGTGGACGCCAACGCCTGTTGGACCAGCCAGGAGGCGCTGGCCAATATCCAAGCCATGCGGCCCTTCAACGTGGCGGCGGTGGAGCAGCCGGTGGCGGCCGAGGACTTGGCGGGCCTGGCCAGCCTGCGCCAAGCCGTGGAGCCCTTGATCCTGGCGGACGAATCCTGCTGCACCCCCGGCCAGGCCCGGGCCCTGATAGATGCGGGCGCGGTGGATGGATTCAACTTGCGCCTAAGTAAATGCGGAGGGCCCGCCCGCACCTTGGCGCTTTTGGAGCTGGCCCTGGCCAACGGCCTCAAGGCGCAGATGGGCTGCCAGGTGGGCGAGTTGGGCATACTCTCGGCCCTGGGCCGCCACCTGGCCTGCGCCCGGAGCGAGCTGATTTTCCTGGAAGGCAGCCTGGGCAAATATTATGTGCAGGGCGACGTTATCGAGGAGGATATATCCTTCGGCCCCGGCGGCCAAGCCGAGGCCCTGCCAGGCTGGGGCCTGGGGGTCACGGCGCGGGAAGAGGCCTTGCGGCCCTTCCATCTGGTCACCCTGGATTAGCCAAGACAATCCCGGCGGAGTCGGCGCGCGCCGCTTCCCGCGCGGCCGGGCGCGTCGGGCGATTTGGCTTTGGATCGCTGGGGGCCCCTTGCCGGTTGGTGTGCGACCGGCTGCCCCCCCTATTCTTGCGGTAAGTCAGGCCGGTTTCTAAGCGCCGGCTTCCATGGCGTCCCGCTTCACCACCCGGAAACGGTGGTTTTCGCCGGGCCGGTACATGGGCCGCCCCATGTCGTCAAAGCCCTCTTCCCTGCCCATGGCCAAGAACTCGGCCACCATGCGCGGATCGAACTGGCTGCCGGCGGCTTGTTCCAGCCGCTCCATGGCCTCGCTCTTGCGCAGGCTTTTGCGGTAGGGCCGGTCAGAGGTCATGGCGTCAAAGGCGTCGCAGATGGCCACCACCCGCACGGCCTCGGGTATTTCCTCGCCGGACAGCCCGTCGGGATAGCCGGTGCCGTCATAGCGCTCATGGTGCAGGCGCACGATGGAACTGACCGCGGGATTCAGGGCCAGGGGCACCACGATGGCGTGGCCCAGCCTGGGATGTTGGCGCACCACGTCCATCTCGTTTTCCGCCAGGCCGCCAGGCTTGTTCAATATCTCGCGGTTGATGCCTATCTTGCCGATGTCGTGCAGGATGCAACCGTTGGCCACGTGCTGGATCAGTTCCTCGTCCATGCCCAGGCGGGTGGCCAGGCGGGTGGCCATCTGGCGCACCCGCTCGGAATGACCGGCCGTGTAGGGGTCCTTGGCTTCCAGGGCCAGGGCCAGGGCCTTCATGGTGCCCAGGATGCTGTCCCTGAGATTTTGGTACATCTTGGCGTTTTCAATGGCCAGGGCCAATTGGTTGGCGAAGACCCCCAGGTAATCGCGGTCCAGTTCGGGCGCGTCAGCGCCGTTGCGCTTGGATTCGTGCTGATCCGCGGCCAGGATGCCGATCACCTTTCCCCTGGCCATGAGGGGCAACACCACCATGGAACTGATGCGGTAATTGCGGATGATCAAGTTGTTGGGATTGAGCCTCAGTTTCTCCACGTCGTTGCAGATAAAGGGCAGGCCGCTGGAGGCCACCCTGGCCAGGAGGTTCTGGGTTCGGTCCAAGGGAACCTCGTAGCCTAGCAAGGGAATCATTTCCTCCTCGCTGACGCCCACCCCATCCACGAAACGCAGGCAGTTTTCCTGCTCGTCCCTGAGCATGATCATGGCGCGGTTATAGCAAATGGCCTTCCGGAATAGGTCCAAGACCGAGGGCAGCAATTCCTTCAGGTTCAATTGGGTGAGGATGGCCGTGCTGGCCTGTTGGATGCTGAGCAGCTGGTCGATCTTGGCTTGCAGGTTGGCGTTGAGCGCCTGCACCTCGCCGTGCTTGCGTTCCAGAAGAAGCTTGTCCCGCTCCATTTCCGCCAGGGTTTCCGCCAAAAGACGCCTGCGCCTGGCCAGCAGATGCCTCACCCGGAAAGACAGGGAGGGATTCTGCCACTCAAGATGCATTTCGCAGTATTCATCGCCCCGGAATTGGCAGCGGGTTTCCTGGACCCTGGCCGGCGGCACCCCCCACAAGGTGGCCAGCGCCGAGTAGATTCCCTGATTCATCATGCAGAAATCGCGGTTCAATTCCAGGCTGTCGTCCCAATGCAGCCGCACGATGGCTTCGTCCTTGGCCAGGCGGACGAGTTCCACTTGCTTGTTGCGGTTGAATTTTTCGTTGAGATTCTTGGCCCGGCTCAACGCCGCCTTGGGGCCTCCCAAGGCCTTAAGCAGGATATGCTGTATATACCCCAGGCTTTGGTGGGTTACCGACTCAAAGCCGATAAGATAAGCGGCCTTGGGGTTGCCGCTGATCTTACGCGCGTTGGCGTACATGATGCGGCAAACTTCCGAGGAAACCCAATTATGTGGATCGCATAAAAATTCCAAAGGCGAGTTAACGCCCTTGAGATGTTCCTCCAATCCCTGCAACAAGAGATCGGGCGAGCCGTGATGCCGGCTGATGTATTCTATGATGGCTTTGGTGTTGGTGCAGTTGTTATGACGATCCACGCCAATCTCCCACTCCCCCCCTATCTACATAAATTTACATTACAGTCTTAAGGTAGTGTCAAGATAAAATTGAGATGGCGACACTATAACGCCAATATTTTTTAACAGATTTATAATAATTGCCAAGTTACATTATTGAATCGCCAAGTCAACACATAATAATAAATCTGATCATACGCTCAGCCATTTCTGGTATTTTTTGCAGATCGCAAAAATTGCTAATCAAATTTATTATGCCACTATATCTATTACCTCTTACCAAATATTGTGTGGAGCATAATTCCCGGCACAATATAAAGTATGCAGATTGTCATTTAGTTATTATTTGCTTTTCTGGATTGTTAAAAACGCATTAAACTAATGGGGAATCTTTTTGCCCATGTCTCTGGCGCAGATGGCTGTTCATTAATTTGCCGTGGCAGTCGATAATCATTGCCTGAATCATGATTCATAATTCAGGTTGACACGGGGCCCGCCCGGTGAAATATTTAGGACCATGGCTCAAGAAGAGCACATTTTAGCCGTGGGCGACATTCATGGCTCATATGACAGGCTGGAGCGGGTTCTTCAAGAGCTTGTTCCGTCTTTGCCCCCCGCCACGCGCCTGGTCTTTCTGGGCGATTATATTGACCGCGGACCTGACTCGCGGCAAGTCCTGGAAAGCTTGATCCGGCTCAAGAGCGAGAGGCCGGACACGGTTTTTCTTCTGGGCAATCATGAACGCATGCTCCTGGAAGTGCGCGAGGGGCGCGATCTGCTGCTTTGGTCGGTCAACGGGGGCTCTCAGACCATGGCCTCCTATGGGCTTTCCTTCCGCCGCATTAAAGACATCCCCGCCGAGCACATCGATTTTTTAAGCTCCCTGACCCTCTACCACCAAAGCGGCGATTATATCTTCGTGCACGCGGGCCTGAGGCCGGGGGTTCTCCTGGCCCAACAGGAGGAACGCGATCTGCTGTGGATCAGGGAGTCGTTTTTCCTGGCCGAACCCACCTGGGAGGGAACCGTGGTGTTCGGCCATACGCCCTTTTCCACCCCCTTCCAGCGCCCCGGTTTGATCGGCATCGACACCGGCGCGGTGTATAACAACGTGCTGACGTGCCTCAAGCTGCCTGAAAGAAAGTTCCACCACTTCTGATCAAGCGCGTTAAGGAGTTCAGATGAAGCAGTTTTATTATCCTGATTCAGTGGCCATCATCGGTGTCTCGCCGCGGGCGGGCAATCTGGGCCGCAACATCGTCGCCAACCTCAATACCTTTGGTTTCCAGGGCAAGGTTTATTACGTCTCGCCGCGGGGCGGCGAATACAAGGGAGAGCGCATCTACGCCGACGTGCGCGAACTGCCGGCCACCCCCGGCCTGGCCGTGATATTGACCCCCGCCCGCACGGTGCCCGGACTCATGGAAGCCTGCGGAGAAAAGGGAATCAAGCGGGTGGTGGTGGAGACCGGCGGCTTTTCCGAGCTGGATCAGGGCCGCGGCGAACTGGAGCTGCAGCTCAAGGAAGCGGCCCAAAAGCACGGCATGCGCTTCATCGGACCCAACTGCATCGGCCTGGTGAGCACCGACAACGGCTTGGCCATACCCTTCCCCATCATCACCCGGCCCACCAAGAAGGGCGGTCTTTCCATCGTGGCCCAGAGCGGCGGCATCGGGCTCACCTACCTGCACCATTTCTCCGAAAGCGGCGTGGGCGTGGCCAAGTTCGCCAGCGTGGGCAACAAGCTCAACGTCAACGAGGAGGACTTCCTGGCCTACCTCATCGAGGACCCCAAGACCGAGATCATCCTCTTATATCTGGAATCCATCGTGGCCGGCCGCCGCATGTTCGAACTTATCAGCTCCACGGACAAGCCCGTGGTGGTGCACAAGTCCAACATCGGGCCCACCAGCCACCGCATAGCCCAGAGCCACACCTCGGCCCTGGCCAACGACGACGCGGTGGTGGAGGCCGCCCTGGCGCAGGCCGGAGCCATCCGCGCCCACACGGTGGACGACTGTTTCCAGATCGTCAAGGGCCTCTCCCTGCCCCGCATGAAGGGACGCCGGGTGGCGGTGATCAGCCGCTCCGGCGGCCACGCGGTGGTGGCGGCCGACGCGGCCTACACCCAGGGCATGGACCTGCCCCAGTTTCCCGACAACTACCTGAGCGCCATTCAGGAGCACACCCGCGCCTCGGTGATCAAGTTGCAGAACCCCCTGGACTTGGGCGACCTGTTCGACTTCCACTTCAACGTGGAAATTCTGAAAGGTGCCCTGGGGCTCGCGGAGGTGGACGGGGTGCTCATCGTGCATGGCTACCGCGGCCCGGAAGTGCCCTCCTCCCGGGAATACATCGCCAAGGCCGGCGAACTTTGCCAAGAACACCAAAAGCCCGTGGCCGTGGTGCTGCTCACCGACCCCGACGAACTGGCCGAAGTCAAGAAGCTCTCCACCCTGCCCATTTTCCTGGCGCCGGAGCAGGCCATGCTGGCCTTGAAGGTAAACGCCCTGGCCGCCGCCAAACAGCCCGCCAGCGGCGGGCCAACTGGCGAGACCGTGAACCCGGCCGCCTGCCGCCAGGTTCTCAAGGCGGCCAACCCGGACGGCTCCCTGGAGCTGCCCGAGGCGCTGCGCCTCCTGGAGGTGGCCGGGGTGCCGGTGGCGCCTTTTATTGCGGTGACCAGACCCGAGGAAGCGGCCGCCGCGGCTGATATGCTGGGCTACCCGGTGGTGCTGAAAGCCGTGGGCGCCGAGGTGAGCCACAAGACCGAGCACGGCGGCGTCAAGCTGGGCCTGGCCGATTCCGAAGCACTCATCGCGGCCGCGCGGGAAATGCAGGAACGCCTTTCCCTCAAGCGCCTGGTGGTCATGAAGCAGCTTGCCGGCGGGGCGGAGGTCATCGTGGGCGCCAAGCAGGACCCGGTGTTCGGGGCCTTGATCCTCTGCGGCCTGGGCGGCGTCTTCACCGAGGTTCTGCGCGACGTGAGTCTGCGCCTGGCGCCGGTGGACGCGGGCCAGGCCCTGGCCATGCTGGATGGCCTCAAGGGCAATGCCTTGCTGAAGGGCTTCCGGGGCTCGCCGCCGGCCGACCGCCGGGCCCTGGCCCAGGTGGTGAGCAAGGTGGCGGCCCTGGCCGCGGCCCTGCCCGAGCTGGCGGAGCTGGACCTGAACCCCGTGCTGGCCGGCCCGGAGGGAGCCGTGGCGGTGGACGCCAGGGCCAATCTGCTGCCCAAACCCTAGTTTTGCCTGGTTCGGCGCGGCGTTTAGCGCCCCAGGGGTCGAAAGCGGGGCCTCTTGGGTCTATACTAGGCGCCATGACCAGGGAAGTAGGCATAACCACTACGGTTCCGGTGGAAATTCTGCTGGCGGCGGGCTGCAAGCCGGTTGACCTGAACAACCGCTTCATCACCCATGCCGACCCGGCCGGGCTGGTGCGCGAGGCCGAGGAGCTGGGCATGGCCCGCACCCTGTGCGCCTGGATCAAGGGCATCTACGCCTGGGCCCTGGCCAATCCCCAGATGGAAACCGTGATCGCGGTGACCCAGGGCGATTGCTCCAACACCCACGCCCTGATGGAGCTTCTGGCCCTGGCCGGACGGCGGGTGATCCCCTTTGACTTCCCCTATGGCCGCGACCCCCAGGCCATCGCCGACCAGTTGACCCGCCTGGCGCGGGCCCTGGGCACCACCGTGGACCAGGCCGAGGAGGTGCGGCAAGGCCTGGCCGGCCTGCGCGCGGATTTGGCCTGCCTGGATGAAATGACCTGGCGAGAGGGCAAGGTATCCGGCGGCGAGAACCACCTCTGGCTGGTCAGCTCCAGCGATTTCGACGGCGACCCCGATGAATTCCACGGCCGCCTCAAGGATTTTTTGGCCCAGGCCCGGGAAAGGCCGCCGCGCCCCAAGGCCAAGGCCAGGCTGGGGGTGCTGGGCGTGCCCACCATCATGAGCGATCTGCATCAATGCCTGGAGGCGTTGGGCGCGGAGGTGGTCTATAACGAGATTCCGCGCCAGTTCGCCATGCTGCCCACCGGCAATGGCGATGATGAATCCCTGGTGGAGCAATACCGGCGCTACACTTATCCTTATGACGTGTTTCACCGCATGGAAGATATAAAAGAGCAGATCGCCCTGCGGGGCCTGGACGGGCTGGTGCACTACACCCAGTCCTTCTGCTTCCGCCAAATGCAGGATTTGGTGCTGCGCGAGGGGCTTAAGCTGCCCATGCTCACCCTGGAAGGCGACCGGGTGGGCCCGGTGGACGCCCGCACCCGCCTGCGCCTGGAGGCTTTCGTCGATGTGCTCCGCTAGGGCCATGGCCTGGCCGCCGGAGCCCCGGGCGGGCCTGGATCTGGGCAGCCGCACGGTGAAGCTGTGCGTGGCCGGGCCCCAGGGCGTCCTGCACAGCCGCCTTCTGGAAGCGGTGCCCTTTGTGCTGGCCGCCCGCTGCAACGGCAGCCTGGACCCCGCCGCGCTGGATCTGGACCCGGCCTGGCCCCTGACCTACACCGGCTACGGCCGGGCGGCGCTCAGCGGCGTGCAGGGCATCAGCGAAATCCGGGCCCATTTTCGCGGGGCCTTGTTGCAAACCGGGCTCGGCGATTTTACCTTGGTGGAGTTGGGCGGGCAGGACAGCAAGGTAATCCAGGTGGAGGGCGGCCGGGTCATGGATTTCGTCACCAATGACCGCTGCGCCGCCGGCACCGGCCGCTATCTGGAAAACATGGCCCGGCTGCTGGGCGTGGAGCTCGGTGATTTGGCGGCCTGCCATGAGGACCCGGTGGAGATCAACAACACCTGCGCCACCTTTGGCGAGACCGAAATCCTGGCCCGCCTCATGGAGGGAGCGCCCTTGGCCAGCATCATGGCCGGGGTGAATCTTTCCGTGGCCCGCCGGGTGGCCCAAATGGTGCGCCGCTACCGGCCGCGCACCCTGGTCTTCTGCGGAGGCGTGGCCCTGAATCAGGCGGTGGTGGAGCTGTGCGGCCGGGTGATAGGCTGCCGGGTGCTGGTGCCGCCGCAACCCCAACTGAACGGCGCCCTGGGCTGCTGCCTGGAACCGGACGCCATTTGATACAGCGAAAGGAGTCCCCCGTGATTGATGAAATGTTCCGCAAGGCGCTAGCCAATGTGCGCTATCCCGGTTTTGAAGTGGATATCGTCGCCATGGACCTGGTGGAGGAGGCCGGCCTGCAGGGCGGCGTGGCCAAGATAAAACTGCGCGCGGTGCAGGCCCCGCCCCAGGTGCGCGAAGACCTGGAAAACGCCGTGGCCGCGGCGGTGATGGAGATACCGGGCGTCAAGGAATTGCAGCTTGATTTCCCCGAGCCGCCCAAGCCCAAGGCCGAGGAGCCAAAGGGCCCCCATCCCGTGGCCGGGGTGAGCGCCATCGTGCCGGTGGCCTCCGGCAAGGGCGGCGTGGGCAAAAGCACCGTGGCGGTCAACCTGGCCCTGGGCCTGGCCAGGCAAGGCCTCAAGGTGGGCCTCCTGGACCTGGACCTTTACGGTCCCTCGGTGCCCATCATGCTGGGGCTCAAGGACGCCGAGCCGGAAAGCGACGGCAACAAGCTTAAACCCATCGAGGCCCACGGCCTCAAGGTCATGTCCATCGGCTTCATGATCCCCCCGGAAAAGGCCCTGATCTGGCGGGGGCCCCTGATCATGAAAGCGGTGCGCCAATTGCTGCACGAGGTATCCTGGGCGCCCCTGGACGTGCTGGTCCTGGACCTGCCTCCCGGCACCGGCGACGTGCAGATTTCCATGACCCAGGAGGTGCCCATCACCGGCGCGGTGGTGGTGACAACCCCCCAGGACGTGGCCCTGGTGGACGCGGTCAAGGGCGTGGACATGTTCCAGCAGACCGGCGCGCCGGTTTTGGGCATCGTGGAAAACATGAGCTACTTTATCTGCTCGGAGTGCGACGCCCGGCACGAGATCTTCGGCCACGGCTCGGTGGAGCCCCTGTGCCGCAAGCTGGGCGTGGACTTCCTGGGCGAGCTGCCCCTGGACACCCAGGTCCGCCAGCAGGCCGACCAGGGCCGGCCCGCGGTGAACGGCGATTCGGCCGCCTCCCAGGCCTACCGCGAGCTGGCCGGCAAGATCAAGGCCAAGCTGGTCAAGCTGGGGGCCATCAAGGAGGTCGCCTGATGAGCGCGCCCACGCGGGAGCAGGTGGAGGCCGCCCTGGATCAGGCGCGGCCCGAGCTGGTCAAGCACGGCGGCAACGTGGAGCTTTTGGGGGTCAATGATCAGGGCGTGGTGCTGGTGCGCCTGGTGGGGGCCTGCTCCGGCTGCAAGCACGCCAACGCCACCCTGAGCAACATCATCGGCAAGACCCTGAAGGAGCTCCTGCCCGGCATAAGCCGGGTGGACGCCCTGATGTGAGGCGGCCTACAAGAGCCCGCTGAACAGGCCGCCGTCTATCCAGTATGACGCGCCGGTGATGTAGGACGCGCGCTCCGAGGCCAGGAAGACCACCAGGTCGGCGAACTCCTCGGGCCTTCCCAAACGGCCCAGGGGTATGTCCTTGACCACCGCGGCCAGAGCCTCGTCCCGGCTTATGCCCTGGCTTTGGGCGCGGTGGTTCAGGATGGCCTCCACCCGCTCGGTGTGGATGTAGCCGGGCAGCACGTTGTTCACGGTCACGCCCAGGGCGGCGATGGCTTCCTCGATGAAAGCCCCGCCCGCGCCGCTTTGGCTCAGGTCCGCGGGCTTGCTCCACACCTTTACCCCGTAGCGATCTTCTATCTCGCCGGCCGTCTTGGCCAGGCCTTCAGCCTCCCTGGCGCAAAGGGCCAGATCACAGCCTTCCGTTGCCAAGCCCAGGGCCACGGCCCGGCCCAGTCCCCGGCTGGCCCCGGCCCAGTCCCCGGCTGGCCCCGGCCACCGCCGCTGTTTTGCCTTTAAGGCCGGTTTCCATGGCTTCCTCCTTGGGCGGCTTTCAGCTCCTGCAAGCGCACCAGACGCGTGTAAACGCCGTCTAAGGCCATCAGCTCATCGTGGCGGCCCTCTTCCACCACCCGGCCCCTTTGCATCACCAGGATATGGTCCGCGTGCCGCACGGTGGATAGCCGATGGGCCACCACCAGGCTGGTGCGTCCTTTAAGCACCTTGGGCAGGGCCTTTTGGATGAGCCGCTCCGATTCCGGGTCGATGGAGCTGGTGGCCTCGTCCAGGACCAGCACCCCTGGCGCGCCGGCCAAGGCCCGGGCCAGGGCCAGAAGCTGGCGCTGGCCCGCGCTCATCTTGCGCGCGCCCTCGCCCAGGGGCGTATCCAGGCCCAGGGGCAGGCTGGTGAGCCATTGCTCGGCCCCGGTGGCGGCCAGGGCAGCCTGGAGCCTTTCCGGCGTGGCCTGCTCCCGGCCCATGGTTATGTTTTCCCGCACGGTGCCGGAGAAAAGGAACACCTCCTGCGGCACCAGGGCCACCAGGGCGGCTATCTGCTCCTCGCTCAGGTCGCGCAGATCATGGCCGTCGATGAGCACCCGCCCGGCCTGGGGGTCCATGAGGCGCATGAGCAGGTTGACCAGGGTGGTCTTGCCCGCGCCGGTGGGGCCCACCACGGCCCAGGTCTCACCGGCGGGGATGTCGAATTCCACCCCCTTCAGCACCGGCTTGTCAGCCTCGTAGCCGAAGCTCACCTGGTCGAAGCGCACCTGGCCCGGCCCCGGCGGGAAGCTCTCCACCGGCCGGCGCGGAGCCGCCAGGGCCTCGCCCTGGTCCATGAGGTGGAATATGCGCTCGGCCGAGGCCATGGCCGCCTGCATAACGTTGTATTTCTCGGCCATGTCGCGCACCGGCCGGAAAAACATCTGCATATAGAAGATAAAGGCCACCAGGGTGCCCAGGCTGAGCTGATCCTGGATCACCCGCCCGCCGCCGTACCAGATGATGAGGCCGGCCGCCAGGGAGGAGAAAAGATCGGTGATGGGCATGAACACCGCGAAGACCTTCACCTGGCGCATGCCGGCGCGGTAGTGCTCCTGGTTGAGCTTGTCGAATTCCTTGGCGCCCTGCTCTTCCGCCCGGAAGAGCTTGACCACGGCCAGGCCGCCCAGGGTTTCGCTGAGGCGGGAGTTGATGCGGCCCAATTGCCCCTGCATGGCCCGGAAAGCCTCGCGGGCCATGCGGGCGAAGACCCAGGCCAGCACCGCGATGAACGGCGTCAAGCCCAGACAGACCAGGGCCAAGCGCCAATCCAGCACCAAAAGCACCGTCACGATGCCCAGCACCAGCATCACGTCCTGGCAAAAGGCCACCATGGTGGATTGATACATTTCATTGAGATTGGCCACGTCGTTGGTGAGCCGGGTCACCAGCTTGCCCACCGGGCTGCGCCCGAAATAGGAAAGCGCCCTCCCCAGGAGACGGCCGTAAAGGTCCTGGCGGATGGCGTAGGTCATGTTCTGCCCGGCCCGCTCCAAAAGCACGTACTGGGCGAAGCCCAAGGCGGCCGACAGGCTGGCCACCACCAGGAACACCAGGGCCAGCCAAGCCAGGCCCCAGGCGTCGGGCCGGCGCAGCTCGCGCAGCTCCTGGCCTGGCAGCCTGGCCAAATCGCCGGAACGGATCAGGAGCCGCCCCGCCACCCGGCGGAAAAGGCCGGGACGCTCCCGCGCCAGTTCCTCGGACCTGTCCTCCTGAGGAGCCAGATACCAGGGGCTTTCGGCCACCGCGCCGGCGTCCTTGAGCCGGGCGATGAGCCTGGGGTCCAGCTTGCGCCAGCTGGCCTCCGGCACGTAGACTTCGCCGCCGTCGCCGCGCAGGATAGCCGGCCCGGCCTCGGCCTGGAGTTGATCCCACAGCGCCGGCGGGGCTTTTGCGCGGCTCACCTCCAGGGCCTGGCGCACCATATAGGAGTCGATGGCCACCCTGGTGAGATAGGGCAGCACCAGCTCCAGGCCGGTGTTGCCGGCGATGAGCAGCCCGGCCAGGAGCAGCAGGCGTAGGTGGGGTAGCGCGTAGGAGGCCAGGCGCTTGAGCAGGCGCGCGTCATAGGGCCTGCCCAGCTTGTCGCCCTCCATGTAGCCGTAATCCCAAACCGGCACCGCTTATTCCTCCAACTCGGCCAATAGCGCCTGCTCGGCGAACAGGGCGTGATAGACCCCGCCCAGGGCCATGAGGGATCGGTGGTCGCCCTCCTCCGCCAGGCGGCCCTGATCCAGCACGAATATTCGGTCCGCGAAGGCCACGCTGGCCAGGCGGTGACTCACCATGAGGGTGCTCTTGCCTTGCCGCTCCCGGCCCAGGCCGGCCAGGATGCGGCCCTCGGTTTCGGTGTCCACCGCGGAAAGCGGATCGTCCAGGAGCAGGATGGGCGGGTCCAGGAGCAAGGCCCTGGCCAGGGCCAGGCGCTGGCGCTGGCCGCCGGAGAGGCTGTGCCCCTTCTCGCCCAGTTGGCTCTCCAGGCCCTGGGGCAACTCGCGGGCCTCCTGCTCCATGCCGGCGGCGGCCAGGGCGGCCCACAGCTCATCGTCGCTGGCCTCGGGCTTGCCCAGGGTGAGATTGGCCCGCAGGGTGGCGGAAAAAAGAAAAGCCTCCTGGGTGACCAGCGCCACCTGGGAGCGCAGATCGGCCTGGCGCAGATCGCGCACGTCCACCCCGCCCAGAAACACCGCGCCCGGCGGGGGCTCGTAAAGCCTGGTGAGCATGTTGAGGAGGGTGCTCTTGCCGCTGGCGATGCGCCCCACCAGCGCCGCCCGCCCGCCGGCGGGGAGATGCAGGCTTATGTTCTTCAGGGCGCGGCGGGTTTCGCCGGGATAGGCGAAGCTGAGGTCGCGCACCTCCAGGTCCAGGGCCCGGCCCGAGGGTATGGCCAGGGGCGAGGCGGGATCGCTCACCTGGGGGCGGGCCTCCAGGATTTCATCCACCCGCTGCAAAGAGGCCTTGGCCCGCTGCATGAGGCTGGTCACCCAGCCCAGGGCCATCATGGGCCAGGTGAGCATGTTGAGGTAGGCCGAGAACGCCACGAAGTCGCCGGCGGTGATGTCGCCGAACACGGCCATGGGGCCGCCCACCGCCAGCACCACGGCCAGACTCAGATTGGTGAACAAGGCCATCAAGGGGAAGAACAGGCCCAACACCTTGGCCAGACCCATGTTCAGCCGCAAATGCCGCTGGCCGTGGCGGGCCAGCCGCCCCAGCTCCTGGCCGGCCAGGCCGTAGGCCTTGATTAGGCGGATTCCGCTCAAGGCCTCGCGCACCTGCTCGGTGATGGCGGAAAACGATTCCTGCACGTCGGTGTAGCTCTGGTGCATCCTGCGGCTCTGCACCCTGGTGAGCAGCACCACCGCCGGCATGGGCAGGATCGCCAGAAGAGTCAGCAAGGGGCTTATGTAGAGCATGAAGCCCAGGGCGGCCAGACCCATGAAGAAGCCGTCGATGCCGGCCACCAGGCCCATGCCGGCGGCCATGCGGATGTTGTTCAGGTCGTTGGTGGCCCGAGCCATCAGCTCGCCCGGCGGCTGCTCGCTCAGATAGCCCACATGCATGCCCTGGATTTTGTCGAAAAGCCGGCCGCGGAAATCGCGCTCGGCCGCGCGGGCGTAGCCGAAAAGCAGCGGCCGCCAGATTATGCGCAAGACAGCCATGAGCGCGGCCAGGCCCAGCACCCCCAGGCCCAGGATCAAAAGCGAGCGGGCCGTGGCGGAGCCGGAGGTGAGCTGATCCACCGCGAACTTGATGAGGCGGGGGACGTACAACTGGGCCAGGTCCACCGCCACCAGGGCCGCCAGGCCGATGGACAGTCGCCACCAGCGGCGGCGGGCCAGGTCTTTTAGGATGGTCAGGCCGGGACTAGCCACGCGTCACCCCAGGCGCGCCGTCCCTCACCTTACCCGCGCTGTGTAGCAACCAGGGTTCTGCACGATCATTTCACCGCTTTTCTCGACAGGTTGCTGGTTGTGATCGAGGATGGTCACCCATACGCGGTAGAGCGCGCCCAGGGGTGCGGCGGGAAGCTGGTCGCAGCGCACGAAAAGTATGTGGTGGCTGCGGGTGGCGTCGTCCACGCGCTGATAATAGGGCTTGGCCTCGGACACCGGCGCCAGGCCGTTGCCCACCCTGGCCTCCGGCCTCAGGTTCAGGGCGAGCCACAGGCCCTGCTCGGCGGGCATGTCGGCCACGTCGGCCATCACGTGAATGAAAATGCCGCGGTAGCCCTGCAATATCTGGTTTTCCTGCACCCAGACCCGCATGAAGCGGCTTTCGCCCTGCTGGCGGCGCTTCACCTGGGAAGCTGCCGGCGGCTGCGGAGCGGAGCGCGGCAGATAGGCCAGCACCGCGTTTTCCAGATTGCCCATGCTGGTGCCGCCCACCATGCGGTTAACCACCCGGCCCTGGGGGTCTATGATCAGGGTGGTGGGCAGATAGCGCACTGGGTCCAGGTAGCGGGCTTCCTGCAGGCTGCCCAGGACCACCGGGAAGTTGATGCCCAGGCGGGAGACGAAAGGCTTTACCGCCTTTTTGCCGCCCTCATCCACGGAATAGGCGATCACCGAGAGCCCCCGGTCGCGGTAGCGCTGGTGCAGCTCCTCCAGCTTGGGCATGGCCGCCTTGCAGGGCCCGCACCAGCTGGCGAAGAAATCCAGCACCACCACCCGGCCCCTGAATTCCGAAAGGCGCAGGCGGCCGCCGTCTATGGTGGGAAGATCGAAATCCACCGGCTCCGCGGCTCGCGAAGCGGAAGCGGTCAAGAAAACAGCTAAAACGACTCCAAAAAACAAAACGGACCAGCTTTGGCTTTTTCCCATACGACCCCTCCCAAGGGTATTTATTCATAATACCATTTGCAGCGCGCCGGGCAAGTTGACACTCCACAAGCGGGCCGGTAGACTGATGTTCCATTTTTCACACAAGTTCCCCTATCTGGTGTTTCATGGACCCCGTTGGCCATCTAGCCGAGTTTATAGAAAAAAATCGCATCACCCTTGCCATGGTGCAGACCGCGAAGAAGAGCCGCTGGGGCGTTCTCACCGCTTCCGACCGCCAGATGGCCCTGCCCGCCGGCCGGGTTCTGCATTTATCGCCGGCCGCCATATCGCCGGAGCGTCCCCGCCAGGCCCTGGCCGATTATTTAAAAGAAGTGGACACTCGCCGCGAAGAACTGGCCGCCCAGGTCAACGTGGCGGAGCTGTGGGAGCTGGTGCACGAGGAAAAAGACCTGGTCCCCCTCAAGGACCTGGCCGAGTTGCAGTTCGGGCCCGAGGCCGGCGACGATCACCAGGCGGCCGTGCTGCGGGCGCTGTTTTACGAGCGCCTGCATTTCCGCCTGGCCGGCGGCGACTACGTGCCCCTGACCCTGGAGCAACTGGAGCAAAAGCAGCTCCAGCAGGAACGCGAGGAAGCCCACCGCCAGGAGGTGGACGAGGCGGTGGAGTTCCTGCGCTCCCTGCCCAAATCCCGCACCGCCCTGCCCGCCGGCGAGCCGCCCGAGGGTTTGCTGGACCTGCTCACCGAGCTTCTGATTTTCGAGGATGACGCGCCGCGTGCCAAGAAGGCCAAGGAGATCGTCTCCCTGGCCGAGATCGGCGGCAGGCGGCAACTCTTCAAGCTGTTGGTGCGCCTGGGCGCCATGCCGCCGCACGCCAACGTGCCGCTGCTCAAGGAAGGCCTGTCCACCGAGTTCAGCCCCCAGATCGAGGAACTGGCGGAAAGTCTCTCCCCGGAGAGCGCCCTGCAAGAAGAACGCCGCGACCTGAGCGAACTGTACACCTTCACCATAGACGGCCTCTACACCACTGATTTCGACGACGCCCTTTCCTTTGAGCCGGATGATGAAGGCGGCGGCACCCTGGGCATCCACATCACCGACGCCGCGTCCCTGCTGGCGCCGGGCGACGCCTTGGACAGCGAGGCCATGGAGCGCGCCACCACCCTCTACATGCCCGACGCGCGCATTCCCATGCTGCCGCCCCAGTTGAGCGAGGACGCGCTTTCCCTGCGCGAGGGCCTGCCGCGCCCCGGCATAAGCTGCCTGGCGCGGCTGGACGC
The DNA here is from genome assembly GCA_001184205.1 of Desulfocarbo indianensis. Classification (GTDB taxonomy): domain Bacteria; phylum Desulfobacterota; class Desulfarculia; order Desulfarculales; family Desulfarculaceae; genus Desulfocarbo; species Desulfocarbo indianensis. The sequence goes on from LBMP01000003.1 coordinate 112,112, forward strand.
CCAGGGCAAGGTGCTGGACTTTGAATTCATGCGCAGCGTCCTCAAGGTGCACAAGCGGCTGACCTATGACGAAGCCGATGAAATGCTGGAGGCGGGCGAGGCCAGGCTGAAAGGCCTGCTGGCCTGCTGCGACGCTTTGCGCCGCCAGCGCGGCCAGGCGGGGGCCTATTTCCTGCCGCTGCCCGAGGTGCTGGTGGGGGTGGATGAGGATTTCCAGGTGCGGGTGCGCCTCCTGGGGCGCGACGGCCCCAGCCGCGAGATGGTGGCCGAGACGGCCATCCTGGCCAACACCCTGGTGGGGCGCTTTCTGGACGAGCAAGGCGTGCCCAGCCTCTACCGCACCCAGGCCGAGCCCCGCGAACCCATCGAGGAAGGCGACCCCGAAGATCTCTTCCTCCATTTCAGGCAACGCCGCCTGTTGAATCCGGTGGATATCACCACCACCCCGGGCAAGCACTCCAGCCTGGGGGTGGAGCGCTACACCCACGCCACCAGCCCCATCCGCCGCTATTTGGACCTGGTGATGCAGCGCCAATTGTCCGCGGTGCTCTCCGGCCGGGGACCGGCCTACGGCAAGGAAGAATTGGAAGATTTGGCCATGCGGGTGCAGCCCAACGTGCGGCGGGCCATGCGCGTGCGCCAGTCCCGGCAGCGCTATTGGCTGCTGAAGTGGCTGGACGAGCGCAAGGACGAGAAGCATCCGGCCCTGGTCATGGAGTATCAGACCCGGCGCTGGCAGCTTTTGCTCAATGAACTGATGCTTATCACCGCCATCCCCAACCAGCCGGGCCTGAGCCTGGAGCCGGGGCAAACGGTGTGGGTGAAAATCGAAAAGGCCGATCCCTTTTACGATCAGCTCCGGGTGAGCCTGGCCGATAATTACGAGCGCGATTAAAAGCCCGCGCGCCTTCCCGTCATCTCCTCTATGTCTATGCGCAAGATTGCCGTTCTGGCCAGGTTGGGCTCCGGAAAGTCATAGTCGCCCTTACCCGCGTAGTGTTCCATTATGAGGCGCAGGCCCGATAGACGCTCCTCCGGATCGTCCACGATGACGGCCCGGCCAAAGCCCACCACGCTTTCATAGCGCATGCCCCAGGCGCAAGCCTCCTTGCCTGGCATCACTTCGACGCCGGCCTCCGCCTCGAAACAAACCCGGTCATTGGCGGCCAGGAAATCCATCTTCAGGCCCTGGCGGCCGGTGTGGCAATAGATGCGCCCCGGCGCCAGGCCGAAGCTGAGCGGCACCACATAGGGCTGGCCGTCCTTGCACATGGCCAGGCGCAGCACCAGGGCCTTGGCCAGGATGGCCTCCATGGCCTCATGACCGCTCACCAGGGCCTTTTGTTTCCTCATGGGGCGCATAGCTCCTCCAATGCCCTGCGCCAGGCCGGCGCCAGGGCTTGCCAGGTCATGGGGCGGGCCAGGGCTTGGTAATCGGTTCGCCGGCACTTATCCGGCGCGGCGATCAAGCCGGCCAAGGCCTGCTCCAGCTTGCCCGGCCCGTAGCGCAGCCCGGCGGGATAAAGCTCCGGGTAGACCAGTGCGTCCGGCACCAAGGGGCGGCAGCCGGCCCAGGCCGCCTCGGCCACGGCCAGGCCCTGGTATTCCTGCAAGGCTGTGCTGACGCACATATCCGCCCAGAAAAGCCAGCGCCAATACTCGCGGCGGTCTTCCAGCGCCCCTTGCCGGATCAGGCGTGGCCCCAGCTTGGAGGCCGCTTCCTGAAACACCGCGGGCGGGCGGCCGCTCTGGCGGCCCAACACCGCCACCTGGAAATCCAGCCCCTGCTCGGCCAGGGCGAACAGCGCCGCGAAAAAGCTCCGCGGGTCCTTGTCCTGGGACCAGCGGTGGTTCCAGAGAATCCTGAGCGGCCCCTGGCGCGGCTCGCGCCGCAGGCCGTTTGCCTCCTCAACCGATAGCGGCACGGCCAGCGCCCGGCTTTTGGCGCTCAGGGCCTGGGCCAGGCCATGGGGCACCGCGTCGGGCAGCTTGGCCAGGAGCGCTCCGGCGGCCTGGATCACCTCCCTGCGGTGATAGGCCGAATTAAATAGCGCCAGCTTGGCCGCGGCAACGCTGGTGAGATTGCTGAAGGCCAGGAACAGATCCTGCCGCTCTTGGCGCTCATCGGCCGCGCCCCCGGCCGGATAGGCGAGCTGGTTCTCGTGAAAATAAACCAAGGCCGGCGTGCCGGCCAACTCGGGTACCAGCCCCTTGAGCTCGGCCAGGTTCAGCATAGATGAACATATGAGGCCGTCCCAGGGCCGCCGCAGCGCCTCGCCCGCCGCCTCCGCCAGAAAGGCCGCCGCCCCGCGCATGCGCCAGCGGAAGAAACGCCCCGGCAAGGCCAGCAGGGTCCAGCGTCCGGGCAGGCGGCTCATGAGCGCCTCGGCCAGGGCGCGGTGCGATCCATTGAGGTAGGGCTCGATGAAAAGCAGGCGCGGCCCGCGCTCGCCCCGCTCTTTTATGATCAAGTTCCCGTTGGCCATGGAAAGCTCTCGCCGCAACGAAGCTCACCCAAAGGGGTGATGGTGATTAGGGGTGCGGTCTGCTAACGTGAAGGCCGTGCCTTTCTCTAAACCCGCGAACCCATGCAGGAGATTTTTATCATGATCGCCAGCCCCACGGAATACCGAAAAGCCAGCATGCAGGCCTTTATGCTGTACAAGGAGAAAATGCCCGAAGTGGGCCGGAACTACGACGCCCTGCCCGGCGAGGTCTACAAGGACGGCGCTTTAAGCGGCAAGGTGAAAAGACTCATGGCCCTGTGCGGCGCGCTGGTGCACGGCTGCCCCGCCTGCCAGATGGCCCAGACCGAGCGGGCCCTGGAGCTGGGCGCCACCGTGGACGAGGTGCTGGAGGCCTGCGCCGTGGCCATAAGCCTGGGCGGCACCATGGGCGCGGGCGAGACCACCAACGTGGTGCGCTTTCTCCAAGAAAAAGGCCTGCTATAAAGCGGGCGCGCCTCGCTTCCCGCGACCCCGGACCGCGCGCTTTAGCGGATGACGCTGCGGCCGGGGTGGAAGCCCGGCTTCACCGCCATGCAAGGGGCCACCAGGCATTTGGGACCCAGGATGGTGCCGGGGTTGGTCACCGAGTTGCACCCGGTTTCGCAGCCGTCGCCCAGGATGGCTCCGAACTTGCGCCTTTTTATGGTGTGGGTCTTGTCGCCCAGCTTGATGTAATAAGGCCGGTCGATGATCTTGAGGTTGGCCAGCTTGGTGCCCGCGCCCAGGTTGACCTCGCGGCCCAGGATGGAATCTCCCAAATAGGCGAAGTGGCCGGCTTTGGCCCCGTCCAGCATGACGCTGTTCTTCATCTCGGTGGTGTGCCCCACCACGCAGGCCCGCCCCACCAGGCAGGAGCCGCGCAGGTATGCGCCCTGGCGCACCTCGGAGCCGGCGCCTATGAAGGTGGGACCCTTGATGAGGGCGCCGGGCTCCACCTTGCAGCCCGGAGAAAAATGCACGGCGTCGTCCATGATGGCCGCGCCGGCGTGAATCACCGCCGCCTCGCTCACCACCTCGCCCTCGAGGCGCACCTTCATTTCGCCCTTGGTGGGATCGCCGCCCAAAAGCTCGAAGCCGGATTCCCGCACCTTGCCCTGGTGGATCACCACCGTGTTGAGGAGCACGTCCCCGCCGCGACGCAGGATCGCCCCCTGGGGGCCGGCCTGCTCGATGGCGTTCACGGTGTATTCCTTGATCTGGTCCAGCACTTCCCACACCAGCTTTACGCCGGCGAAAAGAAACGCGTCGCTCAAGTCATCTAGATTGAACAGCCCGCCGGGAGAAAGCATATTTCTGGCCTCGCGAGTAAGGGATTTTGGGCGGCTTGCGCCTTCAGGGCCTACCAGTAATTGCGCACCTTGATGCCCTGCCCGTCCAGATAGTCCTTGATCTGGCGGATGGTGTAGTTGCCGTAGTGGGTCATGGAGGCGATGAGCGCGGCGTGGGCCTTGCCCTGGGTCAGCACCTCGGCCAGATGCCGCGGTTCGCCGGCCCCGCCCGAGGCGATTACCGGGATGGACACCGCCTGGCTAATGAGCTTGGTGAGGGTCAGCTCGTAGCCGTCCTGGGTGCCGTCGGCGTCGATGCTGTTAAGGCAGATCTCGCCCGCGCCCAGACTTTCGGCCCGTTGCGCCCATTCCAGGGCGTCCAGGCCCATGGGCTTGCGGCCGCCGTGGATCACCACCTCGTAGCCGCTGGGAATGCCCGGCTTGACGCCCACCTTCAACACGTCCATGCCCAGCACCACGCACTGCGCGCCAAAGGCTTCCGCGCCCTGCCGGATGATCTCCGGTTCCTGCACGGCGGACGAGTTGACGCTTATCTTCTCGGCCCCGGCCAAAAGCACCGCTCGCATGTCGTCAACGTTGCGCAAACCGCCGCCCACGGAAAAGGGCATGAAGATGCGCTCGGCCACCCGGCGCACCACGTCTATCATGATGGCGCGGGCGTCGGAGCTGGCCGTGATGTCGTAGAACACCAATTCGTCGGCGCCTTCATTGTAATAGAACTCGGCCATCTCCACCGGGTCGCCGATGTCCACGTTGCCCTTAAACTTGATGCCCTTGGTCAGTTTGCCGGCGCGCACGTCCAAACAGGGAATGATCCTCTTGCTCAGCATCAGGCGCCCGCCTTTCCATCCCAGGAGAGGAAGTTCTCCAGGATTTTGAGGCCTGGCGCGCCGGATTTTTCCGGGTGGAACTGCACGGCCACCAAATTGGCGCGGCCCACGGCCGAGGCGAATTCAAAGCCGTACTCGGTCACGCCCAACACCACTTCGGGAGCGGAGGGCTTGGGATAATAGGAGTGCACGAAATAGAACTCGGCCTGTTCCGGCAGACCGGCGAAAACCGGGTGCGGCTTGCGCCAGCTCACCCTGTTCCACCCCATGTGGGGAACCTTCAGCGGCCCGCCGGCCGCGTCAACGTGGCGCAGGGGAAAGCGCACCACCTCGCCGGGCAACAGCCCCAGGCACGAGGCCAGGTCCTCCTGGCTGCGCTCGAAAACGATCTGGGTGCCCAGGCAGATGCCCAAAACCGGCTTGCCGCTGGCCACCGCCTGGCGCAGGGCCTGGTCGAGCCCCAGGCGTTTCAGGCTGGCCATGGCGCTGCCCGCCGCGCCCACCCCGGGAAATATCACCCTTTCGGCCCCGGCGATGGCCTCCAAATCCTGGGTGACCAGGCAGGGCGCGCCCAGGTGGCCGATGGCGCGGGCCACGCTGGTCAGGTTGCCCGCCTCATAATCAATGATCGCGATCACGTTATCTCCGTCCCTAACAAGCCTATCCGAAACATGGCATATTATTTACCACAACAAGACGGCCGGGGCCGCTTCGGCGCGCTGGGCGCGAGGCAGGCCCCGGAAATTGCATGGTGAGATATCTAGTACTGATAGAATCCGCGGCCGCTCTTGCGGCCCAGCCAGCCCTGGTCCACGTACTTGCGCAGCAAGGGGCAAGGCCGGTATTTGCTGTCGCCGATGCCCTGATGCAGCACCTCCAGGATGGCCAGGCAGGTGTCCAGGCCGATGAGGTCCGCCAGGGCCAAAGGCCCCATGGGGTGGTTCATGCCCAGCTTCATGACCTCGTCGATATCCTTAGCCTCGCCCACGCCCTCCATCAGGCAGAACACCGCCTCGTTGATCATGGGCATGAGGATGCGGTTGGCGATGAAGCCGGGATAGTCGTTGGCCGGCACCGGAGTCTTGCCCATCTTCAGGGCCAGGTCCTTGGTCAAGGCATGGGTCTCGTCGCTGGTGGCCAGGCCCCGGATGATCTCCACCAGTTTCATCATGGGCACCGGATTCATGAAGTGCATGCCGATGATGAGCTCGGGCCGCTTGGTGGCGCCGGCGATCTTGGTGATGGAAATGGAGCTGGTGTTGCTGGAGAGAACCACGTCCGGCCGGCAAACGCCGTCCAGCTTGCGGAAGATGTCGAGCTTCAAATCCACCCGCTCGGTGGCCGCCTCCACCGCGAAATCAGCCCCGGCCATGTCGCCCATGTCGGTGCTCAGCTTGATGCGGCCCAGGATGGCCTCCAACTGCTCGTTGCTGAGCTTTTCCTTTTTTACCAGCCGGCCCAGGCTGTTTTTGATGGTGGCCAGGCCGCGCTCGCAGAATTCCTGGCTAATGTCATTCATGATGACCTGGAAGCCGGCCGCCGCCGCCACTTGCGCTATGCCGTTGCCCATCTGACCGGCGCCGATGACGCCGATGGTCTTAACATCCATTCGCTCTCCTCCTAGCTTGCTGCGATTAAGCGGCGCGTATTATTTACGCGCCGCTGATTAATCCTCAACATCCCGTCTGGCTCAACAGCGCCTTGGCCTCCACCAGGTCGGGATTGATGTCCATGGCTTTTTTGAGCGCGGCCGCCGCCTTGTTCTTGTGGCCGCCTTCCAAGAGGGCCCTGCCGAAATTGAACCAGAGGTTTTCGTCGTCCTTGGCCAGGCTTAGCGCGCGCCGGTAATAGTCTATAGCTTCCTCGTGCAGACCCAGCTTGCGGAGCTGCATGCCGCATTCGTTGAAAATGTGCTTGTTGCTGGGGTCCAGCACCGCATCGATGGCCGACAGCTTGCTGAACATGTCGCGCGCCTTGTCCTGATCGCCCATGGCCAGGTAGGTCTTGCCCAGACCGAAGTTGGCCCGCACGTTCTCCTCGTCCAGCTTGAGGGCGTTGTTGTACTCGAACTCGGCGGACAGGAATTCGTTTTTTTCCAGATGGCGATCCGCCCGGGCGGTGAGCTTATCGGCTTTTTCCTTTTTGGGATCGAACTCGCGGGGCTGCCAGTTTTCCACCAGGTAAAAACGGTTGTTCAGCTCCTCCAGGTCCACCATCTCGCTGTAGCCGCTGGGCTGGTCGTTCAAATCCAAGAGATCCATCTTGATCTTGCCGGAGGCCTGCGGCTCGGCCCGCCAATAGTTTTCCATGGTGGCGCTTTTGGCGGTGTCGCCGGTTCCCACCCGCGACTTGATGCGCTCCAAATAAACCGCCCCCGGATCGACTGGAGTATCAGGCATGGTGACAAGCCTCCTCAGGCATAAGCCCCATGGGCGTAATCGCGCAGATAAATGAACTCGGCCCACAGCCCCATGGCCAGGGCCACCCAGATGTTGAGCCAGGCGAAGCCGATGAGCCAGCCCCATCCCAGCCAGGCGCCGATTACCGCCAAGCCCAGGGCGCTGGCGAACCAGCCCGTTTTCAATTTGCCCCAGCGGTTGGGCACGACCTTGGGCGGCGGCCAGAGAGCCCGGCCTTGCCGCTTGCGGCGCAGCAGCGATAAAACCGGCACCAGGAAAGTATGCACCTCGGTTAATAATATCATCAGCACCAAAAGCCAGGGCTCCACCAGTCCCCGCCGCCACACCACAACGATCAGCACCAGGGCGAAGAGCTTGTCGCTCAAGGGATCCAGAAACGCCCCCAGGCTGGTGACCAAGCCCCGGCTGCGGGCCAGGGCCCCGTCCAGGAGATCGCTGAAGCCCGCCACCAGGCCCAAGAGAATGATCAAGCCCAGGCTGCCGTTAAGCAGCTCCAAAACCAGAATGGCCAGGGAGCAGGCCATGCGCAAAAAGGTGAGGTGATTCGGCATGACCCAAGCGGGAAACACGCGCACCACGCGCTGGCCGATAGTCGGGTTTTGCCTGGGTTCCGGCACCGCCTCACCATGCTGAACAAGGGCCGTCATGAACCGGCCGGGTTTGCTATAAGTCCGTTTTCGTGATGGCACGCATCAACGCGCGCCCCGGCCGCCTCCGGCAGGGGCGGCGGAGCGGTCACGGCCCGGTCACCTGATTATATCCGGACTCCGGGAATATAGCGCAGCCGCCAGTGGGGGGCAAGCCGCAACTGGAGCCTATCTGATTACGCCGGCTTCGACGCTCTGGCTCTCTTTGGCCAGGCGGTGCAAATGCAGGGAAAGCACGGCCAGCGCCGCCGGCGTCACGCCGGAGATGCGCCCGGCCTGGCCAAGATTGGCCGGCCGCACCTTGATCAGCTTCTCCCTGACCTCCCGGCTCAGGCCGGCCAGGGATTCGTAGTCCAAGTCCCGGGGAATCCGCACCTGCTCCCTCTGGCGGAAGCGCGCCACCTGCTCGCGCTCCCTTTCCTCATAGCCCACATAATGGGCGCGTATCTCCAGTTGCTCGGCCACCTCGCCGCCAAGGCCGTCCAGGGAGGCCAGGTCCGGATGCAGGCCCAACAGGTTCTTCAAAACCATGCCGGGACGCCGCAGCAGCTCGGCCGCGCTCAAAGGGCGCTTAAGGGGCGCGCTGCCCAGAGCGGCCAGGCCGTCGTTGAGCGAGGCGGTGGGGTTGAGGCGCACCTCGCTTAAAAGCCGCCAGGCGTCCTCGATGGCTTGGCGCTTCCGGCCGAAGACCGCCCAGCGCCGGTCATCCACCAGGCCCAGCTCGCGGCCCAGGGCCGTGAGCCGCAAATCAGCGTTGTCCTCGCGCAGGCTCAGGCGGTATTCGGCCCGTGATGTGAACATCCGGTAGGGCTCCAGGGTGCCCCTGGTCACCAGATCATCCACGAGCACCCCGATATAGGCTTGGGAACGGTCCAGCGCCAGGGGCTCCTCGCCGCGCACCCAGCGCACCGCGCCGATGGCGGCCATGAGCCCTTGGGCCGCGGCTTCCTCGTAGCCGCTGGTGCCGTTTATCTGGCCGGCCAGGAACAGGCCCGCCAGTTTGCGGCTCATGAGATCGGGCCCCAGGTCCTGGGGGTCGCTCATGTCGTATTCAATGGCGTAGCCCGGCCGGGCGATGAAAGCCTGCTCGCAGCCGGGCAGGCTGCGCACCATGAGTTCCTGCACGTGCAGAGGCAGGCTGGTGGGGATGCCGTTGGGGTAGATCAGCCCGTTTTCCAGTCCCTGGGGCTCCAGGAAAACCTGGTGGGATTCCTTGTCAGCAAAGCGCACCACCTTGTCCTCGATGGAGGGGCAATAGCGCGCGCCGGTGCCGGTGATGCGTCCCGCGTACATGGGCGCCTGGTCCAGGTTGGCCCGGATCAGTTCGTGGGTGGCGGCGGTGGTGCGGGTCACCCAGCAGCAGACCTGGGGCAGTTGGGGCGGGAACCGGCTCAAGAAGCTGAAGGCCCTGGGCTGGGCGTCGCCCCATTGCCGGGGAAGCCGGGATAAATCCAGGGAGCGGCGGTCCAGGCGCGGCGTGGTGCCGGTCTTGAGCCGCCGCAGGTTGAAGCCCAGTTCCTTGAGCTGGTCGCTCAGGGCGTTGGAGGGCGGATCGCCCATGCGGCCGGCCTGATACTGGCTAAGGCCGATGTGGATCACCCCGCGCAGGAAGGTGCCCGTGGTCAGCAGCACCGCCTTGGCCGCGATTTCCTGGCCGCGCTGGGTCACCACGCCGGCGGCGCGGCCGTCCTTTACCATCAATGAGCGCGCCTCGGCCTCCAGGAGCCACAAGCCCTCCTGCTCCTGGCAGACCCGGCGCATGCGGCGGGGGTAGAGGTCCATGTCCACCTGGGCCCGGCTGGACCAGACCGCGGGCCCCTTGCCCTGGTTCAGAAGGCGGAACTGAATGCCGGTCCGGTCGGCGTTCAAGGCCATCTCGCCGCCCAGGGCGTCTATCTCCCGCACCAGATGGCCCTTGGCCAGGCCGCCCACGGCGGGGTTGCAGGAGAGCGCGGCCAAGTGATCCAGGTTGAAGGTGACCAGGCAGACCCGCGCCCCCAGGCGGGCGGCGGCCAAGGCGGCCTCGCAGCCGGCGTGACCCGCCCCCACCACGATCAAATCGAAAACCTCGGGCGCTTGCATGGGCACCGGGCCGCTCCGCTTTCAGGACAATCCCAGATAGGTGTGGCCGATTTCATTCACGCTCAGGGCGGAGCCCTCGGCGAAAATTTTGGCGCCCATGACCCTGCCCACCATGAGCACGTGATCCCCCGGCCGGTAGACGTTTTCTATGGCGCAACCCAGGGCGGCCAGGCATCCCTGGGGCACGGGCAGCTCCAAGGGCCCCTGTTGCAGGCCGAGCCCGATGAAGCGCTCGTCGGCCTTGCGGGCCAGGAGGCGATACAGTTCGCGGTCCTTGCCGGGCAACAGGCAGAGGGCATAGGCGGCCCGCGCTTCCAGGCTGGAGAGCACTTCGCGGTTTTCCCGCACCGCGGCCATGATCTTGGGAGGATAGCCGGAGACCTGGCTCACCCAGGAAACCAGCATGCCCTGGGGTTTACGCAGGCTGCCGGTGGCCAGGAAATAAAGACCATAATGCATGGCGCTAAGCGCCTGCCGCAGGGCCGGGTCCATGCCGGCGGCCAGGTTATCGTTTTGCATTAATGGCCTCCTCCAGTCCAAGAAATAAAAACGAATTTTACAATAATTATCACGGAGAGCGCCGGGCTACAAGATTGGAGCAAGGGGTTGGACAAGGCCGGGCCGCGGATGGGTGAAAAAGCGTATTCCCAAATGCCCAGATCCCGCTGGATGATAGCTGGGCACAATAAACTTATTGACTCGCATCACAACTTTCAATTTTATTATGGAGTAGCGGATGAAAAATATCCGCGCGTGGGGGGCGACACATCCTGAACAGACCTTTCCGTATTTCCCTCGCTGTCTTAATAAAGTGGCCTGGTTGACGCAGACTTGCGGAACCATGGTCCGGCCCGCCTGATTGCTATTTGGAGGCAGCAATGGAAACCGCCATATCAGCTTCCACCTTCTCTATCGTGTCATTTATCGCGACCATCGCTTCTTTGCTTCTGGCGGTGGTGGCTATTTGGCTGTCTCTGTATTTCTACAAACAATCGAATGAACTGGCCGAGAAAACCAAGGAAGCCGCCAGAGATATCCAATCAGGGGTCGTGCGGTTGGAAAAGCTGTTCGACAAGCTATACGAGGGCACATTCTCCATGATGAAGGACACGGTCTCGGATATGCGCCGGCACATGTGGCCCGAAGACGTGGCCGACGATGCGGAAGCCCAAGAAGAGCTGGAGAAAAAAGCAGAGGAAAAAATAGAAGCGTTCCGACAGGAAATGGCTAAGGAGGTCGCCAGTTTGGCGGACAGACAGAAAAAGGCGGACGGCAAACTGGACGCCACCAAGGAAGAACTGCAACAACTGGTTGAAAAGGCCATCAACGGTTCTTTGGAGGTGGAACGCGAGGTCAGGGAAGAGAATATCAGGGACGCCATATTGCAGGCGGTAATGGAACAAACCAGCATGCGCGGCTATGTTGATGTGGCTAACCTATTCAATACACTTGAAAACCGATTTCCGTTTAATTCTTTGATCGACGCTATAGATACCATGGCAAAAGAAGGCGACTTGATGATACTTGGCAAGGCCAATAGGCCTTTTAAAGCCCACACCGTAGGCCCTTCCGATCAAATCATGATCAGCGACCGGGGGCGGCGAGCCCTGTCCAGGAGATTGGCGCAGCCGGAATCCTGACCGTTTGATAAGAGCCATTGGTTTCCTGTTTTATTTGCGGCGTTACTTTTACCTATCCGGCAAATCCCTGAGCGCGGTCATGCCGCCCAGGCTTTCCGCGGCGGCCACCCCGCGCATCACCGCCCGGCAAAAGCAATCCGCGGCGGCCCGGCCCAACTCGTTGATGGCCTGGGCCTGGGGCGCGGCGAAAAAGCCCGGCGTGTCGGGCAGGTCGCGCTGGCCCGTGGCCAGGCAAAAGATGGTGTCGCCGTCGAACATGGTGTGCGCCGGCCTGATGGCCCTGGCCAGGCCGTCGTGGGCCATCTGGGCCAGTTTGCGGGCCTGGGATTTGCTCAGCTTGGCGTCGGTGGCCACCAGGCCGATGGTGGTGTTGCCCGCGGCCCTGGGCTCTTGCGGCGCGGGCAAGGTCACCGGCCTGCGCCCGGCCGGGCCCAACTCGTTGTTCAATTCCAGGCGCGCCTCCCAGAACAGCCCGCTGGCCGGGTCCAGCACCGAGCCCAAGGAATTGACCGCCACCAGGGCGGCCACGGTGAGGCCCGACGCCAGCACCTCCGAGGCGGTGCCCAGGCCGCCCTTGATGCCGCCGGCCAGGGCTCCGGTGCCGGCCCCGGCCGAGCCCAGGGCCGGCGCTCCCCGGCTGGCCGCCTCGCAGGCCAGGCGGCCCCAGGGCGGGCCGATGGGCGGGATGTATTCCTCCACGCCCCGGCCCAGATCGAAAAGCGCCGCCGCCGGCACGATGGGCGCGACCTGGCCGTTTTCCAGGGGGAAGCCCCAGCCCTTTTCCCTGAGCCAGGTAACCACGCCGTCCACCGTGGCCAGGCCGTAGACCGATCCGCCGGTCAGAACCACGGCCTGGGCCTTTTCCACCAGGTTGGAGGGGTCCATGAGATCGGTTTCCCTGGTGCCCGGAGCCGAGCCCCGCACGTCCACCCCGGCCACCGCGCCTTCCGGGCATATGACCACGGTTACCCCGCTGGCCGCCTGGGCGTCGCTGTAGTGGCCCACCAAGAGGCCCTGGACATCGGTTATGGCGTTCTTGGCTCCGGGCGAAGACATGCTACTGGCTCCTGGTTGAGGTGGCTTTAATGGCGGCTCTCAGCCGCCGGTCGCGGCGCTTTGGCGCGGAATGCTGAGGTGGTTCTAGGGCGCCTGCCAGATCAGCTTTCCTTTTTCATCGGTCATGATCAAGGACGAGGCCGAGCGCTTTTCCGGCCCCATGGCGCCCTTGATGGTCACGGCGCCCAAGGCGGCCCGCAGTTGCTGGCCCGCGTCGTAAAGAACCGCCTGCGGGGCTCCCTTGGCGTCCAGGCCCAGCCAGAGCCTGGTTTCGCCGCCGGCATCGCTGAGCGCCAGGGCGGGCCGGCAATCCTTGCCCAATAAAGTCAGGCCGATCTTTTCCTTGCCCTCCTGGTCGTACAAAAACAGGCCGGGGCACAAAGCGCCTTCCACCTGGCGGAAGCCCAGTTGGGCGCGCACCCGGCCTTCGTCGTCCACCAGGTTGAGTTCCTTGATGGCGATGCTTTTCAAGGGCGGGTTGGCATTGGCGGCTTCCGCCCTGCCCTGCCGCCACGCCGCGGCCGCGCCCCCCAAGCATCCGGCCAACAGCACCGCCGCCACCAAAAACGCCAATTGTCTGCGAGGCATCAGCTCTTCTCCTCAAGATTGAATATGCGTTTGACGGCCGGCCCGCGCGCCGAGCCTTGGATCACGGCGTCCAAATGCATTGACGCTAATCCGGTCCTCTTCGTAGAATGCTACTGCTTGCCTTAATCTCCTCCGCGGCGCGTTGCCTGGCAAGGGCGGGCCCGCGTTTAACTGGATTTTAAATGCCCTCCCACCGCCTTGACAACCTGGCCGTCACCATTGAAAAGGATGGCGCCAGCCGTTTCGCCAAGGCCAGCTATCCCATCCGCTTTGGCAAATATTCGGAAATCTCCACGCCGGATTACGAGTTCCAATTCAACCTGACCGGCGACATCAAGTTCATCCGCGGCCTGCACGCCAAGTGGCGCCATCCCTCGGAGCTATTGAAACGCACCGACGGCAACGACTGGGTTTTCTATTCCCTGGGCAGCGTCGGCCAGAAGATCGTTACCTGGCTGGGCGAATATTACCTGCCCTGCCTGCCCTACCCCAGCAACTCCTTTTGGGAGCACAACCCCTTTACCGACCCCGATATAATGACGGCTTTCGGGGCCTGGTCGCAATTATACGCCAACCTGTGCGGCATGCGGCGCGACGGCCTGCCGGGCGAGGTGAAGGAGTTCCTGGATTTGGTCAGCCAAAACGATGAAACCGCCTTGCACGAAAAAGCCAAGCGGCTGCGCTCCATCATGGGCGGGCGGCCCTCCGTGCTTCCCCCGGATACCAGGCACGTGGATTACGAGGTCATACCCCTCATGGTGGCCGATGGCTGCCTTTACCATTGCGATTTCTGCTGCGTGAAAAGCCCGCAACCCTTCACGCCCCGGACCAGGGATGATATTGCCGGTCAGCTCAGCCGGCTGAAAGACTTTTACGGGCGCAACTTGATCAATTACAAGGGCTTGTTTTTGGGCAACCACGACGCGCTGGCCGCGGGCCGCGACCTCCTGAGCATGGCGGCCGGCCAGGCCATCGAAGCGCTGCGGATGGACGCCCCCGAAATATTCCTGTTCGGCAGCGTTGATTCCCTCTTGCGGGCCGAGGGCGAACTGTTCGATTATCTCAGCCGGGTATCATCATTCAGTTATATTAATATAGGGCTGGAATCGGTCGACGCCGCCACCTTGGCCGCCATCAACAAGCCCTTGCGGGTCGCCAAGGTCAAAGAGGCCTTTCAAAAAATGCTCGAACTAAACCGGGCATATGACAACCTCGCGGTTACCGCCAATTTTCTTTTGGGAGAAGACCTTTCGCCGGGACACTATCAATCCCTGGCCGAACTTCTGGGCGGGGTCCCGGATCACTTGGCCGGCAAGGGCGCGGTTTATCTGTCTCCCATGATGGCCAGCCGCAACAGACTGGCCTTGTTGGATAATTTTTACGAAATCAAAAAAGCGAGCCGCCTGCCCGCCTATGTTTACTTGATCCAGCGGCTTTGATAAGCATATGAAGATCGACAAGAAAAGAATGTTTGGCCTCTGCCGGCGTGTGGTGGCTATAATTCAGGGGAACCGGTTGAGCCAAATCATTGGGGAGACGGCGTGACCAGCAACAGTCCCAGGGTGATAGTCGCGGAAAAAGACCTTTCCCTGCGCCGGCGCATGACCGAGCTTTTGGCCGACATGGGCATCGTGCAGGTGCAGTCCACGCCCAGCGGCACCGCCGCCTGGACCCTGCTCAAACGCATCGGGGCCGAACTGGTGATCGCCGGCTGGAACCTGCAGGAGATCGGCGGCTTGAGCCTCCTGAAGATAATGAGGGCCGACGCGGATTTCGTGACCACGCCGTTTCTGCTGCTTTCCGAGGTGGTCACCCAGAACCAGGTGGTGGAGGCGGGGGAAGCGGGAGTCAGCGAGATACTCTGCCGCCCCATCACCCTGGAACGCTTGCGCGACCGGGTGAACCAGCTTCTATATCCCGCCGAGGACACGACCAAACTGGAGGCGGAACGGGTTTACCAGCGCGGCATGGATTTGATGAAGCAGGAACGCTGGCAAGAGGCGGTGGCCGTGTTCCAGCACATCCTCACCCTATATGAGAGCCCGGAGGTCTATTACAACCTGGGTTACATCAACACCGTGCTGGAACGCTACGAGGAGGCCATAGCCTATTTCCGCAGGGCCACCGAGATAGATCAAACCTTTGCCCAGGCTTATCAGCGCATGGGCGAGTGCTACATGGCGCTGGGCAAGCCGGACGAGGCCAGCAAGCTGATGGACCTGGCCGCCAAGGTGTATCTATCCAAGGAAAAGTATGACGAAAACCGGGGCGAGATCCTGCGGGAGGTCATGCGGGTCAATCCCAAGACGATAAATATCTTCAACACCTTGGGCATCATTTACCGCCGCCAGGGCCGCTATGAGGAGGCGGCCGACCAGTACCGCCGGGCGCTTAAGGTCAACCCGCGCGACGAGAACATCCACTATAACCTGGCGCGCACTCATTTCGAATTGGGCGAATTGCATGAGGCCCGCCAGTGCCTGACCATCGCCCTGGAACTATGCCCCACGTTTACCGAAGCGGCCAAGCTGCTAGCCCTGGTGGATGAAAAGCTGGCCTAGGCGTGACAAAGGCAGTCGCATGTCACGTCCCTCCGTCGGACTTCGCCGGGCCCGTATGCGCGGCAAGCAGAGCAAAAGCCACATTCTTGTCTCTTGGCATTGTTGTGATCGAGTAGTAAAAAACGGATGGAATTGATCCGCGTTTATGCAGCTTGGAGATATATGCGGCGCGCCAAAGGGTCAAAGCTGAATCCTGATCGGATAATCGACTACGATGCGCTGTCAGAGCCCGGCTCCGCGCAGGAGCAAGACGGGGCCACGGCGGAGTTGCACTCCCTGCAAAAGGTTCTTCAACAAAGCCGCAACAAGCTCAAAGCCATCTTCGACACCATGGACGCCCCGGTTTTCTCCCTGACCGCCCAGGGCGTGGTGGAGTCCGTGAATTTCGCGGCGGCGCGGCTGGCCGGCAAGCACCCGCGGGAGTTGGTGGGCCTCAGGCATGACGCTTTTCTGGGGCTCATCTCCGGCAGCCTGCCCATTGGCGAGGCGTGCCAAAAAGACTTCGCACGCATGCGGGACCGGGCCAAGCCCTTGCGGCGGCTATACCAGGCCGACAGCGCGGGCGGTCCGCTTTTTTACGATGTTTCCCACACCCCGGTTTTCGGCGACGACGGCGGCCTCTGCCTGGTTATCGTGCAGGTCAACGACATCACCGAATTGAAGCGCATGGAACTGGCCGTGAGGCAGCACAGCCAATGCCTGGAACAAAACGTGGCCGAGCGCACCGCCGAGCTGACCAAGGCCAACCAGGAACTCAAGCGCCTGGACCAGCTGCGGCAGGATCTGACCAACATGGTGGTGCATGACATGAAAGGCCCCCTGGGCGGGCTCATGGGCAATCTGGAGCTTATCGCCTTCGGCCCTCTGGACGTGGACCAGCGCGAGGCCCTGGACATGGCCTACTCGGACGGCGAGAACCTCCTGCGCATGATCATGAACCTCTTGGACATCTGCCGCCTGGAGGAAGACAGGCTGGTTTTGAATCTCCGCGAAACGGCTGTCGGCGCGCTGGCCGAGAGGCTTAAGAGCAGCTTCGCCGCCCTGGCCGCGCTTAAGGGGGTTAGCATCGAGACAGAGGACCCGGGCGGCGTGCGCGTGATGGCCGACGGCGACCTGCTCTACCGGGTGGTGCAAAACCTTTTCACCAACGCCCTCAACCACACCGAAAAAGGCGTAATCATTTTGCGGGCGGCCAAGGAAAAGGACAGCGGCGATCAGCCGGGGGTCTTGATCTCGGTCAGCGACACCGGCTCCGGCATCCCGCGGGAAATGCACGGCCGCATATTCCAAAAATTCATCCAGGCCGATAAAGTCAAGGGCCCGCGCAACAGCACCGGTTTGGGCCTCACCTTTTGCAAGCTTGCCGTGGAGGCCCACGGCGGACGCATCTGGTTTAAAAGCCAGGAAGGCCAAGGGACCACCTTTTTCCTTTGGCTGCCAGACGCTACGGACTCAAAATAGGGTTTCGATTCTCTTCGCTCCCGCGTTGCTTGGCTCATCGCATTTTCCGGGACGATTAAGCCGCCTTATGCTCCAGCGGCATCCCCACCGCCGGCTCCTTCACCTTTGGTGATTATCCGGCTCGCTTGATCCTCAATCCATTATCGCAGCCGATGCATCATCCGCTAATCCCGTAGCTGTTCAAATGTATTGTTTTTATTGACCTGGCTTGGCTGGGTGCATATTATGTTCGCACTGATTCGGATTGCCTACCTGCTTACTCACTGGGGGGCATTTTACAGGCAACACGTGGGGAGCCATCATGGCCGCTCGGTCTTCCAGGTCGCTCCAAGGGCGGCTGAAAAGGAATGACCGCGGCGGTTGCCGTGAAAATGCATGAGAGAACGCGGGTGGCTCCTGGCCCAACGCTCCTAGCGGCCTGGGCATGGCCACCATCCTCTTGCCGGCTCGCCAACAAGCCAATGCATGTCAAATCATAACCTGGGGGGACCTACCATGCCTTTGCCCAAAGCCGGTTCTCGCTTTCTCGTCTTCTCCTGCTTGCTTCTGATCCTAATCTTGGGCTGCCTTTGGGTTCCCGCCGGACCAGCATTCGCCGCCGAACCCAGCCTGAGCGCGGATGACGCGCTCGAACGCATGGAAGAGCCGGCTGAGCAACTCAATGTTTATGAAAAACAGATTTTCGAGCTCGAGAGCCAAAGGGACAAGCTGAAGGAGGAGCTCAATAAGGCCGGCTCGGACCCTGCCGCTGCAAAGCGCATCCAAGAGCTCAAGGACCTGGAAGAAGAGCTGGCTCAGGTGCAGGATGATATGGCGAACCATCGCCGGCAGCGCTATGCCGGCGGCCCACTCGATCTGGCAATTAAAATAATTTTTGATTACTACGTCCAGCTTCTCGCTTTGTCCATGGTGTGCTTTTTCCTGATCGCCAGCTATCTGGTGTGGTTCAAGCGCGACATGGCTTTTATTCACGATTGGGCGGTTATGCGAACCGCCTTCTACCGGTTGGTGTTGCCAAAGCCGATCATCGCCAAGCCCGGCACGGGCGCATTCATGCGCTGGGCTTGCCTGATCATGGCCGCATTGTTCTTCATTCTTCTGGTGCTGTTCATCGTGGCCGGCGTGGCCAGCGCCCGAGAGCAAGCTTCGGACACCAGCTTGAACCTTTGGGCTCCCCAAAAACTATCTTTCGACGAGGCGCTAAAAAACCTGAACCTGCTGGCGGAAAAAGACCAGCTCACCCGTTTCGCCTTTATCCTCGAGCATCCGGTCCGGCCCGATTTGCGCTTGACCTCCTACGTGAAATACGAGCGCGCTCCCCAAAAGGGTTACGAGTTGAAAAAGGAACCGGGCATCCGGTTCCAGGAGCAATATCTGCCCGTCAATTCCTATGAGCACCTCTATCTGCTCGGCCGGGTCCTCTATGAAAAAGGCGACCTGGACAAATCCTTGCGCTATTTCGGATGGGCCAAGGACTTGTCCGAGCATCCCTTCCATAATCCGAATCAGGCTCAGCATTATTTATTGAACCAGCTCAAGATAGTCCTGTCCCAAAAGCGGGAGGCCGAATACCGTGAGCTGCTGAAAATCTTTTTGGAAAACGCCGAGCCCCAAATGCGCTACCAGTTGATCCGCTTCATCGCCTTCGAAGTGGACATGGACAATGGCCTGCGTCTTTTTGAACGCACCGCTCCGGACAAGCCCGGGGAGGCGGCTCTCCTGATCAAGGGAATCGCCAAGGACAAGGGAGCCGTAGCCGCGCTGCCATTCTGGGAGGCCTACAAAAAAGAAGTGCCCTCGGACCGCATGCCGGTGACCCAAACCGTGGCGGCTTTGGTGGAGGCCCATAAGGCTTGCGACCCCGATGACAACAAAGATTTGGCTACGGAATATTTGGCCGGTCTCAAGCTGGCTTTGGAACAGACCCGCGAACTGGCCGGCAAGAACCATGGTTACCAATACCTCCTGAGCCTGGGCGACAATAAGTTCGTGGCCCAAAGGCTAGATGCCGATTTGACCGCCATTGGCCTAAGATCAGGCCTGACGTCCTATCTGGAGGCGGTGCGCCTGCTCCATCAGGCCGGCTCCGTCGCCGAAACCACCACCCATTTGGAAAAAGCCTACGGCGAGTTATTCACCAAACGGAGCGACCTGCTCAAGATCATCGATTTCTGCCTGGATAACGACTTGCTGCTTCAAGCCTCCAAGGCCACGGACCAAATGCTTGAAGCGGAGCCCGGCCTGGGCCGCTTGCTCATGGTCGAAAAAATGGTAAAAAAACTGAATCTGAAGATGCCGGTCAGCTCAAGCGGCGTAACCGTGTTGGGATTTTCCGGCATGTTGAATTACCGTCTGAAAAACTACCAAACCGCCCGCCAGCATCTGGAAAAAGCCCTCAAGCCCGAGCTGGACATGTCTCTGCTCACCTATAAGGCCCAGCCCAGGTTCAACATGAATGAGCTCTACTCTTTGCTCAAGACCTATCTGGAGCTGAAGCAAATGGACTTGGTGGCGGTGGCGCTGCCGGCCTATGAGCGCTCCTTCAAGGAGATGTTGACCGAAAAGAATAAAGAGGCGCTGAAAAAGAAGATCGAAAACTTGAAAGAGGAAATCAAGCGCATAAAGGAAAGCCCGGCCTATGTGCTTTCTTCGGATGAGCGAACCGCGCAACGCAAGAAAAAACTGCGCGAGGAAATCGATGACGTGAAAAGCAGCATCCGCTGGTTCGAACGGGGCCCCAAGATACTGTCCTTTACCTTGCCGGCTTTTGTGATCCTCTGCCTGGTTTGGAGCCTTTTCTTCGCGTGGTACACCCTTTGCCGTGCCTCTTATTACGCCTTGCAGCGCCGAACCATGAAGTACACCGTGTTCACGGTGGTGCAAGCAGAAACGCTGGGCTACTTTTTGGTGATGACCCTGGTCTTCAGTAGTGTGGGTGGATTGATTCTTCTGATCTGCAATCTGCTCATGCGCGCCATGGGGGTGGGCGAACCGAAAGACGAAGCGGTCATGCCGCCCGCGGCCGACATTCCGCCCGTCATCGCCGACCCGGACGGTTTTCAGCCTCCCCCGCCGCCGGCCCAAGTAATGAAACCTGGAGAGCAAACAGCATGAAAAAATGCCGATCGATCGCGCACGCGCGCCTGGCCCCCCCTGTCTGCTTGAGCCTGATAAGCCTGGTCTGCCTGTTGGCGGGTTGGCAAGGCCATGCTCTGGCTTGGGAGGTCGGCCAGGAGGTCATGGTCCCCTGCAAGTCCAATCCTTTTAATCCGAGCCAAAAGACCAAAGCCAAGGTCTATGCCGAAGCGTCCCTGTATGGCCAAGTCGTGACGGAGCTTTGCCAAGAACCGGTAAAGGTTTTATCCGTGGAAAAGGATTGGGCCAAGGTCGAGGCTATCGATCAGCGGTTCAAGGGCTACATGCACTTGCGCGATCTGCCGGAGAAAGAAGCGAGCCCGGCCCAGGCGGCCCCGGCTCAAGCCCAGCCGCCCGCCTCTCCGCCATCCGTGCCGCAGGGGGAGCGTACCGATACGGCCGAAACGGCCCGGCCCGGCGGGCAGCCAGCCCCGGCCCTCCAGCCGCAACCAGCGGAGACCAAGGAGGCGCAGCCGCCGTCAGGGGTCGCGAGTCCTCCATTGCTGAAAGAACCGCCCGCTGCCGAGGAGAGAACGCCGGAGAAAATTCTATTGGAGCCCGCCCCCCCCTCGGCGGCCCAACCGGCAGAAAAACAGCTGGCCCAGCCCGCGGTCAAGGCGAAACCCAAAAAGGCGCGCCAAAAAGGCAAGGACTGCGGCAAGCTGTTTATCAAGATGTCAAAAGGCGAGTTGTTGACTAAAAGCGAACAGGAATATCTGCGCGAGCAATGCAATTGATGAAAAGCTCGAAGGGAAGGATCATGAAGCCTGTCCGTGGTTTGTTGGCGTTGGCGCTAATGGGGTTTTGGTTGGCCGGTTGCTTGGGCGATCAGCCCAGGATGCATTCCATGGGTCAAATGTCCTGGCAGGAAGGCATCAAGGTCTTGGGCCAGCGCTTGAAGGAAGACCTCAACGAGCAGTACAAGATGCAGCTTTTGGTGGGCCGCACCGGCCTGGTCAAGGCGCCCAAGATCGTCTTCGATCCCTTCCTCTACGTGGAAGACGGCCAGCAGCCGGTGGTCAATCGCGAGATCGGACGCACGTTGGAGGGGTTGTTGGGGCCCGAGTTTCAGTTGATCCCGCTCAATAGACGCAATCTGGGCGAGGCCGAACTCGTGCTGACCGGTATTTTGAACCTGGCCCGCGGACAGGGCGGCAGCGGGGCCAACACCTATATCCTGGAATGCGTGATGATCAACAAGGTGGACGGGGTGGTGAAGGCCAGAGTGCGAGTAGGCTTGGCGAACCTGCCTTTGGATACTTTTGCCCTGTATAAAGACAGCCCCATCTTCCTCAAGGGCTGGCACACCCGCTTGGCCCTGACCGTGGCCCAGACCCCGCCCAATGCCAAGGCGGACCCAGCCTATCTGGAAGCCCTGCCCGCCAAGGCCGCTTTCCAAGAGGGCCTGGAGCTTTATCAAAGCAAGAACTACCTCGATGCGCTCAACGCTTTTCAGGATTCGCTCAGGGAGTCCAAACAGCCGCTCATGAGCGCCCTGGGCGGCGTGTTTCTTTGCACCCGCAAATTGGGCCAACCCAAGCAAGCCAATGCCGCCTTTACCCAACTGCTGGCCAAAGCCATAGAATACAGGCGGGTCATAGATTTCCGCCTGTTGTTCTCGGTCAACTCGCCGTATTTCATAGAGAGCCAGGAGCTTGTGGCTCAATATGCCTGGTGGCTTAAGGAATTGGCCCTCTATGCCAAAGACGCGGGCATCTGCCTAGAGATCGTGGGGCACAGCAGCCGCAGCGGGGATTCGGCTTACAATGACCGCCTCTCGGAGCAGCGGGCCAAAGTCGTGCAGGGCATCATGGCCGTCACCTATCCCGACATCATGAAAAAGAGCTCCGTGAAGGGCATGGGATTCAGGGACAACATCGTGGGCACGGGAGCCGACGACGCCAGCGACGCCATAGACCGCCGGGTGGAATTCAAGATCAGGGAATGCAATTAGCTCTAGGTGGTTCGAGTATCCCGGGAACGCAATGGCCGCTGGCCTTGGATGACTTGACACCGGGGGGGCGGAGGGGGCGCATCTGGTTTAAAAGCCAGGAAGGCCAGGGAACCACCTTTTCCTTTGGCTGCCGAACGCCGCGGACATGAGTTAGCGGGGCGGTTTCCTTCTCGCAATTCCACACAGCTATCTTTAGACATGAGACTTTATCTCGGTTAACCACGTGCGGACATCGCCGTTTGGATCAATCGAGTCAAGAAGATCAGGGGTCATAGCCAAGACAGCATCAAGGTTGAGCCATTTCTTTGCCCTGCTAATTTTCTTGCCTTGGTTTTTCTCTGTCAGTTCTTCCCAGGCTTTGGGGCTGCCTGAATTTTGATGAAGCGTTTTGGCGACCACAGTGGGGACATCATCAAAATCACCGTATGTGAGAGCCAACTCAGGGCGCACAGCTTTTATAGCATCTGGGTGGATGTAGTTCTCAATCTCAAATTTTGTAGTGATGAAGGCTTTGCAGTTGTCTCTAGCGTTAATATCGTCAGCCATACTCTGATAATGAGCATCAACTGGAGGCTCAGTATCCCTGTCAAAAATGTGAACCTCAGGTCTGTTCAAATTTGCCAGCCGCGACACCCAGAGAGCTAAGTTTGACCCACCGCAGGGAACAAAAATGATTCTTCCATCGTCTTCCAAGGTTTCAAGGTCCGGCACGTCCTCACCCGCCTGCTTCAGGACGTAGGAGATACCTTTAAGGAAGTTGATGTCATTACCGCCTTCAACCCCGATGAAGAGTTTGACATCATGGTCTGCAAGGATGCCCAATTCTTTAGCAAGTGTCTGGCAGGTTGATTCGTCACCGCATTGAATTTCACGACAGCCGTCTTCGCATACGCCGATGTATCTGATGCATTCAAATGGCACCAACCTGGCCAGGGTCGGGGTATGCGTAGTCAGAAGAACCTGGCAATCCGGACTTTCTGAAAGGTCCATAAATGCGCGCATCAGCATCTTTTGGTTATGTGGGTGCTGACTTGTCTCAGGTTCCTCGATTGCATAAATCACGCTGCTGAGTCCCTTTTCTTTTGCCATTTGCTCAGCCTTCGCTCTGAAGAAATTGAGCAGAATGAGTCGCCGGACTCCGCTTCCACGCTTATTGATCGGAACCTCATCATCGCCAGTCAGACTTACCTTGAAGACACTCGCCCAACTGGAGGTCTTAAACTTTGGGTTCAACTGGTTGGCAAGAGACGGGTGCATCTCTTTAAGCTTTTTTGTTGTAAGCTCAGCTATGGCGACAACGTTTTGTTCAACGCGCTTGGCAATTGCATCCAGCTCAGCCTCCTGAGCCTTTATTGCCTCTTTGATTGCGGCCTTCATAGGATCTTGGGCTTCATCGTCCTGGTCGGTACTTGCCCTGTCGGATTTAAACAACGCGTAGCAGGGAAGGCTTGTTTTGAGCTGAGCCCAAATCTTCTTGGCCTCATCTTTTTCCAATTCAATCAGAACCTCGCCAAGCTCTGATTCAGGATCAGAATCCCATAGCAGTTTGCGAATTTTCGAATTAACTCTTTTATCCGTATCGCTCAGGTCTATTCCCTTGTCGGCAGTTCGTTTCTTGA
Source organism: Desulfocarbo indianensis (assembly GCA_001184205.1). Classification (GTDB taxonomy): domain Bacteria; phylum Desulfobacterota; class Desulfarculia; order Desulfarculales; family Desulfarculaceae; genus Desulfocarbo; species Desulfocarbo indianensis. Next base: position 135,901 of record LBMP01000003.1, read on the forward strand.
GGTCAGCATTTTTTAAATATAGGAGATCGCTCAACCCATCTTTGGTGGGGTGCATTGCCTTTGCATAAATGTTAGTAACTTTTGGTTTTTGAATCGATGCGTTATATTGTTTGATTATTTCAAGACGACCGCTAGAGTTGACTAGATATTCTTGTGATAGGTTAGTTGCGTAATCAGCGTCTAGAATCAACTTTTCAGGAAGGTCATCGAATTCACACGTTATCCTGACATCCTTAGCATCACCCCCAATGCTAGCGTCATCTGGGTCCATTTCAGCTTCTTTAAAAAATATGTTTAGTGCATCTAAAATAGATGATTTTCCTGAATCATTTCTGCCGGCAAAGATAGTCAAGTCCTGGATCTCAAACTCTGTATCATCTTTGTAGCAGCGGAAGTTACGGAGTTTTATCTTGACAATCCGCATAGCTAGCCTTGCCCCCCCATAAGATGGTTCATTTGGCTGCATTAAAAACCATTCAAAAATACTCGTCAAAATATAACATGGAATTGTCAAATTGAATTTAGGAGATTTGTCCGGAAAAGGCGGTCGGGGGCAAATTCAGAAACGAGTCGCTTTCAAAGTCGGAAGGGGTTACACCTTTATGTGGTGCAACCCCTTGATATCAATGGAGCCGGCGGTAGGAATTGAACCAACGACCTGCTGATTACGAATCAGCTGCTCTACCCCTGAGCTACGCCGGCTATGGAATGGAAATCACTTATACCGTGCCCCTTTGCCATGGTCAAGGCCTGCTGAAAAAACTGCCGCGCTCGACCACCGCCGCCGCCAAAGGTGCGCGCATTGGGCCTGGGGAATCCACGGCTTTCTGTGGATGACTCGGCAGGCCGCGGGGCCGACGGAAGCCTGCCATAAAAAACCAAGCCCGGCAGACGCAACGTTGTATTTCCCTGCGCCCGCCGGGCCTGGTTTACCGGGATAATTCAACCTCGGCCGGCTCGCATCGGTTGCCCGCCGGCCAGGAGCCCCGCGCCGGATTTATTTTCAGGCCAGGGCGTAGCTATTTTGGCCGGGGTCGTACCTCACCAGACCATAGCGCGACGAATCGATCATGTGCTTGGCCACCTCGGAGGGGCTCATGCTCAATTTCTCCGAAATCTCTCCGGTGGAGAGCGGCCCTACCCGCAAGAGGGAAGTGATTTCGCTGATGGCCAGTTTGTCCAGGATCAGTTCGTTGAACAGGCGGTCGAACTCCTCGCCGTTGTAAAAAGCCTCGTACTTTTCTTCTTTCTTGGTCGGGATTCTCAGCCGCTCCCTCTCCACCAGCCTGATGTAGGGGACCAACTTGCTGACGGCGTCGAGCTTGAATTTCATTTCATCCAAGTCGATGCCCTCACCCTTGCCCAGCGGTCCCAGGCCCATTATCTCCGCGCCGTACTCGTTCATGATGTTGGCAAAGCGGATTCCCTCTCCGGCCGAGACCCACTCCAGGCGCAGTCTGTTGGGATTGATGCCGATGTGCGCCAGCAATTTCTTGGCGATATGAACCATGCTGAGGGCGTCGTAATTGCCGTGGGTGATGTAATGGCAGTCGTCCAGGTGGCACCCGCCGATGAACATGCCGTCGGCGCCGTTGGCAAAGGCCTGCAACACGTTTTGCAGATCGACCCTGCCGGAACACATGATCCTGATCAGCCGGATGTAGGGCGGGTATTGAAAGCGCGACACACCGCAAAGGTCCGCGCCGCCATAGCAGCACCAGTTGCAAATCATACCGATTATTTTCGGCGTGAATTTTTTGTCATTGCTCATTTTTATCTGACCCCGTGGTTAATTGTTTTGGCAAACCCCATTGTCCCCAGGCGGCTATTAATGGAGCGCGGCGTAGATTTGATTGGAGAGTTCCTCGTCCGTGTAGTGCTTGAGCTGAATGGCCGCCGTGGGGCACTTGGTGTTGCAAAGCCCGTCGCCCTTGCAGAGCACGGGATTGACCGAGGCTTTTCTTCCCTGGGGAGTTTCCACGAACTCGATGGCGCCGTAGGTGCAAACCGTGATGCAGGCGCCGCAGGAAATGCAGGCGTTATGGTCCACCTCGCACACGGAGCCCGAAGCCACCACGGTGTCATTGGCCAGAAGAGTGAGCACCCTGCCCGCCGCGCCGTAGGCCTGGCCGATGGTCTCGGAGATAAGCTTGGGATAATGGGCCATGCCGCACAGATAAACGCCTTCCGCGCCGAAATCCACCGGCCGCAATTTGACGTGCGCTTCCTGGAAAAAGCCGTCCGCCCCCAGATTGACCTTGAATTGCTGCGATATTTCCTTGCTGGCCGCGTTGGGGATTATGGCGGCGGCCAAGGATACGATGTCAGCGTCGATCTCAAGCTTGTCGCCCAGGATATAGTCGTGGGCATCGACTTTCAGGACCGACTTGCCGCCTTCCTCGACGAGCTTGACCTCGGGCAATTGCTCGGGCTCGTAGCGGATGAATTTCACGTCCTTGCCGGAGGCCTCCCGGTAATAGTTCTCCTTGAAGCCATAGGTCCTCATGTCCCTGAACAGGACGTAGATGTCCATCTCGGGATTGATTTCCTTGAGTTGCAGCGCGTTCTTGATGGCCTGGTTGCAGCAAATCCGGCTGCAATAATTCCTGTCCTCATTGCGGCAGCCCACGCATTGGATCATCACCAGATTCTTGGCGTTGGTCACCGTTTCATCGCCGGCGGCGATCTTCTCTTCCAGCTCCAGATGGGTGAGCACCCTTTCATCCTGGCCGTAGAGGTATTCGGTGGGCGTGTACAGATCCGCGCCCACCGCGATGATGGCCGCCCCGTGCTTTAGCTCCGAAAGCCCTCTTTCCGACTCCAGCCTGGTGGTGAAGTTGCCCACGTAACCGGCGACGTCCTTGATGACCGCCCGGTGATACACGTGCACCTGGGGATGCTTATAAACTTTATCGATGAGGTCTTGCAGATAAGCCTGGATATCCATACCCTCGATGGTGTGACGCAGCCGGCGGGCGATTCCGCCCAATACGGATTCCTTCTCCAGCAGATAGACCACGTGGCCCTGGTCGGCTATGCTGAGGGCGCTGGTCATGCCCGCGATGCCGCCGCCCACTACCAGGGCCCTCTTGTCCACCGGCAGGTCGATCTCCTGCAGCGGCTCCAGGAAGTGGCTGCGGGCCACCGACATGCGGATGATGTCCTTGGCCTTTTGGGTGGCCGCTTCCTGTTCCTTGGAGTGCACCCAAGAGCAGTGTTCGCGGATGTTGGCCATGTCGTAGTAGTATTGATTGATGCCGGCTTCGCGCAGGGTATCGCGGAACAGGGGCTCATGGGTTCGGGGGGTGCAGGCGGCTACGATAACCCTATTGAGCCCCCGTTCCTTGATATCCTTAGCCAGCATGGCGGCGGCTTCGGTGGAGCAGATGAAAAGGCTTTCCTCGGCGTGGGCCACGTTGGGCAGGGTCTTGGCGTATTCAACCGCGGAGGGAACGTTCACGATCCTGCCGATATTGGCGCCGCAATGGCAGACGTAAACCCCGATCTTGGGCTCTTCCTGGGAAACGTCCCTTTCCTGAGGATACACCCTTTCCTTGGACAATTTCCCCCGCCGGTGATCCAGCAATTGGCCGCATTGGGAGCCCGCCCCGCTGGCGGTGAAAACCGACTCGGGAATATCCATGGGCCCCTGAAAAGCGCCGCTCACGAAAATGCCGGGACGCGAAGATTCCATGGAGTTGAAAGGATTCACCTTGCAGAAACCATGCTCGTTCAGTTCTATGCCGAAGGTATCGGCCAAGGCTTGATGGTTGACCGGCGGGTTCAGGCCCACCGATAAAACCACCATGTCGAATTCTTCTTCCTTCACGCCTTCATCTGGCGTGGAATAGCGAATGGTTACGTTTTTGGTGACCGGGTCTTCCCGCACTATGGAGGCGTAGCTTCTGAAAAAACGGATTCCGGGCAGTTGCTCGGCTCTTTGGAAGAACCGTTCGAAATCCTTGCCATAGGACCTGATGTCGTTGTGGAAGATGGTGCAGCCGGCGTCAGCGTCATGGTCCTTGGTGAGGATCACCTGCTTTTGGGTGTAGGTGCAGCACACGGCCGAGCAATAGCTGTTGTCGCCGGGGGTGACCCGCCGGGAGCCGATGCATTGAATCCAAGCCACGTTGTGGGGATGCTTCTTGTCCGACTGGCGCAGTATCTCGCCTTCATAGGGACCAGTGGCGCACAGAAGCCGCTCGTAATCCATGCTGGTCACCACGTTGCTGAACTCGCCGTAGCGATATTCGGTCCGGAATTTGGGATCAAAAGGCTCGAACCCCGGAGCCAGGATCACCGCCCCCACCTTCACGTCCACCGTCTCGCCGGGCTGATCGAAATCTATGGCCCCGGTCTTACAGATTGACTGGCAAATGGCGCATTTCTTGTCCTTGAGGAAAAGGCAGCTCTCGTCTATATATGGCTTGAGGGGAATGGCCTGGGCGAAATAGATATGGATGGCCTTGTTCTGGGATATCTTCTGGTTGAACTGGTCGGGGTATTCCACCGGGCAGGACTCCACGCAAAGCGTGCAGCCGATGCATTTACTTTCGATGATATATCTGGGCTTCTTGTACAGCGTCACCGTGAAATCGCCGGCCTTGCCCTCCACCCGGTCCACTTCGGTATAGGTCAATATCTCGATATTGGGATGCCGGCTGCACTCCACGAACTTGGGCGATTCGATGCACATGGAGCAGTCGTTGGAGGGAAAGGTCTTGTCCAGCTGGGCCATGTGGCCGCCGATGGTGGGGGCCTTGTCCACCAGATATACCTTGAAGCCGGCGGTGCCCAGGTCCAGCGCGGCCTGAATGCCGCTGATCCCCCCTCCCACGATCATTACGTCCCCAAACTCGCCTTCTTGTAATTGTTTACAAAGTCGTTCTATTTTTTCGTCCATCATTGGTTTTCCTTTTTTACAACCGCTGGGGATTGTGATGAGCGCTTTAAGCCCGGCATTGACCAAGCCTGCCGTTTTCTTCCGGACCAGGGCTTCAGCGCCGCGGGAACGCGAACCTGGGGTTGCTGACCGGCCGTACCTCCAGTCAGAGCGTCTGCGGCCCCTAAGAACCGCCGCTCGGTGCCGGCCATGTCTTGGTTTTCCAAATGGAGAGGCATTGTTTCCTCCCGTTATTGACCTGCGCTTGGGCGTCACGGCCCAAAAGCGATATCAACCCGGGAGGTTGGGGGATTTGGCAAGGCTGTTGGCGAAGGCTTGCATAAACTTGGGAGGCAGCTCCGGCGTTCCCTTTCTACCGTGCCCGGGTAGCATCAGCCATGGGACACTCAGGTGAAGCCGAAGTTGGGACGCATTGGTCAATTACCTCACTAAAGCTATAATATAGCTATTAAAGCTCAAGGCGGCCAACCAGTCAAATAGATAATAACGATGTCAGGTTCGTCTGATAATCCGTAAGGGGCATAGCAAGCGCCCCTATGGGGTGTGGGCTTGGCGCGAGGCCGCCGGCGTGGCAAAAGACCAAAAAAGCGGCGTCCCCGGCCAAGGGCCCAGGACGCCGCGACTAGGGCTGAATACTTGTTAAAGCTTAGGTTCCCATGTCCCAGGAGTTGAGGTATTTCTCCTGCTCGGCGGTCAGGGTGTCGATGGTCACGCCCAGGGAAGCCAGCTTGAGCCGGGCCACCTCGGCGTCGATATCCTGGGGAACCCCGTAAACCGTGTTCTTCAAGGAACCGGCGTTCCGTTTCATGTAGGCCGCGCACAGGGCCTGGTTGGCGAAGCTCATGTCCATGACGCTGCTGGGATGCCCCTCGGCGGCGGCCAGGTTTACCAGACGGCCCTCGCCCAAGACGTACACGCAATTGCCGTTGGGCAGGGTGAACTCCTCCACGAAGTCGCGGATGTCGCGGCGGGCGGTGGAGAGCTTGGCCAGGCCCTCCAGGTCCAGCTCCACGTTGAAGTGGCCGGAGTTGGCCACGATGGCGCCGTCCTTCATCGCCTGGAAATGCTCGGCGCGGATCACGTTGATATCGCCGGTCACCGTGCAGAAGAAATCGCCCACCTGGGCCGCCTGGGCGATGGGCATCACCTGGTAGCCGTCCATGACCGCTTCCAAGGCGCGCAGGGGGTCCACCTCGGTCACCACCACCTTGGCGCCCAGGCCGTTGGCGCGCATGGCCACGCCGCGCCCGCACCAGCCGTAGCCGCAAACCACGAAGGTGGAGCCGGCCAAAAGGCGGTTGGTGGCCCGGATCATGCCGTCGATGGTGCTCTGGCCGGTGCCGTAGCGGTTGTCGAAAAGATGCTTGGTGCCCGCGTCGTTCACCGCCACGATGGGATAGCCCAACACGCCGTCGGCCGCCATGGCCCGCAGGCGGATAACGCCGGTGGTGGTCTCCTCGGTGCCGCCGATCACGGTTTTCAGGAGGTCCTTGCGCTCGGAATGAATGGTGGAAACCAAGTCCGCGCCGTCGTCCATGGTGATGTGGGGGTTGGCGTCCAGCACCGCGTGGATGTGCTTGTAATAGGTGGCGGTGTCCTCGCCCTTGATGGCGAAGACCGGAATCTGGTCATGCACCGCCAGGCTGGCCGCCACGTCGTCCTGGGTGGAGAGCGGATTGGAGGCGCACAAAAACACGTTGGCGCCGCCGGCTTTCAGGGTGGCGGCCAGGGAGGCGGTCTCGGTGGTCACGTGCAGGCAGGCGGCCAAGGTCACGCCCTTCAGGGGCTGCTCCTTGACGAAGCGCTCCCTGATCTGCTTGAGCACCGGCATGGAGCGGGCTGCCCACTCGATGCGCAGGCGGCCTTTTTCCGCCAGACCGGCATCCTTTACGTCATATTGCATGGCTTACTCGCTTTTTAAATGATTAACGCCCCGCGCGGCTTTCGCTTACAGGCCCAGTTCGCTCTTCAGCTTATCGGCCATGTCCGTCACTTCCCAGGTGAAGCCTTCCTCTTCCCGTCCGAAATGGCCGTAAGCCGCGGTCTTTTTGTACACGGGCCGCTTGAGGTCCAGTTTGGCGATCATGGCCGAGGGCCGGAAATCGAAAAGCTTGGCCACGGCCTGGGTGATCTTGGAAGTGGGCGCCTTGGCGGTGCCGTAGGTGTAGACCAGAATGGACACCGGCTGGGGCACGCCGATGGCGTAGGCCACCTGCACCTCGGCCTTGGAAGCCGCGCCGGCGGCCACGATGTTCTTGGCCACGTAGCGGGCGAAATAGGAGCCCGAGCGGTCCACCTTGGAGGGGTCCTTGCCGCTGAAGCAGCCGCCGCCGTGGGAGCCCTGGCCGCCGTAGGTGTCCACGATGATCTTGCGTCCGGTGAGCCCGCAATCGCCGTGGGGGCCGCCCACCACGAAGCGCCCCGTGGTGTTGATGAAATACTTGGTGTCGCCGTCCAGCATGTTCTTGGGGATGGTCTTTTTGACGACCTCCTCCATGATGCCTTCCTTGATGGCGTCGTATTTAACGTCCGGCGTGTGCTGGGCGGCGATGACGATGGCCTCCACCCGCTTGGGCGTGTTCTCCTCGTATTCGATGGTCACCTGGGTCTTGCCGTCCGGCCGCAGAAAGGAAAGGCCGCCGTCCTTGCGCACCCTTGCCAAGCGGCGGGCCAGCTTGTGCGCGTAGGAGATGGGCATGGGCATGAGCTCCGGCGTTTCATCGCAGGCATAGCCGAACATGATGCCCTGGTCGCCGGCGCCCTGCTCGCCGAACAGGGAGGTGTCGGCGGTGACGCCCTGGGAGATGTCGGGAGATTGCTTGTCGATGCTGGTCATCACCGCGCAGGTTTCCCAGTCGAATCCCATGGAGGAGTTGGTGTAGCCTATGCGGCGGATGGTGGTGCGCACTATGTCGGGAATGTCCACCCAGGTCTGGGTGGTGATTTCACCGGCCACCATGCACATGCCGGTGGTTACCAAGGTTTCGCAGGCCACGCGGCTTTCAGAATCGTCTTTAAGCATCGCGTCCAGGATGGCGTCGGAAATCTGGTCGGCGACCTTGTCGGGGTGTCCCTCGGTCACCGATTCGCTGGTAAACAAATAATTGGTATTGCTCATTCTTTAATCTCCCTTTGGGTGCTGGCTCAGGCAACAAATTAAACCACCCGCTCCGGTGTGTGTCAACCGGAAGCGGGTGCGGGAGTAGGCTGGCGAGCGCGCCGCTTGGCTTATGGGAAAGCGGCTAATTGGCCAGGTGCAGGGCTGCCTGCGGCTCGTCCAACAAAGTTTTAACCCGGTTTTTTTCATCAACCAATACCACCACCGGATGATGCTTGGCGACTTCCTCTTGGCTGAGCCAGGCCGAGGTGACGATTATCAATAGGTCGCCTCTCTGGCCCTTGCGCGCGGCGGCCCCGTTCAGACAGAGCACTCCGCTGCCCGGCTCGCCGGGAATGACGTAGGTCTCGAAACGTTCGCCGTTGTTCACGTTGTACACCTTGACCATTTCATAGGGCACCATGGCCGCGGCGTCCAACAGGTTTTGATCCACGGTCAGGCTGCCTTCGTAATCCAGACAGGCCTCGGTTACGGTGGCGCGGTGAATCTTGGATTTCATCATATGGCGATGCATGGCTGTTTCCTTTCCGCCTCCCGGCAATCAGTCCAGGGGCGCATTATCGATCAAACGGGTGCCGCCCACCCAAACAGCCATGGCCATGCGGGCCGGGCGGTCCAAAACCTCAAGCGGCGTCAAGTCGTCCGCCGCCACGATTTCCAGATATTCCAGGCGGGCGCTGGCCACGGCCTTTATCTCGGCCTCGGCCGCGATTTTAAGCCGGGAGGCTTTTTTTTTCCCGCCCCGGGCCATTTCCCTGGCCTGGTTCAGGCCCCGCCACAGGCACAGGGCCTCTTCGCGCTCCTGGGGGGAAAGCCGCACGTTGCGGCTGGATAAAGCCAGGCCGTCCTTTTCCCGCACGGTGGGCCGGCCCATCACCTCCACCCCCAAATCCAGATCGCGCACCATGCGCTTGATCACGGCGAGCTGCTGATAGTCCTTTTCCCCGAACGCGGCCAGGTGGGGCTGCACCGCGTTGAAGAGCTTCAGCACCACCGTGGTGACCCCGTCGAAGTGGCCCGGCCGGTGGGCCCCGCAAAGTCCCTGGGTCATGGGGCCCAGGCTCACCTTGGTCTGGAAGCCTTGCGGATACATGAGGTCGGCCGTGGGGTAATACACCACGTCCACCCCATGAGCGGCGCACATATCCAGATCGGCCTGCCAGGTGCGCGGGTAGCCGTCAAGGTCGTCGGCGCGGTCGAACTGCAAGGGGTTCACGAAGATGGAGACCACCAGGGCGTCGCAGGCACTGCGGGCGTAATCCACCAGGGACATGTGGCCGGCGTGCAGCGCCCCCATGGTGGGCACGAATCCCACCCGCTTGCCTTCCCGGCGCGCATTCTCGCTATAAGCGCGCATTTCCGCCGGGGTCTTGATTATGGTTGGTTGTGGGCTCAAGTGCTCCCGTCCCGGTCACCGGCTTTTGGCCAGTCAATCCAAGCGGTTGACTTTATGGATAGCCTTTGATTTCGCCTCGGCCCCATCCCTTGCCTGCCCGGAGCGCCCTGCCCTCAAGCGGTGGGGAATCAACGCGGCCCGGCGTCATCATCGCCTAACAAAAAACATCTACAACATATTTATGCATATGTCCAGCAAATGCTGCGCCTTATTTCAAGACCTTTTATAAAATATAAAACAGGCCTCAAGGCTTGTCAAAAATAGCCTTGGCCACCCGCGCGAACTCGGCGACGGACAGGGTTTCCGCCCGGCGAGTGGGCTCCACCTCCGCGGCGGCCAAACCGGCCTCCACCCTGGCGCGGGCCCATTGCAGGCCGCCGGCCAGGCTGTTGGCCAGGGTCTTGCGGCGCTGGCTGAAGGCCGCCTTGACCACCCGGCTGAACCAGGCGGCCTCCCGTGAGCCGGCCTCGCCCAAAAGCGGCTGGGGCAAGGGCGAAAGATGCAGCACCTGGCTGGCCACCTTGGGCCGGGGGAAGAACTGGTCCGGCCCCACCTTCATGCCCGGCTCCACCAGGCACCAGGCCTGGGCCAGCACCGAGAGGCGTCCGTAGTCGCGGCTGCCCGGTGCGGCCATGATCCTCACGCCCACTTCCTTTTGCACCATGAGCGTGGCCCGCCGCCAAGCACCCCTGGCCTGGATCAAACGGAACAAGAGCGGCGAACTGATGTTGTAAGGCAGGTTGCCCAGGACGCATAGCGGCCCGCCGGCCTCCTCGGCCAGGGCTTCCCAATCCAGGGACAGGGCGTCCGCGTGGATAAGCTCCACGTTGGCCACGCCCTCCCCGGCCAGGATGCCCTGCAGGGCCGCGTGCACCCCCCGGTCCAGTTCCAGCGCGATCACCCTGCCCGCCTGCCGCGCCGCCGCCAGGGTGAGCGCCCCCAGGCCGGCGCCGATCTCCACCACCGTCTCGCCCGGCTTTATGCCGGCCGAGCGGGCGATGGCCTCGGCCGTGGCGGGCTGGATCAGAAAGTTCTGGCCCCGCTCCTTGGAGGCCGCCAGGCCGTGGGCTTTCAGCAGATCGCGGGGATGCATGGCCTTGCTCGTTTGCTTGCTTGGGGGGGTGAAGATGCGGTTAGGGTCCTGGGCTCAGCCCCGCGCCGCCGGGCCGGGCTCCACGGGCAGCATGCCGCCCAGGGGAAGCCGGCTGATGGCGTCGGCCTCCAAGGGCAGGCGCTCGCCCCACCGCAGATGCAGGCAGCCGGCCGCGGCGATCATGGCCGCGTTGTCCGTGCATAAATCCAAGGGCGGCAGGGTGAGCCGCAGGCCGTTTTCCCGGGCGGCCTGGCTCATGGCCTGGCGCAGCCTTTGGTTGGCGGCCACGCCGCCGGCCAGGGCCAGCCGGCCCACGCCGTGCTCCTGGGCGGCGGCCAGGGTCTTTTTGACCAGCACCTCCACCACCGCCTCCTGGAATGAAGCGCACAGGTCTTCCATGCGGTAGGGCTCGCCCTGGTGATCGCGCCGGAAATAAACCACCGCCGTTTTCAGGCCGGAGAAGGAGAAGTCCAGGGTGCCGTCGTGCAGGCGGGGGCGGGGCAAGGCGATGGCCTGGGGATCGCCGGACTTGGCCAGGCGATCGATCACCACCCCGCCGGGATAGCCCAGGCCATAGAGCTTGGCCACCTTGTCGAAAGCCTCGCCGGCCGCGTCGTCCACGGTCTGGCCCAGTTCGCGCTGCCTGCCCGGCTCCTCCACCAGAAATATGCTGGTGTGGCCGCCGGAAACCAAAAGCGCCACCAAGGGATAATCCGGCGGCTCCTCACACAAATCCAGGGCGGCCAAATGACCCTCCAGATGGCTCACCCCCACGATGGGCAGGCCCCGCGACCAGGCCAGGGCCTTGGCCAGGGAGAGCCCCACCAGAAGCGCGCCGATGAGCCCCGGCCCCTGGGTCACGGCCAGGCCGCTCAGGTCGCCCAGGCCCACCCCGGCCTCGGCCAGGGCGGCGCGCACCACCGGGGCCAGGTTCTCCAGATGGCGGCGGGAAGCCAATTCCGGCACCACCCCGCCGAAGGGCGCGTGGTCCTTCACCTGGCTGGCCACCACCGAGCTGAGCACCCGGCGGCCGCCGGCCACCACCGAGGCGGCGCTTTCGTCGCAGGAGGTCTCTAGGCCCAGGACCAGGCGGCCCGGGTCCTGGGCGTCGGAATCGGCCGGGCCGGGCCCCGAGGGCTCACATTTCGCCACGATAGAATTTCTCCGCCAGCTCCACCTCGTGCTTGCTGCCGATGATCAAGGGCACCCGCTGGTGCAGGTGCTCCGGCTCCAGCTCCATGACGCGGCGGTTGCCGGTGCTGGAAGCGCCGCCGGCCTGCTCGCACACGAAGGAAAGGGGATTGGCCTCGTACAAGAGGCGCAGCTTGCCGTGGGGCTTCTTGGGGTCCTTGGTGTCGGCCGGATAGAGAAACACGCCGCCGTAGAGCAGGGTGCGGTGGAAATCCGAAACCAGGGAGCCGATGTAGCGCAGGGAATAGACCGGCTTGTCCTCGCTGGGCTTGCGCAGGAAATCGATATACTGCTTGGTGGGCTCGTGCCAGTAGTCCCAGTAGCCCGCGTTGACGCTGAATATCTTGCCGCGCTCCGGAATCTTGATGTTGGGATGGCTTAAAAGGAACTCGCCCACCGAGGGGTCCAGGGTGAAGCCGGAGACGCCGTTGCCCGTGGTGTAGACCATCATGGTGGAGGAGCCGTAGAGGAAATAGCCGGCCGCCACCTGGCTGTAGCCGGGCTGCAAAAGGTCGCTCATCTGGTAATCCACCCCGCCGGACTGCTTGCGCAGAATGCTGAAGATGGTGCCGATGGACACGTTGGCGTCTATGTTGGAGGAGCCGTCCAGGGGGTCGAAGAGCAGCACGTATTCGCCCTTTTCCACGCCGTCGGGCATCTCGATGGGGTCGGCGTCCTCCTCCGAACCCATCACGCAGATGTAGCGGCTCTGGGCCATGCGGCGACAGATCACGTCGTGGGCGAACTCGTCCAGCTTGCGGACCCGCTCTCCCTGCACGTTGCGCTCGCCGGTGAAACCCAGAATCTCCACCAGGCCGGCCTTGGTGACCTCGCGGTTGATGATCTTGGCCGAGAGAATCAGTTCGTTCAGCATGCGGGTGAAGGCGCCGGTGGCCCCTTTTTGCTTTTCCTGCTGGCTTAAAAGGTGCTGGGTGACCGTTACTCCTAATGGACTGGACATGAAACCCTCCTAAAGCGAATGCCGGCTGGCAAATGCGCCGCGCCCGCGGTGAGGCGCGCCCCGGGATAAGGGTGTCGGCGTGTAATTAAATATGGACCGGGGCCGGATAAGGCCGGCCTAATTTTTAGGTTACAGAATAGCACCAGCTCCCCGGCTTGGGCAAGCTCGCGGCCCCGGTCCCTATTGGCTCCTAGCCCCGCGATTCCTGGTAGAGCCTGTAGCGGATGGAATCTCCCAGGGCCTGCCAGGAGGCCTCCAGCACGTCCTCGCTGACCCCCACGGTGCCCCAAGTGGTCTTGCCATCGGAGGATTCGATCAAAACCCGCACCTTGGCGGCGGTGCCGTCCTGGCCGGTGAGCACCCGCACCTTGTAATCCACCAGGCGCACCTCCTGCAACACCGGGAAAAAGCGGGTCAGGGCCTTTCTGATGGCCTGGTCCAGGGCGTGCACCGGCCCGTTGCCCGAGGCCGCGGTGTGCTCCTCCTGGTCGCCCACCCGCACCCGCACCGTGGCCTCGGCCTGGGGCGCGTCGTGCTCGGCCGCCTTGTAGTCCATCACCCGGAAGCCCACCAGGTCGAAGTAGTGGGCCTTGGCCCCCCTGGCCCGGCACATGAGCAGCTCGAAGCTGGCTTCGGCGCCCTCGTATTGGAAGCCTTCCTTTTCGCGCTCCTTCAGCTCGTTCAGGATGGCCTGGGTTTCATCTTCCTTGCCGTCCAGGTCTATGCCCCAGGTCTTGGCCTTGGCCAGCACCGCGGCGCGGCCGGCCAGATCGCTCACCAGGAGCCGCCGCTGATTGCCCACCGTCTCCGGGATCACGTGTTCGTAGAGCACCGGGTCCTTTTCCACCGCGCTGATGTGCAGGCCGCCCTTGTGGGTGAAGGCGGCGGAGCCCACGTAGGGCAGATAGCGCTCCGGCGGGATGTTGGCCAGCTCGAACAGGTAGCGGGTGGTGCGGGTGAGGTTTTTCAGCTGCGCCTTGCCCAGGCAGGCGTAGCCCATCTTGAGTTGCAGGTTGGGAATTATGGAGCACAGGTTGGCGTTGCCGCAGCGCTCGCCGAAGCCGGCGATGGTGCCCTGCACCTGGCGGGCGCCGGCGGCCACCGCCGCCAGGCTGCAAGCCACGGCCAGCTCGGAATCATTGTGGCTGTGGATGCCGATGGTGAGCCCCTTGTGGCGCGCCGCCACCTGGGCGGTTATCTCGGAAATGGTGAAAGGCAGGTTGCCGCCGTTGGTGTCGCACAGCACCAGGGCCTCGGCCCCGGCCTGGGCCGCCGCGTCCAGCACGGCCAGGGCGTATTCCGGGTCCTCCTTGAAGCCGTCGAAAAAATGCTCGGCGTCGAAAAAGACCCGCAAGCCCTTCTTGACCATGTAGTCCACCGAGCCGCTCACCATGGCCAGGTTGCGCTCCAGGCTGATCTTCAACTGGTGCCTCAGATGGCGGGTCCAGGACTTGCCCACCAGGGCCACCACCTGGGCGCCCGAATCCAAGAGGGCGGCCAGGTTGGCGTCGTTGGCCGGGCTTTTCTTGGGATGGTGGGTGGAGCCGAAGGCCACCAGGGTGCTGTTTTTAAGCTGGACCTTCTTGGCGCGCTCGAAGAACTCCTCGTCCCTGGGGTTGGAGCCGGGCCAGCCGCCCTCGATGAAGTGCACGCCCAAACGGTCCAGGGCGGCCATCACCTTCAGTTTGTCATCCACCGACAGGCTGAAGCCCTCGGCCTGGGTGCCGTCGCGCAGCGTGGTATCATACAATTGTACTTTGCTTTTAGCCATCTCCCTACACTCCCTTTGCCGGACCGGCCGGCCATTTTAGGCTGGACCGGTCCCGTCCTCTGATGATCATCTGATATGCCGCTGGGATTTAGCCAGCTCTTGGAGTGTGGCCTTTTTAGGCTAGATATCCTCGGCCGCCGGCTCCAGGCCCTCGGCCAGGCCGAAGGCCTTGTGCAGCGCCCGCACCGCCAATTCGGTGTATTTCTCGTCTATGACGCAGGATACCTTTATCTCGCTGGTGTTGATGGTCTGGATATTGATTCCCTCGTCCGCCAGAGCACCGAACATCTTGGAGGCCACACCGGCATGGTTGCGCATGCCGATGCCGATAATTGATACTTTGGCGATGTTGGGATCGCCGAGGACCTCCTTGGCCCCGATCTCCGAGCACACCGTGGAAAGCAGCCCCATGGCCTTCTTGTAGTCGGTCTTGGGCACGGTGAAGGTGAGATCGGTGGTGCCGTCCACGCTGGTGTTCTGGATGATTACGTCAACCACGATGCCTGCGTTGGAAATGGGAGTGAAGACCTTGCGGGCCACGCCCGGCTGATCGGGCACGCCCTTTATGGTGATGCGGGCCTCGTTCTTGTTGTAGGCCACGCCGCTGATGATGAGTTGTTCCTTGATCTGTTCCTCGGGGACCACCATGGTTCCCTCCCTGTCGGTGAAGGTGGAGCGGACGTGAATCCTCACGCCGAACTTGGCGGCGAACTCCACGGAGCGTATGTCCAACACCTTGGCCCCCAGGGAGGCCATCTCCAGCATCTCCTCGTAGGAGATGCGCTCCAGTTTGCGGGCCTCGGGCACGATGTTGGGGTCGGTGGTGAACACGCCCTCCACGTCGGTGTAAATCTCGCACACGTCGGCTTTCAAGGCCGCGGCCATGGCCACCGCCGTGGTGTCGGAGCCGCCCCGGCCCAGGGTGGTCAGATCGCCGGTGTCCTCGTCCACTCCCTGGAAACCGGCCACCACCACCACCTTACCCTGGTCCAGAAGCTCGTGCACCCGGAGCGCGTCCACCAGTTCGATGCGCGCCTTGCCGTAGCGGTGGTTGGTCAACAGGCCCGCCTGAAAACCCAAGAGCGAGTGGGCGTCCAGCCCGACGGCGTGGGAGGCTATGCAAAAAAGCGCCACGGACTGTTGCTCGCCGGTGGCCAGGAGCACGTCCAGCTCGCGCTCGTCCGGGTCGGGGTGCACCTCCTGGGCCAGCCTGAGGAGCCGGTCGGTCTCGCCGGCCATGGCCGAAAGCACCACCACCACCTGGTTGCCCGCCTCGGCCAGGGTCTTGACCTTCTGCGCCACCCGGCGGATGCGGTTGAGACCTCCCACCGAGGTGCCGCCGTATTTCTGCACGATGAGCGCCATGTCAGGAACTATATCCCCGCCCCTTTAAAAACCCGCGCCGCCTCATCTAGCAAAGCCGCCGGCCCGGCCAGGCGCGCCCTACGCGCCCCTGCCTGGGCCAGCGCCAGCTCTATGAGCAGGCTGTCCGGCGGCCAGACCTCCGGCAGCCGCTCGGCCCATTCCACGGCCAGCACGCCGTCGGCCGCCTCGTCCAGAAGCTCCAGGTCCAGGGCCTCGCCCTGCTCCAGCCGGTACAGATCGGCGTGATAAAACCGCACCCGGCCCGGATACACGTTGACCAGGGTGAAGCTGGGCGAGGACACGTTGTATTCCTCCCCCACCCCCAAGCCCCTGGCCAGGCCCTTGGCCAATACCGTCTTGCCCGCGCCCAGGTCTCCGGTAAGTAGCACCACCTGGCCGGCGGCAAGCATTTTACCCACGGTTTCGCCCAGGAACAACGTTGCCCGCTCGTCGGCGAGCAACAGCTCGGTTTCGGCCCGCTCCAAGCCAGGATTTACCATCGCCGGAGTTTCCGCGCAAGCATCGCGCTGATTATTCTGGCTCATTTTCGTCCAAGTCCAGGCCCTCCCCCTCCAGGGCGGCGAAAGCCTCCGGCAGGTAGTCGGCCAGCTCCTCGGCGGCCAGGCCCCGCTGGCCGTAATCCGCTTGGGCCAGGTCGGCGGCTCCGCCGTGAACGAAAACCCCGGCGCAGGCCGCGGCCAAGGCGTCGCAGCCCTGGGCCAGGAGACCGCCGATGAGCCCGGCCAGCACGTCGCCGCTGCCGCCGGAAGCCAAAAGTTGGTTGCCGGCGGGGTTGATCCAAATCTGGCCGGTGGGCTGGGCGATGACGCTGCGCGCGCCCTTCAATACCACCACCGCGCCGCTTAAGTCGGCCAGGCGCCGCGCGGCCGAGGCGCGGTCCGCCTGCACCTCGTCCGCGGAGCAGTTCAAAAGCCGCGCCGCCTCGCCGGGGTGCGGCGTGAGGACCACGATCTGGCCGCCGAACCTGAAACCCTCCAGATGGCCGGCCAGGGCGTTGAGCCCGTCGGCGTCCACCACCAGAGGGCACTTGACTTGGCTGGCCAACTCCCTGGCCAACTGGGCGCTTTCCTCCTGCTGGCCCAGGCCGGGGCCCAGCACCACGGCCTGGCGCTGGTCCGCCATATCCAATAGAACCGGCAGGGCGGCTCCGGCCAGGGCGCCCTCGCTGGTTTCGGGCAGGGGCTGGCTCATGGCCGCGGTGAGCTTTATTTCCGCCACCTGGTTCAGCCCCTGGGGCAGGGCCACGGTGACCAGGCCGGCCCCGGCCCGCTGCCCGCCCAGGGCGGCCAGGCAGGGCGCGCCGGATTTGCCCAGGCTGCCGCCCACCACCAGGAGATGGCCGAAGGAGCCCTTGTGGCCGTCGGCCGGGCGGTAATTCAGCATGGCCGCGGCCAGGTCCGGCTCCAAGAGATAGGCCATCACGCCCAGGCTCTCCACCACCTTGGGCGGGATGGAGATGTCCACGCAGGTCAGCTCGCCCACGTATTCCCCGGCCTCCAGGGCCAAGCCCTGCTTGACCAGGCCGAAGGTGGCGGTCCAGTCCGCCTCCACCGCCGTCCCCAGGGGGCGGCCCGTGTCCGCGCAGAGCCCGCTGGGGATATCCACCGCCAGCACCGGCCGGCCCAGGCTGTTCAAGAGCTGGATGGCCGCGGCGTAGCGCCCCCTGACCGGCGAGTTCAGGCCCGTGCCCAATAGCGCGTCTATATAAAGCTCGTGGCCCGCCATGGCCGCCTCGTATTTGGCCAGGGCCTTGTCGTCCGCCACCTCCACGATCTCCACGCCGCTACGCTGAGCCACGGCCAGGTTGGTGGCCGCGTCGCCGGATATATCGTCTTTCTTGGCGAAAAGATAGGCGGTGCAGCGGGCGCCTTGGTTGGCCAGGATGCGGGCGATGGCCAGGCCGTCGCCGCCGTTGTTGCCCCGGCCGCAAAAGGCGGCCACGTCCAAAAGGGCCAAGTCGTCCACCGCTTCCAGGATCACCCGCGCCGCTCCCTGGGCCGCGTTTTCCATGAGCGCTATGCCGGGGAGCCCCACTTCCTCGATGGTCTGCCGGTCGGCTTCCCTCATCTGTTCGGCGGTCACCAACAGCATGCAATCACCCCTTCCTCACTTTTCCAAAACCACCACCGCCGCCGCCAGGCCGGCGTCATCGGACAGGCTCAAGTGCCAGGCGCTCGCCCCATTGTCTAAAAGCCAGCGGCGCGCCCGGCCGTGCAGCACAAGATAAGGCTTGCCCCGCTCGTCGTGGGCCACCTCGATCTCCCGCCAGCCCAGGCCCCGCATGCCCAGGCCGGCGGCCTTGGCAAAGGCTTCCTTGGCCGCGAAACGCATGGCCAAAGCCTGGGCGGGTTGGGGCCGGGCCAGGGCTTCGGCGGCCTCGGCCTCGGTGAAGCAGCGCTTCACGAAACGCTCCCCGTGCCGCCGCCAAACCCGCTCCAGCCGGCTCACCTGCACGATATCCAGCCCCACCCCCAGAATCATGAAACGTCCCCAGCCCGGCCCGGGGGCCGCCCGCGCCGCGGGCTTTCCAGGCCTTCGCTTGCTATCCGTTTGAATATCAATATATTATATCCTTAAACCTTTGCCGGAATATCTGGGATTATATACCACGGCGCGGCGAAAGAGGAAAAGCGGCGCTCTGTTGCGAAAAATATTAACTGGTTGGGCTGAATTGACCGGCCCCGGCTTTTGGTGTAATATAATTGATTATATGCAATAATTAATACAAGTTGAACAAGCTGTCTTGCCCGCGGCCTCTTGGGGAACCGTTTATTTTTTCGGCAGGCCGCCGGAACTTGGTGCTTGTTTTTCTAAAAATGATATACTGCACCCTAGAATGCGGCGGCCGGGTAAAGGCTCCCACCGTAACCAGCCGCAAATAAAGATTAAACGCTACCGGTAGACGCCGTCCCAAGCGTTCATGTTCTATTTTATACAGTTTAGCCAGTTGTCCCGTTACGATGGGGGAGTTGGTAGTATGCTTCAAGGCCAATCCGCTGGTGCATCTAGACGCGGCAAAATCAGATTCAAACGCGTATTGGAGGCCATTTTAATCCTGGCCTGCGCCTCGGCCCTTGCCCTGGTGCTCTTCAAGGGCTGGGACCATGCGGCGGCCACCTTTGACCGCCTGTGGGTGCGGTCCTGGGCCCAGCCGCTTCTGGTGTTGGCCCAGATACTCATGGTGGTCAACCTGGCCGCCATGGTATGGCGCATCTATCTGATGTGCACCTATCGCCCCATGCCCGGCTGCCGGGACGAAGACCTGCCCGTGGTAACCGTGGTGGTGCCGGCCTACAATGAAGGCCGCCAGGTGGCCGAAACCCTGCGCAGCGTTTTGGCCAGCGACTACCCGCCTGAAAAATTCCAGATCATCGCGGTGGACGACGGCAGCCAGGACGACACCTGGCAATGGATGCAACGCGCCCACGCCGAGGCACCCGACCGCATAACCCTGATTCAACAGCCCCGGAACATGGGCAAGCGCCGCGCGCTTTACGACGGCTTCAAGCGCGGCAGCGGCCAGGTGTTCGTCACCATCGACAGCGACTCCCTGGTGCTGGCCGACACCATCCGCAATCTGGTGACCCCCATAGCCCGCGACGCCAAAGTGGGCGGCGTGGCCGGCAACGTGCGGGTGCTCAACCGCAGGCAGGGCCTGATCCCCCGCATGATGGAGGTTTCCTTCACCTTCAGCTTCGATTTCATCCGGGCCAGTCAGAGCCGGGTCAACACCGTCATCTGCACGCCGGGCGCCCTGAGCGCTTACAAGAGAGACGCGGTGATGCCGGTGCTGGACGGCTGGCTGACGCAGACTTTCCTGGGCAAGCCCGCCAACATCGGCGAGGACCGCGCCATGACCAACCTGATTCTGGAAAGCGGCTATCATGTCCTTTTCCAGCGGAACGCCATGGTCTATACCGAGGTGCCCACCAGATACCGCAACCTGTGCAAGATGTTCCTGCGCTGGGCCCGCAGCAACGTGCGGGAAAGCCTGGCCATGACCCGCTTCATCTTCCGCGATTTCCGCACCACCCCCAAAAGCGGCGCGCGGGTCAATCTGATGTTGGAAGTGATCAACCTCACCCTCATGCAGCTTCTGAAGCTGGTGGGCCTGCTCTGGCTGACCACCCTGCCCCTGGGCATAAGCCTCAATCTGCTGTTCGGAGCCCTCATGGGCGGCGGCATCCTGGCGTTGTTCTATGCCATAAGGCATCGCAGCCTGGCCTCCGTTTGGGGCCTGCCCTATGGGGTTTATAACCTTTTGAGCCTTTCCTGGATTTCCACCTACGCCCTGTGCACGCCCCACAATTCCGGCTGGCTGACCAGGCAGCAAACCAGCGGCGCGGTCCGGACCCGGCCGCCCGCCTGGGGTTGGCGCCTGGCCGCGACCAGGGCCGGAGCCATGGCCAGCGCCCTGGTGGTGGGCTCCAGCCTGGCCTGGGCCCTCACCAATCCCATGACGCAGCCTCTCGCCAAAGAGATCGCCCAGCCGGCGGGCCCGGTGACCGCCACGGTGCGCCATCAAGGCATGCCGGTGTGGACGGTGCGGGCCACGGCCATGGAAGAAGTCCCCCTGGGACTGGGCCCCATCACGCTCAGCGGGGTGGACATGGTGCTTTATTCCGAAGGCCGCGTGGTCAGCCGGGTGCGGGCCGACCAGGCCGTTCTGAACCTGGAAGACAGCAAGTCGTTCACCTTCAAGGGCCGGGTCCGCATGAATCCCACCCACAGGGCCAAGCAATCGGAATTGTCGAGCTTGAGTTCCTGACGGCCCTCCCCGGCCAAAGGCGAGCCGGGCTGAAAAGGCGAGCCGGGCTTCAAAAGCAGGCCGGGGTGGAAAAAATCAAAGGGCTTGGCCGGGTGGCCAAGCCCTCTTCATTTAGAACCTGGCTGACCTCTAAAGCCTGCGCTTGGGCGGCTCCGGCGGCCGGGGCGGCGCGCTCTGGCGCACCAGGTTCAGCATCTCCGCCACGGCCTGCTCGAATCCCACGAAAACGGCCCGCGCCACGATGGAATGCCCTATGGAATATTCCTCGATCTCGGGCATATTCAACAAGGGAGGCGTGTTGCGCAAATTCAGGCCGTGGCCGGCGGCCACCCGTATCTTGAGCTTGGCGGCCAAGCGAGCCGCGTCTTCTATGGCGTCCAGGTTGCGGCGCAGGTCTTTTTCGCTTTTGGCGTTGGCATAAGCGCCGGTGTGAAGCTCCACCACCTGAGCCCCGGCCATGTGCGCGGCCTTCACCTGCTCGGCCTCGGGATCGATGAACAGGCTCACCGGTATGTTGGCCTCGTTCAGTTGGGCCACGGTGTCCTTTATGTGCTCCAGGTTGGTCTTGACGTCCAGGCCGCCCTCGGTGGTCAACTCCTGCCTGCGCTCGGGAACCAGGGTACAGATATCGGGCCCCACCATGGAGGCGATGCCTATCATCTCCTCGGTGGAAGCCATTTCCATGTTGAGTCTGCCCTTGATGACCTGTCTCAGCACCTTGAGATCGCGGTCCTGAATATGGCGGCGGTCTTCCCTTAAGTGCACTATGATGCCGTCGGCTCCGGCCTTTTCGGCCAACACCGCGGCCCATACCGGATCCGGCTCGTCAATTCCCCGCGCCTGGCGCAGGGTGGCCACATGGTCCACATTCACCGATAACCTGGCCACTATGAATCCTCCCCGCGAGGTCCGGCCGAAGCGGCCAGGAGCTTTTCGGTAAGCTCCTCCATGGCCTGGGCCTCTTCTTCGTTGTTTACATGGTCGTGACCTAGAAGATGCAGCAAGCCGTGAATCAGAAGCCGCATCAGATGCTCCTCCGGGTCCAAGCCGTTCTCCTCGGCTTCGCGGCGGGCGGTATCCACGCTCACCACCACGTCGCCCAAAAGGCCTGGCGTAAGCCCGGCCAGCGCCCCTTCCTGCTGGGGAAAGGCGATGACGTTGGTGGGCCCCGGTCGGTTCAAGTATCGCCGGTTCAGCTCGGCTATGTCGGCATCGGTGGTTAGCACCACCGAGAGTTCAGCTTCCGGAGGACATGCCAAGTCTCTTAAGATCAGCTTGAGGCGATTCCGGAGCTGGTTCAGCTTGCCCTTCTTGAGTCCGCTGAGATTTTGTATCTGAATCTCCATGCTTCTTTTTCCCTTTGTCGGCGGACTCAGGGTATTCCACCCGATGGTGGAAGATGCCATTGAGTATGTTATTGAAGCTCTTGGCGATCTTGTGCAGGTCCTTCAGGGTCAGCTCGCATTCGTCCAACTGGCCCTCGGCGAAAACCTTGTTGATCTGGCTCTGCACCAGCCCCTGGATGCGCGAGGGCGTGGGGTTTTCCAGGCTGCGGGCGGCGGCCTCCACCGTGTCGGCCAGCATCACCAGGCCCGCTTCGCGGGTCTGGGGCCGGGGGCCGGGATAGCGGAAATTCTCCTGGGCCGGCTCGCTTTGGCCCGAGGCCCGCCGGCTCTCCACCGCCTTGTTGTAGAAAAAGGGTATGAGCCTGCTGCCGTGATGCTGGGCCATGATGTCGATTATGGGCTGGCCCAGGCGGTGCCGCTTGGCGATTTCCACGCCTTCCTTGACATGGCTGATCAGGATCAAGGCGCTCATGGAAGGGGCCAGCTTCTCGTGGCGATTGGGCCCCAGCCGCTGGTTTTCGATGAAATAGGCGGGTTTTTTGATCTTGCCTATGTCGTGATACAGGGCGGCCACCCGGGCCAATAGGTGATTGGCCCCGATCTCCCGGGCCGCCGCCTCCACCAGGCTGCCCACCACCAGGCTGTGGTGATAGGTGCCCGGCGCCCTCAGCATGAGCTCCTGCAAGGCGGGATGATCCAGGCTGGCCAGTTCCATGAGGCGCGCGTCGGTGTTGTAGCCGAAGGCCATCTCCACCAGGGGGGCGGCGCCGGCGGTGAGCATGCCGGCCAAGGTGCCGCCCACCCCCACCGCGGCCAGGGCCAGCGCGAAGTCCAGGCTGAAAAGCCAGCCGCGCAAGAGGGCCAAGCCCAAAAGCGCCAAAGCCCCAGCGGCGGAAGCCAAGATGCCGGCGCGGATGAGGTTCAAGCGGGTGCGTCCGCCCTGGGCGCAATGGGCCGCCATGACCCCGGTCACCAGATAGAAACAAAACACGCCCAAGGGCTGGGACCACATGAAGCTGGTCAACACCCCCAGGCACAAGGCCATGAGCATGCCCGCCGGAGCGCCCAGAAACAAGGCCACCAGGAGCGGGCCCGCCGCCAAGGGGGCCCCAAAGGCCAAGGCCAGGGGATTCACCCCGGGCCAATCCTCCACCAGGGCTCCTGCGAAAAGCTGATATCCCCTGGCCAGGGCCAGCATGACGACCAGCACCAGGGAGAGGAACGCCACCTCCTTCAAGCCCACCCTGCGGCCGAAGGGGGCCGCGCTGCTCAGCCAGGCACGGTGCAGGACCAAGATCAAAACCCCGGCCAATATCGTCATCCCCACCACCAAGGGCAGGGAATCCATGCGCCAGGAATGGGGTATCACGGTCAAGGCTATGAACAAGGCCAGAAACGCCAGCCCGGCCGACTCCGGCTTCAGGCGTCCCCTGGTAACGGCGTTGAACTTGTCGCGGATTAATCTTAGCTTGGCGAGCCAAGGCAGGCGTTTGGCCGCCTGATTGGCCTGGCCGGTGGCCGTGCGCAGGATTCTGGGGCCTTCCGGGGGCATGTCAGGCTCCTTCCTTATCGTAGGCGCGGATGATATCGCGCACCAAACGGTGCCGCACCACGTCGGTCTCGTTGAATTGTAAAAAGGCGATGCCAGGGATGCCGGCCAGGATGCGGCGGGCTTCGATAAGCCCCGAAGCCGTTCCGTTGGGCAAGTCCACCTGGGTCACGTCGCCGGTCACCACTGCCTGGGAATCATAGCCCAGGCGGGTGAGGAACATCTTCATCTGCTCATTGGTGGAGTTCTGCGCTTCGTCCAGTATAACAAACGAGTTGTTCAAGGTGCGCCCCCGCATGAAAGCCAAGGGCGCCACCTCTATGACCCCCTTGCCCATGAGCCGCTGGGTCTTTTCGAAATCCATCATGTCGTGCAGGGCGTCGTACAGGGGCCGCAGATAGGGGTTCACCTTTTCCGCCAGGTCTCCGGGCAGGAAACCCAGCTTTTCACCCGCCTCCACCGCCGGGCGGGCCAGCACGATGCGGTCCGCCTTGCCCTTGATGAGAGCGTCCACGGCCATGGCCATGGCCAGATAGGTTTTGCCGGTGCCGGCCGGTCCGATGCCGAAAACTATGTCGTTTTGGCGGATGGCCTCCATGTAGGCCTTTTGGGTAAGGGTCTTGGGGCTGATGACCCGCTTCTTGCCCTTCAGATAAATCTGGTCCAGGAAAACGTCACGCAGGGACGCCTCCGCGTCGGCGGCCAGGATGCGGATGGCGAACTCCACGTCCATCTCGTAAACCGGAAACCCCTGGCGGATGAGCTCGTAGAGCTGGGAAAGAACCTGGCCGGCCAGTTCGGTTTCTTCCGGGGTGCCGGAGAGCATGATATCGCCGCCCCGGCTGCGCGCCTTGGCTCCGGTGCCTTGCGAAACCATCTTGAGGTGGGCGTCGGAGGAACCCAAAAGGGAGCGCAAGGCTTCCGGGTCATCGAAGCTCAGGCGCTTTTCCGCCACCGCGGTCATGATCAGGCGGCCTCGCCCATGACTTGCAGCAGCACCCGGCGGCGGCGGGGCTTGTTGTCGAAATCCAGCACGATGATCTGCTGCCAGGTGCCCAAGGCGGGGCTTCCCTCCACCACCGGCACGGTAAGGGACGGCCCCATGAGAGCCGCCCGCAGATGGGAGTGCCCATTGCCGTCGCGCCAAGCCAGGTCATGGGCGTACTCGGCTCCCTCGGGGGCCAGCTTGTCCAACAGCACCTTCAAATCGGCCAAAGCGCCCGGCTCGTATTCGATGGTGGTTACCGCGCCGGTGGAGCCCGGCACATGCACCGTGAGCAGGCCGGAGCGCACCCCGCTGTCGCGAACGGCTTGCGCCGCTTGCCTGGTCACGTCGTGGATATCCGTGCCTGAACCGCCAGGCAATTCCAGCGTAGTCAGATGGCAAGTCATGGTTCCATCTTTACCATAGGCCCCAGGGGCGGGCAAGGGAAACCTGTCTCCGGGTTGGCCCATAGTCATAGTTTTAACTAACCGTTTTAACTAATTTTTTATCTAGGCCTTCGCGCTAGGCGAACTTGACAGGGCCTCGCCGGCGTGTTAGAGCAATAAACCATGGAAACGGGTCCCAATATCCTTGATTTGAGCCTCATGGCGCTATTGGCTTTTTTCCTGGTCAGGGCGCTGATGCGGGGGTTCGTGCGCGAGGTCATGGGCCTGGCCGGGGTGATCACTGCGGTGGTGGTCAGCGCCATGGCTTACGAGCCTTTGGGTCATTTCCTGGCCGAGCTGGCCGATTCCAAAAGCGTCTGGTGGGACGTGGCGGCCTTCGGCATCATCCTGGCCATCATTTTCATCTTTTTCACCTACCTGGGCCTGGCGCTTTCCCGCCTGGTGAATTCGGGGCCTTTTTCCAGTCTGGACCGCCTGGCCGGCGCCGCGGTGGGACTCATCAAGGGCGTCCTGGTTTGCTACATACTTTTGCACATTGTGGTGCTCATCATCCCCTTCAAGCTGCCCCGCGTGCTCGAGGGCTCCTTCATGACGCCCTATGTGCTGCGCGCCGGCGAGTTCGTGGTCAGCCTGGTGCCCGAAGACCTGACCAGCGACCTGCACAAGCGCATCGAGCGCCTTAAAAAACCCATTTCTTCCGACAGCAAAAGCCGCGATTCATGAGCCCCCTGGATGACGACCATGCGGCTGGCCAGGCCCTGGCCCAGCTCTGCCAACTGATACGCCGCTTGCGCGCGCCGGACGGCTGTCCCTGGGACCGCGAGCAAACCTCCCGCAGCGTGGCCCCCTATCTGCTGGAAGAGGCTTACGAGGCCGTGGAGGCCGTGGAATCAGGCCAGCCCGCCGAAGCCCTGGGGGAGTTGGGCGACCTGCTGTTTCAGGTGGTTTTCATGGTCAACCTCTTTGCCGAGGCCGGCCATTTCGACCTGGCCCAGGTGATCCAGGCGGTAACCAGCAAAATGACCCGCCGCCATCCCCATGTCTTCGGCGAGACCAAGGTCAACAACAGCCAGGAGGTGAAGGGCCTGTGGGGCCGCATAAAGGCCGACGAACGCAAGGGCCGCCAGGAGGGGCTCCTGGACAGCGTGCCCCTGGCCTCCCCTTCCCTCATCCGCGCCCAGCGCCTGGGCCAACGGGCCGCCCGGGTGGACTTTGACTGGCCCGACGGGCAGGCGGTCTGGCATAAGATCCAGGAAGAGAGCCGGGAGCTCCAGGCGGCCGTGGGCAAGCCCGGCCAGGAACACGAATTGGGCGATCTGCTGTTCTCCCTGGCCCAATGGGCCCGCCACGCGGGTCTGGGGGCCGAACAGGCCCTGCGCGGCGCCAACGACCGCTTCGTCCGCCGCTTCCAAACCATGGAGCGCCTGGCCGGGCAAAAGGGATTGAGCCTGGATCAGATGAGCCTGGCGGAGATGGACGCTTTGTGGGAGCAAGCCAAGGCGGCCGCAAGGGACGGCCAGGACGGCGCCTTAGAGGGTTGATTCCCCATAAGCTAGTAGCTTTCCGGACTTTTTAGCAAGCGCTCAATCGGGAAAAACCTTGACAACCACCATATTGCGGCGATATAAGATGGTGACGAGATAGTGAAGCTTTTCTCTTGTTTTTTTGGGGTTAACCAGGGGAGGTAGATAGAACCATGAAGAAGGGTGTTATTGCGATCGCGATCATGGTCGCCTTTGCCGTGGCCATGATGATGGGTTCGGGCGCCATTGCCCAGACCACCAAGTCCGGTGACGTCAAGGACGTCATAGAGATCAAGGATCCCCTTTTCGGCAAGCACACCAAATCGGCCGTGACCTTCTCCCACAAGAAGCACTCGGTCGACTACAAGCTCAAGTGCGATACCTGTCACCACGTGTACAAGGACGGCAAGAACGTGTGGAAGGAAGGCGACAAGGTCGAGATGTGCTCCGCCTGTCACAAGTCGCCCAAGAAGAACGAAGGCAAGGTCCTCAGCCTTTACAACGCCTTCCACAAGAACTGCAAGGACTGTCACAAGGAAATGAAAAAGGGCCCCACCAAGTGCAACGAGTGTCATCCCAAGTAAGCAGGGCCTGAAAGCAAGAGAATCGGCCGGCCCCTTCAGGGGGCCGGCTTTTTTCATGCAAAAAGCCGGCGACCGTCGCCCCCCAGCGCTTCCTTGCGCCCCGCCCTTTGCCGGCGGCGATAGGCCTTCGGAGCTTGAGCCCCCAGGGCCGGATTCCTAAAAAAAGACTTCGCCGCCGAGTCGAGGAACTCGTCGGCGGCGAAGTTTGTGACTTGGAGATTGCAGCCGGTCTTAGACCTCGGTCACCGTGATGGCGTCGTTCTCGCAAACCTCGATGCAGCTCTCGCAACCGAGACACTCTTCGGCGTTCACCGGAACCGCCTTGCCGTCCTGCATCTCATAGACGTCCACCGGGCAGACCTCCACGCATTCCTCGTCGCCCACGCACTTGTCTGCATCAACCGTAACCATGAACATAACGTTTCCTCCTTACGTTTTCTGCCAGAAAAGGGACAAGCCCTACATGGCTGGTTCAACCCAAATCTTTCGCCGCCTTGGCTCCCAAGGCGAAATATGTGTTTGCCTGGCCCACCTCAATGACAGACCACTCACGGCCCATATCGCCCAGCAGACGCACCTTGTCAAGTGTTTCCTGCACATTCATTCGATTTATTGTTTCCACCGCCACTTGCAGGCACCATTGGGCCCCGGCGCCGTTGCCTCGTTCATGGAGAACTTTTGCCAATATTACATAGGTTTGGGCCCTCGCGGCCGGCTGGGAAACCTCCCCGGCCAAGCGTACGGCGGTTTCCGCGTCCAGGGCGGCCCAGGCCCTGATCAAGGCCCGCCGGGGCAAGAGGCCGCCCATGCGCGCCGACTGGCTCAGCGCCTGTTGGTACAGCTCACGGGCCAGGGCCGGTTCAGCGGGCGTGGCGATATCCGCCAACCTGGCCAGGACGCCCAAGCGCACGTAATTATCGCCTATGGCTTGGGCCTGCTGGGCGGCCCGGCGCACGTTTTTGCCCGCCTGGGCCAGCACCATAGCAGCCTCGGCCTCGCCGCGCAAGAGGTACTGGGAGGCCGGCACCTGCTCCAGAATGACCCTGGCGGCCTGGGGATCGGACTGGGCCAGATCGGCCGCCAAAAGGCCCAGGGCCCGGTTGCGTTCATAGGTCAGGGGCACCTCGGCGGCCTCGCGGATGGCCGCGTCCATCACCTGGCGTCCCAGCCTGGGGTCTGAGGCCAACAACGATCTGGCCACTATCCTGAGCGCCTTGAAACGCGCGCCCTGGCCGGGCTGCACCCGCCGGGCCAGGTCAAAGCCGGCCCTGGGGTCCAGGTTGGCCAGGGCCGCCGCCACCTCGCCCTGCAAAAGCGCGGCGCGCTTGGGCGGCGCGGCGTGACCCGCCAGGTCAAAGGCCTTGGCGAACAGCAGAACGCCGTCTTGAGGGTTCCAGGAAAAAGCCAAGCCCGCGGTATGGGCCAGGCAAAGGGCTGCCTGCCCCGCGTCCTCCACCCGGCCGGCGGCCTCCACCGCCTTGGTCAAATCCGCGGGTTGCCGGGTGAGCTCGGCCAGGGCCCGCCAGGCCCGCGCCCGAAGCAGGGCATCGCCGATTTCCCGGGCGATCTCCCTGGCCCGGCCCGCCTGCCTGCGTCCCATCACCTCGACCAGCTCGGCCAGATCGCGGTCGCGTCCCGCCGGGTCGGGATTGGCCCTGGCCCTTTGCAGGCCCAATTCCAGGGCGCGCGCGGCCAGATCCAAATCCACCACCAAGGCGCAACGGGCCACCAGGGCCAAAGGCCAGGCCGCCCTGACCAGTTGCTCGGCCCGCCGGGCGTTGGCCAGGTATTCCTCGCTTCCCTTTTCCTGGCCGAGCTTTTTCATCTGCTCGGCCAGCCGCCTGGCCTGGGGACCTGCCAAACCTTGGGCCACCTCCAGGGCCTGGACCAGGAAACTCCGGGCCATTTCGGGATAGGCGGGCGCGGCCTTGGAAGCCAGGCCGCACAGGGACGCCACCTGTTGCTGGCGGGAGCGCAGGGAAACCCAAAGGGCATCGGCCCGTTCGCGGCCCATATCCAGCTTGGTCCGGGGGACGCCGGCGGGCGGAGGTTCGCTTTCGCAGCCCATGAGCAGCGCCAGGCAAAGCATAAGCGGCCAGGCCCAACGGATCATGACGGTTCCTCGTGGCCGGCTTCCGGGTCAGGGTCGTCCCGGTGTAGCTGCCCCGGCAGCCGCCCTTCCCTGACCAGGCGCAGGGGCAAGGGCTCGGGCGGCGGAACCAGCCTGCGCCGCCAGCCGATGAGCCCCGCCAAAACCAGAGCCAAGCCCACCACCAGGGCCACGCCCAGCAGTTTCAAATGGGTTCTGGCCTGGCTCAGGTTCCAGAGCGGCCGGCCCACCTCTCGGTTCAGTTCCGCGCGCAAGCCCGCGAACAGGGCGGAGGTCCCGCTGATGGATTCGGCCGGCCGGCGAAGCAGGGTGTGGTGTTTGTCGCTGAGGCGATGCAGCTCCAAGGCCAGCTCCACGGTGCGGGTACCCCGCGACTCCAGTTCCGCCAGGGCTTCGGACAGAGCCGCCAGGCGGCTGGCGGTGAGGTATATCTCCTGCCGGATTCTTTTCACCCCTGGGCAGAGGGAAAGCGTCTCCCCTTCCATGGGGCCCACCGCGGCCAGGGAGCCCAGCGCGGGCTGGCCGCCGCCCGCGTAGCCGCCATGGCAGGCCAGGCAGGCGTCGGGCTCGCTTGCCGGCAGCGGGTTTGCCGACAGCAGCATCGCCGCCAGGAGGGCGGCGGCCAGGAATTCAGTCTTCACCAAAGCCTCCAAAAAGCCAGGAACGCTGTCACGAGCAGGCAGGCCAATACCAAGCGCGAATAAACATAGCGGCCCCAGAAATAGGCTCTCTCGCCCTTGTCCCAAAACGGCAGCGTGAGCAGCCCCGCCCCAAAGACGGCGACAAGGGCTATGGCCAGACCGGCGGGGAAAAGCCGGGCCAGGCCCGCCGCCGGCCACAAGTACCAGGGAGGATAATATGACGAGGCCAGCAAAGGCTCGTGAGGCGGCCTGTCCAGGGGCATGAACAGCTCCGGCCCGAAAAAGGCCAGGCCCACCAAAACGATCAAGGCCGCCACCCCGCTCAGCGCGCGGCTGACCAGGGCATGGGGCCACAAGGGCTCCAGGCGGTTATGCTCCTGGGGGTCGTAAATATGCATGCTTCTCCTATAGGGGACCCGCCACGCCGTTGCGGCGGATCATGGCCCAATGCGCCCGCAGAAAAACCAGCATAAGCGCCGGGGCGGCCAGGTGCAGGGCGAAAAAGCGGCTGAGGGTGGCCTCTCCCACCTCGGCCCCTCCCCGCAGCCAGAGGAGAATATCCCCGCCCACCAGGGGCAGGCCCCGCCAGACGCCGGTGAGCTGGCGGGCCAGTTCCACACCCGCCTGATTCCAGGCCAACACCTGTCCTGAGGCGGCCGAGGCCAGGGCGCAAAAAAGCAGCAACACGCCGCTCAGCCAATGCAGCTCGCGGAAAGCCTTATAGGCGCTGGTCCACAGCACCCGCAGCATGTGCAGCAGCGCGAACAGCACCAGCAGATTGCCGCCCACCGCGTGCAAACGCCGCAGAGCCCAGCCGCCCGGCGCCTGGTTGTCCAAATACATCAAGCCCTGCCAGGCCCCCTCGGCGCTGGGCTGATAAAAAACAAGAAGGAGCAGCCCACTGAGCGCCTGCAGGGCGAACATCAGAAAGGCCAGCCCGCCGAAGCATTTGTAAAAGTATTCCTGCCAGGCGGCGATGGCCGGCACCTCGCGCCGCCAGAGGGGCGGGCGCAGGCCCTCCCTGGCCACCAGCCAGTCCCCCAGGCCGCGCAGCAGTTTTTTAAGCCGGTCGATCATTTCCCGTCTCCAGGCAGTGCCCTGGCTCCCGCATGGGCATGGCACTGGTCGCACCAATTGGCGGTGTGGCAGAACAGGCACTCGCCAAGCTCGAAGCCGGCCAGGGGCGCTTGACCATCGCGGGCCACCATGGCTCCATGCCGCGCCCGCCATTGGCTTAGGGGCGCATGATAGGCCGGCGGCTCCAACCCTATGGCGTCGTGCCGCAGGCCTCTTACCGCTTCCGGCGAATTGGCGGCGTCTCCCCGCCCCGAACCGTCGCAGGCAAAGGCCCAGGCCAGCGCGCAGATCGTCAGAACCAGGGCCGCGGGTTTCAACCGGCCTCGCATGCTTCTTCCGCCTTGTTGCCCAGCGCGGCGGGGTACAGGGCGTTGCCCAGAAGCTCCGCCACGCTGCCCACGCTCATGCCCAGTCCGAAATGCCGCACTCCCCGGGTCAGGGCGTCCCGGCAGCCGTCGCAGGCGGTGGCCACCCAGTTGCAGGCGTGCGCCCGGCGCACGTGGTCCAGGGCCTGGGCCCTGGGCAAAAACCCCGCCAGGGCCAACTCCGGATTGGCCAGGCTCAGCCCGCCCCCGCCGCCGCAGCACAGGGTGTTGAGGCCCACGGTGTGGGCCGGCATCTCCCGCCAAATACAAACCGCGTTCAAAAGCTGGCGCGGCTGACTTATCATTCCGCAAGAACGGGCGACTTGGCAAGGATCATGGTAGGTCACCACCCGGCCGGTGTTGGCCTCGGGGCGGAAACGCCCCTGGAACGCCCCGCGCTGGTAAAGATGGTGGGCCCATTCGATGATATTGAGCGGAGCCTTGCGCTCCAGATAATCCTCGCCGGACCAGGACGGTTTCAGGCTGGCGGCGAAACGGGCGGCCACCCGCCAACCCATGCCGCTCTCCCCCCACACCACCATCTTGGGCCTCAGCTCCCTGGCCGCCTCCAGCAGGCGGAAGTGGGCCAGGCGCATATTGCGGTAGTTCAGCCAGGCGCCGGGATTGGCGGCGTCGCTGACATAGGTGCTCACGGTCCATTTGATCCCCGCCGCGTAAAAAAGCTTGGCGTAGGCCTTGTAGGTGGCGCGGTGCCGCACCATGTCCCCCGCCGGCGGCAGAAAGAGCACGTCGGCCCCGTATTCATCCACCGGGCAGGGTATGGGCTGGCCGGTCTCGCGCTCCAGTTCCTGCTCCAGCCGCAAGTGGCGCTGCACCCAGGAGGCGTGCATGACGCCTTCCCGGTTGCCGGTGCGGTAGACCTCGGCGGCTCCGCCCGAGCCGGCCTGGCCGCAAAGCCCGATCTCGGCCATGATCTCGCGGCAGGCAAAGGTGATCTCCGAGGTGTCCAACCCCAGGGGGCAATACAGGGCGCACCGGCGGCAAAGGCTGCACTGGTGGAAATAAACCCACCATTTCTGGATAAGGGACCAGGGTAATTCCGCGGCCGGACGGCGCGGCCCGCCGGGGGCCAGAAAACGCCGGTAAACCTCGCGGGCCAGGCCGGCCCGGGCGGCGGGCATGTTCAGGGGATCGGCGGTGCCCTGGTAATAGGGGCAGGCCGCGGCGCAGGCCCCGCAGCGCACGCAGGATTCCAGATGGTGGCGGAACCCGCGATAGCGCTCCAGCGCCCGCCTGAAGGTCGCCAACAGGGTTTCCTGCCAATCGGGCAGCAAAGAAGCTGGCAGGCCGCACAGGCGCTGGTCCGCTTCCCGGCCTTGCATCGCGGCCATTTCATAAGCCGCCCCCGGCGCTGGCCGGGGCGAGGCCTCGGGCCGGGGCCGCAATGCCTTTAACAAACCCCTCACGGCCGCTCCCTGTCGGCCAGGCGCTGGCCGGCGCTAAGCACCTGGCTGGTGCCGTGAGCCGCCCAATGATCCTTCAAGCGGCGATGATAGTCTTCCAGGGTAAGGGGCGGCGGCTCGCCGGGCAGCACTGCTTCCCGGCTGGGCGCGTCGCCCAGATAATGCGCTTCCCAGGGGTTTTCATGGGGCTCCAGGCGCGAGGCCGGCCTTTCCCAGATTAGGGGGTTGTAGAACAGCTCGGGGCCGTGCATGAGCTTGGAGAAAGGAAACGCCGCCAGGAAAACCAGGGCCAGCGCCAGATGCAGGCAGACCAGCGCGCCGGGCCAGGGACCAATCGGCCTCCAGGGCATCGCCAGGCCCAGGGCCAGGGCCTTGATCGCCCTGGGATCGGGCGGCGACCAATGGGCCAGGGCCAGCCCGCTCAGGGCCAGGGCCATCAGAAGCGCCGGGAACGCGTAATCCACCGCCCGGGAAAGGTGCCACAGGCGCGGATCGGCCAGACGGCGCATCAGGAGAATGACGAGCCCCGCCACCAGAAAATAGCCCGCGGCCCGGCTCAGGGGAGTGAGGAAATAGAGCCAGGGGGGAACCGTGCTAAAAAAGAAGCGTAGATGCCCCAGAAGGGCCAGGAACAAGCCCAAATGCAGAGCCATGGCCCCCAGGGCCAGGAGCGGCGAGCGCCGCCACAGGGAGGCCAGGAGAGCCGCCAGCGCGCCGTGGCGCCCGGCGCCGCCGGCCGGGCCGGGAAAGCCCAGCCCCACCCGCAGGGGAACCGGGGTCCGCGCCAAGCCCCGCAGGCGGTAGGCCAGACCCAAAGCGAAAATGATCAGCGCGGCATAAGGCAACAGGCGGAAGGCGGCTATGTACAGAACCCCCATAGGCGCATCAACCCTTGGGCGGATGGGGGCCGGCCGGCCCCTGCCCTGGCCAGCCTTTAAATACGCGAGCGTGCGATCTGGCGGTCAGTTGAACACGCGGCCGGGCATCCGGGGCGGGATGCCCGTTAAGCGCTCATGCCCAGCTTGGCCAGCAGCTCCTCGTGCACGGGATAGCCGTTTTTGACAGCCAATTCGGCATGTTGTCTGGCCTGGTCGGCCTGGTTGCATTCCCAGTAGGCCACGGCCAGGTTATTGTGGGCGATCGCGAAATCATCCCTGATTTCCAGGGCCTTGAGGCTTGCCTCTATCGATTCTTGCAAACGGTCGGTTTGCAGGAGAAGCGATCCCAGATTGGCCCAGGCGTCGGGCATCTCCTGCCCCTCGCTCAAAGCCAGGCGGAGCTGTTTCTCGGCTTCCTCCAGGTGGCCCAATTGCATATAGGCCACCGCCAGGTTGGCGCGCACCATGGGATGATCATGCACGCTGAGCGCGGTGGTGAACGCCCGCAGGGCTTCGTCGCCCTGGCCGAGCGAAAGATGGATGCCGCCCAGATTAAGCAGGCTTTCCAAATGCTTGGGAGCTTGGGCCAACACCTGCCTGAAGGCCTGCACCGCCTCGTCCACGCGGCCGGCGTGCATCAGGGCCACGCCCAGGTTATAGCGCATGTGCCAGGCGTCGGGCTGGGCTTCCAGGTATTGGCTGAGGCGGTCGACCAGGCCCTCCCGGAGAAGATCGTCTTCCGGGATGCCGCTTGGTGTATCTATCTTGCTCATAACTACGAGGCCTTTGGCGTCTGGACTGAATCACGCCCCCTTGACGCAAAGGCCCCGCCACCCTCTAGATAGCTTTTTGTCTCTATCTTGCTCATATCACGAGGCCTTTGGCGTTTCGACCTAATCACGCCCCCTTGACACAAAGGCCCCGCCGCCTTCTTGATGGAGCGGACCTTGGGCTTGGTCCTGGGCGGGGGGCCTGGCGGAGAATGCGCGCCGGCAAAGGGCTCCGCTTATTATTCCTCGCCTTCGGCGTGCTTGCCGCCGGGCAGCGCGAAGTAAGTGGTGGAACCACTGGACCAATAGGCAATGGTTTTTTCCATTATCATCTCGGAGGTGGCCTTCTTGAGGACCTTCTTGTCCACGCTCTCGTCGATCTTCTGGATCTCCTTGAGCAGGTCCTTCATCATCATGCGCTTTTGCTTTTTTTCGAGCACCTGGAGGGTGAGTTCTTTTGCTCTATCTAAATCGCCCATTCGAATAACCTCCTTGATTTGAAGATATTTTCACAATACAGCAACATATCGCCACCGGCCTTCTGTGTCAAGCTACTTTATACCCGGACGGGCGGCCTTCAGCATGCCCGGAGCCCATTGCGAGGCCCCCAGGCAGTGCACATGGTGATACGTTCCCAATACTTGATGCATTAAAAGCCCACCCCACGAACCCAGGATTCCCTTGCCCCGCTGCACCTGGTAGGCGAACGAGGGCTGGAAACCCGGCTCCAGAGCGGGCTGGGAATAGTGGAATTCGTGCGCTTTGAACTCATATCCCATGGGTAAAAACGGGTTACGGCCCACCACCTTGCAGAAGGTGTAGCCATGGCCCTGCGGTTTTTTCTGCATGGCGAAATCAACCGGGAAAATCCCGGCCATGGGGTGTTTTTCACCATCTGCGATGATGCTCTGGCCCAGGTACATCAGGCCGCCGCATTCGGCGTAGATGGGCAAGCCCTCCTTGGCGGCTTTTTGCACCTCCCGGCGAAAATCAACATTGCCGGCCAGGCGGGCCGCGTGGGTTTCGGGAAATCCTCCTCCCAGGTAGAGGGCGTCCAAGGCCGGCAGGCCGGCATCCTCCAGCGCCGAACAATACACCAGCTTGGCCCCGTGGTTGGCCAGGGCTTCCAGGTTTTCCGGGTAGTAGAAACCAAAGGCCGCGTCGCGCACCACCCCTATTACCGGTGCTTTTGCCGATGGCGTTTCCGAGGGAAACAATCCCTCGGGCGGGCGGCTTTCCCGCCAGTCCGGCGCGGAGCCCATCAGGTCCCACAAGGCGTCCACGTCCACGTGGGCGGCCACGCTGCGCGCGGCCAGGTGCAGGGCCTCGGCCACCGCCTGGTGCTCCTGGGGGGGCACCAGACCCATGTGGCGCTCGGGCAGGTTGAGGGACAGGCGCGGGACCGCTCCCAACACCGGGAGTCCCGTGTAGTCCTTGATGGCCTGGCGGATGACCTTTTCCTGGCGGGCGTTGGCCACGGGGTTCAGCACCACGCCGGCCAGATTAAGCTCCGGGTCGAAATCCCGGCAGCCCAGGACCACCGCCGCCACGCTGCGCGAGGTCATGGAGCAATCCACGGCCACCACCACCGGGGCTTGCAGCCATTTGGCCAGTTCGGCCGTGGAATAGCTGCCCGCCGCGTCCATGCCGTCGAAAAGGCCCCGGTTGCCCTCCACCACCGCGGCGGCATAAGCCCGGCTGTGGTAGCCGAAGGAACGGATCACCTGCTCGCGGCCCATGAGATAGGGGTCCAGGTTGTGGCAGGCCGCGCCCGCGGCCTCGGCGTGCCAAAAGGGGTCGATGTAATCGGGCCCCTTTTTAAAGGGCGCCACCGATATCCCCCGGTCGCTGAGGGCTTGGATCAGCCCCAGGCTGAGGGTGGTCTTGCCCGAGCCGCCCCGCAAGGCGGCCATCACCAGTCTAGGCAGGACCCGGTTCATGGCGCTTTATCCGCTCCAGAAGCAAAGACGCTACCCGGGACTTGATGATAAGTCCCGGGTAGCGGCGTATTCAGATACTAACGACCCAGAGCAGTTCTACTTGGTGAACTTGAACTGGGTGCTGTTCCGCCAGGTGGTCATGGCCAGGCGGTAGTCGTCGATGTGGTGGTGGCTGAATTCGATGCCGGTCTTCTCGAAGAAGCGCTCCCAGCCGATGCGCTCGGCCCACTCGCCGATACGCTCGTACTTGTTGGCGTCCTTGGCATAGACCTCAACGATGTTCCGGATGGCCTTCACGGTGGAGGGCCAACGCGGGGGCTCGTTGGGGATGAAGGGAATAGCCAACTTGGAGAACTTGGGCATGGACCGGGTGTTGGAAACCTTGCCGCCCACCCACAGCGCGATACCGTCGCCGTCGGCGTCGGCCAGCGGCATGGCGGGGCACATGGTGTAGCAGTTGCCGCAGAACATGCAGCGGTCGGCGTTCACCGCCACGCTCTTGAAGTCATCCACCTTGGACGGCTTGATGGCCGCGGTGGGGCAAGCAGCGATGGTGGTGGGGATTTCGCACATCTTGTCCAAGTGGGAGTGCTCGATGACCGGGGGTTTGCGGTGCACGCCCAGGATGGAGATGTCCGAGCAGTGCACGGCGCCGCACATGTTCAGGCAGCAGGCCAGGGAGATGCGCACCTGGGCCGGCAGCTTGTGGGAGCCGAAGTACTCGAACAGATCGTCCATCACCGACTTCACGATGCCGGAGGCGTCGATGGCCGGAGTGTGGCAGTGCACCCAGCCCTGGGTGTGCACGATGTTGGTGACGCCGGCGCCGGTGCCGCCGATGGGCAGCACGCCGGTGTCGCTCAGAGCCTTCTTCAGGGGCTCGACCTTGGACTGGTCATCCACCATGAACTCGATGTTGTTGCGGGTGGTGAAACGGAAGAAGCCACCGCAATGCTCATCGGCGATCTTGCAGATCCTCTCCAGGTGGACGAGGGTCATCAAGCGGGTGCCGCCACAGCGAACCGTGAAGACCTTGGCGCCGCTCTCGGAGACGTGGACCATGACGCCCGGCTCCAAGAGGTCATGATGGGCCCATTTGCCGTAGTTGTCCTTGATGATCTGGGGCCACATTTCATCATACTTGGGCGGCCCAATATCGGTGATACGTTCAGCCATATCAGCCATGTATTATATCCTCCTTATAAGATCGCCCTAGCGAGCGTGACGCTTGCGGTAGTCCTCGATCTGGCGCTCGAAGCCGCCCGGCACCTCGTCTTCTTTGTAGAAGATGTAGGGGTTGGAACGAGGCTCCTTGATCATCTGCGGAATGGGATCCAGCTCGCAGGCCTTGATGAAGGCGGACAGGCCCAGGCGCTGGATCAACTCACCGATGCGCTCACGGTTCTTGCCGTTCTCATCCCACCAATCCCACATCTTCTCGACGAACTCCTTGAACTCGTCGTAAGGCTCTTCCATCTTGATGAAGGGGATGATCACCGAACCCATCTGGGCGCCCTCGAGAATGGGGGCCTTGGCGCCGATGAGGATGGTGGCGCCGGTGTCGGTGCCGGGGCGCAGAGCCTGGGGCATCATGTTGATGCAGTGCATGCAGCGGGTGCACTCAGCGTCGTTGATCTTGAGGGTCTTGCCGTCAAAGGCCATGCACTGGGTGGGGCACAGGTCGCAGACGTCCTTTTGGATGTCCAGCTTGGTCCCCTGGCCGTGGGCGCCGCCGTTGGCCGACAGCTCGCCGCCGGCATAGGCCGCCACCGCCTTCTGGTCGATGCGGATGTTGTCGCGCCAGGTGCCGATGATGGAGCAGTCGGAGCGGGCGATGGAAGCCACGCAGTCATTAGGACAGCCGGAAACCTTGAACTTGAACTTGTAGGGCCAGGCCGGACGGTGCAGTTCGTCCTGGAACTCCTGAGTCAGGTTGTAGCAGATATCCTGGGTGTCGATGCAGCCCCACTCGCAACGGGCCTTGCCCACGCAGCAGGAGGGGGTGCGCAGAGCCGATCCGGAGCCGCCCAAGTCCCAGCCCTTGCGGGTGAGCTCGGCGAAGATGGGCTCCAGTTGCTCGGTGAAGGCGCCCAACAGGATGATGTCGCCGGTGGAGCCGTGCATGTTCAGCATGCCGCTGCCCCGGCGGTCCCAAATGTCCATGATCTCGCGCAGGCGCTCGGTCTTGTAGAATTTGGACGCGGGCTGGTTGACGCGCAGGGTGTGGAAGTGCTCCACGCCGGGGAACTTATCGGGCACGTCGGAATAACGGCCGATAACGCCGCCGCCGTAGCCCAGCACGCCCACGATGCCGCCGTGCTTCCAATGGCCCTCCTTGTCATTGTAGGAGAGCTCGAGCTGGCCCAAAAGGTCTGCGCAAGCGTCTTTACCGGCTTCGGCCTGGGCCTTGATGTCGGTAACGAAGCTCGGCCAAGGCCCCTTTTCCAGCTCATCCAGCATCGGAGTTTGATGCTTTATAGCCATTCGTTGGTACCTCCGTCTGAGTTTCTGATAGGGGAACTCACCTTATCTTAGAAACGGTCCCCAGACCCTCCAGTTTTCTAGCTAAAGGCAGGTCCGAGATTTTGTCCTCGGCCTAAAAAGCCGGAACCACCCCAGCCCTTTCCGGTGGGCGCGGGCCCTCAAATTTGGCCGGAAGTGGGCTAACTGACCGTTATTCCTACTTGGAACTCCAGAAAGTCCCTAACTTCACAATGGTCGAGATTATAGGAACCCCTAGGAGTCCTGTCAACCAAAAAAACCAAGCAAGCCGCTTGCCAGCGCCGGCGCACCGGCCTAAAATTTGCCACGCCCAAAGGCGCTTAGGCAGACCGGCCGCCAACCAGGAACCGCATGGGAGCACCATGATAAGTCCCGACCATCCCGACATCCCCCGGCGCTACGAAGCCCTGTATCAACGCGTGCGCGCCCAGGGCGTGGAGCAATGGCTCAAGGAGAACCTGGAGGGCCCCAGTCTAGAGGGGCTTATCTATCTGTGCAAGTTCGCCTTTTTCACCGCTCTAATCACCAAGGCCGAGATCGGCTCCATCCTGGAGCTTGACGCCGGTGAGCGCCGCCAACTGGTCAAGAGCTGGTACGACGATCACCGGGAAAAGGGCTGCGGCACCTGTTAGGGCGGGCGGCTGCGGCGCTTTATTTGGGCGGCATGTGATCGAAACGGGTCAGGGCCTGGCTGAGCCTCTGGGCCTCGGGCGGCAGGGGAACCTTGCCGCCGCTCAGTATCTCCCAGGTGGAATACTTGTGCCCGTAATAGGCCTGGTTGGCCTCGGCGTCGGTTTCCAGGCCCGAGCCCTCCAGGCTGGCCCCGGCGAAAGCCCCCTTGGAACGCGAATAAGAATAAATATCAGCTTTCAGGCTGGCCGCGCTCAGGCCGGCCTCGGTGGCGCGCCCCCAGGGTCCGGCCACCACCGAGGCGTCCACGCCGAACTTGACCTGGTTGTTGATGATGCCGTCCAGGCCCCTCTGGTTGACCACCACCATGAAAAGATCCATGGCCTGGGCGCCGATCTGGAAACCCACCGAAGCCGCGCCGGTGCGTATGAAGGAGGGCGGCCCCCAGGAACCGTCCGCCAGGCGGGCCACCACCACGCCGTGGCCGTATTTGCCGCCCACCACGAAACCGGCCTTGACCATGTTGGGAATGATGACCACCGCCTTGGAGCGCCGCAGCAGCCAACGGGGAGCGTCGGCATCGGGCGAACCCATGAACTCCTGCACCAAAATGGCGGCCTTTTCTATCTCCAAACGGGCCTCGTTCTGGTCCATGGCCAGGGCAGGCCCCGCCAGCATGGCCAGCATGATCCAAGCGGCGAACAGCATTGGCAAACGAACCCCAAGTTTCATAAAGCCTCTCCGTATGAATGGTTTTGAATGATCAATCAGCCAAACTCTCCATCACGTCCTCCACCTGGGAGGCGCGCTGCAATTGGCCCAAGCTCTTGTACACGTCCCGCGCCTGCGCAAAGGCGGCCAGAGCGTCGTCCTTGCGCGCCAAGGCCGAAAGCATGGTCCCCACCCCCACCGCGGCCAGGGCCGTGCGCTGGTGATCGCCCAGCTCTATGGTCAGGCGGCCCAGTGCGCGGTAGGCGCCCAAGGCCTCTTCCTGGCGGTTCATGCCGCGGTAGATGCCGGCCAGGTATTGCCAGAACAACACCTGCGCCACCTTGTCGCCCGCGTTCTCGGCTATGACCAGCGCCTTTTCCAAACACTGGGCCGCCTCTTCCTGGCGGCCCGCGGTCAGGAATATCTGGCTGCCGGTCTCCAGCGCCTTGACCTGGCCGGCCAGGTCCTGGTCCCGCTCAAAAAAGGCCAGGGCTCCCTTGGCCAGTTCCTCGGCCTGGGCCAGTTGGCCGCGCGCCAAGGCCACCTGGGCCAGGGCCACGTCCGAATGGGCCGCCCCGCTCAGGTGCTCCAGCTTGCCGCACATGTAGCGCGCCTCGTCCAGGGCCTCGAAGGCCTCGTCATAGCGCTCGCGCTCCAGCCAGGCCAGCCCCACCCTGAAAAGGGCGTTGGTCACGGCCTCGTCTACATCATCATGCCGCGCATCTTCCAGTTTGGCCAGAGCGTCTTCCAAATCTATTTTCAATTGACTTCTCCCTAAACCCCGCGCACGTCGATCAGCGCCTTGCGGGTGCGGGGCCCGTCGAACTCCATGAAAAAAACTCCCTGCCAGGTGCCCAGGCTCAGGCGTCCCTGCCTGACCGGCAGGCGCACGCCGCCGCCCACCAGCACGCTTTTCACGTGGGCGGCGGCGTTGCCCTCGGCATGCCGGTAGCCGTCCCGCCAAGGTACCAGTTTGTCCAGGGTGGTCAATATGTCTTGCATCACGTCCGGGTCCGCGGCCTCGTTCACCGCCACCGCCGCCGTGGTGTGGGGGATGAACACCTCGCACCAGCCCTCGGCCACGCCAGAAGCTGCCACCGCCTCCCGCACCTCATGGGTGATATCCTTGGCCTGGGCGTGGGCGCTGGTCTTGATTTCGATAAGCGGCATGGCGTCCTTCCTTTAAATGCCTTAAATTGACAAGGCAATAATCAGGCGTCAAACTTGTTTAACAGTCAATAATTCATGCCAGGAGCCGTCTCCATGAAGCTCGCCGATGATCTCTACGCATACCCCTGGTCCCAGACCACGGTCAACAATTGTAACACCTATCTTCTGGGCGGCGGCAGCCCGGTCATGTTCGACCCCGGCCACGCCCAGCTATACGGCAACGTGGAACTGGGCCTCAGCTCCGACGGCATCAAGGAAGCGCCCGCCCTGGTGGTGCTCACCCATTGCCACCCGGATCACGTGGAGGCGGCGCTAAGCCTGCAAAAGCTGGGTTGCCGCCTGGCCATGCACCCCGCGGAGGTGGAATACATGCAGGGCGAGGGGCGCGCCCTGGCCGCGGCCATGGGCCTCAATCTGGGCGAGATCACCATCGACGTGTTTTTGGAGGAAGGCGAGCTTCAGGTGGGCGAGCACGCCATGCAGGTGATTCACACCCCCGGCCATTCACCCGGCCACATCTGTCTTTATCTGCCCCGCCACAAGGCGCTGGTGGCGGGCGATTTGGTCTTCGCCCAGGGCGTGGGCCGGGTGGACTTCCCCGGCGGCGACGGCCAGGCCCTGAAGGAATCCATCAACCGGGTGGCCGCCCTGGATCTGGAGATGGTGCTGCCCGGCCACGGCCCCATCATCAAGGGCGCGGACATGGTGCGCCGCAATTTCGAGATCATAACCCAGGTCTATTTCGGCATGCTGTAGGCAGGGCACGGCCCTCCCCCGCCGCGGCAAGGCGCCTCAGGCCAGATTCAGCACTTCGGCGGTATCGCGCAGCGCCGCCTGGTAGAGCTTTCTGCCTTCGGCCAGGGCGTCGTCGCGCCTTTCCGCGAAGCCGGGATGCGCCAGGGGATTGGGGCGCACCGCCGAGCCGCCGATGCCGGCCCGGGCCAGGTCATTCTTCATTTCGGCGGCCAGGTTGTCGGCCAGTTGGTTTTCCGCCTCCGCCATGGCCCCCAGGGCCTTGCTCAGGCGCTTGATGGCCTGCGGCGCGCCGCTGTCGTGTTCGGTCAGCGCCGCCAGTCCCGCCAGGGCGCGGGAAGGCGTCTGGGAAAGCCCTTCCAAAAGGATCCGGCCCGCGGCTTGGCGGGCGGCGGCTTTGCCCCCGCCGCTCAGGGAGCCCATCTCCGCGGCCATGGCCGCCGGATCGAGCTGGCCGATGAGAAGCTTGCGCGCAGCCACCTGGCCGCGCTTGGCGCCCTCTTCCCTGGCTATCTCCTCGCTGCCGCCGCCTCCCAGGGCCGCGGCCCTTTCCAGGGCTATCTCCAGGCTGGATTTGATCTCCGGCACGACTTCCCCAATCCTAAAGCTATAGATTATATAATCCTATAACATCCTGATATTACTAGAACGGTATCAGCAGGTCGCAGTCCCGCATCTTGGGCGCCATGTCTTGCAGGGACAACAAGGCCAAATTCTCATACTTGTCAGCGTCGGCCTGCACCGTGGTGTAGAATTCGGCTTCCATCTCCTCCACGAACATCTCCAGGTGCTCCACGAATTCATCCTCGCTCATTTCAGGCGGAAGCTGAACCGGAGCGTCCACCATGAAAAGATAGCACCAGAAGTTTTCCGTCAACAGCCCGAAAAGGGAACGCATGCCTTCCCAGGAATCATTGGCGTCGTTGATGATTATACCAACTTTCTTGACCTTCATCGCCTGGCTCCAATACAAAAATAATCAACAGTGCGTGGCAACTAGAGAACGATATAGCGATCGCAATCCTCGATCAGCATGGCGTTCCGCATTTGGGTGCCGAAGTCTTCATCCGCCACCCCGGGAACCGGTTTCTTGAGCCCCCTTTTTTCAAAACCGATGTTGCACAGGCGAATGTGGCAATATTTCTCCAGCTCGCCGAAATCCTGGCGCTGCGTCAGCAGCACGCCCTCATTGGAGAGAAACACCTCCACCTCTTTGCCAGCCTTGACGGCGGCCCGGCATATGCCTATCAGATGATCGAAATGTTCATCCGAGCTTACGAAAACTCCCAATTTACCGGCCATTATCATCCCGCTCCAATTCAGCATGCCCTTCGGCGGTAATTGACACGTTCTTTTTTGCACAATTGCTAATATAGCACCAATACACCTGCATGCAAGCGGTGTTTTGGCCAGAAAAAGGCCCGCCTGCGAGCAGACGGGCCTTGAAACGCCGATTTATGGCCTAAGGGCTAGTATTCGATCTCCGGCATCCAGTCGACGAGGAGGTCCGCCAGGTCCTCTCCCAAATACTCGCGCTCGTTGCGGCCCAGCACGCCCAGGGACAAGCAGATCAGGGTCCACAAATGCACCACCGGGAAATTAGCTCCGAAGTGTTCGGAGAGGTCGTGAATCTGGGAGTGGCAGTTGTGGCAAGGGGCGATGCAGTAGTCCGCGCCGGTTTCGATTATCTGATCGTATTTCTTCTTGCCGTAGGCGCGGCGCTCATCCGCGTAGCCGGATTGCAGATAGCCGCCGCCGCCGCCGCAGCAATAGTTGTTGGACCTGTTGGGATACATGTCGACGAAGTTCTCTTCGCCGACCACCTTTTTGACCACGAAGCGCAAGTCTTCGGCCACGGGGTCGCCGAAGCTCTTGCGGACCAGCTGGCAGGGATCTTGTACGGTGAATTTGACGCCAAGCTCTTTGTTCCAATCGGAGTTGACCGGCAAACGGCCTTCCCTGATCCACCTGGCGTAGCAACGGATGATGCTCTCGATTTCGAACTTGTGCTCGATGTTGTACTTTTGCAGTCCGGACCGGACCGCGAACAGCTCGTGGCCTCACTCCGTGTTTAGCCAGTATTGGCACCCCAGATCATCCACGGCCTTGGCCTTGGTCCTCACGATGTGCTCCCAGGACTCGTCATCGGCCAGGAACATGCAGTAGTTCTCCGCGGCCCAGCCTTTGGTGCCGTAGGTCCAATCCGCGCCCACGATGTGCAGTATCTTCCAGAGCGGCACCATCTCGTCGGGCTCGGTCATGGGCTCGCGGGAGTTCTGGTTCAGGAAATATTTGGCGCCCTCTTTGTTGATGGGGGCTTGCAGATTCTCGAAGCCGGGCTGGGTCTCGCGGACCTCCTCCAGCACGTCCTCCACCACGAACTTGAAGTCTTCCTCGCTGGCGCCCATGGCGCTGCAGGTGTCGCTCTTGAGCGCCATATTGCAAGAGCCCAGGATGCCCTTGGGCCTTTGATCGCGGGGGGTGAGCTGGCGCGCCAGGAACACCATGCGGGGAATGTCCACCTGCATGGGGCAGGCATGGATGCAGCGCTGGCACATGCTGCACATCCACACCCAGGGGGTGGTGGCGATTTCCTCGTCCAAGCCCAGGGCCACCATGCGCACGAACTTGCGCGGGTCCATATCGTGCAAGCCCGAGGCCGGGCAGCCGCCGCTACAAGTTCCGCAGGTGAAACAGTTTTCCAGATTGCCCCCGGGAAGAAGTTCTTTGACCTTCTTCCTGAATTCGCTCTGGGTTATTTTTAAGGTTAAGGCTTCGTCCGCCATGGGATATTCCTCCGGCATGGTTAAAAGGCATGCTTCAATGACATAGCCATCAAAATATATAATATCACTG
This sequence comes from Desulfocarbo indianensis, assembly GCA_001184205.1. Classification (GTDB taxonomy): domain Bacteria; phylum Desulfobacterota; class Desulfarculia; order Desulfarculales; family Desulfarculaceae; genus Desulfocarbo; species Desulfocarbo indianensis. The sequence continues at coordinate 180,709 of LBMP01000003.1, forward strand.
CTTGAGGCACAAGTGGCTTTTTGCACTAACGGCCTATTTGTCTATACCAAATAGGTTTTTTTCAAGGCTCCGTCAATAGCCTGTGACGCGTCTCTCCCCCGCCGCTTTTACCCTAGCGTTTCAAGCGCAGATTAGCGGCCGCGGGATGAGATTACGGAAAACCAACCAACAGGGTTCAGGCAGCGGGCATGCTGCCAGCTTATAAAAGAGCGGCGTGGGCCTGGCCGGGCTGGTCCCGTCCAGCGAATCCCACGCCGCTTTAAACGCCGATCACTATTGTCCAGGCGGGGCCCAAAGCCCCCCACCGCCAACCGCTAGTATTCAGCCGGCAGCTTGTCCAATTGGGCCTTGGTGAACACCGGGCCGTCCTTGCACACGTATTCCGGCCCCACGTTGCAGCGGCCGCAGATGCCGATGCCGCACTTCATGCGGTTCTCCAGGCTCATCACGATCTGCTCCGGCTGCCAGCCCAGCTTGTCGAACACCGGCTGGGTGAAGCGGATCATGACCGGCGGCCCGCAGATCAGGGCCACCGCGTTGTCCGGCTTGGGCGCCACCTGCTCGCAGATGGTGGGCACGAACCCCACCAGGCCGTCCCAGCCGGGGGCCTCGCGGTCGATGGTTATGTGGCAGTCGATGTCGTCGCGCTTCTGCCACTCGCGCCACTGGTCCTCATACAGCAGGAGGCCCGGGGTGCGCGCGCCGTAGATGAAATCGATCTTGCCGTATTTGGCGCGGTTGTCCGGATGCAGCATCCAGGTGACCGTGGAGCGCAGGGTGGTGACCGCGAAACCGCCGGCCACGATGACCACGTTCTTGCCCTCCATCTCCTTGAGCGGATAGGAGTTGCCCAAGGGGCCGCGCACGCCCATGACGTCGCCTTCGGCCATGTTGTGCAGCTTCTTGGTGACGTGGCCCACCTTGTTCACGGTAAAGAGCAAGGTGTCGCCCTCGGTGGGGCTGGAGGCGATGCCGATGGGAATCTCGCCAAAGCCGCTCACCGAAAGCTCGGCGAACTGCCCCGGCGTATAATCGAAAGCCTTGGCGTCTGCCGGGTTCAAGAAGTCCAGCCAGAACGACTTGAGCTGCTTGTCCTCGGTCTCCACCAACGCCTTGGTGATTTTCACCGGATAAGGGACGTAGGGGTTTTTCATGTTTTCACCTCTTTCGGCGGGGGAAGTCAGCCTTGCTTTTCTCCCCCGTACCCCCTTTTAGATTTGCCGGGTGGGGCGCCGGGCGCTTCAGGCGAGCCCCGGCTTCAAACTCCCCGCCCTCAAGCGTTCATGCTGTTGACAACCTCGCGCACGTCGATATTGACCGGGCAAAGCTGCACGCAGCGTCCGCAGCCCACGCAGCCGATCTCGCCGCCGCGCTTGAGCGGAATATATTTGAACTTGTGCATGAAGCGCTGGCGCACCCGCTCCTTTTTGCCGTGGCGGGGGTTGTGGCCGGTGCCGTGCACCGTGAACAGCCAGCTCATGCAGTAATCCCAGTTGCGCACCCTCCGGCCGGCCTCGCCCTGGACTTCGTCCTGGATGTCGAAGCAATGGCAGGTGGGGCAGCAGAAGGTGCAGGTGCCGCAGTTCAGGCAGGACTCATGCACCCGGTCCCACATGGGCAGGTTGAAGAGATCCAGCACCTCGGCGCCGCTGATCTTGTCCGTGCCCACGCCCTGGGTTATGGAATCCTCGGCCGCTTTTTTCAGTTCCGCGGCCTTGGCCGCGTCATCCGCCGCCGCCTCGGGCAGGGCGCTCAGGGCCTTGGCGCCCTTGTCGCTGATGGGCCGGGCCAGAAGCTTGTCGCCCAAATCCACCAGGAGCACGTCCAGGCCGGCCTCGTTGTGGGGGCCGCAGCCCACCGTGGTACAGAAGCAGGTGGGACAGGGATCGTTGCAGGCCAGGCCGATGAGCAGGGTCTTTTCGCGCTTGTCGCGCCAGTAGACGTCGTTGGTCATCTCGTCCTGGCAGAAGATCATGTCCAGCACGCCGAAGGCCTTGGCGTCGCAGGGCCGGATGTTGAGGAGCGCGCGCTCCTTTGCCAGCTCCGGCTCGGCCTGCATGATCATGCCGTCCTCGGCCTTGGGGTCGTTCTTGAAGTGCATCATGCACTCGGTCTGGGGGAAGAAAAAGTCCTTGGGCGACATCTCGGTGTTGGAAAACTCCCAAACAATGTCATCGGCCTTTTCCAGGGGAGCCCAGACCAGCCTATCGTTGTCAAGCTTGGGGGCGAAGACGTCCTTGTCTTTCTGCAAGGCCGCTATGAACTCCGCCAGCTTGTCTTTGGCCAGTATCTTGTCAGCCATGGTAGCTATCCTCGGATATGGTTTGCGCTCATGTCCGCCGCGGGCCTTTTTATTTGATGAACTCCTGAGGGTCATCCGGCCGGTAGACGCTCATGGGCGGCTTGCTTTCCAGGTCCATGCCGGCCTGATAGCCGTACATTTCACGGATGTCCTTCTCGATCTTGCTGGTGAGCCGGCGCACCTTGATGCCCATGGGACAAGCGCTTTCGCAGGCCCCGCAATCGGTGCAGCGGCCCGCGCAGTGGAAGGCCCGCAAGACGTGATAGGTCAGCACGTCGGATTCGTCCTGTGTCTTGCCGCACCACTGGGGCTGGGCCTCGTCCACGAAACAGACGTGGCAATAGCACAGGGGACAGGCGTCGCGGCAGGCGTAGCAGCGGATGCAGGTCTGGTAGTTCTCGGCGAACTCCGCCCAGCGATCATCGGCCTGAAGCTTTTCCCAGGGCGCGGACACCTTGTCGATGTTGCCGCCGTGGGTGGGCTCGGTTTCCGCGCCGATCAGCTCATCCACGATCACCGGGTTGCGCTGCACGCAGGTGTAACAGTTGTCGCGCATGACCTTCTTGCGGGGCACGCGCTCCTCGAAACCCTTGCCTTTGACGATTAAATCCTCGCCGTCCTCGCTGACCTCGGTGATGACCTTCTCGGCCCCCACCTCGGCCTGGACCTTGCGGCGGTCCAACATGCCCGGGCTGGGCACGCCGATGACGAACACCTGCTCGCGCGATATTTGGTTTTCTTTGATCAGACCCACGATGTTCCTGCTCACGCAACCCTGGGCCACCACGGCCACCTTGCCGGCCTCGCCCAAATCGCGGCGGACCAGGAAATTAGCCAGGTTGTTGCAGCAGAAACTGGTCCAGGTAAGCCGTTCGGCCTCCTCGGGGGTGTAGGCGAAGAAAGGGCGTTCGCGCATGGGCACGGTGCCCTTCTCGAAGCCGATCACGCAGCTAACCTTACCCTCCGACAAGAGCTTCTTGGCGACCTCCTGAATCTTTTGGGCCACCTCTTGGTTTTCCATCAGGCCACCTTCCGGATGTCTTTGATCATGTGCTGCGCCGGACCCAGGGCCCTCACCGCCTCGCAGACTTGAGTGGCGGTCTTTTGGAATTTTTCGGCCTCGGCCGAGGAAATCCAGCTGAAATGCAGCCGATCAGGTTCTATGCCAACATACTCCAGGATATTCTTCATGACGGCGAACCGCCGCCGAGCGAACATGTTGCCAGCGATGTAGTGGCAGTCGCCCGGGTGTCACCCACTCACCCACACGCCGTCCACTCCTTTGCGGAAGGCCTGCAGGATGAATTTGGGGCTCATGCGGCCGGTGCAAGGGATTCTTATGGTCTGCACCAGGGGCGGATACTGAAGGCGGCTGACGCCGGCCAGATCCGCCGCGCCGTAGGAGCACCAGTTGCACAGAAACGCGGCGATCCTCGGCTGGAAGTTGCTAGTGTCGCTCATGGTTATAACCCTGTTCTCTATCCTTATGGTTATAGGCCCCTATAAAAGGGCCTCGATCTGCGCCATAACGTCCTGGGTGGTGAAGCCCTTCAGGTTGGGCGCGCCCGAGCGGCAGGAAGCCACGCAGGTTCCGCATCCCTTGCAAAGGGCCTCGTTGACCACCGCCAGGCCTTTTTCATCCTCGCTGATGGCCTGGTAGGGGCACACCGTCCAGCACACGCCGCAGCCCACGCACTTGCTCTGGTCTATCACGGCCACGGTGCCGGAAAGGTACATCTCCTTGCGGCTCAGCACGGTCACCGCGCGGCTAACCGCGGCTTGCGCCTGGGCCACCGCCTCCTCGATGGGCTTGGGATAATGGGCCAGGCCGCACATGAACACGCCGTCGGTGGCGAAATCCACCGGGCGCAATTTCTGGTGGGCCTCCAGGAACCAGCCGTCCTCGTCCAGGGGCACCTTGAACATCTGGGCCAGATCCTCGGCCCGGTGGCTCACGATGGCGCTGGCCAGGCCCACCACGTCCGCCTCGATGACGATATCCCGGCCCAGCACGTGGTCGGTGGCGGTGACTATAAGCTTGTCGCCCTCCGCCGCCACCCTGGGCTTGTTCTCCACGTCGTAACGCATGAACAAAACGCCCTTGGAGCGGGCTTCCTTGTAGAGCAGCTCACGCTCGCCAAAGGTGCGCATGTCGCGGTAGAGGATCACCACCTGGGCGTCCGGGTTGTGGTCCTTGATATGGATGGCGCTTTCCACCGAGTGGGTGCAGCACACCTTGGAGCAATAGGGCCGCTCGGGCTCGCGGCTGCCCACGCACTGGATGAACACGGCGTTCTTGATCCGGGCCGGGTCCAGCTCGCCGTTCATGAAGGCCGCATCCATCTCCAGGTGGGTCATCACCTTGGGATGCTGGCCATAGGCGTATTCCGCGGGCTTGTACTCGCTGGCCCCGATGGCGATGATGGTCACCCCGTGCTCGATGGTTTTTTCCGCCCCGTCGGCGGCCAGGGTGGTCTTGAAATTGCCCACGAAGCCGTCCACGTCCTTGATGGCGGCGCCCAGGTGAATCTGCAACCCGTCCTGGGCCTCCAGCTTGGCCGTGAGGTCCTTTAGGTAGGAAGCCACGTCCTCGCCCTGGGCGGTGCTGCGGATCAGGCGGGCGTTGCCGCCCAGTTGGGTGTCGCGCTCCAGCAGATGGGTCTCGAAGCCCTGCTGGGCCAGGTTCAGGGCCGCGTTCATGCCGGCGATGCCGCCGCCGATGACCAGGGCCGCGGGATTCACCGAAAGCCGCACCTCCTGCAGGGGCTGCAAAAGGGCCGCCTTGGCAATGGCCATGCGCACCAGGTCCTTGGCCTTTTCCGTGGCCTTTTCCGGCTCGCCGGCGTGCACCCAGGAATCCTGGTTGCGGATGTTGGCCATGTCGAAGAGGTACTTGTTCAGGCCGGCCGCCTGCAGGGTCTCCTGGAACAGGGGCTCGTGGGTGCGCGGGGTGCAGGCCGCCACCACCACCCGGTTGAGGTTCTGCTCCTTGATGACCTCGGCCATCTTGTCCTGGGTGTCCTGGGAGCAGGTGAACAGGTTATTGGTCACAAAGGAGACATAGGGCAGCGAGCGGGCGTATTCGGCCACCGCCTCCACGTCCACCACGCCGGCGATGTTGATGCCGCAGGAGCAGACGAAGACGCCGATGCGCGGCGTGTCGCCGGCCACGTCCAGGGCCTTGGGCACTTCCTTGTGTTTCACCAGGCTGCCCCGGGCGGCGCTAAGCTTGCCCGCCGCCGCGCAGGCCGCGGCCGAGGCTTCCATCACCGAGTAGGGGATGTCCTTGGGCCCGTTGAGGGCGCCGCAAACGTAGATGCCCGGCCGGCTGGTGGCCACCGGAGAGAAGGAGTCGCTGGCCGTGAACGCGCTGGAGGTAAGCTCGATGTCCAGCTTCTTGGCCAGCTCGATGGTTTCCGGAGCCACTTCCAGGCCATGGCTAAGGACCACCATGTCGTACTCGTCGATCTTGATCTCGCCCTTTTCCGTGGCGTATTCGATGCGCAGGCCCTTGTCGGGCTTTTCGGCGATGGTGTGCACCCGGGAGCGGATGAACTCCACGCCCTGCTTCTTGGCCTTTTCGTAGTAGCGCTCGAAGTCCTTGCCGGTGGTGCGCATATCCATGAAGAATATGGAAACGTCCAAGCCGCCGTGGGCGTGCTCCATGGCGATGGTGGCTTCCTTCAGGGCGTACATGCAGCACACGCTGGAACAGTAGGGGTGGTCGCAGGTGTTCATGTCGCGCGAGCCCACGCACTGCAGGAAGGCGATGCGCTTGGGAGCGGCCTCGTCGCCGGGCCGCACCAAATGGCCCATCCAGGGTCCGCTGGCGGCTAAAATGCGCTCGAACTCCAAGGCGGTGACCACGTTGGGGAAGCGCGCGTATTCGTAGGCGCTGTAGCCGGTGGGGTCAAAGGCCTTGAAACCGGCCGAGACGATCACCGAACCCACCTGCATTTCGCGCTCGACCTCCTTCTGCTCGAAATCCACCGCGCCGGTGGGGCAGAACTTTTCGCAGGCCTTGCACTTGCCTTTTTGCAGGTAGATGCAGTTGGGCTCGTCTATGGCGTATTTCAATGGCACTGCCTGGGCGTATTGCACGTAAGCCGCCTTACGCTTGTCCAATTTCTCGTTGTATTCGTTGGGGACCTTCTTGGGGCACTTTTCCGCGCAAGCGCCGCAAGCGATACATTTGGCCATGTCGATGTAACGCGGATGCGAAACGACCTTGACCTTGAAATCCCCTTCCTCACCCTGGATATCCACCACTTCCGACTTGGTCAGAAGCTCGATGTTTATATGCCGGCCGACCTCGACCAGTTTGGGCGAGATGATTCACATCGCGCAGTCATTGGTGGGGAAGGTCTTGTCCAACTGGGACATGACGCCACCAATGGCCGGGCTCTTTTCCACTAGATAGACATAGTACCCGGAGTCGGCCAGGTCCAAAGCGGCTTGCATGCCCGCTATGCCGCCTCCGACCACCATCACCGCGCCGGTAACCTTGTTGCTTGCAGTCATGGCGCTCCTCGCGCAAGTTATTTGTTTAACAAATACAACAGGACGCTTTCCGCATCCGTTGTCCGGTTTACAGGTCCCTACCTTGTATACTCACATAAATACGATGTCAAGCGGGCTATGGCCGCGGCCCAAGCCCCATGAGGCCAATGGCCAACCAGGGCCATGGCCTTGGTTCCATTAATCAAGCGCCCCTCTTGACCACCTCGTCCTGGGGAAACCCAGCCTCCGCCAGCAGCACATCGATCACCTCCTGCCGGGAGGTTTCCACCCTGGCCCCCACGTAATCGGGCTGGATGGGCAGCTCCCTGTGGCCGCGGTCGATGAGCACCGCCAATTCAATGCGCTGGGGACGCCCGAAATCGATGAGCGCATCCAAGGCGGCGCGCACCGTGCGGCCGGTGAACAGCACGTCATCCACCAGGACCACCACCATCTCATCCAGCGAAAAACCGATCTCGGTCTTGCCGACTTTGGGACGGCTGTGCAGCCTGGTCCAATCGTCACGGTAGAGGGTTATGTCGATTATACCGTGCTGGGGAGGGGTGGCTCCCAATGCTTGCAGGAGATCGCGCAGACGGCTGCTGAGATAAGCGCCGCCCGTTCGCACGCCCACCACGGCCAAGCCAGGGCCAGCGCCGTGGCGCCTGACAATGGCTTCGGCCATGCCGGAGAGCATCTCCTGAATTTGGGAGGCTTTGTAGACGACCTCCGCCCGGTCAATTGCCATGGGTCCTCTACCCCTAACTAATGACCGCGGCCTCCCCGGCTGTAAGGCCTGGTCCCCCAAGGGTGAGCTTTTTTATAACCGGCTTCGGGATAAGTGACAAGTTAATTCTCTGTTTTGAGCCGCCCCTCCCCGCCCCCGCCCGCCAAGCCGCAAAAAATGCGCTAAAATCCAACACAAGGTCTTGACCTGGAAGCCTTGTGGGCCTATAAATCGCAGGTGCGCCGGAGTGGCGGAACTGGTAGACGCAGGGGACTCAAAATCCCCCGGTCCTTGTGGCCTTGAGAGTTCGAGTCTCTCCTCCGGCACCAAAGGTAACAAAGGGTTAGCCTTCATGGCTGGCCTTTTCTTTTTGGGCCAAAATCATGTTGTGCGCCTTTTTTGTGCCTGCCGCATAGGTTGGTGTGCCCGGCGCATCGCTCAAGTATCGTTCAACGCTCAGTGCAGCCTGCTCCAGGTCCCGCAGATTCACGATGTCATAGCGGTCAAAAATCGACCTGGTCTTGTGGCCGCTGACGGCCATGGCCACCCTCTCGGGCACTCCCGCCCTGACCATGTTGCGGACTGCGGTCCGACGCAGGTCATGAAACAGCTTGCCTTGGATACCCGCCTCTTTGCATGCCCGCCTCCACACCACCCGGAAGTCCTTGATGGGGTTGCCGTTGCGGTGAAACACGTAGGTGCAGCCTAACTGCCGGTTGCGGAACTGCTCCTTGAAGACCTCCACAAGCTCCGTATCTAGAAAGATGGTCCGCCCCTCATCGTTCTTGGTGGTGCCCGCCTCCAGCCTCACTACCGCACGATTGACTACAACCGCACCAGGAGGCACAGTGCCAATGGCTACCTCAGCCCATTGGCCTTCGAGTCCCAACAGGTCGCTTAACAACCTGTCCGCCGTGCCTGGGTAAGATCATGACAAGCAGGCCCGCGATTAGACAACAACGTCCTTGATAACAACACCTGGCAACCGCGAAGGTCGAGCACGGGAAACCCACCTACACTAAAATCGCAGATGGCCGCTAAGTGTAGCCGCTAGGGAAACATGCTGGTTAGAAACGAGCGGTCAACATAAGGCCGAAAATCTGCGGCTCTCCCGCGCGCCCATACCATACATTGTTGACTTGGTAAGCGCGGGTGGCATATTCCTCATCCAGCAAATTACGTCCGTACAAATACACGTCAAAATGGCCGGTTTCATAACCGATTTTTACATTGAGCAAGCCATAGTTTTCTTGCGACTGCGTGTTGGCCGGATCAAAGTATACCTTGCCGAAATGATTATAGCCGGCGTTGATAAAAAGCCCCTCCATGAACCGGTATGTCATCCCCAGATTGACCGTGTATTGAGGGGAGTCCGTGATCCGGTTGCCGTCATAGACGTTTGCGCCTTGCGCGTAATCATCGTAGGTCGCATCGGTATAGGCGAAACCTGCCATTAACAGCAATCCCTTGACCGGCCTCACGATCAATTCCAGCTCGGCGCCCTTGCTGGTGGCCTTGCCGGCGTTCTCTATGTAAGCGGAGGTTCCCCCAGGTATCCTGATTTCAACTTGCATGTCCGACCAGTCTATGTAAAAAAGCGCCGCGTTTAGCTCTACCCGACCATTCAGCCACCTGGTTTTGGCGCCCAGTTCATAGCTCCAGATGAATTCAGGTTTATAGGTGGAACCCATTTGTTGCTTGGCGTTGAATCCTCCGCTTAGAAATCCTCGCGAGACGCTTAAATATGGGGTCATGGATTCGTTGAGCTTGTAGCTGAGCGAAGCCTTGGGCAGCCAGGCGTCAAAACTATCGTCAACGCTTCCCCGCTCTTGCATATAGCCCATCTTTTGCATCACGGGGCCCGAGGTGGTTTGCTCGTAGTCGAAATCCTTGCCCTCCCAATCGTAACGAAGCCCCAAGGTTAGGCTCAAACGCTCTAAAAAGGTATAGGTCGCTTCGGCAAAGGCGGCCATGCCAAAGGTGTCGGTAGTGCTTTTTTGGGCGAGGGTTTCACCGGGCATACCCATGCCCATGTTCTTGAAGTTCATCCAGGTATCGTATTGCCTTTGGTCTTCTTCCGATAAGATGAACAGACCGCCTATCCAGCGGAAAGCCGAATCTTCCCGGTCCGATAAAAGCCGTATTTCTTGTGAAAATGCCGATACGTCCTTGGCAATGCCCAGGGTCATCATATCCAGCGGCGTGGCATCCAGATCGTTGAGCGCGGAATAATCCTCTTTGCGAAAGGAACTTATTGAGATCAACTTCATTCCGCCCATTTGATATCTTGCTCTCAAGTAGGTTCCATCGGCATTTTTCTCGGATTTTCCAACGCAATCCACATTGACATTCTCACGCAGGTTTCCTTGTTTGAGGGGAGCATACTGAGCGTTGTTGCCGTCAAACCTCTGCAAATCATATCCCAAGGTCAATTCCAAATCGTCCCTCGGGGCGTATTGCAAGGTCACGCGTCCATCGGTATTTTCTCCGCGGCCCCCGTCATCGGAGCCGTCGAATTTATTTTCAAAATAACCCCTTGTCTCATAGTAACGCGCGGCCGCTCGAAACTTGAGCTTGTCATCCAGCAAAGGTCCGCTGACGGACCCTTGGCCCTGATAGGTATCAAAGGAAGCAACCCCCAGCTTCAGCTTTGTCTCCCAGTTGGGAGTGGGTTGCTTGGTAATGACATTGATGATGCCCGCCTCGGAATTTCTTCCGTATAGCGTTCCCTGGGGCCCTCGCAACACCTCGACGCGCTCCACGTCAAAAAGGCTTATGTCCAGCCCGGAGTAATACACGTCATCCACGTAAAAGCCCACCACCGGAGTCTGGGTCATGGCTCCCATAACTCCGCGCATGGCGGCGAAAGTGGTCATCATCGTATTGCCCGTCTGGGTCATGTAGAGGTTGGGAACGAGATCGACCAGCTCCAAAGTGCTCGCCAGGCCGAAATCTTCCAGTTGTTCCTCGGTCACCACGGTAACGCTGGCGGGAATGTCCTGGGCTTTTCCGTCTCGTTTTTCGGCCGTAACCACGATGTCATCTATTTTAATCTCATCCTTGGATGCCTTGGTCGCGCTATTTTCTCCTGCTTGATTCAACCCATGCTTGACCTTCTTGCCGGCTGCCACGGCTTCCGCAGCAAAGCCAAATATCGCGTACGCCGTAATCGCTGTAAGCAATAAAAATATCCCGGTCGCGTTTACTCTGCTAAGCATATAAAACCTCACTTTGCGATCCTGATAATCCACACTGTTCGCTTGCATGGAAGAACTTAAACGCAACTTGAATAATGCAAAGTAGGGCTTTTTGCATAGAACGACCGGTACCAATAATGGTAGCTGGGGAAGTTTTGGGATGGAACGGTAACGATTATGCCGGAGAGGGCGGCGTAGCGGTTATTTATGCCTGGACTTGGCCAAGCGGCCGGGTGTGGTTCCGTAGTGCTTGGAAAATTCTCGTATGAAATGAGACGCATCGCTAAAGCCCAGTTGCTGGCCGATTTCGGTGATGCTGAGGCGGCCTTCCATCAGTAAGCCATGAGCCAGGCGAAGCCGTTCCTGCCTGATGGCGCCATACACCGTGCTTTTGAACACTTGCTGAAAACCTTGTTTCAGCTTGGTCGTGTTTATGCCGACCTGCCGCGCCAGTTCCATCAGGGAGGGCGGGCTGTCGATCTTTTCGAGGATAATCCGCCTGGCTTCATGGATACGGTCCACGTCATACGGGCGCAGCCTCAATTGCCCATGGGGAATACTTTTTCTCGATGATTCATGGAGTTGATTAAGCAGCAGCTCTATGGTTTTGCATTCCATATACAGCCTTTTCATTCCTCCATGCAGTGCGCAATTATGGATTTGGTCAAGAATAATCCGCGTTCGGAGACTGAGGGGGGCGATACGCGCGCAAGGTTCCTGCTTGGATCCATCTACGATATGGCGAAGGTACAAGGGAAGCGAACCCAGATCGCCATCCAGTTGGGCATGCAATTGTTGGGGTGCGATATAAATATTAAAAATAGAGTAGCGCTGATGGGCCAGCAGGTTTGTCTCGCAAAGGGATTGCGGAGTAAAGGACACCACAACTTTATTGGGTTCTCCGTGGACAATTTGTTGGGACAGCAAGGAGCGTTTAATCCGGGCGCGTCCAAAGCCTGAAAGATGAAAAGAAAAAATCAGAGGCGCCTCTTCCACGGCAAAAGAATGGCGGATGGCATCTTGAACCTTGAAGTCCATGAACAACAGCTCGATCTTGGACGGCAGCACGGTATGGCGCAGGCCTTGATCAATGGCTCCTCCCAGACCCTTCAGATTGTTCCATACCGAGTTTATGCCAGCGTGGCTGTATGAATATTGCCGATTGCCGGGCAAGGTAACTTGCTCCCCTCCCCCCTCCTGAACCACAGATGTCCACTACCTCGCTTGCTGCTGGGGATCAGGAGCGCCGTCCACCCAGCGTTGTTTGATGGTTGGCATTATATTAGATCACTCTAATCATGGCTAGCGGTTTTTACCCCTTCCTCATCAATTCCGGCAACGCTTTCAGGGTGGCTGTCGTTTGTTCAGGCGCTGCCCGCGCGCGCAACTGATCAATCGGATGGAGTCTAGGTTTTGGGGAAGCCTGAAGGCCCCCCTAAAAGACTGCCTCGCATACCGGGGTCTGCTCAGGCGACCGGGTCAATAAGCGCCTTGCCAACCACAGCCTATGAATATAGCATTTATGAACAGATACCATGATTATGATCCTCTTTACTATTTCGAGGCCATAGGCAGCAAGCCGATGAACGTATCCCAGCGGGTCAGGCGCATCAGCAACAGCGCACAACACGCGGACTTGCCCATCATGGGATGGGCTTGGTCGAGCCTGACCAACTGAACCTGTAACCGGTTAAACTGCGGACCCAGACCTGCCCCGGTCGTCGCATTCGATAATGGATCACAACGTTGCTTGAACTCCTTTGCGATGGTTCCCAACCTGTGACCGGGAGTCCATATGCACATTTACTGGGGCATCCGTAAAAAACTGCTGGTCATAACCGCTCTGACCATGTTGCCGCTTCTGGCGGGCGTGGTGTGGATCACCGCCCGTCTGGTGGAAAAAGCCCATTCGCGCCAGGCCTTCATCTTGGAAACCGCCAGGCTGGACCAGGTTACATCCCGTTTGAATGCCTTGTCCCGCATGGCGGTATCCGACGTCGTGTTCCTATCCCGCCTGCCCTCCCTGTCCGCCCTGGCCCGGACCAGCGCCGCCCAAAAAGCGGATCAGCAGCCCGGCGGCGACGACCGGCAGTATTACAATGAATCTCTCAAGGCCCTGCTTGGATTCATGAACGCGAAAAAGGTCTATGATCAGGCAAGGCTGCTCAATTCAGAGGGGCGGGAGGTTATCCGGGTCAATTTTATCGACCACAAGGCCCAGGAGGTCCCTTCTTCAAGGTTGCAGGCGAAATCCGACCGCTACTATTTCACCAGCGCCGCCAAGCTGCCGTCGGACAAGGTGTACGTGTCTTTTGTGGATTTGAACCGCGAATACGGCCAAATTGAAAAACCCTACAAGCCCGTGCTGCGCTTTGCCGCCCCCTTGCGCGATGCCGGCGGCAAACTCATGGGAGTGGTGGTGCTCAATTTTTTCGCGGAGATCCTTTTTAAAAATTCCCTGCAAGACGTGATCGAAAAGGACGCAAGCGTCTGGATGATCCTGGACCAGGACGGGCATTATCTCTACCACTCCCGCCATCCTGAAAAGCTTTGGGGATCGCCGCGCGACCTCGATACCGGCCAGCGCTGCCAAAAGGATTTCGGCCCGGCCTGTTCGGACATCCTGTTCGCTAAAAAAACCCCGGTGGAGATGGATGGAGAGTCCTGGGACGCTCTATCCAATCTCGTGACTTTTCCCCAGAACCCAGGTAAATGGCTGGCGGTGGCGCATCTGATGCCCGCGCCAAAGTTGGCGGCCTATTTACCGCAGTTGGGCTGGGCCGTGGTGTCCATATTCGTTATCGCCCTGGTGGCCGCGCTGTTGCTGGCCTGGCTCAGCGGCCGGCTGGTGGTCAACCCGCTGGTCACGCTGGTGGACACCATGAAGCGCTTCAGCCGGCAGGACTGGAGCGCCAGGAGCGAACTGGCGGGCAATGACGAACTGGGCCTCTTGGCCGCGGGCTTCAATGACATGGCCGCCCGGCTGCAAGGCCTCTACGCCGACCTGGAGTCCCAGGTCAGCGAGCGCACCGCCGAGCTGAACCGGACCAACCTCCGTCTGATCCAGAGCGAGGCCCGCATGAGGGCCATCATAGACAACACGGTGGACGCCATCATCACCATCGACGCCCAGGGGGTGGTGCAATCCTTCAACAAGGGGGCGGAGAAACTTTTCGACTACTCGGCCGAGGAAGTGATAGGCCAAAAGATCAACATGCTGCAACCGCCCGAGGTCGCCGAAAAGCATGATCAATACCTCAAGCATTATCTGGAAACCGGCGAGGCCCACATAATCGGCACGGGACGCGAGGAGCGCGGCCGCCGCAAGGACGGCAGCACCTTCCCCATGTATCTGGCGGTCAGCGAGGTCCGGCTGGATGATTCTCTTTTGTTCACCGGCATCATCCGGGACACCACCAAACTGCGCACCGCCGAGGACTCCCTCAAGGAAAGCCAGGCTCTGTACAAGTCGCTGGCCGAGGCCGCGCCGGTGGGCATTTTCAATATCGATGCGCAGGGCCGTTACACCTACGTAAATGAGCAATGGAGCAAGATAGCCGGACTCGGCGAGAACCAAGCTTTGGGCTCCGACTGGATCCAGTCCATACACTCCCGGGACAGGGAGGCGATCGCCGAGCAATGGAAGCAAACCGCCGGCGGAGGGGCTCCCTTCGAGGCGGAATACCGCTTCGAACAGCCTGGAGGAAAAGTCGTCTGGGTCTATGGCCGGGCCGTGGCCAGGAAAGACGCCCAGGGAGCGCCGTCGGGCTACGTCGGCACCATCACCGACATCAGCAAGCTCAAGGACCTGGAGCTTTCCCTGTCGGAGAGCATCCAGCGCTTCCAGGCCACCTTTGATCAGGCCGCCGTGGGCATCGCCCACGTGGGTCCGGACGGCACCTGGCTGCGGGTCAACAACAAGCTTTGTCAGATAGTGGGCTACACCCGCGAAGAGCTCTTGGGCAAGACCTTCCAGGACATAACCCATCCCGACGATCTCCAAACCGACCTGAGCTTGCTCGATAAAGTGATCGCCGGTGAACTGGAAACCTATTCCCTGGAAAAGCGCTACATAAAAAAAGACGGCTCCCTGGTCTGGATCGAACTTACCGTCTCCCTGGTGCGCAGGGAGGACGGCTCGCCAAACTACTTCATCTCGGTGGTCGAGGACATCGACGCCCGCAAGCAGGCGGAAAACGCCAGGGCCGCCAGCGAACGGCGCTTCCGCACCCTGGTGGCCAATGTGCCCGGAGCGGTCTACCGCTGCGAAAACGACGAGAACTGGACCATGCGCTTCATCAGCGAGCCCATCAAGTCCATTACCGGCTATCCGGCGAAGGATTTCATAGACAACCGCCGCCGCAGTTACGCCGACACCATCCATCCGGATGATCGCGACAGGATATCCCGTGAGGTCAAGCAAGCGCTGGAAAACGGCAGGAGCTTCGAACTGGAATACCGCATAGTCCGCCGCAACGGCCAGGTGCGCTGGGTATACGAAAAGGGCCAAGCGGTGACCGACGAAACCGGCGCCCAGCGTTTGGACGGCGCCATCCTGGACGTCACCGAGCGCAAGAAAATAGAACAGGACAAGGTCCGCCTGGGCCGGATCATGGAAGAGTCGCTCAATGAGATATTCATATTCGACGTCCACACGCTCAAGTTCGAGCAGGTGAACCACGGCGCCCGGCAGAATCTGGGCTATTCCATGGACGAACTCAGGGAGATGACCCCCCTGGACATCAAACCCGAATACACCCTGGAAAAGTTCCAGGCGCTGGTGGCGCCCCTGCAGGACGGCGGCGAGCAACGCATCGAATTCGCCACCGTGCACCAGCGCAAGGACGGCACGCTTTATCCGGTGGAAGTGAACCTGCAACTCTCCGCCCAGGACACCGACCAAGCCTTCGTGGCCATCATCCAGGACGTGACCGAGAAAAACAAGGCGCGCACCGAGATAGAGCGCCTGTCCCTGGTGGCGGAGCGAACCGACAACGCGGTCATGATCACGGGTGCCGACGGTCTCATTCAGTGGGTCAACGACGCTTTCACCCGCGTCAGCGAATATACCCAGGATGAGGCCCTGGGCAAGAATCCGGGCAAGCTTTTGCAGGGGCCGGAGACCGACCCGGCAACGTTCGAGCTGATGAGCCAGCGCTTGGTGCGGGGCGAAGGCTTTACCGTGGAGCTGATCAACTACACCAAAAGCGGACGCAAGGTTTGGCTGAACCTGGACGTGCAGCCGGTTTACGACGGCAACGGCCGCATCACCAATTTCGTGTCGGTGGCCAGCGACATCACCCAGAGCAAACGCAGCGAGGAGGAGCTGCGCAAACAGGCCCAGATAATAGACCAGATCCACGGCGCGGTGGTCACCCTGGACCTTCAAGGCAAGGTGACCAGTTGGAACCAGGGGGCGGAGGCTCAATACGGCTACGCCAAGGAAGAGGCGCTGGGGCGCCACATATCCTTTGTGCACCGGGAAGAAGATCAGCCCCACTTGGATGAAATGATCTTCGAGCCCCTTAAGCAAAAGGGACAACACGAGGTCGAGGCCCTTATCCGTAGAAAATCAGGCGAGACCTTCACTGCTCTCTTGTCGCTGGCCATGCTCAACAACTTGAGGAATGAACCCATCGGCATCGTGAGCAACGCGGTGGACATAAGCGAACGGAAAAAAGCGGAAGAGACCGTGCGCAAGGCCAAGGAGGCCGCTGAATCGGCGAACCGCACCAAGAGCGAGTTCCTGGCCAACATGAGCCATGAATTGCGCACCCCGCTCAACGCCATCATCGGCTTTTCGGAGATACTGCTCGACAACACCTTCGGCGATCTCAACCAGAAGCAGGCCCGCCAGACCCGGCATATCTTGGACAGCGGACGCCATCTGCTTTCCCTGATAAACGACATCCTGGATCTGTCAAAGGTGGAAAGCGGCAAGATGGAGCTGGAGCTTTCCGTGGTGAATCTGGCCACCCTGGTGGAATCCAGCCTGGTTTTGATCAAGGAGAAGGCGCTGAAGCATAACATCGCGCTGGAATGGCGTCCTCCGGAAGCCATAAGCCAATTGAATCTCCCGGCCGATGAACGCAAGATAAAGCAAGTCCTGTTCAACCTGCTTTCCAACGCGGCCAAGTTCACCCCAGACGGCGGCCACATAACCATCAGCGCCTCCCGCCAGGACGACGAGGTCCTGGTCAGCATCCGCGACGACGGCATAGGCATCGCCAAGGAGGATCAAGAACGCATCTTCGGCGAGTTTGAGCAGGTGGACTCCTCCTATTCGCGCAAACAGCAGGGCACCGGCCTGGGCTTGGCGCTCACCCGCAAGCTCGTGGAACTGCACGGCGGCCGCCTTTGGGTGGAAAGCCGGGGCGCAAACCAGGGCAGCACCTTTTCCTTCACCATACCGATCAAATCCCTGCGGCCCCAGGAAGCTCTCGCGGAAGCCCAATTGGCCGAGGCCCCAGCCCCCGGCGAAACCGCCCCGCACGCCAAGCGCACGGTTCTGGTGGTGGACGACGACCCCCTGGCCCGCGAGCTGCTGTCCGGCTATCTGCAGGAAGGCGGCTATGAGGTCGTATTGGCGGCCGACGGCGCCAACGCTTATAAAATGGCCAAGAGCATGCAGCCGGCGGCCATAACCCTGGATATCATGCTGCCCGATATAAGCGGCTTCGAGGTGCTGCGCCAACTGCAGGAAGACGAAGCCACCGCCGGCATCCCGGTGATAATCGTGTCCATAAGCGATCGCCGCAAAATGGGGCTGAGCCTGGGAGCCACCGACTTTCTGCAAAAACCGATAAGCAAGGACGAACTGCTGCGCCTGCTTTCCGACCTGGTGGCCCGCTGCAAGATGGGTTACCGAAAAGTGCTGGTGGTGGACGACAATCCCGCCGACGTAGAGATGATCGGTTCGATCGTCAGCGAACGCGGCTGCGAGGTGATGGCCGCCCACGACGGAGCCGAAGGCCTCGACCTGGCTTTGCAGCTTAAGCCCAACCTCATCATTCTCGATCTGAACATGCCCGAAATGTCGGGCTGGGACTTTTTGGAGGCGCTGCAACAACAGGCCGGCGATTGGCATCCTCCCATACTGGTCTACACCGGCGAAAGCCTCTCCTCCCAGCAGCGCCAGAAACTGGCCGGCAGAGTGCAAGCCATCGTCCTCAAAGGCGGCGGCAAGGAGGATCTTCTTCATGAATTGGACCGCTTGACGCAGATGGCGTTTAAAAGGAGCTGAAGAAACCATGGCCGAGGGAAAAGTTCTGATCGTGGAAGACAATCCCATCAATATGGAGCTGGCCCAGGATCTCTTGGAGGTGCGCGGCTTTGAAGTGCTGACCGCCACTTCCGCGGAAGAGGGATTGCATGTCGCCCATAGCGAACTTCCCGATATTGTGCTGATGGATATAAGCCTGCCCGCCATGGATGGACTGGAGGCGATACGAAGGCTTAAACAGGAACCCGACACCCGGCCCATACCCGTGGTGTGCATGACCGCGCACGCCATGGAGGGGGACATGGAGATGGCCATGCAGGCGGGCGCGGCGGGTTATATCACCAAACCCATCAACACCAGGGAGTTCGCCAACCAAGTGACCCTGCACTTGAAAAAACAGCCCCAAGGAGATTGAGGGAAGCCATGGCGACCGACGAGCCGGGCCAAGCCAAGCAAGGCGTGGCAGCGCAATCAGGCAAGGTGCTGGTGGTGGACGACGAAGCTTTCAATCGCGAGTTGTTGGAAGACCTGCTGATGCCCTGGGGTTACCAGGTCACGCTGGCCGAAGACGGGGAAAGCGCCCTGGAGCAGGTGGCCAACGACCCGCCGGACGTGATCTTGCTGGACGTCATGATGCCCGGCACCGATGGCTTCGAAGTGGCCAGGCGCATCAAGCAGGATGAGGCCACCAAGGGGATTCCGGTGGTCATGGTCACCGCGCTCAAGGCCGTGGAGGACCGGGTGAAAGCCTTGCAAGTCGGCGCCAACGACTTTCTCTCCAAGCCCGTGGACAAGCTGGAGCTGCAGGCGACGGTGGCTTCGCAGATGAAAATCAAGGCTTACCACGACTTCATGAAAAACTATCAGGCCGAGCTTGAAACCCAGGTCGCCAAACGCACCGAGGAGTTGCGTCACGCCTTGGACAAGCTCAAGCAGGCGTCGCTGGATACCATAATGCGCTTGGCCCGGGCGGCGGAATACAAGGACGAGGACACGGGGGCCCACATTCTGCGCATGAGTTCCTATGGAGCCGCCGTGGCCCGGCAAATGGGGCTGGGCGAAAAAGTGGCCCAATGGATTCTCTATGCCGCGCCCATGCATGACGTGGGCAAGATAGGCATACCGGATAACGTCCTGCTCAAACCCGACCGCCTGAACCCCGACGAATGGGAGATAATGAAGACCCACACCACCATCGGCGGAGGCATCCTTTCCGGAGCCAGCGCCGGCTACCTCAAGCTGGCGGAAATTATCGCGCTCACCCATCACGAGCGCTGGGACGGCGCCGGCTACCCCCACGGCTTCAAGGGCAAAGAGACTCCCCTGGCCGGACGCATCGCGGCCATCAGCGACGTGTTCGACGCCCTCACCTCCAAGCGCCCCTACAAGGAAGCCTTCTCCATCGAGAAATCCTTCGCCATCATACGCGAGGGACGCGGCACCCATTTCGACCCCGAGGTGGTGGACGCTTTTTTCGCGATAGAGGACGAGGTGCTGGCCATCAAGGAAAAGCACGGCGACGACAGCTAGGCGGCCGGCGGCGTTATCACGCGCCGACTTAAGCGAGAAAACCGCTTGCCTTGGTTGCCCCATGGCATCGCGGAAGAGTCCGCGCGAGAGCCTCGCGGCAACGCTCCCTATCTCACCCTTCTCTTTTTCCGTGTATTTCAGCGCGGTAAATTCTATAAGAACGTCATGGCAGGCAAACCCAAAATGAAGAGGCGCGAACAGATACTCGCCACCTCCCTGCAAATGTTCAACGAGCAGGGCTCCCACCAGGTCAGCACCAACCACATCGCCCAGGCCATGGGCATCAGTCCGGGCAACCTCTACTATCATTTCAAAAACAAGGAACACATCATCCGGGAGTTGTTGGCGCGCCTCATCGAAAAGTTCGATTCCTTGGCCCAGGTGCGGGAAGAGGCCGAAT
Organism: Desulfocarbo indianensis; assembly: GCA_001184205.1. Taxonomy (GTDB): domain Bacteria; phylum Desulfobacterota; class Desulfarculia; order Desulfarculales; family Desulfarculaceae; genus Desulfocarbo; species Desulfocarbo indianensis. The sequence continues at coordinate 200,587 of LBMP01000003.1, forward strand.
CCGGCCTTGACCTCATCGCCGAAGCTATCGAAACCACCGCCGACCTGATCTATGCCTATCGTTTTATCTACGTTGAATTGGCGGCCCTGCTGACCCGCGACGAAGAATTCAAGGCCATGTATCATGGCATCAAGGCGAGGCGGGCCGAGGAATTCGCCGCGCTTTTCGAGTTCGTCGCCCAAACTGGCGGATTTCGCCAGAGCGTCACGGCCGATGAGCAGGACGCCCTGGTTTTCATCCTGTGGACCTATGCGGAAGGCATCATAACCGGCCTGCACACCAGCGCTATCCCCGTGACGCCTACGACCATCCGGGACCATTTCAAGAAGATCGTTTACATCGTCAAAGCCCACCTGACCCCCGCCTTGTGGTCCGCCCTGGCCAAGAAACTGGACCTGCCGGAAAAGCCTTGACAGAATAGAGTAAAAGCTCTAATTTTATCCATGGTCATTCCCGTGCGTTTGCCGGGGAATCCAACCCGAAAGGAATCGCCATGAATATCAGATATCTGATCTCCGGGTATAAAACCGTGCGGATCCCCGGCCTCTGGCCCGTGATGCGCGACTTGCTGCCATTTTTGCGCATGCACTACCTGTACGCGGCCCTGGAAACCGGTTTGCTGCCAGCCCTGCGAACCGGGGCCACCCGGGAGACGCTAATAGCCAAACTCCGTGTCCAGCGCCCCCAATTATTGGACGCGCTCCTGGATATGGGGTTGGCCCTGAAGGAGCTCTCCCTGCGCAACTCCGTCTTCAGCCTCAAGGGAAACCGTTCCAAGGCGCTGGCCTCCCAGGATGGCGATGTCTTGGCCGCCTTGATCCAGGCCAATGCAACCTACTACCGAGACTCCTACCGCCACCTCGCCGCCCGCATGGGCGGCGCCCCGCTGGGCGACGATCTGGACGAGATCGGCGAACTGGTGGCCCGTTTCTCCAAAATCGGCGAGCCCATTCTCAGGAGCTTCATTCACTCCCTGATCCCCGCTGCCGGTGTCTTCCGAATCCTGGATGTGGGCTGCGGAAGCGGTTTTGTTCTGAAAACGGCCAGGGAAGCAAACAATAAGGCAACCGGCGCCGGGATCGATGCGGACAGCAAGGTGGCGGACCAGGCCAGGAACAACCTGGCAAAATGGGGGCTCCAGAATTCTTTCGACATTCTGGCCGGGGATATCCGCGCCCAGATCGATGCCCGGCAAGGCGGCTTCGATCTGATCACCGCCTTCAATCTTATCTATTATGTGGTCCCGGAAGAACGCCCCGAATTTTTCTCCCTGCTGCGCTCCCTCCTCTCCCCCCATGGCCGCCTGGCCCTGGTCAACAACTTTCAGAGCAAGGGCAAAGACCCCATGGCCGCCAATCTCAACATCGTCAACTGCTCTCTAAAAAGGCTCACCGCTTTGCCGAACCTGGAGGACATTAAAAGCCAGCTTACCGGTTGCGGCTTTCAGCGCATCCAGTTCACCCGCTTCATGCCAAGAAACGAGTTCTACGGCATCACGGCCTATGCTTAGGTTTTCACGTGCAATCAAAAATCGCTGGAGCGCATGCCCAACGGCTTACCCCTAAGCGGCGGCCGCCTTGCCAAAACCATACCCGCCGGCATGCGCGGCAAGGCCACTCGCCATGACAACGCCCGCGCCATGCCCTCTTTGAGCACATGAAATCGCCATGACCTGTGCCGCGTAGCCCGCACTGCGAGCCAGGCCATTTTTCTTGACAGGCTACACGGACTTGCTATATGAATTTTCCGTAACTCTCTCCCTTGGGGGGCACAGCGCGATCGAATTCGCATAGGGAGGAGCTGTTACGGGTCGGGGTAACCCGAAGACTCTAAAACGGAATAAACCGGCTACGAAGGCCGTCTCCAGGCATTGTCCTGGGGCGGCCTTTTTTTGTTAGCGCCCTGCCTGGGCGGCAGGGAATATCCATATGGCTTGGCGAAAGGTAGAGGGACGGCCACCGTTCCTTGGCCGGTCTGAGCGACCGTCCCCCCAGCTTAGCGAGAGACATGTCGCCTCTTGCCGTCTTATTTTCCTATCCCTTTCGCCGAAAGTCAACCGGGCCAAACCATAAGGGAAAGGAGAATGGATCATGAGATGCGTCAGTAGCGCCGTCCTGGTGGCGGCCGGATTCATGCTGGCTTTTTGGCTGGCATGCGGACCAGGGACCTCGGTCCAGGCGGCGGAGGAGAAAGCCGCCTCGACCGAGAGCGCCGCGGAGCAAGAAGAGAAAAAATCATCAACCAAGCTGGAAGACGTCTTGGTGCGCGGCAAGGGCGAAGCCTTCTCCGGCATCGAGGCCACCAGCGCCACGGTCTTGGACAACGCCGATGTAACCGACCGCATCTACGTCACGCCGCTGGACATGATGAAATTGTCTCCCGGCGTCAATATCGTCGAATTTCACCAGGGCGGAGTGCCGTCCGGTCTGCAAATGCGCGGTTTCCCGTGGGTGTCCCACTACACCGATGGCGCCGTCTATCTGGATGGAGTGACGCAGAATACCATACCGGATGGCGGCAGCACCAATGTGGTCATACCCCTGGAAGTGGAGCGCGTTGAAATAATAAAGGGCCCGTCTTCCGTTTTCTACGGCAACTATGCCAGCGCCGGGTCCCTTCACTTCCATACCTTTCAAGCCGGCGATTTCACCCGCCTGAAAATGCAGTATGGCAGCTTCAACACTCAGGACTTGGCGGGCGTGATGGCCCGCCGCGATGGCAACCTGGATCATGTGTATTCCGCTCAGGTTTATCACACCGATGGTTACCAGGATAACTCCAAGTGGGATAAACAGATCGGGGCCGGGCGTTGGACCTACCACTGCGGGGACCGCCTGGACGCAAACTTTGGCCTGCGGGTATTCCACAGCACCTGGGACGCGCCGGGATACATACCGCAGCATATGTATAACTCCAACCCATCCAGCGCCGTCTCGGACGTCAATGGTGGATGGAGTGATCGCGAAGAAGCCAGAGCTAATCTCCTTTACAAGCTTACCGACACTTCCAATCTCAAATTTTCCGCCTGGGGCGCCCAGCAAGAGTTTCAACGCTATTACCAGGGCTCGTTATCAGCGGGTCTGCAACCCGGAACCGACTATGGTTCCACCTGGCGCTGGGACAGAGAGGCGTTCGGCACGGGACTGTCGTACAGCTTCCAAGGAAAGGTCTTTTCGCGAGAGACCAAATTCGACCTGGGCGTTGAATGGATGTACGAAGAATACGATTGGAAGGAATGGAACCTGGTGGTCGGCAGGGGCAGAACCGCTGGCGACGCCACCTCAAGCCGCATAGACACCCGCTATTGCATATCGCTGTATGGCGAGCTTGACTATCAAATCCTCACTCCCTTGCGTCTGGTGCTGGGCAGCCGCTTCGACTCCTTCCAGGGCACCCTCGAAAACCGTCTTGAGTCCAAGACCATTGACCGCGATGGCCCGGATATTTACAGCCCCAAGGCCGGTTTGGTGTTCAACCCGATCAAGGGCGTCGAACTGTTCGCCAATTACGGCAAGGGTTTCGCCCTGCCGGAACCCATGGATTTTTACGAACGGCAATATCTGGACCCGGCCATACGAACCCAGTATGAGACGGGCGTGCGCTTCGAACCCAATACGTGGAGCAGATTCTCCTTGACCCTCTGGAGCATGGATACCACCGACGATTTTCAGCCAAACCCCGTAAACCCCAACCAAGTCGAGAACGCCGGCGAGACCAGGCGACAAGGCATAGAGGCCGATGCCCACTTCACCCTGTGGAAGCATTTAAAGCTGCGCCTGGACTATGCGTACACGGATACGGAATACCTGAGCTATGTCGGCGGGGACGGTCAATCGTATGACGGCAACGAATTGACCTATGTGCCGCATAACATCTTCAACGCCGAAATTGGCTGGCACCAAACCCAAGGCTGGGGAGGCAGGCTTACCTACCGTTACGTCACCGACTACTTCATCGACTCCGCCAACACCATGAAGGGTGACGCTTACGGCACGGTAAGCGCCCAGGCGTCTTATCGTTTCAACAAACAATACAAGCTGGCCCTGGATGTAATCAACCTGTTCGACCGGGAATACGCCGATTATGTCGGCTCTAGCAATGGTGAAAAAATCTATTCTCCGGGCAATCCGCTCTCTGTTTATCTCACCTTCACCATCGACTGGTGAAAAAAAGGAGTATCGAAATGTGGGGAAAAAAGTTTGTGGTGCTGTGTATGACCCTTATTATGGCTCTTTTCGCCTCGGCGGCTATCGCCCATGACATGTGGGTGTTGCCGGACAAACCCATGGTCGGCAAACCGCTGCGCTTGTTGATCGGCTATGGACATAAATTACCCATAGACGAACCCATGGACCTGGCGGCTTTGTCTCCCACCTATGTTCAAGGCCCCCAGGGAAAGGTGGATTTCAAGCCTGGGTCCCAGCAGGATTTGACAAGCGCGACGCCGCTGGGCAAGGGCACCTATCTGGTGGTGAGCGGAAGCAAGGCGCAGTTTTGGTGCGTATTGCCCGACGGCTGGAAAAAGGGCTCCAAAAAGGAATACCCCGAGGCCCGCAGCTGCCATCGCTCGGTCAAATTCGCCAAGGCGGTGGTCAACCTGGGCGGGGCCAAGGGCGACGTGAGCAAGCCCGTGGGACAGGAACTGGAAATCGTGCCGCTGGCCAATCCCGCCACGGTCAAAAGCGGTGGTTATCTGCCCTTGCAGGTGCTTTTCCAGGGCAAGCCCTTGTTGGGGGCGGAGGTGTACGCTTCCTTCGTGGGTTTCACCGACGATGGAACCGGTTACGCCTTCATGAATCACACCGACAAGAGCGGCAAGGTCCGGCTGAAGGCCTGGCATCCCGGACAATGGCTGGTGGTGACCAGGCGCGAGGTTCCTTGCGCCGACCCCAAGGAATGCGACTCCCAGTATTACAGCGCGGCGCTGGCCATTGAGATCAAGTAGATCGCTAGGCTTGATTAACTAGGAGGTTGTTCACTTTTTGCCGGTCCTGAAACTGGCGGATTGTAAGCAAGGGCGGCGTGGGGGCTCTGGGCTGGCGGTAAGGTTCAGCCGGGCTTCCCGCCGCCCTTTTCTTTGGCGGGAGGTTGGCCGGGCCCTTTCAGAGGTTCATCCTTTGCTGCTGGTCTGAAATTATTTACTCGTTACAATTAGCCGGTCTATAGCTTAAACCGGCCATCGACAAAGGGTGTTTTGTGAATCATGAAGTTAAATTTTTTTGTGACCTCGGTCTCCGGCCGGTTTAAGCTTGTTTTCTCTTAGGCGGCGCGATCCGCTTCTATATGGGTTAACGCCAATCCAGGTTTTCTATTACTCACCCGCGCCCCATGGGGCCGAAGCCATGAGAAGGCGCGGCGTTTGTCAGCATTGGTTCAGCTCCGCCCGCAGCCTGAACTTCAGAATCTTGCCGCTGGCGCTCATGGGAAGCTGTTCCCGGAAAATTACCTGCTTGGGCACCTTGTACCCGGCGATTCTCTCGCGACAGAAAACCCGGATCTCGTCCTCGCTGGCTTCGATGCCGGCCCTGAGCACCACCACGGCCGCCACCCGTTCGCCCCATTTATCGTCGGGAAGCCCCACGATGGCGGCCTGGGCCACGGCGGTGTGCTGATAGATGACGTTTTCCACCTCGGCGGGATAGACGTTCTCGCCGCCGGTGATGATCATGTCCTTCTTGCGGTCCACCACGTAGATGTAGCCCTGCTCGTCTATGCGGCACAGGTCCAGGGGATAGTACCAGCCGTTGCGGAAGTCCTTTTTGCTCTCCGCCTCCTTGCGCCAGTATCCCTTGGTTACCCCCAGGCCCCGGACCCTCATCTCGCCCACCTCGCCCGGCGCCACGGGGCGATCCTGCTCATCCACCACCTGCGCCTCCATGTCGGCGAAGGAGCGGCCGCACGAAGCCAGGATGGACTTGTTGCCCTCCTCCAACGCCCTGGCGATGTCGCTCAGCTTCAGGATGGTGGCCTGGCCCACGGTTTCGCTGGTGCCGAAAAGGTGGACGAAAATGTTGCCGAATTTCTCGATGGCCCTTTCGAACACCACCGGCGTGACCGGGGCGCCGGCGAAATAGAGCTTTTTCAGGCAGGAGACGTCGAAACGTTCCAGGTGGGGATAGTCCACCAAGAAAAGCACCATGGGCGTGGCCAACATTCCGGAGGTGACGCGGTATTGCTCCACGATGCCCAAAAAGGTCTCCACGTTCCATTGGGGCAGGATAACGGAGGTGGTGCCGCTGTAGATATGGTTCATGAGGGTCACCTCGCCGGTGGCGTGGAACAAGGGCGAGGCTACGATGCCGACGTCGTTTTCGTCCATGCGCAGCTCTAACGTCAGGCTGCGTCCGGTGTGATAGAAATTGAGATGGGTGGCCATGCAGCCCTTGGGCGAGCCGGTGGTGCCGGAGGTGTACATCAGGGCCGCCAGGTCGTCCTCGCTCACCTCCACGGGCGGCTCAACCTCGGAGCCGCCGGCCAGCATGGTTTCATAGTGCAGCCAGCCGGCGGGCGTCTCCGCGGAGGGTCCGATGAAAACGAAACGTTCCACGAAACCCAGCTTGGACTTGATGGCCTCTATCCGGTCCATGTACTCCGCGTGGACCATCAAGACCCGGGGTTCGGAATCCTGCAAGACCGTCAGGATCTCGGCCGGCGCCAAACGGAAATTGAGCATGACCAGGATGAGACCCGCGTTGGGCACGTTAAAATAGGCCTCCGCGTTTTCGATGCTGTTGTGGCCCAGGATGGCCACCCGGTCTCCCTTTTGGAGGCCCAGATCCAGGAGCGCGTTTCCCATGCGGCGGGTTCTTTGGGCGAATTCCCGGAAGGTGAACTGACGCTCCCCCTCGATCAGGGCGGTTTTGTCGGGGTTCAATTCCAGGTTGCGGCGAATCAGCGTGCGAAGCGTGCTTAAGGTTTTCATTTCTTCCTCGTGATAAGCTCGGCGCAATTGAATTGAATATGGGGTAGCGGCGCTCACAACCTGCGGGCGATGGTGATCTTCTCCGCTTCCTTGGCGCCTTCGTAGATTTCCAGGATCTTGGCGTGGCGGTAAAAACGCTGGATGTCGTATTCGTCGATGTAGCCGTAGCCGCCGTGCATCTGCAGGGACTTGTCCGCCGCCCACACCGCGCTCTCGGCGGCGAAGTACTTGGCCATGGCGTTCATCTTGGGGTCGGTCTTGCCCTGGTCCACCAGCCAGGCCGCCTTGTGGCAGGCCAGGCGGGAAAGCTCGATGCGCGTGGCCATCTCGGCCAGTTGGAACTGCAGACCCTGGTTCTCGATCAAGGGACGGCCGAAGGTCTGGCGCTCGCGGGTGTAGCGCAAGGCCAAATCCAGGGCGCCCTGGGCCAAGCCCACGCCCTCGGCGGCCACCGAGGTGCGGGTCACGTCGAAGAAATGCATGAGGTAGTGAAAGCCCTTGCCGGGCTCGCCCACCAGGTTGGCGCGGGGCACCCGCACCTGCTCAAAGCTGACTTCGGCGGTGTCGCTGGCCCGTATGCCCATCTTGCCGTGGATCTTGCTGGCGGTGATGCCCGGCCGGTCGGCCTCCACCAGAACGATGCTGTGACGGGAATGACGGCCGGCCGCCTCGGGTTCGGTGATGCAGAACACCAGGAAGAAATCGCAGATGGTGCCGTTGGTGATGAACATCTTGTTGCCGGTGATGACCAGCTCGTCGCCCTCGCTCACCGCCTTGGTGCGGGAGGCGGCCACGTCGGTGCCGGCGTCGGGCTCGGTGAAAGCCCCGGCCGAACACATTTCGCCGCTGACCAAGGGGGGCAGCCAGCGCTGTTTCTGCTCCTCGCTGCCGTTGAAGAGGATAAGCTGGGCCCCGAAACAGCGGGCCTCGATGCACTGGCCGATGCCCAAGTCCACTCGGCACAATTCCTCGGTGATGAGCGCCTGCTCCAAAAAACCATAGCCGGGCCCGCCGTACTCTTCCGGGATAATGGGCGCCACCAGGCCCACCTCGGCCGCCTTGGCGCAGACCTCGGCCGGGTATTTCTCCTCGCGGTCGTATTCGGCGGCGATGGGCGCTATCTCGTTTTGGGCGAACCGGCGGGCGGTGTCCCGTATCAGGCGCTGCTCTTCGCTGAGCTCGAACTCCATATGTTCCTCCCTCATATTTTCCGCTCGCGGCGCTGACCTTGGCCGCGGCGAAGGCTAATAACCGACGGGTAATAAGCAAGCCACATGCCATTGCCCGTCCGTTAGGTAATCGATTGATTTTGCGTATAGTTTAAGTGGCATCCCCGGGTGAGGTTCCGTGGTGATATCGTGTAAAAAGGTAACAACATGCCGCCCCGCCCGTCATCTCCCCATATATCTAGCTTTATTTATTGATTTTTATATGAACGCGCCTCAATGTTACGAAAGGTTGCCAAGATTGGAAAGTGTAAGAATTGGTTACACTGTACCATATCAAAGCAGGCGCTGAATAGTGGCGTGATTCTGGGCAATGATAGCCCAGAGACCATGGGTTTAGGGACGGCCATAGAGCCCGGGCGTCTGTTTTGCCCGGGGCCAGCTCGTTTGCCGCCAAGGGAGGCTCTGCTTGCTGCCAAGCCCTACGCTATCAGGGGAAGATTATCTCGCCCCGACGCACGTCGTAGACGCCTTCATAGGTCAGGCGCAGCGACAGCACCGAGGTGAAGGTGAGGAAGCCAAAGGGCCACATGGGATAATCCAGGCCGCAGCCCAGGTCCCAAAGCGCTTGATGCAGGTGGCGCATTTCCCGGGCCACCTGCTCCACACTCCCCACCGAGCAGATACCGCCCAAGGCCAGGGGAACCCTGGCCCGCATCTGCCCGCCCTGCACCAGCGCCACGCCGCCGCCCATGGCCAGCACCTCCGCCGCGGCCTGGCTCATGTCCGCCGGGTTTTGCCCGCCCACCAGGAGGCTATGGATCTCATGGGCCACGCTGGAGGCCAGGCCGCCCAGGCCGGGGCAGAAGCCTTTTACCAGGCCCTGACCGCGCCTCTTGCCGTCGCGGCTGAGTATGGTGAGCGCCATCACCTCGCCCTGGGGCTGGTAATAGCCCTCCGCCGCGGGAACCGCCAGGTCTTCGCGCTGGGTCACGGTTTGGTTCACGATGCTTATCACCGGAACCAGCTCGCTACGGGCCGCCTTTTTTATGCGGAAGATATCCGGGCCGGGAGGGGTCATGGTGAAGGGCCGCGCGCCCAGACCGGGGGCGGCCGGGCCGATCACCGGCTCCACCAATTGGCCGTCCTGGGCCACCACCCTGCCCTTGGCCAGCACCAGCCGCGGCGTGGGCTTTTCCAGGGAGGAAACCACCTGCATATGCGCCAGGCGGCCCGGAGCGATGGCCCCCAGCAGATCGTCCAGCCGGAAATATCGGGCCGGGTTGATGGTGGCCATCTGCACCGCCCGGATGGGGTCTATGCCGTGTTCCACGGCCTGGGCCACCACCCAGTCCATGTTGCCCCGCTCCAGCAGATGCTCGGGAAACATGCCGTCGGAAATGAGCATGAGCCGGCTGCTGTCAAAGGCCTGCAAGAGCCTGACGGCCTCGGCGGTGCGCGGCAGCTCGGTTCTTATGGACCCGTGGCGGATCATGGTGGCATAGCCCAGGCGCACCCGGTTGATCACGTCGTCGGCGGTCAGGGATTCATGGCAGGAGGTCACGCCGTTACTGGCCAGCAAATTGAGCTTGGCCGGATTGCAGCCCGTGGTGTGGCCTTCCACCAATAGCCCCAGGCGTTTGGCCGTGGCCAGCCGCCGGCTCATGGCGTGGTCCCCCCTGAGCAGCCGGATGTAGGGACTGAATTCGCTCAGGGAAACCACGTTGTTATAGGTTGCGGCCAGCTCGATGTCCTGGTCGGACCAAAGCTCGCGGCCCTCCACCTGGGGGTACGGCGGCGAAGCCGAGGGCACCCCGGTGAAAACGCTGGTCAGGGAGTCATCGAAAGCCTGCATGAACGACAAAAACGCCTCGGCTCCCAGGGCGTTGGCCAGATCGTGGCCGTCGTTGAAAAAGCCGGTGGTGCCGGTTATGGCCACCTGATTGGCGTAGGCATGGGGATTGTAAAAAAGATCGCCATGGGTGTGGGCGTCGAAATAGCCGGGCAATAAATAATCGCCCTCCACGTCCAGGACGGCGGCGCCGCCCATATCAAACGATTCCGCTTCCCCCACGTACACGATTTTTCCGCCGGCGATCGCCACCAGGTGCGGCAAGACCTCGCCCGTAAACACATTGAGTACACGACCGTTGACCAGGCACAGTTCGGCTTGCATTGTTCGAGGCTCCTCCAGATGATCGTGTTGCCAACGCGACCTACCATGCCATCAATGGCCGGCCTTGTCCATGGTCTCCGTGGGCAAACAGGCGGCTGGCAGGCTTTACGAAATAGCAGGAAAGCTTAACGCCGCCGGCGCGGCGGCTTATTTGTCAGACGTCAAGGTTTTGGACGCCTACGGCCTTGCCAGCCTATATCCTTTGCGATGCAGAAAGAGCCCCGGCGGGTATACGGCCAAGGACCTTGACGCCTGGAGCCGCGAACACAAGGCCCCCATAGCCATTTTGCAGACGGAGTGGGCTGACATAGCGCGGGTGATACCGGAGAATTGGAGCAAGGTGGCCGAGTGGCAGATACCGCATAATGTCGTTTTCGGGGACACGACCGTGGCTTTTTTCGCCACCGGGCCCCTGGAGCCGGCGACTATCAAGCGATATCTGACCGAATTCCAAAAAACCGCGCCCCCCAAACTGAGATTGGACTTATTCTAGCGTCCCGCCCAAGCGGGCCGCGCTGGGGCGGCGCACAAGAATCCGGCCTGGCGATGCCAAACGCATAACCAGGCCGGTTCGATTATATAATCAGGCCGCCTATTGGCAGGCGCGGCGGCCGCTATGCCGGGCTACCACCAGCTGACCACCTCGTCATGGGCAAACACCTCGGCCACCAGCTTGTCGTAGTCGGTGTTTTCGTACAGGTTCCAGCGAGTGGCTTTTTTCCCCTCGCTCAGGGCTTTGATCAAAAACTCGGTGCTATCACTGGGCTCGGTTTTAACAATGTTCAAAAGCTTCATGCTCGATCTCTCCTAAAACGGAACCACCAGCTGGTACTCTTTTATCTTGGCGACCATATCTTCCAGGGTTATGTACTTAAAAAAACCCCATTTGTCCACATTGGCCTGGACATTGGTATACAGCTCGCCCTCAAGGTCGTCCAGAATTTCCAGGTTTTCCAGGAAGTTATCATCAACCTTGCCGGGCGGCAGACAGACCTCGGCGTCTATGAAAAACGTGGCCACCCACTTGTTCTCCACCAGCATCCCCAGGCTGGACCGGATGCCTTCCCAGGAGCTATCGGGGTTATTTACTAAAAAGGCCACCTTTTCGATATTTTCCATGCTGCATACCTCCTAGAGCACCAGATAGCGGTCCGCGTCTTCGATCATCATGCCGTGGCGGGCCTGGGTGGCGAAATCCTTGTCCGCTATCACCGGTATCGGCTTTTGCAAATTAAATCTTTCAAAGCCGACGTTACACAAGCTCACCTGAGCCTGGCCTTCCAGCTCCTCGAATCCCTCTTGTTTGGTCAGCAGCACGCCGCGGTTGGTGAGGAATACGATAACCTCAATGCCGACCTTCTTGGCGGCCTTGCTTATGCCCACCAGGTGCCCCAGGTGCTTGTCCGACGTCACAAAAATCCCCAGCTTTTCGGCCATTGAAGCCGTAACCTCCTTGCTGAGCAAATAGTTAGCTAACCGTGCGGGTAGGCTAGGCGCCCTGCTCTAAGCCAAGCCTATTAGATATGGTAGTAACTCTAATGCATATCCTAGTTTTTTACAAGGGTACTAATCGTTTGGTTGACTCAGCGCCAAGCTGGTGGTCAGGCGGGCGCTGCCCGCCACCCGGGCATACAGCCTGATCACCGGCGCGGCGGCCGCCCGGCCGGCCTGGTCCGCGTGCCAGCCAAGCGGAGGATTGGCGCGGCCCTTTATCAGCTCCAGGGATGCCTTGGCCTCCGGAAACATGAGCGCTTGCCCCCAGGGCCCGCTGATTTCCACCAAGCCGGCATCGGTTATCCGCGCTTCGGCAGAGGCGGGAAAATGATAAAAAATCTCGCAGTCGTGCTCGCCTTCGGCTTGTAATTGATCAACTATCTGAACCAGGCAGGCGTGTTTATCCAGAAACAAGCGTCGCCGGATAATCACCGGGTCGTTTAGCTGGGAATAGCCATCATAGCGGGCCGCCAGAAAAGCGCCGCGGCCGTCTTCCTCCAGGGCCTCCAGCACGGTTTGGCCGTTCTGGGGTTCCTGGCCGTCCAGGCGCAGAGCGCAATACGCAGCGCGGCTGGAGAGATAGCCGGCCAAGGGGCCGGAACCGGCCGGGCCCGGCGTAATCAGCAGGGGCTGGCCATCCAGGCACAGGCCAAGACTCAAGGCCTGGGCGGACCAGAGGGGGTCGCTTTCCGCGGGCCGGGCCAGGGGCGCGGTGCGCAGCCACAGGCTCACCCGGCGTCCCTGGCTGTGGCCGGCCAAGAGCGCCAGCCCAGCCGCCGGCAGGTGACAAGCGGCCGGCGTCTTGCCGCCGGCCAACTGGCGGATCATCTCCGGGGCCGGCTTGCCGAAAAGCCAATAAAGACGCTCGTCCATGACCCGGCCGGCGCGCAGGTCGGGATCGGTGAGCAGGACCGCGTTGAGATTGGCCGCGCCGCTGGCGGCGTCAACCCGTCCCTGGTCCAGGCCGATCGCCGCCTGGGCCGGGCTCCAGCCCCAGGCCAGCCCCGCGCCCCAAGGCGGAGCCATGGCCCGCACCTGGGGCCCCAGGGCGCGCAAGCCGGCGATGAGGCCCTCCGGCTGATCCAAACCGGCCTTTTGGCAAAGCCACAGGCTTAAGCCGCCCCATTCCAGCATCACCGGGGCCCAGGAGGTGGCCAAAGGCGGCCAGGGCTTGGACCAGGCGGCCAGGGCCATGCCCAAACGGCTCAGGCCCAACTGAACCCACTGGTCGGCCTCTTCCACCAGGCACAGGCATCTGCCCAAATGCAGCAAGGCCCCGGCCGGCCCGGCCTGCAAGGGGCCGGCCTCCGGCGCGCCCAGCAGGGCCTCGGCCAGGATTTGACCGGCCAGGTGCATTTGCACCAGAAGCGCCAGCATGGTTTCCTGGGGCAGCAAGGCGGGGTCTTGCAGAAAGCGCAGGCACCACAGCCAGTTCAACACCCTGATCGCCGTGGTTTGCTCATCCGCCCAGCCCGGCCCCATCAAGGGCGGGTTGTCGGCGCAAAAATCCGCCAAGCTGGCCACGGCGGCCTCGGCCAGGCTGGCGTCCCGGCTCAGCACAAAGGCCCTGGCCAGACGCAGCGCGCGCTGGCCGCTGAGCCAGGGCCAAAGGGAAGCCTGCTCCTCCGGGCTGAGGCGCACCTGGCTGGCCGGCAGATCGCCTTGAGAAATGGCTGGATAGCGGGAAAGCGCCTCGGCCCGGGCCGCGGCCATTATGTCCGCGCCGGGAAACACCGCGCCGAAGCCGCGCAAAGAGGCGGGGTCCAGGGCCAGGGGCAAGGCGCGGCCCACTTCCACCATGAGCCTGGCGGCCAAGCCGCCGGGTTGCCCCTGGTATCCCGCCTTGGCCAGCAGGGCTTCCCGAGCTTCGGTTCCGCCCAGGCTTTGCGAAATCCTGCCGGCCAATCGCGAACGCGTAAGCCGCTCCCAGGCGGCTTTTATGTTCATTCCTTTCATGGCGGCCTCATTCTACAGCATCGGGCTGCCTGTAACCAACCTCGGCTGATGCGCCGTATTATCAGTCAGTTTCCGTTTCAAGGCGTTGGGCGGCCGCCGAGGTAAATCGCCTCGGCCGTCCGCAGCGTGCATCTGAAGCAAGAGAAGTCTAAGATGAGGAAAGCGTGATGGGCATCGCTTGCCCCCAATGGTTTTTCATCCAAGCAGCGCGGAGAGATTAGCCATGCAGGTCGCCATCGCTAAAAGCCTGCAATTAGCCGCCTCCGGCGGCTGGCTGGCGGCCCTGGGCGCCCTGGTCTATATGTTCTTGGCCAGCGGCGAGACCCGGAGCGCGCCTCCCCAGGGTATCTCGCGCACCGCCTACAGCGCCATGGCCTACCGGGCGGTGGGCGGCCAGGACCCGGACCCGGCCACCCGCAACCCGGATTACCTGGCCATCCGTCTGTGCAACCCCGCCATCATCCAGGACCGCCTGGGGCTCAGTCTGGATTTCCGCGAAGCCATAAAGGAGATAGAGCGCCGGAAGCGCTATCTGTTCTATTACGTGACCGCCCGCACCAAGCACATGGATCGAATCCTGGCCCAGGCCCTGGCTCAGGGGGCCCAGCAGGTGGTGATCCTGGGGGCCGGCTTCGACACCAGGTCCCACCGCTTCCACGCGGGGCGCCCCCAGGTCCGTTTCTTCGAGGTGGATACGCCGGCCATGGTGCGCATCAAGCAAGGGCTGGTGCGAGAACGCCTGGGCGACTCCCCGCCCACCCTCAGCTACGTGCCCCTGGATTTCGCCACCCAGCGGCTGGACCGGGAGATGGCCCGCGCCGGTTTCAACCGGGAGGCCAAGACCCTGTTCATCTGGGAGGGGGTGGCCATGTATCTGGAGGCCGAGGCGGTGGCCGCCACCTTTGGCTTCGTGGCGGCCAACTCCGGCGGGGGAAGTTTGGTGGCTTTTGACTTCGTGCTGCCCGCGGCGCTGGCAGGGTCCGGCAAGGAAAGCCAGCCGGGCGAAAAAGGGGCGGACCGCTTCACAAAGCTGGGCGAGCCCATGAAATGGGGCATCGAGCCGGCTGAGCTCCAGCGGTTCCTGGCCGGGCAGGGATTGGAGTTGGCCCAGGTCATGGAGCCCGAGCAAATAAGCGCGCGATACCTGACCGGAAGCGACGGCGCTCTCCTGGGCCGCCTGCCCGCCGTATCCTGGTTCGCCCTGGCAAGGGCGCCGGAAGCGGCGCGAGGCTAACCACCGGCGGCCGGGCCCGCCTTGCGCCGCCCGCGCACCCCGCGCGGAGGAATGGCCCCGGCACCGCGGCCTTGGATCGGCGACTGGCAATTGCCAGCAAATATAGTATGTTTGGCCCGCGAGCCGCGGCACCTGCCGGCGGCATAAATGCCTTGCCAGGAACGGCCGGGCAAAGCTAGTTTGATCCTTACCTGAAACCAAACCCCAACCGGGAGCCCAGCGTGAGTCAAGCCAGTCAAACCAAGGCCGAGGCCATCCTCATGGGCAACGAAGCCATTGCCCGGGGCCTGGTGGAAAACGGCGTGCACCTGATGACCGCCTATCCAGGCACGCCTTCCTCGGAAATCCTGCCTTCGGTGGTGCGTTTCGCGCCCGAGGCCGACCCGCCGCCCTATTGCGAGTGGTCGGTCAATGAAAAGGTCGCCCTGGAAGTGGCGCTCAGCGCCTCCTACACGGGCAAGCGCACGGCCTGCGCCATGAAGCAGGTGGGCCTCAACGTGGCCCTGGACCCGGTGATGAGCGCGGCCTACATAGGAGTCAAGGGCGGCTTCGTCATCATCAGCGCCGACGACCCCGGCCCCCATTCCTCCCAAACCGAGCAGGACAGCCGGCTTCTGGCCCATTTCGCCAAGCTGCCGGTGCTGGACCCGGACAGCCCGGCCCAGGCCCGCGACCTGGTGGCCACCGCTTTCAGCCTTTCCGAGCGCTTCGAAATCCCCGTCATGCTGCGGCCGGTGCTGCGGGTGTGCCACGCCCGCCAGAATATCGCCCTCAAAAAACCCAAGGCCGTGAGCCGTCCCGCGGATTTCGTGCGCGATCCCTTCCGCTGGGCCGCCATCCCCAAAATGCGCCTGGCCCTGCACCAGGCCCTGAACCAGAAACTGGTCAAGATCGCCGACTACGTTTCCGGCCAGAAAAAGCTGAACACCTGGCACGCCGAGCCGGGCGATAAAAAGGCGCGCCTGGGCATTCTGGCCTCGGGCCTGCCCGCCGCCCTGGCCCGCGACCTGCTGGCCGAGCTGGGCGTGGATCCCCAGGAGATGGGGCTGCCCTTCCTGCAAGTGGCCATGCCCTACCCTCTCCCCCTGGCCCAGGTGGAGCGCCTGCTGAACGGTTGCTCAAAGGTGCTGGTGCTGGAGGAAACCGAACCGCTTTTGGAGATGCTTTCGCCCCGGCGCGAGAAGCTCTTGGGCCGCTACAGCGGGCATGTGCCCTCGGCCGGGGAGTTGGGCCCGGACGCGCTGGGCGCGGTGCTGGAGCGGGCCCTCAAGGAGGCGCGCATCAAGACGCCCGCCCCCAGGAAAACCGTGCTGACCGTGCCCGACCAGGCCCCCCTGCGGCGGCCCAATCTTTGTCCGGGCTGCTCGCACCGGGCGGTGTTCTGGGCCCTGAAGCGCCACTTCCCCGGCGGGATATTCCCCAGCGACATCGGCTGCTACACCCTGGGGCTCAATCAGGGCGCGGTGGACACCTGCCACGACATGGGCGCGGCCATCAACTTCGCCGCCGCCCTCAGCCGCTCCCACCAGTTGGACGGCGTGGAGCGGCCGGTGATCGCCACCATCGGCGACAGCACCTTTTATCATTCCGGCAGCGCGGGGCTGATCAACGCCGTGTACAACGGGGCCCGTTTCGTGCTGGTGATCCTGGACAACGAGACCACCTCCATGACCGGCATGCAGCCCACCCCGGAAAACGGGCTCACCGCCGACGGCCACCCCGGCCGCGCGGTGAACCTGACCCGGCTCATCAAGGGCTGCGGCGTGGAGCAGGTGGAGGAGGTGGACCCCTACGACCTGCCCGCCCTGGCCAAGGCCCTGCGCAAGGCCCACCGTTTCGCCCAAAAGCCGGAGGGCTCGGTGGCGGTGGTGGTGGCCCGGCACGCCTGCGTGGCGCACAGGCGCGATGAGGCCATTCCCCATCCGGTTCCCATCAAGGTGGCGGGCAGCGCGGAAAAGCGGCCGCCAATGCACGACGCCCAGGCGCACCAGTGCGCCGACTGCGGACGCTGCGTGGAGATATGCCCCACCGCCAGCCTGACGCGCACCGCTCCGGGAGTCATCCAGGTCAACGCCGAGACCTGTAGCGGCTGCCGGCTCTGCGCCCAGGTTTGCCCCACCGGCACCATGGTGCTGGAGGAGGCCCATGGCTGCGTGGGCTGCGGTGTCTGCACCACCCTGTTCGCGTGTCCGGCCCTGGTGCCGGGGCCCGGCGGCATAATCAGCATCGATCCCGCCTGGTGCGTGGACTGCGGGCTTTGCCGGCACGTGTGCGCCCACGGCGCCCTTATCCCAGCGGAGGTGGCATCATGAGCCGGTTTTCCTGGCAGGCGGTGGTGGCCGGCGTGGGCGGCCAGGGAGTGCTTTTCGTCACCCGGGTGCTGGCCGGCGCGGCCCGGCGCAAAACCAAGCGGGTGCTCATCAGCGAGGTGCACGGCATGGCCCAGCGGGGCGGCAGCGTGGTCAGCCACCTGAAGGCGGGCCCCTTTTTCAGCCCCCTGGTCAGCCCCGGTCAGGCCCAGACCCTTTTCTCCCTGGACGCCGGCGAGGCGGTGCGGAACTTAAGCTTTCTGGCGCCGGGCGGCAGCATGATCGTGAACGCGCCGGACACTTCCTATCTTTCCGGCCAGGCCCTGGCCGCGCTCTACGCCCACCAGGTGCAAACCCTGGTCTTGGACGCCAGCGCCATGGCCCGCGATGCCGGCGCGCCCAAGGCCGCCAACGTGGTGCTCCTGGCCGCCGCGGCCGAGGCCGGGGCTCTGCCCTTTGGCAGGGAGGAAATCTGGAGCGTCCTGGATGAATCCACCCCGCCGGCCCGCCGCGCCCTGAACCGCAAGCTCTTCGATATGGTGGCTTGCGACAACCTGGCGGCCCTGTAGGGAGCGTTAGCCGGCCGCTGGCGCCGTTTCGGCCAAGGGGCCGGCTGCTGTGACGAAAGGCGTTACAGGGTAAAGGCGGGACTGCCCAGAAAGCGCACGAACTCCGGGGCCAGGTCGCTGCCAAAGGCGGGCATGGCCTCCCCCAAAAGCACGGCCGCCGCCTGGCTGGGCGTCATGGCCGGCCTGTGGGGGCGGTGACTCGTCATCACGTCATAAGCGTCCACGATCCTGACCATGCGGGCCAGATGGGGAATCTTGGCCGCGTTCAGGCCCGTGGGAAACCCGCTGCCGTCGGCGTTTTCATGATGATGCTGCACGATCATCAACACGTCGTAGGAAACCGCGCCGATGGGCGCCAGCATCTTATAGCCCAATTTGGCATGCTGCCGGAAAAGCGATCTCTCCCTGGGCGTCATCTGGTCTTCGGGTTTCTCCAAGGGGATACCCGGCAGCTTGGCCATGCCCACGTCGTGCAGCATGCCCCCCACCCCCAGGGCCATGACCCGGCTTTCGTCGAACCCCAGGTGCTTGCCAAAGGCCATGCCCAGCATGCTCACGTTGACGCTGTGGGAATAGACCGAATAATCCACGCTCAGCACGTCCACCAGCTTGGTCAGTATCTGGGGGTCGCCGGCCATGCGGCTCACGGCGTCCTGGGCCCGCTTGACCGAGTTGTCCAAGGCCTTGGGGCTCAAATCGCCGCCAAAGAGGATGCGCAGGTTCAGGTCGGACATTTCCTTGATCACCGCCCGCTTCTTGCTTAGGGGCGCGTTGTGCTTGTCCAGGATATTGCCGGCGTTGCTCTCGAAATAGGCGTTGATCGCCTCGCCGTCTTCGATGCGCACGAAAAACTTGGTCTGATTGGCCTTTTTGAGGCGGTCCCGCCAGGCCTTCTGGTATATCTCGCCCCGCTCGGCGGCCAGGGTCATTTCTATGCGCTTGGATTCCTGGCGGTAGATGGGCACGTAAAAATCCACCGGCAGGGGTTCGTCCGGCACCAGCACATCCAGGGACAGCGGGGCCACGCCCATCTGGGACGGGTTGAAGCCCACTCTGGCCCGAGACCGCCCCAGCTCCCTATCCAGCACGCCGGTTTTTTTCGAGGTTGTCATTGCTTAAGCCATGGTTGCAGCTTCGTATTCGGGCAGGTTCGCGGACCTGCCCCGCCTTGGGCATTTATTGTAACAAGTAAAGCGCTGCGCATTCAGCAAAATCGCTTCCCGGCATGCCCAGGCCGGCCTCTCCGCCGGCCGCGCGGACCGCGCCCGCCTGGCCGGTAAAGCGGTCTGACAAATATGAAACCTATTAAGTAGTTGTTTTATAGCTCTTTTTTACCTTGAACCAATAGCCGGGGCTGGGGTATGATGCTTAATTTGGGGAGGATAATCATCCCCAATCGTCAATTTTTATCCGAGCATCGCAGGGAGGGAACCCATGCGCAAATTGCTATTAATCCTTTCGATAGTTTGCCTGGGATTAGTTTTTTTATTCTCGTGTGGAAAAAAAGAAAAAATAGTTATCAAGTTCGGACACGTGGCGCCGCCTTTCCATGGCCAGAGCAAGGGCGCGGAAGCCTTTGCCGCCTATGTGAAGGAGAAAACCGGGGGCGAGATCGAGATCAAGACCTTCCCCTTCGGTCAGCTGGGCACCGAGCGCTCCATGGCCGAACAGGTGCAGGCCGGCACCCTGGAGATGGCCTCCATCACCACGGCGGTGATGGGCAACTACGTCCCCCAGGTGCAGGTTATGGACCTGCCCTTCGTGTATCCCAACCGCAAGACCGCCTACGCGGTGATCGACGACGACGCCTGGACGGAGAAGCTCTTCTCCTATCTGCCGGCCAAGGGTTTCGTGGGCATCGGCTGGACCGAGAACGAATTCCGCGACCTCAACAACAAGCTGCGCGACATCCGCAAGCCCGAGGACGTCAAGGGCCTCAAGATCCGGGTGATGAACTCGCCGGTTTACCTGGACACCTTCAAGCAGTTGGGCGCCAGCCCGGTGGGCATTCCCTTCCCCGAGCTTTACAACGCGCTGCAGCAGGGCGTGATCGACGCCCAGGAAAACCCCCTGCTGACCTCCATCCTGATCAAGGCCACCGAGGTGGCCAAATACGTCACCAAGACCGAGCACATCCTCACCGAGTGCATCATCCTGGTCAATCCCGACTTCTGGAAGAAGCTCACCCCTGACCAGCAGAAAATATTCAAGGAAGCCGGCAAGGTCTGCATCAAGGTCAACCGCGAGGTCAACGCCGCCCTGCATCAGAAACTGCCCAAGAGCGGCATTTCCATCGACGAATACTGCAAGCAGAACAACGTGAAGGTGATCCAACTCACCGAGGCGGAGCGCCAGGCCTTTGCCAAGGCCATGCAGCCGGTCTGGGAAAAATACAAGGGCGTGGTGGGCGCGGAACTTTACGACGCCTTCCAGGCCGCCATCAAAAAGCACAGCAAGTAACCACCACGGCGGCGCGGGCTCCCCGGGGGGCCCGCGCCTCGCGTGAGAGCCCGCGGCCGAACGCCCTGTTCGGCCGGAGGGGCCGGGCGTGCGGATGAAAAGCATATTGCGGGCACTTAACTATCTGGAAGAAGGCGCGCTGGCCGTGGGTCTTCTGGGCTTGGCGGTGATGACCTTCATCGAGGTCATCACGCGCTATGTTTTCAGTCACAGCTTCACCTGGTTCGAGGAGTTCGCCCGCTACTTCGCCCTGTTTCTCACCTTTTTGGGCGCCAGCCTGGGTGTGAAATACGGCATGCATTTTTCCATGGATTTCGTGGTGAGCCGGGTGTCCTATCGCCTGGGCAACCTCATGCGGGTTCTCACCTATCTGATCGCCGCCGTATTGTTCGCCGCCATCGCCTGGCTGGCCTGGGAACGGGCCATGCAGCTGAAGCGCTTCGGCACCACCTCCGCGGCCATGGGCCTGCCCATGTTTTGGGCCTATCTGCCCATAGCCGTGTTCGGCGGAACCATGGTGCTGCGCTTCATCCATCAGGTATATCGGCACGGCCTGGCCATGATCCGCAACGAGCCCTTGGGCGGCGCGCCCCAGGAGCAAGAGCGATGATCATCGCCCTGATCGTCTGCTTCTGCGCCTTGCTGCTTTTGGGCATGCCCATCAGCGTGATGCTGGCGGCCACCACGGCCGTGGCCCTGCTTTTTTTCACCGACACGCCCTTGACCATCCTGGTCCAGCAGATTTTCAACGCGCTGGACAATTCCGTGCTGCAAGCCATTCCTTTTTTCATTCTGGCCGGCGGCATCATGACCGAAGGCGCCTTGGCCCGCCGCCTCATCGACGTGATGAACCTCTTGGTGGGCCGCATCAGGGGCGGCCTGGCCATGGCCACGGTGGTGGCCTGCGTGTTCTTCGCCGCCCTTTCCGGCTCCTCGCCGGCCACGGTGGTGGCCATCGGCTCCATCATGTACCCCGCTCTGTTAAAGGCGGGCTATGGCCGCGACTTCACCACCGGCCTCATAACCTCGGCCGGCTCGCTGGGCATCGTCATTCCCCCCTCCATTCCCATGATCCTCTATTGCCTGGTGATGAACACCTCGGTGGCCGAGCTTTTCATGGCCGGCATCGTGCCGGGCCTCCTTATCGGCGGCGTGCTCATCGGCTATACCTATACGCTCGCCCATAAAAACGATTGGCGTCACACCCGCCATTATTCCCCGCGCGAGGCGCTGCAAATCATTATCAAGGGCATTTGGGCCCTCTTGTTGCCGGTGATCGTCTTGGGCGGCATTTACGCGGGCTTTTTCACTCCCACCGAGGCCGCGGCGGTGAGCGTGATTTACGCCCTTTTGGTGGAGTTCCTTTTCTACCGCGAGTTGACCCTGAAACGCCTGTTCAAGGTCACCCGCGATTCCGCCCTCCTCAGCTCCTGCCTGCTTTTCATCCTGGCCTGCGCCATGACTTTCGTCTGGCTGCTCACCGCCGAGCAATTGCCCAACAAACTGGCCGATATCATCATCAACTACGTTGACAGCTGGTGGATGTTCCTGCTTCTGATTTCCATCTTCTTCCTGATCACCGGCGCGGCCATGGACGCCGTGAGCGCCATGATCGTTCTTTCGCCCCTGTTCGCCGAAACCCTCACCCGCTACGGCATCGATTACATTCACTACGGCATCGTCATGGTGCTCATGATCGAGTTCGGTTTTCTCACGCCGCCCTTTGGCCTCAATCTTTTCGTCTCCATGGGCATCACCGCCCAGCCGCTGACCTCGGTTGCCAAGGCCACGGCCCCCTTCCTGATTCTCCTGATCGTCTGCGTGCTCTTGGTGACGTTCATTCCGGACATCTCCCTGTTCCTTCCCAAACTCCTGTTGCGCAAATAGACGTATTGACCTGCCAGGACTTTTCCGTATAGCCTATACATATCTGTCAGATTATTGGGGGGTTGAGGTCATGGCTCCGCTGAAGCCCTTGAGCGACTGGCTGCACGGACACTGGGAATGGGCGATCGTCATCGCCGTCCTGGTCATCCTGGCCGTGCTGGCCCTCCGCTCATTGCGATCCAAAAACCTCGCCGCCCTGTTCCCGGTGGAGCGCATCCAAAAGAGCTTCGCGCGCAAATACCCCTTCTCCAACGGTGACAACCAGGTGGAATTGAAGGGCCTGGCCGAGGTGGTGCAATACCTCCACGTCATGCCGCCCAAATACGCTCCCCCCCCCGGCGTCAGGGCGGCGCTGGCGGGCTTGGAGGTGGGGGACCCGGCGGCTGCGCGAAAGCTTTTCAAGGCCGTTCAGGCCAAGGAATCCGGCAAGGGAGCAGGCTCCCGCTTGCGCGCCGCCAAAGCCGCCCGCCATTTGGCCGCCCTGGCCATGTTCAGCGACCCGGAGCGCGCCATAACCCACTATCGCCAGTCGCTGGAACTGGACCCCAAGGACCCGGCGGTGTGGAACCGTTTGGGCCTTTTGCTCCTGCGGCGGGGGGAGATGGCCCAGGCCGAGGACGCCTATGGCCAGGTGCTGGCCATAGGCAAGAGCCAGGGCAACGCCCAGGTGCAGGCCACGGCCTATTCCAACCTGGGCCTCATCCATTGGAGCATGGGCTATCTCGAGCATGCCGAGGAAATGTACCGGAAATCCCTGGCCATAGAAAAGGAACTGCTCCGCAAGGAGGGCATGGCCGACGATTACGCCAACCTGGGCCTGGTGCTGCAATTGAAAGGCGACCACGCGCGCGCTGAATACATGTTCCAAAAATGCCTGGAGCTGGAGATCGACCTCGGCCGCTCCCCAGGCGTTTCACGGGCCTACGCGGGCCTGGGCATGGCCCAACAGAGCCAGGGCAATCTTTCCGAGGCGGAAAGAAACCTGGGCCTGGCCATGGAAATGGAAGAGGAACTGGGCCGCCGGGATTATCTGGGCTCGATCTACAACAGCCTGGGCATGGTTCATCAAGCCAACGGCCGCCTGGAAGACGCCGAGACCATGTATTGGCGTTCCTTTGACATGGAAAAGGCCATGAAGCGCCAGACCGGCATGGCCGCGGCTTATCGGAACCTGGCCTTGATTTCCAAGAAGCGGAGCTACCTGAACCAAGCGGAGGAAATCTACCGCAAGGCCTTGCGCCTCGACCAAAGGGCCGAGAGCATAAAAGGCACGGCCCACGATTACATGGGGTTGGGCAACATCCTTTTCACCCGGGGCGATTGGCAAGGCGCCGAGGAAATGTACCAGCAGGCCGTGGAGATATTCGAAAGCCTGGGAGACATGGAAGGCATTGCCGACGGGTTCGAAAGCCTGGGCGTGGTTTATTCCAACAGCGGCCGCCAGGAACAGGCCGTGAAAATCCTCGAGAAGTCCCTGGGCATCAATCTCTACCTGGGGCGCAAGGAGAGCCTGGGACAGAGCTACGGCAAGCTGGGCAACGCCTACTCGGCCAAGCGCAACCTGGACAAGGCCGAAACCATGTATCTGCGGGCCTTGGCCATTGACCAGGAACTGGAAAACCAGGAGGCTCTGGCCAGCGACTATTACAACCTGGGCGCACTCTACGAGGAGCGGTTGGACCTGGCCCAGGCGGAGATATACTACGGGCGCGCCTTGCTGATCTACGAGGAGCGGGATTCAAAACCCCAAATCGAACTCATGAAAAGCCTCTTGGAGGGGCTGCGCCAGGAATCGCGCAAGATGGTGTGACTCGCCTGCTCCGGCCCTTGCCGCGCCGCCTTCAGGGCGGGGCGCGCCTCTCGCCCTAATCCTTTGGCTCGCCGGCCTGCGGGGCATCCCCAACCCCGTCGCCCGCTTCATGGGCCTGCGCGGCTCCTTTCGCGAAATGAACCACCCGCTGCGGAAAGGGTATCTCAATCCCGGTCTGGGTCAGTTTCTTGTAGATGTTCTTGTTGATCTCGTGCAGGATGCGGCCCCGGTCCGCGGGATTGTGCACCCAGGCCAACAGTTCGAAGTCCAGAGAGGATTCGCCGAAGCGCCTGAAGCGGACCCTGGGCGCGGGCGAAGGCAGAATCTCGGGCAGTCCCTCCAGGGCGCCCAGGAGCGCTTGCTCCACCTGCTCCGGGTCCGAGTCATAGCCCACCCCCACCGCCGCCCGCACGCGGTAGCGCGGCACCTGGCCGCTTTCGTTGATGATCTTGGCGTTGGCCATCACCGCGTTGGGTATGGTGATCAAAACATCGTCGCGGGTGAGTAGCCTGGTGGAGCGCACGCCGATATCAACCACCTGCCCGCGCTCGCCCGGCCCCAAATCAATGTAGTCGCCCAGGCGGTAGGGCCGGTCCACGAAGATGCTGACCCCGCCGAAGAAATTGGCCAGGGTGTCCTTGGAGGCCAAGGCCACGGCGGCGGTGACGATGCCGGCCGAGGCCAAGAGCGGGGTCACGTTGACGTGCCACAGGTCCAACAGCCAAAAAGCGCTGTGCGCCAGGAGGATCACCATGATGAGGTTATCCAGGAGGGGCAGCGCCGAGATGAGCGCGGTGTCGCCGTGCTTTCTTTTGATCAATACCTTGAAGATGGTGCGGGAAAGCCGGATGGCCACCAGGGTCCATAGGATCAAAAGCACGGAATAGATCAGGCGGGAGGCGGTATTGACCACGTGGTCGTCGTCAAAAAACAGCTTTACCGCCAACACCGCGCCGGCCAGGATAACGCTCCACTGGACCGGCCGGTGCAGTTGTTTTATTATGTCATCGTCCAGGTTGGTGTCGGTTTTCCTGGTTAACTTTTTGATGATACCCGTGAAGGCTAAATCCGCTAACTTAGCCAAAACAACCGCGGCCAAGATCATGGCCGCCCCCAAAACATAGGGGTGCTGGTTCAGCCAAGCCCAGGCGTCTGCCATAGATTCGAGGATCATTCCTTTTTTCCTCCCTGCCGCCTGGCGGATGACCCAATGGTCCGCGATCCGACACCAAGGAGCGGCGTGCTTCAAGCGGAGATATTACCAGCAGTGGCGCTGAGTGGGCAAATTCGACTTAGACGCGCGCGAGGCTCATGGGGCGCAGCGTAACCATGGAGGATCAAGTGAGGTTATCGGCGGTCAGGCTGACGTTCTGCAGAGCAATCGCCCTATTGGCTTTAATGGGCTTGTTGGTGACCGCGGGCTGCGCCGGCAAGGTGCCCAGCCAGCCTCCCCGGCCCGGAGATAAACGGCCGGCCACCCAAAGACCCTACACCGTATTGGGCAAGACCTATCATCCGGTGGATTCCGCCCACGGCTTTCGCGAGTCGGGCTATGCATCCTGGTACGGCCCCAATTTTCACGGCAAGCGCACCAGCAACGGCGAAGTCTACGACATGGACCAGATGACCGCCGCCCACAAGACCCTGCCCATGAACACCTTCGTGGAGGTAACCAACCTGGACAACCAGAGCAAGGCGGTGGTGCGCATCAATGACCGGGGTCCCTTTGTGGACGGCCGGATCATTGATTTGAGCCGCGCCGCCGCCCGGCAATTGGGGGTATACGGCCCGGGCACCGCCAAGGTGGAGGTCGTGGCCCTGGGCTTCAAAAAGGAAGGCCGCCCCATAAGCGACCAGCCCTCGGACTACACCCCGGCCGCCTCCTACCGCACCGGCCCCTTCACCGTGCAGGTGGGCGCTTTTGTCAGCGAAAGCAACGCCTGGCGCCTGGCCGCCTCGCTCAGGCCCACCTGGGGCCAGGTGGCGGTGGTGCGTTACGACCGGGGAGACCAGGTGTTTCACCGGGTGAGGGTGGGCAAGGTCAACGACCTGGATGAGGCCAAGGCGCTACAGGAAAAGCTGAGGCAAGCCGGCTTCAGCCAGGCCTTCGCCGTGGGCTGGTAGGCCCCGGCAACCCAGACCGGCCAGCGGGCCCACGGGTCTTGGCCCTTAACCTAAATCGGGGGCACGGCACTTACGTCCAGGTGAGCGCGCAAGGCGGGCGGATCCCCCCATGCCGGCCCGCCATGCCCGCCGCGCGCTACATGTCGGGGCCGCCCACCTGTTTCCAGTTGGTGACCACGTTGCCCATTATGTAGACCTGCTCTTTTTGCAAGGCTTGCACGGCGATGAAGACCTCCTGGGTGGCGTAATCGGTGTGGCGGGCCAGGGCCTCGGCCAGGCTTACCATGAGCTGCTTTTGCTGCTTGGCGCTGACAAAGGCCGGGATGTAGATATCCACATATATCGGTTTTTTAAGCCCGGCGCCCCGGCAGCCGGGGCAGTATATGGCGTCGAAGGTCTGCCAGTAGCAAGTGACTTCCTTTTCCGCGAATCCCGTCTCGCGGGAAACATCGGCGCTGATCTTGGCCATGATCCGGCTCAGGTCGCCCTTCATGGGCAGGCTGGTTATCTTGATCATGGGGTCGCCGGTCAGGGAAGGCGCGGCCTGGTCGCCGGCCAGGGTCGGGGAAGCGGAAAGCAGGAGAGCTAACATAGTAACAAGGATAAGTATTTTCACCATACGCCTCCTTTTCGGCAGATTTATTCCCGCCCGGCCAGGATGAAATCAGCCCTTAAGCGCTCTTTTCGAGCCATCACCACCTTGCGATATCCCCCCGCCTCGGGGATGAATATTTTTCAAGCAATATATCAGCGTGTTACCTGATCGGAAAAGCTGTTTTCCCGATCCCGCCGCGTGACTACAGTTGCATGCGCCGGCAAAGAGAACAACGCCCAGCCAATCCCGCCGAAAGGGGATGGATGGGCGTTGCTTGAATTTTTGGCTGGCGGGTATGCGGACCAGTACGGGCGGCTATTCGCCGTTGATCTGCTTGCGCAACACTCCCGAAGTCTTGAAAACCACCACCTTGCGCGCGCGGAGTTGAAGGTCGGCGCGGGTCTGGGGGTTGCGGCCCCGGCGGGCGGCCTTGTCCTTGACCATGAACTTCCCGAATCCACTGATCAAAATATCCTCACCTTGCGCCAAGGTGCCCTTGATGATTTCCAAGAGGCGCTCCACCACGTCGCGGGAACGGCTTTTAGGCAGCTGGGTTTCTTCATAGACGGTGTTTATTATGTTTTCTTTGGTAAGAGCCACCTGCGGTTTCCTCCGAGCTATGCAAGATAAGGGCAAACTATGAGATATCACGAGCCATTTGGCAACCCGATCTTAGGGACTATGCACAATTGTCCTTGGATTGTCAACCCTGTAAATACTCGCCTATCTTGGCGAATAGCTCTTCGGGCATCTTGAAGGAGACGCTTGCGATGTATATATTTGTTTGACAGAGCCATTGAAAATTGAAGAAAGGGGGCGACACGGTTTCGACGGGGGCAGTTGATGCCCAAGTTGCATGCCGGGGCCTCACCGGCCCGTGACCCGGTGGGAAATAAAGTAATCGCAGACGATTACGCATACGCCGTAGCCGCGTAAATAGGCTACCGTCCGCTCAGCCCATTCCCGCGGGGCTGATGTCGGGCGCCGACTAGTGGGATAGGTTTCCGGCATCGCCTGGCCGGCCGGAAACCGAAAACAAAGGCGAGGCTGGTTCGCCAGGAACCCTGTCAGTGGGGGTCCTTGAGAACGAGACTTTAAAACACTGAATAAGCATGTAGACGCTTGGGTTGAAAGCCTTCGGACGGGGGTTCGATTCCCCCCGCCTCCACCATTTAGAAAAGACAAACCCGTCTCTCTGGGGTCATTCTCCGGGGTGACGGGTTTTCTTTTTCCCCTTGTTTCTAAAGGGTTTGCGCCTGTTTCACATCTTTCCGAAGCACCTCTCCGCACCATCGATTCTCCCCATCTTCCAGCCTTTCTTTCTCTGTTTGGCCCCTGATTCTCTGTTTTCTCCGGACCAAGTCCGAAGCTCGTCCGGAAAGCTACATCCCTGATTGATAAGGGTTTGCGGCTGATTGCCATTTTGGGCGGTTGTCTTAGGTCATCGTTCGATGCCGCAACCGGACGTTTTTTTCGAAATCGCCCGCCTCGGCCATGAAAAGAAGCGCGGTCAACTCCGGCTTCCTGCCCCCTAAAGAAGAAAAGCCGACGCTGATGGTCGGCTCTCTGGGGCGGTCTCCGGTCCGGTCGTCAGTCGGTGGCGAAGCCGAACTGGCGGCGCTGCTCGGCCCAGTCCTCGGGAAAGGTCTGGGTCAGCTTGGCCAGCGATAACCCGTTTGGTTCCTCGCCGTTGATCAGGGCTTCGACGATGTCGGGGGCCAGGGTCGTCAGCTTGAGAATGCGGGCCACATACGAGCCATCGACGTCGAGGGTACGGGCAAGCTCGCTGATGGACTTGATCTGCCCGGATTCGAGGATGTCGGCCCAGGAAAAGGCCCTTCCCAGCGCCTGGAGGACGGCGGACTGCACCGGCTCCTGCGCCCCGGGGATATCCCCATCCAGGGCCTGGGGAGCGATGACCGTCTTGCGGCCGCGCATGCGCCGGATCAGCATCGGGATGTGGATCTGCAGGTTGCCGTTGTCGGCTACGGTAATGGTCGGCTTCATTTTCATCGGCTTGCCCTCCGTTCAGTGACTTCGCATGCCAGACCGGCCAGTTCGGCGATGAGCGTTGTCAATCCGTTGGTGCGCAGCTCCATGTCGATTCCGGTCTCGCGGATCTCCACCTTGTCCACCAGGAGGCGGATGAGGCGATTCCGCTCCACCGGGAAAAGGTCTTCCCAGAAGCCCTCGACATTCTGGAAGGCCTCCGACACATCCTGTTCCGTGATGCTGTTCCCCTGGTAAGCTCTGCAGCGCTCGCTCACATGGGTCAGTTGTTTCGAGAGCTCGACTGCCTGGCGGTTGACCGTCGTCAGCATCTCGGCCTTGCCCGGATGATCGCTGCCAGGTTTCATCAGTTCGAGTGCCTGCTCCCGCGCCTGCGACAGCTCCATCTCGAGTTGGGCTTTCTGCTTGAACAGCCGCTCCCGCTCCGCCTGCTCTATGTCCCGGGCCGCGAAGTAGGTCTTGGCTACCAGTGTCGGCGTGCGGAACACCGCGCTCAATTGCTCGATTACCGCCTGCTCGATGTCCCCGGCGGGAATCCGTTTGAGGGGGCACCGGCTCACGGTCCGCTTGCTGTCCTTCTGACAGATGTAATAGGTGTAGTGGCGGCCGTTCTTGCGGGCGTAGGTCGGTCCCATCGAGCATCCGCAGTGGCCGCAGCGGATGACGCCTTTCAGCGGGGCGACCATTTTGGTTCTTGCCATGGAAACCTTGACCGGTTTGTTGTCCTCCAGGATGGCCTGCACCTTGTCCCAGGTCGCCCGGTCGATGATCCCTTCGTGCTCACCGGGGTAGCTGCGATCCTTGTGGGCAATCTCGCCGATATAGACCCGGTTGTTCAGCAGCCGGTAGATGTGGCCTGTATTCCATTCTGAGCCCTCGCGAACCTTGCCTTTCTTGGTGGTCCAGGCTTTTGTGCGGTATCCCTGTTCGTTCAATTCCTGGCCCAGCTTCTTGGCCGAGCCGATCTGGATGAATCGGCGGAAGATGTACTGCACCGTCCTGGCTTCATCCGGGTTGACCAGCAGCTTCTTGTTGTTCCGGTCGACGTCGTATCCAAGAATGGGTACGCCGCCGCAGTATTTCCCCCGGCGCTTGGCGGCCGCCACCTTGTCCCGGATGCGTTCGGCAATGACCTCCCGCTCGTACTGGGCGAAGGTGATCAGGATGCCGAGAAACATTCGGCCGGTGGGGTCGGTGGTGCTGAAGTGCTGGGTGACCGAGACGAAGCTGACACCCTTCTCGTTGAAGAGGTCGATCATCTTCATGAAGTCCAGCAGCGAGCGGGACAGCCGGTCGACCTTGTAGACCACGATCACGTCAATCTTCCCGGCATCGATGTCCGCCAGCAGGCGACGCAGCCCCGGGCGCTCCATGTTTCCACCCGAGAATCCACCATCGTCGTAGCGATCCGGCAGAGCCGTCCAGCCACGCATCCTCTGGGCTTCGATATAGTGTTCCGCCGATTCCCGTTGCGCATCCAACGAGTTGAACTCCTGTTCGAGACCTTCCTCGTGGCTCTTGCGGGTGTAGATGGCACAGCGCAGGGTCTTGTTTTTGCCCGGCGCGACATTGCTGTTATCAAGCATCCGAACCTCCCTCGGCTTTTCTGCCGTAAACCTTCTTCAGTCCGAAAAAGACCTTGCCGTTCCACCTGGTCCCGGTGATCTCCCTGGCCACCGCGCTGAGCGACCGGAAGGTGCGGCCTTCGAACTCGTAGCCATCGGCAAGGACGATCACCTCATAGCGCCGGTCGTTCCAGACCCGCACCAGTCTGGTCCCGGGCAGGATCGCTTCGTTCGATTTCCGCTCTTCTGGGATGCGTCGATTGACAGTGGCGACCGGGTCCTCCTTGGCGGCCTGCTGGAGATGGACCTTGGCCTGTTCGGACAGCCCGCCGTAGAAAAGCTCCTGGATGCGATAGGCCAGCCGCTTGATGAGGAATTGTTTCTTGTACTGGGGTGGCTCTTCTCCGTAGAGGTCGAGCCATTTTTCCCGGAGCTGTTCCAGGGACATGGATTGCAGCAGGGCCATCTGCCGAAGGACTGAGTTTCGGGTTCGGTCCTGATTCTTGCCGCCGGTGGCGGCGTTCTGTAACTCATTCATTTTCAACTCCTTATTTTGGTTTCCGGACGAGTTGTCATGAATGAATGCTCTGTTCCGGCAATGAATCAAGTCCTTCTCCGAGCACAGGGGAAGAATCTTCGAAAACCTCTAACTCATTGCCCACACATGCATTTTTTGCCTTTCGGCGCAGGATCGCCGTGGCCAGAATGGAGGCGGCTGACTGGAGCCTCGCCTCACCCGACAAGCGGCCGGGTTTGCCGTTTTCGCCAAGGTCATCCGTCCCCGGCCCATCATTCATTTCCTGGACATCCAACATCGAACACCTCCGGTGGGACCGGGGGACTGGATGGTGTGGATGCCAGAAAACGGTGGCGGTCGGGATGCGCGTTCGATGGCACCCACAACCGCCTCAGCTCCGCCTCTGGTCGGTTATCTGGTTTCTAACTGTTCGTCCGGCTTCAAACCGGCTTTCTTCAGGCATTACCTACCGAGGGGCTCATGGAAGTGTCGGAAATCAGGTGTGAGATTATTTCTCAAAAGTGGTTGACATCGTCAACCAATAGAGCTATATTACCGTTCGACATTGCATAAAGGTTCGACAAGGGCCTTAAGGCGATTCACTCAAATGGAGGTTACATGACGCAAAGCACGATTTCGGATATAAGCAGAGCATTAATCGAGATTGCTTGGCATTTTGGCCCCAAGGGTTTGAATGGCGAATGCTGCGAAAACCTTACCATGCCGGAATTCATAGCACTGGACAAAATCTCCACCACATCTCAATGCGCCGTACAAGATGTCGGTTATTCGCTTGGCTTTACAAAAAGCGGTGCAACCAGAATTGTTAACCGGCTTGAAAAGAAAGGATATGTCCAGAAGATTAAATCCCATGAAGATGCAAGGATCTGCTGCGTGGAAATAACAAAGTCCGGAGAACGTGTCCTGTCGTCCGCGAATACACGTTACATGGAGCAATTTCATACCATTGCCGCAAAGATGCCGGAGCACTCAGTGGCAGACACCGTTAATATGCTCAAGGCAATGGCAACTGCCCTGAAGGGCTGATTTTTTTGCGCTTAAAGTTGACGATGTCAACCATAATGGAGAATTTTGGAATGAACAACCTGATCAGTACCATTCAATATTTTTTGATCATCACCGCAGAATTGACGGTGCTTTTTTTGGGCATCAGCACGATTGTTGCTTTGGTATTAACGTATATACCGCAAGAAAAACTCAGACAGTGGCTCTCGCGTCGGGGGATATGGGGCAACTTTTTGGGTGCCGTGGTTGGATCGCTCACCCCCTTTTGCGCATGCTCAACTATACCAATGACGCTTGGCATGCTGAATGCCGGGGCACCATTTGGGCCGGTTATGTCATTTGTCATCGCTTCACCTCTGCTCAACCCCATCATTATCAGTATGGTCTGGGCACTGATGGGGATAAAAGCGTGCTTACTCTATTTCGGAGTCACTTTTGGGGGGTCGATGCTATTCGGCGTTATTCTCGAAAAAATCGGTGGGGCGAACTACGTTAAAAAGGTCAGGGTCAAACCGAGTTGTTGTGGCGCACCCGGTGAATCCGAAAACCCCTTAAACTTTTCGGCTAAGTTAAAAGCGTCATTTATCTCCGCCTGGGGCGATTTTAGAGCGGTCCTCATTTATCTTCTTGTCGGTGTCGCAATCGGTGCTGGGATTTACGGATACATTCCTCAAGACTTCGTGACAAACATAGCCGGTCCAGACAACCCATTTGCTATTCCTATCGCGGCCAGTATTGGCGTCCCGCTTTACATCAGGGCCGAAACAGCCATCCCGATTGGGTTGGCCTTGTCGCAAAAAGGCATGAGCATGGGAGCGGTTATCGCTCTAATTATCGGCGGCGCAGGCATGGCGATACCCGAAATGGCTATGCTGGCAAGTATTTTTAGAAAACGTTTGGTTGGCGCAATCGTCATTGTCATCTGGACAACAGCAGTTGTGGGCGGATACGTATTCAACACAATCCTCTAATTTTTAAGGAGAAAACCATGCAAGACGAAAAAAAGACCAGCTTTTTCAAAAAAATCTTCGGACAAAAATCCTCTTGTTGCTCTCTGGAGCTTGAAGAAGTCGATTCAAATGAAGATAAAATTTCGCCTCCAAAAAAAACTGCGGCGAATTGCTGTTGTTGTTCACCGACGGATATTGATGTAAAAAAGGATAAAGACAACAAGGAGTAACGATAAAACGACAGGAGTATTTGATGGCAACTTTCAACCTACGCCGCTTTTCGAAGCCGGAAATGCTCCGGCGAATCGACAGGAAGCATCTCATTGCCTTTCTGGAGCCTCATGCCGCCTATTTTTCAGCTCGCGGCGTAGAGTTGCCACCAGTCCAGCAGGAAGATGGCCTGGACTACAACGCGCTCAGTCACATTTTGCTGACCCCGGACGGCTCAACTCCAGACGACCTTGCAGAGGCGTTGTTCTATGTAAATGAAGTTTCGACTCCTGAAGGATTCGACTCCATTCAGGATGAGATCGCTGGAACGGACATCGACGTGGAAATTGGGGAGAACGCCGCACCGGCAGACTTGGCTATACAGGTCTGGATGGCTGATCGGGAAATCATCGAGAAGGTACACGCCGAACAGTTCTTCATGAACGTCAGGTCCTTCGAGTATTTCAAGACCAAGAAAAACCCGCTGCCAGATTTCGTGCTGCCATCGGAGGAAACCCTCGCGGCCCTTGAAGCCGATCTTGACGAATGGTTTTCTAAGAAGCGTCGGGGCAAGTATTCCAAGGTGTTCGTTTATCCGAAAGAAGGCCACACATGGTTCCTCGTGCGCCACGGGAAGCCCTATGCTCGTGAGGCGGTCATTGAGGCCGGTGAGTCCACCAGTCAGTACTTCCGCCCTGAAAAATTCGACGTGCTTACCTACAACCCCGTCATTGGGGAGATCCGCATGAACGCCGAAACCAAGGGCGAGAAGGAGCTCTACCGGAAGAAATTCGGGCTGCATCTGTTCGGCAACGAAGAGTTCTTTAGCGAGCGCAGCCGATTCGACCTCGAGCCACTACGGCAGATCGGGGAAGAAGCGCTTCTTTGTGACGACGTGGAAGGCATTGAATACGTCAGACTGAAAGAGGTTCAGTTTTTTTGGGGTGGCGCACACAAGGATATAGAAATCCGGCGATCCGAGGACATGTTCGCTTCTCTCCGAGATCGGGATAAGACCCTTCCCGCTGGAGGCAAGATCGTCAAGGCGAGCTTCCAGATCAAATTCGACGGTTCCAAGACGCCCAGGTCGGTCACCTTGAGTTCAGGTAACCGAGCGCAATTCAAGCGGGATGGTGATGCCGAGGTTATCGAGCGCTGGCTCGGACTCAGGGGCTTTATTGTCGGAGCCGGAGGGGCCTCGGATGAGTGACCCCTTCTGGGCATACCTGGAGACATTGCCTGGAAAGTCGGCGGCGCTGTTCGATTGGGATAAGGCGCTCTCCGGTTGGGACCGGTATCCATTGTTTCGGGACAATTTTCTTCAACTGACCAAGAATCACGCGACCGCTGTGGATTGCCCGACGGAATGTGGCCTGGGATGCCCACGTAGTGTGATCACCCATGCGAAGACCGACATCCGAGCCGTCTGCATCGAAAAAGAACACGCGGCCATCCAACTCTCTCCACGGCAGACGCTGATCTACCGGCTCAAGCAGTCAGCCATCAATGGCGCTATCTGCACGGCCATGGGAATTGAACACCGAGAGGCAAAACTCGATGGCCTGCCCCACACATGGAGACTGGGCGATTTCATACCCACGGCTGGGATGGACTTCCCCGTTGTGCTGACAATGCAGGACAGCAAGGACGCGCTGGTAGAGGTCGTCCGATCATTATGCCTTTCGACCCCCAAACCCTTTGTTGTAATAGCGCCCACGCGCCTTCATCTGAGTCCTGCAGTTGAAACACTGCTGGCGCAGAAAGACAGCCTTTTCGTCGCGCTGAACGAAGATCTGTACCTGGGTGATGCGCCACGACTCCTGACCTGTCGGGACAAGACTGAGATATTCGCTCCCCTTATCGATCAGGTGCCTGGGCCGGATTCAGGCGGCACAGTGTTTTTCATGACACCGCCGGGCACCACATGGCCACAAATCAAGATTCAGTTCCGCGATGGCCATACCGTCACAATATGGGCGGGAGACCAGAGCGGTCGATACACCTATACGCAAATGGGAATGGCGAGCAGGAAGAATGGCAATCCAACCGAGCAATGGAAATTGCTTGAGGGGTTTGCCAACTCCAGTGGCGAGATCGACTGGCACAGCCGATACGCCTCGGACAAACTGAAGAAACAAAAGCAAGAGTTGTCGAAGCACCTGCGTGAATTCTTCCGGCTCGATGATGATCCCATCGAATGGGTCAAGGATACAAAGACCTACCGATGCAAGTTCCGCATCCTCCCGGAAGGTGCCGAGGTCTACTGACCACCCTTAATATCCAAGCGAAATTAAAGCCCCGATTCAGGATTCTGGATCGGGGCTTTTTGCGTCTTGGAGGCCCGCCCGGTGAAATTTCACTGGGGCCGGGCAAAAAAAGTTAAAAAAATTTTCCTCTGTAAACCCACCACCAATCAGAGCCTTACGGGCTTTCCTCCTCCTTGAGCCAGGGCGTTTTTCGGGGTCGTAACGAAAATTCGCCAAAGCAGGGTGACAGGTCTGGTGAACACAAAGAGTTCACGACCGCCACCCGGGAAATTCATGCCGGACCTGTCTCCCGGTCGGTCCAGAAATGAAGGAGGTTCGGCATGAACCAGACAAGTAAAGCACATCTCACCCCACCGAAGCGGCGACTCATCGAGTTGATGCAGGACATCAACTTCGGCCGCATCACCAACATTCCGGTCCGCGACGGCGAGCCGGAACTCACCCCTGACACGGTCATCGAGCGCGAGATCAAGCTGGGCGGACAGAGCGGTCCCAGGCCTGAGCGCGACCAAGATGACTTCATCCTCAAGCAAGAGGTCGTGACGCTGCTGGAGCACCTCGCGCAGATGGGCAGCGGAAAAGTCTGCCTGCTCGAGATCAAGCACGGTCTGCCGTTCCTGATGCGCATCGAGGAACGGGCAGCCTGAACACGTAACGACCTGAACCCTTAGACACTGGACAACAAGCTGGACGCATGGCGGAGGCTGTTGTGGGTGTCGCCGAGCCGAATACGGCAATTGGCGGCGTACCTGCGACCCCTTCGCCCACGCGACAGCTTTGTCCTGTGATCTGGCCCGTGCTGACACCCACGCGGAACTCCTCCTCGCTCCGAGGAGGCCCCGATGGTTTCTCAGAATTCTTACGACGGCATCGACAAGTATGCCGCCGACCTCATTCGGCACAAAGCACGTCAACTCGTAGGCAAGGCCGGATTCACCGAGGACGACAGACCCGACCTCGAACAGGAACTGATGATCGATCTGCTGCAGCGGATGCGGCATTTCAATCCCGCCAAGGCCAAGAAGACCACCTTCATGGCCCGGATCGTCGAACGTCACATCTCCACCATCCTGGAGGCCCGGTTCGCCCAATGTCGGGACTGGCGGCTCTGCCAAACCTCACTCAACGAACCCCTCGACAACGGCGAAGGCGACACCACCGAGCGAATCGACTTCCTGGACAGCGAGGGCTCTCTGGGAAGCGGCACCCGTGAGACAAGGGAGCGCCTCGCCCATGAGATCCGCATGGACCTCGACCGGGCCATCGCCTCGCTGCCGGAAGAACTCCGGGATCTGTGCGTACGCCTGCACGACAGCACTATGGCCGAAATCGCTCGCGAGATGGGCATTCCCAGAACCACCCTCTACGACCGGCTGAGCAAGCTGCGGGACGCGTTCAGCGAGGCTGGCCTTACCGACTACCTGTGATCTCCGACGCATCGACTCCGGCTCCGGTAAGTAAGCACCGTGCCGCATGGTGCGGCTATCCGGGGCCTCGGAAATCAGAACCTGAACAAAAGAGGAGTTCAACCATGACTCAAGACACCTACAAGTACCGTTTTGACGAGTCGGTCCCGGCCCAGGAACTGGAAGACACTTTCATGCTGGCGATGCTGGCCGTCGAAAGCCTGCATGGCCGTTCCCGTGTGCGGATGGAGAGCCGGTTCAATCTGGACAAGGCCCGCCGTACCTGCGTGATCGACGCCTCCACCGATGTCGGCAGCGACCTCGCCCGCATCTTCACCGGCTTCGCCACCAAGGAATACGGCGAACGCTCGGTCCTGATCGAACGAACCCAACCGTCGGGTTGCGCCTGCGCCTCCAAGCATCGCGCAGCGCCAGCCGCCGCCGAAGCGGGGGTGGCGGTATGAGCGAGCTGATGACCACCACCTATTCCATGTGGCGGCTGTTCCGCAACTGCCGCATGGCCTGCAAATGGCGCTATATCGACGAGCTGGTGCCACTCGAGCGCGACCCCAATCTGGCCTTCGGCTCGGTCATCCACGACTGTCTGGAATGTTGGCACGGCGAGCGGGATCTGGCCAAGGTCCTCGACCACATCGACCGGACCTATCCGAACCGGGCGCAGGACGACCATCAACAGGCCGACTGGCATCTCGCCAGGGCCATGATGAGTGCCTATGCGGAACACTACCCGGCCGAAGACTTCGAGGTCGTCGCGCTCGAAAAGACCTTCGAAGGCCCCATCGTCAACCCGGCGACCGGCGCGACTTCGCGCAGTTTCATTCTCGCCGGGAAGGTGGACGGCATCGTCCGTCAGGATGGCCAGTATTTCCTGCTGGAACACAAAACCGCCTCGCAGATCGACGCCAGCTACCTGGAGCGGCTGTGGACCGATTTCCAGATCATCCTCTATGCCTGGTACCTGGAGCAGACCCTCGGCATCACGGTCAGCGGCATCATCTACAACGTCCTGGTCAAGGCCAAGCTGCGCCAGGGCAAGGGTGAGACCGAGGCCGAATTCGAGGCCCGCCGGGCGGAGCTGATCGCCAAGTCGAAAACCGGCAAAAGCAGTGCCAAGCGCAAGCTGCCGGAGGACGACGACACCTTCCAGCAGCGGCTCCAGGAGAAGTACCTCGAGACGGGCATGTTCCACCGCGAGGTGCTCTACATCTCCCGCGACCAGTTCGAGGAACTGCGGGCGGAGCTGTGGGAACTCTCCAAGGCCATGCTCGACGCCCGTCGGCGCGACACCTTCTACCGCAACACCAGCTACTGCTTCCAGTACGGAAGGCCCTGCGCCTACTTCCAGCTCTGCCGCTCGGGCGGCAACCCCAACGTCATCGAAAACCATTTCCAACGGATCGCCCCGCACGAAGAGCTGCGGGACGGAGCCGGTGAAGACGCCGCTCCGGTGTTTTGAAATCCCAACCATAAGGAGACGAAGCCATGCTTCCCAAGACCAAAAGCAAACCCAAACACACGCTCTCGGACCTCACCGCCCTGGTGTACGGCCCGAGCAAGATCGGCAAGAGCACCTGGTGCTCCAAGGCCGATGACGCACTGTTCCTGGCGACCGAGCCGGGTCTGAACGCCCTGGAGGTGTTTCAGACCCCGATCACCTGCTGGGACGACCTTCTGCAGGCCTGCGCGGAAATCGCCGATGGCAAGCACGAGTTCAAGACCATCGTCGTCGACACGATGGATAACGCCTACAAGATGTGCTCGGACTACGTCTGCAAGAAATTCAAGATCGAGCACGAGTCCGACCTGGGCTACGGCAAGGGCTACGCGCTGATCAACAACGAGTTCCAGCGCGTCATCAACAAGCTCGCCTTCCTGCCCTATGGGCTGATCCTGATCTCCCACTCCCAGGAACGGGACATCGAGACCCGGACCGGCAAGCACACCCGAATCGTGCCGACGCTGCCGGAAAAGGCGCGGAAGCTGGTCACCGGTCTGGTGGACCTGATCCTGTTCTGCGACCTGGACATGAAAACCGGCGAGGACGGCAAGCCGGTCTGGCAGCGCGTGATGCGCACCAAGCCCAGTCCCAACTACGACGCCGGTGACCGCACCGGCCGACTCCCCGAAGTCATCCCCCTCGATTTTTCGAGCTTCATGAAAGCGTTCAACAACACGGCAGCCGGAGCTGCGGCGAGTGCCGCCCGGCCGAAGCCGGAGCCGACCGCGAGTGCGGCGGCGAAACCCCAACAGTAAGGAGATCCGACCATGGAACACTACGAAAACCAATCCAACAGCAACCTCGACCTGGCGCAGTTCGACGACGCCTTCGAAACCGCCG
Organism: Desulfocarbo indianensis; assembly: GCA_001184205.1. Lineage (GTDB taxonomy): Bacteria > Desulfobacterota > Desulfarculia > Desulfarculales > Desulfarculaceae > Desulfocarbo > Desulfocarbo indianensis. Next base: position 239,599 of record LBMP01000003.1, read on the forward strand.
AAGTCGAGGAACGCGAGTTCGAGGCTGTCCCCGACGGCAAGTACCAGGTCAACGTCGACCGGGTCGAACTGACCCGCGCCCAGACCTCGGGCAATCCCATGCTCAAGTGGACCCTGCGCATTCTCGCGCCGACCCACAAGGGCCGTCTGCTCTGGCGCAACAACGTCATGGCCAGCAACGAGAACATCAAGTGGCTCAAGCAGGACCTCTACACCTGCGGGCTGCAGCTTCAGAAGCTCTCCGATCTGCCGGGCCACCTCGAGCAGCTTCTCAACATCAAGCTGGAGGTGACCAAGCGCACTCGCGGTGAAAACGAGAACATCTACTTCAACCGTCGCATTGTCATGGCCGACGATACCGGGGCTCCCGGCGCGGCGATGGACGACATGATCCCGTTCTGATGATGGACCGGATCACCGTTGTCGTCGACACCCGCGAACAGGAGCCCTACAGCTTCGATAGCGACAAGGTTTCGGCGGTTCGCAAGGCGCTGCCCGCCGGTGATTACTCACTGGTCGGCCTCGAGGAGCGGGTGGCGGTGGAGCGTAAATCCCTGACGGATTTCGTCTCCACCGTTATCCGGGGGAGAAAGCGATTCCACCGCGAGCTGGAAAAGCTCTCCGCCTACGAATCCGCCTGCGTGGTTGTCGAGTGCAACTTTCGCGATCTGGTCGATGGCCGCTACCGCAGCGATGCCCACCCGCACGCGCTGATCGGAACGGTCGCCTCCATCGTCGTCGACTTCGGTGTCCCCGTCTACTTCTGCTCGGACCGGCAGGCCGCCTGCCGTTTTGTCGAGGAGTACCTGACACGTTTTCACCGGAGGATCGCGAGATGCCAAAAAGAAATGAGAGTAACCCGGCGCGACTCCGGGGAAGAATAGAGCGCGTTTACTATGCCGGACCCAAGTTTTCCGCAGGGCGACTGCTTACCCCGACCGGTGAGGAAGTCCAGTTCGCGGGCAATTTGTTCGCCCGGGAAAATCAGCCTGTGGTCCTGCTCGGGTCGTGGTCCACCCATCCCAAATACGGCCGTCAGTTCAAGGTCGACGGGATGGAGCACGACCTCGAACTCGATCCGGAGGGGCTGATCCACTATCTGGCCAACCATCCGGAGATCAAGGGCATTGGTCCGGCCAAGGCCAGATTGATCGTCGAGAGCTTCGGCGACGCCTTTGAAGAAACCCTTCTGAATGATCCCGAACGCATCGCGCTCAAGGCTCGGCTGCCGCTGGACGCGGCCCGGCGGCTGCGTGACGAGTGGTTGAAGAACCGCAGCGTCAACACCGTCATGGCCTGGCTGTCGGCATTCGGCCTGACCCATCATCAGGTCACCACCCTGGTCGAAAGGCTTGGCGGCAACTGCCTCGATATTCTGAAGGAAGACCCGTACATCCTCATTCGGGAGATCCGGGGATTCGGCTTCAAGAAGGTCGACAAGATTGCCCGCAAGCTGGGAACCCCCAAGGACCATACCCCTCGTATCCGGGCCGGATTGAATTTCTGCGTCCGTGAAGCCCTGGACAATGGCCACTGCTGGATCGAATACGAGGATCTGGTGGACCAGGCCAATCTGCTGCTGGTCATGGATGCTCTGGACAGCCGGGTTCGTATCGAAAGCGCCCTCGATGCGCTCATCGAAGAACAGGCGCTTGCCTGCGATTCACACGGCGGACGCTTCGTGGTCGCTCTGCCGGAGATCGTCCGCATGGAGCGGGAGCTGGCCGCGCTGTTCGGCCAGGCCGAAACACCCAACCCGCATTTCCAGTCCGTCAAGAAACTCGATGCCCTGATTCGGCGCTGCGCATCAACGCTGAACGATAAGCAGCTCGAAGCGGTGCGCTCGGCCCTCCAGCACAGCATCAGCCTGATTTCGGGTGGAGCCGGTTCGGGCAAGAGCTACACCATTTCGGTCATCAACACCATCTGCGAGGAGAGTGATCTGGAGGTCGTTCTCGCCGCGCCGACCGGCAAAGCGGCCAAGCGCCTGGAGGAAGTCAGCGGCCGTAGCGGCACCACCATCCACCGTCTGCTCGGCTATGACGGCAAGGGTTTCTCGCGCAGCAAGGAGAACCCCATCGATGCCGATGTCCTGGTGGTCGACGAGTTTTCGATGGTCGATGTGCCCTTGGCCTGGCACCTGTTCGAGGCGGTCGATCTGTCGCGGACCACGGTGCTGCTGGTCGGGGACCACAACCAGCTTCCGCCGGTGGGACCAGGGAACATCCTGCGCGATCTGATCCAGACACGCGCCATCCCCACGGTCATCCTCGACAAGGTCGTGCGCCAGGCTGGCGTCCTCAAGGAGAACTGCACCGCCGTTCTCAAGGGCGAGGTGCGCAAGACCAGCGAGGCGTCGGTGGGCGGATGCCGGGATTGGTACCTGGTGGATCAGTTCACCGATCCGATGGCGGCACGCTCGTTCCTGCTGGAGCTGTTTCAGGAGCGGCTCGATGCCCTCGGTTTCGACATCATCAAGGACGTGCAGGTGCTGACGCCGACCCACAAGGGGCCGCTCGGCACCAAGGAATTGAACGAGGAACTACAGCGGCTCATCCAGCGCAAGCTCTGGAACACCGAGGTGCCGCCGGTCGCCATGGGACGCCGCGCCCCGTTTCTCAAGCACGACAAGGTCATCCAGACCCGGAACAATTACGACCTGAACGTGATGAACGGTGCCATCGGCTATGTGGTCGATGTCCTCGCGAACGGCACCCTGGTCATCGACTTCGACGGCATGCCGGTGGAGCTGGAGAAAGGGTCGCCCGACCTGCAGGATCTGCAGCTCGCCTATGCGCTCACCATCCACAAAACCCAAGGTTCCGAGTTCCCCTGTGCCGTGGTGGTGGTTCACAAGGCGCATTCCTTCATGCACCACCGCAATCTGCTCTACACAGGAGTGACCCGCGCCCGGCGCACCGCCATTGTCCTGGGCGACCATTGGGGCATCCAGAACTGCGCCAAGCGATGCCAGGTGGATGACCGCCGGACCTTTTTGCCCCTGTTTCTGGACGCCGCCCAGCACGCGGATGCCGATTTCGCCCGTGTCGCGGAGGCCGAATGAGCATGGGCGGAACGGATAACGTCAGGGAGTATTACCGGCTCGTCACCGAGATGGACATCGGTGACGTGGCCCGGGAACTCCTGCCGGGACGGATCACCCAGGAGACCGGCCAGCGCTTGATGTGCGACTGCCCCAACCATCAGAGCCAGTCGCGCCTGTCGCTGCATGTGATGCTCGACAAGCAGGGCTGGTACTGCTTCGGCTGCGGAGTCGGCGGCGATGTGCTGCAGCTCGTGGAGTTCATTCAGACGGGCTCGGTCACCGCCGGGCAATCCGGACCGATGCCGGACAGCCACCGTCAGGCCCGGGACTATCTCGCCAAGAAGGCGGGCTTGCCTCCGCTGTCGCGCTATGGCCTCAGCCAGGAGCGTCTGGCCCAGACGGAGGCCGACCGCGCCTTCGAACTGCGGGTCAAGGACGCGCTGACCTCGCTGGCCAGGCTTTACCACGCCAGACTCAAAGAGTCGCCGGAGGTCCTCGACTGGCTGAAATCCAAATACGCCCTGAGCGAGGAGACCATCGACGATCTCCTGATCGGCTACGCGGACAATGCGTCCGGCTCGGTTGCCCAACTGACCGGGGGTGAGGACGGTTTTTCCAAGCGGGAGCTCGCCGCCACCGGTGCTTTCCGTCCCACCAGCCAGGATGGCCTGACGCCATTTTTCGAGCGCCGCATCGTCTTTCCCTACTGGAGCCGTGGCCGGGTGGTGTTCATGATCGGCCGCAAGACGCCATGGACCCCGGATGTGGGCTGGGAGCAAGGGAAATACAAGAAGCTGCCGGTTCACGACGAGCACCAGCGGCCTTACGTGGCCGACTTCATCAACAACGCACTGCTGTTCAACGAGGACTGCCTGCTGGCCAGGCCCGGCAAGGTAATCATCACCGAGGGGGTGACCGATTGCCTGGCGTTGATGCAACTGGGCCTGCCCACCGTATCGCCGGTCACCGTCCGCATCCGGGCCGCCGATTGGGAGCGTCTGATCCCCAAGTTGCGCGGCGTCGAAACCGTCTACATCTGCCAGGACAACGAACTCTCCCAGGCCGGTCTCAAAGGGGCGCTGCAAACCGCCCGCACCCTGGCCGAACACAAGATCGACACCCGCCTGGTGACGCTGCCCTTGTCGGAGACACAGCTCTCGGCCCGGCAGGAGCTGACCGAACGGTTCAGCCTGACGGCGAGCGTGGGGCCGAAGGAGCTGGCCAAGCTGCTGGCGGGACGGCCCGCCGAGGAAACCCAGGCGGCCGAGGCGCTTCTCGCCACCGCCAAGATCGACGTCAACGATTACATTGCCGCTGGGCATACCCGGGAGGATTTCGAACGCCTGCTCGCCGAGGCCAGCACGCCCATCGAGTTCGGCGTGCGCTCGCTGCCCGAGGGCGCTGAGGAAGAGGAACGCAACCGCCTGCTCGAACCGATCCTGGGGGAGATTTCCGAGCAGTCGCCGCTGGAACAGGCCCGCCTGCTGAAGATGGTGCAGGAGCGCATCGGTGGTGGTGTTTCGATGGCCACCCTCAAAGAGCAGATCCGCGCCATCCAGAAGGACCGTAAAGTCGAGTTCCGCAACGAAAAGAAGAAGGCCAAGCGGATGTCCGGCGCGATGCCCGGATCGTGCCGCGCCCGGGTCGACGAGGTGCTGATCGACACGGAACTGGAGAACGGTGCTCCCGACTACACCCTGGCCGCCGAGGCTGCCTACGACTGGTTCAACGCCAACGGTGCCCAGTTCTTTCACACCCTGCAGGGCGAGCCGTTCATGTATTTCGACAACGCCATCTACTGGATGGATTCACCGGACCGGGGCCGCAAGCGCCATTACGCGGCCATGCTCTACAAGCACACGGGTATGGTGCCGACCACGGGCGGCGGACGGACATTTTTCGAGGTGCTGCCCAGCCTGGCCATGATCCGTGGCCAGGTGCGCGACCATTTCTCCTGGCTGCACACCGATGTGGCCTCCTACACCGTCTATTTCAATCTGAACAACCCGGAGCACGAGATCGCCAAGATCACCCCGGACGAGATCCGGATCATGAAGAACGGCGGCAACGAGGACGGCATCATCCTGGACGGCTCGCACAAGATGAAGCCGCTGAAATTCCTGCCCGACGCCGACCTCGAAGAGGCGGACCGGCTCCTGGTCGATCTGCTGGTGGGCAACATGACCTGTCCGCAGGGGGATCGCTTTCTCATCCTTTCCTGGCTCTCCTGCTTCCTGCTGATCGATTTCGCCGGGACGCGGCCCATGACCCGCTTCGAGGGCTCGGCCGGATCGGGCAAGACTACCGCCAGCAAGATCACGTCGACATTGCTTTACGGCGAGCCCCAGCACAAGAAGGCCACCGACGCGGCGAACTACACCGATGGCTCGCAGAACCCACTCATCGTCCTCGACAACATCGAGGTCAAGCAGATGACCGAGGATCTGACCACCTTCATGCTGACCAGCATCACCGGCATCGCCAAGGAGAAACGCAAGAGCGGCACCGACAGCGAGACCATCACCGAGCGGACCAAATGCCTGCTGAACACCACCGGCATCGAGCCGCTGTGCGGGGAACTTTCGGAGATCCTGTCGAGGTCCTTCGTCATCAACTTCGACCTCGCCAACCAGGCCAGCGACTGCTTTCTGGAATCGGAGGTCATCTCGGCCATCCAGCAGAACCGGGATCTGATCATCTCGGCCATCATGAAGCGGACCAGCCATGTGCTGGCGATGATCCGGGACGGAGCCCAGAAACAGGTCATGCGCCTGCTGCACCGAACCATGCCGACCCATGGCAAGCGCCGTTGCAACGACTATCTGAGCCTGATGTACCTGATGATGCTGGCCGGGTCCGAGGATCACGAGGTGACTACCGGACTTGAGGATCTGAGCCCGCTGTTCATCGAGCAGATACATTCCATCAACGACACCAGCCAGGAGATGGCCCGGGAGTCGAACCCCATCGCCACGGCGCTGGCGTCGCTCTTCCACGCTTATCGGAACGCGGTGGAGCTGGACGAGAAGGCCCGCTACGGCGAGGACGACCGGGCAAACCATGTGGTGGGGTTCATCGAACGCTACCAGGTGAGGTTCGAGAACGAGAACACCATGGAACCGGTGTCTGCGGGAAGGCTGCTCGCGGCTCTGCGCAGGGTCGGCCGGGAATTCAACCTCGAGTTCGAATACAAGAAGCCCGCCCAGCTCGGTCGGCGCATCAGCAACGACCTGGACGTCATCCGGGACGCCGGGTTCGACATCGACCGGCAGCGCAACGCCCACACCAAGAACTTCGAGTACCGGATCAGTAGCAAGGGTGTTTAAAGAGATATTTTCTCTTTTAGATTGACTTTACGCCCGCCCATGCCTATATTAAGGCATGATAAAGCGAATATTTCACTTTAGGAGGCGGTAAGATGATAGTCAGTTTCTCACTCGAAAACTGGATGTCCTTCCGCAACCAGGTCACATTTTCGATGGTCGCCAGCAGGGAGCGCCAGCATGGAGACAGGGTTCCCAAGCTCGGCAAGTACCAGACGAGAGTTCTTCCGGTTGCGGCAATTTATGGTGGCAACGCGTCGGGCAAGACCAACTTTTTCAAGGCCCTGAGTTTCGCCAAGGCGCTGGTCGTCAAAGGAACCCAGCCCGACAGCCTGATTCCTGTCGAGCCGTTCCGGCTGGACGCCAAGGTGGCCGATCAGCCGTCACGGTTTGGCTTCGAGTTGCTGATCGACGAGATCATTTACGAGTTCAGCTTCGCGGTGACCCGCAAGGCGGTTCTGGAAGAGAAGCTGGTGGCCATTACGAGCACCAGTGAAAAGGTGCTCTACCACCGTCGGGACGGAAAGCCCAACTTCGATGATTCCCTGGCCAAGGACCAGTTCCTCCAGTTCGCCTTCAAAGGGACCCGGGACAACCAACTCTTTCTGACCAACTCGGTTTCCCAGAAGGTCGACAATTTCCGGCCGGTCTACGACTGGTTCAAGGACACACTCGAGCTGGTCGCGCCCGATTCTCGCTTCGAACCTTTCGAGCAGTTCCTCGACGAGGGGCATCCGCTCTACTCGACCATGAACGAGATGCTGCCGCAGCTCGACACCGGCATCGCGCACCTGGGTGGCGAGGAGATCCCTTTCGAGAACATTCCGCTGCCCGAGCCACTGAAGACCAAGCTGCAGGAAGACGTCAAGGAAGGCATGACCGTTCGTCTGCTGACCGAGCCGATCAACGAGCGATTTGTGGTGACCCGCAAAGGTGGTGAACTGATCGCCAAGAAGCTGGTGACCTATCATCCGAAGGCGGACGGCACGGAAGCCAAGTTCGAGATCCGTCAGGAGTCGGACGGCTCACAGCGGGTGATCGATCTACTGCCCGCGTTTCTTGAGCTGTCGGCCCAGGTCTCGAAGAAGGTCTACGTGATCGACGAGGTCGACCGTAGCCTGCACACGCTGCTGACACGCAGATTGCTCGAAGCGTACCTCACCAATTGCTCCACGGAAACCAGAACGCAGTTGCTGTTGACCACCCATGACGTGCTGCTCATGGATCAGCAACTCCTGCGCCGTGACGAGATGTGGGTAGCCGAAAGAGATGCCACCGGAGCTTCGAACCTGCTCTCCTTCAGCGAGTACAAGGATGTCCGATACGACAAGGACATCCGCAAGAGCTACCTGCAGGGGCGACTGGGTGGAATTCCCCGGATTCTCTTGGGAGGCGCTTTGACCAATCCCTGCCTCACCGAGGAAAGTGAGGGGGATGACTGATGCCACCGAAGAGACGCAGATTCCAGAGACCCCTCGGCGAGCGTCGCTACCGCAAACTGTTCGTGATCGCGGTGGAAGGCGTGAAGACCGAGCCGCAGTATTTCGCCATCTTCAATGACCAACAGTCGGTGATCCGGGTGAACTGCCTCAAAGGCAGTCATGATAGTTCTCCTCCGCAGGTACTGAAGCGGATGGAGGACCATCTCCGGCAGGAGGAACTGAGATCCTCCGACGAAGCCTGGCTCGTGGTGGACAAGGATCAGTGGACCGACGAACAGTTGGACCAGCTTCATGCCTGGGCTCAGGCACGCGACAATTACGGCTTCGCCCTCAGCAACCCCAAGTTCGAATACTGGTTGCTGCTTCATTTCGAGGACGGCACCGGCATCGCATCGTCACGGGATTGCAGCGACCGGCTGAAGCGGCATCTTCCCGGTTACGACAAGGGGATCGACGCACGCAAGATCACCCGCGACCGAATCGATGAGGCCATCCGCCGCGCCAGGCTGCGCGACAATCCTCCCTGTGCCGACTGGCCACGAGCCCTTGGCGGCACCACGGTTTACAAGCTGGTCGAAAGCATTCTCCAGGTCTGAACCCCAATCGGTTCGATCCCCAATCATCCAGGACGCTCTCGGGCGTCCTTTTCTTTTGCGGTGGTGCGGTGAACACCGCTGTCCCTTGCGGTGGATAGCCACCGCATGCCAAACCCTTGCCAGACAAGGCTTTCATGGCCTTTGCGGTGGTTGCGGTGGTAAACCCAGAGGTCTCACCCCCTATGGGCTGAAATATTTTTTCGACTCACCAACCCGGCGTCCCCCACCAGAGAAATTCCGGCCCAGCGTGAGAGACATTCCCCAAATACCACCGCAACCACCGCACTCTATCTTCTCTTTCTCCATAACTATCTAAAAACAAATAACAAACAATGCTCCACCCTCTGCGGTGGGACGAGAAAATCTTCCACCGCACGACCACCGCAGCCACCGCATATATCCACCGCAGAACCTGCCGGTTTCTCGAAAAACGTTTAGAGACCTCAAAAAACAGTTACAAATCGGCCTCTCGCTAAAAAAACGATTACAAGCGAAAGCATCGGCCCGCCGTCACCTGGCTTTGGGCTTCGGTAAGTAACGGGAAAAGCGATTAACCCGTATTTCTGGAGCCTGAAGCCATGAGCCTTCTGAAAACCATGATCAAGCACACCGCCGGAGGGCAGGAAGCCTCGGCCGGATGTGAACCCCCATTATTACCACCGCAACCACCGCAGCCCGCCATCTATGTCTCCACCGGGCTCGACATCCATGAGATCGAAGACGCCCGCGACTGGCCTGAAGACATGGAGATCGACGGCACGTTGTGTCGCCGTCTGTCGCCTGAATACTTTGCCTGGCTACGTTCCCGCATGGTCACCGCCCAAACCGCGCACAAGGCCGGAAAGCTCCCCGAGGATGCCTGGAATACGCTGCGGCAGCGATTCAACGCCATGCAGGAACTGTCCATCCGGGAGTTCGGCGAGGAACACCTGCAGGAGGTACTGCAGTCCTTTTCCCCGAAGAACTACCAGCCACCCGCGCTTCGTCCCGAGTCCCAGGAGAAACCCGTCGAAGTTCCCAGAAAGGACTGGATTTATCCCGGGAACCAAGCTTGGAAATGTAAGCAGCCGGTGACTTCCCAGGCTGTCGCCAAGGTCGACGCCATCCGTGAGGAGGCCATGGCCAAGGGCTGGTCCGAGGCACGCCTCTTTCAGAACCAGGGCCGATTCCGGTTTCCCTGCGGCGAGGACTACGGCCTGGTCTGTTTCGTCGATGGCGATCAGGAGATTGGCGAGGTCACCGAGCGTTCTATCGAAATTATCCACGGGCCGAAGTCCGGGCGTCCCAGCACGCTGCGGTTCTACAACCCGGACGTGCCGCAGCCGTGGATGAAGAAAGTGGAGGATTGAGCCGTGAAGAAAAAGAAGCGCTACGCCAACGCCAAGGATGTCCTGCCCGAGGAACTCTTCGAGCAGATCCAGAAGCACTACACCGGAATTCTCTGGGTTCCTGCACCGAGCCGCTTCTACCAGGAACGCCGCGACCTGGTGCTTGCCCTTCATCTGCAGGGGATCAGCAGCCAGGAGATCTCCAACCTCGCCGGAGTGACCACCCGCCGGGTCAACCAGATCATCGCCGCCGAACGAAAAAACTGCCAGGAGCAGTTTTTCGCGCCAGCCCCGGAGGGGTGAGCCCCAGGGATGGGGCGAACAAAACAGGATCGGGACCGACAGTTGAGCGCCGCTTCCGGTAAGTAACCCCTGAACCGGCGGGAGCGCGTTTGGAGGCTAAATCGGCCTCCCGCCCCGCATCCCGGCTTGGGAAAACAATATTCGGCAGGATTTCCACGTGGCACTGAACAAACCGGACAAAGAAACGCTGGACCGCTGGCACCGCAACGAGGGTAAGACCGAACCACCCCGGCGCGGGCCTGGTGCGCCCGAGGGCAACCAGAACCGGCTGCGTCACGGCATCTTCGCCGACCGTTGTCTGACACCGGAAGAGAAGGTCATGTTCGACGCGATCATCGACCGCCTCAACCAGGACTTCGAGTTCAACAAGTCCAGCGACTTCCTGCAGGTGGAGCTAGTGGGCGTCTACTCGGTGAAGCTGGTCCGCGCCCAGATCGAGGGGAACACCGACGCCGCCGAAAAACTCGACCGGATGATCCGCTGTCATATGAAGGATCTCAAGACCACCAAGATCGCCCGTGAGGGTGAGGAGCCGAAAGGCCCGCAGACCTCTCCGGCGGAATGGGCGGCGGCGCTGCTCGAGAAGGTGGCCGAGGCCGCCAACGCCCCGGCAACGAAAACCTCCGGCCGCAAGAAACGCGGAAAGAATTGCGGATAACACCATGGAGGGCCTTTCCGATGACTCCGGCACACGGCGACTTGCGGCAGACAGCTTCACCAGGAATTGCGGATAAGACGTGTTCCTTGCACTTTCGGAATCGGTATTTTCCGGCGGCCGATCATCATTTCCACTCCTCGATTTCTTCCTGCAGCTCTCGATATCCGCTTGGTATGTGTGCGCATAAGCCGAGCCGCATAAGCCAAGTAGATATAGGCATGTTCACGCCGGGGCTCTCTCACACAACCCAAGTAAATATTGGCATATCCAGCCCCAGGCAGAACCGGCCAAGCCCCGCACACAGCCATTCCTTCGGCAGCAGCCCTCGCACAAGCCAAGTAGATATTGCCATGTGTGTTCCGCGCCCGGAGCGCACAAGCCAAGCAGTTATAGCGATGTGCGGCCGACAGACAGAAAAGGAGAAATTCCGGTCAATCGATATTTCCCGCTCTGCCCAGGAGGCTGAGAACCATCGTCATGATCATTCATCATCGGCTGATGTGTTCTTTTGCGGGCACTGTCATTCACTGTCTTCGACACTGTCTCGCCCAACGAAAACAGGAGCAGCCGAGGCCGCTCCCATCGTCGGGTCCGAAAGGATCAGAGACGTTCGAGGGCTTCCTCGAGCTGGCCGTCCACGAGGTGGGTGTAGATCTGGGTGGTGGATACGTCCCGATGCCCCAAGGCCCGCTGCACCACGAGCAGGTCGTTTGTCGCGCCGTAGAGGTGGGTGGCGAAGGTATGCCGCAGCCCGTGCGGCGTCAGTTCCTTTTCGATCCCGGCCTTCCGCAGCCAGTGAGCGAGCCGGTTGGCAATCTGCCGCTGGCAGAGTCTGCCGTCCCGGTTCGACAGGAACAGGGCTTCCATTTCCGGACGGCCATGTCGGCGGCGCTCGGCCAGGTAACGGCGCAGCAATGTGCGGAGGTCGGTCTTGATGAACTTGACCTGCGGTACATTCCCCTTGGCCCGCACCCGCAGATGTTTGGCGTCGAGGTCGATGTCATCCATGTCGAGCGCGGCCAGCTCGCCAAGCCTGATCCCGGTGCCCAGCAGCACCTCGATCATGGCGCGGTCGCGCAGAGCGGAGAAGTCGGTCCGTCCCTTGAGTTCCTTGAGCAGTCGTTTCTTTTCGGCGGCGGTCAGGAACACCGGCAGCTTTCTCGGCAGCCGATGCATGCGGATGTACCGGGCCGGATTGTCATCGACCACGCCCGCTTCGAAGGCCCAGGCGAAAAAGGCCCGCACCGCCGCCTTCATCCGATGGAGCGAGGCCGCCGAGCGTGGGCCGCGCTCACTCTCAGTGACCGCCCCGGTGGAGAACACCTGGTCGAGGAATCCTGCCGTGATCGCCCGACAGACGATACCCGGGGCCAGCTCATCGGCAACGCGGGCCACCAAGGCAAGGTCCCGGCGGTATGCGGCTATGGTCGCAGGGGAGCGTCCTTCGGCCGACAGGCGGGCACAGAACGCCTCTGTCGCGGCCGTCAGCTCGAGGTCAGCCGTTCGGTTGCTCATCGCTGGACTCCTTCACTCGGCTGTGGCCCATGGGCGTGCTCTTGGGCAGCGGCATCTCCTCGATGCGCCCCGATTCCCTGGCCCATACCATCATCATGCGGAACACCCGGACGGTCTTGGCGACGGTGCGTTCGGCTCGCTCCTTGCCGTCGGGAAGTTTGAGCAGCAGGTCCGACTTGTAGAACTTGCCGACCTGGGGAAGCCGGATCTCTGCGAGCTGGCGATCCGCGCCGAAGAAGGCCTCCACTACATCGAGGTCCTTCCGGTAGGTGTAGAGGGTCCGCTCTTTCTTTCCGGATTCCCGCAGGTAGCCGATGAAAGCCTCGGCGGCTTGATGCACGGTGCATTCGGTCATGTCGATGTCTCCTTTGTTGGTGGCCCGGTGTGTTCAGGACAGGAACTCGTCCAGCTCCCACAGCAGTTCCTCGACGTGGCCGAGGGAGCCAACGCTCGCCCAGGTGATGTCCGGCTGCTTCGCGTCCGCTTCGAGCTTGCCGCGAATGCCCTCTATCAGGCGGGCGATGTTCTCCTGCTTTTCTCGGTACGCCTTGAGTGCCTGCTGGCGGTTTCTGTCGTAGGTCATGGCCTGCCTCCGGTTCCGTTTTCGTGGATGCGGGACCATCCCGCGTCACATCCAATGACGCTTCTATTTCGTTGGAAATCAAGTGTTTGCAGAGATCTTTCTGCATGTGCCCAAAACCCATAACCCAAAGGAGATCAACATGTTGAAGAAGACCATCGGATGGACCATCCCACTGGCCCTGGCCGGAATCATGACCGGCTGCGCCACCTACCGGCCTCCGGCCCAGATCCAGTCGGCGGTGGCCACCGTCAACCGCCACACGCCCGAGTACGTGACCGAGGCCAACAAGGCGCTGCGCGAGGTCGGCCACCCGGACGCCGAGCGCCTGACCGGGGTTGGCCTGCGCCTGCAGTCCGCCGTGGACGCCCTTGACCAGTGGTCCAATGGCTCGAACCAGGAGGCGGGCCAATGAAAGAGATCCTTCAGGAAAACAGCGATGCCGTCCGCCAGGCCGGTGAGGCGCTGGTCGAAATCGGCACCGAACTGGCGGCGGGACGGATCGAGAACGCCCTCGGCCGTCTGGAAGCGGCTCAGCAGCAGTACCGGGCCTGGGCGGAGTTGGACCAGGCCATCATCGACATTCAGGAGGCTGTCCACGACCGGAAGAACACCCTGGCCGTGCAGCAGATCCTGACGGAACTGGTGGGCACCATCCTCGGCAGCGCCTTGAGGACGGGAATGCACTGATGGCGGTAACCGACAAGGAGCGCAAACTCGCGGCGACCCTGAGCGATCCCGTGTTGTGGGGGCAAGCCTACCTCTACAACCGGGATGGCTCAGGCCGCGACTACTGGCCGCACCAGGTGGAGGACCTGCGCTGCCCGGCCAAGAACATCATCCACCTCGACGGCCGGGACGTGGGCAAGTCCATCGTGCTCTCGACCGACGCGCTCCATTACGCCTTCACCACCCGAGGCGGCCAGGGCCTCATCGCGGCTCCGCACCAGGGGCACCTCGATACCATCATCGAGGAGATCGAGTTCCAGCTCGACACCAACCCGGATCTGATGAACAGCATCGCCCTGACCAAGTACGGCAAGCCCAAGATCCACCGCAAACCCTACTTCCGGCTGGAGTTCACCAACGGTTCGGTGCTCTATTTCCGCCCGGCCGGGGCTTATGGCGACGCCTTCCGGTCCCTGCACGTGGGCCGCGTCTGGGTCGATGAAGGAGCCTGGCTGACCGAACGGGCCTGGAAGGCGCTGCGCCAATGCCTCAAGGCCGGGGGGACGCTACGCATCTACTCCACGCCCAACGGCCTGCGCGACACCACCTATTACCGGCTCACCTCGTCGGATCAGTTCCATGTGTTCCGCTGGCCGTCCTGGCTCAACCCTCTGTGGACCGAGGATCGCGAGGCCGAACTGCTGGAGTTCTACGGCGGCCGCGACAGCTCCGGCTGGCAGCACGAGGTGGCCGGTGAGCACGGCAAGCCTTCCTATGGGGCCTTCAATGTCGAACAGTTCAACCTCTGTCGGCAGGATCTGCTGGAGTACCAGAAGATCGTCATCACCGATTCCGAGCTGCGCGACTGCGACACCGAGGAAGCGGCCCACGACCGGCTGGAGATGCTGCTCAACCTCACTCCCCGCAGCGGGCAGTTCTGGGTCGGCGGCGACTTGGGCTACACCAACGACCCCACCGAGATTGTCGTATTCCAGGAGATGGAGATCGGCGAGCGGACGCTGCTGAAAATGATCCTGCGTGTTCATCTCGAACACGTTTCCTATCCGCACATCGCCCAGATCATCGCGCTGTTGGAGCGTTACTACACCCCGGCGGGCATCGGCGTGGACAACGGCGGCAACGGCCTGGCCGTGGTCCAGGAGCTGCTCACCCTGGACAAGTACAAGGGGCTGGAGCTGGAAGGCAGGCTCAAGGGATACGACTTCGGCGGCATGACCCGGCTGGCGGTCCGCGACGGCAAAGAAGTCAAGAAGCGCACCAAGGAGCTGATGACCAGCCTCATCAACGGGGCGCTGCAGCGCAAGCAGCTCATTTTCCCCTCGGACGACCTGGAGGTGGAAGACCAGTTCACCACCCACACCTACACCCTGCGGGACGGCAAGATCATCTATTCCAAGGGCAACGATCACATCATCGACGCGGTGCGCTGCGCCATGCTGATCCGGGAGGAAGGCAACCTCGACCCGGTCGGCGAAGAGGTGGTCTCGCTCAAGCCGGTGCTCACCAATCCGGTCTTCATCTGACCGCATCCTCCGACGCTTTTCACCCCGCTCCGGTAAGTAACGGGCATCGAGCCGGGTTCTGCCCACACGGGCCGGATGTGCGGCTGTCATGGCCGAAACTACCGAGAGGATCACGTGGAAAGCACCGCCCATCAGGACGAACAACCCGAAAGCCTGGACACCACCGGCTTTGTCATCGCGCCGCTGGCCGCTGCCGCCGCGCTCGACTCGGCAGCCTTCAGCAAGGTCAACGCCGCCGAAGCGATTCCGGCCACCTGGGAAGAACGCGCCCGCAAGGCCTGGGAATACTACGTCGAGGAGCCGTTGGTGAAGAACTGCGTCAACTCCTGGCGCACCTTCGCCGTGGGCGACGAGATCAAAATCACCAGCGATGACGAGACCCTCAAGGAGCAGGCTCTGGAGGCTGCCTGGCGGTTGAACGTCTCGCAGTTCATCAAGGACATGGTTCTTCAGCTCCTGGTGAAAGGCGACGCCATCGGCTTCAAGCGCTTCACCAAGTCCGGCCAGGACATCGAGGAGCTGGTCTGCGTCAACCCGGTTTCGGTCAAGGTCAAATACGCCCAGGGCGAACTGATCGAGGCCCGGCAATTTCCCGAGGACACACCCGGCGGCGGCGAATCCATTCCACTGCCCGTCGAGCAGGTGGTCCACCTCAAATGGGACGCACCGGCCTTCTCGCCCCGGGGCAACTCCCTCGTGCTTCCCGCTTTTCAAGCCATCGAACTGCTGCGCGACTACCGCCGGGCCGAACAGGCCATCGCCAAGCGCTGGGCCACACCGTTCCGCCTGCTCAAGGTGGGCGGCGCGTTCGGCCAGAAGATGGTGATGCCGGATCAGCGGATGCTCGAACAGGTCCGCGACATGGTCAACAAGATGGACATGAAAAGCGGCCTGGTGGTCCCGTTCTACGTCAATGTCGAAACCCACGGCACCGACGGTCAGGTCCTCAACGTCGAGGACAAGGTCAAGGAGGTGAAGGAAGACATCGTGGTGGCCCTGGGTCTGTCACGCTCGCTGGTGACCGGCGACGGCCCGAATTTCGCCACCGCCTCGGTGAGCATGCAGAAGATGATGGTCATGATCCGCGAGATCAAACAGGCCGCACGCAAGCTCCTCGACTGGGTGTTCGACGACTGGATGGAGCTAAACGGCCACGGCGACAAAAGCATCCAGTTCATCTTCAACGACCTCGACCCCAGCGACGCGGTCGATTTCAAGAAGCTCCTCATCGAACTCTACGACCGCAAGCTCATCAGCCGCTCCAGCCTTCAGCTCAAGATGGACCTGGACCCGGACATCGAGGCCGCCAACCGCGAGACCGAACGTAAGCAGATCGACCTGATGGACGAGAAGCAGGTGAAGCCGGTGGTGGATATGGTCGTCTCCGGCATCCTCAGCGTGCCTCGCGCCCGGAAGATGCTCGGGATTCCGGCCGAGAACGATGAACCCACGGCGGAGGCGGCATTGGTCTGGTCGGGCGACCTGGAGTCCACCGGCATTGCTGCCGTGTGCGACGAGTGCAGCCACTTCATTGCCGACACCAACCACTGCCGGGTCCACAACAGCGAGCGTACTTTCGACGCCCCGGCCTGTCGCTTCATCGACCGCCGGGAGCCCCGCTGATGCCGTCGGACCTCAAGCAGCGCATCCAGGCGGCCACCCTGAAAAGCCTGACGGCCCGCAACCGCTACAACGACCAGGTCACGGCCCAACTCACCCAGGCACTGAAACAGGCCGAAGACGAGGTCGCCCGCGCCATTCTCCAGTACCGCTCCCTCGGCTCCCTGCCGGACAACAAGCTCGCCGCCCTCAAAGGGCTGGAAAAGCTCCAGCTCGAACTCGACGACACCATGAAGCGGCTCAAGCGGGAGCAGACCCTGGTCTTTCGCAAGACAACCAAGGACTCCTTCAAGCTCGGCATCCAGCAGGGAATCGGCGAACTCGCCGACGCGGCGCTGCCGTTCTACGCCGACCTCAAACCCGAAGGCATCGACAAGCTGGCCACCAAGGTGTTCACCATCGTCGACACCAATGCTCTCGACTTCATGGCGCAGTACAACCTCACACTCGCCGGTGACGTTCACCGCGAACTCGCAGACGGCATCAAGCGCACCATCCTGAACGGCGTCGCCACGGGCAAGGGAGCCGACGACATCGTCCGGGATATGGGCAAGGTGATCATCGACAAGGACTCCTTTCGCCAGGCCGGAAGCCGGGTGTTCAACAAGGCTCAGTACCGCATGGAGATGATCGCCCGCACCGAGGTCCTCCGCGCCCACAACATGGGCAGGCTCAAATTCCACGAGCGGGTCGGCATCCAGAAACTGGAATGGCTGGCCATGGAGGATGAGCGCATGTGCCCGGTCTGCGGCGGCCTGGACGGCAAGACCTTTCCCATCGACAAGTTCCCCCAGCAACCCGCGCATCCGCACTGCCGCTGTACCAACATCGTGGCCTGGCCGATGACCGTCTGCGGTAGCGAGATGGCAACCAAGGCCGCCGCCCAGGCATCGCAGGGGGACGCCTGCATTCTACCGCCCCATGTGCTGGAAGGCATGGCCGATGCCCAGGCCAAGGAGAACGCCAAGCTCAAGAGCGCCTTTGAAACCGGCGACATCGCCGACCTCGGTTCGCTGACGGTCAAACAGCTCCAGACCCTGGCGAAACAGAACGGCGTGGCCATTGCCCGGACCAAGGCCGATTTCATCAAGCTGCTCGATCTGGCCGAACCGGGGATCGATCACGGTGACCTGGCCGGAGCGGCGCTCAGCGCCAAGCTCAAGGAACACAAGATCGGTCTGCTGCGGACCAAGGAAGAACTGGTCGAGCTGCTGGGACTGAAGCAGGCGGAACTCAGACAGGCCAAGCTGCTCGCCGCCCAGATGGCGAAGATCCCTCCCGCCGAGGGGCTGGAGGGCATGACCGCCCAGCAGCTCAAGGAGATGGCGAAGGAAAACGGCATCTCCCTCAACATGACCAAGCAGGAGACCATCGAGCTGCTGGACAAGCTGGAGCCCGGCGTGGACCACAGCGGCCTGATGGGCAAGGAACTCGCGGCGGCCAAACAGAAGCACGGTATCGGCATCCTCAAGAACAAGCAGCAGCTCGTCGAGGCGCTGCAGAAGAAGGCCGGTGCCGACATGGCCGAGTCGGTCAAGAAAAAGGCGGTCGACGAGGCCAAGCAGAAGTTGATCCTGAAACAGAAAACGGCCCTCGAAGACGCCGCCAAGGCCGTGGTCGTTCCCGACACGCCGACCGGCTACAAGGATTTCCTCGACGCGATCGCCAAGGCGGAACAGGCGGTTTCCGGCGGCACCGATCTGCCCCAGGAACTGCTTGCGGCCCACAGCAAGGAAATCGCCCTCAAAAAACAGCTCTTCCAGGATCAGGTCGGCAAACTGAAATCGGCAGAGCTCAAGACGCTCGCCAAGGAGACCAAGGTCCAGTATTGGCAGTGGGCCAACAAAGACGAGCTGACCACGCTCTTCACTGAAACCGACCCGGCGAAAATCAAGGCGGTTCAGGCCAGCATCGACACCAAGCATGCCGCCTGGGCCGAAAAGCATGGCGGCAAGAAGAAAACCGCTCCTGCCAAGCCCGCCACGCCGAAGAAAGAGCCGCCGAAACCGGCTCCACAGCCGAGCCCGGTCAAGCCGCCAGAGGCCAAGATCGGCAAGAAAGGCGCGGAGTTCGCCACAGTCGATTCAGCGTGGCAGCAGAAAGGTCTGCCGTCAAAATTCAAGAAAACCGGCAAGGCCGCTGTCGGCGGCGCACATGAAAAGGAGTTCTGGACCGACGAAAACGGCGACAAATGGCTGTTCAAGCCCATTGGCCGCAAGGACGATGAGTTCATCGCCTTCGGAGAGGAAGCCGCCTACAAGATTGGCCGCCTCATCGACCCCCATTCCATCGAGGTGCGCACCATCCAATTGAACGGACGCACCGGTTCCATCCAGAAATGGCGCACCGATCTGCGGGACGACTTCGATTTTCGCAACATCCTGCCCCAGGATCTGACCACCATCGAACTGGAGCAGATCCAGCGCGAGCATGTGGTCGACTGGCTGATCGCCAATCACGACGGACATTCCAAGCAGTTCATCCGCGCCCGGGACGGTCGCGTCTACGGCATCGACAAAGGCCAGGCATTCAAGTTTCTGGGCCAGGACAAGCTCTCGCTCGACTATCACCCCAACGGCGTCTGCGGCGAGGAAGAGCCGTTTTACAACAAGGTCTTCCGGGCGGCCAAGGAAGGGAAGGTACGGGTCGATCCGAACGCGACCTTTCGCTACATCCAGGAAGTCGAAAAGATCGCCGACGAGGATTACCTCGATCTGCTGCGGCCCTACGCCGAGGGACGGTTTTCCAAGGACCCGGCCGGGCTGCGGCATTTCTACGATCTGGCCCTGGAGCGGAAACACAATCTCCGGCGTGACTTCGAGGGCTATTACGCCGATGTGCTGGGGGATCGGGGCTTCCGTTTCGACGAGCTGAGCGCCGCCACCGGCAAGAAAAAGCTGCTCTCCTCCGCCGAGGAAGCCCTGGTCGAGGAGGCCCGCAAACTCGGCTGGCAGGGCAAGACGCTGCCCTTCGACAGTGGCGATGTGGAGGACCAGAACGCGCTGATCTTCACCGAGAGCTTCAAGGGGAAGAAGCGCACCGTGGTCAAGATGAAGATCCGGCCGGACACGGACCGCCGCATCGACGAGGTGCTACGCAGGTATGTGCAGACGGCGGCCGGGGAAAAGGGACAACCACTGGTCGAAGACAGCTTCTTTCCGACGATTCTGGACGCCGTCAAAAACGTCAATTTCCACGTGGGCGACGGCAAGTACAACCGGACCAAGATCGACAAGGCCCTGCGCCTGCGCAAGAAACTGGAGACCCTGCAAAAGAGCGCCGACCCCAAGGTCAAGGAGATGGCGGACCACTATCTGAAATGGGTCAAGGAGATCGAAGAATCCGTCGACTGGGATCGGGCCACCAACGGCGTTTTCGAGCAGTATCTACCCAAGCTCGACGCGCAGAAACCCAAGGAGAAACCGCCGTTCAAGGTGGAACGCGGCAAGGTGACCCACACCAAGCGCAGGATCGGTTCCGGCACCATTACCGTCGAGGCCGACGACATCGACAACCGGACGCTGTTCAATCACAACTCCCGCATGCAGGACGGACACCAGTACACCGTCACCTTCGAGGACGGCACCCGGGTCCGCTATCGCCCCTGGTCGGACACCAACCTCTATGCCCAGCGCGGCGAGCTGGAAATGATCCTGGATGGCGACGCCACCCCCGGACGGGTCGAGGCGATGCTGGAAAAGCTCGAACAGCTTGGGATCGATACCCGGGTGGCCACGGCGGAAAACGCGGAGCAGATGTACCTCGAAAAGCTCGCCTACATCCGCAAGACCGACAAGAGCGCCGACTACAAACGACTGCAGAAATCCCTCGACGACCGCAACGCCAGCACCACCGAGCGGGTCCAGGCCCTGCGCGGCTATTGGCAAAAGGAACTGGGCGTCCAGGACATCACCCAGCTTTCCGGATACAACCCGCTGGGCGAATATCAGGCGGGCTTTCTGGACCGCGACGCCAAGGGCGGATACCGGCACCAGTTCCGGTTCGATATCACCGAGGATGACCTGGAAAAACAGATGAAGGGCTATTCGCTGGTCCACGATCTGACCAACGGCGAGAGCATGTCCGGCTTCATCGACTTGATCATGGAGAACAACGGAGCCATGGTCAGCACGGTCGAGAAGATGCGCATGGGCGTGGCTCCGGGCGGAATGTCCCCGGTGGCCGACATGCAGACCGGCGGCGCGAGCTATTTCTTCACCCGAATCAAGAAGCAACCGGCCAGCGACGCCTCACCGGCCCTCTACTTCAAGAAACAGATGCTGCGGCGCATGGACGCCATCAGCTATGACCATGACGCCTACGGCAAGGTGATCGACGACTACGTGCAGCGCAACCGGGGAGCCAGCATCGATGATTGGAAGCGGTTCTCGCAGCGCCATGGCAACGAGACCATCTTCAAATACTCGGTGACGCTACTGGACAACATCGAGTTCATCGTGGCCAGAAGCGACAACGAACGCCGGGAGATCATCCAGAGTTTCACCCGGCGCGGCATCAAGAAACTGCCCGACGGGCGCAAGGTGGAGGACATCGTCCATACCCCGCAAAGCTGGAGCAAACGCAAACAATGACCATGAAGGACTTTATCGAGCAGGAAAAACGGCGGCTGCAAGAATCGCTGCACTGGTTCAACAGCCGGGGCAGCCGCATGACCGTCAGAGAATCCGGGGATCTCTTTCTGGATACCCTGGTGGACAGCTTCACCGTCACCCGGATCGCACCCCATTTCGACGCTGCTGGCAACCATCTGCGCACCGATTTCTGGCTGTTGTGGAAGGCGCTCGGTTACGACGAGGGCTTTCAGCACGCCCACACCATCAAAGTGGTCGATGTCCGGGTCGAAGACACCCTGATGGCCGAACATGACGGCAAGGAGGCCGAAGGCTGGCTGATTGTCGAGCTGACCGACGATCTGGGCCGGATTCACCATGTCGAAATGATGGAGCCGGTCTCGGAGCCCGAGCTCGCGGCGGACTGGCAACGCTGGATCGCCTACCGACAAAAAAACGCCGAAAGATTCCACCGGATCGACGCCCAGCTTCTGGAAGAGCATCTCCAGATCGCGGAGGACTGGTCATGAAACTGCGCTATATGATCGACTCGATAATGGCCGACCGGCAAGCCACCGTCCCGGAATACGTGCCCGTGGGCGTCTGGGTTCAGGGGCCGGGTCCCGGTCTGGATGTGGAGATGTACTACCTCGACCGGGGGCCGAACGGGCTTGCCGACCGCAAGGACGAAGCCGCCTGGGTGGTCAACCGTCTGGTCGAGGCCGGTGCCACCTCGCTTCCGGCGGATTTTCTCGAATACCACCGGCTGTCCCGCTCTCCCTACGACGGGGTCTTTTCCGAGATCACCGAGACCGACGAATACTCCTCCATCGACGCCTGCGGCAAGGCCGTTCTGGCCCGGCTGAACCCCGCCCGCTGAAATTCGCCGTCACCCTCCGACACATCGCCGACGCTTCCGGTAAGTAACCGCTGAACGCTCCCCGCAGGTCGCGGAGAGCACAGCAAACTGACCGGAGACGTTGATGGAACTGTTCGCCACAGACCTGGAAAGGCTGGCGTTTCTACTGGAGGCCGATGCGGCGCTGACTCTCGATCCCGATGCGCTCGGGACCGGGGCCGCCGAACAGTCCGCTCCTGAAGAGCTCCCTCCCGAGAAGCGCCCCAAGTATATCACCAACTACATCGGCAGTAAGCAGAAGCTCGTCGACTGGATCTGGAAGCATACCCCGGAAGGCACTGGCACGGTGCTGGATGCCTTTTCGGGGTCTGCGGTCGTGGCCTACATGTACAAGACCAAGGGCCTCCAGGTCATCGCCAACGACCGGCTCCGCTACTGCCACCATGCCGCCAAGGCGATCATCGAGAACAACTCGGTTCGCCTGAGCGAGGACGAGATCGAAGCGCTTCTGGCCGACAACGCCAAGGCGGGCAGCTTCGTTCAGGACAACTTCAAGGGCATCTTTTTCGCCAAGGGCGTCCACGCGCAGATCGACACCATCCGCGCCAACTGCGACAAGCTCACCGGCTTCAAGAAAGACATCGCCCTGTTCGGCCTCGGTAAAACCTGCATGAGCGGCAAAGGTGGCTTCGGCCACTTCTCGTCGTCCACCGATTATGGCCGCCGCCAGGACACCCCTGACGAGTTCAAGGATCGTTTGCGCAAGAACCTGCAGCGTATCAACGCCCTGGTCTTCGACAACGACAAGGAGAACAAGGCATACCGGCAGGACATCAACGACCTGCTGCCAAAAGCCAAGGCGGATCTGGCCTACTTCGATCCGCCCTACGCCACCGAGTTCTCGACCACCAACTACGAGCGGGCCTACCACTTCGTGGAGGGGCTCATGACCTATTGGGAAGGGCTCGAAATCAAGGCCGACACCAAGGTCAAGTATTACGAGACCGACCACAAGACCGTCACCAAGGCCAACGCCAGCGAGTTCTTCCAGACTTTTCTCGGCAACGCCAAGCACATTCCGCACTGGCTGATTTCCTACCGCGATCACGCCTATCCCAACGAGCAGGAGATGAAGCGGATCATCGGCTCCTTCGGCAAACAGAGCCGGATGAAATCCAAGGATCACCACTACGCCATCACCTCCAAGCACGGCGAGGCTTCCAACGCCAAGGAACGATTGTTCGTCTGCGCTCCCGGGGCCAAGGCCAGCGCCGAGCGGAAGGGAAAACCCGTTCCGATGGCCGCCGCCGCGAACTTCCACACCAGCATCCCCGTGGACATCCGGCTGGGCGATGGTGAACGCCTCGCGACCGAGGCCATGGATGTCGGCTCGGCGGGCGACCCCCAGTTCAGCTTCGTGCTCTGCCGCACCGGGACCAACAAGAATGGCGACCACTTCACCGCCGAGGAGTTGTCCGGTCGGCACATGACGGCCGTGAACAAGAAGGTCGATCTGCAGCATTCGCAGGAGTTCAACGACATCGTCGGTGGCATCGTCGCCGCCGACTACCTGGAGGACGACAACGGCGGCCGCGTGGAATGCGTCGGCGAGCTGTACGTCCACGACACCCCGGCCGCCCGGCTGGCCTACAAGCTGATGAAGCGCGGGATCATCTCCCAGGTCTCCATGGAGTGCGACTACCAGGAAGGCGAATGCTCGGTCTGCCACAAGCGCTTCCAGAACAAGGCCGACTACTGCACCCACCTGCGCAAATTCAAGGGTCGTGATGTGGGCGGCCAACCCGTTTTCGAGATTCTGCACGGCGTCACTTTCACCGGACTGGGACTGCTCGACCGCAAGGGCGCGGACGAGAACGCCAGGATTCTGCAGGTGGCGTCCCTTCAGAGCCAGCCCGACCAATCCCAACCCGAAGGAGATTCCACGATGGAAGACAAAACCAAACCCACCGATGACCAGGCCGCCAAGACTGAATCTGACGCGGCCAAGAAGAAACCGGCCCAGCAGGAAGGCGATCCTGCCCGCGTTACCGACCTGGAAAAAGAAAACCGGCAGCTCAAGGCCCAGGTCGCCGAGCTGCAGAAACGCGTCCAGGAACTGGAAGCCGAACAAAAGGCGGCCGCCTGCCGCTCCCGGGCCAAGAAGCTGCTCACCCGGCTTGAGAAGCAGGGACTCTCCTTCGCTTCCGATGAGGACCGGGAAGCCGAACTGAAACGCCTGGCCGAACTGTCCGACGAAGCATTCGCCGCCACCGAGGCCGCTTACGAACGCCTGCCCAAGTCGGCAAAAGCGGACAAGGACAAGGAAGAGAAACCCGCCGACAGCGACCAGGGCGGCAAGCCCGCCGCCAAGGCATCGACGGAAACCCCGCTGCGCAGCGACGCCGGTGTCCGGCCCCACGATGTGGACGACCGCAAGGTGTCGCTCGAGGACCGCCTGCGCGACGGGTTCATGGCCGCTTACCGCAACCGTGTCGGCGAGGACACTCCCGAACACTCGGAAATCAACGCTTAAGGAGGAAACACCATGTCATTCATCAATCCGTGTCACCGCAGCCTCGCCTATGGCGACGGCCACATCCAGGGCGACGGCCAACTCGGCCAGGTGGTCCGCGTGGTCGGCGACGACCTGTTCGCCGTCAACACCGATCCCACCAAGCGCTCCTTCGGCATCCTGATCAAGGATTACGCCGGTGGCGAAATGCCAGGCATCTACTGCGACGGCGGCGTTTACGAGACCGACGCCTTCGAAGGGACCGTCGTCGCCGGAGACGACTTGAAAGTTTCGGCGGGCGGTCGTCTGACCAACGGCGTCGCGGCCGGGGAGCACGTCGTCGCCCACGCCATTTCCGTACAGAGCGGCGTCCTCAAATTCCGCCTGCTCGTCTAACCCAAGGAGCCCACGCACATGAAAACCAATCAGTTGAAGATCCACTCCCAGGAGTACATGGAAACCATGGCGCGGCTCATGAGCGAGGCTCTCGAGTCGCCCGAAGGCATGCGGGCGCTTGCCGCCGCCATTGCCGCGCCCATCGAACAGGAGATCAAGCGCAAGGAGATTTCCTCGCTGCTGCTCACCAAGCACACGCTGCCCAAGGGCGAACGTCCGGTCTACCAGAAGAAACCGACCGTCAAGGCTCACTGGATCAGCAAGGACGGCGACGCCCAGGAGCAGGAGGTGGGCAAGGACGAGGTCGAGTTCCCCACCAACCGCATCCACTCCAATCCGATGGTGGACGTTTCCGTCCTCAAGAACGGCAACATCGGCACGCTGATGGACATCCAGACCAGCGCCGCCGACGCTATTCGCAAGGAGATGGACCGCCGCACCATCTCGGTGCTCTCCTCGGCCATCCCGGCGACCAACACCATCGAGGTCACTGGCGACCTGCTCACCGAGGATGCACTGAACGAGGCCATCTCGATCATCGAGGACCTGGAGCTGTCGGTGAAGTACATCGTCCTGCGCGGCCGCCGGTTCAACGACATGCGCGGCTGGAACCTCGATCCCCAGACCAAGCTCGAGCTGCGCCAGAAGGGTGTCATCAAGAACTACGGCACCGGCGGCATTCTGCTGACCGCCTCCATGCCGCTGGACGAGATCATCATCGTCCCGGATGAAGAGGTCGGAAAGATGCCGGTGCGCGAAAACCTGAAGACGGAGTCCATCGATCAGAAGACCCGCTTCAAGACCGGCTGGCTGGTGTGGTCCGAAATCGGCCAGGGCATTACCCGCCCCGACATCATGGCCAAGGTCAAACTGGTTCCGTAATCCGGGAGGTGACGTGAGATGAATCGAATCAAGAACATCCGTCCCGGCGTTCTGGTGATCCCCGACGCCGGGCTGAAACTCAAGCCCGGCCAGGTGGTCGAGGTGGAACGCCTCACCAAGCAGATCCAGGCGGCGCTCAAGAACGGCCGCCTGGCCATGGCCGACAAACCGAAGCAGGAACCGCTCGCCCCTCCAGAGCCCGACCAGGACGCGGAACCGGTGGACCTGAGCAAACTCTCCGCCACCGACGCCATCTCCAAGGTCAATGAGGAAGCCAATCCGGAAACCCTCAAAGGCTACATGGAAACCGAAAAACGCCGCACGGTGATCGACGCGCTCAAGAGCCGTCTGGAGGGCCTGCAAGGTGCTGCTGAGTGACCTGATCGCCGACCTGCGGCTCGACCTGTCCGATCCGGGCGCATCTCTCTTCGAGGACCAGACTCTGGAGAGATGCGTCCGGAAAGCCGTTTTCCGGGTTGGCCGCGACCTCGACCAATCGCTGACGATCACGGTCGGAGAGATCACCCCCGATCCCACCGGCGAGGTCCGCGAGCTCCTGGTGATCATGGCGCAGATCCACGCCTGCCAGGTCATGCGTTCGGCCACCGCCAACGCCTTCTCCTTTTCCAGCGGTGACAAGCGGGTGGACAAAACCGGCCAGCCCGGCCACTGGGCCAAGCTCGAGGCCGATCTGCTCGCCGACTACCGGCAGCGGCTCACCGAGCTGCGTCCGGCCACCCAGCTCGATCAGGAAGCCTACATCCTGACCCCGAGCGGCCTTACGCCGGTCATCTACGAACAAGGGATCGATCTCGATGTTGTTGAATGACCGGGAACGCGCCGAAGCCGTGGCCGACGTCGCCCGGCTGATCCTCTCCTCGGGTCAGACCACACGGGTTCTGCGCGTGGTTCCCGGCGAGCGGCTCTACGGCACCGACGATGCCGAATACACGGAAATCTCCGTCATCCCCCTCGAACTGAACGAAACCCCGCCGGAGGAGCTGAGCGGCAAGATCGACGCGCTTGCCTGTGTCCTTCCGGATGCCGACGTCCGGGGTGAAGACCGCCTGGCCACCGACAGGGAAACCTATCGCATACAGAGTGTGGAGGAAGAACACTTCTTCGGCACCGTCACCCACAAAAACCTGCAACTGGTGAAACTCAATGGGCGTTAGGCGGACCGGTGACTGGGACAAGGCCCGCGCCAAGCTGACCACCGGCATGGGGCCGCGCCTGGCCACGGCCCTGCGTCAGGCCACGATCCGTAACGCCCTTTTTCTGGTGCGCGAGATCCAGCGGGGGATTCGCTCCCAGGCCCCGGGCGGACAGCCCTTCGTGAAACTCGCCGAGAGCACCATCGAGCGCAAAGGCTCCAGCAAGGCGCTCATCGACACCGGCTTTCTGGTCAATGCCATCACCCAGAAGATCATGGCCGACAAGGCGTTTGTCGGCCTGCTGCGCGGCACCGTCAACAAGGACGGGGAAGACATGGTGAACATCGGTGCAGTCATGGAGTACGGAGCCACCATCAAACATCCGAACGGCGCGACCATCGTCATCCCCGCCAGACCCTTTCTGCATCCGGTGATGGAGAAGTACCGCGAGCAGATCCTCCAGAACTATCGCGAGGCGATCCGCTCCGCGCTCTGAGCCTCCGACACATCGCCAGCGCTTCCGGTAAGTAACCAGGCAGAAAACGGAGGCGTCCCTTGAGCACGATACAGACCGTCACAGAAACCCTGATCCGCCTGGCCAAGCAGGCCATCCACTCGGACACCGTGCTGGTGTTCCCGGATGACCTGTTCGAGGTCCAGCGTACCCCCAGCGTCATCCTCCAGGGGCCGAAGCTGGCGGAAGACCGTTTCCGCCGCAGCCAGAGCCGCCTGTTCGAGAAGAATGTCGCGGAGCTGAGTTTCGAGGAGTGCCGGTTTCCCCGGCTCTATCACCTCGATTTCGACCTGGTGGTGACCGTGGACCGAGAGGCCGAACTGCTCGGGTTTCACGAGTCGGTGTCGCGGTTCCTCCAGCTTTACCCGGAGATCGCCATCGCCGACCAGGGCAGCCTGAACCTTACCGAACTGGTTCCTCTGGGCGGCCTGGCCCGGGTGAACCTCTCCAACCTCCGGCAAAGCTCCGGACGCATTCGCATCGAATCCTGCCCGGTGTACGACGGCGACCTGCGCGACGGGCGGCTGATCCGGGACCGGACCTTCCAGTTTCACGGCGACGTGACAGAGCAACGAACCATTCAACCGTAAAGGAGAACAACCGTGATCGAGATCAGAAACCTGCAGTTCCAACCCCTGACGTTCAACCTCTCCGGTCAGGGAACCCTTCACCTCGGGCCGCGAGAACGCAAGAGCATCGCCCGCAAGGACCTCTCCGCCGAGATCAAGACCGCCGGGAAACGCGGCCTGGTGCGCATCACCGACCTGACCGGCGGCGTGGAACCGGAGCCGGAAAAGCCCACGGCGACCGATGACGCCGCAGCCGATGAGGGCAAGACCACCAGCAAGCGGAGGAAATAACCATGCCGACCTATCTATCGCCCGGGATTTACACCCGGGAAACGGACTTCAGTTTCTATGTGAAGCAGATCTCGACCTCGTCGGCCGCCATGGTCGGAGTGGCCGAGAAAGGCCCGATCAACAAGCCCGTGCTGATGACGAGCTGGGAGCAGTTCATCAACCGTTTCGGCTCCTATATCAACGAGAGCTATCTGGCCTACGCCGCACGGGCGTTTTTCGACAACGGCGGCTCGGTCCTCTATGTCACCCGTATTGCCCATCTCACCGATCCCACCGACCGGGACACACTTACGGCGCTGAAGTCTTCCATCGTGCTGCAGAACCGGGAGGCGACGCCTGCCGACGCCCTGCGGATCGAGGCCGTGAACGAAGGCGTCTGGGGGGACCGGCTCTCCGTCTCCATTGAGGACGGCTCCCTCGACCCGGCCAACCATTTCAACCTGGTGGTCCGGCATAAAGGCGATGTGGTCGAGGTGTTCAAGGATCTGAGCATGGACGAGACGCTGCCCAACCATGTGGAGCTGGCGATCAACGACCGTTCGGATTTCATCCTGGTCCAGGATCTGGCCGCAGCAATGGGAACGCCCGGCGACCGTCCGGCATTGGGCGTGTTCACGCTCACCGGCGGTGACAACGGGCTGACCGACCTGGCCGATGCGGACTTCATCGGCGATCCCTCGCAGCATACCGGCCTTTATGGCTTTGACGAGATCGACGCCCTGAACCTGCTGATGGTTCCCGGCGTCACCACGGTGCCGGTGATCAACGCCGGAATCGCCTATGCCGAAGGGCGCAAGGATCTGCTGTTCATCGCCGACACGCCCATGCATCTGGAGCCGCTCGAAGCGGTCGACTTCCGCAAGGGACAAGGGATGTACAGCCACGCGGCCTTCAACTCCTCCTACGCGGCGCTCTACTACCCTTGGCTGGAGATCAGCGATCCGGTCAACTCGCGCAAGAAGCTGGTGCCGCCCTGTGGCGCGGTGGCGGGCTGCATCGCCCGCAGCGACCAGAAGACCAACGTCTGGAACGCGCCCGCCGGTATCGACCGGGGCCGCATCTTCAACACGCTCTCCCTGGCCTACAAGACCAGCCGTGGCGAGCGCGATGTGCTCTATCCGGAAGGGGTCAACGTCATCGCCGTGTTCCCCGACACCGGAATCAACATCTGGGGGCAGAAGACACTGCAGAGCCAGCCATCGGCCGTGGACCGCATCAACGTCCGCCGCCTGATGATGTACATGGAGGAAGCCATCTCGGAATCCTCCCGCTTCGTGGTGTTCGAACCGAACCATCCCCAGACCTGGCGTGCCCTCGGCCGCCTGATCAATCCCTTCCTTCAGGACATCAAGGACAAGGGCGGCCTCTACGACTTCGCTTTCCAGTGCGACGAGGAGACCAACACCCCGGCGGTCATCGACCGCAACGAAATGGTGGCCCGCGTGTTCGTCAAGCCGACCAAGACGGCGGAGTTCATCGAGCTGAACTTCATCCTGACCAGCACCGGCGCGGACTTCAAAGAAATCATCTAACGGGAGAACACGGCTATGAGAAGCGGAAACATGCCCAAGAGCCTTTACCAGAACTGGCAGTTCGCCATCGAGGTAAACGGCTTCGACGTGGCCCTGTTCCACAAGGGACAGGAGCCCAAAACCGAATTCGAGGAAGTGGCCTTCGCCCCGGCCGGTTCGATGTTCGACCAGAAGGTGGCGGGACGGGTCAAGTTCGAGGACATCACCCTCGAGAAAGGCGCACTGCAGGACGGCTCCGACGAGGCGGCCCGCGAATGGATCAAAAAACAGGTGGACGTGAACGCTGTCACCGGCGGCCTTCCGGCCGACTACATGCGCGACATCGACGTTGTCCGCTACGACCGTACCGGCAACGAGACCCGCCGCTGGACCCTGCACGGGGCCTGGGTGAAGGCGCTTGAATACGACGAACTCGAGGGCGGCAACACCGAGAACACCATCGAGAAGCTCACCATCTGCTTCCAATACTGGACCTAAACCGGAGGATCGACCATGTACAGCTTTGAACTGCCAAGCGGCACTGAACTCGAGCTCCGGGAAATGACCGGGGCCGAGGAAGAACTGCTCACCAACCAGCGCCTGATCCGTTCCGGAGAGGCGATCAACCAGGTGCTCCGCAACTGTTTCGTCCGGCTGGGCGAGAAGACCGATCCCGATCTTTCCGAGGTGATGAACCTGCTCTCGGGTGACCGGCTGTTCGCTCTGGTCCGCCTGCGCCAGATTTCCCTTGGGGACGAGGTGGAGCTGGAGCTGAGCTGCCCGAACAGCGCCTGCCGCATGACCAACTTTGTGACCATCAATCTCGAGGATCTCAAGGTCACCCCCTACGGCGAGGAGCGGGAGTTCTCCTTCAAGCTGCCCGGCTCGAAGAAAACCGTGCGCTTCGGATATCTCGACGGCCACAAGGAAAAGCGTCTGGCCAGCCTGCGCGAGCCCAACATCACCTCGGCCATGCTCATCCGCGTCCTCGACATCGACGGCAAGGCTCCCTCCAAGAAGAGCCTGGCGGAGATGTCGATGCGCGACCGCAACGCGCTGCGGCAGGAGATGTCGCGGGTCGACGCGGGAATCGACACCTCGGTCGAAACCGAATGCGATGGCTGCGGCACCAAGATCCGCACCCGCCTGGAGGCCGAACCGGCTTTTTTGTTCCCCGGAGTTCGCTTGTAAGCGACGCATTTTTTCTCGCTTACGGCGGACTGCACTGGGGCTGGTCGGAAACCCGCTCGCTGCCGCTCAGGGTCCGGCGTCAGTTCGTCGAGGCCCTCGAGCGGCAGCTTGATTTTGAACGTGAGCAAACGGAACGGCGATAGATGAACGGCGATCTCGGACTGGGCATAGTGGTATCGATGAAGGATGCGTTCTCGCAGAACGCGCAGCGCATCCGTGGCTCCATGATGGACCTCGATTCCACCGTGGCGGATGCCAGTGAGCGAATGACCCGCAACCTGGACCGCATCCAGCAAGGCACCATGATGCTGGGGGCGGGACTGGCCCTGATGGCGGTGCCCGCCGCCCTGGTCGCTTCCACCGCTGCGACCCAGAAGGCCCTGGGAGAGCTGGCGTCCCTTGGCGTGCAGGACCTCCGGGCCATCGAGGACGCCGCAGAATCCTTCACCAACCAGTGGTCCGGTGCTGACAAGGCGGCGTTCATCACCGCCACCTACGACGTGAAATCGGCCCTGTCCAACCTCAGCGACGAGGCGGTGGGCGTCTTCACCTCCATGGCCGCCATGACCGCCAAGGCGACCAAGGCCACCACCCAGGAGATGGTCGGCACCTTCACCACGGCCTACGGGATCTTCAAGCCCATCATGGCCGACATGAACGACATGGAATGGGCGACCGCCTTTTCCGGAGCCATGGCGCAGACCGTGGCCTCGTTCAAGACCAACGGCACCCAGATGGCCGACGCCATCAAGAACATCGGCGCGGTGGCGGCCGCGAGCAATATTCCGCTGAACGAGCAGCTCGCCGTACTCGGCCAGCTCCAGACCACCATGCCCGGCTCCGAGGCGGGCACGCTGTACAAGGCGTTCATCATGAAGGCGGCCGAGGCCGGTGACGAGCTTGGCCTGTCCTTCACCGACACCAGCGGCCGTCTCAAGGGCGTGGTTCCCATCCTGCAGGAGATCAAGCGCCAGTTTCCCGATCTCTCCAACGCCGCCGCCCAGGTGAAGCTGAAGAAGGCCTTCGGCTCCGACGAGGCGGTCAAGTTCCTGCTGCAGATGTCGGCGGGCATGGAGAGCCTCGAAGGCAATATCCAGTCGGTGGGCCGGGCCATGAAAACAGGCACGGCGGTCACCGAACAGATGGCCGCCGCCATGAACCAGGACATCGGAGCCCGGTTCCTGCTCCTGCGCCAGCAGATGGCCAACCTCAGCGAAATTCTGGGTCGCACCTTGTTGCCGGTGGTCACGCCGGTGATCAACGGCGTCTCCCGCTTCATTCTGTTCCTGCAACGCATGGCTAAATCGATGCCGGGCGTGACCCGGGTGGTCCTGGGGCTGTCCATGGCCCTCGGCACCATTCTGGTCGTGGCCGGAGCCGTCACCGCCGCCGTAGGCATGGTGGGACTCATGCTGCCCGCCATCAAGGCCGGGTTCGTGGCCATCAGCGCCGCGCTCGCCGGAGTGGGTTCGGCGGTCGCGACCTATTTTCTGCCCGTCACCGCGATTATCGCTGGCGTGATCCTCTCGGTGTATTTGCTCAAACGCGCCTGGGAAACCAACTTCGGCGGCATTCAGGAGATCATCACCGGGGCCTGGAACAAGGTCTCGCTGGTCTTCCAGGGGATCAGAGAGCTGGTGGGTTCGCTCAGCGGCGGCGTCGGGCAGATGTCTGCCGAACTGGCCCAGAAGCTCGAATCCGCCGGACTGCTGGGCTTCGTGGTCACCGTCTTCAAAGCCTATTACCGCGTTCGTGAGGCCCTGGCCGGATTGTGGGGCGCGTTCTCCCATGCCTTTGGCCGCATCCGCGCCATCCTCGAACCAACCGTCCGCACCCTGATGAGCGCCTACGCGGCACTGGCCAGCGCGGTCTTTTCAGTGGTGGAAATCTTCGGCGTGGCCGCCAGCGCCACCGACGGGTCGTCCTGGCGCACCTTCGGCACGGTTATCGGCACCGTCGCCGGTGTGCTTCTGCAGGGGCTGGCATTCGCGCTGAAGATCGTGGCCTGGAACCTGTCGCTCATCGTGCGAGCCCTGGCGGTGGTGGTGCGCAGCGTGGTCTGGGTCGGCAAGGCCATCGTCGGATCACTGATCGGAGCGACCAAGTTCATCTACAAGTTCCTGCTGCCCGTGCGCATGATCGGCGAGGCCTTCGTGGCCGCCGGGAAGATCGTCTATGCGGTCTGGCAAGTGCTGACCGGCGACATCTCCCTGCTGGACGGGCTCAAGGCCATTGGCGGCGCGGTCTACGATTTTCTTGCCACCCCGTTCCGCTGGGCGCGGGATGTGGTGGTCGGGGTCTGGAATTTCATTTCCGGCATCTTCACCTCCATCGGACGCCTGGTGGCCGACGCCGCCGGACAGATCGGCCAGGCGATTCTGAATCTGCCGATCATCAGCACTCTGCGGGAGCTGTTTGCCACCGTGCGCTCCTTCTTCGCCGGGGACACCACCTTCTTCGAGGCGGGCAAAAAGCTGCTGATCACTCTTGGCGAAGGGATCTGGTCGGCGGTGACCTATCCCTTCACCATGCTCAAGAACGCCCTCGGCAAGCTGCGCAATCTGCTGCCGTTCTCCGATGCCCGCGAGGGACCACTCGCCAGCCTGACCGCCTCCGGTTCCGCGCTGCTCAAGACCCTCGCCGACGGCATGAGCCTTACCCAGACGCTGCCCGCGAAAGTGTTCGGCTTCGCCGCTCGCGGAATTCTCTCGGCCGCTGCGGGAGCGTGGCAGCAGATCAAAACGGCGGGCGGCAACCTCATGGACGCCGCCTCAGCTCCCTTCCGCATGGCCGGAAAACTCTGGGATGGGTTGACCTCCGGCGCTCAAACCGTCGCGGCCAAGGCTGGTACCATTTTCGGAGGTCTCAAACAATCCCTGTTTGGCGACACGCCCGAGCTGGCGATCAAACCGCCCCAGGTCAATACCTGGGACGCGCTGGCCACGGGAGCCGTCAATCTCCGCGACCGGATCGTTGCCACGCTGTCGGCCGTCCCCGGGGCTGTGGGCCGAATCTTTGCCAACGCCGGTACCGAGGGGCAATCCCTCTGGCAAAGGCTTTCCAGCGGCGCGAGCGCGGGCATTCAGGCGATCAAGGATAGAAGTACTGGGATCGCCAACGGTTTGCTCTCCTCCGCTCGCGCCATGCTGGGAGTCCAGACCCCGGTCCCGCAGGTGGCCGAGCAGAAACAACCGCTCAAGACCGCGCAGCCCGCCGAATCGATTGGGCAACGCATCATCGAAAGCGTGCTCAGTCTCGTTCCGCGTCTGGACGAACGCCTGGTGCCCAAGGCCCTGAGCGCCATGCTGATGCTCCAGCCAGTCATGGCCAAGGCCGCGCCACCCCCACAACCGATGAACGGCACGGTGCAGACCGTCGCGGCGGCCGTCGAGCCGGTAAGTAAGAGCTACATCCAGCCGTATGCGGTGGAACCGGCACCGGAAATCGGAAGTGCCTCTCTGGCTCCGGCCGGGATCGAGCGGCCCAAGACAACCGCGCCGACTCCGATAGCGAAGCCCCTGCAATCCGGACTCACCGAGACGGTGCCTTCCGAACGGTTGATTGCTCCGGCCCGCACCGCTCCCGCGATACCCCTGCGGGCAGAGGAAAGCGGTCCGGGGCTGCGCGAACTGCTGGAATCGCTGCTCTCGCGCCTCGATGGCCTGGCCGACCGTCCGGTAGAACTGAGCGTGACCACCAACATCGATGGACGGAAGGTGGCCGAGGCGGTCTACAAGGACCTTCGCGAGCGGAAGATCAGAAATTACGAAACTCTTTGAGAGGACCGATGAAACGCATCTTTGTCTGCAGCCCGTTCGCGGGTGACATAGCCCGAAACGTCAAGGTAGCCGAGGCGCTTTGCCGACGGGTCATGAGAAACGGTCACGCGCCGTTCGCGCCGCACCTGTTGTATCCAACCTTTACCGATGACAGCGTTCCCGAGCAGCGGGAGACGGGCATCGCCTGCGGTCTGGCCTACATGGAATGTTGCGACGAGGTGTGGGCGTTCACCGGCAACGGTATTTCCAGCGGCATGCGGCGGGAACTCGACCGGGCCGGACAACTGGGCAAGCCGATCCTCGAGATCGCCGAGGTGTAAGCAATGGCCTGGGATCAACAGCCCATCAAGGGATATCTGGTGGACGCCGACACGGGGGAGCGGCTCGAATTCCAGTACAACCCCAACTCCATCAGCGACGAGAAGTCGACCGACTACGCGACGATCAAGATCCCCGGCATGAGCCACCCGCGCTACCAGTATGTCGCCGGGGAACCGCGCCGGATCGCCTTCAAGGTCGAGCTGTTCAAGGGGCCGGTGAAGCAGAAGGTCGACTGGCTTCGCTCGCTGCAATATCCGGAACACGCCGGAACCATGCTCAAGAACGCGCCGCACCGCGTGCTGCTTATCTTCGGCGATCTCTACCCGGGCGTGACCTGCATCGTCCGGCAGGTGAAGGCGCGGTTCTTCGGCCTGTTCGACCGGGACAACCTGCTGCCGCAACGGGCCGAGGTGGACATCGTCCTCGAGGAATATGTGGACCGTTCCATCAACTGGTCGGAGGTGCGCTCATGATCGGCCGCGATTCCCGATACGCCCGCTGCGTTCTCTACCGGGACAGCGACGGTACCTCCCTCGGTATGCGCCAGCGCATCGACGCTACTCCGAGATATGACGACCGCCTGCACACCGTAGTCGAGGGCGACCGTCTGGATCTGCTCGCGCACCGCTATCTGGGTGACGCCAGGCTCTGGTGGATCATCTGTGATTACAACGACCTCTTTTTCCCGTTGGCGCTCGAGCCCGGCCTGGCCCTACGCATTCCCTCTCGCGAACACGTCCAAATGCGCCTGCTCGACTGAAGCGTCCGACACCTGGCCATGCCTTCCGGTAAGTAAGCAGGGAACTGCGAACCGCCGGAGAAACGCATGGATCTGGATACCTTCAAGCCGACATTTCTGATTCAGATCGAGGGGCAAGACCTCTCGAAGGACATCACCCAGGAGATCACTTCGTTCGTCTTCACCGACAATGAGGAGGAGCTGGATGTCCTCGAGCTGTCGGTGACCGACCGCAACCTGCAGTTCGTCGACGATCCCCTGTTCCAGGAAGGCAATGAGATCGTCGCTCGCTTCGGCTACGTGGGTAACCTCTCTCCACGCAAG
The DNA here is from genome assembly GCA_001184205.1 of Desulfocarbo indianensis. Classification (GTDB taxonomy): domain Bacteria; phylum Desulfobacterota; class Desulfarculia; order Desulfarculales; family Desulfarculaceae; genus Desulfocarbo; species Desulfocarbo indianensis. Next base: position 275,835 of record LBMP01000003.1, read on the forward strand.
AAGGCGGTCATCAAGGACATCGATTACGACTTCCCGGAAAACGGCGATCCAACTATCCGCATCAAGGCCTACGACAAGGGCTTCAAACTCGCTGGCAAGGAGAACCAGAAGGTCTGGCAGAAACCCGCTCCCGGCATCCTCTATTCGGAAATCGCCGAACAGATCGCCGCCGCCAACGGCCTCACGCCGGTGGTCACGGCCACCAAGGGAACCCATCTCCGCGTTACCCAGAGCAACATTTCGGACGCCCAGTTCCTCAAGGAGCTGGCGGAAAAGGCTCGCGACCGCGATGGCGACGGTGTGAGCGGCTATGTCTTCTACATCCAGGACGACGAACTCCATTTCCATCCTCGCGAGCTCGACCAGACGCCGCTTCTGACCCTCGAATATTTCACCGACACCAAGGGCCTGCTGCGCTCGTTCCGCCCCAGCACCCAATCCCAGGGGGCCAAGGGCGCGGGTGTCGAGACCAAGACGGTCGGTGTCGACCCGCGCAAGAAGGACGTGGTCGAGCACAAGGCCAACAACGCCACCACCCCCGAGCGGACCGCCCTGGGCAAGCAGACTTATCTGGTCGACGGCAACACCGGCGAAGGCAGCTTCAAGGAACGGGAGACGGGGCAGATCGTACCCAGCTTCGACCGTTCCGAAGGCTTTCACGAAGAGCCGCGCCAGGAGCCCGCCCAGGACAGCGCCGAAGGCAAATTCCGCGAGGCCGAGCTGCGCCAGGTCGAGGCGGACGCGGCCACCATCGGCATTCCCCAGCTACGCGCCAAGAAGAACGTCGAGATCAAGGGCGTGGGACGGAAGTTTTCCGGCATCTACTACTGCCACTCGGTGCGCCACAGCATCAGCAGCGCAGGCTATCTCTGCGAACTCAAACTCAAGAAGAACGCCCTCGGCAAGGGCGCGGGCGACAAGTCCGCCGAGTCCCAGGGCAAACCCAACGACAAGGAGGCCCCGCCCACGCCGCAAAACGAGCCGCCAGCCATGGTGACCATCGACGCGGATTCCGGCGCGGTCACACAAGGAGGCGGCAATGGGTGATCTCAGTAAGAATTTCAACCGTTCGGAATTCGCCTGCAAGGGCAAGAACTGCTGCGGCCATTCGGCTGCGGTCCATCCCGACCTGGTCGACGCCCTGCAGGCGTTGCGCGACCGCATCGGCAAACCGCTGTCCATCACCAGCGGCTTTCGCTGCAACCGCCACAACAAGGCGGTGGGCGGCGCGGAGCAGAGTTTCCACACGCTGGGCATGGCTGCCGACGTGAGCTGTCCCGCAGGCGTTTCGCCCGAGGAACTGGCGGTCATCGCCGAGGAGATTCCGCTCTTCCGCGAGGGCGGCATCGGCGTCTACGCCTCCTGGGTCCATCTCGACGTGCGCCAGTCGGGCAAGGCGAGGTGGCGATCATGAGCGCCGAAACCAAGACCCTGTTTTCCGGCACCGCGCTGGGTCTCTCCGGACCGCTTCGGGTGGAGATCCTGCCCAATGGAATGACCGCAAGGCTGACCCAGCCGTTCCGTGTCCGCACCGGCGCTGGCCGCATCATCGAAGTGCCCGCCGGGTTCGAGACCGACTTCGCCTCGGTGCCGCGCCTGTTCTGGCGCGTGGTGCCGCCCTGGGGGCGATATTCCCCGGCGGCCGTCGTTCACGACTACCTCTACCACACCGGCAAGGTCTCGCGGCTTGCGGCCGACAGCCTCTTTCTCGAACTGATGGCGGCTTTGGGCGTGCCTCTGTGGAAACGCCAGGTCATGTATTGGGCGGTTCGCCTGGGCGGCTGGCTGGCCTGGGACGCCAGTCGAAAGCGGGAGGCGGAGCATGCTTGAAACCTGCGACCGTCAATCCGAAGAGCGCTACCGCAACCGCTGGTACGGCAAGTACCGGGCCTTCGTGCGCGACAACAACGACCCCGAACGCCTCGGCCGGGTCCGCCTGGAAATCCCCGCCGTGCTCGGCAGCGGGCGGGAGAACTGGTCCGAATGGGCCGCGCCCTGTTTCCCCTACGGCGGCAACGACGACACCGGCATGTTCCTGGTCCCCGAGGAAGGGGCCTCGGTCTGGGCCGAGTTCGAGGGTGGCGTCGTCCAGTATCCGATCTGGACCGGGGTCTGGCTGGCCAAGAGCAATCCCGGCGAGCAGCCCGAGGAATCCAAGCGCACCTGCGCGAATGCCTTCTGCCATGACTGCGAGGACAAGGTCGAGCATCAGGCCAACCGGCACGACGATCTCGAACACAAGAAGTACCACGGCCATCCGCCGTATTACTGCCCGCGCCTCAAGGTCCTGCTCAAGACCGAAACCGGCCACACCATTCTGGCCGATGACCGCGACGGCGACGAGCTGCTGCGGATCATCGACCGCGCCGGACAGATCCTCACCATGGAAGGGAAGGTGAAGCCGGAGATGCAGAGCGGCAACGCCCTGCGCCGAGGCACGAAGAACGCCGAGAAAGGCGACCAGCTCGACATCGCCTCGCAGATCGTCGGCTCCCGCGCCCGCATCCAGCTCACCGACCTCTGCCGCCAGCAGGTGATCCTCGAAGCCTGGCAGGACAAGGAGAAGGTCCACATCCTCTCGTGCGACAAGGGCCGCTCCCGCTGGCAGAAGATCCTCATTGATACCACCAAGGGTCGGGAGAAGGTTCACATCTGGGGACTCAACGGCACCCAGGAAATCCTCGTCGATTCCACCGCCGCCGCCGAACAGATCCGGCTCACCGACAAGGCCGGTCAGGTGGTGCGCATGAACGCCACGCCCGGCCAGGAGAGCATCAGCGCCACCGACAAGTCCGGCAGCCTCGTGTTCATGGATGGGGTGGCCGGAAACATCATCATTCGCTCGACGAACACCGTCTTGATCAACACCTGAAGGAAGCATCATATGGGAGAAAGAACAACAACGCCCTCCGGACTCTCGGCCAGCGAGGAATTGCTGGCCCGGACCTTCGAGCATTGGCGGGAGGAATTCCGCAGCATCCTCGAAAACCATCGCCGGGAAATCCAGGACCGTCTCGAGAAGATCGAGCGCGAAATCGAGAAGAAATCGGACAAGGAAAACGTCGAGGTGCTGGTTCGCTCGATCTATTCCGATCTGCACCGGCACGCCGAGGAGATCGACCGGCTGCACGCCCGGGTCGGCTCCAAGATGGGGACCGAGACCATGTGGAAGATCGTCGGCCTGGTGTTGACCATCGGCAGCACCATCGGCGGACTCATCGGCTTTCTGATCCATCTGCTGCTGAAGGTGAACCCATGAGCTCCCAGGCTCGACTTGGCGACATCAGCAGTCACGGCGGCGTCATCATCACCGGGGCAAGCCGAACGCTGGACAACGGCATGCCGGTGGCCCGCATGGGGGACCTGCACGTCTGTCCCATCCCGGGGCATGGCGTGACGCCCATCGTGACCGGCAGCTTCGACACCATCACCGAAGGATTGCCCAACGCCCGCATCGGCGACATCACCGCCTGCGGAGCCATCATCGTCACCGGCAGTCCCGACACCATCGACAACTGAGGGGGACGCCATGAACAATCTCGAACAGCCGCAGGAACCACAATACTGGGATGTCTTCCCGAAGCTGATCCGGGTCTCGCGATCCCCATTCGTTCAGCGCATTCCGCTCTCGATCCGGGGTCTGCCCGAAGCGCCGGTGTTCGAATCGTCCAATCCCGACGTGGCCAGTGTCGATGAAGACGGCAATGTCGAATGCGGCTTCGTTCCCGGAGCGGCCATGATTCTGGTCTGGGATTCGCCCGAGCGGCTCAGCCTGCGTCATGTTCAGGTCGAGGTCTATGGCGGCGGCGTCTCCGCACCGGTGGAGGTGCCTTCATGACGGATACCGCGCCAGACTACAGCCACTGGGAGGTCCAGCCTCGCTCCATCCGCCTCTCCGCTGGCGAGTTCGAGCAACGGATTCCGCTCTCCCTGCGCGGCGACGTGGACGCCCCGGTCTTTGCCTCCAGCAACCCGGAAGTCGCGGAGATCGGGCCGGACGGTGTCATTCGCTGCGGCTGGACCATCGGCAACGCCGTGCTCATGGTCTGGCGATCCTCGGCCCGGGACAGTCTCCGCCATGTTCTGGTGGAGGTCCGCGATCCGTCCTGGTTCGCCGACCACCCGGACTTTGCCAGCGGAGCCACGGTCTTCCTCAGCGGCATGGTGGTCAACGCCCTCAATACCAGCGGTGTCGGAAACGCGCTGATCGAATTCCGCCGCTCGGAAACCGGCCCGGCGGCGTATCAGACCTTCGCCAACGCATATGGCGGGTTCGAGCTGTCCGTACCCGAGGGGTTCTATTACGTGGAGGTCACCGCGCCGGGATACATCGCCTGGCACGGCTGGGTGAACGCCGACCCCAACACCTCCGGCGACATCCAGATCGTTCTCTCGCCCGAGCTCGACGGCCAGGTCGCCCGCATCGTGTTGCAGTGGGGCGTGAACCCCCGGGATCTCGATTCCCATCTCACCGGGCCGACGCCATCGGGCGGTCGCTTTCATGTGTTCTATTCCCACACCATCGAAAACGAGGCGGCGGAATTGGACGTGGACGACACCAGCTCCTACGGGCCGGAGACCATCACCATCCATCGGCTCATCCCCGGCGTCTACCGTTACGCAGTCCACGACTACACCAACCGCAACGCCAATCCGAGCACCGGCCTGGCGCAGTCCGGAGCATCGGTGAAGGTGTTCTTGAGCGATGGCCGTGAGCAGACCTTCAACGTTCCCAACGCCCCCGGCACGGTCTGGACCGTGTTCGAAATCGACGGCGCGACCGGAACAGTGACGGCGGTCAACGCCATGAGCTATCAATCCCAACCCGCCAATGTCGGCATGTAATGGAGGTTGTCGATGATTTCCGAAGAACCCGCCGACTTGCAGGCCACTATCGAGCAGACCGATTCCGGCGAGCAGCAGTATGTGCTGCGGGCGCTCTGCGATCACCTGTCCGGCATCCGTGAGGAGCTTTCCGGCATCCGCACGCTGCTGGAGGCCGGTCACGCCGCCTCGGAGGCGATGCGCGGCCAGGCCCAAGCCTATCTGGAGGCCCAGCAGGCCAGGACGCAGGAGTATCTGGATCAGGTACAGGTCGAGCCGGAGCCCGATTTCTATCCCTTCGTCGAACTGCCTGCGGGCACCGAACCCCGGGATCTGCCGGACGGCAACCGGATCTTCACCTTGCCCGACGGCATGATCCTGCGGACCACTGACGATCAGCGAATCTGCGTCATTGACGCCGGGGAACAGCAGGTCGTCACCCCCGGACCCGGCACGGCCCTCGAGGTCGCCCCGGGACGCCTTTACACCCTGGTCGAGTCCTATCTGAGCGCGACCCAGGAGGCAGCCGGTATCAGCGGACTGCCCGCCGGGATCGATCCGACCGCCATGGGCGCGGAACGCTTCGCGGTGGATCTACCCGAGGGCATCCGTCTCGACGTCGATCACCGGGAGCGGTTCATCACCCTCATCAATCCGGCCGGACCAATCGACATCATCGGCATCGGCCGCATCGAGGGCATCGGCGAAACCATCGCCGTTCGTCTGCTTTCCGGGGGAGCCAAGGGATTCCAGTGCGGCCAGTCCGACCACGGCGGGCTGATCGAGGCGGACGGAACCATCCATCTGGGACTCAAGAGCGGTCTAGATCTGGTGGTCCGGTTCCAGGGAGAAGCCATCGACGACGGCGCACCGGAAAATGGCTGCTCGGGACAGTGCGGCCTCGACTGCGAGGAGCGTACCTGATGAGCTACGACTTTCTCGGCAAGGGGCTGCGTTACCCGTTCCGGTTTCAGTCGATATCCGGCGGCACCCAGATATCGACCGCCACCTCCCGTGAGCACGAGCATATCCGCGAAAGCATCCTGCAGATCCTCGGCACCCGGATCGGCGAACGGTTCATGAATCCGGAGTTCGGCTCCCGGCTGAAGGATCTGGTGTTCGAACAGAACGACGAGGTGCTCAAGGGCCTGCTGCGCCATTACGTGATCGACGCCATCAAGCGCTGGGAAAAGCGGGTGATCATCACGGAGGTACACTTCGACGACCGGCCGCTGAACATCGACGGCAACCTGCTGCTGGTGCATATCGCCTACCGGGTGATCCAGAGCCAGGTGGACGGCAACCTGGTCTATCCCTTCTACAGAGAAGACCCGAACAATCCCGCGCCCAGCTATCCCCAGCCGGAGCCCGAGCCAGAGCCGCCGCCGGTGCGCAGCGTGCGCCTGTCGCCGGACGTGCGCACGCTGTTCAATCTGCTCTGGTTCGACGCGGCCGAAATGAGCCCCGATCCGGACGACTCCTTGATCTGGCCAGCCGGGGAATACGAAGTCGCCTACATCGAGGGAGCCTTTCAGGACCGCAACGGCAAGTGGATCGTCAGCGATCCGGGTGACAACCACGGCCATTACCTGACGTTCGAGGGAGCGCCAGAAACAGAAGCGCCCCAGGCCGAGCACGCCCTCTATCTGGCCGCGAGCGGTCTAGGCTTCGACACCCAGAGCCAGGCGGAAGACAACGCCGCTGGCACCGTTCACCGGATCACCACGTTGGAGCCGGGCCGCATCGGCCTGTTCTATTTCGAGGGCAAGAAGGAATCCCACTACCTCAACAACACCTCTGGGCAGCCCAATCCCGTCTGGCAACTGCGCGGCCCGCTCTGAGGCATCCCGCCTCCGACACATCCAGGCCCCTTCCGGTAAGTAACCGGCGTGGCGAGAGCATCAGGCGCTCTCGCATAACCGCCGAAAACCGGAGAGACCATGGGCCGCGCAAGCATCGGATACATCAACAAGGATTACGAATCGATCCGCCAGGAGCTGTTGGCGAAGATCCCGCAGCTCACCGACCGCTGGACCGATTTCAATCACTCCGATCTCGGTGTCGTCCTGCTCGATCTGTTCTGCGGCGTGGGCGACATGCTGGCCTACTACCTGGACGCCCAGGCGGCGGAGGCCTTTCTGCCCACGGCCCGCCAGCGCCAGAACGTCATCAACCTCTGCAAGCTCATCGGCTACCGGCTGGACTCGCCGGTGGCCTCCACCACCATGCTGCGCTTCCGGCTCTCCGCCCCGCTCGGCAAGGACCTGACCATTCCGGCGGGAACGGCCTGTCGTGCCTTGCTGAATGACGGCGAGGCGGATTTCGAGACGGTCGAGGATGGCCTCATCCCGCGAGGCGTGCTCTCGGTGGACATCCCGGCCCGTCAAGGCGTGCGCCGCACCGAGACCTTCACGTCGACGGGGCTGCCATTCCAGCGCATCCGCCTGACCGGCGACGTCATCGCCCAGGGCACCATCACCGTTACGGTGGGGGACGACGCCTGGAGCGAGGTCGATCACTTCCAGGACAGCCTGGCCGACAGCCGCCATTTCATGGCCGACCTCGACGCCCTCGACATCTCCACGCTGATTTTCGGCGACGGGCAAAGCGGCGCTGTACCCGCTCAGGGAAGCGCCATCGCCGTCAGCTATCTGCAGACCATCGGAGACCAGGGCAATCTCGGCCCGAACCGGATCACCCAACTGCTGAGCCCGGTCTACCTCGACGGCGGCCAGGTTTCCCTGACCGTCACCAACCCGGTTCCCGCCACCGGCGGCGCTTCGCGGGAAGCCCTCGAACACGCCCGCCGACAGGCACCGGCGGAGCTGCGCAGTCTCTGGAAGGCCGTCACCCTGGAGGATTACCAGGCGCTCGCCGAGGGCTACCCAGGCGTCGCCAAGGCCAAGGTGCTCGACACCAATGCCTGTCAGAACATCCGCTATTACAACGTCCAACTGGCCATCGCCCCCAATGGCGGCGGCATGCCCTCGGCGTTGCTCAAGCGGGACCTCGCGGAGTTTCTCGAACGCCGCAAGGTCATCACGGTCGAGATCAACCTGTTCGATCCGATCTACCGCCCCGTTTCTATCGACGCCGAGGTCTACATCTGGCCCGGTGAACCGCTGGAAAACGTGCGCAGCCGCATCGAAGCCGCGCTCTCCGATTTCTTTTCCTTCGACCAAGTCTCTTTCGGCCAGACCATTCACTTCTCCGACCTGGTGGCCCTGATCGACGGCGTGCGCGGCGTCAGCCACATGCATCTCTACGCGCCCCAGCAGGACATAGAGCTGCGCCATGGCGAAATCCCGGTTCTCGGCAGCGTCAACCTCGATCTGCGGAGGGCTGGTTGATGTCGGATTGGTTCAAGGACAATCTGATCGGCCTGCTGCCGCCGCTTTACGAGCACAACGACGAGGCCGGTGACCTGCGCACCTTTTTGAGCCTACCCGCCGGAACGCTCGACGAGCTCAAGCAGGCTATCGACGACTTCCCGACCATCTTCGACGTCGATCACTGCGACGAACGCTTTCTGCCGCTGCTGGCGAGACTGGTCGGCCTCGAAGTGGACGGCACCTGTTCGCCGGACTGCCAGCGCCGCCGCGTGCGGGAGGCGATCGAGATCTATCGCCGCAAGGGCACTATCCCGGCCATCGAACGCGACTTTGACGCGCTTGGTTGGCAGGGGGAACTGCAGGAGACCTTCCGTTCGGCTCTGCGCCTCAATGCCCGCTCCAGAGTCAGCAGCGCCAAGCTGCCTGGACTGGTGTTCAGCCTCGGCGTGTTTCGAGTGCTGTGCCTCAACCAGACCGAGGGGCTGCGCGACGCCCTGGTGTTTCACCACCCGGCGGGCACCCGCTGTTTCTGGCTCCAGTTTCTCCTGGAATGGATCGAAGGCGGCGCAATGCTCGATTTCGGGCACGCCAACGCCGTGCGCAGGATCGTGCTGGCGTTCCTCGACGAGACCTTCGTCCTTGGCCGCTCCTCGCTCGGTTCCTGCCGTCACCTGACCAACAAGCAGAGGGCCTGGGAGCTGCTGCAGCTCACCAGCACCACGGAGATGATCCCGGAGATCGACCGGGCCGCCGTGAAAGTCTCCCGTTTTTACGGCCGCCAGAACCGGATGCGCCTGAACCACAAGGCCCTCAACGACTGGCGGCTTCCGTACACCCGCGTCGGCGAGGATCGGGTTTCCTTCTGCACGCCCATCTACACCGGCCGCGATTTCGAAGGCGATGTGCTGGAAAGCGGCTTCGGGCTGGGTGAGAGCCATCTCAACCGCAAATCGCTGACCCATGGCGAGGCCGAGCTGCGCTACTGCTTCCGGCAGAAGGATTTCTTTTTCGATACGCAGGCGGAACCGGTCGAACGAGCGGAAGCCAAGTACGACCTGAGTCTGCCCCTGGAATCCCGGCACCGCCTCTGTTTCCAGCTTGGCCGCGCCAGGCTCAACGCCGGTCTCGATCTCACCGCCAACCAGGGCGGCATCAGCAATCTGCTGCTCGCCTCCACCGCTGGCTGCGACGCGGACGTCACCCTGGCCGTGGACCGGATCGACCGATGGCGGCGGAGAGGGCCTGTGTTCCGGCTCAACGCGAACACCCTGAACACCCGGTATCTGAGCAATGCGAATCTGACCGGCGAACGGGCTTCGCTTGAAGTCTACGTGGACACGGGCTCTCTCCGCCGCCATCGGGTCGAGACCATGAAGCTGGGCGCGAGCCCGCTGAACACCACCGGCCTGCGTCTCTCCGTGGACCGGACCCGCCCCATGCGCGTCAGCCGCATGCGCCTCAACCAGGCCGGATTCCGCTGGTCACGGCCTTCCTACCGCTGGCTGTTCCATCAGCAGGATCTGCACGCGCCGACGCAGGCCGGGTTCGAGGCTGCCACCAACAACTATCGCGCCACCCAGTGGCCCACCTGAAGGAGAACCCATGGCGATACATCTCTATCTTGACGAAGGGCTGACCCAGCAGATTTCCGAGGGGGATTTCAGCCGCCCCGAGGCCGAGAGCTACAACGGCACCGATGGCGACATCAAGGATCGGCAACTCTACGTCGCCAACGAGCAGACGAGCCTCACCTCGGCCATCGACGCGGCGCAGACCTCCATCGCCCTGGCCGAACCGCACTTTGCCGACGGCGAACTCATCATCATCGACGGCGAGCAGATGCTCATCGAAAGCGGCGGCGGCACCGTCAATCTCACCGTTCAGCGGGGCGTGGCCAACACCGCTCCGGCCGCGCACGACGCCGGGACGACCGTCTATTCCGGCTACGACTACACCGGGCTGGTGCTCGATCCCATCGATGAAACCGGCACCGACGAATCGGTCTGGTACCGCCTGGCCCTGACCCAGGCCGGACTCGACACCGCCACCCAGGGCGCACCACTCAACCTCGGTGATAAGGCCTTCCAGCAGACGCTGTCCTTCTGGCGGCGCTGCACCGTGCTCCCGGGCACCCCGGTGCAAAACAAACTCGACATCAAGCTGCGCCTGACCGGCACGGAAAACCCGATTCTCTAAGGAGGCCGCCATGGCATACCACAGCATTCAAGGACTCGCCCACGGTCGGCTCGACCTGCTCAATCAACTGCGGACCTTTCTGGTGACCACCACCGGATGGACCCTGCACGACGACCAGTCGGCCGACCCGCAGCCGTATTTCGTCTTCAAGTCTCACGGGGAATCCGGGGCCGAGGACGTCTATCTGCAGTTCCGTATCAGCACCACCTCCGGGCGGATTCACGTCGCGGCATTCCAGTATTGGGACGCGGCCACCCACACCGGCGTCAACGAGGCGTCGCACACCAGTTACACCTACCTGCGGGTGGAGGACAGCGCCGACTTCATCTTCTGGCTGTTCGCCGACCTGGATCACGTTTTCGTGGTCACCAAGCTCGTCTCCACCTACTACGGCCATTACAGCGGATTGCTGAAACGGTTCTGGTCCGGGGCCGTCGCGCTTACGCAGGCGGCGGTTACTGCTGGAAGCGGCGTGGTGCTTCAGGTCAACGACGCCACCGTGGTCACGCCCGGACAGGACTATGTGATCAAGGACGACGCGGGCATCGAACGCGTGCGGGTGAGCGCCACCGACACCGTGGCCACGCCGAACACCATCACCGTCGAAACCCTCGTTCGGGATTACGCCTCGGGGGCCAAGATCGGCGAGGACCCGCAGCCGGTCATCAACAGCTACTACAACGCGCCGGGCACCTTTTACGCCGTGAACAAGTTCGACGGCTGGACCTCGGCGTCCGGGCAGCAGGGCCGCTGTGGCGCGGCTCACGGCGGTCTCCAGGGCGAAACCGATCCGGAGATGCGCTACGGCACCACCATCCTTTTTCCCTGGCTCGCCTCGATGTCCGGCTCCGCCGCCTACCAGGAACTGCGCGGCGAACTCATCGAGATCTTCGCCGTGGGCGGCGGCAACGTCGCCTCTGAAGACACCATCCAGATCGGAACGGACAGCTACCGCGTGTTCAACCTGACCACCGGCGGCTGGTGCGCGGTGAAGGAGTAACGCCATGGCAACGCAAAGCGGAAATCTCAAACCCATCACTACGATCACCGGCCAGCGTCGTCCGGAAACGCTTGTGCCCATGAACCGGGGCCAGGCGCTCAAGCTCAGCGGGAGGATTCGCCGTGGCCGTGCATAAGGGACAACTGGCATCCATCACCACCCGCAGAGGCATCCGGCGGCCGGAACTGCTCGCCATCGGCGCGGCGCAACCCGGAGCGCTCTTCGAGCTGTTTTCCGGGGCTCCGGCTAGGCGCACGGTGATGGTCCGGGCCGACAGCGCAGTACGGGTCGCCCATCGGCTCGAACGTCGATCCGACCTCGCGCTTCGCGTGAACAACCGCCTGAACCGGAGCTCCGACCTTTGGCTCGTCATCCATGGACGTCTGGGCGTCGATGCCGACACGGCGCTGCGGGTGACGCGCCCCTGGCAGCGGAGCATCGACACCAGCGTCCGGACGTCCGGCGCACTCATCAGCCGATCCGACACCGTTCAGCGCATCGCGATTCCGGCCGGGCTGCTGGCAGACACGCGGCAGATCCTGTTCGCGGTGCTCATCGATCAAGACCACGAAATTCAGACCTAAAGGAGAACAGCAATGGCACTGGGACTCATCGTTAAAACCGGCCGGATACTGACGGCCAAACTACTCCTTGGCCAGGCCGTGGACGGCATCACCCACTGCGCCATCGGCGACGGGGATGCCAGCTTTACCGACCCGCAGAATCCGCCCGCGCCGGACATCGGCCAGACCGGGCTCAGAAACGAACGCGCCCGCAAGCGCTACTACAAGCGGACCTTCCTCAAAGAGGACGCCGAAGGAGCGCTCCTGGTCAACGGCGTGCGCTATCTCGAAACCGGCGAGGAGACCAACACCATCGGCATCTTCTTCCGCTTCGACGAGGCCGAGGCCAACGGCATCACCATCCGCGAATACGGCTTCTTCGGCGGCGATGTGCAGTACGTGGAAAGCGTCACCGGGGATCTCGCCATGGGCGGCGTGTTCCATCAGGACACCAACCCGACCGGCGAGGTGCTGCACCCGGGCTACCTGTACGAGGTGAAGAACATTCCCGACTTCAACAAGATTTCCGACACCCGCGTGGAGCTGGTCGGGATCATCAAGATCTAACTGGAGGATTCAAACATGAGCATCTCACGCGAGACATTCGACCCGACCAAGAATTACAAGCGCATCCGTTACCATCAGGATCGCGACCTGCTGGATTCCGAACTCAACGAGCAGCAGGACATCATCAACCTGGAGCGGCGCAAGATCGCCGACATCCTGTTCAAGGAAGGCTCCATCATCATGGGCCTCGAGGTCAGCGCGGCCGCCAACGTCCTGACCCTGGCTCCGGGCGTGGTCTACATCGACGGCCATCTGGAACAGGTGAGCGGCGCGACTCTGACCTATGATCCGGCCACCACCAGCGGGGCCGATTACGTTTACGTGGAGCTGCTGAAGTACAACTACGGCTACACCCAGGACCCGGCCCTGATCAATCCGGCCACCGGCGAGCCCACCGCCGAGCGGGAAAAATGGGTTCTCTCCCTCAAGGCGACGGACACCAGCGGCCAGACGCTGCCCAACAACGTGGCCGAGCGCCGGGTGATCCCGATCTACAAGTTCGACCGCGAGAGCGCCGACGTCACGCCCACGGTGCAGGAGAAGTCCAACCTCTACCTGCGGGATCTGCTGGGCACGCTGCCGGGCAGCCGGATCACCGTCTCATCGATCACCGAGGACCAGCTCTCCTTCGCCGCCGCCGAGGGACTCAATTCCCTGATTCAGAACCTGGCCGAGCGCACCTTCGACCAGGCCGGAAGCTACCTGGTGCGTGGCTTCGACACCTTTATCGGCGGCGTCGACGAAGACAGCGTGGAGGCGATCACCAACGCCGGACGCGCCTACATCCAGGGCTTCCGGCATCAGCGCGATCTGCCCACCTCGACCCTGGTGCCCAAATCGGTTGCCACCAAGTCGGTGCGCGGCGAGCAGAAGACCTTCGATATCAACAAGCGCCGCTATCCGGTCAACTCCACCCCGCTCAAGGAGACGACCCAGGTGGAGGCCATCGTCGAGATCACCCGCAACGTCACTCGCGGCTCGGTGGGCGGCGGCGAAGACCTGCTCGATCCCAATCCCGTAGTGGACATCCTCGAGGTCAGCCAGGGAGCGACCATCTTCCAGGAGGGCGTGGACTGGCAGCAGTCGGGCAACCATGTCGACTGGCTCGGCTCCGGTAACGAACCGGCCATCGGCACCACCTACACGGTGCGCTGGACCTACACCAAGCAGATGGTCAAGGGCACCGACTACGTGGACAGCGGCTGGTTCGGACAGGCCAACCATCCGGCGGCCGGAAACTATTTCTATCTGGTGACCGCCTACAACGCCACCGGCGAGACGGCCTTCAACGCCGCTGCGGTCGTTGCCCGGGCCACCACCGCCGGGGAGATGAACAAGCTCTCCTGGCTACCGGTCAGCGGCGCGACCGGCTATCGCGTCTACCGGGCCGCCACCAACGGCGCACGCACCGACTACAAGCGACTGATGGAACTGGGCAGCGAGGCGCTCTCCTATGTCGATGACGGCGTCGAGGAGATCGGCACCGCTTCGCCTCCGGCCACCAACACGGCCGGACTCACCATGTCGCCGGTCCAGCTCGAGCTGGGCAACCTCAACGTGATCAACTTCGGCCGAGGCAGCCTCGGCGACCAACCGGTGAACGGCTCCAACTGCAGCCTGGACTACGACTATTACCTCGGCCGCCGCGACATCGTTTACGCCACCACCACCGAGATCAAGCGGCTCGAAGGGGCTCCGGCGGATTTCCCGAAGCTGCCCATCGTCCCGGAAAACGCCCTGGGGCTGTGCAGCATCGACTGCCCGCCCAACTCCACCGACATGGAGATCCGCAACTTCGGCCTGACCCGCATCACCATGGACCAGATCCACGACATCATTCAGGACGTCGAGGACCTGAAATACAACGATGCCCAGTACCAGATGAACAACGAGCTGCAGAACCGGGACGCCCAGACCAAGAAAGGCATCTACTCGGACGACTTCTCGAACACCGCCCAGTCGGACATCTACCACGCCGAATGGGATGCCCGGGTCAACGAGATCGCCCGTTTCGTCGCGCCGGACCGCATTCCGCACTCCACGGTGCTCTCGGTCGATCAGGCGGGCAGCAACGCGAGCTTCTTCGGCAGCCTGGCGTTGCTGCCGGGCAACGAGACCGTGCTGGTGGAGCAGAACGACTGGTCCGAGGAACGCAACATCAACCCCTACGCGGTGTTCGACAAGCCCCCGGCCATGCTGCAGATCACTCCCAACCTCGGGCGGCGCGGCCAGACCGGAATCGCCGTCACCGGCATCAACTTCACCCCGAGCAAATCCGGCATCGTGCTGCGCTGCGACGGCCAGGTGATGGCCAGCAACCTGATCAGCGACGAAGCCGGTCGGGTCAGCGCCTCCTTCACCATTCCGGAAAGCGCCCGCAACGGCAACCGCATCGTGGAGATGGCCGACGGCGTCTACTCGGCCCGGGCCAGCCTGCAGATCAACGATCCGCTGGTCATCACCCGCATCGAGCGCATCATCGAAAACCGCATCATCCGCGTGCCCGTGGTGCAGGTGGTCTGGCGCACCCAGACCATCTTCGTGCCCCGCGATCCGCTGGCCCAGACCTTCAGCTTCACCCAAAACCAGGTGATCTCCAGCATCGGTCTGCAGTTCACCGCCAGGGACCCGAGCATCCCGGTCACCGTGCAGATTCGCGGCGTCACCACCGGTCTGCCCAACGGCGTGGTGTTCGCCGAGAAGGTGCTGGCCCCGAACGAGATCAGCCTGAGCGGCGAGACCCGCATTCGCTTCGACGACCCGTTCTACGCCGAGGCCAACACCAGCTATTCCGTGGTGCTGCTGACCAACAGCACCAATTACAAGGTCCGCACCGCCACCCTCGGCAAGATGGGCCGGTGGGGTATCATCACCCGCCAGACTTACATGGAAGGCGTGCTGCTGGAGAGCTCCAACGCCGAAACCTGGACGCCGCTCAACGGCTCCGACCTGGCGATGAAGATCTACGGCTACAACTTTCAGTCCGAGGGGATGATCCGCTTCCAGCCGATCACCGGCGTGCAGTTCTCCGACATCAACCTCGACGAATACTCGGCCATCCCCCAGGGCACCGGCCTCGACTGGGAATACTCCACCGACGGCGGCGTGACCTGGGACGCCATGGTTCCCGCCGAGGAGGAACGGCTGCCCAACCTCGCCACCCGGGTCCAGATCCGCGTGCGTTTGAGCAGCTCGCTTGCCAATGACACCCCGGCCATCAACTTCCGCGACGTCAACCTGGTGGGCTACCTCAACAAGACCACCGGGGCCTACCTGACCCGTGAGAACGAGCTGACCCAGGGTGTGGAATCGACCAAGGCCTATGTGCAGATGCAAATCCCCAGCGGCACCACACTGCAATGGTTCGCCAGCAACGACGGCGGCCTGACCTGGGAGGCGATGACCATCCAGAACACCCGGCCCATCGACGAGACCTGGACCGAGTACACCCTGGTGCGCACCTTCACCGACAACACCGGCAACAAGGTCCGCTACAAGGCCGAGATGACCGGAACACCGCTGATCTACCCGCGCATCCATTCGCTGGGCGCGACCCTGAGCTAAGGAGGCATGGCTATGATCGTTCGACGCACAGGCGGCCTGACCGAGTTCATTCCCTCGCCGCAGGAGAAACGCGACGGGCTGATCCGCGACCACGCCCTGGGCCTGCTGGAGAATCTGCACCAGCGCCTGGCGCGGTTGGAGCGGGCTTCGGGTCTGCCACCCGACGAAGCGAAGGCCTTCGTGGCGCTGCTGACGCGGATGCGGGCCGATGAGTTGCGCAATCTGGAATTGCACACCAGCCTTATTACCGGAGAAACCGCCTCCGGCTGACCCTGCTCATTGCCAACGCCAACCCAGAAACCCCGGATACGGCCAGCCCTGTCCGGGGTTTCTGCCGTCTGTGCACAGCCCAAACCGGCGCAACTCGCAAGTCATTGAAAATAAACGTGTTAAATGTCTGCTTCGGCTGTTCTTCTACTTGATTTGTGTCCGGAAAGAAGCATTCATTCATGGTGTAAGCGGAGGCTGAAAAGCCTTGCCAGACAACGACTTAGAAGCGCCATGAACGACGGAGGCACGCATGAACCTGAATGAGATCCAGTACGGCATCGAGATCGAGACCGTAAAACGCACCCGGGAACAGATCGTCTGGGCCATCCACTCGGTGGTGGGCGGCACGGTCCGCCATGTCGGCATCCCCAGCAACTACGACCCCTGGGAGGTCGAGGACCTGCGCGGCCGCGTCTGGAAGGTGGTGGGGGACGCCTCCCTGACCAGCGTCCCGGCCCATCTGCGGGCAGAGGTGGTCAGCCCAGTGCTCGGCTACGACGACATCCCGCAACTGCAGGAGGTGGTCCGGGCCATCCGCCGCGCCGGTGGCAAGATCAACAGCCAGTGTGGCATCCACATCCATATCGACGCCGCGTCCTTCGACGGCAGGCACCTGGGTAACCTGGCCAAGATCGTCTACAAGCAGGAGCCGCTGATCCTCCACGCCCTCGGCATCAGCCGCGACCGGCTGGGCCGCTATACCCGGCCGGTCAGCGACGAGCTGATCCAGCGCATCGAACAGCATCGCCCCCGCACCAAGGACCAGCTCAACCGCATCTGGTACGGCTACCACAACCGCCAGCCCCAGCACTACGACAACAGCCGCTACCACGGGGTCAACCTGCACAACGTCTGGTACCGGGGCACGGTGGAGTTCCGCTGGTTCGAGGCGACCCTCCACGCGGGACGGATTAAGGCCTACCTGCAATTCTGCCTCGCGGTGGCCGCCAAGGCGCTCAACGGTCGGGCCGCCTCCAGCCGCAAGCGGGACTTCGATCCCCAGAGCGCCAAGTACGACTTCCGCGTCTTCCTGCTCCATCTCGGCCTGATCGGCGACGAGTTCAAGACCGCCCGCAAGCATCTGATGGCCAACATGCCCGGCGATGCCGCTTTCAAGAACGGACGACCCAAACCGGAGGACGTCCTTCAGGACGAAACAACCACCACTCTCACCAACGAGGCCGGGCAAGTTCCCGGCCTCACTGTTTAAGGAGGTGCCCAATGAAAATCCTGCTCCGCTCCACCACGCTGGACGGCGAACCGATCCCCGGCAGCGGGGAAATGCTGCAGGCCGCCGACGGCCTCGGAGTTATCGAGCTGATGCGCGGCCAGACGCCGTTTACCGCCAGCCGAGCGCCCCGGGACTACATGACCGAGGTGCTCTCAGGCATCGAAGGTGGGCCATGCCAGCCGCTGCCGGAGGACACCGCCGCTGCGGCGGCCGAGTTTCTTACCCGTCTGGCCCGGCACAGTCTGATCGAGTTTCTGCCCGACGACAAGGCCAGCGATCCCTGGCCGGAACGTTTCCTTGAAGCCCTGGAGACGGTGCGGCTCTCCGGGCGCACCAACATGCTCGACCACCAGGAGGTGACCCAGCTGACCGCCGAGATGGGTTACCCGGAGGTGGCCAAGTGGCTAGCGGACCACCGGCGCGAATACGCGGCCTTCGTCCTCGAAGGGACGAGACCGCTCGGCAAGAACTACGGCGGCAAGGAGGACCCGGTTCCATGTGCGGACAAGTAGGCATCATCTTCGGACGCAAGCGCAGACGGCCCGACGAGCGGGATTACCTGCGCGAGGTCTTCATCCGCATGCTGCTGCACAGCGAGGAGCGCGGCCCGCACGCCTCCGGTCTGGCCTGGCTCAAGACCGACGGCAGCCACCGCATCTTCAAGCGGCCGATGCGGGCGCACGAGCTGGTGTACGAAAAACCGTTCCAGGAGCTGCTCGGGCAGGTCGACAACGAGACCACCATCCTGATGGGCCACACCCGCTGGCGCACCCGGGGCAATGAGTTCAACAACCGCAACAACCATCCCATCCGGGCCGGGATCGTCATCGGCACCCACAACGGCACCATCTACAACGCCGATTACCTGTTCCGCCGCCTTAGGCTGCCGCGCTACGCCGAAGTGGACAGCGAGCTGATCTTCCGTCTGGCCGACCGCTTCGCGCCCGAAGGCCCCATCGACCAGGAGGGGATGAAGAAGGCGCTCGCCCTCTGTCGCGGCCAGATGAGCGCCGTGCTGGCCTCACGCCTCGACCCCGGCACCATCACCGTGCTCAAGGGCAACAAGCCGCTCTGCCTGCGTATCCACCGCCAGCATCGGGTGGTGCTCTACGCCTCGGACGACGCCTTTATTGACTTTGCCGTGGACAACGAGAAGGGCTGGCGCGAGCTGGAGGTGCCGCCCATGACCATGCTCACCATCCGCCACGAGGATGTGCGGGCCATCGAAAACAGCGAATTCCGCTTCATCCCCCAGGAGCGCAAAGGGACGAGCTGATTGATGATCTCGGATTGCGGACTGCGGATTACTTGCGGGAGCGGGCGGTTTTTATGGAGGCGACGACCATGGAAAGGATTTCATTTGCTTCGTTTTTCAGATCGGTCAAGCGCTTCTCGTTCATTAAACCGGCTTCGGCGATCAGCTCCATCCAGTAGATGGATTCATCGCATTCTTCCTCGACGATGGCCATCTTAGCGATGAAGTCGGCAGGGGATTTGGCGCGGCAGGAGGCCCGATAGTTCGCGCCAACCGAGGTGCCACAGCGGAGCAACTGGTTTCCAATAACTTTCGCGGTCTGGTTTTTCGGCAACGCTTCCACCAACCGGATCACCCTGATCGCGAAAGTTTTGGTTCTGTTTTTGAACTCATCAGCATTCATGGAGGCAACATATGACATTTTCATTCAATCCTCAATCCGAAATCCCCAATCCGCAATTGTTTCGGCTCTTCGTCTACGGGACCCTGAAGCGCGGGTTCCGGAATCATGACCGTTTCTGCCGGGGCGTTCTGGATATCCGGGAAGCCGTGGTCCGCGGCCGCCTTTACGAAATGCACTCGGGTATCCCCGTCCTGCAGGTCCCGGATGAAGACATCCTCGCCCACGGCGCTTCGGACGCTTTGGCCGACGTTGGCCACACAGGCGCGCCTTTCCGAACAGTTGGCCTCATACTCCGAACCGGCCCTGCAAAGCGCCACAGCGGACGACTGGGGCCGCGTGTACGGGGAGCTTCTCACCTTCAACGATCCCGAGTCCCGCCTGCCCGCCATCGACCGCCTGGAGGGGTTCCGCCCGGGTGACAAAAGTCTCTACAGACGAGTTCTCCTGCCGGTAATTATCATCGACATGATTCAACCCGCATGGCTTTATATTGGAAAATGCCTATTGACTTAGTTCATAATCAAATCTTTGGTTTGCGCCAGTTGGGAGTACGTAATTGTTTCAGCGGAAGCGCACGCCTTTATGAGGCGATCAAAAAGTTCTCTTTCCCAAAAACGTCGATTGAACCTATAGCAAATCTCGGATAGGTAAGATTGCAAATGTTTTTCGGAGACACCTCGGTGAGCACCTCGTATTACGGCTTTAGCATTGGAAATAACCCGGTGGACCCAAGGAAGAAGCCTTCCAGCAGCTTTGGGATCTCGAAGAACAACTTTGTAATGAGACAAGTTGGTTCCTTTTATCGCTTTTCCATAAGATCGCCAACCATCAGTACGGATGGCTTCCAGAAGATCTTTGCTTTCTTCTGTCGTCGGTCCGTAGCCAAGTCTTTCCAAGAAGCCCTGAATGGTACTTGCCGAAGCATTATCAACTACCTGCATATGTGCAAAGCCAGGCTTCTCTTCCCCTCGGAGATCCCGGTAAAGAGAGCACACAACACCGTGCTCTTCCGCTCACTCCCTCGGCCTCTCCTGCGACCTTTTGGTCCAAAAAACGAATCATCCATTTCTACCAGGCCGGCAAGAGTGTATCCGGCGTCGCGATCCGCCATCGCCTTACGAACCTTATGGGCCATCAACCATGCGGTCTTATAATCTCTGATTTCCAATACCCGCTGCATCTCAGATATCGACACCCCTACTTTGTCCATGGCCATGTGATACACGAGCCAATACCATTTGAGCAAAGGTGTGCGAGTTTTATGGAATATCGTTCCTGCGGTCAGACTGATTTTTGCACGGCACGACTTGCAATCCAAAATATTTCTCGTGCTAATAAACCAAGTTTCTCCATGTCCGCATCTGGGACATCTGAAACCATCGGGCCACCTTATTTCTCGAAGGTGCCGAGCGCAGGCTTCCTCAGTGGAAAATTCCTTCTGAAATTCCAGCAAGCCGCGCTCCCTATATCTCTTGGCCATGTGAGTACCCCCAACAATTCGAGGATACATTCTCATTATGAACTAAGTCCATAGGCATATATCGGAATTATGATTGACAACAGAACGTCGCATTATATAATATGACGTCATGTTCTATTTTTGTTGAGTTCAACTCGAAAAGTGTGCGGAGGTCAGATGATGGAAAAGAAAAAGCTTTCAAAACGAGAAATGGATAAATTACGGCATCGTCGGCAGATGCTTGCTGCTGCACTCAAGCTTTTCTCGGAGAAGGGGTACCACAACGTCTCCATGCACGAGATCGCGGAAAGAGCCGAGTTTGCCATCGGTACGCTTTACAAGTTCTTCAAAAACAAAGAAGACCTCTATAAGTCCCTCATGATGGAAAAGGCAGCGGAATATCACCATACCCTGAGCGAAGTCCTTTCACGGGAAGGTGACGTCCTGACTATTCTCAAAGACTACATTTCCGCTAAAGCGGGTATCTTTGCTGATGACGTTGCCACGTTGCGGCTCTATTTTGCTGAAACTCGGGGTGCGAGTTTCAACATCAAGGCTGGCCTTGATCAGGACATTCGCAAGCTTTATAACGAATTGATAGAGCAACTGGCTTCGACACTGGAAAAAGGCATCCGCGAAAATGTGCTTCGGAATCTAACTCCCTACTATATGGCCGTGGCCTTAGAGGGGCTCACCAACGCTTTTCTCTTCTGCTGGTTCGAGGACCCGGAGCGACATTCATACGAGGCGAACATCCCGGTGATGAGGGACATGTTTCTCAAAGGAGTCTTGGCCGAATGAGGAAAACATTCAGGACGACCACTCGCATCATGGTTCTGCTTCTGGCGGAGGGCGGATTGTTGCTGATGGTAGGTTGTGCTTCTGTGCGCACTCCTGCACATCTACCGCACATCTATTCTGGCGCAATTGCCGAGGCATCACCGGAAATAGAAGGCAAGCGTCCCCCTTCTTCCGGTGAAGCGCTTCGCAAGCTCGAAAAGGATGGGAACATAAACCTGTCGTTAAGCGATTGCCTGAAAATAGCGTTGCAACACAATTACGATATCCGCCTTACCCGGGAAGCCCTGACTCAAGCCGACACAAAGATAACTCAGGCCAGATCGGCTATGCTCCCATTTTTGGGGGCGGAGGCTTCCTATACACGCCTGGACGAGGAGTTGAGTTTTAGCATGGGGCCGCAATCATTGACCTTCATGGATCGTGATCAATATAAAGCAGGGTTCGTCATCCGGCAGCCCATTTTCACGGGAGGGCGATTAAATGCGGCGCGCAAGGCATCCCAGTATTCACGAGACGCTCAAGTTCAAGGAAACAGGGCGCTCGAAGAGGAAGTCGTTTTCCAAGTTACACGCGCTTATCGGACCGCACAGTTGGCCGAAGCGTTTCAAGATGTTGCCGTCGAGGCTGTCGAGTTGCTCAAGGCGCATGAACATGACGTGGCAATCCTGGTGGAGAAAGGGGCGAATCCGGAAATCGATCTGCTTCGCACCCGAACGGAACTTGCCAATGCCCGCAAGGAGCTGAATGGCGCTAACAACGCTGTCGACCTGGCATATTCTGCACTTAAGAATCTGCTCATTATTCCCCTTGAAAAATCAGTCCATTTGACGGAAGCCCCGGTGCGGTCGCCCGGGCCGGAAGCGGATCTTTCCTCGTTGACCGAGTTGGCCCTTTCACAACGTCCCGAACTTTCCGCAATCGATTCCCAGGTGGCGGCCGCGGAACAGGCACTCAAGGCAGCCCGGGGAGAATATTTGCCGACCATCGCCCTGGAAGGGCGCTACGAATACATGGAAGGCGATTTCCGGGACCTGGAAGGCGGTGACCACTGGACAATCGGAGTAGGGGCACAGCTTCCCCTCTGGAATTGGGGGGAGACTGCGGCTAAGGTCCGAGAGGCGAAATCCCAACTGGTTCAGGTGAGAATCCAGCGAGATAAAACGACAGATCACATTCGTCTTGAGGTCCGCAAGGCTTTCCTGGACCTTGGGAAAGCAGAAAAGAATATCGAAGCGGCAGAGAGTGCACTGAATACAGCCAAAGAGGCTTACCGCCAGGCAAGGGCCAGATACCGGGCAGGAGAAGGCACAAATATAGATGTGTTAGACGTCCGTACGGCCTTAAGTCGAGCTGAAGCGAATCACACCCAGGCTCTTTTTGATCATAACGTCGCCCTTGCAGCCCTTCATCGCGCAGTGGGCAAGATGGTTGTAGAACAATCCGATATCAAGGAAAAGGAGCCCGCTGAATGAAACGGAGGAAATCATATGTCTTGATCGCTGTTGTCGCTATCGTACTTGCGCTCTTGGTTGTCCAGGTTTCCAGGAAGCAATGGCAAAAAGACGAGGATCTGAACGTGACTGCCAAAGCGTTGCCTGTCACAATTGCAGCTGTTGTCCAGCACGAATTCACGGACGATGTTGAGGCCGTCGGTACCCTCAAAGCCCGAGAGACAAGTCTGCTGAGTCCCAAAGTGGCAGGGCCGGTAAACCAGGTGCTGGTTGATATCGGGGACCCTGTCATAGCCGGTGAGGTCGTTATAAGACTGGACAGGACAAACTATGGTCTCGGCGTCAAACAGGCACAGGCGGCGCTTGCAGCTGCGGAAGCAGCAGTTTCGCAGGCTGATGCCCAGTTTGAACAGGCCGAGAAAGAATTCCACCGGGCAGCCGAACTGCTGGAAGAAAAGGTGATTCCGCAAAGTCGCTTTGAGGCGGCGGAAGCGGCCTTTAAGAGCGCCAGGGAAGCGGTGTCCCACGCCAAAGCCCAAAGGGACCGGGCAAGGGCCGCCTTGGAGACAGCGCTGGAACATCTCAAAGACACGGAAATCCGATCCCCCATCAGTGGCGCGGTTGTTGAAAGAACCGTGGAAATTGGTCAGGCCGTTGAACCCGGAGTCCAACTCCTCAGAATCATTGATCAATCCTATCTGAAGGCGGATATCGATTTGCCTGAAGGAGATATCGGGCGACTTGCTCCCGATGATACTGCCATGATCATGGTCGATGCCTATCCAAAAGAAGTGTTTCCGGGAAAGGTGGTTTCTATCAATCCAATGGTGGATCGTCAAACGCGAACCTTTAGGGTGAGGATTCAAGTGCCCAACCAGCAGGGCAAACTGATGGACGGCATGTTCGCCAGGGTAAGGTTGTCCGTAGGCAGACACTGCGCGCTTGCCGTACCCCGTGACGCATTGTCACGTCTGCCCGGCAGCGGCACGTACTACGTTTTTTTTGTGGAAGGAAATAAAGCCGTTAAGCGAACGGTCGAGATTGGAGCCGTGAATGACCAGTGGGCCGAAGTGATGAAAGGATTGGTTGAGGATGACAAGGTTGTTACCAGCGGAACGGGGCGTTTGCGATCGGGTATGGATGTAACCGTTCAGGATGTTTCGAACAAGAATGAGACGGACAGGTCCGGAGAAACAACTCTACAAGAAGATCGGCGGTGAGCATGTCAAACAATGACTCGGGCTTTCCAAAAAATATCGGCCTGGCGCTGGGCAGCGGCTCTGCGCGAGGGTGGGCACATATCGGTGTAATACGGGCACTGGCTGAGGCAGGAATAGAAGTCAAGTATATAGCCGGCACCAGCATTGGTTCTCTGGTAGGGGGCGCGTTTGCCCTCGACAAAATAGATGTGCTGGAAGATTTTGCCCGCCAGCTCGACTGGAAACAAATCGTTTCCTTTATGGATGTGACTTTTCCGAGGTCCGGACTCATTGATGGGGAAAAGATCACCAATTTCTTTCGCAGCCATGTCCAGGAGATAAACATTGAAGAACTACCCCTTCCCTATTGCGCGGTTGCCACCGACTTGACCACGGGTCGTGAGCTCGCATTAAATGAAGGGGATCTCATAGAGGCAATCCGCGCGAGCATCTCTGTTCCAGGCATTTTTACGCCGGTAAAGAAAAACGGCAGTTTCCTGATCGATGGGGGGCTGGTCAATCCGGTTCCGGTAAGCGTGGTCCGGAATATGGGAGCGGATTACGTTATCGCCGTAGACTTGAACCATGACATTGTCGACAAAAGGAGTGCCGACAGCATCGTTCCGGTTGATCCATCGTTGGCGAGTGTGGTTGATCAACCCCTTCCCCCGAAATGGAGAATCGCGCAGGATCTGACCAACAGGCTCAACGAATTCAGTTCGCCCGCGTTATCGCAAGTACGCCAGTGGCTGCACAGGGATCCCGTGCCGAATATCTTTGATGTGTTGATGACCTCAATCAACATCATGGAAGTACAGATAACCGCAACAAAATTGGCAACAGCTCCGCCCGATCTGCTGATTCAGCCGAAGCTGGGAGATATTCGTTTTATGGAGTTCCATCGGGCCGAAGAGGCCATTGCCGAGGGGTACCGGGAAGCCATGACGCAATTCAAACAGAGGTGGAAAGGTGCCGTCAAAAGCGATTTATCAAAAGATTCCTTATTTGGGAGGATGGGAAATGGGAATTAATATTTGTGAATTAAAAGAAAAACGCCTCGTGGATCATCTTCATTCTCTAAAGGTAAAGGGTGAGGTAATCGAAAAAAAGAGGGTGGAATCATTCGGTGACCAGCCTGACAGGAAGATCCTCGTTGTCAAGTTCAAAAACAGGATAATCGAAACGAATCTTGACGATTCGCAATTTGATCGGGCTGAGATCGGGGAGCAGATTTGGTTTGTTCCTCCAGTCCCAGACCGTGCACCGTGCAACCGTCATCTATTCATATGTATGATTGTCGCCCTCATAGCAGGTGCGCTGGCAATCTGGGGCATTGCAAGCTATTTTCATGGAAAAACCGCCTTCCTCCTTTCCCTTGTCGCGGCAGCTGGGATCTCCGTTATTGCCTGGGCCAGGATATGTTCGCACGAGCAAAACAAATGCCTTCGGGACCTTGAGATGGAAATCGACTTTTTTGAAACCGACGGTGACGACGAGCAGGGAGATTGAGAATGAAATTACCGGAGATATCCGTCCGCCGGCCGGTCACGACCGTTATGGTTTTCGCTGCTATCATTCTTTTGGGCAGCGTAGCCTTCTTCAAGCTCAACCTGGACTTGTTGCCCGATATTGAGCCACCGGCTGTTAGTGTGATCACCCCCTATCCGGGAGCTTCCGCCACGGATGTTGAGTCGGAGGTAACCAAGTACCTGGAAGACCAACTTTCCACCACACCGGATCTCGATCGGCTGGAGTCAAAATCAAAGGACAACATAGCCATCGTCACTTGCGTATTCAACTGGGGCACCGACCTGGATGTTGCGGTTAACGATATCCGGGAGAAGATCGATCTTGCCAAACCGGACCTTGCCGACGGAGCAAAAGAACCCTTTATCTTCAAGTTCAGCAGTTCCATGGTGCCGGTGCTCATCATGACGGTGACGGCTCAAGAGAGCAATCCCGATCTTTACAGAATTGTCGACAAGCAAATCGCTGATCCGTTGAAGCGTGTGTCCGGTGTGGGTGCCGTCGTCTATATTGGTGGTCAGGAAAGACAGATCAATGTGCATTTCGATCGCGCAGCAATAGAGGCTTATCACCTTTCTGTCCAGCAGATCAGAAATGTTTTTGCCGCCGAAAATCTGAACCTTCCGGTGGGCACCGCTGAAATCGGGAGGAACGAACTACAGATCCGGGTGGCAGGGCGCTACCGGGATGCAGCTGAAATTGCCAATACGGTGATCGGCAGCGACGGCGATGCGCTTGTGCGACTCAGGGATGTGGCCACGGTCACCGATGCCTTTGAGGAGCCGCAGGAGTGGGCACGGTCGGGCAAGCTCCCCGCGATTGCTTTACTTATCCAGAAGCAGTCCGGCGCCAATACCGTTACTGTCATCAAAACCATAAAAGAACGCCTTAAAACACTGAAAACAGAGGTGCCGGCGGACATTGAGATCCATAAGGTCCTTGACAACTCGGATCACATTTATTCGATGATCTATAATCTGACCGAAGCCGCCGTCGTCGGCGGCCTCCTGGTTATTGTGGTCTGTTTCCTGTTTCTCCGCCGGTTTCGTACCAGCCTGGTCGTCACAATGGCAATCCCATTCTCCATCATTGTTGCCTTTATCGGCCTCTTTGCCATGGGATACACCATCAATGTCATTTCCCTGATGAGTCTTGCCATTGCCGTGGGAATGGTCGTAGACGATGCAATCGTCGTGCTTGAAAACATCGTACGACATGTGGACGATGGCAAGTCTCCGAGGCTGGCCGCCGTGGAGGGGGCATCGGAAGTGGGCATGGCGGTGGCCGCGTCAACGTTGACCATTGTGGCTGTCTTCGCGCCGCTTCTTCTGGTGAAGGGACTCGCCGGGATTATCTTCGGTCAACTGGCATTTATAATCCTGATCACTATTCTGGCATCGCTTTTTATTTCGCTGACGTTGACCCCCATGGCTTCTTCCCGTTTGCTCCGTTCACGGGATGAGAGAAAGCTCAACCCGGTATTTGCCTGGAGCGAGCGTTTGCTGAATAAAATCGAAGCCGGTTATTCCCATGCTCTGGAGTGGGGGCTGAGACACCGCAAGATGTTGCTTTCACTCATAATTATAGTATTTACCGGCAGTCTGGCACTTATTCCACTGGTCGGCACGGAATTTTTTCCGGAAGTGGATTCGGGGGAAGTGGAAGTTGTCCTGGAAATGCAGCAGGGCACCCGCGTGGAGGTCACGGCCGGAATTACGCAAGAAATGCTCAAAGCGGTGAACGCCATTCCGGAGATGCAAGCGTCCTATGCCCTGGCAGGTCAGACCAAAAAAGGATTTTTGACGGCGCTCGGTTTTGAAGAGGGGACAAACATCGGTCGCATCGGGGGCCGTCTCGTTGAAAAGGAAGAGCGGAGTCGCCATGCCAAGGAGATCGCTTCGGAGCTTCGTGAGCAGGCCATGAAACTGCCGGGTGTTGAAAAGTTTTCCGCAAGCGCTGTAAGCGCCATCCAGAAGGCCTTTCTGGGGGGCGGCCGTGCCATCAGCATCGATATTCTGGGTCATGATATCGAGATGACAAACAAAGTTGCCGCGGAAATCCGACGCATCGTGGAAGCAACACCCGGCTCGGTGGATGTTTCCGTCAGCAGGAAGAAACCGCGGCCGGAAGTGCAGGTTCGTCTTGACCGGGATAAGGCAGCATCTTTGGGATTGAATGTGGCGCTTGTCGCCGACGCATTGAGAACCAACTACTATGGATTCGATGATACCAAGTTCCGGGAGGCCGGTGACGACTTCGACATTGAACTGCGACTAAAAAAGGATCAGCGGGAAACGATTCGTGGAATCGGTGAAACCCCTATCACCACCCTGACCGGTCAGACCATTAAGCTCCGAAACGTCGCTTCTGTTCGTGAAGCCTTTGGGCCCGTTGAGATCGAACGGAAAAACAGGACCCGAGTCACCAAGGTTCAGGCGGGTGTCCAGGGCAGAGTTTTAGGGGATGTGGTACGAGATGTTCGAGAAAAAATGGCCTCTCTTGACCTGCCTCCCGGCGTTTCCATTGAATGGGGCGGAGAGGTGGAGGAACAGCGAAAAGCGTTCCGTGATCTGACCCTCCTTCTCATTCTTGGAATTGCCCTTGTCTACATGGTCATGGCAGGGGAGTTCGAGGATTTCGTTGACCCATTCATCATCATGTTTTCGGTTCCCTTCGCTTTCGTCGGGGTGATCTGGGCCTTCGTTGTCACGGCCACTCCGCTCAACCTGATGAGCTTTATCGGAGTAATCATGCTCATGGGCATTGTTGTAAAAAACGCCATTGTGCTCGTGGACTATACCAAGCAACTGAGAGCAGGCGGCATGACGCTAAACGAAGCGATTGTTACGGGCGGCAAAACACGCCTGAGGCCAGTGCTCATGACGAGTCTTACCACCATATTCGGCATGCTCCCGTTGGCCCTTTCCAGGGGGGAGGGATCTGAAATCTGGAATGCACTGGGCATCACGGTCATCGGGGGACTGTTGGTCAGTGGTCTTGTGACATTGATTCTGGTACCTCTGGTGTATTCGCTTGTTCACAGGAGCTGGGCGCAATGAAGACTGATATCTTAAACATACTTTTTTCTTTTTCTTTTTTTTCCATACTTGGATGGGTGTTGGAGGTTACCTATCGTTCTGTACGTGACAAACGGTTCGTCAACCCCGGTCTCTTAAATGGACCGTATCTCATCCTTTACGGCACGGGCGCCTTGATACTCATGGGGGCGGTTTCCCTGTTCCAGGAATCCCATTTGATTACTAAAGCACTCGCCTACTTTGCGGCCACAACCGGACTTGAACTGATTTCGGGATTTATTGCCCGATACTTTTTTCATGTGCGCCTTTGGGACTATTCGGATCAGCGTTTTCATTATAAAGGCCATATCAGTCTTAAGTTTTCAATTTATTGGATATTGCTGGCGTTCGCTTTTGAGTATCTCATATCTCCTCCCTATCAAGGCATTCTCAATCAGCTTGCACCCGTTGTCAAAGGGGTCTTCGCCGCGGTTACGCTTTCAATAATGTTGGTGGATTTCCTGACAGTTTCTATCAATCATTTTCTTAGCCTGACACCGAAAGAGAAAACCCTGCTGGAGACACAGTTTATCGACACGGCAAGGCCGCTTCTTGAACTGCCTGAGGTTGCGAAACTGTCGCAGTATAACCATCACAGGGGAAAGGCCCGATTGGAGCATGTCAAAGAGGTAGCATACCTGAGCTTTCTCTGGGGCAAACGACTTTCCCTGGACAGTGAAGCGATTGTCCGGGGTGCGCTGTTGCACGATCTTTTCTATTACGACTGGCTGCATGAAGGACCCAGATTGCATGGTTTCCGGCACCATAACATCGCGCTTAAGAATGCGCGCGAAATAACCCTCCTTACTAAAAAAGAAGAAGATATTATCAAAAAACACATGTGGCCGCTTACCGTTGTACCACCGCGTTATATGGAGTCGCTTGTCGTTTCACTGGTGGATACATTTTGCTCTGCAAGAGATTATTTGAGCGTGAAAAAACAAGACAAACACGCAAAGGCAGTCGCCGGTTGCGTTGGTTCGGAATCGGGGGATAAACAAAAATGACAAAACAGGCGGGCCATCTCTTTTTTACCGGGATTGACATAGGCTCAACAACGGCCAAGGCGGTGGTCCTGGATAAAGAGGGCGGCATGGTGTTTTCCCGCTACTGTCGTCATCAGGGCAAAACCGTGGAAACAACACGGAGCATTTTCAAGGAGGCACTTGAGGAACTGGGCGACGTGGAACTTGATTTGGCGGTTACCGGATCTGCCGGGATGGGCGCGGCCGAGGTCTTCGGCCTGCCATTTGTGCAGGAAGTGGTGGCCTCCGCGCACTTCATTGAAAAATTTTTTCCGGAAGTCAGAACGTTTATCGAAATCGGCGGCGAAGACTCCAAAGTCATATTTTTCGACGATAATGGTCGTCCCGATATCCGGATGAACGGCAGTTGCGCCGGGGGCACCGGTGCTTTTATTGACCAAATGGCAGTTCTTCTGGATATTGATGTATCGGAACTGAACACGCTGGCCGGAAAATCCACGAATATTTATTCCATTGCATCCCGGTGCGGCGTTTTTGCCAAAACCGATATTCAGGCGCTGCTAAGCCGTCATGTATCCAAAGAAGATGTTGCGGCTTCCGTATTTCATTCGGTTGCCCTTCAGGTGATCACCGCCTTGTCCCGTGGACGGGATATGCAAAGAAAAATACTTATGGGGGGCGGCCCGCTGACGTTTTATCCGAACCTGCGCAAGGCTTTTGTTGACCTGCTGGGTATTGAAAATCTGGATAATTTGATCATTCCGGATCATCCGGAACTGCTTCCCGCCATGGGAGCGGCCATGGTGCGCAATGGCAAACCATGTCGGGGCCGGATCAGCAATTTTTTATCCATGTCAGGAAATGGCGTCAGTTGTGTAACCAACAGCGGCACCAAAAGGCTGCCCACCCTGTTTGCAAGCAAGGGCGAATTTGAGATATGGCAAAAAAGGCATGAGCGGAAGCTGGTTCCCAGGATTGACCTGCCTGAGGCAAAAGAAAAAGATCTTTTTTTAGGTTTGGATTCGGGATCAACCACCACCAAGATTGTCCTTGTCGATGGGGAAGGTAAACTGGTTCTTGGCTATTACGGCTCCAACAACGGCGATCCCGTCCTGGCGGTAAAAAAGGGATTGGCCGAATTCAGGGAAAAGTTTGTTTCCGTCGGTTTTCACCCGCGGATCGTCAGGACGGCTGCCACCGGCTATGGTGAAAGCCTGATAAGAGCCGCCTTTGGATTGAATGACGGCGTGGTTGAGACCGTGGCGCATTACCGGGCGGCGCGGCGCTTTGAACCGGATGTTTCCTTTATTCTGGATATCGGCGGGCAGGACATGAAGGCGATCTATATTCATGATCACGCCGTGGCTGAAATTCAGATCAATGAGGCCTGTTCATCAGGATGCGGTTCCTTTATTGAGACGTTTGCCCGTTCGCTTGGGTACAGTATCCAGGAATTCGCTGAGATTGCATGTGACAACAATGCACCCTTTGACCTGGGAACCCGCTGCACCGTCTTCATGAACTCCAAAGTGAAGCAGGCCCTTCGGGAAGGGGCGACCGTCTCCGATATTTCGGCCGGTTTGGCGTATTCGGTTATTAAAAACGCCCTGTACAAGGTGCTGAAGCTAAAGGACGTCGATGTCCTGGGGAGCAAAATCGTGGTTCAGGGCGGAACTTTTCGAAATTCAGCCGTATTACGCGCATTGGAAATGCTGCTGAACAAGGAGGTTATAAGGCCGGATATTTCCGAGCTGATGGGTGCATACGGCGCGGCCCTGACAGCCCTTTCAAATCATCGCGCGAATCTTGTGGAACCTGCTGCTCTCCATCAAACACCACTTAAGAGTTCAGAGACGCCAATAGCGTTGCAGGAAGCAAATGGTTTGTTCCTCGAAAAGTTGGCGATGGGAAGTGATTTTTCAAAAAAGGAAATCCGCTGCAAGGGCTGCGAAAACAGGTGCAGGGTTTTGAAGCTGATTTTCAACAACGGAAACCATTTTTATACGGGGAACCGATGCGAGCGGTGTTTCAGCAACAATCCGGAGGTACAACACAAGGGAAAGAACCTGATCGATGATCAGATAAAGCTCTTGTTTGAACGAGACATGGAACCCGAAGGCGAGCCGATTCTCACCTACGGTATTCCCCGCTGCCTGAACATGTATGAAAACTTTCCATTCTGGTGTGCCTTTTTGACCACGTGCGGGTTCAGGGTGGTTCTCTCTGCTGAATCCGGTTTCAAACTTTACGAAAAGGGTTCCGCCACTGTCATGTCGGAAAACATCTGCTTTCCCGCCAAGCTTGCCCATGGTCACATTTTCGACCTTATCGGAAAAAAAGTCGACAGGATATTCTACCCTACCGTGGTCTATGAGCAGGAAGAATACGAAAATGCTTTAAATACTTATAATTGCCCGGTGGTTACCGGATATCCCGACCTTTTGAAAAGTGCGGTTAACCCTGAGCGGAAATTCGGGATTCCCCTGGAGAACCCGGTTATCAGTTTTAAGGATTTCAATTTGCTGAAGGATCAGCTTTATCTATTCTTCAAGCAGTCCGGAATCAATTACCGGACGGTGTCGGAAGGTGTCGAAAAGGGGATGGCGGCACAATCGAATTACAGGAAACAACTCAAGTCCATGGCGAAGACGCAGCTAAGCAAGGCGGATGCCGAGGGGCGGACAACAGTTGTTCTTGCCGGTCGCCCCTATCATGTGGACCCGCTTATCAACCACGGTATTTCGCAGCTGTTGACGGAACTGGGAGTGGATGTCATCAGTGAAACGGCTGTTCCCTTGAATGCAGATGCCGTCTCACTGGAAGATGTCAATGTCCTGACCCAGTGGAGCTATGCAAACAGACTGTACGCGGCGGCCGGGTGGGTAACGGACACGGCCAATGCCCAAATGGTTCAGTTGACCTCTTTTGGCTGCGGGCCGGATGCGGTTTCGACCGACGAGGTCAAAGAAATTTTGCGTTACGGCGGAAAAATCCATGGTTTGATCAAGATGGATGAAATCTCCAACCTGGGTGCCGTCAGGATCAGACTGCGCTCCATGCTGGAGGCGGTGAAAGAAAAAAACGGTAAAACGAGGGCCACAGGGGCCGGCACAATGAAAAAAGACCGGGCGGTTGTGGAAGAAGACAGAAAGAGAATCCTGATCGCTCCCTATTTTTCCCCCTTTTATTCACCGCTGATCCCGTCTGCTTTCAGGCCCCTGGGTTACCGGGTGGAAGTCCTCCCGCCCCAGGATAGGGTATCGGTTGAATGGGGACTAAAAACCATCAACAACGACATGTGCTACCCCGCTATCCTGGTCGCCGGCGATATTATCAAGGCCTTCCAATCAGGCTGCTACGATCCTGAAAATACCGCTGTTATTCTGACCCAGACCGGTGGTCAATGCCGGGCATCCTCATACGTGTCGCTTATCAGAAAAGGACTGGCCGCAGCCGGCCTGGATGAGGTCCCGGTAATCACTATATCCAATGAGGAAATCAATCCCCAGCCGGGGTTTAAAATAGATAAAATGGGGCTGATAAAAAGGCTGGGCCTGGGAATTATTTTCGCGGATCCCCTGGCCAGGATGTATCTATCCACAATGGTCAGGGAAAAGGTGCCCGGGACATCCAAAAACCTGCATGAAAAATACCTCCTTGAAATGGAGACAGGCATCGAGAATGCAGATTATTATTATCTTCTCAATCTTCTAAAAAAAGCCGTGACGGACTTCAACCTGGTTGAGATCAACGACAAGACGGTCCCAAGAGTCGGGATCGTTGGAGAGATTTTCGTTAAATATAACTTTTTCTCCAACGGAAATATCATCGACTGGCTGTCCGGCCAGGGAGTGGAAGTGGTTCTTCCTCCTATACAGAGTTTTTTCGCCCAGCGCTTTATCAATGAAACCTATGATCAAAAGGCCTTTTTAAAACGTTCTTTGGTAGATCGTATCAAGTACAGGCTGCTGGAGATATACTCAAGATACCACATCGATCAAATCGAGCGGGTTATGCAGGGGTTTCGCTTTTACAGAAAGGCTCATGACTTGAGAGAATTGGCTGAAATAACCGACGAGGTTGTCAGCCTGGCCAACCAGTTTGGCGAAGGATGGCTTCTCACCGCCGAAATGATCACCATGCTCAACGAAGGGATCGGCAACATCGTCTGTCTCCAGCCCTTCGGCTGTATTGCCAATCACATCACCGGAAAGGGGATGGAGAATAAACTCAAGGAGATGTTTCCTTCTTTGAATCTGCTTTCACTCGACATGGATGCGGGGGCAAGCGAGGTCAATTTACTGAACCGGCTACACTTCATGGTAACAGCGGCACGGGAACAGGTGGCCCGTGAGAAGGGGACGTTGGTCGTGCCGGACACAGTTCAGCGCTTTACCATTCCCACGGTATGGGCGCAAGAACTGTATATGTTCAACAATTACGCATCACTGGAGGTTGAAAAATGGAGGGCCTGGGTGTCCGGTCTGGGACTTTGGGAAAAAGCGCGGAAAATCAGGCGAAGAATCAGCTTGTAACCATCGACATCATTAGCAGATGCGTTGCAGCGTCGAACGCTCGTCTGAGGAAATCGAAACGGCCAATCGGGAATTTCGCTTGATTTTTGCTTCCCGACCCCTTATTTTAGGATATGCTATTAAGGTAAAATAAAGGCGAATCTTATTTTAGGTTCGAGGCAGGCAGGATGAAGCGAGAACTCCAAGGCAAATACGTGACCATATCGACGGTGGGTGAGAAGGCCCAGGCCTTCGTGCCCGCGCCGCTGCCGCCGCGTCCGCCCATCGACTGGACCCCGGAGCTGCGCAGCAAGTTTGACCAGGCGCTGCTGGCGCTCGGGCGGCTGGACAGCGTCTCGACCTTGCTGCCGGACACCTCGCTGTTCCTCTACATGTACGTCCGTAAGGAAGCGGTGCTCTCCTCCATGATCGAGGGAACCCAGTCGTCGCTGTCGGATCTGCTGCTGTTCGAGCTGGATCAGGAACCGGGTGTACCACTGGATGATGTGCGAGAGGTCAGCAACTATGTCGCCGCCCTCGATCACGGCCTGCGTCTGTTGGGGGAAGGGCTGCCGCTGTCGCTGCGCTTGTTCCGCGAGATCCATGGCGTTCTGCTGACTAAGGGCCGGGGCAGCAATCAGACACCAGGGGAATTTCGGCGCAGCCAGAACTGGATCGGAGGCACCCGGCCCGGCAATGCGGCCTTCGTTCCGCCTCCGGCCGAAGAGGTGCTGGAGTGCATGAGCAAGCTGGAGTTCTTCCTCCATGACCAGCCGGAACCGACTCCGGTGCTGCTCAAGGCGGCGCTGGCCCATGTGCAGTTCGAGACGATCCACCCATTTCTGGACGGTAACGGCCGTCTGGGGCGTCTGCTGATCGCGCTGCTGCTATGCGAGCAGAAGGTGCTGCGGGAGCCGATGCTCTACCTCAGCCTCTACTTCAAGACGCACCGCCAGTATTACTACGAGCTGCTGGGCAACGTGCGTCTGACCGGCGACTGGGAAGCCTGGCTCGATTTCTTTGCCGAGGCGGTCATTGTCACCGCCACCCAGGCGGTCGAGGCAGCGCAGCAGCTCCTGGACCTGTCGAACCAGGACCGCGACAAGATCAGCGGCCTCGGCCGGGCGGCGGCCTCAACCCTCCAGGTCCACCGGGCGCTGATGGAGCATCCCATCGCCACCTCAGGCTCGTTGGTAGTGAAGACCGGTATCACCCCAGCGACCGTCAACAAGGCACTCGGCCATCTGGAACAGCTCGGCATCGTCAAGGAGCTGACCGCCCAGAAACGCAACCGCCTGTTCAGCTACGCGGGCTATATCGAGATCATGAGTCGTGGCACGGAACTGCCGGGCAGATAGGTCAATTCGATTCCCGTTTTCGGAATCGAATCAGATTCGTTGGGGTGTTTTTCTTGGTATCCGCTTGCGTTGCAAACCCGTCATCCTCGTCCGGAGCTTGGAAATCGGGGAAGAAAAGTTGCTTCCCGGTTGGGAACTTGGGGCGTAACTTGACTTCCCATGTAAAGCCCTTTGTTTTCAGTGTGTTACGGGGCATATCGAGACTGGAGGCTGAGTTGCGGTCGGGAGCTTTTTGCTCCACCACTTCATAATTTATGAAATAGGCCGGTTAACAAACCGGCCTATTTCTTTTTTTCACCATGGTCCCACCGTTTGCCGCGCCGCGAGAACGATCATTGATCCATCGTCCTGTTTTGGTTTAGTCTGGTTTCGGTATGCACAATAATGGGGGGTAATTATGTTTAAATGGTTTAGGTCTAAAAAAAGCTCGCCAGATAATAACAATACACACAAACCTAGTATAAACCCCAAGGCTAGCGAAACCGCGAGCCCCGGCAAACCGCCCGATAATGTAATCAATCGCACCAACCAAATAAGCTGGAACGACTGGAACAAGCCCGCTAATGGCACGATCTATTTTCAGAATCTAGGTCTTTCCGGTGTCACCTACAACAATCCAGACGGTGTAAGCAGGCAAGAAATCCTTGCCCGCATGCAAAGATGGGAAGCGCTGGATTTGGTGCGAGAACCCAACAATCCTCATGACGCTAACGCCGTGGCTGTTCTTGGAGGCATGGGCCAGATAGGCTACATTGAAAAGGCGTTTTGCTGGCAGATAGCGCCTATGATGGACGCTGGTTGGTCTGTCCTGTCCAAGCTGTCAGCGCTTTATGGTGGCGATGGAAAGAGCTTTGGAGGAAAAGTCGAAGCCCACCTATCCCCGCCAGAAGGGGCTATCACGATAAGATCAAAAATTGTGGGTATTAGTGGCAAAAATGAAGATGGTGATCCCCGAAGTGAAATCGCAGAAGAGGCACAGGTTGGAGATTTGGTTGATTTATCCCTGGGTGGTGGTTTAGAGACTGACGCCCAGCACGTTTACGTTGACCTGGCACATGGTGCAAACTTTGGGCGCCTTGACAAGAAAAATGCATCTATTTTTGCGCCTCTACTGGAAAATGGCTATTCCTGTATTGCTTCGGTAGAGGAAACCGGCTTAGATGATCAGGACAAGCCGATGGTGGTAATCACTGCCACCGCATGGAAGGCCAGGTGAAACGTCCCGTGGCTTGCGATCCGGGCATGCTCCAAACGGAAACGCCCCATCAAGCCGGATCGAAAAGTGAGATAACGGTTGTCGCTGGAGTTTCAGTGGGAAATCGCTTCGGCATATATAAAACCATAGAGTCTATGGAAGCCGACCGACGAGGTAACCAGGCGCGCAAGCTAGCGCTAAATGCGGTGAAGCGCGGCACCTGCCGCATTATTTGGCTTAGCTCCTGCAACTGGGCGCATCGATAAAGTGCAAAGCCGAGAAGGAGTCATGAATGCCTGACCTTAGCGTTGCCACTTTGCGAAAGATAATATTTTGTTCCATTGCGGTGGCGTTATGCTTGTCATTTTCACCCGCGTGGGCCCGTGAGGCGATTTCTACGCCAATCCTTCCAACGGCGCCAAATTTCAGGGATCTCGCCGGAATCTCCGCCAGTAAGGGGGGAAGCGGATTAGCCAACATAACCAGCAATTTTGGCGTAATGCGCACCGGGGTTATTTATCGTAGCGATGAATTGGCTTATCTCAACGACGAGGACTCGGCGGCCATCGCCTCCTTGGGGATCGGCCGGGATATAGACTTGCGCACGCCCTCCGAGATCAGCGCCTCGCCCGATCGAGTGCCGCAAGGGGTCATTTACACCAACGTCAACATCTATGGCACCCCTAATCCGGTGCCCGACCCGCCGTTCACCTCTCCCCCCTCGGTAGCCATCGAATTCATGCAGGCTGGATACAGGGCGTTCATTACCGATCCGGTGCAACGAGAAGCCTTCCGCACGGTCTTGCTCACTCTGTTGAACGATTTCTTTCCCGGCATGTACCATTGTTCCGGCGGCAAGGACCGTACCGGCTGGACCTCCGCTCTCCTGCAGAGCATCGCCGGGGTGTCGCCGGAGACCATCCTGGATGATTACCTGGCCACCAACACTTATACGGCCGCCTTGATTGAGGCCACACGGAGGGCCATCCTGTACCAAATCCCGGAGGCCAACCCGGAGACCATTGACGCGCTCTTGGGGGTCCAGGCCAGCTATCTTCAGGCGGCGTTTGACCAAGTAATCGCTTCCTACGGGTCGATGCATGCCTATCTAACGGAAGGGTTGGGACTGACCCAAGGCGACATCGACGCGCTGCGAGCCAAGATGGTCCACTACCCGAGGTAGGGTCAAACCACGCTCGTGAAGTGCTCAAATATCCTTCTAGCGGACGGGCAAAGCCTTTATCTTCATGACCGGTCGGATGGAAGCCGGCCCCGAGAAGCCCCAGCCTGCCGGCTGTCTCAAGGTTAATTCGCTCCGATTCGCCCTCAGACTCCGAACTCAACCGCTCGATCATGATGCCTCTCCAAAGTGCGAAGCTTTTCTCTGATCCCGGCTCTCCTTTGATGTTTGCGCTTGATCAGCTTTTGTTAGTTTAGTTGTTCAAAGTTTCCCTCTTGAACTCTGAAAGCGGAAACTTAATTGACCTGCGAAACCGAACTAGGCTACGATGTTCAAAATTATGGCAATTAAATGCCGCAAATTTTGAATCATATTCTATGGGGGAACAAGATGAGCACATCCAAAATTGAAATAAAGATAGGAGAATTTTCTTTTAACGGTGAAGGTGAAGCCGATTGGTTAGATTCTCAATTAGACAAGATATTGGATAAAGCGAAGGAATTGATTAAGCTCGCACCTGTGCCTCACGCGATACAAAACCCAGCTGGAAACCAACTTCATTCACCAGCTCATTTTTCTCAAAACAACGAATTTTCCGGCAAGACGCTAGTTACATTTCTCAAAGAAAAGAATGCAACTAATAGTCAAGTTGAAAAATTTCTGGCGACTGCGGCTTGGTTGGAAGCAAAAGGTCAAAAACGTCTGACAACTAAAGAGGTCAGTAGTGCTTTAAAGCAAGCAAACCAAAATCGTTTGGGGAATGCATCGGCCTGCCTAGGGAAAAACGTCAGCAAAGGATTCTGCGAAAAAGACGGCAATCAGTTTTTTGTCACTCAAGAGGGCAAAGATCATCTTGGGTTGGCATAATTATGGCGAAAGAACTACAAAGCGCCCTGAGATGTTTGCCAAACACACTACGCCGAGAACTAATCACAGAATTCCGTAATATTCAAGCTTCATATATTGGCCGGAAATGGTCACCGGCTGAGTTGAGCGGTGGACACTTTTGCGAAATCGTTTATTCAATTCTTAAAGGACATGCCACTGGCTCCTATCCTAACCGCTCAAGCAAACCGAAGAATTTCCTAGTGGCCTGCCAAATGCTCGAGAAGGAGCAGAAACTTCCAAGGAGCTTTAAAATTCTAATCCCTCGCTTACTACCAGCACTTTATGAGGTCCGAAATAATAGAGGCGTAGGTCATACTGGAGGAGACGTCAACCCAAATTTTATGGATAGTTCGTTAATCCTATCTGGAACTACCTGGGTCATGTGCGAGTTAATTCGCGTTCTCCATTCACTAACCACAGAACAAGCGCAACAAATTGTATCGCGATTAACTTCGCATAAGAGTCCTGCGGTATGGGTATCTCCAGCTACTCGTAGAGTTCTACAACCAAATCTAAAATTAAAAGACCAAATTCTTCTTCTTGTAGGCTCCAATGAGGAATCAACAGCTTTTACTGATTTAGTGGCATGGATAGAGAATAAAAATGTGGGATATCTAAAACAAGTTATTAATAAAATGCATAAAGATCGTTTAGTTGAATTCAATAACGATGGATTAATAGAGTTACTTCCACCAGGAGCGAGGGAGTTTGAAGCTATTTTACAAGATTATGGCAGAGATATTAATTAGATCGGCTACACTACCTTCCCTTTTTCGATGCCTTATTCCTTGTTTGCTAAGGTACAATCCCACTCTCAGCTTCTCAGTCAACCGCTCTCACTCGCGTTCCATTTTCTCCTAAGCCTAGGTATCGCCCTGAATCAACCGTTGTTCCCCCTTGCTGTTTTAATGGTTCCAACCTTTCGAGTAAAAACCCGTCGCTCTTTTTTTGCTACAGGTTCCTGATCGCATCCGGCGTTCTCCTCACCCACAATCATGAACGAGCCTGACCCTCTCTTGCCGCTTGACATCCCCTGCCGTCCTTGTATACATATACTATGTATAAGTATTAAAGGGAGGCAAACATGGCGCTGTGCGGTGACGACCATCCCAAGTTGATCGCCCGAATCAACCGGATCGAGGGGCAGGTTCGCGGCCTCAAGAAAATGGTGGAGGAAAACCGCGACTGTATGCAGGTCCTCAAGCAGGTGGCCGCGGCCCATGGGGCGTTGCGCGCCCTGGGCGCGATCATCCTTGAGGACCACATCAAGGGTTGCGTGACGACCGCCATCGCGGAACATGACCATGAATCCGAAGCCATCGCGGAAGTCATTGAGGTTTTCAACAAATTCAGCAAGTAGAGGCGATAAAGATGATCGGGCGTTTTTCCAAGCTGGGTTCCTATCAAGAACTCTTGAAACTGAAGGATTTTTTCGTGGTTTTCGCGGGAGGGGCCCTGGCCCTGGCCGCCTACCTGGTGGGACAGGGCGAGCCGTCCCGCCCTTGGCTGGCGGACATTCTGGCCCTGGCCTCGGTGGCCGTAAACGGTTTGCCCATCATGTGGGGGGCCCTGAAAGGGCTGATCGAGCGGGAGGTGAACGTGGACGAACTGGTCAGCCTGGCCATCATCGCCAGCCTGGCCGGGGGAGAATTCTTGACCGCGGCGGTGGTCAGCTTCGTGATGACCCTGGGCGGTCTCATCGAGCACCTCACCAGCGAGTCCGCGCGCAACGCCATCAAGGGCCTGATGAACATCTCGCCCGATACCGCCACCGTGCTCCGCCATGGGGAGGAAAAGACGGTTCCGGTTAAGGAGGTGTCGGTGGGGGACGTGATAATCGTAGCGCCGGGGGAGCGGATTCCGGTGGACGCCCGCATCGTCAGCGGGTTTTCCGGGGTGGACGAGTCCAGCATGACCGGCGAATCCCTGCCCGTGGAGAAGCGGGAAGGCGACGATATCCTGGCCGGCACCTTGAACTTGAACGGCGTGCTCACGGCCGAAACCACCAAGGTCGGCCAGGATACCACCCTGGGCAAGGTGATCAACCTGGTGGTGCAAGCCGAACAGTACCGGCCCAAAACGGCGCGCCTGATCGACCGCTACGCGAAATGGTTCACGCCCACCATCTTGGCTTGCGCCGGTCTCGCCTGGGCTTTCACCCTTGATTACCAGCGGGCCATCGCGGTGCTTATCGTGGGATGCCCCTGCGCATTGATCTTGGCGGCTCCCACCGCCACCGTGGCGGCCCTGGGACGCGCGGCCAGGGCGGGTATCCTGATCAAGGGCGGGCAACATCTGGAGAACGCCGCCGGCGTCAAGGCGGTTTTGTTCGACAAAACCGGCACCCTCACCCTGGGCGAACCCCGGGTGGAGGAAATAATCTGCGTGGACGGCATGAAAAAGGACGAGCTTCTGGCCTATGCCGCCAGCGCCGAGCAGCACTGCTCGCACCCCTTGGCCAAAGCGGTCCTCAAGGCCGCCCATTATGGGCGGATCGTGCTGCGCGGGGCCAAAGACTCCTTTAATGAAGTGGGGCTCGGCGTAAAGGCCATGATCGACGGCCACTCCATCGAGGTGGGCAGCGCCGCCCTGTGCTTGGGCGCGGCGGCCTTCCCCGGCCAGCTTCGCGAAAGTATAAACAGCTCCATGGAACGGGGGGCCACTCCGCTGGTGGTTTACCGGGATAGCGCGCCGGTGGGCCTGCTCAATGTCAGCGATAAACTGCGGCCCAACATCACGGACACCATAGAGCAGTTCAAGGCGCTGGGTGTTTCGGAAAGCGCCATCTTATCCGGCGACCACCACCGGGCGGTGAGAAACGCGGCGGACGGCGCCGGCATCAAGGATGTGTACGCCCGTTTGAAGCCCCAGGACAAGGTGGAGGTCATCCGGCAATTTCAGGCGCGCGGCCTGCCGGTGATGTATGTGGGCGACGGCATAAACGACGCCCCCGCCCTGTCCGTGGCCCAGGTGGGGGTGGCCATGGGCGCGGCCGGCACCGACGTGGCCCTGGAGACCGCGGACATCGCTTTAACCCACGACGATATTAGCAAGCTGCCCTGGGTGATCAGGCTGTCCCGGCGGATGATCACCATCATAAAGATCAACATAGCCTTTGGCTTGCTTTTCAACGCCCTGGCCGTGGCGGCCTCGGGCATGGGCTGGCTGAGCCCCATCGCGGCCGCCGTGACCCATAATTTCGGCAGCGTGCTGGTGGTCCTTTACTCGGCCAGCCTGGCGATCTATCCGGACCGCCAGCGCGCCATGGGGTAATGGGCGGGCGTGGGCAGGCTCGGAGTTGGCGGTGAAATGGCGGCCGCTGCCGTTATCTCTCCGCCGAGCCGGCTTGCGCGCTTAGGCCCGGCGAGCTTCATCCACCTGGGGGCCCGGCTCAATCCTGGAGCCGCCCCCAGGTTTCCACCGCCTCGTACAATCTGGTGGGGTCGAGCGGCTTGGTCAGGTAATCATCCATGCCGGCGGCCAGCATCTGCTCGCGGACGCCCTTGAAGGCGTGCGCGGTAAGGGCGATGATGGGCAGATGCCCCCCCTGATCCCGCTCCCTTTTCCTGATGCGGGAGGTGGCCTCCACTCCGTCCATCTCCGGCATTTCAACGTCCATGAGAACCAGGTCGAAGATATCTTTTTTCAGGGCTTCCAGAGCCTCGCATCCGTTGCTGGCCAACACGATGTCATGCCCCCGTTTTTTAAGCAGGGCCGTGACCAGGGTCTGATTAAGCCGGTTGTCCTCCACCACCAGGATTTTGATTCCGCCCAACATCGCATCCACCGGCCCGTGCTGGCCTGGCTCTCTTTTAACTGGCTTCGGGTAATCCCTGGGGCCCGCGGCGGCGGCGTCAAGGCCCAGGCGCGCGGTGAAGGTGAAAGTGGAGCCTTGCCCCAACTGGCTTTCCACCTCGATCCGGCCGCCCATCATCTCCACCAATTGCCGGCTGATGGCCAAGCCCAGGCCGGTGCCGCCGTACTTGCGCGTAGTGGATGTGTCGGCCTGGGAAAAAGCCTCGAAGATATGCTCCACTTTTTCAGGATGCAGCCCGATGCCGGTATCGCTGACCGCCACCTTCAGCACCACCTCCTGATCCGTGCGGCTCTCCAGCCCCACCATTACCTGGATGCCCCCCTTTTCGGTGAACTTGGCGGCGTTGCCGATAAGGTTGATCAGCACCTGGCGCAGGCGGGAGACATCCCCCACCAAGGCGTCGGGAATCTCGGCGTCAACCTGAAAGCCCAACTCCAGCCCCTTGTCCCGGGCGCGCTGGGCATAGATGTTCACCGCGTCCGCCAGGCTGGAGCGCAGCTTGAAAGCGATATGCTCCAGTTCCAACTTGCCGGCCTCGATCTTGCTTATGTCGAGAATGTCGTTGATCAGGCCCAGCAAATGCTCGGAGGACGACTTGACCATGCACAGGTATTCCCGCTGCTGCTCGTCCAGGCGGGAATCCAGGACCAGGTCGGTCATGCCCATGATGGCGTTCATGGGGGTGCGTATCTCGTGGCTCATGTTGGCCAAGAACTCGCTCTTGGCCTGGTTGGCCGCCTTGGCCTCGGCCATGGCCCCCTCCAGCTCCCGCCGGGCGTGGTTCACCTCGGTGACGTCGTGCAGAATCAGAAGACGTCCCACGACGCGGCCGCGCGAGTTGGCCAGGGGCGAGACGTTCAAGGCGTAGACCCTTAATTCGCCGGAATGGCTGAGTTCCACTTCATGGCCGCCGTGGGGTTGCGGGTCCTGGTGCAGAATCAGCTCTCGGGCCACGGGCAGAATCTCGCTTACGTCCCGGCCCACCACCTCCCGGTCCTGTTGATTGAGCAAGGCGCCGGCCGCGGGATTGAAGTCGAGCACCCTCCCCTTGAGGTCCACCACCACCACCCCTTCCTGCATGGCCTTGAACACCCGCTCCCTGGCCACCGGCACGATGTCGGCCAGCTGAAAGCGGAACAGCCCCCAGGCCAGCGACGCGCCGGTGATGGCAAAGGCAAAAGGAGTGAGGTCCAGGTGGGGGATGGGGCTATAGCCGGCCAGAAACAGGCCGTTGCCCAGCCAGGGCGCGGCCAGGCCCAACAGCAACACAAAAATCTGCTTGCGATAGAGATGGCGGGAGGTGACGATGCGATGCACCAGAATCACGGTGCTGAGAAGCATCAGCAAATAACTGAAGCCGGCTTGCAACCAGAACCAGGGGCCGTGGGTCACCGCGATGGGATATGGCCCCGGCGTGTCCATCCAGATGCGGGTCCACATCCATTGGTGGAGGTGGTTGCTCCACACCATGGTCAAGGTGGCCACCGGCACCGCAAACAGCAGGGCCAGGTTGCTGGTGGTGAGCCAGCGGCTCAGCCCGCTGTGGCGCAGGGCCAGAATCAGAAAAGTGACGGGCAAAGTGACGATGCCCAGGTAGCGGGCCTTGGCCCAAATGACCTTGAAAGCCAACTCCGTGCCGCGCAGTTCAATGGCGTAGCACAGACTCCACCAGGCCACCTCCAGAAAAATGAACATCAACGGCTCGGCCCCGGCTTCTTCCCGGCGCGGCCAGAGCCAAACCGCCAAACCCAGCGAGATGACTCCTGTTATAAATGTGGGAATCCAAGAATACGCCGTCCAGTCCATGACTCTCCAGGACAATTGCACCTGAACAATGCGGCGACCACCGCGCCTCACCCGGTTTCCAGTTTAGCGATGCTCCCAATTCATTTCAGCTTTTGGTCGGGCGGCATCCACGGGCTCCATGCCTCGTATTCGCTGCGAATTACCGCAGGAATAATAACTATAATCACACATACCCTAATTTTAGCATGGTATCCTATTAACGTTTT
The DNA here is from genome assembly GCA_001184205.1 of Desulfocarbo indianensis. GTDB lineage: Bacteria > Desulfobacterota > Desulfarculia > Desulfarculales > Desulfarculaceae > Desulfocarbo > Desulfocarbo indianensis. The sequence goes on from LBMP01000003.1 coordinate 320,504, forward strand.
GACGGTCAATCAAGCATCCTCCATCCTATACGTTCCCAACGCCCGCCAGCGATGCCGGCCGAAGCTAACCCTTTGGATACTCTCCGTGAACAACGGACTTGAGAGTAATGCGCATCCGGTCTCCCGGGTCCCGGCCCCGCCTCCGCCAGGACAGCTGAACGCCGGCCGCACCGGGTGTGGAACCTTCGCCGGCCGGTTTTAACGCTGTTTTCTCTGGGAGCAAAATCCGTTGCCCGCTTTCTTAATACCCAGTAAATATCCATTATGCCACGAGCATTATTCATTACATTCCGGAGACGATCCCGCGGCGATAAACCACTAATGACAGAGTCTATATTCCTTAATTAAGCGCGCCATATAACAACCTGAATTTATTGTTCAATATAACAGCGGGCCGCGTCGTGCCAATCGCCCCGCCCGCATCATGCGCCTGCACTTAAAAATTTATTTTTCATTGGCTTTTACGCGGTTTTTCGCTATCTTCAGAGATAACAAAAGTGTCCGTGGCATGAAGGCAACTTTCCCCCGTCCGCTTCGCAGGCAAGTTGAGTAACTGGCCCGTACCATGCTGGACCCGTCAGCTTCAGTATGTGCCTTTTATGCCTGCCCCTAAAGCCTCTTCTGCCTAGTGTTTGATTATGGGGCTATGGTTGTCAGCCCGCGTGAACGATGCGCTGGGTGGTTATGACGGTATCGACCAACACGCAAATAAATCAGGAGATGCAAGAAAGGGCCGCCCAGGACCTGGTGCGCCAGCGGATTTTCCGCATCAAGCGCCTGGCCGGCATGCCCCATGTGGTTTGGCGTCTCATGGAGGCCCTGAGCGACGAAAATGTGGGCATTCGCGAACTATCCCACATTATCGAAAGCGATCAAGCTCTTACCGCCAAGGTGCTCAGCCTGGCCAATTCCGCCTATTACGGCTTCAGCCAACAGATCACCACCGTGGAACGCGCCGCCGTCCTCATCGGCTTCCAGGAGCTGCAAATGATGGCCTTGGGCGCGGGGCTGTCCGATATCTTCGATATCAGCAAGGTTCCGCCCGGCTTTGACGGCGAATCGCTCTGGCTGCATTGCTTCGCCGTATCCTGGCTGGCCAGGGAACTGGCCCTGGTGTGCGATTATCCCGTGCCGGCCGAGGCCATGATCGCCGGCCTTTTGCACGATCTGGGAAAACTGGCCCTGGCCACCCATTTATCCGACGAGTTCGCTAAAATCCTGGAACTGGAGGCCCTGGGCCTCTCCTATCCCCAAGCCGAGGCCCGGGCCAAGCTGTATCACACCCAAGTCGGCTATTGGCTGGCCAAGCTTTGGGAACTGCCGGAAATCTATATTGAGGCCATCCGCTACCATCACTCGCCCAATCCGAACCTGCCCTACTACCAAACCACCTATCTGGTCTATCTGGCCGACCGGGTGGCCAAAAGCCTTGGCTTCGGACTGGCGCACAAGTCTTTGAGCAAGGCGGCGGAGGCCTATACCAGCGCAATAAACCTGCCCGAGCAAAAACTGCGCAGCGTCATCAAAAAAGCCCAAGTCGAGGTTCCGCCGAATCTCGAAAAGATGAAGGGATGGCTCAGGCAAGGGGGTTAGCTGGGTGTCGGGTAATAAAATCGGTAGGCATAGGGAAGACTCCCCCGCACAATCAACCGCTCCAAAACTGCAACGTCAAGTGGAGATGCTCAAGAGCAACTTGGCCGGGCTGGCCGTTCGCCTGGATTCCTCCATAGCGCTCATGTCCACGGTTTCGGAACTCACCACGGTTCCCCTGGGCGCGGAAAGCCCCAAGCAGGCGGCGGACCAGATTTTGGAAATCCTGGTGCGGCTGGTCCATGATATCGCCAATTGCTCCATCCTGCTGCACGACCCGGCAAGCGGCCTGCTGAAGCTTTTGGCCGCCAGGGGGCAGGCCGAATTTTTCGGCGAGGTGACGCCCGGGGCCAACCGCGAGCTTTCTTTCAAGCCGCGGCAAGGCATCGCGGGCCTTGCCTTTGCCGACGAACAGCCCATCTTTTGGGATTCCCGGCATCCGGATCAAGACCTCCTGATCAAGCTGGGCGAATCCCCCCCTCCTCCCTCCCTGGCCTGTCTGCCCCTCTGCCCGCAAGACAACTGCCTCGGGGTTTTGAACCTCTCCTTCACCGAGCCGCATCTTTTTGACCATCCCCGCCAGCGGAACTTGATCCTGCTGGCCAGGGTGGTGGCCAACGTGATGCAGACCCACCTCTTGCGGGTGGACCTAAACCAGAAAGCCGTTTCCCTGAGCCACAGCGTGGCCGAGCTGCAGGCCGAGATCAGCGAGCGCAAGCAGGTGGAGCTGGCCTTGAGAAAGAGCGAGGCCAGCCTGGCGCGCTCGCAGCAGATGGCCAAGCTGGGCTATTGGGAGTTGGATTGGGCCAGCCGCCGGTTGCAGTGCTCCGACGAGGTGTTCAACACCTTTGGCGTGCCCAGGCCCGCCAGGCCTTTCACCTTGGACGACTTCCTGCAATCGGTGCACCGCGAGGACCTGCCCGCCGTGGAATCTTTCCTTAGCCGCCTGGAGACCGCGCCGGAGCCCTTCAGCCTGGAGCACCGCATCGTGCGGCCCGGCGGGGAGGTGCGCATCGTCTATCTCTTGGGCGAGGTGGAAACCGGCGAGGACAAGCGCATAGCCAAGCTCTTGGGCGCGGTGCAGGACGTGACCGAGCGGCACGAATACGAATCCAAGATGCGGCTCATGGCTTCCATTTTCGAAAACACCATCGAGGGCATCTTCATCGCCGATCCCCAGGAGCGCATCCACACCTTCAACCAGTCCTTCCTCAACATCACGGGCTTCGAGGAAAAGGAAGCCCTGGGGAGCACGCCGGCTGAGCTGGGCTTCCGCCTGCGGGACGACGACCATCCCAACTCGTCCTGGTCCATGCTCAATTACCAGGGCTCCTGGCAGGGGGAAACCATCAACCGGCGCAAGGACGGCGAGACCTATCCGGCCTGGATCACCCTGACCAATATCAAGGATTCGCGCGGCAAGCTGGCCCACCTGGTGGGCATCATGCACGATTTGAGCGAGGTGCGGCGCAACGAGGAGCAGATCATCTACCAGGCCTACCACGACACCCTCACCGGCCTGCCCAACCGCCATTTGTTCACCGACCGCCTGAGCGTGGCCATCGCCCATGCCAAACGCACCGGCGACAGCCTGGCGGTGCTGTTTTTGGATCTGGATCACTTCAAGGACATCAACGACAGCATGGGGCACGCCACCGGCGACGTGGTGCTGAAAAAAGTGGCCAAGGTGGTTTCCGATTGCGTGCGCTCGGAAGACACGGTGGCGCGCCTGGGCGGCGACGAGTTCATTATCCTGCTGCACGGCGCCGAAGGCTCGGACTATCCGGTGCACGTGGCCGAACGCATCCTGGAGAGCCTGGCCAAACCCATCCGGGTCAACCAAAGCGATTTTTACGTGTCGGCCAGCGCGGGCATCACCCTGTTTCCCTATGACGGCCAGCTCCCGGAAACCCTCATTTCCAACGCCGACCTGGCCATGTACCGCGCCAAGAAGCACGGCCGCAACAATTACATGCTGTACAAGCCCTCCATGAACGTAGAAATGCTGAAGCGCATGAACCTGGACAACCAGATGCGCAAGGCCATGCACAATAAGGAGTTCCTTCTCTATTACCAGCCCAAGCTCGAACTGGAATCCGGGCGGGTGGTGGGGCTGGAAGCCTTGCTGCGCTGGGACCGGAAAAGCGCCGGCATGACCTCGCCCAACGAGTTCATACCCTTGGCCGAGGAAACTGGGCTGATCGTTCCCTTGGGCCAGTGGGTGCTGGACGAGGCCTGCCGCCAGGTCAAAACCTGGCAGGAAGGCGGCCTGAAGGAATTGGGCGTGGCGGTTAACATTTCGCCCCGCCAGTTCCAGCAAAAAAACCTGGTGAGCATGGTGGAGGTGGTGCTGGCCAAGAGCGGCCTGCCGCCCCATTGCCTGGAGTTGGAGATAACCGAAAACGCGGTGATGTTCAGCGTGGATTCAGCCATCAACACCCTGCACGAACTCAGGGCCCTGGGCGTCAAGCTTTCCATGGACGACTTCGGGCGCGGCTACTCCTCGCTTTATTACCTGAAGCGCTTCCCCATAAACTCCCTCAAGATCGACCGGGCCTTTGTCAACGACATCCCCAATTCCCAGGAAGACGCCGCCATCGTGCGCACGGTGATCAACATGAGCCACAGCCTGAACCTGTCGGTGGTGGCCGAGGGGGTGGAGAACGTGCAGCAGTTGGCTTTCCTGCGCCAGCACGGCTGCGATCAGGTCCAGGGCTTTCTTTTCTGCCACCCCAAAGGCGAGGCCGACATCAGGGATTACCTGGACACGCCCACGAACCGCCCTTAGTCACACGCGAGCATTGACGGCCGTCGCGACGCACCAAGGCGGCATGGCGCGGCCAGCGCCGCTCCATGCCGCCTTGCTTCTTTACGCCCCTTTTACTCCTGACGCTTGCCGGAGCCGGCCTCGCCGCCCCGGTTTTCAGGCCCCCCACGACGCCGCCTAAAAAGCCTTAAGCCCATGGCCGGCGGGGCCGCCAACCGGGCTAGAAATCGTAGCTCAGGCCCACGCCCGCCTGGGTGCGGCCGCCAAAGGCTCCGTGCAGATTCAGGCGCAAATCCCGCCCCAGGAGAATATCCACGCCGGCTAAAGCCAGGTATTGATCCTTGTTCTTGAATTTGGCGTCGTAATACACGGCGGCGCCGTTGGCGCTGTTGCGCCAGGTGCCGTCGTATTGCATCTCCGAATAGGTGTAGGCGGCCCCCACATAGGGGATGACCTTGCCCATTTTCCAGTAGACCGTGGCGCCGGCGTCTATCTGCCAATACTTGACCTCATCGTCTGTGCTGAAGCCGTAAAGATCGCTGGGGCCGCTGCCGTTGATTTTCCAGTCCTTGACCTCGCGGTCGTCATAGCGCATATAGCGCGCGCTTATGATCAAGCCCAGTCCGTTTTTGCTTTCAAAGGGCCTGACCTTGGCGCCCACCGCCCAAAAAAGATTGGAGCCCAGCTTGGCCTCGGCCCCGTCCATCTTCAGCTCGCCGCCGTCCACCAGGCCCGCCTGGGCGAAGATGTTCAGCCAATCCGCGATACCGTAGGCGCCGTTGAGGGCGAGGTAATAATCGTTTTCCAGCTTGAGTCCGGTGAGGCGGGCGGTTTCGTGGAAGGAAACCTCCTGATTGCTCAAGGTCACCTTCATGTCGCTATCCTTGAGCTTCTGCCGCGCCATCCAATCCGCGCGCAACCCCAGGCTGATCTTGCCCGCGGGGGTCATGGCGAAAGACCCGCCCAGCTCCTGCGCGCCCACTGGGGCGAGCATGCCCGCGGTTGAGAAAGCCATCGCCAAAATCAGAATCACCAGAATCTTTTTTTTCATCGCAGCCCCCGTGGCCAATCTTTGTATTGCCTCAGTCCTGGCCGAAACCAGCCTTTTCCATTCCTTGCGCCAGCCACTCCTCCTGGCCCTGGCCTATGAGGACCTGGGCGGCGGCCGCCTTGGCGCTGGGCGGGCCCTGTTCCATCACCCGCCTGGCCGCGCCGAGCCCCTTTTCTCCCAGGCCGATCAAAGCCTGGGCCGCGGCCGAGCGCACCCGCCAGGATTCGGCGGCCAGAAGCTCGGCCAGAACCTCCACGGAAGAAGCCTCCCCTTCCCGGCCCAACCGCTCCACCGCCGCCAGGCGGAGGCCTTCGTAGGGCTCGGCCTTGGCCAGGGCGATCAAATCCACGCCCTTGGCCCCGGCCCGGATGGCCGCGCGTTTGAGGCGGGGATCGTCATGGCGGGCCCAGGGCTCCACGGCCTGGCTGAAGAGCCCGGCGGCCAGATGGTAGCGCGGCACGCATCGCAGAGCCGCCAGGGCCAGATCCTCCGGCCCCTGCTCCAGGGCCTGGGCCAAAAGCTCCACCGTATCCAAGGCGAATTCGCGGCTGCCCCAGGTCAGGAGCCAGGTCTTGCTTGCCAGGTCCAGCTCCGGCCAGCGGCCTTTCAGCTCCCGGAAGGCCTGGCCGCCTTGTCTCTGGGCCAGTTGCCGGGCGTATTCGGCGTGAATACCGCGCAAGGCCTCCCGCCAGCATGGCCACGTCCCGCTATCCAGGGCGGGCGGCTCGTAAGCAGGGTCCGTGCCCAAAAGCGCCGCCCTGAGCCGCTCCTCCGGCGTCAGGTCCGCCAAATCGGCCAGGGCCAAGGCCGCCTGTCTGGCCTTGACCGGGTCATCGTCCTGCATGAGAAAAGGCAGGAAAATGCGGCGGCGCTCCTGGGGCTCCTCCTGGGCCAGGCGGCGGCCCGCCGCCATGATGGCTTCGGGCTCGCCGCTAAAGTGCAGTTCTTTGATCAGGGCCTCTTTGACCCTTTGGCCGGGCAAGAGGGAAAGAACCGTGAACGCCGCCTGCCGCAGGGAGGAGTTGTCCAGGGTGTTCACCTGATCAATGAGCACGTCCACCAGGTCGCGGCCCTGGTGCTTGCCGTAGCGCATGGCGGCCCGGGCGTTTTCGCCCACCGCCTTGAGCACGGCCAGGCGCACGGCTATGTCCGGCGACTCCAGGGCCCGCTCCAGGTCGGCCGCGCTCCTGATGCGCAACTCCGCGCCTTGCTCGGCCGCTTCCTGGCTCACACCGCCCCCTCCAAGGCCTGGGGATCTTCGAAGATGACCCTCATGGGCCGCGCGGTTTGCTGGGCCCCGCAGGTGTCGCAGGAATCCACGCTTAGCTGGCCCACGGTGTTGGAAAGGTTGTTGTTGTAGGTGCCCAGTTGGATGGTGATCCCCAAGAGGCCCAGCACGTCCAGGTTCAAGGTGGCGCTGATGCTGAACAGCTTGAACAAGCTGGCCGAGGCGAACCAGCCGATCAGGAAGGTGAGATCCGGCGTGTGGGTCACCTGCACCGTCATCTTGGAGGGGCTGGAGGGAACGTTGTTGGACCCGCTGGCGGTGAAGCCGCTGGAGTTCCATTGCAGGTTCTCGTAGGCGTTGCCGTCCAAATCCACCTTGGTCAGCGAGGTGTGCACCGGGACGCTGATGCCGATGTTGGGCCCGCTGGCTATCTTGAGGCCTATCTTGTTGCACGCCTCGTCTATCTCCCCCAATGCGGGGATCAGGGGAATGATGTTGATGGGAATGTTCATCACCGGCTTGGCGGTCATGGTTCCGTCGTTGGCCGCGAAGCCGCCCACGTTGGTGCCGGTGAAGCCCCAGGAGCCGATCAGGCCGGGCAGGAAGTTGTTGATCTTGGCCAGGTTGGAATCCGCGCCCAGTATCTTAATGATGGCGAAGAGAATCACGCCCAGGAGGTCGATCTTGGGGGTGATGTTGAAACTGCCCAAATCGTGCCAGTGGCCTTTCCACGGGGAGTACCAGTGATCCGGCTTCCAGTACTGCACGCTGGCCGACATGGGGAATTGCACGGTGATCCCCACGAAGAACCCGGCCCACATGGCGTCGTTGGAAACCGTCAGGTCCAGGTTCTTGCCGGTGCCGCTGCCTTCCAGGTCGAACTTGACGGCGTAGCTAGGCCCGCAAACCCCCATGAGAACCTCATAGGCGAACGAGAAGCTGCCTTTTAACGCTATCAAGGAGGCGCTCTTATGCAAGATGGTGGCGCTCTTGTCGCCGCTGGAAATGCCGGCCCGCACGGCGCCCACGCTGGGGAAGATGGCGAACCCCTTGCAAAGGTCCAGGGGATCGCTGGTGGCCAGTTCGGTCTTGTTTATATCCACCATGGCTTATTCCTCCTCCCCTAGGCCGGCGAGGCCAGCATGAGGCTTTGCGTGGCCTGGTCGTCCCACTCGGCCACAAACGCCAAGCGCCCGGCCGAATCGGCCTGCTCGGTGTGCTGTCCCCATAAAAGATTGATTATGCGCTTGTCGCCCAGCGTATCCAGCATGGTGAGCATCACCCGCGCCTGGCTGCCGTTGTGCACGATGAGCTGGAACACGTTCTGGTCGTCGCTGTAGCCGGTCAAGGTGAAATAATAAAGCCCGTCCGGACTGCAATTGGGCGGAGAGACGCTGAGCACCGGCCAGCCCGCCGGGGCCAGGTCGCCGCTGGAAATGATGGTCCGGTTCTGGATGACCAGAGTTTGGCGCTCGTCGGTGACGTGCACCACGTAAGCCGGTTCCGAGCTGGCCGAGATGCGGGGGCCGTAGATGATCTCGCCGCTGGGCGGCGGGCCGCCCGGCTCGGGGAACTGGGGCCAGGCCAGGCTTACATAACCGCTGGCCTTGGAGGTATAAACGTTACCTTTTACCAACACCGATTCCTGCCGCAAGGGCGCGGCCACCTCGCCCGCCTGGCTGGAAACCGCCAAGGCCCCGCCGGAAGGCTTATAGGCTTGCAGCACGTAATCTCCCCTGTGATTCACGTGCAGCAGGCCCAGGCCGCCCACCTCGCCTTCCTGGCCGTGGATCAGGTTGGGCGAGTTCACCAATACACTGCCGTTCTGGTTGGACGCGCCCGGCAGATGCACCAGACCCATCCTGCCCGCGCCTTGGCCGGGCGTGGTGTAATAGGCCACCAGAGAGAGATCGTCGTTGCCGTGCAAGCACAGGTCCTTGAAGTGGCCGCCGAAGCTGTACCCGGTGCCTGATATTGCCTGATTGAAGGTGGCGGCCGCCTGCAGACCGCTCCCCCCTCTTTCCAGGTAGGCCCCATGCAGTCCCTGGTTACTGTTGCCGTCTGAGGGAAAGGTATAGGCCAAGACCGCCACCGCGCCACTGGGGTTGGTGTCCATGCCGTAGACGTGGCCCACGGTGCTGCCATCGGCCAAGGTGTCCCCGGCGCGCACCACGGTGCGTTTGTCGGCGGGGTCGTTGAGGTCTATTTCGTAGAGACCCATCACCTCGCTGGAATCCTTGGCGTAAAAGATGACCTTGCCCGTGTCGTTGATCATCACCGGGCCGGGCAGGAAGGAAAGGGTCTGCCCGCCGGGCAGGGCGTCGCCGGAGGATATGAGCTTTTGATAGGCATAGGCGCTGGGCAAAGGCGGCTCCGCCGCTCCGGCCGGCCGGGGAGGCGAAATGGTCCCGCCGGCGGCGGTAAGGATGCCGGCTCCCAAGGCGCCCCCCAGGGCCTTGAAAAAGTCTCGTCTGTTAGGCATGGGCCCCTCCGAGAAAAAAGTTACCCTCGATTATGAAAAGTGAACCAGCAGGCGAACCTCGGGCTGATGGAAACCCGAAGCGGCTTCGGGCAACCCGTAACCTTAGGTTATAATGCCTTGCACCGACATTAATGCATAATACACTTTTTTGTTATTTTAGGGTAAATTGTGTCAATCAAAATGGCTAGCTAACTCATTCAACCAGGAAAAGCATTAGTGAGGCCGCCCGTTCCGCGCAGGCAGAAAAGCCTATCGATAAGCCAGCGTTGAATGGTGGAATTCACCTCGCTTGCCTGTAAAGCCGGCGCCTTTTCCCGGCGGTGCGCAATGGGACGCACATGGCCCGGCTTCATTAGAGGGGCTATGCCCCGGCAGCGTTGCGGGATGATGCGGGTCCAGGCGCTATAGCCAGGCCGGCCTGTGGTTTCCCGGCGGGCGGTAATAGGCGATCATGGCGCCCTGCATGATCTCCAGCTTGGCCGGCGGCGCGGATTGATAACCCACGCAAAGCCCATGGCCCTTGGCGGCCAGGGAGCGCCAATGATTCCACTGGTCGGAAGCGAGCATGGTCTGGCGCACGTTGGCGGATTCGCCTATGAAAAGCGGGCGTATGGCGCGCCAGCCCTCATTGCTGTCGTCGGGCGCGCATTCGCACACGCAATACACTCCCGGCGCCTGGGGCAATTCGCTCAGCTCGTTTTCATGCCAGGGGCCCGACCAACGGGGCTCCAGATCGGCCAGGGCGTTCATGATAACCATGATTGATCCTCCCTGGAGTTGAAACCTGCGTGTCGCAAGCGGGGCGGGCGCTTCAGTCAAGGCGAACTTATCATTTTTTTGCGGACCATGTCAATATGTAGGGGTATAAAACCATCCCTACCACAATATTTAGCGCTATCTCCGCTATATTGCTTAAGAATGCGGGTAATTCCTACATGTGGGCTTCCACCTATTGGACAAACGCCGATCATGGTGTATCATCGGGTTTTCAAATTTTAGGCGCGGAAACGGCCTTTTAAGTCGGCCAACGCCTTGACAGATCACGCCGGCTTCCGTATTATTTGCATCCGTTTCCGGGAGGTTGCATAAGTCATGTACGCAATTATCGCCAATGGCGGCAAACAATACAAAGTGGAGCCGGGCCAAACCTTGCGCCTGGAAAAACTGCCCGGCGAGGTTGGCCAGGCGGTTGAGCTGGCGCCGGTTCTCATGCTGGGCGGCGAAGGCGAGGCCCAGATCGGCCAGCCGCATCTGAGCGGCCAGGTTTCGGCCGTAATCGTGGAGCAGGGCAAGTCCAAGAAGGTCCTCATGCTCAAGAAGAAGCGCCGCAAGGGCTACAGCGTGAAACGCGGCCACCGCCAGCCCTATACCGCGGTTCGCATCGAGGCCATCCAGGCCTAAACGGGAGGGATTAAACATGGCGCACAAAAAAGCCGGCGGTTCTTCCCGCAATGGGCGCGACTCGGCGGGAAAACGGCTTGGAATCAAAAGCGGCGAGGGCTCCGTGGTAAGGGCGGGCACCATCATCATCCGTCAGGTGGGCAACAAGATTCATCCGGGCGAGAACGTGGGCCAGGGCCGGGATTTCACCCTGTTCGCCAAGGTGGACGGCCAGGTCAAGTTCGAACGCCTGGGCCGTGACCGCAAAAAGGTCAGCGTCTACCCCGCTTAACCCAGCCGAGATACAGCTTTGGAGACGGCCATAGCCGGCGCCGCGGGCGCGGGGGCCGTCTCTCAACTTTTATAGGCAAGGAAAGCTCCTGGCATGCGCTTTGTGGACCAAGCCACCATCGAAGTCGCCGCCGGCGACGGCGGCCACGGCTGCGTGAGCTTCCTGCGCCTGCCCTACCAGCCCAAGGGGGGGCCCAACGGCGGCGCCGGGGGCCGGGGCGGCAACGTGGTCATCAAGGCCAACCGCAACATCGCCACCCTGGCCGATCATTCCTATCTGCGCCATTTCCGGGCGGGCCGGGGCCAGCACGGCATGGGCAGCGACAAGAACGGCCGCGCCGGCGAGGACAAGCTGGTGGAGGTGCCCATGGGCACCATGGTGCTGGACCAGGAAACCGGCGAGCTCTTGGCGGATCTGGCCGAGGACGGCCAGGAATTCCTGGCGGCCCAGGGCGGGCGCGGCGGCAAGGGCAACAAGCATTTCGCCACCAGCACCAACCGGGCTCCGCGCATGGCCCAGGAGGGCGAGGCGGGCCAGCGTCGGGTGCTGACCCTGGAGCTGAAGCTTCTGGCCGAGGTGGGGCTCATCGGCCTGCCCAACGCCGGCAAGTCCAGCCTCATCACCGCGGCCAGCGCCGCCCGGCCCAAGATCGCCGACTACCCCTTCACCACCCTGGTGCCCCAATTGGGCGTGGCCCAGGCGCCGGAGGGCGAGCCCTTCACCCTGGCCGACATCCCCGGCCTGGTGGAAGGCGCCCACAAGGGCGCCGGTTTGGGCCTGAAGTTCCTCAGGCACGTGGAGCGCACCCGGCTGTTCCTGTTCGTGGTGGACCTTTCCGGCCCGGACCCGGAGAGCGATCTGGCCGTGGTCAAGGCTGAGTTGGTCGCCTATGACCCCGGCCTGGCCGGCCGCGCCGGCCTGGTGGCGGCCAACAAGATCGACCTTCCCGAGGCGGCGGATAAGCTCACGGCCTTCAAGCAAACCGTCGAGGCGCAGGGCATGGCGGTCTTCCCCATCAGCGCCCTGCAAGGCGCGGGCGTGCCGGAGCTGGTGGAAGAGCTTTCGCGCCGTCTGCAAGCGGCCGGCGGCGGGGAAGAAACCGGCGCGCCGTCCTCCGGCCCGCCGGAAGAAAGCAATTCGTTTTGAGCCCTTTACGACCTTCTGCTATGCTTAGGCGGAGTCGGATTTCATTATGCTGCCGGCCTTGCTAACCAACGGAGAAGCCTGCTTGAATCGAGCCGAGCTAATTGCCCGCAGCCGGCGGGTGGTGGTCAAGGTGGGCTCCGGCGTGCTCACCGCCCAGGGCCATGGCCTGGACTGGGACCGGGTCCGCCTCTTGGCCGGCCAGTTGGCCCGCTTGGCCGAGGGCGAGCGCCAGGTGCTCCTGGTTTCCTCCGGAGCGGTGGCCTCCGGCCGGGCCAAGGCCGGCCTGCCCTATGACCGCGAGCTTACCCTCAACGAAAAGCAGGCCGTGGCCGCCCTGGGCCAAGCCGGCCTGATGCAGGCCTATGAGGAATCCTTCGCCGAGCACGGCAAAAAAGTGGCCCAGGTGCTGCTCACCGCGGCCGACCTGAGAAGCCGCACCAGATTCGTCAACGCGCGCAGCACCTTATACACCCTGCTCGATTGGGGGGTGATCCCGGTGGTCAATGAAAACGACACGGTGAGCGTGGCGGAGATAAAGCTGGGCGACAACGACAACCTGGCGGCCATGCTCACCAATCTCCTGGGCGCCGAGCTGATGATAAACCTCACCAACGTGGACGGCATCCTGGACGCGGACCCCCGGCTCAATCCCCAGGCCCAGCGGATTCCCGTGGTGGAAAAGGTGGATGCCCAGCTCTTGCAGGCGGCCAGCGCCCAGCCCGGCGCCGTGGGCCTGGGCGGCATCCTCTCCAAGGTGCGCGCGGCGGACAAGGTGGCCCGCTGCGGGGCCCACACCATCGTGGCCAACGGCCTCAAGGACGATATCCTGGACCGTTTGCAGGCCGGCGACGACCTGGGCACCCTTTTTCTGCCCCGCCCCACCCCGCTCAACTCTCGCAAGCACTGGATCGCCTTTGCCGCGGCCGGCGGGGGCGAGGTGGTGGTGGACGAAGGCGCGGTGCGCCCCCTGGTGGAACGGGGCAAGAGCCTTCTGGCCGCCGGCGTGCGCGAGGTGCGCGGCGAGTTTCCCGAAGGCAGCGCGGTGAAGGTCCTGGGCCCCGGCGATTGCATCCTGGGGGTGGGCCTGAGTAATTACGCCAGCCGCGATCTGCGCCAGGTCATGGGCCTGCGTTCCGCCGAGATCGCCGGCCGCCTGGGGCGGGAGCAGGCCGACGAGGTGATTCACCGGGATAACCTGGTGGTCTTTGACCTGGACGAAGAGGAGAGTGTGGCATGTCTGTTGAACAGCTAGTGGAAGAGCTGTGCAAGAACGCCAAGTGGGCCGCCAGGGCCTTGTCCGTCATGCCCCGGGGCCAAAAAGACAAGGCGCTCTTGAATATCGCCCAGGCCCTGGAGAGCCGGGCCGGCGAGCTTAAGGATGCCAACCAAAAGGACCTGGCCGCCGCCCGCGGGGCCGGCCTCAGCGAGGCCATGATCGACAGGCTCACCCTGTCCGACAAGGTCATCGCCGGCATGGCCCAGGGTTTGCGCGAAGTGGCCGCCCTGCCCGACCCGGTGGGCGAGGTAACCGGCATGTGGCGGCGGCCCAACGGCCTCTTGGTGGGCCGGCAGCGCATACCCCTGGGCGTCATCGGCTTCATCTACGAATCGCGGCCCAACGTCACGGTGGACGCGGCCGCCCTGTGCCTGAAAAGCGGCAACGCGGTGATCCTCAAGGGCGGCAAGGAGGCCATCAACTCCAACCTGGCCCTGGCCGCGCTTATCAGAGACTCTCTGGAAGCCGCCCGGATTCCCACCGCCGCGGTTTCGCTGATACCCACCACCGACCGGGCGGCCACCGGCGCGCTGCTCAAGATGGACGAGCTGGTGGACGTGGTCATCCCCCGGGGCGGCGAAAGCCTGATCCGCTACGTGGCCGAGAACTCCTCCATCCCGGTGCTGAAGCATTACAAGGGCGTGTGCCACGTGTACGTGGACAAGGACGCGGACCAGGACATGGCGGAGAATATCTGCATAAACGCCAAATGCCAGCGCCCCGGCGTGTGCAACGCCATGGAAACCCTTTTGGTGCACCAGGACATCGCCGGGGAGTTCGTGCCCAGGGTGGGCAAGGCGCTCATGGCCCAGGGGGTGAAGATCCGCGGCTGCCACCAGACCTGCGATCTTTTGATCGAGGCCAACCCCGCCACCGACGACGACTGGCCCATGGAATACCTGGACCTCATCCTGGCGGTGAGGGTGGTGGACGGCATGGACCAGGCCCTGGATCATATCGCCGCCCACGGCAGCCAGCACACCGAAGCCATCGTGACCCGGGATTACCAGCGCGCCCGCCGCTTCCTGAACGCGGTGGATTCCTCGGTGGTTCTGGTTAACGCCTCCACCCGCTTCAACGACGGCGGCCAGTTGGGCCTGGGCGCGGAGATCGGCATCAACACCTCCAAGCTGCACGCCTTCGGCCCCATGGGGCTCACCGAGCTGACCAGCCAGAAGTTCATAGTTTTCGGCGACGGCCAAGTGCGTGAATAATCCAATGAAAGGTCGACAAGCCCGGTGAAGGAACGTTTAGCCATATTCGGCGGCACTTTTGATCCCGTGCACATGGCCCATCTGCGCGCCGCCCTGGAGGCGGCCGAGGAGATCGGCCTGGACAAAGTGCTTTTCATGCCCTGCGCCCAGCCGCCCCACCCCAAGCACGTGATGGCCGCGGCCGCCGACCGCTTGCGCATGCTGGAGCTGGCCGTGGCCGACAACCCCTCGTTCGTGGTGTGCGATTTGGAGGCCCGCCTGGGCGGAACCTCCTACACGGTGCGCACCCTGGAGGCAATGCGCCGCCAGCACCCCAAGGCCAGCCTTTTCTTTTTGATCGGCGCCGACGCCTTTTTCCATCTGCACACCTGGCACGAGGCTCACCGCTTGTTCGACTTCGCCGATTTCGTGGTGATGGCCCGGCCCAAGAGCCCCCGCACCGACGTTCTGGAGTATATGCAGAAACAGCTGGACCCCAATTTCGCCCCGGCCGGCGACGGCTGGATCCGGCGGAACGACGGCCACGGAGCCAAACGGGTGTCCAGCACCCTCTTATCCATCTCCAGCACCGATATCCGACGGCGGGCCGCCGAGGGACTGGCCCTCACTTACCTTGTGCACCCCGCGGTGGAGGATTATATTAATCATATGAAGCTATATCATCAGCCAGCCTCCCCAACGGCCGGCGCCGTGGGGGATGCAGAATGAGGCAAAGGCCCGTCCGCCCCGCGGACCCCAAAGCGATGGCCCTCCTGGCTGCGGCGGCGGCCCTGGACCGCAAGGCCGAGGACCTCACCCTTCTGGAAGTAACCGAACTCACTGGCTATGCCGATTATTTCCTCCTGGCCAGCGGGCGATCCACCCGCCAGACCGCGGCCATCGCCGAGAGGATAGCGCGGGTGCTGAAAAAAGCCGGAGTCAAGCCTCTGGGAATGGACGGCGTCAAGGAGGGCCGTTGGGCGCTCCTGGATTTCGGAGACGTGGTGATTCACGTGTTCCACACCCCCCTGAGGGAGTTCTACGATCTGGACTCCCTGTGGGCCGACGCCCCCAAGGTGGAGTTGGAACCGCAGGCCTTGGCCGATCTCATTCCCAAGGAAAAAGACTGAAGGCCTGAGTGAGGAAAGATTGGTCATGAACGGCAAGGGGCCAGTGGCTCTCATTATCTTGGATGGATGGGGCATCGCGCCCGATGGCGAGGGCAACGCGGTGACCAGGGCGCACACGCCTTTCCTGGATTCCCTCAAGGGGGTTTACCCCCAAACCCGGTTGCTGTGCTATGGCGAGGCGGTGGGCCTGCCGCAAGGCCAGATGGGCAACTCCGAGGTGGGCCATCTCAACCTGGGCGCCGGCCGCGTGGTCTATCAGGACATAACCCGCATAAACCTGGCGGTGAGAGACGGCAGCCTGAAAAGCAATCCCGCCCTGCTGCGGGCCATGGAACGGGTGAAAAGCAACGGCGCGACCCTGCATTTCCTGGGCCTGATGAGCGACGGCGGCGTGCATTCGCTCATGACCCATCTCTACGCTTTCATCCAGGCGGCGGAAGAACACGGCGTGCCGCGCGTGGCGGTGCACGCCTTTCTGGACGGCCGCGACACCCCGCCCGACTCCGGCGCGGGCTACCTGGAAGAGCTGCAAAAATTCCTGGCCGGGCACCCCGCGGCCAAGCTGGCCACGGTGGGCGGGCGATTCTGGGGCATGGACCGGGACAAGCGCTGGGACCGGGTGGAAAAGCATTACGCCACCCTGGTGCGGGCCCAGGGCCCCCGCATAGAGGACCCGGTGGCCTACGTGCGTGAGCGCTACCAGGCGGGCGAGTACGACGAATTCGTCACCCCGGCGGTGGTGGTGGACGCCGCGGGAAATCCCTTGGGCCAGATGCAGGACGGCGACGCGGCAATGTTTTTCAACTTCCGGGCCGACCGGGCCCGGGAGCTGACCTGGGCCTTCAACTCCCCCGGCTTCGAGGGCTTCGACGTGAGCGACCGGCCCAAGCTGAGCGATTACGTCTGCATGACCCAATACGACGAGCAACTGGACGTGCCCGTGGCTTTCCCTCCCCAGGAGATCAGGCATACCCTGAGCGAGGTGGTGAGCCAGGCCGGCCTTAGGCAATTGCACATAGCCGAGACCGAGAAATACGCCCACGTCACCTTCTTCCTCAACGGAGGCGAGGAAAAACCCTTCCCCGGCGAGGACAGGGTGTTGGTTCCCTCGCCCAAGGAGGTGAACACCTACGACCAGAAGCCCCAGATGAGCGCCTTCGAGGTCACCCATCAGGTGCTGGAGCGCATCAACGGCAATCCGATTCATTACGATTTCATTGTCATGAATTACGCCAACGGCGACATGGTGGGTCATACCGGCGATTTCAACGCCGCCCGCCAGGCCATGGAAGCGGTGGACCAGTGCTTGAGCAGGGTGATCCCGACCATCGTGGAGCAAAACGGCAAGGTGGTGCTCACCGCCGATCATGGCAACGCCGAGCAAATGATAGACCCCCATACCGGTCATCCCTACACGGCCCACACATCTTCCAACCCGGTGCCTTTGTTCCTTATCGACCCGGAACGCAAGGGAGCCCATTTGGCCAAGGGAGCCCTTTGCGACGTGGCCCCCACGGTTTTGCAACTCATGGGCTTGGCGCAGCCGTCCGTGATGAGCGGTCGTTGCCTGTTCCTGCCCGGCAAGGAATGAAGATCAAGTGTTCAAACGCCTCGTTGCCCTTTTTAGCGCCTTCTGCCTCTTTGGGGCCCTGTCCGCGCCTTCGGTCCTGGCGCTCACCATGGACGAGGAGCGGGAGATAGGCCGCCAGGCCCTGCAGGAGGTCAAAGCCGAGCTGCCCCTCATCGAGGACCCGGACGTGGTTTCCTACATCCGGGGCCTGGGGGCCCGCCTGACCGCGGAGCTCGAGGACAATCCCTGGGAATATAATTTCTACGTGGCCGACCTGGGGGAGATGAACGCCTTCGCCTTGCCCGGCGGCTGGATTTTCCTGTTCCGGGGCATGATAACCTCCATGGAATCCGAGGCCGAACTGGCCGGCGTCATGGCCCACGAAATGAGCCACGTGTATTACCGCCACATCGCCGAACGCATGAAGCGTTCGGGCCCGGTGACCGCGGGCATGCTGGCCGGCATGCTGGCCGGCATGATCCTGGGCGGACTGGCCGGCGTGCCCGAACTGGGCCAGGCGGTGACCATGGGCTCCATGGCCGGCGGCATCCAAAAGCAGCTTCAGTTCAGCCGCGAGGATGAGAGACAGGCCGACTACGGCGCGTTCAAGGTGATATCCGGCGCGGGCTATCCCCCGGAGGAAATGGAAAAAAGCTTCGCCCGCATCTGGCGGGAACAGCGCTACACCATGCCCGACGTGCCGGGCTACCTGCTCACCCACCCCACCAGCCCGGAACGCATGGAGACCCTGCAAAACCTGGTGCGCCGCCATCCGGTGAAGGACGCCAAATACGATAACAGCGAATTCCTGCGCATCCGCACCAAGCTCATCGCCCTTTACGAGAACGAGGACACCGCCGAAAGAACCCTGACCCAGACCATCCGCACCCGCCAGGACGAGCAGCGCGATTTGGCGCGCTACGGCATGGGGCTTTTGGAGATGCGCCGTTCGCGCTTCGAGCTGGCCTTGAAGCAGTTCCAACTGGTGGGCGGCAAATGGAAGGATTCCAGGGCGGTGCTGCGCGCCCAGGCCATCTGCCAACTGCGTTTGGGCGAATACGACAAGGCGCAAGCGCAACTGGCCCAGGTGCTGGCCAAGGCCCCCCAGGATCAGGAGGCGCTCCTGTCCATGGGGCAGGCCTACCTGCAAAAGGAGCAGCCCGCCCAGGCCAAGGACTATTTCCTCAAGGTGCTGGAACTGAACCCGGACTGCGACCAGTCCCGTTACGACCTGGGCGTGGCCCTGGGCCGCCTGGGGCAGACCGCGGAGGCTTCCTTGCAATTGGGCCTGGCTTTCAAGGCCCGGCGCAATTTCAAGGCGGCGCGCTATCACCTGGAACGCGCGGTCAAGGATCTGGCCGGCAAGCCCGATTTGGAGGCCCAGGCCCGCAAGGCCTTGAACGATTTGGACGAGCGCGACAAAAAGAAAGGGCCCCCCGGCCAGGAAAAGGGCACGGGCCTGACCATGGACCGGAAAGACGCCTCCGGCCTGTGGATCACCGACCCCGCGGGCGTCAGCAGGCGGTGGGGAACCTTTGAGCCGCCACTTTACCCAGAAAGGCGATAATCCATGAAAAAATTTCTCACGGCCCTGGCTCTGGCGCTATGTTGCGCAGCTCTTCTTGTTGGAACCGCCCCGGCCAAGGACAACCCTGCCAAAGCCGACGCCAAGTCCCCGGCCCCAGCCAAGGCCGAACCCTTGGATCCCGCCCGCGTGAAAGCCGCCGAGGAATACTGGAAAGCGGCCCAGATCGCCGAGATGATCCAAGACTCCATGAATCGCATGAGCATGCGCATCCCCGAGAACGAGCGCGATAAGTTCAAGGAGGAAATAAGCAGCAAGCTCATGGGCAGCGGCCGCATCAAAAAAGAGACCGTGGAGACCGCGGCCAGGACCTTCACCAGCCAGGAGCTGGACGCCCTCAGCAAATTCTACGCTTCGCCCGAAGGCCGCTCCTCCATGGAGAAGATGCCCGCCTTCATGGCTCAGCTTTCCCGCATAGTCCAGGCTGAATTGGTGGGGCTCATGGAAAAGGCCCGCGCCGAGCAGATGAAAAAAGAGGAGGCTGAAAAGGCCAAGCAGGACAAGGCGGCGCCCAAGGACAAGGCGCCCGCCAAGGCTCCGGACGCTAAAAAAGCCAAGTAGGCGCCAACTCTCCCGAGATAAGCAGGCCGGCCCGGAGTCACTGGCTTCCGGGCCGGCCCTCATCGTATCAAGGCGATATGTGGCCTTGCCTCAGTCCCGTTTTTTCTCCACCCGGTCGTAGTGGGAAAAATGCATGGTGAAGATGGCCCGTCCCTGGCTGGCCGAACGCAAGGCCGTTGAATAGCCGAACATGGCGGCCAAGGGCACCCTGGCCTTCACTATGTTGGTGCCGCCCTTGGGCTCCACCCCCTCCACCGAGCCGCCCCTGGCGTTCAAGTCGCCGATGATCTCGCCCATGAACTCCTCGGGCACCACCACTTCCACCTTCATGATGGGTTCCAAAAGCACCGGCTCGGCCTCGCTGAGGGCGCGCTTCAGGGCCATGGAGAGCGCCAGGCGGAAACCCAGCTCGGTGGAGGTGCCCTGCACGTAGGCCCCCCCCGCCACGGTCACCTTGGCGTCCAGCACCGGATAGCCCAGCACCACGCCCGAGGTGAAGGACTCCTCGGCGGCCTGGCGCAGCACCGGATGCAGGTGCGCCGGCACCTGATCCTCGGGCGCTTTGATGACAATGGCGTTGCCCTCGCCGCGCGGATTGGGGCTCACCTCCAGGGTCACCGCGCCCACCTGGCGGTCGCCGCCCAGCTCGCGGTCAAAGGTCTCGGACACCTTGGCGGTCTTGGTCACGGTTTCGCGGTAGACCACCTGGGGCCGGCCCACGTTCACGTCCAGGTTGTACTCGCGCTTGATGCGGTGGACCAGGACCTCCAGGTGCAGCTCGCCCATGCCGCTGATCACGGTCTGGCCGGTGTCCTCGTCCACCCGCACCCTGAAGGTGGGGTCCTCGTCGGCCAGCTTGTCCAGGGTGAGGGCCAGCTTGTCCTGGTCGCCCACGGTCTTGGGCTCCACCGCCACCGAGATGACCGGCTCGTAGAATTGCATGGGGTCCAGGAGCAGCGGCTTGTCCCTGGTGGCCAGGGTGTCGCCGGTGGAGGAATTCTTGAGGCCCATGATGCCCACGATCTCGCCGGCGGTGGCCTCCTCCAGGCGCTCGCGCTTGTTGGCGTGCATGCGCAACAGCCGCGCCACCTTTTCGTTCTGGTTCTTGGTGACGTTGTAGACTTCGGCCCCGGATTTGATGGTGCCCGAATAAACCCGCGCGTAGACCAGCTTGCGCCCCTGGTCCATCTGCACCTTGAACACCAGGGCCGCCAGGGGATCGCGCTCCCTGGCGGCGCGCTCCACCGGCTCGCCGCTTTCCGGGTGCACCCCCACCACCGGCGGCACGTCCAGGGGCGAAGGCAGGAAATTGCAGACCCCGTCCAGCACCGGCTGCACGCCCTTGTTGCGCAGGGCGCTGCCCGCGAACACCGGCACCAGCTTCAGCTCGCAGCAGGCCTTGCGCACGGCCAGGTTCAGTTCCTTGGCGTCGACGGGCTCCTCGCCCAGGTATTTTTCCATGATGGCGTCGTCGGTTTCGCTCACCGCTTCCAAGAGGCGTTCCCGGCCGGCCTCATAGGCCTCGCGCATTTCCTCCGGGATATCCCGGGCGCGCATCTCCACGCCCTGGTCCTCCTGGCTCCAGGTGAGGTAGCGGCCGTTGATCAGATCCAACACCCCCTCGAAGCGGTCTTCCGCCCCCCAGGGTATGCACACCGGCAGGGGCCTGGCCCCCAGCTTGTCCCGCATCTGCTGGAGCACCGCCTCGAAGTCGGCTCCCACCCGGTCCATCTTGTTGATGAAGGCTATCTTGGGCACCTTGTAGCGGTCGGCCTGGTGCCAAACCGTTTCGCTCTGGGGCTCCACCCCGCCCACGGCGCAGAACACGGCCACCACCCCGTCCAAAACCCTCAACGAGCGCTCCACCTCGATGGTGAAATCCACGTGGCCGGGGGTGTCTATGATGTTCAGGATGTGGTTGGCCCACTGGCAGGTGGTGGCGGCGCTGGTGATGGTGATGCCGCGCTCCTGCTCCTCCTCCATCCAGTCCATGACCGCGGTGCCGTCGTGCACCTCGCCTATCTTATGGGTGCGGCCGGTATAGAAAAGCACCCGCTCGGTGAAGGTGGTCTTGCCCGCGTCTATGTGGGCCACCACCCCGAAATTGCGCATCTTTTTAAGTCGCGGTTCCGCGGCCATTAATTGCCTCTAATCTTTTAGATAATTCAGGCTGAAAAATTGCCGCCTGCGGGAGGCGGCCTCACAAGTTATAGTATTTATACGTGAGTGTGGCCTGGAGTCAAGCCAGCGCCCAAACAAGCAAGGAGGACCATGCCGAGCCAGCCCGACCCCCATGAATCAGCGACCCACTGCGCCCACGACCATGACCATCCCCATGAACATGGAGCGGACCATGATCCCCACGATCACGGGCATGACCACGGACACGACCACGGGCACGATCACGGGCACGATCATGGCCCCGCCAGAATAACCGGCGACAACCAGCGCAGGATGTTCTGGGCCTTCATCCTCACCGGCGCTTTCATGCTGGTGGAGGCGGTGGGCGGTTTCATGGCCGGCTCCCTGGCCCTTTTGGCCGACGCCGGCCACATGCTCACCGACGCCGCCTCCCTGGCCCTGGCCTGGCTGGCCTTCCGGGTGGCTCAGCGTCCCGGCGGCGAAAACCATTCCTACGGCCTGGTGCGGGCCGAGGTGCTGGCGGCCTTTGTGAACGGATTGGCCCTGGTGCTGATTTCGGCCTGGATCATCTACGAAGCCATCGTCCGCCTGTTGGCGCCCCAGCCGGTGCGCGGCGGGCTCATGCTCGTGGTGGCCGGGGCGGGCCTTTTGGTCAACCTGGTGGTGCTCTACATCCTGCACCGGGGCGAGCGCGGCAACCTGAACGTGCGCGGAGCCATGCTGCACGTCATGGGCGATCTTTTGGGCTCGGTGGCCGCCATCGTGGCCGGCGTGGTGATCATGCAGACCGCCTGGATGCCCATCGACCCCATATTGTCGGTCATGGTGGCGCTTTTGATCCTTAAAAGCGCCTGGCACCTGGTGCGGGAATCCAGCCACATATTGCTGGAAGGCTCGCCCAGCGAACCCACGGCCCTGCAAATCCAGGAAGTCCTGGGCCTGGAGGTGGACGAGGTGCGCGAGGTGCATCACATACATGTATGGTCGCTGACGCCGGATCACCCCATGATTACCCTGCACGCCAAGGCGGAGCCGGGGGCCGAGTTGGACTCCGTGCGCCAGAGCATAGACCGGGTGCTGCGCCGGCGTTTCGGCGCCGACCACAACACCATCCAGATGGAAGTCGAAGACTGCCAGGATGCCTATTGCCGTGGCCTCCCCCACTAAAAAGCGCACCACCAAGACTAGCAAACGCCTCATGGACATGTACGAGCGCCTGTACGGTCATTTCGGCCCCTGCCACTGGTGGCCGGGGGAAAGCGACCTGGAGATCGCGGTGGGCGCGGTGCTCACCCAGAACACGGCCTGGAAAAACGTGGCGCGGGCCATGGCCAACCTGCAGGCGGCCGGGGTCTTGGATTTGCCGTCCCTGCGCGCCCTGCCGCCCGCCCAACTGGCCGAGCTGATACGCCCGGCCGGTTATTACAACCTCAAGGAAAAGCGCCTGCGCAACCTTTTGGACATGCTGGCCCGGGAGTGCGGCGCCGAACTGTCGCGGCTTTGGCAAAGGCCCCAGCCCCAGGTCCGCGAGCTGCTTCTTTCGGTAAAAGGCGTGGGGCCGGAAACCGCCGATTCCATCATGCTCTACGCCGGCGGCTTGCCCACCTTTGTGATAGACGCCTACACCTTCCGGGTGCTGGGCCGCCACGGCCTGGCCTCGGAGCAAGACGCCTATCACGACCTGCAAGCGCTTTTCATGGACAACCTGCCCCAGGACCCGGCGCTATACAACGAGCTGCACGCGCTCATCGTGCGCCTGGGCAATCGCCTGTGCAAGAAGAGCGCGCCGCTTTGCGAGGAATGCCCGCTGCGGGGCTGGTGAGCCAGCCCGGCTCAGCGCCCCTTCCACTGGGGCGCGCGCTTGGCCAGAAAAGCCTTGATGCCCTCCTGGGCGTCTTCCATGGCCAGGTTCAGGGCCATGGCGCTGGTGGCCAGGTTGTAGGCGTCGGGCTCGGGCCGCTCCACCTGGTCATAAAAGGTGCGTTTGCCCATGGCCAAGGTCAGGGGGCTGGCCTGGGCCAGGTGCTGGGCCAAATCCAGGGTTTCCTTTTCCAGGTCCTCCAGCGGCGTCACCTTGTTCACCAGACCCCATTCGGCCGCCTCGGCGGCGGGCACCAAACGCCCGGAAAGCAGCATCTCCAAGGCGCGGCGGCGGCCGATGACCCGCGCCAGGGCCACGGCCGGGGTGTTGCAGAAAAGGCCGATGCGCACGCCCGGCGTGGCGAAACGGGCCGAGTTGGCGGCCAGGGCCAGATCGCAGGCCGCCACCAGTTGGCAGCCCGCCGCGGTGGCCACGCCCTTCACCATGGCGATCACCGGCTGGGGCAGGCGGCGCAGCTTGTTCATCATGGCGGTGCAGTTCTCGAAGATGGTGCGGTAGGCGGCCGGGTCCCGGTCCACCATCTCGTCCATGAGGTGGCCCGCACAGAAATGCTTGCCGGCCCCGGCCAGCACCACCACCTTGGCCGGCCCCTGGGCGATGCCGTCCATGGCGTGCGAAAGTTCGGCGATCATGGCCTGGGACAAGGCATTGGCCTTGCCGGGCTGGTTCAGGGTCAGCCTGGCCAGGGGGCCCTGCCGCTCCAGGACAATCTCCTCGTACTCCATGGTCCGTCCTCCCTGGCCAGGCGCGCCAAATGCTAATTGGCAGCGCTATGGTTGAAAAGCGCGCGCAGTTGCGCCACCCGCTCCCGGTTTACGCCCAGGTCCCAATAGCC
This sequence comes from Desulfocarbo indianensis, assembly GCA_001184205.1. Lineage (GTDB taxonomy): Bacteria > Desulfobacterota > Desulfarculia > Desulfarculales > Desulfarculaceae > Desulfocarbo > Desulfocarbo indianensis. The sequence goes on from LBMP01000003.1 coordinate 344,614, forward strand.
GGTGCGCGCGGCCGAGCGCACCTGGATGACCCCGGCTTTCCGATCATGCCACAGCTCGAGGTCGTCAACAAAGCCGAACACCCGGCTGGCGAACTCGGCGCGCAGATAATCCGGCTCCTCCTTCACTATACGCGCCCTGGGCATGCTCTTTATGATGGCGCGCAGGCGCGCCATGGCCTCGTCCGGCGGACCGGAGCAGGCAAACGGCGGCGTCCGGCGCTCCGGGTTGGGCTCCTGGCTGGCCACGCAATTGGGGCTTGCCGGGCAAGGGGCCAGGCGGCCCTGGCGCACGCCCAGTTGCGGCGGCCCGGAATTTCCGCAGGCCGGCGCGCCGAATACCAAGCCGGCCAGGGCCAGCAAGAAAATGATGCGCCGCGCGCCGCTCATTTTTCGTCAGCAGGGCCGGTGGAGTCCTCGTATTCATCGGGCAGGTCGCATTCGGGGTAGAGTTTCTTTATGCACTCGGGACAGATGCCGTGACTGAAGGTGGCTTCGGAATGGATGCTGACGTAGTCTTCGATCTGCTTCCAATAGCCCTTATCGTCGCGAATCTTTTTACAGTGGGCGCAGATGGGCAAGAGGCCGCTCAACTGCTTGACCTCGGCCAAGGCCTGCTCCAAATCCTGGGTCCTTTGCCGCACCTTATCTTCCAGGCTATCGTAGATGGCGCGCAGGCTGGTGGACATGCGGTTGAAGTGGGTGGCCAGGTCGTTCCACTCGCCGGGGAAGTTCAGGGGAAGTTGAGCGCCCAGGCGTTCGCCGCCCTGGGCGATCAGGGAGGTCTGCTCTTGGATGGTTTGCAAGGGGAGGTAGAAAAGCCGCCGGTTCAGGTAATGGATCACCAGCCCCGCCACGGCCAGGGTGATCACGATAACCACCGCCAGGATCAGGGTGAGGCGATTGGCCTGGGCATAGGCGGAATCCAGGGGAATGCGCAGGGAGATGGCCGACACCACTTCGCCCTCTTGGCGGCCGAAGCTCCTTTGCGGGCCATAGATCTTCACCATGTCGGCCGGCGCGGCCTGGGGCCGGCTGTGGCAGCGCAAACAATCGCCCATCATGCTTTCGCCGCGCCGCAACACCACGTAAAAATACTTGCCGTTGATTTTCCTGACGCTGCTTTCCACGGTCAAGGCGGCGTCCGCGTTCAGCCGGTCCAGAAAGTTGATCTCGTAGTCCTCGGCTTCGTTCTGCGGCATGCGCGCGTTTATGGCGGCCTCTTTGTAGTAGTAGTCCGCCTGGGAGAGCGCTTTGGAATAGCCGTCGATTCCCCTGACGGCAAAGGTGGAGGACATCCAGGCCGGCTCGAAATAACCCGCCGGGGCCGCGTTTTCGATCACCTGGAACACCTTGGGCTTGAGTTGGTGGCTGAAATAGGTATGCACGGCCAGATTGTAGTTGAGCAGGAGAAGGGCTTTTTGCTCGGCCTCGTCCAGGGCTTGTCGCCGCATCTGGGCATTCACGAACCAAAGAATGGTCGCGGCCGCTATCACCAGCGCCGCGCCAATGGTCAGCATGGCCCGCGTGCCCAATTTCATGGCTATTTCACTCCCCCCACTTAAGCCTCGTTAAGCGGCTCCATTCTCATCGATTATGCTTTGACAGGGTGCGCCGCCTGGAGCGGCCGTTCGCCGGCCTAGGTCAGCCGGACCGCGGCCCAACCCTTGAGCAGGCAGCCTCAAATGCCCCGCGAGTGCTCATCGTCGTGGCAATACACGCACAGATTCTCCCAATTGGAGCCGTCGCGGGGATTGTTCTTCCAGTTACCGTCCTTATGGTGCACGGTCAGGAGATGCTTGGTCTTTTGATCGAATTCGCGGCCGCATTTGGCGCAGATCAAACCGTGCAGGCGCAGGGATTCCTCGCGATAGCTGCGCTTGTTTTCAGCGTCGGCCTTGAGTTCGGCCACCACTTGGCTGACCGGGCGCGGGGCCTCGTCTTTCCGGCTGGATTCGCCTTCATAACGTTTTTTCTTCCACATGCTTCCCCCGCGGCTTTCCAGCCCAAGCACAAGTTCTCATTATCAATACTATCAATTATTAATTTACCAAGGCCATGGACTTTTAGCATATTCTTCAAAGCGTCACAAACCCCGCCAGGGTATTCAGCGCCAAACCTTGCCCCAGCCGCGTTTTTGCATTACGCGGTAAATCTGCCGCCAGCGCTGGGCCACGTAGCCGCTATCGGCCTTGGGATTCCACTGATCCGGATTGGGCAGGATGGCAGCCAGGCGGGCGGCCTGCTCCGGCGATAGCTGCGAGGCCGCCACCCCGAAATGATAGCGCGCGGCGGCTTCGGCCCCGAAAACGCCGGGACCCCATTCCACCACGTTGAGGTAAAGCTCCAGGATGCGCTGCTTGCTGAGGGATTGCTCCAAGCGCCAGGTCAGGATGACCTCCCGCGCCTTGCGCAGCAGGTTCTTGGAGGATGATAGGTAAAGATTTTTAGCCAACTGCTGGGTCAGGGTGCTGGCGCCGTAGCGCATGCGGCCGGCCTCCAAATTGCGTTCCATTGCCTGGGCCATCATGTCGTAATCAAAGCCCTCGTGGCTGAAGAACTTGTCGTCCTCGGCGATGAGCACCGCCTGCTGCAAATTGGGCGATATGCTGCCCAGGGGCACGTGGCGGTGACGCAGCTTGCGCCGCGCGCCGCTGTCGGCCCAGGCCTCCTGCTGGGCTTGCATGAAGGCGGTGGTGGCGGGGTTGTGCCGGCTGAGGCGTCCCACCGGCGGCCAGACCAGGTTCCAGGCCAGGAACCCGGCCGCCAGGAGCAAAACCAAGGCCGCGCCCCGCCAGGCCAGGCCGGCCAGGGAAAGCCGGCCCGTCCTGCGGCGCTGGGCCGGGCGTTTTTTGGTTTTGCGGCTGCTGCGTTTCACTGGCCTTGCGGCAAATAAGGGCCGCCTCCTACCAGGCCGCCACCACTGGGCAGGAGCCAGCGGGCCAGTCCTCGGGCCATCCCTTGGGCTCGGGCTGCGGCTGGCCGCCGCCTTCACCCGCGCGCATCAGGGCCAAAAGCTCGGCGCGGCCCATGCCCGGAAAGACCAGGATGCTTACACCCCTGCCCTCCGTCTCCAAGCCGGCCTGGGCGGCGAGTCGGGCGGCGCTTTCCGCCAGCTCCTTGGCCTGGGCGGCGGCTTTCTCCTTCAGCTCGGAGCCCCATTTGCCCCGGGCGAGTTGCGTTAAGAGCGCCTCCAGGCCTTGCCGCAGCGCCGCCAAGCCCTGGCCGCCGTCCTGCTCCATGAGTTTTTGGCTGAGCTGGGCCAGGCCCTCTTGATCCAAGCCGCTCAAATCCGGCAGCACCAGCCGGGCCGCCTCCTGGGCCAGGGGCGAATCAGCCGGCGGCAAGCCGCTTGGGCCGGGTCCGGGCATGGCGGCCCCGGCCGGCGAACGGAAAACCCGGCCTTGGCTGGCATAGGCCGCGTCGTGGCGCTCCATGAGCTGGGTCAAGGCGGCCAGGTTATGCGTGGCCAGCCAGGCCTGGGAGGCTTCCCCTGCCAGGCCGGCCGCCAAACGGGCCCAGGCGGCCATGCGCCTGGCCAGGTGCTTCTGGTCGTCCATGCTGTAATCCACCGGCGGCAGGCGGTCGTGGAAAGCTTCCTCATAGTCGGCCGGGGTGGCGTCTTCTTCTGCCAGCCCCATGATGGCCGAGAGCTTTTTCTGACCCTCTTGCACCTGGTCCAGCATGCCATCCACTTCCTGGGCCTCCTGGCCGCGGATGTGGGCCAGGTGCAGGAACAAATCCGCGGTCACCTCCGGCGGCGGGGCCGGCTGGCCCTGGTGGACCTGGCCGAAATCGCGAATCTCCTTCATGAGGCCGCGCACGGTTTCCAGAGGCGGCGGCGGCTTCACCCCCAGCTTCAAGGCGGCCAGGTCCGTGGAGCCCGCGTGTTCCCGGATCCATTGCTCCCACTGCCTCAGGAGGCCGGCCAATTCCCCGGCCTTGCCGCCCGCCGCCTCGGCCCCGCCCGAGGGCGAAACCTGCCGCGCCAAATCCGCGGCCAGGAGCGGCGCGTCCGCCTCGGGCGCCAGGCTGGGCGGCCGCAACAAGAAAAGCGGCGCGAACCAGGGGATGAACGAAGCGGCGGCCGAGGCCTGCAAGGCGGTGTCCGGAAACAGAATCAGCGACGGCATTAGGCATCAACCCTTCTTGAGCGCCGGTCCGGGCCTGGGCAAGGCCGGCGCCATGACCGGGCGGGTAGGCTTGTGGTATGCTTTGGGCTCGTTTTCAGCTAACCGGCCGAGCCGGCTGTTAATGGTAACACTAGACCAGACCAGGAGCCATGGACCAGAAGATATTTACCATGGAGCTTTCCGTGGAAGCCACCAGCCTCTATCTCTTGATGATAGCCCTGCAAGGCGCGGGCACGCCGCTCACCCGCGAATCCTGCCTGCAATTCTGGAGTTCCACCCCGGAGGGCCTGGAAACCGCGCTCAGCGAGCTGAGCGGGCGGGGAGTGGTGCGGCCCGGCCCGCAAGACGACTGGCTGATAATGCCTTCCGGCCAGTGGAGCTAGACCAGCATCACCACGCCCTCAATCTTTTTCAGGACGGCGTACATGGCCAAGACCTGGGCCGAGTCGTTCATGCAGGCTTCCACGCTTAGGGAAACGTAGCGCCCGCCCGAGGAGAGCCGGGCGCTGACCTGGCACTCCGCCTGCGGGCTCAGCAAACCCATTGCGGCCTGGCGCACCTCGTTTTCAAACTCCTCGCCTGCATAGCCGATCACCTTGAAGGTATAAGGTCCGGGGAATTGATGATGCTCTTCCAGGAGCTTCAGGGCCTCGCCGGTGGGCAGGGGCGTATGGCAAGAGCATCCCTCTTGGCGCCGGCTCATGGTTCTCTCCCTGGCCTGGGTTGATTTAGGCAAGCTTTTTCATGAGTTGTGGGTTCAATTTTATAGGCGGCCGCCTGGGGTGTCAAACCGGCCTTTTTCCGCCGTGATCACGCGGTTCAACGATTTCAATTAGCTGGCAATCGGCTCATATCGATAATGTTTATCGGGCCGTGGCCCGGCGACCCGCCCGCGGGCGGCAAGCTGCCGGAAAAGCCTTGCTCCGCTCAAGCGCCCCTCGGCCTTGACACATCTTTATCATGGTGATACTAGCTATAATTCTTGCGATTCCACACAACCCGCGCCGTCCGTCGGGCACCCGCAGCCCGGCTGCCTCGTGTGCGGGGCGGAGGCTAAATACATGCCCAAGGGAGAGATCAAGATCGACAGGGAGCGGTGCAAGGGCTGTCAGCTCTGCCTGGCTTTCTGTCCTAAAAACCGGATCACCGTCAGCACCGAACTAAACGAGAAGGGCTATTATCCGGCGGAGTTCAGCCAGGGCGAGGGCAAGGAAGCCTGTACCGGCTGCACCACCTGCGCCATCGTGTGCCCTGACCTAGCCATCGAGGTGTACCGTGACTAAGCAACTGATGCGAGGCAGCCACGTTTTGGGCGAAGCCGCGGTGCGTGCCGGTTGCCGGTACTATTTCGGCTATCCCATCACCCCGCAGAACGAGGTGCCGGAATATTTGAGCGGCCGCCTCCTGGAGGTGGGAGGGACCTTTGTCCAGGCGGAGAGCGAACTGAGCTCCATAAACATGGTGATCGGCGCGGCCATGGCCGGAGGGCGGGTGATGACCAGCTCCTCCAGCCCCGGCATAAGCCTCAAGCAGGAGGGCATCTCCTATCTGGCCGGCCAGGAAATGCCCGCGGTCATCGCCAACATGATCCGGGGCGGCCCGGGCCTGGGCAACATAGCCCCCGCCCAGAGCGACTATTTCCAGGCCACCCGGGGCGGCGGCCACGGCGACTACCGCTGTCTGGTGCTGGCGCCGGCCTCCTGTCAGGAGTTATGCGACCTCACCTTCAGCGCCTTCGACCTGGCCGACAAATACCGCAATCCGGTCATGATCCTGGGCGACGGCCTCATGGGCCAGATGATGGAGCCGGTGGAGTTCCCCGAGCCCGTGGACCCGGCCGCCCTGCCCAAAAAAGACTGGATTCTGGACGGGGCCAAGGGGCGTCCCTCGCGGATCATCCTCTCCATGCTCCTGGACCCCAAGCGCCTGGAGGCCCACAACTACAAGCTGACCCGCAAATACGACGCCATGACCGCCGCCGAGCAGCGCTGGGAAGAATACCAATGCGACGACGCACTGCTGGTGGTGGTGGCCTACGGCACCGCGGCCCGCATCGTAAAGGGCGCCATCAAACGCGTGCGCGAGATGGGGCTGAAGGTGGGCCTGTTCCGGCCCATCTCGCTGTACCCCTTCCCCAAGGAGCCCTTGAGCCGGCTCACCCAGCGGGTGCGCCAGGTCTTGGTGTTCGAGATGAGTTCCGGCCAGATGGTGGAGGACGTGCAGATCGCGGTCAAGAGCCAGGCCGAGGTTCATTTCTACGGCCGGCCCGGCGGCGTCATCCCCACCCCGGAGGAGGTGGCCCACCAGATCAGCCACTATTATCACAACGCCCACCTGGCCCAGGGCGAGGCCGCGGACGGCCGCAGGGCGGGAGGTGCCGCATGAAACAGGTATTCCACAAGCCCAAGAGTCTCAAGCCCGCCATATATCATTATTGCCCCGGCTGCGGCCACTCCATCATCCACCGCCTGGTGGCCGAGGTGATAGACGAGCTGGGCATCCAGGAAAAGACCGTGGGGGTTCCCCCGGCGGGCTGCGCCGTCCTGGCCTATAACTATTTCGACGTGGACATGGGCGAAGCCCCCCACGGCCGCGCCGTGGCCGTGGCCACCGGCATCAAGCGGGTGCTGCCCGACCGGGTGGTGTTCACCTATCAGGGCGACGGCGACATCGCCGCCATCGGCACCGGCGGCGCGGTGCACGCGGCCAACCGCGGCGAAAAGATCACGGTGCTTTTCATCAACAACGGCGTGTACGGCATGACCGGCGGCCAGATGGCCCCCACCACCGTGGCGGGCATGAACTCCACCACCACCCCCGGCGGCCGCGACGTGGCCCGCGACGGCTATCCCCTGGACCTCACCCAAATGCTGGCCGTGGCCGGCGGCTCGGTGTATCTGGAGCGGGTGGCGGTCAACTCCCCCAAGAACATTAAAAAGGCCAAAAAGGCCATCAAGAAGGCCTTCCAGGCGCAGCTGGACGGCCTGGGCTTTTCCCTGGTGGAGATACTTTCCACTTGCCCCACCAACTGGAAGATGAGCCCCATCAAGGCCATGGAATACATTGACCAGTCCATGAGCAAGGTCTTCCCTCTGGGAGTTATCAAGGACAAAACCGGCTATGACGAGAAGCAGGGGGAGGAGTCATGACAGTCAAGAGTGTATTCGCCGGCTTCGGAGGCCAGGGCGTGCTGCTCATGGGCTATATTCTGGCTTTCACCGGCATGCGTATCGGTAAACACGTAACCTACCTGCCCTCCTACGGCGCCGAGGTCCGCGGCGGCACCGCCAACTGCACGGTGGTGGTTTCCGACCAGGAGATCGCCAGCCCGGTGGCGTCCTCGCCGGATTTCGCGGTGGTCATGAACAACCCCAGCCTGATCCGTTTCGCCACCGTGGTCCGTAGCGGCGGCGGCCTGCTCTTAAACGACGACCTGGTGCACTCGCCGGTCAAGCGCGACGATCTGACGGTTTTACGGATTCCGGTCAGCACCATTGCCCACCAATTGGGCGAGGACCGCTCGGCCAACGTGGTCATGGTCGGCGCCTTCGCCGAGATGAGCCAGGTGGCTCCCCTGGAGGCCTTCAAGGAAGCCCTGGCCGACACCGGCCTGGGCAAGAAAGCCAAGGTGCTGGAAATAAACCGCAAGGCCCTGGACGCCGGAGCCGAGGCCGTCCGCCAGGCCATGAAAAAGGAGAAGTCGGCATGACCGTCAAGCAAATATCCATGGACATCCCCAACCAGCCCGGCCAGATGGCCCGCATCAGCGAAATGATGGGCGACGCCGGGGTGAACATCGTGGCGCTTTTCGTTTCCACCAAGACGCCGGGCGGCGAGGGCTTGATGCGTTTCGTGGCCGACAATCCGGACAAGGCCGTCAACACCCTGCAAAGCAACGGCATCGAGGTGCAGGTGGACGACGTGCTGGCCGCGGAGACCCCCCATCACGCGGGCGGGCTCTTGGCCGTGCTCAATCCCCTGAAGCGGGCCAACGTGAACGTGAGCTATCTCTATCCCTGCATCCAGACCGGTGAGGCCACCATTCTCATCCTGGGGGCCGATGATATCGCGGCCGGCCAGGAGGCCCTCAAGAAGGACTGGATCCGGCTTTACGGCGAAGAGCTGTACAACATGTAGCTTTGCGCCCCAGCGCCGCACGGCAATGCGCGGCCCAGGGCCGGCCTGCCGAAACACGAGCAACCAAGGGCGCTTCCCGTCGGGAAGCGCCCTTTTTCGCGCCGCGCCGGCCGTAAGAACTATTCGCGCCCCCCTGGGTTCAGAGGGGCGCGGCCAGCCCTGCTTGATGGCCTAGAGAGCCACCACCTTCATCTCCGTGCCGCATTCCTGGCAGGTGGGGCTGTAGCGGGAAAGCTCCTTGCCGCAGTTGGCGCACACCATCATCATGGGTTTCTTGGATAGGCTCATCTTGATGGCGGTGTCCTTGTTCACCTGAACGCGGCCCTTGGGTTTGGTGGCGGTCACCCCGATCACCACGTCGTGGAACAAAACCTGGTCATCGGGCCCCAAAGTTTTGCCGATGATGGCCTGCTGGAAGTCCTGGCCCTTTTCCCTCAGTATCTGCGCGTCCTCGGCGTAGACTTCCATCTTCACCTTTTTTCCTGGCAAGACATCCGGGCTCATCCTGGCTCCTCCTTTCCGACCTCAGACATAACCTTGCATGCGCCGCGCGTTTGCGGCGGCACGCCTTCCCATAAAAAGCCGGTCACGCGCTGGGGCGATTTTTGCGCGGCGCGCTGCGGACGAAGATTTAGCGGGAAACGAACCAGGAAAGCAAAAAACCGTGGGAGGCCTAAGAAACGGCCCTGCTCAGCTTCAAGCGAGGTTCAGCTCAACCAATGCCCCTTTAGCTTATGTCTCTGGCTGGTGAGCGCTTTGGCCGGGCTGTTTGCCTCACCTCCCTGACCCGGCGGCGATGTGGCTTACGGATCGCCTATATTTATTATGCTAGCACAGGGCCGGCTCGGCTGTGAAGGAATACGCATTCAGGACCATCAAGAATCGGCAAAACCCAGACTTTCATAGCAATCGCCTGGCGAGGGCCGCGGTCTGGTTGTATTTTTAGGATTCCTTACCGGTTGCCTAGCGATGGGCGGCCGTAAGCGGACGCGTCAGCGCCCCACGGGCGGGAATGGTCACATGCAACTGCAATCGCTCCTCATATTGATCTTCGGCCACATAGTGACCGACACCTCCCAAGGCGCCCTGCCGGCCCTCTTGCCCCTGCTCAAGGAAATCCACGGCCTGAGCTATGCCGAGGCCGGGGCCCTGCTCATGACCATGAACCTGACCTCCTCGGTGATCCAACCCCTGTTCGGCTTTCTCACCGACCGCTGGAATCTGCGCTGGCTGGTGCCCCTGGGCGTGGCGGTTTCGGGGGTGGGCTTCGGGCTCATCGGTCTGCTTTCCGGCTATGTGTCCATATTGGCCGCGGTGGTGCTCTGCGGCCTGGGCGTGGCCAGCTTCCACCCGGAAAGCTTTAAGGCGGTCTTGAATTCGGCGGGCTCGCGCAAGGTGGTGGGGGTATCCTGGTTCATGGTGGGCGGCAACCTGGGCATGGCCCTGGGCCCGGCCATGGTCACGGCCTACTGCGCCTGGCTGGGACTGCCAGGCATAATGCTCTTTGCCATCCCCGGCGTTATCACCTCCCTGCTTTTCCTGGCCCATTGGCGCAGCCTGGCCAAGAGGGCGGAAAACCTGGCCGTCCAGGCCCCCAGCCAAGCTTTGCAGGCCATCGGCAACCGGGTGCGCCCCTTCGCCATCCTGGTGGCGGCGGTCATCCTGCGCTCCTGGATTCACGCCGGCATCGCCACCTTTGTTCCTTTTTATTACGTAAGCGCGCTGGGCGGTGACCCCCTGACCGTGGGTACGCTTTTAAGCGTGTTCTTGGGCGCGGGCGTGGTTGGCACCTTGCTGGGCGCGCCCCTGGCCGAGAGGATCGGCCCCAAGCGTTTCTTCATAATCAGCGTGGCCCTGGTCACGCCGCTCATGGTGTGGCTGCTCAACGCGCAAGGCGCCTGGCTGTATATCGTGATGGCCTTGATCGGGGCACTGTTGCTTTCCACCTGGTCGGTGATCATGGTCCTGGGCCAGCAGATCATGCCCGATCGGGCGGGCACCTCGTCGGGCCTCTTGGTGGGCTTCGCCCTGGGCACCGGCGGCATGGGCGCGGCGGCCTTGGGCGTGGTGGCCGATCATTGGGGCGTGGTGACGGTCATGCATATAACCACCCTCATGCCCCTGGCCTGCGCCCTGGCGGCCTGTTTCATTCCCGTGGGCCAGAAAAGCCCGGCCCGCTCCGCCTAGATAACCGCGCGCGGCCTCGCCTTCGCGTTGCAAATTGCAATAATATTCTCCCGCCGGCGAACAAGTCCTATAATATAGCTTAATAACTGCCAATTTTTAACCTGGCCCCTTGATGGCCATTGCATAACGCAACGCGGGCGCTTTGCCGCCCGTCAAGGGACCGATTGTATTTTAGGATTATTTTTCAACTAGATAGCAGACACGAACCGGCACGGACGAATCCTGGCATGAACCTTCCATAAAACGAGGTCATGACAGCCGTGTCCATTACAAGTCTTGCCGAGAGCATACCCGGCCCCCAGCGTTTCTTTAGGCAAACGCGGCCGGATTTCAGGCCACGGCAAGCGGGAGCGGTGATGAGCATTCTACGGAGTATGACCAAAATCAGGGTGCGGCTGTTGTTCGGCTTTCTGGCCGCCTTTCTGGGCATGGCCCTGTTCGGCGCGCTTTCCTACAGCCAGTTCACCAGCATGGAGCGGAAACTGATTTTTTTGAGCCAGGCCGACTCCATGGTGAACACCGTGCTGGAAGTCAGGCGCTATGAAAAGAACTATTTCCTGTATCAGCACGAGGAGGATTTCCGCCAGGCCCTGGCCTATCTGGATCAGTTCCAAACCATGCTGCAAGCCGAACAGAAGCATCTGGCAGGCAGCATGGGCCAGGCGGGGCTGCGAAACCTGCTGGGCCTGGCGGCCGCTTATCGCGCCGAATTCGCCAAGGTGCACGCGGTGCAAGCGCCCGGCGTGCTGCCCCCCGGCGATTCCGTGGCCCGGCTCAGGCAGACCGGCAAAGAGCTTATCGAGGCCTCCGAAAAGCTGGCCAATAACGAACGCAGCGGCATCCATCTGCTGCTCAGGAGCTACCGGCCCATCCTGGTGGTCTTCCTTTTGACCCTGGCCGGCATAGGCGGCCTGCTCATCTATTCCCTTATCGTCAAGCTGGTGAAGCCGCTGGCCGTCATCGAAGACGCCACCAAGGTGGTGGCGGACGGCGATTTCCAGACCATTCCCCGCACCGACACCTCGGACGAGATCGGCACTCTGGTGCAGGCCTTCAACCGCATGGTGGTGCATCTGCGCCGCAACAACGAGCAGATGGTGCAGACCGAAAAGCTCACCGCCCTGGGCACCCTCACCAGCGGCGTGGCCCACGAGCTTAACAACCCCCTCAACAACATCTCCACCTCCTGCCAGATTCTCCTGGAAGAGATGGACCGGGTTTCCGAATACCACCGCGATCTTCTCAAGACCATCGAGGCCCAGGTGAGCAAGGCCCGCGACATTGTCGGCTCCCTCCTGGAGTTCGCCCGCCAGCGGGAATTCAAGCTCAAGGAGGAGGAATTGCTCCCGGTGGTGGAGGAGAGCCTCAAGCTGATCAGGGGCGAGATACCCGCCAAGGTGGAGGTCCGGGTCATGGTGCCGCCGGGCATCAGGCTCATGATCGACAAGGCCCACATGGTGCAGGCGCTTTTGAATCTGGTCATGAACGGCATCCAGGCCATGCCCGCGGGCGGCGTCCTGACCATAAGCGCCCGCCAGTTGCACCAGTCCAATTTGCTGGAGCTGGTGGTGGAGGACCAGGGCGGCGGCATCTCTCCCGAAATCCTGCCGCGCATTTTCGATCCCTTTTTCACCACCAAGGACGTGGGCCAAGGCACCGGCCTGGGGCTATCCATCACCTATGGCGTGGTGGAGAGGCACCGGGGCCATATCCAGGCGCAGAACCGCCCCCACGGCGGGGCCAGGTTCGTGGTCACCCTGCCCCTTAGCGCGGAAAGGAGCTGAAGCCATGGCCGCCAAGCCCAAGCTCCTGGTGGTGGAGGACGACGCCGTGGCGCGGGGCAACCTGCAACACATTCTGGAGCGCGGCGGAAATTACCAGGTGACCAGCGCCGCCAGCGGCGCGGAAGCCCTGGAGTTGGCCGCCCGCCAGACCTTTGATCTGGTCCTCACCGACCTGCGCATGGAAAAGATAGACGGCATGCGGGTGCTGGAGGAAGTCAAGCGCCTCAACCCCGCCACCGAGGTCATCATGCTCACCGCCTTCGCCTCGGTGGATTCGGCCATAGAGGCTATGAAGCTGGGGGCGTTTCATTACATCGCCAAGCCCTACAAAATCGAGGAGGTCAGGGCCCAGGTGGCCCACGCCCTGGAAAAGGTGCGCCTGCGCAAGGAACTGGCCGACCTGAAGCGCGACATACAGGCCCGCGACGGGGTGGGCTCCATCGTGGGCAACCATCCCCGCATCCAGGCTTTGATCCGCACCGTGGCCCAGGTGGCGCCCACCGATTGCAACGTGCTCCTGGTGGGCGAGACCGGCACCGGCAAGGAGCTTTTCGCCCGCGCCCTGCACCACGCCAGCCAGCGCGCGGAAAAACGCTTCGTGGCCTTCAACTGCGGGGCCTTCGTGGAGGAGCTATTGGTCAGCGAGCTGTTCGGCCACGAGCGGGGCGCTTTCACCGGGGCCCTGGCCACCAAAGCCGGGCTTTTCGAGGCGGCCGACGGCGGCACCGTGTTCCTCGATGAAATAGGCGACATGCCGCTTTCCATGCAGGTGAAGCTGTTGCGGGTCATCCAGGAAAAGGTGGTGACCAGGGTGGGCAGCACCGAGGCCATTCCCGTGGACGTGCGCATCGTGGCCGCGACCAATCAGGATTTGAAACAATTGGTGGAGGCGGGCGCCTTCCGTTCCGATCTGTACTACCGCCTTAACGTGGTGTGCCTGGAATTGCCGGCCCTGCGCGAGCACCGGGACGACATACCTCTTCTGGCCCACCATTTCCTGGAAAAGCACTCCCAAAGGCAGAACAAGCCCTTCTCCGGCATTTCCAAACAAATGATGGCCGCCCTCCTCCGCCATGACTTTCCCGGCAACGTGCGCGAACTGGAAAACCTCATCGAGCGGGCCGTCACCCTGGGCGCGGGAGAGGAACTGCAAGCCTCGGATCTGCCCGACGACATCAGGCAGAAAGCCGCCGGCGGCGGCGACGAGCCGGAAGACGGCAGGCTGCTCACCCTGGAAGAGCGCGAGCGTCTTTATATCAAGCGGGTCCTGGCCCAAACCGGCGACAACAAGACGCGCGCCGCCGAGATCTTGGGCATAGACAGGGTTTCGCTGTGGCGAAAAATCAAAAGGTTTAGCCTGGAGGAATAGATGTCAGTACAACGCTGTAAAGGGGAGCCGCTCCCATGCTGAGGCGCATATTTCCCTTCCTCGGCTGGTTCCGGGGCTACAATCTGGCCGGTTTCCGCCTGGACGCCATGGCCGGAATCACCGTGGCCCTGGTGCTGATCCCCCAATCCATGGCATACGCCCAGTTGGCGGGGCTGCCGGCCTATTACGGCTTGTACGCCGCTTTCCTGCCTCCCATGGTGGCGGCCCTCTTCGGCAGCAGCATGCAGCTGGCCACCGGCCCGGTGGCGGTGGTTTCTTTAATGACCGCCGCTTCCCTGGAGCCCCTGGCCACGGCGGGCAGCGAGGCCTTCATCGCCTACGCCGTGCTCCTGGCCTTGATCGTGGGCATTTTCCAGCTTTTGCTGGGCGTCCTGCGCCTGGGCCTGGTGGTCAATTTCCTTTCCCATCCGGTGGTGAACGGCTTCACCAACGCGGCGGCCATCATAATCGCCTCCAGCCAGCTCTCGAAAATGTTCGGCGTGTACGTGGACAAGGCCGAGCATCATTACGAAACCATTTGGCGGGTCTTTGAAGCGGCCTTTCACTACACCCATTGGCCCACCCTGGCCATGGGGGCCGGCGCCTTCATCATCATGTACGGCCTGAAGCGGCTGAATCCCAAGATTCCCTACGTGCTGGCGGCGGTGGCGGTCACCACCGTGATCTCCTGGGCGGTGGGCTTTCAGCACGACGCCAAGGCCCCCTTGAGCGCCATTGCCAGCCCCGCGGTGCGCGAGGAGATCAAGGCCTTCAACCGGGAGATGCGTCGCATATCCCAGTTGGGCGAAGAGCGGGCCGAGATCAACCGGAAGGTCCGTCAGGTCGCGGAAAACAAGGGCGACAAATCCCTGGAGGGCCTCAAGTACCAGCAGGAGGCCACCCTGGACACCGCCATGATCGAAAAGGAAAAGAGCCTGGCCCACCTGCTGCGCGAATCCCTGCGCTCCCACCTTTTCGTGAACGTGCCCCGGGCCGACGGCGCCATGATGTTTTACCTGAAGGACGAGGCCCCGCCCGAAGCCCGGGACGACGGCCGCGCCTGGCGCATCAAGGTGGGCAACACCGAACTGGACGCCGCGGCGCTGAAGATGGCGGGCGGCGGGGCCGTGGTGGCCGACATTCCCCCCGGCCTTCCCACCCTGTCCGTGCCCAAGCTGGATTGGTCGGTGGGGTTGCAGCTGTTCCCCTACGCCGTGATCATCTCGCTCTTGGGCTTCATGGAGGCCATCAGCATCGCCAAGGCCATGGCCGGCAAGACGGGCCAGCGCCTGGACCCCAACCAGGAGCTGATCGGCCAGGGCCTGGCCAACATCATCGGCTGCCTGGGCAAGAGCTATCCGGTCTCGGGCTCGTTCAGCCGCTCGGCGGTCAACTTGCAGGCCGGCGCCCGCACCGGGCTTTCCAGCGTGGTCACCAGCCTGATGGTGGTGATCGTGCTGCTGTTCTTCACCCCGCTCTTGTATCATCTGCCCCAGGCCGTGTTGGCCGCGGTGATCATGATGGCGGTAGTTGGCTTGATAAACGTGAGCGGCTTTGTGCACGCCTGGAAGGCCCAATGGTATGACGGGGCCATCAGCATCATCACCTTTGTGGCCACCCTGGCTTTCGCCCCCCACCTGGACAAGGGCATAATGATCGGCGTGGTGCTTTCCTTGGGGGTGTTCTTGTATCAGAGCATGCGGCCCAAGGTGGCCAGCCTGGCCATGCACCCCGACTGTTCGCTGCGGGACGCGGAGCACTTCGGCCTCAGGCAATGCGAGCACGTGGCCGTGATCCGCTTCGACGGGCCGCTGTTTTTCGCCAACGCCTCTTTCCTGGAGGACCAGATCAACGAGCGCATCAGCCACATGCCGCATCTGAAGCACATCCTGGTGGTGGCCAACGGCATCAACGATATCGACGCCTCCGGCGAGGACGCTCTTTCCCTGATCGTGGACCGGGTGCGCAGCGCGGGCTACGATATAAGCTTCTCGCACGTAAAGGAAAGAGTATTGGAAGTCATGAAACGCACCCATCTGCTGGCCAAGATAGGAGAGGATCACGTGTATCCCTTGGCGGCCAGCGCCATCGCGGCCATCCACGAGAAAGCCCACGCGGGTTCGCATGAGGAGGCTTGCCCCCTGGTGACGGTGTGTCCCCTGGATCGCGTGCACGTGGGAGAGGGAGATTAGGCCATGAGCGTGGTGAGCATATTCAGCGGTTCATTTTGCGGTTCCGAGGAAATCGCCCAGGACGTGGCCGGCCGTCTGGGTTATCCCCTGTTGCGCGACGAGGACCTCATCGGCAAGGTCGCCAGGGAAGGCGGTCCGCCGGCGGAAAGCCTGCGGCGCGCCATGTTCGGGCGGACCTCGGTGTTCAATCAGTTTTCCCAAGAAAAGGAAAAGGCCTTCAGCTGGCTCAAGCTGGGCATGGCCTGGTTCCTGAAGCAGGAGGACATGGTGTTTCTGGGCTACGCCGCCCAGTTGATACCCAATTACATAAGCCATGTCTTGGAAGTGTGCCTCATCGCCGAATCCAAATACCGGGCCGACAGGGCTACCCGGGAAAAGGGGCTCAACCAGAAAGAGGCCCTGGCCCTGATTCACCGCGACGACGAGGCCGCCATCCGCTGGGCGGAATACGCCCGCGGCCGCGACCCTTGGGCCCCCGAGCTATACGACATGCTGCTGCCGGTGGACAAGACCGGCCTGGAGGAAACGGCGCGCATTATCAGCGACCACGCCAAGGGGCCCGCGCTCAAGCCCAACAGCTCCTCGCGGCAGGCGGTAAGGGACTTCACCTTGTCCTGCGCGGTGGAGCAGGCCCTGGCCGGGGAGGGCCACAGTCCCAAGGACCTGCAGGTCAAGGCCAGCGGGGACCAGGTCAACATCCTGATCAATAAAAAGGTGATGCGCCTGGCCAAGCTCACCGAGGACCTGGAAAAGCTGGCGCTGTCCGTGGACGGGGTCCAGCAGGCCAAGGTGGAGCCCGGCCCGGATTATTACCAAGCCGACGTCTACCGGCGGGCGGATTTCCAACTGCCCTCCAAGGTGCTTCTGGTGGACGACGAGCGCGAATTCGTGCAGACCCTCTCCGAGCGCCTGATGCTCCGGGAGATCGGCTCGGCCGTGGTGTATGACGGCGAGGAGGCCCTGCGCCTGGTGTCCGAGGACGAGCCCGAGGTGCTGGTGCTGGATTTGAAAATGCCGGGCATCGACGGCATCGAGGTCCTGCGCCGCCTGAAGCGGGATTATCCCAAGGTGGAGGTGATCATCCTCACCGGCCACGGCTCCGAGCGGGACAAGGAAACCTGCATGCAGATGGGGGCCTTCGCCTATCTGGAAAAGCCGGTGGACATAGACCAGCTTTCCCAGGTGATGCAGGAAGCCTATCAGGCGGCAAGGAAGCGTTAAGGCTCATATGGGCTTTTTAAAGAAAATAAAACCGGCTTTCTGGGATCGGCGCGATCCCGGCCTGGAGCTGATGAACTATCGCCGCTTGTGGGCCAACACCTTCTGGGCGGCGGTGGCGGTCACTTTGGCGCCCCTGGTTTTCCTGGCCGGCATCAATTTCTACCAGTTCGAAAACCAGTACGAACTGCAGCGCAATGAAATAGACAACCACATGCAGCGCATGCTGGCCACCGGCAAGGTGCAGATTTCCTATTTCCTGGACGAACGCCGGGCGGCCCTGGCCTACGTTAACCTGGAAAACGCCTTTGGCGAGCTGTCCAACCGCCGGCATCTGGGGGCCATCTTCCGGCATCTGCGCCAGAGCTTCGGGGGATTCGTGGACCTGGGCCTGATCGACGCCTCGGGCATCCAGGAGACCTACATCGGCCCCTACAACCTGGCGGGCAGGGATTACAAGGACCAGGACTGGTACAAGGAGGTGCTGATCCGCGGCATCTACATCAGCGACGTGTTCCTGGGGCACCGCAACTTCCCCCACTTCGTGATCGCCGTGCGTCATGAAAAGGATATGGATCAGACCTACGTGTTGCGGGCCACCATCGACACCGGCCGCCTCAACGAGCTGCTCAAGGCCACCGACCTGCAACCCACCGGCGATATCTTCCTGATCAATCAACAGGGCGTGCTGCAAACCCCCTCCCAGTTGTACGGCGGCGTGCTCAGCGGCTTCCCCTTGTTGCCGCCCAAGGGCGCGGCCCAATGGAACGGCATCCATGAAGCCGAGGACCGCTTCGGCCGGCCGCTGTTGGTGGGCTTGGCCAAGGTGGATGGCACCCCCTTCACCCTGGTGGTGGTCAACCAGCCCCAAGTGCTCCTGAAGAAATGGGACCTCCTGCGCATCAACGTGATCGTCATGGTGGGGCTCAGCGTGCTGGCCATCCTGGCGGTGATCTGGTGGGGCTCCAACAACCTGGTCAACCGCATCTATGTTACCGATCTCAGGCGGGCGGCCGTCCTGCACGAGGTGGAATACACCAACAAACTGGCCTCCATCGGCCGGCTGGCCGCCGGGGTGGCCCACGAGATCAACAACCCCGTGGCCATCATCAATGAAAAAGTGGGGCTGATGGAGGATCTGCTGGGGGTCTCGGGAGAGTTCTCCCACAAGGAGAAATTCCTGGCCCAGACCAAGGTGATCAAGGACTCGGTCAAGCGGGTGAGCGACATCACCCACCGGTTGCTGGGCTTCGCCCGCCACCTGCCCATGAAGACCGAGCAGATACACCTGGAGAACCTGATCAAGGAAGTGCTCGGCTTTTTAGGCCGCGAGGCCCAGTACCGCAACATTTCGGTGAACCAACGCATCCCCCCGGACATAGAGCCCTTAGAGGCCGATAAAGGCCAACTGCAGCAGGTGCTGTTGAACATCCTCAACAACGCCCTGGCCGCGGTGGGCGACGGCGGCGAAATAAACATCGCCGTGGGGCCCTTGGGGGATCAGCAGATCGCCATCAGCATTGCCGACAACGGCGTGGGCATCCCCGCCGAGGACCTCAAGAGCATATTCGAACCCTTCTTCTCCACCAAAGGAGACAAGGGAACCGGCCTGGGGCTTTCCATCACCTACGGCATCGTGCAGAAGATGGGCGGCCATATCGAGGTGGAGAGCGAGCCGGGCCAGGGAACCACCTTCACCATCATTCTTCCCAAAAGGCGGCCTCCGGCCAATCCCGAGGCCAGGACAGCCAGCGGCGGCGCCGCCGATGCCTCCGGACAAGGCGGAATAACGGCATGAAAGTCTTGCTTATCGATGACGAGAAAGAGCTGGTGACCACCCTCTCCGAGCGGCTGGACCTGCGCCATATAGCCAACGATTGGGCTACCAGCGGCGAGGAAGGCCTGGAACTGATCAAACGCCATGCCTATGACTGGGTGGTGATCGATTTGAAGATGCCGGGCCTGGGCGGCCTCGAGGCCATCCAGCGGATAAAAAAAACCAGCCCCAGCACCCGCATCATCCTGCTCACCGGCCACAGCGCCGCCGAGGATTTGGATCATGCCCTGGAGCTGGGGGCGGACCGCTATCTGGTGAAGCCCGTGGATATAGACGTTCTGCTTTCGCTCATGCAAACGGACAAGGCACAGGAGGAGTGGCCGCGGTGAACCATAATCTGCCAGAGGAGCGCCTTGCCAGGCTGCTGGATTTCATGGGCAAGGTAACGGCGAGCGCCACCCATGAAATCAAGAACGAGCTTGCGGTCATCAACGAGCAAAGCCGGCTGCTGCAGGAGATGCTGGCCATGGCCGAAAACGGCAGGGAACCCGACCCGGCGCGCCTGGGGCAGCTCATAGGCCGGGTGGTGGTCAGGGTGGGCCAGGCCGACCAGGCGGTGCGCCGGCTCAATGCCTTTGCCCATGGCGCGGACCTGGATCGCGGCCAAACCGACGCCGCCCATTCCCTGCAAAAGATCATGGGGCTGTTTCAACGCCCGGCCGACATGAAGGGGATAAGCCTGGAACTGGCGGCAGAGCAAGGCCCCGCCCTACAGGTGCGGCCCATCCTGTGGGAGCAATTGGTGTGGGCCTGTTTGGAAAAGACCGCCGAGCGGGCCGCCAGCGGCTCCAAGCTGAGGGTGGGCATGAGCAAGCGGGAAGGCGGCCTGCGGGTCGAATTTTGTCTGGAGCCGCCGGCGCCCGTGGAAGCCCCTCCCCCTGAATCGCTTTGTCTGCCGGAAGTGCAGGTCCGGGCGGAGGGGGATGGCCTGTTGGTTTTGACGACACCATTGGCCTGAAAGAGCAGGCTGAGCACAAAAAGCGCCGCCTTAATGAACTGCACCGCGGCAGGCTGCGGGGTATCGGCGGGAACCGAATCATACCGAAGCAAGCTTCAGGGTATTAGACCCGCGACAAAAAATTAAAAGGAGCGAAATATCATGGCCGAAGCATATGTCTTGATCGTGGACGACGACAAGGAACTCCTGGAAACCGTGGGCGAACGCCTGCGCAACCGGGATATCTTCGTGGACACCGCCAGCAACGGGGCCGAGGCCCTCGCCAAAATCGCCGCCCATACCTTCGACGCCATCGTGCTGGATTTGATGATGCCCGAGCTGGACGGCATGGAGACCCTCAAGCGGGCGCTCAAGAAAAAGCCCGACCTGCAAATCATCCTGCTCACCGGCCATGCCAGCGTGCAGCACGGGGTGGAAGCCATGCGCGAGGGCGCCCTGGATTTCATGGAAAAGCCCGCCGACCTGGATGTTCTGGTGGAAAAGATCAAGGAGGGCCGGGAGCGGCGGATGAAGATCGACGCCCAGACCCGCGAGAACGCGGTGCGCGAGGCGCTTCGCAAATACAGTTGGTAGCAAGAAACTTTTATTGGCGCCAAGCCGCTTTGGCCGGACGGGTTTTGGCCCGCGCCCCGGCTCGCCATCAAACATATCGAGAGGCCCTTTTCAGCTTTTCGGCGGTTTTAGCAATGAAGCCGACATGATAATTAGCCGGTTGCGGTCAGACTAAATAATGCCCACGGCCATAACCACTGCCAGCAACCGCGGCGTCGCCGCCAGCCTTGCCGCAAGTTCGATCAATAATTGCGCGGTACTATTCCACCCAGGCTAAAAATTGGGCTGGCTCTCACCGTTTCGCTTCACCTCCGCCATCCCATTTTATATTCCTAAGCCCCCTATCCGCTCATGCCGACAAGCTGACCACCATGAAAATTGCTTGCCATGCAATCATCCACAACAACAAGATGATTTATCCTTTAATCATTTGAGGTAATATTAGTTGACTGACTCAACCGCCTCACCTGGGAACCTGCAAGAAAAATGGTGCGCGCGTGAAAACCAAATCCATAACTTGGCTGGGCTGCGCAACACTCTTGGCGGCGGCGCTTGCCTGGGCCGCCCCGGCCGGGGCCGCGCCCGCTAAAAACCCTGACGAGCAGGCGCCGGTGGTCAGCGTGCTCACGGTGAGAACGGTCGAGGTCAATCCCGCCTCTGAATTCGTGGGCCGGGTGGAGGCCGTGCAGACCGTGGACCTGCGGGCGCGGGTGGAGGGCTACCTGGACAAGCTCAGCTTCTTGGAAGGCGGCGAGGTCAAGGCCGGCGCGCGTTTGATCCAATTGGAGCAGACCCCCTACGTAGCCAAATTGCACGAGGCCAAAGCCAAGGTGGCGCTGGCCCAGGCCAACCTGGACAGATCAATCCGCTACTTGGAGCGCTTGCGCACGGTGCGGGCCGGCGGGGTCGCCGCCACCGACATGGACAACGCCATCTCCGCCGAGCAAATCGCCCGCGCCCAATTTGAAGAAGCCAAGGCCGGTCTTGAGCTGGCCGAGATCAATCTCAGCTACACCACCATCGAAGCGCCCATCTCCGGCCGCATAGGCCGAGCCGAGTACACCCTGGGCAACCTGGTGGGTCCCAGCTCCGGGGCGCTGGCCCGCATTGTGCAACTTGACCCCATACGGGTGGTCTATTCGGTGAGCGAAAACGAGTTCGTCGAGGCCAAGCTCAAGGCCGCCAAGGACCCCCAGGCCGCCAAAGCCCAGTTGGTGCCCCGTTTGAAGCTGCCCAACGGCCATATATATTCCCTGGAAGGCCAAATGGATTTCTCCGATCCCCAGGTGGACCCCGGCACCGGCACCATCGCGGTGCGGGCGGTGTTCCCCAATCCTGATGGGGTGCTTTTGCCCGGCCAGTACGTGGAGGTGCTGGTAAGCCGCAAAAAATCCACGGCCCTGCCGGCGGTTCCCCAGTCGGCCGTGTTGGAGGATCGCGAAGGGCTCTATGTGCTGGCGGTGGAGGATGGCGGCAAGATAGCGCGCCGGGGCATTACCAGAGGCGCTCCGGTGGGCACCGATTGGTCGGTCGAATCCGGCCTGAATCCCGGCGATACCATTGTCGTGCATGGTCTGCAAAAAGTGCAGCCCGGCCAGATAGTGCGCACCGTGCCGGCCAATGCCGGCGATTAGGGAAAAAGCATCATGTTAAGCCGGGTCTTCATAGAGAGGCCTCGCCTGGCCATCGTGATCTCGGTGGTCATCACCCTGGCCGGCGTTCTGGCCCTGTTCAGCATCCCGGTGGCTCATTATCCGCGCATCACTCCGCCGGAGGTCCGGGTGAGGGCCAACTATCCCGGAGCCAACGCCGAAGTATTGGCCGCCAGCGTGGCCACCAGCATCGAGGCGGCGGTCAACGGAGTGGAAGACATGATCTACATGTCTTCCACCTGCTCCAACAACGGCCAGTACGACCTTTCGGTCTATTTCGAGGTGGGCACCGATCCCGCCATCGCCCAGGTCAACGTGCAGAACCGGGTGCAGCAGGCCTCCTCCCTGGTGCCCAGCGAGGTGATGGAAGAAGGCATCGAGGTGCGCGCCCGCACCTCCGATATGCTGGCCATGCTCAACTTCGTCTCCACCAAGCAGGGCCATGACCAGCTCTATTTGAGCAATTACGTCAGCATAAACGTCAAGGACGCCCTGGCCAGAGTCAAAGGCGTGAGCGAGGCCCGCATCTTCGGGGCCCTTGACTACAGCATGCGCATCTGGCTGGACCCGCGCCGGCTCACCGCGCTGGGCATCACCGCCGACGACGTCATAAGCGCCATACGCAAGCAGAACGTGCAGGCGGTGGCCGGTTCCATCGGCACCGCTCCGGCCGGGCCGACCCAGCAGGTGCAATACACCTTGCGCTCCCATGGCCGCTTGAAAACCGTGGAGGAGTTCAACCGCATCATAGTGCGCAGCAACCGCGCCGGCGGTCTGGTGCGGGTGAAGGATATCGCCCGGGTGGAACTGGGCGCCCAGTCCTATACCCGCAGCTCTACCCTGAACGGATCGCCGGCCTTGACCATGGGCGTGTACCAGACCACCGGGGCCAACGCCCTGCAGACCATAGAGGCCGTGAAGGTGGAAATGGAGCGCCTGGCCAAGCGCTTTCCCAAGGACGTCTCCTACGAGCTGTCCTACGACACCACCCGCTACGTGAGCGCCGCCATAGATGAAATCATCTTCACCCTGATAATCACCTTTTTCATGGTGGTGGCGGTGACCTTCCTTTTCCTGCAGGATTGGCGCGCCACCTTGATACCCTCCCTCACCATACCGGTGTCGCTGGTGGGCACCATCGCCGTGCTTATGGCCCTGGGCGCCACCATGAACACGCTCACCCTTTTTGCCCTGGTGCTGGCCATCGGGCTGGTGGTGGACGACGCCATCGTGGTGGTGGAGAACGTTCAGCGCGTGATGAACGAGGAAGGGCTGCCCGCCCCGCAGGCGACTCTCAAGGCCATGGAGCAGGTCACCGGCCCCATTATCGCCACCACCCTGGTGCTCCTGGCGGTCTTCGTGCCGGTAGGCTTTTTGCCGGGCATCACCGGCAAGCTCTACCAGGAATTCGCGGTGACCATATCCACGGCGGTGGTGCTCTCCACGGTGAACGCGCTCAGCCTGAGCCCGGCCCTCTGCGCCACCATCCTGCGGCCGGGCAAGATAATCGATCGCGGGCCCCTGGCCTGGTTCGGAAGAATGCTGGCGGCCGCGCGCGAGCGCTACGTGGTGGTCAGCGCCTGGCTGGTGCGCCGCTTGGCCATAGCCATGGCCATCCTGGCCCTTACCATACTGGCGGGCTACCTGCTTTTCATCACCCGGCCCACCAGCTTCTTGCCCAAGGAAGACCAGGGTATGTTCTACGTCAACGCCCAGTTGCCTGAATCCGCCTCCCTGGCCCGCACCCGCCAGGTCATGGCCGAGGTCAGCCAGGTGGTGAGTTCCACCCCCGGCGTGCGAAGCGTGATGGCCATCAGCGGGCTCTCTTTCATCAGCGGCAACAACGAGAACGTGGGCGTGGCCATATGCGTGCTGGAGGACTGGGACAAGCGCACGGACCGCGAGACCAGGCTGGATGGCCTGATGGAACGGGTGCGCGGCCGGCTGATGGCGGTTCCCTCGGCCGAGTTGTTCGTGTTCTCGCCGCCTGCCATCAGGGGATTGGGGCGCACCGGCGGCTTTGATTTCCGCCTGCAATCCCTGGCCGACCAGACGCCGGGCCAGTTGGGCTCCGCCACCCGCGCCCTGGTGCTGGCCGCCAATCAGGACCCCCGCCTCAAATCGGTCTTCACCACCTACTCGGCCGACGTGCCCCAGATATTCATCGACCTGGACCGCACCAAGGCCGAGGCCCTCAAGGTTTCGGTGGGCGACGTCTTCGCCACCATGCAGGCCCAGTTGGGTTCGCGCTACGTGAACGACTTCAACCTGCTCAACCGGGTGTTCCAGGTCAAGGTCCAGGCCGATATCCCCTACCGCGACGCGGCCGAGGATATATTACGTCTTCACGTGCGCAGCGAGGACGGCAACATGGTGCCCATGCGCAGCCTGTTAACCCTTTCAAAATTCCTGGGGCCGCAGGTCATCAGCCGCTACAACCAGTTCCCCACCTCGCAGGTGGACGGCGAGGCGGCGGACGGTTACAGCTCGGGCGAGGCCATGGACGCCATGGAGGAGGTGGCCCAAAAGACCCTGCCGCCGGACTTCGCCTTTGAATGGTCGGGCCTGTCCTACCAGGAGCGGCAGACCGCCGGCCAGGCGCCGATTCTTCTGGGGCTGGCCTTCTTGTTCGGATACCTGTTCCTGGTGGCCCAATACGAAAGCTGGACCATCCCTCTCGCCGTGATTTCATCGATTCCGGTCGCGGCGGTGGGCGCGCTCCTGGGGCTCATGTTTGGCGGCCTCAGCCTTTCCATCTACGCCCAGATCGGCCTGGTGCTCCTGGTGGGCTTGGCCAGCAAGAATGCCATCCTCATCGTGGAGTTCGCCAAGAAGCAGCGCGAGCAGGGCCTGCCCGTGGACGTGGCCGCCGCCTCCGGGGCCAGGCTGCGCTTCCGGGCGGTGATGATGACCGCCTTCTCCTTCATCCTGGGAGTCTCGCCCCTGGTGATGGCCAGCGGCGCCGGCGCCAACAGCCGCCAGGCCATCGGCGCCACCGTGTTCAGCGGCATGCTGGCCGCCACCCTGCTCGGCATATTCCTGATACCCGCCCTTTTCGCCGGCTGCCAGATATTGCGCGAACGCCTCAAGGGCGCGGGCAGGAAATCCCGTGACTAGGAAAATTCCCATATGGTCCGCCATGGGCCTGGCCCTCCTGGCGCTTCATTTCGCGGCCGCCTGCGCGCCGGTGGGGCCCGACTACGTCAAACAGGAACCGGAAGCGCCCCCGGCCTGGAACAGCGGGATGGGCAAGGGCTTGAGCGCGCAGCGCCCTTCGCCGGACCGGTTGGCCAGTTGGTGGAACCTTCTCCATGATCCGGAGCTGAGCAAGCTCATCGCCCAAGCGGTGAAGAGCAACCTGGACCTCAAACAGGCCAAGGCCAGGGTCCGCCAGGCCAGGGCCCTGCGCGGCATAATCCAAGCCGGCCTGTTCCCCAGCGTGGACGCCGCCGGCCAGTTCGAAGCCAGCGACCCCAGCGAAAACACCCCCAGCAGAGCAACGGACCGGCTCTACACGGCCGGCCTTGACGCCGGTTGGGAATTGGACGTGTTCGGTGGGATGCGCCGCGCAGTGGAAGCGGCCCAGGCCGATCTCGAGGCGGCCGAGGCCGATCTTTCGGACGTGCTGGTGAGCCTGGCGGCGGAGGTGGCCCTGAGCTATGTGGAGGTGCGGACCTTCCAGGCCCGGATATCGGTGGCCCAGGCCAACCTGGCTTCCCAGGAAGACACCTACGGCTTTATCCAATCCCGTCACCAGGCGGGCCTGACCACCAAGCTGGCCCTGGAGCAGGCGCGCTACAACCTGGAACGCACCAGGGCCTTTATCCCCTCCCTGGCCATAGGGCGCGAGGCCAGCCTGAACCGTCTGGCGGTCTTGTTGGGTTTGGCGCCGGGCGCGGTGCATGACCGGCTGCAAGCCGTGCAGCCGCTGCCGGTGCCGCCCCTGTCGGTGGCGGTGGGGATTCCCGCCGAGGCCCTGCGCCGGCGGCCCGACCTGCGCCGCGCCGAACGCCGCCTGGCCGCGCAAAGCGCCCGCATAGGCGTGGCCACCGCCGATCTTTATCCCCGCTTTCAACTGGCCGGCTCCATCGGCCTGGAATCGGTACAGGCCGGCGACCTGTTGCGCTCCTCCAGCTTCTTCGCCGGCTTCCTGCCCTCCATCTCCTGGAAGCTGTTCGACGCCGGAGCCATCCGCCAGAACATTGCGGCGCAGTCCGCCCTGCAGGAGCAAGTCCTCCTGGCCTATGAGGCCGCAGTGCTCTCCGCCCTGGAGGAGACCGAGAACGCGCTCACCGGCTACGCCCTGGAGCAAAACCGCCGCGAAAACCTGCGCCTAGCGGTGGAGGCCGCCAAGGAGGCGGAGGCGCTTTCCCAGGACCTCTACAAGGCCGGTCTGGTGAACTTCGACAGCGTGCTGGACGCCCAGCGCTCCCTGCTGGAGTTCCAGGACCAGTTGGCGCTCAGCGAGGGCGCGGTGGTGGAGAGGCTCATAGCCATATACAAGGCCTTGGGCGGGGGCTGGGCCGCCATGGCGCCTCAGGAGTAAAAACCGGCCGCCACGGTCCCGCCCAACCATAACCGGGAGAGGCTCGAACGGCCGCTCCCCTGCCCCGTCATCACCACGGCCGCGCCCGGCCTCTCACCCCGCCAAGCGCAGATTCCCACCGGCCTTTTTTTAAATCGCTCGCGTTGTGCAAGTTCAGGCCAACTGCGTGGCCAAGAAATCTTCAAGGTCGCGCAGGATATCGGCCAGGGGCCGGTTCATGTCTTCCAAGGCCAGGCCGAAAAAGGGAGGAGGCTCCACCGCGCTATCTCGCATGTGGCGGTCAATTTCTTCCATGAAGACACCCCTGCCCGGCACCACCAGCGATTCAAAGGGCATCTCCCTGGGCCTGCCGCCCCATTCCCCGGAGCGCGGCGTTACGCTCACCCCGCAGTTGGGGCTGCCGTCCACTCCCAACACGCAAACCACGGTGGCCCCGGCCTGGCGGTAGAGCCGCACCTGGTCCGTGGCCGGCACGGCGAGCTGGCGGCAAAAGCGGCGGTAGGCCGGCGTGTCGTACATGTCCTTGACCTGCCACCAGCGGCTCGGCCCCAAATGGAGCAGCTCCGGGCAGGGCAACTGGATGACGCCGATGTCATGGCGGTTGAGCACCTCCAAGACCTCCATGGCCATGCCGGGGTGACGAGCCAGTTCATAGACCTTGCTGTTGGAGTTGAGCAGACAGTGGGAAACCAGGGCGATGCGATAGGCGCGCGCGTCATTGGCTCGGTTCATTGCTTACCTCCCGTGCAAAGGGGCGAGGGACGCCCCAGGTTTGATTCGGCTTGGGCTCGGATCAACGCGACTCTCTCTCATAAGGCAAGCCCAGGGCGCGGGGCGCGATGGCCTGGCCCCGGCTCCGGCTGGCGGTTATCACCAGCACCGCGATGGGTGCCAGATAGGGCAGCATGTTGAGGAACTGGGACGGTATGGGCACGCCCACCGCCTGCAAACGGAATCCCAGGGCCTGCACCGCCCCGTAGAGCCAGGCCCCCAAGAGCGCCTTGCCCGGGTCCCAACGGGCGAAGATCACCACCGCCAAGGCTATCCAGCCGCTGCCCGAGGTCATGCCTTCCACCCAGGAGGGCGTCTGCACCAGGGGCAGGAAAGCGCCTCCCGCCCCGGCCAGCGCCCCGCCGGCGATCACCGCCCCATAGCGCACCAGGGCCACGGGCGCGCCCAGGCTGTCGGCGGTTTCCGGGCTCTCCCCGGCCGCCCGCACCAAGAGCCCCGGCCGGGTGTGTTGCAGAAAAAACCAGACCAAGGGCGCCAGCAGAATGCCGCCATAGGTCAGCGGATCGTGCTTGAAGAATATGCCGCCCACGTAGGGCAGGTCGGCCAGCCAGGGCAAGGCCTCCGGGTAGAAAAGATCGAACACGGGCTGCCCCAGCACCCCCTTGCCCAGCATGGTGCTGAGCCCGCTGCCCAAGAGCACCAGGGCCAGACCGCTGACGATCTGATTGCCCTTGAGGGTGATGGTGAAGGCCGCGTGCAGGAGCCCCATGATCCCGCCCACGGCCATGGCCGCGGCCAGCCCGGCCAGGGGGGAATGAAGGTCCAGGGTGACCATGACCGCGCTGACGCAGCCCATGATCATGATTCCCTCCAGGCCTATGTTGAGCACCCCCGACCTTTCGGTGATGATCTCCCCCAAGGCCGCCAGCAGCACCGGCGTGCCCGCGGCCACGCCGGCGGCCAGGATGTTGGGCAGCAGACCCCACAGCGCATCCATGCTTTCAGGCCCCTTTCCCGGCGCGTTTCAGCGCGTTCAGCCGCAAGGGTTCGAAGGCGATCATGGAAAGAAGCGCCACGCCCTCTATCACGGTGACCAGGGCGCTGGGCAGCCCCATGAACTGCATGTAATAGCCCGCCACCTGGAGCCCGGCCAACAGAAACCCCGCCACCAGAATGCCGGCCAAATCCAGCCTGGCCAGCCAGGCCGCCATGAACACCGTCATGGTGAAAAAGGGCGTGGTCCCGTCCTGCAGGCGGTGCACCGCCCCGGATACCTCCAGCATGCCGCCGGCGCCGGCCAGCCCCCCGCTGAGCAGCATGACCAGCAACACGCTCCGTTTATAATCGATGCCCGCGGTGCGGGCGGCGCGGGGGTTGTCCCCGCAGGCCCTGATGCGATAACCCCACACGGAGTTGTTAAGAAAAAAGTGGCACAGGGCGGCGAAGATCAATAGCGCCACCAGACCCAGGTGCACGCGGGTGCCCGGAAAAATCACCGGCAACTGGGCGGCCGCCGCGAACTCCGTGGTTTCCGGCACGTTGGAGCCCAGCGCCTGCCAGGGACCATACACCAGATAGCCGACCCACAAGCCCACCACGTAGTTCAGGAGGAGGGTGGTGACGATCTCGTTGATGCCCAGCCGGGCCCGCAGCAGGCCGCACAGGGCGGCCAGCAGCCCGCCGCCCATAAAGCCGGCCACCAGCATCAAGGGCAGCAGCGCCACCGCGGGCAGCGTGTCCAAATACAAGGCCAGGCCGGTGGCGCAGAAAGCGCCGAACATGAACTGCCCTTCCACGCCTATGTTCCAGAGCTTGAGCCGGGCCGCCATGGCCACCCCCAAGGCGCCCATGCCCAAGGGCACCGCCTGCACCAGGGTTTCGGAAAGGCCGTGCCAGCTCAGGAAGACCTTGGAGAAGGCCTGGGTATAAACGGAAAAAGCATCGTGCCCGGCCATGGCCATGAGAAGCCAGCCGGCGGCCAAGGCGATGAAAATCGCCAGGGGATATATCAAGCCGGGCAAAACGCCTCCAGCTCCGGAAGGGAGGCCGTCGCGGGTCGGGGTCCCATCTCAGGCCTCCCCGAAACCGGCGCCGGCCATCAGCCGCCCTATGTGTTGGGCGTCCTGATCCCCTCTGAAAAAGGGCGGACTGAGCCTGCCGCGAAACATGACGTGCAAGCGGTCCGACACGGCTTGCAGCTCTTCCAAATCCTCGGAGATGAGCACGATGCCCACCCCCGCCGCCCGCAGTTTCATCAGTTCGGACCGCATTAGGGCCATGCCCTGGATGTCCAGGCCCCGCGAGGGGTTCACCGCCACCAAAAGCCGCACCTCCGCGTCCAATTCCCTGCCGATGATGAGCCGTTGCAGATTGCCGCCGGAGAGCAGGCTCACGGGTGCCTCCAGGCCGGCGATCTTGATGCCGTACTTGGCGATTATGCGCTCGGTCTTCTGCCGCGCCCGTTGGCGGCTCATCAGGCCCAGGCGGGCAAAGGGCGGCTGGCTATGGCGTTTGAGCGCCACGTTGTCGCAGGCTCCCAGCCCTGGGCAGAGGCCCTGGCCCAAGCGGTCGCCGGGCACATAGGCCACCCCCCGCCGGATGAACTCCCCGGGAGAGGGCTGGGGCATGGCGCGGCCAGCCAGGGTGAGCCGGCCTTCGGCCGGCCGGTGCAGGCCGATGAGGAGTTCGGCCAGCGCGTCCTGGCCGTTGCCGGATACCCCGGCAATACCCGTTATCTCGCCGGCGAAGGCCTCCAGGCTCACGCTCTGCAAACCGCAGGAAAAACCGTCCGCTTGCAAGGCAACCTTATCCAGCCAAAGCACCCGCTCCCCGCGCGGACCCGGAGTTTTGCGGGAACGGGCGCTCTGCCAGGCGTCCCAGGCCCTGCCGAACATTAGCTCGGCCAGGGTCTCCTGGCCGGCGCGGCGGGAGGAGAGCGTTTCCACGGTGCGGCCCCGGCGCATCACGGTGATGCGGTCCGAGAATCCCAGCACCTCGCTCAGCTTGTGGGTAATGAAGATAATGGTGAGCCCCTGCCGGCACATGGCCCGGAAAAGGGAAAACAGCTCCTCGGTCTCGCCAGGGGTCAGGACCGCGGTGGGCTCGTCCAATATCAGCACCTCGGCCCCGCCCAAAAGCGCCTTGGCTATCTCCACCTTCTGGGCCTGGCCCACCGAGAGATCGGCCACCTTGGCCGCGGGCGGCACCCCGAAGCCGTAGCGCTCCAGGAGCCTCTCCGCCGCGCGCTGCATGGCGCGGCGGCTGATCAGCAGGCCCGACTTGGCCAGGGCCAGGTTTTCGGCCACCGTGAAGCTGGGGATCAGACGGAAGTGCTGATGCACCATGCCGATGCCCGCCGAACGGGCGTCGCGGGGGGAGCCGATATTTACGCGCCTGCCGTCCACCTGGATTTCTCCCGCGTCGGCCCGGTAAATGCCGGCCAGAATATTCATGAGCGTGGTCTTGCCCGCGCCGTTTTGGCCCAATAGGCTGTGGACCTCGCCGGCCGCGACCTTGAGGGTCGCGCCGTTTACGGCCATGAGACCGGCGAAGGATTTTCGCATCCCCCGCATGCTCACCGTGGGTTCCTGGGCCATGACAACCGTCAGCTTTTTACGAATATCAAAAATAGCCCGCGGGCAAGCCGGGGCGCTCACCAAGACGCCATCGCCCGTGCCTTGAAACCAAGGAACCGGCGGGCAGGTGTCCGCTCGGCGCAACAAGCGCTTTCCTTAAAGAGATAGGTTGCGATGACAGCGCGGCCGGCCCGGCCTTTCCCGGCCGAGCCGGCCCGCGTCTGGGATCACGCCGATCTAGGGAAGAATACCCTTGACGTACCAGTCAACCTTGCGCAGTTCGTCATCGCTGAGGGACTTGCCCTCGGGCACCCGCAGCTTGCCCTGGTTGTCGTAGATGGGTCCCTTGAAAACCGGTTCCCCGGCCAGGAGCTTGGCCTTGTACTCCTCCACGATCTTGATCTTGTCGGCCGGGATGAAATCGGCATAGGGCGCCATGGAAACCACGCCGTCCTGGAGACCGCCCCAGTAGGCGCTGGGCTTGAAGGTCCCCTCGTGGATAGCCTTCAGGGTGGGCTCGTAATAGCCGTCCCAGGTCCAGATGATGCCGGTGAGAACCGCCTTGGGAGCGAAGCGGCTCATGTCGGTGTTGCGGCCGATGCTGTAGACGCCCTTGCTCTGGGCGGCCTGGTGGATGGCCGGGGTGTTGGTGTCGTGGCCCAAAACGTCCGCGCCCACGTCCACCAGGCTTAAGGCCGCTTCCCGCTCCTTGGCGGGATTGAACCAGGTATTGATCCAGATGACCTTGAGCTCGGCCTTGGGGTTCACCTGCTGGGCCCCCAGCAGGAAGGCGTTGACGTCCAGGATGCCCACGTTGATGGGGTTGCCGCCCACGTAACCCAGCTTGTTGGTCTTGGTCATCAGGCCCGCCAGCACGCCGGCCAGGTAGTTGGCTTCGAAGGTCTTGCCGAAGTAGGAGCCCACGTTATCGGCCACCACGCTGCCGGTGCTGTTCAGGAAATAAACCTCGGGATATTTTTCCGCGACCTTGAGGGTGGTCTTTTGATAATCGTAGCTGGTGCACACGATCACCTTGTAGCCCTCTTTCACCAGGTCGGTGAGCACCCTTTCGGCGTTGGAATCCTTGGGCACGTTCTCGATGCCCTTGGTCTGCACGAAACCGAGCTTCTCCTCCACCTTTTTGCGCGCCTGGTCGTGGCTGTATATCCAGCCGTAGTCTCCGATGTTATAGGCATAGACAAAGGCGACCTTCATCTTTTTGCCATCTTCCGCCTTTACTGTGGAGGCCAAGGCGGCCGGGACCGAGACAACCAATGAAAGCAGCAGGAGGGCCAAAGTCAGCTTTTTGAGCAGGGGTAGGCAACGAGGCATGATGAGTATCTCCTTGGTGGCTGATTGATTCCGATGGTTTCAACTGTCCGGACAAGCATTGACACTTTGAGCCTGAGTGTCAAATAGTTAAAGTCAATCAATTATTCATGCTTAAATCGTCGCGGACTATGCTTGATTGATCGCTGGCGGGCGGTTGGCTTGGAAAAACCCTGTGAGGTTGGGAGGATGGCTTTTGGAGAAGGCGGCAAGCCCTACAGGCGGCAGCCGGGCGCGGGCCGGCAAGCCGCCGCGACCGCCGCCCGGAAATAATACCTTTTCCATAGAGCTTCGCGGGCCCTGGCGGAACGGCGCGCCGTCCGCCAGCCGGAGGCGGTCCGCCTTGCTTGGCGGCCCCCGCCGGCGCACGGTGGGTGATTATGCGTTAAGCGAGGGCCGGGGCTTTTCCTTTAAGCCCCCGCCGCCTGAAAGGCCTTGGCCACGATCTCCTTGGCCTCGGCCTGGATGGCTTGCAAATGCTCCCGGCCCTTGAAGCTCTCCGCGTATATCTTATAGATGTCCTCGGTGCCGGAAGGACGCGCCGCGAACCAGCCGTTTTCGGTCACCACCTTGAGCCCGCCGATTTCCGCGTTGTTGCCCGGCGCCTTGGTGAGCTTGGCGATGATGGCTTCGCCGGCCAATCGGTCGGCGCTCACCATGTCCGGGGTCAGCTTCTTGAAGGCCGCCTTTTGGGCCGGGGTGGCCGGCGCGTCCAGGCGCTCGTAAATCGGCGCGCCGAAGCGCTGGGTGAGTTCCTCATAAACCTGGGCCGGGTCCTGGCCCAGCTTGGCGGTGATTTCCGCGGCCAGGAGGTCCATGATGATGCCGTCCTTGTCCGTGGTCCAGACCGTGCCGTCCTTGCGCAGGAAGGAAGCCCCGGCGCTCTCCTCGCCGCCGAATCCGTAGGATCCGTCGATGAGGCCGTCCACGAACCATTTGAAGCCCACCGGCACCTCGGAGAGCCTGCGCCCCAGGTGCTTGGCCACCCGGTCGATCATGGAGCTGGAGACCAGGGTCTTGCCCACCGCGGACTCCTTACGCCACCCCGGCCGGTTCTGGAACAGATACCAAACCGCCACCGCCAGGTAATGGTTGGGATTCAAGAGCCCGGCCTCGCGGGTCACTATGCCGTGGCGGTCGTAATCCGGGTCGTTGCCAAAGGCGATATCGAAGCGCTGGCGATGGGAAATGAGCCCCGCCATGGCGTAGGGCGAGGAGCAGTCCATGCGGATCTTGCCGTCCTTGTCCACGGTCATGAAGCTGAAGGTGGGGTCCACCGCCGGATTCACCACCTCCATATCCAGCTTATAGAGCCGGGCCATGGGCTCCCAAAAGGCGATGCCCGATCCGCCCAAGGGGTCCACCCCGATCTTCAGGCCGGCGGCGGCGATGGCCTCCATGTCCAGGATGTTGGCCAGGTCGGCCACGTAGGGGGCCACGTAGTCGTATTCATGCACGGTGGCCGCCTTCAGGGCCCTGGCCAAGGGCAGGCGGCGCACCTGGTCCACGCCCTGCTCCAGAATCTGGTTGGCCCGGTCCTGGATGGCCTGGGTGGTCTTGGTGTCGGCCGGCCCGCCCGAGGGCGGGTTGTACTTGAAGCCGCCGTCGCCCGGCGGATTGTGGGAAGGGGTTATGACCACGCCGTCGGCCAGGTGCTCGCCGCGTCCCCTATTGTGGGTGAGGATGGCGTGGGAAATCACCGGCGTGGGGGTGTAGCCCCGGCCGGCCTGCATCATCACCTCCACCTCGTGCGCCGCGAAAACCTCCAGGGCGGTGCCCAGGGCCGGCTCGGAAAGGGCGTGGGTGTCCATGCCCATATAAAGGGGGCCGTCGATTTTATTTGAGCGGCGGTGCTCGCAAATGGCTTGGCTTATGGCCAGGATGTGGTTTTCGTTGAAGCTCTGCTCCGTGGACGAACCGCGATGGCCGCTGGTGCCGAAGCTCACCCGCTGGGCCGCATCAGAGGGGTCGGGGCGCAACACATAGTAATCGCTAACCAATCGCGGCACATTCACCAAGAGGGAACGGGGGGCGGGCTTGCCAGCCAGCTCGTGCACTGCCATGAAGAAGCCTCCTTTATGGTTTTCTTCCACTTGCTTGCTCTAAAGCATAGCAAAGCCGGCGGCCCATAACCATAGCGCAAACATCGCCGGCCGCAGGGTCTCCCTGCCCCGCCCCGCCAGGCTCGGACCGCTTCTTGAATCAACCGCTTGCACCGCTTTCCGCACCAGGGGCCAAGAAGCAAAAAAACGCTGCGACCGGTCCATTCTCCGGCGCTTTTTCACGCCCGCCCACCCCGGCCGGGCCGCCAAGTGACCCACCGCCTTGCCCTGGCGGCCGGCCATGTGCTAACATCCGTGAAATCGCTACATCGCAGCTACCAGGTTTCACCCCCTCAGCACGAAAAAACATCTCTGAAACCAAGGATGATTGTAATTTCGGAATAAGGGGATCGTGACGGAACCGCAAGCAAAGGTTCTTGCCGACGCCAGGTTGGAAAGCGCGCTGGCGCTATACCCGCCAGAGGCATCGCCAGCTTACCTGGCTTTTCTGGACTGGCTGGAAGCAGAGGCCGACGAATTGATAGACGAGTGGGTGCTCCGCCTCTCCCGCCTTTCGCCCAGCTACACCAAACGCCCCACCAGCGAACTTTATCTGACGGTCAACGAGGCCTTTCGAGCCAACCAGGAGGTGCTGCTCACCGGCAAGCTGGACCGCATCAAAGCCTTTATAAACTACATCACTGAGATGCGCCTCCACTCCGGCTTTCCGCTCTCCGACGTGCAGGGCGCTTTCGAGCTGTTCCGCCTCATCGTGGTCGACCGCCTGCTGGAGCCGGATTTGGCGCACCTGCTGCCGGCCTGCCTCAAACCCATGAACCAGTGCCTGGCCTTCACCATCCACCGCTTTTCGGACCGCTTCCAGCAGATGGCCGAGCGGCGCATCCGCTCCCACGCCCAGGGCCTGGAGCGCACGGTGCGCATCCAGATCGCGGAATTGGCCGAGAGCGAGCAACGCTACAAGACCCTGGTCAACGAAATCGACGACGGCTACTTCATCGTGCAGGGGGAACGGGTGGCCTTTGCCAACGACGCCTTCTGCCGCATGCACGGCCTTGAGCCGGCAAGCCTCTCCGGCCGTCCCTTCAGCGATTTCGTGACCCCCGATTTCCGCCCCCAGGTCATGAAGGCCCTGCGCAACGCCTTCGCCGAGCGCTCCCAGGGCGGGCAGATGGAATACACCCGCTCCGGCTGCCAGCCCGTGGACGCGCCCACCGAGATGAAATACAAGGTGGTGGAACTGGGCCAGGTGCCGGTCACCATCGGCATCTGCCGCGACATCAGCGGCAGGGTGGCCATGGAGAACCGGCTGCGGGAAAACGAGCGCATGGCCTACGTGGGCCAGGTGGCGGCCTCGCTCTCCCATGAAATCCGCAACCCGCTTTCCACCTGCACCCTGAACATGATGATCCTGCAGGAAAAGCTGCAACTGGACGGCTTCGACCGCCGCCGCCTGGAAATGACGGTGCACGAGCTGACCCGCCTGGACGGCATCCTGCATCAGCTCCTGGACATGGCCCGGCCCATGAGCATCGTGCCGGCCCCGGTGAACCTGGCGCAATTGGCCAGGGAATGCGTGGACCTCTTGACCGACCGCGTCAAGGACGCCGGCGTCGAGGTGCGCCAGCGCCATCCTCCCGATTTGCCCCTGGTGGAGGCCGACATGGGCAAGATCGAGCAGGCGCTCCTCAATCTCATGCTCAACGCCCTGGAGAGCCTTACCCGCGGCGGGCGCGTCACCATCTGGACCCGTGAGGTGCGCTCCCTCGGCGGCCGCTGGGTGGAGTTGGGCGTGCACGACAACGGCGAGGGCGTGGCCCCCCAGGTGCAGGAGCACCTCTTCACCCCCTTCTATACCAAGAAGAGCCGGGGCACCGGCCTGGGGCTCAGCATCGTGCAGCGCATAATAGAGGGCCACGGCGGTTCGGTGGCGGTCAAGGGACGCCACGGCATCGGCGTGGCCTTTATCTTGAGGCTGCCATGCCGGCCCTGAAGCGCATCCTGCTGGTGGAAGACGACGACTCCCTGCGCGAGTCCCTGGAGATGTTCCTCAGCGAACGCGGCTACGAGGTCTCCGCCGCCGCCACCGGCGAGAAGGGCCTGGCCATGTGGCGCCAGCTCAAGCCGGCGGTGATAATCCTGGACGTCAAGCTGCCGGATATCTCCGGTTTGGAGATTCTCCCCCGCATCGCCAGCCAGGACTCCGAGGCCAAGGTG
The DNA here is from genome assembly GCA_001184205.1 of Desulfocarbo indianensis. GTDB lineage: Bacteria > Desulfobacterota > Desulfarculia > Desulfarculales > Desulfarculaceae > Desulfocarbo > Desulfocarbo indianensis. The sequence continues at coordinate 381,089 of LBMP01000003.1, forward strand.
ATCGTGATAACCGCGTTTCACGACATGGAGACCACCATCGAGGCCATGCGCCTGGGGGCCTACGATTACATCCAAAAGCCCTTCAACGTGCCCGACCTGGACCGGGTGATCGCAAAAGCCCTGCACATCGCCGCCGCCACCCTGGCCCACCAGCCGCTGATAGATAAGCCCCTGGCCCAGGACGCGCGCCGGCGGATCATAGGCGACACCGCGGAGATTAACTCCATTTTCAAGACCATCGGCCTGCTTTCGCGCAACCGGGCCACGGTGTTGATCACCGGCGAAACCGGCGGCGGCAAGGAGCTGATCGCCAGGGTGATCCACGATTCCTCCCAGGACAAGCACCAGCCCTTCGTAACCGTGGACTGCACCACCTTGGTGGACAACCTCATGGAGTCTGAGCTTTTCGGCCACGAGCGCGGCGCCTTCACCGGCGCGGTGGAAAACAAAAAAGGGCGCCTGGAGCTGGCCGGCCAGGGCACCATCTTTTTCGACGAGGTGGGGGAGCTGCCTCTCGCCCTCCAGGCCAAACTGCTGCGTTTTCTGGAAAACCGCGAGTTCACCCGGGTGGGGGGCATCCAGGTGCAGCGTTCGCAGGCGCGCATCGTGGCCGCCACCAACCGCAATCTGGAGGACTTGGCCAGCGCCGGCCGCTTCCGCCGGGATTTGCTTTTCCGGCTCAAGGTGGTGACCATCAAGGTGCCGCCCCTGCGCGAACGCATCAGCGACCTGCCCAAGCTGGTGCGCTATTTCCTGGCGCAGATAAACCAGGAAATGGACCTCAGCGTGGACCGGGTGGAGGACAAGGCCATGGAGCGGCTGGCCGCCTACCAGTGGCCGGGCAACGTGCGCGAACTGCGCAACGTGCTGACCAAGGCGGCCATCGACTCCCGGGGCCCGGTGCTCCTGGCCGAGGTGGTGGCCGAGGCGCTGGCCGCCTCCCTGCCCGAACCCGAAGCCAGCAGCCCCAGCCTGGTGACTCTGGAGGAGGTGGAGCACCGGCACATCCTTTTCGCCCTCAACGAAAACGATTGGAACATCTCGGCCACCGCCCGGGTGCTGGGCATTTCCCGCCCCACCCTGCGCAAGCGCATGTCCCATTACAGTCTGTACCGCAAAGCCTGAGCGGGCGACGGCTGTAAAGGTTCTTTCCAGGGCCTTTCCAGTTTTGCTTGCCGGCCAGGCCTTCCGCCCTATATCCGCCGCGCCCGTCCCTTTTCGATAACCTCCCATAACTTTGAGGCTTTGCGCCGAACTTTCACCGATGGCGAAGCGATGGCACCCATCTTGCTCTTTCTCGCCGGCAGCCGCTAACCCGGGAGTCCTGGCAGTGTCGCATATCCAACCGCTGAGCGTCATACGCAAAAGCCACGTTGAAAAAGTCATGCGTCATGCCAAGGGCGACCTGGAAGAAGCCAGTCAGATCCTGGGCGTCGCCGTGGAGGAACTCCGCCAATTTCTGATCGCTAACGACATGTATGCGGTTCAGGATTCTTCTGGCCCCCTCGCAACCTTTGAGGAGGAGTGAAAAATGAAGAAAAAGACGTTGCTGCTGCTGGTGGTCGCGGCGTTCCTGGCCGGCGCGAGCATGTTCGGCCTCACCACGCCGGCCCGGGCGGCCGAGCCCATAGTGCTGGGCGCCCCGCTGTCAACCGCCTTCCTCTACGGCTGGGACGCCGAGCGGGCCATGGCCCTGGCGGTGGAGGAGATCAACGCCGCCGGCGGGGTCAAGGTGGGCGATGCCAAGCGGCCGCTCAAGCTGGAGGTCATCGACACCCGCGACCTGGAGCCCGGCGTGCCGGTATCCGAGGCCCTCATGGGCGTTGAAAAGCTGATCCTGGAGAAAAAGGCCGATTTCATCGTGGGCGGCCCGGTGCGCTCCGAGGCGGCCCTGGCGGCCATGGCCTTGCTCTCCAAGCATAAAAAGATTTCCATCCTCACCACCGGAGCCCTGACCCCCAAGTACCACGCCATGGTGGGCCAGAATCCCGAAAAATTCAAATACCTCTTCCGCATCTCCGGCGAAGCCAAGTGGATGGTGCTGGGCGAACTGGTGCCCTGCCTCATGGACATCGGCAAGCAGTTCAAGCTGGACAAGCTCTACATCATGGTGCAGGACGTGGCCCACGCCCGGGCCGGCGGCGGCCTCCTGAAAAAGGTGATGTCGGGCAAGGGCTGGAAGGTGCTGGCCGATCCGGTGATCTTCCCCACCGGCACCACCGATTTTTCCATGGCCCTTTTGGACGCCAAGAAAAAGGGCGCCCAGGTGATCCTCATCTGGATGGACATGCCCGAGACCTCCATCCTGCTCAAGCAGTGGTACGACCTGCAAGTGCCGGCCCTGCCCTTCGGCACCATCATCGCCGCGGCCGAGCAGCCCGGCTTCTGGCAGGCCACCGACGGCAAGGGCCAGTTCTGCCTGGCCAACGTGGTGAACGCCGGCAACGCGCCCAGCAAGGCCACCGACTGGACCATGAAGTTCGTCAACGCCTATGAAAAGAAATACGGTCTGGAGCCCGAAGGCTACGGCACTTCCAGTTCCTACATGGCGGTCTACGTTCTCAAGGACGCCATTGAGCGCGCCGGTTCCCTGGACCCGGACAAGGTGGTGGAGGCCCTCAAGAAGACCGACCTCATGGGAGTCTACGGGCGCATCCGCTTCGATCCCAAGAACAACCAGATCATCCCCAGCCTGGACCCCATGGAAGGCGCGGTGGGCACCGTGTTCCAATGGCAGGCCGGCAAGCGGGTGGTGGTGTTCCCGCCCAAGATCGCCACTGGCGAGATTCTGCTGCCGCCCTGGATGAAGCCCGGAAAGTAGCGCTTGGCGACCTAACTCATAGCAACGCAGGCCGCGCCGGGAGGCGCGAGGCGCCCCCCGGCCCGGCCGCTGGCATGCGAAAAGGCGACCATGGACATTCTGATATACGGCATTATCAACAGCGCCACCTTGGCATTGATGGCCATGGGCTTCACCCTGGTCTACGGGGTGAGCCGTCTGCCCAATTTCGCCCACGGCGCGCTCTACGTGCTGGCCGGCTACATCAGCTGGCTGCTGCTCAATGAGCTGGGAGTGCCTTACCTGCTGGCCGGGCTCATCGCCCTGGCCCTGGTGGCCGCGGTGGGGGGGGCCATGTACCAGCTCATCCTGGTGCGCATCCGGGGCATGGCCATCAGCGAGATCATCGCCTCTTACGCCATAGGCCTGGCCATCCTGGAAGGCCTGCGCTGGGGGGGGCTCAAGGGCGGCACCTTCTCCCTGGATCCCTTTGTGGAAGGCAGCGTCATCATCCTGGGCGTCGCCGTGGACTGGCAGCGCGTGGTGGTGGTGGGCCTGGGCGTGGTGCTGGTGGGCCTTCTGTGGGTGTTCGTCAACCAGACCCGGCTGGGCCTGGCCTTGAAGGGCATGGCCCAGGACGAGCGCGCCGCCCTGACCCTGGGCATCGACTCCGACCGCATGGCGGTGGCCTCCATGGCCCTGGGCTCCTTGTCCGCGGCGGTGGCGGCGCTGATCATCCTGCCTTTAGGCAGCATCGTGGTGGAGGCCGGCTACCACGTCCTCATCATGGCGGTGGCCGTGTGCATCGTGGGGGGCCTGGGTTCCTGGACCGGAGCCCTTCTGGCCGCCTTTGTCATAGGCTTCGCCCAGATTCTCACCGTGGCCTATCTGGGCGCCCACTACCAGGTGGTGGTGGCCCTCATGGCCATCATCGTCACCCTGATCCTGCGGCCCAGCGGCATTTTCGGCCGCCAGAAGGAACTGGAGGAGCGGGTATGAGCACCATTCGGAGAAAGGCATAAAAATGGCCCGCGAACGGGAAGGCATGCGCAAGGAGCGCCTGGACCGCGGCATCAAAGTGCGTTCGGACGGGGTGTACTCCATCAGTTCATGGCGGGAGATGTCCTTTCTGCTGGCCCCTAGGCTGCTTCTGATCCTGGGGCTTTTGATAATGCCGCTGGTCCTGGTGCCGGCGCCCTACTGGCAGAAGGTGCTCATCATCGTCTGCATCTACGCATTCTTGGCCCTGGGCTTCGATTTTCTGGCCCACTTCGTGGGGCTGGTTTCCCTGGGGGGAGCCCTGTACATCGGGGTGGGGGCCTACGTGACCGCGTTTTTCAACGTGTATCTGGGTCTGCCCATCTGGCTGTGCATCCCGCTGGCCACTATCTTGGGCGGCGGGCTTTGCACCCTGCTTCTTTGGCCCTGCCTGCCGTTGCGGGGGGTTTATTTCGCCATCGTGAGCCTCATGTTCCCGCTTTTGTCCGCGCGGCTGATCGAGGCCCTGGACGTTTTCGGGGGCACCGACGGCATCATGGGCCTGGACGGCTTCTCCAACAGCTGGTGGGAGATGTACGTCTTGATCTCCTTCATGCTGATCGCCCTTTTCGCCCTGCGCCGGCTGGTCAACGCCGACATGGGCCTCATCTTCAGGGGCGTGAAGGACAACGACCAGGCGGTGAAAGCCAGCGGCATCAGCATCACCTTTTATAAGGCGGTGGGGGTGTTCATAGCCTCCAGCCTGGGCTGCTTCGGCGGCGCTTGCCTGGCCCACATCTACATGTGGGCGGGCATCAGCCAGTTCGCCCTGGATTTTTCCATCATCCCCATCGCGGCCACGGTGGTGGGCGGCGGCGGCACGCTGGCGGGACCGGTGATCGGCTGCCTGATCCTGGTGCCGATCAGCGAGCTTTTGCGCGACTTCGGCACTTTGCGCATCGCGGTCTACGCCCTGATCCTCATGGGGTTCATCGTATTCAAAAGCGAGGGGTTGATGAGCTTCGGCTCCCGCAAATACAACCAGTTCGAGCACTGGGTGGAGATTTAGCAAGTGGCCGAGCCCATTCTCAAAGTACGCGACGTGAACAAGGCCTTCGGCGGGGTGCAGGCCCTGGCCGGGGTGAGCTTCGACCTGATGCCGGGCGACATCTTGGGCGTGATCGGGCCCAACGGCTCGGGCAAGACCACCCTGGTCAACGCCATCACGGGCTTCATCAAAATCGACACCGGCCAGGTGATCTACAAGGGCCGCGACCTGAAGGGCATGGCGCCCCACCAGATCGCGGACCTGGGACTCACCCGCACCTTCCAGGTCATGCGCCCCTATTTTTCGCTGCCGGCCTACAAGAATCTGATCGTGCCGCTGTTCTCGCGCCGGGCCCGGCGCACCGGCGGCTGGCGCGGCGGCGGGCGCATGGGCAGCCGCGACACCGTGGCGGTGGACATCCTGGAAGAAATCGGTTTCGAGCGCGAGTCCTACGTGCCCTACAAGAACGCCTCCAGCCTGCCCACCGGCTACTTGAAGCGCCTGGAATTGGCCCGCTGCCTGGCGCTCCGGCCGGAGGTGATCATCTGCGACGAGGTGTTCTCGGGCCTTTCCATGAGCGAGATGGCCTCCATGGTGCCGCTCATGGAAAAGCTCCAGATGGAGGGCGTGACCCTCATCATGGTGGAGCACCGCCTGCGCGAGCTGTTCCGCCTGGCCGGACGGGTGCTGGTGATGAACTTCGGGTCCAAGATCGCCGAGGGCACCCCGGACGAGGTGATGGAAAACAAGGAGGTCAAGGAGGCCTACTTCGGCTCCGAGGAGGTGTTCAGCTATGTTTGAGGCGCAGGGCCTGATGGTCTTCTACGAAAACATGCTGGCGCTCAACAACGTGGGGCTTTCCTGCGGCGATCGCCAGATCGTGGGCGTGTTCGGCGCCAACAGCGCCGGCAAGTCCACCCTCATGTACACCCTCTCGGGCATAATGGACGACATCGCCAAGAAAGAGCGCATGGCCGGCGGCGAGCGCATCACCATCCGGGGAGGCATCTCTTTCCAGGGCAAGGACATGTTCGGGGTCAAGCCGGCGGCCCGGGCCAGGGCGGGCATCATCCTCTGCCCCGAGCGCCGGCGCATCTTCCCCGAATCCACCGTCCTGGAAAACCTGCACATCGCCGGCTACCTGGCCTCGCGCCAGCAAACCGAGGAAACCCTGGACTACGTGTTCACGATCTTTCCGCCGCTCACCAAGATAACCCGCCGCCTGGGCGGTTTTCTCTCCGGCGGCGAGCAGCAGATGCTGGCCATCGGCCGGGCTCTGATGGCCCAGCCCAAGCTGCTGTTGCTCGACGAGCCGCTCCTGGGGCTGTCGCCGGCCATCCAGTATTGGCTGGCCAAGTCCATCAAGGAAATCGCGGCCGAGCGCCAGGTGGCCATCATCGTGGCCGAGCAATACGCCCGGCCCATCATGCCCATCATCGACTACGGCTACATTCTGGAAAACGGCTCGGCGGTCATCGAGGGCGACCGGGATAAACTGATGAACAACCCCGACGTTAAGTCGGCCTACTTTGGGTCCTGAAATATGCAGCCAGAACTCACGTACAGCCGCTTCCTTCGCGCCGCCGGGCAATACGCCGAGCGGACGGCCCTGGTGTTCCTGGGCCAGCGCTTCTCCTACCGCAAGCTGGCCGAAATGGTGGACCGCTTCGCCACCGGCCTTGCCCGCCGGGGGCTGAAGAAAGGCGACCGCCTGCTGGTCTATCTGACCAACAGCCCCCAGCTCATCATCGCCTGGCTGGCGGCCCAGCGCATCGGCGTGGTGGTGGTGCTGGTCTCGCCCATCTATACCAGCCACGAGATAAGCTACATGGCCTCCGACTCCGGGGCCAAGGCCATCGTCTGCCACGACACCAACTACGGCTACGTCCGCGAGGTGCTGAAGGATAGCCCGCTGGAGACGGTGATCGTCACCCGCCTGCTGGATTTGGTCTCGCCGCTCAAGCGCTCGGTGGCCACCCTGTTCGACAAGGCCCCCACCGGCACCGTCATGGGCGGGCCGGAAACGGTGTGGTTCAAAAAGATGCTCGCCGCCCCGCCGGAGCCGCCCCAGGTGGAGTTGGACCCGGTGAAGGACCTCTCCTACATCCTTTACACCGGCGGCACCACCGGCTTCCCCAAGGGAGTGCCCGGCAACCACTGGGGCCATTGCTCCTACGTGGCCGACATTGAAAACGAGGTGCTGAACGGCTTCGTGCAGCCGGGCGAGGACAGCTATATAGCCATCAATCCCCTGTTCCACATCATGGCCTTGGGCCTGTTCATGGCCCTGGGCCTGAACCTGGGCAACACCACCGTCCTCATGCCCCAACCCCACGTGGACGCCATCCTGGAGGCGATCCAACGCCACGGGGTGCGCTGGATGCTGGGGGTGCCGGCCCTCTACCGCATGATGCTGGAGAACGACCGCCAGCATTTCTACGACCTCTCCTCCCTCAGGTATTGCTACTGCGGCGGCGACGTGCTGCCCCGGGAGGTGCTGGCCCGCTGGAAAGAGCGGGTGGGCGTGCCGATCTACCAGGTCTACGGCTCCACCGAGGCCGGTCACGTCACCTACAGCCGCATCGCCGACGGCGAGCCCGCGCCCATGAGCATCGGCCAGCCGCTGCCATCCCGCCGGGTGCTCCTGGTGGAGCCGGGCTGCCTCAAACCGGCGCAGCCCGGCGAGTTGGGCGAGCTCCTGGTGACCAGCGACCACGCCATGAAGGAATACCTCAACAAACCCGACGAAACGGCCCGGGCCTTTGTCAAGCTGGACAGCCAAATCTATTACCGCACCGGCGATTTTCTGAAGCTGGGCGAAGACGGCCAGCTCTTTTACGTGGAACGCTCGGCCGACATACTCAAACACAAGGGCTACCGGGTTTCGGCTTCCGAGATCGAAGCCGTGCTCCAGGACCACCCGGTGGTGGTGGGGGCCTGCGTGGTGGGGGTGCCGGATAAAAAGGTGGGCGAGCGCATCAAGGCCATCGTGGTGATGAAGGAAGACGCCAAGGGCGTGGGCGCCACCGAATTGATCCGCTTCTGCCGCGAGCGCCTGGCCTCGTACAAGGTGCCCAGCTATATCGAATTCCGCGACATGCTGCCCAAGAGCAAGGTGGGAAAACTTCTGCGGCGCGAAATCCGCGACGAGGAGCGTCGGCGCCTGGAAAAAGAAAAACGGGCCGGCGCGGCCCCCGCCAAGGAGTAAGTGAACATGGAATTGACCGACGCCATCAAGGGACGCCGCAGCGTGCGCGCCTTTGCGGACACGCCGGTGAGCGAGGCCGACCTGGCCGCCATCGTGGAGGCGGCCACCTGGGCCCCCAGCCCCCTGCACCTGCAACCCTGGTCCTTTGTCATCATCAAGTCGCCCCAGGCCAAGGCCGAGGTGCTGCAAAGCTGCCAGCAGGCCAAGCAAGGGGTGTTGGAGGCCGGCGGGCCGGAATGGGTGAAGAAGTACGGCTTCGACTTCCTGGAGCAGGCCCCGGTGCTTGTCGCCGTGTTCTACGATGCCAAGAAAGGCGGCCTGGGACCATATTTCAACCAGCCCCACGGCGCCCTGCAGGCTGCCTCCGCCGCCGTGCAGAACCTGATGCTGGCCGCCTGGGAGCGGGGCCTGGGCAGCCTGTGGCTCACGTTTTTCGATCCGGCGCTGGCGGCCAAGGCCCTGGGCGCGCCGGAGGGGCTGGGCCTGGCCGGCATCATGCCCCTGGGCAGACCGGCGGTGGAAAGCAAGGCCCCGCCGCGCAAGCAGGCCAAGGTCTTCATTGACCGCTATGGCGAGCCGCCCGCGGGTTAGCCTGGTTCGGCTGGCCTGCAATCATTGCATAACCAACCCAGAGGACTTGCCCCGGCTGCTTACGGAAACATATAAAAGCGACCCGCCCCCTTCGCGCCAGAAGCGAGCAGAGCCCATGCCTCTCATTTCGGCCATAGATCACGGGACCGAGCCCAGACGCCAGGAGGAGGCGTTTGCCCAGGCCCATCTGACCAAGTTCACCATTTGGGGCAGCGAGGCCAAGCAAAAACTGGTGACCCGCAGCGGCAAGAGCGGCCGGATTTATCTGCCCGCCAGTTGGGTGGGCAAGACGGTGATGGTGGTCAAGGTGGACTGAAGGCCAGGAGAGGGACGGCCTGAAGCCGGCGCTGACGCGCGGCAAAAGCAATGTTTGGCTGACGGGCGTTGGCGAGGCCGGGCTTGCTGGGGGGGCCGGGGAAGTTGCCCTGGTTTGTGTTCATGACGGGAGGAGCCTCTCCAAGCAGTTTGGAGAGGCTCCGCATTGCATTGAAACCGGTCTAATAGGTTCTAGCCGTTTAGAAGCTTGCTGGCCGCTTTTTCATAGGCCGCCTTGAGGTCGGCCAGAGCGTCCTCCAGTTTCTGCTTGGCTGCTTCATAGGTTTCGCCGCTGGCCTTTTTCAGGTCCCCATAACAGCGATTGACCGTTTCCTCCTTCATGCGCAGTTCTTCTTTGATTTCCTTCCACTCTTGGGAGGCCTTGTCGCCGGCCTTGGCCATGTGCTCGTCGACTTTTTCCTGGAGCTGCTCCACGTTGGCCTTCAAGGAATCCCAGTGCTGGCCGGCCTCCTTTACGAACTTTTCCTTTTGCTCCTTGGTGTATTGCACGGCCGTGTCCACGGCTTGGGCGGCGTCCTTTTTCACGTCCTTGGCCGTGGTATCGCCATTGTCGCCGCAGGCGGCGGCCAGGGCGAAGACGAACATGATCACGGTCAGGAACAGGAGCCTGCTTTTAAAAGTCATCAGTAATCCTTTCTTTTTGTTTGGCGCATGTCATGGAAAATAAAAAGGGAGGACAGGCTGGCTCGCGACCCGGCCGAAGCCGGCGGCGCCGCCAACTTGAATCTCCTTTTATCAGTTAATCGGCTTCTATCTGAGGCGGGGCCTTCTCCTTCCGCCCAGCAAACCAGCGATCAAGGCAATCAGGAACAAGCCGATAAACACCCAGAACAGTATTTGAGCGATGCTGGCCGTGGCCGCGGCAAAGCCGGTGAAGCCCAGGGCCCCGGCCACCACGGCCACGATGAAGAAGATCAGCGCCCATTTAAGCATTAAAATGCTCCTCGCATTGATATTGGCGATTTCGCTGGCGCCGCTCACGGCGAGCCGCGCGGGCCCACCAGCGGCCGACAATCTATTGTTCATTAATTACAGCAAACTATCAGAGCAAGGGAAATAGGCGTTGCTGGTATAATCAGCTAAGAAAAAACCTGGCATGGGGCGCGCCAAGGTGGTCAGGAGAACAAAAATCCCACGATATAGCGCCCCGCCACCCACAAGAGAATGACGGCCAGCATCACCTTGATGTAGCTGGCCGGCACGAATTTTTGACAGCGCGCGCCCAGGTACATGCCGCACACGCCGCCCAGGCCGAACAGCGCGCCCAAGAGCCAGTCCGGCGCGACCCGCATGGAGCCGTAAAGAGGCGCCACCAATTGATAAAACCCCACGCCCGCCACCGAGGTGATGAAGGTGCCCATGAGCGCCGCCCCAGCCACCGTGTGCACGGGGAGGCCGTAAATGGCCACGAAAAACGGGGCGATGATGGCTCCGCCCCCAATGCCGTACACCCCGCCGATAACCCCCACCGTGAGCGACAACAGGAAGATGCCTTTGGTTCCGCAGGAATAGTCCTGGTCCTGAAAGCGGTAGGCCAGGCGGGACAGGTTGAACTCCAGAATCTTGACCCTGAACTCGCCAACGTTGTTGGCCGCGGGCTTGCCGGCGGCCTGGGCGGAGCGGGCCGCGCGCCGGGCCTTGAACACGTCCATGACCAGGCGGACACCGATATAGAGAAGCACGCAGCCCACGAAGGCCTTGAACGGCTTGGGATCGGGCAGCCAATGCAGGCGGATGAAGCCCCCCGCCAGCACGCCGGGCAAGGTGCCGGCCACCACCACCCAGGTAAGCGGCCAGACCATGCGGCCTTCTTTTAAATAGCGGTAAACCCCGCTGGGTATGGCCACGATGTTGTAGACCAAATTGGTGGGGCTCACCGCCGGGCTCACAAAGCCCAGGAAGCTCATCTGGAAGGGAAGCAAAACAAAAGCGCCGCTCACCCCGGCCATGGAGGTGAAAAACGACACCACGAAAGCCACCACGGGCGGCAGCCAGACAAAGGTTTCAACTCCCGAGGCTGGAAATAACATGTGACTCCCGCCTGATCTGCGTTGGTTAGCCGCCCCCCAACCCTGCCCAGCAATCGTATGCTGAAGTTTGGCATACTTTCCATATGAAATACATAGGGTAAACCCCTCAATCAGCCAAGCTCAGGCCGCCAAGCGAGCTCAGAAAAGACCCTCACGCGTCTTCACTGAGCCCGGCAAAGCCCGTGAGGGACTCCTCACCACAACTTGTTGCTTTCCGTGACATGGATGCCCAATTCCGCCAGTTTGCCGCGCACCGCCGCCAAGTCGGCGGCATTGCGGAAGCTGTATTGCATGGCCTTGGGCCGCAATTGGATTTTCAAGCCCTGGCTGCGGGGGTGGTGCGAGGCTTGCATAATATCAGTTAACGGTATCGTATAGTTAAAGTAGCTTTGCATGATCTGCTTTAAGTCCCGCGACCGGCTGATCCCCTCCAGCGCCCGCCTGACCAATTCGCCGCCCTTTAGCCACAGCCAGCGTCTTTTGGCGTGGGCGTCGCCGGGCAAGGCCTCCAAAACGCTGACCAAGGTGGATTCGCCCGCGTGACTTTTCACGTCCGCGGGGCCCAGCATCAAAAGCAACAGCCTGCGATCAGTCAGGATCAGGGCGTTTTCCCCGTCGCGCACCACGGCCTTGCCCATGACCTCGGTGGTGCCGTCCTGCAACAGGTTTTTCCAGCCGCTGGCCACCTGCATGATGGGCGCGGCCAGGGCCACGATCTTTTCCTCCGGCGATACGGCCAGCTCGGCCTGATAGGCCGGGCGGAATTCCTCGGTGACCGGCGCGCCCAGGGCGTTGTGCTCAAAGGTGGCATAATCCTGACGCCTGGCGCGGCTGCCCCGCCAATAGGAAATCACGCGCAGCGCCGCGATAAAGGCCAGGAAAACCGCCGCGCCGGCAATAACCGCCACCGGCAGTTGCAAATAAATAAGAAAACCCAGGCAGGCCGCCAGCATGACGATGGTGCTGGCCAGGCCCAGAAGCCCCGAGGTCTTGCGTGAAATCATGGCAGTTCCTCTCCCGCCCCGGCCCGGTTCAAGACGGCTGTTCTTCCGCTTTGCCTTGGGCGCGCAGCCTGGCTTTGGCTTGTTCCAGGTGGCGCAGGCGTTCCAGAAAAACCTTTTCCCGGCCCCGGTCGGTGGGGCGGTAGTAGCGTTTGCCCCTGAGCCGTTGCGGCAGGTATTCCTGGCCCACCACCGCGTCCTGGTAGTCGTGGGCGTATTCATAACCCTTTGCGTAGCCCAGCTCTTTCATGAGCTTGGTGGGCGCGTTGCGGGCGTGCAAGGGCGCCTCCAGGTGCCCCAGGGCATGGATATCGGCTTTCACCGCCGCTTCCGCCGTGTACAGGGCGTTGCTTTTGGGCGCGCAGGCCAGATAAACCGCGGCTTGGGCCAGGGCCAGAGCGCCCTCGGGCATTCCCAGGAGGTCGAAGGCGCTTAAGGCCGCGGTGCATTGATTCAGGGCGAAAGGATCGGCCATGCCCACGTCCTCGGAAGCGAAACGAATCATGCGGCGCAGCAGGTAGTGGGGCTCCTCGCCGGCTTCCAGCATGCGGTAAAGCCAATACAGGGCCGCGTCCGGGTCGGAGGCCCTTAGGGATTTGTGCAAGGCGCTGATCAGGTTGTAATGCTCCTCGCGGTCCTTGTCGTAGCGCAGGGCCCGTTTGCCCACCGCTTCCTCGGCCTGGGCCAGGTCAATGAGGCGGACGCCGCCCGCGGCCAGGGGCGAGGCCTGCACCGCCACCTCCAGGGCCCCCAAAAGCCGGCGGGCGTCGCCAAAGGCGGTGGCGATGAGATGCTCGCGGGCTTGCGGGGTCAGCTCCACCTTGGCCAGCCCCAGGCCCCGCTCGGGATCGCTCAAGGCGCGCTCCAGTATCTTGCCCAGGTCCTCCTCGGAAAGCGGGTGCAGAACCAGCACCCGCAGCCGGGAAAGCAAGGCGGGTATTATCTCGAAGCTGGGGTTTTCCGTGGTGGCGCCCAAGAGGATCAGCACTCCGCTTTCGGCGTGGGGCAAGAGCGCGTCCTGCTGGGCCTTGTTGAAACGATGAATCTCGTCCACGAAAAGCACGGTGCGCCGGCCCTGTTTCAGCTTGCCCCTGGCCTCCTCCACCACGCGCCTTATATCGGCCACTCCGGAAAGCACCGCGGAAAACTCCACGAAGTCCGCGTTCCATTGCTGGGCCAGCAGCCGGGCCAAGGTGGTCTTGCCGGTTCCCGGCGGCCCCCAAAACACCATGGAGCTGGGCTGGCCCGCGGCCAGGAGGCGGTTGAGGGCCCTGCCCTCGCCCAAAATCTGCTCCTGGCCCACGTATTCGGCCAAGGTGGCCGGGCGCAAACGGTCGGCCAGCGGCGCGTGCGCCGCCGGGGAAGCCGCCCGCTTGAGGTCTGCTTCTTGTTGATCGAATAATTTCAACCGGCTAGTCTCCGTTCAGCCAGTCGCGCAGGCGCTGACGCAAGGTGGGGGGACGGCACAGCTCCATTATTTCGGGCAGCGCCTTTTGGGCGGCCTCGGCCCCCAAATCCATGATTTCCTCCCCCTTGGCGAAATCCAGCCAGTGTATCTGCCCCACCTCGGGGCGCAAGGCCAGCCGCGCCTGGGACATCATTATCTCGCCCATGCGGGCCATCATTATATCACCGGCTCTTAAATAGGCGTCCAGGGCCTGATGGGGAGGGGTATCCAGGTTGATGTCCCGGTCCACGCCCACCGCCACCACCCTGGCCCCGTGCCGTTTCAAGGCTATTTCCACCGGAACCAGGCAGGCCACCCCGCCGTCCACCAGATAACGCTCGCCCAGCTTCACCGGCGGCGCGATGCCCGGCACGGAGCAGGAAGCCAGCACCGCGGTCCTGAGGTCGCCCTGCTCCAGCGCCACCGGGCGGCCGCTTAATAAATCCGTGGCCGCGGCGATAAAGGGAATAACCGTGTGCTCGATACTGGCCTGGGGCAGAAAGAAATTCACCACGTTTTGAAAATAGCTCTCCCCCATTACCGAGGCTTCCCACAGCAGGGACTTGACCATTTGCCCCTGGCACAGGTAGCGCCCCAAACGATCACCCAGGCTACGCCAGGATATTTCCTGCTCCTGGGCCACCAGGGCCCTTATCTTGGGATGGTTGGCCAGGCGGGAGCGGGCAAATTCCTTGACCCTTTGCCGCATGACGCTGGGATGGTTGCCCAGGGCGTAGCCCGCACCGGCCAGAGCGCCGGCGCTGGTTCCGATGATGGCGCTGATCGGAATCCGGTGCTGGTGCAGCACCTCCACGACCCCCACGTGGGCGAAGCCGCGGGCTCCTCCGCCGCCCAAGGCCAAAGTTATGCCTTGCTTATGCTTGGGGCTGGCCATTTTTTAACGCTATGCGCCTCTTTACAGACAGAAAAGGCACGGCTATAATAATCGTTCGCGAAACAATGCCCGGGTTCGCTATCTTTCCATGGCGCCATTATATAACTATTATAGCGCTATTGGAAAACGGCCGACCCTAATCTGGGCTGAAAAGGGAGGTGAAAGGCTTGGAAGTCCAGGTTCAGGATAACAACGTGGAAAAGGCCCTACGGGTCTTGAAGCGCAAGCTGACCAAGGAAGGCGTGTTCCGTCAGCTCAAGGAACGCCGTTGGGCGGAAAAGCCCTCGGACCAAAAACGCCGCAAGGAGCGGCAGTCCAAACGCCGCCTGCGCCGCCAAATGGCCCGCGCTCGCGCCAGGACCAGCCGCTAGCCTCCCTTATCCCGAGGACAAACCAAAGCGGCCGCCCCCCCAAGGGGCGGCCGCTTTTTTGCGGGCAAAGCGGGGCGCGCGTCTCGCACTGACATGGCCCCCCCAAAAAAAGTAGGGCCGCTTTTTAGCTTAGCCTAGAGCTTTTTTAGGCGGGCAGCAGCTTTTCCCAGGCGAAAAACCCGAAATACACGCTGAAAGCCAGGAGAAACACCGCGCACACCCCCACCACCACCCGGTGCACCTTGTCGGTTATGAAGCGCCGGCCCTTGGCCACCACCGCCGAGACCAGGCTGTACCACACCAGATCGGAACTGACGTGCCCCGCCCAAAACAGCGCCAACCCCCACCAGCCCAGGCCGCTGGCCATGGCCATGGCGGTGAGGCTAAGGCCCACCGTGGCCCACCACAGGGACCAATAGGGATTGGCCAGGGAAAGCAGCACGCCGTCGCGCACCGGGCCGGCCGCGGTGGCGGCGCCCTGGTCGAAATCCAGGCGCAGGCCCGGCAGGGAGCGCAGCATGCCCGCGCCCATCCAAAGCAGAATCACCGCGCCCACCGCCGCGATGAGGCCGGCCACCGTGGGCTTGGTGAGGATGGGACCCAGACCGGCCACCAGGGCGATCAAGAGCGCGGCCTCCAAGAGGCCGTGGCCCAGGGTTATCAGGGGCCCGGCCTTGAAGCCCTGCCGGGCGGCGTGGGTGATGGTGACCGCCAGCACCGGCCCCGGCATCACCGCGCCGGATAGGCCGATGACAAAGGCGGTGCCCAACAGGGCCAGGGGCCCCATGTGAGTCGCTGCGGCGGCTTCCATGCCCGCTAGCCCTCCGGCGCGGCCAGAAAGGCGGCGAAAGCCTGGCAAGTGCTCCAGATGTCCGCCTTGTGGCTGATCTCAAAGGGTGAATGCATGGAAAGCAGCGCGGGCCCCACGTCCACGATCTCCATGCCGTAGATGGCCAGAAGCTTGGCGATGGTGCCGCCGCCGCCCTCGTCCACCCTGCCCATGCCGGCGGCCTGCCAGGTCACGCCCGCGTCGTCCCAGGCCTTGCGCAGCCAGGCCACGTATTCGGCGTTGGCGTCGGAGGCGCCGTACTTGCCGCCGTGGCCGGTGTATTTGGTGAGGGTGACGCCGTAGCCCATGAAGGCGGCGTTGTTCTTTTCATGCACCTCGGGATAGTCAGGGTCCAGGGCCCCGTTCACGTCGGCGCTCAGGGCCTTGCTGCGGGCCAGGGCCTGGCCCACCGAGAGATAGCCGGGCTTTTCCTTGGCCTTTTCCATCAACTGGGCGGCCACCATCTCCAGGAAGCGGCTGCTGGCGCTGGTGGAGCCCTCGGAGCCGATCTCCTCCTTGTCCACGAACAGGCCCAGGCAGGACTTGGCCGGGTTGCTCACGTTCAGAATCGCCTCCACCCCGCAAAAGGCGCTGGCCCGGTCGTCCTGGCCATAGGCCCCCACCAGGGCGCGGTCCAGGCCCACGTCCCTGGCCGGCCCGGCGGGCACGATCTCCAGTTCGGCGCTGATGAGGTCGGCCTCCTTGAGGCCGTGCTTCTTGTCCAGGTATTGCAGCACCGCCAGCTTCACCAGGTCGCCGCCCTCTTCCGCCTCCAGGGGCAGGCCGGCCAATAGGACGTTCATGCGCTCGGCCTCGAAGGCCTCGTTGAGCTTTTTCTCGCCCTGGACCTTGCGGCTGAGATGGGGCAGCAGATCCAGCACGGTGAACACCGGATCGTCGGGCTTCTCCCCCCAATCGATGACCACCGTCTTGCCTTCGGCGGTGCACACCACGCCGTGAATGGCCAAGGGGCGGGCGAACCACTGGTATTTTTTGATGCCGCCGTAATAGTGGGTCTTGAGGAAGGCCAGCTCCAGGTTTTCAAAGAGCGGATGCATCTTCAGGTCCAGGCGCGGGGCGTCGATATGCGCACCGATGAGCCTGAAGCCCTGGCTGGGCTTCTGGCGGCCCAACACTCCCAAGGCGATGGCCTTGTTCTGGAACACCACGTAAAACTTGGAGCCGGCGGCCTTGCTCTTGATGTCCTTGAAGCCCTTTTTCTCGGCCATGGCCCTGATGGTCTCCACGGCCAGGCGCTCGGTCTTGGCGTTGTCCAGGAAATCCTTGTAGCGCTCGGCCAGGGCGAAGATTTCCTTGCGCTCCTTGGCCGTGGCCTTGGCCCATACCGCCTTTTTAGGCAGGGTGAGTTTTTCGTTCAGTTCCTCGAGCTGCTTTTTGGTCAGCTTGGCCATTTGATTCATCTGCTCCGGCTGTGATTCTGGCGAATAAGATAATCTTTAATCTTCTGGCACGGGCGGCGGTCTTTTTCAACCTTTATCCGCGCCCCATGCCCTGGGGTTGATCAGGGGCAGAATCAACGCGAGCCCGAATGAAAAAACCCGTCCATGAACTGGTCCAGGCCCTCTTCCTCGGTTCCCATGTCGCTGACCACCTGGAAATAGTCGCTCACCCGCTGGGACTGGTCGCCCGCGTCCAGTTGGGGAAACAGCTCCTTGCCGCGCCGGCCCCGGTAGTATTCCTGCAACGAGTAGAGGCTGATCTGATACACGCCGGTCCCCAGGGAGGCGGCCTGCAAATCGCCTTTATCAATGGCGCTGATTATCTCCTCCGGCGGGCAGCCGCAAAGCTCGGCCGCTTCCTCCACCCGGTAGTTGCTCTTGGGGTTCATCGCCAGCTCCTTATTGATAGACGCACGAATATCAATTTTACCAGTTAATAAAGATTATCACCTATCGGCGCGGGCCAAAAGAAAATGTTCCAGATTGCCCTTGGGGCCGGTGATGGGGCTGGGGCAATCGCCCAGGATCGTAAGGCCCAGCCCGGCCAGATGCCCGGCTATTTTATCCACGCAGGCCTGCCGCACCGCCGCATCGCGCACCACTCCGCCGGAGCCCACCAGCTCCCTGCCGGCCTCGAACTGGGGCTTGACCATCACCAGGAGCGATCCTCCCGGCTTTAACCTGGCGGCCAGAGGCGGCGTCACCAGGGTGAGGCTGATGAAGGAGACATCCACCACGATGAGATCAAAAGGACCGGGAGCCGAATCCGGGGGCAGATGCCGCACGTTGACCCGCTCGATGCATTCCACCCTGGGGTCCTGCCGCAGCTTCCAGGCCAATTGGCCGTAGCCCACGTCCAGGGCGGTCACCCGGGCCGCGCCCCGCTGCAACAGGCAATCGCTGAACCCGCCGGTGCTGGCCCCCACGTCCAGGCATTGCCAGCCTCGGGGCTCCAGGCCGAAATGCTCCAGGGCCCCGGCCAGCTTGACGCCGCCGCGGGAGACGTATGGATGGTCCGGCCCGGCCAGCTCGATCAGCGCGCCCTCGGCCACGGCGGCCCCGGCTTTCACGGCCTTGCGTCCGTCCACCTTGACCAGGCCGGCCAGGATGAGGGCCGCCGCCTTGCTGCGGCTGGCAGCCAGGCCCCGCTCCACCAGGCGCTGGTCCAGCCGCTGGCGCTTGCCCTTGCCCGCCCCGGCCATCAGCGGCACCAGGCGGGCGGCCGCGGGTATTGTTGGTGGGTTATCAGAAGAACATCGCCCATGGTTTCATCCGGCCCGCGCCAGCCTCCCCGGCCCCAGGGCGCCTCAGCTTTGGCCCATAAGCTCCGAGGCGGCCGCGGCCACCGCCTCGGGGTCCAGGCCGTGGGCCTTGCGCAGCTCGGCCTGGGAGCCGTGCTCCACAAAGGTGTTCTGCACCGCGACACAGCGGGTCTTGACGCCGGTCTGGCCGCGCCGGGCCAAGGCCTCCAGCACCGCCGAGCCGAAGCCGCCCGCGGCCACGTTTTCCTCCACGGTGACCAGGCAGCCGCACTCCCCGGCCGCGCCGCAGATCAGCTCCTCGTCCAGGGGCTTCACAAAGCGCGCGTTGATCACGGCGGCTTCCACCCCGCGCTGGGCCAGGGCCTCGGCGGCCTCTTGGCAAACGTTCACTCCCGCGCCGATGCCGGCCATGACGATGTCCTTGCCCCGGCGGCGCAGCTCGGCCTTGCCCCAGGGCAGGATTTGCAGGGGCTCCTCCAGGCTCACGCCCAGGCCCTTGCCGCGCGGATAGCGCAGGGCCACCGGCTCGCCCCGCTGCAAGGCGGTGTGGAGCATGTGCCTAAGCTCGTTCTCGTCGGCGGGGGCCAAAAGATTCAAGCCCGGCACGCAGCGCAGGAAGGATAGATCCAGGAGGCCTTGGTGGGTGGCCCCGTCCTCGCCCACGATGCCGCCCCTGTCCAGAGCGAAGACCACGGGCAGGCCGGTGAGGCACACGTCGTGCACCACCTGGTCGAAAGCCCTTTGCAGAAAGGTGCTGTAGATGGCCACCACCGGCTTGAAGCCGGAAACCGCCAGCCCGGCGGCAAAGGTGACCGCGTGCTGCTCGGCGATGCCCACGTCGAAAAAGCGCTGGGGATAGGCCTCGGCGAAGGGCTGCAGGCCGGTGCCCTCGGGCATGGCCGCCGTGAGGGCTAAAATGCGTTCATCGCTTTGGGCCAGCTCCACCATGGTGCGGCCGAACACCTCGGTGTAGGTGGGCGGCGCTTGCGGCTGGGGCTCTTTGCTCTTGGGCTTCAGCGCGCCCACCCCGTGGAAATGGGCGGGGTTCTCCTCGGCCGGGGAATAGCCCTTGCCCTTCTTGGTGAGCACGTGCACCAGGATGGGGCCTTCCAGCTTGGCCACGTAGGAGAAGGTCTCCATCAGGCGGTCCAGGCGGTGGCCGTCCACCGGCCCGATGTAGTTGAACTTGAACGCCTCGAAAAGCATGCCCGGCGTGGAAAAGGCCTTGAAGGATTCCTCGGAGCGGCGGGCGAAATCCAGGAGGTCCGCGCCGAAGCCGGGCACCGAGCGGAGAAAGCGCTCCACGTCCTTGCGGAAGGTCTGGTAGGCCTTGCCCGAGAGCGCCCGCGAGAGAAAGGTGCTGATGGCGCCCACGTTGGGGGCGATGGACATGCCGTTGTCGTTCAGCACCACGATGAGGTCTTCATCCATGTCGCCGGCCTGGTTGAGGCCCTCGTAGGCCAGGCCCGCGGTGAGGGAACCGTCGCCGATCACCGCGATGACCTTGCCCTCGCCCTTTTGCAGGCGCTTGGCCACGGCCATGCCCAGGGCGGCGGAGATGGAGGTGGAGGAATGGCCGGTGTCAAAGGAATCAAAGGGGCTCTCCGCCCGGCGGGGGAAGCCGGAGATGCCCTTGTACTGGCGCAGGGTGTGGAACCGGTCGCGGCGGCCGGTGAGGAGCTTGTGGGCGTAGGTCTGGTGGCCCACGTCCCACACGATCTGGTCCTGGGGGCAATTGAACACGCTGTGCAGGGCCAGGGTCAGCTCCACCACGCCCAAGCTGGGGGCCAGGTGCCCGCCGCTTTTCTGCACCTGCTCGATGATGCGGGCGCGCAGCTCGCCGGCCAGGGCCTTGAGTTCGTTGATCCCCAACCCCTTGAGGTCCGCCGGACCATTCACCCGGGCCAGGATAGAGCCGATTTGGGGTGTTTCCTTGTTCATGATTCCTTTAGTTGGTGCGCTCCATGATATAGCGGGCGATGAGGATCAAGGGCTCGGCCGGCTCTCCCAGATGCTCCAGGCTCTGGGCGGCCTCCTCCACCAGGCGCAGGCCGGTTTCCCTGGCCGCGGCCGGCCCCGCCACGCCGGGATAGGTCATTTTGCCCCTGGCCTCGTCCATGCCGGTATCCTTGCCCAAAAGCCGGCTGTCGCCGGTGAGGTCCAGGAGGTCGTCGGCGATCTGAAAGGCCAGACCCACCCGGCGTCCGTAGCGGACCATGGCCTCCTCGCCCTTTTCATCGGCGCCGCCCAAAATGGCCCCGCTCCGCGCGGAAGCGGTGATGAGAGCCCCTGTCTTCATGGCGTGGATGAACTGCACCAGGGCCAGATCGGGCTCCGCGTTCTCGCCGGCCAGGTCGGCCGCCTGGCCGCCCACCATGCCTTCGTAGCCCGCGGCCCGCATGACGGCCCGCGCCGCCCGCAGCACCCGCGCGGGGTCCAGTCCCTCGCCGCGGTCCGCATCGCTCAAAAGCACCATGGCCTGGGTCAGGAGCCCGTCGCCGGCCAGCACGGCCATGCCCTCGCCGAAGACCTTGTGGTTGGTGGGCACGCCCCGGCGGAAATCGTCGTCGTCCATGGCGGGCAGGTCGTCGTGCACCAGGGAATAGGTGTGCACCATCTCCAGGGCGCAGGCGCAGAACATGGCGTCTTCCAGGCCGCCGCCCACCGCCTCGCAGGCGGCCAGGCAGAGGATGGGGCGCACCCTTTTGCCGCCCGCGAAGAGGCTGTAGCGCATGGCCTTGAGAATATCGCCGCCCGCCTCGTCGGCCGGCAGCATCCGGTCCAAGGCCGCGTCCACCAATTCCCGCCGTTCGGCCAGATAGGCCTTGAGGTTCAAGCTAATCCTCCTCGCCGGCCTCGAAGGGTTGGGCCGCGAGGCGCGATTCCCGATCCTTGAGCAAGATGGTCACCTTTTTCTCGGCGTCGTCCAGGCGGCGTCCGCATGCCTCGGCCAGTTTGACGCCCTCCTCGAAGAGTTTGAGCGAATCCTCCAACCCCAGCTCCTCACTCTCAAGTTTATCAACTATTTGCTCCAGCCGCTTGAGGCTCTGTTCAAAGCTGGGCTCTTTCTTGGCCGCCGCCATGTCTTTTGCCTCCCTAGTTCCTCGCGGGTTTAACGCCCGGCCAGCCGGCGCGCCAGAACCTGGCTAAGGTTGATCCAGGCCAAGGGGTCCACCCTGGCCCCGCCGATGTGCACGTCGAAATGCAGATGAGGTCCGGTGACCCGGCCGGTCATGCCTATCTGGCCGATCTCCTGGCCCTTGGCCACCATCTGGCCGTTTTTCACCTTGATGACGTCCAGATGGCGGTAGCCGCTGACGATGCCCTGGCCGTGGTCGATGAGCACCACCTTGCCGCCGAAAAAGCTATCCTGCACCAAGGCCACCCGGCCGCCGCCGGAGGCCGCCACCGGCGTGCCCTTGGCCCCCCGGAAATCCACGCCGCCGTGGGGGCTGCGCGGCTTGCCGTTCACCACGCTGCGCCTGCCAAAGGGGCCGGTCACCGTGCCCGGCACCGGCTTGATAAAGCCGTCCCGCCAAAAGCGCTGCGGGGTGACGCGGCCATACACCTGGCGCTGGGCCCGGAGCTCTTTTTTGTGTCGGCTCAGCTGCTGGGGGGTGAGGCTCATGAACTTGGCGGCCACGGTTATGCGCCTCTCGCCATAGTTGCGGAGCGCCACCTCCACCCTGGCCGAGGCCGAGGGCTTGTCGTCGGCGATGACCACCAGCTTGCCGGCGCCGGGCTTGGCCAGAAGATCGGCGGCCACCACCCCCAGGAAGCAGCCGTCCGCGCCGCGGATCAGCGGCGCATCCTGCCCCAGAAAAACGGCGCGGGCGCTTTTCACCTCCTTGCCCAGGCAGGCGCGCACCAGGGCCGGCTGGCCCTGACCCAGGGTGGCGGGCTCCACCTGCACCAAGCCGGCCCAGGCCCAGGCCGGCGCGCAGAGCAATAATCCGGTCACAAGCAAGTTGCCAAGGAGCCGCCTCAAGATTCCACCTCCCTAACCGTGGCGCGCAAGGCTCCTTCAGCCAAACGCACCCGGATTTGATCGCCTTCTTTCACCTGGCCGGCGCTGGTCAAAAGCGCGCCGTCCGGCCCCAAGGCCAGGGCGTAGCCCCGGCCCAGCACGGCCAGGGGGCTCAAGGCCCGCAGCCGCCCGCTCAGTTGCTCCAATTGATAGCGGCGGCTGGTGACCGCGTTTATGCCGCCCGCCTCCAGGCGATGGCTCAGCCCGCCCAGGCGCGCGCCCATCTGGACCAAGCGCCGGTCCGGCCGGGCCTGGATCAGCCTTTGCCTGGCTTGCCACAGCCGCCGCGCCAGGCGGTGCTGGGCTTGGCCGGCGGCCGAGCCCGCCCGGGAAAGCAGGTCATCCACCCTGAGCCTTTTATCGGCCAGGCGGCGGCGGGGATCGCCCAGGCCCCGCGTGAGCGCGTTCAGCTCGGCCCTGCGCCGGGCTATGAAGCGGGCCGCGGCCTGGGCCAGCCGCGCGCTCAGCCCGCCCAGCCTAGCGGCCAGCTCGGCCTGGGGCTTGACCAACAGCTCGGCCGCCGCCGAAGGGGTGGGCGCGCGCAGATCGGCCACCAGGTCGCTTATGCTCAGATCGATCTCGTGCCCCACCGCCGAAACCACCGGGATGGGGCAGGCGGCGATGGCCCTGGCCAGGCCCTCGTCGTTGAAAGCCCACAAATCTTCGGGCGAACCCCCGCCCCTGGTGAGCACGATCACCTCGGGCCAGCCCCAGGCCGCCAGATCGGCCAGGGCGGCTATCATCTGGGCGGGCGCTTCCGCCCCCTGCACCAATACCGGATAAATTGCCACCTCGACGCCGGCGAAGCGGCGGTGCAACACGTTCAGAAAATCGCGGATGGCCGCGCCGGTGGGCGAGGTGACCACCGCGATGCGCTTGGGCAGATCGGGCAAGGGCTTCTTGCGCTCGGCCGCGAAGAGTCCCTCCGCCTCCAGCCTCTGCTTTATCTGCTCAAAGGCCAGGGCCAGGGCGCCGGCGCCCTTGGGCTCCACCGCGTCCACCACCAGCTGCAAGTCGCCCCGAGGGCCGTAAACCGAGACCCGCCCCTGGCAGAGCACCTTGAGCCCGTCCTCCAGGGAGAAGCGCAGCATGGCCGCCTGATGCCGGAAGAGCACCGCCTTGATGCCGGCCTCGGAATCCTTGAGGGAGAAATACAAATGCCCCGAACCGGGCCGCCGCAGACCGGAGACCTCGCCCTCCACCCAGACGAAGTCAAAGCGGCTTTCCACCAGCTTCTTGAGCCGGCTCACCAGCTCGCGCACGCTAAGCACTTGCCGGCGGCTGAAAAGGTCCAAGGGCTCCAACTTAGCCACCCATACCAACAGCGCGTAATCGCAGAGGATTCAAGACGCGGCCCCCGCCGGGGCCTTAGCGGTAAAGCCTAACACAGGCCATAGGCCAGGGCAACCAAACCCGGCCTTCAACGCGGCATCACGCGGTAGGAGGATATGCTGCCGGATTTGCTCAGGCGTTCGCCCACGGATTGGGCTTGGTCCTGGGAGGAGAACTCGCCCACCAGCACCCGGTGCCAATGGCCCTTGCCCGGAATATCCACCGGCTCCACCCTGGCCTGCACCCCTTTGGCGGTGAGCTTAGCCGCCTGTTTTTGAGCGCCGGCCTGGTCCTGGTAGGAAGACAGATGCAGGGTGTAGCCCTTGGCCGGGGATTTGGCCACGGGCCTGGCCGTCGATTGGGCCGCCGGCTTGGCTTGGGGCGGCGAGGGCCGCGCGGCGCCCAGAACCGTGACCACCTCGCCCAGGTTGGCCGCGGGATAATTCTGCTCCGGGTCCCAGGGGTAATCCACCACGCCCCGGGGCGAGGCCGCCTCGTAGACGATCCATTCGCCGCCGCCCTTCTGGCGCACCGCATAGGAGCCCACCCCGCCCATGGACCTGACCTTGATCTCGGTCTGGATCATCTTGCGGATGGTCTGCTCGGAGACGCCCGCTTTTTTGAGGGCGATCACCTGATCCACGCTGAGCGCCCCGGCCCCGGCCGGTAAGCCCAGCCCCATTACCGCCAGGATCAACGCCGGAATCCATTGCCACCCCATGCCCATCCTCCCGTTGCGGAGCTGAAAAACCGGCGGCTTCATTAATCCATGATAGCAGCCCGGCCGCCCCCGCCGCCATGCTCACGCAGCCATTGCAGCGCCGCCCGGCCCTCCGGGCATCGCGCGTCCTGGCAGTCCGGATCCGCGTCCAGCCCGTCCGAGGGCCAGGCCCCGCCCTGGAGCGCGGCCATCAGCCGCGCCTGGCTGGCGTCCATGAGGGAGCTGAGATCGGCCATGTCCGCATCGCTGGCCGGGCGCGGGCTGAGCACCGCGCGCACGTCCATGTCCTGATCGCGCCAGGTGAGCCAGGCCACATAGGCCGGGCGCAGGGTTTCGCCCAGGAGCCAGCCCAGGTAATTGACCAGGCCGCCGTCCGGCATCGCCAGCCGCCCGCTCCACCACCACACATAGGGCAGCCGGGTCACCTCCTTCTGCTGGGAAACCTGGCCCTGGCCCAGAAAGCGGGGATCAGCCTTGACGCCGTAGACTTTTTGCATGCTTTTCGCCCACAGGGACCAGCCCGCCTTGGTATCAATGGCCGCCTGCCAGAGCCAGGCGTTTTCCGGCCGCGCCAGCAGGCGGCATTCCAGGCCCCATTCGATTTGCTTGTGCTTGAGGCGGTCATGGTTGTACACCCCGCCGGCCAGGGGGTTCACCAACTGGCCGTGGGTGCTCAAATCCAGCAAGGCGTGGGAGGCCCAGCCCAGGGCAAAGGCCTTTTCCTGGGGGGTGCGGGCCAGCTCCAACAGGGCCCGGCAAAAGGCCCAAGGCTCCACCACGTGCACCAGGGTGGATATGCTGGATTCCGCGCCGGGATAATAGCCCGCGTCCGGGGCCAGGGCCCCGGCGTACAGCGCGGGCATGAGGCCCGCCTCGCCCGGCTCCAGCCCCAGGCACGGCGCGGCTTGGGGCCACAATTGGCGGGCGAAGATCATATGGCTGAATGGTCCCACGGCCAGGGCTCCCTTGGCCCCCAGGAATAGCAGGGCCAAAGCCAGAAATATGAACGCCCCCTTGAAGCGCATGTCTCAGGGGTCTTCCCTGGTCAACGCCATCACCGTTTCCAGATGGGAGGTATGGGGGAACATGTCGATCACCGTCACCCGCTCCGCTTTGTAGCCGTGCTCCAAAAGCTTGGCCGCGTCCCTGGCCAGGGCCGCCGCGTGGCAGGAGACATAGATCACCTTGCGGGGCCTCAGGGCGGCCAGGTCGCTCATCAAGCCCTTGGCCCCGGCGCGGGGCGGGTCCAGGAGCGCCAGGTCGCAGGTTTCCTTGTCTTTGGCCAATTCACGCAGCGCCCGCCCGGCCTGGCCGCGCTGGAAAACCACGGATTCGGCCAGACCCTCCAGCTCGGCCTGGGCCCGGCCGGCGGCCACGGCCTGGGCGTCGCCTTCCACGGCCAGCACGCCCCAGCCCCGCGCGGCCAGGGGCAGGGAGAAATTGCCCGCGCCGGCGTAGAGGTCCAAGGCCCTGGCCTCGCCCCGAACCTCGCCCGCCATTTCCAGGGCAAGGCTGATCAGCAAGGCGTTGGCCGGCCAATTCACCTGGCAAAACACCCCCGGATAGGCGCGCAGGCTGAGATCCTCGCCTTCATAATAGACCAGGCCGCCGGCCTGGTCATAGGGCCAAGGCTCCATGCCGCCGTCCAGTTGCAGCCGCACCCCCTGCGCGCCCGCCTCCAGCAGGAGGTCCTTCAGCGCCATCTCCGTTTCATCGGCTAAAGGCTCGGCCAAGCCCGCCAGGGCCAAGGTCCCCTGGCCCGCCCGGCTGATCAGCTCCAGCCAGGCCAGTTGGGGCCAGGGCGAAAAATCCCGCCCCGCCAGGGCGGCCAGAAAGGCGTTGATGCCCTCAGCCGCCACCGGGCAATGCTCCACCCTGACCATGTCATGGCTGCCGCGCGCGAAAAAGCCGATGCCGCCCCGGCCCGCCTGGAAGCGCACCCGGTTGCGATAACCCCACTCCTGGGGCGAGGCCACGGCCTGGGCAGACGGCGCGCCCAAACGCCTCAGGGCATGGTCCGCCCATTCCTTTTTGGCGGCCAGTTGGGCCTGATAGTTGAGATGCATCAAATCGCAGCCGCCGCATTTGCCGTACAAGGGGCAGGCGGGCTCGCTCCGCTGCGGGCAAGGCGTGAGCACCTCAAGGGTCTCGGCCTCCAGGTATTGGCGCTTCTCCGCGCTGATGGCCGCGCGCACCTTTTCGCCGGCCAGCGCCCCCGCCACGAAAACCACCCGGCCGTCCTCGCCCCGGGCCAGGCCCCTGCCGCCGGCGGCCAGGCCGCTGACCCGCAATTCCAGCTCTTGCGGCTGGGTACTTTTTTGATTCTGCTCGCTCATGTTATGCTGTGACCGTTTTTCATTTCATCATACCAAGGAGCCCCCCATGTCCAAGGCGGCGGAAAAAGAACAAGACGCCATAGCCAAACTCTGGGCCCGCTCCCGCAAGGAGCCGTTCAAGGACATCCTGGGCCTGGAGGTGCTGGAAATATCCCCCGGCTTCGCCAAGGTGGCCATGCGCTTTCAGCCGGAAATGCAAAATATCTTCGGCATGCTGCATGGCGGGGCCGTTTTCTCGCTCCTGGACGAGGCCTTCCAATTGGCCTGCAACGCCCATGGCGAGATCGCCGTGGCCTTGCAGCTCAACATCTACTACCTGGCGCCCGCCCAAATGGGGGCCCGGCTCATCGCCGAGGCCAATGAATGCAACGCCACCCGCAAGACCGCCCTTTATGACGCCCTAGTCTACCAGGAAGAGGATGGAAAGCGTATCGCCACCGGCCAGGCCATGGCCTATCGTAAGGGCAAGCCCCTGCCCTTTGACGATGATGGTGAGCTAACAGTTTTTTGAAAAAGGCCTCCTGGCCTTTTTCAATCCCAACTTGGCAAAAGCGTGGTTTTGCCAAGTTGGACAATTTGCTTGTTTTTCAAAACCGCGCAAATTGGCGGGCCGTCCATGGCCCGCTTAGCAGGGTGTTTAACAACACCCTGCTAATCATCTGAGCCGCCAAGCAAGGCCTCCACCGCCCTGGCCAGGGTCTCCCCGGCCGGGGTGCGCAACACCAGATCGGCCCGGCTGTCCAAATGGGTGGGGTCCCGGTTGAGGATTATCAGCCCGCCGCCCGCGGCCAGGGTTATCTCCGGCAGTTGCGCCGCCGGGGTGACCGCCAGCGAGGAACCCATCACCAGCATGAGGTCCGCCTGGGCGGCCAGGCTGGCGGCCCTTTCCAAAAGCTCGCCGTCCAGGGATTGGCCGAAACTGACGGTGCGCGGCTTCAAGGGGCCCTGGCAGCGGGGGCAGGCGGGCGGCTGGCCGTCGGCCAGGAATCGCTCCAGCAGGTCGGCGGTCCGGGCTTCATGCTCGCCGCAGCTCAGGCAGGCGCTTGCGAACACCCCGCCGTGCAGCTCCAGCACGTCCTGGGCCGGCACCCCGCCCCGCGCGTGCAAGCCGTCGATATTTTGGGTGATCACCGCGGCCAGCCGGCCCTCGGCGTGCAGGCGTCCCAGGGCCCGGTGGCCAGGGTTGGGCCGGGCCTCTTGAAAAGCGGGAAAGGTCTCCGCGTAAAAACGCCAGTAGCGCTCCCTGGCCTTGCGGTCGGCCAGAAACTCCTGGAGCACCGGCGGGCGGAAGCGACTCCACACGCCGCCCGGCGAGCGGTAATCCGGGATGCCGCTTTCGGTGGACATGCCCGCGCCGGTAAAAGCCACCAAACGGCGCGAACCGCTTAATAACTGCACAAGTCTGCTGAATTCATCCATGTTTCGTCGCCTTCGGTTGACAGATGCCCCCCCGCTGGTCTATGCATGGAGGCCATGAATAATGGAGATGGACATAATACAAATTTACCCTTGGATCAAGCGCCCCGCCCCCTGGTGGCGGTGATGTCCTCCGGGTTTTTCGGCTTTTTCTCCCATGCCGGCTTTTTGCAGGGCCTGGCCGATCTGGGCTTGCAGCCCGACGCCTACGCCGGCACATCGTCGGGCGCCCTGGTGGCCGCCTTTGCGGCCGCCGGCATGCCGCCGCTTGATTTGCTGGCCATGTTCCAGCGCTTGCGCAAGGAGCATTTCTGGGACCCGCCCTCGCCGGCCAGGCTGTTCCGTTTGGTCCTGCGCCGTTTCAAGGGCGAGAGCGGCTATCTGGCCGGGGAGGCTTTCGCGGCGCTCTTGGAGCGCGACCTGCCGGTCAAGCGCTTCGAGGACTGCCCCAAGCCCTGCCTGGTGGTGGCCCTGGACGCCGTGCGCGGCCGCCGGGTGGTGCTGGACCAGGGCCCCCTGGCGCCGGCGGTGGTGGCCTCTGGCGCGGTGCCCATAATGTTCCGGGCGGTGCCCCGGGGCGAGGAACTGCTCCTGGACGGCGGCCTGGTGGACAAGGCCCCGGTAATGCCCGCCAAACAGCGCTTTAACGCGGCCACGCTGGTGGTGCATTGCCTGCCCTCGGAAAGCCTCACCCAGCCTCTTAAGCGCACCCTGGGCCGCAGTTGGGCCCCCTTGCGCCTGCAAGCCAGGGCCATAGACGCGGCCCGCAGCCAGCATTACGAGGACCAATTGCGGCAAGCCAGGGACTCGGGAACCAATATCTTTGAAATAATAGAGGAAAAACAGATCAGGCTCGGCCCCCGGCGGCTGGAATTGGGCCCCAGGGCTTTTGAGCAGGCGCGCCGCCGCGTGCTGAGCCTGTATTCGGCGACCAAGCGCGCTTTTTAACTTCCAAGATGGGAATTAGCAGATTATTTTTACAATTTCAAACAGTTTCCTTGTGGTATTATTATAAAATCGTTATGGTTCCTTGCTCCTTGTCTCTTGCGAAACAGGCTCATGAGGGTTGAATAATGCAACAAAGATTCATAAGGGGGATAAGATATCTCCCCACACTGCCCACGGTCTTGGCGCAGATATTGGCCCTGCTCAACGATGAGAAATCGTCGGCCAGGGACATGGAGCACATCATTACCCACGACCAATCCTTGTCATCCAAAGTGCTCACCGTGGCCAATAGCGCTTACTATGGTTTCCGGCACAAAATAGTCACCGTACGACGAGCAGTGGTCGCCCTGGGATACGAGGAAATACGGAATATTTGTTTGGGCGCCAGCCTCATGGGCTTTCTGCATCCCTCCACTTTCAAGAACAAGCAATACGCCGAGCTTCTCTGGCTGCATTCGGTCTGCGCGGCCGACGCCTCGCGCATCGTGTCCAACGCCACCAAATCCTGCGAAACCGATATAGCCTTCACGGCCGGATTGCTGCACGACCTGGGCAAGGTGGTGCTGGCCGCTTTTTTCCCGGAAGAGGTGGACGCCTTGCGCGACCTCATGGAAAAGGAAAACCTGGGCTACCGCCAGGCCGAGTACGCCCAGGACATGGACCACGCCCAGATCGGCAAGGCCCTTTGCGAATATTGGGACCTGCCGCCCCAACTGGTGGAGGGCGTGGGCTATCACCACGATATGCATTCCGGCTTGGATTTCTATTCGGTTCCGGCCACGGTCCACGTGGGCGATTTCCTGGCCCGTGAATCCCAGCTGGGCGATTCCGGCAACACCGACGAGCCGGAAGTAAAAGAGCGGGCCCTGAAAAAGCTGGGCCTGGAAAACTCCATGCTGGAGGCCTGCCGCGCCGAGTTGGACGGCCGGCGGGCCAAGATCGTCAGCCTCTGGCAGATGCTTTTGCAATTATAATCCGGCGGATCATCACGCGGCCCCAGGGTCGGCAATAAGCGGCCAGTAGGCGCTCGGGGGTGGTCGGGGGTGGTCGGGGGTGGTCGGGCGTTCGCCCGAGACCTCATCCGAGGCGGGCCACGCACTCAAAGTTAAGTCTTTTTAAGGGAATGGCGGCCGACCTCGCCCGAGACGTCCGGGCGTTCGCCCCAGGCCGAAGGGGGGACTGGCGGGGGTCAGCGGTCCCGCCGCCGGGATGACAAATCCACCACCTTGCCGCCGCCGTCGTCGTCGCCGTCCGGCTCGTCATCGTCTTCGGCTTCGGCGGGCGCGGTCTCCGCTGGCCGCGAGGAATCCAGGGAGGGAGGGCCGGCCACCTCCAAATCGGGCCGCACCTGGCCCGCCGGAGCCAGGGGCTCCAGGCGCATGGGTTCGCCGTCCATGGTGAACTCGCCGCCGTCGATGTATTCGTCGCGCAGAATCCAGGTCACCTCCCGGGCCGGGACCTGCAATATCAAGAGCCGCACTTGCCACCAGCCCGGCTTGACGTCGGCCGTGATGTCTTCCACCCGGACGTAGACCACGGGGTTGCGGTTGTGATGAATAAGCTTAATGTCGCCAGCGCGAGTGTCCATATTATGAATACCCCTTCCCGTGGCCCCCAACATAATGAGGGCGCGGATACCTGTCAAGGCAAACCCTGCCCGCCCAATCTGGCCCGCCGGGTGAAACGCCATGCCTGGGCACCGGCATGGAACTGGTTCGCGGTGTGCGCGCCCGGCCTGGAGGGCCCGCTGTTTCAGGAGATGCGGGCCTTGGGCCTGGAGCCGCTGCCCGCCGAACCCGATGGCGGCGGGGTGGGGTTTCGCGGCAAGCTGGAAGCCGGCTACCTGGCCAACCTATGGCTGCGCTGCTGCGCCAGGGTGCTATTGCGGCTGGCCGATTTCCGGGTGCGCACCTGGGACGACCTGGTGCGCCAGGCCAGGGCAATACCCTGGGAAGTGTTCCTGCCGGCCGGTGCGCCGCTTAGGGTCAAGGTCTCCCTCAAGGGCTCCAATCTTAAGCACTCCGGCCGGGTGGCCGAGGAGGTGCTGGCGGCCGCCGCCGCCAGCCTGGGGAAGATCGGTCTGGCCCCGCCCGGGCTCGCCGCGTCCCAGGAGCCCGCCCAGGCGATCATGGTGCGCGGGGTTGACCGGCGCTGCCAGATCAGCCTGGACGCCAGCGGCGAGCATCTGCACAAGAGAGGCTACCGCCTGGCCGCCGGCAAGGCCCCTTTGCGCGAGGACCTGGCCGCCGCTCTCCTGGCCCTGGCGGGCTACGACGGAAGCCAGCCGTTTCTGGACCCCATGTGCGGCGCGGGCACCCTGGCCATAGAGGCCGCCCTCCTGGCCCGCGGCCTGCCGGCCCTGGGGGAGGAGCGGGACCTGGCCATGCTGGCCTGGCCCTGCCACCGCGAGCCCACCTGGCGGCATCTGCGGGAAAAAGCCCTTGCCCAGGCCCTGGCCGCCGCGCCCCAGCCCATCCTGGCCAGGGACGCCCAAACCAGCGCGATAAAGGCCGCCACGGCCAATGCCCAGCGCGCCGGGGTGGCCGCCGATCTTGCTATAGCCAAAGCGGATTTTTTCCAGACGCCGCCGCCAGCCGGTCCGCCCGGCCTCTTGGCCATGAATCCGCCCTATGGCAAACGCCTGGGCAGCGTGCGCCAGGCGGGGGAGTTCGCCCAGCGCCTGGGCGCTCACCTGGCGAGCCATTACCCCGGCTGGCGGGTGGCCGTTATGCTGTATCTGCCGCAATGGCTGGAGGTGCTGGGCTTGCGGGACGCGCGCACCCTGGCGGCTCCCTTTGGCGGGCTCAAGGTCACCCTGGCCGTGGGCAAGGTCAAAGGCTGATCCGTTAGGCCAGCTCTTGCAGCAGCGGCTCGATATCCAGATGCTCGGCCAGAAGATCGGCCAGGAGGTCGTACTGCTTGTCCTGAAACGCGGCGTAGTCGGCCGTCACCGCCGAGCCGCCGCCGCCGGCCCAGGCCAGCAGAGAGGCGCGCAGGCCGTCGTTGTCCAGGATGCCGTGCAGATAGGTGCCCACCACCCGGCCGTCCGGGCTCACCTGGCCGTCGTCCAAATCCACCGGCGCGCCCACCCGGCTTTTCAGACGGAAGGCGGGCCGCTCCTGGCCTTGGGCCGTGGTCTGGCCCATGTGAATCTCATAGCCTTTCAACAGGCCCTCGCTGTTAAAAGGCAAGCCGCCCCGGCAGCGGGCCTCGGCCTGGGCCGTGGTCTTCTCGGCGGACATCACCGTGTTCACCGGGAGAAGCCCCAAGGCTTCCTCCCTGGCCGGCGGCCCTTCCACGCCCAGGGGGTCGTCCACCGATAGCCCCAAAAGCTGATACCCCCCGCACAGCCCCAGCACTCTGCCCCCCAGGGCGTGATAGGCGCGCACCGCCTGGAACAGGCCGCTTTTTTTCAGGCCGGCCAGGGCGGCCAGGGTGTTCTTGGTGCCCGGCAGGATCAAAAGATCCAGCCCGGCCAATTGCTCGGGACGTTCCACCCAGCTCAGCGCCACCGCCTCTTTTTCGGCGGCCAGGCAATCGGCGTCGGTGTAGTTGGAGATGTGCGACAGCCTCACCACGCCCACCCGCACCCGGCCCGCGGCCCCGCGCATCTCGCCCCGCTCCAGGGCCACCCCGTCCTCCTGGGGAAGCTGGATGTGCTCGAACTTGGGCAGCACCCCCAGCACCGGTTTTTTGGTGCGTTGCTCCAGCCATTGCACGCCGTCCACGAACAAGGCGGGATCGCCCCGGAACTTGTTGACGATGACGCCGCTGATGAGCTTTCGCTCGGCCGGAGTGAGCAAGGAAATGGTGCCGGCCACCTGGGCGAAAACCCCGCCCGCGTCAATGTCGGCCACCAGGGCGCAATGGGCCCCGGCCCGGCGGGCCATGGGCAAATTGACCAGGTCGTGTTTTTTAAGATTCATCTCCGCGCAGGAGCCGGCCCCTTCCATGACCACCAAATCGTACCCGCTCTGCAAGCGGCGGAAGGCGGCCATGACCTGGCGCAGGAGCTTGGGCTTGAGCGCGTGATAATCCGCGCCCTTGTAATTGCCCAGCACCTTGCCCATGAGCACCACCTGTGAGCCCACCTGGCTGGTGGGTTTCAGCAGGATGGGGTTCATGTCCACGTGGGGGGGGAGCCCGGCGGCCTGGGCCTGGGTGATCTGGGCCCGGCCCATCTCCAGGCCGTCCGGGGTGATGCCCGAATTCAAGGCCATGTTCTGGGCCTTGAAGGGCGCCACCCGGATTCCCCGGCGCTTGAACAGGCGGCAGAGCCCGGCGGTGACCACGCTCTTGCCCACGTGGGAGCCGGTGCCCAGCACCATGAGGGGACGGTACTTCATGGCAGGCCCCGCCTTTCGCCGCCTAGGCCAGCTGCAAGTGGGTGAACTCGGCCACCTGCCGGAACATGCCCGCTATCTCGTTGAGCATGGCCAGGCGGTTGGCGCGCACCTTCTGGTCCAGGTCCATGACCAAAACGTCGTCGAAGAACTTGTCTATGGGCCCCTTCAGGGCGGAGAGCGCCTGCAGGAAGGCCAGGTACTCGCCCTGGGCGAAACGGCTGCGCGCCTCCTCGGCCAGGGCCTGGAAGGCCTGGTACAGCTCGCGCTCGGCCGCCTCGGTCATCACCTTCAGGTCGGCGGGCTCGGCGGGAACCTGCTCCGCCTCCTTGCGCAGGATGTTCATCACGCGCTTCATGCCCACGGCCAGGGGCTTGAACTCGGGCGAGTCCTTGACCTGGGCCAGGGCCAGGGCCCGGGCCTTGGCCGCGGTGAGGTCGTCCAGGCCGGCGGCCAGCACCGCGTCGGCCACGTCGGTGGGCACCCCGGCTTCGCTTAAAAGACCCTGGCAACGGGCCGCAAAAAAGGCGGTCACCTCTGCCTGCACCTCGGCGGCCGGCTTGGCCAGCTTATCGGCCAGGTTGGCCAGGGCCGAGGCCAGAAGCTCTCCCAGGGAAAGCTTGATCCCCTTCTCGGTGATGATGCGGATCACTCCGATGGCGGCGCGGCGCAGGCCATAGGGGTCGGCCGCGCCGGTGGGCGATTGCCCGATGCCGAACATGCCGCAGATGGTGTC
The DNA here is from genome assembly GCA_001184205.1 of Desulfocarbo indianensis. Classification (GTDB taxonomy): domain Bacteria; phylum Desulfobacterota; class Desulfarculia; order Desulfarculales; family Desulfarculaceae; genus Desulfocarbo; species Desulfocarbo indianensis. Next base: position 415,183 of record LBMP01000003.1, read on the forward strand.
CAGGCGGTCGGCCAGGCCCACGCACACCCCCGCCATGCCCTGGGGCAGCTCCGAGGAGGCGCCGGCGGGCAGATAGTGCTCGCGGATGGCCTGGGCCACTTCCGGGTCCTCGCCGTTACGGCGGGCGTATTCCTCGCCCACCACGCCTTGCAGGCTGGGGAACTCGCCAACCATCTCGGTGACCAGGTCGCACTTGGCCAGAAGCGCGGCGCGTTCCACCTGGGCCGTCAGGTCCGGGGCGATTTTCCCGGCGATGGCCTTGGCCAGGGTGGTGAAGCGCTCCACCTTCTCGAAGCTGGTGCCCAGCTTGGCGTGATAGGTGACCTGCTTCAGGTCTTCCAGGCGGTCCATCAGGGGCCGCTTCATGTCCTCGGTGAGGAAAAAGCGGGCGTCGGCCAGGCGGGCGCGCAGCACTTTTTCATGGCCGGCGGTGACCACGGCCAGGTCCTTGGGCTTGGTGTTGTTCACCGCGATGAATTTATTCAGGAGCCGGCCCTGGGCGTCCTCCAAGGCGAAGTAGCGCTGATGCTCGCGCATGGCGCTGATGATCACCGCCCGGGGCACCTCCAGGAATTCCTGGTCAAAGGAGCCGCAGCAGGCCACGGGCAGCTCCACCAAATCGGTGACCTCCTCCAGGAGTTCCGGGTCGTCCACCAGCTTGCCGCCGCCCACCTGGGCGGTGGTCTCCACCTCCATCTGGGTGAGCGCCCCGCGCTCGGCCCGCTCGGCCAAGACGTGGGCCTGGCGCAGCTTGTCCAGGTACTCGTCCGGCGAGGCTATCTCGATCTCGGCCGGGGCCATGAAGCGGTGGCCCCGGGTGGTGCGGCCGCTTTGGATGCCGGCCAGCTCGAAAGGCACCACCTGGCCGTTCAGCATTGCCAGGAACCAATGAATGGGCCGGGCGAAACGGAAGCTCTGCGAGCCCCAGCGCATGGTCTTGGCAAAGGGTATCTCCGCCACCAACTGCGGCAGAAGCTCGGCCAAGACCTCGGCGGCCGGGCGGCCGGGGATGGTCTTGCTCACGCCCAAACGCGGGCCCTTGTCCGTGTCGTGTTGGCCCAGGCTCTCCACCGCCACGCCCTGGCTCTTGGCGAAGCCCAGGGCCGCCTTGGTGGGCTTGCCGTCGGCGTCAAAGGCGCTTTTCACCGGCGGGCCCAGGGCCAGCTCGCTGCGCTCCGGCTGCTCTTCCAGAAGCCCCTTCACCAACAGCGCCAGCCGCCGGGGCGTGCCCGCGGTCTCCAGGGATTCATAGGTAAGCTCCTGGGCGGCCAGGCGCTTGGCGGCCAGCTCCTTGAGCGAGGCCAGGGCCGGGCGCACGAAACGGGCCGGCATCTCCTCGCAGCCGATCTCGAAGATCAAGTCCGCCATCAGGCCACCTCCTTGTTGAGCAGCGGGTAGCCCATTTGCTCGCGCTGGCTGCAATAGGCCTCGGCCGCGCGCCGGGCCAGGTCGCGGATGCGGGCGATGTAGGCGGTGCGCTGGGTGACGCTGATGGCGCCGCGCGCCTCCAGGAGGTTGAAGGTGTGGGAGCATTTCAGGCAGTAGTCATAGCCCGGCAGCACCAGGCCCTGCTCCAGCACGCGCTTGGCCTCGTTCTCGTAGGATTCGAAAAGCCGCCAGAGCATGTCCACGTCGGCCACCTCGAAGTTGTAGGTGCTGTGCTCCCACTCGCCCCGGTGGTGCACCTGGCCGTAGGTCACGCCCTCGGTCCAGGTCAGGTCGTAGACGTTGTCCACGCCCTGCAAGTACATGGCGATGCGCTCCAGGCCGTAGGTCAGCTCCACGCTGATGGGGTTGAGATCAATGGAGCCCACCTGCTGGAAATAGGTGAACTGGGTCACCTCCATGCCGTCCAGCCACACCTCCCAGCCCAGGCCCCAGGCGCCCAGGGTGGGCGATTCCCAGTCGTCCTCCACGAAGCGGATGTCGTGCTCCAGGGGATCGATGCCAAAGGCCTGGAGCGAATCCAGGTACAGGTCCTGCACGTTCAAGGGCGAGGGCTTCAGGATCACCTGGTATTGGTAGTAGGCCTGCAGCCGGTTGGGATTTTCGCCATAGCGGCCGTCGGTGGGCCGGCGCGAAGGTTCGACATAAGCCACCTTCCAGGGCTCCGGGCCCAGGGAGCGCAGGGTGGTGTGGGGGTTGAAGGTGCCCGCCCCCACCTCCAGATCGTAGGGCTGGGCGATCACGCAGCCTTGGCCCGCCCAATAGGCTTGTAGGCGCATGATTAAATCCTGAAAACTGAGCTTTTTGTCGGCGGCCATGGCTAAGCATCCTTAATTAGGCTTATCTTGGAAAAATGCATGTTATCACCGCGGGTGCGGCCTTGCAAACCGTTGTGCGGGCGCTTAAGGCCGCCCGCGCGCCCGCCTCGCCAACGTTAAAAAACTTGCCAGCCCCCCTGCCAGCCGCTATGCTTGCCGCCTAGCGGGTGGGGCGGTTATCCAACCTTGGAGCAACACTTTGATTTTCGGCGGCGAAGAAAAAAAGAAAAAGCCAGCCAAGCCTTTATGGCGGGATTACCTGGAGGCGCTGCTCTGGGCCGTGGCCCTGGCCCTCATCATCCGCACTTGGGGCGTGCAGGCTTTTAAGATCCCCTCCGGCTCCATGAAACCCACGCTCTTGATCGGCGATCACCTCTTGGTGTCCAAGAGCAGCTACGGCGTCAAATTGCCCTTCAGCGATACGGTGATCATCCCCATAAGCGACCCGCAACGGGGCGACATCGTGGTGTTCCGCTTTCCCGAAGACCGCGACAAGGATTTCATCAAGCGCATCGTGGCTCTGCCCGGCGAAACCCTGGAAGTGCGCAACAAGCAGATATTCATCAACGGCCAGCCCTTAAAGGACCCCTGGGGGCATTACGCCGACCGCATAATCCTGCCGCCCGGCGTGCAGCCCCGCGACAATTTCGGCCCGGTCACCGTGCCGGAGGAACATTACTTCGTGATGGGCGACAACCGCGACCAATCCTATGATTCACGGTTCTGGTTCAACGGCCGGGGCGGTTTCGTGCCCAGGGAGGACATCCTGGGCCGCGCCTTCATCATATACTGGTCGTGGGAAGACGAGAGCTTCGGCGTGCGCTGGGACCGCATCGGCCATCTGATTCATTAACCTCGCTTGAGGACACAAGACATGCTGTTCGGTTCGCAAATGTCCGCTAAAGAGCGCAAGCCCTTTTGGCGGGAGACGGCGGAGTCCCTGGGCCTGGCCCTGGTTTTTTATCTGCTCATCAGCAACTACGTGGTGCAGGCCTACGAGATACCCTCCGGCTCCATGCGGCCCACCCTTTTGGTGGGCGACAAGCTCATCGTGTCCAAGCTCAACTACGACCTGCCCCTGTTGCCCGGCGAGCTGCGCCTGGGCATGGCCAATGTGCCCCTGCCCTGGTCCAAGGTGTCGCTGGTCAACTTCGCCGATCCGGCCCGCGGCGACATCATAGTTTTCAAGGACCAGGAGGGCGGCCCCATACCCTTCATCAAGCGCATCATGGGCCTGCCCGGCGAGACCGTGGCCGTGCGGGGCGCCACGGTGTTCATCAACGGCCGTCCCCTGCATGATTCCTGGGGCCGCTATCTGGGAGCCGCGCCGCGTCCGGATTTCGGTCCGGTCACGGTGCCGGCGGGCCAGTATTTCGTCATGGGCGACAACCGCAACAATTCCCATGACTCGCGCTTTTGGCACCACGGCAAGGGCGGCTTCGTGCCCCGGCGGGACATCATCGGCAAGGCTCTGGTCATCTATTGGCCCGGCAACGACCAGGGTCCGCGCCTGGACTGGAGCCGCTGGGGAACCACGCTGAATTAGCCCGCAAATTTCACTAAGGTCGGGCGTCCGGCCGCGCCATGTGCCCGCCGCCTGCGTTGCCGGCTGCGCCAAGTCGTCGCTGTAGTTACAACTACACCTGCCTCCTTGTCTTGCCGGTCGCCTTGGCGGCGGCCAACTGGCTGTGCCGGTTGGGGTGACAAATCGCGATCCTTGAATATGAGGCTCGTTTTAAAGCAGCCCACCATGATCGACAAATCCGCCATGACCACCCAACCCCCATGAGATATCCGGGCTAGGCTTGGATTTAATTCGCGGCGGGGAACCGCCCGCTTACGAGATCAGTTCAAGAGCCAGTCCGCCGGGGTCGCCCGTCACCGCCGCCTGCAGGATTCCCTTGCCGTCCGCCCCCTCCAAGGGCAGAAACACCAGGGGAGTTGCATAGCCCGGCGCGATCAAGCCGAAATGATCGGCCAGGCCCAGGGCCTTGGCCCCGCCAATCGTGGCCATGGCCAGCACCGCCTCCGGGTCCAGCTCCGGATAAAGCTCCAGGAGCAAGCGCATCTCGGCCCACAGCGAGAGGTCCGGCGAGGAGGCCAGGGAATCCGTGCCCAGGGCCAGGTTGACCCCGGCGGCCAGGGCGGCGGGCGCGTCGGCCACCGCGCCGGTGAGCCCCAGGTTGGAGCGCGGGCACAGGCAAAGGGAAGCCCCGGCCGAAGCCACCGTGGCCAAATCTTTTTTAGCCAGCTGCACGCCGTGCACCAAAAGAGTCTGCCCGTCCACCGCGCCCAGGGCCATCAAGTGCTCCAACGGGCTGTCTGCCCGCAGGTCCAGCCCGTCCTTGGGCAGCCCGCGGGCTTGCAGGAAAGCGTCCATGCGGAGTCCCTCCCGGCCCTGGCCGGCGAAAAACTCCATCTCGGCCCGGCTTTCGGCCAGATGCACGCTCAGGGGCAAGGGGCCGGCCGCGGCCTTTTGCTTCAAGGCCCGCACCCGCCAGGAGGGCACCGAATAGGGCGCGTGCAGGGCCACCGCCTGGGCGCTGAGCAGGCCGCCCTGCCAGGCAAGGCCGGGCTCCGGCGGCTCGCAGCGCGAGGGGCCGACGGCCTCGAAAAAGCTCACCGAGGAAACGCCGGCCTCGGCCCAGGCCCAGGCCGCCTTGCCGGTGTTGGTGATATCCCCGGCCAGGGCCGTGCCGCGCCGGGCCGCGAAGCGCGCCGCCCGGCGGGCGGCCTCCTTGGCCCCGTCCCGGTCATAGCCCGGCCGCGAGTTCACCATTTCCTCTATCCAGCCCATGAAATCGCCCTGGGGCGCGGGCAGTGCGCCGGCCAGGAAGGAAAGCTCCAGATGGGTGTGGGCGTTGACCAGGCCCGGCAAGAGGAGCCCCTGGCCCAGGTCGTTGCGGCTCATGCCCGCCGGGGGCCGCTGGCACACCTCGCGGACCCGGCCTTCCTCCACCACCACCCAGGCCCTTTCCAAGAGCCGGCCGGGACCGCACCATACCCAGGCCGCGCCGTGGGCGGTTGGCTTTGCTGACTCTTGCCGGTCGGGAATCGTCATGAAGCGCCTCGTGAGGTTTTGCCAAGCTGGGCAATTTGCTTGTTTTTTCAAAACTGCGCAAATTGGCGGGCCGTCCATGGCCAGCCTAGCAGGGGGTTTTTCAACGCCCTGCTAAGGCAGCTTAAGTATAAAGCCTTTGCCCCGTCAAGCCGGGGCCGGCTTGCGCCGGGCCGCGTAGATTCCCCGGCCGGTCACCGCGGCCAGCACCAAAAGGCCGCCCAGGATGGCCCAGGGGCCGGGCGTCTCGCCCACGCCCACCAGCACCCACAAGGGATTCATGATGGGCTCGATGGTGGTGATGATGATGGCGCCCAGGGCGCTAACGTTTTTAATACCCAGAACGTACAAGTAATAGGCCAGGGCCAGTTGCACCGCGCCCAAAAGGGCCAGGATGAGCCAGCTTCGCAGGCTGGGCATGGGGCCGAACATAAAGGGCAGGCAGATAACCGCCGCCAGGAGGTTGCCCAGAATCACGGTTTCAAAGGGCGAGGCGTCCTTTTGGGCGCGCAGGGACATTACCAAAAGACCGAAACTAATCCCGGAAATCAAACCGCAGACATTGCCCCAAATCCCCAGAGCCGTTACCTCATCTAAAAAGAAAAGACTCATGCCACCCAAGGCCAGGGCTATGAAAAGCCAGTCCCGCGCCGGGGTGGCCTCGCCCAAGAGCCGGGGGGCCAGCAGCGCCACATAGATGGGCGCCGTGTATTGCAAAAGAATGGCGTTGGCCGCCGTGGTGAGCTTGGTGGCCAAGACCAGGGATATCACGGCGCCGGCATAGGCCAAGGCCCCGGCCACCTGCCAGCGGCTCCAGTTGAAGACCGGCTTGCGCCGCAGATATAGCAAAAACGCGGGCACGGCCAGGGCGCTGCGCACGCCGGCGATGGCCATGGGGTGCCAATCCACCAGCTTTATCAGCACGCCGCCCAGACTCCAAAGCAGGGCGGCGGCCAGCAAAAACCATATGGCTCGCACTTGGGCTTTCATGGCTCCCAAGCATACCCCCTCCCCCGCCGGCGGCCAAGCTCGCCCCAAAGGCCCGCCAAGTTAATCCGGCGGCGGCCTTGACTAATGCCGGTGCAGGCCCCACACTTCCCACATGTAGATAATCACCTTTCGCAAAAACCTAGGCGCGCCCTGCGGACGGCGATCTTTCGCCTCCAGCGAGCGCGGGGGACAAGGGCCATGCTTCTCATTGAAGACCTGCAAGTGGAACTGGCGGGCAAGCAGCTCCTCAAGCATATCGACCTGGAAATCAAGCCGGGCGAGACTCACATACTTTTCGGCCCCAATGGTTCGGGCAAGACCTCCCTGCTCATGACCCTCATGGGCATGCCGGGCTACAAGGTCACCGCCGGCAAGATCGTTTTCAAGGGCCAGGACATCACCCATATGCCCATCCATGAGAGGGCCCAATTGGGCTTGGCCATGGCCTTTCAGCGCCCGCCCACCATCAACGGCCTCAAGACCCGGCAGATGGTTTCCATCTGCGGCGGCCACCGCGAGCTGGATATCGAGGACATGGCCCGGCAGGTCAACTTCGACGCGTTCCTGGACCGCGACGTCAACGCCGGCCTGAGCGGCGGCGAGATCAAACGTTCCGAATTGTTGCAGCTCATGGCCCAGGACGCCGACCTGATGCTTTTCGACGAGCCGGAGAGCGGGGTGGATTTGGAGAACATGCATCTGGTGGGCGAAACCATCGCCCATCTTCTGCAAAAGGACTCCGAGGTGATCTATGGCAACGGCAAGCGTTCCATAGCCGAAAGGCGGCGCGGCCGCGTAAAAATGGGGCTCATCATAACCCACACCGGCTACATCCTGGACTATCTGGAGGCGGACGCGGGCCACGTGCTTTTCAAGGGAGTGCTCTCCTGCGCCTCCAATCCCAGAGAGATTCTGCGCTGCATCGGCCAGAACGGCTACGAGGAGTGCGTGGCCTGTATGATGCCCAAGGGCCCCCATCCCCTGGAACACTCCCTCTAGCCCGCGGCAAGGCTTATCCAAGCCCTGCCCGCTTTTTTCTCAGGAACGAGGTAATATGCCTGAACAAAGCCAGCTGAAGGAAAAGGCCCAAGCCGCCCGCGACAAAGCGGCGGCCATTGGCGCTGATTTGGATTTGGGCCAGTACGCCCACTCGGCCCCCCCGCACCAGTTGATGGCCGAAACCGAGCTCTGCGCCCTGCCCGAGGACGAGCAGCGCAGCCTGCTCATGGCCGGCGTGGACGTCACCGGCAAAGACCGCGGCGGCACCTTCATCATGAAGGATTCCTCCACGGTGCACTGCTCCACCAAGCAGGAAGGCATCGAGGTGCTGCCCATCAAGCAGGCCTTGGAGCACCACCCCTGGGTGAGGGACTATTACTGGAAGCTGGCCCAGGTGGACGCGGACAAGTACACGGCCGCGGCCGAGCTGGATCTGCACGACGGCTACGTGATCCGGGCCCTGCCGGGCAGCAAAACCGTGTATCCCATCCAGGCCTGCCTGTACATGGATCAGGACAACATCCAGCAGAACGTGCACAACATAATCATCGCCGAGGAAGGCAGCGAGCTGCACATAATCTCCGGCTGCGCCACCAGCCCCCACCTGCAAAAGGGCCTCCACGTGGGGATCAGCGAGTTTTTCGTAAAGAAAAACGCCAAGTTGAGCTTCACGATGATCCACAACTGGTCGGAAGGCGTCTCCGTGCGCCCCCGTTCGGTCACCCAGGTGGAAGAAGGCGGCCTGTTCCTTTCCAACTACGTTTGCATGAAGCCGGTCAATTCCCTGCAGATGTACCCCACCTGCCACCTGGTGGGTCCCAACGCGGTGGGCCGCTTTTATTCCATTCTGGTGGGCGACCCCAAAAGCGACATAGACATGGGCGGCAGGGTCATCCTGAATCATCCCGGCTGCCGGGCCGAGGTGGTGAGCCGGGCCATAACCAATGGCGGCAAGATCATGGCCCGGGGCCATCTGGTGGGCAACGCGCCGGGAATCAAGGCCCATTTGGAATGCCGGGGCCTTATTCTGCACGGCGGCGCCATGCTGGCCGTGCCCCAGCTGGACGGGTTCGTGGACGGCGTGGAAATGAGCCACGAGGCCGCGGTGGGCAAGATCGCCCAGGAGGAGATCAACTACCTCATGGCCCGCGGTCTGGACGAGGACCAAGCCACGGCCACCATCGTGCGGGGCTTTTTGTCGGTGGATATTCCGGGCCTGCCCGCCCAGTTGCAGGCCGAAATAGACAAGGCGGTCAACGCCACCGACGCCGAAGGCCTGTAGTTAGCTCCAAGAATATAGCTGAACCGGCCCGGGCTCCTTGCCGCGGGCCGGTTCGTTTTTTCTTTTGTCGCGGGTCTAATACCCCGAGGCTTGCTTCGGTATGATTTGGTTCCCGCCGATACCCCGCAGCAAGCTGCGGGGAGGTTTATTGATGGCCTCACGCCGGCTTTTGCGGAAAATACGAGGGGCGCAAGGGAAGCCGCACGTAAAAACGGGTGCCGGTTTCCTGGGTCGAGGTGAAGCCGGCCTCTCCTTCCAGATAGCGCTCGCTCAACAAGCGAATGGAATAAGTGCCCAGCCCTCTGCCGGAGCCCTTGGTGGAAAAGGAACGGTTGAAAACCTGCAACTGATGCTCATGTGGGATAACCTGCGGATTGTGAACCCAAATTTCGATTTGGCCTTCCGTATGCTCCCACCCTATGACCACCATGTCGCCCGCCTGGGAGGCCTCCAGGGCGTTCTTGACCATGTTCACCAACACCCGGTTCAGGAGCACCGCGTCGCTTATCAGGCCGATGGACTGGCTTTGGGGCGCTATTTGCAACAACCTGTCGCGGCACAGGTTATCGCTTTGAAAAGCCTCCACCACCCTCTGCGCCACTTGAGCGGGGTTTATCAGAGAGGGATTGGGCTTGAGCCGGTTTGATTCAGCCAGGAGCAGGTCGCGTTGCGCCAGGATTTCCTGCAAAAGAGCATCGGCGGCCAGGCTGAGACGGGTGGAAAGTTGGGGAACGTGCTCACTGCGGGCGTTTTGCAGTAATTGCACCTGGGAACTCAGCGCTGAAAACGAATTCAAAAGGTCGTGGAAGAATATTCTTTCCAGGGCCTGCCGCCGCTTTTGATCGCTGATGTCCAATATGGCCAGCACATAGAATTCCAGCCCCTCCACCGAAAAGGGCGAACACCATAAGTACAGGTCAAGACTTTCATTTCTGCCTGACTTGCTTTGGGTGACCCGGCATTCTCCCGAAGCCCTGGCGCCGGTGCCGATGGACGCCATGATGGCCCCGAAAGCGCCGCATTGGGAACAATAGGGGGTGGTGCCGCAACCGTGAGGGCTTGCGCCGGCGTGCACGCATTGCAGCAGCTCCCCCGGCCTGGCGCCGGGAATCAAATCTCCCTCTTGCCTGCCCAAAAATGCCAGCATGGCTTGGTTGGCCATGACCAGCTGCCTGGTGCCCGTCAAGACGCAGACCAGCTCCGGCATGCAGTCCAAAACGCTCTCCAGAAAAGGAGCGGACTTGACCAAACCGGCCAGGCTGGCGAGTTCCTCGGGCAGTAAGCGTTTTTCTACCGAGTAGCTTTCCGGTATGACAGGTATTATGTATGCCACCCAACGCCCCCTGTTATTCTCTTGGCGTCATTAATGATCGGAACTGGTAGCGGGGCTGGCTTGGATTATCAATCTTAACATCGCATCTGGAACTTTTCGCCAGGATTTTGTGGCCGAGCGCTTTTATGGATAACCATTCGCATTTAATCGGCCAGCTTGACAGCGTCAGAATCATGTTTCATCACGCAAACCCTGCCCCAATGATCCCGCTAACTTTCGTTTAATGCAAGGAGATCACGCTTGGCGTCAGACCGGAAGACCGGTCCCCCGGCTTTTGTATTGTCCAATGGAAATGAGGCCGCCTCAGCGCAATCCCTCACTTCTGAAAAAGTAAAGATGATTTTATAGGGGGGCAGTTAAAGTTTCGTGATGTTTTATTGGCCCGCGCAAACTCGCGATCCATGATGATGCCAATTGCTGTCTTAGCGAGATTGAACGCCAAGACTCTTTCATCATGACAGGCTATCCCATGCCGCCAACCGCGGTCTTGCCGGGAAACGCGGACCGCTCTCCTTACTTGGCTCAAGTTCCTCCATTTGGATATGATCAAGGGCGGCTTTGCGGGTATTACATATGTATTAGCCGCCAGGCATTAAAAGCGGCGGCGAGCCACAACGGCTGTAGAATGACATCATCAATAAATCACGGACAATAAAATATAATCTGCCTGTTCATGTATGATGGCGCGAAACATAGACCGACCCATCACAGGTCATTACGCAGGGCAGTTTAATGGCCACGCACAACCTCAAATAAATTATGAGGTTGTGCGCCCAGGCTGGCAAAAGGCCTTGGTCCGCGATGGCTTTAGTTGACAGGGACCAGGCGCCAGGCTTTGGACTTGCCGCGAGGTTTTTCCAAGGAGAACTTGTCGCCAGTGGTATAACCGGTAAGCTCGGTGAAATCGGATATGGTCAGGCGGCCCTTGTTGGTAACCTCATAAATCTTGGGTCCGGACGAGGTTTTGGCGCGTTTGGACTGCTTGATTTGTCCAGCCTCGACCATGGCCATTTTTAATTGCTGGGCAAATTCGACCGCAGTCATGGGTTTATCTCCCACGGCCAACTTATCGCGTATCTCTTGCTCGGCAACGCCGTCATTCACCATCTTCCATAATTTTTTTCGATCGGCCTTGCTCCATCTGGATTTGCGAGCCATTGCCTCTCCTTATATGAAGGTGTAACGCAAAAACTATTTATATATATCTAGCTAATACAAGGCGGTCAGTATATTTGCAAGGAAAAAATCGTTTCTTGTAATATTTTTGTAATCTCCACTAAAGCCTTAGGACAGTGAATAGCCTTTCCGTTTTCCACGCCGGCGGTCTTTATAGACGGGCGGCTGGGCCAAAATCAAATCTTCAAACTTTTTTTGGTTTGAAAGACCCATAACCCACATGGGGTAATCATCATAGCCGAGATTGATAAGATTTATATGATTTGCTTCGGATGAAAGCCTGGACGGCATTGGCGAGCGTCGACTCGCATAATGCGACGGGAGGTTTTTTCATTGGCCGTTAAATAATCTTATAGAAAGTGTCTCGCTGAAGAGCTTGATAGCCGAGATCGCCGGCCAGACGCACCATCTCTTCCCGGCTCAAACGGAAATGCGCCCCCGCCGCGGCCACCACGTTTTCCTCGATCATGGTGGAGCCCAAATCGTCCGCGCCGAACCCCAAGGCGATCTGGGCTATCTTGTCGCCTTGGGTCACCCAGGAGGCCTGCACGTGCTGGAAGTTGTCCAGGAACAAACGGGACACCGCCAGCATGCGCAGGTAATCCACCGCCGTGGCGGGCTCCACCCGGGCCAGGGCGGTGTTGGCCGGCTGAAAGGTCCAAGGTATGAAGGCGGTGAAATGCCCCCCTCCCCTGGCCAGGCTCCGGTCTTGCAACTCCCTGAGGCGGGCCAGGTGTTCCACCCGCTCCGCCACGCTTTCCAGGCTGCCGAACATCATGGTGGCGGTGGTTTTCAGGCCCCGCTCATGGGCCAGGGCCATCACCTCCAGCCATTGGCCGGCGCCGCATTTGCCCGGCGCGATCAAGCGCCGCACCCGGTCCACCAAGATCTCGGCGCCGCCGCCGGGAATGGAACCCAAGCCGGCCTGGATGAGGCGATCCAGGGCCTCGCCCAGGGATAGCCCGTCAAGGGCGGCCATGTGCACCACCTCGGGCGGCGACAGGCCGTGGATGTTTATAGGGTAGTGCGCTTTTATGTGGCGAAACGTCTCGCAGGTCTCCTTGACGCCTATGCTGGGGTGCAGCCCGCCCTGCATCAATATCTGCGTCCCGCCCAGGGCCAGGGTCTCCTCTATCTTTTGGCCCAGTTCTTCCCGGCTGAGCACGTAGCCGCCCTCCTGCCCCGGCGAACGGAAAAAGGCACAGAAACGGCAGCCCGAAAGACAGATATTGGTGGTGTTTATATTGCGATCCACCACGTAGGTGACGATCGGCTCGGGGTTATGGCGCAGCCGGGCCCCATGGGCCAGGCGGCCCAAGTCCAGCAGATCGGCCTCGCTCAGCAGGGCCAGCGCCTGGTTTTCGCTCAAGCGGCGACCCTGGGCGGCCGCCCGCAGGGCATCTTTGAGCTGATCCCCGGCCGGTTGCCCAGGTTTTGACTGGAGCCTTGCCACTATTCCTCGGTGGAACGATAAAAGCCGTCGCGCCGCACGGGTCGGAAGCCGGCGGCCTCGATCATGCCCCGCAGGCGCTCTTCGGATAGGCCGGCCGCGGTGGTGGCGCCGGCCGAATGGGTGATGTTCTCCTTGATGATGGTGCCGTCCAGGTCGTCGGCCCCGAAATGCAAGGCCACCTGGGCCAGCTTTTCGCCCAGCATCACCCAATAGGCCTTGATGTGGGGGAAATTGTCCAGGAGCAGGCGGGAGGCGGCGATCACCCGCAGATCGTCCAGGGCGGTGGTGGAGGGGAGATCCGCCAGCACGGTGTTCTTGGGATGAAAGGCCAGGGGGATGAAGGCGTTGAAGCCGCCGGTCAGGTCCTGTTGCCGGCGCAGGGCCAAAAGGTGGTCCACCCGGTCCTCCGGGCTCTCGATATGGCCGTAAAGCATGGTGGCGTTGGTGGGGATGCCCAAATCATGGGCCTGGCCGCATATTTCCAGCCAACGTTCGCCGGATATCTTCCGGGGACAGATCTGGGCGCGCGTCTTGGGCGCGAAAATCTCGGCCCCGCCGCCCGGCATGGCCTGCAAGCCCGCCTCGCGCAACCTGGCCAGGGTTTCCCGGCTGCTCGCGCCGGCCATCTTGGCCAAGTGATCTATCTCCACCGGCGTGAAGGCCTTGAGCGCGGCCCGCGGCCTTTGCCTTTTCACGGTGCGCAGCAGGTCGGTGTAATAGGAAAACGGCAGCTCGGGGTGACAGGAGCCCACGATATGAAACTCGGTGATGTCCAATTCCGGCTCGTCCGCCGCCAGGGCCGCGATCTCTTCCCTGGACAACGCATAGGCGTCCGCATCTTGGGGATCGCGCCAAAAAGCGCAAAACGCGCAGCGGTTGACGCATACGTTGGAATAATTCACATGGCGGTTTACCACGTAATACGTGTCCCGCCCGTTCTTGAACAGGCGGGCGGCGTTGGCCAGGGCGCCCATTGCCATGAAATCCCGGCTCCGCATGAGGGCCAGGCCGTCCTCACGGTCAAGGCGCTGGCCCATGGCCAATTTGGCGGCCACCGGCCGCAGGGCGGGATCGGAAACCTGGTCCGGGTCCACGGGCAGGGGTGAAAACGGCTGCGGCCCACTGAGGCCCAATCCGGGTGTCTTTTTCTGGGAAGCGGCAAGAGCCATTATCGATTCCGTTTTCTGCTGATCAATGGTGACCACCTGGTCATTTATATATCCCCATAAAGGCGGTCTTTCACTGTGACCACCTGGTCACTAATTTTAGCCCAAGCTCAACCGGCAGGCAAGCGCAAATCCCCCCCGCCGCCAGAGCTCGCCGCCGCCAGTAAAAAGCTGTTAAAACCCCTTGGCAAACGATAGAATATGGCTGCAAAAGCCAATTCATACCGGAACAAGCCATGCCACCTGTGAAAGGAAGCCACGCAACCCCGCCGCGCCTGTTTGGTTTCTACGCCATTGGCGCCGGCACCACCGCCTTGGGTCTGGGGGTTATGTCGCTCCTGAACATATTCACCCCCATTGGCGAGGTCGCCAACCGCGTCGTCCCGTGGATGACTAATATCCATGAGGGAGCCATCGGCCCGCTGGCTCTATATGTTTTGGGCGCGTTGGGCATCTGTGTCTTGCCCGTGATCGGCGTCCACCTGGCCTTGCGCCCGGTGCGCCGTTACCTGGCCGCGACCCGCACCGGCCTGGCGCCCTCGGAAAAAGTCCAGGTCATGGCCAGGCGCCGGGTGATAAACATGCCTTTTGTTTTCACCTCGGTCAGCCTGCTGATGTGGGTGTTGATGCCCACCCTGATAACCTTGGGGCTTCATTGGTGGCTGCAAGAAAGCGATTTTCACACCTCCGTCTTTTTAGCCACCCGCGCGGCCATGGTGGGCCTCATAGCCAGCACCATTTCTTTTTTCTTTCTGGAAAAACATTCCCGCCAAAACCTGATTCCCTACTTTTTTCCCGAGGGCCATCTTTCCGCAACCCAAGGCACCACCCGCCTGGGTATATCGCGGCGCATATGGATCATGTATTTGGTGGGCACCCTGGTGCCCATAATCATATTGCTGTTCACCTTGATCACCATTCAGTTCAGCGCGGCAGACAGCGCCCTGAGCGCCGCGGAATACGGCCGGGGACTGCTTCTCTTCACCCTGGTGCTTTCCGGTTACGCCTTTATAAGCGCCTTGCGCCTGAACAGCCTGGTGAGCAGATCGGTGGCCGACCCCCTGCGCCAGATGTTGAGCGTGGTGGACCGCATCCAAAAAGGCGACTACCAGGCGCGGGTCAAGGTGGTCTGCAACGACGAGATAGGCGAGCTGGGCGACGCGGTGAACGAGATGATCCGCGGCCTGGGGGAAAGGGAGAAACTGCACAGCGCCTTTGGCAAATACGTCACCCCGGAAATCCGCGACGAGATTCTTTCCGGCCGCATACCCCTGGAGGGCGAGCGCCGCGACGCCACCATGATGTTCACCGACCTGCGCGACTTCACCAACTTCGTGGAGAACCACGAGCCCGAGGTGGTCATCGCCGGCATGCGCTCCTACTTCACGGCCATGCACCGGGTGATCCGCCAGCACCGGGGGGTGGTGCTGCAATTCGTGGGCGACGAGATCGAGGCCGCCTTCGGGGTTCCCCTGCCCTACCCCGATCACGCGGACCAGGCCATGCGCGCCGCCCTGGCCATGCGCCAGGCATTGGCCGAATTGAACCGGGAGCGGGCGGCCCAGGGTCTGGAGCCCTTTTCTCACGGGGTGGGCCTGCATTCGGGGTTGGTGTTGGCCGGCAACAGCGGCTCGGAGGAGCAAAGCGCCTACGCCCTCATCGGAGATACGGTTAACGTGGCCTCCCGCATCCAGGGCTTGAGCAAGGAGCTGGATTGGGACATCCTGGCCAGCCGGGAAACCATGTCGCGCCTCAGCTTCCCCTGCCCCACCGTGGAGGCGGGCTCGCGTTCCATCAAGGGCTATTCCAAACCGGTGGCGATCTTAAAGGTGGTGGGATAATGACCAGGCCCGCGCCGCACGCAGCCGCGCCGGGCGGGGAGACGCCTCCGCTTTGATACCAGCCGATGCCGGGATTACCGCCCCGCCGGCCGGGTCAGGCTATTGGGGAGGCCTGGGCGGCGCGCTCAGGGCGGGTTTGCCGTAGGCGGCCAGTTCCAAGAGCTTGCGCCGCGTGTAACGCCACAAGACGAAAAGCAGGGGAATAATCAAAACCAGGCCCACGCCGGTGAAAGCCAAGAGGTCATAGGCCGCGTGGGCCATGGCGGCCAAGAGCACCCAGGGCAGCACCGAGGGCAAGAGCTCGGCGCGGCCTTCCAAAAAACGCACCTTGCTGTAGCCATAGCCCCAGATGGCGCCGCAGGCCAAATGGGCCGGCACCGAAAGCAGGGAGCGGATCACGATCACGCCCAACCCCGCCTTCATGATGTAAAGCAGGTTCTCCAGGGCCGCGAAGCCCAGGGAGGCGGTCATGGCGTAGATCATGCCGTCAATGGGCTCGTCCACCTCCTTGCGCCGCTTGAGGAGCCACATGGTGAAGAAGGCTTTCCACACCTCCTCGTTGATGCCCACGAACACGGCCAAGGCGAAAAGCCGGTTAAGGCTTTCTTCCTCTTTAGGGGCCAGGTCGACGGCAACCACGAACCAGGTGTTGAGCGGACCAGCCACCAAGACCGCCAGGAAACCCGAAGCCAGGCCCACCCATAGCATGGTCTTGAGGGGCTCGGGATGCAGGCGATCGTAGCGGCGGATCAGCGCCAGCCAGACCGCCGCGCTTAAGGCGCTGGCCATGATGCCCGCGATCAGCAGCATGCCTAGCCCTCATATCCCATGATGGTTAGAGGCTGGCCTTGATGTGGTTCAGGAGACCGCCCGCCGCCAGCAACTGGCGGTCGCGTTGACTGGCTTCCAGGCGCAGGACCAGATACCTGTCCTCCACCTGGGCCGTGACTTGGCTGGCGCCGCTTAGGATGGCGCTTTTCAAGCCATGGAAGACCAGCACCGAGCCCTGCTGCAAGCGGTCGTAATCGGCCGGGTCGTCCAACACCAAGGGCACCACCCCGAAGTTGATCAGGTTGGCCTTGTGAATGCGGGCAAAGGACTTGGCCAGCTTCACCCGCACCCCCAAATAGCGCGGGGCCAGGGCGGCGTGCTCCCGGGAGGAGCCCTGGCCGTAGTTTTCGCCGCCCACCACCGCCGCCGGAGCCAGGGCCTGGGCCCGGTCGGCGAACTGGGGATCAAGGGCCGCGAACACGAAGCGGCTTATGGCCGGCACGTTGGAACGCAAGGGCAGCACCTGACTGCCGGCCGGCATGATGTGGTCGGTGGTGATGTTGTCCTCCACCTTGAGCGCCACGGTGCAGGACAGTTCCTCGGGCAGGGCGTCAAGCTGGGGGAAAGGCGCGATGTTGGGCCCGCGCAAGACCTCCACCGCCGAGCCCTCGGCCGGGGGAGGCACCAGGGCCTCGGGCCGCACCGGCGGGGCCGGCGGCACTTGGGGCAGGGGGCCCAGTCGGCGGGGATCGGCGATATGCCCGGCCAGGGCCGAGGCCACCGCCACCTCTGGACCGCAGAGATAGACCTTGTCGTCCTTGGTGCCGGAGCGGCCCGGGAAATTGCGGGGGAAGGTGCGCAGGGAATTGGAGCCCGTGGCCGGGGCCTGGCTCATGCCGATGCAGCCCAGGCAGCCGGCCTGGTGCAGGCGCGCGCCGGCTTCCAGGAGCGACGCCAAGCCCTCGGCCGCCGCCACCTGGGCCAGGGCCTGCCTGGAGCCGGGATTGATGGAAAGGCTCACGCCGGGGGCCAGCTTCTTGCCTTGCAGGGCCAGGGCCACGGTCATGAGATCCTCGTAGCCGCTGCTGGCGCAGGAGCCCACGATCACCTGATCCACCTTCACGCCGCCAAGCTGGGCGGCCGGCACCACGGCGTCCGGGCTGGAGGGCTGGGCCACCAGGGGCTCCAGCCGCGAGAGGTCGATTTCCTCCAGATGATCGTATGCCGCGCCGGGGTCGGCGCTGAGGGGCGCGTAATCCCGCTCCCGTCCCTGTTGCTTTAAAAAGGCGCGGGTGCGCTCGTCGGCGGGGAAGATGCTGCCGGTGGCGCCCAACTCCGCGCCCATGTTGGTGATGGCCGCCCGCTGGGCCAGGCCGAGCTTTTCCACCCCCGGCCCAAAGTATTCCACCACAAAACCCAAGCCGCCCTTGACGCTCAGGCGGCGCAGCATCTCCAATATCACGTCTTTGGCCCCCACCCAGGGGCTGAGTTCTCCGCTCAGGCGCACGCCCAAAACCTTGGGGCAGCTCAGGTAGAAGGGATAGCCCGCCATGGCCGCGGCCACGTCCAGGCCGCCCGCGCCCATGGCCAGCATGCCCATGCCGCCGCAATGGGGGGTGTGGGAATCCGAGCCCAGGAGGGTGGCCCCCGGACGAGCGAAATTCAGGAGGTGAAGCTGATGACAGATGCCGTTGCCCGGCGGCGAGAACCACAAGCCGTAGCGGGCGGCGATGGACCTTAGAAAGCGGTGGTCGTCGGCGTTCTTGAAATCGGTTTGCAAAAGGTTGTGATCCACATAGGACACGCTGACCTCTGTACGGGTTTTGGACAGGCCCAGTGCCTCGAACTCCAGGGCGGCCAGGGTGCCGGTGGCGTCCTGGGTCAGGGTCTGGTCTATTTTCAGGGCTATTTCAGCGCCAGGCTGGAAAACGCCCTCCGCCAGATGAGCATCGATGATCTTTTGGGCCTGGGTCCTGGGCATGGCCGTCTCCTTAAAGCATGGTCCGATGGTTGAATACCAAGGCAGGCCGCCATTTTATGCGCTAGGCCCCCCGCCCGCAAGCTCCTAAGGACGAGCCTCGGCTGACAGAGGCTTTTCCACTTTGGCGGCGGCGCAGAGCCAAGCGTAGGCGGTAGCTGACAACGTCTTTGTTTTACTGAATTATTATCTCGGCGGGGGCTGGTCAGTAGCCCAGGTCGGCCTGGTCCGCCGGCGTCCCGCCCATGATGCCCCAGTTCTGCCGGGGGCTCTCCTGCAGGCAGACGAAAACATTGTCCGGGGTGAGACCGGTGTGCCGCATGATCAAGCCGCTGAGTTCCCTCAGCAGGCGGTCCTTAAGTTCGCGGGGGCGGCCCTGAAAGAGCATGACCTCGGCCAGCACGAAGCGGCTGTCGCGCTCCTCGTGCACGGCCCTGTATTCAGCCGGGGTCTGGTAAACCAGAACCTTGACGCGTATGGGCTGCACGCCCAGCGCCTCGATGATCACTT
Source organism: Desulfocarbo indianensis (assembly GCA_001184205.1). Taxonomy (GTDB): domain Bacteria; phylum Desulfobacterota; class Desulfarculia; order Desulfarculales; family Desulfarculaceae; genus Desulfocarbo; species Desulfocarbo indianensis. Next base: position 434,004 of record LBMP01000003.1, read on the forward strand.
TCCGGGTTTCCTGGGCCAGTTCCCGGCACTTGGCGCCGCCCAGTTCGCTGGGCACATGTAGTATGGTCAGAGGCAAGCGATCCACCCAGGCTCTTGGTTGCGAGCGATTTGGTCCAACATACCGCATCCCTTTTAACTGGTCCACGCTTTTGTCCGGCCGGGAGCCATAGCTTAGTGGTTATAAATAGTTGACCCGCGCCACCAGGGCGCGGGCCGGGAGTGAGGGAGTTCGGCAGTCAGCCGGTTTGGAGTTTGGGGAGTTTTTTTAAGCCGCCTGCACCTGGTGTCTGCTGGCCATCTCAGCCCCAGTCTTGCAGTTGCGGCAGGGAATCAAATTCATCTTGAATACGAAAATGGGAAACGGCTCGGCGCCTATGTTGGCCCAGCGGGGCTCGTTGGCGGTCAGATACCGCTTGGCGCAAGCCTGGGGGGTCAGCTTGAGGTTGCCCGGTTGGTTGGGGCATTCAAAAAGGGCGTCGGGGTTCTTCCTCAACCAGGCTTCGGTGTCCAGGTAAGGAATCATGGCAGGGGACTTGCCGCGCGACTTGATTCTGCGCCTCATCTTAGAATCTCCCTTGGTCCGGGTTTCTTATGGCTGAACCCATTGTCTTTCTCAACCATAATGGCAACTCTCGTGCCAAATACCCCACCAAAGTATTCCCCTACCATGATTAGTGGTTATTATTCCTAGAGTTGAGCATAGGTTAGGTCATTTGAGGCAATATCATGGCCTGCTCCGCCGCTCTTGCCGTCACCCAACCGCCGCCTGTTGAGGCCTTCGCGAATACGTCGACAATAATACAGATGTCGTATTTGATGCATTATTATTTTTATTTTCATAATAGTAAGTTACCCGTCTTTTTTTGCAATACCAACCAATATATGTCGCAAACGATACAATACCATACAGCTTAGATTTGGCTAAACCCGTGGAATTATTTCCAGCCATACCCTGGCACTCATATTGCTTATTGATTTAGCGGATGGGTGCATCCCCTACGCGCCTATCAGAGAGTAGAGGGAGGTTTATGATCAGGGTCCTGGTGGTGGAAAGCGATCCGTCCCTGGCCTGGCTCTATCGAGAAGAACTCCAAGACGCCGGCTTCTCGGTCGGCGTATGCCAAAACCTGACCTCGGCCTTGGCCCGCATGCGCGACAAGCCGGCTCATGTTTTGGTAACCGATCTCAATTCCGTGGGCGAAAATCCTGATTGCTGGTTACCTAGCCTGCGCGCGGTGTTCAATGGGCCCGTCCTGGCTCTGGGGGAATTGCGCAAGCAATGCCGGGAGGGCATACCCGTGGTGCCCAAGACCTCTGATTTGGGCCCTCTGATCAAATCACTGCGCGGCCATGCCCTGCGCGCCCGCTGGTACGCGGCGGCCGGCAACTGCTAATCGCCCAACCCGGCCCTCTGCGGCCGGTCTGCAACCCGCTCGACGCGGCCTTACCGTGGAGGGCGGGTTGTGTTATCCTCCTAAGCCGATAGCCTGCAAACTTGCCTAACGTCACCTTGGGAGGATAGGCGCATGCCCAACAGCAACTTGGAGCCATTACGCCCCGCGGAACTCAGGCGCGGCTTCGACCCCAAAAAAGTCCCCTTTGAAACCAGCGACCAGGCCGCCTCCTGCCAGGAGCCGGTGGTGGGTCAGGCCAGGGCCAAGGAAGCCCTGGAATTCGGCTTGGCCATGCGCGACATGGATTATCACGTCTTTGTGGACGGCCCCCAGAACACCGGCAAAACCCACCTGGTGCGCACCTTTGTGGAAAGGATCGCCAAAGAGCAATCCCCGCCGCCGGATTGGGTCTATGTGCACAACTTCCGCCAGCCCGACGAGCCGCGCGCCCTGCGCTTCCCCCCGGGAGGCGCCCAGGATTTCGCCCGCGACATGCGCGAACTGGTGGAAGCCCTGCAAAAGCGCATTCCGGAGATTTTCGAGAGCGAGGAACACGCCCGCCGCAAGGAGGAATTGCAGGCGAGCTTTAAAAAGCGCCGCACGGAAATATTCAGCGAGCTGGACCGTGGTTCCCGCGAGGAGGGCTATCTGCTCAGGTTCGAGCCCACCGGCATCGTGGTGGCTCCGGCCGACGCCGACGGCCAGCCGCTTTCGGAAAACACCATCCGCGAGATGAGCGAGGAGGAGCGGGCCGAGCTGCGCAAGAAAAGCGACGCCATCCAGGCCAAGGTCACGGAAAGCCTGCGGACCATCGCCGGCTTCGAAAAAGAGGTGAACCGGGCCCTGGCCGATTTGGACCGCGAGCTGGTCATGCAATCGGTGGGACATTTATTCGATGACCTGCGGGACAAGTACGCCGAGCAAAAAGAGGTGCTGGTGCACCTCCAGCAGGTCCGCGAACACGTGGTGGACAACTTCACCCAGTTCAAGAAAAAAGAACAGCCCGCCGGCATGCCTTTTCCCATGGCCATGGAGGAGCCCGACTTCCGCAAATACGAAGTAAATGTATTCATTGATAATTCGGAAATAGAGGGCGCGCCGGTGGTGGTGGAAAGCCACCCCACCTTCCCCAACCTCTTCGGCCGCATAGAGCGTCAGGCCCAGTTCGGGGCCCTGGTGACCGATTTCACCCTGCTCAAACCCGGCGCGCTGCACAAGGCCAACGGCGGCTATCTGGTAATCCCGGTGCTGGAGCTCTTGAAGCTCATGCTGCCCTGGGACGGCCTCAAGCGCGCCCTGCGCGAGCGCCGCGCCTTCATGGAAGACGCGGTGGAGCAATTGGGCTTCATGGTGACCCGCACCCTGCGCCCCGAAGCCATCCCCTTGGATATAAAGGTAATCCTGGTGGGGCATTCGCAGCTCTACAATCTGCTCTATGCCTATGACCCCCAGTTTTCCAAGCTGTTCAAGGTGCGGGCCCAGATGGCCGGACGCATGGACTGGCAAGACCAGGAAGCTGACAGCCTGCTTTCCCATCTCTGCCGCACCTGCGAAAGCAAGCGCCTCTTGCCCCTGCACCGCAGCGGCGCGGCCCGCCTCATCGAGTTGGCGGCCGAGCTTTCCGGCGACCGGGAAAGGCTCACCCTGCAAGTCTCGGTGGTGGAGGACGTGCTCAAGGAGAGCAACCATTACGCCAAAGCGGCCGGCCGCCCCCACATAAGCAAGGAAGACGTGGAAACGGCCATCGAAATGCGCATCCACCGGGTTTCCATGCTGGAGGAAAGGCTGCGCGAGGCCATCACCCGCGAATTCATCCTGGTGGAGAGCGAAGGCCAAAAGGTGGGGCAGATCAATGGGCTGGCCGTGTTGGACATGGGCGACCACGCCTTTGGCCAGGCCTCGCGCATCAGCGCCTCCCTGGGCCTGGGCAAGGAAGGCGTGGTGGCCATCGACCGGGAAAGCGACCTGTCGGGGCCCTTCCACACCAAGGGCGTCTTGATCCTCTCGGGCTTCCTGCGCAACCGTTTCGGCCAAAAAGGGCCGCTGACGCTTACCGCCAGCCTGGCCTTCGAGCAGAGCTACTCCACCATAGACGGCGATTCGGCCAGCCTGGCCGAGACGTTAGCCCTGCTTTCCCGCATCGCGGAAATTCCCCTGCGCCAGGATTTGGCGCTCACCGGCTCGGTGAGCCAGCAAGGCCAGGTCCAGGCCATCGGCGGGGTGAACCAGAAGATCGAGGGCTTCTTCCGGCTCTGCCAGGCCCGCGGCCTCACCGGCAGCCAAGGCGTGGTCATCCCCAAGGCCAACCTGAAAAACCTGATGCTGCACCCGGACATCGTGGCCGCGGCCAAGAAAAAGAAGTTCTTCGTATACGCCGTGGAGACCGTGGAAGAGGCCGTGGAGCTGTTCACCGGCAAGCCGGCCGGCCAGCCTAAAAAGGACGGCTCCTATCCCCAGCGCACGGTTTATTACCAGGTGGTGCGCCAGTTGGAGGAGCTGCGCGAACTGGCCCGCCAAGATGAAAAAAAGAAAAAGACCCGGCCCAAGGCCAAGAAAAAGGCTCCCGCCAAGAAAAAATAGCCCGCCGCCGGTAGAATTACCCCCCGCGCCCCCCGGGGCGCGGGGGTCGTTTTGAGTTCGCCCGTTGAGCAAGGTCTGTCGATATGATCGCTAAATGGTCTTCCTATGCCCGGCGCATGGGCCCGGCCTGGATCATCAGCGCCGTGGCCTGCGGCCCGGCCACCCTGGCCAGCGTCAGCATCGCCGGGGCCACCTATGGCTACCAGCTTCTGTGGGTGGTGGTCCTGAGCGCGGTGTTCGGCGCCACGGCCCAATATCTGGCCGCGCGCATCGGCATCATCGAGGGCCGGGGCATCATCGCCGCCACCGAGGCCCGCCTGGGCCGGGGCTGGGCCTGGCTGCTCACCATCGACGCGGCGCTGGCCACCTATCTGGCCGCCATTTTTCTCATGAACGCCCTGGTGGGGGTCACTTCCCTGATCACCGGGCTGGACACGCCCTGGTGGGGAGTGGGTTACGCGGCTCTCATCGGCCTGGGCCTGAGCCGGGGCGGCTACCGCTGGCTGGAGATGGCCTGCAAGGTTTTCGTGGGCCTGGTGGTGGCCTGCTTCCTCATCACCCTGACCCAGGCGAAGGTCTCCCTGGAGGGCGCGATCCAGGGCCTGCTTCCCGGCCTGCCGCCGGACGTGGACGCCGCGCTCATGATGGCGGCCATCCTGGGCGGCGCGGTGCACGTGACCATCATCGGCATGCATACCTACAACACCAACGCCCGTGGCTGGGGCCGCAGCGAACTGGGCCTGGCCCGCTTTGACACGGTGTCCTCCATGGGCCTGGCCTTCGGGGTCTACAGCCTGGCCATCTTCCTGGTGGCCGCCTCTGTGCTCCACCCCCATCAAGTGGCCGTGCAAAGCGCCAGCCAGGCCGCCTTGAGCCTGGGCCCCCTTCTGGGCCGCGCGGCCATGGCGGTTTTCCTGGCCGGCCTGTGGGCGGCCACCTTTTCCACCATCCTGCCCACCTTTTTGGCCGGCATCTATTTCATCTGCGATTTGATGCACTGGCCGGCCCAGCGCGGCGACAGGCGCTTCACCGCCCTGGCCCTGGCCGGGGTGGGGCTCAGCGCCCTGGGGCCGTTCCTCAAAGGCGGCTTCTTCCTGCTCTTGCCGGTGATGCTGGCCGTGGGGCTTTGCGGCACCCCGCTCATCATCGCCATCATCCTCTATCTGCTGAACCGCAGGGAAACGGGCCGCGACCGCAACTCCCCGGCTCTCAACCTCATGGGCGGCCTGGCCCTGGCCATCACCACCTTCGCCGCAGTACGCTTCCTTCTCTCCCAGGCGGGGCTGTTGTGAAGGCCCTGTCAGCGGTAAGTCTGACCCCGGCCCTCCTGGCCCAGCGCCGGACCCTGATCGTGGGCGAGGTAAAGACCGGCAAGAGCGCCCTGCTGGCCCGCCTGCTGCGCGATCACCTGGCCCAGGGCACGCCCGGCCTGGCGGTGATGGATTTGGCGCCGGAGGCAACGCGGGGGGTGGGCGGCAAGATGCCCCTGCCATCGCCCGCGCCAAGCCTGCGGGTCTATTCGCCGGAGATCGCGCCGCCCCGGCTGCGGGGCGGCGCGCCAGAGGAAGTCATGGCCCTGGCCCGAACCAACGGCCAGGCCATTGACCGGGTGTGGGAGCAATATCTGCGCTCGCCAAGCCGGGTCCTGTTCATCAACGACGTTTCCATGTATTTGCATGCCTGGCCCACGGAAAGGCTCTTGGAGCGCCTGGCCGCCACCCCCACCGTGATCATGAACGGCTACCGAGGCCAAAGCCTGGGCAGCGACCCCTTCAGCCAAACCGAGCGCCGCCGCATGGAGCGCCTGGCCGCGGCCTGCGATTATCTGGTGGAACTGGGCTGAAGCGCCCCTCCGGGCCGCAGCCCAGCGGGACATTGGCATCCCTAGAGGCGCATACCCCCCTTTTCCAGGAAGCGGGCGTGGAACTTGAACACCTCGTCCAAGAGGTGCGGCTCGTGGCCTCCCCGCTTTTTGAGGGCCCGCTGGTAATAGTCCCACAAGAGATCGCGGTATTCAGGATGGGCGCATTTCCTGATGACGCCCTCGGCCACCTGGCGGGGGGTCAGGTTGCGGGTGTCCACCAGGCCCTGCTCGGTGACGATGATATCCACCGAGTGCTCGGAATGATCCACGTGGGAGACCATGGGCACGATGCAGCTTATGGCCCCGCCCTTGGCGATGGAAGGCGACACCATGAAGGAGACCGCCCCGTTGCGCTCGAAATCGCCGGAGCCGCCGATGCCGTTCATCAGGTGGGAGCCGCACACGTGGGTGGAGTTCACCTGGCCGTAGATGTCTATCTCCAGGGCGGTGTTCACCGCCAGCACCCCCAGGCGGCGGACCACCTCCGGCGAGTTGGATATCTCGGTGGGCCTTAGGATCACCTTTTCCTTGTAGCGGTACAGTTCCTTGAAAAAGCGCTGGCGGGCCTTGGTGGAAAGCGTCATGGCCGAGCCCGAGGCGGCGCGCACCTTGCCCATGTCTATCAGATCCAGCACCGCGTCCTGCAGCACCTCCGAGTACAGACTCAGGTCGTGGAAAAAGTCGTCCTCCATGAAACCGCCCAGCACCGCGTTGGCCACGTCGCCCACCCCGGATTGCCAGGGCAGGCCGGCGGGCAAGCGCCCCATCTTGATCTCGTGCTGCACGAAATCCAGGACCTGCTCGGCGATGAGCAGGGAGACCTCGTCGGGCTCGTTGAACGAGGCGCAGGTGTCCTCCTCCTGGCTGAACAGCACCGCCACCACCTTGTCCGGGTTGCACTCGATATAGGGCTTGCCGATGCGGTCCGAGGCGCGGTAGATGGGAATGGGCATGCGGTAGGGCGGGTCTTCGGGAATGAAGATGTCATGGATGCCTTCCAGCTCGGGCGGCTCCACGTCGTTCATCTCCAGGATGATCTTATCGGCCTGCTGCACATAGGTGGGGGTGTTGCCCACGCTCATGGTGGGTATCAGGTGGCCCTTTTCGGTCACGGCCAGCACCTCCACCACGGCCACGTCCACCTTGCCCCAATCGCCGGAGCGCACCAGGGGCGGCAGGCTGGAGAGGTGGTCGTCCTTGAAGAGAATCTCCTCGCGGTTTATCAGCTCCCGCATGGTGCGGTCGCTCATGTAGGGCCGCCGCCAGTTTACGATGCCCGCCTCGGCCATGATGCCGTCCACCTGGTCGCCGGTGGAGGCTCCCGCGTAGAAATTCACCTTGAACTTCTCCCCCGCCTTGGCCCTTTTCACCAGCTCGCGGGGGATCAGCTTGGGATAGCCCGCGGTGAAGCCGCTGATGAACAGGTTGGTGCCGTCGCCTATGTGGGCGGCGGCCTGGGCCGGATCGGTGATCTTTTCCTTCAAGGGCGCGTAGCGTATGCGATGACTGAGCATTGATACAGCTTCCTGTTCAAGGCGGGGCCTTGGGGGCCCCTCTTGTTTTGTCATGAATGTTTTTCGGCGATTGCCTTGCCAAGCCGCTTAGGGGCGCTGGTGCGCATTTTACAGGCAGGTTGCTGGGCTTTCACGCCCATAAATATTAATCGCGCGCGGGCTTATGGCAAGCCGGCTCCAGGCGCGGCAGCGGGCCGCCCCCCCCGCCCCGCCTCGCCTTGCTACCAAAGCGCGCTCCCGGCTTAGGCTCGCAGGCGCGCAGCCTGATTCAGCGGATGCCCCTGGCCCCGGCCGGGGGAGGCACGGCCAGGGCCTGGCCGCTGCCGTATTCATCTGCGCCTATGTCGAAGGCGCCCGAACGCGCGCCGCCGTCATAGTCGTAATAGGTCACCCCGGCCTGGCTGTAGGTATGGCCCGCGTCTATGCAGGGGCTGCCCGCGGCCAGGTGGTAGTCCTGGTCCAGGCCGGGGTCGCCCTGGCTGGAGCCGGAGTCGCCCCCGATGTGCCCCTGCCAGCCGCCCAAATCGCCGTTATAGGGGCTGGCGGGCCGCCCGTCCTGGAAACGGGCCGCGGCTCCCTGGGCGTGATAGCGATTGTTGCTCATCACCGGCATGCCGGCGAGCCCGTCCATGCCCAGGTGCTCGTCGGTGTGGCGGATGCTCACCATGGGCGCGGCCGCGGCGGCGGGGTCCAGTTGCTGCACCAGGTTGTTGCGCAGGCTCACGTTGACGCTGGCCGGGCACGGCACCGAGGCGTCCCAATCATGAAAGGGCACCCCGAAATAAAGCGCGGCGTGCCCGCCCTTGGCCACGTTGACCAGGGTGTTGTTGTAGATTTGGGCGTCCTTGGCCGCATAAATGCCGATGCCCGCGTAAACCGTGTCGATGATGATGCAGTTGCGCACCACCCCGCCGATGTTCTCGTAATAGCCGGGGTTGACGCCCGTGTCGAACCATTCCGGGCTGGTGTCGAACCCCACGGCCACGCCCAGGGCGCCGGCGTGCATGATCAGGCAGCGCTCTATGACGCAATCCATGGCGCCGCCCTTGGCGTAGACGCCGGTGGTGGCGGTGTCATGGATGTAGCATTCCTGCACCAGCATCCTGTCGCCGTTCACGTTGTCGATGCCTTCGGCGTTGCCGTCATAGCGCAGGCCGGAGTCGAAAATCTCGCAGCGCCGGATGGTGACGTCGTCGCAGCCCGGCACGATCTTGATGCAGTCGCGCCCGCTGCCGTGAATGCGGCAGTCCTCGATGGTGAGCCGGCTGGCCGCCTGGAGGGAATCCTCGCCCCAATCCCAAGTGGATTCGGTCTTGATGGCGTAGTAATAGCCGCCGCTGATGTCCAGGCCCTGCAAGCGGCAGCCCGAGGCGTTGACGTAGAAGCGTATGACGTTGTCCAGGTCCTCGTTGTCGATGGGCGCGCTTATGGCCGCGGTTTCGCCTGGGTAGGAGCGGATGGTTATGTCGGGCTGGCGCACGGTGACCCCGCCGGCGTAGTCGCCGCCGCGCAGGGTGATGATATCGCCGGGGCCGGCCGCCTCCAGGGCGCGGGCCAGGGTGGCGAACGGCGCTTGCAGGGTGCCGCCGGCGCCGTCATTGCCATTGGGGGCCACCAGCCATTCGGCGGCCAGGGCCGGCAGGGAACAAACGACGGTCAGCAATAGAAACGCCAAGATCGCGGCCGATCGACGGCCTGCCCGGGCCCGGTGCTGCATGCTCACGTCTCCAGCGATTAGGTATGGTGAAGAGGCCGGGCCACCCCCCAAAGCGGCTTTAGCCACAAACAGTTTATCGGCATTGCCATGCCCACGGCATTAATTTTAATTATCTTTCATGCGCGCCGCCTTTACCAGCGGCAACCGCGCTTCGCCTTTTTCAAGCCGCTCTTCACGCCCCGGACGGTCGGGGAGATTTAGGCGGATAGCAAAAAAGCATACGCTTGATCTGTATCGCCAACATGCGGCTGCATATCGGGCAGGGATATCAGCGCTGACCTTCATGCATACGGTAGAGCTATTTGACCAGGGCGTTCAATGCCGCCTCCCTTGGCAAAGCCGTCCCCGCCCAAGACCTCCCAGCCGTCTCATGGCGCGTTCACGCGCTCACGCCCTGGACTGCTTGGCAATACGGCGGGGAGCGGGCCTTCAGGCGCCCTTGGGCGGCTTGAGGCCGTATCTCCGGATTTTGCTGTAGAGGGTGCTGCGGGCCACGCCCAGGATTTGGGCGGCCCGGTATTTGTTCCAATTCACCTTTTGCAGGGTGTCCTTGATGAGCTCCCTTTCCTGATCCAACAGGCGGCTGGGCGAGGCGGCGGCTCTTTCCTCGCCGGCCTCGCCCGTGTGGTTCAGGGCCGGCGGCAGATGCCGATTCTCCACCACCTCGCCCCGGCACATGAGCACCGCGTGCTCCACCGCATTGCGCAGCTCGCGCACGTTGCCGGGCCAGGCATAGTTCATCAGCCTGCTCAGCGCGCCCCGCGAGTAGCCGTAGATGGCCTTGCCCAGGCGCTCCCTTTGCGAGCGCAGGAAATAGTGGGCCAGAAAGGGAATATCCTCCGGGCGCTGCCGGAGGCTGGGCACCACCAGGCGCACCACGTTGAGGCGGTAGAAAAGGTCCTCGCGGAAGCGCCCCTGCTCCACCATGTCGGAGAGGCTCTTGTTGGTGGCGGCCAGGATGCGCACATCGGCGGTGATGGTTTTTTCGCCGCCCACCCGCTCGAACTGGCGGTCCTGGATCACCCGCAAAAGCGCCAACTGGGTGAGGGGGCTGATCTCGGCCACCTCGTCCAAAAAGATGGTGCCCTTGTCGGCCTGTTCGAAGCGGCCCTTTTTCTGGCGGATGGCCCCGGTGAAGGCCCCTTTTTCATGGCCGAACAGCTCCGAGCTCAAGAGGGTCTCCGGATAGGCCGAACAGGTTACCACCACGAAGGGCCCGCCCGCCCGCTGGCTGAAGCGGTGGATGGTCTCGGCCAAGAGACTCTTGCCGGTGCCGGATTCGCCCTCCAAAAGCACCGTGGCGTCGGTGGCCACCACGTTGTCCAGGATGTCTCCCAGTTCCTGCACCTGGGCGGAGCCGCCCATGACCTTGGCCAGGTAGCGCCGCATCTGCAGGGTGCGCTGGGCCAGTTGCCGCCCGCCGCGCTCGGAGACCAGGTCCTCGTAAAGGGCCCGAATGCGCAGCATCACCCGCACCCGGCTCAGCATGGTTTCCACGTCCACCGGCTTGGTGAGGAAATCCTCGGCCCCCACCTCCAGGGCCCGCAGGATGTGCTGCTTTTCAGCCAGGGCCGAAAGCACCACCACGGGGATGTAGCGCAGCTTGCCGTCGCTCTTGATGTGCTTCAACACCTCCCAACCGTCCACGCCGGGCAGCAGCATGTCCAAAAGCACCAGGTCAAAGTCCCCTTCGGCGGCCAGCAGGGTGAGGGCCTCCTCGCCGCTGCCGCAGACCTGGGTGCGGTAGCCCTCGGATTCCATGAGCGCCTGGAAAAAGCTGGCGCTGTCGGCCTCGTCCTCCACGATGAGGATATGAGCGTCGCGCTTGACTTGGGGAAGGGCGGGATCAGTCAAAAGATCTCACCTCTGCGATGTTTGAGGTTTGAGCGCGCAATCGGCGCAGGCCTCGGCCAAACCAAGCAAGGCCAGGTCCTGGCTTAATTCTGGCCGGGGCGTATGCCGGCCGGCGCACAGGCTGGGACCTTCCAGCCAGAGGCGCGGGCAGGTGCCGGCCCGCAGGTGCAGGCATTGACTCCAAGGAGGATCGGACTGCATGGCTCTCCTCTAGCGAAATCGCCATACGCTTCGGGGTGCTCCATAATATCACCACACCAACGGGATTGCCAAGCGGCGGGACTTGCCAAGACGGGGCCTCCCACGGTAGGCTCCTGAGCCATGATCGTGGCCGACCTGCACATACATTCGCGCTATTCCAGGGCCACCGCCCGCGACCTGGACCCGGAGCATCTCTGGATCGCGGCCCAGCGTAAGGGCATCGACCTCCTGGGCAGCGGCGATTTCACCCATCCGGCCTGGTTCGCCGAGCTATCGGAAAAATTGGTGGAAACCGGCGACGGCGCTTACGTCTTGCGGCCGGATTTGCAAGGCGCGCTGGCCGGCCAGGTGCCCGCCCCCTGCCGGCGCGAGGTGCGCTTTTTGCTCTCGGCCGAGATCAGCTCCATATATAAGCGCGGCGGCAAGACCCGAAAAGTGCACAGCCTGATCCTCATGCCCGATCTGGCCTCGGTGGCCCGCCTGAACCAACGCCTGGGCCGCCTGGGCAACATCGTGAGCGACGGGCGGCCCATCCTGGGCCTGGACGCCAAGGACCTCCTGGAGCTTTGCCTGGAGGTGGAGCCCTCGGTGATCTTCATCCCGGCCCACATCTGGACGCCCTGGTTCAGCCTTTTCGGCAGCAAGAGCGGCTTCGACGCCATTGAGGAGTGCTTCGGCGAGCTGACGCCCCATATCCACGCCCTGGAGACCGGGCTCTCCTCGGACCCGCCCATGAACTGGCGGCTTTCCGCCCTGGACCGCTTCACCCTGGTGAGCCATTCCGACGCCCACAGCCCGGCCAAGCTGGCCAGGGAGGCCGACCTGCTCACCTGCCCGCCCACCTATGCGGACTTGGCCGCCGCCCTGGCCGGCCCGGCCGAGGCGGGCTTTCACGGCACCCTGGAGTTTTTCCCGGACGAGGGCAAGTATCACTTGGACGGCCACCGCAAATGCGGGGTGCGGCTCACCCCGGCGGAGACCCGCGAACACGGCGGCCGCTGCCCGGTGTGCGGCAAGCCCCTCACCGTGGGCGTGCTGAACCGGGTGGAAGAGCTGGCCGACCGGCCGGAGGGAAGCAAACCCGCCCGGCTCCGCCATTTCGAATCCCTGATTCCCCTGCCGGAGCTGATCGGCGAGGTGATGCGCCAAGGGCCGGCCACCAAGGGCGTGAGCCAGGCGCTGGAGGCCCTGCTGGAGCGCCTGGGCCCGGAGCTGCACATTCTGCGGGAAGCGCCCCTAGAGGATTTGCAGTCGGTGGGCGGGCCCATCCTTGGCGAGGCGCTGCGCCGCATGCGCCAGGGCCAGGTCATCACCGAGGGCGGCTACGACGGCGAGTTCGGCAAGGTGCACTTGTTCAGCAACGAAGAGCACGCCGAGCTGAAGGGGCAGAAGGGCTTCTGGAAGCTCGCGCCCAAGGCCGGGGCGCGGAGCCGCGCCAAAGCCGGTCCGGCCGCCCGGCCCAAGGCAAGCCCGCCGGCGGCGCCGCTCTTAAGCGCCCTGGACCCGGCCAGGGAGGGCCTCAACCCGGAGCAGGCCCTTGCCGCTGATTACCGCGGCGGGCACTTGATCGTGCGGGCCGGCCCCGGCAGCGGCAAGACCAGGCTTCTGGTGCAGCGGGCCGTGGGACTTTTGCGGGAAGGCGCGGCCGCGGAGGAGATATTGCTCATCACCTTCACCCGCAAGGCGGCGGGTGAACTGGGCCAGCGCCTGGCCGAGGCCTGGCCCCAGGGCCGCCAGCCCCTGACCGCCACTTTCCACGCCCTGGGCCGCCGGATTATTTCCCAGGCCAGGGAGGGGGCCAACGGGGGCGATATGGCCATCGTGGAGGATGAGAAACGCCAGGCCCTGTTGAAACGCATCGCCGCCCAGGCGGAATGGAAGCCCAGCGACCTGGAGCTGGCCATCAGCCGTCACAAGCAAACCCTGGATCAGGAGCCGCCCTCCGATCTGGCTCCCTGGCTGGCGCTGTATCAGGAGGCCCTGGCCGGTGAGGGGCTTTTGGATCTGGACGACCTGGTGCGGGAGGCCTGCCTGGCCTTGCGCTCCGACGCGGAATTGGCCCGCTCCTGGCGGGAGCGCTTCCGGCATGTGCTGGTGGATGAATACCAGGACGTGAACCAGGCCCAGGTGGAGCTTCTCAAGGCGCTCACCGGGCCCCGAACCCAGGTGGCGGCCATCGGCGACCCGGACCAGGCCATCTACGGCTTCCGGGGGGCTGACCGCTCGTTCTTCGCCAGGTTCGCCCGCGACTTTGCCGGCGCGGCCGAATTCGGCCTGCAACAAAACTACCGCAGCAATGGCCCCATCCTGGCCGCGGCCCAGGGGCTCTTGGAAGCCGACCCCGACCCCAGCCGCCGACCGCTGCTGCCCCTGCGGCCGGAGGGCCCCTTGCCCAGCCTGATCGCCCTGGCCTCGCCCGAGGCCGAGGCCCAATGGGTGGCCGCGCGCATCGCGGAGCTGATCGGCGGCATGGATTCGCGGCAGGTGGAGGGCCGGGCCGGCGAAAACCCCGGCGAATACGCGCCCAGGGACATCGCGGTGCTTTACCGGCTGCACGCCCTGGCCCCGGCCCTGCAAAAGGCCCTGCAAAAAGCCGGGGTGCCGGTGCAGGTGGCTGGGCGGACGCCCTTGGAGGAAACCGATCCCCTGGACTTCAAAGCCCAGCGGGTGAGCCTTCTCACCATGCACGCGGCCAAGGGCCTGGAATGGCCGGTGGTGTTCGTGGTTGGCTTGGAGGAGGGGCTCCTGCCCTACCTGCCGCCGGGCAAGCCGCCCTCCCCGGCCTCGGAGGAGCGGCGGCTGTTGTTCGTGGCCCTGACCCGCGCCAGGGAGCGGCTCTATCTTTCCCGCGCGGCCCGGCGCAGCCTGTTCGGCGAAACCCGCCAGCCGGGGCCCTCGCCCTTTTTGACCCAGATACCGGAGGGCCTTCTGAAAATAGAAAAGCCCCGCGCCCGCCGCCCAAGGGCCAGCCAACTGGGGCTTTTCAAATAGCCAAGGCCCAGCCCGTATATTTCACGAGGGGCGGGCGGCATTAAGCGACGAGTCAGTATTCATGGGACTAATATGAAAAAGGCCACATCATCGTCGAGGGACGGTTCGCACTCGGGCCCGGCGCAGCCAGCCGCCGGCAGACAAGGCGTCTGGCGAGCGAGGGCCGCAGGCGTAGCCAAAGCTACGTCAAGGCCCGAGAGCGGCCAGCAACGCAGGGTGCCGCTGGCTGGCGCAGCCGGACGGGCGGCCCTCGCGAAACATGCGGGCTAATCTTCCTTCATAGACCTGATTTCCTTGACCGCGTCCTGGTTCAGGATCACCTTCTTGCCTTCCAAATCGTGGAAGGTGTAGGTTTTGGCGTCGTCGTCGTATTTGGGTTCTTTATCGCTGACGTACTTTTCGCCGCCCACCGTGGTGATGCTGTAATGGTTGGCCGCGCAGGCCGCCGCCAATGACAAAGCCGCCAACAGGCATATAAGTCCCAGCGCCTTTTTCATGACACACTCCTAATCAGTAACGCTTTTCACGGTAATCAGCCGACCAGGCGGCTTTACAGGAAGCATACGACGCCGGTCGCCAAGTCGCCAGCCGGGGTCGGGGAATTATTTCAGCCGGGCGCTAGTCATAGAGGTTGACGTGCTCCAGGCCGGGTTTCAGGAAAAAGGTGGACTGCTGCACCTTGTCCGCTCGCCGGTGATAGGTGACGATTATCTTGGAAGGGCATTCCACCCATTCCAGCGCCTTGAGCTTGGGCAACTCCACCAGGGGGTCCACGGCAAAGGCCGCCATCACCTCCGGGGGATGGCTGTCCGGTTTTATGCCCACCAGATCGATGCGGTCGCGGGTGGACTTGGGCGGCTGCCAGGCCGGCACCGGCAGCAGGCCCATCTGGCGCAAGGAGTCGGCCAAAAGCAATATGATCACTTGACGATCGACCTCATCCTGACGCATGGTCTGGGGAACGCGCTCCAGTTCCGCGCGCAGGGTCGCGGCCAATTGCTTTATTTGCTCCTGCATGGCTGCCTCCTGGTTGCTGTGACGCCCTTTGATAGCCAGGCTAACCCATGACGCCTTCCGAGTCAAAGCCATCCGCGCCCGCCGGCCCCTGGCGCAAGCCCGCCTGGGCCATGGCCTACGCCCTGGCCGCCCTGGCCCTGGCCGGGGCCCTGGTTTTGGCCTGGCGGCTGGAAAGCCATCGGCCCTGGCATGAGGAAGTGGCGGCCATAAACCAGCGCCGCGCCGCCCTGGCCCAGGAGCGTCTTTTGGCCGACGGCGTTAAGCCCGGCCCGGCCGCGGCCCAGGCGGCCAAGATCGCCGCCCAGCCGCCTACGGTCAAGGAGATCGTGCCCGCCTTTACCGGCAAGCCGGAGCGCTGTCTCACCTGCCACCAAGGCCTCGCCCGGATCAGCCCCTCCCATCCGGTGGAGGCGGTGGGCTGCGTGGTGTGCCACGGCGGCCAGGGCCTGGCCCTCACCAAGGACGAGGCCCACCGGGGCCTGTTAGGGCGCAACCCCTCGGATTTGGCCACGGCCAGGGCCTCCTGCGGCGGCGGCCCGGATTTGGCGGGACGCTGCCACGCCGGGCGCGAGGAACCGGCGGCCAACCTGGTGGAGCGGGTGGAGCGCAGCATCATGGCCACCATGACCGGCGTCATCACCAGCCTGCGGGTCACCTGGGGCGCGCAGCATGATTTCACGGCCCGCTACGCCACGGCGGCGGTCAGCGACCCCGGCCTGCCCCAGCCGCCGCCCGCCGGGGCCCTGCCCTCCCTCCTGGCCCTGCCCGGCGGACCGCCCCGCGGATTAACCATGCCGGGCCTGGCCGACGACCACTGGCGCAAGTTCTGCGCCCGCTGCCATTTGCGCGCCCAGCGGGAAGCCGGCCCCAGCGTACACGGCGCGGGCTGCGCCGCCTGCCACGGCTCCCGGGCCGAGGACGGCCGCTATCACGGGGGCGACGCCGCCCTAAACCGCTTTGAGCCGGGCCACGCCGCCCGCCATGAACTCATCGCCACCCCCAAGGAGGAGGCCTGCCGCCGCTGCCACAACCGCTCGGCCCGCATCGGCCTCAACTACCAGGGCTGGATGGAGGACGAATCCGGCCGGACGCCCTGGCGCGGGGCCAATCCCCTTTACACCCTCTCCGGCGGCCGGGGCGTGCGCCGCCTGCTGCCCGACGCGCACGCGGAAAAAGGCCTCTCCTGCATAGACTGCCACACCGGCCGCGAGATCATGGGCGATCACCGCATCTATGGCCGCATGCGTTATCAAACCGAGATACGCTGCGCCACCTGCCACGGCGGGCCGGGCAAGCCGCCCGCCTTTGGCCCGGCCGACGGCGCGGCCCGCTATGAAGTGGCCTACGGCCCTTTGCGGAACGCGCCCAGGCTCACCTCGGAGAGCCAGGTGGGGCTTACCGCCAAGGGCCGCTCCCTGGCCGCCCTGCGGCCCGGCGAAAAAGGGGCTCTGCTCCACCTGCGTTCCCAGGCCGGTCCGCCACGGCTTTGCACCGACATAAGCCGCGACCCCAAGCACGCCCTGCCCGGCCACCAGCGTCTGGCCTGCCAGGCCTGCCACTCGCGCTGGACCCCGCAATGCTACGGTTGCCACGATTACCGCCTGCAAGGCGGCAAGCTGTGGGATTACGCGGCGGGTGAACCCACGCCGGGCGGCTGGCATGAGACCAGGGACCTGTACCGTTTCTTGGAGCCGGTCCTGGCGGTGGATTCCAGGGGGCTCATCACCACCTTCGTGCCGGGCTGCCAGGTGGCTTTAAGCCTGGTGGACAAGCACGGAGCGCCCCAGCCGGGGCGCAGCCGGGATATCCTGCGCCAGGGTCCGGCCGGCAACGGCATCGTCATGACGCCCATCGCCGCCCACACCACCCGCCGCGAGGTGCGGCCCTGCGAGGATTGCCACGCCAATCCCCGCGCCCTGGGCCTGGGCTGGGGTCCGCGCCCCCTGGGCAAGATGGCCTCCCGGCCCTTGAGCGATTTGAGCGCATTCGCCTGGCCCGTGGATTGGACCGCGCTGGTGGATGAACAGGGCCGCGCCTTGCAGGGCATGAACCATCAGGGAGCCCGGCCCCTTAGCAAGGCCGAGATCGCCAGGGCGCTGAGGTTCGCCCGCTGCCTGCCCTGCCACCGCAAGCCGGAAGACCCGGTGCTGAAGGACCCGGCCAGGGCCTACGCGCGCATCGCGCCGGGCGGCGATCTATACGCCAAGCACCAGGCCCAGGAAGCCAAGGCGCTCAAATGAAAAGGCTGGTCTTCCTCATATTGATCGCCCTGGCCGTGCCCTGGCAGGCCTGGGCCGCCCAGCAGCCGGACGCTGGCTGCCTGGGCTGCCACGCCGAAATGGCCGCGCCCATGCCGCCGCCGGGCCGGGCCGCCGCCTCGGCCCATGACCTGGCCTGCACCCGATGCCATCTGGGCGACGGCCAGGCCCAGCAGGCCAAGGCCGCCCACGCTGGCCTGGCGGCCAATCCCTCGGCCCTGGACCAGGCCCAGCGCGCCTGCGGCGGCTGCCACCCCGGCTGGCCGGCCAAGGTTCAGCTCTCGCCCATGGCCACCAACATGGGCCTGATCAACCAGACCCGCTATCTGTGGGGCGCATCCAATGATGCCTTGCCCCGCTTCGGCGTCAAATCCGCGCCAGGGCTACTGGCCCTGCCGGAGCCCGGCCAGACCGGCGAGCCGGTGGATGATTTCCTGCGCCGCCGCTGCCTGCGCTGCCATTTGTGGAACCCTGGGGTTGATTTGGCCGGCGCGCGGCGTTCGGCCGGCTGCGCGGCCTGCCACCGGCCCTATGCCGACGGCCGGCCGCCCAAGGGCCACGGCCTGACCAAGCGCATCCCGGTGAGCCAATGCCTTACCTGCCACGCCTCCTGCGGAGCCGGGCCGGAATACGCGGGCCGCGTCCCCCGCGACGATCACCAGTCGGCCCGCTTTGACGAGCCCGCCCCTGGCCGCCCCCTGCTCTGGCAGGGCCGCTCCTGGCGGGCCATGCGGCCCGACCTGCACTACCAGGCCGGCATGGCCTGCATCGATTGCCACCCCCGCGGCGAGATCATGGGCGATGGCAAGCTGCGCGCCGCAGGGCTTATCCACGTGGGCCTGCGCTGCGCCACCTGCCACGGCCGGCCCGGCGCGCCCCCCCAGGAGGCGGTCACGGCCCTTGGCGCGCGGCTGAATCATGTGCGCCGCGCCGAAAACGGTTTGGTGCTGACCGGCAAGCTGGACGACAAGGAGCGCCGGCCGCCGGCCCTGGCCAAGGACCCCCAAGCGCCGGTGGCGCATCAGATAGCGGAGCACGCCAGGGTGGCCTGCCATGCCTGCCACAGCGCCACCAACCCGGCTGATTGGGGCATGATGGTGCAGTTGGAGACCCGCCCCGCCTATCACGTCTGGCAGCCCCTGGCCGCCCAGGGCGATCCCCAGGTGCTGGAGCTGCTGAGCCGCCCCCCGCCCCGGCCGCCGGCCCTGGCCATGCCGCCCATGACCCGCGACTACCTGAGCGGCGAGGCCCGGCCCGGCCTGTGGATCATGTCGCCCTTTTTCCGGCGCTTCGCCTGGAAGGTTTTCGGCCAGGCCCCGGACGGGCGCGCCATGCTCTTGGCCCCCCGCTTTCAATACGCGATCACCCGCCTGGACGACGACGGGCGGCTGCTCTCCCCGGCGGCCATACCCCGGCCCGGCCTGGGAGTCGCGCCCTGGCATGCCCACACCACCAGCCGCGCCACCCTGGGCTGCGCCGATTGCCACGGCAAGGCGCGGGCCCTGGGCCTGGGGCTCACCTTCCTGCGTGAAGGTCCGGAATCAGCTAAGCCGGATTCCCGGCCCCGGCTCGCGCCCAACCTCTGGCAACCCCGGGCCGAGGGCCTGGACGCGCCGGACTGGACCCAGGTCACCGACCTGGACGGCAGGCCCCGCCAGGCCTTCCTCATACCCGGCGCGAGGCCCTTTCCCCGCGAAACCCTGCGCCGCCTTTTGAGGCCGGGCAAGGATTATCAGCGCTGGCTGCTGAAGGCTCTGGAGCAGGAATGGCCCTGGCGCGGGCAAGCCGGAGCCGCGCCGGAGGCGACCAAGGATTCGCCTGGCATTAAAAAGCCTTGATGATCAGGCGGGCTCAGGCCGGGCCGGGCTCGCGCCATTGGGCCCAGAAGCTCTCCGGCGGCGCGTCCCAAAGATCGCGCAGGGGTTGGCATTTGAGCTTGAAGACGAAAAAGCCGGGACAAGGCAATGCCTGCTCCAGGGTGCTCAGGTAGTTGGCCATGCCCTTGGCCACCAGCAGGTCGGCCTGCTCTATCAGCCCCCGCAAGCCGGGCGGAAGCGACCGCCATTCCAGGCCGGCCGCGTCCAGGCCGGTGTCGGCCACCTCGCCCGCCCGTTCCAGCAGGCCCTCGCGGGCCAGGTCTTGCCTTGTCAGATCGTTCTGGGCCGGGCCGCCCTTCACCACCAACACCACTCTCCGCGCCGCCAAGCGCAGGCGATCCAGAAGCGGCAGGTCGAAATATATCTCGCCCGCGTTGTCGCTGAAAAAAAGCATCAGCTTAGGCCCCTGAGCCAGAGCCTCTTCAAAACGCGCAATATCGTCATGGTGGAAGCGCACCTCGGGCGGGCCTTCGTCCGCCGGGCCGGCCAGGGCCGTGGCGGGGTCTTGAAAAAAGTCCAGGCTGTTGCCCAGGGCGGCCAGGGAGACCAAGCCGCGCAGATCATCCTGAAAAGCGCCGCTTAATCCTTGCGCCACCTGCTTGGCGTGCGCCATTTCCCTCGCCTTGAAATCGGCGTAGGGGTCATCCACCCCGGAGAGGCGGCGCACCTCGCGCAGCATGCGGGTGGCGATGGCCGGCGAGCGCAGGCCTTCCTCCAGGCTCTGGGCCAGCACCCGGCGGGCGGCCCACTTGATCCTGGTTTCCAGCTCCGCATCGTCCCCGGCGGCGGCCTTGGCCGAGCCCACGGCCAGGGAGGCCAGGCAATCGCGGCATTGGGGGAATTGAGGACGCTCGGTCATGATTATCCAGCGGCGCGCGGCCGTTTCATGGCAGGCCCCCCTTCTCGCCAAACCGCCAAGGGGGGTTGCCCAGGACCCAGGCAAGCTTTCAGGGGCAATCCAGGATGATTTTCCTGATCCTGGCGAAGGGCACGCGCTCCTCGCCGTCCTTGCCCTGGCCCATGAGATAGGTGGAGCCGTTGAGCCCCAGCTTGTGCTTATCGTTTTTCAGGGTTTCCGCTTGGAATACAATCAAGCCGATCATGTCGCCAACGCCATGCTCCTCCAGGCGTTCGGCCTGCTTCAGCTCGGCGAAACTCAGCATGGTTATGTCGGCTCCCTCTTGTCCTATGAGATAGGGATATTGCTTTTCCAGCATGCCGTGGGTGACCTGCTTAAGGACCTGGGTGGAACCATCGATCAGCTCCACTTGGGCGTCGCAGGCGACGGCCCGGGCGCCGGCAATCATGGGCACACATAGCGACAGCACCAGGGCTGATAAGAACATCAAACGGCAAACCGCTCTCCAAGACCGAACCATTAACAACCTCCCAGAGTGATGAATCGCGGCATTCTTTGATTAATATCATTAAAGCTATGCGTCTGGCTAGCCGTAGCTGCTAAAGACGTTGTTGTCTAATCGCGGGTAGCAAAGTCAAGCTCTCCCTGTTTTTTGTTACCTTGCGGAATCATGGTTGTCTTCGGAGTCGGGACGTTGCCCGTTCCATCATGGTTTAAGAAGCTTGGGGCTCTCTATGTTCACAACGCAATTTTCTTAAAGAGATGGAAATTGCCACAACGTCCTCGAGATGTCTCCGGCCTCGTTTCCGCAGGGTTGTTTTTCGTTTTAGACGGAAACGGATTTTTCCGACCAACGGAAATCGGTTCCGTTCAACCACATACGGTGCATAATCACCGCAATTTTGCGGGCCACCGCCACCTTTGCCTTTTTGCCTCCCGAGCGTTCCATCAATTTGGTTCCCCAAGCCTTAAGCCGGGACCATTACTCCACCCGCATCAGGATGGTGTTGGCGGCCTCGTATAAATAGCTGCGCATGAGCCGGTCGCCGCATTTGGATATCCTGCCCGCTCTGTCCACCTCGCCGGACTGATAGCGCCGCGGCGCCAGACCCAGGTAGGCTCCCACACTGCTGGAGCTGGCAAAGCGCCTGGGGTCGTCGATTACGGCAATGAAAGAAAGAGCCGTGATCGGTCCCACCCCGGGCACGGTCATGAGACGGCGGCAGAGCCCATCATCCCGGGCATGAGCCCTTATGCTCAGGTCCATGGCCTCGATCTGCAAACCGTTGACCGCCAGCCTTGCCGAGCACCAGACCGAAGGTTTTTAGTATGCCTCTCAGCTGGTTCATGATCTTTATTTTCATGCCCACCAGTTGCGATCGGGCTATGATCAAAGACCGGATCAAATGGCTGTCCATGCTTTTGACCTTCACTTCGCGATACCAGCCGGTGAGTATGAAAAACCAGGCCAAAAATCAGCTTCGCGGCATTCTGAAAACTTTTGGCTTGGTGGTTGTTAAAGCCGGTGGCAAGTTATTTGAAAAGAGGGGCAGGGAAATCCGTGCAGAACAACCCGGTCTTGATGTGGTGATCGATTCGATTCTTGAGGTGCCAAGGTGCATAACCTTGTAAATAGAAGAACTTGAGAAATGGCTGAAAACTTTATCCCGGCAAGATGAGGTATGCCGCCGCCTAATGACCGTGCCTGGTGTGGGCCCGATTACCCCTCTTTCGTTTATGGCGGTCATTGACGATCCCAGACGTTTTAAGAAGTCCAGCAGTGTGGGAGCATATCTGGGGCTGACGCCAAGACGGTATCAGCCCGGTGAGATGGATAGGTCAGGCAAGATATCAAAATGCGGTGACGGCCAAATGCGGAGCTATTTATTCGAAGCTGAAAATACCGTCATGGTGTTGGTCAAAAAGTGGTCGAAGCTTAAAGCCCGGGGAATACGCTTGGCCAAACGCAGTGGCGCGTAAAATAGCTGTGATTCTGCGCCGTATATGGCTGGATGGCACAGTGTTTCATTGGGCAGAAAAGCAACAAACTGCTTAAATTACAACTCTTTCAACGGAAACGAAGCAAGGGTGATCTCGAGACGGTTGTTGGGTTTATGGCAATTGCAAAGCCCGGTGTGAACATAGAGGCCCCAAGCTTCATATGCCATGTTGAGGCGGGCAAGGTCCCGACCCCGAAGACAACCATGAATCCGTTGGATCAAAAAGCCGGGTAAGGCTTGACAAGCAGGCCCGCGATTAGACAACAACAGCTAGCGCGCCTGCGTTGCCGCCCATAACCGGGGTGGATATCTTCCGGATGATGAGCATATCCCGATCATCCGGAAGATCCAACTCCGCTTACTTATCCGTGGGCAAGGAGGTGATGGTTCCGTCCCATGTGTCCACCTTGCCGTCTATCTTGCCTTCTTCCGGGAACCAGGTCTGGGTGACGCATTTACTCTCGGTGAAGAAAGCGAATCCGTCCTTACCCATCACGTGCAGGTCGCCGAAGAACGATTGCTTGTGTCCGGTGAAGCCGAAGATGCCAAGCGGCACCGGAATGCCCACGTTAACGCCCACCATGCCGCCGTGGGTGCGGTAGGCGAACTGCCGCGCGTAATAGCCGTTCTGGGTGTAGATCACCGAGCCGTTGGCAAAGCGGCTGTTGTTCATGATCGTGAGCCCCTCTTCGAAGTTCTCCACCCTTTTCACGCACAGCACCGGGCCGAAGATCTCCTCGCGGCCGCAAGCCATGTCCTCGGTCACGTAGTCGATGATGGTGGGGCCGATGAAATAGCCCTTTTCGCAGCCCTCGGCCACCTTGGGATTGCGGCCGTCCAAAACGATCTTGGCGCCTTCCTCTTCCGCGGTCTTGATCCAGCCTTCCACGAAATCCTTGTGGCCCTGGTTCACCACCGGGCCCATGCCGGTCTCGGGCAGCCAGGCCTTGCCCAGGGTCAGCTCGGAAGCTCGCTGCTTGAGAAGCTCCACCAGCTCGTCGGCGATGGCGTTTTCCACCACGATCACCGGAAGCGCCATGCAGCGCTGGCCCGCGCAGCCGGTAAAGGCGTTCATGATGCCCGCCGCGGTGCGCTCCAGCTTGCAGTCCCGCAGCACCAGGGCGTGGTTCTTGGCCTCGCAAAGCGCCTGCACCCTTTTGCCGTGGGCCGCGGCGGTGGAATAGATATGCAGGCCAACCTTGGTGGAGCCGACAAAGCTGATGCCCTTGATGTCCGGATGCCGCAGCAGAAGCTCGGCCTGGTCGCGGCCCGCGGTGACCACGTTGATCACGCCGTCCGGGAGGCCCGCCTCCTGCCAAAGCTCCATCACCCGCATGGCCGACTGGGGCACGAAACTGGCCGCCTTCAAAACCATGCAGTTGCCGGTGGCTATGCAGATGGGCGTCATCCAGCCGTGGGGGATCATGGCCGGGAAGTTCCAGGGCGGAATGCCCGCGAACACGCCGATGGGCTCGCGGTAGAGCGCGGTGTCATAGCCGGTGGAAACCTGCATCAGGGACTCGCCCTTCATGAGATGCGGCGCGCCGCAGGCAAACTCCACCACCTCGGTGACCTTGAGGGTGTCGCCCATGGCCTCCTGGTATTTCTTGCTCATCTCCTTGGCCAGGAGCACGGTGAGCTCTTCCAGGTGTTCGTCCAAAAGCATCTTCATCTTATAGAGCACCTGCACTCGCTTGCTCACCGGCGTGGTGGACCATTTGGGATACGCCGCCACCGCGGCCTGCACCGCTTCCTCCACCTCGTCGGAAGAGCACTGGGGCGCCAGCGCGATCACCGCGCCGGTGGAGGGGTTGTAGCAGGGCATGTACTTGCCGGTCTTGGATTCCTTCCACTGGCCGCCAGCGTGATACTTCAGCTTGATCGGACGTTCACCACTGATGGGGTCCGCCGCCAATTGATCGTCCTCGAAAAAATAGTATTCCCCCTTGATGTCGCTATCCATGGATGTGCTCCTAATGGCTGGTTAGCTGTTCAATTGACTATGAAGTCAAAATATGGCTCTACGTTTTTTCCTATTGCGGTTCCCCGCGTTTAGCGGCCGCCGTTTCAGCGCGGCCACGTTGGTTCTAGCCGTAGATTTCCGGATTAATGCAATTGGGAGGGGTCGCGCCCTCCAAAAGCACCGCTATCAGGTTCCGGGCCGCCACCAGCCCCATCTCGGTGCGGGTTTCAATCGAGGCGCTGGCGATGTGAGGCAAAATCACCACGTTGTCCATCTGCTTCAGTTCCTGCTCTATGGCCGGTTCAAACTCGAAAACGTCCAATCCGGCGCCGGCGATTTCGCCTTGTGTCAAGGCCCTCACCAGAGCCTTCTCGTCCACGATCTCGCCCCGGGCGGTGTTGATCAAAAACGCCTCGGGCTTCATGGCCTCGAACTCGGCCTGGCCCACCAGGTGGCGGGTCTCCGGCATAAGGGGAACATGCAATGAAACAAAATCCGACTCGGCCAAAAGGGTCTGCATGTCCACATATTGCGCGCCCACCCGCTCTTCGATCTCCGCCGCCGCCGCGCGGGTGCTGTGGTAGAGAATCCGCATGCCGAATCCGGCCGCCCGCCTGGCCATGGCCAAACCGATGCGGCCGAAACCAATCAGGCCCAGGGTCTTGTGGTGAACGTCCGTACCCACGAACAAGAGGGGCGCCCAGCCCTCATACTTTCCGGCCCTGGCAAAGGCGTCGGCCGGCACCACTTTGCGGGCCACGCTTAAAAGAAGGGCCATGGCCAGATCGGCGGTGGTGTCGGTAAGGACCCCCGGCGTATTGGTGGCTGGTATCTTGCGGGCCGTGCAGGCCGCCACGTCTATGTTGTTGAAGCCCACCGCGTAGTTGGAAACTACTTTGAGTTGAGGCCCGGCCGCATCCAAAAGCTCGCCGTCCACGGTGTCGGTTAGAAGCTGCAGCAGGCCGTCCCGGCCCTTGACCGCAGCCAGCAGTTCCTCACGGGTCATAACGCGGTCGTGTGGGTTGCAGTCCAGCTTAAAGTTCTGTTCCAGAACCTGCATGGCTCCAGCAGGCAAGCGGCGGGTGAGGTAGACCTTGGGCTTCATGCATGTATCCTTTCGGCGCGGCTCAAGCGGGGCTTCTGAGTCTGCCCCAGGCTTCGGCCAAAACCCGTAGCGCGCCGGCCAGCACCAGTTCCGGGTCCTGGCCCGGCAGGGGCTTTAACTCGAAGCTAACCATGGGCCGTTTGCCTTGTCCCAAAAAGCCGAGATCGAACAAGGTGTCCAGAAATTCAGCCGTCTCGGCCGCGCCGTTCACGCTGCCCGGCGTGCCGAAGGCGGGATGGTTGTCGCCATAGGCCGGCATGCCCTCGGTGAGCACGGCGTTGCCTAGATGAACCCCGATCAGCCAGTCGATCACGGGCTCCAGGGCCTGCCTGGGGCTTTCGCCCAAAAGCGGTATATGGCTCAGGTCCACCAGCAGGCCGAAGTTGTCATGCTGTGACGCCACCTTTTGGGCCACCTCCGCGGCCAGGGGAGCCGGGCCCAGCAGGCAGCATTTATCAACATCGCAGTCGAACGCCTCGGCCACCACCTTGGGTCCCTGGCGCGCGGCCGAATAGGCGCACAGCTCGCCCAGGGAGGCGGCCAGGGCGGCCTTGGCCTCCTTGCGCTCTTTGGGTCCCGGGTCCTTGCCCGAAAGCACCACGAAGCTCTCGGCCTCCATGAAGACGGCCTCGTCGATCAGCTCTGACATGCGGGACACCGCCGCAGCCCGCTTCCCCTCATCCAGGGCGTTTAGATTAAGCCCCTGCCCCAGGATGATGGGGTGGGCCCCGAAGCCCACCGCAAGCCCGGCCAGGCGGCAGATGTCGCGCACCCTCTCCCTCTCGGCCGGGTCCTCTATATGGGTGATCTCGATGGCGTTGAACGACGGGTGCTTTGCGATAAGCTCCACGGTCTCGGCCCAGGGCCCTCGGCCGGAGCCCAACTCGGGCCAGGCCATAAAGTGCACCAGGCCCAGTCTCATACGGGTTGCCATGCTTTGGTCCATTTTCTGATGCCTTTCTAGCCGGGCCCCGTGCATGCCTATGCCTCGATGGGCCGAAAAATTAGCACTGCCGCCATTACCACGTACACCGCGGCGTCGGCGGCCGAGGATACGATGTAAACCGCGGTCAGGGAGTGGACCATGCCCAAGGCAAAGGCCGCTATGGTGGTACCGGTGAGGTTGCCCATGCCGCCCACGATCACCACCGCGAAGCACAGGATGAGAATCTCGAAACCCATGTAGGGGTCCAGGGTGGAAAGCGGGGCGTAGAGAGCCCCGCCCAGGGCTGCCAGCGCGCTGCCGATCACAAACACTATGGCGAAATGGCGCTCCACCTTGATGCCCAGGCTGCGCACCGCCTCGCGGTCCTGCAGGCCGGCCACCACGATCTTGCCCACCAGGGTCTTCTTGAAGAACAGGTTCAGCCCGATGAATATCAGCCCGGACAGGATTATGATGATCAGGCGGAAGGCCGGCATCTGCAATCCGCCGAAGGTCCAAAGCACGCCCACCGGGTCTGAGATGGGCAGCGGGCTGGCGCCGTAGACCCATCTGAGAGAGTCCGCGCCGATCAGAAGCACCGCATAGGTGGCGATGATGGCGTAGTCGATGGCCTGGCCGTAGAGCCGGCGTATCACCAAGCGCTCGATCAGATAGCTGAGCGGAATGGATACCACGATGGCGGCCACCAGACCCAGCAGGTAGCCGGCCCCCAAAAGCTTGGCCACGGTGTAGACCGCATAGGCCCCCACGGCGTAGACCAGGCCGTGGGAAAAGTTGACGATGCCCATGGCGCCGAAGGTGAGAGATAATCCCACCGAGATGATGTAAAGCACTCCACCGATGGTCAGTCCATAGAGCAATGACTGAATCAAGTTGATCATGTCCCCACAACCTCTTTCCCGGCCGCCGCTGGGCTATGCCCTGCGGGCATAACCCCAGATACCCTTGCGGAAGTAAAACGCGAAGAACAATAGTGCGATTCCCAGGAACATCTCCCACCTGACAATGTAGGCGGCCAGGTAGTTGCTTATGGTCATGTAGGCGGTGCCGCCCACCACGGCGCCCATCACGCTGCCCGCACCGCCTATCAGAGCCGAGAAGATAACCTCCACGTTGCGGGTCGGCGCGATGAGGCTGGTGTTGCAATAGGCCAGGTTCACGCTGGTGAGCGCACCCGCCAGGCCGCACACCGCCCCGGAGATTATGAAGGTCACGTATTTATAGAGATAGGTGTTGTAGCCCAAAAAGCGGGCGCGCACCTCGTCCTCCTTGATTGCCTTCAAAAGGTTGCCAAAGGGGCTGCGCACCAGACGCAGCAACAGGAAGGCAACCAGCAGAAGCACGGCCAGGCAAAAATAAAAGCGGAATACGCTGTCGCCGAAATTGATGAAACCGTAGCTTTGGAAGAAAAGGCTCAGGCCGTCCTCGCCGCCGGTGATCCGGTGCATGGGACTGAGCACCAGATAGGCCCCCACCTCGTTCAAGGCGAGGTTCAGGAGGGCGAAAGCCGCGCCCCCGGTCTTCACCACCACCTGGCCCAGCAGCGCGGCAAGACCCGCTGCGGTCAGGATGCCCATCAAAATGCAGACAAAGGGATTGGGGCTGACATGATAGGCGAACATGCCGCAGCCATAGGCCCCTGCCCCTAGATAGAGCATGTGGCCGAAGGAAAGCTGGCCCATGTGACCGTAAAGCAGGTCGAAGCCCATCACGAAGATGCAGAAGATGATGAAATCCGTGATGCGCGGCAGGCTGGTGGTGTAGGCGTAGACCAGAAACAGGGCCGCGATGAGGCCCAGGGTCAGCGCTTGATTTTTTTCTATCTTGGCGAACATGGCCTTATCCGGTTCCTAGAGTTCTTCCTCGTAGTTAGATGGATTCTCGATGATTTCACGCTGGGTGATCTCCCGGGCCATTACGCCCTCTTTCATCACATAGATCCGGTCGGCCAGGCGGGCCACCGTGGCCAGGTTCTGCTCCACCACCACCATGGTGATCTTGCTTTTCATCTTTAGCAGGATGTCCACGATCTCTCCGATGATGATTGCCGCCAGGCCCTCGGTGGGTTCATCGATCAAGAGTAGCTGGGGATCGCCCACCAAGGCCCGGCCGATGAGCAATATCTGGCGCTCGCCGCCGGAAAGCCCCTTGGCTTTGGCGTCCAAAAGTTTTTTCATCTTGGGGTGAATGGCCACCAGCTTTTCTATGGCGCTGTCCATTGATTCGCCGGTGGGATAGGCGGCCAGCTCCAGATTTTCGCGCACGGTGAGATCTCCGAACACCCGTTTGTCCTGGTATACATACTTGATGCCTTTTTGAGCCACCTGCTCCAATGAAAGGCCGCTCATGGGCTCGCCCTTGAACACGATGTCGCCGGCCGATGGCTTCATGAAGCCGCCTATGGCGCGCAGCAGGGTGGTCTTGCCCGCGCCGTTGCGGCCAACAACGCAGACCAACTCGCCTTCGGTCAGGCTCATGGAGGCTTGGTGAAGCACCTGGGCGTGTCCGTAGTGGATGTCGAGGTTATCGACGCTTAGTAGCATACCATGTCTTCCTTGCCCCAGTAGCACTCGCGCACGGTGGGATCGCAGATCACCTCTTGGGGGTTGCCGTTACAGACCAAGGCCCCCTCGTTGATCACGCACAGGCTCTCCACCAGATCCATGAGCTTGCTGATCTTGTGTTCGATGATCACGATAGTGAAGCGGCCCCTGAGCTTCTTGATCACCTCTGAAATGTGACCGATGTCCACCAGGCTCAAACCCGCGAAGGGCTCGTCCAAGAGGAGCACCTTGGGCGAAAGCGAGAGCGCGATGGCGATCTCCAACTCGCGCTTTTCCCCGTAACTCATGTCCGCGGTCCTGGTTTCGGCCTTGTCCGCGATGCCCAGGGTTTCCAAGGCCTGAAAGCATTCCTCTTCCAGGCGCCTGGTGCGCAGTTTGCCAAAAAAGAAGCGCCCCTTGCTGCGGTATTCCAGTCCCTGGCGCACCCGGGCCAGCATCATGTTTTCCATTACCGACATGGTATCGAACACCGACACCAGCTGGAAGGTGCGCGCGATGCCTATCATCACCCGCTGGTAGGAGCGGACCTTGGTGATTTCGCGGCCCTGGAAAAACACCTGGCCTTCGCTGGGCCGGTGGTATCCGGTCAGCAGATTGAAGAAGGTGGATTTGCCCGCGCCGTTGGGCCCGATTATGCCCGAGGTTTCGCAGTCGCCGACCTCATAGGTGATGCCATCCACTGCCACCAATCCGTCGAAGCGCTTGGTAATGCCCTTGGTCGATAGTATGGGTTCCGCCATCATGTTGCCGTCCCGCGCGTTTGGCTAAAATGGGCGGGGAGATCCGCTGAGGATATCTGCGCGTCTCCCCGCCGTCAGTGCCTGCTAGTAGCCCTCGGTCTTGAGCGGGGGCAGGTAGTCGTCGCCGGTGTAGGCGCCGATCACCTTAACCAGGTCCCACTTGCCCTTGCGCTCGGCCGGGCCCTTGCCCTTCACCACGAAAGCGCCGTACTTGAACGCAGGCTGATGGTCGATGCGCCAAGTGCCCGGCCCCTTCATGGAGGGGAAGGTGGGCTTGGCCATGATGGCTTTGGCAATGGCCATGGGCTCCAGCGACTGGGCGGCCTCGATGCCGCGGATCAGCTCCATGGTGCCCACATAGGCGATGCCCGCGTAGGGATCGGGCGGATCTCCGTAGACCTTCATGTATTCGCCCACAAAGGCCATGCCTTCCTGGATCAGCGTGGGATCGTCAAGGCCTTCCAGGTTCCAGTACCAGCTCATGAGCGAGTAGACGCCCTCCAGGGCTTCGGCGGGCACGCCGGAGCCGAAGACGTTGGTCATCCAGTTAAACCATATCTTGGTGTGCTTTTTCAGGCCCAGTTCATGCGCCTGCTTGAGCACCGTAATGGCGCCGGTGCCCCACTGGGCCATCATGCAGATGTCCGGCTTGGCCTCGGCGATCTTCTGGATGTAGGGGGTGTAGTCGGCGGTCTTGACCGGCGCTTCGTCGTACATCACCTCCACGCCGTACTTGTCGAAGGCGGCCTTGGCACCCTGGAACTGGTCGCGGCCGAAGGAATAGGCCGGGGCCAGGAAATAAACTTTCTTCAGTTTCAACTTGGTTGCGATATAGGCCGCGCCCGAGTATCCGATGGAGTAGGCGGTGCCATGGATGCCGAAGGTGGTCGGGGCGAGTTTGCCCTTTTCGAACATGTCCATGGGTGCCACGCAGGCGCTTATGTAGGGCAGCGGCTGGTTGCGCGCCTGGTTGTTCAGGGCTTTGCTGATTCCGGCG
Source organism: Desulfocarbo indianensis (assembly GCA_001184205.1). Classification (GTDB taxonomy): domain Bacteria; phylum Desulfobacterota; class Desulfarculia; order Desulfarculales; family Desulfarculaceae; genus Desulfocarbo; species Desulfocarbo indianensis. Next base: position 464,445 of record LBMP01000003.1, read on the forward strand.
AAGGTGGAGCCCACCAAGCCAACTACCTTGTCCTCGTTGCGCAGTTCCTTGAAACGGCGCACCGCCACATCTCCCTTGGTCTCGTCGTCCTTGACCACGGCCACCACCGGGATCATCTTGCCGCCCAGTTTCACGCCGCCGGCTGCATTGATTTCCGCGATGGCCATCTGGGCGCCCTTCAATTGCACCGGGCCGATGGGCGAGGCCGGACCGGTTAGCCCGAACATCAGGCCGATCTTGATCTTGTCCGGCGTTTCCGCCGCGCCGGCGCCAAAGGCGACCAGCGTCAGGCTGAGCGCCGCAAAGCAAATCAACAACACCCTAGATGTAGCTTTCATGCAGAACCCTCCAATTGCTTAGCTGTTTTGGTTGCGTTCTATGCGCATTGGCCGGCAAACCGCGCATCCTTGCCTCCCTGTCCGCGCGGACCGGCTATTCAAGGCTACGAATCAGTCCTGCGGCGGCCCTCCGAGTTCCCGTATGGCCCAGAACACAGCCTCCGGGTTGGCGGGCAGCGAGCGCACTCTTCCGCCGCAGGCGTTGGCCACCGCGTTGATGACGGCCGGGGTGGCCGGAATGTTGGGCATCTCGCCGATGCCCTTGGCCCCGTAAGGCCCGTGCTGGTTGGTTTGCTCCAGGACCAGCGGCTTGAGATCGGGCATGTCGAGCATGGTGGGGATCAGGTAGTTCTGTAGCGACATGTTTTGGGGCATGCCATTCTCCAGCACCACTTTCTCCATCAGGGCGTACCCCAGGCCCATGGCCACGCCGCCCTCGATCTGGCCCTCCAGGGCCTTGGGGTTTATGGCCTTGCCCACGTCGAAGGCGGCCACGTAGTCGGTGACCGTCACCTCGCCGGTTTGAACATCCACCTCCACCTCCGCCATGTGGGTGGAGTAGGTGTAGACGAAATAGGGGCTGCCCTGACCGGTTTCCGGGTCCAGGGACGCCTTGGGCGGAGCCCACCAGCCTTGGCCGATCAGGCGCATGCCGGAGGCCATGGCCGCGGCCGCCACCTGGCGGAACTCCAGGGCTTTGCCGTCCGGGTTGTCGCGGTCAAAGACCTTGCGCCCGCAGAACACCAGTCTTTCAGGCTCCACTCCCAGCATCTCGGCCGCCTTCTGGTCCAAGGACTCGCGCACCTGGCGGCAGGCGAGAATTATGGCGTTGCCCATCAGGGTGGTGGAACGGCTGCCCACGGTGGGACCGGACTCCGGCACCAGGTCGGTGTCAGGTTTGACCAGGCGCACGTCCTCCAACTCCACTCCCAGGGCTTCGGCGCAGATCTGGGGCAGCACCGTGAAGGCCCCCTGGCCCATCTCGGTTATGCCGGAATAGAGAATCACCGAGCCGTCCTCGTGCACATGCACGTTGGCCCCGCAGGCGTCGCCGCCGGTGCCGATGCTGGTGCGGTACCAGCCCATGGCAACGCCCACGCCGCGGCGTTTGGTCTTGGCGGCGTCAACCCAGCCGGCGCTGTCCGACCGCTGGCTCCAGCCGAACCGTTCCTCGCAGGCGTCCAGGGTCTCTCTCAGGCCCACGCTCTGGTCCAGCACCTGGCTGGTGGCGGTCTTGCTGCCCAGCTTGAACGCGTTCTTTCTCCGGATATCCACCGGGTCCATGCCCAATTCGGCGGCCAACTCGTCCATCATCTGCTCGTGGGCGATATGCACCTGGGGCGCGCCGAAACCGCGCATGGCCCCGCCGTAGGGGTGGTTGGTGTAGCAGAGGTAGGCGTCCACCCAGCAGTTTTCTATCTCATAGGGTCCGGGGCTCATCACCATGGCGTGCACGTGAGACCCGCCGGCCGGGGGAATCTTGGGGCCCAGGCTGGCATAGGCGCCCTGCTCGTCGTAGACGGTGCTTTTGAAGGCGGTGAGCTTGCCGTCTTTGGTCACGCCCACCTTGAGTTCCATGATCATGGGATGGCGCTTGCAGGTCTGGAGCGTGACCTCTTCGCGCTCCAGGGAGATGCGCACCGGACGTCCGGTGTGCTTGGCCAGCACCGCCGCCCGGCAGCAGAGATCGATGGGCGAGTCCTCCTTGCCGCCGAAACCGCCGCCCATGTGAATCTGGCGGGCGCGCACCATGTTGATGGGCACTCCCAAAACCGGGGCCACGTTGCGGCGCACGGCGAACGGCGCCTGCATGGGGCCTTCCACCATCATGGTGCCGTCGGGCTGGGGAATGGCCCAGCAGCAGTCCGGCTCCATGTAGGCGTGCTCCAAAAAGGGCACCTGGTAAGTGCGTTCCAAGATCACGTCCGCCTGGGCGAATCCAGCTTCCACATCGCCCTTGCGCAGCTTGTCCAAGGATATCTGGTTGCCCGTTTCGTGGATCTTGGGGGCGCCCTCGGCCAGGGCGTCCCTGGGGTCGAAAACCGCAGGCAATTCCTCGTACTCCACCCGGATCAACTCCAGGGCTTTTTGAGCAATGCGTTCGCTCTCTGCCGCCACCAAGGCCACGCCGTCGCCGATGTAGCGCACCTTGTCCTGGCATATCACCGGCTGGTCCGGCAGGATGGCACCGAATCCGTTGCGGCCGGGCACATCGCCGCCGGTGAGCGCGCACACTACCCCGGGCAGTTCCCGGGCCTTGGAGACATCGATTGATCTGATCAGGGCGTGAGGATAAGGGCTGCGCAGAATCTTGCCGTGCAAAAAGCCCTCCTGGGGATAGTCGGCGGCGTACTTAAGCTTGCCGGTGGCCTTCAGCACATCGTCGGTGCGGCGCACGCTGTCGCCCACGATGCGGAGACCGGCCTCGCCTACCTTGACCAAACGGCCCAGGTCCAGCCGCTCGCGCTCCAGGGTCTTCACCTGCCTCTTTTCCTCGCTGTTTTGGCTCATGTTCAGTGTTCCTCTTTATGGAAGGCCGTCTCTATTTTCGGCAGGAGGCGTCCCTGACCGCCTGGACTATCTTGCGGTAGCCGGTGCAGCGGCACAGAACCCCTGATAGAGCGTGCTTGATCTCGTCCTCGCTAGGGTTGGGATTTTTTTCCAGCAGCGACTTGGCCGTAAGCATCATGCCCGGGCTGCAATATCCGCACTGGATGGCCCCGGCGTCCATGAAGGCCTCTTGAATGTCGTCCAGGCTGCCGTCGGGCCGGGCCAGGCCCTCTATGGTGGTGATCTCCCGGCCCGCGGCCTTCAGGGCCGGCAGGATGCAGGAGTTCACCGGCATGCCGTCCAGAAGCACGGTGCAGGTCCCGCACTCGCCTTCGCGGCAGCCTGTCTTGGTTCCGGTCAGGCCCAAATGCCCGCGCAAAAAGTCCACCAGCATGGTGTCCGGCTCCACCGGCAGAGACACCGGCCGGCCGTTTACCTTGCAGCTAAGTTCCACAGATTTCATGTTGCGCCTCTCTCAGCTGAGTGCATGGCCGGCCAGGGCCAGCGAACGGGTCAGGCCGCGCTCCACAAACACGCGCACCATGGCCTGGCGGTAGTCGCAGGAGCCCCGCAGCAGCGAATCGCGCGGCGAGCATTGGCTTGATGCGCTTTCCGCGGCCTTGGCGATGATCTCCTTGCCGATGGGCTGGCCCAAGAGCATTTGCTCGGCCACCCGCTCGCGCATGGGCGTGGGAGCCACCGGTCCTAGGGACAGGGCCACCCCGGCAAAGGTCTTGTTTTGGGGATCCACCTTGACCAGCGTGGCGCAGGCAAGCATGGGCAGCACCAGGGCCTTGCGTTGGGCCAGGCGCTGGTAACAACCTCCCTGGTTTTCACCCAGGGCGGGAAAGCTGATGCCGGTCATTATCTCCCGGCTGGGGTCGATGGCCGTCTTGCCCACGTCCAGGAAGAAATCTGACAGGGGCGTCCGGCGCTCGCCCTGCGGCCCGGCGATGGTGACCTCCGCGTCCAGGGCAAAAAGCGGCACGCTGGCGTCGGCCGCCGGTTGGCCGCTGACCAGGTTGCCGCCCACGGTGGCCACGTTGCGGATCTGGGGCGAACCAACCCAACTGCAGCCCTCGGCCAGCGGCGCGGCCTTGTCGCGGATCAGCTGGGAGGCGGCCACCCGGGCATGAGTGGCCAGGGGGCCCAGCCGGATGAATCCGCCCTCCTGCTCTATGCCGTCCATGTCCGGCAGGCGCGAAATGTCCACCAGGGCGGCGACCTTGGCTCTACGGCCGCGCAGTTCGGGCACCACATCGGTGCCGCCGGCGATCACCCGGGCCGAACCGTTGAACTCGGCCAGCATGGCCAAGGCCTGATCCAGGCTGTCCGGAACCAGGTACTGGTCATACTCCACGAAGCGGGACCAGTGCAGTTTGTTGAATGGTTGTGCCATCTAAAATTCCCCGTGATTAACAAAGGGTGGTCATGCGGCCGAGCGCGGCCGTTTTTTCAAGCGTCTTCCTTGGGTTTGGCCCCGCAAGTGCGGCGCACGATCAGCTTGGGATCCATCACCACCTGCAAGGGCTTCTTGTATCCGCGTTTCTTTCTGATCAGCTCCAGCAGGCGTTCCGCGCCCAAGCGGCCCATTTCATGGGCCTGCACGTCGATGGTGGTGAGGCCTATGGTCTGCAGGGATGTGTAGGCCGCGTTGTTGAATCCCACCAAGGCGAGGTCCTCGGGCACCTTTAGGCCGCTGTCGAGCGCGGCCTCGTAGGCGCCCATGGCCATATCGTCGTTGCAGGCGTAGATGGCCGTGGGCAATTCCTTGTCCGGCACCTTGAGCATGGACAATGTCGCCAAATAGGACGGCTCCTTGGCGAATTCGCCGTACATTATCAGCTTCTCGTTAACCGGAACCTTGGCGTCGCATAGGGCCTGTAGGGCGCCCTGCAGACGGCCGAACCCGGTGGAGGTGTTGGGGGTGCCGGTGAGGATGCCGATGCGCTTGTGGCCCAGCTTCACCAAATGCTCGCCCGCCAGATAGCCTCCCCTGAAGCTGTCCTCGGCAACGTAGTTGAGATGGTCCAGACCCTGCACCTTGCGCAGCACCGAGACCAGGGGCACGCCCTCCTCCACCACCTCGCGCACCGCCCGGCTATCGAGCATGGCCGAAGAAACAATGATGCCGTCCACTCCCCGGCCTTGTGCCCGGGTCAACTCCTTGACCTCCAAGTCCGGGTCGTCATAGGTGGAGACGATGATCAAGGAGTAGCCGTTCGACTGCAGCACCTCCTCCACCCCAGATGCTATTTCCATGAACAAAGAGTTGCGCGCTTGGAGGATAGTCAAGGAAACAAGGTTGGTGTGTTGCTTGGCCAGGGAGCGGGCGGCTAAATTGGGCGTGAACTTGAGTTCGCTGGCAATGCGCAGAATGCGGTAGCGGGTCTCCTTGCTGATTCCCTTTTTGCCGTTTAACACCAACGAGACCGTTGCCGGGGAAACCTCCGCGATGCGGGCGATGTCCTTTATGGTGATCTTTTTTGTGGTATTGGCCATGCTTGAAACCAACTTACTCAAACGGTTTATTAAAACGTTTAACTAAAACGATTAAGTAGCATGTTGTGCAATTTCAGGTCAAGCCCCATATCGCATTTTTCGATATTTTTTTGCATTTAACGGGCAATCAGCCTATTGCAAGCCGTCGCATCAAACAGTTTCGCCAAAGCTCATAACGACCCCGGCGCAAACTGTACAGACGTCCAAGCCCCCGCCCACAGCAGCATAACCGCTCTACATTATTATGTTTATTTCATATAAGGCTCGAAGGAAGACCTGACAGGCAACGAGGGCAAGGCAATAGCTTGCGCTTGGTCTAGGCCTGTTAACACAATTTAAGTCCATCGGCGATGAACATCACATCGAGCTTTTCAAATCGTGATCCTGCCCAGGTTTTGCAGACACCTTGCTAAGCGAGTAGATTTCGCTGGAGAGGTGATCCATGGTCAAGCAGAGGAATGGGCAGCCGGTGCCCCGTCGGCGGCACTCGGCTGAGTTCAAGGTGGAAGCTCTGGGCCTGGCCGAGCGCGTGGGCGTAGGCAGCGCGGCCAAGCAATTGGGGCTGCATGAATCACAGCTGTACGACTGGCGCAAAAAGGCCCGCTACGAGGCCGACCGCAGCGAGTTGGAAAAAAAGCTCGCCGCCGAGAATGCGCGATTGAAGCGTCAGGTGGCCGAGCAGGCTGAGGAGCTGGCCATCTTAAAAAAGGCCGCGGCGTACTTTGCGAAAGGCCTGAAGTGAAGTAGGCCTTTATGCCTGATATTACAGGCAGTTTCAGCATCAAGGCCCTCGGCGCGGCCTTCGGGGTTTCGCGCGCCGAATATGGCTGGATGGCACAGTGTTTCATTGGTCAGCAAAGCAACAAACTGCTTAAATTACAATTCTTTCAACGGAAACGAAGCAAGGGTGATCTCGAGACGGTTGTTGGGTTTATGGCAATTGCAAAGCCCGGTGTGAACATAGAGGCCCCAAGCTTCATATGCCATGTTGAGGCGGGCAAGGTCCCGACCCCGAAGACAACCATGAATCCGTTGGATCAAAAAGCCGGGCAAGGCTTGACAAGCAGGCCCGCGATTAGACAACAACCTCCTTGACAACAACAGCTAGTTACATAAAGGTTAAATCGGCCTAAGTGTGTAAGTCAAAGATAATTGAACTCTTTTCACGCAGAAACAAAGCCCTGCTTGGTAACTGGCCTATAAAAACAAGCGCCTTGCCATAATGCGCAAGGCGCAAAAACATCACGGTCCCTTTCTGTTTGTACAAAGCGGCCCTTTGATTGCTCCTTCTATTGCTCCGCAACAAAGCGCGAAGGGGTCAGGCTTTCGCCCAACCCCTTCTTATATCAGCCTTTCGGCTTGTTTGCCTTTGGTCGGGACGACTGGATTTGAACCAGCGACCCCTTGAACCCCATTCAAGTGCGCTCCCATACTGCGCCACGTCCCGACGGCGGTTCTGTATTTACCATTCAGACACCATACTGTCAATCACGGGCTGTTCAACCCAGCCAGAAGCAACCCCAAGGCTTTCTCCAGGGAAATCAGGGTGGAGCCCAACTCGCCGCCCGTGCGGCGGGGCGCGGGAAACCAGCGCTCCAGAACGGCCAGCCCCGCCGGGTCCGGCCGGTCGCCGTCCATCAGCGCGGCCTGGGCTTCCAGCGCGGCGGAACCCTCTCGCCAAACCGGAGCCAGTTCCCCGGCCAGGCGCATGACCAGGCTTTCGTGCTCCTGGCCCGCCGCCCCGGCCAGGGCCCGGCAGAGCGCCACCAGGCTCCAAATTTCCAGGCCCCTGGCCCCCCTGCGCCACAGGGGCATGGCGGGATGGCGCTTTTGCCAAAGGCCCAGGCTCAAGCCCTCGCGCCACAGTTCCTCGGCCCGGCTGGCCAGGTCTTCCGCCGCCGGCAAGCGGCGGGCAAGACCGGGAAAGGCCGGGCCGGGCTCCGCGCCCAGCCAGTGCCGCCAAAGGTTGCCCAGGCAGCGGGCGCCGTCGGCCGAGCCAGGCGTGTCCAGGTGGGGATAGGAGAGCACCGCCTCGCCCCGGCCCACCAGGGCCTGGATCAGGGCCGGCTCGCCGCGCAGCAGGACGGGGTCCAGGCGCATGCCGTACGCTTCCTCCAGGCCGGCCCAATCTTCCTGGGATTGCTCGTCCAGCTTGAGATCGGCGCTGCAAAAACCGGGCGCGGGCTCCCTGTAGCGGGCCAGCACGGTGACCGGGGCCTCATCCGTGGCCGCGAACTGGCCCGGCCACCAAACGTTGAGGCGCAACGGCCCGCTCAGGCCTTGCCACAGGGCGTGGCCGCCGCCTTCCTGGGTGGCTTCCACCCACATCGGCCCGGAAGCCGCCGGCAGCCTCTGGGCGCGGGGAATCCTGCCCAGTTTGACCAGGCCCATGCCGTCGCTGACCGCAAGCGCCAGGCCGGCCCCGCCGCAAAAGCCCAGGTAGCGGCCGCCTGCCTCCACGAAGCTGCGCACCTGGCCACAGCCCGCCTCGCCCAAAGCCTGTTTTTTAAGGGAGGGCCAGCCGCCGGGCACCACCAATAGCCCGGCCCCGCGCAAACCGCCCTGGGCCACCTGGGCGGCGCTGATGGGCTTTAAGGGCAGTCCCAGGTCTTGGCAAGCCTGCCAGGTCATCACGGACCACAGCCCGCCGGCGTCCCAAAGGAGGCGGGCGGGCTGCTTATCCATGGCCATGAGCGGGCCTAACCCTGGTGCAGGCCGCCCACCACCAGGCTGGGAATGCGCAAGGTGGGCTGGGCGTCGGCCACCGGGGCTCCCTGGCCGTCCTTGCCGCAGGTGCCCAGGGAATAACCCAGGTCGTTGGCCACCCGGTCTATGTCCTTGAGCACCTTGGGGCCGTTGCCGGTGAGGGTGGCCCCGCGCACCGGGCGTCCCACCTGCCCGTTTTCGATCAGATAGCCCTCGCTGACCTCGAACACGAAATCGCCGTTCACGGTGTTCACCTGGCCGCCGCCCATCTTGGCCACGTACAGGCCGCTGGGCGTGTCCTGGAGAATGGCCTGGGGGTCGTCGCCGCCGGGCAGAATGAGGGTGTTGGACATGCGGGGCACCGGGCGGTAGCGGTAGGACTCCCTGCGCCCGTTGCCGGTGGGCGCGGCGCCCATCTTGAGAGCGGAGAGCCGGTCCTGCATGTAGCCTTTTAAGATGCCCTTTTCAATGAGCAAGGTGCGCTGGCTGGGCACGCCCTCGTCGTCAAAGCCGTAGGAGCCGCGCCGGCCCGCCAAAGTGGAATCGTCCACTACGCTCACCAGGGAACTGGCCACGCATTGGCCGATCTTGCCCGCGTAGACGCTCATGCCCTCGTTGATGTGGTCGCCCTCCAGGCCGTGGCCCACCGCCTCGTGGATCATGGTGCCGCCGGCCGTGGCCCCCAGCACCACCGGCATGGAGCCGCCGGGGGCGGGGTCCGCCTCCAATTGCAAAAGCGCCCGGCGGGCGGCGATGCGCGCCACCTCCTCGGGGCTGGTCGCCTCCAGAATCTCCAGGCCGCCCAGGCCGCCCGCGGTTTCATAGCCGGTCTGCACCAGCTCGCCGTCGGCCGCCACGCAGTGCACCGCGATAAGGAGATAGGGCCTTACGTCCTCCACCTCCACCCCCAGGGACGAGGCGATGAACACCTCTTGCATGCGGTCGGCGTAGGTCACCCGCACCTGGCGTATGCGGGGGTCCAGGGCCCTGGCCGCCGCCTCGGCCGCGCGCACCATCTCCACCTTGAGCGCCGTGTCGGCCCGGTGGAAAGGCTTGAGCGCCTTGGCCTGATAGCCCGGCTGTATCTGGCCGGGCGGGGAGGGTTTGGCCGCCTGTCCGCCGGCCAAGGCGGCCAGGTTCCTGGCCAGGGGCAGCAAGCCGTCCTGGGTCTGGTCGTTGGTGTGGGCATAGGCGGTGCGGTTGTCGTACACCAGGCGCAGGCCGGCTCCCCGGTCCACGCCGCCTATGATCTTTTCCACCTTGCCGTCGTCCAGGATGATGGTCAGGCCGTTGCTGTTTTCCATGAAAAGCTCCGACCACTGGCCGCCGCCGGCCAGGGCGGCCTCCAGGATCGGCTGAGCCTTGGGTAGCTCGTTCATGCTGCTTATTGCCTCCCGCCAAGGTTTGGGCTGGCGTTTCGTTTTTGGTAGCGAACCTTAGCATAGGCCCCCTGGGGGGTCAACGCGGGCCTATGAGCGGCCGCCTTTTAGGAAAGACACAATATGCTATAATTGTCCAACTTTTTGGCCATCACGGGGCCGGCTACCGTTATCTGACCCTAACTATTCGATATTAAGAAGGATAATCGGCCATGCCTAGAACTTGCCTCATATGGGCCCTTGCCGCGTTTCTTGCCCTGGCGCTCGGCAACGATGCGCCGGCCAAGGAAGCCAGGAACGCCGCCACCATAAGCGCCTTGCAGGCCCAGGAGATGCTGAGCCAGGAAACCAAGCCCGCCTTCATGATAGACGTGCGCACCCGGGCCGAATATGAGCTTTTGGGCCATCCCCCCAAGGCTTACAACGTGCCCTGGCGCTTTGCCAGCAATGATTTTCAGGTGCAGGACGGCCCCTACCAGGGACGCAAGGCCGAGCACACCGGGTATCAGCTCAGCGCCCAGCCCAACCCGGATTTCGTGGGCGTGGTGCAGTCCCTGTTCAAGCCCGAGGACCGGCTGGTGGTCATCTCCGCCAACGGCGATGACGGAGCCGAGGCGGCCGACGCCTTGAACGCGGCCGGCTTCAAATACGTCTACAACGTCCGGCACGGCTTCCTGGGGGACGCGCTCTCCGCGCCGGATCAGGAAAAGCTGGCGGAAAAATACTCGCCCCACAACGGCCTGCGCGGCCGGGTCAACGGCTGGCTCTATTGGGGATTGCCGGTGAGCCACGCCATAGACCCGCGCTATGTGTACCCGCCGGACCTGAAGCGCATGCAGCTCTTGCGCTAAGGCGTAAGCGTTTATTTTTACTAAAGATTGCCTAAGGGACGGCCATCGCGGCGGATGCGCCAGAAGTGATACATTGTTATGCTAAGTGTTATCACGGGCAGCCCCAGGCAGTGCAGCACGTAAAATCTGAGCAGCGAGGTCTCGCCCAGGGCCTCGCCTCCCAGAAGCAGCCGCTTCAACAGCCCGCCCAGCCAGGGAATCTCGCCGATGAGCCCGGCGGCCACCGTGGCCGCCGCCTTGGTGGGCTCGTCCCAGCGCAGCACGTAGCCGCTCAAATCCAGGGCCAGGGTCAGCGCCAAGAGCGCCAGCCCCACCAGCCAGTTCAGGCCCCTGGGCGGCAGATAGGCTCCGGTGGCCAGCACCCGCAGCATGTGCAGGATCAGGGCCGCCACCATGGCCTGTCCGGCCAGATAATGCAGCCTGCGGAAGAACCAGGCAAAAGGCAGCGCGCCCGCCTCCTGGGCGAAAAAGGCGGCCGCGCCCTGGGGTGTGGGCACGTAGTGAAACATGAGGATGGCGCCGCTTAAGGCCAGCACCACGAACAAGAGAAAGGCGATGCCCCCCAGGCAAAAGGAGTAGCGCGGCCTTCCCCGTTCATAGGGCAGGCGCTGGGGGTGAATATGCTCCAGAAAACCCTGCCGCGCCATCAGGCCTCCCCCGCCTTCAGGCGCGCCCCGGCCGGGGCCGGCCGCTGGGGATCGGCCAGGAGCCAGCCCCTGGCGTCGCGCTCCAGGGCGAGCTGGCCCAGGCCCTGTTGCGCCGGCCCCTTAAGCAGGGCACCGTCATAGGCAAAGGCCGAGCCGTGGCAGGGGCACAGGAAGCGGCCCTGGCCGGGGCTCCATTCCGGCCGGCAGCCCAGGTGGGGGCAGGTCAGGCCGAGGGCGAACAGGCCCGCCTGGTCGCGCAGGAGGGCCACCCCGCCTTGGGCCAGGACCTGGCCCGGCAGGGGCAGTTTTTGGGGATCAAAGGCCACCGGCCCGGCCGCGCCGGCGCTGGAGCCGGCGCCGATCAAACGCAGCGCCGCGCCCAGGGCCAAACCGGCGGCCGCCACCAGCCCGGCCCAGAGCAAAAGCCAAAAGCCCCGCAACAGGCCCCGCCGGGAAGGGCGGGCTTGGGCGGGGGCTGGGTTTTCTTGGCTGGCGTGTGGCATGGCTAAACTTACCCTGGGCCCGGCCCGCGCCGCAAGCCGGCTTGAATCGCGCCCCAGGCCCAGCTATGATTCCAAGCATGAAGCCCGAGTTCATAAGCCGCGATCAGCTCCTGGCCGCCGAGGGCCTGGCCGCCATCCTGGCCCTGGCCCTCCTATGCCTGGCCGCCGCGCTCTATCCCCTGGAGCCGGTGGGGCAGGTCGCCTCCCAGGGGCGGGCGGACGCGCCCTGGCTGTTCTTGGGCCTGCAAGAGCTGCTGCGCCATTTGCCGGCCCTGTTGGCCGGGGTCCTCATCCCCTGCGCGGCGCTGGCCTTCACCGCGGCCCTGCCCTGGCTGGCCGGCGAAGGAAAGCAGGACCCACCCCACTGGCGGCGCGCCTGGCGTCCGGCCGAGTACGGGGCCTGGTTCATCACCGTCGCCTGGCTGGGCCTCACGGTCTATGCCGCGTTTTGACGGGGGCATCAACTCCGCCCACCGTTATTTTCTAGTTATTGGCTATTCTTCGTCCAGGGGCGCGCCGGACCAGGGCTGGTAAAAGCCGTGCTCCACCCCCAAGAGGGCCAGGGCCCTGGCGGCGGTGTGCCGCGCCATTTCCTCGATGCTGGCGGGCCTATGATAAAGCGCGGGCACCGGCGGCATGATGAAGGCGCCCAGATCGGCGGCGCGGGCCATGAGCTCCAGGTGGCCCTTGTGCAGGGGGGTTTCCCGCACCATGAGCACCAGGGGCCGCCGTTCCTTGAGGTGAACGTCCGCCGCCCGGGCTATCAGGCCGCTGGCGTAGCTGTTGGTGATGGCTGAAAGCGTCTTGATGGTGCAGGGGGCCACCAGCATGCCTGCGGTGGCGAAGCTGCCCGAGGCGGGTGCGGCCCCCACGTCCTCCGGGTCGTAGGCCTTTTCGGCCAGGGCGGTGGCCCGCTCCCGGTCCAGGCCGGTTTCCAGGGACAGGGTGCGCGCCCCGGCCTGGCTGAGGATGAGATGGCCGGGACGGCCCAACTCCCGCAGCAGGCGCAAGGCCTCCACGCCGTAGATGGCGCCGCTGGCTCCGGTTATGGCCACCAGGATGGGTTTGGGCATACCGGTCTCCCAAGGTTCCGTTGTTATCTTGGACTATACCGGCGCGACCAGGAAAAGAAAAGTCCGCGCCTTCGCCTTGGAAGACGCGGACCCTTGGGGCCTGGGATGCTTTAAACCACCGTGTCAAATATGGAGCCCGTTGGCTTCAGGCTGGAGCTGGCGCTCAGCCCGGTTCCCCTGCCCGGCCCGGTGACCAGAGCGGCGTTGGCCAGGTCCTTGAGGTCTTCCTTGAAAGCGGAACCTTGCAGGCGGTTTTCCGTGCCGCCGCTGCCCATGAGCTTGCTGACCAGGCCCGCCCCAGGCTGGTCATCCTCGCTGCCCATCATGTTGCTGATGGCCAACGCGTTGCCTTCGGTCTTGCCAAGGCCCAGGCTGCTGGCCTGGGATTGACCGATGGCCAGGGCGGACTGGGTCTGCATATTGGCCAAACCGTTAAAAGTAATAGGCATAAGAGCACCTCCGACTCGGCGCCCTCCCTGGACGTATCTAGCCTTCCGTGGAGTTTTTTCAACAAGGCGTGTCAGCGCTTTCATAATAGCAATTAGAGCAGGGCTTGCCAAGCAATATCTTGATTTTCATGAAACGTTTCAGGTTGGCCAGGGTTATCGACATCGCCGATTGCGTAAGCCGCGTTACTCGGGTAATTATTATTGATAAGCCCTAATTCCTGCCAATGCTCAATCATCCTCCAGCGGAGCGAAGCATGCCCATACCAGGCAATCTCTTGACCACCGCCATGGCCGTCATGCCCCACAAGGACGTGGACCGCGCCCTGCAGCAGGCCCTGAGCCTGGACATCCCCTATTGGCCCCAATTGCCGCACGTCAGCTATTACGAGGACATGTACGTGCAGGCCGCCGAGCATTTCCCCGGTACGGTGCTGGATTTGGAGGCCAACACCTTAAGCTTTTCCCATGACAAGTTCTACGCCGAGTTGGAAGAAACCCTGGCCCATTACGAGGAGCCCGAGTATTTCGACATTTCGCCAAGCTACTCGGTGGTCTATCACAAGTTTCTGGAGCTGGACCTTTCCGGGCGGCCGGCCATCCGGGGCCAGTTGGAGGGCCCCATCAGCTTCGGCCTCAACGTGAAGGACCAAGACGACCGGCCCATCCTGTTCGACGACGAGGTGCGGCCCTTCATGCTGGAGGTAATGGCCAAGCGGGTGAACGCCCAGCTAAGCAAGCTCAAGGCGCTCAACCCCAACGCCTTCATGTTCGTGGACGAACCCGGCCTGCAATTCATTTTCAGCGCCCTTTCCGGCTATAGCGACACCAAGGCCTTCGCCGACCTGGAAACCTTTTTCGGGGCCATCGAGCGCCCCCGCGGGGTGCATCTCTGCGGCAACCCGGATTGGGATTTTCTCCTGAAGCTGGACCTGGACGTGCTGAGCCTGGACGCCTTTTCCAACGGCGAGGTGTTCGCCTCCTACGCCAAGGCCGTGTCGCGTTTCCTGGAGCGCGGCGGCCGTCTGGTGTGGGGCATGGTGCCCACCAATTTCGAGCCCTACAGCCAGGAAGATATGGCTTCCCTGGAGGCGCGCCTGGCCGAGGCCTGGGGAGCCTTGAGCCGGCGGGGGGTGGACCGCGATTTCCTGCTTTCCCGCAGCCTGCTTTCGCCGGCCACCTGCTGCCTGGTCAACCCTGACGGCGAAAAGACCGTGGAAAAGGCCTTCGCCACGGTGCGGGCCCTGTCGCAGCGCCTGCGCGAGAAATTCCGTTTGGAGTAATTCCATTTAACAAAGGACCCGTCATGCCGGAACTGATCAAGAACATCGACCAGGCCAAGGTGCTGGATTTCGCCGATTTGGTGCGGTATCAGGAGGGCCAGGTGGTGAGCCGCACTCTGGCCCAGAACAACGCCCTCAGCCTGACCCTGTTCGCCTTCCCTCCCGGCGAGGGCATCAGCGCCCACACCGTGCCGGCCGACGCCCTGGTGCAGGTCCTGGATGGCGAGGCCTCGGTGACCATCGACGGCGAGAAGTTCACCGTGGCCGCGGGCCAGGCCATTGTCATGCCCCAGGGCAAGCCCCACGCCCTGGACGCTATCCAGAGCTTCAAGATGCTCCTGGTGGTGGTCAAGGCCCCCCAGCAGACCCTGGCCCAGCTCTAGGGCTTGAGGCGGTTCACACGCCAGCGATCGACGCCGGCCATAAAAAAAGAGGCCCCCTGGGGAGCCACTTTTTACGATCAAGTTCCGGCTACCGATGGCGGCGGCCTTAGACCGCGTCCACGGCGCGCCAAACGCCGATCTCCGGCGGCGCGGCCAAGAGGTCCTGGATGCTCTCGCTCATCTTGATCATGTGGGGCGTCTGGCCGTGGGCGGCGAGGGCCTCCTCGCTCTGCCATATCTCATAAAACAAAAACACGGGCTTGCCCTCGGCGCTTTGGTGCAGGTCGTAACGCAGGCAGCCGTTCTCCCGGCGGACCTGGGGAACCACGGCGCCGAGTTCTTTCTTGAGCCGCTCCCCGGCTGCTTCCTTGCCGGTGACCACGGCCGTCACATATACCAGAGGCATGCCCCCCTCCTTTGCGATCAGTCCAGCTTGGGATTGAAATAGCCGTGCTTCAAGCGGGGGAAGCGGCGCTTCAGTTCGGAGATGAGGTTTTCCAGGCCCAGGCGCTCCTCCAGGGGGCTTAAGCCCAGCTCGGCCAGGTACACCTCGGGGTCTATGTTCAAGTTGCGCCACTGGATCAAATCCAGCTTGGTGCGCTCCACGAAATCGAAAAGCGCCTGAGCCTCTTCCGGGCGGTCGTTCACCCCGGGCAGGGTGAGCAGGTTGATCGAGGCGTGGCCCCCGGCCTTTTTCACCGCCTCCACGCTGGCCACCGCGTCCGCGAAGGACCAGCCCCTCGGCCGGTAGTAGGCCTGGTGCCGCTCCGGGATCAGGCTGTTGGTGGAGACCCGGATGGAGCTGAGGCCCTCCCGCATGAGCCGGGCCACGGCCAGCGGCTTGGAGCCGTTGCTGTTCAGGTTGATGGTGCCTTTGGGCCGCTTTTGCCGGATCAGGTTGATGGATTCGGCCAGAAGCTCTTCCTGCAGGAGCGGCTCGCCCTCGCAGCCCTGGCCGAAGCTCACCAGGGGATCGCGGGCGTTGCGCAAATGGTAAAGCGCAACCTCGGCCACCTCCCTGGCGCTGGGGCTGAACTTCATGCGCTCCTGGGTGCAGGGGAAACGCCCCTCCGGCTGATCGTTGAGGCAGCCCAGACAGGAGGCGTTGCAGGCCGGGCTGGTGGGCAAAGGCCCTTCCCAGCGGCCCAGCATGAGGTTCTTGGCCGCCGGGCAGGAATAGGTTAAAGCGCAGGTGCCCAGATGCTGCCACAGCCGGTTGTGGGGGTTCTCGCGCAGCCGCCGGTTGGCCTGGCTGGACAGGCGCGCCGGGCTGGGGAAGCGCGCGGGGTCCTGCCGGGGCAAGGGGTCCACCCTGAGGCCGGTGGCCACGAAACGGCCCTCGTGAAAGCCCACCGCCGCATAGGAAAAAAGCGGCAGGTTGGGCGCGCCGGGCCTGGTCTGGTAGGCGGCGCTCAGGGTGGCGGCATAAGCCGGTGCCATGAAGGCGGCCACCGCGGTAACCGTGCGCCTTTCATCCGAGGGATCGGTCTCCAGCACCTCGAACACGCCGCCCCGCCCCACCCCCACCGGCATGCGACCCGGCAAGAGAAACAGCTCGCTGCCCTCCGGCAGGGGGATGCACTGGTGCTCCTCCACCGTTTCCCAGCGGCCCCCGGCCGCGCCGGCCAGGGCCAGGCCGGGGTGATCGAAGATGTTGCCGTCGAAGTCGGCGTATAAAAGGCGGGGGGCTTTCATGCTTGGGCTCCGGGCTGGTAATCAGCCGGGTCAAAGCCCCGCTCGGCCGGATAGCGCTTGCTGAGCCCGGCCATGAAATGCCGGAAGGAGTCCAGCTCGGCGGCCACGCCGGCCTGGCGCAGGGCGTCCTGAATATCTTGCAGCTTGGGCGGGCACTGGGGAAGCTTGATCACCCGGCCCAGGCGGGGGTCGCCCCCCAACTCCTTGACGATGCACTTGCCCGCCAGGATGGAGACCCTGGCCCGGCCCGAGGGCTGGGCCGCCTTGCCGGTGAGGAATTCCACGCCGTCCAGATCCTTGCCCGCGCCGGCGGTCAAAAGCATCACCAGGGCGGGGTTGAAAATGAACGAGCAGCCCGTGCACAGGCTGGCGTCGTATTTGGGCATGAAAACGCCCTTGACGCCGGCCTTGGCAAAGGGCGCCGGCGTCCATTCATCCGCCCAGGGGAAATCCCAGGGCAGATTCAGGCGCACGTCCTCGATGGCCACCCCGCCCAGCGGCCGGGGCAGGGTCAGATCCCGGCCCAGAAGCCGGGCCATCTCCACCAAGTGCGCCACCTGGCCGGGCTCCTGGCCTATCACCGCCGCGCCCACCAGGTCGGCGTCCAGGGCGTCGCGGGCGGCGATCAAAAGATCGGCGCGCTGGGCCGTGCCGAAATGCATGGGCCCCCTGGCCAGGGCGTAGCGCCCGTCTATGACGGCCAGGTCCGGGTAGAGCGCCTGGGCCATGAGCGCCACGTTGCGGTCCAGGTTGAGCCCCCGGTCGTGGCAGGCCGCCTTGGACTGGCGGTGCAGGCCGCCCTTCATGTTTTTCAGGGCCAGGGAAACCTTGCACTGGCCGTGGGTTTTTAACACCGGCAGGCTGATGACGAAATCGGCCTCCAAAAGCGGTTTGGCCAGCTTCAGCCTGAGTCCGTCCAGCGTCACTTCCTCGAAGGGCCCCTGGTTCAGGTCCACCAGCTCCAGGCCGTAGCGCCGGACCAGTTCCGGATAGCCCAGGATGTCCATGGTGGCTTGCGTGCTGGTGCCGGCCTCCTTGTTCACCAGGCCGCCGTCGCCCAAAAAAAGCCGCGTCACGCCGTGATCCTTGAGCAGGCGGACCAGGGCCTCCACCAGGGCGGTGGTGGTCACCACCCCAAAGGGCGGCACCGAAAATTTGCTGGGCAGGCCCACCAGATTGGGTTTCAGAAAAACCGAGCCTTGCTTGGGCAGATGGGCAAGCCCCTGGCATGAATCCAGGGCCTGGGCCAGGGCGTCCCGCACGTCGCCCTGCATGCGTATGAGGGCCGCGGGACCCCTGGGAGGCGTTTTGCGCTTGTTGATCACCTGGTTGGTTTCCTTTGCCGATCGGGTGCGGGCCCCTAAGGATTAGCACCTAGTCCGGTCCCTGACAAGGCCGCAAAATCACGGCTTGAGCAAAAGGCGGTGTTTGGCGTTCTGCTCGATGGCCCGGTCGCTGAACCACCAATAGCGCTTTACGCCGTTCATGAAGGCCGGAACCTGATCGCTCAAATGGGGGCTGAACAAGCGGCCGGTGACGCCGCCGGGCAGCACGGCCATGATCTTGTCCGGGTCGGCCAGATCCACCACTATGCGCAGGGCCGCGCTCACCGTGACCTGAAAGGGCCGGGCCGTGGAATACCTGGCCCGGTAAACGGTTTCCGAGGAGCCGCCCATGGGCAGAGGCCCGCTGCCCAGGATTCCCTTGGCAAAGCCATCCCTGGCCAGGGGGTTGACCAGCTCCAGGTTGTGCACCGCGCCCCAGCGCCAGGCGGCCGGGTCGTCGCCCAGGCGCCGGCTCAGTTGGTCCAGGGCGGTCATGCCGGCCCGCCGGAATATATCTTCCGGGGTCTCGATCTTGCCGGTGGTGCGCCTGTCGTCGAACCAGGACGAACCGCCCGCCTTGATCATGGCCAGCAAGCGCTCCTGCCAGAAATAGATATTTTCAAGCAAGGCGTCGGTCAGCTTGGGGCCCAGGTCGTCCTCGAACACCTGACGGGCGAACTCCAGGAGCACCGCCTGGAACACCAGGGGCGCGGCCTGGTCCGCCTGGTCGCGCAGGTCCCATTCCCTCAGGAGCCGCGCCAGGGGCCGGGTCTTGGGGCCCCGCTCCAGGGCCGCGGCCATCAGGGGAACCAGTTCCTTGGCCAAGAGGTTCATGGTGTCGCGCTGGTATTCCCAATGGGCAGAGGCGGGCCGGGGCTCCGGCGCGGAGAGCAACTGCTTTATGCGGGCGTAACGAAAGCTGGAGGCGGCCAGGGAGGAATAATAATAGGGGAACCGGCCGTCCACCGTGTAATGGTTGGCCGTGGCCAGCCAGCCCCGTTCGGGATTCAGGGCGTGGGGCATCTCGGCCTGGGGAATCCAGCCGGTCCAGTTGTCCTGGCCGCTTGCCACCTTTTGGGGAAGCGCCGCCTCGCCCTGGGCGCGGATGGGCAGGCGGCCCGACACCCGCCAGCCTAGGTTGCCCTGGGAATCGGCGAACACCCAGTTGAGCACCAGCATGGAGACCCGTTGCAGGGCCTGGTCCAGTTGGGCCGCGTTCTGGACTTGCAAGACCCTCACCAGGCCGATGTCGGGCAACATGCTTTCCGCCGCGGCCCAGCGCAAGGTCATCACCCGGCCGGCGCCCAAACCCGGCAGCAGGCCGGAAACCACCGGCCCCCGCGTGGTCAGCCTGATGCTTATCTTTTCCTCGCGGAAGCTGTTCTCAGCCTCCGGGTCCTTGATACGCAGGGTTTCCTCGATGATCTCAAAGGGCTTGGACTGGCCGCCTTCCAGGTAGCGCTGCGGGTCCTGGGGGTCCAGGGTTTCCAAGTACAAATCCTGCACGTCGCCGTAGGCGTTGGTCATGGCCAGGGCCAGGCTTTGGGTGCGGCCGAGGACCATGCCCGGCATGCCGGGGATCATGGCCCCCACCGCCCGGGTCTCCGGCGTGATCAGGCCCAGGGGATACCAGGGGCCCGGCAGGATGCGGGCGTCCAGATGGGGGTCGCCGGCCACGATGGGTTTGCCCGCCGGATTCCGGCGGGAAGACACGGCCCAGTTGTTGGAGCCCAGCCTGAGGGGGGAGTCTTCCTGCCAGCCCGCCAGGAGGCCATCGGCCAGCACGCCCACCGGCCCCGCCCCCGCGGCCAGGGGTTTGGCCGGCGCGGGCGCGGGGGAGACGTCCGGGTTCACGTTCAGGGGCATTATCTCGGCGGCCCGCTCGGGACCCACCTTGTCCACCAGGGCCTGGGCCGTGATCTCGTGTTGCAGGTTGCCGGAGGTGGAAAAGGCCATCAGGTACAGAATCGAAAGCGAATCCTCCACCCGCCAGGGCTCGGCCGCTATGCCGGCCAGCTTGAACTCCAAGGGCAGGTCGCCGGGACAAAGCCGGATAAAGGCGTTCACCCCGTCCACGTAGCGCTGGATCACCCGCCGGTTGCGCTGGTGCAAGATGGCGGTTTGCTTCTTGGCCAGGCGCAGGACGCCGATGGTGCGCATGCGGAGGTCCAGGTCGCGGCCTTTAGGTCCGATCAGCTCCGAGATGCGCCCCGCCGCGTAAAGCCGGGTGAGCTGCATTTGAAAAAGGCGGTCCTGGGCGGTGACAAAGCCCTGGGCCAGAAGGGCGTCGTCCAGGTTGGCGGCGTGGATATAGGCCATGCCCTGGGCGTCGCGCTTGACCGTGACCGGCGCGCTCAAGCCGGGGAGGGTGAGCTCGCCGTCTTTCTGGTAGCCGTTGAGCCAGGGCGCGGCCTCGATGACCGCCACCGCGGCCGCCGCCACGATCAGAGCCAGCCAGAGAAAGCGTTTCAGCCACTTCATTTAATGCTCCCCCCGCGCATGATGGTCTCCCCTCGGGGGAGCTTGCCCAAAAGGGCCTAAGCCTTGATCAACAGGTACTCCACCTCCAGCGCGGGCAGCATCCAGGCCAGGTGCTGCTCATAGGCTCCGGGGTGGCGGTTGGCCCAGGCGGCCAGGCCCAATTTGCCGTTGCGCCCGAAAATCAGGCGGCGGCCTTGCATTTTGAAAGCGAAATCCAGGGGCAGGAAATCATCGCCGGCCAGGCCGCAGAAATAATCCAGGCTGAAATAGCCCAGGTGGCGCTGATGGGTGGGATCGGTAAAAGAGGCGGCCGCGGAAAAATGGGGGGTGAGGATCTGCACCTCGCCGCCGGGCTTGGTCACCCGGTGCACCTCGGCCAGGAAGCGCTTCAGGTCGGGCACGTGCTCCACGATGTGGCGCAAGCGCACCCGCGGAAAAATCCCGCCACTGAAGGGCAACCCTTGGCCCGCGTCGGCCACCACGTCCACGCCGGGGTGGCGGGCCAGATCTAAGCCCACCGCGCCGCCGGCCTTGTTGCGGCCGCAGCCTATGTCCAGGATGCTGGGCGGCATGCTCTCCTTGTTGGCGCCGGCCACGCGGCCCCAGCGGGCCGTTCGACCTGCCGGCGCTAGAAAACCCCGCCCAAGGTGCCGATGAACAGGGCGAAAATCAATAAAAGGAACAGGCCGGGAGTGCGGCCGATGACCCCGCGCTGGGCAAAGACAAGAAACACCAGGCTCACCGCCAGCATGAAGGGCACGCCCACCCCCCACACCGAGGCGCTCACCGGCAGGGGCTTCACCAGGGCGGGGGCTCCCATCACCAGAAACGAATTGCAGATGTTGGAGCCCACCACGTTGCCCACGCTCAGGTCGTTGTAGTTTTTCTTGGCCGCGGCCAGGCTAACCACCAGTTCCGGCAGGCTGGAGCCCACCGCCACCACGGTGAGGGCCAGCACCGAGGCGTCGGCCAGGCCCAAGAGCGCGGTGAGCCTGGTCACGGCCTTCACCGTGAAATCCGCGCCGAAATAAACCGCCACCGCGCCGGCCGCGATCCAGACGACCATGGAGGCCTTGAACACGCCTTCCCTGGCCTCGGGCTGGGATCGGCGCTGCTCGCGCACGGTGTGGACCAGGTAAAGGCCGTACATGAGCAGCAAGATCACGCCCTCGCCCCGGCTGACCGCGCCGCTGTGGGCCATGAGGGTTATGACGAAGGCGGCCAGCAGCATGATGGGCAGATCCATGCGCATCAGCTTGGGGCTCACCGAAAACCCCCGGAAGGCTAAAGCCGCCGCGCCCATGATGAGGGTTATGTTGGCCACGTTGGAGCCGATCACCGTGCCCGCCACGAACTCGCCGGCCCCGGTGAACACCGAAACCAGACTGGCCGCCAGCTCCGGCAGGCTGGTGCCCAGGGCCACCAGGGTCACCCCCACCACGAAATCGGGCACCCCCAGGGCGCGGGCCAGGAGGGCGGCGTTATCCACGAACACGTCCGCGCCCTTGAGCAAAACCGCCAGGGCGGCCACCAGCACCAGCGACCAAAGAAGAATATCCGGCAAACGCCTCTCTCCTTAATCAGGCCCGGCCCGCCAACGCGCGTCAGGCAAACCGCGCCGAGCCAGGAGCGGTTAGTATAACAAGGCGCTTGCCGGCAAACAACCGGACCCGGACCCCCGCCGCCCCCCGGCCGACCCCCGCTTGACTTGAGCAGGCTCAAAGTGTACTGCTTAGCCAAGCGGATTGGCAGCCCCACAATATTGGGAAGATTTCTCATGCTTAAGCTAATGCTGGGCGGCCTCAAGGCCGGCCTGCGCCAGCCATATCTGATGCTGAACCGCCGCCGCCGCAGGGTGGTGCGGCCCTTGTTCCTGGACTACGCCGTGACTTGGCGCTGCAACTCACGCTGCGTCATGTGCGACACCTGGAAATCGGGCCCCGACGACCCGGTCAGCGGCGCGCCGGAGCTCTCCGTGGAGGAGTTGGACCACATCCTCAAGCGCGACGCCGACTTCCTGGCCGCCATCAAAAAAGTGGGCATCACCGGCGGCGAACCCTTCCTCAGGCCCGACCTGGCCGACCTGGTGCGGGTGCTGCACGCCCGCCTGCCCAGGGCGCGCATGTCCCTGGTGAGCAACGGCCTGCTCACCCAGCGCATCCTGAAGACCCTCGGCGAGATCAGAAGCTTTTTCCCGGAGCTGGTCTTCAGCGTTTCCCTGGACGGCATCGGACAAATCCACGACACGGTGCGCGGAGTGCCGGGCGCCTACGACAAGGCCCTGGCCACCATCAAGGGAGCCCAGGGCCTGGGCTTCACCGTGACCAGCGGCATGACCATTTCCGAGATCAACCACGACCAGATAGAGCCGCTTTCCCAAATGCTCGGCCGGATGGGCGTGGATTTCTCCTGCAACCTGCAAGAACGGGGGGCCAATTTTCACAACCGGGGCCAGGCCGGCGGGCTTTCGCCGGAGCAGCGCGCCAGGGTGCGCCAGGACCTGGCCAGGTTTTCCCACCACTTCTACATGGACAACGTGCGCCAGCAGTTGGACGGAGCCCAGCGCACCCTGCCCTGCTATTCCGGCTACACCAGTTATTTCCTGACCCCCTTCGGCGGGGTGGCGGTGTGCAATCTTTTAGGCGAGCCCCTGGGCAATTTGCGCGAAACCGGTTTTAGGGATATAGCTGACGCGCCCGAGACCTGGCAGCGCAGGGAGGAGCTGGCCGGCTGCACCTGCTGGTCGCAGTGCGAGGTCAAAAACGCCGCCGCCTCGGCGCCCTGGCATGTATTGAAATGGCTGGCGCGGAATCCCCATAAACGCGCCTTTTTGAAACACTACGCTAAAAAGGCAGGGGTCTTGCCCCGCTAGCAGAGGTGCCATGGAAGTCCTGGTGGTGGTGCCCACTTACAATGAAGCGGAAAACCTGCCCCGCCTGGCCGAAACCCTGCTCAGCCTGGAACTCGACTTGGGAATCTTGGTGGTGGACGACGGCTCGCCCGACGGCACCGGCCGCCTGGCCGATGAAATGGCGGCCGCCGACCCCCGGGTGCTGACCTTGCACCGCGAGGGCAAGCAGGGCCTGGGCACGGCCTATGTGCAAGGCTTTCAATACGGCCTGAAAAACACCGACGCCAAGCTCTTCGTGCAGATGGACGCGGATTTCTCCCATAACCCCTGCAAGGTGCCCGAGCTGGCGGCGGTGGCCCGCCAGGGCCAGGTGGCCATCGGCTCCCGCTACGTGAAAGGCGGCGGCGTCAAGAACTGGGGCCTGGGCCGGCGCATCCTCAGCCGGGGCGGCAGCCTGTACGCGCGCCTGATCCTGGGGCTTCCCATCAGCGACGTCACCGGCGGCTTCAAATGCTGGCCCAGGGAGGTTCTGGAGGACCTGGACCTTGACTCCATCCGCAGCAACGGCTACGCCTTCCAGGCCGAGATGAGCTACCGCGCCAAGCGGAAAGGCCACTCTTTAAGCGAGGTGCCCATCATCTTCGTGGACCGCCGGGTGGGCCAATCCAAGATGTCGCCCGGCATAGCCCTGGAAGCGGTGTGGCTGGTGTGGCGCTTGCGGTTCGGCAAATGACTTCCGCCCGCCGCCAGTGCGGGCCGCGGCCCTCCACCCTGCTGCCTTTGAGGCCCTGGCTGCGCTGGGGCTGGCGAGGCCTGTTCATCTCGGGCCATGCGGCCAATCAATTCATCCGCTTCTGTCTGGTGGGCGCCAGCGGGGTGGGCGTCAACGCCCTCGTCATGTGGTCCACCTTCCAGGTGCTGGATCAGCACTACGTGATCTCCTCGGTTTGCGCCTTTCTGGTGGCCAATTTCAGCAATTTCGTCCTGAACAAAATTTTCACCTTCGCCAGCCAGGGCTGGTCCTGGGCAAGGCTCGCCGGCCAATACGCCCGCTTCCTGGGGGTGAGCCTGGTGGGCCTTTTGATCAATCTGGCGGTGCTGGTGGCCCTGGTGGAGTTGTTACAGATGAATCCGGTGTGGGCCAACCTGGCCGGAGTGCTGGTGGCCACGATAAGCAACTTCCTGGGCAGCAAATTCCTGGCCTTCCGCCCCTAAAGCCACGCCGGGCTTGACCCCCTGCCCAAGCCTCCGGTACACTTGGCGAGCTTCTATTTAACCATTCACTTTCACTGGCTATCTCTGGAACACAGGCTCAATGCATGGCCATAATTAGGGCTTCTCTCCGCTCCTGGCTTTTGCTGCTCACGGGCCTCGTTATATTGACCGGCCTGGCCTGGTGGCAAGCCTGGGACGCCCGCCGGGCCGTGCTGGAATACGCTTCTGCCCATGTTCAAACCGGCAAGCGGGGCATGGGCGTCTGGCTTTACGACAACCCCTTCCAAACCGGCGAGGCCCGGTTTTTCACCAAGCCGCCGCCCAATCTGCACAAGGACCGCCTGCCCCCGCCGGAGCCCGGCCATTTGCCGGCCAAGCAACGGCCCTATCCCTTTGCCTGGCGTTGGATCGGCTTCATCAACGCGCCCGCCCAGGGCCAGTACCTCCTCGGCGTGTTCGCGCCGGAGGGCATCAGGCTTTATGTGGACGGCCGCGAGGCCATCGAGCGCTGGGAGGCCAAATCGCCCCGCGATGAAATGGCCTTGCTCAAGCTGGAGCCCGGACCCCATTTGATCGACCTGGCCAATGTGCAGCGCGAGCACCGCCTGGAGCTTACTCTTTTCTGGGCCCCGCCCGGCGCGCGGGACCGGGAGCTGATCCCAATTGATCTGGCCACGCCTCTGGCCGCCACGGCTTCTCCCCCGCGATTGGATGTGATGTATCAGGCCCTCCTGCGCTGGCGGGCCTTGCTTTGGCTCTTGCCCCTGGCCTGGCTGGGGCTGTGGCTCCTGGCCCTGAGAAACCCGCAGCGCACCCGGCGGCTCCTGAAAGAGCACCGCTGGTTCCTGGCCATCCTGGGCCTGGCCGCCCTGCTGCGCCTGGCCTGGGGCGCCACGGTGCACGGCATCAGCGGCGAGAGCGCCTTTTTCGCCTGGCGGGCCGAACTTGTCCTGCAGGGCGCCTGGCCCTTCCAGGGCATGAACACCAGGGTGGGACCTTTTTGGGATTACGTCCTCACCCTGCCCACCGTGCTTTTCGGGCCCACCGCCTGGGGCCTGCGCGCCATGGCCGCCGCCATGAATCTCCTGGCCATGGTTTTCGCCTACCGGGTGCTCTTGCGCGAGGCGGGCAAGCCCACGGCCCTGGCCGCCGCGCTCATGCTGGCGGCCTTGCCGGCCCTGGTCATGTTTTCCCGCATGCCGGTGGAGTTCATGGCCCTGGGTCCCTTGCTCTTTTTCGCGGGCCTGGACCTGTTCTCCCTGGCCCGCCGCAAGCCGCCTTTAGCGGTGCTGGGCGGCGTCCTGTGGGGCCTGGGCATGTTCAATCACTCGGTGTTCGTCGTGTTTCCCGCCACCTTGGGCCTGGCGGCCCTGGCGGTTTCGCGGCTTAAAGTCCTGAAAAGCCCCATCCCCTGGGGCGCGGCCCTGGGCTTCGGCCTGGCCATGCTGCCGCGCCTGTGGGACCGCCTGAGCCATCCCGAGGTGCAGGACGACCTGAGCTTCCTGGACCCGGCCCGCCTGCGGGAGCTGGGCGGCTTCGTGATGAGCTACCTGAAGGCCCTGGACGGGGAACTGGTCTACCAGCTTTTCACCGGCCAGCTCCTGATCTTCACCTGGTGGGTCATACCCGCGGTTCTGGCGGCGGCGGCGCTGTTGCTTGTCTGGGGGCTGATTTTCCGGCGCGATGACGGCTCCTGGCTGGAGGCGGCGCTCATCATCGCCCTCGTGGCGTATTTGCTCATGGCGCCCCTGGGCGCGCCCACGGCCAATCCCCGCTATTTCGCCTACGCCCTCATTCTCACTGCGCTGATCCTGGGCCGGGCCTGGGCCAGGTCCTGGCAATGGAGCCCGCCCGCCATACGCAAGGGCGTCTTGGCCGGGCTCCTGGCCTTCTCCTGCTTCTGCCTGGCCAGCCTGGGGGTCAATTATTTCTATGCCCATCTTGCCACCGGCGGCCTGCCCCTGGCATGGAATGACCCGCTGCTGGACCACACCTCCGACGCCTGGATGAATCACGATCTCCTGGCCCGTGAGCTGGCAAAGCGCGGCTATCCGGTGGTGGCCACGGCGGACTACTGGCACCACACCCTGCATCTGGCCCTGAACCTCTATCAGGGCCGCCCGTTGAAGTTCCAGGCGGTATCCTGGGCCTCGCGCTCCCACACCGAACGCGCGGCGGTTTTCTACAACAGCCCGGAGGGCCGCCGGATCATGCGGGAATTCATCGACGGCCACAAGCCCAAGGAGTTCCGGCAATCCCCCCTTCCCCCCTCCCTGGCGAATAAGTATATTCTTTTGGAGAGGGTGGGCCCGGAGGTGGAGCACCCCAGCGACCTGGATGGTGTGTGGTGAGGGCGCGGCTGCCGGTGAAATGGCCCTGGCTGGTCCTGGGCGCGCTCCTGGCCGTGGCCAGCCAGATCGCTTGGCTCATGGAGCACGGCTGGGCCGAGGCCCTGCCCCGCCTTATCGCCGGCCTGGCCGCGGGCGCGCTGCTCCTGGGCCCCTTTCTGGCCTGGGTCCTGCCCCGCCTGCGCCGCCGCCTGGGGCCTCCGGCGGCGCGCCTGGCCTGGCAACTGAGCGGCCTGGAGACCAGGGGCGGCCGCAAGGCCTGGCTGATATCGCTTTTGGCGCTTTGCCTGGCCAGCGGCGGCGGCATGTATTGGTGGTGGTACCGCCCCAACCAGGGCGCGGAAAAAATCCGGCAACTGTTCCTGGCCCACGCCGAGCAGACCTCCAGCGGCCTGAGCACCCTGCTCTACCAGGGCCTGGAGATGACCGGGCCGGCCCTTGATCTGGGCGTCCAACGAGATTGGCGCATGCCGGCGCTGGAAGACCTGCCCGGCGAGGAACGGCGCAATTTCGTGGTGCGCTGGCTGGGGGTGCTCACGGTTCCGGCGGACGGCCGCTACGGTTTCGGCGGCGCGGTGGACGACGGCTTGATCATCCTGGTGGACGGCAGGCAGGCGGCGGCGGATTGGCATGAGGGCCCGCCCCGCCAGGTGTGGGGCGCCCTGGCGCTGGAGGCCGGAGCCCACGCCCTGGAGATTCGCTACCGCCAGTTTCACGGCGGCGCCAGCCTGCATCTGTCCTGGCAGCCGCCGGGGCTGGAGCGGGGCCCCTTGCCCTTGGAGCGCTTGAAGCCCCTGAAGCCGGACCCGCCCTTGGCCGAGATGACCGGACTGCGCCTGAGATACGGCCTCATGCCCGAGCCGGTCCCCATCTACCCGCCGTATTTGGGCGGACGCTTTTGGAGGCTGCCTTGGTACGCGCTCCAGTAGACCTGGAAGGCCGGCCCGCCGGCAGCGGCTTGCGGGCGGCGCTCCTGATGGCCCTGGCCCTGCTGGGCCTGGCCCTGGTGCAGACCCATCCCTTGTGGCTATTTCTCGGCGAGGGCATTCCCTACGGCTACCGGGTGGTGCCGGGCTACGAGGTGGTGCCGGCCATGCCCGGCGATCACCTCCAGTTTCTCTATTGGTGCTGGCTTCTGGGCGACAACCTTTTCGGGCCGTCGGCCTTTTTGAGCAACCCCTATGAGTTCAACACCTTTCTGACCCCCAACGGCCTGCCGGGCTTCGCCAATTTCCCCTTCTCGCTTTTGTACGTGCTGTTTTCGCCCCTGGGCCAGGCCCCGGCCTACAACGCCCTGGTGCTGGTCTCCTATCTGCTGGCCGGGCTCTGCGCCTATGGCCTGGCCGCCGAGGTGCTCAAGGACCGGGTGGCCGCCCTGCCCGCCGGCCTGATCTTCGCGCTCCTGCCCTTCCGGGCGGCCCAGGTGCTCTCGGGCCATCTTTACGGCTTCGTGGCTTTTCTTCTGCCCCTCATGCTCTATTGCCTGGAACGGGGCTGGCGGCGGGCATCCTGGCTTTGGGGCGCGGGCGCGGGAGCCTGCCTGGTGGCCATGGGCCTCATGGAGCCCCACCTGGTCTATTACAGCGCGCTGTTCCTGGGCCTCTACGTGTTGCTAAGGCTCTTGCTCATGCATCTGGAGGATTATCTCCAGGCCGGAGGCATTGGCGAGGCCTTGCCCGCCCTGGCCGGCGGCCTGGGCGCGGGCGTCATGGCCCATGTCCACCTTATCCGCGAGGGCGGCGAGTTTTTTTCCAGCGGCCTGGGGGAAGCCTTGGGGCTTTACGCGGCGCTGGCCCTGTGCCTTTGGCTGCTGGCCTCCTGGCTGATCACCGCCCTGACCACCCTGACCCTGGCCCGGGCCCGCGCGCTGGCCGCCAGGGGATTGCTGCCCTGGGCCGGCCTGGCGCTTTACGCGGCGCAGCTGAAGCTGGATGTTCCCTATTTGGGCAGCGTCCTCCTGGTGCTGGCGCCCATGGCTTCCCTTTACCTGACCCTGCCCCAAATTTGGCCCCACCGCAAATTGGCCCTGGGCATCGGCCGCCGCTGGCTGCCGGTGTGGCCCCTGGCCGTGGGACTGTGCCTCACCGTGGCCCGCATGCTCCTGGTCAAGGCCTCCAATTTCGATCAAAGCATCGCCGGCCAGGGCCGGGACCTGCACGAGGTGCTCCTGTTCGCGCCCCGGCTGCACGACCTCCTGGACATAAACAACCCGCACATGGAAAAGCTGGTGCATCTGGGCTGGGTTCTGGCGGGCCTAAGCCTCCTGGCCCTGGCGCTTTTGGCCCTGGCCAGGCCCGCCAAGGCGCGGCAGGCCTCCCTGGCCGCCATCTGGGCCTTTCTGGCGGCCCTCAGCGGCCTCTTGGCCCTGGGCCCCACGGTGAAGGCCGCGCCGCTCTATGAGCTGTTTTACGCCATAGTGCCCTTTTTCAATTTCCCCAGGGTCCCCGGCCGGCTCATCATCTTCGCGGTGCTCATGCTCTCGCTCCTGGCGGGCTGGGCCGTCCGGGAGCTGAGCGGCGGGCCGCGCCGCAAGGCCTGGCTGAGCGCCGCGCTGAGCCTGGCCCTGACCGCGGGCCTGGCCTGGGACCTGGGCCTGCCCGCGCGCACCGGCGTCAGCCTGCTCACCTCGCCGGGGCAGGTGGCCGCCGGCGTCACTAGCCAGATGATAACCGGCCCCGGCTCGCCGGAGAGGCTCCTGGGGCTGCCCATCTGGCCCGGCGATTCGCATCAGTCCTCGGTATACGAGCTTTTGATCACCCAGACCCGCGCCCAGATGGTCAACGGCTATTCGCCGGTGGTGCCCCGCTCCTATGTAAAGCAGGTGTTCCAGCCCCTTTACGCCCTGGATTTGGGGCTGGTGGATAAAACCGCCCTGGAAAACCTGGACAAGCTGGCGGTGAAGCTGGTCAGCTTTCACGACGATTCCCTGGTCTACTCGCCCAAGGTGTGCCCCTATCCGCCGGCTTTAGCCCGCCAGCGCCTCATGGCCTCGGGCGCTTTCTTCTACGTGGCCCGCCACGGCAATATTTTTCTGCTGAGCCTTAAATCCGGGGCCAGGCCCGACCCCGCGCCGGGCAAGATAATCTCGCCGGTGACCAGCCTTTGGGAGGCCGAGAATCTGCCCCGCGAAACCGGTGAGCTGCGGGAAGAAAAAGAGGCGTCCGGCTGGGGGCTCTTGTTCCTGGACGCGGTGCGGGAGGGCCAGCCCCTGCCGCCCCGCCGGCCAGGGGCCGCCGGCAATGTGGTGCGGGCCCGGGCCGGCCGGCACCAAGCGGGCTTTCTCTGCTTCGGGCCCTACAAGGCCTTTCCGCCGGGCAGCTACGTGGCCAGCTTCCGGGTGCGCAGGCCCCCGGACAAGCCCGCCGCCAGCCCCGGCTGGGTGGAGGTCAGCGCCGACAAGGGCCAGCGCGCCCTGGGCAAGCTGACCTTGAGCCGGGAAATCCTGCCGGCGGACGGGGCCTGGCACGACGTGAAAATCCCCTTCAATCTGCCCGTCATCACCGAGCTGGAGCTGCGCTCCTTTTTCACCGGCCAGGAAGACCTGGACCTGGACGTGATCACCGTGGAATTCGCCGACAGCCTGCCCGCGGACGGCTTTTACCGGGCCCAGGATATGTGGCGGGAAACCGGCGAATTGATCGGCGACCGCTGGGTGGAGGGCGGCATGGCGGTGGAGGGCCGCGCCGGGCGCAACCCGCCGCTCAACCTGATGCAGGGCCCCCAGAAAACCTATGAGCCCGGCCGCTATCTGGTGAGCTTCCGCCTGGCCGCTAGCGGCCCGTCCTCCGGCAAGGAGGCGGCCGCCCATCTGGTGGTGGCCACCGATCTGGGCCTGCGCCCCCTGGCCGATAAATACGTCACGGCCGAGGATCTGACCGAGGTGTATCAGGATTTCAACCTGGAGCTTGATCTGAAAAGAAGATGCGAGCTGGGCTTAAGGGTGAAGTTCCTGGGCGCCGTCTCCCTGCGCCTGGCCGGAGCCTCGGTGATTCCCCTGGACAAGGGCGAAAAAAAGCCCGAGGACCCGTCGCTCTCGAACGGCGGAAGCTGAGGCGGCCCCTCGCCGGCGGCCCTGGGACTGCCTGCGCCGCGGGCTCACTTGATTTCCAGGGTGGCCAGTTCCACCTCCTCGGTGCCCTTGCCCTCGCCTTCCAGGATGGGCACGCCCTTGCCCGTGTGCTGGGGGTCCCACAAACCCACCACCAGACGGTAGCTCCCCGGCGGAATGTCCGCGGGGATGCGCATCTTGTAATCCTCGCGCACCACCTCGCCCACGTTCAGGTCGGCCATGTTGCGCTTGCCGTGGCCCAGCAGATGGTCATAGGTGAGCGTGCGGTCGGGGCCGCGCAGATGCACGAAGATGAAATAGTTCAACGGCGGCCGCGCCCAGCAGCGCCAATAATAGGCCACGTCCAGCTCCTGGCCGCGCTGGGCCTGGTTGGCCGAGATATCGTAGCCCAGGAGGGTGAGCCCGCCGGCGAAGCGCGCCTCCTTTTTCAGGGAAGGCCGCAAATGGGCCAGGCGGCTTTCCACCCTGGCCGCGTCCTCCGGCTTTTGCAGGGTCTGGTAAAGCTCGCGCACCGTGTCCAGGCGTTGGGGTTGGTCCTTGAACAAATCCTCGGCCACCCGCGCCCGCGCCAAGGCCTCCTCGACCTTGCCCATGTCGGAAAGGGCCCGGGCCGAGGGGATGTAGGCCCGGCTGAAGCCGGGGTCCAGGGTCAGCAGTTTTTCAAAAGAGGCCACGGCCTCGGGATAGAGCTTGTCGCGCAGGGCCACGCGGCCCTTGGCGTCCAGATACCAGCGCAGCACGTGGCGCATATGGTCATGCAGATCAACCCCCACCGTGAGCCTGCCCACCCGCAGATTCCGGGTGGTGGCGTAATCCAGGCGGAACTCCAGGCGGGAGCCTTCCCAGGGCGTCAGCACGTGCAAGGAAATCAAGCCGCCGGCCTTGGCCAGGTCGGCCCCGGACAGCCGCTTGGCCGTCAAGAGCTTTCCCCCGTGGGGGCCGTAGGCCCAAATCTCGGCGATGGCCAGGGGCGCGTCGGCCGGCGCGGACGCTTCCAGGGCCAGATCGAAATCCACCCGCAGGCTGGCCTTGGGAAAGGGAGTGTCCAGCCAGAGCCGCAGGCGTCCCTCCGGCTTGTGGGGCTGGCGCTGATAGGTGCCGTGGAATCCCCGGCCGCTTAAAGGCCGCTCCTTGCCGTCGGCCACGATGGGCGGCCCGTCCACCTCCACGCTGGATGAACAGGCCGAGCTCAAAAGATCGGGGTGATAGCCGGTGAACTCCTGGAAGGCTTGCCGCCAATCCGGCCCGGCCTCCGTTGCCAGGGCCAGCTTCTGATAGCGCTCCGCCGCCTCCCCCGGCATTTTCAGGAGGCCGGCCAGCACCTGGCTGGCCTGGTCGTATTTATCCTGGCTCACCAGGGCCTGGGCCAGCATGGCCCGCGCGTCGAAGCCGGCGCGCCCTTCTTCCAGCTCCCGTTGCAGTATGCGCTCCGCCTCCTCGTAGCGGCCGGATTCCAGGGCCCTGCGGCTCACCAGGAGGGGGTCCCATTGCAGCCTGGCCAACAGCTTGTCCCCCCGGCGCAACCGCACCCGCAAGGGGAACACGGAGCGGTTCATGGGCGGCCAGCGGCGGGGCTTCAAGTGCAGGTCGGTCTCCTGTCCGGGATAAAGACTGAAGCTGTGCGACGGCCACAGGCCCTGGGCCACCTCGATCACCGCCAGGTCTTCGCCCAGATTGGCCAGCACCAGGCCCAGCTCACCCAAGCCCTCCCGGGCCACCAGCACCCGCTGCCCCAGGGAATCGCCCCCCCGGATGAGCATGGTGCCCTCATCCCGCGAATACGCGCCTTGCCCCGTGTAAACCACCGCGTAGCCGCGCTCCACCCCCACCGGCGGTTTCCAGAGGGCCAGGGGCTGGCGAACGTTAAGCGGCGGATAGGCCCCGTAGATTTCGACCTTGGGGCTCACCCAGCGGGGGAAGCCGGCGCCGCCGCCTTCCGGCGCCGCGCTCCAGCCCGCCTTCAAATCGAAGCGCTTCAAGAGCTGCAGCCTTTGCGCGGGGTCCACCGTCTGGGGCATGGCCTTGGGCGGCGACCAGTCCTGCCAGGGGTCGGCCTGGTCTTCCTGGCTCAGGCTGCTCACGGCGATGAAATCGCGGCCGGGCTTCAGTTCGGCCAGGCTGGTTTTCCGCGCCAGGTTTTGGGTGGCCACGAAAACGTTGAGCGGGGTGCGCGGGCCCACGTAGAGCTTGGCCCCGGCCGGCAGGTTGGCTTCCAGCCAGAAGCGGGCGGAAGTGAAGGTGTCTTGCTGCCAGAAAAGATAATCCACCCCCAGGGAGCGCCAAAATGGCCAGAGGCACAGCCCCAGGCCCAACACCGCCACGCCGGTGACGGCCATGCGGTAATCCGGCAATTGCCGGCAAAGCCAGACCATGGGCCAGGCCGCCACCAGGGCCATTATGGGCAGCCAGGCCGCGGCCAGGCCCTCCACCGAGCCGCGCAACACCGTGACCCCGGCCAGGAGATACAGGAGAGGCACCGCCGCCAGGAGCAGCCGGCCCCATTTGCGGCGATAGATGATGAGCCCCAGGCCCAAAATCCAGAGTACCAGCAGTTCGAGGCCCACCCGGCTGGCCACCACGGCCAGGGAATCGGTCAGCCTGGCGGCGGCGAAGCCCAGCCAGGCGCCGCCCGTGCCCGGAGGCAGGGTCAGGGAGCCCCGCAGCAGATCGGCGGTTTGGTCCGAGCGCACCACAAAGCCGGGGTAGCCCACCACCAGCCCCACGGCCAGCCCCAGGATAAAGGCTCCCGGCCAGAACAGGAACAGGCGGTTGGGTTTGGGCCGGGCCTGCCGGGCTCCGATGATGAACGCCGCGGCCATGAAGAAAAAGGCCAGCACCCCGCTGGCCCGGGTGGTGATGGTGAGCCCCAGGATCAGCCCGGCCAGGGCCATGACCCGCGAGCGGGGGTATTCCAGGATAAGCCAGCAGACCCACAGACAGGCCAGAAGCATGAACCCCAGGGGCACGTCCAGGGAGAGATAGTGGCCATGGGTGACCAGAAGCGGACTCACGGCCACCAGGCCCGCCGCCACCAGGCCGGTGGCCACGCTATCGAAGAAACGGCGGCCCACCAGATAGGTCATGAGCACCTGGGCGCTGCCCAGAAGCGCCACCGTAAAACGGCCGGCCAGGCGGGCGGAGACCTCGACCTCGTTCAGGGTGCGGGCCTGGCCCAGGAGGACCTCCCACCAGCCGGCCAAAAGGCTCAAGGCCCCGTGCACGCAGGCGGCCAGGCTGAAAAAGGCCTGGGTCCAGATGCCGGGATAAGTGGGGTTTTCCAGGCTCAGGCGCTTGATCACCTGCCAGGTCCATTCGCCGGGATGCAGGATGCCTGCCTCTTCCGGGCCCCAGGAAAGCCCCCAAAGCCTGAGCCCCAGGGCCAACAAGGCCGTGGACCATAAAATGATCCGGCGGGGCAATATGTGAGCGGTGATGTGCAAAGGCTCTCCCTGCCGCGTTATCAAAATACGAAGCCGCCCCCTGCCTAAGCTAAGGGGCGGCCCCGGAGTCTGTCAAGCTCCGCGCCCAATGCCTAGAATTGGCTCTCCAGGGCGCGGTAGGAGCATGACGGAATGCAGGCTTCGCAGATGATGCATTTGTTGTGATCGAATTCCAGTTCGCGGGTTTCCCGGTTCACGGAAAGCGCGCCGGTGGGACACATGGGCACGCAGGCCGTGCAGCTAACGCAGAGCTCCGGCCGGTGACGCATCTCCTGCACCAGGGCGTCCACCTGGATGCCGGCCCCCTCCAGGTATTCGAAGGCCTTGTTCAGGTTTTCCTTTTTACCCTTCAGCTCCACCACCATGCGCCCGCGGTCCCGGGGGCGCACCGTGGCGCGCAGGATGTTCACCTGAAGATCATAGTTTTTTATCAGCACATATGTGATGGGCTCCTCCACCAGGGATGGCGGGAAGCTGAATATCACCTTTTTCTTGGCCACGATAACGACCCCTATCCCCAAGCGCCGCCTTGGGCGGCGGGTTGTTCTAGGCTTCTTCTTCCCAGGCCAGGGCGGCGCCCGGCAGGGGCGCGGTGGCCTGGGTCAAAAGGAAACGGCCCTCGCTGATCAGCCGCTTCAATTCCAGGGCCACGGCCCGGCCCTTGGCCCGCGAGGCCATGCCCCCGGTGGGCACCTTCTTGCCGTCCACCTCTATGCGGCCGCTCATGAGCTGGGCCATGCTGACCCGTCCCAGATTGCCCGGCCGCCCCAGGGGATAGCTCTCCGAGTACTCCACGATGGGATAGGTGATGTCCTCGTCGGCAAGCGCCGCCTGGGCCATGACTTTTTCGTCCACGATGGGAATGGGCACGCCCACCCCCAGGGCCAGGGTCGAGGTATAGCCGATCACCGAGGCCGCGCGCACGAAACGGGTGTCCATGGTCTTGAGATCACCGATCAAGGCCAGGGTCGCCGAGGGGGAAAGGGGAAGCCCGTTGGCGTCCCGCTCCGGGTTGGGCACGTGCTGGGTGCCGTTAAAGGCCACGTAGGCCTCCCCGCCTCCCATGAACACCCGGGTGCCGATGCCGATGGTGCGCAGCTCCGGGTCTTTCAGAAGCGGGCTCAAGGCTCCGGTGGTGGAATAATTGGCGTTGCCCAAGCGGGGCTTCAGCACTCCCATGTAGGTGTAGATGGTGCGCTCGGAGAGGTTCACCGCCACGTTGTAGAGCTGGTAACAGTTGCGGGGGTTGAAGAGCACCGCGTTGTTGAAATCCTCCAGGCCCAGTTCGGCCGAGTATTCCTTGCGGGGATAACAGTCGGTGCCGTAGGCCTTGGCCTCCAGGCGCACCTTCTTGCCGGCCAAGAGGTCCTCTATGATGTGGGCCCCGCCGTATTTGAAAAGGCCGGGATAGACCGCGTTGCGGGGGTCGTCGTCGGGCAGGGCGTTGGCCCCGATCAAGATGTCGGCCGCCGCCCAGCCGGCGTAAGCCACCACCCCGTTCAAGGTCACCCGGCCGCCGCCCAGCTTTATCTTGGGGGTTGACTGCTTGATGTTGAAGTAGGCGCCGGAAGAACACATGGGGCCGAAGGTGCCGGTGGTAACCACGTCCACCTCCTTGGCCGCCCGCTTCACCCCCTTTTCGTTGACCAGGCCCACCACTTCCTCGGCCGTGGCCACCACTATCTTGCCGGACTTGATTTTGGCGTTGATCTGCTCAATGGTTCGCAGCACTTAGGGCTTCCTTTTCATACAGCGGCGCTCAGCGCCTGGGGATTGCAGATGCGGTCCTTTTCCTTTTGCTTTTCCACCATTTCCGCCAAGGTCATGTTGGAAAGGAAATCCACCAGCATGCTCCCCATCTCTCCCCAGACCAGATGCACGGTGCAGCCGCCCACCCGGTCGCAGTATTGGGGATCCTGCACGCACTCCACCGGCGCCAAGGGGCCTTCCAGGCTGCGCACGATGTCGTAAAGCGAAATGACCTGGGGATCGCGGGCCAGCATGTAGCCGCCCCTGGCTCCGCGCACGCTCTTAACCAGACCGGCGCCTTTCAAGGGGATCAAAAGTTGCTCAAGATACTTGGCGGAAATCTCCTGCCGGCTGGCCAAATCGCGAAGGGGCACCGGACCTCTACCCGAATTAAGAGCCAGCTCCAACATGGCCCGCACGCCATAACGTCCTCTGGTCGAAAGTTTCATTTAGCTACCATCCGTCTGTTGTATTGCTTGAGATATCCAAGCCGAGCCAACCACTCGTCGATCGCTATAGAACACCGCCAATTGGCCCGGCGCCACAGCCCGTTGGGGCTGAGCGAATTTCACCTCGATAAAGCCGTTTTCCCAGGGCCGGCCCCTTGGGCCATGGCCCAGGCCGCCCCCTCCGTTATCCATCCCCAGCCCGCCCTCCGGCCGGCTCAGGGGAATCACGCGGCACCCCACGCCCGGATGGGTATAACGCAAGCGGACCGTCAAGCCGCCGCGCTGAAAAGCTTCCTCGTGCCACAAGGCGTCGCGGGCCAAAAGCCCGGTCGCCATGAGCCCGCTCTGGGGCCCCACCACCACCTCGGCGCTGGGGCCGCGCAAGGCCAGCACGTATTGCGGCGTGCCCAGGGCCACGCCCAAACCGCGGCGCTGCCCCACGGTGAAGCGGTGCAGCCCGCCATGGCTGGCCAGCACCTTGCCTTGGCCATCCACCACTCTTCCCGGCCTCACCGCCCCGGACTCGGCCATTAACTGGTCCCAGCCGCCGGGCGGCAGAAAGCATGCGTCCTGGCTTTCGGGCCGCGCCGCCGCGCTGAGGCCCTCCCGCTCCGCCGCCTCCCGGACCTGGGCCTTGGTCATCCCGCCCAGGGGAAAAGCCAGCGAGCCCAGCCCGGAAACGCGCACGCGCGCCAGGAAATAGGCCTGGCTCTTGGTCCGGTCGACTCCTTCCGCAATGGCCGCGCCGCCGGTCTGGGGCTCCAGCCGCGCATAATGCCCGGTGGCCAAGACCGAGCAGCCGGCCTCTTGCGCCGCCCGCCACAGCAAAGGGAACTTCACCCTGGCGTTGCAGCGGGCGCAGGGATTGGGGGTCAGCCCGTAGGCATAGGCGGCAACCGCCGGCCCCACCACCTGGCGCTGAAACTCGGCCGCAACGTCTACCACCAAGTGCGGTATGCCCAGTTCCCTGGCCATCTGGGCCCCGGCCCGATAAGCCAAATCCGGACCCCGTCCCAGCTTGAGACTCAGGCCCACCAGCTCATGGCCTTGCCCTTTAAGCAGCCAGGCGGCTAAAGTTGAATCAACTCCACCGCTTAGCGCCACCGCCACCTTAGCCATGGCTGATCTCCCCGCCAACCACCATACCATAGCAGATAGTAGTTAATAGGGAGAATAGTAATATATAGTCCGTCCGCATTACTGTCAACCGCCGAAGCCCCCTAAATTCCTATGTATTTACCAGTAGCTGGTTTCACGGGCAAGTTCGCGGAAAACTTGCTGATATCAAAGGGATTTTAACTTAAGAGCTCTTCTGGATGGCGCGCTGGAATACTTCCAGGGTTTGTTTGGCGGTGCGATCGAAGCGGAACAAGGGGGCGCGGGCCAGGCCTTTGGCGATGAGGTCTTGGCGCAGGGATTGGTCGGAAACCACCCGCTTCAAGCCCTGGGCCATGTTTTCCACGCTGAAGGGGTCCACCAAGACCGCCGCCTCGCCCGCCACCTCGGGGGAGCAGCCCCGATTGGCCGCGATCACCGGGCAGCCGGTGGCGAAGGCCTCGCAGACCGGGATGCCGAAGCCTTCGTAGATGCTGGGGAAAAACAATACCTGCGCCATGCGGTAGACCCAGGGCAAATCCAGGTCCTCCACAAAGCCCGGGAAATGAATGTGCTCGGATACCGGATGGTTGAGCGCGAAAGCCACGTCCTGCTCGAACTTCCAGCGCTTGAACCCCACCACCACCAGTTCGATATCCTCGCTTTGGCGCACCAGGGCGAAGGCCTTGACCAGGCGCTCGAAGTTCTTGAGCGGCGTGAGCCCGCCCACGAACAACACGTAGCGTTCCGGGAGCCCGTATTTTTTTCTGACGCGCGCCAGCTCGGCCTGGGGCGGCGCGGGACGGAAAAAGTGCTCCCCCGCCGCCTCGTGCACCGTGACCATCTTGGCGGGATCGGCCCCGATGTATTCCACGATATCCTGGCTGGCCTGGCGGGTGGGGGCCAGGATGTATCGGGCCGCGCGGCAATACCGCGGGATAAACAGCTTGAAATACTTGCGGTCCAGCCAGCGGAACAGCTCCGGATGCACGAACTGCTCCGGCCGGAGCACCAGGATGCAGGGCTGACGGGCGAAAAGCGGAATGGAGAGCTTGGGGTTGAAGATCAGATCCAGATCAAGGCGGCTGGCGGCCCGGGGCACGGACCACTGGTCCCACAGCAGCTTGTTGGCGCCGGGCAGCAGATGCTCGCGCACGCAGCCGTGTTGGGCGTACATGCCAATCTGCTTGGGATCGTTATAAAAAAGGTGGTATTCGTTATCCGGGGCCACCCGGAAGAAGCCTTGCAGCAGGTTGTGCGAATAGGTGACTATGCCGCCGGCCTCGCCGATATGGCGCAGCATGATGCCGATGCGCATGTTCCCCGCTTCCTCCCCTTTATGGCCTAACCCCGCCGGAAGGCGCGCTCCATCTCCCGTTCCTGGTCCCGCTGCTTGATGGCCTGGCGCTTGTCATGGCTTTTCTTGCCCTTGGCCAGGGCCAGCTCCACCTTGGCCTTGCCTCTTTTAAAATAAATAGCCAGGGGAATCAAGCTCCAGCCCTGCTCCTGAATCTTGCCGGTCAGCTTTTTCAGCTCCCGCTTGTGCAGAAGCAGCTTGCGCGGCCGCTCGGGCTCGTGGTTGTCGTAATAGGCAAAGGGATAGGCGCTGATGTGGCAGGAAATCAGCCAGGCCTCGCCGTCTTTCAGCCTGGCGTAGGAATCGGTGAGGTTGGCCTTGCCCAGGCGCAGGGATTTGACCTCGGTGCCCTTCAGGACCAGGCCCGCCTCGAAGCGGTCGCCCAACTCGTAATTGAAGCGGGCCTTCTTGTTCTTGGCCACTAGTTTGATGCCGTCGCCGGCCATGAGGACCTAACCTTCCAGCCCAGCCCACACCACGTTTTCGAACATGCCCGGATAATGCTTCTTGAGCTGGCTGGTCATGAAGGCGGCCACCTCGGCCGCGGTGGCGAAGGTGAGAGCTTCCTTGGCCAGTTCCCGCCAGGTGGCGCAATTGGTCAGGCGGACCACCAGCTTGACCTGGGGAATGGCTAAAGCGTTCATGGAAAGGTGATCCAGGCCCAGGCCGATGAGCAGGGGCACCATCTTGGGGTCGCCGGCCATCTCGCCGCACATGGCCACCGAGATGCCCTCCTCCTGAGCCGCGTTCACCACCTGGCGCACCATGCGCAGCACCGCCGGGTGCAGGGGCTGGTAAAGATGGGCCACGTGCTCGTTGACCCGGTCTATGGCCAGGGAATACTGAATCAGGTCGTTGGTGCCGATGGAGAAGAAATCCACCCGCTTGGCCAAGAGGTCGGCCACCGCCACCGCCGAGGGCACCTCGATCATGATGCCCACCTCCAGGCGGTGGTCGTAGGCCATGTTTTCGGCGTCCAGCTCGGCGCGCACCTCGTCCAGCACGGAGCGGGCTTCCATGAGTTCGCTCACGCCGGAGATCAGGGGGAACAGCACCCGCACCTTGCCGTGGGCCGAGGCCAGCAGGATGGCCCGCAGCTGCTCCTTGAACATGCCGCGTTCCTTGAGGCAATAGCGGATGGCGCGCAAGCCCAGGGCGGGGTTGATCTCCGGGGCCAGCTCCATGGAGCTGGCGAACTTGTCGCCGCCGATGTCCAGGGTGCGGATGTTGACCGGCTTGCCCTCCAGGCGCTGGGCCACGGTGCGGAAGTTCTCGTAAAGCTCGTCGGCGTTGGGTATGGTTTTCTGGGTGATGTAGAAAAACTCGGTGCGGTACAGGCCTATGCCCTCGGCGCCGTAATTCAGGACCGAACTCACCTCCTCGGCCAATTCTATGTTGGCCTCCACCCGAACCTTCTGGCCGTCCAGGGTCTCGCCCGGCAGGTAAGCCTGGGCCAGGACCTCCTGGGCGTATATCTCGTAGGCTTCCTGCTTCTCGCGGTAGGTGAGGAGGGTTTCCTCCTCCGGATTGACGATCACCACTCCGGAGGAGCCGTCCACGATGAGGAAATCGCCGCTGCTCACCTCCTGGGAGACGCGCTCCAGCCCCACCACGGCGGGGATGGCCTTGGCCTGGGCCATGATGGCCGTGTGGCTGGTGGGGCCGCCCATGTCGGTGGTGAAGCCCATAACCCAGCCCAGGTCCATTTGGCTGGTATCGGCCGGGGAAAGGTCGTGGGCCACCACGATGGCCTTTTCCCGCATGGTGGTAAGCTGGTTGGCCTCCTCGCCGGACAGATGCCGCATGAGCTGATCGGTGACGTATTCCACGTCGGCGAAGCGGGAGCGGATGTATTCGTCCTTGATCTTGCGGAAGGCGCCCTGGGCCTCGCTGACCGCCTGGCCCAAGGCCCATTCGGCGTTGATCTTCTTGGCCTGGATCAAATCCAGGGTACGCTGGGCGATCAGCTTGTCTTTTAGAATGAGAAGGTGGGCCTCGATGATGTAGGCGTAATCCTGCATCTCCTTGCCCAGGTCGTCGCGCGCGCGGCTGAGGTAGTCCTGGGTGGCTTGCACCGCCGCCTTGAACCTCTCCGCTTCCTTGGCCACGTCGGCCGGGTCGTTCAGTTGGCGATAGGCAAGCTGGGCCGGACGCCGGGCCAGGGGCATGGCCCGGCCTATGGCGATTCCCGGAGAGGCGCCGACTCCGATCAGCACTTTTTCCTTCAGCGCGCTCAAGATTACTCCCCAAAGCCGTTGGTAAAGAGGCCCTCCAAGGCTTCCAGCGCCTCCTCGGCCTGGTCTCCCTGGGCCCTGGCCAGAAGCCGGCTGCCGATGGGAGCGTCCAAGGTGAGGATGGACAGGACGCTGTCGCCTTCGGCCTCCAGGCCATCCTTGCTCAAGATAACCGTGCAATCATATTTCTTGATGGTTTCCGCTATGCGGGCGGCCACCCGCGCGTGCAAACCCAGCCCGTTCCGGACAGACAGTTCTCTTTCTATCACCTTTCCCAACTCACTCATCTCGCGCTATGTGCCGGGCTATCCGGTGGGCCGGCAGCCCCCGATGTTGTAAAGGACCCTGGTTGCCGAGAACCCCGCACCGCAACCGGCTTCACGCTCATTCGGCGGATTCCGCCAACGCGCCCTTTATTTCCAAAAGACGGCGATAGACCTCGTCGCGAGGACGGCGGCAAGAAGCCGCCACCTTTTTGGCCAGCCGGCTGGGGCTCTCCAGGCCCGCTTGCAGTCCTTGGCGCAGAAGCTCATCCATGTCGGCCGCCTGTTGAAGCGCCGGCTCGCCGCCGGCCACTAATATGGTAATCTCCCCTTTTGTTACCAGGGGTTTTACCGTTTCAGCCAATTCCTGGCAAGTGCCGTAGGATACCTCTTCGTTATATTTAGTCAATTCCCGAGCCAGCACCATGCCGCGGCCGCCCATCATGGCGGCCAGGTCGGCCATGGTCTCGGCCAAACGGTGGGGAGCCTCGTAAAAAGCGAAGGCCCATCCCGCGTCCCTGGCCCGCTCCAAAAGCTGGCGGCGGGCGCCCGGCTTGGCCGGCAGAAAGCCCAAAAACGAAAAGGGCGCGCCCGGCCAGCCCGCCACGCTGACGGCCGCGGCCAGGGCGCAAGGGCCCGGCACCGGCGATATCTTGTGGCCGCTGCGCGAAAGCTCGGCCACCACGTGCCCGCCCGGATCGCTCACCCCCGGGGTGCCCGCGTCGGAGATCAGGGCCACGTCCCGCCCCTGGTCCAGGGCCTCGCGGATCTTGAGCGCGGCCAGCTTGCGGTTGGCCTCCCGGCAGGAAATAAGCCTTTTGCCCCGGATGCCCAGGTGGCTCAACAGCTTTCTGCTGCGGTTCAGGCTCTCGGCCGCGATGACCGGGGCCTCCCGCAAAGCCGACGCCGCCCTGGGGCTCAGGTCCTGCAGGTTGCCGATGGGCGTGGCCACCACGAATAAAGTGGCCATGGCCTAGTCCCCCGCGCGGAAGGCGTCAGGGATGTGCCGCACGGCCTTATCCTTGGCGCTCAGGTCCACGGCCACCACGTCGAAGCGGCACCGCGGCGGGCTGCCGCCCAGTTGGGCCAGATAGGCCCCGGCCGCGCTCACCAGGCGCTCCCGCTTGCGGCGGTCCACCGCTTCCTCGGGCGCGCCGTGGCGGGCGTTGCTGCGGCCCTTGACCTCCACGAAAACCAGCACTTCGCCATCCCAGGCCACCAGGTCCAGCTCTCCGCCCGGAGTCCGCAGATTGCCGGCGACGACGCGAAATCCCTTGGCCTCCAAGTGGCTTCTGGCCCGGCCCTCGGCGCTTTGGCCCAGGGCGGCCGAGGTGGGGCCGGCCTCACTCATCGCCGAAAGCCAGAACTCTTTGCGCCACGGGGCGGTAGGAGCGGCGGTGCAGGGGGCAGGGTCCATGGCGGGCCAGGGCGTGGCGGTGCTCGGCGGTGGCGTATCCCTTATTGGCGGCGAAATTATAGGCGGGATAGCTTTCGTGGCAGCGCTCCATGTATTGGTCACGCCATACCTTGGCCAGGATGCTGGCCGCCGCTACGCAGCAAAGGCTGGCGTCGCCGCCCACCACCGCTTGCTGCGGCAGGTCGATGGCCAGAGTGAAGCGGCCATCCACCAGAAGATAATCCGGTTTCACCGCCAAGCCTTCCACCGCCCGGCGCATGGCCAGAAGGCTGGCGTTGTGGATGTTGATCCGGTCGATTTCCTCCGGCTCACAGGCTCCCAGGGCAAAGGCGGCGGCCGTGGCGCGGATCGCCTGGTCCAGTTCCCGCCGCTTGGCGGGGGTGAGCGCCTTGGAATCGTTGACGCCGGGGTCTTCCCAGCGGCTGCCCAACACCACCGCCGCGGCCACCACGGGACCGGCCAGGGGGCCCCGTCCCACCTCGTCCAGGCCGGCCACCAATCGGCGGCCCTCTTCCCACAGACGCTTCTCCAATTGGGAGAAGCCCCGCTCGCGGGTTTTACCGGCCGAGGCGTCGCGGGGCCGGGCCATGCCTAGACCCGCCGCTTCTCCTTGATGCGGGCGGCCTTGCCGCGCAGGTTGCGCAGATAGTATATGCGGCTGCGGCGCACGCGGCCCTCGCTGACCAGCTCGATCTTATCTATGGAAGGCGAGTGCAGGGGAAAGATGCGCTCCACGCCCACGCCATAGGAAACCTTGCGCACCGTAAAGGTGGCCGCCAGGCCGGCGCCGCGGCGGCGCAGCACGTGGCCCTGGAACACCTGAACCCGCTCCTTGTCGCCCTCTTTGATGCGTACGTGCACTTTTATCATATCGCCCGCGCGGAACTGGGGAACGTCCACCCTCATTTGCTCGCGCGCAAGCATTTTCATGGCATCCATGGGTTGCCTCCTTGTTGTCTAATGCGGGCCAGGGCCTGTGCTTTAAAAAGGCTCCCACCCCGCCGGCTTCCTGACAAGGGACTGAGTGTATCAAAAAAACTGACTTTTCGCCTCAATCCGCTTAATTTTTTTAGCTATGGTTCCTCGGCGGCGATCTCGTCCAAAAGACGCCGGTCTTCTTCGTCCAACTGGGCCCGGC
Source organism: Desulfocarbo indianensis (assembly GCA_001184205.1). Classification (GTDB taxonomy): domain Bacteria; phylum Desulfobacterota; class Desulfarculia; order Desulfarculales; family Desulfarculaceae; genus Desulfocarbo; species Desulfocarbo indianensis. Next base: position 508,232 of record LBMP01000003.1, read on the forward strand.
TGAGAAGGTCCGGCCTGCGCCGCAGGGTGCGCCGCAGGCTTTCCTTGCGCCGCCAGCGCCGGATGGCCGCGTGGTTGCCGGAAAGCAGCGCCTCGGGGATGGCCAGCCCCCGGAATTCGGGCGGCCTGGTGTAGTGGGGGTGCTCCAACAGGCCGTCCATGAAGCTGTCGGCCTCGGCCGACTGCTCGCCGCCCAGGACCCCGGGCAGGAGACGGCTCACCGCGTCCACCACGGCCAGGGCGGCCAATTCGCCGCCGGACAGCACGAAATCGCCCAGGCTCAGCTCCCGGTCCACCTTGAGCAGGCGCGCCCGCTCGTCGATGCCCTCGTAGCGGCCGCAGACCAGGATCAGCCGGGGCAGCGCCGCCAGCTCCCGCGCCGTGGCCTGGTCGAAGACCTGGCCCTGGGGGCTGAGCAGTATCACCGGCGCGGCGGGCTCCGGCGGCAGGCTTTCGATGGCCTCCACCAAGGGCCCCGGCATCATGACCATGCCGTTGCCGCCGCCATAGGGCGCGTCGTCCACGGTGCGGTGCCTGTCGTGGGCGAAATCGCGCACATTGGTGAGGCGCACCTGGATGAGGCCCGCCTTTTGGGCCCGGCCCAGGATGGAGGCCTGGGCATAGGCCTGGCAGGCTTCCGGCAAAAGCGTGAGTATGTCAAAGATCATGGCCGGCGGCATTTGCTTGTCAATCACTCCGGCCCGGGCCGTCAAGCCGGCTCGGCGTCCATGGCTGGTTATGGTTCGCTTTTAGGGAGTCCGCCTATATATAACCCAGCCCGCCAGCGCCTCCAGCTTTACGCCCCGTAAAGCCTCCCCAGTCGCCGCCCCGTATAGACTCTCCAACCCGCCAGCCCCCAATCGCTGGCCCAACCCGCTGGCCCCCTTTTTACTGGCCCCCTTCGTCGGACGGCCAACCTTGGGCTTCCAAAAGGCCCTCGGGCGGCTTTACCTTGAGACGCCCGCCGGGGATGTCCATCTCCAGGACCACGCCGTCGATGACCGGCAGAATGGCTTCGCGCCCCCCTGGGCCCTTGATCACCCACAGTTCGTGAGCGCCGTGGTCCAGCACCTTGTCCAGCCGCCCCAGGAGAAGGCCGTCCTCGGTTTCCACCAAGGCGTCCTTGATCTGAAACCAGTAATACTCGCCCTCGCCCAGGGGGGGCAGAGCCCGGCTTTCCACATATATCCACTGGCCGCCCAGGGCGTCGGCGGCTTCGCGGGTGGTTAGTTCCTTGAGCCTGAAGAGCAGCCGGCCGGCGTGTGGCCTTTGGCTGAGCAGGGTGTATGAACGGACGTTTTCGGGGTTGGGGCCTATATAGATGGCACCCGCCCGTGAAAACACCTGTGGGTCTTCCGCGTGGGAAAAGACCTTGAGTTCGCCCGCCACCCCGAACGCCCCGGCCGCCCGACCCATGAGGACGAGCTGTGGCCGGCTCATGGCTATTCGATAATCTCCAAGACCGACCGCTTGCGAATCTTGGTGGAGGCCGCGCTCAGGATGGTGCGCATGGCCCGGGCGGTACGCCCTTGTTTGCCAATAACCTTGCCCAGGTCCTCCTTGGCCACCTTGAGTTCGATGACGGAAGTCTGCTCGCCCTCGATCTCGTTGACCTCAACCTGATCGGGATTATCCACCAGAGCCTGAGCAATGTACTTGATCAACTCCTTCATTCGGCACCTCCACCAGAGTGAATAGGATCGGTGGCACGAAATCCGGACATCCGGGGCGCATGCTAACCCGCGGCGGCAGCCTTCTCGGGGCTGCCGGGAAGCAGACCGCGCGCCTTCAGCAGGGCGGCCACGGTGTCGGTGCACTTGGCACCTTCGTCAAGCCATTTTTTGATAAGCTCTGGCTTGACTTTCACCTCGGCCGGATCCTGATGAGGATCATAGGTACCCAGGATCTCCAGAAATTTCCCATCGCGGGGGGACTGGGAATCTGCGGCGACGATGCGATAAAAGGGCTTTTTCTTGGCCCCAATGCGCGTAAGACGAATCTTCACTGCCATGGCTAATTAATCTCGCTATAGTTCCAATTTCAAGTTTCTACATGGGCAGTAAACGGCCGAGGCCCTTTTTGCCGCCCATGCGGCTCATGCTTTTCATCATTTTCTGGGCCTGCGCGAAGTTCTTGAGCAGGCGGTTGACATCGGTCACCGAGGTGCCGCTGCCCGTGGCGATGCGCTTTTTGCGCGAAGCGTTTATTATCTTATAATTGCCTCTTTCGCCAGGGGTCATGGAGTTTATTATGGCCTCGGTGCGTTTCAGCTCCTTTTCGTCGGGGGTCATGCCCTTGAGCCCTTTGAGCTTGGAGCCCACCCCCGGCAGCATGGAAAGCAGCGATTCCAGAGAGCCCATCTTCTTGAGCTGCTGCAGCTGCTCCTGAAAATCATCCAGGGTGAAGGCCTGCTTGGCCATTTTTTGGGCCAGTTCGCGGGCCTTTTTTTCATCATAGGCCGCCTCGGCCTTTTCCACCAGACTCAGGACGTCGCCCATGCCCAGAATGCGGCCGGCCAGGCGGTCCGGGTGGAAGGTCTCCAGGGCGTCCAGTTTTTCGCCCACGCCCACCAGTTTGATGGGCAGGCCCACCACCGCCTTGATGGAAAGCGCGGCGCCGCCGCGGGCGTCGCCCTCCACCTTGGTGAGCACCACGCCGGTGAGCCCCAGGCGCTCGTGAAAGGTGGAAGCCACGTTGACCGCGTCCTGGCCGGTCATGGCGTCGGCCACCAAAAGCGCCTCCACGGGCAGGAGCTTGTCCTTGATGGCCTTGAGTTCGGCCATGAGCGGCTCGTCCACGTGCAGCCGGCCGGCGGTGTCCAGGATGATGACGTCGGCGTTTTCGCGGGAGGCGCCGGCCAAGGAGGCCACGCAGACTTCCACCGGGTTGGATTTGGGATTGGAATCCCACACCGGCACCTCGATCTGCGCGCCCAGGCGCTTGAGCTGCTCCACCGCGGCGGGGCGCTGCAAATCCGCCGGCACCAGATAAGGATGGCGGCCCCGCTTTTTAAGCTCCAGGGCCAGCTTGGCGCTGGTGGTGGTCTTACCGGAGCCTTGCAGCCCCACCATCATATAAATCAAGGGAGACCGGCCCACCAGGTTGAGGGGCTCGGCCTGGCCGCCCATGAGTTCGGCCAGCTCCTGGTTTACTATCTTGACCACCTGCTGGGCCGGGGTGAGGCTTTGCATCACTTCCTGGCCCACGGCCCGTTCCTTGATGCGGGCGATGAAATCCTTGGCCACCTTGTAATTGACGTCCGCCTCCAAAAGGGCGAGACGCACTTCTCTCAGAGCGTCGGCAATGTTCTTCTCAGATAATTTGCCGTGCCCCTTGAGGTGCTTGAAGGTCTGAGCCAGGCGGTCGCTTAGGTTATCGAACATCAGTTCACAATCGCTACAAACCAGAACATACAAAACCAACTGGGGGCCAAAGGGCGGCGTTCCCCGGTAAAGATGTGGGATTATATGGGATGGTCCCCTCCCCGTCAACCTGTCGCCGACAATATCTTTTCGCCGCGATAATGGGACGTTAATTCACTATAGCAAACTCCGAGGTCCGGCCACAATTCCTAGTTGCGCCCTGCGTGAAAAAATCCCCGGCGAGCTGAAGGCGGGCCTGCCGGGGCCAGGAAATTGCGACAGCCAAGCGCGGTTGGCGGGGAGTGGAGCGGAGGGGAGACGCTTGGCCGCAAGGCGGACCGGCTTGGCCGCGAGACGCTGACCCGGCTCAGCGCCGCCGCCAAGGGCCCGGCCTCGCGGCGGGCGCTGGTCAGGGATACCTGGGGCGCGGTTTGTCGCCTTCGTAAAATTGCGCGAGGCCCATCTTTTGTATTCTCTGGTTGATTATCACCCACACCTTGTAGAGCCTTTCATCGAAATTGGTGTTGCCGCAGGGAAACTCGTGGCACTGGTGGCAATAGTCCACCTGCCTCTCCTGATGACAGGGGCGAATCCCGCATTCCGCGAAAAGCTTGCACTGCTCATGGCGGCACCCCCGGCAATTCTCGGCGGCGAAATAATCCAGCATTTGCTTGAAGTCGGGGTATTTCTCGAAAACGGGCTCCTTGAGCATGGTATGGTAGCGCTGGGCGTAGGGTTCGAAATTGCCCAGCTTTTCCCTCAGTTGCAAGCTGAGCCTGCGTATCTCGCCGCCAACGTGGGCAAAGCACTTTTCACAGTTCAGGCCGCAGGGGGCCATTGCCGCCTTGAGTTGTTCCTGGTCCATAAAGCATTGCCTTTCGCGAAGTTAACTTAAAGACGATTGTAGCGGTTGCGGCATCCGGCCAAAAGTGGCATAAAAGACAATATTATGGGCGATAGCGACAAACGCGCGTTGCCAGGGGATGGGCGAGCCATGACCCCAGCGGCCCCCCAGGCCATGAAGGTGACCATCCTGGGGCTCTACAACTCCATGGCCACCACCATCTTCGGCCCCATGGACATCCTGAACCAGGCGGGCAGGCTGTGGAACCGCCTGAGCAAGACGCCGCAAACCCCGTTTTTCCAGGTGGCCATCGCCTCGCCCGACGGCAAGCCCATCCAATGCCTCAACAAGGTGCGGGTCCAGCCCCACTGCGGCGTAAGCCAGGTGGAGAAAACCGACCTGATCGTCATCGCCTCGGCCTCCTACATAGAAGAAATCCTGGGGGCCAGCCCCGGCCTGGTACCCTGGCTGCGCCGGCAATACCAGGGGGGCGCTCACCTGGCCAGCATCTGCACCGGCTCGTTCCTCCTGGCCGAGACCGGCCTGCTGGACGGCAAGTCCGCCACGGTGCATTGGGGTTTCGCCGATACCTTCAACGCCAGGTATCCCCAGGTGGAGCTGCGCCCGGATAAGATGTTCATCGACCATGGCCGCCTGTATTGCTCGGCCGGGGTCAACGCGGGCCTGGATTTGTCGCTGTATCTGGTGGAAAAATTCTGCGGCCGGGAGCACGCCGTGCATTCGGCCAAAACCATGATCCTGGACATGGGGCGGGAGAGCCAGACGCCATATCTGTGCTATCTTTTCGCCAAGGACCATGGCGACGCGGCGGCGCTGGAGGCCCAGAACCGCATTGAGGAGCGCTACACCCGGGCCATTGATTTCGACGGTCTGGCCGAGGAATTGGGCCTGAGCCGCCGTTCCCTGGAGCGCCGCTTCAAGCGGGCCGCCAAGCTGACGCCGTTGGGTTACCAGCAGCAATTGCGGGTGGAGGCGGCCAAGCGCCTTTTGGAGGCCGGCGGCAAAACTTTCAGCGCGATCACCTATCTGGTGGGCTACGAGGACGTGCCCTTTTTCCGCAAGCTGTTCATGAGGATGACCGGCTTGCCGCCCAAGGAATACCAGCGGCGCTTCGGCGGCTATGCCGCCCAGGGCGCAGCGCGCTCGCAATAAGCATGGAGGTCGTTTTGCAGTCCCTGGCAACTTTGGATATCGGCGGCGGAACCCAGGATTTTCTCCTCTGGCGCGCGGACCAGCCCTTGGAAAACGCGGTGAAGGCGGTGCTGCCCTCGCCCACCCAGGCGGTGGCGGCCCGCATCCGCCGGGCCCGCCGGCAGGGCCGCGACGTGTTCCTTTACGGCTGGCTCATGGGCGGCGGGGCCATGGCCTCGGCGGTGAAGGAGCATCTCGCCGCCGGGCTCAAGGTGCGCGCCACCAGCCAGGCGGCGGCCTCCCTGCACGACGACCCCGCCAAGGTGAAGGCCATGGGCGTGGAGATCGCCGAGGAAGGCCCGCCGGGGGCCGTGGCGGTGTTCACCACCGATATAGACCTGACCGCCTTCAGCCAGATGCTGTGCGGCTTCGAGGCCTCCCTGCCCCAGACCTGGGCCCTGGCGGTCTGCGACCACGGGTATTCGCCGGGGGCCAGCAACCGCAAATTCCGTTTTCAGATGTGGCGCGATTTCCTGGCCAAGGGCGGCGACATGGATCATTTGATGAGCCTCACGCCGCCGCCAGCCATGACCCGGCTGCAAGCCCTGGCCCAACAATGCCCCGGAGCCCTGCTCATGGACACCGCCGCCGCCGCCCTGTGGGGAGCCCTGGAAGACCCGGCCGTGGCCGAGCTGGCCCCAGGCGGGGTCTGCGTGGTGAACCTGGGCAACATGCACACCGTGGGCTTTCTGGTGCGGGGACGCCAGGTGCTGGGCATCTACGAGCACCACACCGGCTGCCTGGACGTTAAAAGCCTGGCCGATCACATCGAGCGCTTCACCGCCTGCCGCCTAGGCGACAACGAGGTGTTCGACAGCCAGGGCCACGGCTGCGCCTATCTGCCGGGCGCTCCCGGCAAGGCCCTGCCCGTGGTCATCACCGGCCCCCGGCGCGCCCTGGCCAGGGGCCTGGGCTGGACCACGGCGGTGCCCCACGGCGACGTGATGCTCTCCGGCTGCTTCGGCCTTTTAGCCGCGGCCAGGGCCCGGCAAGCCGAGGCTTGAAAAAAGACCGACCATGACAATCGCTTCCAGCGCCGATTTCGTGAAAAACCTTTTGCAGGGCGTCAGCCACGACCAAAAGGAAATTCAGGAACTGGCAAGCATGTTCATCAGGCGGGAATACCCCCGCAACGCGTTTTTATTGAACGCCGGCCAGATATGGGACAAGGTCTTTTACCTGCACCAAGGCATCGTCCGGCTCTTTTACGTTGATGAGCAAGGCCGCGAATTCAATAAGGGCTTTTTCGGCGAAGGGCAGTTGGTTTGGCCGGTGGCCCCCCGCGCCCGCCGCGAGGAAAGCCTGTTCAGCATGGCCACCCTGGAAAACGCCGCGATATCCGGTTGCCGGTTCGCCGATTTGCAAGCCTGGCTGAGGCAAAGGGGCTATTGGGAACGCTTCGCCCTGCCCTTTGCCGAGCTTTTCGCCGAGCAGAAATTCCTAAGGGAATATGAATTTCTCCTCAAATCCGCCACGGAAAGGTTCCGGGAATTCCGCGCGGAATATCCCGCGCTGGCCAGCCGGATTCCGGACTATCACATCGCTTCCTATCTCGGCATTACCAATGTTTCCCTCTCCAGAATCAAGTCCAGGCTTAAAAATTCCCAGCCCGGTTAACATGGGTTAATGAAAGGCCGGCCTTCCTGAAATATTCTCCCGTCATGACCGGCTGAAGGGCAACTTCAGCCGCAACCCAAACGGGAGGAGAACCAATGCAGGCACTGCAAGGCAAGGCCGCCCTGATAACCGGCGGCAGCGACGGCATAGGTTTGGCCATAGCCGAGGCCTTCGCGCGCCAAGGCGCGGACCTGGTCATCATCGGCCGCGACCGGGATAAGCTGGAGCGCCGCAAGGAGGAATTGCTGCAACACGGCAAGCGGGTATGCGCGGCGGCGGCGGACCTCAGCCAAAACGGCTTCATCCCTAGCGTCAGGCAAGCGGCGCGGGAAGCCGGCTTGAAAATCAGCGTCCTGGTCAACAACGCCGGCATAGCGCGCTTCACGCCCTTTGCCGACATGGATGAGGCCGGCCTTGATTATCACCTGAACCTAAACCTCAAGGCGCCCTATTGGCTCACCAGGGCGTTCCTCGACGACCTCATCGCCCTGCAAGGCAACGTCATAAACATATCCTCCTATTTCGCGGAGAGGATGCTGCCGGACAGGCCGTCCACGGCCTATTCGCTAAGCAAGGGCGCGCTGAACTCGTTCACCAGGGCGCTGGCTTTTGAGCTGGGCGCGCAAAAAATTCGGGTCAACGCCATCGCGCCGGGCACGGTGGACACGCCGCAAGTGGCGGCCAACCTGGGCCGCCTGAGCCGGCCGGCCCAGGCGCGCTTCCAGGCCATGGTGCGGAGCATCTATCCTTTGCAGCGTCTGGGCAGCCCGCAAGAGGTGGCCAATCTGGCGGTGTTTCTGGCCAGCGATCAGGCGGCCTGGATCACCGGCGGCATATTCCCGGTGGACGGCGGCCTCACCACCAATTAACCGATGACGCCCGCCAGGTCCTCTTGCTCATAGGCGTGGCGGCCGGCCACCATGATCAGCCGCCGCCCGCCTGCGGGCGTGACAAGGGGCACCGCCCAGGCCAGGCGGCTGGGAGCCTGATCATAGGTGAGCACCGGCTGGCCCAACTCTTCCCCCGGCCCTGCGAGGCCGGCCGCGGTTTTCCTGGCGTGCCCAGGGTCCAGCCACCAGGCCGCCTCCGGGCAATCGCCCAGTTCGCCCGGCCGCCGCATGAAGGAGACCTTTTCGCGCAGGCTCAAGTCAGGCTCCAGACGCAGGTAGCCCGTCAGCCTGTCCCCCGCCACCAGGGGCGCCAGCCAGGATTCCAGGCCGCCCCCGGCGTGGCGCACGGCCAGGGGCTTGGCAAAGCCGGCGCCCTTGGGCGTCTGCCAGGCCGGAGCCGCGCGCCACAAGCGGCGCGCCTGGCTGAGAATCTCTTTTTCCGAGCGCTCCAAAATGCCGGATGCTCCTATTGCAGCCTGGCCCGATAGGCCACGCGGTAGGTGGTGGCGTCGAAATTCTCCCATTTGACCGCGCCCTGATTGGGCGGCCAGGGGTCGTACACTTGCAGCATGCGCGTCTGCGAGCCCTGCATGGCGGCGTCGTAATAGCCGGCCACGGTGCGGGCGTGGCCGGGGATGATGCTTAGCAGGGGCCGGTTGGCCTTGATCTCAGCCACGTAAAAAGACCAATCCGGAGCCGGGTTATGCAGGGTGTCCACCTTGAGGGCCTGCTTGGTGAGCGCCTGCAATTGGGCGCTCACGTCGGCGCAATTGCTGAGCAGCATGCCGCTGGGTTTTTTTAAGGTGCCCATGCCCATGGCCTTGGCGATGGCCGGCTGGTCGTATGAGTAGCGGTAAAAGGTCAAGAGCATCTCCATGCTGGCCGCCACGCACCAGAGGCTGGTCATCTGGCCCCGCACCTCGTAGCAGGGCGTGTGATTGGGCGCGGTGGGCGCGTAACCTATCACGCGCTGGTCGGCCTTTTGGGCCAGGCCCTGCACCACGGGCTGGGTCATCAGGCGCAGGGGCTCCATGCCCCGCAGGGAGGGTTTCTTGAGCGCCTTTTGCAAAACGCTGACCGACTGCTCGAACAGCTCCGCGCCCCGCTTCTTTTCCTGGGAAGGCAACTCCTCCAAAAACGACCAGCGCTCGAAAGGCTCGGCCTCCATGCGCCCCCGCCGCAGGGGCGGCGCCGGCGGCACCGGCCGCCAGGAATACAGCTCCAGCATGAGCTGCTCCTCACCCTTTAATAAAAACTGGGCCGCCAATTTGGGCTGGCTGAACGCCACCAGGCGCACCGTGTCGTACTTGAGGTCCTTTTTCAGCTCGGCGGCTTGGCGGGCGGCCTCGGCCAGGATGGTTTTGGGGTTCCATTCCTCGCCCAGGGAAACCGACAGCAGCACCGCGCCCAGGGCGGGGTTAACGCTCAAATCAGCCACGCCCGCCCTTTGCCTGCCCTTGAACAAGGTGACCCGGTTATAGAGCAGTTCGCCGTTCAGATCGTAGACCGGCGCGGTTTCCGCGCCCAGTCTGGCCCGCTCGAACTGGCTGGCGGGCAAAGCCTCGCCGTTCAATAAAAGGTTCAGCTCCAAGCCGGCCATGAAGCGGGCTTGCCGCATATCCAAATCAGGCATGATTCCCCCCTTTGCCCCATGAACTTAAAGCATCCCAACGGAAAACCGCCATTTCCCCGAGGACGTTTTTCCCGCTGGCCCCAAGCCAAGCGCCTAATTATTTTGTAGTTGGTCTGGCCAGGCAATGTCAATGCACGGCAAGGAAAGATAACCCGGCAAGCGCGAGATGCGCGGTCACTTTTACACCGTGCGTCCAATAAAAAAGGAGCGGCAAGTAACTAGCCGCTCCCCTAATTATTTACTATTTTTTACAGTTTCCAGTGCCAACTGCCGTTATAGCAATGAAAGGTTTTTCCTTGTTTTATTATCTCGGTGCAGTGCGAATATTCAGTGTCATCCCAATAGCAACTTGACCCGCGGTCCGGACTTCCGCCCTTGCCAGGGTCCGGTTGATCCGAGATCGGGGAATTCCTCTTGCTGCTGTCGCGTTCTATCACAATAATTTTCTCGCTCATTTCAAGCCTCCTGTTGCCTAAGCGTTTGACCGACCCTCGCTCGCGGCCATCTCAGGGGCAGAGCTCCCCCCGCGCCTAACCAGCGCATACTCAGTGCGCGCAGGCGCATTGCCTTTACGGTTTTGCATGGAATTCCCCCCCAGGATTCGCGGCGGCCACGACGGCCTCATTTAAGCCATAATAAATCAAAACGCCTTTGAAAAACAAAGGCGTTTTGACGTCAGTTTATTATTACTTTTTTGTATTTTTAAGGCTATCTAGTAACCCAAATCGGCCAGGGTTTTCACCAGGCCGCGCACCGCGTCGGCGCTGTGGTCCAGAAGCGCCTTTTCCTCGGGCGTCAGCTTGATCTCCAGAATATCCTTCACCCCGCCCTGGCCCAGCTTCACCGGCACCCCGATGTAAAGGTCCTGATAGCCGTATTGCCCCTGCAGATACACCGCGCAGGGCAACACCTTGTTCTTGTCCTTCAGGATCGCCTCGGCCATCTCCACCGCGCTGGAGGCAGGCGCGTAGAACGCGCTGCCCGTCTTCAAAAGGCTCACGATCTCCGCACCGCCGTTGGCCGTGCGCTCGC
>LBMP01000029.1 GCA_001184205.1 Desulfocarbo indianensis
TCGAAGCGACCTTCGCGAGCCCCTGCCGGATCTAGCCTTTCCAGATAGTTGGTCGCCGCCACAACCACTACGCGATGCGCCCGAATATCGACCAACAGGGTAAGCAGGGTATTTGTGAGCTTCCCTTCCTCGCTTCCTGCTTCCGCCATACCCGCACGATCGGCGAGCATGCTGTCAACTTCATCGAGAAAGAGCATGCAGGGAGCATGAGCCTTCGCATCGGCAAATGCCTGCACTACGCTTTCGGTCGTTTGATTCTTCCAGCGGCTCGCTACGTCTCCAGTGCGCAACTTGATCATAGGCAGGTTGAACTCACCGGCAAGGCACTCTGCGAACTCGGTCTTTCCGTTCCCAGGTTCGCCGAACAGCAGAATGCCATTGCGCGGATCTTCACCGTCAACTCGCTTCTCAAGGATCTCCTCTGCGGCATGGCGCAAGCGGCTTTTGAGATCGTCCATGCCGACGAGTGAATTCAGATTCTTGCGCGGCGTGGTAACCGGAAGATGGGGCAACTGGCTGCCACCGGGTTCCTTCTGCGCGCCGGTAGCGAGTTCGCGCTCCCGGCTGTCAGTCGCTTCGGGGAACCGCTTTGCAAGCCACGGGTAAATGGCGAGAATTGGTAGGAAACCGCCGAAACCCCAGAACGCCGAAGTCTGCGCATTGCCCATCTGCAACGCGATCCAGCTGAACGCGAATACCGTGATCGCGACATAGGCTGCAGACCGAAAACGAATGGCTGCAAGACCAAAAAGGACGACGATGATCGAAGCGATTCGACCATAGAGCGCCACGTCTCGCGCCGACTGAGTGGAAGTGAGGAGTTGGTAGGTTTCCCAGAGCCAGGCGATCGCCGCCAGCACCGCAAAGCCGCCGACGAGGAACACTAGCAGTCCCAGCAACGTGTCGAAGGGATTCGACCGATAATTGTTCCCGTTCATTTCCCAGCCCCCCGAGTTACACCAGTCCGGGAATGACCAAGCTGGGAATGAACGTGGTCCTCGCCAGCCGGGGGAACCACGTTAAGTGCGGTGTTGTAGTACCAGCCGTAGCCGGCCAGTACCAGAAACAGAATGGTTCGGTAGAGCTTTGTCATGTTCCAGATCTCCTTACTTGCCAATGTACGCTAGAGAGATCCGGAAACAAGCCCTTCTGATGAGCCTATAGGCTAGGCGACCAGATGGTACAGGAACGGTACCGCTTCAAGGAACGTCCACAAAAGCAAGCCGGCGACACCTGCAAAAAGCACCACAGGTTGCTCCACCAGGAGCCTGGCCAGGGTCACCCCAATCGCCCCCTTAACAGAGCCTCTGATAATGGCATGTAGAGCGTTCTCCCGTTGCTCCCACTCGGCCTCGGTATCGGGACCGCTTCTCAATAACTTGAGCGAACGCCCGAATGCATCCTTGAAACCCAGGCCCAGCG
>LBMP01000299.1 GCA_001184205.1 Desulfocarbo indianensis
GCGATTGCTGGCTGACTTCATCGCCGTAGCATCGCCCGGTGCCCGCGTGTGGGTGTCCGACCCTGGCTATGTCAATCACGTGCCCATCATGCGGGCGGCAGGGCTGACGGTCGAACGTTACCGCTGGCAGGCCGACGGTGGTGTGCTCGACGCGGATGCTGTTCTCGCGGATCTTGCCGCCGCACGTGCCGGCGATATCGTGCTGCTGCATGGCTGCTGCCACAACCCGACCGGCATCGACATGGGGCTCGGGGTCTGGCAGGCCGTGGCGGAACGCTGCGCGAAGCAGGGTCTGGTGCCACTGGTCGACATGGCCTATCTCGGGCTTGCTGAAGGCCTGGAGCCGGACACGCAGGGCTTGCGGCAACTCGTCGATGCGCTGGACACGGTGCTGGTGGCAGCGAGTTGCTCGAAGAGCATGGGACTGTATTGCGAGCGCACTGGCGCTGCGATGGTGATCGGCAAGAACATGGCCACGCTGCAACCGGTAGGCGGTGTTCTGGAGCGCATCACGCGCAGCAACTATTCGATGCCGCCTGACCACGGCGCTGCCATCGTCGCTGCCATCCTTGCCGATGCCACGCTGACGGCCCGCTGGCGCGACGAACTGGAGCACATGCGTCAGCGCATCGTCGGCAACCGGCGTCGGCTTGACGACGCACTG
>LBMP01000300.1 GCA_001184205.1 Desulfocarbo indianensis
TGCTCGCGCAGGATCGGCCGGAAGCGCGCCATGAAGGTCTCACGCGCGCGCAGCAGCAGATGCGGCAAGTTACGGTGCTTGAAGGTGGATGCCATGCCGAACCTACCTTATGCGTCGCGCAGCGCAGCGACCACCGGCGTGTGGTCGGACGGCTGCTCCCACCCTCGCGGCACCTTGTCGATATGGCACGACTCGCACAGCTTGGCGAGTTCGGGTGACAGCATGATGTGGTCGATGCGCAGGCCGGCGTTGCGCCTGAAGCCGAACATCCGGTAATCCCACCAAGAGAACAGCTTGTCTTCCTGCTCGAACATGCGGAAGGCGTCGACCAGCCCGGCACGCTCCATCGCCCGAAACGCCGCACGTTCTTCCGGCGACACCAGGTTCTGGCCTTCCCACTTCTTCGGGTCGTGCACGTCGCGGTCTTCCGGGGCGATATTGAAGTCGCCCAGCAACATCAGACGGGGGTGCACGGCCATCTCGTCTTTCAGCCACGCTTGCAGCGCTTCAAGCCAGCGCAGCTTATAGACAAACTTGTCGGAGTCCAGCGCCTGGCCGTTGGGGATGTAGGCGGAGATCACGCGCACCGGGCTGCCGGCCATGTCATAGGTGGCGGCCACGATGCGTTGCTGTTCGTCGGCAAAACCGGGAATGTTCTTCACC
>LBMP01000301.1 GCA_001184205.1 Desulfocarbo indianensis
ACGCCGATACGGGCGGGTCGTCAGGGTTCAGCCTTGCCGGGCTGCGGGCCTCGCAGGACTGGCAGCATCACTTCGATCTGTCGGACTGTGCCTGGGCTGTGCCGATGGTGGAGGTGGCCAGTGAGCAGGCGACGTTGCTGAACGCGCTGGTCAGAGAGGTCTGTCGCCGGGCGGGCACGCTGTAGGCGCTCACGCCGCCCGCATTGAACCAGCGCCCTCAGCATGCTTCGCGCATCTGGCTGCGCGTAGATCAGTCACCGCGCTGACATATCCGTCGCTCAGGATTTGGCGCAAAGCCGCGCCGTCGCGCGATCCAGTGCTATGCGGTGCAGCGTGTCTAGCGACTTCTCGTGGGCAACACGGCCGATGTCTTGTGCGACGCGCGTCAGGCAATCTGCTTGACTGCGGGCTGGGGCAGCGTCACGCAGGCTTTGCAGGATCGACGTCTGCAGTGTGTCCAAGCGCGGCCGGATGTCGCCGGACAGGCTCTGCCGCGGCGTGGTGGGTGCCGCGCCGGCCCTGCGCCAGTCGTTGAGCAGGGCGTATTGCACTTCCTTGTTGGCTTCGATCTGGTCGGCAAAGACACTGGCCACGTCCGTCGCGTTCAACCCGAAGGTGGACGCGATGCCCGAAACGTTGGCGATGACCTTGGCTTCCCGTTC
>LBMP01000302.1 GCA_001184205.1 Desulfocarbo indianensis
TCAATCGCGCGCCAGGTCAGCGGTTCAACGTTCAGGAACGCTTCGATACGCTCCACCGTGGTCGGCAGGATCGGCTTGAGGTACACGGCCAGCAGGCGGAAGGCTTCGAGCGCCACGGAGCACGCGGCGTGCAGCTTCTCGCGGTTGGCTTCGTCCTTGGCAAGGTCCCACGGCTTTTCGGTGTCGACGAACGCGTTGACGGCGTCGGCCAGCTCCATCACCGCACGCAGGGCCTTGCTGTACTCGCGTTTCTCGTACAGGTCGGCGACTTGCGGAGCGGCTTCACGCAGTTGCACCATCAGCGGATGGCCCAGGGCGGCATCGCTCACGCGGCCGTCAAAGCGCTTGACCAGGAAGCCCGCCGAGCGGCTCGCGATGTTGACGAACTTGCCGACCAGGTCACTGTTCACACGGGCGATGAAGTCGTCCAGGTTCAGGTCCAGGTCTTCCATTGTCGCGTTCAGCTTGGCGGCGAAGTAGTAGCGCAGCCATTCCGGATTCAGGCCCGTGTCGATGTAGCTCTGCGCGGTGATGAAGGTGCCGCGCGACTTGCTCATCTTGGCGCCGTCCACGGTCAGGAAACCGTGCGCGAACACGTTGGTCGGCGTGCGGTGGCCCGAGAACTTGAGCATCGCCGGCCAGAACAGCGTGTGGAAATACAG
>LBMP01000304.1 GCA_001184205.1 Desulfocarbo indianensis
ATGATCACTCTTGGGCAGGGCAACGATCGCTTCGAGCGGCATCGCGGCCGTGGCGTCTTCGAATATCGATACATCTTCCAGCAGCCCTGGGCCTTCAGCCGTGGCGGCCCAAGCTGCCGGAAGGGGCATGCACGCAAGCAGCAGGAAGCACAGCGCAGTGCGATACAACACTGCACATGCTTTGCATCGGTCACGCATCGGTGTTCGGGACCTGAATGGGATCGGTGATGTCGACTTCGCGGTGCTGCCGCTTCCAGGCAGATGGCGTGGTACCGAAGCGGTCGCGAAACGCCGTTGCAAAATTGGCGGCGCTGGAAAAACCGATCTCTTCAGCGATCTCCCCCGTGCCCATCGAAGTTCTAGCGAGAAAACGCTGCGCCATCTGCAGTCGCGTGTCGCGCAAATATTCGAAGACGGTCTTTCCGAGATGGTCGCGGAATACCCGAGACAGGCGCTTTTCGTGGGTACCCACCTGCTTGGCGAGATCTTCGACGGTGGGCGGGTTGCGCACGTCACGCAGCAGAAGCTGGCTGGCTGCGCGTACCAAGGACGCATCCGGCGTGTCGGGGAGCGCGGGCAGATAGTGCTCGGAACGACTGGTGAGCGCCTTCTTCAGATGATTCCGGATGCGCGCAATGACTTCTGCGGGTTCAAACGGCTT
>LBMP01000305.1 GCA_001184205.1 Desulfocarbo indianensis
AATCGACCGGCACACCGGACAGGAAGAAGGCGCAAGCCGTCGCTGCACGCATTGAGGCCAAATACCGCCAGGAATGGGAAGCGCTGCGCGCGCGCATCCACGACCTCACGGACAAAATCGCACTACCGACCGTTGGGTTGACCGATTCACTGATTACCCAGATATGTGGCGCGCGACTTGCGTCCTGGTCATTGACCGACAATGGCRAACGCATCGAGAACGAAGGCCTGGACGATGAGGAACTGCAAGACATTGAGCAGTTCTGTGAGCTGTCCGATGCCGCGATGCGCAGCATCCTGGCGAAGGGAAAGCGCTCGTCGGACTGGGACGATGTTGTCGAAAATATCCTGGAGTGGTGCAAAAACCTTGGGTATCTCGTTGAGACAACGGACCCTTTGTTCCCGAGACTGGTGCGGAGCTTTGCCGACGCCGAGAAGACCGCTCAAGCCATCATTCGCCAACGCAACGCCGGCGATGCTGCTGTCTTCCCGACGCCAGAACTTGCGAAGCCGCGCTTGTCCGAGATGGTGGAGGCGTATACGGCTCACAAGGAAGGAAATGTTGGGCGCAAGACCTTCACGACCTGCCTCAGCATCTGGCAACGCTTCATCGATTTCTGCGGAGACATAGCCCTCGATGCCGTGACCTCGGAGTTGGTCTA
>LBMP01000306.1 GCA_001184205.1 Desulfocarbo indianensis
GAAGGCTGGCACCTCTTCCTGTATTCATTTGCCGGGCGACATGCACATCTGGGGCTGGCGAGCTTGCTTGCCTGGCGGGCAGCCAACCGCGCGCCCAGCACGTTCTCGGTAGCGTTCAATGACTACGGTCTCGAGCTCCTGTCGGCCACGCGCATTGACTGGCCCGCGCTGCTCGCCAACGGTGACCTGTTTGCTACGCACACGCTCATGCAGGACGTGTTCGCCAGCCTCAATGCCGGTGAGCTTGTCCAACGTCGCTTTCGCGAGATTGCGCGTGTGTCGGGCCTGGTGTTTCAGGGGTTCCCTGGCGCGCACAAGAGCACTCGCCAGTTGCAGGCGTCTTCCGGCCTGTTCTATGAGGTATTCCGGCGCCATGACCCAGGCAACCTCCTGCTCACGCAGGCGGAAACCGAGGTGCTGCGCCAGGAGCTGGATCTCGATCGCATCGAAGCCGCCCTCGTGCGTATGCATGGCCTGCGCCTGCAGGTGTGCGAGCTGAAGCACCCTTCCCCATTTGCCTTTCCATTGATGGTGGAGCGCTTTCGGGAGCAGCTATCCACCGAGAAACTGGCCGATCGCCTCGCCCGCATGCTGGCCGATGCCGAACATGCCGCCGGACCCGAGCCGACCGATCCGGACGCGGCAGAGCGTCCGGTGATC
>LBMP01000307.1 GCA_001184205.1 Desulfocarbo indianensis
GACGAGTCGCTGCACTGCAATTTCGGTATCGACCTGATCAACCAGATCAAGCTCGAGAACCCGCACCTGTGGACGGCCGAGTTCAAGGCCGAGATCACGGAGCTGTTCAAGAAGGCCGTCGACCTGGAATACCGCTACGCAGAAGACACCATGCCGCGCGGCGTGCTGGGCCTGAACGCCCCGATGTTCAAGGGCTATCTGCGCTTCATCTGCAACCGTCGTTGCCAGCAGATCGGCTTCGACGCTATGTTCCAGAATGAGGAAAACCCGTTCCCGTGGATGAGCGAGATGATCGACCTGAAGAAGGAACGCAACTTTTTTGAGACGCGCGTGATCGACTACCAGACCGGTGGTGCGCTGTCGTGGGAATAATCGAGTCCCGCTCCCAAGCTTGAAAAAAAGGCCCGTTCGGGCCTTTTTTCATTTGTCACGGCCTGTTGAAAATCAGTTGAATCTGATGGGGTGTGGTCACAAGCCGCCCTATCGTGGCGATTCGATGGACTGAATATAAGGACGCTCCTATGAAGAAGACCCTCCTCGTCGCCCTCACGCCATTTGCCTTGCTGGGCACGTCTGCGGCGTTTGCCGACACCACGAACTGCGCCACCAAGATCCGCGCGATTGAAACGCAGATCGAGATGGCCAAGCAATACGGCAAC
>LBMP01000308.1 GCA_001184205.1 Desulfocarbo indianensis
CAGCTCGTGTCGGACGCCAGCGCCCGCCATGGCGCGCAGTGCATCGTTGTGGCCATCGATGCGAAGAAGGTCTCGGCTGAAGGCGAAACCCCGCGTTGGGAAGTCTTCACGCACGGTGGCCGTAAGGGCACTGGCCTGGATGCCGTAGCCTGGGCACGTGAGATGGCGCAGCGCGGCGCCGGCGAGATCCTGCTCACCAGCATGGACCGCGACGGCACCAAGGCCGGCTTCGACCTCGAACTCACGCGTGCCGTGTCGGATGCTGTACCGGTGCCGGTGATCGCCTCTGGCGGCGTCGGCAACCTGCAGCACCTGGCCGACGGCATCAAGCTCGGCCACGCCGATGCGGTGCTGGCCGCCAGCATCTTCCACTATGGCGAATACACCGTCGGCCAGGCCAAGCAGTTCATGGCCGAACACGGCATTCCGGTACGGATCTGATCATGACCAAGAAGTGGCTCAACAAGGTCCGCTGGGACGACAACGGACTTGTGCCGGTGATCGTGCAGGAGCAGGGCAGCAACGACGTGCTGATGTTTGCCTTCATGAACCGCGAGGCGCTGCAGAAGACCGTGGAAACCGGCGAGGCCGTGTTTTGGTCGCGCTCGCGCAAGCGCCTGTGGCACAAGGGCGAGGAGTCCGGCCACATTCAGCAGGTG
>LBMP01000030.1 GCA_001184205.1 Desulfocarbo indianensis
CATCCGGATGAACACATGGTGCGCGAGCAGCTCGACGGCAACCTATGCCGCTGCACCGGGTATCACAACATCGTGCGCGCCGTGATGAAGGGCGCCGAAGCCATGGCCGAGGCCGAGGGCAGCGACGCCTCACTGCAAAACCTGGCCGCCGCGCGCGCCCACGCTGCCTGACATGAGCGAGGAGACCACCATGAACGCTCCCGCAGAACCCAACAACCACCTGATCGGCGCATCCGTCAAACGCAAGGAAGACTTCCGCTTCCTCACAGGCGCCGGACAGTACACGGACGACGTCGTCCAAGCGCACCAGTCGTACGCCGTATTCCTGCGCTCGCCGTATGCGCATGCCCGCATCAAGCACATCAACGCGGATGCGGCGCGTAAGCATCCGGGTGTCCTGGCCGTACTCACGGGCGACGACCTGGCTGCCGACAAGGTCAACGGCCTGCCGTGCGGCTGGCTGATCCACAGCATTGACGGCACGCCGATGAAGGAGCCGCCCCACCCCGTGCTCGCGCAAGGCAAGGTGCGCCACGTGGGCGACCAGGTGGCGCTGGTGGTAGCCGAATCGGTGAAGATCGCCAAGGACGCCGTCGAGATGATCGACGTGGAGTACGACGAACTGCCCGCCGTGGTGGACACCGCCACCGCACCAACGGCCGGCTCCGCCGTGCACGACGACGTGCCCGACAACACCTGCTACACCTGGGGCCACGGCGACAAGGCCGCCACCGACGCCGCCTTCGCCAAGGCCACGCATGTGACGCAGCTGGATATCGTCAACAACCGGCTGATTCCGAACGCGATTGAGCCGCGCGCCGTCAACGCCAGCCATTCGCGCCAGGACGACAGCTACACGCTCTACGTCGCCAACCAGAACCCGCACGTGGAACGCCTGCTGATGTCGGCGTTCGTGCTGGGCCTGACTGAAGCCAAGGTGCGGGTGATTGCGCCGGACGTGGGCGGCGGGTTCGGCTCGAAGATCTTTCTTTACCCGGAAGACGTCGCGCTCACGTGGGCATCGAAAAAGGTCGGCCGGCCGATCAAATGGACGGCCGAGCGGTCCGAATCCTTCCTGACCGACGCGCATGGCCGCGACCACGTCACGCACGCCGAACTGGCGCTCGACGCGCAAGGCAACTTCCTCGCCATGCGCGTGCACACCACGGCCAACATGGGCGCGTACCTGTCGACGTTTGCCAGCAGCGTGCCGCCCATCCTGTACGCGACGCTGCTTGCCGGGCAGTACAAAACACCAGCCATCTACGCCGAAGTCAAAGCGGTCTTCACGAATACCGCGCCCGTGGATGCCTACCGTGGCGCCGGGCGGCCGGAAGCCACGTATGTGGTCGAGCGGCTGGTCGAAACCGCTGCACGCGAGTTGCAAATCGATCCTGCAGAACTGCGCCGCCG
>LBMP01000309.1 GCA_001184205.1 Desulfocarbo indianensis
CTCGACGAGAGACCACCCACCGAGCGTCAGTTGTGGACGTTCCATCGCGACGACACGGGCAGCCGTACCCCGGTGGGGCTGCATTGGCTCAATCTTTCGCCCACACAACAAGCGCAACTCGATGGCGACGACAAACTCGGAGCAATGCGCATCGACTACTTGCGGGGCCTGCGTATGCCCGAGCGCGATGGTTCTGGCTTCAGGTCGCGCAAGTCCATCTTGGGCGCCATGCGCGGTGCACACGTAAAGTTACTGGGGCCGCCGGGCTTCGTGCTGGAAGCGAGCCATACCAGCTTCCGTCAGAGCCATGCGCGGCGGCCGTGGATGGTCTATATCGGTGCCAACGATGGCATGCTGCACGGCTTCGATGCGCTCACGGGTATCGAGCGCTTCGCGATCATGCCCGACGCCGTCCTTCCGACTGCGGCGCGCAACGCTTCACCCGCACAGCCGGTACCTCGCCCTCTCTGTGCCCGCCCCTTTGCCACCGACGCGTTGATTGGCACGCAATGGCATTCGATCCTCTCATGCGCCAACGGCACCATGGGCTCCGGCTTGTTTCTGGTCGACGTGACCAATCCGGAGTCAGCAACGCCTCCGCCGATGCTCGCCTACGACGCCAGCGACGACGCCACTGTCGGTCAGGTGGAAGGCCCG
>LBMP01000310.1 GCA_001184205.1 Desulfocarbo indianensis
GCCCGCCCCAGTGCTTGGTGAAAGCGGCCTGCCCTTGCGGCGGGCCGTTTTGTTTTTGCGCGCTGGATTGACGCCAGATCAGCGCGCGTCAGCTTCGCCGTCGAGATCGTGGTCGCGATAGCGCGATCGCATGCCCATCAAGCGCTCGTAGTTGAGCGACGCATGGAAACCAAAACCGTTACCGCCGGCACGCTTGACCTCGTACATGGCGGCGTCGGCATTGCGGATCAGCGTCTGGGCGTCGTGGCCGTCGGCTGGGTACAGCGCCACACCGGCACTCACGCCCATCGACAACACATGGCCTTCCACGCGGAACGGCGCCTGCAGTTCATTGATCAGGCGCTCGAGCGTCTGCTCCACATCGTCGCGCGTGGCGCAATGCGTGAGGATGGCAACAAACTCATCGCCCCCCAGTCGGGCAACCGTGTCGGACGCACGCAGGCCACTGCGCAAGCGCATGGCGGTGGCCTTGAGAACGAGGTCGCCCACGCCGTGACCATACTCGTCGTTAACGGGCTTGAAGCGATCCAGGTCGATAAAGACAACGGCCACCTGGCCGCGCGCACGGCGTGCCGCTTGAATGGCGACGAACAACCGGTCACGCAACAGGCGCGCGTTGGGCAAATCGGTCAACGGGTCATGCAGCGCAAGATGAT
>LBMP01000311.1 GCA_001184205.1 Desulfocarbo indianensis
GGCGCCACCGGAGGTGGAGCCACCCGCTGCACGCTTGCCGTCTGCCGGCGTACGTGGCGTGCCGTAGTGCGGGTTCAGGCCCAGGCCCGAGAACGCGAATTCGCTCATGTTGGTGCGGCCGAGCAGTACCGCGCCGGCTGCACGCAGGCGTGCCACGGCTGCAGCATCCGCAGTGGCTGCGGGTTGGTGGGCCAGCGCGCGCGAGCCCGCGGCCGTGACTTGGCCCGCCACGTCAAACAGATCCTTGATCGATACCGGCAGCCCCGCCAGCAGCGACGGCACATTGCCTGCCGCGCGTGCGGCATCGGCGGCACGTGCCATGGCCAGCGCGGCTTGCACATCGATGCTCACATAGGCGGCACCACCGGCCGCGCGATGCGCTTTGGCGTGCTCCAGGGCGGCTTCCGTGAGCGCGATGCTAGTGGTGCGGCCGCTGGCGAGTTCGGCAGCCAGGGTGCGGATCATGTTGGGGCGAGGCGTCATCATGCAGAGGTCTCCGATGGTTCCGATGAGGTGGGGCGCTTCAGCCTTCAACAGGCAGCGTGTCGACAGCATAGCGATGACGCAGCTCGCTGCCCGACACCGGGTCGATCAGGGCCATATCGAACGCTTCGCCAAAACCGAGTTCGCCGATGATGGGCTGCGTGCCGCAGAAC
>LBMP01000312.1 GCA_001184205.1 Desulfocarbo indianensis
GGTTCGGCCAACGGCGTGGTCTCGTATCTCGGTCATAACCTGACTGGGCTGCCGGTGGAAAAGCGCGTGGCGCGCGGCATGTGCCTGGTGCCGGAAAAGCGCGAGCTGTTCGCCACCATGAGCGTCGAGGACAACCTCGTGCTTGGCGCCTACCGCCGCAAGCGCGCGGGCGAGCGCAACTATCTGGATCAGATGGAAGTCGTCTACGACCTGTTCCCGCGCCTGAAGGAGCGTCGCGTACAGGAAGCCGGCACGCTGTCCGGTGGCGAGCGCCAGATGCTGGCCGTGGGCCGTGCGCTGATGGCCAAGCCGCAGTTGCTGATGCTGGACGAGCCGAGCCTTGGCCTGGCGCCGCTCATCGTGAAAGAGATCTTCCACATCATCAGTGACCTGCGCAAAACCGGCGTAGCGGCGCTGCTGATCGAACAGAACGCGCGCGCCGCCCTGCAGGTGGCTGATTACGGCTATGTGCTGGAAACCGGGGATATGACGCTCGAAGGCCCAGCGCAGGAACTGGCCGTCAACCCGCGCGTGATCGAGACCTACCTGGGCCTGGCAAAGAAGGCAGCCTGAGCGCTGCCGGGCGCGGCATCAATCGTCGTAGTCGTCGCGACGATGGTGCTTGCGCCATTCGCGCTCACGCCAGCGCTGCTC
>LBMP01000313.1 GCA_001184205.1 Desulfocarbo indianensis
GCGCAGGCGGCAAAGGAAGCGGGCGTCACGGCGATCGTCAACATGTCGCAGATTTCCGCGCGCCGGGAGTCGATGAGCCACGCGGCACAGGATCACTGGGTCTCCGAGCAGGTCTTCGATTGGTCGGGTGTCGCAACGACGCATTTGCGCCCGACCTTCTTTGCCGATTGGCTCGTCTATCCGCATTTTGCGCGGGAGATATGGGCCACGAAGAAGATCGAATTTCCGTTTGGCAATGGCCGTCACGCGCCCATCGCCAGCGACGATCAGGGACGCGTGATCGCCCATATCCTCGCCAACCCCGAAGGCCACGAGGGCAAGACCTACACGCTCCACGGCCCCGTCGAGATGGACCACGTCGAGATCGCGGCCGCGATGAGCGAGGTTCTTGACGCCAGGATCGAATACGCGCCGACTTCCATCGAGGCATTCCGGATCAAGATGGAAACCCTTTACAAGTTTCCACCGTTCCTCACGCAGCATCTGGTCGAAGTCGCACAGAACTACCGCGACGGCATCTTCTCGGGCACCAACGACGTCGTCGAGAAGGTCACCGGACAGCCGCCGCTGTCGGTCCAGCAGTTCGTCGCGAAATATCGGGCCGCATTCGTATGAACACGTCCTTGAAACGAATCGAGAGGTTTGAAAATGTTA
>LBMP01000314.1 GCA_001184205.1 Desulfocarbo indianensis
GTCTTCAAACAACGCACCGGCAAACTTCGTTTTGGTCAGGCCCGGCAGCAAGGCATTGACGCGAATGCCGAACGGCCCGCATTCCATGGCGAACGCGCGCGTCATGTGGGCAACCGCTGCCTTGGTGATGGAGTAGATGCCTTGCTTGTCGCCCGGGTGCAGCGCATTGACCGAAGCGGTATTGACGATTGCACCACCGCCTTGCGCCTTCATCATCTTGCCGGCTTCGACCGACATGAAGAAGTAGCCGCGGATGTTCACTTCCACCGTCTTCTCATACGCGCCGAGATCGGTGTCGAGGATGTGCCCGAAATGCGGATTGGCGGCCGCGTTGTTGATGAGGATGTCGAGCCGGCCATGCGTGCGGCGGATGGTGTCGAACGTGGCGGTGATGTCTTCCATGCGGCCGACGTGGCAGGCGAGTGCTTCGGCCTTGCCGCCGGCTGCGCGAATGCGCTCTGCCACGGTTTCGCAATCGGCCAGCTTGCGGCTGGACACGATGACGTGCGCACCCTGCTGGGCGAGCAGTTTGGCGATCTCCTCGCCAATGCCGCGGCTGGCGCCGGTCACCAGGGCGATCTTGCCGGTCAGGTCGAACAGGTTGGTGCTCATGTTGTGCTCCTCCAATGGTTGGAATGTCGTTGACCGCGGTG
>LBMP01000315.1 GCA_001184205.1 Desulfocarbo indianensis
AACAGCAGCAGCGCGGCGAGGCCGGTGGCTGGCGCCGCTGGGGTCTGCCCTGGCAGCAGGACTGAAGGCGCGCGCTGGCCCGCAGCACCCAACCACAAGACCAATCACTGAATACTGAACAGGGGAGCGACGATGAGCGACAGCATCATCGCGGGGCGGCCTGTGCCCGTGCAAAGCGCAGGCTGGCAATTGGACCGCATTGTCAGCGAGCTGCGCACGGCGCGCGCCGACTGGCGTGCGCGCCACGGCCGTACGGAAGTCACGGGTCGCGAGCTGCCCTCGCGCGAGGCCGTGCGGCTGATTCTGGATGCGTTGCGCGGGGCGCTGTTCCCCATGCGGCTCGGGCCGACGGACCTGCGCGAAGAAAGCGAAGACTTCTATGTCGGTCACACGCTCGATGCGGCGCTCAATGCGCTGGTCGCGCAAGTCCGGCTTGAGTTGCGCCACGCCGCACGCCAGGCCGGCGCGCACGATGCCGATATCCATACCGATAGCGACGCTGTACAGCGGGTGCGCGACTTCGCGGCGGCGCTGCCAGCGCTGCGCCGGTTGCTCGATACCGACGTGCTGGCCGCCTACCACGGCGATCCGGCAGCGCGCAGCGTCGACGAGGTGCTGCTGTGCTACCCGGGCATCCTCGCCGTCATTCACC
>LBMP01000316.1 GCA_001184205.1 Desulfocarbo indianensis
TGGTGGGTGGCGCAGCCTGCGCGGCAAGCGGTGCGGCGGTAACGAGAGACAGTGCGGCGACCAAACTCGCGGCGCGCAACAGACGCAGAACCGGCATGACAACTCCCCCGATGGTTCGTTATGAAAGCGAAACGTCCGGGGATTGTCAGGACCGGATGACACCGGTGTCAATGTCGATGTAGCAGGGGGTCTGCGTGCTCAGTGATGGTGCCCGCAATCACAGTCGTCACCATGCTGGTGATCGTGGTCTTCGTCGTCATCAACGTCGTCGTGATCATCGAAGGCCCAGGCGGGGAAGGGATCGGGCAGCACGGCCCATGCTGCAGGGCCGGCGGCCAGTTCCGCATCGGTCAGCAGGCACGTATCGAGCTGCGCGACGAGTGCGGCCTCGTCCAGATCGGTGCCGATGAAGACGAGCTCCTGACGGCGGTCGCCCCACGGCGCAGGCGCACCGTTGTCGTGCAGCTTGTCGATGATGTCGGCGCGGGCCTCGTCCTCATCGGGCCATTCAGCCTGATCCACTGCCGCCCACCATGCGCCGGCGCCACCGTGGCGCATCACGCCGCCAGCCTGGCCCCAGCTCCCGGCAGTCTCCATGCGAGAGGCCAACCAGAAATTCCCCTTCGAGCGCAACACGCGGCCGCCACCGTCC
>LBMP01000317.1 GCA_001184205.1 Desulfocarbo indianensis
GAACCATAGCACCGGGCCAGGAATGCAATATTTGGCCCATGTGATAACCCGCATCGGAAAGCCAAAATCCGGGGTATACCCGCCGGTAGCGCTCTGGCGGCGCGACGTGCAAGTGACATACACTGACAGCGTCCCCCCAGTACGTTTTTAGACCGCACGGCGTCGCCCGTGCTCGGCATCCAGATGCACGGCAAAGATCACCTCGATACCTATCTCCTGCGCGTTTTGTACACGCTGCTCACCGAGCAGAGCGTGACGCGTACGGCGGTCAAGCTCGGCCAGTCGCAGCCGGCCATCAGCAACACGCTCAAGCGCCTGCGCGAGATCACTGGCGACGCCATCCTCGTGCGCGGCAAGAACGGCATGGTGCCGACCGAGCGCGGCCATGAGCTGCTGACCCTGGCCCAGCAGAGCCTGGAAGCGATGGAGCGCATTGCCCGGCCGTCGCAGGAGTTCGATCCGGCCAACACCACAC
The DNA here is from genome assembly GCA_001184205.1 of Desulfocarbo indianensis. Lineage (GTDB taxonomy): Bacteria > Desulfobacterota > Desulfarculia > Desulfarculales > Desulfarculaceae > Desulfocarbo > Desulfocarbo indianensis. Next base: position 476 of record LBMP01000317.1, read on the forward strand.
GCACCTTCCACTTGGGTGCACCCGATTATCTGGATGCATTTTTCCTGCCCAACATTGTTGAGCGCCTGCGCAAGCAAGCGCCGCAGGCCAAGCTGGTGGTGCACCCGCTCAATGCCGGCGTCGACTACCTGGCTGCGCTGGAGCAGGGCGGCATGGATCTGGTGATCGGCAACTGG
>LBMP01000318.1 GCA_001184205.1 Desulfocarbo indianensis
TCTACGCCACGGCCGCCAAGGTGCTGGGCGGCACCGATGTGCAGTTCAACGATGACTTCGCGCCCAACAACCACATCACCGGCGCAACCATCATGGGTGCGGACCCGAAGGATTCTGTGGTCGACAAGGACTGCCGCACGTTCGACCACCCGAACCTGTTCATCAGCAGCAGTTCCACCATGCCCACGGTGGGCACTGTCAACGTGACGCTGACCATCGCAGCGCTGGCGTTGCGCATTGCCGATCAACTGAAGAAGGAGGCGTGAGATGAAAGCGATCGCCTTTTTCCTGTTGCTTGCCGGCGTGGCGACTGTCGCTTCCGCCAAGGACGCACCGGCCGACACTGCGCAGATCAAGCGCGGCGAATATCTCGCCATTGCTGCCGATTGCGCAGCCTGCCACACGGCGCCGGGCGGCAAGGCTTTTGCGGGTGGCTTGCCGATGCCGATTCCGATGCTCGGCACGATCTACACCAGCAACATCACGCCCGATGAGAAGACCGGGATCGGCAAATGGAGCTACGAAGATTTCGAGCGGGCTGTGCGCAAGGGCGTGGACGACGATGGCGACAACCTGTATCCGGCCATGCCGTATCCCTCGTACGCGAAGATCAACGACGCGGACATGCGCGATCTCTACGCGTATTTCC
>LBMP01000031.1 GCA_001184205.1 Desulfocarbo indianensis
AATGCGCAGCGACACCACGCGGCCCCAGCGCAGCCTCAGCACGTGTACTCCCTGGTTGCTGCAGCGCTGTCCATCACGCAGTGAAAACCGGTCGCGCCACTCGACCACCGCGATGGTGTCCCACGGCCAACCACGCACGACGACGGAATCCACATCGAAATGCAGATCGGGCAGGAGCTTCAGCAGCCGTGTGTACCACTGGCGCAGGCTGTCGGGTGCATGTCGTGTGCCGCCTAGTGCGTGCTCCCCATAGAACGTGTGTTCCACCTGGTTAGCAAACGCGGCAAGCACGGCGGTGCAGTCACCGTCATTGAGCGCGGCGAAAGCGCGCCGCAGTTTCCATTCAACAATCGCGCGGTAGATCATGGTGTTCCGTCCTCCGGGGCGTGTCGGCGCAAATCGTGCTCGACGTAATGATGCAGGTGCCGGATCGCGGCCTGCAGCGGTTCGGGATCGTCGTAGAGATGGCTCAACATGACGCCGCCTTCCAGTCCGCCGATGAGGACGGCGCTGACGTTCGCCGGATCGATGTCCTTTCGGAGCTCGCTGCGGCGCATGCCGTCCAGCACGATCTGTTCTATCAGGCTCCGCCACCGGGACATGGCATCCACAGCGCGTTCGCGCAGGCCCGGATGAGCGTGGTCGGATTCGATGGCGACATTCATGATCGGGCAGCCACCAGGCAGTGGCACGGGCCCGTCTTCCGGTTGATAGGCGTGGATCAGGGCGAGTAGTTGCTCAGTCGCAGTCTCGCAGCCCGTCAGGCTGTCAATCAGGCGATCGCGCACGCGCGCTACGGCGTGGTCGAACGCGGCATACGCCAGCGCCTCCCGGCTTTCGAAGTGCCGATACAGTCCGCCTTTCTGCAATCCGCTGACGGCCATGACCTGCGAGATCGGTACACCGAGCCAACCCTGCTCGTTCATCAGATCTGCCGTCAACGCAATCACTTGGTTGCGGGTGCGTTCGCCCTTGCTGGTCATGTGCATCCCACTAAAAAGACCGATCGGTCGCTTTAACGGCCAGTATAGGCGGCGGATTTCGGGATCGCAATGGTTGACGAACCGCTTGCCTGACAACGACAGCTTGAGAATGGCTTCGCCTGCTGCATCGCCGCATCCCGCCTGGGCCAGCGTACAATCAGGCTTCGCTTTCTCCCGCTGTTTACGTGTAGGAGTCTTCATGCCTGTTTCGCCGCGCCTCGCTTTCGTGCAGTGCCTGAGCCCGTCCGGCCTGCATCGGATGGCCTATCACGAGTGGGGCGATCCGCAGAATCCGCGTGTGCTGGTTTGCGTGCACGGCCTCTCGCGTACCGGCCGCGACTTCGACGTGGTGGCGCAGGCGTTGTGCAACGACTACCGCGTCATCT
>LBMP01000319.1 GCA_001184205.1 Desulfocarbo indianensis
CATGCGCTCGGCTATCTGGGCGCGGATTTGAATGACGCGGCCAACCAGGCGCATGCCGCCATCATCTCCAGTTCGGCCAGCCGGATTCGCGTGGCGGTGGAGCCGACCAACGAGGAGTGGGTTGCTGCCCAGCACGGTGCCCGATGTGTGCAAGGACGCGGTTGAGCGGGCTGCTGCAGTACGTTGCGGACGGCAGCAGTGTCCTTCAGCTTGCCGCCCCTCCTTCTTCTTCAGGCAAGGTCATTCCTGACCCGCTCATCCGCCACGGAAGGAGGGGGCTTGCGCTCAACGGATCAGAATGCGTGCTTCAGGCCAACCCCAGCCAGCACCGTTTTCGCACCGGGGGCGGTGCCGCCGGCAACAATCGACGTTTTGATGCTTTCGAGCGGATCCGCCGTGCCCACGGCACCGGCGTCCACGTAGACCAACTGCACATACAGCGTGGTGCGCTTGGAGAACGCGTAGTCGTTGCTCAGCACGACCGATTTGGTGGAACTGTCGTGCGTGCTGCTTTCGTATTTGCTGTAGTAGCCGGCCAGTGTGGCGGTATTGGCGGCGCTCCACTTGTAATCAAGCCCCACGCCGAGCGATTTGACCTCGGACACGCGTCCACCGGTGGGCGCATTGTTGGTGACGCCGATGTAGTTCA
>LBMP01000320.1 GCA_001184205.1 Desulfocarbo indianensis
CACATGATGGAGGCCAGCGTGAAGACCACGATGGACGCAATCACGAACGGCTTGCGGCCGTAGAAGTCTCCCAGCCGGCCGAAGATCGGCACCGTCACCACGGAGGTCAGCAGATACGACGTTGCCACCCATGCATACAGCTCAAAGCCCTTGAGCTCCGCCACCACTGTCGGAAGCGCGGTACCGACCACAGTCTGATCCAGCGCTACCAGCACGACGACGAAGCAGATGCCGATCATTGCCAGCAGCGATTCCTTGAACGGCAAGACTTGGGTATGGGAATGCGGTAGCGCGGTGTGGACGGCCATGGTGGGAGATGGACAATACAAATGATACATCAATGATTGATGCGTCAATTATTAGTGTAGCGGAATCTCGTGGAGTGTGCTGGCGGTTGATCGGGAAAAATAAAGTCCGTCGGGCGGAAATTAAGTCTGTCGAGGTAGCTTGCCGTCCACATATAGAAGCCGTACCCGTCATGCTCGCGCTGGCTCCGCTCCGCGAGACAGCGCACGTGAGGGCTTCACACGCCCCTGTCAACGCGCGGCGTACCCAGTCGGACCTCCTTACTGCCCATGCTCAGAAACCGCTGTTCCCGTCTGAGCAATCTCCTTTGTGAGTTGCATCACCGTGCGGCTGGCGAGCGTCA
>LBMP01000321.1 GCA_001184205.1 Desulfocarbo indianensis
CAATGCGGGCTTTCTTCTCAATACCTTGGGAGGTGCAACCTCACTCCCACTCAATCGTCGCAGGCGGCTTGCCCGAGATGTCATACACGACCCGGCTCAACCCACGCACCTCATTGATGACGCGATTCGACACACGGCCGAGCAACGCGTACGGCAGGTGCGCCCAGTGGGCGGTCATGAAATCGGTGGTCTGCACCGMGCGCATGGCCGTCACGTAGTCATACGTTCGGCCATCGCCCATCACGCCAACGGACTTGACCGGTACAAACACTGCAAATGCCTGGCTGGTCAGGTCGTACCAGCTCTTGCCGACATCGGCTTCGGCGCACAGACCGGCAGCCGCATCCTGCGCCGTTGCCTTGGTGCCGCGCAGCTCCTCGATAAAGATCGCATCAGCGCGGCGCAGCAGGTCGGCGTATTCGCGCTTCACCTCGCCCAGAATGCGCACGCCCAGGCCCGGGCCCGGGAACGGATGGCGATACACCATCTCGTGCGGCAGACCCAGCGCCACGCCCAGTTCGCGCACTTCATCCTTGAACAGGTCGCGCAGCGGTTCGAGCAGCTTCAGGCCCAGCGTTTCCGGCAGGCCGCCCACGTTGTGATGGCTCTTGATGGTCGTCGCCTTCTTGGTCTTGGTGCCGCCCGATTC
>LBMP01000322.1 GCA_001184205.1 Desulfocarbo indianensis
GACAGCGCCGGTAAGCGCGCTGCGACAGCTCTTCCTTCAATGGCCGATTGGCCAGTGCATTGATGGCGTTGTTCAGGTTGAGCAGCAGCTTGGCCCATTGCACCGATGCCATGTCCGTACGCTCAACCAGCGGCAGACCGGCACGCCGGAAAGTATCAAGGAAGATGTGCAACGCGGGCGACGCCGCGACCTCCAGTTCGCCCGCTGTGCCCTGATGAAAGGCGCCCGGCCCGGGCTGCATCACATTGAAGGGCACCATGCCAGCCAGCACTGTCTGCTGCGGCAGCGCGGCGCGGAGCACGTCGGCATTACCCAGTCCGTTCTGGAAGCTGACCACCACCGTGCCGGGGCGCAGCAGCGGCTTTAGCGCATCAGCCACGGAAGCGGTTGCGGCTGACTTGACCGTGACCAGCACCAGATCTGCCGTGGCGGCTACGTCGGGCTCGGTCATATAGGCCACGTTGGCGGCGTCCACCTGCCAGCGACCACCACGGTAGTCCGTCAACGTCAGGCCATGTGTGCGCAGTTCATCGCCAATGCGCGCCCGCCCGACCAGTGTTACGTCAGCGCCCGCGGCCAGCAGACGGCCCCCCAGATAGCAGCCGATCGAGCCAGCCCCCACGATGCAGATCTTCGCCATGCGTCTCC
>LBMP01000323.1 GCA_001184205.1 Desulfocarbo indianensis
TCTTCCGCCTTGAACGACGGGCCGATGATCTTGCCGATCGCCGAGTCGTTGCCCTGCGCGCCACCCAGCGACACTTGGTACCACTCTTCTTCGTGCTTATCGACACCCAGGATGCCGATGTTGCCGACGTGGTGATGGCCGCACGAGTTGATGCAACCCGAGATGTTGAGCGACAGCTCGCCCAGGTCGTGCACGTAATCGAGATCGTCGAAACGCGCCTGAATCGCCTGTGCGATGGGGATCGACTTGGCGTTGGCCAGCGAGCAGAAATCGCCGCCCGGGCACGCAATGATGTCGGTCAGCAGGCCGATGTTGGCGGTGGCCATGCCGTGTTCCTTGGCGAGTTGCCAAAGGTCGAACAGATCGTGCTTCTTCACGTCCGGCAGGATCAGGTTCTGCTCATGCGCCACGCGCAGTTCACCGTAACCGAAGCGCTCAGACCAGTCGGCCACCAGTGCCATCTGCTCGGCCGTGGCATCGCCCGGAGGCAGTGCAGCGCCTGGCTTGAGCGACAGCGTGACAGCGGCATAGCCCGGCACGCGGTGCGGATGCACGTTGCGGCTCACCCAGCGCGCGAACGCCTTGTTCTCCAGCAGCGCCTTTTCATAGCCAGCGTCGGTGTCGGCCAGCTTTTCATACGCGGGCGGC
>LBMP01000324.1 GCA_001184205.1 Desulfocarbo indianensis
TGCGTTGTCGGCCCTCTTGGGGGGCGGTGTGTGCGTGGTGCCTTCGGCATGGTTCGCGATGCGACTGTCGACGGCCATGGGGTTCGAGTCCATCGCCCGTCTGGTGGTGGGCGAAGCGATCAAGGTGCTCGGCACGGTCGCACTGCTGGTGATTGTGGTGGTGATGTTCAAGGGGCTGCACTGGCCGCCTTTGCTGATCACCTTGATCCTGGCGCTCAAGATGTACTGGGTTGGTCTCGCGCTGCGTTGATGCGGTGATGGACGAACCCCAGCCTGCAGCGTTGCGGCAGGCACGGAAGGTGTCGGAAGACGGCAGGAACCTGAGGCAGGAGAGGCCCGGTTCATTGCACTGACACTCCGCAAGAATAAGGTGGCGCGTTCCGGCTGCGTGCAGTCCGCGATCTCCAGGGAAACCTGTTGAGCATCGGGCGCGAGCAAGAACGGGTCACGAAGAATGTTTCGCAATATTGGACTGAATCATCATGGCAACTGAAGTCGCAGAAGCCGCCGGCCACGCCGCCGAGCACGCTCTCACGCCTTCCGCGTATATCGCGGAGCATTTGCAGAATTTCAATAGCGTCGGCGGCAAGCAGATGTCGGTCGTCGACTTCTCCGTCATCAACTGGGACACGATGTTCTGGTCCGTG
>LBMP01000325.1 GCA_001184205.1 Desulfocarbo indianensis
GATCGCCACGGCGCTCAATCCCGAGCAATTGCGTGCGCTGGTGACGGGGCTGCCTTGGCAGACGCTCACCCACGACCACGCGATCACGGTCGTGTAATACCCCCAAAGCCGTAAACTGGCTTCCTTCCAGAGGACTTGGGGTTCTGGCAGACTCGCCGCATGAACCTACCCACCAACCTCGATGCCCTGAGCCCGGACGAACTGCGCACACTGGCTGCGCAGTTGATGGCCCAGGTCGGCGAGAAGGACCGGGAGTTGCGGTACCGGCAAGCCAAGATCGACCAGCTCACACACGAGCTGGCCATCCACAAGCGCTGGAAGTTCGGCAAGCGCAGCGAGCAACTGACATCTGAACAGGCGAGTCTGCTGGACGAAGCCATTGACGCAGACCTCGAGGCGATTGAGACCGAACTGGAAGCGCTCCTGCCGTCGTCCAAATCTGAAGCCAAGAGCAAGCCCAAGCGCCAGGCATTGCCGCCGCAGTTGCCGCGCACCGACATCCACCACGAGCCGGACGCAGAGACCTGCACCTGTGGGTGTGCGCTCAAGCGCATTGGCGAAGACATCAGCGAGAAGCTGGACTACACGCCGGGCACGTTCACCGTGGAGCGTCACATCCGCGGCAAATGGGTGTGCGATCAGTGTG
>LBMP01000326.1 GCA_001184205.1 Desulfocarbo indianensis
CCTTGCCCAGGTAGCGCGACTTGTCGCCGTCACGCAGTTCGATGGCTTCGCGCGAGCCGGTGGAAGCGCCCGACGGCACCGCGGCGCGGCCCATCACGCCCGATTCCAGCAGCACGTCGCACTCGACGGTGGGGTTGCCGCGCGAGTCCAGCACTTCGCGACCGATGATATCTACGATGGCACTCATGAAAATCCCTCTTGGTCTTTAAAACAGGTACAGCGGTGGACGGGCTTAAACGCCTTCGACCACGATCATGTTCATGTGGGCGGCCTTAGCGCGCGCATTGCGTGCAGCCAGATATTCCTCGCTGTCGTAGAACGACTTGGCCGCGTCGTAGCTGGCGAACTTGAGCACGACGATGCGGGTGGGAGCCCACTCACCTTCGAGTTGCTCGGTCTTACCGCCACGCACAAGGACTTCTGCGCCATGGACCTGCATGGCCTTGGTCGACAGCACTTTGTATTGCTCGTATTGCACGGGGTCCGTCACGTCCACGTACGCGAGGATGTAGCCAGCGGCCATGTGTCTCTCTCCGGAAGCTGAATCGAAAACTGAATTGGAAACGACAGCGGCGGCTGGTGGAGCCGCCGGTCGTCAAAAAAATCAGTCGAACTGATTTTCCAGGAAACCGTTGCGCTTGGTGAG
>LBMP01000327.1 GCA_001184205.1 Desulfocarbo indianensis
GCCGGATGGCCGCCGCGTGGCGGTGGCGCTCTCGCGTGACGGCAATACGCAGGTCTACGTGGTCAACGCCGATGGCTCGGGCCTGCGCCGTCTGACCCGTAGCAGCGCGATCGACACCGAGCCGTCGTTCTCGCCGGATGGCCGTTCGATCTATTTCACCAGCGACCGTGGCGGCGCACCGCAGATCTATCGCATGTCTGCCGATGGCGAAGAGGCGGGCGGCGCGCAGCGCGTGACCTTCAAGGGCGGTTACAACACAAGCCCGCGCGTGTCGCCGGACGGCAAGCTGCTGGCCTACATCTCGCGCGTGGGCGGTGCCTTCCGCCTGTACACGCAGGATCTCACCAACGGCGACGTGAACGCGCTGACGGACACCTCCTACGATGAGTCCCCGAGCTTTGCCGCCAATGGCAAGTTCATCCTGTATTCCACGCGCGTGGGCGGCAAGACGGTGCTGGCAGCCGTGTCCACCGATGGCCGTACGCGTCAGATTCTTTCCCTCCAGGCCGGCGAAGTTCGTGAGCCGGCGTGGGGTCCTTTCATGCAGTAACGAAGCAGTTCCTCTAGGAGAAATCGGACATGTCGAAGTCCCAAACCATGATCAAACTCGCAGCCATTGCCACGCTGCTGGCCCTGGGCGCTTGC
>LBMP01000328.1 GCA_001184205.1 Desulfocarbo indianensis
CGGCCTTTGCGCGGCTCATGGTGTAGTGAAGCCGGTATCCGGCAATCACCTCTTGTTCTGTTGTCTGGAATGGGTGCGGCATGGCGATGTACGAATACGGTGCCGCATCGTACCTGAGTGCTTTTGCGTCAGTCAGCACCTGTAGCGCTTAGTTTTATTAACGTACCGTCCGAAATCCCCACCGCAGAGGGCTTCTCAACCCCAAAGCGTGGGCTATGCTATTTGCCGACAAAATCCGAGTGCGATTACCTTGTTCGGATTATAAAAAACCGCCTAATCCTAATGATCTAAAAGGCGGTTCCCAAGAAAGAAAACCTTCACAAGGGTCAGGCAAATGGGGCGCAGGAGAAAGAAACAACCCTCCACGAGCGACGTGCTGCTGGCACTGCCGTGGTGGATGCTGGCGATTGGCTCTGCGGCCAGCTATCTGATCTTCCACAACATCCTCCCGGCGGCGTTTGCGGCCAATCCGTTTCTGGGCATCGTCGTGATGATGATTCGCGGGCTGGCGTGGGTGCCCGCGCTGCTGCTCGCCTTCTTTGCCGTGTTGTCGTATTTGCAGGAGCGTCGCCAGCAGGCCGATGCCCGGCTCGACCCCGCACGCAGCGAACCGGCCATGCGACCCCGACCGGTGAAAGCGCCATC
>LBMP01000032.1 GCA_001184205.1 Desulfocarbo indianensis
GAGATTTCTCGGCGCCGGTGTCACGACGTTCGTCTGGTTGATCTGGTAGACCGCCGCGCTCAGCATCAGCTTCTCGCCCAGCGGCTGCCAGCGTAGGCCAGCCTCGGCCTGCTTGCCGCGCGTGAGATTTCTCGGCGCCGGTGTCACGACGTTCGTCTGGTTGATCTGGTAGACCGCCGCGCTCAGCATCAGCTTCTCGCCCAGCGGCTGCCAGCGTAGGCCAGCCTCGGCCTGCTTGCCGCGCGTTGGTTGCGGCAATCCTCCACCAAACATCCTCACACCGATGACCGGGTTGAACGATGTCGAATAGCTGACGTACGGCGAAAGCCCGTAGCTGCCGCGATACGTGAGGCCGACACGGCCCGAGAACGCGCTGACGTCCTGGTTCGTCTGCGTGCCGGCCCCGCGGTTGTCCTGGCGCACGTTGACCCAATCCTCGCGGCCACCGAGCGTCAAAACCCAGCGGTTCCATTTGATCTGGTCTTGTGCGTAGGTACTGACCGTGCTCATCGCCGTGTACAGATTGGGGTGGCCCAGGAACGTCGGGCCCGAGAAGATCGCGGTCGTGACCGGCGTATAGACCGGGTTGTAGAGATTCAGGCGCGGCGCCAGCGCAAGCCACTCGCTATCGGTCGTTGTCTGCCGGCTGTACTGGAAGCCGAGTAGCACCGTGTGTTCGAGTGGCCCTGTGCCGAAGCGCGCCTGTGCGGTGTTGTCGATATCGAAGCGGCTGTAGTTGAACTGGAACAGCCCTGCGTAGCGCGTGATGTTGGTGGTGCTGCCCGGGGCAAGACCCGCGCCGAAGACCGATGCGTCATCAAGCGACAAGTGCATCCAACGCACGTTCTGGCGCAATGTCCACGTCGAATTGAGGTTGTGCGAGAACTGATAGCCGAGCGACCACTGCTTCTTTCGGTAGTCATTGAATGTCGGGTCGCCCGTGTAGACGTCATGCGTGAGCTGCCCATTGGGGTTGGGCAGCACGGTGCCCTGCGCGGGGAGGAAGTTGTGTGAAAAATCACTCCGGTCCTGCAGGTAGGTCGCGGTGAGTGTCAGCGAGGTGTCGGCATCCGGCCGCCAGCGCAGTGAAGGCGCAAGCGCGACGCGCTGCTCGTCATGCGGCCCGGTCAGTGCGTTGCCGTCGCTCGCAACGCCGACGAAGCGATAGGCAACTCTACCGTCGGCGTCGAGCTTGTCGCCGATGTCGAGCATCGTCTCCTTCCGGGCGTAGTTGCCGATCTGCACACCCACCTCGCGCACGCGCTGGCCGTCGGCCTGCTTCGTCTGCACATCGACGATCGCGCCC
>LBMP01000329.1 GCA_001184205.1 Desulfocarbo indianensis
CCGTCCAGGGCCATCACGCGCAATCCCCGGTACCACGCCCCTGGCGCCCCCGGCGCGGCCAGCGGGCGCAGCACCCGATCGGCCAATTGGCGCATGACCTCGGGGCCCAGCCGGCTGCGCGCCTGCGAGATCGCGGACTTGCTGGCCTGCACCGCCTCAGTGTGGCCGCCGCCGAGCCATTGCAGGCCTTCGCACACCACGCGCAGCACTTCCTCCAGCGGCGCTTCGCGCCACAGCGCCAGCGCCATCACGTAATACACCACTGCCGGCGCGGGCAGCAGCCGCTCCCGCTGGCTGGCCTTGCCGGTCTCGGCCAACACTTCTTCGATCAACGTCCGTGGACACACGCTGGCCAGCACCCCGGCGCTGATCAAATGCGCAACGTCAACTCTCGACGGCAGCGTCTTGCGTGTTCTGGCCATCACCCTCATCCATTGAAGCTTCGATGGATGAGGATTATGGCTTTAAAAATACTATCTGAACAGTATTGCCCCTATAGGGGAAATACGCTAGCGGAGGGTTTCATTGCGCCCCGATCACAGTGTAGGTGCGGCCGACCGCAACAGGGTCCAGTCGCCGTTTGCGCAGTAGACAGCGTATTGGTCCATGAGCTGGGAAACCTGCCGCGCGAGGATCTCGTCCTCG
>LBMP01000330.1 GCA_001184205.1 Desulfocarbo indianensis
CTTCGCCACCGTTCTGTACGAGCGTCTGGGCGGTCAACTCGATGTCGTACAGCTTGGCCGCCGGCACATGCGGACCGGCAATGCGGATCTGTTCCGCCAACGCATTGGCCTCGCTCACGAGCGCGCGGTCGAACACCTGCGTGGTGTAGTGCGCCGCCAGCCAATACGACAGTGCACCGGTGCCGACCACCAGACCGAACAGCGGGGTCGCCAGCGCGCGCAGCAGGTGCAGGCGCAGGCTGACGGCGATGTTGGCGGACGCCCCCGTTGCTGGAGCAGCCGAATCGCGAGCGGCAGCGGGACGGTGGCGCTTGAACATGAGAGGAGGACTAGGCCGCCGCGCCGCGTGCCTGCAGCAGATAACCGAAGCCGCGCACGGTGACGATCTCGGCGTCGGAATGTTCAATCTTGCGGCGCACGCGGTGCACGTAGACCTCGATGGCCGTATCGCCCACCACGTCGTGGCTGGCTTCACCAATGGCATGGCCGAAGCTGGCCAGGTGGTCCTGCAACTGCACCTTGCTGACCACGCGACCCTGCCGCAGCATCAGCAGCTCCAGCACGGCAAACTCGCGCGGCGACAGTTCCAGCGGTGCCGCTTCGACAAAGATGCGCCGCTCGACGCCACTCATGCGCAGCCGGCCG
>LBMP01000331.1 GCA_001184205.1 Desulfocarbo indianensis
TCACTGCGCTGATGCCGCACCCGGAACGCGTGTTCCGCGCGGTGCAGATGAGCTGGCATCCGAAGGACTGGGAAACCGCCGGTGACGGCAGCAGCCCGTGGATGCGCATGTTCCGTAACGCACGCAAGTGGATGGGTTGATGCGTGGCTGAGTTGGCCAATGCATCACCGATGCGGCCGGCACGGGCATGGCATGCCGTGTTGGCCGCTGTCATTGTCGTTGCACTGATCGTGCAGCTCAGCGTGACCGTCAGCGGTGTGGGTAGCCAGGTCTCGCTTGCCACGCGGCTTGTCCGGTTGTTCAGCTACTTCACCATCCAAAGCAACATCCTGGTTGCGGTGGCTGCCATCTCTCTCGTGATGGACCCTGCGCGAGATGGCAAATGGTGGCGCGTACTCAGGCTGGATGGTTTGCTCGGCATCGCGACAACGGGGCTGGTGTTTCACATCGTGCTTGCGCCGACCTCGAAGGCAACCGGATTGGCGCTTTTGGCGTCAAACGGCTTTCACTACGTCTCGCCATGGATGGCGCTTGTCGGCTGGCTGCTGTTTGGCCCCCGGCCACGCATCGGGTGGTCGACCGTCGCGCTGTCGCTGATCTGGCCCGCGGCTTGGCTTGCATACACTTTCGTGCATGGCGCG
>LBMP01000332.1 GCA_001184205.1 Desulfocarbo indianensis
CCGCCGCCACCTGTTGCAAGCTTGACCCCACCAACGAAATTTCCCTCGATGTAGGAGTGCGACCCGTTCTGATACACGTTGGTGATCTGAAAACCCACGAAGCCGACGACCGGCGAGCTTGACCCGGGTGTGACCGAGGAGACAACCGGCATCACGACCGTGCTCGGATAGTTGATGACCTTGTAGACGCTTGCCTTGACACCATTGGAGATGTTGATGCTGTCTCCAATACTGACGGCGGTCGGGTTGCCGTTTTGCACCAGGCTCTTCTCTGTGCTGGCATTGGTGCTGCCAAAAAAACCAGTCCACTCGCCGCTAAAGCAAGTCGTGCTTTTGGACGGGTAGGACGTCTCGATGTCGATGACTTGGGGTTGACCGGTAGACGGATCATTGACCGGCTTGCCGGTCTTCGAATCCCAATACAGCGTGAGCAGGCATTGGTTGATGGCCACAGGGAAGAGTGCCCCTGGGTTGGCTGTACCTGGCGCGGCGATAACGGCAACCGCTGTGGCCTGGATGCTGGCCGGCGTGCCATTGACGATCGAGGCAAACCACGTGCTGACCGGGCCGCCGTTGTTGCCCGAACTGCGGCCGATGGTGACTTGCACGGCAGGCACGTAGCTGGTGAGGTTGGGCGGGGT
>LBMP01000333.1 GCA_001184205.1 Desulfocarbo indianensis
CCTCTGCCGGCACCGTGGCCGAACTGCAGCAGTTGCTGGCACAAAAGCGCCTGACCGAGCTACGCACCACCTACAACGGCGACTACGGCACGAGCCTGCTGCTGGTGAATGAAGACACCACCGCTTACGTCGCGCTGTCGTATCGCAAAGAACTGTGGCGCGTGTACAAGTTCGCGTCGGTAGCGCCGGCTGAAGGCGCGTACGACACGCTGGCCCGACAGACCCGCGTCTGGGCTGAGGACGACCTGCGCCGCGCCGTCACCGCCGGCCAGAAAGCGCAACTCGAGCGCGAAGCGCAGGCCGCCGAACAGCGTGCTGCCTCGCTCAGTCAGGAAGTCCGCATCATGCAGGCGCAACGCCAGAAGATGCTGGAAGAGCAGCAGACCGTGCGCCAGCAAACCCAGGCGCTGGACGTCGAACGCCGCGCCTACAAGGCCCAGGTTGATTCGCTGCAACAGCAGATCCGTCTGCTGGAAAAGCAGCTCAACGATCCGAACTGGACACCTGCTCCGTAAGGCACCCCACGCTATTCCCTGGCCTGCGGTACGCACCGCAGGCTGGCGGCCGCCCTGTCTCCGACACATCCCTCAACAGTTTTAGGATAAGTCTGATCGACCGCCTCCCGACGGGCTCTTAGCA
>LBMP01000334.1 GCA_001184205.1 Desulfocarbo indianensis
TATCGACTACGTCGGCTCGTGGGGCCCGATGATCGTCGGCCACGCGCATCCTGACGTCGTGCGCGCCGTGCAGGAAGTGGCGGCCGACAGCTTCTCGTTCGGCGCCCCGACCGAGGCGGAAGTTGTCATGGCCGAGGAAATCTGCAAGCTCGTGCCATCGATCGAGCAGGTGCGACTGGTCTCGTCGGGTACCGAGGCGACCATGAGCGCGCTGCGCCTGGCGCGCGGTTTTACCGGCCGCGACCTGATCGTCAAGTTCGAGGGCTGCTACCACGGCCACGCCGACAGCCTGCTGGTCAAGGCCGGCTCGGGCCTGCTGACCTTTGCCGACACCACGCAGAACGCGCCATCCTCCGCCGGCGTGCCGGAAGACGTGGTCAAGCACACAATGGTGCTGCCCTACAACGATGTCGACGCACTGCGTGAGGCGTTTGCGCGCCATGGCAAGGAAATCGCCGCGGTGATCGTCGAACCGGTGGCCGGCAACATGAACCTGGTGCGAGGCAGCACCGCGTTCCATCAGGCCATGCGCTCGCTGTGTACTGAGAACGGCGCCGTGCTGATTTTCGACGAGGTGATGACGGGCTTCCGTGTGGCGCTGGGTTGTGCGCAGTCGCTGTACGGCATCACGCCGGACC
>LBMP01000033.1 GCA_001184205.1 Desulfocarbo indianensis
GCGCGACTCTATCAAAACCGTCATGTGCCGGGCAAAAAATCGACGCTGCAGCACACGCGTTTGAACCTGCCGCAGCCCGCTGCATGGCCCGCTGAACGGCGCCGTGCAGCGCAAAAATAAAAATTGAACGACCGTGCTATTTTGTGTATTCTGTGTCGAGTCGCGGCCTTACCGCGCGTTAAAAAAACGATACTTAAGAGACAGTTCAACCGCGAGGCACGGTGCGCTGCTTTGGCATCAATCGAGCCGGCCCTCGCATCACCAAAGGAACCAGCATGACTGCGGAGTACAAGGTCCAGGACGGCGTTGCCGTCATTACGCTCAGCAACCCGCCGGTCAACGGCCTTGGCCATTCCACGCGCCTGGGTATCGTTGAGGGCATGGTCAAGGCTGGTGATGACCCCAGCGTCAAGGCCATTGTGATCACCGGTGCAGGCAAGGCCTTCTCGGGCGGCGCTGATATCCGCGAGTTCAACACGCCCAAGGCAACGCAAGAGCCGACGTTGCACGCTGTCATCAAGGCGGTTGAGTCGAGCAGCAAGCCGGTCGTGGCCGCCATCCACTCGGTGGCGATGGGCGGCGGGCTGGAACTGGCATTGGGCTGCCACTACCGTGTGGCCGCACCGGGCGCGCAGATCGCGCTGCCGGAAGTGAAGCTGGGCATTCTGCCGGGCGCCGGCGGTACGCAGCGCCTGCCGCGCGCGATCGGCCTGGAGCCCGCTCTGAACATGATCGTTTCGGGCACTGCCATTCCGTCGGAAAAGCTGGCCAAGAGCGGCCTATTCGACCAGATGGTCGAAGGCGACCTGATGGCCGGTGCCATCGACTTTGCGCTGAAGGCCGCTGCCGAGGGCAAGCTGCCGAAGGTGCGTGACCGCAAGATCGAGCACGACAACCCCGAAGGTTTCCTGCAATTTGCCCGCAACACCGTGGCCGCTGTCGCCAAGAACTTCCCGGCACCGGGCAAGTGCGTCGACGCCGTGCAGGCCGCCGTGCAGAAGCGCTTTGACGACGGCATCAAGTTCGAGCGTGACCTGTTCATCGAACTGGTGAACACCAGCGAATCGCGCGCACTGCGTCACGCCTTCTTCGGCGAACGCGCTGCCAGCAAGATCCCCGATGTGCCGGAAGACACCCCGGTGCGCAAGGTGGAGAAGGTTGCCGTGATTGGTGCCGGCACCATGGGTGGCGGTATCTCCATGAACTTCCTGAACGCGGGCATTCCGGTCACGATGCTGGAAACCAAGCAGGAGGCGCTGGACCGCGGCGTCGCCACTATCCGCAAGAAC
>LBMP01000034.1 GCA_001184205.1 Desulfocarbo indianensis
GTGGCGATCGCCTGGTCGCCGTTCGTCCAGATGAAGCGCCCCTTGTTGAGGCGCCGCGCGGCCAGCCAGATGCCGAAGCCGTCGTAGACCAGCACCTTCATGCGCGTCGAACTCTTATTGGCAAACAGGTAGGCGTGGTGGGGGCGTGCCGCGCCGAACACCTTGACGACCCGCGCGAGGATCGTTTCGGTACCGGCGCGCATGTCCAGCGGCTCCACGGCCAACCAGATCGCGTCCACCCGAATCAACGCAACCACCCTTGCAGCCACTGGGCGCACTGCGCTGCGGCCGATCCCGGCCAGCKAAGACTGATCGTCGTCGCGCCACGGCGGACTTCGATCTGGATGTCCGGCACGGCAGTGGTCGGCTCGCCGATCCGCAACGGGATGAACTCGCCTTGCGGCACCCTCATCAACTCGCGGTCCTCAGGCGCGCCATTCTTTGCTTCCTGCTCGGCGACCCAGCGCCGCAGCAGATTCGCATTGAGGCGATGGTGCAGGGCTATCGCCGCGATCGAAACACCCGGCTGCATGCACTCCTGCACTGCCTTGGCCTTGAACTCGGCGCTATGCCGACGTCGGCGCCGTATTGGCGCGCTCTCTTCGATAGTGTCCACGTGTCCACCTAGAACTAGATGGACACGATGCTCCTTGCTACGCGGGTCCCCTTCAAGACGGGTTCACCGGGTGCTTACCATCAATCATGCGCACCCTGAAAAAAACGGGGCGCTCATCGCGTCGAGAGAAACGCGCGGGCGGGCATACCATTTCTACAAGTGTCCGTCGTGCGGTGCCGAGATTGATGGCGAACCAGCACGGAACAACGAAGTCGCGATTAGCCGCTCTGGAATCCCCGTTCATGGCGTGTTGCCAGAGGCACAACCTGACAGCGCCGAGTGGGATTTCATTCACCAATGGTGGTGTCGTGCCCACCCGCCAGACCGTCCTACAGCGGCCGGCACGCAGATGCACCTTCAGATCTGACAGCGTGCATCCTGGGGCGCGTCAACTGATGATCTGGCGTACCTACGGCGTTCCCGGTACTTACATTGCCTAGGCTATTATTTACTTCTAAACAATTTGACATAACTATCATTATGCGGTGGGACGATCACATTCTGTGTAGGGTGTGCCGCCTCGGGCGTGGTCGTCCTTCTGCCACCTGGGAAACGCCGTTGATGGCCAAGTCATGAACCTGTTCGAGTTAGCGCGCGACACCGATCTGCCGTCGGTGTTCAATGAAGAGACGC
>LBMP01000035.1 GCA_001184205.1 Desulfocarbo indianensis
TCCAGGGGCCACTCACCCAATGGGAAGCCGGCGACGCGCGCCACCTTCGCCACGTGATCCCCGAAAACCGCATGCGCAGCTACGACATGCGCGCCGTGATCGAAGCGCTGGCTGACACCGGCTCGGTGCTGGAGCTGCGCCAAGCCTTCGGCGTCGGCATCATCACCGCGCTGATCCGCATCGAGGGCCGCGCGTTCGGCTGCATCGCCAACAATCCGCGCCATCTGGGCGGTGCCATCGATTCGGCGGCGGCCGACAAGGCGTCGCGCTTCATGCAGCTGTGCAATGCGTTTGATCTGCCCATCGTCTCGCTGTGCGACACGCCGGGCTTCATGGTTGGCCCGGAGGCGGAGAAGACGGCCACCGTGCGCCATGTCAGCCGCATGTTCGTGACAGCCGGCAATCTGCGCGTGCCGTTTTYTACCGTTGTGCTGCGCAAGGGCTACGGCCTTGGGGCTATGGCGATGGCGGCCGGCGGCTTCCATGCGCCATTCTTCACGGCGTCGTGGCCGAGCGGAGAATTCGGCGGCATGGGCATCGAAGGTGCTATCCGCCTCGGCTATCGCAAGGAGCTGGAAGCGGTGGAAGACCCCATGGAGCGCGAGGCGCTGTTCCGCAAGATGGTCGATGCAGCTTACGAGGAAGGCCGCGCGCTCAACATCGCCAGCTATCTGGAGATCGACGCCGTGATCGACCCGGCCGATACGCGCCGCTGGCTGCTCCGCGGGCTGCAATCGGCGCCGCCCGCACCGCCGCGCCACACGCGCGACCCCGCCACGCGCCGCTTCATCGATACCTGGTAGACGAGAAGACAGCACGCCCCACACAACAAGGAGAAGACATGCCCGCATCGACCCGCTTGGCCCGTCCGTTGTCCGCATTGGCCTGCGCGATCACCGTACTCTGCGCACCGCTGGCGCACGCTGCAGACCCTGCGCCGATCAAGGTGGCGTTCATCGACCAGTTGAGCGGGCCCCTGTCGAATGTAGGCGAACAGTTCCTCGCCAACCTGAAACTCGGCATCGATGATGCCAACGCGCAGCCGCAAGGCGTGTTGAATGGCGCGCGCTATGAGTTGACGACCTACGACAACAAGCTGTCGGCGCAAGACAGCCTGTCGGCACTGCAAAGCGCCATCGATGCGGGTGCGAAGATCATCTTCACTGGCGGGTCGGGCTCGTCTGTGGTGGCGGCCATGGTGGACGCGGCGACCAAGCACAAC
>LBMP01000036.1 GCA_001184205.1 Desulfocarbo indianensis
TGGGCGCAGCCACCCATTCCGATCCTGATACGACCCCAGGAGGGCCCTGCACCATGCCTCTCGCCGAATTTGAAACAGCAATCCTCAATGTCCTCGATGGCCAAGGTGGCTATACGACAGGGCAGATCGCCGAACGCATCGACTTCCAATTTGGCCACAACAGGCGCGTACATAGCGCTGCAGTTCGGACCCTGCTCTTGGGTCTGGAGAAGCGAGGGGTGATTAGCCGCTTGGACGATCAGAAGCCCGATTGCTGGGTCAAAGCGACCTCGGTGGAGCCTAACGCCGCCGGTGCTCCGAACAAGGTCAAGCTGTCGCTCGGCGAGGAAGCATTCATGAAGTCCGTGTTGAAGGAGGCGGGGCCAGCTTTGGCCGGTTCGACCGTTTCGTACGACCACACGGAAGGGCGAGCGGTATCTGGCCTTGCGAAGAAGGGGGTGGTCATGCGCCGCGTCGGAGACGTTGAACTTACTGCGCTGGGCGCGGAGTGGCTGAGCCAAGCTGCAAAGAACGGGCGTACAGCGCCTGAGAATCACTGACGACATGGCTGGTGCTCTGGCCCGATCGGGTTTCAAGTTGCCCAGCTAGCCGGGATGACGATGACCACAACGATTGGTGGCAAACAAGCCACAGACGCGCTGACCATCCGAAACGCGCGCGTCAACGAAGTTGAGTTGCGAGACGGTGCTGAGGCAGCGCACGACCTTCTCTCTGGGCGTGGATTCACTGCCCGGGAAGCTCACGCCGCCAGCGTCAAGCGAGGTAAGCGAGAACCCTTTGATGAGGATGCCGCGCAAGCCTGGGACGACGCCACCAACGCGGCATTCCGGGCGGCATTCGAGGGCTGGGTGGCCTGGCCAGAAGCAGCCACGCTCGAGCTCGCGTGACCTTGGATTTGAGGACACTATGAAAGCAATTTCCATCTGGCAGCCACACGCATCGCTCCTGATGCTGGGCCTCAAGCCCTACGAGACGCGGGGCTGGCCCATTCCGCGATCGATTCTGGGAACTCGGGTTGCCATCCATGCTGCGAAAGCTGATGGCGATTTGCGAGAGATTGCCGGGTACGTGCTTGACCACCAGGCCGGCTTAGGCGAAGACGAGCGTATGGCGGCATACGTCCGCGCAGTTTCCAGCGCCGGCTTCTCAACGTTGGCTGAGATGCCACGCGGTTGCATCCTCGGCTCGGTAGTTCTGTCCGAATGTGTGCCGGCGCAA
>LBMP01000037.1 GCA_001184205.1 Desulfocarbo indianensis
CCGTATCGCGCTACCCCGATGGCTCCGGCGCGGTCACTGTCACCAGTTGGCCGACCACGGTGGATGGCGTCTCGCTCAACCTGAGCGGTGCCATGAACAATGGGGATTCGTTCCTCGTGCGCCCGACCGCCAACGCTGCGTCCAGCATGAAGACGCTGACGAACGACTACCACGCAGTCGCCGCAGCCTCGCCCGTGGTGGCAGACCTGGGCAGCAACAACAAGGGCAGTGGGGCGGTCACGTCCGTCGGCGTGAATGCGGGTTACGCGGGCGCGCCGCTTGCCTCGCCGGTCTCGCTCACCTACACCGCGGCGGGTGGCGGTTCGCTTTCAGGCTTTCCGGGCACGGTGACTGTCACCGTCAACGGTACGTCGACCACGTATTCCGGCACGGCACCTTACACGCAGGGCGCGACGTACGCGTTCAACGGCGTCCAGATGACGATGACGGGCACGCCCGCAAACGGCGACACCTTCAAGCTCTCGCCCAACGCCGCCAACAGCACCGACAACGGCAACGCCAGCGCGTTGGCCAAGCTGCGCAATGCCGCACTGCTTGATGGTGGCACCACGTCGATCGGCTCGGCATGGAACAACCTCACTACGCAGGTGGGCGTGCGGACCAACCAGGCCAACGGCAATCTGACGGCGCAGACGGGGTTGCTGGCGAGTTCTATGCGGCAGCAGCAGTCGGTGTCTGGCGTGAGCTTGGATGAAGAGGCAATGAACCTGATGCAGTATCAGAAGGCCTATCAGGCGTCGGCCAAGGTCATGCAGACGGCAAACAGCCTGTTTGACTCGCTGCTGTCCATTGCAGGGCGTTGAGATCGGGTGATGCCTGCCTGAGCCGGGCCAACGTCATGCTGGCCCGATGCATTTCGCAGTCAAGCTGGCACCAGGCTTGTCGCGGCGATCAGGTGTGAGGGCAGTTGCAGCGGCTTGCCGTAGCCAAAGCAGTGTTGTGCCAGCGGGAAGGCGCCTTGCCGAACCTCGTCGGCATATTGCGCGACGGCCTCACGCATGACGGCATTGATGTCTGCGTAGCGTTTGACGAAGCGCGGTGTGTAGGCATCGAAGCCGCCCACCATGTCTTCGGTCACCAGCACCTGGCCATCGCACGCGGCAGAGGCACCGATGCCGATGGTCGGGATCGCGAGCGTTTCAGTGATGTGCCGCGCCAGTGCCTCGGCGGTGCCCTCGATGA
>LBMP01000038.1 GCA_001184205.1 Desulfocarbo indianensis
ATGGCCAAGGCTAAGTTTGAGCGCAACAAGCCGCATTGTAACATTGGCACGATCGGTCACATCGACCACGGCAAGACGACCTTGACGGCGGCGATAACCAAATGTCTGGCGTCGAAGGGATCGGCGAAGTTCGTGGCGTTCGACGAGATCGACAAGGCGCCCGAGGAGCGAGAGCGCGGCATCACGATCGCGACGGCGCACGTGGAATACGAGACGCCGAACCGTCACTACGCGCACGTGGACTGCCCCGGTCACGCTGACTACATCAAGAACATGATCACGGGCGCTGCGCAGATGGACGGAGCGATCCTGGTGGTGGGGGCGGACGACGGCCCCATGCCGCAGACCCGTGAGCACATCCTGCTGGCGCGCCAGGTTGGGGTTCCTGCCATCGTGGTCTTCCTGAACAAGGTTGACATGGTGGACGACGAGGAGCTGATCGAGCTGGTGGACATGGAGCTTCGGGAGCTTTTGGACAAGTACGAGTTCCCCGGCGACGACACGCCGATCATCAAGGGCTCTGCCTTGAAGGCGCTGGAATGCGGCTGCGGCAAGGACGATTGCGCGGCCTGCAAGCCTATCCTGGAGCTGATGCAGGCGGTGGACGATTTCGTGCCGCAGCCCGAGCGCGACATCGACAAGCCGTTTTTGATGCCCATCGAGGACGTGTTCAGCATCTCCGGCCGCGGCACGGTGGTGACGGGCCGCATCGAGCGCGGCCAGGTGAAGATCGGCGACGAGGTGGAGATCGTGGGCGTGAAGGACACCGCCAAGTCGGTATGCACCGGCGTGGAGATGTTCCGCAAGATACTGGATTCCGGCCAGGCCGGCGACAACGTGGGCTGCCTGTTGCGCGGCGTGAAGCGCGAGGACGTGGAGCGCGGTCAAGTGCTGGCCAAGCCGGGCAGCATCACGCCTCACACCAAGTTCAAGGCCGAGGTGTACGTGCTGAGCAAGGAGGAAGGCGGGCGCCACACTCCGTTCTTCAACGGCTACCGCCCCCAGTTCTACTTCCGGACCACTGACGTGACCGGAGTGGTGACGCTTCCCGAGGGCGTTGAGATGGTGATGCCCGGCGACAACGTGACCATCGAGGCCACCTTGATCACGCCCATCGCCATGGAAAAAGAGCTTCGCTTCGCCATCCGCGAGGGCGGCCGCACCGTGGGCGCCGGCGTCGTGGCGGAGATTATAGAGTA
>LBMP01000004.1 GCA_001184205.1 Desulfocarbo indianensis
CACCAGCGCGCTGACCCGATGTACCTTGATGTCGTCCCAAAGCCCCATATCCACTGCTCCCGCGCGGTGCGCCCGCGTTCAGCCCTGATAGGTAAAGGTCAAAATGGTGATGGAACCGAACAAAAGGAAAGCCAGCGTCACCAGCCAATTCAGGCTGGTCAAAATCACCCGCCAGCCCTCCCGGTGCACGTAGTCGTCGATCACCAGCTTGATGCCGTTCATGGCGTGATACAAACCCAACACCAAAAACAACATCTCCCAGGCCTTGTAATAGGGGCTCGCCAAACGATAAGCCACCTTCTCATAGCTCACCGGACCGTCACCCACGTAGTGAATCAAAATAAAATGCAAAAACAAGATGACCACCAGGGCTACCCCGCTCACCCGCTGGAACAGCCACTCGAATGCCCCGCTGCGTCCCGATCCCATGAATCGCATCGCCATGCTCCTTGGGAAGAGAAGGTTTGCTCGGGGGAGAAACTTTCTTGGAAGAAAGTTTCTCCCCCGAACCCCCTCTTCAAAGAACTTTAAACTATATATATGCGCATCAATCCCATTAGCATATTTGGCAAGGACCCGGTTTTTTTTCTTCATGAAATATTTTTCTTTCCGGACCCCTTTTTCATAAAGCTTAAGGTTTGACCTCGAATATTCTAACCCTGCCTTTTTAGGAGGGGGTCCGGGGGAACCCTTTTGGGGCACCAAAAGGGTTCCCTCGGATTCTCTTCCCTCTTCTCTTCTTTAATGAAACGCCAGGCGCAGCATGGGTATGCCGCCCAATACCACCAGAACGGCGCTCACTCCCAGCACGGACCACACCCAGGCAAGGTGGGGGCCTTTCTCGCCGGCGTTGCCGTAATCAATCAGCACCACCCGGATGCCGTTGACCCCGTGAAACACCACCGCGCCCAAAAGCGCTATCTCCATGAAATGGAACAGGGGCGACTGCACCACCGCCATCACCTGGTCGAAAGCCTCCCGGCCCCGGCTGATGTGATGTATCACCCAAATGTGCATGAACAAATACAAGGCCAAACCAAGACCCGTGGCACGGTGCAGCAACCACGCCACGTAGCCCGCGTGCAATCTATAATGCTTCCGCATAGGATAGGTTTTCATGATGTCGCCATCCCTGTTACGCCTGTGGGGCAGGGGTTATCTTTGATAGGCTTTGCGGCCTTCGATGTATAGGTCGCCGCCGTTGACGTCGTTCACGCATACCAGGGGCATGTTCTCCACCACCAGGCGGCGCACCGCCTCCGGGCCCAGGTCCGGATAGGCGATGACCTCGGCTTCCTTGATGCAGCGGGCCATGAGCGCGCCCGCGCCGCCGATGGCGCCCAGATACACCGCCTGGTGCTTGGCCATGGCGGCTTTTACTTCGTCGTTGCGCTTGCCCTTGCCGATCATGGCCTTGAGCCCGCGCTGGATGAGGGTGGGGGCGTAGGCGTCCATGCGGTAGCTGGTGGTGGGGCCGGCGGCTCCGATCACCCGTCCGGGCGGAGCCGGGCTGGGCCCCACGTAGTAGATCACCGCGCCGTCCAGGGGGAAGGGCGGCTCCTGGCCGTTTTGCAGGGCTTCCACGATGCGTTTGTGGGCCGCGTCGCGGCCGGTGTAGATGGTGCCGGTGATCAATACCCGGTCGCCGGCCTTGAGCTGGGCCACGTCGGCCGAGCGCAGCGGAGGGGTCAGGACAATGGCTTGGCTCATAACACCGCCTCCTTGTGCCGCGCGGCGTGGCATTGCACGTTGATGGCCAGGGGGAGGCTGGCGATGTGGCATTGCTTGATGTCCACGAAAACCCCCAGGCAGGTGGTGCGGCCGCCCAGGCCGGCCGGCCCGATGCCGGTGTCGTTGACCAGGGCGAGCAGCTCCCGCTCCAGGGAGGCGGCCTCGGGATCGGGGTTGAGCGAGCCCAGCTCCCGGAGCAGGGAGCGCTTGGCCCTCAGCGCGGCCTCGTCAAAGGTGCCGCCAATGGCCACGCCCAGGATGATGGGCGGGCAGGGGTTGGGGCCGGCCGCCTCCACGGTCTCCAGCACCTTCCGCTTGACGCCCTCCAGGCCTTGGGCGGGGGTCAGCAGGAACACCTTGGACATGTTCTCGCTGCCGCCGCCCTTGGGCACCACCCAGAGATGCAGCTTGTCGCCCGGCACGATGCGCACGTGCACCACGGCCGGGGTGTTGTCGCCGGTGTTGGCGCGGGTGAAGGGGTGGCACACGCTCTTGCGCAGGTAGTTTTTTTCGTAGCCCTGGCGCACGCCTTGGTTGACCGCCTCCACCAGTTCGCCGCCCGTGACGTGCACGTCCTGGCCGAGGTCGATGAACACCACCGCCAGTCCGCAGTCCTGACAGATGGGCATGCTTTCCTTGGCCGCGATGTCGGCGTTTTCCAAAAGGCGGGCCAGTATTTCCCGGCCCACCGGGGATTCCTCGCTGGCGCGGCTTTTTTCCAAAGCGGCCTTCACGTCGGCGGGCAGCAAGAGGTCCGCTTCGCCGCAGAGCCGCTCCACCGTGCCGGCGATGTCGGCCGCGTTTACGGTTCGTACATCTCCCACTTGGCATGATCCTTTTCTATTGATAACCAGACCTGGGAAAAAATGTCTGTGGCGTCGGGGTGCAGAATTTATGTACCCCCCATATCCGGGCTCTGTCAACCCCAGGCCAGGATGGTTCACTATGCGAAAATGTTACAAAAATCGCGCAAAGGCGGTCACTGGCGGCGGCGGCGGTAGTAATGGCGCTCCAGGCGCTCCACCGGGGTATTCGTGATGGCGTAGCGGGCGAAGGTGTGCCAGTTGCGCAGGGTGTTGCGCCAGGCCCCCAGCTCTTGCCAGGCGCGGGCCGAGGAAAGGGCGGGCAGGGGCGAGATGACGATGCGGCCCCGGCGGCGGGCCCGGCGGACCAGCTCCACGTCCTCCATGAGCGCCAAATCCGGCACGCCGCCTATCCGCTCCAGGGCGGCGGATTCAAGAAATATGGCCTGGTCGCCGTAAGGCATCTGGGCCCAGCGGGAACGCAGGCCCACCGTGATCTCTATGAGGCGCAGGCTCGCGCCCGGCGCGTTCAGCTTGAAGCGGAAGGCCCCCGCCGCCACTCCAGGCAGGGCGCAGATCCGGCGGACCTCGCTGTCCCATCCCGGCGCCAGGCGGGTGTCGGCGTGCAGGAACAATACGTATTGGCCAGCGGCTATTTCCGCGCCGGCTCTCAACTGGGGCCCTCTGCCCGGCGGGGTGCAGAGCACGCGGCAGCCCAGCCGCCTGGCCAAGTCGGCGCTGCCGTCGCGGCTGCCGCCATCCACCAGGATGGTCTCGAAATCCCGGCCGCCGGACAGGCTGCGCAGGGTGGCGGCAAGATTGGCTTCTTCGTTGAGGCAGGGGATCACCACGCTGATCAGGCCGGGCCGGTTTTCCCTGGGCGGCGCTTGGCTGGCTTGCCATTCGGCGAGATCGTCCGGCGTGTCCACGTCCCGGCGGGCGGGCAGGAGTTCGTGCCCGAGGCCGGCCGCCTGGATTGAGGCCAGGGTTTGGGCCAGGACCTGATCGCCGCCCCAGGAGACGCCGCGAAAAAGGGAAGGCGCCGGCCGGCTGAGGCCGATGAGGTAATACCCGCCGTCCAGGGTGGGGCCCAGCACGACTTCCTTCCGGCTTAGGAGCAGCAGGGCGTTTTCCAGGAGGCGGTCGTCCAGGCCGGGGATGTCGCAGCCCACCAACACCACCCGGCTGGCTCCCTGCTCCAGGGCCTGGTTCAGGGCCCACCACAGGCGGTCGCCCAGGTCGCCCGAACCTTGCGGATGATATAGCAGGTCGCGCCCCAGCCAGGCGGCGAAGGCTTCGGCATCGCCGCCCTCATAGCGGACCTCCAGCTCAAGGGGACGCCTGCGCCGCAGCCGCCTGGCCCAAGCCACGGCGCGCTGGGTCATGCGGCGGTGCAAATCCGCGGCGCCGGCCGGCCCCAGGGCCGGTATGAGGCGGGTCTTGCAACTGCCCGGCCTGGGCCAGCGGGTGAAGAGTATGAGGCGCTCCTTAATGGGGCCCTGGTTATGGGGAGGCCGGTCCCGCGTCATGGCTGCGCGTGCTCCGTCATCGCCGCCAGGCCAGCCAGCGTTGCATCCATTTTTGCACGGTGGGGGTCAGCCGGGTCCGGTTGTAGGCATCGCCGGCCCTTTTCAGGGCCTCGGCCTGGGTGGGATAGGGATGGATGATGGAAGCCAGGGTTTTCAGGCCCACTCCTCCGGCCATGGCCACCGTCACCTCGGAGATCATTTCGCCGGCGTGGGGGGCTACGATGGTGGCTCCCAGAATGGCGTCCCGGCCCTGCTCCACGTGGATTTTCACGAACCCCTCGGCGTCGTCGGCCAGGGCCCGGTCCAGTTCGGCGAAATCCACGCGGAAGGTTTGCGGCTTTTTCCCCTGGGCTTCGATCTCGCGCGGATAAAGGCCCACGTGGGCAACCTCGGGGTCGGTATAGGTGCACCAGGGAACGATCAAGCGGCTGAGCTTGGCTGAACCGGCGAACAGGGCGTTTTGGATCACGATGCGGGCGGCGGCGTCGGCGGTGTGGGTGAATTTATGGGCCAGACAGACGTCGCCCGCCGCGAAAATGTTCTTGTTGCTGGTGCGGAGCTGGTCATCGACCAAGACGCCGCGCTTGGGGTCGAACTCCACGCCGGCCTCTTGCAGCCCCAAGCCCTGCACCCTGGGCTTCCTGCCGGCCCCCACCAGGATCTCGGCGGCCTCGATGCGCTCCTCGCCGTTCGGGGTTTGCAAATAGAGCGCCTTGCGCCCGTTTTCAAAAGCCACCCGGTTGACGCCGGTTTCCAGGCGCAAATCCAGGCCGTCCCGCACCAGGGCCTGGGCCACCAGTTGCGCCGCCTCCGGGTCTTCCCGGGTCATTATTTGGCCGGAGCGGCCCACCATGACCACCCGGCTGCCGAAGCGCTGAAAGGCCTGAGCCAGTTCGCAGCCGATGGGGCCGGTGCCCAGCACGGCCAGGCTCGCGGGCAGCTCGGCCAGGTCGAAGACGGTCTCGTTGGTCAGGTAGCCGGTTTCCTTCAGGCCCTGGAAAGGCAGGCCGCCGGGGCTGGAGCCGGTGGCCACCACCGCCTTGGCGAATTGCAAGGTTTTGCCGTCCACCTGCAAGGCGTCGGGGCCAATGAACCGGCCGGTTCCCAGGTATACGTCCACGCCCAGTTCCAGGAAGCGCGCCGCCGAGTCGTGGGCGCTGATTTGGGCGCGGATGCGCCGCATGCGCTCCATGACCGCCGGGAAGTCCACCGCGACCCCGCCTGCGGTTTTCAGGCCCAGGCTCTCGGCCCGTGCGATTTCGCCCACGGCCCGGGCCGAACGCAAAAGCGCCTTGCTGGGAACGCAGCCCAGGTTGAGGCAATCCCCGCCCAGGAAACGCCGCTCCACCAGGGCCACCTTGGCGCCGAGCCCCGCCGCCCCGGCCGCGCAAACCAGACCGGCGGTGCCGGCGCCCAGCACCACCAGGTTGTAGCGCCCCTGGGGGGAGGGGTTGACCCATGGCTCTGGGCGCACGTTGGCCAAGAGCTTTTGGTCATGGCGGCTGTCCGGACGGGTCATGAAATATCCTCCTGGGTGGGTTGGCTTATTCGTCTTCCCGCAGGCGCTGGCGGGCCTTTTTGATGATGAAGAAAAGCAGCACGGCCATGGCCGCCACCACCGCCAGCAAGGCCCAGGGCACGCGGCCTTCCTTGATGCCCGTGAAAATGGCGTCGAAACCGGCCACGTATAGGATGGTGCCCGGCAGCATGCAAATCCAGGAATATAAAAGATAGGTCCAAAAAGGGACCTTGGTGAGGCCGAAGCCGAAGTTGAGCAGGTTGAAGGGGAAAATCGGCACCAGCCTGCTTATGGCCACCACGATGGCGCCCTGACGCTCCACCATGTGGTCCAGCTTTTGGAAACGCTGGTTGCCGGCCAGCCACGACTCCACGCTGGAGCGGGCGAAATAGCGCGCCGCCAGAAAAGCCAGGCCGGCCCCCAGGGTGGAGCCGATGCTCACGGTGATTATGCCCACCAGCGCGCCGAACAGGCCGCCGGCCACGGCGGAAAGCGCCACGCCGGGCAAGGCGGCCAGGGTGGCGCCGGCGTAGATGAGCACGAAGGCCACCGGTCCCCAAACGCCCAGGCCGTGTATCCAATCGCGCAGGGATTGTATCTTTTGGCCCGCGTCGAACAGGTAGGCCAGAATCATCACCGCGGCCACCGCGGCCAAAAGGACTAGGGGACGCCAGGGTATCCCCTTGGGCTTGGCCGGAGGGGGGCTGGCGGGGTCTTGCGTGGTTTGGTTCATGTCGGTCCTCGGCGAGAAAGGGTCTGGTTCGGGGAAGCGGATAAGCCAAAAGCCTGGACTCAGGCCGCGATGGCGCCGCCTCAGGTGAAGCCCGAGCCCGCCGTGCAGGTAAAACAATGCTCGCCCAGGGCAATGGGCTCGCCGGCCTTGGGCGGCGCGGAGAGTTCGTTCACGTGGGTCCTGCGGCCCCCCAGGGGCAGGCCGGCGGCCAGATTGAAATCGCAATCGTACAGGTAACCGTCCCAGGCCACCGAAACCTGGCGGCGGCACATGAGGCATTCCACCGCGCAGCTGTTGAAAGAGTCGATCAGCTTTTCCAGATAAGCGTCGTAATTGCCGGATTGGCGTAGCCAGCGCGCGAAACGCCCCAGGGGAACGTTGGCGAAGGTGTATAGCTGGTTGAAACGGATGTCCCAGCGGCGCTGCAACTGGGCGCGGAAGCGTTCCTCGGCCTGGCTCTGCGCCGGCGGCAGAAAGGCCCCCGCGGGGTTGGACACCAGGTTCAGTTCCAGACCGGAGCCCTCCTGCCCATAGCCCAGGGCGTTGAGTTTCCGCAGGACGTCCAGGGAGCTTGCGAACACGCCGGACCCGCGTTGGGCGTCGGTCTGGCTGGGGTTGAGCGCCGGCAGCGAAGCCACCACCACCACTTGGCTCCGGGCCAGAAGGCCCATGAGTTCTTGCTGGCCGGCCTGGCCCAGGGCGGTCAGGTTGGCCCGCAGCATGAGGCGGGGGGTGAGGGGGCGCAGGCTTTCGATCAGCAGAGGCAGGGACGGGTTCATTTCGGGCGCGCCGCCGGTTATGTCTATGCCGGTGAAATCGCCGCGCCTGGCGAACTCCACCACCTGGGCCATGGTGGCCTGGTCCATGATCTCCTTGCGCCGAGGGCCGGCCTCCAAGTGGCAATGGTTGCAGGCCTGGTTGCACAAAAGCCCCACGTTGATTTGCAGGGCCTCGCACGCCTCGCGGTCCAGGCTCAGGCGGTTTTGGCTCAGCATGCCGGCGAAGGTTTGCATGGGGCGCGTCCCTGGCTTACATGGACAGCTTTGCGGCCAGCCGCCGCATCTGCATGCCGTGCACCAGGGCGGCGCCGCCCTTGATGGCGCAGGCCACGTGCACGGCCTCGGTCATCTCGCCTAGGTTGGAGCCCTTTTCCAGGCAGGCCTGGGTGTAGGCTTCTATGCAATAGGGGCACTGCACGGCGTGGGCCACGGCCAGGGCGATCAGCGCCTTTTCGCGGGCAGTGAGTTCGCCCTCCTGGAACACCTCTCCGTAGTAATCAAAGAACTTCTTGGCCAACTCGGGAGCTTCGCTGCCGATTTCGCCGAAGTTCAGCAGATCCTTGCGGTCGTAGTATTCAGCCATGAGCGGGCCTCCCAAACGGCGTGAGAAAAAACGACGAATCTTATGATTAAAACAGCATTTCAAATCGTCTGGCTTGAAAGCCGGCAAGGCGACAATTAGCGTATATCATTTTCCCCAGGTGTCATCCAGCATGAGAGGCTCCACCGTGTTGTGGACTCCGGACTGAAAGGAGAACAGAACCGGGTGGGTTCCCTTGAGGAACTCCAGATAATGCAGCCAAAGGCTTAGGAGCATCTTCAGGGCCTTGCCCACGTCCTGGGCCAGGTGCTCCCGCACGCTGGAGATGAGCTGGCGCTCCTTGCCCCGGAAACGGGATTCCTCGATCAGGTGGAACACGGCCACCAGGGCCCGGTAGAGTTCCTCGAACTCCCATAAATTGGGGTTGCGGGTCATGTCCAGTATTTCCCGCTCCCTTTCGTGCAGGATGGCGAAGACCTTGGCCAGCTTTTCGGGGTCGGGGTCCATTTGCAGCGCGTAGTCCCGCACGCCCGTTTGAGCCTTGCGGAAACGGGCGCGGTCCCAGTCGCGGTCCACCATGATCAGCTTGTCCAGGCCGTCCCGGTTCTTGACCATGTCTATCATGGCCACGTAAAAATCCACGCCCATCTGCCGGAAGTAGATGCCCAGGAAAAGGTTCAGCTTCCGCTTCTGTTCCCTGTTTGCCCGCCAGGCGAGTATCTCCTCGATGATGATGCCCAGGATCAGGGCGTGAATGGGCAGGAACGCGAAATGGTGGATCACGTATTTCTTGATGCCTTCGATATCGCCCAGCACCAGATAATCCACCGTGTAGAACAGGGCGGAGAGAGTGATCAGCCCGGCGGCGATGGCGATTTTTTCCAGCCATATTTTTTTATTGGAGGCGATGCTCGGCAACAGGCCTTTCTCCCGGTTCTCTTGCTAATCGTTATTAAAGGTAACATAAGACCGCGCTGGAACCCACGCAATAAGGCTGAGGCACTGGACGCGGGCAATGCCCTCCCGCATACTTTATTCAGAGATTCGAGAAATCCCCTAACAGGAGAGGTCTTCATGGAGATACAGGTCGTCTTCTATAGCATGTATGGCCATGTGTATCAGATGGCTCAGGCCGTGGCCCAGGGCGCGCAGGAGGTGGAAGACGCCCGCGTCAGTCTCTATCAGGTGGCCGAGCTGGTGTCCGACGAGGCCTTGGAAAGAACCGGCGCCAAACAGGCGCGGCAGGCCTTCGCCCACGTGCCCACGGCCGATGCCTCCCAGTTGGTCCAAGCCGACGCCATAATTTATGGCACTCCCACCCGCTTCGGCAACATGTGCGCCCAGATGCGGAACTTCCTGGACCGCACCGGCCAGCTTTGGATGGCCGACGCCCTGGTGGGCAAGGTGGGCAGCGTTTTCGTCTCCACCGCCACCCAGCACGGCGGCCAGGAGGCCACCATCCTTAGCTTTCACACCACGCTCTTGCACCACGGCATGATTCTGGTGGGGCTACCTTATAGCGAGAAATTGCAGATGGGCGTGGATCAGGTGCGCGGCGGTTCGCCATACGGGGCCACCACCCTGGCCGATGGCGACGGCAGCCGCCAGCCCAGCCCCGAAGAGCTGGAGATGGCCCGCTATCAGGGACGCCATGTGGCCCGGATCACCAGGGCGCTCTTGGCCGGGGGATGGAAGTCGGGAGCCTGAAAAGCGGCGGCCCGGACGCCAAGCGCCGGGCCGCCGTCGGTTTTTTTGGGGGGATCACTTCTTGCGCCAGTTGCCGTTGTCTTCCTGGATCCACCAGCCGCCCGGCGCCTCGGAGCGCCATTTGCCGGCGAAGATGCCTTCCACCTTGCCCGCGTTTTGCGGCTGGTTCAGCGCCCTGGCCACTTCGTCATATAGCCGCCGCCGGTCGGCGTTGTCCGCGTTGACCAGCCGTTTCATTTGGGCCACCTGCTGCACGGCGAGGCCCTGGGTGTTACGTTCGGCGAGATAGCCCCTCTTGTCTATGCCCACGTTGCCTTGCGACAGATAGGGCGCCAGTTGGCCCACGCGCCCCTTGATGTTTTCCTTGAGCGCCCGGATGCTGGCGTTGGACACCGAGGTGGCGTCGGCGGCCTGGGCTTCGCAAGGCCCCAGCCAGGCCAAGAGCATCAGCAGGGAAGAGCTGCCTCCCGGCTTGGCCGGCGGCTCCTTTTCCACGCCCTCATATACGTCCTTGACGATCTCGTCGGCGGTTTTTTCCACCTTGGCCGCGGGAAAATAAATATTCACGGTAACGCAAGCCATGGTGAACATGATAACGCCCAGCGTCATGACGCCACGCAGGGTTGCCTTTTTCATTGCGCCTCCTTTGCCTCGGGCGTCTCCTGCCCGGGGGAGTTGTCTTGCCGCACTCTTTGCAAGCGCTCCAGCATTCCCGAAAAACTGATGCGATTGTCGGGATTGCGGTTGATCACATTTATGCCCATCAACAGGGGTCTCTTAACAAGATACTCCACTCCGTCTTCGTGGATAAGACCCTTGATGCGGAAAACATCATTATCTAACGCGCAGGAAAAGGCGATTTTCTCATAGGGGAAGTCGTGGAAAAAAGATGCGAACAAACTTAAGCCCATCCCCGAAAGCCCGCTGCCGGTGCCCAGCAGGCTGATGGAGTTCACGGCCTTGAGGCTGACCCGCTGCGCTACGCCCGGCGTTTCCACGGATTTCACTTGCAGGTCGAAAGCCACCGGCTGGCCGTAGGCCAGGCGCAGTCCGCTCAAATCCACGTCCACCCTGCCGGTTATGCGCCCGATTTGGGTGGCCTGGCTGAGCGGCTCCAGATGCACCCCGCGCACTTGTATGTCCGCGCCGGTTTCCCGGCCGGGATTGAAGGGAAACTTGACGGCCAGGTCTTTCACCGTGAGCGCTCCGCCAAACAATTCGCCTTGCAACTGGCCCTTGGTCTGGATGGACCGGCTGTCGAGCCGCACCGAGGCCAGGCGTCCGCTAAGGTTGCCGGAGAGCGGCAAGGCCGGGCCCGCCAGTTGGGCTAGGTCCAGGTTCTCCACCTGGGCCTTCAATTTGGCCTTGAAACCGGCCGAAAGCGGTTCATCCACCCGCAGGTCGGATAGTATGATCTTGCCGCCGGCCAAGGGCGCTTCCAGCGCGCCCGCCGCCCAAAGCCGGTTGGGGGTAAGCGCCATGGAGAGCTTCAAGCCCTCCAGGTCCATGCCCGGCGCCTTCAATTTTTCCAGGCTCAGGCTGCCCCACTTGCCCGCGGCGGGCCTGGCCGGCTTGGCCGGGCCGGCTTTTCCCAGGTGATAGGCAAAGGGAAGATCGATAGCCACCCCCGCGAGGCTGGTCTCCCCGCCGGCCGCCAAGCCGGCCTGGCTCACCCTGAGACGCCCGCTCAAATCCGAGACCAGGCCGTTTCCCTTGCTGTTCAGTTCCAATTGGGCGCTGCCCCAGGCCCGCCAGGCGGCCAGTTCAGGCTGGGTCGCGGTGAGGGGATCGCGTATGAAGGTGACGAACAGCTTGGCCAGGTCCAGGCCGCGCAAGACCATACTGGCCTGATGGCGCGGCGCTCCTGCCTGCCAGTTCAGGCTGCCCCGGCCCGAGAAGTCGCCGTAGCCCTTCAGGCTGCCTTGCCAATCCACCTGGCGCGCATGCAGGAGCCCGGCGAATTGGGCCTGGGCGCTCAGTTCCAGGGGGGCCTTGGCCAGGTCCAGGAACACCGTGCCCCACAAGGCCTGGCCGGCGCTTATTTTTAATTGCGCCTGCGCCCGGGGCGCGTCCCGCCAGGAGCCGGAAGCCTCCAGTTGCCCGGCCAATTGGCCCACGAGCACCGAGCCGTCCGGCGAGCTGAAGCCCAAGTCCCGGCTTTGCAGGCTGGCCCGCCACTGGCCGGGTTGGTCCTTGCTCAGCCCGGCCTCCAGGCTCAGTTTGCCCTGGGCCTGCCAGGCCGGGCCTGCCAGCCCGCCCAAGGCGTGGGCCAGGGCCGACAGCCCCGCGGCTTGTAAGTCTTCGCCTTTAAGCGCGCCCTCCAGAGGAAGCCCCTGGCTGAAGACCATATCGCCGCTCAGCGCGCCCATTTCTTCCATCAGCAGTCGCATGCCCTGAAAAACCGCGTCTCCGTTGGCGCGAAGCCCGGCCTGGCCGGTGGCTTTCACCGCACCCAAGGCAAGGGCCCGCCCCTGCCAAAGGATGCCGCCTTGGGGGATGTCCAGTTTCAGGTCTTCCAGCAGCGGCGCGGTGAGACTCCCGGCCAGGCCGGCTTGCAGGCTTGCCTTGCGCAAAGCCAGGCGGTCATGTTCCAGGCTGCCCACGGCTTCCAGGCGGCCGTTCAAGCCATCTTTCCAGCCGCCCTGGAACTTGCCGGTGAGGCTGGCGGCGCTTCCCAGGCGCAGCTCGCTCAGGTGAAAATCAACCTCCGCCCCATCCAAGCGGCCCTCTCCGCTTAAGCTGAGCGAGGCCGGCAGCAGGGAGGAAGGCTTTCCGTCAAGCCGCATGGACAGCTCGGGCAGCTTGAAGCGATCCCGGTCCACAAGCAGACCGGCCTCGCCGCTAAGATCCCCGCGCAATGGGGGCAGGTCGGCTCCGCCTTCCAAGAAGCGGAGATTCATCTCCAGGGAGGCGGCGCTCGCCATCTGCCCTTTGGCCTCGATCTTGGCCCAGGCCAGGCGCTGGCCGGCGCTGCCAGTGAACTCGGCCGAGGCATCCAGAACAAGCTCGCGCCGGCCATCGGCCTGGGGAGCCATGGCCAGGCTGAGGCCAGCGGCGCGGAAAATACCCGATCCGGTGGCGATCTTGATTTCGGCGCGGTTGACGCGCGCCTCTTGCATATTCAACAGCCAGGCCAGGCTCTCCAGGCCGGACCCCTCGCCGGCCTGGTCTTGCTTGAGCTGGATGGTGACCTGCAAGCCGTCCACGATCAGCGCGCGCAGCCAGGGCTTGGGGCCCCAAAAGCCCGCCGGGTCGATATCCAGGCGCAGCGCGGCCAGGCTCAGCTGGGAGACGCCGGGCTCGCGCCGCTTGAGGTCGCGCGCTTCCAGGCGCAAAGGCGAGAAGCGGAACTCCAGGCTGCCCAGGCTGGCCGAGCCGCCGCTGGGGGTCAGCGCCCTGAGCAGCAGGGGCTGAACCAGGGCCGGCCGCCAGAGGATGAGGGCCAAGGCCAATAGCGCCAGGATCACGGCCGAGGCCGCCAAGGCCGTCAGCCAGGAGAAAAGGCGGGAGATCTTGGGCGGCAAAACAGCCTCGCGCTAGGGGGTGCGATAACGACTTAAGTAATTTTAAGAGCACTCCCGCGGAGCTGTCAAAGCGGCCCTTATTATTTGACCAGGGGCAAGGTGGCGCGGAACTCCTCGCTGCCGGCCCTGCCCAGCAATTCGTAGATGAGCATTTCCGTGGAGGTGAGCACCACTCCCCGGGCTCGCATGCGCTCCAGGGCGATGACCCAGTTGTGCTGGGCGCGGCTGCCCACCGCGTCGCTCACCACCTGCACCTTGTGGCTGGCGGAGGCGGTCAGCGCGGTCTGGCACACGCAGATATGGGATTCGATGCCGCAGAGAAGGATGGTACCCCGGTCCAATCGGGCCAGGCGCTGGCGGAAGGATTCCTCCCCGAAACAATCGAAGGTTATCTTTTCCACCGGCTGGCAGCCCGGCAGGGCCTCCTTGATGTCGGGCAGGGTGGGGCCCAGCTTCTGCTGCTCGGTAACCACTACCGGCAGCCCGATTATGCCCGCGAACTTGACCAGGCGCAGGATATTGGCCGCGACCGATTCCTTGTCGTGGATCACCGGCATGAGCTTTTCCTGGGCGTCGATAACTACCAGGACGCATTCTTCGCGCCTTAGGAGAACGGGGCTGTCGCTCATGAAAAACCTCCCTTTTAGTCTGAGCGGGACGCGGCATCCTTGCCTGGTTATTTATAAGGGCCCCGGCAAGACTTGTTCAAGGGTTTTATTAAGGCCAGACGGGGGGGGCCGCCAGCCCAATGGCGGCGGAGAAAAGGAGCCTCAGAGCTGGCTCACGTCTATCCCGTATTTTTGCATGCGCTTCCAGACCGTGACCCGGCTGACGCCCAGGATGCGGGCCGCCTCGCTCTGGTTGCCGCCGGCCGTGCGCAGGGCCTGCAGCAGGCGTTGGCGGTCGTCCCCTTCGGCGGCCTGCTTTGCGAGGGGATAGGCGGCTCCATTCAGGGCCGGGGGAAGATGGGCGGCCTGGATCTCGCCCTGGGGGGCCAGCATCAGGGCGTATTCCAGGGCGTTGATCAGCTCGCGCACGTTGCCCGGCCAGGCGTGGGCCTGTATCAGGCGCAAGGCTTCCCGGCCGAGGCGCGCCGCGGGTCTGCCGCGCCGCTGGCAGAGATCGGCCAGGAGCCGTTCCAGCAGCGGAGGGAGGTCCTCGCGCCGTTCCCGCAAGGGAGGCACGTTGAGGGTGACCGGACGCAAGCGCCGCCAAAGGTCCTGATCAAAGCGGCCTCGGCCGACCAGCAGGCCCAGGTCCTGGTTGCTGAGGGCCAGCACCTTTAGCTCGGGCGGCTGGCGCTGGCCCAAATATTCCGCCAGCCGCTTTTGGGAGGCGGGGGGCAGGTCGCTGATCTCGTCCAGGATGATATCGGCCTCGGGCCCGTGGGCCCGCTGCCAGGGCCCCCCGGCCAGGTCCTGGGGCTGCAGCGAGGCGCAGCTCAGCTTGATCAACTTTTCGCCGGACCTGGGGCCCAGGCGGTGCAGCAGGCTCGCCACCAGCTCCTTGCCGGCGCCGCTCTCGCCCTGGATCAGGATGGGCGCGGCGCCCTTGGCCAGTCCCTCCAGCGAGTCCAGCAGGGCGGCCATGGCCGGAGAGCGGCCCACCAGGCGCATCCGCTCGTCATAAGCGCGGGGCGGGGGCGTGGCCTCCAGGTCGGACGCCTCCAGCAGGGTCTCCACCGCCCCCAGGATGCTGCCGTCGGCCGCCGTGAGCAGCGAGGCCCGCTTCAAGAGGCGCAAGGTGCGGCCGGATTTATGGCTCATACGACAGGAGATGGTTTCGCCGGCCGCTCCGCCGGCCAGAACGCAACCGCCGCCCTGGCCCGGCGCCGGGCAGGCGCTGCAAGCCAAAACCGAACAGGGACGCCCCAGAGGCTCGCGCTCGGAAAACCCCGTGATGCGCCGGAACGCCGGGTTCACCGCCACGATGACGCCCTCGGCGTCCAAGACCATGAGGCCGTCGGGTAAGGCGTCGGTGATGTTTTTCCAGTGGTCGCGCTGCAATTATCCCGCCTTTTGGGAGGCGCGGCCTGGCAAGCGGCCCCTCCGATGGGTTAGACTAAACCGTCGGGTTGCATCGGCCCCCAAGCCAATCGGGAGAAACCATGGTCACCCTGTCCGCCATTGGAGCCAAGGAACGGGAACTCATCTTGGACAATCTCGCGCTTTTGGCCCGTCTGTTTTGGGGGCCGGACGAGTCCCTTTGCCAGGACCTTTGCGAAGAGGGCTGCCGCGGCTTCAGCGAATTGGGCCCCCTGCTTTCGCCTCCCGGCCCGGCCGCGGCGCGCGATCTCGAAGAAGCCCTGGCCGGCTTCGCTGACTCATCCCAGCTCCGCGACCACATGGAGACGGCCTACGTGCGCTTTTTCGTCAGCCGCCAGGGCGGCGTGACCGCGCCCCTGTATCATTCCTGCTATCTGGGCGACGGGCTTCTCATGGGGCCGCCGGCCCAGGAAATGGCGCGCCGCCTGGAAGCCGCCGGCCTCGGCCTGGAGGAAGGCTCCTCGGAGCCGCCCGATCATCTCGCCGTGGAGCTGGAGTATCTCATCCTCCTCCTGGAAGAGGGCTGGGCCCATGACGACCCCGCTCTTCTGGCCGAGGCCGCCGAATTCGCCGGCGGCTTCATGCTGCCCTGGGTGGAGGCTTTTCTGGCCCGGCTCTCCAGCGAGGCCGGCCCGCGCCTCTACCCGGCGGCCGCCGAGTTTTTAACGGCGCTGCTGGCCCGTCTGGGCCGCTTTTAGCCCGAGCCCGGTTTAGGGCGCGGCCGTGGCCACCGCCGCCTTGATCTGGCCCAGCACCTTGCCGATATCATTGATGTGCCCCGGCAGAATGCGCAGAATCTTCAGCCGGCCATCCTGGCCCCGCCCCAGCACGTAGGCCGTGGGCAGGTCGGGCTCGCCCAGACAGCGGAACACTTCCTTGTCCTGGTCGGCGAACAAGGGGAAGCGCACCCCTTCGCGCAGGCGGAAGTTCCTCACCTCGCGCAGCAGGCTTCCCACCCCCAGGCCCAGCATCTTGAAGTGACGCCGCAGGAACGGGTCCGCCTCGATCATGGCGAAAAGCTGGTTGTAGCTGGCCACCTCGCGCAGGCAGCCGTAGCAAAGCTGGTGATAAAGCTCCACGAACAAAAAGTCCGCCTTGACTTCGCTCAGCGCGAAGGCCTTAAGCCCGGCGGGCAGGCCCAAATAGGCGCGGTCGTCCTCGCCGCCCAGCACCACCAGCCGGCAGGAAGGGAAGTAATCCCCCAAGCCCGGTCCGGCCGGCTCCTGGCTGAGGGGCTGCCCCGTGTGCTCCAGCCAGCCGTGCCAGCCGCCGGCGAAGCGGTACACCTTGGCATAGCCCTGCTGAACGGCCCATTTGGCGGCGATGCCGCTACGCAGGCATTTGAAGCTGCGGCAGTACACCACGATCCGCCTGGACTTGTCCGGCCCCACCAGATCGGCCAGGGCTCGGGCCTTTGCCGGCTTGAGGCTCAGGCGGTCGCCCAGGTGGAACTCCAGATTCTTGGAGCCGGGAATGTGGCCGCGCTGGTATTCGTAATCGGGCCGCACGTCCAGGAGCAGGAGGCCGTCGCCGGCCTTCATGAGTTCGGCCAACTGCGCGGCGCTGATCAATCGGTAGCCATCGGCCTTGGCCTCCTCGGCCGCCCGCTGCCACCACTCGGGTTCAGCGCCGGCCAGGGCCGGCCACGGCTGCCAGGCGGCCAGCAGGCAAAGCGCCAGTAACCAGGCAAGCGGATGGGATGGGCGCACGCGAAGCCTCCTTTAAGCGGCGGGAGCGGCCGGCCCGCCGGATAGCCGGGGGCGGGCCGCTCCTCATTCCCATGGGGCCCTTTGGCCTGGTCAGGCTACTTGGGCTTGGTCACCTGGCAAGAACCGTCCTTGTTGAAGGTGATCTCGCCGTCGACGTAGTACACGTCGGTCATCTCGGGCTTCTGATCCTTGATCATGTAATAGGCCTCGCCGGAGCGGGCGCCGGTGCCGCACACGAAGATGATGGGCTGGTCGGCGGGCAGCTTGTCCAGGTTCTTTTCCAGCTCGCCCACCGGGATATTCACCGAGCCCTTGATGCTGCCGGTCTTGAACTCGCCGGCGTCGCGCACGTCCACCAGATAGGCCTTGGGGCCCTTGCCGGCCGCGATCTGCTTGAATACCTCCATGTCCACCGAGCCTTCTTCCTGGCCGGGCTTCAGGCTGCCCTTTTTGCCGGCGGGCTTGGCGGCAGGCGCGGCGGCCATGGCGGAGCCGGCGCCGTAGGCCTTGGTCCAGGCCGGATAGCCCTCGGCGAAAACCTTGGCGTTCTTATAGCCCAGCTTTTCGGACATGAAGGCGGCCTTGTGGGAAAGCGGGCAGGCCAGGCCGCCGCAGTAGAACACCAGCAGGGCGTTCTTGTCGGCCGGCAACAGGCCCTTCATCTTGTCGAAGTTGCTGGTTGGCAGGCTGATGGAGCCGGGGATGTGGCCCTTGTCGTATTTGGTGATCTTGGGCCGGGAGTCCACGATCAGGCCCAGTTTCTTGCCGTCGGCCACTTGCTTGACAAAGGCCGCGTCCACGATGGCGTGGAACTGCTTGAACTTGGGCTCGGCCTTTTTGGCGGCGTCAGCCGCGGTGGGGCCGGGGCCGTAGGTCTTGGCCCACAGGGGATAGCCCTCGGGGAAGACCTTGGCGTTGGTGTAGCCCAGCTTTTCGGCCTTGTAGGCGCTCTTGTGGGAGAGGGAGCATTTCACGCCCTCGCAATAATAAACGATGAGCGCGTTCTTGTCCTTGGGCAGCAGGTTGAGGTTTTTATCGAACTGGCTGTCCGAGATGTTGATGGCGCCGGGGATGTGGCCCTTGTCGTATTTCTTGGCCTTGGGCCTGGCGTCGATGAGCAGGCCCTTGGTCTTGCCGTCCACCATGTCCTTTACAAAGGCGAGGTCCACCAGGGTGTGGAATTGTTTGAAGGCGGGTTTGGCCTCTTCGGCGGCCAGGGCCGCGCTGGCGCCCAAGAGCGCCAGGGCCAGGACCAAAGCCAGGGCCCAAGTCTTCTGCATGGGTTTCATTTGCTCCTCCGTGGTTCTATTGGTCAGAAGTTTTAATGGCGACTTCGTCGTACCAAAGCTTGTGGTGATGCCTGGCGTATTCCTCGGGCACCTCGCCGCTGAACATGGACCAAAAGGCCGGGCGTTCCTCTTTGGCGATGGCGGCCATGAAGATGTGCACCAGGAGTATGCCGAAGGTGACTCCGGCGGCGATGTAATGGATGGTGATGGCCCACTGCACCCAGGCTATGTCGGCCAAGGGCGCGGTCATGAAGTATTTGCCGCGCAGCATGATGGCGCCGGTCACCGCCAGAACCAGCGCGCCCAGCAGCATGACCTGGGCGGCCACCTTCTGCCCGGCGTTGTAGTATTCCTGGTCGGGAATCTTGGCCCCCAGGCCCAGGGGCTTCATGAAGAAGGCCATGGCCTTGTAGCCCAGGGTCATTTGCAGGTTCTTCTTGATCATCCACTCCATGTCGCGGCCGGGCTTCAGGGTGAAGACCTGGGCCAGGAAGGGCACCACGTGGCTGGACCAGTTGGCGATGATGAACACCAGCCAAACCAAAAGCCAGGTGACGGCCACCGCCAGATGGATGATCAAAAGTCCGCCGCCGCCGAACACCGCGCGCAGGGCGTTGGGGTACCACTGGCCCAGGGGCTGCAACTGGGGGTTCTGGATGAGCCCCAGGCCGGTGAAGAGCAGGATGAACCAGCAGGCCGCGTTGAACCAGTGAATGAAAATGCCGCCCTTGGTGTGGCGGAGGATCATGCGCTTATTCATGGCCAGCCTCCTCGTGCGCGCCGCCATCGGCCGGGGGGGCGTCTTTGGGCATGGCCAGCTGCTTGCCCAGCATGGCCAGGACGCCCAGGCCGGAAAGCCCCACTACCGCCTTGACCACCGGATCGGCCAGCCGGCGCCAGAAGTCGAAGGCCTCCGGCATCCTGGCCTGCACGGTCCAATTGGTGGGGCCTGGTTCGCCCAGGTAATAAATATTGGGGTCGGTCCTGGTTTGCTCGTTGGCCACCCGCACGGCCCGGTTGGCCTTCAGGAGCTTGGCCACTTCGCTGTTGGCATCGTTCAGGTCGCCGAACTTGCGGGACTTGGTGGGGCAGGTGCTCACGCAGGCCGGCTCCAGGCCGAATTTGCGGCGCTCGGCGCAGAAATCGCATTTGTCGGCCACGCCCAAGTCGGTGTTCTTGAAGCGCGCGCCATAGGGGCAGGCGGCCAGGCATTGGCCGCAACCGATGCACAGGGTGCGGTTGATGACCACGGTGCCGTCGGCCTGGTTCTTATAGGTGGCGCCGGTGGGGCAGGCCTCCACGCAGGTGGGCTTGTCGCATTGCATGCAATTGCCCGGCTGAAACACCACCGGCGAGCTGGCCCGGCGCTCCGGGTCGGCGCCCTTGATCCAGTTGCGCCATTTGCCGTCGGGCACGTTGTTGGCCACCTTGCAGGCGGCCAGGCAGCCCTTGCAGTCCAGGCAGGTGGGAGCGTCGATAACCATGGCCAGTTTTTGGTTCGCCATCAGGCCGCCTCCTTGCTGACGGTGACAAAGGTCTCATGCATGGCCATGTTGCCGCTTATCTGATCGAAGTCGTCCACCAGCACCTGGGCGATGCAGGCGCCCCGGCCGTGGGCGGCCAGCTGCGGGGAGAGAACCCCGAAGCCGGTTTCCATGTACACCGTGTCCGGCCTGGTCATGTCGGTCACCTTGGCCTGAATCCATTGCTTACCCGCCGGACTGGCAACCTTGACCCAGTCGCCGTCCTCGATACCCAGGCCCTTGGCCGCCGCCGGGTTGATCCAGAGATGGTTGGTGGGCTGAAACTCCATGAGCAGGGAATTGCTGGTGCTG
This sequence comes from Desulfocarbo indianensis, assembly GCA_001184205.1. Classification (GTDB taxonomy): domain Bacteria; phylum Desulfobacterota; class Desulfarculia; order Desulfarculales; family Desulfarculaceae; genus Desulfocarbo; species Desulfocarbo indianensis. Next base: position 19,745 of record LBMP01000004.1, read on the forward strand.
GAGCTTTGGGTGACCACCGCGTTGCGGCCCACCACCAGGCGGAACTGATCGGCCTCCGGCTGGGCCGGCTTGCGGTAGACGGGCATGGGGTCCAGGCCCATGTCGGCGTAGCGTTGGTTGAAAAGTTCGATCTTCTGCGACTTGGTCTTGTAGATGCGGCCCTCGTACACGCCGTACAGCTTGGAGGGGTTGTAATACACCCCGTCCTTTTGCAGCGCCTCCAGGGCTCCGGGCAGGTCCTTCAGTTGGGCGTTGCGGAATTCCTCCACGCTGAAATTGAAATGTTCGCCCAGCTCCAGGCGGTTGGCCAGTTGGCGCATCACCCAGAAGACGGGCTTGGCCTCGAACATGGGCTTGACCACGGGATCGCGCATGACCACGCAGGCGCAGGCCGAGGAGCCCTGCTGAGCCGAACAGGGGTCCAGCCGCTCCAGGTAGTACTGGCTGGGCAAGACCAGATCGGCCATCCAGGCGGTGTCGCTCATGGCCACGTCCATGACCATCACGAACTCCATCTGGTCGAACATCCGCGCCGTCTTGGCCCGGTTGGCCACGGTCTGCATGGGGTTGGAGTGATAGCAGAAAAACCCCTTGACCGGATAAGGGTTGGCTTCCAGCACGGCGTCGCGGGCCAGCTTGAAGGAGCCTTCCTCCGGGAACATGAGGGTGGCCCTGCCCGCGTCCACGCGGTCGGCGGGGTTGTTCTCGTAGAAGGGCTCCTCCAGGGGGACGCCGCCCCCCAGGCCCACCATGCGGGCGGCGGTGAGGCCGCCGGGGCGGTCCCAGTTGCCCAACAGCGCGTTTACGATGGCGAACGCCCGGCGCACCTGGGTTGAATCCCGGTAATTGGAGGAACGGCGGCCGGGGTAGATCATGGCCGCCGGCTTGGCCGCCCCCAATTCGCGGGCGATCTTCACGATGACCTCGGCCGGCACTTCGCTTTCCGTTGCGGCCCACTCCGGGGTGTAGGGCTCCACGTGCTTGGCCAGCTGCTCCAGGCCGTAGGTCTTTTCCGCCACGAACTCCCGGTCGTAAAGGCCTTCCTTGATGAGCACGTGGGCGATGGCTAGCATCACCGCCATGTCGCTGTGGGGCTTGATGGGGTAATACTCGTGGGCCTTGGCCGCGGTCTTGGTGTAGCGCGGGTCCATGACCACCAGCTTCATGCCCTGCTTCATGGCGGTCATCATGTCGATGGAGTCCGGCGTCACCAGGGCCTCGAAGCGGTTGGCCCCCATCATGAGGCAGTATTTGGCATACAGCATGTCCGGGATGGGCACCTCGCCAAAGGTGTCCAGAAAGGCCCGGGTGCCGGCGATGAGGCACTGCGATTCGTGGGAAAGGGTGTTGTAGGAGCCGTAGGCCTTGGCGAAGCGGTGAATAAAAGTGGATTGCATGTCCGCGCCGGCCATGAACATGAATCCGCAGCGGGTGTATTTTTCGCCGATGGCCTTCATTTTTTCGGCCGCCAGATCCAGGGCCTCATCCCAACCGAGGCGCTTCCATTTGCCCTCGCCGCGCGCGCCCACCCGCAAAAGGGGATACTTGAGCCGGTCGGGGTCGTATTGCTGGCGCACGCCCGCGTTGCCCTTGGCGCAGAGCATGCCGCGGGACTTGAGGAACTTGGGGTTGGGGTCCAGCTTTTGGACTTTGCCGTCCACCACCCTGGCGATGGCGCTGCACTTGTTGAAGCACATGTCGCAGACCGTGTACTTGCTCTCAAAGCCGGGCTTAAGCCTGGTGCCCGCCTGGGCCGCTCCGGGTTTGAGGGCGCTGTCCGAGCCGCCCAGGGCCGCCGCCGCGGTGGCCGCGCCGGTCAGTTTAAAGAAACCCCTGCGCGATATCTTTTGATCCAGGGAGGATGTCATCTTTTGTCTCCGAAGGCCGAAAAACTTGGCTGTCCGCCCGCCGGGCAGGTCCGGCGGACGGAGCGGCTTGCTTTACTTGCACTTGGCGGGAGAGGGCGAATCCTTGGCGTGGCCGTAGAGATAGGAGTAGATGTCCTTGACGTCCTTTTCCGGCACGTTGCCCCATTTGTCGTAGCAGGGCAGCTTTTTGTAATCGGAGAAAAGCTGCTTCCACTGCGCCTGGGTCATGTCCACGGGGCTCATGTCCTTGGCCTGCTGCCCTTCGGCGTGACAGCCGCGGCAGCTCTTGCGGAACAGGTATTTGCCCTTGCGGGAGTTGCCGTCAGCCTCCAGGGCCAGGGCCATGCCCAATCCGCTGAACACGATGATGAGGGCCAGAACCATGGCTGCGCTACGTTTCAACATCTCTACCTCCTGATTATAAGATTAACGTAATATGTAATATTGTAATACTGTTAATAGTTGTTTGAAAAGGTCCCGCCCCGGAAGATAACCGCCCGCACTCGGTTTAGATCTTCCGGTGAGCGGCGGGACGTCTTCCCTCATGGCAAGCTGTGTGCCAAAATAGTTACGCCCTAAATAAGTCAGTGATAATCGAATGTTGAGCTTTTCGGGCCGCGACGGGGGCAGGGGATGGCGTTGTTAAGGGTGTTAAATAGTTAATTGTTGTTAACTGGTAAGTTAACACCAGGAGCATAAAGGCGCGTTGCCGGCCCTTACGCGGTCATTTCCTGAAAAAGCAATATTAACGAATTGTTATTTTTAGGAATTTTAAAGGGGGCCCAGGCCGGCAGGGTGGGGTGCTAAGTTTTCCATGAGCGCGTTACCGGCCGCGCGAACGCCGCCGGCCGGGCGCCTGGAAGAGGTCGCCTTATATATCAAGCTGAATAAACTGCAAAAAGCGATAATAATCTGGCGGAGTCGCAAGCTTGCCTTTACAATTGAATCGTTAAGGGCTGTTTAACAAGCTTAAACATGGTAAGCGATTGACTATGGATTTCGCCGATTATTGGAAGGCCGTGGCCGACACCATGCAGGACGGCCTTTTGGTGGTGGATGACCAAGGGACCATCTTGCAGGTCAATCCGGCCGTCTTGGAGATGACCGGCTATGAGGAGGGCGAACTGGTGGGTCAGAGTTGTAGGGTACTCAATTGCACCGGGTGCAACATATACGGCCAGGGCCGCGGCCGGCAGTGGTGCAGCCTGTTCGTGGAAGGCAAGGTGCTGGCCAAGCAGTGTTTCATCACCGGCAAGAACGGCGAACCCATCAGCGTCACCAAGCGGGCTTCCGTGTTAAAGGACGACCAGGGCCGCGAATTGGGCGCGGTGGAGACCCTGTACGACACCAGCGAGCTCTTGCGCAAGGATCAGGAGATCAACGCCCTCAGGCGCACCCTGGACGGCCGGGAGGGTTTTCACGGCATGTTGGGCAATTCGCCGCCCATGCAAAATCTTTATCGCCTGTTGGAGAACGTGGCCCCCTCCACGGCGCCGGTGTTGATCTGGGGCGAGAGCGGCAGCGGCAAGGAGCTGGCCGCCAAAGCCATCCACGAGTTGGGCCCCCGCAGCGGCAAGCCCTTCATCAAGGTCAATTGCGCGGCTCTCAACGAAAACCTTTTGGAAAGCGAGCTGTTCGGCCACGTGAAGGGGGCCTTCACCGGGGCGGAGCGCGCCCGCATGGGACGTTTCGAGGCGGCTTCGGGGGGCGATCTGCTCCTGGACGAGGTGGGCGATATTCCCCTGGCCACCCAGGTCAAGCTTCTGAGGGTCATCGAGCAAAAAGAGATCGAGCGGGTGGGCGACCACCGGCCCATCGCGGTGGACGTGCGCATCATGGCGGCCACCAACCGCAACCTGGAAGAGATGATAAGCGAGGGCCGCTTCCGGGAGGATTTGTTCTATCGCATAAACGTGGTGCCGGTGATGGTGCCTTCCCTGCGCCAGCGCCGGGAGGATATCCCCCTCTTGATCCATAATTTCGTGGCTTCGGTGGCCTCCAAAAGCGGCAAGCCCATCAGCGGGGTGGCGTTGCCGGCCATGGATGTGCTCATGGCCTATTCCTGGCCGGGCAACGTGCGCGAGCTGTTGAACGCCGTGGAATACGCGGTGGTGCTTTGCCCCGGCGGAGATATCGGCGTCGAGCACTTGCCGCCCCGGCTGACCTCGGCGGGTGAGGCCCGCTCGCTCTCCCCGGCCCGCGAGACCGGCCGGGCGCTTGGCCGGGCCGAACGCCAACGCCGGGAACTGGTGGAGGCGCTAGAGGCCTGCGGGGGAAACCAAAGCGAGGCCGCCCGCCGGCTGGGGGTCAGCCGGGTCACGGTTTGGAACCGCTGCAAGCGTTTCAAGGTGGACGCCAGGTCCATGTCCTGAAGGCCGGGAGCCGGGTCTCCTGAGTCAAAGCGCTGAATCACGCCGCTACTATTCGCACTCGGCCACAAGGGACCTTGTTAGGGCCGAAGCCGCTGTGCTAGCCTAAAATAATCCCGCCCAGCTTTGATACCTCACCAGAAAAGCGCGGGGCCCAGGTGGGCGCCTGTTGCATGCCGTTATTTTTTCCAAGGAGGAAGACCATGAGCGAGAAGAGAGTTGCCAGGGTCACTGATATCATCGCCGCTTCTCCCACCAGCTTCGAGGATGCCATCAAGGTGGGCTTTGAGCGCGCCACCAAGACGCTGCGCGGCGTCACGGGTCTCAAGTTGAACGAGATGCGGGTGGCGATCGAAAACAACCAGATATTGGAATACCGGGTGCGCATGGAAGTCATTTTCGTCTTGGAGGATTAGGGCGTTGCCCGACCGGGCCGGCCCTTCGGGGGCTGGCCCGATGCCGCCCTGGGCGGGCCACACCGCCCAACCGGATCATCGCCCACTTAAGATTGTGCATTTACGCGTGGACAAGCTTCGAGTTATGATGGGCTGTCAGCCAGCGTGAACGTAACTGTGTCAAAAGGAGCTTGCCATGGAAGAGTGCAGCGTAAATTTAAAACGCGTAATGGCCCCGCTGGATCTCAGCGCATATTCGGAAGCCACCTTCACCTATGCCCTGACCCTGGCCCGCAGCCTGGGCGCGGAGTTGATCATCCTGAACGTGATCAACTCCAAGGGCCTGGAAGCCCTGGACTTGGTGTCGGCCCAAGGATACGCGGTCAGCAAGGAGCAATACCTGGAAAAAGTTCAGGAGGATCGTCAAGCTGACTTCGAGCGTCAATTCCTGGCGCGCTGTGGAAATGTTCCGGTGCGTTTGATCTTCCGGGTGGGCTTGCCCTACGAGGAAATACTCAAGGCCATCGCCAAGGAGCAGGCGGACCTATTGGTCGTGGGGACCAAAGGCCGCACCAACCTGGCGGGAACCCTCTTCGGCACCACCGCGGAAAAAGTTTTCCGCCGGGCCAATTGCACGGTCGTTTCGGTGCGCGGCCCGGAACATTGCCGGCTCCCTCAATAGCCGGACGGATTTACCGGGGCTGCGGTCAACTACTTGGATTGTTCCGGGCAGGGGGCCCAGCCCCGGGCGCGCATGCAGCGCTCCCATTCCTCCTTTATGATCTTGTCATCGCCGGTATCGCCGCGCTGGCCCGCCCGCACGTAGGATTCCCCATCGCATTCGTAACGGTCCTTATCAAACGCTTGGGGCATGGGTTTGCTGGGATGGCACCAATAATGGGTGGTGGCGCCGCAGCCGGCTATCAAAATGGCGGCGCCCGCCGCCGCCGCCGCCAGACCTATGAGCCTAATCATGGGTTCGTCTCCTGTTATGACCACTAGTCAACGCGCCATGAGAATAATATAAGCGCGGCCTCCTCGCCAGAATAAAAAACGCTCCAGCCGGCGCCGGGCCGCGCTGGCCAGCATATGAATTTTTCTGTTAAGGTGTAAAATCGCCGTTGGTGAGAGGGTGTTTCTCCTGATCAGCACGCCTGGGGGGGCGTCAGGGGCATGGGGCATGAAAGCGGGCTCGTTGGAAAAGCTGTGGCTCTGGCTGGAGGCCAGGGCGGGATTATTGTCCAAGGGCGGCGACGAGTCGGCCGGCTGGCGGCTGCTGGCTTTCAACGGCGTATTCCTGTGCCTGGTGGTGCTGGGGGGGCTTTCCTATCTTCCCACCATGGTAAGTTCCATCCAGCGAGGCATGTGGGCGGCGGTGCTGCTCTACTCGCTGCTCTATTTTTTCCTGATGGCGGTTCTCTTGGCCCGGAGGCTCACTTTTCCCAAAAGGGCCGCCCTGGGCATCGCCGCCGTCTACCTCATCGGCCTTTACACCCTGGAGGTGGCGGGGCTGGCCGGCAGCGGGCGGGTGTGGCTGTTCTGCTTTTCCCTGCTCGCCTGTCTTTTCCTCGGCTTGAGTTGGGGCCTGGCCGCCCTGGGTCTGAACATTCTCACCCTGGCCGCTTTCACGGTTTGGGGAGAGGCCTGGCGGCCGGACTGGGACGCGCTTTACCTGAAGGCGAGCCACCGGGAGGCCTGGCTGGTGACCAGCGGCACCCTGACCCTGGTCAACGCGGTGGCCGTGGTTTCGCTGGCCTTTATCGTGCGCGGCCTGGAGGCCAGCCTGGGCTCCGCCCGCAAGCTGCAGCGCCGGTTGGAGGCCAAGCGCCTGCGCCTGGAAGAGGCCAATCAGGCCCTGGGGCATGAAATCCAGGAGCGCCGCCGGGCCCAGGCCCGGCTGACCGCCGCGCTAAAAGAGCGGGAGCGCATGCTCAACGACATGCATCGCCGGGTAAACGACCACATGCAAGTGGTTTCCAGCCTGCTCAGCATTTCCAGGGCCAAAATAGCCGACACCCAGGCCAGGGAAGCGGTTCAGGAGAGTCAATACCGGCTGCGCGCCATGGGTTTGATTCATGAATCAATGTATCGCTCGGGCAGCCTTTTGGAGGTGAGCCTGGCTGAATACATCAAGGAACTGACCAGCAACCTGTTTCAGGTCTATGACCTGGAGAGCCGGCAAATCAAGTTGCAGGTGAAGGCCGAGGGCGTTTTCCTGGGCCTGGACCAGGCGGTGCCCTGCGGGCTGATACTGAACGAGCTGGTGATCAACAGCATCAAGCACGCCTTCACCTTGGGGGTGGGAGGGAGTCTCGTCATCGCGGCTGAAAAAGACGCCGAGGGTTGCCTTACGCTTGGCGTTTGCGATGATGGCATAGGGCTGCCGCCGGGATTCGAGGCGGGCCAGGGAGCGGGAATGGGCCTGTATTTGGCAAGGGGATTGGCGGAAAACCAGCTGGGCGGGTCTTTCAGGCTGGAGAGCGGCCCAGGGCTGCGGGTGAGCGTGCGCTTTCCCCTGCAAGATGCCGAGAAGCAAGGGCTGTATCATCCTGAAATCACAAGTCAAAAGTCTGAAAGCGCCAACTGAGAGCCTCTCAAGACATTAAGCTGTCTTGGGCGGCCGGCCGGGCCGGGTTCATAAGCAACCGATATTTTGCAGTAAATGCTTTAAGCGGCGGGACCCTGGAAAAGGCTGGGCTTCCAGCCAGCGTTCCCGGGGGATCCCGCCCCCCGTCGCCTTCTTTGCCGGATCCAACCAGGACCCGCTAGCTGGAAGCCATATCAGCTGAATCCAGCCTATAACAGGCGATCCAAAAAGTGTTAGTAGGTCTGGCGCTCCTTTTCTAAGGTAATGGCAGTTTGTAACTAAGAAAATGGATTAGACAATTCTATATTTTTTTGCTTAGGAAGACAGCCACTCATCTAGCGAGACGACGCCTTCGCGCATGGCGTATTTGATGAGGTCCACCAGGTTTTTCAGGCCCAGCTTCTCCATGATATTGCGGCGATGGGTCTCCACGGTCTTGACCCCCAGGTGAATGCGTTCGGCGATGGCCTTCACCGTGTGCCCTTCCACCAAAAGCTGCAACACCTCCCGTTCCCGGGGGGTGAGCACCGAGGCCGGCGGGGTGCCGGTTTCCTCGCCCAGGCGGCGGACGAAACCCTTCACCACCACCTCGGCCACCTGGGGGCTCAGGTAGGTTCCGCCGCCGGCCACCGTGCGGATGCATTCCAAAAGCTCCTGGGAGGTGCAGTCCTTTATCATGTAGCCGTGAGCGCCCGCTTCCAGGGCCCCCGCCACGAAGCGGGGATCGGCGTGCATGGACAAGGCCAGCACCCGCACCCGGTCCAGTTCGTTCAATATCTGGCGGGTGGCTTCTATGCCCGAAAGCCCCGGCATGGATATGTCCATGACCACCAGGTCCGGCTTCAGGCGCTTGGCAAGTTGCACGGCCTGGCGGCCGTCGCTGGCGTCACCCACAACTTCCAAATCCGGCTCGCCGGCCATGAGGCTCATGAGGCCCTCGCGCATGATTTGGTGGTCGTCAACCAATAGTATGCGGGTGATCACGGTTCCTCTCCTTTCCTGTCCGTGGCATTGGTCAGGGGGATCCAGATGGTCGCCCGGGTGCCGCCCCCCTGGGGCGATTCCACTTCCAAACGGCCGTCCAAAAGCTCCAGCCGCTCGCGCATACTGAAAAGGCCCAGGCCGCCGCGCCGCTGTTCCAGGACTTCCGGATAGTCGAAGCCGACCCCGTCGTCGGCCACCACCAGGCGCAGGCGGTTGCCTTCCCGGCCCAGGCTTATCCAGGCCCGGCGGGCCCTGGCGTGCTTGGCCGTGTTCAGAATCAGCTCCGAAGCCGCCCGGAAAACCGTGCTGCGCAAGTCTTCGTCAAGGTCCTTTTCGCGGTTGTCATGCTCAAAGGAGCATTCCAGGTTGAAGCGCTCGCGGCAGTTTTGCGCCAGCCACTCCAGGGCGGCCTCCAAGCCCAACTCGTGCAGGATGCGGGGGCTCAGGCGGGCGGTGAGCGATCTGGTGTCCTGGATGGCCTGCTCCAGAAGGTTCATCACCTGGCGGGCGGCCTCGGGGCTGGGGGCGCGGTCCTGGCCCAGCATGCCGGAGAGACGCAGCTTGCAGGCCGCCAGGTATTGTCCCACCCCGTCGTGCAAATCGATGGCGATGCGGCGTCTTTCGCGCTCCTCGGTCCAGGCCAGCTCGCCGGCCAGCGAGCGCAGGCGCTTTTGATAGGCTATGAGCTTGCTTTCGGCCTGCTTGCGCTGGGTGACGTCGCGGGCGATGCCCCGGAACCCCGTGACCTGGCCGCCGGCTTTCTTGATAAGGGAGACCGAGACCTCGGCGTGGCGCGGCTGGCCGTCCTTGTGTTTGAGCTGCCATTCCATGGCCAGGGCGGGCTCGGCGGTGCGCCGGACTTGCAGCAGGGTGTCGTGCAGGTGGGAAGCCTCGGGCTCTTCCATGAGCGAGCGGGGATCGCGGCCCAAGAGCTCCGCTTGATCGTAGCCGGTGATGCGGCACATGGCGTCATTGCAAAAGGTGATTTCGCCCTCCAAATCCAGCTCGTAATAGCCTTCTTCCATGCTTTGCAGAATGCTGCGGTGCTTTTCCTCGCTCTGGCGCAGGGTCTGCTCTATCTGCCGCAGATAAAGGGCCACGGCCAGGGCCTGGCTCAAGGAAAGCCAGACCGAGCCCAGCCACAGCACGGTGTAATCGAAGACGGTCGGCAGCCCCAGCGAATAGAGCGCGTCGTGGATGCCGCCCAGGAGCCAGAAGCCCAACCCCCAGAGCAGGGGGCGCACGAAGGTGGGGGGCCTGGCGCCCGGCCACCAGCGCAGGCGCATGATGAGCATGAAGGCCAGGTTGCTCGCCAGGCAGCTGAAATAGATCAGGGGCCGCGCCAGCCAGGATTGGGGGCGGAACACGCCTCCCTTGGTGAGGAACTCCAAGTTATCGCTCAGCACCGCCGGATGCTGAACCAAGGCCAGCGCCGCGCTGAAGACCAGGGCCGCGACCAGAGTGTAGATGAACATGAAGCCCTTTTTGCCGCCCCGCATGTCCGTGGCGAACCATCCCCAGGTGAAGGGGATCCAGGCCAGGCCCAGCAGCATGACCCCATACCAGAAGGTTATGGCCGCCGGCGAGGATTGGAATCCGTAAAGGGTGTAGCCCAGGAAGTAGACGAAAAGGGACAGGTAGAATATGGCCAGGCTGCGCAGCGCCTTGAACTGGGTATAGATCACCGCCAGGGCCACGCAGAGGGCCAAAAGGCAGCCGTTCACCACCAGACCTATGGCCGGCCCGACGCTATACCATGGCACGAAATGAGGCAAAGCGCGATCTCCCAATGCCCGCGGGGCATTCCCTGGCGGTCACGTTCAGGTGACCATAGGACCTGGAGGCTCCGCCGCCAAGGACTAATTGAAAAACGCTATAGCGGCGACCGCGCCGTGAGCCGCCTAACCGAGAATCCGTTGCAGCGCTTTGAGTTCGAAGCCCGATTCATACAAAAGATCGCCTTGCACCCTGGGCGCCTGCCCGGCGTCCGGCGGGGGCAACAAGCTCAAGCTTAAAACGTTCCGCACCGGCTTGGCCCAGAAATCCTCGGTCCAGAGCCGGCGCTGGCCCATGACCCCCGCCTGGCGCTTGGGCCAGGCGTAATGGGCGGCCCAGTACAAGAGGCGGTTGGGTATGTTGCTGGTGGGCGAGGCTATCCATTGGTGTATCTCCCGGTCCGGCCCCACGGGTATGCGGCAAAAACCGGCCACGTGCACGTCGCCCCCCACCAGCACCGCCCGTCTGGCGCCCGGGGGATGGGCTTGCAGCATTTCGGCCAGGCCGCCCACGATGGCGTCGCGGGCCTTCACGTTCAGGCCGCAGGCGAGCTGATCCCGCCAGTCGTCGTCAAAGCCCTCCCAATGCAGAAAGCGCTCCATCCAGCGCATGAAGCCGGTGAGGCGGCAGGCGGCCATATCCAGGCGCCAGCGCTTGATGAAAACCGGGGGCGAGGAGGTGACCACGATGAGGACTTGCGACTCTTGGCCGGCCTTGGCCAGCCAGGCGCGGTAGCGTTCCATTTGGCTGGGCCCGAAGGGATGATAATCGCAAGGGTTCTGATAGCAGCGGTAGGTGCGGGGGTCGAAAACGAAAATGGCAACCGGGCCCAGTTGCAGGGTGAACTGGAAATCCTGGCCGCTTTGGGCCGGCGGGTTGCCCTGGGTCTGGTAGAGGGTGAAGGCCTGGCGGGCGGCCTGGTATTTCTCCCAGGCGGCCGGCTTGAAGCGGCCCTCGTGAAAATCGTGCCAATTGTCTCCCCAGCCGTCGCGCACGTCGTGATCGTCCCACATCATGCTCACCGGGGCCAGGCGCAAGAGTTCGCTCCATTCGGGATGCCGCCAAAAGAGGTCGTAGACCTGGGAATAGGAGGCCAGGCGGGCCTGGTGACGCTCTTTCAGGCCCGGCCAGGGCAGATAGAGTTGCTCCTTCCAGTGATCGTCGGCGTAGATCTGGTCGCCCAGGTGAACCAGGGCGTGGGGGCGGCGCTGGGGGTGCTCCTGGAAGTATTCGAGCAGCAAGCGCACGAAGGACATGCCCTGGTCGCCGTCCCAGAAAACGTGGCGGGGATAATGGCAGGAGCCGAACATGATGCGCAGGTCCTGCGGCGAGCGCGGCGGGGTGCGCACCGCGAAGCAGGTGGGGGTTTGGGACAGCTCCTCCTTGAGCTTGTTCCATCTGGTGAGCGGCCACCAGTTGCCCTCCTGGTCCCGCCAGGATACCCGGAAGTCGTATGCGGTGTCCGGCCGCAAACCCTTGAAGCGCCAAAGATGGGTGAGCTGCCGGTCCTCCGCCACCGTCTCCTCCAGCCGGGCCGTGGCCTGGCCATTGAGGAAAAGCTCCGCCCGGTGCGGACCCGGCTCCAGGTGGGCGGTCCAGATGTCCAGGCTCTCCGGCGTGGCCTGGCGCAAGAGCGGGCCCAGCAGGAGGGGGCGGCGGTTGCGCGGCGAACGGGCCTGGGCCCGCGGGGCCTGGTGATATTTCTGCAGGCCGCTTGCCACCATCTCCCACAGGTTGGCCAGATGCCAATCGCGGTTGAAATAGGCGGTGTGGGCGCTGTAGGGGTTCCAGGATGCCCGGTACCATTGAAAATCCGGGTTCAACAGGGCCTCGTGCCTGGTGGGGCCGGCCACCGGGTCCAGGGGGTCGTAAAGGTTGCACCAGCCCAGGTCCAAATCCAGCTTTATCCGCTCCACCGGCGCGTAATCCTGGGCAATGGCGGGGATCACCCACAGGGGCGAGCCGAGGCTGATCCACCCCATGGGCACCGGCGCGGGTTTGAGCTGGCGCTTGAGCTGATCCAGCACGAACACGCTCCCCAGGCTGTGGGAGACCAGCACCAGAAAACGGGGGCGATCCAGGGCCAGGATGTCGTTCAGTTGGCGGTGCAGGCGCTGGTTGATGGCCCGGCGCACCTGGGGGTCTTCCATCTCCAGCACGTCGCCCAGGTATTCCATGAGGGTGCCGGCCAGTTGGGCGGTCCAGTTGTAGCGGCCCTTTAGGGGCCAATTGCCCAGGGCCAACAGCAAGCCGGCCAGGCCCGAACCAAACAGAATCAAATACAGGAAAAAAGCGCGCAAGAGCGCGGCCGCGCGCCGGCCCGGGGAGGAGCCGGCCGGATAGAGCCGCGACAGGCGGGCCCGAAAGGGACAGCGCAGCAGCCAGTCCATGAGGCGCAGGAAGTTGGCCGGGCTGGGGCTGAGGCGGCCGTCCAGATCGGCCCAGTTGATTTCCCGCAGGCGGACCCTGGCCGCAGGGCCGGCCTCCTGGTCCTGATCGCCGGTCTCCGGCCGCATGACCAGGTCGTAGCCGCGCTCCAGGGTGGCCACGGCCGGAGCCGGCTGGCTGCAAAGCTCGGCCTGGCTGCGCAAACGCCGGTTCAGGAAGCTCAACAGGCCGTCCTGGAACTCCTCCACCACGGTCCAGCGTTGATGGTTGCCCACGCCATGAACTATGGCCACCACGCAGTCCGGATGCTGGCTCATGCCTTCTTCCCCCCTTCGGCATGTTGGCATGCACGCTCCCCTAAGCGCGCGTCCGCTCCGAATACAAGCAGATGTCGGGATATTAGCATATTCCGGCGATGGGCCCCAGGAAGCTTTAGCGGGGAAACACCGCCAGTTTTTCCACCGACCACCACCAGGTGTCCACCCCCTGGGTGAGGGTCAGGCGCAGATAGCGGGCGTTCTCCGGCCGATCCAAAACGTATTCGCTGTAGCCGGCCCCCGCGGCGAACAGGCCGCGGCCGCCGTAGGCCAAGGGCGCGGCCAGGCTGGCTTCAACCCGCCGCCAAACAAGCCCGTCCTGGGAGACCTCCAGAGCCAGCCCTCTGGGATAATCCAGGGGGAAGTTGGGGTTTTTCAGACGCAGCCGCTGGAGCGGCCTGGCCTGGCCCAGGTCCACGGTCAGGCTCATGCCGGGGCGTTGCGGCGCCTGGCTGCCCCAGCGGCCCTTGGCGGGCCTGCCCTGGGCCAACTGGCCGGCGCTTGCGGGGTCGATGCCGGAGGCGACGCCGGCCAGGGGCCAAGGCTCGGCAGCGGGGCCGGCGGGGCCGTGCAAAAGGAAAACCTCCAGCCGGCCCGCGCCCAGGCTTTCATGGCGCACCCCCGCCCGGTCGAGCGCCTCGCGGGCCTGGCCGGCCTCGGCCAGGGGCACCACCAAGGCGCTGCCCGGCGCGGCGTCCACCAACAGCGGCTCCTCGGGCGGCGGCCAGGAACCGCCGTAATCATCGCATTGATAATTGGCCGGCAGGGTCCGGACGACGCTTCCCATCTCCCGCTTCAGGAAAGCGGACAGCCAGGCGTCGGCGTAGACTTTCCGCACGCCCTTTTCGCGCAACAGCTTGGCCGCCAGCTTTGCGCTTTGGGGCCAATCCACCGCCGGGGCGGGCTCCGGCCCGGCCCCCAGCACCAGCACCTCCCCTATCAGGCCGGGATGGGGATTGTTGCGCGGCGCGTGCTGGGTGACGCGCAGATAACGCAATTCCCGAGGCGGGAAATAACACTCCACGCGGGCGTAGCGGGCCTTGAAAAAGGGATGCACCGCCGACCAGAAAAGGGGCTGCCTGGTGTCGCTGATCTTGGCCATGGTCTGGAAAACGCCGTCCTGGCCGGCGGCCTCCACCGTGATGTCGCTGGCCGCCGCGCGGAATTCGGGCGGCAGCAACGCCAGGCCGCCCACCCGCCGCGCCTCGCCCAAGTCCAGCAAAAAGCCCCGGCCCCGGCCCTCCGGCCCCCCCAGAGAAAAGCCGCTGCGCAGGTCGCCGTCCTTGAGGCTGTTGCCCGGCTCGAAGCCTCCCACGCCGCTGAAGCGCCAATTATGGCGGGGCAGGGGATAGTCCGCGCCCTGGGGAGGCTGGAAGCCGTGGAACACCCGGCCCTGCCATTTCTCATGGGCCAGGCCCAAAAAGGCCAGGCTATCCTGGGGCGGGTCTAGGAACGCGGCCTGGGTGTCCGAATCCACTTGCACGGCCGCGTATTGCCGGCGGTCCTCCCAGGAGCCGGTGAACTGCGGCTTTTCGCCGGCAAAAAACGCCAGACGGTAAAAATCATTATTGAACATATAAAGGCCCGTGAAACCGGCCTGCCGCAGGCTGGCGATGAACTCCCGGTCTTTGCACTCCACCTCATGGCGGAAGGATTGCCATCCGCAGAAAAGCACGCCCTTGGCAAAGCCGGGCCAACTGGAGAGGTTCAGCGCCAGGAGCAGCGCGCCCAAAAGCAGGGCCGCCCACCTGCCCCAGCGGGTCAGGGCTTGGGCCAGGGCGGCCCAGGCGAATGGCAGGCCCAGGTAGACGGGCAGCAGGTAGCGCAGGTCCCAATCATATAGTTCCCGGCCGTAAAGGGCGCTCACCAGCACCGCCAGCGTCATGAGCGTCACCAGGAAGGGCAGCAGGGCCCAGCTCTCCTGCCTGCGCAAGCCGCGCAGCAACAGAAGCGCGAGCCCCAGCCCCAAGAGGGCGGCCACGGCCCCATAGACGAAGAACCAGGGCGAGCCCGGCGCGGTCTGGCCTCCGGCGGCCGGGGTGTTGAAGCCCAGGGCGATGGGCAGGCCGTTCTCCCACAGCATGCGCCAGTGGGTAGCCAGGTAATCCAGGGAAAAGCTCTGGCCTTGCACCCCGTGCTTCCATTGGTGCAGGACGTTGTAATAAATGAGGGGACCCGCCCCCAAGAGCGCGCCGGCCAGGCCGCTCAAAAGCGGGCCCAGGCGCAGCCGGGCGAGCCGGGTGAGGGCCAGGAACAGCATGCAGGCCCAGATCACCACCACGGCCTGGAAGTTGGTCCACAGGGCCAGGCCGGCGGTGAGTCCCCAGGCCAAGGCGGTCAGCTTGCGCCAGGGTTTTTGCTCCCAAAGCTGAAAGCTGAACCACATCAGAAGCGCGCAGAGCAGGATGCCCAGGGGATAGTGGTTGTTGGGCTTGCCGGCGTGCAGATAGGCCATGGCCGGCGGCAGCGCCAGGTAGGCCAGGGCGATCAGGCTGGGCAACGGCTTGCAATAGCGCCGCAGGCAGGTGTAGAGCACCAGCAGGGTGGCCAGGCTGAAAATGGGCGACCAGATGTTCAGGGTCAGGGTGCCGGGGCCGAAGAGGGCGTACACCGGCGCGGCCAGATAGCCGTCCAGGGCCCCCATGAAATCCTGGCCAAAAAAGAACAAGGGCCACCTGCCGGCCAGGACGCTCAAGCCCAACAGCCCGCAAATGGCCCCATCCACGCCCACGTAGCCGCAGTGCAGGCGGTAGAGCCGCACCGCCGCCGCGGCCAGAAGAAGGAGCGCCACGGCCCAGGCGTGCCACCTGGGCCTGGGTTCCCGGCCGTCCGCCGAATCGCGCAGTAATTCGCCCAACCTATGCAACCTCTAGGACGGGGACGGGCAAAAGAAAATGCGCGTTGGCCGGCGGCGGCCGCCCGAGGGGGCGCTGACGCCAGCCCCCCAGCCGCGCGAAGCAAAGTTCACAAACGGGGAGGCAGTCACAGTTTTATCGTAAAAATGGCGTTTCGGCCAAGGGGATTGGCGGGCCCGGCCTCAACAAAGCATGAGCAGGCGGGCCAGTTCCTGGGGTTGATTGAGCATGCAGTAGTGATCGGCGTCGATTTCGTAGTAGCGCCAGGGCTGGCCCTGGGCCTGGCCTTGCAGCCGGGCGGCCATGCCGGCGGTGAGTTCGCGGAATTGGCTTTGCCGGCAACGGATATAGGTCTTGGGCAGGCCGTCGATGACGGACTGGTCGAAGACGAGGGGCTCGATGAAGGGAGGCCAGGCCGGCACGCTGAAATCGGCCTGGTTAAAACCGGCCTCGCTGAATACCTGCTGGAGCGATTGCCCGCTCCTGGGGATCGAGGAATCCACGTAGACCAGGCCGGACAGGTTGCGCGGCGCCCGGCTGGCGGCTCCGGTGATCACGAAGCTGGCGTAGCTGTGGCCCACCAGGATGACGGGGCCTTGCGGGGTTTCCGCCATGGCCCGCAGGGTTTGCGCGATGTGGTCCTCCAGGGTGGAATGCTGGGGGTCGGAAAGGGTGATGGCCTTGCTGGGCAGGCCCTGCTCCGCCAAGATGGCGCGCACCTGGTCCCTGTCCGCTTTGGCGCGCAAGCCGCCGGGAATGAAAAGATAAAAGGCCATTAAGGGGCGCTCCCGCTGGGAATCGATTTTCGCGGCTGATCGCCAGGGGATGGCAAGCTTCCTACGCGCAATAGGTTCCGGCGGAGGCCATATCCCCAGCCATTGCCGTTTGGCTAAAAAAAAAAAACAAAGAGGCCGGCCCGCCGGCCAACCCCTGGGAATCGTAGTGGAGCGGGAGACGGGAATCGAACCCGCGACCCTCAGCTTGGAAGGCTGACGCTCTAGCCATCTGAGCTACTCCCGCCTGGAGGGCGAGTATAGCACGGGGCGGGGTGCGCGGCAATCCGCGCCGGCCCGGCCAAGGCCGGGGCGGACGCCGCCCGGCGTTGACATGCACTCTGGGGTGCAGTAGGGTACTTGGGGCCTTAAATCAGGCCCCCATACCAAATGATTCAGGAGGAACATGCACCATGGCATGCGTGGTGATAGTGGGCTCCCAATGGGGCGATGAAGGCAAGGGCAAGGTGGTGGACCTTTTGACCGAGGGCGCCAGGGGAATCGTGCGTTTCCAGGGCGGCAACAACGCGGGCCACACCCTGGTGGTGGGCGAGGATAAATTCATCTTCCACCTCATACCCTCGGGCATCCTGCACCAGGGCAAGGCGTGTTACATCGGCAACGGGGTGGTGATCGATCCCCAGGTGCTCTTGCAGGAAATGGACAAGCTGGACAAGCGCGGCATGCCGGTGGGACCGGAAAAGCTGCGCATCTCGGACCGGGCCCACGTGATAATGCCCTATCACCAGGCGCTGGATTTGGCACGGGAAAAAGCCAAGGGCAAGCAGGCCATCGGCACCACCGGCCGCGGCATCGGGCCCTGCTACGAGGACAAGGCGGCCAGGGTGGGCGTGCGCATGATCGATCTCCTGGAGCCCGAGGTCCTGCGGGCCAAGATCGAGGCCAACGTCAAGGAAAAGAACTTCTGGCTCACCGAGTATTTCAGCGAGGAGCCCCTGGACGCCGCGCAGATTTACGACCAATACCTGGAATACGGCAACATCCTGCGGGACTACGTGGGCGACGTGCCCGCCGAGTTGAAGGAGCTATTGGACGACGGCGAAAACCTGCTCTTCGAGGGGGCCCAGGGCATCCACCTGGACATAGACCACGGCACCTATCCCTACGTGACCTCGTCCAACCCGGTTTCCGGCAGCGTGAGCTCCGGCGCGGGGGTGGGCATAACCAAGGTCAACGACGTCCTGGGCATAGTGAAGGCCTACACCACCAGGGTGGGCGGCGGGCCCTTCCCCACCGAGCTGGAAGACGACACCGGCGCCTGGCTGCGGGACAAGGGGCAGGAATTCGGCTCCACCACGGGCCGCCCCCGGCGCTGCGGCTGGCTGGATACGGTGGTGGTGCGGCGTTCGGTGATGCTGGCCGGCATCACCGGCCTGTGCGTGACCAAGCTGGACGTGCTCACCGGCCTGGACACGCTAAAGATATGCACCATCTACCAGACTCCCGAGGGCGAGGAAATGGATTCCATTCCGGCCTCCCTGGAAAGGCTGGGCGCCTGCCGGCCGGTTTATGAAGAGCTGCCCGGCTGGAAAGAGGACATCAGCGGCGCCCGCTCCCTGGACGACCTGCCGGAGACCTGCCGGGCCTATCTGGACCGCCTGACCGAGCTGTGCGGAGCGCCTCTCACCATGGTGAGCGTGGGGCCGGGCCGGGAGCAGACCATCGTGCTGGAAAATCCCTTTGACTGATCGCCAGGACTGAGACTTTTAAAGCCGGGGCCTGTAGCGCCCCGGCTTTTTTCGCCCCTGACGCCAACGGCCTTCTTGGGCGGCGATCGCGGGGCGAAATGCCCCCGGCCTATTGGTTTTCCCGCCCGGCCGGGACGGCCCAGCCCAATAAAGAGCCGATCTCGAAATAGGCGATGCCCAGGTATTCATATATGGCCCGCTCGGCGAGCGCCAAGCCCGCCGCCTGGGGCAGGTACATCATGAAGTCGACTTGTTCCCGGCTGGAGTGGTGAAAATCAGCCGGCGCCGCCACGGGCCGCAGGCCCTGGCTCTGGAATATCCGCCTGGCGCGGAACATGTGGCTGGCCGAGGTGACCAGGGCGAAGGGGGCTTGCCCCAGTTTATCGGCCAGGTTGCGGGCTTGGGCCTGGGTATCCCAGGAGGCCGTCTCCTGGCGTATGCTCCGGGCCGGCACGCCCATTTGCAGGGCCAGTTCAGCCATGGCCCGCGCCGCGGGCTCCTCCTGATGGAACGACCCGCCGGAAAGCACCAGGGTGGCCCCGGGCAGGCCCTTCCAAAGCCGGATGCCCTCCAGGAGGCGCAAGGTGGTGGAATCGCCGCAGCGGTCGGCCGGAGTCAGGCCCGCGGCCCTTTGGCTGCCGGACAGCACCACGATTTGGCGCACCCCCAGCCGTTGCAGTTCCGCGGGCTGGGCATAGGGGCCGGCCAGGCGCTCCAGAGAGGTCAGCAGGGCTCCCGACAACCAGGGGCTGGAGAGGGCGAACAAAAAGAGCCCCGCCGTTATCACCAGGGCCGGACCTATCCTGCGCCGGGGCCGGGCCAGCCACAGACCCGCGCCCAAGGCCCCCAGGCCCAGCACCAGGCCCACCGGAAACAAAAGCCGGCTGGCCAGTTTTTTCAGGACGTATAGCAGGGCTTCCATGGGGTGGCGGCCTTAAGGAGCGGCGCGGGCCCGGCCTATAATGGCCGGCGCGCTCAAGCCTCGGTCAATCCCTCCTCGCACTCGAGATAACGCCGGCCGCAGGCTCCGCAGGTCAGTTCCTGGTCCAGGCGCACCCCGCAGGAGCACATCCAGCCGATCTGGCGGGCCGGGTTGCCCACCACCAGGGCGTGGTCGGGCACGTTTCTGGTCACCACCGAGCCGGCCCCCACAAAGGCGTAGCGGCCGATGGCGTTGCCGCAGACGATGGTGCTGTTGGCGCCCAGGCTGGCCCCGGTTTTAACCAGGGTGGCGCGGATTTCGTCCATGCGCTTGATGCTGGCCCTGGGGTTGTGCACGTTGGTGAAGACCATGGAAGGCCCGCAAAAAACGTGGTCCTCCAGGGTGACGCCCTTGTACACGCTGACGTTGTTCTGAATCTTGCAGCCCTTGCCCATGGAGACCTCGGGCCCGATGACCACGTTTTGGCCGATGTTGCAGGATTCCCCCAGCTTGGAGCCGCCCAGCACGTGGCTGAAGTGCCAGATCTTGCACCCCTCGCCGATCTCCACGCCCTCGTCGATGACGGCAGAGGGATGGGCGAAATAGGAGGGCTCGGCCGTGGGAGCCTGGCCCAGGTGGGCCAGCACCAGGGCCCTGGGGTCCATCTGGCTGAACTGCTTTATCTCCATGGAAGTGAGCGCCATGGAACTGCGGTTTAGCACCCTGAGCACCCTTAAGCCCTCGCGGCCGTCGGTGATGGGCAACTCGCCCTTTTGCACGCAGGACAGGAAATGCTGGCATTCCGAGCGCAGGGGCTCCTGCTCCGGCACCTCCATCCGCTGGGACCCGGCCTTGACCGGGATGGGCACCTCGCCGCCCTTTTCGATTTGATGGGGGTAGAGCAGCAGCTTGTCGGCCCAGGGCTGGGTGTCGTCGAACACCGCCATCTTGCGCTCGCCCACCACCACCAGCTTTTGCTCCTTGAAGGGATGCAGCCAGGAGACGAAGATGTGGGCCCTCAGGCCCGAGGGGAAATGCAGGTGGGTGGTGGTCACGTCGGCCACGAAGCTTTGCAGATAAAAGCCGCCGGTGGCGGTCACCTCGTCCGGCATTTCGCCGGCCAGGGCCAGGATCATGGAGATGTCGTGGGGCGCAAAAGACCAGAGAATGTTCTCCTCGCGGCGGATCTTGCCCAGGTTGAGCCGGTTGGAGTAGACATAGTAAATCCTGCCCAACTCGCCGGCGCCCACCATCTCCTTCAATTTCACGAAGATGGGATGATATTGCAGCAAATGGCCCACCATGAGCACCAGGCCCTGGTGATCGGCCAGAGCCACCAGCTCCTCCCCTTGGCGCTCGTCCAGGACCAGGGGCTTTTCCACGTAAACGTGCTTGCCGGCCTTCAAGGCGGCCAGGGCCAGTTCATAATGGGTTTCCGCCGGGGTGGCGATGACCATGGCCGCGATGTCGTTCCTGGCCAGCGCCTCGGCCAACTCCGCGCAGGTGTCCACCCCTGGATACTGCTCCCGGAATTGGGCCAGGGTTTCGGGGTTCTTGTCGCAGATAAGGCCCAAGGCCCCCAACTGGTGGTAGTTCCGCACCAGGTTTTTGCCCCAATAACCAGAACCGACCACAGCCACGCGTGGTTGGCCGCTATTCCGCGTTTTGTCTTTCATGGCGTTCCTTCCTTGTCAGCCTGCCGCGACCGCCTATCGGCAATGAGCCCCGCCCCCCCAGATTACCCGAAGCGCCTAAGCATTCAAAAGTGTTTTCTTTGTTAAAGGCGCGCCAAGGC
The DNA here is from genome assembly GCA_001184205.1 of Desulfocarbo indianensis. Classification (GTDB taxonomy): domain Bacteria; phylum Desulfobacterota; class Desulfarculia; order Desulfarculales; family Desulfarculaceae; genus Desulfocarbo; species Desulfocarbo indianensis. The sequence continues at coordinate 40,483 of LBMP01000004.1, forward strand.
CGGCCGGCCGCCGGCAGCCCCCGGTGCTTGACCAAAGGCCGGGCAAGGTGCAGAATGCTTGGCAGGCCGTTTCGGCAGACGCCTCTGCTTTCTTGAGTTCATTTTGCCCCACGCCGGGCCGGCCTTAAGAGACAAACCGGTCGAGCGCGGGCGAGGCGGAGACGGGCATCATCCTGACCGGACGCTGATTTATTATCCATGACGAGGTATTATGGAAACTCGGGGGGAGCTTCCAGCTATTCTTTTTATCTACGGCGACGACGCGCCGGACGGAACCCACGACCAGATCAGCCAAGCCCTGAGCGGACACTTCAGTTTGGCCATGGCCAAGAACCGCGAGGAAGGCCGCCAAAAGATGGCCCGGCTGGGATACGACGCCGTGATTTGCCATCTGGGCCAAAGCGGGCAGTGCGATCCCAAGGCCCTCAGCGAACTTAACCACGCCCAACCCGGCGCGCCGCTGATTCTTCTTAGCGACATGGACGAGCGGGAACTCATCCGCGCCGCGGAGATTTCCGGCGCGGATGACTGCCTGCGGGGGGATGAAATATGCCCGGTGCGGCTGCCGCGCCGCTTGCGCCTGGCCATGGCGCGCCATAGCCGGCAAAAGCCGGTATGGCATGAATTGCATCGCTACCGCGACCTGGCGCGGGAAAGCCCGGTCTCCATAAAGGCGCTGGACCGGGAGGGGCGGGTGGTCTTTGTAAATAGTTGGCATTTAAATACTTTCGGTGGAGGCCAGGTCGGAGCGGAGTTCTACCTGGGGAAATCCATTTTTGAGCTGCCCGTGGCCCAGGGCACTGGTTTGGCGCCGCGCCTCCGTGAGTTGCTGCAGGGCCAACCTCTGAGCGCGGAGCGCCTGCACGTGTCGCGCATGGCCGGCGGCGGCTCGGGCTGGATAAACCTGCGCGGCGTGCCGCTTTTCCGGCATGGGGCGGTGGAAGGCGCCGTTTTGATCGGCGAGGACGTCTCCGCCGCGGTGCGGGCGGAAAAGAAGCTTGTCGAGGCGCGGCAGCAATTGGAACGCCGGGTTGCCCAGCGCACCCATGAGCTGCAAACGGCCAGTGAGACCTTGCGCCGCAAGGAAAGCGACCTGTTGAATCTGGCGCGCAAATTGGAGGAAATGAACGCGGCTTTGCGGTTTGTCTTGGAGCAGAGAGGAGTCGAGCGAAAAGACATCGAAGACAGCTTTACCTCCCATGTGAAAAGAGTTTTGGTTCCATTTCTATATAAACTCCGCCTAAGCGGATTGACCTTCGAACAGAAAAACTATGTGGAGGTCATGGAAAGGAGCCTTTCCCAGATTACCCCCCCTTTCAGCCGGCGGCTTTCCTCGTCGCAATTGGGGCTCACCCCCAAGGAACTGGAAGTGGCCCACCTGGTGCGCGATGGTAAAACCACCATCGAGATCGCCAGGTTAATGCATATAACCCCCAACGCGGTGGGCTTTCACCGTAAAAACCTCAGGTCCAAGCTGGGGTTGACCAACCAAAAGGCTAATCTGCGCTCGTTTCTGCAACAGATGTCCATTCATTGAGCAGCCGATAGTAGTTCAATTCAGTAGGAATAGACTACCATTTTACTATCTATAATCTAGCTTTGAGCCGCCCATCTCCCATGCAATAGTAATAAACGACATGCCGGCCCCTAAAGAAGCCCTCATGGGTTTGAGCAGAGCTGCAAGGGGGAGTTGGAAGGGGGCCCAAGGATGTTGTCAAGCCGCGCGAGGCTTTGCCCAGAGGCCTGGGGCGGCGGTAGTGAGCGGCACTCTTTAAAGCAGGGCGGGCGGGGCAACAACCTTGCCGCAGCCAGCCGCCCCTGGGGAAAGGCCTTCCGCTCATTCTGGGCATTTTCAGGCATTGCGGCGGGCTTTGCCAGAAGCAACCGCCGCACCGCCCCATGTCGCCTGCCAACACTTTTGCGTCCCGAGTTATCAGCGTTTGTTTTGCGCGGTTTTTTTGCGGTTTGGCCTGCCCGTTGGCGCGTTTAGAGCGAATAGGGTTGGGGGGAAAAGCGTGGCGCAATTAGAGGGGGTCGCAGGGCTGGGGGGTCTTGCTGATCAATCCGCTCGAGCATTCCCTGGCGGGAAGCCCGGCGGTCCGAACGGCCGTCAGGCGCGGATCCCGAGGAATTGCTGGGGCGGCCTGCTTGCATCAGGGTCGGGGCTGAAAATGGCGCTCTGATCCCAACGGGGCAGGCGACGAAGCGCGCCACTGGGCGCTTCCCGCGCGGTCGGCCTTTTTTTAGGGGCGGGCCGCGCGGGATATTTTTCTTGACATGTTATGTTTTAAATAATATAACGCCATAAGCCGACCCCGCCGAGGGGGAATTTTTTGGGGAAACGATATGTTATTAACAGAATAGCGAAGTTATGGAAAGCTCCCATGCTTGAAAAACGAACAGTTTCCGCACGGTTCTGTTTTCAGGCCCATGCCGGTTCCCCGCCGGCGGCCAATGGGGAACAGGATTTTTAATTTCCCGAAAGCACGTTGCAACAACCGCTAACCTGAACCTGATTTGGCGTGAAGCCTGTCCATGCCTCCTGGAGGAATGAAGCGATGAAAGCGAGAGCACTGATTCTATTCTTGTTGCTGACCTTGTCACTGGCGGGGGCGGCGGGGGCGGCGGGGGCGGCAGGGGCGCAAAGCCAGGAGGAATCGTCCGCCTACCAGGTGTTCGATCTGGGCGAAGTGGTGGTTTCCAGCCAGAAGGGCGCGGTCAACCAGCCGGCCACGGTGAGCGAGTTCACGGCCGAGGATATAAAGCGCACCCACAGCCTCACGGTGCCCGAGGCCCTGTCCCACATTCCGGGCGTCACCGTGACCACCGGCTTCAAGAACGAGCCGGACATCAGGGTCCACGGCTTCCAGCAATATGAAACCCTGATCCTGATCGACGGCGTGCCCTATTATGAAACCAACTACGGCAAGCTGAACCTGAACCAGCTCCCCACCGACATGATAGCCCGCATCGACGTGATAAAGGGCTCTCCCTCGGTGCTTTACGGCGCCGGCGCCATGGGCGCGGCGATCAACATCATCACCAAGAAGGCCGGCGAAAAGGCCTCTTTCAGCGCCACCGGCGAAGCCGGCGACCACGGCGCCTACCGGCTGTCCGCCTCCCACGGCAACACCATCGGCAAATTCAACTACTGGTTGAACGCCAGCCGCAAGGAAACCGACGGCTGGGAGATGTCCGATGATTTCAGCCCCCACCAGGGCAGCATCGTGAGCCGCCCCGGCGGCACCAAGCAGGCCATCCTGGAGGACGGCGGCAAGCGCAACAACTCCGATTCGTCCCAGACCAGCCTGTGGGGCAAGGCCGGCTTCGAACTGGGGCCGGAGTCCAAGTATTACCTGAGCACCTATTTCATCGACTCGTCCTGGGGATTCCCCGTATCCACCCAGGAGGTGATCATCTTCCCCAGCCGGCCGGCCTTTTCCCGGTTTTCCCGCATGGATAAATACCAGGACTGGGGCCTGGACCTGAGCGGCGAGCAGCGCCTGAGCGATTCCTTCAAGCTGCGGGGCAAGGTTTTCTACCACAACCACGTGGACGACCTGGTGTCGTTCTCGGATCAGCAATTCTCCGACGAGATATCGCGCAGCACCTACAAGGATTATTTCGTGGGGGGCGTGGTGCTGGCCGATTGGGATATCGCCTCCCAGGACACCCTGCGCTTCGCCCTGCATTACCGCGGCGATTCCCACAAGGAGCGCAATGACGTGTACCTGCCCTATGCCGAGTCGTTCTCCTACACCGGTTCGGCGGCGGCGGAAAACGAATGGCGGCCCCTGGCCGGCCTGGCGGTGACCGCGGGCGTCAGCTACGACTGGTTCGAGGTGGACAAGGCCGAGGCCACCCAAACCGACAAGCAGGGCGATTTCGCGGCCACCGAGGAGCTGGACACCGGCGATAGCAAGGACGCCTTCAATCCCATGCTGGGCATCAGCTACACCTTCAGCGATCAAACCAGGGTGTACGCCTCGGCGGCGCGCAAGGCCCGCTTCCCCACCTTGCAGCAGATGTTTTCCTCCAAGGGCGGCAACATCGATCTGAAGGCGCAGAAAAGCAACAACTACACCCTGGGGATCTATCATCCCTGGGGAAGCCTGGCCCACGCCGAGGCCTCGGTGTTCTACTATGACATCGAGGACCGCATCACCCGCGACGCCCCCTATCCGGACGCCATGTACCGGAACTACGCCGAGGTCAAGATCTACGGCTTCGAGGTGGCGGGCGGCTGGAATCCCTTGGCCGGCCTGAATCTCCGCCTGGGCTACACTTTCCTGGAGTCCCAGGACGAGAGCCCCGACCGGGTGACCGACGACGTGATAGGAGTTCCCCAGCACAAGGTTGACGTGGGGATAAGCTACCAGGTGCCCAGGCTGCAAACCCGCCTGAACCTGCAGGGGCTCTTCATGGCCGAGCAATGGAACCAGTTGCCCACCCCGGCCAGCCCGGACACCGAGCCGCGCCAGACCAGCGGCTATTTCCTGGCCGACTTTCATGTATCCCAGCCCCTGGGCGACCACCTGGAGGCCTTCGTATTCGTCAACAACATCCTGGACCGCGACTATGAAAGCGAATACGGCTTTCCGGGCATGGGGCGGAATTTCTGGGCTGGCGTTACCACAAGGTTTTAGGAGCCGGCTGACGCCTGCCGGCCCTGAAATATGCAACCCTCGACGTGTTATGCCACCGGGAGCCTTCGACGCTGAAGCCGGAACCGGAGAAAGGAGCAAGACTATAAGGGACACGCCTATTTAGCCGCACTCATTTCTGTGGGAAAGGCCGGCGCCAAGGAGCTGCACTCAAATCAACAGTCAGCGATACGCATTCCCCGGGCTCCTTGGCCGGCCGCTCCCCGGATGGGGCGGTTAATGTCTCAAGCCTCCTCCTCCACTTGCAGCACCCTGGCCCAGCAGGGCCAGAGGGGATCGATCCTGGCCCTGCCTCCGCGCAGGGGGAATTCCTGCCCCGGATTCAATAAGTCCACCAAGCGGCCGTTCACCGGCCGGGGCAGTTGCACGTCTTGGGCCGTGGGCTCCTTTTCCGCGCTTATGGCCACCACCAGCCATTGCCCGGGCGCGCGCCGGGAAAATACCAGGCTTAGGTTGCTCAGGGCCAGCTCCTCGTAGTCGCCGCGCCGCAGGGCCGGGCAGGCGGCGCGCAGATGGGCCAGGCGGGCCACGGCCTGGCAAAGCTCCCGGCCGGCCCGGTCTCGCCTCAGCTCCGCCAGGTTCAGGGCGGGCCGCAGGGTCCAGTCATGGCCCGCGGCCTTGACACCCTTGATGCCGAATTCGCTGCCGTAATAGATGGACGGCGTGCCCGGCATGGTGAACAACAGGCAATGGCAGGGGAAAAGATGGGCCTGGTCTTCAAGCTTGCTGGCCAGCCGGTCCACGTCGTGATTGTCCAGGAAATTGTAAAGGCTGTGCCCGAGGTAAAGCCCGTAGCCGCCGGACTGGCGGCGCAGGGAGTGGGCTATCTCGAAGTAGTTGGCGTCCAGGTGGCTGGAGTAGATGCCCTTGTAGCATTCGTAGTTGGTCACCGAATCCAGGCCGCCGCCCTTGAGCCAGTTCTGATAATCGCCGTGCACCACCTCGCCCATGAGCCAGAACTCCGGGTCCAGGCGGCGGCAATAGGCGGCCAGCTCCTTAAGAAAGGCCAATTCGATGTGGTCGGCCGCGTCCAGGCGCAGGCCGCTGATCTGGAAATCCCGCAGCCAACTGGCCGCCGCCTCGAACAGGTGGCCCCGCACCTCCGGGTTGGCCAGGTTCAGCTTCACCAGGTCATGGCAGCCGTTCCAGGTGGCGTAGGTAAAGGGTTCTCCTTGTTCGCCGCGGCGGTTGAAATCCAGATGGAACCAGTCGCGGAAACGGGAGTCGCGGCCATGAGCCAACACATCGCGGAAGGCCCAGAAGGCGCGGCCCACGTGGTTGAACACGCCGTCCAGCACCAGGCGCAAGCCCCGCTGGCGGGCCTCGCCGGCCAGGGCCATCATATCCTCCCGCTGGCCCAGGCGGCGGTCCACCTGGAAAAGATCCACGGTGTCATAGCCGTGGGAGCCGGATTCCAGCACCGGCCCCAACAGGATGGCGCTGGCGCCCAGCTCCCTGGCGTGGTCCAGCCAGGGCACCAGCCGGCCCAGGCGGGCCTGGGGGGCGGCGTTGAAATCGTTTTGGCGGGGCGCATCGCAAAGCCCCAGGGGAAAGAGGTGATAGAACACCGCGTCGCGTGCCCAGTCAGCCATGTTTAACCTCCGCTAATTATACCGATCGGTATATTACAGGGCCTAAAAATGCCCACCAGTTCGGCGGCCCGGCCGCGCCGGGTCACCTCCGCAGGTGGCTGGTCTATCGCTTATGAATAAATGCCGTGCATGAACTGATGCACCGCGTTGAAAACCAGTTCGTCGTTAAGCTCCAAGAGATTGTTCAGCCCCAGGCTGATGAGGGTGTTCAACATGCCCAGGAAGGTGGCCGCGTAGCGCCGGTGGCGGCCCTTCATGTTGCCATGGTCCCTCACCGCCGCCTGAAAAAGCGCCTCCAGCATTTCCTGCTGGCGGTGCCCCCAGGGGCGCACCGCGTCGAAGTCCTCGCTCTCCGGCGGCGAAAACCAGAGCGACAACTGTAACCTGTAGAAACCGGGCCTTGCTTTGGAAAAGGCGAAATATGCATTGGCCAGGCGGTACAGGGTCAGCGGCAGATCGCCCTGGTATTGGGCAGCCTCCCGGGTCTGCTGTAAAAGCGGCAAAAAGCCGTCTTCCAGCACGGCCTGCAACAAGCCCAGCTTGCTGCCGTAGTAGTGATACAGGGTGGGCTTGGTGACGTCGGCGGCCTGGGCCAACTCCTGCACGCCCACCGCGTTGTAGCCCTGGGCCGCGAACAGCTCCTCGGCCTTGGCCAGAATCTTTTGGCGGTTGTCCAAATCAGCCTCCAACTGACGCCTGTAATATGTATACCACTCGGTACATAAAAAGCACGCAAAAAAAGCGGCCAAACGAAAAAGGCGAAAAAATTTCATGGCCAGGGTGAACTGTATTTTGGGGGGGCATGCGCCCTTGCGATAAATTCTGGGCAAGCAGGGCAACCGCCTCCCGCCCGGCGTCGTCACGCCAGCCGGCTAGCCTTGAATGATGAGGTTGGCCACCTCCTCGATGGGGCGGTCGGTGACGTCTATCACCTGGATGCCCTTGAGCCGGTCGAATACCTCCTCGCAAAAGCCCAGCTCCTCGGTGATGTTGCGCAGGTCGCAGTATTCGGCGGCCAGGCCGCGCTGAAAGCGGCCCTGGCGGATGCTGGCCAGCTTGGCCGGGCTTATGGCCAGGCCCACCATCTTGGGCCGTTTGAGCTTGAAGAGCTTGGCCGGCGGTTCCAGGCCCAGCACGATGGGCACGTTGGCCGCCTTCAGGCCGTAATGGCAGGAGAGATACAGGCTGGTGGGGGTCTTGGAGGTGCGCGACACGCCCAGGAGGATCACGTCCGCCAGCCCGATGCTCTCCAGGCGGCGGCCGTCGTCGTGGCGCATGGTGAAATCAATGGCCTCGGCCAGGCGCAGGGACTTTTCCCCCAGGGCGTTGGGCAAAAGCCCGCTGCTCAGAAGCGGCTCTGACTTGAAGCGCCCTCTGATCTTGTCGAACAGGGGGCCCAGCATGTCGATCATCGCCAGATCGCGCCTGTCCTCTTCCCGGGCCAGGCGGAGGCGCAGGCCCCGGTCGTTCATGGTGTAGATCACCACTCCGTTCTTGGCCTCGGCCTCGTCCAGGATGGCCTTGATCTGGGCTCCGGTTTTCACGAAGGGGTGCCGGATGAATATGGAGTGGAACTCCTTGTAAAACTGCACCAGGGCGGCCCGGGCCATGCGCTCGGCGGCGGTGCCGGTGGCGTCGGAAATGATGTGAATGTAGACGTTTCTGGCGTGCAAGGCTGGGGAAGGGCTCATGCGCGGACCTCCCGCCGGATTTTGGCTCTGTTTGGGCAGGCTTTTCTCTAATTATGGCGCATTCGCAGCCGGTCCGGCCGCCTAAGTTGCTTCGGGGCCGCCTAAGGTTTTTCCCCGCCGCCCCGGCCGCCCAAACTGGCGCGGGGGCTTGCCTATCCTATATAATGAGCTATCATCGTGCCCGGCGGGCGGAACCGCACACAACCAAGGCCAAGCGCCCGGAAAAATTTATTCAAGCTGAAACCTGGGAGTCAGGGACATGCCTTCGGCCGAAGACGGCAAACATTTGGATTTCATCCGCAGCATCGTGGCGGAAGACAACCGCACCGGAAAATGGGAGGGGCGGGTGGAAACCCGTTTTCCGCCGGAGCCCAACGGCTACCTGCACATCGGCCACGCCAAGAGCATCGTGCTGAATTTCGGGGTGGCCGCCGAGAACCAGGGCTGCTGCCATCTGCGTTTCGACGACACCAACCCGGAAAAGGAAAGCACCGAGTACATCGAGGCCATCAAGCGGGACGTGCGCTGGTTCGGCTATGATTGGGGAGAGCATCTTTATTACGCTTCTGATTATTTTGATCAGCTGTTCGATTTCGCGGTTCAATTGATCAAGGCCGGCAAGGCCTATGTCTGCGACCTGAGCGCCGAGGAGACCCGCCAGTACCGCGGCACCCTCACCGAGCCGGGCCGCGACAGCCCCTATCGCCAGCGCGGGGCGGAGGAAAACCTGGACCTTTTCCAGCGCATGCGGGCGGGCGAGTTCGAGAACGGCTCGCGCACCCTGCGGGCCAAGATAGACATGGCCCACCCCAACCTGGTCATGCGCGATCCGGTGATCTACCGCATCAAGAAAGTGCCCCACCACCGCACCGGCGACAAGTGGTGCATTTATCCCATGTACGATTTCACCCATTGCCTGTCCGATTCCATCGAGCGCATAACCCACTCCATCTGCACCCTGGAGTTCGAGGACAACCGGGCCCTCTACGACTGGGTGCTGGACCAGTTGGGGGTCTACCATCCCCAGCAGATAGAATTCGCGCGGCTCAACCTGGAATACACGGTCATGAGCAAGCGCATTCTCCTCACCCTGGTCACCGAGGGCATCGTGGACGGCTGGGACGACCCCCGCATGCCCACCATCAGCGGCATGCGGCGCCGGGGCTTCACGCCCGAGAGCATCCGCACCTTCTGCGAGATGATCGGCGTGGCCAAGCGCGATTCCATGGTGGACATGGGCAAGCTGGAGTGGGCCATCCGCGACGATCTCAACCATAGGTCCCCCAGGGTCATGGCCGTGCTGGAGCCCTTGAAGCTGGTGATCGACAACTATCCCGACGGCCAGGAGGAAGAGCTGGAGGCGCCTTATTATCCCGACGATCCGCCCAAGATGGGCTATCGCAAGGTGCCTTTCGCCAAGGAGCTTTACGTGGAGCGCGAGGACTTCATGGAAGAGCCCCACAAGAAGTTCTGGCGTCTGGCCCCGGGCCGCGAGGTGCGTTTGCGCTGGGCTTATCTGGTGACCTGCACCGGGGTGGTGAAAGACGCTACCGGCAACGTGTTGGAGGTGCATTGCGATTACGACCCGGCCACCAGGGGCGGCGACGCGCCGGACGGCCGCAAGGTCAAGGGCACCATTCACTGGGTTTCGGCCCGGCACTCCCTGCCCGCCAAGGTGCGGCTCTACGACCGCCTGTTCACCGTGCCCAACCCCAGCGGCACCAAGGACGGCTCCACCTTCCGCGATCACCTCAACCTGGATTCCCTGCTGGCCCTGGAGCAGGCCAGGGTGGAGCCCAGCCTGGCCCAGGCCGAGCCGGGGGCCCGCTATCAGTTTGAGCGCAAGGGCTACTTTTGCGTGGATTCCAAGGAATCGGAGCCGGGCGACCTGGTATTTAACCGGACTGTCACCCTGCGGGATTCCTGGGCCAAGATGATGAAAAAAGAGAACAAATAAACCCGGATTCGTCATAGGCGCACGGGCCGGCCTCCCAAGGGGCCGGCCTGGCTTTTAGAGGGCCCCCGGTTTGTGCTAATTTGCTTTTAACGGCGCCGGGCGATCAGGGCAGGGCCGCTTCGCGAGCCCCGGCGGGCGGCCCCTAAGCCAGGCGGCGCGACACTGCGGCGGCGGGCAAGATTGCAGGGCCCGCCGTGAATGATGAGGCCTTTCCTTAATGGATTTATGGCTCTGCAAGGATTCATGCCGGCGATCGCGGGTCCGTGCGCCAAATCCTTAATCTGAAGCTGGGCGAGGAAGGGAAGAGGGAGATGATCGGTTGGAAGAATTGGCTGGCGGTGGCTCTGGGCCTGCTGCTGGCGCTTAGCGCCGCCTGCGGCGACAACCCGGAAAAGGCCGAGGTCAAAGGCGGCGATGCTCTCAATCCGTGCAACTTGATAACCCAGGAGGAGGCGGCCCAGGCTCTGGGCGGCGCGGTTAAAAAGGCCAGGCTCCAGGAAGCGGCCAACCCCTTGGGCCAGAGCATTTGCTATTACGAGGGCCAGGCCAGCGACGCGGTCCGTTTCGTGCAGATTTCCCTGGTGACCACCCAAAAGCTGAGCCCCAGCCTGCGCGAAAGCGGCTATGGCGCGGACAAGCTTTTCCACGACAGCAAAAAGCTGTTGGGCCAGCCCCAGGCGGTGAAAGGCCTGGGCCAGGAGGCGTTTTGGGGCGGCAGCGGCTTGAAGGCCGGCGCCGGCCTGCACGTGTTGGGCAAGGAGGCCTATCTCAATATCACGGTGGCCTCGGGCGATGAAAAACGCGACCTGGAGGCGGCCAAGGACCTGGCGGAAAAGGCGCTGGACAGGCTGCCCCAGCCCTGAAATGCGCGCGGGCGGTTTCCCTCGGCCCGCCGAACCGATACAATGTACATTGAAACGCTAGAGAACAAGCACGACAACCCTAAGAGGCGACAGCAATGGAAATAACCGTAAAGGATTTGATGATTCCCCTGGAAGAATACGCCACGGTAGACCAAGAGGCCAATCTGCAAGAGGCGGTGAACTCCTTGGCCGAGGCCCAAGAAAAATGGGGCAGCGAGGGCTACAAGCACCGCGCCATCCTGGTGCTGGGCGCCGACGGCGGCGTGGTGGGCAAGCTTAGCCAATGGGACGTGATACGCGCCCTGGAGCCCAAATACGACAGTCTTTTCGACTTTAAAAAGCTCTCCCATTTCGGCTTCAGCGCGGATTTCATAAAGGGCATGGTCAACGACCACAACCTGTGGGAGCATCCCCTGAATGATATCTGCCGGGCCGCGGCCATGGTCAAGGTGGCGGACATCATGTATACGCCGCAGCGCGATGAATACGTGGCCGATAGCGCCAGTCTGCCTCAGGCCATTCACCAGCTCATCATGGGGCGCCACCAGTCGCTTCTGGTCACCAACGGCAACGGCAACGGCAAGATCGTGGGCATCCTGCGCCTGAGCGACGTGTTCAAGGAGGTGTGCGGCCGCATCCAGGCCTGCCGCCTGTAGGCCGCGGGCGGCGGCCGCCGCTTAGCAGGGCGTTGAAAAACACCCTGCGCCGCCGGGCCATGGACGGCCCGCCAATTTGCGAGGTTTTGAAAAAACAAGCAAGTTGGAATTGAAAAAGGCCAGGATGCCTTTTTCAATAACCTGCTAGAGATATTTGGGAGGAAGTTGCGCCTGGCCCTCCAGGCTCAGGTCCTTGAGGATCATCACGGTCACCGTGCCGTGGGCCAGGAGACGGCCGTTTGCGTCTTCCACCTGGGCGTCGGCCAGGCACAGGTTGCGCCCGGATTTGATGCAGCGGCCGCGGCCTCTCAGCAGGCCGTCCTTGGCGGGGGCCAGGTAGTTGAGCTTCATCTCCACGGTGGTGAGGCCCTCCTCGCCCTTTAAAAGCGAATAGCAGGCCCCCAGAAGCCCGCCGCGTCCACCAGGCCGGCGTAGGCCCCGCCGCGCACCAGGCCGAAGGGCTGTAGGCGTTTGTTCGCCACCGGTATCTCCAAAAGGGAAAAGCCGGGGGAGAGTTCCCTGATCGCCATGGACAGGAGAGAGAAATGGGGACAGGGATTGACCTGGGCCTGTGCGGCGGCCAGCCAGGCCGGATTGATGCGCCGCCTGCGCCGCCTTCTTAGGCCTTGGGGTTACTTGAACTCCTCCACCGGCCCCGCGCCTTCGCGTATGACCTGGGGCACGTCGTCCACCAGGCTGATCACGCTGGAGGGCTCGCCGGGCACCGGGCCGCCGTCGATCACCAGGTCAAGCTGGCGGCCCAGGGCTTCCTCGATCTCCCAGGCATGCATGTAGTAATGCCCCTCGGGGTCGGTGGCGCTGGTGGAGATGATGGGGTTGCCCAGCTCGGCCACCATGGCCTGCACGATGGGGTGGTCCACCACCCGGATGCCCACCTCCTTGCGCCGGGTGAGCATCATCTTGGGCACCTCGCGGGAGCCTTCCAGGATTATGGTGTAGGGGCCGGGCAGCAGGCGCTTGAGGTTCTTGTAGGCGTAGTTGGTCACCCGGGCGTATTGGCTGAGTTCGGTGAGGCCGGGGCAGATGAAGGAAAAAGGCTTGTCCAGGGGCTGGCGTTTTATCTGGTGCACCCGCTTGATGGCCTTCTTGTCCATGATGTCGCAGCCGATGCCGTAGACCGTGTCGGTGGGATAAGCCACCACCCCGCCCTGGCGCAAGGTTTCCACCACCCGGTGGATCAGGCGCGGTTGGGGGTTCTCGGGATTTATCTCCAAGAGCATGGCAAGCGGCCTCCCTGGTCAATGGGCAACCTTAGACCAGCGCCACCCGCGCGTCAAGGCCCTGGCCGCCGGCGCTGAACCCTCGGACGCGGCTTCCCGGCGGCCTTGACCCCCTGGCGCGGAGAGGGATAATGAACCCCGGGCGCTTCGCTGGCAAGGGGAGGAAGCCATGACGGCCGGGACCATCGCGGGAAGCTGGCAACGCAACCTGGGCTATTTGAGCCGGGCCGAGCAGGACCGCCTGGCCGCCAGCCGGGCGGCGGTCCTGGGCCTGGGCGGGGTGGGCGGCGTGGCGGCGGAGCTTCTGGCCAGGGCCGGAGTGGGCGGCTTGAGCGTTTGCGACGGCGACGCGTTCGAGGCGGGCAACCTGAACCGCCAGGTGGGCGCGCTCTCCTCCACCCTGGGCCGCCCCAAGGCTCTGGTCATGGCCCAGCGCCTGCAAGACATCAACCCCGGCCTGCGCCTGGCGGTCCATGGCCCCATAACCCCGGAGCCCGCCTCAGCGGAAACGGTCCTGGCTGGCTGCCGGGCGGGCGTGCTGGCGGTGGACGCCCTGGCCCCGGCCCTGGCCTGCCTGCGCGCGGCGCGGCGGCTGGGGATTCCCCTGGTGGAGGCCCTGGGCCTGCCCGTGGTGCAGCTAAGGGCTTACGCGCCCGCGGGCCGGGACCCGGAAGACGGCCTGCCCAGCCAGGGCCGGGACCTGGCCTCGGTGGAGCCCGCGCAATTGGCCCAAGCCTGGCTGGCCAGGGAAGCGCCCCTGTGGGGCGACGGCCAGGGCGGGCCCTTGGCCTTGAGCCCGGATTTCGCCCAGGCCATGCTGGCCGGCGGGGCCGCTCCCAGCCTGGGGCCGGTGATCTGGCTGGCCGGCGCGGCGGCGGCGCTGGAGGCCCTGAAGATTCTTCTGGGCCGGGAGCCCCTGGCCTGGTGGCCGCGCGGGGTCAGCCTGGACCCTTGCAGTTGGCAAACAAGCCTGGCATGATCGTTAGGGCCCGGCCTGGCGAGTAAGCGCCGGGCCCGTCTTGAATAAAAGAGGAAGGAGCGCCGCCGGGCCCGGCCCGGCCCCATCGCCGACAACCATGCTCACCTATCTGCGCATAAAGGATTTCGCCCTCATCGAGTCCCTGGAGCTGGAGCTGGGGCCGGGGCTCAGCGTGATGACCGGCGAGACCGGGGCGGGCAAATCCATCATCCTGGCCGCGGTGGGCCTGCTCCTGGGCCAGCGGGCCAGCGCGGATTTGATCCGCGCCGGGGCGGATTCCGCCGTGGTGGAGGCCCAGTTTCTCATCGATCCCCAGGGGGCGGTGGCCGAACGCCTGGCCCGGGAGGACCTGGCCGGCGGCGAGGAGCTTCTGGTGCGGCGGGTGGTGAGCCGGGAAGGGCGCAACCGGGTGCAGATCAACGGCTCCCTGGCCACCCTGAACCTGCTCAATGACCTGGGCCCCGATCTCCTGGCCCTGTGCGGCCAGCATTCCCAGCAGGATTTGCTGCGGCCGGAGGAGCATCTCTTCTTGCTGGACGCCTACGCCGGCCAGGAGCGCCAGCGCGAGGAGGTGACCCGGGCCGTGCGCCGGGTCCAGGAGCTGGACCGGGAGCTGAGCGATTTGCGCGGGCGCCTGGCCCGGCGCGAGGAGCGCCGCCAGTGGCTAATGGCGGTGGTCAAGGAGCTGGAGGAGGCGGGCCTGGACCCGGAGGAGGAAGCCTCCCTCAAGGCGGAGCGCAAGCTTCTGGCCAACGCCGAGCAGGTGGGGCGGCTCTCCCAGGGGGCGCTGGCCGGTTTGTCCGAGGCGGAAGAGGGCTCGGCCCTGGAGGTGAGCGCCAAGGTGCGCGGGCTCTTGGGCGATCTGGCCCGGCTGGATGAGCGGGTCGAACCCCTGGCCAAGCGCTGGGAGGAGCTTTATTACCAGGCGGAGGATTTGGCCGGCGAACTGAGGGACTACGTGAGCCGCCTGGCCTTTGATCCCGGCCGCCTGGATTGGGTGGAGGGGCGGCTCCTGGCCCTGCAGCGCCTCACCCGCAAATACGGCGGCGACGCGCCCGCGGCGCTTGAAGCCCTGGACGAGGCCCGCCGGGAACTGGCCGGCCTGGAAAAGGGCGACCAGCGCCTGGCCCAGCTGGAAAAGGAGCGCGCCGCAGCCCTGGGCCGGGCTCTCAAGCTGGCCACGGCCTTGAGCCGGGCGCGCAAGCGGGCCGCGCCGGGGCTGGCCCAGGCCGCCCAGGCCGAATTGCAGGACCTGGGCCTGGCCCAGTGTCAGCTCAAGGTGGAGTTCAGCCCGCCCGCCGGCGGCGCGGTGGAGACGGAGCAGGGGCCTTTGAGCGCGCGCGGCCTGGAAACCGCCGAGGTGTTCATGGCGCCCAATCCCGGCGAGGGCTTCCGGCCCTTGAGGCGCATCGCCTCGGGCGGCGAGCTTTCGCGCATGCTCTTGGCCCTGAAGGGCCTGGTGGCCCAGAAAAAGGGCGCGCCCACCCAGGTGTTCGACGAGGTGGACGCGGGCATCGGCGGGGCCACCGGCGCGGCGGTGGGCCGCAAGCTGGCCCGCCTGGCTCTGGGCGCCCAGGTATTGGTCATCACCCATCTGCCCCAGATAGCGGCCTTTGGCGACCGGCATTTCACCGTGAGCAAGGAGACCCAGAAGGGCCGCACCGTGACCAGGCTGGCCGGTCTGGACGAGGGCGCGCGGGCTGGCGAACTGGCCCGCATGCTGGCCGGCGCGGGCGGCGGGGAGACCGCTCTCAACCATGCCAGGGAACTCCTGGCCTCGGCCGCCGACCTCAAGCAAGCCTCGTAAGAACCCATCCCCCAAAATGAAAGCGGCCGGAGAATCCTCCAGCCGCTCGGCTTTTTGGGGGCCTCCCCGCTTAATCGGCGCGGATTATCAGGCCCGGCTCCACCTTGGGCGGTTCCTTGTTTTCAGTGTTGTAGGGCAGAATCTTGGCCCATCCCACCCTGGGCTCCAGGTCGCTGATGCGCAGCTTGGCCAGGGGCGGGCCGGTGAGGTATAGCAGGGTGCCCGCGCCGGTGCGGATCTTTTCGCCCCGGCTGTAGGCCGTGACAAAGGAGCCCACCGGCAGCCCGGTGTCGCGGCCCACCGTGATCTTGGCCATGTCGCCCTTTACCTCCAGCACGTAGGCGGCCCAGGGCTGGGCGTTCACCCGGCTGGCCGTCCACTGGCTGGTCATTTTGTCCAGCTCGGCCAAAAGGGGAGCCACCTGGGCGGGCTTGGGCTTTTCCCCCATGCGGATGGCGTCCGCTTCCACGTCGTTCAGCTTGGCCTCGGGACGGAAGGTTTCCTGATCGGCCACCGTGCCGCTGGCCACGTCCAGCATCCTGAGTTCGGCCTCCACGCCCAGGAAGGGGTCGTTATCCCGGAAGCCGTAGATGCCGGAGAGCTGGCGGCGCACGGAAACGTCGGTGAACTGGCCCAGCACCACGCTGGTGAGCCCCAGGGCCCTGCCGCCCAGGATGGCCCGCTCCTCGGGGCTGCGCACCTCGGGCGGCACCTTGTCCATGGCGGCCGAAAGCTGGTCGAAAGGCACCAGCACCAGGTTGCCCTGGGCGGCCAGCGCCTTGCCGAGGTTCTCGTGCCAGGCCTTGGCCTTGGGGTCCAGCTCCTTGATGCCGCTGGAGAAATCCGCCAGACACACCCGTTTGCGCAGGCCGGTGTCTTGGCTGTCCATGTAGTTGTTAAAGGCGGTGGTCAGGCCGCAGCCCGCGGCCAACAACAGCAGGCAAGCCAAGAATGCGCCCAGAACCGGTCGGGATGGATTAGTACGGGCGGTCATGCTGCTCTCACTCCCTGGGGGTTTCTGCCGAATACGGCGAAATATTACTTATCCCATGCTGAGTACTGTAAATACAGTTCCGTGTCAAGTCCGCCGGGTCTAGTAGCGTATCTGGAAGCCCGTGAGGTCGCCGCGGGGCGCATCCCACTTGACCTCCACCCTGGTGACCTTGGCGCCCGGCGGGCCCTGCTGGCACCATTGGATGGCCTGTTTGACCCTGTCTTCCGGGCCTTGCAGCACCGCTTCCACCCGCATGAGCGGCAGGTTCTTGACCCAGCCCTTAAGGCCCAGCCTTTCGGCCTCATCCCTGGTGGAGGCGCGGAAAAACACGCCCTGCACCCTGCCGTGGATGATCAATTCAGCGCGGACTTGGTCTGCCATTATCGCCATCCTCTCAATCAAAAGGGGAGGGCCCGCTGGCCGGGGCCTTCCTCTTTAACGCGCTTGAGGAACTCCTCCTCGCTGATGATTGTAACCCCCAGCTGGCGGGCCTTGTCCAGCTTGGAACCCGCGCCGGGCCCGGCCACCACCAGGCCGGTGGCCTGGGAGACGCTACTCACGGCCTTGCCGCCCAGGGAGCGCACAAGCTCCTCGGCCTGGGGGCGGGGCATGCTCTCCAGCTCGCCGGTGAACACCACGCTCATTCCCGCGAAGGGCCCCGCCGCGGACTGGGGCGCGGCCACCCTGGCCGGGGCCACTTCCCGGGCCAGTTCCTGGGCGGTGGCCCTGGTCTGGGGGCGGTTGAAAAATTCGCGGATGGACTGGGCCACCTTGGGTCCCACGCCGCTCACCTGGGAGAGCGCTTCCAGGTCCGCGCCGGCCAGGGTCTCGAAATCGTTGAAGCGCCGGGCCAAATCCCTGGCCGTGGCCTGGCCCACGTTGGGTATGCCCAGGCCGAAGACGAAGCGGTCCAAGGGTTTTCCCCTGGTGGCCTGGATGGACTTGATGAGGTTGTCCGCCGAAAGCTCGCCCCAGCCTTCCAGCGCGGCCAGTTGATCGCGCTGGGCCGGCAGGCCGTAGAGGGAGGTCAGGTCGGAGAGGAGCCCCTTTTCCATGAGCTGCGCAACCCGCTTGGGGCCCAGGCCCTCGATGTCCATGGCGTCCCGGCTGGCGTAATGCCTGAGGGCGGCCTGGAGCTGGGCCGGACAGCCGATGGTGTTGGGGCAAAGGTGGTAAGCGCCTTCCTGCACCACCCGGCTGCCGCAGACCGGGCAATCGGCCGGCGGGGCAACCTCGGGCTGGCGGGGCGAGGCCGGCTTTTCCACCTCGGCCACCCTGGGAATCACGTCGCCGGCGCGCTCCACCCGCACCGTGTCGCCCACCCGCACGCCCAGGCGCTGCACCTCGTTGTAGTTGTGCAGGGTAGCCCGGCTCACGGTGACGCCGCCCACGTCCACCGGGTCCAGGAGGGCCACCGGGGTTATCTTGCCGGTGCGGCCCACCTGGGCGATTATGCCGCGCACCGTGGTGCGCTCCTGGCGGGGCGGGAACTTCCAGGCCACGGCCCAGCGGGGCGTGCGCGAGCGCGCGCCCAGGCTTTGGCGCAGGGCGAAATCGTCGGCCTTTATCACCAGGCCGTCTATCTCAAAGGGCAGCTCCTCGCGGTTGGCCGCGTAATAATCGTAAGCTTTTTGCAAAAACTCGCGGCCTCGCCCCCAGCGCTGGTGATCGTCGCGGGGGGGGAAGCCAGCCTCGGCCAACATCTCCAGGGCCTGGCGGTCGTTGGCCAGGCCCAGTTCCTGGGCGTTGGTTATTTCGAAGGGAAAGAAGCACAAGGGGCGCTGGGCGGTGACGTTGGGGTCCAGTTGGCGCAGGCTGCCGGCGGCGGCGTTGCGGGGGTTGGCGAAGGGGTCCAGGCCGCGGGCCAGAAGGCCTTTGTTCAGCTCCAGGAAGCCCGCCTGCTCCATGAAGACCTCGCCGCGCACCACCAGACGCTCCCGAAAGGGCCCGGCCAAACGGCCGGGAATCTCGGCCACGGTGCGCAGGTTGGGGGTGATGTCCTCACCCGCAGCGCCGTCGCCCCTGGTGGAGCCCTGCCACAGGGAGCCGCCCCGGTAATCCAGCTCCACGGAAAGCCCGTCCAGCTTGGGCTGGACCAAGAGCAGCGCCTTGGCCTCGCCCGCCGCTTGCAGGCGGCGCAGGAAATCCTCCACCAGGCTGGCGTCGGCCTTGGATTCCAGGCTGAGCATGGGGTGGTAGTGCTCCACCCGCTGGAAGCTGGTCTGCAGGGGCGCGCCCACGGTCTGGCTGGGCGAGTCGGCGGCCTTGAACTGGGGGAAGCTGGCCTCCAGGCCTTCCAATTCATGCAACAGCGCGTCGTATTGCGCGTCGGAGATTTCAGGGTTGTTGTCCAGATAATACAGGCGGTTATGCCTGCGGAGCTCCTGGGAGAGCTCATGGATGCGCTGGGCGGCTGCTTTGGCGTCGAGCTGGGAGTTCATGACCCACAATTTATTATGTTTGCGCCTTTTCAACCAGCCTAAATTTCATTCGATTAATCAAGGGGGGGTGGATTGACAAGCCTCCGGGCCTGACTCATAGTGGGCACATGAAGCGCCGTCCGTCCCGTCGACTTGGTGTTTCAAACGTGATTTTTGGAGAATCCCCCATGCGCAGACTTATCAAATCGCCCTGGGCCGCCCGGGTGGCCCTGTTGCTGACGCTTTTGGTGGCCCTGGCCACCACCGTGGCCAAGGCCGAGGCCGCCTTCATCCCCAGCGAGGAATCCCTGAGCCAGGCCATGGCCGGCCGCGACGCGGCCACCGTGCAGAGGGTTTTGCAGAACAAGATGGTGCAGACCCGCTTGCAGGAACTGGGCTACAGCACCCAGGAGATTCAGGACCGCCTGGCCCAGCTTTCCGACGCCGACCGTCACGCCCTGGCCACCCAATTGGACAACCTGGCCCCGGCCGGCGACGGGGTGGGCCTGGTGATCGGCGTGCTTATAATTATTTTGTTGATAATCCTGATCCTCAAGCTCTTGGACAAGCGGGTCGTTGTCTAGGGCTGGCTTGCGGCCCCGTCTCGCTGCCGGGCCCAGGACGGCGGCTCTGTTGCTTTGTCTGGCGGCCGCGCTTTGCCTGCTTCAGGGCTGCGCCCCGGACGCCGGCCAGGCCGCCTGGCAGCCGCCCTCGGGCGCGCGGAGCTTAAGCGGGGTGCCCTTTTTCCCGGACGATTCCCAGCAATGCGGCCCCGCCTCCCTGGCCGGGGTCATGGGCTTTCTGGGGGCGGAGGTAAGCCTCTCGGAGGTGAGCGAGGCGGTTTACCGGCCGGGAATCCAGGGCAGCCTGGGCCTGGACATGATGCTGTACGCCCGCTCCAAGGGCTTGCACGCGGCCATCCACCAGGGCGGGCCCCAGGATTTGCCGGGCTGGATAGATAAGGGCCTTCCCTTGCTGGTGATGGTGGATAACGGCCTGGGGCCGGTCAGGAAGTTGCATTACCTGGTGGTCATCGGCTATGCGCCCGGCGCGGTGACGGTGAACTCCGGGCTGCAACCGGGCCTGGCCCTGCCCTGGGAGCGATTCCTGTCCGCCTGGCAACGCGCCGGCTTTTGGAGCCTGCGGCTGAGCAGGCCGGAACGGGGAGGGCGGCTGTGAGCCGTTTCCTTGCCGCGCTGTTTTGCCTGGCCCTGGGCTTAGGCGGCTGCGCCTTGCCCAGGATGGTGGTGCTGCAAGACCCCCTCACCCCGCGGGAGCACCTCGAACTGGGCCTGGCCTATGAAAAGCAGGGCCAGTACCCATTGGCCGCCCAGGAATACCAGGCCGCCGCCAAGGAACTGCCCGGCGCTTATTTGTACTTGGGCAACGCCTATTTTTATCTGGGCCGGGACGGTGAGGCGGAAAGCGCTTATCGCCAGGCCCTGGAGGCCGAGCCCAAGAACCCCAGGGCCTATAACAACCTGGCCTGGCTGCTCTGCGCCAGGGGCGAGGAACTAGAAGAGGCCGAGTTCCTGGCGCGCCGCGCCCTCATTCTGGCGCCGGCCGGCGAAAAAGACGCCTATGGCGACACCCTGGAAAGGGTGCGCCGCGCCCGGCGCGACGGCAAGCCGGCCTGTGAGCGTCCGGCGGACGCCTCCCCCGCCCCGCCGGCATCTGAAAAACCTCCCCAACCGTGAAAAAGGGAGCCCCCGCAAGGAGGCTCCCCTGTATTTCCATGGTCTATGGGCTATCCGGCCGGGTGATCCTGGGGATTGGCGCCGAACAGCCGCTCCTTTATCCGCGCGCTCAGCCGGTGGATGTCCTCCAATATCATATACAGGCTGGGAATGAGCAGCAGGGTGATGCCGGTGGCGAACAGCACGCCGAAGCCCAGGCTCAGGGCCATGGGGATCAGGAACTGGGCCTGCAGGCTGCGCTCCAGGATGATGGGGGTGAGCCCGGCGAAGGTGGTCACCGAGGTGAGCAGGATGGCCCGGAAACGGTGCGGCCCGGCCTCCCGCACCGCCTGGCCCGGCGTCATGCCCTCGGCCACCAGGGCGTTGGCCCGGTGGATCAGGATGAGGGAGTCGTTGACCACCACCCCGGAAAGCCCCACGATGCCGAAGAGGCTCAAGAGGCTCAAGTTGTGGCCCATGAGCAAATGGCCCACCACCGCGCCCACGATGCCGAAGGGTATGGCCGCCATGACCACCAGGGGCTGGGTGAAGGAGCGAAAAGGTATGGCCAAGAGCACGTAGATGCCGAAAATGGCCAGAAGGAGTCCCTGCTGAACGTCGGCCAGGGATTCGGCCTGTTCGCGGCCCTCGCCCTCCATGTCGTAACGCAGGGAGGGATAGCGCTCCACCAGTTCGGGCATGACCTTCTTTTCCAGGTTGCCCCTCAACTCGGCGGCGTTGGCCACTTTTTCATCCACGTCGGCGGTGACCTTGACCACCCGCCGGCGTTGGGCGCGCTCGATGCTGGCGTAGCCCTCCTCCAGGCTCACCTGGGCCACCTCGCTGAAGGGCACCTCGTAGCCGTCCGGAGTGCGGATGCGCATGCCTTCGATGTTGCCCAGGCTTTTGCGCTCGTTTTCCGGATAGCGCACCATCACCTTGACCTCGTCCTGGGCTCTTTGCAGGCGCAGCGCCTCGGCTCCGTAAAAGGCGTGGCGCACCTGCCGGGAGAGGTCCTCCAGGGTGAGCCCCAGGGAGCGGGCCATGGGCTTGAGCTTCAGTTGCAGCTCGTCCTTGCCCGGCAGCCAGCTGTCGGCCACGTCGCTCACGCCGGGATAGGTTTTCAGGCGCGCCTTGAGTTCGTCCGCCGCCGTTAGAAGCATCTCCTGGTCATCGGAACTCAGGTGAACCTCGATGGCGTTGCCCGCGCTGAAAAGATCGCTGGAGAAAGTCACCGCCTGGGCCTCGGGAATGACGCCGGTTTCCTTGCGCCAGCGGTTGCCCAGTTCGGCGGCGGCGAAATCGCGCTTTTCGCCCTCCAGAAGCTGGGTGAACACGGTGGCCACGTGGCTGCCCGTTTCAGGGCTTCCGCCGTGGGGGCCGCTGCCGCCGGCCTGCACCCCCACCAGGCTCACGGTGTATTTATACAGGGATGGCTCGTCCTGGGCGCGCTCCTTGTCGGCGCTGGTCACCGCCTCCTTGGCGGTCCGCTCCAAATCGGCCACCACCTGGGAGGTGCGCTCCACCGGCGTGCCGGCGGGCATGGTCAGGTTGGCGGTGAGCACGTCGCTTTCCACCTTGGGAAACAGGGTGAATTTTAAAATGCCGCTGGTGAAGGTGCCCAGGGCCAGGAACAAGACCATGATGCCCAGGGCCACCGTGGCGTAGCGCCAGCGCAGGCTAAAGTCCAGGAGACTGCTGTAGGGTCCGTTGATGACGCCCATGAGCCAGGTGGTGGTTTTCTTCTCCTTGCGCACCCTGGCTTGTTTGGTGCGGGCCAAATGGGCGGGCAGGATGAAAAGCGATTCCAAGAGAGAGCCCACCAGCACCACGCAGACCACCACGGGAATGTTGCGCATGACCTTGCCCATGGAGCCGCTGCCCAAAAGCAGGGGCACGAAGGCCACCAGCGTGGTCAGCACCGCGAATACCACCGGCGCGGCCACCTCCCTGGTGCCTTCCACCGCCGCCTTCATGGCGGACATGCCCGCCTCGCGTTTCTTGAAGACGTTTTCGCCCACCACGATGGCGTCGTCCACCACGATGCCCAACACCAGGATGAAGGCGAACAGGGAGATCATATTGATGCTGACGTCCACCGGGGGCAGCACCCACAAGCCGAAGGCGAAGGAAATGGGTATGCCCAGGGTCACCCAAAAGGCCAGCCGCAGATCCAGGAAAAGGCCCAGCACTATGACCACCAGCGCCAGGCCCATGGCCATGTTGCGCAAAAGCAGGTCCAGGCGGCTGCGCAGGATTTCCGAACGGTCCGCGAAATAGTCCACGTTGATGCCCTTGGGCAGGTTGGGGCGGACCTTTTCCATGAAATCCTTGACCTTGGCGGCCACGTCCAGGGCGTTTTGATCGGCCACCCGGTAGACCTGGATAAGCGCCGCGTTTTGCCCCTGGAAGCGGGCGAAAAGGTCGGTGTCCTCGAAGCCGTCGCTGATCTCGGCTATCTGGCTCAAGGTGAGCTTGCTGCCGTCGGGCTTGGTCAAAAGGGCGATGTCGCCGTATTC
Organism: Desulfocarbo indianensis; assembly: GCA_001184205.1. GTDB lineage: Bacteria > Desulfobacterota > Desulfarculia > Desulfarculales > Desulfarculaceae > Desulfocarbo > Desulfocarbo indianensis. The sequence continues at coordinate 63,542 of LBMP01000004.1, forward strand.
CTTGGCGTAGTAGCGCCGGCCCTTGGCCCGCACCAGTATCTCGCCTCCCACGGTCTTGACGCTGCCCGCGGGCAAATCCAGGCTGGCCTGCTGCACCGCGGACGCCACTTGGCTTAGAGTCAGGCCGTGGCGGCGCAGGGTGTCCTCGGATATCTCGATGTGGATCTCCCCGGTGCGCACCCCGAAAAGATCGGCCTGGGTGACGCCGGGCAGGGCGGTGATGTCGTCGCGCAGGTTCTCGGCCAGGTTTTTGACGGTGCTTTCCGGCGCATCCCCGAAAATGGCCACCCACAACACCTGGGTGCGGCGCACCTCCTCCCGCACGATGGGCTTTTCCGCCTCCTCCGGGAAGGTGGTTATGCGGTCCACCTCGGCCTTGACGTCGTCCAGGAGCTTTTGCAGGTCCCACCCGCTGACCACCTCTATGGTGATGAGGCCCAGGCCCTCGCGGGCGGTGGAGTCTATGCGGCGCACGCCGGCCAGGCCGGCCACCCGTTCCTCCACCCGGGTGATGATGGCTTCCTCCACCTCGGCCGGGGAGGCGCCCTTATACTCCACCTGCACGGTGATCTTGTCCAGGGAGGTTTCGGGGAACACCTCCACCTTCATGGTGAAGGCGGTGATCAGGCCGCCCACCAGACAGAAGAGCATCAGCAGGTTGGCGGCGACGTGGTTGTCGGTGAACCAGGCTATGGGGCCTTTCATGAATTAGCCTCCCCGCTTTTCTTGGCCGGCCCGTCGGCGGCCCGCCCCGACTCGTTCTGGCCTTTAGCCGACGGGTCCACCGTCTGCACGGCCATGCCGTCGCTTACCACCCGCAACTGGGTGGTGACCACCTTTTCGCCCTGGGCCAGGCCGGATTTGATGAGCACCTGCTCGCCTTGCACGCGGGCCACCTCCACCTTGCGGAACTTGAGCACCCCGGCCTGGTCCACCACCCACACCTGATCGCCCTGCCGCAGGGCGGCCCTGGGCAGGCGGACCGAGTTATCCAGGGTTATGCCCTTGATGTTCACCTTCACGAACATGCCCGGCGACAGGGGAGGCTGGGTGGCGTCGGGGGCGTCCACCCGCACCACCACCGGCACCAGGCGGGTGCGCGGGTCCAGTTCGCCCAGGGCGCGGACCACCCGGCCCGGCCAGGATATGCGCCCGCCGGAAAATTGAATGAAGACCTCGGCCGCCGAGCCTTGGCCCCTCTCTTGGGTGAGGCCCGGCACCTTGAGCCAGGCCAGGGCCGCGTCTTCCAGGTGAACCACCACCTCGGCGGCGTCGGTGCCGTAGAGTTCGGCCACCTTGTCGCCCGCCTTGAGATATTGCCCCAGGTCCACGGATTTGACGCTTATGCGTCCCTTGTAGGGGGCTTTGATCTCGGTGCGGCTCAAATCCAATTCGGCCTGGGCCAACTGGGCCTGGGCCGCGGCCAGATTGGCCTTGGCCTCGTCCAGTTGCGGCTCGCGGGCCACCAGCGGCGGCGGCGCCTCCCCCTTGGCTCCCTGATAGCGCCGCCACTCCTCCAGGGAGGCCTCGGCGTCTTCCTGCACTTTTTTCAGGGCGGTTTCGGCTTCCTTCACCTTGGCCCGGCTCAAGGTGACGGCCAACTGGTAGTCCAGCTTATCCACCTTTACCAAGACCTCGCCCTTGGCCACCGCCCCGCCGTCCACCAGGTTGGGGGAGGTGTGAACGATCCGCCCTTTCACCTCGGAAGCCAGGGTGCTGCGGCGCAGGGGACTCACCGAACCTTCGCCTTCGATCATCACGGTGCGGGAGGCCAACTCGGCGGTGACCGTGCGCACCAGGGGCAACACCGGCGCGGGCCGGCGCTGGGCCATGGGAGGCTTGCTCATGGTCAACACCACGAATCCCACCGCGCCCAAGGCCACCAAACCTAAGGCCACGCCCAGATGAATCATGAACGCAGGCTTTTTTTTCATTTCCTTTAACTCTCCTTGGAAGCGATCGCGGTCTGATCCCATCCGCCGCCCAGGGCGCGATGCAAGGTGACCCGGTTGGTTAAAATGGCCAACTCCACCAGAACCAGCGAATCTTCCAACTGATAGCGGGTTTGCATGGCCTCCAGCACCCTCAGATAATCGGTGAGTCCTCGGCGGTAACGGCTCTCGGCGGTCTCCTGGGTGGCTCTGGCCTCCACCAGCGCCTCCTTGACCAAACCCCGTTTCTCCATGAGTTCCTTGCGGGACAACAGCGCCTCCTCCACTTCCCGGAAGGCCTCCAGCACCGCCTTGGCGTATTCGGCCACGCTCTGCTCATAGCGGGCCTCGGCCGCGCGCTGGCGGGCCCAAAGCTCGCCGCCCTTGAAGATGGGGGCGGTGATGCCGCCGGCGATGCTCCACAGCTCCGAAGCCGGAGAAAACAGGTTGTCGAGTTCGGTGGTGGAATAACCGAAGGCGCCCGTTAGCTTGATGCTGGGAAAACGCGCCGCCTTGGCCGCGCCGATCCTGGCGTTTAGCGCCTGGAGCTTGGCCTCGGCCTCGCGCAGGTCGGGCCGCCGCAAGAGCAGCTCCGAGGGCAAGCCCGCCGGCACGGGCCGCAGGTTGGGGAAATAATCTTCCGGTATGGGGCGGGCCGGGGCGGTTTCCGGGTAGCGCCCCAAGAGCACCATGAGCTTTTGCTGCTCCTTGCCCAGATCCAGGCGCAGCTGGGGGAGGCTGGACCTGGCCTGGGCCAGGGCCCGGCGGGCCTGCTGGTAATCCAGGATGCTGACCAGGCCGCGGCGGTAGCGGATGTCCACCAGCTCCAGATTGTTGCGGTAGGCTTCCAGGCTTTTCTCCTGCACGGCCAGGCGCCGCTCCAGGGCCTCCATGGAAAGATAGGAGCTGACCACCCCGGCCGCGATGGTCTGGATCACGGTGCGCCGGTTCTCCTCCACGTTGAGGAGTTCGGCCCTGGCCGCTTCCTCCAGGCGGGCCAGGCGGCCCCACAGGTCCACCTCATAACTGGCCGCCGCCGTCAGGTTGTATGACTCGGTGCGGCGCTCTTGGGTGAGCACCGAGGGCAGGTTGGGATTGGAAATGGCGGTCTGGTTGCGGGCGCCCTCGCCCTCCACGCCCAGGCTGGGATATTGGGGAGCTCTGGCTTCCACGAACAGCGCCTTGTACTCCAGCACCCGGGCGGCGGCCTTTTTGATGTCCAGGTTGCGCTGGAGGGCCTCGCGCACCAGGGCATCCAAGCGGGCGTCGCCCATTTCGCGCCACCATTCATCCGAGCCCCGGTAATCGCCGCTCCAGGCCCCGGCGTGCTGGTATTTGGCGGGCGGGGGCTGCTCCGGGTCGGGCCGGGCGTAGTCCGGCCCCAGCTTGAGACAGCCGGCCCCGCCCAAGAGCAAGGCGGAAACCGCCAGCGCCGCTGCGATCTTTCTCCTCATGAGCCAGCCTCCGCGGCGCGGCCGCTAAGGCCGTATAGCGAAAAACGGGTTATATGGTCCACCACCTGGCTGCTGAAGGCCTGGTCATATTCCCGGCCGGTCAAGATGCTCACCATGTTGCGGCCGACGTTGAAGAAGACGATTTGGGCGAACACGCTGAAAACGCACATGAATATGTACTCCACGTTCTGGCTGGCGGGCAGGCGGCTTCTAAGGGCGTCCTTGAAGCGCAGGAAAAACGGCTTGGTCACCTGCTCGGCGACCATGCGCAAGGCCTCGCTGGGCTGGGACATCTCGCGGTAGATCAGTTGATGATGCCGGTGGCGCTCCGCGTCGTTGGCAAAGCCCAGTATGAAGCTTTCGGACATGGCGTGCACTATGTCCTCCGCGCTGCTGCCTTCTCTGGTTTCATGCAGGTCCAGGCTGCTCAGAATCCTTTTCGCCCTGGGTATCCAGCGTTCCTGGAAAACCGAGAAATATAGGTTCCTTTTGGAGCCGAAATGATAATTGACGGCTGAAAGGTGCGAGCCCGCCTTGGCGGTGATTTCGCGGACGCTGACCGCGTCAAAGCCTTTTTCAGCAAACAGCTTTTCCGCTTCATCCAAGAGCCGCTCGCGAGTGGTGTCGGCAGCGATTTGTTCTGGTTCCATGCGGCCTCCTAACTTTATGTCGAACGTTTGTATCGAACAATTGTTCGTTTGTCAAGAGAGGCATGGTGCTCTCAGCGCCGCTGCTCACAAACGCCATAAATGCTTGCCGCCTGGCCCCACCCTTACCGCGGGCGCGATACCTCGCGCCAACAGTTATTGCACGCGGCATGCCAGGTTTCAGGCAGGGCCGCTTGTGGCTATATGCAAAATTATCAAATGGTTGCCATATTGGATTCGATTGGCGCGATAGGGGGAAGAAAATAGCCGCATAAAAAATACTCACCGCTTGGCGGCCGCTGAAAACCAATTACCCATGGCAGCCATGGCCTTAACATCGCCGGCCTGGCCCTGCTTTAGGGGCCTGCGGGTGGCCGAGGCGCTATCGCCGGGAGGCTCGCACTTGCTCCGGGCGCGGTGGGGTTATATATTACTTTGCGGAAGCGGATTCATGGCTGTTTCCTCCAGATTAACCTTAACCGGAGTGGCAGGCAAGGTGCGGCAAGATCATCTTCATGACAAAAACGAGTTGGCCCAGGCGGCGGACCAGATCAAGGACCCCAAGGTGCGGGCCGAGGCGGCGGCCAGCCTGGGCGTCAGCGAGGAATTTCTAACCCACGCCCTGACCCCGGCCAACGTCGGCCTCCTGCCCAATCCCGACGGTTTCGCCCGGTCCAAGGGCTCTTGCGGCGATCACATCGAGGTCTACCTGAACATCAGGGACGACCAGATCAAGGACATCCGCTTCATGCCCGAAGGCTGCGTGCACACCATAGCCTGCGGCTCGGCGCTCACCAGCCTGGCCAAGGGCCGCGCCCTGGAAGAAGCGGCCAAGGTGGACGCCAAGAGGGTGGAGGAGGAGTTGGGCGGCCTGCCCAGGGAGCATAAGCACTGCGCGGTGCTGGCGGCCGCGGCCCTGCGCTCGGCCCTGCGCGATTATCACAAGAAGCGCAACGAACCCTGGAAGAAGCTTTACGGCGACCGCTGATTGCGATCAGCGAAGACGTTGTCCACGGATTGCCGGTCTTGCGATCGTCGGTTTGTGATTAAGGGCGGTGTGTGGTCTGGGTTGGTGTGAGGTTCCAGCCAGGCTCGCGGCCGCCCCGTTTTTTGGTTAAGGCCTCGTAAGCCTTTTCATGGGCCCATTCCCCGAGACTGGCCTGAGTGAACCGTTCGTCCCCACCGCACAACTCAGTTCTCTAGCAATCGCGGCGTGTGAACAACGTCTTTAGCGACTGCCCTTAGCTCCCGGCGGCTTTTTCCGTGCCCAGGGGCAGCTTGATGGTGAAGGTGCTGCCCTGGCCCGGCTGGCTCTCCAACTCGATGGTTCCGCCGTGCTCTTCCACCACCTTCTTGACAATGGGCAAGCCCAGGCCGGTGCCCACGATGTGGCGGGTGTTTTCATCCTTCACCCGGTAGAAGCGCTGAAAGACGCGTTCCTGGTCCTCGGGTGAGAGGCCGAAGCCGGTGTCCGCCACGTAGATTTTCACGCCGCCGGCCATGGGACGGGCGCCCACGGTGACGCTGCCGCCGTCGGGAGTGTATTTCACCGCGTTGCTCACCAGGTTGGTGAAAACCTCCAGCAAGGCCCGGCCCACGCCGTAAACCGGCGGCAGGCTGGCCTCCAGGCGCAATTCCAGCTCCTGTCCCTTGCTCTCGGCCTTGGCCGCCATGACGTCCACCGCCTCCTTCAGGAGCGGCTCCAGGGCGATCATTTCCATGTCTCCCAGGGTGCCGGCCTCGATGCGGGCCAGGTCCAGGAGATCCTTGGAAAGGGTGATGATGCCTTCCACCCTGGCGGCTCCCCGCTCGATGAGGTGGCGCTGCTTGTCGGTCAGCTCCCCGGCCACGCCTTTCAGAATGGTCTGCAACTGGCTCAGCACCGAACTCAAGGGGCTGGCGATCTCATGGGCCACCATGGACACCACCTCGCTTTTGAGCTGGTCCAGGCGCTTCAAGGCGGTGATATCGTCGAAGACCGCCAGGGCCCCCACCAGATGGCCCCGGCCGTCCACGAAAGGCGCGCAATGCACCTGCAGGTGCACCGGTTCCTCCTCGCTGCCCAGGGTGATCTGGCAATCGGCGGGCCGCGCCTGCTCCACGCCGGAGGAAAGAATCAACTCCAGGGAGTGGGCGACTTCCGGGCAGGGCATGACCTGGGCCACCGGCAGGCCCTTGGCGTCGGTTTTTTCCCAGCCGGTTAGCTTGGCCAGGGCCGGATTCATGAGGGCCACCAGCCCATCGGCGTCCACCACCAGGACGCCGTTGGTCATGGCGTTCACCAACACCCTGGTGCGGCTCTTTTCAATGGCCATGTCCTGCACGGTGCGCACCCGCTTGAGCACCCGCTCCACCACCAGGCGCAGCTCCTGGGGCTTGAAGGGCTTGGCCAAAAAGTCGTCGGCGCCCTGCTTCATGGCCTCCACGGCCTTTTCCAGGGTGGCGTAGCCGGTGATTACCACGAAGGTGAGGTCCGGGTGCAGTTCGCGGGCCGCGGCCAGGAACTCCATGCCGTCCATGAGGGGCATCATCAAATCCACCAGCACCAGATCGGGCAGGTCCTTTCCAATGGCCTCCAGGCCGGCGCGGCCGTCCGGCGCTTCGGTGACCAGGTGGCCCAGGGGCTCCAGCACCCGCCGGCAGACCTGGCGCAGGCGCTCCTCGTCGTCCACCACTAGGATTCGGTAGGGGGTGTCGCTCATGGCTGCTATCCTCGCGGTTGAGGTTTGTAGGCCCTGGCGAAAGCCAGAAGCTCATGGGGGGCCTCGGCCGGCAAACGCACCAGGAAGGTGGTGCCCTGTTGGCCGGTTTCCTTGACCGAGATTTCGCCGCCGTGCCGGGTGATGACGCCGAAGGCCACGGAAAGCCCCAGGCCGGTTCCCTTGCCCACCGCCTTGGTGGTGAAAAAGGGATCGAAGACCCTGCGCAGGTTTTCCTGGTCAATGCCTCCGCCGGTGTCGGAAACCTCCACGCAGCGGAAGTCCTCGGCGTCTAGGTAGGTGGTCACGGTGAGGGTGCCCCTGCCGTCCATGGCGTCCACCGCGTTCATGAGCAGGTTGATGAACACCTGGCGCAAGAGCTTTTTGTCGCCCTGGATCATGAGGGGTTCCGGGAAGTAGTGGCGCACCACCTCCACGTGCATGAACACCGAGTTGTCCCGGATCAGGTTGAAGGCGTCCTCCACCACCTCGGATATGTCGGTGTCCTCCACCTGGAGTTCGCCCTGGCGGCTGTATTCCAAAAGGCCCCGCACGATGTCCCGGCAGCGCTCGGTGTCCTCGATGATGTAGTTCAAGTCGTTTTGGGCCGGGTGGTCGGGGGGCAGGGATTCCTTGAGCAACTCGGCGTAGACCGTGATGCCGGTCAAGGGATTGTTCAGCTCGTGGGCGATGCCCGCGGCCATGCGCCCCAGGCGGGCCAGCTTCTCGGAATGAACCACCTGCATGCGCGCCTGCACCAGATGGTCCTCCATCTTCAGCTTTTCCCGCAGATCCGTGAAAATGCCCACCGTGGCCACCGGCGCCCCGTCCCGGTAGACATAGGAGGAATTCAGCCGGACCGGCACCTCCTCGCCGATTTTGGTGAAGACCTTGGTGCGCACTCCCTGCACCTGGCCGCGGCTGTTGTCCAGAAGCCGGCGGGCCTGGCGCAGGTCCTCCGGCGGGCCCAGCATGGTCAAGGGCTTGCCCACCAGCTCCTCGGGCTCGAAATCCAGCACCCGTTTTACGCTTTGATTGACGAAGAGTATCTTGCCGTCCATGTCCGCGGCCACCACCACGCCCACCATGGAATTGAGCAGGCGGTGCAGGAACTCGTTGGTCTCGGTGAGGCTGGCCTCCAGGCGCTTGGCCTGGCTGATGTCGCGCACGATCTCCAGGACGCCTTCCACCTCGCCCTGGTCGTCGCGCAAGGCCACCAGGTGAATCTCCTCGAACACCTCCTCGCCGGCCCGGTTCACGTAATGGTGCAGGTTGAAGCAATTATCCTGGCCGGCCAGGGCCTCGGCGAAGTGGCAGCGGTTTTCCGGGCACACCGATTCGCTCTGGTAGAAAACCTCGTGGCAGCGGTGGCCCAGCACCTGATCCTCGCTCAGGCCGTAACGCTTCAGGAAGACCTGGTTCACCGCTTCCACCACCATCTCGCGGTTCAGCACCACGGTGGGGAAGGGGAGCTGGTTGAACAGCCTGGCGTAGGGATTGCCGGCGGGGTGGCCCATCATGGCATGCCTACCTCCGGGGCCCGCAGAACTTGGCGGCCAGGCCCTCCAGCGCGGCCTTGACGTCCCCAGGCCGCAAGGCCAGGAAAAGGGAATGCACCACGCCGCTCAAGGCCAGGGGCTCCACCCCGGCCTGGGCCAGGCCGGCCAGGGCCTCGTGGGCGATGCCGGGCCGGTCGCCGAAATGGGGGCCCTGCAAATGCACCAGGCTGGCGTCCCGCCCCGGCGGGCAGGAGCCCAAGCCGGCCCAGGTTTGGGCCAGCGGCGCTGCTTGATCCTTGGGCAGGCAAATGCTCAATGAGCAACTCCCCTCATGCCAATAGCCCGCCATGAAGCTCAAGCCCGGCGAGGGCTCCAGGGCGGCCAGGCGGGAAAGCGCGGAACCGAGAGCGGGGCCGGGGCCGTGGGCCTGCCAGAGGGCCAGCCCCGCATTTTCCTTCAACCCATAACATGATACCGGGCATTCCGCGTATACCGCCACTGTTTCGCCGGAAATTCGCTCGGCCACGGTGGAGCCGGCGGGTATCTGCCCGGCCTGCACCACCTTTACGCCCATCTGGGGCGGCGTGGCATCCGGGGGCAGGGCAAAGGCGTTTCGCATGGCGGCCATGGCCGCCCGCAGGTCGTCGCCGGCGAAAAGGGCCGCCAGGGCCGACAGGGAGGAGGCCAGGCCCAGGGGCTGCAGGCCGGCTTCCTGACAGGCCGCCAGCATGAGGGCCGGCAGCTTGAGGCTTCTGCCCAGGGGATAAAGCGTGAGCGAAAAGGCCGGCGAGATAAGGCTCGGCTGGGGAAGGTCGTGGGCCAGGGCGATTTCGCGGGCCAGGGCCAAGGCGCGGGAGCCCCTGGCCTCCTCCACGCAAAAGCAGAGCCCGGGTCCGGCGCCGGGGCATGACTGCCAGGCCACCAGGGCCAGGTTCAGGCGCTCGGCGGCCAAGGCGTTTAGCAGCGACCTAAGCCAAGGGCCCGTGGTCCCTGGCGCGCGCACCAGAGCCAGGGGCCCCGACTGTTTGAGGCCGGCAATGGGGAATGGGTGCATCGCCCGGCCGAACCTCCTTTTAGCTGGGGGCTAGGGTATGAGCTCGCCCACCAAGTTTACCAGCTTGTCCATGTCCACCGGCTTGGGCAGGTAGTCGTCGGCCAAGAGCTGCATGCCGTCCTGGTGGGTGTAGGTGGTGGAACTGACCGCCGACCCCACCGCCGTCAGCATGAGGATGGGAATGTCCTTGTATTGGGGGTCGTTTTTCAGGTCCTCGCACAGTTCGTAGCCGTTTTTACGCGGCATCATCACATCCAGCACGATGGCGTCGGGCCGCCGGGACTTTATGCTATCCTGGGCCTCCAAACCGTCGTAGGCCTTACCCACCTCATACCCCTTGGCCTCCAGGTTCATGGAGACGGTTTCCACCAGATCGGGATCGTCATCCACCACCAAGACATACTTGGCATCGGCCATGGTTTCCTCCTTCGGGTTGGGGGCTTCCTGCGGTGTGAAAGCGGCTCCGGCCCCTCTCATCATCGCGCCCCCGTTCGTGAAGCCTTGCTGAAAACGGCCGCCGCCGCCTTCACGGGTGTCGGGTCTTGACTATACCTGGGGCCGCGGCAGGCACTTGGCCTGCTCCAGGATCTCGGGCACCTTGTGCTCCCACTCGATGGCCATCAAATGGATGCCGGCCACGCCCTCGATCTCGCGCATCTCCTCGATCTGCTCGCAGAGGAACTTGATGCCCTCCTCGGCCTGCTTCTCCTTGGGAGCGCTGGCGATGCGTTTGACCACATCGTCGGGCACGTCCATGCCCGGCACCTTGGTGGCCATGTACTTGGCCATGCCCGCGCTCTTGAGCGGGGTCACCCCGGCCAGGATGTAGGTCTTCTCGTGCAGGCCCTTGTCCACGGCCATTTTCATATAATCGCGGAATTTTTGCATGTTGTAAATGCACTGGGTCTGGATGAAATCCGCGCCGGCGGCCACTTTCTTGGCCAGGCGCAGCACCCTTAGCTCAAAGGGATCGCCAAAGGGGTTGGCCGCCGCGCCGATGAACATCTTGGGCGGGCGCTTGATTTCGGCGCCGCCCTGGAACTTGCCGTCGTCCATCATGCCGCGCACCATCTGGATGAGCTGGATGGAGTCCAGGTCGTGCACGTTGGAGGCCATGGGGTGGTCGCCGAAGCTGGGATGGTCGCCCGAAAGGCACAGCATGGTGTTCAGGCCCATGGCGTAGGCGCCCAGAATGTCGGACTGCATGGCGATGCGGTTGCGGTCGCGGCACACCATCTGATAGTTGGGCTCCAGGCCCATAGACTTGCAGATCAGGGAAGCCGCCCAGGAAGACATGCGCACCATGGCGGTCTGACAGTCGGTGATGTTCACCGCGTCCACCTTGCCCACCAGGTGGGCCGCCTTTTCGCGCACCGCCTCGGGGTCGGACCCCCGGGGAGGGCCAACCTCGCCGGTCACCGCGAAATGGCCGGCCCGCAGCACTTTTTCCAGGTTGCTATCGGTCTTAAGCTCCACGTTCCTTCTCCTGCCCTAGCGGCACCTGGCCGCGCTGAATGCGTTTGTCCCGGCCTAGGCCAACAAATCCTCGCGCACGATCTTGCGCGGGCCGCCGTCGCGGGCGGCGCGCCAATCCTTGGCCGGCATTATGCGCTCGTAAAGGTCGGTGCGGCCCAGCGCCTTCAGGCGGTCCCAGATGAGCTGCCAGGCGCAGTCCACGTTGGGATCGATCTCGCACTTGCCGCCCGAGCTGCCGCCGCAAGGGCCGTTGAAGATGCGCTTGGAGCAGCGCGCCACCGGACAGATGCCGCCGGTGAAGGCCAGCACGCAGTCGCCGCAGCCCTGACAGCGCTCGGCCCACACGCCCTGGCGCTCGCTGGCGCCCATGAACTTGGTGTTCACCATGGGGTAGACCGGCTTGTCCTTGTAGCGCCCCGCTATGGTTTGCACCCCGCAACCGCAGGCCATGGAGCACACCGCGTCGTATTGCTGGATGGTGCGCGCCAGCTCTTCCACGTATTCGGGATCGCATTGGCGCTCCAGGGTGAGTTCGTCGATCTCCACCTTCTGGCCTTGTTTGAGGAAAGCCATGGAAAGGGCGGAGGCCAAGATGCCCACCTCCTTGCGGCCGCCGGCGTAGCACACCGTGACGCATTCGTTGCAGCCCAACAGAAGAATCTTCTTGTAGGGCTTGACGTACTCCATGATCTCTTCGATCGGTTTCCGTTCCGCTGTAATCATGGCCCTGGTCCTTTGGAGTTAGTTGGGTTGCCGTGGGAGAGCCCAATCCGGGCTGGCCCTCCAGCCGCCCCCTCTCGAAACTTTAGCGGAAAACAGCCCCGGCCGCTTTCCGGTTTATCGCAAATCACGCGCTCCCATGTGATACGAGAGCCTTGAAATCATCCTTCCGTTCGTGCGGGAGGCCTCCCGGCAGCCCATGCCGCCCTCGCCCCCGCACATCACCGGCCCTAGGTTGATCTGTGGGGCCCTGGGCCTGTCACATTAAGCTGCCCACCGTCTGCTCTGGCCCCTATCTGCCGTGCCGGTCTATCTGCCGTCCTCATCGGCCCCACTGGCCCTCAGAGGTTATGCCGCCTTTTTGGCGCCCGCCTTGATGGGGTTGGGCCCCAGTTGGCGGATTTTCTCGGTGAACAGGGCGGCCTCCTCGGCGAATTTCTTGCCTTGGCCGGCGGTCATGAAAACCATGTGAGCCCTGTCGCCGCCCACGCCGATGCTGTCCAAGAGCTTTTTAACGTAGCCCACCCGCTTTTCGGCGCGCAGGTTGCCGTTCTTGAAGTGGCAATCGCCTTTGATGCAGCCGGCCACCAGCACGCCGTCGGCGCCTTTTTGCAGGGCGCGCATGAGGTGCAGGGTGTCCACCTTGCCGGTGCAGGGCACCTTTACTATCTTCACGTTGGCCGGATAGGTCAGGCGTTGGGTGCCGGCCATGTCCGCCGCAGTGTAGGCGCAATAGTGACAAGCGAAAGCCACGATGATGGGCTCGAACTCGGCCATCACAGGACTCCTTCCAGCAAGGCGTCGGTGCGTCCCATGATCTGATCGTCCTGGTAGCCTTGCAATTGAATCGCCTTGGCCGGGCACTCGGCAGCGCAGACGCCGCAGCCTTGGCACTTGGCGGGGTCTATCTGGGAGTAGCCGTCGGCGTTGATAAAGGGGACCTCGAAGGGGCAGGCCCGCACGCAGACCAGACAGGCGGCGCACATGTCGCCCTGCACCCTGGCCACGCCGCCTTCCACGGCCAGGCTTTCCCGGGCCAGGAGGGTGAGCGCGCGTCCGGCCGCGGCCAAGCCCTGCACCTGGGCCTCGTTGAGGCTCTTGGGGGCCAGGACCGAGCCGGCCAGGAACAGGCCGGGAATGGGGCTGTCCACCGGTTTCAGTTTCACATGATCTTCCATCAGGTAGCCGGAAGGCGTGCGCTGCAGGCGGAAAATCTCGGCAAGCTCCTCGATTTCCTCGTCGGGCGCGATCTGGGGCGTGGAGAGCACCAGGGCGCTGGGCGCCACCACCAGCTTGCGCTCCAGAATCTTGTCGGTGAAGCGCACCCAAAGCTGGCCGTCTTCCTGATAGGCCTCGGGCGGATCATCGCCGCTGAAGCGCACGAAAAGCACGCCCTGCTCGCGGGCCTTGCGGTAGGCCTCCTCGGCCACGTAGGGCATGCGCATGTCGCGGTAGAGCACGTAGATCTGCGCCTCGGGCTTGAGTTCCTTGAGCCACAGGGCGTTCTTGACCGCCGAGCGGCAGCAGATGCGTCCGCAGGAGGGGTTGGCGTCGTTGCGCGAGCCCACGCACTGGATCATGACCACGGTTTCCAGGGCGGCGTCGGAGCCGTCGCCCTTGGCCAGGAGCTTTTCCATCTCCAACTGGGTCAAGACCTTGGGGTCTTGGCCGTAGAGGAACTCGCTGGGCTTGTATTCCTTGGCGCCGGTGGCCAGGATGGTGACCCCGTGGTTGATCTGCTGGTAGTACATGCCGGGGCCGGACTGCACGCCGGTGACGAAGGCGCCCACCTGGCCGTCGTGATCCACCACCAGGGCGTCGCTGATGACCGTGATGCGCTCGTTGGTCTCGACCTTGGCGATCATGGCCTCCACCGCCGGCCGCACCGGAGAGCCGTCCAGGCTGCGCTCCAGGTTGCGGGCCATGCCGCCCAGCTCCTTGCCGCGCTCGACGATGGTCACCTGCCCCAGGCCCAGCTCGGCCAGGGCCAGGGCGGCGCTCATGCCGGCCACGCCGCCGCCCACCACCAGGGCGTCGTGATTCAGGGGCTCGTGATGGGTGAAGATGGGCCGGGCCTTTTTGACCCCGCCGATGGCCATGCGGATCAAATCCTTGGCCTTGGCGGTGGCCACCGCGTTATCGGGATGCACCCAGGCGTCCTGCTCCAGGATGTTGGCCATCTCCAGGTAGCCGGGGTTCAGGCCCGCCCGACGGATGGTGTTGGCGAAAAGCACGCCCTGGCCGCGGGGGCTGGAGCCGGCCACGACCACCCGGTTGATGCCTTTTTCCTTGATGGCCTCCACCATGCGGTCCAGACAGGCGTTCTGGCTGTCGGCGCTGAGCTCCTCGACGTGGGCCACGCCCTTGATGCCGCTTACGTATTGCAGCACCTGATCGAAATCCACCACCTTTTTGGTGTTGCCGCCGAAGTCGGCCAGGAACACGCCCACCTTGGGCTCATCCTCGGCCACGTCGCGCTCGGCCGGCAGGGCCTGCTCAAAGGGGGCCACCTTGGGCGGGGCCAGGTTGAGGCTGGCCTGCATGGCCGCCGCCGAGGCCTGCATGATGCTGTCGGGGATGTCCCTGGGGCCCAGGGCCATGCCGCAGGCGTAGACGCCGGGGCGGCTGGTGCTCACCGGGGCGAAATCGCTGGCCGCCACGAACTGGTAGGGGTCCAGGTCGATGCCCAGGGCCTGGGCCTGGGCCTGGGCGGTGGTGGGCGCGCAGAAGCCGGTGGCCAAGACCACCATGTCCAGCTTGGCCTTGGAGGCCTTGCCCTCCTCGGAGAGGTATTCCAGGTTCAGGTCCTTGTTCTCGGCGTCCCAGGTGACGGTGTGGGGACGGCAGCGCACGAAATTGACGCCCAGCTCATGCTTGATGCGCTGGTAATACTGCTCGTAATCCTTGCCCATGGGACGCATGTCCATGAAGAATATGGTGGCGTCCAGGTCGTCGGCGAAATGCTCCTTGGCCCAGGCGGCTTCTTTCATGGCGAACATGCAGCAGATGCTGGAGCAGTAGAGCTTGCCCGGCTCCTTGGTGGTGCGGCTGCCCACGCACTGAATCCAGCCGATGCGCTGGGGCCGGCGGCCGTCGCTGGGCCGGTTGAAGGAGCCCAGGGTGGGGCCGGAAGCCGAAAGGATGCGCTCGAACTCCAGGCTGGTGACCACGTCGGGGAATTTGCCGTAGCCCCAAAGCTCCTGCATGGGGGTGGGGTCGAAAAGCTCGGCTCCGGTGGCCACCACCACCGCGCCCACTTCCACCGCGTTATCCTGGGGGCCCTGATCCAGCTTGATGGCGCCGGTGGGGCAGCACTTGGTCCAGGAATCGTCGCCGGTGAGTTTTGATTTGTCGATGCTGTAGGCCATGGGCACGGCCTGGGGATAGCGCATGCAGGTGGGCGAGCGGTGGTCCAGGCCGGGGGTGAAGCGCACCGCGCCCTCCGGGGCGGCCTTGAGACACTCGCCGCAGGCGGTACAGAGATCGAGATCAATGTAGCGCGGCTCGCTCTTCAGCTTGGCCGTGAAAGCCCCGGCCTCACCCTCCAGGGCGGTCAAGGTGGTCAGGGGAAGGACCTCGATATCCAGCTCGGAGCCGCTCTTGGCCAATTCCGGCGAAAGGAAGCAGATTTGGCAGTCGTTGGTGGGGAACTGGCGGTCCAGGAGCGGCAGGAAGCCGCCCAGAGCCGGCGAGCGGTCTATCACGTAGACCTTGCGGCCGGCTTCGGCCAAATCCAAGGAGGCCTTGATGCCGGCGATGCCGCCGCCGATCACCAATACCGAGTTGGATGTGGCATTAACGCTTTTATCTGACATGGGAATTCACCCTTTTCAACATCTTCTGGTCTGGTTGGGGCCCGGCCGATGGCGGGCCTTTTCTATAAACCGGCCTCGTCCAGAATCTCGGGCAGGCGGTTTTCCCAGCCGGTGGTGACCAGAAGCGCTCCGCCACAGATTTTTTTGAGCCCCTTCACGGTTTCGGCCGCGATCTTGACGCACTCGGCCGGGCGGTCGCTGGCGGTGCGGATGCGGCGGATCAGGTCCTCGCTCACCTCAACGCCCTTGAGATTCTGGTTGAGGTAGCGGGCCATGCCCACGCTCTTGAGCAGGAGAACCGAGCCGACCACCGGAGCGCCCAGGTCGCCGGCTTTCTCCAAGAAGCCGCCAAAGGCGTCCAGGTCGAACACCGGGGGCGAAACCAGGAATTGGGCTCCCTTGTCCACCGCGGCCTTGGCCTCGCCGATGCGCTGGGCAGCCTCGGCCTGGTCTTGCCAGGAGTCGATGCGCGCGCCCAGACAGAAGCTCGGCGCGCCCTTCAGGGGCTTGGCGCCCAGGTCCTTGCCGCTCATCAGGGCGGCGGCGGCGGCGATGAACCCCTTGGGGTCCAAATCGTTCACCGGTTTGGCCTCCAGGTTGTCGCCCATCTCCACGGGTTCGCCGGCCACGGCCATCACCGCGGGCAATCCCAGGATGTGCGCGCCCAGGAGGTCGGACTGCAAGGCCAGGCGGTTGCGGTCGCGACAGGAGAACTGAACGATGGGCTCCAGGCCCTGCTCCTTGAGCAGCACCGCGCCGGCCAGAGCCGAAAGGCGCATCACCGCGTAGCCCATGTCGGGCACCAGAACCGCGGTGACCCGGCCCTTGAGATGCCGGGCGTTGGCCACGAAATCGGAAACATCCACGCCCTTGGGAGTTTCCATTTCGGCTATGATGGCGAATTGCTTGGCTTTCAGCGTGTCGGTCAAGGCCATGGGAAATCCTTCCCCGCTTAGGTGTCCATCCAGGAGGCACACCGGAATCGGCTGCGTGGGTAAAAACCTACCCCTTCGCTAAAGAGAAGGGGTTTTCTAAAAGGTCCGCGCCCGCCGCGCAATAGCTCGGGCGCCATGGTAACTCATCCACCCGCCGCATTGGTTGTGCCCTTTTTTACAATTCAGTTTCATATACTTTCTTGAGTTAAGATTCAACTATTATTTGTGAGAAATATAACATAATCCCTAGTCCCTTTATTCGCGATGCAATGTAAAGGTTAATATATTAGAGCGGTTATGATGAAGTGGCTCCGGCTGGCCATTGAGCGATTAAGGGAGGTGGAAAGGTGGGGATTCAGGAGGCGCGGGGATTTGTGCCTCCGGGCCGATTGTGCAACACTTGAAGGGCAGGAACCAGGAGAAACCCCTTGCTGCGAGGCTGAAAATGCTGGAAAACCACCCCGCTTTGCTGCGCACCGCCATTTTTACGGGGGTGCTGCTGTTTTTCTTGATCTGGGAGCTGTTGTCGCCCTACCGGCCGAACTCGGTTTCCAAGGTTAAGCGCTGGCTCATCAACCTGGGCATGACCGGCTTCAACACCGTGGTGCTGGGTTTGATCTTCGGCGCGGCCCCGCTCATGCTGGCGGCATATGTGACCAAGAACCAGATCGGCGCGCTAAACGCCCTGGCCGCGCCCTATTGGCTCAAGGTGCTGCTGGCGCTGATGTTCATGGATTTCATGCTGTGGGTATGGCATCTGCTCAACCACGAGGTGCCCCTTTTGTGGCGCTTCCACCGGGTGCACCACACCGACCTCGACATGGACGTATCCACGGCCACCCGGTTCCATTTGGGCGAATTGGGCATAAGCGCCCTGATCAAGCTGGCCCTGATCTATCTCCTGGGCTTGGACGTTCTGATGGTGCTGCTCTTCGAGAGCCTGGTGGTGGCCACGGCCCAGTTCCACCATTCCAGCCTGAAGGTGCCGGCGTGGTTCGAGAATATCTGGTATGTGCTGTTCGTGCCGCCTTCCATGCACCGGGTGCACCACTCGGTGAAGATCAGGGAGCGCAACACCAACTACGGGACCATCTTCTCGTTGTGGGATCGGTTCATGGGCACCCTGCTCACCGCGGTGGACCAGGCGGGCATCAGGATCGGCGTGGGCGGCCACTTCGAGGAGAAAAAGCTCAACCTGCCGCAGCTTTTGGTAATGCCCTTCACGAGGTACGTGCGATGAAGACCTGGGAAGCGGGGCGTTTGGTGTGGAGGGGGATCTTCGGCGGGGTTCCCGAAATCAGCGTACAGGAACTAAAGGACTACCGCCGTGAGCACGGGGAGGGGACTTACACCCTCCTGGACGTGCGCCAGCCGGGCGAATACGAAAAAGAGCATCTGCCCGGCGCGCTCTTGATCCCCTTGCCCCAGTTGGAAAGCCGCCTGGCGGAGCTTGAGGCGGACAAGCCGCTCATCGTTTATTGCGCGGTGGGCGGGCGCAGCCGGGCGGCCGCCGAGATGCTTTTGGGGCGGGGCTTCAAGGAGGTGAGCTCTCTGGCCGGCGGCATCAAGGCCTGGGCGGGCGGGGTGGCCCGCGGCCCCCGGCAGTCCGGCCTGGGCCTCATGCGGGGGGACGAGAGCCCGGCCGGGGCCCTGGCCGTGGCCTTTGGCCTGGAAGAGGGCCTGCGCTTGTTTTATGAGGCCGCCGCGGATATAACCGGGGAGGCGAGGGCCAAGGAACTGCTGCGCAAGCTGGCCGGCGTGGAAGAAAAGCACAAGGCCGTGATACTGGAGATGTTCGAGGCCGCCGGCCCCGGCGAGGGGGAGCGCCGGGCCCTGGAGCAAGCCTCCGGCCAGGCGGTGGAAGGCGGCCAAACGCGCCAAGGCCTTTTGGACCAGTTCGGCGGCGGGGATTGGCAAACGCCTGATATCATCGATTGGGCCATGGCCTTGGAAACCCAGGCCTGGGACCTGTACCTGCGCCTGGCCGAACGCGCCCGGGACGCCGGGGCGGCCCAGGCGCTGGCCCGGCTGGGCGACGAGGAAAAGGCCCATCTGGAATCCCTGGCCAGGCTGCGCGAAGAAGCCGTCAACTAAAACCGGCCGGAACCGGGAGCCCCTGCTTACCCGGCCCCGGCGGCCGCCACGGAAGCGAAGGAATCATGGAACAGGAACTCACCAACCCCACCATGCCGGCCGCGCTGTATCAGGCCGCGCTGAGCTATCCGGACAATCTGGCCCTGGTGCACCGGGCCGGCGACCTGCGTCTGACCTACCGCCATTTCGCGGCCGAGGTGGCCCAAGCCGCCCGCGGCCTCAGGGCCCTGGGCCTGGGCCCGGAGGACCGGGTGGTGATCTGGGGGCCCAACGCGCCGGAATGGCTCCTGGCCCAATGGGCCATATCCCATTTGGACGCGGCCTGGGTGCCCCTGGACCCCAAGTCCTCGCCGGAGCAGGCGGCCTATGTCCTGGAGCATTGCGCGGCCAAGGGCCTGATCATGGCCGACGAGCTGTGGCCGGTTCTGAGGCAGGTGCCGCCGGAGGCCCTCCCCCGGACCGTGGTGTGCTGGCGGCAAGCGGGCGTGGAGCACGGCGGCACGGACTGGCGGGATATGCTGGCCGGCTGCCGGCGGACCTCGCCGGGGGCCATGGCCAAGCTGGTGGGCGGGGTGCGGCGGCATCACCTGGCCGCCATAGTGTACACCTCCGGCACCACCGGCCGGCCCAAGGGGGTGATGCTGGACCACGAGGCCCTGATCAACAAATGTTTCATGGCCACCGAGCGCCTGGGCCTGGAGCAGAGCGACCGCCTGGCCCTGTTCTTCCCCCTGTTCCACATGTTCGGCAACACCTGCATCGCCCTGGCCGGCATGGTGCGCGGCGCCACCCTGGTGATGCCGGCGGCGGATTTCGATCCGGCCAGCGCGCTCAAGGCCATGGCCGAGGAGGCGTGCAGCGCGGTGTTCGGCACCCCGGCCATGCTGGCCGCCCTCTTGGACCATCCCTCGCGCCCCGGCCTGGATCTGAGCGCCCTGCGCACCGGCATCATCGGCGGGGCCCGCTGCCCCCTGGCCCTCATGGAGCGCATCTGCCACGAGCTGGGCGCGGAGCAGGCCGCCATAGGCTACGGCTGCACCGAGACCGCCTCCTGGATCACCCTCACCAGCCCGGACGACCCCCTGGAGCTGCGCGCCTCCACCGTGGGCCGCCGCCTGCGCGGCGTGGAGCTGATGATCGCCGATCCGGCCGGCGGCGGGGCCCTGGAGCCCGGCCTGCCGGGCGAGGTTTGCAGCAAGGGCTGGCTGATGAAAGGCTATCTGGACGACCCGGAGCGCACCGCCCGGGCCATCGACGCCCAAGGCTGGTACCACACCGGCGACCTGGGGGTGCTGGACGCCGACGGCAACCTCAAGGTCCTGGGCCGCCTGGTGGAGACCATCAAGAAGCAGGGCCGGGAGATCGCCCCGGCCGAGATCGAGGAGGTCGTCTGCGAGCTGTCCCAGGTGGCCGAGGTGCAGGCCTTCGGCGTGCCATTGGAGGGCGGCGGCGAGGAGGTGGCCGCCTGGCTGCGCCTCAAGCCCGGCGCGGAGCTCCGCCCTGAGGCGGTGCTGGCCCATTGCCGGGAGCGCCTGGAGGCGCTTTTGGTGCCGGATGAGGTGCGGGTGGTGGAGAGCTTTCCCGTAAGCAACGCCGGCAAGATACAGAAGTCCAAGCTCAGGGAGATGGCCCTGGAACTGCGCCGCAAAGCCTAGCCCAAACGGCGCGGGCGGATCGCGCCTGGCGTCAACGGGGAGCTGCACCAGCGGCTTCGGACCCGGCAAGCATCGCTGGCTTTCAGGGCCGGTTTGGGTTAATTTTAATTTGAGGAGTTGGAGGTGGATTCTTGCATGGCCGGCGTTGCGCGGCCGCTCCAAGTTACCAAGGGGGCCGGGACATGAAGGTAAAGAACTGGATGACATCCAACCCCATAACCGTTAAGCCCAACACGCCGGTGATGGAGGCCTCCAAGCTCATGAAGGAGCACGGCATCCGGCGTCTGCCCGTGGTCAAGGGAGACAAGGTGGTGGGCATCGTCACCCACCGCAACCTTCTGGAGGCTTCTCCCTCGGCGGCCACCACGCTTTCCATCCACGAGCTGAATTACCTCATCGCCAGGTTGGAAGTGAAGGCGGTGATGCACAAGGACCCCATCTGCGTCTCGCCCGAGGATTCGGTGATGGACGTGATGATGCTGGGCCACCAGAAGGGCATCGGCGCGTTTCCGGTGGTGGACAGGGGCCGCCTGGTGGGCATCGTCAGCGAGACCGAGATATTCCGGGCCACGATGCACCTTTTCGGGGCCAAGCAGGAGGACGCCTTCGTGGTGCTGGCCAACGTGCGCCTGCGCGAGCGCATCGGGGCCATGAGCCGCATCGCCAGCATTGTGGAGGGCCAGAACGTGCCGGTCCTGGCCATTTTTTCCCTGCCGCACCGCCGCCAGGAGGGCAACCGGCTCTATATCCGGGTGCCCGCCAAGGGCCTGGAAAAGGCCAGAAAGGCGCTCAGCGAGGCCGGTTATAAACTGGACGATTGAAGCGGCGCATTCATAAGCATTCTTGGCCGCGCCTGCCCGCTCGGGCGGGCGCGGCTCGCCTTTTGACTGTGGTGGGGAAACCCGCTTTCCCAGTATCATTAGAGACGTGCGGCCAAAAAGATATCAAGGAGAGGAACAGGCGACCATGGGCGTGCTCGATGATCTGGGAGTTCCGGTGTTCAAGGCGGGCGGCATGCCCGACCCGGACCCCGCCAGCCATCGCCTGGCGGTGGGCGGTTTGGTGGAGCAAGAGGCTTCCTTCAACCTGGCCGAGATAAAAACCTGGCCGCTGACCCAAGCCGACGCGCGGCTCACCTCGGTTTCGGGCTTTTCGGTGCGGGCCCTCTGGCAGGGCGCTTCCTGGCGCGAGTTCCTGAGCCGGGTGACGCCCACGGCCGCGGCCAGCCACGCCACCTTCACGAGCGTCGGCGGCGGCTATCAAACCACGGTGAGCCTGGCCGACCTGGATCACCCGCGGGCGCTTCTGTGCTACGCCGTGGGGGGTGAACCCCTGGAGCCGGCCTACGGCGGGCCCTTGCGGATGTTCATCCCCCACCTGTGGGGATACAAGAGCGCCAAATGGCTGGCCGGGATAGAGTTCGGCGACCGCATGCTGGGCGGTTATTGGGAAGACCGGGGTTACCCCCGCGAGGCCCCCATCCAGCCGGGCAGCACCCTGGACGTCAACACCCGCACCCGGCGCGCCATCGCCGGCGGCGAGGTGACCGAGTTTTAAGGACTTGAACAGCCCTTGACCCCAGGGCGGATAGGAGAGGATCCCGTGAGCGAACGAAGTCCGCGCCTGCAGCCAGGCATGACCGAGATAGCCGCCCTGGGCCCAGCCAAGATACCCAATCCCATCGTGGACATGTCCGCGGCCCACGAGAAATTCTCTTCCTTCGTGTCGGACGGCGAGGGCATCAACGTGGACCCCTTCCTGCGGCCCGGCCGGGAGCGCTCCGAGGTGTTTTTCGAGCACGCCGGCCCGCGCAGCCACATCTATTTCGATCCCAGCAAGCTCAAAGCCGCCATCGTTACCTGCGGCGGGCTCTGCCCCGGCATCAACTCCCTGGTGCGGGCCATCGTGCTGCAGCTGCATTACATATACAAGGTCCGCAACATCGTGGGCATGCGCTACGGCCTGCAAGGCTTCATACCTTCCTATGGCCACGAGCTGGTGGAGCTGATTCCCGAGACGGTGCAGGACATCCACGGCCGGGGCGGCTCCTTCCTGGGCATGAGCCGCGGCGGCCAGGCCATAGAGGAGGTGGTGGACACCCTGGAGCGCCTCAACATCGGCGTGCTGTTCATGATCGGCGGCGACGGCACCCTGCGCGCGGCCAAGCAGATCTACGAGGAGATCACCGAGCGCAAGCTCAAGACCGGCGTGGTGGCCATACCCAAGACCATTGACAACGACATCGGCTTCGTGGAGCGCACCTTCGGCTTCCAGACCGCGGTGGAGGCCGCCGCCCAGGCCATTCTGGGGGCCCACAACGAGGCCACCGGCGCGCCCCACGGCATAGGCCTGGTCAAGCTCATGGGGCGGCACGCCGGTTTCGTGGCGGCGTTCGCCACCCTGGCGCTATCGGACGTGAACTATTGCCTCATACCCGAGGCGGACTTCGACCTGGAGGGGCCCGAGGGGCTTTTAAGCGCCCTGGAACAGCGCCTGCAGAACCGGGGCCACGCGGTGGTGGTGGTGGCCGAGGGCGCGGGCCAAAAGTATTTCAAGAACGGGTCGGGCGGCGAGGACGCCAGCGGCAACGTCAAGCTGGGCGACATCGGCGTGTATCTGCGGGACGGCATCAACGCCCATTTCGCGGCCAAGGGCCGGGAGATCACCCTTAAATATATGGACCCCTCCTATTTGATCCGCTCCATGCCGGCCAACTCCAACGACCGCATCTACACGGGCTTCTTGGCCCACAGCGCGGTGCACGCCGCCCTGGCCGGCAAGACCGGCATGATGGTTTCCCTGTGGGGCAACCACAACGTGCACGTGCCCATCGAATTGGCCATAAGCTATCACGCCCAGGTGGACCCCGACGGCGGGCTGTGGCGCGCGGTGCGCGAGGCCACGGGCCAGCCTCCCCTGAAAAACAGCCCGCCGGACGCCTGAGCCGGCGTTCCAGGCGCGTCAGCCGGCCCCTATGGGGCCGGCGCTGTTTTCTCGTGAGTAACGGGCCGGGCGCGGCGGGCGTCCGCGCGCCGCCGGCTATTGCATGCGATGCCGGAAGAGGATGCCGGCCGCGGCCAGGGTGGTGAGGCCGATCACCGCCATGGGCCAGTATTGCCCCCAGAGGACATCCATGCCGGCCCCTTCCAGGAACACCTTGCGCACCACCACCAGGAAATAGCGCATGGGATTGGCCAGGGTCATGGTCTGCACCGCCGGCGGCATGTTGGCGATGGGGGTGGCGAAGCCGGAGAGGATCACCGCCGGCACCATGAACAGAAAGGTTCCCAAGAGGCTCTGCTGCTGGGTGGCCGAGAAGGAGGAGATCATGAGCCCCACCCCCAGGGCGGAAAGCAGGAACAGGAACAGGCCCAGATAGAGCGCGGGCAGGCTGCCCAAAAGCGGCACGTCGAACCACAGGGTTCCGGCCACGATGATCGCCGTGGCCTCGGCAAAGCCGATGACCATGCCGGGGAGCGCCTTGCCCAAAAGAATCTCCACCGGCCGCAAAGGCGTCACCAGAAGTTGGTCAAAGGTGCCCGCCTCCCGCTCGCGGGCCACCGAAAGCGAGGTGACCAGGAGCGAGACCACCAGGGTGAGAAGCCCGGCGATGCCCGGCACGATGAACCAGCGGCTCTCCAGGTTGGGGTTGAACCAGGCCCGTATCTCCAACTCGGCGGGCAGCGCGCCGCCGCCGTTTTCCCGGGCCCAGTCCCGGCTGAAGGCGTTGACCACGCTTTGCACGTAGCCCAAAAGGACGAGGGCGGTGTTGGAGTTGCGGCCGTCCACGATCACCTGCACCCGGCCGGGCCGGCCGCTCAGCAGGTCCTTGCTGAAGTGGGGATGGATCACCAGGGCCATGAGGACCTGGCCGTCGCGCACCATGGGGCCGATCCGTTCCTGGCTGTTCAGGTTGGCCACCTGGCGGAAATTGCGCGAGCCGTCGAAATAGGAAACCAGCTCGCGGGAGGCCAGGCCCGCGTCCTGGTTGTAAAGCGCGTAGGGCACCTGGTTCAAATCGAAGGTGGCGGCGTAGCCGAACACCATGAGCTGAAACAGAGGCGGCACGATCAGGACCGTGCGGCTGCGCCGGTCCTTGAGCAAGGCCAGGAACTCCTTGAGCATCAGCGCCCAAACCCTGTGCAGCATGGCGCGCATGGCTTCAATCCAGCCTTTTCTTGGTTTTTTTGGCCACCAGTAGCAGGAAGAGCGCCCCCATCACCGCCAGGGCCAGGGCGTTGTGCCAGAGGATGGACCACACGTCGCCGGCCAGAAACACGCTTTGCAGAATGGATACGAAATAGCGGGCCGCGATGAAGCGGGTGATGAACTGCACCACCTCCGGCATGGAGCCGATGTTGAAGATGAAGCCCGACAGCATGAAGGCCGGCAGAAAGGTGGTGATGATGGCCACCTGGGCGGCCACGAACTGGTTGCGGGCCAGGGTGGAGATCAACAGCCCCATGCCCAGGGCGGTGAACATGAACAGGGCCGCGGCGCCGCTCAACACCCACAGGGAGCCCCTGAGCGGCACCTCGAAGAATAACACCGCCATGGCCACCGAGAGCGCCATGCCGCCCATGCCCAGTATGAAGTAGGGCACCAGCTTGCCCAGGAGTATCTCCCGCACCGTGACCGGGGTGACCATGAGGGCCTCCATGGTGCCGCGCTCCCATTCCCTGGCCACCACCATGGCCGTGAGCAGAGCGCCGATCAGGGTCATGATCACCGCGATGAGCCCCGGCACCAGGAAGTTGCGCGAACGCACCTCGGCGTTGAACCAGACCCTTTCCTCCACCTCCACCGGCAGGGCCAATTCCCGTCCCTGGCTTTGGGCGTAATCCTCCAGCCAGCGCTGCCAGGCCCCCTGCACGTAGCCTTCCACGATGCGGGCGGTGTTGGCGTCCACCCCGTTGGTTATCACCGCGATGGGGGCCTGCTCTCCGGAAAAGAGCTTGCTGTCGAAATCGGATTTCAGCCAGACGATGCCCTCCACCTGGCCCAGGCGCATCATCTCCTCGGCTTCCTGGATGGTGGCCGCGCGGCGGGACTCGAAATAGGGCGAGGCCTCGAAGCCGGCGGTGAAGGCGGCGCTCACCGCGCTGGGCTCCTCGACCACCAGGGCCAGGGGCACGTCCTTGGCGTCCAGGGAGACCGCGTAGCCAAAGAGGAGAAGCAGGATCAAGGGCATCACGAAGGCGATGGCGATGCTGGAAGGATCGCGCACCACTTGCAGCATTTCCTTGCGCCAGAGTCCCTTGAGCCGCCGCCAGGAAAAGCGGCGCAGCTTCAGATGCGATTCCGGCGTCATGCCGCCTCCTTGGGCGCGCGGTGTTCCTCCAGGAGCGCTATGAAGGCGTCCTCCATGCTGGGGTTGGGGTTTTCCGGCGTCACCCAGCGGCTTTTCATCTCATGGGGCGTGCCCCGGGCCAGGATCTGGCCCCGGTCCATCACCACCATGCGGTCGCAGTATTCGGCTTCCTCCAGATGGTGGGTGGTGATGAGCACCGTCACCTTTTGCTCGGCCAGGGCGTTGATGCGCCGCCAGAAATCGCGCCGGGCCAGGGGGTCCACCCCGCTGGTGGGCTCGTCCAGGAACAATATCTCCGGGCCGTGCATCAGGGCCGCGGCCATGGCCAGGCGCTGCTTGAAGCCCAGGGGCAGCTCCGCGCTGGGCGCCTCGGCCACCTCGGCCAGGCCGAACTCGTCCAGGGCCCAGGCGATCATCCGGCGGCGGCGCTCGCCGCCCAGGCCGTAGGCGCTGGCGAAAAAGCTTAAATTATCGCGCACCGAGAGCTGGCCATAAAGGCTGAAGCGCTGGGCCATGTAGCCGATGCTGGCCCTGGCCCGGGCCGGCGCGCGGCGCAGGTCCCAGCCCGCCACCCGCAGCCGGCCCTGGCTGGGGGGCAAGAGGCCGCACAGCATGCGGAAGGTGGTGGACTTGCCCGCCCCGTTGGCCCCCAAAAGCCCGAAGACCTCGCCCCGCTTCACCTGAAACGATATGCGGTCCACCGCCACGAATTCGCCGAAGCGCTTGGTCAGTTCCTCCACCTCGATCACGGTGTCGCGGGCCTTGGAGGCCTCCGCGCCGCGCTGGATAAGTTGCAGTTCCGGCTCCTGGCTTTCGTGCCGCCGGCCGCCCATGAGGGCCAGGAAGCCGTCCTCGAAGCGGGGCTCCTCCTCCCGGACCTGGAGGCCGGTCATTGCGTCGCCCAGGCCGCTCAGATCCGGCGGCGCGGCCTTATCCATGACCAGGCGCACCCCGTCGCCCTGGATCACCGAATCCACCACCCCCGGCCCGCGCGCCAAAAGGCTTTGCAGGCGGCGGCGGTTGTTTTGCCCGCTTTTCACCAGAAAGCTTTTGCCCCGCATGCGCCGGCTGAATTCGCCCGGCGCTCCCTGGCCCAGCACCTTGCCCTGGTGCAGCAGCACCACCTCCTGGCAGCGCTCGGCCTCGTCCAGGTAGGAGGTGGAGAGCAGCACGCTGAGCCCCTCGCTTTCCACCAGCCGGTAAACGATCTCCCAAAGCTCCCGGCGGGAAACCGGGTCCACCCCCACGGTGGGCTCGTCCAGGATGAGCATCTCGGTGGGTTTGACCAGGGCGCAGGCCAGGCCCAGCTTCTGCTTCATGCCGCCGGAGAGCGCGCCGGCCAGGCGATCCTGGAAGGGCTCCATGCCGGTCATGCCCAGAAGCTCGGCATAGCGGGGCGGCCGGTCCTCCGGGGCCAGGTCGCGCAGGTCGGCGTAGAGGTCCAGGTTTTCCTTGACGGTCAAGTCTTCGTAGAGCCCGAAGCGCTGGGGCATGTAGCCCACCAGGGCCTGCACCCGCTGGGGGTCCTGACCCACCTCCACCCCCAACACGCTGATGGAGCCCTCGTCCGGCAGCAAAAGCCCCACCGCCAGGCGCATCAAGGTGGTTTTGCCGGCGGCGTCCGGCCCCACCAGGCCGGTGACCGCGCCGTGGGCCACCTGGGCGCTCACCTGGTCCAGCGCCTGCACCGGCTTTCCCGCCAGCTTGAAGGCGCGGCTCACCCCCTGGATGGAGCAGGCGGGCGCGTGGTTTTTCCCCGGCGTGGCGCTCAAGAGGCCTTTTCCGGGCAGGGTTGGCTCTGGCCGCGTCCTTCCGGGTTCTTGGCCTGGTCCAGGCCGATGGTCAC
Organism: Desulfocarbo indianensis; assembly: GCA_001184205.1. Classification (GTDB taxonomy): domain Bacteria; phylum Desulfobacterota; class Desulfarculia; order Desulfarculales; family Desulfarculaceae; genus Desulfocarbo; species Desulfocarbo indianensis. The sequence goes on from LBMP01000004.1 coordinate 90,678, forward strand.
CGTCACCGGCATGCCCAGTCTTAGTTCGCCTTCGGGATTGCACACGACGATCTTGACCCGGTAGACCAGCTTGGTGCGCAGCTCGGTGGTCTGCACCCGCTTGGGGGTGAATTCGGCGGTGGGCGATATGTAGCCCACCCAGCCTTGGTATTTCTTATCGGGATAGGAATCGGTGAAGACATAGGCGGTCATGCCGGGGGCTATCTTGCCCAGATCGGGCTCCTCCACGAAAGCCCGCACCCACACCGGGCTGGTGAGCGCCAGGGTGTAGACCGGCCTTTCCGGCGAGGCCATGTCGCCCGGCTCCAGGACGCGGGCCTGCACCACGCCGGCGCTGGGCGCGTAGAGCTTGGTGTCGGCCAGGTTTTTCGTGGCCAGCTCCAGCTCGGCCTGGGCCGCGCGCAGCTCGGCCTGGGCCGCGGCGATGTCCTCCACCCGGGGGCCCTTGACCGCCAGCTCCAGGGACTGGCGCGCGGCGTCCACCTGGGCCCGGGCCGCCTCGTAGGTGGCGGTGGTGTTGTCCAGTTGCTGGGGAGGCAGACTCTTGGTCTTGGCCAGCGCCTTGTGCCGCTGGTAGAGCTTGCTGGCGTCCTGCAGACGGGCCTGGGCTTCTTCCAGGTTGGCCCTGGCCCGGGCTATCTCCTCGGGCCGGGAGCCCCGCTCCAGGCGGGCCACTTTTTGTTCCTGGGCGGCCACCTGGGCTCTTGCCCTGGCCTCATTGGCCTGGTAGCGCAGGTCTTCCAGTTGGGCCACCAGTTGGCCGGCCTGGGCCCGGTCGCCTTCCTGCAAGGGCAGGCTGGTCACCCGGCCGCTGGCGTTGAAGGCCAGCCGCACCTGGCGGATATCCACGTTGCCGTAGAGGGTCAATTGGCCGGAAGGCGCTTCCTCGCAGGCCACCAGGCAATAGATTCCATACCCGGCCCCCGCCAAAACCAATAGTGACGCCAAGGCTATTACTAGTTTCTTCGGCATGTGCCTCGCCTTCATGAGCCCGCCGCGCCAGATTCCGCCGGCGGGTCTTGCCCCAGGTTGCTAAGCGGATTCAAGAGCACGTTACTACTATATCACCTGACGAACCTTCGTCCCAAACGGGCCGGACCATAATTAATCATAAGGAATAATTGCCTCCCCCCATGGTCAAAAGTCATCGGCCAAGTCAGAATATAGGCAAGAGAGCGGGCGTAAAAAAAGTCTATTTCCGCCATAGGGGAGGGGGAGGCGTCATGCCGTTTGCGCTGGCTTTTTTGCTTTTTGCCGGGTGCTGTCTGGCGCCGGCGGCTCCCGCCCAGGCGGAGGTGGCCATGCCGCCCGAAAAAGCCTGCCGCGCCTTGCGCGGCCTGGGGCTGAAGCCCGGCCCCTACAAGCTCCAGGGCGATATGCATTGCTGCCTGGCCGAGGTGGTGCTCACCCCCGGCGCGCGGTGCAACAGCCTCATCTACCAGGCTTTCGGCGATAGGGACCAGGTGCGGGAACTGCGCCTGGAACTCAGCGTGGACCAGCCCCGCGAGGAACGCGCGGCCAAGGAGCTTTTCACCAGGGCCGCGCTCCGGCTGGCCGAGGCGGCGGGCTCCCAAGAGCCGCCGGACGGTTTGGCCGAGGCCGCGGCCAGGAATTCGGAAGGCAATTGGGAAGCGGGCAAGGCGCTCATAGACCTGGTGGACCACCCGTCCTTTGATTCGCCGGGCGGCTACAAGCTGGTGCTTACCATCCGTTGAATCGCGGCCGGCCCAAAACCGGTCCCGCCCCGTGGCGGGGCCGCGGGCTTCGCAAAAATAAAAGCCCTCGCTTACACCGCGCTTCAGGAGGAATACAGGCTCATCAGCAGGGTTTGGTGGTCTATCTGGTCGGAGTCGGTGGCGGACATGAGGCCCTGCAGCGAGTTGTAGCGCCGCAGGGTGGCGGCAAACGCCCGGTTCAAATCCTGGGGCTCTATTTCCAGATTGTGCTCGGCTATTATATCTTGCAGCGGGTTTCCCGCGCGGCGATCCTCCCCCAAAACGCTTTTAACCACTTCCTTGGCCATGAGCAACAGCAGGGCTTCCCGGTTTCTTTTCAAAAATACCGGCTGGTCGCTGCGTTTGAGCGCCTCCACCAGGGAGTTGGGAAGGTGGGCTTCTTTTAACAGCCCCGCGCCGGTGCGGTGGTGCCAGAAATCTATCCTGGCCAGGAGCACGTCCAACTGCCATTCCGTGAGCTGGCGTTCGCCGCTTTGGGACACGAAGACCCGCAGCAGGGCGGGTTTGCCGATATTGCTAAGCAGGCCAGCCAGATAGGCGTAATGGCGGTTGGCCATGCCCAGGTTTTCCGACAAACTGCGGCAGGCGGCCGCCCTGAGCAGGGCTTGCTCCCACCAGGATTGCATGATCTGGCGGAGCACCAATTGGCTGGCCTTGAAAAGCGTCTGGTAGACAAAGGTGATCATCAGGCTGCGGGCCTCGTTGAGGCCGATGCGGACCAGGGCGTCGCTGATGGCGCTCACCGGCGGCATGCCGTAATACAATGAGGAATTGGCGGTGGAGATGATCTTCAGGGCCAGGGCGGGCTCCAGTTCGATTATGGCGGAAAATTGCCGCAGGGAAAGCCCGTCGTCCTGCATCAGCTTTCTTATCAATGACATGGCCCCCGGAACCGCGGGCGCCTGAATGCGTCCGTCCGCCGTGTCCTCGAAGGCGTCGTCCAACTCCTGGGTGAATTCGTCCAGCTCCACCTGCTCGGGCCGGTCGTCGGCGGTGTCCAGGCGCAGGACCGCTATCAAGGCCTCCACCACCGCGGGGTCGAACTTGCCCTGGTTGGCCGTGATCTCGTTGAGCGCGGCCCGGTAGCACAGCTTGCGCCGGTGGGGCCGGTCCGAGGACAGCGCCTCGAAAACGTGGGCCACGTGCAAAATGCGCGAACCCAGGGGGAGTTCCTCCCCTTTGAGGTCGTTGGGAGTGTCTTGGCCGTCAAAGCGGTTGAGATGATAGCGGATAAGGCGGCTGACCGGACCCAGCAAGGAAACCGAGTCCAAAATCTGGAGGCCCACTTGCAATTGGGAGTCCACGATCTCCCTTTGCTGGGGGGTCAACGGCTCGTTGCTCTGCAGGATATCGTCCGGCATGACCAGGTAGCCCATGTCATGCAACAGGCCGGCCAGGTATATCTGGCTGGACTCTTCGGAGGAAAGGCCCATGTGCTCCGCCATGGCCCTGGCCAGGTCGGCCACCCTCTGGGAATGACCTATGGCATAGGGGCGGCGGGATTCCAGCGCCGAGACGATCTTGATTAAAAGCCCCAATAGTTCCTTATAATTGGGGGGCATCTTGGTCATGGACGATCTCCCGATCCTTCATGAGACGAGAGCAAACCCTGATCAGTATACCAGTATATGCGAAAAGGGGCGGTCTTTTGCAACGACGCCGGGCAGGGTAGCCAAACCGTCACGTTTAGTCAACGGGCCTGGCGGATCAATCGCTCTTCATCATGGGCACAAAGCGCACCTGTCCCAGGCTTTGGCGGCTGATGACGCCCTGGCGGCCTTTGGTTATCAGTAATAGTTCCTGCACGCCGAACCTGGGCCCCAAGGGCAGGATCATGCGGCCGCCGGGCGCCAGTTGCTCCACCAGCGCCTGGGGAATCTTCGGCGGCGCGGCGGTGAGGATGATGGCGTCAAAGGGCGCGGCCTGGGGCCAGCCCTGGTAGCCGTCGCCGATCTTGAGCCGCACCCGGCCGTAGCCCAGGCCGGCCAGCGCCTGGGCGGCCCGCTTGCCCAATTCCTCCACGATCTCGATGCTATAGACTTCTCCGGCCAGCTCGGCCAGGACGGCGGCCTGGTAGCCGCTGCCGGTGCCGATCTCCAGGACCTTGTCTTGGGGGGTGAGCTTCAGGGCCTCGCTCATGAGCGCCACCACGTAGGGCTGGCTGATGGTCTGGCCCTGGCCGATGGGCAGGGGATGGTCCGCATAGGCGCTTTCCCGCTGCCTGGCCGGCACGAAACAGTGGCGGGGCACCTTGCCCATGGCGGCCAGCACCCTGGGGGCCTTGACCCCGCGTTGGCTTATCTGCCGGCGCACCATGAGGGCGCGCTCTTCCCGGTATTGGCCGCCGTGGCAGGCCGCCTCCCGCGGGGGCGGGCCTTGCCCGGCGGCCAGGGCTCCGGCGGCCCAGGCCAGCATGAGGGCCAGCGCCGTGGCCCGGGCGGCCTTTGGCAGCGCGCGGCAAAGCAAGGCGGACCTCCTAGCTCTTGCGCGAGGTCTTGGCCATGAAGCCGCTCATGAGCTGGGTGACCTTGCGCCCCTTGCAGTGGGGGCAGGCGGTTTTTTTCTTGTCGCGCTGGGAGATGCTCATCACCTGACTGAATTCCTTGCCGCAGGATCGGCAGGCGAAATCATAAGTGGGCATGGCTTACCTCCTCGACCATGACGTTCTCTATTCTATATTCTCTGCAAAAGACCGGGGGGCTGGTCAAGGGCAAAGCGGCGCGGTTCATCACCAGAAGGCGCCGTTGCAGGGAAACCTTGGATAGCGTGCGAATTGGATATCGCGGGAAGGGGAATGCGCAATTGACCAACAACGCAAACGTGGAGTAGCATGCTGCAAACCAAGGTATTAGTTATTTGCCGGCCTCATTTAAGGCAAAAAGCGCAGAAAAAGTGCGAATGGCGCCTTATCACGGCAATTGAACGGCAAATAAACCACCGGATGCAGTTTTAAGCGCACATGAAGCTGGAGCGGCGAACGCTGCCCAAAGAGGGGGCAAATGAAAAATAGCAGAAAAATCAAACTGGCGGCGAGCAACCTCAAACTGATCGGATTCCTAGTCATAAGCTTGATGTTGAGTTCTTGCGTAACCGTTGATAGCCAGTTGGCCAGCGGCAATTACCAGGAAGCCATCTCGTTGGTCAAGAAAATGCCCGCCAACGAGCAGTCGGGCGAATACCTGAAAATAGCCAAGGCCTTAACCTTGGCCGGTGAAAGAAAAAAGGCCATTGAGCTATACCAGACGGCCGGGCTCGATGAGCAACAGGCCAAGGCCAAGACCATTGAAGAATTGAAGGCGGCCGGCAAGATCGAAATGGCGGCCTCCGCGCTGAAAGAGGACGGCAATACGGATGCGGCGGCCAATCTATATATTTCCGCCGCCAACAAGGCTTTGGCCGATGACAACCTCGCGGAGGCTCGCGCGCTATTCAGAAAAAGCGGCATGCCGGAGGCGAAAATAGACGCCCAAATCGCGGCCAAGGAATTGATACAAAAACGCGAAAGCCTTAATCCCATTCTGCAAGGCCAGGAAAAACCCTCCCCGGAAACCGTCGACAAGTTGGCTGAAATGGGAGTCGCCTACCTGCAGGCCGGACAGCTGAATGAATCGGCCGCCTTCTTCGGCGCCGCGTCGTTGGAAGGCCGGCGCTATTACGACCATTGGCTCAATAACATATCGGGCACTAACATCACCTATATCATGAACCGGATGCCGCTTTTCATAATGACCTACGCGAGTCTTTCCTTTGAGGACGAATATAAATACATCTATGCCCTGCGCCTTGAAACGTTCCAAAAAGGCATAATGTTGAATATGCTGTCCGATGCCAATCTCCTCAAGGGAAAGAACGACGCCAAGGAAACCCGTAATCTCATAACCCAAGCGGCGCGCGGCGTGGAGCTGTTCCAAGACGAGGCGGCCATGGAGCCGGTGCTGCAATATTTAAAGAAGAACTCCCGGCCGCCCAAGGATAAGTCGGGCAAGGTGGATGAAACCGACAGAAGGGGATATCACGGCGCTTACATCAAGGCGTTGGCCAATATCTACAGCCTTAAAACCATGAAACAGATCGCCGCGGAAATAAAGGACTACCTAGAACTCGACGTCATCAAAATGATAAAAGACTTCGAGATCGGGCATCAACAAACCTTGCGGGAACTATGGAACACCGGAACGCCCGCCTTCAAGGGCAATACGGCCATGGCGCTGGCCATGGCGGGCAAAGCGGAATGGAAAAGCGAGTTCGAAAAGGCGCTCAAGGCAACGACCGATGCCAAACTCCAGGTTTGCTTGAATTATGCCTTGGCGCGCCTGGGCCAGAAGGAAAAGACCGAATCGCTCTTCGCGCTGCTGAATAATCCGGACAACGACGTCCAGAACAATGCGGTGGCCGCTCTGGGCCTGCTCCAGATGGAAGGCAAGCTGCAATTATCCTCCACGCGTTTTTACGATTGGGCAAGGGCCAAGTATGCGGCCAAAAAGGCGGCCACGCCCGACACGATTTACCTTATCGGCAAACTGACCAAGCCCGATCAAAAAGAGATAATCGACTTCCTGTTCGCCATCCTGCCCCCCAAGAAGGAAAAGTCCCAGACGGGCATGGGCGGCGCCTTTGAGATGCTTTTTGCGGGCAGGGACGAACAAAGAATAAAAAACGTGGTGGACGCGCTTGTCAGCATAGGCGGGCCCCAGGTCATGGCCGAGGTCAAAAAGCGCTTATCCGCCATGCAGGAACAGGCCAAGAAGGAGCAGCCGGGCGCCAGCTCGGAGGCTCTCTGGGGACCGGAAGCTGAATGCTGCATACGCGTACTTTGCGGCCTGGGCAACAAGGCCGACAAGCTCCACGCCTTGAGCCTGGCGGCCCAGGGCGATACCGCGTTCAAGCGCGCCTGCATCGTGGCGCTGGCGGAAAAAGCGGACAAGGAACTGTTCGAAAAGATAGCCGACCTGGTGAAGAAAGATAATGATCTGAAATTCGTGGGCGCCCTGGTTTTGGTGGGCGGCAAGGGGGACCGCACCTTGCTGGAGCAATTGATGCCCGACAACGATCCCATTGCCAAAGCCTACCTTCAGATGCTCATGGGCAATCCCGCCGGCCTAGAGGTGATAGACAAGCAGATTCGCTCCAACAATATCGACAACGTATTGCGGGCCACCACCATGGCCGCCCAACTGGCGGATGAAAGATTGCTGCCCGCCCTGCAATACGCCGCTGATTATGCCAACGGCACCTATGAGCCTTATGATCTGAAAGTAAGGAAAATGGCTTGGAACGGCATATCGAAGATATATGCCAAGCGCTTGGCAGCCGGCGGCAACAAGTAAACCTTAACGATAAACGCTTGCGCTGAGAAGGCTGTTCGCACGCCGCGCTGATTGGGGCGGCGTGCGAACAGCCTTTATTGTTTAGTTCGCCAATTGTGTTTCGGGAAAACCTCCGCGCCTTGGGGAGACAGGGCGGGCCGTGGAAATTATTAGTGTCCAGGCGTGGCACCGGCCAGGACGAGCTTTTGCTTTTCCACGTAAAAAGGCCCACCCCCATGGGATGGGCCTTTCGGCTATTTTGGTGCCGTCGGCCGGATTTGAACCGGCACGGGTCGCCCCACCGCCCCCTCAAGACGGCGTGTCTACCAATTCCACCACGACGGCAGCTTATGCTTTAATTCTTGCCCTCCGCTGGAGCCTTTTCCGCCGGAGCCGCCGGAGCGGTCTGCGCCGCCGGAGCCTTGTCAGCCGGGGCCGCTGGCGCGGTCTGCGCCGCCGGTTTGTCGGGCGCGGCAGGCGCGGGCGCGGTCTGGGCTGGAGGGGCAACCTCCTGCATCACCGATGGCATGCCGCCTTGATTGGCGAAAATGGCCAGTCCCAGGGAGGTGAGCATGAACAATACGGCCACCACCGTGGTGAGTTTGGCCAGAAACGGCGTGGCGCCGGCGCTGCCGAAAACGGTCTGGGAAGCGCCGCCAAAGGCCGCGCCTATGGAGGCGCCCTTGCCGGCTTGCAACAGCACCACCAGGATCAGCGCCAGGCAGGCCACAACGTGAATTATCAGCACCACCAGGGACATTATTTGTTTGCCTTCTGGACGGCTCAGGCCGCCTCGATGATTCCCAAGAAATCCTCAGCAGTTAACGAGGCGCCGCCCACCAGCGCCCCATCCACGTGCTCTCTATTCAAAAGGCCGGCCGCGTTGGCCGGCTTAACACTACCTCCATACAGGATACGGACCGAATTTTCAACAGCTTTATCGAATCTGCGGCCCATCCAGGCCCTTATCGCCGCGTGGGCCTGGTCGGCCTGGTCCTCGCTGGCGGTCTTGCCGGTGCCGATGGCCCACACCGGCTCGTAGGCGATGATGAGCTTGGCCGCCTGTTCCAGAGATAACCCGGCCAAGCCGCCGGCCAGTTGGCTTTCCAGCACGCCGTCGGTTTGGTTGGCCTCGCGCTCCTCCAGGGTCTCGCCCACGCACACGATGGGCGTGAGTCCGGCCTGGAGGGCGGCCGTCACCCGTAGGTTCACGGTCTTTTCGGTCTCGGCGAAAAACTGGCGGCGCTCGGAATGGCCGATGATCACGTGGCTGGCCCCGGCGGCCTTCAGCAGGGGGCCGCTGATCTCGGCGGTGAAGGCGCCCTTATCCTGCCAATAGAGGTTCTGGCCGGCCACTAAAAGCGGAGAGCCGGCCAGGGCCTGGGCCACGGGATGGATGGCCACAAAGGTGGGCGCCACCAATACGTCCAGATCGTCGCGTTTGAGGTTCTGGGCCACGGCCGAGGCCAGGGCCACTGATTCGTCCACGGTCTTGTTGAGCTTCCAATTGCCGGCCACCATCAGCCTGCGCGACATGATCTCCTCCCAGTAATGAAATCGTTTAACCTTCGGAGGCCGGGGAGTCGTCCGCCGCGGCCGGGCCTTCCAGGCCGGTGGCCCCTCCCAGGGCCGCCACCGCGGGCAGCTCCTCGCCGGAGAGCATGGCCAAAAAGGCCCCGCCGCCGGTGGAGATGTACGAGATGTTGTCCTGCTCGCCCATCTTGGTGATGGCCACGTCGGTGTCGCCGCCGCCGATGATGGTGAGCGCGTAGCTCTGGGCCACGGAGGTGACCATGTTCATGGTGCCCCGGCTGAAGGCGTCCATCTCAAAAGCCCCCATGGGGCCGTTCCAGATGATGGTCTTGCAGTCGGACAAGGCCTCGCGGTAGAGCAGGCTGGTGGCGGGGCCGATGTCCATGATCATCCATTCCGGGGGCACGTCCTGGGCGGTTACCAGCTTGGTCTCGGCCTTGGGGTCGAAGCGGTCGGCCACCACGCAGTCCACCGGGATGTACATCTTGACGCCCTCGCGCTTGGCGTTGCGCAAGAGCACGTTGGCCACCGGCACCAGGTCCTCCTCGTACATGCTGCGGCCCACGTCGTAGCCCACGCTCATGAGGAAGGTGTTGGCCATGGCGCCGCCGATGATGATCTTGTCCGCGTGCTCCAAGAGGTTTTCCAGGGCGGGCAGCTTGGTCATGGCCTTGGCTCCGCCGATCACCGCGGCCAGGGGGCGGGCCGGATCCACCATGGCCCGGCGGAAGTATTCCAGCTCCTTTTTCATGGTGAAGCCCGCCACGCAGACCTTGGCGTGCTCGGTGATGGCCTCCACCGAGGCGTTTTCCCGGTGAGCCACCGCAAAGGCGTCGTTCACGTACACGTCGCACAAGGAGGCCAGCTCCTTGGCGAAATCATCGTCGTTCAAGGTCTCGCCGGGGTGGAAGCGCAGGTTTTCCAGGACCAGCACCTCGCCGGGCTTCAGATCTTCCACCATTTTGCGCACGTCGCTGCCCACGCAGTCCGGGGCCAGCTTCACCTCGTGCAGGTCCTTGCGCAGGAGCCGGCCCAGGCGGCGCGCCACCGGGGCCATGCTGAGCTTGTCCACCCGCTTGCCCTTGGGGCGGCCCATGTGGGAGGCCACGATCAAACGGGCGTTTTCGTCCAAGGCGTAGTTGATGGTGGGCAGGGCGGCGCGAATGCGGTTGTCGTCGGTGATGTTCTGATCCTGATCCAGGGGAACGTTGAAATCCACCCGCATCAGGACCCGCTTGTGCTTGATATCAACTTCATTAATGAATTTCATGTGATAGATATCCCCTCTCACTATAATTGACGGGCCACGTGAGCGGCCAGGTCCACGAAGCGCTGGGCAAACCCCATTTCATTATCATACCAGGCCAGAACCTTCACCATCCGTTTGTTCATCACCATGGTCAAGAGCGAGTCCACCACCGCCGAATAGGGGCTGGAGGTGTAATCCACCGAAACCAGGGGCACCTCGGTGACCGCCATGACGCCCTGCAAATAGCCCTCGGAAGCCTGGCGCAGGGCGTCGTTGACCTCCTCCACGGTTACCTCGCGGCCGGCCCGGCAGTTCAGGTCCATGAGGGATACGTCCGGGGTGGGCACCCGGATGGCGAAGCCGTCCAGCTTGCCGGCCAGCTCGGGGATGACCTGGCCCAGGGAGCGCGCCGCGCCGGTGCTGGTGGGCACCATGGAGATGCCCGCCGCCCGAGCCCGGCGGATGTCGTTGGCCGAGCCGTCCAGCATGCGCTGGCTCATGGTGTAGGCGTGCACCGTGGTCATGAGGCCGTATTCCATGTCAAAGGCGTCGTGCAGCACCTTGGCGATGGGGGCCAGGCAATTGGTGGTGCAGGAGGCGTTGGAGATTATGTGCATGGTCTTGGGATCGTAGGACTTATGGTTCACGCCCATCACGAACATGGGGGTGACGTCCTTGGAAGGCGCGCTGATGATCACCTTTTTGGCCCCGCCTTTTTCGATGTGGGGCAGGGTGTTGTCCGTGCGCTTGAACACGCCGGTGGATTCCAGCACCACCTCCACGCCCCAATCCTTCCAGGGTATCTCGCCGGGCTGGTTAAAATGGGAGACCTTGATCCGCTTGCCTTCGATGATAAGCGAGTCGGCGTCGTGCTCCACCGAGCCGGCATAGGTGCGGTGCACCGAGTCGTATTTCAGCAGATGGGCCAGGCTGTGGTTTTGGCCCCGGCTGTTGATGGCCGTAAGTTCCAGATCCTTGTGTCCCATGCCCAGTATGCGGGCCGCCAACCTGCCGACCCGCCCGAATCCGTTTATGCCGATTTTTACCGCCATGGCTAAGGCCCTCCCCGGCCCATGCAGTCGCCCGCCGGGACGGCGGGCCTGCCAGGTATGAAAAAACCAAAGAGGACGGAACCTTAGCGCCGTTGAACAGCGTCAAGAACGCAGCCTGCCGCAGGCGGCCCGGCTCGCGGCGGCCCAGCAGGTGAATCAAATCGGTAACCTCTTTTTAACTTAAAAATAGAACGCGGCGGGAACCCAGGTCAAGGGATGATAGGCCCCATCGGGGTCCTTTGCCGTTTTTTGTTGATTAGGAAGGCCGTTAGTCGGCAATAGGCGGCAAGAAGCGCGACTTGGCCAGGTTGCAATCCAGCAGAATGGCGTCCTCGCCCTCGCTTTGGTAATAGCCCGGCCGGCGGCCCACCTCGAAGAAACCCAGGGAGTTGTAAAGCCGGCGGGCGGCCGTGTTGGAGGGGCGGACCTCCAGGGTGGCCAGCCTGGCTCCCCGGCGGCGGGCCTCTTCCAGGCCCTTGATCAGCAGATAGCGCCCCACTCCCCGGTCGCGGTAGGCGGGGTGCACGGCCAGGTTTTGCACCTGGACCTCGTCCAGCACCAGCCACAGGCATAGATAAGCCAGGAGGATTTCGCTGGGCAGGGAGAGCGCGCCCAATACCAGGGCGTGGCGGTGGCGCAGTTCGGCCTCGAAAAGGCTCCTTTGCCAGGGGGTGGTGAAGGAAACCCGCTCGATGGCCATGACGGCGTCCAGATGCCGCGCTTTCAGCGGGGCGATGAGCAGGCGCAGGCCCCGGGGGGCCCATTGCTCAAGATGAGAGTAGCTCTCCGGCAACCGAGATCGCTTCGCGGCCGGCTGAGCAGACCTGGCTGGCCAGTTCGCTAAGGGGGTGCTTGTCGCGGCCGCTCAGGGCCTTGATGACCATGGGCAGGTTCACGCCGGTCACCACTTCCACCTTGCCTTGCTCCCACATGGTCAAAGAGATGTTGTTGGGGGTTCCGCCGAACATGTCGGTGAGCACCAGCACGCCTTCCGGGCCGCCCACCTTGACGATGGCTTCCTTGATTTGCTTGCTGAGCTCCTCGGGCAGGGTCTGGCTGATAACCGAGAGGCTGGTTATCTTTTCGCGGCGGCCCATGATGAACTCGGCCGCCTTGATGAGTTCGCGGCCCAGCTCGCCGTGGGTTATGACCAATAGTCCAATCATGCTATCCCAGCTCCACGTCCCGATGCCGGAGGGTGACCCGGCAGTCCGGCGACTTAAGCTCCTTGGCCAGCCACTCGCTGATGGCCACCGAGCGGTGCCGGCCGCCGGTGCATCCGATGGCGATGGTCAGCTGGCTTTTGCCCTCCTTGTGGTACAGGGGAATGAGAAAATCCAACAAGTCCTTAAAACGGTTTAGGAAAACACCGGTGGTGTTCTGCCTGAAAACGTAATCTACCACCCGCGGGTCGCGACCGTCAAGCGGGCGCAGATTATCCACGAAATAGGGATTGGCCAGAAAGCGCACGTCCATGACCACGTCGGACTCCCGAGGCACCCCGTATTTATAGCCAAAGGACATGAGGTTGACGTGCAATCTGGCCGGCGGGGCCAGCCGCGAGTACACCCGGAAGATTTCCTTGCGCAGCTGGTGGATGGTAAACCGGCTGGTGTCCAGCACCTGGGTGGCCTGCGACCGGAGGGGCTCCAGGAGCTCGCGCTCCCGGCGCAGGCCGTTGGCCAGGGTCTCGCCCGCTTCGCTCAAGGGGTGCTGCCGCCTGGTCTGGGAAAAACGGCGGATGAGGATGTCTTCCTCGGCCTCCAGGAACAAAAGCTCCAGGCTGTAGCCCTTGATCAAAAGGTCTTGCAGGATGGGGGGGAAAACCTCCACGAAACGCGGCGTGCGCACGTCCATCACCAGGGCGGCCTTGAAGGGCTCGCCCACGTATTCCAGGGGAAGGTTGACGAAAGCGGGCAGCAACTCGGCGGGCAGGTTGTCCACCGCGTAGAACCCCATGTCTTCCAGCGCCTTCAAGGCGGTGGATTTGCCCGAACCGGAGAGCCCGGTGATTACCACGAAGCGGGCGTTGGCCCTGGCGTCCATGGCCTACTCTCTCTCGCGGCCCCCGGCAATGGGTCGATTGGGATTTGGCGCCCCTGCCACGGTTGGGATTTGGCGCCCCTGCCACGGTTGGGATTTGGCGCTCCCTGCCACGGTTGGGATTTGGCGCTCCCTGCCACGGTTGGGATTTGGCGCCCCCTGCCACGGTTGGGATTTGGCGCCCCCTGCCGCGGGGGGCTTTCCCTTAGGGCTAGAATTCCTCGTCCTGGGCCTCTATTATGGCGAAAATGCCGCGCGCGTCCTTGGCTTCCATGAGCTCGCGCCGCACCACGTTGCTTTTCAGGAGGCGCGAAATGCGCGCCAGGGCCTTCAGATGGGTGCCGGCCGAGTTTTCCGGGGCCACCACCAGGAAAAAGAGATGGGCCGGCTTGCCGTCCAAGGAATCGAAGTCCACCCCGTCCAGGGAACGGCCAAAGGAAAGCAGCAGGTCGTCCAGGTCGGGCAGCTTGCCATGGGGAATGGCTATGCCGTCGCCAATGCCGGTGGAGCCCAGGCGTTCGCGCTCCACCAAGACCTCCATCAGGCTTTTCATGTCCAGGGAAGGGTGTTCCTTGGCCAGGGCCTGACAGAGTTCTTCCATGGCCGCGCGCTTGCCGCGGGCCTTGAGATCGGCGATGACCTGCTCCTCGCGGAGAATGTCGGTTAGTTTCATGATGCTTTTTTAATTCCGCCTGACCGCTTATTGGGGTTCGATGAGCCCGAACTCACCGTCGCCCCTGCGATAAATTACGTTCATGGCCCCGGTGCGGGCGTTGATAAACACCAGGAAGTCGTCCTCGGACAAATCAAGCTGCATGGCCGCCTCATCCACGTCCATGGGTTTGGCGGTGAGCTTGTGGCTTTGCACCATCTTGGGCTCGGGCTCGGTGAAGCTATCGGCTTCGAAAACGTCCACCTTGAAGGACATTTCCTCGCCCTTGCGGCTGTTGCGCCCCAGATTTTTCAACTTGTCGCGGTAGCGCCTGACCTGTTTTTCCAGCTTGTCCATCACCAAGTCGATGGCCGAGAAAAGATCGCCGGTGGTCTCGCGGCCGTGAATTTTCAGGCCGCTGGCAATGACGTTCACATCGGCGTCATGACGGTGCTTTTCCACCGAAAGGGTGATGTTGGCCTCAACTGGACCATCCAGGTATTTTTCCAGTTTGCCCACCTTCTCCCGCGCGTACTCCTTGACAGCCTCGGAAGGCTCCACGTGGCGAAAGGTGACTTGAATCTGCATTTAGTGGTTCTCCTTATTACTCGGGCCTCAAATAAAACACGTGCAAGGGTAAGTCCTTATCGCCCAGAGAGAGAGTTGTCAACGGCCTTTTTGGCGAAGCGGGAGCCGCCAGGGGCCTACAAGGTCCGCCTGCGCCGGCTGGAAGGCAGGATGTTAAGCATTTCGCGGTATTTGGCCACGGTCCTCCTGGCGATGTCTATGTTCTCTTTCTTAAGTATATTGGCGATTGCTTGATCGGACAGCGGCTTTTTGGGATCTTCCTCGCTCACCAGCCGGCGGATGCGCTCCTTCACCGCTTCGGAGGCCACCGAGCCTCCCTCCACCCGGTTGATGCCGGAATTGAAGAAGTATTTCAACTCGAACACCCCTTGGGGCGTGTGCACGTACTTGTTGGTGGTGACCCGGCTGATGGTGGATTCGTGCATGCCCACGTCCTCGGCCACGTCCCGGAGCACCATGGGCTTCAGATAGGCCACGCCCTTGTCGAAAAAGCTTCTCTGGTGCTTTAAAATGCTCTCGGTCACCTTGTAGATGGTGCGTTGCCTCTGGTGGATGGAGCGGATCAGCCAAAGGGCGCTGCGCAGCTTGTTCTGCACGTATTCCTTGGCGTCGGCCGAGCCGCCCTCGGCAAGGGCGTCCTTGTAAAAAGAGTTGACCTTGAGCTTGGGCAGGCCGTCCTCGTTGAGCATGATGACGAACTCGCCGTCCACCTTGTAGACGTAGATGTCCGGGGTGATGTACTGGGGCTCCTCGTCGTTGATGGAGCGGCCGGGCTTGGGCTCCAGGCTCTGGATGACCCTGAGGGCCTCGCCCACCTCTTCCATGCTGACGCCCAGCTTCTTGGCGATGTTGTTGTAGGTGCGTTTTTCCAGGTCGCCCAGGTGGTTTTCCAGGATGTCGTGCACTAGGTCATGCCCCGGGTAAAGCTCGGTGGCCTGGATGATGAGGCATTCCTTCAAATCCCGGGCGGCGATGCCTAAAGGATCGAAGCGCTGGATGACCTGCAGCACCTTTTCCACCTCGGGAACCTCGGTCTCGGCGGCCTGGGCCAGGTCCTCCAGGGGGGTCTGCAAATAGCCGTCCGGGGTCAGGTTGCCGATGACGTGGGAGCCGATCTCCATCTGGCGCTGGTCCAAGGCGCTCAGCCTGAGCTGCCAGAGCAGGTGGTCTTTCAGGGAGGGGGCGCGGGTCAGCATGTTCTCGAAGGAGGGCGTGTCGCGCTCCTCGTAGGAGGAGCCCTCCCGGCTGGCCGGGGAGGAGGAATATTCGCCCAGGTAGTTTTCCCAGTCGAATTCCTCCTTGGCCTCCTCGGCCACCTTGATCTCCTCCAGCTCAGGGGCGGGGGCATCCTCTCCGCCGGCCGGCTCCGACTCGTTTTCGTTGCCCGGCTGGTCCCGGCCGTCGCCTTCGCTCTCGCTGCCCTCGCCGGGCTCGGTGTCGCTGGCGTCCTCGGAGATTTCCAACAGGGGATTTTCCAGGAGCTCCTGGCCGATGGTTTCGGCCAACTCCAGGCGATTGAGCTGCAACAGCTTGATGGCCTGCTGGAGTTGGGGCGTCATCACCAGCTGCTGGCTAAGCTTGAGGCTTTGTTTGATCTCCAAGCCCATTACAGCTTGAACTGCTCCCCTAGATAGATCCTGCGGGCCACCTCGCTGCCGGCGATGGCGGCGGGGTCGCCCTCCTCCAGAATGGTGCCTTCGTTCAGAATATAGGCGCGATCGCAAACGTTGAGCGTCTCTCGAACGTTATGATCGGAAATCACCACGCCGATGCCCCGGTCCTTGAGCTGGCGGATAATGTTTTGCAGATCAGCCACCGCCAGGGGATCGATGCCGGCGAAGGGCTCGTCGAGCAGGATGAACATGGGCTCGGTAACCAAGAGCCGGGTGATCTCCACCCTGCGGCGCTCCCCGCCGGAGAGGCTGTAGGCCCGGTTGTTGCGCAGATGGCTGACGCCCAATTCAGCCAGCAGATGCTCCAGCTTGGCGTCCTGCTCCAGCTCGTTCATGTCCAGGGTCTGCAAAATAGCCCTTACGTTATCTTCCACCGTGAGCTTGCGGAAAATGCTGGGCTCCTGGGGAAGGTAGCTGATGCCCCTGCGCGCCCGCTTGTACATGGGCAGATCGGTTATGTCCTGGCCATCCAGCATTATCATGCCCTCGTTGGGCTTGATCAGCCCCACGGTCATGTAAAAGGTGGTGGTCTTGCCGGCGCCGTTGGGCCCCAACAGGCCCACAATCTCGCGCTCGCGCACCGCCAGGGACACGTTGTCCACCACCCGGCGGCCACCGTAGACCTTGACCAGGTTGTGCATGCTCAGTCGTGGCATGGGGAGGGTCCATTCTCCGGAGAGAGCCCCCAGGGGCTATTTTTCTCCCGCTTTCTTGGGTTGAATGGTCACCGCCACCCGCTTGCCCGGCTCGCCGTGCACCACCGCCCGGTCCTGGTCCATGAACACGGTTATCTGTTCGCCGGAAACCTGGTTTTGGCCGCGCCACACCGTGGCCTGGCCCTCCATGAGCATTTTGCGGCCGCCGGCCCAATAGGTCGCCTTGCGTCCCACGGCCACCCGGTCCTTTTGGGTGATCTTCACGTGGCCCAAGGCGATGACCTTGCGCACCTTGCCGCCGCCGTCCATGATGCCGGGGGCTCCGCCCTGGTCTTCCCCGCTCTTGGGCTGTTCGGGTTTCTTGGCCTTGTCCTCGGCGTCGCGGTCGTAATAAACCTCCAACTTGTCGCTGACAATGGTCACATCGCCTTGCGTGGCCTTGACCGCGCCGATGAAAACCGCCACCTGGGTTTTGTTGTCAACTTCCAGGCTGTCGGAGACCACGTGAATGGGCTGGTCGCTGGAGGCCGGCTCCGCCGTTTGCGGCGCGGCCAGCGCGGGCGGGACGGAAAGCGCGCAGCACACGGCCAGCGCGGCGAAAAGGGCCGGGATAGGCAGTCGCCTCATAACTCTCACTCTCCCAGGCTGCGATGGATTGCCTTTAACCATCCTCCACCGTGGCTCCCGGCGGAGGTCCTTTACCTTCGGGAATGAAGGTGGAGTCCACTTGGCTTTTGAACACCACCTTTTGCTGCGGCACCAAGACCAGCATGCCCCTTCCCCTTACCCGGAAGCGGGGGCCGGTTATGGTCACCTCGGCGTCGGTGTCCACCTCTTCCCTTTGCTCGAAATAGGTGAGCACCGTGGTTTCCAGAGTCATGCCGTCATGGGAGCGCCCCTTGACCTGACCGATGAGGGTGACCACCTTGTTGTTCTGGTCGTAGGTGCCCTCGTTGCCGGCGATGGTTATCCAGCCGCCGTTCTCGGGGTAGAATTTCAAGCGCACATCGGTCAAGGTGGCGGTCTTCGCATCCTCGTCGAAACGGGCTCCCGTGGCGGCCAGGGTCCATTTGCGCACGCCGCCTTCCACCTGGGTGTAGGTCAGACCGTGCAGGCGCGGCTTGCCGTCCTGGTTGGCCGGGGCCTCGCCCTGCATGTCCAACATGGGCAGGCTGACCGGCGGATTAAGCCAGTAAGCCAGCCCGGTGCCTACGACCATGGCGGCCAAGGCGCCCAGGAGTATGAGCCTGAATCTCTTCAAACGGCCCCGCTAACTCTTGGGTGATTGCTCCCGGTCGCGCTCCCTCGGATGGCTTTGCGGCCCCCGCCTACGCGACCGATGGGCCTGGATAAGGCTCCCTAGACCCTATGAACCGCACGCGCCAAGAGTATATCCAGCCGCGGCCCATCGGTAAAGGCAAAATTCTTGCATGCAGCGGCGCGCCGGGAGCGGGCCTTGACGGACGCCTTGTTTTCCGCTTGTCGCCGCAGGGCGGCCGCAGTCTCGCTGAACGAGACATTTTATTGTTTTCAAGCAAAAAAGGAACCGGGCCCCTGATGGGGACTGATTGAATAACCTATTGATATATCGCGTTGATCAAATAAACACCTTGGTTGGCATTCTATTTGTATCAAGCTTCGGTCACATAAAACCCTAATGCAGGGCTGGGGGGATAAAAGGCGGTTCCTTGGTAGTGACCAAGAGCAGAAAACACATTCCGTAAAAACTCTCCCCGAGTTTTTCACATTTCACCTCACCGTAAAGTGACCCCACAGGCAATCTGCGGGGCGCCTGGCCGCAGGTGAGCGCGGACGGCCCGGTGAGCGGCGGAGCGGTCTCCGGCATTAAGGGGCGGATCATGATCGTATCCGCCGCGGGGGGATTCAGAGACCATATCGCCATCAGGTCTATTCTTCCTTCAGGAGGGGGCACGATATGCTTAATCGGTTGAAGCTTAGCGGCAAGATGGCTCTGGGATTCGGTCTGTTGATTATGATAGCCATGATAATGGGCGGACTGGCGGTGTACAGCATGAAAACGGTCGAGAAGAAATCGGCCGCGCTGGACGAGCAACATATTCCCGAAGTGCAGTTGTTGGCCCAGTTGGAGCGCCGCGCCCAACGCACCATGTACAACATGCGCGGTTACACCATGAGTCAGGATAAATCCTACTTTGAGGCGGGACGCAAGGACTTGGCTCTGGCCAAGGAAAACCTGGCCCAGGGCCGCGAATTATGCAAGCAATACCCAAACCTGGTGATATTGAAAGAGAAGGTCGCCCTGGCCACGAGCAAGGTGGAACGTTTTGAAGACTTGGCCAACCAGACCGTGGAGAAAAACGACCAATTGGCCAAGCTGCGCAAGCAAATGGACGAGGCCGCCAAAATCTACGTGGAAAATTGCAAGGCCTTTTGGGCCAGCCAAAACCAGACGCTTCTTGAAGAGGTGAAATCCGGGGTCGGATCGGAAGCCGTTTTAGGGCGCTATCAAAAAACCGTGCTGGTGAACGACGTAATCAACTTTGGCAGCGTGGTGAGAGAGGCCAACTTCAAGGCGCAAGCCACCTGGAACCCCGAGCTCATCAAGGAGATACTCCCCACTTTCGCGGAGATCGACAAAAAACTGGACGCTTTGAAAGCCATCACCCAGAGGGACGAGAATTTACGGCAGATCGACAATATCAGACAGGCCGCCTCGACCTACCAGACCGAGCTGCGTGAATACATGAAAACTTGGCTGGAAGCGCGCCAGGCGGACAAGGAATGCGGCGGCGCGGGCGACGAGGTGCTGGCCATAGCCCGCGAGACCAACTATGCCTGCCTGGGCAGCATGAAGGAGATTTCCCAGGACGGCAGGAGCAGCCTGAACGCGGCCTCCACGGTGATGGTCAGCGGTTTGGCCGTGGCCTTGGCCTTGGGCGTGCTCTTGGCCTTTTTCATCACCCGCAGCATCACCAAGCCCATCAACGTGGTGATCGCCGGCCTTTCCAGCGGCAGCGAGCAGGTGGCCGCGGCCTCCAACCAGGTGGCCAACGCCAGCCAGTCCCTGGCCCAGGGCGCGGGCCATCAGGCGGCCAGCCTGGAGGAGACCTCGTCCTCCCTGGAGGAGATGGGTTCCATGACCCGCCAGAACGCCGACAACGCCAAGCAGGCCGATTCCCTGATGGCCGAGGCCAAGCAAGTGGTGGACAAGGCCGACAAGGCCATGGCCGAACTGACCGATAGCATGAACGAGATCAGCCGGGCCGGCGAGGAAACCGGCAAGATCATCAAGACCATCGACGAGATCGCTTTCCAGACCAATCTGTTGGCCTTGAACGCGGCGGTGGAGGCGGCCCGGGCCGGCGAGGCCGGCGCTGGTTTCGCCGTGGTGGCCGACGAGGTGCGCAACCTGGCCATGCGCGCCGCCGAGGCCGCCAAGAACACGGCGGAGCTCATCGAGGGCACCATCGCCAAGACCAAGCATGGCTCAGACCTTGTGGCCAGGACCAACGAGACCTTCGTGGAGGTGAGCCAAAGCTCCACCAAGGTGGCCGAGCTGATAAGCGAGATTTCCGCCGCTTCGGCCGAGCAATCCCAGGGCATCGACCAGGTCAACCAGGCCATGAGCGAGATGGACAAGGTGACCCAGCAAAACGCGGCCAACGCCGAGGAGAGCGCCGCCGCCAGCGAGGAGCTTTCCGCCCAGGCCGAGACCATGCAGGGCTTTGTGATGGATCTGGCGGGGCTGGTGGGCGGAGCGAAAAACAACGGCCAGCGCCGCAAGCCGGGCTTGGCCGCCAAGCGGCAAGCCAAGGCCCTGCCCGCGCCGCAGGCGAGCAAACAGGCCATGAACAAGAAGGCCCGGGAAGCCATTCCCCTGGAAGATGGCGACGGCGACTTCAGGGATTTCTAGCGCGTTTTAAGCAGCGGTGAGTGAACATAACAAGGGCGCGGGGGAGCATTTTCCCCGCGCCCGTTTTTTTCAGCGCAGGCGGGGGTCCAGGGCGTCGCGGATGCCTTCGCCCAGAAGATTGTAGCCCAGCACGGTGACCAGGATGGCCAGGCCGGGGAACAGGGAGAGCCACCAGGCTATCTCTATGTTGGCCTTGCCCTGGTTGAGGATATTGCCCCAGGAGGCCAGAGGCGGCTGCACGCCCAGGCCCAGGAAGCTGAGCCCGCTCTCGGTGAGGATGGCCCCGGCCACCCCCAGGGTCAAGGCCACCAGCACCGGGGCCAGGGAGTTGGGCAGGATGTGGCGGAAGATGATGCGCGCGTCGGAAGCGCCCAGGCTGCGGGCGGCGATCACGTAATCCCGCTCCTTCAGCGTGAGGAACTCGGCCCGCACCAGGCGGGCCACCCCCATCCAGGAGGTGAGCCCGATCACGGCCATGATGTTCACTATGCTGGGCTCCAGAAGCGCGATCACCGCCAGGATGAGGAAGAAGGTGGGAAAGCATAGCATCATGTCGGTGAAGCGCATGATGAGGGCCTCCACCTTGCCGCCGTAATAGCCGGCCAGGGCCCCCAGCAGCACCCCCACCAGGGTGGCCAAGCCCGCCGCCACGAAGCCCACCTCCAGGCTCACCCGCGCGCCGTAGACCATGCGCGAGAAAACGTCGCGCCCCAGTTCGTCGGTGCCGAAGGGGTGCTCCGGGCTGGGCGGCAGGAGGATGGCGGCTACGTCCACGTTGTAGGGATCGTGGGGCGCGATGAAGGGCGCCAGCGCCGCCACCGCCACCAATACGCCCACCACCAGCGCGCCGGCCATGGCCAAACGGTTGGCCAAAAGCCTCTTCAAGAACGCCCGGAACAGGGTGTCGTCAGGCTTCATGGCGCACCCTGGGGTCCACGGCGGCGTAGCCCAGATCGGCCAAAAGGTTGCCCACCAGGGTGAGCACCGCGCCGATCACCAGGCCTCCCATGACCAGGGGATAGTCCCTGGCCATGACCCCGTCGTAGAAAAGCTTGCCCAAGCCGGGAATGGCGAAGATGGACTCGAAGATCACCGAGCCGCCGATAAGCCCCGGCACGCTGAGGCCCAGGATGGTCACCACCGGCATGAGGGCGTTGCGCATGGCGTGGCGGTAGATCACCACCCGCTCGGAAAGCCCCTTGGCCCGGGCGGTGGTGATGTAGTCCTGGCGCACCACCTCCAGCATGTTGGCCCGCATGTAGCGGCTCATGCCGGCCAGCCCGCCGAAGGCCGAGAGCACCACCGGCAGGAACAGGTGGCGGCCGTAATCCCAGAGCTGGGCCCACAGGCCCATCTGATCGTGGGCGAGGCTCTTGATGCCGCTGATGGGCAGCCAGCCCAGGTTCACCCCGAAGAGGATCATGCACAAAAGCGCCAGCCAGAAGGTGGGCGTGGCGAAGCCTATGAAGACCAGCACCGTGGAGGCCTGGTCGAAAAACGAGCCCCGCCGGGTGGCCGAATAAACCCCCAGGGGCACGGCGACCACCAATATCAGAAACAGGCTCAGCAGGTTGATGGTCACGGTCACCGGCAGGCGGTTGAGGATTTTCTCCAGCACCGGCCTGCCGTCCGGCGCGAAGCTCTGGCCGAAATCCAGCACCGAGAGCCGCTTGAGCCAGTTCCAATACTGGATGTGCATGGGCTGGTCCAGGCCGTAGAGCTTGGTGAGGCGCTCCTTGGCGATGGCGCTCATCTTGGGGTTCAGGTCGGTGGCCATGTCGGTGGGGCTGCCGGGGGCCAGATGCATGATGGCGAAACTGATGAAGGTGATGCCGATCAAAAGCGGCACCATCATGGCCAGGCGTTTACTTAGGTAGATGAGCATGGGCTATCTTGTTGGTTTTCCTTTGGCGGTAAAAACAAAAAACTGATCCCCCTTACCACTTCTCCATCTTTATGAAGGCCTTGCAGGCCGAATCGATCAGCATGCCCAGGCTGCCCAGGATGAACAACCAGGTCCCGGTCTTGATCCAGGCGGGCCACAGAAAAAAGATGCTGCCCACGAAAAAGCTGACGCCGCCGAAGATGCCGATGCAGGTGTGCAGCCACTCGTAGTGCTTGACCAGTTCGCGCGCCGCGCGCACTTCCTCTTTGTGTATATACGCCTTTATCGCCGCCTTCATGTCTCCTGTTTCAGGCCTTTACTGCACCAGCTTGATTCCCTGCCGCGCCTTGGGCACCCACCAGCGCTCGAAATTGTAGGTGATGCCCGCGGGCGCGGGCTTGATGCCCTGGAAGCGGGAGTTGACGATGGGCAAGGCCTCGGCCACGTACAGGAAGGTGTAGGGCACGTCCTCGGCCATGATCTCCTGGATGCGGTCGATGATGGCCTTGCGCTTGGCCTGGTCAAAGGTGAGCCGCTGTTCGGCCAGGAGCCTGTCCACCTCCGGGCTCTTGTAGTCGGTGAAGTTCAAGCCGCCGGGCTTGGCGTTGGAGGAATGCCACACGTCGTAGAGGTCCGGGTCGGGCGGAATGGTCCAGGCCAGGATGCAGGCCTCGAAACGGCCCTTGTTGATGAACTCCTTGAGGAACGCCGCCCACTCGATGGTGCGCAGCTCGGCCTTTATGCCGATCTGGGCCAGCCGCCGCTGGATGATGACCCCGGCGTTGGCCCGGTACTGGTTACCCTGGTTGGTTATCATGGTGAAGGCGAAGGGCTCGCCGTCCTTGTCCAGGATGCCGTCGCCGTCGCTGTCCTTCCAGCCGCACTCGGCCAAAAGCGCTTTGGCCTTGGCCGGGTCGTACTCATAGCGTTTCACCTTGGGGTTGTACCAGTAGGTGCCCGGCTTCAAGGGGCCGGTGGCGGGCTGGCCCAGGCCCAGGAGCACGCCCTTGATGATCTCGTCCTGGTCGATGGCGTAGGAGAGCGCCCGCCGCACCCGCACGTCCTTGAAGCGCTTGTCCCGCAAGTTCCAGCCCACATAGGTGTAGGTGGAGGACAGGTAGCGGTATTTCTTGAAGTTGCGCTCGAAGAACTTGGTGCTGGTCTGGCGCTTGTATTGCAGCGCGTCCAGGCCGGTCATGTCTATGCCGCCGGAGCGCAGCTCCAGAAAGATGGTGGCCGTGTCCGGGATGACCCGGTAGACCACCCGGTCCACATAGGGCCGGCCGTCGAAATAATCCGGGTTGGCTTTTAAGCTGATGCGGGTGCCCGGCTCCCATTCCTCCAGGATGTAGGGCCCGGTGCCCACCGGCTTGCGGTTCAGGGGGCTGGAGCGCACGTCCTGGCCCTTGAGCAGATGGGCGGGCAATTGGGAAAGGCCCCAGGAGGCCAGGCCCGGCGCGAACACCTCTTTGTAAGTCACCTTGAAGGTGTGGGGGTCCGGGGCCTCGGCCTTGGCCACCTTCAGGTAATCGCCGGAATAGGGCGTCGGCGTCTTGGGGTCCACCATGAACTGATAGGAGAACAGGGCGTCGGCCGAGGTGTAGGGCTTGCCGTCCTGCCAGCGCACGTTCTTGCGCAGGCGGAAGGTGATGGTCAGCCCGTCCGGGCTCACCTCCCAGGATTCGGCCAGGTCGCCGGTGAGCCGGATGTCTTTGTCGTATTTCAGAAGGCCGTTGTAGATATGCGTCTGGATGTCGCTGGAGGCGCTGTCCGAGGTGATCATGGGTATGAGGCTGGTGGCGTCGCCGATGGTGCCCAGGATGATCTCGCCGCCGGTGACCGGCTTGGCCTCCTCGGCCGCCAGGGCGGGGGACGCGAGCAAAAGGGCCAGGGCGATGACTATGGGAATAAGGTACTTGCGGTTGTGCAATTTGTCTCCATGGCATGGGTTTGGACTGGCCCCAGTTTAGCCAGCCCGGCGGCGGGAAGCAAGGCCAACTGGCTTGGCTTGACCTGCTGTGGGCCATGGGCTAGACTCCCACATAAGCCCGCAAGGAGGCAGTTGAATTGGATTCGCAAGACGTGCTGGAGCTGATAAGGACCCGTCGCAGCGTGCGCAAATACGCCGAACGCCCGGTGGAGGACGCGCTGGTGGACCAGATCCTGGAGGCGGGCCGCTGGGCTCCCTCGGGCCTGGACAACCAGGCCTGGCGTTTCGTGGTGGTGCGCGAGCCCGGCCTGAAAGACCGGGTGGCCGCTTTCACCCGCTACGCCAAGATCATCCAGTCGGCCCCGGTGATCATCGCGGTGTTCATCCACAAGCCCTCCATGTACAACGAGGTCAAGGACCACCAGGCCATGGGGGCCTGCCTGCAGAACATGCTGCTCATGGCCCACGGCTTGGGCCTGGGGGCGGTGTGGCTGGGCGAAATATTGAAAAACGCGGAAGCGGTGCGCGAGACCTTGCAGGTTTCCGGGGATATGGAGCTCATGGCCGTGGTGGCCCTGGGCTGGCCGGCCTCGGGCAAGGAAAAAGGCTCGCGCAAGCCTATGGAGGAGCTGATACTGGCCCGTCATGGCCGCTGAAAAATAATTCGGGACCGAACCGGGAGAGGGGCATGAATATGAGGAAGACCGCATTGGTGATTTGCATGGCGGCCTTGGCCTGCCTGGCGGTGGGTTGTTCAGTTTTCCATAAGGAAGCCACCGCCGGCCAGCAATCTACCACCTCAGACGGCGAGGCCGCGACCAACGTGGCCAACAGCAACGTCCCGGTCAAGGCGGCCATGGGCCGGTATTATGATTTCGACGACATCCAGGTTCCCACCCAGCTCAAGCTGGACAAGGACAAGTCCATACTTTTCAAGGTGGGCACCTTCAAGGCCGGGCTCCTCACCTTCTCGGACAACCTGGAGGTGGAGAGCCTCATCAACTTCTTCGCCGAGGGCATGGCCCGTGACAACTGGGTGTTGAAAAGCTCGTTCAAATATCCCAAGGTGGCGCTGTTTTTCGCCAAGCAGGGCAAGACCTGCGTGATCCATATAACCGAGCACACCTTTTCCACCGAGGTGGCCATTTGGGTGGCTCCCACCCTCTAGGCCAGGGGTTTATAGCTTCATGACCGACAGCCAAGATTCTCCGCGCGTGATCCTGGGGGTCAGCGCCGGCATCGCCGCCTACAAGGCCTGCGAACTGGCCAGCCTGCTCACCAAGCAGGGCTTTTCCGTGCGGGTGGTGATGACCCCGGCGGCGCGGGAGTTCGTGGGGCCCTTGACCTTCGCCGCGCTCACCGGCAATCCGGTGTCCTGCGAGATGTTCGATCCCCATCAGGAGGCGGCCATCAGCCACATAGACCTGGCGCGCTGGGCCCAGGCCGTGGCGGTGGCTCCGGCCACCGCCGATCTCCTGGCCAGGGCCAGCCTGGGCCTGGCCAACGACCTGCTCAGCACCGTGCTCCTGGCCACCTCCGCGCCCTTGCTCTTCGCGCCGGCCATGAACCCCCACATGTACGCCCATCCCACCGTGGCCGAGCACTTGCAGCGCCTCAAGGCCAGGGGCGCGCGCCTGGTGGGGCCGGCCAGCGGCCGCACCGCCTGCGGCGAGGAGGGCCCCGGCCGCATGGCCGAGCCCGTGGAGATAGCCCGGGCCCTGTACGGCCTCCTGGCGCCCCAGGATCTGCGGGGGGTCAAGGTGGTGGTCACCGCCGGGCCCACCAGGGAGCACCTGGACCCGGTGCGCTATATCTCCAATCCCTCCACCGGCCGCATGGGCATCGAGGTGGCCCGGGCCGCGGCCCAGCGTGGGGCGCAAGTGACCCTGGTCCTGGGCCCCACCCATCTGGCCCCGCCGCCCGAGGCGCGCACCATCGCCGTGATCTCGGCCCAGGAAATGCTTGAGGCGGTGATGGCCGAGGCGGCCGACGCCCAGGTGGTGGTCAAGGCCGCGGCGGTGAGCGATTTCCGGCCGGTGGACTGCGCGCCCTGCAAGGTGAAAAAGGGCGACGCCGCCGCCAGCCAGTGCCGCCTGGAGCACACCACCGATATCCTGGCCGCCCTGGGGCGGGACAAGCGCGGGCGGGTGCTGGTGGGTTTCGCGGCGGAGACCGACGATCTTCTGGCCCACGCCCGGGCCAAGCTGAAAGCCAAGAACTTGGACCTTTTGGTGGCCAACGACGTGAGCGCCAAGGACGCCGGGTTCGCGGTGGAAACCAACCGGGTGGCGCTGCTTTCGCCCTCCGGCGAGGTGGAGGAACTGCCCCTCATGAGCAAGGAGGCCGTGGCCCAGCGCTTGTGCGAGCGGGTGGCCCGGCTTCTGGGCCGCGCGACGTGAGCCCCGCCGGCCCGGACCCGGCCTGGCTGGCCGCCCTGGCCGAAAACCTGGCCTGCCGCCAGCGCCTGGGCTTCCATCTGGTGGAGGGAAGCCCGGATGGCCTGGCCAGCCTCGCCGCCGGGCTGAATCCCCGGCAATCCGCCTCTGCACCACGCAATCCCAAACCGGGAGTCAAAGACGCCCCTTCGGCCGGGCCGGAAGATTTCTCCCACGCCGGCGGCGGGCTTGCCCAGGTGCGCGCGGCCATGGGAGAATGTGTTAGATGCCCCCTGCATGAGGGCAGGCGTCACATAGTTTTCGGCAAGGGCGCGGAAAGCGCCGAACTGATGTTCATCGGCGAGGGGCCCGGCGCCGAGGAGGACCGGCTGGGCGAGCCCTTCGTGGGCCGGGCGGGCCGGCTCTTGGACAAGATGCTGGCCGCGGTGGGCTTGACCATGGACCGGGTGTACATCACCAACATCGTTAAATGCCGCCCGCCGCAAAACCGCGACCCCCAGGCCGGGGAGGTGGAGGCCTGCCGCCCCTTTCTGGCGGGGCAGATAAAAGCGGTGTCGCCCAGGATAATCTGCGCCCTGGGCCGGCCCGCGGCCAAGGCCCTATTGGGTGGGGACGCGCCCATCAGCGCGATTCGGGGCAACTGGCACAGCTACCAGGGCGTGCCCTTGCTGCCCACCTTTCACCCGGCCTATTTGCTGCGCTCGCCCGAGCGCAAGGGCCAAGCCTACCAGGACCTGAAGGCCCTGGCGCGGGCGCTGGAGCAGGGACCGCCGGAGGTTTAGCTATGCGCGCAATCCTGGCCATGCTGCTGATTAGCCTGATCGCGGGCATGGCCGCCTGCCCGGCGGCGGCCGCCCAGGCCGGCGAGCCTCCGGCCGGAAGCGGTCCGGTTTTCATCATAGAGCTCAAAGACACGGTCAATCCCGGCAGCGCCGATTACCTGGCCGCCGGCCTGGAAGCGGCGGCCCAGGCCCAGGCGGCCTGCGCGGTGATCCAGTTGGACACGCCGGGCGGGCTGGTGGATTCCATGCGGGCCATGGTGCGGGCCATCTTGGCCTCGCCGGTGCCGGTGGTGGTCTACGTGGCGCCTTCCGGGGCCAGGGCGGCCTCGGCCGGGGCCTTTTTGGTCTTGGCGGCGCCGGTGGCGGCCATGGCCCCGGCCACCAATCTGGGCGCGGCCCATCCCGTGGCGGCGGGCGGCCAGGAGATCAAGGGCGCCATGGCCGACAAGGCGGTGGCCGATCTCAAGGCCATGATAAGCGGGCTGGCCAAGCGCCGGGGCCGCGACCCCGGCCCGGCCATGAAGATGGTGACCGACTCGGCCTCCTATGACGCGGGCCAGGCCAAGGAGCTGGGCCTGGTGGATATCCTGGCCGGCGATCTGGGCCAGCTTTTGAGCGCCCTGGAGGGCCGGGTGGTCCAGACCTCGGCCGGGCCCATGCGCATCGCGGTTCAGGGCAAGCCCCTGCGTTTTTACGAGCCCAGCCTGCGCCACAAGGTGCTGAGCCTTTTGGCCAGCCCCAACCTGGCCTACATCCTTTTGATGATCGGCCTGATGGGGCTTTATTTCGAGCTGTCCAATCCGGGGGCCATCCTGCCCGGCGTGGTGGGCGGTCTGGCCCTGATTCTGGCCCTGTACGCCATGAGCGCCATGCCGGTCTCCTATACCGGCCTGGCCCTGATCGGCCTCAGCGTGGTGCTGTTCATCACCGAGATCTACGTGGTCTCCGGCGGCGTGCTGGCCGTGGGCGGGGCGGTGGCCCTGGTCCTGGGCTCTTTGATGCTTTTTGAATCCGACGATGAGATGCTAACCGTGTCTTTAAGCATATTGATCCCCACCGTGACGGCGGTGGTGGTTTTCTTCGGCGCGGTGACCTGGCTGGCCATGCGCGCCCAGCTAAGGAAAACCAGCACCGGCTCCGAGGGGCTGTTGGGCCAAAGGGGCGTCATGGTGGAGCCGGGCAGGGTGCGGGTCCTGGGCGAACTGTGGCGGGCGCGTAGCGGCCGGCCCCTGGAGCCCGGCCAGGAGGTGGTGGTCACCGCGGTGGAGGGGCTCTTGCTCACGGTGGAGCCCACGCGGCCCGACGGACCTTAGCCAGAGGAGGCTTTTCATGTTTACCGGCTTGTTGCCCGTGGTGGTGCTGGTGGTCCTGTTCCTGGTGGTCTCCCTAAGGGTGATGCGCGAATACGAGCGCGCCGTGGTTTTTCGACTGGGCCGCTGCGTGGGAGTCAAGGGGCCGGGTCTCATCATCCTCATCCCCGTCATCGACCGCATGGTCAAGGTGAGCCTGCGCCTGGTGACCATGGACGTGCCGCCCCAGGACGTGATCACCCGCGACAACGTGAGCGTCAAGGTGAACGCGGTGGTCTATTTCCGGGTGGTGGATTCGGAGCGCGCGGTGATCCAGGTGGAGGATTTTCTCTACGCCACCAGCCAGTTGGCCCAGACCACCCTGCGCAGCGTGTGCGGCCAGGTGGAGCTGGACGAGCTTCTTTCCGAGCGCGACAAGATCAACTCCCAGCTCCAGGAAATATTGGACACCCACACCGACGCCTGGGGGGTCAAGGTGACCACGGTGGAGCTGAAGTTCATCGATCTGCCCCAGGAGATGCAGCGGGCCATGGCCAAGCAGGCCGAGGCCGAGCGCGAGCGGCGGGCCAAGATCATCAACGCCGAGGGCGAGTTCCAGGCGGCCGAGCGCCTGGCCCAGGCTGCGGCCATCATATCCGAGCATCCCCAGGCCCTGCAATTGCGCTATTTGCAGACCTTGCGCGAGGTCGCCGCCGAAAACAACTCCACCACCTTGTTCCCCATTCCCCTGGATCTGATAACTCCTTTCCTCAAAGGGGTTGCCAAGCCGGGCCCCAGCGAGTAAACTCCGGCTTTTGAAGGCAAACCAACCAGATCAACCATGCCTATACGGGAGGCATTGATTAAGCCATGGCCGAGAAGCAGGTCAAAGAAAAACCGCTGGAGAAGATGACCGCCAAGGAACTCCGCGAGATGGCGCTGGGCATCGAGGGCATCTTGGGGGTGCACTCCATGAACAAGCCCGAGCTGATCGCCGCCATCAAGGAGGCCAAGGGCATAGTGGACGGGGGCGGCAAGAAGGCCGATCCGGCCGCCATCCGGGCCGCTAAAAAGAAAATCAAGGAAATCAGGGCCAAGCGCGAGGAGTTGGGCGAGGACGCCGACAAGAAGCAGCTCAGCATGATGCGCCGCCGCATCAGCCGCCTGAAGAAGAAGACCCGCGCCCTGGCCGGCTAGCCCGCATATTTCACGAGGGCCGCGCGTCCGGCTGCGCCAGCCAGCGGCACCCTGCGTTGCCGGCCGCTCTCGGGCCTTGAGGTGGCTTTGGCTGCGCCCGCGGCCCTCGCTTGCCAGACGCCTTGTCTGCCGGCGGCTGGCTGTGCCGGGCCCGAGTGCGAACCGTCCCTCGATTATGATGCGGCCTTCTTCATATTAGTCCCATGAATACTAACTCGTCGCTTAATGCCGCCCGCCCCTCCTGAAATATGCGGGCTAGAAAGGCCGAGGCCTCCTTGGATTTGGCCGCCGCCCGGCAGTTGATGGAAGTCCATTTGGCCGACCAGGCCTTGCGCCGGCATTGCCTGGCCTCGGCCGCGGTGCTGGCCGCCCTGGCCCGGCGCTTGGGCCAGGACGAGGAAACCTGGGCGGTGGCCGGCATGCTGCACGATCTGGACTACGACCAGACCGCCGGCGACATGGCCCGCCACGGCCTGGTGAGCGCCGAGATGCTGGCCCAGCGCGGGCTTCCTGCCGAGGTGATCGCCGCCATCAAGGCCCACAACGCCGAAAACCTGGGGCTGCAGCGCCAAACTCCATTGGACTACGCGCTGACCTGCGGCGAGACCATCACCGGCCTGGTGGTGGCCACCACCCTGGTCTATCCGGACAAGAAGCTCTCCTCGGTGAAGCCCAAGAGCGTGACCAAACGCATGAAGGAAAAAGCCTTCGCCGCCAGCGTGAACCGGGATCACATCCGGCTCTGCGAGGAACTAGGCATTCCCCTGAACGAATTCGCCGCCCTGGCCGTGGAGGCCATGGGCGGCATAGCTGACGAATTGGGGCTCTAGGCTCTAAGGCCGGCCGAAGCTTTCCACGATCTTCCATTCCTGCCCGGCCGTCAAATCCACCTGCCAAGTCTTGCTGTAGCTGGCCACCGGCCGGGCCACGGTCTGGTCGCCGGCCTCCACCATCACGTAGCCTTCCAGGGAAAGCGTGAGTTCATGCTTGCCCGGCGGGGCCAGGAATATGAGGTGCTGCTCCAGGGGATTGGCCGCCAGGGCGCTGAATTTGACCGCCTGGGTGGGGCCCAGCCGTTTCCACACCCCATCCGGGGTCACCAGGTAAAGCCCCCAATCCCAGAGCACGGGTTTCCCGCTGCTGGGCAGGCTGGCCGCCGGAGCCTGGGCCTTGATGGAGACCACCACCCGGGCCGGGTTGGGGCCCGGGTCCAGATAGGTGTAGCCGCAGCCCACGGCCGCCAGCGCCACGATGAACAATCCCAAGCCGCAGAATAATAAACTCCTGGGAGCTACCTTTGCCAGCCGGCTCATGGCCCGATCCTTTCTATGTTTCTGTGAATTACAGCCGATATAATAATTATGGAGCCGGGCGGCCGCTCCGGCAATAACCATCGGCGGCCGCCCTGGCGCTTGCCCAGCGGCGACCCCATGGTTTAATGATGACCTGATCGATAACCATTAAGGAAAGGCGGGCCCTCCATGGCCAGACATTTGGCGGTGAACCAGGATGAATGCATAAGCTGCGGCAATTGCCAGGAAGTGTGCCCCGAGGTTTTTCAATTGGACCCGGCCAGCGAAAAATCGCGCCCCATCAAGCCCGAGGGCGGCCCGGCCTGCGTGGAGGACGCCATAAACGGCTGTCCGGTGGAGGCCATCTCCTGGCAGGAGGATTAGGTCCCGCATATTTTATGAAAAAATGAGCCTCATTTTCAAAGTTCGCCAACTGGCGCAGCCGGACGCCCAACTACCATGAAATATGTGGGCTATGCCCCGCGCACCGCCTGGGCCGGGGGCAGGGCCGCGGCCTTGCGGGCCGGCCAAAAGCCGAAGAAAACCGC
The DNA here is from genome assembly GCA_001184205.1 of Desulfocarbo indianensis. GTDB lineage: Bacteria > Desulfobacterota > Desulfarculia > Desulfarculales > Desulfarculaceae > Desulfocarbo > Desulfocarbo indianensis. Next base: position 122,380 of record LBMP01000004.1, read on the forward strand.
GATGACCAGGCAAAGGCCCAGGCCCAGGCCCGCCGCGGGCCAGGGCAGGTCGAAGCTGTAATCGCTCGCCAGGCGCAGGCCGGCGGCCAGGCCCAGCCCCAGGAGCGCCCCCGGCAGGCCGCCGGCCAGACCCAGGAGCAGCGACTCCATGAGGAACTGGGCCAGCACGTCGCGCCGCCGGGCCCCCACCGCCCGGCGCACGCCGATCTCCGGGGTGCGTTCGCGCACCGCAATCAGCATCACCGCCATCACCCCCACCCCGGCCACCAAAAGGCTCAAGCCCGCCACCCCGATGATCAGCCCGCTGAACAGGCGCGAGGACTCGGCCTGGGTCTCCAGGGTTTCCAGTTGGGTGGCGATGCGGAAGTCGTCTTTTTGGCCGGGGCGCAGGCGGTGGCGCTGGCGCAGGATTTGTCTTATTTCCTCGGCCAGGCGCGGCATGGCCGACTGCTGATTGACCTGCACCACCACCTGATCCACGTGGCGCTGGCCCGCCAAAAGACGGCTCTGGGCCGTGGCCAGCGGCAGGTAGACCCGGTCGTCCAGGTCCTCGCCGCTGGGGTCCAGGCCCTTGGGCTTGAGTTCGCCCACCACCTTGAAGGGCTGGCGGTTGACCAGGATGGTCTTGCCCACCAGGCTGGCCTCGCCGGAGAGCGTGCGGCGCAGGGAGGGGCCCACCACCGCCACCCGCCGGGCGGCTTTGTCCTCCTTGGCCTCGAAGAGGCGTCCCTCGGCGGCTTCCTGGTATTCCAGGGAGAAGATGGCCGGCGGCGCGGCCACCACCGTGCTGTCGCTCTCGCCGGCCCCGGCCGCTATGCGCCAGGCCTTGTTGATGAGCGGCACCGCCTCCCTGACGCCCTCCAGGCGTCCCAGGGCGGCGGCGTCGGCGGGCGACAGGCTGATCTGCTCGTCCAGGCTGCGGCCCCGCGCCCCGCTGTAGGCCACCTTGGCGGCCCGGACGAAAATGAGGTTGCTGCCCATGGCGGTGACCTGGCTGAGCACCCGGTTGGAAGTGCCCGCGCCCACCGCCACCATGAGGATGACGGCGCCCACCCCCACCAGAAGGCCCAGGGCGGCCAGGCCGGCCCGCATGCGGGCGGCGATGATGCCTTCCCAGGCCGAGAGCAGAAGGCGCGTCCAGCGCTGGTTCATCGCAGGGTCTCCAGGGGCGGCAGCAGGGCCGCCCGCCGCGCCGGCCACAGGCCGAAGATCAGGCCCACCGCCGCGCTGAAGGCGAAGGAGACCACGAACCCCTTGGCGCTCAAAGCGGTGGGCATATCCAGGCCCCAGGTGACGCCGCGGGCCAGAATTAGGCCCAGCACCAGGCCGCAGGCCCCGCCCACCAGGGCGATCACCACCGCCTCCAAAAGGAACTGGGCCATGATGTCCCGCCGCCGCGCGCCCAGGGCCCGGCGCACCCCGATCTCCCTGGCACGCTCGCTTACCGTCACCAGCATGATGTTCATGATCACGATGCCGGCCACCAGGAGGCTCACCCCGGAGATGACGGTGAGCATGAAAACCATGGCCCGGCTTTGCCGGGTTATCATCTCCAGAAGCGCCTCCGGGGTGATGATGGTGAAATCGTCGGGCGCCTCCGGGGCCAGGCGGTGCCGCTGGCGCAGCAGGGCCTGGGCCTCGGCCACCAGCGCCTCCTTGTCGGCGTCGTCTGCCACGTTCACCCGCAGACCGGAAACCTTGTCCTCGCCGGAGATGCGGCGCTGGGCCGTGCTGAGGGGCACCATCACCCGGTCGTCGCGGTCGCCGCCCCGGTGGCTCACCCCCTTGGGGGCCAGCACCCCCACCACGGTGAAAGGCACGCCGCCAACTTTTATGGTCCGGCCCAGGGGGCTTTGCCCGGCAAACAGCTCCTTGACCGTGGTGTTGCCCAGCACCGCCACCCGCTGCCGGGTGGCCAGGTCTTCCTGGGTGAAAAAGCGGCCGCTCTGCATGTCCCAGCGCCGGGCCGGGGCGTAATCCGGGGTGGTGCCTATCAGACGCACCGAGGTGTGAGCTCCGCCGTGGGATACCTTCTTGTTGCGGATGTTCTGGTGGGGCGTCACCAGGGTAACGCCCACCAGGCGCTTCAGCGCGTCGGCGTCTTCCAGGGTGAGGGTCAGCCTGCCCTGGCCGCCGTGGCGGAAACCCAGGGAGCCGCCGCCCGATCTGACGTAGAAGGCGTCCGCGCCGAAACCCATGTTTTCCATGAGCCCCTGCACCCGCGCCCGCACGCCCTCGCCCATCTCGTAGATAACCGTCACCGCGGCGATGCCGATGATGAGCCCGGCCATCATGAGAAAGGCGTATAGCCGGATGTCCCACAGGGAGCGCGCGCCCTCGGCGGCCATTCGCAAAAAGCGGCTCAGGCTCATGGCCGGTTTTCCTGGGGCGGGGGCAGATCGGCCAGCAGCCGGGCCGCGTCCACCGGCTGCTCCACCGCCTGGTCGGAATCAATGCGCCCGTAGATCAGGCTCACCCGCCGGCGGCACATGCCGCCCACCGCCTGGTCGTGGGTGATGACCACCACGGTCTTGCCCTCGCGGTTGAGCTTTTGCAGGATGGCCATGACCTCCAGGGAGGAGCGGCGGTCCAGGTTGCCGGTGGGCTCGTCGGCCAGGATCAATTCCGGGCCGGTGACCAGGGCCCTGGCCACCGCCACCCGCTGGCATTCTCCGCCGGAAAGCTCGCCGGGGCGGTGATGCAGGCGGTGCTCCAGGCCCACCGCGGCCAGGGCCCGCCGGGCCCGCTCCTCGGCGTCGGCGGGATAATGATCCGCATAGGTGAAGGGGAGCAGCACGTTTTTCAAGGCCGTGGCCCGCGGCAGGAGATGAAAGGCCTGGAACACGAAGCCTATCTTGCGGTTGCGCAGATCGGCCAGGGCGTCGTCGCCAAGTTGGGTCAGCAACTCGCCGTCCAGGCGGTATTCGCCGCCGTCGGCCCGCTCCAAAAGCCCCAGGATGTGCAGCATGGTGGATTTGCCCGAGCCGGAGGGGCCCATGATGGCCGCCATCTCGCCGGGGTCCACCGTGAGATCGATGCCCAGGAGCACCGGGGTTTCCACCTCGCCCCGGCGGTAGGTTTTGGTCAACCCGCTTATGCGGATCATGATCCCTAGTGCCTGTTCGGCCGGGCCCCGGAACGGGGCACGATGACGGTCTGTCCCTCCTGGAGGCCCTTTTTTATCTCCACCCGGTTCTGCTGGCTCCAGCCGGTTTCCACTTCCTGGGGGCGGGCGTCGCCGTTTTCCACCAGGTAGACCACTTCCTTTCCGGCCTTGCGCCGCACCGCCTCGGCCGGCAGCCACAGGGCGTCTTGCTTGCGGTCTGCCACGATGGAAACGTTGGCGGTCATCTCCGGCTTCAGGAGGCCCTGGTATTGGTCCTGTATCTCGATGATCACCGCGTAGTAGACCACGTTGTCGATGATCTTGGCCGAGGGATAGATGGCCTGCACCCGCCCCTGGAAGCGCCGGCCGGGAAAGGCGTCCACCGTGAACCAGGCCTTTTGCTCTATCTTGACCTGGCCCACGTCGGTTTCGTCCACGTAGTCGTCCACCTGCAGCCGCCCCAGGTCCACGATGGTGATGAAGGTGGGCGCGTTGAGACTGGCGGCCACGGTCTCGCCCTCCTGGGTGGAGACTTCGGCCACCACGCCGCTTATGGGGGCCCGCACCGTGGCGTAATCCAGGTTCACCTTGGCGGTGACCAGACGGGCCTCGGCCGCGGCCAGATCAGCCCTGGTCACGGTCAGGTCTTCTTTCAGCCCCACCTGGGTTTTCACCAGGCGGGCCTGGGCCGCCGCCAGGCGGGCGGCAAGCACGCTGACCTCCCGCTGGGCCTTGTCCACTTCCTCTCTGGAAACCAGCTCGTCCTTGACCAACTGGGCCCGCCGCTTCAGGTCCAGTTCGGCCTGCTTGAGCTGCACCTTGACCTCGTTGAGCTCGGCCGCGGCCTGGGCCACTTCCTTGGGGCCGGTGGCTTCCAGGCGGTTCAGCTTGCCCCGGGCGGCCTCCAATTCGGCCTGGGCCTGGTCCAGGCGGGCTTGCAGGTCCTTGTGCTCGATCACCGCCACCACCCGGCCGGCCTCCACCTTTTGGCCCACCGCCACCAGGAGCTTTTCCACCCGGCCGCTCACCCGCGCGCCCACCTTCACCGCCGCGCCCACCTGGGTGGTAACCGTGCCGGTGGAGGTCACCAGGCGGCTGATGGGGCCGCGCTTGACCTGGGCCCGCCCGCCCTCCGGGATGTCGGGATCGCCCGCTTTGGGCCACAGCGCCCAAACCAGGGCGATCAGAACGGCGGCGGCCGCGGCCAGGAGGTATTTGCGGGGCGGCGGATTGGGCAAAGGCGGTTACCTCAGGCAGGCGCTGGGTTGCCCAGCTGGTTGATGAGCACCATCACCAGAAACAACACCACCATGGCGATGATCTGGCAGGCGGCGGCCAGGGGCATGGACATATCGCCCAGCTCCACCAGGCCCACCATCATGAGGTAGAAATGTAACCCCAACATCACCGCCAGGAAAACCGCGGAATAGGCGCCGGGCAGGAATTGGGCCAAAAAAGCCAGGGCCCACACCGCGCCGGAATAGGCAAAGGCCCGCAGGGCCTGCTCCAGGCGCAAGGGGCTTTTCATGATGCGGCTGGCCACCAGGTGGATCACCACCGCCATGAACACGGCTTGGGCCACTCCCCACACCAGGGAAAGGGGGAGTTGCCCCAGGCGTTGAAAACCCGCGGAGGACCATTGGGCCAGAGAATAGATGAGCTGGGTCAGGAGAATGAAGCTTAAGGGCGGAATCAGCCCCCTGGCATCGGCCAGGCCCCGGAAATATACCCTGGGCGAACCCAAGGCCCCGGCGGCCACCAACAGCCAGGACCAGGGGCGTTGCCAGTGAAAATCAGGGGACGGCTCCGGCGGGTCTTGGGGTTCCTCTGGTGGGGCCGCCTGGGAGCCTTCTTTTGCTCGAATCTTGATCATGGTTGACTCCGCGGCTCTGATGATGGCCTAACCTAGCCCTTTCCGGAAAAATTAGCAAATTAAAGCTGGGAGCCAAGGCCCCCTTGGCTGGAACGTCAGTGTAATGGTATGCTATTTATCATGAATGCGCGGGCAGTTACACTATTGACACTTGGTTTGGCCTGGAGCTTGCTCCTCTGGGCAGGGGCCGCGGCTCCCTGCCATGCCTCACTCATGAGGTATGGATTATCCCACGCGGTGGAGCGCCCCTTGCCCAATGGCGAGGACGCCATGCCCGTAAGCGACGAGGGCGAATACGGGGCGCTCAGCGACCTGCCTTTGGGCATTCCATCCTGGACCAGGCACACGGGCCTGGATCCCATGGATTATTTTTACTATTCCCTGCTGCGCGATGAAAGCTGGTCCGACTGGCAGCGCTTCATTCTCTTTGAGAAAACCGTGATTCCCCTGGGCTCGGCCCGGAGGATTCTATACCTGGTCAGCGTGGGTTATACTGAAAAACAGCCCTTGAGCCGCTCTTCGGGGCCCCCTCCGGAAGAATCCGCAAGCTATGCCCAAGCCTTGCGCTTCCTGGCCTACAACCCCCACCCCAAGCAATTGGGTTTTTTACGCATGGGCGCTCCTGACCCCGACTATTCCCGCTGGAACCTTTTCAGCGTTTTGACCGAGGAAGAAGGCCTGTTTTCGGGCCGGCCCTGGTCGTGGGATAATTTCCTGCCCCGCTTGTTCACCGTGAGCAGCATGCTCTTGGGCGGCCTTTTGGTGATCGAGGCGCTGCGCTTCATCCTGAAGGCCGGCACGCGCGTGGGCAGGGGGGGCGGCAGGGGCGGGGCCGATTACGAAGAAGGCCCTTAAAAGGGCTGAAAGTGAGAGCCCGCCTCTCCCCCCGGCGCCTTGACAATATGGGGGGTTCAGCATATTATGCAATACTTTACAGGGGCTAGGCTCCTGGAGGGTATCGCGCTCCGGGCTTCGGCCAAATGGCGCTAAAGTTTGATGAATTGTGGAGAACATGCTCCCAGCGGACCAACAGGCGGCCGGGGGGGGAAGCCCTCTTGCGGTCTATGATTACAGCTTGCCGCCGGACAGGATAGCCTCCCATCCGGCCAAGCGGCGGGTGCAAGCCCGCCTTTTGGTTTTGCACGGCCGGGAAGGCATGGCCCATGAAAAGGTGGCCAACCTGACCCGCTGGCTCAAGCCGGGCGATCTTTTGGTGATGAACGACACCAAGGTGGTGCCGGCCCGTCTCCTGGGCCGCAAGCCCAGCGGCGGCAAGGTGGAGGTGTTCCTGCTGAGCCCGGCCCGGCCCAGGGCCCTGGAAAACGGGGCCGAGCTGCACCAGGCCCTGGTGAAGAGCCACCGGCCCTTGAGCGCGGGAGCCGAGATCCTGCTGGAGGCGGGCCCGGGCCGCCGGGAGACCGTGCTGCAGGTGGTGAGCCGGGGCGAGCGCGGCCAGGCCCTGGTCAGGGTGCCCGGCTCCGGCCTGGAATTGACCCGCCGGCACGGCCAGGTGCCGCTGCCGCCCTATATCAAAAGGCCCCAGGGGCCCAGGGCCGAGGACCAGCGGCGCTACCAGACGGTCTACGCGGCCAAGGAGGGCGCGGTGGCCGCGCCCACGGCGGGCCTGCATCTGAGCCCGGCCCTTTTGGCGGCGCTTGAAAAACGCGGGGTGGAAACGGCCAGCCTCACCCTGCACGTGGGCTACGGCACCTTTGCCGAGCCCCGGCCCGAGGACCTGGCCGCCGGCCGGCTGCACGCCGAATGGGTGGAGTTGCCCCAGGAAACCAGTCTGGCCGTGGCCCGCGCCAAGGCCCGCGGGGGCAGGGTGATCGCCGTGGGCACCACCAGCGCCCGCGCCCTGGAATGGCGGGCCGGCCCCGGCGGAGTGCCCCGGCCCGGCTCCGGCTGGTGCGACTTTCTGATCTCCGAGGGGCACGCCTTCAAGGCGCTGGACGGCCTGATCACCAATTTTCATTTGCCGCGCACCACCCTGCTCATGCTGGTGAGCGCCTTGGCGGGACGCGGGAGGGTCTTGGCGGCCTACGCCCAAGCCGTGCGGCGCGGCTACCGTTTTTACTCCTACGGCGACGCCATGCTGATCGTATAGCCGTGGCGCGGCTGGAGTATGTGCAAAAGGCCGTCAGCGGCCGGGCACGCCTGGGCCAATTGAAAACCAGGAAGGGCGTGGTGGATACGCCGGCCTTCATGCCGGTGGGCACCCAGGCCACGGTGAAAAGCCTTTTGCCCGAGGAAGTGGCCGGGTTGGGGGCCCAGATCATCCTGGGCAACACCTACCACCTGCTCTTGAGGCCCGGCCTGAAGGTGGTGGAGGCCCACGGCGGGCTGCACCGCTTCATGGGATGGCCAGGGCCCATCCTCACCGACAGCGGCGGCTTCCAGGTCTTCAGCCTGGGGGCCCTGCGCACGGTGGCCGAGGAGGGGGTCAGTTTCCGTAATCACCTGGACGGGGGGCTGATGCATCTCACCCCCGAGGTGGCGGTGGAAGCCCAGGAACGCCTGGGCAGCGACATAATGATGATGCTGGATGAATGCCCCCCCGCCGGAGCCGGCCGGGAATACGTGGCGGCCGCCCTGGAGCGGGACGCGCGCTGGGCCGGGCGGGCCAAGGCCGCCCGCACCGAAAAGGGCGGGGCGCTTATGGGCATAGTGCAGGGCGGGGTGTATCCTGAACTGCGGCACAGAAGCGTGGAACTGCTCCTGGAGCACGAACTGGACGGCTACGCCCTGGGCGGGCTCAGCGTGGGTGAACCCAAAGAGGTGATGATGCGGGTGATCGAACAAACCGTTCCCCAACTGCCGCGGGATAAGCCGGTCTACCTCATGGGAGTGGGCTCTCCCGAGGACCTGGTGGCCTGCGCCGGCCTGGGGGTGGATATGTTCGACTGCGTGCTGCCCACCCGCATGGCCCGCAACGGCACCCTGTTCACCTCCACCGGCCGCTTGAACATAAGAAACGCGCGCTACGCCGAAGACCAGGCCCCGGTGGACGAGACTTGCGGCTGCCTGGCCTGCCGGCGCTACAGCCGGGCCTATCTGCGTCATCTGTTCATGGCCAGGGAGCTTCTGGCCTATCGGCTCAACACCATACACAACCTTCACCAAGTCCTGGGGTTGATGGCGGCTTTACGCGAGGCCATCGCCCAGGATCAATACGACGCCTTTGCCCGCGACTTCTGGGCCCGCCGGGTTCCGGAGCCGGGGGAGGAAAACTCATCCGATGGAGGAAACCATGCTTGATTGGTTAATGGCGGGCACTGCCTGGGCCATGGGAACCGCCCAGCAGGGCGGCGGCCAGGCCGGCGCCGATGGCGGTGGCGGTTTTGGCGGGCTGTTATCCGGCCCCTTGCCCATGCTCGTTCTCATGTTCGTGATTTTTTATTTTCTGCTCATCCGGCCCCAGCAGAAAAAGGCCAAGGCGCACCGCGAGATGCTGGCCAATCTGCGCAAGGGCGACAACGTTTTGACCTCCGGCGGCATCTACGGCAAGATCACCGGCATAGACGATCAGACCGTGGTGGTGGAAATCGCGCCCCAGGTGCGGGTCAAGATGAGCCGCGGCTCGGTGAGCGGCGTGGCCGGCGCGCCCGCCCAGGCTCCGGCCAAAGCCGAGGAAAAAAAGAAATAGCGGACCTTTGCGTGAGGGCCTGAAGCCATACCGCCGGCCGGGCGCAGCGCGCCGGCCGAGCGGGAGGTAAGGTTACGAGCTTAAGGAGTGGACCTTGTCTAGGAACCTGACTGTCAAGGCCGCCGTGGTGGCGGCCGTGATCCTTGTGGCCTTGGTCTATCTGGTGCCCACCATGACCAGCAAGCCGCCGGCCTGGTGGGAAGGCGTGCTGCCCAGCGAGAAAATCCACCTGGGACTGGACCTGCAAGGCGGCATGCATCTGATCCTGGAAGTGGAGGCGGAAAAAGCGGTGGTCTCGGCGGTGGAACGCGCCAGCCAGGACCTGCTGCGCAAGATGGGCGAGGAAAAAATCCGCGCCACCCGCCCCGAACCGGGAGCGGATCACACCATCAAGCTGACGCTTTTGGCCGATAGCGACCGCGCCAAGTTCCAGGACCTGATCAAGACCAATTTTCCGGATTACAAGGAACTCGACGCCAAGACCGACAGCGAGGGCAAGGTCTCGGTCAGCCTGCAGCTCCTCCCCGCCTCCGCCAAGGACATCGCCAGCCAGGCCTCCGAGCAGGCGCTGGAAACCATCCGCAACCGGGTGGACCAGTTCGGGGTTTCCGAACCCGAGATCATGCCCCAGGAAGACGGGCGCATCCTGATTCAGCTGCCGGGCGTCAAGGACCCGCAAAGGGCGGTGGCGCTCATCGGCAAGACCGCCCAGCTGGAGTTCAAGCTGGTGGACGACAGCGTGGACCCGCGCACCGCCTCCAAGGCCACCCTGCCGCCGGGCGATGAGATTTACTATCTGTACGACCGCGACAGCCAAAGCGGCCGGGTGAGCAAGGAGCCCATCGTGCTCCGCTCCCGCACCGTGATGACCGGCGAGACCATCACCGACGCCCGCGTGCAGATAGACTCCCAAAACAACGAGCCCTACGTCTCGGTGGCCTTCGACGCGCGGGGGGCCCGCCAGTTCGGGGATATCACCACCCGCAACGTTAAAAAGCGCCTGGCCATCATCCTGGACGGCAAGGTGCAGTCCGCCCCGGTGATCCAGGAGCCCATCACCCGCGGCGAGGCCCGCATCTCCGGCGATTTCACCATGGAAGAGGCCCGCGACCTGGCGGTGGTGCTCCGTTCCGGCGCGCTGCCCGCCCCGGTGAAGATTCTGGAAGAACGCACCGTGGGCCCCAGCCTGGGGCGCGACTCCATCAACCAGGGCCTCATCTCCATGGTGGTGGGCTTCATCCTGGTGGTGCTCTTCATTCTGGTTTATTACAAGCTGGCGGGCATCGTGGCCGATCTGGCCCTGCTCCTCAACCTGGTGCTCATCGCGGCGGCCCTGGCCGCCTTCCAGGCCACCCTCACCCTGCCCGGCATCGCCGGCGTCATCCTCACCATCGGCATGGCCGTGGACGCCAACGTGCTCATCTTCGAGCGCATCCGCGAGGAACTGCGCCTGGGCAAGACCCCGGCCGCGGCCATCGACGCGGGCTACGGCAAGGCCACCATCACCATCCTGGACGCCAACATCACCACGCTCATCGCGGCGCTGGTGCTTTTCCAGTTCGGCACCGGGCCGGTGCGGGGCTTCGCGGTGACCTTGGCCATCGGCATCGCCAGCTCCATGTTCACCGCCATCTACTTCACCAGGATGGTGTTCGACCTGGCGCTCAGCCGCTTCAGCGTCAAGGGCCTTTCCATATAAACCAGGATTGCTAGCGCGGAAGATCATGGAACTCATCAAGCCAGACGTAAATATAGATTTCGTAGGCAAACGCAAATGGGCCTTTGTTTTCTCGGCCCTGTTGCTGCTTCTCACCGTGGCCTCCCTGTTCCTGCGCGGCGGGCTCAACCAGGGCATCGATTTCGCGGGCGGCATCCTGGTGCAGGTGCGCTTCAACGCTCCCACCGACGCCGCCGCCATCAAAAAGGCCCTGACCCCCCTGGGCATGCAGGATTCCCTGGTGCAGAACTTCGGCCGCGAGGGCAACGAGTTCCTCATCCGGGCCGAAAAGGCCGGTCTCAAGCTGGACGGCCTGGGCGATCGCATGCGGGAGACCCTCAAGGCCAGCTATCCCCAGGGCTTCGAGGTGCGCCGGGTGGAGATGGTGGGGCCCAAGGTGGGCAAGGACCTGCGCAGGCAGGCCCTCATGGCCATTTTCTACGCCATCCTGCTCATCGTGGTCTATATCTCGGGACGTTTCGAGGCCAAGTGGGGCCTATCGGCCATCATGGCCGCGGTGTTGGTGGGCGCCACTTTCCTGGTGCAGACCATCTTCGCCGCCGCCGGCGCCGAGGACGCCGGCATGGTGCCCCTTATCATCACCGCCCTGGTGGTCACCGTGGGGGCCTGCTGGCTGTTCCGCCTGCGCTACGCCTTGGGCGCCATCGTGGCCCTGATCCACGACGTGGCCATCACCGTGGGCGTGTTCACCCTCATGGACAAGGAATTCACCCTGGCCATCGTGGCGGCGCTGCTCACCATCATCGGTTACTCCCTGAACGACACCATCGTGGTCTTCGACCGCATCCGCGAGAACCTGCGCCGCTCGGGCCGCCAGCCCCTGGGCACGGTGATCAACGACTCGGTCAACCAGACCCTGAGCCGCACCATCCTCACCTCCGGCACCACCCTGGTGGTGGTGGCCGCCCTGTGGATTTTGGGCGGCGGCGTCATCGAGGACTTCGCCTTCGCCCTCTTGGTGGGCATCGGCATCGGTACCTATTCCTCCATCTTCGTGGCCAGCCCCGTATTGCTGCTCCTGCCGGAAAGCAAGCCCGCTGGCTTAAAGGTCGGCCGCCGTTCGCGGCCCGCGCCGGAGCCGGCTCCCCAGGCCCCGGCCGCCAAGGCACCTTCCGTGCAGCAAAAGTCCGCCTCGCGCAAGCGCAAAAAAGGCGGCAAGCGCCGCTAGGGGGCTAGGGGGGGGGCTGGAGGGCGCGGCCGAAGGGGGCCTGAGAGAGGCTAAGGGGGCCGAGGTGAAGGGGGCTAGGCGAAGGGGGGCGAAGGGGGCGGCGAAGGGCGTTGGGGAGCGCGTAAGCGCGGACCGGCCATGGGGCCGAAGCTGGTGAAGGTTGCCGCGGTAGGCCGGAGGGAGCGGAAGGGCGCTTGGCCGGCGGCGATATTTTCCAAAGCCCAGGCCGTTGGGAGCAGGCGGGAACCGGGGCTCGGCAACCGTTTGACGCCGCTGAATGGCTTGGGAGCCGGCGGCGGGCCCCGCAAAGGGCGCCTCGCGGAATCGTGTGAGTAAAAAGCTGTAATTACGGGTATTTGGCAGGCGGAGCTTTTGCGCCTTGCCAAGCTGGACCAGCCCCGGTTAAGGTGGGGGTGTTATGAGCCGCATCATCGCCGTTGCCAATCAAAAGGGCGGGGTGGGCAAAACCACCACCGCGGTTAACCTGGCCGCCTGCCTGGCGGCGGCGGGTCAGGACGTGCTGGTGGTGGACATGGACCCCCAGGGCAACGCCACCAGCGGCTTGGGGGTGAGTCTGCGCGCGGAGGACACTTCGCTCTACCACGTGCTCATCGGCCAGGCCCAGCCCGGTGCCGCCATGCGCGACACGGCCTTGCCCCATCTAAAAATCCTGGGCAGCGAGGTGAACCTTTTCGGCGCGGAAATGGAGCTGGCCCAGCTTCCCAACCGGGAACGGCTGCTCACCGGGGCCCTGGCCGCCCTGGGCCAAAGGTTCCGCTTCATTTTTCTGGACTGCCCGCCCTCCTTGGGGCTGCTCACCCTGAACGCGCTCACCGCCTGCCAAGGCGTCTTGATCCCCCTGCAGACCGAATACTACGCCCTGGAGGGGCTCACCCAGCTTCTGCACACCGTGGCCAGGGTGCGCCGGGCCTGGAACCAGTCGCTCAAGCTGGACGGCATCGCGCTCACCATGTACGACGGCCGCAACAATCTCTGCCGCCAGGTGGAAGATGACGTGCGCGGGCATTTCAAGCATCTGGTTTTCAAGACCGTGGTGCCCCGCAACGTCAGGCTCTCCGAAGCGCCCAGCTTCGGCAAGCCGGCCATTCTCTACGATCCCAAAAGCACCGGCTCCCAGGCCTATCTGGCCCTGGCTCGGGAGTTGATGGTCAACTTGCGGGGCGGCGGCGCCAGCGAGGGCGAGCAGACCCGCCGGGAGGCCGTGGCGTGAGCGAGGCCAAGAAGGACAAGCCCAAGAAAATGGCCCTGGGCCGCGGCCTGGCCGCTCTCTTGGGCGACAGCGATTTCCCCACCGACAGCCCGCCCACCGAGCCCAAGCCCGGCGAAAAGGTGATCGAGCTGCCCCTGGAGCGGGTGGAGCCCAACCCCTACCAGCCCCGCCGGGTCTATGACCAGGCCGCCCTGCAGGCGCTTTCCGACAGCATAGCCCAGCACGGCGTCTTGCAGCCCCTGGTGGTGCGGCCGGTGGACGGCGGCTATCAATTGATCGCCGGCGAAAGGCGGCTGCGGGCCAGCCAGATGGCCGGCCTGAACGCGGTGCCGGTGGTGGTGCGCCGCGCCACGGATCAGCAGGCCCTGCTCCTGGCGCTCCTGGAGAACCTGCAGCGCGAGGATTTGAACCCCCTGGAAGAGGCCCGCGCCTTTTTGCGCCTCATGGAGGAGTTCGGTCTGGCCCAGGAGGAAGTGGGCAAGGCGGTGGGCAAGGACCGCTCCACGGTTTCCAACACCATGCGCCTTTTGAAGCTGCCGGTGGAAATCCAGCAGGATCTGGCCGCCGGCCGCCTGAGCGCCGGCCACGCCCGCTCCCTGCTGGCCCTGATGGAGAGGCCCCAACTCCTGCGCAAGACCCGCGATCAGGTGGTGGCCCAGGGGCTTTCGGTGCGGGCCACGGAAAACCTCATCAAAAAGCTCATGAAGCCGGCCGCGCCGCCGGCCCCGGCCGATCAGGACCAGGCCTATATAGACAGCCTGGCCGAGGAACTGCAACGGGGCCTGGGCGCCAGGGTCAAAATCCAGCGCAAGGGCAAAAAGGGCCGCATCACCATCGAGTTCGCCTCGGATCAGGAATTGGAGCGGCTCTTGGAGGTCCTGCGCTCCTAGCCCGCATAATTTCATGAAGGCCGGGTGTCCGGCTGCGCCAGGTGCCCGCCGCCTGCGTTGCCGGCCGCGCCAAGTCGTCGCTGTAGTAACAACTACACCTGCCTCCTTGGCTTGCCGGTCGCCTTGGCGGCGGCCAACTGGCTGTGCCGGTTGGGGTGACAAATCGCGATCTTTGAATATGAGGCTCGTTTTTAAATCAGCCCACCATGATCGACCAATCCGCCATGACCACCCAACCCTCATGAAATATGCAGCTAAGCCGTAACTCTCATCGATGGGGGCGCAGGAAATCGTAATAGGATTGTTTTAATGATCATCAAATCCATCGGTTATTTTATTCTGGCGGGTCTTTGCGAAATTGGCGGCGGCTACCTTGTGTGGCTCTGGCTACGGGAAGGTAGGCCGATCCTCTATGGTTTGATAGGAGGGATCATCCTGGTCTTATACGGGGTAATTCCCACCCTCCAGCCCGCGAATTTCGGGAGGGTCTACGCTGCCTATGGCGGCGTATTTATAGTTTTATCAATTCTTTGGGGGTGGAAAATTGACGGTGTCACACCCGATAGATTTGATGTTATTGGGGGGATTATCGCTTTACTCGGGGTGGCCGTTATCATGTATTGGCCACGAGGGTGAGAATATTGAACGTTCACGTTCTGTTGTGCGCCGCCACCGTGAGAATAGTGGCTAGGTCTCATGCATCTGGTTATCGACGGCTATAATCTCCTCTTCGCCACGCCGGAGCTGGCCCCGGCCGAGGCCCGCGGCCAGGGCCGCGACGCGCTTTTGAAGGCTCTCAAGCTCTACCGGGACAAAAAGCGGCACCAGATCACGGTGGTCTTTGACGGCGGCCCCCAGGAAGGCCCCAGCCGGGGAAGCCAAAACGGGGTGCCCATCATCAATTCCGGCTCGGCCCAGAGCGCCGACGAGGTCATCGCCGGCCTGGCCGCCCAACACGGGCCGGGGGTGACGGTGATCACCGACGACCGCGAACTGGCCGGCCGCTGCCAGGCCGCGGGCAGCGAGGTGATCGCCTCCTGGGAGTTCGCCGTCCGCCTCATGGAGGCGGCCCAGGGCAAGGTGGAAGGGCTGGAAGCCGGGGGGGAGGAAACGGGCTGGGACTTCACCACCAAGAAAAAAGGACCGGCCAAGCGCCTGCCCAAAAAGCGGCGGAACAAGGCCCGCCGCCTGGGCAAGCTGTAGGCCGGGGAGAGCCCTTGCGGGTGTCGGTGATAATACCCGCCCTGGATGAAATCCGAGACATCGCGGCCTGCGTGGCGAGCGCCCAAGCGGCGGGCGCTTGGGAGGTTATCGTGGCCGACGGCGGCAGCCGGGACGGCACCCCGGAGCTGGCCGCGCGCCTGGCCAGGGTGGTTTCCTCGCCACTGGGCCGGGCCCGCCAGATGAACGCCGGCGCGAAAGTGGCCAGCGGCGAGGTGCTGCTCTTCTTGCACGCCGACAGCCGCCTGCCCTTGGACGGCCTGGCCGCCGCGAGCCGGGCCCTGGCCCGCAGCGCTACTCCGGGCGGCGTGTTCCGTCTGGCCTTTGAGCCCGCCACCCCGCTGCTGAGGTTTTTCGCCTGGTTCACCCGGCTGCCCTTCCGCCTCTTGCATTACGGCGACGCCGGCATTCTCGTGCGGCGCGAGGTTTTCGAGCGCCTGGGCGGCTACAGGAATCTGGCGCTGATGGAGGACCTGGACCTGTGGCTGCGCCTGCGGCGGGKGGGACGGCCGGTCATCTTGAAGCCCGCCGTGACAACCAGCTCCCGGCGCTATCTCAGGCACGGCGCGCTGCGCCAGCAGGCCTTGAGCCTGTGGCTGACCCTGCTATGGCTTGGGGGGGCGGATCACCGCAGGCTGGCCCGGCGCTATTACGGCCGGGCCAAGTCCTAGGACGATCCCAGGCGGGATTCGGTGCCGGCGCGCAGGCGGGCGATGTTTTCCCGGTGCTTCCACACCACCAGGGCGGCCATGAGCGCGGCCAGGACCACCTCGGGCCAGGGTTCGCCCCAGGCCAGAAACCAAAGCGGCGCGCTGCCGCAGGCCAGCAGCGAGCCCAGGGACACGTGGCCCGTGCGCCAGGCGGCGGCCACGAACAGGGCCAGCGCCCCCAAAAGCGAGGGCCAGGAAAGCGCCAGATAGATGCCCATGGCCGTGGCCACGCCCTTGCCGCCCTTGAAGCCCAGGTAGATCGGGTAGCAGTGGCCCAAAAAGGCGGCCAGGCCCACGCTGGCGTATTGCCAGTCGGGCAGCCAGGCGGCGGCCAGGTAGACCGGCGCCGCGCCCTTGGCCACGTCCAGCAGCAGGGTGGCCGCGCCCACGGTCTTGCCCGCCAGGCGCGTCACGTTGGTGGCTCCGATGTTGCCGGAGCCGCCCAGGCGCGGGTCCGGCTGGCCGGACAAGCGGCACAGCACCAAGCCGAAGGGAACCGAACCCAGAAGATAGGCTCCCAAGATTAGCCCCAGCCATAACGCGAAGGTCACTTCTTTAGCATCCTGACTAAGTGGTTGCGGGCCCCTTTGTTTTGTAATACAGGCTAACCCCTGTTTTGGGCAATACAAAATCAACGGCGCTCGACCGGGGTTGCCTGGTTCTTGGCTTAAGTGTATGCTGAAAATTCGAGATAGTGGTTGCAGTCATGTCGCGGCGGCCCGGGAGCCGGCGCGGGGGGAGCAGCAAAACAACGTGCGCGTGAGCGTGATAGACGGGCAAGGCGGCGGCATCGGCAGCGTTATCATCCGCCGGATCAAGGAAGAATACGGCGAGGATGTGGAGGTCCTGGCCTTGGGGACCAACGCCATAGCCACCACCCAGATGATGAAGGCCCGGGCCAACAAGGGCGCCACCGGCGAGAACGCCATTATCTGGAGCATCCAGGACTCCGACGTGGTGATCGGGCCCATCGGCATCGTCCTGGCCAACGCCATGATGGGCGAGGTCACCCCCGCCCTGGCCGCGGCGGTGGCTTCCTGTCGGGCGCGCAAATTCCTTTTGCCCTTGACCCAGGAAAACGTCGAGGTAGTGGGGGTGGCCCACGAGCCCCTGCCCCATCAGGTGGATTACATTGTCAAAATCCGCCTCAAGGAGTTGATGTGAGATGTGTGAAGCCAATGCTTACATCGTAAACGGCAACGGAGCCGAAAACCTGCTTTTGGCTGACGTGGACATTATAGAGCCCGAGGAGGGCGGCCAGATTCGCCTGATCTCCATATACGGCGAGCAAAAGGTGGTCAAGGCGGATATCAAGTCCATGTCCTTGGTCAATCACCGGGTGGTGTTGGCCACCAAATAGTGGGGCGCCCGGCCGAAGCTCGTTTCCGGGCGCGCGGCGACCAAAACAAAGCGGGATAAAACCATGGGAAGCGGTAGTCTGCCCAATCGCATGCCGGTCCTCTTCCTCAAGGTTTTGCTGGCTCTGGTTTTGACCGGAGGAGCCTTGCTGGCGGGGCTGGCCGGACCAGGGAGTATTGCTATGGCGGATGAAAAAGCCATTGAAAAAGCCGTGGCCAACCTGCATTGGCTGGGCCATGACACCTTTCGCTGGGATACCTCCGGCGGCGTCATTTATTTCGATCCCTACGAGCTCAAGGCCGGCGCTCCCAAGGCGGCCTTGATACTGGCCACGCACGATCATTTTGACCACTGCGTGCCCGAGGAAGTGGCCAAGCTGCAGGGCCCCGACACGGTGGTGGTCACCGAGGCCGACTGTGCCAAAAAGCTTTCCGGCGACGTGCGGGTCATGAAGCCGGGCGACCATCTGGAGGTCAAGGGCATCAAGATCAAGGCCATGCCCGCCTATAACACCGACAAGGATTTTCATCCCAAATCAAAGGGATGGCTGGGTTTCGTGCTGCAGGTCGACGGCGTCAGCCTCTATCATGCCGGCGACACCGACCACATCCCCGAGATGGCGGGCTTGGGCGTGGACGTGGCCCTGGTGCCGGTCTCGGGCACCTACGTGATGACCGCCGAGCAGGCCGTGGAGGCGGTGAAGGCCATCAAGCCCAAGCTGGCCATTCCCATGCATTACGGCGCCATCGTGGGTGGGGAGGCGGACGCCGAGCGTTTCGCCCAGGCCCTGCAAGGCAAAGTGAAAGTAAAGGTGCTCACCAAGGAGTAGCCGCGTGGCAGCACAGCTCGCGCCGCCGCCGGCCGAGGGGCGGCGTTACGACGCGGTGTGCCTGGGCTTGAACGCCTGCGATCACCTCTGCCTGGTGGAGGGTTTTCCGGAACGGGGCGGCAAGCTCAGGATGAAACAAATGGTCATGAGCGGCGGGGGCCAGGCGGCCACCGCCGCTTGCTGTTTGGCCCGCCTGGGCTGGCGGGTGGCCTATGCCGGGGTCCGCGGCGACGACCCGGCCGGCCAAAAGGCCGGCCCCTGGCTGCGGGAGTTCGGGGTGGAGCCGGCGGGGCTGAAGCTGAAGCCCGGCACGGCCAGCCAGCAGGCCTTCATCATGGTGGAGGAGGCCACGGCCGAGCGCACCATCGTCTGGCACCGCGACGAGGCCTGCCGCCTGGAGGCGGACGAGGTGGACCCGGAACTCGTGGCGGCGGGCCGGGTGCTGCACCTGGACGGCCATTTTCTGAAGCCCAGCCTGCGGGCCGCCCGCCTGGCCAGGGCGCGCGGCCTTTTGGTGAGCCTGGACGGCGAGCGGGTCTATGAGGGCACCCGGGATTTGGTGGCGCTGTGCCACGTGGTGGTGGGCTCCCAGCGCTTTCCCCAGCGTCTCACCGGCATCGAGGACCCCCGCCGGGCCCTGGAAGCCATGGCCACCATGGGGCCGTTGTGGGCGGGGCGCACCCTGGGGGCCGAGGGCGCGGAGATGCTGGCCGGCGGCCGTTATTTCAGGCAGCCCGGTTTCCCGGTGGAGGCGCGGGACACCACCGGCGCGGGCGACGTGTTCCACGCCGGCCTGGTGCACGCCCTGCTCTTGGGGCAGGGGCCGGGGCGGGCTTTGGCCACGGCCTGCGCCGTGGCGGCCATCAGCGTGACGGCGCTGGGCGGGCGCAGCGCCCTGCCGGACCGGCGGCGATTGGAGGCCTTCCTGGCGGGCGGCCGTCCATGACCTGGTTCCTCCTGGCCCTGGGCGCGGCCTTTTGCCTGGCCACGGCGGATTACCTGATCAAGCGTTATTTCAGCGATCTCGCCGTGGGCGAGATGGTCATGGTGCGCTTCACCGGCCTGGTGCCCGCCTGCCTGCTCATCCTGCTGCTCAGGCCCTGGCCCCAGATGCGCCCCGAGTTTTGGAGCTCGGTGGCCCTGGCCTTGCCGGCCGAACTCCTGGCCACCTTTCTCTACACCAAGGCCATCCAGGTCTCGCCGCTTTCCCTGGCGCAGCCTTTTTTATCGTTCACGCCCTTGTTCGCCCTGGCCACCGGCTTTATCATTCTGGGCGAAATGCCTTCCTGGTTCGGCGCGGCGGGCGTGGCGCTTCTGGCCGCGGGCGGCTATTGCCTCAACATCGAGCAATTCAAAAAGGGCTGGGCCCAGCCCATCCTGGCCGTCACCCGCGAGACCGGCTCCTGGATGATGCTGGCGGTGGCGGCGATCTATTCCTTCACCGCGGTGCTGGGCCGGCGCGCGGTGCTGGCCGCGGACTCCTGGTTCATGGCCGGGTTTTATCCTCTTTTAGTGGGCGCGGCCCTGGCCCTGGTCCTGGCCGCCAGCGGCCGCCTTTCCTGGAGCTGGCTCAAAAGACCCTGGCCCGCCCTGGCCGTGTGCCTGGCGGCCAGCGCCCACGTGGTCATGCATTTCCTGGCCATCAACCTGGTGCAGGCCGCCTACATGGTTTCGGTGAAACGGTTCAGCATCGTAATCGCCATGCTGTACGGCGGCCTGTTTCTGCACGAGGCGCGCCTGGGCCAGCGCCTGGCCGCGGTTTTGGTCATGGAGCTGGGGGCGGTGTTGATCCTGGTCCTGGGCTAGCCGCCGCTTGCCGGCTAGGCGTCGGCTCCCTTGGCCAGTTGGGGCGTCACCAGAGCGGCCAGGAGATAAAGGGCGCCGGCCGCCATAATCACCGCTTGGAAACCGAAGAAAATGGCTATGAATACGGTGACGATGGAGCCCACCACCGTCATGAAGCCGTTCACGCCCCAGGCCCAGCCCACCAGATTGGGCGATATGCGGTGCACCAGGCGCAGGCCCAAGGGAAACGGCATTCCCATGAGCAAGCCCATGGGCGCGATCAAGGCCATGGCCAAGGCCACCCGCGCGGCCATGGGCCAGCCCAAGGCCAGGTGGAACACCATCCCGGTGAGCCAGAGCATGATCAGATTGACCGCGAATATGGCGGGGAACACCAGGCGCAGGGCCTTGGCCGGGTGATCTCCGAATCTTTCGGAGATGAACGAGCCGATGCCCGAAAACAAGAGCAGGGAGGCTATCACCAGGGCTATGCTCAGGGAGGGATAGCCCAGGAAAAGGATGTACTGTTTGATGTAACACAGCTCGATCATGATGAAGGCGGCGCCCAATATGGAGAAATAGGCCAGCACCGGCCAGCGGCTTTCCTGCAGCTGGCCCCTTTTTTTGAAAAAGCGCAGGGGCAGATAGATCAAGACCACCGCTAGCAACAGGCTCTGCAAGGCGATGATGAGGAGGGGCACCTCGCCCTTGGGAATGGGGAACTTGTCCAACAGGCCCCACAAGCCGTCGAAGGGCTGCCAAAAGGTCATTTCGGCCCAGGCCCTGGTGCCCGGCGTCACCCAGCCATGGTCCAGGTCCACGTGCTGTCCGATCAGGATCATGTGGTCGAAAAAGGGCCGGTCGTCGCTGGTAGGCGAGATGTCGAAGCCCACGAAATCATAAAATAGCGATGGATCCTCGGCGTTGACGATGCGGCTGAAGATGTTGGCTTGGGGGCTCATGCCGGGCTCGTAAAGGATGGATTTGCCGTATTGGCCGGCCCACTGCCGCAAGCGGGCTATTTCATCGGCGGTAAAGGGCTTCATGGAGAAAAACAGGGTGCTGTGGATCTCCGTGCTTTTCAGCAGCACCACTTTGCCGGCCATGTCCTTTATGCCCAGCCGCCTCCCCGCCTCCCGCAGGATGGTGAGCAGGCGCACCTCGCCCCAGCGGCTGATGGAGAGGATGCCGTTTGGCGAAAGATGGCGCAGGTAATCCATCACGCCTTCCACGGTGAGCAGATAGGTTTCCGACAGGTTGATGGCGCCGGAGGCGAGGGCGATGGGCGTATGGTTGTTGACCATCTGAATCAGGTCGTAGGTCTTGTCGCTGTGGGCGATGAAACTGCGGCCTTCGTTGGGGATCAAGTGAACGTTGGGCAACTCGTAAAGCCCGTCGTTCCACTTCCGCAAGGTGGTGCGTTGCAGGTCCACGATCATGGGGTCCATCTCGATGGCGTCCACCTCGCCGGCTCCGTGATGCAAGGCGAACACCACCTCGCTGCCGCCCGATGAGCCTATTATGGCCACTCTGGGCTTGATGCCGCGCGCTTCCGGATTCAGCCAGAGGTAGGGCGCGTTCTGGTCCATTTGCCAGTAGAGGGTTTTCTCGCCCCCGCGCTTGAAAAAGCCGAAGCTGGATTGGTTTTCGCCGCCATTGATGAAAATGATGTCCGGGCTGCCGTCAGCCCGTTTAACCACGTCAATGCGGGAGAGGATGCTCCATTTGGAAACCAGGGCGTCGTCGATTTCCGTTTGAGTAATGCGCTTGGTGGTGTGGCTGACCAGGGGCAGGATGGATTCGCCGTGGGGAACCGCCAAAAGGCATAGGCAGGCGGCCAGGGCCAGGGACAGGCTCTTGCCCCTGCCTTGGGGCCAGGCGAAAAACGCGGCCGCCAACAAGCCCAGAAAGCAGGCCAGCAAAAGGGAGCCGGTGGCCCCCAGGGGGGTGATGACGAAGACGATCAGGATGGAGCCGATGGCCGCGCCCAAAAGATCGAAAAAATAAAGCTTGTGCACCTGGGTGGCGTCGCCGGAGAGCAAGATGGCGATCGCCAGGCCGGAAAGGAAAAAGGGCGCGATCAAGGCCAGATAAACCGCGAAAAGGTTGAGCCACTGGATGAAATGGTTGAGGCCCGATAACTGCAAGGGCACGAAGCGGATGACGACCAGGCTCAGGGCGGCGGCCAGGCTGAATCCCGCCGCCAACCAGGGCGTCAGCCACTTATCAAGGCTCCACTGCTTGTCGCGGGCGATGGAAAGCCAGACGCCGGCCAGGCCGAAACCGAACAGGGCGGTGGAGACGATAAGGAAGGCGAAGTGCGACCATATGACAAAGGAGAATATCCTGGTCAGGGTCACTTCGTAGAGCAGAATCCCCAGGCAAAGCCAGAAGATGCCCAGGTAATCATAAAAGCGGTTGAATTTTGGTTTAACCGAGGAAGTGGCGCGCATGGCTTGGTCCGATCTTGAGATAGGGGGCGGGAAAAAACCGGCAGTATTTATAGCACGATAACACTACTGATTAAAGGGTTTTTCTGGAGTAACGCGTGACGAAGGCGTTGGTCCGCCGACGATGCGGCATTGCCGCATGGCGGGAGTGCGCTTGACAAGTCTTGCCAATTTGGTTATATTGCCAAATAGGCATATGGAGGCAGTCATGGACGCCAAGACCCAGGCCCGCTATGAAGCGCGGGCCAGAATACTAAAGGCGCTGGCCCACCCCAGCCGGCTCTGCCTGGTGGACCGCTTGTCAAAAGGCGAATGTTCCGTGGCCCAGCTCACCGAGGAGGTGGGCGCGGACATGTCCACGGTATCCAAGCACCTGAGCCTGCTGCGCTCGGCCGGCCTGGTTTTCGATGAAAAACGCGGCAACCAGGTCTTCTACCGTTTGGCAGCGCCCTGCGTGCTGGATTTCTTTTCCTGCCTGGAATCGGTGCTGCACAGCCAGGTGCAAACCCAGATCGACCTGGTGGGCGACATGAAGCGCGCCAAGCTGAAGATAGGCTGAGCCATGAAAGAGCGCTATAAGCTATTAATCATCGCGGGCGTTTTCGCGGCCGCCTATTGGGTGCCCTGGGACAGCGGGCTTATACGCCAGTCCGGCCTGGAAGCCTTTCTGATGCTCCGGGAATACGCCCGCGAGCACGTGCTCACCTGCCTGGTGCCGGCCTTTTTCATCGCCGGGGCCATCGGGGTGTTCGTGAGCCAGGCGGCGGTGCTGCGCTATTTCGGCGCGGGCGCCGGCAAAATCCTGTCCTATTCGGTGGCCTCGGTTTCGGGCTCGGTGCTGGCGGTGTGCTCCTGCACGGTGCTGCCCCTTTTCGCGGGCATCTACACCCGCGGCGCGGGCATCGGCCCGGCCACCGCTTTTCTTTATTCCGGCCCGGCCATCAACGTCCTGGCCATCGTGCTCACCGCCCGCATCTTGGGCTGGCAGTTGGGCTTGGCCAGGGCGGTGGGCGCGGTGCTGTTCGCCATCATCACCGGGCTTTTGATGGCCTTCATCTTCCGCAAGGACGACGCCCGGCGCGCCACCGGCCAGATATACCTGCCGGAGGAGGAAGCCAGCGGCCGCGGCCTGGGCCAGGAAGCCCTGTTCATGCTGGTGATGGTGCTGATATTGGTCTTCGCGGCCTTTGCCAAGCCGGCCGACGGCGACGGCGGCCTGTGGGGGGCGCTGTATCAGGCCAAGTGGTACATAACGGCACTCTTGCTGGCGGTGCTGGGCCTGCTGCTCTGGCGCTGGTTCAAGGCCGAGGAACTGCGGGAGTGGGTGGATTCCACCTGGGGCTTCATGAAGCAGATTTTCCCCCTGTTGGGCGCGGGCGTCCTGGCGGCGGGTTTTTTGCTGGGCAGGCCCGGCCACCCGGCCTTGATTCCCCAGGCCTGGGTGGAGGCCAGCCTGGGCGGCAACGGCCTGGGCGCCAACCTGTTCGCCGCCGTGGCGGGCGCGCTCATGTATTTCGCCACCCTCACCGAGATACCCATCTTGCAGGGGCTTTTGGGCGCGGGCATGGGCCAGGGGCCGGCCCTGGCGCTGCTCCTGGCCGGTCCGGCCTTGAGCCTGCCCAACCTCCTGGTCATCGGCGGGGTGATGGGCTGGAAAAAGACTTTAACCTTCGCGGCGATCATCGTGGCCATGTCCACCGTGGCTGGCCTTATTTACGGCTCCTTGTTCAGTTGAGGTTATCAAATGAGCGATATAAAAATGATCCGGGTGGACGGCCGCCAGGTGGGCGTGCAGGGCTTGGAGCAGGCGCTCCATGAAATGGCGGACCGGTTGGCGGAGATGCCCGAGGAAAAAGCCGGCGAGGCGCTGTTGCAGCGCTTGGCCGCCGATAACTACGTGCCGGAAGCGGCGCGGGCGGCCTATGTGAAGGCCCTGGGCCGTGAGCTGAGCCGCCATCTGGGTCGACCAATGTCCGAGGAGGAGGGCGGCAAGCCCGTGCTCAGCATCCAGGTGCTGGGACCCGGCTGCGCCAACTGCCAGGAACTGACCCAGAGGGTCATGCGGGTCCTGGACCAGTTGGGCGCGCCCGCCGAGCTGGAGCACCTGCGCGACATGCTGGCCATCGCGGCCTTCGACGTGGTGGCCACGCCCGGACTTTGCATCGACGGCCGGATAGTCTCCTCGGGCAGGGTGCCCAGCGAGGCGGAAATCAGGGAAATGATAATCCAGGCCCAGGGCTAGGGCCGTTCAGGGAGCATAAAAATGGACATCAAGATATTGGGGCCGGGCTGCGCCAAGTGCAAAAAGACCGAGGAAATCGTGCGTGAGGCCGTGGCGGAAGCCCAGGCGGAGGCCACGGTGGAGAAGGTTACCGGCATGCTGGAGATCGCGGCCTTCGGGGTGATGATGACCCCGGCGGTGGTGGTGGACGGCCAGGTTAAGATCGTGGGGAAGATACCCAACAAGGACCAAGTGAAGGAATGGCTCAAGTAGCCGCTTACCATTCAGCGGCGCCGCTTGGACGCAGGCGAGAGGAGTCGCCCAAATGCCGAGCGAAGCCATGGGGCCGCTAACTCTTAATCATCCGGGCAGGGAGGGGGACATGTTGCTCACGGGTTACCGCAAGGAAATATTCAGGGCGGAATGCAATCCCAGCTTTGAGTCGGTGCATTGCCACGCCCGCTTGGATCAGGACGTGGGCCAGGCGCTGCCCTATCTCAACGCCGAACTGGGCGGCTTTGAATACATCGAGGAGCCGCCCAGCGTTACCTTCCGGGCCCAGGGCAAGATCATCACCGTGTATCCCCAGATGATCGCGGTGAACGCGCTCAAGGACGAGGCCGAGGCGGAAAAAATCCTGCAATGGCTCATGAGCGAGATCAACCAGGTTTGGGATAACCGCGCCAAGATCCAGCCCAGTTTTGACGGCGCGCCCCGGCCCCAGGTTTTCGAGATTCTCAAGATGCTGCCCAAGACCAACTGCAAGAAATGCGGCCAGCCCACCTGCATGGTCTTCGCGGCCCAGGCCGCCGAGGGCGGGCGCGGCGCCGAGGAGTGTCCGGAGCTGGCCCCGGAGCGGGCCGGGCAATTGAGGCTGTATTTGAGCAGGTTCTATCCGGAATAGGCCGCGGCCGGGAGGATTAAGAGGCATGAGCCAAAAGAAGAAGCGCATTCTGTTCCTTTGCACGGGCAATTCCTGCCGCAGCCAGATGGCCGAAGGCTTCACCAACGCCCTCAGAGGCGATGAGTTCGCGGCTTACAGCGCCGGCGTGGCCCCCAAAGACGTGGACCCGCGCGCGGTGCGGGTCATGGCCGAGTCCGGGGTGGATATCTCCGGCCAGACCAGCAAGGACGTGGAGCAATTCATCGGCCAGGAGTGGGACTGGGTGGTCACCCTTTGCGACAACGCCCGCGAGGCCTGCCCCTTTTTCCCCGGCCTGGTGAAGCGGTCGCACCGGGGCTTTCCCGACCCGCCCCAGCTGGCCCGGGACGCGGCCAGCGAGGAGGAGGCCCTGGCGCACTACCGCCGCGTGCGCGACCAGATCAAGGAGTTGGTGCTGGGCCTGCCGCGGAGCCTGGAGGAGTGAGCAAGAACCGGCGCGCGGCTCGGCCCTGCGCCGATAAATATTGGCGATTAAGGGAGTCAACATGGTTAGCGCAGGGAGGGATGACATGCGTTTGCTGGAAGAATGGTTTCCGGAGTTCGCGGCCAAGTTTGCTGAAATAGACGAGCTGTACCAGGAAAAGCGGACCATCGACGAAAAGACCTATCAATTCATTTGCTTTGCCCTTTCCATAAAAAACCGTTCCAAGCCCTGTTTGCTCAAGCATTTTTTCGGGGCCTTGGAAGCGGGCGCCACCGTGCAGGAGCTGTCCTACATCATGGCGCTTACCTTCCGGGAGAGCGCCGGCGGCGATGATTGCTGGACCCACGACGCCCTGGGCGATTATAAAAAGCTGATGGTGGAAGGCATGTCCAGCCGGGATTGCTGCGTCAAGTAGCCCGGCTGGGGGGGCCGGTCCACGCCGCGGCCTCCCAGGCGGAGAGTTCATCAGGGGCTGACTCGGCCGGTTGAGCCGGGTCGGCCTTTCATCCGTGATGGAATTAATTAATGGCCTCGGTTTTTTGGGGGGAGATGGATGCTCCGCCTCAAGGGTTTTTGTTTTAAGCTGGGCGAGTTCCATCAAAGCGAACCTGATTTCAGGAGGCTTGCCTGGTTAATATTTTGAAAGAATAATCTATCCGCCAGGTTGCGCGGTTCCGCCGGGGGGTGATAACTTTTAGCGATTGGTTTATATCCAGGCTGCACATCCGCGGAACTATTTCTTTGACAAAGGCGCTCAAGTTCCGATGCGGCAATATTCCATGAGGGCGACATGAGCAACCCCAAGGACGGCGACGCTTCTTTTCCGGCCAAGCTGGAATCCCTGCGGCGTCGCGCATTGGAACTGGAGGCCAGGCGCGCCGGGCGGCAAACCGGCGCGGACGGCCTTTATCAAGGCGACGAAAACTACCGCAGCCTGGTCAATAACGTCAAGGTGGGCGTCTACCGCAACACCGGCGGGCCCAAGGGAAGATTTCTGCGGGCCAACCCGGCCATAGCCGAGATGTTCGGCTATAAGGACGTGGCCAGCTTCCTCGAAGCCCAAGTTTCCGACCTCTACGTGCGACCCGAAGAAAGAGAAAGCTTCATCGCCACCGTGACCCGCGAGGGCGTGGTGAAGAGCGACCTGCTGCTCAGGCGGCAGGACGGCAGCCAATTCCTGGCCAGTTGCACGGCCGTTGCCAACTACGGTTCCGATGGCAGCCTGATTTGGATCGACGGCGTGATAGAGGACGTTTCCGAACAGCGCCGGGCCGAGGCGGCCCTGATCCAATCGGAGGCCGAGAAAAGCTTGATCCTGGACAGCACCTCGGAAATGGTGATTTTCCAGGACGCGGACCACAGGGTGCTTTGGGCCAACCGCGCCGCGGCCGAGTCCGCCCAATTCTCTCCCCGGGAACTCCAGGGCCGCTATTGCTACGAGATATGGAATAGGCGCTCGGAAACGTGTCCCCGCTGTCCCGTGGCGCGGGCCCGCCAGACGGGCCGCCCGCAAGAGGGGGAGATGGCCACCCTGGACGGCCGCTTTTGGTATATCAGGGGTTATCCCGTGCATGACGCCGAGGGGCGCTTGAGCGCCGTGGTGGAGATATGCCAGGACATCACCGAGCGCAAGACGGCGGAGATAGCCCTTCGCCAAAGCGAGGAGAAATACTCCAAGGCCTTTCGCCAGAGCCCGGCGTGGGTGTGCATAAGCACCTTGGAGGAAGGCCGCTACCTGGAGGCGAACGACGCTTTCCTGCGCGCCACCGGCTACACTTGCCAAGAGGTGATCGGGAAAACCTCCGCGGAGATGAATCTCTGGGTCGACCCCACTGACCGCCGGCGGGTGGAAGAAGAAGTCAAGCGGTGCGGATTCGTGCGCAACATGGAGGTGAAGCGCCGCGCCAAGGACGGCACCATTCTCGATATGCTTTTTTCCTGCGAGGAAATCCTGCTGGAGGGGGAACGCTGCCTCATATCGGTCTCCCAGGACATCACCGAACAAAACAGCATATTGCACGCCTTGCGTTTCAGCGAGGAAAAGTTCGCCAAGGCCTTCCGGCAGAGCCCGGTATGGTTCTTGATCGCAACCCTGGAAGACGGCCGTTTGCTGGAGGTCAACGACGCCTTCCTGCGCGTCACGGGCTTCGACTTGCAGGAGGTGATAGGCAAGACCACTCTGGAGCTTGGCCTGTGGGTCGACACCGCGGTCCGCCGCCACGTGGTGGGGGAGATAAAGCGCTCGGGTAGCGTGGATAAGCTGGAGATCGAGGTCCGCGGCAAGGCTGGCCGCACCATGACCATGCTGTTTTCGGCGGAGAAGATCGTCATCGATGGCGAGGAATGTCTGCTCTCGGTGGCCGCCGACATCAGCGATCGCAAGCTGACGGAAAAGGCGCTCAAAGATAGCGAGGAAAAATACCGTTCCCTGATCCAGAACATGCAGGACGTGGTGTTCCTGGTGCAGGACGGCAGGATCAAGCTGGTCAGCGACAGGGTGGAGCGCATAGCGGGCTACAGCGCCCAAGAATTGCTCGGGCGGGATTTTCTGGAAATAATGGCGCCCGAAGAACGCCAGGCCGTGGTCGAGCTGCATCGAAAACACATGGCCGGCCAGGAAGCGACCAGGGAATACGAGACCGTATTCATAGGCAAGGACGGCTCCCGCATTCTGGTATTGGCAACCGTTTCAGTGATCGATTACGAAGGCCGCCCAGCCGTGGTGGGCACCCTCAAGGATATTACCGAATACCGCAAGAGCGAGGCGGAAAAGGCGAAACTGCAAGCCCAATTGCAGCATTCGCAAAAGATGGAGGCGGTGGGCACCCTGGCCAGCGGGGTGGCCCACGATTTCAACAACATTCTGCAGGGCATCAGAGGCTACGTCCAACTCATGCATATGCATGCCGACAGCCCCGAAATCGTGCGCCAGCGGGCCGCCGACGTCGATGCCGCGGTGGAACGCGCCAACGACCTGGTGCAGCGCATGTTGGCTTTCGGCCGCAAGCTGGAGCCGGAGCTGAAACCGGTGGACCTCAACCACGAGGTGGAGCAGGCGGCGCTGATCCTGGAACGCACCATTCCAAAAATGATCAAGATCGAAATGGAGCTGGCCGAAAACCTGTCGCCGATATACGGGGATCCCAACCAGCTCGGCCTGCTCATCCTAAATCTGGCCAACAACGCGGCGGACGCCATGCCCCAAGGCGGCCGGCTGGTCATGCAAACCGCAAACGTCAGCCTGGATAAAGCCTATTGCCAGCAGCACCTGGGGGCCAGCCCCGGCGATTACGTGCGCCTGACCATCAGCGACACCGGACAGGGAATGGACCGGGAAACCCAGGAGAAAATTTTCGATCCTTTTTTCACCACCAAGGCGGTAGGCCGGGGTTCGGGCTTGGGGCTCTCCATTGTCTATGGCATAGCCCAAGGCCATGACGGCCATGTGAGCTGCTACTCCGAGCCGGGGAAGGGCTCCACCTTTCGGATTCACCTGCCGGCATCGACGGGCGAGATAGCCGGACAAACCTCGGAAGTGAAGGATAGGGAAGCCATACCGGGCGGGCAAGAGACTCTGTTGGTGGTGGATGATGAGGAGGTCATCGTAGAAGTGGTCCAAGAGACCCTTGGCCACTTCGGCTATACGGTCTTGAGCGCCCGCAGCGGGGAAGAGGCCTTGGAGACTTACGCCAGGCGTCAGGAGGAGATAAGCCTGGTGATTTTGGATATCGGCATGCCCGGCATGGGCGGCCTGCGCTGCCTGGAGGAGCTTTATAAGATGAACCCCGGCCTCAAGGCCATCGTGGCCAGCGGCTACGGGTTGAATGGACAATTGATGACTATTTACGAGATGGGCGCCAAGGCGTTTCTGTCCAAGCCCTATCACACCCAGGAACTGCTGACTACCTTGCGTCAAGTGCTGGATGACTGAAAAATTATTCATGACAAGCCGCCGCTTGGCCAGCGCCTCGGCGGGCATGCTCCCCGAAGGGCCGGGGCGTTTCTCCCGTTCGTCTGGCGGCCCGAGCTGATGGCGAAGCTTCCCCCGCAAGCTGAAATGCTCCGGCCTGATGAGCCGGAGCGCCCCGCCGGCGAGGAAAGGGCCGGCGCTTTTTCGGAGGCCGCGCCCGACGCCGCGGACCGCTACATTCCCGGCGTCAAGAAGGTTCTTTTAACGGGGGTGTTTTGGCGCATCCTGGCCATCGAGGCCATACTCCTGATCGGCTCCCTGGCCGCCCGCGCCTGGCTGCAAGAATCGAGCGGCTGGGATTTGTTTTGGTACGCGATGCGCATCATCCTGCTGGTGGCGGTCATCATACTATTCATGTGGCTCACCCTGAGCGCCTTCCTGCGTAAAAAGATTATCAGACCTTTGGAGGCCATCGCCCTGGCCAACCGGCGGCTGCAAAGCAACGACCCCTCCGGCCGCGAGGTGTCGCTGCCCGCCGACGTCCCCCGCGAGATAAGGGAGATAGCCTCCAGCCGCCAAGGCATGCTGGCCGCCATCACGCGCATCGCCGAACAAAGGCTCCGGCTGGTGGAGTTCATCAAGAAGACCTTTGGCCGCTATCTCTCCGACAAGGTGGTGGAAGAGATATTGTCCTCGCCCCAGGGCGCCAGCTTGGGCGGCCGGCGGCAGCAGGTGACCGTGCTCATGTCCGACTTGCGGGGGTTCACCACCTTGGCGGCGAGCCGCGATCCCGAGGAGATGGTGACCCTGCTCAATCAGTACCTGGCCCGCATGAGCGGGATAATCATTACCCACGATGGAGTGATCGACGAGTTCATCGGCGACGCCATCCTGGCCGTGTTCGGAGCGCCGGAGCCGCGCCGGGACGACGCCCTCAGGGCGGTGGCCTGCGCCGTGGAAATGCAGGTGGCGCTGGCCGCGCTGAACCGCGATCTGGGCGAGGCCCTGGAAATGGGCGTCGCGGTGAACAGCGGGCAGGTTCTATTGGGCAATATCGGCTCCGAGGTGCGCATGAAATACGGCGTGGTCGGCGACCCGGTGAACCTGGCCTCGCGCCTGGAATCAACCACGGTGGGCGGGCAGGTGATCATCGGCCAGACCACCTATGAGATGGTCAAGGAGATGGTGACCACGACGCCGGCCCAAACCCACCTGATGAAGGGTTTCAAGCAGCCCCTGGTGGGGCATCCGGTTTTGGCGGTGGGGCCGCCCTATGATTTGCGGCTGCCGGCGAGCGAGGCGCTGGAGGAAATGACGCCGATGGAGCTTCCGCTCAGCGCCTGGCTGGTGTCGGGCAAGGAGGTCATGGCCGGGAAATTGAGCGGGACCAGTCTGGCCCTGGGCGACGGCATCCTGGAGGTGAGCCTGCCGGAAAAACTGGCGCCCGGCAGCGACCTGAAGCTTAACCTGGAGCTGTGCGTCGATGCCCATTGTTTCGGCGATATCTACGCCAAGGTTCTGGACGTGCGGGAACACCCGCAAGGCCACACCCTCCTGCTGCGTTTAACCGGGCTTAGCGACGCTGACCGGCGCATGCTGCGGCGCTGGCGCGAGCAAGCCGGTTAGAGCGCGGGTTAATCGCGGTCAGTTAAGCGAAGCGCGGGCTCATTCATCAAGAGCCTGGCGGATGGCCTTGGCCAATTGGCGCGAGGTGTAGGGCTTCATCAAAAAAGCGCTCACGCCCATTTCCTGGGCGCGTCTTTCGTCTATGGTCTGGCTGTGGCCGGTGCACAGGATCACGGGCAGATACGGGCGTATTTCCATGAGCCGCCGTATCAGATCGCTGCCCAAAAGCCCGGGCATGGTCTGATCGGTAATGAGCAGGTCGTAACGCGAGGGGTCCTGGCGGAAGGCGGCTTCGGCCTTGCGGGGATCGCTGAAATACTGCACCTGATAACCCAAACCGCGCAGCCGGAAGGACCAGGCCCAGCAAAGAGATTCTTCGTCGTCCACGAACATGATGCGCTCATGCCCGCCGGCGATGGGTCCGTTTGAAGGCCGCTCCAGATGAGCGGGCTCTTCATCGGCTATCGGAAGAAAAACGCGGAAGGTGCTGCCCTGGCCGGGCTGGCTGGATACCTGAATCGCCCCGCCGTGGGAAGTGACAATGCCGTGCACCACGGCCAAGCCCAGGCCCGTGCCCTCGCCGGGCTCCTTGGAGGTATAGTAAGGCTCGAATATCTTGTCCAGGGCCTCCGGCTCGATCCCGTTCCCGCTGTCACGCACCTCCAATACCAGATAGTTTCCCGGCTGGATGTCCCAAGTCCGGGTCAGGTCGCCAAGGGGCAGCAACTCCTCGTACAGCTCCACGTGGAGCACCCCGCCTTGGGGATGCATGGCCTGGGCGGCATTGGTGCAGAGGTTCATGAGCACCTGCTGCACCTGGGTGGGATCGGCCAGAACCGTGGGCTCCTTGTCGGGCAGATAGGATACCAGCTGTATGGTGGCCGGCAGGCTGGAACGCAGAAGCTTGAGCGCTTCCTTGATCAGGGCGCTGATCCGCAAGGGATGCCTCTGCTGCTCGCTACGGCGGCTGAAGGCCAGGATTTGCTTTACCAGGTCCCGGGCGCGCAAGCCGGCTTTCATTACCTGGTCCGCGTTGTTGGCCACCTTGCTCTCCGGCGGCAGGTCGTCCAGCACCAGTTCGGTATAGCCTATGATGGCAGAAAGAATATTGTTGAAGTCGTGGGCTATGCCGCCGGCCAAGGTTCCGATGGCCTCCAGTTTCTGGGCTTGCAGGAGCTGGGCTTCCAGCGCGGCCTTTTGCTCCTCGGTCTTTTTTCTGGCCGAGACGTCGCCGAAGGTCACCGCGAACTGGCCCCGCCGGGGGCTGAAGGCGGATATCTCGTAGTGCCGGTCCAGGTCCCTGGAGTAGTATTCCAACTGCTTGGGCTTGCCGCTTAAGGCCACCTCGCCGTAAGCGGAGATCAACTCCTGATCGATGCCGGGCAAGAGTTCCCTGGCGGTTTTCCCCAGCACATCCCGCCTTTTCAGGCCGGTATGCCGCTCGAAGGCGGGATTGGCGTCCAGATAGCGGAAGTCCACCGGCACGCCCGCCTGGTCGCAGATGATCTCATGCAGCGCGAAACCGCTCACCATCTGGTCGAACAGGAGGCGGACGCTGGTCTCGCTTTCCCGGAGGGCCAACTCGGCTTCCTTGCGCTCCGTGATATCGGTGAGCACGTTGATCCAGCAGTGGCCGCCCTCGTATTCAATGGGGTCCGCCGACCAGAGCATGGTGTGGACCTTGCCGTCCTTGTAGCGCATCTTCATCTCGAGGTTGCGGAAGTATCCCTGGCGGCGATAAATGTCCAAGGCCAGCTTTCTGTCGTCCGGCCTCAGCCAAAACCCCAGATCATGGGAGGTGCGCCCCACGGCCTCTTCCCGGGTGTAGCCGGTTATCTGGGAGAACGAGTCATTGACCTCCAGGAAGCGCCCTTCCTGCACGCTGGTGATGGCCACCCAAACCGGGCTGGCCTTGAAAGCCTTTTCGAATTTCTCCTCGGAAAGCCGGCGGGCCTTTTCGGTCAGCTTTTGCTGGGTCACGTCCTCCACCACCGATATGGTGCGCAGCACCTTGCCGTTCTGATCCCGCTGCGAGGAGGCGTTGATTATCACGTCGATGACTTGGCCGTTCTTTTTGACCATCTGGTAGGCGATATCCTTGGCCGCGCCTTCGTGCAAGAACTTCGGCCAAGCCTTGCTGCTGGAGTATTCGCGGGATTCGGGGGTCAGGAATTCGCCGAAGGAGCGCCCTATGACCTCCTCCCTTTGGTAACCCATCACTTCCAACCAACGGTCGTTCACGCTGATCAGGCGGAATTCCTTGTCAATGGAATGGAGCATCACCGGCGAGCGGTCGTATAGTATCTGCAGGCGGGCCAGGGAGGCCTTCAATTCGGCTTGGGTGTCCTTAAGGCGGGTTATATCCAGGGCCGTGAAGACCAGCCCCTTGTTGAAATCATCGGAAAGCTGGGCGGAGCTTAGCTTGACATTGAGCAGGGAACCGTCCTTGCGCCGCCAGACCGTCTCCACCGAGCCCACCCCCTTGGCGCGGACTTCGGCGTGCTTCTTGCGGCCCACCCTTAGAAACTCCTCCTCGCTGGGATATATCTCGCGGGCCGGCATGCCTTGCAGCTCGGCCAGGCTGTAGCCGGTCATCTCGCTCATGTGCTCGTTGGCCCAGGTGATGATGCGTTGGCCGCTGACAACGCCGATGCCCACCGGCGCGGCGCGGTAGATGGTGGCGAGCAGGGCTTCCCGCGCGCTCAGGGCTTCCTCGGCCTTTTTGCGCTCGCTGATATCGCGCGAAACCCCCACCACCGCCACGGGCGTGCCGTCCTCGGCGCGGACAAAGGAGGCCACGATGCCCACCGGTATCACGCGGCCGCCCTTGCAGCGTTGATAGGTTTCGATTTCCCTGCTGCGCTCCCGCTCGCGGGCCGAGTCGCGCACCAGCTCCTCGGCCAGGGCCGCCATCAGTTTTTGATGCGACTCCGGCGTATTCCATTTTTCCAGGGGTAGATTCGTGGCCTCCTCGACTCCGTAGCCGAAAATACGCTCCACCGAGGGGCTTATGTAGGTTAACCGCCCCGAGGACAGATCGTACGACCAGATCACATCCGAGGAGTGTTCGGCCAAAAGGCGGTAGCGCTTTTCGCTGGCGGCCAGTTCCTGGCCGGCTAGCCGCAATTTGGTGACGTCGCTCATCAGGGCCAGGGTGGCGGGCCGGCCGTCCCAGGTTATGGTTTGTATCCTGATGTCGATCCAGCGCACGGCCCCGTCCGCCCGCAGAATGCGGAAGTCATAGGCCTCGGGCAGTTTCTCGCCGCCCGAGCGCCGGGCGTGGCGATCCAGGACCAGACGGCGGTCTTCGGGATGAATGAATGCGGCAAAAGGCTTGTCGATCAAATCCTCTGGGGAGCTGCCTAGAAACGCGCAGGCCTGGGGGTTGGCGTAGCGCAGCAGACCGTCCTGGGCCACCACGATGGCCAACTGGGCCTTTTCCACCAGGATGCGGTAATGTTCCTCGTCCTGCTCGATCTGGGCCAGGCGCTTGCGGAGAAGGGGCACCTCGTCCGAAGCGCATAGCTTCAAGTGGCTGTTGTCGGCCATATGATCAGCCTAAAAACGATCGGTTTATAATCGGCAGGCTGAATCAGCGATAGGGGAAGGAGTATGTTAATAATTAATATAACACGCAATTAGCCGTTAAAAAAGCGCGAAGCTCAGCCAGGTGGGCGGCGCGGCTAATTTTGATTACCTCTTTACTTAAGGGCCGACTCCGGGGAGAATCCTTTTCCTAGATGGACCGGGGCGACTCCCCCTTGCTCGCAAACCCCAGATGAGTGAATTGGGATAATTATCATGATCGTAATGAAGTTTGGCGGCAGCTCGGTGGCCAACCGGGAACAGGTCGAAAAGGTTATGGAGATAGTCAGGGGCCGCCTGGGGCGGGAGCCGGTGGTGGTGTGTTCGGCCCACAAGGGAATGACCGACGCCCTGGTCAATTCGGCCAAGGCCGCGGTGCAGCGCCAGTATAGCCTTCCGGACGTGATCGATCTGCAGTCCGAGATAGCCCAGGGCCTGGGCTGCCCGCCCGAGCTGCTGGCCGATCTTTACCAGGAGATAAGCGATCTCTTGCGCGGCATCGGCCTGGTGAAGGAGCTGAGCCCGCGCAGCCTGGACTACATCGCCAGCTTCGGCGAGCGCATGTCCGTGCGCTGCATAGCCGACTTTTTCACCCGCCAGGGCTTGCCTGCCCAGGCCTACGACATCTGGGACCTGGGCTTCATCACCGACGGCAATTTCGGAGGCGCGCGGCCGCTGGTGGGTTACAAGGACAGGGTGAAGGTGGCTTTCCGGGATTTGGTGCCCAAGGGGGTGGTGCCCATCATCACCGGTTTCGTGGGCAAGACCTTGGACGGCGACATCACCACCGTGGGCCGCAACGGTTCGGATTTGACCGCCACCTTGCTGGGCGCGGCCCTGGAGGTGGAGGAGGTGGAGATATGGACCGACACCGACGGGGTCATGACCGCCGATCCCTCGGTGGTGCCCAAGGCGCACAACATCCCCATGATGCGTTTCGACGAGGCCGCGGAATTGGCGCGTTACGGCGGGCGGGTGCTGCATCCCTCAACCCTGCAGCCCGCCATGGAAGGCGGCATCCCCGTGCGGGTCCTGAACACCAACTGCCCTGAGCATCCCGGCACGGTCATCAACCAGAAAGGCGATCCCGGCCACGACGGGGTGACCAGCGTGGCCTACAAGGAAAACCAGGTGGTGCTCACCATCTCCGCCGCCAGCATGCTGGCGCAGTCCGGTTTCCTGGCCCAGGTGTTCGAGACGCTGGGCCGGCAGGGAGTGGTGGTGGATATGGTCTCCACCTCGGAGATCAGCGTTTCCCTGACCACCAGCCAGATGGAGCCGGTCAAGAAGGCTCTGCCCGAGCTGAATGCCATCGGCACCTGCGAGATTCATCCCGGCAAAACCGTGCTGGTGGTGGTGGGACGCAAGCTGGCCGAGCGCAAGGGGGTCAGCGCCAGGGTCATGAGCACCCTGGCCGAAGCCGGGATTCCGGTGGAGATGCTTTCCTTTGGCAAGGACAGCATCAATTTCTCGCTGGTGCTGGATGATAAGGACGTTGATCGGGCGGTGCGGGCCTTGCACAAGACCTTGTTCGAATAAGCGAGGCGCCTGTCTCCCCTTGCGGGGGCGGGAATCAAAAAGGACGCTCCGCCGGGAGCGTCCTTTTATTTTTCCAAGGTTTCCGCAAGGCCCCACTTAATTCCGGCTACCTCGATTCCAGATCGTCTTCCTTTAGCACCCGGCCGCATTGAGGGCAGGTGGTCAGTTCGGAGTGCTCATCATCGGAAAACCGGGGCCGCCAAGCGCCGCCGGCCTGCAAATATTCGATCCATATTTCCCGCCCGCACCGGCAGTATCCCACGTTGCTGTAGATCATGTTTCTTACCTTTAAGCGCCGGCCAGGGGCCGATCATCAAGCATGGCCGGGCTACCAGCCGCCCCCGCCGCCGCCGCCGCCACCGCCGCCGGAAGAACCGCCGCCGCCGCTGCCCGAACTGGAGCCGGGCGCGGTGGAGGAAGATGAAATGGCTCCGGCCAGGGAGCCGCCCAAGCTGCTGGCGAAGCGGCTGTAATCATGCCCGCTGAAGGAGCGACCCGCGTACCAGGAGGGATGATAGGGCTCGCCTCCGGCCTTCTCCAGCACCCCGCTGAATTGCTCGGACCATTCCTGCTCCATGCCCAGGGCCAGGGCGTAGGGAAGATAGCGCTCGAAAAGCTCCGGCGTCTTTTCCGGCGGATGCAGCATGTTCAAACGTTCTTTTTCAGCCACGGAGAGGTATTGCTTAAAGCCCTCGATCCTGTCCATGAGGCGCCGGCCGCCCTGGGTGGGCGCTTTCAGCAAAAAGCCGAACAAGGGCGTGACCAGCACTATGGTCAGGATGATCAGACCCGCGCCCAGGGTGATCAACTCCGACATGATATACAGGCCGAATATTTCGCCCAGGAAAAACGGCAAGGCGAACAAGGTGATGCCCAGGGCTCCCATGCCGCTCAACCCGCTGCGGGTGCCGCGCCAGGCGCGGCCCACCATGACGGCCAGAAAATAGCAGCCCATGCTCCATAGCGACAGCCAGAGGCTCATGCCGGCCGCGCCGCCGGGATCGGGCGAAAGGAGCACCATGACCACAATGGTCACGAGGCTGATCAACAGGCCGGGGATCATGAATAAACCATTGGTGTGGAAATTGGCCTTCTCGTATTCCCTTTGCAAGGTTTCCAGCAAGGCGGTGTTGGCATCGCTTATCTTGCGGTGGTTCTGGTTTTTCAGTTCCAGCTTGGTGGAGCTGGCGAACAGCTTGTCAGCCACGAGACGTTCGCCACGCGAGAGGCTGACCGGGGCCGGCCCCGGCTTGCGCAGCAAGGCGTATTCGCCTTTTTGATTCTCCTCGATGGTGAGATGCCCCTTTACCGCCACGTCCACCACCGCGGCGGTAAAGGCCTTGTTGTCAAAGCCCATCTGCATCACATAACGGGCCGCGGCCGGCGAAAGGCCTTCCGGCGGCGAAAAGACGGGGATGATGGTCCCTTTGCGGGGATCCCTGCCCACCTTGAGCCAGGCCCACACATAATAGAGCAGCAAAAGCGCCAACCCGGCCGCGCCGGCGGCAAAGGCCCCATTGTCGGCCAGCCAGTCCGCCGCCTTCTCTTCGGCGCTGGGCTCCGTCACCAATCCCTTGGGCCAGGCCACGGCGATGGTGAAGCCCTGCCCCGGCGGCAAAGGCGCGGTGGTGCTCCAGGCGGGGCGGCCCTTTTCGTCGGGGGCGTAGAGGTGATCCTTGCCGGTGGCGCCGCTGCGCCCGGTGTAGGCCGCTTGCTGGGTAACTTTGGCGCCCGCGGGCAGTTCCACCACGGCCCGCGCCTTTTCTATGGTCAGCCGCCAGTCGTTGCCGGTGACGTTCCAATAAAGCTCGTCGTAGTCCTTGAAATAGCCGATCTGGCGGTCGGTCCAATAGGTGAGCTGATAGGTGTAGACCCCGGGCTCGAGCAGCGCCTCCTTGCGGCCCATGTATATCTTGACGCCGTTGGAAACCCGCTCGGTGTGATACGGCTCGGAGCGGCCGTCCTTCAGGACTCCCCGCAGGCTGAAGCCGACCTTGGTTGTCTGGCCGCCGCGGCCCTTGTATACGGTGGGAAACTCCCGCACGATGCCGCGTTTTATCTGCCGGCCCTCGGCTTGCACCTTGATGGTTTCGGTCACTATGAGGGATGCGTCGGGCTGTATCTTGATCTGGCTGGTGAACTCCAGAATGCGTTCTTGGGACAGGGCCAGGCCGGGCGCCTGCGCGAAAATCAGCGCCGCCAGCAAAAAGAGGGATTGCCAAATCTTCTTCACGAAAACCTCCCTTAGGCAAAGCCGACTTTGGGGACCGCCCGCTCGCCCGGGTCATCCAACTCGAAGAACTCGGCCTGCTTGAAGCTGAAGGCGCCGGCCACCAGATTGGAGGGGAACGATTCCACGGCGATATTGAGGTCGCGCACGGCTCCGTTGTAATAGCGCCGGGCGAATTGTATCTGGTCCTCGATCTCCGCCAGGGCGGTTTGCAACTCCATGAAATTCTGGTTGGCCTTGAGGTCGGGGTAATTTTCCGCCACGGCCAAAAGCTTGCCCAGCGCGCCGGAGAGCATGCCTTCCACCCGGCCTTTTTCCGCGGGCGCTTGCGCCTGCATGCTTTTTTCGCGCAGTTGGGTGACGTTTTCCAGGGTTTCCTTTTCGTGGGAGGCGTAGCCTTTGACCGTTTCCACCAGGTTGGGGATCAGATCATTGCGGCGCTTAAGCTGCACGTCAATGCCGCTCCAGCCCTCCCGCACCAGGTTCCGCTTCCTGACCAGGCCGTTGTAAATGGCGATCAGCCATCCGGCCAAGCCCAGGATCAGGGCCAGCAGGATCAATAGCACCACCATGTCGTAACTCTCCCTTGCAAAATGCCAGTGGAACCCTGATTCATTTCTTAATCAGTATGCCACCAAGCCAGCCAGTGGGGGAGTGGGAAATAGCCCTAAATTACGATTAGCCCCAAAAGTCCCTGGGCCTCTCGCCAAGCCGCCTCCATTTTGCGGGCATAGGACGGCGCCTGGCCGGTTCCGTTGTAGCCCCTGGCGAATGATAGCCAATCGAGCTTCCGCAAAGAGGGGAACAAGCCCCGCTGCCGGCAAAAGTCGAAAAAGCCCAGGACCTGGGCGCGCTGGTCATGGGCAAAGGCCGCATGCATCGCCGTGGGGGAGGCGTATCCTAAAAGACCGTGGTTGCGGCCCAGAATCTGGGGACCGCCCAGGCTGGCGCAGCTCAAGGCCGCCTCCTCGCCTGCCAGGTTGGATGCCAGGGTCAAGGCCTGGCGCTCCAGGGCCTGGTCGCCGTGAAATCGCCGGAAAGCGGCGCCGGCCTGGCTGCGGAAGCGATGGCATTGCCAGGCCCGGCCGCAACCGGGCCCGGTGAGGGGAGGGCGGGTGCCGAACTGGAAGAAACAGTCAAAAACCTGGGCGTGATCTCCGCCCCACCCGCGCCAGAACAAATGGTTTTCAAAACGTATCACCAACTCCCGCCCCTGGAGGCCGCCTCCCTCCACTTGCCAGAGAGCCAGCAAGGCGGCCGGTTCCAGGTCCAGTTCCTCCGCCAGAAGCTCCA
Organism: Desulfocarbo indianensis; assembly: GCA_001184205.1. Lineage (GTDB taxonomy): Bacteria > Desulfobacterota > Desulfarculia > Desulfarculales > Desulfarculaceae > Desulfocarbo > Desulfocarbo indianensis. The sequence goes on from LBMP01000004.1 coordinate 162,157, forward strand.
GCACGCCGCCCAGGCGCTTGTAGATCGAGACCAGGCCTTGCCGCCGGCCTGGCCACGCGGCCTGGCTGGCCGCTTGACGCGCCGGGGCCATGGGGGCGGCGGAATACCTGGGCTGGTCCTTGAAAAAAACGGTCAGGTTGGCCAGGGCGGTCCAGCCCAAGAGGTTGCCCGCCAGGTCTTGCGCTTGGGCAAAGCCGGCCTGGCGGCTCAACAGGCGGAGCCTGGTGTGAAGCGGGATAATCCTGGGAGCCAGCCAGCGGAATGCCGGCGGCCCCTGCCGCAGGCGGGCCTCGGGATCGGTTACCGCGTATACGGTGTAGTCGCGGCGCGGCAAAGGCAACCTCCACCTGCCCCGCGGCAGCCGCCCGGCCCGTTGGCCTGGCGGGCGGGGCGCTCGTCTAAACGCGGAAGACCAAGCCTTTCCCCCAGGCCGGTCCCGCCAAGCACGGCGGCCGGCCTCAGTCAACTTTTCGCAAGGCTAATTAATGCGCAATCTGGGGCGCTGGGCCAGGAAGCGGCCTCCCCAAAACAAAGGCGTGATCTTGGGCTAAGCTTGTTCTTCGAGGTTTGGGCTGTCCTTCACCGGACCCTCGATCATGTAGACCTCCCGCCGGGAAGGAGCGAAACTCACCCGCGGCTCCGCGTCCACGCGGTGTTTGAGGTTGTTGAAGAGATCGCAGCGGGTTTTCCAATATTGCTTGTTGACCACCCAACACCTGCCGCCCAGGCGCACGCCGTCGCCGTCCAGGCCCAGGACGTAGACCTTGGGCGCGGGCTTTTTCAATATCCTGTCATCGCCCGCCATCACCTCCTGCATCACCTGCATGGCGCGGTCCAGATCGTCCTGGTAACGGATGGTGATGTCCAGGCTGATGCGCCGGTTGGGCGTGGTGTGATAGTTGATGAGGATGTCGTTCAGTATCTTGCTGTTGGGCACGAAAACCGTTTTGCCGTCAAAGGTCTTGAGCCGGGTATGGAAAAAGCTCACCGACTCCACCTTGCCGAAAAGCCCGGCGGCCAGGATGGTGTTGCCGATTTTGAAGGGCATGGTGGGGAAGAAGGGACGCAAGGTCATGTACAGGGCCACGCCCACCAGGATAATGACCAGCAAGGAGCGGAATAAAAAACGTAGAGGGAAACCCAGGTGGTGCACCGAGGAGACGATGGCGTAGATCAAGATAAGGAAATAAAGCGCCCGGCCCAGATTGGTTATCAATTTGGCGCGTTCTTCGTTTTTCAGGGCCAGGCGTTTGAACAGCTTGAATACGAGATGGGCGGCTATCACTCCCGCCACCAAATATAGAATGGCCTGGAAAAGATCCCTGCCAAAGGCCTCGCCCCAAGCGTTGAGGCCGGCCACCCACATATCCAAGCTATATTCTTCCATGTCCTGTTCCACGCATGCTGGGCAGGCTGCCGGCCCGGCGCTTAGTTGCCTTTGATCTGATCGATGGCCTTTTCCTTTTCGGCCAATTTGGCTGATATCTGGCGATAGGCGACATAATACTTGAAAATATTGCTTACATATTGCACGGTCTCGCGGCCGATATATTTGGCCGCCGCCACTTCCACGTTGCGGAACCATTTGTCGGGATCAAGGCCCATTTTCTTGGCGCTGGAGCGCAGGCCCGAAATCCGCGCCGGCCCGGCATTGTAGGAGGCGAAGGAGAACAGAACCTTGTCCAACTCGTTCATGGCGGTGTCTTTAAAATTTTCATCGTATAGCCAGCGGAGGTATTTCACTCCCGCGTGAATGTTCTTTTCCAGCTTTTGGATGTCCGAAATATACACCGGGGGGCCGGCCGCCGTGCTGGGCAATATCTGCATGATGCCCACGGCTCCGGCGGGGCTGCGCGCGGAATGATCCAGCCGGGATTCCTGATAAGCCAGGGCGGTGATCATCAGGTAATCAAAGCCGTATTGGTCCGAGTATTTCTTGAAGAATTCGATGGTGCGGGTGAAACGCTTGACGTCATCAGGGGAAAGGGAGTTGCGCACGAACCTGGTGTTTTCGAAATAGCGCTTGTTGATTACATTGCCGAGATAACTTCCCACCCGGACCTTTTTAACGAAAGCGTCCAGTTCTTTTTTCAGCTTTGGGTTGCTCTTGCGAATCGCCCAGGCGATTTGGCCATGCGTGCGTAGCGCCAGGTTTTCATGGATCGTTAAATCGGTGAAGATTCTTTTCCACAAGTTGCTTAAATAATCATCCGCCACGGTTATCTGATAGAGGCCGGCGTTGGTCATCTCCAAGATGTCCTCGGTCTCCAAAAGTTCGTTGACTTTTTGTATGTTCACCTGCTTTTTGCCCGCGGCCTTCAGCTTGCGGTTCAGCTTTTGCAGGCTTTGATAATATGAGCTGGATTCGCGCACGTACACGGTTTGGCCGGCCAAGTCTTCCAGTTTTTGCAAGGCCGGCGCTCCCGGCCCGGTGACCACCAACTCCTTGGCCTGGGTGTAGAGCGGGTCGGCAAAGGCCACTTCTTTTTTTCGCTGCGAGGTGACGGTCAAGCTGGCGGCGGCGATGTCGCCCAGGCCTTTTTTCAGGCGGGGCAGCAGCTCATTACGCGGAACCGGTACGAAAATCAGATGGATTTTCAAATGGCGGGTTTTCAGTTTTTTATTCAAGTTTTTTTCGAACTGGGTGAAGAGTTCATAGGTGGCGCCGCGGGTAGCCGCGCTGTCCAGAAAAAAGTTGGTTTTGTTGTAGGAGACCAACACCCGTATGTAGCGGCGCTTGATCATTTCATCCAGGTCGCCGGTCCGCGGCTTGATCACCTGGTCGATGGGGGGCGCCAAGGGCTGCTCTTGAGCTTCTCCCGGCCCGGCGGCCAGGGCCGGCACGGGCAATTGCAGCATGGCCAAGGTTAAGAACAATAGAGGAAGGGTTTTTTTCAACAAACGCATATCTCGTCTCTCAAGTTACAAGCCGCGCCCCAAAGCGCCTGATCAAACATATTTTAATGATACGCCTGCCAAGCCTTCTGCCAATCGTCTTTTTAAACGCAAGCGGCGGTATTCAAAGCGATATGCCAAGCTGGCGCGTCAAACTGGAGTGCGAGCCGCTGGTTGGGCTCAGTCTTGGTGCAGGGCTTTGCGGACCGTCTCGGACAATTCCCGTATTAGTGGCGGCTTTTGCAGCAACTCGGTGACGCCCAGCTTGTCCAAAGCCGCCCGGTCCAGGGCGATGTCCAGGCCCGTCCAGAGGATTATGGGCAGCTCCGGACGCAGGCTGCGCACCCGGCCGGCCAATTCCAAGCCGGTCATTTGGGGCATGGTCAGGTCCGTGATAAGCAAATCGTAGCGGCTGGGGTCTTGGCTGAAATAGGCCCAGGCCTCGGGGCTTTTGGTGAAGGCTTTGACTCGGAAGCCCAGCATGGCCAACATGTCCCGGCCGGATTCGGCCACCTGTTTTTCGTCGTCCACCAGCAGGATGCTGCCATGGCCGCGGAGCAGTTCCTCCTGGCCGAATATTTCCGTCTGGGGTTTCTCGGAGAGCAGGGGAACCAGTACCTTGAAAATGCTTCCCTTGCCGGGCTCGCTGTAAACGCTTATGTTGCCGCCGGATTCCTTCACTATGCCGTGCACCACCGAAAGACCCATGCCCGTGCCCTGTCCGGGGCCCTTGGTGGTGTAAAAGGGATCGAATATCCTCTCTAATACTTCTGGCGGCATGCCGTGGCCGGTGTCCTCCACCACCAGTTGGGCGTAGTTGCCTTGAGACAAGCCGGGATAAAGGGCGGCGTCCTGACTTGAAAGCTCCACTTCGTGAAGCTTGATGGTCATCAGGCCGCCGTTGGCCATGGCGTGGGCGGCGTTGGTGCATAGATTCACCATGACCTGGTGGAAGTTGATGGGATTGGCCTTGACCACCGCTTCCCGCAAGGCCAGGTGGAAACGTATCTCAATGGTGGAGGGAAGCGTGGAGCGGATGAGTTTAGCCGCCTCCTTTATCACCGGCAGCAGGTCCATGGAAAGCTTTTCGCCTCCGCTGCGGCGGCTGAAGGCCAAAATCTGTTGCACCAGTTCCCTGGCCCTGATGCCCGCCTGCTTCACCTCGCCAAGCTGCTTTTCCACGGGGAGGCCTTGGCTGGCCTTGATCTCGGCCAGCTCGGCATAGCCCAGCATGGCGAAAAGGATGTTGTTGAAGTCGTGGGCGATGCCGCCGGCCAGGGTGCCGATGGCCTCCATTTTATGCGATTGCCTAAGCTGGCTTTCGAGCTTGTCCTTTTCCTGCTCGGACTGTTTGCGCCTGGAAATATCGGAAAAAAAGCTCACCACCCGGTCGACGCCGGAAAGCTCGGCCTTCCGCACATGCACCCTGACCCACATGGGCTGATCGTCTTTGGTCTTGATCAGCCATTCGAAGTCCTGCTCCCGGCCCTCCGTGGCCAGCCGGATTTTCTCGGCCGCCTTTGCGGGCGAGAAACGGGGGTCTGCGGTCCAGGAAAGCCCGGCGATATTGCGCTCCTTTATCTCCTCCTTGCTCAGGCCGAACATATCCATGGCGCGCTGGTTGACGTCCAACAAACTGCCGTCTTGCGCGTCGTGAATGAAGATGGCCTCGTGGCTGGAATCGAAGATCACCTTGTAATCGGAATGGTACTTGATGGCGCTGTCTTGGGCTTCCTTGAGATCGCTCAAGTCCAAAAGCTGGGCTATTATCTTCAGTTTCCCGTCGGGCAGCTCGAGGAGGGTGGCGTGCACTTCCACCAGGCGGAGGGCGCCGTCCTTGTGCTGCAGATGGTATTGGTGCTGGGAGGGGGCGTATTGTCCGGCGAATCTTTTCCTGAAACTGCCCACCGCCAATTTCCGTTCCGCCGGAGCCACCAGGTCCAGGATGGGCTTGCCGATCAGCTCTTGGGCGGCATAGCCGATCAGTTCGGACACGGCCTGGTTGGCGAAGGAAATTCTGCCGTCTGGATCGGTGATGAATATGGCTTCGTGGGCGTTATTCACCACGGTGCGGAAGATGTGCTCGCTTTCGGCCAGCCGCTCTTCCAGCATCTTGCGGGGGTGAATGATGTGCGTGAAGCCAAGGACCCGGCGGGGCAAGCCTTCCGGGCCGTGTTCGATGACTTCTCCCTGTACGTCGATCCACTTCCATTGGCCGTGTTTGTCCGCCAGCCGGTGTTGATAGTTCAGTTTGGGAATCTTCCCCGCCAGGAATCCCTCCAACTGGAGCTGGATCACTTCCCAATCCTCGGGGTGGATCATGGACTTCCATTCCGCCATGGTCTTGGGCAGTTCGCCGGCTTTGTAGCCCATGGAATCGGAATGGGGAATCTGAAAAGTGAAACGGTCTTCTTCTACGTCGTAAATGAAGACGTTGACTTGGGCCAATTTCAAGCCCGCCACCAGGTAGGCTTGATCAACTCCGCGTGCGTTCAGTGGGGCCATGTTTCGCGGTTCCCGGTTGCAGGGGGGGCGGGCAAGTCACGCGATCTTACTAGCCATTATAACCAAAATGGCGCAGGAACCTTGAAAAGTAATTGACCTTAATAAGCATAAAATTTACAGGGCGGCTGCCGCCCGGGTTTTTCGCCATGTTGAGCGCGGGCCGCAAAAAGGCGCCGGCGCGTGAGGCGCGGCCAAGGGAGCGCCGGAAACGGCAATCATTCCCGCTAATAGAAACCCTAGCCTCTGCCTGGTTTGACTTGCAGGCCGTAGTAGTTTAATATTCCTCGGATTTGCCAATACAATTCAGGCTTGGCCCAAGGGCTGGACGTTCAGGCCAATAAGGGGGCGTTCCCCGGCGGACGACCGGCTCAGGAAGAGCGTGGAGGCTTTAGATGAAATATTGGCGCGAGCCTTTGGACCTCGATCGGATAAAGGTCACGCGGGGCCGGGTCACGGTGGTGCTGGATCGCTGCAAGGGCTGCGAATTTTGCATCTCCTACTGCTCGCGCGGCGTCCTGGCCATGAGCAAGAAGTTCAACCGCAAGGGCTATCACTATCCGGAGGCCGCGGAACCGGCCAAGTGCGTGAACTGCCACTTCTGCGAGGTGATCTGCCCGGAATTCGCCATATTCTCCGAGGATATAAGTGACACGGCCGGCTAGAGGCGCGGCCGGGCGATAGGAGACCGAGATAATGAGCAAGGCGGTTCTGACCGGGACCCATTTCATGAACGGCGACGAGGCCTGCTGCGAGGGGGCCCTGGCCGCCGGCTGCCGCTTTTTCGCGGGCTATCCCATCACGCCCGCCACCGAGGTGGCCGAATGCATGAGCCGGCGCCTGCCCCAGGTGGGCGGCGTGTTCATCCAGATGGAGGACGAGATCGCCTCCATGGCGGCCATTCTGGGCGGCAGCTGGGGCGGGGTCAAATCCATGACCAGCACCTCGGGCCCCGGCTTTTCCCTGATGATGGAAAACATCGGCCTGGGCGTCTGTACCGAGACGCCCTGCGTGGTGTGCAACGTGCAGCGGGCCGGCCCCAGCACGGGGCTGCCCACCCTGGTGGGCCAGGGCGACATGATGCAGGCCCGCTGGGGCAGCCACGGGGTCTACGAGATCATCGCCGTGGCCCCCTCCTCGCCCCAGGAGATGTTCGATTTCACCATCAAGGCCTTCAACCTCTCGGAGCGCTTCCGGGTGCCGGTGATGATTATGGCCGACGAGGTGGTGGGCCACATGAACGAGCGGGTGGTGATCCCATCGCCGGAGGCCATCCACCTGGTGGAGCGGGCCAAGCCCAGCGTGCCGCCCGAGCAATACCTGCCCTATCAGGCGGGGCCCGAGGGGGTGCCCTTCATGGCCAACTACGGCGACGGCTATCACATGCACGTCACCGGGCTCACCCACGACGAGCGCGGCTATCCGGTGATGGAGGTCTGGGCCCAGGAGCAGATGACCCAGCGCATCGTGGGCAAGATCAAGAACAACCTGGAGCACATTCTGGACTACGACCTGGTGTGCATGGACGACGCCGAGGTGGCGGTGGTGGCCTACGGCATCAGCGCCCGCTCGGCCCGCGGCGCGGTCCTGGCCGCGCGGGAGCAGGGGATCAAAGTCGGGCTGGTGAAGCTGAACGTGGCCTGGCCCTTCCCCGAGGATTTCATCCGCGACCTGTCCGGCCGGGTGAAAGCCATGATTATGCCCGAGATCAACCTGGGCCAGATGGTGCTGGAGCTGGAGCGGCTCAGCCAGGGACGCTGCCCGGTGAGCCTGGTATCCCATCCCGGCGGCGGCATCATAACCCCCGGACGCATCCTGGCAGCGGTGCGGGAATCCCTGAAGGAGGCCGCATGACCCCCCCCACCACAGCGGCGGTGCAGCCCGTCCATCCCCAGGACCATTTGCTGCGCACCGACCGCATCCCCCACATCTGGTGCTCCGGCTGCGGCATCGGCATCGTCTTCGGCGCGCTCATGGCCGCGGTGATGAAGTCGGGCACCCCCCTGGACGACGTGGCCGTGGTTTCCGGCATCGGCTGCACCGGCCGCATGGCCGGCTACATCAAGCTGGATTCCTTCCACACCACCCACGGCCGGGCCATACCGTTTGCCACCGGGCTCAAGCTGGCGCGCCCCCAGGGCAAGGTGGTGGTGGCCTCCGGCGACGGCGACCTCTTGGCCATCGGCGGCAATCACTTCATCCACGCCGCCCGGCGCAACATGGACCTCACCATCATCTGCGTGAATAACTTCAACTACGGCATGACCGGCGGCCAGCTGGCGCCGTCTACGCCCTTCGGCGCCAAAACCACCACCACGCCCTTAGGCAGCCCGGACGAGCCCTTCAATTTCTGCGCCCTGGCCGCGGCCTGCGGCGCCACCTACGTGGCCCGCTGGACCGCCTTGCACGTGCGGCGGCTCACCAACGCCATCACCGAGGCCATGAACAAGAAGGGCTTCAGCTTCGTGGAGGTGATCGCGCCGTGCCCCACGGCCTTCGGCCGGCGAAACAAGATACGCCGCGCCCTGGATCTGCTGCGCTTCTACTACGACCGTTCGGTGGTGAAGAACCAGCTCGACCCCGGCGAGGCCACCATTGATTTCGATCACAGCCTGGCGGTGGGCAAGTTCCTGGACATCGAACGCCCCACCTTCCTGGACCACTACGAGATGGTGAACCGGGGCGAGGTGGAGGCCTGGCCGGCCACCGGCGTGGACGCCTCGGCCGCCGGCAAGCGCAAGGCGGGGTAGGGCACATGGCGCAAGCAACCCAGAGAGAGGTGATAATCACCGGCTTCGGCGGGCAGGGCATAATCCTCACCGGCAATATCCTGGGCACCGCCGCCACCATCGGCGACGGCCGCCACGCCACCATGACCCAATCCTACGGCCCGGAGGCCAGGGGCGGCTCCTGCTCCTCCCAGGTGATCGTCTCCGAGGGCGAAATCGCCTTCCCCTACGCCGAGAAGCCGCAGATGGTCATCTGCATGAGCCAGGAGGGCTTCACCAAGAACAAGGACGCGCTCATACCCGGCGGGCTTCTGATCTGGGACAGCGACCTGGTGGAGGTCGACGAACTGAACCCGGCTTGGCAATGCTACGACGTGCCGGCCACCCGCGTCGCCGAGGAGATGGGCAACAAGATGATGGCCAACATCGTGATGCTGGGCTTCGTCTCCGCGCTGAGCGATCTGGTGAGCGTGGAGTCCTTGAAAAACGCCATGCTGGGCTCGGTGCCGCCCAAGACCAGGGACAAGAACCTGGCCGCCTTTGAGCGGGGCCGCGAATACGGCCTGAAAGCCGTGCAAGAGCGGAGCCGGCGGTGAGCGCGCGTGCCAAACCGGCGGGCGACCGGCGGGCGGTCTTGGTGGCGGGCTCCGGCTACGGGGCCCTCAAGGCGGCCGAGGATTTGAGCCACGCGGGCATCCCGGTGGTGTGGGCCACGGAGGCGCAGCACTTCCTGGAGTTGCCGCCGGGGGTGGAGCCCCGCCCGGAATGGCCCAGCGACCTCAATTTCCAGTTCCGGCCGCTGTATTTAAGGGTCACCCGTCATCCCCTGGTGACGCCGCTCACCCAGGCCAGGGTGCTGAGCCTGGCCAAGAACGGCGACGGCTATTGCGCCGTGGTGGAGCAGGATCCCCTGTACGTGGATTACGACCTGTGCACCGGCTGCGGCCGCTGCATGGAAGTCTGTCCCCTGGGGGAAGGCGATCATCCCCCGCTCAGCCGCAGCCCCGCCTTTTGTCCCTCGCGCTCGCTGCTTTTGGACAAGCGCCAGACCAGCCCCTGCCGCCAGGCCTGCCCCCTGGGAGTCAATGCCCAGGCCTATCTGGCCCTGACCGCGGCGGGCCGTTTCCAGGAGGCCCTGGCCGTGGTGCGGCGGGACAACCCGCTCCCCGGCGTGTGCGGCCGCATCTGCAGCCATCCCTGCGAACAGGCCTGCCGCCGCAACGAGCTGGACGAGCCCTTGGCCATCCGGGGCGTGAAGCGCTTTCTTTTCGATTACGAAGCCGAGCAGGCCGCCGCCAGCCTGCCCCTGCCGGCCAAGCCAACCCGCGGCCAAAAGGTGGCGGTGGTGGGCTCCGGCCCGGCCGGCCTCAGCGCGGCCCATTTCCTGAATCAGGACGGCTTTCAAGTCACCGTGTTGGAGGCCCTGGCTGAGCCCGGCGGCATGCTGCGGGCCGGCATCAACGCCTTCCGCCTGCCCCGCCCGGTGCTGGACGCCGAGATCCAGGCCCTGGCCGACAGCGGCATAAGCTTCCAAACCGGCGCGCGGGTGGATTCGGCCCAGGCTCTCCTGGCCCAGGGCTATGACGCGGTGCTGGTGGCCACCGGCACCCACCGCGACTTAAGCCTTAACCTCCCCGGCGAGGACTTGCCCGGCGTGCGTCACTGCGTGGATTTCCTGCGCCAGGTCAATCTGGGCGAGGGCGCCTCGGTGGGGGCGCGCACCGTGGTGATCGGCGGCGGCAACTCGGCCATGGACGCGGCGCGCACGGCATTGCGCCTGGGCGCCCTGGAGGTGACGGTGCTGGCCATCGAGACCGAGGACCAGTTGCCCGCCGCTCCTCAGGAGGTGGCCGAGGCCCGCGAGGAGGGCGTGCGCTTCAAGCTGGGCTTCGCGCCGGTGGAGATGACCGGCCGGGACGGCGTGGCCGAGGTGCTGCACCGGGCGGCCCACTGGGAGACCGGCCAGGGCCGGCCGCCGCGCATTGTTTTCGATGACGACGATATCCAAGGCACCGAGGCCGACACCGTGGTGGTGGCCATCAGCCAAAGGCCCGACCTGGACGAGGGCGGCCTGGGCCGCGAACTGGAGTTGGGGCCGGGCGGCAGGCTCAAGGTGGACGCGGAGCAAGCCGCCTCGGTGCCCGGCGTGTTCGGCGCGGGCGACTGCGTGGACGGCCCCTCCACGGTTATCCAGGCCATGGCCGCCGGCCGCCGGGCGGCGGCCCGCATAGCCAAGTATCTAGCCGGCAACCACGCGCTTTGGCCGGATCAGGACGGCGTGGCCCGCGGGGTGGGCGAGCATCTGCCCATCGGCGAGGACCGGCCCCAGGAGCCGCGCCAGCGCATGGCCCAACGCCAGCCCAAGACCCGGCGGCGCGATTTCGAGCAGGTGGAGCTGGGCTTCACCGCCAGCCAGGCCATGGCCGAGGCGGCCCGCTGTTTGCAATGCGCCTCCTGTTGCGAGTGCCTGGCCTGCGCCGAGGTCTGCGACCAGGTGGGGGCCATCGGCCACGCGCGCACCGGCCGGCAGGTGGAGATCGACACCCCGGCCGTGATCTGGGCCCAGGGCGGCAGCCCGCCCTGGCAGGGCGCGGCCGACGGCGGGAGGGTGTTCCCCGTGGAGCCGCAGAGCTATTCGGCCGATCTCATGGACGCCCTGATGATGGGCAGCGCCGCCGCCGGCCTGGCCATGGAAAGCGCGGCCCAGTTGCGCGCGCCCAAGGCCCCGCAGGAGATAGAGCCGGCTTTTAGCGGCGAGCCCTTGCGCATGGGGGTTTTCGTGTGCACCTGCAACCAGACCATGGCGCCGGCGCCGGTGCTGGAGCGCATCCTGGACCTGGCCGGGCAGGTGCCCGGCGTGGCCCACCGGGCTCTGGTGTTCTCGGTCTGCCATCCCCAGGGCGCGGAGCAAATCGCCGCGGCGGTGCGCGAGCGGGGGCTCAACCGGGTAATCCTGGCCTCCTGCGTGTGCTGCCCCCTGAACTTCCAGTGCATCAGCTGCAACGACCAGCGCACCCGCGCCCGCCTTCACCTTTTCGAGCGCCTGGGCTTGGAGCGCAGCCGTTTCGAGACCATCAACCTGCGCGACCACCTGCACCCCGCATCCGGCGACGAGGACGAGATGTTCCGCCGGGCGCGGGACCTGCTGCGCGGGGCCTTCATCCGCAGCCAGCATTTGGCGCCTCTCAGGCGGGGCGTCAGCCAGATGGACCGGCGGGTGCTGATCCTGGGCGGCAGCCAGGTGGGCGTCAGCGCGGCCCGCAACCTGGCCATGCAGGGCCTCAAGGTGCGCCTGGCCCATCACGCCTGGCCCAGCGGCGAGGAACTGCCCGCGGTCATCGCGGCGCGGCGTCCGGCCCAGGGCCTGGAACCGGACATAACCCAGGTGGAGGCCGCCGAGATAGGCGGCATCGAGGGCCATTTGGGAGATTTTACGGTGAAGGCCAAGGTGGACGGCCGCTGGCGCAGCTGGAAGGCCGACGTAGTGTGTCTCACCGACGAGAACCTCATCGGCCTTTCCATGTACGCCGGCAGGGCCGGGCTCAAGAAATTCTACCGCTACGATTTCGCCTTCTTCAACACGCCCCAGATCGGCATCTACCGGGTGATGCCGGTGACCCTGAAGCGGGTGGACGCCTTCCAGGCCGGGGCCGCCCTGGCCGGAGAAGTGGCCACCGCCGCGGCCAAGGCCTATATCCAGGACCACCAGCTCAGCCCGGAGGTGGACCCGGACCGCTGCCGGGGCTGCGGGCGCTGCGTGGAAATCTGTCCCTTCGAGGCGGTGGGGCTCAAGGAAAATCCGGACGGGTCCTTCACCTCGGTGGTGTACCGCCACAATTGCGTGGGCTGCGGCGGCTGCGTGGGCCGTTGCCCGGTCACCGCCATGGACGTGCCTTACTTCTCCAACCGGCTTTTGCAAGAGATGGTGGCCGGCCGCATGAAAAGCGAGGCCTGCTGAAAATGTCGCCAGTCAATCTATTGGGTATCGCCTGCAATTGGAGCCCCTATTGCTGCTATAACGCGGCGGGCCAGGCCGGCCTGGAGCTGCCGCCCTCCTTCCGCCTCATGCGGGTCATGTGCATAGGCCGCATCAACCAGGCCTTGATCCTGCGCGCCTTCGAGCACGGGGCCGACGGCGTCATTGTGCTGGAATGCGAGGACGCGGACTGCCGCTACGGCCCCGGCCCCGAGGTGGGGCACAACAACGTGGCCCGGGTCCGCAAGCTCCTGCGCTTCTTGGGCATCGGCCAGGAGCGCCTGGTGGAGAAAACCTTCCTGGCCGACCAAAAGGAGGAACTGGTGCGGGTGCTGTGGGATTTCCACCGCCGCATCGAGGCTCTGGGCCCCAACCCGGCCAAGGCCCGCCAGGAGAGGGTGGCGTCGTGAAGCAGACCTCGGAACGCATCCGGCGCATCATAGAGGACAGCTCCCTGCACCTCTGTCTGGAGTGCGGCAAATGCTCGGCCTCCTGCCCTCGCCTGGTGGCGGGCAGGCAATACTCGCCGCGTCTGGTGGCCCAGAAGCTCATGTTCCATCCCGAGGACGCGGCCTATATCAACAATGCGGTGTGGGAATGCCTGACCTGCGGCATCTGCGAGGAGCGCTGCCCCTCCGGGGTCCAGTTCTGCCGCTTCATCCTGGAGATGCGCGAGGCCCTTGCCGAGGAGCAGGGCCTTTTGGGCTACCGCGCCCACGACGGGGCCCTGCATTCCTGGATGCGTATCATGACCGCGCCGGAGCTCAGCCAGAACCGCCTGGAATGGCTCACCCCCGATCTGAAGGTGGCCCAGCGCGGAGAGGTGGCCTTTTTCACCGGCTGCTCGCCCTACTTCGACGTGTTCTTCAACAACATCCAGGTGGACACCCTGAGCCTGGCCAGGGACAGCATTCGCCTCTTGAATCGCCTGGGCCGGGAGCCGGTGCTCCTGGGCAACGAGCGCTGCTGCGGCCACGACCTCTTATGGACCGGCGACCGGGAGAATTTCGAGACCCTGTGCCGCCTGAACTACCAGGAGTTCCGCGATCACGGCGTGAAGGAGGTCATCACCTCCTGTCCGGAGTGCTACCTGGTGCTCAGCCAGTATCTGCCCAAGGCGGTGCCGGAGAGCCGGCTCAAGGTGACGTTGCTCATCGACCTCCTGGCGGCGGAGGCCCAGGCGGGCCGGATTACCTTCAAGCCCCTGGAGCGCCGCGCCACCTATCAGGACCCCTGCCGCCTGGGGCGCATGGCCGGCCGTTACGAGGAGCCCCGCGGGCTCATGGCCAAGGTGCCCGGCCTGGAGCTTAAGGAGATGGAGTTCTCCCGCCAGGGAGCGCTGTGCTGCGGCAACAGCTCTTTCGTGAACTGCGACGCCTTCAGCAAGCGCATCCAGGTGGAGCGGTTGCGCCAGGCCCAGGCCACCGGCGCCGATCTCCTGGTGACCGCCTGCCCCAAGTGCCTGATTCACACCACCTGCGCCATGCGCGACCCGGTGAAGGGCGGCTCTTTGGCCATGGAGGTGCGGGGGCTGGTGAACATATTGGCCGATCAGATGGAATAATCCCCGGCGAAGGGCGCCGGGGTCGCTAGCAGAGGAAATGCCTTATGTCTGATGACAAGCAAGCCTTGGAGCCCAGGGTAGGCGTATATGTCTGCCACTGCGGGCTCAACATCGCCGGCGCGGTGGACTGCGCGGCGGTGGCCGAATACGCCGAGGGCTTGGACAACGTGGTGGTGGCCCGCCACGACGGCTATTGCTGCTCGGAGCCCGGCCAGAACCGCATCAAGGAGGACATCGCCCAGCACCGTCTCAACCGGGTGGTGGTGGCTTCCTGCTCGCCGCGCCTGCACGAGCCCACTTTCCGCCAATGCGTGGCCGCGGCGGGGCTGAACCCCTACCTAATGGAGATGGCCAACCTGCGCGAGCAGTGCTCCTGGGTGCACAGTCACGAGCCCCAGGCCGCCACGGCCAAGGCCAAGGACCTGGTGCGCTCGGCCGTGGCCCGCACCAGGGGCCTCTCCGCGCGCCACGAGATCGAGGTGCCCATGGACCAGGCCACCCTGGTCATCGGCGGCGGCGTGGCGGGCATCCAGGCGGCCCTGGATTTGGCCGACGACGGCTTCAAGGTATTCCTGGTGGAAAAGCAGCCCAGCATAGGAGGCATGATGGCCAGGTTGGATAAGACCTATCCGACCATGGACTGCTCCATATGAATACTCGGGCCTAAGATGGCGGATGCCGGTCGGCATCCAAATATAACGCTGCTCACGGGCAGCGAGGTAAAGTCGGTCAAGGGCTACGTGGGCAACTTCACGGCCAAGATCCTGAAGAAGGCCCGCTTCGTGCACGAGGATCAATGCACCGCCTGCGGCGATTGCGCGGAGGTGTGTCCGGTGGTGGTGCCCGACGAGTTCAACGAGGGGCTCTCCTCGCGGCGGGCCATTTATCAGCCGTTTCCCCAGGCGGTGCCCTCGGCCTACGTGCTGGACATCAAGAACTGCCTGGGCCACGACCCCATCAAGTGCGGCAAGTGCGCCGAGCGCTGCGATAAGAAGTGCATCGACTTCGACATGAAGGACGAGGAGCTGGAGGTCAAGGTGGGCACCATCGTGGTGGCCACCGGCATGGAGGTCTACGACCCCACCGTGCTGGACGAGTACGGCTACACCCGCTATGCCAACGTGCTCACCTCCCTGGAACTGGAGCGCCTCATCAACGCCGGCGGCCCCACCCAGGGCCAGGTGGTGCGCCTGAGCGACCGCCGGCGGCCGCGTTCGGTGGCCTTTATCCAGTGCGTGGGCTCGCGCTCGCAAAAGCGGGGCAACCCCTACTGCTCCAACATCTGCTGCATGAACACCATCAAGAGCACCCTGCAGCTCAAGGAGCACTACCCGGACATCGACCTCAAGGTCTTCTATATAGACATCCGCGCCTTTGGCAAAGGGTTCGAGGACCTCTACCGCCGCAGCCGCCTGGAAGGCGCCCAGTACGTGCGCGGCCTGCCCGGCGCCGTCCGCGAGGACCCGGCCACGGGCGATCTGATCCTCACGGTGGAGAACACCGCCACCGACAAGCTGGAAGAGCACCGCGCCGAGATGGTGGTGCTGGCCACCGGCGTGCATCCCCCGGAGGAGATGCACATCGTGCAGGAAATGCTGGCCCTGCAGAAATGCTCGGACGGCTTCTACCTGGAGGCCCATCCCAAGCTGCAGCCGGTGGATTCGGCCACCAAGGGCATCTTTTTCGCGGGCTGCGCCGAGGGCCCCAAGGACATCAAGGAATCGGTGACCCAGGCCTCTGCCGCGGCGGCGCGGGCCAGCCGCCTGATGTCGCCCGGCAGGCTTCTGGTGGAGGCCATCACCGCCGAGGTGCACGACGAGGCCTGCACCATGTGCGGCATCTGCGCCAAGGTCTGCCCCTACAACGCCATCAGCTTCGACAAGAAATCCGGCCGGCCCGCCAAGGTGAACGAGGCGGCCTGCGCCGGCTGCGGCACCTGCGCGGCCGAGTGCCCGGCCAGCGCCATCCACATGCACCACTTCACCGACGACCAGATCAACGCCCAGATCGACGCCATCCTGGAAGAAGACCCCCACGCGGTGATCCCGGTCTTCGCCTGCAACTGGTGCTCCTACGCCGGGGCGGATTTCGCCGGAGTCTCGCGCATGCAATACCCCGCCAACACCCGCCTGATCCGCACCATGTGCTCGGGCCGGGTGCGCGAGGATTTCGTGTGGCGGGCCTTCCAGCGCGGCGCGCCGGTGGTGCTGGTCTCCGGCTGCCATATCGGCGATTGCCATTACATAGACGCCAACCACTGGACCGAAAAGCGCGTGAAGCGCATGTGGCGCAAGATGGAGAAGCTGGGCCTCAGGCCGGAGCGCCTGCAATTGGAATGGATCAGCGCGGCCGAGGGCGTGCGTTTCCGGGACGTGATGCAGCGCATGGAAGAGCTGCGGCAAAGCGTGTCCGCCCAGGAACTGGCCGAGACCTTGCGCATTCTGCAGGAGGAGGCCGACCGCACGGCGGCCAAAAGAGAAACCGCCGCCTGATAAGGCAAAGCCAGGCATCCAAGCCGTCTTCCGTTCGCGGGAGACGGCTTTTTTTATGAGGCATTGGCTCGATCCGAATGAAAATAGCGTTTCAGAAAACCAAGCCAGATGATGTAGATGATCATGAAGGTGGTGGCCACCACCGAGGGCAGGGCGCTGCGTTGATCGAACAGGGCCAGGGCCAGCCCTCCGGCCAGGCCGTAATTCTTCAGGGTGCCCAGCAGCACCATGCTGTGCAGGCGTTTCCTTTCCACCTTGAGCAAGCGGCCTATCAGCTCTATGCAAAGCCCCAGCCCGAAGATGGTGGCCAGGGCCGAGGCCGCCACCGGCACCAGCGCCCAGGGGTCGGCCATGATGAAGCGGCTGTTGAGGCCCACGATGCTGTAGGTAACCGTGAAAAAGCTCCAATTGGTGATGGTTCCCTTGACCGGTTCCAGGCGGCGGTCCAGGCCCGTGGCGCGCAAGGTTTGGCCTACGATCACCGGCAGGATGATGAGGAGCAGGAGGATTTTCATGATGTCGGCCAGGCTGATGAAATCGCTCTCCCAATGCAGGGCGGCGATGAACGGCATAATGAGCAGCGCCGCCAGATAGGCCCCCAGGGTGGCCATCAGGGAGAAAGCCTTGTCGCCTTCCAGGAAGTCGGTGAAGGGGATCACCGCCACCGCCGGCGGCACCGCGGCCACCAGCACGAAGCCTTGCCACAGGGATTGATCGTGGGTGAACAGGCGGCTGATGCCCAACAGGAGGCTGGAAAGCAGTAGGTAGCTCAGTCCCACGCCCCAAAGGCCGGCGCCAGCCAGTTTGGGCAGGGAGCGGAAATGCGCGCCGCTGATGGTCATGGTGCTGAGGCTCATGACCAAGCCCAGGGCGGGCAGCACCAGGTGCTTGGTCCACTGGGCGGCCCCGCCGGCCATGATCCCCAGGAACAGTCCCAAGATCAAAATGAAGTCGCGGTTTTTGAGCAACCGATGCATGCAGGGCTCCTTGCCGAAGAATTATCAATAAACGTACCATGAATCGGCATTTTGCCCGCTTCCGGGGGCAAGGATGGGAAGCGCTGGGGGGCTGGCGTGGCGTAATGATAGGGTTTCAGCAGCTTTACGGCCACGGCTTAGACGGGGAGGCTCGGCGATAAAAATGATTTTCAGGCCGCTTCTATAACCGCCAGAAAATAAACATAGATAATACATTCAGCCCAACAAACGGCGAGTTTATTAATAAAACCAGCTAATTATTTTTATTTACAATGGAGAATTCTGGTCTGTAGGATGAATTAAAGTCCCGTACAAAATAATAGGTTCATTATTCCACGTCGCTAGATATCCTGGGGGGGGGAGGATTACGGCCATGGCGGAGAAGCCCGCCCTTTCGTGGAACCCCCTTTCGTTTATAAATTCTCAAGGCAAATACCTGGTCATACCGCTCAGCGCCCTCTATTTTGACGACGCGGGGCAGTTGAAAGCGGAACGTTGGCCCTTGTACGCGGCCAACCAGGCCGACGCCGATCTGTTCCTGGCCAGGCTGGCGCATAGCGGAGTTTTGCAGGCCGGTCCGGAGCCGCCCGCCAAGCCGGCCTTCAAGGCCACGGCGGTCACCGCCGGCTTCAGCGGGGTGACGGTGGAAATACAGTTGGCCAACGCCACGCCCGACGCGGACACGCCGCCGGACAGCGCCGTGGACGCCACGGTCAAGGAGACCGACGCCTACGCTGCCCTGGCCTTGGCCGACATGGCGGCCGTTCTGGGCAGCGCGCCCGGGGGCGGCGCCAGGTCCGGTCTGGTCTATCTGGAAGCCGGCGATCCGCCGGCCACGCCCGTGGCCGGGACCTACCAACTGGCCAGCGCCGATCCCGCCGAACCCGCTAGAGCGGAGATACCCCGCCAGGGCGGCGGCGACCCCGCCTTTGTCCTGGTCGCCCGCGCCGTGCACCAGGACGGCGCCTTGACCGAGGCCAAGATAGGCGAGGTGGCGGCGGACGGGCTGTCCTGCGACCTCACCGTCACCTGGTCCAAGACCGCGGCCGGCGCCGCGGTGAGCGACTTGGCCAGCGCCTTTGCATACGTGGTTCTCATCGAACCGCCGGAAGGGGGCTATCGGGCCCCCGCGGAAGGCGCCATCGTGCTGGCCGGCGGTTCGGACGCCTTGAGCGTGGCGGCGCGCCGGGCTTCGGCCACGGTCCTTGCCGCCCAATAACCCCTAGCAGCCAAGAAAGGGGGGCTTTATGCCCGTAGCTTTAAGCTATCCAGGATTATATTTGGAAGAGATACCCTCCAGCGCGCGCAGCATCGTGGCGGCGCCGACCTCGGTGGCCGTGTTCGTCGGCTATACCCATCCTTTTAAAACCAAGGCCCATGGCAAGCCCGTGCGCATCTTCAGTTTCGCTGATTACGAGCGGGAATTCGGCGGCCTTTACCAAAGCGACAACATCGACGGCAACCTGGCCCTGGCCGCGTATCAGTTCTTCGTGAACGGCGGGTCCGAGGCCTACGTAGTGGGGCTGAAAGCCCGCTATCACCTGGGAGGCGGCCTCTCCGAGGACGTGACCAAGCCCAGCCACACCCTGGCCACCACCGGCGGCGGCATGGTGTTCCAGGCTTTGGAGCCCACCGACAATCCCAAGATGACCATGCGGGTCACCCCCAGCAACATCCGGGAAAGCGCCGCGGGCGCTGGTCTGGACACGGCGGATTTCACCATCACCTATGGCAACCGCGTGGAGAACTACCGCGGAGTCCAGCTCAGCGAGGCCAGCCTGGACGCCGCCATCAACGCGGCATCGTCTCTGGTCAGCGTTGCGCCGGATGCCGCCGGCTACGGCAGCGTGTTCAGCGCGGCCAGCATACCGGCCTTCGACCTGGCCGCCACGGTTCCCGCCGGCTTGGTCTCCACCTATAGCGCGGCGGATTTCCTGGGGGTGTTCCAGGCCGATACGCCCCTGGACAAAGTGGAGATATTCAATCTTCTGATCCTTCCCGGCATCAGCGACAACTCGGTGCTGAGCGCGGCTCTGGCTTTTGCCGAGCGCAAGCAGGCCTTCCTGATCATGGACCCGCCGGCCAACGCCGGGGCGGACGCCGGCAATCCCCCGGCCATGGAGGACGTGTTCAACAGCGGGGCCATCCCCACCAGCCAGAACGGGGCGATCTATTTCCCCTACCTGAAAAGCAGCAGCCCCCTGACCGGCGAGGACGTGGAATTGCCGCCCAGCGGCTTCGTGGCTGGCGTGTTCGCCAACACCGACACCCGGCGGGGCGTGTGGAAAGCGCCGGCCGGTTTGGAAGCCCAGGTCAAGAACACCAGCGGGGTGGTGGATACGGGCCGCATGACCGATCAGCGCCAGGGCGTGCTCAACAATTTGGGGGTCAATTGCCTGCGTTCCTTCAGCGGTCTGGGCACCGTGGTCTATGGGGCCCGCACCCTGGTGGCCAACAATCCCGCTTTCCAGCAAAACAAGTACGTGCCCGTGCGCCGAATGACCCTGTTTATAGAGCAGACCCTTTTGCAGAATTTGAAATGGGTGGTCTTCGAGCCCAATGACGAGCCGCTCTGGCTGGCCATCCGCGACAGCATCGAAGGCTTCATGTTGTCGCTCATGGATCAGGGCGCCTTGCAAGGCTCCAAGCCCAGCGAGGCCTTTCAGGTGAAATGCGACAGCAGCACCACCACGGCCGATGATATCAACAACGGCATCGTCAATATCGTGGTGGCCTTCGCGCCGCTCAAGCCGGCTGAATTCGTGGTGATCAAGATCGCGCATTTGGCCGGCCAGACCCACGCCTAGCCATTTGCCAGGGTGAAGACCAGACAAAGGAGTCTAGAACATGGGCAAGCCATTCACGGTTAACATAGATCGTTACGACCCATACAAGTCTTTCCGCTTCCGCGTGTTTTTCGGCAAATCCACCACCGCGGTGGCGGGCGTCAGCAAGGTCGGCTCGCTGAAACGCTCCTCGGACGTGATCGAATACAAGCAAGGCGGCGACGCCATTATCCGCAAGGGCCTGGGCCGCACCAAGTACGAGCCCATCACCCTGGAGCGCGGGGTGACCCATGATCCCGATTTCGAGGAATGGGCCAACGCCGCCCAGGTGCTGGACAAAGGTTCTCCCTCCACCTCGCTGAAGGCCTTGCGGCGGCAGGTGCGCCTGGAGCTGCTCAACGAAGCCGGCCAGCCGGTGCACCGCTACATCATTCATCGCTGTTGGGTGTCCGAGTTCCAGGCCATGCCCGACCTGGACGCCGGCGGCAACGCGGTGGCCATCGAGCAGATCAAGCTGGAAAACGAAGGCTGGGAGCATGATCTCGCCCTGGGCGAGCCTAAAGAGAAATAGGGCATGAATTACCGGCTGCCCATAAGCGGCCAGGAGGTATGCCTGCGCGCACCCCTGGGCGGGGATGATTTCCTTTTGGTGGAGACCAGCCTCACCGGCTTGGAACTGCAAAAGGAAATTGCTCAACGCTTGGCACGGCCCATCGCCGAGGGCGTGCATTGGCTGGACCTGCCGGCGGCGGACCTGGACGCGGCCTTGCTGGCCCTGCGCGCCAGCCTGCGCGGCGACTGCCTGCTGGCCGAGATTGACTGCCCGCGCTGCGGGGCCAAGGGTGACTTGAGCTTCCGCATATCCGATTACCTGAGCGCTCATCAGCCGGGGACTCCCAAAGGCGTCACGCCGCAAGGCCAGGGATGGTTTTCTATGAACGGCTGGCGTTTCCGGGTTCCCAGCGTGGGGCTGGTGTTGGAGTGCCGCCGCAAAGCGGCCAGCCACACCGAGGCCGCCTCGCTGTTGGAAAGCGCCTGCCTGGCGGAGGTAAATAAGCAGGGCCTCAGGCGGGCGCGTCAGGCGTTACAACGGCTGGCCCCGCTTTTATGCGATGAGCTGGCGGGGCAATGCCCCCATTGCGGCGCTGCCCAAACCGCTTGGTTCGAGCCTGGGGAGTTCGTGCTGGCCGAACTGCGCCAGGAGGCCTCGGCCATCTACGAGGAGGTTCATCTTTTGGCCAGCCGTTACGGCTGGAGCGAGGAAGTGATTCTGGCCATGCCCACCAGCCGCAGACTGCGCTACGCCGAGATGATCGCCGATGACCTGCGCTGGGAGCGCGAACGGGCCTACATGGCCTGAAAGGTGGCATCCGTTGGCGAAAGCACCATATTTTTCGCGCTTGGCAGGCGGTCCCGCACCGGCTCCGCTCTTACGCCCGCCCAGGACGCCATACGCCACGCGGGGCACGGCTGTTGCGCCCCGGCCCTTGGCTGCCGACGAGCCTGCTGCTCCGCCAGTGCGGCCCAGGCCGAGCAGGACGGACCAGTCCGTGACCATCACGCCCGTGGCCGAGCCGCCCATACAAGAGCCCATCATTACGAAAAACGCCATGCTGGACGTGGAGACCTCGTCGGTTGTCAGCGAGGAGTTTGCCCGCCGGAGCGTTGGCGTGAAAGAGAAGCTGGCTTTAAGGCAAGCGCCCTTGCCGCCCGGGCCCGAGCCAGCGCAGGCCGGGCCCGCAGTGGAAACGATATCGCCGCCCCGGCAAGAGGCGGTTCGCCTCGATGCCAGCGAGCCGTTCAAGCAAATCGTGGCAGAGGAGGCAAGGCCGCCGCATTATGCAGCGGCGGATAACAACGAATCTAAGCGCAGGGCTGGGGGGGAACCGCCCGTGGAGCCGCCACGGGCGGTCATGGGAAAACGGGGCCAGGGTCGTACCGAAAGAAATGAGCCTCAGGTGGAAATCCGGCCTTGGCAACGCCCGATGCGCGATGAGGAGCCCCTCCATGCGCCTCATGAGTTAGCGCCGCCGACTGCCCGCAAGGCGGCGGGGCGGGAAGCGCGGCCTATTGACCGGCGGGGCGACGAGGGCCTGCTGGATTACGCCAGGCCCCGTAAGGAGCTCGACGCGCCGCGCATAGAGATCGGCACGGTGGAGGTGCGTATCAGCGAGCCGCCTAAGCCGGCGCGCAAAGCAAGGCCAGCGCCGCCGGCTACGTTATCGCGGGGATTGCATATCCCCTTTGGCGTGGGGCAGGGCTGATAAGGCATGATAACCACCCTGGACATATCGATCGTAACCGACCGCTTGGTGGAGCTTCTGGAAGCGGCCATAACCGCCTCGCGCCTGTGGGCTCCCATCGGCCCGGTGACGCCCTTCAACATCGCGGTGAGCGGCTCCATGCCCGAGGAAGTGCGCAATAAGGGCGGCTGCCAGCTCAGCATGTACCTGTTTCACATCAACACGCAGCCTTTTACCCGTAACATGAGCTTCACACCCAATGCTCCCCAGGACAACAAGGAACAGCCCTTGGGCCTGACGCTTTATTATTTGCTTTCGGCCTACTCCAAGGAGAACCCGCAGCAAGAGCAGCAGGCCATGAGCATCGCCATAAAGGCGCTGCACGAGCGCGCCACCTATGTGGCTCCGGACTTCACCTTCACCATAACCATGGAAGAGGAAAAACAGGACGAGGCCAACCGGCGCTGGCAGGCATATTCCACCCCGTTCCGCCTGGCCATGGTCTATAGGGTGAGCGTGATCTTCCTTGCGCCGGATCGCGAGACCGCGGAGCCGGCCGAGCCGCCCTCTCAGATCGGATTGAGCGTTAGCCCCAGTCATCCTGGTCTGACCAAGGGCGGATGGCTGGCGGCCTCTGCCTCGCGGGCCGTATACCAGCCTTACCCGGCTCAGCCGGGTGACAAGATTCTGCATGATTACTCGCCCGCTCTGGGAGTGCCGGGCGGCACAATACTGCTCATGGGAAAAGGCCTGGACCGACCCACCAGCCAAAGGCTTTATTTGCTCGACGGCAGCGGGGCCGAGCTGGAGGTCACCGCCTGGCGCAGCCCGGCGGCGGGCCAGACCGCTTCACGGGCATTACTTACCTTGCCTGGCGCGGTGGGAGCGCCGCCGGGGGAGTGCCCCACACCAGGGGCGTATCTGCTGCGAGTGGGCAGCTCCGTTGCCCAAGGCGACGCCACGGAATTCCGCTCCAACAGCGTGTCGCTCAGCATCGCCGCCCGCATCGATCCGGTGCCCGATCCTTGGCTGGCCATGGGCGGGTTGTTCAGCCTGCAAGGGGCAGGTTTCGTGGACGGCCACACCGAGGTAATCATCGACACCGTGGCTTTGCCGGCCACAGCGCCCGGCGCTGATCCAGAGCCGGGCCAGTTCGCCTTGAACCCGGCCGGCACCGGCATCACCTTTCGTCTGCCCGATAACCTGCCGACCGGCACATATGTGGTGCGGGTGCGGGTGCGGGGCGTGGAAGGGCCGCCGCCCGGCGAGGTGAGCGCGCCATGACCGGTGGGCAAAACAGCTTGGCGGCGCCGCGCGAGCATCCTCTGTGCGCCTGCGTACGCTTGCGGGCAAAAAGGAGGGTGCTTTGGATGCGCCATCTTTGGTCCAGCGAAGCGGCGGCGCTGCACCCGGCGGCCATTCAACATGAAGAAGTGGACCGTATCCTGGCCGGACCGGCGGCCGCTTGGCAGGCCGAGGAAAGATTCTACGCCACCGATGCTCAGGCCCTGGGCTTGAGCGAAGAGTTGGCGCAGGCAGAGGAGGAACTGCCCCAGGATGACCGTTGGCGGGTCATGTGCGAACGCCTGGCCATCTCCATGGCGGATCGCCATCTACTGGCCCTGTCCCTGGCCGTGGCTTGGGACTCGCAGTTGGGAAAGGTCTTGGCCTATCTGCATGACCAGCCGGAGATGGTTCACGCCACGGCTTGGCTGGCGGCTGAGCTTTTCGGGCCGGGCGTTGAGATGCCTTCTTGCCGCGCCGATTCGGCGCTCTTGAGTTGGGGCCTGTTGAAAAAGGCACCAGAGGCGCAGGCCATGCCGGAGCAGCTGCAAGGCTGGCTGGTGGAAAACGCCGTGGCTCAATGGGTGGCGAATGGCGGGTCGGCGGACATCCCCTCCGGAGCGCAGCTTTCCGCGCCCGAGGAGGTGCAAGACTACGCCTGCCTATACCCGGAAATTCTAGAAGCCATGTTGGGCTTCGCCGGAGAGATGGAAAGGACTGGCGCGGATTGGGTGGAAATCGAACTGGCCTCGCCCAGTGGGGGCGGTAGGGAAACCTTGGCCAAGCAATTCGCCGCGGCTCGGGGCAAGGACTTGTTGTCGGTCAAAGAGGCTGATCTACCCAACGCGAATGAAGAGACCAATGCAGGCAATCCAGCCCTGGCCGCGCGCCGGGCGGCCAGGCTGCGCGATGCGGTCCTCTATTGGGAAATGCCGGCCGAGGGACATGCGGCCTGGTACGAGCGCGCCAGGAGCCTGGGCGGCCTGTGCATCGTGGGGAGACCCAGCGCCTCGCCTTCGGAAAATTCGCCGGGCCGCGCCTTCCGCAGTTTCGAGCTGCCGCCCTTGGACATGAACTCCAGGTTGACGCTGTGGAGCAACTTAGGCCGGGAACAGCCTCCTGAGCAGGTCAAGCAATGGCTGCTTTCGCCCAGTGAGATAGTGGCGGTCAAGCAGGTGGCCGAGGCGGGTCCGGAGGCCATAAGGCAGGC
Organism: Desulfocarbo indianensis; assembly: GCA_001184205.1. GTDB lineage: Bacteria > Desulfobacterota > Desulfarculia > Desulfarculales > Desulfarculaceae > Desulfocarbo > Desulfocarbo indianensis. Next base: position 186,815 of record LBMP01000004.1, read on the forward strand.
CTGCCGTCAACCTTCGGCCAGCGCCGAACTCCTGGTGCGCTTGCAGTTGCCTTTTGAAAAGCAAGACCTCATCCTCTCCGATACCGTGCAGCGCATGCTGGACGATTTCGAGGATCAAGTGCGGCACCGTTGGGAAGTGTACGAGGAATGGGGTTTCCAGCGCCTATGCCCCAACGGGCGCGGCATAATCGCGCTTTTCGCGGGCCCCAGCGGAACCGGTAAAACCATGGCCGCTCAAGTGCTGGCCAAGAGCCTGGGGCTGGAGCTTTACCGCCTGGACGCGGCCAACGTCATTAACAAATACATAGGTGAAACCGAGAAGCGGCTGAAGGTCATTTTTGACGAATGCGACCGAGCCAACTTCCTCTTGCTGATCGACGAATGCGAGGGCATGTTCGGCCAGCGTTTCGCCTCCAAGGATGCCCATGATCGCTACGCAAATCTGGAAATAGATTATCTGCTGCAAAGGCTGGAGCGTTTCCAGGGAGTGGCCATCTTGGGCACCAACCGGAAGAGCGATCTGGACCCGGCCTTTCTGCGTCGCATCCGCATGGTGATAGATTTTCTGCCACCAGGCCCCCAGGAGAGAGTCGCGCTGTGGCATAGCGCCTTCCACACCCAGAGCGAGATAAGCGGCGCCTATATGAACGGCCTGGACCTGCGAGGCCTGGCGGAAAAGCTGAACCTCACCGGCGCGGAGATCAAGCTGGCCGCCTTGAACGCGGCGTTTTTGGCCAAGGCCAAAGGCCAGAAGATCGGCATGCGCCACGTGCTGGCGGCGGTCTCCAGGGAGTTGGACAAGAAAGGTCAAAAGCTGAGGGGGTTCGCATGAGCGCCGGCGGAAACATTCATATCGGCCGCTTGGTGATCGAGGGTAGGCGGCTGGGGCAAGCCGAAGGCCGCCGGCTGGCCCAGGGATTGGCCCGCGAACTGGCAAACGGCGAGGGCGCGTCAAAAGGCCACTCGCGGGAAAGGCTGCGCATCGAACTGACCGTGCCTGGCCAAATCGGCATCGAGGCCTTGGCTAAATTAATGGCCGACGAACTGCGCGGCAAACTCTAATAGGGAGCACGAAATTGGCGGGAAAGTTCCTAAGAGGCGCTTTCATTAATTTTATGGAAACGTTCCTGTTGCCCATGCCCAATGTAATTATTTTTCAGTTCAACCCGGAGAGCATTAACCACTCCTGGACCCCCAGGGTAGGTTCATCAGAAGAGGAAGAAACCAACTCCCTGGCCATAAGCGGCGACCCCAGGGAATCGTTTCAGTTCACCTTGGCCATGGATTCTTCAGACATGATCGCTGACGGCAGCGCCGTGGCAGAAACCATCGCTGTAGCCAGCGGGGTTTACACCAGGTTGGCCGCTTTGGAGATGCTGATGCAGCCGGTGGCGGACGAAGGCGGTTCGCTACTGGGATCGGTATCGGTCTCGGTGGGCGACGCCGGGATTTCCGCCGAGGTCGGCGCGAGTGAAGAGGAAGAGCGGTCAATGCCGGAGTATCAGCTGCCGGTGGTGCTATTCGTATGGGGGCCGGGCCGCATCGTGCCGGTGAAGCTGACCAGCCTGAGCATAACCGAAACCATATACGACAAACTGCTCCTGCACCCCACCCATGCCGAGGCGTCGGTGCAAGTGGAGGTGCTGGGGCCTCGCGAGTTGCAGGATTTGAGCGGGCCCTTGGCCGGACTGGCCAACGGAGCCTATTCATACACTCAAAAGCTGCGCCAGGTGTTGGCCATGGCCAACCTGGCAAACTCGGCCGAGAGCATCATCGGCATGCTGCCGGTGTAGGGGAAAAGCATGTTCAACTCACGCAGTCGATATTACAAAACTCCCACGGATAGCTATCTCACCGCTGACGGCATGGAAGTAGTGCTGGTCAGGTTTCCGATGAGGGAGCGCCCTCCCCTGAGAGGCTATCACCCGCGCCAGGAGGGCCAGCGGCTGGACCAGATCGCGGCGCATTTTCTGAAGGACGCCACCAGGGCCTGGCAGCTATGCGATGCCAACGGAGTGCTCTCGCCGGACGCCTTGGCGGCGCGGCAATTGATCGGAATTCCCACAAAGAAATGAGCTGATAGTGCCCGGCGGATTTCAAATATATATCCAAGGATCGCCGGTGGCGGCCGATTTTTACGATCGGATGAGCTTGCTCGAGGTGGAGGAAAACGCTGATTTGCCCGGCGCCATTCAAATGCGATTTCCCGTGGCCCGGAATGCCGAGGGGGACCTGACCATGGTGAACGACCAAGGTTTCCAACCCCTGGCCAACCTGGCCGTGGTGGCCAGAAGCGCGGAAGGTAGACCGCAGTGCATATTCGATGGCTATGTGCTTTCGCAAAAGCTGCACCTGGAAACCGGCGCGGCCTCGTCATTTATAGAGGTCTATGGACAGGACGCAACCTGGATGATGAACCTGGAGGAAAAGGCGCAGGAGTGGGCCAATCAGAGCGATGGCAGCGTGGCCAACGCCATTTACCAGGAACACGGCATAACCCCAGGCCCAGACAATCTGACCGATGATTCCGCCGTGCATAGCGAGGACGGCCATACCTTGATGCAGCGCGCCACGGACATTCAGTTCCTACGCATGCTGGCCAGGCGCGATGGCAAATGGTGTCGGGTGGTGTGTGATGAAATGCCGGGGGAGCGGCAGGGCATCTTCGCCAAGCCCGATGTGGGCGCGGACCCGGCCATGAGTTTGCGGCCCAACGGCACCGAGGGTGCCAACGTGTCATCGCTGGATTTTGAGTGGGATGTCATGCGGCCCAGTCAGGTGCGGGCCAGGCAAGCCATGTTCAACGACTCAGCGCCCGAAGGCGCCAGCGGCGGCAGCAGCAAGAGCGGGCTTGCCGCGCTGGATGAGCGCGATTTGGCCACTTTTGCCGGGCAGCCCATGATCACCATGCTTACCACGCCGGTGGACAGCGGCGGCGAATTGACCCAACGCAGCCAGGCGCTGCTGCGCGAGGCAAGCTGGTTTGCGCGCTGCACCGGCGAAAGCGATCAGGCTTCATTGCAGGCAATTTTGCGCGTGGGGCAGGTGGTGCGGGTGGAGACCGTGGGCAGCGTTCACTCCGGCAAATACCTGGTATGGAGCGTGCGTCATAAGCTATCGCAACGCAGCCACACCATGCGCTTCACCTTGGTGCGCAACGCGGTGGGGCCTGAGCCCGGCGGCGGAGGCAGCGGACTTTTGGGAGGGTTGATCTGAAATGAACAGCGAACAACTATTGGCCGATTTGGTGGAACGGATTCAGAACCGGTTCTTCGGCAAGTATCGCGGTGTGGTGAGCCAGGTTGACGGGGCGACCTTGCGCATCAAGGCCAAGGTGCCTGCGGTGTTGGGTGATCAGGACTGCGGCTGGGCCATGCCCTGCGTGCCGTATGCCGGTGACCAGGTAGGCATGGCCTTTCTGCCGGAGGTGGGGGCGGGCGTTTGGATAGAGTTCGAGGGCGGCGACGTGTCGTTTCCCATATGGTCGGGCTGCTATTGGCGCAGCGGCGAAATCCCCAGCCAGGCCAAGCCCAAGGTCAAGGCCATCGTCACCAACCGCAACGCGGTGCTGGTGATAGACGATGATCAAGGTACCGTGGAACTGAGCGACAACAACCAAAACAAGGTGACCCTCTCGTCGGAGGGAATCGTATTGGAACGCGCCGGTAAAAAGGTGGCGGTGCTCACCGATAAGGTGGCGGTCAATGACGGCGGTTTGGAGGTCATCTAGGCAACCATGGGCACCCTGCTCACCACCAATACCGTGATGCAATGCCCGCACGGCGGCATGGTCAATATCGTTTGCGCAAATCAGATGGCCAAGGCCGATGGCGGGCAGATATTGCGGGCCGGCGATGTATACACCATAGCGGGTTGCCCTTTGACTATCTCCGGAGCGCCGCATCCCTGTGTGACGGTTGAATGGACCCTGCCGTCTTTGCGCAGCAAGGCGATAGGCGACAGCGCGCTGACCACGGACAGCATCGGACTTTGCAAAGCAGCCGATCAGGCCGTGCAAGGCGTGGTCATTATCCAACAGACCCAAATGAAAGCGAGCGCCATATGAAATTCCCCATGGGGCCGACTCGCCATGATTACAGTTTTCCCTTACGCATCGGACCGGCGCAGCGCCAGGCCGAACGGGTCTCCTATCAGGAACACGTGGCGCAGTTGATCCGGCAGGCGCTCATGACCACGCCGGGCGAACGCGTGTGCCTGCCTGAGTTCGGCTGCGGCCTGCGAAGATTGATCTTCGCGCCGCTGAGCAAGGAGCTGGAAGCCACTGCTGAGATTTTGGTCAGGCAAACCCTGGAGACCTACCTGGCAGAGCACATCAAGGTGCGCACGGTAAAAGTGGAGGAGGCGGCGGGCACATCAGATGGCGTTTTGCAGATATTGATCGAATACACCTTGCTGGAAACCCAAACCAGCCAGCAAGTGACTTTGGAGATGCGTTAGCATGGCCGGAGTCAAAAATAGAATCCTGGAGCTACTGGGCTCCGACACCCTTAACGGAATCGACTACGTGGAGGTGCGGCGGGACGAGCCCAAGCGCCTGTTCGTGCATTTCTTTAATCACGTAGAGGTTCACGCGCCGGATTTGGCGGTGACCATAACCGGCGGCGATTTGGTGCCGCAAGTAGAGCCGGAGACGGTGGCGGACGGCGATTGGCATTTGGACGCGCAAGGACGGCAAGTGTTGACCCTGCGGGTGCCGGACCGGGGTGGTTTTTCCACCTATACATTGAAAATGGAAAACGCGCCGCGCCTTGACCCCTATTTCAACGCGGTGCAGTTCTCCTTCTTCGCCTTCTGCCCTTCGCTGATTGATTGCCGCTTGCCGGATGAGTATTGCCCCGAAGACGAAACGACGCGGCCGCGCATTGATTATCTGGCCAAGGATTACGAATCGCTCCGCTTGGCCTTGAGCGAGTTCTCCAACGAGCGTTATCCCGAATGGCGCGAAAGATCCGAAGCCGACCTCGGCGTGGTGATGCTGGAGTTGCTCAGCGCCGTGGCCGACGACTTGAGCTATTTACAGGACCGGATTCACCAGGAAGGCGCCCTGGCCAACGCCCAGGAGAGAAGGTCCTTGTTGCGCCTGGCTCGGCTGGTGGATTACGAGCCGAGGCCGCTGACCAGCGCGCGGACTCTCCTGCAATGCATGGTGGATGCCCATTCGCTGCCGGCGGGAGTGCGAGTGAGCGCGCGCACACCGGAAGGCGGTGACGTGGTATTCGAGATAGGGGGCGGCCTGTACGACGCAAGCCAATACCCGGTCAGTCCAGCTTGGAATGAGTTGGAGCCTTATTGGTGGGACGATGATGACCGCTGCTTGGAGCCCCAAGCCAACTCCATGTTTGTCAAGGGAATCGGCCACGGACTGCTGCCCGGCCTGGACTTGCTCATAGACACCCAGGCCGAGACCAGCGCTGACCCGCCGGTGCGTCAGGTGGTCAGGTTGACGGCCGCCGAAGAGATGAGCGATCCCCTGTATAGCCAGGATGTCACCCTGATACACTGGCGCCGGGAAGACGCGCTTAGCAAGTATCACGATTTGACCCGCACCTTGCTGAAGGGCAATCTGGTGCCCGCCACCCAAGGCGAGAGGCAAGTGGAGTCTTTCGCCATCGGGCAAGCGCCGCCGCAAGCTTCCGGCACGCTATTGGCCACCGAGCGCTTGGATAAAAACAGCAGCGCCGCCAAGGCCTATTGGCAATACCTACATACTCTGGTGCTGCACCCCTTGGCATATTTGGAAGACGAGGCGAGCGGCGAAATTAAGCCGGAGATAATGCTCACCGCCAAAGGCGAGCCGGATCAGCCATGGCGCTGGGTGCGGAGCATCTTGAGCGCGGGGCCCTATGAAAAGGCGTTCACCTTGGAGCCGGGCGCCTGGCGCGCCATCGCCGATACCGATATGGGCGTGGCGCGTGACTACGACGGCTCGGACGGGGAAACCATCCGCTTCGGCGACGGCGATTTCGGCGAACTGCCCAACCAGGGTGATTTCTTCGAAGTCCGTTACCGGACCAGTAAAGGTCAGGCGGGAAACCTCCCCGCTGACACCATCAACGACGTGGACCCGGCCTGGCGCGGGATACTGTTGCAGGCAAACAATCCCTTTGCCGCTTACGGCGGCGCTAACCAGGAGAGCATCCAAAAGATAAAACAGCGCGCGCCGGAGGCATTTCGGGCTAAGACTTTCCGCGCGGTTAGGCCGGAGGATTACGACCTGGCAGTGCAGAGCCTGCCCTGGGCGCAGCGCTCCGGCACGGTATTCCGCTGGACGGGCAGTTGGCCCACCATCTTCACCACCGCCGATCCCTTTGATTCCGGCGAAATCCAGCCTGAACAGCACCGTGAGCTCATCGACCTGCTGAACCGCCGCCGTTTGGCGGGCTATGAATGCTACGCGCCGCAAGCGGTCTATGTGTCCTTTGACCTCATGATCACGGTGTGCGCCCAGCCCAATGCTTTCCAAGGCGATGTGTTGGCCGGGCTACAACGGCGCTTGAGCCCGCGTCGTGGTCCCGATGGAGTACCCGGCTTTTTCCATTACGACAACTACAGCCTGGGCACGCCCTTCCGGCGGAGCAAGCTGGAGGCCGCAATTCATGAGGTGCCCGGCATAGCAGGAGTCATATCCATCAAATACCGCAGGCGCGGGCTCTTCAACCAGTTCAGGGAACTGCCGGAGCAGGTTCGTTTCGCGCCGGGCCAGATTTTGCGATTGGATAACAATCCCAGCCGGCCGGAGAGGGGCTCTTTCCGGCTGTCAGTCGAGGGGGGCAAATGAGCGATCAAGACACGATTTGCCCTTGCCAAAAGCAGGCCAGTCCCGAGCCATGCCAAAACCAGGCCGGCCTGCATAGGGTTGACTACCGCCTGGGCGATTTTGATTCATTCCGCCAGGCTCTGCTGCGGCCCTTGCCCGGCGAGGAGGCGTTGGCGGCGTGGCGGCCTGCTCCCCAGGGCGACTTGGTGGTGCAAATCCTGGAGTGGTGGGCATACCTGGCCGATGTGCTGAGCCTCTATGAAGAGCGGAGCCTCAACGAGAATCTGCTGGCCGCAGCGGAACTGGATGAAAGCGTCAGTCGTCTGGTGGAGATACTAGGCTATCGCCCGCGGCCCGGCATAGCCGCCTCGGCCAAAGTTGGTTTCCTGATGAGCGGCAAAAAGTCGGTCGCCGTACCGGCGGGATTGGGCATCGACAGCAAGCCGGCTGCTGGCAAGGAGGCACAGACCTTTGAAACCAGCGCCGCGCTGGCTCTGCGGTGGCCCGACGCGGTGGCCGTGGAACCCACGGGCAACATGGCCGGCATAGACGGATGCCTGTATTTGAACGGTGAGGTGTCCGGCCTCGACCCCGGCGAAATGCTGGTCCTGGAACCCATGCCGGGGCAATCCGGCTCCCGTGCCCTGCTGCGCCTGGCCTCGGCCACGCCAGGCAAGGACAGCGCGGGAAAGCCATACACCAGGCTGGCGCTGCAAGGCGGCTATAGCCTCCCCTCGGCCGAGGCCGGCCAATACCGCCTGTTGCGCAGCCGGCGCTCGGCGGGCCTGTGGAAATACCCGCTCACCAGCCACACGGCGGTGGTGGAAATGCTCACCTTGGATAGCCTGCTGCGGCAGGCCAGCCCGGGCGAGCCCATGGTGCTGTGGGCCGACGCCAACTCAGGCCTGGCTCCGGCGCTGCTGGCCATCACCTCCGTGGACGAGGCCATATGGTATGCCAACGGCGATGGCCCCTCGGCGCCGTCCGATCCGCAAAAGGCTATCGCCCTGCCGGTGACCAGGCTGGATTATGAGCCCGGCCTTTTGAGCAACGCGGATCAATGGGAAAACGCCCGTAGCAAGGCGCGCCTGCTCTTGGACTGGCAACCGGCGGGCCGACTGCGCAACGCGCCCGTGGATGTCTACGCCGGCCTACCCCTGGAACTGCGGGCCCAGAACCAGGAGAGTTTCGCCATTGGCCAGGGCCAGGAAGTCTTCATCCAAGACGCCGACGGCAACGGAGTGTTGGCCGTGGTGAGCGTGCTGCAAAGTTCACCGCAACGCATGCAGATACTGTCCTGCGGTGCGGAGCCGGTTTCCCTGAAAACGCCGCTCAAGGTTATTCACAACCTGGCGGCGGCGACCAGGGGCAAAACCGTGGCTCGGGAAATTTTGGGCAGCGGCAACGGCGCCCTGGCCGGGCAGGAATTCGTGCTGAAGAAAACGCCCCTCACCTATCTTCCCTCGGGCGACTCCTACAAGAGCACCTTGCGGGTCTACGTGGATGGTGTTTTGTGGGAGGAGAAGCCAAGCTTTTTCGAGCAGCGGCCCGACGCTCAAATATACGTCACTCGCGAAGACCAGGCGCAGAAGACCCACGTCATGTTCGGTGACGGCGTCAATGGCTCCCGCCTGCCAACGGGCCGCGACAACGTGGTGGCAACCTACCGCTTCGGCAGCGGCGAGGACGCACCCGGCGCTGGTACCCTGACCGTGCTTAACAAGCCGGTGCCAGGCTTGCGGGCGGTGTGCAACCCGGTGGCTGCCGGAGGAGGGGCCGATCCGGAGCCGGCCGACGAGATTCGTCGCTATGCACCGCGCTCGGTGCTCACCTTTGGCCGGGCCATATCGGCCGATGATTACCAGGTCGTGGCGGCTCAAGCACCTGGAGTGAAAAGGGTGCGCGCGGTTTATGATTGGAATGCCATGGAGCAGCGCGCGACCGTAAATCTTTACGTGGGTGACACCCCCCAAGCGGTGCAATCGGCACGCGACGCTCTGACCATATCCGCCGATCCCAACCGGCCAGTGAACGTGATGCCGGCGACGCCGGTTGACATGGCTCTGTTCGGCCTGGTGAGGGTCAAGCCAAAGTACGCGCCCAAGGAAGTTTCCCTGGCAGTGCGACACGCCTTGGCCGATCCGGACGAGGGTCTAATGGGCGTCAACCGGACAGAAGTGGGGCAAGGCTTTTTCTTCAGTCAACTGTCCGCGGCCTGCCTGAGGGTGGAAGGAGTGGAGTCCTTTGTGGGGGCCTTGATCTTCTTTTCCCGGCCAGACCCCGTGACTGGCTTGTATTTCGCTTGGCCGCCACGGCTGGCGGTCAACGATGACGAGTTCTTCCGGCTGCACGCCGGTTTGACCTTCATATTCACGGAAGTGTTGAGCAGTGTTTGAAGACCGCGATCTATGGGCGGCTTATTACGCCCAGAAGCTGTGGAGTCTGCTCCCCGAAGTTTACCGGGCCAGCGACAGCGACCATCCCGAGAAGGACGGCCCCTTGCGGGAGTTGGTGGAGCGCCTGGCGGAGCAGATCGCCTGGATGCGCCGGAGCATCGAGCGCACCTGGGAGAACCAGTCCATCGAGTCCTGCGACGATTGGCTGATCCCCTACCTCGGCGACCTGCTGGCCTGCAATCTGGTAGCGGGCTTAGACGCGCGCGGACAAAGATTGGACGTGGCCAAGACCATATACTACCGGCGGTGCAAGGGCACCTTGGGCGTCCTGGAGGAAATCGCCTCCGACATCACCGGCTGGAGCGCCAGGGCGGTGGAGTTTTTCCGGCACTTGTCGCGCACCCGCCACGCCTTTGATCCTCCCATCGGCTTGGACCGGCCATCAGCGGTATTGCAAGGCCTGGCCGGCACCAGGAGCGGCTCCCCTGCCGGCGGGTTCGCGGATTTACGCTTCCGGGTCTCGGCCCAGGACGCTCACGGGCCGTTCGATGAATTCCATCACTTCGCCGATTTCCGGCGCGGCCGGGCTTGGCTGGGTTGGTACAACATTCCAAAGCTCGGGTTTTTCCTTTGGCGACTGCATAGCTTTGGCTGCGCCTTGACCACACCGGTGGAGGACGCCGCTTGTCCAGGCCAGTTCACCTTTGACCCCAGCGGCCGGGAGATAGCGCTCTTCGCGGCCAACCGGCGGGATCAATCCCAGTACGGCGATGCCTGGGTGACGCCGGACGAATGGATGCTGCCCACCGCCATCAGCCACGACCTGTGGTTGGCTGAAAAGGCCAAGCTATACCCGGACTCCTTGGCCTTGTACCGCGTGGGCAACAACCTGGTCGATCTTTTGCCAATTGATGAAAACCCGATCATGACCGAACGCGGGCGCTTCGATCTAAAGGCAGTCCTTCCGGTCGACGCGATCCCTTTGGTCGCTTACCATTACGGCTTTTCCTCCAGGATCGGGGCCGGCCCTTACGATCGTCGCGCTCTGGACCTGGAGGAGATAGGCCAGCCTGCCGCGCCGGAAACCGAAGTCGCCGGCGGCGACAACGACCTGGCCGTCCAACTGAGCGCCTTGGGTGTAAGCGGCATGGCAACAGTGAAAGATTCACTCACCTACAACAGGCTGGACGATTTGAACGGCGTGGCGAACCTGACCATAAGCACCGAGCAAAACCAAAGGCCGCTGGTACGCCTGACAGAAGGCGCTTGGCTGGTGCAAGGTGCGGCAGAGGATTCGCGACTGGCCTTGGAAGGGCTATGGCTCTGCGGAAACGACCTTGTGCTGCGGGGCGAGTTCCAAGAGGTTGCCTTAACATGCGTCACCTTGGACCCCGGCGAGGAGCTTGATGATACGGGCAAGCGTCCCGTGGCCGTTGATGATCAGCCTCTTGCGCCGACCACACTATGGATCGAGGGTAATGTGGGTCGCCTGATAATACGCCGCTCCATCTGCGGACCCATTAGGGCGAGGCTGGGCGGCGTGGTGGGCGAAACAATCATTCAAGACAGCATCGTGCAGGGGATGCGTGGCGGCGGCGAAGAGCAGTTCCAGCCGGGAGAAATCATTGACTCCCTGCGGCTGGCGCAGTTGCTTAAGATGGGCAGCGGCCACTTGCTGGATTTCTTGCGGGACGGTTTTACCTCGGAACTGCTGGACGCTTTGCAAAGCCATGACGGGGAAAGCATCCCCACGGCGGAACTGATCGGTCTCATGGTCGAGGGCCTCAACGCGGCCCTGGCGCGGGAAGGTCTGTACCAAGCGATGGTCTTGGAACAGATCGGGCTGCCCCAGGAATTGGAAGACCGGGCCGCGACAATCGTGCCCGGCGCTGATCCGACGCGACTGAACCGCAAGCTTTTGGAAGCGGCTTATCCTCATGAGCTAGGGCAGGCGGCCCTGGCCTTGGGGGGTGGCGAATTGCACTTGGTCCGCACCGCCATCCTAGGGCGCGCCTTTGCCAGAAGAATTTCAGCCAGTGAAACTATCTTTAGCGGCTTCGCGCGGGCCGAGGACGTACAAGACGGATGCGTGCGTTTCAGCGCCTACGTGCGGGGCAGCCTTTTGCGCCAGCCCTATGAGAGCGTGCAGATAAGGGAACGCAACGCGGTTTTCGCAAGCCAAAGATTCGGGCGTCCCAATTATGCTCAATTGGCCCGCCTGGCCGATTTGGAAATTATCACGCCCGAGCCCGGAGACAGCATTTTGACCGGCGCGGAGAACGGCTCGGAAATGGGCGCATTCGCCCTGGAGAAAAACCCCATCAAGGAACGCGGTCTGTTGATCAAGCTGAGGGAATACATGCCCATCGGCTTGACGCCGGTTCTTATCTACCAAAGCTAGGAGGTGAAGCGGTGGGCGCCGACCGAGCTAGAATAACCTATGATCCCTCCCGGCGTTATCGCGAGGTGATCCGTCAGCAGGGGCGGGTGACCCTGGAGGCGGACGTCAACGAGGCTGAGCGCATCGGCAGCGAAGGGGTCCGCACCCACGCCTTGGACTTCGTGGGACCTTGGGGCACGCCGGATGACGGCTACCGCGTTAAACCACTGGCCAGCGGCGATTTCGAGGCTGGTTCCGGCACCATGTATGTGTCGGGCCTGCGGGTGACCAGCGACAGCGCAATACGCTACATCTCCCAGGATGATTGGCTGAACGCCAAAGTAGACCCCCTGTGGGTTGATCCCAAGGAGGCATTGAAGGTAGATGCAGCGGTCTTCCTGCTATGCCAAGAACAGGAAATATGCGCGGTGGAAGACCCCGCCCTGCGCGAGGTGGCCTTGGGCGGCCCGGACAGCGCGGCACGCACCCGCTTGCTGCAGCGGCTCCTTTTGGCCCCTTGCAAGGGCCCCACTTGCCAAGCCGCCATCAGCGCCTTGATAAATTATTGGACCAAGCGCGGGATTGAGTTCGATCCCCTGACCGGCCAACTCCTTTCGCAAGCGCGTTTACAGGTAACCCAAGTCACCACTGACCCGGTAAGCGAACCGTGCGATCCCCCGGCGCAATCGGGCTATCTGGTGGCCGACAATCAACTCATCAAGGTGCAGATAGTCTCCTATGATCCGCAATCACAAGAAGGTGTGCTCATTTGGGGATTCAACAACGCTTCCATATTATATAGGTGCCAGGCCCTGGACGGTCACACCCTGCGCCTGGAAACCAAACCCATCAGCCCGGAGCATGCGCCGCACACCGGCCAGGCCGTGCAGGTGCTGCCGGCGGCGGCGGTGTTGGGCGAAGATGCCTTCGCGGCCAGCCTTAACGGACTGGTGGAGATATTGACCGAGCCCTACCAGGCCGACACCAACACCATCACCCTGCCGGAGGCCTTGCCGGAGCGCTATCTGGGCATGAGCGACAAGGCGCCCCTGTTTCTGCGGCTCTGGGAGCGGCAAGTAATCTTCCGTTTGAACCAGCCGGTGGAGCTGTTGGGCACCGGCCTGGCGGTTACCATCGGCCTGGCGGACGGCGAAAATATCAGCCCCGGAGATTACTGGTGTTTCGCCGGGCGCCCGTTGACGCCGTACGCGGTTTACCCGCAACGTATCATGGATGCGCCGCAGCCGCCTGAAGGCCCCCGTCGCTGGGGATGCCCCTTGGCTGTGTTAAAGCCCTTACAACGCGAGTTCCAGGTGGCCGAGGATTGCCGGGAGCCCTTCGACAATCTGGTGGAGTTGACCGCCCGCGAAAGCGGCTCCTGTTGCTGCATAACCTTGGACCCCAAAAAGGCCGAAAGCCTGCAAAGCGTCCTGGACAAAGTCACCCAGGAAAAAGTGCCGATGAAGATGGTTATCCGACTGGAGCCGGGACGCTACCTGCTGAACGAACCATTGCGCCTGGGCAAGAAGCATCGGGGCCTGGTGATGGAAAGCTGCACCGGCGGTGACGTGGTTTTCAGCATCAAGGGCGGCGCGGAAAAGAACTTCTCCTATGGAATGTTCCTCCTGGACGATGCGGTTGACATGACCTTCAAGGGACTCTCCTGGCTGGTGCAAGAAAGCCCCTGGCCGGAAATCCCGGACACTCACAAAAAGTATAAACAACTCCTGCAACGCCGCTTGAAGGTAAGCATTGATAAAACCGCCGTGGCGCTGCACGTGAGCGACGCCAAAAATATCAAGCTGGAAGATTGCTCCTTTATGTTCAGGACAGGACAGAACGCTTTCGGCGCCGGCTTACTGGGAAGGGGCGTGTTGCAGGACATAAAAATCCGCGGCTGCAATTGGCGGCAAATGCAGTTAAAGGAAGAGTCGCACATCGCGGGCGCTCTGGTGGCGCCGCTGTTGGGGCCAGAAGGAAAAGGCCTTAAGGTCCTGCCCGAACTGGATGGCTTGGATATCAGCGGGTGCAGCTTTGACCTGCTTTCAGCGGGCGTGTTCCTGGTGGCTCAAATCGAGGCCGCGGCGGTGCGGGATAATTCCTCGCAAGGCTGCCATACGGCTTTGTTGATAATGGAGTTGCCGGAAACCACGCCGGAGCTGACCGAGCTGGACGTGACTCACGCTGACGAGGCCGCCCCGCCGGACCCAGGCCAGGCAGCCAAGTTCCTGGCCGCCATGCGCAAGGACCGTTGGTTGGCCACGCTATTGGGCTTTGCGCCGCTTTTGTGGCCGGAGACGGCGGTCAGCGGTCCCAACCCACGGATAATCGAGCGCGACCCCGGGACCATCCGGGACGAGCGCATCCGCCTGTTGCGCAGCCGCAACCGTGGCTTGGCCCGGATAGTGAGAGATCACGTTATTCCGTCGAATATATCCATCAGCGAAGAAGTTCAGGTGGAAACCGCAGTGATGAAGCTACTTATTTCCGGCAATGAATTCGATTGCCGGCCCGCCATGGCCAGCAAGAAGGAATCAGGCCCGGCCGTGTTCATTTGGGACATGCTCAACCAGGGACCCAGCACCGCCAACCTGACCGGTAACAGCTTCTGGAATCAATCTTCGCTGGCACCGACCTTGTTCGTGCAAATGATCAAGGGCTTCAACATCACCGGCAACAATCTGGTCAACACGGTCAAGGAGACGGGAAGCGGACCGGAAGGCCTGCCCGGCCAGTCCCGCATGGCCCTCATAGTAACGCCGGGGGGGCGGGTAACCCCATTGCACATAAAGGAAGAGGTCAACCTCTTTACCGTGACCGGCAACACCATGTTCGGATCGTCGAACCTCTATCAATGGATTCGCAAGGAATGGGCGGACAAGCTGCCCAAGGAGATGAAAGCGTTGTTGACTTGGGACTTTTTCAACACCCAAACCTGACGGGGAATATCGCGAATATTTAATTGGAATAGCAGCCCCAGGATGAGAGGGGGAAGCACATGGGCCGCGCAACCAGAAAAATAGCCCGCGCCGCCTCAGCGGTGCGCGCCGTGCCGGCCTTAAGACCCATGACGGCGCGGGTCCGCCCGCTGGGCAATCAAGCGCTGATCAGGCAAGGAGCCGAAACAACCGAAGGCAGGGTGGTCAGCCGGCGGTTGGGGCTGCAGGCCTGGGCCATGGTGGGGCCGCGCAACGACCCCTTCGAACGCGAGGCCGACAGAGTGGCGCAGGGAATCGAGCCGGGTGAGGGCCTGGCAAGCGGCGAGCCGATTATGATTCAGAGGCAGGTCGAGGGCGAGGCCGAGGAAGAAAAGGAAGAAGAGGAATCCGATCTGGCTCAGGCCAAGGCGATGGATAGCTCAGCCGCGGCAGGTCAGCAAGCCCCCGGCGCGGGCCTGGCGCAAAATATCGCCGCCATGAAGGGCGGGGGGCAACCGCTGCCCGTGGGCGTGAGGAGTTTTTATCAAGACCGCCTGGGGCACGATTTCAGGGGCGTGAGGGTGCACACCAGCCACGGGGCGGCCAGAGCGGCCCAGCGGCTCCATGCCCATGCCTTCACCTGGGGGCAAGACATATTCTTCAATGAGGGGCGTTACGCGCCCCATGAGGAGCATGGTTCCCGTCTTTTGGCTCACGAGCTGACCCATGTCCGCCAGCAGGCGCGTAACAGGATACCCGCCAGGAATTACATCCAGCGCTGGATGTCCAGCGGCCACAAGGAGCTGACCAAAAGCGGGGCGCGGACCATTATGCCCGGCGGGAGCATCGTAACTAGCGCCTTAAATAACCTGGCGCGCTGGTCAGCCCACATGGATTATCTCCTGGGCGAGCTGGCATTCAATCTGGGTTCCAAGCTGCTGGGCGTGCCGGTAATCGGCCCGATATTGGGGCGGGATATACAAGACTATTATGCCAGGCACGCTTCGCGCGCCAGGAATCATGGCGAAGGCGGGCTATACGCCACCACCCGGAGTGTGGCGGCGGGGAGAAACCAGCGGCGCCAGGACAATATGAAAACAGAGCCAGGGATTTTTTCCAGCGCATGACGCAGGCCTTGCGGGGCGGGGCCGGCGCCAGCCAGGCGGCGGATAGCAACCGAGAAGGCGTATACGAAAACCTGGGAGATGCCTTGCACGTCGCCCAGGACCGGGGCGCCCATGGCGAAGGGGCCCGCGGCGAAGGCCATGACCAAGACCGCTACAATCCCGATAACCCCACGGAAAACCCCGGGGGATACCAAGAGGCGGAGAACAACACCCGTGGCGTCATGACCAGGGCCAGGGATATTCTGATGGTTATCTTGGGCCGTCCCAGGGCCAGCGCACCTTAATCATTCAGCCAAAGGCGGCAGGGGCCGCCCACGGCATTGGCGTACACGGAGAGCCGGTCAAGGCATGAACGCCGCAATCTCCAAAAGCGCGCAACCGGACGCGCAGATTCAGCAAGGGACCACGGAAAACGCGGCTCCCCAGCGGCCTCGCCCGCGTTTGCCGGGCAATCAGCAATTGCTGGGCATGCGGAGGGAATGGCGCGGGCAAGAGGCCGGCGTCTTGGCCTACCGCCAGGCGCAGAGGCTGGGCTTGCAGGCAAAATTGCAGGTGGGGTCCAGCGACGATCCCTTTGAGCGCGAGGCTGACCGGGTGGCCGAGCGGGTCATGCGTATGCGCGCGGATGAAGATGAGGAGCCCGCAACGCTGGTAGCCGGCGCTGGCCCCAGGATTCAACGAGCGGGATGCGAACCCTGCACGCCGGATGAAGACGAAAGCCAACTGCGCCGCAAGAGTGGGGGGAGTCAAGACGGCGGCGGTCGCCTGCCTTTAAGCGAGGAGGCGCTGAACCGGGGAGGCGCGCCCCTGCCCGGCGCGGTGCGCGCTTTCTTCGAGCCCAGGCTGGGGCGCGATCTCGCGGCGGTGCGCCTGCACAGTGGGCCGGAGGCTGACAGCCTGAACCAGGGTCTCAACTCTTTCGCTTTCACATATGGCAGCCATGTGTGGCTGGGCCACGGGCAGCAAGCGGCCAGCGATTCCCTGCTGGCCCACGAATTGGCCCACGTGGTGCAACAGACCTCGCCCAGGGTATTGCGCAAGGAACAAGGCGCGCAAGCCGGTCCCGCGGCGGTGCGAGGCCGGGATACCAGCGGAGCGCTCAGGAGGAGTTTCGCTTCGATTCCCTACTTCGAGCCATACAGCCGCTCCGGCACCTGGGCGCACAGCCAGGTATTGCCCACCCTGCGTATGACGGACGGCACTGGTCTGTTCACCGAGGCGCCGGTGCCCAACGCGGATGAGCATGGCTCTGATTTCGGAAAAATCGGCAGGGCGGACATGTACGCCGCCACTGCTCAGGCAGGGTCCAACCAGGCCACTTCAGTAGGGCTTTTCTTCCGGGCCCATCTGGTTCCCCGCTATTTGAGAAAGCCGGCCGGCATGAGGCTTAATGGTGGCGCCTATGATCACAGAAATAATGCCGCGCCCAGATATGAAGACGCCCAGCGAGAGGTGGTCAACACCAGCAACGCGCCCAGCCGGGTGCGGGTGGGTGATCTGAAGCCCATTGGCGAGCGCGCTTTCATGGGACGCTCCCAGTTGAGCAACTATCAAGAAGGCTTCCGCATGGCCCACCGGGAAGTCGGCGATTTGTCGCCTGAGGTGCGGGATGGGTCCTGGACGGTGTTCAGCGCGGGCCTGTTGCAGCCGGACGATATAGCCATACCTTCTCAATACCAGCCGCCCTACACAGGCCAGACCCCGCAAAACCTGGTGCTGAAAGAGGCGGGTATCGAAGATGTGTTCTCCAGCAGAGTGGCCTGGAATCCACCGACGCCCATACCCGGCCATTTGGGAGTAAGGCACGATCCGGACAATCCCGGCATCTGGATCTACTATTGGGCCCCCTCCAGCGCATCCGGTTTTGGCGCCACGCAACTGCCGGGCGACGTAAGGGCCCTGGGAGCGCGGGTGCAGGACGCCCTGGTGGACCCCTTGACCCATTCGCCCTTGCAGCCTCAAACCAAGCGGCGGCCTGGCACCCCGCCGGTTATTTCCAGGGATAGATCGAAAATCCTGCGCCGCCGCATCCCCGATCGGGTGGCTGAAAGTTTCAATTACCAGAACTGGAACCGTAGCCTGCGGGAGATGACCCGGCAATTCGGCCGGCGCAATGATCAAGATGACTTGCAACAGGCTCGGGGCAGGCTGCGCGCCATAGAAGCGCTGGAGCTGTTGCATCGACGCACCGGAATGACCACCGGACTGCCCAGGGTGCCCACCGGCACACGGGATGATTCGCGTCTGCTGCGCAAGCTGGATTTCTGGACCGGCAACAGCGCGCGGCCCTTCGGCTTGATGCGCCGGGTTTTCGGCCGCGCCTTTGTGAGCGTGGCGCGTTTCTACATCCGGGTGCGCGACCGTTTTCGGGAAAGGCTGCAGCGGCGCAGGCGCAGGCTTACCGTGGGCAGGGGCTTCATAGGCGCAGCCTTGACCACGGCCTACAACACGGCAAAGATGGCCATCCGCTTCCTCATAGGAAGGGTGGCCGACCGGTTGTGGGATTCGCTCACCACCGGCGTGGAGCGCAAGCTGCGCAGCCTGATCCCGGATGAAATAAACGAGCAGATCGAGGAAAGGGTCCGCGAGATACGCGAGCTGCAGGGCCGCCTGGAAAGAAGCGCGGTCCACAACGTGGAAAACATGATCCGCGAAGTGGTGGGGCCCTACGAAGATGAGATACAGCAGCTTGAGGAAATTCAGCGCGTCGTCAGCGACATAACCACCATCATCAACCTGGTGCGCTGGGGCGCGCGGGTGATCGCCTGCCTGTCGCCGCCGGGCTGGGGCTGCCTGTGGCTCTTGGGCGAGGCCGCCTTGGATCAGGCCCTGGCCCTGTTGGTGGAAACCTGCTGGTTCCAGCGCCACATCACGCCGTACATAGCCAACACCGACTTCATGCGGCGCATACCCAACAGCATCGCCCAGATCATCGTGGAGAAGGTGCGCACGGTCATGCCGGAATCCATGCGCGACATCTTCGCCGACGTGCCCACCATAAGCGCCACCGTGCGGCCCGAGGACATTGAATGCAACGATGACAGCGAAGCGACGCGCCTTAACGACGAACGGCGCGCCATGTTCAACATGCAACGGCGCTTGGGCGAGGACCGCTTCCGAGCCCTGGGCGAGATGGCGCGGGCCACCGGCGTGGGCGCTCGCGAACCTCTCAGCGCGGCGGAGATAAGCCGCTTGACCGCGGCCATAGAATCCTCCGGCATAACCGCTAGCCAACTGCGCGCCTATGCCCGCCAGTATCCCGACGCGCCAGAGGGCGTGCCCAGCGATTTCACCACCTCCTTCAGCCAAACGGTGCAGCCGCATTTGCCGGGCGGCGCGGCGGCTGGACAGGCTGATGCGCCCGCGCAGGCTACCCCGCCGGTCCCGGAAGGGGAAAACCAACTGGGAATCGAAACCGCGCCGCCGGCCGCGCCGCCGCCTTCGGGTTCGGAAACCACGGCCACTGGCAGCGGCCCCGGCATCAGGGCCGTCCGGGCTCAGGATCGAGTGTTGGAAGAGGAAACCCATGGCGAAGTGCCGGACACTTATGCCCGCGTCATCAATGGCAGCTTGCGCCATACCCGCGGCGACGTGGTCAGCTTGGACATGGTGGAGTTCCACCACGACCAAGCGATCCTGTTGATGACGGGAATACCCGCCATGGTCACGCGCAGATATTTCCTGCCGGAAGGCAGCAACGCGGATACCGCCACGGACATGTTCATTCGTTACCGGCTAATGCAAAGCATACGCTTTCAAACTGGCGGCATAGTTGAAGGGGAGCCACTAGTAGCTATTGTCCCTTGGGGCAGGCACGGCTTAAGCTCCTACTAAACCGGACCGACTCATCCCCCTTGCCGACCCCGCTTTACCTGGAAATCGCGGACCCAAAAAAAGTGGACGAGCACACCCTGTTCGCGGACTGGCAAAGTTGGCGGTTCATTGTGTCTCCGCTGCAGGGTGGGCTCGTCCAACTGGGTGTCAAGCAGTCGCAACCCAAATTCATGGACGCTCCAATGCTATGATGTGGTTTGGGGGGGCGGCCTTCTTGTTGCACCTCGGGTTTGCTAAAGCGGCATCGTGCGCCGCGCGGTCAAATTTGCAATGGGCCACGGGGGGCTTGAAGCCCCCTTATTTCATGGCCATGACCAGCTTTTTCTCAAGGTCGCACTGCAGGCAGCGGTAAGCCTCCCGCAGAGCGGTTTCTTCGGGGTAGCAAAGCTCCACTTCCGCGTACTTGTTGGCGCGGCGCTCGTCCATGGGCAGCGAGGGCAGGGCGGTCCTGGCGATGTCCGCGAAGCCCTTTTCCCGCGTACCGTCGTATTCCACGCCATCGGCGCTGGTGTAGGCCTGGGGCTCCACCACGCCGTCGCCGCCCAGCTCTTTATCGATGGCGCTGGCGGCGCGCTTGCCGGAGGCTATGGCCTCGATCACCGTCTTGGGGCCGTGGGCCGCGTCGCCGCCGGCGTACACCCCGGCCAGGGAAGTGGCCTGGGTCTCGGGGTCGGCCACGATGAGGCCGCTCTTCACCGAGCAGGCGTCGCCCTCGCCCAGGCAGGCCAGGTCGGCGGCCTGGCCGATGGCCAGAATGATCTGGTCGGCCTCCACGAAGTTCTGCTCGCCCGCGTCGAACTCGGGCGAGAACACGCATTGGTCGTTGAACACGCTGGTGCAGCGCACCATCTCCAGGCCCTTGAGCTGGCCGTTATCGGCCACCACCTTTTGGGGTCCCCAGGAGTTGAGCAGGGTGACGCCTTCTTCCTGGGCCATGGCGATGTCCCAGGAGTTGGCCGGCATCTCTTCAAGCTTCTCCAGGCAGGCCATGGTGACCTGGGAGGCACCCTGGCGCAGGGCGGTCAAGGCCACGTCCACGGCCACGTTGCCGCCGCCGATGACCAAGACCTTGTCCTTCAGGGCGATGTCCTGGCCTTCGCGCACCGCGGTGAGGAAGTCCAGGCCCCAGAGCACGTCCGCGTGATCCGAGCCATCCAGGGGGATGCGGCGGCTGGTCTGCAGGCCCAGGGCCACGAACACGGATTCGAAGCCTTGCGCCTTGAGCGCGTCGAAATCAAAGTCCTTGCCCAGGGCCTTGCCGGTTTCAAGGGCCACGCCCATGTCCAAGAGCACCTTGATCTCCCGGTCCAGCGCCTCCTCGGGCAGCCGGTAGGCGGGGATGCCGTAGCGCAGCATGCCGCCCGCCTTGGCCCTGGCCTCGAAGATGGTCACCTGGTGACCCTTCTTGCGCAGGAAATAAGCCGCCGCCAGGCCGGCCGGGCCGGAGCCCACCACCGCCACCTTGTGGCCGGTATTTGCCGCGGGCTTGATGGCCGGCGGCGTCTGGGCGTGATCGGCGGCGTAGCGCTTCAGGGCGCAAATGGACACCGGCTGGTTCACGTCGCCGCGCCGGCACTGGGACTCGCAGGGATGGGTGCAAACCCGGCCCAGCACTCCCGGCAGGCAGACGCGCTCCAGGATCAGTTCGTAAGCCTCTTGCGGCTTGCCCTGGGCCACCAAGCGCAGATAGCCGGGGATGTCGATGCCGCCGGGGCAGGCCCGCACGCAAGGTGGAGGCCCAGGAGGAGGAGAGCACTCCGCCTTGGTCTGGGCGCGTAAGGGACGCATGATATCCAGCACGGCGATGCCGTTGGGGCACACGGTTTCGCAACGGCCGCAGGTGGTGCACAGCCACGCCCAGGGGGTGTTGGCCAGCTCGCTTTCCAGGTCCAGTTCCACATGCTTCAGAATGCGGCGGACGTTGAAACCGCTTTTACCGGTTATGGGACAGGCAGAGCTGCACAGGCCGCACTGCTCACACGTCTTGAACATGTTTACTTTATCGAATTTATCCTGCAAGGCGGTGTTGATAGACATCGTTTCCACCCCTTAACTTAGCCCGAGTTGCTTGGCCATATCCCGCATGGTGTTGGCGTATTTGGGGCCGTCGGCCGCCGAACACCAGGTCAGCCAAAGCTTGTCAACGTCATAGCCCTTCTTGGCCAGCTTCTTCTTGGCGCGGTTGATGCGCTTTTCGCATTCGTAGTTGCCGGAGATGTAGTGGCAAGTGGGGAACTCGCATCCGGCCACCAGCACGCCGGCCGCGCCCAGTTCGAAGGCCCGCTCGATCATCTTGATGGACACCCTGGCGGAGCACATCACGCGGATCATGCGGCCCACCGGCGGGTATTGCAGGCGGCTCACGCCGGCCATGTCCACGCCGCCGTGGGCGCACCAGTGGCAGATGAAGCCCAGGATCTTTTTCTCGGGGTTGTCTTCCAGGGCGGCTTCCACCGCGGCCAGTATCTGCTCGTCCGAGAAGTGCACGATCTGGATGGAGTTGCTGGGGCAGTCCGCCGCGCAGAGGCCGCAGCCCTTGCACAGGGCTTTGATGACCGCGGGCTCCTTGTTCTCGTTGACGCGGATGGCGCCGTAGGGGCACTTCTTGGCGCAGAGGCCGCACTTGGTGCAGTCGGTAAGGTCGATGTCCGCCACGATGCCTTCGGCCTCGATGTGGCCGTTGGCCATGGGGATGGAGACGCGCATGGCCGCGGCCAGGCTCTCCTCGCAGCTTTCCTTGAAGGTCTTGGGGCTCTTGGCGCAGCCGGCCAGGGCCAGGCCGTCGGCGGCGAAATCCACCGGGCCCAGCTTGATGTGCCGCTCTTGGAAGAAGCCGTCGGCGCTGGCCGAAACCTTGAGCTGGCCCTTGATGTCCTGCACGGTTTCGTTGCCCTTGAAGGCGGTGGCCAACACCAGGAGATCGGCGGGAAGCTCGAACTCGCGGCCGGAGAGGATATCCTGCACCTTGACCATCAGCCTGCCGTCAACCTTGCTGACCTCGGGGTACTTGGCGTCCGGGAAGCGCAGGAACTTAACCCCCGCCTGCTTGGCCGCGTCGATGGCGAAATGCTCCTCGCGGATCAGGCTCATGTCGCGGTAGCAGATGTACACCTTGGAGTCGGGGTTGGCCTTTTTCAGGGCCACGGCGTCCTTGACCGAAACGTGGCAGCCGATGTTGCAGCAGCCGCGCTGCTCGTTCTTGGAGTTGACGCAGCTGATGAAGACCGTGTCGCCCACGCCGCTGACGGCGTTTTCCTTGAGTTTCTTTTCAAGCTGCAAGAGGGTGATGACCCGCTCGTCCTCGCCGTAGAGGAACAGGCCCTCGGGCGCGATCTCCTCCATGCCGGTGGCCACCACGATGGTGGATATGTTCAGGTCCACGTTCTGGTCGGAGCCGCCGTTCAACTTCAGCTTGACCTTGTAATTGCCGATGTAGCCTTCCACCGCCTCGATGACGCAGTCGGTGTACACGGTGACGTTAGGGTCGGCCTCCACCTGGCTGACGCGCTCCTTGAGGATGTCGGCCGCCGTCATTTCGCCGTGCTCGCCGGAGATCACGGCCAGCTCCTTGAGCAGGCCGCCCAACTCGGGCTTGCGCTCCACCAGATAGGCCTTGAAGCCCTGCTTGGCCACGGCCAGGGCCGCGTTCATGCCGGCGATGCCGCCGCCGATGATCATGGCGTCCTGGCCCACCGGCAGTTGGATCTCATGGCCTTCTTCCAACAGGCGGGCCTTGGCCACGCCCATCTTGACCATTTCCTTGGCCTTTAAAGTGGCCGCCTCGCGGTCGTGCATGTGCACCCAGGAAACCTGCTCGCGGATGCTCACGAACTCCAGGAGGTAGGGGTTCAAGCCGGCTTCCCGCACCGAGTTCTTGAACAGAGGCTCGTGGGTGCGGGGCGTACAGGAGGCTATCACCACCCGGTTAAGTTTCTGCTCCTTGACTGCGTTCTGCAGCTTGCTGAGGTAGTCCACCGAGCAAGACCAGCGGCCCTCGTCGGCAAAGGCCACATCGGGCAGGGTTTTAGCGTATTCCACCACCCCGGGCACGTCCACAAAGCCCGCGATATTCGAACCGCAGTCGCAAACAAACACTCCAACGCGGATTTCTTCGCTCATGGAATTAATCCTCGCTTATCTTGCTGTAACAGCTTTGATGCCGGCAGCCGTGGCTTGCACCACCGACTCGGAGATGTCGATGGGGCCGGTGGCGCCGCCGCAAAGATAGATGCCTTCCACGTTGGTCTCCAAGGGAGCCAGGAAGGGGTCTTTCTCCTTGAAATACCCGAGTTCGTTCAACTCCAGGTTCAGCACCTTGGCCAGCTTTTTGTTTCTGTCAGCCGCCACGAGGCCCATGGAGAGGACCACCATGTCGTATTCCTCTTCCTTGATCTCGCCGCTCTCCAAGTCCTCGTACCGGATGGTGAGGTCCTTGGTCTCCTGATCCTCGCTCACGTAGTAGGGGCGGCCCTTGACATAGCGCACGCCCTGGTCCACCGCCTTGCGGTAGAAATCCCAGAAGCCCTTGCCGTAGGCCTTGAGGTCGTTGTAAAGCACCGTGGCCTTGACGCTGGCGTCGTGCTCCTTGGTGATGATCACCTGCTTGGCCGCGATCATGCAGCAGACCTTGGAACAGTAGGGCACGCCCGTGGCCAGGCCGCGGCCGGCGCACTGCAACCAGGCGATGTTGTGGGCGTGCTTGCCGTCGGAGGGGCGGATGATTTGCCCGGCGGTGGGGCCGCCGGCGTTCATCAGGCGCTCGAACTCCATGTTGGTGATGACGTTTTCCAGCAGGCCGTAGCCGTGCAGGCCCTCGCCGGGCTTGGCGTCCATGATGCCGGTGGCCACCACGATGCTGTTGACTTCGATATCGATGTTCTTGTTGCCCATCCAGAGCTTGATGGCGTCCTTGCCCTCTTTTTGGCAGGCCTTGAGGCACAAGGCGATGGGACACTCGCGGCACTGGCTGCAATCCACCACGCAGCCGCCCACGCAGGCGCCCTTGTCCTGCATGCGGCCGAAGCGGCAGTCGGGGTCCATGACCACCACGTTGGGCACGGCCTGGGGGAAGGGCATGTGAATGAGCTTGCGGGTGCCGCCGATCTTGCCGTCCATCTCGTCGGGCAGGGTCACGGGGCAGGCCTCCACGCAAGCGCCGCAGCCGGTACAGACGTCTTCGTCCACGAAGCGGGCCTTTTTGACCAGCCTGATCTTGAAGCCGCCGTCGGCCTTCTTAACTTTGCGCACCTCGGTGTTGCTCAGAATTTCGATGTTGGGGTGGTTGTCCACCTCGTACATCTGAGGCGCCTCGATGCAAATAGAGCAGTCGTTGGTGGGAAAGGTCTTATCCAATCGGGCCATCATGCCGCCGATGCTGGGAGTGTCGTCCACCAAGTAGACCTTGGTCCCATACTCGGCGGCGTTTAACGCGCAGTTGATTCCAGCCACGCCGGCGCCGATTATAAGTATGGCGTCGTTCATCGCTCTACCTCGGGTGAAAAGGGTTTCCGCTTCCGGCCGCCGGGGCCGGCAGCGCCATTCAATTAATCCGGAATCAATTCAGCCAAGACTTATATTTCGGTTATGATCACGGCTTTTGATTTGCAAACGGCCTCGCAGGTGCGGCATCCCAGACAGCTGCGGGGACGCGCCGCCACGGCCTTGTGGAAAATGTCGAAAACGTCGCAGGGACAGTAGTGGCGGCACTCTTCGCAGCCGTCGCACCTTTCCTCGTCCACATAGACCATATAGACTTCGAAGGTTCTATTTTGCTTAGGCATTGCAACCGCCTCTCAGGTATACTGTTTAAGGCCGCCGTCCATGCCGCGAGGAGGGTAAGCCGGGGTGATCGCTCACTCACGGCATGGACGGCGAGGTATTTTCGAGACTACTTCTTCAACTCATTCCACTTGTAATCGATAAGCTCGGTCAGCACCCCGTTCACTTTCTTGGGGTGAATGAACGCGAACTCGCAGTCCCGGAAAGGCCGGGCCACCGTACCCTCCGGGGAGGGGATGAAGGGGTAGTCCTTGGCCTGCAATTCGGCGACGGCCTCACGGGTGTTGTCCACGTTGAAGCTGATGATCATGACGCCTTCGCCGTTTTTCTCTATCCACTTGGCAACCGGGCCGTCGGGGGTGGTGGATTCCATCAGCTCGAAGCCGACCTCGCCCACCCAGTAACGGGCCACGTTGATCTTTTCGGGTTCGTCCACATAGGGGTCGTCGGGCTTGGTTTTGCCCAGGATCGGCTCCCAAACCTTGCGGGCCGCCGCCAGGTCTTTGACCGCTATGCAAATGTGGTCTACTTTGTTCGCCTTCATGCGATCGCTCCCTTTCCAGGTGTGAGGAGGACGGGGGGCCTTTAACGCGCCCCCCGTCATCCATGTGGGGCGCCGTGCGGAGCCGCCGCCTAGAAGGTCAGCTTCTCCACGGGAACCTCTATCGCCTCGTCAGGACACACGCAGCCGCACTCGTTGCAGTCTTCGCAAAGAAAGTCGGTTACCACTACGCGGTCGCCTTGCACTCTGATCGCCGAATCCGGGCAGACCTCCACGCAAAGAGGCTGCACCGTGCCGCCGCACATGGTGCATTTTTCCAAATCTATCTGCGCAGCCATTTGTCTCTCTCCCGCTAACTATTTCTCGACCTTGAAGAGCCTTCTGAGGCACTGGCCCTGGCCCCGCGGAATCGCCTTCAGTGTTTCGATGTCGTATTCCACGTTGAAGAAGACGTTCACGTCCTTGAGGATGTGCTTAAGGAAAGCGTCGCAGCAGAGCACGTCCTCTTCCATGGGCACTTCGTATTCCTTACAGAAAGTGGGCCAGGGGCAACGATTCCAGCTCAGGAACACCTCGAAAGGCTTTTCGCCGGGCTGGGCCTTGATGCTGGCGCCCAGGGTGCTCCACCAGCCGACGTAGTTCATGGTGAGGCCCTTGAGCCAGTTCTCCTCGCCCTTGGCGAAGCTCATGCGGGGCAGCCAGCTCTTGCCGACCTCGCGGCCCATGATCTCGGAGCATTTCAGGCTGACGTCCAAGGGATTGGCTTTCTCGCCGGCCAAATCCAGGGCGACCTGGCGCCAACGCATGTACATCTTGCCAATCTCATCTTGAGCGGCTTTCTTACTGCGCCACGTTTTATATATTTCTTTTTCAGCGTCAAATGCCATGGTCTAACCTCCTTAGATCCTGAGACCGATGCGATAGCCGTCGTGCACCGCACTGGAGAGGTTGCGAGGCACCAGCGCATCGCCGATGACGTAGAATTCGATGCCCTCTCCCTGCACAGCGCTCTTGAGGTCCTCGTTGGCCTCCCTCTCGGTGACGACCAGGGTGTCGCACTTCACGGGGAACTTGCAGCCGTCGAAGGTCTTGACGATGATCTGGCCGTCGCCGACCTCGGCGATGGTGCAGTCGTTATAGGCGTTGACCCCGTTCTGGCGCAGGTAAATGGCGTAGCGCCACTTGAAGGAGGGGTTGATGTCGAAGCCGGCCGACTTGTCCTCGCCCACGATGGTGACCTTCTTGCCTTGCTTGGCCAGGG
This sequence comes from Desulfocarbo indianensis, assembly GCA_001184205.1. Classification (GTDB taxonomy): domain Bacteria; phylum Desulfobacterota; class Desulfarculia; order Desulfarculales; family Desulfarculaceae; genus Desulfocarbo; species Desulfocarbo indianensis. The sequence continues at coordinate 213,789 of LBMP01000004.1, forward strand.
ACAGGGCCACGCCGATGCCGGGTTTGCGGTTGCCCCAGACCACCACGGTCTCGCCCACCTGGGCGCGGCCGCCCAGCACGTCCAGCACGTTGACCACCCGCTTGTCGCCGGGCTCGACGCCCTTCAGCTGGGAGTAGACCGGACCGGTGGCCAGCACCACGGCGTCGGGCATTTCCTCGGAGATGAGGTCGGCGTTGACCTCGGCGCCCAGGTGCAGATTCACGCCGTATTTCTCGGCCAGGGTCTTCTGGTAGGTCACGCAGGTCATGAGCTCTTCGTCGCCATAGGGGGCCTTGGAGGCCTCGATCAAGGTGCCGCCCAATTCGCTGCGCTTGTCGTATACGTGAACCTCATGGCCCCGCTGGGCGGCCACGTAGGCGCACTCCATACCCGCGGGGCCAGCGCCGACGATCATGATGTTTTTCTTGTCGTCGTCGGCGACCGGCTGCGGGTAGAACCCTTGGTCATGCTCGTGCGCGCACAGGGGGTTGATGTAGCAAGTCATGGGCGCGTCACGGAACAGGCGGGCCAGACACAGGTTACAGGCCACGCAGTGACGGATCTCGTTCTGGCGGTCTTCCAGAACCTTCTTGGGCATGTAAGGATCGGCGATCATGGACCGGCACATTTCCCAGAAGTCCAGCTCGCCGGCGGCGATGGCTTTTTCAGGCAGCTCGGGGATGAACAAACGGTAAGCCATCTGCACGGGGATCTTGAGGGCGCCCTTGGCCCGTTTGGCCAGGTGCAGCCAGGAGCCCATGGGCACGTCGCGGCTGATGACCGGGACGATGGACTCCTGCCAGCCGGCGGTCACCGAGAGGTAGTCGGCGCCGGCCTGTTCGGCGATCCGGTAGGTCTCCAGAGACTCTTCCGGGGTGTTGCCGCGCACGTCGTCCAACAGCTCCTCGCAGCAGAGGCGGATGCCCACCGGAACGTCCGGGCCCACCGCTTCCTTCACGCCCTGGATGATCTCCACCACGGCCTGCATGCGGCCCCGGAGGTCGCCGCCGTACTTGTCGGTGCGCCGGTTGGTGTAGCTGGACACGAAGTTGGACAGAAGGTAGCCCACGATGCCGGAGATTTCCATCACGTCGAAGCCCGCCTCCACGCCGCGCTTGGCCGCGTTGACGTGCTGCTGGACCATCTCCTCGACTTCCTTGACGGTCATTTCGAACATGGGCTTGAAGATGCGCAGGCGCTGGGGAACCGTGGAAGGTCCGTGACCGGAGGGAACTTCCACCGCGCCCACGCGGCCACAGTCCATCAGCTGGAAGCCGGCGATCGCCTTTTCGCCGTGAATGGCGTCGGCAATGCGCTTCAAGCCGGGGACGAACTTGTCATCCCAGCACGCGGCCTGGCCCACGTAGCCCTGGCCCTTGCGCGCGGGGTCCATGTAGACGCCCTGCATGAAACAGAGACCGCCCACCACGCCTTCGGCGCGGGAGCGCATGTAAGCCACGTCCGCATCGGTTATGAAACCGTGCTCGTCGTTCAGGTTGTCCTCAGTGGCCGCGTACTTGATTCTATTCGGCACGATGAGGTTGCCGACTTGTATCGGCGAAAAGAGATTGGGATACTTTTTCGCTCCTGCATAGGACGAGTAATCCCACTCGAACAGTTGTTTGGCCATTAGATTTCCTCCTACTTATTTGTATGCGATCAAACAACTGGCCTTACAGCCTTATAGAAAAGCAAAGATTAACCCTCCCCACCTGTTTGCGCGGCTCCGCTTGCGAGCCGGGTTTTCCTCCAATTGTCTTGTGCCGCCAAATACTCCTTGCTCGCAAAGGCCGCGACCAGGAGTTCAAAAACGTCTTCCATGCTCTCCAGGAGCGGGTAGGACATATCCTTTAGGAGCCAGCGGGTGATCATGTAGTCCATGGTGCCTATGAAGATGCTGCGGGCCGCGTAGCTGTCCATGTCCGGCTTTATCTCACCGCTGGCCTTGCCTTCCTCGAAGATGTTGATGAGGTAGGCGTAGAGCTTCTTCACGTTGCCGTAGACCTCGGTGTCCATGAAGCTGGCGTTGTGCTTGAGGAACATGTAGACCAGCTTGGCGTCCAGGGGGGAGTGCTCCACCCGCCGTAAGTTCCACCAGAGGTACTTGCGCAGTTTCACGAAGGCGCCCTGCAGGCCGAACATCTGCTCGTCCAGGCCTTCCAGGAGTTCGGCCACCCAGAGATCGGGGATGGTGAGCAGCAGGTCTTCCTTGCCGCGGAAGTGGTCGTAAAGGGCGGCTTCGGAAAGGCCGGCCGCCTTGGAGATATCCATGACCGTGGTTTTCTGATAGCCGTTTTCCGCGAAAAGCGAACGGGCCGACTCGATGATGCGTTCCCTGGTTGTTTCCGCTTTGCGGTGGTTGGCCATGGGTCTGGTCTCCGTTAGGACCTGCAGCCTAATGTCATTAAGTTGAAAGCCGAATGACGCTCAGGCAACTTAACAAGCTTAATTAATTCAAAAATATTAAACAGGCCGCTCAGCGCCGCCCGAATGGAGGCTTCCTTGGCGGCGGTTTGAAGGTTTCGGGCCGTCATCAGCCTGGCCCGCGTCCCAGAAATTGTGAGTAGGATTGAGTACATACAATCAAATTAGGTTTGTAACCGTTATAAAATAATAGAAAAATATGACTGCGCTAAATCATGATGATGAAAAACCAAGTATCATTAGGTTGCATGGGCTGTCAAGAAAAAAAATGAAGGGCATCGGCGGATTTTTTCAGCTCCGGCTGGCGGTTCGTGGATGGTGTGTGCATATAACTAGCAAATAAAATTAATAAAAATAAAATACACCTACTGAAGGTACGGTTTGTCCCATCGGAAAGCAACCTTCCTAATGCCATTAGGTTTTTTTTTGAAAAGGCGGTTTTTTCGCGGGCCAGGCAACCCCGGCCGCGCCTGGCAAGGCCTGAAAAAAGAGTGGTGGTGGCCAAAAAACAGGCGCTCCCCCCTGGAGCGCCTAATAGCATTAGGATTTGGGAGAGGGCTTAGGCCAGGCCGAACTTGTCCCGCCAGGCGTAAACCGTGGGCCGCGAAATTTTCAAGGCCTTGGCCACCTGGGAGACGTTGCCGTTGAGTTCCTTGAAAGCCAGATAGAATTTCAGATACTTATCCCGCTCGGCGTCGCTGACGTGCTCCGGTATCTCGATGGTTTTGCGCACGTAGTCGGGCAGGCTTTCATAGGTTATGCGGTCGCCGGGCGACATTACCATGGCTTGCTCTATGACGTTGCGCAGCTCGCGCACGTTGCCGGGCCAGTGATAGCCGTTGAGGGCCAAGAGGGCGGTGGATGTGAAGCCCTTGAAGTCGCGCCCCATGGCCCGGGAAAGCACATCCAGGAAATGATGGGCCAACAGCTCTATGTCGGTGGTGCGCTGCGCCAGGGTGGGTAGGCTCAGGCGAATCACGTTGAGCCTGAAATAGAGGTCCTCGCGGAAACGGCCCTTGTCGACCAGCGCTTTCAGATCCTTGTTGGTGGCGGCGATGATGCGCACGTCCATGGGAATGGCCTTGGTGCCGCCCAGGCGGGTCACCATGCGTTCCTCTATGACCCTTAGCAAATAGACCTGCGACTCGGATGGCATTTCGGAGATTTCATCCAAAAGCAGGGTGCCGCCCTTGGCCAGTTCGAACTTGCTGGGGTGGCCGCTTTGCTTGGCGCCGGTGAACGCCCCCGAATCATAGCCGAAAAGCTCGCTGCCCAGGAGTTCGGTGGGGATGGAGCCACAGTTGATGGCCACGAAGGGCTTGTTGCGGCGCGAGCTGTGCTCGTGGATGTAGCGCGCCAGCACCTCTTTGCCGGTGCCGGTGTCGCCGGTGATCAAAACGTTGGAATCATACTGGGCCGCCGAGCGGGCCTTGGTGAGGATGGTCTTGAATTCCGGCGAATCACCCGCCGGACTGCAACAGGAGGCATGGGAACAGGCGTCGCTGTCCGCGGCTTCCTCGCGGGTGAGCGGTTCTATTAATATAAGCGAACCCAAAAGCCGGCGGTTTTTCATGAGGGATTTGTAATGGACCTTGGCCATGGTGTCGTCGGGCAGGCGCACCTGCAGGGGGCGGTCGCTCAAGCGCCATCTGGAAAAAATAGGTATGTCTTCCAGGCGCTTATCCAGTATTTGGCTGCTGTCGAGCTTCAGGTAGTCCAACGCCATCATGTTCATGCGACGGATGTTGCGGTTGCGGTCCAACACGACGACGCCGCGTTGCAGCTCATCCAAGGTGAGCTGCACGCTACACTCGCGGAAGATATCGTCGCGCTCCTTTTGGGTGCGGTATATCTCCAGCTCGATACAGTGGCTCATTTGCAGGGCCATGCCCATGGTGTGAGCCTGGAAATTGTTGACTTTGGAAACGAAATCTATGACGCCGAATATTTTTTTGGTGAAGGGGTCCTTGATGGGCACGGCGCTACAGGTAAAACCGTGCAGTTCTTTGCAAAAATGCTCGGCGTGGAAGACCTGGCTGGGCTGGCCGGTGGCCAGGGCCACGCCCACCGCCGTGGTGCCCGCGAATTTTTCGCTCCAGTTGGCGCCCACCTGGAAGTTAAGCCGCTCCATCATTTTCAGCATGGTGGGGTCGCCGCGGGTGATAAGAATGTAGCCGTCGCCATCCACGAAGCTGATCATGTATTTGGAAGCTTCGACCAGCTTTTCCACGCGGGCGATGACCGGCTCGATATTGTCCAGATAATCATGCAGAGCGCCCAGGCGTTGCTCCAATTGTTCGGGAGAAAGCAAAGCCGGCGCGTGCGCGTGGGGATTGACGTTCAGGCTGCGGCAGCGCTCCCATGAATCGATGATGGAAGGCCTCAGGTTGCCGCTGGGGATCGTCTGGCTGGTGGCGAATTGCGACCACAGCTCTTCCAGCCGCGACAGGTCACGCTGTGGCTTGAATGGGCTTTCATCCTCGTGGTAAAGCACTACCTGTTGGGTTTCTTGAAAGCTCATATGCGGTGCACTCCTAGAAAAACGCTGGACACTTCTGCCTGTCGCTCCCAAGGGCAAGCAAAGCAGGAGCTAAAAATTCCCGGTGCCATTAAGCTTTGATGTACAGTCGCGCGGTGGAGGCATCGTTATGTTCGGGATCAACCGCCAAATGACCTGTCCCCTTGGGCTGCTTAAGATAGCTGGTCGTCCTGGCGGCGGCGTGGGCCAAGCCGGGCCTTCCAGGTTCAAGCGCTGTTTCGGCTCGGTTATTGCGGCTGCGCCGGGCTCTGTTTCCCGGACTGTAAACCGCTGCAAGCTTGCCGCCCTAAAGCCTCCGCCCTGCCGGAGTGACGCGCAGGGGGGCACGCCTTATCGGTTTTCCAGAGCGGCCTTGTATCCGCCCTTTATGAAAAACTTTTTTCATCCCCGCCGAAAATCAGCTATCAATTTTACAGTCATTTGACATTGATCATCTTAGTTAAGCGCGAGAAGCGTTGTCAATAGGGCATTTGGCATAATTTCCTTTTTATGGGGGGTAAAACGATAACACATTGATAATATAAAAGTAATTAAAGTTAATTCTACTAGGTTTCTTTTGGGCGGAAAGGTTCGGCATTAAAAAGCCGACCTTTGGCCGGCAATTGTCAACTACCAATTGACTACCTACAATTGGGAAGGCTTCTCTGTAAAAAAGTGTCAAGTTATGTAAAGTCCTTGTCTCTGCTTTGTAAAGAAAAGCCAACCGCCGATACCCTAGTCCGGAAAATGTATAACAACAGAATCAAGTAGTTATCCCTGATAGCTCCTCTTGGCACCACCCTTGCTCTGTAGGTGGCGTCTGATGACACGCGCGCACTTTCAACTTTTTTAGGAGGCCGGGATTAATCGCAGGGGGAGAACTCAGCCGAGTTCTCAAAAAAGTATTAATCGAGGGAGGGTGGCATGAGTAGCAGAGTTTTGCCAGTTTTCGATCTATTGCTGCCGTCGAATTTGGAGGAAGCCGTGGGGCTTTTGAGCCAGCATGGCGACCAAGCGGCGGTAATGGCGGGAGGAACGGATTTGTTGGTCGGTATGAAAGTGGGCATGAGTCCCGCTTTTATTTTAAGCCTGGCCGATATCCAGGGATTGGACTATGTGGCCTTTGACGCCAAGCACGGCTTGCGCATAGGCGCCATGGCCACTTTGAGCCAGGTGGTGGATTCCAAAGTTGTCAACGACAAGTATCACGCGCTTTGGTACTCCGCCTTCACCAACGGAACCCCCCAGACCCGCAACGCCGGCACGGTGGTGGGCAACATCCTGCGCGCTTCTCCAGCCGGGGACTGTTGTTGCGCCGCCTTGGCTCACGGCGGGAGCGTGCTTTTGCAAGGCCCCGCCGGCAAGCGCGAGGTGGACCTGGACGAATTCTGGCTGGATTACCGCAAGACCGCCCGCAAACCCGACGAGGTGGCGGTGGAGCTGAAACTCAAGGCTCCCGAGCACGGCTACGGCTCGGGCTTCGCCGCCTTGACCCGCTCCTATCAGGACCTTGCCAAGATCAACGCCGCGGCCCGGGTGATCATGGACGGCAAGGTCTGTAGAAAGGTCCGCCTGGCCATGGGAGCGGTGGCGCCCATCACTCTGCGCTTGAAAGAAGCCGAAAAAGTATTGACCGGACAAGAAGTCACCGATCAGCTGCTGGAGCAAATGGCGGCTGCGGTCAGGAAAGAGGTCAAACCCATCGATGACGTGCGCTCCACCGCCGAGTATCGCCGCGAAGTGGCGGGGGTACTCGCCAAAAGAGTGGTGCAAGACGCCATCAAGTCGGTAGCCGGTCCCTGTCCTTATTCCTGTTTCATGGGAGCGTGAGCCATGAAAAAGCGCAGCATAAGCCTTACGGTCAATGGAACCGTCCACGATCTGGAAGTACCCGTGCATCGCACTCTGTTGCAGGTGCTCAGGGAAGATTTGGATCAAGTCGAAACCAAATACGGCTGCGGCACCGGCGAATGCGGGGCCTGCACCGTTTTAGTGGATGGCGAAAAAGCCATCCTGGGCTGTCTCACCCTGGCCGCCTCCATGGACGGCAAGAGCATCACCACCGTGGCCGGCTTGGAAAAAGACGGCCAGCTCCATCCCGTGCAAGAGGCCTTTATCGAGGAGCATGCCATCCAGTGCGGTTACTGCACGCCGGGCATGGTCTGCAAGTCGGTGAGCATTTTGGCCAAGAACCCCAAGCCCAGCGAGGAAGAGATCAGACACAACCTGGAAGGCAACATCTGCCGTTGCACCGGCTACGTGAAGATCGTCCAAGCGGTCCAGCGCGCCAGTGAAAGAATCTAGGTTGAATCGCCGAGCCAAAGGGGTTGCACAAGGGAGGATAGCCCATGTCGGATTTTAAGGTAATTGGCCAGAGGGTCCCCAAGGTGGACGCCAGGAGAAAAGTAACCGGTCATCAGGAATACGCCGATGACTTAAGAATGCCGGGCATGCTTTACGGCAAGATTGTACGCTGCATGGAATACGCCCATGCCAAGGTGACCAAGCTTGATCTTTCCCAGGCCGCCAAGGCCCCGGGAGTGGTGAAGGTGCTGGGCCCCAAGGATGTCACCCAGAAAGGGTACAACTCCGGCGTGCTGGACCTGATGGTCCCGGAGCCGGTGGGGCAGATGCTGGGAGACATCGAAGACCAGTTGGTTTTCACGGACCATGTCAAGTTCCAGGGCGACGCCATCGCCGGCATCATCGCCACCAGCGAGGAGGCCGCCGAGCGGGCCGCCGAACTGATCCAGGTGGAATACGAGCCCCTGCCTGTCTACCTGACCGCCGAGGAAGCCAAGAAGCCCGACGCGGTTCAGTTCACACCATTGAAGCCGGGCAACCTGGCCTTCGCGCTCCCCATTCAGATGTTCCCCGACGGCGCGGCCTACGCCTGGGGAGACAGCGAAGCCGGTTTCGCCGAGGCCGACCTCATCGTCGAGGAGACTTTCACCCTGCCCAAGGTCAAGCAGTGCCAGATGGAGCCGCATACCTATGTGGCGCGCTACGGCGACGGCGGCCGCCTCAACTGCTGGACCTCCACCCAGATGCCCAAGTGCATCCATAATAAGTTGGCCCGGCTTTTCGAACTGCCCATGAGCCGGGTGCACGTGATCCAGACCACGGTGGGCGGCGGCTTCGGCTGCCGTTTGGGCATGATCGCCGAACCCCAGGTCTGCGCCATGGCCATGGCGGTCCAGGGCAAGCCGGTGAAGGTGAGCCTACTGCGCGAGGAGGACTGGCTGGGCTCCGAGAGCCGCCACCCCGGCAAGTACAAAATGAAGATAGGCTTCAAGAAGGACGGCACCCCCATTTCGATGGACGCCCACTGGATATCCGAAGGCGGCGGCTATTACACCCACGCCTCGGGCGTGCAGTTCACCTTGGGCGCCTGGCTGGCGGGCACCTATAAATGGACCAACTTCCGTTTCAAGGGCGACCGCTACTACACCAACACTACGCCCTGCGGAGCCTACCGCGGCTACGGCAACCCCCAGAACAACTTCGCCATGGAGCAGCTCATCGACCGCGCCTTGAACCAGTTGGGCATAGACAAGGTGGAATGGCGCAAGAAATGGCACAAGACCGTGGGCGACGACGGCTGGTGCATGGGCGTGACCTACGCCTCCTGCGGTCTGGACGAGTGTCTGGACAAGGGCGCCAAGGCCATCGGCTGGGAAGACAAGATCAAGAAATACGCCAAGCAGACCGGCAGCAAGCGCCGCGGCGTGGGCGTGGCGGTGATGACCCACACCAGCGGGGCCATGCCCATGCTTCTAGAGCACACCACCTGCACGGTGAAGATCAACGAGGACGCCACGGCCGAGCTTATCTTCTCCTGCTCGGACCTGGGAACCGGCGCCCACACCTCGCTGCAGCAGATAGGCGCCGAGACCCTGGGCTTCCCGCTGGAGGACGTCCACGTGAGGGCCCAGGACTCCGACATCAGCGGATTCGACATCGGCGCCCACGCCAGCCGCACCCTTTACGTGGGCGGTTCGGCGGTGATCGAGGCCTGCGAGGACGCCAAGCGCCAGATTCTGGAGCGCGCGGCCACCGCCTTGGAGGCCAATCAGGACGACCTGGTCATGGAGAATAAAAAGGTCTTCGTCAAGGGCAGCCCGGACAAGTCCATCGACGTGGCCACCATCTGCTATCAGGGCGTCTACAACTGGGTCATGCCCGATACCGGCAACTGGATCGGCATACCGGGTCAGATTCAGGGCTACTCCAGCTATTTCGCCAAGCATAACTCGCCGCCCTGGTCCGCCTGCTTCGTGGAGGTGGAGGTGGATACCGAAACCGGCCAGGTCAAGGTGCTCGACTGCGTGGCGGCTTCCGACGTGGGCAAGGCCATACACCCGCCCTCGGTGGAAGGCCAAGTGGAGGGCGGCATCCAGCAGGGTTTCGGTCAATCCTGCATGGAAGCCATGATCTACGATGAAAAGGGCCTTTGCCTCAACAACACCTTCGCCGACTACCGCATGTTCGGCCCCTCGGACATGCCCAAGATAACCAATATTCTGGTGGAAGAGCACGACCCCTTCGGCCCCTACGGCGCCAAGAGCGCGGGCGAGGGCGGTCAGGTGGCGCCCACCGGCGCCATAGCCAACGCAATATACAACGCCTTGGGGATTCAATTCACGGAAGGTCCCATTACGCCTGAGAGAATCCTTAAGGCCATCAAGGAAAAAGGCCTGCAGGCCTGAGCTGAAAGGGCAAACGGATGCTGGATTTAGCGATCACCAACGGAAAGGTCTTTATCCCGGGCAGCGGCTTCTTCGAGTTGAACGTGGGCGTCAAGGACGGCAAGATCGCCAGCCTGACCGCGCCGGGCGAGCCGCTGGAGGCGAAAAAGACCGTGGACGCCGGCGGTAAATACGTCACTCCCGGCTTCATCGACCCCCACATTCACCTGGGCATCTTCGGCGACTTCGCCATGGAATGTGAGAACGAGACCAGGGCCGCCCTGGCCGGCGGCGTGACCACGGTGGGCGTTTTCATGGGCGGGGCCGATTCTTACCTGCCCACCCTGCCCGGCATGATCGACGTGGTGAATGCCAAGGCCTCGACGGACTTGTTTTTCCATCTGAGCATTTTTACCCCGGAACAGCTGGCCGAGATCGATGAATACGTGAAGCAATTCGGCATCACCTCCTTCAAGTTTTATATGGCCGGCGTGCGGGGAGTCTTCCCCGGCGTGCAGGACGGCTTCATCCTGGAAGGCTTCCGCAAGGTGGCGTCCCTGGGCGACAAGGCCATCGCCGCCATCCATTGCGAGGACCAGTCCATGCTGGACGTGGCCTTTGAGAAGCTATCGGCCGCCAACCCCAACGGCACCCTGGCCGACTGGACCGACGCCCATCCCGAGGTGGCCGAGGAAGAGGCGGTGATGCGGGCGGTGTTCATGGCCGAAAAGGCCGGCAACCGCCTCTACTGCGTGCACATCTCCAGCAAGCTGGGCGTGGAGCGTTTCGCTCGGATAGCCGGAGCCAACCACGGCCGCATCTTCGGCGAGACCACCAGCGCCTACCTTTCGGTGAACAAGCACGATCCGGTGGGCCTCATGGCCAAGATGCTGCCCCCCTTGAGGGACCAGGAAGACATCGAGGCCCTGTGGACCAGGGTGGCCGACGGCACCATCAGCTCCCTGGGAACCGACAACGTCTCCATGACCAAGGCGGTTAAGGGCGCGGAAAACGGCATGCTGGGCGCCATGCCCGGCTATCCCATCCTGCAAACCCACATGCCCTGCATGCTCACCGAGGGATACCACAAGCGCGGCGTGCCCCTGGAGGCCATCCTCTACAAGGCCACCGCGGGGCCGGCCAAGATCTTCGGCCTGTATCCCCGCAAGGGCACCATCGCTGTGGGCAGCGACGCCGACCTGGTGGTTCTGGACGTTGACAAGGAATGGAAGGTGGACAGCGCCAAGCTGTTCTCCTACGGCGATTTCTCCATCCATGAGGGCCGCACCATGAAAGGCTGCCCGGCGGCCGTGGTCAAGAGCGGCGAAGTTGCCTATCAGGATGGCGAAATATTGATAAAGCCCGGCGCGGGTTCCTGCCTGCGCCGTTCGCTCTAAGGAAAACTGAAAACCCGCGCCGGAGTCCGGCCAGGGCTCCGGCGCGCACCCAAACTGCTTAAGGCGAAAATCAGCCAAGGATTTAGCATGTACGAGATACGTTTTCACGGCCGCGGAGGACAGGGCGCTGTGCTGGCCTCCAAGATACTGGCCAAGGCATTGGTGGAGGAGGGCAAGCACGTGAAGGCCATTCCCGCCTTCGGCTTCGAGCGCCGGGGGGCGCCGGTGGCGGCCTTTTTGCGCTATGACGATCAGCCCATACGCAAGGTGACCAACATATACAACCCTGACTGCATCATCTGTCTGGACCCGACCTTGCCCAATTCGGTGGATATCTACCAGGGCATGAATCCCAACGGCGTGCTGGTGATGGCCACCAAGAAGGACAAGAAGGCGCTCAACCTGCCCAAGGGCTTGAGCAAGATAGGCCTGTGCGACGCCTTTGGCATCGCCTTGTCCATTTTCGGGCGTCCCATCACCAACTCCATCATGCTGGGGAGTTTGGCCCGCACCACGGGCATGGTCTCCCTGGAAGCGTTGAACAAGGGCATGGAGTCTGTTGCTTTCCGCGACGCGGCCCTGGACAAGAACGTTGAGGCGGTCCGGCGTGGGTATGAAGAAACCAGGGTCTATTAATTATTACGGGGGACCGTTGTCATGAGATTTCAGGCGAAAAAACCATTTGATCAAAGCACGATTCCCAACGATCTGTGCCCGATAGCGACCGTATACTCCGAGTTGAAAACCGGCGACTGGCGGGCGGAGCGGCCGGTGGTCGACCGTGACCGCTGTGTCAAGTGCGCCACTTGCTGGGTGTATTGCCCGACTCAGTGCATTGTGGAAAAACCCGCCTGGTTCGAGGCGAATTTAGAAATATGCAAGGGGTGTGGCATCTGCGCCAATGAATGCCCGCATCACGCGATCGCCATGATCGAAGAGGTAGAGGAATAGCCGATGCCAAAAACCATCGTTTGCGACGGAAATGAAGCCGCGGCCTGGGGCGTGTCACGCGCCAAGCCCGACATGGTCGCGGTTTACCCCATAACTCCCCAGTCATCATTGGCCGAGTACGTCAGCCAGTTCGTGGCCGACGGCATCATCGATGCCGACCTGATGGACGTGGAAGGCGAGCACAGCGTTCTCTCGGTGCTGCAGGGCGCCTGCCTGGCCGGGGCGCGGACCTTCACAGCCACCTGCGGCCAGGGCCTGGCTTTCATGTTCGAGCCCTATTTTCGCACGCCTCCCTTAAGGCTGCCCATCGTCATGTCCATAGTCACCCGCGACGGCATCACCCCCCAGTGCGTGTGGGGCGGCCAGCAGGACGCCATGACCGTGCGCGAGGTGGGCTGGATTCAAATGTACTGCGAAACCGTGCAGGAGGTTCTGGACACGGTGATCCTGGCCTACCGGGTGGCCGAGCACCGCGACGTCATGCTGCCGGTCAACGTCTGCCACGACGGCAACTATCTTTCCTACGGCGTGGAAAAGGTGGAGCTGCCGGACCAGGAGGACGTGGACCGCTTCATGGGCGAGAAGAACACCAACTGGCACGTGGCCCTGGACCCGGAACGCCCCATGGGCGTGGACCCCTTGACCGGCGGCGCCACCGGCAACGGCCCGGCCCTGTTCGTGCGTTACCGCAAGGGAAGCTGCAAGGCCATGCAGAACGCGCTCCAGGTCATCTGTGACGTGCACCGCGAGTGGGGCGAGCAGTTCGGCCGCCACTACGCGCCCCTGGTGGAAGAGTACCGCCTGGACGGCGCGGACTTCGCCCTGGTGACCATCGGCAGCATGACCGGCGCGGCCAAGGACGCGGTGGACGCGGCCCGCGAGCAGGGCGTCAAGGTGGGCCTGATCAAGATCAAGACCTTCCGCCCCTTCCCGCTGGAGGCCATGATTCAGGCGCTATCCAAGGTGAAGGCGGTGGGCGTGGTGGACCGCTCGGTCAGCTTCGGCTGGAACAGCGGCCCGGTTTATCAGGAAACCTTGTCGGCGCTCTATCACCTGAAGGAGCGCATCCCGGCAGTGAGCTTCATCGGCGGGTTGGCCGGGGCGGACATAACCGAGACCCATCTGCAAAGGGTCATCGACGTCACCGCCTCCTTGTTGCAGGGCCACATGCCTGCCCAACCCATCTGGCTTAACGAGAATGATTAAAGGCGGGATAGTCTCAATGCCCGATACCAAATATCTGATAGTTGGCAGCAGTCACGCAGGCCTGGCGGCCTTGGAGGCCATCCGTCTGGCGGATGCCGAAGGCTCCATCACCCTGCTATCCAAGGAAGGTTCCTTACCCTACTCCCCGACTGTGCTCCCTTACGTTTTTTCCGGCATGGCCGACGCCGACCGGGTGTTCCTGAGGGAGGATGATTATTTCAAGCAGATGGGGGTGGATTTCAAGCGGGGTTCGGCCGTGACCGAGCTGAACGCCCAAAAGGGCCAGGCCGTTTTGGAAACCGGCGAAACCATCGGATTCCAGAAAGCCTTGCTGGCCACCGGCGCCCGTCCCCAGGTTCCCAAGATCGAGGGCCTGTCGGATTGCCCCTTCCAGGTGCTCCGCACGCTGGCAGACGCCAAGGCCTTGAAGAGCGGCATGGAATCGGCGCGCTCGGCCATCATCCTGGGCGCGGGCCTGATCGGCATGCACGCGGCCGAGAGCCTCTGCGAAGCCGGCCTGCAGGTCACGGTGGTCGAGATGGCGGGCAGGGTGCTGCCGGGCTATTTCGACGCCAAGGCCAGCGGCATGATCAAGAGCATATTCAACGAGCACGGCGTGAAGCTGCTCCTGGGCAGCCCCGTTACCCACGTCGTGGCCAATCACAACGGCTGCGGGGTCTCCCTGGAAAACGGCCTGGATTTGTCGGCGGACATGATCATGGTGGCCACCGGCGTGATTCCCAACTGGGAGTGCCTGGAAAACCAGGGCATCGACGGCGCGCAGGGCGTTTTGGTAGACGACTACATGCGCACCGGGCTGAAGAACATCTGGGCGGCGGGCGACGTGACCCGCAGCAAGAGCTTCTTCGACAACAGCCCGACCTACAGCGGCACCCTGCCCATGGCGGTGGAGCAAGGCCGCATCGCCGGCGCCAGCATGGCCGAGGACCCCGGCGTCAAGCCGTTCCCCGGAGCCGTTCCGCTGAACACCTACAGCTTCTTCGGCAACCGCTCTTTTTCGGTGGGCCAAGCCATGGCCACGGCCTCGGGCAAGAAAACCGAAGTCAACTTGATTCACATCCCCTCCAGCAACAGCTATCAAAAGCTGGTCTTCAACGCAGACAGGCTGGTGGGCGCCATGGGAATCAATTCCGAACTGGACCCCGGCGTGCTCTGGCGCATGATCGAGCGCCAAGTGGAGCTGGGGGATGTCAAGGAAGCGTTCGCCGCCAAGCCCAAGGAAATAGGGCGGCTGTTAATGAACAACCTGTGGCGCTAGTTCCTCACGGACGTGGTGCTGAACGGAGATTAATAGATGGGCCGTAGCTACCATACCATCGCGTTTGATGCGCAAAAGTGCAACGGCTGCCAGGAGTGCGAGAAGGCTTGCGCCCAGGCTAAGGCAGGAGTGACCGACCTGGTTCATTCCCGGATTAAGGTATCCCCCGGGCGGAAGGAGGGAGAGTGGGGCCTGGCCCTATGCCGGCAGTGCGCCCAACCTCTCTGCGTGATGAACTGCCCCGGCGGCGCTCTCAGCAAGGACCCCGTCAGCGGCGTGGTCTCCTGGGACGAAAGCCGTTGCGTGGGTTGCAAGCTGTGCACCCTGGCCTGCGCTTATGCGGGCATAACCTTTAACCAGGCTACCGGACAGGTGATGAAGTGCGACTTCTGCGGAGGCGATCCCGCCTGTGTGAAGTCCTGCGAGCGCGGCGCGCTGCAGCATCTCACCGGCTCCGACATTTATAACGAGTGGGGAGACCTGGAAGACTTGTTCGTTCCCGGCATCTCCGCATGCTTGGGCTGTAACTCCGAGCTTTTGGTGAGGCACACCCTGCGCCGGGTGGGCCCCAACACCGTGGTGGCCACGCCGCCGGGCTGCATCGCCGGCGTGGGCGCCGTGGGCGTCAATGGGCTCACCGCCACCAAGACTCCGGTGTTCCATCCCCTGCTCACCAATACCGCTTCCATGTTGGCCGGCGCGCGCCGCTATTACAATCGGATCGGGCGCGACGTTACCATGCTGGCCTTTGCCGGGGACGGAGGAGCGGCCGACGTGGGCTTCCAATCGCTGTCCGGCGCCGCCGAGCGCGGCGAGCAGATCATTTTCATCTGCGTGGACAACGAGGGCTACATGAACACCGGCGTGCAGCGTTCCAGCACCACTCCCTATGGTGCCTGGACCTCCACCACGCCGGTTGGTTCCGTATTGAGGGGCAAGACCCGCGACGCCAAGCCCCTTCCCATAATAATGCTCATGCATAATTGCGAGTACGTGGCCACCGCCTCCACCGCCTACATGGAGGATTACTACCAGAAATTGGAGAAGGCCATCCTGGCGGCCAAAAAAGGCATGGCGTACGTGCATGTGTTTTCCCCTTGCCCCACCGGTTGGCGCCTGCCGCCCGCCCGCCTCATCGAGGCGGGCCGCAAGGCGGTGCAGTGCAACCTGATGCCGTTGTGGGAGTACGAATCCGCCACTGGGGACATGCGGTTCACCCACCCCGTGGACAACCCCCTGCCGGTGACTGATTACCTGTCGATGATCGGCAAGTACCGTCATTTAAGCGCCGAGCAGACCCAACACATACAAGAGCACGCCGACCGTCAGGTGGACTTGCTCAGGAAGTTCATGCAGCAGCGAATGGACCTAGCAGTTTAACCGGTAGGAGACAACACCCCCGGCCGGACGGCATATCGGCTTTGATCGCAGCAACCAGAGTTGTCCGGATATTCGAGCGGTTGGGGGTCCTTTCAGGACGGGAGGGAATTTGATGAACAACGCGCCAGTGCAGAATTCCATGAAACCTGGCAAGTGGATACCCACCACTTGCAAGATGTGCCTGCACTCATGCAACCAACTGGTCCACGTCACCAGCGATGGCGTGGTCAATAAGATCGAGGGCAATCCCACCAGCCCCAGCAACAACGGCAGGCTGTGCACCAAGGGTAACTCGCCGATCCTACGTTTGTACGATCCCCAGCGGGTTAAGACCCCTCTGAAACGGACCAACCCCCGCAAGGGCCCCAACGACGACCCCGGCTGGGTTCCCATTAGCTGGGACGAGGCCCTGGACATCGTGGGCAAGGAGCTTAAGAAGACCTACGAGGAAGACCCCCGCAAGCTTCTCTGCGCCATCAACGACTTCCAGAAGCTCTACCTGTGGGCCTGGCCGGCGGCTTACGGCGGCAACGGCAGCTATTTCTCCACGGTGGGAACTTTCTGCGGAGCCGGCTACCACCCCATGAACGGAATGATTCATTCCACCTTTGCCGCGGCCAACGATCCCTACTACTGCAACTACTGGATCAACAACGGCGGCGGCGACGGTTTCTCCTCCCACCTGCACGTTACGGCGGCGGCCAACCACATGGCCAAGGCCAGGGTTGAGCGCGGCATGCATCTGGTGGTGGTGGAACCCCGCCTTTCCATGGGCGGTGCCAAGGCCGACGAGTGGATTCCCATCCGCCCGGCCACCGACCGCCAGTTCGCCCTGGGCGTGTGCCAGGTGCTGGTCTACGAGGGCCTCTGCGATTACAAATCGCTGAAGCGTGACACCAACGCGGTGTATTTGGTGGGACCGGACGGCCACTTTGTGCGTGACGACCAAAAACGCTGCCAGATTTGGGACCCCGAGGACAACAAGGCCAAGCCCTGGGACGCCGAGGACATCAAGGACTTCGCCCTGGAAGGCAACTACACCTTCAACGGAACCAAGGTGCGCCCGGCCTTCCAGGTGTTCAAGGACATCCTGGCCGACTGCACCCCGGAGAAAATGTCCAAGATCACGGACGTGCCGGCCGAGACCATCCGCCGCATCGCCCATGAGTTCCACGCGGCCGCCCAGATCGGCTCCACCATCACCATCGAGGGCAGGGAACTGCCCTTCCGCCCGGCGGCCTACAATTACTACCGCGGGGCCCAGGGCCGCAAGTACGGCACCATGAGCAACCACGCCTTCAAGCTGGTCAACTTCCTGGTGGGCAGCATCGACGCGCCCGGCGGGCACGTGGGCGCCACCCTGGACGACCAGATCTGCGGCAAGGGCCATATCCTGCCCGGCGACTGCGGACAGATACTGCCCCAGCCCCACCAGTTGGGGCCGGGCATGCCCTTCGCCTATCCGCCCAACACGGCTCACCTGATGGACTACTTCCCCATCGGCGTGAACCCCGGCCATCTGATCGCCGAAACCTACTTCAACCCGGACAAGTACGGCTTCGACTGGAAGCCGGACACCATGCTGATCTGCCACAGCAACCCGCTGTGGAACATGAACGGCCCCCAGGACAAATACTTCCAGATCATGCGCGAGATGCGCTTCATCGTGGCCATAGACATCCTGCTGAACGAATCCACAATATGGGCCGACATCGTGCTGCCCACCCTGGACTACCTCGAGCGCTGGAACATGACCATGATCGAGCCGCCGGACACCGAGGGCCAGTGCCTGAGCCAGCCGGTGGTCAAGCCCCTGTACGATTGCAAGAGCGAAGAGGACATCTTCAACGAGCTATCCGAGCGCATCGGCATCCTGGACGTGTGGAACGAGGTGCAGAACTTCGCCAACGGCTTCGCCCAAAAGGAAGAGCTGCTCTTGAAGCCGGGCATCAAGTATGGCGAAAAGGAAATAGCCGAGCGCAAGGGCCTCCTTTGGAACGACAAGCCCATTGAGTGGTACCAGGAGCACGGTCACTGCGTGACCAAGCGCCGGCCGGAGATTTGGTACCGTCCCTGGGATGGCATGCGCCTGCACTTCTATCTGGATTACGTGCTCGAGGTGCGTGACGACCTACGCAAGAAAATGGAAGAGGCCAATGTGCCTTTCATCAACGAGTGGGAGTGGGGCGATTACGCGGCCCTGCCGACCGCGGTGCTGGATCCGTTGCATCAGGAACCGCCCGAGTACGACATGTACGCCATCAGCTTCAAGGATATCCAGCTCAACTTCACGGAGAACCTGAGCATACCTTGGATATCCGACGTGGTTTACAAGGACCCGGTGCACATGGGCATCCTCATTAACACCAAGACCGCCGCGGCCAGGGGCATCGAGGACGGCGACCTCATCGAGGTGCGTTCGCCCTATGGGGCCATCAAGGGCCTGGCCAAGTTGACCGAGGGCGTGCATCCCGAAACGGTGGCGGTTTCCAACGCGCTGACCCGCTGGGTGAAATACCACATGGTGGTGAAACCGGGCGGCGGCAACTACAACCGCATATTGCCGGCCAACTTGAAAAACACCTGCGCGTGCAGCGGACAAATGGAGACCACGGCCAAGGTCAAAGTGACCAAGCTGCGCTCCAAGCCCAAGGATGCTGCTAACGCTGTAACCGATGAATTGACCAACTAGGGGGTGCTACCATGCCGCGTTGGGGAATGTTGTTTGATTTGAAGCGCTGCATCGGGTGCAACGCCTGTGCCGTGGCCTGTAAACAGGAGAACACCACTCCCACGGGAGTGCATTTCACTAAAACCGTTAGCGAGGAAATTGGCACCTATCCCAATGTGACCAGGGCTTACGTTCCTCTGATCTGCAATCATTGCGAGGATGCGCCTTGCGAGAGGGCTTGCCCCACCGGCGCGACCTATACCCGCGAAGACGGCATCGTGATGGTAGACGAGAACAAGTGCATAGGCTGCAAGGCCTGCGCCACGGCCTGCCCCTACAAGAACAGGTTCGTGCTTAAAAAGGCTCCCATCAAGGAAGGCTACTACACCAAAGGCAATATCACGCCCTTCGAAAAGCAGGGCTACGTCCGCTGGGTCACCGGCACGGCCGTGAAATGCACCTTCTGCCATGAAAGAGTGAGCGAGGGCAAGGAACCGGCCTGCGCCGCCACCTGCCCCACCGAGGCCAGGGTGTTCGGCGATCTGGACGATCCCAACAGCAAGATCCGCCGCCTTATCCAGGCGCGCAAGGGCTATCAACCTCACGCCGAGTTCAATACCAGGCCAAAGGTCTTTTACGTTGACTGATAACGTTTGGTGTTGACCAAAAGGTGAAGAGAACCATGCCTCAAGGGAAGAAGACAATGCAAGGTAAAACCTTTCCCATAGTAAATGAAGAGTTTGTGTTGGGCTTCCGCCCGCAAAGCGAATGGGGATGGAAAATCGCCATCGCCTTTTTCTTCGGCGAGCTGGGCTCGGGCCTGTTCTTCGTATCGGCTTTTTATGATTTCACGCTCGGCATGGCCATCGGCTGGGTGTTGGTTTCCGTGTGCAAGCCGGCCGCGCTGTTCATGCACCTGGGCCACCCCGAGCGCGCCTGGCGGGCCATCATGGGCCTGGGCCATTCCTGGATCAGCCGCGGACTATTGGCCAGCGTGCTGTTCACCGGATTCGGCGGCGCCCATATAATCAACCTGCACTACGGCATAGTGACCGGCGGCTTGGCGCAATTGCTGATGATCGTGGCCATGGTGTCGTGCGTGGTGGTGATGATCTATTTGGGCTTCGTGCTGTCCTATTCCCCCTCCATTTCGCTGTGGGGCAGCGGAATCATGCCCGTCATCAGCCTCACCTACGCTCTCCTGGGCGGGGTGACCCTGGTGCTGATATTCGGTTATCACACCCTTTTAGCGGACAACCCGCAGTTGCTCAGCACCTTGAAATCCCTGGAACTGGGATTGGTGCTCTTGTGCGGAGTCATCATGCTGAGCTTCCTGCACGGCGCGGCCTACGCCAGCGAGGCTGGCAAGGCCTCGGTGGCGCTCCTGCTAAAGCACGACTTCGCCAAGTGGTTCGTTCCCTTCGTGCTCTTGGTGGGCATCGCGGTTACCGCTCTGTTGGCCTACATGGGGCCGACCAGCTTCACGGCCATTCTGGCGGTGGCGGTGGCCGAGCTGATCGGCGATTTCGCCCTGAAGATCTTGCTCTTCAAGGCCGGCCTGTATGAGCCGGCCATCGGCCACTCCAGATTCTAACCTGTCACGGAAAGGTCCCCGCCGGCTTGCTGGGTTTGGCGGCGGGGACCTTTTCCCCTTTGGAAAGCGGGCAATGACCGAGCCCGATAGCGTCGAGGCCGTCATCCAGATGCTGGCCCAGGGCGGCTATTACTGCGATGACGACCTGGCCATGGGCGTTTTTCTGGCCATCAAGCTGGGCAAGCCTCTTTTCCTGGAGGGCGAGCCCGGCGTGGGCAAGACCGAGATGGCCAAGGTGCTGGCCCAGCGCCTGGGGCGCCGGCTGATCCGCCTGCAATGTTACGAGGGCCTGGACATCAGCACCGCGGTCTATGAATGGAACTACGCCAAGCAGCTCCTGAGCCTCCGGCTGGCTGGCGACGCCGCGCCGGGCCGCGAGGCGCTGGAGGACGTGTTCGGCCCGGAGTTCCTGCTCAGCCGGCCCCTCTTGGACGCCATCCGTTCCGAATCCCAGGGTCAGCGGGTGGTGCTGCTCATCGACGAGCTGGACCGGGCCGACGAGGAGTTCGAGGCCTTCCTCCTGGAGTTGCTTTCGGATTTTCAGGTGACCATCCCGGAGATGGGAACCGTGGGCTCGGACACCGTTCCCCTGGTGATCCTCACCTCCAACCGCACCAGGGAGATACACGACGCCATCAAGCGCCGCTGCCTCTACCACTGGATAGACTATCCCAGCCCGGAAAAGGAGCTGCAGATAGTCCGGGCCAAGGCGCCCGGCATTGACGAGCGCCTGGCGCGGGATATCTGCCAGTTCATGAACCGCCTGCGCCAGGATGACTACCTGAAGCGGCCGGGCGTGGCCGAAAGCCTGGACTGGGCCCAGGCCCTGGTTTTGTTGCACCGCGACCACCTGGACCCGGAGGTGGTCCGCCAAACCAAGAGTTGTCTTTTCAAGAACCGGCAGGATTTGCGCCGCTTCCAGGACGGCATCGCCGGCTATCTCGGCGCTGGGGCCCTGGAATAATGAAGGGGAGCCGGCAGAGGCTTCTCCAGGGCAGCCTCACCCAGGCCATGCTGGCTTTTGCCCAACGCCTGCGCGCCGACAAATTCATTATCACGCCCAATCATTTGAGCGATTGTCTGCGGGCCATGGATTTGGTGGGCATGGCCAGCCGCCGCCGCTTCCGCCTGATGCTGGAGAGCCTCCTGGTTTCCAATCAGGAGGAGCTATTTCGCTTTCGGGAGCATTTTGCCGACTTCTGGCAAGACCAGCCCCTCCTGGCCCAGGACGACGCCCCGCCCAAGACGTTGCTGAGCCGCGAGGGTCCCGCCGCGGCGCGCAGTATAACCTCCGTGCAAATGGAGAGCGCCCAGGACGACCAGCGGGAAACCATCGGCGCGGGGCTGGAGATCGTGAAGTCCTCCATGGACTTCAGCAAGCTGCGCCTGGAGGATTTGGAGCAGGTGCAGAGCCAGGTCTTGCGCATGGCGCGCAAGCTGGGCAAAAGGCTGAGCCGCCGCCAGCGCAGCGTTAAAAGGGCCAGAAAGCTGGACGTCCGGCGCAGCCTGCGGCGCGGCTTGCAGCACGGCGGCGAGATCGTGGCGCCGGTGTTTCGCGCCCGCCGCCAGGGCAGGCTGCAAATATACGCCCTGGTGGACATAAGCGGCTCCATGGCGGTGTACGGCTATTTCTTTCTATTGTTCCTGCACAGCCTGCAGAAAGTCTGGCCTTCCACGCAATCCTATGTTTTCAGCACCCACCTGACCCCGGTTTCGCAACACCTGGCCGAAAACGATTTCGGCCGGGCCTGGAATCTGGTGCTGGCCTCGGGTGCCAACTGGTCGGGCGGCACCGACATGGGCGAATCGTTTTTTGATTTCTACCGCAAGCATCTGCGCCCCGCCTCCGCCTCGCGCGCCGTGGTCATCGTGGTGAGCGACGGTTGGGACCGGGGCGCGGCCGGCCGCATGGGCGAGGCCATGGACTTGATCGGGCAGCATTGCCGCCGGCTCTATTGGCTGAACCCCCTGCTGTCCAGCGACAAGTACGAGCCCATTTGCCAGGGCATGAGCCAGGCCTTGCCCCATCTGGATTATTTTTTGCCCTTCTATAATTTGAAAACCCTGGAAGACTTTTGCCACAGCCTGGAGGGAGGCGGCGACCTGGGCCGTTGGTCCGGCAGCCGCATCTGGGCTGAAGCATGCGAAGCCGGCCAGGCGGGGACAACGACCTAGCGCCAGCGCCGATCCGGCCGCTGGCCGTGCTAGAATAGCTCCGGGCAGGCGCGGGGGCCAGGTCGGGCCGTTGGGGAGGGCGCCAAAACCCGCTTTATAAATACTGCAACCGGGAGTCAGCAACTGTGGGCGATCAAGGGAAAAGCATTGGACCAGGGAGCCGGCCATGAGAGAGCTCTTGGCGGAAACCATAAAATGGCTGGGCCAGGGGCGCTCGGTTTCCTGGGCCACGGTGATCAATAAAAGCGGCTCCGCGCCCCGTCAGGCGGGCAGCCGCATGCTCATAGCGCCGCAAGGGGCATTGACCGGCTCGGTGGGCGGCGGCGAGCTGGAGGCGCGGACGTTGGCCCTGGCCGAAGAGCTTCTGCCGCGAGCCCGGCGGGGCGTGCTGGATTTCAGCCCGGCCGGCCTGCAGGCCGACGCGACGGGCATGGTCTGCGGCGGGCAGTCCACGGTGCTGGTGGAAAGCCTGCGACCCGAGGACCTGCCGCTGTTAAAACGGCTGGAGCAGAGTTTTCTGGCCGGGCAGCCCGTTTTCCTGGCCACCTGGGCGGGCGGCGAAAGCGAAAGCTTCACGGAGTGCAACCTGCTGGGCGAGTCGGGCAATTGGCCGGAGGGGCTCCTGCCGGCTCCCTGCCGGGAAATGCTGGCCACCCTCAGCCTGGCCACTCTGGCCGGGCCGCTCTTCCTGGAGCATAAACAAAGCGGCTGCGGCCTGTTGGTGGAGCCTCTGCGGCCCAGCCCCAGGCTGGTGCTCTTCGGCGGCGGTCACGTGGCCCTGGAAACGGCTTGGCTGGCCGACCGGGTGGGTTTCGAGGTGGTGGTGGTGGAAGAACGGCAGGAGTTCGCCGGCCGGCAACGTTTCCCCATGGCCCAGAAAATTTATGCCTGTCATTTTGAGCAGGCCCTGCGGGAGCTGCGCCTGGATGCGGATTACTACGTGATCATCCTGACCCACAGCCACGCCACGGACATGGAAGCGCTGGCAAAAGTGATCCACGAACCAAGCGCCTATTTGGGCATGATCGGCAGCAAGCGCAAGCGGGAGGCCATCTACGCCGAGCTTAAACGGCGGGGAGTTTCCCAAGCGCGCCTGGACCAGGTGCATTCGCCGGTGGGCATCAAGCTGCCGGTGGAGACCCCGGCCGAAATAGCCGTGAGCATCGTGGCGGAGCTTATCAGCGTGCGGGCCGCCAAGCGGAATGAACCACTGGCGTCTTTCGACAACTGCGCGGACTGAGCCCCAGAAGCGGGCTACAATACTTCGGAGAAAAAAGCCGGGCGTCCCGCTTCGCGGCGGAACGTCCGGCCTTTTTTCAGTCCTTCATTTTGCCTTGCAGCTCTTCGATCAGGGCCAGGGCGTTGGCCTTTACCTGCTGGATGCCCTGGGCGCTGATATCGTCCCAATGCATGCCCGCGGTCACCACCACCTTGGCGTTCAGCGCGGAGCAAAGGGCCTCCGCCGCCGATTTGGCCAGGTCGTCCTCCTTGTGCCCCAGGTAAGCGAAAACGCTGGCCGTGGCGCTGGTCAGGGCCGGATCGGCCAGGGAAGGCCGGGGCGCAGCCATGGCCACCGCGCCTATGTGGGGGCTCTCGCCGCCCCAGATGCAGACCAGCCAATCCCGGCCCAGCCTGGTCGCCTCGGCCTGCAGATCAAAGCGGCCGCTCCGGGTGGCCGCCCGCACCTTGGGCGGATAGTCCATTTCCATAGCCTCCGGATTTATTTTTCCGCTTGCAGGCGCTCGGCCACCAGTTGGGCGGCCTTTTCGCCGGAAAGCAACATGCCGCCGAACACCGGGCCCATGCGGTAGGAACCGAAGGTGGCGTTGCAGCACATGCCAGCGGTGAAAACCCCGCCGAATGCTTCGCGGGTGTTGTTGACGGTGTTGGTTTCGGCCACCTCGGCCCACAGGCTGCGCTCGCCCGCCACCTTGCCGTCGTCGGTGAACAGCTTGGCGTCCACCTTGCGGGCGATCACGTGCATCACCTCCGCCGCGTGGCCGGTGGCGTCGATGGTGTACTTGGCGCGGATGGTCAGGGGGTCCACGTGCAGGCCGGCCATCTCCACGGCGGTCCAGTTGATCACCAGGCCCACCACCCGCTGCTCGCGCACCATCACGTCTTCCACGCTCACCAGATTGAAAATGGTGAGGCCGGCCTTGGCCGCCTGGGAACAGAGGGTGCTGGTGCAGAGGACGCTGTCGGCGGTGTAATAGCCCGGCTGGAACTCGCGGGTGGGCACCTGCACCTCGTCCAGGATGCGCTTGGCCTCTTCCTGCACCACGATCTCGTTCATCATCATGCCGCCGCCCCACATGCCGCCGCCGATGGAGAGCTTGCGCTCGAACATGGCCACCCGATAGCCGGCCTTGGCCAGCTTGTATCCCGCTATCAGGCCCGAGGGGCCGCCGCCCACGATGGCCGCGTCCAGCTCCAGGTTGCGGTTCAGTTTTTCAAAGTAGCGGTCGATGATGGCTCTGGTGATGGTGATCTCGTCTAACATGTCTGCTCCTTGTCTCTCGCGGCCCCCAATAGGAGAGGGCCGGCTCCGCATGGCAAACCGGCCCCTGTGGCGACAGAGCGCCGGATCGCTTCCCTGCGTTGGAATTACCCGAACAGGTTCCAGGGGTCTACGCCACTATGGCGTACTCTCAGCGGTTAAGCTCCCCCAGCAATCCCAGCTATGAAGGCAGCCGCGGGCCATGGCGCCCGCTTGCCGAAATCCTTACTATCCTCTCGGATTATTGTCAACTATTTTCCTGCGTTCTGAGCTGCGAGCAACGCGCCAATCAGCTTGTGAGGAAGCCGGGCTCTTGCTATATTCAATTAATAAGTCTTGTTCTGCCCCAGCAAGGTGAGAGAGGCGGATTATGGACAATCGCCGCAAGCGTACCCGCGTTCCTTTCCATACCCAGGTTGACGTGCAGGCCACCGGCATGCTGCTCAGGAAACTGGAAACGCGGGATTTGAGCCACAAGGGCGTTTTTCTATTGGGCGACAACCCCCTCCAAGAGGGGCAGGGCTGCATGATCACCATCCATCTGCCGGGCGACGAGGAAACCGCGCCGGTATTGCACATGGAGGGCAGGGTGGCCCGCGTCACCCCGGCGGGAACCGCCATTGATTTTCTCTCCATGGACCCGGACACCTACCTGCATCTGCGCAACTTGGTGCTCCTGAACGCCCAGGATCCGGAAAAAGCCGAGCGGGAATTCAGCCAGCCGGCCTTTGACAGCGCCGACGAACGCAGCTCCTGAGAGCCCTGGCCGCCTCGCCAGGGGCGGCCGCCCGCAAGGGGGCTGGTGGTCACGCCAGGCCGCACGTGGCGGAAGAGTTCGCCCAAGAGGGACAAATTAAATCGCAAGGGGGCTGGTGGTCACCGCCAGGCCGCACCGGCGCTTTGCGGCGGCAAAGGCTTGCCGGCCAGGGCGGAGCGGGCCCCCGTTGCGCGCGGCCAAGGGGCCCGCGCAAGAATATGCCAATAAAACAAGCCGTTGAATCGGCTCTCCTCAACCGGGAATTCTTGTGCTATCATTTAGCCGTACCAGCCGACAACAGCGTGGCGAAACGGCAAGCATTGCCGGACGCGCCGGGAGGGGCGGGACGTCCGGCAAGGGATAACCACGCCCACTTGACAGCGCCCTCAGGGAACGATATTCATATGCACCCATTCGCCGTGGGCGATTAGCGCCACGGCGGTCCGCACACCATACCCCCATGGTTCTGGAGGCTTGGCATGAAACTTTGCGACAAGTTGCAAAACATCCAACCCTCGCCCACTTTGGCGGTGAACGCCAAGGCGGCCGAGCTGAGGGCCCAAGGGGCCGACATCATCAGCTTCGGCGTGGGCGAGCCTGATTTCGACACCCCGGCCCACGTCCGTCAGGCGGGCATCGACGCCATCAACCAGGGATTCACCCGCTATACGCCGGTGGACGGCATCCCCGAGCTGAAAAAGGCCATCGCCGACAAGTTCAAGCGGGACAACGGCCTGGACTACGCCCTGGACGAGATCATCGTGAACTGCGGGGGCAAGCATTCGGGCTACCTGGTCATGCAGGCTCTCCTGAACCCCGGCGACGAGGTGATCGTGCCCGCGCCCTATTGGGTATCCTATCCGCCCATGGTGATCCTGGCCGGCGGCACCCCGGTGATCGTGCCCACCAGGGAAGAGGACGAGTTCAAGCTGAACCCGGCCGACCTGAAGGCGGCCATCAACTCCAAGACCAGGGCCTTGATTCTGAACTCCCCCTCCAACCCCACGGGCAGCGTGTACACCGCCGAGGAGCTGAAGCCCCTGGCCGAGATGTGCGCCGAGGCGGGCGTGCTCATCGTGAGCGACGAAATCTACGAGTGCATGGTGTTTGACGGGCTCAAGTTCACCGCCACCGCCTCGCTCTCGGAAAAGGTTTTCCAGCACACGGTCACCTTGAACGGGGTTTCCAAGACCTACGCCATGACCGGCTGGCGCATCGGCTACATGGCCGGGCCCAAGGACCTGATCAAGGCCTGCAACAAGATACAGAGCCAGAGCACCTCCAACCCCTGCTCCATCTCGCAGAAGGCCGCCGTCGCGGCCCTGAGCGGGCCCCAGGACGAGGTGGGGCGCATGTGCGCCGAGTTCGTGAAACGGCGCGATTACATAATGGAGCGCCTCTTGGCCATCCCCCAGGTGACCTGCCCCCGGCCCCGGGGCGCGTTCTACGCCATGCCCAACTTCTCGGCCTATTTCGGCAAGAAGGTGGGCGGCAAGGTAATTAACGGCTCGGTGGACCTTTCCGGCTTCCTCCTGGAGGAAGGCCACATCGCCACCGTGGCGGGCGCCGCCTTTGGCGAGGACACCTGCATCCGCCTTTCCTTCGCCACCTCCATGGAAAAGATCACCGAGGGCTTGAACCGCCTGGAGGCCGCGCTGAAAAAGCTGAGCTAGACTTTAAGACCGCGCCAACGTAATTAATGAGCCCCGCCGCGATAGCGGCGGGGCTTTCTGTTGGTCAGAGCCGTGGGGCGGCGAAGCGCCGCCCAGCTAAGGCAGGGGCTTGCGCAGGGTGAAGGCCCCCCGCAGTTGCCCTGCTGTAAAGCCGGTGGCCTGGTCCTGGGGATAAAGCTCGGCCAGGCGCGCCTTGACCGGCTGGCTCAGGGAAGCTCCGTGGCATTTCAGGCAGAGCCCGCCGGTTTGGATGCCGATCATCAGACGATATATCCGGCGGCCGTTTTTCTGAACCGTTTCGCCGAAGATCAGTTGGCCGGGCTTCACGCCGCCGGCCGCCTGGGCGGCGAACCGGGCCAGCGCCTTGCTCTCCCAGGCGTCGGGCGCGTTGGCCGGGTTGCGCCAGCGCTGGCTGGTGCGGCCGATTTTCCAGCCGGTCTCGGCGGAAACGCTTTCGGCGATGCGGGGCGCTTTCTGTTGGCAAACCTTGATGGCCTCGGCCGGCCCCCCGGCCTGGAGACCGGCCATGAGCTCGGCCTTGAGCGCCGAGGCAAAGGCCTGGGCGGCCTGGCGGCCCTGGGCCTGCAATTGGGCGCTATCCTCCTGGGCCAGGGCCATCGCGGGCGACAGGAAGGAAAAAGCCAGCATGAAAAAAATAACCAGGTAAGCCGCGTTTAGACGATCAGACATCTTGTCAGCCGCCTTTTTGAGGTAGGAAAGGAAAATCAACTTTATATGCCTCGAGCACTCTTTTGTAGATGTCGTTATCGTCTTCCTCATGAAAGCCGATAGTTAAGTAATAATTTTCCCCCTCGTGTTCCTGGTAGATTATCCATTCTCCAGTGAGCGTTTTGTCTTTTTGCCTATTTTCATAAACTTGAAAAGTCAATAGGTACGCAAGTTTGTGTATCGTTTCTTCATCCAACATCCCAGATTGGTTTGACTCAAATACTTTTTTTATGATTTTATCGAGATTGTCATTGCCTCCATGCATCACTCCAAGATACGCATTCAAGTTATTTATGACAAATTGGGCATCAGTGAAATGCTTATGCGTTAAACCTTTTAGTGGAGGATGCTTGAATAACGCGGCCTTCTTAACACAAGAATTGTTTTGCTCAGCTTCTATTATTTCTATCTCTCTTGTGATTGAACCTGAAGCGAAGATTCGGTTTGTGTAAAAATAGCAAACCCAATCTAAAAAAATCGTGCTGATTCGGCTAAGGTCCACACCCAAAAAGGCCAAATCATTTGAAGCGTACTTTTCCAGATTTTTCCTGGAAAGATGCGCGAAATACATCACCGGGCGCAACACAAAAAAGCCCCTCTTTGTGCCAGTCTCCTAAATAAATCCGGGCGGCGCTACCCCGCCGGGAAAAAGCCCTTGGGCACCACGGTTATGCCGCGCTGGGTCACCTTGAAGCGCTTTTTGTCCTCGGTGGGGTCCACCCCGATGTTGGTGCCGTCGGGAATGTAGTTGTTCTTGTCGATGATGGCCTTTTTCACGTTGCAGTGGCGGCCGATGATCACGTTGTCCATGACCACGCTTTCCGACACGTGGCTCCAGGAGCGGGTGATCACGTTGGTGGAAAGCACGGAATCGCGCACGATGCCGGTGATGATGCAGCCCTGGCCCACCATGGAATCCAGCGCCTTGCCCACCCGGGGCGGGTCGTCGCGCTCCGAGGCGAACACGAACTTGGCCGGCGGCAACTGGCGCATGTGGGTGTGGATGGGCCAATAGGTGCCGTAGAGGTTGAAGAAGGGTTCCACCCCGCACAGGTCCATGTTGGCGTTCCAATAGGCATCCAGGTTGCCCACATCGCGCCAGTAGCCGGAATCCTTGGTGCGCTCCTCCAGAACGCGGGCCCGCCGGCCGTCCGGCTGGGTCACGAAGGAATAGTCGGCGATGCGGTTTTGGGCCCGGTAGGGATAGGCTACCACCTTGTACTTGCCCAAGAGGGCGGGGATGATGTCCTGGCCGAAGTCCTTGCCCTCGGCGTTATGAAGGATGTCCAGGATGACGTCCCGGTTGAAGATATAAATGCCCATGCTGGCCAGGGCGTGCTCGGTATCGCCGGGGATGGAGACCGGGTCCGCGGGTTTTTCATGAAAGGCCTTGATATTGAAATCCTGGTCCACCTCCACCACGCCGAAGGCGCGGGCCGAGAGCCGGTCCACCTCGATGACGCTGATGGATATGTCGGCCTGGTGCTGGTCGTGGTACTGGCGGAACAGGCGGTAGTCCATCTTGTATACGTGGTCGCCGGAAAGCACCATGACCCGCGCCAGGCGCGGATCGCGCTCGATGAGGTAGGCGTTTTGCCGCACCGAATCGGCGGTGCCTTCGTACCAGCGTTCGCCGGTGCGCATCTGGGGGCTCACGATGCGCAGATAGTGGCCCAGATCGAAGCTGAACAGGTTCCAGCCCGCCTCCAGGTGGTCCACCAGGGATTGGCTCTTGTATTGGGGCAGCACCATGATCTTATAGATGCCGCTGTTGATGCAGTTGGACAGGGTTATGTCTATGAGCCGGTAGGTGCCGCCAAAGGGCACCGAGGGTTTGGAGCGGTCCTGGGTCAAGGGGGAAAGCCGTTCCCCCTTGCCGCCGGCCATGATGATGGCTAGCTCGTCTGTCATGTGGTTTGATCTCCCTCTTGGCTGGAAGCTTGCTCTGGGTTTTCTTCCTGGTCCGCGCAAAGTTCGGCTTGGCTGCGCGCGCTGCCCAGGAAATGTCTTCTATACACGTCTATCAATGATAACAGGATGGCCAGCACCAGGGGGCCCAGGATGAGCCCCACGATGCCGAAATAACTGATTCCGCCCAACACCGCGAAAAAGGTAAGCAGGGGGTGCAGATCGGCCTGGCCGCCGATGAGCTTGGGCCGCAGCCAATTGTCGCAAATCAGCGAGATGATGAGGCACCAGGTCATCACTCCGGCGGCCTGGCCGTAATCGCCCATCACCGTGAGGTAAACGCCGCCGGGCACCCAAACCAGGGCGGTGCCCACGATGGGCACCACCGAGGCGAAGACCATGACCGTGCCCCAAAACAGGGCGTTGGGCACGCCGAAGATGAAAAAGCCCAGGCCGCTCAAGGTGCCGTTGATGAAGGCCAGCACCACCGAGCCCTTCAGGGTGGCCCGCAGGGTGCGCAGCATGTCCGCCATGATCTGCGAGTTCATCTCTTGGGGCAGGGGGGACAGGGAAAGCAGCCTGGCCGCCATGTGCGCGCCATCCATGAAGAGGTAGAAGGTCACGAACAGCACCAAGGCCACGCCGATGACCAGATTGGTGACGCCTTTTAACAGTCCGGTGAAGTTTTCGTAGAGCAGGTTGCTGATCTTGCGCACCAAGTCGCCCACCTGTTGCAGGATGTCGGCGTGGCTGATGCCCAGTTTCTCCTGGAGCTGCTCCAAAAGCGGCCCCATGCGGCCCAAGCCCTCGCGGAAGGTGGTCTCCAGTTTGTCGCCGACCAAGAGCTTGCTCACCGTGGTGTACAAGTCCAGGGCCTGGGCCGTGAGCAGGCTGGCCACGAAAAAGAAGGGAATGGCGAAAATGATAATGAGGAGCAGGCAAGTCAGGGCCGAAGCCAGGGTGCGGCGTCCGCCCATGAGGTTCAAGGTGGCTTCATAAAGAGGCATGGCCACCACCACCAGCACCACGGCCAAAAAGACCTGCACCAAAAAGGGCTCCATGAGGTGGTAGGCCAGGTAAAGCACGAACAGGATGCTGATGGCGAAGAACCAGCGGCTCCAGGAGGTGGCAAAGGGCGATTGGGGCGAAAGGGGAGGCAAGCTCATACGGTCTCCCGCTTGCGCCAGGCCGCGGGCAGCAGTCTGGCGTGGCTGGTGCTGTCCAGGCGGCGTCTCTGACGCTGGACTTCCTTGGGGCCCACCTGGGCCAGGGCCAGGCCCGGACCGGGCGGGCATTCCGCCAAAACGCGGCCCCAGGGGTCCACGATCATGGACCGGCCGTAGGATTCGCGCTTGGCGGCGTGGGGACCTTCCTGGGCCGCGGCCAGCATGAAGCAGCAGTTCTCCACGGCCCGGGCCCGCACCAATATTTCCCAATGGGCCTGGCCGGTGAGTTTGCTGAAGGCCGCCGGCAAGGCCAGGATTTGGGCGCCCTTGAGGCGCAGGCGCCGGAAAAGCTCCGGGAATCTGAGGTCATAGCATATGGAGAGGCCCATGGCTCCCAAGGGGGTCTGGACGAGCGCTAGGCCGCGGCCCGGCTGGGTGTGGGCGCTTTCCCGCAGTCCCCTTTGCCCGCCAAAGGCCAAGTCGAAGAGATGCACCTTGGAATACCAGGCCCTTAGCTCACCGTCGGCGTCCAGGAGGGGAGAGGTGTTGAAAACCCGCGCCCGCCCCGGCGCTCGGCGGGCGAAGGAGCCGCCCACGATCCAGAGCTTAAGCTCTTTGGCCAGGCGGCCCAGCCACTTGACCAGGGGGCCGCGCAGGGGTTCCGGCTCCAACGGCGGCCCGTCCTCCGGCTGCAGGAAAGCGAAATGCTCGGGCAATACCGCCAGGCAAGCGCCCTGGGCCGCGGCCCGGCGCAGCAAATCCTCGGCCTGGGCCAGATTGGCTGGCCTGTCCGTGGTGGAGCGCATTTGTATGACGGCCGCGAGCATAGTAGCATTATAAGGCCAAGACGTTACAACCTAAAGGCAAAACCGGCGCGAAGCGGTTTGGTTGCCGGCCGGGCGGCCTTGTGTTAGCATGGGCGCGTTCGGGCTTCAATGGTCCGGCAAAGGAGACGGCCATGCTCTCCCGCCAAGACGTTGAGGACCTGCTGGAGCAGGCTCGGCGCAACGAGAAAATCATGAAGCGCCTTGACCAGGTGGAGGAGTTTATCCTGGCTCATCACGGGCTTAAGGAGTTGATCCGCCATTTGGGCCGCCGGGTGGCCCAGCTTTACGAATTGGAGGCGGTCACCCTGGTTCTGGCTTCCGACAATCCCCGCTTGAGCCAGGCCCTGGCCGCCTTGGAGGGCGAGCTGCCGGAAGACTGTTTCATGGCCTCCCGCCAGGAGATGCGCCTGCTGCTGTTGGACCTGGAGCGGCCCTATCTAACTAATCGGTTGGGTAGGGAAATGCTGGCCTGCTTTTTCCCCAAGGGACCCTTTGTCTCCTCGGCGGCGGTGGTTCCCTTGTGGGTGCGCGGCGAGCTGTTGGGCTCCCTTAACCTGGGCTCGGCTTCTCCCCGGCGCTATCAGCCGGGATTTGAGACCGATTTTCTGCGCCGCCTGGGCCGCAAGCTGGCCACCGGCCTGGATAGCGCCCTTTTGCTGGAGCAGGCCCGTTATCTGGAACGCCGGGAAGCCATGCTTGAGATGGCGGGCGCGGCCTGCCATAATCTGGCCCAGCCCTTGACCACCGCCACCTTGATCGTGGAGAAGCTGGGCCGCCTGCTGCCCCCGGAAGGGCCGGAGCGGGAGACTTTGACGGCGTTGCGCGAGGAAGTTGAGCGCCTGGGCGAGCTGGTGCAGCGCATCAGCCAGGTCAGCGAGTATGCCACCAGGCCCTATGCCCAGGGCCTGCGTATAGTTGATGTGGACGCGTCCGGCCCATTGCCGGACCCGCAGCAAGGGGAGGGAAGAACCTGATGGCCGATGAGCAAAAGGAGTGCATTTTTTGCCAGATCGTGGAGGGCAAGATTCCAGCGATAAAAATCTACGAGGATGAACGCTCCCTTGCCTTTGCCGACATCAATCCCTTGGCCGATGGCCACACCCTGGTGATACCCAAGACTCACACGGAAACCCTGTGGGAGATCACCCCCGGCGATCTGGCCGCCGTGCACCAAGCCTGCCAAAAGGTGGCCCGCGGCATGAAAGAGGCCCTCAAGGCGCCGGGCATCACGGTGATACAGCTCAACGGCGCGGCCGCCAACCAGGTGGTGATGCATTATCACGTGCACCTGGTGCCCCGCGACCGGGGCAAGGACAAGCTCAAGGTCCTGGAATGGGAAGCCAAGCCGGGCAACATGAGGACCATAGAAAAGCTGGCCAAGAAAATCACCGAGGCCATCTAGCCAAGCGGCCGAGCCGGCTGTTCACATGGCTAAAACGGCGCGGGCCCTTAAAGTGAGGGGCCCGCGCCGTTTTGTCGCCTCAGGGGGCGGCCTGGCCGCTTTAGCTGCAAGCGCGCCGGGGCCGCCTCAATCAAGCGTTGATGAACCGCTCCAGATCCAGGCCCGGCTGGGCCCACATGATCTGCCGCACGCCGTATTTCTTGATGAGCTTGAAGGGAAGCCCCTGCTCCACCGCCTCCATGACCGGGCCGGGCTTTTCCACCCAGGACCCGGCCAGGACCTGGCAGCCCTGCTGGAACAGCGCCGGCGAAAGGGGCGTGGAAGGCCCCACCGCCAGCCTTAAGGCCTGGGGCGCGGCGTTCAACAGGCCGGCCAGGGCGCGGGTGAGAAGGGCGGTGCTGGTGATGGCCGCCACCTGGCAGGAAGACAATATGCGCTCCCATTCCGCCGGCGGCGCGGCCGAAACCTGGTCGTCCAGCTCCAGCACGGTTAGCTCGGAGGCCAGCGGAGCCAGCCGGTTGGCAAAGGGAAAATCGCCGGCCACCACCACCCGCTTGCCCTTGACCAGGCCGGCCAGCCAATCCTCGGCCCCGCTGGCCGCCGCCTGGCGCGGCTCGTCAAAGGCGGCGTTCAGCGCGGCCAGGCCCACGCTGGCCAGGAAGGGATTGTCGGTCAGCAAGAGCTTGGCGCACTGCTCCAGGGGCTTGCCTTTATAGCCCGCCAGCAGGTCCGCGTCGCCGGGCGCGGGCCGGGCCCCCAGGGTGGAAGCCAGGCCCACCCGGCCGCCCGCCCGCGCCGCCACGAAACGGCTCCCCAGGGCCAGTTGCTCCAGCGCCTCGTCTCCGTGGGCCAGGGAGGCCAGCAGGGCGTCATACAAGGCCTGCTCGGCGGGACGGTCCTTGAGCGCCGGCCTCTTGGCGGCCGGGTGATGATGATGGCAGTGCTGGCCCGTTTGGCTCATGGTCCTCCTCCGGATGGGTGGAGCCGCCCGGCCATGGCGCTAAAGCCCGGTGAGGCTCTTCAGTTTTTCCAACACGGCGGGCGCCTGCTCCCGGCCGGGCCGGGGCGGCAGGCAGGCCATGATGCCCAAGCCCTCGCTGGCCTCGTGAAACTCCTCGTCGGGCAGATCGCTCACCACCACCGTGTTGATGAGGGCGTTCACGCCCAGGAGCTTGGCCACCAGGTCAAAGGGGGCCATGTCGCCCAGGTCTTGATCGATCAAGACCATATGGGGGGCGTTCTCGGCCGCCTTGCGCAAGGCTTCCTGGCCGGATTGCGCCCAATCCAGGGCCACGCTGGCTCCCTCGGCCAGGGCCGCGCAGAAATCCTTGAGGCCGTCCTTGGCCGGGGCCGCCACCAATATGTTCAGCATGCTGTCTCCCAGCCCGGCTGGGCGGCCGCCTCAGGGCGCCGCCTTGCCGGTATGTTTTTGATAATGATCGGCAATGGCCTCGCCCAAGGTGTTTATGGCCAGGCGGGCGCAATGCAGGTGATCCTCGGGCAGTCCGCCCACGGTCCTGGTGATGTCTTCCGGCTCCAGGGTCAGGGCCTCGTCCAGGGTGCGGCCCTTGGCCAGCTCGCTCATGGCGCTGGCGCAGACCACCGTGTACACGCAGCCGTGGGGGGCCACCCTGATGTCTTTCAACAGGTCGCCGTCCACGGCCAGGGTCACCTCCACCGAATCGCCGCATTGCCCGATCCCGTTGGCATAGCCGCTGGGTTGGGGCACCACGCCCAGGTTGCGGGGAAACTGGGCATGGTCCATGAATTTTTCATCCACCTGGCCGGGGGCCAGCTCATGGTCTTTGGACAACTCAGACTCCATTTTATAAGGCGCCGATAAGAGGTTTTATAGCTGGGCTCCGCCGCCGCCGCCGCAGGTGTGCTCCTGGCTGAAGCGGGACAAACGGCCCTCCAACAGCGCCGCCACCGCCTCGCTCACCGAGGCTGAGTTGCCGCCGAAATAAACATCGATGCCCACCTGGTTGAAGCCCATGAGGGGGCGCAGGCCCATGCCGCCGGCGATGAGGATGTTGACGCCGTGTCCGGCCAGGTACTGCACCGGAGCCATGCAGCCGCCCTGCTGATGGGGCACGTTGGGCACGATCTGGCTGCCGGTTATCTGGCCGTCCTCCACCTGCACCAGGGTGTAGAGATCGCAATGGCCGAAGTGGGCGCCCAACTGGGAGTCCATGCCGCCGGGGATGGAAGAGGGTAAAGCCACTAACGCGTTCATTTTCGCCTCCAAGTATGTTTTATCAGGCGGCCTTTACCAGGTCCGCCATACCCATGATTTCATCCCAGGCCTTTCTGACCAGCTCGGCCAGGCCCTGGGATTGATATTCGGTTATCACCTGGCCTTGCACCATGGCCTGGGTCATGGCCAGGTCGTGGGGCAGCTTGGCCAGGAGCCTTAAGTCTTTTTCCGCGCAGAAAGCCTCCAGCGCGGCGGTCTCGGCCGGGTTGATGTCGTGCTTGTTGATGATGACGCCGGTGGGGATGCGGAAATGGCCGCACAGCTCCACCACCCGCTCCAGGTCGTGGCGGCCGCTGGGGGTGGGCTCGGTGACCGCCACCGTGAGGTCGGTGCCCGAAAGCGAGCTGATCACCGGGCAGCCGATGCCGGGAGCCCCGTCGCAGAGGATGAGCCCCAGGCCCCGCTCCTCGGCCAGGGTCCGCGCCTTTTGGCGCAAGAGCGCCACCAGCCTGCCGGAGTTTTCCTCGCCCGGAAAAAGCTGGGCGTGGACCATGGGCCCGAAGCGGGTCTCGGACTCATACCATTGGCCGCAGTGCTTTTCCGGGAAATCAATGGCCCCCGCCGGGCAGAATTCCACGCAGACCTTGCAGCCCTCGCACTTTACCGGGTTCACCTTCAGCGCGCCGTCTATCTCGTCTATGGCCTGGTAGCGGCATTTTTCCTGGCAGACGCCGCACAGATCGCAGCGGACCGGATCGATCACCGCCTCGTGGCCCGAATAGAAATCCTCCTCCCGCGCGTGCTTGGGGTGCAGGAGCAGATGCAGATCCGGCGCGTCCACGTCCAGGTCGCAGATCACCTTGTTTTGGGCCAGGTGGGCGAAGGCCCCGGTGAGGGAGGTCTTGCCGGTGCCGCCCTTGCCGCTGATCACCACTATCTCAAGCATGGGCCGCCTCCTTGGCCGCCGCGCCGGCGGCCAGTTCGCGCACCCGGCCGGCGATGGCGCGGAAGGCCTGGTTCAATTCCGGCGTGGCCTGGGCCAGCACCTGACCCTTTGAATAGGCCTCGGCCGCGGCCCGGGCAAAGGGAATCTCGCCCAGGATGGGCAGGCCTTGGGCCGCGCAGAAGTCGTAGACCGCCCTGTCGCCCACTCCGGCCCGGTTGATGATGGCCGCCATGGGTTTGCCCAGGTCGGAAAACGCCCGCCAGGCCAGCTCGAAATCATAGAAGCCGAAGGGCGTGGGCTCGGTTACCAGGAGCACCAGGTCGCTGTCCATCACCGAGTTGACCGCCGGGCAACTCACCCCCGGCGGGCAGTCTATGATCACGTCGGCCGGCGTCTGGGCCAGCATTTGGTTAAGCTGGTCCTTGACCTGGCGCATGAGGGGCGGGCTCATGGCCTCGCCCACCCGCAGGCGGCCCATGAGAAAGCGGGCGTCGCCGGCCCGGCCCCAGCTTATCTCGCCCAGCTCCCGCACGCCGGGAGTGAGCGCGCCGGCCGGGCACACCGCCAGACAGCCGCCGCAGCCGTGGCACATTTCGGGGAAGGCCAGGAGCACCTCGCCCAAAAGGCTGATGGCCTTGAACTGGCACAGCTCCGAGCAGGCCCCGCAACGGGTGCAAAGGGATTCATCGGCCACCGGCACTTCCATGTGGGCCTCGCGGCGGCCTTGGATCTGGGGGGTCAGGAAGAGGTGGAGGTTGGGTTCCTCCACGTCCAGGTCCACCGCGATGAGCGGCTCTTCCCAAATCGAGGCCAGGGAGGCGCTCACCGTGGTCTTGCCGGTGCCTCCCTTGCCGCTGGCCACGGCGATGATCATTTCCAGCCCCCCGGACGGTTGGGCTCCTCGGCCAGGTTCACCTGGCCGGCCTTGAATTTCTCCACCGCCTGGCGCACGGTTACGCCTTCCAGGTCCTGGCCCACGCTCAGCCCGGCCGCCTTCAGGGCCTGAAAGGCCTTGGGCCCCACGAAACCGGTGAGAATCACCCTGGCCCCGGCCTTGGCCACCATCTCGGCGGTCTGAATGCCCGCGCCCTGGGCCCTGGCCTGGGAGGCTCCGTTGTCAAGGTAGGTGAATTCCATGGTGTCCGGGTCCACGATAATGAAACCGCCCGCCCGGCCGAAACGCGGGTCCACCTTGTCGTCCAGGGTGGGGCCTTCGCTGCTGATGGCGATCTTGGACATCTTCAACTCCTCGCTGGCGGGCGGTGAAAACGCGCGCCCGCCTTGGGTTATGGATTGGTCGGAGGTCTCGCCGCCGTCTTCGGCGATCTCGTAATGGCCGCCGTCAATGCGCAGGG
The DNA here is from genome assembly GCA_001184205.1 of Desulfocarbo indianensis. Taxonomy (GTDB): domain Bacteria; phylum Desulfobacterota; class Desulfarculia; order Desulfarculales; family Desulfarculaceae; genus Desulfocarbo; species Desulfocarbo indianensis. The sequence continues at coordinate 251,532 of LBMP01000004.1, forward strand.
CCCGCCCCATTACCACCGCCTCGGCCACGATGCGGCGGGCCTCGGAGAGGACCCGGCCGAAGGTGTGGCGGGAAACGTTCATGCGCTCGGCCGCCTCTTCCTGGCTGAGGCCCTCCAGCTCTGAGAGCCGCAAAGCCTCGTAGCCCTCCACCGGCAGGTAAAGCTCGGTCAGACGGGTGAGCGGCACCCCACGGGGCTTGAAGTAAGACACCTTGGGTTCGTTTCTCACCAGGCGGCATTTGCGCGGTCGCGGCAAGGCATGTCCTCCAGTTATGCTCAAAAGCTCAAAACAAACATAAGGCCGCTTTGGGGGTCTGTCAAGGGCATAATGCTCAATTGAGCAAAACCTACAATTACCATCGGTCTAGTGGCCTAAATGGCCATTGCGCGGCCCCTGAAAACAAGAGGGGAGCCTTGCGAGGGCTCCCCAAGCTGCGCGGCGCTAATGCTTTAAAAGCGCTGGCTTATTTGTCCTGGGTCTCCATATCGGCCAGCTCCTTTTCAACCGCCGCCAAATCGCGGCGCAGGCTTTCGGCCTGGGCCTTGAGCAGGTCCGCGTCGTCGCGGTTCCAGGCTAAAGCCCGTCCGAAACCACGGCCCCAGCCGCCGGCTCCGCGGCAAGCCCGGCCCATGCCCCGGCCAAAACCACGGCCCGCGCCCTGGCCAAAGCCCCGGCCCATGCCCCGGCCCAAGCCCATGGGCTGGCCGCCGGCGCCCGCCGGCTGCGCGCAATAACCAAAACCACCGCCGGTCATGGGGCCGGCTCCCCTGGGTCCACTTCTGTCAAATCCTGGCATCGTGTGCCTCCTTTAGGATAATGTTCTTGATATGGTTGTCATCTTTGGCCGCCCTTGCCCTGGCCCCGGCCTTGGCCCCGGCCCTTGCCTTGGCCTTGGCCCTGGCCCCGGCCCTTGCCTTGGCCCTGGCCGCCGCCTCCGCCTTTGGAGCCGCCTCCGCAGGGCCCCTTGCCCTTGCCGCTGGGTCCTTGACCCGTGGGCCCGGTTCCGTCTCTGTTTGGCATGATTTAACCTCCTTATGGTTAGGTTGGTTCCTTAGCCCCAGCGACCGCCGCCGCGGCCTCCGCCCCGTCCGCGTCCGCCGCCGCGTCCCCTGCCTTCCCGGCCGTTGATCCCGGCCTCCGGGACGGCCTCATCCACCTGGCCAGCCAGGCGGTAATCGCCACCCTCGATGCGGATGGCCCAGCCCTGGGACAGGGCCCTGGCCACCACCGAGCGGGCCTCGGCCAGAACCCGGCAAAAGGTGGCGCGGGAAATCCCCATTTGTTCAGCAGCCTCGGCCTGGTCCAGGCCTTGGGCGTCGGCCAGGCGCAGGGCCTCCAGGCCCTCCACCGGCAGAATCGCCCCTTGCAGGTTGTGCAAGGGCACGCCCTGGGGCTTGTAAAAAGTGGCCACCGGCTGGGCTCTGACCATTCTGTGTTTACGGGGACGCGGCACTGGGTTCTCCTTCTTGCATATGAGATATATTTCATAATTTAAAGACAGGCCGCCGCCGTGTCAAGCTATAATGAAAATAATTTCAAAATAAATTGCCAGCGGCCTGGCCCGGCGCTGGGGGGTGGCCGTGGAGAGCATTGCAAAATACCTGATTGTTATAGGAAAATAAAATCTAGGCGGCTTTCCAAGCAGGGGAAGGAGCGCTGTGTCCAAGGAACGCCAAAGAAACGCGCCGGTTTTCAGGCTGGCCGTGGTGGGCGGCGGCAAACGCTGTTTGGCCATCATGCGTTTGCTCGATTCGCGGCGGCTGAAAAAGCTGCGGGCGCGCATTGTGGGAGTGGCCGATCTCAACCCCCAGGCCGTGGGCTTTCAAGAGGCGCGGCGCCGGGGCATCTTCACCACCTCTGATTTCCGCCGGCTGTTGGACCTGCCCGATCTGGATTTGATAATCGAGCTCACCGGCAAGGAGCGTCTCCTGCGCGAACTGGCCCAACTCAAGCCGGAGTCGGTGGGGGTGATCGACTACACCGCCTCGCTGCTTTTCCACGACATCGCCTCGGTGGGGGCGGAGCTGGAGGAAAAGGAAAACGAGATAAGCATGGAGCGCTCCTTTGCCCGCGCCTTGACCAGGGCCGCCAGCGAGGGAGTCATGGTGCTGGACATGGATTACCGCATCCAGCGCATAAACCACGCCGCCTGCCGCTGGGCGGAGATGACCCCGGAAAACGCGGCCGGCCGCTTCTGCTTTCAGGTGATGCACCGGGCCCTGACCCCCTGCGCCAGCCCGGAGACGCCCTGTCCCCTGCGGGAAACCGCCGCCACCGGCCGCTCGGCCCACGGCATCCACGAATTCCGCGATTCCCACGGCGAGGCCCACTATTGCGATGTGGGCACCTATCCCCTGCTGAATCAGCAAGGCCAGATCGTGCAGGTGCTGGAGATATTCCGCGATATCACCCACGACCTGTCCGCGCGGGTGGAGATGCGCGCCCAGGCCATTAAAAACGATCTGGCCCGCCTGGTCCAGGAGGACAAGCTTTTGGCCCTGGGCAAGCTGGTGGCCTCGGTGGCCCATGAGATCAACAACCCCATCGCCAGCATCCTGAATTTCAGCAAGCTCATGCTGAGCTGCCTGGCCGAGGGCTTCCCCCCCGGGGAAGAGCTGGCCCAATGGAGGCGCTGGCTCAAGCTGACCGTGCACGAGGCCGAACGCAGCCGGGACATCGTGAGCAACCTGCTGTCCTTCGCCCGCCAGCAGAACCTGGAGCCCAAGCGCCTGGATCTGCGGGAGGTGATAGACCAGATAGTGCAGCTCACCCGCCACCGCATGGAGATCGGCCGCATAGAGCTGAAGTGCGACCTGCCCAAGGAGCCCCTGGAGATATGGGGCGACGCCACCCAGATACAGCAATGCTTCACCAATCTGGTGTTCAACGCCCTGGAGGCCATGCCCGAGGGCGGCGAGCTGTTCATAAGCGCGGGCCAAGACGCCGACGGCATGGTCTGGGCCCAGGTGGGGGACACCGGCAAGGGAATCGCCCCGGAAGTGCTGCCCCACATCTTCGAGCCGTTTTTTTCCACCAAGAGCGCGGTCCAGGGCGTGGGATTGGGGCTCAGCATGGTTTACGGCATCATCAGCGAGCACCGGGGCCGCATCGAGGTGGACAGCGCGCCCAACCAGGGCGCCCGATTCCGCATAGTCCTGCCTCCCGCCGACCAGGCGGCCGATCCGGAGAAGGTGCAATGACTCGCGATTTTCGCATTCTGGTGGTGGACGACGAGCTGGCCATGCGCGAATCATTGGCCGGCTGGCTGCACAAGGAGGGCTACGCCGCCGATTGCGCGGCCGGCGGGGCCGAGGCCCTGGAGCTTCTCGGCGGGCGGACCTATGATCTGCTTCTGGTGGACATCAAGATGCCGGGCATGGACGGCCTGGAACTGCTGCGCAAGATGAAGGAAACCCATCCCCAAACCCTGGTGGTCATAATCACCGCCTACGGCTCCATCGAATCGGCGGTGCAGGCCATGAAACAGGGGGCCCAGGATTACCTGCTCAAGCCTTTCGACCCCGAGGAATTGATTCTGCTCATCGCCAAGCTGGCCCGCCAGCGGGAGCTGATCCGGGAAAACCAGGCGCTAAAGGAACGGCTGCGCGAACAGGAGCGCACCGGCTGGGGCGATCTGGTGGCGGATTCAAAGGCCATGCGGGCGGTGATGCGCCTGGTGGAGGAGGTGGCGGCCTCGGACAGCCCGGTGCTGATCACCGGCGAGACCGGCACCGGCAAGGAGATGGTGGCCCGCGCCCTGCACGCCGCCAGCCAGCGGGCCTACGGGCCCTTCGTGCCCATCAATTGCGGCGGCCAGAACGAGAGCCTTTTGGAAAGCGAGCTGTTCGGCCATGAGAGAGGCGCCTTCACCGGCGCGGTCCAGGCCAGGCGGGGCCGCCTGGAGATGGCCGACGGCGGCACCTTGTTCCTGGACGAGGTGGGCGAGATACCGCCCAAGATGCAGGTGGATCTGCTGCGGGTGCTGGAGGAGAAGGCCTTCACCCGGCTGGGCGGCAGCCAGACCGTGCACAGCGATTTTCGCCTGGTCTCCGCCACCCACCGCGATTTGGCGGCCCTGGTCCGCGCCGGCGAGGTGCGCCAGGATTTTTTCTACCGCATAAACGTGATCGCCGTCCGCCTGCCGCCCCTGCGCGAGCGCGATGATGACATCGGCCTGTTGGCCCAGTATTTTTTACTGCGCTACGGCCGGGAGACCGGCAAGACCGTGGAGGGGCTCACCCCGGAGGCCTTGCGCATACTGAACGCCTATGCCTGGCCGGGCAACGTGCGCGAGCTGAAAAACGTCATGGAGAGGGCCGTGGTCATCGCCAGGCAACCCCTGATCGGCAAAAACGAGCTTACTTTTCTGCAGCCCGACCAGGAATCCGGTCCCGAATTGATCAGCCTGGAGGAAATGGAGAGGCGGCACATCCAGCGCGTGCTGGAAGCGGAAGAGGGCAATATCACCCACGCGGCCCAGGTACTGGGCATAGACCGGCGCACCCTGACCCGCAAGCTGCGGCGGCAGGAGGCCAAATAGGCATGGGGCTCGATGCCTGAAGCCTCGCCGCGGGTTTTGCCGGTCCAGGCCGAGGTGGTTCCCCTGGGCAGGGTCAATCAGGTGGCCTGCGCGGTGGCGGCCGCCCATATAAAGGCGCTCCTGGGCCTCTCCAGCCAGGTGGTGCAAGCCGCGCCGGAGCCGGACTTCGCCTACCTGCCGGTGCGCGGCCAGCACGATGCCGCCGCCCTGATGGATTACCTGGCCAAGAGACGGCCCTCCGGCGTGATTCGGGTGGGCGTGACCGAGGCGGATCTCTGCCTGCCCGTGTTCACCTTTGTTTTCGGGGAGGCCCGCCTGGGGGGCGGGGTGGCGGTGGCCTCCCTGCATCGCCTGTGGGAGGGCCGCTACGGCCGCTCCGCCCCGCGCTCCCTGGCCTACCGCCGCCTGGCCAAGGTGGTCTGCCACGAAACCGGCCACGCCCTGGGCCTGGAGCATTGCCAGGAACTGGGCTGCCTCATGCGGTTTGCCGGCGGATTGACCACGCTGGACCGCCTAAAGATGTGGTTCTGCCCGGCCTGCGCCGGGGAACTGAGCGCCAGGCGGGCCGAACCCTTCAGCGTTTAGGCGGGGGGAGCCAGGAAGGTTTCCACCAGCTCGTCCCAGTCCAGTCCCTCCACACTCCCGTAAATATCGCCCACCGCCCGGCCGCCGGTGGCGGCCAGACGATAGCCGCTTTCCCGATACAATATACCGGCCAAGCGCCCGGCCTCGGCGTCCAGCCATTGCTCGGCCTGCCTGCCGAAGCTCAGACCGCGCAGGTCGCGGCTCAAGCGGGTGGGCTCGATTATCACCAGCCAGCCCGCGCCATAGGGAGAGCCGTTGGCCAGGCCGGGCGAGGTCTCCAGCCTGGGGTTGACCGCCACCACGATGCCCTCCAGGGGGCAGACCAGGCCCGCCTCGCGGCCCTCGCGGTAAAAGGCCATGTCCGAACCCTCTCGGGAAACCGCCGCGCCCAATTCGGGCAGGCGCAGCTCTTGCGCGGGCCCGAACAGACGGGCCGCGAAATCGTCCAGGCCCAGGCGGACCTGGCCGCCGTATTCCACCCGGCCCCAGGTGTGGCTCTGGTGATAGTAGTAGTTGGGCGCCAGGGCGAAACCCGCCACCAATTCCACCATGGGCTCCTGGGCCTCCATGAGGCGCATCTCTTCGGCGATGAGCTGGTCGTATTCGCAGGTAGCGCACTCGAAATCGTGCACGCAGTACTTCACCGGCACGTAACCGCTCAGCATGTGGCGGCAGCGCCGGCTTTCCAGGCCGCCTCCCTGGCGCGCCTTTTCCCGCCAGGTGGGCGCATGCCCCCCGACCTCGGGGCCCCTCTTGCGCTGCATCTTGCGGTCAAAGGCGCAAGTGGTGCAGTCGAAAGCGTTGTGACAGAGACGATAAGGGGTCACTCCGGCCACCGACCAGATGCATTCCTGGGAAGTCATGTCGAACACCACCGGACGGCTCGCCTGCTGTATCTGGCTGACCTTGCTGGACATTTGCCACCTCCTTGCCTGAAGGTTGGGTTGCCCTCCCTATAGTGCAGCTTGGGTGCCAGCCTGATCCGCAGTGACAACATGTTGTAATTGTTTGTTTATTCGGCTGGAGGCCGATTGGGGGCGGCCAAGGGCCGTGTCCGGCGAGAGGCGCCTTGGCCGGTCCGGTCAGGGCTGGTAGGGGTTAAGTCATTTATTGCAATGAGTTAGCCATAGTGGGGCGCTTTGGCTCGCTTAAGCCAACTTGCCTCAGTAGCGGCCAAGCGCCGCGACCCTGGCAAATCGCCCCAGCGGACGGCTTGGCGAGGGGCGTTAGGCCAGGGAGCATTCCCCCGGCAAATTAGTCAACTCACCCCCCCCACAATAAGGGATTCACCTTCTATGCCCGGCTCCGCCTAATTAGTAGGGTTGGAGTCAACAAGGAAACCGAATGGTTAGTCGCGGGGCGCTGATTCGGTTCTCCCCATCGCGAAGCGGAGAAAGTGGATTTGTTTCATGGAATTCAACCCCAACTTGGCCAGGCCCGCCTGACACGCGGCCCGGTCCGGTCCGTTCCCGCGGCGGGCCGAGGCGCGCTAGTCGCCAAGGCATGGGGTCACCAGCCCTCAAAGGAGGCTCGGCATGGCGAAAATGGCTCTCATGCTGGTTGACGACGAACTCAGGTATCTGGAGACAACGGCCAAGCTTTTGGCCCGCAAAGGTTATCAGGCCTTGACCGCGCCCAGCGGCGTGGAGGCCATGGAGAAGCTGAAAACGGAATACGTGGACGTGGTGATCCTGGACGTGAAGATGCCGGGCATGGACGGCCTGGAGGTTTTGAAACGCATCAAGGCCGATCATCCCCTGGTGGAGGTCATCATGCTCACCGGCCATGGCACCATAGACACCGCCGTTGACGGCATGCGCAATGGAGCCTTCGACTACCTCACCAAACCCTGCGACATTGACGAACTCATCAACAAGGGTGAGGAGGCTTTCATCAAGAAGCAGGCCATGGAGGAAAAAATCCGTCAGGCCCAGGTCAGGAAAGCCATGGCCTCGCCCAAGGATTTGGTGCGCGAGGTGGATGGCGAATAGGCCCGGTTGGACGGCGGACATGCGGCTGGCACCCCCCAAGCAAAGGAGTAAGGGAGGCAAATGTCTAGCAGACTGAAACCAAAACAGGATGACCGGGTAGTTTTGGATGTCTTGTGGCAAAACGACCCTCGGGTCTATTTCATGTTGACCCTGGCCATGACCGTTTTCTGGACGGCGGACCGGGTGCTGGCCTCATAAACCCGCGCGGGGAGCCCGCGGGCCCAGCCGGCCCAGGCCCCGCCAGCAACAAGCGAGGAAAAACATGACCCAGGCCAAGGCAAAAGAGCAAAAGGCGACGGGCTACGACCGATATATAAACTGGAAACTATTTTTCATACCCTTGGGGCTTTTAATACTAATTTTGGTGATACCCACCCCTGACAGCATGTTAAGGGTGGGCGCGGAATACACCCTGGGGCCCAAGTACGTACGGCAATATCTGGCCAAGGAGGTATTCCAAACCGATTTCGAGGAGCTGGGGCGTTGGCAATCCCAGGCGGTGCTTTTCCTGGAAGCCAGCGTCAACCGGGCCTCTTTCGGGCAAAAAAACTTTTTGAAGCGTGATCTGAAGTGGGTGCAGAAGTCGGGGGTGGACACCAACGCCAAGAACCTGGCGCTCATCAAGGAGAAGATCAAGACCTTAAGCCCGGAAAGATTCGAAACCCTATTAAAGAGCGCCCATCAGCTCAAGAAAAACCTGCCCCTGGACAAGTTGAGCCCCGACGAACAAAAGCGCATCAAGACCGGCGGCTTCCACGTCAAGGCCGCGGTGGCCACGGTGGTGTTCGTGGTGGGCTGCTTCATGACCGAGGCCATTCCGCTGCCCATGACCGCCTTCTGCATCGGCATCATCGGCATGCTTTGCGGAGTGTTCAACCGCGAAAACGTGGCCTCCATCTATTGGTCGGACGCCACCTGGTTCATCATGGGTTCGCTCATGTTCGCCACCGCATTCGTCAAAACCGGCGTTGACCGGCGCATAGCCCTCATGATGTTCGGCAAGCTGAAGAATCCGTCAGTGCGCTGGATAAGCCTGATTATCATTCTCATAATCAGCCCGCTCACCATGTTCATGAGCGATCACGCGCTGGCGGCCATGTTCCTGCCCATCGGCATCCTGCTCTATTCCACCACCACCGCCGCCTCCGGCGAGGAGGACCCGGAACTGGCCAAGATGCTCATGATAACCATCGCCATGGCCTGCAACCTGGGCGGCTCCCTGGCGCCCTCCGGCGCGGCGCGCAACATAATCATGATGTCTTATACCCAGGACATGTTCGGCATAGACATCGGCTTCGGCCAGTGGATGCTGTACTGTGTTCCCTACTTGTTCTTTGTCATGCCCATTACCTGGATAGTCATCAACCGGCGCTTCAAGCCCATCAACACCAACCTGAGCGGCTCAATCGCCGTGGTGCGTGAGCAGATCGGCAAGGAAGGCGGCGGTTGGAACAGGCCGCAAATCATATCGGTTTCCATCTTTATAGTGATGCTCTTCTGCTGGATCACCGAGAAGAATCTTCTCCTCAGCCTCACCGGCATCCGCTTCGGCATCGGCGTCCTGGCGGTGATGGGCGCCATCGCCTACATCCTGGCCGGAGTGGTCAACTGGCGCGATTACCAGACCAAGGTGGACTGGGGCGTGGTGTGGCTCTATGCCGGAGCCATCGCCTTCGGCAAGCTCTTAACCTCCACCGGCGGCGCCTACTGGATCGCCAGCTCCATCGTGGATATGGTGGTGCCCCTGGGCCTGGGCAGCGGCTTGGGCCTGCTTTTGTCGGGCAACGTCATCACCGGCCTCCTCACCCAGCTCATGGCCGACGGCCCGGCCTGCGCCGCGGTGGGTCCGGTCACCCTGGCCATGGCCGGCATCGTGCATCCCGGCACCAGCATGATACCCTTCACCGCCATGAGCACGGCCATAGCCTCCAGCTTGGCCTACTGCCTCATCATCGGCACTCCGCCCAACGCCATCGTCTACGCCAGCGGCTATCTGGAGCAGAAGGATTACATCAGGGCGGGCGCCATACTCTTCTGCACCAACCTGGCGGTGATGATGCTGTTGGCGGCAACTTATTGGAATTGGTTGGGTTGGTCCGGACTGCCTTCCTACTAACCAGCCGGGAAGACAGACACCCAAGGAGGATGAAATGACGGTACGAAAAATAAAGGTGCTCCTGGTGGACGACGAAGAGCAGTTCCGGGTCACCACCGAAAAAGTAATGACGCGGCGCGGTTTCGAGGTGATAACCGCCGGCGATGGCGGCCAAGCCCTGAAAGCGCTGGCCATGGAGCCCGACGTGGTGGTCTTGGATATCAAGATGCCGGGCTTGAGCGGCCTGGAGGTGCTGGCGCAGATCAAGTCCGCCGCGCCCAAACTGCCGGTGCTGATGCTGACCGGCCATGGCTCGGAAGCGGTGGCCCAAGAGGCCCTGGTGAAAGGCGCCCGCGACTTTCTGGCCAAGCCCTGCGATATTGACCTCCTGGCCTCCAAGATCAACGAGGCCTACCGGGCCGAGCACGCCGAGGACGGCCCTGGCGAGCGCAAGGCGGCGGACGTGATGGTGCCGTTTTCCGAATACACCGCCCTGCCCCTGGGGGCCACGGTGGAGGAAGCGGTGGGAAAGCTGCGGGAGTCGTTTTTCAGCAAGGCGGCCGGCCAAAGCATCATGGAGACCGGCCACCGTTCGGTGCTGGTGACCAACGGCGGCGGCAAGGTGGTGGGCATCCTGGCCATAGTTGATCTGTTGCGGGGTATGATGCCTCGCTATCTGGACGCGCCCAAGCCTTCCACCGCCGACACCATTCAGTACTCGCCCATGTTCTGGTCGGGCATGTTCACCCGCGAGCTGCGCAAACTGGCGACCCGCACCGTGGGCGAATTGATGTCGCCCGCGCCGCGTATCATCGCCGCGGGGGCCAATCTCATGGAAGCTGCCCATACCATGCTCCAAGAGGACCATCGGCGGCTTTTGGTCATGGAAGGCGGACAGACCGTGGGCGTGCTGCGCGAGCAGGATCTTTTCTTCGAGATGGAGCGGCTGCTCCAGGAAGGATGAATTGAACGCGCCGGGTAGTGCCGAGCCGCTCGGCGCGTCAAGGGGCCGGCCTTTCCCTGGTGGGGAGGCCGGCCCATTATTTTTTGTCCGATGGCGTGGGACGGGCCGGTGCGGGCCGCCGGTCCGGCCCTGAATCGCTACTCGTCCTTGTCGCTGGTTTTTACCGGCGCCGGGTCCGCGCCTCCGGCGTCCTCGGCAAGCTGGGCCTGGCCTTGGCTTTCCTCCGGTTTTTGCTCCGCCGCTCTTTTGCTGGCCAGGACCTTGAACAAGGCCTGGATCACCATGGCCACCACGGTGGCGATGACCACCCGCCAGATCAGGCCCAGCTTGGAGTTGAAGTGGAGGATGATCAAAATCAGAAAGCCGGTGCCATACGCCACGATATTGCCTATGGTATTCAAGTTCATGTCTTTACCTCCCCAGATTGCGCGCGGCCGTGGCCATGGCCCCGGCGCCTTGATCATGATTGAGTGCAGTTGATTAGCTGCATGGCGGGCGGGCATAGAAATCCCCAGTTGGCAAATACCTATACTAAATAAATGATTTTGCCTGGCCAGTCAAAGGTAATCCTCCTGGTAAAGCCTGTCTATAAGGGCACTTATGGCGGCGCTGCATAGGGAGCCTCGGAGAGGTGTGTTTCGTGGTATAAAAAGGACTCGCGCGGATGAGAAAAGGAAGGGCCGCCCGGCCAGGGAGGGAGCAGCTCCACGGCGGCACGGGCGGCCCAGGGGTGGGCTATTTAGAATCAGTCCATGAACAGGCCGCCGCTGCGGCGTTCAATCGCCTTGGCCTCGGCCAAGCGTATGCGCTCTTCCTGCTCGTATTTCCGTTTACGGGCCGCTTCCAGTTTGGCGATCAGCTCCGGGAAATCGGCAGGTTTCAAGAGATAATCAAAAGCGCCGGATTTGAGCCCCTGCACCGCGGTGTCTATGGTGCCGTGGCCGGTCAGCAGGATCACCTCTATGATTGGGTACTTGTTTTGGATGGCCTGCAGGGTTTCGATTCCGTCCATGCCGGGCATCTTGATATCCAGCACCACCACATCGGTGTTTTCCGATTCATCGGCCAGGGCTTGCAGGGCCTCCTGGCCTGAAAAGGCCGTGCGCACGTGGTGACCCTCCTCCTGCAGGCGCAGGGCGAGCATCTCCACGAAATCCTTCTCGTCGTCCACCAGCAATATGTCGATCGGCAGCTTGGTCATGACCTCTCACTCCCCTGTGTAATAAAACCTTGGTCGGCTAATTACGCTCCGCTCCTACAAGAGGCCCATGATGTGCCACCAGAGCGAGGCCACCAAAATCAGGATGCCCAGCAGGATGGGCGTGGCCACCAGGCCGGCCTTGGTGAGGTCCAGTGACTTGAACTGGCGGAACGAATAAGCGATGGCGTTGGGCGGGCAGCCGATCACCAGAAGCATGGCGAAGCTGGTGGCCATGCCCAGGCCCAAGGCGATGACCCTGGGGTCCACGCCTTCCAGTATGGCCAAGGGAATCACGATGGGCAGGATCAAGGCCGCCGCCGCCACGTTGGCCATGGCATTGGTGACCAAGGCTCCGAACACGCCCACGCCGACGAAGAGCAGGAGCCAGCCGCCTCCCTTGACCAGGGGGAAGAAGAGATTGGCGAAATAACGGGCCGCGCCGGAGGTGTCCATGGCCAGGCCCAGGGAGATGCCGCCGCCGAAGATGAACAGGGCGGTGCCCCATTCCAGGTGCTTGTGGATGTCTTCCCACTCCAGCACCTTCATGAGCACCAGCACCGCCACCGCGATCATGCCGGTGATGGAATAATGCAGGCCGTGGACTCCCTTGGTGAGCCAGGCCGCCAGCACCAGGAGCGAAACCAAAAGGGTCCTGATCTCCAGGGAGGTCCAGGGCTGCGGCTTTTCATCGTAGACGGGCAGCTTGAACTTGGGGTCCGGCCGGAAAACCAGCCATACCACGCACACCGCCGCCGGCACCGTCAAAAGGGCGCCGGGGAAGGCGTACATGAACCAGTCGAAGAAGGTGAGCTCGATGCCGGTGAACTCCTTGAGGAAGGCCGCCGCCACCATACAGCGCCCGCCGCCCACCAGGGTGCCCATGCCGCCGGCCGAGCAGGCAAACGGCACCGAGAGCATCATGAAGGCCGCGGTTCTGGTAAAGGGCTTGATGCCGGCGGCGCGCATCAGGGGCAGCATGGTGGCGATGCCGATGGCCGCCGCGGCGGCGTCATGCATCACGCCGGAGGCCAGGCCCAGGGTAATGGCCAGGATGAAGGTGAACTTGGTGACGCTGTCGCCGGCCCTGCGCGCCACCGCCCGCGCCAGGCGGCCGGTGAGGCCCGCCTTTTCCAGGGCGATGGCGAAGATGAGGCAGACCATGATGAACACCACCACCGGGTGCATGTAGGGCGCCCAGGCGTCCTTGAGATCGGTGATGTTTAGCGCCACCAGGAGCACGCCGATGCCGATGGCGGTTACCTCCAGCGGTATGGGTTCTATCATGAACATGAAGACCAAAAAGGCCAGCATGGCCAAAAAGCGCATGGCCTTGGGCGAGAGCCCGTCAACGTATTCCACCTGGGTCTGCTTGAGACCCAGCTTGGCCTGGATATCCTTGAGGTAGTCGCCGCTGGCTTCCGGCGAACCGGGGTTCTTGGCCTTCAGATAATAGCCCTGGGTGGGGGTTATGGGCTTTTCCACCAGGGTGAAATGCTCTTGGACCGCGGCCAGGATCTGCTTTTGGTCATCGCCCAATATCTCGAAAGTGGTGCCCTCGGGCCTGGGCAGCATCAGCACCACGACGCCCAACATAAGGGCCAGGGCCAACTGAACGGTTTTGTTCTTCAGCATCAGGTCTCCTTTCCGCTTCGCGCCTCTTTCAATCGGCGCGGCCAGCGCCTGCCCTGGTAAATCGCCGGGGGGCCGTTCACTCCGCTAAAAAAAGCAGCCGGATCGCCGCGGAGGGCGACGGGCTGGTCATGCTTGTCGGTCGCTCCCCTTGATGGCGGCGGCCGTGGCCTTGGCTTCCAGTATCTTGCGCTCGTGGTTGCGCTTCTTGCGGCAGGCTTCTTCCACCTTGTCCACCAGCTCCTCGATGTCGCAGGGCTTCATCAAGTAGTCGAAGGCGCCCCATTTCATTCCCTCAATGGCCGATTCCACCGTGCCGTGGGCGGTGAGCAGCACCACCTCGATCAGGGGATGGTCCCGCTTCAGGGCCCGCAGGGTCTCGATGCCGTCCATGCCCGGCATCTTCACGTCCAGAATGACCACGTCGGTGGCCTGGTCGCCGCGTTGGGCCAGGAAGTCCAAGCATTGATTGCCGCTAAGAGCGTTTTCCACGCTCAGCCCCCGCCGGGTCAGCCTCTTGGTCATGGGTTCCAAAAAAGCGGCCTCATCATCCACTAAAAGAACTCGTGTCTGGATCATGAGACCTCCTCGTCGCGCTTGATCCGCATCGGCCGTCGAGGGGGATGTGAATCCCGGCCGGTCGGTGCGCTTGCCCTCGAATGCCGCGCCTGGGCGCAGGCGCCTATTGCTTTGGCAAGTCTTGTGCCAGATTGCACCAACTCGGCCCCCGTAGGGCCTTCACGATAAAAACAATATATGTCAATATGTTACACTGGATAAGCCGGGGACGGTTTGCGGCGAGGGACTCGCGGAGAAGCCAGCGACAAGGTGGCGGTGTCAGGTTTTTTTACAGTTTGCAAAAATGGCTCGACTGGCGGGCGGCAAGAAATCCGTCAGGAGGTCTTGACCTGGGTCTCGGTGCGCAGGTTGTATTTATCCATGCGCGCGAGCAGGGTGGGGCGGCTGAGGCCCAGTATCTTGGCGGCCCGGGAGCGGTTGCCGTCGGTGAGGCTCAAAGCCTCGGCGATGATGAGGCGCTCCACGTGGTCGTTAAGCTGGGACAAGAGGTTCTGGCCGCCCTGGCTCAGGGCCCGGCGGGCCCAATCGCGGATGGCCTCGTCTATCTCGCCCAGGGGCGAGGTCTGGCGCGGGCGCTGGCCGGTGACCCTCTCCGCCACGTCCTCCGGCGAGATGGAGCGCCCCCGGCTGAAGATCAGGCATTTCTCCATGGCGTTGGCCAACTCGCGCACGTTGCCCGGCCAGGGATAGGCGGCCAGGAGGGGGCGGGCCTCGGTGCTGATGCCGGGGTCGCGCACGCCCATCTCCTGGGCGAAGCGGGAGAGGAAATAATCGGCCAGAAGCTCCACGTCGCCGGGCCGTTCGCGCAGGGGCGGCATGTTGAGCGCCACCACGTTGAGGCGGTAGTAGAGGTCCTCGCGGAAGCGGCCCTCCCGGATGGCGGCCTCCAGGTCCCGGTTGGTGGCGGCGATGATGCGCACGTCCACCGGAATCTCCCGCAGGCCGCCCAGGCGCTCCACCTTTTTCTCCTGCAGCAGGCGCAATATCTTGGCCTGGATGCTTAAGGGCATGTCGCCGATCTCGTCCAGGAAGATGGTGCCGCCGTTGGCCTGCTCGATCTTGCCCACGTGGCGGCTCACCGCGCCGGTGAAGGCGCCCTTTTCATAGCCGAACAGCTCGCTCTCCAGGAGGCTTTCCGGGATGGCCACGCAGTTGATCACGATGAAGGCCTTGCCCGCCCGCAGGGAATGCTGGTACACGGCCCGGGCCACCAGCTCCTTGCCGGTGCCGGATTCGCCCCTTATGAGCACGGTGGCGTCGGTGGGGGCGGCGCGGCCGATGGCCTTGTAAAGGTCCTGCATCACCTTGGAGCGGCCCACGATGGCGTCGCCGCCCTGGTGGCCGGCGTCCTGGTCCAGGGCCACCGGCGAGCGCAAGAAGCGCCCCAGGTCCAGGGCCTGGGTGACCAGGTTCATCATTTCCTGGAGGTCGAAGGGCTTGAGCAGGTATTCAAAGGCCCCCAGCTTGGTGGCCTGAATGGCGTCCTCGGTGGTGCCGTGGGCGGTCATGAAGATGGCGGGCAGCTTGGGCTCGGCCTCGCGCAGGGCCCGGAACACGTCCAGGCCGCTCACGTCGGGCAGCTTCACCGCCAGGATGGCCAGATCCGGAGGCGCTCCGGCGGCGGCCTCCAGGCCCTCCACGCCGCTAGCGGCCACGCGCACCCGGTGACCCTGGGGCTCCAGGAGGGCCTCCAGCTTGGCGCAGAGCGCCTGGTCCTCGTCCACGATGAGTATGGTGCCCACCTAGGCCGCCTCCCAGCGCGCCGCTAACAGGGATCGCATGGGTTAGTGGTGATGGTGATGATGCTCGTGCCCGGCGGAGTGGCCTCCGGCCGCCACGTAGCGCGCCTCGCCCGGTCCGGCCGCCGTGGCCTCGTGAACCTCGGCCCCTTTAAGATAGATGGCCTGGCCGGGTTGCAGGGTCAGTTCGCCTTGGGGCCCGCTGATTTTAATCGCGCCGCTGATGGCCAGGATTATTTCCTCGTGCCCATCGCCGGGTTTCAATATCCTGGGCTCCTCGCCGGGGTTCAGCACGCCGTAGAGCAAGTAGCAGGCGTGGGTGCCCAAATCCTTCAGCCCCAGCACGGTCTCGCCGCCCTCGCGGGGGGCCCGGCCGGCAACGTCGTAAACCTTTAGCACGTTGTGTCCTCCCTGAAAAGACTAAGTGTTTATGCCATGCAGCGCGCACATCACCGGATCGGGCCGGTCCAGGGCCGGAGCCCGGAAGCGGCAGCCGCCGCCGCAATCCTCGGCCGCCGGGCAGCGGGCGCATTGCGGCACGCTGGCCAGGGCCAGGGGCCGCCGCCGGGACCAGCAGGTCCACAGGCCGTCGGCGGCCAGGCCCAGGGGGTTGTCGAAATAAAACCCGCACTGGGCCGTTCTGCCGTCCGGGGCCACGGTGCACAGGTGCAGGCCGCAGGCCATGCCCCCGCTGCCGCCGTGATAGGCCCCGCCAAAGGCGAAACTCATGGCCTGGGCCGCCTCTTGCGGCGTCACGGCCAGATCCGGGCCCTGGACCAGGCGGCCGGCCAGGCAGGGGGCGTCCACCCCCCATTCCTGGGCGCCCAATTCCCGCACCAAGTCGGCCAGGCCCGCCATCTCGGCCAGGTTGCCGGCGTGGGCCATGGTGGCGATGGACAGAGCCAAACCCGCCTCCCTGACCCGCCGGGCCGCCGTCACGGCCCGCTCGAAGCTGCCCGGCCCGCGCAGGCTCTCGTGGCCCTGGCGCAGACCGTCCAGGCTGATCTGCACCTCATGGCAATTAAGCCCGGCCAAGCGCCCGGCGTCAAGCAAAAGCCCGTTGCTGAGCAGCACCTTTCGCACCTTCAGCGCGGCCAGGGCGGCATTGATCTCCTCCCAGCGGGGATGCATGAGGGGCTCGCCGCCGCTTATCAAAAGACGCAAGCCCCCCATGGCCTCGAACTCGCGGACCAGGGCTGCGAAATCGGCCGCGGGCAGGTCCACCTGGCGGGCCGGGCCCAGATAGCAGTGGGCGCAGGCCAAATTGCAGCGCCAGGTTACCTGGACCTCCAGGTAGCGCAGGGAGGGCTTGGGCCCCTGGCACACCGGCAACGGCCGGGGGCGGGGCGCGGGGCTCAGCTCCAAGAGGCCCTCCTCCAGGCAGAACTGGGCGAACTCCGCCTCCAACTCGGCCTCGGCCAAAGTCAGCCCGCCCCAGCAGCGCCTTAAGCCCGCCAGGGCGTCTTCATTGAGCTCGTAAAGCTCGTCTGCCTTTAGATCATAGAGACAGGGCTCCTCCAAAAGGCGCAGGCTCACGTGGTCCGCCAGGCGGACGTACTGGTCTTCGCGTTGGCTCATGGTTTTTCCGGGGGCTGGTCCAGGTCCAGGCCCTGGGCCAAGAGGGCGGCCGCCACCCGCAGGCCGCCGCAGGGCTCGCACTCCTGGCGGGGCACGGACGGGTCGCGGAAATCGCAGCCGTCCACGCGGAAGGCGCATTGGGCGCAAATGGCCAAGAGCGCGGGGTGGTCGGGGGGCTGGCCGTAGAGATGGCCCGCGTGGTCCGGCGGGATATGCTCCGCGGCCTGGGCCAGGCCGGGCCGGGCCACCAGCCAGTTGAGCCCGCCGCAGCCCTCGGGGTCCGGCTTGTCGGGTTTGTAGTAGCGGCAGAAGCCAGGACAGATGATGGCACGCATGGGCTTTTTCCCAAATAGGATGGGGGGAGGCCGTGAAGCCTCCCCCCACACCTCGGCTAGTCTAAGCTAGCAGCTGCTCTTGCACTTGCAGAGCCCGCGCTGGGTGCGCACGATCTTCTTGATCTTCATGGCGCAAACCTCCTTGGATTTTGGTCCCTTCATGGGACGTTTATATGGCTTAATTGTTAGGTCTGAGGCGCTGGTTGTCAAGGCCTTATTGCATTTAGGCGCCTTGTGATCGGGCCTGGGCGATGGCGGCGGAACGTAAGATATGGCGGCGCGGGGCTAATCGCCGAAGCCATGCCTGGGGGGCGGGGCCGGCTCGGCCTCCCGGGCGGCCGGGGCCCGGAAACCGCCGCCCGCGTAAAGAAAGGCCCCCGGCAGGGTGGTCACCACGATGGAGAGGTTGGCCACCAGGCCCAGGAGGAACGAATCAGTGGGCGAGAGCCCCACCAGGGCGAAAAAGGCCACGTAGAGCCCCTCCACCACCCCGAAGCCGGAAAGGCTCACCGGTATGCGGGTGAACAACAGGGCCAGGGGCGCCACGGCCATGGATTGCAAAAGGCTCAAAGGGATGTCAAAGGCCAGGGCGGTGAGCCAGGTGCCCACCACCGGCACTGACTGCTCGGCCAGGGTGATAAGGAAAAACCACAGCAGCGCGGCCCGCTGGCGGCGGTAATCTGCGTAGGCGGTCAGGAAGCGGCCCAGCCAGCGGAGCGCCTTGCCCCGGCCGGCCAGCTTTCGGGTGAGGTTTTGCAGGCGGCCGGCCAGCCAATTGGACAGGGAGAACAACACCGCCAGGGCCGAGACGGCCAACACCGCCAGGCTGAGCCACAGCACCTGGGCCGGCAGGTCCGCGGCCAGGCCGGCCAGCACGATCAAGGCCAGGCCCGCGGCCAGGGCGGCGGCCAAAAAGCCCAGGGTGCGCTCCAGCACCACCGAAGCGGCCACCAGATCGGAGGGCCGGCCCGGCCCGGAAACCGCCGCCACCCGCATGGCGTCGGCCCCCACCGTGCTGGGCAGAAAGCAGCCCACGAAGGAGGCCACGTAATAGGACTTGAGCGCCTCGCCGAAGCTCACCGCCAGATCGCGGCAGATTAAAAGCAGCCGCCATTTGTAGGCCATCACCGCCCGGTCGATGGTTATCCACAGGGCCAGCCAGCCCAGGTATTGCCAGTGGCAGTTTTTCAGGGAGCGCCAGGCCGAGGGCAGGTCCACCAGAAAGCCCAGGAGGATCACCATCAGCCCTCCGCTGATGACGAGCCGCAGCCATGTCTTGCTGGTTTTGTTGGAGGCGGCGGCCAAGCTATCTTCTTCTCCCTGCCGGCGGTTTGCAAAAGCTGCTGGCAAGCTATCACGGCGCATGGGGCCGGTCAACGTGGCCGGTGAATCGCCATTTAAATCACGCGGGTTGCATTTTCCAGAGTTCTTCATTAATCTTGGGCGGGTTATGCCGCCGGCGCCTCTTTTGCCCCTGGCTGGGCGCGGACGGCGCGCCGGGCTCCAAATATTTTCGAGGCGCGCAGGACCACGCCCCGCCAGCTCCGGCAAGTCATAGTTAATCCAGTCAGTTGCGGAGGTAAGGCTTCATGGCAAGGAAAGGGTGGAAGGCGGCACTGGCGGTAATGGTTTGTTTGACCTTGATGAGCGGCACGGCTCTGGCCGGGCTGGTGGATGAAGTGGCGGTGGGCATCCGCTGGAAAAAATTCGAGCTCACCGGCGACAAAGGCTTCACCGGCACCATCACCTCCAATTCAGTGGATGAAAAAACCGAGATTTACCCCACCAACCTGAACGCCCTGGTCACCTTTTGCCCTTACGGCGGCCTGGTTTTCGAGTACGACCGCTTCGGCGCGGTGATGGAGCGCGACGGCCGTCTGTTCTGGGACACCTTCATGCTGGGCGTCAACGTGCGCCATCATTTCAAGGAGTACCGCCTGGCTCCCTACGCCATGGTGGGCGTGACCTGGAGCCGGGTGCGTTTCGACGAAAACAACTGGTGGCGCTACGGCTACGGCAGCGTGCAGGAATTCGACGAGTATTCCAAGGGCAGGCCGCCCGAGGACTGGATGACCGCCACCCGGCGCCTGCGCAACATGCAGCCGGATGATTGCTTTGGCTGGGCTTTCGGTTGCGGCGTGGATGTCTTCCTCACCGAGCACATCGCCCTCAACCTGGACGTCAAATGGAACCGGGCCGAGACCGACGTGAACTACCGCACCCGGATCGACGATCACAATGAGATAGACCGCGATTTCACCTACGACCTGAACACGGTCTCCTACGGGCTGGGTGTGCGCTGGTATTTTTAACGATTTAAGTATGTTGGCGCGGCCGGCCTGCGGACCCCAGCGGCCGGCCCGCTTTGTTGCAAGGGGATGCCGCGCGGCGCGGCGGGCTTTGGCCTGACCGGTCCGCGCGGGGGAATGGTAAAAAAGCATGCGGGTTCTGGTAACCGGCGGCACCGGCTTCACCGGCTCCCATCTGGTGCGCCGGCTTTTGAACATGGGCCATCAGGTCAGGGTGCTGGACAACCAGCCCGGTCTGTTTCACGACGAGCTGAAGCGCCTGGGCGCCGACATCACCATCGGCTCGGTGACCGACCGGCCCCTGGTGCGGCGCTTGACCGACGGCTGCGAGATCGTGCAGCACATGGCCGCGGCCTTCCGCGAGGTCAACCGGCCCAAGAGCGTTTACTGGAATGTGAACGTGGAGGGCACCCGCATCGTGTGCCAGGCGGCCGTGGAGGCCGGGGTGCGGCGGGTGGTGTATTGCTCCACCCAGGGCGTGCACGGCAACGTGGACCACCCGCCGGGCGACGAGGACACCCCCATCGAGCCCGAGGATTACTACCAGTACACCAAGTACCAGGGCGAGGTGGTGGTCAACCAGTTCGTGGACCAGGGCCTGGAGGCGGTGACCCTGCGGCCCATGGCCATCTTCGGCCCCGGCGATCCCGCCCGTTTCCTCATGATTTACCGCCGGGTGGCCAAGGGGCGCTTCATCATGGCCGGGCCGGGCCGGGCGCTATATCATCCCCTGTACATAGACAACCTGGTGGACGCCTTTTTGCTGGCCCAGGACGCCCAAGGCGTGCTGGGCCGGGCCTACCTCATCGGCGACGAGGAATTCGTCACCATCAAGGACCTGGTGCTGCGCATCGCCAAAGCCATGGGGGTGGAGGTGCAGATAGTCCACGTGCCCTTCTGGCCGGTGTACGCGGTGAGCGCCCTGTGCGAGCTGGTCTACAAGGCTCTGCCCGGCGAGCCGCCCCTGTTCCGCCGCCGGGCGGACTGGTTCCGCCAGAACCGGGCCTTCAAGATAGACCGGGCCCGCCGCGAGCTGGGCTACGATCCCAAAGTCTCGGTGGACGAGGGCCTGAGGCGCACCGCGGTTTGGTACCGGGAAAACGGCTACTTATAGCCTGAAGCCGCCTGTGGGGGGCGCGCCCGCCGCTTAAGGGCCTTGCCGCTGTAATCTATAAAATCAGTTAGCTGGCCGGGTGGGCCCGCGCGCGGGGCCGGCGGCGCAGCCGCCCCGCTTTGGCGTGAGGGCGGGCCGCCGCGTTGTGCGCAGCGGCCCGCCCGCGCGGTTATTTCTTGAAAGTCTCGTCCAGCCAGTTGAACACGATCTCGCTCATGAGGCTGCGGTTCTCACCCACGCAGTGCGATGAAGCGCCCAAATCCTCCGGCGTCACCACCAGCTTTTTATTGGGGTTGGGCAGGGCTTGCAGGCAGGCCTGCTGCTGCCTTTTCACTTCCTCGTTGGCGTATTCGCCCGAACCGATGATGATCAGCGTGGGGCAGTCCACCTGGGCGGGGTCCACTTGCCAGCCCTGGTTGGCCTCGGCCAGGCCGCTGATATCGGTGGGGTCCAGGCCCCAGCGCCAGGACACCACCCCGGCGGTGGCCCGTTTGAAGGCTCCCCATTGCTTTATCTCTTCCGGGGTGGCCTTGGCGTTGGGCATGGACTTGAAAAGGGCGTACTCATCGATCACCGCCGAGTTCAGCACCGCCGCCTTGACCCTTTTATCCTTGGCCGCCAGGCGGGGAACGAAATAGCCTCCGCCGCTGATGCCGTAGGCGGCCAGGCGTTCCGGGTCCACCTCCGGCTGCTGTAAAGCGTAATCCAGCACCTTTTTGAGCGGCGCCTCCGGGTCGGGCCGGAAGAACTTGCCCTCCAGGGGCAGCATGCCCTGGCCCGGCAGGTCCACGGTGAGGAAATTATAGCCCCGCTTGATGGCCGCCGGGGCTATGTAGACGTACAGCTCCTCGGCAAAAGTCTCCCCGCCGCCGATCATGATGAGGGTGGGGCGCTTCTTGCCGCTGTTATCCACCTTGCGGTAATAGCCGGGCAGCGCCGTGCCCTCGAAGGGAATCTCGAAATAAACCATGGGCGGGTCGAAGAGCTTGGCCGCCTCCTTGAAGACGGAACGCAATTTGTTGCCCAGTCTCTTGAATTTGGGATCGTCGGGCATCACCGAGACCAGGGCGGTGCGGTAGTAGTTGCTGGCCCGGATCAAGGCCTCCCGGGCGCTGATCGCGTGGCCCGCGGCCAGGAATTCCCGGCCCTTGGCTTCCACCCGTTGGGCCGTGGCCTCCCACTGCTCCTGCCAGCTCCGGGGATCGCCGTCCTTGATCTGGCCGGCGGTGTAGAAGGCCTCGCCTATTTCGCAGCCCCCAAAGGGGGTGCTGCCCAAAACCCACTCCAGGACGAAATCCATCTCCACGTCGTCGAAGTGATACTTCACGTAGGGTCGGTGGGCGTCGTAGGTTTCCTTTTGTTCTTCCAACTGCACATTGGCGCTTTCCTTGGCCGCGTCCGCGGCCCAGGCCATGATGGCCGAGCCGGCCAAGGTCCAGACTCCCAACAGCAGCACTACCGCCGCCGAGGAGGTTAATAATTTTCGCGACATGAATGAATCCTTTCCTAATGGAGCCCGCTTTCCGGGGTCTGAGGTAGAGCGGCTGGGGGGGGAACGCCGGCTGAGTGAAAGCCTGCTACGCTCCCGGAGTATGGCGTCCTCCGGCTCCCGCGAATTCAAAGGGCCCCGGGGCTTGCCCGGCAAGGCCGCATTTTCTTTTGCAAATCCGGAATGAACCGAGATTACCTTGAGTTAGCCATGGTAGCTTCTGCGCGGGTTGCTGTCAACCGTGCGCCTGGGCTCCGCCTTGCCCGCCGGCGTTTCGGCGGGGTCTCCTTTCGCCTTTTCCCGGCTTCATGGTATATAAGCCAGCATGGCCAAGCCGCGCCCCACGGCCAGGACGCGCGGCCGGGAAATCCAACCGGGGGCGGGACGGTCCGGCAACCCCCGCTAGGCGGAAAGAACAGCGATAAATGTGCGGCATATGCGGCTTCAGTTGGCGGGATGAAGGCCTGGCGCGGGCCATGAGCGACCGTTTGCGCCATCGCGGCCCGGATCAGGACGGCGTCTGGGTGGGCGAGGAGGCCAGCCTGGGCCATCGGCGGCTCTCCATAATCGATCTTTCCGAAAACGGACGCCAACCCATGGCCAACGAGGACCGCACGGTTTTTCTGGTGGCCAACGGCGAGATTTACAACCACGAGGACCTGCGGCGGCAGCTCATGGCCGCTGGCCACGTGTTTCATTCCCGCTCCGACTCGGAGGCCATCCTGCACGGCTACGAGGAGTGGGGCGACAAAGTCTGCGAAAAGCTCACCGGCATGTTCTGCTTCGCGGTGGTGGATACCGTGAAGCGCCGCATCTACCTGGGCCGCGACCGCCTGGGCATCAAGCCGCTCTACTACCATCACCAGGGCGGCAAGCTCATCTTCGCCAACGAGATCAAGGCCATATTGGCCTGGGCCGGACTGGAGCGGCGGGTGAACCTGGACGGGCTCTACCGCTACCTGGGCTGGGAGTTCGTGCCCGCCCCGGATACCCTGTTCCAGGGCGTGAAAAAGCTCCGCCAGGGCCACTACGCGGTGTTCGACATGCAGAGCGGCCGCCTGAGCGAGCGCCAGTATTGGGACCTGCATTTCAAGCCGGCCTACGCCAGGCCGGAGGAGGCGGTGGAGGACCTGCGCTCCCTGATCAAGGAATCCGTGCGGCGCAGGCTCATGAGCGACGTGCCCCTGGGCGTGTTCCTTTCCGGCGGCCTGGATTCCACCACGGTGGTGGCCTGCATGCGCGAGCTGGGCGTGGCCAACATAAAAAGTTTTTCCATCGCCTATCCCGACCCCAGCTTCAGCGAGCTGGAATACGCCGAGGACATGGCCCGCCATTACGGCACCGAGTCCGAGGTGCTCATGATACCGGGGCTATCCCTGGACGATTTGCAGGCGGCGGTCTACCACCTGGACGAGCCCATGACCGACCTCTCGGCCATCCCCCTCATGCTGATCTGCCGCAAGGCGAGGCAAAAGGTGACGGTGGTGCTCTCCGGCGAGGGCGGCGACGAGGTGTTCTGCGGCTATGACCGCTTCAAGGTCTCCAAGGCGGCGCGCCTTTTGGGGCTGGACGCCATACCCGGCGCGGCCGCGCTCCTGAACGCCATAGCCGCCCGCCTGCCGGACCAGCCCCAGAAAAAGGGCGCGGTCAACGTGTTCAAGCGCATCGCCGAGGGCTTAAGGCACGCTCCGGAGGGCCTGCATCTGCGCTGGCAATATTTCCTGGCCCCCAACCAGGCGCAGGCGCTGTTCAAGCCGGAGGCCGCCGCCGGCCTGGATTTCGACGATTTCGCGCCGCTAAGGAACATCCTCAAGGGCTGCGACAGCCGCGAACGCCTGGACCGCGAGGTCTACGCGGACCTGAAGCTGACCATGGCCGACTCGGTGCTCATGAAGGTGGACAAGATGTCCATGAGCACCTCCCTGGAGGTGCGGGTGCCGTTTCTGGATCACGAGTTCGTGGAGTTCAGCGCTAAATTGCCGGGCTGGTTCAAGCTGAAGGGCTTCACCACTAAATACATCTTTCGCCACGCCATCGAGGGCCTGGTGCCCAAGCGGGTGGCCTGGCGGGGCAAGCAGGGCTATTCCCTGCCGGTGAAAAACCTGCTGCGCCAGGAGGGCCAGTTGCGGCCTCTCATGCAGGAGCTGTTGAACTCCAGCCCCCTGGTCAAGGATTACCTGCGCGCCGGCCAGGTGGAGCGGCTCATGAAAGAGCATTTGGCCGGCACCCACAACCACAACCATCTGCTGTGGGCGCTGATGAACGCCGCCCTGTGGTACGAGCGCTTTTTCGTGAAGACCGCCTAGCCGCACATTTCACGAGGGCCGCGCGTCCGGCCGCGCCAGCCAGCGTCACCCTGCGTTGCTGGCCGCTCTCGGGCCTTGAGGTAGCTTTGGCTACGCCCGCGGCCCTCGCTTGCCAGACGCCTTGTCTGCCGGCGGCTGGCTGTGCCGGGCCCGAGTGCGAACCGTCCCTCGATTATGATGCGGCCTTTTTCATATTGGTCCCATGAATACTGACTCGGCGCTTAATGCCGCCCGCCCCTTGTGCAATATGCGGGCTGAACAGCCGTGCCGGGCGCTTGCGCGGAGGCTGGCCGCGGGGCCGGAGGGTCAGGACGCCACCTGTTCCTCCACCGTCGTTAAAAGATCTTGGGCCGCGCTGAATTGGGGGGACAAGGCCAGGGCTTCGCGGAGAGCCTCCCTGGCCATGTACCAATCCTCGGTCTCGTAATACATCCTGGCCAGGTTGTAATAGATGTTCTCGTCGTTGGGATTCACCCGCAAGGCCTTGCGGTATTGGGCCGCCGCCTCCTTGAAGCGCTTCTGCTTGCGGTAAAGGATGCCCAAGGAATTATAGACGTTTATGGTTTCGGGCTTCAGGCGGAGAAGATCGTTGAGGGTGTCCTCGGCGTCCTGGTCCATGTCCTGTTCCATGAAGACCTCGGCCGCCTTCTGGTAATAATCCGAGGCCTGCTGAAGCTGCCCCAGTTTTTCATGGCACTGGGCCATGAGCTTGTAGGCCTTGGCAAAGGCGTTGTTGATTTCGGTGGCCTTGCGGAAATAGGCGATGGCCTCCTCGTATTGGGCCTGGGCGGTCTTGATGTAGCCCAGGTTGTAATAAACTTCCGCGTGCTCATAGACCAAAAGTATCTTCTCGAAGGAGACCAGGGCCTCGGCGTAGCGGCCCTCCTTCATCAACTTCTGGCCGCGTCCCCAGAGTATCTCGGCCTGCCGTTTTTCCCCGGTGTCGCCCGCTTGCCAGATCTGCCTGAGCTTGTTCACCAGGCTGTCCTGGGGCATAGGCAGCACCAATAGCTCGGTGACCCCGGCCCGGCCGGCCTCCAGCACCTGGTCCTTGGTCATTTGCTTGGCGGTGAGCACAAAGGGAATATGGCGCAGGGCCTCGCTGGTGCGCACCAGGTTCAGGAGGCCGATTCCGCTGATTTCCGGCAGGGACCAGCCGGCCACGATGTAATCCGGCGGCTCCTTTTGCAGCGTTTTCCAGGCGTGTATGCCGTGGGAGGCCATGTATACCTTTTTAAAGCCCAACTCATGGCAGGCCCTGGCCAGCTTTTCCCGGTACACGGCATCGGCATGAGCCACGAAAGCCGTAGGATTGCCGCTCTTTTCTTTGTTTTTCGGCTGCTTGCTCATGGTTCCCCTGGGAGACTCGTGACTTGTGTCGCTTAGGGGAGGCATAGTTAACTAATTATTTTTAATACACGCCACGGGATTTGTACAGCCTTAAGGGCGGGGCTCTAGAAGCGCCCGCAGCAAGTTCTTTGTAAGCTGCGCCGGCAGTTGATATGATAGCCCCACGAGGAATGAACCATGAGCAAGGCCTATAAAATATCCGGCGGGCTGGCGGGCGGAGGCGGCGTGCGCGCCTATCAGGACCTGGTGCTGGGCAGCCGCTCGCTTTGGTTTCTGCTGAAGTACGAATGCATCATGCTCCTGGCCAAGAATTGCCCCGGAGCCCTGGGCCTCTGGCTGCGCAAGAAGCTCTATCCCCTGCTCCTGGGAGCCAGCGGGCCGGGCTGCCTGTTCGGCTGCGGCATCACCCTGCGCCACCCCGGCAAGATCAGGCTGGGGGCCGGGGTGGTGGTGGACGACAACGTGATGCTGGACGCTAAAGGCCAGGATAATCAGGGCATTAAGCTTGGC
This sequence comes from Desulfocarbo indianensis, assembly GCA_001184205.1. Classification (GTDB taxonomy): domain Bacteria; phylum Desulfobacterota; class Desulfarculia; order Desulfarculales; family Desulfarculaceae; genus Desulfocarbo; species Desulfocarbo indianensis. Next base: position 277,847 of record LBMP01000004.1, read on the forward strand.
GATCGCGTGTACGTGGGCCGTAATTCCATCGTCTATACCAAGGGCGGTGATATTGAGCTGGCCGATAAAGTGAACGTCAGCGCCAATTGCGAGCTTTTTTCCGGCAACAAGCTTTTCATCGGCCAGGGCACGGTGATCGCGGCTTATTCCTATCTGCTTTCCGGGGGCGAATACGACTACAAGTCCCTCACCCCCCTGGCCGAGCAGGCCGGCGACGTGAGCAGGGGCGAAACCCGGGTCGGGGCCAATGTCTGGCTGGCGGCCCACGTGGTGGTGGCCGACGGCTCGCGGGTGGGCGACAACTCGGTGGTGGGGGCCGGGGCGGTGGTGCGCGGCGAGATTCCGGCCGATAGCCTGGCCGCTGGCGTGCCGGCCCGGGTGGTGCGCGGCCTGGCAAGGCAATAATGCGGGGGCTTAAGCGCCTGGCCGTGCAGTTGCGGGATTTTTACCTGCGCCGCCCCATGCCCCAGGCCGGGCCCTTCCGTTTGTGGGTGGATATAACCTCCCGCTGCAACCTGAAATGCCGCGCCTGCCCCCAGCGCCTTTTGCCGGAAAGCCAGCGCCGCGACATGCCCGAGGAGCTGCTGGCCTGCCTGGCCGAACAGGTGGCCGCCGGCGCGGCCCGCGAGGTGAATCTCTTCCACCGCGGCGAACCCCTGTTGCACCCCAGGCTGGGCTTTTGGCTGGCCCGTTTCCGCCGGGCCGGGGCCCTGGTGCGCCTGCACAGCAACGCCACCCTTTTGGACCGGGCCAGGGTGGAGGATATCCTGGCGGCGCGGCCCCACCGGCTCACTTTATCCATAGACACCCTTGGCGCGGCTGATTACGCCCTGGCCAGGCCCGGCGCGGACCTGGAGCGCAGCCTGGCCGGCCTGGAGCTGCTCCTCAAGCGGCGCGGGCAGAGGAACCGGGCCTGGCCCAAGGTGGCCCTGCTCCTGATGGGCCATCAGCGAGGCGGCGCGGAAGCGCGGGCCAGGCTGGAGCGCCTGCGAGGCCTGGGCCTGGACCGGGTGGTTTGGCGCGCGCCCCACAACTGGGCCGGCGCGCTGGGCCCGGCCCCGCAGGCGCGCCTGCGGGCCTGCACCTTTCCCTGGTACGGCCTGGCCGTGCTCTCCGACGGCCGGGTGACGCCGTGCCCCCAGGATTTTTTCGGCGATATCACCCTGGGCCGCGCGGAACGGAGCCCGCTCCTGGAGATATGGCAAGGAGCCAAGGCCCAAGCTCTGCGGCGGGCCCACGCCGGGGGCGAGCTGGCGGATTATCCCGTGTGCCAGGCCTGCGACCGGGTGCGGCGGCCCACCTTGCTGGGTCTGCCCCTGGAGCATTTGCATAACTTCCTCGCGGAGTCTATATTTGGGTGGCCTGGGTTTGCCAAGGCTAAGCCCTGGAAAAATAGAATTAACTAAGCAAAGAGCTGTCATGAGAATACTAGGCATAGCCCCCACGCCCTTTTTCGCGGACCGCGGCTGCCACATGCGGATTCTGGGCGAGGTGCAGGCCCTGCAACGGCGCGGCCACGAGGTGCTCATCGTCACCTATCACCTGGGGCGGGACATCGAGGGCGTGCCCAGCCTGCGCACCAGGGAGGTGGGCTGGTACCAGAAGCTGGAGGCCGGCCCCGCCCTGGGCAAGTTCTACCTGGATTGGCTGCTCTGGCGCGAAACCATCAAGGCCATCAAGAGCTTCCGGCCCGACGTCATCCACGGCCACCTGCACGAGGGCGCGCTCATCGGGCTCATGGCCCGGCGCCTGGCCGGCAGCAGGGCCCCGGTGGTGTTCGACGTGCAGGGCAGCCTCACCAAGGAGCTTGATTCCTACGGCTGGCTGAACAAGGCGCCCTTTATGCGCCCCATGTTCCGCGCCGTGGAAAAGATCATCACCCGCTGGGCCGAGCAATCGGTGGGCTCCAACCTGGCGGTGAGCGAGTTTCTGCAGGAGGAGATGGGTCTGGCCGCCCACCGGGTGTGCACCATCATCGACGGCGTGCACATGGGCTTTTTCGACGGCACCGGCCGCCGGGATCTGAAGCAGGCCCTGGGCATAGCCGAGGGCCGGCCGGTGGTCACCTACACCGGCGCGCTTTTATCCAGCAAGGGGGTGGACAACTTCTTCCAGGCCATCCCCCACGTGCTGGCCCGGCAGCCGGACGCCTTTTTCCTGGTGGTGGGCTATCCGGTGGAGGAGAGCCGGGCCCTGGTGGAAAAGCTGGGCGTGGCCCACAGCGTGCTCTTCGCGGGCCGGGTGGATTATTTCGAGCTGCCCGACTATCTGAAGATAGCCGACGTGGCCGTGGACCCCAAGGTGGACGCGGCGGGCGAGGCCAGCGGCAAGATAATCAACTACATGGGGGCCGGCCTGCCGGTGGCCTGTTTCGACCACGCCAACAACCGCGCGTTTTTGGGCGATACCGGAGCCTTCGCGCCGGAGCCCACGCCCCGCGGCCTGGCCCAGGCCATCTTGGAGCTTCTGAACGATCCCCGGGCCAGGGCGGCCAAGGGCGCGGCGGCCAGGGAGCGGGTGGAGCGGGAGTTCTCCTGGGAAGCCGGCGGCAGGATGTACGAGGAGGTTTTCCAGCGGGCCTTGCAGCCGCCTCCGGGAAGGGCGGCCTAGAGGGCCGCCGTGCCCACTCCGGTAGGACATATCCTGGCCGGCGTGGCCGTTGGCCAGGCCGCCAATTGGAACCGGCCGCTCTTGGCCAACCCCTGGCGGGACATGGCCTTGTTCGCGGTGATATCGGTGCTGGGCGATCTGGACTTCCTGCCCGGCATCCTGGCCGGCCAGCACGACCTCTACCACCACGGCGTCACCCATTCCCTGGGCGCGGCCGTGGCGATGGGGCTGGCCATGGCCATGATCGGCTGGCCACGGGGCAGGGCCTGGCGCTGGGGGCTCACGGGTTTTCTGGTGTATTTCGCCCACGCGGCTCTGGACGCCGTGGGCCAGGACACCAGCTTCCCCTATGGGGTGCCCTTGTGGTGGCCCTTGAGCGATGAATACGTCATCGCCGACTGGGCGTTTTTTCTGGATGTGCGGCGCACGCCTTTCGGCTGGCCGGTGCTAAGGCACAACCTGGTGGCCGTGGCCTTGGAGATAGCCGTGCTGGGGCCGCCGGCGGCGCTGATCGCCTGGCGGCGGCTCAGGCGCGCGCGAAGACAATAGAAAAACAAAGCGAGGGATGCCGGTGGATCTTTCGGTGGTGGTACCGCTGTACAATGAAGAGGCCAACCTGGAGGCCCTGCACGCCGAGGTAGTGGCGGCCTTGGACCAGCTCAATCTGGAGTGGGAGGCGGTGTACGTGGACGACGGCTCCTCGGACTCCACCTACCAGGTCCTTGAGCGCCTGGCCGCCCAGGATAAACGCATCGTGGGCGTGCGCCTGCGCAAGAACTTCGGCCAGACCGCGGCCATGAGCGCCGGCTTTGATTATTCCCAGGGCAAGGTGGTGGTGACCATGGACGGGGATTTGCAGAACGATCCCCGCGACATCGCCAAGCTCCTGGCCAAGCTGAACGAGGGCTTCGACATCGCGGCGGGCTGGCGCTTCGACCGCCAGGACGCCTTTCTCTCCCGCAAGCTGCCCTCGCGCCTGGCCAACGGCCTCATCAGCCTCATCACCAAGGTGAAGCTGCACGATTACGGCTGCACCCTGAAGGCCTTCCGCCGGGAGGTGGTGCGGAACATCAGGCTCTACGGAGAGATGCACCGCTTCATCCCGGCCATCGCCTCCTGGATGGGGGTGAGCATCGCCGAGGTGCCGGTGAACCACCGGCCCCGCCGGGCGGGCAAGAGCAAATACGGCATAGGCCGCACCCCAAGGGTGCTTTTGGACCTCATCACCGTCAAGTTCCTGCTTTCCTACGTCACCCGGCCCATCCAGATTTTCGGCAAGTGGGGCCTGGCCGCGGGCGCGGCCGGCTTTCTCCTGGCGCTGTACTACACGGTGATGCGCCTTTTCTGGGCCGAGCCCATGTGGGGCAAGCCGGGCGTGATTTTGGCGGTGCTCCTGTTGTTCGTCGGCGTGCAGCTCATCAGCATCGGCCTTTTGGGGGAGATGCAGATGCGCATTTATTACGAAACCCAGAACAAGCCCATCTACACCGTGCGACAGGTGCTCAACCGTGAAGAGGGCCGCGGCTGCTCTTGAAACCGGTTGACGACATGCACCCCCTGGCCAGGGCCGGGCGCAACCTGCTCCTTAAAACCACGGGCGAGGTGCTGGCCCGCATAGCCTTCTTTTTTCTCTTCATCTACGCGGCCAGGGCGCTGGGGGCCGAGGACTTCGGCCGCTATTCCTATGCCGCCACCCTGGCCGCCCTGGCCCTGATCGGCATGGACCTGGGCCTCAACACGCTTTTCGTGCGCGACGGGGCGCAGGACCCCGGCGCGGTGCCGGGCTACGCGGGCACGCTGTTGGCGGTCAAATCGGCGCTGGCGGTGCTGGTGCTTTTCATCCTCTTGGGCTTTTGCCGGGCCATGGGTTTCGGCTCGGCCCAAACCGGCCTGATAATGGCGGTGGCCCTGGTGCAGGTCTTGTGGGGCTTGAGCGAATTGGGCGTGGCCGGCCTCAACGCCCTGGAGCGCATGGACCAGGAGGCCCTGGTCAAATCCAGCGGCCGCCTGGCCGCCCTGCTCCTGGCCGGCGGTTTATTGGCCTTTGGCTACGGCCTGGGGGGCCTGGTCCTGGGCATGGTGTTGGCCAATCTCTGGGCGGCCGGCTTGAGCCTGTGGCTCCTGCGCCGGCGGGCCGGTTTCAGGCTGCGCTGGGAGAAGGGCTTCCTGGCCCACCTCCTGCGCGAGGCCCTGCCTCTGGCCTTGACCAACGTGTTCGTCCTGGTGTTCGTGCGGGTGGACATTGTCATGTTGGAGTTGATGGGCCGCTCCTACACCGAGATCGGCTGGTACGCGGCCGGCATCAGGGTCATAGACGGCGTGAGCATCGTGCCGGCCCTGGTGGCCGGGGCCAGCCTGCCCGTGATGTCCAGCCTGGCCAAGCAGGACAGGGCGGCCTTGGTCAAGCTCTACCGCCAGGCCCAGCGCCTGGTGCTGCTTTTGGGCCTGCCCGCCGCGGTGGGGCTGTGGGCCACGCGGCAGGGCGCTGCCCTGGCCCTTTACGGCCCCCAGTTCAGCGAGACCGCCCGCGCCTTTGCCTGGCTGGCCCCGGTGCTGGCTTTCCTGTTCTTGAATTTTCTCCAGCTGGGAGCGCTCACCGCCCTGGGCCTGCAAAAAAAATGCGCCGTGGCCACGGGGGTGTGCGTGCTGGTCAACGTGGGGCTCAACTTGTGGCTCATACCGACCTACGCCTTCGTGGGGGCGGCGGCGGCCACCCTATTGACCGAGGTGGCGCTCTTCGGGCTTTGCGCCGCCTACATCCGCAGGCACCTGGGCGCCAGCGGGCTCCTGGCCCGGGCCTGGCGGCCGGCCCTGGCCTCGCTGGTCATGGGCCTGGTCCTGCTTTGGCTGCGGGAGTGGCCCCTGTGGGGGCTCATCGCGGTGGGCATGGCGGTGTACGCGGCCGCGCTCTTGGCCCTGGGCGGTCTCACCAAAAATGAAATGAAAGACCTCTGGCGGCTTTCGCGCCGGCCGGGTGAATATGGAGACAGGGCATGACCTTGAAGGCCTTGGCCTGGAAAAGGTGTTGAGGTGAGGGTAGGCATAGACACCAGGACCGTGACCCCGGTGCGCTCCGGCGTGGGCAATTACGTGCTCAATCTTCTGGAGGGCCTGCGCTGGGTGGCGCCGCAGCAGGAGTTTTTTCTGTTGGGCCAGCGGCAGAACCTGGAAACCATCGGCTGGAATTTGCCTTCCGGTCTTTTTCACAGCACCCGCTTTTCCCACGAAAGCCATCCCTGGGGCGACCTGTGGGAGCATTGCCTGCTGCCGCGCACCCTGCAAAAATACGGGGTGGACGTGTTCCACGGTCCGGCCACCCTGATTCCGCTCCTCAGCACCGGCTTCACCAGGGTGGTAACCATCCACGATCTGGTGGCCTTTCTTTTCTCCGAGACCATCCCCAAGAAATACGCCCTGTACATGCGCTGGCTCATCAAGCAGGTGGTGGCCAAGGCCGACCGCATCATAAGCGTGAGCGAGCACACCAAGCAGGACCTGATGGACGTGCTCAAGGTGGACCCGGCCAAGATATCGGTGGTGCACGAGGCCGCCTCGCCGGGCTTCCAGCCCATCCGGGACCAGACCAAGATCGCCTGGGTGCGCAGGCGCTATAATCTGCACGGCCCGTTCATATATCATGTGGGCAACATTGAGCCGCGCAAGAACCTGGTGCGCCTGGTCAAGGCCTTCATCATGCTGCGCAGATGCGCCAAGCTGGACGTGCGCCTGGTCATCACCGGCCAGAGGGGCTGGCTCACCAATATGCTGTTCCGCGAGCTGGACGGCCTGACCTTGGGCGACGAGGTGGTCTTCACCGGCTACGTGCAGCGCACGGATTTGCCGCTCCTCATGAACGCGGCCGAGGCCTTTGTGTTTCCTTCCTTGTACGAGGGCTTCGGCCTGCCGGTGCTGGAAGCCATGAGTTGCGGCACGCCGGTGGTGACCAGCAACATCAGTTCGCTGCCCGAGATCGTGGGATCGGCCGCGGTGCTGGTGGACCCGGAAAGCGTGGAGTCCATATCGCAGGGGATCGAAAGGGTTTTGACCGCCTCGTCCCTGCGGCGCAGGCTGACCAAGGAGGGCCTGCTGCAGGCCCGCAAGTTTTCCTGGGAACGGGCCGCCCGCGAGACCATGGCCGTGTACCGCTTGGCCCACGAGGAAAAGAGGGGCATTTGAAACTTATCTATGACATGCGCATTCTGGGCGGCCGCATGCACGGCATGGCCCGCTACGGGCTGGAGCTGTTGAAGGCCCTGCTGGACACCGGCGAGGAGCTTTCGGCGGGGGTCCTGGTGCGGCGGCCGCAAGACGCCCAATTCCTGCCCCGCGACAAGCGGGTGCTGGCCATCGCCTGCAAGCTGGCCCCTTACGGGCTTACCACCCAGTTCAAGCTGCCCAACCTGCTCCACGGCCTGCGGCCCGAGGTTTATCACTGCCCGTTCTACGCGGCGCCGGGCTATTACCAAGGCCCCATGGTCATAACGGTGCACGATCTGATCCACCTGCGCTTTCCCAAGGATCACGGCTTCCGCCACCGCATGTCCTACCGCTGGGTGGTGGGCCCGGCCGCGCGGCGCTCGGCCGCGGTGATCACCGTGAGCCAGCATTCCAAGAACGACATCGTGGAGCTTTTGGGCGTGGCCCCGGACAAGGTGCGGGTCATCCCCAACGGCGTGAGCCCGGCCTTCAAACCACTGCCGGCCGGGGAGCGGGAAAAGGCCCCCGCCCGCCTGGGCCTGCCGGCGCGCTACATCCTGGGGGTGGGCAATCCCAAGCCCCACAAGAACCTGGCCGCCCTGGTGGAGGCCCACCGCCTGCTGCGCGCCCGGGACGCCTCCGCGCCGGAGCTGGTGCTGATCGGCCTGGACCGCCCCCGTCAGGCGGGGATCAAGTCCGGCGACGCCGTGGTCATCAAGCCGCACCTGGGCGACGAGGAATTGGCCCAGGCCTACGGCGCGGCTCAGGCGGTGTGCGTCCCCTCGCGGTACGAGGGCTTCGGCCTGCCCGCCCTGGAGGCCCTGGCCTGCGGCGCGCCGCTGGTGGCCTCGGACCGGGCCTCCCTGCCCGAGGTGGTGGGCGAGGCGGGCCTCCTCACGCCGCCGGAGCCGGAAGCCCTGGCCCAGGCTTTAAGCCGGGTGCTGGCCGACGGCGATCTGGCCCGGCGCCTGCGCTTGGCCGGCCCTGAGCAGGCGGCCCGCTTTACCTGGGCCCAGGCGGCCCAGGCCACCCTGCGGGTCTACCGGCGGGTGGCCTCCGGAGAGGGGTTCTGATGAGCGTGGACGCGGCGCAGGGCCTGGCCGGGGTGCGGGCCGTTTTGGCCCACGACTGGCTCACCGGCATGCGCGGCGGCGAAAAAGTCCTGGAGGCCTTTTGCCGCCTGTTTCCCCAAGCGCCCATCTACACTCTGCTGCATCTGCCGGGCAAGGTGAGCGGTCTCATCGAGAGCCACGCCATCAGGCCGTCGGTTCTGCAACGCATGCCCGCCGTGGCCAGGCGCTACCGCTATTATCTGCCGCTGTTCCCCCTGGCCGTGGAACGCCTGCGCCTGCCGCCCGCCGACCTGGTGCTCTCCTCCAGCCATTGCGCGGCCAAGGGCGTGCGCGCGCCGGCCGGAGCCTTGCACGTTAGCTATGTGCACACCCCCATGCGCTACGTGTGGGACATGTACGATTCCTATTTCGGGCCGGGCCGGGGCGGCCTGGCCAGGTACGTGATGCCGATCTTCCGGGGCGGCTTGCAGCGTTGGGACGTGCGCACTGCCGCTGGCGTGGATCACTTCATCGCCAACTCGGCCCACGTGGCCCGGCGCATCCAAAGGCACTACGGACGGGAGTCCACGGTCATCCATCCGCCGGTGGACACCGAGCGCTTCGCCCCGGTGGAAAAGGCCGAGGACTACTACCTGGTGGTGAGCGCCCTGGTGCCCTACAAGCGGGTGGATTTGGCGGTGAAGGCCTGCACCGCCTTGGGCCGGCGGCTGAAGGTCGTTGGCACCGGGCCGGAGGAGTCCAGGCTCAAAAGCCTGGCCGGCCCCAGCGTGGAGTTCCTGGGCTGGCAGCCGGACGGGGCCCTGCCCGCTCTCTACGCCAAGGCCAGGGCCTTCATCTTTCCCGGCGAGGAGGATTTCGGCATCACGCCGGTGGAAGCCATGGCCGCCGGGCGGCCGGTGGTGGCCCTGGGCCGGGGAGGGGCCTTGGAGACGGTGGTGGGCCCCGGCGATGCGCAAGGCCGCGCGGCCACGGGCCGTTTCTTCGCCAGCCAGGAGGCCGAGGCGCTGGCCGCCGCCCTCCTCGATCTGGAGGCGGAGCTGGATTCCTTTGACCCGGCGGCCCTGGCCCGCCACGCGGCCGGCTTTGACACCGCCCTGTTCCTGGAGCGCATGGCCGCCTTTTTGCGCAAGGCCCTGGCCGAACGCCCGGCCCGTTGACCGGGAAGCGGCGCGGTGCTAGGCTATTTGCTTGCGGGCTGCCTGAAAGGGCGGCCTGCGGTCTTTAACGTCTGGGGAGTGCCTCGATGCAGATAATCATCATCGGCGCGGGCGAGGTGGGTTATCACACCGCCCTCAGGCTTTCCCGCGAGGGCCACAAGGTGGTGGTGGTGGACCGCGACGCCGAGGGCATCCGCAAGGTCAACGAGCAGATGGACGTGCAGACCCTGGTGGGCCCCGGCTCCAGCCCCCTGATCTTGCGCGAGGCCGGGGTGGACCAGGCCGACATGGTGGTGGCGGTGACCGACAGCGACGAGGTGAACTTGCAGGCCTGCCGCTTCGCCCGCATTCTGGCGCCCTCGGCCACCAGGGTGGCCCGGGTGCGCTCCGAGGACTATCTCGCCTTTTTCGAGGAGGTGGGCGCCAAGACCTTAGACCTGGATACCGTGATAAACCCCGAGCGCGAGCTGACCGCCCAGATATTGCAATTCATCGCGGTGCCCGCCGCCTCCTCGGTGGCTGATTTCGCCGAGGGCCGGGTCAAGCTGGTGGGCCTCAAGGTGCCCGCCGCCAGCCCGCTGGTGGGCCGCAGCATGGCCGAGCTGCACCCCAAGGGCGGGCCGTCGTTTTTGGTGGCGGCCATCGAGCGCGCGGGCAAGAGCGTGATACCCCGCGGCAGCGACGTGCTCTTGCCCGACGACGTGGCCTACGTGGTGGCCAGGGAAGCCGCGCTCAACGACGTGATGGCCCACTTCGGCCTGCAAAGCGCCCAGGTGCGCAACCTGGTGGTGGTCGGCGGCGGGGCCATCGGCCGCCTGGTGGCGGCCGGCGCGGCCAAGCGCGGGGTCAAGGTCCGGGTGATCGAGCGCGACGAGGCCCGCTGCGAGGCCATGGTGGAGCAGTTGGAAGACGTGATGGTGCTGCACGGCGACGGAACCGACCTGAGCCTATTGGAAGAGGAGAACATAGGCGCGGCCGATGTCTTCGCGGCGGTGACCGACGACGAGGAAGACAACGTGCTCATCGCGCTTTTGGGCAAAAAGATGGGCGCCAAGCGCACCATCGCCAGGGTGGCCCACATGGGCTACGTGCCCTTGGTGAGCACCCTGGGCCTGGATCTGGTGGTGAGCCCGCGCTTCGCGGCGGTGGGGGCCATCCTGCGCCATCTCAGGCGGGGCAAGGTGCTCTCGGTGGCGGCCTTGAAGGACGAGGGAGCGGAGGTGATCGAGGTGCTGGCCCAGGAGACCTCGGCCTTGGTGGGCAAGCCCCTGGCCCAGGTGAAGCTGCCGGCGGGAGCGTTGGTGGCGGCGGTGGTGCGCCAGGGCGAGGTTCTCATCCCCGGCGGGGCCACCGTGGTGGAGCCCGGCGACCACCTGGTGATATTCCTTTTGCGCAAGGTGCTGAGCAAGGTGGAAAAACTCCTCACCGTCAGCCTGGAATACTTTTAGGCCGCCTGCCTCATGGGAGCGGCCTACATCATATCCCTGGTGGGAGTCTTGAGCATGGGCCTGGGCGCGCTCATGCTGGCGCCCATGGGCGTGAGCCTCATCTACGGCGAGGCGGCCTGGCGGGCCTTCCTGGGCGGGGCCGTGGTTTCAATGGTGAGCGGCGCGGCGCTGTTCTGGCTCTTCCGCCCCGCCTCCGGCCATGAGCTTAGCCACCGCGAGGGCATGGCCATCGTGGGCATCTCCTGGGCGGTGGCCGGCCTCTTGGGCGGGGTGCCGCTTTATTTTTCCGGCGATTTTCTCTCCTTCACCGACGCGGTTTTCGAGGCGGTGAGCGGCTTCACCACCACCGGGGCCAGCGTGCTGACCGAGGTGGAAAAGGCCGGCAAGGGCGTGCTCTTCTGGCGCTCGCTCACCCATTGGCTGGGCGGCATGGGCTTCGTGGTACTGTCTCTGGCCATCCTGCCCCTGGTGGGCGTGGGCGGCATGCAGCTTTTCAAGGCCGAGGTGCCCAGCCCCACCCCCGACCGCCTGGCCCCGCGCATCGCCGACACCGCCACCCTGCTCTGGAAGGTGTACGCGGCCATCACCGTGGCGGAGATCATCCTCCTCATGGCCGGCGGCCTGGACTGGTTCGACGCCACCTGCCACGCCTTCGCCACCATGGCCACCGGCGGCTTCTCCACCAAGAACGCCTCGGTGGCGGGCTTCAACAGCGCCTACGTGGATTGGGTGATTACCGTCTTCATGGTGCTGGCCGGCATGAACTTCACCCTGCATTTCCTGGTGCTGCGCGGCCGCTGGAACGCCTTTTGGCGCGACGAGGAATGGCGGCTCTACATGGGCACCTTCCTGGGCTCCAGCCTGGCCATCGCGGCGGGGCTCTGGCTGCTCAGCGAGCTGGGCCTGGGCGAGAGCCTGCGCCTGGCGGCATTCCAGGTGGCCACCATCCTCACCACCACCGGGTTTGCCACCGCGGATTATTCCCTGTGGCCCCCCATCTGCCTGGGGCTTCTGATACCGCTCATGTTCGTGGGCGGCTCGGCGGGCTCCACCGGCGGCGGCCCCAAGGTGATGCGCATTCTCGTCGTGCTCAAGCAATCGTTGAGCGAGTTCCGCCGCCTGGTGCACCCTCGCCTGGTGGCGCCGGTGCGGCTGAATCAGCACAACGTGGACCGCCAGGTGGTGAGCGCGGTGTATTCCTTCATAGGGCTCTACATGGGGGCCTTCGTGATAACCGGCCTGCTCCTGGCCGCCCTGGGCATGAACCTGGTGGATTCCTTCAGCGCCAGCATAGCCTGCTTGGGCAACATCGGCCCCGGCCTGGGCAGCGTGGGCCCGGCGGGCAATTACGCCCATCTGCCGGATTTGGCCAAGTGGCTGCTCAGCGCGGTGATGATCGTGGGCCGTTTGGAAATCTACACGGTGCTGGTGCTCCTGGTGCCTGATTTCTGGAGGCGCTGAAACCGGCGGCTATTTCTTGGCGCCGCAATCCGGACAGACCCGCTGAAACCAATAAAAGCGCCGCCCGCAGTCGGGGCAGGCCGCCTGCGTTGCCTTGGCTTCCAGCCAGGCCTCCACGCCGCGGTCGCTCATGTCCCGCAGCTCGCTTAGCAGGCTGGCATGGTGGGAGAGGCCGTCGCGGGTGTGGATGGGCAGGAAATCGCGCAGTCGCTGGCAGGGGAAATCATGGCATTGAAAGCACCAGGTCACGCCGCGCGCGCGGGCGCAGGCGCGGAAACCATGCCGGCATTCCCGGCATTCGGGCATGAGGCGCTCAGACAGGCAGCCGTCGCAGCCCACCTCGGCGGGGGCAAGGTGGTTGGCCTCGGCCAGCCGGGCCACCTCCGCCGCGTCGCCCAGGCGCGGCGCCAGATAGGCCGGGCAGTCGCCGCAATAAATGCCGCAGATGCCCGCCAAGGCCTTATCGTTATCCTGAGTAACGGTTTCCCCCCCCGGTCCGCCCGCTTATTGGAGCGCCTTCAGGATGGGGCGCAGATCCAGGGAGGCATCCGCCGCCTGGTCCAGGGACTGGGCGTCGGGCTCGGCGATGCGCGGCAGCGCCCCCAGAAAAGCGGCCCCGCTGAACTCGGCGATGAGCTGGCTGTTCAAGGCCCCGGCCGTTTCATAATCCGGCCGGCCCTCGCCGCCGGAAAACACGAAGCCCAGCACCGGCAACCCGCGCCGGCGCACGGCCTGGATGGTGAGCAGGGTGTGGTTGATGGTGCCCAGGCCGGGGCGGGCGGCCACCAGCACCGGCAGGTCCAGCTCGGCCATGAGGTCCAGGGCGGTGTGGCCTTCGGCGAGCGGCACCAGCACTCCGCCCACGCCCTCGCACACCATGACGCCCTCGCCGCCGATGGCCTGGCGGCAAAGCTCCAGCACCCGCTCCCAGGTGAGCTCTGCGTTTTCCAGGCGGGCCGCCGCCAAGGGGCTCAGGGCGTGGGCCAGGCAGATGGGGTTCATCTGGCGGGGCGTTTCTTCCAGGCCGCAGGCCTGAGCCACCCAGATGGCGTCCGGGCTCACCAGGCCGCCGTCCTCCTGGCTCACGCCGTCGGTGGAGACCAGCTTGCGGTAGAGCGCCTTGAGGCCGCGGGCGCGCAGGGCGGCCATGAGCGCCGCCGAGATGAAGGTCTTGCCCACCTCGGTGTCGGTGCCGGCCACGAAAATTCCCTTGACTTGGCTGTTCACAGGCCAGCCTCCCGGACCGCGCCCGCCAGGGCCTCCAGGGCCTGGTCAATGTCCTGGGGCGCGTGGGCGGCGGTGACGGTGAGCCGCAGGCGGCTGGTGCCTTCCGGCACCGTGGGCGGCCGGATGGCCGGGGCGTACACCCCGCGCTCCAAAAGCGCCTGGGCCAGGGCCAGGGCCTGGCGGGCCTCGCCCACCAGCACCGGCACGATGGGGCCTTGCGAGGAAATCACGCGCAGACCCAGGCGGCCGATGCCCTCGCGCAGGCGGCCGCACAGGGCGTGCAGGCGCTGGCGCAGGTGCGGCTCCTCATCCACCAGGGCCAGGCCCGCCAGGGCGGCGGCGATCTGGGCCGGCGGCGGCGCGGTGCTGTAAAGAAAGGGACGCGCGCGGTTGACGAGCATGTCGATCACCGGGCGGCTGGCCGCGCAGAAGCCGCCCAGCCCGCCCAAGGCCTTGGAAAAGGTGCCCACCATGACCAGCTCCGGCGCGGGCGTAAGCCCGAAGTGCTCCAGCGTGCCCCGGCCGCGCTTGCCGTAAACCCCGGTGCCGTGGGCGTCGTCCACCACCAGGAGCGCGCCGTTGGCCTGGGCCGCCTGCAAAAGCTCCGGCAGGGGGGCTAGGTCGCCGTCCATGGAGAACACGCCGTCGGTGACCAAGAGCTTAATCCCGCCCTGGTTTTCGCGCAGCCGCCGCCCGGCCTCGTCAGCGTCGCCGTGGGCATATATCTTCACCTGGGCGCGGGAGAGCCGGCAGGCGTCGATGATGCTGGCGTGATTGAGCCGGTCGCTCACGATGAGGTCGCCGGGGCCGGCCAGGCCGGTGATCACCGACAGGTTGGTCATGTAGCCGGTGGCCATGAAGAGCGCGGCCTCGGCGCTCTTGAAGGCGGCGATTTCCTTTTCGAGCCGGGCGTGGGCGTCCAGGGTGCCGGAGATGAGCCGGCTGGCCCCGCTGCCCGCGCCCTGGGTGAGCGCCGCCTCCAGGGCGGCCTCGGCCAGACGGGGGTGCTGATTGAGGCCCAGGTAGTCGTTGCTGGCCATGAGCAGGCAGGGGCGGCCCCCGATGGTGACCCGCGGCCCGTTGGCCGGCCCGATGGGGCGCAGCGCCCGGGTCAATCCCTGGGCTTCCACTTCCCGCAAGCGCCGCCCGAGCTCATGCAGGCTGGGCTGGGCGGTTGGGGTGGAAGCCGCTGTTTCGCGGGCCGGCTTTGCCATGGCTAAACCTCCGTGGCCTCCTTGATGCCCTTGGCCACCGCGTCCAAGAGCAGCTCCAGCTCTTCCAGGCTGGAGGACAGGGGCGGCATGAGAATCACCGTGTCGCCCAGGGGCCGCACGATGACCCCGTGCTTGCGGGCGGCCATGATGGCCCGGTGGCCCATGCGTTCCTCGGGCGGATAGGAAACGTCGCCGGCCTTGTCGCGGCAAAGCTCGATGCCCACCATCATGCCCTGCTGGCGCACCTGGATCACGTGATCCAGCTCGGCGATTTTGGCCAGGCCCTTTCGCAGGAAATCGATCTTGGGCCCCAGGCTGAAAATGAGCCCGGTTTCCTCTATCAGCTCCAGGCTGGCCAGGGCGGCGGCGCAGGCCAGGGGATTGCCGGTGTAGGTGTGGCCGTGGAAAAAGGTCTTGAACTCGGCGAACTCGCCCAGGAAGGCCTGGTAGACCTTGTCGTTGCTCATGGTGGCGGCCAAGGGCAGCACCCCGCCGGTGATGCCTTTGCCCAGGGTCATGAGGTCCGGCTCCACGCCCTCCAGCTGGCAGGCGAACAGGCTGCCGGTGCGGCCGAAGCCGGTGGCCACCTCGTCGGCGATGAACAGCACTTCGTGGCGGCGGCAGATTTCCCACAAGCGCCGCAGATAGCCTTCCGGCTGCACGATCATGCCCGCCGCGCCCTGCACGCGGGGCTCCACGATGAGCGCGCAGATCTCCTCGCCGTGTCGCTCCAGGATGGGTTCCAGGGCCTCCGCGCAGGCAAGCCGGCATTGGGGATGCTCCAGGCCCAAGGGACAGCGCCGGCAAAAGGGCTGGGGCAGGCGGTGCACCGGGAAGAGCAGGGGGCCGTAGACCTGGTGGAACAGCTCGATGCCGCCCACGCTCACCGCGCCGATGGTGTCGCCGTGATAGGCGTTTTCCAGGGCCACGAAGGTCTTCTTGGCGGGATAGCCGCACTGCTGCCAATACTGATAGGCGATCTTGAGGGCGATCTCCACGGCGGTGGAGCCGCTCTCCGAATAAAAGGCGTGTTGCAGGCCGCCGGGACAGATGCGGGCCAGCTCGGCGGACAGGCGGATGGCCTGGGGATGGCTGAGGCCCAAGAGGGTGGAGTGGTCCAGCTCCGCCAATTGCTCGCGGATGGCCTGGTTGATGCGGGGATGGTTGTGCCCGTGCACCATGACCCACAGCGAGCTGACGCCGTCGAAAAAGCGGCGTCCCTGGCTGTCGATGAGCCAGTTGCCCTCGCCGCGCTGGATGACCAGCGGCGGCTCGTCGGGCCAGAGCTTCATCTGGGTGAAGGGGTGCCAAAGGTGGGCCACGTCTTTTTGGATCATTTCCTCGGTGCGGTTCATGATGCTAGTCGTACTCCATCGGCCGAAATCAGGTTCAATCCCAAGGCGGCTAGGTCCTGGGCGTCTTCGCGGGGCGTGCAGCCCTGGGTGGTGAGGTAATCGCCGGTCATGGTGGCGCTGGCCCCGGCCAGATACATGAGCGGGGCCAGGCGGCCCAATACCTGGGCCCGGCCGCCGCAGCAGCGCAGGTGGGCCCTGGGCGCGAAGAGGCGGAACACCGCCAGGGCGGCCAGGGCTTGGCTCGGCGTGAGGAGGGGCAGATGGCCCAGGGGCGTGCCGGGGATGGGGTTCAGGAAATTGAGCGGCACGCTCTCCGGCTCCAGCTGGGCCACGGCCTGGGCCAGCTCGGCCCGCTCCCGCGGGCTTTCGCCCAGGCCCACGATGCCGCCCACGCACACCTCCAGGCCGGCCTGCCGGGCGGTGCGCACCGTGGCCACCCGGTCCTCGTAGGCGTGGGTGGTGCAGATGCGGGCGAAGTGGCTGGGCCCCGCCTCCAGGTTGTGGTGATAGCGCACCAGGCCCGCGCCGGCCAGGCGCTCTGCCTGGGCCGGGCTCAGGATGCCCAGGGAGGCGCAGGGCAGCACCCCGGCCTCTAGGCGCAGGCGCTCCACCGCCCGGCAGATCTGGTCCAGGTCGCGCCCGTTGGGGCAGTCGCGGCCGCTGGTCACGATGGAAAAGCGCCGCACCCCGTCAGCGGCGGCCCGCTTGCCCCGCTCCACGATGCTATCCGCGTCCAGCAGGGGATACACCCGGGCCCCGCCCGCGTGGTGGGCGCTCTGGGAGCAAAAGGCGCAGTCCTCGGAACAGCGCCCGGAGCGGGCGTTGATGATGGCGCAGAACTCCACCTCGTCGCCCAGGGCGCTTTGCCGCACCCTGGCCGCGGCGGCCATGAGCTCCGCCAGCTCGGCCAGGCCGGCCGGCTCCAGCCAGCGGGCGGCTTCGTCCAAATCGGGCATTTTGCCGGCCAGGGCCTGGTCGGCGGCTTGTTGATATTGGTTCATGCCGTGCCTACAGTTTTTGATTGTCAACCATGTTGAAATTTAGGTTGACAATCTATCACCAGACGGCTAAACGCGCAAGCCGCCGCAAGTAGCCTGGGCAGGGCGGCCTGGGGATTTTGCGCGCCATGGTCCATAATTAATGTTGCGAGCATGAGCGCAGCGCGGGCGCGGCAGAGTAACCCCAGGGGAAGCGTGGCGGGCCATGGGCAAGATGATCCAGGACATGGAAGGCTATTTTCGCGGGCTTACGCCGGAGCGAAGCGATTTGCTAAAGGAACTGGAGGCCCAAGCCAAGGCCGAGGCTATACCCATAGCCGGGCCCCTGGTGGGCCGCCTGCTCAGCATTCTCACCACTCTGAGCGGCGGGCGGGCCGTTTTGGAACTGGGCACCGCCGTGGGCTATTCGGCCCTGTTCATTGCCGAGGGCCTGGCCCCCGGCGGCAGGCTGCTGAGCCTGGAGCGCGACGCGGACAGGGCCGGGCAGGCCAGGGCCAACCTGGCGCGCGGCGGCTGCACGGACAGGGTGGAAGTGCGCCTGGGCGACGCCATGGAGGAACTGGCCGCCCTGCAGGGGCTCTTCGACCTGGCGTTCTTGGATTTCGACAAAAGCCTTTACGAACCGGCGCTGCCTCATTTGCATCGCCTGCTCAGGCCCGGCGGCCTGCTGGTGGCCGACAACACCGGTTTCAGCGCGGCGCGGCCCTTCAACCAGGCCCTGCGCCAGGACCCCAAGTGGCGCGAGGCGCACCTGCTGTGTTTCCTGCCCCTGCATTCCACGGAATACGACGGCCTGAGCCTGGCCTTGCGGCTTTAGGAGTCGCCGTAGGAGAGCACGCTCACGTCGCCGTGGCGGATGACCGAGACCCGGCCGGGGGATTCCTCCAGGAGCAGGGCGCCGCTTTCATCCACCCCTTGCGCGACGCCCCGGCGCTCGGCCTCGCCGTCGCGCACGCTGACGAGCTTGCCGGCCAGAAGCGAGCGGGCCTGGTATTCGCCGGCCAGTTCGGGCCAGCCGCCCGAGGCGGCCAGGCCGTACAGTTTGCCCGCTTCTGAGAGTATGCGCGCCAGGAGCGCGGCGCGGTCCCAGGTCTGGCCGCTGGCCGCCTTCAGCGAGGCGGCCGGGGCGGGCAGCTTATCCAGTTGGGCCGGCGTCAAGTTGACGTTCAGCCCCACGCCCACCACCACGAACTCCACCTTTTCGGCCCGGCTGGTGAACTCGGTGAGGATGCCGGCCAGCTTCCTGCCTGCCAGGAAAACGTCGTTGGGCCATTTGATGAGGGGCTGGAGCGGGCTCATCGCCTCCACCGCCCGGCACACCGCCAGGGCGGCCAGGTTGGTGAGGCCGAACACCTGGTCCAGGCGCAAATCCGGCCGCAGGACGATGCTGAACAAAAGGCAGGAGCCCTTGGGCGCCTGCCAGCGCCGGTCCAGACGGCCCCGGCCCGCGCTTTGATGCTCGGCCACCAGGCAGGCGCCGTGGGGCGCTCCGCTTTCCGCCTGGCGGCGGGCGGCCAGATTGGTGGAGTCGATCTCGTCGAAATGATACAGGGGCAGCCCCAGGGAGCCCGGCTCCAGGCGGGCCTCCACCCTGGCCGGCAGCACCTCCGGCGGCTCGTTCAAGAGGGTGTAGCCCTGGTTGCAGCGGGCCTGGATGACGAAGCCCTGCTCGCGCAGGCGGGCCACCGCCTTGCCCACCGCCGCCCGCGAGCAGCCCAGGCTCTCGCCCATGGCCTGGCCGGAGCGCGGGCCCTGGCCCCTGAGAAGCAGGCGCAGCACCTGGGAGGGCAGGGACAGGGCTTCCATCAGGCCAGCTCCTGGAGCGCTTGCAGCACCGCCGCGTTCCAGCCCTGCGGGCCCACGCCGGGCTCGCGGATCAGGCCGGGCAGGTCCAGCGAGGCGTGGCCGCCGCCGGGCCGGGCCACCAGCACCGCGCGGTCCGCCGCCGCCAGCATGGGCAGATCGTTGGGCGCGTCGCCCAGGGCCATGACCTTGAGCTCCGGGTCGTAGGCTCGGTAGAGTTGGCTCAGCTCGCGCACCGCCTTGCCCTTGTCGCCGCCGGCCAAAAGATGAAAGAAGCGGCCGCCGCGCGTAACCTGCAAGCCGGCGGCTTGCGCCGCCTGGGTGAAGGCCTCGGCGTCTTCTTCGGGCCGGGCCAGGAGCGCCGGCTCGTTGAACTCGCGCTGACGGGCCAGGCCGGCCTTGGGCAGGCTCAGGCCGGTGAGCTCGGCCACCTCCTGGTCGCCCAGGTCGCCGAAGCCCCTGGCCCCGAAGCGGCCCTTGAAGCCCGCGAAACGGGCGCGCACCTCGTTTATGGGCAGCCCCAGGGCGCGCATGCGCCAGCCCGCGCCGGCCGGTTTCCAGCCCGGCTCGCCGGCCAGAAGGTGCTCCTTGGGCAGGTAGATGCCGCCGCCGTTTTCGGTGATGAAGGGCTCCCGCAGGCTCAAGGAATGCCAGAGGGGATACATCTCGGCCCTGGTCTTGCTGGAGCAGAGAATCAGTGGAACCCGCCGCGCCCTGATCTCCTCCAGGGCCGGCAGGGCGGCCTCGATGGAGTAGTCGTGGTGATCCAGCAGGGTGCCGTCCAGATCGGTGAAGATGACTAGTCCCATGGTCAGCCCGCGTATTTAATGAGGGTTAGGCGTCCGGCCGCTCCGGATGCCCGCGCCGGCGTTAACTGGTTTGTCCGGCCACTTCCCGGCGTTACTTCTCCCCGGGGCGGAAGTAATCGCGCATGAGGCGCACCGCGCAGTATTTGCCGCACATGGTGCAGACCTCCTCCTCGGCCGGCATGCTGCCCGAGCGGATGGCGCGGGCGGTCTTGGGGTCCAGGCACAGGGCCATCATGCGGTCCCAGTCCATGCGGCGGCGGGCCTCGGCCATCTCCCGGTCGCGCTGGATGCTGGCCGCGCGTCCCCGGGCGATGTCCGCGGCGTGGGCCGCGATGCGGGTGGTGATGACCCCTTCATATACTTCATCCGGGCCGGGCAGGGCCAGGTGCTCGCTGGGGGTGACGTAGCACAGGAAATCCGCCCCGGCCCAGCCGGCCAGGGCCCCGCCGATGGCGCAGGCCACGTGGTCGTGGCCCGCGGCCACGTCGGTGACCAGGGGGCCCAGCACGTAGAAGGGCGCTTCGTGGCACAGGCGCTTTTGCAGCTTGATGTTGGCCTCCACCTGGTCCAGGGGCACGTGGCCCGGCCCCTCGATCATCACCTGCACGCCCGCGTCCCAGGCGCGCTGGGTAAGCTCGCCCAGGGTCACCAGCTCGGTGATCTGGGCCCGGTCGGTGGCGTCGGCCAGGCAGCCGGGCCGCAGGCCGTCGCCCAGGGAGATGGTCACGTCATGGGCGCGCAGGATTTCCAGCAGCCGGTCGTATTGCTCGTAAAAGGGGTTTTCCTTTTTGTTGGCCACCATCCAGCAAGCCAGGAAGGAGCCGCCCCGGCTCACGATGTCGGTGACCCGGCCCTCGGAGCGCAGGCGCTCCAGGGCGCTCAGGGTGACCCCGCAGTGCACGGTCATGAAGTCCACGCCCTCCCGGGCCTGGTCCTCGATCACCGCGAACATCTCGTCGGCGGTGAGGTCCACGATGCCGCGGTCCTCGCCGGTGACCTTCACCGCGGCCTGATAGATGGGCACCGTGCCCACCGGCACCGTGGAGTTGGCCAGCACCTGGGCCCGGATGGCCTTCAGGTCGCCGCCGGTGGAGAGATCCATCACCGCGTCGGCCCCCGCCTCCAGGGCGGCGTCCAACTTGGCCTTTTCCTCGGCCATATCGGCCCGGTCCGGGCTGGTGCCCAGGTTGGCGTTCACCTTGACGCTTAAGCCCTGGCCCACGCCCCTGGGCTCAAGATTGGCGTGAGCCGGATTGGCCGGGATGGCCACCCGCCCGGCGGCCACGGCCCGGCGCAGGCTTTCCGCCTCCAGGCCCTCGGCCTGGGCCACCTGGCGCATGGCCTGGGTGATCTGGCCGGCGCGGGCCGCTTCCAGTTGGGTCTGGCTCATTGCCTATCCTCCTTGCCGGCCAGAGCCAGCACCATGTCTACTATCTCAGCGGGATTGCGGGCCAGGATGCGGAACACCGGCTCCTTGCCCACCTCGCCGCGGTCGAAGATGGCCTCCGGCACCGCGCCCAGCTTTTTGATGACGCTGGCGGTGCCCCATTCCAGGCTGGAGCCCTCGCGGGCCTTGATCTCGGCGGGCTCCCGGCTTCTATCGAATTCCGCCACCCGCCAGCCGAGATTGCGGGCGCGGGTGATGATCTCCTCGGAAAAATTAAGCGCCATGGCCGCCCGCTTGGCGGGGTCGGCCGCGCAGGCGGTGAGCACGATCTTGGCCACGTGGCGGCTGGCCCCGGGCCGGGGAGCGCCCACGGCCTTCAGGCGGTCGCCCAGGTGGGTGATGCGGCCGGGCACCGCGATGACCTCCTCGAAGCTGGCCGCGCCGGGCAGGGCGTAGCCCAATTGGCCGCGCACCTCGGGAATCATGTGGGCCAGGCCGGGCGCGTCCTCCAGGCGGCTCAGGGCCGCCTCCATCTCGGCCAGGCAGGGCCCCAGCATGAGCCGGGGCTCCAGATCGGCCATGGCGTGCACCGGCCCCCGACCCTGGCCGATGGCCAGGCCCCCCAGGATGGCCCGCCGCACCAGAAGCCGGGCGCGGCCCACGGCCGGGGCCAGTTCCCAGCCCGCGGCCAATAGCGCGGCCAGGGACGAGGCCAGGGTGCAGCCGGTGCCGTGGGTGTGGGGGGTGTGGATGCGCGGTGCTGCGAACTCCCAAAGCTTATCGCCGTCGTACAAGACGTCGCAGGGGTCTTCCGCCAGGTGGCCGCCCTTCACCAGGGCCGCGCCCGCGCCCATCTCCACCAGCTCGCGGGCGGCCTGGGCCATCTGCCCGCGGTTTTTCACCGGCCGTCCCATAAGCTCGGCCGCCTCGTCCAGGTTGGGGGTGATGACCGTGGCCAGGGGCAGGAGCTTCTGCTTGAGCGCCGCCACGGCGTCGGCGGCCAGGAGGCGGTCGCCGCCCTTGGCCACCATTACCGGGTCCACCACCAGGGGGGCTTGCGCCCCGCTCAGGAGTTCGGCCACCAGGGAGACCAAATCCGCCGAGTGCAGCATGCCGGTCTTCACCGCGTCGAAGCCGATGTCGCCGGCCACCGATTCAAACTGGGCGCGCACGAAATCCAGGGGCACCGGGTGCACGCCGGAGACGCCCTGGGTGTTCTGGGCGGTGAGGGCGGTGACGGCGGTCATGCCGTGGCCCCCCAGGGCGGCTACCGCCTTGAGGTCGGCCTGGATGCCGGCTCCGCCGCCGGAATCCGAGCCCGCGATGATGAGAACCCTGGGGATGGTCATGGCTATCTCCCGGCAATGAATAATCCAGTAATTGCCGGGGAGGCCCAGGCGGGCTTAGGGGTTGGCTTGCTGGGACCTATCCCTACGCCGGAATTACCCGGATCAGGTTCGAGGGGTTGCCGCGCCGCGCCGGCCTTTTTGAAGATTGCGTGAACTTTCGCCCGCGCCGCCTCCGGCCGGGCCCCGCCGCGCGGCTCTCAGCCCTGGCAGGGCACCCCCAGGCGCCATAAAAGTATCAGGCGCCGGAGGGTTAGTCAACGCATGCCGCCGCGAAGCGGTTGTCAAATCGTTAACTTGACGATGCCCCGCCGGCTCACTATAGTGGAATAAATCGGCGTCCGCCCAGGTCATTGGCCGACGGGACGGCGCCGTGGCGTTTCAGTCGCATCCTTCGCCCGTTCCTGGCCTTTCGAGGTGTTGCTCATGAATTGGACCGGCCCGCTGGCCTACACCGGCCGCAAGACCATGCGGTTCCTCGAAGAAGCGGGCGAGATCGTTCTTCTTTTCATCCAGGCCCTGCTCTGGCTGCTGCGCCCCCCCTTTAGGCTGCGCCTCATCTTCAAGCAGATGGAGTTCGTGGGCGTGCAGTCCATCAACGTGGTGCTCCTCACCGGCGTGTTCACCGGCGGCGTGTTCGCCCTGCAGACCTATCACGGCTTTTCCATGTTCGGCGCGGAAAGCCTGGTGGGCTCCACCGTGGCTCTGGCGCTCACCCGCGAACTGGGCCCGGTGCTCACCGCGCTCATGGTCACCGGCCGGGCGGGCAGCGCCATGGCCGCCGAGCTGGGCTCCATGCGGGTCACCGAGCAGATAGACGCGCTCTACGTGATGGCGGTGAGCCCCATCCAATACCTGGTGCTGCCCCGCATAGTGGCGGCCACCTGCATGCTGCCGGTGCTCACCGTGGTCTGCGATTTCGTGGGCATCGTGGGCGGCTACGTGGTGGGCGTGCGGATGCTGGGCGTCAACGAGGGGATTTTTATCGCCAAAATAGTGGAATACCTGGATTTCAGCGATATAAGCATGGGCTTGGTCAAGGCGGCCTTTTTCGGGCTCATGTTCTCCCTGATCGGTTGTTACAAAGGGTTTTACACCACCGGCGGCGCCGAGGGCGTGGGCCGCTCCACCACCGAGGCCGTGGTCCTGGCCAGCGTTTCCATCCTGGCCGCCGACTACGTGCTCACCGCCATAATGTTTTAGCCATGAACCATAGACCCAGCGACATAATCCAACTGCAGGGGGTGCACAAATCCTTTGGCCGCCAGCGCGTGCTCAAGGGGCTGGATCTGGACATCCCCCGCGGCCGCACCACGGTGATCATCGGGCGCTCCGGCGGCGGCAAGAGCGTCATCCTGAAGCACATGATCGGCCTGATCCGGCCGGACCAGGGCCGGGTGCTGGTGGACGGCCAGGACCTGAACGACATGGACGACCGCGAGCTGAACCAGGTGCGCCGCCGTTACGGCATGCTGTTCCAGGACGCGGCCCTGTTCGACTCCATGACCGTGGGCGACAACGTGGCCTTTCCCTTGCGTGAGCACACCAAGCTTTCCCAGGCGCAGATCATGGAAACCGTGATCGAAAAGCTGAAGATGGTGGGGCTGGTCAACGTGGAGCGCAAGATGCCCAGCGAGCTTTCCGGCGGCATGCGCAAGAGGGCGGGCCTGGCCAGGGCCATCGCCCTGGAGCCGGAGATCATATTATATGACGAGCCCACCACCGGCCTGGACCCGCCCCTGTCGGCGGCCATCAACCATCTCATCGTGGAGACCCAGGAAAGGCTGGGTCTTACCGGGGTGGTGATCAGCCATGATATCGCCGGGGCCTTTGAGGTGGGGCATCACATCGCCATGCTGTACGACGGTAAGATTATCGCCAGCGGGGCCCCGAAAGAGATAGAATCCTCGGAGGACCCGGTGGTGCAGCAATTCATCCACGGCCGGGCCGAGGGGCCCATCGAGGTGGTTTAGGCCGGGGCCGCGAAATGGGCGGAGAAGCCCCTTTACCGCGGGCGGCCATGAGTTATACTGAGGACGGGCTTTTAACTCGGAGGCGCTAGTGCCGGGTGTATCCACGGAAGTCAAGGTAGGCATTTTCGTATTGGTCGGCATCGCCGTGTTGGCCTACATGACCATTCGTCTGGGCGAGTTCAAGTTCGGCGAACCCGAGGGCTACCAGATTTGGGCGGTGTTCGACCACGCCACCGGCCTGAAGACCGGCGCGCCGGTGGAGATGGCCGGCATCCAGGTGGGCAAGGTGGAGCGCATCGGCCTGTACGAGCACCGGGCGCGGGTCGCCATGCGCATCGCCGCCGCCGTGGTCCTGCCCGCCGACAGCGAAGCCTTTATCCGCACCAGGGGCGTCCTGGGCGACAAATACATCTCCCTGGAAGCCGGCAGCCCCGGCGCTCCGCCGCTGAAGGACGGCCAGCAATTGGTCAAGGCCAAGGTGCCCACCGACCTGGATGAGGTGATGGCCAAGATCGGCTCCATCGCCCAGGACGTGAAAGACCTCACCGGCTCCCTCAAGGTGAGCCTGGGCTCGCCGGAGAGCCAGCGGAACATCAGCGAATCCCTGGCCAACATCAAGGAGATCACCGCCGCCCTCAAGGGAGTGGTGGGCGACAACCAAAAACGGCTCAACAACGTCATCGTGAACCTGGAATCCTTTTCCCGCGACATGAGCCAGCTCAGCGGCGACAACAAGCAGGCGCTTCAGGAGACCATCCAGAATTTCCGCGCCATCAGCGGCCAGTTGGACCGCACCATCGGCGCGCTCACCTCGGTGGCCGAAAAGATAGACCATGGCCAGGGCACCATCGGCGCTTTAGTGAACGAGCGGGAGACCATAGACAACCTGAACCAGACCCTGGCCTCCCTGAAGGAAGTGAGCCGCAAGATAAACGAGGGCAAGGGCACCCTGGGCAAGCTGGTGAACGACGACACCACGGTGACCAAGATCGACGAGGCCCTCACCGGCATCAACGACTATCTGGGCCGGGCCGACGCCTGGCGCACCTATATCGACTATCGCGGCGAATACCTCATGCATGACGAGGCCCTGCGCAGCACCCTGAACGTCCGCCTGCAGCCCAAGGCCGACAAGTTCTACATCCTGGGCATCACCACCGACCCCGTGGGCCGGCGCACGGAAAAAGACACCACGATCACCCATTACCAGGGCGGCGCCAGCTGGCAAACCAGGGAAAAAACGGTGACGGTGGACAAGGACGAACTGAAGTTCAACGCCCAGATCGGCAAGCGCTTCTACGACGTGTCCCTGCGGGCCGGCCTGTTCGAGAGCACCGGCGGCATCGGCGCGGACGTCCACCTGTTCGACGACAACCTGACTTTAACCTTCGAGGCCTACGATTTCCGCGAGGACGAGAACCCGCGCCTCAGGTTAGCAGGGGATTATCATTTCTGGAAGTATTTCTACGTCACCGCCGGCTGGCTGGACCCGCTATCGGATTACGACCACGACAACTTCTTCCTGGGCGGCGGCGTCAAGTTCTATGACGATGATTTGAAGTTCCTTTTAACCAGCGCGCCCACGCCCTGAGGCGGCTCGCGGACCATGCAGGTTAAACTCGTCGTCGTGGCCACGGATTTCTCGCCCAGCGCGGATCGGGCGGTTGAACGGGCCGTTGAATTGGCCAAGCGCCGCCGGGCCGGGCTTTTGGTGGTTCACGTGATACCGCCGGTATTGAACGCCTCGCCGCTTCTGGGCAAGGCCTCGGCCGGCGCTTTCGAGGAGGCCAGCAACGGAGTGGCCGCCAGGCTGCGCCAAATCAGCCAGGAGGAGCTGCAAGCCCGTTATCTGGCCGGGACCGGGCTGGACCAGGTCCAGGCCGAGGGGCTCTGCCTGGAAGGCAAGGTGGCCCCCCAAATCCTGGAACTCATTGCCGACCGGGGGGCGGACCTTTTGGTCATGGGCGCCACCGGGGCCTCGGGCCTGGGCGAATCGCTTTTCGGTTCCGTGGCCCTGAAGCTTCTGCGCAAGGCGCCTTGCTCGGTCCTGGTGGTCCGGGCCGAGGCCGGCGCCTCGCAAGCCCAGCCTTCGGCGCAATAGGAGCCCCTATTTCCTCCCCTTCCCACACCGAAAAAGCCTGGGGGCCGCTGGGCCGGTCCTTGGGGCTCGGGCGCCCCGGAGTGGTGGCCGTGGCGGGCAGCGGCGGCAAGACCGCCCTGGTGGAGGCCTTGGCCGCGGAACTGGCCGCGGCCGGGGAGCGGGCGGCCCTTTGCACCACCACCCTCATCTACCCGCCGCCGGCCAGGCTTTGCCGGCCGGCCTGGCTTTGGGGCGAAGCCACGCCCCCGCCGGATGAGATCGCGGCGGCTCTGCGGCCGGGCGAGGTTCTGGCCGTGGCCCAGGAGCTAAACCAGGCGGGCAAGCTCACCGGGCTGACTCCACCCCAGGTGGCGGCCCTGGCCGCAAGCGGGGCCTGGGTGGTGGCGGAGGTGGACGGAGCCGCCCGCAAGCCGCTCAAGGCCTGGGCCACCCATGAGCCGGTCTGGCCGGGAGGCGAGCGCCTGCGGGTGGTGGTGGCCGGGGCCAGCGGGCTGGGACGCCCCTTGGGCCTGGATTGGGTGCACCGCCCGGAAATCTTCGCCGCCGAGTCGGGCCTTGGCCTGGGCCAGGCGGTGACGCCGGCGGCCCTGATCAGGGTGCTTTTCGGTGCCAAGGGGCCTTTCCGCGAGTTGCCCGCGGGCATGGAGCGGGCCTTGATAATCAACCAGGCCGACGCGGTCCCGCCCAGGGTCATGGAGGCCATGGCAAGTCAACTGGCCGGGCAGGCGCCGGCCGGGTTGCGTTTGTTAAAAGGAAGGCTACGCTGGGGTGATTTGGAGCCTTTGACTTGATAGTCCGGGCCGCCAGGGGAAAAGCCTGGCGGCTAGTGATATAATTATTTGAATTTGTATCAAATCACCCCCCCAAGCCGGGGGCTGGCGGGAGAAGCCGAGATGAAAAGGACAACCTGGCTGCTCATGTTGGTAATCATGGCGCTGGCCGCGGGTTGCGCGGTCACGGCGGAGGATCATTTAAGCAAGCTGGATGTGGGCATGACTCAGGCCGAAGTGGAAAAAGCCCTTGGCAAGCCAGAAAAAGCCCAGTGCGTGCGTTTTCCGGCCCATGACCGCGACTATCTTGTCTGGGAATACCAGATGGTGCCGGACTCGGGTCCGGTCTGCCCCAGCGAGGGCGCGGCGCGCATGGTAACCGGCGTGGTCACTCTGGGACTCAGCGAGGTGGCCTGGTCCCATGCCAAGACCAAGGCGCACTGGGTCTATTTCCTGGACGGCTACATGGTTTTTGCCGGCCGGGGTTTCGATTGCTCCTCGCCTGAAATATGTTCGATCAACCAAGATAACCTGGCGGGCGCTGTCTGCCGAAAATAGCCCCCGCCGCGGAAATTACCAGAGAGGAAGCAATCGTACCTGAACTATGAACATAATAAATAAAGAAGAAACCCAATCCGAACCGGGCGGGGCCCCCGCCCTGGCCGGCGGCAAGCCTTTCGCGGAATTCGATTTGCCCGAGCCTCTTTTGCAGGGGCTGCACGACTCGGGCTATTTCAATTGCACCCCCATCCAGGAGCAGGCCATCCCCCTGGGGTTGTCAGGCCACGACGTGGCCGGCGAGGCCCAGACCGGCACCGGCAAGACCGCGGCTTTTCTGGTGCCCATCTTCAGCCACATGCTGAAGGACGCCGATCGCCAGCCGGGCAAGCCCTGCTGCCTGGTGATAAGCCCCACCCGCGAGTTGGCCCTGCAGATAATGCAGGACGCCGAAAGCATCGGCCGACACTGCGGCTTCAGCATGGTGGCGGTTTTCGGGGGCGTGGATTACCGCAAGCAGGCCGACGCGCTCAAGCGCGGGGTGGACATCGTGGTGGCCACGCCGGGCCGGCTCATCGACTACGCCAAGCAGGGCGTGTTCGACCCCAAGAACATCAGCTACCTGGTGGTGGACGAGGCGGACCGGCTCTTCGACATGGGCTTTGTGCAGGACCTGCGCTGGATATTGCGCCGGCTGCCCAACTATCGCCACCGCCAGTCCATGCTGTTTTCCGCCACCCTGGGCTGGCGGGTGCTGGAGCTGACCTACGAGTTCATGAACGTGCCCCAGAAAGTCTCGGTGCAAAAGGACACCCGCACCGTGGAGCAGGTGACCCAGGAGCTTTATCATTGCTCCAGCGGGGAGAAGTTGGGCCTGCTCCTGGGCATCCTGGGCCGCGAGGAATGGAGCCGGGTGATGGTTTTCGCCAACACCAAGTACCGGGTGGATTGGCTGGCCTTCAAGCTCCAGAAAAACGGCTACCCCGCCGAGGGCATCTCCGGCGACATCTCGCAGAAGCGCCGCTTGCAGCTCATGGAGCAATTCAAGAAGGGCGAGCTGAAGATACTGGTGGCCACCAACGTGGCGGCCCGCGGCCTGCACGTGGAGGACGTGAGCCACGTCATCAATTATGACGTGCCCGCCGACCCGGAGGATTACGTGCACCGGGTGGGCCGCACCGCCCGCGCCGGCGCCCTGGGCAAGGCCATAACCATCTGCTGCGATGAATACGCCACCCACCTGCCCTACGTGGAGGAATACCTGGAAGACAAGATTCCGGTGTGCTGGGCCGAGGACGAGATGTTCCGCGAGGACCAGGCCCCGGATTACCGCTCGCAGCCCCGCAAGTTCGGACCCCGTCCCGGCGGCGGGCGCAAGCCGGCCAAGGGCGGCGGCCGCGCGGGCAGGCCGCCCGCCGCGCGCAAGGCCAAGTCCCCTGGCAAGGCCGCCGGCGAGGAAAAATCCGAGGCGCCGCGCAAGCGCCGCCGCCGTTCCCGCCGCAAGCCCAAGGAAAACCAACCCGGCTAGCATATAAGCCGCGCGCCAAGCGAATACCGCTTGCGCGCGGCGGCTTTGTGCCCGGCCCGAAGCGGCCCGGTCTCCAGGCTTAAACCCACGCTTGCGACATATTCTTATAACGGCCCTTTCATAATTCTTAATACGCCCTAATACAGATCCTTGCATATTACGGTTGACAGATTATTTTTGATCGTGATATGCAAAATTGTCCCGTGCGAAAAAAGCGTAAGCTGGTCAAAAAACAGAACCTGGGGGGTTACGATAGCTCCCGTGCGTCTTGAGCGACGCGCGAGGGTTTTTTTTATTTTTGCCGGACGCTCCTCCCATATTCACGCGCGGTGCCAACCAAGTGCCTGCCCCACGGTTGTATTGATGCGCGTTGAACTGAACCAAGATATCGGTGAGACCGGTTTGGGGACCGTGACGGAGGCCCTTCGCATTCAAGAAGGGTCCTGTTCTCCCTTGGTGCAGCGGGCCTTACGCTATATATCCCTAAATTACAAAGAGTTATATTCCGTGCGCCAGGTAGCGGCGGAGTTGGGCCTGAGCTATCACACCCTGCGGTCGCGTTTCCGCCGGGAAGTCCGCCTCACCATGGAGGATTTTCTATCGCGCACCAGGGTGGTTCAGGCCTTGCGGCTCATGTTGAGCAGCGATCTCCTGGTAAAGGAAATCGCTTGGCAGGTTGGCTACCGCTATGAGGAACAGCTATCCCGCGCCATGAAAAAATTGCTGGGGCGAACCCCGCATGTGTTTCGCAGGCAACATCAAAACCGGCAATTGATCATGGCGGGTTTGGCTAAGGCGCGGGGGCTGAATCAATCAAATTAGCGGGTCATTTTTTAGTGTCATTCTTGGCGATTCATTTGAATTGACCCGGCATTTTCTTTTTCCAATGATGTATCCATGGAGAAGAAAATGAATCCAGCGAAAAAAATAAAAATCGCGCTTTTGTGCGTGGCTTTGACCTTGTGCGCGACGCCCTGCCTTGCCCAGGGTTCCTGCCGCCGCGCCGTGGTGGTTTACGTGGACATCTCCGGGTCCATGTATGAGAACCAGAACAGGGCCGAAGCGCCGTGGAGCCAGGGCAAGCGCCTGACCTTGATGGAAAACACGGTGCGCTTTTTAGAGCAGGTGCTTTTGGCCGAAGGCAGCGAGGCCATCAAGCCCGGCGATCGCCTGGTGATCCGGGGTTTTTACAGCCTGGTCGGCTCGTTGTTAAACGCCATAGACTCCTATGATCCCAAGCGGGACGCCCCCAAAATACGGGACCTGGATCAGAAACTGGATTTTTCCGGCAATAAATCTTACGGAATCGCCGACGCCGTGCCGGAGCGCAGCAACTATAAAACAAGCAACCCGTTTTTGGCCAAACAAGACGAGACCCTTACCGACTTCACCCCGGTGGTGTTGGACATGATGGCCCAATACCAACTGACGCCGCTGGGGACCAATCCCCATGAATTCGATGAGCTGGTTTTCATCGTCCTGACCGACGGCGGTCATGACAAATCCGAAACCCTGCCTTTATTCCATAAAGAGCTGCAAAACGCGGCGGCCTTGATGAGGCCCAATCTGGACGCCGGCCGGGTGAAGGTGCTGATTTTCGGCATGGGCGACTACAGCGCCGTGCCCGAAATATACGGCGTGCGGCAGCCCTTCAAGAAATGGCTGGCGGCGGCCGATTTCCCCTTGGATCCCAGCATCGTGGGCAAGACCACCATCAATTCATATTTCGCCAAGGTGGCCAACCGCATCCAGATCGAAAGGGCGGGCAAGGCGCAATATGACCTGAAACAAAACCAGTTGGCTATCACGGCCACCTTTCACAACCATTCCTGCCATCCCCGCAAGCTGGAGGCGGTGCGGGTGCGCCTCATGGTCCATCAGGACGGCCCCGCCACCGGCGGGCCCGAAACCGCCGGCTGCCTGGCCGAGGAAGTCATGGCCTCCGGCGTAGAGCTGCCGCCCCGCAGCTTGAAAACCCTGGAGATAAAAGGCGGGCTGAGCCAGCGGGAGGGCCTGGCGCCCGGCGCCTACGCGGTCGCCATGGTCCCCCTCACCCAGGATGTGGGCCAGGGCGCGGAGGTCCAGCAGCGGTTCGAGGTGGCGCCTCCCGCGCCGGACAGCTCGGGTATGGGCGTGTTCGCCGTGTTTATCACCTTGGCCATTGGGGGCGGGGTTTTGTTTTTCATGATCATGTACCAGCGCAGCCGCAGACAAAGTGGCGATTATTAGCGCGAACGGGGGGATTATGGAATTTTTGTCAAAAATAATGTCAACCATAGCCAAGTTTTTAGGACTTCAGTCCCTGATTCCTCTGGTGATTGGCTTGATCGTTTGGGCCATCTGCGTGGCCCTGGGGCTTTTGCTATCACGTAATGTTGGCCACACTATGGCTCGTTCTCAGTTTCGAGGCACCGCCGAGATGAGGGAGGGGCAAGTGGTGCGTAACATTAAAAACAACGTGCGGCTCTCGTGCCCGGTGATGGGTTTTTTGGTGGGCATGGTTGTTTTCGCGCTTTGCTGGTTGGGGGGAATGTAATGAGCCACGCCATAATCCAGCCCCTGCAAAAGACCCTGGTGTTGGGCTTGGGCGGCACCGGGAAAAAAATGCTTATCCAATTGAAGCGGCGTTTGCTGGAAGCGGGTTTCGCCGACACCGCCATGCAACCGGACCTGCGCCTGCTGTGCCTGGACTTCGATCCGGCCGAGGAAGCCACCGACGCCCACTTCAACGGCACCGACGAGGTGAGGCTTTCCCCTGACGAGAGCTGCTGGCTGGACGGCGCCTTGATCCACAACCGGCTTTGCAACATGCACCAGGAGCACAACCAGGCGTTTTTCCGCGATTGGTACCCGGACCGGGAGGGCACCATCATTCAAATGGGGGCTCACCGGGCCGGAGCCGCGCAATGGCGGCCCCTGGGGCGCGTCGGCTACTTCGAACACGCCGACCGTATCCAGGTGGTGCTGCGGCGCGCCCTCAACCGGCTATTGGAAATAAAGCTGGGCAGCATTAGCGCCGAACGGACAAAGGGAGTGGCGGTGTATATCGCCTGCTCCCTGGGCGGCGGCACCGGCGCGGGCATTTTTCTGGACGTGGCCTATTTCATGCGCACCCTGCCCGTGGACCTGATGCAGATCGGGCTGTTCCTCTTGCCCGGCATCTACGCCGAATACGATATTTCCGGCCGCCTGTTCGCCAATTCATACGCCAGCTTGAAGGAGCTGGCCGTGTTCGCCAATCAATCGCGCGAGTTTTCCACGCGCTATCCCAACGGCAGGCGCATAACCGTGCCGGAAAGGGGCCATAGCCCCTTTGACGCCATCTATCTTTACGACAATCTGATCCAGGCCGATCAGGTGACCAGCAACCCCCAGCTCATGGCCGCGCTCATGGCGGAGAGCGTCTACTTCGACCTGGTGGAGACCCGGGTGGGGGAGATGGACAAGAGCGCCACCACCAACACCGGCTCCCAGTCGGGCGTCCGCGACAACAGCCTGGTGGCGCAGCAGAGCGTTTTCGCCACCGCCGGCACCTTGACCTTGCTCATGCCCAGCCGCAGGCAAGTGATCGATTATTTGGGAAATATTTACGCAAGAGACTTTCTGGGCAAGGCCATCGAATACACCAAGAGGGGAAAGGCCACGGATGCCGGCGCGGAAACCGCCTTGGAACCATACGCGGCCGAGGAGTTTCCCTTCCTGGAAAAAATAATCGATGCAAAGCTTGGCGAGGCTTTGGAGTCGGTGCGGAAATGGCCTCAGGACTATCAGAACAACGCCGCCATAGAAATGGCCACGGAACTGGTGAAGCTGCGCCATAGCAAGGATTTGGCCTTGGAGAATATTGATACTTGGCTGGCTGACTTGGTGCGGCCCCAAGCCAAGGGAGAATTCAGGTTTGCACCGCTGAACCTGCCCGACATGGACGCCAATCGGGATGATTCTCTGGCCAATCATATTGAATCGCTCAAAGAAATGGTGGGAAATGAAGTCGCAAAGATATTAGCGGAACAAGGCGAGGAAGGGGAGGCGCGGGCCGAAGATATGCGCCTTTATTTGGTCAGCAAGGCCGAAAGCCTTCGTTCTTCGGTGCGCGGCTTGATTACCAGGCTGGAAAGCCACGTCAAGGCCGGCGGGGGACCCTATGAAAAACTGAAAGAAGACCTGCTGGATCTTTACGGCTCTGCCCCCTGGAAAGGCCCCATGGAGCAAGTCAGCATGGCCCACTGGTGCCGCAGATTCATGGACAGGGTCAAGAGAAGCTACGATAAATACGCCAGCCAGATAAGGGTGAAAATGCTCATGGCGGCGGCGCTGGACAGCGTCTGCGGCAGCCTGGTGACGGATGGCGCCATGTTGCGTTCGGTGTTGGTGGCGGGAGAATCCATCAATCAAACCGCGGAAAAGGGTATCAGGGAGATCAGGGACAAGCTGAAGGTGAAAACCAGCCTGGTCCTGCGTTCCTTGGCGGACGAAGGTTTCTGGAAACGCTTTGCGGAGCGGGCTGGCGGCGCATGGTCCCGCCAGGGTGCTCTGATGGGTTTCTTGCTCTTTCTGCGTTCGCAGACGGGGGAGGATACGGCCGGCGGTCTCACGACTAAGCGCATCGTGGAGCTGGCCTTGAGCTTTGGCCGGCAAAAGGTCGCCAAGCTGATGGAGGAAAAGGGGTCGGAGCTTTTGGACCTGCATGAATACGTGGATCTGAGGCTCCGGGAAAGGGAGCTGGCCAGGGCCCGCCATGATTATCAGTTGAAGGACGTTCTGCTCAATTCCAATCAAAGCCGGCGGGCCTATGCGGCGGCGCCCACCTATTCGCCGCGTTCCTCCAAGGACCTGGGCGGCATAAACTACAAGGCCTTGGAAGGCGACGTGGGCAACGTGCTTTCCGCCACGCCGGCCGAGGTTGATACCTATGACGCCTACCGGCGTCTGGAGGATAACGAGCCGGGCAAGATCGTGGTGCGGCATTTATCCTTGAACCATCCCGCCACCAACCTGCGCGGCATCGAGGATTATTACTATGCCTACGCCCGCTACGGCGCCAACCGCAAACTTTTCCACGTGGACGTGAACTACGCTGACTTTCCGGATGTCATCGAGGGCAGCCAGCAGATAAAGGTCGTCACCTGCGGCAACCCGGGATGTTTCGAAGATATTACCGACCTGCCGCGCACCACCATCGTGTGCCCCCATTGCGGGCGGCCCATAAAAAGCCGTTGCGGGAATCCCGATTGCCCGGAGAACGAACTGCACACCTATGACGAGATGAACAAGCCCCTGGACGCCAACGGCAACAAGCCCGACCCGGACAAGTATTGCCCGGTATGCGGGAATTATGCCCGCACCTATTGGTGGCGCTGCGACCGTCACAACGTGGATATCAGCACGGAAAGCGACTATTGCATCCATTGCCTGGAGGAATACAACCAGGACCGTGAAAAGACGGATAGAGAGCTGGGCGGTAAGCCCAGGCTGCGCTTCGAGGAAGTATCCAAGCGGGAGGGCGTGCAGCCCCACCGCCTGTGCCCAGGCTGCGTGCAAGATTGCCTGCCCAATCCGTTCCCGATCAAATTCCTCGACGTGTATGACGAGGTGCCGGACAACCAAGTCGACAGGGCCTGGGAAGTCTACAGCCAGGAGACGCGCAACGGCTATTGCTCCCAGTGCGGCGCCAGGCTCTTGCCGTTTTGCCCCTATCACGAAACCCAAAAGCGGCCGCATTTCGTGCAGCGGTTCAAGCCCCAGGATCATTGCCATGAAACAACAGGGGAGAGCGGCGGTGCGCAGGCCGGGCACGGCGCGGGCCAAGGTCTTTTCTATTGCACCACCGAGCAGGAACACGCCCAAAAAGAAATCTACGAATGCTCCTATTGCCATTTGCCGCTTAAAAAAGACGCCAAGTACTGCCCCCGCTGCAAGCGGCGCGAGATGCCGAACGGGCCGACCTACGATCCCAAGCTCGGCAAGGAGAGCCCCCGGCTTATCCAGACGCTGGAGCAAAAGCTAGAAAACCAGCGTTGGATTTGGTTTGGAATCAATGACGAAGACCTGCAGCGCCTGCGCGCCAATCTGAGCAAGCAGGAGGGGACCGCAACACAGGATGAAGCGGGAGACGAAGGAGGCTCAGGGGCCGAAGCGGGAACCGGGGCTGAAATGACACCGGAAACCATCATGAATCAGGCCATGGAGCAGGAGGATCATGCCTCCCAACCAAGATAGCGACTGGCTGAAAAAGACCATAGCCGATCTCATCGCGGATGTGGTGTTGCCCGGCGAGATCATGCAGCGGGTGAAGCAATCGCTGGAGGTAAAGCCCAATCCGGAGATACTGGATCTGGCCTTGGCAAGAGCCAAGGAAAGGGTGAGGGAGGTGGTGCTGCGTATTCCGCAGCTCAACACCCAATCCTTTTTCCTCAGAGTGCCTGGGCCGGAATTCCTGGAATTCGTTTTGGTTAGCGAATACATCCTTATGAATTCCGTGGAGGGCGAGCAGGGCAGCCTTCGCTATCTTCAGGCGGACAATGAGCCCGTGGACAATACCTTGGCCAATTGCCTGCACGCCTTGGGATTCCACGAACCGGAAGATTTGGAGCCGTACCATCAGGCGGTGCGCGAGCGTTTGCGGGACGGCGAAACAGTTTGGGGCCGGATGGTAGACAGTTTAAAGCATTATCCAAAGGGGAAGTAGCTTGGATGCTAACTTGTCAAAGATAAGAAAAGATGTGGAGGCGCTTTTAACCATAGGCGTGCAAAAAGTGTCCAGGAATATTATGCAAGACGCGCGAAGCGGAAAGCCGGAAGATTGGCGCCTTTTGGGGCGATGCGCGGGCAGGTTGCGAAAAAGATTGCGCGACATGTTCGATAAGATTCAGGACGCCGAGGAATTGCGCCAGGCGGCGGTTATCCACCTTCAGGAGTCGTTTCTGGAAACGCAAGTAAAGGCGGCCTATCTGTTCGAGCGGGCCCATTCCGCCAAACAGATTAAGACAAAGATGATGGATTGATCTTGCGTATAACGCGGATAAACAGATGATTCGCGCGAATGACTAGGGGGGTGGCGTGATCGGATGAACGGCCAAGGCGAAAATATAAACGAGGCGCAAGCGCTCTCCCATGAAGAAGCTTTGTTGGCGCGAGTTAAACAAGCCTTGCGCAATTTAGAGGATGAACTCGGGTTTCCAGAAGCCGATCATTTGGAAGCATCCATCGGCCGGGAGGATTGGGACAGTGCGAAAAAGGTCGCTGAGCTATGGAGCCGATTGAATAAATTGCATGACGGCGGAGCAAGGGAGCCGGAGACGCCCAAGGCTTGGTTTTTGGAAGCGGCGGGATTGCTGCTGGCGGATTTGGCTTCCATGGTGCGTGACCAGGAGCAGGCCGCGCTGTGGGACCTGGCAAGCCTGCAAACCAGGCTGGAATACTTTTACCGCCAACAGTGTCAGCCGATCCAGGCCCAAAAAAGCGCGGCCGCCAAGACCCAAATCAGCAAGGAAGCGCTGGATGAAAAAAGGCAGCGAACAGCCAAGCGGTGGCGCAGCGA
Source organism: Desulfocarbo indianensis (assembly GCA_001184205.1). Taxonomy (GTDB): domain Bacteria; phylum Desulfobacterota; class Desulfarculia; order Desulfarculales; family Desulfarculaceae; genus Desulfocarbo; species Desulfocarbo indianensis. The sequence goes on from LBMP01000004.1 coordinate 314,342, forward strand.
GTTGCTTCCGCCCGCTTTGGGTTGGGTTTTCAACGCCGCCGGCCACAACCTGACGATGCAATACTGCAAGGAGTTGGCGGAGTACCAGGGGCATAAGGTTTTGATCGGAGCCAGGCTGAATGGAGAGGGGAAAGAGCTGGTTAATAAGGTGATGGAGGCGCTTCCGGAAGTTGACGACGCTCTGAATAATCGCTTCGAGCAAGTGTTCGATGAAGTCAACTATGAGCGCTGGGAATACCTCAAGCCGGATCAAGAAGAAGTCATTCTATATATCAAGGCGCGTCTGCACTCGCGCGGCATGGCGCTAAGCTGCGGAATTGCAGAAACAACCGAGGATGCCGAGGGTAGCGTTGCCGAGAGATTCGTGACGGCGTTCAAGGCGTTGGTAGCGGACGGCATGACCAGAAGGATGGCGAGAAATCTTAATTTGCTTGAGGAAAAGCTGAAAAACGGCGATGGCTCGTATTTAATCAGGGCGGTTCATGAGTTGGGCAGCAAGGCCGAGGGCAATTACCTGAATGAGCTGCTGCAGGTTTTGGCAATGGCCAAGCCTCATGAAAGCGCCAGCGCTGTTGATGAATTGAATGAAGAATTGCAAAAAGTGTTTTCGGAAATGGTTAAAGACAGCGGCAAGTCAGTGGAAGAAGTAGAAGAATTACTGGATAAAAGCTATCAGGCAGGCGAACTGGAAGAAAAAGAAGTGGCGCTAGCAAAAGGTTTATTGACGAAAAGCCAAAGATAATCATGTGACTCAATCAAGCATTGTCTGAATCATGGTGCAAAACAACAAAAAATTACTGATCGAGTTGTTTGTTGCAAAGCTGCGCAATGTAATAATTGGTAGTGTCGGCAGAGGGGCAAGAGATCAAAATTATGCCGAAGAAGAGGATGGCAGACTGTTATTGCGACAGATCGTTAAAGTATTAAGTCGAGCTGGAAGAACAACAACAGGCATTGCGACTATTACATTGGCCGTTGCCATTCTGACATTGGCTGTTGCCATTCTGACTGGCATCATAAGTTGGGAAGCTTATCATCATCAAAAGGAGCCTGGATTACCACAAGTAAGGGTGCATTATTTGCCCCTAATAAAAACATATTTAAATACACAATATAGTGATATAGATGATATTTTTTATAAACGTTTTGAATCGATTCCTTGGGAAGTTACAACAGGCAATGACAAATATATAAGGCATGTTGACAATTCTGGCCAATTTACATTACAAGAAAACATAAATCTCAGAGAGACAGTAGACAAATATCAAATAGTTATTGGGATTAGATTTCAAGGAAAAATTTTAGATGTCGATGTTAACAACTATATCGAAAGTATTGAATTTGCAGTTAGTAGACAAATAAAAATGGTAGATAGTGAAACAAGCAATGATAATTTGGAATGGGTGAAAGTTATTGATTACAATTTAAATAAAGAGTTAAATAAAGATAGTAAATCCTTTGTTAGTGAGGGGAATGGTGTATTTTTGGATATTACACAAGCTATCAAAGATGAGTTGGATGAAAAGCATAAATACAATGAAGATGACAGTGACTGTTTATGGAAGTTTGTCACGCACTGCAAGCTGAAAAAATAAAATATGTGCACGGGTGTATAGTTTAACTGGTATGCAATATAAAAGATATATATTGATTTTTGCGTTGATAATTTTTCATGATTTGGTTTGTAGCATTTGCGAAGCCGCAGATATGTATTACATTAAACGAGGGCTTGGGCAGAATGCTTTTGTTCTGGATATATTCAAAAGAGTAAATAGAATTTCTGCTGATCATTGGAAATTTGAATTAATAAAAATTGATAAGACTAATGACAATTACGAGCTGCACAACTTAGAATATAAATATGAAACTGATGGAGCAAAAAAATGCCAAGTTGAAGTTGATAAATGTATGGCTGTAAGGGTATGCGACCATGAAATGTATAAAGAGCAACCTGCCAGGCTCAAGTTGGAGCGAATCCTTAAAGGATCAATGGATGGATGCACCGGAAGCGATAAAATTAATTGGAGGCAAATAGAAAATTTTCTTGTGATAGATAATCATAAGAAATTGTTCAGTGATCCTGCGGGCAATGCTTGTTATGATCAAGCAATAATAACTATTCCAGAAAAACTCAGTGAAATCGATAGCGGGCCAAGAGTTACAAGATTTAAAAACAAGAAGCACAAAATAGTTTTTTTAAAAATAAATACATCAAGCCTATCAAGTTATTTTGCGGAAAACCACTTTGTGTGGACTTATCCCCTCAAGGTGGTTGTTTTGCCAAGCTTAGGACCGGAAAACAATGAAATATCAATGCTAAACGATATAAAGAAACTTATTGATGGGTTGCTAGAAGCAGACCGTTACGGTAGTGTTTATGTGGATATATTGGGATTTGCTGATAATCAAGATACGGAGATAACAGACAGAAATTTTAAAATAAACAAAATATATTCGATGGCACGAGCTTTGGGGTGGTATGTTAAATTATCAAACTCTTTTATCGGCAATAGTAATATAAAATATTGTATCCATTATTTTTCAAATGTGCTAAGCCACAAAGACATAGGCGATTACAACTATTCTGACGAAAGAATAAATAGTCCATACGCGTCTATGGATCTGGGAGACTTTAGAAGAAGCTATAATAGGAGAGTTGAGATAATAATAGGGCGAAAACGCAACCCCCACTATTTACTTAATATAAAGAAGGCATTAAAAACGTCAAGTAGGCAAATGAATAATGAAAAAATAGAATCATACAGAAACTATTTAGATCTCGCCGATCAGAAACCATATGGATTGGATGATATTTTTAATGTTTTCTCCAAGATTGAAGATATAAACAAAAACTGCGGTTGCGCCCAGACTCCTTAGCCTATCTCAGTTTAATAATTCTGATTCTTGACACCCCCCTTGCTAATCAGTATAGAATAAATAATAAATAAATAGGCGCCATTAGTATAGTGGTGATGGCTTATTGTTCAATTTATGGCGTGTGCGCCGTATAAACTGATATGTAATGAGCTTTGCGATAGAATGAAAACCATACTGAGAATCATCAGCCTCGTTGCCCTAATAAGCGCTCTTTTATCTTCAAGCGCTTTTCCAAAGCAAGACTATAAAGATAGCGATGTTAATGCGGAAGCGTTATACCAATCTGCCCGCTTCGATGCTTTGAATGGCAATTATGAAGCCGCCTTGCGCAAGCTGGGCAAAGCCTGCGCCTCCGGAGAACGTCAGGGGAGGATTTTCCTTTTGTTGGCTAAGGTTCAGATTGCCGTGGGCCGTTATGACGAAGCCTTGGCCATTCTCCAAAGGATAATAGAGAAGGGCGACGATAATAAAAACCAGGCGCACTTGCTGGCTGCGCGGGTATTTGCGGAAAAAAACAATACAGACCTAGCGCTCCACCATTGGCAAGCCGTGGAGGCGGAATACCCGGCGATTTCCCTGCGTGGGCAGGTTGCGACGCTGTCCCGAGCGGAGCGCCATGAAGAAGTGATGGCGATCGCCAGGCGGGTGGCAAAGGCCTCGCCGCCACTTAACGCCGAGGCCCGGCAGGAAATCCTCTACGCCGGGGGTCGGGCGGCCTACCACAATCAGGAGTACGAGGCTTCCCTCAGAATGCTGGGCCAGGCCTATGACGCGGCTCCCAGCGGGGCGCTGGCCCCGGAGATAAAGGCCTGGCGCCATGACGTGGCGGAGATAGACCGGCCCTGGTGGCTGGGCGCGCAGACCGGGTTTCTTTACGACAGCAACGTGTACCTGGACCCCATCTTCCAGGACCCCGCCCACGCGGTGGCTTCGGGTAAGTCGGACTCGGCTTTCCTGGCTGAGGCCTGGGGGGGCGGCAGGGCCTGGCGCGGGGAGAACGGCTTGGAACTGGGCTTCACCGGCAAGGCGCAGACCGTGGCCTTTTTCCAGCAGACCGAGGCCAGTTCCAGCTATTGGGCCCCAGGGGCCTATTTGGGCTGGGGCAAGGCCGCCTGGGGATTCCGCGTGCCCTATCAGTTCTATTATTACTACCGGGGGGCGCGCAAGGACGACTGGTCGCGCATGCATTCGCTCACGCCTTATCTCTACTGGCAAATGACCAAGAGCTTCAAGACGTTTTTTTCGCTTATCCTGTTCGAAAGGCAGTATTTCGACGGGCGCTCGGGGTCGCTGCACGGCGGCCTGGCGGTGGACCACATTTTGACTTTCGCCCGCAAGGACGACTATATCCGCTTGGGTTACCGCGTGGATCAGGAAGACGCCTACGACGATATCAGCGGGTACCGAGGCTACGAGGCCACCCTGGGGGCGGGTTGCCTTTTGCTGGAGGGCCTGAAGCTGGAGGCGGATTTAACCTGGGCGCATTATGATTACGACCCCAGGCAGGAGTGGACCCTGGCCTACGAACCGTTCGAGCGCAAGGACGAACAAATGCGGCTGACGGTTCAGCTTATCCAGCGGCTCCCTGGCTGGTGGCGGCTTACTTTGAGTTACTACTACATTAATAACGATTCCAATGTGGAAGGACCGGGCATCAGCCCGTATGATTATTATAAAAACGTGGCTTCCTTTATGGTGACCAAATATTTCTAAGCGCCTGCCCCAGATATCGGCTGCGAGGACGCGATCATGCGCGGCGGAATACCATCGGCGCTTTTGGCGGCCTGTCTACTTTGGGCCTTGACCGCCCAGGCGGCCCAGCCCGAGTATGCGGGCTACATCCTGGAGGTGAGAGGGCAGGGCAGGATAACCAGCAAGGCCCTGGCGCGCGACCTGCCCGCCCAGCCGCAAGCCAAGCTCTATGAAGGCGACGTGGTGTGGGCCGGCCCGCGCAGCGAAATCCGCATCGTGCTGAGCGACGATTCCTTGCTGCAACTGGGCGCGGACAGCCGGCTGACCATAAGCCGGTTTCTGTTCGACGCGGGACGGGAAACGCGGGACGCCCAAATGGAGCTTCTCGTGGGCAAGGTGCGGGCGCTGGTCAACGACCTGCTGCGCGGCCGCCAGCGCAAGTTCGAGGTGCGCACCCCCACCGCCGTGGCGGCGGTGCGGGGCACTTTGTTTTTGGTGTGGGCGCCGGCTGCGGGCCAAACCACGGTTTTGGGCTATGACAACCCGGTGCAGGTGAGAGCCGCCGACGGCAAGGGCGCGCCGGTTACGGTGAGCCAGGGAACCTTCACCAAGGTGGCCCAGGGCGCTCCGCCCACCGCGCCGGCCTTGCCCAATCCGGCCCAAGGCAGGGAGTTTCAGGGCCTGTTCCAGGGAGAATCGCCCCAGCCCAAGGGACCGGCGCAACAAGAGGGCAAGGCCGATCAGGGACCGTCCTTTCAGTTGACGCCCGGTTCCCAGACTTCCGGCCGCGCCGCCTCCCCGGCCGGGCTGAATCCGGGCTCCCTGGCCGGCTCTCCGCCGGGTTCGCTGGCCGGAACCCCGCCCGGCTCGGTGGCCAAAAGCAATGCGTCCGGCCGCGGCTTCCCCGCGCCCGGCCAAAGCCAGACCCCGCCCGGCCAGGATAAGGACCAGACGCCGCCCGGCCAGGACAAGACGCCTCCGGGTCAGGACAAGGACAAAACCCCTCCCGGCCAGGACAAGACGCCTCCGGGTCAGGACAAGGACAAAACCCCTCCCGGCCAGGACAAGACGCCTCCGGGTCAGGACAAGGACAAAACCCCTCCCGGTCAGGACAAGACGCCTCCAGGACAAGATAAGGACAAAACCCCTCCCGGCCAGGACAAGACGCCTCCGGGGCAGGACAAGACGCCTCCGGGTCAGGACAAGAAAAAGTGATCCGGGCCATGCTGACAGCCCCGCCTCTTTATTCACGCCGCGGCTGAGCGGAGCCACCTCTAATGAAGCGGCTGGCCAGGGCTCTGTTGGCGGGAGGCGTTCTCACCGGCCTGATGATTTTGCTTTACCTGGCCGGGGTTCCCTTTTTGCATCTGGTGGAGCTGAAGGCCCAGGACGGCCTGTTCCTGGCGCGCGGTCCCCTGGCCGGCCGCAGCGGGCAGGTGGCCGTGGTGGCGGTGGGCGAGCGCAGCCTGGACCGCCTGGGGCGTTGGCCCTGGCCCCGGGATCAACTGGCCAGGCTGGTGACGGCCACCGCCAGCCGGGGCCCCAAGGTAATGGGCCTGGATATCGGCTTTTTCGAGCCTGACGACCGCTACCCGCCCCAGGCGCTACGAGAGGCCTTTCAGGCCGGCCGCGCCGGCCAAGCCTTTGATCCTCACATGCTTCAGGAGAAATTCCACCCGGACCGCGCCCTGGCCAAGGCCATAAGGGAGTGCCCCTGCCCGGTCATCCTGGGCTGGTTCTTTCACATGGATGCGGACTCGGCCGGGCGCGCCACGCCCGAGGAACTGGCCGCGCGTCTGGATTCCATCAGCCGTTTCGCCTTTCCTGCCGTGCGTTTCCTGAGCCCCCAGGCCCTGGACTTCCCCCTGCCCACGGCCTACGCCCCGGAGGCGGTGTTGCCGGGCCTCCTGGAGGCGGCCTCCGGCGCGGGCTTTTTCAACGTGTTGCCGGACCTGGACGGCGTGGTGCGGCGCATGCCCCTGGTGATGCGCTGCCGGGGCCGGCTTTATCCCTCCCTGGCCCTGGCCTGCCTGGCGCGGCAATTGGGCGCGGACCTGCCCCGGCCCCAGGTGGGCGTGCAGGGCATGATGCCCCTGGCCATGAAGGGCCGGAGCCTGGCCGTGGATCAGTGGGGCGGGCTGCGGCTCAACCTGCGGGGCGGGCACCGCGCCATGGTCCCCCTGGAGGCGGTGGACGTGATGGACGGCCGGGCGCCGGCCGGGGCTTTTATGGGCAAGGCGGTGTTGATCGGCGCCACCGCCGTTGGCTTGTTCGACGCCAAACCCACGGTGTACGACCCGGACCACCCGGCCCTGGAGTTGCAGGCCCAGACTCTGGATAATCTCCTGGCCGGCGATTTCCTGCGCGAGCCGGGCTGGGCGGGCGAGGCGGCCCTGGCGGCCATGCTTTTCCTGGGCTTGGCCGCCAGCCTGGCCATGGGCCTGGCCCGCCCGGCCCTGGGCGGTCTGGCTTGCCTGGGGCTGGGCGCGGGCTATTTGGCGTTCGTCTATTATGCCTTCACCCAGGGCTATCTGCTCTCCCTGGTGCATCCCCTGCTCACCTTGCTGGCGGTGGGGGTGGGGCTTTTGGCCTGGCGCTATTTCGGCGAGGAGCGGGAAAAGCGGGGCATCCGCAAGGTATTCCAGCATTATTTGCACCCCTCGGTAATCGCCGAGCTTTTGGGCGATCCCGGAAAGCTTCACCTGGGAGGTCAAAAGCGGGTGCTCACCGTGCTGTTTTCCGACATCCGCAACTTCGTGGATTTTTGCGAAATCATGGAGCCGGAGGCGGTGGCCGGCCAGCTCAACGAGTACATGGACCGCATGGCCCAAGTGGTTCTGGCCAACCAGGGCGTGCTGGACAAGTTCATGGGCGACGCGCTGATGGCCTTTTTCGGCGCGCCCATGGCCCAGCCCGACCACGCGGCTCGGGCCTGCCGTACGGCCTTGGCCATGCAGGAGACCCTCAAGGAGCTTAACCAGGCCTGGCAGCGGCGCGGCAGGCCCGCCTTGCGCATGGGCGTGGGCATCAGCACGGGTCCCATGATCGTGGGCAACATGGGCTCCCGGCAATATTTCGATTACACGGTGCTGGGCAAGGCGGTGAACAGCGGCGCCCGCCTGGAGGAACTCACCAAGCTGATTCCCGGCGCCGATATCATCGTGAGCCAGGAAACCCGGGACGCCTGCCGGGAGGAATTCCTGTTCAGGCCCCTGGACCGCAGGGCCCTGCCCGGAACCCGCGAGCAGGTGATCGCGTATCAGCTCTTGGGGGCCAGGGGCCAGGCCGGCGAACCGGACTGGCTGCCCCAGGTTGAAAAGGCGTTCGATCTGTTTTTGGCCGGCCGCCGGCAAGAGAGCCTGGCCCTGTGGCAGGACCTGGCCGAGAAAAGACCCGACGACGCGGCCACGCTTTACATGATCAAACGGCTGGGAGAGTAATAGGCTTTGGGCCGCTTCTTGTGCCCTGGCCGCCGGATAAAGGATAGTTTCCTTTTTGTATTTTGCTGCGATGGACAAATTAAACCCGGCGGGTTAATAATATAAACTTATGTCTAAAATGCGCTGGGGGGAACGGTGGCCGCCGGGGCGCGGCCAGCCGTGTAAAGCGTAAGCGCCGGCCGGGAAGCGCCAGTTTTGCCGCTTCCGGCGGCGTGGGAGGCGGGAAGGTCCGTGGTGTTCCACGGCAAGACAATGTCACGGTGACAACTAACCCAGGACTCATCATGCCCAACCATAAAACCGAGACTTGCCTTGATAATCCCGCCGGCAGGCCATCCTCCGAGTCGGAAAGCGGCGGCGGCGGGCAAGATCACTGGTACCGGGGATTCGTGGAGACCCTCATCGATCCCGCGGCCATGTATTCGGCCCAGGGCGAGCTTCTCTTCATCAACCAGGCCTTCAGCCAATGCTTTGGCTGGAGCTTCCAGGACCTGACCCAAGACAAGGCCGAATTCATACCCGAGAGCGAGGAAGCCGCCGCGCGGCGTCACCTGGAGGAGGCGCTGGCCGGCGGGGCCGAGCGGCCCCTGCCCACCCGGCGGCTCACCAAAAGCGGCGAAAGCCGGGAAATCCTTTGGGGCGTGTCCCTGTGTCATGGCCAGGACGGCCAAGCCATGGGGCATCTGGAGGTGTTCCGCGACGTGACCGGGGAGGAGCGCGGCCGGAAACGGCTGGGCGTTCTCTTGGACATTTCCACCAGGTTGCCCGGCCTGGCCTCCCTGGACGAGGTTCTGGCCTATCTGGCGGAAGTGATAAAGGATCACCTGGAAGCGGAAAGCTCTTCGGTGATGCTGGTGGACCGCATCCGGGGGGAGATTTTCTTCCGCCTGGTGCGCCCCCCCAGCCAGGAGATGGAACAGCGTTTCGAGGAAGTCCGTTTCCCCATGGATCAAGGCGTGGCCGGCTACGTGGTGACCACCGGCCAGGCTTTGTTCGTGCCGGATTTGAGCAAAGACCAGCGTTTTTACAGCAAAGTTGATGAGAAAACCGGTTTCGTTTCCCGCAATTTGGTGTACGCGCCCCTGCGGGTGGGCGACGAGGTAACCGGCGTGCTGGGCGCGCTGAACAAGAAGTCGGGCTGCTTCAGCCAGGACGACGTGGATTTCATGGTCATGCTGGCCCACACCGTGACCCTCAGCGTGGAGAACGCCAGGATAATGGAGGCCCGGCGAAAGGCCGAGCGGGCGCTCCGGGAATCGCTCAACGACAAGGAAGCCCTGCTGCAGGAGATACATCACCGGGTCAAGAACAACATGCAGGTGATCGCCAGCATGTTGGGCATCCAGAAGATGAAAATCACCGACCCCCTGGCCAGGCGCGCCTTCAGCCAGAGCCAGGACCGGATTCGGGCCATGGCCATGGTCCATGAAAGCGTTTACCAATCCGGCGCGTTTTCCAAGATACAGTTCAGCGAATACGTGCGCACCTTGTGCAACGGGCTCTACCGCTCCTATTGCTCTTCGCCGCGCAAGGTCAAGATGGTGGTGCAGGTGGAAGACGCCCTCATCGGCCTGGAGCAGGCGGTTCCCCTGGGCCTGGTGCTCAATGAGCTGGTCACCAACGCCTTCAAGCACGCCTTTCCCGACGACGCCGGCGGCGAAGTGCGGGTGGAGGGCCAGGCCGGGCCCGACGGCCTATTGGATCTGCTGGTGGGCGATGATGGCGTGGGCCTGTCCGCCGGCTTTGACTTGGGCTCGGCCTCCGGCCTTTTCATGGTGCGCGGGCTGGTGGAAAGGCAATTGAAAGGCTCGCTGGAATTGACGGCCCAGGCAGATGGCAAGGGCACCAAGGCCTTGGTCCGCTTCGCCAGGAGGCAGGGTTGATGCACGAGTTTCCGTGAGATCGCGCCGGGTCCGCCTTGCGTATGCGCTTGGGTGATCTGGGGGCAGCAAAGACCTGGAGGCATTGTGAGGGAACAACCAGCGCGCGTCATGATCGTTGAAGACGAGTTCCTCATTTCCCAGGAACTGCAGGCCAGGCTGGAATCGCTGGGCTATGATGTGATAGCCGTGGCCGACAGCGCCGAGGAAGCCGTGGAAAGGGCTCGCATCGACAAGCCCCAGGTCGCGCTCATGGACATCCGCCTGCAGGGCGAAATGAGCGGCATCGAGGCGGCGGCGATTCTGCACCAGGAATTGGGCATCCCCTGCATCTTCGTCACCGCCCACGCCGGGGACGAAATACTGGACGAGGCCGCCCGCACCGAGCATTCGGGCTATCTCATCAAGCCTTACCGCGACAAGGAACTGCAGGCGGCCCTGGAGGCGGCGCTATACAAGGCCAAGGCGGAGCGGGAACGCCGCCAGGTGCTGGACAGCCTGCGCAAATCCCTGGAAGATGGCAAACGCCTCACGGGCATATTGGCCATCTGTTCGGAGTGCAAGCGAATCCGCAACGAGGAGGGCGTCTGGCAAGACATCGAACGCTATGTGCGCGAGCATTCCCAAGCCACCTTTTCCCATAGCCTCTGCCCGGTTTGCGTGAAAAAGCTCTATCCCGATCTTTGGGAAAAGCTCAGGCGGGAGGGCTTGCTGGAATAATCCCCGGCAAAGGCGGCAAGGTCCCCGGCGGAACGCCGCGCGGATTTTCAGCCGAGGGGCTCCGGCGGAGCGCCGGCCAGACCCGGCAACACCCAGAGGCACAGCCTGCGCACGGCGCGGTCCGCCAGGCGCAGGGAGCCCGCGCCCATGCCCATGAGCTTGGCCGCGATCAACGACCCCGGCCCACCAGGCACATCCTGGCCCGGCGCAGGGCCAGTTGTCTTTAGTACCCAATGGAGTCCAAGGCGATTTGCCAGGCATAGGTCATCAGTTCCCGGTCGCGCAACCGGCTGGACATGGCCGCTCTGCCTGGTAGGCCCGCGCTTGCATTGAACCCGGCGCGACTTATTATATTAAAAGAGTATGCTATGCTTCGCGCCGCGGGATCAGGTATATCGGCGCGGCAAACCAACCGCCGGGGACCAGGGAGGTTAGACCGCATGGAAGTAAGGCTCAAGATTTCTCCCACCTACCGCCTGCCTAATTTGACCGACGCCTCGGTGCCCATTCGCATGGGCGACACGGTGAAGGACGTCATGGAGAAGGTGGGCCTCAACCTGATGAGCGCCCGCGTGTATGTGGTGAGCGGTTTCATGGTGGGCAAGGAGCACGAGCTTAAAAACGGCGACGAGGTAATCGTGCTGCCCTACGTGGGCGGCGGCTAGGCTCCGGGGCAACGCGCCACGCCCCCAAAAACACAGGCGTCCCCGCCTCTTAGGAGGATGGGACGCCCGTTTTGTATGGGGCGGAGGGCGGCGGCAGGGCCATGACATCCGGCGGATGCCGGGGCGGGCATCTATATGTATTAGCTATACTTGCATTATGCTTGGCCGGCGAAAGCGGCGGGCAGGCCTCAGAAAACCATTGCGCGTAACTGGTTTTGATTTTATATAGTTGCATGACGGCTCCGCGCGCCTGCGATTACGCTGAGCTTAATCATTAGTATGGCTAAAAGATAAGGGGCTAAATTTGCTGGCCAGCGAGTTGGAACTGAACGAAATCAGCGAAGAGTCATCCTCCAGGCCCGATAAAAAGCTGGAAGAACCCAGGCGCAAGAAGATGTTGGCCATCCTGCGGGCCCTGCGGGACGCCGGCGGGCCCATGGGCGGGGTGAAGCTGGCGGAAGCCCTGGCCCTTTCCGGCAAGGAGATGAGCCAGCGCACCATCCGCTATTATCTGAACATCACGGACGAGCTGGGTTTCACCGAGCTGGTGGGCAAGAGAAGCGGCAGAAGGCTCACCGAACTGGGCCTGGAAGAGTTGGACAGCTCCTTTGCCACCGACAGGATCAGGTCCATATCCTCGCACGTGGACTCCCTTATTTTCGATATGAGCTTCCGCCTGCGCTCCTGCCAGGGCACCGTGGCGGTGAACATCTCCTCCATTCCGGCCGGCCGCCTTTCCCAGGCCGGCCGGGCCATGGCGGAGATCTACGCCGCCGGCCTGGCCATGGGCCAGCGGCTCTACGTGGGCCAGCCCGGCGAGCGCATCGGGCGCTACGCCGCCCAAAAGGACGAGGTGCCCCTGGTCACCGTGTGCTCCATGAGCGTCAACGGGGTTTTCCTCTCCCACGGCATCAACGTGAGCAATCGCTTCGGCGGCTTGCTGCAATTTTCCCAAGGGGAGCCCCGGCGCTTCACCCATCTCATCAACTACGACTGCACCACCCTGGACCCCCTGGAGATTTTCATCAAGGGCCAGATGACCTCGGTGAGCAAGGTGGCCCGCAGCGGCGACGGCATCGTGGGGGCCAGCTTCCGGGAGATACCCGCCCCGGCCGCCCCCAGGGCCCGGCGCTTGAGCCAGAAGATAATCAGCGCCGGCCTGGCCGGCGTCATCGTGGTGGGCCAGCCCGGACGGCAGCTCATGGAGGTGCCGGTGCCGCCGGGCAGGGTGGGGGTGGTGGTGCTGGGCGGGCTCAACCCCCTGGCCGCGGCCGAGGAATGCGGCGTGCCCACCCTGAACCGGGCCATGAGCGCCAGGTTCCCCTTTGAACTGCTAAAACCTTACGCCGAGGCCCTGACCTTCTAGCGCGGAACAGGCCGGGGCGGCCCGGCCGTCCAGGTCGCGCCCCATCGCTTGGTTCGTGGCGTTGGTCTTCAGCGCCTGGCTTAAGCATCCTTGCGGTGCGCCTTTCGTAAATACGATGTTTAGGATAGAGTGTTGATTGCCTGGGCCGCCTAAAGGCAATCGACTCCGCCCTTGGTTTTGGCCGTTGGCCGGAGATAAGGGGGGCTTCGTGGGGCGTTGACCGCCGACGGTTGGCGTGTAATTGGCTCATCATGGTTTACCTGAGCGGCAACCTCCTGCAACGTCTATAATTTGCCATGGACCAGCGTTTTTACTATATTGCCCCGTTTTTCACGGCCGCGCTGTGCATCCTGCTGGTGGCCTTTTATGTGTGGCCCAAGCGGCGGGTGATAGGCGGCCACGCCTTGCTCGCCACCTGCCTGGCCGCCAGCCTCTGGTCCTTGTGCGAGGGGCTTTTATATTTCGGGTTTTCGCTTAAGACCAACGTGCTCATCACCAAAATCCAATACCTGGGCATATTGCCGGCGGTGCACGCCAGCCTGGTTTTCGTGCTGCAGGTGTTCGGCCCCCGTTCCTGGCTCCGCCCGGCCCGCACCGCGCTCTTGGCCCTGGCCGCCGCCTTTTTCATCGCCCTGGCCTGGAGCAATGACGCGCACTTCTGGCATTGGAGCGCTTACCACCTGCTGGACCAGGGCCCTTTCCCCATGCTGGGTCTGAGCAAGGGCCCGACCTACTGGTTGATGGTTCTCTGGTGCTATTCCATCTTGCTGGCGGTTTCCCTGATTTTGCTCAAGCAGATTTTCCAGGGAGCCGCCTTTTACAAGGGCCAGGCCCTGATGGTGTTCCTGGGCTTTGCCATGGCCTGGGCGGCCAACATCGTCTATGTGAGCGGCAACAGCCCGGTGCCCAACATGGACCTGGGCCCCTTGGCTTTCACCCTGGTGGCGGTGTCCATGGCCTGGGGCTTTTTCCGCTACAACCTCCTGGAAATCACGCCGGTGGCCAAGGACGAGGTGTTCAACAGCCTGGCCGACGCGGTGCTGGTGGTGGATTCGCAAAACCGGGTGGTGGACATGAACCCGGCCGCGCGGAATCTTCTGGGCGCTGGCCTGGGGCAGGCATTGGGCAAGGACGTTTTGCAGGCCTTTCAGGGCAACGCCCAGATAAGCGCCATGCTGAGCGTGCGGGACGGCCGGCCCCGCAACGGCCTGGATTCCGGCCAATCCCATGATTTGCAGGTGTCGGCGCTCAAGGACCGGCGCGGCCGGGTGCTGGGGAGGCTTTTGGTCTGGCGCGACGTCAGCGAAAGGAACCGACTGCTGCGCGAACTGGAGACCCTGGCCACCACCGATCCCCTGACCGGCGCGGCCAACCGGCGGCATTTCATGCAAAGCGCGGACAACGAGATCAAGCGCGCCGCGCGTTACGGCCACGAGCTTTGCTTCGTGATGCTGGACGTGGACCGCTTCAAGGCCATCAATGACCATTACGGCCACCACGCCGGCGACGAGGTGCTGCGCGTGCTGGTCGCGGTGTGTCGCTCCTTTCTGCGGGAGAGCGATCTCTTCGGCCGGCTGGGGGGCGAGGAGTTCGGCCTGCTTCTGGTGGAGACGCGGGTGGACAAGGCCACGGCCATCGCGGGCCGGCTCCTGCGCCTCTTGGCCGATTGGGAGGTGCAGGTGGACAAGGCGGTCATCAGCTTCACAGTGTCCATGGGCATATCCCAGTGGCGGCCCGAGGAAGCCAGCGTGGAGCCGGTCATGAAACGGGCCGACCAAGCCCTCTACCAGGCCAAGCAGGCGGGGCGCAACCGGCTGGCGGTGGCCTGAAGCCGGCTCCTCCCTCGTGTGCCAGGCCGGGCGGCTGGCCGCCGCCCGGCCCGCGGAATCGTCAGAATCCCATCTCCAGCATCAATTTGAAGGCCCGGCCCGGCTGGTCGGCCAGGTTCAGGTCCTGCCAGACGCGGGAGAGGTGGTCGTGGTATAGCCGGTCGCCGATGTTCTCCACGGCGAAGGTCAGCTTGGCGTGGGGGGCGAAGCCGTAGCCGGCGCGGAAATCGAAACGCGTCCAGCCGCTGGTTTCCTTTTCATTGGAGCCTACGCGGTCCTGCCGGGCGGCCCACAGCATGCCCAGATCGGCCCACAGGCGGTTGGCCTGGCCCAAAACCCATTCCTGGCGCAGGCCGATTCTGCCGTTCAGGGGCGGAATGGCCGGCAGGTCCTGGTTGCGGTCTTCATCTTGGCCGATCACGTAGGACACGGCGGCGTAGGCGGCCAGGTCGCGCCAAATATCCGCTTCAAGGCTCAGTTCGCCGCCATAAAGGCGCACCTCGTCGAAGTTGGTCCAGCTGAGGTCCTGGCCGGTGTCCACCTTGGCGATGTAGTCCTGGATGATGTTGTAGAAAACCCCGGCCGAGCCGGAAAGCCGGCCGGAACGGAACTTGAGGCCCAGATCGAAATTCCAGGAGGTCTCCGGCTCCAGGTCGGGATCGCCCACGTCGTTCTTGGCGCCGTCGTGGGGGCCGAAGAAATAGCGCTCCAACAGGGTGGGCGCCCGGAAAGCCCGGCCCGCGTTGGCGTAGAGGTTTATGATCTCGCTGGCCCGGAAGAGGATTCCCAGGTTGCCGCTCAAGGCGCTGTCCCGCTGGCTTTGCGAATATCTGATCTCGTGGCGGGGGTGGCCGTCGGTCTCGGATTCGATCCAATCATGGCGCAGGCCCGCGGTGAGCTGCCACCTGGGACCCAGGCTTATCTCGTCCTGCACGAAAATCCCCAGGCCGGTTCTTTGCGAATCGGGAATCACCGGCACGCCGTTGAAGGCGGGGTTGACCCAACTGGAGGCGGTGTCCTTGATGAAGCGGTCGCTGGCGGCGTTTTCATAGAAGGCGTCCAGACCGTAGGTGAGCTGGTGGCAATCGCCGAGCTTTTTGAAGAACATGGGCTTCAGGGAATAGGTGTCGATGTCCAAAAGGATGTCCACCTTGAGGTTGCCCTTTACCACGCTGGGGTTGGGCGAATAGCTGATGCGCTCGCGGTGGCGCTCGTGGCGTTGCGCGCCCATGATGAGCTCCAGGCGGTCGGCCACGGCGCCCAGGCCATCGCGGCTGAGCTTGCCGGAAAACAAGTGCTGCCTCTCCCTGGCGAACTTGTCGCTGATGAAAGAGGAATCGGCCGGGATGCCCAGGTCGGCGTTCATGTAATAGTAATTCAGGTCCCAGCGCCACACGTCGCCCAGATAGTTGCCCGCGGCCCAGGACATGCCGCCCCTATAGGAGCTGTTGTTGAGCTTGCCTTGCGGAGTTTCCACGTCGCCGGTGTCGCGGAAAAAGCCGCCGGCCAAGCCGTTGACCTCGCCCTGGCCGAAGTAGAGATTGCCTCCCGCGCGCCAGCCCTCGGGATTGCTGAACCCCGCGCCGGAGGCCTCCACGCCGGTGCGGGCCTGGGGGCCTTTTTCTCGGCGGGGCTGCTTGGTGATGACGTTTATCACGCCGCCGATGGCGTCGGAGCCGTAAAGCACCGAGGAGGGGCCCCGCACCACCTCGATCCTTTCAATCTGGGCCGGGTCCAGGGAAAGAATGTGGTTGCCGCCGGGCCGCTGTTCGCTGAGCCTGACGCCGTTGACCAGGATCAGCACCCGCTCGTCGTACAGGCCCCGGATCATGGGCCGCACGCTGTTGGGGCCGGTGGCCGAGACGTTCAAGCCGGCCTCGCCCCGGAACACATCCTCCATGGAAACCGCGCCGCGCCGCTCCAACTCCTCGGCGGTTATCACGTTCATGGGCACGGAGGTGTCAAAGGCCTTGGATGCGTGGCCCGTGGCGGTGACCACGGTTTCTTCGAGCTGCAAGGCGTTGGCCTGTTGGGAGGCGCTCTGGCCGGAAGAACCGCCTGGCGAGGCCGAGCCGCTCTCGGCCCAAGCCAGGGGGGGCAGACTTAAAACCAATACGCCCAAGGCGATAGCCAATATCCTCGATATGCAAAAGGGCATGAGCACTCCTCATCACGCGCCGGACAGGGGCGCGCCGGGTGTTTACAAAAAATTGAATTGCGATGAACGCCGCGCGGGCGAAAGCGGGGAGCGCTAGAGAACCGGCGGAGGGCGGGGGCAGGGGATCAGGTGGCGGCGCGCCTGGGCGCTCAGGGAGGAGAGCCAGGGCAGGCCGGGCCTGGGCTCCGGCTGGTTTGCGCCCAACACGGGGCCGGGCCAACGGTCGGCTATGAGATAGGCCGCAAAGGCGCAGAAGGAGCAGGGGCGGGCGTGGTGGATAAAAGGCCGCGACCAAGCGGTATGCGCGGCGCTTGGCTGCGCCTGTTGAAGATGGTGACCGTGGTGATGCAGGCAGGGGTGCAGCAATGGGCCCAGCCCGCCGCTGTAAAGCAGGGCGGCGATCAGCGGGTAGGCCCAGGAACGCGCCAGGATTTGTTTGCGCCGCGCTTGCAATGCTTCACCAATTGGCGGTCCGCTGCCAGGCTCGGTTAAAAAATCGCGAAGGGGAATCAGCGGCCGGGCCGAATCCATAGCATCTTAGTAATACAAAGTAATACCGAATTAATTATGCTGGACCAGGGCGGCAAAGTAAAGCGGAAATGCCGGAGGACGTGGGTTGCGGGGAGGCTCTGCGGGCCGGGGAAAAGCAGCCGGCACGGCCAGGGGGCAAGCCAGGCCCCAAGCCAGGCCCCAAGCCAGGCCCCAAGCACGAGGCAGCTAACCTGGCCCTTTTGAGTGCACCTCTTTGGGGGAATCTCGGTCTTGGTCTTAGCTTGGGATAGGCCCTGGGGCTTCGGCCCGGCGTTGGCCCAGGCTGGCCAAGACCGCGCGCTTCAGCTCCAGGAAACCGGCCGAGTCCAACTGACGCGGACGGGGGAGATCCACGGTGAACTCCTGGCGCAGCCGGCCGGGCGATTTATCCATGACCAGCACCCGGTCGGCCAGCTTCACCGCCTCCTCCGGGTCGTGGGTGACGAAAACCACCGTCTGCCTCAGTTGCTGTTGCAGGGCTATCAAGAGTTCATGCATCTGGTGGCGGGTCAGGGCGTCGAGCGCGGCGAAGGGCTCGTCCATGAGCAGGGCCGCCGGTTGCAGCACCAAGACCCTGGCCAGGGCCACCCTCTGCTTCATGCCGCCCGAGATGGCGCGGGGCAGGTAGTCTCCGTAATTCCCCAGCCCCACCAGGCCCAGCATGTGGTCCACCTGGGCGCGGCGGCCGCCCTTGCCCAGGCCGTTGCGCAGGCCAAAACCCACGTTTTCGGCCACGGTGAGCCAGGGCAGCAGGGCGTCTTCCTGAAACACCACGCCGCGATCCGGACCGGGCTTGTTCACCGGCCGGCCCCGCATGAGCACCCTGCCCGCGCTCTGGGGCATAAAGCCGGCGATGATGTTGAGCAGGGTGGTCTTGCCGCAGCCGCTGGGGCCCAACAAGGCCACCACCTCGCCCTCGGCCACCATGAAGGTGATGTCCTCCAGGATCGGGACCCGGCGGCCGTTGACCCTGAAATCCCTGCTCACGCCCTCCACCTTGAGGCAAGGGGAGCCATCGGATTTTGGCCCCAGCGCTTCCATCACAGCCTGCGCACGCTCTTGAAAAGCCTGAGCCCCCACATCATGCCCGAATCGCAGAGCCTGCCTATGACCGCGATGAGCAGGATGCCCATGACGATGACGTCCACCCGGCCCAGCATGCGGGCGTCCATGATGGTGGCGCCCAGGCCGTCGGAGACGCCGGTCAGCTCACCCAGCACCAGATAGGCAAAGGAGATGCCCAGACCCAGCCGCAGCCCGGTCACCACGTGGGGCATGGTGGCGGGCACCAGCACCGTGAAAACCAGGCGGACCCGGCCGAGCCCCATCATGGCCCCGGCCCGCAGGAAAAGGGGATTCACCTGCATGGCCCCGGAGGCGGCTCCCAGGTAGACGGGGAAGAAGGCCGCCAGGGAAACCAGGAACACCGTGGTCTTGAAGCCGATGCCGAACCAGACCAGGGCCAGGGGCAGCCAGGCGATGCCGGGCACCGCCCGCACCCCGTTGATGAAGGTCTCCAGGAAAAGCCGCATGGGCCGCAGGCGCCCGGAGAGGAGCCCCAAGGGCAGGCCCAAAGCGACCGCCAGGGCGAAACCGGCCCCCACCCGGCCCAGGCTGGCCAGGGCGTCGCCCAGGAAGCGGCCGGCCAGGTAGCTCTCGCCCTGGGGGGCGAAGAAATAAGTCAGGGCGGTGTCCAGGACCTGCTTGGGCGAGGGCAGCAGGTAGGCCGGCACCAGGCCGCCCAGGCTGAGCAGCGCCCATAGGCCCAGGGTGCAGGCCGGGAGCAGCCAGGGCAAAAGCCTGGCCGCCATTGATTTGCGCCTGGGGCCGTGCTCGCTGGCTCGGGGGCTAAACATCACTCCTTGAGTTTAACTCCTTGCACGAAGCGGAGATCGATCAGTTGCGTATAATCCGGCTCGCGCTCGATCATGCCCAGGGCTTTCATGCGCTGGCCCAGGGCGGTCACCTTGCCGATGAATTCCTGGTCCATTTCCCAGGCCAGCTCCATGTTGGTGGCGGCTTTTTGCAAGACCTTTAGCGGCGTGCCGAAGGTGGCCGCCTTTTGCAGCCACAGGTCGGGATGGGCCTTGAGGTATTCGGTGGCCTTGGCGTGCGCCGCCACCAGGCCGGCCACCAACTCGGGCTGCTTTTCCACGGTCTCCCTTTTCACCAGCATGCCGGCGTTGATGGCGCCGATGCCTTCGCCGAAATAAGGATAGGCCAGGATGCGGCCGTAGCCCTGCTGCACGGCCAGGGAGGGGAAGGGCTCGCCGGAGAGGAAGGCGTCAATGGAGCCCCGGGCCAGGGCCTGGCCCATGTCGAAAAAATCCACCCGCAGGAGCTTCACGTCCTTGTTGGGGTTGAGTCCGTTTTGGGTGAGCGCCTCCCGGAGCAGTATCTCGTGCATGGTGCCGGGCACGTAGCCGATGTTCTTGCCGGCCAGATCCTTGACGCTCTTTACGGGGCCGTCCGCCTTCACCACCAAGGCCGAGCATTTGTTGCAGAGCGCCGCCACCACCACCACCGGCTCCCCCCGCGAGGCGGAGTGGATGGCGTGGACCAGGGTGGTGCCGCACATCTCCAGGCTGCCGGCCAAAAGCGCCATCTTCTGATCGGCCGGGTTGGTGAAGGGGAATATCTGGAGCTTTTTCCCCGGCAGGAACTGTTCGTAGAAAAACGGCTGGATGGTCTGGGCGGTTTTCCAGGTGCCCACCCGCCAGGGAGTCTGAGCCAGGGCCGGGGACCCAAGGGCCGCCAGCAGGATCAACAGCGCCAACAGCTTGGACCAAAATGACGATGACTTCAGCATTATGCCTCCTCCTGGCCTGGCTGGTGATTCATGGCCGGCGCACGGGCCGCGTAAACAACGGCAGGCCGGAGCCCCGCGCCGCTGGGGAGCGTCGCGCTCTCAGCGCCCGGTGGCGTAATGGGTGCGGCAGTTTTGCCCGCTGCCCGCTTCGCTGCGGGCCCGGCCGAAACAGTTGGACGGCAGGTTCACTTCCCAGCCCATCTCCCGGTGAAGTCTGGCGCAGGCTTCCAGGTCCCAGCCCCGCCCCTGCCCGGTGTCGGCCTCGGCGTCGCGGGGGCTGGAGCCCACCTCCGGGAACATGAGGTTGGCCCCCGCCATGAGGGCGGCGCTGTTGGGCTCATGGGTGCAGTGGGCCTGGGGAACGTCGCCCATCACCAGCCGGCTCACCGCCACCAGGCGCGCCATCTCGAATTCGTTGATCATGCCGTGGCGGCCCAGGGGAGAGCCGGGGAAGTTGATGCGCCGCATCACCCCGGAATAGGTGGCGCCCATCTCACGGGCCAAGAGCATGAGCCGGGCGATCTCTTCCGGCTGGTGTTCCGGCCCCACCGGCTCGATGCAATTCATCCATTTCAGACCCACCTCGGTTATCACCTTTATGGTGTGGATGCGGGCCTCCACCGAAAAGGGAGTGTCCACGCCCTCGCCCAGGCGCACGGCGTGGTAAAAGCCCTGGAACCCCGCGGCCAAGAGGGCTTCGCCTTCCTGGTGGGTGATGTCCCGGGTGTTGGCCACCAGGGGCACCTGGATTTCCTGGCTGAGCCAGGAGCCTATCTCCAAGAATCTTTCAAAAGGATAACGGCCGGTGGTCATGAGATTCAGGGCGTCGGCCCCTTGCTCCTGGCCCTGTTTGGCCCAAGCCAGCAGCTGCTCCGTGTCGAACTCCTTATTGCCTTTGAATATCCCCGCCTGCTTGGTGAGGGAGCAGAACTTGCAATTGTAGACGCAACCCTCCACGTTGAGCCCGATGTGAAAATGGCGCTCACCCTTGCCCCCAAAGGTTATTCGGCTCATGCGGTTGGCCTGGGCCATCACGGCATAGGTTTCTTGCGTGCACAGGTCCAAACGAATGAGGTAGACGGCCTCGTCATGGCTGATTCCGGCCATATCTTCAGCTTTATCTAATATCTCCGCTACCTTGGGGTCAAAGGTCTTGGAAGGCTTCAAAAGATGTTCTCCTCGGGATGGTGGTGAAGATTAATGGAGTTTGCCAGGTTGAAGTACCAGTATGCATTGAGATTATCGATAAATATCGACTATCTCCGTTCTATAATAACGCAGGAGAAAAAAATTTAAAGCGTCCGGGTGCATTGCCAGTATTTTTTTAGGTGTTTTGGCGCCCTAAACAGCGCCCGGTGCGAAGAAACCGGCTCCCGGCGCGGTAAAAGCCGGTAACCGGCCTATGTTTTTGATGTGAGCTGCAAGGCCGACAGCAGGTCTGGATGCCCAACCTGGGGTAAGTAAGCGCTGGATATTAAATCAGCTTGACCCTCGTGCCGCAACGACGGGCCGTACAGCGGTTATTTCAGTAATCATAATAGGTTAAACACCGTGCGGCCAGACGATTCGATTATCCTATCTATCATATAGAAATACATGGTTATTATCTATTAGACAGGCTTTTGTTCGTAATGGAAACTGGTAGCAAACCAGAAACCATGGAGAACGAAATGAAGAGATTGCTTTGGTGTTTTGCTGCGCTGGCCCTGGTCCTCTGCGCCGCTCCGGCCTTGGCTAAGGAAGTCAGCGGAAGCATTACCTTCGACTTCGACCTTTCCGGCCATCCCCAGGGAAAAGAGGTGAAGCTCTGGGTGCCATACCCCACCTCTGATGAGCGCCAGTTGATCAGCGATTTGAAATATGAGGGCGATTTCGCCGAGGCGGCGGTGTACACCGATCGGCGCTATCAAACTCCCATGCTCTACGCGCGCTGGCCTGAGTCGGCCAAGAGCCGCAAGCTCACCCTGACTTTCCATGCCGTGCGCCAGGAGATCATCCGGCGGGATTTCCCGGCCAAGGAAACCGCCTGGGACCCTATGGATTACCAGGAATATCTGGGCGCCACCCGGCTGGGGCCCATTGACGGCGAGGTAAAAAAACTTGCCGACAAGATAACCAAAGGCCAGACCACCGTGCTGGGCAAGGCCAAAGCCATTTATGACTGGACCTGCGAAAACATGTACAGGGACCCCAAAACCAGGGGCTGCGGTCCGGGAGATGTGTGCGAGCTTTTGCAGAACCCCGGCGGCAAATGCGCCGATATCCATTCGGTGTATATCTCCCTGGCCAGGGCGGCCGGAGTGCCCTGCCGGGAAATCTTCGGCATACGCATGGCCACGGAGAACAACAAGGACATCACCACCTGGTACCATTGTTGGGCCGAATTTTTCCTGCCCGGCTATGGCTGGGTGCCGGTGGATCCCGCCGACGTGCGCAAGAAGATGTTGGTGGAAAAACTAGAGCTTGCTGATCCCAAGACCAAAACCTATCGGGAGTACTTCTGGGGCGGCATCGACGCCTATCGGGTGAAGCTGAGCAAGGGGCGCGATCTTGTTTTGGCCCCACCGCAAAAAGGCGGCCCGGTGAACTACCTCATGTATCCTTTTGCCCAGGTGGGCGGGGAAACCCTGGACTGGCTGGACCCGGCTCAGTTCAAGTACAAGGTAACTTTCAATAACTAGCTGTGTTGCTAAAAGATCGATGGGGCGGCCCTGGCGCCGCTCCGTCGATCTTTTTAAGGAAAAATTTCTTTAAAATCCGAAAGCCCATTAAGGACCGCCCCCGAGCGCTAGCTGTAGTTGCTAAAGACGTTGTTCACACGCCGCCATTGGTGGAGACTTGAGTTGCGAAAACCGAGTCTCAGCCAGGGAGCAGGGCGTGAACAACTACCACCAGAATGCCTGAACTAGGGCA
Organism: Desulfocarbo indianensis; assembly: GCA_001184205.1. Classification (GTDB taxonomy): domain Bacteria; phylum Desulfobacterota; class Desulfarculia; order Desulfarculales; family Desulfarculaceae; genus Desulfocarbo; species Desulfocarbo indianensis. The sequence continues at coordinate 337,222 of LBMP01000004.1, forward strand.
TATGAGCGAGAGGTGATAGTCAAAGGAGTTGGTCAGGAAGGGGTGAAAGTCTTAGAGGTGGCTCGGCAGTTGGGATCAGCCGGCGCGCGGTCTACAACTAGCTGGCAAGATACAAATAATCTGCAAGCGATTACCACTTTATGTGTAAGCCGCCGGCCGACGTCCCGTTTCAACTGGCACACGGTTTGACGTCGGCCGGCGGCTTACAGTGAATTCCGTGTAACCGTTTTGTTGTTCTGAAATGGCTAAAAAGCGTAGAAAGGCCGCCACCAGCGATTTGCTGGTGGCGGCTTTAACAGGTTGATAAACCTGATTTCAATTGGTGCGCCCGGGGTGATTCGAACACCCGGCCTACGGATTCGTAGTCCGGCGCTCTATCCAGCTGAGCTACGGGCGCTTATGTTTGTCGCCGGCTGGCCGGGACGAAGGGATTATAACAAACCCGGCCCAATTCGCAACCCAAAGTGACAACTTAGGCGCGATACGCCGTAAATAGCTGCCGTATGCGGCGGTGGGAGGGGAGGGCAGGTCGTCATCCCCAAACCCATGAATCAGATACCGCTCATGAAGCGCTCTCTTCGCGCGGCGCGCCCAGACCAAATCGCGCTGGCGGCGCGGTGATATTCCAGGGCGTTCCTGCAATTATCTTTCGCTCCGGGTTGGCCGCGCATTATCCAGAAGGGTGAAGGTTCGCCCACGGTCCGGCACTCCCTTGAGGCGGCCCGCGAAAAAAGGGCCCGCGCCGGCAGCGCGGGCCCTTGCAGGTCCATTTACAGCGGCGGGCCTTACTTGGCCTTTTTCAGGTACTTGAAGTACTCGCCGTCGGTGGAAAGGATCAGCTCCGCCTTGTCCTGGCCTGGGCTGTTGCTTAGGGTTTCCAGGGTCTTGAACAGGGCGTAGAAATCCGCGTCCTGGCCATAGGCCTTGCCGTAGATATCGGTGGCCTTGGCGTCGGCCTGGCCGCGGGTTTTCTGGGCTTTTTCATAGGCTTCGGAGCGGATGCGGGCCAGCTCCTTTTGCATGGTGCCCAGGATGGATTGCTTTTCGCCCTCGCCCTCGGAGCGGTACTGGGCCGCGATGCGCTGGCGCTCTGAGATCATGCGCTCGAACACGCGCTTTTGCACGCTTTCCACGTAGTTGATGCGCTTGATCTCCACGTCCACCAGTTCGATGCCGTATTGGGGGGTCACGGCCGCCGCGGCCGAGAGCATGCGCCGGGTTATGAGCTGGCGGCCCTGCTTGACCTCTATGGGCTCACTGCTTTCCTTTTTGATGGGCGCTTGCACCTCGCTGGGCGGCGGCGGATTGAACTCCTCCATGGCCTCGCGGCCCCGGTTGGGGTCCCAATCGGCCGAGCGCACCAGTTCCACCAGGAGGTTGGAGGAGACCAGGTCGCGCACCACCGAATCGATGATGTCGTCCAGCCGGCTGAGCGCGCCCCGTTCCGTGGAAACGGTTTGCAAAAAGCGCAAGGGATCGGTTATGCGCCAGCGGGCCGTGGTGTCCACCCAAATGTATTTCTTGTCGCGGGTGGGTATCTGGTTGGGCGAGCCGTCCCATTTCAGGAGGCGTTTTTCAAACACATGCACGTCTTGGATAAAGGGAATCTTGAAATAGAGCCCGGCTTCCTGGAAGGGTCCGCCCACCGGTTTGCCGAACTGGGTGATAATGGCCTGCTCGCCTTCCTTGACCGTGAAATACGAGGAGCTGACCAGGACGATCAGGATCAGTGCCAGAGGTATCAATACGCGGAGGCTTTTCATTGCTGCACCTCCTTGGCCTGGTGGGTCCCTCGGCCCTTGGTTAGGTCCATGAAGGGCAAAAGCCCCTTGACGCTTTCATCCACCACGTAGACCCTGCCCGCGTTTTTGAGCACGTTCTGCATGGTTTCCAGGAAGAAGCGCCGTTTGGTGACTTCCTGGGCCTGGCGGTAGGCTGCCAGCACCTGGTTGAAGCGCTGGGCCTCGCCGTTGGCGCGGTTGACCCGCTCGGTGGCGTAGCCCTCGGCCTCGGTGACCACGCGCTTGGCGTTGCCCAGGGCCTTGGGTATCTCGCGGTTGTAGGCCTGCTGGGCCTCGTTTATCATGCGTTCCTTTTGCTGGCGCGCCTCGTTGACCTCGTTGAAGGCCGGCTGCACCGGGGTGGGCGGGTTCACGTCCTGGAGCTTCACGGTGATGATCTGCACGCCCACCTCATAGAAGTCCAGAAGCTTTTGCAGTTCGGTCTGCGCCTGGTTGGCTATCTCCAGGCGGGCCAGGGTGAGGACCTCGTCGCCGTAGCGGTTGCCCACGATGGAGCGCATCACCGCCTCGGAGAGGTCGCGGATGGCGGCCACCCCGTCGCGCACCGAGAAAAGCCACTTGCGCGGTTCGCGCACCTTGAACTGCACGATCCACTTCACGTCGATGACGTTCAGGTCGCCGGTGAGCATGATGGATTCGTCGGAATAGCCTTTTTCAGTGAAGCGGCTGCGGATGCCCGGCTGGGTGCCCCGGAAGCCGAACTCCTCCTTGAACACGCGCCCGGTTTTCACCAGGGTGGCGGTCTCGATGCCCAGGGGCAGCTTGAAATGCAAGCCCGGCCCGCTTTCGCGCACGAACTTGCCGAAACGCAAGACCACGCCGGTTTCCTCGGGATCAACCGTGTAGTAGGACGAAGATCCCGCCATGAGGGCCAGCACAATGAGCACCACCAGCCATAGGCCCTTGGCTTTTTTTAAGTTGGGGAATTTGTTCTTTAGCTCGCTTACGACCTTGCCGAGGTCGGGCTGTTGCCCGCCGCCTCCTCTAGGCGGCGGCGTCCAGTCCATGGGCATGTTTCGGCTCCTCAGGAAAATGTTTAAATATGCGGTGAGTCAGACAATCAGAACTGTAACAGGCCCCGGCCCGGGGGGCAAGCAAATCAGGAGGCGTCTCTGGCCGCATCTCCGTTCCAGGGGGCGAACTTGAACAGCATGAGCATGCCCGGAATGGCGATGAGGGTGCAGAAAATGAAGAACGCCGGCCAGCCCATGGATTGGGCCATGAAGCCGGTGGGGGCGGAAGCCAACACCCGAGGGATGCCCATGAGGCTGGAGAGCAGGGCGTACTGGGTGGCGGTGAAGCGCTTGTTGGTGAGCGCGGCCATGAAGGCCACGTAGGCGGCGGTGCCCATGCCGCCGGAGATGTTCTCAAAGGCGATCACCGAGGCCAGGCCCACGATGTTGGGCCCCAGGTGGGCCAATACCGCAAACCCTGCGGTGCTCACGGCCTGCAGGAAGCCGAAAATCCACAGGGCCCGGTTGATGCCCAGGCGCAGCATGAGCACCCCCCCGGCCAGGCCGCCCACGATGGTGGCCCAAAAGCCGAAGAGCTTGACCACCGTCCCGATCTCGGTCTTGCTGAAGCCGATCTCCAGATAGAAAGGCGTGGTCATGGCCGCGGCCATGGTGTCGCCTATCTTATATAAAAGGATGAAGACCAGCGCCAACACGCCCCAGGAGACGCCCCCTCGGGTGAAGTACTCCACAAAGGGCTCCACCACCGCCTCCTTAAGGGTCTTGGGGGAGCCTTTGCTCATTTCCGGCTCGCGGGCCAGGAGGGTGGTTATCACCCCCACGGACATGCAGCCGGCCATGATGAGGTAAACCGCTGAAAAGGGGATGTGATCGGCCAGAATCAGACCGCCGCCCGAGGCCAGGAGCATGCCCACCCGGTAGCCGTTGACGTACAGCGAGGAGCCCAGGCCCAGCTCCTCGTCCGAGAGGTCCTCGCGGCGGTAGGCGTCCACCACGATATCCTGGCTGGCGCTGAAAAACGTGACCAAAAGGGCCAGGAAGGCCACCAGCCAGGGGTTGGAGGCCGGATTGCTCAGGCCCAGGCAGGCGATGGCCACCGCCAGCAGAATTTGCACCATGAGCAGCCAGCCCCGGCGGCGGCCCAAGAAAGGCGGTATGAAGCGGTCCAGGGCCGGGGCCCAGAGGAACTTGACCGTGTAGGGCAGACCCACCAGGGCCATGAGGCCGATGACGGCCAGGTCCACCCCTTCCTGCTGCATCCAGGCCTGCAAGACGCTGATGGTGAGCAAAAGGGGAAGGCCGCAGCTGAAGCCCATGACAAAGGACACCAGCATGCGGCCGTTGAAAATGGCCTTGATGAAGCTTGGCATTACCGCGCCCGCCCTGGCCGCGAGGACCGGGGCCGGGTATGGTTGCCGGCGGAAGGCGCCGGCCTACTCAACTTCCACGATCTCCAGGACCCTGGCTCCGCCGGGGGTGTTGAAGCGCACCTCGTCGCCTTCCTCGCGCCCCAGAAGCGCCCGGGCGATGGGCGAGGACACCGACACGCAGCCGTTGTTGGGGTCGCTCTCGGCCTGGCCCACGATGCGGTAGGAGAGTTCCTCGTCCGCGTCCGGGTCGTAGACCGTGACCTTGGCGCCGAACACCACCCGGCCCTCGGGGGTGGGCAGGGGGTCTATCACCTCGGCGTTGGCCATCACCGCCTCCAGCTCGGCGATCTTGGAGGCGATGAGCGCCTGGCGCTCCTTGGCCGCGTGAAACTCGGCGTTTTCGGAGAGATCGCCGTGGGCCCGGGCCTCGGCTATGGCCTGCACGTTCTGAGGCAACTCCACCCTTTTCAGCCGTTCTAGCTCGGCTTGGATTTTGTTGCGCCCTTCAAGGGTTATAAGTTGGCGTTCCACGATGCCCCCTATGAGAAAAATATAATAGCCACCCCTCCTGGGCGCGGGAGCCTTCCCGTTCCCGGCAGGTGAAGCCGTTAATGCAAAAAATATCCGGGGCGGTCACCTTGTGACGCGCGCCCAGTGCCAATGTATTGTGCTGCTTTGGGGCGGGATTGTCAACCGGTCCTTATGCTTGGGCAAATCTTGTTGCGGCGGCGGCAGGGTGGTATACTACATCCTTTCTTGGAGCCCCCCCTTGGGCAAGGTCCCGGCCTCGTTTGAGTTTTGCCGACGGGCGGGGCTTGACAGGCGGGGCTGATTTCTATAGGAATCCCCTGGGCCGCGCTGGGTCCGGCGGAGCAGGGCGGGACAGTTTTGAAGGTACGCCTGGAAGACATACCGCCCGAGGGGCTGGAGGTGAGCTTCACGGACAGCCACCTGGGGCCCAAGGACCTGGGCGCGCAGGTGATCGAGGTTCTGGAGCCGCCGCGGGCCGAGCTGCGTTTGGAGCTGCACGGCGACATGGTGGGCGTGCGCGGCGGCTATAGCGCCCGCCTGCTTCTGGCCTGTTCGCGCTGCTTGGAGCCCATGGAGTTGGCCATGCAGGGGCCGCTCAAGGTGGTTTTTCAGCCCCAGCCCCAGGCCCTGGGCGGCGAGGAAGTGGAACTGGCCGACGACGACCTGGAGGTCAGTTTCTACAGCGGAGAGGAAGTGGACCTCTCCTTTTGCCTGCATGACGAGATAGCCCTGGCTCTGCCCATGGCCCCTTTGTGCCGGCCGGATTGTCCAGGTATCTGCCCGGTGTGCGGCAAGAGCCTGAGAGACGGCCCATGCGGCTGCCAGGCCAAAAAAACGGACCCCCGCTGGGCCAAGCTGGCCAAGCTTGATTTAAAATAACCATTGGCCGCCGGGCCTCTCAAATCCGGCGGCGCGATACATAGCAAGGAGAAATAGGGTTATGGCCGTTCCCAAGAGACGCCACTCCAAGACCAGGGGCCGCAAGCGCCGCGCCCACGACGCCATCACTTTGGCCAACCCCACCACCTGCCCGGAATGCGGCGAGCCTCGCATGCCTCATCGGGCCTGCCCTTCCTGCGGCTCCTACAAGGGCCGGCAGGTGGTGGCCAAGGAAGAAGAGTAAGCCTAAGCCGTCATGCGTATAGCGCTGGACGGCATGGGCGGCGATCAGGCCCCGGCCGTGGTGGTGGAAGGCGCCGCCAGGGCGCTCAAGGAGGGCCCTCCCGACCTGGAGCTGATTCTGGTGGGCCAACCCGAGGCCCTGGAGCCGGAGATGCGCCGGGTGGGCCTGTCCCAGACCAGGGCCCGGCTGCAAGCCGCCAGCCAGGTGGCGGGCATGGCCGACAGCCCTTCCTCGGTGCTGCGCCACCAAAGGGATTCCTCCATCCGGGTGGCCTTCGATCTGCACAAGGCGGGCGAGGCCGACGCCGTGGTGAGCGCGGGCAATTCCGGGGCCACCATGGCGGTGGGCATGGTGGTCATGGGCCGCATGCCCGAGGTGGACCGGCCCGCCCTGGCCTCGGTGCTGCCGGGCTTGAGCGGCCCCACCGTGGTGATAGACGTGGGCGCCAACGTGGATTGCTCCTCCCTGATGCTGCTGCAGTTCGGCTACATGGGCTCGGTCTATGCCGAGAGCGTGCTGGGCATCAAGGAGCCCAAGGTGGGCATCCTCTCCATCGGAGAGGAGGGCGGCAAGGGCAACACGGTGGTCAAGCAGGCCTACGATTACCTCAAGAACAGCCCCCTCAATTTCGTTGGCAACGTGGAAGGCCGCGACCTGTTCGACGGCGACGTGGCCGTGGTGGTCTGCGACGGCTTCGTGGGCAACGTCTGCCTCAAATTGACCGAGGGCCTGGTGGACAACCTGACCCAGCTCTTGAAGCGCGAGGTGCTGGCCACCATGCGCGGCAAGCTGGGCGGCGCGCTTCTGCGGCCCACCCTGAAAAACCTGAGCCACCGCCTGGACTACGCCCAGTACGGCGGCGCGCCGCTGTTGGGCATCAACGGCGTGGCCTACATCTGCCACGGAGCTTCCTCGGCCCAAGCCATCGCCTCGGCGGTGCGCATGGCCTGCGAATCGGTGGCCGGCGGCTTCACCGGCCATCTGGCCCAGGGCCTGGAACGCTACCGGGGCGCGCTCCTGGGCTTCGACGACCAGCCGTGAGCTTTCCCAAGGCCGCGCCTTAAAATGCGCTTTGGCCTGTAAACCATCGGGTCTGATTTAGGGAGAAAAGGGAATGGACTACTTCCTCAGCGAAGAACAGGAGATGATCCGCGACCTCTGCCGGCAGATCGCCGAGGAGCGCATCAAGCCGGTGCGGGCGGAGCTGGATGAAAAAGAGGAGTTCCCGACCGAGCTGATGAAGGCCCTGGCCCAAGCCGACCTCTTCGGCATCATCATCCCCGAGGAGTACGGCGGCCTGGGCGGCGGCTGCCTGGAAAACGTCATCGCCGTGGAAGAACTCTCCCGCGCCTGCCTGGGCGTCAGCACCACCTACGCCGCCAGCTTCCTGGGGGCCTATCCCGTCATTCTCTTCGGCAACGAGGAGCAGAAGCAGAAATACCTCACTCAGATCGCCTCCGGCGAGCAACTGGCCGCCTTCGCGCTCACCGAAAGCGCCTCCGGCTCGGACGCCGGCTCCATCCAGACCCGGGCCGAGAAAAAAGGTGACGAGTATATCATCAACGGCTCCAAGCAATGGATCACCAACGGCGGCGAGGCGGGCATCTATTCGGTGGTGGCCATCACCGATCCCAATAAGGGCGCGCGCGGTGCCACCGCCTTCATCGTGGAGGACGGCGACCCCGGCTTCGGCTACGGCAAGAAGGAAACCAAGCTGGGCATCCGGGCCAGCGCCACCCGCGAGCTTATCTTCAATGATTGCCGCATCCCGGCCGACCGGGTGCTGGGCCGCGAGGGCATGGGCTTCGTGGTGGCCATGCGCACCTTTGACCAGAGCCGCCCCGGCGTGGGGGCCCAGGCGGTGGGCGTGGCCCAGGGCGCCCTGGACGAGGCCGCGGCCTTCGCCAGGGTGCGCAAGCAGTTCGACAAGCCCATCATCACCTTCCAGGCCGTGGCCCACATGCTGGCCAACATGGCCATCCAGGTGGAGGCGGCTCGGGCTTTGGTCTACGCGGTGGCCCGCTTCATCGATTCCGGGGCCAAGGACACCTCCAAGGTGAGCGCCATGGCCAAGGTGTTTCCCACCGACATGGCCATGCAGGTGACCACCGACGCGGTGCAGATTTTGGGCGGCCACGGCTACATGCGCGAGTATCCGGTTGAAAAGATGATGCGGGACGCCAAGATCCTGCAAATCTACGAAGGCACCAACCAGATACAGAGGAACGTCATCGGCCAGGAGCTGAACAAGGAGTACGGCCGCAAGAAGTAAGCGAGAAAGCTGGTCGGTGCGCGGGAGGGCGGCTGCTGTCCTGACCAATGGCAGCGGGACGCCAATATCCTGCAAATCTCTGAAGGCGCCAACCAGATACAAAGGAACGTCATCGGCCAGGAGCTGAACAAGGAATAAGGCCGCGAGAAACAGCGGCCGCGATGGGCCTGGACGCGAGCCCGCGGAACTAGGGAAACCGCGTGGCAAGCGGCGATGGAGCGGCAGGGAGGCTGACAAGCGCCGCTCAAGGCCCGTTAACCGCAAAGGGAGCCCCCGCCTTGTCATGAAGATCATAGTCTGCGTCAAGCAAGTGCCGGACACGGCCAACGTGAAGCTGGACCCGGAGACCCACACCCTCAAGCGCGAGGGCGTGGCCTCCATCATCAACCCCTTCGATCTTTTCGCCCTGGAGGCCGGACTCAGGCTGCGCGAACAGGCCGGCGGCGAGTTGCAGGTGCTTTCCATGGGCCCGCCCCAGGCCGCCGAGGTCATCAAGCAGGCCATCGAGTTCGGCGCGGACGGCGGTCTGCTGCTGGCCGACCGGGCCTTTGCCGGGGCCGACACCTGGGCCACCACCGCCGCCCTGGCCGCCGGGGTCAAGGCCCTGGGCGGGGCCGATGTGGTCATCTGCGGCAAGCAGGCCGTGGACGGCGACACCGCCCAGGTGGGGCCGGGCCTGGCCATGCGCCTGGGCATCCCCCAGGTGGCTTTTGTCAAGGGCTTCCGTGAGGTGGACGGCCAAAGCCTGGTGGTGGAGCGCCAGATGGACGACGGCTTCGACGTGGTGAAGCTGCCCCTGCCCGGTCTCATCACCGTGGTGCGCGAGGTGGGCGAGCCCCGGCCGCCGTCCCTCAAGGGCAAGATGCGGGCCAAGAAATATCAGGTCCCCGTGAAGGGCGCGGCCGATATGGGCCTGGACGCGGCCCAGGTGGGCCTGGCCGGCTCCTATACCCAGGTGGTGGAGGTTTTCGCGCCGCAAGCCTCGGGCGAACGGGAAATGCTGGGCGGCGCGCCCGCCGAGGCCGGGGCCGCGGTCATAGACCGCCTGGTGCAGGCCAAGGTCATCATGGTGGGGAGCTAGAGCCATGGCCCTGATAATCGACAAGGAACTTTGCACCGGCTGCGGCTCCTGCGTGGATGAATGCCCCTTCGAGGCCATGGAGCTCAAGGACGGCCTGGCCCGGCCCAATGACCAATGCACCCTGTGCGGGGCCTGCGTGGACGCCTGCCCGGAAAAGGCCATCACCCTGGAAGAGGTGCAGCGCGCCTCCGACGAACGCGCCGCCAGCCACCGGGGGGTGTGGGTCTTTGCCGAGCAGCGCGGCGGCCGCATGCCCGAGGTGGTGGGCGAGCTTCTGGGCCAGGGCCGCCGCCTGGCCGACGATCTGGGCGCGAGCCTCTCCGCCGTGCTGTTGGGCCACCAGGTGGAAGGCCTGGCCGCCGAACTCATGGCCCTGGGCGCGGACGCGGTTTACCTGGCCGATCACCCCGGCCTGGCCCTTTTCGACGACGACGCTTATTGCCGGGTGCTGGCGGCGGCCATCCAGCAATACAAGCCCGAAGTTTTCCTGGCTGGGGCCACCAGCCTGGGCCGCTCCCTGATTCCCCGGGTGGCCACCGCGGTTTCCACCGGCCTCACCGCCGATTGCACCGGCCTGGCCATAGACCTGGAGCGGCGTCTCCTGCTCCAAACCCGCCCCGCCTTTGGCGGCAACATCATGGCCACCATCATCTGCCCCCAGGCCAGGCCCCAGATGGCCACGGTGCGGCCCCGGGTGATGAAGAAAGGCCCCCATGAGCCGGGCCGCCAGGGCGAGCTTATCCGCCTGGAGCCGCCCGCCGGCTTGACCCCGGCCACCCAGGTGCTGGAGGTGGTGGAATCCCTGGAGGAGAAGATCAACCTCACCGGCGCCGACGTCATCGTCTGCGGCGGCCGGGGCCTGGGCAAGCCCGAGGGCTTCGACCTGGTGCGCCAGTTGGCCGAGGCCTTGGGCGGCGTGGTGGGAGCCACCAGGGGCGCGGTGGATTCCGGCTGGATCGGCCACGCCCACCAGGTGGGCCAGACCGGCCGCACCGTGGCGCCCAAGCTTTACGTGGCCCTGGGCGTGAGCGGCGCGGTACAACATCTTGTGGGCATGCAGAGTTCGGACCACATCGTGGCGGTGAACACCGACCCCAACGCGCCTATATTCAAAGTCGCCACCTATGGTATAGTTGGGGACCTTTACGAAGTGGTGCCGGCCATGCTCGGCCGCCTCAAGGAGTTGCGGGGCTGAGTCAAGGCGGTAGCGGGAACTTACGTTTTTTTGCTGGCCCAGGGGCCGCCATAATATAAACTGGGGCCGGCAAGGGGGCCGACAGGGGGGGCGGGCCCAGACTGCATGGGGCGCTTGCCAAGACTGCCGAACCGGGCGAGGGCTGATTTGGCGGTGGCGATTTGGCGGGGGCTGATTTGGCGGGGGCTGATTTGGCGGGGCCGGCAACGCTGGAGGGCTGGTCGAGCCAGGACGCCGGCCAACGTGGCGCTGATAAGGCCAATACGCCGGCCGCGCGAGGTGTGGATCAGGCCGGGAAACCGGCCAAGCGCCGAGCCGGTTGGGAAAGGTTAAGATGGACACGGAAGAACGCCGAGTAAGCCTGGTGACCGGAGGCTCCAGGGGCATTGGCCGGGCCATATGCCTGGCCCTGGCCCGGCCTGGCGACGTGATCGCCTTCAACCATTTCGACCCGGACGAGAGCGAGGCGGAAAAGACCCTGGCCCTTTTGGAGGAAGCCGGCGTCACCGCCCAGGCCAAGAAGTTCGACGTGGCCGACCCCGCCCAGGTCCAGGAATACCTGGGTCAGGTAGTGGCGGAGCACGGCCGCCTGGACGCGCTGGTGAACAACGCCGGCATCACCATGGACGGCCTTTTGGTCCGCATGAGCCTGGAGCAGTTCGAGCGCGTCCTGCGGGTGAACCTGGTGGGCGCTTTCGTGTGCCTGCAGGCCGCCGCCAAGATCATGATGAAGCAGCGCTCGGGCAGCATCGTCAACGTCTCCTCAGTGGCCGGCGTGGTGGGCAACCCCGGCCAGGCCAATTACTCGGCGGCCAAGGGCGGCCTTATCGCCCTCACCAAGACCGCGGCCAAGGAATTGGCCGGCCGCTCGGTGCGGGTCAACGCGGTGGCGCCCGGCTTCATAGAAACCGAAATGACCAAGACCATCCCGGAAAAGCTGGCCGAAGCCATGAAGGCCAGCATCCCCATGGGCCGCGCCGGTCAGCCGGAGGACGTGGCCGATGTCATCGCTTTTCTTTGCTCGGACGCCGCGCGCTATCTGACGGGCCAAGTGCTCCATGTAAGCGGCGGCATGTATATGTAGCCTTTAACGGGCCCGTTTATAGGGCTAATTTGCCAGGAGTGAGTCAAACATGGACGTCAAAGAAAAAGTCAAACAGATTATCTGCGAGCAGCTCTCCGTGGCCGAGGAGGACGTGGTACCCGAGGCCTCGTTTGTGGATGACTTGGGAGCCGATTCCTTGGATCTGGTGGAGATGATCATGGCCATGGAGGAGGCGTTCGACATCTCCATCGCCGATGAAGACGCCGAGAAGATCAAGACCGTGCAGGACGCTTGGAACTACGTGATCACCCGCACGGGCAACTAATCTATATTATTAAATAGTCGCTCAGAATGCGCTGAGCGGCCAGGCGGCGGCGTGGGAGCGCCCAAAGACCGGCGCGCCGGCAGGGGGAGCGTGGCCGCCGCCTTGTTTGGCGGATTAGGAGGAGCTGTGCAGCGACGGGTGGTGGTGACCGGATTGGGTCTGGTTACGCCTCTGGCCATCGGGGTCGAGGAGACTTGGCGACGCATCCTGGCCGGAGAGAGCGGCATAAGGCCCATCCAGAAATTCGACGCCTCCGGCTACAAGACTCGGATAGCCGGGGAAGTGCTGGACCTCAATGCCGAGGACTGGCTGCCCAAGAAGCAGGTCAAGCGGCTGGATGTCTTCATCCATTTCGGCGTGGCCGCCACCCGCATGGCCTGGGAGATGGCGGGACTGCCCACTCCCCTGGATGGCAGGCTGGGGCCGCGCGCCGGCTGCATAATGGGCGTGGGCCTGGGCGGCCTGCAAAGCCTGGAGGAAACCATTCCCCAGGTGGCCGCCAAGGGGCCGGAATCGCGGGTGAGCCCGTTTTTCATCCCCAAGCTCATCGGCAACATGCTGCCCGGCGTGGTCTCCATGGAGTTCGGGGCCAAGGGGCCCAACACCTGCCTGGCCACGGCCTGCGCCGCCGGCACCCACGCGGTGGGCGAGGCCATGAAGGTGATCCAGCGCGGCGCGGCCGATATCATGGCCTGCGGCGGGGCCGAGGCGGTGGTCACCCCCACCACCCTGCAGGGATTCGGTTCGGCCAAGGCCATCTCCACCCGCAACGACGACCCCGCCCGCGCCAGCCGGCCCTTTGACCAGGACCGCGACGGCTTCGTGATGAGCGAGGGCTCCGGCGTGCTCATCCTGGAGGCCCTGGAAAGCGCCCAGGAGCGCGGGGCCAAGATTCTGGCCGAGATCGTGGGCTACGGGCTCAGCTCGGACGGCTATCACATGACCGCGCCCGATCCCGAGGGCGACGGCTACATCCGCTGCATGAACATGGCCCTGGCCGACGCCGGCATCCGGCCGGAGGAGGTGGACTACGTCAACGCCCACGGCACCAGCACCGATCTGAACGACCTCACCGAGACCAAGGCCATCAAGGCCGTGTTCGGCGGGTACGCGGGCAAGCTGGCCGTGAGCAGCACCAAGTCCATGATCGGCCACATGCTGGGCGCCACCGGCGGCGTGGAGGCGGCCTTCAGCGTGCTCGCCATCCGCGACCAGGTGATGCCGCCCACCATCAACTACACCACGCCCGACCCGGAATGCGATCTGGACTACGTGCCCAATCAGAAACGGGAGGGCAGGGTGCAACGGGTTCTTTCCAATTCATTCGGCTTCGGGGGCACCAACGCCAGCGTGATCTTCGCTGAGTACCGACCCTGAGGAAGCCGACCAAGTCAGGAGGCGTGTCGTGCGCGTAGCGGTGGGAGCCGACCACGGAGGCTACAACCTTAAGGAGGCGGTTAAAAAGCGCCTTATTGAGCAAGGCCACGAGGTGGAGGACCTGGGCGTTTTCTCCGACCAGGCCAGCGATTATCCCGAGCAGGCCGCGGCCGTGGCCCAGGCCGTGCTGCAAGGCCGGGCCGAGCGCGGGGTCCTGGTGTGCGGTTCCGGCCTGGGCATGTGCATCGCCGCCAACCGCTTCCATGGCGTGCGCGCCGCCCTGGCTCCCACCCTGGACCACGCCCGCCTGGGCCGCCAGCACAACAACGCCAACGTGCTCTGCATGGGCGAGCGCCTGACCCCGGTGGACCAGGCCCTGGCCATCCTGGACGTGTTCATGACCACGCCCTTTGAATCCGGCGGCCGCCACCAGCGCCGCATCGGCAAGATTGAATCTTGCAGCGGGGGGCGGTCTTGAGGGAACGCCCCGGCAAGGACCAATACTACCTCAACATCGCCCGCGAGGTTTGCCGCCGGGGAACCTGCCTGCGCCGCCAATACGGCGCGGTCATCGTGAAAGACGATCAGATCGTGGCCACCGGCTACGCCGGCGCGCCCCGCGGCGTGGCCAATTGCGTGGATCTGGGCGTGTGCCTGCGCGAGGAGCTGGCCGTGCCGCCGGGCGAGCGCTACGAGCTTTGCCGCTCGGTGCACGCCGAGATGAACGCGGTGCTGCACGCCGCCCGCGAGCGCACCCTGGGCGCGGTGATGTACCTCTTCGGCCTGGAAGTGAGCACCGGCCAGCCCACCGCCAATCCGGAACCCTGCCAGCTCTGCCGCCGTGTTATCATAAACGCCGGCATCGATCGCGTGGTGGTGGAGCCGGCGGGCCAGCCCTTGAAGAGCCTGTACCCGGCCGATTGGATTCAAGAGGAAAATCAGGAAGCCAAGCGGAGGATGGCGGCCAGGGCGGCCAAGGCCGGCGCCCCGGACCGGGAAGGGGAGGAAGGCCGATGAAATGCCCTTTTTGCGGTCACACTGACAACAAGGTGGTGGATTCCAGGGTCAGCAAGGACGCCTCGGTGATCCGCCGCCGCCGGCAGTGCCTGGAGTGCGACCAGCGCTTCACCACCTATGAGCGGGTGGAGGAACTGGAAACCTACGTCATCAAAAAGGACGGCACCCGCGAGGTGTTCGACCGGGGCAAGGTCAAGAAGGGCATCATGCTGGCCTTGCAGAAGCGGCCGGTTTCGGTGAACGTGGTGGAGGAGTTTCTGGACAATTTGGAGAGCGGCTTCCAGGAGCAGAACCGCCGCGAGATTCCCGCTTCCGAGGTGGGCGAGGCGGTGATCAACTGGCTGCGCAAGATCGACGACGTGGCCTACGTGCGCTTCGCCTCGGTCTACCGCGAATTCCGCGACGTTAAGGAGTTCATGAGCGAATTGGAGCGCATTGTCTCCAACAACAAGGAATCCGCCGCCGACTGATGCCCTCCCCAGCCACAGACCGGGACGACCGCCGTTTCATGCGGCGGGCCTTGCGCTTGGCCCGCCGGGGCCTGGGCCGCAGTTCGCCCAATCCGGCGGTGGGCGCGGTGGTGGTGAAAAACGGCCGGGTGATCGGCGAGGGCTTTCACGCCAAGTACGGCGCGCCCCACGCCGAGGTGCACGCCCTGGCCGCCGCCGGCGCGGAAGCCAAAGACGCCACCATCTACGTTACCCTGGAACCCTGCCACCACCAGGGCAAGACCCCGCCCTGCACCAGGGCCATTCTGGAGGCCGGGCTGGCCCGGGTGGTGTTCGGCGCTTCCGATCCCAACCCCAAGGTGGCCGGCGGCGGCGGTGATTTCCTGGCCGCCCAGGGCATCCAGGTGAGGCCGGGGGTTTTGCGGCCGGAGTGCCAGCGCGAACACCGTTTCTTTTTCAAGCACGTCACCACGGGCCGGCCCTACGTGGTCCTGAAAACCGCGGCCACCCTGGACGGCAGGACCGCGGCCCACACCGGCGACAGCCGCTGGGTCACCGGCGAAAAGGCTCGCCGCCACGCGCACCGCATGCGCGCCTGGCTGGACGCCATCTGCGTGGGCAGCGGCACCGCTTTAACCGACGACCCCCAGCTCACCTGCCGTCTGCGCGGCGGCCGCGATCCTCTACGGGTGGTGGTGGACAGCAAGCTGAGCCTGCCGCCCACGGCCAAGGTCCTGGATGAGGCCTCGACCGCCAACTGCCTGGTGGCCTGCGGACCCAAGGCCCCGGCCCAACGCCGCGCGGCCCTGGAAAAGGCCGGGGCCGAGGTGCTGGCCCTGCCCCTGGGGCCCGCCAAGGGCCTGGACTTGGCCGCGCTCCTGGCCGAGCTGGGCCGGCGGGGCGTGACCAGCCTGCTTCTGGAAGGCGGGGCCGGCCTGGCCTGGGGTTTCCTGGCGGCCGGGCTGGTGGATGAGGTGGCCTATTTCTACGCGCCCAAGCTCATCGGCGGGGCGGCCGCGCCGGGCATGATCGGCGGCCAGGGCTTCGCCATAATGAACCAGGCCGTCACCCTGGAGCGGCCCCGCCTGCGCCGCCTGGGCGACGACATCCTGTTGCAAGCCAGGGTGCTCCGCTGAAACCGGCCGGGCAGGGGGCCTCTTTTCGTTAAGGTCCGCCGCTTTTTCCGCTCCAGCATAAAAAATATTGACGGCGCGGGCGCTTGGGGTATGTAGAAGGGGGCGGGCTCCGGGGGAGCCCTCCCAACGAGGCGCAAGGGTTCGGCGCGCCGTGGCTGCCGCTAAGCAGGCCGGGACCGCGCGGGTGATGAGCGGCCACGGCGGGGGTCGGGCCGTTTTTGTTTCTTGTTAATCCAAGGATTGCCATGTTCACCGGACTAGTGGAAGGCGTGGGCGAGGTCTTGCGGGTGCGGCCCAAGGGGCCCGACGCGGTGCTGGTCATCAGGCCGCCTTGGCCCCTGGACCAGGCGGTGCTGGGAGAATCCGTGGCGGTGAACGGCGCCTGCCTCACCGTCACCGCCAGCGGCGGAGGCCTCAGCCTGGACGTGAGCGCGGAAACCCTCTCCCGCACCACCCTGGGCCGCCTCAAGGCCGGCTCCCCGGTAAACCTTGAGCGGGCGCTCAAGCTGGGCGACCGCCTGGGCGGGCACCTGGTCTCGGGCCACGTGGATTGCGTGGGCCGCATCACCGCCAAGGAAAAGGTGGGCGACAGCATCCGCTACGCGATAAGCATCCCGCCGGAGCATCTGCGCCTGGTGGTGGAGAAGGGCTCGGTCACCGTGGAGGGCGTGAGCCTCACGGTGAACGCGGTGGACGCCCAGGGCTTCAGCCTCAATATCATCCCCCACACCATGGCCGGCACCACCCTCAGGCTTGCGGCAGAGGGCGATTCTGTTAATATTGAGACCGATATCATCGGCAAGTACGTGGCCAGGCTATTGATTCGCGATGAGCCCCCGTCCGGGGACGGGGGCGGGCTCACCCGCGACGTCCTGGCCAAAATGGGCTTTTAGCCCCCCTTTAGCCCTGGTTGCAAGGAGACATAGACCATGCCCGTGGCCAGCATCGAGGAGGCCATCAAAGATATCAAGGCCGGCAAAATGGTCATCCTGGTGGATGACGAGGACCGCGAAAACGAGGGCGACCTGACCATGGCCGCCGAAAAGGTTACGCCCGAAGCCATCAATTTCATGGCCAAATACGGACGCGGCCTGGTCTGTTTGAGCCTCACCCAACAAATCGCCGATCAGCTTAAGCTGCCGCTCATGGTCAGCGACAACCAATCGCCTTTTCACACCGCGTTCACGGTCTCCATCGAGGCCCGCAAAGGCGTCACCACCGGCATCAGCGCCCACGACCGGGCCACCACCATTCTCACGGCGGTGCACCCCGAGGCCAAGCCCGACGACCTGGTGAGCCCGGGGCACATCTTCCCCCTGCGCGCCAAGCGCGGCGGCGTGCTCAAGCGCACCGGCCAGACCGAGGGCTCGGTGGATATGTCGCGCCTGGCCGGGCTTATCCCGGCCGGGGTGATCTGCGAGGTCATGAAGGACGACGGCACCATGGCCCGCATGCCCGACCTGGAGAAGTTCGCGGCGGAGCATGATCTCAAGATATGCACCATAGCCGACCTCATCTCCTACCGCATGCGCAACGAATCCTTCGTGCACCGCGAGGCCGACGTGCGCCTGCCCACCGAGTTCGGTGATTTCCGCGCCATCGCCTACACCAACGAGGTGGACGACACCGAAAACGTGGCGCTCATCAAGGGCGAGATCGACCCGGAAAAGCCCATCCTGGTGCGGGTGCACTCGGAATGCCTCACCGGCGACGTTTTCCATTCCCGCCGTTGCGATTGCGGCGATCAACTGGCCGGGGCTTTAAGCCGCATCGCCCAGGAAGGCAACGGCGTGCTCCTGTACATGAAGCAGGAGGGCCGGGGCATAGGCCTCATCAACAAGCTCAAGGCCTACGAGCTGCAGGACCAGGGCTGCGACACGGTGGAGGCCAACGAGGCGCTGGGCTTCCCGGCCGACATGCGCGATTACGGGGTGGGCGCCCAGATACTGCACGACCTGGGCATCCGCAAGATGCGGCTCATGACCAACAATCCCAAGAAAATGGTGGGCCTGGAGGGCTACGGCCTCTCGGTGGTGGAGCGGGTGCCCATCGAGATCAAGCCCGGCCCCGACAACGAGAGATATCTGCGCACCAAATGCGTTAAACTGGGCCATTTGATGGGGCTCAAGGATTAGCCGCCCTCATGCGGCCCGCCTGGGCCGTCATGCAGCCGCGACAAGGGGGTAGACATGGTCAAGACGCTGGAAGGAAAACTGCAGGCCCAGGGCATGCGCTTCGCCTGCGTGGTGGGCCGCTTCAATGATTTCATCTCCGGCAAGCTCCTGGAGGGCGCGCTGGACACCCTTAAGCGCCACGGCGCCGATGAAAACGACATCACCGTGGCCTGGGTGCCGGGGGCCTTCGAGATTCCCCTGGTCGCGGCCAAGCTGGCCAAGAGCGGCAATTACGACGCGGTGCTCACCCTGGGCGCGGTGATCCGGGGCTCCACGCCGCATTTCGATTACGTGGCCGCCGAGGTGAGCAAGGGCGTGGCCGCGGTGGGGCTGGAAACCGGAGTGCCGGTCATCTTCGGGGTGCTGACCACCGACACCATCGAGCAGGCCATCGAGCGGGCCGGCACCAAGGCGGGCAACAAGGGCGCCGACGCGGCCATGGCCGCCATGGAAATGGTGAACCTCCTGAATCAGGTGTAAGCCGCGGCCCGCCGCATCTTAGGCCCATAAAGGTAGACCGTGGCCAAAACCACCGATCGCAGGCGCAGCCGCGAAATGGCATTGCAGGTTCTCTATCAAATGGAGCATGGCAACGCCGGCGCGGCCGAGGCCCTGGAGCTTTTCGCGGGCAATTTCGACGCGCCCATGCGGCAGTTGGAGTACACCCGCGATCTGGTGCTGGGCATCGCCGATCATGCCGAGGAGATAGACCAGGCGCTTTCCGACATAAGCCGCCGCTGGAAATTGATGCGCATGGCCAGGGTGGACCGCAACATCCTGCGCCTGGCCACCTATGAGATGCTCTACAGCCGGGGCATGGTGCCGCCCAAGGTGGCCATCAACGAGGCGGTGGAGCTGGCCAAGCGTTTCGGCGGCGAAGATTCGCCCTCCTTCATCAACGCGGTGCTGGACAACCTGCTGGCCAGCCGGGAGGCGGCCGGTTAGGCGGCGCGGCGCTGATAAGCCAGCCGGGCTCGTGCAGAAATCCACCCAAGGCCGGGCCCGGGCTGCCGCCTACCTGGCCGGCGCTAGAGGGGCTCCGCCGCAAATATTGCCCTCTTAAGCCAAGCAATCTATAATTGGCCAGCCCACAAGGCGTTAACAGAAGGGGAGAGCGTGAGGCCGCCCCTGACCGACACTTGCTTCCCGCGCCCGAGAGAGCATGGCAACTTCGCCCACATTTCAAAACCTGCCCTCTGACAAGCAAGAGCGCATATTGGACGGGGCCCTGTCCGAGTTCGCCGACAAGGGCTACGCTCGCGCCTCGCTGAATTCCCTGGTGGCGCGGCTGGGCATTGCCAAGGGCAGCATTTTTCAATACTTCACGGACAAAGCCGGCCTTTTCGCCCATGTTTTCGATTTCGCGGTGAACCGGGTGAAAAACCATCTGCGCGGCGTGAGGGAGGAAACCAGGGGGGCGGACGTGTTCACCCGCATCCGGCTTTCGGTGCTGGCCGGCCTGGGCCTGATCGAAAAAAATCCGCGTCTTTTCCGGCTGTACTTGAAGATAATGTTCGAGGGCGACATCCCCTTCCGGGCCCAGCTGTTGCAATCCATCCTGCTTTTCGGCCGTGATTATATAGTGGACCTTCTGCGCGATGGCGTGGAATCGGGTGAATTGGACCCCAACCTGAACCTGGAACTGGCGGCCTTTGTGGTGGAAGCGGTCTTGGAGCGCTTTTTGGTGGCCTCGGCCGTGGAACACATGGACCCCGACTTGGGCCTTTTCGCGGCCGGCCAGGAGCGGGCAGAGGAACTGGTCGGCCAGGTGGTTATGGTGTTGAAGCATGGCCTGGCCGGCAAGTATTGATTTGTTTTTAAGCTTATCCCGATCAAGACCCTGTCTTTTGTTTCGCTGAATGGTAGTAGACTGGAAAATGCCGCCCCCCTTGGCGGTAGGGCATTTTTGCCTTGCCACGCCAGGATTGGCATAATAGTATATTACCACATATCAACATCAATTAACTAAGAGCGTTAAATTGACCCGCAAACAACTCCATTTCGTACAGTCCTTGGGACGCGGCCTGGCCGTGTTGCAGGCCTTTTCAGCCGAACGCTCCTCCCTGAAGCTGAGCGAGATTGCCCAGATCACCGGTCTTAACGTCACCGCGGCCCAGCGCTTCACCGACACCCTCATGCAGTTGGGCTTCATCCACCGGGACAAACACCGGGAATTCCACCTGACGCCCAAGGTGCTCTCTCTGGGGTTCGCTTTTCTCAACGGCTCCCAGCTCAAACGCCTGGGCGCGGACCTCATGGACCGCTGCTCCCAGCGCCTGAACCGCACCATGAACATGGCCGTGCTGGACGGCGACGCCGTGGTTTTCCTGCACCGCAGCGAGACCCAGCGCTTCCTCAAGTTCGACCTGCAGGCCGGCTCGCGCCTGCCCAGCCATTCCACCGGCACCGGCAAGGCGCTCTTGGCGGGCCTGGAGGATAACGAATTGTTCCACAAGCTGGAGAACATGGAACTCACCCAGGTCACCAGCTACACCCTGACCACCCCGCGGACGCTTTGGGACGATTTCATGGAGATCAGGAAGCGGGGCTATGCGATTTGCGACCGCGAAATGAACCTGTCCCTGTATTCCCTGGGCGCGCCGGTTTTCAACGGCGAGGGCAAGACGGTGGCGGCCATCAACATATCGCTATCGGTGGAAGAAGCCAAGGGCGACCAGCCGAAAAAAATGCTGGAAGAGCTGTGGGACCTGAGCCGCGAAATATCGCTGTCCATGGGGTGGGACGGACCCTATCCCGCCTATCCGCCGCCTGCGCCCTGGCCGGGCCAGGAGGATTGAACCGGAGAAATCCCATTCGCCGGAGGGATCGCAGCTTCACGGGAGCATCATGGATTTTTTTTTCAACCCAGACTCTTTGGCGGTAATAGGAGCCAGCGACCACTATCCGGGCGAGGCTATCCTCAACAATGCGCGCCTCAGCCAGATCAAGGGGAGCGTATACGCGGTCAATCCCAAGCGCGACCGGCTGGGGGGGGTGCCCTGCTATCCCTCGGTGGAGCAGATACCCGGCCCCCTGGATTTGGCCTTGATCCTGACGCCGGCCCAGGCGGTGCCCGGCGCGCTGGAGGCCTGCGCGCGCAAGGGCGTCAAGGGGGCCATCATCGAGAGCGCCGGTTTCGCCGAGGTCGGCGAAAAAGGCATGGAGTTGCAGGAGAGATGCCTCGCCGTGGCCCAGGAGTCGGGCATGCGGCTTTGGGGGCCCAACTGCATGGGCCTGGTGGATTTGGCCCGGCGGCGCTTCTTCACTTTCATGGACGCCAAGCTCACCCATAGTTTGGGCGAGCCAGGCCAGGTGGGCCTGGTGGTGCAGAGCGGCATGCTTTCCGCGGCCTTTCTGGCCGACCTGGCCACCCGCCGGGGGATGAGCGTGGCCAAGGTCTGCTCCATCGGCAATCGCTGCGACGTGAATGAATGCGACCTCCTGGAATACCTGATCGGCGACCCCGACTGCCGCGCCATCGCCCTTTATCTGGAATCGCTCAAGCAGGGCCGGCGCTTGAGCCAACTGGCCGCGGCCAGCGCCAAGCCCCTGGTGGTCTTGTTGGGCGGGCAGAGCAAGGGCGGCGCGCGGGCGGCGCTGAGCCACACCGCCAGCCTGGCCGGCGACGCCCGCCTGGCCAAGAGCGTCCTGGAGGGCTCCGGCGTGGTATTGGCCCGGGATTTTCATCACATGGCGGAACTGGCCAACGCCCTGGCCCTGCTCAAGCCGCCCCGCAAAAAGGCGCGGGTAGCGGTGCTGACCTTCAGCGGGGGCTCGGGCATTTTGACCTGCGATCTCTTGGAAAGCCACGGCCTGGACCTGGCCGGGCTTTCGGAAAAGAGCCTGGCCGCCCTCCAGGAGTTTTTCCCGCCCTGGATGCGGCCGGGCAACCCGGTTGATCTGTATCCGGCCATGGAAAGGATCGGGCGCTTGCCGGCTTTTGAGCGCGCGGCCGAGATCTGCCTGGACGATCCGGCGGTGGACGTTCTGATCTTCCATTATTCCCTGGGAGTGGAGGACCGCACCCTGGACCCGGTCCGGCTCAAGGAGATGGCGGACCGGGCCGGCAAGTCGCTGCTTTTCTGGTGCCTGGGCGTGGGCGAGGCGGTGCTGGAATTCAGCCTGCGCGCGCAGCAGGCCGGGGCGCCGGTCTTCGGCGAGCTGTCCCTGGCGGTGGAGGCCCTGGCCGTGGCCGCGGACCGTTGGGGCGGGGTTGAAGAAGCGATCCCCGCCTCCGAAGCATCCCCGGCGGCGGCACCGCCGGCCGATCCTGAATTGGTTTGGGACGAACGCCGCTCCAAGGAAACCCTGGCGGCCTACGGCATACCAGTGGTTCAGGAGGAGGCCGTGGGCGACGCGGCGCAAGCTGCGCAAGCGGCGGAACGCCTGGGATGGCCGGTGGTTCTCAAGGGCGCTCTCCCCGGCGTGGTCCACAAGACCGAACAGGGCCTGGTCCGTTTGGGCTTGGCCAACCTGGACCAGGTCAGCCGGGCCTATGAGGAATTGCAGGCCGCCATGGGCGGCAAAGGCCAGGTATTGGCGCAGCGCCAGGCCCGGCATGAGTACGAACTCATCGCCGGGTTTCTGCGTGACGCCAATTTCGGGCCCTGCCTCATGTTGGGCTTGGGCGGGGTGCTGGCCGAACTCATGCCGCGGGCGGCCTTCGCCGCCATCCCCTTGGCAACAGACGCCGCCTGGGACCTGATAGATCGCGTGGGCGTTGCCAGGCTGTTCCAGGGCTGGCGCGGCGCGCCGCCCCTGGACCGCGCCGGTCTGGTGGAGCTTTTAATGGGGCTTGCGCGCCTGGCGCAAGAGCGCCCAGACATAGCCCAGGTCGACATCAACCCCGTGGCCGTGGAGGAAGGCAAGCCCTTCGCCCTTGACGCCACCATCGTGCTGGAGAGCGGCGAAAAAAGCGGCGCGTCGTGAAGCGGGCTTGGTCCTGCTGCGGCGCGCGGCACCGCTAAGGGCATTGTATAGCCGCTTCGCCAGGAACCTGGCCTGGCCCAAGGCCGGCGGGGCGGCGGGGCGGCGGGAGAATGATTTCGGTTTAAGGGCGGTTCGTTAAAACGGGCATGGCTTTGGCCCATCGGCAAGGCGCGCTTTAACGGACCGAGAGTAATAAAGGCTTTTTAATAGGCTGACGCCCGCCCACCTTGCCCGCGTTGGCCGCCAAGTTTCCAAAGGCCATTCATAGCGGCCGGTCACCAGATGCCCCTCACGACATCCCTCCCGGCCAGGCAATGATTGGCCCGCAACCGGCCCCCCGGCCGCTGAACATGCGGAGTGCAACCATGGATTACACGATACCGGAAAACCTGGCGCTGATGGTGGAGACCATAAGGCGCTTCGTCAAAAAGGACCTGGACCCCATAAGCCAGCAGGTGGAAAAGGATGACCGCATCCCCGACGGGATAGTGGAGGCCATGCGCGAGCTGGGCCTGTTCGGCCTTTCCATCCCGGAGGAATTCGGCGGCCTGGGCCTGGGAGCCCTGGGCGAATGCCTGGTCTACGAGGAGCTCTCCAAGACCAACGCCTGCTTCCGCACCAGGGTGGCCACCAACAACGGCATCGGCTCCCAGGGCATAGTGCTGGACGGCACCCCGGAACAGAAAGAACGCTACCTGCCCAGGCTGGCCTCGGGCGAATGGACCGCCTGCTTCGCCCTCACCGAGCCCGAGGCCGGCTCGGACGCGGCCAACATCCAGACCACCGCCGAGCTGGTGGAGGGACGCTGGCTGTTGAACGGGCGCAAGCATTTCATCACCAACGGCAGCGAGTCCCACGTGGCCACGGTTTTTGCGCTCACCGATAAAAGCAAGCGGGCCAAGGGCGGCATCACCGCCTTCATCGTGGAAAAGACCTACCCCGGCTTTTCGGTGGGCACCATCGAAAGCAAGATGGGCATGCGGGGCTCCCACACCTGCGAGCTTATTTTCGACAACTGCGAGGTGCCGGCCGAGAACGTGATCGGCGGCCAGGCCAAGGTGGGGCAGGGCTTCAAAACCGCCATGAAGACCCTGGACAAGGGCCGCCTGACCATGGCCGCCTCGGCCCTGGGCGCGGCCCAGCGCCTCCTGGAGCTGAGCGTGGACTACGCCAAGCAGCGGGTGCAGTTCGGCCGGCCCATCGCCGAGTTCCAGGCGGTGCAGTTCATGCTGGCCGACATGGCCAGCCAGATCTACGCGGCCCGCCAGATGCTGTACCACGCGGCCTGGCTGCGCGATAAAAGGGGCTCGGCGGTGATCAAGGAGGCCTCCATGGTCAAGCTCTTCTGCACCGAGATGGCGGGCCGGGTGGCGGACATGGCGGTGCAGGTCCACGGCGGCATGGGCTACATGAAGGATTATCCGGTGGAGCGTTTCTACCGCGATTTGCGTCTTACCCGCATCTACGAGGGCACCAGCGAGATACAGCGCCTGGTCATCGCCCGCGAGATGCTGAAGGCTTAAGGAGACACGGCAATGCGCAACGTATTCATCATGGGAGCCGGCCTCATGGGCTCTGGCATCGGCCAGGTCTGCGCCCAGGCCGGCCTGGGCATAACCCTGTGCGACGTGAGCCAGACCGCGCTGGACAAGGCGGCGAAGAACATAGCCTGGTCCACCGGCAAGCTGATCGAAAAAGGCAAGGTGAAAGGCCAACTGGACGAGATCATGGCCCGGGTGAAAACTTCCACCGCCCTCGATAAAGCCGCCGAGGCCGACTTGGTCATGGAGGTGGTGTTCGAGAACCTGGAGGTTAAGCTCCGGGCCTACGAGGAACTGGCCCCCTTCATCCGCGAGGACGCCCTGGTGGCCTCCAACACCAGCGCCATACCCATCACCGTGCTGGCCGCGGCGGTGAAACGGCCCCAGCGTTTCCTGGGGCTGCATTTTTTCAGCCCGGTGCCCATGATGCCGGCGGTGGAGGTGATCCGGGGCATGCACACCTCTGACGAGGCCTTCGCCGAGGGCCGCGCTTTCGCCCTGGCCATCGGCAAGGAGCCCATCATGGTCAACCGCGACGCGCCCGGTTTCGTGGTGAACCGCATCAACCTGCCCTCCACCATGGAGGCCATGCGGGTGGTGGAGGAAGGCGTGGCCTCGGTGGAGGACGTGGACAAGGGCCTGCGCCTGGCCGCCGGCCGCAAGATGGGCATCTTCGAGACCGGCGACATGGTGGGCCTGGACGTGACCTTCGGCGCGCTCATGGCCATGTTCAACGAGACCGGCGATCCCCGCTGGTATCCGCCCCTCCTGCTGCGGCGCAAGGTCAAGGCGGGCCAGTTGGGCAGGAAGACCGGCAAGGGCTGGTACGAGTACGACGAGCAGGGCACGCGGCTGGGGCCGGCGAAATAAGGAAGGCGGCGGGCATGAACGAGCAACTGGTCAACTATGAGATACAAGACCTGGTGGCGCTGGTCACCCTGAACAATCCCCCCATGAACCCCCTGGACCCGGCCACCAAGTCGGATCTGGAGGCGGTGTTTCTGGAGCTGGATGAGCGCCGCGACGAGATCCGCGCCGTGGTGCTCTGCGGCGGCGACCGGGCCTTCGCCGCCGGCGCGGACATCAAGTCCTTCCTGGAGCTGAACCCGGAATCGGCCAAGCGCCGCATCACGCGCTCCAACCAGATTTTCGACGCGGTGGAGAATTTCCATTGGCCGGTCATCGCGGCCATTCACGGCTATTGCCTGGGCGGCGGCCTGGAGCTGGCGTTGTGCTGCGACGTGCGCTACGCCAGCGCCGAGACCAAGTTCGGCTTCCCGGAAGTGAAGCTCTCCATCTTCCCCGGCAACGGCGGCTGCGCCCGGGCCAAGTATTTTCTGGGCCTGGGCCGCTTCAAGGAGCTGGTTTATTCCGGAGACCTGATTGACGCCCAGCAGGCTTTGCAGTATGGGTTGGTGGAAAAGGTGGTGCCCGAGGGATCGCACGTGGAGGCCGCCCTGGATCTGGCCGCCAAGATAACCCGGCGCGGGCCCTTGGGCGTGGCCGCGGCCAAGCGGGTGATCAACCGGGTGCGCGACCTGCCCCTGGCCGAATCCCTGGAGCTGGAGTCCGACCATTGGGCCGGGCTCAGCGCCAGCCAGGACATGAAGGAAGGGGCGCTCTCTTTTCTGGAAAAGCGCAAGCCGGCTTACAAGGGACGCTAGCGCGGCTCCTTTCCGGCGCGGCCTTGCAAGTAAACCGACCAGCCAGGAGGCGAAGCCGGCCATGGAGCTCACGCAAATAAAATACGAGATAAACGACCGGGTGGCGCTCATTACCCTCTACCGCCCGGACAAGATGAACGCCTTCACCCACGTGATGCGCGAGGAGCTGAAGCACGCCTTCGGCCTGGCCGACCAGGACGACGGGGTGCGGGCGGTGGTGGTCACCGGCGCGGGCCAGGCCTTTTGCGCGGGCGCGGACCTGAGCGGCGGCGGCGCAACCTTTGCCTACAGCCCGCAGGGCGGCCGCCCGGAGCGCCTGGGCGAGCACCGCGACGGCGGCGGCCAGGTGGTGATGGCCATCCAGCGCTGCCGCAAGCCGGTGATCGGGGCCATCAACGGCGCGGCGGTGGGCGTGGGCGTCACCATGACCCTGGGCATGGATATGCGGGTGGCGGCCGAGGACGCCAAGCTGGGCTTCGTGTTCTGCCGCCGGGGCGTGGTGCCGGAGGCCTGCTCCTCGTGGTTCCTGCCCCGCCTGGTGGGCATGGCCAAGGCGGCGGAGCTGATCTACACCGGCCGGGTGTTCCGGGCCAGGGACGAGGCCAATAGCGGTCTGTTCAACTATGTGTTGCCCAAGGCCGAGGTGCTGCCCAAGGCCCTGGGTCTGGCCCAGGAGATAGCCGACAACACGTCGGCCATGTCGGTGACCTTGAGCAAGGCGCTTTTGCAGCGGGGCCTGGCCGATCCCGACCCGCAGACCGCCCATCTCAATGATTCCCGCGTGTTCATCTGGGCGGGCCGCGCCCCGGACGCGGCCGAGGGCATCAAGAGCTTCCTGGAAAAGCGGCCGCCTAAGTTCACCCTGAGCCCCACCCAGGACCTGCCGGATTTCTATCCCTGGTGGATCGAGCCCAAGGTGTGAGCCGGGCCGGCCGTTATGGAAGAGCCTTTCATGCGAAATGAAGAGAGCGCGCTGGCGGGCCCCTGGCTGCTTTCTGCCGCCATGCCCCAGGAGGCGCGCCTGCTCACCTCCCGCTTGCGGCCCCGGGAACCGGCGGGCCGCTGGCCCCTGTGGCGCGGCGAGTTGGGCGGCCGGGAGGTTTGGCTGGTGCTCACCGGCATGGGGCTGGTCAACGCGGCCTGCGCCCTGAGCGAGGCCCTGCACCGCCTGCCGCAGGTGGCGGCGCTAATAAACCTGGGCTGCGCCGGGGCCTATGCCAAGAGCGGGCTCGGCCTGGGCCAGGCCGCCCTGGCCAGCCGGGTGGCCTTGGCCGATCACGGGGTGCGCACGGCGGGCCGCCTGCACGGCCTGGAAAAGACCGGCATCCCCCTGTTGGAGGTGGACGGCCGGCCCATCTATAATCTTCTGCCCTGCCACGCCGGGCTGAACCAGCGCCTGGCCGGGCCGGATTTGGCCGTGGGGGTGTTCGCCTGCGTGGCCCAGGTCTCCGGCGACGCGGCCACGGCGGCCCAGGTGGAGGAGCGCTGGGGCGCCATCCTGGAGGACATGGAAAGCGGGGCCGCGGCCCAGGTGGCGGCGCTAGGCAACCTGCCTTTCGCCTGCCTGCGCGGGGTGAGCAACCTGGCCGGCGCCCGCGAGCTGGACGTGGCCGCCGGAGCCGAGGCCGCCCAGCGGGCGCTCTTCAGGGCCCTGGGGGAGGAGCCATGAGCCTGGAGCGGGTCTTGAGATTCGGCTATTCGCCTTGCCCCAACGACACCTTCGCCTTCCACGCCCTGGCCCACGGTTTGGCGGCCACGCCGGGCTTGCGCTTGCGACCGGTGCTGGCCGACGTGGAGGAGCTCAACCAAAAGGCCCTGCGCGCCGAGCTGGAGGTGAGCAAGCTCTCTTTCCACGCCCTGGCCCACGTGCTGGATGATTACGCGCTGCTGCGCTCGGGCGCGGCCCTGGGCCGGGGCTGCGGCCCGCTTTTGGTGGCCCGCCCCGGAGCCGAGCCCCGCGACCTGGCCGCGGCGAAGGTGGCGGTGCCGGGCCATTACACCACGGCCCATCTCTTATTGGCCCTTTATCTGGGCCAGCCGCCCCAGGTGGAGCCCATGCTTTTTTCCGAGGTGATGCCGGCGGTGGCCCAGGGGCGCTGCGCGGCCGGGCTCATCATCCACGAGGGCCGCTTCACCTATGAGCGCCTGGGCCTGGTGAAGCTTCTGGACCTGGGCCAGTGGTGGGAAAGCCACACCGGGCTGCCCTTGCCCCTGGGCTGCATCGCCGCCCGCCGCGACCTGGGCCGTGAGCTGGGCCTGGGTCTGGAAAGCGCCCTGGCCCAAAGCGTGGAGCTGGCCTGGCAAGACCCGGCCGCCTCGCGGGGCTATGTGCTGGAGCACGCCCAGGAGATGGAAGACCAGGTGGTGGCCCAGCACATCGAGCTGTATGTGAACGAGTACACCCGCGATCTGGGCCGGGAGGGCCTGAACGCGGTGGAGCGCATGCTGGCCCTGGGCCGGGAGGCGGGCCTGCTGCCGGAGAGCGGCCAGCCCCTCACCTGGTAGCCCAGGCGGAGCCGGGGCGCGCGAAAACGCCGTTGGATATGATGGCTTGCTTTATAGACTGGGCCGGAACGCGGGCCTGGGCCGCCGGCATTAAAAGCCGCCGGTCCGTTTCGCCCGGCGCTCTAATCTGAAGGGGCTTTGGCCCGGTTTGCCGGGCCGGGGGGTTAGACCACCTCGTCCACGATGCTGCCCTTGTTAAGGCCGCCGGGATACCCGGAATTGGCCTGCGTCAGCGAGGGGTCCTCGGAAAGCGGCGGCAGATCCACCAGGGGCGGGGGCGGCTCTTCCACCGGCGCGGCCTCTTGCACCGGCGGCTGGGGAGGCGGCTCCGTGGTGGGGCGCTCCACCGCCTGACCGGTGTAGGCGGTCTGATAATAACTACTGGTTACCGGATCGAATTCTATGCCCACGGTTCCGCTCCTCTTCCTATTAAAAATGTAAGATTACAGCGCTACCTTGTCAAGTCCCCATATATGTGGATAATATTCAGGCAATCTGCGGCGCCCCGGCCGCGGGCATGATCATGGCGCTAACCACCATTAGAAGGGATGGCCCGAGGTTGGACACAGAGTCACGACGGGGACTGTTCAATCGCCTCAAGGAGCTGCTCTTGGGCAACCGCGCCAGCACCTCCGAGGAGCTGGAGCGAGAGATACAGGACTTGGTGGATCAAGGCGAGGCCCAGGGCCTCATCTCCGGCCGCGAGGCCGACATGATCGAGGCGGTGCTGAAACTATCCGAGATCACCGCCGATCAAATCATGGTTCCCCGCACCGATTTGGCCATGGTGCCCCATACCCACAGCGTGGACGACACCATCTCGGTGATCGTGGAGTCGGGCCATTCCCGCATTCCGGTTTATGCGGAAGACCCGGATCATATCGTGGGCGTGATTCACGCCAAGGACTTGCTGCCTTTCTGGCGCAAGGACGGCGAGGTGGGCCTGGAGGAGATAATGCGGCCTCCCTTCTTCGTGCCCCAGGCCATGCCGGTGAACGAGCTCATGGCGGCCTTCCGGCGCAAGCGGGTGCATTTGGCCATCGTGGTGGATGAATACGGCGGCACCGCCGGGGTGGTGAGCCTGGAGGACGTGCTGGAAGAGATCGTGGGCGAGATCGAGGACGAATACGACCAGGAAGAGGAGCTGATATCGGAACAGGCCGACGGCTCGCTCCTGGTGGAGGCCCGTCTGGAGATCGAGGAGTTGAGCGAGCGCCTGGGCGTGGAGCTGCCCGATTCCCTGCCCGAGGGCCGCTTCGAGACCGTGGGCGGTTTCGTCACCACCTTGCTGGGCCGGGTGCCGCGTCCCCAGGAGGAGGTGGTCTACGGTCCCCTCCGCATGGTTATCACCGGCGCGGACCAGCGCCGGGTCACCCAGGTGCAGGTGCACAACCTGAACGCCGCCAACCAGAGCCAATCCGAGTAAGCCATCTTGCCACACGCAATGAACCGCGATAAATGGCGGCCGATATCGGCCATGGCCCTGCTGGGGGCCCTCCTGGCCCTGGCTTTTCCGCCCTATGGCCTGTGGCCCTTGGCCCTGGCGGGCTACGCGCCCCTTTTGTGGCAGTGCCGGCGGAGCGCCCCGCGCCGGGCCGCCTTTTTGGGCTTTATCTTCGCCATCGGCTTCGGCGTGGCCGAGATGTATTGGCTCCTGGTGGTGCTCATCGAATACGGCCAGGTGGCCTGGCCTTTAGCCATCCTGGCCCTGCTGCTCCTCACCGCTATCCTGGCCCTGTACGTGGCCCTGTTCGCGGCCCTTACCTCGGCGCTCACGCGGGCCGGGCTTAGCCTGCTGCTGGCCGCGCCAATGGTGTGGACCGGGGTGGAATGGCTGCGGGCGGTGGCCCTCACCGGCTTCCCCTGGCTGCCCCTGGGCAACGCCCTGGCCGCCGAGCTGCCCTTGTTGCAGAGCGCCGAGATTTGGGGCGTGCACGGGCTCTCGTTCCTGGTGATGCTCGTAAACGCGCTCCTTACCCGCGCGGCCCTGGGCTTGGGGGCGGAGCGCCGCCTGGGCGGCCGGGAATGGGCGGCCCTGGGCGCGGCGGCGGTCATCCTGGCCGGAGGCTGGCTGTGGGGCAACGCGCGGCTCAACCAGGTGCGCGGGGAAATGGCTGAAGCCCCCACGCTCATGACCACGGTGGTGCAGGCCAACGTTCCCCTTATCCAGCTCTGGCAGCGCCAGCTCCGCGAGGCCAATCTGCAAAAGCACATCGACTTCACCCGCCGCGCCGCCGCCCAGATCAATAAGCGGCCCTGGCTGGTGGTGTGGTCGGAATCCTCCGCGCCGTTCTACCTGATGCAGGAGGCGCGGGAGAGCATGATGGTGCTGCGGGCGGCCAAGGAACTGGACGCCTACATCCTCACCGGCACCCTGGGCGCGCGCCTCAAGGACGGGCGCTATCATCCCACCAACCGCTCCTGGCTGGTGGGGCCCCAGGGCGAGGCCATCGGCTGGTACGACAAGGTGCATCTGGTGCCTTTCGGCGAGTACGTGCCCTTGGAGGACCTTTTCTTTTTCGTGCGGGCGGTGGCGGTCACCGGCGATAACTTCATCCCCGGCCAAAAGGGCGACACCCTGGGCATGGCCGGCCTCAAGCTGGGGCCCCTGATCTGCTATGAATCCATTTTTCCGGAGCTGGCCCGGGCCCAGACCCTGCAAGGCGCGCGGCTCCTGGTGAACCAGACCAATGATTCCTGGTACGGCCGCACCGGGGCCAGCGCCCAGCACATGAGCCATCTGGCCCTGCGCAGCGTGGAAAACCGCCGCGCCTGCGCCCGCTCGGCCAATACCGGCATCAGCGGCTTCGTGCTGCCCGACGGCTCCATGGCCGACCAACTGGGCCTGATGAGCGACGGCCTGGCCAGCCGCGAGCTGCCCCTCATGACGGGGCTCACTTTTTATACCCGCCACGGCGAGGCGCTGGGGCCGCTGTGCCTGATCCTGGCGCTTTTGGGCGGTGGGGCGGCCTGGCTGCGCAACCGGCGCCAACGCGGCTAAGGCTCTGCGTAGCCGGGAAATTTGCGCCGGGGCGTGATATATTTGGGACGGAGCCGGCCGGCTACGCGCCGCTCCCGGCCATGCCAAGTTTCCGGTTCAAGGAGGTCCTGAAGCGATGTTCGAGGAGATCAAGGATACCCTATATGATCTGCGTCAACGCCTTGACCTGATCGGGGAGCATCTTTGACCCGGAGGGCAAGCGCCGGCGTCTGGCCGAGCTGGACAAGCTAATGGCCAAGCCCGGCTTTTGGGACGAGCCCGATTCCGCCAAGGCGGTGAGCAAGGAGCGCACCGAGCTGGAGCAATCCCTCGCCGGCCATGAACAAATGCAGAGCAAGCTGGAAGACGCCGAGGTGCTCCTGGAGCTGGCCTTGGAGGAGGACGACCGCGCCACCGCCAAGGAGGTGCAGCACTCCCTGGCCGCCCTGGAGGACGGCGTGGCCCAGTTGGAGACCGCCCGGCTCCTGGGCGGGCCCGACGACGGCCGCGGCGCCATCCTGGCCATAAACGCCGGGGCCGGCGGCACCGACGCCCAGGACTGGGCCGAGATGCTCTTGCGGCTCTATATCCGTTTCGCCGAGCGGCGCGGCTTCGAGGTGCGCCAGCTTGACTTGCAAGAGGGCGACGAGGCGGGCATCAAGAGCGCCACCCTGGAGATCAACGGCTTCCAGGCCTACGGGCTCTTGAAGGGCGAGAGCGGCATCCACCGTCTGGTGCGCATCAGCCCCTTTGACGCCAGCCACCGCCGCCACACCGCCTTTGCCTCGGTCTATGTCTCGCCCCAGGTGGACGAGGACATCGAGATAGAGGTAAACGACGCCGATCTGCGCATCGACGTGTTCCGGGCCTCCGGCGCGGGCGGCCAGCACGTTAACAAGACCTCCAGCGCGGTGCGCATGACCCACATCCCCACCGGCGTGGTGGTCTCCTGCCAAAACGAGAAAAGCCAGCACCGCAACAAGGAGATAGCCCTCAAGGTCTTGAAGGCCCGGCTCTACGAGATGGAGCTGGCCAAGCGCGAGGAGGAAAAGCAGAAGGTGCACGACTCCCACCAGGAGATAGCCTGGGGCAGCCAGATCAGGTCCTACGTGCTGGCGCCCTACCGCCTGGTAAAAGACCACCGCACCGGGGTGGAGATGGGCAACGTGGACGCGGTGCTGGACGGCGACCTGGAGAGCTTCGTGCAAGGCTACCTGGTCTGGCGCGCCGGCATCCGCGACGCCAGGGAGCAAGCGGGTAAGGGGGAGTAGGGGGGCGGCGAACCGCTTTTCGACGCGTTACGCTGCTTTTCAACATGGGGGGATTTCACATGAAAATTCGTGTTCCGTTTGTCGCGCTGATTGCCCTCGCATGGCTGGCTTGTTCATGCGGGGAAGATCGTGTTAATAATTGCTAGTCCGGCAGCATTTCCCGGCTCACGATAATCAGTAGATTCGCGGCGTATATGCCAGAGATGGTTTGGTAGGTCAAAGAATTATGGCAGAAATAGATCGCAATAAAATATCTGACGCGACGGCGGTGGTGGAAAGGCTGTTAAAAAGCGATACTGAAAAACAAATAGCCTTGTCGTTCTTGGTTGAAGCCATCATTATGGCAAGTAAAATAAATAATGACAATTGGAATGTAAGTTTACACTTAAACGGCAGAGAGATACGGTTTAATGTGGGCCAGGTATACTGTATTTATATCTATGAAGACAGTATAATGGTTTTGGCCCTTCGTGACTATTTATCTGATAATCTTGATAAAAGTTTAAATATAATTTTTCGTGGTTATAAAAATGGGAAAATAGTTGAATCGAAAAAATTATCAGAAGTACCTCAATGCTTAACAAAAGTTCCTGGTTCCGTTGCCTGTATCATCCCCCATGACAACCTGGGAAAAGCATTGAATATTCTTAGAAAGCCTAACAGGAAGTTTCTAGAATATGCAATTGCCAACACAAAGATTTTACCACATATTAAAAAAGCGCATTCGCCTGGTTTTATAAAATATCTTAATAAGAATGGGTTATCTAATATCAAGCAGCCTGGGTATTATTTTAATTATGAAAGCGAAGAAGATAATGAAATTGAATCAGTCCGAGGTCTGACAATGCAGGAGTTGGAAAGAAAAGCTAAGCAAGCCGAGCCATCGCCTAAGCCAAAAGCCCATACTACCTTGACGTATCCAAGGAATCTTTACCTCTCGCAATTTGTTAAAAAGCAAGCCAACGGCATATGCCACGATTGTAAGAAGCCGGCCCCTTTTGAAAGTAAAAATACAGGCGAGCCATTTTTGGAAACACACCATGTGGTTCCCTTGGCAGAAGGCGGTATGGATGTCATAGAAAACGTCATTGCTTTGTGCCCCAACTGCCACAGAAAAAGACATCACGGGTAAATCCAAATAAAAATATACGGCTAACCAATTTTCTTCGCCCTGGCCCTGCGGCGCAGGTTCAAGCGCTGATGTGGTATAACTAGGCATCCGTTAATCTCTCCCGCGGCAAATGTGTCGCCACCTCAGTAGCCCATGAGCAACGATCCCCGGCAGTATTCCCTGACGCATGATAATCAGGAGATCAGCTTTTCGCTGGTCCGCAGCAAGCGCAAAAGCGTGGGCATCGTGGTGTCGCCGGACCGCTCGGTCCAGGTGCGCGCGCCGTTGCGCGCCTCCAAAGCCAGCATATTGGAAATAGTGCACGACAAAGCCGATTGGATAGCGCGGAAATTGGCCGAGACGGAGCAGTTGCAGCCTCTGCCCACGCCGCGCAACTTTGCCAGCGGCGAGCCCGTGCTTTATTTGGGCAGGCAATACCGGCTCATGGTTTTGGCCGGCCAGGGCCGGCCCGCCGATCTATTGGGCGATTATCTTTGGGTCTGGGCTTCCCCAGAGGACGACGCCGGGCAGATAAGGCGGTCCGTGGAGGCATGGTATCGCAAGCGGGCCCGTGAAACCCTGGGCCGGTATGTGGATAAGTGCCTCGGTGTGGCCGCGCCCCACGGCGTGCCCCAGCCGAGGCACACGACCATAAGGGACATGAAAACCCGTTGGGGCACTTGCAGCCCCCAGGGGCGGGTGACCCTCAACGCCAGGCTGGTTCAGGTCCCGGTCTTTTGCCTTGAATACGTGGTCATGCATGAGCTGTGTCATCTCAAGTACCATGACCACGGCAAGTCGTTTTATGCGTTGCTGACCCGCTGCCAGCCAGATTGGCGCGGGCGCAAAGAGGCCCTGGACCGCTTCTGCCTGGTGGAGTGAGGGAAGCCTCCACTTAGTTTGCCTTCCTGGCCTTGGCGCTGTTTGGATAATTAAAAAAATCGCCAGAAACCAGGAAAGAATAAAACAACATTGAAGGGAAAACTATTCTGGTTCGGCAGGGAGTATTCTTGATAACTCTTCGGAAATATCTATGCCATATGCTGTACAAAGCCGCGCCAATTGAATACCAATGGCGGCTCGTAATTCTCCCAAGGCCATTGTTAAGTTAATCTCACGCATGTAATCATAAGTACGTCCGGGCCTCGCCCCGCTTTCGTCCATGTACTTGCGGCACGCCGCGCGCATAGCTTGTAGCGGGCCGACCATATTAGAATTTTCAGGAGCAGACTGTAAAGTATTTGTTAGCTCCTTTCTGATTTCCAAAATAGATTCCGTCACCCAAGGAAAATGTTCGCAATAATCCGGATAGTAAAGCGCGCGCCTATCTTCCAGGAAAATTATCAAACTACGGACCAATTCCCTCTCGTCTTCAGGTGGGTCCCAACTAATACCGAAAAAAGGCGTGGAAATTCCAGTGATCCTACGTGCGATGCTCAAGAAAGATATTTTTCCCTTTCCTGGCTTTTTCATTGCCACTCCTACTGATGACCAATAATACCAGCGTTATTTGGGAATAGGGTAAAAATGCTGGCACTTTGGTACTCGACATGGTAACCCACAACGCCAAGGCTAGGCCAAAACGCCTCCCGCGGCCAAAGGCGGGCGGACGCCGCCCTGGCCGCCGGGGGGTAACGGTGCTGAATTATAAGGATGGGGCCCGAGTCTCAGAAGCGGGACTGCGGCCAGGGGTCGTCTTCCGGCTCCCAAGGATATTGGTCGCCCTTCTCGCGGTTGTGCTTCCAATTCAGAGGCTGCAAGTTGGCCAGGTCGTCGGTGCCGCCCTGGGACACGGGCTTGATGTGGTCCACTTCCCAGCCGTACTCGGATTCGATGTTGCCGTAGTCTTCGAATTGCATCATGCCGGCGCGAAAGTCGTAGCGCCACAAATCCGGATGCATCATCTCCACCATTTCGCTTTTGCGCCACACGGCTTTGATGGTCTTTTCGTCAAAGGGTTGGCCGTTCACGTCGGTGTTCCACTGCCTGCTCACGTGCGAGCCTCCAGGTTAGCCGGATGGTGATTAATGGTTGCCCTGACCAGCCGCCGCCCCCGCCCGATTTCGCCGTTGCCTACGCCTCCGGGGGCCGGCCGCGCTGATATCGTTAAGCCCCGCGAAGGCGCGCTTCAATCCCGCTCAGGGCCTTTGGCCGGCTTGAAAGGAGAGCAAAACGGCTGGTCCTTGATTCCGATAATTTTAATACCTTTTAGCTTGGTAGGTCAAGGCGGGGCCGCGCGGCGGGCCGCATAATATCCACTAATGGCGCGGCTTTGGCTTGACACCCCCTTTACAAGGTGCTAAGCAAATAGCGGTCAGCGCAGAATTGATTGGAGGGGTAGGCCCCGCCAGGGGTTGCCGCTCCGATTTTATTGTAATTGCAAGGAGTTGTTCACATGTCCCTCATGCCGTTTCTAGAGGTTTCCCAAGCCATCGCCCTGATGGGGGGCGACTCGCTCTACCAGTGCATGCAATGCGGCCTTTGCTCTGGCCTGTGCCCCTGGCCGGACGTGGAAAGCCCCTTCCGGACCCGCAAGCTCATGCGCATGGCTCAGATGGGCCTGGAGGGCTTCGAGTCCGACGAAATTCTCTACGCTTGCACCACCTGTAAGCTCTGCGTGGTCAACTGTCCCCGCCAGGTGAAGATAGTCGACGTGGTCAGGGCCATGCGCGCCATGATAGCGGAATCCGGCGCCACGCCGCCTTCCCTGCGCCCCATCATGGGTTCCATCCACTCCCAGGGCAACCCCTGGTCCGAGCCCGCTGACAAGCGCGAGGCCTGGACCGAGGGCCAGGACGTGCCCCGCTTCGACGGCAGCCAGGAATACCTGCTGTTCGTCTGCTGTACCAGCGCCTATGAAAAGCGTTCCCAGAACATCGCCAAGGCCATGGTGAAAATCTTGAAGGCCGCCGGCGTTAGCTTCGGCATCATCGGCAACGAGGAACGCTGCTGCGGCGAGGCCCTGCGCAAGATGGGCGACGAGGAGCAGTTCGGCAACCTGGCGGAAAAGAACATCAAGCTGTGGGCCGACAAGGGCGTGAAGAAGATCGTCACCACCAGCCCCCATTCCTACGTGACCTTCTCCCAGGAATACCCGGAGTTCGGTTCCGAGGTGGAGGTGCTGCACTACACCCAGCTGGTCAAGCAGCTCCTGGACGAGGGCAAGCTGAAGCCCGCCAACCAGTTCGCCAAAAAGGTGATCTATCACGATCCCTGCTACCTGGGCCGCCACAGCGAGGTGTACGAGGAGCCCCGCGAAATCCTCAAGGCGGTGCCCGGCGTGGAGCTTTTGGAATACGACCGCAACCGCAAGAAGGCCCTGTGCTGCGGCGGCGGCGGCGGACGCCTGTGGATGGAGACCGAGCCCGAGCAGCGCTTCTCCACCCACAAGATGCGCCAGGCCGATGAAAAGGGCGCCGAGGTGGTGGCCACCTGCTGTCCCTACTGCATCAGCATGCTTACCGACAGCGCCAAGGGCGAAAACCTGGACGAGAAGATCCAGGTGCTGGACGTGGCCGAGATTCTGGCCGACAGCCTGTAAGAGTCAGTTAACCAAATGATAGTCCTGGTCCTATGCTTGGACCAGGACTTTTTTTGTGAATGATAGGGGGCAACAATGAATGAAAAAGTTACCAAATGGCCAGAAATGCCATGGGATGAAGTTGTTGACCGTGTAGCTCCAGCAGTTTGCCGCATCGTAGTAGGCGAGTCACAAGGAACTTGTTTTTTTATTTCATTAGCAAAAGATAACTATCAATTTATAACAGGCTTTGTCACCGCGTGGCATGTACTTCAAGAAATAAAAATAGGTAGCAAAGAAGATATCTATATTGTGTCGGAAGATAAGAAGGTAATTGCTGATAGCAAGAAAGACAGAATAGGATTCTACCGTCTAGAAACTTTTGATAGCGCGATAATAGTTGTTGGAAGCGATCGCGAATTGTATAGTAAAAAAGATTTGCTTCCGATATTCCCAATTGATTATGTGTTAGCGCGAGGGGCTGATATTGGCTGGTTAGGCTATCCTGGTTTGGCTGACCCTGACTTATGCTTCTTTAAAGGAGCAGTTTCTGGATTCAGAGGAAGTCCACCAGCATATTATGTAGATGGCGTAGCAATCAATGGCGTAAGTGGTGGGCCAGTATTTGATAATAGGGCTCACATAATTGGCTTAGTCTCTTCATATATTCCCAATAGATTATCTGAGCATACTACCCTACCAGGACTGCTCTGTGTAGTTCCCATAAACGCTGTGAGATACTTTTTTGAGCATAATCTTAGATGTAAAGTTTTGTAATTAAACGACTATTATTTGTTAAAAACGCCTTTTATATAAACGCCAAATAACCAAACCAGGCGGCTCTTTTTGAAGATCAGGGAGCGCCTCCAAGGGGGCGCTCCCTTTTTCGTGGGGGCGGGCGCTTGTCTAGCCGGGCGCGAGCAGGCGCTTGATGCGTTGCATGGCCGCCAGGAGATCGTCCCGCTCCCCAGCCGAAAGCGGCTCCAAGAGGCTCCCCACCTGCGATTCCGCGCGCCGCTCCAGCTCGGCCACCAGCGCGGCGCCGGCCTCGGTGAGCCGCAGGGAGCGCGCCCGCTTGTCCTGGGGCGTGGTCTCTTTAACGACCCAGCCGCGCTTCTCCAGCTTGGCCAGCAAACGGCTGAGATAGCCCCGGTCAATGCGCAAAAGCGCGATGAGGTCCTTGGCCATGCAAAAGGGGCGCTCCTTGATCTCGAACAGCACCCGCGCCTCGGTCAGGGATACCGGGCTATCCAAAATGCGGTCGGTCAACAGGCCCAGGATATTGGTGTAGAACCTGTTAAATTCCCTTATTTGCCTGATAACGTTATCCATTCGCGGTTTCTTCCCCCCGGGCGGCCATTTGGTTTCGGCTATGCTGCCACGGGCGGGCGGGCGTGTCAAATAAATAGTTGACTAGGTCAACTAAAAGGGGGATATTAATCCCGCCAGCACCGTGTCATCACAACCGGTTAGCTGCGGGAGGCGGGATCATGGCTGCGCACTTGCACGAGCAACCCCAGGGGGCCATCGAGCTAAGGGAGTATTACCCCGGCCTGGTGGGCAGGATCATCCAGGAGCACGCGGTTTACTATCATGCCAACTGGGGCTTTGACCGCAGCTTCGAGGCCCAGGAGGGCCTGGAGCTGAGCCAGTGCGCGCTCAACCTGGACCCGGAGCGGGAGGGCCTGTGGGCGGCCATGGTGGATGGCCAGTTCGCGGGCAGCGTGGCCATCACCATGAGCGAGGAAGGCGCGCGCCTGCGCTGGTTTTTGGTGAGGCCCCGCTTCCACGGCCACGGCCTTGGCCGGCTGCTTTTGGAGCGCGCCCTGCAATTTTGCCGGGAGCGGCAATACCGCCGGGTGCACCTTTGGACCTTCCGCGGCCTGGAGGCGGCCCGCAGGCTCTACCTGGCCTATGGCTTCAAGCTGGCGGAGGAAAATCTGGTGCGCCAGTGGGGCCGCGAGCTTTACGAGCAAAAATACGAGCTGAGCCTAACCTCGCCCAGCGCCGGAGAATTGTCCGATATCCTCTAGCAATCAGCCAGCGCTCACCGGCTGCGCGGCGGGCTGGCCTGGCAGCCGCGCGGCCGCGTAGCCGGTTCTGCTTTGTTTCAGCCAAGCCCCTCCAACCCCGAGCGTCAAGCCCGCGCCTTTTTGCGGGAGCCCTTCCACCAAAAGAACAGGCCGGACAGCCAAAACAAGACGCTCAAGCCCCAGACGGTCCGCGCCCATTTGGGCGCCTCGCTCGCCTGCCCGGCCGGGTCGGCCGGTGCCGCCGGGGCGGCGGGGGCGGCGGCGTCCGGCGCGGCCTGGTCTGGTTTCTGCTGCCAGGTGGTTTCGGCCCTGTGGCCCATGCCGTCTTCCATGACCGCCTGCCATGGGCCGGGCTCCTGGGGCACGAAGGCGAAGCGGCCGCCCGCGTCGGCGTTGCCCATCTGATGGGTCTTGCCGGAGGGCCCCGTGATTTTCACCTTGGCGAAGCTCATGGCCTCGCCGTCGCTGTACAGGCCGGAGACGATCACCGCCGGTCCGGATATCGCCTCCAGCGCCACGCCATGGGCGCCGGCCGGCGCGGGAAGCCACGCCCAGCAGAGAAGCGCGGCCAAGCCCAGACTGAAGGCCGGGCGCGCCCAGCGCATGGCCGGATTGCCGTGGTGTTTGCTTGCAACATGATGGCGGCAGGTCATTTCCACATCCCTTTCTGAAACAGTAAATACTAAAGGCCCTTGCTCCCAAGGGAAGCAAAGGCCTTCTTGACCAAAATCCGGCGTTAAGATCAACTGGCCGCGCGCCTGGTGCTTCATCACCCCGTTTTTTAGTGCGGCCAAGGCGATACTAGCCCGGCGCGGTCGCGCTGTCAATGGCCGGCTAGGGCGCGGGCTGGGCGAAAAAACGGCGGGGCCGTATGGCCCCGCCGCTGGCGTTATCCAATTCGGTCGGCTCTAGGCTTCCACGGCCCGGCGGGCGGCCATGTCCACCAGCACCCGTTCGCGGCCCTTGTCCAGGCCCAGGGCGGCGCGCTTCTTGTTGATGTGGTCGATCATGAGCCGCGCCATCTCATAGGGATCCGGCGTGAAGCCCCACTTGCCCATGCCTTGCTCCTCCAGGCGCTTGAACATGAGCTCGTGGAACTTGGTGCCTTCCACGATGGGGAAGGTGACGCCGAAGATGGTGTACACGCCGGAAGCCACGAAATACTGGCCGATGGCGATGGCCTTCTCGCTCATGTATTCCGGGGCGGCGCCGGCCACCGGCAGGTCGGCGATGCTCTCGCCCAGGCCGCCGGCTTTCACCATCTCGGAGCAGGCGATGAGGATGCGCGAGTTGTCCACGCAGGCGCCCAGGCCCAATACCGGCGGCATGCCCACCGCCTCGCACACCTCCCTGAGGCCGGGCCCGGCCAGGGCCGCCGCCTCCGGGGTGAGCAGGCCCGCCTTGGCCAGGGAAACCTGGGAGCAGCCGGTCTGCACCACCAGCACGTCGTTCTTGATGAGTTCCTTGACCAGCTCCACGTGCACCCAGTCCTGCTTGACCCTGGGGTTGGTGCAGCCCACCACGCCGGCCACGCCGCGGATGCGGCCGTTGATGATGTTTTCGTTCAAGGGCGTGTAGGAGCCGCGGAAGGTGCCGCCCAGCATGTAGTTGATGTATTCATGGGAGAAGCCGTGCACGCCGATGTTTTTCTGCTTGGGGATCTGCACCGGCACGTCGCGGCCGGCAAAGCGCTTGATGGCCATTTCCACCACCAGGTCGGTGCAGTCGCGGGGGTCGTCCTCCTCGAACTCGATGTGGGTGACGCCCTCGATGTGGGCGCGGGGGTTGGTGGTGAAAAGCCGGGTGCCGTAGCATTCAGCCACCTTGCCCAGGCCCTGCTTGATGCACTGCACGTCAACCGCCATGGCGTCCACCGCGCCGGTGACCAAGACCGCCTCGGTGCTCATGAAGTTGCCCGCGTGCGGCACGCCGTGGCGGGAGAGCATCTCCAGGCCGGAGCAGCACATGCCCACCAGGTTGATGCCCTTGGCGCCGGCGGCCTTGGCGGCTGCGATGAGTTTGGGATCGGAGACCGAAGCCAGCATGGAGTCGAACATGTTGGGCTCGTGACCGTGGACGATGATGTTTACCTGGTCCTCCTTGAGCACGCCCATGTTCACCTCGGCTTGCACCGGCTTGGGCGTGCCGAAGAGAATGTCGCTGATCTCGGTGGAAACCATGGAGCCGCCCCAGCCGTCCGAGAGCGCCGTGCGGCTGATCTGCTTGATGATGTTCTCGTAATCCTGGTCCATGCCCATGTGGGTGCGGTGCATCATTTCCATGATCTCTCGCATGGCCCCGCGGGGAACCACCCCGGCCTTGCGCCACGTCTCCTGGGTGGCCTTGGGGGCGCGCTTGATAAAGGGCAACTCGCCTTCCACCTGGGTGTAGGTCTTTTCCAACTCGTTGGCCAGGTCGCGGGCGATGGCCGTGACCTCGCGGTCCTTGGTGGCGATGCCCAGTTCCTCGGCCACCTCGAAAAGCTTTTCGGTGTCCTTGATCTCGTAGTCCTTGATGCGGCCTTCCACCACGTTGCGGAAGAGTTTCACCATTTCCATGCCGTGGTCGGTGTGGGCGGCCGAGCCGGTGGCCACCATGCGGCCGAAGTTGCGCGACTGGATGGTGTCTATGGTGGCTCCGCAAACGCCCACCTTGCCATAGGGGTCGTTGGCGTTCAGCCGGCAGGGTCCCATGAAACAGTGCTTGCAGCAGGCGCTTTTGGCGCCGATGGGGCAAGCTTTCATGGCCACCGCCCGGTCAAAGGATATTTCCACGCCGTCCTTGCGGGCCTTGGCCAGCATCTCTTGGGTTGATTCGCAGATGGTCAGGTCCTGAGGTTTAATCAATTCCTTCTTGGCCTCTTTCTTCTCAATCGCCATGCCGGAGCCTCCTTCATGGAAGTTTTTAGGCTTTTAAAGCAAACCGTTAGACAGCTATGTCCCCCTCGCCATCCGGCCCGCATAGCATAAACCAGATCACTTTTATAAGAATAACCACTATGGCGGGCTTTTACCAGAAATAATAATCAATATTTATAGCAAATAGATTATGGCCTGTTAAAGCTGTATAAACAAGTAGTTAATTGAAATTAAGCCGGGAAGGATAATACATTAAAACCAAATAAACGGATCATGAATACCAAAAAGGCGCCGCGCGGGAGCATGGCCACCCTTCCATGCCTTGCTGCCGGCCAATCTCGCCCACCTATGGGAGCCGCCGCAGACGCCCGGGGCCGCTTGCGGGGGCGGCTCCATTGACCGCCAGCAAATAAGTGGGCTACCATGCGCGGAATTGGGCTGGCTTGCTTAAGGACTGGCGGCAGAACAGACAAGGCGCGGGGATCATGACGAAGGCATGTTTTCAGTGCGGCCGGAAAGGCGCGGACCTGTTTGGTTATTGCGTCTGCGATTCATGCAAGGCCAAATTGGGCCTGTTCACGGATGCAACCATCAAAAGGCACATCGCCAAATACGAGACCCAGGGCAAATCCTATGCGGAAGAAATAAACAACAGGCTGCACATATTGGATGAAGATTACATCAAGAAGAAAATCAAGCTTCTGCATGTCCGGGAGCGCTTGCAGCACATATAAGCGCGATCGGCCGCACCTCGCTTGGCCGCCAGCGACGGCTGGCGGCAAGGGGCGGGGCCGGGGTGTTGACCCAACTCAGCTTGAGGGGCTGGGCGCAGCTACCGTCAAGCGAAACAGTCCGTTGGGCCGGCCGATGGGCTTTCCGTCTTCAGCCAATAAAAAGGTGTTCATGATTTGGGCGGGGTCATAATGCTTGACCAGTCGCAAGCCCCGCTCCGCCAAGAAGGATTCGATCTTCCCGTCCTCCACGCTGAACCTGAACGACTCGTCAGGGCGTTTTGCTTTCATAAGCGTGATTAATTCCGCCGCGCCGTAATAATCAGAGCTTTCAGCGGCGGAGAGGCTGACGGTGTAGTCAAAGGCGAGAAGGCTATTTCGGCGCGCCTTTATAAAAAGCAATAATTTCGCCTCTGCTCGTCGCCAAGGCGGCGGGCGCAGCGGGCAGGCCTGAATCGTCACGCGCGGGGCAAGCCGGCAAGGAGGGGCGGCGTCAGCGTCTCAGGTTGCGGGAAATCTCATAGTCGGGAACGGCGAGCCCGCGCGGCCGCCTCACTTACCGGACACCCTGGCCTGGGTGATCCAGAAGAAATCGGGTAGGGTGCCGAAGGGCTTTCCGTTGCTGCTGGTCATGTACTCCGTCACCAGATAATCATGTCCTATATCGGATACCTGGGTTAGACCCTGTTTTTTGAGAAAAGTGCTGGAGTTGTCCGGTTCTATGCCGAAAGTGAAAGGCTCGCCCAGGCTTCTCACATAATTCGCCACGATTTTGGCATAGGGATTCTTGGTGTAGGTCCCTTTCACCACGGAAGGCGGCAGGTAATCGAAAACCACCGAGCTGCCCGGCGCGGCATTCTTGGCAATAAATTGCAGGGTGCTCTCCACGGCGGCGGGGTCCAAGTAATAGATCACCCCCTCCCAAATGAACAAGGTCTTCTGGTTATTTTGGTAACCAAGCTTGGCGAGCACCGCGCCCAGATCCTGGGTGTTGAAGTCTATGGGCGCATAGGTGACATTCACTGGCAGGTTGGCCAGTTTTTCGCGCATAATCTCCTTTTTGGCAGCCGACATGGCCGGCAGATCCACCTCGAAGAACCTTACCTTGGGGAACTCCTTGTGGAATCGATAGGCCCTGGTGTCATAGCCCGCTCCCAGAATCACCACCTGGTCGGCGCCGGCCTCGAGTTCCTTTCTGAGCACGACATCGATGTGCTTGGTGCGGGCGGTGAAGTAGAAAAACATCCAGCTTTTCTTATCGATAAGTCTCTGGACCAGTGGTTCGAACTCCCCCCTCCATCCCATCTTTTGACGCAACACATCCTCGTCGGCTAATTTGGCCGCCAAATAGTCCGGGTTACGGGTCTTGGGGTCCGGGTTGTGGGCTCCGATCGCCCGCAGATACATTATCACAGAG
The DNA here is from genome assembly GCA_001184205.1 of Desulfocarbo indianensis. Classification (GTDB taxonomy): domain Bacteria; phylum Desulfobacterota; class Desulfarculia; order Desulfarculales; family Desulfarculaceae; genus Desulfocarbo; species Desulfocarbo indianensis. The sequence continues at coordinate 381,653 of LBMP01000004.1, forward strand.
GCGGTGTTGGATGGTTTTGGGGAATCGGCCGTGCAGCCCGCCGCTGCCAACAGCAACAGCGACAACCCTATTGCCATGGCCAGGCATTTCCCCCAGCGGACGCCCCCCCAAGAGCCGCGGTATTTTCCAGGCCTCATGTCTTGTCTCCTTTCCTTCGTTTTACGTGCCAATAAGCCAACAATCCCAGCCCTATGGCGGCCAGACCGCACACCGGGGCTCCCGGGCCCAGCCCAGGGAGGAGTGGCCCCCCCTCCGGCGCGAAGACACCGCCGCGGCGGTGTCACAGGAGAAACTGGTCCCCCCGCTTGACCCGCACGAGCGGCACGAAGAACAGGATGAGGTAACTGGTCCCGGCGAAAAAGCCGGGCCGTGGCCAGGCCGCAATGGGGGCACAGCCTGGGGTTGTCGTCCAGCGTGGTCTTTTGGGGCTGCAGCCCGCAGATGGAGAAGAAAACGTATCTTGCGTTACTCGTGGTCCTTCAGCCTGGGGTTGTGTCCCACAAGTAATATAAATGCGAAGCAATTACGCCATTGGGAAGCAAAGATGGTATCGCTTCTATTTTTCTACGCCATTTTTCCTGGAACTGTCAAGCCCTGTGAGTCCCCCGGCAGAGCCGGAGGTTGCTCCATTATTCTTGGATGTTCCAGCCGCCCCAGAGGACGGGGATGGGATAGACAAGGTTGGCGACGTATAAATGGTGATTAACTCTGCCGCGCCGTAATAATCTGGGGTTTTAGCGGCAGTGGCGCCCCTTTATACAAAAAGCAATCCTCCCGCCCCTGCTTGTAGCCGGGCCGCTTGCGCGGCGGGCGAGCCTGAATCGTCAAGCGCGGCGGCCGCGTCTCAGGTTGTGGGAAATCTCATAGCCGGGACGGCGAGGGGGCGTCACCGGCCCGAACCGGGACGCGACGTAAGTCGCACTCGGGCCGGTGACGCATGGAGAGATTTATTTCAGTTCAAAGGTTAGCACCGCGGTCTTGCTCAACTCGTCGCATTTGGCCGGGTCCGCAAACGGGCTTTTGTGGCTGACCCGCACCAGCCAGAGGCCGGCGCTCCACAGCTTGACATTGACCAAGCCCTCGGCGTTGGTCCTGGCGTAGAAGGCCATGGCGCCTTCCTTGCTGAAGCCGGCGAAGGTGGCGGTCACCTCGGCCTTGGCCAGGGGCTTGCCGGCCAGGAGCACCTTGACCGGCAGGTCAGCGCCGGCCTTGAGCGCGCCCGGATTGGCCAGGGGCACGATCTCCAAATCCTGGCCCACCACCTGCTGCACCGGATCGATCTTGCCGCCCAGGTTCACCAGAGCCTTGGCGTATTTCACGGAACGCACGCAGCGTATGGCCTCGGGCACCTCGTTCTTGGGCTTGTTCACGCTGCCCGCCGGGGACTTGGTGTACCACTGCTCTATCCTGCCGCCCGCCACCACATAGCTGCCGGCTGGCAGGGGCTTCACGGATTCGTATTTACATTCATCCTTCAGCTCGGTCTTGATCTCGCTGTTGGCCCCCACCACAAAGGGCGCCACCAGAAGCTTGGCGTCAATGGGCTCGCCTTTGGGGAAGCCGTGTCCGTAGCCGATTTCCACGGTGAGTTTCTGGCCGGCCTGGGCCGAGGGGCAGGTCAGCCAGAGGTCGTGGGCCATGGCCGCCGAAGCCGCCAGGCACAGGGCCAGGCAAAGCAGGGCGCCAGCGATAGTTTTGCCGGTTCTCATGATTCAATCACCTTTCCTTTAAAAGTGCACCCGCAGGGTCAGATAGACCGAAAGCGGGTCCTCCGGCGCGTAGGTCATCTCGCCGTTGGTGTAGCCGCCGTAGTTGGTGTATTTCTCGTCGAACAGGTTGACCACGTCCAGCTCCAGGCGGTACTTGGGGCTGAAGGTGTAGTTGAGCTGGGCGCTGACCACGCTGTGACCGTCCAGCACCATGGTGTTGGCCGAGTTGAGGTAGCGGTCGGACACGTAGCGGTAGCGCACGCGGCCGCCCAAGCCCAGGGGCGGGTGGTAGCCGGCTTCCAGGTTGACCACGTGGTCCGGCACGCTGCTCAGGGTGTTGCCGTCATAGCTGACGCCGCCCGAGGTGTATTTCAGGTATTCCGAATCGATGTAGGCGTAGTCGCCGTGCACGTACCAGTGCTCGGCCGGATACACATTCGCCGCGACCTCCACGCCCTGCCGCCGGGTTTCGCCGGCGTTCTCCTGCTTGGTGGGGTCGTCCAGGCGCGCCTGCAAGTCGTCGGTGGTGTCCAGGCGCCAGAAGACCAGGGAGGCGTCCAGCCACTGGGCGGGCTTGGCCCGCGTGCCCACTTCATACTGGCTGCGGATGGAGGGGTTCAGGTCGCTGTCCTTGAACAGGTCCTTGTCGCGCGGCAGGGCGAAGCCCCGGCCGTAGTTGGCGAACAGCTCCCAATCCGGCATGACCGTGTAGACCAGGCCGGCCTTGGGGCTGAACACGTTGGGGCCGTCCAGATCGTAGTTGGACGCGGGCATCCTGTCGTCCAGATCGCCGCTGAAGGAATCCAGGCGCGCGCCCAGGATCAGGCGCAGGGGCTTGAGCACGGCGAAATCGAATTCGCCGTACAGGGAAGTGGTGTTCAGCTTGAGATCGTAATCCTCGTACTTGCTTCCCCGGTTGCGGCCTTGACCCACCACCAGGTTCCAGCGCTCGCGCTGGTCGTCCTCGCGCATGTAATCCACGCCCAGAATCAGGCTGGTCGCCCGCGACAAGAGCTCGCCCTTGAAGTTGTAGGAAATACCCGCGCCGAAAACCGAGCGCTGGAAAAGGCGCTCGTTGCCGTAATCGCTGCCCTGCCTTTGGGAGGGCGATATCCAGTTCTGGTACCAGCGGGTGAAGTCCTGGGAATAACCCCAGGTATAGAACATGAGCTTGCTCTGTTCCGTGAGCTTGTAGCGCAGGTCCACCCGCCCGTCGAAGCGTTTCTTCTTGCCGCCGTTCACGTCGGAAACCGCCGAGCTGGGGCGGGAATCATACACGGCCTGGGGGATGTAGCCCGGCGCGTCCCAGGTGGAGTTGAAAAAGCGGAAGCCGAAGGTGGCGTCAAAACGCTCTGTGAAGCGGTAGGTCCAGCGCCCGGCCGCGTTCTGCTTGTCCCAGTTGGAATTATCCTGATAACCGTCGGTGTGGTAAACCTGCCCGGCGTAGACCTGGTCCAATTGTCCGTCGCGGCGGGCCATGGTGAACACCACGTCCTGGGTGTTGAAGCTGCCGTAGCGGGCCTTGAGCCGGGAAAAATCGCCCTGCTTGATGGTGATGAAGTGCACCACCCCGGCGCTGGCGTAGTTGCCGTAGAGCGCCGAGGCCGGCCCCTTGATCACCTCCACCCGGTCGATCTCCTCGGGGATGATGATGTTGGTGTCGGCGTAGCCGTCGGTTTCGTTGAGCGGCACCCCGTCCAGGAAGATGGCCGCGTCCGGGCCGTGGGAGCAGCTGGTGAAGCCGCGCATCTGAAAGGCCGAGGCCGTGCCGCCCTGATGGTATTGCTGGATGCTGATGCCGGGGCTTAAGGTCAGCATATCCAGGGGCGTGGTGTACACCCGGTCCACGATCTGGTCGTGATCCAGCACCGTGGCGCCCATGGAGTCCAGGGTCTGGCGGGTGGTTTCCCCTCTCACCACCACGTCGTCCAGGCTGAAGGTTTTCTTTTTGGAGGCCGCTTGGCCTTCTTCGGTTTTCTCCCCGGCGGGCGCGTCCTGGGCGGCCCAGGCCGGCGCCGGGGAAACGGCGATGGCCAGGGCCGCGGCCAGGAACAGGCCGGCCAGCCCCAGCTTATTGATCAGGTTGTACATGATCGGTTTCCTTTTCTCCTCGCTCCTTCGTGCTTCCCTAAGGCTTGAAGCCGGGAAGGGGGGGCGTGATAATGGGCATGGCCGATGGCGCGAGCCATCGCCAGCCGGGAGGGCGGTTGGGTTACCGTGCCAGGGGCCGCCGCCCTCCCACTTTCAGTAGCTTCGGGTTTTCGCCTCTTTGCTTTGGCTTGGCCTGCCTCCTTTCCCCGGCCGGGCCAAGGCCGCCGCCGGAACATAAAAAGGCCGCACCCCTGGAATAGGGGTTACGGCCTTCGTGACCAGATCATGCAGTCCGCCATGGAGATGGCGGGCGTTGTAAAGAAGCTGGCTTAGCTGCGCGCTTTTTGTATTAGGGTGATTGCCGCACTTCTGTGCCTTGCGGGCGATGCCGAGCCTGGCCCGATGTTAGCACGGCGGCGATTGGTGTCAATCGAAAACAAAGGGCCGGAGTGGGTAATCGAGGCGGGCGGCTGGATACCCGGCATTAAAACGGGTAGGCTAGGCTTACGCACCCCAAAGCAAGCCAACGGGACAGGACCATGACCAAGAAGCGACCCCCCAAACCCGCTCCGCAGCCGGAGCCCGCAATACAGGGCCAGGATGACCAGGAATGGATCGACCCCGACCTGCGCTGGAAAAGGGCCAACGAGGCCTGGTTGCAGGCCCATTGGAAGCTATCCATCAGCGTGATAGCGTTCCTGTTCGTAACGCTGTTCGTGCTGCCCTGGGTGTGCTTCCCCTTTCTCACCGCGCTCGGCATCCAGCTTTTCAGCGCGGCGGCCCTGTGGGCGGTGGCCAAGCGCTACACCACCGCCTTCAGCAAGAACCGCTAGCCGGCCTGGGTTTTCGGCTTGAACACCTTCGCGTAATAGGTGCCCGAGGTATACAGGGCGGCCAGGGGATTATGGCCGGTCACCCGGTCTTTCACGGCCAGCACCGTGGTGGGCGCTTGGGCGTGCTGCATAAACAGGGAATCGTGCCCCACGCAGAGCCCCAAAAGCACGTTGAACTGGGCCCCGGCCGCGGCCAACAGCTTGGCCTGGTAAATGGGGTTGCACATGGATTCGTCCCTGCCCTGAAAAATCTTCTCCTCGTCGCTCAGGCCCAGGAAGCCCTCCTTGGAGGTGCGGCCGGATTTGCAACAGGCGCTGAACACCGTGAATCCCCACGCCTCCAGAATCTTGGCCGCCAGGGCCGCCTCCGGAGCCAGGCCCACGCAAAAGGCCAGGCCCAGCTTTTCATAGCCCATGCGGCGGGCGAACTCGGCGATCTCCACGATACGGGTTTTTTCCGGCTGCATCACATAGGGCCGCTCATGGCGGTTGGCGTAGCAGGCGGCCTCCTGGCGCGAGGCCTGGCGGGCGAACTCCAGGGTGGCCGGGTCCTGGTAGGCCGCGTTGGCCTCGGCCAATACTTGTTCTGCGCTCACGGTGGGACAGCCTTTGCCTGCCTTGCCTTCAGGGCTGACGCAGAGCTTGGCGGGCAGGGGATAATCGCAAGCGGCGCAGGCGGGAGCGGGCTTTTGGGTCTTGGCCATGAGCAAGGTTCCTTTCGTTTCCGGCTTGCCGATTGTGCTATGGTTGATAGACCTGAATCCACCAGTTGATAGTCGCGGCTCTCATCTTGCCCCAAAACACGGCACCGCACAAGAAAAGGAGGCTCCAGTGCACGCTCCTTGGCAGGTCTTGGGATTGGGCGCGCTGGCCATGGCCGCCGGGGCCAGCTTCATGGTGCAGGCCGCGGTGAACACCAGCCTGCGCCTGAGCCTGGGCTCGGCTTCCTGGGCCTCGTTCGTCAGCTATCTGGGCGGCACCCTGGTGATGCTGGCGGTGATCGTGGTGACCCGCGAGGCCTGGCCCCAGCCCGAGGCCGTGGCCCGCAGCCATTGGCTGGCCTGGAGCGGCGGCTTGTGGGGCGCTATCTATGTGGTCATCACCGTGCTTTTATTGCCCCATCTGGGCGCGGCCACGCTCTTGGCGCTCATCGTGGCGGGCATGATGCTGGCCTCGCTCACCTTTGATCATTTCGGGCTCATGGGCGTGCCCCAGCAGGCCATGAGCCTGACGCGGCTTTTGGGCGTGGTGTTCCTGGTGGCGGGGGTGGCGTTGATACGGCGCTGAGGCGGCTTTATTCCTCGCCGGCCTTGAGGTCGCGCAGCAGGCGGTCAAGGGCCTTTTGATAGGAGTCGTGGTCTTTCCAGCGAGTGAAATCGCCCACCACTTTGTCCAGGACATCGGCCTTGCGCGGGTGGTCCCATTCCTCGAACAGGTAGTCGTCTATTTTTATGGGGAACAGGATGTGCTTATGCTCGCGGTCCTCGCGTTGCAGGGCGCGCTCGATCTCGCGCAGCACCGGCCCGCTATTGAGCGAGTTCTCCGAGCAGACCACCATTAGCTTGTCGTATATCTTGATGCTCCTGTCTATCTCGTCCCAGACGCCGCGCCCGGTACGGGCGTCCTCCGGGAAAAACCAAACGCGCACGCCCTCGTTTTGCAGGTCGGCGTGCAGGCGCTTGCAGAAGTCCAAGTCCAGCGAGCTGTGGCTGATGAAGCATTTGTAGAACTCAAAGGGCTGGGCGGTCAGGGAAGGGATGAGCTTGATGAAGTCCTCGGGAACCCCGCAGCCGCGCAGGAAGGATTCGGGGATTTGACCTTTGGATTGATAAATGGTGTCAAGATCGATGTAAGAATGTGCTACATGGCTAGCGCTTTCCAGGCCAGCAACTGTTCTTAAATCTACGTCATAAAATTCAGTTTTATATAATGTTACGTGAGAAAAATTTACATTAAAAAAACCTGTGTGATGAAATTTTGCACAATGGAGATCAGCTTCTGAAATATCCACATTCTCGAGAGTTACATGATTAAAATCACTGAAAGATAAATCGGCAAAATGAAAAGAAACATTCCTAAACTCAGAGGCTGTGAAGTCACAATATTCAAGTTGCCGTCCGTCGAAGCCTGCATGAGATATTTCTAATTGACGAAGATCTGGGTTAAGTAACGGATTCTTTGTTCGCCATTGATCCCAATGTCGCTTACTTTGCTTCAATATCTCCACATGCTCTTGATTGGCCAACTTCGCCCCCCGTTTTTTCATTCCTGCTTCTTAACCGCGCTCAGAGCTCCGCCGCGCATCTTGCCCGCCGCCACGCTACCCGAAACCACTCCGCCAGAATAACCGGTTTCCGACCCGCCAAGCCCTCCCCGCCAGCCGCGGCTTGACTATTCCCCACGCACCCCTTACGTTTTCCATAACGCTATTTCGCACGCAAGGAGAAAAACCGTGCCTGTTCACCTGGACGAGACCCTCAGCTTCGAGCAGGGGCCCATCCGCCCGCCTTCCGAGGCCCGCAGCCTTTTGATGCGCTTCACCCGCAACTGCCCCTGGAACAAATGCAAGTTCTGCCCGGTCTACAAGCGCCGCACCTTCAGCCGGCGCAAGCTGGAAGAAATAAAGGCCGACATAGACGCCGCCGCCGCCATGCGCGAGCAGATACTGGCGCTTTCTCAAGAGATGGGCGAGGGCGGCCAGGTCAGCCACCCGGTGGTGAGCCGGGTTTTCAGCAACCCCCGCCTGAGCGACGCCTACCGCAACGTGGCGGCCTGGCTCTATTACGGCACCGGCTCGGTGTTCATCCAGGACGCCAACAACCTGGTGATGAAGCCGGAGATCCTGGCCGAGTCCCTGCGCTACCTGCGCGAGAAAATGCCCGAGACCCAGCGGGTCACCACCTACGCCCGCTCCAGCACGGCGGCCCAGCGCACCGTGGAAGAGCTGAAGATGATAAAGGAGGCCGGCCTGGACCGGGTGCACATCGGCCTGGAGACCGGCTACGACCCGCTGCTGGAGTTCATGAAAAAGGGCGTCACCGCGGAAAAGCAGGTGCAGGGCGGGCGCAACATCAAGGCCGCCGGCCTGGAGCTGAGCGAATACGTGATGCCCGGCCTGGGCGGGCGCAAATGGTGGAAAGAGCACGCCACGGGCACGGCCCAGGTGCTCAACCAGATCGACCCCGACTTCATCCGGCTGCGCACCCTGCGGGTGCCGGACCGGGTGGAGCTTTACCAGGATTTGCAGAGCGGCGCTTTCGAGAAACAGAGCGACGACGAGGTGGTGGAGGAGATCAAGCTGTTCATCGAGACCCTGGACGGCATCCATTCCTACGTGGCCTCGGACCACATAATGAACCTCATCGAGACCGTGGAAGGCCGCCTGCCCGGCGACAAGCCCAAGATGCTGGAGGTCCTGAATCATTATTTAGGCATGAGCGACCGCGACCGCCTGATGTACCGCCTGTGCCGCCGCATGGGCCGCTGTCGCGAGCCCTATGACCTGGAGCATCCCGGCATGCGCGATCAATTGGGCGCGGCCCTGCGCCAGGTGGAGGCTCGGGGCGACGCCGACGTCATTCTGAACGAGATGGCCGACAGCATGGTGTAAGCTTGGGGAAGCGCGGAGGCGTTCAAGGTTTTTAATAAAGGCGATGAGGCGAATATGAGCCTATCAAATGAAGTGGCGCTGGTGACCGGAGGGGGCAGGGGCATAGGCCAGGCCACCTGCCGCAAGCTGGGCTCCCTGGACGCGGCGGTGCTGGTGGGCGATCAGGACATGACCGCGGCCGAGGAGGTGGCCCTGGCCATCGAGGGCGCGGGCGGCCGGGCCCGGGCCGTGCAGATGGACGTGTGCCAGGCCGCTTCCTGGCGGCAGGCCGTGGCCGAGGCTATGAACTGGCGCGGCGGCCTTTCCATCCTGGTGAACGCGGCCGGCTTCGACCGGCCCGGCCAGGTTTCCGAGGTGAGCCTGGAGGATTGGCGGGCCGTGATGGACGTGCATTTGACCTCCTGCCTTTTGGGCATCCAGGCGGTTTCGCCGGTGATGAGGCAAAAGCACTACGGCCGGGTGGTCAACGTGTCTTCCATCCAGGCCAAGTACGGGGTGCACGGCCAGGCCGCCTATGCCGCGGCCAAGGCCGGGGTGATCGGGCTCACCAGGAGCGCGGCCCAGGAACTGGCCCATGCCGGGGTGCTGGTAAATTGCGTGCTGCCGGGCCTGGTGGATTCGCCTTCCTTGCGCGAAGGGCTTTCCGACGAGGAGCGCCAGCGCATCGTCTCGGAAACGCCCCTGCGGCGCTTGGCCCGGCCCCGCGAGGTGGCCAGCGTGATAGCCTTTCTCTGCTCGGACGAGGCTTCTTTTGTGTGCGGCGCCGCCTGGGAAGTCACCGGCGGCTGGCGCATGTAAGTTCTATTTAGCATTCCATTATGGAATTATATTGTCCATAATGGAATGCTATCTTGCGGGGCCCGCCAGGAGCTCTAAGAAGCCAACCACTTGATTAATATCTCTAAAATATAATTTGCTCCACCTGGCACAAGGGTTGCTCTCTTGATGTGCGACACAGAGGTATTAACCGCACACTAGGAGTAAAACCGAGATGACTGCCAAAAAGATGATGAGCGTTGTTCTGGCCCTGGCCCTGGCCTTGGCCCTCAGCGCGGCGCCGGTGTTCGCCGCGGGCCAGGAAGTAATGGATGAATGGAACTGCCCAATGGATCAGAGCGGCGCCAAGGGCGGCGCGCCCACGGGCCAGGCCGAGCTGAAGGGTTCCCTGGCGCCCGGCGGCGGCAGCAACATGAAGGGCAACTTCAGTGACGACAAGAACTGGAACCCCAATCCCCAGGTGACCAGCGGCGGCGGCAACTTTGACGGCAATTTCGGCAAGAACGCCGATTGGAAGTAAACTAGCGATCCTCCCGTGCCAGGCCAGGCGATCCCCAAGCCACGCGCTTGGCCTGGCAAACAAGCCAATACCCGGCGCGGGGTTCCGGGGCCATGGTCGCCGACTACTCCCTGTGTCATTAAGACCGTAACAAAATTGGTTGGATCATCCGGCTAATGAAAGGCGGCCCCGGCCCCGCGCCGTTATCCCCCCGCCAAGCCCCTATCCCGGCGGAGCAGCCCCCCCAATAAAAACCAGGGCCAAGGCTTATCCCGCCCGGCCCGCGCCGCCCCGCCCGATCAATCACATGGCGTCCAATGCCTGCGCCAGCCCGATCTTGTTGGAGACGCCCAGCTTTTTATAGATGGATTCCAGGTGGCGGCGCACGGTGGAGGGTGACACGCCCAGTTCACCGGCCAGTTCCAGGTAGGTCATGCCGCTGGCATAATGGCGCGCCACCTGCTCCTCCCTGGGGGTCAAGAGGCTGGCGGCTCCGCTGGGCTGGCCTTGCAGCAGGATCAGGTCCTCCAGCAGGTCCGCGCTCAGCGCCAGGCGTTTCCCCTTGTAATCCGGCTGACCGGGCGCGGAGAGCCAGGAGACCAGCGGCTTGGGAAGCATGGGCGCTTTCCAGCCGGGCCATTCGGCTAAAAGCAGGGCGAGGAACTCGGCGTCCGCGTGGCGGAGCAGGCCCTGGCGGTCGCAGATGGCGGCGGCCAGGCTGGGTTCGCCGCCGGAGAGGCTTTTCAGGTGGGCGATCTGGTTTTGGTGCCAAACATCGATCATCAAGGGAAACACGAACTGCTTGAGCGCCCGCTGCCGGGGGCTGAACTCCGGCTGGCCGGGCTTGCGGTACAGGCTCATCACCTCCATCAGCCCGCTATCCGGGTTGGGGATGGCGGTGGAGATGGCGCTTTCAATGCCGTAATGGGCCGAGTGTTGTTTATATATCTCCAGGCTGGGGCGCTCGTGGCGGCTGTAAAAATCGTACACGTCGCAGGTCAGGCCGGGGTTGGCCATGATATGGGCCAAGAGCCGGTCCTGGTGCTTGTATTGCTCCCAGTTCTCCATCATTTCGGCGGGCAGCTTGTGCAGGTAGGCATTGTGCACGCTCAAGCCCTGGGTGTGGCCGCTGGCCCAAAGGGCGGTGTCAAAGGGAATGAGCCCGGCCAGGCGCTCCATGGCCGCCTGTTTCAAGGCAGCGGCCGGGGTGTGAAAACCGTCATGAATCAGGCCGCTTAGAAAGCTTTGCATCTGGTCGTCGAGCACGGGGGGGCTCCGCCTTCCTGGCCTGGGGCAGGTGGGCCGGATAGCAAGGGTCATTGAGTCAGGGCTTTGCGCCGTCGGCTCCCATTGCCTCGCCACTATCAACCATGAATGTTCCGGGTTTTGCTTCCGGCCTCAGGCTTTTATCGCGGCATCGACGCGGTTATGGGGTGTTTATAGGGCATTTGCCCAATTGTATCCACTTTTATTAATTCGTAGAGTCCTCCACAAACAATCAGCAGGCCCCGCGGGAGATGTGGGGCCGAGTAACCAGGCTGGGAGCAAAACTTCTGAGGAGGACCAAACATGGGGAGAGTTAAAGGTATTTTCATCGCGGCCCTAATCGCGCTGGCGGCCCTGGCCATCGGTGCTCCCGCCAGCCTGGCTTTGGCCGACGATCCAGGCACCATAAACGCCATCCGGGTGGACCCGGAGGTTCCGGGCGCGGTCTACGCGGCCACCAGCCAGGCCGGCGTGCTGAAAAGCGCGGACAACGGCGCGACCTGGACCGCCAAGAACGCGGGCCTGCCCAGCCGAACCATCCTGGACCTGGCCATTGACCCCTTCACGCCGGGCCGTATCTACATCGTCACCGAGAGCGGGGCCTTCCGCAGTGAAAACGGCGGCGATTCCTGGAGCGCCCTTAACCTGAGCGATAAAGACGCGGTTTGCAGCGCCCTGGCGGTGGACCCGGTCACTCCCGGCCTGGTGTTCGTGGGCACCCAGGGCAGCGGCGTCTTCGGCAGCGCCGACGCCGGCGATACCTGGACCTTTCTGGAAGGCGGCGCCATGCGGGGCGTGGGCGGCCTGGCTCTGACCACCCTGGACCAGGCGCCGGCCATGGCGACCAGCGACAGCGTGGTCAAGGTCTTCAAGACCATGTACGTGATCGACAGCCAAGGCGTGTGGAAAAACATACTGGGATTTTCCGGGCTGCAATACCAAGGCAGGCTGGTATTAGAGCAGGAGTGGAACAAGATCGAAATGGAAAACAAGAAATTCATCTACGCCTTGCTGGCGCGGGCCTCGGTGAAGTATGACGGCAAGGCGGTCATCACCATCGGGGTGCACGAGGGCGGCCTCTATATGCTGGAGGATGGAACCGGCACCTGGCGCAAGATCGAGACGCCGCAAAAAGACCCCAACATCAACGGCCTGGCCGGCAGCCCGGAGGACAGCGGCGCGGACAACGCGGCCGCGGCCGATCCGGCCCAGGATGTGCTCTACGCCTCCAGCTACGACGGCTTTGTCATGAAAGGCGTGGAACAGGACGGCCAATGGTCCTGGACCGAGCTGCTCAACGCGGGCATCTTGGGGGTGGGCGCGGTTCACCCCAAGATGGTGACCACCCAGGGCCTGACCAGTGCGGAGGGCGCCGTCTCCACCGCGCTGTGGGTGGGGACTTTTTCCTCGGAGGATGCCTCCGGCCCCATCCCGGCCACCATCTACCGCAGCCCGGACGACGGCCGCACCTGGAGCAACGTCCTGGCCGGCGGCTGGTCAGAATAAAGCCATAAGCGTATAAACACGCGCCCCTCGGTCCGTTTGGGCCGGGGGGCGTTTTCGCGCCGCGGTTCATCCTTAACGCGGAGCGCCGCTTCTCAAAAAACCAGGGCCAAGGCTTATCCAGCCCGACCCCGGCGGCACCCAAGCCTTGTTTGAAGGCTGCCCTTCTCTTGCCCAGAAAACGCAACGCCTCGCCACCACAAACCCGAGTGCTGTCTCACACCATAGCATAGGTAGCTACATAATAGCTATCAAGATCGGCCCAAAAAATTGCATGGCGGGCGATTTTTTCCGGAGGCCAAAAAGTATTATAATCCGCAACGATGAGCCACACGCACGACATAATCGTAACTGGTCTGGGACCGGCCGGCGCCATGGCCGGGGCGACCCTGGCCCGCGCCGGGGCCAAGGTCTTGATCCTGGCCGGCCAGCCCGGCCACGTCAAACCCTGCGGCGGCTGCCTGAGCCGGCGCTGGGATTGGCTGCTCAGGGAGCTGGGCCTGCCCGCCTGGGTTTGGCGGCATCCGGTCAGGCGGTTGTGGCTGGCCGCGCCCCTGCAGCCCCCGGTCCATTGGCAGAGCCGCGAGGTGGGCGCTTATCTGGTGGACCGCGCCCGCTTCAACCAGGCCCTGGCCCAGGCCGCGCTGGAGGCCGGAGCCGAGGTGATCCAGGCGCGGGCGCGGGAGGCGCTGCCCCGCCCCGGAGGCTTTGCGGTGAAAAGCCGGGTTGGCGATTTTTCCTGCGGCTGGCTGGTGGCGGCCAGCGGGGCGGGCGGGGCGCAGGCCTTGGGCCTGGTCCCCCCCCAAATAGGGCTGCTTTACCGCGCCATCGTGGAGGAGCGGCCCCTGCCCGCCCGGCTGGAGCCCATCATGCGGGATGCCGCGCTAATAGAGCTGGGAGGCGTGCCCGGCGGCTATGGCTGGGCCTTCGCCCGGGGGGATACCCTCAACCTGGGCATGGGCTTTTGGCAGGGCAACGGCGGGCCGGGCGGCTATTCCGAAAGCACCGCCGGGCTGGCCAGGGCCTATCAGAAATTCATCAAGCGTCACGGCTTGGAGCCGGCCCACGGCTGGCGGGGCTGGGTGATCCCCTGCCCGGACGGCAAGCCGCCGCAAGTGGTGAGCGGCAGGGCCTGCCTGGCGGGCGACGCCGCCGCCACGGGCGATCCCTTTTTGGGCGAGGGCATGGGCCAGGCGCTCTACAGCGGCCGCCTGGCGGCCCAGGCCATCCTGGCCGGCGATCTGGGGCAATACCAGGCGCGCATGGGGGGCCTGTGGCGGGAGCATCGGCACGGCAGGCTTCTGGCCCGGCTCATCTACGGCTGGCCCGGATTGTTCCAGCGCCTGGCCCAGGCCAGGCCCGGCGCGGTGGAGTTGGGCTTCAACGTGCTGCGGGGGGAACTGGCCCAGGCCGGCATTTGGCGGGCGCTAGGGGCCAAGCTTAAGGGAAGGGAGCCCGCCCTTGACCTGCAAGCTAGAGGATACTATAGTAAGCACTTGAACTGACGGCCTTCTTCAGGGAGGAGCCCTTGACGGGCGCGGAACGGCAAAATGTCTCTGGCGGCCCGGCGGGCGTTGGGCTGGTCGGCTACTGGTGGCCGGTCATCTTGTTGGCGGTGGTGGTGATCTGCGGATTCACCCTGTACCGGGGCTTCACCAATTTCAACAAGGTGCAGGACGAGCTTTACCAGGTGCGCCAAACCAACCAGCGCCTGGACGCCGAGAACCGGGCCCTGTACCGCAAGGTCCAGCGCCTGCGCGGCGATGCCAAGGCCCAGGAATTGGCGGCCCGCAAGGACATGGGCCTGCTGCGTCCCGATGAGGTGGTTTACGGCGAGGCAACGGCCCAGGCCGCGGCGGCCGCTCCTCTCCAGGCCGGCGCGGCCCGTCCGGCCGCCCAATCCACTCGAGGCGGGGAGTAAGGCCCATGCCTGAAAACGCTGCCGAACTGTTTCTCCTGGAAGCCTGGGTGGCCGACAACCCCGGCTCCCGGCTTTTCCTCAAACTGGCCCAGGCCTATCAACAGGCCGGCCGCCTGGAGGAAGCCGCCCAGGTGCTGCAGCGGGGCCTGGTCATGCATCCGACCATGGTGGAGGCCCGTCAGGCCCTGGCCGAGGTCTTGAAGGCCATGGGCCAGCGCGAAAAGGCCCTGGACCAACTCATGGCCGCGGCCTCGGAGCTTTGCCGCCACGCCGGGGTGTTCAACGGCCTGGCCGACCTTTGGCGCGACCAGGGCCTGGAGAGCCAGGCCCAGGAAGCCAAGGAACTGGGCAACGCCCTGACCAGGGGCCTTAACGGCCTTTGCCAAGGGCAGGCCGCTCCCGCGCCCCCCGCCGCCGGCGGCAAGCCGCCCGCCGGCGCGCGCATGGCTCCCCCAGCCCCGGCCGAGCCCTTGGAACCTCCTGAACCTGTCTCCCCGCGCCGAGGCCCCGAGATGCTCTTGGAGCGTCTGCGGGCCATGGAGAGCGCGGCGCGGCGGCGGGTGCGAGGCTGACAGCGGCTTCCTCCCGGTTTCCTTTTAACCTTAATCAACACAGAGGCATTACGATGTATAGCACCGCGGAGTTCCGTAGGGGGCTCAAGATTGAAATTGATGGCAAGCCGTACGTGATCGTGGAGTTCCAGCACGTGAAGCCCGGCAAGGGCGGCGCCTTTGTGCGCACCAAGCTAAAGAACCTGGAAACCGGCCAGGTGCTGGAGCAGACCTTCCGTTCCGGGGCCAAGGTGGACAAGCCCGACCTGGAGGAGCGCTACATGCAGTACCTCTACCAGGAAGGCGAGCAGTACGTGTTCATGGACACCCAGAACTACGACCAGGTGTTCGTGGTCGCCGATTACCTGGGCGACGCGGTGAATTTCATGTACCCTAACATCGAGGTGCAACTCAGCTATTTCAACGGCAAGCCCATCGGCGTGGAACTGCCCACCTCGGTGGTGCTGGAGGTGACCCAGACCGAGCCCGGCGTCAAGGGCGACACCGCCACCGGCGCCACCAAGCCGGCCATTTTGGAGACGGGTTTTTCCGTGCAGGTGCCGCTTTTCGTCAACGAGGGCGACAAGCTCAAGATCGACACCCGAACCGGAGAGTACATAGAGCGTGCTTAGTGATTTCAGACCGAATTTCATGGCCACCGGTATAGGCACCCTGCCTTACAGCGACCCCGCGTTCGCGGTGGACTTGGTGCTCTCCAGGCTGGGCGAGATGCCCTATTGGCCGCAGCTGCCCAACCTGGGGCCCCAGGAGGATATGAACCTGCAATACGCCCCGGCGCTAAAGCCCCTGGTGACGCCGGATTACGAGCGGGGCGGCCTGATCGCTTTTGGCGGCCTGAGCCGCGAGGAGGCCCTGGCCGGATTTTTCGAGCGGCTCCTGGGCGAGGACCTGGAGAGCTTCGCCCTGACCAAGGACAGCGCGGCCGGATTTTTCACCTTTCTGGAAAAAGTGGGCGCGGCGGCCCCCGACGCCTTTCCCTGGGTCAAGGGCCACGTAACCGGCCCCCTGACCTTGGCGGCCTCGGTGCCGGGGCCCGACGGCAAGGCGCTTCTCTATGACGACGAGGTGGCCGAGGCCCTGGCCAGGGGCCTGGGCGTGGCCGCGGCGGCCCAGATCAAGCAACTGGAGCCCCTGGGCCGGCGGATTATGATCTTCCTGGACGAGCCCTTTCTCTCGGGCTACGGCTCGGCCTTCACCCCGGTGAGCCGGGAAAAGGTGCTGGGCCTCTTGGGCGCGGCCATGGAGGAACTGCGCGCGCGGGCCACGGCCGTGATCGGGATTCACTGCTGCGGCAACATGGACTGGGGGCTTTTGGCGGACGCCGGCGCCGACGTGATAAATCTGGACTCGGCCGGCTTCGGCCAGCATCTGCTGCTTTATCCCGCCAAGGTGCGGGAGCTTATGGAGCGCGGCGGGGCGGTGGCCTGGGGCGCGGTGCCCACCGTGGAATTCCGGGGCGATGAAACCGCGCGCGGCCTGTGGCGGGGCCTGCGCGGGCTTCTGGAGGAGCTGGAGGCCAAGGGCCTGCCCCGCGAGCTTTTGGCCAGCCAGGCCCTGGTGACCCCGGCCTGCGGCATGGGCTCCCTGGAGGCGGACAAGGCCAAGGCCATTTTGGAGCTAACCGCCGGGGTCAGCGAGCTGGCCCGCCAGGAGTACGCCTAGGGTCAGCCCGCCCATCTCATATAAGCAATCAAGGGCCCGGCTTCGCGCCGGGCCTTTTTCGCGGCCCCGCCGGGCCCGCGCTTGTTTTGTTCTCGGCCCGGCCCGTATAATCTCATGTAATAAAGCCTGCTTTTTCACCCGGCTCCGCGCGGCGCGGCCGGTTTAGGCCAAGGAAAGGAACCCTAGTCATGCCCGATAGCCAGGTAAGATTGGATTTCGGCTTTTGCACCGCCCAGGGGCTGGGCCCCAACGGACTGGCCGCCGCCGACCTGGAAGGCCTGAGCCGGGAACTGGCCCGGGTTCACCAGGCCATGGCCCAGGAGAGGGCCCAGGACGTCCTGGGCTTCTGGTCGCTGCCCGCCATGGGTGAAAAAGAGCTGGAGCCCATGCAAGCCCAGGCCCGGCGCCTGGCCGGCCTGGCCGACACCCTGGTGGTGCTGGGCATCGGCGGCAGCGCCCTGGGGGCCACGGCGGTGGACATGGCGCTGGCCGGCTTCCTGCGCCACGCCTTCCCCCGCCAAAACGGCATGCGGCTCTTCGTGGCCGACAACCCCGACCCCCGCGCCTTTGGCCAGCTTCTGGAGGGCCTGGACCTGAAGCGCACCGCTTTCAACGTGGTCTCCAAGAGCGGCTCCACCGCCGAGACCATGGCCCAGTTCATGGTGGCCCTGGAGCGCATGGAAAAGGCCCTGGGCCATGAGGAGGCGGTGAAGCGGGTGGTGTTCACCACCGACCCGGAAAAGGGCAACCTGCGCCTCCTGGCCGGGCGCGATCCCTACGCCTGCCTGGAGGTGCCGCCCAACGTGGGCGGGCGCTTCTCGGTGCTGAGCGCGGTGGGGCTTTTGCCGCTCATGTGCGCGGGCCACGACGTGAAGGCGCTCTTGGCCGGGGCGGCCCGCATGGCCGAGCGCTGCGAAGGCGCCGGGCTCATGGACAACCCGGCCTACATGTTCGCGGCCCTGGCCATGCACTATTGGCGGGCGGGCCGCAACATCCTGGTGATGATGCCCTACGCCACGGACCTGTTCGGCCTGGCCCAATGGTTCGCCCAGCTCTGGGCCGAATCCCTGGGCAAGGCCCAGCACCGCGACGGCTCCCCGGCCCTGGTGGGCCAGGTGCCGGTGGCGGCGGTGGGGGCCACGGACCAGCATTCCCAGTTGCAGCTATATATGGAGGGCCCCCAGGACAAGCTGGTCTGCTTCGTCAGCCTGGATGACTACGGCCGGGAAATCACCATCCCCGCCATGTTCGGCGACATCGACGCCCTGGCCTATCTGGGCGGGCAGACCATGAACAAGCTCATCGCCTCCGAGGCCGTGGCCACCGCGGCGGCCCTGGCCAAGGGCGGCCGGCCCAGCCTGTGCCTGCGCCTGCCGGGCCTGGACGCCGATGCCATGGGCCAGGTGATGTTCCTTCTGGAAGCGGCCACCGTGGCGGCGGGCCATATGCTCGACATCGATCCCCTGGACCAGCCCGGCGTGGAGCTGGGCAAGAAGCTCACCTACGGCCTCATGGGGCGCAAGGGCTTCGAGGACCAGGCCCGCGAGATGGAGGCCCTGGACCAGGCGGGCCGCTATCTGGTCTAGGCGGCCCGGCGGACGGGTAGTGACGGCGGGGGAGGCGATGGGGCGGCGATGGGGGCGGCGATGGGGCGGCGGCTGGCCTCTCAAGCTTCTGGACCCCCGCCGGTTTTCCTGCTATGCATTGCCTGAAGGCATGGGCCGGGGCGCGGCATTAATCTTTGGCAAGCGGGAAAAGTGGACTATAGCGGCACCTTCAATCTGACCCCCATGACGCCGGGGGGAGCCGGCGAGGCCGAGGCTCAGCGGCCTTTTCAGCTGGTGCGCTATTATTCGGTTACCAGCCTGGCCATTTTCCTTTTGTTCACCCTGCTCATCTCCACCGCGCTTTCCCGCCGGGCCGGCGAGCTGGTGCTGCACAAGCGCGAGCAATACGCCCTGCTTTTGGCCGAAAACCTCAATCACCAGGTGATGACCCGCTTCGTGATCCCCGCCATCCGGGATTACGGCGGCATCAACGTGGGACAGCCCGCCCAGTTCCAGCTCCTGGACGCGGTGGTGCGCAACACGGTGCACTCCTTCAAGGTGTTGCAGGTGAACATCCTGGATCTGGAAGGCAACATCATCTATTCCACCCAGCCCGAATACATCGCGCGCACCGGCTATGAGGACCGCTATTTTCCGGTGGCCCAGGCCGGCGGGCACATCAGCGTGCTGGACCCGCCCTGGGGCTATCTGGAGGTGGGCGGCGGCCCGCCTAGGGTCTTGAGGACCTTCATACCGCTGCGCGACGAGCGCCGCCGCACCGCCGAGCTGGGTCCGCCGCGGGCGGTTTTCGAGATCACCCTGGACATCACCGAGGACTTCCGCGAAGTCTGGGTGAACCAGATGCTCATCATCAGCACGCTCTTGGCCATGATGGCGCTGTTGTTCGTGATCCTGCGCACCATCGTCATCCGGGGCCAGCGCATAATGAATCAGCGCGCCACCCTGGAGGCGCGCCTCAAGGAGCAGCTTAACCAGGCCGAGCGCCTGGCGGCCCTGGGCCGCATGGTGGCCGGCGTGGCCCACGAGATCAGGAACCCCCTGGGCATCGTGCGCTCCACGGCGGAGCTTTTGAAGAACCGCGCCCAGCCCCAGGACAAGGCCCTGGCCCAGGTTATCGTGGACGAGAGCACCCGCCTGGCCAGCATCGTCACCGAGTTCCTGGATTTCGCCCGCCCCCAAAAGCCGCAGTTGCAGCCGCTTCTGGTGGAGGAGGTGATCGACCGCAACCTGCAGGTGCTGCAGCCGGAGGCCGAGCGGGCTGGGGTGGAGATCGTGCGCGACTACGCGGAAGAGCCGGTGAACATCCTGGGCGATCCCGATCTGCTCTACCGCGCGCTCTTGAACGTGTTCAGCAATGCGGTGCAGGCCATGGAGGAGCAGGAGCCGGAAGCCCAGGAAAACGGCGGGGCCGAAGCCGCCCTGGCCGGGGAAGAAGGAGTCAGCGGGGTGCTCATGGTCACCACCCGGCCCGGCCGGCGCGACGGCCACGACTACGTGGTGGTGGCGGTGGAGGACACCGGCCCCGGCTTCGAGGAGGAGGCCCTGGGTTCGCTGTTCGATCCCTTCTTCACCACCAAGGAGCAGGGCACCGGCCTGGGGCTATCCATCGTGAGCAACATCATCGCCAGCCACCACGGCAAGGTGGAGGTGATCAACCGGACGGAAGGCGGGGCCAGGGTGGAGCTTTGGCTGCGCACCGCCAGCGATTGGACCGATTGAACCGGCCTGACATGTCGGCCGGAAACATATTCAGCGGGAAATAAGCGTGGACCGCATTCTTATCGTAGACGACGAGAAAAACTATCTCCTGGTGCTGAGCGCGCTCTTGGAAGGCGAGGGCTACGAGGTGGAGACCGCCCCTTCCGGGGCCCGCGCCCTGGCCCTGGTGGAGGAGGATGAGCCCGACCTGGTCATCACCGACATGCGCATGCCCCGCATGTCCGGCGTGGAGCTGATCCGCGAACTGAAGGCGCGCAATCCGGACCTGCCGGTGATCGTGATGACCGCCTTCGGCACCGTGGAAAACGCGGTGGAGGCCATGAAGGCCGGGGCCCTGGATTACATCACCAAGCCCTTCGAGAACCAGGAGCTGCTTCTCACCGTGGAGCGGGCGCTCAAGATGCGCCGCCTGATGACCCAGAACCAGCTTCTGCGCGAGGAGCTGAAGCGGGGCCGGGGTTTCGAGGAGATCATCGGCGAGTCAAAGCCCATGCGCGAGGTTTTCGCCCTGGTGGAGAAGGTGGCCGCCACCAGGGCCACGGTGCTCATCACCGGCGAGAGCGGCACCGGCAAGGAGTTGATCGCCCGGGCCATCCACAGCCGGTCGCCCAGGGCCAGCGAGCCCTTCGTGGCGGTGAACTGCATGGCGCTCACCGAGACGCTTTTGGAGAGCGAGCTGTTCGGCCACGAAAAGGGCTCCTTCACCGGCGCGCTGGGCCGCCGCAAGGGCCGCTTCGAGGTGGCCGACAAGGGCACCCTGTTTTTGGACGAGGTGGGCGAGATCGCGCCGTCCTTGCAGGTGAAGCTTTTGCGCGCCCTGCAGGAGCGCACCTTCGAGCGGGTGGGCGGCAGCCAGGCCATCAGCGTGGACGTGCGCATCGTGGCCGCCACCAACCGCGATCTGACCGAGGCGGTGAAGGCCGGCTCCTTCCGCGAGGACCTGTTCTACCGCTTGAACGTGGTGCGCCTGGAGCTGCCGCCATTGCGGGCGCGCATGGAAGACCTGCCCGCCCTGGCCGCGCATTTCATCGCCAAGTACGCCGCCGAGATGGGCCGCCAGGCGCCCAAGGTCTCTGCCGAGGCCATGCAGCGCCTCTATGGGCATGCCTGGCCGGGCAACGTGCGCGAGCTGGAGAACGCCCTGGAGCGGGCGGTGATCTTGGCCGGCGACGAGATACGGCCCTCGGACCTGCCCTTTGAACTCAAGCCGGAGAGCGCCGGCCAAACCGCCCCCCCGCCCCGCGACATGACCATCACCGAGGCGGTGGAGGATTTGGAGATACGCATGATAAAGCGCGCCCTGGAGGAGGCCTCCGGCGTGCAGTCCCACGCGGCCGACGCCTTGGGAGTCACCAAGAGCAACCTGGCCTACAAGATGAAAAAGTACGGGCTGGGTTAGGCCGCCATGGCAAGCCAAGACGCCGGCCGCACGGCCCAAGACAATGGCGCGGGGCGCGGACCCGCGGGAGCCCGCCGTTTGGGCTCCACCGGCCTCACGGTTTCCCAGGCGGGGTTCGGCGGCTACCGCGTCGATCCCCAGATGGAGGAGCATTGCCTGGCCCTGCGCCACGCCCTTTTAAGCGGCATCAACCTCATCGACACCTCCAGCAACTACGGCGACGGCGGCTCGGAAACCCTGGTGGGCCGGGTGCTGGCCGAGCTGGAAGGGGAGGGCGCGCTGGCCCGCGACCGTGTGGTGGTGGTGACCAAGGGCGGCTATATCCAGGGCTCCAACTACGTGGAGAGCCAGGAGCGCAAGAACCAAGGCTCGCCCTGGCCGGAGCTGGTGGAATACGCCTCCGGCCTGGAACACTGCATCCACCCCGATTTCCTGGCCGCGCAACTGAGCGCCAGCCTGGCGCGCCTGGGCCTGGCCTCGCTGGATATATACCTGCTGCACAACCCGGAATACTATCTGGGCTGGGCCGCCAAGGCGTGCGTGCCCCTGGACCAGGCCCGCCGGGAATACTACCGCCGCCTGCATGAGGCCTTCCTCCATCTGGAAAAGGAGGCCGAGGCGGGCCGCATATCTTTTTACGGAGTAAGCTCCAATACCTTTCCCGCGCCGGCCAATTACGACGAATTCACCAGCCTGGATCAATTGTGGCGCATCGCCGAAAGCATCTCGCCGCGCCACCATTTCAGGGTCATCCAGATGCCGCTCAATCTCCTGGAGACCGGCGCGGTGACCCAGGCCAACCAGCCCGACGGGCGCTCGGTCTTGTCCCTGGCCGGGGAACTGGGCCTGGGAGTGCTGATCAACCGGCCCTTGAACGCCCTGGGCCCGCAGGGGCTCTTCCGCCTGGCCCTAAACGGCGCGGAGGCCCGGCCGCCCAGCCAGACCGAGGTGCAGGACGCCCTGCAAGAGCTGCTCAAATCCGAGGACGCGCTCAAGCTGAGCCTCTTGCCCAATCTGCATCTGGTGGAACAAGAGCAACGCCAGCTGGCCGAGTATCTGAGCGCGGCCGGGCTGCTGCTGCGCTCCTGGCGCGATCTGGCCGGGCTGGAGCACTGGCGGCAGATGGAGCAATACGTCACCGCCCGCTTGAACGCGGCCTTCGCCTTTTTGGCCCGCCGCCTGAGCCAATCCCCGGAGGGCCTGGCCGCCTTGGACGCCCACCTGATGAAGGCCAAGACCGCCCTGGAGCGGGTGCTTCTGGTCTATGCCTGCCAGGCCGATGAAAAGGCCGGGGCCCTGTTCCAGCGCGCGCGGGGCCTGGACCCCCACTGGCGGGACGCGGCCGGCCTTTCGCGCCTGGCCCTGCGGGCGGCGCGCTCCGCCGAAGGCGTGAGCTGCGTTCTGGTGGGCATGCGGCGGCCGGAATACGTGGACGACGTCCTGGCCGAGCTGGCCGAAGACGTTCCCCAGGGGCCCTATGCCGGGGCCTGGCGCGAGCTGGCCCGCCTGGATATTTCCGGCGGGTAGGCCGGCTGGCGCCGCCGGACGCGCGGCCCCCGTGAAACATGCGGGCTAGCAGGGGGCCAGGCGCTGCACCATCGCCACCGCGCCCTGGTCCAGGCGTTCCATGCCTTCCGGCAGGGCGGCGATGGCGTCGGAATCGGCCATGGCCTTCAGGCGGCCGCTGAATTCGTAAGGGCGGAAGAGGGGAGGCCGCGCGGCTTCCTGGGATGGTTCCAGGCGGCCGTGCCAGAGTTGGGTCCAATCGGCCTGGCCCTTGAGGGCGCAGGCCAGGCGGGCGGGGGTGCGGGGCAGGCCGCAATCGCGGCGTCCGGCCATGGCCAAAAGCCCCGGCAGGGCCAGCTGCAAAAAGGCCATTTCGTTGGAGGGCGGCCCACCGGGCAGGCAGAACACCGGCTTGCCCTCCAGGAGCCCGAAGGCAACGCCCTTGCCCGGTCCCATGCGCACCCGCCAGAAAATCAGCTCCAGGCCCATCTCGGCCAGGGCCTCCTTGACCAGGTCGCGGCCGCTGGTCCAGGCGCCGCCGCTGGTGATAAGGGCGTCGCAATCGGCCATGAGCGCGGCGGCGGCCTGCTTGATCTGCCCGGCGTCGTCGTCCACCACCCGCGAGAGATTGCCCATGCCGTTGATGCCCAGCCAGGCGGCCAGGGAAACCAGGTTGCTGGCGTAGACCGCGCCCAGGGGCAGCGGCGCGCCCGGCGCCACCACCTCGCGGCCGGTGGCCAATAGCCCCACCTTGGGCAGGGGGTGGGCCGGAGCCTGGTCCAGCCCGGCCGCGGCCAGGAGCCCCACGCGGGCCGGGTCCAGGCGGCGTCCGGCCCGGCACACGGTTTCGCCCCGGGCCACGTCGGAGCCGGCCCGCATCACGTTGCGGCCCGGCGCGGCGTCGGCCAGGCAGAACACCCGGCCGTTTTCCTCGCGGGTGAACTCCACGGCGATCACCGCGTCGGCCCCTGGCGGCAGAGGCGCGCCGGTGGTGATCCGCATGGCCTGACCCGGAGCCAAGGCCGCAGTGGCCATTTCCCCCGCCGCCACCGAGCCCGCCAGATCGAGACAAGCCGGGGCGTCCGGGCGGGCTTCGGCCAGATCGCCGCCCAGCACGGCGAAACCGTCCTTGGTGGAGGCGGTCACCGAGGGCGAGGAGACCTTGGCCAGGATGTCCTGGCCCGCCACCAGGCCGGCCAGGCTGGCCAGGGGAAATTCGCGGGGCGGCGACAGGGGGCTATGGTCCATCACCAGACGGCGGGCTTCATCCAGGCCTATGAAATCTCGAGGCATGGCGTTTCCTCAATGGCTTACGGGACCAGCATAGCATCAATGACCCGGCCGCGGAAGCAGCCGCCCCGGGCCGGCCCGGCTTCGCGCCGGGGGCCGCGATGTAGTAAGATACAGTCCACACCCGACAGCATGGCGTAAAGGAGCGACATCATGGCAGCAAAGACGTGGCCCGACTCGTTGGCCGGCATGGACCTGGATGAATTTCTGCATCGCGCCGAGGACCTGCATGGTCATCTATCGCCCGGCGTGGTGGCCGGCGCGTTCATGGTGGACCGGGCCAGCCGGGAGCACGTGCCCGGCGAGTACCTCAACGCCGTGGTGGAGACCGTGGTCTGTCTGCCCGACGCGGTGCAGATTCTCACCCCCTGCTCCCTGGGCAACGGCTTCATGCAGGTGCTGGACTGGGGCAAGTTCGCCATCACTTTATACGACCGCATGACCTTGCGGGGCGTGCGGGCCTGGCTGGACCCGGCGGCGGTCAAGGGCAACCAAATCGTGGCGGGCTGGTACCTGCGGCCGCCCGACGCGGGCAAGGTGGACAAGGAGGTGGTGATCCGCGAGCTGTTTTCCTGCGGCCGCGAGTTGGTGAAAAGCGCGCCGGTGAAACTGGGCGCGGCGCTCAAATCCACCGAAAAGGTGCCCACCGGCCTGTGCCCCGTCTGCGGCGAAAGCTATCCCCTGCGCCAGGGCCCCAGTTGCCTGGCCTGTCAGGGCCAGGGATATTACAGGCTCTAGCGCCCGCCGAGTCCCGGCTTGCGCCGGGGCCGCCTCTGGGGTAGTAATGCACTCCGTGTCCAGAGCCCGTCCGGTTTTGTCCAATTAATTAGAGAGTGACGCATGCCTGACAATCGCCTTGAGCAGGTGGCCCAGGAACTGGGCTTCAATCCCCGGCAAGTGGCGGCCGTGGACGGATTGCTGGAAGACGGGGCCACGGTGCCCTTTATCGCGCGCTACCGCAAGGAGGCCACCGGCTCCCTGGACGAGGTGGCCATCGTGGCGGTGCGCGACCGCCTGCACCAGCTCAAGGAATTGGACGAGCGCCGCGCGGCCATTTTCAAGTCTCTCACCGAGCGCGAGCTGCTCACCCCGGAGCTGGAGGCCCAGGTAAACGCCGCGGCCACCATGAGCGAGTTGGAGGACGTGTATCTGCCCTACCGGCCCAAGCGCCGCACCAGGGGCATGATGGCCAAGGAAAAGGGCCTGGAGCCCCTGGCCCTGGCCATCTGGGAGCAGGACCCGGCCCTGGACCCGGCGGCCGCGGCCGGGGCCTGCCTGGACGAGGAAAAGGGCGTGCCCGACGCGGACGCCGCCCTGGCCGGGGCCCGCGACATCATGGCCGAATGGATCAACGAGGACGCCCAGGCCCGCGCGGCCATGCGCCAGCTCTACCTGGACAAGGCCCACTTCGTCTGCAAGGTGATCACCGGCCAGGAGGAGGCGGGCGCCAAGTTCAAGGATTACTTCGAGTGGTCCGAGCCCGCCGCCGCCGCGCCCAGCCACCGGGTGCTGGCCATGCGCCGGGGCGAAAAAGAGGGCTTCCTGCTCCTGAGGGCCCAGCCGCCCCAGGAGGACGCCCTGGCCCTGTTGGAGCGCCAGTTCGTGAAAAACGATTCCCTGGCCGGACAGCAGGTGAGCCAGGCCGCGGCCGACGGCTACAAGCGCCTCTTGGGCCCGGCCATGGAGACCGAGCTCAGGCTGGCGACCAAGCAGAAGGCCGACGAGGAGGCGGTGCGGGTTTTCGCGGCCAACCTGCGGGAGCTGCTTTTGGCCCCGCCCCTGGGCCAGAAGCGGGTGCTGGCCATCGACCCCGGCTTCCGCACCGGCTGCAAGCTGGTCTGCCTGGACGCCCAAAGCCGCATGCTGCACTACGACACCGTAAACATCCTGGGCGAAAAGGCCCAGGCCGAGGCCGGCCGCAAGATCATGGCCCTGATCCAGGAATACGCCAGCGAGGCGGTGGCCATCGGCAACGGCACCGCCAGCCGGGAGAGCGAGGCCCTGGTGCGCGGCCTGGAGCTGCCCCGGGCCATCACGGTGGTGATGGTGAGCGAGGCCGGGGCCAGCGTGTATTCCGCCTCGGACGTGGCCCGCCAGGAATTCCCCGACCTGGACGTGAGCGTGCGCGGCGCGGTCTCCATCGGCCGCCGGCTCATGGACCCCCTGGCCGAGCTGGTGAAGATTGACCCCAAGAGCATCGGGGTGGGCCAATACCAGCACGACGTGGACCAGGGCGACCTAAAGCGCTCCCTGGAGGACGTGGTGCTGAGCTGCGTCAACGCGGTGGGCGTGGAGGTGAACACGGCCAGCCCCCAGCTCTTGGCCCATGTCTCCGGCCTGGGGCCCTCTTTAGCCGCCAACATCGTGAGCCACCGGGAGGCCAACGGACCTTTCCACGAGCGCGGCGAGCTGCTCAAGGTGCCCCGCCTGGGGCCCAAGGCCTTTGAGCAGTCGGCCGGGTTTTTGCGCATTCAGGGAGGGGCCAATCCCCTGGACGCCTCGGCGGTGCACCCGGAGTCGTATCCCCTGGTGGAGAGCATGGCCCGCGACCTGGGCTGCGCGGTGGCCGATCTGCTGCGCCAGGCCGAGCTGCGCAAGCGGATAGACCCCCAGCGCTACGTGGGCGGCGAGGTGGGCCTGCCCACCATCAACGACATCCTGGCCGAGCTGGAAAAGCCGGGCCGCGATCCGCGCCAACGTTTCGAGGAGTTTTCCTTTGCCGAGGGCGTGCACGAACTGAGCGATCTGCAGCCCGGCATGCGCCTGCCCGGCATCGTGACCAACGTGACCAACTTCGGGGCCTTCGTGGACGTGGGCGTGCATCAGGACGGCCTGGTGCACATCAGCCAACTGGCCGACCGCTTCGTCAAGGACCCCTATCAGGTGGTCAAGGTGCACGACCGGGTGATGGTAACGGTGCTGGAGGTGGATCTGGCCCGCGCGCGCATCTCGCTGTCCATGCGCCAGAACCCGGCCGAGGCCAAGGGCTCGGGCCAAGCTCAAGACGCCGCCCAAGCCCCGGAACGGCGGGGCGGCAAGCCGGGCGGCAGGGGCAAGCGGCCGGGCAAGGCGGCCAAGCCCGCGCCGCCGCCCAAGCCGGGGGCCTTCAACAATCCCTTTGCCCAGGCCCTGGCCGGCTTGAAAAAAGACTGAGCCCGCATAGACCATCCAACCCTCATTAAATATGCGGGCCAAGCCCAGACGCTTTTCAGCATTGCCGTGGCATAAACCAAGCGCCGCCAGTCATCTTGGCGGCGCTTGGCTGTGGGAGCGTGGAGGCCTGGGGAGGCCGACATCTTTGCCGGTTGACAGGATTGGCCTACCGGCTGGTATTATTATTATGCTTTTACAAGCATAAGCCAGCCAGCAGGGGAGGCCGCCATTGGAAATAAGGGTTAAGGTGTGGTTGGAGGAAAACGAAGCGGTTCTTTTTGGCGACGGACGCTTGAAGCTCATGGAGGCGGTGGAGCGCGCCGGCTCCCTGGCCGCCGCCGCCAAGGAATTGAAAATGAGCTACCGGGCGGCGTGGGGCCGTTTGCGGGCCTCGGAGGAGCGTTTGGGCTTCGCCCTGGTGGAGCGCAGCCAGGAGGGCCGCCGCTCCATGCGGCTCACCC
Source organism: Desulfocarbo indianensis (assembly GCA_001184205.1). GTDB lineage: Bacteria > Desulfobacterota > Desulfarculia > Desulfarculales > Desulfarculaceae > Desulfocarbo > Desulfocarbo indianensis. Next base: position 409,192 of record LBMP01000004.1, read on the forward strand.
AGGCCGCCAGGGATATGATGAGCCGTTACGCCGAACTGAAAAAGGCGACCCAGGTCTACCTGGACCACCACATGGCCGGCTTGGAGCAATTGCTGAGCAGCGCCAGGCACAAGGAATAAGCGCCTAAGGCCCTGGAATTCAACCGGAGGCAAGACCGGCGGCGGTGCGCGCTTGACCGCCGGGGCCCATGCCAACCACACCCTAGCAGGGGCAAACCAGACACCAAGCGAGGAATCATGCCATTTGCCATTTGCCTGGCCGGCGAGGCCGGCCCGGAAAAAACCGAATTCGTGAACGACCTGGCCGCCCAATTGGAAACCCGGCATATCAAGGTGGGTTTCGTCCGCCGCCAGGCTCCCGACCTGGGCGCCGTGGGCGCCAGGGTCAATTTGGATATCAGCCAGGACGGAACCATGTGCCTGTTGAGCGGCGGGGGCGGCGGGGGCGGCGGGGCCAGCCTGGAGGAGTTGCTGGGCCGCTATTTCGCCGGCCTGGACCTGGTGATCTGTCAGGGTTTCGAGGAGGAGAAGCGCCCCAAGGTGGAGTGGCTGCCCCAGGGCGGCAAGCCCTCCCTGGCCCGGGACCCCGGCCTGCGCGCCGTGGTTTCGGCCCAGGCGGTGGAGACCGACAAGGCGGTGTACGCGCCGGGTGACGCCGCCGGCTTGGCGGCCTTTCTGGTCAGCGAGGTGATTCCCAAAAGCCAGCCGCCGCGCATGCGCATGGTCCTGAACGGCAAGCGCATCCCCATCAAGGAGTTCGTGCAGGATATCCTGGCCAACACCATCAGGGCCATGGTGGCCTCGCTGAAAGGCGGCAACCGGCCGGGGCGTTTGGAAATATATATAGAGCCGGACAAGGAATAGGCGGGCCTTTTCCGGAACGGCCTTTGGCGCGGCCGGTAGTTCATCGCCGGATTCTGCCGGGAAATCCTGGGCATAGCCCGGTTAGCCTAGCGTATTTCGCTGGCCACGGCCTGCCTGGCAGGGCCGCCCGCCCTGATTCTGGGGCAGGGCCCTGGTCACTCACGGCCGCGAACGGGCCCGCCGCCCGGCCCCTGATCTTTGGATATTATGCTTAAACGGCCATGGCTGGAAAACTGCGCTCGGCCAAGGCGGTCTTTTCGATAATATCAATTAAAAACGAATAGATATCATAGATTACCCCGGTTGGTTGGTTTGAGGCTCCCAGCCTGTGCCGGGGTTTGATGAAAAATGGCCTGCGCGGTTTATAGTTCTAAGCTTGACCCTTTCCTCACAACAGGGTTAGGATAGCCCGCGATTGGAATAGTCAGCGGCTAAATGGGCTGTTCCGGCGGAAATACTTAAACGGCCGGGCCCGCGGCACGGGGCCGGGTTGCATACGCGTTATTGGTTGCGCCCCCGCGAGGGGGACGCCCTAAGGAGAACCCCTCTATGTTGGCAGAAGCGTTGGCCATCGGCGGCCTGGGCATGCTAGCGGCTTTCGGGCTGGGCGTGGCCGCCAAAGTGTTCTATGTGAAAGTTGACCCTCTGGTGGAAGCGGTTGAGGAAGCCCTGCCGGGCGCCAACTGCGGTGGTTGCGGATTCGCGGGCTGTTCCTCGGCGGCCTTGGCCATAGCCAGCGGCCAGGCCCAGGCCAACATCTGCGTGGGCGGCGGGCCCGAGGTGGGCCAGGCCGTGGCCGCCATCCTGGGGGTGGAGATCAAGGAAACCGAGCCCCAGGTGGCGCGGGTGGGCTGTCGCTACCCCGTGCAGCGGGCCGACCTGAAATACGATTACTCCGGCCTGCGCGATTGCCGGGCCGCGGTGATCCTGGCGGGCGGCCCCAAGGAATGCCCCATCGGCTGCATCGGCCTGGGCTCCTGCGCCATGGCCTGCCCCTTTGACGCGCTCAGCATCGGCCCCGACGGCCTGCCCGTGGTGGACGAGTTCAAGTGCACCGGCTGCGGCACCTGCGTACGCACCTGCCCCCAGGGCATCATGAACCTCACCTCGGTCTCCGACCGCATCCTGGCCGAGCAGCGCGCGGTGGATTGCTTCGCGCCCTGCCAGCGGGCCTGTCCGGCGGGCATCAACATCCCCGAGCAAATGCGGCAAAGCTCCCTGGGCCATTGGGACCAGGCCCTGGCCATCATCAAGGAGCGCAACCCGCTGCCCCTTTTGTGCGGCTATATCTGCCCCCATCCCTGTGAGCAGGCCTGCCGCCGCAACATGGCCGACCAGCCGGTGGCCATCAACCCCTTGAAGCGCCTGGCCGCCGACAAGGAGCGCCAGTCCGGCCGGCGGGTGCAGCCCTACAAGGCCCCGGCCACCGGCAACAAGGTGGCGGTGATCGGCGGCGGCGTGGAGGGTCTTTCCGCCTCCTATTTCCTGGCCCGCCTGGGGCACTCGCCGGAGATATTCGAGGCCCGCAAGGAGTTGGGCGGCATCCTGCGCAACGTGATCCCCGCGCAGAGACTGCCTCGCGAGGTGCTGGACTGGGAGATCCAGGGCGTCCTGGATCTCGGCGTCACCGCCCACACCGGCCAGTCCTTCGGCCGTGAGGTTACCCTCTCCGGGCTCTTCAATGACGGCTTTCGGGCCGCGCTCATCGCCACCGGCGGTTGGGACAGCCTGCTCATGCAGGGCGACCTCCAGCCGGCGCCCACCCTGCCCAGCCTGTATCTCATGCTGCCCCTGAACCTGGCCCTGGCCTCGGGCCGCCAGCTCAATCTGGGCGGCAAGGCGGTGATCGTGGGCGGCGGCAAGAGGGCCCTCTCCCTGGCCCAGGAACTGCGCAAGCAGGGGGTGGCCAGCGTCACCATTCTTTGGCGGCGCGACCTGGATCAGGTGGGCGTGGGCAAGGAGCAGTTGGCCGAGGCCAAGGAGCAGGGCATCAAGGCCCGCCTGGGCGTGCGGGTGAGCCGCCTTTTGGGCAAGGGCGACAAGATCACCCAATTGGCCTTCACCGACCGCCGCAGCCAGGAGGCCGCTGGCGGCGAAACCGGCGAACGCCTGGTGGACGCCGACATGGTGGTGGTGGCCAGCGGACGCCTGCCGGAAATGATCTTCGTGCCCTTAAGCGCCGAGGAGGGCGCCGGCGATGGCCGGTGGCAGACCCTGGTGCCTTACCGCGATCCCTCGGCCGAGCCCAGGGGACTGTTCGATTCCAGCGACCAGGTGAGCGATTACCGGGCGGCGGTGGAGGCCGTGGCCGCCGGCCGCCGGGCGGCGTCTTCCGTGCATCAGCGTTTGACGGGCGAGGAGATCGCCCCGCCGGAGACCATGCTCACGCCGGAAAGCAAGGTGCTGGACGTGAACGCCCTCTCCAACCTGATGGAGGTGCCGCCGGCCCACGTGTTCCCCCGCGTGGATCTGCCCAGCCAGACCTATGGCGAATACCAGGAGCCGGCCGAACTCAACGAGGAGGAGGCGCGGGAAGAAGCCAAGCGCTGCCTCAACTGCGGGCTCATCTGCTATTACCGCTCCAAGTACAACTAGGGAGCGCTTGGTAGCGTAAAGACAAGATCGCCGATTGCAACCCGAGGCGCGTTATCCTGGTGATAGCGCGCCTCGGTCTTTTGGCCGCCTGTCCCCGGATTCCCCGCAACGCGCCGGGCAGGGGCATGATGGGAGCCGCTTCCCTAATCCGGCGCTTGACCCGCCCCGCCAGATGGCCGAAGATAATACAAGCGCCGTGCGGGAGAGGAAGGCGGCCTGGGTTTTCCACAAGACAAAATCCGGGGGCGGCCCGTTCCGCGCGGGGCGTCCTTTTCATTGGCAAGGATTCAAGGCGGCAAAACGGGAGCGGGCCTCGGTTGGGAGATGACAGCCAATTGAAAATCAACGAGGCGCAGCTGATCCTGGCGGAAAAGCGGACCAGCCTGGCGGCGTTGCGCACCGGCCTGGCGCTTTTGGGCCTGCCCATGGCCCTGGTCAGCTTCCTGGTGGCCATGTCCGGCCATTACCAGGCGGAAAACGTCCTCGCCTTCCTGGTACCGCTGTTGATCATTTGCCTGGCCTTGGCGAGCTTGGGCGTTTATTTGTGCTGGCGGGCGGTGCTGCACCTGCATCGGGCCGACGCCCGCCTGGCCCGTCTGAAAAATTTCAGCCAAGAGATCAAAGAGGATTTGGATTGATTGGGGAGAGGCGGCCATGAGCACGCGCAAGCCCAATGGCGGGGAGAGAGTCCCCACGGCTCCGGCGACCCTGGCCCAGGAATTGGCCCGGCACGAAGAGCGCCTGGCCGCCTCCAGAAAAGGCCAACGCCTGGGCCTGGCCCTGACCACCATGCCCAAGCTGGAGCAGGCCACCGGCGGCTTGCGCGGGCTCATGCTCCTGGCCGCCGCGCCCAACGTGGGCAAGACCGCCCTGGCCGTGCAACTGGGCCTGGACGCGGTGCAGAGCGACCCCCAAGCCTGCTTTTTATTCCTTAGCCTGGAGATGCCCCGGAGCGAGATAGCCACCCGCCTTTTGTGCAACCTGGCCCGCTTGGACTGGTCGCGGCTGGTCATGGGGCCGGGGCCGCAAGGCTTCAGCCCGGAGGAACAGGAGGCCCTGGCCGCGGCCCGCGGCAAGCTCGGCGAGCTGGGCCAGCGCGTAATGATCCTGGACGCCGGCAATTTCGCGGAGCCCACCGTGCGGGGGGCCCTGGCCAGCCTGGAAGAGCTCAAGGCCCGTTCCGGCTGCGGCCGGGCCCTGGTGCTGGTGGATTATTTGCAGGTGTTCCCCCTGCCCCAGGAGGTGCGCCGGGAAAGGGGCCTGCGCAGCGACCTGGACGTGGACCGCTGGCGCATCGGGGCCATGAAGGAGCTGCGGGATTTATCCGGCGAGGCGGTTTTGCTGATCTCCGAGGTCAACAAGCCCGAACCAGGCAAGATTTGGGCCGGCTCCCTGGAGGACATCACCGGCAGCGCCCGCGGCAGCTACACGCCGGACATGGTGTTTTTGTTGCAGGCCCTGAACCGGGAGGAAAGCGCCCAGGAGTTGGGCGGCAATCCCCAGGAGGCCAGGTCCACCCTCAAGCGCCTGGGCATGAGCTTCAACCGCCTGGTAATAGCCAAGGGCCGCGACGGCGTCACCCGGGGCAGCATAGACATGACCTTTTTCTACCGCCAGGCCCGATTCGCCCAGGGCTTCCGGCATCTGTTCTAGATCGGAGATATAGCAATGCTTGGCTTGGAAGAATTGAAGGCCGACCCCCAATTGGTGGCCCAGATAGATTGGCACATCACGCCGCAGGAGGCCTTCGAGACCTACCAGCTCAAATCGCCGGGCAACTGGCGGGGCGGCAACCTGCCGCCGGTTTATTATTTCTATATCTCCACCTGGCAGGGCCAGGAGCCGCGCCTGTTCTTGGTGCAACGCAGCCTCAAGCACAGCGAGGAGATCGCGGAAATCCAAGCGCCTCCCGAGCTTCTGCGCGCCGCGGTCGCCGAGCAGGACAAGGCCATGGTGCCCAAGGGCCAGGCCGCCATAAGCGGGGAACTCCGCGATTGGCTGCAAGAACGCCTGAGCCCATAGGGCGCTGTCCCAGGTCAGGCGGCTCAGGCTATCCAGATGCCGGGCCCACGGGTTCGCTTTGACGGGCGGCGGCCGGCGGCCCGCTCAAGGCAGGGCGGACAGGTTGCGGAACATGAAAAAGGCGGCCCCCGCCAGGCACAGGCTGGCCCACAGATAATCCCAGGTTAGTTCCTGCTTGAGGTAGACCACGCAAAAAACCGCGAACACGCCCATGGTCAGCATCTCCTGCATGACCTTGAGCTGCGGCAGCGAGTAGAACTGGCTGCCCAGGCGGTTGGCGGGCACTTGCAGGCAATACTCGAAAAAGGCGATGCCCCAGCTCACGGCGATGACGATGAATAGAGGCGTGGCCCGCATGTCCTTTAGATGGCCGTACCAGGCGTAGGTCATGAAGACATTGGACAGGGCCAATAACAGAATCGGCGCAAAACGCATGACGCGCCACCTCTTGTGAGCGGTTGATGACAAGCCGCGAAAACCCCAAAGGCTCCGGCGGCCTTCGGGGTTTTTGTGTGGCCCGCTCCCCACGGAGCGGAGCTGATAATTCAGAGCGACCCCCCGCTGAATACGCATCGGCAGAGGGGCCCGCCGGTATTAAATATGATGAGCGCGGCGGGAGGCGTCAATGCAAATCACATGGTCCGGCCCGCCGCTTTTTAGGAGCCGCCGCCCTGGGCGCGGTCGAGAAACGCGTCTTATCCTACTGCACCTCTGCGAACATTTCGGGCCGGTATTCAAAGTGCATGGTGTCGTAGTGATACCACCTGCCGCCCCAGACAAAACCGTGCCGCTCGAATATCTCCACGATCTCCCGCGGGATCAGATTCTCGTAGCGGTATTTCTGGTCCCATAGCCAATAATGCGTATTTTTGTTGTCCAGGTCGATGGCGATGCCGTAGCTGTGCGGGCTCAACCGCGTGGTTCCCTGAATGGGACGGTATTGAAAAGTGCTGTCGATATTTTTTAGATACTTCATGTATTGCGGCGGGAGCCTGTCAAGCTCATTGGAAACTTTCTGCAACTGCGCCGCGGCGTTTTCCCGGCAGTTGAATAGCAGCTTCTTGCCTTCATTGGCCGGCAGCCAAGTAATTTTCACCAGGTTTTTCTCCACCTCGCTTTTCGTGGCGCCGTAGAGTTTTTTCAGGAGGGCGTCGTTGCGGAAACGGCCGGGATCGAAATCCAGGGCCGGCGGTGCGATGGGGGCCAAGGCCGGATAGGCTTGGGCGAAGTGGTCCTTTATGTCGGCGTGCTCCAGCTTTTGCCGGAGGGTTTGGGGCTTGCCTTCATCATAGGGCAGCCAGGTCCCATCCGCGAAAAACACCTTGTTGTCTTTCACCGCTTTCACGCTGGGGTAGTGCAGCAGTAATCGGGGACCATCTTGGGCGGAGGCGGGACCCGCGGCCTCGGCGGGAAAAGATGCCAGCGCCGCGCAAACCACCAGGACGCAAAAGGAGAACCAAGCGTGTTTCATCGAGATGCGGCTCCCATGCTGCAGTAGCGGAAAAGCGGCCGTGGTCGAAGACAACCCAGAGCGGCTCCTTACTTTTTGTCATCATCCTTGGGAACAAAAGTCAGCAATTTTTCATCCACGGTTCCCAAAATCTTCCTATAGATAACCTTCAGCTTTTTTTCATCGGTGGTTATTTTATAATCGGTTTCCTTTTCAATGTCAGTGGCCACCATCAATACCAATTGCTTGGCCTGGAACGACAAGCGCTCCATCAACTGACTCGATCTTTGCATTTGTTGAAACATGGCGTTGGACTTGCTTTCGCCGGCCGCGTTGATGGCGGATTTGGCCGCCGACCAGTATTCAGTCGAGACGGCCTTCAGCTTGGCGACGTCTTCCTTGTATTGATTGCTTAGCAATTGCCCGGTTTTGCTTTCCAGCTCGGCGTCGCTGGGGCCGGAACCTTGGCCGCATGCCATGATTAACAGGAAGAACATGGAAATCGTAACGATAAGAATCGTCTTTTTGTACATGGTCAACCCTCCGCTGCAGGTCGCATGACGGCCGGGGGCGGTGGAAACTGTTACCGCGGCGATTCTCGCCGGCCGGCCGACTTGGGGGCATACTAGCCCAGTTGGCTCGGGCCGGGCAAGCGGATAGCGCCATGCCCCTGGAGCGGGCTCGCCAGGGAGGCGCTTGGCAGGCCGTCTGTTATGCCCCCGCGGGTTGCGATGGCTGCCCCGCTTCATAAGCAGAATAACCCGCTGGTTTTCAGGGGGGCGCGTCTGGACTCCTTCAATAGCTCAGCCAGGCTGCCCCGGCCTCGCTTCTCCGCCGCCTCCAGCATGCGCTGAAAGATCATGGCAGTGACCAGGGCGTCGCCCAGGCTGGTGTGCCGCTCGTGCAGTGGCAGGTTGCACTTGTCGGCCAGCAAATCCAGGCTGGGCGGGTCGTTGCCGGCCTCCAGGCAAATGGATTGGGAAAACAGGGGCCCCATGGCCAACCTGGCGGTATCCAGCACCAAGTTGCACAGGGGAAACCCATAGAGGGAGGTCATGACCTTGTTCAGGAAATACAGATCAAAGCGCGCATGATGGGCCACCAGCACCGCGGTTCCCAGGTAGTCCAAAAAGCGCGGGAACACCTCTTCCACTCTGGGCGCGGCCTCCAAGCGGCCCGGCACAATGCCGTGGATAGCGATGGAGCCGTGTTTGAGGCGGCACTGGGGATTGACCAATTCAAAGAAATGGTCATGCAGCCGGATGCGGCCTTCCTGCATACCGATTGCGCCCAGGCTCACGATCTCGTCATGCCTGGGGTCCAGGCCGGTGGTCTCTATGTCCAAGACCACATAGCGCAATGCTTTGGCGTTCATGCCGCCGGTCAAGCCTTCGATGGCGGCCAGGTTGCGCCGCGCGCAGGCCGGCAGATCGCGGTTGCGGGCCTTGAAACGGAGCCACCGGTTTCGCAACCGGGCCCGCAGCATGAACATGCTCAGGTCTCCAGGATGAGATGGGTCTGGTAAAGCCAAGCCAGGCGGTCCTGCAGGCGGTTGACCGCCCGAAAGCTTTCCTTGAGCATCTTGCGCTCCAGGTTGTTCATCAGCTCCGGCGCTATGAAATTATCGGGCTTGTCGCCCTCGGCCTGCTTTTTGAATTGATGCTGCATGCGCAACAAGGTCATGAAAAGATAGGCCTCGCGCAGGTCGGCGTGGAGCGCGGCATCGAGCAGGCCCGCCTCCTGGCAGCCGGCCAGCCTGTCCAAAGTGTTGGTCACGGAGAGATCCGCGTCCAGGGCCATGATCCTGGCGGCGTCCACGATGGGGGCCAGGCCCTTGAGCTTGATGTTGATGGTGGCGGCGTGCTCTCCCTGCTTTTCCATCACCAACTGGCGTAAAAGTCCCAGGGGCGGGCGGTTGTCCAGCGCCCTTTTGGCCAGAAAACGCAGAAAGTGCCGTTTCTCCCCCACGCCGCGCTTGATGGTCTGGCGCAGGTCCCGGGCCAGGCCTGGGTCGCCGTGCAAGGCCCTGAAATCGAAAAACACGCCAGCTTTGAGCAAGTTCTCCCCGCTGGGGTTTTCCAGCCAGGCGGCCACTTGCCCCTGCCACCCGGAGAGGCTCAGGCACCACTGCTCATTGGAGGCCATGATCCCCCCGGTGCACAGGGGAAAGCCGTAGCGCTCCAGACCGGCCACCACCTTGCCCCCGAATTCATGGAGCCAGGCTTTCACCCGCGCCTGCTCGGGCGGGGCGGCGTCGGCGTAAACCAGGCCGTTGTCCTGATCGGTGCTTATGGTCTGCTCCCGCCGGCCCTCGCTGCCCATGGCCAGCCAGGCGTAGGCGGCCGCAGGCTCTCCCCGTCCCGTGGCGGTCATCTCGGCTTCGGCCAGGGATATGAGCTTGCCGGTGGCCCGGTCGTTCATCTCGGTGATCCATTCCATCATCCGGGTCACCGATCTGGTTTGATCCAAGAGCGCCTTCATGACGCGCCGGATTTCAGCGCCCAAGGCGGCCAGTTCCTCCACCGAGGCGGCCTTGTCCATGTCGCGCATCACGCCCAGGGGAGTGGCCCCCGCGGCCAGTTGGATGTCGTGCTCGCTGATGATGCCGGCCAGGCCGTTGCCGTTTTCCACCAGAAGATGCCTTACCCCGTGCCGGCCCATCTCCAAGAGCGCGTCAAAGGCGAAGGCGGTGGCGTGAATCGTGCGGGGCCCTTTGGTCATCGCCTTGCGGACCTCCAGCTCGCCGGTGAGGCCCTGGGCCAGCACCCGGTTGCGCAAGTCCGTATCGGTGATGATGCCCAGGGCCGCTCCGCCCGGCTGGGCGACCACGATGGAGCCCACCCGCCTTTGCGACATGAGCTGGGCAGCCTCTCTGACGGATGCGCCGGGCGGGCATACCAAGACCTGCCGGGTCATGAGATCGGCCACCTGTTGGCCCATGAGATAGGCCTCCAGGCCCTGGCCGGCCTTGGCGCAAGGCATGAGGGGAGCCGAGGGAGCCCCGCGCACCGCGCGGATGTTATGGGCCAGGGAGTCGGTGAAAAAGCGCTTGAACCGGGCGTTGCCGGCCGCCAGCTCCAGGAAAACGCCGGCGGGCAACAGATAGGCTATGACCTCCTGCTCGGCCGTGACGTCAAAGAGCGCCTTTTTGCCCTCCAGCAAACTGGCCGCGCCGAAATAGTCGCCCTCGCCGCGGAGGTCCACCGGGATCACCGTGCCGTCTTCGTCGCTTATGCTGATGCTCACCGAGCCGGATTTGATGATGTAGAGATGGGCCGGGGGCTCGTCCCCCCGCCTCAAGATGACCTTGAGGCGGGGGTAGTAAGCGATTTCGATGTTCGAGCCGGCGCGGATCAGTTCATCGCGAGTGAGCACCTCAAAGGGCGGCGCCTGGCCCAGGAAGTCCAACACGGGTTGGAAGGGGAATTCTCCCATCTCCCGCTAGCGCTCGAAGCCAACCGCGATGATTTTAGGGTCGGGCTTTTTGGTGAACAGGCTCACCAGGATATAGCTGCCCACCCCCACGATCAAGCCGGGCAGGATGGGGTATATCCAGGTGGTGCGATAGTAGAAGATGTACCAGATGATGCAGCTTACCGTGGAAAGCACCATGGACACGGTGGAGCCGGCCGAGGTGCCCCCCTTCCAGTAGAGTCCGCCCATGAGGGGGGCCAAAAAGGCTGAGCCGATCACCGAGAAGGACAACCCCACCAGTACCACCACCACCGCCGGCGGATTGATGGCGATCAGGAAGGGGATGATGGCCAGGGCTATGGAGGAAACCCTGGTTATCATGAGAATCTTTTCATTGGAGACGCTGGGTTTCAAAGCCTGGACCACGTCCCGGCCCAGAGAGGTGGCCAGGGTCAGCAAGAGCGAATTGATGGTGGACATGCCGGCGGAGACCACGGCCACCAGAATCACGGCTCCCACCGCGGGCGGGAGCATCTTTAGGGTCAGGAAGGGGATCACCTGGTCCGGGTTTTTAAAGAAGTTGGCCAGCTCCGAGGCCGGGACCATTTTAGGCAGCACCAACCAGGCGAAGGGGCCGATGGAGTAGACGCACAGGGTGAACACCGCCACCAGGATGGGACAGAGGATCATGCCCCGGCTGATGATGCGCTGGTCCTTGGCGGCGTAGAAGCGGACCACCATGTGGGGCGCCGACAGGAACACGATGCCGATGGCCAGGCTCAAGGTGATCAGGAAGTGAACCATGCGCCCGGCCTTCATTATGGGCGGCGGGCCAAAGCCGTCCAAGTGCAGCAGGCTTTCGCCCGATTGGCCGCCTATGACCTGCACCTGCTTGAGCTGCTCGATGCCGGCGCTCCAGCCTCCCACCTCCACCATGAGCAACACGAAAAGGAGGACTCCTCCGAAGAGGATCAGGGCCCCCTGGATCAGGTCCGTCATGGTGACCGCCCGGAATCCGCCTATGGCGGTATAGATCATGACCGGGATCAGGGTTATCAGGATGCCCACGATATACGGGATGTCCAACAGGGTCCGAAACGCCTCGCCGGCCGCCTTGTAAATGGAAACCATGTAGAAGATGTAGGCGAACAAAATGATCGCCGCCGCCACCACGCGCGGCATCACGCTGCCGTAACGAAAGCCCAGGAAATCGGGCAGGGTGATGGAACCGAGCTTATCGGTGTAATTCCGCAATTTGGGGCCCACCACGATCCAGGCCAGGGAGGCGAACAAAATACAGAAAAACGGGTCGGTGGATGACCAGCCGAAACCCATTTGAAAACCATATCCGCCGCCCCCGATAAAGCCCGAGGAGCTGAAATAGGTGGCGAAAAAAGAGAATGACACCACCCAGAGGCCCAAGGTGCGGCCGCCCACGTAATAATCGGAAAGGGTCTTGCTCCTGAGATAGCCCCACCAGCCGATGCCCATCAAGACCACTATATAAATACCCAGGATCACCCAGGCCAAGGTATGGTCATTACCTTCCATGCTGCTCACTCCCTTTCACCAGATTTGGGTTTGCGTCCCAATTCGCCGCGCGATATCGCCCGGATGATGGCGTATAAGGCCGTGGCGGCTGTTATGACCACGCTCAGCAAATAGAAAATGCCGGTTGAAAAGGGCAAATCGAATAACATGCCTGACTTCTCCTGTTTTTGGGCGTTGGCAGATAGTTATACGGTTAACCTAAAGTTGGAATCTTGCGGCGGCCCTGGACATAGATGGGGCGGCAATCTCTCATGGCGTAATGCAAAAAATAAGCCGCGAACCAGCGGTGGAGAGCGGAAAAACCCACGCTGGCCGGCGCCATGCGGGCCAGGAGAAAATTTAAAATTATATTGGCCGGTTAGTCCTGGGAGACAAGCGGTTTTTCAGGCGCGGGCAATGCCGATTTTGCAGGCTATCAGGGTGGACAATAAGTTAATGGCCGCCAAATGGCGTTCCATCATAACCGGCTTGACGTTTATGTATGACAAAAAGGCATATTGTCATGGTTGGAAGAATTCAGCTCTGATTAGAAGGCATTGGCGGCATATATCTTTTTTAAAATAGTTTATCGCTTCCGGCGGTGTCAATTGCCGAGCCATGTTGATCCGGCCAGCCCTGGCGGCGGCCTCGATTCAGGACTGACCCATGCTTAGGTGGCTGGGCCTGCCCGCCCCAGCATCGCGCAACGCCGCCGGAGCGGAGGCGGCTCTAAGCGCGCCAAGCCATCCGGGGGGTGGCTTGGCGCGCGAAGGAATCATCCGGAGATATGTAGTCGCTAAGTTCTATCCTCGCTGGCTACCCGCGCCGCAGGCCAATCCGGAGCGGCGCGCTATACCGCCTGCACGGAGCCGCGGCCTCAGCAGCAGCCCAAGCCGCCGCCTTGCCCCATTTTCTCGGCGCAGCAGGCCCGGTTCTTGCGGACCCGCATGGCCGAGAGATCGTCGCCGGCATAGATCGCCTTGAGCGCTTCTTCAATGAAGCCGTTCACCTCCAACGGCTCCACGCCATAGCTGGCCAGCACCGCCCTGGGGGTCTCGCCTATGCCGCTGGCCAGCACGTTGCGGCAGTCCGCCAAAAGCTCGGCCAACTGCCGCCAGCGGAGTTCGCCGGTGCCGGCGGGCGGGGCGGGCCGCACGTCGATCAGCCCATAGCCATCGCCCTCGGGGCCCCAAATCTGGAATTCCCCGGCCTGGCCCAGGTGCAGGTTCACCAGGGAGCCCTCCCGGCTGGCCACGGCCACGTAAGGCCTGGTTGCGCTCTTGGTATCGCGCAGCCCGGCGCAGGAGGAAAGGCAGCCGGCCATTTCGCCGGAACGGTCTTCCCCCAAAAGCCCCACCGCGTCCGCCCGGCAGCGGGTGCAGTGGGTCATCTGCTCGATGAACTGGCTGCACTCCTGGCGAAGCTCCTGCATCAGGGCGCGGCTGGGCTCGCCCAGGCTTTCAAAGGGAGTGTTGGCCGTGGGGTGCATGGGGATGAGGTTCATGAGGTCCGCGCCCAGAGCCACGCTCCAGCGGGCCACTTCCCCCACGTGGCGGTCGTTCACGCCCGGAACCACGATGGTGTTTATTTTAACGGTGATGCCCCGCTCCTTGAGGCCGGCCACCGCCTCGGTCTGCCGTTCCAAGAGCAGCTTGGCCCCTTCCTCGCCGCGATAGGCTATCTTGCCTTCCCGCACCCAGGAATAGATGCGGGCTCCGATGGCCGGGTCCACCGCGTTCACCGTGATGGTCATGTGGGTGACGCCGACCCCGGCCAATTCAGGCAAGTAGGCCGGCACCGCCAGGCCGTTGGAGGAGAGGCAGAGCAGCATGCCGGGAAAGCGCTCCTTGATGAGTTGCAAGGTGGCCAGGGTGTTGCCGGGGTTGGCCATGGGATCCCCCGGCCCGGCGATGCCGGCCACCCTGATGCGGGGCTCGGCATTCAAGACCCGCTCCATATAGACCTGGGCCTGCGACGGAGTGAGCACCGCGCTGGCCACTCCGGGACGCGACTCGTTCACGCAGGAGTATTTGCGGTCGCAATAGTTGCATTTTATGTTGCAGGCCGGAGCCACCGGCAGGTGCACCCGGCCGTGGCTGCCCTTGGCCGCCCGGTTGAAACACGGATGGATTTCGCTGATAGATGTACCCGCCATGATGCTTCCCCTATATGTATCCGTAGCCCACGGATGAATCGTTCTGTTTCTTGCTGATGAGCGCGTTGACCAGACGGTCGAAAAGCTCTTGCGCGCCGAGATAGCCCAGGTGATGCAGGCGCGGGCCGCCGAAGCGGTCGTGGATGGGGAAGCCCACCCGCACCAGGGGGGCGTCCAGTTCCCGCGACAGCCGGTAGCCCTTGGAGTTGCCCACCATGAGGTCCGGTTGCATTTCCCCGGCCAGTTGGGCGATGGCGTAGAAGTCCACGCCCGCCAGGGCGGTCACCGGCTCCCGCACCAGGCCCTCGGTGACCTGCTCGATGCGCTCCGCAAAGCCCGGCGTGTTGCCGCCGCTGGCGCACAAGACCGGCTGCACCCCGATTTCGGCCAGGAAAGAGGCCAGGCCGATCACCAAATCCTGCTCGCCATAGACCACGGCGCGTTTGCTCGCCAGGTATTTGTGGCCGTCGGCCATGGCGTCCAGGAGGCGTCCCCGCTCCAGGCTGTGCCGCTCCGGGGTGTCTCGCTGGCTGATCTCCTCTAAAGCGGAGAAAAGGGCGTCGCTCTGGCGGAGGCCGATGGGCATACCCAGGCCATGCAGAAACACGCCGCAGCGGTCGTGCAAGTCCTGTCCCGCCCGCTGGGAATCGGGTGTCCAGCCAAAGGCCAGGCTGGCCGAGGCCCCGCCCATTTTCCTGATGACGGAGAGGGGAAGGCCGCCCTGGGGCAGTATCTGGTATTCCGAGCTGGCCGGCGCGTCCAGGGTGCGGGCATAATCCGGCAGCACCGCGGCCGCGATGCCGAAGCCGGACGCGATCTCGCGCAGGTGGCGGATATCCGCCGGGGTGACCAGGCCGGGGAAGATGTTAACCCCGCCGTGACGGGCCACCGGCTCGGTCATCTGCTTCACGGTGGCGGCCACCGCCGCGTGAAAGCCTTCCATGTGGGTGGCCGCGTAAGACGGGGTGGCGGCGTGGATCAGGGTGGGCATCTCGCCCCGTGAGCCCTCCAGGCAAGCCTCTGCCATGAATTCCTTGATGATGGCCGGCACGTTGTCGCCGATGGTTTCCGTGAGGCAGGTGGTGGCTATGCCCACCGCTTTGGCCTGGTATTTGTTGATCACGTTGACCAGGCCCAGCTTTAAATTTGGGCCGCCCCCGAAGACCGCTTCCTTTTCGCCCAGGGAGCTGGAGGCGATATCCAGGGGCTCCCGGAAATGGCTGATTAGGTAGCGCCGCATGTAGGTGGCGCAGCCTTGGGAGCCGTGTAAAAAGGGCACGCAGCCTTCTATGCCCTTGAAGGCGATGCAGGCGCCCAGGGGCATGCAGGCCTTGCAGGCGTTGGTGCTGGAGACGTAATCGCGCTTTTCCGCCAGATTGGTTTTCATGCCGCCACCTTCAGGGCCGGCCTGGCCTTGCGGGGCATGAAGCGCCACACCGGGCTCATGGCCGTGGCGTGGATCTCTTCGGCGAAATTCAGCATGCCCACAAAGCCCTCCAGGGCCAGCTTGCGTTCATGGTTGTGGTCGCAGAAGCCGATGCCCAGCTTGTAGGCGATGGGCCTTTCCTTCACGCCACCCACGAAGACGTCCACGTCTTTTTCAATCAGGTATTTCATCAGCTCCAAGGGGTTGGCGTCATCCACGATCACCGTGCCCGGCTCGCAGATGGAGGCCAGCTCCTGGTAATCCTCCTGGGTGCCGGTCTGGGAGCCGGCCAGCATCACCTTCATGCCCAGGAGCCGGAAGGATTTGATGAGGCTGAAGGCCTTGAAGGCCCCGCCCACGTAGAGGGCGGCCCGTTTGCCCTGCAAATCCTTGCGCAGCTCCATGAGGCGGGGATAGATGTCGGCCACCTCCCGGCGGACCAGCTCCTTGGCGCGCTCCATGGCCTCCTGGCTCTTGAAGAATTCGGCCACGTCGTAGAGGGCCTGGGCCATGTCGTCCACGCCAAGGTAGCTCACCCGCATGAAGGGGGTGCCGTAGGCTTCCTGCATCATCTTGGCCAGCTCCATGGTGGAGCCGGAGCATTGCACCAGGTTCAAGGCCGCGCCGTGGGCCCTGCGCAGATCCGCCACCCGGCCGTCGCCGGTTACGTTGGCCACCACGCTGACGCCCATGCGCTCCAGGTACTCGCGGATGATCCATATCTCGCCGGCCAGGTTGAAATCGCCCAGCAGGTTCACCGACATGGGGGGGGTGCCGTCGGTGTCGCCGGTGCCCACCAGGGTGAACAGGGCCTTGCAGGCCGCGTAGTAGCCGGCCCTTTTGCTGCCTTTGAACCCCTCGCTCATGACGGGGATAACCGGAATGCCGTGCTTCTCCTCCGCCTTTCGGCAGGCCGCCTCCAGGTCGTCTCCGATCAGGCCCACCATGCAGGTGGAATAGACAAAGGCCGCCTGGGGCCGGTGCCGGGGAATCAGCTCGTCAAGGGCGCGGGCCAGCTTTCTTTCCCCGCCGAAGATCACGTCGGTTTCGCCCAGATCAGTGCAAAAGGAATAGCGGTGCAGCTCCGGCCCCGAGGACAAGGCGCCCCGGATATCCCAGGTGTAGGAAGCGCAGCCGATGGGGCCGTGGACCAGGTGCAGGGCGTCGGCGATGGGATACAGCACCACCCGCGAGCCGCAGAAGGTGCAGGCCCGCTGGCTGACCGCGCCGGCCAGGCTCTGTTTGTCGCAACTGATCCGGAAGGGCTCGTCGCCGACCTTCTCGAATATC
Organism: Desulfocarbo indianensis; assembly: GCA_001184205.1. Classification (GTDB taxonomy): domain Bacteria; phylum Desulfobacterota; class Desulfarculia; order Desulfarculales; family Desulfarculaceae; genus Desulfocarbo; species Desulfocarbo indianensis. The sequence goes on from LBMP01000004.1 coordinate 425,937, forward strand.
TGGTCCTTGCGTTCCTCGAAGATTGCGTGGCTCATGGTCGCTCCTTTAAATCCCCCTCATTCGCAAACAGATCAACTGGGTTTTCTCCCAGCCCAGCCTCGCGTAGAACCGAAAGGCCGGCTGGTTGTCCCGGTCGGCCAGGAGCTGAAGCCGGGTGGCGCCTTGCTCGCGGGCCCAGGCCGCCAGCGCCTCCAAGAGCATCCTGCCCACTCCCTTGCCGCGCCAGGAGGATTCCACCACCACGTCCTCCACCCAGGCCGATGGGCCGCCCTCGGCGGTGGAGACGACCAGTTGGCCCGAGCACATTCCGATCACCCGGCCCTGCGCCTCGGCGGCCAGCAGGCGGGCCTGGCCGCGGCCCAGTAATGTCTCCAGCCCGCGGATTTGCCTGGCGTCGTCTCCGGCGAAATCCTTTTCCAGGGAGAACAGGTCTTGCAGCAGCGTCGCCAGGGCCGGCACGTCCCCCGGTCCGGCGTCGCGCACTGTCACTTGCGTATCATGCATGGCGGCCCTGCCCGTCCCTCAAACGATCAGGTATTCCTGGGCCGGTTCGCCCGCCTCCAGGCCGTCCAGGATGGCGTCGATGGCCTCTTCGCTGTCCACCCCCTTGAACCACCAGTTGTGGGGCTGGATCACCATGGCCGGACCGTTTTCGCACTGCTTCAAACAGCCGGTGGCGGTGACCTGACAGTCCAGGCCGCGGTCCAGTATTTCCTCCTCCAGGTACTGCAAGAACCCGTTGGTCTTTTTGTGGCAAATGCCTTTGGGATCGCCGTTTACACGGAAACTTTGGCAAACTAGAATCTGACTGGCGGGGATGCCCATTTTTTCAACTCCGGATAAATGATTGAACGCCTAGTGCCAGCGCGGCCGGTTATTTCTTGCCGCCCTTTTTCTTGCCGCCGTATAGCAAATCCACCAGCCCCTCCAGGTTGCCCTCCTGGGTAACCACGGGAAGGCCTTTTTCGCTGAGTATCCGCTGGGGCGCCTCGCCGGCGGCGGCGGCCAGGACGGCGAAGCAATCGCTCAGGATCAGGGAGGTCTCCTGCCAGCGGGCGTCGCCGCCGCCCGGCTCCGGGGCCGGCCTGGTCGCCAAGAGCAGCACCGGCCCGTCCTGGGGCCCGAAGATCAGGAAGCGTTCGGCCTGTCCCAAATGCAGGTCCACGTCGAAGCCATTGGAGCTGCACACGGCCAGGTAGGGCCGTTTCTCGCTGGGCTTGGGCAGGCCAACCGTGGCGAAGGCCGCTTCGTTGAATTCCAATTCTTCCATGTCCTGGCAGGCGGCCAGGTCGATGAACACGGCGGGCAGATATTGACTGGCCTGGCGGGCCAGGTAGGCCAGCTCCGTGGGATCGGCCTCCTCGGCCGGCCGCGGACAGTCTTCGCCCGAGGCCAGGAAGGGGAACACCTTCATCTCGCTGACGCCCAAAGCCGCCGCCTTGCTGGCGATCTCGGTGACATGGCCAGAGTTGATGCCCGCATAGACCGTGGTTTTCACCTGCACCGGAATTTTTTTCTCCACCAGGGCGGTGATGGAGGCGGACTGCTCTTCCATCAGCAAGCGGGCCGCCTCGGCCAGGGCCAGGTTCCTGGTGCCGGGCCTGATCCAGGCGTAGATCTTCTGGGCGATCTCCGGCTCCACCGCGTCCATCAGGATGGAGACGTGGGCCAGACCGTACTTGGCGAGAGGGTCGGCTAACTTGGCGGCCCCGCAACCCAAGGTGGTGAGACAGAGGGAGATGTCGGGGTGCCTCTCACGCATCAGGTGCAAGGTCTGTATGGTCAGCTCCGGCGTGGCCAAGGGATCGCCGGGGCCGCTCAAGTTAGCCACCTTTATGTTTTCGCCTTGATCGTGCAGATAATCTATCCAGTTCAGGGCCTGCTCCGGCGTCAGGGCTCGCGGCAAGGGTTTTTCCGGGCTGAACCTGATCCGGGCCTGCGCCTTGGGGGCGATCGGCAAGTGCACTCTGCCGGAGGCCCGCCGGTTGCCCGCGCAATAGTGTTTTGCGGATTTGTGACCAATCGTTTCGCTCACGGCCGCACCTGCCTTGCTCGTTGGGGTTAAAAGGCTTTCGCCTTACATCACCAATTCAAAAGCCTGCTCAGTGTCATCCCGGTCCTTGCGGTCCAGGATGGCGGTCAATATCTTTTCCAAAAGCCGCAGGCCGCCCTTGTAGCCCACGGTGGGGAAGTACTGATGGCCCACCCGGTCCAGGATGGGGAAGCCCCAGCGCACCAGGGGAATGTCCTCGTCCCGGGAGATGTACTTGAGATAGGAGTTGCCTATCAGCAAATCCACCGGCTGCTGCTTTATCCATTGGTGCAGCAGGAACATGTCCGCGTTGCGGTCCGACTTCACGTTGACCTGGCAGGGCAAATCCGCGGTGAGTTCCTTGATCCTTCCCACAAAGGCCTTGCCCGGCGTGCCGGAGACTATGTGGATGGGCCACATGTCGATGGATACCAGGAACTCGGTCAGGGCGATGAGCTGGTCCGGGTCTCCGGCCAGGGCCACCGTCTTGTGGTAGAAGTACTGGTGCATGTCGCTGATCATGTCCACCAGCTGGCCCCGCTCGTGGGTCACCTCCTCGGGCACGCTGACCCCGGCGATGATGCGCAGGGCGTCCACGAAACGGTCCGTGGCCTTCAGGCCGATGGGGATGTCCAGCACCCGGCAGGGCACCTTGTTGTTGGTGTCCAGATAGCGGGCCGCGTCCGCGCTGCACCATTCGCCCAGGGCCAGGGTGCCGATGGAATCGCCCGCGGACTTGAGCTGCTCGATGGTCACCCCGCCTTCGGGAAACATCTTGAATTCGCCGGACAGGGGGCCGTTCAAGATGCCCGAGGTATCCGGGAACAGGATGATGCCCACCCCGATGAGCCCGGCCAGCCGCTTGATCTCCTCCATGTCGGCCGGCTCCACCCAGCCGGGGATCACGTTGACCTTGCCGTTTTTGTGCCCCCCGCTTTCGGCCATCCTGGCCATTCCCTTTACCATGTTGGAAAACCCGGTCACGTGCGAGCCGACGTAGCTGGGGGTGTTGGCGTAGATGACATGCTTGCCCGCCGGAATCTTGCCGTCCTTGCCCGCCTTGTCGATGATCTGCGGCAGGTCGTCGCCGATGGTTTCCGACAGACAGGTGGTGTGCACCGCCACCACTTCCGGCTCATAGACGGTGAACATGTTGTCGATGGCCTGCAGCAGGTTGGCCTGCCCGCCGAACACGCTGGCGCCCTCGGTGAAGGAACTGGTGCCCGCGCTGATGGGCTCCTTGTAATGCCGGGTGAGCGCGCTGCGGTGGTAGGCGCAGCAGCCCTGGGAGCCGTGGCTGTGCGGCAGACAGCCATGCACCCCCAGGGCGGCGTACATGGCGCCTATGGGTTGGCAGGTCTTGGCCGGGTTTATGGTCAAGGCCCGCCGCTCGTTGATCTCTTTTGGCGTGTGTCTAAGCAGCATGTTTCGTTTCCTCGTATAGCGGAGATTATTCCCAGACGTAGGTGGCCGAAAGTTCGGGGTTCTCCTGCCAGGGGGCCTTCATGTATCCCCAGACCCTGCTGTTAACCAGACGGTCTATCTCGTGGTAGAAGTTGACGGCCCCCCGGAAACCGGCGTAGGGCCCGCCGGAATCGTAGCTGTGCAGCTGCTTCATGGGGATGCCCAGCTTCTGGATGGAGAACTTTTCCTTGATGCCCGCGCAGAAGATATCCGGCTTGAGCATCTCCACCATCTTCTCCGCCTCGTACTGGTTCAGGTCGTCGATGACCATGGCCCCCGGATTCATGTCCGGGATCATGCCGTCATATTCCTTGAACTTGAGCCCCGCCTCGGTGAGCTCCGTCATCTCGGCCTCGCTCTTGCGCGGATTGTGGCGGCTTTCGTCGGGGTGCACCTCGATCTCCTCGATGTTGCGCGAGTCCGCGTCCACCTGCAGGTTGGGCAGCACGTGGCGGCCCTCGTAGTCGTCGCGGTGGGCGAACTCGTAGCCGGCGCTGATGGTCTGCATGCCCAGTTCCTTGAACAGCTCCTGGTAATGGTGGGCCCGGGAGCCGCCCACGAACAGCATGGCCGTCTTGCCTTCGGTGCGGGGGCGCACCTCCTCGGCCACCGCCTTCACCGGGGGCAGCTCCTCGGCGATGACCTCCTCCACCCGGTCGATGAGCTTCCGCTCGCCGAAATACTGGGCGATCTTGCGCAGCGACTTTGAAGTGGCCTCGGCCCCGATGAAGTTCACCTTGACCCAGGGGATGCCGAACTTTATCTCCAGCATGTCGGCCACGTAGTTGATGGAGCGGTGGCACATCACCGCGTTCAGGTCGGCGGTGTGGGCGCTGGCGAACTGGTCGTAGGAGGAGTTGCCGCTGAAGGTGGCGATGTTGGTGATGCCGCATTTTTTCAGGATGCGGTCGATCTCAAACCCGTCGCCGCCGATGTTGTACTCGCCCAGGAGGGATATCTTGTACTCGCCCGGCTTGGGCTCGTCGTTCTGGCCCACCAGGTGCCGGAACACCTGGTTGTTGGCGATGTGGTGGCCGGCCGACTGGGAAACGCCCTTGTAGCCTTCGCAGCTGAAGGCGAACACGTTGCAGTCGCCCAGCTTTCTCTTCATCTTGGCGGCCACGGCGTGGATGTCGTCGCCGATGAGCCCCACCGGACAGGTGGCGAAAATCGCGATGCCCTTGGGGTGAAAAAGGTCATAGGCCTCCTGGATGGCCTGCTCCAGCTTTTTCTCGCCGCCGAAGATGATGTCCTTGTCCTGCATGTCGGTGCTGAAGCAATAGGTCATGTAGTTATGGGCGTCCGGGGCGGAGGCGTCGGTCTGGTTGCGGCGGGTGAGCCAGGAATAAAAGCCGCAGCCGATGGGGCCGTGAGTGATGTTCACGATGTCCCGGGTGGGCCCCATGATGACGCCCTTGCAGCCGGCGTAGGTGCAGCCCCGCATGGTGATGATGCCGGGGATGGTGCGCACGTTGGCGGTGATCTCCGGGGTATCGTTTTCCAGCGCCTCGTTGATCAAAATCTGTTTGGCGCGCTTGCGGGCCACCTTGGGGGGATACTTCTTGAGTATTTCCTCCTTGAGGCGGGCCGGAGTGGGCCGCGCTAGCTTGCTATTTTTAGCGGGCATGATGCTCGTTCTCCCTTGGGGTGCGGCTAAAGGGCCTTTTCGCCGGCTTCGCCAGTGCGAACCCGGATGGCGTCGGAGACGGGCAGCACGAAAATCTTGCCGTCTCCCGGCTTGCCGGTCTGGTTGACTTCGATCAAGGTCTGAACCAGGGCGTCCACTTGGTCGTCGTGCACCACCATGGTCAGCATGCGCTTGGCGTAGAGCTTGCCGTTTTCGCCCAGGAGGGCTATGGCCTCCTCGTAGCCGGCCTTGGCTCCGGCCAGTATCTTGCTGTCCACCAGCCCCTTGCCGCGCCCCTGGCACTCATGGGCGAACATGGAATCCACGCCCACCTCGGTGAGGGCCTTCTTGGTCTGGTTCATGGTGTTCATGCGCACCACGGCGATAACCTCTTTCATGCCGAGGCCTCCTGTTCCACGGGGGCGGTGTCGCAGACGCCGGAACTGATGGTGTAGACGTCTTCCACGTCGCTGATGAAAATCTTGCCGTCGCCAAAGGCGCCCTTGCCCTCGCTGCGGGCGGCCTGCATGATGGTCTTCACCACGAAGTCCTTGTCTTCGGCCTTGATCACGCTCATCAGCATGGTCTTGGGGATTTCGTCATAGGTGACTTGGCCGATCTTGATGCCCCGCTGCTTGCCGCGGCCGGCCACGGCGTACTTGGTGACCGAGGGGAACCCCGCGTCCATCAGGGCCTTAAGAACCTCGTCGGCCTTCTCCGGTCTCACGATTGCTCTCACCATGATCATCATTTGGTTTTCCTTCTTGTCGCCGGCCGGGCCGGTTAAGCCGCCATCAGGCCGTAGTTCAGGAGCAGCTGTTCGAGTTCCTCGATCTCCAGGGGGTTGGGAATGACGAACATCTGGTTTTCGTCAATGGCCTTGGCCAGGTTGCGGTAATGCTGGGCTTGGGGCGCCTCCGGGTTCCACTCGATGACGGTCTGCCGGTTTATCTCCGCCCGCTGCACGTCGTTGTCCCGGGGCACGAAATAGATCATCTGGGTGCCGATCTTTTTCGCCAGCTCCTGGATCATCTCGGACTCGTTGTCCACGTTTCTGGAATTGCAGATGAGCCCGCCCAGGCGCACCCCGCCGGACTCGGCGTATTTGCGGATGCCCTTGCAGATGTTGTTGGCCGCGTACATGGCCATCATCTCGCCGGAACATACGATGTATATCTCCTGGGCCTTGCCGTCCCGGATGGGCATGGCGAAACCGCCGCAGACCACGTCGCCCAGCACGTCATAAAAGGCGTAGTCCAGTCCCTCGCTTTCCTCGTAGGCGCCCAGGGACTCCAGCATGTTGATGGAGGTGATGATGCCCCGGCCGGCGCAGCCCACGCCCGGCTCGGGCCCGCCGGACTCCACGCACCAGGTCTCCATGAAGCCGCTGCGCCGGATGTCTTCCAGCTCCACGTCCTCGCCTTCCTCGCGCAGGGTGTCCAAGACCGATTTCTGGGCCAGGCCGCCCAGGAGCAGCCTGGTGGAATCGGCCTTGGGGTCGCAGCCGACCACCATAATCTTCTTGCCCATCTCCGCAAGCCCGGCCACCGTGTTTTGGGTTGTGGTGGATTTGCCGATGCCACCCTTGCCGTAGATCGCAATTTTTCTCATGGCTAAATGCCTCCATAATGGATTTCTCTGGACCTTGACATGAGCAAGGGCCCTGCCAACTGGGCCGACCGCGCCGGGCCGTCCTGGGCAACGATCTGAATTGATAAGGTTTATTTTTTTTTGAGAGGCGGGTGGGACGGCAAAAAGCGAATTAAGGCCCGGCTTGGTTTTTAACAAAGGCGAAGAAAATTTCTACGTTTTGGTTAAGTCCTCTTTCCCTGCGGTCCGGAGCTTCGAGGAACCGCGGGCAGGCTCGCGAACGAGCACGCTCGCTCATGCCGGGGCCAGCGCAACCCGGGGCCAAGCTGGCCGCGCTGCGCGATCAGGCCTTTCAGTCGAGGCCTTTGACCGAGGCCGCAGCGACTGGCGACCCGTGTAGCTTGAATAGCCGGGATCATTAAAGCGGGGGAGGGGGCTGAAAACGTAGCGCCGCGATTCAAGCCCGCGGCCAAGGATGCCAAAGCCGCCAGCGCGCGGCGCTAGCCGTGCACCAGGCGATGGCGCTCCTTTTTGACTTTTTCTTCCAGGCCGTACTTCCTGAGACGGTATCCCAGCTTGCGCAGGGTGATGCCCAAATCCTGGGCGGCCCGCGACTGCACCCAGCGGTTGCGCTGCAAGGCTTCCAGCAGTTCGGAGCGTTCCAGGTCTTCCAGCCTGGAGCCGGGCGGGTTTTCCTCTCCGCCGGCCTCCTCGCCGTTGTGGCTGGCCAGGATGAACCTGGGCAGGTCGTCGCGGCGGATCACGTCCTGCTCCACCATTATGGCCAGGCGCTCCATGATGTTTTCCAGCTCCCGCACGTTGCCCGGCCATTGATAGGTCAAGAGCGCCCTTTGCGCCGGGCGGTCTATGGTCAGGCGGCGGTTGTACTCCTGGGAGTTTTTCTCCAGGAAATAATTGATCAGCAGGGGGATGTCATCCACCCGCTCCCGCAAGGGCGGCAGGTGCAGGGGAAACACGTTCAAGCGGTAATACAGGTCCTGCCGGAACTCCTTGCCCTCCACCAGGGCCGGCAGGTTCTGGTTGGTGGCGGCGATTATGCGCACGTCCACCTTGCGGGTTTTGGGCGAGCCCAGACGCTCGAATTCCTTGTCCTGCAAAAAGCGTAAGAGCTTGGCCTGCAGGGCGATGGGCATCTCGGCGATCTCGTCCAGGAATATGCTGCCGCCGTCAGCCTCCTCGAAACGCCCCGGCTTTTCGTCGGTGGCCCCGGTGAAGGCTCCCTTGGCGTGGCCGAACAGCTCGGACTCCAGGAGGTTCTCCGGCAGGGCCGCGCAGTTGATCTTAACGAAGGGGCCTTCCGCGCGGCCGCTCATCTCGTGGATGATGCGGGCCACCAGGGTCTTGCCGGTGCCGGATTCGCCCAGGAGCAGCACCGAGGCCTTGGCCGGGGCCACTTTTTTCAGCATGTCCTGCAGGGCGCTCATGGCCGGGCTCTTGCCCACGATGAAAAAGTCATTGTACAGGTCCGAGATCTCGTCCCGGAGCTGCTTGTTCTTGCGGCGCAGCAATTCCTCGCGCTGCTCCACCAGCCGGTTGAGCTGCACCAATTGGCCGATGATCTGGGCCACGATGCTGAGGAAGCGGATGTCCTCGAAGGCCGACACCTCCTCGCCGAACAGGCGGTCCACGTTGAGCACCCCGATGGGTTCGCCGTGCAAGAGGATGGGCACCCCCACGAAAGCCACCTGGCCCTTGTCCAGGTCCCGCGACTGGGTCTTGTTCAGGAACAGGGGCTCCCGGCTGACGTCGGGCACGTAAAAGGGCTTGGCGGTTTCGAAGATGCGGCCGGTGACGCCCTCGCCCTGGCTGTAGACGCCGCGCTTCATCTCCTGGGGAGTGAGCCCGTGGGAAGCGAAGATGGCCAAACCGCCGGTGCGCCGGTCGCGCAGGGTGACCGTGGCCCGCTTCATGGAGAGGGTTTCGGAAATTATGGCCAGCACCCGGTCGAGGGTCTGGGAAAGGTTGAGAGCTTCGCCGATTATGCGGCTGATCTCAAACAAGACCCTTAATTCGAGTTCTGTAACCCTGGCGCGCATATTGGACTCATCAGCCGTTTGAGGAGGAGCCTGGCCATATTGGCCGGCAAATTCATACAAATTGGGAAAAGTTCTTAAGCTCATGATTTTGGGGCGCGATAGCCCGGGCAAAAGCTACAATTAAGAATGATATTTTTAATTTCATACATTTAAGTAGCACAATTCTTGGTTTTCGACTTTTTCGTCGGCTAATATTTGTGGCCTAACGGCCGTTCCTGACAAACTGACGAGGCGCGGCTCCAGCACAAGGTCTCATAAGGGGTCTGGTCTGGTTCAGCGGGGCGGCTCGGGCCGCTTTTACGCGCGTAGGCAGGAATGCTTACCGATTCTGGGCAATGGGGCGGTTGAGACGGACATCCTGGCGCCGCCAGAACGCGGGACGGGAAAACGCGGGGGCCAGCCTTTGCTAACCGTCGCATATTGCTTGGCTTTGTACAGTATGCCGGCATTTGCGGTTATTCCGGTTGCCTGGTTTTCAATGCGGCTGGCAGCCACCTTGCCTACTTAGCGCCTCGGCAACTTACTTTGCAAAGACTGCACCAAAAAACGCCAAAGCGGAGTCTGCCAAATTTGTATTAAAAAATTAATATGTTACCCAGGCGAGTTCAACAGGCGAACATGGTTTGGGCCGGGTTTGGCTTCCAGAAGGTAGGAGCGATCCTGAAAACCAGCCGTTCGCGGTAGTATTCGTCAATGAATCAGGGCAGCTAACCGCGCGGCCCGCCGCCCGCTTCCGGGGGCGAGTCAGGGGATGGCAGCTTGGGGGAGCGGGGCCTGGGCCGGAAAAGTGAGGCCCCTGGTGGGAGCAACCAGGGGCCGAATGAGGGTCCGGTTATAGATTGGAAGGGGAAAGGTATTAGCCGACTCCCTTTCGGGTTCTACTTTGGCTTTTTATTGTGATTGGCTTTGGGCCCATCGTAATCGAGCCGCTTTTGAGTCGTGGTGGTGGTCAACTCCAGGGCGGCGTCGGTTTGGAAGGTGGACATGGTTTTCGAAAGCTGGGCGGATTTGCCCGCGTTCACCTGGGTGGCTTTGTCAATGCTCTGCAAGGTGGTGTTGATCTGATCGATATCCTGGCGCTGCCGCTCGGAGGAATCCGCCACCGTCTCCATGAGCGCGCTGGCCTGGTTGATGGTTTCCCGCACCTCGCCGAAAACCACGTTGGTCTCTTGCACCAGGGAGGTGCCGCTGTCGATCTGGCTGATGGTCCCCTCGACGATCTCCGAGGTATTGCGGGCGGCCTCGGCTGCCCGCGACGCCAGGTTCCTGACCTCGTCGGCCACCACCGCGAAACCGGCCCCGGCCTCGCCGGCCCTGGCCGCCTCCACCGCGGCGTTCAAGGCCAGCAGGTTGGTCTGCATGGCGATCTCGTCGATGGTCTGCATGATCTTGGCCACCTGGCCGCTGGCTTGCGAGAGCTCGACCATGGATTTTTCCAACACGCCCACTTTTTCATCCGCCTCGATGACCCCAGAGCGGACCGATTTCATCAGCTCGTGGGCCTCGTGGGCGTTATCGGCGTTTTTTCTGGCCAGGGCGGCGATGGCCGCGGAGGAGTTGGTGATCTCGTCCAGGGCGGTGGCGCTGCTGTCCGTATTGGTCCCGATGGCCACGGCCACGGCCTGGGCCTGGCCGATGATTTTGTTCAGCTTGCTGACGAAGCGGTTCAACAACTGGGCCACCCGGCCGATTTCGTCCTTGGACTGAACCGGAATCTGCAGGGTCAAATCCACGTCGTATTGCTTCAAGGCCTCCACCAGGCGGTCCATGGGAACCGCCACGAAGCGGCGGACGGTCACGAACATGCCCAGCACGAAAATCACCACCACCGCCAGGACGCCGATTCCCATTGAGTAAAACGAGCTGGCCTGGATGGAGGCAAGGGTCTGCGCGGCGTCGGACCTGGCCTGCCGCAGCGCCTCGTTGGAGAACTTATAATAGGTCACGCCCCGTATTTCGCCGGATTTCCAGGAGGTGTGGCAGCGGATGCAGTCGGCCACCACCCGGTGGGGAATATATACTTCAAAGGCCTGGTCGGTCTCGTTGCTGATCTGTTTGCCGTCGCTGAATATCTTGGCCTTGACCTTCTTGTCCATCTCCCGGCCCACCCCGGCCGGCTTGGCCGAATGGGTGACCACTCCCTGAGCGCTGAAGAGAAACACCTCTTCCAAGCCCTTTACCTGCTGCAGCGACTCCAGCAGGTTGGTGAATTTGACCATCTCGCCGCGGACCAGCGAGCCTTCGATGGCCCGTTCCACGGTGTAATACAAGTTGGTGGCTTGCTTGCGCTCCTGCTTTTGCAAGAGTTCCAAGTTATGGTCGGAGAAGTTGGCGAACAAGCCGGACGTCCACACGTATTGCACCACTTGGGTGATCAGCACCGCCAGCACCAGAACCACGACCAGGGAGAGAATCAATTTCGTCCTAAGCTTCACTTGCTCTCTCCCTTTCTGTAAAAGGGCAGGGAAGGCGACTTGGCAAATATTTCAGAAGCGCATCCTATGCAAGGAGCCCCGGCCATGATGCAGGTGTTGGCGCCCCGGTTCCACAACCGGGTGGTGCAATCGGCCTTGGTCACCGGACCCAGGCAGCCCAACTTGAACAAGCATCCCTCGCCGGAAAAAGTTTGGGCGAAATTTTCGCGCTCATAATCAGCGAATCGCGGGCACTGATCGTGCAAAAAGCGGCCGTAGAACACCTCCGGCCTTCCGTCCTCATCCAATTTGGGCAGCCCGAACTTGATTACGTGCACCAGGGTTCCCACCACCCAATCCGGGTGGGAGGGGCAGCCGGGCAGCCTGATTATGGGGGCGGTGTTGCCTTCTTTTTTCAGGAATTCGGCCACACTGACAGATCCGGTGGGATTGTTTTCCGCGGCCGGAATGCCGCCATAGGCCGCGCAGGTGCCCACGCAGATTACGGCCTTGGCTTTTCTCGCGGCCCTGGCGACCAGCTCGGTGACGGGTTTATGCCCCATGACGCAAGCTTGGGGCATGCCCGCGGGCAGGGCTCCTTCCACCGCCAGGTAGTAGCCTCCCGCCTCGATGGACTTTTCCACCACCTCCATGGCCGTATGCCCGGTGGCGGCCGATAGGGTGGAATGAAACAGCAGGGATATATACTGGGTCAGCACTTCGCTGGGAGAGGGGTTTTCAGTATTCAGCAGCGATACCGAGCAGCCCGAACAACTCTGCCCCTGGAGCCAGAGCACCGGCGCCTGGCCCGAGGATAACTCGGACAGAGCCTCCACTATGCGGGGGACGGACGCGGGTTCCAGCCCCATGGCCGCGGCCAGGCTGGCGCCCATCTTCAGGAATTGTCGTCGATTGAATTTGAACAAGAATCTCCGCTCCCTTTAGTGAACAGCGCAGGCCAGACATGGATCAAAGGACCTGACCACCCGCGCGGCCTCCAAGGGGTTGTTGCTGTCCACCACCGGCGTTCCTTCCAAGGCTTGTTCCATTGGTCCGGGCACGCCGTTAGAGTCCCTGGGAGAGCCGTTCCATGTTGTAGGCACCACGCACTGATAATTCTTGATCTTGTGATCGGCTATTTCGATCCAATGCCCCAGGGCTCCTCTGGGCGCCTCGGTGAGTCCGGCGCCCTTCCCAGAAGCGGGGATTTCGAAATCCGTGAAAGTAGGTTGGCCGGGTTGCAGCTTATCCAGCCACTGCGCGCAGGCGTCGGCCACCAGCTTGCATTCCAGGGCCCGGGCGGCATGACGCCCCATGACCGAATCCAGGGCCGTGGCTTCCAGGCCGAGATCGCCGAGCAGCTTATCGATCATGGGCTTGGCCTGGGCGTGGCCCTTTTGGTGGGCGACCAGCATGCGGGCCAAGGGGCCCACCTCATAGGGCTGGCCCTCGTAACGGGGGGCCTTGAGCCAGGAATAGGCTCCCGGCTTATGGGGCGAGGGTTCGGTCTGGCCCTGGTAGGGGTGCAGCCCGGATTGGGAGGAGAAAAAGGCATGGGAGGTGTCTTCGCTGATTTGGGCCGGATCAGTGGATGACAGCGCGCCCTGCTTGATTCTTCCGGCCGGCAGGAGATGCCCGCCGTTGTCCTGATCGAAAACGCCATAGGCTAAAAAGTTGCCGCAACCCCGCCCCACCTTGAAGTAGGCGGGGAAGGCCGAAGCCACGGCCACCACGTCCGGGATGTAGATCCGATCGATAAAGGAGCGCAGCCGGCTCAGGATGCTGCCGTAGGCGGCGATCTTCTTGGCCGTCACCTTTTCGGTTATACCGCCGGGAATGAGCGCGGTGGCGTGGGGGGCCTTGGCGCCGAACAGGGCCAAGGCCTCCTGGGCAACGGCGCGCATTTCCAGGGCATCCACGTAATCCTTGATGGCTCCGATGTTGGCATCCAGGTTTGGCAGGTAATCGCCATTGTAACGGGGAAGAAACGGGGCGGCCGGAAACATCGTTTGCGAATCGAGCTGGGCTTTAACCCAAGCCTGCAGCCCCTTCAGTGTGGCGTCCGATCCGCCGTAATTGAGAATAGCCGTGATATCAACGAAATCCAAAGCGGACAGATGATAGAAATGGACCAGGTGGGACTGAATATAATTGGCGCCCAGGATCAGGTTGCGGGTCAGCCGGCCGTTATCGGTGAGTGTGAGATTATAGGCCTGCTCCTGGGCCTTGAGCGAGGCCATGCCGTGGGAAATGGGGCAGACGCCGCAGATGCGCTGGGTGATCTGCTGGGCGTCCATGGGACTCCTGCCCCGCAGGATATTTTCAAAACCGCGGAACATCTCGCCGGAGCAATAGGCCTTTGCGACCTGCCCCGATTCGATCTCAAGTTTTATGGCGAGATGACCCTCGATGCGGGTCAAGGGATCGATTTCTATTTTGGTCGGCATGAGAGGCAGCCCTATGTTGATTAGCGATTTCAGTCTTAGCCGAGGTCTTGAGCTTTGACATGATGGACTAGATGTGGGGGATCAGTCAATTTGTCTTTTTTATGATCGTTCTAAAAATGACGCTCCCCAATAGTGTGACGGTCAATTCTCGGGGATTACGCTCTCGGTATCGAAAAGGCTAATGCCGGACTGGCCCGCAATTGGGACCTGAAACCGTATTGTTAGCCAGACGGTAGTGCCTATGGATTGCTAGGATTTTTTTGTTGAAGCTCTATCTGGAACTCTGGAATCCACAACTGGTATGGCTGAAAGCGAGACGGTTGGGAGCGGATTGAAAAACCGGGTTAATAGCTTAAATTAATCGATAAAAAATACCTTTTTATTGTTATGTGGCCGCGCCCCCGCATATTATTTGGGAAGGGGAATTCCGCCCCAAAGCGGCGATGCCCCTCCCCAAAGGGCCACGATGACGGGGAAAAATAAAAAGCCTGGGCGAAATCGCCCAGGCTTTTTGTTTTAGTTGGCTCCCCGGGCCGGATTCGAACCAGCGACAGGGTGGTTAACAGCCATATCTTAATGATTACAATAACTTGTAATTATTAAAAATAAATTTGGCTGTTATATTTTTGTGATACCTGGTCCCTAATGATGAACTTTCATCATTTCTGAATAGAGGGGCGCAATCGAGGCCATGCCTTTGGTGTAGCGCTGGGTGGTGACGATGCTGGCGTGGCCCATGACGGCCTGGATCACGCGCTCTGACACGCCGTTGGCGGCCAACCAGGTGGCGGTGGTGTGGCGGGCGTCGTGCAAGTGGGCGTCCTGGATATCGGCCCGGCGGCAGGCCGCCTTGAACCAGCGGCTGATTACGCCGGCGGTCACCCTTCGCAGGCCCGGCGCCGGAGTCTTGGCCCATTTGCGCACCGCGGCTTCCGACACCCCGTAACGGCGGCCGATCTCAATGTTGCTGAGCCCCTCGGCCTGCAAAGCCTGGATTTCGGCCTGGTCCGGCCGCCGGCGGATCGGTGAAAACATGAAAACCGGGCCCACGTCCTTGATGCCGAAAACCGCCAAGGCTTCGGCCGCCTGGGGAAGAAGCGGCACCACGCGCTCTTTTTCGCCTTTGCCTTTGACCTGGCACCAGGGCTCAGGACCGTCCGCATGCACCTGGGGCCACTGGAGGCCCCAAAGCTCGGACAGGCGAAGCCCGGTCCAGAACGCGAACTGCCATAAGGCGCGGCGTTCGGGGTCCGGTTCGGCTTGCAGGAGCTTGTCCACTTCTTCCGGCAAAAGAGCGCGGGGCAAGAGCTCTGGGAGCTTCACCACCTTGCGGGGCTTGACCTTGGGCGGTCGTTCCAGGCAACGCCAATCGTCCTCGGCCGCTGTCTCCAGGGCGGCCAGGATATGACTCAGGTAGGAGCGCACCGTAAAGGGTGAGCGCCCCTGAGCCAACAGGGAGTTGGCCCACTCCTGAAGCCGTTTCTGGGTGATGGATCGTAAGAGGGTGCGCCGGCCCAGGCAGGCGATGAGGCTTTGCAGGGCTTTGGAATCCTGCTTGACCGTGTGGGGGCTGAGGCCGCCGCCCTTGCCCCGGCTAACTTGGGCCCGGCGGTGTTCCAGGTATTCATCCGCGAAGCGGTGCAGGGTTACGGTGGAGGGGTCCAAAAGGGCCAAGCGCTCTTTATAGCGGGCCTCTTCCATGGCGCTGGCCCGCTTTTGGGCTTCAAGCGGGTCTGCGGTCTCCAAGGAACGCACCACCAGCCGGCCGCGCACGCGCCAGCGCACGTAAAAGATGCCGTTGGCAGCGTCTCTGATATAAGGCTTGCCCATGGAGGTCATGGTACGGCAGCTATCTTTTTGCGGTCAAGGAACTCTTGGCGGGCCTTGCGGCCGGAGCGGCGGTCGTGCCATGCCCAAACCGAGGGCAGGTATATCCACCAGCGGCCCTTGGACTTGAGGCCGCCGCGCTTGTCGTCGGGGTCTTGATAGCCCTCGATTTCGCCGGCCAAGGCCAGGGCCTTGAGGCGAGCCTCTCCCAGGTGGGTGAGTTCGGCGGCGAAACCCGCCGGCACCCATGGTGCGACCGGCAAGGTTACGCTGGGAGGCGGAAGGGCGGGGGGCATGGCTAGGAGGCCGCCTCCTTTAGCAGCTCGGCCTCAAGCATGTAAGGCAAGCATTGGGGGGGCCTCGGCCGAACCACGGCCGCCATGGCCTTGCTGTCCAGCCCGCCGCAAAAATCCGATAAACGTCGGCCGGCCACGTCGGGGTTTGCAAGGATGCTTTCAAAGGCGATCGCCAGGGGAGGCTTGCCGCCCAGCCGCGCTAGAAGATTCAGGCAAAGCGGCCGGTCCTTGCGTAGGGAGCGTTGCAGCTTTTTTCGATCGTTACGAGTGAGCGGAGCCATGCCGCTTATTACTTGCAGGAATTTAGCTATGCTCCTGGCTTGCTCCCCTGGATGGCGGTCCACCCAAACAAAGCGATAGACCAGGCCCGGCTTCGGGGTGTTCAGGTGAGGGTCCAATATTTTTACAGCCTTGCCCGGCAGCTCTTCGAGGAATTCCCATGAAGCGGGGAGGTTCATAACCTCTGGGATTTCATAGGCCGGCGCTTCTCCCACGCAGGGCATGCCGCCGGCGGCCAGCATTTGCATGACCAGGCTGGAACCGCAACGTCCAAAGCCGCAAACAACGGTGATGGGCCGATCCATATTTCTTTTCGCCCTTGACTAGTGATATCGCATTTGATATCAAGTTATTCATGAGCAAGGCGGACAAAATTCTGGGCCAAATGCGGCGCAATCCGCTGGACTGGCGCATCGAGGATATTATCCGGGTTGCCGAAAGCAAGGGCATCCTGGTCCGCAAGCCGGGCGGCGGGTCCAGCCATGTGACCTTCGGCCACCCGTCCAGCGACTTGATAGTCACCGTCCCGGCCAAGCGCCCGATCAAGTCGGTGTACATCAAGAATTTTCTGGGCCTGGTGGACGCGGTGGAGGGCAAGTAGCCTTCCGCTCCCCGGCCGGGCTTGCGCGCCTTGCCTGAAAGGTGGAAGATATGAGCATGGAAAACCTTTATAAATATCCCTGCGAGATAGTCCCGCTGGCGGAAGAGGACGGCGGCGGCTATCTGGCCCGCTTCCCGGATTTGCCTGGAGTCGCGTCCGACGGGGAAACCCCCGAGGAGGCCCTGGCCAACGGTTTGGACGCCCTCAAGGGAGCCTTGGAGGCCATGGCCGAATGGAACAAGCCCATTCCCGAGCCCGGCCACGCCAGCGGCCGAATGGCCCTCCGTCTGCCTAAAAGCCTGCATGCCAAGCTCAAGCTCCGCGCCGCGGCCGATGAGGTCAGCGAAAACATGACCGCCGTGGCTCTCATAGCCGAAGGCTTGGGCTTGCGCGAGGGAACCTCCGGCCAGGAGATAATAAAAAAGAGCACAGGCAAGTGGTCCGGTCCCCTTAGCCGCAACAAGGCGGGCAGGTTTGTCGCCGCGGAAAAGAAGCCCGTCCAGCGCCGCAAGCGCAAAACCGGCTAGCGCCTCGTTCCCGCCTATCCTCATAGGCCGGCCCTTCCCGCAGTATGGAATCATGACGCCCTCACTTAGCGGCTCATGCTACCGCCTCCTCAGTCCCTGGGTCAGATGTCGAACGCCGCGTATTGCTCTGCATCCATTTGTCCAGGTCCGAACGGCGGTAAAGGCAACGCTTGCCCGCCTTTATGTAAATGGGGCCGCCGCCACGCACCCGAAATCCTTCCAAGGTGCGCGGACTCAGCTTGATGTGTTCAGCGGCTTCCTTTGTGGTTAGGTAAATCTCTTGCATGTTCATAAGTAGCTCCAATGTGTATTAGGTTTTAATGGTGAAAGAAAAAGGCCTGCGTTTGATGATTAGAGGCCCGCTTTTAATGAGACCCTTGAAAACGAGCCGCCAGATATCCAGCCAACCAAGCTCGGCCACGTCGTTTCTAATTTCATGTCTGGACAACGATAAATAGTAGCGCCGAATTTTCTTTGTCCCGAAGTCCGTAATCTCTTGCTCGCCAGTAGCAATGGCTTCAGGTACGGGCGGAGCGGCCCAGCGGATCAGGCGGTGGATTTTTTGCGATTGTCCATTGCTTGCTTTTTTGCGCGCCTTTGGACCAAGGCGCGGGCTGGGCTGCCATGCTGCGCAGTCGATAATTTTTCTGGAAATATAATCGTACATAAAGAATGGGGGAGTTTTGTCCCACTCGACACGACCTAAAAACAACAAAGGAGAGTATCTATAGTAAACGGCAGGCATGCGGCGGGGGACAGGATAGGCGCATTCACCAAGTTTGTGTGCTGAGTCGGGCTTTCCAGTCCATCCAAACCCGCGACCAAAACGACAAGTCCGGCAGTCTTTTTTCATCTAACGCGCTCCAGGTCTTGCTTGATGTAGTAGTGGCGGCAGCCCAGGAAAGGGCCGGCCTGCATTTGGCTTTTATCCACCCTGGCGAAGCCCAGGGATTCCAAGAGGGCCGCGACCTGCCGGCGGAAGCTGGGCCAATGGATGGGCTTGGGCGGGGCCATGTGATTGAGCTTGCCCACGGCGATGAGGTTGCAATAGGCGGCGGCCTCCCGGATGGCGTTGACGGTCCATTGGGGGGTGATCACCGGCTCGAAGCTGGCCCAGGTGGCCACCTTGAACCCCATGGCGGCCCTGAGGTTGTCCACCCGCGCCAGGCCGCCGGCGTCCGCGCCGGGCTCCCAGGATGAGCGCGCCTGCTCGGATAGGCTGGTGAGGGAAACCCCGAAGGAACCGCCGGCGGTAAGCAGCAAGCCCAGGTCCCGGCGGGCGGCCGGGCCGGCCTTGGTGAGAATCTTGGGCCTGAGGCCGTGGGCGCGCAAAATCCGCAAGGCGGTGCGGGTGAGGCGGTGATCCTGCTCCAGGGGCTGGTAAGGATCGCAGGTGAAGCAAAGCAGCACCGGGCCGCGCTCGCCTTTTTGGGCAAGCTTGCAGGCGTCGCGCTCCAGGGCCTCCAGCACGCCCTCGCGCGGCTGGGGCCGGCCGTGAAAGGCGGCGCGTTTCTCCGGGGTGTTTTGCCAGGTGGCGGCGGGCGCGTAGCAATACACGCAGCCGTGGGAGCAGCCCTTGTACAAGTTGCAGGCCCAAGGCGCGTATTCCTCGGCCGGGGAGCCCGGCTTGGGGCGGTAGATGGCCTGCATCTAGCAAGCCTCCTTTTTGGCCTTGAAGCTTAGGCAGCGCAGGCGCTCGGTTTTGGAATCGAGATTAAGGCAGGGCTTCATGTCCACGTGCAGCAGGGTGCAGCGGCCCAGGACCTGCTTGCCCGCGTCGGGCCGGTGGAACTCGCACTGAGGCTTGCAGCAATCGAAGCGCTGGTATTGGATGCGGACAAAGGGCATGGGCTTTTCTCCGGTTTTAAGCGCGGGGGGCGCTTTGTGTTCCAGGCTCGGGGCCAGGCTCAAGCGCCGGCCCCGGCCCCTTCCCTGGCTTCCAGCCGGTTTTTTTATGGTACTCAGCTAAGGTGTGTTCCAGGTCCCACGGCTCAACGCAGTAACCCAGAGCGTCCAGATTTAGCCAAATCTCGCCGCATTTTTCGCAGAGATAGCAGGGTGAAAACGGAATCTCGTCGCCTTTGATCTTGTATTCTATGTAGTTGTAAGGGGCTCGGATTCTGGGAAACTCAATACAAGGGGCTCCGATGTTGATTAGCTCATTGCAGTTTTCACAGCGCCGCCTGCGCTTTTGGTCAAAAGGGGCAAAATCTTTATTCTCCGGTGGATACCAGGCCCAAGAGCCATAATCACCGTCCCAATCGCCACAACTACAAGATAAAGACATGGCCGGTTTTCCTTTCCTGTAGCCCCTAGCGCCTGCCGCCGGGGCGGCGGCGGTAGTAGAGGGCCAGGGCCAGCACCAGGGCCACCGCCGCGAAGCTCACCGCATAATTGGCCAGCACCAAGGGGGAGCCGCCGGTCAAAGGCACCACGGCGCCGGCGCAAAGGATCATGGCCAGGCACAGGGCCTGGGTGAGCAGGCTTATGTCTCGGCTGGACTTGCGGGCCACCAGGCGCTTGATTTGGGGCAGCTGCACCACCACGGCCAGGCCGAAGCCGATCCAGGCCAGGGCGGCGGAAATAGTTTCATGGCTCATGGCAGGGGGTCTTTCATTGAAACCCGGCCAACATACAAGCCCTCCATATAGGCTTGCTTTATGTGGCGCAGAATAAGGTCGTAAGCTCTTTTTTGCTGATCGGCCGTTTTGCAATTGACAGGAACGCTTCGGATTTTTTGGGCAATGCCGGTCTTCTCAATCCAAGCATCCGCCATTCCTTCCAGCAGTTCCATCGCCTTAAGCGTTGTTTGATCGGGCATGTTATAAGCCCCCTTTTTCTTCACCGAGACACCAATTAAAGGGCCCGGCCGCTCCGTTGCGCCCGGCCGGGGAAGAGGTCGATCGGTACAGGAGGAACCTAAGTCGGTCAGACGAGAACCCTGGGCCTCGGACGGCACGGAGCTTTTAAGGGCACGCCGGGCCGCAATCATGACGGCCGGCCTCAGGGGTAGCGAAGCCATGGTTCAATCCCCCGCGAACATGACCGCCTGGGCGGGCCGGGCGGGGGGAGGGGTTTGAGTTCGGCCGGGCTCCATGGGGATGGGCTGGGCCCCGGCCAGCACCCACAGATAGCTATATGGCGGCCGGTCCTGGCCCAGGTTGAAGTGGGCGTCGTAGCCGAAGGGGCAGCGCGGCGAATCCAAGCGCCAGCAATCCACCACCTCGGCCCAGCCCACCAGGCCCCTGGCCAGGCAGAGGCGGATATAGGCGGTGCCGTTGAAGAGATTCACCCCGGCCCGGTGGGCGGCGTTTATGAGGCAGCGCTGGGAAGGGGTGAAGCGCTGGGAGGCCTCCTGGATGACGGCCACCTGGCCCCGGTAGGGAGTGGGCCGGGGCTGCAGGGCCGCCCGCACCAGGCCGATGACCACGGCCGCGCCCCAGGGGGCGGGCAGGATGAGGGAGGGCAGCTCAGGCACGGCCGCCCGCCTCTTGCCAGGCCTGGTGCAGTTCCTCGGCCAGGTCACGGCAATACTGCAGGCCGTCGGCGGCGTCGCGGCCGGCCAGGGCCCGATCTATGAGCGCCAGCATGCAGAGGTAGACGTGATGAAAGGCCAAGGCCGGCATGCCGCGGTGATAATCCAGGCCGTTATCCAGGACGCTGAGCGCGGCCTTGGCCGAAATCGCGTAGTAGCGAAAATCTTCCCGCTGATCCTGGGCCAGGGCCAGGCAGGCGCGGTCCAGAAAGCGGCGCAAGGAATCGTAGGGGCCGGCGGCCGCCTGGGGGGAATCAAGCATCACTTGCGGCATGGGGCCTCCTTCAGGCGGGCCAGGATGCGGCCGATGGCGGCTCCCGGCATGGCCCGGCGCAGCTCGGCCAGGTAGGCCAGGCTGCCGCCCAGGCCCCTGGGTTGGGGGACCGGGCGCGGGCGCAATGGCAGGACCTGGGCCGGCATTGTTAGGCCCCGGCCAGGTGCAGGACGCGGGCGGCCTGCATGACTGATGCGACTTGGGAGGCCAGGTCGAAGCCGGCGGCCTCTATGAGCATCAGCTCGGAGCGGCTTACATAGGAGCCGCGCTGTCCCCGGGGATCCACGGCCAGCACCGCGCGCTCGCCCAAATCGCCGTGGGCGCGGGCCAGGCGGCTTAGGCCCAGGATCACGTCCGGCGGGGAGGGGGCCTGGGGCAGGGGATAGATGCCGCAGCCGGTCTCGCCGGCCAGGGCGGCCAGGGGCTCCAGGGCGCGCCGGGGGCCCAGGCGCTCGACGCCCAGGCGCAAGGCGGGCCCCAAATCGCGGGCCCTGAAGAAGGCGCCGCAATCCCAGGGATTGGCCATGCGGGAAAGGTAGCCGGGCTTGAGGCCCAGGAGCTTGCCCAGGTCCGGGGCTCCCAGGGCATCCACCAAACGATGCAGAGACCATTCGAACCGGCTGGGCAGGGATGCTTGGTTTAGCATGCTCGCCTCCAATGCTAATTGACCCGATGGCGGCGGCGGGTTAGCTTGGCCGCGTCAGGGCCGTGGACGATCTCCCGCAAGGCATGGGCTATGACCGCCAGGCACAAGGCCGTGAGCGGCGGGCCCAAGAGGATTTGCAGGAGAGTTTGGATTGCCATTTCAATCTCCGGGCGGAGCTAGCGGTTCAGACGCCCTCTGGCCGCGGCGCGCGCGCCTCTAGTCTGTTAAGGGCCCTTGGGCCCCTTCCCGGCGAACGGGGGGCCGGCCGCCGGGAAGAGGCCTTTGGGACCTGGGGGGCAATGAACAGGGGTTGTGATGCACCCCTGGGAAATCACTGGACATAACGCGCTCGCCTGTCCTATTCTCATAGGCGGCGTGAAAGTGTGACGGGACGTGGGCGAACAGCCACGATTCCGCCATGCCCGTTTTCTGGGACAAGGACTCCCTGATGCGCGCGTGCAACTCGGTGGTGTTGATGCCTTGGCGGACCACGCGGCTGACCACGGCGCGGTTGCAGTTGCAGGCTTCGGCGATTCTTTCCTGGCATGAGCCAACGGCGCGCAAGGCGACGTATATCCGGCGGGGGCCGGGAGGCTCGGTCAGGAGGCGTTGGCGCGTGGTGTCATCCATGGCTCTTTCCTGGAGGTACGGTTAGTTGACGCGGTCCGGCTAGACTCCCAAATCCCCCGCGATATCCTCCAGGGCTTCGAGCTGGGATATGGCCAGGCCGAGGAGGGCGCGGCGATCATCCGGCTGGAAGCCATGGAGCCGGGAAAGTTCATCGAGGAGGCGCTGGACCTCCGATGCGGCGGATGAATTGGAGGGCTGGGCCTCATCAAGGAGTTGGTAGAGCAGGCCCAGGCTTTCCTCCGAGGAGAGGCCCAGGCGCTGCAACAAGAAACGTATTTCGTTGGCCGAGTCATGGCTGGGGTCCATGGGCAGGGCGGCGAATCCGGCCATGAATTCCGGGGTCATGCGGATGCAGGCGGCTTCGTTTCCGACTTACTGGTTTTGCGCGTTTCTAAATAGCATTGTTGGCCCCTTGTTTGTTTGAGTATGTGACCATGATTACAGAAAACAAGTAGTATGTCAACGATTAAATTACGCGATAACTTTAATCTTGATAAGGCGCTTGAACGCCTTGCTAATTTGGCTGGCTGCCAGCTAACGCAGAGGGCTATTGCTAAAACACTTGGAATTACAGAACAAAATTTTTCAGATCGAAAGCGGCGCGGCACTTTACTTGAACCTATGGCGCGCTGGGCCTTAGAAAAAGGCCATTCGCTGGACTACATATTTCAAGTAGTAAATGAGGCTTGCCCAAAAGAGGCTGTGATGGCTGGGCAAGATTACATAGGCCTGCCCAAGGGAGACGACAAGGAGCTTAGCGAGCCGGAAAGGGCCACACTGGAGCAGGCCTTGGAGGTCCTGCGGGCCTCGGGCGAGCCGGGCGGCGGGTATGCCAAGGCGCTATACCAAAACATACAAATGTTTCACCGGGGATTAAGAGACGCCAAGGCGGCGGCTCAAAACCCCTCAAGCGGGGCGGGGGCAGTGGGGAGCTCACGCGGCGGGCGCAAAAGGCGGTCCGGCGCGGGCAGCTGATTTTCATAGAGGAGTGGCTGAGGAAGAAAGACTGGGGGGAATCATGAGGGGGGCTTCTTTCTGCTTATTGGTCTTTTTGATCCTTTCGGCCGGATGCGCGGCAAAGCAAGAAAACTTAGATCAATCTATCTAAAAAATCGGTGGAACATTTCGCTGTGAAAGACAGCGAAGGCCGCTTTTCACCTTTCAAAATGGGCCTGTATTTTTGCGGGAAGAATCCGTTCAGGGGGAATTGAAGCTATCTTGAGCGAGGCTTTGTCCCAGATGATTCAAGCCCTCGGCTTGGAGGTCGCCGCCATCCAAAAGAAAGGCGGCGGAAACCAAGTTGAATTGCGGGGTGGTGAAAGACTTGGCCAATCCGAAGGGGGTTGGCTTTATAAATTCTTACTTTCCGAAGATGCCTACTTTAGAGATGATACGCCGGTGCGCATTATATGCGGCCAAGAGGATATTCCCGGCACACTGATTTCTTTTCGCGATGGGGTTTTGGTAGTTGCGATTGAAAAGGATCTGGGACCGACCATCAACCTGGCGCGGCTGGTGACCAACGATTCTTTTTTGTTGGAGAGGCTAAAAGAGCAATTAGAAAAAGTCGGTAGTGGAGAGCTGCAATTCAATAGGCAGTCCGCGGAAAGGGTGATAGGACTTTCGCCCATTCAGGCCGCGGACGCGAATATCCAACAAGAGTCGGTCAGCGATTTTAACCAGGAGCAATCGTTGGCGGTGCGCCGTTCGTTGGGCAGCCAAACCACTTTTGTGTGGGGGCCGCCGGGAACCGGAAAGACGACCACCCTGGCGCGAATTGTGGAAGCCCACTACCGGGCGGGGCGTTCGGTCCTGCTGGTATCCAACACCAACATAGCGGTGGACACCGCGTTGGAGCGGGTTGCGGAAAGGCTCCTAAACGAACCGGGCTTTCAGGAAGGCTTGCTGATAAGGCAGGGCCCGGTAGTTAAAGAGGAGTTGCGTAAGAATTTTGGGCCACAGGTAATCCTAGAGGAGATCGTGGCCAGGCTGGGCCAGGCGTTGAACCAGGAGAAGGAGAAACTGGTTGGTGAGGCGGCGTCTTTGGAGAGCAGACAGGCTGGACTGCGGTCGACCTTGAAGGATTTGGAGAACCTGGAGCAAGCCCGCCAGGCCCTGGCCACAATGGAGAAACAACTGTACGAGGCGCTCCATGGCTTAAAGGAGAAAAAAGAGAAGGCCGCTGCGCATAGAAAACGCTTATTGGAACTGCGGGCCGATCTGGAGCGCGCCCAGGGCATGGGCTCACTGCGCCGCCTTTTCTCGGGATTGAACCCTAAGCGCCTGGAAAGCGCAATTGCCACTGAGGACCTGGCCGCTTGGTCCAGCGAGGATGCGGCCGAGAATTTAAGAAAACAAGCCGTTCTGCATAAAGCCCGGTGGCAAGGCATGCAAGCGGAGGTGGAGGCCCTAACCGCCTCCACCCAAAACTATCCGCCTCTGCCCGAGGTCCGGGCCGGCCTTGGCGCGCTGGCGGACAGGCTGGCCAAGATCGGCGAGCGCATCTCGGCAATTGAGCATGAACTGGAGGCTTTAGTAGAACAGGTTTTGGAACGGTGCCGAGTACTTGGCACCACGGTTTACCGTACCTACCTCAACCCAAAGGGTCCCCGCCATTTCGACGTGGTGGTGGTCGACGAGGCCTCCATGCTCATGCCTCCGCTGGTTTATTTCGCGGCTGGTCTCGCCAACAAGGCGGTGACTGTAACGGGTGATTTTCGTCAGCTTCCGCCCATTGTGATGTCCAATGAGCAATTAGCGGAAGACTGGTTGAAGAAAGACGTATTTGAAAAAGCAGGCATACCCGAATTGTTGAGTAAGGGACAATCCATCAGCCACCTAGTAGCCTTGGGCACGCAATATCGCATGCGCGAACCAATCTGCGAAGTAATCAACAAATTTTTTTACTACGATAAGCCATTGATTTCAGATGCCCGCGTTGCCAATGGCGGCAGCGGTTTTCCCTTTGGGCCATCGCCGCTTATGTATGTCGATACTTCGTCTTTCCACCCCTGGACGGTGCTTAGGGTTGGAACCTATTCACGCTACAATTTGTTCCACGCCCTCTTGGTGCGGAACATCGTACTGCACCTGGCGGAGAGCGGCTTTCTTCCTCCCACGGGCGAGGCCAACCATAAGATCGGCGTGGTGGCTCCCTACGCTGCCCAGGCCAGGCTGATCCAGGTCCTTTTGGAAGATCGCCTATCCACCCGAGCCGCCGGAATTTCCGCAACAGTGCATCGTTTCCAGGGCAACGAAAAGGAAGCAATGGTCATAGACCTGACCGATTCGCTGGGCGCGCCAGTTGGGCGATTTTTGCAGGCGGCAAATGTGCGGGAGGATGGCGCGCGCCTCCTCAATGTGGCGGCCAGCCGCGCTCGCGATCATGTCATTCTGATGGCCAATTTTGAATATTTACGGGCAAAGGCTCATGGCGACGCCATTGTGAGGGGCCTGCTGGATCATTTTCTGAAACACGGCCAACAACTAGACGCGGATAAGATTTTGCCTCTGGGAGCTGAGGACTGGATAGACGGCCTGCATAGCATCACGCCTAATTCATTTGAATTTAAGGACAAGGCGAGCGGGGCTTTCAATGAAGGAAGTTTCTATTCAGCCTTTCTGGCGGATATCGCCCGCGTGCGGGATTCCCTGCTGATTCTATCGCCCTTTGCCACACGGATGGGCGCTGGCCGCTGGGTGGACGCATTTCGAGCGGCCATGAGCCGGGGCGTACGGCTACGGGTTATAACGCGTCCCCCCGCTGAATGGGGTGGAGGCACCACGGATGAAGTTTACGAGCTGGTGCGGGACCTGTTGGACACAGGGGTGGCGGTGGACCTCAGGCACAAAATGCACGAAAAGATAGCGATCATTGATGGCCGGGTGCTTTGGCACGGATCGCTGAATATTCTCTCCCACCGTGACACCCACGAAAGCATGCTCCGCATAGAAAGCCCTGAGGCGTGCAAACAAGTGTCCAAATTCATAAGCATGGGCAACGAGCGAGGGGATAACGGGCCTCATGAGGGAGTGAGCGATAACCCGGTTTGCCCGGAATGCGGCGCGCCCACGGTGTGGATAAACGGACGATATGGGGTGTTTTACCAGTGCGTGGACGCCTCCTGCGGTTGCAAGGTGGACCCAAGGCGCGGCGGAAAAAACAAAGGCAAGAAAGCCGAAACCCGCCAGGGGAAAGCTAAAACCGGGGCTGGTAATTTGACCTGCCCAAAACCTGGTTGCGGAGGCATGCTTGTAGAGCGCAATGGAAGGTATGGCCGGTTTTTAGGTTGCTCCAATTATCCAAAGTGTCGGTATACGCAAAGCTTGCATTAGAGGAGTGAGACGGCGAACGGATGCAGCGGGTATGTTGGCTCGTGGCGCTTGGGGAAAGGGTCATGAAGAAAACGTAATATAAAACCTGAAAAGATGATATCAAAAACTATATGACGTGACCGATAAAAGGGAACATGAATAATTTTGGTGAATATTTGCATGCATATTTTTATTAGGTTTTGGCCAGGCAAAGTGGCCATGGCCGCGCTGTACGAGTAGGGATTGGGGCGGTAGCTTATTGTTTATGGCGACCCAATTTGGATTGAGCCCTCAGCATGTTACGTCGATACTGAAAAACTTAAAAAAGACCAAGGACTTTCTTAACTGATTGATTAAAATAAAAAATCATCAATATATTGTGGTTTTGTTGACTTTTAAGCCCAAGATCGTGTAGAGAGTAGGCAGCCCTCTGGCGGCGGCGCGAGCGCCGCGGGCGGATGGGGAGCGCGTCTAGGAGACGGCGCGCGGCCCGGCCCGCGGGAGCGCGACGTTGGCAGGAAAAGACCCCCGCCTAAGCGGCGGGGCGCATGAAAACGGGCCCTTCGGGGTTCCCCGGCACTTGATAAGCCCTGAGCACGCATCCCGCATGGGAAGCGCGCTATGGGTTTTTTTGTGGCTTTGGCGGGAGACCGGGCCGGGCGGCGAGGTGCGCGGCGGCCGGCCGATCCAGGTAGGCGAGATTGCCCGAGACCTGGGCATGGCCCGGCGCACGGTGGAACGCCACCTGGCCCAATTGCGGGAACGTGATTACCTGGAGACCTGGCCGGAGCAGCGAGGCTTTTCCGCCTGGGTGCAGCTCTGGGAGACCGAACCGGAGACCGAAGAACAAACGCCAAGAGGATCACGGGCAGCCGGCGACGGCGGTCAGGATCGCCACAAGGAACGCAAAGAACACCCGCAAGAAAACAACTTCCGGGGCGCTGAATCAAGCCCACCAACATCAAAACAATCCTGGTCCGCCAAAAATGGCGTACCAGAAACCAAAAGCGCCTGGTCCGCCAAAAATGGCGGGGCAGGGGTGCCAAAAATGGCGGAGCAGGACTCTTGCACCGCCAAATCTGGCGGAACAGCCACCCCCCCTGGACCCCCCCTTAAGGGATTAAGAGATATTACTAGACACCGTACGGGAGTAGTTCTTACTAACTCTTCCCCATGTGAGTTTAAAGAACCAACAACAACAAACGTGGTTCCGTTCGACAGGGGCGGGCGCTCTGGCGAAGGGCCGCCGGCTGTTGCTGTTGTTGTTGGACCTGGGCGGCAGCCCCCGGCCACGCCGGCGCGGCAGGCCATAGAGCGGGGCCTGGCCAGAATCCCGGAGTGGGAGCGGCCCGAGCTGACCCGCGCGCTTTTGGAATCCCTGCTGCCCTTGGCTCCCTATCAAATCGAGCACGCATTCGAGCGGGCTTGGGCTTCCTACCGCTACCGCAACAAGGCCTTGGAGAATCCGGCGGGTTGGTGGGCCGCGATGCTCACGAACTGGGCCAAACAGTGGCAAAAGATCGAGGCCGATAAGGCAAGGCATGAGAATGACGAAGGAAATTAGGCTTAACAAAGCTAAAGAAAGCTTAACCCCCGTACGGGAGTGAACCATGAGCAAGTTCGTGAGCACGGGCAAGATGGCCGAAGCGCTGGGGTGCACTACTGAAACCGTGAGGGGGTACTGCGAGGGGAATTTGTTTCCCGGCTCATTCCAGACTCCGGGAGGCCATTGGCGGATACCCAAGAAATTTTTTTCAGACGCCCTGAGTGCAAATCAACCTGTTGTTTCGGTCGCTTCCAGCCCAAACGCCAGAAATGCCAAAAATGCCAGAAACGCCAGAAACGCCAAGGCACCCGATTGACGGGGCCGAGGCTTAGCCGTCATGGTCGGGCTACTAACGCTGGGAGAGTGCATAGGGTGAGCGAGCGATTCTCAGATTTGAACTTGAAGCCGAAGGAATGGCTGTTCATCAAAGCCTACCTGGAGACGGGCAGCGTAATTCAGGCGGCAATTGCTTGCGAGTACACGGGCAAGATGGCCGAAGCGCTGGGGGGCACTCCTGACGCTGTATCCCGGTATTGCCAAAAGAACTTGATCCACGAAGCCAAGCAAATACCGCTGGGAGAGTGCATAGGGTGAGCGAGCGATTCTCAGATTTGAACTTGAAGCCGAAGGACCGGCTGTTCATCAACGCCTACCTGGAGACGGGCAGCGCCAGCCAGGCGGCAATCGCTTGCGGGTACAAGGGCAAGAACGCCGCGGTGCGAGGCTGGCAAATCATGAAGCGCCTGAACCACCCCCTCAACCTGCTCATGGCCGAATGCGGGCTCACCT
This sequence comes from Desulfocarbo indianensis, assembly GCA_001184205.1. Classification (GTDB taxonomy): domain Bacteria; phylum Desulfobacterota; class Desulfarculia; order Desulfarculales; family Desulfarculaceae; genus Desulfocarbo; species Desulfocarbo indianensis. The sequence goes on from LBMP01000004.1 coordinate 454,832, forward strand.
CCCTGGCCATCCTGCGCAACGTGGCCAATGGCATGAACGCTGAAGACGTGCATCTGCACTACGACTCGGAAGGGAAAGTTCGCCAGATCAAGACTCCGAACTGGTCGGCCCGCGCGCGCTTCACGGACATGGCCATACGCCTGGCCGGGGGTTATCCCAAGCAGCAAATGGAGCTGCCCTTCGAGATCAAGGACGGCAAGATGGTAATCACCGCCGAGTTCGCCACCCACACCGAAATGAAAGAGGCGGCCTGATGGGCCTGCCGGCCGTGGTTCAGCTGAGGCCGCCCCTGCACCGGGGGCAGCTCAGGCTGTTGCGGGCCTTGGAGCAGTACCGCTTCGTGTCGGCCCCTTGCGGCCGGCGGTTCGGCAAGACGCTTTTTCTTTTGCTTTTCCTGCTCATGTCCAGCATAGCCCGGCCGCGGGCCATGAGCTGGTGGGTGGACCCCATACACTACCTGGCCAAGCGGGCCTACCGCCAAATGGAGCAGGTGGTGATCAACACCGGGCTGGCCAAGCAAGGCGGGGTCTTGAAAAGCGAGCTGCGCATAGAGCTGGTGAACGACAGCGTGATCGAGTTTCACTCGGCCGAGCGGGGGGACCGGCTCAGGGGCGAAGGCCTGAACCTGGCCTGTTTGAACGAGGCCAGCCTGATAAAAGCGCAGCTTTGGTTCGAGGCGCTGTATCCCATGCTCACCGACACGGGCGGGCAGGCGGCCTTCGCTTTCACGCCCAAGGGCCAGGGCCACTGGACCCACCAGGTTTTCCAGTGGGGCCGGAGCGGCGAAAAGCCGGACTATCACAGCATCCAACTGCCCACCAGCGCCAACCCCTTCATCAAGCCGCGCATGATAGCCGAGGCCAAGAAGGACCTGCCGGCGGACACCTTCCGCCAGGAGTATCTGGCCGAGTTCCTGCCGGACAGCTCCGGGGTGTTCCGCAACGTGGCGGCCTGCACGGGCGGCGCGCTGGACGATCCGCGCGTGATCCCGGTGGACGGGCCCTACGCGGGCGGGGTGGATTTGGCCAAGCACAACGACTTCACGGTGGTGTCCATCCTGGACCGCAACGGCCGGCTTTGCTGGCACGATCGTTTCCACCGCATGGATTGGCCGCTCATGGAAGAGCGCATAAGCGAGGCGGCCAAACGCTATAGGGCCCACCTGCTGGTGGAATCCAACAGCGTGGGGGACGCGGTGATAGACCACCTGCGGGAAGCCGGGGTGAGCTGCGACGGGTTTTCCACCACGGGGAGCAGCAAGCAGGCGCTGATTCAGGGGCTCATGGTGGCCCTGGAGCAAAGGCTGATCCGCTTCCCGGACCTGCCGGAGCTCTTGGTGGAGCTGCAAATCTTCGAGTACGAGCGCACGCCTTCCGGGCATATCCAGTACAGCGCGCCCGAAGGGGCCCACGACGACGAGGTGATGGCTTTGGCCCTGGCGGTGAAGGCCTGGCGGGACGCCCGCAAGAACTACCGCGAGGGCTATTTGTCCACCGACCTGGACGCGCTTAGGGCGGAAAGGAGGCACGCCGCTTGAATTGGTGGATCGCCAAGAACGCCAGGGGCAAGCGCTTTCTGCATATGCGCCGGCCCGGAGAACCCCAGAACAAGCCCTTGGCCCTGGCTCGGGTGTGGTCGGCGGCGGCGTGGCCGGTCCCGGCGCCGGGCTACGCGCTCACCGGCTGCCAGACGGCGGCCGGGGGCCAGGTGTTCCTGCTCACCGAACTGGAAAGCCGGGACTGGAAAGAGCTGGTGCGCAAGCTGGCCCAGGACAAGAAGGCGCTGGGCGCGGATTTGATCTTCCAGCCCGGCGGGCGGGCCGGGGATACCTACCGGGACCGGGCCAACCAGCTGGTCCTGGAGGAAGGGCTCAGCCAAGCGGAAGCCTGGGGCGGCCGGGGCGGCCTGGCCCTGGACGCGGCCCCTTACCAGGACCTGCCTGGGTTCGCGGTGGGGCTGGCGCGGGATTGGCTGAAGCCGGGCCGCCTGGCCATCATGCCCGGCCTGGAGCGCTTGGAGGCCCAGCTCAAGCAGCTGGCGGCCCTTTCTACGGATCAGGTGGTGGAGCGCCTGCCGGAGCTGCACGCCTACCGGGCCTTGGTGTTTCTCCTGAGCGCTTTCGATGCGCACCCTTTGGAACCCGCCGCGCGGACGGCCCTGCACCTGGCGCCGGCTGACGAACTCACGGGGATATAGGCATGGCCAAGGACAATCCCGAGCTTTTGAACTACCTGCAAGCCGAGCTGGCCGAGGCCCGCGCCTACGACGATCAAAGGGCCCAGGACCGCAAGAAGGCCCACCAGCTTCTCATGGGCAAGCGCCTGGGCAAGGTGCGCAAGGGCGACCCCTCGGTGGTGTCTTCGGATTCCTCGGACGTGGTGGAATCCCTGCTGGCCGATCTTCTGGAGATTTACGGCGGCACGGACGAGCCCATATCCATCAAGCCCCGGCGGGCCGAGGCGCGGCGGGCGGCCAAGTTGCAGTCCAATTTGATCAAGTATCAGTTGCAGCGCCAGCTGCCCTGGTTCGAGGTGCTGTACACGGTATTGAAGGACGGGCTCAGCTACCGCAACGGGGTGATCCAGTGGGGCTGGGATTTCGTCTACGAGTGGGAAGAGGCCGAGTACGAGCGCATCACCGCCGCCGACCTGGAGGAAAAGCTTTGGGACGGCGGGGAGATGCTGGAAGAGGGCGAACCCTGGCTGGATTTGCGCGGCCAGCAAGCGGGGCTTTTGAACTGCAAGCTCAAGGAGCGCCGCGTCAGCAAGGATCAGCCCTTTGTGCGGGCAATCATGCCGGGGGCTTTCGTGATCAGCCCCAGCGCCAAGAGCATCAGGGACGCGGCCTATTGCGCGGTATACGACAGCCCCACCTGGTTTCAGGTGCAGGAAGAGGGCGCGGCCCTGGGCTACGACCTGGACGGGGTGGAGGTGGGGCCCATCAACAGCCTGGAGGAAGCCTCGGCCCGGCTGCACGAGCGGGGGCGGGACGATCCCCTGGGCAAGGAATCCTCCGACCCCAAGCGGGGCAGGGTGGAGCGCTGGGTGCATTACTTCCGCTGGCCCCACAAGGGCGGCATGAAGCATTTCATGGCCACCACCATCAACGACAAGCTGGTGGCCTACGGCCCCAATCCCTACGGCCGGCCCAACTTCGAGAAGTGGTCGCCGATCCTGGACACTCACAACTTCGAGGGCGTGAGCATCATCGACCTGGTGGAAGAGGTGCAGCACATCAAGACGGCCATCTACCGGGCGCTTTTGAAGAACATCGGCAATCAGCTGCGGCCCCAGACCCTGGTGGAGCGGGGCTCCGGGGTGAACCTGAACGATCTTTTGCGGGGCAGCGAGGTTTTGCAGGCCAACCCCGGCAAGGCGAACGCGGTGAAGCCCCTGGAGCGGGCCTCCATCGGGGCGGACGCCTACCGGGTGTGGGAAATGGTCCAGGGCATCAAGGAAGAGCGGGTGGGGGTGACCCGGCTGAATCAGGGCCTGGAGGGGCAAAGCCTGAACAAGACCGCGCGCGGGCTCATGTCGCTGATGGAGCAGGCCAACAAGCGCATAAGGCTGATAGCGCGGCTTTTCGGGGAATCGCTCTTGAAGCCTTTGTTCCGGGCGCTGATTTGGATGAATCAGAACTTTATCGACCGCGAGCTGATATTGGCCCTCTCCGACGAGGAAGACACGGTGATAAGGCCCGAGGATTTGGGGGGCGATTTCGATCTGATCGTGAACGTGGGGGTGGGCAACACGGACAAGGCCATGGCGGTGCAGCAAGGCTTGCAGCTCTTGCAGGTGCTGGGCGAGCTTTCGGGCAGCAATCCGGCGGCCCAGGCCATGGTGAAGCCGCGCAACCTCTACGAGCTGTTGAAAACCATTTTCGAGAACATGGGCTGGCATCCGGGGCCCTATTTGAGCGACCCGGAAGAGGCCATGGAGGAAGCCGGTGGAAGGCCAGGAGCGGGCGCGGCTGGAGGAGCTATCCCGCCGCATGGAGCGGGGCCGGAAGGCCCAGGCATTTCTGAGCTCGGCGGAATACCGGGAGCTTTTGGAGCCCTTGCGGGAGCTGGAAGAGAAGCGGCTGCTTAACGCGCTCAAGGAGTTGGACGCCATGGACAAGGAGCGGCTGCTTTTGGGGTGCCTGGCGGTGAAGGCCGGGCTGGAAGCGGCCGGGGCCCATGAGCGCCATCTGAACCGGCTGGTGGAGGAAGGCCTGAACGCCCAGGCCGAAGCCGTCCAGCTCATGGAAAGCCTGAAGGAAGAATAGGCCGTAAACGATTTACCTGGAGACGATCATGGACAACGAGACCGCTAACTTGGAGCCGGGCCAAGAGGCCGGGCAGCCGCAAGCCGAGGCCTCCGAAGCCGAGGCCGCCGGGAGCGAGTTCGGCGAGGATATCTTGATTGAGGTGGACCATCCCGCTTTCGCCGACCTGGAGGAAGACGGGGAGCCCGCCATTGAAGGCGAGGAGGGCGGGGAGCAAGCCCCGGCCCAGGCCGAAGCCGGCCAAGACGAAGGCCGGCCCTATTTGACCATAAAGCACCTGGGCAAGGAGATACCCATCCAATCCCAGGAAGAGGCCCAAGCCCTGGCCCAAATGGGACTGAACTACCGCTACAAAGCGGCGCTCATGGAGCCCCATTTGGATCTCATCCGGGCGGCCGCGCCTCTTTTGAGCGACCCCCAAAAGGCGGAAGCGCTGATGGAGTTCATCCGCTCCGGCGGCCAGCCCCGGCCCGACCAGGCCGGGGAGGCCGCCGCGGGCAAACCGCCCGACGCGCCCCAGGTGTACGTGCGCGATCCCCGCACCGGGGAGGTGGCGCGGGACGAAAACGGCAATCCCATCCTGGCGGACCGCACCTTCACCCTGGCGGTGATGGACACCATAAAGCAGATGGGCCTGGAAAGGCCCAAGCCGGAGCCGGGCGGGCAAGGCCCCAGGGGGGTGGACCCGCTCTTGGCCTCGGTTCTGAAAAGGGAGGTGGTGGGCAACTTCGCCCATTACGCCAAGGAAGCCTACCAGGTGGAGGATTTCCAGGCGGCGCTTCCCCTGATCCAGGAAGAGCTGGTGGCCCTGGGGGTGCGGCCGCCCAGGCAGGCACTTGACGGCGGCCTGGTCTACGACCCCAACGACAACCCCAGGACCTGGGACCTGGCCCTGGCCCGGCTGGTGGCCAGGGGCGGCATAACGCGCGGCCAAGCGCCGCAAACCCAGCGCAAGCGGCCCGAAAACAAGAGCCGGCTCAAGGAGCAGGGCCGCATCCCGTCACAAAACCAACCCGCTCCGGGTGGCCTGGACAAGGCCGCCGCCCTGAAACGCGCCCTGGCCACCAGGAATGAAGCCGATTTCGTGAAGGCGGTGGAGGCGTCCATTTATCATCCGGGGCTTGAGGAGTAAAGCGCATGGCTGTTTTGCAGACCTACCAAGTACAGACGGCCAAGGAAGACTTGACCGACGTGCTGGTGAACATCACCCCAACCAAGACCCCGCTTTTGAGTTCGCTCAAGAGCGTGAAAATGTACGGCCTGCCCCATGAGACCTCGGTGGACGATCTGACCACGCCCGTGGCCAACACCAACAAATGGGTGCAGGGCGACGACGCGGTGGAAGAGGAACAGGTAATGCCTGAAAAGGTGCTCTCCTGGCCCCAGATTTTCAGGAAGCACCCCAAGGTGGCGGGCACCACCCAGGCCATCCGCATCGCGGCAATGAAGAACGCCTATTCCTACCAGGTGACCAAGAAGACCAAGGAGCTGGGCCTGGACATGGAGTTCGCGCTGTTGAACGGCGCGGGCAACCCCGGCGCCGCCGGCACGCCCACCGAAATAAAGGGCGCTTTGCCCGGCATAACCAGCAACGTGCTGGACGGCCAAGACGCGGGCGCTCCCACGCCGCTCACCGAGGAAAGATACAACGATCTTTTGGAGCTGATCTGGAACGCCGGCGGCGACCCGGACGTCACCTACGCCACGGGCACCCTCAAGCGGGTTATCTCCAGCTTCACCGGCGGGGCCGCCAAGAACGTGGAGGTGGTCTCCAAGAAGCTGGTGAACTCGGTGGACGTGTACGAAGGCGACTTCGGCCTGCAAAGGATCGTGGCCCACCGCATGATGCCGGTGGGCACCTTGATGGCGATGGAGCAGCAATACTGGGCCCTGGCCTGGCTGCGCAAAACCAAGCATGAGCCCCTGGCCAAGACCGGCGACGCGGTGCGCGGCATGATCCTGGCCGAGCTGGGCCTGGAGCGCAGGCAGGAAAAGGCCAGCGGCAAGTACATCAACGTAAGCAGGTAGGCCAAGCAAGGGAGAAGGGGCTCCGAGCCATGAAGCTTATAGATCCGTCCGGCGAGCTGATCTACGCCGATGAGGAAACCCTGGTTCACGAGCAGGGCGAAAGCCTGATTATCACCCGCCAGGAAGACCTGGAGCCGGTAATGGCCCAGGTGGCCGAGGCGCGCAAGCTGGAGGGCAACGGCTTCAGCAAGGGGCGCACCATGCGCTATCTGGGCTCGGTGCCCCTTACCACCCTGATCGAACGGCCGGAACTGGCGGACGACAACGAGCTGCGCAAGTACCTGCGCAACCGCGCCCGCCTGCGGGCGGTTCCTTCGGGCAGCTTCTAGGGAGGGCGGCATGACCGGCATGGAACTGGTCAACCTGGCGGCCATGGACCTGCGGGATCATGAATCCCTCACCGGGGCCAGCCACACCCTTTACCCGCTCCGGGAAAAGCTGGCGCGGCTGAAAAGCGGCTTGCGCTTTTTGGCTACAGAACTGGCCCGCGAACGCTGCAACCGGGTGATGAAGGAAGCCCTAAGCGGCTCGACGGAGTGGCCCGCCGCCATTACGCCGGGCCGGGCCTGGCTGGATTTGCCCGCCGATCATTTGGCCGTGCTGGAGGTCTACCTGGCCGGGCGGGAAAGGGACCTGGGGCCGCTGCCCCTGGCCAGCCGGGAGGATCGTTTCCGCGCGGGTTCCGAGCCCACGGCCTATTACCTGGCCGGCGGGCGGCTCTATCTGACGCCGACGCCGGCCGAGGAGGTGAGCCTGCGCCTGGTGTGGGCGGCCTGGCCGGAATTGTGCCTGCAAGGCGAGCCCGCCGACGAATCCCAGGCCTCGGCCCAGCTTGAGTCGGAGCTGCCCGCCTGGGTTCTGCTTTTCGCGGAAAGCTTGCGGCAGTTCATCGTGTTGGGCTGCGCCAACCGGGGCGAATACGACACCACGGTGGAGCAGGGGCTCTACCAAATGCTGAAGAGCGCGGCGGCCGAAGCGGCGGCCCTGGAGGATTTGGGGGGCTGGGACCGGGAAGGGCCGGGCGGCCTGTGGACCGGGAGCGAGCTGTGAAAGCGGCCGCCAAACAGCGCCGGGTGAAGGTGTTCAACTTCGTGCCGGCCGGCGGGGTCTGCACCACCCACGAGCCCTGGCTATTGCCCAAGAACAAGCTGGCCGAGGGCTGGAACATCATGCTCACCGCCTCCCTGGGGGAGCGGGGAATCATCGTGGACGCGCGCAGCCGGCCCGGCACCCGGCGCTTGACCAGCCGAGCCCTGCCCAACGGGGAAGCGGTGCGCTTTCATCTGCGCTACGCCGGCACGGATTACCTGGCCTCGGACGCCAACCTTTACCGCCTGGACGCGGGCCGGGCCCCGGCGCTGATCGGGCCGGTGAATCAGGCTCCTTTCCTGGCCGGATACCGAGGCCTGGTGGTGGCGCTGGACGGCGGCCTGGCCAAGCGGGTGGACCCGGAGAACGCATACAGCTACGGCATTCTGCACGACGTGGACGGGTTTCTTTGGGACTGGCTGGGCGATGAAAACGCGGGCGCTTGGCGCCTGCACGCCGGCGGCACCACCCGGGCCGGGCTCAAGGCGACCACCCCGGCCTGGGGCTTGGGCACCATTCCAGTGGATCGGGCGACCGCCTACCTGAGCAAAGAGGGCGCGCCCACGGGGGAATATTTCTTCAAGGCCTTCGCGGCGGATGGAATCACCCTTTTGGGGTCCAAGTCTTTCGACGCGGCCGAACTGCCCGGCGAGCCCCTGCAGGTGACCGCCGAATTGGAGCCCCAGGGCGCGGGCCTGGAGGCCGGGCCGGGCGCGGCGCGGTACTTCGTTGTGGAGTACGCGGCCGGCGACGCCAGCAACCACGTGAAGCTGCACTACGCCCAGGCAACGGGTGGCGCGGCGGCGACCTACGCCGCAAGCGCCTGGAGCCTGGACGGGGCCAAGAATCCCCTGATGCGGGTGGGCGCGGGCCTGCCGCCGGATAAATGCCTGGTTGCGGGGCGCAAGGCCGAGCGCCTGGTTATCGGCACCGGCGACGGCAAGGCCCATTACTGCGACAACAACGATCCTTTTTCCTGGGGGGCCTCGGCCTACAACGGCGGTTCGGCGGGCTGGATAGGGGTGGGCCGCCACGACGGCGGCGCGGTGAACGCCATGGCGGCCATGTTCGACGACCTGGTCATATCCAAGAGCGGCGACCAGGCCATTTACCGGCTCACCGGGAGCCTGCCCGGCGCGGACGGGGATTGGGCCCTGCCCAGGATCAGCGAGCATGAAGGCGCCCTGGCCGGCAAGACCATGCAGTCGGTGGGCGACAATATCCTTTACCTGGATGAGGAAGTGCTGGGCATCGAGGGGGTGGAAAGCTTCGGCGACGTGCGGCGCTTCCCCAAGAGCCGGGACGTGGCCAACCTCATTCAGGCCCACCGCGGGCCCGAGGCCTTCGCGGTCTACAACCGGGCGCATGACCAATATTGGCTGCATATGCCCGGCCTGGACTGCACCCTGGTCTATCACATTCTGCCCCAGGCCTGGACCATGTACCGCTGGGCCGGGCTGGAACCCACCTGCTTCAGCCATTTCGACGGGGAGACCTTCATCGGAAGCGGCGGGCATTTGTTCGTGCTGGACGACGCGGTGCAGGGCCGGGACGGCTACGTGGACGAGCAGGACGCGGGGCAGGGCTTCACGGCCGAGGCCTGGGGGCCCATGCTGGATTTGGGCGCGCCCCACAACCACAAGGAATTCAAGGCGCTGGCCTTCCAGGTTTCCGCCCGGCTGGGCGCGTCCCTGGAGGTGATGTTCAAAACCGATTTCGGCAAGGTGTGTCGGAGCGAGCTTACCCGGCGCTTCTTGATACCCCTGGACGACGACGTGAGGGTGGGGGATTTCGAGGGAACCACCTTCACGGTGGGAGACGCGCTTTTCCCGGTGGGGGGCAGCGGCAACCGCCTGGCCTCCCACGCCTTGGCCTTTCTGGCCAGCACCAATTGCCAATGCGGAATCAGGCTCGATCCGGGCGGCGCGCCGGCGCGCCTGGGCCCGGTGACCTTGACCTTTGCCGTGCTTTAGGAGGCTTCAATGGCCGCTCCCAATACCTTCGACGACAACACGCTTTTGAGGCAGGCGCTCTACGACCTCTTGGCCAACGACACCGAGTTGTTCAACTGGATTTCCCAGGCGGTGGTGAACGCCTCGGAATGGCTGACGGGCTCCTGGACGCCCTCTTACCTGGCGGCCGATAGCTTCAGCCTGCCCGGCGACCAGCGCGGGGCCTATCTGCCCGGCCGGGGAGTGCGGGCCCACCTGGCCGGGGGCTACGTCTACGCCCACGCGGCCGGGGCGGAATTCGACCCGGACGCCGGCGAGACGGTCATAACCCTGAGCGCCGGGGTACTGGACGAAAGCCTGGACGAAACGGCCCTGGGCATTATCTCGCCGGGAGTCGGCTCGGCCCTGCCCGCGCAAGGCCCCACCATTTCAGACCTGGTTTATCGGGAGATGTTCTCATGATGGGTTTCATGAAAAAGGCCGGGCTCACCGGCGCGCCGGCCGGCAACGGCTGCATAGACATCACCGGCACCGACGCGGCCACGGCCAACACCCTGCACGCCGCGGTGGCGGGCACCGGGGCGGATGATTGGGACGAGGTGTGGCTGGTGGCCACCAACGGCTCAGACGCGGATCGGCTGCTCACCTTGCTGGTCGGGGAGGTGGAGGAAGGCCCGGTGCTGATCCCGGCCCGCGCCACCTATCGAATAGTGGACGGCCACCCCATGCAGGACGGCCTGGTGGTCAAGGCCTTTGCCGACGACGCCGGCATCCGGGTGCGGGGCTACGTCAATCAGGCCAGGAGCGCGGCATGAGCAGGCGGGCAAGGCAGGTAGGGGCGCTTAACGAGCCGCCGCAATACGGCATAGTGAGCCGCCAAGAAGTTTACCACAGCTTCGGCTCTGCTCTTTGGACAACGCGACAATCGGTGGACAAGACCATAAGCGCGGTGAAGCTGGATAGAGCCATTGCAACATGCATAAGTTCTCACGGCGGCAATGGCTATAGCACAAATTACGGCCGGTGGGCCTTGTGGGCGTATCTGCTAAACGAAACAACGCTACGCATAACAATGGACCCGCAGATGAATCAAGCGTGTCTTGTCCAGGGGCGTTTCGAGGTTATCCAATACAATAGACCGCCTAAATACTTGCATTACTACGATCTGTCGAGCGGCCCCCAAACCCTGATTCAGCCGGTGGATATTAACGCAGTCCGCGTTGTGCCTTGCGGGCATTGGGCCGGGGAAAACCAAAACTATCACCAGTATCAACTCACGCCGACCCAAATATCGGGTCTACGCGGCGCTTACGTTGTGAGCAATTAGGAGGTAGCGATGCTTGTTGCATATGTGTTCAATCCGGCGGGCCAGTGTCTAGAAATTAGCCGCAACCCGCTGGCGCTCCCCAGCGACTGCGATTACCACGCCAATCACGGCGCTGATTGCATTGTCTATCGTCCCGCCGTTGACCCATTGCCCGATTCTTTTAATACGGCCAAGATCACCGCCACCATCCGAGGCGGCCAAGCGGTGAGCTTGCTGGTCCAGGAGGAGCCGACTCTCTGGCTGCATGGCTCCATATCCGGCGGTCAGATCAACCCCATGACCGGCACCCGCTATATCCAGCGAGGGGAGCAAATCACCTTCGCCGCGGCGATCCGCGAGGGCGCGGACCCGGCATCCGACGTGGTGGCCAACATACCAGGTACCGATCCGCCCGTGCCCTTGACCGCCGGTTGGGCCTTGGAACTGATCCATGAGCGCGGCCTGGGCCAGTATTCGCCGTATGTCCAAATGACCAATGGCGAGGCCGGCGGCACGGTGACCGTGCCCGACCGCCTGCCCGACGGTCTGTACCGCCTGGCAGAGGCCAGCCTGGCCTCCATCGGCGGGCGTCGTCTGCGCCTGGCCGATCCGGCGGCGTTTGAATTCAAGGTAAGGAGCTAAAACTTGCAAGCCTGGATTCTGGCGGCGGCGGGCATGGCCCTGGGCCTGGGGCAGGCGGTGGTGGGGTATCTGGTGAATAAATCCAACCGCCAGCAAGAGGCCCAGCTTAACGAGATCAAGGCCGAGATAAAGGCGCTGGGCGAATTCAAGGACTCGGTGCTGGCCCGCTATCCCACCAGGGCAGAGATAGGCGATATCAAGAGCGACTGCAAGGACAAGTTCAGCAATATCTTCGACCGGCTCAGGGAACTGGAAAGGAGCTGACATGGGCGTCGGCAATTGGGGAGGCTACACCAGCTGGGACCAGGGCAAAACCTGGGGCGAAGACCCCAACTACCATTTCACCTCGGACGGCAAGAACTATTACGTGAAGCCCGGCGAGGACCCCAACGACAAGGCCAGTTGGAAGCTGGACACCATGGCCGGCTGGCACCGCGACAGCGACCCCAACGCGGGATTCGAGATACCGGAATGGGCCTATCCCTGGAGCAGCGGCAGCTCCTTCAGCGGTCTGCCCGATTGGGGCATGGACATCGCGCGCGGCGTGGCGGGCCGGCTGCCGGGGCTTTTGGATCAATATCAATCCGCCATAAGCAACCTGAACAAAGCGCCGGCCCTGATCGACGATTGGGTGGCCGCCGGCGGCGACGCCTTTCTAAAGGGCCTGAATCCTTTCACCGACTACATGCGCAAGCCGTTGAACAACCTGGCCGCGCGGGGGGTGTTCGACGGAACCATGACCCGCGACGCGCTCACCAACCTGGGCGGGCTTCTGGCCGATGATTACTCCGGCAATCAGGCCAAGCTGGGCCAAACCGGCCTGGCCCTGAAAAAGGAAAGCCTGGTGGACGCGGCCCGCCTGGCGGGCTCGGCGGCGGATTTGGCTTCCCAGACCCTGGGCCTGGGACGGGTGGGCAACTCCGAGAACTACAGCGAGGACAAGCTGTCCCGCTTCACCGCGCTTTTATCCCTTTTGATTTAGGAGAGCGACCATGGGGCTTTTCGACGATCCCTTGGGTTTTATTTTCGGAGACGACGGCGACCAGGGGGTGCTGGACAGGCGGGCCAACCGCGAACCGGAAGGGCAGCGCTGGTGGGAGCGCTGGGAGCAGACCTTCGGCGGGGGCGGGCCCATGGACCCCCTGAACGTCTACCCCCAGGCCAGGAGCGCCCTGGATATGATCATGGGGCAGTATTTCCCCGGCTGGGGCGGCGCTTCCCTGGGCGGCATCGCCCCCATGGGGCCGGCGCCGGCGGACGGCGGCAACTTCGCGCCCGCGGGGCGCACGGGCTACGCCGCTCCGGGGCTCTTGGAATTGGAGCGAGGGCAGGACAACATCTTCGGCATGGTCCGGGCCGGGAAGGGGAATCTGGATAACGCCGGCGCGGCCATGCCCGGCGCGCGCACCATGGAATACCGCCTAAAGGAGCCTGGCGAGCCCGGCTACGACCCCGTCCGGGACCGGCTGCCGGCCGATTTGACCAAATCCGGCTGGCCGCCCATGCAGGGCGGCTCGGTCGAGGGCGGCCAGGCGGAAATTACCCAACCCATCGGCTTGCAAGCGCAACCCGCCTCGGGCGGACCGGGCTTGTTGGAGCCTTTCAGCATCAAGATAGGCGGGCAAAAGGTGCCGGTCTTGACCAAGTACGATCGGGCCCGCATGGATTTGCCTTTCCGCTACGCGGCCGCCATGAGCGGCTTGATGGACCCCTGGCTGCAGGGCGGGCTGGAACTGGAGCGCGGGCGCTACGGCCAGCCTTACCAAAACCAAGGCGGCCGGGGCCTTTTGGGCGACGTGTTGGTGGGCGGGGCCGGCGGCCTGGGCGCGGGCATAGGCAAGAGTTTGTTCTCGTAGGTAAAAGGAGCCGAATTCATGCCGGTGGGAATCATGGAACCTTTGAAGGGCTCCAACCTGCGGCCCCTGGCCGATCTGCCCGGCGGCGGCCAGGCGGAAATAGGCGGGGACCGGGTGTGGAATATGGGCAAGCCGGAAGTCCCCATGTGGAAAAGCGCCGCGGCCGGGCTTCTGGGCGGGCCGAGCCTGGTGGATCACGTTTGGGGCCGGGAAGAGCAACGCTACAAAGGCGAGGTGGCCACCTTCATCGCGGATCAGCTATTGAACGGCCGGCCCCCGGACAAGCCCATACAACCCCAGGAATTGACCGGCCTGGTGGGGTCCATAAACCCCGCCCTGGTCAAGGACCGCCAGTTCATGGGCGGCGTGGGGCTTTGGGTCAAGATGTGGAACGACGAAGTGGAGTCCGGACGGGAGTTCGCCGCCAAGCGCGCGGAGAACATGTACAACTCCGGCAAGGAGCAAAACGCGCTCCTTACGGAACAAGAACGCCGCGATTTATACAATCATGGCTTGTTCACCCGGAATATGGGCCAGCCTTTCGCCACCGCCCCCGGTTTAACGGACGCTCCGGCCGGCACTCACGCCAAGAGCTCGGCCAAGAGCCAGCTGTTCACCGGCTGGCTGCCGGGGCCGGCGCAACGCGAGGCCGAGAAGATTCAAGTCACGGCCGGGCCGGCGGCCTGGAAGGCCGGGCTCACCGCCCAGGCCCAGCAGGAGGCCCAGACCAGCGGCCACGCGGCCAGGCGGAAATTCGACCAATTGCACCCGGCGGGCTCCTGGGTTGAACGCACCGACCCTCAGACGGGCATGAAGAGCAAGGCCTGGACGGGGGGACAAGCCCAGGTGGATTTGGGCCGGGAGCCGCTTAGCGTGGCGGATCAGGAGGCCCAGGTCCTGGCCAAGGCCATGACCGCCGCCGCCGGCGGGCAAGACCCGCGCACGGTCCTGAACCCCATCGAGCTGCAAGTGCTGGAAAGCGCCCTGAAAAGCGGCGAACTCACGGAAGTATTGCGGTTTTTTGTAGAGGAGATGAACCGAAACAAAGCGGCCGGAGACGGCAAGCAACCGGCCGGCGGGCAAGCCGCTTCTTCGGTTCAGTCTCCATACTTGGCGGTCAAGCCTCTGCCGGGTGAGCCGGGGGCGTCGCCTTCTCAAGCTCCAGCCCAGGCCGCGCCCTCTCCCAAGGACCCCAACGTGGTCAGCAGAATTCGAGAAATGAAGGCCAAGGGAATCCCGGCGTCTGAAATTCGGCGCATGATGAGCGGATCCAAGTTCGGCATCAATCCTGAGCTTTACGCCGAGGAACTGGGCCAGTGAATTCCTCCGATCAAATAAAGACTCAAGGGGAGCCAAACCCTTTCGATGCGATAAATCCCTTCGACTCGATAAATCCCTTTGACTCGATCAACCCCTTTGACTCCTTGCCCCGCGTCGAAACCAGCGCCGCCGAGCCCGCCGCTTGGGATCAGGGGCTGGAAGATTCCATGGGCGACCTGCCCATTATCCGGGACGCGCGCCGACTCCATTCCAGCGACGAGAAGGCCCTGCCGCCCGGCGTGGTGGAGGCGGAAGGGGTGTACTTCCGGCGGGACGGCCAGGGCCGCTTGATTCCCATCGGCGAAAAGGGCCTGGAGCAGCCGGTGTACGACCCGGTGGACCTGACGGTGGATTTGCTCACCGGCGGCCTGGCCGGCATAAGCAAGGCCGCGGGCAAGAACGTCATGAAGGCGGCGGCGGTTCCCCTGCCGATCGCCAGGGACCTGAGCTGGGGCAGCCTGGCCAAGCAGGGCGGCAAGGAGCTTGCGGGTTCGCTGAAAAGCGCGGCCCAGGTTCCCCTGGTTGCCGCCCTCAAAAAGCAGGGCGGCAAGGAGCTGGGCCGCATGATGGCGGGGGAGGCGGCCAAGGACGTTTTCTGGGGCGGGGTGGCCGGGGCGGGCATGGCCGCGGCGGATTCGGCCACGGACAACAAGCTCATGGCCTCCCTGGCCGGCCTGGGCTCGCCGGTGGCGCTATCGGCAGGGTTGACCCTGGGGCGCAAGGCCGTGGGCAAGGGCCTGCAAAGGGCGGCGGACAAATACCTGGCCGGGCAGTGGGCCAGGTCCGGCGACGGCAAGCCCTGGCAAGGGGTGCTGCAAAGGACGGTGGGCACCAAGGCCGAGGCCATAGGCCCGGACGTGGCGGGCAAGATGCTGGCCAAGGACGCCCAACTGGCCAGGGACCTGAAGACCATCCAGGCCGACATGGGACGCTACACCCTGAACGGCCGGCTGGTGAATTTCTTGACCGGCAAGCGCGCGGGGCTGGTGGTGGACCCGGAAACCGCCCTGGTGCTGGGCCAGCAAGCCAAGGATTTCATGGAGAAGGTGAGCCCCGGCCTGGCCAAGCGCATGGGGCTTACCGCGGAAGAGCTCAGGACCGGCTCGGTGCTGGCCGAGGTGATCCCCGGCAAGGAGCCGCTGGACGCCAACGGGGTGCTGCGCTTCGGGGTGCGGGTGCGGGACGCCAAGGGCCGGCCGCGCTGGGCCCACGACCTGGACCCGGAAAGCGCCCAGGAGCTTTTCCGCCGGCAGCGGCCCCAGCTGAAAAAGCTGGTATTGGCCTACGCCGCGCCCTTTGAAGGCTACCAGGGGCGGCCGGTGCGCCTGGCCGGCCAGGGCTACGACGCGGGGGCCCAGGCCTTGAGGGAGCTGGGGGAGGAATTGGGCCTGAGCCGCAAATTCCTGGCCGATGAATTCAACGGCCAGGGCCGGGAGCTTTGGGAAGGCTCGCTAACGGCCGGCGGCCGAAGCCCGGAAAAGGTGGCGGCGGCGGCCGATTACCTGGAGGCCCTGCGCAAGCCGGCCCGCAATCTGGTGCCGGCGGCGGACGGCTCCTTCGATTTCGGCGAGGTGCCGCCCGCGGTGGCCAGGAAGCTGGGCACCCTGCCGGGTCCCATAAGGCTGCACGCGGGCCACGAAATGCATATAGACGCCAAGCGCGGGGAGCGGCTGCGCAAAGAGGGCTACCCCTCGGCCTGGCATTTGATAGGCGACGTGGCGGCCAATTACACCGAGGTGCGCCGGGGCAAGAAAGGCTCCCTGATCCTGGCCAAGCGCAACGGCCAAAGCAAGATCGCCTACGTGCAGATAACGCCGGTGGAAGAGGGGACGTACTACCGGGTGCGGAGCTGCCACTTGGCGAGAAACTCGTGGCTGGACAATAAAGAGCTGCTTTGGGAAGGCGCGCCAGACCTTCGACGCCGGGAAGCGTCCCCGATTAAGGCGGCTCTAGGCCAAAGCAACCCTTCTGAAATTAATTTAACACCCTATGGGGAGGAATTCAATTCGATCCCTCAGGAAGGCCACTTGCGGCCGGGGCTGATGCCGCTGGGCCGCAACCCCGGCCACGCCCGCCTGGTGGCCAAGGGTGTGCTGCAGCCGGAGCAATACAATCCCCACTACCTGGCCTTGTTCGGAACCGGGGAAGCCGACCCGGCCCAGGTGAAGGTGGACGCGCCCCGGTTGGAGCTCAACCGCGCCTTCGAGCCCATGGCCCAGCGGCGGCGGGGTTGGAGCGAAGCCGACCGCCGGCTGGACGAGACCATAACCATGCAGCGGGGGGCGGCGCAAGAGGCCATAGCCCACCGGGACATGCTGCGGGATATCGCGCCCTTGATCCTGGAGCCCGCGCCCAAGGACGTTTACGCGCCCGGCGCCCTGACCAGGGTGAGGGAGGTCTACAGCCCGGCGGACGGCCGCATGGTGAACCGGCACGAGACCATGACCCTGGTGGAGGTGATGCCGGAAGAGGCCGAGGTGCTGGGCGTGCAGCCCGGCGCTTACATGATCCCGGCGGCCCTGGACAAGACCTTCGACGTGCTCATGGGCCGCAAGGTGACCGGGCAAAGCGGATCGCGCCTGGAGAACTTCGGCAAGGCGATGAACAACCTGGCCACCTATTGGGTGATGAACGTTTTGAGCGCGCCGGGCACGGTGGCCACCAACCTCTTGGGCGGGGCGGCGCAATATTCCGCCAAGTGGTTCGAGGACCTGGCCAGGGGCAATATCAGGAAGCTGAAAAACGCCACCCTGGCCCCGGCGCTGGCCATGAGCAACAAGTACCGCCGGGCCCTGCCTCCCTCGGCCTTCGGCGAACAGGCCAACCTTTACCGCCAGCTGGGCCAGGACGCGGGCGTGTTCATGAAGGACGCCCTGCAGGTCGTGCGGCATGGGGAGGCGGTCTCGCCGGCGCGCAAGGCCCTGGCCGCCGGCGACGCGGCGCTGGGCGGGGCTCTGAAAGCCAATCTGGCCCCGTTCTCCTGGGTGGACGATTATTGGAAGCGGGCGGTTTTCCTGAGCGAGGCGCGCACCGCCGCGGAAAACCACGCGGACGAGCTCATAAAGGGCGGCCGGGCCTCGGCCAAGGACCGCAAGCGCCTGGTGCAATCCTACATAGAAAACATGCTGAGCGAACGGCCCGAGGAGTTCTCCCGGCTCATGCTGGGGCCGGTGGACCGCTTCGCCTATCTTTATCACAACATCCCGTCTTGGATGGAAAAGTGGCGGCACTCGCCCTGGCTTAGGCTGCTATCGCCTTTCGTGGTCTTTCCCTATAAGTACGGCCGCATGGTGGGCGGCCAACTGAACGCCTTCAACCCCTACAGCGCCATGCCGGCCCGCGAAAGACTGGCCAGGGCGACGGGCCTGGCCGGATCGGCGGCGGCGCCCTATCTGGGCCTGGAGGCCTATCTGAACTACAAGGGCCAGGAAAGCCAGGTGGAGGAGCTGCGCGACAAGTGGCGCGAAAAGAACCCGGACAAGCAATACCCCGGCACCCGTTTGGGCGGCCGGGTCTACATCGGCCAGGCCGAGCCGGGGCCGGACGGGGAGCCGCGCGAGGCCTGGCTGCGCACCATCAAGTACGGGCCGCTGAACCTGTGGCCGGCGCTCAAGGGCGCTTACGGCCTGGCCAGCCAGGGCGCGGGGGAAGACCTGGAGGCGGTCAGCGACGACTTCAAATCCACCGGGCCGGCGGTGCCCTTGGTGGGGCAGGCCTTTGAAATGGTGCCGCGCTTCGGGCCCAAGGATTTGGGCGGCCAGGGCGGGGAGTTCGCTTCCGGCTTCGTGCCGTTCCACCGCTGGCTGGAATTCGCGGCCAAGATGGGGGACCGGGACCCCGCCACCGGGGAAGTGGCTTACCGCCGGCCGAGTAACGGCCTGGAGCAGCTCATGGCCGGGATTCCGGGGCTGCGCAACCGCCTGCACCAACCCATAGACAAGGTGACCGGCAAGCCGCGCACCTGGGACCCCAACAGCGAGCTGATGAAATTTCTCACCGGGATCAACGTGCGCCGGGTGCCGGTGATCCGTGAGAAGAAAGCGGTGGCGGACGCTAACCTGCGCGTGGGCAAGCAATGGGCCAAGGAAGAGGACCTAGCCCAGGCGCTGGCCGGCATGAGCCCGTTAATCGATCAGGAAAAGATCAAGGAGCACATGCCGGAGATTCTGCAGGCCGGCCAGGACGCCTTGGCCCAGGTGAGCCGGGGCTATGAGTACCTGGGCTTCAAGAGCCTTGAGGAGGCCCTGGGCGCCGGCTTCGATCCTTTCGACCTTTCCCAGCAGGAAGGCGTGAAAAAGATCACGGTCAAGGCGGCCAACGCCATGACCAAGGCGGTTGCCGGCGCGGGCAACCTGGAACGGGCCCGGCAAACCATAAGGCTGATCGGGGCCCGCAACTGGCTGGCGGATCATTGGGACAAGGTGAGCCGGGAGGAGGAAAGGTGAGCCGGGAGCAGGCGGCGCAAAGGGTCATGCGCTATTGGCCCCTGATCGTGGAAGCGGCCGAAAGCAACAAGCTGAGGCCGGCGCTCTTGGCGGGGGTGGTCTGCCAGGAAAGCGCGGGCAACCCATACGCCATGCGGGTGGAGCCCAGCTTCAAGTGGATATCGCGGGATTTGGTCCAGGGCAGGCCCACGGGCCTGAGCAGCGCCACCGAGCTTTGGGGCCGCAAGACGAGCTGGGGCCTGTGCCAGCTCATGGGCCAGGTGGCCAGGGAGCGGGGATTCAAAGGCTGGTGGCCGGCCTTGTGCGAGCCGGACCTTAACCTGGCCTACGGCGCGCGGCACTTGGCCTGGTGCCTGGATCGCCGCGGCGGAGACGAATTTGAGGGGCTTCTCCGCTGGAACGGGGGCGGACTGAAAGAGTATCCCAGCCTGGTAATGAGCTGGGCCGAACTGTTCTAAATCAACCACAGGAAAAGGAAGGTATGCATGAGCAAGCCCGGAATCAAGACAACGGAGTTTTGGGTAACCGTCATGGTGCAGGTGGTGGGCGTGGTGGCGGCCTTGGGCCTGGTGCCCCCTGAGCAGTCGGACGTCCTGGTCAAGGCGGTTACGCAGGTGGGGGGCATCGTGGCCATGCTGGCCAGCGCCTTCGCCTACAACAAAAGCCGGGGCCAGGTAAAGGCCAGCGAGAACTACGCCAAGGGGCAGCAGAGGCCTTTCACCGCTGCGGAGTGAGCCTTGGGGCGGCTCCGGCTGCCCCTGCCTGCCCGCCACCGCCCTTTGCCTGAAAATTAGGACCTGGTGGCGGAAGATAACCCGCTGAAACACAACGTCTCTCGAAAAAAGGTAATAAAAATGGGCCAAAAATATGCGTGCAAATATGCGTTAAAAATATTCATGCTGGTCGTGCTCCTGGCCCTGGCCGGCGGCTGCGCTGGAATGCAGGACAATCAGGACTTCAACTCCTGGAAGGAGGTCGAAATAGAGCGCCAGAAAGCCTGGTCCGCCGTAATGATGTATCTGGCGCAAAACCCGCGCACGCACAAGATCACCATGAAACCCATAGACCCCAGCAAGCCCACCAATGCGGAAGTGCATGCGGAGATAGTGGTGCCTGACGGTCCGGCTACATGGGATTTGCCGGCTATAAGCGACAGGCCCAAAAGCATGGGAGAAATCGTTTTGGCCATATTCCAGGAAGCTCCCAAGGAGGTTGTCAAGGGCCTTCTCGGCTGGCGCGGAATAGAGGCCGGCGAAAAAGTGCTGCTTGAAGGGTATCGGCGCGCAGGCACCCAAGTCGGCGGCAACTACGTGACCGGCGGCAACAACACCCAAGTCGGCGGCAATCAGATCACCGGCGGCACATATGTCGGCCGTGACGGTAATTGGAACTCGCACAACACCACCAACACCACGACCACCACCAACCCGGCGCCGCCGGCGGCATCCGGGGAGTAGGCCGTGCTGGCCCTTGTACAACCTCGCTACGGCATCCATTACCTGCCGGGCGACGCGTTCTTCACTTGGCAGCCCGGCGGCTTCCTAACCCAAAGCATAGCTTTGGAGAGCGACCGCGCGCGCTATGAAGCCGGCCTGCCCGTTCCCACCCACTGCGGGGTTATCTCCGGCCAGGACGAGATAATAGAGGCGACGTGGCCCAAGGCGAGGCGGACCGCCATGCGGCCGCTCATGGAGGACGGCCGGCGATTCGTGATAGTGAAGCGCCTGGCCGGTCAAACCCAGGCCTCGGTGGAGGCCATGCTCAAGCTGGCCGGCGACCTGGCCGATCAGGGCGTTGACTACGACGCCGGTGCCCTGTTCGGGTTTACGCTTTCCCGCCCCGAGCGGCGCGGCGAAAAGCCCAATTTCCTGGAAGACCCAGAGGAATATTTTTGTTCCGAACTATTGGCCTTCGTGCTCAGGGAAACGGCCGCCTTGCGCACCACGCCGCCGCCGGCGGCCCTCATGAAGCGCCACCCCTCCTGGTGGACGCCATATGACCTCTACGCTCTGGAGGGGTTGTGGGAGGTTTGTTGAAGAGGGCTTCCCCCGGATCGAGTGTTATACTTTTGTTATACTAAACCACCCCCAAAAAGCCCAAAAAACGCCGAAAAGCCACCCGAGGGTAGCTTTTCGCGCAAGAGAACAATCTATGTATCTGCCTGAAAAGGCTTGATTTTAGTTGGCTCCCCGGGCCGGATTCGAACCAGCGACAGGGTGGTTAACAGCCACCTGCTCTGCCAACTGAGCTACCGGGGACCGGCGGTTATGTACCATAGCCCAGGCCCAGCGTCAACGTAATTTGGTGTCATTGCCTGCGATATGGGCGGCTTATGCGGCCCGGCCGGGAAAAGCGTTTTGTAGTCCGTAAAGGGGCTTGCCAGACCGGGCCGGCTTGGCTATATTACCAACCGCAGGTTATGTCTTAGGCCATTAGCGGCCATCCCGGCCTGAGCCGGAGTGGCCGCTTTTTATCGTTCAGCGGCCGGCTCCGGCGCGCAGTCAACCAGCGACCGGAGGCCCCGCCCATGGTGACCCGTTTACTCGTAATCATAGCCTATTTCCTTTTCGTGCTGCTCCTGGGGCTCTTGGCCAAGAGCCGCCTCAAGGACAGCCCCAGCCAATATTTCCTGGCCGGCCGCTCCTTGGGCAGCTTCATCCTGCTGGGCACCATGGCCGCCACCAATTTCAGCGCCTTCACCGTGTTCGGGGCCTCGGGCGCGGGCTACCGCGACGGCCTTTCCTTTTTCCCCATCATGGCCTTTGGCACGGGCTTCATGGCGCTCACCTTTTGGCTGGTGGGCAAAAGGGTGTGGCGCGCCGGCCGCCGGCATGATCTGGTCACCCCGGCCGAGCTGGTGGAGCGCCTATACCAACACCGGGGCCTGGCCGGGCTCTTCGCCCTGGTGATGGTGGTCTTCACCGTGCCCTATCTGGCCTTGCAGCCCTTGGCCGGCGGCAAGGTGCTGGCCCAGCTCTTCGGCATTCCCAATTGGGTGGGGGCGTTATTGGTGACCTTGGTCATCGCGGCCTACACCCTGCGCGGCGGGCTCAAGGCGGTGGCCTGGACCGACGTGTTCCAAGGGCTCCTCATGCTGGGGCTCATGATCGCGGCCCTGGCCATGGTGGCCGAGGCCCAGGGCGGCTGGAGCGCGGCCTTTGGCAAGGTGCTTAAGAGCCAGCCCGCGCTTTTGGAAAGGCCGGGCCCGCGCGGGGTCTATACGCCGGCGGTGTGGTTTTCCTTCATGGCTCTGTGGTTTTTCTGCGATCCCATGTTCCCCCAACTTTTCCAGCGTTTTTACTCGGCCAGGAGCGAAAAGGCCCTGGGCCGCACCATGCTTTATTACCCGCTTATCTGCACCCTGGTCTTCACCCTGCCCATCGCCCTGGGCGTGCTGGGCCGGCTTTCCGCGCCCGATCTGGGGGCCAAGGCGGCGGACAACATCCTGCCCATCCTCATGACCCAGGTGGCCGGCGATTTCATGGGAGCCCTGGTGCTGGCCGCCGGCCTGGCCGCCCTCATGTCCACCATGGACTCCCAACTGCTCACCCTGTCCTCCATTTTCAGCCGCGACCTGTGGCCCCTAATCTCGGGCCGCAAGGCGGAAAGCGCCCTGGTGGGCCGGGTGTTCGTGCTGGTGCTGGCCGCCGCCGGCCTGCTCACGGCGCTCATGGCCAACGCCACCATCCTGGAGCTGGGCCTCACCGCCTTCACCGGCCTGGCCGCGCTGTTTCCCACCGTGCTGTTCGGCCTGTGGCTGGAGAGGCCCCGGCCCTGGGCTGGCCTGGCCTCCATCCTGGCGGGCGAGGCCCTGGTGGCGGCCTATCACTTCAAGTTGCTGCCCGCCTTCGGCTTTTTACCGGCGGTGCCGGTGATGGCGGTTTCTTTGGTCGTCTACCTGGCGGTGCATTTGGCCACCGGCCCGGTGGGCCTGCCCCGGCTCACCCCCCGGCAGGCGGGTTTCAGCCTGGCCTTTGGCGCGCTGTTCGTCCTGGCGCAGGATTACTGGAGCTGGGGCCAGGTGGGCCGTCTCTGGCTGGGCTGGCCTTTGTGGGCTTGGTATTTCGTGGCGCTTTCCGGCTTGCAGATGCTCTTGTCGGCGCTTTTGCTGAAAACCCGGCCCGCCAGCGATTGACCCGGCTTGACCCGGCGGCCGCGGTTGGCTAGCATAGTGGGTGTTGACCAGCCGCCGCGGTCTTGACGCCGGCTATATATTTAGTAGTCACCTGGCCCGCTCCCTTGAGGACGCGGGCCGTTTTCATGGGGCGGGGCGTCTCGCCCGGCCCCCTGGTGAACCAGGGCCCTGATGGGCGGGCGGTGAAAATAATATAATAGGATTATTTGGCGCCGGCGGGCGGGCGGCGGAAAGAGCCGCCGGCCTCGGCGCGGAACCACCAGCTTGGCAAGGATGGCTAATTCATGAAAGGCAAGCTTTGGCTCCCGGGCATGGCCCTGATTTTGGGGATCGCCGCCATGGCCTGGGCAACGGAGAGCATGAGCGTGCAGGTTAAGGAGGGCCGGGTTTACGCCAAGCCCAATTTCCTGAGCCAGATGAAAGGCACCTTAAGCTATGGCCAAAAGGTCATGGCCGGAGAGGAAGAGGGGGCCTGGCGGCAGGTGAGCGCCAGCCGGGGACTAAAGGGCTGGATGCACGTCTCGGCCCTGACCGAGCGGCAGATATCCCTGCAAGCCGGCGCGGAAAGGGCCCAAACCGGGGCCTCCAGCGAGGAGATGGCCCTGGCCGGCAAGGGTTTCAGCAAGGAAGTGGAGGCCAGCTACCGGGCCCAGAATCGCGGGCTCAATTACGCGGCGGTGGACAAGATGGAGCGGGCCTACGGCGTGTCCGCCGCCCAGGTCAACGCCTTCCTGGCCTCTGGCGGGCTGCACGGCCCGGAAGGAGAAGGCCAATGAGAACCGCGATGCGCAGATGCGGCGTTTGGCTGGCCCTGGCGGCGCTGGCCGTGATGGCCTGGCCCCAGGTCTCCCCCGCCCTGAACCTGGGCGAGCTGCTCAACAGCGCCGACAAGGCGGTGAGCGTGGGGCGTTCGGCCCTGAAGGTGGGCAAGACGGCGGTGCGGGCCGCCGAGGACATCACCCCGGAGCAGGAGTATTACATCGGCCGGGCGGTGGCCGCTTCCATCCTGGCCAAGTACCGGCCCTGGAACAACCAGGCGGCCGACCAGTACGTGAACCTCCTGGGCCAAAGCCTGGCCCTGGCCTCCAGCAAGCCCCAGACCTTTGGCGGGTATCATTTCCTGATCCTGGATTCGGAGGAGATCAACGCCTTCGGTTGCCCCGGCGGGCTGATCCTCATCACCAGGGGCTTGTTGCGCTGCTGCAAGACCGAGGCTCAGGTGGCGGCGGTGCTGGCCCACGAGATCGGCCACGTGGCCCTGCAGCACGGCCTGGGGGCCATCAAGCAGAGCCGCTACATGGATTTGGGCAAGGTGCTGGCCCAGGAAGGCGCCAGCCAGGCCGGCGGCAACCTAGCCGCGCTGACCAACGCCTTCGGCGGCACCGTGGGCGACATCACCCAGACGCTTCTGGTGGGCGGCTATTCGCGCTCCCAGGAGTCCGAGGCGGACAAGGCCTCGGCCGCCACCCTGCAGGCCCTGGGCTATGACCCCCGGGCGCTGGTGCAGGTGCTGGAGGTCATGAAGACCCGCCTCAAGCCGGGCGGGCTGGATTTCGCCAAGACCCACCCCGACCCCGCCGACCGCATAGCCGACGTGGAGGAGATCTGCGGGCAGGGGGTTCCCAAGCCGGAGCCGCCCTCCCGGCAGGCGCGCTGCCAGACGGCGCTCAAGGGGGTATGACGCCCCAGCCGCGCAAAGGCGGGGGGCGTTGGCCGTGGGGCCTTTGCATGGGGCTCCTGGCGGGCGGGCTCATGCTGGCCCTGCAGGCCTGGGGTTGGCTGGAGCCCCTGGAAAACCTGACCTGGGATTGGCGGGCGCGGGCCCTGGCCCGGCCGGGCCCCGCCACCAGCCGGGTCAAGGTGGTGGCCCTGGACCAGGCCAGCCTGGACTGGGCCCTCAAGAGCAACGGGCTTTCCTGGCCCTGGCCCCGCCAGGTGTATGCGCCCATCCTGCAATTCCTGGCCAGGGGCGGGGCCCGCTCGGTGGCGCTGGACATCATCTTCAGCGAGCCCTCCAACCTGCCCGGCGACGACGAGGCCCTGGGCCAGGCCCTAAAGCAGGCGGGCATGGCCGTGGGCGCGGTGATGCTGAGCCGCGACAGCGGCCGGGCGCAAGCCTGGCCCCAGGCCTGGCTGGCCAAGCTGCCCGCCGTGGCGCCGGGGCGGGAACCGCCCGCCGAGCTGGCGCGAAGCTTGAGCCTATCCAGCGCCATCCTGCCGGTGGAGCCCATCGCCGCCGGTTGCCGGGCCCTGGGCAACGTCATGGAGGAGACCGGCCAGGACCAGCTGATACGCCGCGTCACCCCGGTGCGCTGGCTGGAGGGGCGGCCCGTACTGACCCTGGGCCTGGCCGCGCTGTGCGCCGCGGACGCTTGTGAACTGGCCTGGGGCTCCGGCCTGCTGCGGGTGGGGGGGCTGGCCGCGCCCCTGGATAGCCAGGGACGCGCCATTCTGCGTTTCAGGGGCCCGCCCGGCACGCACGCCAAATACTCCGCCGCCGCGCTCATCCAATCCGAGCTGCTCCTGCAGGAGGGCCGCGCGCCGGTCTTGGACCCCGGCCTGTTCAAGGATTGCCACGTGGTGCTGGGCTTCACCGCGCCGGGCCTGCACGAACTGCGGGCCACCCCGCTATCGGCCAACTTCCCCGGCATGGAGGTGCACGCCACCGCCCTGGACAATCTGCTCTCCGGCGATTTCATCAAGCCCGCGCCCATCTGGCCCGCCGCGGCGGCGCTCCTGGGCCTGGCCATGGCCGTGGGCCTGGCCGGGCTCCTGACCTCCCGCGCCTGGCAACTGGCCCTGGTTTTCGCAGCCGGGCTGGCCGCGCCCGGGCTCCTGGGCCTGGCCGCCTATGACTGGGGCTATTGGTGGCCGGTGGCCGCGCCGTTTCTGGCCGCTCTGGCCACGCTTGTGGGCGTGGTGGCGTTTAAGTACGCCACCGAGGGCCGCGAACGCCGTTTCATCAAGCAGGTGTTCCGCCATTACCTGAGCCCCGAGGTGATCGAACGCATCCTGGAGGATCCCTCGCGCCTGCGCCTGGGCGGCGAGCGCCGGGAGCTGAGCATATTCTTCTCCGACCTGCAAGGCTTCACCGGCATCTCGGAACGCATGGATTCCGAGGCGCTCACCGCGCTCTTGAACGACTATCTCTCCGACATGACCGATATCATCCTGGCCGAGGGCGGCACCCTGGACAAGTACGAGGGCGACGCCATCATCGCCTTTTGGAACGCGCCCCTGGACCAGCCGGACCACGCCACGCAGGCGGTGCGGGCCGCCCTGCGCTGCCAGGAAGCCCTGGCCGCCCGCCAGGCGGATTTCGCGGCCAGGGCCGGCGGCCCCCTGAAGATGCGCATCGGGCTCAACACCGGGCCGGTGGTGGTGGGCAATCTGGGCTCCCGCGACCGCTTCGACTACACGGTGCTGGGCGACGCGGCCAACCTGGCCTCCCGCCTGGAAGGGGCCAACAAGCTCTTCGGCACGGCCATCATGGCGTCCGAGGATACCTGGCGCTTGACCGGCGGCGCTTTCGCGGGCCGCGAGCTGGGCCGGGTGCAGGTGGTGGGGCGCAAGGAGCCGGTGCTGGTGTACGAGCCTTTGGGTATGGCCGGCGGCGGCGGGCGGGACCTGGCCGATGATTTCACCCGCGGGGTGGAGCTGATGCGCGATGGCGACTGGGCCCAGGCCCTGCGAATATTCCAGGCCATGGAGCCCGATCCGGCGGCGCGGGTTTTCGCCCAGCGCTGCCAGGAGCAGATGGCGGCGGGCGCTGAATCCTGGGACGGGGTGTGGCGGCTCAGCCAGAAATAGCGCCCGCGATTAGCGCCGGATTCAGGCCGGCGGGGCCTTGAGCGCCTGGGCCAGCGCCGCGAAAAGTCTTTCCTGTTCCTCGGGCGCGGCCACCGCCACCCGCAGATGATGGCTGGTGCACACCGGAAAATTGGAGCAATCCCGCACCAGCACCCCCTGGGCCGCGCAGGAGGCCGCCACCCGAGCCGCGTCGGGGCCGGACTGGGGCAGGCGCAGCAAGAGGTAGTTCACCTGGCTGGGATACACCTGGAAACCCATCTCGCTCAGGCGCGCGGCTTGCCCCTCGCGCCACTGGTTCACCATGCGCCGGGTGTTGGCGGCGTATTCATCCTGGGCCAGGCAAAAGGCTCCCGCCCTTTGGGCGAAGGTGTTCACCGACCAGGGTTCGCCCAGGGGAGCCAACTGCCCCACGGTCTGGCGGGAGCAGATCATGTAGCCCAGGCGCAGTCCGGCCAGGCAATAGAACTTGGTGAGCGAGCGCAGCACCACCAGGCGCGGATTTTCCTCCACCAGGGGCGGGGCCCAGGTCCGCGCCTCCTCGGGCGCGAAATCCATGAAGGCCTCGTCCACCACCAGCCAGGCGCGGCGGCGGCGGGTCTGGGCCAGGAGATTGTCGAGAAACCCCCGGTCCACCAGGCCGCCGGAGGGCGTCACCGGGTTGCTAAGGATCACGCAGGAGGGGTTCTGCTCCCAGATTTTTTCCTGGTCGTGCTCGCTGGGCTGGAAATTGTTTTTCTCCGAGAGCGCGTAAAAATGAAAATGCGCCCCGGCCAGGGCCAGGGAGCGGGAAAACTCGCCAAAGGCCGGCGCCAGCACCAGGATGTCCCGCATGGTCAGCGCCCTGGCCAAAAGCCTTATGAGATTGGTGGAGCCGTTGCCGGGCAGCAGGTTGCCGGCCGAAAGCCCCAGTTGGGCGGCCAGGGCCCGGCGCAGCTCCAGGGTCTGGCGGTCCGGATAGTGGCAGATGTCCTCCATGGCCCGGGCCATCTCCTCGGCCAGGCCGGCGGGCGGCCCCAGGGGATTCAGGCTGGCCGAGAGGTCCAGGATGTCCTTGGGCGCTATGCCCAGGGCGCGGGAAGCCCCCCACACGTCGCCGCCGTGGGCCTGGGCCTGGGTGAACTGGTCGGGGTTGGCGGCGGCTGGTTTGGAATCGGCGGTCTGGCTCAAGGCGAAAATCTCCCATTGAAAAAAGCGCCGGCGGCGCGCTGCTGATGTTTCCGTGACTTGGCCCCCGTTGCGAGGGACCCGCCAGGGATAATATCACGATGCGGCGGATGTGCGTAGGCTTGCAACCGGCGGGGAGGGGGAATGGGGGATTGGATTCAATCCTGGCCCGGTTTATTGGCGCGGCGGAAATCGTCCTTGCTCAGGCCGTGACGGCCCATTTTCAGGTAAAGGGTCTTGGGGTTGACCCCGGCGGCGGCCGCGGTCTCGCCTATGCGGCCCTGATGTTTTTTCAGCAGCGACTCCAGGTATTGGCGTTCGCAACCGGCCAGATAATCGTTGAGGTTTTGCCCCATGAACATGGCGGGCATGATGGAGGCCGTATCCAGTCGCTGGGGAAGCGGGGAAGCCGGTTGGCCGGTGAGGGGGGTGGTGTCCAGGTCCAGGCGCTCTATGCGCTGGCCGCGCGAGAGAATCACCGCCCGTTCCACCGCGTGCTCCAGCTCGCGCACGTTGCCCGGCCAGCTATGCCCCACCATTTGCAGATAGGCCTGGGGGCTGAAGCCGGTGATCTTGCGGCCGTATTTGATGGTGAAGCGGTTCAGGAAATTATCCGCCAGGAGGGGGATGTCCTGGCGGCGTTCGCGCAGGGCGGGCAACACCAGGTGCACCACGTTCAAGCGGTAGAACAAATCCAGGCGGAAAGAGCCCTCGCGCACCGATTGGCGCAAATCCCGGTTGGTGGCGGCGAGCACCCGCACGTCGGCGTGCAGGCGTTTGTTGCCGCCCACCCGCTCGAAATGGAAGCTCTGCAGAAACCTCAGCAGCTTCGATTGCATCTCCAGGGGCATCTCGCCGATTTCATCCAGCAGCAAGGTCCCGCCGGACGCCGCCTCCACCCGCCCCAGCTTGCGGGCCACCGCGCCGGTGAAGGAGCCCCGCTCGTGGCCGAACAGCTCGCTTTCGATGAGGTTGGCGGGAATGGCCGCGCAGTTGATCTCCACGAAGGGGCGGTCGGCCCTGGGGCTGGTGTTGTGCATGGCCCTGGCCAGGAGGCCCTTGCCGGTGCCGGTTTCGCCGCTGATGAGCACCGTGGCGTCGGTGGCGGCCACGGTTTCGGCCAGATGGCACACCTCGCGCATGCCTTCGTCGCGGGCGATTATGGTGGATAGGAGGTGATGGTCGCCGGCCCTTAAGGAGGCCACTTCGCGCCTCAGGTGCTGCTGCCAAAGGCAGCGGTTGAGGGCGTGCCGCACCTCGCTGATGGTGAAGGGCTTGCGCAGATAATCGGCCACCCCCAGGCGGATGGCGCTGATGGTGTCCTCGATGTCGCTGAAGGCGGTCATCAATATGTATTGGGTTTCGGGGAAGCGGCTCTTCAGTTCGCTGACCAGGGAGAGCCCGTCCATGTCCGGCATGCGCACGTCGGTGATGACCACGTCGAATTGCTGGTTGTCCACCATGGCCAGGGCGTCCTCGGCCCGGGAGGCTACCCGCACCTCGAACTGATCGGCCAGGGAGCCCTTGATGTGCTCCAGGGTGGACCATTCATCATCCAGCACCAAGACCTTGGGCCGCCAGTTGCTTTCCTGGCCCTCTTGCCCGTTTTTGACTGCGGAGTCGTCACTCATGCCAAAGGTTTTCCTCCTGAAGAATAAAATAATTATGCCTTCTGGCGACGGCGTTTGCCAGGAGGATTTGCCTTGAGGCCCGCCGGGGCGGATTTGCTTTTGGCCAAAACCTGCATTACCTTAAAAAAGAATTCAGCAAGGGAGACTTTATATGCCTGCTTGTGAAAAATGCCAATCGGACACGCCCCAAGACGAACTGCGCGAACACACCGGGCTGATGCTCTGCGAGGATTGCTACATGGACGCCCTCAGCCCGACGCGCACCTGCGACCCCTGGGCCACTTACACGGCCAGCCGGCTCACCAATCAGGAGTTGAGCCCCGGCCAAGAATCCATTTTGCTGCTGCTCAAGAAAAAGGGTCAGGCCAGCGTGCAGGAATTGCTGGAGGGTACCGGCCTGGAGTTCAGGCAATTGGAAAAAGAGATAGCCGCCCTCCGGCACATGGAGCTGATACGGGGCGCGCTGACCCCGGAAAAGGAAAAGGTGTTCAAGCTGTTTGACGACCGCAGCTAGGCCCGGGCGGGGCCCTTGCCGCAAACAAGCCGCCGGTTGATTGAACCAGCTTGCCGGCCTGGAGCCCTCTGGAAATGGCGGGTTCGTTGGCGCCGGGCGGGGGGTGAACCATAGCAAGGCGCGGACCGCCGGGAGCCGCCGCTGGCCAAGCGGCGGTTTATTTTTCCACGGCCCGGCTTGCCGGCATATCATCCGGTAATAACAGGCTAGTTTCAGGTTACAACTTGGGGGCGACCGCCAAGCCCCATGCGGCGCGCTTGACAGGCCGCCATGGTCTGGCGTAGGGATTTAACCGTGAAGGCGCGTATTTTTTATCCGGAGGTTGTCATGTGGTTCAAGTCGCCCGATCCGGCCGAGATCGGCCTCAAGCGGCCCCATATCAAGGAAGGCCGCTTCGCCTTGCGCTACGCCTTCCGCGGCGCGGATAGGCCCCAAATTTCGGGCGGCGAGTTTCCGGGGCCCTATGCTTTTTACGGCGCCAAGCAGGCGCTGATCAAGGGCGGCGAATTTTCCGGCGACCTCTGCTTCTACGCGGCGGAAGAGGCCCAGGCGGAGGGCGGCCGCTTCCTGGGCAAGAGCGCCTTCATGGGCTCCCAGAAGTGCCAATCCTCCGGCGGCGCTTTCGAGGGCGAGTGGGCTTTTTGCGAGAGCTTCGGCGCGCGCATCAGCGGCGGCTCCTTCAACGGCGAAAGCGTGCTTTCCGAGGCGCACAACGCGCGCATCCTGGGAGGGGAGTTCCGCGGCGATGAACTGGGCCTGCTCAGCGCCGGCACCATAATCACCGGCGGGCATTTTCACGGCGCCGGCCTGCTCAAGAACTCCAGCGCCGCGGTGGTGCTGGGGGGCGTGGTCACCGGCCAGGGGGCCTTCGAGGGGGCCACAGAAATCAGGGTCATCCTGCCCGGCGAGCTGCCCGAGCTGCTGGCTCCGCTTAGCGGGGTGATCGCCTGCCGCCGCATCGGCCGCATAGCGCTACCCCAAGGAATGCCCCCAGGGCTCACGATTCTGGCCGAGGAAGTGGCCGAGGGAGCGGAGCACGCCCGCATCATACCCGCCGGCGCCTTGCCTAAAACCCAGGGAGACCCCGCCCAGGCCCTGGCCACTTTGGAACTGCTGGCCGGCGAGGCGGCCTGAGCCCAGGTGCTTTTTGCGGGGCGGATGTGCTAAGTTCCTGTCATGACGCCTAGAACCCCTCAAAAATCCGTGTCGGTGGTGCTGCCGGTGGGCGGCGGCAAGGGCGGCATAGGCAAAAGCGTGCTCACCGCCAACCTGGGCCTGGCCCTGGCCAGGCTGGAGCACCGGGTCATCGTCATCGACGCCGACCTGGGCGGATCGGACCTGCACAACCTCTTGGGCCAAGACAACGAACGCCCCGGCCTGGGCGAGGTGCTCACCGGCCAGGCCGCCGACGTGCGGCAGGTGGTGCACCCCATCCTGGAGCCGCGCTTCAGCTTCGTGCCCGGCGACGCCCTGGTGGTGGCCACCGCCAACCCGTCTTTCCAGAAAAAGCGCAAGTTGCTGCACCGCATAAAAGCCCTGGAGGCGGATTTCGTGCTGCTGGATCTGGGCGCGGGCACCGCCATCACGGTGATGGATTTTTTCCTCACCAGCCCGGTTTCGCTCTTGGTCATGCTGCCGGAGCGCCCGGCGGTGCTGAGCGCCTTCAATTTTTTGAAGAACGCGGTCTTCCGCGCCTTGAACCGCATTTTCCGGGGCAACGCCAAAACCGGGGCGGTGCTGGCTTCCTATCAGGAGCGCAGCCGGGGGCCGGGGGCCATGAAAATGGCGGATTTGCTGGCCGCCCTGGATAAGGCGGCTTCCGGCGAGGGCTCGAGGGCTAAGCGGGCGGTGGAGCGCTGGCGGCCCAAGCTGGTTTTGAACCGGGTGCGCCTCATGGACGATTTCGTGTACGCCCACCAGTTGGAACGCTGGGCCAGGGACGACCTGGGGCTTCTGATCGAGGTGGCCGCTTTCCTGCCGGAGGACGAGGTGGTGCGCGAGGCCGGCGCGCAAAATCTGCCCGCCTTGGACCTGGACCCCAGGGCGCCCTTTTGTCGGGCGGTGGCGCTCCTGGCCTTGAGCCTGGGCAAGTGGGCGGGCCGGCCCCTGGAGCTGGCCCAGCACCGCGATTTCGAAGGTTCCTTTGAGCGGGCCGCCACGGAATACGCGCCTTTGTTTCCCCCGCCCGGCACCGCCATCCCCACCAGGGATGAGCTTTTAAAGCGCCTGAAGATGCTGCAGGCCAAGCTCAGGGAGTGAGAGCGGCATGAAGAGGTCCAAGCAAAGCCCGGATTCCCCGGCCCAGGAATTGGCCGGCCTGCGCCGCGAAGTGGAGCGGCTGAAGGGCGTGGAATCCCGCCTCAAGGAAAGCGAGGAGAGGCTGCGCTTCATCACCGAGACCACGGGCGGGGCCCTGTACCGCTTGTGTTACGCCACCATGACCTACGATTACCTGAGCCCGGTGGTGGAGCGCCTCACCGGCTACACCCCCGAGGAGATCAACCGGATCGGCTTCAGCAGCCTGGTCAGGACCATCACCAAGCCGGCCTCCGACGAAGTTCCCGCCGAGGAAATCCGCAACGTGCGCCTGGCCGGCAGGACCGGCGAATACCGGGCCGACTACCAGATAGAGACCAAGAGCGGCCAGCTATGCTGGCTGGCCGACCATTCGCTGCCCTGGCTGGACACCGACGGCCGCGAGATAGGCTCGGTGGGGGTGCTCACCGATATCACCGAGCGCAAGCGGTTGGAAGAGTCCTTGCGCATAATGGCCACCATCGATCAGCTCACCGGCCTTTTGAACCGCCGCCGCTTCATGGAGCTGGCCGAGCGCGAGTTGGGTCGCTCCCGCCGCTACGGTTCGCCCTTGAGCCTCATCATCTTCGACATCGATCATTTCAAGGCCGTGAACGACGCCCATGGCCACGCCATGGGGGACCGGGTGCTGGAACGCCTGGCCGGGGCCTGCCTGGGCGTGCTCAGGGAAAACGATCTCCTGGGCCGCATCGGAGGCGAGGAATTCTCCGTTTGCCTGCTGGAGTGCGATTTACGTAAGGCCAGGACGGCCGGCGAGCGCCTGCGCAAGGCGGTGGCGGCGGTGGAGGTGCAGGAAGGCGAGGCCCGCGCCTCGATAACCATCAGCCTGGGCGCGGCCCAATTGCAGCAAGACGAAAGGCTGAGCGAACTCATGCACCGGGCCGACCGGGCCATGTACGAGGCCAAGCGCGCCGGCCGCAATTGCCTGGTCCTGGACCAGACCCATCCCCAACTTCCCCTGGCCTGAAGCGGCCAGCCGCGTCCCCCCGCGCCTATCGAGGCCTCTCCGCCCAGCTATCCCATGACATTTCGCTGGCAGTTACTTCACCCTTGAGTCGGACCGCCGGGCCTAGATGCGCTTCAAGCGGTCGGCCAGATCGAACTCCATCTCGGCCAGGGGCCGCCGCCGCAGGCGGTGGGGCAGGGCCAGGAGGGCGGCCCGGTCCACGTCGGCGATGGTCACGCTCTCCCGCGCCTCCAGGGCGGCCAGGGTGAGGGCGGTTTTCAAAAGGGTGAGGTCGCCGCGGTGGCCGTCCACGCCCAGGCCCAGGGTGACCGCCACCACCCGGTCCAGTATCTCCGGGCCGTGCTGCACCTTGGGCAGGAGCTTGCGGGCGCTTTCGATGCGCTCGGCCATTTGGCGGCCCTCCTCCAGGTATTGCTTGGCAAAGCCGTGGGGATCGGCCTCGTAGGCCAGGCGGCGGCGGATAACCTCCTGGCGCTGGGCCGGGTCGCTCAGGCCCACCACCTGCACGCAGAGCCCGAAGCGGTCGGTGAGCTGGGGCCGGAGTTCGCCCTCTTCGGGATTCATGGTGCCCACCAGGGTGAAGTTGGAGGGGTGGCTCACGCTGATGGACTCGCGCTCCACCGTGTTCACGCCCATGGCCGCCGCGTCCAAAAGGGCGTCCACTAGGTGGTCGTCCAGGAGATTCACCTCGTCCACGTAGAGCACCTGGCGGTTGGCCGCCGCCAGGATGCCCGGCTGAAAGCGGGCCTCGCCCTCGCTGAGGGCGCTTTCCAGGTCCAGGGTGCCCAGGAGGCGGTCCTCGGTGGCGCCCACCGGCAATTCCACCACCCGCACCTGGCGCTCCTCGCTGGGCAGGTCGTCGCCGGCGGCCAGGCGGCGGGCGCATTCCTGGCACAGCGCGCCCAGGTCGTCGGGGTCGCAGGCATAGGCGCAGTCGGAGACCACCTGCTGGCGGGGCAACAGCTGGGCCAGGGCGCGCACCGCGGTGGATTTGGCCGTGCCCTTTTCGCCGCGGATCAAGACGCCGCCCACCCGGGGGTTGACCACGTTTATGATGAGCGCCAGCTTCATCTGCTCCTGGCCCACCAGGGCGGCGA
Organism: Desulfocarbo indianensis; assembly: GCA_001184205.1. GTDB lineage: Bacteria > Desulfobacterota > Desulfarculia > Desulfarculales > Desulfarculaceae > Desulfocarbo > Desulfocarbo indianensis. Next base: position 489,370 of record LBMP01000004.1, read on the forward strand.
AGGGATAGAGCGGGGTAGGTGCGGTCTGCGGCATTTTATATCTGTCCCGTGGGGGTTAGGTTTGCTGGTTTTCCACGGGGGACGCAATCGGCCCTCGCACGGGCAAGACTATACTCGCCAACGCGCCCTGGTCAAGGCCGGGGCGCAAGCTTATCTCGCCGCCCAGCTTGTTCAGGATGCGCCTGGCCCGGCAAAGCCCCATGCCCACACCCACCGCCTTGGTGGTGAAAAAGGGGTCGAACAGATAGCAGAGCGACTGCGGGGCCAGGCCGTGGCCGTTGTCGGCGATCTCCAAAACCAGGTTTCCCTCCCGCACGCGCCAGGAGATTCTTATCTCGCCGCCTTCAGCGGGCAGGGCTTCCAGGGCGTTGCGCAGGGCCTCGCCCACGGCCTGGGCGGCCCAGGCCGGATCGGTGACGATCACGGGCGACTTGGCGGGGGTTTGCCAGCGCGCCCGCTCCACCAGGCCGCCCAGCTCCTTGCGGGCCCGGTTGATGATGGTGGCCAGCCGCACCCGCTCGGGCTTGGGTTGGATGGGCTTGGTAAAGGAGTGCACCGCCTCCACGATGGCTTCCAGGCGCTGGGCCCCGTGCAGGATGTTGTCCAACAGGCGGCAGTCCGGGTCGTCCTCGGGCTTGCGTTTGAGCATGAGGTTGGCCATGCCGCCGATGGTCATGCAGGGATTGCGTATCTGGTGGGCCACGGCCTCGGAAAAGCCGTAGAGGCTCTGGATGTGCTCCCTTTGCAGGCGGGCGCGTTCGGTGAGCATCTTTTTTTCGCGCTCGGCCAGGTTGATGATTTCGGTGATGTCGTTGAACTCCAGGAGAATGCCGAACACCTTGTCGGACTCGATGAGGGAATTGCTGGAGATGTCCAGGTGCAGGCGTCCCCGGCTGGGATGGTTGTAGGTGAGGCGCAGGGAGTGGGCTCCCCCCTGGCCTTGCAGCAGGCTCTGCAGCATGCCCTGGAATTCCGCCGGGGAATCCAGGCGGCTGCTGATCTCTTCGAAAATGCCGGGCCTGAGGAAACGCTCCTTGCCGAATCCCAGGATGGCGCTGGCGGCCAAATTGGCCGCGTACACTCGGCCCCCGGCGTTCATGAGGATGGCCCCCACCGAAAAGCCGTCCAGGAGATTGCGGAAGTAAGAGGAGTGGATGAAAGTGAGCACTTGGCCCCGCCATGGGTTGTCGGGTGTTAAAATATGGACGCTTAGCGGCCGCCCCCATGGGCGGCGCTCCGGCCCTAAATAATAGCCCTGGTTACAACTTTGCGATGTGACGCTTAGGTGACAGGAGGTTTGTTGATACAATCACACAATCATATGTGGAATCCCGCTTTTAGAATGACGCACTCACGCAGTTATTAAATATTAATAATTAAATAGCGAGTTGCCTTGCGATAATAATGACAATGCAAATTAAACTACTGGACTAATTAAAGTCAGTCGACCTTTAAACAGTTTTTTTTTATTTTCATAACTTTTGTCTTTAGCGCTATGCTCTCCGCGAGCAAAGCCATCTCCTACGGATAACGGTTTCTTTGTACGGGTATCAGTGAATAGAAAAAAAAGTGCACTGGCAACAAAGAACGAAATGACGATTGTGCCAGCCTTTTCTGATGCCCAGATACTATTTTGGATTGGAAGCGCTCGATATAAAAAAAGCATAATCCAACCAATGAAAATGAAGAAGCTAAGAAAACATGCAATTTTACTTACCGAACGAAAAGAAGGTGAGGTGATGGGGCACCCTTTGCGAGGCAATTCCCAACCCAGAAAAAGGACGACGTCCATTTTAGTCTCTAAGTAACTTACTTTTTTCTCCCAAGATTATTGCCAGTACTTACTTCCCTTGTTGGCAAAAAACCAGCCCAGTGAAAAGATAGCTCCCAAACCGGATATTAAAAGTTTTAATAAATTATGTTCACCTTCCAAATTGCACATGCCGGTAAATAGAACCGCGATGAAGCCACCAAAAAAAAAAGGCTCCTTGTCCAGAACAACTTGATCTCCAAGTTTCTGGTCTCTATGGCGATTTTGTACAGTTCAAACCATAAGGGCGATTGCGTTTTGTTATTCGATTCCCCACTGTTTTCGCTCATGTCGTGTCCCCCCGATATCACCAATAATTTTTAACGAGATCCAGCACCTGATCCGCCGTGATGTTGCGCAGGCTAACGCAGGCCGCGCCCAGGTATTCGGCGAAGGCGCGGCACAGGTTTATTTCGTGATGATGCCCCACGTCGGTATCCACCACCACGTAGCGCGGCCGCGGGTCCGAGGCCATGCGCCGGGCCAGGTTGAGCACCTCCCGGTCGGCGTAGCCGCCGTCGCCCCAGTTGTCGCCCCAGCCGCCGCCCTTCTTGCCGGCGGGCTGGTTGAGGAACTCGGCGGTGGCCGCGGCCAGGGGCACGTTGGGCCGGCCATCGGTGAGGATCACCGCCAGGGGGGTGAGCTTGGGGTCCTGGGCCAGTTCCCGCTCCAGGATGCCGGCCAGGGTCACCAGGCCCGAGGCCAGGGGGGTCTTGCCGCCGGTGGGCAGGTCGCTGAGCAGGCGGCGGGCCACCTCCACGCTGCTGGTGGGCGGCAAAAGCTCCCGGGCCGAGAGCCCGCCGAAAACCACCAGGCCCACCCGGTCGCGTTTTTGATAGGCCTCGGTGAGCAGCCCCAGCACCGCGGCCTTGGTCTCCCGCATGCGGGCCGCCGCGTTCATGGAGCCCGAGGCGTCCACGCAGAAGATTATCAGGCGGCCTCGCTTGGCCGCGCGCACCTTTTCCCGGATGTCGGGCTGGCGCACCAATAGCGCCGGGCCGCCGCCGGGAGCCAGGGCGCGGCGGCTTTTCTGATGGGGGGCCGCCGCGCGCAGGGTGGCGTCAAAGGCCAGGGAGCGGCCCAGGCGCTGGCTGGAGGCCCGCATATAGCGCCCCCGGTTGCCGCTCACCTGGCGGGCGTTGCGCCGGCCGGCCTGCTTGAGGCTGGTGCCTTCGCGGGCGGGCAGGCGGGTGGCCACCGGCTTGACCGCCTCCGGCGGCAGTATGTAAAGGGTTCTTTCCCCGGCGGGCTCCTGGCCGCCTTGCTCCCGGCCCTCGGGCAGGGAAAGCGTCTTCACCACCCGCATTGTCTGGTCCTGACTGTTGGGCGGGGGGCCTTGCTTCAGGCGGGCGGCGGGCTCCTCGGCCCGGTTTTCCCGGGCCTGGGCGCGGTGGTTCAAGGCCAGGGGGGCCACCTCCTGCACCAATTCCGGCGAGGCCTCATCCAGGCCGCGCCAGGCGGCCAGGGCGCGGGCCGCCTTGACGCAGGCCAGTTCACCTCGCGAACCCAGGGAGCCGGCGCGGGAGGCCAGCCAGGCGGCCAGGGCCCGGGACTGGGCGGGCGCCGTGACCAGCGGCAGTTTCTCGCGGGCGGCCACCAGGCGGGCGCGCAGGTCGTCCTCGGCCTGGGACCAAGCCACCCGGAAGGCCACCGGGTCGGCCTCGTAGGCCAGGCGGCGGGTGACGACCAGACGCCTTAAGGCCGGATCGGCCTCACCCTTAACGTCCACGCACAGGCCGAAACGGTCCAGAAGCTGGGGTCCCAGGGGGCCTTCCTCCGGGTTCATGGAGGCCACCAGGGCGAACTGGGCGGGGTGGCGGTAAGAGATGCCCTCCCGCTCCACCTGGTTCCAGCCCGAGGAGGCGGCGTCCAGCACCAGGTGGGTGAGGTGGGGCGGCAGCAGGTTGACCTCGTCCACGTAGAGCACGCCCTGATGGGCCTGGGCCAAAAGGCCGGGCATGAAGCCCAGGCGGCCCTCCTGGATGGCCAGGCGCAGGTCCAGGGAGCCGGCCACCCGGTCCTCGGTGGCGCCCAGAGGCAGGTCCACGAAGGGGGTGGGCCGGAGCCGGGAGGAGAGGGGACGCGGCAAGGCGGCGCAGGCCGGGCACCAGGGACCCTGGGGGGAGCAGCCCACCGCGCAGCCCATCACCGCCTCCACCGGCGGCAGGATGTCCGCCAAGGCCCTGGCCGCGGTGGATTTGGCGGTTCCTTTCTCTCCGCGTAAAAGAATACCGCCCAAACCGAGGTCAATGGCCAGAAGTAGCAGAGCCCGCTTCATTTTTGATTGCCCAACCAGGGCGCTGAAAGGGTAGCCGGAACGGGGGTTCAGAATTTGCGGGCTTGCCGGGGTCATTGACGATTTTCCACTATTTATTGGGAAGATATTATAAGCCTTTGGCCGCCGCTTGGCAAGTCGGGTTGACGTAAGATGCCTTAAAAATTGCACAAATTGATAAAGTCTTTTTCACCTATCGGTATTACATATTTGACCTATCAGTGTGTCGAGGGCCTATCATTAAAAAAGGCAGAAGGGTGACATCTTGGAGCAATATGGGAGATGAGCCTTTCGCCAAATAAAACAGGCAATCAGTTAACCCTTTTTGCACGGAAACCGGAAACGGAGTGAGCCCTCCCTTAACGAGGAGGCGCCCTTCCCCGCACCTGGACAACACCCCACTGTCCGGGGACCGTTGCGCTTAAGGTGAGGGGTTAGCTTTACGGCCTCCGGCAATGAAGGCCGGGGCAAGGAGGTCAGTAAAGATATGGAATCGAAAGAGGAGTTGTTGGCAACCTTGGAGGTGAAGGGGGTAAACCGGCGTGACTTCATCAAATACGCCACTTTGGTCACCTCCGTGCTCGGTCTGGCGCCCAGCATGATACCCAGGGTGGCCCAGGCCATGACCGCCAAGCAGCGCCCCACCGTGATCTGGCTGCATTTCGCCGAGTGCACCGGATGCAGCGAGGCGCTCCTGCGCACCACCTATCCCTGGATCGACGATGTGGTGCTGGATATCCTGAACGTGGCCTACCATGAGACCATCATGGCGCCGGCCGGTCACGCCGCCGAAAAATCCCTGCATGACGCCATGGAACAGTACAAAGGCAATTACATCTGCGTGATCGAGGGCGGCATCCCCACCGCCAACGACGGCGTTTGGGGCAAGGTGGGAGGCAAGACCTTCCTGGAGATCGGCAAGGAGGTCACCAAGGGCGCGCTGGCCACGGTTTGCATCGGCAACTGCGCCTCCTTCGGCGGCGTGCAGGCCGCTTCTCCCAACCCCACCCAGGCCAAGGGCGCCAGCGAGGCCCTGGGCATCAAAACGGTCAACGTGGCCGGCTGTCCGCCCAACGTGGTCAATTTCATGGCCACCGTGGTTCATTTCCTTCTTCTCGGCAAGCTGCCGGCCCTGGACGACAATGGGCGGCCGTTGTTCGCCTATGGCAAGACCATTCACGAGCAGTGTCCCCGCCGGGCCCACTACGAAAACCAGGAATTCGTCAAGAAGTTCGGCGACGAGGGCGCCAAAAAAGGCTGGTGTCTTTACGAGATGGGATGCAAGGGGCCCGACACCTACAACAACTGTCCCATCATCTTGTTCAATGACGGCACCAGTTGGCCGGTGGGCGCGGGGCATCCCTGTATCGGTTGCTCGGAACCTCAGTTCTGGGACAACAAGTCTCCGTTTTACGAGTCCATGTAGCCAAGCCGCCGGCGGTTAGAGATTATTGAAAAAAGCTTCCTGAAGGAGGACCAATAAGATGGCTAAATACACCATCGATCCGATTACCCGCATCGAGGGGCACTTGCGCATCGATGTGGAGATAGAGGGCGGCAAGGTGAAAGACGCCTGGAGTTCCGCCCAACTTTTCCGCGGCTTGGAGATCATCCTCAAAGGGCGCGATCCCCGCGACGCTCCCTACATCACCCAGCGCGCCTGCGGCGTCTGCACCGAAGTGCACGCCCTGGCCTCCATCCGCGCCATCGACGACTGTTTCAAGGCCTACGCGCCCGCCCTGGCCCGGCTGGCCCGCAACTTCGTGCACGGCGCGCAATACATCCACGATCACGTGACCCATTTCTACGCCCTGCACGCCCTGGACTGGGTGGACGTGGTAAGCGCGCTGAAGGCGGACGCCAAAAAGACCTCGGCCCTGGCCAACAACCTGGGCAACTATCCCAAGAGCGGCCCCAGCGATTTCAAGGCCGTGCAGGACCGCCTGAAGGCTTTCGTGGACAGCGGCCAACTGGGCCCCTTTGCCAACGGCTATTGGGGACATCCCGATTACCGGCTGCCCCCGGAGGCCAACCTCATGGCCGTGGCCCACTATCTGGAGTGCCTGCGCCTCCAGGTAAAGGCCTCGCGCATGATGGCCATGTTCGGCGGCAAGAACCCCCACATCCAGACCTACGTGGCCGGCGGCGTCTCCTGCGTGCAGGATATGCTCAACGTGGACCGCTTGGCCGAGTTTCTCTATTACGTAAAAGAGATGCAGGCGTTCATCGACAACGTCTACATCCCGGACCTCTTGGCGGTGGCCAGTTTCTACAAGGACTGGGGCGCCAACCAGATCGGCGGCTGTACCAATTTCATGGCCTACGGCGCTTTCCCCATGAGTGAGGGGCCCTGGGCCCAGGAGAAGATGTTCATGCCCGGCGGCGTGATCATGGGCCGCGACCTGGCCAACCCCATGCAGGTGGACACCTCCAAGATATTCGAGGAAGTGACCAGGGCCTGGTACCAGGACGGCGAGCCCAAGCATCCCTATGAGGGCGTCACCGATCCCATCGTGCCCAACTACGACTACGACGGCAAGTACAGCTTCTTCAAGGCGCCGCGCTACGAGGGCAAGCCCATGGAGGTGGGCCCCCTGGCGCAGGTGCTGGCCGCCTACGCCCAGGGCCATCCCGGCGTGAAATCGGCGGTGGGCGCCGTGCTGAACCATCTGGGCGTGCCCGCGGCGGCCCTGTTCAGCACCCTGGGGCGCACCGCGGCCCGCGCCATCGAGACCAAGGTGGTGACCGACGCCATGGCGGGCTGGGTCATGGAGGCGGTGGAGCGCGTCAAGGCCGGCGACACCAAGACCGTGACCGAGTGGAGCTGGCCCGGCGAGGCCATGGGCATGGGGCTCACCGACGTGCCCCGCGGCGCCCTGGGCCACTGGCTCAAGACCAACAAGGACAACAAGATAGAGAACTACCAACTGGTGGTGCCTTCCACCTGGAACCTGGGCCCCCGCGACGCCAAGGGCCAGCTGGGCCCGGTTGAGGAGGCCCTGGTGGGCACGCCGGTGGCCGATCCCAAGCAGCCCTTGGAGATTCTGCGCACCGTGCACTCCTTCGACCCCTGCATCGCCTGCGGCGTGCACGTCATCGACCCGGACAGCAACCAGGTCTACAAGTTCAAGGTGCTTTAAACCGAGACTCCATCCCGAACGGGGCGGCGGTGCTTTCCCGCCGCCCCGTTCGCGGGCAGCCGGCGGGGCCGGCCCGCGAAGCGGCCGGGAAATGGGGATTAATCGCCAGCCATGCCTGATTCTGCTATACTGCAAAAGACCATGGAGCAAAAGCCGGACAAACAGATATTGGTCATGGGCGTGGGCAACGTGCTCCTCCAGGACGAGGGCGTGGGCATCCGGGTGCTCAAGGAACTGGAGGCCCGCTACGATTTTCCCGCCAACGTGCGCCTGGTGGACGGCGGGGTCCTGGGCCTTAGCCTCACCGGGGTGATGATGGAGGCCGATCAGGTGATCATCATCGACGCGGTGCGCGGCGGCGACGAGCCCGGCACCGTGTACCGCTTCACCTGGGAAGCCAAGCCGGCCCATATTCAATACAAGGATAGCCTGCACCAGATAGACCTCATGGAGGCCATGGGCACCCTGCCGCTCATCGGCGAAGCGCCGGAGGTCTTGGTGGTGGGGGTGGAATACGAAAACATCTTCGACTGGGGAACCGAGCTCACCCCCAAGGTGGCGGCGGCGGTGCCGGCCTTGGTGGAATTGGTCGTAAGCGAGCTCGGCAAGATGGGCGTGGCGGCCACCACCAAGCCCCAGCCGGGCAAGGTGCGCGATGTGCTTAGCAGTACCGGCTAAAGTCATTGAGATAAAAAACCAGATGGCCACGGTGGAGGTCGAGGGGGTCAGCCGGGTGGTGAGCGCCCTCATGGTGCCCGATCTCAAGTTGGGCGACTATGTAATCGCCCATGCCGGCTTTGCCCTGCATGTGGTGGACGAAAAAGACGCCCTGGAATCCATCGAGTTCCTTAAGCAGCTGGCCCAGGCCCTGCCGGAGGAGGATACCGAGCATTAGCCGGCTCGGCGCGGGGCGTGGCTGGTTCGGGCCGGCCGGGGTACAATAATAAAGCATGCGGCCCGCGGCTTAGCGCGCGCCCATGTCAATCCAGTAGCAAAGGGAAATCATTAGCCGTGAATGCGCGTAAAGAAAAAGTCTGCCAAGAGGAAATGTGCGCGGATCAGTGGGAGGCCCTGTCTCCCGAGCTCCGCGCCCAGTGCGCCACTTTCGTGTATTGCCCGTTTTGCGCCAACGAGATGGTGACCCGCTGTTCGGCCTGCAACGAAACCATTCATGATTTTGGTTTCCGTTATTGCCCTTGGTGCGGGGCCGACTTTGGGGAATAAACTCCGGCTTACCGGCCGCTTCTTTGTTTTCTTGAATACAACCGGATAATCCGCCCGGCGGGGGCCGTAATGCCCTCCGGGCCAGACCTGCGCGGTAAAAACCTAGCAAACAAATGGAAAACATTAATAATATAACCCATGGACAAACCATAGCCGAGGGGCCGCTCGCGGCCTCCGTGGCGGCGCCCCCGCCGCCCCCGCCGGGCTCTCCCGGCGCGCTGGAGCGCCTGCGGGGCCGCTTCGCCCTGCAGGAAACCCAAGCCAAGATCGCCGGCAAGACCCTGATCCTGCCGGAGTTGGCCGACCCCCAGGCATATATCAAATCCTGTCTGGAGGCTGGGGGGGGCGCTAAAGCCGAGCTTCCCTATTGGACCAAGCTCTGGCCGGCGGCCATGGTCTTGGCCGGCCTGGCCGCCAGCCTGCCACCGCCGCCGGGAGTGGACCCCCAGGAGCCGTTATTGGAGCTGGGCGCGGGTCTGGGCCTGCCCGGCCTGGCCGCCGCCGCCCACGGCAGAAGGGTGGTGCTCACCGATCATCACCCCGACGCCCTGGAGTTCGCCCGCGCCGCCGTGGAGCTGAACAGCTTGGAGCAAATGGTGGAGGTCCGTTTCCTGGACTGGACCGCGCCGGACCCCGATCTGGGAGCCTACCACTCCATCCTGGGGGCGGAGATTCTCTATAATCGCGCCCTGTACCCCCCTCTGGCGGCGCTCATCAGCGAGCTCACCGCGCCGGGCGGCACCGTGTTCATCAGCCACCAGGAACGGCCCTTCATGATCAGCTTTTTCGGCATGATGCACGGCCGGTTCCAGATGCGCTCCACCCAGCGCGGGGTGAGGGACGACGACGGGGAAACCCGCGTGCTGCTGCACGCTTTGCAGCGCCCGCTTTAAGCCGGCGGCCCTCAGGGCGTGTTTTCGCCCAGGCAATACCAATGGGTGGAATGGGTGCCCGCAATGCGCTGCGGCTCGGCGCAGGGCAGCTCGTCCACCCATTCATAACGCAGCCCGGCCGAGTCCAGCCGGTTGCGCACCGCCCGCCAGGGGCCCTTGACCAGCACCTGGCGCGTTTGGGAAGCCTTCCGTAAATCCTCCACCTGCCCGTCGAACACGCTTTGCACGCCGTGCCAGTCCAGCCAGTTGCCGGCCAGGACCATGGCCTGATTAACCAACAAGATAATGCAAATGGCCACGGCCAGCGCCCTTGCGGCGGCCCGCCATTTCTCCCCGGGGCTCCACCACAGCGCCACCGCCCAGAGAAGGGGAATGAACCAGATTTGCGGCACGAAGCGGCTGAACCAGGTCTCCGGGATGAAAAACACCGAGGCCAGAATCAGGCCGCAGAGGGCCAGACCGGCCTTGGCCCAGGCGCGGTTGCGCCGCCACACCATCAGCAAGGCCAGGGGCAGCAGGATGAGCGCCCCGCTGAACCAGGGCCCCAGGCCGCTGTAGCGCAGGCTGGTGGTGCCCAAATGCTCCCATTCATAGGCGCTCACGGTGAAGGGGATCTTGAGCTGGGGCATGCTTTTCATGTTGGCGCTGCAATGCGCGAACAAGGACCAGGCCAGTTTTTCCACCCGGTTCTTGGCGATGAACTCCTGGGGCGCCTGATAGCGGGCCACGTTCTCGCCGGGCATGGGATGCACCGGGCTGCCGAAATGCACGGTGTTCAGCACGTAGGGATTGAAGCCCAACACCAAAACCCCCAGCAGGCCTCCGGCCGCGGCGCAGCGGAAATAGGCCCAATGCCGCTGGCGCCTGCGCCACAACAGGGCCAGCCAGAAGCCGATCTGAAACAACCCCACGTAGACCAGGCCGGTGTACTTGAGGTTGATGAGGAACAGGGAAACCAAAAGGAGCGGCCCCAACACCCGGCGGTCGCCGTAGAGGTAGTACTCCAGGCTGAAGACCAAGGCCAGGAGCAGGCCGGAGACCAGAAGGCCGTCCAGGTAGAAAGAGTTGAGCTGGCAGAGCACGGTGGGGGTGAAGGCGGCGGTAAGGCTCAGCAGGAGGCGCACCATAAAAGGCGAACGCCCCAGTCCCTTGAGGAATTGAAACAGCGCCGCCCCGGCCACCGTGGGCAGGAGATAGTTGAAGGCCTTGCCGTATTCCACCGAACCGAAAACCTGGGTGAGGCTGACGGCCAGATACCAGAAGGCTTTGGGGTAGTTTTGCACCGGGTAGTGGTGAAAGGGCAGGTAGGGCTCCCACAGGGGATTCCAGCCGTCCAGTAGAGAGAGAATGGCCAACTGATGATAGCACTGGCCGTCGTAGGACATGTCGTTGTAGCGGGTGGCCAGGAAAAGGCCCAGGCCCAGCACCGCCCAGACCAGGCCCGCGCCCAAGAGCGCGTCGCGCCAGGCCGGGGCACCGCCGCCGGCGGAGCGCGACCATGCCCAGGTTCCCGCCAGGGCCAGGGCCGCGGCCAGGGGCAGGTTCCAGGGCCCCACGGCCAGCCCCAACAGAAATCCCAGGTTGGCCAGGCAGATGAGGGCCACGGCCAGGGCCAGGGCGTAAAAACAAAAGGCCCGGCCCAGACCGGACCAGGCGGGAACCCCGTGGCTGCGGCTGTTTTCCGCTTGGCGCTCGGTTGGGCCGCCGGCCATGGAGGGATGGATGCGCATGGCCTCAGGCCCGGTGATAGGGGAGGCCGGCCAGAATGGTGTGGGCGCGATAGAGCTGCTCCAGGGCGGCAAGGGCGGCCAGCTCGTGGGGCAGGGTGATGGGCCCCAGGGAGACCCGCGCCTGGGCCCTTTGCAGCACCGACGCGTCCAGGCCCTCGGCCCCGCCGATGATCAGGGCCAGGCGGGGCGCGGCGCTTTCCCGCACGGCCTTAAGCTCCCGGGCCCAGCGTTCCGAGGTCCAGGGCTCGCCCTTTATGTGCAGGGCCCAGGCGGTCAGGCGGGGCTCCATAGCGGCCAGCACCCGCTCGGCCTCGGCGGCCATGAGCTGGGCCGGGCTCTTGCCTTTGGCCGCCCGCTCGGCCTTCAGATGCCGCAGCGTGCAGCCGCCGTAGGGCTTGAGCCGGGCCGCGTAGTCGGCCAGGCCCTGGCTCACGTAAGCGCTTTTGGGCTTGCCCACGGTGATGAGCATCTGGGCCGCGCCGCCCCTGGCCGCGGTGGAGTTGCGCGCCATGGCCTACTCGGGCCGCAGCAGGAAGCGGGCTTGCGCCTCGGCCAGGAGCTTGCCGCCCTCGGCCAGGCGCACCTCGGCCTGGGTGGTGGCCAGCCTGCGGTTGATCTCGGCCACCCAGCCGCGCACCGCGAGCTCCTGGTCCAGGGGCACCGGCGCCCGGTAGCGGGACTGCATGTCCGTGGTGAGGGCCTGGCCCACGTGGCGGATCACGGCGTGGGCCATGATCTCGTCCATGAGGGTGGCCACCACCCCGCCGTGGGCGATGCCGCTCCAGCCCTGGAAGCGGCGGGCCAGGCTCAGGCGGCAGGAGGCGGATTTGTCGGCCTCCTCGTAGACCACCCGCATTTGCAGGCCGTGGGGATTGTTCTTGCCGCAGGCGAAACAGTAGCCGTCGTCGCCCAGGGGCTCCTGGTCCCAGAGGGCCATCAGCGCGCCTCCAGGCCCAGGCGTTTGGCGATCTCCAGGGCGGTGGCCTCCACGAAGCTGGTGAACTCCTCGCCCTCCAAAGGCTGGCCCGGCTGGGGCTGCCTGGCTCCGGCCACCACCTCCTGGGGCGCGTTGACCAGCTCCTTGCGCGGGGTCACGCCGAAATCCGGCGGGAAGGAATCCTCGAAATACATCTGCTGGAAGCCGATGAACTTGAGGTGATGGGCCGTGGCGTCCAGGATGGCCTGCTCGTCCCCGCCCACCAAGCCCAGGTCCAGGGCCCGGCGCAGGCCGGCCAGGGATTCGCCGCCCTGGGTGCACACGATGTGGCCGTGGCGGTTGGCCAGGATCATGTTGTCCATGATCTCCTGCTCGCTCACCTGCACCACGAAAAAGGCCGGCCCGCCGGCCGCCTGGTTGTAGCGCCTGGCCAGCTCCACCACCCTGGGCATGGAGACGGGGTTCCCGATCATGGCGGCCTGGGCCACCGAGGCCTGCACCGTCACCGGCCGCCACTGGCGCTTTTGGGGATCGCTCTCCTGGTAATAGCGGAAAACCGGGTCCGCGTGATGGCTCTGCACGCCCACCAGCTTGGGCAGGCTGGTGATGATGTCCAGCTCGCGCAGCTTCATGAGCCCGGCCATGATGGCGCTAACGTTGCCCGCGTTGCCGATGGGCACGAACAGGGCGCGGCCGGTCAGGTCGTAGTCCAGGTCCTGGGCCACCTCGTAGGCGTAGGACTCCTGGCCGCGGATGCGCCAGGCGTTCTTGCTGTTCAAGAGCGCCACCTGGTAGTGATCGGCCAGGTATTCCACCACCTTCATGCAGTCGTCGAACACGCCGGGAATCTCGAAGACCGACGCGCCCGCGCCCAGGGGCTGGGCGAGCTGCTGGGGCGTCACCTTGCCCCTGGGCAAGAGCACCGCGCTTTTCACCGCCGGGGCCAGGTAGGAGGCGTAGAGCGCCGCCGAGGCCGAGGTGTCGCCGGTGGAGGCGCACACCGAAAGAATATTGCCCGCGCCCCGGTGCTTGATGAGGTAGTTGAGAAAGCTCAAGGCCACGGCCATGCCCCGGTCCTTGAAGGAGGCGCTGGGATTCTGGCCGTCGTTCTTGAAGGCGAAGGAGCAGCCCACCGCCTGGCGCAATAGGGCGGTGGCCTCCACCAGGGGGGTGTGCCCCTCGCCCAGATACAGCACGCTGTCGGCCGGCACCACCGGCGCGATGAGCTCGTGGTAGCGGAAGATGCCCTTGGCCGCGGGGTGGTTGAGCATGCGCCGCAGGTCGAAACGCCGCCGCCAGTCCGGGCCGCTGGTGGATTTAAGGCGCGGGAAGTCGCGGTCCTCGATCAAGAGCACCGCCCCGCACTCCGGGCAGGTGTACAAGAGCTTTTCAATGCCGTGGTCGGCTCCGCAGTCCAGGCAGCGGTATATGAGATCGCCGCCGGGGGCCACCTGGGCCAGTTCCCGGTCAACGGGCGAGAAGTCTTCCAGGCGCATGGTTTTCCTCCCGTGGATTACGCGGCAAAATATAAGTCAGGCCATGCGGTGTGTCAAACCGGGACGGTCCATCAGCGGCGGCTTTGCAAAGGGGGAGGCAAAAGGGCTGGGCCGCGCACGGAAGGAATCGCCTCAAGCGCCTTTTTTTGACGGGGGGTGCTCCATTTTCATGTACACGCCGCCCGCCTCGAGTTCGTCAAGCATTTGCCCGAGCCTTTTGTCCTTGGTCTCCCGGCGTTTGGCGCTGTTTATCCAGCCGATATAATCGTTTTGCTGATAGGGCGGCCGTTCCTGGTAGTCTTTCAGCAGACCGCGCTCCTCCAAAGCCCTTTTTACGAAGTCCGGCATGGGGTGCTTGGGGCGTTTGAGCTTGGAAAATATGGCACCCATATTTGCCTCTCCGGCGGTACGGTTGATCAGCCCGCCGTGGTTGGGCTTTGGTCGTCCTCGATCACCTTGCTGGCGGCTTCAATCAACGGCTGGTTCAAAGCCATGGCTCGCTCGTGCAGCCTTCCCACCGCCTGGTCATAGGTGAGGTGATGCCGCAGCATGAGGATGCCCGAGGCGCGGCCCACGAGCTTGCGGGCGCTGATTTCATTGCGCAGGTCCTCGATCTGGGCTTGCAGGGCGCAGAGCCGCTGATGGCAGCGGAAGGCGATGTCAATGGAATAGTCCAAGAGGGTCGCGTCCACCGGCTTGGGCAGGCAGGCGTATACGCCGGCTTGCAAGGCCTCTTCCTTTAGGCCCTCCTTGATCTGGGCGGCCATGAGCAGCACCGGCACCGGCTGGTTGCAGTTCATGACAAAGGCCGCTTGCAGGCCGTCCATCTTGGGCAGGGATTGATCCATCAGCACCAGATCGGGCCGCAGCTCCAGGCAGCATTGGCAGGCGGCCTGGCCGTCCATGGCCCGGCCCAGCACCCGATGGCCCAACTGGCCCAGGGCCTTTTCCATCCGGGCGGCGTGGGCGCTTTCATCCTCCACCAAAAGGATGCCCAGGTTGCGGGCCGCTTTGCCGCCTTGGCTGGGGCCGGCCTGTTGATCGCCGGCAACAGGTCGGTCTTCCGGCTCAATTCCACACGTTTCGGTTGAGGCGTTCGAATTCATGGGCAGGAAACTCCAGCCGGGCTTGCAGGCCCTCTCCAAGGGTTTTCAGCTCCATGCGGCCCCGCAGGTCGCTCCGGGCCACGGCCTGGGCGATCTTGAGGCCCAGGCCGGCCTGGGCGGAGATATCAAAGCCGGGCGCCAGGCCCGGGCCGTTATCCGCCACGCTAATCTGGAAAGCGTCGCCATCCACCTGGCCGGCAATGAGCAGTTTGGGACTTTGGACCCTGGCCAGGCCGTGGGCCAGGGCGTTGACCACCATCTCATGCAGCCACAGGGAAAGCGGGGAGCACAAGCGGAGGCTTATCTCCAGGGAGGGCAGGCGATTGTCAAAGCCCAGCGGCGCGCTCAAACGCCATTTGGCGCGGCGCACCACTTCCTCGGCCAAGCGGTCCAGATGGGGCGGGGCGCCGGTTTGCGCCACCAGGGTGTAACTCACGCTCATGGCGCCGATGCGCCCATCCAGGGCCTCGGTCAGCTCGGCCGGGGTTCTGGCGTAAGGCGCGGCCAAGGCCATGAGGTTGGCCAGGGTCTGCAGATCGTTCTTGGCCCGGTGGCAGATGCCGCCGGCCAGTTCCTTGGCGTTCGCCGATTTGTCGCGGACCCGCCCGCCTTCCAGGCTCCGCGCGGTCGCGGAGCTGGAGCCTTTGCCTTGGGGCTGGCCCACGCGGCTCATGTCGACCGGTGGGGCGGCCTACACCGCCTCGACGCTCTTGATTTGGGGCACTGACTGCTTCACGACCTTCTCGATGCCCATCTTGAGGGTCATCTGGCTCATGGGGCAGCCGCCGCAGGCGCCTTGCAGCTTCACCTTGACCACGCCGTCCTCGGTGACTTCCACCAGTTCCACGTCGCCGCCGTCGCGCTGCAGCGCGGGCCGGATCTTGTCCAATGCTTCTTGCACTTCTTGCTTCAAGGTCTTTACCTCCCGCGGCGGCCTCTGCGGCAGCCGCTTTGTTATGTATATATTTTTAATATATATCCCTTAACGGGCGGACGAGCTAGGCCAAACCGCGGCCGGTGAGGCGCTTGAGGGCCTCCAGATAGCGTTGGCGGGTTCCTTCGATCACCTCGGCGGGCAGCTTGGGGGCCGGCGGCTTTTTATTGAAGCCGATGCTCTCCAAATAGTCGCGCGCGTATTGCTTGTCAAAGCTCTTTTGGCCCCGGCCCGGCTGGTAATCGTCCGCCGGCCAGAAGCGCGAGGAATCCGGGGTCAGCACCTCGTCGATCAAAAGCAGGCTGTCGTCCTTTACGCCGAATTCGAACTTGGTGTCGGCGATGATGATGCCCGCCTCCCTGGCCAGTTCGCGGGCGCGTTTGTAGATGGCCAGCGAGCGCCGGGCCACCTCGTCGGCCAATTCGGCGCCCACGATCTCGCGGGCCCGCTCTAGGGAGATGTTTTCGTCGTGCTCGCCCAGCTCGGCCTTGGTGCTGGGGGTGAACAGGGGCTCTTCCAGACGGTCAGATTCCTGGAGTCCCTGGGGCAGGGCATAGCCGCAGACCTGGCCGGTCTTCTGGTAATCCTTCCAGCCGCTGCCCGCGATATAGCCCCGCACGATGGCTTCTATGGCCAGGGGCTGGCATTTCTTGACCAGCATGGAGCGGCCTTCCAACTGATCAGCGTAGGGCTTGAGCTTGGCCGGAAAATCGTTCACCTCCCAGGCCACCAGATGGTTGGGGGTGAGGTCCTTCATTTTTTCGAACCAATACACTGAAATCTGGGTGAGCACCCGGCCCTTGTCGGGAATGGGATCCGGCATGACCACGTCAAAGGCGCTCAAGCGGTCCGAGGCCACGATGAGAAGGTGTTCGCCCATGTCGTAGATGTCGCGCACCTTGCCGCGCCCCAGCAAAGGTATGTCCGGCAGATTGGTTTCCTTGACGGTGACGGCCATGGTAAGTACTCCAACGGGTTGTGTTTTACGCGCCTGGAAGTTGACGCGGCGCGTTGGGCGATAGTAGTTTGGCTTTCGGGAGCTAATTTAGCATAACGCCTTAATAGGAGAAAGCAAGATGCTTCAGAAAATAACGGTGATAGGGGCGGGTAACGTGGGAGCGACGTGCGCTCAGCGTGCGTCGGAGAAAGAGCTGGCCGACGTGGTGCTGGTGGACGTGGTGGAGGGCATGCCGCAGGGCAAGGGCCTGGATCTTTGCGAGGCGGCGCCGGTGGAAAAGCACGACGCCAATATTCTGGGGGCGAACGATTACGCGGCCACGGCGGGTTCGGACATCATCATCGTGACGGCTGGCATCGCGCGCAAGCCGGGCATGAGCCGTGACGACCTGATCAAGACCAACGCGGGCATCGTGGACGCGGTGGTGCGGGAGTCG
>LBMP01000039.1 GCA_001184205.1 Desulfocarbo indianensis
ACATTTTGACAAGTCTCTTCAGTTCTTTCGTCACCCAACGCGTCCCGATTATGAGAACGCCGTGAAGGAGGCTGTGTGTGCTGTAGAAGCTGCGGGAAAGGCCCTCTTTCCAATGGCGAAAGCCACTACGTTAGGCGACCTTGTGAAGTGGCTTGGATCGACAACTGAAGTGTCCGTGCCTAAGGCTATCTGTCAGACCTTTACCGGTGTTTATGCGTAAGCACCCGGTGAACCCGTCTTGCCAGCTAGGTGGCGCTGGGCGTCCAGCGATGCGGGAGCAGTTCGGCGATGTCGGCCGCCTTGTGGGTCGGCAGTCGCGTGAGGACGTCTTTCAGATAGGCGTAGGGATCGTGCCCGTTGAGCTTGGCCGATTGGATCAGGCTCATGACGGCAGCCGCGCGTTGACCGGCGCGCAGTGAGCCTGCAAACAACCAATTGGAGCGACCCAGGGCAACCGGCCGGATCTGTCGCTCGACGTGGTTGTTGTCGATGGGCACCGTCGGGTCGTCGAGGTAACGCACGAGAGCCGGCCACCGCTTGAGGCTGTAGTCAATGGCCCGCGCGATCGCCGAGCCGTCTGGGACGCGGCGTCGCTGTTCCTCGAGCCAGGCGTGCAGCCGCTCTAGAATCGGGCCAGCCCTTTGTTGCCGCGCTGCCAGGCGCTGGTCTGGCTCAGCATCCCGCACTTGCGCCTCGATCTCGTACAAGCTCACCATGTAGCGCAGTGCCTGGCCCGCCAATTCGCTCTTGTGCTTGTCGTGCAGTTCAAAGAACTTGCGCCGCGAATGGGCCATGCAACCGATCTCAGTGACGCCACCGTCGAAGCTGGCCTTGTAGCCGGCGAAGTCATCACATACCAGCTTGCCTTGCCACTGCCCCAGGAACGCGCGAGCGTGCTCGCCGCTGCGGCTGGGCGCAAACTGGTAAATCACCGCGCGCATCTTCTCGAACTCGCTCGGCGCATAGGCCCACAGGTAGGCGCGGTGCGTCTTGCCATTGCCGGGCGCGAGCATCTGCACTGGCGTTTCGTCGGCGTGCAGAACACCGTGGCTCAGAACCTCTTCTTGCAGGGCGTCCACCAGCGGTTGCAGACGCACGCCACAGATGCCCACCCACGCGCCCAGTGTCGATTGCGGGATGGCCAGACCGGCGCGCGCATAGATGCGCTCCTGCCGATACAGGGGAAGGT
>LBMP01000040.1 GCA_001184205.1 Desulfocarbo indianensis
GGGCTCAAGCGCCAGATCCAGGTGTCGCTGCCGTACTTCGGGCTGGTGCCGTATGTGCTGATGCGCACGGACCTCGTCTTCACCACCGGCCGTCAGTTCGCCGCGCATTGTGCGCAGTACCTGCCGATCCGCATTCTGCCGACGCCGATGGCGTTCCCGAAGATGCGCTTCTACCAGCTCTGGCACGAGCGCAGTCATGCCGCACCCGATGTGATGTGGCTGCGCCGGATGATCGGCGAAGTGGCAGCAGAACTGCCGCAGCATCCGCAATTGGAAACGGCAGCTTAAGCTGCCGTCCTGTTCCAGCAAGTAACGTTGCACGCAGCGGGATTACTTCCCGCTCGCCACTGCCTTCCCATAGCTCGGGAAGAACACCTGCTCTCCGTTCACCTTGAAATCGGCAATCGCCTGCTGGCCGGAGGGCGAGGTGATCCACTCGATCAGCTTGGTCGCGTCCGTGTAGTTCGTGCTCGGATACTTCTTAGGGTTCACGGCGATGATGCCGTATGGATTGAACATGCGCGGGTCCCCCGCCAGCACGATGTCCAGGCCCGTCTTGGCGCGGTACGCGCCGTAGGTGGCGCGATCGGATAGCGTGTACGCGTTCATTTGCGCGGCCATGTTCAGCACTTCACCCATGCCCAGGCCCGCGCTCACGTACCAAGGCTTGCCCTTCGGGTCGATGTTGGCCGTCTTCCAGTAGGCTTTTTCCATCACGTCGGTGCCGGAGTTGTCACCGCGTGAGATGAACTTGGTGCCAGCCTTCTCGCTAGCGCTGGCGATGGTCTCCATGCCCTGAATCACGTTCTTCTGGCCGCGGATGCCTGCTGGGTCCGCCGTCGGGCCAACGAGGATGAAGTCGTTGTACATCACGTCGCGCCGGCCGATGCCGCCGCCCGAAGCGACGAACGCGTCTTCCAACTGGCGGGCATGTACCAGCACTACGTCCACATCACCCGATTCCCCCAGTTTGACCGCCTTGCCGGTGCCAACGGCAATCACCTGCACATGGATGCCGGTGGCGGCCTCGAACTTGGGCAGCAGCACCTTGAGCAAACCGGAGTTTTCCGTGCTGGTGGTGGTAGCCATGCGGAGATCGCCTGCATATGCAGCGCTGGCAAAAGTGAGGGCCAGGCACGCAAGGGCAGACAACCGAAGGGTTTGGAGCAATACAGGCATGTCGTG
>LBMP01000041.1 GCA_001184205.1 Desulfocarbo indianensis
TGTGTTCCGCGAAGTGGTGGGCGAGCACGCAAGCTACTTTAGCGCGCGCACTGGCGCAGATCTCGCCCCTCAGCTCGCGGCTTGGCTGGATGAAATACAGCGAGGGGGAGCGCGACGCAGCGACCAGTTGCGTTGCTTGAGTTGGGCGGATAGCGCCGATGCGCTGAAGACGCTACTAGCCGACGTCGCCCGATAACCCAGCCCAGGAAACACTATGTCGCGTAGGGCTCGCCCTTGCATCTTTGGCAGTCAGACTGCTGTCGCGAGGGCCAAAGCGCGGCTGTACTCACATTCGTGAGGCCTCGGTTCGCTCTAAGCGGCACGGCAGATCTAAAGACAAGGAACCGATGCGTGAAATGGTGTAACCGGTCGTTGGTGAAGCCGTTGAGTGCCAGCCCCCTTTTCACTGGCGCGCAGCCGGAGCGCTGGTTCGAACAATATTTGAGATCGTGAAGAGATGTATTGTCCTCCCGTCCTGCTGACCATCTTCAATCGGCCAAGCGAAACAGCCGACCTGTTCCAAGTGATCAGGGCGGTCAAACCGTCGAAGCTGTTCATCGCCGCAGATGGCCCGCGTCCATTGCACCCTCGTGATGCTGATTTGTGCAAAGTGACGCGGGGTCTTATCGACGTCGATTGGGACTGCGAGGTCCACTGGAAGTCAAGCGATCGAAATCTCGGCCGCAAAAGTGGGATGTTCGAAGCGATTGACTGGTTCTTCGATCACGTAGAAGAGGGGGTTATTCTTGAGGATGACTGTTTCCCTGACCCCTCGTTCTTTCGGTTCTGCGGTGAACTTCTTCAGAGGTATAGAAGCGATCGACGGATATTCGGTATCAGCGGCAGCAGTTGCATTTCCGACGTCGAAATTGCCGCGAGCTACTGGTTCCTTGAGACACCTCTGATCTCTGGATTGGCCACTTGGCGCCGTAGTTGGCAGATGGTTGACGTTCGGGCGACAGAATGGCCAAAGCTAAGGCAGTCTAGGCAGGTCCAGAACCTTCTTCAGCGTACGACTGAGGTGCCCTCCTGGCTGGGTCACTTGGACGATTTGCATTCTGAGAAGGGCGGCATCTGGTCCAGTGCAGTCATATACGCCATGCTCACGCACAATGAGCTTTGCATTTCCCCTGCCTGMAACCTCGTAGGCAAGGGAGGGGGCGGCGTTTCAGGGGTGT
>LBMP01000042.1 GCA_001184205.1 Desulfocarbo indianensis
GGACAAGCTCACCGCGGGCGGCAAGTCGTTGCTGCCGATCGGCGTGACCGAAGTGCAGGGCGAGTTTGCGCGCGGGGAGGTGATCTCCTGCGTGGATGCGGCCGGTCGTGAGGTGGCGCGGGGGCTGACGAACTACTCGTCGGCCGAGGCCCGGCTGATTGCGCGTAAGGCATCGTCGGAGATTGAAGCGGTGCTGGGCTACGTCAGCGCTGCTGAGCTGGTGCACCGGGACAACCTGGTACTGCTCTGATCGCCGATGTGAGCTACCAGGGCTCAACGCGCAACAGCAAAAAATAAGGGGATGAACCCAACGGTCATCCCCTCAGATCAAGCCGTTATCTCTTACGGCCCGGTAATCCCTCTTCCCGAATCCTTCAGCCGGCGCACCAGCGTCGCGGGTTTTCCGTCCCCGGCTACCGACCGTACGTCACAGAAGTACGCGCGCATCAGCGCTGAGGCATAGTTCGTCGGGCCGCCGTTGCCGACGCGCTGCCAGTCGGTGGCAGGCTTGTAGGCGTTCATGCTGGCGGATTCCGCATTCGCGGTTTCGTTCATGTCGATGGCGCGGTTGCCGATCCACTGGTTGGTGTCGTTGCGCAGCGTGGCGTAGATGCGGCGCTCTGCCGTGTCGCAGCGCATGCCCTCGTAGTTGACGTTGCGCGCGCCGGTCTTGCTGGTGATCAGCACGGTGTAGCGCACCACATTGTCGGTACCGATCGACACCGACTTCGGGTCGATGGCAAAGCGCAGCGGCGAATCATTGCGACCACCCACATCGAACGGCACGGCATCACGATCGACCGGCGGGGCGGGGAAGGTGACGGCATCTTCCTTGAAGGGCTTGTCGTTGAACGGGTCCATCAACAGCTTGTCTTCGATGTTGCCGGTGGGGGCGTGGCCGCATGCCGTCAGCGCCAGCGCAGTCGCCAGCGCGAACGGCACGAGAGCGCGGCGCGCTCCCCGTGTCGTCGTCTTCACATTCACGAGTTGTCCTTGGGACGTGTGTCTTCGGGGTTGGAGGATGAGGCTGGCTCGGTCGTCGTCACCGTCTCGACGATGACCGTCGTGGTGGTGACCGTCATCACCGATTGGGGGCGAGGGTCGCGCGCATTTTGCCCGCCAGGGCGGTTGTCGCGGCCTTCGTTGCC
>LBMP01000043.1 GCA_001184205.1 Desulfocarbo indianensis
GCATGGTCGATCCGGACGGCAACTGGCTCGAAGTCACGCGCCTCGATCACAACCTCGGCAAGATCCACGATGCGCCGGTCGCCACGTTCGAACTGAAGTGGTTCGACGGCAATGCGCCGATGGGCAGCAAGCTGCTGCGCACGGAAACGCTCGCCATCGAAGGCCGCAAGTTCCGCAAGGAAGGCCTGGGCAAGGACGTGACGGACAAGTTCCTGTCGGGCCTGCCCGGTGTGCAGAAGGAAGGCTGCGACGGCATCATCACCAGCGCGCGCTGGATTCTGCACCGCATGCCCAAGTCGATCCGCACTGTGTGCCTGGAGTTCTTCGGCCAGGCGCGAGACTCGGTGCCGAGCATCGTCGAGATCAAGGACTACCTCGACGCCGAGACCAAGAAGGGCGGTGCCATCCTGGCTGGCCTGGAGCACCTGGACGAGCGCTACCTGCGCGCGGTCGGCTACGCCACCAAGAGCAAGCGCAATGCGTTTCCGAAGATGGTGCTGATCGGTGACATCGTCGGCGATGACGATGACGCCGTGGCGCGCGCCACCTCGGAAGTGATCCGCCTGGCCAACGGCAAGAGCGGTGAAGGCTTCGTGGCCGTGAGCCCCGAGGCGCGCAAGAAATTCTGGCTGGATCGCTCGCGTACGGCAGCGATTTCCAAGCACACCAACGCCTTCAAGATCAACGAAGACGTGGTGATCCCGCTCAACCGCATGGGCGAGTACACCGACGGCATCGAGCGCATCAACATCGAGCTGTCGATCAAGAACAAGCTCAAGCTGGCTGACGCGTTGCAAGACTTCTTCGCGCGCAACGACCTGCCGCTGGGCCGCACCGACGACGCCAACGAGATCCCCAGCGCCGAGCTGCTCGAAGACCGCGTACAGCAGGCGCAGCAGCTGGTGCGCAGCACGCGCGCCCGCTGGCAGTATCTGCTGGACCACCTCGACACGCCGGTGAATACGGCACGCGCCAGCCTGATCGGCCTGGGTCTGGGCTACCTCGCGCAGACCATCGACGATCGTCTGGTGAACCAGCCGGACGCCAACCTGTTCCACCTGTTGCAGGACCGCACGATCCGCGTGTCGTGGAAGGCGGAGATTCGCGCCGAGCTGCGCAAGATCTTCAACGGCGGCGAGTTCAAGC
>LBMP01000044.1 GCA_001184205.1 Desulfocarbo indianensis
AGTAACCCAAATCGGCCAGGGTTTTCACCAGGCCGCGCACCGCGTCGGCGCTGTGGTCCAGAAGCGCCTTTTCCTCGGGCGTCAGCTTGATCTCCAGAATATCCTTCACCCCGCCCTGGCCCAGCTTCACCGGCACCCCGATGTAAAGGTCCTGATAGCCGTATTGCCCCTGCAGATACACCGCGCAGGGCAACACCTTGTTCTTGTCCTTCAGGATCGCCTCGGCCATCTCCACCGCGCTGGAGGCAGGCGCGTAGAACGCGCTGCCCGTCTTCAAAAGGCTCACGATCTCCGCACCGCCGTTGGCCGTGCGCTCGCACAAGGCCTTGATCTTGTCCGCCGGCAAAAGCTCCGTAATTGGTATGCCGGCCACCGTGCTGAAACGCGGCAAGGGCACCATGGTATCGCCGTGGCCGCCCAGCACAAAGGCGTGGGTGCTCTCCACGCTCACCTGCAAGGCCTCGGCGATGAAAAAGCGGAACCGCGCCGAATCCAATACCCCAGCCATGCCTATCACCCGCTCCGGCGGGAAACCGGAGGCCTTCAGGGCCACGTGGCACATGGCGTCCAGGGGATTGGACACCAGGATTATCACCGCCTCCGGCGAGAGCTTGGCCGACTCCCGCACCACCGCGTCCACGATGCCCGCGTTGGTCTTGATCAGGTCGTCACGGCTCATGCCCGGCTTGCGCGCGATGCCAGCCGTCACGATGATGATGTCCGAACCCGCCGTGGCCGCGTAATCGTTCGCCCCCAGAATATTGGCGTCGTGCTTTTCCACCGGCGCCGCCTCGCAAAGATCCAGGCCCTTGCCCTGCGGCATGCCCTCCACCACGTCCACCAGCACCACGTCGGCCAGCTCTTTCTCCGACGCACGCTGAGCGCACGTCGCTCCCACGTTACCCGCCCCTATCACCGTTATTTTCTGAAGCATACGCCGTGGCGGTTTTCCAAGAGCCCCAGCCTTTCCTCGGCGCCCTCGTCGCGGCTGTCGGCCACGAAGCGCCACACGTTCAAGAGCGCGCTGGGCCCCAGGTATTCAGGATCGGCCCAATAGGAGGGGCAGGAGCTGGAGCAGCAGGCGCAGAGGATGCACTCGTACAGGCCGTCCAGCTTCTTGCGGTCCTCCGGGCTCTGCAAACGC
>LBMP01000045.1 GCA_001184205.1 Desulfocarbo indianensis
GTGCAGCCCGACACCCTCTGTGGCGCCCTCGAGCACTGGCTGGCGTACGTCCATCCGGATGATCACGCTGCGCTGCGCACCGCCTGGAGTGGTTTGGCACATGGGCATGGCTTCACGCTTGAGTATCGCTGGATCGGTGCTGATCAACTTGAGCGCCGTGTGCGCGAGCGTGGCTACCTGATGCCGCGTACCCACGGCGTACCGGCCCACGCCGTGGGTCTGCTCGAAGACGTGACGCAGCGTCAGCAGGCGCTGGCCGCGCTTGCTGAATCCGAATTCCAGTTGCAATGGCTGACCGAGAGTGTGCCGTTTCCGCTGGTGCAGATCGACACTGCGCATTGCGTACGGTTTGCCAACCGTGCGTACGCGCAGCGCTTTGGGCTGCCGGTGGACGACGTGCTGGGGCGCCATCTGCGTGAACTGATGGGGGACGTGGCCTACTCGCGTGTGCTCACCCACTTGGCCGAAGGTTTTGCCGGCCGCCGTGTTGATTTCGAGATGGAGCTGGAGTACCCGCGCGACATCGGGCGCCGCTTCGTGCATGCCGCTTACACGCCGCAATACGGGCCGGATGGCAGCGTGCTGGCGCTTGTGTGCGTGGTGGATGACATCACCGAGCGCAAGGAAGTCGAGCGTGAGCGCTTTCGCCACGAGCGCGAGTTCGTCACGCTGGTCGAGAACGCCCCCGACGTGATTGCGCGGCTCGATCGTGAGCTGCGTTGTGTCTACGTAAACCGCGCCGTGACCGACGCCTTTGGCGTGACACCCGCCGACGTGATTGGTCAGATGCTGGTGGAATCGCCATTGCCGGCGAGTGTGACCGGTCCGCTGGACAAGGCAACGCGGCAGGCATTTGAGACCGGCACCGAGCAGACCTTGACGCTGCACCTGGACGCCAACACCGAGCGCAAACGCATTGCGTACTACAACGCGCGCGTGATTCCAGAGGCCGATCGCTTTGGCGAGATGGAGGCGGCGCTGCTGATCGTCTATGACGTGACCGAGCGTACGGAGGCCGAGCGCGAACGCAATGCGTTGCTGCTGCGTGAGCAGGCTGCACGTGCCCAGGCAGAAGCCGCTGCGCTGGCGCGCGATCAGTTTCTGGCGGTGGTGTCGCACGAGCTGCGCTCGCCG
>LBMP01000046.1 GCA_001184205.1 Desulfocarbo indianensis
GGCGGCACGCGCTGGCTGTATCCCACGCAGCCTTATGGCCAGTTCACCTACGCGGCAGATTTTGATGCCAGCGGCAAGCTGGCGGCACGCGCTGGCTGTATCCCACGCAGCCTTATGGCCAGTTCACCTACGCGGCAGATTTTGATGCCAGCGGCAAGCTCATCGACTTCAAGCAGGTGCTGCGCAGCCTTGAGTTTGCCCAGGCCAAGATCGGCGTCTGGACCAAGGACGACGTGCTGCGGCATTTCGGCAAGCCGGTCGAAACGGCGTATTTCTCCCGCATGGACCGTCTCGTCTGGTCATACCGTTTCAAGTCGGACGACGTCTGGCCATCTCTGATGCATTTCTACTTTGATCCGGCTGGCGTGCTGCAGCTCACGCAGATCACGCCCGACCCACTGTATGACCCGGATCGCCCGCGCCTTTTCCGTCGATAGGCCGAGACAGCGCACCGGATTGATGCTGAGGTGCCAAGCCGGATTGCCATGCAACACCGGCTGCCCAGAGCGCACCGCCCAGCAGAACCGCGTCCTTGATGATGAATCCATCAAGGCCAATACCCGGTGTGGTGATAAGAAACGAGAGCGTGCTCAGCAAGGCGCCGGCAATCCCCAGTGCGCCGATCAAGCGCACGCGCCAGTGGCCGCGCCAGAGCATGGCCAGCGCCAGCACGATTTCAGCCACGCCAATCAGGTTGGACACACCTTGCTTGCTGAGCACGGTATAGAGCCACGAAAACAGCGGGCTGTTGCTCGTGAGCGGATAGATGGCCTCTGCCTCAACCGCGGTGAACTTGTATGCGCCGTACCCCAGAAAGATCAGCACAACGGTGTAGAAAACGATGGCCTGCCCGGTTTTCTGTAGGGCCGACGGGGAAAACAGTTCTCGTTGCATGCAATACCTCCTGGTGGATTTCCGTCTGGTGACCGGTGTTCAGAAGCGCCTCTGAGAGGGGGCAACCTGTCTGCCCCGTCGCTCAGATGCGAGCTATGCAGGTTGGTCGCCCAGGCATGCGATACCTGACACGTCGGTAGCAATTTCCACACTTTTGACCGCGCCTTTTCCGCCGATACGCCGTCCGTTGATCTGGCA
>LBMP01000047.1 GCA_001184205.1 Desulfocarbo indianensis
CGGCTCATAGCCTGCGCCTTCGGTGCGGGTGCCGAAACCGGCCACGAAACCGCCCGGGGTCAGCCGGGCTTGGGCCGAAACCAGCGCAGTCTTGATGAGACCTTGCGTATCGAGCACCGCGTCGTACGACTTGGCGCGCAGCGCGCGGCGAAAGGCTGCCACCTCGCCCCATGTCTTCCCGGAACCCAGCGACTTGCGCCAGCGCCGCAGCGCAAACGGCATCACGCCCCGCACACCGCGCACGATGCGCACGATGCCCGCAAAACCTTCTTCGACCACCCAGTCGATCTCGGCATCCGGATACGCGCGCAGAATATCGGCCACGACCGGCGTGCAATGCACCACATCGCCAAGCGACGATACCTTGACGATCAGCACACGCATGCCGTCACCCTTTCCCCAAACTTCATGAGTGCGAGCGGTGCGATCAGAACGGCAGTTGCGCGTCCGGCTTCTCGGCCAGGATCGCGCTGCGGAACTGCGCCTGGATACGCGCCATGGCCGCATCGTTGTCGGCCTCGAAGCGCATCACCACAACCGGCGTGGTGTTGGACGGGCGGGCCAGACCAAAGCCGTCTTCGTATTCCACGCGCACGCCATCGATGCGATTGACTTCCTTCGCACCCGCAAACGTGGCATTCGCCTTGATCTTGTCGAGCAGCGTGAAGGCTTCGCCCTCGGCGCATTTCAGTTGCAGCTCCGGCGTGCAATGCGAGTTCGGCAACGCGTTGAGCGTGGCGCTGGGATCCGCCAGGCGCGAGACGATCTCCAGTAGGCGCGCGCCCGTGTACAGACCGTCGTCAAAACCGTACCAGCGATCCTTGAAGAAGATGTGGCCGCTCATTTCACCAGCCAGCGGTGCGCCGGTTTCCTTCAGCTTAGCCTTCACCAGCGAATGGCCCGTCTTCCACATCGTCGCCTTGCCGCCATGCTCGCGGATGAACGGTGCCAGCTTGCCCGTGCACTTCACATCAAAGATGATCTCGCCGCCCGAGTTGCGCGACAGCACTTCCTGCGCGAACAGCATCAGTTGGCGATCAGGGAAGATCACCTGGCCATCCTTGGTGACCACGCCCAGGCGATCGCCATCGC
>LBMP01000048.1 GCA_001184205.1 Desulfocarbo indianensis
GCAAGATGCCGGGGAAGCGAAACTTGGCAAACCCGTAAGCATTGACGGCGAGAGCGTTTCGGCCTTGACCGTCAAATTCGTCGGGATTGTGCACGACTGGTACCAGGAACGCGTAGTCACCGCCGAGCTGCTCGACGGCGCCGGGATGTCGACCGAAACGGTGCGGTTCGCCGATGTGCCGGCCTTCATCATTCTAAAGGCGTTGGCGCTCGATGATCGCCACGAGAACAAGGATGCTGCCGACCTCATCCACGTTCTGCGCTACGCTGGCACGCCCGAAGAGGTAGCCCAGATGTTCGTGGACCGGGAGCGGTCAGGGCTGCATCCGGGCGCGATCCAAGCGGGCCTAGAAGCCCTTCGCCTTCGCTTCTGTGACGATGAGCACGGCGAGGGGTACCTCAAACTGGGACCAGTCTCTTTTGCGCGCTTCTACGGGGACGGCAATGAAGACGATGATCTGGTCCGCGACCAACGCTTTGCTTCGGGCCTCGTCCAAGCGTTGCTCGACGGCATCCAGGCCATCCGCGAGAGCTTGGCCCCAGCCGACTAGTCGGCCCGGCCGGCCAACCTCAATCGGCCCAGAGGCCAAGTAGCTTCTCGGCCGTTTCAATGCAGCGCTCAACGGGGTGGCGGCCAATCCTCGCCCCGCCGCGCTTCTCGATCACAGCTTCAGCCTTTTCCAGCAGTTCACGTTGACGTAGGCCCAACGACTCGCCGCTACCCGGCCAGCAGTACTTGATGGCATTGCCAAGCACATCGAGATCTGCCCCGGCCTCCGTTCCGCGGAAGTTGGGGTGATGGTTGCCCATGTCCTGAATGACGTCTGCCAAGCGGTGCCACAGGCTAGAGGGGATGGAAATGTACGTGGCACCTAGCCCTTTGACAGTTGTGCTTTCGGCCATTACCGCCAAGCTGGGTTGCTCCACCTGCCCCATTGTCACTGCGACCGGTCGTACCGCATTTTGCGCTGTGCGGCCCTTGAGGATACGGCAGAGGGTCAGTACAAAGAAGAATGCACTGGCAGCGCCACAGCCTGCCATGTAAACCAAATAGGCTCCAGGCGAGATCTGCGTCGCCGTAG
>LBMP01000005.1 GCA_001184205.1 Desulfocarbo indianensis
TGCCGCTTATTCACCTCCATCGCCGCTTCCACGATGCGGAAGGTGTAGCCCTTCTCCTTGGCCAGCCGCGCGATGGCCGAGGTGTCCTTGGGGAAGCAGGAACCGCCGTAGCCAGGGCCCGCGTGCAAAAACTTGGAGCCGATGCGCATGTCCAGGCCCATGCCACGGGCCACCACGCTCACGTCCGCGCCCACCAGCTCGCAGATGTTGGCCATCTCGTTGATGAAGCTGATCTTGACGGCCAGAAACGCGTTGGAGGCGTACTTGATCATCTCCGCCGTCTCCACGTTGGTCACCACGAAGGGCGTCTCCAAGAGATACAGCGGCGAATAAAGGTCCTTCATGATGGCCTTGGCCTGGTCGCTGTCCGCCCCCACCACCACCCGGTTGGGCCGCATGAAATCCTCAATGGCCGAGCCCTCGCGCAGAAACTCCGGGTTGGAGGCCACGTCGAAATTGATGGGCCGTTTTTGGTGCTCGCGGATAAGGGCCGCCACCTTCTGGCCGGTGCCCACCGGCACCGTGCTCTTGGTCACCACCACCTTGTAGTCGTCCATGGTCTCGCCGATGGAGCGCGCCACCTCCCACACGTAGTGCAAATCCGCCGCCCCGTCATCGCCCTGGGGCGTGCCCACCGCGATGAACACCGCCAAGGCCTTGGCCACCCCTTCTTTAAGGTCGGTGGTGAAGTTTAAGCGCCCCTCCCGGCTGTTCTTCTTGACCAGCTCCTCAAGGCCCGGCTCGTAGATGGGAACCCGGCCGTCTTTGAGCATGCCTATCTTGGCCGCGTCGTTGTCCACGCAGGTCACGTTCAATCCCAGCTCCGCGAAACAGGTCCCCGTCACCAACCCCACGTAGCCAACTCCTACCACGCATATGTTCATCGCTCGTCGCAGCTCCCCATAGGTTCAGATTATCGAATCCCCTCGTCCCTCACTTCAGTGACGCCCCCGCGCGTTTCAAGGCTCTTGGCTCTCCGGGCTCGCGTCATCGCCCGGCCTCCCGGCCCGGTCTCTCCACCATCGGGCGCCCAAGGCCAGGCCGGCCAGCAGCCAGAGCATGAATCCGCTGTCGTCCACGAAAAAATCGTCCGTCAGGTTCCGCACGGAAAAGCCGATCACCATCAAGGCGGCGGCCGCGCCGAAAAGGCCCACCGTATCCCGCCTGGCCGGAGGGGCATGGGGCCAAAGCGCCGCTATGATGGCTATGAAGGCCCAGAGCACGGCCGCCAGCCCCTGCACCCCCAACTGCAAGGCCAATTCGATGAACATGTTGTGGGAATGCCAGAGCAGGGGCTGATGGGTGGCGCGGAACTCGGGAAACGCCTTGGAAAAGCTGTGGCGGCCCAGGCCGATGCCGGTGAAGGGCTCCTGGGCGATGCGCCCCAGGGAATGCCGCCACAGGGCGATAAGATCGCCGGCGGTGCCGCCCACCTTGGCGGGATTGTTCCAGAGTTGGCTCCAGCGTTCGCCGTGGCGCGCGCCGGGCACCGACAGCAGAGCCGCCACCAGGGCCAGGCAGACCAGGCAGCCCAAAAGGGCCGCGCGCAGCCGCCGCCGCGACATGATCACCAGGCAGAGGCCGAACTCCAAAAGCATGCCCAGCCAGGTGGCGCGGCCAAAGGTGATGTAGCCGGAAAAGGCGGTAACCGCGATCAGGACCGGCCAGACCGGCCTCAGCCGGGGGGAGGGGAAGGCCATGGGCGCCAAAAGAACAAAGGGCCAGACCGTGACCAGATAGGTGCCGAAGCCGCCGTAGCCGTTGTGCAGGGAGCCGGCCCTCAGGTAATGGTGCAGCAGGTTGCCGCCTTCTGCGAAAAAATAGAAGACCGCGAAAACGCCCATGATGGCCACGCCGGCCAGCAAGGCGGCCCAGGCCTGCTTGAGGTGTTCCTCGCTCCTGATGAAATGCACGCCGGTGTAGAAAACGATGAGCCCCTTGAGCACCTCGGCCCGCAGCTCCTTCAGGGAATAGGCCGGGTCCACCGCGCTCAGGAGACTCAAGGCGGCGGTGACCGCGTAGAGAATCCAGGGCCACAGCAACGCGGTGGGCCGCCATTGGCGCTGGCCGGTGAGCCAGAGATGGATGAACAGGAAAAAAGCCGCGCCCATCATGGCCATTTCCCGCGCCGCGGTGATGGCCTCCATGGGCATGATTATGATGAGCAGCAAAAGGCAAAGCCGCGAGGCCCTGAACCACAGGCCGCCGCCCAGGCCCACGCCGGCGTCATGACTGATACTTGCCGCCATCATCAGGGCAGATACTCCCCCCGGCGGGCCAGGTCCACCAGCACGGCCAGACCCTGCTCGAAACCGACGCCCACCCGGTAGCCCAACACCTCGCGAGTCTTGCTCAAATCGGCCAGGCTGAAACGGACGTCGCCCGTGCGGGGAGGGGCGAATTCCGGGTCCGCTTTTTTGCCGGTCAATTGCTCCAGCACCTCCACCAGGCGCAGCAGGCTCTGCGAGGAACCCGAGGCCACGTTGAATGATTCCCCGGCCGCGCCGGAGGCGGTGCAGGCCGCCAGGTTGGCCGCCACCACGTTTTCGATATAGGTGAAGTCGCGGCTCTGCTTGCCGTCGCCGAATATGGTGGGGCGCGCGCCCTCCAAAAGGGCGAACATGAAACGGGGGATCACCGCCGCGTAGGCCGAGCGCGGGTCCTGCCGCGGGCCGAACACGTTGAAATACCTGAGGCACACGGTTTCCAGCCCGTAGACCTTGTAAAACACGCGGCAGTAGTATTCCATGGCCACCTTGTTGGCCGCATAAGGGCTCATGGGCCGGGGGTCCATGTCCTCGCGCTTGGGCGCGTCCGCCGGCTGGCGGTCGCCGTAGATCGAGGAGCTGGAAGCCGTCACCACCCTTTTCACCCCGGCTTCCTTGGCCGAAATGAGGATGTTCAGGCCGCCGTTCACGTTGACGTCATGGGAGAGCATGGGGTCTTCCACCGAGCGCTGCACGCTGGGCCGCGCCGCCTGGTGCAAGACGAAATCCACCCCCCGCATGGCCTCGCGGCACACGGCCATGTCCCGCATGTCCGCTTCCATGAAGACCAGCCGGCCGGGCCCACCCTCTGCGGGGCGCAGGTTTTCGCGTTTGCCGGTGGAAAGGTTGTCCAGCACCACGACGTCCTCGCCGCGCTTTATCAGTGTTTCGGCCAGATGGGAGCCGATGAAGCCGGCGCCCCCGGTGATCAGATATTTTGTCATGTCTACTTTCCGCCGGTCAGCAATTGGGACCCTTGTTCCATGGCCTGGATGAGACGGCCGGCGGTGACGGCGGAGGTGCCCACCTCGCCCACCACCACGCCGGCCGCGAAATTGGCCAGCAGCGCGGCCTCCTCCGGCTCCAGCCCGGCCACCAGCCCCAGGGTCAGGGTGCTGATCACCGTATCGCCGGCTCCGGTAACGTCGAAAACCCTCTTGGCCATGGTGGGGATATGGCTTTCGCCCCGCTCGCTGAACAAGGTCATACCCCGCTCGCCTTGGGTCACCAGAACGCACTGAAATCCATAAGCCTCGCGCAGCTTGTTGCCCGCCAGGCGCACGTAATCCGGTTGATCTATATGTATGCCGGCCGCGGCCGCCGCCTCCAGATGGTTGGGAGTGACGATGGTGGCCCCGGCGTACAGGGGCATATTGGGAACCTTGGGGTCCACCGTCCAGAGCTTGCCCTGGGCGGCGGTGAGATGCTTCAGGCGGCTAGTCACCTGGCCGTTGATGACCCCCTTGGCGTAGTCGCTTATGATCACCGCGTCCACCAGCGGCATCTGGCCCTCCAGAAAGGCCAGGATGGCCTCGCTGTCCTTGCTGCCGGCCGGCTGGCGGTTTTCGCGGTCCACCCGCACCACCTGCTGGCTTTGGGCCACCACCCTGGTCTTCACCGTGGTGGGCCGCTGGGCGCTGCTGATCAGCCCGGCGTCGGGCACCTCCAGATCGTCCAAAAGCTCCCGCACCTGCCTGCCCGGCTGGTCCTCGCCCACCAGCCCGCAGATTTGGGCATGGCCACCCAAGGCGATGAGGTTATGCAGAACATTGGCCGCGCCGCCCAGCATGTGGGTTTCGCTTTCCACCTCCACCACCGGAACCGGGGCCTCGGGCGAAATGCGGCGCACGGAGCCCCAGATGAAGCGGTCGAGCATCACGTCGCCCAAGACCAACACGCTGGCCCGGCTGAACCTGCCCACCGCTTCACGCAGGCGCTCCAGATCAATGGGGAATTCCATAAAACCCTCTTCCGGGGACTAGCCCTTGGCCATATCCCCCAACAAGTCCTCCAGCGCGGCCAGCACCTCCTCGGCCCGCACTTCCTCGGCCAGGCCCTCGCCCCCCACCAGGCGGCTGGCCACGCCCCAGGGCGTCCACACCGCCCGGGAGGCCCTGGCCCAGATTACCACCAGGGGCGCGCCCATGGCGGCTCCCAAATGCATGGGCCCGCCTTCCGGGGTTATGAACACCCTGGCCCGGCTGATCACGGCGCAGAACTCCTTCAGGCTGCGCGAGCAAAAAACCGGCGGCCGGGGCTCCACTCCCTCCAAAAGGCCGGCCACCCATTCCCCGTCTCCCGGAGCGTGGGTCACCACCAGGCCCTGGCCGCGCCGCGCCAGGGCGCCGGCAAGCTCCCGGTAGCGCTCATCCGGCCAGTTGCGGCCCGCCCGGTAGGACCAGCGGGTGATGTTGAGCATCAAAGGCCCCGGCTCGCCGGCCAGACCATGCGCGCTCAAAAACGACGCGGCCTGGGCCTGGGCCTGGGCCGGCACTTTCAGATATAGCCTTTTGTCCCCGCTGTCAACCCGGATGCGTTTCAACAGATGAAAGCAGCGCTCCACCTCGTGCATGTCGCGCGGTGGCCAGGTCGCGGGCATATTATAATAGAAACCCCAACGTTTGCGCTTGCCCATGGCGGCGGGCCCCACCCGCCAGCGGCCCCGGCTGGCATAGGCCAGCCAGGCCTGGGAAGTGGAAAACTGGGCGCGGGGGGCCAAAACCAGATCAAAGCGCTCTTGGCGAATCTCCTTGAGCGCGCGGCCCAGGCGCTTCAGGGACTCGATCTTGCCGTAATGGCCGTGCTTGGCCTTGGGATAGGCCCATAATTTATCCAAGGCCCGGTGGCCGCTCAGGGCCTCCTCGCTTAAGGTGCACACCAAACCGGCGATGAAGGCGCGGGGAAAGGCCTGGCGCAGGGCGTCCAGCAGAGGGGTGGTGCAGACCACGTCGCCGATGTTGTCATTGCGCACCACCAGAATTTTTCTCACCTGGTCGGGATCATACTCCCCCGGATCGTCCCTTAGCCGCCCCAGGAGCGCCAGATTGTAAACGGCTGACAACAGTGACACTTCAGACGCCTTTCCCGTCGGGGCCGGCCATGCCGGCTTCCAGGCGGTCCACGCAGGCCGGCCAGGTGAACCTGGCCTCCACCCTGCGGCGGCCGGCCCGGCCCATGGCCTTCCTGCCGCTTTCATCGTCCAAGAGGCCGGCCAGGGCTTTAGCCAGGTAATCCGGGTCCTTGGGCGGGGTCAAGAGGCCGGCTTCCTCTCCCACCACCTCGGGCAGCCCGCCCAGCCGGCTGGCCGCCACGGGCAGGCCGCAGGCCATGGCCTCGGCGGCGCTGAGGCCCAGGGCCTCCTCCCCCTGGCTGGGGAAAACCGCCACCTTGCCCAGGGAATAAAACGCGGCCAGGCGCTCCTGGGGCACAAAGCCGGCCAGGATCAAGCGCTCTGCCAGGCCCAGTTCGCGGGCCTGGGCGGCCAGCTTTTCCGCGTAATCGCCCTCGCCCGCCACGGCCAGCTTGAGGCGCGGCCGGCCGGGGGCCAGCCGGGCCAGGGCGGCCAGGGCGTCCTGCATGCCCTTGAGCGGCACCAGGCGCACGGCGCTGACCAGAACCTCGTCCCCCGGTTGCAGCCCCAGGGAGCGGCCCAGCTCCCAATCCGGCTCCTGGGGATGAAAACGCCGCAGGTCCACGCCCAAGTGATTCACCTGGGGCTTCAGGCCCGTGGCTTTTTCTATTTGGCCGGCGGTGAAGGCGCTCACCGCGGCGAAATAATCCAGCCGCCGGGCCAGGAAGGCGTAGCCCGGAAAGAACTCGCTGCCGCCGGCCAGGAAGCCCAGCCGCATGCGCCCGCCCCTGGCCGCCCACAAGGCGGGGGCCAGGTCATAAGGCTTGAATATCAATAGGCGATCTCCGTTTTGCCGCAAAAAAGGCACGGCCCGCTGGGCCAGGCTGAGGCGCTCCATCAGCTTGCGGGCCCGCGAACCCAGATCGGGAAACGCCTGGCGGGGCCTGAAGTGAAAGGCCGCCACCCGCACGCCCTTGGCCTCCGCCGGTAAAGGCCGGGCGCTGGCCCCCCCCACCAGGGTCACCTCGTGCCCCCTGGCCAGAAGCTCCTGGGCGATGTTCCAGGAGGAACTCTCCACCCCGCCGCTTTGGGTGGTGCTGGTCAGATTGTATAACAGCCACCTCAAGCCGCCGCCTCCTCCGCCGCCTGTTTTATCACCATTGCCCGGGCCCGCCAGGTGTAGCCCCTGGCCAGCTCGCGGCCCGCCCTGGCCAGGGAACGGGCCTCTTGCGGGCGCTCCACAAGCCGGGTCAGGGCCTGGGCCAGGGAAGCGGCGTCGTCCGGCGCGAACAACAGCGCGTTTTCGCCGTGGGTCAGCACGCTTTGCGCCGCGGGCAAGCGGGGAGCCGCCACGGCGCAGCCCGCGGCCAGGTATTCGAAGAGCTTCAAGGGGCTGGTGAACTCGGCCGAGATGCGCTGGCGGCCGCTGCCCGGCCACACCGCCACCCCGGCCCTGGCCAAAAGCTCCTTTACCGCGTCCTGGCCGGCCCTGGGCCGCATGACCAAACGTCCGCCCAAATCCAGGCCCTTGGCCAACCGGCTGAGCCTGAGCCAATCCGGGCCGCCCTCCTGACCGCCCAGCACCTCCACCCGCACCGCGGGGGCCTTGGCCGCCGCTTCCAGAAGGAGATCGACCCCTTTCCAGGCCCCCAGGCCGCCGGCATAGGCCGCCAGGCCGGGCTCGCGCCGGCGGTCATCCAGGGCGAAAAACGAATCATCCACCCCGGAGGGGGCCACCGCCACCGGCCCCCTGACTCCCCTGCCCTCCAGCGCGCTGGCCAGGGGCCGGCTGATGGCCAGCACCCGGCTGGCCTGGCGCAGCACCCGGTCTTCCATGGCCTCCAGGTTCGCCACTTTGGCGGGCGCGAGCCCCTCCTCGGCCGCGGTCTGGGCGAAAAGTTCGTGGGCCTCATAGAGCAGGGGCAGGCCCAGCGCCTCGGCGCGGGGCAGAAGATAAGCCGCCAGCTTGAGGTGGCGCACCAGCGCCGCCCGCACTCCCTGGCCGGCCAACGTTCGCAGCTCGCGCCAGGCTGCCCTCTCATAGACCCTGCCCCAGGAAAAGGGCACCCGCAGCCCTGGGCCGGGCTGCCACATGGCCACGGGATGAACGCGCAGCCCGTTCACCGCCCGTATCCCCAACTCGGCCAGGCGGTCATCCAGCCCTTTGAAGCGCCCGCAAATGAAATGCAGCTCCACGCCGCTGGCGGCCAGGGCCCGGCAGGTGGCGGCCACCTGCAAAATCCTGGCGGGGGATTTGCCCAGGTGCTCGGGATACAGATAGGCCAGCTTCATCTGCCCGGCCTCGCTCGCCCCTTGGCCAGCATTTCCCGCGCCTTGGCCAGAACGCTTTCCACGCTGATGGCCGCCATGCACTCGGCCTGCCGGCAGGCCTTGGTGGTGCAGGGCTGGCAGGTGGGCTCCGCCTTGATCACCGCCGCCCGGTCGCCCCTGGGGCCTATGGTGGCGGGATCCGTGGGGCCGAACAGGGCCAGCACCGGCGCGTCCACCGCCTGGGCCATGTGCATGGGCCCGGTGTCGTTGGTTATCAGCAGGTCCAGCCGGGAGAGCAGCGCGCAGGCCTGGCGCAGGGGCAGGCCCAAGGCGTTCACCGTGGGCACGCCGGCGGCCATGCGGACCTCATGGGCCAGCCTCTCTTCCGGGGCCGAGCCCACCACCAGGCAGATGACGCCCATCTCGGCCAGGCCCTTGGCCAATCCGCCGAAGCTCCGGGCCGGCCACATCTTGTAGGGGTAGGCCGCGCCGGGGCAAAGGGCCACCCTGGGGTTTTCCGGGCCCAAACCGCGCTTCAGGAGCCACTCCTCGGCCCGCTCCCCTTCAGCGGCGGTGAGATACACCCGCATCCTTTTATCCTGGACCTCGGCCCCGCCGGCCCACTGGGCCAGGAGCAGCCGCTTGTCCAGGACGTGCAAGGCCGGCTCCAGGGCCAGGCAGCCCAGGCCCAGCTCGGGTTTTTCCCAGCCCTGGATATTGCCCGCCTTGCCGAAGCGCAGATGGGGCAGTAGCTTCAGGATGTCGTCATTGGCGTGCAGCACCGCCACGGCTTCATAAAACCTGGACCGCAGCCGCAAGGACAGCCAGGCGCGGACCAGCGCATTGTTGCGGTAGGGCAACACGCGGGACACCTGGGGATTGTGCAGGAACAGCTCCCGCCGGCGCTGGTGGGTCAGCACGTCCAGTTCATAGGCCGCGCCCAGGGAGGCCACGGCTGGCGTGCACAACAGGGTGTCGCCCAGGGCGGTGGTGCATATGGCCAGGGCAGCTCTCCGTTTCAAGGCTCGCCTCCTTGCCAGCGCCAGCCGGTTTCTTCCAGGACCTGGGCCATGCGGCCCACCCAGGCGTCCAGGCCGGGTACCGGGTCAACGAAATCCTGCTTAAGGGAAAGGGCGTCGCGGCAGGCGGCGGCCAGGGCGGCATGGTCGGCGGGGTCGCTCAGCAGAGCGCCGCTTTCGCCGGGCCGCACCAGTTCGCAAGCGCCGTTTTGGGTGGTGGTCACCACCGGGCGGCCGGCGGCCAGGGCCTCCAGGCAGGCGTTGGCGCAGGGGTCGTAGATGGTGGGCAGAACCAGGGCGTCGCAGGCCGCCAGCAGGCGCGGCCCGTCCCGGCGCTGGCCCAAAAAGCGCACCCTGGCCGCCAGGCCCAAGCGCCGGGCCAGGCGCCGGTAGGGCGCGGTCCGGTCCTTGCCCGCCACCAGAAGCGCGGCCTCGGGCAAGTCGGCCAGGGCCTTGATGGCGAAAGCCAGGCCCTTGCGCTCGAAACCCGAGCCCAAAAATAGCAGGCAAGGCCTGTCCGGCTCCAGGCCCAGGGCCAGCCGGGCCTCTTGCCTGGCGCCCTCTTGGCGCGCGCAAGCCAGGTTGGTCTTGTCCACCCCGTTATAGATGACCTCCACCCGCTCCGGCCCCAAGCCGTATAAGCGCTGCAACTCGCCGGCCACCAGCCGGGAATTGGCGATGACCTTGCGCAAGTCCGGCGAGGAGAAAGCCTCCCTCTCCAGCTTGAGAAAAGCGCGGTGTTGGGGGTTGAAGCCGAAGGAAAGCCGCTTCAGCGCGTTTTCATAGGGCGCGCGGTGCTCCAGCCAGGCGGCGTGGCAGCCGTCGCCGGCCCGGATGACGGGCGCGCCCGGCACCCGCTCCAGGGCCATGAAAACCTGGGGCCGCCAGGCGCGCATCACGGCCAGTCCCGCGGCGGCGAATTCGCGCACCCGCTTATATCCCCTCTTGTGCCTGGTGGGGGCCTCACGCACCACCAGGCCCGGCGGCGCCCCGCCCTGCCACTGGGCCGTCACCACGCAGACCTCATGCCCCCGTTGCAGGAGGCCCTGGGCCAGAAGCCCCAGGGTGCGCTCCGCGCCGCCGGCCTGATCGTATTTAAGCCGCATGAGACCCAGGCGCATCAGGCTTCCCCCAACAGGCTCTCCAGGGCTTCCACCGCCCGTTCCGGCGCCAGCTCCACCAGGCAGCGGCTCACCTTGGAGCCGTCGCAGCCGTCCTGCCCGCAGGGCCGCCGGTCGCATTCCCCGGTTATCACCTCGGCGCGCACCTGCCAGGGCCCCCACATCTTATCGCCCGAGGGACCGAACAGGGCCAATACCGGCGTGCCCAGGGCGGCCGCCATGTGCATGGGCGCGCTGTCCACCCCCAGAAAAACCCGCGCGTGAGCGATCAGCGCGGCCAGTTGCGAAAGGTCCAATTGGCCGGCCAGGTTTATCACCCTGGCGGGCCGCAAATCCTGCTCCAGGACCCGCGCCGCCAGCTCGCGCTCCTTGGCGGCCGGCGCGGCGGTCATCACCACGGGCAGCCCGGCCTGGCCCAAGCGCCGGGCCAGGGCCGCGTAGCCCTGGGGGGTCCAGCACTTGAACATCCAGCGCGAGGCGGGATGCAGCACGGCGAATCCCCCCGAAGCCAGTTGATGCTCCGCCATGAGCGAGTCGGCCTTGGCCTGGGCCCCGGCTCCGGGGAAAAGCTTCAGGGCGGTGTCGCCGGGTTTCAGCCCCAGGGCGCGCGGCTGGCGCAGGAAGGTTTCCACCACGTGGTTTTGGGTTCCCCTGGCATCGGCCAATAGGTGAAAAGCGCGCGCGCGGATGTGCTTCTTTTTGGGCGCGAACCCCACCCGCAAGCCAGCGCCGGAGGCCAGGCTGAGAAAAGCCCCGCGGTCGCCGCCGGATAGCTCCAGGCTCAAATCGAAACGCGCCCGCCGCAAGCGCCGCAGCAGGCCGAGCTGATAGGCCATCTCCGCCGGCAGGCCGGCGTGGTCCCGCTTGAGAGCGATGACCTCGTCCACGTAGGGGCTGTTGGCGACCATGGCCTCGGTGCCTTTATTGACCAGGGCGGTGATGGCCAGGCCGGGCCAGGCTTCCTTGAGAGCGGTGAACACGGGGGTGGTGACCAGGACATCGCCGATGTGGCCCAGCTTAATCACCAGCGCCCGGCGTGGGTTCAGGGAATCGGGGGTTTGGCGCACGGCCCGCCTATTCTTCCAGAGGCCGCGCCTCGTCCACCAGCATGACCGGGATGCCGTCCTTGACTTCATAGCGCAAGCGGCACCTGCGGCAGACGAGCCAGGCTTGGTCAGGGGTGGCTTCCACCGGCTCCTTGCACTGGGGGCAGGCTAATATGGCCAGAAGCTCGGGATTCAATGGCATGCTCAAGCCTCCTTCAAACTGGGCAGCATCCGCTCGAGCCACTCGGCCTCGGCGGCCAAGCCCTTCTTGAGGTCGTAAAGAGGGTTGAAGCCCAATACCGCGCGGGCCCGGCTGGTGTCGGCGTGGGTGTCGCGCACGTCGCCCTTGGCCACGGCCAGGCGCGTGACCCGCGCCTTTTGGCCTGTTATATCTTCCAGCCAGCCGATGACCTGATTCACCGTCACCCTGGCCCCGCCGCCGATGTTGAAGACCTGGCCGGCCGCGTTTTCCGCGGTGGCCGCGGCGATGGTGGCGTCCACGATGTCCGAGACATAGGTGAAGTCGCGGGATTGCCCGCCGTCGCCGAAAAGCCTGATCTCGCCGCCGGTCAACAGGGCCTTTATGAAGCGGTGAAAGGCCATGTCCGGCCTCTGGCGGGGGCCGTAGACCGTGAAATAGCGCAGGCTCACGGTATCCACGCCGAAATTCCTGTAATAAAGCCCGCAAAGGTGCTCGGCCGCCAGCTTGGTGACCCCATAGGGCGATACCGGCCAGCAGGCGCTCTCCTCGCGCATGGGCAAATCCTGGGTGTCGCCGTACACGCTGGAAGAGCTGGCGTAAACCAGGCGCTTGGTTTCCTTTGCCTTGGCCGCCTCCAGGAGCGCCTGGGTGGATAGTATGTTGTTGTGGGTATATACGGTGAAATTGGCGCCCCAGGAGGCGCGCACCCCGGCCTGGGCCGCCAGGTGGATTATCACCTCCACCCCTTCCAAGAGGCGATCCAGGTCGGTTTTCACCACGTCGTCTTCCACGAACTGGAAATTGCCGCTGGCCCTGGAAGGCTCCAGGTTGTTTTCCTTGAGGTTGCGCGGGTAGTAATCCGTAAAAGAGTCAATGCCGCGAACCTGCTGGCCTTGCTCCAAAAGACGC
The DNA here is from genome assembly GCA_001184205.1 of Desulfocarbo indianensis. Classification (GTDB taxonomy): domain Bacteria; phylum Desulfobacterota; class Desulfarculia; order Desulfarculales; family Desulfarculaceae; genus Desulfocarbo; species Desulfocarbo indianensis. The sequence continues at coordinate 11,906 of LBMP01000005.1, forward strand.
TCGCACACCTGGGAGCCGATGAATCCAGCCGCGCCGGTGACCAAAAAAAGCATGCCGTCTCCCTGCCTCCGCTTCAGCCGCGCTAGGTCCGGGCCAAGGCCTCTTGCGCCTCGGCCAATACCTGCTCAGGACTTAACTCCGTAAGACAGCGGGGTTTTTCACATTCGCGCCGAAAGCAAGGCGCGCAGGCCAGTTTCAGGCTCAGCACCCGGTGGCCCGCGCCGTATGGCCCGGTGCGCCAGGGCGCGGTGGGGCCGAAAAGGGCCACCACCGGGCATCCCATGGCCGCCGCCAGGTGCATCACCCCGGTATCGGTGCTGACCAAAAGGTCGGCCTTGCTCAAGAGGGCCGCCATTTGCTTGAGGCTGAAGCGCCCGGCCAGATCGATCAAATCCACTCCGGCCCCGGCGGCGATGGCCCTGGTGACGCCGCGGTCGTCCGCGGAGCCCGAAAGCGCCACCCGCAGCCCCAATGCTTTAAGATCCCTGGCCAATTTGGCCCAGTGCGCCACGGGCCACAGCTTGGATTCCCACTTGGCCACGGGGTGCAAAATAACAAACGGCCCGCCCCCCCTGTCTTGGCCCAGCAACGCCTCTATCCCGTCAAGGGCCTCCGGCCCAGGCTCCAGGCCAAACTGGGGATGGGCCGGCCGCATGATGCCCAGGGGCTCCAGAAGGTCCAGGTAGCGCTCCAGGGCGTGCCGGTCAGGATCGTAAGGGGCCAGCCGCTCGGTAAGGGGCCAAGCCGCCAGGGGCTCCTTGCCTCCCTTGAAACCGATCTTGCGCTCGGCCTTGCAAAGCGCCACTAACATAGCACTTTTCATGAGGCCCTGCAAGTCGAGCACCGCGTCGTAAGTGACCGAGCGCAGCTCGCGGCCGAAGCCCGTAAGTGCCGTGAATATATTGCCATCTCCCTGGGTGATCTCATGCCGGGGAGAGACCAAAACCCGGCTCAGCGCGGGGTGGCCCGCCAAGAGGGGGGCGCTGGGCTTCTCCACCAGCCAATCCACCTGGGCCTCCGGGTTTTGCCGGCGGATGGCCATGGCCACGGGCAGGGCCTGCACCACGTCGCCCAGGGCCGAGAGCTTGACCAGGAGCACCTTCACCGGCCGCTCCCCAGCCGCCCCAGAATCCACTCCACGGCCTGGGCCAGATCATCCGCGTAATGATGGGCCGGCTCGAGCCATTCCTCATGATCCGGGCCGCTCAGCACCCGCACGGCGGTGAGCCCGGCGGCCAGGGCGCAGCCCACGTCGCCGGGGCGGTCGCCGATCATGAAGGAGCCGCGCAGGTCGAGCCCCATTTCCTGGGCCGCCCGCGTCACCAGGCCGGTGCCCGGCTTGCGGCAATCGCATTCAATGGCCAGGCTCTGCACCACCCCCTGGGGATGATGCGGGCAATGGAAATAGGCGTCTATGCGGGCGCCGGCCGCCGCCAGAAGCCGGTCCAGCTCGGCGTGCACCGCCGCCAGGTCGTCCTCGCTGAAAAAATCCCGGGCCAAGCCGGATTGGTTGGTTATCACCACCACGGCCAAGCGGGCCTGGTTCAAGCGGGCTATGGCCCTGGCCGCGCCGGGAATCAGGCACAGGTCATCCGGCCGGGACAAATAATTGGTGTCCAGGTTGATGGTGCCGTCGCGGTCCAGAAAAACCGCTCTTTTTAACCCATTGCCCATTCGCATCCCAAATGTTTAGCCGCCGGCTCAATTGTAGTGCATCCGGCTTGGCCGGTCGATACTCAGCCCTCTTGGGCGAGCAGTTCGCGGGCGGCGGCCGTCACCTGGTCGGGCTGGATGACCTGGAAACACAGCAGGTCGCCCCGCGGGCATTGGGGCTTCAGGCAGGGGCTGCACTCCACCGCCTGGCGCACCAAGGCCACCCGCGGCCCCAAGGGCGCGGTGGTGACGGGGTTGGTGGAGCCGAACACCGCCACGGTGGGCGCACCCAGGGCGGCGGCCGCGTGCATGAGGCCCGAATCGTTGGTCAGAAACAGCGAAAGCCGGCTCAAGAGGGCCAGGGCCTCTCCCAGGCCGGTGCGGCCGGCCAAATCCAGATGCCTCACCCGCCCCAGGCCCGCTGCCACCTGGGCGGTGGCCTGGGCCTCGCCGGCGCTGCCGAAAAGCAGCACCGCGTCAAAGCCGTCCCCGGCCAGTTGCCGGGCCGCGGCCGCGAACCGTTCGGCCGGCCAGCATTTGGCCGGGCCGAAGGCCGCGCCGGGCGCCAGGCCCAAAAGCCGGGCTCCGGCCAGGCCCTGGCCGGCCAGGAATTCCTCCGCCCAGTTCAGTTGCCGGTCGGAGAGCCGCAGGCGCGGCCGCACCCCAGAGGCCGCCGGCTCCTGGGGCAACAGGCCGGCCCGGTGCAGGATGTGCAGGTAGTAAGACGTCTCATGCACCCGCCGCACCGCCGGGTCCCGGGGGATGCCGTGGGTGAGCAGCGGTCCCCGGCCGTCGCTGGCATAGCCCAGGCGAACCGGCGCGCGGGCCAGCCAGGCGATGAAAGCGGCCTCAAAGGCGTTCTGCCAGAGCACCGCCCAGTCAAAGCGCCTGGCGCGCAGCTCCCCGGCCAGGCGCCAACGCCCGGAAAGGCCCCGGTGCCGGCCCTTGGCCTCCAGGGGGATCACCTCCAGGCGGCAGGGCGCGGCCTGGTACACCGGCGCCACCCAGGGCTTGGCCAGAACCGTGAGCCGGGCCTGGGGGCAAATCCCGGCCAGGGCCTCGGTGGCGGGCAGGGTCATCACCGCGTCGCCCACCCAGTTGGTGGCGCGCACCAGGATGCCGCCAGGCGCGGCCGGGTCCAGGGGGCGCATCAGGCGCGCTCCCGGGGCCAGGCGTGATAGGGCTTGGTTTTCCAGCGCTGGTGCAGCCAGAACCATTGGGCGGGCTTGGCGCGGATAACGTCCTCCAGGGCCTTGGTGTAGGCCTGGGTGTTTTCCCATAGGTCCTGGGTCTTGTCGCCGGTGTTGATTAGAGGCAGGTCCTCGCCCAGGTGCAGCTCGAACCAGCCGTCATCGCCGCGCCAGACCCAGGCGGGGATCACCGGTGCCTTGGTGCGCATGGCCAAAAGAGCCAGCCCCTTGTTGGTGCAGGCCGGCCGGCCGAAAAACTCCACCCACTCGCCGTCGTACCAATCCACGTTTTGATCCAGGAGAATGCCGATCATCCGCCCCTTGCGCAGATAATACAACACCCGCCGGGCCGAGGCGGCCTTGGGAACCACCTCGGTGCCGGGGCGCGAGCGCCAGCCGTTCACCAGCCGATCGGCGGGCTCCCAGTCTATGGGCCTGGCCACCACGCAACTGAGCCCCACCAGCCAGCTCAAGCTTATGTTGAGCCACTCCCAGTTGCCGATGTGGCCGGTGAGAATGAAGAGGCCCTGCCCCCGGCCGTGCAGCCGGCGTAGGCGCTCCAGTCTTTCCGGCTGCATGACCCTGGTGCGGGCCAATATCTCGCTTTTGGGCAGGGTGGAGAGCCTGGGCAGTTCCATGGCCACCTTGCCCAGATGGGCGTAGCAATCGCGGGCCACGCCGTTGATCCATTCCGCGCTTTTCTCCGGAAACGATTCGGTCAGGTTCGCCCTCACTATGGCGCGGTGCCGGCGGTCCAGGGCGTGGGCCAAGCCGCCCAGACCGCCGCCCAGGGCCCGCATGACGCCCAGGGGCGGCAGGGCGGCCACCCGCATCATTCCCCGCAGGAAGGCGTAAGCCCAGCTCATGCGCCGGCCTCCCAATGCCGCAAACCCCAGGCGACCAGGGCCTCCAGCGCCCGGGGGCCCTCGGCGAACTCCAAGCCCAGCCGGGTTATCCAGATTTCCATCTCCGGCGGCAGCGCCTGGGGCAGGCGCACCTCGTCCTTTTCGCTGCAAACCAGGGCGGCGGCCCCCAGTTCGGCCGCCCGTTGCCAAAGCCCCTCCAGGTCATCCGGCGTGAAGGGATAATGGTCGGGGAACGCCCGCAGGTCCAGCACCCGCAGGCCTATCCCCTCCAGGCCCTCCCGGAAGCTTTGCGGACTGGCCAGGCCGCAAAAAGCCAAAACCGGCCTGTCGCGCAACTCGCCCGGCCCCACCTCCTGGCCTCCCCGCCGGCTCAGGCCCTCCAGCCGGTGGCGGCAGGCCAGCACCGGGCCGGGCCCCCAAAAGGAGCGCAGCCAGGCCCGGCTTCGGGCCGCGGCCTCCGGGTCGGCAGCCCTGGTGAGCACCACGGCCTGGGCCCGGCGCAGGCCGGCGGCGGGCTCGCGCAGGCGGCCCCTGGGCAGCAGGCCGCCGGCCAGGGGGTCGGAGGCGTCCAGGCAAACGATATCCAAGTCGCGGTGCAGGCGGCGGTGCTGAAACAGATCGTCTCCCACCAAGACGCGGGGCCCCAGCTCATCCAAGATGGCGGTTCCCACTTCATGGCGATCCGGCCCCACCGCCACGGGCACGCCCAGGCTTCTGGCCAAAAGCAGCGGCTCGTCACCGGCTATCTCGGGCCCGGCCAGGACTTCCCCGCCGCGGGAGACCCAGGTCACGCCCTTGACGGCGGTGGCACCCACCCCGCCATAGCCCCGGCTGATCACCGCCACGGGCAAGCCCAGGGCCGTGAGCGCCCTTACCAGGGCCATGACCAGGGGGGTCTTGCCGGTGCCGCCGGCGGCCAGATTGCCCACCCCGATGACGGGCGCGGGCAGGCGGCGCGGTTCGCAGGCGCCCAAGTCATAGGCCAGGTTCTTGGCCCCCGCGCCCAAGCCGTAGAGCCAGGACAAGCCCCGCGCCGCGCCGCGCAGGGCCTCCAGCCACCAGGGGCCGGCAGCGGCGTCCGTCACCCGCCTATGCAGCGCCTCCCAATCCACGGCGCTCACGCCTCCCCCATAAGCGCGGCCGCTTCCTCGACCGCCCGCTGCACGGCCCCGCCGTGGGCGCGGCAAAACTCCAGCCCCGCGCGGCCCATGGTTTGGGCGCGTTCCGGGTCGTTCAACAGCCCGCCCCAGGCCCCGGCCAGTTCGCGTCCGTCGGCGATCCTCACGCCGCCGCCGGCCGCTTCCAGCTCCCGCGCCATTTCCAGGAAATTATGGGTGATGGGGCCGAACACCGTTGGCACGCCCTGGGCCGCCGGCTCCAAAAGGTTGTGCCCGCCCACCGGCGCCAACGACCCGCCCACGAAGGCGGCCCGCGCCAGGGCGTAGGCCTCCGCCAGCCGGCCCAACACGTCCAGCACCAATACCTGGTTACCGGCCAGCGTCGCGCCCTGGCTGACGCGGACCGCCCGCAGGCCTCTGGCCTGGGCCAGTTGGGCCACGGCCTGGCCCCGCCCGATCTCCCGGGGCGCGATGATAAGAGCCAGCTCCGGATCATGGACGGCCAGAGCCGCGTAAGCCTCCAGGCAGGCTTCTTCCTCGCCGGGGTGGGTTGAGCCGGCGATGAGCGCCGGCCGGCCGGCCAGACCCCACTGGGCGGCCAAGGCCAGGCGTCGCTCAGGGCTCAACAAGGCCGGCGCGCTGTCAAATTTCAGATTGCCGCCGATGGCCAGCCGCTCCAGGGGCGCGCCCACCGAGGCCAGCCTTTGATAATCCACCTGGGTCTGCACCAACACCCGGTCAAAGCCCTGCCACAGGGCCTTGGCCAAAGGGCCCAGGCGGCGGTAGCCGCGATAGGTGCGCGGGCTCACCCGTCCGTTCACCAACAGGCGCGGCACCTTTCTGGCGCCCAGCTCCCATTGCCAATTGGGCCAGATATCGCCCTCCACCAGGCAGAAAAGCCGGGGCTGGAGGCTGTCCAAAAGCCGCCGCACCGCCCAGGGCAAATCCAGGGGCCGCACGAACAGGCTTACCTCCCGCTTTTCGGCCAGGGCTTCCCCGGCCACGGCCAAGCCTTGGGCGGTGGACACGGACAGGGCCAAGGGGACTTGCGGAAAGCGCCGGCCCAGGGCGCTGAGGAGCGGCAGCGCGCTTTTCACCTCACCCACGCTCAGGGCGTGCAGCCATATGCCGCCGGGCCGGGGACGCGGCAGCCAGTCGCGGCCCAGCCCCAGCCGGGCCAGGGCTATCTTGCGGTATCGCCCCTGGGCCAGGCGGGCGGCCAAGAGGGGGCTGGCGAAAACGATGCCCAGCCCCAGGGCCAGGCTGTAGGCGGCCCGCATCAAGGGCCCGGCTCCCGGGCCGAGGCCTGCCAGGCCACCTCGTAGGCGCGCCCCTGGATGGGTCCCCAGACCACTTCCTCGGCGGGAGCGCCGGGCGCTTCCTGGCGGGCGGCGTCGATCAAGCGGGGGAAGGTAACGCCGCGATCCAGCAGTATTCGGCAGAACTCGCCGAACACCGCGGCCTGGCCGCGGCCTTCCACCTCGGCGTGCAGGGTGAAGACATTGAGGCCGGGCCTGACCAGCGCGGCCAGATAGGCGGCGGCGCATTGCAAGTCCACGCCTTGCAGGCTCAGCGCCTCGTCCAGGCTGGGCATGGTGGTGGGCAGTTCCAGCAGGTTCAGCGCCCGCCCTCCCACCAGGGGCCGGAAGGGGCTGGCTCCCCTGGTGCAGGAGACGTGGCTGAGGCCCAGGCTCTCCAGGGCCAGCAGGGCGTCGCCGGTGATCTGCCAGCCGGGCGAGGCGAAGCTGGCCGGGGTGAAGCCGGTGATCTCGTAAAACAGATTGAAGGCCTGGCCCAGTTCCATGGCCACCCGCTCCGGGTCCAGGCCACGCAGATAGTCGTGCCAGAAAACATGATCCCAGGCGTGCAGGCCCACCTCGTGCCCCTGGTTCAGGCAGCGGTTCAGCATGCCCGGCGCGCTGCGTGCGATCATGGGCCCCGGCAGGAGCAGGCCGTACATCATGGTCACCGGGCCATAGGCCCCGGCCGCCCCCGACTTGAGCTGTTTTTTCAGGAACCCCGGCCGGAAGAGCCTCTTCAAGGCGCGCCCGGAATGATCCGGGCCCATGGAAATAAAAAAGGAGGCCTGGAGCCCCAGCTCGGCCAAGAAGTCCAGCAGGCGGGGCACGCCGTCTCGCAGCCCCACTTTGGTGTCCACGTCCACCTTGAGCACCAACCTGGCGCCGTCTGGCCTGGCTTCCGGCATGGCGGGTTTCTACCCCCTGGTCTCGCGCACGATGTAGCGGGGGCGCTGGCGCACCTCGCGGTAGATGCGCCCCACGTATTCGCCGATCAGGCCCACGCCCAAGATCTGCAGGCCCACGAACACGAAAAGGATGGCGAACAGGGTGAATAGGCCTTCCACCTCCGGCCCCACCACCAGACGGCGGATAAAGAGAAACAAGCCGAAGGCCAGGCCGATGAAAGCCACCAGGCTGCCCAGGAGGCTGACCATCTGGATGGGCAGCACGGAAAAGCCGGTCATGAGATCGAAATTGAGGCGCAAGAGCCGCATGAGGCCGTATTTCGAGGTCCCGCCCTGGCGGTGGGCGTGACCCACGGGAATCTCCACCACGTCGCGGGCAAAGGTGTTGGCCAGGGCCGGAATAAAGCTGGAGGTCTCCTGGCAGGCGTTCATGGCGTCCACCACGTCGCGGCGGTAGGCCCGCAGCATGCAGCCGTAGTCTTTCAAATCCACGCCCACCACCCGGCTGGTGATGCGGTTCACCACGTAGGAAGGCAGCTTCCTGAGCCAGGAATCCCGGCGGGATTGCCGCCAGCCGCCCACCACGTCGTAACCTTCCTCCAGCTTGGCCACCAGGTTGGGCAGCTCTTCCGGCGGGTTCTGGAGGTCGGCGTCCAGGGTGGCCACCACCTCGCCGCGCACGCGCTCGAACCCGGCGAACACGGCCATGTGCTGGCCGTAGTTGCGGTTGAAGCGCACCAGGCGCACCCGGTCCGGGTCTTGCTGATGCAGGCGCTCCAGTATGTCCCAGGAACGGTCCCGCGAACCGTCGTCGGTGTATATGACTTCCCAGGCATATCCGGCCTTGTCCAGGGTGGTGGCCAGGCGGGCGTGCAGCTCCACCAGGTTTTCTTCCTCGTTAAAAACCGGAATAACCACGGACAGGTATGGTTTTTGGGCTTCCATCGACACCTCCGGAACCAATAAACCGCGCTGAAAAACAGCGGCGGCTAAAATATTGCAGGAAAGCACCTGAAAATCAAGTTTGGCCGGCCTTTTGCCCCCTTGGCCGGTCTATCGCGGGCGATTGGAAAAAAGGGTCTTGTCGCCCAGCTTGACCCATTCGAAAAGCAGCACGCCGGGAACGCCTTTCATTTTCTCGCGCAGGCGCTCAAAGGCCGCGGTTTCGGCCAGGGCGATGACCCTGGCCCGCGGCTGCTGCAACAGCCGCGCGAAGGCTTCGTCGTCGGGCAGGAACCAGCGGGCGGCCTCGCTGGAGGGGGCCAGATTCTTGCCGTGGTCCAGCTCGCCCCAATTGCGCACCACTATCACCCGCCCGCCGCTGTAAAAAGGCAAGCCCTGAAAATAATCGCCATAGGAAACCAGATAATCGGCGGGCCGCAATTGCTGCCGGATGGGCTTCACCAGGCCCTCCACCGAGCGGTAGTCGTTGAGGCGGGGAGCGGCCAGGGCCGCGGCCGTCACCACCAGGAAAAACACTAAAAGCGGAGAAGCCAGAACGCTCCACAGCCTGGCGCGCAGCACGAAGATGCCTATGCCCACCGCCGCCGCCGCCATGGGCCCCCACAGGGTCAACTGGCCGGCCTGCTCGTAGGTGATTTCCGGCCACAGCGCCGGCAGAAGGGCCAAGCCAGCGCCCACGGCCAGCATGGCCAGGGCCAGGGCGGTGAGGCTGGCCCGCAGGCCCGGCGGAGCCCAACTGCGCCAGCCGTCCCGGCTCACCCCGGCCAGGGCCTGGCCCAGAAGCAGGGCCAGGGCCGGCAAGGCGGGCAGGATGTAATGCATCATCTTGGAGCTGCTGATGCTCAGGAACAGGAAAAACGAGGCGAACCAAAGCGCGGCGAAAAGCCAGGCGCGCTGCTCCTCCTGCCGCCACAACCCGCCCGGCCAGGTGCGGATCAGCGCCCAGGGCATGAGGGCGATCCAGGGAAACATGGCGGCGGGCAGCAAGGCCGCGTAATACCAGGGCGGCTCATAGCGTTGATGCCGGGCGGTGAGCAGGCGGCCCAGGTGCTCGTCGATGAAAAAATAAGTGAAGAAGCCCGGATTGCGCCAACTGACCAGGACCACCCAGGGCGCGCACAGGGCCGCGAACATGACCAAGGCCCGCCAGTTGGCCAACCAGACCAATAAGCGCCACTCGCGGGCCGCCAGCGCGAAGACGACCGTGGCCATGATGGGCAGGCCGGGGCCCAAGAGCCCCTTGCTGAGGAATCCCGCCGCGCAGCCCAGCCAGAAGGCGTAGGGGCCGTGCCTGTAGCCCAGGCGAGTCTGCCAGGCGCCATACATGGCCAGCGCCACCCCCAGGCACAGGGCCATGTCGGTCATCAAGATGCGCGACAGGCCGAAAAACATGAGCGAGGTGACCAGGGTCAAACCCGCCCACAGGCCGGCCTTGGCTCCGGCCTGGGAGCGGCCCAGGAGAAACACCAGGAGCGCCACCAGGGTTCCGCAGGCCGCCGGGGCCAAGCGCGCGCTGGCTCCCGATATGCCGAAAAGTTTGTAGCTCACTGCCACCAGCCAATAGGCCAGGGGCGGCTTTTCGAAATACTTTACGTGGTTCAGGGTGGGGGTCACCCAGTCGCCGCTGAGCACCATCTCGCGGGGAATTTCCGCGTAACGCGCCTCGTCGGTCTCCCACAGGCTGCGAAAACCCGGCGCGCTGAAAAAGAGCACGGCGCACACGGCGAGCAGCACCAGCAGGCAAACGGCATCCTGATAGCCCCAGGCCTGGGCCGGCGGAGTGGGCTTAGGAAAACGTATCTCCCTGGGCGCGCGCGGCTCCCGCCTGGCGCGGGGGGGGCTGGTTTTTTTCTGGCGCGTGGAAGCGGGGCGGGGCTTGGTTTCGCGGGAAAACCAACTCCGCCGCTTGGCGCTCGGCGTTTTTTTCGCCTGGGCCTTGGCCGGCTTGGGCTTGGGCAAAGGTTTGATGCGGTTCTTTTTGCGGAAGAGGCTCATGGCCGCTTCTCCCCTGCCGGACCCGGCTCAACCGTGGCTTCCGGCGTCGCGGCTTTCTGGTCCGCGCCGCTCTCGCCGACCAGCCACAAATCCTTGGCCGCCTGGTTCCCCCCCACCAGATAGCCGCCGTATTGGGCCAACCGGTTGAAGCCGGCCACCTGGCCCGGTTCATCGAGCCGCGTCCTGGTGAGCACCATGACCGGCGCGGGTTGCGACAGCAGCTCGGCCATTTTCTCCTTTTCAGGCACCCGCAGCCGGGGCAGGTCGCGGTCCAGGTAATAGAAAAGCGACGGCTTCCATAGTCCATAAGTGACCACGGCGGTGGCCGGCGTGGCTCGCTTCCTCACCTCCAAGGCCATCTGCTTGGCGGGTTCGTTGATGATATCGGCGGCGGCCGGAAACAGGCCCATGACCAAAAGCGCGGACAGCGCCGCCCCCCCCAGGGCCAACTCCAGGCCCAGCCAGGCCTCTTTGGCCTTGCGGCGCAACAGCCAAGCGCCGGCCAAGACGCCGGCCGCCAACAGCGCCCCGGCCACGGGCCAGATCAGGAAAAGGGGAGCCTGGGCGGGCAGGGCGTATTCGCTGGAATCGGGCCGGATGGAAGCCAGGATTTGCGGCCAAGCGAATTCCACGGCCAGGGGCGCCGCGGCCAGGGCCAGCGCCCAGATTCCGCCGGTCAGGAACAGCGTAACCCAAAACACCGGCGCGGCGACCCGGCCCATGGCCTCGCCCGCCGTGCGCCGCCACAAGAAATAGCCGCCCAAAATGGCCAGAAAAGGAAAGGCAGGCAGGATGTAATTGAGCTGCTTGGTGGCGGCCAGGGTGAAAACCAGAAACACCACCAGGCCGGCCAAGGCGGCGAACAAACGCAAGCGGGCCATGGGATCGGCGGCCCTGGCCTCCCTGGGATTGGCGGCCAGCGCCCGGCCCAACTCGGGCAGGGCCGCCGCGGCCAGGGGGAAGCCGCCCACCATGATAACCGGCAGGTAATAGAAAAGGCCGCCGCCGTGGCCGAGGAGCACCTCGGAGAAACGCCGCAGGTTTTGCGAAACGAAAAAGGCGTCCCAGAAAACAGAACCCAGCCGGTGAAAGGCCAGGCCATACCAGGGAAGGTTGACCGCCAGAAAAATCAAAAGGCCCCAGTGGATCTGGGCCCGGCGCAATATCTCCAAGAACCGGCGCTGCCATAAGGCGTAAAGCAGAGCCGTGGGCAACACCACCGCCGGCCCCACCGGGCCCTTGCACAGGAAAGCCAAGCCCAAGGCGGCCCAGGCGGCCAGATACCAGGGCCGGCTATGCTCGGGCGGTTTTTCCGTGGCGATGAAGAACAGCCCCAGGCTGGCTGTGGTGAACAGACTCAGCATGGCGTCGGTAAGGCAGGCCCGCCCCACCAGGGCCATCAGCGGCGTGAAGCCGCACAGGGCCGCCGCCAACACCGCCGGAGCCAGGCTGCCCGCCGCCCGCCAGACCAGCCAGCCCGTGAGCAGCATGAGCAGGATGGCGCTAATGGCCGAGGGCAGACGCGCGCCCAGCTCGCCTTGACCGGTGAGGGCCTGGCCGGCGGCCACCGCCCAGAAAACCAGGATGGGCTTTTCCAGGTAGGGCTTGCCGTTCAAGGTGGGCACCGTGAAATCGCCAGTTCGCCGCATGGCCGCCACCGAGGCGGCGTATTCGCCCTCGTCCCGGTCGGTGAGCGCCATGTCGCCCAGCCAGACCACAAACAGGGCCAAGCCGGCCAATAGAACCGCCAGGGCCGCTGCCTGCCAGATTCGTGCGCTCATGCTTCCATCTCCGCGATGCGCCGCCGGGCCATGGCCGCCAGGGACCAGCCCACGGCCACGCCCAAGAGCACGCCGGCCAGCACGTCGCTGGGATAATGGGATCCGCCGGCCACGCGCCCCACTCCCACCAGGGCCGCCAACAGATAGAACAGCCAGGCCTGGCGGGGGAAGCGGCTGGCCAACACCGCGGCCAGGGCGAAGCTGGTGGCGGTGTGGCCCGAGGGGAAGGAATGCAGATCGCTGTCAAAGGAGGGCCCCAGGTATTCCCAGGGCGAGAGCGTGGTGCGCGGCCGGGCCCGGCCCACCAGGTGCTTCAGGACCTGCACCAAGACCCCGCTGCCCACCACCGCGGCCAGGGCGGCGGAGCCGCTGTAGAACTCGGCCTTGGCCTTGTAATACTTGGCCGCCAGAAGCCACAGCACGGTGGCCGATATCTGCGCCGCCCCGTGGCCCGCCCAATAAGCTCCCTGGGCGTAAAGACGGCCCAGGCCCTCCTTGCCCCAGGCGCTCAGCCAATCCAGCAGGCCGCGATCCAGGCCGGGCATGGCGAGCAACACCAGCAACGCCAGGCTGACCAAAGCCAGGCCCGAAAAGCGCGGCGTCAGGAACCCCACCTCAATCCACCTCCAAGCCCTGGTCCACCCGGAACTGCATCTTGTACAGCCGGTGATAAGCGCCGCCCTGGGCCAGCAGCTCTTCATGGCGGCCCTGTTCCACGATGCGCCCTTCGGCCATCACCAAGATGCGGTCGGCCTTCTGCACGGTGGAAAGGCGGTGGGCGATGACGAAGGTGGTGCGGCCCCGCATCAGGTTTTCCAGGGCCTTTTGCACGTACAGCTCGCTCTCGGTGTCCAGGCTGGAGGTGGCCTCGTCCAGGATCAAAACCGGCCGGTCCGCTAAAAGCGCGCGGGCGATGGAAAGGCGCTGGCGCTGGCCGCCGGAAAGCAGCACGCCGCCCTCCCCGATCACCGTGTCAAAACCGGCGGGCATGTGCTCGATGAATTCCAGGGCATAGGCCGCCTGGGCCGCGTCGCGTATTTCCTGCTCCGTGGCCTCGGGCCTGCCATAGGAAATATTGGCGCGCACCGTGTCGTTGAACAGGATGGTCTGCTGGGTGACGATGCTGATCCGGGAGCGCAGGCTGCGCAGGGTCACCTGGCGGATGTCGACCCCGTCGAAGAGGATGGCGCCGCGGGTGACCTCGTAGAACCTGGGCAGCAGGTTGACCAGGGTGGTCTTGCCGCCGCCCGAGGTGCCCACCAGGGCCAGGGCCTGGCCCACCGGCACCGTGAGGTTTATGTCCTTCAGCACCATCTCGCTTTCAGCGCCGTAACTGAAGCTCACCTCGCGGAACTCGATGTCGCGGGCGGGCGGCTTCAATTCCTCCGCGCCGGGCTTGTCAGTGACCTCCACCGGCTCGTCCAAGAGCTGGTACACCCTGGTGGCGGCGGCCAGGCCGTTTTGTATCTCCATGTTGAGGCTGGAGATCTTCTTGACCGGCTCGTAGAGCATCATGAGCGCGGCCAGGAAGCTCATAAGGTCGCCCGGCGTGATGGCCTTGGCCTGGATCTGATAGCCGCCGTAGATCATGATGCCGGCCATGGCCATCCCGCCCAGGAACTCCATGAGGGGATGGGACAGGGCGCGGGTGGACACGTCCTTCACCCGCAGGGCGAACAGCCGCCAGGCGTGCTTGGCGAAGCGCTCGGCCTCGTACTCCTCGCGGCAAAAGCCCTTTACGATGCGCGCGCCGGAAATGGTTTCATGCAGGAGCACGCTGACGTCGGCCATGGTTTCCTGGGAGCTGGTGCTGATTTTCCGCAGCCTGCGCCCCAGCTTCACGATGGGGATCACCACCAGGGGGAACACCCCCAGGGCGAAGATGGAAAGAAACCAATCGCGGTAGATGACCACCCCGATGAGCGCGAATACCGTGAACACGTCGCGCAGCACCCCGGTCACCACGCTGGAGACCGAGCCCTGGATCATGTTCACGTCGTTGGTTATGCGGCTCATCAACTCGCCGGTGGGCTTGCGGTCGTAATAGCCCATGGAAAGCCGTTGCAGGTGGGCATAGAGAGCTATGCGGTATTCGGTGATTATGCGCTGGCCCACCCACTGCATGATCACGTTTTGGCCGTAACCCGCAGCGCCCTTGAATATATAGATGATGATGATGGCCAGGGGGACCATGTACATCATCACCGGGTCGGGCTTGACCAGGATATCGTTGACCACGTTCTTGACCACGAAGGCCAAGGCCCCGTTGGTTCCGGCCACGATGAGCATCAAGGCCATGGCGAAAGCCAACCTGGCCCAATAGGGCTTCACCCGCTCCAGGAGCAGCTTGTATAGCCCGGCGTCGCTGCGGGTAGGTTGATCTTGCAACTAGGCACCTTCCATGATCTGCACGGCCAGCTCCGCCACCCGGCGGCTGGCTCCCGGCCCGCCCATGGCCTCCCGCACCTGGCGGAGGCCCTCCAGCATTTCCCGGCGGCGCGGGCCGTCGTCCAGCAGGGCCAGGGCCTCCTCGGCCAGGGCCGCGGGGGTGGCCGCGCCCTGTATCAGCTCCGGCAAGAGCTTGCGGCCGGCCACCAGGTTGGGCATAGCGATATGCTCCACCTTGATGAGCATGCGGGCCAGGGCGTAGTTCAGCCTTCCCGTTTTGTATACCACCACCATGGGAGCGCCCGCCAGCGCGGCCTGCAAGGTGGCGGTGCCCGAGGCCACCAGGAGCAGGCGCGCCTGGGCCATCACCTGGCCGGCGCGGCCCGGCAGCACGGTGAGGCCGGCCGGCGCCTGATCCAGATAAGGCGTAATCGCGCCGGTGCCCAGGCCCGGCGCCAGGGGCAGCACGAAGTGCAGGTTGGACCGGCGCTCGCGCATGATGCGGCCCGCCTGCAACAATAGCGGCAGCAGCCGGGTCAGCTCGGACATGCGGCTGCCGGGCAGGAGACCCACCAACTCCGCGCCGGAGGGAACCGGCAAGGGCGGTTTTTCGGCCGCCTCGGTCGCTTCCTGGTCCAGAAGGGGATGCCCCACGAAATCCACGGGCAGTTCCGGCGCTATCTTATGGAGGAACTCCGGCTCGAAGGGAAAGGTGACGGCCAGGCGGTCCACGTAGCGGGCCATGTGCTTGGCCCGCCCCTGCCGCCAGGCCCAGACCTGGGGGCAGATGTAGTAGAGCACCTTGATGCCCAGACGCTTGGCCATCCTCATCAGGCGGAAATTGAAATCGGGAAAATCCACCAGGATCAGGAGGTCGGGCCGCTTCTCCTTCAAGTGCCGTTTCATGGCCTTGAGCGCCTTCAAGATGGTGCCCAGCTTGGGCAGCACCTCGGAGATGCCCACCAAGGCCAGCTCCTCGGCCCGGAAGATCAGCTCCACCCCGGCCCGCTCCATGGCGGGGCCGCCGATGCCGGAAAGCCGGACCTCGGGCAACAGGCGGCGCAGTTCCTCGGCCAGGCGCGCGGCGTGCATGTCGCCCGAGGCCTCGCCGGCCACCAGCACCACCTGGCGGGGCTGGTCCACGGCTAGTCCGCCTCGGGCCGGCCAGCGTCCACCCAATGGCGAGGCGCCTGCAACAACTCCTCTCGGCCCTTGAGGCTTTCCTGCACCCGGCGATGCACTTCCAGGGCGCAAGCCAAGGCCCTGCGGCCGTCCTCGCCGCTCACCCGCGGGCAGGCGCGGGTGGCCACGCACTCCAGGAAGGCGGCCAGCTCCTTTTCCAGCGGATCGCTTTTGCCGAAACGCGGGCGCTGGGTGCTGACCTTGGGCTTCTTGCCGGGCAGGAACTCCACGCCGTTGACCACCAGGAGCTTGCGCTTCTTGAAATCAAGCGCCAGGTAGGCGTCGGGCTGGAACACCCGCATCTTGCGCTCGTCCTTCAGGGCCAGGCGGCTGGCGGTGACGTTGGCCACGCAGCCGCCGGGAAATTCCAGGCGGGCGTTGACGATGTCGGCGTGCTCGCCCAACACCGGCACCCCCACCGCCCGGATTTCCACCGGATCGTTTTTCATCATGGCCAGGATGATATCCAGGTCGTGAATCATGAGGTCCAGGGCCACGTCCACGTCGGTGGCCCTGGCCTTGAAAGGGGCTATGCGGTTGCATTCGATGAACATGGGAGCGTTGATCCGGGCCAGCATGTCTTCCACCGCCGGGTTGAAACGCTCCAGATGCCCCACTTGCAGAATGCGGCCGCCCTCCTTGGCCAGGCCGACCATGTCGTCGGCTTCCGCCAAACTGGCGGCCAGGGGCTTTTCGCAGAAAACGTCCTTGCCCGCCCTAAGGAAATCCATGGCCACCCGGTGGTGGCTCACCGTGGGGGTGACCACGCTCACCGCGTCGACCTGGTCGATCACCTCGGCGTGATCCCCGAAGGCCTGCACCCCCAGATCGCGGGCCAGGCTCTGGGCCCGCTCCAGGTCGCTGTCCACCACGCCCACCAAATGGGCGCCGGACAGACGGGCCAGCTTCTCGGCGTGGAAGCGGCCCAGATAGCCCACTCCCACCACTGCCACGCGCACCTTGTCGGCGCTCACGATATCGCCTCTCCTTTGCGGCCCAGGATGCAGATGCCGGCCTGGTCGGCCGCGGCCACCATGGCCTCCCTGTCGAACACCAGGGTGCGGCCCGCCTCTATGCACAGGCAAGCGGCGCCGGCTGAATTCATTGCCGCCACGGTGTCGGCCCCCACCGACGGCAGGTCGAAACGCAGGTCCTGGATGGTCTTGCAGCGCTTGACCACCACCACGCCGGGGCCGGCCAGCTCGCCGCCCCGGCGAATGCAGGCGTCGGTGCCCTCCAGCGCCTCCACGGCGATGACCACCTTGCCTTTGAGCACCAGGCATTGCCCGATATCCAGGCGGCCCAATTCGGCGCTCAGGCGCCAGCCCAGCTCCAGGTCGTCCCGCTCGTCCCGGCTGGGGCCGCGCCTGGTGTACTGCCCCTCCCGGGCCAGCAGCTCGGGCACCAGTTCGTGGCTAGCGATTATCTCTATGCCCTGCTCGGCCAGATATCCCGCGAAGGTCCGCAAGAGACCGTCGTCGGCCAGGTGCCGCAGGTGGCTCACCAGGCCCAGGGCCTTCAAGTCCGGCTTCACGTCCTTGAACATGCGGGTCTTCTTCACGCCGCCGGCCATGACGGCCCTTTGCACGCCGGCCTGGTGAAAAGCTTTCAAAAGCTTGCCCAGCTTGCCCAGCTTGACCCAGGTGATCTCATCCACCTCGCCGGCCAGTTGGGGAAAGGTCTCGCCCTCTATGGCCACGGCCACCACCTTATAGCCCTTGGCCCGGGCGGCTTTGGCGAAGAGCAGGGGGAATTGACTGGTGCCGGCTATCAAGCCGATGATTCGCTCGGCCATCGCTAACGGGGCACCCCTCGCTGGGATTTTTCGATGAACTCCAGAAAATGACGGACCTCGGGAAGGTCGGGAGCCTCTTCCCTGGCCTGGGCTATGGCTTTTTTCAGGGGCGTGGTGTTGCGGAAAATGATCCGGTAGGCCTTTTTCAGCGCCTCGATGGTTTCGCCGCTGAAGCCGGCCCGCTTGAGGCCTATGGTGTTCAGGCCGTGGGTCTTGGCCCGGGCTCCTTCGCACAGGGTATAGGGCGGCAGGTCCTGGGCCACGCCGCTGAGGCCGCCCACGAAGCAATAGCTGCCGATATGGGTGAACTGGTGCACCGCCACCATGCCGCCCAGGCTGGCGAAATCCTCGATGGTCACATGGCCGGCCAGGTTGACCGAATTGGCCATGACCACCCGCCTGCCCAGCTGGCAATCATGGGCCACGTGGCTGTAGGCCATCAGCAGGCAGTCGTCACCCACCCTGGTGACGCCGCCGCCTTCGGCGGTGCCCCGGTTCAGGGTGGCGAACTCCCGTATCTTCACCCTGGCGCCCACCTCCAGATGGGTTTTCTCGCCCTGGTATTTGAGGTCCTGGGGATCGCTGCCCAGGGAAACCATGGGCCAGACCCTGGTGTCCTCGCCGATCTTGGTGTTGCGCTCGATGCAAGCATGGTGGCCTATCACGCAGCCCGAGGCTATTTCCACCTCCGGTCCGATCACGGCGCAGGCCCCCACCTCCACGTTCTCGGCCAGGCTGGCTTTGGGGTCCACCACAGCGGTGGGATGAATGCTCATGCCAAACTCTTTCTAGGACCGGCCACTCGGGACGGCGACGCGGCCGGCTTTAACCTCTTGCCTCAATCGCCGATGGCGGCGGTAAGCTCGGCCTGGGCCGCCAATTGGCCCTCCACCGTGGCCTTGCCCTGCATCCGCCAGGCGCGGCTGGATTTGTGCAGCATGGTGATTTCCATGATCAACTGATCGCCGGGCACCACGGGCCGCCGGAACTTGACCTTGTCCATTCCCATGAAATAAATCAATTTGCCCACGGCCTGCGGCACGGCGTTGTAGGCCAGGATGCCGCCGGTCTGGGCCATGGCCTCGATCACCAGCACGCCGGGCATCACCGGCTTGCCAGGGAAATGCCCCTGAAAGAAGGCTTCATTCATGGAAACGTTTTTCAGACCCACCACCCGCTCGCCGCGATCGATTTCCAGTATCCGATCCACCAAAAGAAAAGGGTATCGGTGGGGAATCAGTTTCACGATCTCCAGGATATCCAGCGCAGGTTCGGACATGAAGCCTCCTTGCCTACTTGTCTTTAACCTCCAGGGAGTCCCGCCCCAAGCGTTTTTCCAACGATCTGAGGCGCTCCAGCAGCTCGGGCAAGCGTTTGACCAAGCCGCTGGTACGCAACCATAGCTTGTGGGGCATGGCCGGCACTCCGCCGATTATGTCGCCCGCGGGCACTGATTTGATTATTCCTGTGCCCCCGGCGGCTTGCACGTTGTCGCCGATCTCGATGTGGCCGGCCACGCCGACTTGACCGCCCAGTATAACGTGTCTGCCGACTTTGGTCGAACCGCTGATGCCCACCTGGGCCACCAGGAGGGTGTTCTCGCCGATCACGCAATTGTGGGCCACGTGCACCATGTTGTCGGTTTTCACCCCGCTCTTGATCCAGGTGCGGCCGGTGGCGGCCCGGTCTACGGTGCACAGGGCGCCGATCTCCACATCGTCGTCTATCTGCACGATGCCGATCTGGGGTATCTTGAAATACCCTTCCCCCTCGGGCACGAAGCCGTAGCCGTCGGCGCCTATGACCGAGCCCCCGTGAATAATGCAGCGCTTGCCTATCTTGCAGCCGTGATAGAGCGTGACGTTGGCATGCAGCACGCTGTCGTCGCCCACCTCGGCGCCCTCGCCCACGTGGGCTCCCGGATGGAGCACCACCCGGTCGCCCAGCCTGGCCCGCGGCCCCACGTAGGCCAGGGCGTGCACGGTCACCCCCTCGCCAAGCCCGGCGCTTTCGTCCACATGGGCCCTGGGGTGCACGCCGCCGGGCTGATAGGGCTTTTGGGTGGCGGCGGTGAGCGCCTTGGCGTAGGCCAGGTAGGGGTCGTCCACCCGGATGACGGCCAAGCCCTCCGGCGTCTTCTGGTCGCGGCTCACCAGCACCACGCCGGCCCTGCACGAGGGCAGGGCCTTGGCGTAGCGCGGATTAGCCAGAAAGGCCACGTCCTGGGGGCCGGCTTCCTCTATGCCTTTTAGACCCGACACCTCTTTTTCAGGGGGACCCTCCAGGCTGCCGCCCACCATGGCGGACAATTGGGCCAAGGTAATCTTCATTATTAACGCCTAGGGATTGGCTTTATCATAAGCGGCGATCACCTGCTGGGTGATGTCGGCGCTGTTGGGAGCGTAGAGCACCGCGCGGGTCTCGGTGATGAGGGCATAGCCGCCCTTCTTGCCGAAGTCTTCAACTATCACCTTCATCTTTTGCAGGATCGGCTTGAAGGCCTCGCGCTGGGCCACGTTCATGTCCTGGCTGGCGTCGCGGTTGCGCTCCTGGAACTGCCTTACCAGACGCTCCAGGTCGCGCTGCTTGGCCAGCTTGGCCTCGGGCTTGAGGAGCATGGCCGAGTTCTCCATCTCCTTTTGCAGCTTTTCTATCTCAGCGCGGGTGCCTTTCAGCTCCTGCTCGTATTTATCAAACTTGCGCTTCAGCTCCGCCTGGGCGCGCTTGCCCGCCTTGGTGCTGTTTATGGCCTCCTCTATATCCACCACCCCGATCTTTCCCTGAGCCTGGGCCAGGGCCGGCAACAGAAACGCCGCGGTCAGGAGGCAGGCCAGAAAAATCACGCTGATAGTTTTTTTCTCGCTTAAAGACATACAAATATCTCCCTCATTGAAGCCCGGTTGATCATTTCTAGAACAAGCTTCCTATAGTGAATTCCCAGTTGGACGTTTCTTCGCCCGGCTCGGCATCCAGCACCCAGCCATACTCCAGACGCAGGGGCCCCATGGGCGACAGCCAGCGAATTCCCACGCCGGCGCTTTTGCGCAGGCTGCCCAGATCATAGCCATCGTCCTTGAGCCAGGAGTTACCAGTGTCATAGAACAGGACGCCTATCAAACCAGCCTTCTCCACGATGGGGAAGCGGTATTCCAGGTTGCCCTGGGCCATCAGCTCGCCGCCGATGACGTCGCCCGTCTCGGGATCCTTGGGTCCCACGCCGTTGTATTCGAAACCGCGCAGGGTGTTGATGCCGCCCAGGAAGAAACGCTCGTAAATGGGCAGCTCGCCGCCGGAGTGACCCGTGATCCAGCCCGCCCGGCCATGCACCACCACCACGTGTTTCCACCATATCTGGAAATACCAGCCGCTGTCGGCGATGGCCTTGACGAAGGCGTTGGTTCCGCCGATGGGATCGCCCGCGTATTCCACGCTCACGCTGTTGTCGGAGCCGTGGGTGGGGTTGAAGTTGTCGTTGCGGCTGTCGCGCCGCAGAATGGCCCGCACCGCGCTGGTGGTGTGGTCGCCCTTCTGATCCCTGATGATGCGGGCGGCGTTGTCGGCCACGTCGGACACCGTGGCCTGCTCAAAGGTGTAGTAGGTGTACAAGCGGGTGTAGTCGAAAGGCGTGGGCCAACCCAGGCGCAGGCGCACGCCGGCGGCTTCCTTGTCGTAGTTGAGGTACTCCCGGAACCAGTCGTAGATGTCGACGCCGGCGCTGACGGGCCGGTCGAAAAGCCAGGGCTCGGTGAAGGAAAGCGTGTAGCGGGTGGATTTGCCTCCCAATTGGCCCTGCAATTCCAGACGCTGCCCCCGCCCGAAGAGGTTGGCTTCGGCGATGGAGCCCATGACCATCAGGTTATCCACCGTGGAGTAGCCGGCGCCGATGCTGAAGGAGCCCGTGCGCTTTTCCTTGACGTCGATTTTAAGATTCATGAGATCGGGCTGCGCGCCCTTTTCGGTGGCCAGGTGCACGTCCTCGAAGAAATTGAGCCGGTGCAGCCTGATGTTGCCGCTACGCAGGGCCCGGCTGGAGAAGAGATCGCCCTCGGCCACGCCCAGCTCCCGCCGGATGACGTTGTCGCGGGTGTGGGTGTTGCCGGTGATGATGATGCGCTCGAAATAGACCTTCTGTCCCTTGGTGATGTTGTAGTTGATGGCGACCTGGCTCTTTTCCTTGTCTTCCCTCACCTGGGGCCGCACTTCCACGTAGGCGTAGCCGCGGTCGGCGTAGGTGTCGTGCAGCATGCGCAGATCGCCGCGCAGGTTCTCGCGGTTGAACCAGTCGCCGGCCTTCAAGGTCATGCTCTCCATGAGCTTTTTCTGGGGCACCACCATTTCGCCGGAAGCGCTTATGGAGCTGACCTTGAAGCGGGCGCCTTCTTCGATGTCGAAGGTGACCACCAGGCCCTCGGCCTCGCGCTTGATTTCAGCCTCGCCCACCCGGGCGGTCATATAGCCGTTGTTGTAATAAAAATCGGTGAGCTTCTCGCGGTCCTGCTCCAGCTTGCTGCGGTCCAGCACGTTGGCGTCGGTGATCCAGGTGAACCAGCCCTCTTCCTGGGTGGTCATCTGGTCCCTCAGCTCGGACTCGCTGAAGGACTTGTTGCCGCGGAATTTAATGGCCTTGATGAAGACCTTGTTGCCCTCCACGATGTCGAACTTGAGCCCTTTGTCGCCGGCGGGCAGATCGATCACCGATCCGGTCACCTTGACGTCGAAGTAGCCCTTGTCGTGGTAGAGGCGGACTATCTTGGCCTCGGCCTCCTTGATGGCCGCGGGCTTGTAAACGCTGAAGGGCTTGACGCCGATCTGGTCGCGGATGTCCTTGGCGTCGATGGCGCTGGCGCCGTTGATCTGCACCTCGCGTATCATCGGCTTTTCCTTGACCTGCACGGTGACGATCTTGCCGCCGGGACCGTCGTCGGTCTTGATGCGCACGTCGTCGAAATAACCCATCTTCCACACGGCGCGCAGGTCTTCGTCCATCTTGATGGGGCTGTAGGGGCTGCCCTGCTTGGTCTGCATGGCGGCCTTGACCGCCTCGGCCTCGATGCGCTGGTTGCCCTCGATCTTTATCTCGGCCACTTTTTCCAGGCCGGACATCTTGGCCACCACCTCGCGGGCCAGCTTTTCGGCCATGGCCTTCATTTCTTCCATGCCGCCGCCTTCCACGAAGACCGACTGCGGCCGGGCCATGCCCAGGGAATCCAGCACCTTGGCATCCAAGGAAACGTTGGCGCCGATCTTGGTCAGGGAGCCGTAAACCGCGTAGTCCGCTCCCAGGCGGCCCGCCAACACCCTGGCCAGGGTGAGGTCCAAGGGTTTCTTGGCCTCTTTCAGGGCGCGATTGACCTCTTCCTTGGCCATGGGCGAAGCGCCCTCGGCGGCCAGGCGCTGAATCAAAAGCGCCTGCAACTCCTCGCCCATTTGGTCCATGGGCTGCCGGCTGAAAACGTCAAAAGGAAAAACCACCACCTTCACCGGCTCGGCCATGGCCACGCCAGGCAAGGCGGCCAGAAGAGCCACGATGATCGCCAAAGCAATTTTCTTCATGCCGCCCCCTGCTTCCCTATTATATATGGTTCCCGCCTTGTCATTAGAGGCGTCCGTTACACGCGCCGCGAGCCGTTACCGCGCCAGCCCGGGCTCAATCCGCCGGCCAGGCCTTGCCCTCGGCCAGGCGGATGCGGCGGTTCATGGTCCTGGCCAGCCGCTCGTTGTGGGTGGCCACCAGGGTGGTGAGGCCACGCTCCCGGTTGAGCCGGGCGAAAAGCTCATGCACCCGTTCGCCGGTGCGCTCGTCCAGGTTGCCGGTGGGCTCGTCGGCCAACAGCAGGCTGGGCCCCAGCACCAGGGCCCGGGCCACGGCCACCCGTTGCCGCTCGCCGCCCGACAGTTCGCCCACCCGATGGGCGGCGCGGTTGCTCAGCCCCACCTCGGCCAAGAGATCCTCGGCCATCGACTTGGCCTTGGCCGATTCCATGCGGGCGATCAGGGCCGGCATCATCACGTTCTCCAGGGCGCTGAACTCGGGCAAAAGGTGATGGAACTGAAAAACAAAACCTATGTGCCGGTTGCGGAACGCGGCCAAGGCCTGCTCGTCCAAGGCGAACACGTCGCGGCCCTCCACCAGCACCTTGCCGCTGGTGGGCCGGTCCAGGGCGCCCACTATGTGCAGCAGGGTGGATTTGCCCACCCCGGAAGCTCCCACCACCGCCACCGACTCGCCAGCGGCCACGGTGAGGTCAAGCCCCTTCAAGACCTCCACTTTATCACGGGGGCTCGCGTAAGTCTTCTGGAGCTGACTAATATGAATAAATGATTGGGGTTTTGTCAAGCCGCCAAGCCTCCCCCCGCATCGGGGCCCATGGCCAGAGCTATTGGTATCTTAAGGCTTCCACCGGGTCCAGCCTACCAGCGGCGTGGGCCGGATACAAGGTGGCTATCAGGCTTATGGCCACCGCCGAGACGCCCACCAGGGCCACCATGAGGGGCTCCACCTGGACCGGCAGGGTATCTAAAGCGTAGACATCCACCGGCAAATCAATGAATTTGTAACGCGCCAGGAGCGCGCAAAGGCCCAGACCCGAGGCCAGGCCCAGCGCCGTGCCCATGATCCCGATGATGAGCCCCTCCAGAACGAAAATGCGCCGGATGCTGCGCGCCGTGGCGCCCATGGTCTTCAAGATGGCTATATCCTTGGTTTTTTCCATTACCAGCATGATGAGGGAGCTGACAATGCCAAAGGCGGCCACCAGGACGATGAGGATAAGGATCACGAACATGGTGATCTTTTCCAGCTTTAGAGCCGAGAACAGGCTGTGGTTCATGGTCATCCAATCGCGGGCGTAATACAGGGGCCCCAGGGTCTCGGCCGCCCGGCGCCCGATGGCGTCGGCCGCGTAGATGTCATCCACCTTGAACTCGACCCCGCTCACCGCCCGGCCCAGGTCCAGAAAGCTTTGGGCGGCGGTCAGGGAAACATAGCACAGCGAGGAATCATACTGATACATGCCCGACCTGAACACGCCGGCCACCCGGAAGGGCTCGCTCTTGGGCGCCCGGCCCACCGGCGTATCCTCGCCCAGGGGATTGATGAGGTTCACCACGTCGCCCTGGTGCACGGCCAAGCGGCGCGCCAGGGCCTCGCCCAAGAGCACGCCGGGCACGCCCCGGCCGTCCCTTTCGGCCAGGGCCGCCAAGGAGCCGTGGGTTATGACCCGTTGCAGGTCCAGGGATTCCAGGGCGCCGGAGAGGTCGATGCCGCGCAGGATGGCGCCCGAGGCGCCGGAGCCGGATACCACCATGACCTGGCCATAGGCGAAAGGCGCGGCCTGGCTGACCTCCGGCATCCGGCGCAGCTTGGCCAGCACCGCCTGGGGCTGGTCCATGACCTCGCCGGCCTTGTAGACCATGACGTGGGCGTTCATGCCCAG
This sequence comes from Desulfocarbo indianensis, assembly GCA_001184205.1. GTDB lineage: Bacteria > Desulfobacterota > Desulfarculia > Desulfarculales > Desulfarculaceae > Desulfocarbo > Desulfocarbo indianensis. Next base: position 36,479 of record LBMP01000005.1, read on the forward strand.
GATCTTGCGCTTCAGTTCGCTTTCCGCCCCGCTCATCACGGAAAGCACCACCACCAGGGTGCAGACCCCCAGGCCCACCCCCACCATGGAAAGCAACGAAATAATGGAAATGAAGGTCTGCTTGCGCCGGGCGCGCAGATAGCGCAGGGCAACCAGCACCTCGAAGGACATCAGCCTTGTTCCGGCCTGAGCAGCGGGAATAAAATCACCTCGCGGATGCTGGGCTGGTCGGTCAAAAGCATCACCAGCCGGTCGATGCCGATGCCTTCGCCGGCGGTGGGCGGCATGCCGAACTCCAGGGCGCGCACGTAGTCCAGGTCCATGAACTGGGCCTCGTCGTCGCCGGCGGCGCGTTCGGCCTGCTGTCCCTGGAAGCGCTCCAGTTGGTCGTCGGGGTCGTTCAGCTCGCTGAAGCCGTTGCCGGTCTCCCGGCCGGCGATGAAGAACTCGAAGCGGTCCACCACGTCGGGGTCATGATCGCAGGTGCGGCTAAGCGGGCTTATTTCCTTGGGGAATCCGGTTATGAAGGTGGGCTGCCACAGTTCGGGCTCCACCAGCACCTCGAATATCTTGTTCAGGGCCTTGCCGAGACCGTCTCCCGCCTTGTGCACCCCGCCCAGTTCCCGGGAGAGCCCCAGGGCGGCCTGCACGTCGAAGAGCACGTCGGGCGGCACCCCGCCGATCTCCAAAAGGCTGGTGCGGAAATCCAGGTTGCGCCAGGGCGGGCTCAGGTCTATCTCGCGGCCCTGATATTCAATCTTGAGCGAGCCCTTCACCTCCTTGGCGCAATCGCCGACCAGCTCCTCGGTAAAGACCATGAGGTCCTCGTAGGTGGCGTAGGCCTGGTAGAACTCCAGCATGGTGAACTCGGGATTGTGGCGTACGCTGATGCCCTCGTTGCGGAAATTGCGGTTGAGCTCGTAGACCCGCTCCATGCCGCCCACGATGAGCCGCTTCAGGTACAGCTCGGGCGCCACCCGCAAATACAGCTTCATGCCCAGGGCGTTGTGATAGGTCTCGAAGGGCCGGGCCGTGGCCCCGCCGGGGATCACCTGCATCATGGGGGTTTCCACCTCCAGGAACCCCCGCTCCTCCAGCCTGCGGCGAATGGTCTTCACGATGGCCGCCCGGGCCAGAAAAATGTCCCGGGTGCTCTGGTTCATGATGAGGTCCAGGTAGCGCTGGCGGTAACGGGCCTCCACGTCGGTGAGGCCGTGGAACTTTTCGGGCAGCGGCCGGAAGCTTTTGGTGATCAGGATGATGTTCTCGGCCCTTAAGGTCAGTTCCTGGGTGCGGGTACGGAAAAGGGGGCCGCTGACTCCGATGATGTCGCCCACTTCCAGTTTTTTGAATACCTGGTATTTGTCCTGGCCCACCCCGTCGCGCTGCACGTGGATCTGCAGGCTGCCGCTGCGGTCCTGCAGCTTGACGAAGGCGGCCTTGCCGAACGAGCGCAGGGCCATGATGCGCCCGGCGATGGAGCATTTGTCCTCGGCGCGGGATTCCAGCTGATTGGAATCCATGCGGCCGTAGCGCGCGACGATGTCGCCGATTTTATCGCGGGGACGAAATTTGTTGGGAAAGAGGGAAACCCCCATTCCCTTGATTTCCGCCGCCTTCTTGCGGCGTTGCCTAATCAGGGAATTGTCTTCCAGGATGCGCGGCGTCCCCGCCTGAGGTTCTTTGGTATTTTGCTCAGCCTTATCGGCCACTTGATGCAGCTCCTTCCCCCCAGACCCTCACCAAGGCGGCCCCGGCGGGGCGGTGGGGCGTTTCCCCTTTTGTCAGGGTACTTTATCTACGTGAGCCCCAGCGGTTTGTCAAGGGCGGCCCCGGCTCATAAAAATGACGTATTCCCCTTGACAGGCCATTTATGCTTGCCCATAATTGCCAGCCAGTGTGCACTGGGGCCCGGCGCCTTAGGCCGGGCCCCTTGTATTGACATTTTTTTGGGACTCATCCGGCCTCAACCGGAAAAAAAGACAAAGGAAGAAACGAGCCATGCAGTGCACCACCACCCGCGAAGGACATGAGTGCAGCTTCATGACCGCCGAAGGCTGCTCCTACAACGGCGGCACCTGCCACCCCGCCATCGAGGCCTGCCAGGGCTGCGACCGCACGGTCACCCAAGGCGAGCTCATGTATTGCAAGAGCTATCCCGACCCGGCGGCCAAATGGCGCTATGGGGTCTGCAACTTCGCCACCCACGTGAAGGGCGAAATGAAGGAAGCCCCCAAGCTGAACCCCTTGAAGGCTTCCAAGCGCGCGCGCCGCGGCGGCTAGCTTTTTACGCTTCATACAATGCAGCGGACCCTCCCGGCCACCCAGGCCGGGAGGGTCTGTCTTACTACCTCACGCCGGCTATCTTGTCGGCCAGGCTCTTGCCGTAATCCTGGGCCATGGGCACTCCGCCCTGCAAGGCCGCGGACTTGAGGCGCAGGCAGTCGCCGGCTATGTCCATCTCGAAGATATTCTTGAGCGTCTGCAAGATGCGGTCGGGCGCTTCGCCGGACCAGCCGAAGGCCCCGAAGGAGCCGCCGCACTTGCCCTTGAGATCGGCCTTTTCCGCGATGAACAGAAGCTGCTTCATGGCGGGCATCATCTCGCCGTGATAGGTGGCCGAGCCAAAGGCATAGGCGTCGTAGCCGTTCAGCTCCTCGGCGTTTTTAATCTTGTGGGCCTCCTTGAGATCGACCTCCATGCCTTTCATGCGCAGGCCTTCGGCGATCAGTTCGGCGATCTTTTGGGTCTGCCCCGTGCGGCTGGCGAAAACGATCAGTGCTTTTGCCATATTTTTCAACTGCCTCCGTTCTTATTTGCCCAGGCGGCGTGATCCGGCCGCCGTTCACTGTCAGATTGTTGCCAAAGGCCCTCCCGGCCTTAACTTAAGCCGCGCAACTTGGCGGGCCGTTCCCGGCCGGCCTGGCCTGGCGCTTTTAACTCTCCGCTATGGCCCGGCCCAGGTCGCGGGCTTCCTGAATGAACTCCGGCTTGTTCCTCGCCCCGTCCTTGCCTTCCACGCCGCGCACCAACATGGCCCCTTCGTAGCTCATGTCCAGGGCGTCGTAGAAATACTTGGCGGTGAGTTCCATGCCGGTGAATAGATTGGCTCCCTTGGTGGCGCCCACCCCGATGAGCCAACCCCTGCCCGCATCATAGGACCGGCGCTCCTCCTTGGTCTTGGTCAGGAGGCGCTTGGCCCAGCGGGCCTGGGCCCGGTCCACCAGGGCCTTGGCCTGGGCGGGCATGTTGTAGAAGAAAATGGGCGCGGCCAGCACGATGGCGTCGGCCGCATCCAACAGGGGATACACCTCCTGCATGTCGTCTTTGACCACGCACTCGCCGGTTTCGTCGCACCCCCCGCATTCCAGACAGCCGCTCAGCTTTTTCAGCTTGCGGCAATATATGCGCTCGGTCTCGGCCCCGGCCTGCCCGGCGGCTGCCAGGACCTCGTCAAGCAGCAGGTCGCTGTTGCCGCCCTTGCGGGGGCTGCCGTATATTCCCAGTACTTTCATGCTCTCCTCGCGGGCCGCTGAAAAGGCGCTAAAAGGTGATCACGGTGAAGCCGTCATCGAGATAGGGCGCCACGCCGGGATGGCCCTGCATGTCCTCGCCCAGGGGCAAGGCCAGGTCCTTGACCTCTTGCAGCACACCCATTTTCTGGGAGCAGGCCCGGCATACGGCCCGGATGAGCCCGGCTTCCCGCGCCTTGTTCCACAGCCCGTGCATGGGGTTGTCGGCCTGGGCCAACTGGGGGACCAGTTTGGTGGCCGCGCCTTCGATAACCACCGCCACCTCATGCCCCTTGGCCCGCAGGTCCAGGGCGTTCAGTAGCACGTGCACAAAACACATGAGTTCGCCGTTAAACGCGAACAACGCTGTTTTTTTCATTTTACAAGCCCAGCCTTATCAACCGATGCGGGGGTCCTGGCCGGGCCCGGCGCAATCAGGCGTATAACAGGTCGCGTCCAGAAATTCGCACTTTTCCTTGCAGGATGGACACTTTTCCGGGGGTTGCGCCGCCGGAAAGGTATAGCCGCAATTGCTGCATTTCCAGGTCATTTGGGGCGTTTGGCTCATGATAATTCATCCTCCCTTTTTTGCATGGCCTGGGGCCGTTTAATTTTCGCTCAGCATTCCTTGGTGGAGCCGGGGCCGGCCAGGGGGCGGAACATCTTCTTGGTGGCCCCGCAAATCGGGCACTTATATTCGTCGGACAGATCCTCCCAGCAGGTGCCTTTGGCCACCTTGCCTTTGCGGCAGCCCTTGTCGGGATTATAAATATAGCCGCAGTTGGAGGTCTGGCACTGGTACATCTCCTCGGGTTTGGCCATGGTCTCTTCTCCGTTATTTGCCCTCGTTTTCAGTTGAAAATGGTTCCTAATAAACTAGGATAGAGCTTGTCCGGCTTTTGGGCAAACAAAAAGTGCTCATATCAATAGCATGGGGAAAGCCCCGGCAAGACGCAACCGGTAAAAAAGCCCGCGCCAGGCTTTGGCGCGGGCCCATCTCGGCGTTTCACGCGGTCTAATAGCTAAAAAGCTGCTCCCTGACCAGGGCGATATCGTCCTGGTCCAGGGCAAAGGGATAGTTGCGCAGATCGGGCCCCGGCTTTTCATTGCCAAAGGGCCGGTTGCAGGCCACCTCGCCCGAAGCGCCGGGGCAGCCCGAGGTCATGAAGGGCTTGCCCGAGGCGATGGCCGCCTCCATAACCGCCGGGTCCGCGCCGAATTCCCGCACCCGGCCCTGGCCGTCGAAGCTCATGTCCGCGGCCCCGGCCTGGTCATGGTCGATGAGCCAGCGGGCGAGCTGCACCCTGCGGTAGCCGCTGGGGTCGGGCTGGGGGCGTTCGCCCAAGGCGGAGAACTTCTCCGGGAAAAAACAGAACAAATGGGTGCTGCCGCCGGCCCGGCGCGCCCGGTCCATGGCCCCTATGAGCTGCTCCTCGCTTTCGCCCAGGCCGTGGATCAGGTGCACCCCCACCCGGTCCCGGCCGAACGCCTCCACGGCTTCGTGGAAAATCCGCCAATAATGCTCCCAGCGGTGGGGCCCGCCGGCCGGCTTGCCGCGCAATTGGGCGAAGAGCTCCGGGGTGGCCGCGTCTATGGCCACGCCGATGCGGTCCGCGCCGGCCTCCCGCATATCCAGGAGGTCCTCCCGCTTCAGGAGGGTGGGGGCGATCAAGAGGCTCACCGGCAGGTCGGTGCGCTCCCGCACCTGGCGGCAGATGGCCAGGGTGTCGGCCCGGGCGCGGGGGTGGGTGATCTGGGAGATGCAAACCCGCTCCACCCAGGACGGCGCCTGGGCGCAGCGCTCCAGGATTTCCTCCAGGGGATGCGAAGCCCAGGCCACCCGGATGAATTTCTCGAAGCGGGGATTGTTGCGGTGGGGGTTTTCCCTGGCCAGGCCGCAAAAGGAGCAGTTGGCCTTGCAGCCGGAAGCATATGAAAGCAGCAGATTGATGCAGCCCAGGCGGGCGTTGCGATAGAAGCGCCCCTGGGCCAGGCCCAGGGTCATGGCGGCGGCCAGGGAGAGGCGGACATGATCGGGGCTGAAGCTTGGCTCCAATCGCTGCGCTGCTTGGTTCATGGCATTTATCCCCTTTCCCGCGGCCCGCTCCCGCCCCGGGGCGTCAGGCCAGGGAGCAACAAGTGTCGGCCTGGGTTATTTCTACTTCGAGTTCGCGGGCCTTGTCCAGGGCCGCGTCGGAGGCGATGGCCAAGACGTTGACCCCCGCCTCCACGGCCAGGGCGTCCAAGCGGGCCCGGTAACGGCCCCGCGGCCGGGCGCAGCCCAGGTGATGGGCCGGGGCGGGCAAGACCTCCCTGGCCAAGGCCAGGAAACGCGCCGCCTCTTCCACGGCCGGCGGCTCCGCGCCGGCGAATGGCGTGCTCTTGAGCGGCATGAGCACCACGAACACCACCCGCCGGGCGTTAAGGCCGGCCACAATCCGCAAGGCCTTTTCCTCGCCCAAAAAGCGCCCGCCGTGCAAGCCCAGAATGATGTGGGGAACCACCTCCAGCCCGGCCTCGGCCAGGGAGCGCAAGGTCTCTTCCTGGACCTGGAGACCCTGGGCCAGATGCAGCACTTCGCGGGCGGTGCGCTCATGGCCCACCACGTCGATGAGCGCCTGGCGCACGCCGGCCGCCTTTAAAGCCCGCGCCGTCTTCACGTCCAGCCTGGCCACGTGGGCGGTCACGGTGAGGCCGGTCTCGGCTATCACCCGCTCGATGGCCGGCAGGAACCCGGCCCAGGGCAAACGGCCCTCCCCGTCGCTGCCGCCGGAAAGCAGAAAACCGTGCTGGCCGCCCGCCGCCAGTTTGCGCCCCAATTCGAGCAAATCCTCCGGCGTGGTGGCCGGCAGCATGGTTTCCAGCAGGCGGCCCCGGCAGTGATCGCAGCCCAGCAGGCAGGACCGGCCGGTGAGGCTCACCGCCGGATAGCGGCCCTTGCGGCCGTACACGGTGAACATGCCCGGATTGGCGATGGTCAGCTTCCTGCCGTGGCGCGCCCAGGACTCCCGGCGGGCCCTGGCCAAAATATCTTTCAGTTCCGCGGCGGAGTCGCTCACGCGGCTTCACCCTGGCCAATGCGCGCCGGCCGCTGCTTAGGCTTCATGATCATCGCCTCTCCTTAAGCCGCCTTTTTCCAGCCGGGCCAGACCCCGGCCATCAGCTCCGCGAAGTCTTCGGCTCCCCAGCCCGCCAACATGCGGCGGCGGGCGGCCAGCCCCCGGCTTAAGTAACCCTTGAAGGCCAGGGAGAGCTGGTGGGCGTACTCCTGGGCCGCCTCCGCGCCGCCACCGGCCAGGGCCAGGGCGGCCTCCCCGGCCAGGCGGCCCGAGGTCAGGGCCTGGGGAATGCCCGCGCCGGTTATGGGGTGGGTGAGCCCGGCGGCGTCGCCGGCCAGCAGCAGGTTGCCCGCCGGGGCCGGCGGCCGGGGGCCGCCCACCGGGATGGCCCCCCCCCCCAGGGCCAGCACCCCCGGCTTGATGAGGCCCCGGCTTATGAGATCGCGCCGCAATGCTTCCAGAAGGCTCAGGGGCTTGGCCCGGCCCAGGCAGCCCACGCCCAGATTGGCCGCCCGCCCCTTGGGAAACAGCCAGGCGTAGCCGCCCTCAAAGGCGGGGTCCAGAAACACCAGGGTGCGGTCCAGGGCCTTGGCCAGGGGCACCTCCACCTGCACGCCGGCCAGCAGCTCCTGGCGGCCCAGCCCGAAGGCCCTGGCCGTGGCCGAGGCCGCGCCGTCGGCCGCCAGCACGCAGCCGGCCGCCACCTCGCGCCTGTCCCGGCCTTTCTGGATGACGAGCCGCCCGTCGCGGACTCCCGCCAGGCTGGCCCCCGCCTCCAGCACCGCCCCGGCCTGGGCCGCGCCCAGGGCCAGGTCGTGGTCGAACACCTGCCGGTCCAATATCCAGCCCGGAGTCGGCGCGTACTGGCTGCGCCCGCCCAGCCGGGTCTCCATGCCCTCCACCGGCTGCACCTTGCAGCGGGCGGGCAAATCCATCTCCAGGCTTAAGGCCCTGGGAACGAACTCGGCGCAATGGGGCAGGGCCCCGGCCCGGCGCTTGCGTTCCACCACCAGCACCCTGGCCCCGCCCTGGGCCGCGGCCAGGGCCGCGCAGGAGCCGGCCGGACCGGCCCCGATTACGGCCACGTCCCAGGTCTCAGGCATGGGCCCGCTCCGGGCTCATGATGCGCGCCACCTTTTCGATGAGGCCCTGGTTCATTTCGGTCTGGTTGTCAAAGCGGCCGCGATAGGCGTCCATGCCCTTGCCCAGGTCGTAGCAGGTGGTGGAATCCAGGTTGACCAGCACCCCGCGGGCGCCGCTGCCCTCCATTTCCCGCTGGTGCTTGCAATAGAAGGCCTCGCAGCAGGAGCCCAGGAAAACGCCGCCTTGCCGGGAGATGATTCGCAAATTTTCCATCAGGTGCTCGAAGCTTTGAATGGAAACCGGCCGCAAGCCCAGCTCATGGGCCAGGCCGTAAAGCGGCTGGAATTGGCACTCGCCGCACTGGGCGCAGTCCGCCACGAAGCGGTATTCGCAGTCCAGGGGCTTGGAGCAATAGGGCAAGAGCAGCCAGTCCGCCCGGATGCCGCCCATTTCCCGCGGCTCCAGGCCCACCAGGAAAAGCTCGGCCGCCTCCTCCTCGCTGAAGCTGCGGCCCAGCTCCCGCCGCGCGGCGGCGTGGGCCACGGCCCCGGCCACCTCCTGGGGGGAGATGCCCAAAAGCTCGCCATCCGCGCCGCGCAAGAATTCCAAGACCACGGCGTGCAGGGCCTCGGGCTTGGCCTTTTGGCCCATGAGCGCCGCTTCCAGATCGAACACCAGGCGCTGGGGCTGGGCGAAGAAATCCCCGCTGATGAGCGCCTTCTGCACCCGGAGCCCCCGCGCGTCCAGCCAGAGCACCACCCGCAGGTTGCCCTGGTCGGTTTGCAGGATGTGCCTTAGCCAGGCCGGGCGGACCCTGCCGCCTCCGCGCCGGGAGCCGCTTTTCAAATGGACCCACTCGTCGCTTTGGTAATAGGGCAGGCGCTGGGCGACCTCCTGGCGCTCATCCGGGCTCAGGCCGCCGGGCTTAAGCTGCAAGCCGAGGCTTTGGCTGAACTCGTCGGCGATGGCCCGCTTCAGGTCCGCCAGGTCCAAGGGACCGATCAGGTCTTCCACAAAGGCCAGCCGCTGCATGAGGGATTCGATCTCCCGCTTCTTCAGCTTTTCCACCGGCACCCGCAAGGCACGCAGGAAGCGCTCGATCTCGTTTTTGACGAGCACCGTGCCCTGGAACAGGGCGCCGTTGTCCAGCACGAAACCGCCGGTGCCGGATATCTTGCGGCCGTCCACTTCTATATCGTTGCGGGGCCGGAAACTGGCCTCCAGGCCCAGGCGGCGATAGGCCCGCGCCGCGGCCTGGCAGATGCGGGCCAGGCCGGCCTCGAAGCCGCCGGCGAAAGGCCCCTGGCCCTGCGGCGCGATGAGCTCCCAGCCCAGGGCCGAGGATTGGAACAATAAGGCCCCGCCGCCGGTGAGGCGGCGATTGACCTCTATGCCGTTCCGGCGGCAGAAATCCAGGCGAAGCTCGCGCTCGGCCTCCTGGTGATAGCCCAGGAGGGCGGCGTCCGGCTTGAAGCGCAGAAAGCGCAGGGTGGGCGGACTCAAGCCCTGGCCCGCCCGGCGGGTCAGCACCTCGTCCAGGGCCATGTTTTCCGCCGCGCTCAAAAGGCCGGCATCCAATAGCCTGAAACTCGCCAATCAGGCCCCCCTTGTCAGCAACGTCCCGCGGCCGGCTGGCACGCCCGGCCGCCGCGCCGGGCCCGCCACGGGCGGGAACAGGATCAAACCCTGGGATGCAGCTCGAAATGCTCGGCGTGCAAATCCTGGTCCGCGGTGACGTATATGGTGAGTTGCAAGAGCTCTTCTATCTCCTCCAGGGGATAGCGCTCCTCCTGCAAAAGCACCTCGGCCACCCGAGGATGCACCCGCACCTCCACCGCGCTCAGATGGCTGCCCCGGTACTCGCGCTCCAGGGCGCGGAAAAGCTCGTAGCAAACCGTGGTGGGGTTCTTGATGAGCCCGCGTCCCCGGCAATAATAACAGGGCTCCTTCAAGGTCTCGGCCAGGGATTCGCGTATGCGCTTGCGGGTCATCTCCACCAGGCCCAGGGCGCTCATGCCCAGGACGTTGGTCTTGGAGCGGTCCACGGCCAGCGCCTCCTTCAGCGCCTCCACCACCCGCTGGCGGTTGCCTTCCCGCTCCATGTCGATGAAATCGATCACTATGAGGCCGCCCACGTCCCTGAGCCGTATCTGATAGGCGATCTCCTTGACCGCCTCCAGGTTGGTCTTGAGGATGGTCTCCTCCAGGTTGTAGCCCCCCACGTAACGGCCGGTGTTGACGTCTATGGAGGTCAGCGCCTCGGTCTTTTCGATGACCACGTAGCCGCCGCTCTTGAGCCATATCTTGCGCTCCAGGGCCCGGTTCAGCTCCGCCTCCACCCCGTAGGCGTCGAAGATGGGCTCCCGGTCGGTGTAGAGCTCCACGCTGTCCAGAAGCCGGGGCATGGACTCGCTCACGAAATCCACCACCTCCTGGTACTCGCCGGGGCAATCGATCACCAGCCGGTCCACGTCGCGGGTGAAAAGGTCGCGCACCGCGCGCAGGCTCACCGAAAGGTCCTGGTGGAGAATCTCCGGAGCGCCGGCCCGCTGGCGGCGCTGATTGACGGAATCCCACAGGGAGCAGAGAAACTCCATCTCCGCGGCCAGCTTGTCCCGGCCGAAGCCCTCGCTCACGGTGCGGGCGATGAACCCCTTGCCCGGCGGGCGCATCTCCTCCAAGAGGTTGCGCAGGCGGGTCCGTTCCTCTTCGTCCTCAATGCGGCGGCTGATGCCCACGTGATCGATGGTGGGCATGAAAACCAGATTGCGCCCCGGCAGGGTTATGTGGGTGGTCAGGCGGGCGCCCTTGTTGCCCAGGGGCTCCTTGGCCACCTGCACCATGATCTCCTGACCCTCGCGCAAAAGCTCCTCGATGCGTTGCGCCCCGGACCGGCCGATGGCCTCCTCGGGCGCTTCCTGGGGCAGCAGTTCGTTTAGCTCGGGTTCGTCGGCCACGTCGCCCACATAGAGGAAAGCGGCCTTGGGCAGGCCGATATCCACGAAGGCCGCCTGCATGCCGGGCAGCACCCTGGCCACCCGGCCCAGGTAGATGTTGCCGGCCAGCGAGCCTTCCCGGTGGCGCTCCACGTAGACCTCCAGGCACTGGCGGTTGTCCACCAGCGCCACCCTGGTCTCATAGGAACGCGCGTTGATCAATAGAGTGGTAGCCATAGACCTATGCTTCCCCCGCCGCCGCGTTGCAGATTGCCGCGCCCGAGGCCGCCTTGATCTTGAGCGCCCTGGCGGCCAGGGCGTCTTCCTGGCTGAGCCCGAAGACCTGGGTGAGTATCTCCGCCGGCTTGGGGCGTCCGCCGGCCCGGCCCACGGTCACCCTGAGCACCTGCTCTTCCATGGCCAAATCCTTCAGCGCCGCCTTGAGGTCGATGGCCCGCTCGCCCTTGGGCGTCACCCGCACCAGGCTGGACTCGCTGGCCTCCTGGAAGGCCCGCAAGCGCCGGGGGTCCAGGGAGGCCCGGCTGCGCACCAGATAGGTGACCTCGTCGGGTTCGGCCAAGCCCTCGCCGGGTATTTCCAGGCGGCCGTCGGCGATCTTGAGGCCGGCGGGCAGGGCCGGGTTGACCGCCCGCTCGATGGCCTGGGACCGGGGGGCGATGGGATCGCCCTGCACGGTCACCGACAAGGTCTCCACCAGGCTTTCCACGCCCAGGGGCAGGGCCGAGGCCGTCTTGACCAGGGGGTGGGGATGAAAGCCCAGGGAAAAGGCCACGCGGACGCCGGCCCTCTGCAGGGCGCGCACGATTTGGGAAATCATCTCCAAATGGCCCAGGAAGCGGGCCGGCCCGGTTTTTTCCAGGCGGAAACGATAGGTGATCCTTTCGCCTTCAGCGGCATCCTGCGGCGGCGGCGCGGGCAAGGCCCCCGCCAGATCGGGCAGGGAGGGGGTCAGGCGCGGCTTGATCAGCTTGTGGTCGCAAACCCCGCAATCGCCGCAGCGCCCGTGGCGGCAGTCCGGGGTGTTCACGCCGTCCGCGGCGCGCCGGCGCTCGGCCAGGAGGAATTCCCGAGTCGCCCCCACGTCTATGTGATCCCAGGGCAGCGGCCCCTCCAGGGAACGGGGGCCCAGGTAATCCGCCAGGTCCAAGCCAGCCCCGCGCATGGCCTCCAGCCAGGCCTCCAGGTTAAGCTCCTCGCTCCAGCCGTCAAAGCGGCAGCCGGCGGCCACGGCCAGCTCCAGCACCCGCGAGAGCCGGCGGTCGCCGCGGGATAGTATGCCCTCCAGCACGCTCTGCTCGGGCGAGTTCCATTTGGCGCGGACCTTGGAATCCTTGAGGCCGGCCTTGGCCAGGCCCAGGCGGCGGCGGGCTTCTTCCAGCCCCACCTGGGCCTCCCATTGAAACGGCGTGTGCGGCTTGGGCACGAAAATCCCCAGGCTGGCGTGCACCACCGGCTTCTTGCCGCGCCCCCGGCCGGCGCTCCTGGCCTCGGCCGCCACCAGTTGGCAGAGCCTGCCGATCTCCGCCAGGTCCTCGTCGCTCTCCAGGGGAAGGCCGATCATGAAATAGAGCTTGATCAGGTTCCAGCCCAGCTCGTACACCCGGCGGGCGGTGGCCAGAATCTGCTCCTCGGTCAAATCTTTGTTTATGGCCTGGCGCAGCCGCTGAGACCCGGCCTCCGGAGCCAGAGTGAAGCCGCTCTTGCGCACCCTTTTCACCTGGCGCACCAGCCCGTCGGACAGGGAATCCACCCGCAGGGAGGGCAGGCTCAGGCTCCAGCGCCGGGGCTCCAGTTGGTCCATGAGCAGCCTGGCCAAGGGCTCGATGCAGGAGTAATCGCCGCTGGAGAGCGACAGGAGAGCCAGTTCCTCCAGGCCGCTTTTGGCCAGGCCCTCCAGCGCGGCCCGGTTCACCATGGCCGGCGAGCGCTCGCGCACCGGCCGGTAGATGTAGCCGGCCTGGCAGAAACGGCAGCCCCTGGTGCAGCCCCTGGCGATCTCCACGCCCAGGCGGTCGTGCACCGGCTTGACCAGGGGCACCACCTGGTCCACCGGCGGCGGGCAGGTTTCCAGATCGGCCACCACCCGCCGCCGCACCCTGGGCCGGGCGGGGTCCAGGGCGCGCACTCCCTTGAGCCGCCCATCCTGGTAAACCGGCTCGAAAAGCGAGGGCGCGTACACTCCATCCAACTCGGAGGCTTCCCGGTAGAGCCTTTCCCTGGGCCAGGCCTCCTGCTTGGCCCGCAAGAAAAGATCGGTCAGGGGGAGAATCATCTCCTCGGCCTCCCCCACCACGGCCAGGTCCAGGAAATCGGCCAAGGGCTCCGGGTTTACCATGCAGGGCCCGCCGGCGATCACCAGGGGATGCTCAAGGCCGCGCTGGGCGCGGCGCAGGGGCAGCCCGGCCAGGCGCAGCATGTGCAGCAGGTTGGCGTAGGTGAGCTCGTATTGCAGGGAGAAACCGATGACGTCAAAGGAGCCCAACTGGCGGCCGCTCTCCAGGGACCAGGGCGCCAGGCCCTTCTGGTCCATCAGGTCCATCAGGTCGGTCCAGGGCATGAACACCCGCTCCGCCGCCACCTCGGGGCGCGAGTTCAGGAGTTCATAAAGAATCTTGAGGCCCAGATGGCTCATGGCGATCTCGTAGATCTCCGGAAAGGCCAGGGCGAAGTAGAGCCTCACCTCCTCCGGACTCTTTACCCGGCTGCCGGCCTCGCCGCCCACGTAGCGGGCCGGGCGGCTGACGCCTGCGATGAGGCCTTCCAATTCCATAGACTAGGCCGCCCTTCCCGCTTCCAGCGCCTGGCGGGCGCCGCGCACCTGCCGGTCCAGCGCGGCCAGGGTCTCGGGGCCGAGTTCCTCGCCGCCGGATTCCAGTTGGGCCAGCAGTTCGGCCAATTCCCGGCGCACCTGGGATACGCTGGGCCTGGCCGGCGGAGCCGCCGCCGCCTCCGCCCGGGGAGCCTCCACCGCAGCCGGCGGCGCAACCGCGGGCCGCGGGGCCGGCCGGCGGGGCCGCGCCGGACGCTCCAGGTGCAGGGTCTCGCCTATGCGCGGCACATGGAAAGACACCAGGGGAAAGCGTTCCTCGGCCAATTCCTTGAAGGCCAAGGAAGACTGCTCCTCGCCGTGCACCAGGTTCACTTTCAGGCCGGGCTTGACCAGGGGCTCCAGCCAGGTCATGAGTTCGTGCTGATCGGCATGGGCCGAGAAGCCGCCGATGGTGTGCACCGTGGCGCCCACCGATACGTCTTCCCTGAAAATTTTCACCTTGCGCGCGCCTTCCACCAGAAGCCGCCCCGTGGTTCCCTTGGCCTGGAAACCCACGATGACCACGTGGCAGTCCTTGCGCCACAGGTTGTGCTTCAGGTGGTGCTTGATGCGCCCGGCGCTGGCCATGCCGTTGCCCGCGATTATCACCGCCGGCCCCTTGTGGAGATTGATGGCCCGGCTTTCTTCGGTGGAAAGGGTGAACTGGAGATTGGGCAGATCCAGGGGGGTGTGCCCCTTGTCCAGGAGTTCGGTGGTGGCTTCGTCGAAAAATTCCGGATGATCCCGGAAGATATTGGTGGCCCGGATGGCCAGGGGGGAATCCAGGAACACCGGCATGTCAGCGGGCATCTCGCCCCGCCGGTGGGCGGCGGACAGGGTGTAGATGATTTCCTGGGTGCGCTCCACGGCGAAAGCCGGAATCAAAACCTTGCCGCCCTGCTCATAGGCCGCGTGCACCACCTCGATCAGCTCCTTCTGGCTTTGTTCCAGGGTCTTGTGGGTGCGGTTGCCGTAGGTGGTCTCCATGAACAGGGTGTCCGGCGGATCAAAGGAATGAGGGTCCGGCACGATGAGCTGATTGGGCCGGCCGATATCCCCGGAAAAGCCCACCCGGTGGGTCTTGCCGCCGGCCTCCAGGGTCAGCAACAGGCTGGCCGCGCCCAGGATATGGCCCGCCGGCACGAAATTGGCCCCCACCCCGGCCATGAGCCGCAGGTCGACGTCCATCTCCACCGGCTGGAGCAAGGCGCTGGCCGCCTCCGCGTCCGGGCCTTCGTACAAAGGCTCTATGTCCTTGCCGCCCTTGCGCTTGTTCTTGCGGCTCTGCCACTGGGCTTCCATTTCCTGGATATGGGCCGAATCGGCCCACAGGATGCGCAACAGCTCGGCCGTGGCCTTGCTGGCGTAAACCGGGCCGTTGTAGCCCAGGCGCACCAGCCGCGGCACCAGGCCGGAATGATCTATGTGGGCGTGGGTGATGTAGATGGCTTGCAGGTCCTGGGCCCGGTAGCGTCCGGTCTCCCAGTTGCGCTCCTCGATGCGGCGGCCGCCTTGAAACATGCCGCAATCCACCAGAAACACGGTGTCAGGATCGGGTTCCACGAGATAAGCCGACCCGGTCACCGTACGGGCCGCCCCCAGGCAGGTTATGCGCATGCCAAGCTCCTTAGCTGCCAACAGGTTGCATGATTATTCAACGTATTCGTGCGCGCCGATATCAAATCCTCCGCCCTGAGGACGGCTGGTTCCGAAATAGTCTTCACTGAGGCCCTCCACTTCCGCCGCCCGGTCCACCACCTGGCTTAAGGGGCCGGCGAGGGCCAGGTCGCCCGCTCGCGCGTCGCGGAACCAGGCGGCCTGGGCGTCGGCAAGGTTGGCCCGCAAGTCCGCGCCGCCGCCGTCGCGGGAGGCGATGGCGCGGTTCACCAGGTTGTTGGCGATCAGGCCGCCGGAGGTCGCCTCGAAACGGTACTCGATGGCGTTGGGATAGCCGTGCTCCTGGAACACCGTGTTGTTATACACCCTGGCTCCGGAAGCGCTTTCCAAAGCTATGCCCACGTCGGCGAAGCCCTCGCTGGCATCGTGATAGATCATGTTGTTGCGGATGACTCCCCCGCGATGGCCGCGCTCGCCCAAGCCGAAGCCGATGCCCCGGTCGCAGTTGATGATCAGGTTCCTCTCCACGATGGTGTCCGCCGAATCCGACCAAAAATGCACCGCGAACTCGGCCACGTCCTCCGAGGGGCTCCTGATGCCCCGAAAAATATTGCCGCGCACCACCCAGCCGCTGGACTGGTGGGCGTCGACGCCGCCGGTGTACCACTGGGGGGCGATGCCCGCGGTGAATTCAAACAGGCAGCCTTCCACCAGGCCGTTGTCCGACCTTAAGTCCGGCCTGGCCGGATCATAGGATACCTTCAGGAGCTGCTCTCCGGTGTCGATCACCCGGCAATTGATCATCTTGAAATTGTCGGCGTCCAAATCGCCGTGCACCTGCACCGCGTGGTTGGCCACCTGGCCCAGGGTCAGGTCCCGCACGGTGAAATCCGAGGCCGCCGCCCAAAAAACGTGGGACACGCCGCCATCCATGCCCTGCCCCAGGATTCGCACCGCGTCGCGGTGGCCGGAAAGGCTCCGCACGGTGACCCCGGCCGCCTCCACCCACAAGCCGTTGTCCAGATGGTATACCCCGTCGGCCAATTCGATGAGCTTGTCACCGCCGCTGTTGGCCTGGGCCACGGCCTCGGCCAACTGGGCGGCGTTTTCCACCACCCTGGCCGGGCAAGCCGCCGCCGCCGCCAGCAACAGGCAAACCGCCCCAAATGAGGCCAAAACGAATCTGGGAGATGCTTTCATGGCAACCCGCACCCCTTCTCCCCCAGCTTGACACAATCCGGGACTAAACAATACTATAGGGCGGTTACGGCTAATTCAACCGTTAAGAGCCTTTAGCGGCGCTTGGCCATGCCCGCCAACCCCATCTTAGGAAATGCGAGAAGCGATGTCGGACCTTGACAAGAAACAGTATGTGCTGGATGCCCTAAGCGCCCAAGAATCCTGGCGCATGTTCCGCATCCTCAGCGAATTCGTGGATTCCATCGACGCCATGGGCAACGTTCCCAAGGGCGTTTCCATCTTTGGTTCGGCCCGGGTGCAGCCCGGCACCGCCGAATACCACCAGGCGGAGCTGTTGGGACGCCTGTTGGTGGAAGCCGGCTTCTCCGTGATAACCGGCGGCGGCGGCGGGGTCATGGAAGCGGGCAACAAGGGCGCTTCCGAGGCGGGGGGCCACTCGGTGGGCCTCAATATCGAGCTGCCTTATGAGCAGCGGCCCAATCCCTACGCCAACGTCAGGCTGAACTTCCACTACTTCTTCGTGCGCAAGGTTATTTTCGTCAAATACTCGGTGGCCTACGTGGTCATGCCCGGCGGTTTCGGCACCTTGGACGAACTGGCCGAGGCCCTGACCCTGATCCAGACCCATCGCATCAGACCCTTCCCGGTGATCCTGGTGGGCAGCGATTATTGGAGCGGCCTGTTGCAATGGATCAAGGACGTGCAGTTGCAGCACGGCAAGATAAGCCCGGAAGACCTGGACTACATCATCATGATGGACGACCCCGCGGAAGTGGTGAAACGCATCAAGCAGATGGTGATTCTGTAACCACCCGTTATAAAATCAACAGCCAGGGCCGCGGCTGTCCGGACCGTCGCGGCCCTGGCTGTGTCTCTAGCTTTCCAGGGGTATGTAAATCTCCACCAGAAGATCTTCGGCCGGGGTCTGACCGGGGTCGTTCAAATAGACCTCCACCGAAGGCAGGTTGCGCATCTCGCGGTTCTGCTCGGGCAGCCACTGGCCGCACACCCAGGCATAGGTGTTAATCATCCGCTCATAGGGCCCCTGGTGCAGGGCCATGACATAGTCCCCGCCCGCTATCTCTTGAATGCCCACCTCGCCGGCCGGGCCCACCTCCGGCCCCACCGCCAGGCAGGCGTCGTAACGGATGTGGTCGGCCTCGGTAATTTCGGGGTCGTCATGGCATAAACCCAGAAACACCGCCTGCGGCCCCAAAAGGCCGGCTTGACCGGCCCAGGCGCACAGCTTTTCCCAAGCCGCCGCGCATCCGGCGTAGGGCCCCACGTGGCGCACGAAGGCCACCCGCCGGGGATCATGTCCGGCTATTTCTATTTTTTGCACGGCGCTCTTGTCCATCTCGGCTTGCATGTTGGCTCCTTTAATCAATTGCCGGCTGGTCTCGGGCTCCAAGCCAGCCAGCCGCATCAGGTTTCTGTATTGGGAAGGAGACACGCCGAATTGCTGCCGGAACGCGCGGGTGAAGGCCTCCAGGCTGTCGTAACCGGAGCTTAGAGCCAAATCCGTGACGCTGCGCCTGGAATGTCGCAAGCTTGTGGCCGCCTGATCCAGGCGCAGCCGCCGCACGTATTCGGCCACCGGCTCGCCCACCATGCCCCGGAACACCCGGTGAAAATGAAAGGACGAGAAACAGGCCACCTTGGCCAACTCATCCAGGCTGATATCCTCATCCAGGTGGTTTTGAATATGCAAAAGCACCCTTAGCATGCGTTCCTGATAGCTTGCCTTGGTGTCGCTCCGCATGGCCTTCCCTCTCCAAACACGGCATCGCGCTACGCTGGAGCACATTTATAGGGCAAACGCCCTTCCCTGGCCTGACGCATCTTGCTATTTTAACCGGTAAGGCGCGCGGCGAAACTCATAGAAAAGCGCTGGCCTAAAAGGCGCGATGTGGTATGAAAGGGATTGCGGCGGGCGACGGCCTCCCGCGTCCCCTTAATTTATGGAGGAAAACCAGTGGGTAAACCTAATTTCGGCGCCGGGCCGCTTAATTGGCGGACCGCCGGCATTATGGTTGCGTTAATTCTTGGATTCATATTCCTGGCCCTTAGTCCGGTCCAGGCGGAAAGGCGGAATCCCATGGTCAAGCTGACCACCAGCATGGGCGACATCACGGTAGAGCTTTACCAGGACAAGGCTCCTGAAAGCGTGGCCAACTTCCTGGCATACGTCAACGCGGGGTTTTACGGCGGCACGGCCTTCCACCGGGTCATCCCCGGCTTCATGGTCCAGGGCGGCGGCCTTAACAAGGACCTGCACCCCAAGGCCACCAAGGACCCCATCCGCAACGAGGCGGACAACGGCCTGAAAAACGAAAAATACACCCTGGCCATGGCCCGCACCGCCGAGCCCCACAGCGCCACGGCCCAGTTCTTCATCAACGTGGCGGACAACGACTTTCTGAATTTCGCGGCCAAGACCCCCCAGGGCTGGGGCTACGCGGTCTTCGGCAAGGTGGTGGAGGGCCAGGACGTGGTGGACAAGATCGCGGCGGTGCCCACCGGCCGCAAGGGATACTACGAGGACGTGCCCAAGACCCCGGTGCTGATCGAAAAAGCCGAGGTTCTGGAGAAATAGGCCTTGGCCAAAGCGGTAAGCAAAAAAGGCGGCGGCAAGGCGGCCAGTTCCCCGCGAGCCGGCCGGGCCGCCCCCCAGAAGGCCGCCGTCGCCATCAGCCCGCCGGACCCCAAAAGGGTGCGGGCCGTGACCAGGGAGCTGGACCGGCTCTATCCCGACGCCGCCTGCACCCTGGACCACCGCGACCCTTTGCAGCTTTTGGTGGCCACCATTCTTTCCGCCCAATGCACCGACGAGCGGGTCAACCTGGTGACGCCCGCCTTGTTCCAGCGCTTCCCCACCGCCCGGGATTACGCCGGGGCCGCTGCCGCCGAGCTGGAGGACCTGATCCGCTCCACCGGCTTTTTCCGCAACAAGGCCAAATCCATTCAGGGCATGGCCCGCGCTCTGGTGGAAAAGCACGGCGGCCGGGTGCCGGGCAAGCTGGAGGAGCTGGTCAAGCTGCCCGGCGTGGGGCGCAAGACCGCCAACGTGGTCCTGGGCGACGCCTTCGGGGTGCCGGGCATCACGGTGGATACCCACGTGGGCCGGGTCTGCCGGCGCCTGGAATTCATCGCCACCGAGGACGCGGTTAAGGCCGAGTTCGCGCTCATGGAGGTAATCCCCCAAAGCCGCTGGACCAAGTTCAGCCACCAGGTGATCCTGCACGGCCGCCAGGTTTGCCAGGCCCGCAAGCCCGCCTGCCCCGACTGCGGCCTTTCGCCCCATTGCCCCTTTGGCCGGGCCCAAAAGGAGAGCTGAGCCATGCCCGCCGAGCGCGTGTTCGTGGTGGTGCTGGGAGCCGATCAGAAAGGCATCATCGCCCGCACCAGCACGCTACTCTATGAAAAAGGCGCCAACATCGAGGACGTGCAGCAGAAGATCATGGACGGCACCTTCGTGATGACCCTATTGGCCGACGTGAGCGATTGCAATTGCGACACCGCCGGGCTGAGGGATTCCCTGGAGGACTTGGGCGCGCAAATGGGCCTCACGGTGATGGTGCAGGCCGAGAGCGTCATCAAGGCCATGCAAAGGGTGTAGCCGCCAATGCCCATCGGATTGGAAGAGGTCTTTGAAACCGCGGAGATGATTCTCTTTGAGAATTACGACATCCGCGCGGTCACCCTGGGGGTCAACCTCAAGGACTTGGTGCACCCCGACCCCCACCGCCTGGCCCAGGCCGCGAACCAGCGCCTGAGCAAGCTGGGCTCCCGCCTGGCCGCCGAGGCCCAGGCCGTGTCGGAGTCCCTGGGCGTGCCCATCGTGAACAAACGGCTTTCCATCACTCCGGCCGCCTGGCTCATCGAGCCCTGCCCGGATAAGGAAGCCCCCCTGATCCTGGCCCAGGCCCTGGACGAGGCCGCCCAGAAGGCGGGCATAGACTTCGTGGGCGGTTTCGGCGCCTGGGTGCAAAAGGGCGCCACCAAGGCCGACCGCCGCCTCATGGAATCGCTGCCCCAGGCCCTGGGCTCCACCCAAAGGCTCTGCGGGTTCCTGAACCTGGCCACCACCCGCGCCGGCATGAACCTGGACGCCATCGCCCGCCTGGGCGAGCTGCTCCTGGAGATGTCCAGCGCCGCGCCCCGGGGCATCGCCTGCGCCAAATTCGTGGCATTCGCCAACGCCCCGGAGGACAACCCCTTCATGGCGGGCGCTTTCCACGGCCCCGGCGAGGCCGACGCCGCCCTCAACGTGGGCATCAGCGGGCCCGGCGTGGTGCGCGGCGTGGTGGAGCGCCATCCCGACTGCGACCTGACCATGCTCTCGGAGATCATCCGCCGCACGGTGTTCAAGATCACCCGGGCCGGCGAGCTGGTGGGGCGCGAGCTGGCCTCCCGCCTGGGGGTGGAGTTCGGGGTGGTGGACATCAGCCTGGCGCCCACCACCGCCATCGGCGATTCGGTGGGCCGCATCCTGCAGGCCATGGGCCTGGAGCAGGTGGGCGCGCCCGGCACCACCGCCGCCCTGGCCCTGCTCATCGACGCGGTGAAAAAAGGCGGCTCCATGGCCAGCGGCCGGGTGGGAGGCCTTTCCGGCACCTTCATTCCGGTCAGCGAGGACCTGGGCATGATCGAGGCGGTGGAATGCGGGGCCTTGGGTTTGGAAAAGCTGGAGGCCATGACCGCGGTGTGCTCGGTGGGCCTGGACATGTTCGCGGTGCCCGGCGACACCCCTTCCCACGCCCTGGCCGCCATCATCGCCGACGAATTGGCCATCGGCATGGTCAACCACAAAACCACCGGGGTGCGGGTGGTGCCGGTGCCGGGGCTCACGGCCGGCGACAGCGTGGATTTCGGCGGGCTTCTGGGGCGCGCGCCGGTCATGAAGGTGAATCCCTTCAGCGGGGAGCGCTTCATCCGCCGGGGCGGCTGTCTGCCCGCCCCCCTTAGCGCTTTGCGCAATTAAGCCTTCCCTGAATTTGGTATACTCCTATCTAGCTGTCAGGACGCGCACAAAACCATGCCGCCCCATGGCTGACAGGACATGGCCAAGTCCGAGCACATAGTTTCCGCCGAGCGCCGCCGGGAAATGGCGCGGGTCAGGAAACCGCAGGTTTGGTGCTATTTTTCCATCCCCGTCTACTGGCATACCGCCGGCGGCGACTTCGTGCTGGTCAAGGCGCCCGGCCAATACCTGCGCGACCGTTTGGGCAGCGATCTGCCGCTCCCGGAAGAGCTATACGTTTTCAAGAAAGACAAGGCGGCGGCGGTGCCCGAGGTGCAGGCCGCGCTCAACGCCGAACTCGAGCGCATCATGGCCGGCCAGGACGTGGAAGGCGTCAAGCAGCTCATAACCGACATCGTGGAGGAAACCTTTTCCGAACCCAGGGCCGGCACCATGCTGCCCCTGAAGGACACGGTGAAAACCGTGGTGGCGGGCTACGCCGGCCGCAAGGAGGCCTTCCGCCGCATCGCCCTCATGGGGTCCAAGGATTATTCCACGGTCCTGCACTCGGTCAACGTGTCCGCCCTGGTGCTGGCCTACTGCGCCCATCGCGGCCTGCCCAAGGATAGAAGCGTGGATTTGGGCCTGGCCGGCATGCTGCACGACGTGGGCAAGCTTTTCGTGGATCAGGCCATCCTGGCCGCCCAGCGCAAGCTGACGCCCGAGGAATTCGCCAAGGTGCGCGAACACCCCCTCCTGGGGCACCATTTCCTACGCGGCGCTGATTTCCCGTCCGAGGTCATGGAGGCCTGCCTGCAGCATCACGAGCGCATTGACGGCCAAGGCTATCCCAAGGGCCTCAGCAAGCCCTCCTTCGCCGGCCAGTTGGTGGGCATCGTGGATTGCTACGAGGCGCTCACCTCCGACGAAAGGCATTACCGCGAAGCCCTGGACCCCTTGCCCACCCTGGCGCTCCTGAAGCAGGAAATGCTGAGCGGTAAATTCGATCAGTCGCTTTTCAAGGAATTCGCCTACAGCTTGGTCTAGGCCGTATATTTCATGAAGGCCGGGGCGTCACTCCTTCTTGCTTTCCATCAGCTTTTGGTAGGATTGCATGGCCCGGGCCGCGCCGGGCTCTATCTGGGTGCGCACCTCCACCTCCGCGCTGGGCCGGGGCAGTTCCCGCGTCTCCACCAGCCCCCTGCCGATCAGCACCTGAAAAAGCTCCTCCACCGCGTGGCGGCCCTTTTCGGGCATGACCTTCAGGGCGGCGGCCATGATGGCGGCGAAACTGGTCCGGCCGTCCACCAGGGAGAGGACCTGGTGGGCCAGGGCGCGCACGATATAGGACTTGCCCGTGGCGGCGTCGTCCAGGCGGTGTTGCAGGCGGCCTTCGTGCTGGATGGGCGTCAGGCTCAGGCCCGGCCGCAGGGAAGGCACCAAGCGCGCCCAAGGCCGCGCCCCGGCGTGGGTCATCTGGTTGGTCAGCAAAAGGCACAAGCGCCGTTCGCTGCCCTTTTGGGTCAGGGTGATGCGCTGGGCATAGGCCTTGACCAGGTGCAGGCCCAGGCCGTCGTCTTCCCGGCCCTCCAGAATGGCGTCCAGGGAATAGTCCGGCTCCCTGGTGGGGTCATAGGCCAGATGACTGGTGCTGAAGCACAGCTCCATGCCGTCCGGCTCCACGGATAGCTCCAGGCGGCAAGGCTCGCGCAGGGCCGCGCGGTCGCACTGGGCGGCGATATGCAGGAATATCTCCTCGGCGATGAGCCGGGCCCGGCCCTGGGCGTGCTCGCCCAGGCCGGCCAGGGCCGCGGTTTGCTCCGCCGCCGCCAGCACCAGGGGCAAATAAACCCTGGTTCCGGGAACGCTGAGCCTCACCCGGTCGCCGGTCAGGCTGTTGGAGCACTTTTCATCCTGAGGCATGGCCGTGTCCTTTATGCGGGGTATCCGCCGGGGCAAGCTTAGCAGCGGGGCGCCGCCGCGGGCAAGCCGCGCGATTTAGCGCACCGGAAAATCGAAATAGGTGTCCGGGAAGGGCTCGCCGGCCAGAGTATAATGCCACCATTCCTGGTCGAAGTTTATAAAACCGTGCTCGGTCATGAGGGTCTGCAAAAGGGCCCGGTTGGCCCTGGCCTGGGCCGGCGCGGCCGGGCTTGCGGTATGGGCCAATTTATCGAAGCAATCGAATCCGGTGCCCATGTCCAGGCCGTTGTCCGGCCAGCGCTGGCCCACGGGCCTGGTGCAGGCGGCCAGCTTCTCGCCCAGCCGGAAAGCCGGCTGGGGCGCGGGCGGCAGGGGCGCGATGGTCAGATCCACGGTGCTGCCGCGGCTGTGGGAGGATTTATCAGCCACGTAGCCCAATTTGAAAAGGTCGCGCTTGTCCACGCTGGGATAGAATTCGGCCTTGGTCTTGGCGTCGGCCACGTCCTTGGCCCAGCGCTGGAAATGGGCCACCGCCCTTTGCGGACGGTAGCAGTCATACACCTTTAGGCCCAGCCCCATGGGCTGGAGATCGGCCTGCACCCCCGCCAGAGCGGCGGCCGCCGTCTTGGTCAGAATGCAGCGCGGCGCCTGGTATCCATCGATGCGCGCGCCCACGAAATTATGCTGGCCAAAATAACGCATCTCCACGATCAAGCCGGGGATGACCTTCTGCGCGTCCACGAAACCGGGGGGCAGTTCCGCCGCCAGGCCGGCGGAAGCGGCCGCCAGGATCAAAAGAGCCGTCAGGCAAAAGCGTTTCATGGCAGTATCTCCGCTGTCTCGGCCGGGAGCCGAAAAACCCGACCCGGCCCAAAAAAGTTTTATTTGACAGGCCTTGCGAATTGATGCATTATTTTTACAACAATTAAATTGATGCATATAATTTGCACTAACTTATATAGTGCGGGAAAAAGGACGTAATTGGCCGCCAAGCATTACATACTCATGGGCGACGTGGTCCGCAGCCGGCAACAACCCGGCGCCGCCTTCATGCGCCAGTTCAAGAATCTGGTGGCGGGCTGCAATGAAACGCTTTCCCAGGACCTGCTCTCGCCCCTGACCATCACCCTGGGAGACGAGTTCCAGGGAATCGCGCGATCCCTGCCAGCCGCGCTGGACGCCATTCTGTGGCTGGAGGAAAAAATATTGGAATCGCGGTTAAAATTCAAGCTTAGATACGTGGTCCATCACGGCAGAATCGATACCCCCATCAACCGGGCGATAGCCTATGAAATGGTGGGCCCCGGCTTGACCGCGGCGCGCGAGTTGTTGACCGGTAAAAAACGCGGCCGCCCCAGGGCCCGAGTGGACCTGCCCGCCCGCGACAAGCTGGCCAGACAACTGAACCGCCTGCTCGCGGTTCTCCTCTCGCTAAAGGACGATTGGAAGGTCAAGGATTACGGCCTGGTCTTGGACATGCTCGGCCAGGAAAACGATTCCGAGGTGGCGCGGCTGCACGCCAAGGACCGCAGCCAAATATGGCGCAGGCGCAAGACCCTCCACGTGGAAGACTATCGCACCCTGAAAGCGGCGATCCTGGAAATGGCGGCCGGCTGATGAACTACCTCTGGGCGGCGGCGATATTCACGGCAGGTGAGCTATTGGGGCTGGTGATTTTTCATTTCCTTAAAAAGGCCCTGGGACCGCCGGCCACCAGCAAGGCCGCCAAGGGAGCCGTGTTGAAAGGCGTGCTGGAGCGGCTGACCCTTTTCACCGGGCTGTTGCACGGCTTTCCCCAGATCATAATCGCTTTCGGCGCGCTCAAACTGGGCACCCGCCTGCACGAGGAACAGGGCAGCGAAATCTCCAACTCCTATTTCCTGGCGGGCAACCTCATCTCCATTCTTTTGGCCATGGCTTACGCCATAGCGACCAAGTCCCTTTGGGAGGCCGGCTAGAGCATCTGTTCCGCGTTGAGGACGTACAGGCTCAAGCCGGCGATGCGCCCGCTTTCGCGCAGACCTTTAAGCCTTTGGGCAAGCGAGGCGGCCTTTTCTTTTTCCGCCGCGATCAGAAGCGTGTTGTTGAAGCCCGGCCACACGCCGCTGTCCAGGCGGGGCTCCGCGCGCTCGCCCCGGCCCAGGACGCGGCGCCATTGGGTATAGCCCAAGCCGCCCTCGTCTTCCAGGGCCTCCATCACCTCGTCCTCGAACACCGCGTCGTATACCAGGATCAGAAGCTTCATGCCCGGGCCTTCCTTTCCCGCCGCGCTTCCAAAAGATCGTACACCAGCGGAATGAGCACCAGGGTCACCAGGGCCGACATGCTGAGCCCGCTCAGCATGGTGATGCCCAGGGGGTTCCAGATCTCGGCGCCGGTGGCCTTGCTCAGGGCCATGGGCAGCATGCCGAAAAAAGTGGTGAGGGTGGTCATCAGCACCGGCCGCAGGCGGTCGCGGCCGGCCTGCACGATGGCCTCGCGCCTTGGCTTGCCCCGCGCCTGCAACAGCTTGGTGTAGTCCAGGAGCACGATGGCGTTGTTCACCACTATGCCCATGAGCATGATCAGGCCCATGAAGGAGACCAGGCCCAAGGTCAGGCCGGTGAAGCGGAAGGCGTAGATCACCCCCACGAAGGCGAAGGGCACCGAGAACATGATTATGAAGGGATCGCGCAAATTGCCGAACAGAGCCGCCATGACCATGTAGGTCAGAACGATGCCCATGGCCAGAAGGATGGTGAGGTCCTCGAAGGCCTTTCTTTGCTCCTCCACGTCGCCGCCGAAAGCCAGAGTGACTCCCAAGGGCAGTTCCAGCCCCTGCATGGCCTCCTGCGCGGCATCCTTGCCCTCTCCCAGCGAGATGCCCGCCAGGTCGGCCTCCACCTTGACCACCTTTTGCAGGTTCTTGCGTTCGATCTCGATGGGCCCCCGGCGCTCCACCACCCTGGCCAGGTCCTTGAGCCTGAGCTTGCGGCCGTCGGGGGTGAACACGGGCACCTGGGGCAGCAGGTCCAGGCGGTCCTTGTCCACGTCCGTAAAACGCGTGAAGATGTCGTAGTTGTCGCCGCCGTCGCGGTATTCGCTGGCCTTGAACCCGTAGAGATAGTTGCGCACCTGCTGGGCCACCTGGCCGGCGGTGAGCCCCAGGAGCGAGGCCTTGTCGCGGTCCACCTCCACCCAAAGCTCGGGCCGGTGGTCCTTTTGGCTGACGGAGACGTCGGTCAGGCCCTGCTTTTTCTTCAAGCGCCGGGCGAGCTCCCGGGCCACGGCCAGGTTGTTGTCCAAATCCGGGCCCTGCACCTCCAGGACCAGCGGCTTGGCTTGGCTGCCCGCCAAAACGGCCGAGGCTGGGTCAACCACCATCACCTTGAAGCGGGTGATGCCGGGAATATCCGCCAGACGCTGGCGCAATACCTGGGCCACCTCCTTGGCCGAACGGTCGCGCTCTTCGCGGTCCACCAGTTTGAAGCCGATGGAGGCCGAGTTGGGCGCCTCGTCGAACCCCACGGCCACGCCGATGCCCATTTCCGTCTGCCCGGCCCAGCCGTACAGGGTCCTGAACTCCTCGGCCTTCACCACGCTCAGGATATCGGCGATGACCCTTTCCACCACCTCGCCCGTCTTTTCAATGCTGGTGCCCTCTTCCAGGCGGAAATCCACGCTCACGTCGCCCGAGTCCACCTCCGGCATGAAGGAGGTGGAAAGAAAGGGAATCATGGTCATGGCGGACAAGAAAAAGGCCCCCACCAGAAACAGCACCACTTTCTTGTGGTCCAGGCTCCATTCCACCGCCCGCGAATAGGCCTCGTCCAGGCGCGCGAAGCCGCGCTCCGACCAGTGATAAAGCCGCCGGCTCCATCCGTCGCGCTTCTCGTCCGCCCGGCTGTCCTGCTTGAGCCACTGGGATGCCAGCATGGGCGTCATGCTGAGGGCGGTGAACAGGCTGGCCGCCAGGGTGACGGTGACCACGAAGGCCAGCTGCTTGAACATCACGCCCACCAGGCCGCTCAAGAACATCATGGGTAAAAAGATGACCACCGTGGTGGCGGTGGAGGCGGTGATGGCCAGGCCCATCTCGCTGGCCCCGAACATGGCCGCGGTGCTGGGCCGCCCGCCGCGCTCCAGGTGGCGCACGATGTTCTCCAAAACCACGATGGCGTTGTCCACCACCATGCCCGAGGCGATGGCCAGGGACATCAGGGACACCATGTTCATGGAGTACCCGTTGAAATACATCATTATGAAGCTGATGATGAGCGAAAAGGGGATGGCCATGGCCACGATGATGGCGCTGCGCGGCTGGCGCAGAAAAACCAGGGTCACCAACACCACCAGGCAGATGCCTATGATGAGGCTCATGCGGAGGTTCTCGATGTTGGTGAGGATGTTGGCCGCGTTGTCCATCATGACCTTGATGGATACGTCGGAGGGCAATTGCGGCAGCAGCTCCGCGATGCGCTTCTTGACCCCCTCCACCACCGCCACCGTGTTCCTTCCGGTCTGCTTCTGGACCATGAAGACGATGGCCTGGCGCTTGCTGTCCCAGGCCGCCAGGTCTTCCGGCTTGTAGCCGTCCCGCACCTGGGCCACGTCCTCCAGGCGCACCGGCCGCCCCTGGAAACTGCCGATCACCGTGCGCCGCAACTCCTCGATGGAGGTGTAGCGTCCGGGGATGCGCACGAAATATTCCAGAGGCCCCTGCTTGGCCGACCCCGCCGGCAGATCCAGGTTTTGCCCGGCCAATACCTGATTCACCTGCTGGAGCGAGAGGCCGTAGCCTTCCAGCCTGGCCGAATCAAAATACACGTTGATGCGCCGGCGCAGGCCGCCGTAGATGATCAGGGCCCCCACCCCGGGAACCCGCCGCAGCTCGTCGGCGATGCGCTTGTCGGTGATGTGATACAGCCGGGGCCAATTGGCCTCGGCCGACACGCTCACCACCATGACGGGCGAGGTGGCGCTGGAAAACTTGTAGAGCACCGGCGTTTCCGCGTCGTCCGGCAGGTCGCGCCGGGCCAGCTCCAGCCGGTCGCGCAGATCATTGGTGGCGGCGTCCAGGTCGGTGCCCCAATCGAACTTGCAGGCCACCGCCGAGAGATTGTCCACGCTCTTGGAAGTAAGGGTATCCAGGTTGTTCACGCCGTTGACCTGGTCCTCGATGCGCTTGGTGACCTCGCTTTCCACGTCCGAGGCGCTGGCCCCCGGCCAGGTGGTCAGGATGGACACCACCGGCGGCTCCAATTCGGGAAACATGTCCACCGGCAAAAGACGCAGCGAAAACAGGCCCAGCACTATCACCCCCAGGAAAAGCATGAGGGTGGCCACCGGCTGTTTGACCGAAAACTCGGGAAGGCGCATTATTCCGCCTCTCCTTTTTGGACCTGCTTCACCGGAGTGCCGTCCTGCAGGTTGGCAACGCCCCGTATCACCACTTCCTGGCCGGGTTTAAGCCCCTTTTTGATCTCGCGCTTGTCGCCAAAGGCCGGGCCGGCCTCCACGTTGACCTGCCGGGCCTTGCCGTCTTCCATGGTGAAGACGAACCAATTGCCCGTGCCCTGGGCGCGGCTCACCGCCTGGCGGGGCACCAGGAGCGCCTGGCGCCGGTCCAAGAGCACCGTGACCTGGGCGTACATGCCCGCGCGCAACAGCCGCTGGGGATTGGGCAGCACCACCTCCAGCTCGGCCGAGCGGGTGGCGGGGTTCAGGATGGGGCTGACCAGCTCCACCTGGCCCTTGAAAACCCGGCCGGGATAGGCGTCCACCGTTATTTCGGCGGCTTGGCCCGGCGTGGCCAGGGGATAGTCGGGCTCGGCCACGCTGGTGATGACCTTGACCTTGCTTTCATTGGTGATTTGAAATAAGGGGTCCTTGTCAGAGGACAAGGCCCCCGGATCGAAAAACCGCGCCGAAACATAGCCGTCCATGGGCGCGCGGATGACGTGATCGCCCAGGGCGATATCCACGCTTTGCAGCGCGGCCCGGGCCGCGGCGATCTGGGCCTGGGCCAGCTTGGCCTGGGCCTCGGCGGCCTGGTGCTCGGCGTGAATATGGTCCAGCCTCTGCTGGGGCGCGGCCTTTTTCTTTATCAAGGAAACGTAGCGCTCCTTGTCCTTGACCAGCACCGCAAGCTTGGCCTCCGCCGCCGCCTTGGCGGCCCTGGCCTGCTGCAGATTGGCCAGGATCTCCTGCCGCTTGGCCTGGTAGGTGGCCTGATCCAGGCGGGCCAGGACCTGCCCTTTTTCCACCCGGTCGCCGCGCTCCGCCAGAATCTCCTCTATGTGCTGGCCCTTCACCTTGGAGATGATCAACACCTGCCGCCAGGGCTGGATGTCGGCGGCCTGCTCCATGAGCACCTCGACCTGCGCCAGGCCGGCCGCCGCGAGCGTCACCGGCACCGCCTGCAGTTCGGCTTCGCGCTCATCCCCGCCCCAAAAGTAGGCCACCAGATTGAAGGCCATAATCAGGCCCAACCCGGCCAGCACGCCCATTACCCAGAGGCGGCCGCGGCCCTTTGCTTGCTTGCTTCCGGTTTCCTGGTCAGGGCTCATAGCTAACCTTCCCCCGCAGGCCATCCAAAAAAATCCCGCAAAGACCCTGGGCGACCTCTCTGAGGTCAAAGGACTTGGGATCCGACGCGTACTGCAGATAGATTCCCACCCACATGGCCACCGCCCCGGCGGCGCTCACCTCCGGCTGCGCGCGCGGACTGAAAAAGCCCTCCCGCACGCCCTGCTCGATGGTCGCGCTCATGAAACAGCGCACCCTTTGGTATATCTTGCGGATTTCTCCCTTGGTGAACATCATGCGGTGGCCTTCAAAAAACATCTCCAACGCGCCGGGGTAGCTGTCCTGGCTCTGGTCCTGGAAATCGCCCGCCAACTCCTGGATCATGGCCGAGAAAAACTCGCTCAGTTTGCTTTCCGGGTCCAAATCCCGCGAATTTGATTCGAGAATGATTCGGTCGATTTTTGCGATGCAATCCAGCACCACCGCCTCGAAAAGCGAACGTTTGTCCTTGAAATGAAAATAGAGGCCGCCCTTGGTGAGACCGGCCTCAGCGGCCAGGTCTTCCATGCGCGCTTGCTGATAGCCGCGCTGATTGAACAATTTGTGGGCGGCCTCCAATATGGCGGCGCGGCGCACCGGTTCGGGCAGCTTCTGCCGTTTGGGTTTCCTGGTTTCCTTCATCACCACCTCCTGGCAGGAGGATACCGACCAGTCGGTATTATTGTCAATACGGCCAATGCCCGCCCTGGGGTGAAATGCATAACCATTTTGTTTTACTTATTATTTACCAGACGGCCTGATGCGGCTCCGGAACCAGCCAAGGCCCCTAGGCGGTTGATCGCAGATTGCCGAGCTGAATCACCGGCTTGCTCTGGCCGGTTTGCTTGTCTTTCAGCATCACTTCCCGGGCGGAAAACGGCCCTTCCTGCTGAGTCAAGGTAAGGTTGGCCCGGGGGCCTCTGATCTCGGTGGTGGCGCCGGCCGCGGTGCGCACGTTGAGCCATACGTGGCCGCTGGGCATGGCGGCCTCCATCTTGATGAGCTTGTCGCTCAGGCGCTCCAGCTCGTAGTCCAGCTCCTCCAGGCGGGCCCGGCCCGCCGCCACGCCCTCCTTGAGGGTTTCCCGCATGGGTTTGATCATGTTCACCTGGCCCAAGAGGTTTTCCCGGTTGGCCTGTTGGGCGGGGTCTTTCAAAGCGGCCAGCAGGCCCCTGAGGTCATTTTCCGTGGTGACCAGCTCCTCAGACTGGGCCTCCACGGCCTCCGCCAGGGCCCTGGTCTCTTTTTCCATGTCCTTAAGGGTGGTACGCACGGAGTACACCGCCTGCTCGAACTCGGGCCGCACTCCTAGCTGGATCACGGAGCCGCCCTTGCCGGTGCTGACTATCTCGCTTAAGGTCACGCCCCTTACCGCGAAGATCTTGCTGTTGACCACCCGGCCCACGCTGGAGGTCACGGTGACCTTGCCTTCCGCCTCGATGATGCTCTGCACGATCTCATTTTCCACCACCACGTCCCCCTTGCAGGAGATGTGGGTGTCGCGGATGAAGCGGGCCACCACCTTGCCGCCCACTTTTACCTGGGAGCCCATTATGCCGCCGCGCACCACCAGATTGTCGCGCACTTCCACCTGGCTGCGGGGCTCCAGTTCGCCCACTTCCAGATCATAGCAGCGGACCTTGAAATCGGAAAGCACGGCTCCGTCGACCTTGACCACGCCGGGAAAGTCCACGTGCCCGCTGGCGAAATCAACGTCGCCCTTAACTTCGAACACTTCCCTTATCTCGAAATGATCGTCGTCCCGGCGAATGACCATACCCTGGGCCGCCGCCACCAGCACCCTGCCGTCCTGTTCGATATTGACGCCGTGGCCCTTGCGGAACTTGAGCGTGTGCGGCTTGGGAGGTTCGATGCGCTCCCCGCGCACCGTGATTCCGGGCTGCCCCGGCGCCTCCGGGGTCAGCACCGCCAGGGGGGTGCCCGCCTCCACCACCGGCAGGGGGCCCTTGTCGCGAAAATCGATGTGGCCGCTGGCCGTCTGGCGCCCCACCCGCACCGATTCCAGGCTTACCTTGACCTCGATGGAAGCGTCCCGGCCTTCCTGGGGCCGCTTGCCCACCGCCACGATCTGGCCGTCTACGTCCTCGCCCTTGAGCAGCTTCTCCACCGCCTCGCGCAGGGCCTGCGGCTGGATGCCGTGTTTGATGCCTTCGTCCCGTAACAGTTTGACGATGACGCGCTGCAGGGTGGTTTGATTCTGGCCCTCCATGGAGCGGCCGTACAGGCGCGCGGCAAGGCCGTCGCCGGTGACTTCCACCCGCAACGGGATAGTCTTGCTTGGAACTGGGGCGCCTTCCGTTGATTCAGCTGTCATGGTCCCCATGCCATGTGTGGTTCTGGGCGGTACTGTGCGGCTTACCGGCTAACCTTACCAAAATTGTAAGCTGCTTGTCGAGCCTTCCGGCTCTAAGAAGAAAATCCCAGCAACATATTGCCCCCACTGGCAAAAATCCCAGCCACGCAACCGGTGACCAGGGTGGCCAGGGTGGCCGCCCAGAGGGCCTTCAAGCCCAGCCGGGACAACTCCCCCAGGCGCGTGGGAGCCAAGGCACCGTAACCACCAACGAAAATCGCCACTGACCCCACATGGGTGAAGCCGCACAGGGCATAGGAAGCCACCAGGGCGCTGCGCGAATATTGCAGGCCGCCTTGGTTGAGTATTTCCGACAAGTGCACATAGGCGGGAATTTCGGTGACCAGAATCCTCTCTCCCAGCAGGCCGGCCACTTGGCCCGCGTCCGCGGGAGGCACGCCCATGGCCACCGCCAGGGGCCAGGCCAGCCGGCTCAGCAGGCCCTCCAGGCTCAAGCCGGGAAAGCCCAGGCCTTCGCCCGCCCAGCCCAAAAGCCCATTGGCCAGGGAAACCAGGCTCAAAAAACTGATGAGCAGGGCCACGATGCCCACCAAAAGCTTGACCCCGTCCATGGAGCCCTGGGTGATCGCCTCCATGTAGCCGCCGTAGCGGCCCACTTCGGGATCGACCGTGCGGCCGGCGGTCACGGGCTCGCCGGTTTCCGGCTCCATCAATTTGGCCACCAGGATGGCCGCCGGCGCGCTGATAATGGAAGCGCTTACCAAATGGCCCGCGATGTTGGGAAACACCTCGCGGAGCGTGGAAACATAGACCCCCAGGGTGGTGGACGCCACCGTGGCCATGCAGGAAGTCAGCAGGCAGAAAAACTCGGAGCGGGTGAGTTGGGGCAGAAAGGGGCGCACCATGCCGGCTGATTCCACCCCCACGAAAATATTGGAGGCCACGCCCAGGGACTCGGCCCCGCTGGCGCCCAGGGTCCGCACGAAAAGCCGGGCGAAAAGGCGCACCACCCATTGCATGATGCCGGCCTGGTACAGCACCGCGCTCAAGGCCATGAAGAAGATCACCGTGGGCAGGGCCTGCACCCCCAGGATAAAGCCCAGGGAGCCTTCCTGGCCCGGCCCCAGGGCCAAGGGCCCGAATACGAACTTGATGCCGGCCTGGGCATGATCCAACAGGGCCACCACCGCCCGGTTGAGCCATAAGAGGACCGTGCGGCCCATGGGCAGGGTGAAAACCAGGGCGCCCATGGCCAGCATGATGCCCAAGCCCCAGAAAAAGCCGGGCCAATAGACCCGGCGGCGGTTGCGGCCCGTGAGCCAGGCCAGGGCGCAAATGAGCAAGAGGCCGGCGACGCTTACCAGGTTGTAATACCAGGGGGCGGACTGCAATTGATACTCCCGGAAAAACGGCAGGGGGGGGATAATAACACGGCTGGCGCGGGCGGGATAGTCCTGGCTCATTAGCGGCCGCCGCTTCCCAAGGCAGGATCAAGGCATTATAGCAAAAAAGAATCTCCGCGTTCGCCGCCCCCCTAAGGCCGGCGTCTTGCCAGAGCGCCCGGCTGATGGTATCACCAGGCCCATGATTGCGTTGCACCAGATAAAAAAGACCTATGGCCGCCAGGAGGTTCTCAAAGGGGTGAGCCTGCAGGTGGGGCCCGGCGACCGCCTGGGCCTGGTGGGCCCCAACGGCGCGGGCAAGTCCACCTTGCTGGGCCTGCTCCTGGGCCGGGTGGAGCCGGACCAGGGCGAGGTGTTCAGGGCCCGGGGCCTGCGCATGGGCTATCTGCCCCAGGAGCTGCTCTCCCTCACCGGCCAGACCGTGCTGGGCCTGGCCATGGACACCGGCGACCGCCTGGGCGAGTTGGAGGCCGAGCTGAAAGACGTTCATCGGGAATTGGCCGCCAACCCCGGCGAGCAGCAAACCGCCGAGCTTCTGGCCCGCCAAGGCCAGCTTATGACCCTGTTCGAGGGCCTGGGCGGTTACGACCTGGAGGCCCGCGCCTCCAAGGTGCTGGCCGGCCTGGGCTTCCGCCAGGACCAGTTCCACCAGGACGTGGGCACCCTGTCCGGCGGCTGGCTCATGCGCGCGGCCCTGGCCCGGATCCTGCTCTCCGCGCCGGACATCATCCTCCTGGACGAGCCCACCAACCACCTGGATCTGGAATCCCTGCTCTGGCTGGAGGGGCAGCTCACCGCCAGCCCGGCCTCCCTGATCCTGGTGAGCCACGACCGGGTTTTCCTGGACAAGGTGGTCAACCGCATCGTGGAGCTGGACAAGGGCCAGCTCTACGTTTACGGCGGCAATTATTCCGAATATGAAGCCCAGCGCGAGTCGCGGCGCAAAGCCCAGGAAAAGGCCTATTACGCCCAGCAGGAGCGCATCCGCGACATGCAGAACTTCATCGACCGCAACCGCTCGCGCAAGGACCGGGCCAAGCAGGTGCAGGCCAGGCTCAAGGCCCTGGACAACATGGAGAAACTGACCCTGCCCGAAAGCGACCAGGAGATACGCTTCGAGCTGCCCCAGACCGACCGCTCGGCCCAGGTGGTGGTGGAACTCCTGGACGTGGACATGGCCTATGACGACAACCCGGTTTATCAGGGCCTGAATTTCACGGTGCAGCGCGGCGACCGCCTGGCGCTCCTGGGCCGCAACGGCCAGGGCAAATCCACCCTGCTCAAGCTGCTGGCCGGCCTGGTCCGGCCCCAAGGCGGCCGCCGTTTGGTGGGCGGCCGGGTGAAGCTGGGGGTTTTCAGCCAGCATTCGCTGGAGGATTTGCACCCGGACAACACGGTGCTGGAGGAACTGGGCACGGTCTGCGGCCTGATGCCGCTTTCCCGCCAGCGCTCGCTCTTGGGCACCTTTCTTTTCAAGGGCGACGACGTGTTCAAAAAGGTGCGGGTGCTTTCCGGCGGCGAGCGCTCGCGCCTGGTCATCGCCAAGCTCCTGGTCACCGCGCCCAATTTCCTGCTCCTGGACGAGCCCACCAACCACCTGGACATAAGCTCCCGCCGCATCCTGGAAAAAGCCCTGCAAGAATACCAGGGCACCATCGTGCTCATCAGCCACGACCGCCACCTGATAAACGTGGTGGCCAACAAGGTGGCCTACGTGGCCGGCGGCCAGGTCACCCTCTGCCCCGGCAACTACGACGATTTCTTCCGCCTGTGGCGCAAGAAGCCCCTGGCCGAGGGCCAGGAGGAGCCCGCGCCGGTGGAATGCCCCGCCCCCGCCCAGCCGGCGCCCCTGGCCGTGGTGAACGATAAAAACGAGGCCGCCGCCGGGGGGCGCAAGACCGCCGATCAGAAACGGGCCGAGGCCGAGACGCGCAACGCGCTATACAAAAAGATCAAGCCGCTCAAGGACAAGCTGGCCAAGGTGGAGGCCGAGGTGGAGCAAGCCACCGCCGAGCTGGACGCCCTGGTGGCCCAGATGGTGGAGCCGGAGGCTTACAACGATCCGGAGCGCTGGACCGCCCTGTCCAAGGACCACGACGCGGCCAAGGCGCGCTTGCAAAAGGTCACCGAGCGCTGGGAAGAACTGGCGCTGAAGCTGGAGGAAGCGCAGGACCAGGCAAGCTAGGGATGGCGAAAAAAACGGTGGCGGCGACCGGGCAACGCGCCCGGTTTTTTACGAGGAGATTCTAGCCAACTGCCGGTCGTGCAGCCGGTTCAGAAAGGCCTGGGCCAGCACCGCGCCGATGAGCGCCAGGCCCATGTCGCTCTGGGTGTCCCAGGCATAGCCCTGGGTGCCCAGGAAGGCCTCCGCCGCCTCGCCGGTCATCACCGCCGCGGCCCATTCTATTAGCTCATAAACGGCGCTGAAGGCCAGGCACACGCAGCACACCAGGAAGAACAGCCAGCCCCGGCCGTTGATCACCCGCAGACGCGCCAGGATTTCCCGGCTCAGCACGGCCGGCACAAAGCCCTGGGCGAAATGGCCCAGCTTGTCGTAGTTGTTGCGTTCCATGCCCAAGAGATCGCTCACCCAACGCCCGGCCGGCACTTCGGCGTAGGTGTAATGCCCGCCCACCACCAAGATGGCCATGTGCAGCCAGATAAGCGTGTAAACCAGGGTGGTCAGGCGGAAACGCCGATAGGTGAGCGCCAGGGCCAGGAGGCCCATGATGGCCGGCGCGACTTCCAGCACCCAGGTGAAGCGGTCGTGGGGATTGACGGCCGACCAGGTGAACAGAGCCAGAAAGCTGACGAAATACAAAAGGACCAAACGCCCGTTGCCCGCCCGCCCGGTGGTCGCCATTGCCTAATCCATGCCCAGCGCGCGCTCAAGCTGGGCGGCTTCGGCCTCCAGTTCGGCCCGGCGCTGCTCATCCAAACCAGGGTCGGCCAGCTCCCGGCGCAGGGCTTCCAGACGGCGCTCGGCCCGATAATCGGCGCAGGTCACGTTGGGCGTGTAGTTCATGTCGTCCTCCTTGCCGGTCCTGGTTTATTTACCACCTCGGGCTTTCCCCGCCAAGCTTTTGGCCCGCCCTTGACAGCCCCGCGCCGGCCCGGCCATATTTTTAACATGTCCTCCTCAGACCAAATAAACCCAGCCTTCAGCTACCAGCGCCTGGCCGGCGCCGCCCTGGGAGGCATGTGCGGCGACGCCCTGGGCATGCCGGTGGAGGGGTGGCAGTCCCAGGAGATAAGCCGGCGCTATGGCCGCCTGGACAGCATGCAGGCGGGCCGGCTGCCCGCCGGTTCCTATACCGACGACAGCCAGATGATGATCGCCATTCTGAAAACCCTGGCCGACCAGGGCCGCTTGGACGGCCCCCATTTGTCCCAGGAGTTCCTGCGGACCTTCGAGCCCCGGCGGGGCTATGGCACCCGCATTTTCGGGGTCATGCAGCGCCTGGCCGCCGGGGCGGCCTGGGATGGGGCGGGCACGGATTCCCTTGGCAACGGCGGCGCCATGCGGGTGGGGGTGCTGGGCGCTTATTACGCCGACGACCTGGAGGCCTGCCAACGGGCGGCCTATGACCAGTGCCGCATAACCCACCAGCATCCCCAGGGTCTGGCCGGGGCCGTGGCCCAGTCTTTAGCGGTGGGCATGGCCTGCCGAATGGGCGCTTCCGGCGAGATACCCGCGCCCCACGACTTTCTATCTGAAATAGCCGGCCGGGTGGAGGCCATGGACGCCCACACCGCCGCCAGGCTTAAGGCCATGCCTTCCCTGCCGCGCGGCGACGAGGCCGCGGCCAGGCAAGCCCTCACCCAGGCCTATGCCTGCGACGTCACCGCGGCCGAGGCGGTGCCGCCGGCCCTGGGCGCTTTCCTGGCCGCTGAAAACGCCGAACAGGCAATCGTACTGGCCGTGAGCCTGGGGGGAGACACCGACACCATAGGCGCCATGGCCGGGGCCCTGGCCGGGGCCTATTGGGGGCTGGACGCCCTGCCCGCCGCTTGGCTAAACGGCCTGGAAAACGGCGATCAGGGGCGGGATTACGTGCTATCGCTTTGCCCGCGGGCCATATCCGTAAAAAGCGGTTGACGAAAATGCCTCCCACTGATAAACAAACGCTTGCGCGAACAAACGGGCTGCTAGCTCAACTGGCAGAGCAACGGACTCTTAATCCGTAGGTTCAGTGTTCGATCCACTGGCAGCCCACCAAAAATAAAAGGTTTTTAGCCTTTTACACTCAATCCGGCAGCCTGGCCCAGGCAGCCGGATTGAGCCGTTTTGGGGCATTTTTCGGCCTGTTTTGGAACAAGCCTGGAACAGACTCGGAACAACTGGACTCCGTTTTTTGGGTGTATCTGTGTATGCACGTGACTTAATAAAGGAAGGCGAAGGCGGGGCGGTCACACAAAGCAGCTACCCCCTGTCGGGAGCGCCGGCAAATACGTTTTTCGGCTTTCTAAGGCTTTTTTTGCCCATGGATTTCTATGATCACCGAGACGGCTTCCAGGATTTCCTACAGTCGCCGCAGATGGTGGGTGCACACGGCCTCGGCCTTTCCCTTGGCTCACCATTGCAGGTCGGTGCGGGGCATGGTCTGAAGGCTTGAAGCGTTGATTGACCCGGAAATCGCATTTGTGATAGCGTTCCTCCAAATAACCGGGAACTGATTTGCTCAGGCATCATGCAGGGAAACCCGCTT
Source organism: Desulfocarbo indianensis (assembly GCA_001184205.1). GTDB lineage: Bacteria > Desulfobacterota > Desulfarculia > Desulfarculales > Desulfarculaceae > Desulfocarbo > Desulfocarbo indianensis. The sequence goes on from LBMP01000005.1 coordinate 74,595, forward strand.
GGCCGCGAGTTCAGGGCCATTGTAGAGACCGATGGCTGGGGTTATGGGATTCACTGGCATGGCCGGGTGGCTACCAAAGGAAAGTAACGCGGCATCTGCCGCATAACACCGGGTAGACAGCATACCTCAAACGAGAAAAACATGAAAAATGAAGACAGCCTGCAGGGACATGAGAAGAAGCAATGCGTTAAGCTTACACGAAGGGTTTTTCTCAAATACACAGCTGCGACAGCAGCCAGCTTTTCCCTGGATACGTTGACCTTCGGATACAGTAGCAGTAGTGCCGGCTCGATTACCGGCTACCCGATCGACTCCATCGTGGTTAAAACCACCGAGCGGATGATCTCGTTTCCCTATACTCCGGCTTCCAATCCTCCCCCTCCGGGCCAGATGCCTCCACAGCCAGACCCGCCAGACAGCCCCAACGGCGGGCCCGCTCTCAACTGGAATCAGCTGTGCCAGATTCAGGACTATGACCGATTGGGCTACGGCGCATGGACCTACGTTAACTCGCGCCTTCCTGTCGTGCAGCGGACCGATATCATGCCAAACGGCTACAATGCCGCAGCCGTCTTAAAGCAGACGCGTTTGTTGAATTTCTTTGCCATGACCGACATCCACCTGACTGACAAGGAAGCGCCCAATCAGTTGATCTTCCTCCAGCAAAATCTTCCTGGCTATGCCGGACAGAACAGCTCGATCTACTCGGGGGTCATGCTATACACCCCCCAGGTTTTTGACGCCGCCATTCAGACGGCCAACGCCCTGCACCGGAATGACCCCTTTGATTTCATGATTTCCCTGGGGGACTGTGCCAACACAAGCATGTACAACGAACTCAGGTGGTATATCGACATCATTGACGGTAAGGTGATCACTCCCAGTTCCGGCGCCCATCTTGGCGCCGACGCCATCGACTACCAAAGGCCGTTCCAGGCAGCAGGCCTGGATAGGACAATCCCGTTCTACCAGGCCCTCGGAAATCATGACCATTTTATGATCGGTTCATTCCCTGTCTATGAAAACGACCTTGATCAATCATACATCAGCGATACGGTGTGGGCCGTGCCGAATGCACTGCTCACCCCCAACACCAGCACCACAAACCCCACCTTCCCGGCCAATATCAACATACGCAACCTGAATCAGAATCCTAAATTATACCAGGGGGTTATTGACGGAAATACCCCCTTGGGAGCCATTCGGCACGCGGGAACTTACCCAACGCCGCCCAAGGTGGTTGCCGATCCCGATCGACGCTCCCTGCATAAAACGGAATGGATCCAGGAGTTTTTCAACACCGCCACCGGCCCGGTGGGTCATGGGTTTAACCTGGTTGACTCCAACCCCAACTTCAACCTGATCCCTGCCGCCGATAGAGCCGGTTTTGCCTGCTACAGCTTTGTGCCCAAGGTGGATCTGCCGTTGAAGGTGATCGTGCTGGACGATACCCAGCGCGAAGATGACGGCTCTGTTGATATCCACGGCCACGGGTTCCTAGATCCTCCGCGCTGGGCCTGGCTTAAACAGGAATTGGCGGACGGTCAGGCCGCCAATCAGCTGATGATCATTGCCTGCCATATCCCGATCTGTGTCGCCAATATCGGCACCGAACTGGAATGGTGGCTTGGCGACTGGTCCACCACCACCAGGAATGCTTGCACCATCACGGAACTCGTTGACACCCTTCAGAACAGCACGAATCTTCTGATGTGGATTTCCGGGCATCGTCATGTCAATGCAGTGAAGGCATTTGTTTCACCTGATCCGGAGAATGCCCCGGAAAAAGGGTTCTGGCAGGTCGAAAGCTCCTCCTTGCGTGATTTTCCGCAACAGTTCAGAACCTTTGAGATATTTATCAACAGTGACTATTCCGTTTCAATCGAGGCGGTCAACGTTGATATCGCGGTGCAAGAGGGGACGCCTGCGGCGACCTCGAGGAAATATGCCATTGCAACCCAACAGATCCTGCAGAACCAGTTAAAAGGGAATCCGCCAAACTATGCGACCTACTACGGCGAGGATTTCGGCCCCACGGACCCAACCCGCAAAAGGGGGGGCGATAGCGCCGTAAAGGGCTCGGGAGCCGACTATACCGACCCCTCTATCCAATTCGTGGACCTGACGTCACAAGGGGTACCCTACAATGCCTCGTACAATGCCCGGTTGTTTAAACAGCTCAGCCCGGCTATGAAGGCGGAGTTGCAGAAGCTTTATCCAGGGCCAAGGTGATAGCCAGCGGGTATGCCGCCAACGGCAGCGTCAAGGCGGCCTCGCGGGCCGGGGCGGTGGGGTAGGTGGCGAAACCTTACCGGATAGCAGAGTTGTTGACTGAAGTTAGCAATGTGCTGGACAAAAACCAGCATCGCCTCTATTGGTTTTCGGCTGACGGAGGCGGGTCAATGTATTCGGCTACTCCCCCCTCACCCCCAAATCGGGCTTACGTTCAAGCCCTGTGGGCTTCGCCAGCTTGGGTGCACCAGCTTCCAGGCCTTGGGCAGGGCCACGGTGCGCAGATGCTCGGTTGCCCGTAATAAGAGGTCCACGCCCTCCGAGCAAAAGTGCTTGGCCGGGTCTTCCAGGCGGTTGGCGGACTGGCCGTTGTCGTCCTTATCGCTCAAGGTGAAACCCAGCACGCCCCAGGCGTCATATTCCACCCCTTCCAACTCGCGGGCCCGGCGGCACAGCTCTTCTGCGCTTTCCCGGGTCTGCCCGGCCGGCGTCTTGAGCCAGACTAGAGGCTCGCGCTTTTCCAGGCGCTCGTGCAGAGCGACCACCCGGAAGCGCGGATACCAGGCCTCGGCCACGTAGCCATCCTCCAACACTATGCCGCAATGGGTGGGCACCAGGAGCCCGGCCTGGTAAGGCTCCTGGCCGGTCTCCATAGCTATATTATGGGAGAGATACCCCTCCCCCAGGGAAAAGAAAACCTGGCCCGGCTCCAGGAGGGCCGCGCTTTGGGGGAGGGGCAATACCAGCATGATTTACTCCGAAGCGGTGGGTTCGGGGTTGGTGGTGGTGGCCGTGGTGGTGGTGTTGTGGGAGTTCCAGCTTCCATCGCGGCCGACGTAGGTTGATCCCCCGTCAAGCTGGGTATTGGTGCCGCCGGTGGTGTAATTGCCGCCCACGTTGATGCGGGGGCCGGCGCTGTTGGCAAGCGCATTGAACCCGGCGACCGCCACCTCTTTGCTTTTCTCCGCGTTCCAGGCGCCCAGCGCGGCGGTGACTATCATGCCGCCCCAATCGGCGTACCAGGGCCGGTATTGCCGCAACTGATGCCCGCCGCCGTTGCCGCCCCTGACGATAAGCTCGGTGCCGCCGGGCAGACTGAGCGTCTGACCAGACGGCACCCGCAGCTCGAAAACCGGCTGGGTATTGGCCTTGGCCAGGGACTCTTGGGCTTGGTAGTTGGCGACCTCGTCCGTGACCTCGTGGGTTAGGATTACGATTTTGCCGTCGGCGCCGATGATCGGCTCGCCGTCCGGCCCCAGGGCCACGGTTTGCAGCGCGCTCTTGGTGCAGCCGCCGGCCAGGGCCAGCGCCAAGAGCAAGGCCAGGATTAAAGCCGCGCGTTTCACTGCCCGCCTCCGATCTCGGTCTTCACGCCCAAGCGCAGGGTGGCCAGGCCCAGGCCGCTAAAGCACGGCACCACGGCTTCCCGCAAGGTGGCGTCGCCGGAGAGGAACCCGCCCGCCGCCGCCAGATAAGTCTTGTTTCCCTTCAACATGGTCAAAGCTCCTTTCATTGTTTTAAGCCGCCAAAGCGCCGGGCCCAGCCCAGCAAAAGTTCTGGATACTCTTTGCAAGCGCCCCCGTTCCAGCGGAGAAGCCCCTCAAATTCGTCTCCGCCCCGCCTGGCCAGGCACCAGGCCAAGCGCCGCCAATCTCGCGACAGAGGAATTCCGCCAGTCGGCCTTGCAGGGGCGGGGATTGGCGATGCCCGTCCATCACCCGCTCTTTGGGCTCTGGTGGGCATACATCCAAGATTGACCGCGCCAAGTTGGCTAGGCTAGACTGTGTGGCGTATGCGGCTGACTGCGCCATTTTGCTGTACCCGTGTAACGGCGCGCCGAAGGCGTAGGCTGCTTGGACATGGCTTGGCGCTCCAGCCCGATGCCTGCCCGCCGGCCAAGGCCTGGCGGTTACGCTCAAGCGCCGCTCTTGGGACTTTTCTCGCAGGGCATTTGGGGACCTTTACGGCTTCGGTGAAAGGTCGCTTTTGCGGTATGAGTCAGGCGATATAGCCGACGGCGCGCGCCGGCTGATAAATGATATGGAGGACAAGCGCCTGCCCCGCGCGGCTCCGCAAACCGACCTGGGGGACAAGGCGGCAAGCTGATATACATCTCGGCTTGGCTGCGCTCGCGCGTATAGAAGCGAGGGGGGGGTCAACTTGACGCGCACCTACCGTGCAATTCCCATACATTGCATCGAGAGGGCAATTCCGCCCGATTGGTATGCTTGAGCTAAAGTTTGCGAAATATGTTGCCTTTAAATATTGTCTTAAAGTGCAACTATGTAAGGAGAGGACGGTGCTTGTGATTTTAGGCCATCATACGTTTTTGCTTGTTCCTATATGAACATATGGTGTAAAATAATTAATTAGGACTGATTACTATAACGTAAAGGTTCAACCCCAACACAAGCTAGAGGGTATCAGGCACAGCGATTTCTATAATTGCGATTGTTGCTATTCAATAGGCTCCGCATATCATATGGTGCCTTCTATGCCGAAACCTTTCGGGGGATATCATGCAAGCAAACGGAACGATATCATTAGTACAGAACCAATCCATTAGTGATCCGTTTGAGTTTATAAGCCAAATTATGTCTTTTTTTGAGAAAGATACTATATTAAAAATATCTGAACTCGATGTGCATAAGTTTTTTCTTGATTGCAAAAGGAAACACCCAGCTTTATTTGAAAATATATTATTTGATGATGACCCAGATATACCTTATTCGGAAGATATTGCGGAGGCAATGTTGCGAATAGAAGATGCGGGATTCATTTCTAGACCCAACCCTTCTTTGAATGAATATTATTTAAAAGTAGAGTTAAGAAATACCAATGACCAAATTGTAAGCGAACAAAGAAATCTAATTGAGTCAATTTCAAGTCAGTTCAAGGATGCCTTTGCCAGCACTGATTAATTATGTCAGACATCGCCGATAATGGGGGGTATAGAGGAAGATTAGAGAAAATTGTAGAGAGTCTCCTGCCTTTAACTCCTCCCACTACAAAAAGGTCTAAAGTAATACACGATGCCCTTTGGGGGTCGCGTCTTTTTTATCCCTGGGAAGTAGCCCTCCTTGACACTCCGCTTTTACAGCGACTACGGCAAATATCTCAGCTGGGTACCGCTTTTTTAACGTATCCATCTGCTGTTCATAATAGATTTTCTCATTCACTTGGGGTAGCTATACTTGCCGGAAGGCTCATTACCAGACTGAAGGAAAAAGCCGAAATTGATAGACAAGAAACCTTAATTACACAGCGTGATGTATACACTGTTAGACTAGCTGGCATTTTGCATGATATTGGCCACTGTTTTTTTTCTCACTGTAGCGAAGCCTTGCTATACGACTTTAGGGATCAATGTTATGAAGATACTAGAACAAAAGAAAATTTCATTAAAAAGCCAAAACCTCATGAAATTATCGGCTACTTAATTCTTAACACTAATCATTTTCGTACATATTGGGAAAAATTCATAGCACCGCAATTTGCCGCTGAACATTGCCCGGACCCTCACGAAATATCTCAATTAATTATTGGGGTTAAGCCTAGTAACGATAAAAGGTTTCTTCAAGAAATTATCGCGGGTCCATATGATGTTGATAAGTTAGAATATCTTTATAGAGATGCCAAGATGGCAGGGCTTAGCATTTCATATGATATTGAGAGATTTTTTTATAAAATTAAGATTTCTAACCGCGATGATGGCACAAGGCGATTAGTCATGGAGGAGGGAGGTGTTAGAGCAGTAGAGCAATTGATATTTAGCAAAATGATGCTTTTTTCTTTTGTTTATCATCACCAAAAGATTTTGGCTTCCGATGCGGTAATTATTAATATGCTAGAAGAGTTATTGTTAAATGGCGGCAATGGCCACATAAAAGTGGAACACTATCTCGATTTTCTAAACTATACCGATTACGATATTTTGTCTACCGCTGCAGAGGGTCCAAGTGATCGGTTTAAGTTGCTAAGAGATAGAATATTAACTAGAGACCTACCTAAAAGATGTTTCTCAATGAATAGAGAGTTTATAAAAGATATTGGAGGTGACGAGATAGTTGGAAAGGCTTGGGTAAAACTACAAAAAGATGCCTTGACTAGTGAAGGGAGGCGCAAACTGCGCGAACGCATTATCAATAAAATATTCGAAATTTCAAGCAAAAAAATATCTGAGGATAAAATTTTCATTAATATTCCCAAGTTGCCAAAATTGGAAGAATCTATTAAGGCTCCTATAGAAATGGCCAACGGTGAAATCAAGGGCATGGGCGACTTCCAACAAATTGAAGGTTGGCAAAAAACTTATGACAAAAAAAAGTTTCGTGGTTACTTTTTTGGCGATGAAGATGTCCGCGGAGAAGCTTCATCGGCCATCCAAGTAGTGCTTCAAGAAGACTACAATTTGGTTTTCGATGAACGTGCTATTACGGAAGCCAAAATCCATAGTTAGTAACACAAGATATATCCTAAGACATTTAATATAATCTTGAACCATTCTAAAATATTCTTTTTCATAGCCAATGATTACACTTTAAGTTTTTAGAATAACGATTTTAGGTTTTATGCGCCATCTTGCTACGTGTTGCCTTAAATTGAGCCAAGGGGTTAGGCCTCATTACGCTATGTCAAGGGCTCCGAAGCTTTGCTATTAGTATAACTCCATTAGGCTTGTCTGGATTCAGCGCTCTACTTCGCCACTTGAGCACTGCAAGTAGAACTACTTAATACCTGGGGGAAATCATGTCTGGTGGCGTCTCTGGTTTTATAATCGTTTTATTATTCATCGCTGTCGTGCTGCTTTATGTTAAGCGCCGCAAGACAAAAGAAGAACTCAATAAAGCCAAACAACAGCTTGAGCAGGCCCAACAGGTTCTTGCCCAGTGGCAAGAAGCCCACGGCCAACTCCAACAATTATTGGAAGAATCCAAACAGGACCTGGAACAACTCCGCCAGGAAACCAATCCTTTACGCAAATATCAAAAAATAGTGGATGCTGACGCCGAAGCCGAGAAAGTTCTGCTGCGAGCACAAGAACAAGCCGCTGAAATATTGGATAAAGCCAAGGCCAAGCTTTCAGACGCAGGGGAAACAGCCACAGGAATAAGGGACCGCGCTAAGGAAGTGCTTGAAGAAGCTGTGCGCCAAGCCAAGGCCGAGCTTTCAGAGGCGAGGCAAAAGGCCAAGGAAATAAGGGACCGCGCGCAACAGACCCTGGATGAGTCAGCGGCGCAGTCCAACCAAATAATAGAAAGCGCCAAGGCGCGCGCCGAGGAAGTCGCCGGCGACGCTCTCAAGGCCAAGGGCAAGGCCGACCAATACGAAAGCGCGGCGCGGGCCATGAAAAACATCATCGATGGCTATGGCGATGAATACATCATACCCAGCCGCAGCATTTTGGATGAGCTGGCCGAGGACTTCGATCACAAGCAAGCCGGTCAGGAGCTTAAGAAGGCTAGGCAGTATGTAAAAACCATGATCAAAAATGGCCTGGCCGCCGAGTGCGATTATGTGGAAGCCAACCGCAAAACCTATGCCATCCATTTTGTCTTGGACGCCTTTAATGGCAAGGTGGATACCGCCTTGGCCAAGGTCCGCCATGATAATTACGGCAAGTTGCGCCAGGAAATTCTGGACGCCTTTGACCTGGTGAATCACAACGGCGCGGCTTTCCGCAACGCCCGCATAAGAAAGCAATACCTGGAGGCCCGCTTGGATGAGCTGCGCTGGGCCGTGGCCACCTACAAACTATTGGTGGAAGAAAGGGAAGAACAGCGACGCATCCAGCAAGAAATGAGGGAAGAGGAAAAGGCGCGCCGCGAATACGAAAAGGCTATCCGCGAAGCCGAAAAGGAGGAGCGTCTGCTGCAACAGGCCATGGAAAAGGCCAGGTCGGAACTGGCCGCCGCCAGCGATGAGGAACGCCAACAGCTTGAGCAGAAAATAGCCGACCTGCAAACCAAGCTGGAAGAAGCCGAAGCCAAGGAAGAACGCGCGATTTCCATGGCTCAGCAAACCAAGCGCGGCCATGTCTATGTAATATCAAACATCGGCTCCTTTGGCGAAAACGTCTACAAGGTGGGTCTTACCCGCCGCCTGGAGCCGGAAATCCGCATACGCGAGCTTGGCGACGCCAGCGTGCCGTTCCCGTTCGATATCCATGCCATGATCTTCAGCGAAGATTCACCCGCCCTGGAAACCGAGCTACACCGCAAATTCCAAGACAACCAGCTTAACAAGGTCAACCCGCGCAAGGAATTTTTCAGTTTCGGCATAAAGGATATCCGGCAGGTGGTCGAGGAAATGGGAATCGAAGCCCATTGGACCATGGCCGCCGAAGCCCAAGAATATAGAGAAAGCCTCGCCTTGGATAAAAAGGCCCGAACCATCGCCCAACAAGAAGATGAAGACGAAACCGACCCTATGCAAGCAAAGGCTTAGTTCAGCCATCACTCTGGGAAATCCGCGTCTACGGCGTTGACTGCCCCGAATACAATCAGCCGCGGTGCCAGGCAGATTGACTCGGCCGAAGCAAGCGGACTATGATTCCCCCGTCCCGTTCTTACGGTTCCTTCATGGCGTTCAATCACAAATCGTTTGGCAGGCTGTTTGGCGACGGCCAGCTTGGGCTCAAGGGAGAGATGGCATGAGGCGTTCGCTGTTTTTCATGGTGGCTTTTCCCTTGCTGCTCCTTTTGCTCGCGGCTTGCGGCGATGAGCCGCCGGGCCCCGCCCCAGGCGCGGACCAAGAGGGGCACACCGCGCCGACCAAGGCCACGGCCAAGGCCAACGCCGAATTCGGCAGGGACCTGGACTACGGCGACCAGACCGACTTCCAAAACGCTAACCGGGGCCTCATCGCCGGAGCCTCGGAGCTTCCGGTCAAGGACGCCGGGGGCAAGGTCATTTGGAACCCCGAGGAATACGCGTTCATCAAGGGCCAGGCCCCGGCCAGCGTTAACCCCAGCCTGTGGCGGCAGGAGCGGCTGAACAACCTGGCGGGCCTGTTCAAGGTGACCGAGGGCGTGTTTCAGGTGCGGGGCCTTGACCTGGCCAACATGAGCCTGATCCGGGGCGAAACCGGCTGGATAGTCGTGGACCCTTTGACCACCTCGGAGACCGCAGGGGCGGCCATGGCCCTGGTTAAAAAGCACCTGGGAGACGCGCCCATCCGGGCCGTCATCTTCACCCACAGCCACATCGACCACTTCGGCGGGGCGTTGGGCGTCATTTCCCGGCAAAAGGCCAAGGCCGACAAGGTGCGGATAATCGCGCCTCTGGGCTTCCTTGAAGAAGCCACCAGCGAGAACATCATCGCCGGCGTCGCCATGGGCCGCCGGGCCATGTACTCCTACGGCAGGCGCCTGGCCAAGTCCGAGCGGGGCCACGTGGGGGCCGGGTTGGGCAAGGGAGTGCCCTTCGGGAGCTTCGGCATCCTCGAGCCCACCGAAACCGTGGCGCGCAGCGGGGAGGAAAAGACCATCGACGGGGTGCGCTTCGTATTCCAGTACGCGCCGGACAGCGAGGCACCGGTGGAGCTGACCTTTTACCTGCCGGCCCGGAAAGCCTTTTGCGGGGCGGATATCGTCTCCCACAGCATGCACAACCTGTACACCCTGCGGGGGGCCAAGGTGCGGGACGCCCTCAAGTGGAGCGGGATCATCAACCAGGCCCTGGAACTCTTCCCGGAGGCGGAAGTCTATTTCGGCGGCCACCACTGGCCCATGTGGGGCCGGGAGAACATCCGCGCTTTCCTCGAAAAACAGCGCGACCTGTACAAGTACATCCACGACCAGACCGTGCGGTTCATCAACCAAGGTCTGACCCCGCTGGAAATCTGCCAGGAGCTGCGCCTGCCCGCCAGCCTGGCGCGGGTCTTCGCCAACCGGGGGTATTACGGCAGCCTGAAGCACAACGTGAGGGCGGTGTATCAATTTTACCTGGGCTGGTACGACGCCAACCCGGCCCACCTGGACCCCCTGCCGCCGGCGGAGGCCGGCAAGCGCTATGTAGCGATGATGGGCGGGCCCGACCAGGTGCTCGAAAAAGCGCGAGAATACTTCGATCGGGGCGAATACCGCTGGGTGGCCCAGGTCCTCAACCACCTGGTCTTCGCGGAGCCGGGCAACCAAAAGGCCAAGGCCCTTCTGGCCCGCGCCTGCGATCAACTCGGCTATCAGGCCGAGTCGGCCACCTGGCGGGACATCTATCTCGCCGGGGCCTATGAGCTGCGCCACGGAGCGCCGGACCAAAAGAACAAACTCTCCGGCATGAAGGCGCTGTTGGAAAGCACTCCGGTCTCCTATCTGTTCGACTCCATGGCCGTGCGCCTGAACGGCCCCAAGGCCGAGGGCGAACAAATCACGGTGCGGATCGTTTTCAAGGACCTGGGGGAAACCCACGAACTCAAGCTGGAGAACTCAGTGCTCCACCACCGCCGACTCAAGGGCCCGGCCCAGGCGGACGTGACCCTGACCATCAGCCACGCCCTGTTCCTGCGCCTGGCCATGGGTCAGGCCGGTCTCAAGGAAATGGTCTTCTCCGACGACCTGGCGGTGGAAGGCAGCCGGCTGGACCTTTTGCGCTTTCTGCTGTTGTTCGAAAAACCGGAGATGAACTTCAACATCGTGACCCCGTAGGGGCCGGCGGCTGCGGCTAGACCAAATCCTTGACCAGGATCAGCTTGTCGTCGCCGGGGGCGTAAAAATCCCGCAGTTCGGCTTCCAAGCCGTATCCCTTGCTCAGGTAGAACCTCCTGGTGGGCGAGTATTGCTCGCGGCTGGAGGTCTCCACGTAGAGCCGGGCCGCTCCGCCCTCCCTGGCCAGCCGCTCGGTCTCCGCCAGGATACGGCCGCCCACCCCCTGGCCGCGCAGGCCGCGCTCCACCACGATCCAATATAAATCCCAACTGGCCTGGGTGCCGGCGATGGGGCCGTAGCAGGCGTAGCCCAGGAGCTTGCCTTGCTCCTCAGCGAAAACGAACAGGTAACCGCTGGCCAAGCCCTTGGCCAGGCGCTCCTCCACCAGCTCCCTGGCCACGGCCACTTCCTCGGCGTTGAAAAAGCCCGATTCCGCGGCCAGGCGCTCCACCGCGGGCGCGTCTTGGGCGCGCGGCTCGGTGCGCCATTGCAGTGCCGCCCGGTTCATTTGCCAGCCAACCCCGCGCCCTGCCAAAGCCCCAGGAAAAAGTGGCGCGCGTTTAGTCCCAAGGATTTAATGCGGTAGCCGCCTTCCTGCACCACCAGGGTGGGCACGCCCAGGGAGCCCACCATGCGTCCGTTGTCCTCGAAATCCTTGAAATCCAGGCTCCAGGAACCGGTGGGATCGCCCTTGGCCGGGTCCAAACCCAGGGCCACCACCACGTGCAAGGGCTTGAAGCGCCTCACCCTGGCCAGGACCTCGCCCAGGGCGCGGCGATAGCCCTTGCCGTCCAGTTCCTCGGGCTGGGGCAGGTTCAGGTTGCAGCCCTTGCCCTCGCCCTCGCCGGTTTCCTCGCGGAAGCCGCTGAAATAAGGATAGGCGAAGCTGGGCCGGCCGTGAATGGAGCAGGTGAGCACGTCGCTCCTTTGATAAAAAATATCCTGGGTGCCGTTGCCGTGATGGTAATCCAGGTCGATCACCGCCACCGGGCCCTGGGCGGAGAGGTAATGGGCGGCCACCGCCGCTGAATTGAAATAGCAAAAGCCCCCGAAGGCCTTGCGCTCGGCGTGATGGCCCGGCGGGCGCACCAGGGCGTAGGCCAGGCGGAAGCCCTGGGCCAGGGCCTCGGCGGCGGTGAGGGCGCAGTCCACCGCCCCGCGCGCGGCCTCGAAGGCGTTGGAATTGAGCGGCGTGAAGGTGTCTATGCAATAGTAGCCCGCCCGCACCGGCAGGTCCTTGGGGGGCCGGGCTCCGTTGCGCAGGGGGAACACGTAGGGATACACCGACTTGCCCGGCTCGATGCGGGCGCAGACCTTTTGCAGGTAATCCACGAAGCGGTGATCGTGCACCGCCTTGATGAGGGCCAGGGAGGCGCGGCGGGGCTTCAGCTCCTCGAAGATGCCCAGCTTGCCTATCTCCCGTGAGATGGCCCGCATCCTCACCGGTGCTTCCACATAGCCCCGCTCGTGCACGTGGTGCATCTGGTGGCGCTGGTTTATCACCAGGGCGATGCGGCGGTCGCGGGAAATCTGGCGCGGCTTGGCCTGGCTCTCGGCCTTGGCGTAGCGCGGCGGGCGCAGGCGCACGGGATCGTCGCGAAAGGATTTTACCACCATATCCACGTAGCCGGGCGGGCAAAGCCGGCTGTACTTGCGCTCCAAAATGGCGCGCACCACCTTTTTGGCGTCGGCCCTCTTAAGTTCCTTGGCCCCCAGGCCGTCGTAGACCAGATAAGGCGGGCAGTCGGGGTCTGCCGGGTCCACCGGGGTTTCATAGGCGGTGCCCTGCACCGGCCGGGCGCCCCAGCGCTCGTAGAACCGCAAGCGGGCTCGGTTCTGCTTGAGCACCGCCGGATCAGCGCACAGGGCGGGATCGTCCGGCAGGCACTCCATGAACAGGCCCAGCACCCCCAGGCGGAAAGCTTCTTCCCGCGTCCTTTCGTAAAGCGCCCCGCCGATGCCGCCGCCGGTGAGCGGGCTGGCCGTGGAGATGTAATCCAGGTAGCAGAAATTCAAATCCGGCGCGTGGGCCATGAGGGCGAAGCCGCGCACCGCGGCGCGCTGGTCCTCGGCCACGATGAGCACCCAGCGGAATCTATCGGCCAGGGGATCGCGCAGCCGGCGCGGCAGGCCGGACACGTCCTTGGCCGGCGCCTGGGGAAACTGGGCGCGCAGGATGGCCTGCACCTGGCCGACCGCCTCCCGGTCAATGGGGCGCAGGTCGTCGTATACTCTTCTCAGTTTGAACATGTTATTGCGCCGATTTGTTAGGCGGCCTCGCGGCCGTGGCCGCCGGGGCCGCTGGCGTCGGCCATGATGCGGGCCACCACCTGGCCGGCGTCCAGATGAGCCTGGTCCGCGGCGGCCATGAAGCCCGCGTCGGCGGCCAGGCAGGGATTGGCGTTCACTTCCAGAATCCAAGGCCCGCCCCGGCGGTCCACCCTGAAATCCACCCGCGCCCAGCCGCGCAAGCCGAACACGCGCCAGGCCCGCAGGCTGAGGGCCGTGAGCTCCTGCAACAGGAGCCGGTCCTTGGGCGGGAAATCGTAATTGCGCGGGGTGTGGTGATACTCGTAGGACCCCTCGTCCCACTTGGCCTTGTAGCCCACCACCTTGGGCTTGCCCGCGGCGTAGCCCTCGAAGATGATCTCCGCCGGCGGCAAAACCTGCACGCCCCTGTCATAGGCCAATAGAGCCAGGTTGAATTCCCGGCCCTCTATGAAGCGCTCGGCAAAGCAGTCGCCCCCCAGGGAGGGCTGGCGGCGCTCCATTTCCTGGCGCAGGGCCCGCGCGGCTTGGTATTCCCGCACGGAATCCTCGTCCAGGCCCACCGAGGCGTGCTCCCACACGGATTTGATTATCCAGCGTCCGGCCTGAAAGTCCTCGCCGGCCTCGCGCGCGGCCAGCCAGGGCGGCGTGGGCAGGCCGTGCCTTTGCATCAGGCGCTTGGCCATCAGCTTGTTGGACGATAGCAGCATGGCCCTGGTTCCCGCCCCGGTGAATCTCAAGCCCATGCGCTCCAGGAGAAGCGGGGCCAGGTGGATGAGTCTCCCCTGGCCCAGGGGAGACTCCACCAAGTTGAAAACCAGCTCCGGGCTAAGGCCGCGCAGCCTTTCTTCGGTTTCCTGGGGCCTGCCGGCAAAAGACACGGGCAGGGCCTCATGGCCCAAGCGGGCCAGGTGGCCGGCCACTTGCGTGGCCTGGATCAGGCTGTCGGCCTGGTCCGGGGGAGCCCCGGCCGGCACCTGGTCATGCAGCACCACCACTTTCAAGCCTAGCTCCTGGCCGGCTGGCGCTGGGCCCAAGGGCCGCCGGCAAGGCCGGAAGCCGGGGGCAAGCGCCGGCAGGCGGAATCGACCACTCCCTCTATCAGCTCCCGGAAGGTGACCCCGGCCAAGGAGCACAGGATGGGCAAATCCGAGTGCTCGGGATGCAGCCCGGCCAGGGGGTTCACTTCCAGGAAATGCGGCAACCCCTTGGCGTCACAACGCAGGTCCACCCGGCCGGCGTCGCGGCAGCCCAGGGCGCGGTAGGCTTGCAAAGCCACCTCCGCGGCCCGGCGGGCCTGGGCGTCGTCGGCCAAGAAATAGCGCACCCGGCTTTCGCATTCCTCCTTGTTCACATAAGAATAGACCCCGGCCTCGGCCTGGGCCAGCAGCTCCACCTCCATTACGCCCAAGGCCCTGGCCTCGGGCCCGGTGCCCAGCACGCCCACCGTGAACTCGCGGCCCGGCAGAAAGGTCTCCACCAGCACCGGCTGCTGATAGCGGGCCAAAAGCTCGCGGCACACCGCCACCAGGCGGGCCCGGTCTTCCACCTTGCTCAAGGGGGTGACCCCGCGGCCCGTGCCCTCGGCCACCGGCTTGGCGAAAAGGGGAAACGGCAAATCCACCGCCGCGGCCTGGGCCTCGTTTTCCACCACCGCGAAACCGGGAGTGGGCAAGCCCTGGTCGCGCACCACCCGCTTGGCCATGCCCTTGTGCAGGGTCAGGGCCAGGGTCAAAGGATCGGCAAAGGTGTAGGGCACGCTGAAATAGTCCAACAGCGCCGGCACCTGGGATTCGCGGCCGAAGCCGTTCAGGCCCTCGGCGATGTTGAACACCAGATCCCAGCGCGCGCCCTGGGCCAGGCGCTCCACCAGGCTTTTCAGGTTGCCGATCCTGTCGGTCCGGTAGCCCAAGCCGCGCAGGGCCTGTTCAATGGCGTCCACCGTGGCCGGGCTGTCGAACTCGGCCACTTCCTCCTCGCTGAAGCCCATGGCCAGATAGTCGCGCCTCAGGTCGTAAGTCAAGCCCACCAGCATGGCGCCCACCTCAGCACAGGGCGGGGCCCAAGCCCCCGCCGCAATCAGGGTAGCGGAAGGTTTCCCCCTGATAGTTGCGCAGCACCAGATCGCCGCCGTCGTGCCCCATCACGGACTCGGGATACAGGGCGATCTTGCCGCCGCCTCCCGGCGCGTCCACCACGAAGGTGGGCACGCCGTAACCCGTGGTGTGGCCCCGCAGGCCCTGGATGATCTCCAGGCCCTTTTTCACCGGCGTGCGGAAGTGGGAGGAGCCCACGATGGGGTCGCACTGGTAAAGGTAATAGGGCCGCACCCGCACCCGCAAGAGGCCTTGGCAAAGCTCGCGCATGGTTTCCACCGAATCGTTGATGCCGGCCAAGAGCACGGTCTGGCTGCCCAGGGGGATGCCGGCGTCGGCCAGGCGTTCGCAAGCCCGGGCGGTCTCCGGCGTCAGTTCGGCCGGGTGGCAAAAATGCAGGCTCATGAACAAAGGATGATACTTGCGCAGCATTTTCACCAGGGCCGGGGTGATGCGCTGGGGCAGCACCGCCGGGGTCTTGGTGCCCAGGCGCACCATCTCCACGTGGGGTATGCGCCGCAGGCGGCTCAAAATCCACTCCAGGCGCTCGTCGCTCATGGTCAGCGGGTCGCCGCCGGAGATCAGCACGTCGCGCACCTCGGGCGTGGCCTCGATGTAGGCCAGGGCCCTTTCCAGATTGGGCCGGGCGTGGCTGCGCTCATGGCCGTGGCCGCCCACCATGCGGCTGCGGGTGCAATAGCGGCAATAGGTGGAGCAAAACCCGGTGGAAAGGAACAGCACCCGGTCCGGGTAGCGGTGCACCAAATTGGGCGCGGCGGTGTCGCCGTCTTCGTTGAGCGGGTCCGCGCTTTCGCCGGGGCCCTGCACCGCCTCATGCCAAGTGGGCACCACCGAACGCCGCAGGGGATGCGAGGCGTCCACCGGGTCCAAGAGGCTCAGGTAATAAGGCGTGATGGCCACGGGCAGCTTGCCGGCGGCGCCGGCAAAGGCGGCGCGCTCCTCCTGGGAAAGCATGAGCATCCGGCTGAGGCCGGCCAGGCTGCTCACCCGGTTGCGCACCTGCCAATGCCAATCGTTCCACTGCGCCGCGCTCACGCCGGGATAATAGCGCCGGCGGAAGGCACTGTCTTGGTTTTTCTTGTGGGCCGCGGGCTCCACGAGGGCGCCGGCGGGGACGATAGTCAGGTGCGGCTGAAAGTCCCCGCCCTCGCAATGAGGGGGAGGTTCCAGCTCCTCGGCCGGCGGTTCGGCCGTAAGTCGCAGTCGGCCCTGCTCCATTGTTTAATGCTCTCCTCTTTTGGCGCCGGCTTTGGCGGCCGGCGGAATCCGCACAAAAATCGTCACGGGCTTGGCCGGCGGCCGGGGCGGGATTGGCGCTCTTGGCCGCCGGCTTATTCCCCGTGAAAGACCAGCCTCTATAACAGGTCCATCAAAAAAGGCGCGCCTACAGATTCAAGGCCTTCTTGGTGGCCTCGTCCAGCTTGCCGGTGACCTTGAGTCCGTTCTTCTTCTGGAAAGCCTTGATGGCCTTCTTGGTGCTCTTGCCCATCATGCCATCGGCCTTGACCTTGGCGTAGCCCGCGGCGATCAGGGCTTCCTGCGCGGTCTTGACTTCGGGGTTGGCCTTCACGGCTTTCTTGGCGCCGGCCTTCTTGGTCTTTTTGGCGCTCTTCTTTACGGCCTTCTTGGGGGCTTTGGCATCCGGTTCGGCCATTTTCGGAGCGGGTTTGGCGGCCTGGTCTTCCTGCATGGCCGGAGCGGGGGCCTTTTCATCGGCGGCCAAAACCGGGCTGACGGCCGCCAGTCCGAAGAAGCCCGCCACCGCCAGGGTCAACAGGGTTTTGCCCAAGCCAGGGCCTTTTTCCATCGTGTAACTCTGGACCTCGATCATCTTCCTTCCTCCTTGGATCACTCTTACCTTGCCAATGACACTAACCACTTGATGAAGTTTGCCAAAGAGTTCCCGCGCCAAGCCGCCGTCCTCCAGGAGGTACTCGGTCTCGTCAAAGGTGGAGATGCTCACCGCGAGCACCTCGCCGTCCCGTCCCCATTGGGCAGGCACCACCAGGCCTTTGATGGTAACCGTCGCGTCCTGAGGCGGTTGGCTTTGTTGCATGGTCACTCTCCCAAACCGTGGCGAAACGCTACCGGCCATGCCGGTTGTTGGAAGTGCTTACTCAATATGCATGCCATTAGTTACCTCCTTGTTATTATTAGTTATTTATCCGGGAGGCTTAAGGGGAGCGGAAATCATGCTTCCACTGGGCTGGAGGCCAGCCAGGAGCAAAGCGGAGCCTGGTTTGGTTGGGGAAGGATAAACCGCTGATAAATATAGGATTACCGATACAGGAAGTTCGGCTTCCTATGATGGGGCCAGGGTGAAGGCAACGTTCTCCAAGCGCGGCTTATTTGAACTCTTCCTTGTGAATTCCGTGCTTGGTCAACAAATTGTGCAATTGGCGGGTGGTTACGCCGGCCATGGCCGCGCTCTGGTCCACCCTGCCCTTGTTGAGGGCCAGAACCTCCCGCAAATAGCGCACCTCGGCCAGATCCACCGCGCGCGAACGCACCTGGGTCAGGGTGGGGATTTTGCCCATGGGGGTGGGGCCGGCGAAGCTTTCCAGGGTGAACAACTCGCCGGGAAAACCGCCGGGCGACAGCAGCGCGCCCTTTTCCAGGAGATAGGCCCGCTCCAACACGTTCTCCAGCTCACGGATGTTGCCGGGCCAGGAGTAGCGGTTGAGCGCCTCCATGATCTCGGGCTGCACTCCCTTGATGTCCTTGCCATGGGTGCGGTTGAAGCGCTCCAAAAAGGTTTCCACCAAAAGGGGGATGTCTTCCAGCCGCTCCCTAAGGGGCGGCAGCTCGATGGGAAACACGTTCAGCCGGTAAAAGAGGTCCTTGCGGAAACTGCCCTGATCGCAGCGGGCTTTCAGGTCTTCGTTGCTGGCCGCCACCACCCGCACGTCCACATGGATGGGCGCCTCGCCGCCCACCCTGGTGAAGGTCATTTCCTGCAAAACCTCCAAAAGCTTGATTTGGGCGGCCGGGGTGATGGTGCCTATCTCATCCAGGAAGATGGTGCCGCTGTCGGCTATCTGGAATTTGCCCAGCTTGCGCTTCACCGCGCCGGTGAAGGCCCCTTTTTCATGCCCGAAAAGCTCGCTCTCCAAAAGAGTGTCCGGTATGGCCCCGCAATGCACCGCGATGAAGGGGCCGTCCGCCCGGTTGCTTTGGGCGTGGATGGCCCTGGCCAGGAGGCTCTTGCCGGTGCCGGTTTCGCCGGTCAAGAGCACGTTGGTGCGGGTGGGGGCCACGGAGCGCACCTTGTCCAGCACCTCGATCATGGCCCGCGAATTGGTGCGCACCCCCTCGATGTTTTCCGGGCGCAGGATGCTGTTGCGCAGATAACTCAGCTCGGACTCGAACTGAGTCATCTGGGAGAGGCTCTCGATGGCGTAGGATATTTCGTGGGCGTCCAGGGGATAGGTGAGATAATTGCTGGCCCCGGCCTTCACCGCCGAAACCGCCTCGCGGATTCGCTCCTGAGCGGTGAGCGCGATGATATGGGCGCTGGGGAAGACCTGCCAAAAGGGCCGCAAAGTCTGCTTGAAGTCCACCCGGCCCTGGCAATCGCCTATCAGGAAATCAATGTCTATGAAGGTGAACTCATAGCGTTTGCGCCGAAACATCTCCAGGCAACCGGCCGCATCGTAGGCAAGGTCGATTTTGAAATCCTTGCCCAGGGCCAGGCCGATCTCCTGACCGGCCGTCGCTTGGTTCGTGGCCACCAGAACATAGCGCATGGCTTATCTACTCCTGAAATCTTGGAGCAAACCTTGCTAGCCGGCCCAATTTTACTGCTCTTATTGTAAAAAGCTTCAACATTTTTTTGCCGCTTAGGAAACCGGAAGCCCAAATCGTACCTTCCCAGGCAGGCGGAAGCCTGGGTTCTGATCATATACTTATTAATCATTGTAACCAGTTAAACATAACAAACCTCGCCCGCCAACCTCCCCTCCGCCCGGTTCCGCGGCCAAGCGGAAACCGCGCTTCCTGTCCGCGTAAGGGGTTAAGCTATTTTTATTTATTTAATACAGCTAGTTAGCATTATGGCAAGCCTGTTGCTTATGGCCCGGCGCATAAGACACAAATCACCCCAAACAAATCGGGTGAATTGGTGTGTCCTTTGTGTGTACTGAGAAAAGGCGCGGGAGCATCATGAAAACGGGCGAAAAAAGCGGCGTCAAACGCGGCTTTGACAGTCAGGTTTCCTATAAGGAAGAGTCAACCAGCTGGAACTTTTGGGACCGCCTGGGCAAGCCGGGCGTGTTCATGGCCCTGGCCATGGTGTTCTCCTTTGTGGTGCTGGTTCGCACCGGCCATATCGAGCTGGCGGGCGATCTCTGGTTCCCGGAGGAGTTGGGCTACCTTTTGTGGCTGCTGGGCTCTCTGGGCAGCTTCAGCCTGCTGATTTTCCTCTGGCGGGCGTATTTGGTCCTCACCTACCGCCCGGTGGCTTGCTGCTCCAAGCGGGACCTGCCCAAGGTGACCGTGGTGGTGCCGGCTTACAACGAAGGCCGCCTGGTCATGGAAACCCTGTTCAGCGTGGCGGCCAGCTATTATCCCCGCCACAAGCTGCAAATCATCGCGGTGGACGACGGCAGCAAGGACGACACCTGGCGCTGGATGCAGGAAGCCGCCGCCCGGCTTAAAAACCGGGTGGAGCTGGTGCGCCTGCCGGCCAACAAAGGCAAGCGCCGCGCCCTGTACGAGGGCTTTCAGCGCGCCACCGGGCAGGTATTGGTGACCATAGACAGCGATTCCATTATCGAACGCCACACCCTGCGCCAGTTGGTGGCGCCCTTCGCCCATGACGGGCGCTGCGGCGGCGTGGCGGGCAACGTGCGGGTGCTCAACCGCAAGGAGGGCCTGATTCCCCGCATGCTGGAGGTCACCTTCACCTACAGCTTCGATTTCATGCGGGCCAGCCAAAGCCGGGTGAACGCCGTGTTCTGCACCCCGGGCGCGCTTTCGGCCTATCGCCGGGATCTGGTCATGAACGTCCTGGACCAGTGGCTGGGGCAGAGATTCCTGGGCGAGCCCGCCGGCATCGGCGAGGACCGCGCCATGACCAATATGATACTCAAGCAGGGCTATCACGTGCTCTTTCAGCGCGACGCGGTGGTCTACACCAAGGTGCCCACCGCCTACAAGGGCCTGTGCAAGATGTACCTGCGCTGGGCGCGCAGCAACATCCGCGAAAACCTGGCCATGGCCGCCTATGCTTTCCGGCGCTTCCGCAGCACCCCGGCCCTGGGCGCGCGCATAACCCTGGTGCAGGCGCTGGTGGACATGACCTTTGGCGAGATAGCCAAGGTGCTGGGCATGGTGGTGCTGTTGGGAAACCTGGATATCCTGCTCCCCGGCTTCGTGGTGGCCCTGTGCTGCTCGGCCCTGGTGCCGGCCGGTTTTTACTGGCTGCGCCACAAGGATAGCGACCTGTTGTGGGCTTTCACCTACGCGCCCTTCAACGCCCTGGCGCTTTCCTGGATAAGCCTCTACGCGCTTTGCACCGTGAAGCGCTCCGGCTGGCTGACCAGGGAGCTGCCCGCCCAGTCCGCGCCCGTGTCGGCGGCCCAGGCCCTGGCCCAGGCCATGGCGGGGACCAAGGCCAAGGTCGCGCCCTAATACGCTCCATCCTTTATCCGTGTGGAAACGATCCGTGCCGGGCTTAAAACCCGGCACGGTTTTTTATGGCGCCGGCGGTCAGCCCAATAGTTGCATGGCGTCGCGGCTCTCGCCGCCCAGGGCGGCGGCCACCGCCGGGTGGGTTATGTGGCCGGCCATGATATTCAGGCCCTTGGCCAGGGCCGGGTCCTTGCGCACCGCCCGGGCCAGGCCCTGGCCCGCTATGGCCAGGGCGTAGGGCAGGGTGACGTTGGTCAGGGCGAAGGTGGAGGTGCGCGCCACGTTGCCGGGGATGTTGGCCACGCAGTAATGGGTAACCCCATCCACCAGGTAGACCGGGTCCTGGTGGGTGGTGGGCTTGCTGGTCTCGAAGCAGCCGCCCTGATCGATGGCCACGTCCACCACCACCGAGCCGGGCTGCATGGAGGCTATCATGGGCCGGGTTACCAGATAGGGCGCCTTGGCCCCCGGTATGAGAACCGAGCCGATCACCACGTCCGAGCGGGCCACCAGCTTGGCGATGTTTTCCGGGGTGGACATGACCGTGGTGAGGGCGCTGCCGAAGATGTCGTCCAGATAGGCCAGGCGCTGCTGGTTGATGTCCAGCAGAAAGACCTGGGCGCCGAGGCCCAGCGCGATCTTGGCGGCGTTGGCGCCCACCACGCCCGCGCCGATGATGGTCACCGTGCCGCGCTCCACCCCCGGCACCCCGCCCAATAGTATGCCCCGCCCCCCGTGGCTTTTGGTCAGATAGGACGCGCCGATCTGGGGGGCCAGGCGGCCGGCCACCTCGCTCATGGGGGTCAACAGCGGCAAGGCGCCGTCGGGCAGTTGGATGGTCTCGTAGGCCAGGCCGATGCAGCCCGAGGCCAGCATGGCCTTGGTAAGCTCCGGAGCCGGGGCCAGATGCAGGTAGGTGAACACCAACAGGCCCTCCCGCAGATGGCCGTACTCGGCGGGCAGGGGCTCCTTGACCTTCATTATCATCTGGGCCCGCTGCCATACCTCGGCCGCGCTATCCAGCAACGCGGCCCCGGCGGCGGCGTATTCTGCGTCCGGCAGGCCGCTGCCCAGGCCGGCGTCCCGCTCCACCAAAACCTCATGCCCGCCGGCGACCAGCCGGGCCACCCCGGCCGGCACCAAGGCCACGCGGTATTCGTTGTTTTTTATTTCCTTGGGCACTCCGATAATCATGGCCGCTCCTTGGCATCGGTTAAAGGCGGTTTCGCTTGGGCTCGCCAATAATTGTAGCCCAAGACGGGCGTCCGCGGCGCGGGCAAGTTGCCTTGGCGAGCCCGCGGCCATGAAAAACGCCCCGGCCGGAGCCGGGGCGCTGGCGACGCTTGGCCGGGTCTCAAACCACGGAGCGAATGCGCCTCTTGTCCAGCTTGCCCACGCTGGTCTTGGGCAACTCGTCGGCCAGCAGCACTTTTTCAGGCACCGCCCATTTTGGGATGGTGCCGTCGGCCACGAACTTGTTCAGGAACTGGATCACCGAGTCCGGGTTCAGGTCGCGGCCCTTTTTGGGCACCACCATGGCCAGGGGCCGCTCCCCCCATTTCTCGTCGGGCACGCCGATCACCGCCACCTCGCTGACCTCCGGGTGCCGGCTGATGAGGCTTTCCAATTCCAGGGAGCTTATCCACTCGCCGCCGGTCTTGATCACGTCCTTGAGGCGGTCGGTTATACGCACGTAGCCCTCGGCGTTCTGCACGGCCACGTCGCCGGTGTGCAGATAGCCCCCCCGCCAC
The DNA here is from genome assembly GCA_001184205.1 of Desulfocarbo indianensis. GTDB lineage: Bacteria > Desulfobacterota > Desulfarculia > Desulfarculales > Desulfarculaceae > Desulfocarbo > Desulfocarbo indianensis. Next base: position 97,238 of record LBMP01000005.1, read on the forward strand.
AGCTCCTCGCTCTTTTCCGGCGATTTGAAATAGCCCTGGGTGAGCCAGGGCGAACGCACGCAAATCTCGCCGGCCGTCTTGCCGTCGGCCGGCACCGGCTTCATCTCCGGGTCCATGACCTTGAGGTCCACCATGGGGCAAGGCAGGCCGGTCATGGTGCGCACGTCCAACTGGTAATCCAGGTCCGCGTCCATCTTGTCCGGCTTGAGGTTGGCCACGGTGAGCAGGGGGCAAGTCTCGCTCATGCCGTAGGCCGCGTAAACGTCTATGCCCAAATCCAGGCTGGCCTTGGCCAGGCCCCTGGGCAGGGAGGCGCCGCCGATGATCACCTTCCATTTGGACATATCCACTTTGGAGGCCATCGGGCTGGAGAGCAGCATGTGCAAAATGGTGGGCACGCAATGGCTGAAGGTCACTCCCTGGCTCGCCACCAGTTTGAGGATCATCTCCGGCTCGTAGCGGCCGGGGTATACCTGCTTCACCCCCATGAGGGTGGCCAGATAGGGAATGCCCCAGGCGTGCACGTGGAACATGGGCGTGAGCGGCATGTACACGTCGTTGGAGCGGAAACGGCCCTGGGCCTCCATGGTGGACACGCCCAAGGCCATGCCGAAGGTGTGCAGCACCAGTTGGCGATGGCTGAAATACACGCCCTTGGGGTCGCCGGTGGTGCCGGTGGTGTAGCTCAAGGTGGCCTGGCTGTTCTCGTCGAAGTCGGGGAACACGTAGTCCGGATCGCCCTGGGCCAGCACGTCTTCGTATTCCGCGTCAAAGGTCAGCGTGGTCTGCGGCTCCGGCGCGCCCGGCTCGCGGATCAATATCCATTTCTTCACGCTGGGCAGTTGACCGCGAATGGTCTCGGCCAGTTGCACGAAATCCTGGTGCACGAAAACCACCGCGTCCTGGGCGTGGTTCATGGTGAACTGGACCTGGTCCGGGCTCAGGCGCACGTTGACCGTGTGCAGCACGGCTCCGATGCCGGGAATGGCGAAATAGGCCTCCAGGTAGCGGTAGGAATCCCAATCCAAAAAAGCCACGATGTCGCCCGGCTTGGCTCCCATTTTCAGGAGGCCGGAGCCCAGGCGGGAAATGCGCCGGTAAAGCTCGCGATAGGTGAACCGCTTGGTGTCCCGGTGAATTATCTCCTGGTCCGGGGCGTAGACGATCGGCGTGTGCAGGAGCTGCTTGATGAGCAGCGGATAGGAGTAGGCAGACTGGGTCTGCTCAATGATTCTGGTGCCCGTAATCATTTTCGGATCCTCCGTCCGTTATTTAGGATTTGTAGTGTGAGCCGGATCAATGCTTGGCTGGTTCGCACCTCCTTAGCGGGGGGAGAATCGCACGGGCGCATTAATATTGCCTGAATCTTCATTCAGTTTTCAAGCGCCTTTTGGCCGAAACCATTTCCCACACAGTCTCCGGGCAGTTAAATAAAAAGACGGGTGGGGAAAAACTCCCCAACCCGCCCGCTCACGCGTACTATCCAGTGCTGCTTAGCCAAGCACCTCCTCTATCCAGCTCAAGGCGGCGCTGACCTGGGGGAATCCCAAGGTGCTGGTGAGGAGAATCACCGCGTGCCGGATTTCCTCCGGCGTGGCGCCGGCCTCTTGGGCCCGCCGGGTGTGGCTGTGCACCGCGCCCTGGGAGCCATAAGCCGCGGCCGCGGCCAACTGGATGAGATTGACGGTCTTGCCCTGCAGCGGGCCCTGTTTGGCGGCCAGTTCGCCCACCTGGTTAACGGCCTGCATGTATTCCGGGTAATCCTGCATCAGTTTCTTGTAGTGGCTGGGAATTTCCTTGTGGCTCATGGCAACCTCCGGTTCGATCGTTTGCGAAAGCCCTTAAGCTCAGGGCGTCATTGATTATGAAGCACTCTACTTGGTGAACACCCAGTCCGTGGACTTTACCGCCTCGTGACACCTGAGGCAGCCCTTCAGCTTGCCCTCGGCCAGCACCTTGCCCTGGGGGCCCAGCTTGGTCCAATACCAGTCGCCGCCCGCCGGGTTGTACCCCTTTACTTTGTACATGGGGGTGAGGGCGACCAGGTTTTTCTCGTCGTCGTAGTTCTCCTTAATAATTATAGCGCCGGGCGGCATGGGCTTGCCCGCTTTGGCCGCCTCCAGGGCCAATTGGTTCACAAAAATCTGAACGTACTTGCCGTGGGGGCTCTTGCCCTGGTACATGCCCTTCATGCCCGGCCACAGGGGCCATTTGGCGTAGGGATCGGTTTTAAAGATGTAGTCGGAAAAAGCCTGGCCCCCGGCCGGCGGCAGCTTGTCCTGCCGGGCCAAGGCCGGGCCCGCCGCCATGACCAGGCTCAGGGCCGGGACCAGGGCCAGCCAATGGACGGCTTTGATCTTACACTTCATGGGGACACCCTCCCTTGTTCGGCGTTTTGGCAATCACTCTTAAAATTGTAACCAATCCGGCGGCCGCCGCAAAGCGGGCACTCCCCGGCCCCAGGCCCTAAAAAATGAGACGGCCGGGGATCGCCCCGGCCGTCAGCCCGCCCATACGGCAGCCCTGGCTCAGCCCGCGCTCAAGCGGCCAGGCTCCCGCTCAGGGACAGGGCCAGGTCCGAGGCCGCGGCCAAGCCCTGCTCCGCGCTTTCCGCCTCCAGCATGCGCTTGACCAGGGCGCTGCCCACGATGACCCCGTCGGCCACGCCGGCCAAGGCGGCGGCCTGCTCGGGCGCGGCCACCCCGAAGCCCACCGCCACCGGCAGGCCCGCGGCGGCCTGGCGCACCCGCTGCACGGCGGCCAGGCTCTTGGCGTCCATGCGCAAGGCGCCGCCGGTCACCCCGTACATGGAAACGTAATAGAGGAATCCGCTGCACGCCCGCAGAACCGTCTGCAGCCGCTCCCGGCTGGTGCCGGGGGTGACCAGGAATATGGTGTCCAGGCCATGCTCGCGGGCCGCCTGCAGCCAGGGCCCGGCTTCCTCCGGGGGCAAATCCGGCACTATCACCCCGGCCACGCCCGCCTGGGCCGAGCGGGCGGCGAAGCTATCCAGGCCCATGGCCAGCATGGGGTTGTAATAGGTCATGAGCACCAGGGGCGCGCTCACCTGGTCGCGCAAGCCGGCTGCCAGCTCGATGATGCCGGCGGGGGTGGCGCCCCCGTCCAGGGCGATCTTGCCCGCGGTCTGGATCACCGGGCCGTCGGCCACGGGGTCGCTGAAAGGCACGCCGATCTCGATGATGTCCGCGCCGGATTTATCCAGCGCCGCGATGAGCCGGGCGCAGGTAGCCATGTCGGGGTGGCCGCCGGTTACATAGGGTATGAAGGCGGCGCGGCCCTGGGACTTGGCCCGGGCAAAGGCCTCTTGGATGGTTCTCATGCGTTGTCCTCCAGATAGCTTTCCACGTGAGCCACGTCCTTGTCGCCCCGGCCGGAGAGGCACACCAGTATCATGTCTTCCGGCGAGAGCTTGGGGGCCAGCTCTCGCAGATAGGCGATGGCGTGGGAGCTTTCCAAAGCGGGGATGATGCCCTCGGTGCGGCACAGCAGGCGGAAGGCCTCCACCGCCTGCCGGTCGGTCACCGCGGCGTAGCTCACCCGGCCCAGCTCCTTGAGGAAGCTGTGCTCCGGCCCCACGCCGGGATAGTCCAGGCCGGCGGCGATGGAATGGGCCTCGATTATCTGGCCGTGGGCGTCCTGCAAAAGGTGCATGTAGGCGCCGTGCAGCACCCCCGGCCTGCCCGCGCTCAGGCTGGCCGCGTGCTTGCCGGTTTCCAGGCCGTGGCCGGCGGCCTCCACCCCGATCAGCTCCACCGGGTCATCGCGGAAGGCGTGGAACAGGCCCATGGCGTTGGAGCCGGCCCCCACGCAGGCCATGGCCACCCGGGGCAGGCGGCCTTCCTTGGCCAGGATCTGCTCCCTGGCTTCGCGGCCGATCACGGCCTGGAATTCGCGCACCATGATCGGATAGGGATGGGGGCCGATCACCGAGCCCATGATGTAGTGGGTGGTCTCCACGTTGGTCACCCAATCGCGGATGCCTTCGTTCACCGCGTCCTTCAGGGAGCGGCTGCCCGATTCCACCGGTACCACCTGGGCGCCCAGCATGCGCATGCGGGTGACGTTGGGGGCCTGGCGCTGGATGTCCAGGGTCCCCATGTACACCTCGCATTCCAGGCCCATGAGCGCGGCGGCGGTGGCGGTGGCCACTCCGTGCTGGCCGGCCCCGGTTTCGGCGATGATGCGCCGCTTGCCCATGCGCTTGGCCAAAAGCACCTGGCCCAGGGCATTGTTGATCTTGTGGGCCCCGGTGTGGGTCAGGTCCTCGCGCTTGAGGAACACGCGCGCGCCGCCCAGCTCCCGGCTGAGCCGTTTGGCCTCGTAGAGCGGCGTGGCCCGGCCGGCGTAGTCCACCAGGAGGCCGTTAAGCTCCTCCTGAAAGGCCTGGTCGCTCCGGGCTTGCCTGAAGGCCGCCTCCAGCTCCTCCAGCGCCGGCATCAGGGTTTCGGGCACGAAACGCCCGCCAAAGGCGCCGAAGCGGCCTTGCTCAGATGGCAGCGTCAAGGGCGCTTCGGGCGCTATGGATAAAATCCGCGATTTTGCCATGGTCTTTTCTCCCTGGTTCCATTTCCACACCGCTGGATACGTCCACGGCGTATGGTTTCACTTGCTTGATCGCCTCGGCCACGTTCTCCGGCCCCAGGCCGCCGGCCAGTATCAAAAGCCGTTCCCTGGCCAAGCGGCTGGCCAATTGCCAATCGCATTTCTTGCCGGTGCCGCCCCGCATTTTGGGATCATAGGCGTCCAGCAGGACGGCGGCCCGGGGCAGGCGCGGCAAGCTCCCGCCCTTTACCCGCACGGCTTTTATGACGCCGGGGCCCAGGGCCCGGATGTATTCGTCATCCTCATCGCCGTGCAGCTGCACCAGATCCAGCCCGCAATAATCGCGCACCTTGCGCAGATGCGAGAGGGGCGCGTTCACGAACACGCCGACCTTGAACACGAAGGGCGGCAAATGACCCGCGATTTCCCGCACGGTCTCGGCGCTCACCCGCCGGGGGCTGTCGGCCATGACGAACCCCAGGGCGTCCGCCCCCAGGCGCACCGCGGCCTGGGCGTCGGCCCGGTTGGTTATGCCGCAAATCTTAATCTTCACGGTTTGCCTCCGTTCGAGTTGAGCAAGGCCCGCACGGCCTGTTCCGGGTCTTCCGCGCGCATGAGGCTGGTGCCCACCAAGAAGGCGTCCAGACCGCCGGCGCGGAGCCTGGCGACGTCTTGCGGCGCGCTGACGCCGCTCTCGGCCACCACGGTCACGCCGGGGGGGATCAGGGGCCGCAAGCGCAGGCAGGTATTGAGATCGATGCGCAGGGTTTTCAGGTCCCGGTTGTTTATACCCACCAGCTCCGGCCGCAGATCCAGCACCGGCCGCAGCTCGCCCTGGTTATGCACCTCGATCAAGGCCGTCATGCCCAACTCCCGCGCCAGGTCCCGCAGTTCGGAGAGAGCGCCTTTACTGAGCGCGGCGGCGATCAAAAGAACCGCGTCGGCCCCGGCGGCGCGGGCCTGGTAGACCTGGCTGGGCCGGATGATGAAATCCTTGCGCAGCACGGGCAGCCCGCAGGAAGCCCGCGCCTCAACCAGGTCCTGCAGGGAGCCGCCGAAAAATTTTTCATCGGTGAGCACCGATAACGCCGCCGCGCCGCCGCGCTCATAAGCCCCGGCCCGCTGGTTCACCTTCACTTCCCTGGCCAGGCTGCCCGCCGACGGCGAGGAGCGCTTGATCTCGGCGATGAGCGCCGCGCCGTGGTTGCTGCGCAAGGCGGCTAGGAAATCCCTGGGCGGCGGCCCCTCCCCGGCCATGAGCCGCAACTCGCTGAGGGGATGCCTGGCTTCGAGCCGCATTACATCCTCGCGCTTGTTCTCCAGTATCTTTTGCAATATGTCGCCCGCCACTTGCCGCCTCCTAGGCTTGAGCCGCCTGCAGGGCGGGTTGGTTGGCCGCGGCCACCAGCTCGTTAAGGCGGGCCATGGCCGCTCCCGAATCGATGGAGCGGGCCGCCTGGCCCACTCCCTCGCGGAAGCTTTCGGCTCTCCCGGCGGCCAGCAAGGCGCCGGCCGCGTTCATCAACACCATGTCGCGGCGGGGGCCCGTCTGGCCGTTGAGAATCGCCATGGTTTGTTCGCGGGATACTTGAGCGTCGCCGCCTTTGATTTCCCCTAAGCTGGCCCGCTGCAAGCCGGCCTCCTCGGGCGTGACGCTGAACTCGCTCACCTCGCCGCCCGCCAAGCGGGCGATGCTGGTGCGGCCGGTTATGGTTATCTCGTCCAGCCCGCCCTCGCCGTGCACCACCAGGGCGCTGTCGGCGCCCAGGCGGGCCAGCACCTCGGCCAGGGGACGCACCATGCGGGGATCGTACACCCCCACCAGAAGCACCGTGGCCCCGGCCGGGTTGGTCAGCGGCCCCAGCAGGTTGAAGATGGTGCGCAGGCCGATTTCCCGGCGGGGACCCATGGCGTGGCGCATGGCCCCATGCAAAAGTGGCGCGAAAAGGAAGCCTATGCCGGCCTGGTCCACGCATTGGCCGATGCGCTCGGGGGGGAGATCAAGGGGGATGCCCAGGGCTTCGATCAAATCGGCGCTGCCGCAGGAACTGCTCACCGCCCGGTTGCCGTGCTTGGCCACCTTGAGGCCGCAGCCGGCCACCACAAACGCGGTGGTGGTGGAAACGTTGAAGGTGCCGGCGCCGTCGCCGCCCGTGCCCACCGTATCCACCAGCATCTCGCCCGACGATCTGGCCAGGGTGGGCACCTGACTCACCTTGGCCCGCATCACCTTGGCGGCGCCGGAGATTTCCTCCACGCACTCGCCTTTCATGCGCAGGGCGATCAAGAGCGCCGCGATCTGGGCCGGGGTGGCGCGGCCCTCCATTATGTGGTCCATGGCGTCGATCATCTCGTTCTCTTCCAGGTGTTTTCCCCCCACCGCCTTGGCTATGGCTTGGCAAATCATGTGAACCTCCCTTTGGGCTGAGCTAAAAAAAGTTAGCCGCGGGCCGACTCTCTGGTCTGCCCGCGGCTTTTAGTTTTGATCTTGCTTGGGTCTATCTAGGGCAGACCTCTCCAGCGGCGCTGCGCCACCACCAGCCCCAAACTCCCCGCAAGGAAACGATCGTGATTATCTGTTTTCTCATGGTCCCCATACCCGGCTATCAAATATAAAAAGGGCCGTGGTCCCCTTGAGGTCCACGGCCCTGGTCTCGCTATCTTATGCTTCGCTTAGACCACTCCGGCGCGCGGCACCTCCGCGTTCTTACGCCACCACCAGTTGCGCCAAGCGGCCATTGCTATCATGGTCAAACTATCCCTTACGGCTATCAATTGGATTTCATCTTACCCCAAGCAGATAGCGTGGTCAATATAATGATTTTTAGCCTGGGGCAGGGCCAAGGCCGCCCCGCGGTCCAACAAGCCGGCCAAGCCCTCCTGGTCATGGGCTTCCAGTTTGCTCCCCAGTTCGCTCACCGCGCGGGAGAGGGCCTCAACGGCTTCCGCGGAATGGGGATTGGCCAGGGCCAAGTCGGCGTACAAGCCGGCCGGCTGGGCGGCCTGGTTCTCCAGGAGCGACCACAAGGACGCGAACCAGGGGCCGGCCAGGGGCAGGTCTTCTTCCGGCTCGAAGCCCATCTCCTTTAGGACCAGGCCCAAGGAGCCCACCATGAGGTGACGCAAGGTTTGCACCTGGGCCATGAGGCGATCGTGACGGGAGGGCGAAATCTCCGTCACCCGCGCCCCGGCCCTTTTCCAAAGAGAGCGCCACCAGGAGGCCCATACCTTGCCCCGGCCGGGGCAGAGGAACACGGTCTGCCCCTCCGGTTCGCCAGATGGCCCGAAAAGGGGATGGCTGGCCACCACCTCTCCCCGGGCGTATCGCAGCATTATCTCAAGGGGAGCTTCCTTGAGGGAGGCTATGTCTATCACCGCGCCGTCGCGCCTGGTATAGGGCCCCACCGCCCGCATTACCTCCTCGAAGGCCGGCACCGGCACGGCCAGGATCAGCACCAGGCATTGCGCCGCGGTTTCGGGCGCGAAGGACCCGTCGCAGACGTCCATGATCTGGGGCCGCAGTCCCGCCTCCTTGAGGAGCCGGACCAACAGGCCGCCCATGCGTCCCTTGCCTCCGATCACGCCCACGGTGATGGGCTGAAAGCCTCCCTCCTTCATGATCAAGCCTCCCGGTCAGCGTCCACTGCCAGCGGATTCCAAAACGCCGCCGCCGCCGGCCGGATAGGAACCGAGCACCTTTATCAGGTCCAGTTCCCCTGCCAGGACGGCCAAGGCCTCGCGCAAGGGTTCGTCGTCCTGGTGGCCCATGAGGTCCACGAAGAAGGCGTATTCCCAGGGCCGGTCCTTGGTGGGGCGCGATTCGATGCGGCAAAGATTCAACCCGCGCGAGGCGAAATGGCTCAACGCGCCGTAGAGGGAGCCCGGACGATGGCTGGCCAGGAAAACCAGCGAGGTTTTGTCCTCGCCCGTGGGGGGGCAGGCTTCATGGCCCAGAACCAGGAAGCGGGTGAGGTTGGGCGAGGCGTCCTGGATATCCGAGGCCAGGATGCCCAGGCCGTAATGCCGCGCGGCCAGCTCGGGCCCCACCGCGGCGGCCCCGGCCTCGGTGGCCACCCGGCGCGCCGCGGCGGCGGTGGATTCGGATTCCACCAGCACCGCGCCCGGCACATGGCGCGACAGCCAATTCCGGCATTGGTTCAGGCCCTGGGGGTGCGAATACACCTTGGAGATGGCGGTGAGGTCCCGTTCCTTGGACATGAGGGCGTGGGCTACCGGAGCGAAGAGCTCGCCGCACACCTTGAGGTCCGAGCCCAAGAGGCAATCCATGGTGGCCCCCACGCCTCCCTCGCTGGAGTTTTCCACCGGTACCAAGCCCACCTGGCACTGGCCGCGCTCCACCATGGCGAACACGTCGGCGATGGTGGCCTGCCCGCTGAGATCGGCCCCGCCGCCGAAGCGGGAAAGCGCCGCCTGGTGGCTGAAGGTGTATTCCGGTCCCAGATAGGCCACCTTGAGCGGCCTTTGCAGCTCGCGGCAGGAGGATATGATCTCGTTGTAGATGCGCCGCAAATCGCCCTGGGGCAGCGGCCCCGGATTGGCCCGGCAGACCTGGTCGATGACCTGCTCCTCGCGCTCGGGCGCGAACACGGGTATGCCGGCGGCCCGCTTGCAACGGGCGATATCCAGGGCGGCCCTGGCCCGCTTGTTGAGCAGCTCCAGCAGGCGGCGGTCCAGGTCGTCGATCTCCTGGCGGCGCGCCTCCAGCTCTTTCAGCGCGAGGCGTTCCTCGTCGCTCAGGCGGTTTTGGGCAAGGTGGCTATTGGTCGACATGCATGGCCTCTTTCGCCGTCATGGTGGTTAGGGCGCCTTAGCTCAACAACACCGGGCGGCCCAGGGCGCTGGCCACGTGCCGCAACTCGTCCATCATAGTCGAGAACTGGCCCGGAGTGAGCGATTGATCGCCGTCGCACAGGGCCGAATCGGGCGCGCAATGCACTTCCACCATGATGCCGTCGGCGCCCACCGCCAGGGCGGCCCGCGCCAGGGGGCTGACGAAGCGGCGATGGCCCACCGCGTGGCTGGGGTCCACCACCACCGGCAGATGGCTGCGTTCTTTTATGACGCACACCGCGCTCAGGTCCAGGGTGTTGCGGGTGGCGGTCTCGAAGGTGCGAATGCCGCGCTCGCAAAGGATCACCCGCTCGTTGCCGCCGGCCATGATGTATTCCGCCGAAAGCAGGAATTCCTTGACCCTGGTCATGAGGCCGCGCTTGAGCAGCACCGGCTTGTTGATCTTGCCCAGCTTGCGCAGGAGCGAGAAGTTCTGCACGTTGCGCGCGCCCACCTGCAGGATGTCGGCGTAGTCTTCCACCAGGTGAATGTCTTCGCTGTCCATCACCTCGGTGACGATGGGCAGACCGGTGAGTTCGCGGGCCCTGGCCAGAAGCTTGAGGCCCTCCTCGCCCATGCCCTGGAAGCTGTAGGGGGAGGTGCGCGGCTTGAAGGCGCCGCCGCGCAGGATCACCGCGCCGGCGTCCCGCACTTCCTGAGCGGTCAGCATCATCTGCTCGGCGCTTTCCACCGAGCAGGGCCCCGCGATGACCGCGAAGCTGGACCCGCCGATGACGGCGCCGCCTACATGGATCACGGTGTCTTCGGCCTTGGTTTCGCGGCTGACCAGGAAACCACGGCCTTCCTTCTTGCAAGTGGCCGCGTCTTCCGGCGCCGCGATGGGTTTTGCCGGTTCGACCACCGCCTCTCTGTTCATATCCACTGCCAACATTTTCGCCCTCCTTAAATCCTTGCGGCCCAGGCTCTGTTTCCGCCGCCGGCCCTCCCAACGCAGAAAGGCCATGGGCGGTTTTCGTCCGCCCATGGCCTTGGTTGGTTTCGGCTCTTAGCTAGTCTTTGGCCTTACACCTCCACAGCCTGCGGGCGGACGGCGGTAAAATAAAAATAATAATAGTTAAAGAAGAACAGACCTGCGCCGGGAGACTCCGTCCCCTGGCTCATGCTGATCCTTCTTTCCGCCCGTTCCGTCATGGCTGTCATCCGGCCTTTCGTTACTTGTGCCGGCCTATCCACCGGCCCACTTATGAAGACAGTTAACACCCAAATTCCTGGGAAGTCAACCCACAAAATATGTGACATTACAATTTGGCTGATTATTTTTCCCGCCGCCGGGCGAACCATTGCAAGGCCAAGGCATAGGATTCCCAGCCGAATCCGGCCACCAGCCCCGCGCAGACTCCCGAAAGCAATGACACCTGGCGAAAGGATTCCCTGGCGTGGGGATTGGTGAGATGCACCTCCACGGTGACCGCCCGGCTGCCGGCCACGGCGTCCCGCAGGGCCACGCTGGTGTGGGTGTAGGCCCCGGCGTTCAAGATTATGCCCACGCCCTGCTCGCCAGCCTCCTGGATGGCGTCCACCAGCTCGCCCTCGTGGTTGGACTGGCGGCAGTCCACTTCCAGGCCCAGTTCGCGGCCCAGGGTTTTCAGGCGTTCCTCGATCTGGGCCAGGCTCAGGCTGCCGTAAAGCTCGGGCTCGCGGCGGCCCAAAAGATTCAGGTTGGGGCCGTTCAAAACCAGGACCTTCATGGCCGGCTCCTTTCCAGGGCCCTCTGCACCAGCCAGGCGTCGGCGATCACCAGGGCCGCCATGGCCTCGGCCACCGGGGCCACGCGCGGGCAGAGGCAGGGATCGTGGCGTCCCTTGATGCTTATGGTCACGGCGCGGCCCTCCAGGTCCTGGGTGGCCTGCTCCCGGCTGATGGAGGGGGTGGGCTTGACGGCCAGGCGCAGCACGATGGGCTCTCCGGTGGAGACGCCGCCCAGGATGCCGCCGGCGTGGTTGCTGAGGAAACCTTGCTCCCCCATCTGATCGTTGTTCTGCGAGCCCCGGCGGCCGGCCACGGCAAAGCCCGCGCCGATCTCCACGCCCTTGACGCCGCCGATGGAAAACATGGCCCCGCCCAGGAGGGCGTCCAGCTTGCCGAACACGGGATCGCCCAAGCCGGCCGGCGGGTTGTCCACCGCCAGCTCCACCAGGCCGCCCACCGAATCGCCCTCCAGACGCGCGGTCTGTATTTCCTCGGCCATGGCCGCGGCCAGGTCGGGATCGGCCGCGCGCAGGGGATCGCCCAGGGCAAAGGCGCGGTCCACCCGCCGGGCCGCCACTTGGCCCACCGCCACGGTATAGGCGGCGAAGCCCACCTCCAGGGGTTCCATGAGGGCGCGGGCCACGGCGCCGGCCGCCACCCGAGCCAGGGTCTCCCTGCCCGAGGAGCGGCCCCCGCCGGGCTGCGGCGGCAGGCCGTATTTGCGCCAATAGGCGTAGTCGGCGTGGCCGGGGCGGAAGCTCCTGGCCAGCTCGGCGTAATCGCCGGAGCGGGCGTCCTGGTTGCGCACCAGCATGGCGATGGGTGAGCCCAGGGTGCGGCCGGCGCTCACGCCGGAAAGAATCTCCACCTTGTCCGGTTCGCGGCGGGCCGAGGCATGGGGCGAACGGCCGGGGCGGCGCTTGTCCAATTCGATCTGCACCCGGGACTCGTCCAGGGCCAGGCCGGCCGGCGCGCCTTCCACCACCACGCCCAAGCCGGGGCCGTGGCTTTCGCCAAAAGTGGCCGCCTTTAATATGCGCCCCATGAAGCTGGACATGTTAGCCGCCCTCCTTGCCGGCCATCTGCCGGAGCGCCCGCGCCAGCTCGTCCTGGGTCAGGTCGTCCACCACCAAAGGCGAACCCGCTCCGGCCAGCAATACAAAAACCACCTTGCCGCCCTGGTTCTTCTTGTCGTTCAGCATCAGGGGCCAAGCCTCGCCAGCGGAAGGCCAGATCAGCTTGCCCTTGACCAAGGGTTTTAGCACGGTTCGCATGCGCTCCGCATCCTCGGCCTTCAACAGGCCCCGCGCCAGCGACAATTGCACGGCCACCAGCATGCCCGCCGCCACGGCCTTGCCGTGGCCCACCCGGTAGCGGTTGTGGCTTTCCAGGGCGTGGCCATAGGTATGGCCCAGGTTAAGGATGCGCCGGCGGCCGCTCTCGCGAAAATCCTCGCTCACCACCCCGGCCTTGGCCTTGGCCGCCAGCTTCACCACCTGGGCCAGGCCCAGGACCTCGCCGCCCAGCAGATGGGGCAGGCATTTTTCCATGAGCCGGGCCAGGGCGGGGTCGGCCACCAGGCCGGTCTTGTAGGCCTCCACCAGGCCCTCCACCAGGCCCCGCCGGGGCAGGGTGGCCAGGGCCGGCAAATCCAGGAGCACCGCCAGGGGACGGGTGAAGCAGCCCACCTGGTTCTTGGCGCCCGCCAGGTTCACCGCCGCCTTGCCGCCGATGGCCGCGTCCACGCAGCCCACCAGGGAGGTGGCGCACAGCACGAAATCCATGCCGCGCTTATAGGTGGCGGCCACGAAAGCGCCCAGGTCGGTCACCACGCCGCCGCCGATGGCGGCCAGGACCTCGCCGCGCTCCATTCTCTCACCGAGCAGGGCCTGATACACCCGCTCGGCCGAGCGCAGGCTCTTGGAGCCCTCGCCCGGAGCCACCACCACCCGCGGCGAGGCGGGCAGGGCCTGTTCATAGCGGCCCAACTGGGCGGCGGCCACGTTCTTGTCGCTCAGGAGCGCGGTGCGGCGGCCCTCCACCAGGCGGGCCAGCAGTTCCGGCGCGCGGCTGGTGGCGATGATGGGGCACTCGCGGCCGTCCAGCACCGCGGTGCAGCGTTCCTCGCCCAGGAGTCCGGCCAGGGCCTCGGCGGCCACGGTCGTAAGATCGCGGCCGTCCGCCGTGGTCGCCAGGTCGCAGTCGGCGTAAGCCTGGCGGCGGCCGGCGTAGCGCCGGGCCAGGGACTCATCGTCCCGCCACAGGGGACGCCCGGCGGTCTGGGCCGGGTCCAGGTGGGCCCGGCAGGTTTCCAGGCTGGCGTCCAGGTGCAGGACCTTGCCCGTGGCGCGCATGAGCATCCGGTTGGCGGGGCTTTCCACCACGCCGCCGCCGGTGGCCACCACCAGGCCGGTTTTCTTGCTGAGGCGGAGCAGCTCGGCGGATTCCGCCTGGCGGAAGGCGGCCTCGCCCAGGCCCTCGAAGGCCTGGGGTATGCTCATGCCCAGGCGCTTGGTCAATACCTCATCCAAATCCACCATGCGCCGCCGCAAGCTGCCGGCCAATTGGCGGGCCAGGCTGGTCTTGCCCGCGCCCATGAAGCCCGTGATGTAGATGTTGCCGCTCAAGATGCCCGCTCCAAGGCCGCCTTGAAATCCTGCACCGGCGCGTCCAGGCCGGTCCAGATGTGAAAACTCAGCCTGGCCTGGTGGGCCAGCATGCCCAGGCCGTCGGCGAAACCGGCTCCGTGCAGGTGCGCCAGCCCGGCCCACATGTTATCGCGCCGGCCATAGTTGATGTCCACCACCAATTCCAGGCTTTCGGCGCGGGGCAGGGATTGAATCCACTGCAGCATGCCCGGCGATTCCTCGGGCGACGACACGCTGGTGGCGTTGACCAATAGCTGAGCCCGCGGCCAAACCGCGGCGGCCCGCGCCAGGTCCACACCCTGCCCCCCCAGCTGCGAGCACAGCGCCTCGGCCTGCTCCGGCCGGCGCGCGGCCACCGTCACCTGGGCTCCGCCGCGCAAAAGGGCCAAGACCACGGCCCTGGCCGCCCCGCCGGCCCCCAGGACCAGGGCCGAGGCTCCCCCGGCGTCGAAGCCCTCGTCGGCCAGGGAGCTGGCGAAGCCTTGCAGATCGGTGTTGTAGCCCAATAGCAAGTGGTCCTGCACCTTGATGGTGTTCACCGCCTCCAAGGCGGCGGCCTCCTCGGACAGCCGGCTCATGAAAGGCAGCACCGCCCGCTTGTGGGGCACGGTCACGTTCACCCCGGCCAGGCCCAAGGCCCGCAGGCCGGCCAGGGCCGGGGCCATGTTCTCCGACTCCACCGCGAACCTGGCGTAGAAGCCGTCCAGGCCGTGCTTGGCCAACACCGCGTTGTGCATGCGGGGCGAAAGCGAGCGCGCCACCCGGCCGTCACCTATGATGCCCAGGGCCATCATGCCTTGAGCCGTTGCCAATCCCGGGCAAAGCCGGGATAGGAGATGGCCGCGCAATCGGCGTCCTTGATCCGCGGCGCTTGGCCGGCCGCCTCGCCGGCCATGGCCAGGGTCATGGCGATGCGGTGATCGCCAAAGGAATCCAGCTCATGGTCCGGCGCGCTGAGCTTGGCCGGGCCGTGGATCAGGAGGTCCTCGCCGCGCTCCTCCAGCTTGGCCCCCATGGCGCCCAACTGGGAGACGATGGCCCCCAGGCGGTCCGATTCCTTTATGCGCAGCTCGCCCACCTGCTTGAAGACGGTCACGCCTCGGGCCTGGGTGGCGGCCAGGGCCAGGATGGGCACCTCGTCCACCAAGAGCGGTATTTCCCAGGCCTCCACCTGGCAGGCGCGCAGGTCCGGGCTATAGGCGGCGCTGACCAGGCCCCAAGGCTCGGGGTCGCGGCCCTGCTCCTGGATATCAATGCGCGCGCCCATGCGTTGCAGCACCTTGAGGAAGCCGGCGCGGGTGGGATTGAGCAGCACGTCATGGGCCTCCACCCGGCTGCCGGGGGTGACGACCGCCCCGCAAATGAAAAAGGCCGCCGAGGAGGCGTCGCCGGGAACCCGCAAGGTAGGGGGCAGGGTCAGCCCGGAGCGGCTCACCCGCCAAAGGCCATCCTGGCGGCTGATGTCGGCGCCGCAGGCCTTGAGCAGGAGCTCGGTGTGGTCGCGGCTGGGAGCCGGCTCGGCCACCAGGGTTTGGCCCTCGGCCTGGATGCCGGCCAGCAAGAGGGCGCTCTTGAGCTGGGCGCTGGCCACCGGCAACTTGTGCTCCACGCCGTGCAGCGGGGCTCCGCTGATGGCGATGGGGGGCTTGCCTTCCCGGCAGCGCACCTGGGCCCCCATGGCGTTCAGGGGATCGGCCACCCTTTGCATGGGCCGGCGGGACAAGGACTCGTCGCCACTCAAGGTGAAGCTGCCGGGCCGGCCGGCCAGGATTCCCATCAAGAGGCGCATGGTGGTGCCGGAGTTGCCGCAATCCACCTCCGCCGAGGTCAGCTCGCCCGCCGCGCCGGTCAGGGCCACCCTGTCCCCGCTTTGCTCCACGCCCACGCCCAAAAGCCGGGCGGCGGCCAGGGTGGAGGCGCAATCCGCGCACGGCGAAAAATTGGCCACCTGGCAGCGCCCCTTGGCCAAAAGCGATAAAAGCCCCAGCCGGTGGGAAATGGATTTATCCCCCGGCGGATTGACGGCGCCCTTGAGACTCATGGGGTCGCCTCCCGGACCGTGCGGCCCACGGCGCTGGCCACGCCGGCCAGATTCCGCATCATGCCGGCGAAACCGGGCAGGTCCAGGCTCTGCCTGCCGTCGGACAAGGCCTGGTCCGGGTTGGGATGGACTTCGATCAGGAGCCCGTCCGCCCCGGCGGCCACCGCCGCCGCGGCCAGGGCCGGCACCAGTTCGCGCTTGCCCGCCGCGTGGCTGGGGTCCACCACCACCGGCAAATGGGAGTATTGCTTCAAAAGCGGCACGGCGGAGAGGTCCAGGGTGTTCCTGGTCTCGGTCTCGAAGGTGCGGATGCCGCGCTCGCAGAGCATCACCTGCCAGTTGCCCCTGGCCAGGATGTATTCGGCGGAGAGCAGCAGCTCCTTGATGGTGGCCATCATGCCCCGTTTGAGCAGCACCGGCCGGTCGGTTTCGCCCGCCGCCTCCAGCAGGGCGAAGTTCTGCATGTTGCGGGTGCCGATCTGCAGGACGTCGGCGTAGCGCGCCACCAACTCCACCTCGTTGGCGGTAAGCACCTCGGTCATGATGGGCAGGCCGGTGATCTCGCGGGCCTCGGCCATGATCTTGAGCCCCTCCTCGCCCAGGCCCCGGAAGGAGTACGGGCTGGTGCGCGGCTTGAAGGCCCCGCCCCGCAGGCCGCCGGCCCCGGCCTTGGCCACGGCGCGGGCCGTCTCCTGGAAATTCTCCCGATTCTCCACCGCGCAGGGCCCGGCGAAAACCGCCACCTCGGGACCGCCCACGCGCAGCCCGCCGATTTCGATGACGGTGGGCTCGCCGCGGAAATACCTGCCCACCAGTTTCCAGGATTGATCGAAGCTGGAGATTTCCTCCACCCCCGCCATGTCCCGCAGAGAGTCGGCGATTTCCTCGGCCCGGGCGCGGCTCATGTTCTCCACCACCGCCAGCACGGTGCGGGGGTCGGAGGAAATTATCCGCGGCTCCAAGCCAAACTCCCGGATGGCCGCCAGAACCTTGGCCACCTGGGATTTGGGGCAGCCTTTTCGCATGGCTATGACCATGACCCTGCCTTTCCTACATCAGCCCCGCCGCATCGCGGCGCGGTTCCGAGGTCTTGAGCTGCGCGGCGTGGGCCGCTCCGGGCCGCACGTGATGGCTCAAGAAATTCTCTATGATATGCATGCCCTGCGCCGTGCCGATGGATTCGGGGTGGAACTGCACGCCTTCCACCGGCAGGCCCTCCACCCGGAGGCCCATCACCTCGCCCTCCAGGGTGTAAGCCGAAACCTTGAGCGGCGGCTTGATGGTCTCCTCCGGCAATATCAGAGAATGATAGCGTACCGCCAGAAAAGGATTGCGCAAGCCCGTGAGCACGCCCTTGCCGTCATGATACACCTGCGACAACTTGCCGTGCATGGGCTTGGCCGCGCGCACCAGTTCGGCTCCCAGAACCATGCCAATGGCCTGATGACCCAGGCAGACCCCCAGAATGGGCACCCGCTCGAAAAAATGCTCGATCACTTTTAGAGTGATGCCCGATTCCTCCGGTCTGCCCGGCCCAGGGGAGATGACGATGGCCTGGGGCTCCAGCGCCTTGGCCTGGGCCAGGGTGATGGCGTCGTTGCGCGCCACCTGGACATCCTCGCCCAGGGAGCCCAGGCACTGCACAATGTTGTAGGTGAAGGAATCGTAATTGTCCACCACCAGAATCATGACAAACCCTCCGCCGCAGCGCGCAGGGCCGCCAAGCCCTGGGCCGCTTTATGGTTGATCTCCGCGTATTCCATTTCCGGGTCCGAATCCGCCACGATGCCCGCCCCGCATTGCAGGGTGTAGCGGTCGCCCTCGAACACGATCATGCGAATGGCTATGCAGGTATCCATGTGCTGCCCCGGACCGAAGGAGCCCACCGCGCCGGCGTAGGGCCCCCTGGGGCCGGCTTCCAGCTCGGAGATGATCTCCATGGCCCGCACCTTGGGCGCGCCGGATACGGTGCCGGCCGGGAAGGCGGCCCGGAAGGCGTGCCATACGTCCATTTCCGGCCGCATGGCGCCGCTCACCGCGGAGACGATATGCATCACGTGGCTGAAGCGCTCCACGGTCATGAAGGGCTCCACCCGCACCGTGCCGTACTGGCAGACCCGGCCCGCGTCGTTGCGCGCCAGATCCACCAGCATGAGATGCTCGGCCCTCTCTTTTTCGGAGGCCATCATTTCCTGCTCCAGCTCCAGGTCGCGGGCGGCGTCGTGGGAGCGGCCCCTGGTGCCGGCGATGGGCCGCAGTTGCATGACGCCCTTTTCCATCTTGACCAGGGTCTCGGGCGAGGCGCCCACCATGCGGCAATCGGGAAAGCTCAAATAGAACATGTAGGGCGAGGGGCTTTTCACCCTCAGCCAGCGGTAGACGCTCAAGGGGTCCACTTGCGCCTGGCCGCTGAACACGTCGGAGAGCACCACCTGGAAGATGTCGCCGGCCAGGATGTATTCCTTGGCCTTGCGCACCGCCCGGCAAAAGCGCTCCTTGTCCGGGGCCTGGAAGGTCACCCGGCCGGGTTTGGCCCTTAAGGGCAGGGCCGTGCTCAGCCGCGCCTCGCTCTCCTCCAGCTTGGCGCGGGCGGCGGCCTCGTCGCCCGCGATGGCCACCAGGGTCATCATGCGGGCCAGGTGATCGAAGACCACGAAGCGGGAGGGATACACCAGCCGGGACACGGGCAGGTGATGGGGCGGCCCCTCGGGCAGGCGCTCTATCAGCTTCACCGCCTCATAGCCCACGTAGCCGATCAGGGCCCCCACGAAGGGCAGGTCCGGCAGCCCGTCGCATTCCAGTTCGTCCAAGGCCCGGGGAGCCAGATCGAAAAACTTCGCGGCCTGATGCGAGCTGGTCCGCCCGTTCAGCTCCAGCGTCGCCTGATCGCTTGCCAGGCGCAACTCGGCCAAGGGGTCCCAAGCCACGATGGAGTAGCGCCCCACGCTTTCCATGCCCTCGCCGCTCTCGAAGAGGAACGAATTATCCGCTCCGCCGCACAGCTTCAGATAGGCCGACACCGGGGTGTCCGCGTCCGCCAGAATTTCCTTGGTAACCGCCCGCAACCTGCTCATGGCTTCGGCTCCCTGGTTTGAACAAATGAAAAGCCCACCGTCACTAAGACGGTGGGCTTGCTCACTTGGCGTTGGCTCTGGTTTAGCTGGGGCGATCCAGGGCGAAGCTCACCGTCTTGGGCGAGCGCCACCACCAGTAAAAGCCAAAGCCCTGCCCCGCCGTCAGCGACGGAGCGGCCGGAGCGCTTGGCTTATGGTCTAAACCCTGAGACATATGCATTCAGTCCTCTTTGGGGCATCTTCAGGATTCAAGTATTTGCGCCACAACAGGCGTTTTGTCAAGCCCCTTGCAGAGCCCCGGCCAGGCTCGCGGCCGGGTTGTCCTTGCAAATCGCCCAGATAGCCTAGAAACTTTTTCCGGGGCGGGGCTCAAACCGTGATCAGATATTCGCGGCTTTTCAATATGCCGGTCAAGGGCTCGCCCATGTATTTCACCTCCACCCCCATGCCGCGCAATTGCCCGCTCAGGCCGTACATGTCCGCGCAGGCCTGGCAGGCCTGCACCTCCACGCCGGCCTGCAAAAGGTCGTCCAGCCGCTCTTGCAGGCCTTGATCGCGGCAAAGCAACTGCACCGAGGCTCCCCACACGATGAGCAGCACCCTGTCCCACCAGCCGCGCAGGCGCGAGTTAAGGGCGTACATGAGCGCCATCTTTTCGGCCACCTCGCGGTCGCCGCTGGTCCAAAGCACCACCAGCCTTTCCCCATCCCGCCCCTGATTTTCTTCCTGGCCCATCTTCGCACCTCCCTTAGTAACCCAGCCGCCGCAGTTCCTCTTTAATGGCGGAGCCGGCCGCCTCATCGGGCATGGCCAAAGGCGAGCGCACCACGCCGGGCTGATAGCCGTTCATGGCCATGGCCGCCTTGAGGCCCCCCACCCCATGGGTGACGGTGACCATCACCGCCAGGCTAACCAGCCGCCATTGCAGGTCCCTGGCCTGGGTCAGGTCGCCGGCCTGGAAGGCTTGTTGCAATTCCACGCAGCGCTCCGGGATCACGTTGGCCGCGGCCAGGATGCCGCCGGCCGCGCCCAGGCAGAGCGCGGGGAAAAACACGGCGGCGTTTCCCACGAACACCGCGAAATCTTTGGGGCAGAGCCTCAGCAGCTCGCTCAATTGGGCGATGTTGCCGGAGCTGTCCTTGATGCCCGCCACGTTGGGGTGCTCCGCCATGCGGGCAACCGCCTCGGCCGCCAGGTTCAGGCCCGTGGCCTGGGGGAAGTTGTAGACCAGGATGGGCAGGGGCGAATCATCGGCCACCCGGCGGTAATGATCGGCCAGGCGGGCCGGCGTCATCTGGCCCTTGAAATAATGGGGGGTGATGACCAGGGCGCAATCCGCGCCCAGCTCGGCGGCGCGGCGGGTCTGCTGAATGGTGGCCCTGGTGCTTTCGGCGCCGGTGCCGGCCATTATGATCTTGTCCGGCGCGGCCGCCTCCCGGCTGGCGGCCAAGAGTTGGTCGCGCTCTTTCTCCGACAGGAAAACCGACTCGCCGTTGGAGCCCACCACCAGATAGCCGCTCAGGCCGGTGCGGTTCCAGCGCGCAAGATTGGCCTTGAAGGCCGCCAGGTCCAGGTCCTCGTTGTGATCAAAGGGCGTCACCACCGGGGGCAGCACGCCCTGGAGTTTTTTCTGCATGGTCAATGCTCCCTAAGCGAAATCTTGCAAGGCGCGCAACAAAACCGCCACCTTTTGCACGCAGGCGTTCTCGCCCATCAAACCGATGCGCCAAATCTTGCCCGCCGCCGGGCCCAGGCCGCCGCCCACCTCGATGTCGTAATCGCCGAGCAGCTGCTTGCGGATGCCCTCCACGTCCCAGCCCTGGGGCGGCTTGGCCGCGGTCAGGGGCGGCAACCGATAGCCTTCCTGGGACCACAGCTCGAAGCCCATCTCCCGCAATCCCTGGTACAGGTGCCCCGCCGCCGCGGCGTGGCGCTCCCAGCGGTGTGACAGGCCTTCCTCCTGAATGATGCGCAGGCCCTCGCGCAGGGCGTAGATCATGCTGATGGGCGCGGTGTGATGATACAGGCGCTGGCCCTCGCCGGCGGACCAATATTTTTGCAGCATGGTCACGTCCAGATACCAGGACTGCACCTTGCTCTTGCGCTTGGCGATGGCCGCCATGGCCTTGGGGCTGAAGCTTATGGGGGCCAGGCCGGGGGGCACGCACAGGCATTTTTGGGTGCCGCTGTAGCAGGCGTCGATGCCCCAGGCGTCCACCTCCAAGGGCGCGCCGCCCAGCGAGGTCACGGCGTCCGCCAGAAAGAGCGTGTCGCCGTCTTTCAGGAAGGCCCCCACTTCCTCCAGGGGCTGCAAGATGCCGGTGGAGGTTTCGCCGTGCACCAGGGCGCACAGCCTGGCGCCGGGATTTTGCCTCACTGCTTCGATGATGCGCTCCGGCTCGATGATGCGGCCCCACTCTGCCTCCACCTTGACCACCCGCGCCCCGCAGCGCTCGGCCACGTCGCACATGCGGGCGCCGAACACGCCGTTCACCCCGATCACCGCAACGTCGCCCGGCTCCAGCAGGTTGACCAGGGCGGCCTCCATGCCGGCCGAACCGGTGCCGGAGACCGGGAAGGTCATCTGGTTTTGGGTGCGGAAGGTCTGGCGCAGGAGCTGGCACACCTCGTCCATGATCTCCATGAACTTGGGGTCCAGGTGTCCGATGACCGGGGTGGACATGGCCCGCAGCACCCGATAGGGCGCGTTGCTGGGGCCGGGGCCCAAAAGAAGCCTGGCGGGGGGGATCAGCTCCTGCATCAATTGCCTCCATTTCCTGATATGGCGCGCCCGCGGCGGCGACGCGCCGCCGGCGGTTGGGGTGAACAAGGCTTGTATCTAAAAAATATACCGCGCCTGGAGCCCAGCCCCAAGCGCGGATGCATGCCCGGCAAGCAGTGGGAGATTAAGGCGGCCCGCCGTTTTGGCTGCGCTCCCAATCCTTGCGGGCCATGGCTCCCAGCTCCTTGGCGCGGTCGAAAACCAGGACCATGTGTTCCCAGTCCGGCCGTTGATACATCTTCTGCATCAAAAGACCGTCCTCGTCGAACCAGCGCGGCAGCAGTCCGCCGAAGAACCAGCCCTCCCGCCGCAGCGCGTCCACCGAGGCCCCCACCCAGGGGGAGGCCAGCTTCAACCATATCTGAAAAACCCGGCAGCCCTGGCCGGCGGCCTCTTTCTCGGCCCGCCGGGCCTCTCGCGCCAGGTCCTCGCCGGCCTCATGCGCGGTGAGCCGCGCCACCTGGGCAAAGGGAAAGACCTGGGCCTCGATCCTGCTGCGGCTGCCCGCGGGCGGCAGCGCCTTGGAAGGCCGCTTTTGCCTTTCGTCCGGCGTGTTGGCGTACAGATACCCCAGCTCGGCCGCATAGGCCTGCGGGATATACACCGCGTGGGGCGAGGAGGTGATATGTATCATGTCCAGCAGCCCGGCCACCCTGCCCGGCGCGCTGCGTTCCTTGGCGTAGGCCGCGGCGGGCATCAGGTCCACCTCCAAGGCCATGGAGATGGCGCCACAGGCCGCGGTGGCTTTTTGCGAAAAGGGATGATTGCAAACCGCTTCGCCGTACACCATTTCTATGCCGTTCAAGGGGGCCGCCACCTTGATGCCGTGCTCGATCATCTTTTCGAAAAGGCCGCCTCCCCGATAAGTGGACAGCACCACCCCGGCTCCGGATTCGCGTACCTTGGGGCAAGGCGAGGATTGGAACAGGGCGTTATGGCCCACCACCTGCCCGCCGGCCGTGCGGGCCACGCTGGAGATCACGCTTTTATCGGCGTTGGCCTTGGCCAGTTGCTCGGGGTCCAGATAAGTCTTGATGGGATATCCTTCGCCGTAGACCGTGCGGAAGCAAGAGGTCGCGCCCGCGGCGTCCTCCGGCCGGAAAAGATCGACCACCACCTCTTGGCCGGCCTCCACGTAGTAATCAGCCTTGCGCTCATCAGCCATGTCTCACCGTCCTTGTTTCAATTGGCCCCTTTGCGGAGCGCCAGCAGAGATATCAGGGCCGCGCCGGCCAGGCAGGCCGCCGCGCATATAATGAACAATCCGCCGTGCTTCATGTTCGGCAAGAGCCAGGCGCCCAAGAGGGGGCCCAGGAAAAAGCCGCCCTGAAACATCTGATAGCCCAGGTTGGTGTTGAGGGGGCGCAGGCGGGGCGTGGAAAAATCGAAAAGCAGGGCGGTGATCATGGGGAAGGCGACCCCCCAGCCCAAGCCGAAAACCAAGGCCAGCCCCAGGAAGCCGGCCAGGCTAGCCGCCTGGGTGAGCCCCAGGTAAGCGGCGGCCAGCACGAGCAAGGCCGCGCCCAACAGCGCGGTCTTGGACAGGCGGTCGAACAGGCGGCCCCCCACGATGCGGACCAAAATCTCCATCCCCGTGGCCAGGGTGAAGAACCAGCCTATATCAGCCACGCCCCGGCTATGGGCAAAGGAATTGACGAAATAGAAAATGACCGTGAACGCGGCATAGACCATCAAGGCGGCGCCCAGCAACGCCAGTATCCGCCGGTCCTTCAGGTTTTCCGCCACCTCGGACCAGGTCAGCCTGGCCTCGCGCCGGGCGCCCGCCTTTTTGGGCGACGGCACCAAGAGCGCCAGGGGGATCAGCAGTATCATGAGAAGCCCGGTGCCCGCTAAAAGTCGCGGATATTCCGCCATGGTGGCGTGAACGGCCTCGGCCAGGGGCGGCACCACGGCGTAAGGCAGGATGGTCACTATGGCCAAGAAGCCGAAGGCCTGCCCGCTGCGCTTTTCGGGTATGAAGGCCACCAAGGCCGCCACCTCGGAGGCGGCCAGGAGCACGTAGAACAGACCGTGCACCACCCGCACCGCCAGCATGCCGGCCACGCCGTCGACCAGGCCATAGAGAAAAAGCGAGACCACCACCCCCGCCGCGCCCACAATCATGCCGGCCTTGGCGTTGGAGGGATTGAGCACGATGCTGAGAAGGGGCCTGACGATAAGGGCCACCAGGGAAAACACCCCGATGATGATCCCCTGGCTGGCCGCGGGCAGCCGCAGGTATTTCAGATAATCATAGAACTCGAAGAACACGGCCATGTTGCAGAATACCAGAAACACGGCCAGCACGATGAGGACCAGGCCGCGGTTAAAGAGCCTGAGCTCGCCTGCCTGGTTCGGCTGCGCCGCCGGCCCATCCGCTGAGGTATGGTTATTCATTTGGGTAGAATGTTCTCCAAAGCGGAGACAAAGGCCCGCATGGCTTCCGGCCTGCCGATGCTCACCCTTATCCAGTTGGGAAAACGGAAACCCGTCATGGAACGGATCATCACCCCTTGGGCCATGAGCTTGCGGTAGGCCAGGGTGTCGCTCATGGGCAGGCGGATCATGACGTAGCAGCCCTGCCCTATTTGGGTGGTCAAGCCCAGGCGGGCGGTTTCCCGCGCCAGATAGCGCTTTTGCTCGGCCACCAGCGCGCGGGTGGCGGCTATGTGCTCCCCGCCGTTGCGCACCGCGGCCAGGGCGGCCTCTTGGGCCAACACGTTCACCGAATAGACCACGCAGGTGCGGCGGATGACGTCCACCACCTCCAGGGAGCCGGCCAGATAGCCTATGCGCAGGCCGGCCAGCCCGTACATCTTGGAAAAGGTGCGGAACACCACCAGATTGGGATATTCGCGCAAAAGGCGCATGCCGTCCGGGTAGCCGGGCTCGTCCACGAACTCGAAGTAGGCCTCGTCCGCCACCACGATCTGGCGGCCGTCAACCGCGTCCAGGAAGCGCCGCAGCCTGGCCTCGTCCCACCAGGAGCCGGTGGGGTTGTTGGGGTTGCACAGGAAGATGGCCTTGCTGCGCTCATCGCGGGCCGCCAGCATGGCCTCGTCGTCGAAGCCGAAATCCTTGAGCGGCACCAGCCTGGGCTCGAACCCGCTGAACTCGGCCACCCACTCGTATACCGCGAAGGTCTTGTCGGCGGTGATGATATTGTCGCCGGCCTGGCAAAAGGCCTTGATCACGAAAGCGATGACCTCGTTGGCACCGTTGCCCACCAGGAATTGATCCGGCTCCAGTCCGAAGCGCTCGGCCAGGGCCTGCCGCAGGTAAAAGGCGTCGCCGCTGGGATAGAGGGCGGCCTGGGGGGGCCGGAAGGCGCTGATCACCTCCCGCGCCGCCTGGGGCGGCCCCAGCGGGTTTTCGTTGTTGTTCAGGCGGTGGAGATGATCCACGCCGTAGAGACGCATCAGTTCGGGGTCCGGCTTGCTGGGGATGTAAGCCTCGAACTCCTTGATGTAGTCCGGCACCAGCTTATGCAGGGCGACCGGTCGCATCAGGCTTGCCCGTCCAGGCATTGAAACAGGACCAGATCGCCCTTGCCGGCAAAAGGCACTATCAGCCGCGGCTGGAATCCTTCCTCCATGAGGGGAGGCATCCAGTTGCTGTGCCAGGCCAGGCCCACGTCCAGATTGCAGAAGATGTTCGCGATGCCCTCGCCCCGCAGCACCTCCAGGTGGCGGGCCAGGTTTTCCCGCACGTCCCGGCCGTCCAGCATGGGCCGCAGGGTGGCGTGGCCCTGCGCCCGCTCCAAATGGGTGCCCAGCAGGGAATGGCGCGGCCGCCCCTCGCCTTCGTCCTGGGTTGCGTGGATGTCGCGCGCCAGGGCCAAGTCGGTGTATTTGCCCCGCAGGAAGTCGCTCAGGCGGGGATGGCTCCAAACCACGGCGCCGGGGTCTTCCTTCAACTGCCGGAAATAATGGGGCCAGGGCCGCCGCTGGCCGTCGGGCTGGATAAAGGCCAAATCGCCCAGCGGCTCGAAATACTCCGGCGGCAGCTCCGGCGTGGGATAGCGGCAGACAAAGGCCACGGCCTGGGTCTTGGCCACCTGGTTGAGGGCGGCCTCCACCAGGGCCTGGGCCATGGCGGCGGCCTCGGGCTGGCCGAATATGTAGGGCCCATAGGCCAGCACCGTGGAGCGGCTGGTTTGGCGCAGAAAAAACGCTCCCCCCAGGTTCAGGGCCTTATCCGCCGCGGCCAGGCAGCGCACTTCCCCCCCCGCGGCCATGTCGGCCAGCTTGGCGGGCAGCATGTAGGTTTCCGGGAAAAGCTCGGGGGGATAATAGGCCCTTATCAGGCGGGCCGTCTCCTTGATCTGGGCCGGCTCCGCCAACGCCACCTTGTATTGGGTGAGCGGCCGGGCCGAAGGGGTCTCCAGGGCGGCCGGCGAGGGATAGGCCTTCTCCTTGATCAGCTTGAGCTCCATGCCGCCTTCGGAGGATTCATCCAGGAAGAACCTGTCCACCGAGCGGGAGGCCAGAAGCAAACCCAATTGATTGAGGGATGATTCGTCATCCGGCGAAAAAGGGGCCGCCAGGTTGAAAAGCCGCAAATCTATTTCCATGGCCGGCAGGCCGAAGCGCAGTTCCACGCAATAACCCCTGCCCACCGCCTGCAAGGCGACCTGTTGCTCGTCTCCATCCTGCTGAACGGCCTCGGCCAGATAGCAGAACACTTCCTCGGCGGCCAGGGTGAGCTTAAGCGCTTCCGGCGGCTCCAGCCCCAGCGCCAGGGCCGCGCTCTCGGTGAAGGAAGTGGCCATGGACGAGAAACGCGGCCGCAAGGGCAGGCGCAGGAAAAGCGGCTGTGATTCCTGGGTCATTCTCTGCTCCTTGGCGAAGATGACATATTTATGGGGGGCCACCCGAGTCCGAGGCCCCCCATAGCAGGCTCGTTAATGTTATCCCATGCGGCCTTTTCAGCCAAGCCTTGTCTGGGGCGCCAAGGGAATTTCCCTTTGACAAAAACGCGGGTTTTGCCGGATTATTACCCTGCTTGCGCCTTTGGCCGTTTGCCATGGAAATAAAAATGTCTGACCACATCTCCGCTGGACACGCACCGGGTCGAACCTTCCCCCGCCAGGATGCCCCTTCCAAAGCGCTGGGAGCCGAAAAGTACGCGGTGGACCATTACGGCGAGGGGCTCTTGTGGGCCGGCGTCAAGCGGGCCGGCGTGCCCCATGCCAAGTTGCGCTCGGTTCGGGTGGAGGCCGCCAGACGGGAGCCCGGCGTGTTGGCGGTGCTCACGGCCGGCGACGTGCCGGGCCCCAACCGGCAGGGCGTGGTCCGCGACGACCAGCCCGTGTTGGTGGAGGACAAGATTCGGCATTGCGGCGACGGGGTGGCCCTGGTGGTGGCCGAATCCCGGGAGGCCCTGGCCCGCGGACTGGCCGCCATAAGCCTGGATATAACCGAGCTGCCGGGGGTCTTCGACCCCGAGGAGGCCCTGGCGCCCGGCGCGCCGCTTTTGCACGAGGACCACCCCGGCGGCAATCTGCTCCTGGAGGGCCGCCTGCAAAAAGGGCGCGGCGCGGCCGCCCTGGCCGATTGCCCTTTCGTGGCGGAAGCCGTCTGGGAACTGCCCCGCCAGGAACACGCCTATCTGGAGACGGAAAACGGCTGGGCCCGGCTGGATGAAAGCGGCGCGATTCAGGTGATCGTCTCCACCCAAACCCCCCATCGCGACCGGCTGGAGGTGGCCCGGGCCCTGGCCCTGGACCCCGCCCGCATCCACCTGCGCGCGCCTTATTGCGGCGGCGCTTTCGGGGGCAAGGACGGGGTGACCGTGCAGAGCCTGCTGGTTCTGGCTGCCATGGCTTTTCCGGGTCGCCCCATCAAAATGTGGTGGAGCCGCGAGGAGAGCATGATAGCCGGGGCCAAGCGCCACCCGGCCCGGCTGCATTACCGCCTGGGCGCGGACCGGGAGGGCAGGCTCAAGGCTCTCGCGGCCCGGCTGGTTTACGATACCGGCCCCTATGATCATCTGGGCGGGGTGGTGGCCGCCCTGGGCCTGGAGCACGCGGGCGGACCCTATCGCATCCCCCACGTTGAGCTGCTATCCCAGGCGGTCTACACCAACAACCCCATCGGCGGCCCCTTCCGGGGATTCGGCGTGCCCCAGGCCCTGGCGGGCATGGAGCTCACCATGGACCTCCTGGCCGGCAAGTTGGGCATGGACCCCCTGGAGCTGCGGCAACGCAACCTGGCCGGGCCGGCGGACGCCTCGCCGGCCGGGGTGAAGCTCGCCGGGGTGGAGGGCCTGCGCGGCTGCCTGGACGCCCTGGCCGGGCACGACCTCTGGCGCAAGCGCGCGGCCTGGCAGAGCCAGGCGGGGCCCCACAAGCGCCGGGCCGTGGGCCTGTCCGCCCTCCTGCACGCCATGGGCTATGGGCCGGTGATTCCCGACGAGGCCAGGGCCCGCCTGGTCATGCTGGCCGACGGCCGCTTCCGGGTCTATTCCGGGGTGGTGGACATGGGCCAGGGCAACGCCAGCACCTTTGTGCAGATCGCGGCCGAGGTCCTGGAGCAGCCGGCCCATTGCTTTGAGCTGCGCCAGCCCGACACCGACGAAGTCATGTCCAGCGGCTCCTCCTCGGCCAGCCGCACCACCTACACCTATGGCAACGCGATTTTGGCCGCCGCCCAGATATTGCGCGCCCGCATATTGCGGGAGGCGGCCGCGATCCTGGGCCCCCGCGTCAAGCCCGGCGATCTGCGGCTGGCGCCCGGCGAGGCGGTCCATCCCGGTCTTGACGCCAAGGTGCCCCTGAGACAGGTGGCGGAGCGGCTTTCCGTGGAACGGCGCGAAGCCGAGTATCACTACGTGGCCCCCACCACCCAGGAGCCCAAAGCGCCCGATCAAACCCTGGCCCTGCACGGGTTTCCCCACGCGGTTTATTCCTATGCCGCCCACTTGGCCGCGGTGGAGGTGGACGAGCTGACCGGCAAGGTGGAGGTCCTGGGCTACGTGGCGGTTTCCGATTGCGGAAGGGTGCTCAACGCGCAGCTTTTGGAGCAGCAGATGCAGGGCGCCATCATCCAAGGCCTGGGCTACGCCTTGTTCGAGGATTTCGCCGCGCCGCGGGGCCGCAGCCTGACCCCGGACCTGGCCACCTACATAATCCCCAGCAGCCTTGACGCGCCCGCCATGGAAAACATCTTCTTGCAGAGCAAGGACGCCTCCAGCCCCCTGGGCATGCGCGGCGCCGGCGAGATCGGCATAAACGGCCCCCTGCCCGCCATCGGCAACGCCGTGGCCCGGGCCTGCGGCATTGCCCCGCGCCGCTTTCCCCTCACCCCGGAGCGGGTGCTGACCGCCCTGGGGCAGTTAGGCGATCGCCCATGATACGGCTCACTTTCTCGCTCAACGGCCGGCCCGTGCGATTGCGGACCGCGGCGGACAAGCGCCTGGTGGACCTGCTGCGCCAGGATTTGGGGCTGACCGGCACCAAGGAGGCCTGCGGCGCGGGGGAATGCGGGGCCTGCACCGTGCTGATGGACGGCGAGCCCCGTTTGTCCTGCCTCACCTTGGCCGCCCAGGCCGAGGGCCGGGAGCTCACCACTATCGAAGGGCTGGCCCCGGCCGGGGAACTGCATCCCGTGCAACGCGCCTTCGTGGAACGCGGCGCGGTGCAATGCGGCTTTTGCACGCCGGGCATGGCCTTGAGCGCGGCGGCGCTTTTGGCCCGCAATCCCTCGCCCTCGGCCCAGGAGACGCGCCAGGCCCTGGCGGGCAATCTGTGCCGCTGCACGGGCTACCAGAAAATCGTGGAAGCGATACAGGCGGCGGCGGCCGCCCTGGAGGCCGAGCCATGAGCCGGGTGGCCCTGCCCCGCGACCTGGGCGAGCTTTGGCAAGAGATGGACCGCGCGCCGCAGGCCATGCTTTATGCCGGCGGCACCGATCTCCTGGTGCGGCGGCGCTCGCGGCCCCAACCGGAGAGCCCGCTGATCTGCCTGGAGCGCGTGGAGGAGCTGAAGCGCCTGGAGCTGCGCGGCGATCAGATATACCTGGGCGCGGGTTGCACCCACAGCCGCCTTTTGGCCTCCGACCTGGTGCGCCAGCGGCTGCCCATCCTGGCCCGGGCCCTGGCGGTCCTGGGTTCTCCCCTGGTGCGCAACATGGGCACCCTGGGGGGCAACCTGGCCACGGCCTCGCCCGCCGGCGACACCCTGCCTCCCTTGTACGCCCTGGGGGCCTGGGTGGAGTTGGCCTCCCCCTGCCGCGTAAAAAGGCTGCCGCTTTGCGATTTCATTTTGGGGCCGGGGCGCACGGCCTTGCGGCCCGGCGAAATCATCTTGGGGGTGGCGGTGCCCGTGCCGCTCCAGGGAGCCAGGCACCATTTCGAAAAAGTGGGGCAACGCGCCGCCCTGGCCATCTCCATCGCCAGCCTGGCGGCCCTCATCGAAACGGAGGCCTCCGGCCTGGTGCGGCGCGCCCATCTGGCCTGGGGCAGCCTGGGGCCCAGGGTGGTCACCTGCCCCGCCGCGGAACAGGCCCTGGAAGGCGGCGGCCTCAACCGGGAGAGCCTGAGCCGGGCCGCCCGCCTGGCGCGGGAGGCGGTGAGCCCCATTGACGACCAACGGGCCAGCGCGGCCTACCGCCGCCGGGTGGCGGGCAACCTGCTTCTGCGCCTGGCCGACCCCGCCTAGTTCATTCAGCGCCGCTTTTGGCGCGGCTTGCCGAGGTCGCTTCTCGGGGCGCGGCCGGCGAGGCGATTCCCTACTGGCGATTGTCAGTCCCCCACCGGCTGAGGCACAATATACCTATAGGCGCTGGGTGCTGGGGGCAGTAGTTGCCTGGCGCCGAAAGGACTCCTAGCTTCGTTGCAAACGTAATCCCCGCCAACGAAGCGCCAGGCAGGCGGCGCTGGCCGCATGCCATTAAGGATGCCAAGCCATGTCCCGTGGTCTCGACCTGATAATCCTGGACGACGACGTAGAGTTGAGCGGCCTGCTCAAGCAAATGGTGGAAATCTTTTATCACTGGGGTGAGATACACGTTTTCAACGACGCGCTTTCGGCCAAGCGCTTCTGCTTCGACCGGGGAAGCTCGGTGGCGGTGTTCATCATCGACGTGTTCTTGGGCGACTTCACGGCCTTTGACTTCATCGAGTCCATCAAGGTGCATTACCCCATGGTGGCGGAGGACTCCATAATCGTCACCGGCCAGGCCAGCGAAGAGGTGGTCAACGCCTGCCTGGCCAGCGACGTGAACTATCTCCTGGAAAAACCGATCAAGTACTATGTCCTGCAGTTCGCCATCAGGGCCATCGCCAACAAATATCTGCGCTTCGCCCGGCAGCTCCGGCACGATCCCGACTTCGCCCTGCAAGTGGACCAGTTGAAGCCGCCCGCCGCGGATCGGGCCTGATCCGCTCCTCAGCGGAAGAGCGGCGGGAGCGCCCCCCGCGCCGGCCCCTTGACCGGGCCGCTAAAAATCGCTGGACTCGTCATCCCCCAGGGGTATCAATTCCTCGGGCTTGACTTCAGGGGCGGGCGGCTTGGCCTTGCCGGCCTGCCGTTGGCTGTTCGCGGCGGCCGGCGGCGGCAGCAATTCCCGCCCTGGGCTTTTAGGGGTGGCCGGTCCGGCGTTCCCGCCGCGGCCCTCCACCAGCGCCACCAGGTCCTGCACCAGCGACTCCATGGTGACCGCCTGGGCCGACAACTCCTGGCTGGCCGCCGCGCCCTGCTCGGCGTTGGCCGCGTTGCTCTGGGTCACCTTGTCGATCTGGCCCAGGGCGTTGTTCACTTGGGCGAACCCCTGGGCCTGCTCGGCCGAAGCCTTGGCTATCTCCTCCACCAGCTCCGCCACCCGGCGGGTGCGCTCGGCCACCCCCTTGAAATCCTGGTTGCTCTGGGCCACCAGTTGGGAGCCCCGCTTGGTTTTCTCCACCGTGCCCTGGATCAGGGCGGCGATGTTTTTCGCCGCCTCGGCCGCGCGCAGGGCCAGGCTGCGCACCTCGTCGGCCACCACCGCGAAGCCGGCTCCCGCCTCGCCGGCCCTGGCCGCCTCCACCGCGGCGTTTAAGGCCAACAGATTGGTCTGAAAAGCTATCTCGTCTATGGTCTTGATGATGCCGGCGGTTTCCTCGCTGGCCTGGTTTATCTGCTCCATGGAGTCCACCAGCTCCGCCATGGAGTGATCGGCCCTTTCCACCGCCTGGTTGCCCTCTTGCGAGAGACCCCGCGCCTGGCCCGCGTTTTCCGCGTTTTGCCTGGTCATGGAAGACAGCTCCTCCATGGAGGCGCTGGTTTCCTCCAGAGATGACGCCTGCTCAGATCCGCCCTGGGCCAGGGCTTGGCTGCTGTCCGACACCTGCCCGGCCGCCGCCGCCACCTGTTGCGCGCCGTGGGTCAAATCCTCGATGATGCGTTTCACCGGCCTGGTGATGCCCCGGGCCAGGACAAAGCCCAAAACCAGGCCCACGGCCACGGCGGCCAGGCCTATCAGCGTTATAAGCCAGCGGCTGGTCTGGACCGCCTCCTGGTAAGCCCTCATGGCCCCGCGGGATTCCTGGCTCAGGGACTCCACCAGCTTGCCGGCCGCCTGTTCGATGTTGGTCAGATGCTCATCGGACTGGGCGTCCAGCTTGCCGATCATCCCCTTTTTTTGGCGCCCCACCGCCGGCAGCACCTTTTCGCGGAATACGGTGTCGAAAGACTCATAGGCCTGGCTCATATTCTTAAAAAAGCCCTTTTCCTCCTCGCTGGCCAGGGCCTTGACCACCTGGTCCTTGGCCTGGTCCCATTGGGCTTGGGCCTGATCGTAGTCTTTGACCGCCGCCAGGTCCCGGCTGATGATCACCCTGGCCAAGGCCTTGTATTGCTTCAGGGTCCAGAACAAGAGCTGGTTTACGGCGTCAAGCTGCCCGGCCTGGTCGATGACTTTTCCGTATTCGCCGGCCATCACGGATATTCGTAAGCGCCGCCGCATGATTTCGGCGATCTTGCCGGCGTTTTGCTCCACCCGCTTTATGAGGGAGGCGCTTTCGCCATCGGCCTTGGCCAGCGTTTCCTGTAACTGATAACTGATTTCCGGCACCACGCCCTGCTTGAATACCTTGAGGAACTGCTCCTGGTCCGATTCCATTGCCTGGACCAGACGCTTTTTCTCCTCGCTGTCGGCTGTTTTCCTGACCTGCCCCAGGCTTTTTTGGAACTGGGCGGCGCTGCTATCGAATTCCTCTATGGCGTCCAGCCGGCGGTTGACCATGAGGTCCACCTGGTCCTGATACTGCTTCATGGCCCAGAAAGCGCTGTCGCGGGCCGGGCCCGCATCGGACAAGAGCCGGACGCTCAGGTCGGCGGCCTGGTTGACCCGGCTTAAGGCCCAGAAGGACACCGCGCCCAAAGCGATGAGCATTAAGAGCATCACCGCGGCCAATCCCATGATTTTCGCGTTCAAGGTCAAGCGCATGAAGCTATCTCCCCGTGAGGCATGAGTGTTTTCATACGGGGCAGCCTCAAATGAGGCATTCGGATCAGGGATGGAAGGATCGAGCGGGGAAGATGCCTGACCTGAGGAGGGTGACAAACGGCTGGTTTAAACGTCCCACAAATGGCGCGCCCGTGTCACTCCCTTTATTGACACGGCATTTTTTTATTAAAAGCGTGAAACCCGGCGCCGGCAAGCGCCCAAGGGGGCGGCATGGGCTGAAAACGCATCAATCCCGCAGACGGCGATTCGCCCTCAAGCCCCTCCCACCCGCAACGGCTTTTTGGTGAAAACGAATTCCACCCGGCGGTTCTTGTTGCGGCCTTCCTCGTCGGAATTGGAGGCGATGGGATAGTTGGAGGAATAACCCACGGCGGCCACCCTGCGGGTGGGCACTCCCAATTGCACCAGATAGCGCAACACCGAGGAGGCGCGGGACCCGCTCAATTCCCAGTTGGAGGGGTACCTGCTGGTCGCTATGGGCTGGTTGTCGGTATGCCCCTCCACGGTCAGGTAGTAATTGAATTTTTCCATGACCTTGCTCACGCTTTCCAGGAGCTTGTGGGCCGAGGCCCGCACCTCGGCCTGACCGGGCTCGAAAAGCAACTGCCCCTTGACCCGCATGCGGACTCCGCGGGGCCCGCTTTTTATCTCCACCGCGTTGCCCAGGCCCGCCGCGTTGACCAGGTTCTGCACCTGATCGGCCATGGCCGCCGCGTCGGAGGCGTCCCTGGCGTCTTGCACCGAAGGCTCCGGCATGGAGGGCTGCACCATCAAGGTGCGCGTCGGCTGGGGCTTCACCTCGGGCAGCACCGGCTGAAACTTGCCGATCTCCTGGAACTGCACGCCGAAGGCGTTCTTGACCGAGCCCAGCATGTCCTGGAATTTTTTCACGTCCATGTTGGCGAAGGTAAGGAGCAGCACGAAGAAAGTGAGCAACAGGGTGCACATGTCCGCGAAGGTCCCCATCCAGGGGGGCAGGCCTTTTTTTATCTTCCTGGCCACTAGCCGCCCTTCTTCTTGGCGCGGGCCTTGGATTGCAGCTCTGCCCTATCCTCGGAGGGCATGAAGCCCACCAGGCGCTGTTGGATGGCCCGGGGGTTCTCGTTGCGGGCCATGCCCAAGGCGCCTTCCAGGATCAGCCGGTGATCCTGGGCCTCGCGTTCGCTGCGCTCTTCCAGCTTGGCGGCGCTGGGCGATAGCAATAGGTTGGCCCAAAGGGCTCCATAGAGGGTGGTGAGCAGGGCCACCGCCATGGCCGGGCCGATGGCCGAGGGATCGCTCAAGTTCAAAAGCATGATGACCAGACCAATCAGGGTGCCGATCATTCCCCAGGCCGGAGCCAGGTCCGCCATTTTCTCCAGTATCTTGACAACCTCCTCGTGACGGGAAATGGTGGCTTCCAGCTCGATGGTCAGCACGTCGCGGATGGTGTCCACGTTCATGCCGTCGGCCACCAAATCGAAGGCGGTTTTCATGAATTGATTGCCGGCCTTGAATTTTTCCAAGGCCAGGGGTCCGTTGCGGCGCACCTCGTCGGAGGCCTTGAGTATCTCGCGCACCGTGCCCACATGGTCTATGCTGTGCTGGAAGAAAATGGAAATGGAGGCTTTCATGGCCCCCATCACCGATTTCATGGGGAAGGCCACCAAGGTGGCGGAGATGGTGCCTCCCACCACGATGAGGATGGAGGACACGTCGAAAAATGCCAGGAGGGATGCCTTGAGAAGGATGCTCACAAGCACCAGGAGCAGCCCCACCACGATCCCGATGATGGTCCCTAAGTCCACTAAACAGCTCCTCGATTAGGCCAGGTTATTTGCTCTGGAGCAAATCGTCCAGGTTCACTTCCACTTCGCGACCTTCTTTTTCGTGGCCTTGGGCGGCAGGGGGCAGGCTGGGCGCGCCCATTCCCTGGCCGGAGCCCGCGCTGGGTGCGGGTGCGGGTCCGTCTCCGCCTCCCGCGGAGCTGCGGCCTTTTATCAAGCTGCCGCGCCCGATATCGCGGGCGGTATCCCAGGGATTGGCCGGAGCGGGGTCAAGGGCTCTTTCGTCACGGACGCCGACTATCAGGTCGTCGTCGGAAAAAAAGCGTTTATCAGGACCGGCCGACCGAATAGCATACACGAAATCATGCTTGCTAACCAACTCCACCCGCATGGCGTTTCCCCAGGCGTCGCGGTGCCTTTCGCGCAGGCCCGCCTTGGGCAGCTGGCCGCTGGCCGCCGCCTCGGCCTGGGCCTCGTTCTGCAAATCCACCATGCGCTTGCCGGTGTAGGAGGAAAGAGGATCGTCCAGGCTGAGGCCGTGGCGCATCATCTTTTTCTCCGCCTCTTTGTAGACCGGCGAGTTCTTGAATTCCTGGAGTTTCAGGGCCTCATGGCAGGCTTCCAGCTCGCGGCCCTGTTGCAAAAGTCTCTCGACCTTATTCCAGATGGCGGCTTCCACCAGGCCGGCCCAAACCGTTGGCGCGGCCCAGGCGCCCGCCAGGCAGAAGAATAGCAAGGCCAGCGAGGCAATCCGTCGCCCGCGAGCGGCAAATGCGTGCATGGCTCCCCCGTCCGTTGAAAACCCACTTGAATAGAGTTGTTAATTACCTAAATAGAGCTTTTAAATACCTAGTTAGTATAATGGAATGTGTCGCCAAGCGCCAAGCGCCAAGCGAGGTTTCGCAAGAATTCACGCCAGCGCCACAAATCGGCTCCGGCCCCAAGGCCCGCCGGCGGCCTATATGTTTCGATGGCTAAGGAGTAATCCTGGGCGCCCCTTTGCTTCCAGCTGACTGGCCCCACCGCCAGGGCGCGTTTTCATGCTTGATCCGGAGGACGTTCCAAAAAGAGCAGAGTGCCTCCCACCGCGGCCAAGGGCAACAAGGCCAAATTCAGAACCGGCACCAATCCCAGGAAGAACACGGCCGCGCCAAAGAACAGGGACGTGGCACCTAATTTAAAAGTATACCGCATCTTGGCGCCCAAGGAATAGCCGCGCCGTTCCAAGGGGAAATCCAGGAACTCGCCGGCCAGGAAAAAACTGGTGACCAGCCAGGCCAAGCCGCCGTAAAGCAGGCTGCCCAGGCCGGGTATCAGGTTCAACAGCAGAAGCGGCAACATGATGGCCAGGTAAAGCAACAGGCGCTTGCTTTCCTGGGCCAGCGCCCGCCTTATGCTCTGCCAGATTCCCATCTCCGGCGGCTGGGGGGCTTGCGGTTTGGCCAGGCTTTCCACCCGGCGGGTGAGAATCTCCAGAAAAGGCGCCGCCACGATGCGGCCCACCACCGCGAAGAGATAGACCTCCACGATAAGCAGCAGCAAAACCGCCACCACCAAGAGCAGATAAAACAGCGCCTGCCACCACCAGCCTTCGCCCACCGGCAGCAGGGCGCGCACCCAACTTTCGAAGCGGGTGTAGGTCAGCCAGAAAAAAACGATGAACAGCCCCAGATTGATGAGAAAGGGCGTGATGGCCGGCCACCAGAGCCTGGGATGAGAGGCCAGAACCCCCAGCGCCTTGAGCGGCGCGGCCAGCCCGGCCAGGGGTCCCCGAGGCAGCAGATCGGCCATGGCCGCGGCTTAATTGCCAAGGGAAGGCGGAAGATAGAGATATTGCGGCCCGCCGGAGGCGTGGAAGCCCTCCAACAGGCCTTGCACCAGGGCGCGGCCTTCCTCACGCAGCAGACGCCCCAGAACGCCCTCCAGATCATCCTCCGGGCTCACCAGTTGCGGCTCGCCCCTCACGCCGCCCAGTCTGGCGGCCAGGTTCACGGCGTCCATGAAGTTGCCCAACTGGTCCACCAGGCCCAATTGCAGGGCGGTTTGCCCGGAGAACACGCCGCCGTCGGCAAAGGCGCGCACCTTGCCCACCGGGATGTTGCGGGCCAGCGAGACGTGCTCCAGGAACTGCTCGTAAATATCGGTGCTGAGTCTTTGCAGCATGGCCCGCTCCTCCTCGGAAAGAGGCCGGTCCATCTGGCCGGTGGCCTTGAGCTCGCCGCTTTTCACCACCTGCATGCGTATCCCGATTTTATCGAAGAGCTGCTTGAGTTCCGGGATGGTGAGGATGACGCCTATGGAGCCGGTGATGGTGCCGGGATTGGCCACCACCTTGGTGCAGGGCACCGAAATGTAGAGCCCGCCGGAGGCGGCCACGCCCCCCATGGAAGCCACCACCGGCTTAACTTTTTTAAGCCGTTGGATCTCCCGGTAGATTTCCTGGCTGGCCCCCACGCCGCCGCCGGGCGAATCCACCCGCAGCACCACCGCGCTCACCGAGGCGTCGCGGCGGTATTTGTTGAGGGCCTTTAAAGTCGGCGCGGGGTCGGAAATGACCCCGCGCACGACCACAACGCCGATTTTATCGCCGAACAGGGCTGGCTTGGCGGTATTGCCCAACAGGGACAAGGCAATTGCGAAAACCGCCACGATTACCGCGGAAACACCAAGGGCCAGGGCCAGTCGGCGTTTGCTGCTCATCAGTACGGAATCGCTCCCGGGCTAGTCCTCTTCGCCCTCGCCTTCGTTCTGGCGGTCAAGCACCTGCTTCAGCTGCTCGCCCAGGTTGCTGGTGGCGGCCTGGGTGGTGTTCAGGTATTCGCTGTAGCTCGCCCGATCGGTTTCCTCTTCCAGGCGGCGCAGGCTCAAGCCTATCTTGCGCTCGCGGCGGGAGACGCTCACCACCTTGGCGGTGATGGTATCGCCCACGTTGAACATGCCCACCGGAGTCTTGATCTTCTCGTGGGAGATCTCGCTCACGTGGATAAGCCCCTCCACGCCCTCTTCCAGCTCCACGAAAACGCCGAAGTCGGTGACGTTGGTGACCACGCCGGAGACCTTGGTGCCCACCTGGTATTTTTGGGGAATCTCATCCCAGGGATCGGATTCCAGCTGCTTGATGCCCAAGGAGAAACGCTCGTTCTCGCGGTCGATGTTCAACACCACCGCCTGCACCTCGTCGCCCTTTTTGTAGATTTCGCCGGGGTGCTTGATGCGCTTGGTCCAGGAGATGTCGCTGATGTGGACCAGACCGTCGATGCCCTCGTCTATGCCGATGAAGATGCCGAAATCCGTGATGTTCTTCACGCGGCCCTCGATGGTGGTGCCCACCGGGTATTTCTCGGCGATGACGTCCCAGGGATTGGGCTCGACCTGTTTCATGCCCAGGCTGATGCGCTTCTGCTCGGGATTGATGTTGAGCACCACCGCTTCCACGATGTCGCCCACGTTGACCACCTTGGAAGGATGGCGCACCTTGCGGGTCCAGGACATCTCGGAAACGTGGATCAAGCCCTCCACGCCCTCTTCCACTTCCACGAAGGCGCCGTAGTCGGCCAGGCTCACCACCTTGCCGGAGACCCTGGTGCCCACGGGGAATTTTTCCGAGGCGTCGGTCCAGGGATCGGACTTGAGCTGCTTCAGGCCCAGGCTCACCCTTTCGCGGTCGCGGTCGAAATTGAGCACCTTGACCGTGATCTCGTCGCCGATGCCGAACATCTCGGAGGGGTGGCCCACCCGGCCCCAGCTCATGTCGGTGATGTGCAGGAGGCCGTCTATGCCGCCCAGGTCCACGAACACGCCGTAATCGGTGATGTTCTTGACCACGCCCGCCATGACGCGGCCCTCTTCCAGGACCTTGAGGGTTTCCGATTTCTTTTCCTCGCGCTCTTTTTCCAGGAGCGCGCGACGGGAGAGAACGATGTTGGAGCGCTTCTTGTTGAACTTCAGAATCTTGAAATCGAAGTTCTTGCCGATGAGCGCGTCCAGGTTGCGAACCGGCCGCAAATCCACCTGGGAACCGGGAAGGAACGCGGGCACCCCTATATCGACGCTCATGCCGCCCTTGACCCGGCCCACGATGGCGCCGGTGATCACGCCGTCGTCGTTGTAAACCCGGCTGATCTCGTCCCAGACTTTTATCTTGGCAGCCTTTTCCCGGGAAAGGATGATGGTGCCGTCGTCGTCCTCGGCCCGCTCCAGGAGCACGTCCACCTGCTGGCCCACCTCGGCCACCAGGTTGCCGTCGGGGTCCCGGAACTCCTCCACCGGAATCTGGCCCTCGGACTTATACCCGATGTCCACCACCACGTAGTCGTTTTCCACGGACACGATGGTTCCGCGGGCGACCTCTCCTTCCTGAATTGTGCGGAAGGACTGCTCGTAGAGTTGCTCCAACTGCTCCTGATCCAGGTCTTCCTCCTCAAGGGAAGCGGTCGGCTCTGCGGGAGCGGTCGGCTCTGCGGGAGCGGTCGGCTCTGCGGGAGCGGTCGGCTCTGCGGGAGCGGTCGGCTCTGCGGGAGCGGTCGGCTCTGCGGGAGCGGTCGGCTCTGCGGGAGCGGTCGGCTCTGCGGGAGCGGTCGGCTCTGCGGGAGCGGTCGGCTCCGCGGGAGCGGCCTGGGCCTGGATGTCGTCGGTTTTAGCCTCGGGAGCCTCGCTCTCGGACTGAGCCTGGGGGTTTTGTTCCTTGTCCACCACGTTCTCTACCACTATTATTGCCTTGGGTTTCGGTTAAATACAAAAATCCACCTTTCCCCGCCGCCCCCGCGGCCGCGGTTAAAGGTAGTACCCTTAAAAACTATGTTTTATTACCAGAAACCAGTGTCTAACACAAGCTTTGTTTCGCGTCCCTAGGTTGCCTCGCCGGCCTCGCGCACCCTGGCCAGCATGAGGGCCAACACCTCCTCCACCCCGATCTTTGAGGAATCTATCACCACCGCGTCCCGCGCCGGCGTCAGAGGGGCCAGGCTGCGGCCCTGATCGCGCCCGTCGCGGGCGGCCAGGTCCCCGGCCACCTGGGCCAGGGTCAATTCGGGTCGGCCCGGCTTCAGCTCCTCATAGCGGCGGCGGGCCCGTTCGGCATCCTGGGCGGTCAGAAAGAATTTCACCTGGGCCTGGGGGAAAACCACGGTGCCCATGTCGCGGCCCTCGGCCACCAGATCGCCGGCCTGGCCCGCCCGGCGCTGCAAGGAAAGCAGGAACCCGCGCACCGGGGCCATGGCGCTCAAGCGGCTGGCGATGCCTCCGATTTCCTCGTTGCGGATAAAGGCTTCCACGTCCCGGTCCTCCAGGTAGACCACGAAGCGGCCCCTTTCCGGCTTGGCCGTTATGTCCACCCTGGTGAGCCAGGCGGCGATCACCGCCTCGCTGGTTTCCCGGGCCATGCCCTGCACCGAGGCGGCCAGGCCCACCGCGCGGTAAAGCGCGCCGGTGTCCAGATAGGCGAAGCCCAGCTCGGCGGCCAAGCGGCGGCTTACCGTGGATTTGCCCGCGCCGGAGGGGCCGTCGATGGTCACCACCATGGCCTAGGCCAACTCCCTGGTCATGATTTCCTGGAGCGCCCGGACGAAACGTTGGTTTTCCTCGGGCAGGCCCACGCTGATGCGCAGGAATTCCGGCAGATCATAGGACCCCATGTAGCGGATTATCACGCCGCGCCTGAGCAGCAGGTCGGCGGCCTCCTTGGCCTGGGGCCCCACGCGCACCAGCACGAAATTGGTCTGGCTGGGCACGTAGAACAGGCCCAACTCCTCGAAACAGCGGTAGAAAGTCTCCAGGCCCTCCTTGACCAGGGCGCGGGTGCGCTCCAGGAAGTCCACGTCCTTCAGGGCGGCCAGGCCGCCCACCTGGGCCAGGATGGAGGTGTTGAAGGGCTGGCGCACCCGGTCAAAGGCCGCGATCACCTCCTGCGGCCCCAGGGCGTAGCCGATGCGCAGGCCCGCCAGGCCCGCGCTCTTGGAAAAGGTGCGCATCACCAAAACCGGCGTGTCGTGATCCAAGAAGTCGGTTCCCCAGGCCACCTCCGGGTCGGTGGCGAAATCGATGTAGGCCTCGTCCAGCACCACCAGCACCCCCTGGGGCACCTTGTCCAGGAAACCGGCCAGCTCGCTCTTGCTGACCGCGGTGCCGGCGGGATTGTCGGGATTATTGATGAAGACCAGCCTGGTCTGGGGGGTCACCGCTGCCAGCATGGCCGGCAGGTCTATGCGGAAATCCTTTAGCGGCACTTCCCGCAGCCTGCCGCCCGCCACCTGCACCAGCTTGGAATACATGAGGAAACTGGGCGCGGCCGCCAGGGCCTCCTGGCCGGGGCGCACGTAGGCCCTGGCCAGGAACTCGATTATCTCGTCCGAGCCGTTGCCGATGCAGGTCTGCCCGAAGCCCACCCCGTGCTTTTCCGCCAAGGCGGTGCGCAGCTCGTAGCCGGCCCCGTCGGGATAGCGGTGCAGGCCGGGCAGGGCCGCCCGCATGGCTTGCAGGGCCAGGGGCGAGGGCCCCAGGGGGTTCTCGTTGCTGGCCAGCTTGATGGCCCCCTTGATGCCCAATTCCCGCTCGAGTTCCTCTATGGGCTTGCCCGGCTGGTAGGGCACCAGGGCCTGGATTTCCGGTGGAATGGCGGGGGTTTGACGGCTCACGCTCGGCCTCGCAGATAAACGATTAATATTAAACGCCAACAGCGCCGCCAAAGCTACCTGGGCCCCTGCGGGGTGTCAAGGGCGGGCGGCAAGCGATCAGGAGAGTTCCTCGTAGGTGATCTTGGTGGGCCCTTCCACCAGGCGCAGCTTTTCCACCTTCACCCGCAGCACCTTGGAGCCCGGGTCCGAGGCGATGGGGCACAGCAGGGGGCGCTCCGAGCTGAAGCGGGCCAGCAGCTCCGCCTCGGCCCTGGCGTCGTTGACCTCCTCGGCCCGGCCGTTTATGGTCAGGGCGCGCAGTTCGCTGGCCGCCCCGGCCCGGCGGTCGTCTATCAAGAGGCTCACCCTGGGCTCGGCCTTGATGTTTTCGCATTTCAAGGTGTCGGGCTTGGTGACCAGGTATATCTCGGAGCTGTCCTCCGCGGCCAAATAGGCCATGAGCGAGGCGTGGGGTCCCTGGGGCCCGTTGGTGGCCAAAACGCATATCTCCTGGGTTTGAATCAGCGACCGCATCTTGGCGTTCATGGCGATTCTCCTTCCTGGAGCATGTGGCGCCTCCCGCCGGCTCATTCGTAGCCGGTCATCAGGTAGCTTCGGCTGGCTTTGCGCGCCGCCAGGACGCTTTGCATGCCTTCCGCGTCCACCAGATATTTTTCACCACCACGGTTTTTCGGCCGGCCCGCGGGCAAAAGATGCGACCACTTCGGGGCTTCGGCCTGGCCGGCGGCATTGACGGCTATCAGGTTCGCCTTGATTTACATGGGCTCATGCCTCAATAATAATAATGCGATTCCGGTTGGGGCCCTCCGTTAACCGGATATCGTGGGCGCGGGACAGGAGCCGTCCTTAGCGCAACCCTCACGGCTGCTCTCTCAGGTGGAGAGACAGCCCTTTTCTTTGTTGGCCGCGCTCCGAATTTCAACGGCCGGTTCCACGCCTCCCTGGCCAAGTCCGTCGGCGCGTCCGTCCGATATGGTATCTTCACCCAAGAGCCTTGTCAGGGCCAGGTCTTTCAAAAAGCCGCCCACATTAAAATCCATGCCCAGGGCTTCACAGGTTCAGGCGCTTGAAGATGGGCTCGGGCAGCGCCTTGATGATGAACATGATAAGCCGCCAGAAAGCGGGGGCGTAGACGACGTCCTTGCCCTTAAGCATAGCGCAATGGATTTTCTTGGCCACCGCCTCGGGCTTGGCCCACAGCAAGCCTTTTTTGAAGTGCGCGGTCATGGGGGAATCCACGAAGCCGGGCTTGATGGTGACCACCCGCACCCCGGCCCGGTGCAGCCGGTTGCGCAGGCCGGAGAGAAAAACCGAGAGCCCGCCCTTGGCCGTCCCGTAGATGTAATTGCTCTGCCGGCCCCGGTCGCCCGCCACCGAGGAGATGACGGCCAGGCAGCCGCCGCCCCTGGGCTCCAGGAGATTGGCCAGGATGGTGAGCAGGCTGATGGGGCTCAACAGGTTGGTGGTCAATTCGCCCTGGGCCACGGCGTAATCGGCCTGGCCCGCCGCCTGGTCGCCCAGGGAGCCGTGGGCGATGAGCGCGCCTTCCAGCCCCTCCAGGGCGGCGTCGGCGGCCGCGATCAGCTCCTGGTGGCGGCTGAAGTCGTTCAGATCCAGGGTCAGGCTTTCCACCTGGGCCGCGCCCCGCGCCTTCAGATCGGCGGCCACGTCGTCCAGCTTTTGTTGGTCGCGGCCGGCCAGAAACAGCCGGGACCCCTCGGCCGCGAAGAGGCGGGCCGTGGCCTGGGCCTGGGCGCTGCTTGCTCCGATGACGAGTACCTTGTTCATGGCAGAAACTCCCTCTGGCCTTGGGTGACCCTGCGCCAGAAGCTGGAGGAAAACCTGGGGTCCACGTGCTTGGCCAATTCCGGCCAATTGGGATAAAACGCCTGGAAGTCATCGGCGCCCATGCAGGCGTCCTTGGCCGGATACAGGGCGCCCTCCGCCGCGCGGGTGACGGCGATGAGCTCCTTGAACAGGGCCAGGGTCTTGGGGCCCTTGAAGGCGAAATCCAGGGCGAAGGTGATGCCGGGGCGGGGAAAGGAGATCAGGCCCGGCGAGGGGGTGTCGCCGAAGGCCTTGATGACCGCCAGGAAGGAACCCGTTCCCGAGCGGGCGATCAGATCCAGCATGGCCCGCAGCGCCTCGCTTTGGCCAAAGGGCACCACGCACTGGAACTGCATCATGCCCTTGCGGCCGTAGATGCGGCTCCACTGGTCAATGGCGTCCAGGGGGTAGAGGAAGCCGGCGAAAGGCTGCACCGTTTTTTTGAGCCGCGGCCGTTGGCGATGATAATAGAGCAGGTTGAAGGCCCGCAGGGTCCAGGCGTTGAGCGCCCAGCCGGGCCAGTCAAAGGGCGCGCTGAGCAGGGCCCTGGGCCGCGCGTCGGCCTGGGGCCGCTCGCTGGGGCCGGGCATATGCTTGGCCCGCATGAACAGCCCCCGCCGGGGATTCTGGCGCGAAAGGGCGTCCAGCCAGGCCACGGTGTATTCCCAATGCTGGTCGGACTGGCGGCTCAGCTCCTCGAACTCCTCCAGGCCGTGGAACTTGATGGTCTCCACGGTCAGCTCCGGGCTGGAGAGCGGCTTGAGCTGTATTTCGGCCCAGGTGATGAGCCCGGTGAGCCCCATGCCGCCCACGGTGGCCGCGAAAAGCTCCGGGTTCCGGCTGGGCGAGCAGATCAGGCGCGCGCCGTCGGAGCGCAAAAGCTCCAGCCGCCGCACGTGCCGCCCGAAGGCCCCGGCCCGGTGGTGGTTCTTGCCGTGCACGTCATTGGCGATGGCCCCGCCCAGGGTTATCAGGCTGGTGCCCGGCGTGACCGGCAGGAACCAGCCGCCGGGAACCGCCAGGCCCAGTATCTCGGCCAGGGTCGCCCCGGCCTCGCAGGCCAGCACCCCCTGGTGCCGGTCGAAGCCGAGGAAGCGGTCCAGGCCGCGGCAATCGATCAGCCCGCCGCCGTGATTAAGGCACACGTCGCCGTAGGAGCGCCCCGCGCC
Organism: Desulfocarbo indianensis; assembly: GCA_001184205.1. Classification (GTDB taxonomy): domain Bacteria; phylum Desulfobacterota; class Desulfarculia; order Desulfarculales; family Desulfarculaceae; genus Desulfocarbo; species Desulfocarbo indianensis. Next base: position 141,748 of record LBMP01000005.1, read on the forward strand.
GTAGGGCAGCGCCGTGGCGGGCAGACCGCTCAAATCCAATGAACGGGGACGCCAAAAGGGCCTTACGACCTCATGGCTGGCCCGGGTGTATCGTCCCCAGGATTGATAAGCTTCCATCAGACCGCCAGTATCAGGATTAACAAGGCCAAGCCGCCCACCACGTAGCTGGCCGGGTCCCTGATGGCGAAAAGCACCGGGTCGTCGTGCATCTCGCCGCGATGGGCCCGCAGCCATATCCGGCTGATCCAATAAACCAGGAGCGGGCACACCAGCCAGAGCCAAACCGCGTGGTGGTACAGCGCCGTGACCTTGGGGCTGTTGAGGTAAAGCGCCACCACCAAGACCGCCAGGTAGCCGCTGGCCAGGCCGGCGGGCACCAGAAAGCCCTGATCGCTCTGGCGGTAGCCCCGCCCCGCCGGGTCATTGCCCTCCAGGGCCTTAAGCTCGGTGAAGCGCTTGACAAAGGCCAGACTCAAGAAAAAAAACGTGCTGAAGATCAATAGCCAAAAAGATATGGCCACCCCGGCCGCCGGCCCGCCGGCCAGGATGCGCAGGGTGTAGAGGCCGGCCAGCACCAATATGTCCAGGAGAGCCAGTTCCTTGATTTTGATGGAATAGGCGCTGGTCAATAAAAGATAGAGCGCCAAAAGCCAAAACACCTGACTGGACACCAGGCCGCCCAGGGCCAGGCCCACCGCCATGAGGGCGGGGATGAGGGCCAGCGCCATAATGAGCGGCATGTCGCCGGCGGCCAGGGCGCGGCGGCGCTTGCGGGGATGGCGGCGGTCGGAGGGCAGGTCCCAGAGATCGTTGGCCAGGTACACCGCCGAGGAGCACAGGCAAAAAGCCAGCATGGCGGTCAGCACCCCCAGCCAGGCGGCCGCGTCGCCCACCTGGTGGGCCAGCACGATGGGCATGGCCAAGAGGACGTTCTTGGCCCATTGCCAGGGGCGCATGGCCTTGAGGGCCGTCCGCCAGGGCTCCTGGGGGCCGGGGTCCAGAACCTGGCAAGCCAGCCCCTCGGCCCTGGCCCGCCGCTCCACGCCCGGTTCGGGCCGCACCATATAGGCCCGGCGGCAACCCCGCCACACGGCCAGGTCGGCCGAGGAATTGCCCAAATAGTCGAAGCCGCCGGCGCCGAAGCGCTCTTCCAGGGCCCGCCGCTTGTTGGCGCCGCTCAAGTTGTACTTGCCGTCGCTGGCCATTATCTGGTCAAAGACGCCCAGGTGATCGGCCACCAGGCGCGCGGTGGACTGGTCCGAGCCGGTCACCAAGATCAGGGGGCGGCCCGCCTCCTTTTGGGCGGCCATGAATTCCAGCACCCTGGGATTGTAGGGCAAATGAGCCGGCTCCACCGGGTGGGCCTGGGAGACCCGCTCCTTGTACAAGGCGCGGCTCTGGCTTCCCCACTTAAGCAGCCTGGCAAGGGCCCAGGGTTTGGCCTTGAGAAAAGCGAGGGTGCCCTCGAACAAGGTATCGGCCTGGACCAGGGTGCCGTCCAGGTCCACACAGAGCGGCGTGTGATCAACGCTGATGACGTCTTCTGCCACAACCTCCCCCGGCTTCAAATTGACGGGCGGGGCAAAGAACCCCGCCCGGTCTTTAAACCAGCTTCTTGAATAAGACTAGTCGTCAAAGTCGCCCTTGGGGCCCTTGTCCGGAGTCAGGACGGCGCCCTTGGCCCGGATGGTTTTTTCGGTCCACTGGGCCTTTTTCTCGATGCGCTTGGCCTTGGGCCCCAGGTTGTAGGAGCCGGCCTTCAAGATGGCCTTGACGCCCAGGGGGGCGGTGTCCTTGGCGTTGAACACCTTGGTCAGAAGCCCGTAGATGAAATCCGCCACCGCCTTTTCCGAGCGGTCGCGAATCTTCTTGGGCTGGGACATGATCTTGTTCTCGAAGGGCAGGTTGAGCTTCTTGTAGTTGCCGCCCTTCCAGCCCTGCTGGTCGGCGTAGGCCACCATCTCCGCCCAAAGCTCCTGGCTCACGCCGCTGTCGGGCAGCTTCAGGAAATCACCCTTCTTGTCCAGCTCGGCGTTGCCGTAGTCGTTGACCTTCACGCCCCAGGTGATCATCTGCAGGGCGGTGGCCACGTTGGCCTTGGTGGTAAGCGTCTCCTTGGCGATGCGCCGCAGCCGGTCCGAATCATTGCCCGAGGTGCCGTGCTGGGCGCCGGACACCACGTAGGGCTTCAAGGCCTCATGTATCTCGGCGGTGAGCTCCACCTGGATGCCCTGCTCGGAGGTCTGGATGCCGTGGGCGGTGCCGTTGTTAAGAGCGATCCAATCGGGGAAGATGCCGTGGGCGTTGAGGCCCTGAATCAGGAACAGGGCTTCCGGCACCGTGGAAAGGCCCTCCTTGCCCTTGATCTCGCCCACCTCGGTCTCCAGACCGGCCCATTTGGGCACGTAGCGGTTCAGCTCGATGCTGGCCAGCAGGTTCTCCGCGTCGGGCAGGTGGGAGGCGTCGATGGCGATGGAGGTGATGCCGGCCTCGAACATGGAGGGAATCTCCACCCGGGCGGTCTCCACGTCCTTGGGCCCCTTGATGCCGTAATGATCGGCGTGCACCGCCACCGGCACCGTGATGCCCAGCTCGTTCATGGCCTGGTCCACTCGGCGGGCCATGTTCCAATAATTGGTGGCGCAATAGGAACTGGCTCCGCCCTCGCTCTTGGCTATCTCGATGATGAGGGCCGCGTTGGCCCGCTGGGCTGCCTTCAAGGCGCCGCGGATCACCAGATAATTGCGCCCGTTGGCCGCGATGGTCATGGCCTGGCCCTTGGCCAGAAGCGCCCGGTCGATGACCTTGCCGCTCACGATGAGGGCCTTGGAGTTGGGGAAAAGCTTCTTGATGTTGGGCGGCCGGCCGATGGCCAGGGCCTTTTCGAATTCCTTGGCCGTGATTTTCACCGGCTTGGCCTTGGCAGCCGGCTTGGCCTTGACTGTCTTTTTGGGCTTGGCGGCCGGTTTGGCCTTGGCGGTTTTGGTTTTCTTAGCAGGCTTGGCGGTTTTGGCTGCCATGGTCTTGGTTCCTCTCCGTCCAGTATGTAAATAAGCCTGGGCTAACCGTTATTTCTTAACAAATTATTGTAACGCTTTTAAACGGATTGATTCAATGCCCAGCCCCGGTTCTTTCCGAGCTCGCTACCTGGTGCGGAAGCTGACCAGATAAGGCACCGCCGGCCTTCCCTTGAGGTCCCGGAAATTCTGAAAACGATCCGAGTTGACCCATATCTGGTAAGTCTTGTTGCCAGTCAGGCTGACCGGCGCCACAAAGGTGCGCCCGTCCTCCAGGAAGCCAGCCTCGCCGGTTATCTGCGGAAAGCTGTCCTTGTCCATCTTCACCAAGGAGTAGCCATCGGGCTGCATGGGCTTGGAAAAGGTGATGCGGATTTCCTTCAGGTTGGGGTCCACGTTGGCGTCGCCCACCCTGGGCGAGGTGGCCACCACCACCGGCCGCTGGTCCTCCAGTTTGGCCTCGCCCGCCGCGGCCGGAGTAAATGCCGGCCAAAGCAGGGCCGCCGCCAGAATCATCAAAGCGAAATATTTCATGATGCGGTTTCCCTTTGCATGTTGAATCGGTTTACCGCGGGCGTCCGGTCCGCGGTTCAGCCTTGCGGCAAGATTATCACCTTGAGCGAGTCGTGCTCCATGGGCTGGGCCACGGCGCTGAAGCCGGCCTGGGCCTCTTCCAGGCTCAGGCGATGGGTTATCATTTTTTCCACCGGCACCGCGCCGCCGGCGATGAGCCTGAGGGCCTGGGCGCAATCGGCCGGCGCGCCGGCGTAGGAGCTGGTGAGCGTCACCTCGCTGCGCCAGAAGATATCGTTGATGGGCTTGGCGATTTGGGCGCCCTCGGCCGCGCCGGCGAAAAAGAGCACCGTGCCGCCCCGCTCCACGCAGTCCAGGGCCAGGGGGATGAATCCCTCGAAGCCGATGATGACCAGGTCGGCCTTCAGGCCCTGGTTGGCGGCCTTGAGCTCCTCCGGCAGATAAGGCCCCGCCTCCAGGGCCAGATGCGCGCCCAGTTCCCTGGCCTTTTTCAGGCGGAAGGGAATGGTGTCCGCCGCGATCACCAGCCCGGCCCCCAGGCTGCGGGCCAGGGCGATGTGCATGAGCCCGGAGATGCCGGCCCCCAGCATGAGCACGGTCTGCCCCGGCCGGATGCCGGCCAGCTTCTGGCCCCGCAGCACGCAGGCCAGGGGCTCCATGAAACTGGCCGCCTCGAAGGACATGCCGTCGGGCATGGCAAACGAGCCCCGGTCCACGTTGATGGCCGGCACCAGCAGGTATTCGGCGAACCCGCCGGGATGGAAATGGGTTTTCTTGAGCAGGGTCTCGCACATGGTGTGGTGGCCGCTCAGGCAGTAGTGGCAGGTGTTGCAGGGCACGTGATGGGTCACCGCCACCCGGTCGCCGGGCTTGAATCTCTCCACCCCTGGCCCGGTTTCGCTCACCACCCCGGCCACCTCGTGGCCCAGGACCAGGGGCACCTTGTCCCGGCGGTACCATTCCATCACGTCCGAGCCGCAGATGCCGCTGGCCATGACCTTGAGCGCCATCTCGCCGGGCCCGGGCGCGGGCCTTGGCATGGTCTGGCAGCGCACGTCGCTGTTGGAGTAATACATGCAGACTTTCATGTCGCCGGTCCCGCCGCCCATGGCATCCGCCTCCCCTTTAGGCTTGACTGAGCTCGCGGAACATCTCCTGGGCCTCCTTGGGTTTGGCCCCGGAATGGACCACCGAGTTCAAGGCGCGCATCATGGCCAGCGGGTGGGGGTTCTGCCACACGTTGCGGCCCAGGTTCACGCCGATGGCGCCCTTTTGCATGCCGTCGTACACGAACTCGAACACCTCCAGCTCGGTCTCGCACTTGGGGCCGCCGGCCATCACCACCGGCACCGGGCAGCCGTGGATCACCTTCTCGAAGCCCTCCTCGCAGTAATAGGTCTTGACCACCTTGGCCCCCAGCTCGGCCGCGATGCGGCAGCCCAGGGCCAGATAGCGGGAGGTGCGCTTTTCCAGTTCCTTGCCCACCGCGGTCACCGCCATCACCGGGATGCCGTAATCCTCGCAGTCGCTCACCAGCTCGGCCAGGTTCTCCAGGGTCTGGCGCTCGTAGGGGGTGCCCACGAAAATGGATATCCCCACCGCGGCCACGTTGAGCCGGATCATCTCCTCCACGGAAACCGTGATGATTTCATCGGCCAGATCCTCGCCCACCACCGAGCTGCCGCCCGACACCCTGAGGATGATGGGGGTGGCGATGTCCGGGCTCACGCAGGAGCGCAGCACGCCCCTGGTCACGAACAGGCCGTCGGCATAGGGCAAGAGCTCGCGGATGGTTTCGCCGGGGCATTCCAGGCAGCGGGTGGGCCCCTGGAAATAACCGTGGTCGATGGGCAGGAATTGGGTGTGGCCGTCGGCCCCGATGAGGCGCGACAAACGGTTGCGCATGCCCCAGTCCAGATAGCTGGAGCCCTTCAATGGCTTGCCCGGCCCCATGGAGCAGGCGCCGGCGGGCATTTCGTTCACTTCTCTGGCTTCCAAGATTCCTTCGGCATCGGGCATGAGTGAAGCTCCTTGGCTTTAAAAAACAAAAGGCACGTCGTCTTCCGGGTCGTAGGGACGATCGGTGAATTCCACGAAAACCAGGGTATCGGGCCCCGGCGCGGTTATGCGGTGGGCCACCCCCGGCGGCAGCCACAGGCGGTCGCCGGGCTCCTGCTCCAGGGTGAGCCTTTCCCCGGTCTCCGCGCAGGCCAGTTCCACCATGGCGCGGCCCGCCACCACGTAGAAGCCCTCGTGCTTGTGGCGGTGCAGATGCCCGCCGCGGTGGCCCGCGCCGGGATTCAAGCTGAGCACGCCCAGACGGCACAGGTCGCGGTTGTCGATTATCAAATGGGCTTCGCCCCTGTGGTCGCGCCAGCGCTTTTCCGTGGCGAACTCCCGCTTCAGGTCGAGATGCTTTAGTTCGATGCGGCGGTCCAGGGGAGGCAGCGACCCCAGCAGCGCGGCCGGCGCGTGGCCGCCCATGGCCAGGAGCTTTTCCTGCTCCTCCGGGGGCAGGGCCCGCGCGCCGCCCAGGGACTTGGCCGCCAGGATGACCTGGGCGGCGCTCTCGATTTTCTCGGTGCGCACCCAGGCGGTCTCCAGATCCGGGCCGTGGGCCAGGGTGCCGTGGTGGCCCAGAAGCAGGGCGGCGTGTCCCCGCAGATAGGGCCGCACCGCCTCGGCCAGGTCTTCCCCGCCGGGCGTGGCGTAGGGCACGGTGGGCACCTGGCCCAGATGCACCAGGGCCTCGGGCAGGCCGCTTAAATCCAGCTCGCGGTTGGCCAGGCTGAAGGCGGTGGCCAGGGGCGGATGGGCGTGCACCACCGCGTTGGCCTCGGGCAGGCTTTGATACACCGCCAGATGCATGGGCAGCTCGGCGCTGGGCTTGCCTCCGCCCGCCAGCGGCCGCCCCTCCAGGTCCACCTCCACCAGGTCCTGGGCCTGGAGCAGGGCCTTGCTGCGGCCCGCCGGGGTGATCAGCAGGCGGTCCTCGCCCAAACGCAGGGAAACGTTGCCGTCGGTGGCGGATAAAAAGCCCCGTCGCCAGCCCAGCCGGCAGACCTCGACCATGAGTTCGCGCGCCTGTCGGCTCATGGCTCGCCCTCGGAGGCGGCGGGCTCCGGAGGTTGGCCCTCCCGGTCTCGCTCATCGCCGGAAACCTGGTCCGGCGCGGCTTCCTCGCCAAAGGGCCGCTCCAGCTTGCCCTCGGCGGCCAGGCGGTCCAGTTCGTCCAGAGCGCCTTCCAGCAAATCTATGCGTTCGGCAACCTTTTTCCTGCGGTCCACGAAAAGATAATAGGTGCCCTTGAACCAGCACAGGCCGCTTTGCAGCACCAGGCCGGCGTATTGCAGTCTTTCATAGCCCAGGCGCACCTTGCGGGCCTTGATCTGCTTTTCCAATTCTTTCAGGCGTTTTTCGCCCTTGGTCAGCTTGGCCAATCCTGGTTGCCCTCCGCGTGGCCGGTCTTTTCCAGACCCTGCAAAAACTCGCGCACCGCCGGGCGCAGATAAACGCCTTCCAGCTCCATGCCCTTGAGCGCCAGGCCCAACTGGCGGGTGCGGCCCTCCGGGGTCAGGCGGCGGTCCACAAAAGCTACCAGCCGCCGGCCCAGGCGGCAAAGCCCTCCCCGCGCGGCGTAGTCCTCGTCGTCGGTCAGCGCCTCCAAGCGCACCTCCACGCCCATCTGCCCGGCCAATTCGTTTAGGAACATCCAGAGGCGGCTGGCATCCATGGCGGCGCGATCAGCGCAGACGGACCACGAAGGGCGTCTTGACCAGCTCGTTGGACCGCCAGGCCTTGGCCTGCGCCGCGGCGCTGGCCGGGTTGGGGAATTCGCCCAGGCACACGCGGTACCAAACGCCCTTGGCCTTAAGATCGGCCTTGACGACGCGGCCCTTCAGACCTTTGGCCGCCAGGCGCTTTATCTGCACCTCGGCCGACTCCTGGTCCTTGAAAGAGGCCGCGCACACCGTATAGACCTTGCCCTTGGCCGCCGGCGTTTTGGCTTTTGGCGCGGCCTTGGGTTCAGCCTTGGCCGCTGGCGGCTTGGCTTTGGCCTCGGCCTTGGCCGTAGGCGGCTTGGCCTTGGGGGCGGCGGGAGCGGCCGGGGCTGGCGGCTCCTTTTGGGGAGCGGCCGGCGGCTTTGCCGGCGCGGCCGGAGCTGGTTGGGCTTTGGCGGCCGCCGCCTGATCATTTAAAGGCGGGGCGCTTTGGGTTTCAGCTTGGGGCTCGGCCGCCGGCGGGGCCGGCGGGCTTGGCGCGGGCTCGGCCGCGGCGGCCTGGGCTTTATCCGCCGGCGGGGCCGGCGGCGCGGCTCCGGCCTGCTGGCCGGGGGCCGGCGCGGGCTCCGCCTTGGCGGCGGGCGCGGCCGGGGGCTGCTGGGCAGGGGGAGCCTCCGCCTTGGCGAAAACCTCCGCCGTCTGGGCTTCCGCGCCTTGCGGGGGCGGAGCCTGGGGCTCCGAAGCGGGAGCCGCCGCGGGGGCCGGCGGGGGCGGCGGGGGCGGCGGCGGCGGCGCGCCGTCAAAGGAAGGGCCCTGCGGCTGTTGGGCCGTTTGCTTGGCCGGCGGCTCCGGCATCGACGGCCCCGTGCTCAGGCTCACCACCATGAAGGCCGCCATGGCGACGATGAACAAGGCGGTGGAGGCCAGAAAACGGGTCCGATCGCCGCTCCACAAACGGGGAAGCTGGGGAAACAGGCGTTTGCGCACCCGCCAGCGATAGAGATAGGTGAGCGCCCCCGCTAAAAACAGGGCGGTCAAGCCTAGGAGCCCCAATACGACCAATGCCGTCATGCCTGCGTAATCTCCCGCTAATTCTGGTAAGCCAAGCTAGCACGTATGCTCCGGCCTGGCAAGTGCTCAGAGATGGCCCCAGCCAATGGCATGAATACTGCAACACACCCTTGCCGATGGCCAATACCGTCAAGTTGGGCAACAGGAGGCAACATGACCCCGGACGCCAGAAAGCTGCTGCGCGAATTCTATGACCAGGCGCTCTTGAGCCCCGAGCTGCTCTGCCTCAACTGCGGCAACACCGATTGGAGCCGCGACCACGGGCGCTGCTCCCCGGAAAAACGCCAAGATTGCCTGCTGTTCGTCAGCGACATGCTGGGCCGCCTCTCCCGGGGCGCACGCCCCCCCGCCGCCCGGGAAGACCAGCCCGCCCCCTCGTTGCCCTGATCAAATAATTCAAGCAACTCCGGGCATTGGCCGATAGATCCTTTAGGGAGGCAAGATTGGCCATGCTCGCGGACATCAGACTCATACGCCCCATACGCGAGGAGCCCGAGCCCCTTTCCGAGGCCAGGCGGCGGGAAGACCGCCGCAACGCCAAGAAGGTGCAGCCCCGCAGCGAAGCGTCCCGGCCCAAGAACCAGGATCATGGTTCCGACGACAAGGGCCAAGGCCTGAACCGCTATGCGTAGAGCCGGGAGGTTTTTTCCGGGGGGGCCCAGCGACGCCGGCACAGACCGGACCATCCGTCAATGGTTTGGCGGATAGGGGAAACCCGCGCCCCAAACCAGCCCCAACCGCCTTTTGAATTTCTTTCCGCCAAGCCGCGCTTGACAAGAACGCCCGCCGAAGGCAACCATAATAGACCGAACGTTCACCGGAGAAAACGAGATGACTCCTCCCCAGGGTTATCGGGCTCCCTCGGTCAAGCGGGCCTTGACCATTCTGGAATTGGTGGCCGAAAGCACCCAGGGCCTGGGCATCAGCGACTTGGCCCGCCGGCTGGACATCAGCAAAGGCACCGTGTTCGGCCTTTGCTCCCAATTGGAATCCGGCGGCGCCCTCACCCGGGACCCCATGTCCAAGCGCTACGGCCTGGGGCCTCTGGTTTCCACCCTGGCCGGCCGGGGCTTCGTGCACGCCAGACTGCGGGAGGCGGCCGGCCCGGAAATGACCCGCCTGCGCGATGAATTGGGAGAAGGCGTTTTCCTGGGGGTTTTGGGCCGGGGCGAGGTGACCGTGGTGGAGGCCCGGCAGCCGTCCGGCGTCATTGGCATCTCGGCCGGGCCGGGAACCCGCTTGCCGGTGACCGCCGGCGCGGTGGGCAAGGTTTTCCTGGCCGGCATGCCCCCGGCCGCCCTGGAACGCATCATAGCCCAGGGCATCCCGGCCCACACCCCGCGCACCGTCACCGACCCGGCGGAATTGCTGCGCCAGCTGAGCAAGATCCGCTCCCAGGGCTTCGCCATGGAAACCGATGAATACCTGCTGGGGGTTTGGGGGGTGGCCGTCTCCCTGGGCGCCCAGGGCGGGCTGCCCGCCGCCCTGTGGTCCATCGGGTTTTCCAGCGGCCTGCAACCTGGCCGCCTGGAACAAATCGCCGACGCCCTTAAAAAGGCCCGCCTGCGCCTGGAGCAGGCCCTGCACGACCGGGGCTAAATCACCTCCGCGCCGCTCAGCACCATGACCAGGCGCTTCAGCGCTTCCTGATCGAATTGCCCGGCCATTTCGCCCCGCATGGCGCTCAAGGCCTCGAAGGGCGTCAAGGCCTTGGCAAAGGGCTTTTCGCTGGTCAGCCGGTCATAGGCGTTGGCCAGGGAGGCGGCCCGCACCGCCAGGGGGATGGCCTCGCCGCTCAAGCCGGTGGGGTAGCCGGAGCCGTCCATGGCCTCATGATGGAAAAGGATCACGTTGAGCGCGTCCTGGCTCAGGGGCACCTGGGCGCAGAGGGCCACCCCCCGCACGGGGTGGGCCTCCAGCATCTCCCGCTCGCGGATGCTCAGGCTGCCGGGCTTGTTAAGTATCTCCTTGGGGATCAAAGTCTTGCCTATGTCGTGCAATATGGCGCCCATGCCGGCCTGCACCAGGAAATCATCTTCCCGCCCGTAGCTATACAAAATGGCGCTGGTGAACACGAACACCTGCACGCAATGAGAATAGGTCTTGTAATCGTGGGAAATGAGTTTGGCCAGGCTTTTGAGGGAGCCTCCCTTGTGCAGAAAGCGGGTGCTGGCGGTCACCAGCTGAAATATGCGTTCGAAGCGCTCCTTGTCCAAGGTTACCGGTAATTTGGTCTCAAAGGCCTCCCGCATGATGGAGGTGGAAACGCTATGAAATATCTCGGAGCGCTCGGACATGGGCAAATTATCGTTATCCAAGACGCCGCCCAGGTGGGTTTCCAGATAGTTTTGGAACTGGCGGCGCTGGCGGCCCAGCACATAGACCTCGGTGACTCCGTTTTCGTAGAGCTTGCGCCTTTGGTCGTCGCTGAAGGGTTCGTCCGGGTGGGCGTAGAGGCGATATTGCTCGTTGAGCTTCACGTACACGCCGAACTTGCCCCTGGTGCGCGGAAAAAGGAGCAAGGGCGACACGGGGAAATAATATCCGTCGGTTACCTCGCGGGGTTCTCCTGGCATGGAACCATCCCCTGATCTGGGCTATCTCCCGCCGGCCCATTTTAGGCCGGCGGCTACTTCAATTATACAAAAACCAGCCCGCCGCCCAAGCCCCGCGCCGGCGTTTTTTAAGGAGGAGCTTACGGCTCCAGGCTGAACCAGGGGCCATCTACCCTCTCCGCCCGGCAACGGGGACAGCGGCCGGGCGCGTCCAGGCGGGCGCGTTTTTTGAAGTCATAACCGCAGGACGCGCACTTGGCCGGGCGGACCTTGAAGTTAGCCTTGTGGGAGCGCTTGAGGTGTTCCAGGTGGTGCTCCACCTCGCCCTGGGTCAAGAGCAGCTCTTCGGCCAGTTGCACGGCGCTGCGCGGCTCCCGCTGGAGGATGAGGGCCAAAGTCTGGCGCAGGGTGGGGCTCATGCTAGATCCTGGAATCCGGCCGGCCGCGGAGAAAAAGGCCTTTCTCCGCCTGAAGATGACCCCGGCCGTGCATCCCGCTTCGAGCCAGCGCCAAAAGACAACGGCCAACCCCCACGCCGCAAACCGGGACGCTCCGCGACACGAACCGCATCGCTTACCGCTGCTTCCTCCCGGACCTGACGGGTTTCACGACCGTCCGTCACGCGGTGTCCGGCAGGGGTAAGGGAGGCGCGCCTTCTCCGACGCTGGGCCCTGGGCGGGCCTTCGACCCCGCATAAGCGGATTTCGGGAAAAGGGCACCGCTGGCTCCCCGTCTAGCACGACCGGGGTCGATAGGTATTGTACGCTTAAACGCAAGGCCCCGCCGCTGATTTGGCGCGCGGGGCCCCAAAAACCAATTCAAACGGGCAGGCGGAGGAACTTATTCCTGGTCCACTCTCTCCTTGAGTTCCTTGCCCACCTTGAAGAAAGGCAGCTTTTTTTGGCCCACATCGATTATTTCGCCCGTCTTGGGGTTGCGGCCTTGATATCCGTCGTAGTCCTTGACCTTGAAACTGCCAAAGCCGCGAATTTCCACGCGGTCACCTTTGACCAAAGCCTCTTCCACCGAGCCGAACATGGTATTCACCACCATTTCAGCTTTTTTGATGGTCAGGTTTTCAGCTTTGGCCAATGCCTCGATCAGCTGCGATTTGTTCATCGGACGGGTACTCCTTGCAAGCCAAATGCACCTAAGTGCCTTACGAGTCCAGATAATATGAGTTTGGGCCCATCCTGTCAAGGGCCTTTACCACTTGGCCCGCCGCCGGGCCATGTTAAGTAAACGGACTGCCTTTCATGCCTAGTGGATGCTCCACCCTCCTGTCAAGATTAATTTTTTACCCCATCGGCCCGGCCGGCCGGGCCGCGGAGCCGCTTAAAAGCCCCCGCCGGGCTCGACCTGGAGCCCCGGAGGCGTTATATTGCCAGGCAGGGGCGGGCGGGCCGACGCGAAATAAGCCCATGAAAACTGGCCTTTCACGGCCTCGCGCCAATCGCGGGAGCCCGCCGCGGCCAAAGGCCACAAGGAGACGAACCCATGCTGGACAGCCCCCGGGCGGCGATTCTGGGCTTGGTGCAGGGCCTGACGGAATTTTTACCGGTGAGTTCCTCCGGCCATCTGGTGCTGGCCCAAAAGCTCTTGGGCCTGCAAGAGCCTGAATTGCTTTTCGACGTGGCGGTGCACGTGGGAACTCTTTTCGCGGTGCTCCTAGTGTTCCGCGCCGATATCCGGGCCATGCTGCGGGGGTTGTGGGCCAGGGACGAGGAGGCCCGCAAGGGCCGGCGTCTCCTGCTCCTGGTGGCGGCCGGCAGCGTGCCCACCGCCATCATCGGCCTGTTATTCAAGGATTATTTCGAGGCGCTCTTCGCCTCCATCCTGGCGGTGGGCTGCGCGCTTTTGATCACCGGCTTTTTGCTCATGGCCACCCGCTTGGCCAGCCGCGCCGGGCGCGGCCTGGAGCAGACCGGCTGGGCCAGGGCTTTCGCGGTGGGCATCGCCCAGGGCCTGGCCATCACCCCCGGCATAAGCCGCTCGGGCGCCACCATCAGCGCGGGCCTCTTGCTGGGCCTGGAAAGGGAGCTGGCCGCGCGTTTTTCCTTCGTGCTCTCGGTGCCGGCGATTTTGGGCGCCTTGGCCTTGCAGATCAGGCACCTGGACGCCCAGGCCCAGGTTCCGCTCGCGCCCCTTCTGGTGGGCGCGGCGGTGGCGGCCGCCAGCGGCTACGCGGCGCTTAAGCTGTTGCTCAAACTGGTCAAGGGCGGGCGGCTGCACTGGTTCGCTTTTTATTGCTGGGCCTTGGGGCTTCTGGCCCTGGCCTGGGCCCTGGCGGGCGGCTAATGAGGCCCGGCCCTTGCAAAAACCCGCGATATGTGGCACCAGTGCTCAAGCCGGCGCATCGGACGCCGGGCGGTCAGCGATCATGCTTGGAGTTGGATTATGTATAGCGTGGTGATGGCGGGCGGCAGCGGCACCCGTTTCTGGCCGGCCAGCCGGGAGGCCCGGCCCAAACAGCTTTTAGCCCTCACCGGCAGCCGCAGCCTGTTGCAGCAGACCGTGGCCCGCATGGCCCCCCTGACCCCGGCGGAGAAGGTCCTGGTGGTGACCGGGGCCAGCCACGCCGCGGCGGTGGCCGGGCAACTGCCCCAGGTGCCCGCGGAGCAGGTGGTGGCCGAGCCCCTGGCCCGCAACACCGCCGCCGCCGCCGGCCTGGCCGCGGCCTGGGTGGCCAAGAAAGACCCGGCGGCGGTGTGCCTGGTGCTGCCGGCCGATCATCTCATCACCGACGAACCCTTGTTCATCGAGACCCTGCGGCGGGCGGCCGAGACCGCCCGGAGCGGCGACTTTCTGGTGACCCTGGGGCTCACCCCCCGCTATCCGGCCACCGGCTTCGGCTACATCGAGGCCGGAGAAACGCTGCGGCCGGAGCCGCCCCAGGTGTGCAAGGTCAAGGCTTTTCATGAAAAGCCCGATCTGGCCGTGGCCAAGGAGTACCTGGCCTCGGGCCGCCACCTGTGGAATTCCGGCATGTTCGCCTGGCGGGCCGAGGTGCTTTTGGCCGAGATTCAGCGCTTCCTGCCCGAGCTGGCCGCCGGTCTCCAGGAACTGGCCCCCGACTTGGGCACCCCGCGCCAGGCCCGGGCTCTGGCGCGCGTCTATCCGCAGCTCCCCAAAATCAGCGTGGATAACGGCGTGTTGGAGAAAAGCGCGGCCATCCGGGTGGTCAAGGCGGATTTCGGCTGGTCAGACGTGGGCTCCTGGGACGCCATGGCCGAACTTTGGCAGGAGGACCACCTGGGCAACGCCTGTCAGGAAGGGCGGATTCTGGCCATCGAGGCCAAGGGCAACCTGGTGGCCGCCGGCGGCAGGCTCACCGCCCTTTTAGGGGTGGATAACCTGGTGGCGGTGGTCACCGAAGACGCGCTTTTGATTCTGCCCCGGGAGCGCTGCCAGGACGTGCGCCAGGTCATCGACCGGCTCAAGCGAGACGGTCTGGACGAATATCTTTAGGAGATCAAGCATTGCAGGCTATCAAGGCATGGCTGGCGGGAATGGTGGCCTGGGTCACCCACTTCGCCCACACATCCTACGGCACTTGGGCGCTTTTCGGCTTTTCGTTCGCGGAAAGCTCCTTTTTCCCCATCCCGCCGGACCCCCTGCTCATGGCCATGGCCGCGGTGCACCCGGAAAACGCCTTGTGGTTCGCCACGGTGTGCACGGCGGCTTCGGTGCTGGGCGGCATGTTCGGCTATTTCATCGGCTACAAGGGCGGCCGGCCTCTATTGCACCGCTGGTTCAAGAGCGAAAAGGTGCAGGTGGTGGAAAACTACTACCACCGCTACGACGTATGGGCGGTGGGCATCGCGGGCCTCACCCCCATCCCCTATAAGATTTTCACCATCGCCGGCGGGGTTTTCGCCATCAATTTCCCCCGCTTCGTGCTGGCTTCCCTCCTGAGCCGGGGCTTGCGCTTTTACGCCGAGGGCTTCATGTTCTGGTTCTTCGGCCCCCAGATACAGACCTTCATCAAAAGCTATTTCGAATGGATCATGATCGCCTTTGCCGTGCTCCTGGTGGGCGGGTTCTATTTTCTGGGGGTGATGGGCAAGAAGGCGATTAAAAAGGGGAGTTCCCAATGAGCCTGGGTCCCTTCAGGCTGGAGCCGGTGTTTCTGGACAAGGTCTGGGCCGCGCCCCGCCTGGCCGGCCCCTTGCGGCCGGTGCTCCAGGCTCCGGAGGGCACCGGCGAGGTCTGGCTGGCCTCGGACCGCCATCACGTCACCAAGGTGGTGGAAGGCGAGCCGGCCGGCCTGGGCCTGGACCAGGTGGTCCAACGCTGGCCCCAGGAACTCCTGGGCCCGGAGCGGCCGGGGCCTGAGCCCGGCTTCCCCCTGCTCCTGAAGATTCTTTCCGTGGGGGCTTGGCTCAGCGTGCAGGTGCACCCCGACGACCAGGCGGCCCGGCTCATGGAAAACGAGCCCTGGGGCAAAAGCGAGGCCTGGCTCATCCTGGGGGCCGAGCCCGGCGCGCAGATCATCATGGGCCTGAAGCCGGGCACGGACCGGGAGGCGGTGGCCACGGCGGGTGGCGGCCTGCCCGAGCTCCTGGCCAGGGTGCCGGCCGCGGCAGGCGACGTGTTTCATCTGCCGGCCGGCACGGTGCACGCCACCGGGCCGGGGCTCACCATCTTCGAGATACAGCAAGCCTCGGACGTGACCTACCGTTTTTATGATTGGGACCGCCGGGGAGACGACGGCAAGCCCCGTGAGCTGCATCAGGAAAAAGCCCTGCAAGCCATGCACGCGGGCGGGCCCGGCGCGGCGTCCAAGCCGGTGATCTTGCAGGAGGGGGACAACGCCTGCGCCCTTTTGGTGGATGACCCCCATTTCGCGCTCATCAAGGCGGAGCTTAACGCGCCCTACCAGCCGTTTCTGGCCCAGCCGGCCTTGCGGCTGCTCTTCATCTTGCAGGGAGAGGGCTCCCTGCGCTGGCCCGGCGGCCGGGCGGGGCTCAAGCCCGGACATTGCTGGTGCCTGCCCCATGGCTTGGAAAACGCGGAGATACATCCGGATTCCAGCCTGCGCTTTCTTGAGTCGGTGGCCCTATCCGCCTGATTATGATAAACACCTGAAAGGCCGGCCCGAGCGGGCGCCTCTGGCCGGCGTTGCGCGCCACCCCATTTCGGAGACGACATGAAGGCGAACATATTCCGTGAATACGACATCCGCGGCCTGGTGGACGAAGAGATAGCCGACGAGGACGTGATCACCTTGGGCCGCGCCATTGGCGCCTACATGGAGGCCAGGGGCATTAAACGCCTCACCCTGGGCCGCGATTGCCGCCTTTCATCCGACCGTTACCGGGACCTCATGGTGGAGGGCCTTCTGGCCAGCGGCCGCCAGGTGATCGACGTGGGCACCTGCCCCACCCCGCTGCTCTATTATTCGGTGTGGCATTATGAGGCCGAGGGCGGCGTGATGATCACCGCCAGCCACAATCCCCCCCAATACAACGGCTTCAAGGTGCTGGCCGGCAAGAGCACCATTCACGGCGAGGAGATTCAGAAAATCCGCCGCATCATCGATGCCAGCGATTTCATCAAGGGCAAGGGAGAAGTGGTCCAGGAGGAGATCGTGGAGCCCTACATGGACTACGTGGCCGGGGCCATCAAGCTGGAGGGTCCGCTCAAGTGGGCGGTGGACGCCGGCAACGGCACCGCGGGCCCGGTGGCGCTGCCCCTCATGAAGCGCCTGGGCATCGAGGTGGTGCCCCTGTACTGCGAAATGGACGGGCGCTTCCCCAACCACGAGCCGGACCCCACGGTGCTGGACAACCTGAAGGACCTTTCCCAAACCGTGATCCAGCAAGGCCTGCGGGCCGGGGTGGCCTATGACGGCGACTCGGACCGGGTGGGAACCGTGGACGAGCACGGCAGGCCCATTTGGGGGGACATGCTGCTGGCCATCTTCGCCCGCAGCATCCTGCGGGAAACCCCCGGCGGCACCTTCATCGCCGAGATCAAGTGCTCCAAAAATCTTTACGACGACATAAGAAAGCACGGCGGCAACCCGGTGATGTGGAAGGCCGGCCACAGCCTCATCAAGCAGAAGATGGCCGAAACCGGCGCCCTCCTGGCCGGCGAAATGAGCGGCCACATGTTCTTCAAGCACCGCTGGTTCGGCTTCGACGACGCCATTTACGCCTCCCTGCGCCTGGCCGAGCTGCTCTCGGCCGATCCCCGCCCCCTGTCCACCTGGCTGGCCGATTTGCCGCCGGTGGTGAGCACCCCGGAAATCCGGGTGGACACCCCGGACGACATCAAGTTCCAGGTGGTGAAAAAGGTGAAAGCGGCCTTTGACGGCAAGTACGAGGTGGTGGACGTGGACGGCGTGCGGGTTACCTTCCCGGATGGCTGGGGCCTGGTGCGCGCCTCCAACACCCAGCCCGCCCTGGTGCTGCGTTTCGAGGCGGAAAGCCAGGAACGGCTGGAGGAGATCAGGGACCTGGTGGAGGGAGCCGTGGACCGGGCCATGGCCGAAACCTAGGCGCGGCCCATGGTGGGCCGGCGGCCGGGCCTGGTCCGCCTTTGCCCTGCGGGGCCTCCCCTCTTCAATTGAATGATCAGATAGGGCCGGCCTGACTGGTTTTGCCTACCCGCGCCGCCGGGAGCCAGTCTCGCCCGTGGCGGGCAGAATAATTTTTCCCGGCTAGCCCTTGGTGATCTCCAGATCCATCTGATCGCCAAAGGCCTGGGCCAGTTCGGCGGCCAGGCGGTCCAGGGAGGCCCGGTCCTCGCATTCCACCACCAACTGGTGATCGTCCAGCAGTTTGAGCCGGCCGTGGCTGGCCAATATCTGGTTGGCCCGCTCCACGTCCACGGTGACCCAGCCCTTCATGCGGTTCACCAATTCCTCTCCCAAAAGCGGCCGGGCTATGGTCAGTTCCACTTGGCGCTCCCTGGCTTCCCAACCTATGAGGCAGGGCTGCAAGAGCACCGGACTTACTGGATCGTGCATTGCAGCGCACCTAAACCACACCCTGGCTCTGACCATGATGTCTCCTTATGACAAAAGCGTAAATTGTTCCCCTACAACTAAAGGAAATGTCAGGGGAAAATGCGACCGGTCGTTTCTTTTCGCCTTGAAAAAAAACCATAGTGGTGCGATTATTTTTAGATGGCCCTAATTTCGTAGCATTAATAAATCTAAACCAGATAACGAGGCCGGCGGCCATGACGATTATAATACCAAAAGATATCAAGCGCCATGTTGGGGCCCTGACCATGCTCTGCGGCCTGTTTCTGGCCATGCTGCCGGCGACGGCCGCGGCCGACAGCAACTACTACAAGATAGGCCCCGGCGACATCCTGGAAATAATCGTGTGGCGCGAGGTGGCCATCAGCCGCTCCGACGTGCTGGTGCGCCCCGATGGCCGCATCTCCCTGCCTCTGGTCGACGACGTGGTGGCAGAGGGCCTGACTCCCATGGAGCTCAAGGACGTGGTGGCCAAAAACCTGCGCCGTTACGTGGAAGCGCCGCAAGTCTATGTCACGGTCAAGGACCCCGGCAGCCAGACGGTGAGCATTTTGGGCAACGTGCAGAAAGCGGGGCGCTATCCCATGCTGGCCCCCACCAACGTGTTGATGGCCCTGGCCCTGGCCGGCGGGTTTAATGAATGGGCCCATAAAGACGATATAGTCATCATACGAGGCGCCGGAGCCAAACAGGAGAGGCTTCCGTTTGAATATTCCGAGGTGATTTCCGGCAAAAAGCCCGGGCAGAACATCAGGCTCTTGCCGGGCGACGTTATAGTGGTTCCCTAGCCCCCCGCTGTTGGCGCGAAAGTACTCTTAGTGAAGCTGAGCGTAGTGATCAATCTGGCAGTTTTATGCTTTCGCCGGCCGGTCGAGGCTGTGGGCGGCGGGCGTCTCCTCGCGCTGCCGCTGGCGGTTTTTCTCCTGGCGGGGCCGTATTGCCTCCCCGCCTGGGCCGCTTTCAAATTCACGCCATTCGTTCGCGTGGAATCGGGCTTCGACGATAACGTCCGGCTCACCCAGGAGGCCAGGAGCGATTTCTACGTCACCGCCAATCCCGGCTTTTCCCTGGATTGGCAGGAGCCCACCAGCCAGCTGCGCCTTGCCGGCGACCTGCGCTACTCGGAGTATTACCGCCTTTCCGAATACACCCAGGTCGAAGGCGGCAACGCCTCGCTTGTCTGGGACTATATGCCCTCCCCCCGCTGGAAGTTCCAGGTTTACGACAAATATTCCTCCACTTTCGACCCGCCGGAAGTGGACGAACAGGGCCGCCTGATCTTGGTGCGGGGGGACAGCGGGAGGCGCGACAGCAATACGGCCGGCGCGCAGGTCAGGCACAATTTCAGCCGGGACGATTACGTGGCGGCGGAAATGCGGACCAGTCAAACCTCCTACAGCGAAGAAGAGGTGGAGGACTCGCGCAACCATTATTTCACATTTTCCGGGGCCCACCGCCTCAACGTCGACTGGCGGACGGAAGCCGAGGGCTTTTGGTCCCACAGCGATTATGAACGCAGCGATGACACCAACTACCTGGGAGGCTCCGCCTCCCTGGTCCGCGCCCTGGGGCCCACCATGGAGGCCATGCTCACCCTGGGCTATACCGAGATCAAAACCATAACCGACGATCCCTTCCTGCGGCAAAGCAGGGACTACAAAACCTACCGGGCCGGCTTCGGTTTCGCGCACAAGGTTTCGCCGACTTTCCGTTGGGACGCCTCCGCCGGCTGGGCCTACGTGGACGCCGACAGAGAGGCCAATCAGGCGGCCGGCGACACGCAACCCGTTTTTTCGGCCTCCGCCTCATGGAACGGCCAGCGCTGGCAATTGAACGCCGACGTGTTCAGTTCCCTGGGCGAGCAGGAATTGGTGGGTGAAAATTTAGGCTTGACCATATCCCACGGCATGGGCGTCAACTATACCTATGAACTGTCCAAACACTGGAAGTTTTCCGTAAACGCGGCCTACGTTTTCAACGATTACAAACAAAACGCCATGAGAACCGGGTTGCAGTCCGGCGGAGACGTGGAATCCATCATGGCGGGCATGGCGCTGTCCTGGCAATTCGCCAAGCGCGCCAGCCTGGTCCTTGATTACCGCTACCTGAGCCGGGATTCCGAAGACGACCAGGACGACCGCGAGCAGAACCGCATATTCCTAACCTTGATTTACGAGCATCCATATAGGTGGTGACATGCCGCAACAGGCGGGCACGATAGACCTTCGCAAATATCTTTTCATCCTGCGCCGGCGCTGGGCGTTGTGCCTGGCCGTGTTCCTGGTGGTTCTCGCCGCCGGCATCGCCTATTGCCTGTTCTGGCCGCGGGTGTACGAGGCCACCGCCCTGGTGGTGGTGCAGCCCCAAAAGGTGCCCGGCACCATCGTGGCCCCCACCGTCACCTCCAAGATGGAAGAGCGCCTGCAGATAATCACCCAGCAGGTGCTGAGCAGGACCCGGCTGATGGAGATCATAGAGCGTTTCGATCTCTATCCCGAGGCGCGCCACAAGGCGGTGCCGGACGACATGGCCGAGCGCATGCGCAAGGACATCTCCATCAAGATCACCCGCCAGCATTATTTCACGGTGAGCTTCATCTACCGGGAGCCCAAGGCCGCGGCGACCGTGGCCAACGCCTTGGCCGCCTTCTACGTGGACAGCAACCTGCGGCTCCGCGAAGACGACGCGGTGGGCACCGCCCGCTTCCTGGCGCGCGAAATGGAGCGCATGCGCGGGCAGTTGAAGGAATGGGAAAACAAGCTCACCGATTTCAAGAAGGCGCACCTGAACGAATTGCCCGGTTCCCAGGACAGGCTTTTGGCCATCGCCTCGCGGCAGCAGGACGCCATCGCGAAAATCGACTTTCACGTCGAAATCGAGCGCACCAGGCAAAACGGCCTTGAATTCGAAATCGCGGACCTGACCTTCACCATCGAAGACGTGGCCCTGAAAAAGGCGCAAATGATGAAACGGGGCGAGGCCGTGGGAGCGGGCGACGATCTGGCCGGCGATGACCCCGCTCCCATCCGCCAGGAACTGGAATCCATGCTGGTGCGCTACACGGACGATCATCCGGACGTGATCAGGTTGAAAAAGCGCCTGGCCATCGCCGAGGCCCGCCATGAGGCGAAAATCGCCAAACTCAGAGCCGAGGGCAAGATCAAAGATGGCGAAGAAAATATGGACAGCACCGAGCTGCAACTGGGATCATTGAAGGAAAGCCGCACCAAGTACGCCAAATTGGTGGCCGAGTCAAAGGAAAGGGTCAAGGCCTTGCAGGCTGAACGGGTGAACGTGGAAACAGCCCTGACGCAGACCCGGCGTTACATCCAAAACATGCCCGCCGTGGCCGAGCGCCTGCAGGAGCTTTCCAGGGGTTACGACACCCTGAACCAGGCCTATGAAAACCTCCACGCCAAATGGCTGGAAGCCAATATCTCCGCCAACCTGGAACGCACCCAGCGCGGCGAGCAATTCGAGGTGGTGGACCCGGCCGAGGTGCCCAGCTCCCCCTACCAGCCCAACGTCAAAAAGGCGCTGCCCCTTTCCATCGCCTTGGCCCTGGGCCTGGCCGTGGGGCTCGCTTTCGGCCTGAGCTACATCGATACGTCGTTCACCTCGGTGGAACAAGCCGAGCGCGCCAGCGAGCTGCCGGTCCTGGTGGTGCTGCCGCCTTTGTTCACCCAGGAGGAGCAGGAGCGCAAGAAACGCCGCCTCATGACGCTGATCGCGGTTTACGCGAGCTGCGGATTCGTGTTGCTGGCGCTGATGGGATTATTAATGACGGGCCGCGCCGAATCGCTGAAACGGCTGGCTTCCAACCTATTCAACTAGCAGCCCAGGGAGCGAGGTCGTCCCTTGTACACCGGATTCTTTCATCTTCGCGAATTGCCCTTCGCCCTGGAGCCGGACTCCCGGTTCCTGGTCCTGGCTGAAGAGCACAAAGAAGCCCTGGTCACCTTGATCTACGCCATTGAGCAGCGGGAAGGCTGGGCCCTGCTTTTGGGCGACGCGGGGGTGGGCAAGACCACCCTGATCATGGCGCTCTTGCGCGAACTGGGCGAAGTGGTGATACCGGCGGTCATCACCAATCCGCTTTTGGAACCCTTGGATTTCTTCAATCTGGCGGCCCTGGAGCTGGGCATGGACGGCCCCTACGCCAGCAAGGGCCAATTCCTCATCGCCCTGGGACAGGTCATCAATCAATGCCGCCAGGACAACAAGGTGCTGCTCTTGGTGATCGACGAGGCCCACAGCCTCACGCCGCGTCTCCTGGAGGAGCTGCGCCTGCTGGGCAACCTGGACGGCGCCTCGCCCAGGGTTCTGAACATATTCCTGGTGGGTCAGCCCAAGGTTTTGCTGCTCATGAAAAAGGCCGGCGCGCGCGGCCTCATGCAGAGGCTCCACCGGCATTATCTTTTAAAGGCATTGTCATCCGACGACACCGCCAGCTATGTGCGCCACCGCCTGGAAATCGCCGGCGGAACCAAGGAAATCTTCAACGCCGAAGCCTTGCGGGAAGTGCATCGTCTCACCGGAGGCAATCCGCGCCTGATCAACTCCCTGTGCGATGAAAGCCTGATCCTGGCCTTCAGCCAGAACAAGCATCACGTCGACGGGGATATGGTCCGGCAGGCCGGGGAGCACGATGCGTCCCTGCGATGGTCGGAGCCCGCCGCGCCGCTTTCCCAGCCCGAGGAGCCCGCGCCGGCCAGGCCAGCCGTGGAGGAGAAGCCGGCGGTCCCGGAGGAGCCCCCGGCGCCGGAGCCCGCGGGCATGGCGGCGGAACCGAGACCGGTACCGCCCCTCAGGGAAAGCAGGCCGTTCCCGGCCAGGCCGGAGCCCCCCGCCCGGGAGTTGGATGATTCCCTGGAGGCGGTCCTCAAACCGCCCCGGGGCGGTAAACAGGCCGCCGCCAAGCCGGCCAAGGAGCGCAGGGCCGGCCTGGGTACCCGCTTCGCCTCCAGCCTCTCCAAGAAGAGCCGGGGCGGCCTCTGGCGGCGTCTCCTGTTCCTGATCTTCATTCTGCTGATCATCGGCATCGTCTACCTGCTGAGCAGCCAGGACGGGCTGCGCCAGGCTAAAAGGTGGTGGTGGATCATAAAAGGCCGGCCGGGGCCGGAGCTGTATCTGCCGGGCGAAGGCAACCAGCCGGTCAGACGGGATCGATCCCGCTCCACCCAGCAGCCGGACGCCGGCGAAACGGACTGGGGCCCCAAGGTCCTGGCTCCCGCGCCCAAGGCGGCCTCCGAATCGCCGGGCGGAGAGGCTCCCAGGCGGCAAGGAGATCAAAATGGGTAAGATGAGCGACCTCATGGAGCGGGGAGGCCGCCGTCTGGAGCAAGAGGCCCAGCAAACCGGCCAGAGGGAGCCTTCTCCCCAACCCGCCGCCTCCGGAATTCTAAGGGCCAGGCGGGAGCCCCGCCCGGCGCCGGATGCGCCGTCCAAGGCGGCGCGGCCCGCCGTGGCCAGGGAAACCGCCAAGGCCTTTGTGCAGCAGCCCACTTTCGATCCCCGCCAGTGGAACGATCCGGACCACGAACGCCTGGCCAGCCTGTGGGCCCCCAACAGCCCGCAAGGCAAGCGCATCGACATCCTGCGCTCGCAACTGCTCTATCCCTTCCACGGCGAACCGCCCCGCACCATACTGGTCACCAGCGCGGTGCCCAGGGAAGGCAAGAGCCTCCTGATCAGCAACCTGGCCATCTCCTTTGCCCGGGGGATGCAGCAGTTCGTCATGGTGATTGACTGCCACATCATGGAGCCGCGCATCCACGAGCTATTGGGAGTGCCCCTCCAGCCGGGGCTGTCGGATTACTTGGAAGGCCAGGCCACGGTGCCGGAGATCATGCATTGGACCCAAATCGAGCGGCTGTCGGTCATTCCCGCCGGCTCGCCCTCCAAGCTCTCGGCCGAGCTCCTGGCCACGGACCGCATGGGCGCCCTGGTGGACGAGCTGCGCGCGCGCTACCACGACCGCTACATGCTCCTGGATACGCCTTCGGTGCAGGCTTTCGACGACCCGGCGGTGATCGCGCGCAAGGCCGAGGGCATCGTGTTCGTGGTGCAAAGCGGCACCACCGACCGCGATGAAGTGTTGCGCGCCCTGTCCCGCCTGCCCGAGGAAAAGCTGGTGGGCATCGTGCTGAACGACAAACTCTCCACCGTGGCCGACGCCAGTTCGGTGGCCTCTCCCCAGGAAAGGGAGAACGGGGCCTGATGCTGGCTTCCTCCAGCCGTCCCTCGCCCTATCAACTCCTGTTCCTGGCGGGTGAGTTCCTGTTAATGGGCGCGGGGGTGCTGCTGGCCCTCATCATCAGGCTGCCGGACCCCGCCACGGAATTGTTCACCTGGAAATACTCCTGGCACCGGGTGGTGCTGGTGCCCATGGTGCTGCAGATTTCCTTCTACTATTTCGACCTGCACAACTTCCGCATCGCCCGTCCCTTCGCCTGGACCATGACCCGCCTGGTGCAGGCCCTTTCGGTGGGCGTCTTGGTATTGGCCGTCGTCTATTACATCCTGCCCCGCCTTTTCCTGGGCCGCGGGGTGCTGTTCCTGGTGTTCGTCAACGTGTTTTTTTTGTGCCTCTTCTGGCGGGGCGTCTACTCCTGGGCCTTAAGGCATAATCTTTTCTCCACCCGCATCCTGCTGGTGGGCAGGGGCTCCCTGGCCGACTCCATAGCCGAAGAGCTTCTGGCCAGGTCCGACAACGCCTACAAGGTCGCATGCATACTGTGCCCCGGCGATGAGGAACCGCTGCCGGAGAGCAACGAAGCCCAGGAAGTCGAGTTGATGCGCGCCTGGGGCGGGCTTCTCAAGTGCGATGTGCGCTTTGACGTGGGCGAGCTGATGGGCCTGATCCGCTATTACAGCGCGGAGCTTATCGTGGTGGCGCTGGACGAGCGGCGGGGGCGCATGCCGCTGGGCGAGCTGCTGCGGGCCCGCATGCAGGGCCTGCCGGTGATGGCCGGCGAGGATTTCTTCGAGACCATAGGCGGCCGCATCCTGGCCGAGCGCATAAAGACCAGTTGGCTGGTCTTTTCGCCGGGCTTCACCACCAACGCCCTGCGCCGCTTCAGCAAACGCGCCTTTGATATGGGCTTGAGCTTTGTGGGGCTGCTCTTGAGCCTGCCCCTGTCTATGCTTACGGCGGTGGCCGTGCGCCTGGACAGCGCGGGGCCCATCATCTACCGCCAGGAACGGGTGGGCCAATACGGCGCCACTTTCACCATGTACAAGTTCCGTTCCATGCAGGTCGACGCGGAGGCCCAATCCGGCCCGGTGTGGGCGAAGGAAGACGACGCCAGGGTGACCAGGGTGGGCAGGTTCATCCGCAAGACCCGGCTGGATGAAATCCCCCAGATGTGGAACGTGCTCAAGGGCGACATGAGCTTCGTCGGCCCCCGGCCGGAAAGGCCCCATTTCGTGGCCTCCCTGGCCCAAGCCCTGCCTTTTTACGGCGAGCGGCACAACGTCAAACCGGGCATCACCGGCTGGGCCCAGGTCTGCTATCCCTATGGTTCCAGCCAGGCCGCCGCCCTGGAGAAGCTCAATTACGACCTCTACTACATCAAGTATTCCAGCCTGAGCATGGACCTGCTCATCCTCATACAAACCTTCAGGCTGCTCTTTTTCGGGGGAGGCGGAAGATGACCTCTGGGCAGATCGCCACTCAGGACCGGCGTGGAACGCCCTGGGAAACCGCGGCTTGGGTAATCCTGGCGGCGGTCTTCCTGGCGGTCTACGCCCCTCATCTGGCCTACATGGCCGAAAACTGGTGGGACGACCCCAATTATTCCCATGGATTCCTGGTGCCCCTGGTGGCGGGCTATCTGGTTTGGCGCCGGCGGGAGGAACTCAAGCGGGCGGCGGGCGGCCCCAACGCCTGGGGCCTCATGGTGGTGGCCGCCGGTCTGCTCATCCTGGTGGTGGGCCTGGTGGGCCATGAGTTCTTCCTGCGCCGCCTGAGCTTCATCCCGGTGTTGTGGGGCATGGTCCTGACCGCCTGGGGATGGGGCGTGGCCCGGCGGGTCTGGTTTCCGGCGGCCTATCTCGGCCTCATGATCCCCCTGCCCTACGTGCTCTACGATTCCGTGGCCTTTCCCCTGCGCCTGGTGGCGGCTTCCTTTGCCGGCTGGCTGTTGAGCTTGACCGGCCGGCCCGTCCTGGTGGAGGGCAACGTCATCCATCTGCCGTCGGCGGTGCTGGACGTGGTCGACGCCTGCTCCGGCATCCGCAGCCTGATCTCGCTCCTGGCGGTGGGCGTGTTGCTGGCCTATTTCCTGGTGCCCAGGCGTTGGCAACAGGTCTTGTTGGTGGCCCTGGTCCCGCCGGTGGCGGTTTTCACCAACGCGCTGCGCGTGGTCGCCGCCGGACTGCTGGCCGAGTACTTCGGGCCCCAGATGCTGGAGGGAGCGATGCACGACCTGACCGGATGGCTGGTCTTCATGGCGGCCTTCGGCCTTTTGGCGGCCCTGGCCTTGCTCCTGCGCCGAACGGGCGGCGGCCGCCGGGAAAGCGAGGCGGGCCATGCCGGCTAAAGCCAAGACGCCTTATCTCCTGGCCGCGGCCGGCCTGCTTTTATTGGCGGCCCTGGCCGGCTACCTGGGCAGCGAGGTGCAACCCCAGGAGCTGCGGGCCCCTCTGGATCATCTGCCCAGGGTGATCGAGGGCTGGCAGGCCATTGCCCCGGACCACAGGCTGGACAGCCGCACCCTGCAACTGCTCAAGCCCCAGAACTATCTGCTGCGCAATTACCAAAAGAACGGCCGCGAGATAGTCTTGTTCGTGGCCTATTTCGGGATGCAGCAGGAGGGGCAGATCATTCATTCGCCGCGCAATTGCCTGCCCGGCGCGGGATGGGAGATCGTCGCGCGACGCCAGGTCCCGGTGCCCAGCGCCACGGGCCCCGGCTGGCTGGTGAATCATTTGATTCTGCAAAGCGAGCTGGAACGGCTCAGCGTGCTTTATTGGTATCAGGGAAGGGGCAAGGTGGAGCCCGACGAATACTGGGATCGTATCCGCCTCATCACCGACGCCATCAGCCTGCGCCGCAACGACGGCGCCTTGCTGCGCATAACGACCGTTTTCCCCCGGCAGGCGGGCCAAGACGTTCTGGATCAGGAAATCAAGTTGGCCGAGGCCTTGATACCGGCCATGGAAAAACTTCTTCCACCGGTGGCTTCCCAACCGTGATCCAACGGGGGCGTTGAGTTTTGGGATTTTTCTTCACGGTTCTTTACGTCATCATCATTTTCGTGCGCCCCCAGGAATTCGTGGAGGCCATGCACGCCTGGCCCATTTTGGACGTGATGGCGGCATTCAGCATTTCAGCCGTGTTTCTGGAAGGCGGCTTCACAGCCGATACCTGGAAGCGCTCTCCCCTCAACGCGCTCATGCTTTGGTTCTGGATTGCGCTGATCCTGTCCCATTTGACCTCGGCGAACTTTTGGGGCACCCGCCTGGCCTTCTTCAGCTTCGCCACGGTGGAGATCGTCTACTTCCTCATCATCTTTTCGGTAAACACCTTCAAGCGGCTCAAGATATTCACCTGGGCCCTGGTGCTCATGGGCTTTTTTCTGGCCGTGCAGTCCATATGGCAATCCTACACCGGCGTGGGCCTGGTGGGCGGCACGGCCCTGCAGCGCGGCGAACTGCTGCAGGCCAGGGGCATCGGCATATTCCAGGATCCCAACGACCTTGCCTTGAACATCGTCTGCTTCCTACCCTTTGTGCTGCCCCATTTTCACAAGTATTTTCTCTCGCGCACCTGGATCACCGGCGTGCTGCTGCTGCTGCCCATGGCCACCGGCGTCATGTACACCCGCTCCCGGGGCGGCATCCTGGGCATGGCCGTGGTTTTTTGGTACTACTTCCGCCGCCGGGTCGGCCTGGTGCTGTCCATCGGCGTGCTCCTGTTCATGGCCTCCCTTATCCTCACCCTGCCCCGCTTCGGCTCCACCAACGTGGACGATGCCTCCACCCGCACCCGCATGGAGCACTGGGCGTCGGGATTGGCCTTCTTCAAGCAGCATCCCTTGTTCGGCCTGGGCTTCGAGCAGTTCACGGAACATCATTATCAGACCGCCCACAATTCTTTCGTGCTGGTGCTGGCGGAAGCCGGTTTCGTGGGGGCCTTTTTTTGGATAGCCCTTTTTCTGCAGGGCTTCAGGGAGCTTTTCCGTTTGGGCAAGCTGCCCCACGCTCCCCCCTGGCTGGAGCCTCAACTCTCCGGCCTCACCGGGGCCCTCATCGGTTGGCTGGTGTGCGGCTTCTTCCTGAGCCAAACCTACAAATTCACCAGCTATATCCTGCTGGCTCTGGTGGTGGCCACGCTTAACGTCCTGCACAATGAAGGCTACACGGTCAGCCACCCCTGGTCCGGCCGCATGACCGTCATCACCCTGGCGGCCACCGTGGGGGCCGTGGTGTTCATGCACATCATGCTGCGGCTGCTCTGGGGAATGGTGTAATAGGGAGAGGGTACGTGATCCACGCCGCTGAAAAATGGCTGTTGCCATACCTGGCCCAGGCCTTGCGGCCGGCGACCAGGTCCGGGTCCGGCCGTCCCCTCACCATCTTGTTGGCGGTGGCGGATCACTTCGAACCGCTGGGCAAGGGGGCCGGCCAGGAGCGGGCCCTGGCCCGGGTGGCCGCTTGGGAAAAAGGCTTGCCCGTCTTGCTGGAGGGGCTGCGCGGGGCTGACGGCCGGCCTCCCAGGCATGATTTTTTCTATCCGCTGGATGAATACCATCCGGAGATTATGGACCGTCTGGCCGCTCTTAGGGAGCGCGGCCTGGGCGAGGTGGAAGTCCACCTGCACCACCAGGGAGAATCCTCCGCCCAACTGGAAGACATGCTGGCCGCCTACGTGGAGCTGCTGCACCAGCGCCATGGCCTCTTGCGCCGCGCCGCTTCGGGCGGATTGACCTACGGTTTCATTCACGGCAACTGGGCTCTGGACAACGCCCTGCCGGGCGGGCGCTGGTGCGGGGTGAACGACGAGCTGGCCATCCTGGCGCGGACCGGCTGCTTCGCGGATTTCACCCTGCCGGCGGCGCCCAGTCCGGCCCAGACCCGGACCATCAATTCCATTTACTACGCCACCGACGACCCGGTTAAACCCCGCAGTCACGAATACGGCCGGGCGGCGGCGGCGGGCAAAGCCCCCTCCGGCGACCTTTTATTGATCCAGGGCGTGCTGGCCCTGAACTGGCGGCGGCGCAAGCATGGTCTGTTGCCCAGCCTGGAAAATTCCGAACTGGGCTGGCACCGCCCCGCCTCGCTGGAACGCATGGAAATTTGGCTGCGTTACGCGCCACGGGTGGCCGGGGCGCATGACGTTTGCTTCATCAAGCTGCATTGCCACGGAGCCCCGGAGGAGCACCACCAGGCTTTGTTGGGGCCAGCTATGCGGAAATTTTACGAAAACATTCTAAGCCGCTACAATGATGGTATTGACTACCGCCTATGTTTCGTAAGCTGCTGGGAAATGGCCCAGGCAGTGCACGCACTCGAAGAGGGGGGTAAATTAGGTTGACGCTCATCCGACTATTAGCCGGTTCCTGCCTGCTTCTCCTGGCGCTGTGGTCCTGGCCGGCCGCCGGGCAAGAGCCCGCCGCCGTGGGCGGCGCCCCGGCGGCCAAGCCGGCCGCCCCCAAGACCGAACCCTACGAGAACCTGGGGCCGCACCCGCGCATCTGGCTGGGACCGGAGAGATTGCGGCGGCTGCGCGGCATGGCGGCCAGGCAGACTTACAACTGGCGCCACCTCATCACCTGGGCCGAAGCGCCGGATAGAGCTAAAACCCGCCCCCAGGACGGCCCCGGCCTGGCCTTGGCCGCCTTGATCCTGGCCCAGGACCGCCCGGAGCAGGCCCGCCGCCTGGGCAAGTTGGCGGCGGCCTGCGCGCTGAAAGCCGCCCCCCAGGCCAAGGTCGAGCGCGCCGGCAACCGGGAATTGCGCTTCAGCGGCCCCT
The DNA here is from genome assembly GCA_001184205.1 of Desulfocarbo indianensis. Classification (GTDB taxonomy): domain Bacteria; phylum Desulfobacterota; class Desulfarculia; order Desulfarculales; family Desulfarculaceae; genus Desulfocarbo; species Desulfocarbo indianensis. The sequence continues at coordinate 171,618 of LBMP01000005.1, forward strand.
CCCGCAGCGGAGCCGAGTTGTGGGAGGAAGGCTACGGCCTCCTTGCCCTGCCCAAGCCGGCGGGGGAACATTGGCGCATAGAACGCTACGAGGAAAACCGGCTGCTGGTGAAAGCCGGCCAAGCCGCCCTCAGCCAGAGCGCCGCGCGGGGAGACGCGGCCCTGTTTCTCTTGGACGACTTGAGCGAGGCCAACCAGCGGGTGGGCTGGGTGGCCCTGACCCTGGATTGGGGATGGGATTTCTTCACGCCCGAGCAGCGCGGCCTCCTGGCGGCCTGGCTGGTGGCCCAGGCCCAGGTCTTCGCCGATGAGGGGCGTGGCTGCTTTACGCCCCAGGCCATGGCCGCCCTGCGCCTCACCGCGCTGGCGGGCATCGCCGCCCAGGGCGGCCATCCCGGAGCGCAAGCCCTCATCGCCCAATGCCTGGAGCAACACTTTGACGCCGAGATACTGCCCTGCCTGAAGAACGCCGGCCAGGGCGGGGCCTGGTTCGGCGGCGAAGCCGAAGGCGCCCTGGCCGGCCTGGATATGTTGGAGTTTGCGGCCGCCGTGCAAAGCTCCCTGGGCCTGGATCTCAGCCAGAGCGCCTCCTGGTTCGGCGAGCGGCTCGCGCACCTTTGCGCCAGTCTGCTGCCCGGCGTCAATCTCACCCCTCGCGGGCCCTATCATCCGGTCGCCTCCCTGGGGGATCAGATAATCCCCGAGGAGGAGACCGCGGACCTGGTGCGCCTGCAAATGCTGATCCTCTTGGCCCTGCAGCCCCAGAACCCATCCGCCGGGCTGGCCCGCGCCCAGGTGGCGAGCCGCCGGGACGCCGGGCTTGCGACGCCGGGCCGCCTGGCCCAGGAGCTGCTCTGGGCCGCGCCGGAATCCGGCGAGGAAGCGTTGGCCTTCGCGCCCCTGGTCAATGTGGCGCCCGCCGCCGGGCTGGCTTATTCGCGTAGCGACTGGAGCCCCCTGGCCACCTGGCTGGCCTTTTCCTGCGGGCCCCATTACACGCAGAGCCAGCACCTGGCCGCGGGTTCGCTTATGATCTGGCGGCGGGGCTATCTGCTTCCCCACGCGGGCGGTTACGACGGCCCCGCCACGCCCCACGCCCTTAATTACGCCACGCGCAGCGCGGCGCACAACACGGTGCTCATTCATGACCCGGCCGAGTATTCCTGGCTGGACATGCGGCGGGGAATCAAACCCAAAGGCTCTTATGCCAACGACGGCGGCCAGCGCTCCTGGACCCTGTTCGGCGACCAGGGCCAGGCCCTGCGCACCGCGCCCTGGACCGCCTCCGGCTGGGAATCCGGCCCGGCGCCCTGGAACAAGCTGCGCCAGCTCTACGGTGTGGCCAATATCGCCGCCAGCGCGGAGATGCCGCGCTATTTCTACGTGCGCGGCGAAATGACCAAGGCCTACCAGGGCAGCACCGCCAAGGCCAGCCGGGTGGTGCGCCATGTGTTCCATCTCCGGGCCGGCGGTCCCCAGGATTTCAAGGCCCCGGAAGCGGTGGCGGTGATCGACGACGTGGTCCTGACGCGGCCCGGCTTGTACACCCGCTTCGCCCTGCATTTCCCCGCGCGCCCCCAATTGCCCGAAGGCTTGCAGGCGCTGGGGCCCGGCCGCCTGCAAGGTCCCCTGGACCGCCTCAGCTACCAGAACCCCGGCCGGGGCCGCCTGGAGGTCAGGTGCTTGTGGCCCCTGGAAAGCCAGGCCTGGGTATATGGCGGCGAAACCGCCGGCAGTTGGGTGGCGGGCAAAAACTATCCGCCCCAGGCCCCGGCGGCCAACCCGGCCCCCTGGCGGGTGGAGATCGGCGGCCACGATGAGCAGGCCCTGGCCACCCCCATGGTGCACGTCATGTTCCCGGCGGACGCCGAGGACCCGCCCGCGCCGGAGGTTACGCTGCTCATCAGCGACCAGCCGGAGATCAAGGGCCTGGTGGTGCATGATCCCCGTTGGCCCCGGGTGGTGGCGGTGCGCCTGGGCCAGCCGGACCCCAAGGCGGAGCTGCGCTACGTGGCGCCGCCCGGTCAGACCCGCCATCTGGTGGCGGGATTGGCGCCGGGGGTCAGCTACCGGGTGGAGGCGCTGCAAGACCTGGTCAAGCTCAGCCCCGGACCGGGGTTGCAAGCCGGCCCCGCCGGGGAGCTTAGTTTCCTCATTGAACGAGCCGCCGCGGCCGACCCTGAAAAGGCGCCTTGAGCATGGAGCAACCTTTCTGCAAAATGTATTTATCAGTTTCAGCGGCGGATGGTCCCGCAGAGGATAAGCTTGCCCTCGCGCCCTCAACCATTATCTGCACCCGCCTGGCGGCCAAGCCCCGCGCGGCTGGGGGAGAGAAGCCATGCCTTACTTGTCTCGTTTAATAAGCATCGCGCTCTGCGCACTCGTGTTGGCGCCTTTGGCGACCGCCTCCCCCGCCTGGGCGGGCAAACAGGATAACCTGAACCGCGGCCTGGAATATTACAACGAGGGTAAGTTCCGGGAGGCGGAGCTGGAATTCCGCAACGCCCTCAAGGAGGACCCGCGCTACGCCGACGCCCATTACCGGCTGGCCCTCACCTATTTGAAATTGGGTGAGCTGGCGCAGGCCTACCGCATGTTTTTCAACGTGGTCACCTTGAACCCGGACAACCTGGACGCCCAGGTCCGCATGGGGCAGATCGCCCTGTTGGCCGGCCGGGCCGCCGAGGCGGAGGAACGCGCCCAGACCGTGCTGCAAAAGGAGCCGAGCAACGTGGACGCCCTGGTGCTCCTGGGCCAGGCCTACGGCCAGCGGCAGCAGCCGCAACAGGCGGTGCAGACCCTGGAGAAGGCGCTGGGCCTGGCTCCGGAAAGGGCGGACATCCACGTCCTGTTGGGCCAGCAATTCCAGGAAGACAACCTCTTTGACAAGGCCGAGGAGCAATTCCGCCTGGCCACCAAGCTGGCGCCCAAGCTGCTCACCCCCCGCCTGCTCCTGGTGCGCCTGCTGCTGAATCAGGGCCTGCAGGACAAGGCCTCGCAGGCGCTGCAGGAAGCCGCCGAGTCCCATCCCCAGGAGGCGCGCCTGCATCTCATGCTGGTGGAGCTGTTGGTGCGCCAGCATAAAACCGGCGAGGCGGAAAAGACCCTCAAGGATTTGGTGGCCCGGTTCCCCAACGAGGAGCGTTTCCGCCTGGCGCTGGCCAGGCTTTACGCCACCAACGACCAGACCAGCCTGGCCGAGCAGACCTACCTGGAAGCGGTGCGCCTGTTCCCCAAATCCATCTGGCCCCTGCTGATGAGCGCGCGCTTCTACGCCATGGTGGGCGATGAGCGGCAAGCCCAGGCTTATCTCAAGCTCGCCGCCCAGCTCGATCCCAAATCGCCGGTGCCGCCCAACGCCATGGCGGAGCTGGCCCTGGAGCAGGGCCGAGTGGACGAGGCCGCCGCCCTGCTGGAGAAAGTCGAGAAGGAGTATCCGGACGACATCGCCGCCAAGATCCTGCGCGCCCGCATAATGCTGCGCAAGGGCCAGCGGGACCAATCGGTGGCGCTTTTGACCGAGGTGCTTCGCACCGTGCCCGATGATCCCGAGGCGCTTTTCCGGCGGGCCCAGGCCTTCGCCGCCCTGCAGCGGCCCCAGTTGGCCAAGGCCGATCTGGTTAAGGCCCTCAAGGTGGACCCCAACAACCTGCGGGTCAGCTTCATGCTGGCCATGCTGCACGCCCAAGCCGGCGAATATTTGCAGGCCATCACCCAGGTCGACCGCATCCTGACCGAGCAGCCGGCCAACCTGGCGGCGCTGGAGATGCGCGGCCGGCTCTATCTGGCCCAGGGCGCTTACGTCAAGGCGCGGCAGGATTTTCAGGCCTTGATCGACAAGGCTCCCAAATCGGCCATGGGCTACCTCCGCATGGGCATCCTGGCCCAGACCCAAGGCCAGGCGGACCAGGCCGAATCCTATTACCGCCAGGCCGTGGAGCGCAACGTCAACGACATGGACGCCCTGATGCGGCTGGCCTTTTTGCTAATGGATAACAAACAGCCCCAAAAGGCCATCGATCTGGTCAGCGGCCAACTGGCCAAGATGCAGCGCAAGGATTTGGCCCATAACCTTTTGGGCGATATCTATCAGGCCGAAAAGCAATACGCCAAGGCGAGCCAGGAATACAAGGCGGCCCTGGCCCTCAACCCCAAGCTGATCGGTTCCTACATGGGCCTGGCCACGGCGGCGCGGGCCCAAAAAGACCTCAACGCGGCCTTGGGCTATCTGGACAAGGCCGTGGAACTGGCGCCCATGAGCTCTTCGGCCTGGTCGGCGCGGGGCGATCTGCGCGAGGCCATGGGCAAGGAGGCCGAGGCGGCCAAGGATTACCGCCAGGCCCTGGCCATAAATCCGGACTTCATTCCCGCCCTCAACAACCTGGCTTTCATTCTCACCCGCCAGGGCGGCGACAAGAACCTCAACGAGGCGCTTCCCATGGCGCAGCGCGCCAAGCGGCTGGCCCCCGGCGACCCCAGGGTGAGCGACACCATGGGCTGGATATTGGCCCAGCGCCAGGCCTGGCTCAGCGCGATCCAGGAGCTGGAAGAAATTGTGCGGCAGGAGCCCGACAATCCCACCTTCCTCTATCACCTGGCTTATGCCTACTCGGGCATGAAAAAGCCTGACAAAGCCAAGCCGCTTTTGGAAAAGGCCCTGGCCGTGGGAGGCAATTTCCCGGAACGCAAGGCGGCGGAAGAACTGCTCGCCAGCCTGAAAGCCCAGTAGGCATCCCAGCGTGCCAAAGGAGCCGGCAACGCCATGAAGCGTTACTCCCCGTTGAAACGCCCAAGACACTGGCTGCCAAGCTTGTTGGGCCTGCTTTGCTTGCTCCATGCCGTTCTGTCCGCCGCCCCGGCCCCGGCCTGGCAGGTGGAACTGAAGGTGATGTCCTACAACGTCCGCAAGGGGGTGGACGCCAATCAACAGAGGGCCATCTTTGAAGTGCAGCGCGTGGTGGCCGGCCAATTGCCGGATTTACTGGCCGTGCAGGAGATCGACGAAAAGGACGCGGGGCTTTTGGCGCGGACCAGCGGATTCGCCCACCACGCCACGGTGCGCGCCTATGGCCCTGAAAATTGGCGGCCGCGGCTGGCCGTGTTCAGCCGCTGGCCCATCACCATAACCGCCCTGCCCCTGGCCAACAGCAAGGGGCAGCGGAAATTCGCCAAGGCGGTCATCGATATGCAGGGCATACCCCTGGTTTTCTACGCGGCCCATTTCTCGCGGGAAGGGCTGGTGGATTCCGGCGGCAAGGGGCTCCTCAAGGAAGTGCTGGGCATGAGTTCGCGCTCCGATCAGATGGCCAGCATAGTGGACGATATCAAAGCCGACCGTCACCGCTACCGCATCCTGGCCGGCGATTTGAACACCTTTCCCCTTTCCGCCCCCTACCGCCAACTATCCGAGGTAATGCAAGACGCCTTCCCCGATATGTTAGGCAAGGGCAGCTACAAGGTTTCCGAAATCAAGGGCGGCAGATTCCAGGACATGCCCAGCCCCAAGATCGACCACATCTTTCACGGCCAGGGCATGAAAGCCCTGAGCGCCCAAGTGGTGGAGGATGGCCCCTCGGATCACTACCCGGTGACGGCGCTCCTGGCCTTGCAGGTGAGCGGCCATGGTTTGGGGCCGGGCGAAATCAAGTCGGCCCAGGAAACGCTGCGCGGCTTGGGCCTGGGCTCCCTCCAGCCCAGCGGCGAAATGGACCCGGCGACCCGCCGGGCCATTGCCCGCTTCCAGAAAACCCACAACCTGACCATCGACGGCAACCTCAACCCCGAGACCTGGCGCAAGCTGCGGCAAATGCGCTAAAGCGCGATATCGCCCTTTTGGAGCCGCCGCCTTTCCCAGGCGGCCAAACGGGGCTCAAGGGCATAGGCCAAGGGCTCAATCCAGTCGGCGGCCACCGCGTCTCTCTTCAGCCAGTAGCCATGCTTGCCAAGGTAATACAGCAGCCCCTTGAGATGGCTCAAGGCGGTGCGGGAGAAGGGCCGGCGGTGGGTGGTCTGCCGGGTGTGATGCAAGACGCTTAAAAAAGGATAATAGACCACCGCCCGTCCCGCCTTCCAAGCGCGCAGGCAATAGTCGACATCTTCGGGCGCGTAGAAAATCCGTTCATCCAGGGGGCCGACCCTTTCGAAAAGCTCGCGGCGGAAAAACCAGCAACAGCTTATGGCCGTGTGCACGCAGGCCAGGCGGGCAAAGGGGAAATCCGGATACCAATCGTGATTGATGGTCGGCTTGCGCAGGAGCACGCCGGGAATCTTCAGCAGCTTGTCGCCCAGGGTGGGCAGCAGTTTCACCGAATCATAGGTGCGGCCATCGGGCAGCAGGATGCGGGGCCCCACGATGCCGATCTCCGGCATCTCGGCCAAGAGGTCGGCCAGGGGCAACAGGCTCTGCTCCAAGATTTCCGCGTCCGAATCCATGACGCAGATCAGTTCCCCCCTGGCCGCGCGCAGGGCCAGGTTGCGGGATATCGTGGTGCCGGCGTTGCGCGGCAGGGAGAAAACCCGCAAGCGGTCGCCCAACGCCTCGGCAAAGGCCGCCAGGACCGCAGGCGCGTGGTCTTGGGAGTGGTTGTCCACCACCAGGATTTCGTAATCCCAACCCGCCCGCCTGGCCGACAAGGCGGCCGAGGCCAGGGCCTTGGGCAGGCGCGCCGCGTCGTTGTAGGTGATGATGACGAAACTGATGTCGCGGCCCGCCATCTCTAGGCCCTCCCGCCGGCCAGCTCGCGGTATAGCGCGGCATAGGCGCTTAGCATGGCGTCCAGGCTGAAGCGCTCCAGCACCCTGATCCGCCCCCGCATGCCCATGCGGCGGGCCGCTCCCTGGTCGGCCAATATCTCATGCAGCGCGGCGGCCAAATCCCGCGGCTGGCGCGAGCTCACCAAAAGGCCGCAACCGCCGTGCTCCACCACCTCCGGCGCGCCGCCCACCGCCGTGGAGACCACGGGCAAGCCGCAGGACATGGCCTCCAGCATGGCCATGGGCACGCCCTCGGAAAGCGAGCTGAGCGCGAAGACGTCCGCCGCGTTCAACAACTCCGGCACCTCGCGGCGCTCGCCCAAGAAAAACGCGGACTCCGCCAAACCCAGCCGGCCGGCCAAATCCGCCAGGCCTTGCCGCTCCCTGCCGTCGCCCACCAACAGCAGGCATGCGTCCATACCGCCAGCGCGCAAGGAGGCGATCGCCCTCAGCAGCAAGGCGTAATCCTTTTCCGGAGCCAAGCGCCCCACGCTTATCACCGTTGGCCTGCCGGGTTCGATGCCCAGCCGCCCGCGCCATCTGACCCTGGCCTCCCGGTCCGGCGCGAATACGCGGGTGTCCACACCGTTGTAGATCAAGGTGAGGCGCGCGGCCGGCAGGCGGTCGTTGTGCCGGGCCATGGCCAGCACCTTGCCGCCCACGCACACCGTGCGCCGGCACAGCCAGCCGGCGGCGCGCCGCAGCCACACGCCCTTGGGGCCGGCGCCAAAGCTCAGGCCGTGGCGGGTGCACACGGCGGGCCTGGCCGACAGGCGGCCAGCCAGGCCGGCGTACAGGCCCGCGCCCTCGTTGTGGCCGTGAATCACGTCCGCGCCCATGCTCTTGGCCAAGCTCACGAGGCGCGGCGCGGTCCGCCAATCCAAGCCCTCGCGCTTGGCCAAGCCGCGCCAATGCCCGCCCAGGTTCAGCAATTCCCGGGCCAGGCCGCCGCCGGGCCCCAGGGTGGCCACCCAACTGGCAAAGCCGTGCTCCCGGCCCCGGCGCGCCATCTCCAAAATGATGCGCTCCAGGCCGCCGGTATTCAGCGTATGGCAAACGTGCAAGACCTTCAGTTCCCGCATGGACGGCATTCCCCTCACTGGCGTTGGGCCTGCTTCAACAAATAGGCCTTTGCCGGCCGGCTTGTCAACCAAAGCCGCGCGGCCCGGCCTGTGCTAAAATTTAAAGCCATGAACCGCGCGCGCCACAACTCCATCGATCCCCGAACCCGTCTCAGAGTGTTGGCCCTGGCCAGCCTGTGGCCCAGCCGTTTCGCGCCCAGCCAGGGCATCTTCAATTTTCAACGCTTCAGCGCCTTGGCCCAGTTGGCGGATATGGCCCTGGTGTCGCCGGTGCCTTTCCCCCAGCTTTGGCGACGTCCCCCAGGCCGCCCGCCCCAGGATCCCTTTCCGGTGCGGCGGCCGGTTTTTTGGTATCCGCCGCGCCTGGGACGCGGCCTGCACGGCAGGCTCATGCTGGCCTGTTCCTGGCCTGCCCTGCGCGCCCTGGCCCGTGACTCGCGCCCCCAGGTTTTCCTGGCCAACTGGGCCTATCCCGACGGCTGGGCGGGAGTGCGGGCCGCCGGCCGCCTGGGCCTGCCCGCGGTGCTGCAAATCCTGGGCAGCGATCTGAACTATCTGGCCAACGACAAGGCGCGCCTGCCCTATATCATGCAGGCCCTTTCCGGCGCGGCGCACGTCACCACGGTGAGCGCGGCCTTGCGGGAAAAAGCCATCTCCCTGGGCGTTCCGCCGGGCAAGGTCACGGTGCTGCCCAACGGGGTCAACTCCGATCTGTTCCATCCCAGGGACAAGCTCCTGGCCCGCGGCCGTTTGGGCCTGCCGGGCGACGGACGGCTGGTGCTGTTCGTGGGGAACCTGACGCCGGAAAAAGGCCCGGAGGTAATTATACGGGCTTTGTCCCTGCTGCCCCCCGGGGTGCGGCTGATCATGCTGGGCGCCGGCCCCTTGGCCGGGCGCTTGCGTGATATGGCCGGCCGGCTGGGCTTGGCGGGCCGCATCCATTGGCCGGGCCCGACCCCGCACGCCAAGGTGGCGGATTACATGGCCGCCTGCGATTGCCTGGCCCTGCCCAGCCTGCGCGAGGGCGAACCCAACGCGGTGCTGGAGGCCCTGGCCTCGGGCCGGCCGGTGGCGGCCTCCAGGGTGGGCGGAGTCCCCGCCCTGGTGCGCGACGGAGCGCAAGGCTGGCTGGCCGACCCCGGCGACCACGGGTCCCTGGTCCAAGCCCTGACAAAGGTCTTGGCGCAAAGCTGGAATCCCCAGGATTTGGCCGCCAGCGTGGCCCAGCGAACCTGGCGGGCCAACGCCAGCCAATTGCACGGCATCCTGAGCCAGGTCCGCGGATCATAGCCATGCGCCGCTTTCTGCTCATCAGCTACGTGTTCCCCCCGGCCGGCGGCGCGGGCGTGCAGCGGGCGCTCAAGCTCGTCAAATACATCGGGCGTCACGGCTGGCAGCCGGTGGTGGTCACCCCCCGCACCGCTTCGGCTCCGGTGCGCGATTCCTCCTATGCCAGGGACCTGCCGCCCGGCTTGACAGTTTGCCGCCTGCCCAGCCTGGAGCCCGGCGCGCTGAGCCAAGGCCAGGAGGGCAAGCCGGGGGGAGCTTCCACCGCCGCCGCCAGCGCCATGCAGTGGCTCAAGCGCCGGGGCGTGGAGGCCCTGTTCCCGGACCGTCACGTGCTCTGGCTGGCCACCGCCTTGCCCGGAGCCTTGTCCGCCGCCCGCCGGCATAAAGTGGAAGCCGTGCTGGTGACGGGTCCGCCCTTTTCCAGCTTCATCTTGGGCCGCGCGGTGGCGGCTTCCGCCGGCCTGCCGCTGATCCTGGATTTCCGCGATGACTGGAGCGGGTTCTTCACCAAGGGCTTCAAGGCCCATGGCGGCGGCCCGCATTGGAAGCGGGCGGTGCTCGGCCTGGAGAGCCGGCTGGTGCGCGCGGCCAGCCGGGTGGTGGCCACCACGCCGGCCCTGCGCGATCGCCTGCGATTCCTGCATGGCGGCCCCGCGGCCAAGTATGTCTGGATTCCCAACGGCTATGACCCTGATGATTACCGCTTCCTCGATCAAGCGCCCAGCCATGGCCCGCCCCAAGGCGAAGTCTTGCGCCTGCTCTACGCGGGGACCGTGTTCGAGTCACACCCGCTGCAAGACCTTTGGGACGGAGCCGCCCTGCTGACGCCCGCGGAACGGGAGCGGCTGCTGGTGGAGATCATGGGCAGGGCCGTGCCGGGATCGGTGGTGGACCCCGGCCTGGCCGGGCTGCAAGTGCGCGCCCTGCCCTATATGCCCCATGGCCAAGCGCTGCGGCGCATGGCCGGCGCCCACGCCCTGGTCATGACCCTGGCCGGCATTCCCGGCCTGGAGCGCATGGTGCCCGCCAAGTTGTTCGAGCACCTGGCCCTGCGCCGCCACACCCTGGCCATCGCGCCGCCCGGCGCGGCCACCGCCATCGTGGAGGCCTGCTCCGCCGGCCGCTGGCTGCCGCCCGGCGACGCCCAGGGCGTGGCCCAGGTCCTGCGCCAGTGGCTGGCCTCTCCGCCGGGCGAGCTGGGGCCGCCGCCGCCGCTTTTCAACCGCGCCAACCTGGCGGGTCGCTGGGCCGCCGTTTTGGAGGAGGCGCTCGCTTGCTGATCCTCTTGAAGATAATCCCCCTCTTCCTGGTGATGGCGGTGGGCTTCGCCGGAGCGCGCCGCGGCTTTTTCCCGCCGGGCTTCGTGGGGCCGGCCAACCGCTTGGCCTACTTCCTGGCCATTCCGGCCTTGATCCTGCGCGCCGTGGCCCACGCCCCCCTGGCCGAATCCTTGCGGCCCTTGCCGACCCTATTGGCCGTGGCCGCCCTGCTGCTGGGATGGGGGCTGGCCCTCTTGGCCGCGCAGAGGCTGCCCTTTGCCAAGGAGTCTCCCAAGCCCTATAAGGCTTCCTGGGTGCAATGCTCCATCCACGGCAATCAAGGGCTGATGGGCTTGGCCGTGGTCTTTTACGCCTTGGGGCAGCCGGGCTTGGCTTCGGCGGGCCTCATCGCCACCGGCATCATCATCACCCAAAACCTTTTGTCGGTGATCACCTTGACCCGCTGGGGCGACCGGCGGCAAGACGGCGGGGAGAATGCGCAGGGCGCGGGAGAAGTCTCCTACTTCAAAACCCTGGCGCTGAACCCGATCATTTTAGTGACCGTGCTGGGTCTGGCCTTGGCCCTGGCCGAGATCAGGCTGCCGGATTTTCTGGACCGCACCTTGGAGATATTGGCCGGGCTGGGCATGCCATTGGCCCTGCTCATAGTGGGAGCCAGGCTGTCGGAGACCCGCATGGGCGGCGCCTGGACCGGCCTCATGGTCATGCAGACTTTGAAGCTCATGGCCATTCCGGCCCTGGGGATGCTCCTCTTGTGGATATGCGGCGTGGAGGCCCTGCCCATGGCGGTGGCGGTGGTGCTCTTGTCATCGCCCACCGCGACCCTCACCGTCATCATGGCCGATCAAATGGGGGGAGACGCCCCCTTGAGTTCCCAGGCCATCAGCGCCAGCCACGCCCTCAGCGTGCTAAGCTATTCCTTCTGGCTCTGGCTGCTCATCCCCTGATTCATCCGGGTCCTGGCTCTTTCGCGCTGCCGAGTCGTCCAACTCGGCCAGCCCCAGGCGGGCCTCTTCCAGATTGGGCTCCAGGGAAAGCGCCCTGATGTATTCGTCGCGGGCGGCGGCGACTTCACCCCGCGCCGCCTGCAACCGGGCCAGTTGCAGGGCCAGGAACGGATCATGGGGATGCAGGGCCACGGCTTCGCCCAGGAGGGATGCCGCTTCCTCGAAACGCCGCAACGAATTGAGCACGCTGGCCACTATGCGCAGATGGCGGGCCGCGCCCGGCTCCAGCTCCCTGGCCTTGCGCGCCAGGGAAAGCGCGATCTCCAGGTTGGCGTTGCGGTGCAGATACATTTCAGCCAGGCTGGCCAGGGCGGCGGCGTCGCCGGGATTGACCTTCACCGCCTTGTGGAAGGCCTCCTCGGCCTCGCTCAACCGGCCGGCCGCGGCCAGGGCCTCGCCCAGATGCCGGTGCACCGCGGGCCGGCACTCCTGGCGCTGGGAGGCCCTGGTGAAGAGATCCAGGGCCTCGGTCAGGCGGCCCTCGCCCTGGGCCAGGCGTCCCAGTTGGAACAAGGTGTCGGCGTGTTCCGGCTGCAACTCCAGGCTGGCTTCCAGGCGCTGGCGGGCTTCCGACAGGCGGCCCTGGGCCATCAAGGCGTAGCCCAGGTTATAGTGCGCCATGAAATCCTGGCTGGCCGCCTGCAAGGCGCGCTCGAAATAAGCCATGGCCTTGTCCATCTGGCCGAGATGGCCATAGCACACGCCGAGAGAGTTGAGCAGGTTGGGCTCCTCCGGGGTGAGGCCCAGGCCGCGCTCGTATTCGGCCACCGCCTCGCTTATGCGCCCCTGGGCGAAAAGCGCGTCGCCGGAGATATTCAGGCTCACCGCGTCGAACGCCACCGCCGAGCCCGGCTCCAGGAAGCCCGCGTGCACCAGGGCCTTGGCCGCGTTGTCCAGGGCGTCGGCCTCCTGGAAGCCCTGGCAGGGATGCACCGCGATGCCGGCGCGCAGAGCCCGTTGGGTGGCGCCGGCCAGGCGTTGGATAAGCTCCTCGGCCCGCTTCCGGGCCTGCTCGGCGTCGGCCCCCGGCAAAAGCGCGGCCAGGCTGTCCGGGGCGAAGCGGCCCAACAGCGCGCCCTCGCCCAAGACCTGCCGCGCCGCCGCCGCCAGGGTTTTCATGAGCGCGTCGGCCCCCACCCGGCCCACCTCCTCGCGCATGCCTTCAAGGCCTTCCACTCTTACGATGATCGCCGCGAAGGCGTCCTCGCAGGAGCAAAGGGCCGCAAACATCGCCATGAAAGAGCGGTGGCAGGCCAGGCCGGTGACCTCGTCCAGGACCACCCGCAGGCTTTGGCCGCAGACCTCCAGCAGTTCCTCGCCGCCGGGCTCCCCGGCGGAATCGTCCTCCGCGCTTCCCCGGCGCAGGCGATCGCCGGGCCGCAGGGTCCAGGTGGGATCGTGCAGGGCCACCACCTCGGCCACCGCCTCTTCCTCGGAGACGCTGACCACCACGATCTCGGCCCTGCCCGAGCGGCGGTTCTCCTTGACCCCGTTCTCGCCGCCCTGCGGCTCCAGGCCCGATACCACCTGGAAGCGCTCGCCCTCGCAGAGGCCGTGCAAGCGACCCAAATCCAGGCGCACCCGGTCCATGGGCATGACCTCGGTGATGCGGCAGGCCTTGTCCACGATCTCGCCGAAAAATAATAGCTCGTCCAACCCCACCCTGACGGCGCAGGCCAGGGCCCGCAAGGCCCGGCCCTTGAAAACCGCCGCCGCCTCGGTGGCCAGCCCTCCCGCCTGATAGGCGCTGGCGTCCGCCGCCGCCGCGGCCATGCGCAGGGCCGGATGCCACTGGCCGCCGTCGGGCCGCGGCATTTCCAGGCCCTTGGCGGCCCGCCGCAGATAGTTGGCCGCCTCGTGGGCCACGCCGGCGCCTCCCTCTAAAAGCAGCAGGAAAGCGTTGCCCGCCCTGGCCACGGCCAGGGGGGCGGCCACCTCCTCGAACAGCTTGCGGGTCAGTTCCTGGAACACCTGGTCCCGGAAGCGCCGTCCGTAGCGGTCCAGGAGGGCGTTCATGCCCTCGGCCTCCACCGCCAAAAGGGTGAGGCCCTTTTCTCCCCGCTGGCGATCCAGGGCCGGCCGGCCGCGCACCTTGGCCGGGGTTAGCGAGGCCAGCGCCTTGGTGAGTTCCTCGTCCATGGCCGCCTCGTTCATGAGGCCGGTCACCGAATCGGTTTCCGCGGCCAGGCGCAGGCGCACCATGTCGAGAGCGGTCTCCACCAGGGCCGACAAAAAGCCGGCCACCTGGGGCGCCAGTTGTTCGGCCCTCACGCCCCAGATCACCAAAAGGCCCAGGGCCGGCCCGTTGGTCTGCAGCGGCAGCACCAGGCGGCCGGCCCGCTCGTCGAACACGGCCCGGCCCCTGGCCACCGCCCTGGCCAGGGGATCGCTGGAATCGGCATCAGCCTGGGGCGAGGGCAAAAGATCCACCCGCCCGCTTTCCAGGGCCCGGCGGAAGGGCGGCTTTAATATCTCTTCGAAGCGCAGCAAGTCCTGATAGGTCAACTCTCGGTCGGGGTTCTCGGCGGGCAAGATCACCTCCTGCTTATCAGGCGGCCAAACGGCTCAAGGCCGCGGCGATGATTTTTTCGTCGCCGGGCAGCATGGTGCGCACATCCATCAGCAGGCGCCCGTCTTCCAGGCGGCAGATGATGGGCGGGTCGTTGGCGCGCAGGGCCTGCTCCAGCCTGGTGGGGGAAAGGCCGTCCACGGCCAGTTCCAAAAGGCGGGTGCGCGGCGCGGCCAGGGGCAGGGCCCCTCCGCCCACCCGGCTGGCCCCCTCCCGGGTGGCCGCTTGCAGGCGCTTAAGGCCCAAGCCGCGCAGCCGCCGCAACATAGCCGCGGCCTTTTTGCGCAGTTCCTCGTAGGGGGTGGCGATCATGCGCAGGGTGGGTATCAGTTTGAGCGCCTTTTCGGGTTCGCGGTATATCTCCAGGGTGGCCTCCAGGGCGGCCAGGGTGAGCTTGTCGATGCGCATGGCCCGGTTGACCGGATTCTGGCGCACCGCCTCCACCAGCTCCCGCTTGCCCAGGATGATGCCGGCCTGGGGGCCTCCCATGAGCTTGTCGCCGCTGAAGGTGACCAAATCCGTGCCGGCGGCCACGGCCTCCTGCACCGTGGGCTCCTTGGCCAGGCCGTACTGGGAGAAATCCACCAGGGTGCCCGAGCCCAGGTCTTCCATGACCGGCAAATGATAGCGGTCGGCCAGTTGGCGCAGTTCGGGCAGGGTCACCTCGGTATGGAAACCCACCACCGCGAAATTGGAGGTGTGCACTTTGAGCAGCAAGGCGGTTTGCGAGGTGATGGCCTCCTCGTAATCGTGCAGGTGGGTCTTGTTGGTGGTGCCCACTTCTTTCAGGATGGCCCCGGAACGCGCCATGACGTCGGGTATGCGGAATGACCCGCCTATCTCCACCAATTGCCCCCGGCTCACGATCACCTCGCGGCCCTGGGCCGCGGTTTGCAGGCAGAGAAACACCGCGGCCGCGTTGTTGTTCACCACGATGGCCGCCTCGGCGCCGGTGAGATCGGCCAGGAGCTGGGCCGCGTGCACGTAGCGCGAGCCCCGGCGGCCCTCCTCCAGGTCGTATTCCAGATTGGTATAGGTGCGGTTGAGGCTCAGCAGGCGCTCCAAGGCGTTTTCCGCCAAAAGGGAGCGGCCCAGGTTGGTATGCACCACCACCCCGGTGGCGTTGACCACGCCCCGCAGGGAAGGCCGGGCCAATTCCCGCGCCAGCCGGGCCGCCTGGGTCGCCACGGCCGCCAAGGCCAGCCGGCTCTCGTCCACCGCCTCGCCGGCCAGAATGGCCTCCCGCAGGTCGTCCAGGCCGCGGCGCACGGCCTGCTTGACGATGCCGCGCGGCAGTTCCTCTTCCAGGGAGACCAGTTCCGGGCGGGCCAGGAGCTGGTCCACCTTGGGTAAGCGCGCCAATAGCTTTTGATCGGGCATGGGCTTCATCCTAAACCAGGCCGGCGCGGGCCAACCGCCGCCGGATGCATGATCTTCTGGCTTACAACAATTCAGAGCCCCGGGCAAGCCCCCCGTGCGTCAGCCAAAAGCGGGCAAAGGCCGCCACCACCAGGCTGTGGCTTATCCGGCCCTGCCGGATCAGTTGGGGGATATGGTCCAGGGGGTGCAGTTCCACCTTGATCTGCTCGGTGTCATCCGGCCGCGGCGGACCCGCCAGCCTGCAATCCAGGGCCAGACAGGTGTAGCAGCGGTTATCGAACAGGGCCGGATTGGGATGCACCCAGCCCAAGGGCTCCATTTTTTCGCCTTGGTAGCCGGTCTCCTCGGCCAATTCCCTGGCGCCGGCGATCATGGGCGATTCGCCGGGATCGATCAAACCGCCGGGAATCTCCAGGGTCACCTCGCCGGTGCCGTGCCGCCATTGGCGGATGAGCACCACCTGGCCGTCGGGGGTAAGCGGCACCACGTTGACCCAATCCGGCGAGCTGAGCAGCACGAACTCGTGGGACGGCCCGTCTCCCAGGCTGCGTTGGGCCAGGTCCACTTGCAATACCGGATGATCCAGCATCCGCCTGCGTTTCAAGGTCTGCCAAGCGCGCAATATCCGACCTCCTCTTAGCCTATCAGCCAGCGATGAGCTTATAGCATCCGTCTCCGAAATCGGTTAGTATTACCAATAACATTTACCATTCGCCGCCCCTTGGCCTCTACTCCTAGCTTGGATGGTTATTCATGAATGTTGAGTATATCAACCCTTTTCTGCGAGCAACCCTGAACGTGCTTAAAACCATGGCTTTCACCGAAGCCATCGCCGGCAAGCCTTACGTGAAAAAGGAACAGGTCGCCGGCGGAGACGTCTCGGGCATTATCGGCATAACGGGGGAAACCGATGGCTCGCTGTCCATATCCTTCAGCGAATCCTGCATCTGCTACATCGTCTCCAACATGTTCGGCGAAACCATCGGCAAGCTCAATCAAGAGGTGGAAGACGCGGTAGGCGAGATAACCAACATGATCTCCGGCGACGCCCGCAGGGAGCTGGCCGAAAAGGGCATGGTGCTGCACGGCGCCATCCCCACCGTGGTGAGCGGCAAGAACCATAGCGTGAAGCACATGGCCAAGGGACCTTCCATTGCCATACCGTTTTCCACCAAGGCCGGCCACTTCGTGGTGGAGGTGTGTTTTAACAAATGACCCCTCGCGGCACGCTGCGGGGTATCGGCGGGAACCAAATCATACCGAAGCAAGCTGCGGGGCGTTAGACCCGCGACAAAAGAATAAAACCGCGCGGGCGGCCTAACGGGCGATGCTGACCGGCGTGCCCACTATCATGGTTATCAGGCCGTCTATGACCACCAACTGCACGAAAAGAATGGCGAAGATCAAGAGCATCGGGGCGATGTCGATACCGCCGAAATTGGTGGGGATGATCCGCCGAATGCGGTAGAGCACCGGCTCGGTGACGCCATAGAGAAAACGCACTATGGGGTTGGAAGGATCGGGGCTGACCCAGGAAATGAGGGCGGCCGCGATGACCACCCACATATAAGCGCCCAGCACCCAGCTAATGAATTGTAGAATCTTGATCATGAAAACCATGTCCCGTCACCTTTTCATCGCTTGATCATAGTGTGACCTATAGTGATGCTTGGGCTTGTCCCTGTCAAGGCCCGGCAAGGAGGAGACGGACGCCAGGAGGATTAAGCCAATAAGATGAGCCAAAAAGACCTGCCCCCCCAAAGCGTATTAATGTCCACCTGTTTGCGTCCCGGCCGCCCCGTGGAACTCATCTTGGACACCAGCCTGGACCAGAATCAAATCGACGTGCGGCCCGCGCTGCTGCACGACCTGGACCCCAAGGGCCGTCTGGTTTTATCCCAGACCGCGCCGCCCCTGGGGCGCCGTTGGATCGGCCGCCAGGTCGAGATCACCTTTTTGGCCCGCTATCTCGACGTGCCAGGCGGCCGCTGGCTGCGGGTGGGTTACCGGGCCCCCATCGCGGATTTGGTGGCGGATTACCGGCTGGATTCCACCAGGGTGGAATCGGTGATCATCGCGCCCAAGCCCCAAAAGCTCCAGCAAACCACCATCCGCCTGGCTTTCCGCTTGACGCCGTCGGCGGAAAGCCATCTGAGCCTTTGCTTTCGATCCGATGATAATCCGCTGGGCATCCTGGATATCTCGGCGGGCGGCGCGCGTTTCTCCCATCCCGATGCCTGGAGTTTCACTCCCGGCCAAAAACTCAACCTGGTCTTGAAAAGCCGGGAGGAGGTTTTGGATTTGCCCGGCCAGGTGATCCGCAGCGGAGAAAAAGAAGGGCCCTCCGTGCGGGGTTTGAGCATCACCGCCGTGCAGTTCATGATCCAGGACCTGGCCACCCGCCAGCGCCTGGGGCAGCTTTTGCAGAAAGAGCTGCGCCGGCAATTGGCCCGGCGTTCCGGACTATCTTGAATGGTTTTCCGGCTGTGCGGCGGCCCGGCCCGCCTTGGCCCATGGTGCGGCTTGAGATACGCATTTTAGGCTGTTATACTGAATCGTGATAATTCCGAATAACGGTCAACCAAAAAAGTGGCGGCTCTTACAGGTAATTATGGGCACGCCGTTTCCGGAAGGGGAGGACCTATCAGCATGAGGCTTAATCGCGCGCTGGTTGCCCTGGGTTTGGCTTTGGTCTTGGGCATGGGCGTCAGCCTGGCGGTGGAAGCGGAAGTAAACAAACCCGAGGTTTGCCTGGATAAGGAACTCTGCGCCGAAAAGCTGCGCCACGGCAGCGAGGCGTTCAACCGCGGGCGCTACTCGGAGGCCAAGGCCTTTTTCCGCCAGGCGGTGCAGGCGGACCCCACTTCCATAAAGGCCTGGAGTTATTACGACCTGACCATCATGTACGACGCGGCGGAGCAGGTTAAGCGGGCCGGCCAGGTGAAGACCTCCGGCGCCCCCAAGCCGGGCTGCCCCGAAGGCGTGGGCGCGGCTCCGCCCATCCCCGGCGGCGGCGCGGCCAGCGCTCCGGCCCCCGCGCCCGCCGCCCCGGCCGCCATTCCGGCCATACCCAAGGACGAAGGCTGCTAGGCCGGGCAGGCTGGTTTGAAACTGTTATCTTGTCGAACCAAGCTTCTTAAGCGCGCCCCGTCGGGCCATGAGATCGGCCGTGGAGCCGCTAAGACAAAAAGGTGTGGCGGCCACCGCTTTTAACGGTCCCGCCAACATGCAACCACATTAGTTTTAGGAGGGATTGCACATGAAAAAGGTATTCGTGGCCATCTTGGCGGTAGCCATGGTTATGACCTTCAGCGCGGTGGCGATGGCGGCTGACAATCCGTTGGTGGACGCCGAAAAGAAAGTCCACGCGGAATACACCAAAATGATACCCAAAGAGAAATACGTCACCATCGACGATCTCTATAAGAAATGGCAGGAGGTCATCGCCGGCAAATCCAAAGCCATCCTGCTGGACGTGCGCAGCCACCCCGAGTTCGACGCTTTCCATATCGAGGGTTCCAGCCACATCCACGCCGGTCACATGTACACCATCCCCAAGGCCATCAAAGACGCCAACGCCGAGATCTGGGTCTACTGCCGCACCCAGCACCGGGCCGGCTACGTGGCGGGCTTCCTGTATAAGTACGGCTACAAGAACGTGTATTACGTGGTCAAGGACAAGGACGGCGTGTCCGGCGGCATCGTGGGCTGGGTCAAGAAGGGCTACCCCATCGTGAACTACTGGTTCGGCTATGTTGACAAGGCCGGCATGCACTATGCCAAGCCTCCCCTGCAGGAGCGCAACTGCCAGAACTTCATCCGCGAGTTCACCGACCAGCGCGGAGAGAAATGCAAGTAATCCGCTGAGTTTCGCCTAAGGACTAAAGGGGGAGGCCTCCTTGGCGGGCGCCTCCCCCTTTTTTTCAACCCGCCTGCCCAGGAGCGAAAAATGACGCCCGATTCCCTGCGACAGGACGCCAGCCAAATCCTCCAGGCCGCCCTCAAGGCGGCGGACCCGGCCTGGGCCGTGAAACAGGCCTTGCGCCTGCAAGGCGGGGCGCTCACCCTGGACGGCCGCAGCCTGGACTTGGCTCGCTTCGACCGTATCGTGGCGGTGGGCGCGGGCAAGGCCGGGGCCCCCATGGCCCAGGCCCTGGAAGAAGTCCTGGGCGACCGCCTGGCCGGAGGCCTGGTGGTGGTGAAAGACGGCCACGGCGGAGCCACCCGAAAAATTCGCGTCATTGAGGCCAGCCATCCGGTTCCCGATGAGCGCGGCGTGGCCGCCGGCCAGGAGATCGCCGCTTTTCTGCAAGCCAACGCCGGCCCGCGCACCCTGGTGATCTGCCTCTTGTCCGGCGGCGGCAGCGCGCTTTTGGTAAGCCCGGCTCCGGGCTTGAGCCTGGCCGACAAGCAGGAGACCACCCGCCTGCTTCTGGCCTGCGGGGCGGACATCGCCGAGATCAACGCCATCCGCAAGCATCTCAGCCAATTGAAGGGGGGCGGCCTGGCCCGGCTGGCGGGCGAATCCCAAGTGGCGAGCCTCATCGTGAGCGACGTGGTGGGCGACCGCCTGGACACCATCGCCTCCGGCCCCACGGTGCCGGACCAGACCACCTGGGCCGACTGCCGGGAAATACTCACCCGCCATGGCGTGTGGCAGCAAACGCCCGAGCCGGTGCGCCGCCGCATACAAGAGGGTCTTGACGGCAAGCTGCCGGACACTCCCAAACCCGGCCAGGCGCAATTGGCCAAGGTCATGAACCTGATCGTGGCCGGCAACCGCCAGGCCCTGGACCACGCCGCGGCCACGGCCGGGCAATTGGGCTATGCCCCCCTGATACTCAGTTCGAGCATCGAGGGCGAAACCTGCGACATCGCCCGCATGCACGCGGCCATGGCCCGCGAGGTGCGCGAGAGCGGCCACCCCCTGCCGCCGCCCTGCTGCCTGATCAGCGGCGGGGAAACCACGGTGACCCTGAACGCCAGCCCAGGCAAGGGAGGCCGCAACCAGGAGTTCGCCCTGGCCTGCGCCCTGGATTTGGCCGGCCTGGCGGGCGTGCTGGCCCTTTCGGCCGGCACCGACGGCACCGACGGCCCCACCGACGCGGCCGGGGCCCAAGCCGACGGCGACACGGTTTCCCGCGCCAAAGAACTGGGCCTGGAGCCGAGGCGCTTCCTGGCCGGGCACGACGCCTATAATTTCTTTGAGCCCTTGGGGGATTTGCTGATCACCGGCCCCACCCGCACCAACGTCATGGATATCCGCCTGATGCTCATCGGCCAGTGATAAGGCCGTTAAACCGCTGCCCGCCTGAATAGCGCCTCGTCTGCCAAGACGGCGCGGCCCTCTGACACCCCGCAGGCGTCGTCTCAGCTGGGCGTTTTGCGTCTGAGCAGCGTCCAATAGCGGTCGCGGGCCGCTTCCGCGAAATCTCTCCGTAAAACCGGCGCGAAGATTTGCAGCAGGGCGTTTCGCTCGGCCAACTCAATGGGATAGTTGGGTATCATGACCAGGCTGGCCTCGGCCAGCGCTGCCGGCTTGGGCCTGGCCTTAGCCAGATTAAAGGTGCGGTTAAGGTGGAAGAACGAATAAGCGCCGCGGGGAGGATGCAGATCCAGCAGAAAATTAAAGGGATTCACCATGTCCATGATGGCCACGCTGTCGCCCGGCCGGCTGTTTTTCTTGAGCAGGGCCACGCCGTCCTCGATGGTTTCCACATATTCCAGCTCGGCCAGCCAGCCGCGGCGCTGCCGCTCGCGTATGGTGAAGAGCTCAGCCAGGCCGTAGGAATCGCGGTCAATGCCGGAGATATAATCGCTATCTTTGTAGACGTATGCGTTTGGCAGCTTATCCAGCGCCATAGGCCGGCTTTGGGCCATGGGCCGCGACCGCGCGTTCATGATGACCAGCCCATAGGCCCTGTCCAGGAAAGGCTGCGCCAGCAGCAAAACCGACAAGGCCACCAAGCCGGCATAGGCAAAGCCGTTTCCTTTGGCCGAGCCTTCCCGCTGGTTGCCAACCGCCTGGCCTGATTGGGAGCGCGCCTTTTCCATCGCCCAAAGGCAGATCGGGAACAAGGCGACCAAATTGCTGTTTTGCGCGTTCTGGTTCAAGATCGCGCAGGAACTCAGAGTCACATAGGACACGAAACAGGCGTCTAGCAAACGGAATTTTATTATTCTTGTCGAAAACCAGATCACGGCGCTTATCAAAAGCAATTCAAACAGATTTTTATAAATGAAGTTTATGGCGGCGTATTTTCCTCCCCGCACGGCTCCGCTGGATTGCAGGGCCAAGCGGAGGTCGTGAAAATACGCCAGGTTCAGGCCGGGCATGATCAATTCAAGCGAAATAACGCATACCGCCAAAATCAAAAAGCAATAAAACGCCACCTTTCGATGATATTTGGATTTCAAACAAAGCATGGCCAGAAAGGCCAAGACTACGGCGAAGTAGGAAACCTTTAGATATAAAAGCATGACCAAGGCAATGGCTCCCACGCAGACGTCGGATAGCGCCTTTTTCTTATCAGTGCTTTGGGGGTCAATATACAAGGTAAAAACCACCAGCAGCAGCGCCCAGCCATAGCGATTGTAAAACATGGAATAGCTAATATAGTTGGCCGTGTCTCCCGCGTTCAGCGGCGCCGCCGACACCAGCCATACGTAGGTGACCAGGAGAAGGCCGCTCAAGGTTCCCAGCCTTTGCCAGGCGGCCGCCAGGCATAGCCCAAGGGCGATGGCCATGAATATCAGATCGGTCAGGGGCAGCATCAAGGTATATGAGCCGGTGATTTTCAATCCCAGGAAGGGCAGGACATAGCCCCACAATCCTATGGGCGTTATAAAGTCAAGATGAGGCAATTGGCCTTGGGTCAAGCGATAGGCCCCGTCCATATATGTAAAATTATCGTGCACCCATACGCTGAGATAAATCGCCTGGTTTTTCCAGAGCAATAGCGCAGAAAAGCCCAACAACAACAAGCTGTAGCCGGCTGCGAGCCAGGTTGCGCGCTCTCTCAACCAAGCACGCAGTTCCCCAAATAAAGGCATCGCCATATTCCTTGATTTCGCGCGGTGTTTGTCCCCAGGCGTTCGCGTGGCCACACCACTCTCGTTTTTTTTTTTGCCGCCGGGCCGGTGGGGCCTCACTCCTACTGCGCAATAGCCGTGCGGGCCGCCGTCAGGGTCATTTAGGCAAGGCCCCGGCAACCCCCTGGCCGCGATTATGATTCATGATATTATAGCAAAGCCGTTAGCCTGCGCAGTCCTAAGTGGCCGGGAGCAAGTCCTTCATGCGCATCGCCATCGCCAGTTCGGGCCTGGGCCATGTAACCCGGGGCATTGAAACCTGGGCGGCCGATACCGCCCAAGCCTTGGCCGAGCACGGCGCGGACGTCTCCCTGTTCAGCGCCGGTCCTGTTGCCGGCTCCGCCACTTCCCCGGCCAGGCGGCGACCACGCGTAATATCCTGCCTGCCCAGGGGAGGTCAAGCGGCCCAGCGCCTGGCCCGGCTGGTGCCCGGCCCCTTGTGGCGCTGGGGCCTGAATTCAGCTTACGGGTGGGAGCAGTTCAGCTTTTGGCTCAGGCTGTGGCCCAGGCTCAGAGCGGGCGGCTATCATATCCTGCACGTGCAAGACCCCATGCTGGCCTATTGGTGCTTGCGCTTCCGCCGGGCCGGCCTGCTGGGCGCCCGCGAGATTCTGGGGCATGGCACCGAGGAGCCTCTGTGGTTTCTCGCCCGCTTTCCTTTTGTGCAGCAATTGGCACCCTGGCATTTGCAAACGGCTCTGCAGGAGCTGCGCAACCAGGGCCGCGAGGCCCTCGCCTTGCACTGGACGGCCATGCCCAATTTCGTGGACACGGAACTATTCCGCCCCCGGCAAGGTGCTCCCAGCCCCTTGCGCCGCGAACTGGGCATCCCCGAGCAAGCCCTGGTGGTGGGCATTTCCGCGGCCGTGAAAAAGGAGCACAAGCGCCTGGATTATTTTGTCAAGGAAACCGCGGCCTGGCTGCAGGCCAGGGAGTCGGCGGGCCAGGGGCCGGCCCATGTGCTCATCGCCGGGGCCAGCCATTCCCAATCCGCCGGGATCATCGCCGCCGCGGAAGCCCTGCTGCCCGGACGCGCCCACGTGCTCCTGGATCATCCCCACCAGCGCATGCCCCAGTTCTACCAGGCGCTGGACCTGTTCGTCCTGACCTCGCTTTTCGAAATGATGCCCATCGCGGTGCTGGAGGCCCTGGCCTGCGGGCTGCCGGTGGTCTGCCACCAGCACCCGGTGCTGGCCTGGATGAACCACGCGCCCCAGGGCGGCGCTTGCCTGGACATGTCGCGGCCAGGCGCTTTGGCCGGTTTTTTATCCCGGCTGAGGCCGCAATGGCTCGCCCAGACCGGGGCCGGGGCCCGCGCCCGCGCCGAAGCCGCCTTTGCCTGTAAACCGGTCATCGCGCAATACCTGGCCTACTACAGGCGGGTATTGGCCGCGGCTTGAGGAGGCCCATGCAGCCCGGCCTGGTAAGCGTGGTGGTGCCCACCTACAACCGCGCGGACATCATCGCCCAGACCGTGGATTCCATCCTGGCGCAGACCTACGCGCCGCTGGAGGTCATCGTGGTGGACGACGGCTCCTCGGACGCCACCGAGCAGGCGCTGCAACCCTGCCTGGCCCGCGACCAGCGGGTGCGCTACCTGGCCAAGCCCAACGGCGGCGTGGGTTCGGCCCGCAATCTGGGGATAAGCCAGGCGCGGGGTGAATTCATCGCCTTTTGCGACAGCGACGACCTTTGGCTGCCGGAAAAGCTCAGCCGGCAGATTACCTTGTTCGACGACCCGAAAGTGACCCTGGTTTATTCCGGCGTTTTGCTGCTAAAGCCCGACGGCTCCACCAGCCAGCCCCAGGGCAGGGAATTTTATGAAGGCGATTGCTTCGCCGACCTGCTGCGGCAAAACCGGGTGCCCACCTCCACCGCGGTGGTGCGCGCCTCCGCCCTGGCGAGGAGCGGGCTTTTCAATGAACGCCGCGATTTACAGGGAGTGGAAGACAAGCATTTATGGGCGCGCCTGGCCAGGATCGGCAGCCTGGCCGCGGTGCGCCAGCCCTTGATTCTTTACCGCCTGAGCCCGGCCAGCGTATCCTCGGACCAGGAGCGGATGCTCAAGGCCGAACTCATCTGCCTGGACGACCTGCGCGAGATTTTCGCGCCCTTGTCCGCAAGGGACCGCGAGCTTTTCCGCCAGGCCTACCGGGAGGCCTACCGCGCCTATGGGCACAACTTGTTCAACCAAAAGCTCTACCGCGCCGCGCGTGAAGCCTTTGCCAACGCCAGGCGCTTGGGGCCGTTCCACTGGCGCACCCAGCTTTATTACCGGGCCAGCTTCCTGCCGCCGGCGCTTATCCAAGGCCTCCGCCGCCTGAGAGCGGCTCTGGTGCGGGGAAGGTCATGATCCTCAAGAACGCGGTGATGGGCTGGACCTCCAAGGCGGTCAACTTCCTGACCGCCATTATCGCCACGCCCATTTTCATCTCTTATCTGGGCCAATCCAGCTACGGCGCCTGGCTGCTCCTGATGAACATCTGGGTGCTCATGGCGCTTTTCGACATGGGCGTGTTCCTGGCCTTCACCCGTTTCATCGCCCATGACCTGGCCAACGACGACCGCCAAGCCGCCCTGGCCACCGCGGCCAACTCCTTTTCCCTTTATCTCTTATTATCCCTCGCGGTGCTGCTGGCCTACCTGGGGGTGGCGTTCACCGCTGAAACCCTCTTGAACATTCCGCCGGAGATGCACAGCGCTTTCCGCTGGGCTTTGCTGCCCCTGGGCCTGACCTCGGCCTTGGGCCTGCCTTCCCGGGTTTTCGAGGGCGTGCTGTTCGCCAGGGAAAAGCTCTATTTCATCAGCTGGGTCAACCTGAGTTTCGCCTTGGCCCGCGTGGTCATCACCATCTGGTTTCTGACCCTGGGCTGGGGCCTGATGGGCATCGCCCTGGCCCATTCGCTCACCACCATGGCCGAATACATGCTCATCAACTGGGCCGGCTGGCGGGAGATGCCTTACAAGGGCTGGGTGCGCCTGTCCTGGCATTGGCCGCTGGTGAAAAAGCTGGCCACCTACGCGCGCGACACCATGTTCGCCCAGTTCATGGGCCGGGCGCGCGGCCAGGCCCCCAGCCTGCTGCTGGGCGCCTTGGCCAGCCCGGCGGCGGTGGCCGTCTTCGGCATCGGCCTGCGCCTGCTCAATCACGCCATGGACCTGATCAGCGCCCTGGTGGTCTCGGCCCAGCCCAGGTTTTCCTCCCTGGAATCAGCCGGCCAATACGAGACCTGGCGCGCCATCTTCCTCCGCACCACGCTCTACACCTCGTTCATCGCGGCCTATCTCTGCCTGGGCATCCTGCTGCTCTCCCGTCCCTTCATCCATCTATGGCTGGGGCCGGATTTCGCGTTGAGCGCGCCGGTGGCCATGATCCTGGCCGCGCCCATGGGCCTCTTGATGTCGCTCTACCCTTGCGAATCGGTGATGGTGAGCCTGCACGCCCAGGGCAAGCTGGGCTGGCTGTGCCTGGCCGAGTTGGCCCTGCTTTTGGCCCTGGCCTGGTTCAGCCTGGCCAGATGGGGCGCGCTGGGCGCGGCCTGGTCGCTGGCTTTGTCCCTATTGGCCTTCCGCCCCTGGTGGCTCTCCCTGCATGTATGCCGCCGCCTGGGAATCGGCTGGGTCTGGTTCTGGACGGACACCGTGGGCAAGGTCTGGCTCAGCCAGGCCCTGGCCGGCTTGCCGCTGTTTTTCCTGCTGGGCCCCTGGACCGACCGGAGCTGGCTCCATTTCCTGTCGGGAGGTTTGCTGCTGAGCGCGCTCAGCGGCCTGCTCTTCTGGCTGGTGGCCTTGGATAGAACCGAAAGGCGTTTCTGGCTGGCCAAGCTGCGGCGAAGAGAGGCCGCGCCCTAGCCCGCATATTTCATGAGGGCTAGCGAAAATGGCAGGCGCAGAGCCGGCCCGGCTCCACTTCCCTGAGGGGCGGCTCCTGCTGGCCGCAGATGTCCTGCCGCTCCGGGCAGCGGGGATGAAAGCGGCAGCCAGGGGGCGGAGCCAGGGGGCTGGCCACGTCGCCCTCTATGGCCGGCGGGCGGAAGCGTCTCTTGGGATCGGCCACCGGCGCGGCGGCCAGCAGGGCCTGGGTGTAGGGATGCTGGCCCTGGCCGGTATAGGCCGCGGCCGGGGCCAACTCCACGATCTTGCCCAGATACATCACCGCCACCCGGTCGGACAGATGCAGCACCACCGAGAGATCGTGGGCCACGAACAGGTAGGTCAGGCTGAAGCGCTCCTTCAGCTCCATGAGCAGGTTGAGCACCTGGGCCTGGATGGATACGTCCAGGGCGCTCACCGGCTCGTCGGCCACCACCAGGCTGGGCCGCAAGGCCAAGGCCCGGGCTATGCCGATGCGCTGGCGCTGGCCGCCGCTGAACTGGTGGGGATAGCGGCGGGCGTGCTCCGGCCGCAGGCCCACCTCCTCCAGGAGCGCCGCCACCTGACGCCCGGTCTCGGCCCTGCCGTATTTGCCGTGAATCGCAAAGGGCTCGCCCAAAAGCGACCCCACGGTGAGCCGGGGGTTGAGGCTGGTCATGGGGTCCTGGAACACTATCTGCATCTGGCGGCGCAGGGCCTGCAATTGGCGGCGGCCGAGATCGGTGATGTCCGCGCCCTCGAAAAATACCCGGCCCGCGCTGGGGCGCAGGAGCCTCAGCGCCAGGCGGCCCAGGGTGGACTTGCCGCAGCCGCTCTCCCCCACCAGGCCCAGGACCTCGCCGGTCAGCACCGCCAGGTCCACCCCGTCCACCGCCTTCAAAAAGCGCTTGCGGGAGCCCAGAAAACCGGTGCCCACCTTGAAGCTCTTGGCCAGGCCCTCCAGCTTGAGCAGGGGCTCCGCGTTCTGATACCCCTGACTCATGCCGCCAACCCCTGCCGGGTCCGCGCCCGGTCGTGATGCAGAAAACAGCGCACCTTGCGCCCCGGCGCCACCTCCACCAGGGCCGGCTCCGCCTCCTGGCAGCGCGGGAAGCGCTGCGGGCAGCGGTCGCTGAAGGCGCAGCCCGGCGGCAGCGCGTCCGGCGCGGGCACCGTGCCGGGTATGGTGGGCAGCCGCTGGCCGCGCTTTTCCGCGCGGGCGGGCAGGCAGGCCAAAAGGCCCCTGGCGTAGGGGTGCAGGGGCTCTGCGAAAAGCTGGCCCACCTCGGCCTCCTCCACCAGGCGGCCGGTGTACATCACCGCCACCCGCTCGGCCATCTGGGCCACCACCGCCAGGTTGTGGCTGATGAGCAGAAAGGCGGCCCCGCTTTCCTCTTGCAGGCGGCGCATCAAGCCCAGGATCTGGGCCTGGATGGTCACGTCCAGGGCGGTGGTGGGTTCGTCGGCCATGACCAGGCGCGGGGTGAGCGCCAGGGCCATGGCGATCATCACCCTCTGACGCAGGCCGCCGGAAAGCTCGTGGGGATAGGCCCGCGCCCGGCGGGCCGGTTCGGGGATGCCCACCTTGGCCAGCATCTCCTCGGCCCGGGCCCAGGCCTCCCTGGCGCTCACCGCCAGGTGGGCCTGGACGGCCTCGGCCACCTGGCGTCCCACCGTGAACACCGGGTTCAACGAGGTCATGGGCTCCTGGAAGATCATGGAGATTTCCGCGCCGCGCAGTTGGCGCAGGCGGGCGGCCGGCGCGGTGAGCAGCTCCTCGCCGTTGAAGGCTATGCTACCCCGCGCCACCTTGCCCGGCGGCGGCACCAGGCCCAGCACGCTGAGCGCGGTGAGGGACTTGCCGCAGCCGCTTTCCCCCACCAGGCCCACCACCTGGCCGGCCCCCACCGTGAGGTCCAGGCCGTCCACCGCGGCCACCAGGGGAGGTCCGCCGGGCTCGGCCGCCTCGCGGGGAAAGGCGGTAACCAGATCGTCGATTCGCAGCAGGGGGTGCGCCATGGCGGTCAGGCCTCGTTAAAGCGGGGCGGGCGTTTCAGGTCGTCCGGGCTGGCTCCCATCAGCCGCCTCCTTGCGCCATCAGGCCGTGAGCCCATGGTCAGGCGCGCCCGTACATCTTGGTCAGCGCCTGCAGGCGAGCCTCGATCTCGGGGCTGAGCGCGTCGCCGGCCATGCGCCAGCCCCAATTGCCCTGGGAGTGGGAGGGCCGGTTCATGCGGGCCTCCGCCCCCAGGCCCAGCACGTCCTGCAGGGGAAAAATCACGGTGTCGGCCACCGAGGCCGTCACCGCGCGCAGGGATTCCCAGGCCACGTTGTCGGCGCTCAGTTCGCGGCCCAGGTAATCGCTCAGCCGCTGCCGGGTGGCCTCGTCGGCCTCGCCCTCGAACCAGCCGCGCATGGTGTTGTTGTCGTGGGTGCCGGTGTAGGCCACGCAGTTGCGCGGGTAATTGTGGGGCTGGTAGGGGTTGTCCGGGTTGTCCTCGCCAAAGGCGAAGATAAACAGCTTCATGCCCGGCAGGCCCAGGAGGCAGAGGGTCTCGCGCACGTCGGGGGTTATGTAGCCCAAATCCTCGGCCACGATGGGCAGGGAGGGGAAGCGGCGCTGCAGCGCGCGGAAGAAATCCATGACCGGCGCTTCCCGCCAATGGCCGTTGATGGCGGTGGTTTCGTTGGCCGGAATTTCCCAATAGGCCACCAGCCCGCGGAAATGGTCGATGCGCACCAGGTCGTACAGGGCCAGGTTGCGCTCCAGGCGTTTCTGCCACCACTCATAGCCCGCCGCCCGCATGGCCTCCCAATTGAACACGGGGTTGCCCCAGAGCTGGCCCGTGGCGCTGAAATAATCCGGCGGCACCCCGGAGACCACCTCGGGCCGCTTGTCGTGGTCCAGCTTGAACAGCTCCTGGTGGGCCCACACGTCGGCGCTGTGGAAATCAACGTAGATGGGCAGATCGCCCAGGAGGCTCACCCCGCGCCGGTTGGCATAGGCCTTGAGTTCCCGCAACTGGAGTTGGAACACGTACTGATAATAGGCCTCCTCCTCCATGCGGCCGGCCGACTCGGCCCTGGCCTGCTCCAGGGCGCCTGGGTAGCGGTCGCGCAGCTCAACCGGCCATTGGCTCCAGGGCCGGTGGTCGAAGCGTTCCACCAGGGCCTCGAACAGGCAAAAATCATCCAGCCAATAGGCCTCCCCGGCCAGGAAGCGCTGAAAATCGTTGTCCCGCCCCTGGGTGCGCCAGTTTTGATAGGCGCGCTGGAGCAGGCCGCGCTTGAAGGACATGGCCGCGTGGTAGTCCACCTCGCCAGCCGGGAACCGGGGGCAGCCGTTCAGGTCGTCGTCATAGAGGTGGCCTTGGCGGGCCAGCCATTCCAGGCTGATGAGGAGCGGATTGCCGGCAAAGGCCGAGGAGCTGTTATAGGGCGAATTGCCCCGGCCCGGCTCGGTGGGGCAGAGGGGCAGCATCTGCCAATAGCTCTGCGCGCTCCGCTCCAGAAAATCCACGAACTCATAGGCCTTGGGACCCAGGCCTCCCACCCCGAAGCTTCCGGGCAGGCAAGTAGGGTGCAATAATATGCCGCTGGCTCTTCTTCGCATTTACCTTGCGCTTTTTCCATCGCCGGTTGCCGTTTACAGCCTTATCCCGCCGGGGGGGAGCGGGCTCTCCAACCCATCGCCGGCCCTGGCCGTCCGCCTATTCTTGGCGATGCCGGCCCAGGCCGTCAAGTGTTTGTCCAAGCCGGCCGGGGCCGCTTGCCAACGCTCAGCCCTGGCCAGGGTTTTCCAGCTTGAAAAACAGAATGGCCAAGGGCGGCAGGGTGAGGGATAGCGAGGCCGGCCGGCCGTGCACCGGCCGGGCGCCGGCCTCCACGCCGCCCAGATTGCCCACGCCGCTGCCGCCGTATTCCGGCGCGTCGCTGTTCAATATTTCCACCCACCTGCCGGCCCTGGGAGCGCCCACCTGATAGCCGTAGCGCGCCACCGGGGTGAAGTTGGCCGCCACCAGGATGGTGTTGGCCTCCGACGAGCTGCGGCGCAGGAGGCTCAGGGCGCTGCCGGCGGAGTCGTTGCAATCCACCCACTGGAAGCCCTCCGGGCTGAAGTCCAGTTGGTGCAGGGCCGGCTCGGCGCAGAGCAGCCGGTTTAGATCGCGCATCCAATTCTGCATGCCCTGGTGCCAGGGGTGCTCCAAGAGATGCCACTCCAGGCTCTCGTCGTGGTTCCACTCGCGGCCCTGGCCGAACTCGCCGCCCATGAACAAAAGCTTCTTGCCGGGCTGAGCGTACATGTAGCCCAAGAGCAGCCGCAGGTTGGCGAACTTCTGCCAGCCGTCGCCCGGCATCTTGTCCAGGAGCGAGCGCTTGCCGTGCACCACCTCGTCATGGCTCAAGGGCAGCACGAAGTTTTCATGAAAGGCGTACATCATGCGGAAGGTGAGCTGGTTGTGGTGATAGGAGCGGTGAATGGGATCGTGGGACATGTAATCCAGGGTGTCGTGCATCCAGCCCATGTCCCATTTCATGCCGAAGCCCAGCCCGCCCACGTAATTGGGCCGCGAGACCATGGGCCAGGCGGTGGATTCCTCGGCCATGGTCTGCACGTCGGGCCGGACCTGATAGATGGCCTGGTTCATCTGGCGGATGAAATCGATGGCCTCCAGGTTTTCATTGCCGCCGTATTGGTTGGGAATCCATTCGCCGTCCTCGCGGGAGTAATCCAGGTAAAGCATGGAGGCCACCGCGTCCACCCGCAGGCCGTCGGCGTGGTACGTCTCCAGCCAGAAAAGCGCGCTGGACATGAGGAAGCTTTTCACCTCGTTGCGGCCGTGATTGAAAACATAGGATTTCCAATCCGGCTGAAAGCCCTTGCGCGCGTCGGCGTGCTCATAGAGATGGGTGCCGTCGAAATAGGCCAAGCCGAATTCATCGGTGGGGAAATGGGAGGGCACCCAGTCCAGGATCACCCCCACGCCGGCCTGGTGCAGGCTGTCCACCAGATGCATGAAATCCTGGGGCGCGCCGAAGCGGCTGGTGGGGGCGAAATAGCCGGTGGTCTGGTAGCCCCAGGAGCCGTAAAAGGGGTGCTCCATCACCGGCAGGAACTCCGCGTGGGTGAAGCCCAGGTCCTTCAGATAGGCGGGCAGCCTTTCGGCCAACTCCCGGTAGGTGAGAAAGCGGTTGTTCTCGCCCCGCATCCAGGAGCCCAGATGCATCTCGTAGATGGCCCAGGGCGCGTTCAGGGAATTGCGCCCCCGGCGTTCGGCCATCCATTGGTCGTCGTGCCAGGCGTAGGAGATGTCCCAAACCTTGGAAGCGGTTTTGGGCGGCGTCTCGGTGTGCACGGCAAAGGGATCGCATTTGTCCACCCGGTAGCCGTGGTAGCGCGAGCGCACGTGGTATTTATAGGCGTCGCCCTGCTTGACGCCGGGCACGAAGGCCTGCCAGATTCCGCTGGAGCCGGTGGAACGCAGGGCGATGGAGCCCTTGTCCCAGCCGTTGAAATCGCCCATCACGTGGACCGACTCCGCGTCCGGAGCCCAAACCGCGAAACGCACGCCTTCCACGCCGCCCTCGCTGGTCAGATGGCTGCCCAGCTTTTCCCACAGGCGGCTGTGGGTGCCCTCGTTGAAGAGATAGAGATCGTGCTCGCCGATAACGTGCCCGTTGGGGCCCGCCTTCTCGCTGCTTGCCATATGGGTGCGGCTCCCGGTGAAAAGCAATTGATCGCGACAGACTAGTTAATAGCCTATCAGAGCCGCGCACATCGGCAAATCAATACTTTGCCAAAACGAGCCCCTCGCGCTTGGCGCGCCATGGCGGGCGCGCCCCGGCGCGGGGCCCGCCCTAAGGCCGGGCGTCATTTTCTAAACCAGGTCCAATCCGTTTTGGCGGAGATAGTCCTTTATCCGCTCCCGCAAGGCGCCGGGGTCCAGGGGCGGCTGCAAGCCATAGCAGGCCTCGATGAAAGTCACCCGCCGGCAGGGCTGATTGGCCCGCCAGCAGCGGCAGGGGCCTTCCGGCGAGTAGGGATCCGGCTGGCAGGGGCCGTCGCCCGGGCAACGCCGCAAACGTTCGCTTTGCAGCTCCTCGAATATCCACCCCAGGGCCTTTTCGGCTCCCTTCAGCCGGCGCTGGGCGCCCGGCACCCTGCTTTTGGCCTGGTCCAAAACCGGCAGGCAGGCCCCCCGCAATATATCCCGCACGGCGCGGGCGATCATCTCGGCGTAAAGAGCGCTCTCCGGATGCAAGGGGGTGCCGGCGCCTCCCCCGGTCGTCAAGCTGAGCATCGTTTAAACCTCGCTTCATCCATGTCCATGACGCCTCGCCAATCCCGGCCTAAAAGATTCTCGGCCCCGGTATCGCGCAGACGGGCGCTGCTCCAGACCGGCAAGCCCTTCAGGGTGATGTTGCCGAAACCCTGGCCGTAATTGCGCAGGAGCACAATCAGGGCGCTGAGGGCCAAATCATCGAAATCGCTGACCTGGGAAAGGTCGACCCGAAGCTCGTGGCATTCCCTGGCCGCGCGGAGCGCCGGGGGCAGTCCGCTGAGCAGCGCCTCCACGTCCAGTCTGCCATGGGGCCTGATGGCCAATTTATGCCGGCCCAATTCCAGATGAATGGGACCCGCGGCATGGTCCGGTTCCTTGGTTCGGTTGGTTCTTTTTGGCACGGCCGCCGCCGGCCGGAGCAAACGCATCTCCAACTCATCCACTTTTTCTGTTTCCATAAACCTCTCTCGGTGTTGGGAACGGACACGTTCCCGAGGGCAGAACGCCGAAAAGGTCCGGCTGCAAATTATCATTTAATATTATTAAGTTAATGGAACCAATCTCGCGCCTTCCCTTGGGGGGTTTTTGGGCCTCGGCTGCTGGTTGATCGGTCAGTTTCATCACGGCCGAGCCTTTTCCCACAACGCGAAACCGTTTCCTGACAAGTAAAGAGTCAAATTGAATACCTCGTGCGCCATAATTAAAAGGCTAACCAAAAGGGAGGTCGCTTGGAATAGTTTCCGCTGACTAATCCTGTTTGCGCTTTGGCTTGATTTTTATCTAAGAAAAAGTCTTAGACCGGCATGGCGGCCCCGGTCTTGACCAGCATGGGAAGGCGACCTCATACTGATTTTAGACCAGCGTGTCCTGATCCGACATTGGGCCCGCAACCAGCAACCGGAGAACAACATGCCGAAAGTAAAGGACATAATGACCAGCGCCCCGGTGACGATCTCGCCCGGCGCCGAAGTTGCCCAGGCGGCCAGGGTGCTCCTGGAGCACAGGATAAACGGGCTGCCCGTGGTGGATGAGAAAGGGCGGTTAGTGGGCATAATCTGCCAGAGCGACCTGATCGTCCAGCAAAAGAGCTTTCCCCTGCCTTCCTTCTTCACCCTGCTGGACGGCATAATCCCCTTGAAATCCAGGGAAAGCCTGGAGGCGGAGGTCCGCAAGATCGCGGCGGTCACCGTGGGGGAGGCCATGACCCCCCAGCCGGTCACGGTGGGCCCGGAGGACTCCGTGCAGACCGTGGCCAATCTCATGGTGGAGAAGAAATTCCACACCCTGCCCGTGGTGAAGGACGGCAAATTGATCGGGGTGGTGGGCAAGGAAGACGTGCTGCGCACCCTTTTGCCCTGAGTTCCACAGCGTCTGGCCCTTAAAAAAGGCTTTAAAAAAGCGAACCCGGCTCTCCTGCCAGAGAGCCGGGTTCGCTGGCCTGGGCAAACGAAATCAGTAAATCGCGTCGTATTTACAGTTCTCTATGCAGGTCTTGCACTTGATGCATTTTTCCAGATCGATGTGGGCCGGCTTTTTCTTTTCCCAGGTGATGGCCTCCACCGGGCAGTTCTTGAAGCAAAGTCCGCACATCTTGCACTTTTCCTCATCCACCTTGAACTTGACCAGGGCCACGCAGGAGCGGGCCCGGCATTTCTTTTCGAAGATGTGCTCCTCGTACTCGTGGCGGAAATAGCGCAGGGTGCTGAGCACCGGGTTGGGGGCGGTCTGGCCCAGGCCGCACAGGGAGGACTGGCTGATCATGGCGGCCAGTTCCTCCAGGGTGTCCAGATCTCCCGCCTCGCCCTGGCCCCGGGTGATCTTTTCCACGATCTGCAGCATGCGGCGGGTGCCCTCCCGGCAGGGGGTGCATTTGCCGCAGGATTCATCCTGGATGAAATCCAGGAAATAGCGGGCCATGTCCACCATGCAGGTGGAATCGTCCATCACGATCATGCCGCCGGAGCCCACGATGGCGCCGGCCTTGATGATGGCCTCGTAATCGCAGGGCAGGTCCAGGTGCTCCTCCGGCACGCAGCCGCCGGAAGGCCCGCCCAGCTGCACCGCCTTGAACTTGCGGTGTTTCTTGGGCAAGCCCCCGCCGATGTCATAGATGATGGTGCGCAGGGAGGTGCCCATGGGCACCTCCACCAGGCCGATGTTGTTCACGTGGCCGGTGAGGGCGAAGACCTTGGTTCCCTTGCTGGTCTCGGTGCCCATGGAGGCGTACCACCGGCCGCCCTTCAGGATGATCTGGGGCACGTTGGCCCAGGTCTCCACGTTGTTCAGCACGGTGGGCCGGTTCCACAAGCCGGCTTGGGCCGGAAACGGCGGCCGGGGCCGGGGCATGCCCCGCTTGCCCTCGATGGAGCGCATGAGCGCGGTTTCCTCGCCGCAGACAAAAGCGCCCGCGCCCTGATAAATGGAAAGCTCGAAGGAGAACCCGGTGTTCAGTATGTTCTCGCCCAAGAGCCCGTGCTCGTTGGCCTGGTCGATGGCCTTTTGCAGCCGGTGCACGGCCAGGGGATATTCGGCCCGGCAATACACGTAGCCCCGGTGAGCGCCGATGGCCTTGGCCGCGATGATCATGCCCTCCACCACCGAGTGGGGGTCGGCCTCCAGGATGGAGCGGTCCATGAAGGCTCCGGGGTCGCCCTCGTCGGCGTTGCACAGGACATATTTGATCTCGCCCGCGGCCTTGGCGCAGAACTCCCACTTCAGGCCGGTGGGAAAGCCGGCGCCGCCGCGCCCGCGCAGGCCGGAGGCCTTCACCTGGCCGATGATGTCCTCGGGAGTCATCTCGGTGAGCGCCTTGGCCATGGCCCGGTACCCGTCGCGGCCTATGTATTCGTCGATGCTCTCGGCGTCCAACAGGCCCCGGTTCCGGAGCGCCACCAGCTTCTGATGGGCGAAAAAGGGGATTTCGTGCATCAGGGGGATGCGCTCTTTGCTGGTGGGGTCCTTGAAGAGCAGCCGCTCCACCGCCTGGCCGCCCTTGAGGTGGCTCTCGATGAGTTCGGGGATGTCCCGGCTTTCCAGGTTCACGTAAAAAGTGCCCTCCGGATAGACCACCATCACCGGGCCCATGGCGCAAAAACCGTTGCAGCCGGTTTCGATCACCTTGACCTCTTCGCTCAGCCCCTGGGCCGCCAGCTCGTTGATGAGGGTCTCCTTGACATTCTTGCTGCCCGCGGCGTGACACCCGGTTCCGCCGCAGATCAGAAGGTGCCGGCGGGCCTTATGGGAGCCCGGCTCCGGCACCTCGCCGAGCCGCAGGGCTATGCCCTGGCGGTGCTGATCCCGCAGGGCGGACAGTTCGTCCAGCTGAATCTTGGGCATGGTTTCCTCCGCTATGGCGCCGGTCTCCCGCCAATCCCGCGGGCGGTCGGCTTATCCTGGCCGTGGCCAGGTTGAGAGACGCTTATTTGTACTGCTCCACCAGATTCACCACCTGGTCGGCCATGACCTTGCGGTGGGTGTCCTGATTCACCACCACCACCGGAGCCACGCCGCAGGCCCCCAGGCAGCGCACCTGCTCCAGGGTGAAGCGCCGGTCATCGGTCATGCTGTCCACCGGCACGCCCAGATGCCTTTCCAGGCGCTCCAGGGCCTCCTTGCCGCCCCGCACGTAGCAGGCGGTGCCCATGCACACCCGGATCACGTGCCTGCCCTTGGGTTTCATGGAAAAAAACGAATAAAAAGTGGTGACCCCGAACACCTCGTGACCCGGCACTCCCAGGCCCTCGGCTATGCGGTTTTGAATGGCCTCCGGCAGGTAGCCCACCACCTCCTGCACCTTCTGCAAAACCGGTATCAAGGCCCCGGGGCGGCCCCGGTGGGCTGCGCATATTTGGTCAACTTTTTCGAGCATTTCAGGAGTTATGCCCTCAGGCATGCTCACTGCTTCCGCTGACTGTACCCGGCTCATGGCTCGCTCCTTAAAAACGGTTCGCGGCGGGCTCTAGGCGATAACTAAATTGTGCAATTCCACACCGCCTTTTTCTAGCCATAACGAGTAATTCTCGTGATTCAAGATAGTTATGTACCAGGGGCCAGGCAAAGGCGCAACGGGAACCGTGATTTTTTTAAAAAGCGAGCAGAGTGGCCAGGGCGAGGCATTCGGCGAGTTCGATGGAGGCGCCTAGGCAGTCGCCGGTCACTCCCCCCAGCCGGCGCAAATACCAGCGGCCCAGGACCAGGCCCAGGACCAGCACCGCCAGGCCGGCGGCCAGGCCGGCCAGGCCGCAGCACAGGCCGGCCACGGTCAGGGCCGAGCCGGCGGCTATTAGCATACCGCCCACCCCGGCCTGGCCCTGGGCGGTGGCCGCGCCCAGGCCCTTGCCCGGCGTGGCCGGCGGCAGGAGCACGGAAAGGCCCGCCGCCAGGGCGCGGGCCAGGGCCGGCGCGGCGATGAGGGCCCCCAATAGGCGCGGGGCCTCCAGGGAGGCCAGCAGGCCGAACTTGATGACGAGCACCGAGGCCAGGGCGGCCACGCCGAAAGCCCCCAGGCGGGTGTCCTTCATGATGGCCAGGGAGCGCTCCCTGGGCGCGGGATAGACCAGGGCGTCGGCGGTGTCGGCCACGCCGTCCAAATGCAAAAAGCGGGTGGCCATGGCCCAGGCCAAGACCAGGGGGCCGGCCAGGGCCAGGGGAGGCAGGGCCAGGCCCAAGAGCCAGGCCAGGGCGGCCAGCACCAGGCCCAGCAAGGCCCCCACCACCCCGAACCAGGCGCGGGCCCTGGCCAGATCGCCCGGCTCGGCCCGCAGGTCCGAGCGCAGGGTGGCCACGGTGAGGAATTGCAGAGCCAGGATAAAGGGTTTCACGCCGCTCCCTTTCGCGGGGAAAGCCTGGCGCGCCCGGCGCTAATGGCCGGTGACGCCGGCGGATTCAAAGGTGGCCATCTCGTTGTAGATGGCCACCGCCGCCTGAATGATGTTCACGGCCAGGGCCGCGCCGCTGCCCTCGCCCAGGCGCAGCTCCAGATCCACCAGGGGCCGCGCGCCCAGATCGGCCAGGATGGCCTTTTGGCCCGCCTCCACCGAGGCGTGCCCCGCGATGAGCCAAGCCTTGACGCCGGGGCAGATGCGCGTGGCGCACAGGCAGCCGGCCGCCGAGATCAGGCCGTCCATCAACACCGGCACCCGGTTGGCGGCGGCGGCCAGGGCGTAGCCGGCGATGGCCGCGATCTCCAGCCCGCCCAGGGCGGCCAGCACCCCCAAGGGGTCGGACATATCCGGCTGGTGCTTTTGCAGGGCGCGCTCCACCATGCCGATCTTGCGGGCCAGGCCCTCGTCGTCCAGGCCGGTGCCCCGGCCGGTGACTTCCCTGGCGGGCAGGCCCAGAAAGGCCGCGGCCAGGGCGGCCGAGGGCGTGGTGTTACCGATGCCCATCTCGCCGGGGATCAAAAGATCATGGCCCGCCTTGATGAGATCGCCCGCCACCTTGGCCCCGGCGGCCATGGCCTCCAGGGTCTGCTCGCGGGTCATGGCCGGCTCCTCCAGGAGATTGGCGCTGCCCCTGGCCACCTTGGCCTGGATCAGGCCCGGCATCTCCGGAAAGTCGTGATCCACCCCCACGTCCACCACCTGCACCGTGGCCCCCACCTGGCGGCACAGCACGTTTATTCCCGCCCCGCCGTTCAGGAAATTATAGACCATCTGGGCGGTGACCTCGCGGGGGTAGAGGCTGGAGCCGGCCAGGGCCACGCCGTGGTCGGCGGCGAACACCGCGGCGGCGGGCCTGGGCTGGGCCAGTTGCAAGCCGCCGCGCAGGATGCAGAGCCGCTTGGCCAGCTCCTCCAAGCGGCCCAAAGCGCCCAGGGGCTTGGTCAGGTTGTCCAGGCGGGCCTGGGCGGCTTCGGCCAGGCCGTGGTCCGGGGCCTTGACCGCTTGGATCAGATTTTGGATTCGCTGCATGCTGTTTTCTCCCACGGGCTCACTGGCCAAGCGGCGGCCCCTTCAGCGCCAGGGGCAGGCCGGCGGTTACCAGGATGACCCGGCCGCAGACCTGGGCCAGGCGCTGGTTGAGCGAGCCGGCCAGATCGCGGTAGGCCCGGGCCAGGGCGTTGTCCGGCACGATGCCCAGGCCCACCTCGTTGGCCACCAGGATGACCTGGGCTTGCAGGCCGGGCAGGAGTCGGGCCAGCTCGCGGCATTTGTCTTCTATCTGGTCATTGGCCAATTGGGCCACGGTCATCAGGTTGGAAAGCCAGAGGGTGAGGCAATCCACCACCATTACGGCGCCCTCGGCGTCCGCCCCCCTTAAGGCCCCGGCCAAATCCAGCGGCTCCTCCAGGGTGGACCACTGGGGCCCGCGCTCGGCCTGGTGGCGGCGTATGCGCTCCCGCATCTCGCCGTCGCCGGCCTGGGCCGTGGCCAGGAACACCCGGCGGCCGCCGGCCGCCTCGGCCAGGGCCAGGGCCAGGCGGCTCTTGCCGCTTTTGGCCCCTCCCAATATCAAGGCGTGTTTGGACATGCGGGTTACTTAGCCTAAAACCGCCCGGCTTGCAACGTTCAAGCAGGGCTGCGTCGCTTCCGGAGCCAAAAGAAACCAGCCGCTCATGGGCAGCAGCTCGCGGGAGGGCCTGTTCAGGAACTGGGCGGCCAGGGGCTGGGCCAGGATGGCGCGGGAGGCCCCTTCCGGCACCTGGGCCTCCTGGCGCAGTATCTTGAAGCCGCCGGCCCGGAAAAGCGCGGCGTAATCCCGATGGCGCAGGCGGTTTTGATAATGCACCGGCGGGTTGAAGAAACGCCAGGCTCCGGGGCTGTAGCGCAGGAAATGATAGCCGCTGATGGCCGGGTCGGCGTAGGAGTAGTGATCCCCGTAATCAATGCGGAAGCTCAGGCCCCCGCCCGGAGCCAGCAGCCGGCGGCACTCGGCCAGGATGGCGCTGATCTCCGCGGGCGGCACGTGCTCCAGGGTGTTGGTGGAGAGGATGAAATCCAGGGAGGCGTCCGCCAGGCCGCCGCGCCCCAGATCAAAGGGCGCTTGGTAGGCGATGCCGAAGCGCTCCCGCAGGGCCTCCGTTATCCCAGCCAGGGGCATGGGCCCGCCGGGCCGCCGCGCCAGGCAGTCGTCCTCCATGAGGCTTAAGCTTTGCAGCGCCTGGTTCAGCAACTCGGGCCGCAGCAGTGGGTATAGATCCACCGCCAGCTGGCGCTCCACCCCCAGGCCCCACAGGCACAGGTTGTTGATGAGGTCGCGGCCCGCGCCGAATTCCAGGCAGCGCGCCCGGGCCGGGTCCAGGCCCAGGTGATCCCGCAGATGGCGGAAATGGCCGCGGGCCATGGCCAGGTCCGCCCGCAGCTCGGCCGGGGAGCGGAACACCGTCCGCGCCAGATGGCGCTTGAAGGGGTAGTAGAGCCGGTCCATTCCCGGCAGGCTGAACAGCCAATGGGCCGCGCATTTGATCCGCCAGTCCATGCAGACTCCTAAATGACGAGCTGGCCCATTCTATAGCACAAAACCGCCGGGGAATCCGGAAGCGCGCTCCGGGCAAAGAGAGGAGCCGCCTCCAGACGGCGGCTCCCAGGCTGCTGATAAAACCCCATCTGCGTCGTTGCTGCGGAAAAGGCTGAAACTCGCGTAGGTCCCACTACGCTTCGTTACAGCCTTTTCCTCGCGCCTAGCATCCGGGGCTTTCTGAGCAGCCTGGTCAGCTTGGCTTTGTCATCAAGGCGGGAGCCGCCTCCGGACGGCGGCTCCCATGCTTGGCGGTCATTTTTTCAAGACGCTGCCCAGCGGCCCGCCCAAAACCGTCCACGCTCGGACCGGGCTTGCGCTACGCACGGGCCGGGCGCGTCAGGCCGGCGCCGGCTGCCGGGCCTCGGGGCCGGTTAGTCCACCTTGGGCCGGGGCAAGAGGCCCGCCCCCTCGATGATCTCCTTAGCACGGTGCTCCCATTCAATGGCCATGACGTGCACCCCGGCCACGCCTTCCATCTCCTTGAGCTGATGGATGCTCTCGATGGCGATCTTGATGCCCTCCTCGGCCGCGTTTTTCTTGCCCGCGTCGGTGAGGCGCTTGACGATCTCCTCGGGCACGTCCATGCCGGGCACGAACTTGGCCATGTACTTGGCCATACCCACGGACTTCATGGGAGTCACGCCCCCCAGGATGTAGCATTTCTCATGCAGGCCCAGATCCACCACCCGCTTCATGAACTCGCGGAACTTGTCCATGTTGTAGATGCACTGGGTCTGGATGAAATCGGTCCCGGCGGCCACCTTCTTGGCCAGGCGCATGGGGCGGAAGCTGAAGGGATCGCCAAAGGGATTGGAGGCGGCGCCGATGAATATCTCGGGCGCTCCGTCCAGCTCCTTGTCGTTCAGGAATTTCTTCTCGTCGCGCATCTTCTTGCAAAGGGCGATCCACTGCATGGAATCCAGGTCGAAGACGTTCTTGCCCTCCGGGTGGTCGCCGAAGCGCTGATGGTCGCCCGAAAGGCAAAGCACGTTCTTGATGCCCAGGGCGGTGGCCCCCAGGAGATCGCTTTGCAGGCCGATTCGGTTGCGGTCGCGCACGGTCATCTGGAAGTTGGGCTCCAGGCCCTCGTCCAGAAGAATCTTGCAGGCGGCCCAGGAAGACATGCGCACCACGGCGGTCTGGTTGTCGGTGATGTTGACCGACTCCACGATGCCCTTCAAATGGGCGGCCTTGTGGCGCACCTCTTCCACGTTGTTGCCACGGGGAGGACCCAGTTCGCCGGTGACGGCGAAATGGCCCGCTTCCAGCACTTTCTCCAGATTGCTGCCGGCTTTCATTGCTTCAAGTCCTCCCTCACCCGCTTGCGGGGGCCGCCGTCGCGGGAGGTGAGCCAATTCTTGACGGGCCACACCTCGGCCAGCTCTTGCAGCCTGCCCATCTTTTCCATCTTCTCCACGATCAGATGCCACACGCAGTCCACGTTGGGATCGATCTCGCACTTGGCGTTGGCCGAGCCGCCGCAGGGCCCGTTCATGAGGCTCTTGGAGCAGCGGGCGATGGGACACAGCCCGCCGAAATGGTGCACCAGGCAGTTGCCGCAGGATTGGCAGCGCTCGACCCACACCCCGTGTTCCAAGGCGCCGCCGATGAAGGTGGTGTTGATGCCGGGGTAAACCCGAATTTCCGGGAAACGCTCGGAGACGAATTGGGGGCCCACGCCGCAGGCAATGGAAACCACGGCGTCGTAATCCTCGATATCGTCCGCCAGTTCCTCGATGTACTCCGGATCGCACTGGCGCTCCAGGGTGCGCTCCCCGATTTCGGTTTGCCAGCCTTGTTTTTTAACGGCTATGCGCAAGGCGGTGGCCAGGATGCCCACCTCCTTTTCGCCGCCCACGTTACAGACCGTCACGCAGCCGCGGCAGCCCAATACCAGGACCTTGCCCTTGTCCCTTATCATCTCCAGAATCTCTTCCAGAGGCTTGCTGTCCCCTACGATCATAGGAATCACCTCGCTCGTGAAGCCGCGCTAAACAATTCGCACTATGCCGCCTTGGCCTTGGGCACCGGGCTGGGCCCCAGCCCGCGAATGGTCTCGGTGAATTCGCGGGCCACCTGGGCGAAACGCGGCCCTTCGGCCGACGACATATTGAACATCTCGATGCGCTCTGGCTCTATGCCCAAGGCCTCCAGCACCTTTTTGACGTACTCCACCTTGCGCCTGGCCTTCAAGTTGCCGGTCAGGAAATGGCAGTCGCCTTCCATGCAGCCGGCCACGTAAACGCCGTCGGCTCCGTCCTCGAAGGACCGCAACAGGTGCAGGATGTCCACCCGACCGGAGCAGGGAAGCTGGATCACCCTAACGTTGGTGGGGTACTGGAGTCTCATCGAACCTGCCAGGTCCGCTGCCGAATAGGCTCAGTATTGGCAGCAGAAAGCTACGATGGTCGGTTCAAAGCTATTGTTCACCTTTCACCCTCCCTCGCTCGCGCTCCCCCTCATGGGGGCGTTCGGTTTCCGTGGTCGCCTCACCAACTATGCTTGCCCGGGGCCCCGGCGGGGCCCCGGAGGGCTCACTTGGCAAACGCCGCCAATTCCTTGGCCAGGATTTGGGCGTCGGTGAAATGCTGCAGGGTGATGGCCTTGCCCGGACATTCGGCCGCGCAGGCCCCGCAGCCGTAGCAGGAGGCCACCTCGATGTAGGCGGCGCCGTCCTTGATGCGCGGCACGTTGTAGGGGCAGGTGCGCACGCAGGTGAGACAGACCGAGCACTTGGACGGGTCCACCACCGCCACCACCCCGCCCACGCGGATCTTTTCCTTGGCCAGCACGGTGAGCGCGCGGCCCACCGCCGCGTCGGCCTGGGCGATGGCCTCGTCCATGGGCTTGGGGAAGTGGGCCAGGCCGGCCAGGTAGAGACCCTCGCTGGCGAAGTCCACCGGCCGGAGCTTCATGTGGGCTTCCAGGAAGAAGCCCTCGGCGTTGAGCGGCGTCTTGAAAAGCTCGGCCAGCTCGGTCACCTGGTTGGGCGCGATGGCCGCGGCCAGCACCAGGCGGTCCACCTCGAAGCTCACCGGACGGCCCAGCACATGGTCATGGGCGGTGACCAGGACCTTGTCGCCGCTGGCTTCCACCCGGGGCTTGTTGTCCAGGGTGTAGCGGAAGAAGAGCACGCCCGCTTCGCGGGCCTTCTTGTACAGGTCCTCGCGCACGCCATAGGTGCGGATGTCGCGGTAGATGATGTAGACGTTGGCGTCGGGATTCTTTTCCTTTACCTTGATGGCGCTTTCCACGCTGTGGGCGCAGCACAGCCGCGAACAGTAGGGCCGCTCCGGCTCCCGCGAGCCCACGCACTGGATGAAGGCCACCGCGCCCAGCTGCTTGGGCAGGTCGGCGTCGGCCTTCAACTGGCCGTCGAAGCCCAGGGCGGTGGTCACCGCCTGATGCTCGTTGTAGAGGTATTCGCCGGGCTGGGTCTCGTGGCCGCCGGTGGCCATCACCACCACGCCGAACTCGATGTTGGTGTCCTTGCCGGCATGGCTGGTGATGGTGCCGGTGAAGTTGCCCACGAAGCCCTTGGCCGCGCTGAGTTCGCTTTCCAGGTGCAGGGTGATGCCCCGGTGCTTCTCCGCCTTTTTGGTGAGCTGCTCCAGATAGGGCGACACCGCCTCGCCCTTCCAGGTGTTGAGCAGGTAATGGGCGTTGCCGCCCAGCCGGCCGGACTTTTCCACCAGGTGCACGGGATAGCCCGAATCGGCCAGGCGCAGGGCCGCATTCATGCCGGCCACGCCGCCGCCCACCACCAGGGCGCTCTTGGTCAGCTCCAGATCCACCTGGTGCAGGGGCTCGATGAGGGC
The DNA here is from genome assembly GCA_001184205.1 of Desulfocarbo indianensis. Taxonomy (GTDB): domain Bacteria; phylum Desulfobacterota; class Desulfarculia; order Desulfarculales; family Desulfarculaceae; genus Desulfocarbo; species Desulfocarbo indianensis. Next base: position 215,485 of record LBMP01000005.1, read on the forward strand.
GGCCTTGGCCACGGCCATGCGGACCAGGTCCTTGGCCTTGGCGGTGGCCTTTTCCGGCTCCTTCTGGTGCACCCAGGAATCCTGGTCGCGGATGTTGGCCATCTCGAAGAGGTATTTGTTGAGGCCGGCCTCGCGGATGGTCTCCTGGAACAGAGGCTCGTGGGTGCGCGGGCTGCAGGAGGCCACGATCACCCGGTTCAGGTCGTTCTCCTCGATCTTTTCCTTGATCTTGTTCTGGGTGTCCTGGGAGCAGGTGAACAGGTTGTCGTCCACAAAGGCCACATAAGGCAGAGTGGCGGCGTATTCGCGCACCGCCGGCACGTCCACCACCCCGCCGATGTTGATGCCGCAGTTGCACACGAACACGCCGATGCGCGGGGTTTTGCCGCTCACGTCCTTTTCCACCGGATACTGCACGGCCTTGGTCAGGGTGCCGCGGCTCTCGGCCAAATCCACGCTGGAGGCGCAGGCCGCGGCCGAGGCCTCCATAACCGCCTGGGGGATGTCCTTGGGCCCGGCGAAACAGCCGCAGGCGAACACGCCCGGCTTGGAGGTGCCCACCGGCGCGAAGGAGCTGGTCTCCGAGAAATTATAGCCGGTCAGCTCCACGCCCAGCCGCTTGGCCAGTTGCACGGCGTCCTTGCCGGTCTGCAGGCCCACCGAGAGCACCACCAGGTCGAAATCCTCGGAAAGCGGCTCGCCGCTCTCGGAAGCGTAGTTGATGCGCAGGTTGCCGCCCTCCACCGGGTCGATGGTGTGCACCCGGCTGCGGATGAAACGCACGCCGTGCTCGTTGCGGGCGCGGTCGTAGTATTTCTCGAAATCCTTGCCGTAGGTCCGCATGTCCATGAAGAAGATGGCGGTGTCCAGGGGCTCGTGGGAATGCTCCTTGGCGATGACCGCCTCCTTGATGGCGTACATGCAGCACACCGCCGAACAGTAACCGTTGTCGCAACGGTTGATGTCGCGGGAGCCCACGCATTGCAGCCAGGCCACCTTCTTGGGTTCGGCGCCGTCGCCGGGCCGCTGCAGATGGCCCTGATAGGGCCCGGAGGCGGAAAGCACCCGCTCGAACTCCATGGCGGTGAGCACGTTGGGATGCTGGGCATAGGCATAGGTGTCGTATTTGGAGGGGTCGAAGGCGTCGAAGCCCGGCGCCATGATGACGCTGCCCACCTTGAGGTCAAGGTCCATGGGCTTCTGGTCGTGGGCCGGGGCGTGGGCCTTGCACACCGCCACGCACTGGTAACACTCGCAGCACACCCCGCAGTTGAGGCAGCGCTCGCCCTCGGCGGCGGCCTGCTCCGGGGTGAGCCCCAGCTCGAATTCATTGAAATCCTTTTTGCGCTGGGAGGCCGAGCGCAGCTCCATGTGGGCCCTGGCCTTCTTGGCGACGTTCAAGGGAATGGGGTTCCAGTTCCCCTCCGCCGGCATCTTCAATTTTTCGCGGCCCGCCGCCAGGTCCTCGCCCTTGAACAGGCGCTCCATGCTGATGGCGGCCTCGCGCCCGGCGGCCACCGCGCCGATGGCGATCCAGGGCCCGGTCACCGCGTCGCCGCCGGCGAACACGCCCTTCAGGCTGGTGGCCATGGTCACGGGGTCGGCCTGGATGAGCCCGCGGGGAGTCGTCTCCAGGCCCGATCCCTCCAGGAAGCCCAGTTCGGTGCGCTGGCCGATGGCGGTGATGATGAGATCGGCGGATAAATCCACCAGGGAACAGGTCTCGTCGAACTCGGGCGCGAAGCGGCCCTCGCCGTTGAACACGCTGGTGCATTCCTTCAAGGCAAGCCCGGTGGCCCGGCCGCCCTGGGCCAGCACCTGGCCCACGCCCTTGCGGTGCACAAAGGCCACGCCCTCGTCCAGGGCCTCCTGGATCTCCCAGGGGCTGGCCGGCTGCTCCTCGGCCGATTCCAGCATGACCATGGTGACCTTTTCGGCGCCCTTGCGCAGCGCGGTGCGCGCCGCGTCGATGGCCACGTTGCCGCCGCCCACCACCACCACGTTCCGGCCCTGGGGCAGGTCCTCACCCAGGCTGGCCTTCTTGAGGTATTCCAGGGCGGGGATGATGTTGGCGGCGTCCTCGCCGGGCACGTTGAGCTTGAAGCTCTGGGGCGCGCCCACGCCCAGATACACCGCGTCGTAGTCCTTTTGCAACTGCTGGAAGGGCAGGTCCTTGCCGATGGGGGTGTTCAGCTTGATCTCCACCCCCATGGTCTTCAAGAGGTCGATTTCCTTTTGCAGGCCCGCCCTGGGCAGCCGGTATTCCGGCACTCCAACTGCCAAGGCGCCGCCCGCAACGGGCAGCGCCTCGAAAATCACGCTCTTTATTCCGCGCCGAGCCAAATGGTAGGCGCAGGATAAGCCGCCTGGCCCGGAGCCTATGATGGCCACCTTTTCGGAACGTGGCTCCACCTCCGGCTGAACCACGTTTTCTATGCCGGCCTGGTCGGCCACGAAGCGTTTGATATCGCGGATGGCCACCGCCTCGTCCACCTCCAGGCGGCGACACTCGCTTTCGCAGGGATGGGGACAGATGCGGCCGATGGTGCCGGGCAGACAGAGGTCCTCCATGACGATGGAAAGCGATTCCAGATTCTTGCCCACCTTGGCCATCTGCACGTAGCCCTGCACGTTGAGATTGGCCGGGCAGGTGATCTTGCAGGGCGCGCGGTCCAGCTTGGTTATGGCGTAGGCGTTGGGATAGGCCTGGGCGTAGCGCTTGAAGGTGGCCTTGCAGGTGTTGAGGCCCTGGTTGAACTCGCTGGGCACCTCCACCGGGCAGGCGTCGATACAGTCGCCGCAGGCGGTGCAGGCCTCCATGTCGATGTAGCGCGGTTTCTGGTGCACCTTCACCGAGAAGTTGCCCGGCTCGCCCTCGATGCCCTGCACCTCCGCGTTGGTGATGATCTCGATGTTGAGGTGGCGCCCGCACTCCACCAACTTGGGGGAGATGATGCACATGGCGCAATCGTTGGTGGGAAAGGTTTTATCGAGCTGGGCCATGCGCCCGCCGATGGCGGAAGTCTTTTCCACAAGGTAGACGTAATAGCCCGCGTTCGCCAGATCCAAGGAAGCCTGCACGCCGGCGATGCCAGCGCCTACCACCATTACCGCTCCGACCTTGCCGCTCTTTGCTTCTGCCATTTGCCTCACCTTCGCAGGATTAGCGAGGCCAGGACGGCCTCTCAAATGAACAGTTCGCTCCGCGCAACTATGCCGCGGCGCCCAGCGCCAAATGTACCGGAATTCCTACTGTACCGCTATTGAATAAGATCATTATCTCCCCGGTTCTAATAGGCACCATATACAAAAAAACTCGGGGGGGTCAAGCCCCCCCGAGTAGGGATTACTTGTTCGCTTGTGCGTTTTTTTAGAAGATGCCCTTGATCTTGCCGCTCTTGGTGTCCACGTCCACGCGCCGGTAGGCGGGGTTGGAGCCGCTGCCGGGCATCAGGCTGATGGTGCCGGCCACCGGTACCACGAAGCCCGCGCCGCCGTAGGTCAGCACGTCGCGCACGTAAAGCTTCCAGCCCTTGGGCACGCCCTTCATGTTGGGGTTGTCCGACAGGGACAGGTGGGTCTTCACCATGCAGGTGCCCAGCTGGCTCAGCTCGGGGTCCTTTTCGATGCGGGCGGCCTTGGCGGCGGCCTCGGCGGAGTATTCCACGCCGTCGGCGCCGTAGACTTCCTTGGCGATCTTATCAATGCGCTGGCGCAGAGGCATCTTCAGCTCGTAGAGCAGCTTGAAGTTGTTCTTCTCCTCGCAAGCCTCCTTGACCGCCTCGGCGAACTCGATGGCGCCTTCGCCGCCCAGCTCCCAATGGCGGCTCACCGCCACGCGGGCGCCGGCCTTTTCAGCCAGCTTGCGCACCGCGTTGATCTCGTTCTTGGTGTCGGTGTAGAAGGCGTTGACGCACACCACCGGGTTGATGCCGGCTTTCTTCACGGTCTCGATGTGATGTACCAGGTTCTTGCAGCCGTCTTCCACCCAGCCCACGTTCTCCTTGCCGTACTCGGGCGGCATGGGCTTGCCGGGCACCGGGATGGGCGCGCCGCCGTGGCACTTGAGGGCGCGGATGGTGGCCACCACCACGGCGCAATGGGGCTTCAGGCCGCTGAAGCGGCACTTCAGGTTCCAGAATTTCTCGAAGCCGATGTCCGCGCCGAAGCCGGATTCGGTCACGTGGTAGTCGGAGAGCTTCAAAGCCACGCGGTCGGCCAGGATGGAGCTCTGGCCGATGGCGATGTTGGCGAAAGGACCGGCGTGCACGAACACCGGCTGGCCTTCCAGGGTCTGCAGCAGGTTGGGGTTGAGAGCCTCGGCCATCCAGGCGGTCATGGCGCCGGCCACCTCGAGATCCTCGGTGGTCACGGGGGTGCCCTTCTTATCGTAGGCCACCACGATCTTGCCCATGCGCTCCCGCATGTCGGCCAGGTCCTTGGCCACGGCCAGGATGGCCATGACCTCGGAGCTCACCGCGATGCCGAACTTGGAGTGCATCATGTAGCCGTTGGTCTTGTTGCCCATGTCCAGGCCCACGATGATGTGGCGCAGGGCCTGGGCGCAGAAGTCGATGATCCAGCCCATCTCGATGTTGGTGGGGTCGATGTCCAGGCGGCGCATCTTGGAGAGCCGCTTGAGCTGCTCGTCATTGTAGTTGCGCTCGTGCTGCAGGCGGCTGGTCAGGGCCACCATGGCCAGGTTGTGGGCGTTCATGATGGCGTTGATGTCGCCGGTGAGGCCCAGGCTGAAGGGGGTCAAGGGGATGCACTGGGCCAAGCCGCCGCCGGCCGCCGAGCCCTTGATGTTCATGGTGGGGCCGCCAGAGGGCTGCCGGATGGCCGCGGTGACGTTCATGCCCAGCTTGCCCATGCCCTCGACCAGGCCCATGGTGCTGGTGGACTTGCCCTCGCCCAGGGGCGTGGGGGTGATGGCGGTCACGTCGATGTACTTGCCATCCTTCTTGTTCTCCAGCCGAGCCAAGACCTTCTTGAAGTCCACCTTGGCCACGTAATGGCCGTGGGGCAGAAGCTCCTCGTCGGTGAGGCCGAGTTGCTCGGCGATCTCCTTGATGGGCTTCATGTACTTCTCGGCCGCTTGGGCGATTTTCCAATCTGGGTTTTTAGTCGGGTCCGGCAGCTTGGGCATTATTTTCCTCCTTAAGAGCGAGACTGTAACGGTTCCGTCGGGGTGTCCGCTCCTTTTCCGGCCGGTCCCCGTCGGGGCTTGAACCTATAGGCACCCGCCACCCCGCCCGCGCTAGGGGGGGACAAGTCGCGGCGCCCTTGCTTTAAATTGCACAAACTAACCGTTGGGGAGAATTGCACGCTTTTTAACCCGTAGTCAAGAGAATTCAGGCACAAAGCCCATACTTTGGCCCCTGGGCCGCCAGGGACCCCCGCGGGCGGCCCGCGGAGGGTATTTAAGCGGCCTTTGAGGGCCGTTTTGCCTTTGACAGTGCTACCAAGCGGTGGTATGTGGAGGCGGATAGATAAAAAGGCTGGAAAATAGTTTACATTCCCAAAGGCGTACAGCACCGAGCGGCGGCCCCTGTATCGTCCAGGCGGCCGTTTTTGGTCGGTAACCATATGCCATAGAGATCTACGGAGGCGCTATGTTCAAAATCCTCACCAAGCAAGAACTCGCCCAGGGAACCGTGGTGGCCAACGAGATCCACGCCCCCAGGATAGCCGGCAAGGCCAGGCCGGGTCAGTTCATCATACTCAGAGTCAACGAAAACGGTGAACGCATCCCCCTGACCATGGCCGACAGCAACCCGGAGCGGGGAACCATCACCATCATCTACCAGGTGGTGGGCAAGTCCACCGCGCTCCTCAAATCCCTGAACGTGGGCGATACCATTTTGGATATCGCCGGACCCCTGGGGCAGCCCACCCCCATAGAGAAAAAGGGCACCATCATCTGCGTGGGCGGCGGCACCGGCGTGGCCGTGCTGCACCCCATCACCCGCGGCTTCAAGCAGGCCGGCAACAAGGTCATCGCCATCATCGGAGCCCGCAACAAGGACCTCCTGATTATGGAAGACAAGATGAAGGCGGCCTCCCACGAGCTGTACGTATGCACCGACGACGGCTCCTACGGCCATCACGGCTTCGTCACCGACGTCCTGAAAGCGCAGTTGGAAAAGCTGGGTTCCGAGGTCAAGGAAGCGGTGTGCATCGGTCCGGTGCCCATGATGAAGTTCTGCGCCAAGGTCACCAAGGAGTTCGGAATCCCCACCATGGTCAGCCTGAACGCCATCATGGTGGACGGCACCGGCATGTGCGGCTGTTGCCGCGTATCGGTGGGCGGCGAAACCAAATTCGCCTGCGTGGACGGCCCCGAGTTCGACGGCCACAAGGTGGACTTCGAGGAGTTGGGCCAGCGCCTGACCGCCTATCAGCCCCAAGAGCGCCAGGCCATGGACCTCTACCAGCGCAAGTGCTCCTGCTCCTCTTAAGACACGAAAGGGATTGCTTCATCATGTCCGATAAAAAAGAGAAAACTCCGCGCCAGAAAATGCCCGAGCAGGCCCCGGACGTGCGCCGCCGCAATTTCGAGGAAGTGCCCCACGGCTACACCGCCGAACAGGCCCAATTGGAAGCCAGCCGCTGCCTGCAATGCAAAAAGCCCTCCTGCGTGGAAGGCTGTCCGGTGAACGTGGGCATCCCGGCCTTTATCGGCCGCATCCAGGAAGGCGACTTCGTGGGCGCCATCCTGAAGCTCTGGGAGAAGAACTCCTTCCCGGCGGTGTGCGGCCGGGTGTGCCCCCAGGAAAGCCAGTGCGAAGGCCGCTGTATCGTGGGCAAAAAGGACGAGCCCGTGGCCATCGGCAACCTGGAGCGCTTCGTGGCCGACTGGGCCCGCTCCCAAAGCGACATCCCCATGCCCCCCATCGCCGAGAAAACCGGCAAAAAGGTGGCCGTGGTGGGTTCCGGCCCCGGCGGCATCACCGTGGCCGGCGATTTGATCCGCAAGGGCCACGAGGTGACCATGTTCGAGGCCTTCCACAAGCCCGGCGGCGTGTTGGTCTACGGCATCCCCGAGTTCCGCCTGCCCAAGGAGATCGTGGCCCACGAGGTCAATTTCCTGGAGAGGCTGGGCGTCAAGGTGGAGTGCAACATAGTGGTGGGCCGCGTGGTAACCGTGGATGAACTCCTGAACGAGGAAGGCTACGACGCGGTTTATCTGGGCGTGGGAGCCGGCCTGCCCACCTTCCTGGGCGTGCCCGGCGAAAACCTCATGGGCATCTACAGCGCCAACGAGTACCTCACCCGCTCCAACCTCATGAAGGCCTATCTCTTCCCCGAATACGACACTCCCCTGGTCAAGGGCAAGAACGTGGTGGTCTTCGGCGGCGGCAACGTGGCCATGGACGCCCTGCGCACCTCCATGCGCATGGGGGCCGAAAGCGTGAAATGCATCTATCGCCGCTCCCATGACGAGCTGCCCGCCCGCGCGGCGGAAATTCACCACGCCGAGGAGGAGCAGATCGAGTTCTTCTTCCTGCACAGCCCCTTGCGCTTCCTGGGCGACGACAAGGGCTGGCTCAAGGGCGTGGAGCTGCAGGAGATGAAGCTGGGCGAGCCCGACGCCAGCGGCCGCCGCCGGCCCGAGCCCATTGCCGGCAGCACCAAGACCGTGGAATGCGACATGGCCATCATCGCGGTGGGCTCCGGCGCCAACCCCCTGGTCACCGCCACCACCCCGGGGCTGGAAGTGAACAAGTGGGGCTATATCGTGGCCGACGAGGCCGGCAAGACCAAGAAACCCGGCGTGTGGGCCGGCGGCGACATCGTCACCGGCGCCGCCACCGTGATCCTGGCCGCCGGCGCCGGCCGCAAGGCGGCCGACTCCATACACGAGTACTTGACCTGGGGCTGGTAGAGCCCGGCCCAAGGGTGTATTAAGAATTCATGAACGGGGGGACGGACGGTCCTGCCAGACCGTCCGTTCCTGTTTACAAACACAATCCCTGGCCAGCGGGTCGGGTAGGAATCATGAAAGACGTACAAAGCCAGCCGGACCACCGCAACATAGCCATCGACAAGGTGGGCGTGAAAAATATCCGCCATCCCGTCACCGTGCTGGACCGGGCCAACGGCACGCAGCAAACCGTGGCCAACATCAACATGTATGTGGACCTGCCCCACCTATACAAGGGCACCCACATGAGCCGCTTCATCGAAGTCCTGTCCGAGCATTCCAACAACATCAACCTGCGCAACATTCCGGGCATCCTGGAGGAGATGAAGAAACGTCTGGACGCGGCCTGCGCCCACATAGAGGTGGAGTTTCCCTACTTCATCAAAAAGGCCGCGCCGGTTTCCTCCGCCCAGGGGCTCATGGAATACAACGTGGCCTTCAGGGGCAGCGTCAACGGCGAGGGGCTCGATCTGGTGGTGGAGATGCGGGTGCCGGTCACCACGCTTTGTCCCTGTTCGCGGGAGATCAGCGAGCACGGCGCCCACAACCAGCGGGGCATGGTCAAGCTGGCCGTGCGCTTCAAGCGGTTCTTCTGGATCGAGGACCTGATTCAACTGGTGGAGGAATCGGCCAGCTCGGACGTGTTTTCCCTGCTCAAGCGCGAAGACGAAAAATACGTCACCGAGCGCGCCTATGAGCACCCCATGTTCGTGGAGGACGTGGTGCGCGAGGTGGCCCGCAAGCTGGAGGACGACCCCAACATCGTGTGGTTTTCCGTGGACAGCGAAAACTTCGAGTCCATCCACAACCACTCGGCCTACGCCTTTATCGAGCGCGACAAGCGTTCAGCCCAAGCCTAGACCGCGCCTTTCGCGGCGGACGGGCGGCAGCGAGTAACTATGCCTGGGACCCTGAGAAAAAAAGCCGCGGCAACATGGGGGAGCGGTGGGCTTCCCAGCCCGGTGCGGCCCGCCGCCGGCGCGGCCGGACGCGCGGCTTTCCTGGGACAGGCGGGCTAGCCATGCGCCGGAGAAGACCGCCTGCAAGTGAGCTGGCCTGGAGCTTCTTCAAGGCCTCCGGACCGGGGGGCCAGCACCGCAACAAGACCGAAACCGGCGTGCGGCTGACCCATTTGCCCACCGGCGTCACCGTCTCGGCCACCGAGCGCCGCTCCAGGGAGCGCAACCGGATCATGGCCCTGGAACGCCTCATGGAGCGCCTGGCCCTCCTGAACCGCCCCCCGCGCAAGCCGCGCAAACCCACGGCTCCCGGCCAGGCCGCCCGCAAGCGCCGCCTGGAAGCCAAGCTGCGGCGCGGCCGCGTGAAAGCCCTGCGCCAAAAGCCTCCGGCCAGCGGGGAATGAGCCCCCCACCCATTCCCTTGGGGATCAGTCTTCCAGGTCGGTTATATCGCCCTCGCTGAACAGGTAGGTCTTCAGCTCCTTGTCCCAGCCGGGCATGTTGCGCCGCAGCCATTCCAGAGTCATACAGGCGTGCTCGATCTCCTCGTCGCGGTTGTGGGCCATGATCTTGGCCAACTGGGGGTCCTGGCTGGCCGCCACCCGCTGGTGATACCAGTCTATGGCCTCGATCTCCTCTTTCAGGCTGTTGAGGGCCCTTATGAAATTGCGGTCTTTCTCGGTGAGCTGCTCCACTGGTTCGTGATACATTAGCGGTCTCCTTTCAATGATGCTTTCAGCTCCAAAGATGGCAGGCTCCGCCCGGGGCCTGAACACAGTCCTTTACCGATAAAGAATAACAAGCCGGGGCTTTTCCGCCCAGTAAAATACTCTAGGGAATAGGCGGGTTTCGCTCCGCGCATAAACCAGGCGGCCCCGCGGACATGAAAAAGCCCGCCCCTTAAGGGACGGGCCCGGGAAAAGCGATCAATAGCTCTAGCGGTAGTTGTTCACCTTCTCCGTGAAGGGGTCGGCCTGGGCCGAGAGGATGACCTGGAACCAGTTGTCGGCGATCATGTCGTAACCGGTATCGTTGGGATGAATGCGGTCCCCCATGAATACGCCCTTGGCGGTGTCGGTGTTGGGGTCGTAGAAATCGTTCCAGTTGGTTTCCATGAAATAATCCACCCCCACCAGGCGCTCCCGCATGCGCTGATTGTAGCTCTTGGCCCAATCGGTTTCCTGCAGGCTCAAGGAGGGCAGGATGAAAGCCACCACCACCTTGCTGGAGCCCCGGCGCATCATGTTGATCATGTCCTGCATGGCGCCCACGCTGGAATCCAAGCCGTAGAAATGCACCATGTCGTTGGTGCCGGCCATGATGAGCGTATAGGTGGGACGCGAACACCACCAGCAGTCGGCGGACATGGCGTCCCGCAGGTCGTGGGTGGTGTAGCCGCCGATGCCGTGGTCATAGGTGGTCCAGGTATCGCCGGTGGCGTTTTGCAGCATGGGTTTCAATTGAGAGGCCAGGCGGTTTTCGGTGATGCTGTCGCCCACGCAGGCCACGCTGTAGGAGCCCGCCGCCGCCACCGAAGCCAGGGCCGGCAAAAACAAGCAAACCAGGGCCATGCTGATAATGGCGCGTAGCCTGAGGCCGTTCATGCTATCCTCCCCGAAACCCGCCCCGCCGCCTTAAGGGCCGGCGGTGAAAAACTAGTCAGCCGATGATGTTATCGCCGGCCAATGGCTTATCACAAAACCGGCGGCCTGGCAACACGGCCCTGAGGCGGCCCGCGCCAGCCGCTTTGGCCGTTTGGGGTCTAAGGCATTGACGCGGAGCCAGGAATGGGTAGTATCTAGGGCGAACCTATCCTCCCGACCAGGAGCCGCCAAAGGCTCCGGCCGGTTTCCCGCGCTTTTCTTGGGGAGCTAACATGGCTTATCGTGACGGACATTGCATGGCGCGCCGGACAAGGGCCGCCTGGTTCCTGCCCATCTTCATTCTGCTCATATCCCTGGCGGCCCTGCCCCCCGCGCCGGCCCAGGCCTTTGGCCCCAATCTGCCCGGCCTCACCGGCGGCGACCAGCTCCGGCCCGAAACCTCCAACCTGGCCAACGGCGGCTTTGTGGTCGCCTGGATCGACCGCGGAGACGGGGTCAAGATCAAGGCCCAGCGCTACGATTCCGGAGGCAGCCCCCAGGGCGGCGAGATCGAAGTGGCCAGCCCCGGCAACTCCCAGGCCGTGGGCGTGGCCGGCCTGGCCGACGGCAACTTCGTGGTGGTCTGGGACGCCTACATCGATGGAGCCAACCTCTACGACGTCAACGCCCAGGTCTTCGACGGCGACGGCAACCCGGTGGACGGCGCTTTCTGGCCCGGAGCCACCACTGATTACGAATACCTGCCCTCGGTGGGCGCGCTGTCCTCCGGCGATTTCGTGGTCTCCTGGACCAAGGCCCCGGCCGACGGCTCCCGCAGCGCCCGCGTGTACGCCCGGCGCTATTCCTCCAGGGGCGAGGGCAAGAGCGGCGAGCTCTTGGTCGATTCCAACGCCGATTCCCAGTCCAACAGCTCGGTGGTGGGCTTGGCTGACGAGGCATACGTGGTGGTCATGGACCGGGTGAACTGGGGCATCACCGGCTGGGACGTGGTGGGCTACAAGTTCAACGCCTCCAACGGCCAGGTGGCCAGCTTCGTGGCCTCCTCGGACACCCTGAACATCCAATGGTATCCCTCGGCGGCCAGGCTGAACGACAACCGGTTCGTGGTGGTCTGGACCGACGTTAACCGGGAAAAGGCCACCAGGGTGCAGGGCCGGATTTTCGACTTCGACTGCAACGCCATCGGCGGCGAGGTCACCATCAACGGTTCGCCGCCCTGGGACCGCAGCCGCCCCGGCGTGGCCAGGCTGGATGACGGCGGTTTTGCCGTGGCCTGGTCGGGCGTCAACGCCGAGGGCAACCGCGACGTCCTGGTGCAGCGCTGCGATTCCTCGGGAGGCCGCGCCGGCGACGAGACCCGGCTTTCCCATGGCGGCAGCGACCAGCAGCACGCCAGGGTGGCCAAGCGCGACGGCGGCTTCGTGGTGGTTTGGGAATCGGACGGCGAGGACGGCAGCGGCTGGGGAGTCATGGGCCGCCTCTTCTGATTCTATAGCGCGAAAAAAATAAAGGCTCCCCGGTACCTTATGGCCCCGGGGAGCCTAGTTTTTCAAGCCGTTAACAGCTACAGGAGCTGCCGCAGGCGCTGGCCCCGCTGAACAGCGGTTTCTCCGCGGTCACGCTGAATCCCTGCTGCCAGCCGTTATCTATGAAGTCAACCTTGACGGTGCCGCTTTGGGTGGCCAAGTCCTTGTTGATCAAGTAGGTAAGGCCCTCGAACTCGTAGGAGTCGTCATCGTCTTTTGGTTCGTCCAGAACCAAGCGCAAGCTGGGACCGCCTCAACCGCCGCTCTGCATATACACCCTGAGGGCGCTGTCCAGATTTTTTTCCGCCATGAAAGCCTTGATGGCCTTGCTGGCGCTCTCGGTCACCTCTATCATTGTTGCTTCCTTTCCTAAAGCTCTAAAGCAATCGTTCTTATTTATAATAAATATGGCAATCTAAACGGCCCACTGCAATGGTTCAAGCGAATTTTTTTCTAGCTTTTCCGTATGGAATACCCTATCTTTAGTGCGTCTTTCAGTCTACCGCGAAAGGGACCGCCGGGAAACCGTGAATAATATCGCCAGAATAAACCATGAGATAAGGCCCTGGCTCGACGTCAGGGCCCGGCTGGAGAACAGCGCGCAGGCCCAAAGGCTGGGCGGGCTCTTGCGAAAGGCCGGGGCGCTGCGGGTCATGGTTCAGGAGCTGGAGCTGTGGTCGCTCTGGCCCGACCGGGAGCTGGGCCAGGAGGCGCTGGCCAGGCTGGCCCAGGAGGAGCCCGGCGTGCGCTGGCGCTCAAGGGTGGTGGAGGCCGCCGACCCGGCGCGGGTCTGGCAGGAGCCCTTTCCCGAGGAGGTGGGTGAGGGGCTTTGTCTGGCCCCGGCCTGGACCGGCTGCCCGGCCGGGCCGCAAGCCCTGGTCATCGACGCGCTCATCGCCTTTGGCGGCGGCGACCACCCCAGCACCCGGCTCAACCTGAACCTCATCTGCCAGGTATGCCAGAGGGAAATACCCGCCGGCGGCTGGCTGGCCGACGTGGGCAGCGGCACCGGGGTCTTGGCCCTGGCCCTGGCCCTGAAAACCGGCCGCCGGGTGGTGGCGGTGGACCCCGACCCGGCCGCGGGCCGGGCCATGGCGCGCAATCAAGCCTTGAATCCCCTGGCCGGGCCCTTGACCCATTTCGTGCGCGCCACCCACGCCGCCCTGGCCGGGCCCCTGGCCCTGGCCGCGGCCAATCTGCCGGAGCCCATCTTGCGAACCGCGGCCGGGCATTTGGCCGCCCGGCTTCTTCCCGGCGGCTGGCTGCTGGCCAGCGGCTTCAGGCGCGAGGCGGAATCCGGCCTGGCCGGCTATTTGGCCGGCCTGGGCTTGATTCCGCGCTTGGCTCAGGGCTCGGAAGGCTGGTCCGGCCTGGCCCTGCAAAAGGGTATGGCTTAATTGCCCGCCATGTCCTTGGCAACGGTGCTTTTCAGCTTTTCACGCTGCTTGACAAGCCATTCCAATGACTTGTCCGCGTCTTTCGTGAACTTGGCCTTTTGCTCCTCCTCGTCCTCGCCCATGTGCTCCAGGACGGTGTTGCTGGCCAGGTTCTTGCCGGCCAAAGACTGCAACTCATCCAGGTAAGAGCTTACTTTTTCGCTGAAAAGAAATTCGCCCTTGAGCTTTTCCTCTTCAAAGGCGTGCAGGCTGGGGCCGCTGACCCGGCCATCGCGCGACACCTGGCTCAAAAGCTCGTGCGCGGCCAAATACACCTTCAATCGGCGGTCGTAAAGCTCGCCGTCGAACCTGGCTGTCTTTTCCTTGCTGCTCTCGGATTTGCCCATGGCCTTACTCCTTAGGCTGTTTCGAGGCATTATCCGGCCAGTGGCCGCCCGGCGGCAACCGTTAGCTGGGGGCTATGGACCCTGTAACTGAAATGTAATAAGCGGGGAAGCGTGAGGGAAACCGCAGGCGCGTCTCGAAAAAATTAAAGATCGCACGGCACTAGGCCGATAAAACCCAAAGAGGGGATTCATGGTTCGTAACAAGCCCGGGAGCTTATCATGAGCGGCGTTAGCTCAGTGGGCGGCGTTCAACAAGTCATGGCCGCGGCCGCCCAGGTCATGCAGCAAAACACCCAGGAACTGGCCGCCTCCTTGATTCAACAGACCCTACAGGAATTAAACAACATGTCGCAGACAGCCGCCCAGATCACGGGCAAGGGGCTGAATTTGGACGTGACGGTTTAACGGGCAGCCGGCGGGGTCGGAATTAATGGGGACGAGTCGGGCTGCTTGGCCTGCAAGCAGCCCGACTCAAAAAAACGAGGGGCTGGGCTTTTCGCCCAACCCCTTGGCTTTTATTATCTGGTCGGGACGACTGGATTTGAACCAGCGGCCCCATGCTCCCGAAGCATGTGCGCTACCAGGCTGCGCCACGTCCCGACAAGCTGATATTTCTACACGAGCGGCCAGGGGCTGTCCACCCCTTTTTAGGCTTCGCCCTGGCCCACCGAGGCGATATTTTTCGCTGAATCGCCCAGACGATCCAACAGGTTCAAAAGTATGCGCGCCGTGGCCCCCCAAATGACGTCGCCGTTGTGGCTGAGCGCCTCCTGATGAAAGCTCATGCCCTGCCAGCGCACCTCCGTGGGCTGGTAGGAGGCGCGGTCCAGCACCTTGGCCAGGGGCACCACCACCAGCCGCTCGACCTCCTGGGGATTGGGGGAAAATTCCACCCCCGGCTCCAAGAGCCCCACGAAAGGCGTCACCAGAAAATTGGTGACGGTCACCACCTGGTCCAGGCGGGCCACCACCCGGGCCGCGTCCAGGCACACCCCGATCTCCTCGCAGGTTTCGCGCAGGGCGGTGAAGGCCAAATCCGGGTCATCGGGATCGCTGGCCCCGCCGGGAAAGGAAATCTGGCCGGCGTGGGTGGGCAGGCTCTTGGTGCGCTTGGTGAATACCACCTGGGCCTGACCTTGGTCCTCCCAAAGCGGCATCAGGACCGCGGCTTCGCGGGCTTGGGGATTTTCAAGCAGCTTGGGCGGGCGGGCGGCCAAGGCCCGGCTAAAAGCCCGAGCTGTATCTTCCAATAATTTGCTCATGGCGGGTATTCTACCCCACCGGGGGCAAAGACTCCAGGCAACCTGGTCTTGCACAAAATGGTATGATATAAAATAATGAGGGAGGGCCCATGCTGGTTTTCGACTTGCAATGCGACCAGGGCCATAGATTCGAGGGCTGGTTCGACAGCCATAAGGACCTGGCAAAACAGATTAAAAACAAAATGATCGCCTGCCCGGTCTGCGGAGCGGAATCCGTGCGCCAGGTGCCGAGTTCCTTTGCCATCGCCAAGCGGGGCCAAGCCTCTCCCCGGCCCAATGAAGGGGATTCTCCTGATCCCGACGCCGCCGCCAGGCTGCTGGGCGAGGCGCTCAAGCGCTATCTCAAGGAAAACTTCGAGGACGTAGGCGCCAAGTTCGCCAACGAAGCCTTGAAAATGCATTTCGGCGCCACGGAAACCCGCAACATCCGCGGCGTCTCCACGCCGGAAGAGGAAAAGATGCTCCAGCGGGAAGGGGTGAACTTCTTCAAGGTGGGCCCGCCCCCAAGCGCGGAAACGACCGTAACCAGCGGCGGCGAAGAAGAGGACGACTAGGCTTCCGGGACCGGCCGCGCAGGCAGGCCGGCCTATTCATCAGACCGGCTTTTATCCCCGCGGGACGTCCCATCCTGGAGGGCGCAGGGAGCGTTCTTGGCCACCAGGCGGCCCAATTCCCGGCAATACAAGGCCACGAAGGTCCGGCAGGAACCGGCCCCATCCACCGCCTCCTCCTGGGGAAAGCTGGCATGGGGGCAGCTGAGATCGCACCAACGCATGATCGCCCTCCGTTTTTATGCTGGCCAGACGCCCGGTTCGCGGCTTATCGCCACCATACCTACGCCAGGCGGCGCGCCCGGTCAAGCCCCGGCGGCGGGAGGCGGCCGCGGTTGACAAAGCCACGGGGGGCTGCTAGCTTCAACTGTCTAGTTTTTATCATAATCGCTGTCGCGGCCGGCTTGGGCGCCGGGCTTTGACCGGGCGAAGCGCCAGAGGCAAAAACCCAGTATCGCCAACCAGCTGGCCGACTTGCCGGAAGCATCGCGAGCAGGAGGCCCTGGAGTCACACAATGCGCGGCGAGATAATCTGCATCGGCGACGAACTGATGAGCGGCCGGGTGGCCGACACCAATTCACGCTACGCCGCCCGCAGGCTCTGGCCCCTGGGCGTGGAGATCGGCGCGGTGGTGCTGGTGGGCGACGAGCCAAACGCCATCAAGGACGCTCTGTGCCGCGCCCTGTCCCGGGCCGATTTCGTTTTGGTCTCCGGCGGGCTGGGCACCACGGACGACGACATAACCGCCCGCACCGCCGCCGAGGTTTTCGAGCTGCCCCTGGCCGAAAGCCAGCGCATGGTGAGAAACCTGCGCGAATTCCTGGCCAAGCGCGGCCGGGAAGCCTCGGAGGAAGTGCTGAAAATGGCCTGGCTGCCCGAGGGCGCGGAGATACTCTGCGCCACCTGCGCCGGCTTCCGTTTAATAGGCCCGGATGGCCAGCCGGTGTATTTCCTGCCGGGCGTGCCCAGGGAAATGCGCAAGATCACAGACGAAACCATCGTGCCCGAGCTTGTGAGCCTCCTGGCGGGCCAGGGCGAGGCCGTGGTCAGCCGGGAGATACGACTCTTCGGGGTGCCCGAATCCGAGGTGGGGACGCGTCTGGCCGGCCTGGCCGACCGGGGCCGGCGACCGGGGGTGAGTCTGGGCTATTATCCGGTGTTCCCCGAGGTGCGGGTCACGGTTACCGTGCGCCGTCTGGCGCGGGACGAGGCCGAGAGCGAGGCCCAGGCCCTGGTGGATGATATCCGGGCGCGCCTGGCCCAGTTCGTGGTTTCCCTGGACGGCGAATCCCTGGAGCAGAAAGTGGGCCGGCTCCTGGCCGAGCGGGGGCTCAGCCTGGCTTTGGCCGAGAGCTGCACCGGCGGCCTCATCGGCCACCGCCTGACCAACGTGGCCGGCTCCTCGGCCTATTTCGAGCGCGGCATGGTGGTCTACTCCAACCTGGCCAAGGAAGAGCTTTTGGGCGTGAGCCCGCAGACCCTGGCGGACCACGGCGCGGTGAGCCCCGAGACCGCCCGCGAGATGGCCCTGGGCGCGCGCAGCAGGGCGGGCACCGACCTGGCCCTGGCGGTGACCGGCATAGCCGGGCCGGAGGGCGGCACCCCGGAAAAGCCGGTGGGCACGGTTTATTTCGGGCTGGCCCACGGCGATGAGGTGGAAACCCATCACAGGCGATTCAGGGGCAACCGCTCCCAGGTCAAGGCCCAGTCGGCAGAAACCGCCCTGGACCTTCTGCGCCGCCATCTGGAGGAGCATGCGCCTGTTCATAGCGCTTGAGCTGCCGCCCGAGGCCGTCCAGGCGGCCGGCCAGATCGCTAAAGAGCTGAAGGCCAGCGGCGCGGACGTGAAATGGGTCAAGCCCGAGGCCATGCATCTGACCCTGAAATTCCTGGGCGAGACGCCGGAAGACCAGGTGGCGGGTGTGAGCGAGGCTCTGGGCGAGGCCTGCCAGGGCCGCGGAAGCCTGGCGCTGGCGCTGAAGGGCTGCGGCGCTTTTCCCAGCCCCCAAAAGCCCCAGGTGGTCTGGCTGGGGCTGGACGGACAAACCAGCGCCCTGACGGACCTGGCGCGGGAGGTGGAAGAGCGCCTGGAGCTCTTGGGTTTTCCGCCCGAGCGGCGCTCCTTCAAGGCCCACCTCACCCTGGGCCGGCTGCGGCGGGGTCCCAGGGGCGGCGGCAAGCGGAACGCGCCCACCGCGCCGCTCGCGCGGGCCCTGGCGGCCCGGGCGGATTATCAGGGCCCTGATTTCAGGGCCGGCAAGATGGTTCTGATGCAAAGCACCCTCACCCCGGCGGGGCCCATATACAAGCCTTTGGCCGAGTTCGAATTGGCGTGAGTTTATCTAAGGAGGTAGGCATGGCGGAAAAGGATCAGGCCGGGATGCGCGAACGGGCCCTGGATTCGGCTTTGAAGCAGATCGAGCGCAATTTCGGCAAGGGCGCCATCATGCGCCTGGGCTCCGAGGATATCATCGAGGTGCCCGCCATCAGCACCGGTTCCCTGGGCCTGGATTTGGCCACCGGCGTGGGCGGCGTGCCCCGCGGCCGGGTCGCCGAGATCTACGGCCCGGAATCCTCCGGCAAGACCACCCTGGCCCTGCACTGCATCGCCGAGGCCCAAAAGCTGGGCGGCGTGGCGGCCTTCGTGGACGCCGAGCACGCCCTGGACGTGGCCTACGCCCGCAAGCTGGGCGTGAACGTGGACGATCTTCTGGTGAGCCAGCCCGACACCGGCGAGCAGGCCCTGGACATCGCCGAAATCCTGGTGCGCTCCGGCGCGGTGGATATCCTGGTGGTGGACTCGGTGGCCGCCCTGGTGCCCAGGGCAGAGCTGGAGGGCGAGATGGGCGACAGCCACGTGGGGCTGCAGGCCCGCCTCATGAGCCAGGCCATGCGCAAGCTCACCAGCGTCATCGCCAAAAGCCGCACCGCGGTGATCTTCATCAACCAGATCCGCATGAAGATCGGCGTGATGTTCGGCAGCCCCGAAACCACCACCGGCGGCAACGCGCTCAAGTTCTACGCCTCCTTGCGCATGGATATCCGCCGCATCGGCAAGCTGAAAAGCGGCGAGGAAGAGGTGGGCAACCGCACCAGGGTGAAGGTAGTCAAGAACAAGGTGGCCCCGCCCTTCCGCATGGCCGAGTTCGACATCCTCTTCGGCACCGGCATCAACCGCACCGGCGAGCTCATCGACATGGGGGTGGCCGGCGACATCGTCACCAAGAGCGGGGCCTGGTATTCCTACGGCGAGGAGCGCCTGGGCCAGGGGCGGGACAACGCCTGCAATTATCTGAAAGACCACCCGGAGATCGCCGGCGAGGTGGAGGACCGGCTGCGGGCCAAGCACGGCCTGGGTCCGGCCAACGCCACCGACGAGGTCACCATGGAGCCCGACGAATAGACCCGGCCCGGCCGGCCTGGCGGCGGCGGATGCCCGGCGGCTTGCTTTAAGCCGCCGCCTCTGATAGGAAGCTCGGCAGGATGTGCGTGAGTCGGGCGAATATTCTCTAACCACCGTATTTGCCGGGCCGGGCCCGGCGGCGCAAAGGATGTCCCATGGCCTTGACCGGCAATGAGATAAGGCAAAAGTTCCTGGACTATTTCAAGGCCCAGGGCCATACCGTGGTGAACAGCTCTTCCCTGGTGCCCAAGGACGACCCCAGCCTGCTCTTCACCAACGCGGGCATGGTGCAGTTCAAGCAGGTTTTCGTGGGCCAGGAAAAGCGGGATTACCAGCGCGCCGCCACCTGCCAAAAATGCTTCCGCGCCTCGGGCAAGCACAACGACCTGGAAAACGTGGGCCGCACCCCCCGCCACCACACCTTTTTCGAGATGCTGGGCAACTTCAGCTTCGGCGATTATTTCAAGAAGGACGCGGTGCGCTTCGGCTGGCAGCTTTTAACCGAGGGCTTCGGCCTGGACCCGGAACGGCTCTGGGTCAGCGTGCACGAGAGCGACGACGAGGCCGAGTCCCTGTGGCAAAGCGAGGTGGGGGTGCGCAAGGAGCGCATCGTTCGCCTGGGCGACGAGGAAAACTTCTGGGCCATGGGCGACACCGGCCCCTGCGGACCCTGCTCGGAGATACACATCGACCAGGGCCCCGAGGTGGGCTGCGGCCGGCCGGATTGCGCGGTGGGCTGCGATTGCGACCGCTATCTGGAGCTGTGGAACCTGGTGTTCATGCAGTACAACCGCGACGCCGCGGGCAAAATGACCCCCCTGCCCAAGCCCAGCATCGACACCGGCATGGGCCTGGAGCGCATCGCCGCCACGGTGCAGGGCAAGCTGAGCAATTACGACAGCGACCTTTTCACGCCCATCCTGGCCAGGGCCGGCGAGCTGGCCGGCCAGGCTTACGGCCAGGCCGCCGAAAGCGACGTGAGCCTGCGGGTGATCGCCGACCACGCCAGGGCCTGCGCCTTCCTCGTCGCCGACGGGGTCATGCCCAAGAACGAGGGCCGGGGCTACGTGCTGCGCCGCATCCTGCGCCGCGCCGCCCGCCACGGCCGCAAGCTGGGCATTGAAAAGCCCTTTCTCCACCTGGTCTCCCAGACGGTCATGGACGAGATGGTCCAGGTCTATCCCCAGTTCAAGGACTCGCGGGCCTTTGTGGACAAGGTGATCCACACCGAGGAGGAACGCTTCGGCGAGACCCTGGACACCGGGCTCAAGCTTCTGTCCGACGCCATGGGCGAGGCCAAGGCCAAGGGCGCGAGCGAGCTTTCCGGCCAGGTGGCCTTCAAGCTCTACGACACCTACGGCTTCCCCCTGGACCTCACCCAGACCATCTGCCAGGAGGAGGGCCTGGGCGTGGACGAGGCCGGCTTCCAAAGCGCCATGGAGGGTCAGCGCACGCGCAGCCGGGCCGCCTGGAAGGGCTCCGGCGAGGAAGAGCTGCCGCCCGCCCTGGCCAGGCTCAAGGCCGGCGGCTTCCAAACCGGGTTCACCGGCTACGAGGGCCTGAGCGCCGCGAGCCAGGCTGCCGCGCTCCTGGTGGAGGGCGAGGAGGTGGACGCGGTGGGCCAGGGCCAGGAGGCCGAGCTGGTGGCGCCCAAAACGCCGTTTTACGGCGCGGCCGGCGGCCAGGTGGGCGACGTGGGCGAGATAAAGGGTCCCGAAGGCCGGGCCGTGGTGCGGGACACCATGAAGCCCGGCGGCGAGATGATCGTGCACCGCATCAAGGTGACCGGGGGCGTCATCAAAAAAGGCGACGCCATCGAGCTGTTGGTGGATCACCGGGCCCGGGCCGCCACCGCCGCCAACCACACCGCCACCCATCTGCTGCACGCCGCCCTGCGCGCGGTGCTGGGCGAGCACGTGAAACAGGCCGGCTCCATGGTTTCGCCCCAGCGCCTCAGGTTCGATTTCAGCCATTTCGAGGCGCTGACCCCGGAGCAGCTGGGCGACATCGAGCGCCGGGTCAATGAAGGCGTCCGGGCCAACATCGCCCTGGAGACCCAGGTGATGGACCTGGAAGAAGCCATGGCCACCGGCGCCATGGCGCTGTTTGAGGAACGCTACGGCAACCGGGTGCGCCTGGTGCAGATTCCCGGCGTGAGCAAGGAGCTTTGCGGCGGCACCCATTGCAACCGCACCGGCGACATCGGGCTGTTCAAGCTGGTGAGCGAATCCTCGGTGGCCGCCGGGGTGCGGAGGGTGGAGGCGCTCACCGGCGCGGCCGCGGTGGAGGCCATGCAGGCGGTGGACGAGGAACTCAACAAAACCGCCGCCCAATTGAAAGCCCCCCGCTCCGAGGCCAGCGCCAAGGCGGCCGCCCTGCAGGCCCAGCTCAAGCAGGCCCGTAGCGAGATCGAGGCCCTCAAGGTGAAGCTGGCCAGCGGCGGCGGCGGGCGCGATCTTTTGTCCGAGGCCAAAGAGATCGCCGGCGTCAAGGTCATCGCGGCCCAGGTGGAGGCCGACACCCCCAAGGCCCTGCGCGAAGCGGCCGACAACCTGCGCGACCGCCTGGGCTCCGGCGTGGCGGTTCTGGGCGCGGCGGTGGAAGGCAAGGCCATGCTGCTGGCCCTGGTGACCAAGGACCTGGTCAAGCGCTTCCACGCCGGCAACCTGGTCAAGGTGCTGGCCCCCCTGGTGGGCGGCGGCGGCGGCGGCAGGCCGGACATGGCCCAGGCCGGCGGCCAGAACCCCGAAGGCCTGGAAGCGGCCCTGGCCAGGGTGCCTGAACTCGTCGAAGAACAGGCCAAGAGCTGAGGCGGGAGGGGTAGGCGAAGCGACCATGGAACAATCCCTCCCCATGCATGGCGAACTGGAGTTCTTCATAACCGAGCTCAGCGCCGAGCACGCCACCAGCCGCATGCCGGTCAAGGCCGGCATGTGCAATCCCTTCGGCACGGTGCACGCGGGCGCCATGTTGTGGATGGCCGACGTCACCGCCACGGTTTTGGCCCTGGGCAAGACCCAGGCCTCGCCCGGCCAAAAGGGTTTTCCCCTGGCCGTCAATCTGCATTGCTCGCTCTTGGGCAACGTGGGTTCCGGCGAGATCAGGGCGGAGGCGCGCTACGTGCGGCGCGGCCGCCGGGTCTCGGTGATACGCACCCTGGTCACGGCCGATGGCAAGCTATTGGCCGAGGTGACCACCAGCCATTTGCCGGCCTGATACAAGCGCCACGCCGATTAAAAAGCCGGGACCCCCAGGGCCCCGGCTTGGTCGTTTTAGCGGCTTGGTCGTTTTAGCGGCTGGCCTATTTGGCGGCGGGCCGGTAATGGGAAACCTGGTGCATAAACGCCTCCAGGCGGGTATGGGTGCCGCTCTGCTCCTGCCCGTCCATGGCCAAATGCAGATAGGGCAGGTTGCCGTGATCCTCGCGGAAGCGCTTCATCAGGGCGTTCACGATGTTGCCCGGCATGCAGGTGAAGGGGATCACGTTGACCACTCCCGCCGCGCCCCGCAGCATCATGTCCCGCGACTTGCCCACGCTTAAAATGGCCTCGCCCTCGTAGTTGGGGTCCAGATAGGGCTGGGCCATGCTCAGGATGCGCGCGGTCTTGGGCTCCTCCAGGGTCTTCAGAAAACCTTCCCAGGGCTTGCCCAGGTGGTGCTCGTCCTTGTGCTGGAAATAGTCTTCTATGACGAGGCTCTTGAGGGCTCCCAGGTTGCGCAGCAGCTTGGCCCGCTGCCAGGAGGTGTAGTTGGTGTAGAGCACCCACTCGCAGAAGCCCGCCATCCAGGCCTCGCCGCCCAATTCCTCGATGGAACGCACCACGTTCTCGTTGGCGAAGCGGTTGAGCCTGGTGTAGATCTCGCCCACGATGCCCACCACCGGCCGCCGGTGGCCGTTGTTCTTGGGCACCGCGGCGAACTCGCGCCGGGCCTCGCCCATCATCGCGCCCAGGTCGGCGCGCCCCTCGATGGCCCGGTTCAACAGGGCCAGATGCTTTTGATAGACCCGGTCGGTGTCGCCCTTATGGGCCTCGTAGGGCCTGGTTTCGTGCAGCGCCTTGAGCAGCAAATCCACCGCCACGCAGCCCTGCCAGCCCTGGCGCGCGAAATCGCCGTTGCCCACCATGCCCAGTTCCTCGTAAAACACCTCGGACTGGTCCGGCGCGTAGATGGGCACCTCCTGGTAGCCCAGCTCGTCCATGACCAGCCGGTGGAAGCGGTGGTATTGGCCGAAGCGGCAGGGCCCCGTGCCCGAAGGCATGAAAAAGGCGGCCTTGGCCGGGTCCGCGCCGTCGTCCATGAGCTTTTTCAGCATGTCGCCGGTGGTCAGGGCGCAGGGGTAGCACTCCTTGCCCGAGGTGTGGCGCCGGCCCAGTTCCAGGGTGCGGGCGTCGCTTTCGGGCATCACCTCCGCCTCCACCCCGCAGGCGCGGAAGGCGGCGGCCACGGGATAGGCGTGGTCGGTCATGTTGGGCAGGTAGATCACCCTCCCCTTGGCCTGTATATTGCGGCGGCGCACCGGCCGCGCGGCCGGCTCCTTGGGCGGAGCGTTCTTCAGGGAATCCAGGAAGGCCTCCAGCCGGGTGATGGCCCCCACGTCGGCGGAGTGCTCGTCGATCTCGATCTCCAGATAGGGCTTGCCCGCCATGATGTCCTGGAAGAAATGGCCGATGAAGCTATCCGGCCCGCAGCCGAAATTGGTGATGTACACGGCGTAGAGCCGCGGGTCGCGGCGCACCAGGCGGGCGGCGGCCAGGATTTTCTGGCCGTAGCGCCAATACATCTCGGCCAGGTCGTCCTGGTCCATCTCCGCGTCCAGGTCCAGGAAATCCATGGGAATGGACCAGACGCCCAGGTTCTGCATCTTCTGGGGCAGGCCCAGGTTGATGCCGGGGTCCGCGCCGTTGTAGGGCCGGCTGACGACCACCATGGCCAGGTCCTCGGGGCCCATGGCCTCCAGCACCTGGCGGCCCCTGGCCTTCAGGCGGTCGTAGAAATCCTGCTGGGCGGCCTGGGCGGCTTCCATGGCCGCGTTGACCTGCCAGGCATTGGCCCCCATTTTCCTGGCCAACTCCCGCAGGTCCCGGCGCAGCACCCTCTCGCCCCAGCCGAAGCGCAGCGGCGCGCTGATCAGCTCCGCGCCCGCCCCGGCGAAATCCAGGGCGGCCGGCGCGGTGTAGGCCAGGGTCTGCACATAGGGGCAAACCTGGCCGTAGCCCAGCTCGTGATTGGGCGCGGCCAGGTTAACCACATGGGGCATGAGTATGCGCTTGACGCCCTGGCCCAGAAGCTCCTTTATGTGGCCGTGGGCCACCTTCAGGGGGAAGCAGGGCTCGTTGACCACCGCCTCCACCCCCTGGTGGATGATCTTCTTGTTGGTAACCCCGCTCACCGCCACCTCGAAGCCCAGGCGCTGGCAAAACACGCTGAAGAAAGGCAGCATCTCCCGGAAGAACATGGTGCGGGGGATGCCGATCACGCCGCGCTTTTTATTTTCGGACACCGGCGCGATATAGGCGGCGAGCATCTCCTCCCGCTCGGCGAAAAGATCGGGCAGGTCGCGCTTGGGCTTGTCGTCGGTCTGGGCCACGTCGTATTTTTCGCAGCGGGAGCCGTAGAACAGGGGCCGCTTTTCGCCCTCCACCTTTACCTTGCGGATGGTGCAGGTGTTGGGGCAGCCCTGGCATTCAAAGGTGGAGATGCTGTAAGCGGTCTCCGAGACCTTAAAGCCCTTGAACTTGGATTTTTGCCAGGTGCGCTCGCGCATGGCCAAAAGCGCCGCGCCGATGGCCCCGGTCACGTCGTGATGGGGCGGCACGGTGATGGGCCGGCCCACCACCGCCTCGAAGGCGGCCACGATGCCCCGGTTGGCCGCGGTGGCGCCCTGGTAGAAAATCTTCCGGCCCACCGGCCGGTTCTCCACCACCTTGTTCAGGTAGTTGTAAACGATGGAGTAGCTGAGGCCGGCCACCAGGTCGTCTATCTCCGCGCCGGCGGCCTGGTGGGAAACCAGATCCGATTCCATGAACACGGTGCAGCGCTCGCCCAGGCGCACCGGGGCCGGGGACCTCAGGGCCCGCTCGCCGAACTCGCCCTTGATCTGGATGCCCAGCTTTTCCGCCTGCTCCTCCAGGAAAGAGCCGGTGCCCGCCGCGCAGACCTTGTTCATCATGAAGTCCACGATGGCGCCGTCTTTGAGGGAGATGTACTTGGAATCCTGGCCGCCGATCTCGAAGATGGTGTCCACCTCCGGGTCGATGGCCGCCGCCGCCGTGGCCTGGGCGGTTATCTCGTTGCGCACGATGTCCGCGCCGATGAAATCGGCGGTGAGATAGCGGCCCGAGCCAGTGGTGCCCGCGCCCAGGATGGTTACGCGGTCGCCCAGTTCCTGGCCGGTCAGGCGCAGGCCCTCCTTCACCGCCTCCAGGGGCCGCCCCGCGGTCATGAGATATTGCTTGGCGAGAAGCTTGCCGTTCTCGTCGATGACCACCACGTTGGTGGAGATGCTGCCCACGTCGATGCCCAGGTAGCCGGTCAGGGGGCCCTCGGGCACCTGGATCTCTTGCAGGTCCTTGGCGTGATGGGCCCCCCATTGCAGCCTGGCCAGGCGCTTGGCCTCCTTGCCGGATTCGGCGGCGCGTTGGCGCAGGGCTTCCAAGCCGGCGATTGCCTGGGACCAGCCCTGATCGCGGGCGGTGAGCGCCGCGCCCAGGGCCCCCATGCAGCCGAAATGCTCCGGCACGATGAACTGGGCATCCTCCAGGTTCATGACTTCCTTGAGCGCCCGGTGCACGCCCTGGTTGGCCGCCACCCCGCCGGTGAAGCAGACCGGCGGCACCACGGTCTTGCCCTTGGCGATGTTGCTTTTCAGGTTGCGGGCCATGGCGAAGCACAGGCCGGCCACTATGTCGTAATCCGGGGTGGCGTCCTGTTGCAGGTGGATC
Source organism: Desulfocarbo indianensis (assembly GCA_001184205.1). Taxonomy (GTDB): domain Bacteria; phylum Desulfobacterota; class Desulfarculia; order Desulfarculales; family Desulfarculaceae; genus Desulfocarbo; species Desulfocarbo indianensis. The sequence goes on from LBMP01000005.1 coordinate 241,445, forward strand.
ATGTCGGTCTTGGCGAAAACCGAGCAGCGCCCGGCCAGGCGGGGCGGGTTTTCGCTTTGCATGGCTATGGCGCTGAACTCTTCTATGCTGAGCTGCAGGCGGTGGGACTGCTGGTCCAAAAAGGAGCCGGTGCCCGCCGCGCACATGGTGTTCATGGCGAAGTCGTCGATCTTGAGGCCCTCTTTGCCGTCGGGCGAGACCAGGATCAGCTTGGCGTCCTCGCCGCCCATGTCGATGATGGTGCGCGTCTCGGGGTGCAGGTGGCCCACGCCGCGGGTCTGGGCGATGATCTCGTTCACCACCAGACCGCCCAAGAGGCCGGCCAGGGCCGGGGCCACGGTGCCGGTCACCGCGCAGCCGGCAAAGGTGTCCCTGGGGAAGCGGCTGAAAATGTTTTCCAGCACCTGGGCGGTGACCGCCAGGGGCCGGCCCTTGGTGCGGGTGTAGTCGGCCCAGAGTATCTCGCCCCGGGGCCCCAGCACCACGCTGTCCACGCTCACCGAGCCCACGTCCAGGCCCAGATACAACTCGCCCTTGATGTCCAAAGCCTCGCTATCCGCCATGTTGGCCATGTTTCGTTCCTGTTTCTATAAGGAAAAATCAGACCAAGGCCCGGCAGGGAGCCTTATCTTATTTTTTTATATCCCTCGAAAAAAAATCTCTTCGCCGAAACGCTCCTCGCGCACCTTGCCCCGCTCCACCAGCCCCTCCAGCAGCCGCCGGGCCTCTTCATCCTCCAGGTCGAAGGCGGCCGCCACGTCCCGCAGGGTGAGGGGCCGGCGGCGGGTCATTTCCACCACCTCGCGGTCCTGGCTGCCCTTATCGCCGCCCACCTTGCCCTGGGGCGGCGCGATGACCTCGGCCGGACAGGCGAACAGCTCGGCGATCGCGGCCAGGCGCTCATGGCTCAGGGCCCTGGTCCCCGCCAAGGCCGGGGGCCGCACCACGGTGTTGAGCTGCACCTTGTCCGGCCGGATGCGCCCGGCCGCCTCCACGATGCCTTTCACCTCGTCGGCTGAATCATTGAGGCCTTCCACCAGAAGCACCTCCAGCCAAAGCTGGCCCGGGTACTCCCGGCGCAAGGCTTCCAGTCCCTTGATTATTTCCTCTATGGCCAGGCCGGGGGCCGGGCGGTTGACCGCCTGGAAGGCCGCCTGGCTCGCCGCGTCCAGGCTGGGCACCACCACGTCGGCCGCGGCCAGCTCCTGGCGCACGCCGGGGTCGGTGCAAAGGGTGCCGTTGGTCAGCACCGACACCTGGGAAGGGCTGAGTTTCTTTATTTCTCTTAGCACCAGGCCCAAATCCTGGTGCAAGGTGGGTTCGCCCGAACCGGCCAGGGTGATGAAGTCGGGGGGGTAGTCCAGCTCCGCCAGACGCCTTTCCAGCGCCGCCAGCACTTCCCTGGCGTCGCGGTAGCGGCCCCTTTGCAGGGTGCGGCGGGTGGTGGGGCCCAGCTCGCAATAGACGCAGTCCAAGGTGCAAATCTTGGGCCGCAGCAAGTCCACCCCCAGGCTCAAGCCCAGCCGGCGGCTGGGCACCGGGCCGAACACGGCCTGATCGTTTTTCGGTACGCCGCTCAAGAAGTCCGCTCCCAAGGTGGGGCCCGCTGGCGGCCGCCCCTTTTAAGTTAAGAATGGTGCAATCCATAAAGCGGTGTCAAGGGGCACCTGATGGCATTTAGTTTACACTATCAAGGGCCTAGGGTACACTTCCCCCCATGCGTATTGGGAGATTAACATTGCAGGGGCCCTTTGTCTCCGCGCCCATGGCCGGGGTGAGCAGCCCGGCCTTCCGGCTCATGGCCCGGCGCGCCGGGGCCTCCCTGGTCTACACCGAAATGGTGAGCGCCGTGGGTTTGGTGCGCGGGCACAAGCTGACCCTGGACCTGTGCCAGGTGGAGCCTCGGGAGCGGCCTCTGGCCTTGCAGCTTTTCGGAGCCGACCCGGAGATCATGGCGCAGGCCGCGCGCCTGGTGGCGCAGATGCCGGTGGATGTGGTGGACGTGAACCTGGGCTGCCCGGCCAAGAAAATCCGCCGCCAGGGCGCGGGCTCGGCGCTTTTGGACCAGCCCGCCCTGGCCGCCGAAATCGTGGAGGCGGTGGCGCGGGCCTCCCAGGCCCCGGTGACGGTCAAGCTGCGTTTGGGATTTAAATCCGATCAGTTAGAAGAGATACTCCCCGGCATCCTCAAGGCCGGGGCCGCAGCGGTCTGCCTGCACGCCCGCACCGCCAAGCAGGGCTTTGCCGGCGCGGCCGATTGGGGGGCCATCGCCCGCCTCAAATCCTGGTGCCCGGTGCCGGTGATCGGCAACGGCGACGTGCGCGGCGGGGCCCAGGCGGTGGAGATGCTCCGGCAAACCGGCTGCGACGGGGTGATGATCGGCCGGGCCGCCCTGGGCAACCCCTGGATTTTCGAGCGCGCCCAGGCCCGGCTGCAAGGCCGGGAGCCCCGCCGGGTGCCGGCCGGGGAACGCCGGGCCGCGCTTTGGGAGCACATGGAGCTGGCCCGGCTGCACGGCGGGCCCAACCAGGCCATGCATTTCGCCCGCCAGTTCATGATGTGGTATTCCAAGGGCCAGCCGGAAAGCGCGGCCTACCGCCGCCAGGCCGGCCGGGCCCAGGAGCTGGCCAGCCTTATCAGCCTCACGGGTCAGTACTTCGACCGGCTGGAAGAGTTGGAACCGGCCGAGCAGGCGCCCGCGGCCTGGGAGGCGGCCTCATGAAGGTGCGCCTGGCCCGCACCGCCGGCTTCTGCATGGGCGTGCGCCGGGCCATGGAATTGGCCCTGGGCGCGGCCCACGAGGCCGAGCGGCCCATCTTCACCTACGGGCCCCTGATCCACAACCCCCAGGTGCTGAGCCTCCTGGAGGGCAAGGGCATCAAGGCCCTCAAGGAGCTGCCCGAGCCGGGCTCGCTCAAGGGCGGCACGGTCATCATCCGGGCCCACGGCGTGCCCCCCCAGGACAAAGCCAGATTGCGCGAGGCCGGCTTCGCCAAGGTGGTGGACGGCACCTGCCCGCGGGTGGTGCGGGTGCAGGCCATCATCCGCCGGGCGGCCCGCGAAGGCCGCCAGGTGGTGATCGTGGGCGACGCGGCCCATCCCGAGGTGGTGGGGCTTCTGGGGCACGCCGGGGGGCAAGGCCACGTGGTTTCCCGGCCCGAGCAGGTGGCCGAGCTGCCCGAGTTGCAGCAGGTGGTGGCGGTGGCCCAAACCACCCAGAGCGAAAAACTTTTCAGCCAGGTGGTGCGGGCCCTGGAGGAACGCTTCGGCCGGGTGGAGGTGCACGACACCATTTGCGAGGCCACCCACCGCCGCCAGGACGAGGTCAAGCGCCTGGCCCGCGACAACGACGGGGTGGTGGTGGTGGGCGGCAAGGCCAGCGGCAACACCAAGCGCCTGGCCGAGGTGGCCGCCGAGATCGGCAAGCCCGTGTTTCTGGTGGAGAGCGAGGAGGACCTGGACCGGAGCCGGCTGGCCAAGCTGGGCTCGGTGGCGGTGACCGCCGGGGCCAGCACCCCCAACTGGGTGATCAAAAGGATGCTCAGGGAGCTGTCCTTCATCCGCTCCCTGCGGGAAGGAGGCTTTCGCTTCTGGCTCAGGCGCAGCTTCCGCTTCCTGGCCCTCAGCCAGTTGGTGGTGGCCCTGGGCGCGGCGGGCATGGCCCTGGCCAGCCAGCTCTTGCAGGGCCTGCGGCCGGATGGGGACCTGGTGGGCGTGGCCTTTTGCTACATCTACGCCATGCACATCCTCAACCAGTTTCTGGATAAGGAAGCCGGCCAGTACAACGACCCGGACCGGGCGCATTTTTTGAGCAAGCACCGGGTGTTTCTCATCGGCACCGGCGTGGCCGCCGCCTCGGCGGCGGTGGTGCTGTGCGCGCTGTTGGGCGCCGTTCCCTTCGCCCTGGTGGCCACCATGAGCGTCCTGGGGCTGTTGTATTCCGTGCCCGTGGTGCCGCGCCGCCTGGAAAAGAAGATCGGCATCCAGAGGCTGAAGGACATTCCCGGCTCCAAGACCCTTTCCGCCGGCCTGGCCTGGGCCTTTATCGTGGTGGTGCTGCCGGCGGTGGCCATGGGCCTGCAATCCCTTTCCGGCACGGTGTTGGCCTTTGTCTTCACCCTGGCGCTGGTGTTCGTGCGCTGCGCCTTGTTCGACGTGCTGGACGTGCAGGGCGATCTCATCGTGGGCAAGGAAACCATCCCCATCATGCTGGGCGAGGCCCAGACCCGCCGCCTTTTGTGGTGGCTCACCTGGGGGCTTTGCGGGCTCCTGGCGCTTTGCGCCTGGGCGGGGGCGGCGCCCAGCCTGGCCTGGTGGCTGATCCTGCCGGTTGCGGGCATAGCCGCCATGCAGCTCTTGTGGGCCCGCTCCTGGATAATGCCGGGCTCCGTCAGCGAGGGCCTGGTGGATTTGAATTTCTGGCTGGCCGGGCTGGTGGCCCTGCTCTGGCTGGCAATGCAATAAAAAGGAGTGATGGCAATGGACGTAAGCCAAGCGGCGAGGCAAAGGCGGTCGGTGAGGAGCTTCGGCCCCCAGGAGGTCCCGGCCGGGCTGCTGGAGGAATTCATCGACGCGGCGCGGGGCGGCCCCTCGGCGGCCAACCGCCAGCCCCTGGAATACGTGGCGGTGACCGACCCCGGGGTGCGGGCGGAGATATACCCGTGCCTAAAATGGGCTGCCTATATCGCGCCCCACGGCGACCCCCAACCCGGCCACGAGCCCACGGCCTATATCGTGGTGCTGCGGCGGGCGGATTACGAGCTGGGCGGCATGGCCCTCTATGACGTGGGCGCGGCCTTGCAGACCATCATGCTCCTGGCGGTGGCCAAGGGCCTGGGCTCCTGCTGGATCAAGTCGGTCAATTACCCCAAGGTGGCGGGAATTCTGCAAGTCCCCAAGAGCCTGGAGGTGGACAGCGTGCTGGCCCTGGGCTATCCCGGCGAATTCCCCAGCCAGGTGGACCTGAAGCCGGAAGACGCGGGTCTGGAAGTCATCAAATACTGGCGCGACGAGGAAGGCCGGCATTTCGTGCCCAAGCGGGCCCTGGCCGCGGTGCTGCACAAGGATCGCTACGGCGGCTAGCCCGCAGTCCGGCCGCGCCAGGGCTCGGCACACTGCGTTGCTGGCCGCGCTCGGGCCTCGACGTAGCTTAAGCTACGCCTGCGGCCCTCGCTTGCCAGACGCCTTGTTTGCCGGTCCGGGTGAAAGAATGCGATCTTCGCATGCGAGGCTTGTTCTTTAATCAGCTCATCATGATCGACCAATCCGCTAACGACCGCCCAACCCTCATGAAATATGCGGGCCGCGGCGGGATCGGGCCAAGCGCGGGGCGTGTCCCAAGAAACGTCGTAATCGGGCGAAGCGGGGGCTGCAAAAAGCGCCGGCATCGGGCCAAGCGAGGGGCGGGCCGCCTCAGCTCTTTTGGGACAGCTCCCAGGCGCGGCGGTCAAAGCGTTGGGCCACGATCAGATCGAAATCCTGGCCCAGGTTGCGGTCCTGGCTGGCCAGGTCCTTCTTGACCCGCGCCCACAAGGAATCCAGCTCTTCGAGATTGCTCACCTCGTTGAGTTGGCTGGACACGCTGCCCAGGAAATTGGTGCGTATGCGTTCGCTGTTCAGCTCATAGATATCCCGCAGGCTTTGCTGGCGGTCGCGGCTGAGGGGAAGCTCCAGGCCCTCTTCCCAGGCCTGCCTGAACAGGCCTTCCAAGGATCCCAGGCTTTCGGTTCGGGCCATTTTCTCCCGCGCCCGCTCCATCATCTGCTCGCCCAGGCGCGCCAGGTTCTCCTGAAACGCCTTTTCCAGGCGTTCGCCGAAATCCAGGGTGTGATAGTGGGTGAGCTTTATCTTCTTCAACTCCTGGTGATAGAGCCGCTTCAGCTTCTGGGGATCCTTGGCCCGGCGCACCGCCTCCAGCTTGCGGTCCAGGCTGACCGGATCGGCGATGGCCAGGGACAATTCGCGCGCGGCGGGGTCGTAACGCAGGCGCAGGCCCTCCTTGGCCCCTTGCAGGCGGCTCAGGCTCTGGGGCCGCGCTAGCACCTCGTCCATGCTCAGCGAGGTTATGGCCTCGTTGACCATCTCGAACTTGCGCTCCATGACCCTGGCCAGGGGCGCGTAGCTCACCCGTTCCGGCGGGCGGTCCCATTGCAGCTCCTGGGCCGCCGCCAGGCCCAATAGCAGCAGCCTGACCTGGTTGGGATAGGCAAGGCGCTCGGCGGCCTGGGCGTAATCGCCGAAGCTCAGAGCCCGCTGGGGATCGCCCAGGTTCATGAGCAGGTAGGAGCGGTGTTCCTGCCGCAGGCCGGCCAGGCCCCGGTGTATGCGCAGGGCTTCGTAAAGGTCGCGCTCGAAGTGGGTTATGCCCATGGAGCGCATCCCCTTCAGCCGATATATGTAGACCACGGGCACGTGCTGGCGGAGGAGTTCCAAATCCAGCCAGCTCACGAATAGCAGGCCCCGCATTTTCAGAATCCGCTCCACCCCGGCCTGCTCCGCGCCGCGGCGCAGCCATTGCTCCCGATCCTGGGCTGGCAACTGAGTGGTCTCCAAAAGGTGGCGCAGACTGGAGGTGGGCGCTTCGCCGTTCTGGATGTCGCGGTAGTGGGCCAGGGCCAGTAATTGGCGCGCGTATTCCTCCAGGGAAGCCTGATGGGCCTGGCGGGCCTCCTTGCCCTGGCGGACCAATCCGCGCACCTTTTGCAGCAGCCAGAAAAAGCGCTCCAAGAGATCCTCGGTGAACGAGCTCTCCTGGCTGGCCGCGGTGAATATTACCGAAAGCAGGAAAAGGGCCTCCAGCAGGGGCTGGTCCTGTTCGCCCAGCAGGCTTTCCAGGTTGAGCGAGGTGCTTTCGCCGTTGATGATCTGGCCGAAAACGCCGTGGTGCTCCAAAAGAAAGCTCAAGTCGGCCAATTGCCGCTTGCCGAGCCCCTGGGCCCGCACCAGGGGATGGATGGCCAAATCGTGGCCGGAGAGCGTATTGGGCCCTTGGCCGCGCAACAGGACCGCCAGCATGAGCAACTCGGCCAGCTGGTATTTGGCGCCGCCCGCCAGGAGTTGGGCCAGGCTGGCGGTGAGCGTCTGGAACTGCAAGGGGCTGACCCCCACGATGCCCGCGGCGGTGGCCCCGAACTCGGCGCGGGCCGTCTCATGGCTCTTGTACATGTCCTGAAACAGATCGAGCCGCCGCATGTACAGGGCCGAGAGCTTCTGGGCCGCCCGCAGGCAGCGCCAGGTCCGCGGCTGCCCGGCCGGCCGGGGCAGCAGCCGATCCATTACCCGCGGACAGTTAAGCATGAGCCGCTTCAAGTTGACCGCGAAGCGGGGGAGATCGAACAGCTCGCTCAGCAGATAGTTTTCCAGACGCCGGCTGAGCCGGTTTTCCTGGCGCACCATCTCCAGCAAGCGCTCCGCGCCCAAATCCTTGCCCGGCCGGCGCCTGCCCTGCGCCGCCAGAAAACGCTGCACCTCGTAGAGGCCGCGGTCCAGGGCCTGCAGGCGCTCGTCGGAAACCTGGCTCAGTTCCACGGCCAGGCCGTGATCCATCTCCGCCTTTACCCGGCCCAGCTCGTCGGCCACGTCCAGAAAGCGGGGGGTGAGCGCGCCGGTGGTTTTATCCAGGGTCAGGTAAATGCCGGAATCCAGGATATAGGCTTCGCTGCCCTCGGCCATGGCCCCCCGCAGGGAGGCCAGCCACCGCGGGCTCAACTGGCCGGGCTCCAGGCGGTTGAGAGCCAGGCGCAGCTTGTCCAGGCGCTCGTCAAGCTCGGACTGGCCGCCCACCTCTATGAGGCGGTTGAAGTTCAGGAGCCGCTTTTCGCTGGTGTGCACGCAGATCCACAAAAGCTTGAAACCGGCGGTGGCTCCCAGGCGGGGCAGCAGGCGGCCGGTTCCGTGCATTTCGCAGTTCAGGAGCGCCCGCAAGAAATAAGGACGGGCCATGGAATCGCCGGCGTAAAAGCGCTCCACGAACTGGCGCCCCTGGTTGGCCAGTTCCACCACCTGGCCGATGCGCTCCAACTTGGCGGGATCGAAGCCGGCCATGGCCTCTTTCAAGCGGGGGCCGGCCTGCTCCAGAGCCTGCCAGCTGTCCAGATATTCGAACAGGTTGAACAGCTTGAGCATCTTGCGAAAGGCCTTGGCCTGCACGCCGCCCAGCCGGCTGATCTGTTGGTTGAGCAGGTCTTGCCAATCAAACCCAAGGTCGGTGACCACCCTGATGGCGTCGTCATAGAGGGAAAACAGCTCGGCGACCTGCTCGTTGGTGAGCCCGCTGGGGCTGGCGGCCGCCGCCTCGGCCACCGACAGCAGGCGGTAGAGCCTGATCATGGTGACCGCTTCCTCCAGGTTGCGGTAGGAGCCCAGATCGGTCAGCGGCTCCAGGGTGGTCTCGGGCAGCTTGCCGAAGGTCACCCGGGCCATGGTGGAGTGTCCCAGCACGATGAGGGAAAGCTGCAGCAGGGGCCCCTCTTCCAGGCCCATGAGCGAGAGTTTTTCCAGGTTGCTCAAAACCGGGGTGCGCGGACCGGCCAGTCCTTCGGGATTCAGCCGGTTTTCCATGCGCCCCAGGCGGGGGGCCAGGGCCATGAGCTTGAACACGTCGTGCAGGGCCGGATGGCGGCGGGCGGTTTCAAAAGGCTTGCGCAGGCGGCTCAGCTCCAGTCCCGGCAAGCCGCGCAGGGTCCCCTTGCGCACCTCCTCCAACAGGTCCAGCACCTTGCGCACGTAGGCGAAGGAATCCTTGTAGCCGGCCAAAAGGCCCCTGTCGCAACCCGCGATTCTCTGGCTCTGCAGCCTGCTTTCCAGGTTGGCGTAAGACACCGCCGGCCGCCGTCGCCTGCCCTCCAGCACCAAGAGGGTGTCCGGGAAATATCCTTCCAGCTCGTAACGGGTTTTCCATTCCCGGCGCTGAACCTCGGGCAGGGTGGCCACCCTGCGGTGCAACTCGAAAAAGGGGCTGAACCAGCGCTGCCAGGCCGCCAGGGCGCTTTCCGCCGATCCCCTGGGCAGCGACAAATCCTGATATGGCAGCCGGTCTATTTCCCTGGGCTCCACCATGGCCAGGCTGCGTCCTTCCAGCAGACCCTCCACGGTTTCGTGATATATAGAAATCCCGGAAAGAAACGTGTTGAAATCAAAGCGATTGACCTTTAATTCCAAGCCCTTGCCGCTTTTATAGCGCCGCCGGGTGCGGTAGACGTGGCTGAACATCAAAAAGCGCTTCAGCTCGCCCTGGGAGGCGAAGCGCACGTTGACGTTCTCGTTGCTGGGGCCCAGGGGACAGTCGGCCAGACAAAGGACCTCGCCGGTGTCCTCCAGCATGTCCCATAGGCGGCTGGTTATGAAATAGCCGTTGGCCTCGCGGTCCGGGTGCTGCTCCGGCTGTTCAGGCGCGCCGCGCTGGGCGCGGACGAACGCCAAGGGATCGCCCACCATTATCATGGCGGCGAAGGGGCCCTGGCGCGCGGCCAGGGCGGACAGGGAATCGATTATCTTGAACTCGAGATGCGGCATGCGGGCCTGCACCTCGGGCACCAATAGCTCGTTGCCGCTCACCACGATGCCGACCCGCAGGCTTTCGCTCAGGCGGCGCGAGAGCAGGCCGCTCAAGAAAGTCACGATCTGGTCGGTGCGGGCCTGGACCTCCACCAGGAAATGGGCCACGTATTGGCGGGGTATCAGAAAGAAAGGGAGCCCTTTTTGGCTGTAGCGGATCAAAAGCCCCAGGCGCTTGAATATGTCGTTTATGGTCCTGTAATTGGCCGCCGCCTGGTCTTGGTCGGAAAGGTCCAGGGTTTCAAGTACATGGGCGTGTTCGGGCGGCAGGACGCTCTGCTCGTACAGGCCCAGGCCATAGGCGTTCCCCCCGAAGCGGTCGGGCAGAAAAGGCGGATGGTCTTCCGCCGGGAATGTTCCCAGGGGCACGTCCTCGGGGTCTATGCCCAGCTCCTCGAACCGCTCTGGCGGAATGAAGCGGTAAAGACCCGAAACCCGTGCAACCTCCGGGGGCAGGGCTACCGTGGTGCCTGACATTTAGCTCCCTCTTGGCCGAGTTGCTGGGCGCTTGCAGATGGTATCTCCCTTGGAGGCAAGAGTCAATGATGGTTGACGTTCCCGCCGGGCCTGGCTAGTCTTGGGCCCTGGCGTTTGCCGCGGGCGACCCCCGATTCCAGCAAGGAGGCTTTGTCATGTCCCTGGCCCAAAAACTCATGGACCGCGTTGAAACCTACGCCGCGCAAATGGTGGAGGCCCAAGAAAAGCTGGTGGCGGTGCCGGCCCTGGGGCCGGACAACGGCGGCCAGGGGGAACTGGCCAAGGCCCTCCTGGTGGAGGATTGGCTGCGGGAATTGGGCCTGGCCATAGAGCGGGTGGACGCTCCCGACCACCGGGTGGAAAGCGGCCTGCGGCCCAATCTGGTGGCCAGGCTGCAGGGAGGGCCGGGGCCGGCCCGCTGGGCGCTGAGCCATCTGGACGTGGTGCCCACCGGCCCCCTGGAGCAATGGACCAGCGACCCCTGGCGGCTCCGGGTGGAGGGCGACAAGCTCTACGGCCGGGGCGTGTTGGACAACCACGGGGGTCTGTTGGCCTCGTTTTTCGGCCTGAAAGCCCTGCTGGAAGAAGGCGTCGCGCCGGCGGGCGCGGCGGGGCTGGTCATGGTCAGCGACGAGGAGACCGGCTCCCAATACGGCCTGGACCATGTGCTCAAGGCCAGGCCCGATCTGATCGGGCCCCAGGACCTGGTGGTGATACCCGACGCCGGCGAGGACGACGGGCTTTTCATCGAAGTGGCCGAGAAATCCATCCTGTGGCTCAAGGTGGAGGTGTTGGGCAAGCAGGTGCACGGCTCCACTCCCCAGGACGGGGTCAACGCGCTTTACGCCGCGGCCCGCATGATGGTGGCGGTGCGGGAGATGTACGGGCGCTTCAGCCAGAGTGACCCGGTTTTCGCGCCGCCGGTCAGCACCTTCGAGCCCACCCGCAAGGACGCCGGCGTCTCCAATATCAACACCATACCGGGCAAGGACGTATTCTACGTGGATTGCCGGGTGTTGCCCGAAATAGACTTGGCCCGGGTGGAGGCCGCCTTTGCCGAAAGGTTTCAGGAGATCGCCGGCCAGGAGGGGGCCCAGGTGCGCATAAGCGCTGAGCAGCGCCTGCAGGCCCCGCCCGCCACGCCCGCGGATGCGCCGGTGGTGCGGGCCCTGGCCCAGGCCATTCAAACCGTGAAGGGCGAGCCCGCCAAGCCCGGCGGCGTCGGCGGCGGCACGGTGGCGGCCTATTTCCGCAAGCGGGGGTTGCCGGCGGCGGTCTGGTGCACCTGGCCGCATACCGCCCACATGCCCGACGAATGGTGCTCCCTGCGCAACCTCCTGGACGACGCCAAGGTGTTCGCCCTCTTGTTCGCCGGAGTCTAGGCCGCCGCCAGCCCAGCGCCGGTCCCCGGCATGCGGGCTTTGCCAGGTTCGGATTCGGGGAGGCCGCGCGTTCATATTTGTGCGGCCGCCCCGACCATTTTCGCCATGCGCCATTGTGTGTTTGACAGCGCAAAGCGCGATGTTCTAGCATTTGAGATGTAAGCGCGCTTGCCGGTAACCGGCCAGGCCGGCCCGAAGGCGCGAAGGGGGGGGCAAATCATCCAATGACCATCCGATTGCGTGCCAGCCAGCCAAACGAAGCCGCCGGACGCGGGCGGAAACCTGAGATCAAGCCTTTAGACTAAGCCGCGCCCACCCTCCCAAAATATTTTCCCGAAAGCGATCCCGCTGGTTAAGTGCCGGGATGGCATGAAGATCGGCAACCCCATGCCTGCCCCTCGCATGGCGGCCCCAAGGTTTGAGCGATGCGCCCCTCTCGCCAAGGCGGCGCAAAGCGATGACCAGGCCGGCTGATGGCGTACTTATTCGCACTTAAGGTATCCACCCAGCAAAAAAGGGGAGCGACATGGCCAAGAAAGACGAAAGCAAGAAAAAAGCCGCTGGCAAAAGCAAAAAAGGAGGGTTCGCTCCGGTGCTGACCGATGAACAGGGCAAGCCCCTGGGGCCGGGCGTGGAAGTCGACCCGGCCAAACTGGCGGAAGTAATCGCCGGCGTGTCCCATTGCTCGGCCGGCCACAAAGTGGACTCCAAGAAGCTGGCCGAGGTCATTGCCGGGGTCTCCCACTGTTCCGCCGGCCACAAGGTTGACCCCAAGAAGCTGGCCGAGGTTATCGCCGGAGTGTCACATTGCTCGGCCAGCGAAGTGGTGCACGCCGATAAACTGGCCGAAGTCATTGCCGGGGTATCCCACTGCTCGGCCGGCCACAAGGTGGACCCCAAGAAACTGGCTGAAGTCATCGCCGGAGTGTCACATTGCTCGGCCAGCGGACTCCTGGGGGCCGAGGGCTTGATCTGCGGTCCCGGAGCCCTGAGCGCGCAGGACGTGACCAATTTGTTGGAATCCATAAAAAATCTTTCCGAAAGCCTCAGAAACGCCTCTGAACTGCTTCTCAGGCTTTACAAGGGCTAAAGCGGGGGGGTAAAGGCCGCCGGCGTTCTGGCGCCCGGCGCGCCGCGCCGCATAGTTGCGTGAGACCATCATCGCCAAACAGCCTGGGTCTTTCTCAGGGAACCGTGCTGCTGGAAGGACGAAGCGGCGACTTCGCCTATTTGGTCAGCTCCAAGCCCAACCGCGCCCTCCAGCTCAACCGTCACGGTATTTTTTGTCTCAAGGCGCTGCACCAAGGGGTCAGCCTGGAGGCGCTGGCCCTCTTGTGCTCGCTGATTTTCGAGGATGAGCTGGAGGAGTGCCGCCGCAAGGTGGCCGGCCTGGTGGGGCCGCTGGCGGATATGGGCATCGTGGGCCAGGACCCCGCCCGGCGCGCCCGTTCCCCCTTCAGAAAGGTCAGGACCTCCCGCCCCTTGCTGAGGATATTTCTGGAACTGACCAAGCACTGCAACCAGCGCTGTCTGCACTGCTACGCCGAAGCCGGCGCTTCGCCGCCAACGAAAGCGGAACTCACCCTGGCGGAGATCGAATCCCTGATCGCCCAAGCGGCCCGGCTGGGCGTCATGGAATTCGATGTAACCGGCGGCGAGCCCTTCACCCGCCCCGACATGGCGGGCGTCTTGCGGGCCTTTCATCGCGCAGGCATGCTGGTGAACCTCTACACCAACGCCACTTTGCTGGGCCGGGCCAACCTGGCCGCCCTGGCCGAGTATCCCGTCAGGTCGCTGATCATAAGCCTGGACAGCCTGGACGAAGGCGTGCACGACCGCTTCAGGGGCATGGCCGGGGCCCAGGCGCGCACTCTCCAGGCGCTCAAGCGGCTGCGCATGATGGGCCAGCCCTTCCGCGTCAATATCAGCCTGAACAAGCTGACCCACCAGCGGGCTCTGGCCACCGCCCGTTGGGCCTTGGAGGAGTTGGGGGCCTGTTCCCTGGCCGCGGCTCCTCTGTTTTCCGTGGGGCGAGGCCGGAAGAACCGCGGCCTTTGGCTGGACCGGGAGAGCTGCCTGGAGGTGCTGGCAGAGCTATACCGCCAATGGGGCCCCGGCCTGCTTGCCGGGGAGCATGGCGGCGGCCCGCCGGGCTCGCCGGCCTGCGGCGTGGCCGAAAGCATGCTTTTCATTTCCGCCGGCGGCGAGGTCTCCTTTTGCCCCACCCTGACCGCCGGCCAGGCGCCGGAGCTGGCCCTGGGCAATGTGCGGCGGAAAAGCCTGGGGCAATTGTGGGAACGGGGCATGCTGCGGCACCGCTTTTACCGGGCGCAGTGCAGGGATATGGAGAACTGCCCGGCGGCCGGGCTCTGCCGGGGCGGCTGCCGCAGCCGGGCCTTCCTGGAGACCGGGGAGATGAACGCTCCCGACCCCCTGTCATGCCGGCTTTTCAGAGGTCTTTTGGCCGAGCAAGGAGGTTGCCGAACTGGACCGCTTGATGCCATCGCTCACCGTGGAGCTGACTTACCGCTGTAACCGGAGCTGCCTTTTCTGCTATTGCGGCGAGGCGCGCGCCGGCAAGGCCGAGTTGGCCCTGGATGATCTCAAGCTGCTGCTGGGCAATTTCCGTGGGGCCGGCGGCAGGCAGGTGGCCTTTACCGGCGGCGAACCCTTCCTGCGCCGGGACCTGCCGGAGATCGTGGGTTTCGCCAGGAGCCTGGGCCTCTGGGTCTCCTTGAGCACCAACGGCACCCACGCCGCCGCCGCGGAAAACCGGGGCGGCGTGCTGGACGCCGTGAACCTGGTGCGGGTGAGCCTGGACGGGCCCCCCAAAATACACGACGGCCTGCGGGGCCGGGGCTCCCACCAACGCCTCATGGCCTTTGTGGAGCTTCTCGAGCAAGCGGGCAAGCCCTACGAAATCCAATACACGGTCAGCCGCAACAACTTCGCCTTTTTGCCGTGGATGTTCGAGACCTGTTGTTCCCTGCCAAGCCTGCGGTTCCTTTCCGTCACCCCGCTTCTGCCCCTGGGCCGGGCCGCCTCCGGCGAGCAATGCCTGGACCACGCCCAGGAATTGGCGCTCTATCTGTTCCTCAGGCAGTGGGGAAACGGCTCCCAAGGCCGGTTTTTCTGGGGCAGCGAACTCTGCGGGCAGCGCTCCCTGAGCCGCCGTCGCCAGATTTTCAAGACCAGCCCCTTGTCTTTCATGCGTCTGGTGGCCCAGCCCCATGGCGTCCTCTTCCCCTGGTTCAGCCTGGGGCCGGCTTGGTCCCTGGGCGGTTTCCGCGATTCCTGGGACAAGCTCTTGGCCAGCCCCAACCTGGCCAGGGCCCTGGCCGTGGTGGAGGGGGCCTTCCTGGCCGGCGACCGCCTCTTGCGCGAGAAATACGCGGTGGACATCTCGCGGCTGATCATGACCGGCTTCTCCCTGGCGGCCGTGGAGGCCGCCGGCCATGCCGGCTGAGGCCCAGGCCCGGCGCGGCCTCGCGCACAAGACCGGCATAGCGCCCCAGGTGCGCTATTGTTTCGAGCACGGGCGTTTGTTCATGCACGACCGGCGCGACTTGAGCCTTTACGAAGGCAACCGGGACCTCTGGGAGCTGCTGGAGGCCCTGTCCGCCACGCAGAGCCCGGCCCAGGCCCTGGAGCGCCTGGGGCGGGGCAGAAACGGCCAGGACCCCGCCTTGGCCGCCCGCTTCCAGCAAACGCTGGCTCTCCTGGCGCAAATGGGCCTGGTGGAGCTTGCGGACCTCCCGGCTCCCCAACCGGCCGGGGAAGCGGCCAAGGCCGGCGCGGCCCCGCGCCCGGCGGGCCGGCGGGCCTATTCCTATGACGCCTTCATCGCCCGCATATCGGATATGGTGCGTCCGGCCGGCTCCCAGCCCTTGGCGCGCCCGCTCCTGGTGGAATGGCAGTTGACCAACGCCTGCAACCTCTCCTGCTTTTATTGCTACCACGGCGAAAACAAGGCCCGCACCGCCGGCCAACTGAGCACGCCGCAAGCCCTGAGCCTGGCCCGCGACCTGGCCCGCTCCGGGGTGATGCAGGTCACCCTGGAGGGCGGCGAGCCCCTCCTGCATCCCGGCCTCTTGGACATCGTGGCCGAGTTGAAGAACCTGGGCCTGCAGGTTCGCATCCTCACCAACGGCACCCGCCTGAGCCCGGACATGGCTTCAGCCCTGGCCGGGCTCCTGGACCCGCGCGCGGACCTGATTCAGATCAGCCTGGACGGCTCCAGCGCCGCGGTGCACGAACTCAGCCGGGGCGAGGGAAGCTTCGAGCCCGCCCTGCGCGGCCTGGCCAACCTGGCCAGGGCCGGCCTGCCCTGCCAGGTGAGCATGGTGGCCCACCAGAGCAACCTCCACGACCTGAAAAACACCTATCTGCTGGCCGGCCGCTTTAACAACGTGACGGGATTCATGGCCGCCCATTACATGAAGGCGGGCAGCGCCCTGGCTATGGCCGCCCTGGACAAGGCTCCCCTGCTGGAGGCCTTTCATCAGGCGCGGGCGGCGGCCTGGCGCGACGCCTCGCTTCCCCCCGCCACCCTGTTGCCCGGCCACCTGCTCCACCTGGACGAGGTGTGGCGGATGTGCCAGGAGCTATCCAACCCGGAAATACGCTATTGCCGGGCCGGCCGGGCCAAGGTGACCATCGACGCCAACGGCGACGTGTACCCCTGCCACTTCCTGATCTATCCCGAGTTCAAGCTGGGCAGCCTGCGCCAGGAGAGCCTGGCCGACATCTGGACCTCGCCCCGCATGGCCTTCATCCGCGACCCCCGCAGCCCGCAGGCGGAATGCCACCGATGCGACCGGGGCCGCTGGTGCGGCAAGAAATGCATGGGCCTGGCCTATGCCTATTACCGCGACCTGGACAGGGCCGATCCCAACTGCCTCTACGCGGCGCGGGGCTTCCAGGCGGCCTCCAGGGCCGGGGCCTAGCCATGGCCGCGCCCAAAAGCCTTTTGGTGTTCCCGCCCATCTGGCTCAGCACGTCATTCCCCTATCTGTCCCTGCCCTGCCTGGCGGCGGCCCTGCGCGGCCACGGCTATCCGGTGGAGGTATTGGACCTCAACCTGGGCTTTGCCCATCGCCTGGCCAGCAGGGAAGCGGGCTCCGCCCTGTTGCAAGCCATGCTGGCCCAGGGCCGCCCGCCCAGCGTCCAGCAAAGAAGCCTGGCCGCCTGGCTGGCGCCGCCCAAGGTCAAGGGCCGCTTGCAGCCGGGCCAATACCCAGGCCTGCTGCACCTGGCGGCCACGCTGAGGGGCCTGCCTCCAGGCCTTTCCGCCAGCCACGCCGCCCATTTCCTCAGCGGCATCTGGTCCAATCAGGTTACCCTGGCGCAGCTCATGAGGCTCTGCCAAAACCCGGAGCACCACCTGGCGGCCCCTTATCTGGAGCAAAGCTTCGGCGAGGCCCTGCACCGCCACCGTCCCCACCTGGTGGGGCTATCCGTGGCCAACAGCACCCAGCTCATGGCCGCCTTCGCCCTGGCTGGCCAGGCCAGGGAGATATTGGGACGGCGCGTCACCATCGTCATGGGCGGGCCCTGGTGCACCCTCATGGCCCGGACGCTGAGCCAGGCGCCGGAGCTTTTCGATCTGCTGGACTACGTGGCCGTCTCGGCCGGGGAAGCGCCGCTCCTGGCCATCCTGCGGGGCCTGGCCCAGGGCCGGGGCCCCAGCCGCCCGGAGGGGTTGATCCATAGGGACGCCCAGGGCCTGGTGAGGCAGACCCCGCCGGCCCCCCTGAGCTGCCGCCACTTGCCGCCGCCGGATTTCAACGGCTTGGATCTGGCGGGCTATTCCGGCTTTTCCACGCATTCGCTCACCATCCCCCTGGAAGCCTCGCGGGGCTGTTATTGGGGGCGCTGCCGGTTTTGCAATTATTGCCGCATCAATCCTGGCTACCAGGCCAAGGGCGCGCCGCAGGTGCTGCATGAAATCGGGGAGGCCCTGCGCGCCTATCCGGGGGCTGGCATATCTTTCATAGACGACGTGCTGAGCCCGGCCCGGCTGGGCCGGCTGGCCGGGGCCATCCTGGAGCGCGGCTGGCGCTTCGCCTGGTCCGCCTCGGCCCGGGCGGGCAAGGGCTTCACCCTGGAGCTTTGCCGCGCCTTGCGGGCGGCCGGCTGCCGCCTGCTGTTTTTCGGGCTGGAAAGCGGCAGTGAGCGTCTGCTGAAGCTCATGGACAAGGGCTTCGGCCTGGCGGAGGCCCGCCGCACCGTGGCCAATTGCCACCGGGCGGGCATCGTGGCGGCGGCCAATCTGATCGTGGGGCTGCCCACCGAGAGTCGGCAAGAGGCCGAGCAGACCATGGAGTTCAGCCGGGAGTTGGGCTTGTCGCGCCAGTATCTCACGGTTTCGGAGTTCTCCTTTGCCAGGGGCTCGCGCTTTTTCCAGGACGCGGCCCGCTACGTGGACGACCCCGGCCTTTTGGCGAGCATGCGCCGCGGCCAGGTGCAGACCACCTTTCCCCTGCCCCGCGATTATGAAGTCAGCCAATGGCTGACCGCCAAGGAAGCGCCATGAAAGCCGACCCCAACGACATACGCCTAAGGCCCGTGACCTACGAGGACCTTCCCGACCTGCACGCCTGGTGGAGCGATCCCCAGGTCATGCGGCCGGTGCGGGCCGAAAAATTCAAGGTGAGCCTGCAAGAGTTCCAGGAGGAGTATTGGCCCCGCTGGCGCTCGCCCGCCCCGGATCAATACCACCAATTCATCATCACGCTGGATGGCCGGGCCATCGGCGAAATCGGCTACCTGCGGGAAAGCGCCGATCCCTGCACAGTGTCCGTGGACATCAAGATCGGCCTTCCCCGGCTCTGGGGCCGGGGCCTGGGCGGCCGCGCGCTGGGGCTTTTCCTGGAGATGCTCTTCGGGCAATTGAAGGCGGAGCGGGTCATCGCCCAGCCCGGCGCCTGGAACCAGCGCAGCCTGCGGCTTTTCCAGGGAGCGGGTTTTCAGGAAACCGGCCGCCAGGAGATAGCGCCCAGCGCCATCCACGAGGGGGGGACCATGGTGAACCTGGAACTGGACCGCGCCTCCTACCTCGCCCGGCGGGGGCCCCGCCGTGGCTAGGGCCGGGCGCGCCATAAACCGCGTCACCCTCCTGGCCATGTACCCGGAGGACGACGCCTATTATCCCCTGGCTTCCGCCCTGCTGCGGGGGGCCATCCTGACCTCCCCCCTCTTGCGGACCAAACCCGAGGTCAGCATCGTGAACCTGTGCAACCGGCTGGGCGGCCAGGCCATCGCGCAGGCGGTTCTGGCCACCCGTCCCGATTTCTTGGGCGTCACCTGCCTGATCTGGGATTTGGCCCTGGCGGAGCGGGTGGCGGAACTGGTGCGGACCGCCTCGCCCGGCTGCCGGGTGGTCCTGGGCGGCAGCGGGGCGCAAGCCTGCGCCGCGGAGATCATGGCCCGCTGCCCCCAGGTGGATTGGGTGGCCCAATGCGAAGGCGAGGAAGCACTGCCCGAACTTTTGGCCGAGTTGGGGGAGCGTCACGCCGGCCCCTTGCGCACGCCGGGCCTGCACGGCCGCCATCGCGGCAGGCCTTATTACACCGGCCAGCGCCCGCTCATCGCCGACCTGAGCGCCCTGCCCTCCCCCCTGGAATACGGGCCGGCCATCCAACCCGAGATGACCCTGCTCCTGGAAACCTCCCGGGGCTGCGCCATGGCTTGCGCCTATTGCTTTTGGGGCGACCGCCGCATGCGTTTCCGCGACCCCGCCAGCTTCCAGCGCGATCTGGAGCTGCTGGCCCGTTCAGCCCGCCGTCCCAAGCGCCTCTGGTTCGTGGATTCCATCTTCAACCTCAAGCCCGGGCACGCCAAGGGCATCTTGCGCCTCATGCGGGGCATGGACGGATCCATCCACGTCACCATGTTCATGGAATTCGGCCTGCGCCGCCTGGACGACGAAATGATCGACCTGCTGCTGGAGGCGCGCATCGACGTGCTGGGGGTGGGCCTGCAATCGGCCGATGCCCAGGCGCTGGCCGCGGTCAACCGGGGCTGGAACCGGGAAATCTTTCTGGAGAACATGCGTCGGGTCATGGAGCGCCGTAGGGGGACGCCCTATCTGGACCTGGACATGGACCTGATCTTCGGCCTGCCCAAGGGCAACCTGGCCGAGTTCCGGGATTCGTATAATTTCCTGGCCAAGCTCAGGCCGGAGATCATTCATTGCTTCCGGCTGCAGGTCCTGCCCGGCACCAGGCTCCATGACGAGCCCAACGAGCACGGCTTTGTGCTGGAGCGGGACTATCACGTCAGGGAGAGCCGCGACTGGAGCGCTCAGGAAATGACGGCGGCCAACCATTTCGCGGTGGCTTCCCACGCCCTGATCAATTCCATCTACGACCTGGCCGACCACCGCCAGGCGCGCTCCTGGCTGGCGCGCCTGGAAGACAAAATACAGGCCACGCCTTATGAAATGGTGGAATGCTGGCGGCATTGGCTATGGCTGCGCCACGGCCTGGACGCGGGCGGCGTGGCCGCGGCCACGGCCCAGCGCATGCAGGAGCTGACCGTGGAATTCATCCTCACCCTGGCCATGAACGTGGACCCCGCTCTCATGGAAGAGATTTCCTCCCATGGGGGCCGCCGGCCGGTGCGCGCCGCGCAATACGATGAAGATGGTCCCGAACTGTCTCTTTACCGGCGCTTCGCTTCCTGCCTGCCGGGGCCGGTGCTGGAGCTTGGCGCGGGCGACGGCCGCATCTGCGGCATGCTGGCCAGGGCCGGCAAGGAGGTGACGGCGGTGGACCGCGACGCCGCCTGCATAAACAAACTGCGGCGGCTGGCCGCGGGCCTGGCCGGGGGGCCCGGCTCCTTAAATCCCGTGCAGCGCGATTTTCGCGGCATGGACTTGGGCAGAAGATTCCCCCTCATCATTTTGGGCGGCAACTCCCTGGCCATCCTGGAGGGCCGGGAATCGGTGCGGGCGGCCCTGGCTTGCCTGGCCAGGCACCTGGAAGCGAACGGCCTGGCCTTGGTGGATTGGGTGGATCAGCAGGGACTCGCCGCGAGCAATGGAAAGGTTCACGAGCTGGGCCCCAAGGGCCCGACCGGCGAAAGCGCCTTCCTGCGCATCAAAAACGCCGCTGGGAAGGACAGGGTGTTGATCCAGAGGGTCACGGTGCGCCAAGACGGCCAAGGCCAGCCCCAGGTGGCTTACAGCCAAAAGGCGGCCCTTATCCTCGGCCAGGACGCCATCCCCCAGCTGGCGGCGGACTGCGGCCTGAAGGTGGCCTTTTCCATAGTCAATCTCAGCCGTTTCGTGCCTGGGCCGGGCCAGGGCTTGCACGTCATGTATGCGCTCGGCCACGCGGAACCGGCGCGACCCTCCTAACCGGGCTGGAGACCGGGCCGCTCCTGTACTGATCCGCCGACCCTACCTTAAGAGCTGCGCCAAAACGAAGGCGGCATGTGCGCGCCGCCCGGCAGGGTGGGCGCAATGGCCCAATCCAGGATATCGGTGCCGGCCAGATAGAAAACCTGGGGTTTGGTGTCGAACTGGGGCGCGGTGACGGTGACCACCTTCTGGCTCTTGAGTAGCCTGGCCGCCGCGCTTTCCGGGTCGTTCAGGTCGCCGAAGACCCGCGCCTGGGTGGGGCAGGTCTCCACGCAGGCCGGCGGGCGGCCTTCCTGCAGACGATGGCTGCAAAAATCGCACTTGTCCGCCACCCTGGTCATGGCGTCGCGGTAGCGCGCCCCATAGGGGCAGGCGGTGACGCAGTTGCCGCAGCCGATGCACTTGGCCGGGTCGATGACCACCACCCCGTCCGCCCGCTGCCAGGTGGCCCCCACCGGGCAGGCCGCCACGCAGGAGGGCTGGTCGCACTGCATGCACTGGCCGGGCTGGTATTGCCTGCGCCGCCCGAAGCCGCTGGCGTCGTTGCGCACCCAATTGCGCCACTTTCCGCAGGGCAGGCTGTTCTCCACCTTGCAGGCCACCATGCAGGCCTTGCAGTCCAGGCACCTCTTGGTATTTATCACCATGCCCCAGCGGGGGCTCTTGGCCTTGTCCATCCGGCTTATCCGCCTTTCCTCAGCGCCCGGCCCCGCGGGGCCCTTATGCCTTGCTGACGCTCACCAGGGTCTCATGCATGGCCATGTTGCCGGTGACCGCGTCGGCCCGGTCCTCCAACAGCTCGGCCAGGCAAGCGCCCTTGCCGTACACGTTTTCCAGCGCCTTGGAGATCACCCCGAAACCGGAATCCATATACACCGTGTCCGGCCGGGTCTCCTCGGTGATGCGGGCCTTGATGGTCTGCGAACCCACCGGGCTGGTCACCAGCACCTTGTCGCCCTGGGCCAAACCCAGCTTGGCCGCCTCTTGGGGATGCATCCACAGCGAGTTTTCCTGCTCCAGCTCGCAGAGCAGCACGTTGTTGGTGCTGGAGCTCTGCGAGATGTAGGCGTTGCGGCCCACCACCATGCGGTATTTGCCGGCGGGCACCGGCTTGGGCGCGTGGTAGACCGGCATGGGGTCCACGCCGTGCTCCAGATAGCGGTCCACGTACAGCTCCACCTTGGTGGAGCGGGTGCGGAAATCCTTGCCCTGGTGCTGGCCGTGGGTGGGGCTCACGTCGTTGTATACCCCTTCTTCCTTGAGCGCCTTGGCCACCTGGGGCAAGTCCTTGAGCTGGGCCCGGCGGTAGTCCTCTATGGTGAAATCGAAATACTCGCCCAGGCCCAGCCGGCCCGCCAATTCCTTCACGATCCAAAACACCGGCCGGCTCTCGAACATGGGCTCCACCACCGGATCGCGCATCACGATGCCCGAGCAGGCCGAGGAGCCCTGGAAGGACGACACCGGGTCCTGGCGCTCCAGATAGGTGGGCGCGGGCAGGACCAGGTCCGAAACCCAGGCGGTGTCGCTCATCAAGATATCCACGCAGACCGAAAACTCCAGCTTGGAGAACATCTCCATGGTCTTCTTGCGGTTGGCCCCGGTCTGCATGGGGTTGGTCTTGTAGTTGAACCAGCCCTTGACCGGATAGGGCTTGCCCTCCAGCACCGCGTCCCGGGTGTGCTTGAAAGAACCCTCTTCGGGAAACATCATCTGGGCCCGGCCCGCGTCCACCCGGTCCTCGGGGTTGTTATCGTAGAAGGGCGCGGTGAAGCCGATGGAGCCGGTCTTTATGGCGCGCGGCAGGGTCAGGCCGCCCTTTTGATCCCAGTTGCCCAAAAGCGCGTTGACTATGGCCATGGAGCGCCTGATCTGGCTGGAGTCCTCATAATCCGAACTGCGCCGGCCCGGATAGACCATGGCCGCCGGCGCGGCCGCGGCCAATTCCCTGGCCATGCGTTTGATGTCGGCGGCGGGTATCTCGCATTCCTTTTCCGCCCATTCCGGCGAATAGGGGCGCAGGTGCTTGGCCAGCTTGTCAAAGCCATGGGTGCGCTGGGCCACGAACTCCCGGTCGTACAACTCCTCGGCGATGAGCACCTGGGCCAGGGCCAGGAAGAACGCCATGTCGGTGCCAGGCTTGATGGCGTGGTATTCGTGGGCCAGGGCGGCGGTCTTGGTGAAGCGCGGGTCCAATACCACCAGCTTGCAGCCGCGCTCCATGGCGGTGACGATGTCGATGCTGTCAGGCGTTACCAGGGCCTCGAAGCGGTTGGCCCCGGCCATGATGATGTACTTGCAGTTCAGGGTGTCGGGAATGGGCACCACCCCGAAGGTGTCCAGAAAGGCCCGGTTGCGGCTTATCAGGCAGTTGGATTCGTGGGAGATGACGTTGTAGGAGCCGTAGGCCTCGGCGAAGCGGTGCACGAACACGGACTGGGTGTCGGTGCCCGCGTTGAAGACCGTGCCGCAGGGCGAGTATTCCTTGGCCAGCTTGCCCAGCTTTTCCGCGGCCAGATCCAGGGCCTGTTCCCAGCTCAGCCGCTGCCACTTGCCTTCGCCGCGAGCGCCCTTTCTGAGCAGGGGATACTTGAGCCGGTTGGGGTCGTAAAGCTGGCGGATGCCGGCGTTGCCCCGCGCGCAAAGCATGCCGCGCGATTTCAAATAGCGGGGGTTGGGGTCCAGCTTGCGCACCACCCCGTCCCGCACCCGCGCGATGAGCCCGCATTTGTTGAAGCACATGTCGCAGGCCGAGAAATGCCGGCTCATCTCGGGCGCGGCCTTGGCGGCCGGAGCGGCGGCCCAGGCCCGCCCGCCCGCCAGCGCTCCCGGTCCGCCCAGGATGCCGCCCAGGGCGGCCGCGCCGCTCAGTTTCAGCAGCCGCCGCCGGGAAAAGCGCGTTGGCGTATTCGCCGTCAGGGAGCCGGCTCCTTGCGTTTCTTTTTTGCGATCAGACATCAGCGCACCACCATTTTCAAAGGCATGCTGCGGAAGCGGCCGCCCTTTTCCAAGGGATCGCCAGGATAGCCCAAGGCCTTGAAGTCCAGATAGTCGCGCCGCTTTTCCTGGGTGGCCATCTGGCCGGGGTCCACGCCCGGCGCGGCCTGATGGCAGCGCAGGCAGCCGTCCTGCCTGGCAAGCGACTGGTGGCAGGCGGCGCAGGAAAGGGCTTCCTTGGCCGGGGTGACCTCGTGGGTCAGGCCCCAGTACATCACGGTCTCCACGAATCGGTACTTGCCGCTGTAGGCCAGGCCGGCCTCGGCCATGCCCTCGCGGGCGGCGCGGTCCCAGTCCCAGTATTTCCAGAACCCCTGCCACAGCTTGGGCGCGATGAGATAGTTGTGCACCGCGTCGGCTATCTGGCGGCCCCGGTGCATCTTGAAGGGATAGATGCGCGAGGCGGGATCGGCGATGCCTCCCACCGGACTGGTGAGGGCGGTCACCGCATTGGGGTCCAGGCGGTCGCCCAGGATGTGGCGGCGCACGGTGCCGTTGTACCAATGGTATTCCGGCTTGGCCCCTTCGGCCCAGACGAAGCTGCCCTTCATCTTGTTGTAGGTTGGCATGCCGTATTTATCCTTGCTGGGCGGGCGGTCCTGGCCGGCGGTGGACCAATCCCAGAAAACCTTGGTGGGATTGCCCCGGCCGTAAACCGGGATGTGGCAGGTCTGGCAGGCCAGGTGGGCGGTGTGCTTGTTGAGGTGATGGTCCGCCAGGGTGCCCGACACGTGGGGCGAATCGGTGTGGCAGTATTCGCAGGAAAGATCGCCCTCCACCGCCGGCACCGATATGCTGCGGCCCGAGATCATGTGATTGCGGGTCTTGTGGCAATCCTGGCAGCGGAAATTGAGGCCCTTGTCGCCGCCGCCCATGTGCACGTCCTGCTCGCGGGTGGGATGGGTGAGCGCGGAACTCAAATCGCCGTGCTTCACCGCGTCGCCGCCGCCGCCCAGGAAATGGCAATTCATGCCGCAGGTGTCGCGGCTGGGCCGTCCCACGTTTTGGGCCACCTTCAAGAGGTCCACTTTGTCGGCGGGGAAGCCGGCTCCGGTGGGGGTCTTCTTATAGGTTCCCGTGGTGTCGTGGCACACCAGGCAGTCTATGCGGCCGGCGTCGTTGAAATCGAACTTGGCGTCCTGCCAGCCGTAGCCGATGTGGCAGCTGGTGCAGCGCGGCCAATTGCCGTTCAGGTTGATGCAGAAGTTGTTGATGGTGTTGTGCCGCTTGCCCAGATCGATGCGTTTCTCGTGCCCCACGGTGAAGGGCGAGGCCCCCTGCCAGTTCCAATGGGCGGTTTTCAAGATGGCCTGGCCTTCCTTCTCGTGGCAGGTGAGGCAATTCTGGGTCACCGCCAGGGCGTCGGGCTTGCCCGCAAGCTTGACCAGCTTGGCGTGGTCGGGCACCTTGCGCGCGTGGCAGGCCAGGCAGTCGGTGGGGGCCTGGGTATCCAGGGGGCGCACCTCCGGGCCCCGGGCCAGGGCGCTGTAGATGATGGGGCCCCGCACGTGGGGCGTCTGGTCGGCTTCGCGGTGGCAGTTCATGCAGAGCTGGTGATAAGCGCCCTTCAGGCCCGGCGTGTCCATCTGCCGGGGGTTGAAGGGCTTCTGGTGGCAATGAGCGCAGGAAGCCGGCTTCTGCTTGCGCTGCCGCAATTGGGAAAGCCGCACCGGCTCGCCGTAGGTGTCGGCCTTGTCGCGGGGCATGCGGTGATGGCAGATGGTGCAGTCCTTGAGCACGCCCGCGTGCTTGCGGTGCATGAAGCGCACCGGCTCGTATTGATCGGAATACTGATTGATGACCGGCTGGTTGAGCACGATGAGGGTGGCGGCGTCGCCCACCGAGGGAAACTGGCGGCCCTCCAGGGAGAGCACCTTCTTGGGCCGCGCTCCCTCCTGGGCCAGGGCCGGCGGCGAGGCCAAGAGCAGCAAGGCCAGAGGCGCCAGGATGAGGCCCGCCACGGTCATGCGCTTGGGCTGGGCCCCCAGCACCGGGAAGATGAAGACGAACACCCGGTAGAGGAACATCAGGGTGGCCACCAGGCCCACGGTGATGAACACCTCGGCCACCGAGGGGAAATAGGCCTCGATCTGATAGGGCGGCCGGTAGCTCACCAAGAATACGTTGATGCGGTTCAGCAGGATGCCCAGCACCCACAAGGTGCTGGCGAAAAACAGCCAGCCCGGCGAGCGGCGCACCTTCTTGAACAGAAGCAGCGCGAAAGGAAACACCACGCCGGCCAGCATCTCCACCAGGAACGAATTGGTCTGATAGGTGCCGTCCCACAGATAGACGTAGGTGCCGCGCACCGCCATGTCGCCCAGCTTCACCGCCAGATACACGCCCATGAGCACCGGCATGATGCGCGCCAAAGGCGTGAGCACCTCCATCTCCGGCTTGCGGCCGAAGGACTTGGCCACCAGGAGCGATTCGAAGGCCACCATGGGGTAGCCGGCGGCAAAGGCCGACAGCAGGAACAACAGCGGCAGGATGGGCGTGTACCACAGGGGGTGCACCTTGTAGGGCGCGATGAGCATGAGAGCGCCCAGGCTGGATTGGTGCAAACAGGAGAGCACCACGCCGGCGATGATAAACAGGAACATCATCTTGCCCAGGAAGCGGTCGGCCAGGGCCAGCAGGGATTCCACGGGCCGGTTGAGGCCGCTCAGCAAGCCGGGCAGGTTAACCTTGCCCTTGAAGCGCTCCGCCACCACGGGCAGGAACTCGATGTACAGCACGTGAAGGTAGATCATCACGCACATGGCAACCTCGAAGAGCACCGAGTTGGGATTGTGGTTGAACAGCGGGCTGGTGATGTTCCAGTAGCGGCCGATGTCCACCAGGAGGCCCAGCACCACGAAGGTGTAGCCCAGCATGGCGGTGAGTAGCGCCGGCCGGATCACGGCGTGGTATTGGTCGCGGTTGAAGATATAGGCGATGAGGCCGGTGGTGAAGCCGCCGGCGGCCAGGGCCACGCCGCTGGCCACGTCCACCGCCACCCAGATGCCCCAGGGGTACTGGTTGTTCAGGTTGGACACGTAGCCGATGCCGAAGGCGAAACGGGCCACGGCGAAAGCGCCGCCCACCGCCATGAGGGCCAGCATGACCATGACGCCGGGCGTCAGGAATTTCTCGTCCAGGGGAGCCGCTTGCTCGTGCGCTTTCATTCCGCGCCCTCCTTTACCTGGTCGGCTCCCTCGGGCTTATCGCCGTTTCGCTTCATGAAGCCGGTAAACCACATCACCCCGCCCAGCACCGCGAACAGGCTTAAAGGCAGCGCCAGATAGCCGGTGACCGCGTGCTGGATGCTCTCGGTGAGCCGGGGCGGGGCCTTGGCCGCCAGCTTGGGGAAGCCGATGTCGGTGAACGGCTCCGAGGCCAGATAAATCCAGGCCGTGCCGCCCACCTCGGTTTCGCCGTAGATGTGATCCTGGTAGCGCCCCGGATGGTTTTTGATGCGCCAGCGGGCCAGGCGCAAGAGGTCGGCCCGCTTGCCGAAGGTGATGGCCTCGCGGGGACAGATCTGGGCGCAGGCCGGCAGGCCGCCTTCCTTCACCTGATCGAAGCACATGGTGCATTTGCGCACCTGGGGGGTGAGCGCCTTGTCGTACTCATAGGCCGGCACCTGGAAGGGACAGGCCACCATGCAATAGCGGCAGCCGATGCACTTGGCCGCGTCGTAGACCACCGCGCCGCTGGCGTCCTTGGTGAGCGCCCCCACGATACAGGCCGACACGCAGGAGGGGTCGTTGCAGTGCATGCACTGGAACTTGACGAAGGTGGGCCGCTGACGCCAGGTGAGGGTGCCCAGGTTGCGCGGGTAGTATTTGTTGACCACGGTGTAGGTGGTCTCGTCCATGCGCCGCTCGTTCTCCAGCACGGCGGTTTCCTCGAAAGGCACCGGGGGCTGGGGAAGCTGGTTGCGCTGGTTGCAGGCCGCCTCGCATTGGCGGCAGCCCACGCACAAGGTGGTGTCCACCAGGCAGCCCAGGGAATCCGGGCCGGGCGGAGCCGCCTTGGCCTGGCCGGGGCCGGGATTCAGCATGGTGCCTGCCGCGGCGGCCGTGGAAAGCTTCAGGAATTTTCTTCGATCGAATCGCATGACGCTACCTCGGGCCGGTTCAGCCTTTTTTAATCGTGAGCAGGAAATGGGAGCCCTGATCGCTGGTCTCCAAGACCCGGTCGGGCGAGGCCGCCAAAAGCCGGCTCATCTCGCCCAAGACATGGGGATCGGAGACCCTCACCCGCAGAACCTGGCCGGCAGCCATGGCGTTGAGCGCGCATTTGACCTCCAAAAGGCAAAAGGGCCAGCCCACCTGAGCCAGATCCATTTCCCGCGGTTCATCCAAGGTTCCCATGGCATCCTTCCCGGCGTTTTCTGGGGCAAGAAACATGCCGCGAGAGGGCCTGACGGACTCGTTGATGATATCTTGTTGAGATAGTTACTTTATTTACTAGAATTGCTTTTGTGGCCAGCGATGAAGTGAACCGCGCGTTTAACATGTGTTTAAGCATCGTCGATAATTATTTATACTGTTGATTAATTTTTAATCACATGTTAGATAATTTATTATACGCACACACGGCCAAGCGGGGCAAGCCATGAACTCCAGCGATCTGAACCGCCATCTGGAAAGCATTTTCAACACCATGAACGATGGCCTCATCGTCATCGCCCCGGACGGCACCATCATTATGGTGAACCAGGCCTTCGAGCGGCTCACCGGCTACAGCTCCCAAGAGGTGACCGGCCAGCCCTGCACCCTGTTGGACTGCGACGCCTGCGAGCTGGCCATCAAGAGCGGCCAGGGCAAGATCTGGTGGTGCGCCCTGTTCGACCCCAACCACGGCGGCATGAAGCGCTGCCGCTGCAATTACCGCCGCAAGGACGGCACCCGCATCCCGGTGCTGAAAAACGCCTCCGTGCTGCGCGATGAAGCGGGCATGCCCCTGGGCGCGGTGGAAACCATCACCGACATCTCGGAGATGGACCGCCTGGACCAGGAGGTGGAGCAGCTCTCCCGGCAGTTGGATTCCCTGGAAGGCTTTCACGGCATCATCGGGATTTCGCCGGCCATGCAGCAGATATTCGACGTGATCCACAAGGCGGCCCAAAGCGAGGCCCCGGTGATAATCTACGGCGAGAGCGGCACCGGCAAGGAGCTGGTGGCCCAGGCCATTCACCGGGCCGGACCGCGCCGGGACGCGCCCTACGTGCAGTTCAACTGCGCGGCGCTCAATGAATCGCTTCTGGAGAGCGAGCTGTTCGGCCACGCCAAGGGGGCCTTCACCGGAGCCTACCGCCACCGGATGGGCCGTTTCGAGGCGGCCAACGGCGGCGACATCTTCCTGGACGAGATCGGCGACGTTCCCCTGGCCACCCAGGTGAAGCTGCTGCGCACCCTGGAAACCAAGAGCTTCGAGCGGGTGGGCGACAACCAGCCGGTGCAGGTGGACGTGCGCATAATCACCGCCACCAACAAGGACCTGGAACGAATGATCCGCCAGGGCGGCTTCCGCGAAGACCTTTTCTACCGCATCAACGTCATCCCCATTCACCTGCCGCCCTTGCGCGAGCGGCTGGAAGACGTGCCGGTGTTGATAAACACCTTCGTGACCCGGCTCAAGGAAAAAACCGGCAAGGACATCGGCGGGCTTTCCAACGAATGTCTGGACCTTTTCATGGCTTATGACTGGCCGGGCAACGTGCGCGAGTTGAAGGGCGTATTGGAATACGCCTTCGTGATAGCCGAAAAAGGGCTCATCACCCCCCGCGAGATTCCGGCCAAGCTCAGCCGCCGGACGGGCGCGGCCGGGGGCGAGAGCGCCGCGCCCCTGATCGCCGCGGCCAAGGACGAGCTCAGCGAAAAAGCCTCCCTGGTGGAGGCGCTGCGCCGCTGCGGCGGCAACCAGACCCGGGCCGCGCGGCTTTTGGGGGTGAACCGGGTCACGGTCTACAACCGCATGCGCAAATACGGCGTCGAGGTGAAAAAGGTCCTGGACGCGGCGGGGGCGACTTCTTGAGCGCCGGCCAGACAAGCCGCCCAGCCAGCCTGAGCATCGCCAGGCATCTGAATAGCGGCGGGCAGGGCAAACGCCGGGCCGGACCGCTGGCAATGCCCAGCGCCCCCGCCAAAGGAACGGCCAGATGATCAAAGCGATAAAATCCATGGCGTTGCTGCTGGCCGTCATCCTGTTGGACGCGGTGTTTTATCAGGCCTTCATCAGCCCGGTCATCATGCAATGGGGCGCCAGCGCGGAGGAAGCCGGCGCCGCCCTGCCGGGGGACCGTTTGGCCCCCTTTGCCAGCTCCACCAGGGCCATCACCATTGACGCGCCCCGAGAGACGGTGTGGCAATGGCTGGTGCAACTGGGCGGTGACCGGGGCGGGTTTTACAGCTACACCTTCCTGGAAAACCTGCTTGGATACCATAACGACAACGCGATCACCATCGTGCCCGCGTTTCAGGAAATGAAAGTGGGCCGGGTGGTGCCCTCCACGCCGCCCACCGCCGGGGGCTCGGACAAGATAAGCTGGCCGGTGGTCGGCGTGGAGCCTGGGCGCTCTTTCGTGCTGCAAGGCTGGGGGGCATTCGTGCTGCGGGAGGCGGGGCCGGCCCGGACCCGCCTCTTGGTGCGCACCCATGGCTGGGACACCCCCACCCTCCTGAGCAAGGCGGAGTACTTTTTCATCATGCCCTTGCATTACCTCATGGAGCGGAGAATGCTCATGGGCATCAAGGACCGCGCCGAGCGCGGCCCCGGCGCGCCGCTTTCTCCCCTGGGCGATTACCTCTGGGCCGCTGGCCTATTCCTGTCCGCCGTGGCGCTTATGGCCCTGGTTTTCTTGGCGCGAGGCCCCCTGGGGGCGCTTTGGGCGCTGGGCTACAGCTTCCTGTGGCTTTGGGCCGGCCTGGTCCTGGCTCCCCTGCCGGTCTTTGCTTTGGCCCTGCTGGGCCTGGGAATCGCGGCCGTCTTCTGGGCTTGGTTGGGCAAGCGTGGCGGGTCCGCGGGGGATGGCCTGGGGAAGCGCTTGAAGCTATAAAAAATCAGGGCCCCGCTGGAGGCCCTGATCTCTTGAAATCATTATGGTGGGCGGTGCGAGATTCGAACTCACGGCCTTTGGCTCCGGAGGCCAACGCTCTATCCAACTGAGCTAACCGCCCATGCTTCACGGCATTCGGATTTCTACCATAGGCCGGGGGTCTTGTCCATATCGGGCTACCCCGCGCGGGGGCCCTTGGATTATGCTGAAA
Organism: Desulfocarbo indianensis; assembly: GCA_001184205.1. GTDB lineage: Bacteria > Desulfobacterota > Desulfarculia > Desulfarculales > Desulfarculaceae > Desulfocarbo > Desulfocarbo indianensis. The sequence goes on from LBMP01000005.1 coordinate 272,476, forward strand.
ACAGGCTGGTCGGGCCGTTTCGCCCCAACCCGGAGGAGGCGCTGAATGCATCACGGCGGCACTGGTCCCGCGCGTTGGCTCATAAGCGCGGGCATGATCATCCTGGCCCTTGTCACGGCGGCTTGCGGCCGCTACCTGGACCCCGGCCCGGAGCCGGCCCGGCTCACCGTCACCGTGCAGGCCCGCACCGATTCCCAAAGGGTGGATGAGCGGGTGCTGGACCGCCTGGGCCCGCCGCCTTACACGCCGGGCGGGTTCCATTGGCTGGCGCCCCAGCCGGTTTGGGATTGGGGGGTGTATCTGGTGCGGGGCGAAAGGGACCTGAGGCCCTTGCAGCCCCTGCCGCCGGCCCGGGTGGAATCGGCGCCCGGCTTCGGCCTCAAGCAAACCGCCACCTTCCTGGCCCCGCCGGGCGAGGGGCTCTACCGGGTGCTGGCCGAGGCCTTTCTGGAGCACACCTGGCACGAGGGCGGGCCCTGGCGGGAGTACATCCCCATCGCCTCCCACCAGATGGACATGGAGCTGGAGATGAAGCCCGGCGAGGAGCGCCGGCGGGTGGTCCTTTTCGAGCCCTTCCAGCCGGTGCGTTGATGGTTCGCGCGCGGCGCTTAGGCGCAGTCTAGGGCTGGTAAAGGCCGAACCATTCGGCCGGCGCGGTGGCCAGCTCCGGCCAAAAGATCACCAGGCAAAGGCCGGCGGCCATGGCCAGGAAAAAGGGCAGCACGGCCAGGGAGACCCGCTCCAGGCGGGCCCCGGCCAGGGAGGTGGTGATGTAGAGGTTCACCGCCACCGGCGGGGTGAACTGGCCGATGGCCAGGTTGAAGCACATCACCACCCCGAACCACAAAGGGTCCCAGCCGAAATGGCTCATGAGCGGCATGAGGATGGGCAGGAACAAATAGAAGATGCTGATGGCGTCGATGAGCATGCCCGCCAAGAGCAGAAACAGGTTGACCACCAGGATCATGACCAGGCCGTTGTCCGAAAGCCCCAGCATGAAGCCGGCCAGGCGGTCGATGGAGCTCAGGGCGTCGGCGGTCCAGGCGAACAGCCCGGCAAAGGCCACGATGAGCATCACCACCGCCGAGGCCACCGCCGCGTCCAGCATGAGCGCGTAGAGATCGCGCCAGCTTAAGGTGCCGTGAATCACCATGCCCACCACCAGGCCGTAGACCACCGCCACCATGGCCGCCTCGGTGGGGGTGAACACCCCGCCGTAAAGCCCGCCCAGGATGACCACCGGCGCCAAGAGACCCCAGATGGCCTGCTTGAAGGCCCGCCATATCTCGGCCGGCGTGCCCCACTGGTGCCCGCCGTAGCCCCGGCGCTTGCTGATTATCACCGCCGGCACGATGAGGGAGAGGCCCGCCACCAGGCCGGGCAGGATGCCGCCGGCGAACAGCGCCGGCACCGAGACCTCGGTGATGACGCCGTAGATGATGAGGGCGATGGAGGGCGGCACGATGATGGCGGTGCTGCCGGCGCTGGCCACCAGGCCGGCGCTGAAGGCGCGGTCATAGCCCTTGGCGGTCATGGCCGGGATCAGCACCGCGCCCATGGCCGCGGCGTCGGCCGGGCCCGAGCCCGACACCCCGCCGAAAAACACGCAGACCAGGACGGCCACCAGGGCCAGGCCGCCCGGCATGGGCCCCACCAGAAGGCCGGCCAGGTTCACCAGGCGGCGGCTGATGCCGCAGCGCTCCAGGATGAGCCCGGCCATGATGAAAAACGGTATGGCCAGCAGGGGGAACTTGGCGATGTTGGCGTAGAAGATGGGTGAAATGGCTAAAACGCCCTGATCGTAGAACCAAATCACCAGGCAGGCCACCGAGCCCAGGGCCACGGCGATGGGCACCCCCAACAGCAAGAGCAGCAAAAACAGGCCGAATAAAACCAGGCCCGGCTCCATCAGCCGTTTCTCCGCCCGCGCCCGCGCAGGCCCGGCAGGGCGGCCTGCGCCGAACGGATGATCATGGAAAGCCCGCCCAGGGGGATGGCCAGGCTGTACCAGAACTGGGGGATGTCCAGGGCCTGGGTGCGGGTGTCCATGCTGATCTCGTCGCTGATCTGGTAGCGCAGGCAAAGATAGCTCACCGCGCCCATGGTGCCGGCCACCAGGATCAGGCTCAGCCATTCCAGGGCCCATTGCGCGCCCTGGGGCAGGCGCTCCCTGATGAAGCCCAGGCCCAGATGGGCCCCGCGCTTGAAGCCCACCGCCGCGCCCAAAAGGGTGACCCACACCATCATGGCCACCAAGAGCTCCTCGGTGTAGGCCAGGGAAAAGCCCGCGTAGCGGGTGACCACGTTGGTGAAGCCCAAAAGGGCCATCACGGCCATGAGCGCCACGCAGGCCACCTCCTCCAGGTTGCCCAGGAGCCAGCGCCAGCCCTTGGCCGTTTGGCCCTCCTTCATATGCGCGCCTTCCACCGGGCTATTTTCGGCTGGCCTCGATTTCCTGGATGGCCATCTTCACCAAGTCCTCGCCGATCTCGGGCGTCCATTTGTCCCACACCGGCTTGACCTTGGCCTTGAAGGCCCGCAACTGCTCCGGGGTCAGCTCGGTGACCTGCATGCCGCCGTCGCGCAGGGTCTTTAGGGCCGCCATGTCGCCGGTGAGCCCCTGGCGGGCCACGCCGATTTCCCAATCGCCCACTTCCTTGGCCACCCGGCGCAGGATGGCTTGGTCCTCCTGGGAGAACTGCTGCCAGGTCTTTTGGCCCACCCCGATGATGAGGGGATCGATGACGTAATGCCAAATGGTGGCGAATTTATGGTACTGCCAAATCTTGTAGGGAATTATCACCACGTTGACCGGGTTTTCCTGGCCGTCCACCGTGCCCTGCTGAAAAGCGGTGAGCGCGTCGCCCCAGTTCATGAGCACCGGGTTGGCCCCCAGGGCGGCGAAGGTGTCCTTGAAGATGGGCGAGCCCACCGCCCGTATCTTGAGCCCGTCCAGGTCGGCGGGTTTTTCAATGGCCCGCACCCGGTTGGTTATCTCCCGGAAGCCGTTTTCGCCCCAGCCCAGGCAGATCACCCCGTTCTTTTCGATGCGCTCCAGGAGAATCCGGCCGGCCCTGCCGTACTTGACCGCGTCCAGGGCCTTGTAATCGGGGAAGAGGAAAGGCATGGAGAACAGGTTCAGTTCGCGCATCTGGGCCGACCAGTTGATGGTGGAGCCCACCGCGAAATCGGCCACCCCCTGCCTGAGCAGCATGAACTCGTTGGTCTGCTTGCCGGCGAAAAGCTTGCCCGCGAAAAAGCACTTGATCTCTATGCGGCCCTGGGTGGCCTTTTTCACCTCGTCGGCGAAGCGCTGGCCCAATTGCCCCCAGGGCGAGTTGGGCCCCACCACCACCGAGAGCTTGTATTGTTTTTTATAGTCCACGCTCCAGCCCGGCGAGGCCAGGGCCAGGGCCAACAAAGCCGCCATAACGCCGATAAGCAACTTACGCATTTTCCCTCCCTTTTTTTAGACGCCGGGCTTGCCCGCCCGCCCCCCTCCTGGCACTTAGCAGCACCCCCGACGCCTGTCAACCGCGCAGTTTTTCAGCCTAGTAAAAAAGCCGGGCCCCTGGCGGGCCCGGCCGAGCTTGGTCGGAGAACGTGAGATTATTCAAAGTGCGCGGCGAAGCGGTTTATCTGGACGCCCAGTTGTTCGCAACGAGCGCCCCGCAAACAGGCGGCGGCGTCTTCCTTGTTCAGCAGGGTGTGCAGGCGGTGACGGCCTTTGGCGATCTTGACCCCCCAGAAATTCAAGGCCTTACTGTATTCGAGGTCCAACACCAGACCGCGTTCGGCCAATTCAGGATAGATTTCATTCAGCTTGGCGGCCAATTCGGGTGCTTCCTTATCCATGGCGGCTCCCTCCCATCTCGCCTGGGCCAGCCGCTGGCCGGCCCGCGCCTTCATGGCTCGTTTAAGATTTGGCAGCGAAAAGCTCACCTGGTTACCATCCCTTGCCGATTGTCACCAATTAGGCCCGGGCGCCCCCCCACAGGGCGCCCGGGCTAGCTTAGGGCCGAGAGAGAGTTGAAGGCCCTTTATCGTCTTACTTGAGCCGCTCCCGGTAGACGGTCTTCTGCATGCCGTCCTGACGGGAGGAACTCAGGGAATTGCCCGAGGAGATTATGGAGTTGAGCGAGCTGACCGAGCGCACCCTGGGCAGGGGCTTGAACTCGGGCTCGGTGACCCGCACGTCGGCCAGGGCCGGCTTCTCGATGACCATGGTCATGCCCGCGCCCAGGACCAGCAGGATCGCCGCGGTGAGGTAGGCCGAGTTGAAGGAGCCGGTGCTGGCCACGATCATCTGGGAGAGCCGGGGCAGCACGAACCCGCCCACGCCCCAGGCCGAGAACAGGAGCCCGTAGTTGACGCCGAAGTTCTTGAGGCCGAAGTAATCCTTGGTGGCCGAGGGGAACAGGGAGAGGTTGGTGCCGTAGTTGAAGCCGATCAGGGTGCCGGCCATGACCATGACGAAGGCCTGGCTCTTGCCCACCATCATCAGGGAGAACATGATGATCGCCTGGAAGGTCAGCATGATGGCCATGGTCTGCGTGCGCCCGATCTTGTCGGAGAGCGTGCCGGCCACGATGCGGCCGCCCGCGTTGCCCACCGCCATGAGGGCCACCACCACCCAGGCCAAGTCGCCCAGGCTGGCCTTGGCCATGCCGGCCACGTTGCCGATGATCATGAGGCCCGCGCCGGAGCCCACGAAGTAGACGAACCACAAGAGGTAGAAGCTCCTGGTGCGCAGCATCTGCATGGGCTCGAAATTCTCGCTCTTGGGCTTGGGCTTGGCCGCCTGGTCAGCAGTCTGGGGAGCTTCCGGGCTGTAGCCGGCCGGAGGATTCACCAGGAATTGCGCCAGGCCGCAGACCACCACCAGGAAAGCGCCGCCGAAGATCATCATGGAGGTGCTCAAGCCGAACTTGCCGATGAGGTAGCTGCTCAAGGGGGCGATGTAGACCGAGGCCAGGCCGAAGCCGGAAACCACCAGGCCGGCGATGAGGCCGGTCTTGGCGGCCGGGAACCACTTGATGGCCGGCGGCGTGGCCGAGGCGTAGCCGAAGCCCAAACCGGCGCCGGTCATGACGCCGAAGCCCAGGATCCACACCATGAGCGAATATGACTGGCTGATCCACATCAAGCCCAGGCCGGTTAGCACGCCGCCGATAACCGCGGTGAAGCGGGGGCTCAGCTTGTCCTGCACCCTGCCGGCGATGATCATGCTGAAGGCGAACACCAGGCAGCACACCGCGTAGGGGTCGTTGAGGGAGGCCAGGCTCCAATTGAAACGGCCGTCCGCCGCCTCGATGGAGTCCTTGATGGACATTTTGAACATGCTCCAGGTGTAGAGGATGCCCAAGGCCAGGTTGATGCCCAGCCCGGACATGGTCACCGACCAGCCTCTGTTCTTGATCTTTTCCATGAGACACCTCCCTATAGACAGCTTGTTTGGCTTATTTCCTGGCCCTTCTAAGTTCATGTTCCGTGCCAAGGGGAGGCTTTTACGGTTTGTGCTTTAGTTATTAGATATTTAGCGTCATGGCCGCAAATTGATTTGCCCGTGGCGGCCCCAGAAAAAGGCCCAAATGTAGAAATTTTTCTATTTTGTTGGCAATTCTTCTAAGCCGAGGCAACGGCTTGCCAAGGAGGGCCGGGGCCTATTCCTCCCCGTCCAGGAGCTTCTTTTTGCGGTAGCGGAAGGTGTGATAATTCATGCCCACCAGCTCGGCGGCCTTGGTTTCGTTGCCGCCGGCCATTTCCAGGGCCTTGTGCAGATAGGCGCGCTCGGCCGCCTCCAGGATGCCGGACAAATCCACCCCGTCCCTGCCCAGGGGCGGCAGGGAGACCGCCCGGCCGCCCGGCGGCGGCGGTCCGGCCTGGCGGCCGCTGAGCCCCATGTCCGGCGGAGCGATCAAGGGCCCCTTGCCCACCAGGACCCCGCGCTCCACCAGGCCCTTCAGCTCGCGCACGTTGCCCTGGTAGGTGCGCTTTTGCAAAAGCTCCTCGGACTCCGGGGTGAAGCCCTCGAAATTACGGCCGTATTTCTTGCCCATCTCCACCAGGAAGTGGCGGGCGATGGGCAGGATGTCGGCGCGGCGGCGATTCAGGGCCGGCACCTCCACCTTGATGACCCCCAGACGATAGTAAAGGTCTCGGCGGAAACGGCCCTGATTGACCATCTCCTCCAAGTCCTGGTTGGTGGCCGCCACCACCCGCACCTTGGCCTGGTTGGGCCGGGTGCCGCCCACTTTGTAATATTCGCCGGAATCCAAAAAGCGCAGCAGCTTGGCCTGGGCCTCGGGCGGCAGCTCGCCCACCTCGTCCAGGAACAGGGTCCCGCCCTTGGCCTCCTCCACCAGCCCCTTTTTGCCGCCGCTCTTGGCTCCGGAAAAGGCCCCTGTCTCATAGCCGAACAGCTCGCTTTCAATGAGATCGGTGGGCAGGGCCGCGCAGTTGAGGGTCACCAGGGGGCCGCGGTACAGGGGGCTCTGGTAATGCACCGCCGCGGCGATGAGCTCCTTGCCGGTGCCGGTCTCGCCCAGGATCAACACCGGGGCGTCCGGGCTCTGCGCCACCCGGCGCACGAACTCCATCACGTTTTGGATGTCGTGGCTCTCGGCGATGAAGCAGGGCATGTTTTCCTGCAGGCAGCGCTCCTGCAGCTCGCGCACTTCCTTGCGCAGGCGGATGCTCTCCAGGGCGTTCTGGATGGTGGTCTTCAAGGCCTCCATGTGCAGGGGCTTCACCACGTAGTCGTAGGCGCCCAGCTTCATGGCCGCCACCACGGTCTGCACGTCCTCGAAGGCGGTGATCATGATGCAGAGCACCTCCGGGTGGGAGGCCTTGACGCGCTCCAGGGCCTGCACCCCGTCCATGCCGGGCAGGCCTATGTCCAGAAGCATCAGGTCGGGCACGTCCTCCCCCAACGCTTCCAGGGCCTGCTCGGCGTCGGCGAAGGCCTTCACCCGGTAGGCGGGCAGGTTCATCAAGGCCGCGTCGCGGATGGATTCCTCGTCATCCACCACGAAGATGCTATAGGAGACCATGGTCGCTCCTAACCATGGGAGTCATAGCCCCAATACACCGTGGCCGGCAGCTCCATGTGAAACTCGGCCCCGCCCCACTGGCTGGTGTTCACCGAAAGCTTGCCGCCGTGGTCGCTTACGATGCGGTGGCACAGGCTCAAGCCTATGCCGAAGCCGTCCCGCCGGCCCGTGAAGAATGGATCGAAAATGCGCTCCCTGATCTGAGGGGGGACCCCGGGGCCGTTGTCGGCCACCTTGATTATAATACGATCGCGCTCCAGGGAGGTGGCCAGTCCGATCTTTTTATCGCCCTGGATTTCGCTCAAGGCCTGCACCGCGTTGGTCACCAGGTTGAGAAGCACCTGCTCCAGGAGTTGGCCGTCGGCGTGCACCAGGGGCAAATCCTGGGTCAGGGAGACTTCCAGGCTCACCCCGCTTTTGCGCAGGGTCACCGCCGACAGCTCCATCACGTTCTTCACCACCTGATTCAGGTTGAGGAGCGAAACGTTGGGCGCGCTGGGCCGGGAGAAATCCAGCACTCTCTTGATGACCGCCTCTATCTTGGCGCTGGCGGCCTGCACCTTGGCCACGATGGCCTCTATTTCCGGCCCCTCGCCGGTGGCGATCTTGTTTTCCAAGGCGCTCAAGTACATGTTGATGCCCGACAGCGGATTGCGTATTTCGTGGGCTATGCCGGCGGCCACCCGGCCCAGGGAGGCCATTTTGTCCTGGATGCGCACCAGTTGCTCCAGTTCCCTGGCCTTGCTCACGTCCAGCATGATGACCAGCACCGCCTCCCGGCCCTGGTAGGCCATGCGGCGCGCCCGGCAATGCACCCAGCGCACCGGCTGGCCCGCGCCGCGCTTTTGCGAGGCCAGGAAACTAAGGTCCAGGTCCCAGGCCTGCCCTTCCTGTGCGTCGCCGGCCGCCTCCGTGGCGCGCACCACTTCCAGGAGCTTATGCAGCTCCGGCGAATCCTCCGGCACCTTGCCGGCCAGGCTGGCCAGGGGAAAAGGCAGGGGCAAGGGGCCCAGGATGCGTTCCTCCTCGGGGTTGGTGAACACTATCTCCCCGTCCTGGACAATGGCGATGCCCACCTGCACGTTTTCCAGGAGGGTCCGGAAACGGCGTTCGCTCTCCTTGAGGGCCCGGTCGGTTTCCCGGCGCCGGGTGATGTCCTCATAGGTGCAGAGCACGCCCACCACCTGGTCCTTGGCGTCCTTCAGGGGGATGCGGTTGGTGTCCATCCACAACGGCGCGCCCGCCGGCCCGGTCTGGGGCTCTATGACGTGCAGCTCGGCCTGGCCCGAGCCCATCACCCGTTGCTCGGCTTTCAGGAGATTTTGGCCGCCCGCCTGCTTGCGGGAAAGCTCCTCGGGCCGGCGGCCCTTGATCTGGCTGGGGGTTTCCAGGCCCAGGTAGGCGGCGAAGGCCCGGTTGCAGCCCAGATAGGCCCCGGCCAGGTCCTTCCAGAAAATCAGCTGGGGGATATTGTCCATCACCAGGCGCAGCATGCCGCGGGAACGCTCCACCTCGCGCTGGGCCTCCTGGCGGCGGCGCTCGGCGCGCAGGCTCTGCGACACCATGAATAGCTCCAGGAGCGCCACGATGAGGATGATGGCCAGGCCCACCCAGGTCAGGCGGTCGGTGATCACCGCCACCTGATGGGCCACGTCCTCCACGTAGATGCCGGTGCCCACCACCCAGCCCCAGGGCTTGAACTCCTTGACAAAGGAGACCTTGGGCACGATGTGCCCGGGGTCGTCCTTCCATTGCCACATGTAATCCACGAAGCCTTCCCCCTGGCGCTTTACCACCCGCACCATTTCGGAGAAAAGGCGCTTGCCGTGGGGGTCGCTGAAATCGCTCACGTCCTGGCCGTCCAGGTCGGGCCGGTAGGGATGCATCACCATGCGGGGGACCATGTCGTTGATCCAGTAATAATCCTTGTGGCCCTCGCCGTAGCGCGCGGCCCGCAGCTGGTCCTTGGCGCGGGCCTGGGCCTCTGCCAGGCTCAGCCGGCCTTCAGCCTCCTGGGCGTGATAATAGGCCAGGGTGTCCATGGCCACCTGGGCCAGCTCCCGGATCATCTCCCGCTTGCGCTCCACAAAGGCCTGCTCCAGGGCCGGCAGGATGACCACGAACAGGGCTCCGGTGAAAAGCACGATGGTGAGCACCGAGGGCAGCACCAGGCGCAGGGTGGTTCCCAAGCGCCAGCGGCCGGCCTGATCATGATTCTGGGGTATGGCAAAGGGCATGAGGCAATTATGCTCCCCCGCCGGGCCCACGCGACTTTGCCCGGCGGCCGGCGGAATTCCCTTTGCCATGGTTTCACTTTTCCGGGCCCCGTGGCAAGGGGGTAGTGGAGATTTAAAGCGCTCCCCGCCCATTGCCGGCGGCCGGCCGGCTGGGCGGCTGGGCGCTTGACCGGGTCCCAAACCGGCAGCCACCCTTGGCCGGGGAGCGGCTGTCTTCAACGGCACTCGCCAAGCCGCCGATATCCCGGAACTAAATTTTTTAGGTAAATCTTCTGTTGACTACAGTTATTTTAGGTATTACAAATTGTGCGGAAAAGCGCAACTCAGGAAGCGCCCCGCATCTATCGCCACGGAGCCACCCCACTTGGCCTTTTTTCGCGCGATCCCAGAAAAGCAGATAGGCGGGGCGCTTCTTTCCCAAAGAGGCAATGGGTTCGTTCTGTTGTGATGGCAGCCGACGTCTGAAGCAGAGTCCGGCCCTGGTTTCGGCCGCCAAAAGTCTCCCAACGCCAAGCCGGCTGTTTGACGCCGCAAAAACCGGATGTGAAAGCAGGGCAGCAAACCGATCAGGGCTGATCCGTGGCGGAAATCAAGCGTCCCAAAATTTGCCGGGCGTTGGCGGACAGGGCGATCCGCCGGCGGAAAGTCTTGCGCGCCGACTGTCGCTTCACCCTCGCCAGGGCCGTTACTGGCCCGCGGGCCGTGCTGAATGTTAATATTGATTCAGGTCTTGGATTCCAGAGGGGCACATGACAGCCCAGAGGCGGCAGGGCGATGATTCTATCCCTTGACTCCGCATCCTGGGCGAGGGAGCCGACATTCATGCCATCCTCAGCGCCGTTTCTGGCCGATAAGTTGCCCGCCCTGGAGATACTGGACGCCTTGGCCATCGGCGTTATCGCCATGGACCGCAACGGGCAGGTCACCTTCATCAACCACGCGGCCTCGGAAATCAGCGGCGTGAGCAGCAGTGAGGCCCTGGGCCGGCCCTGCCGCGAGGTTTTCAAGTCGTCGCTTTGCGAAAGCGACTGCCCCCTGAAGCGCGCCCTGCAAACCGGCGAAATCCAGCATGACCGCCAGGCCGTGTTCATCCGGCACCAGGGACGCTCGGTGGCGCCGGTGAAGGTATCGGTGGCGCCGCTCAGGGATGCCTCGGGCCGGGTGGTGGGCGGGGTGGAGACCATCCGCAGTTACCATTTGGCCCGCATTTTAAATGAGGACCGCAAATACCGCTGGGAGGATTTCATCGGCGAGAGCCCCCAGGTGCAGCGCCTGTTCGACGTCTTGAAGGTGGTGGCCCCCAAGCCGGTGACCATCCTCATCGAGGGCCCCACCGGCACCGGCAAGGACCTCCTGGCCCACATCGTCCACCAGCAAAGCCCCAGGGCCGCCAAGCCCTTCATCAAGGTCAACTGCGCGGCGCTCCCGGAAAACCTCTTGGAATCCGAGATGTTCGGCTATCTGCGCGGCGCTTTCACCGGGGCCGACCGCGACAAGCCCGGCCGCTTTCATCTGGCCGACGGCGGCAGCATTTTCCTGGACGAGGTATCGGAGCTGCCGCTTTCCCTGCAGGCCAAGCTGCTCAGGGTGATAGAGGACAAGGAATTCTTTCCCCTGGGCGCGCGCAAAACGGCCAAGGTGGACGTGCGCATAATCGTCGCCTGCAACCAGTCCCTTCAGCAGCAGGTGGAGGCCGGCCTGTTCCGGGAGGATCTCTTTTACCGCCTTAACGTGATCCGGGTGCACGTGCCGCCCCTCAAGGAGCGCCGCCAGGATATCCCGCTGCTCATCCGGCGCTTCATCCAGAAAAAGAACATCGAGCAGGGCACCTTCATCTGCCGCTTCGACCCCGCGGCCCTGGAACAACTGCTGAACTATGATTATCCGGGCAACGTGCGCGAACTGGAAAACATCCTGGAGCACGCCTGCCTTTTGTGCGAGGGCGAGATGATCCAAGCGGACCACCTGCCTTGGAGCCTGCTGGAGGAGGTCGGCCCCTCGGGCCAGATCAATCCCCACGCCGCCCCCAGCCAGGGCGGGGAGCGGCAGAGGATTCTGGCCGCGCTGCACCAGACAGGCTGGAAACGCGGCAAGACCGCCCGCGTCCTGGGCATGGACCGCACCACCCTGTGGCGCCACATGAAACGTCTGGGCATTCAGACGCCATAAAACGTTGCATTTGTTGCAACTTGCTGCCGCGCCTCGCGTAACATTGATGCAACCGTATATCTATTTAATTTTTATCGCTAATATTCTGTTGTTCTTCTTATGTGTTGCATTTTTTTGCAACACTATGCCTGGCCGGGCCCGCATCATTTAAGTCAACGTCTTGTAATCACGTGTCTTTTTTTAGGCGGTTGGCTTGGCACGGCTCGTGCCTTTAAAGGGGGGCGATGCCGAACCCTGATTACCATAGGCGGACCCTATCCCGTCCCTGGCGCAGGGTCTCCTTTCGCCTGACCCTGTGGGTAGGCGTCGGTCTTATCGTGCTCACCTCGGTGGCGGCCTACCTGGGCACCCTGGTTCTGGAGGACCGGGCGGTCTCGCGCATGCTGCAAACCAGCATGTGGTTTTCCGACACGGTGAAGCGCGCCACCCATTTCAGCATGCTCCGCAACCAGCGCGACAACATGCACCAGATCATCAAGGCCATCGGCCAGCAGGAGGGCGTGGAGGCGGTGCGCGTGTTCAACAAGCAGGGCCGCATCGTGTTTTCCAGCCGCGCCCAGGAAATAGGCCACATGGTGGACATGCAGGCCGAGGCCTGCTACGCCTGCCACTTCAAGGACCGGCCCCTGGAGCGCCTGCCCCAGGCCCAGCGCAGCCGCATCTTCCAGACCAAGCCCAGCCAAGAGGGACGCCCCCACCGGGTGCTGGGGGTCATCAACCCCATCTACACCGAGCCGGCCTGTTACAGCGATCCCTGCCACGCCCACCCCGCCAGCCAGAAGGTGCTGGGGGTTTTGGACGTGGGGCTCAGCCTGGCCGGGGTGGACGAGGAGGTAGCCGCCACCACCCAGGGGGTGGCCGGGGTGGCCTTGCTCATATTCCTTGGCATCGGGGGGCTCATGGCGGTGATCACCTATTTCACCCTTTCCCGGCCCCTGTCCACCCTGGTGGGCGCCACCCGGCGCATCGCCCGGGGGGATTACGACCATCCGGTCCGCATCGACACCCAGGACGAGATAGGCTCCCTGGCCCAGGACTTCGAGCGCATGCGCGAAAGCGTGAAAGAAAAGACCGAGGCCCTGGATGAAAGCCGCCGCCGCTTCCAGACCCTGTTCGAGCAGGTGCCCTGCTACATCTCGGTGCAGGACGCCGACTTCAAGCTGGTGACGGTCAACACCATGTTCGAGCGCGACTTCGGCCGCAAGATCGGCGAGTACTGCTACAAGGTCTACAAGGGACGCTCCAGCATATGCCCAAACTGCGCGGTGGAAAAAAGCTTCCGGGACGGCCGCATACACACGGCCGAGGAGATGGTGACCGGCAAGGACGGCAAGAACCGGCATTTCCTCAACCTGGCCGCGCCCATCAGCGACCGCGACGGCGGCATAATCGCGGTGATGGAGATGGCCACCGACGTGACCGATCTGCGCCGCCTGGAAAGCGAACTGCGCAAATCAGAGGAAAAATACCGCCTCTTTTTCAACAACGATCCCAACGCCATCTTCGTCTTCGACCAGCGCAGTTATGAAATCCTGGACGCCAACGACCGCGCCACCAACGAATACGGCTATCTGCGCAACGAACTCATCGGCCGCTCCTTCCTGGACCTCACCGACCCGGCTGATCAGGCCAAGGTCAAGCGCTTTTTAAGCGCCGGCGGCAACATGCTGGCCAGGGTGCACCACCTCAAGAAAAATGGCGGGGTTTTCATGGTCAACATGCGCGCCTCCTATGGGCAATACCTGGAACGCATGGCGGTGATCATGGCCACGGCCGACATCAGCGAGACCCTGAAAACCGAGCAGCAACTGGTGCAGGCGGCCAAGATGGCCACCCTGGGCGAGATGAGCGCCGGCGTGGCCCACGAGCTGAACCAGCCGCTTTCGGTGCTGGCCACCAGCGTCAACATCCTGGACAAGCAGGCCAAGAGCCCGGACGGGCCAAGCCCGGCGCTCCTGCTGCAGGTGGCCCAGGAGCTGCATTCCCAGGTGGAGCGGGCCACCCGCATCATCAACCACCTGCGCGAATTCGGCCGCAAGGCCGAGGTGGAACGATGTAAGATAGACTTGGCCCAGCCTATCGAGGGCGTGTTCCATCTGCTGGGCCAGCAGCTCAGGGTGCACGACATCAGCGTGGAGCTGGACATCCCGCCCGACCTGCCGCCGGTTTGGGGCGAAGCCAACCGCTTGGAGCAGGTCTTCATCAACCTGATAATGAACGCCCGCGACGCCATCGAGGACCGGCGCCTGACCAACGGCGACATGCAGGGCCTCATCAAGGTCAGCGCCGCGCGGGACAACGGCAGGATCATCGTGAAAATCAGCGACAACGGACTAGGCATACCCAAGGAACTGGAGGAGCGCATCTTCGAGCCCTTTTTCACCACCAAGGAAGTTGGCAAGGGCACCGGCCTGGGTCTTTCCATCTCTTATGGCATTGTGCGCGATTATGGCGGCACCATAAAGGTGGAGAGCCCGCCCGGCCGCGGCGCGAGCTTCACTTTGAGCTTTCCCGCGGCTCTGGAGGATAAGTGATGACTCAAGCCCCCGACCCCCGTTTCAACCGCCTGCTCCTGGTGGACGACGAGCCCGGCATCCGCAAGATGATGTCCCTGGACCTGAGCTCGGACGGTTATCAGGTCTTCACCGCCGAGGACGGAACCAAGGGCCTGGAGGTCTTTGACCGCGAAAAGCCCTGTCTGGTGCTCACCGACCTCAAGATGCCCGGCATCGACGGCATCGAAGTCTTGCGGCGCATCAAGGAGAAAAGCCCCGAAACCGAGGTGATCGTGATAACCGGCCACGGCGACATGGACCTGGCCATCCGCTCGCTGCAACTGGACGCCTCGGATTTCATCACCAAGCCGGTGAACCCCCGGGCCCTGCAGGTGGCCCTGGAGCGGGCCCAGAAGCGCCTGGCCCTGAAGGCCGAACTGCGGGCCTATACCCGCGAGCTGGAGCAAAGGGTGGCCGACGCCACCGAAAAGGTGGTGGCCTCCGAGCGCCTGGCCGCGGTGGGGCAGACGGTTTCCTCTCTGGTGCATTCCATAAAAAACATGCTGTCGGGCCTGAAAGGCGGGGCCTATCTCATCAAGGAGGGCCGCTCCCAGCAGAGCGAAAAGATGATGGACCACGGCATGGAAATGCTGCAACGCAATCTCAGGCGGGTGCAAAACCTGGTCTACGACCTCTTGACCCTGGCCAAGCCGCGCCAGCCCAAACTGGAGGAGGTGCCCACCGCCGAGCTGATGCGGGAGGCCGTGGATCTCCTGGCCCCCCTGGCCCAGGACAAGGAGGTCGAGCTGAGCCTGGAGGTTCCCAAGGAAGCCCAATCGGTGCACGCCGACCGCAAGGCCATCCTGGACAGCCTTATCAATCTCATCTGCAACGCGGTGGACGCGGCCGCCACCCGCAGCGGGGGCTGGGTGAAGGTGGGCCTCATCAACGGCCGGGAGGAAGTGGCCTTCGAGGTGGAGGACAACGGCCCCGGCCTGGACGAGGAGGCCGAATCCCGCATCTTCGAAGGCTTCTACAGCTCCAAGGGGGCGGCCGGCACCGGCCTGGGGCTCATGGTCACCCAGAAGATAGCCAGGGAGCACGGGGGCCGGGTGGATTACGACAACCGGCCCGGCCAGGGGGTCACTTTTTGGCTGGTGCTGCCCAAGCGTCTGCCCAAGGAGGAGGAGCCGAGCCACCTGAGGGAAATATGGTAAGCCGAGGCAGCCGGCGCCTTTAACGGCCGGCAAGCACCGGGGAGGCGGCGGAAGCCGCCTGGCCCAAGGAAGGTTGGTGGAGCCATGATCGACTACAAAAACATTCTGTACTGCACTGACTATTCGGAAGACGCGGAGATAGCCTTCATCCACGCGGTGGATTTGGCCGAGCGCTACGGCGCCATGCTGCACGTGCTGCACGTGCTGCCCTCGCTGCACCGCTACAACCCCACCGAGGCCACCAAGGTCCGCGGCGCCAGCGAGGTGGTGGAGGCCTCTCCCGAGTTGATCGCCGAGGCCACCAGCAAACTCATGGAGCATTATGGGAAACAGCTCGGCGGAATCAAGGAGGTCAACTATCAGGTGCTGGCCGGCACCCCCTTCGTGGAAATCCTGCGCTACGCGCGGGACGCCCAGGTGGACTTGATAGTCATGGGCGCCAAGGGCTTCTCCGAACTGGAGCCCACCCACTACGGCAGCACGGTGGATCAGGTCTCCCGCCGGGCCCATTGCCACGTAATGGCCATCCGCAACCCGGAAAAAGCATACACCCTGTAGCCTAGGAGGAGCTGTCATGGCCAAGACGATTTTAGTGGTGGATGACGAGATGGACATCCGCACCTTCATCTCCACCCTGCTGGAGAGCAACGGCTACAAGCTCCGCTTGGCCGAAAACGGCGAGCAGGGCATGCAAAAACTGAAAGACGAAAAGCCCGACCTGGTGACCCTGGACGTGATGATGCCCAAGGAGAGCGGCATCAAGATGTACCGGGACATCAAGACCAACCCCGAATACCAGGACATCCCGGTGCTGATCATCTCCGGGCTGGCCAAGAAGACCTTTCTGCACTCCCAGAAGGTGCTGGACAAGTTCAAGAACCAGCAGGTGCCCGCGCCCGATGGATATATAGAAAAGCCGCCGGAGCCCGAGGAGCTGATGGCCGAGGTGAAGCGGCTATTGAGCTAGGGAGGCCACATGGAAGCGATGACGCCAGTCAAGGAAGGGGACGTGACTTCCCCGCCCATCAGGCCCAGCCCGGACCTCTTGGAGCGGACCCGAGCCATGGGAGAGGCCAGCGCCGCGGCCTGTTACGGCTGCAAGAAATGCTCCAACGGCTGTCCGCTGACCTTCGCCATGGACCTGCACCCCTACCAGGTGGTGCGCTACGTGCAACTGGGCCTGTGGCAGCGCCTGAAGAACTGCCGCACCATCTGGATTTGCGCATCCTGCCACACCTGTCTTACCCGCTGCCCCAACCAGGTCGATCTGCCCAGGCTGATGGACGTTCTCAAGCAGATGGTCCTGGCCGAGGGCGCGCCGGTCAGCGAGGAGCGCGTCCTTTTGTTCCACCGCCTGTTCCTGGACGAGGTGCTCAAAAGGGGCAAGGTGTTTGAAGGCGGGCTCATGGGCCGCTACCTGTTCAAGACCGACGGCCCCTTCAGCCCGGCGGCCAGGAAGAACGCGGTCCTGGGCTGGCAAATGTTCAAACGCGGGCGCATAAAGCTCCTGCCCCAGGGCACCAGGGACCGCCGCTGGCTCAAGGCCCTGCGGCGGGCCGGGCAAGGCGGTGGGTCATGAGGGCGGTGGGCTTCTATCCGGGCTGCTCCCTGGAAGCCACGGCCCGCGACTATATGGAGTCGGTAAAGGGCGCGGCCGAGCTTCTGGACCTGGAGCTGGTGGAGGTGCCGGACTGGAACTGCTGCGGCGCCAGCGCGGCCCACAGCCTGGACCACCGGGCCTCGCTCAACCTGGCCGCCCGCAACCTGGCCCTGGCCCAAAAGGGCCCCCAGCCGGTGGTGGTGCCCTGCGCCCTTTGCTTTAACCGGCTGAAAGCCGGGCAGCACGAGCTGGCCGGCGGCCGGGAATTGCTCTTGCCCGAGATCAAGGCCATGGGAGCCGATTTCGCCGCGCCGGAGATCGTGGAGCTGAACACCTTCCTCACCAGCCCCAGGATGATCGACCTGGCCGAGGCCGGGAAAAAGCGCGACCTGACCGGCCTGCGGCCGGCGGTCTATTACGGCTGCCAGGGCCAGCGCCCGCCGGCCGTCACCGGCCACCCGGCTCACGAAAACCCCATGGGCATCGACCGCCTCTTGCGGGCCCTGGGCGCGGAGGTGGTGGACTGGCCTTTCAAGACCGATTGCTGCGGGGCCAGCCACGCCATAGCCAGGCCGGATTTGGTGCACGCCCTGGTGGGCCGGCTCTACGAGCGCGCCTTGGAGCGGGGCGCCAACTGCCTGGTGACCGGCTGCCAGATGTGCCAGGCCAATCTGGACATGTACCAGGAGGAAATCGCGGCCGGCCTGCAACGCGAGGTTTATCTGCCGGTTTTTTATTTCACCGAATTGCTGGGCCTGGCCCTGGGCCACCAGCAAACCAACGCCTGGCTGGGGCGGCATATGGTGAGCCCCGCCCGGCTTCTGGAGCAAAGCGGCTTGAACCTCTGACCCCTGGAGCTGCCATGAACGCGAACAAGCCCCAAGCCAAGAACCTGTCCGGAGCGGTGCTGGTGGTCGGCGCGGGCATCGCGGGCATGCAATCCTCCCTGGACCTGGCCGCGGCCGGCTACAAGGTCCACCTGCTGGACCGCAATATCTCCATCGGCGGGGTCATGGCCCAGTTGGACAAGACCTTCCCCACCAACGACTGCTCCACCTGCATGATCTCCCCCAAGCTGATCGAGGTGGCCGCCGATCCCAACATCGAGATCATAAGCCGCGCCGAGCTCCTTAGCCTGGACGGCGAGCCCGGCGATTTCACCGCCAAGGTCAGAAAGGCCCCCCGCTTCATCGACGAGGACAAATGCTCGGGCTGCGGCGAATGCGTTAAGGTCTGTCCGGTGGAAACGCCGGCCGATTTCAACCAGGGCCTGGGCATGCGCAAGGCCATCTTCCGGCATTTCCCCCAGGCGGTGCCCAGCGCTTTCGCGGTGGACAAACTGGG
Organism: Desulfocarbo indianensis; assembly: GCA_001184205.1. Taxonomy (GTDB): domain Bacteria; phylum Desulfobacterota; class Desulfarculia; order Desulfarculales; family Desulfarculaceae; genus Desulfocarbo; species Desulfocarbo indianensis. Next base: position 290,590 of record LBMP01000005.1, read on the forward strand.
CGTGAGCCCCTGCAAGGACGCCTGCCCGGCCGGCATCAGCGTGCAGGGCTACGTGGCCCTCATCGCCCAGGGGCGCTACCGCGAGGCGCTGGCGCTGATCCGCCGCGACAATCCCCTGCCCGCGGTGTGCGGCCGGGTGTGCACCCATCCCTGCGAGGCGGCCTGCGCCCGGGCCGAGGTGGACGAGGCCATCGCCATCCGCGACCTGAAGCGCTTCGTGGCCGATTGGGAGATAACCCAGGGCGAGCCCGATCTGCCGGAGCTGCCGCCGCGGGACAAGGAAACCGTGGCCGTCATCGGCGCGGGCCCGGCCGGTCTCACCTGCGCCTACTATCTGGCCCTGGCCGGCTACCTGCCCACCGTGTTCGAGGCCTTGGGCGTGGCCGGCGGCATGCTGCGCACCGGCATCCCGGATTACCGCCTGCCGCCCCAGGTGCTGAACTACGAGATCGATTACATCCGCTCCTGCGGGGTGGAGATAGTGCTCAACGCGGCCCTGGGCCGCGATTTCACCCTGGCCGGCCTCAAGGAGCAGGGCTTCGCCGCGGCCTTCGTGAGCCTGGGCGCTCACCAGGGCATGCGCCTGGGCGTGCCCGGCGAGGAGCTGGCCGGCGTGCAATCCGGCGTGGAGTTCCTGCGCCAGGCCGCTCTGGGCGCGGCGGCGGCCCCCGGCGACAAGGTGCTGGTCATCGGCGGCGGCAACGTGGCGGTGGATGCGGCGCGCAGCGCCCTCAGGCTGGGCTCAAGGGAGGTGACCATCCTCTACCGCCGCTCCCGCGAGGAAATGCCGGCCTACGCGGACGAGGTGGAGGAGGCCCTGGAAGAGGGCGTGAGGATCGAGTACCTGGCCGCGCCGGCGCGCTTCCACGGCGAAGCGGGGCGTCTCACGCGGGCGGAAATCATCCGCATGGAGCTGGGCGAGGCGGACGAATCCGGCCGGCGGCGGCCGGTGCCCAAGGAGGGCAGCCAATACAGCCTGGAGGCGGACTGCGTGCTGGCCGCCATCGGCCAGCAGCCCCAGGCCGATTGCCTGGACGAGGGCTGCGCGGTAGAGGTGGCCCGCGCCTCCCGCCTGGTGGCCGATCCCCTGACCCTGCAAACCGGCGAGCCCTGGGTTTTCGCCGGCGGCGACGCGGTGACCGGCCCGGCCACGGTGGTGGAGGCCATCCAGGCCGGCAAGGCCGCGGCCGAAAGCATCAAGCGCTATTTGAGCGGCCAGGATTTGCGCCTGGGCCGGGAAACCCGGCGCGAGGTGGCCCGGGCCGAAAGCTTGGGCCTGGCCAGAATCCCCCGCAAGAGGCCCGCCCTGCAAGACCCCCGGGAACGCCGGGCCGACTTCCGGGAGGTGGCCCAGGTCTTTAGCGAGGCGGACGCCCGCGCCGAGGCCGCGCGCTGCCTTTCCTGCGGCATCTGCTCGGAGTGCTACCAATGCCTGGAGGTCTGTCAGGCCGGGGCCATCGACCACAGCATGATCGCCCAGGACCTGGAGCTAAAGGTGGGCGCGGTGCTCATGGCGCCGGGCTTCGTGCCCTTTGACGCCCACGGCAAGCCGGAGTTCGGTTACGGCCGCTATGCCAACGTCATCACCAGCCTGGAGTTCGAGCGCATCAACAGCGCCTCGGGCCCCTACGGCGGCCACGTGCAGCGGCCCGGCGACGGCAAGGAGCCCAAGCGGGTGGCCTGGATCCAGTGCGTGGGCTCGCGCGACGCCTCCATCGGCCGCGATTACTGCTCCTACGTGTGCTGCATGTACGCCTCCAAGCAGGCCATCATCGCCCAGGAGCACGTGCCCGGCCTGGATGCCACCATCTTCTTCATGGACATCCGGGCCCAGGGCAAGGGCTTTGACCGCTATTACGAGCGGGCCAAGCATGAGCACGGGGTGCGCTACGTGCGCTCCATACCCTCCCGGGTGCTGGAGGACCCCGTCAGCGGCGATCTGACCCTGCAATACTTCAACGACCGGGACGAGCTGGTGGAGGAGGCCTTCGACCTCATCGTGCTCTCGGTGGGGCTGGTGCCCCATCCGGCCGGGGTGGAGCTGGCCCAAAGGATCGGGGTGGAGACCGACCGCTTCGGCTTCGCCGCCCGCCAGGGCCTGGACCCCTTGGCCACCAGCCGCCAGGGCGTGTACGCCTGCGGCGTGTTCCAGGCCCCGCGCGACATCCCGGACACCGTGATGCAGGCTTCCGGCGCGGCGGCCGAGGCCGGGGCGCTTTTATCGCCGGCCAGGGGCAGCCAGGTCAGCTCCCTGGAGTTCCCGCCCGAGCGCGACATCGCGGAGGAAAGCCCCAGGGTGGGGGTTTTCGTGTGCCACTGCGGCATCAACATCGGCTCGGTGGTGGACGTGCCCGCGGTGGTGGCATACGCCAGCGGCCTGCCCGGCGTGAGCCTGGCCGAGGAGTTCATCTTCACCTGCTCCACCGACAGCCAGGAGAAGATGGCCCAGGCCATCAAGGAGCAGGGGCTCAACCGGGTGGTGGTGGCCTCCTGCAGCCCGCGCACCCACGAGCCTCTTTTCCAGGAGACCCTGCGCAAGGCCGGGCTCAACCCCTATCTCTTCGAGATGGCCAACATCCGCGACCAGTGCTCCTGGGTGCACCAGGCCGATCACAAAGCCTCCACGGAAAAGGCCAAGGACCTGGTGCGCATGTCCGTGGCCCGCTCCGGCCTCCTGCGGCCCCTGCACCGCTTCCCCAGCCCGGTGGTGCAGGCGGCCCTGGTGATCGGCGGCGGCCTGGCCGGGCTCACCGCAGCCCAGAGCCTGGCGAACCAGGGCTTCTTCACCCATCTGGTGGAACAGGGCCCGGAGCTGGGCGGCCTGGCCAGGCGGCTCAGCCGCTCCCTGGAAGGATTCGACATCAAGGCGCACCTGGCGGAGCTGATCGACCAGGTGACACATAACGGGCTCATCAAGGTGCGCCTGAACGCCAAGGTGCTGGACAGCAAGGGCCACGTGGGCAGCTTCGCCAGCCGGGTGAAGGCGGGCGAGCAGGAGGAGACCCTGGAGTACGGCGCCCTGATCCTGGCCACCGGAGCCCAGGAATACCGCCCCGCCGAATTCGACTACGGCCAAGACCAGCGGGTGCTAACCCAACTGGAGTTGCACGAGGCCCTGCACGGGTCCCCTGATTATCTGGCCGGCGTGAACCAGGTGGTCATGATTCAATGCGTGGGCTCGCGCAACCAGGAGCATTCCTATTGCAGCCGCATCTGCTGCTCCCAGGCGGTGGCCAACGCGCTAGCCATTAAAAAACAAAAGCCCCAGTGCGAAGTCACGGTGCTGTTCCGCGACATCCGCACCTTCAGCCTGAAAGAGCTTTGGTATCAGGAGGCGCGCAAGGCCGGCGTGAACTTCGTGCGCTTCAACCAGGACCAGCCGCCGCTGAGCCAGGCCGACGACGCCTGCATCACGGTGCGGGTGCGCGACGCCATCCTGGGCGAGGAGCTGGAGCTCACCGCCGACCGCCTGGTGTTGGCCGCGGCGGTGCGGCCCAGGGAGGACGCGGCCCGCCTGGCCTCGGACCTCAAGCTGCCCCTGGACGCGGACGGATTCTTCATGGAGGCGCATCTCAAGCTGCGTCCGGTGGATTTCGTCAACGCCGGCTTTTTCATGGCCGGGGCGGCCCACGGGCCCAAGTTCGCCGAGGAGGTGATCGCCCAGGCCAAGGCCGCCGCCGCCCGGGCCGCCACCGTGCTCAGCCGCAGCGAAATGATGGTGGGCGGCGAGGTGGCGGTGGTGGACGCGGAGCGCTGCGTGGCCTGCCTCACCTGCGTGCGCACCTGCCCCTACGGCGTGCCCCAGCTCAACGAGGACGGCGTGGTGTATATCGACCCGGCCGCCTGCCAGGGCTGCGGCTCCTGCGCCTCGGCCTGCCCGCGCAAACTCATCCAGGTTCAGCATCACACCGACGCCCAGATCATGGCCAAGGCCACGGCCATCTAAGACTGGAGAGGTTAGCCATGAACCGGAAATACGAACCCAAGATCGTGGCCCTGTTGTGCACCTATTGCACCTACACCGCCGCCGACATGGCCGGCTCCATGCGCCTGCAATATCCCTCCAACGTGCGGGTGGTCAAGCTGCTCTGCACCGGCAAGGTGGACGTGGTCTACCTGCTCGGCGCGTTCCGGGCCGGGGCCGACGCGGTCATGGTCTCCGGCTGCGAAATCGGCGACTGCCATTTTCTGGAAGGCAACTTAAGGGCCAAGGAGCGGGTGGAGCACGCCAAGACCCTGCTCGACGAGCTGGGCCTGGATGCCCGGCGGCTGGAGATGTTTCACATCGGGGCTTCCGATGCGCCCAAATGGGCCGCGGCCGTGGAGCAGATGACCCGAAGGGCCCTGGAACTGGGCCCCAACCCCCTGGGACAGGCGTCCGCCGCCGTGGAGCGGACCGGCGAGGAGTTGACAAGATGATCGTGGCCAAGCGCAAGCCTTTTGATGAGATAGCGAGCGCCGCCGCGCCCTACCACCGGATCATGGTGGTGGGCTGCGGCACCTGCGTGGCGGTGTGCCTCACCGGCGGCGAAAAGGAAACGGGCATCCTGGCCGCCCAACTGGACATCGCCGCCCAGATGGCCGGCCGGGACCAGATTTTCGAAACCGCCTGCGTGGAGCGCCAGTGCGACCGCGAGTTCCTGGACGAGCTGGCCGAGCGCAGCGAGGGCTGCGACGCCATGCTCTCCCTGGCCTGCGGCGCGGGCATCCAATTCCTGGCCGAGCGCTATCCCCGGATGCCGGTGCTGGCCGGGGTGGATACCACCATGATCGGGGTCAACAGCGCGGTGGGGGTGTGGGACGAGAAATGCCGGGCCTGCCGCAGCTGCGTCCTGACCATGACCGGCGGCTACTGTCCCCTGGCCCTCTGCCCCAAGGGGCAGATCAACGGCCCCTGCGGCGGCGCCCGCCAGGGCAAATGCGAGACCGACCCGGAGAGGGACTGCGTTTGGAGCCTTATCTGGAGCCGGCTGGAAGGCAGCGGCCGGCTGGAAAACCTGAGCGCCATCCAGGAGCCCCGCGACCATTCCATCGCCAATCTGCCGCTCAGACAGGTTCATCCCGCCTACCAGAGGAGGTACAGCGCCCATGAATAGGTTCAGCCAGGCGCTAAAGGAAAAGGATTTCGTGGTGACCGTGGAGCTGGAGCCGCCCAAGGGAACCGACCTGGAGCCGTTGGTGAAGCTGGCCTCGGATTTGGCCAAGCGGGTGGACGCGGTGGTGCTGGCCGACAATCCCCGCGCCGAGGCCCGCCTGGACCCGGTGATGGCGGCCCACAAGCTGCTGCGCCACGCCGAGGTGGACGTGATCCTCACCCTGACCTGCCGCGACCGCAACCGCCTGGCCCTGACCGGCCAGATGCTGGCCGCCGCCGCCGCCGGGGTGGAAAGCTTGCTCCTCGTGAGCGGCGATTTCGTGAACCTGGGCGACCACCCCCAGGCCAAGCCGGTCTACGACCTGGACTCGGTGCAGGCCTTGCAGCTGGCCGCCAAGCTCAGCCAGGGCCAGGACCTGGCCGGGGGAGAGATATCCGATCCGCCCGCTTTCCTGTTGGGCGCGGCCTTTTCCACCCAGGCCGAGCCCAGGGGGGCCCACCTGATGAAGCTGAAGAAAAAGCTGCGGGCCGGCGCCGGCTTCATCATCACCCTGCCCCTGCCCGAAGCCGCGCCCTACGCGCCCCTGCGCGCGGAAACCGGCGAGGCGAAGCTCATCGCCGGGGTGACGCTGGCGGACCCGGCGGAGCGGGAGCGAGCGGCCGCCTTGGTCAAGGAGCTGCAAGCCGCCAAGGCCGACGGCGTGCATTTGGCCCTGCCCGCGGCCCAAGCGGAACTGCCGGCCTTTCTCAACGCCTGCGGGCTTTAGGCAAGGAGGCCTGTCATGAGCCTCGCTGAAAAGACGGTGGTGGTGATCGGCGGTGGCATCGCCGGGGCCGGAGCCGCCCTGAACCTGGCCCAGGCCGGGATCAAGGTGGAGCTCATCGAAAAGGACGATTTCATCGGCGGCCACGCGGCCCGCCTGACCTGCAAGGCCACGGACCAGTGCCAAGCCTGCAACGGCTGCCTGGCCGAGCCCAAGCTGCGCGAGCTGCTGGCCCACCCGCTGATAAACATCCGGCGGCGCAGCCGGGTGAGCCTGGTCAAGCCCCAGGACCGCGCCTTTCTGGTCAGCCTTACCCAGCGCCCGGCCTATATCGATCCCAAGGCCTGTACCGGCTGCGGCCTGTGTTTGGAAACCTGCCCCGAGGAGGGGGCCCTGCGCGGCCCGCTCCTCACCGGCGATTCGCCGCTCTTGGCCCTGGACCCCCAGCGCTGCCTCTATTTCCGCGACCGGCATTCCACCCTGTGCCGCGACGCCTGCCCGGAGGAGGCCATCGACTTCAACCGGGAGCCGGCCGCCCAGGAGATCCAGGCCCAGGCCCTGATCCTGGCCACGGGCTTCGCCCCCTACCCGGCCCGGGAAAAGGAGCGCCTGGGCTACGGCCGCCTGGCGGACGTGGTCACGGCCATGGAACTGGAAGCCCGGCTGCGCGCCGCGGGCCGGCCGGAACGCCCCTCCGACGGCGAGCTTCCCCGGCGCGTGGCCTTTGTCCAGTGCGTGGGTTCCCGTGAGATCAAGGGCCACAACTACTGCTCGCGGGTCTGCTGCGGCTACGCCCTGCGCCTGGGACGCATGCTGAGGCACCGCTTCGAGGCGGAAGTGAGCGTCTTTTACATGGACCTGCAAAGCTTCGGGCACGCCTATGACGAGTTCCTGGCCGCCGCCCGGGATGAACTGAACCTGGTGCGGGCCATGCCCTATGACGTATGGCCCGGCGATAACGGCGGGGTGGAGTTGGAATACCAGCCCCGCTCCGGCGCGGAGACCGTGCGCGAGCCCTTTGATCTTTTGGTGCTCTCGGTGGGCATGACGCCGGGGGCGGACCATCCGGAACTGGCCGAGGCCCTGGGCCTGCGGCCTGACGTCCATGGCTTCCTGGCCCAGGGCGCACCGGGAATCTTCGTGGCCGGCGCCGTGGCCCAGCCCATGGACGTGGCCGAAAGCCTGGCCACGGCCGGACGCGCGGCCAGCCAAACCATACGTTATCTGCAGGAGGCTTGAGCCATGCCCAACCCCGCGCGCGTGGGAGTGTTTCTTTGCCGGGGCGGCCTCGGCCGATCCGAGAGCCTGGCCTACAAGCAATTGCGCTGGGCCGCGGAAACCGGCGCGCCCGGCGGCAGACTGTACGAGATCAGCAAGGCCTGCCAGCCCCAGGGCGCGGCGGCCCTGGCCCGCCTGACCCAGGAGCACGGCCTGACCCAGGTGCTTTTGGGGGCCTGCCCCCTGGCCAGGCCGGCCGGCCCCCTGGCCGAAGCCCTGGCCCAAAAGGGCCTGGACCCCTCCGGCATCACCCTGGTGGAGGTCTGCCAGCGGCCCGCCGAGGGCATGGAGCAATGCCTGGTGGAAAGGGGGGCCCATTTCGCCCTGTGCCAGGCCTTGGCCGCCCTGAAGGACCGGCGGGAGCCGGAGCCCCAGGCTTTGCAGACCCGCCAGCGGGTGCTGGTGATCGGCGCGGGCCTGGCCGCCCTGCGCGCCGTGAGCGGCCTGGTGCAAGCCGGCCAGGAAGCGTTGCTGCTGACGCCGGACAAGCGCCTGGCCCCGCCGGAGCCTCTTTTGGGGCCGGAAGCCGCGCAGGCCGCCTCGGAACTGGCCCAGGCGCTCAAGGAGAATCCCCAGGTCACGGCGCTCCCCAGGGGACGTCTGTTGGGGCTGGCCGGTTCGGCGGGCGCTTTCCAGGCCCTGCTGCGCGACCAGGAAGAGCGCCTGCTGGCCTGGGAGGTGGGCGCGGTGATCATGGCCCAGGGCCCGCCCCTGGAGCTTAACGCGGGGCCGTGGGACCTGGAGCCCTCGCCCAGGCTGATGTCCCTGGAGGCCCTGGCCGCCCTGGCCGCGGCCCCCCAGCACCTGGCCAAGCTCTTGGGAGCCAGCGCGCCCCGGCTGGGCCTGGGCGTGGGCCTGGAGCGTGAGGCGGGTCCGCTCCAACTGCGCGCCGCCCTGCGCCTGGGCCGGCTTCTTATCCAAGAGCTGGACGCCGAGGCAACCCTCTTCACCGGGAACCTGAAGGTGGCGGCTCCGGATTTGGAGGAGCTGAGCCAAGCCGCCAAGTCCGCCGGCCTGCGCCTGGTCAAGTTCACCGCCGGCGCATTGCATCCTCAGGCTTCGCCGGAGCGCGTGCTGGTGGAATACCGCGACGAAATCCTGGAACGGGACCTGCGCCAGGAGTTCGACCTCATGGCCCTGGACCAGCGCCCGGCCCCGGACTTGGGCTACGCCGAGCTGGCCCGTTGCCTGGGGCTCTGCGTGCAGGCGGACGGCACTTTGCAGCCCGACGCGGTCAACGCCCTGCCCACCCTCTCCCCCCGGGGCGGCGTGTTTCTGGTGGGCGCGGCCCAGGGCAGCCGCGACCTGGCCAACACCCTTGACCAGGTGGACGAGGCGCTCTGGCAAGTTCGGCAGCTTCTGGGCGCGGGCCCCACCTCGCTAAAGGCCGGCATGGTCAAGGTGGACCGCAAGGCCTGCGCCCTGTGCCTCACCTGCCTCAGGGTCTGCCCCCACGGGGCCATGGGCAGGATGGAGCGACGGCCGGTGGCCAATCCCCTGATCTGCACCGGCTGCGGCACCTGCGCCGCCGAATGCCCCATGAACGCCATTCAGCTTATCAACCTGGAGGACGCGCGCTATCAGGCCGAGATCAAGGCCGGCCTGGGCACCGCCGCCATGGCGGCGCAAGGCGAGTTGGGGCGGGAGATGCTGGTGCTGGCCTGCGCCAATTCGGCGGGCCAGGCCTTGCAGGACGCCCGCCTCAATGGGGCGGCCTGGCCCCAGGAGGCCCGTCTGGTGCGGGTGCCCTGCGCCGGCAAGATAGACCCGGAAGAGGTGCTCTGGGCCCTGCGGGAGGGCTTCGACTCCATATTGGTGCTGGCCTGCCACGACAAGGCCTGCTATTCGCTCACCGGCAACGCCTGGGCCGGATTGCGCCTGGAGCATCTGCGCGCGCTTTTGGGGGAGGCTGGCTTTGCCCCGGAGAGGCTCATGAGCGCCAGGGTGGCCCCCAGCATGAGCCGGGAAGTCATGGGCCATATTGAAAAGGCCTTGGAGGAGACCCGCAAGCTGGGCCCCAGCCCGCTGAAGATAGAGGCCAGGGTGCGGGATTTGCTATCGCCCTACACCCTGCGCATGGACCGTTCCTATACGATTCTTTAGGCGGGGCGGCTCTTGGGCCTGGCCGGTTTTTCGCCCCTGTCGCCAAGCCGCCGCTGAGCCGGCCTTTGCCGACGGGGCATGATTTGCACGTTTCAAATACGCTTTTCCGGCCTTCCATACCGGCTGCCCGAGGATGCCCGGCACGCTGGCCAACCACAAAAGAGTCAAAGGCCTATCGTTCCTTGCCGGGGATTACATGGCCCACGCCACGGCGGACGGCGCGGAACGCGGCGGCTACAGGGCGGCCAAGGCTGACCCAAACAAAATGGGGCTAGGCTTATTAGCCTAACCCCTTGCTATCTTTGGTGGAGCTGATCGGGATCGAACCGACGACCTCATGACTGCCAGTCATGCGCTCTCCCAGCTGAGCTACAGCCCCGAGCAAGGTGTTTTCTAACAGAGCGCCGCCGCCTTGTCAACGCCGTCAACGCCTTAATCTCATTTATTTGCCGGCTCAAAAACCATAAAAACTCCCCGGCGCGGACCAAATGCGGCTCAAACCCGCCGCCGGGCCGGCTTGACCGGAGGGTCGAGCCCGTGATACAAGTATTTCGGGAGGTTAGCAAAGATATTGGCAGCAATGGATCCCCCGGAGCGGTTTTTCAGCCAGGTAACGGTGGGAAAACTACGTTTATGGGATATGTTGGAGCAATCGCCCAAGGAGGCTCCTCCCACCCTGGAAGAACTCCTGTGGTTTTTGGATTACGTCTATATGGAAGCCGGCCTTTTGGCGGCCTACGACGCTGATTATCCCCTGGTGGAACCCCGGGAATTGGTGCCTTCCTTTGACGCCCCCTTCATTGAATACCGGCACCTGCCCGCCTTCAGCATGCTGGTGCTGGACCGCCAGTTGAGCTACCAGGACGAAGGTTTCCAATTCGACATATTGCTCCCCGAGGGAACGCCCCCCGACGCCGGCGTGGCCGCCCAAAACCGCCAGACCCTCCGCGACCGGCTGCCCCGCAACCTGATACCGGAGCTGGAAAAGGAACTGGGGCGCAAGGCCCCCACCCCCTTCTCCCGCTTCACCAAACTGCTGCCCCTGCTTTTCAGCATGGACCGGGGCCACGTCATCGCCAAGGGGCCGGACGGCAATTTCAGGCTGGGCGGCATCTTCGCCTCCTTCCCCTCGGATCTGGACGGCGAGATCAAACGCTTCGGCAGGCAGATCGGCAAGTTCGCGCCGGGCGACAACGAATCCTACGCCCGCAACCGCCAGTTCGTTTACCGCTTCCTGATGGAGCAATCCGGCTTTCCCATCTGCGGCGAGCGCCACACCTCGGCCGCGCTTTTTTCCCGCCGCCTCATGCGCCGCAAGGAAAGCTTCGCCATGAAGGTGCTGGGCCAAAGCGACCGCACCATCACCACCCTGACCAGCCTGGGCGGCAAGAACCATCTGCCCCGGGTGAGCAAGGTGGCCCTGGTGAGCGCCAGGGCCTGCGGCAAGGAGGGGCAAAAGCGCCTGGAGGAAGAGGGGTTCATGGTGGACCCCGCCCGCAGGACCATCATCCTGCGGGTGACCTATACCCAGCATTCTTATCACCACAACAACGTGTTGGAGGACCGTGCCCTGTCGGTTCTCGGCCAGGAGGTTATCCACCCCCAAACCGGGCAACCCCTGGAGATGGACGTTTTGGGGCTGGGGCGCGACCGCCTGCTCATGCTCAACGACATCGTGCGCGGCGAGCACCAGGGCACCATCGTCTTCCGTGACAGCGAGGAAGTGCAGGGCACCGCCGACATGGGCAGTCGGCTGAAGTTCCTCCTGGCCTGGCTGAAAAAGCATTGGCATATCCTGGCCGATTACAGCCCGGACACCTTCGAGCGGGTCGGCAAGGTGATAAAGTCTTTCCTGGATGATCCCGACTTGCAAAAGGACTTTCAGCGCCTGCCCGATCTGCACAAGGAACTGGAAACCAGCCTGCCCAAGATGCGCATGGCCCACCGCCTGCGCCTTTTGGAAAAATTGGTGTATAACCGGGCCGACGCCAGCGGCAGAAAGCTCCAGCACGTGCACATCATTATCATCCTGGTGCACGTGCTCAGCCAGGAGGGCGACGAACTGCTGGAGACCTTTCCCGGCGCTTTGGACAAGCTCTTGCATATCTGTGAAAAGCAGCTGGCAAACGCCTATCTCAAGCGGCGCTACTTGTCCAAGCCTCCCAAGGGGGCCCTGGAGCGGGAATTGGTGGGCCACTACCGTTTGCTGGAAAGCCTGGTGGACCGCTATTCCAAGGCGATGGAACGTTGACGCCCGAGCCGGGCGGGGCTAAACTTGCCCCATCTCGCAAATGCAACACGGGCGGAACATGGCGGAAAACTCTCACATCGACCCTTCGGGGGCGCCGCGTCAGCTCATCGATCCCTTTGGTCGCCACCTGACCTACCTCCGGCTTTCGGTCACCGACCGCTGCAACCTGCGTTGCGCCTATTGCATGCCCCAGGGCGGGGTGAAAAAGCTGGCCCATGACCAGGTGCTGACCCTGGAGGAAATCGCGCGGGTGGCCAGGCAGGCGGTGAGGTTGGGCGTGAACAAAATCCGGCTCACCGGGGGCGAGCCCTTCCTGCGCCGGGATTTGGGCGTGCTGCTCCTGGCCCTGGATTCCCTGCGCAACCGGCCCGATCTGCGCATCACCACCAACGGCATCCTCCTGGAGGAAAACCTGCCGCTCCTCAAGCGCTACGGGGTGAGCACGGTCAACATCAGCCTGGACACCCTGGACCCGGAGGCCTTCGGCGTCATAACCGGATTGGGCAGGGAAAAAGGTCCCGAGGGCCATAAAAAGGTCTGGCAATCCATCGAGGCGGCCCTGGCCGAGCAGGGCCTGGACGTGAAGCTGAACGTGGTGCTTTTGGCCGGCTTCAACGAAGACCAGATCGAGGACTTCGCCAGGCTCAGCCAAAATCTTCCCCTGGCGGTGCGCTTCATTGAATACATGCCGGTGGGCCGCCACACCGCCTATGACAGCTCCCGCTTCATCTCCGCCGATGAGGTGCTGGAAAAGATGCGCCGCCTCGGCCCCTTGGAGGCCCTGCCCAGCCGGCCCGGCGACGGCCCGGCCCGGCGTTTCCGCCTGGCCGGGGCCAAGGGCGAATTGGGCGTGATTTCGGCGGTGAGCAGCCATTTCTGCGCGGCCTGCAACCGCTTGCGGCTTTCCGCCGAGGGCTGCCTGGTGCCCTGCCTGCTGGCGGATATCCAATTCGATATCAAGAACCTCCTGCGCGGCGGGGCCAGCGATTATGAGTTGAGCGAGGCCCTTCTGGACGCCGCGGCCTGCAAGCCCATGAACCACGGCCAAGCCTTGAGCCATCTGCAAACCGTGGGCTGTCCCATGAGCCGGCTGGGCGGCTAGCTTCCGCCGGCTTTTTGCTTGAAACCCCGCGGCCAAGCGGGCTAACATGCATTGCGTCTCCACCATGAGCGAGGTAGCCTGACCGACCATGAGCATTGCCGCCTGGCGCAAAATCGCTGAAGACCGCATACGCGAAGCCATCGAGCGGGGCGAGTTGAACGACCTTCCCGGCAAGGGCCAGCCCCAAAACCTGGAAGACGATTCGCACCTGCCCGAGGAGCTGCGCATGGCCTACAAGGTCCTGAAAAACGCGGGCTACACGCCGCCCGAGTTGGACGTGCGCAAGGAACTGGCCCAGGTGGAGGACCTCCTGGTGAACGCCCCGGACGAGGCGTCCCGCTACAAGGCGCTCAAGCGCCTGAACTACCTGGCCGGCAAACTGAGCGCCATCCGGCCCCAGTCGGCCATCCTGGAAGAACACCGTTACTCGCAACGCGTTTTGGAGAGGCTCACCCGCAAAAAGACCTGAGACAACAGTGCGTAGCCTGCCGCGCTCCGCCGGGGAGGACCCAGCTTAATGGACATGAAGCGCGACTATTACGAGGATATCCGCCTGCTGGACAGCGGATCCCAAATATTCTGGCTTATCGCGCTTCTCGCCGTCCTGACCGCCTTTCCTTTCTTCGCCAGCTCCTATCTGATCTACACGGTCAACCTCATGGCCATAAACGTCATCGTGGCCCTGGGGCTCAACCTTCTGGTGGGCTACACCGGCCAGATCAGCCTGGGCCACGCCGGCTTTTTCGCCATCGGCGCCTATGGCACCCTGGTGCTCATGACCAAGCTGGGCCTGCCCTTCCCCGCGGCCCTTGTGGCCGGCGGCCTGATCTCGGCGCTTTTCGGCTTTCTTTTGGGCCTGCCCGCCCTGCGCCTGGAAGGCCCCTATCTGGCCATAGCCACCCTGGGCTTCGGCCTGACCATCACCCAGATTCTGGGCCGCATCGACTATTTCGGCGGCCACATGGGCCTGCAAGCCCCGCCCTTGAGCGTCTTCGGCATCGAGGTCACCGGCGACGCCGGCCGCTACGCGGTGATCATGCCGGTGTGCGTGCTCCTGGCCTGGGGGCTGCGCAACCTCACCAAGACCAGGGTGGGCCGCGCCTTCGTGGCCATCCGCGACAGCGACATCGCCGCCGAATGCATCGGGGTCAACCTCACCTATTACAAGACCCTGGCTTTCGCGGTCAGCGCCTTTTACACCGGCGTGGCCGGCGGGCTCATGGCTTTCGTGCTGGGCTTCATCAACCCCCACACCTTCAACGTGATGATATCCATCCTGTTCCTGGCCATGGTGGTGGTGGGGGGCCTGGGATCGGTGCTGGGCTCCATCATGGGCGCGGTTCTGATCTCCTGGCTGCAGATCGAGCTGAACCGCATCACCGAGCTGCCCCTTTTGGGACCGCTCCTGGAGCAGATAAGCCACAGCGTGTTCACCATAAGCGGCCTGCCCAACGTGCAATACGTGGTGTTCGGGCTGATCATGGTGGGCATAATCATTTTCGAGCCCCTGGGGCTCTACGGCATTTGGATACGCACCAAGCTCTATTGGAGAACGTGGCCGTTTTAGGACCGGACCATACCGTCTATTCAGGTTTTTCTCTGGGAAAACGCCGGACAAGGGCCGGCGGCTGAAAGACAAGGAATGTTCAGCCAGCTCATAATAAGCGGCATCGCCATCGGCGCCACCTACGCCCTCATGGCCCTGGCCATGGTCATCATCTACAAGACCAGCGAGGTCTTGAACTTCGCCCAGGGCGACATGGCCATGCTGAGCGCCTTCGTGGCCTATTTCATCCTGGAGGACCAGGGCCTGGGCTTCGCCGCGGCCTTTCCCCTGGCGCTGTTGTTCGCCTTTTGCCTGGGCGCGGTGCTGGAATTCGGATTCCTGCGCCGGGCCAAGGAGCCCACGGTGCTGGGGCTCATCATCATCACCCTGGGCCTGCAAATGATCCTCTACGGCCTGGCCTCCTGGCGCTGGGGCTCGGACCAGAAAAATTTCCCCTTCCCGGTGAGCGATTTCGAGGTGCACGAAATCCTGCCCGGCGCGGTGATCAGCGACCTCAACCTGGTCACCCTGGGCTGGGCCCTTTTGCTCATGCTGCTCTTGTTCGCCTTTTTCCGCTATACCAAGCTGGGCGTGGCCATGAAGGCCACCCAGCAGAACCACGTGGTGGCCCGCATCATGGGCATCAGGGTCAACCGCATCCTGATGCTCACCTGGGGCATCAGCTCCATGGTGGGCGCCTCGGCCGCCTTTTTGATCGCCTCCACCGACACCCTGGACCCCAACCTCATGTGGAACCCCCAGTTGAAGGGCTTTTCCGCGGCGGTGTTGGGCGGCATGACCTCGCTCCCCGGAGCGGTGGCCGGCGGGTTCATCCTGGGGGTAATCGAAAACCTGTTCGGCGGCTACGTGTCGGTGGAATTCAAAAGCGTGGTGGCTTTCGCGGTCATCGTGCTCATTCTTTGCGTGCGGCCCAGCGGGCTTTTCGCCCGCCATTACGTGCGCAAGGTGTAGGCGCGGTGTTTCACGAGGGCCCGGCTGATTCTCATCATCTTGCATAGGCAAAACAACTTGAGAGCGCCCATCGCGCCGAGCGCGAGGGCAATCCGGCGACAGCCGCCCCAAACCAAATAAGGGAGGAATGCTTTCCCCAGGGACGACCGCCCGCGACGGGTCCGCCACGGGAAGGCTGGCCAACGGTTACCGGGAGCAAAAGGAGGGACACATGGCGAAGAGGTTATTTCTGGCGGCGGCTCTCTTGGCCGCCTTGGCCCTGGCCGGCGGCGCCTGGGCCGGCGTGACCAAGGGCGTGAGCGACACCACCATCAAGATCGGCCAGTGGGGACCCCAGACCGGGCCGGCCGCCCTTTGGGGAGCGGTGGCCCGGGGCACCGGCGTCTATTTCCAGATGATCAACGCCGAAGGCGGCATCAACGGCCGCAAGATAGAATATTTCCTGCGCGACGACGCCTACCAGCCCGACCGCACCAAGGCCATCGTCAAGGACCTCTATGAAAACGTGGGCGTGTTCGGCTTCGCCTCCGGCGTGGGCACCTCGCCCGGCATGGCGGTGATGCCCTATCTGGTGAAGAACCAGATACCCTGGGTGGGCTCGGCCTCGGGCTCCACCCATTGGGCCTATCCGCCCAAGAAGACGATCTTCGCGGTCTACCCCAACTACCCCGACGAGGCCAAGGTTTTGGTGCGCTACGCCCTGGACACCCTGGGCAAGAAGAAGATCGGCTTCCTGTATCAGAACGACGACTACGGCAAGGGCGGACTGGAAGGGGCCCAGGCCGAGATGAAGAAACGCGGCCTCAAGCTGGCCATTGAGGTGCCCACCGAGGTCATGGACACCGATCTTTCCAGCCACGTGCTCAAGCTCAAGGAGGCGGGGGCCGACGCGGTGGTCCTGTGGCTCCTGCCCAAGCAGGCGGCCATAACCATGGGCACCGCGGCCAAGCTGGGCTACAAGCCCCAGTGGATGGCCTGCTCCACCCTTTCCGACGCCCCCCTCATGTACAAGATCACCAAGGGTCTCTGGAAAGGCGTGATCTTCGGCAACTTCGCGGAGCTGCCCGACAGCGATAACCCGCTTATGGTCAAGTATCGCAAGGCCCAGCAGGAATTCGCGCCCAAGGAGCGCTGGGGCGTGTTCTTCTACGCGGGCTTCGGATTCGTGGAGCCCATGGTGGAGGGCATCAAGCGCGCCGGGAAGGACCTCACCGTGGACAGCTTCGTGAAGGCCATGGAGACCATCAAGGACTTCCAGGGAATCTTCGGCAAGGTTACCTACGGACCGGACCGCCGCCAGGGCATCCGCCAGGTCTTCCTGGCCAAGTGCGAGGACAAGGGGCAGGCCAAGCGCCTCTCCGACTGGATCGACGCCGAATAGCCGAGCAACGGGGACGGGCGCGGGGCCCGTCCCCTCCATTTCCCAAGCCGGGCCAGGGGGAAAGCCCGGCGGACAGGCCAGGCATGAGCTTTTTCCAGGTCAAGGACTTGAGCATGATCTTCGGCGGCCTCACCGCCTTGAGCCAGGTGTCCCTGGAGATGGACCAGGGCTCCATCGTGGCGGTGATCGGCCCCAACGGGGCGGGCAAGACCACCCTGTTCAACTGCATCACCGGCCTTTATAAGCCCAGCTCGGGCAGCGTCAGGTTCAAGGGCCGGGAGATCGTGGGCCGCAGGCCCCACCAGATCGCGGCCCTGGGCATCGGGCGCACCTTCCAGAACATCGAGCTGTTCAGCAAGATGACCACCCTGGACAACCTGCTCCTGGGGCGGCATCTGCACATGCGAACCGGCGTGTGGAGCGGCGCCACCTTTTTCCGCCGCGGCAGCCGGGCGGCCAAAGAGGAGATCGCCCACCGGAAAAAGGTGGAGGAGATCATAGATTTTCTGGATTTGCAGCACGCCCGCGACCGCTTCGTGGGGGGGCTGCCCTACGGCGTGCAGAAAAAGGTGGAGCTGGGCCGCGCCTTGGCCATGGAGCCCGAGCTCTTGCTCCTGGACGAGCCGGTGGCCGGCATGAACCTGGAGGAAAAGCAGGATTTGATCTTCTGGCTGGGCGACATCCAGGCGGAATACGGCATCACCCTTTTGGTCATCGAGCACGACATGCGCCTGGTCATGGAGGTAAGCGATCAAATCATGGTGCTGAACTACGGCCAGCCCATCGCCTACGGCTCCCCCCAGGAGGTGCAGAACCATCCCGAGGTGCTGAAGGCCTATCTGGGCGACCAGGCGCCGGACGCTGATGACGGCGGGGAGGCGGCCCATGCTTGAGGTGAGGAACATCGAGACCCTTTACGGGCTGGTCATGGCCCTGCGCGGGGTGAGCCTCAAGCTGAGCGAAAACAAGATCACCGCCATCCTGGGGGCTAACGGCGCGGGCAAATCCACCCTCATCAAGACCGTCATGGGCCTCATCGAGGACCAGCCGGACAAGGGCGCCATCTGGCTGGACGACAAGCGCATCGACGGCAAGGACACCGAGGACATCGTGCGCCTGGGCCTGGCCTACGTGCCGGAAGGCCGCGAGGTGTTCGAGGAACTCACCGTCTTGGAAAACCTTCTCATGGGGGCCTACACCCGAGGAGGCTCCCACGGCAAGGCCGACCTGAAAATGGTCTACGGCCTGTTCCCCCGCCTGGCCGAGCGGCAAAGGCAGCTGGCCGGCACCCTTTCCGGCGGCGAGCAGCAGATGCTGGCCATCGGCCGGGCCCTCATGATGCGGCCCCGCATCATGTTTCTGGATGAGCCCTCCCTGGGCTTGAGCCCGCTTTTGGTGCGGGAGATATTCCACACCATCCGCCTGGTCAACCGGGAACTGGGCACCACCATCTTACTGGTGGAGCAAAACGCCAACATGGCCCTGAGCGTATGCCACCATGGCTATGTGATGGAAAACGGGCGCTTCGTGCTGGCCGGCACCCCCCAGGAGCTGATGTCCGACGAGGACGTGCGCGAATTCTATCTGGGCGTCAGGAGCGAGGTTTCCGTGAAGGGCTTCCAGAGATACAAGCGCAAGAAGCGCTGGCGCTAAGGCCGGCGCTTCCCGCCTGGGAAGGCGGGGCGGCCAGCCGCCGGCAGACAAGGCGTCTGGCAAGCGAGGCCCGCGGGCGCAGCCAAAGCCGCGTCAAGGCCCGAGAGCGGCCAGCAACGCAGGCTGCCGCTGGCTGGCGCAGCCGGACGCGCGGCCCTCGTTAAATAGGCTGGTTAATAATAGCCGTCGATGATGTTGGCGCTGAGGGCCTGGACCAGGTCAAAGGCCTGGCGGCGCACCTGGCTGGGGCTGGGGCTGCTCAGGTCCTTGGCGAAAGACTCCTTGTCCACCTCCAGGATTTGGGTGAGCTTTTGTTGCAGGGCCTCGGTCCAGCCGCCCTCGCCCACCAGGACCTCCCGCACCTTGTCAAAGGCGGCGATCACCCTTTCGCCGAAGTTCTCGCTCATCTCCAGGCGGCCCTGCAGGGTGGCCCTGAGCCCCACCTGCCCCACCAGCCGGGAGCGGTCCTCCAGGGGGCGCGCCACCCGGTCCTTCAAGGAGGGCCGCAAGAGATCGGCGTGAGCGTCCAGGTAGCGCACCAGGTCGTTGTAGCCGGCGATCACCTGGGAAAGCTCCTGGGTTATCACCTCGGGCCCTTGGGTGACGTCCACGCTCAGGGGCGACACCGTGGAGTCCTCGATCCGGGCGATGACCCGCCCGCCGTCCAGTTCCAGGGTGTTGCCGCTTTGATCGCGCAAAGCGCCCCCCACCACGACCCGCGCGGCGCGGCGCGGCTGCACCGCGTTCAGGCCGTATTGGCCGGCGATGCCGTTGCCCTCGGGGTCGGTCAGGTAGAAATCAGGGCCCTGGCCTTCCTCGGTGCCGGTGATTTCCAGGCGCACGGTGCGGTTCATGGGGCGGCTGCGGGGGGTTGGGTCGTAGGCGTCCTCCTCGCCGTAGACCACCTCGGCCTTCACCCGGGAATCCACGCTGCTGATGGCCATGGCCACGGTGGCCAGGAACTCCTCCTGGGTGTCCACCTGGGAGCCGCTGTTACGCACGCTGAAGTCGATCTCGTGCTCCTGGCCGTCTATGGTGAGGGTGAGGCTGTAATCGCCCTCGGCCAGGCTCACCGGCTCCACCGGGTTCTGCGGGGTGGAAAGGATGGTCTGCCCCTGGGCCGGGTGGCGGATCTCCACGGTGTAGCGGGCCGGCGACTGGGCCAGTTCGCCGGCGCCGGCGCTCAGGGCCGAGGGCTGGCTGCTCAGCGCGGTCTTGGCCCGCAGCACCAGGTCGCTCTCCGGCACGTGCAGATTGTCTATCTGGCGGGATAGCTCCTCGGCCTTGCGATAGACCGTCTCCAGCACCGCCTGCTGCTCGATCTTGCGCAGGGATTGCCGGATTTCGCTGGGATTGCCGGCAAGATAGACGCCGGCGGCGCTGTTGGGGTCGGGCGTCTCGGCCGCGGCCGGCCTGGTCGGCGGATACACTCCGCTGGGGGTTACCAGCAAGGGGCCGTCCTTGAGGCCCTTGTATTTAATGGTTATGCCCACCGCTTTCCCGTGCCGCCCTTGCTATGGATATACCCGCCCATATCTCTTATCGGCCTGAACAACGTTGGACTTTAAGCTTTTTTAGCCAGCACCGCCGATAATTGGCTCAAGCTTTCCGGCAGGGCGGCCAGCCGGTTTTTGGCGGCCTGGATGCGGTGGTGGCTGGCCCAGATGCGCTCCTGGGATATCTCGCCCGCCTCGGCCAGGGCCGTCAGGCGGTCCAGGGCCTGCAAGGCCAATTCGGCGCGGTGGCAGACCAGGACCAAGTCGCAGCCCGCCAGATAGGCCCGCACCGCGGCCTGGTCCGGCTCCAGCTCGGCGGCCACGGCCCCCATCTCCAAATCGTCGGAGAGGACCAGGCCCTGATAGCCGATCTCCTTGCGCAGCAGGCCCTCTATCACCGCCGGCGAGAGCGAGGCCGGGCTGGAATCGTCCAGGGACTCGAACACCGCGTGGCACACCATGACCCCGCTCACGCCGACTTCTGCGGCCCGGCGGAAAGGTATCAGCTCCACCTCCTCCAAATCCCGGCGGCTCAAGGCCACCCGCGGCCTTTCCCGGTGGGTGTCGGCGGTGGTGCGGCCCAGGCCGGGAAAATGCTTGGCGCAGGCCAGGCATCCCGCTTCCTGCTGGCCCAGGATGAAGGCCGCGCCCAGCTTGGCCACCCGCTCCGCATCGGAGCCCAGGCTGCGGCGCTGCATTATGCCGCCAGCCACCGCGTGCACGTCCATCACCGGGGCCAGGTTCCAGTTGAAGCCCGCCGCCGTGAGCTGGCGGCCCAGGAGCGCGCCGTGGGCCCTTAGCTCGAAGGGCCGGGCCCGGCCCAGCTCGGACAGGCCGGGGCCGTCGCAGAAGGGCTCGTGCAGCCTGGCCACGCTGCCGCCCTCCTGGTCCACCATTATGAAGAGCGGCGGCCGCTCGGCCTCGGCCGCGGCCCGCCGCAGCCGGTAGTTGAGCTCCCAGACCTGGGCCGGCGATTCCACGTTGCGCTTGAACAGGATCACGCCGCCCAGGCCCTCGTGCCCCGCCAGGCGCAGTTCGCGGTCGCCGGCCTGAGGGCCGGGGATTCCCACCACGAAGGATTGGGCCAATATGGCGCGGGGGGTGAGCATCATGGCTTGGCGCCTCCCCGCTCCAGCATCGCCTTTTCCGCCGCCTTGACGTCCTCCTCGCTGGGGAAGCGGGTGGAGGCGGTGGATTGGGTGGGGCCCCGGAAATCCAGATCGCCCTTGAAATCGCAACGGAACACCAGAGTATTGCGCACGCCGGAGGCGGCCAGGTCGCTCAGGGGCACCCGCCAGCGCACCCAGCCGCCGGTCACCTCCGGCTCGGCCTTGGCCGAGCCCGCCACCAGCGGCCAGGCCTTGATGATCTCGCCCGGCAGGTTCATGGTGAGGCTCACGTAGTGCCCGGCCAGGCCGCCGGCCAGAAGCCTGGCCGCCTTGGCCGCGGCCGGATCGCTGGGGGCGGCGGCGGGGGCGCGCTCCTCCAGCTCCAGGCCGGGCTTCACCGAGCGGTCCGGCAGGTCGCCTTCCATGGATTCCAGCCAGACGGTCATGCGGTAGGTGTAGGCGGTCATGCCCAAAATCCCGGTGCCTATCTCTTCCACCTGGAACCGCAACCGGCGCATGGCCATGACGTCCAGCCATTCGAACTCCAGGCGCTCGGACACGGTGAGGCGGCCTTCTTGCACGTCGCGGATTCTTTGCG
The DNA here is from genome assembly GCA_001184205.1 of Desulfocarbo indianensis. Taxonomy (GTDB): domain Bacteria; phylum Desulfobacterota; class Desulfarculia; order Desulfarculales; family Desulfarculaceae; genus Desulfocarbo; species Desulfocarbo indianensis. Next base: position 311,938 of record LBMP01000005.1, read on the forward strand.
GCACGGGATACACGATGGTGCCCAGGTCTATCTGGCTGTTCCGGGCCAGGTGGGCCGGCAAATCCAAGCGCACCTCCATGACCCCGTTGCCGGTTTCATTGAGGGTGAGTTCCACCTCGTAATCAAAGCAGCCCGCCGCCAGAAGCAGCGCGGCCAGGAGCGCGGCCCAGGCCGGCTTCGCCAAGCGGATTTTTTTCATGAGGCTCCCTCCTGCCGGCTTTTGACGCCCTGCCTCTGATCCTCGGGCAGGTCCAGGCCGGCCTTGAAATCCACCGCGAAGACCAGGGGGCCCTCATGCCCCAGGAAGCTGTCCAGAGGCACCGACCAGGTCGCGGTTTTTTTGTCCTCGGAAACCTGGGGCTGAATGGAAAGCCCGCCCAGACCGGCGGCGTGGGCGGTCTGGATTTCTCCCGGCACCTCCAGCGTCGCCTTGAAGAAATGGCCGATGAAAAGCGCGGCCGCCTCCTTGGCCTGGGCCTGCGAGGCGCCCTCCACCTGGGCGCGCAGGCGGTAGGTGGGCTTGAACAGACCCCACAGGAAACCGGATTCTACCCGCTTGAGCTCAAATTCCGCACCCGGCCGGGCAATCACCTGGGCCAGGCTCTCGAAGGAAGAGCGAGAGGTGAAGGCCACCTGCTCGCCCCTGGGGTCCAGGCTGGTTTGGGGCGGAGGCTCGATCACCAGGGAGCGTTGCAGGTTAAGATTGCCGCTGGCCAGCTGCTTGGGGGCGATCAGCGAACTGGTCACCGCGCCGGAACCGTCGCGGTTGAGGGCCAGTTTCATTTCCAAATCCACGCACCCGGCCAATATGAGCAGGGGCAGCAGACCTAAGACGCTGAAAATGCGCGGCGCTCGAGAGTGCATGGACTTCTCCAGGCTTGAGATTACACCCACCTCCTATCCTTACAGCAGGCGGAGGTCAAGGGCAATAACAGGCGCGTTGTAGGCCGGGCCGGGCCGTGCTAACCTAACGCCCGTAACCAGGAGGTTTTTCCGCATGCGCGCCATGGTCCTGGCCGCCGGTTTGGGAACCCGGCTCGCGCCGCTCACCCACCGCCGGCCCAAATGCCTGATGCCGGCCGCCGGCCGCACCCTGTTGGGGCTATGGCTGGAGCGCCTGGCCGGCTGGGGAATCCGCCGGGCGGTGGTGAACACCCACCATCTGTCCGGGCTGGTGCGCCTGCGCCTGCAAAAAGGCTGGCCCGGCCTGGATATCGCCGAAAGCCACGAGCCCATGCTCTTGGGCACCGGCGGCGGACTGGTCGCCGCCCGCCGCGAGCTCGGCAACGGCCCGTTTTTGCTGATCAACGCGGATGTGATCGCCACGGCCGACTTGCCGCCCCTGCTCGACCGGCTGCAAGCGACAGGGGCGGTGGCGGTGCTGGGGCAGAAGGACGACGCCCGCTTCAACAGCGTGGCCCTGTCCGGCGATGGCCGGGTGCTGGGCTTTCGCGGCGACCCCGGCCTGGCCGACCCGGCGCTCTGGCGCACCTATACCGGCCTGGCCGCCATCCATCCCCGGCTCCTGGATTATCTGCCAGCCAGCGGCCCCGGCGGCCTCATCGACGGCATGCGCGCGGCCCTGGCGGCGGGCGAGACCATTTTGGGCGAGGAGCTTGCCGGCTTCTGGGACGACCTGGGCACGCCGGAAAGGCTGCTCTTACTGCACCGGGACTTGGCAAAGGGCCGCTTGCCCGCCTTGGCCCTGCTGGGCGGAGCCGGCCCTTTCTGGCTGGAGAGCGGAGCCCGCGTCGCGCCCGAGGCCCGTCTGGAAGGCTTCGTGCTGGCGGGCGAGGGGGCGCGGGTGGAAGCGGGCGCAGTGATCAAAAACAGCCTGCTTCTGCCGGGGGCGCGGGTGACCGCGGGAACGCGGGTGGAAAACGCGGTTCTGGGCGACGGCTTTGTCGCCGAGGGCCATATCACGGGCGGGGCACATGCCTGAAGCGCTGAAATCATGGGCTAGGGAAAACTGGCCGGGAGGCGATCCCGGCTCCATCAACTGGGAACCGGTGGCCGCCGACGGCTCGGCCCGGCTCTTCCTGCGGCTTACCGGCCGGGGCCAGAGCCTGGTGGCCATGAGCAACCCGGCCAATCCCGCCGAAAACCGGGCCTGGCATTACCTGGCCGGCCATTTGGGCGGGCTGGGTCTGCCCGTGGCCCGGGTATTGGCCGCGGATTTGGAGCGGGGCCTGTTCCTCATGGAGGATCTGGGCCGGGGGTCCTTGCAGGAGGCCGCCCTGGCCGCGGCCGGCCCCGAGCAGCTCGCCTCGCTGTACGAGCCGGTTTTGGCCATGCTGGCCCGCCTGCAAGCCAAGGGGGGCCAGGGCTTCGACCTGTCCGTGTGCTTTGACGGGCCGGAGCTGACCCCGGCTTTTTTGCGCGAGCGCGAGGCCGGCTATTTCCTGGAGGAATTCATCCTGGGGGCCTGCGGGCTGGGCCGGGAGGGATTGCCCCCTGGCCTTGACCGCGACCTGGACCGGCTTTGCCAACTGGCTGGCGGGGCCCGGCCGCGGGGCCTGGTGCACCGGGATTTTCAAAGCCGCAATATCGTCTGGCAGAACGGCAGATTGGGCCTGGTGGATTTTCAGGGTGCGCGCCTGGGGCCGGCCCAGTATGATCTGGCCGCGTTGCTTTACGATCCCTACGTGGACCTGGAGCCGGAAACGCGGATTCTTCTCATGGAGCGCTACCTGGCGCTCAGGACCCAAGAAGGCCCCTTTGACCGCGAGGCCTTCCTGCAAGGCTGGCCCTACGTGGCGGCCTGCCGCCTGATGCAGGCCCTGGGCGCCTATGCCTTCCTGAGCCGCAAGCGGGGCCGCACCCATTTCGCGCTGTACGCGGAGCCGGCCCTGGACAGCCTGCGCCGCCTGTGCGAGGAGCCCGCCCTGGCCGGCTTCCAATCCCTGGGCGGCCTCTTGGAGAGCCTGCCCGGCCGGCTGCCGCCGGAGGCTTTCAGGCCCTTGCCGGAGGAGAAAATTTGACCCCCATCATCGCCATAGTGGGCCGGCCCAACGTGGGCAAGTCCACCCTGTTCAACCGGCTCACCAAGACCCGCCGGGCCCTGGTGCACGACCTGCCGGGGGTCACCCGCGACCGGCTTTACGGCCAGGCCCAGGCCGAGGGCCGGCGCATCACCGTGGTGGACACCGGCGGCTACGACCCGCCCATGGACCAGGCTTTCGCCGACGAGGTTCACGCCCAGGTGGAGCTGGCCCTGGATCAGGCCGATTTGGTGCTGTTCATAGCCGACGGCCGGGTGGGCATCTCGCCCTTGGATCACGAGGTGGCCCAGCGCCTGCGCCGCACCAAGAAGCCGGTGATAGTGGCGGTCAACAAGGTGGACGACGAGCGCCTGGAGGACGCGGCCCAGGAATTCCACGCCCTGGGCCTGGAGCCGGTGCATTTCATCAGCGCCTCCCATGGCCGGGGCGTGCGCGACCTCTTGCGTGAAATCGCGGCCCTTTTGCCCCCCGAGGAAGAGGACAAGAAGGAAACCGACGGCGCCGAGGAGCCCACGGTGCGGGTGGCCCTGCTGGGCCGGCCCAACGTGGGCAAGTCGTCTTTGGTCAACGCGCTCACCGGCGAAGCCAGGGTGGTGGTCTCCGACGTGCCCGGCACCACCCGCGACGCCGTGGATACGCCTTTCACCTTTAAAGGCAAAGAATACGTGCTCATAGACACCGCGGGCATCCGCCGGCAGGGCAAGGTGGAGCGCGGCCTGGAAAAGGCCGGGGTTTTCCGCTCCTTGCGGGCCCTGGAGCGGGCCCATGTGGCGGTGTGCGTGATCGACGCCTCCGAGGGCGTCACCGACCACGACCTGCACCTGGTGGGCCAGGCGGTGGAAAACTACCGCGGCCTGATCCTGGCCCTGAACAAGTGGGACCTGCTGCGCGGCGACCAGCACCGCCAATCCGAGGTGAAGCACCGCATCGAGCGGGCCCTGCGCTTCGCGCCCTGGGCCCCGGTGCTCACCACCAGCGCGCTCGGCAAAAAAGGAGTGAGCGGCATTTTGCCCGCCGTGGATCAGGTTTACGCCGATTACAACCGCCGGGCGGACACCGGCCCCCTAAACCGCGCCCTGGAGACCATGGTGGAGCGCCACCAGCCGGCGGTGCGCCGGGGCCGCCGGCTCAAGTTCTTCTACGCCACCCAGGTGGGGGTCCGCCCGCCCCATGTGGTCGTGTTCGTTAACGATCCCGGCGAGGTCCATTTTTCCTACCGCCGCTATCTGGCCAACGGGCTGCGCTCGTTCATGGGGCTGGAGCGTTCGCCCCTGCGGCTCACCCTGAAGGAGCGCACCGGCAACCGGCCCAAGGGGGCGGCCCGGGGAGGCGTGCGCGGCCCGGCCAAGCCGCGGGCCAAGGAAGGCAAAAAGCGCGGCGCCTGACTTGGCCTCCCCGGCCCGGCGGGGCGGGCTTGACAAGCCCCAGGCAAGCGGTTAGTTTTAGCCACTTATTCAGCCGGATGCACATGGAGTCGTCCATGCGGGAGTTTGCCAGCGCCGCCGTAAAAAACGCCATCGCCACCCTGGAGGCCTTTGCCAGGGAAGGATTGGACCCCGTGGTACGCGCCGCCGAAACCATGGCCCAGGCCATGACCTCGGGACGCAAGGTATTGGCCTTTGGCAACGGCGGCTCGGCGGCCGACGCCCAGCATTTCGTGGCGGAACTGGTCAACCGCTACCAGTTGGAGCGCCCTCCCCTGCCCGCCCTGGCGCTCACCACCGACACCAGCACTCTCACCTCCATTGCCAACGACTATCACTTCGATGAAATTTTCGTGCGCCAGATCAAGGCCTTGGGTTTGGAAGGCGACGTGGCGCTGGGCATTTCCACCTCGGGCCGCTCGCCCAACGTGCTGAAGGGGCTGGCCGCGGCCAAGAGCCGGGGCCTGGTCACCGTGGGTTTGACCGGGGCCGGCGGCGGGGAAATGAAGCCCTTGTGCGACATCCTGATCGCCGCGCCCAGCGAGGACACGCCCCGGGTGCAGGAGGTGCACGCGGTGGTGGTGCACCTGCTTTGCGAACTGGTGGACATCAGGCTTTTCGGGCGGTCCAAATGAAGCTGAAGCCCGCCGACATCTCCCGGCTCAAGCTGAGCGAGCTGGAAGTGCGCCCCTCCAAGGTTAGGCGCGGCATGCTGGGCAAGACCTGGCGTCCCGGCGGCGGCCTGAGCCAATTCCTGGAGGGACTGCCCCAGGTGCTGGCCGCCGACGACCTGCGGGCCGCGGTGGGGGCGGTCATTCAAGCCCGCCGGGCCCAAAGGCCGGTGATCATGGCCATGGGCGCCCACGTGATAAAGGTGGGCTTGAGCCCCCTGATCATAGACGCCATGGAGCGCGGCATCCTCACCGGGGTGGCCTTCAACGGGGCGGGCATGATCCACGACGTGGAGATGGCCCTGGCCGGCCACACCAGCGAGGACGTGGCCGAGGCCCTGGCCGACGGCAGCTTCGGCACCGCTCGCCAAACCGGCCAGTTCATCAACCAGGCCGTGGCCCAGGGGCAATCGCCCAGCCTGGGCGAGGCGGTGGGGCTGGCCCTGAACCGGGAGGAGCCGCCCTGCCGGGATCTCTCCATCCTGGCCGCCGGCGCCCGCCTGGAGGTTCCGGTCACCGTGCACGTGAGCCTGGGCGCGGACATCATCCACATGCACCCCTCCTTTGACGGCGGGGCCACCGGCGCGGCCAGCCATTATGATTTCCGCCTGCTCATTGCCCAGGTGGCCGATCTGAAGGGCGGCGTATATTTCAACGTGGGCTCGGCGGTGGTGCTGCCCGAGGTGTTTCTGAAGGCGCTTTCCGCGGCGCGCAACCTGGGCAATCCGGCCCAGGATTTCACCACGGTCAACCTGGACATGCTGCGGCATTACCGCCCCCTGACCAACGTGGTGCAGAGGCCGGTGCTGACCGGCGGCCGGGGCATCAACCTCACCGGCCACCACGAAATAAACCTGCCCCTGATCCTGGCCCTGGTCAGGGAGGGCCTGGAGGGCTGAGGCCCGCCGGGGTTGCGCCGCAAGGCCAACGGTACTACATATTAAAAAGCGGGCCGCCTCCACAAGCGGCGGCTGTTCACATAATTCTCCAAGGATGCCGATCATGCCCATCTATGAATACCATTGCCCCAAATGCGATAAGGACTTCGAGGTCCTGGTGCTCAATTCCAAGGAACAGGTCCGTTGCCCGGAATGCTCCTGCAAGGGCGTCACCCGCCTCATGAGCGGCTTCGCCCACAAGGGGGGAGAGGACGGCAAGATGGTTTCCTCGTCCAGCGGCTGCGCCTCCTGCGCGGGCGGCACCTGCTCCACCTGCCATTAAAACGCCGCTTAGCAAAGGCGCCGCCATGAGCCGCCTCGTCATCGCCACCCGCAAAAGCCCCTTGGCCCTGGCCCAGGCGGAATGGGTGGCTGAGCGCCTGGCCGCCCAAAAGCCGGGCCTGGAGGTCGAGCTCAAGAAGATAATCACCCAGGGCGACAAAATCCTGGACGTGGCCCTGGCCAAGGTGGGCGGCAAGGGCCTTTTCGTCAAGGAGATCGAGGAGGCCCTCTTGCGCGGCGAGGCCGACCTGGCGGTGCATTCCATGAAGGACGTGCCGGCCGAACTGCCGCCCGGCCTGGTCATCGCCGGGGTGAGCCCGCGCGAGGACGTGCGCGACGCCCTGGTGAGCCGGGAGGGGGCGGGCTTGGCCCAACTGCCGTTAGGGGCCAGGATAGGCACCAGCAGCCTGCGGCGCGGGGCCCAGCTCTTGGCCCTGCGGCCCGATTTCGAGATAGTGAACGTGCGCGGCAACGTGCAGACCCGCCTGAAGAAGATGGAAGAGCTGGGCCTGGCGGCGGTGGTGCTGGCCTCGGCCGGGCTCAGCCGGCTGGGCCTGAGCCATCTCATCACCGAAAGGATCGGCGTGCAGACCATACTCCCGGCGGTGGGACAGGGCGCCCTGGGCCTGGAATGCCGCCAGGACGACCAGGAAACCCGGCGCCTGATCTTGGGCGTCAGCGACCCGGTGGCGGCGGCGGCGGTGGAGGCGGAACGCGCCTTTCTGGCCCGCCTGGAGGGCGGCTGCCAGGTGCCCATCGCCGGGCACGCCGTGGTGGAGGGCGCTGACCTGGCCTTTAGCGGCCTGGTGGCCAGCCTGGACGGCAAGCAACTGGTGCGCGGCCAGGGGCGGGCCAAAAAGGAAAAGGCCGCCAATCTGGGCCGCCGGGTGGCCGAGGATATCCTGGAGCGCGGCGCCCGCGAAATACTGGCCCAGGTATATGGGGAGACTCCGGCATGAGCGGCAAGGTTTATCTGGTGGGGGCCGGCCCCGGCGACCCCGGCCTCTTCACCCTTAAGGGCGCGGCCTGCCTGAAAAAGGCCCAGGTGGTGGTCTACGACTACCTGGCCAACCCGGAGCTTCTGGCCCTGGCCCCGGCCCAGGCCGAGCGCATCTACGTGGGCAAGAAGGGCGGGCAGCACACCAAGCGCCAGGAGGACATCAACCGGCTTTTGTGCGATCTGGCGGCGGCGGGCAAGACCGTGGTGCGCCTGAAGGGCGGCGATCCCTACGTGTTCGGCCGCGGCGGCGAGGAGGCCAGCGCCCTAGCCCGGCGCGGCCTGGCCTTCGAGGTGGTGCCGGGGGTGACCAGCGCCATCGCCGCGCCCAGCTACGCCGGCATACCGGTCACCGACCGCCGGGCCACCACCGAGGTGGCCTTCATCACCGGCCACGAGGACCCCGGCAAGCCGGGCTCCACCATCAACTGGGCCTCCCTGGCCGGCATCGGCAGCCTGGTGTTTCTCATGGGGGTGAAAAACCTGCCCCACATCTGCGCCCAGCTCATGGCCCACGGCAAGCCGGCCGACACCCCGGCGGCGGCGGTGCGCTGGGGCACCATGCCCCGGCAGCGCACCGTGGCCGGCACCCTGGCCGATTTGCCGAAAAAAGTGGAAGCCGCGGGCCTAAAGGCCCCGGCCATCACCATCGTGGGCCAGGTGGTGGGCCTGCGCGATGAGCTGCTCTGGTTCGAGCGCCTGCCCCTTTTCGGCCGGCGGGTGGTGGTCACCCGCACCAGGGAGCAGGCCTCCCGGCTTTCCGGCCAGCTCCGGGAGCTGGGGGCCGAGGTGCTGGAGATACCCACCATCGCGGTGCGCCCCCCGGCCGACGGCCAACCCCTGGCCCAGGCCTGCCAAAACATCGAGGGCTACGACTGGCTCATCTTCACCAGCCCCAACGGGGTGAAGGCCTTTTTCAACGCCCTGGCCGAGGCTGGCAAGGACTGCCGCGCCCTTCACCGGGCCAAGGTGGCGGTGATCGGCCCGGCCACGGGCCAGGCCCTGGCCAAGCGGGGCCTCAAGCCAGACCTGGTGGCCCGCACCTTCGTGGCCGAAGGCCTCTTGCAATCCCTGGCGGAATACGACCTGGCCGGAGCCAAGGCGCTTCTGCCCAGGGCGGCCCAGGCCAGGGAAGTGCTGCCCGAGACCCTGGCCTCCCGGGGCGCCAAAGTTGAGGTGGTGCCGGCCTATGAAACCGTGGCCCCGCCCGAAGCGGCTAAAGCCCTGCGGGAGGCCCTGGAGCAGGGCTTCGACGCGGTGACCTTCACCTCCAGCTCCACGGTGGAAAACTTCCTGGCGCTCCTGGACCAGGCCGGCCGGGAGGAACTCATCCGCCGCAGCCAAAGCGGCCAGGCCTGCCTGGCCAGCATCGGGCCCATAACCTCTGAAACCGCTCGCCGACACGGGCTGGCCATCGCGGTGGAACCCGCCGCCTATACCATCGACGCCCTGGTGGAGGCCCTGGCCGCGCATTTCGCCGCCAAAGCCGATTCCTGATGCCCGGCGACCTGTTCTCAGAGCCGGCTTCCTTAAAGGGCCTCAACGAGGCCCAGCGCCACGCGGTCTCCCTGGGCAAGGGGCCCATCCTGGTCATCGCCGGGGCGGGCACCGGCAAGACCCGCACCCTGGTGCACCGGGTGGCCTATCTGGTGGAGCAGGGCGAGTTTCCCGAAAGCATATTGCTCCTCACCTTCACCCGCCGCGCGGCCGAGGAGATGCTCATCCGGGCCCGCGCCCTCAACCCGGCCTGCGCCGCGGTGCCCGGCGGCACTTTTCATTCGGTGTGCCACCGCCTCTTGCGGGCCTATGGCGAGCGCATCGGCCTGAGCCAGCGCTTCACGGTCATCGACCCGGCCGACTGCCAGCAGATCATAAAGGGCGCGGTGGAGGAGCTGGGCCTCAAGCAGGCCGGCGAGCGCCGCTTTCCCAAAAACCGCACCATGGCCGACCTAATAAGCAAGAGCCGCAACCTGGAACTGAGCCTGGAGGATACCCTGGAGGCCCACGCGGCCCATCTTCTGGATTACGGCGACCGCATCTCGGCGGCGGCCAAGGCCTATGAGCAGGCCAAGCGCGAACAGCACCTGGTGGATTACGACGACCTCTTGTTCCTCAGCGAAAAGCTCCTGCAGGAGCACCGCGACCTGCGCCAGGACCTGCACCAGCGCTGGCGGCATCTTCTGGTGGACGAATACCAGGACACCAACGCGGTGCAGGCCCGCCTGGTTTCCCTTCTGACCGGGCCGGAGCGCAACGTGATGGTGGTGGGCGACGACGCCCAGTCCATCTACGCCTTCCGGGGCGCGCGTTTGAGCAACATCCTGGAGTTCCCCCAGACCTTTCCCGGCACCCGCCTGGTGAAGCTGGAGCGCAACTACCGCTCGGCCCAGCCCATCCTGGATTTGACCAACGCGGTGATCGCCCAGGCCCGCCGCCGCTACGACAAGCGGCTTTACTCGGAAAAGAGCGAGGGCCCCAAGCCGGAGCTGCTGCGCGCCAGGGATCAGCGCGGCCAGTCGCGCCTGGTGGTGGAGCGCATCGTCAAGCTCCTGGACCGGGGCGTCAAGCCGGAGCGCGTGGCGGTGCTTTTCCGGGCGGGGCGCGATTCCTTTGACCTGGAAAACGAACTCAGGGCCGAATGGCTGCCCTTCGTGAAATACGGCGGCATCCGCTTCGTGGAGCTGGCTCACGTGAAAGACGCCATGGCCCATTTGCGGGTGGTGGCCAATCCCGTGGATTTCCTTTCCTGGCAGCGGCTCCTGATGCTGATGCCCGGCGTGGGCCCCAAGACCGCCCAGCAGATCATCGCCCATCTGGTGGCCCAGGGCGAGCCCCAGGACTACGCCTCCCGCCTGGCCGGCGCGCCCCAGGCCAAACGGCTCGCCCAGCTGGCCGAGCTGGCCGCCCTGATGGAAGACCTGCGCCGGCCGGATTTGAGTCCGCTGAAGGCGGTGGAGAAGGTGCTGGATTACTACGCGCCCGTCTGCCAGGAGGCCTACGAGGACTACCCCCGCCGCCTCAAGGACCTGGAGGAGCTGCCCGCCCTGGCCAGCCAGCACGCCAACCTGGCCGAGTTCATGGCCGAGGTGGTGCTGGACCCGCCCGAGGCCCCCGGCCAATCCCCCCTGGCCGCCCGGCCGCTCACCCTCTCCACGGTGCACTCGGCCAAGGGCAAGGAATGGGACCACGTGTTCGTGCTGTGGGCCAGCGAGGGGCGCTTCCCGTCCTTCCCCAGCCTGGAGGACGAGGAGGCCATGGAGGAAGAGCTGCGCCTGTTCTACGTGGCCTGCACCAGGGCGGCCCGCGAGCTGGTGCTCCTGGCCCCCCGCGAGCATTATTTCGAAGGCGCCGGCTGGCGGCCCATGCCGGTGTCCCGCTTCGTGGATGAAGTCCCCCCCACCCTCATGTCCCAGCCGGCCGCGGGGCCGGTTTTCCCGGTGCCCGAGCCGGACGCGCAGCCCGCCTCCCGGGGCAGCCAAAGCCAGGCCAGGACCTTCGGCGTGGGCCAAAAGGTCAGGCACCAGACCTTTGGCCGGGGCAAGGTCATGGGCTACCAAGGCGACGCGAAAATAATAGTTTACTTCGAGAAGTTCGGGCTTAAGATACTGCTGTTGGAATTCGCCAATCTGCAACCGGCCTGATCTCGGGCCGCACTCGCGAGCAAACCGACTATGGACGCCTATACCGAGGCCTTGGACCGCCTGTACGCCCTGCAAAAGTTCGGCATCAAGCTAGGCCTCAACTCCACGGAAAACCTGTTAAAAAGGCTAGGCAACCCCCACGGGGGCCTGCGATGCGTCCATTTGGCGGGCACCAACGGCAAGGGCTCGGTGGGAGCCATGCTGGAGGCGGCGCTTTTAGCCGCCGGGATGAAGACCGGCTTTTACACCTCGCCCCACCTGATTCATTTTTCCGAGCGCTTTCGCCTAAACGGCGCGGAGATCGAAAAACCGCGCGTCTTGGAGCTCATCAACCGGGTGTGGGAGGTCTGCGACCAGCGCGAGCCGCCCACCTTTTTTGAATTCGTCACGGCCATGGCTTTCGTCTATTTCGCCGAGGCCGGCTGCCAATGGACCATCCTGGAAACCGGCCTGGGCGGCCGCCTGGACGCCACCAACGTCTGCGCGCCCCAGGCCACGGTCATCACCAACATCGGCCTGGAGCACCAGGAGTACCTGGGCGACACCCTGCGCGACATCGCCTGGGAAAAAGCCGGCATAATCAAGCAAAACGTGCCCCTGGTGCACGGGGTCCAGCAACCGGCGGCCCGCCGGGTGGTGGAGGAGCGGGCCGCCGAACTGAAGGCGCCCATCATCCGCAAGGGGCGCGACATCAGCTTCCGCCGGGCGCGGGACGGCCGCTTCACCCTGCACGGCCGGCTCTGGACGCTAAAAAACGCGGCCACCAACCTGCACGGCCGCCATCAGCCCAGCAACGCCTGCCTGGCCCTGGGCGCTCTGGAGGTAATGTCCGAAAAAGGCGCGCCGGTGGGGCCCGAGCACCTGCGCCAGGGCCTGGGCCAGGTGCACTGGCCCGGCCGTCTGGAGCAGTTCCCCACCCCGGAAGGCCAGCCCACCGTCTGGCTGGACGGCGCCCACAACCTGCCGGCGGCCAGGGCCCTCATGGAAAGCCTGGATCTGGTGCGCCAGGCCCGCTTTCCCCTGGTGATGGTGGTGGGAGTGATGGCGGACAAGGACATCCCCAACATCCTGGCGAACTTGGTGCCCGCCGCCGATTGGGTGGTCTATTCGCGCCCCTCCTATTCCCGGGCGGCCGATCCGGTGGCGCTGGCCAAGGCCACGCCCCAGGGGTCTCCGCCCTTTGAGCAAGAGCCGGATTTGGCCAAGGCCTTGGAAAAGGCCCGCCTGCGGGCGGGCAAGGGGGGGGTGGTGCTGGTAACCGGCAGCCTTTTCACGGTGGGCGAGGCCAGGGCCATCCTGACCGGGGACCCCACAAGCGACTTGCCATAGCCGCACCCATTTGCTAGGGTGCGGCTGGCAACAAACTTATACGCTCTCAAGACAAACTGGGAGAAAGATGTTGGCTGGGCGCTTTAAACTGACCAAGCAATTAGGCCGGGGCGTATTTTTAGTTTTCCTTATGGGAATCATGGGCTTTGGGGCGGCCAGCGCGCCAAGGGCCCTGGCCCAGGGCGAGTTGATCAAGGTCGACTCCCAGGGCCCGGTATACGTCCGCGCCGATCAAGTGGAATACGACGAGCGCAAGCTGTCCTACCTGGCCCAGGGCGAGGTGGAGGTCATCCAGGGCGAGAGCCGGCTCTTGGCCGACCGGGTGACGCTGAACTCGCAAACCCTGGTGGCCGAGGCGGAAGGCAGGGCCCGGCTGACCATGCCAGGCCAGGTGCTCACCGGGCCCCGCATGGTGGTGGACATGGGCAGCGGCGTGGGCAAGCTCTACCAGGGCCAGATATTCATCGAGGCTTCCCATTATTTCGTGCGCGGCGAGGAGATCGAAAAGACCGGCCCGGAGACCTACAAGATAAAATACGGCCAATTCACCACCTGCGACGGCGAAAGCCCGGCCTGGACCATGGAGGGCAGCGAGGTGGAGGTGGACGTGGACGGCTACGGCACGGCCAAGAACACCACCTTCCGGGTCAAGGACTGGCCGGTGCTGTGGACGCCCTACGTGGTGTTCCCCGCCAAGTTCAAGCGCCAGTCCGGCCTCCTGACCCCCCAATTCGGCAATTCCAAGCGCGACGGCTTCATTTTCTCCATCCCCTATTTCCAGACCCTGGGCGACGACCAGGACGCCACCGTCACCCTGAACTACATGTCCAAGCGCGGCACCGGCGTGGGCCTGGAATACCGCTACAGCCTGGCGCCCGGCTCCAAGGGCATGTTCATGGTGGATTACCTGCACAGTGACGGAGCCGCCGAAGACCTGTACAAAGAAGGAAAGCTGGCCTCCCCCTACAAATCCCGCTATTGGATCAGGGGTATGGCGGACCAGAACCTGTTCAACGACACCATGCGCCTCACCCTGGATTTGGACCTGGTGAGCGACCAGGATTACACCCGTGAGTTCTCCTTCGGCAATTCGGGATTCAAGCTGACCGACGACCGTTTCAACCGCTGGTTCGGCCGCGGCCTGGAGCCGGACACCTCGCTTTTGCGCAAGAACCGCTTGAACCTGCAACGCAGTTGGTCCTCGGCCAGCTTCAACGGCGAGTTCCTTTATTGGGACGATCTGACCAGCGACAACAAGACCACCATGCAGGAGCTGCCCTCTTTAAGCTTCAACGCCACCAGGCAGCCCGTGGGCAGAACCGGGCTCTACTTCCAAATGGATTCGTATTATCATTATTACTACCGGCAGGAAGGCTCCACCGGGCACCTCAGCGACGTGACCCCCACCTTGTCCTTGCCGTTTAACTTCAATGATTATTTCTACCTGGAGCCAAGCCTCACCTATTCGCCCCGCTTCTACAGCGTGACCCACGACGACACCGAAGACCCGGACAACGACAAGACCGGCATGACCCATCTCTGGTCCACCAACGTGGACGCCTCCACTTATCTCTACCGGGTCTTTGATTTCGGCACCGCGGAAAACCCCTTCAAGATCAAGCACGGCTTGCGCCCCTTTGCCAATTATTTCTTCCGCCCGCAGGCGCAAGAGGACAGCGTGGCCAACCTGGCCCGGCGCGACCAGAGCCGGATCAACGCCTTCTCCTACGGCCTGCAAAACGCCCTTACCTACAAGATAATGGGCCAGGACGAAGTCACCGGCGAGGTGGTGCCGGTCTACCGCGAGTTTTTGCGCTTTGACGTGGCGCACAGCTTCGACATTTATTCCTACCGCCGCGACAACGAAAACGGCCGTTACTGGGGCAACGTCACCGGCCGCCTGGAGTTCGAGCCCGTATCCTATCTCTATCTGCAGGCCGATACTTCCTGGAACCTGTACAACAACCGCTTCGAAACCATCAACGCCCAGTTGGTGGCCTCGGACAAGCGGGGCGATTCCATCAGCATGGACTATCTCAACAGCTACGGCTCCACCCACCAGATCAACACCAAGCTGAAGCTGGCCGTGACCACCGAATGGTATCTTGGCTATATCAACCGCAAGGACTTGGTGGCAGAGATAGATTTCGAGCAATCCTACGAGTTGGGCTACGAGGGCCAGTGCTGGGGCGCCAAGGTCATGTACGTGGACAGCCATTACCGCGAGCAGGGCTATTGGATAGTGTTCTCCCTGGGCGGCTTCGGCGAATTGTTGGGCTTCGGCCGCCTGGAGCAGGAAACCAACCAGCAGTATTAAATAGGGGCCCCACTCTTGACAGACGGCCTGACGTCCCCTATATATACAGCTTCGACTTCGGATAAGGCCCGAATATACTGTAATCAATCTTGCGAAAAGGCCTGGATTTAGGACCATGAAGACCTATGTGGCAAAACCGGAAGATATCAGCCGCGACTGGTACGTCATAGACGCCAGCGACCAGGTGCTGGGCCGTTTGGCCAGCCAGGTGGCCATGCGGCTCAGGGGCAAGCATAAGCCCATTTTCACCCCCCACGTGGACACCGGCGATTTCATCATCGTGATCAACGCGGACAAGGTGCAGCTCACCGGTCGCAAGGACGACCAAAAGATGTACTGGCGTCACAGCGGCTACCCCGGAGGCATCAAGGGCGTGAGCGCCCGCCGCCTCTTGGAAACCAAGCCCGAGGAGTTGATCCGTCAAGCCGTGCGCGGCATGCTGCCCAAGAATCGTCTGGGCCGCAAGCTCCTCAAGAAGCTCAAGGTTTACGCCGGGGCCGAACACCCGCACCAGGCGCAGCAGCCCGTGGCCTGGTCTTTGGAAGGTTAAGGGAGAGCCGCCATGAGTGAAAACCGTTACTACGCCACCGGCAAACGCAAGACCTCCGTGGCCCGTTGCTGGCTTGTCCCCGGCGGCGAAGGCAAGGTGGTCATCAACAACAAGGCCATGGAAGAATATTTCGGCCGCAAGACCGACCACAATATCCTGCGTCAGCCCTTGGTGCTCACCGAGACCCACGACAAGTTCGACGTCATGGCCAGCGTGCGCGGCGGCGGAACCTCCGGCCAGGCCGGCGCCATCCGCCACGGCATCGCCCGCGCCTTGTTGGAGTTCA
The DNA here is from genome assembly GCA_001184205.1 of Desulfocarbo indianensis. GTDB lineage: Bacteria > Desulfobacterota > Desulfarculia > Desulfarculales > Desulfarculaceae > Desulfocarbo > Desulfocarbo indianensis. The sequence goes on from LBMP01000005.1 coordinate 327,375, forward strand.
ACCCCGAGCTGCGCCTGGCCCTGAAAAGAGCCGGCTTCCTCACCCGCGACGCCCGCAAAAAGGAGCGCAAGAAGTACGGCCAGCCCGGAGCCCGCGCCCGCTTCCAATATTCCAAGCGCTAATTTTTCAAAGAGCGACTTGCAAGCTTGGGAGGGCCCCGCACGGGCCCTCCTTAATTTTTTGGGCGCTTGCCCGGCGGGCCCGGTTTTGCTAAGGTCTGGCAGCCTGTCTTAAAATCAGGGGAGGCCTTTTATGATTCCCGTAGCCATATTGGGAGGTTCCGGCTATACCGGCGTGGAACTCATGCGCCTTATCGCCGGCCATCCCGAACTGGAGCTGACCGCGGTCAGCTCCAGGCAATACCAGGGCCAGGGCGTGGCCAGCCTGTTCGGCGCCTTGGAGGGCACCATGGATCTGGCCTTTTGCGCGCCCGACCCCCAGGCCCTGGCCCGGGCGGCCCGCCTGGTTTTTCTGGCGGTGCCCCACCAGACGGCCATGGCCTCGGCCCCGGACTTGCTGGCCGCCGGCGCCAAGGTGGTGGACCTTTCGGCTGATTTCCGCCTGCGGGACCGGACGATCTACGAGAAATGGTACGCGCCGCACACCGCGCCCCAATTGCTGGCCGAGGCGGTCTACGGGCTTTGCGAGCATTACCGCGCGCAGATCAAAACCGCGCGGCTGGTGGCCAATCCGGGCTGCTACGTGACCAGCGTGCTCATGGCCCTGATACCGCTTCTTAAAAAGGGCCTGATCTCGGCGGAGGGCCTCATCGCCGACAGCGCCTCCGGGGTCTCCGGCGCGGGCCGCAAGGCCAAGGAAGCCCTCCTGCACGGCGAGGTGGCCGAGAACTTCAAGGCCTATGCCGTGGCCGGGCACCGGCATACCCCGGAGATGGAGCAGGAGCTTTCCCTGGCCGCCGGCCAAGAGGTGCGCCTGACCTTCACCCCCCACCTGTTGCCCATGGACCGGGGCATCCTCTCCACCATCTACGCCGCGCCCCTGGGCGGCTGCGGCGAGGACCAGGTGCGGGCGGCCTGGCAAGAGGCCTATGGGGCCGAGCCCTTTGTGCGGGTGCTGGCCAAGGGAGCCCTGCCCGCCACCAAGGAGGTGCGCGGCAGCAACCGGGTGCAGTTGGGCGCAGCCATGGATCCCCGCAGCGGGCTTCTCAAGCTCTTTTCGGCCCTGGACAACCTGACCAAGGGCGCCAGCGGCCAGGCCGTGCAAAACGCCAACCTGATGCTGGGCCTGGAGGAGACCGCCGGTTTGGGAGAATTGGCGCTCACCCCCTGATAAGCGGGGCTTGAGCATGCTTCTTTCATCGCCCCCCATGGCCAGGGAGGAGCCCATGCCCATGATCAAAAAGGCGATAGGCGGCCTCATAGTCCTTCTGCTGCTGGCCACGGCCGGGGGTTTCCCGGCCCTGGCCTCCGCCAAGGGCCATGGCGCTGAGCGGCCCAAGGTGGGGCTGGCCCTTTCCGGCGGCGGAGCCAGGGGCCTGGCCCACATCGGGGTGCTCAAGGCGCTGGAGGAGATCGGCCTGCCGGTGGATTACATCTCCGGCACCTCCATGGGCTCCATCGTGGGCGGGCTCTACGCCGCCGGCTACACCCCGGACCAGATCTCCGGCCTGGTGAAAGAGGTCGACTGGCAGGAGGCCTTTTCCTCGGCGCCCAACCGCCGCCTGCTGCGCTACGACAAAAAACAGGAGCAGAGATACCTCCTGGAGGTCGGCCTGGCCGCCGAGGGGGTGGAACTGCCCGGCGGGCTGCTTTCCGGCTACAAGCTCAGCGCCCTGTTGAACGGCCTCTGCCTGCCGGTGGCCCACATCCGCGATTTCAACCGCCTGCCCATCCCCTACCGGGCGGTGGCCACCGATATAGTCAACGGCGACGTGGTGATCCTGCAAGACGGCAGCCTGGCCGAGGCCATGCGCATCTCCATGGCGGTGCCCGGCGTGTTCCCGCCCTATCAATACCGGGGACGTCTTCTGGTGGACGGCGGTTTGGTGCAGAACCTGCCGGTGCAAACCGTGAAGGACATGGGGGCCCAGGTGGTGATCGCGGTGGATGTCTCCACCCCCTTGCGCACCAGGGAAAACCTCAAGAACTTCATCCAGGTCCTGGATCAGACCATGGCCATCCAGATGATCAAGTCCACCCAGGACCAGGCCCGCCTGGCCGATCTGGTCATCCGGCCGAACCTGGACAAATACGCCAGCGCGGATTTCGACCAAAGCGAGCTGATAGAAGAAGCCGGACTCAAGGCCGGCCAGGAGATGGCCGCCGCCCTGCGCGGCCTGGCGCGGGCCAAGGGCATCCCGCTCAAGCCCTACCGCCGCCCCGGCCTGAAGCCGGTGGAAACCCTGGTGGTGGCCGGCATCGACCTGGACGGCCCGGCGGTCTACCGCGCGGAGGTGAAGCGCATGGCCCCCTACAAGCCGGGCCAGAAGATCACCACCGCCCAACTGGACGACGCCGTGCAAAAGCTCTACGGCCTGGGCAACGTGGAATACGTGAGCTACGAAATCCTGCCCGAAAAGGACGGCCGCTCCCAGGTGCGTTTCCGGCTGGAGCCCAAGCGGCTGGGCGCGGTCTCCGGCCGCATGAGCCTGCGCATGGGCGTGAACAGCGAGCGCACCAATCCCCTGGAGATCGGCTTCATCTTCCGCCGGCCCCATCGTCACTGGTATAACTCCTATAGCGAACTGACCGTTTTGGGCGGGCGCTCCTACGGCGGCTCCCTGGCCACGGTCTTTGAAAACCGGCCCATCGAGGGATTTTTCCTGCGCCCCGAGATTTCCTATTTCTCGCGCCTGCACGATCTCTACCGCGACAAGGAGATCAAGGCCGAGTACAGCGTGGACACCCTGAGCCTGGGCCTGCACACCGGGCTTTATCTGAACACCCTGGGCGAGCTGCGGCTGGGCTACATGGTGATGCACGAGGAAGTGGACCCGCGCATCGTCACCATCAGCGTGGACAAGATAAACCACCGCCTGGCCGGGCTCTCGGCCAGCCTCATGCTGGACACCCTGGACCGCCTGAGCTTTCCCCGCAGCGGCTTCACCTCCCAGCTCGCCTTTTCCCGCTGGCTGAAAAGCCTGGGATCGGACCTGGACTTCAACCGGCTGCGTTGGGACGCCATGATGGTGATCCCCTTTGGCTTCAAACACGCCCTGATCCCCAACTGGAGCCTGGCCTCGGCTTTCAACACCTCGCCGCCCTTTTCCCGCTCGGTGTACCTGGGCGGGTTCGAGGGCATGTGGGGATATGCTTTCGAGGAATTCGCCGGCCAGGAATTGGCGCGGGTTCAGCTCATGTACCGCTACAACGTCTATAAACAAACCTACCTGCGCCTGGCGGGCAACCTGGGCGGGGTTTGGGACAATCTGGACCAGGCGGTTGATTATTGGGAGCGGCTGCACTGGGGCGGCGGCGCGGGCCTGGGCCTGGACAGCCCCCTGGGCCCCCTGGAGCTGGCCCTGGGCTGGGGCGAGTCCAGCCGCTTCAACATCTACCTGAGCTTCGGCTACTTGTTCTAGGAGGGTCTGCGCTTGGCGGAGTCCGAACTATGGGCCGCCCTGTTGGGGGATTTCCCGCCCCACCAGGTGCCCTTCATCGAGGGCGAGGGCGGCGCTGACGGCCAACCCCGCCGTCTGGCCCTGGTGCTGGCCTACGAAGGCACCCGGTTCGCGGGCTGGCAGTTGCAGCCCGGCAAGCGCACCGTGCAGGAAGAGGTGGAAAAGGCCCTGGGCACCCTCTGCGACCAGGCGGTGCGGGTGGAGGCCAGCGGCCGCACCGACGCCGGCGTGCACGCTCTCGGCCAGGTGGCCAGCTTCAGCACGACCAGCCGCCTCAGCCTGGAGCGCATGCGGCGCGGCCTGGCCTCCCTGCTGCCGCCCGACGTTAATCTCCGCCGGCTGGGCGCGGTGCCGGCGGGCTTTCACGCCCGCTTCGCTTGCCTGGCCAAGACCTATCGCTATTTTCTGTGGCCCGGCGCTTCGGCCCCGCTTTTTTTAAAACGGCGCTTGTGGGCCCTGCGCCAGGGCCTGGACCCGCAAGCCCTGGCCGCGGCCCTGGCCCAGGTGGTGGGCGAGCGCGACCTGGCCGCCTTTGCCAGCCGCCTGGGTGTGGTGGAGGAAGGCTCCACCGTGCGCCGGGTGATGGCGGCGGAGCTGGACGCCTCCGGCCCGGTGTGGCGGGTGCGCATCACCGGCAGCGGTTTTCTGCGCCACGTGGTGCGCAATCTGGTGGGGGCCTGCGTGCAGGTGGGCATGGGCCGGCTCAAGCCCCAGGCGGTGGGGGAAATGCTGGCGGCCGGCCGCCGGCTCTACGCCGGGCCCAAGGCCCCGGCCGGCGGCCTCTATCTGAGCCGGGTCTACTACCGCGAGCTATCCTGAGCGTTGTCTTCCACGGTCTCTTTGACCGCCCGGTAAATCTGGGAAAAGGTCTCCTGAAAAGCGGCGGAAGACAGCCGGCCGGTCTCGATGAACTTCACGGCTATCTCCTTGGACGCCTTGAGGTAAGCCTCCTCGCGGGGGCTGAGGCGGTCTTCCTTGGCCGGTTCTTTTCTGTTTGCCATGCGCGCTCCTCGCCCGCGTATTTCACGAAGGTCGGGCGGCCGGCTGCGCCAGGTGCCCGCCGCCTGCGTTGCCGGCTGCGCCAAGTCGTCGCTGTAGTTAAAACTACACCTGCCTCCTTGGCTTGCCGGTCGCCTTGGCGGCAGCCAACTGACTGTGCCGGTCCGGGTGACAGAATGCGACCTTTGAATACGAGGCTTGTTCTTTTATCCGCTAACCATGATCGACAAATCCGCTAACGACCACCCAACCCTCATGAAATATGCGGGCTGATGTAGCGATGGGCCCCCGCCGGAAGGAAGAAGGCACACTCTTGATTCTCGGCGGGGACCGATCCGCCCGAAGATAAACCTTTGGGGCCCATCCCCGGCGGGCTAAACATAGCAGAAGCCCCAAGCCGCCCGCAAGGCGTAGGGCCCTGGCCCTGGGAGTTGGCCTGAGGTATTCTAGTTGGCATGGATCGACCCGCCCAGATGCGCCCGGTGCGCCTGTTGCCCGAGGAGGTGGCCAACCAGATCGCCGCCGGCGAGGTGGTGGAGCGCCCGGCCAGCGTGCTCAAGGAACTGGTGGAAAACTCCCTGGACGCCGGCGCCGGCCGCATAGCGGTTGAGGTGGAGGCGGGGGGCCGCCGCCTGATCCGGGTGGTGGACGACGGCTGGGGCCTTTCCCAGGACGATCTCCTCATGGCCCTGGAACGCCACGCCACCAGCAAGGTGGCCCTGCCCGAGGACCTGGCCGCGGTGAGCACCCTGGGCTTCCGCGGCGAGGCCATCCCCAGCATAGCCGCGGTGAGCCGCTTCAACATGCGCTCCCGCCGCGCCCAGGACGAAGCCGGCTCCGAGGTGGCGGTGCGCGGCGGCTCCCTGCGCGAGGTGAAAGAGGTGGGCTGCCCGGTGGGCACGGTGGTGGAGGTGCGGGATATCTTCTACAACATCCCGGCCCGGCGCAAATTCCTGAAAAGCATCGCCACCGAAGCCGGCCATTTGGGCGAGGCCTTCCTGCGCCTGGCCCTGGCCCGCCCCCAGGTGGCCTTGCGCTACACGGCCAACGGCCGGCTGGTTTACGACCTGCCCGCCACCGAAGACCTGGCCGCGCGGGCGGCCGAGCTTTTGGGCCGGGAAACCGCGGCGCGGCTGGTGCGGGTGGCTGAAAGCCTGAACGGCGTTTCCCTGACCGGCCTGGCCGGCCTGCCCGACGTATCCCGCGCCTCCCTGGACCAGGTCTACACCTTCATCAACGGCCGCTACGTGCGCGACAAGGTGCTGCTGCACGCGGTGGGCGAGGCCTACCGGGGCCTCATGCCCGACGGCCGGCGGCCGGTGGTGGTGCTGGATCTGGCCGTGGACCCGGCCGAGGTGGACGTGAACGTGCACCCGGCCAAGATCGAGGTGCGCTTTCACCGGCAGAACGAAATCCACGCCGCCCTGGCCCAGGGCCTGCGCCAGGCCCTGGCCGCGGGCAGGTTGGCCCAGGCGGAGCGCGCCGCCCGGCCCCAGCCCGCCCCGGCCCAGCGCCCCGCTCCCCAAGTCAGCGGAAGGCCCGCGGCCTTCCCCGCCCGGCCCCTGGGCAGGCCCGCCACGCCGCCGCTGGCGGCCACCCCCGGCGGGGGTCTGGCGGTGCGCGAACCGGCCGCGGAAACCGCGCCGGCCTATCAGCCGCCGCCGGCCCTGCCCCAGGCCCGGCCCTTGTTCGGCCCGGCCGGCGACCTCACGGTTTTGGGCCAGCTGCACGGGCTGTACGTCATCTGCGCCTCCTCCGAGGGGCTCATCATTATGGATCAGCACGCGGCCCACGAGCGCCTCACCTATGAGGTCTTGAAGCAGGACCTCCAGCGGGGCGCTTTACCCCGGCAGGGGCTTTTAAGCCCGGCCACCCTGGAGCTGACCCCCAGGGAGGCGGCCCTGGCCCAGGAGCAGGGCGCGGACTGGGCGCGCCTGGGCCTGGAGATGGGCCCCTTCGGCGGCAACACCTGGGTGATCATGAGCCTGCCCCCGCTCCTGGCCGGCCAGGATCCGGCCCAGGTGGCGCGCGGCCTCCTGGACGAGCTGGCCCAGGCCGGGGTGCCCTCGGGCACGCCGGAATTCCTGGAGGTGGCTCTGCGCTCCCTGGCCTGCCGCTCCTCCATCAAGAGCGGCCAGCGCCTGGGCGAGCGCGAACTGAACGACCTGGCGGCCCGCGCCGCCGCCCTGCCGCCGCCGGTCACCTGCCCCCACGGCCGCCCCGTGTTCCTCACCATCAGCCGCCGGGAGCTGGCCAAGCATTTCAAGCGCACCCCGGAGCCCGCCGCTTGAGCCCGGAGCCCGTCATGGTGCTGGCAGGCCCCACCGCGGTGGGCAAGACCAGCCTGGCGCTGGAGCTTTGCCGGCGCTTCCGGGCCGAGGTGGTGAACGCCGACAGCGTGCAGATCTACCGGGGGCTGGACATCGGCTCGGCCAAGCCCACCCCGGCCGAGCGAGCCCAAGCCCCCCATCACCTGCTGGACGTGGCCGATCCGGCCGAGGATTTCGACGCGGCCCGCTTCGCCCAACTGGCCGACCAGGCCATAGAGGACATTCGCGCCCGGGGCGGGCGGGCGCTGGTGGCCGGCGGCACCGGGCTCTATATCCGCGCCCTGCTTTTCGGCCTGGCTCCATTGCCTCCGGCGGACCCGGCCCTGCGGGCCCGTTTGCAAGAGGATTGGCTGCGCCAGGGTCCCAAGGCCATGCACCGGCGCCTGGCCGCCCTGGACCCCCCGGCCGCGGCCCGGCTGCACCCCAACGACCGCCAGCGCGTGCTGCGCGCCCTGGAGGTCTGCTTGCAGACCGGCGAGCCCTTTTCCCGGCGGCAGGCGGAACACGGCTTTGCCCAGGCCCGCCACGCCTATTTCCTGGTGGGCCTGAAAAGACCCAAGCCCGAACTGGACCGGCGCATAGCCCGGCGCTGCCGGGAAATGTGGCAACAGGGCCTGGCCGAGGAGGTGCGCGGGCTCCTGGCCCAGGGGGTGCCGCCCCAGGCAAAATCCCTAGGCAGTCTGGGCTACGCCCAAGCCATACGCTATCTTAAGGGAGAGCTGGACCAGGAGGCGGCCCTGGCCGAAATGATCGCCCGCACCAGGGCCTACGCCAAGAGACAGCTCACTTGGTTTCGCGGCATGAAAGGTATAAACTGGCTCTCGCCCGATGACCGGGCGGCGGTTTTCGCCGCGGCGGCCCGCCACTGGGAAAGGCCGCTCCCGGCCGTTGAAGGAGAATAAGTGATGACCAAGGCTCGTTGCCTTTTCAGCGCCCTGGCCCTGCTGCTCGGCCTCATGGCCGTCTGCCCCTGGGCCCAGGCCGAGCCGGGCCCGGCGGCCACCGTCATGGTATTGGGCCGGCACCCGGCCGGCGACAACGAGGCCGCCGCCCGCGAGGCGGCGGTGGCCCAGGCCCTGCGCCAGGCGGTGGCCATGACGGCGCTGGCCATGGTGGACCCGGCCACCCTGCGTTCGCAACTGGCCGGCCTGGACGGCCGGGTGTTGGCCAAGGCCTCCCAGTTCGTGACCACCTACAGCCTGCAGGCCCATGCCCGCAGCGGAGACGAGGTGGTGGTCTTGGTTTCGGCCAGCGTGGATAAAAGGTCACTGGACCAGGCGCTCACCCAGGCCGGCCTGCGCCTGCCCGCCGCTCGCCAGGCGCTGACCCTGGCGCTGGTTTCCGAGGAAGCCGCGCCGGGCCGGCCCGAGGTGTTCTGGTGGGGCGGCGCGCCGGGGGCTCCCACCGCCCCGGCCCCGGTGGCCGAGGTCCTGAAATCCCTGGGCGTGCGCATGGTGGAGCCGGGGGTGCTGGCCGGCAAGGTGCCGGCGGAAGCCCGCCAGCCGGTGCTCAACGAGGAGCAGGCCCTGGAGCTGGCGCGGGCGGCCCAGGCCGGCCTGGTGATCATGGGAAGGGTGCGCACCTATCCCCTGGTGACCCCCCAGGGCGAAAGCCCGCCGCCGGTGGCCCAGCTCATGGCCCTGGACGTGGCCAGCCAAAAGGCCCTGGCCTTCGTGGAGACGGAGGGGCCCAGCTTCCATCTGACGCCGGGGCCCGGCGCGGGCCCGGCGGTGACCGACGCCGTGCAGCAGTCGGTGCGCCAGCTTTTGGAACAGGTTTCCCAGGCCGCGCCCAGCCAGGGCGAAACCGTTAGCGAGGTGACGCTGACCATCCGCGGCCTGCGCAGCCTGGCCGACCTGCACCGCTTCGAGCAGGTGCTGGGCTCCCTCAGCGGCCTGGTGGCCTCGGCGCGGCGGGAATCGGTGGGGGCCGGCTGGGCCGAACTCAAGGTGCGGCTCAACGGTCCGCCCTCCCAACTGGCCGATCAGCTCATTGTCCAGGATTTCGGCGATTTCCTGGTCAACGTCCTGGACATTTCCCAGGAGAGCGTGAAGCTCCTGCTCATCGGCAAATAGGCGGGGCGCCGGCCGGGTGCGGCGGCGGGTTATCTCCCTTGACAGCCGCTTTGGCCGCTGGTAGAAAGAGTGTTCTATTTCAGGCACGTAGCTCAGGGGGAGAGCGCTACCCTGACACGGTAGAGGTCCCGGGTTCAAATCCCGGCGTGCCTACCACCCGGACCGCGGCGCCCGGGGCCGGCGGTTGCCCGAGCAGCCGGCCGGCAGGGGCGTGGTGGTATGTGGGTTTTTAGTGTTTTTTCCGGCAGTTGAGACCTAGGGGTTTTCATGGCGCAGGCAGCCGAAATATTATCCCAAGACGACGCCAAGGCCGCCAAGCGGGCGGTGGCCGCCAAGGTGGGCGGCAAGGTGGTTGACCTTTCGGCGGAGATCGATCCCCAATCCCCGGTGGAGCCGGTGCTGCCCGGCACCCCGGAGGCCCTGGACGTGCTGCGCCATTCCACCGCCCACATCATGGCCGAGGCGGTGCGCGAGCTTTTCCCCGGCGTGAAGGTGGCCATCGGCCCGGCCATTGAAAACGGCTTTTACTACGACTTCGCCTACGAGCGCGCCTTCACCCCCGAGGACCTGCCGGCCATAGAAGAAAAGATGGCCCAGATCATCAAGGCCAATCTGCCCTTCGCCTGCCGCCGGCAGAAAAAATCCGCGGCCAGGCAATACTTCGCCGAGCAGGGCGAGGTGTTCAAGGTGGAATTGATCGACGACCTGGCCGACGACCAGGTGAGCCTCTATCAGCAGGGAGGCTTCGTGGACCTCTGCCGCGGGCCCCATCTGCCCTCCACCGGCAAGGTGGGAGCCTTCAAGCTGCTTTCCGTGGCCGGGGCCTATTGGCGGGGCGACGAGAAGCGTCCCATGCTGAGCCGCATCTACGGCACCGCCTTCTTCGACAAAAAAGAGCTGAAGCGCCACCTGCAACTTCTGGAAGAGGCCAAGAAGCGCGATCACCGCAAGCTGGGCCGCGAGCTGGAGCTGTTCAGCTTTCATGAGGAGCTGGGCGCCGGCATGGTGGTCTGGCATCCGCGCGGCGCCCTGCTGCGCTACCTCATCGAGGAGTTCGAGCGGCGGGAGCATCTGAAGCGCGGCTACCACATGGTGGGCGGCCCCCAGATACTCAGGCGCGAGATGTGGGAGCGTTCAGGCCACTTCGACCACTACCGCGAAAACATGTACTTCACCGAGGTGGACGGCAACTCCTACGGCATCAAGCCCATGAACTGCCTGGCCCACATGCTCATCTACAAGAGCAAGGTGCGCTCCTACCGCGATCTGCCCTTGCGCTATTTCGAGCTGGGCCTGGTGCACCGCCACGAAAAATCCGGCGTGCTGCACGGCCTGACCAGGGTGCGGGCCTTCACCCAGGACGACGCCCATATCCTGTGCCGGCCCGATCAGGTGCTGGATGAAATCGAAGGCGTCATGCAGTTCGTCACCGATGTGATGGACCTTTTCGGCTTTGACTACTCCCTGGAGCTTTCCACCCGGCCGGAAAAATCCATAGGCTCGGACCAGGACTGGGAGCGCGCCACGGACGCCCTTTTGGCCGCCTTGAAAAACAGCGGCCGCGAATATGATATAAATGAGGGGGACGGCGCGTTCTACGGCCCCAAGATAGACGTCAAGCTCAAGGACGCCCTGGGGCGCCAGTGGCAATGCGCCACCATACAATGCGATTTCACCTTGCCCGACCGTTTCGACCTGAACTATATCTCTCCCGAGGGCAGCCAAGAGCGCCCGGTGATGTTGCACCGGGTGATACTGGGTTCGGTGGAGCGTTTCATCGGGGTTTTGATCGAGCATTACGCCGGAGCCTTCCCCGTGTGGCTGGCTCCGGAACAGGTGCGCGTGCTCACCGTGACCGAACGGGCCGATGAATGGGCCCAGGAGGTTCACGCGCTTTTGCGCGCGGCTGGCATCAGGGCGGACGCGGATTTGCGCAATGAGAAGCTGGGCGCCAAGATCCGCGAGGCTCAGTTGATGAAGGTGCCTTACATGGTGATCCTGGGGGACAAGGAAGTCGAGGATCGCCTGATAACGGCCAGGTTGCGGAGCGGCGAGAACTTGGACCCCATGAAAGTGGAAGATTTTGCCGCGCGGGTGGCGGCCGAATCCCAGCCAGGGCGAGGGTAGGCGTTTTGCAAAAGCCCGGCGGGGTCGGCGAGTAACCGTTAAGAGGAGGAGAGGGCCATAGTCAAGCAGCAGCGTGTTAGGGTGAACGATCTTATTAGGGTTCCATTGGTTCGCCTGATAGACTCGGAAGGAGAGCAGCTGGGCATCGTGTCCATCGAGGACGCGCTCAGGAAAGCCGCCGAGGCCAGCATGGACCTGGTGGAGGTGGCTCCCAACAGCGATCCCCCGGTCTGTCGTATCATGGATTACGGCAAGTACAAGTACCAGCAGGCCAAGAAAGCCCAGGAAGCCAAAAAGAAGCAGTCCCAGACCCAGGTGAAGGAAATCAAGATGCGTCCCAAGATCGCGGACCATGATTTCTCCTTCAAGATGCGGAAGGTTCTCGACTTCTTGGCCGACAAGGACCGGGTCAAGGTCACGGTGCAGTTCCGGGGGCGCGAGATCGCCTATGCCGAAAGCGGCCGCGAATTGCTGCGCCGGGTGGCCGAGGAGGCCCAGGAAGTGGGTCAGGTGGAGGGCACTCCCAAGCTGGAAGGCCGTTTCATGATAATGATCCTGGCGCCCAAGTAACGCCAGCCCTTTGATATATTGCAACTCGCCGCGGCCAGGGGTCCGCGGGCGGGAAGACTGATAGCCTCCCTTCAAGCGTTCAAGCCGGCCGCCTGGGCCCGCTGACCGCGGGGGGCGTTTACGGTTTTTTATAAGGAGTGAGAAATGCCCAAGATCAAAACCAACCGCGCGGCGGCCAAGCGCTTCAGGAAAGCCGGTTCCGGCAAGTTCAAGCGCAACAAGGCCTACGCCAGCCATCTTTTGGGCCACAAGTCGCCCAAGCGCAAGCGCAACTTGCGCCAATCCTCCCTGGTGGACGCCACCAACCAGGGCGCCCTCAAGCGCCTGCTGCCCTATCTATAGGCAACGGGCCGAAATTAGGAGTATTCCAAAATGCCAAGAGTAAAGCGTGGATTCAAGGCCCGGCGCCGCCGTAACAAGGTGTTGAAGCTGGCCAAGGGCTATGTTGGCGGTCGCCGCAAGCTTTTCCGCACCGCCACCGAAACCGTGGACCGCGCCCTTTCCTTTGCTTTCCGCGATCGCAAGGCCAAAAAGCGCGAGTTCCGCAAGCTTTGGATAGTGCGTATCAACGCGGCCGCCCATGAGCACGGCCTCAGCTACAGCCGGCTTATCAGCGGCCTCAAGAAGGCCCAGGTGGCCTTGGACCGCAAGGTCCTGGCCGATATCGCGGTTAGCGACCCGGCGGGATTCGCCGCCGTGGCCAAGATGGCCAAGGGGGCCTAAGGGCCCCCTCCCCCGCACAAGAGGGTATATGAAACCCGAGGAGCTACAGGCGCTCAAGCAAAAGGCCCTGCAGGCCGCGGCCCAAGCGCCGGACCTGCCGGCGCTCAACGACCTCAGGACCAGGCTGTTCGGCCGCAAGGGCGAGCTTACCCTGCTCCTGCGCCAGACCGGCAGCCTCCCGCCCGAGGAGCGCCCCGCCTTTGGCCAGGCGGTCAACGCTTTAAAGGAAGAGGTGGCCGCCGCCCTGGCCCAGGCCGAGGAAAACCTGGACCAGGCCGCCGCCGCCCGCCCCGGGCGCGGGGCCGAGGACGTGACCCTGCCCGGAGTCATGCCCCGCCGGGGCAGGGTGCACCCCATAACCCAAGCCGAGCGCCTCATCCTGGAAGTCTTCAGCCGCCTGGGCTTCGAAGTGGTGGAGAGCCCCGAGGTGGAGCTGGATTGGTACTGCTTCGAGGCGCTCAACATGCCTCCCGACCATCCGGCCCGCGACATGCAGGACACCTTCTACGTGTCCAGCGACGTGGTGCTGCGCACCCACACCAGCCCGGTGCAGGTGCGCACCATGGAAAGCCAGCCGCCGCCGGTGCGCATAGTCTGCCCCGGCAAGGCCTTCCGCCGCGATTCCGACGCCACCCACTCCCCCATGTTCCACCAGGTGGAAGGGCTCATGGTGGAGGAGGGCATCTCCTTCGCCAACCTCAAGGGCGTGCTCACCACCTTCGTGCATCAGGTCTTCGGCCAGGACGTGCCGGTGCGCTTCCGCCCCAGCTTCTTCCCCTTCACCGAGCCCTCGGCCGAAGTCGACATCGGCTGCGTGGTGTGCAAGGGCGAGGGCTGCCGGGTGTGTGGCCACACAGGCTGGCTGGAAATCCTGGGCTCCGGCATGGTGGACCCCAACGTCTTCAAGGCCGTGGGCTACGACCCCGACAAGGTCACCGGCTTCGCCTTTGGCATGGGCATCGAAAGGGTGGCCATGCTCCTTTGGGGCATAGACGACCTGCGCATGTTCTACGAGAACGACCTGCGCTTCCTGCGCCAGTTCTAGCCCAAGGGGGCCCGCGTGCGGGGATAGGGGGACGCAAGGGGGGTCGGGGAGTGCGGGGAGTAGCCCATAAAAAAATAATAATACAAAGGGGCGCTTCCGGCTAAACCGGCAGCGCCCCTTTGCTTGATGACGAAGCCAAGCTGACCAGGCTGCTCAGAACGCCCCGGATGCTAGGCGCGAGGAAAAGGCTGAAACGAAGCGTAGTTGGACCTACGTGAGTTTCAGCCTTTTCCGCAGCAACGACGCAGATGGGGTTTTATCGGCAGCCTGGGGCGCTTCCGGCTAAACCGGTAGCGCCTTTTATTTGGCGCGAAAAGCGAACCCTCCCAAATGAGCCGTTCCCTTGCACGCCCGGCGGACTTAAGCCCCCACCCCCCAGCCCTTGACCGGGCCGCAGGCCAGGAGATAAAGCATCCGGCCGTTTTCCGGCAGGCGCGCGTGGCGGGCCGCTTCATCGTCATAAAAGGCCCCCACCCCGCAGCAGCCCAGGCCCAGGGCGGTGGCCGCCAGATAGAGCCGCTGGCCGGCCCGGCCCGCCGCCAGCATGGCGTGGCGGTAGGCGCGGGGGCCGCCCGCCTGGCTCAAGCCCTTGAGATCGGCCCACAGCGCCAAGACCAGGGCGGCCTGCCCCACCCAGAGCTGACCCAGAGCGGCCCTGGCCAGGCCGCGCCGGGCGTCGTCGGGCGGCGCCGGCAGGGGGACCAGCACGTTCAGCCCCGGCGCGTAGCGGTAGACGCCGGGCTCCAGGTCGCCGCCCGGCCCCAAGAGCACGTTGGCCTGGCAGGCCGCCGGCTCGGGCAGGGCCGCTTTTAGCAGGGCGGAAACCTCCTTCTCGTGCACGGCGGCGGGCAGGAAATTGCGCCGCGAGCGCCGGCTGCGGATCACCTCCAAAAGCCCCGCCGGCGGCCGCTCCGGCTCGGGCAGTTGCAGGCTGCCCGCCGGCGGCCGCACCGCCGGCCACACCCTGGGCGGCAGGGCTTCCGCCAGGTTGCCCTCGGCGTGGGCGGCCAGCACCTCGGCGTCGCGCCCGATGCGGGCGGAAAGCGGCTGGGCCTGCAAGTCAAAGGGCGGCAGCCCGGCCTCCTCCGGGCCGGCATCGTCCGGGGCCTCGCCGGCCGTCACCGCGGCCAGGGCCGCCTCGTCGTCGCTGGCCAGGCCCAGGAACACCCCCAGGGAGGCGTCGGGAAAATCAGCGCTGAAGCGGGGCGCCAAGCCGCAGGAGGCTACGGCCAACTCCAGATTGGCCAGGAGGTGGCCAACGTCCAACAGGCAATAGCGGTAGGCCCGCTGCCGGTATTTCCAAAGGCTGCGCCAGTACATGGCGCTGATAAAAAAAGAGAGCCGGCTGGGCGGGCCGCCCAGGCGCCTGGCCGCGGCCCCGGCCAGGCGGCCCGGCCAGAGCAGATGCAGGCCGGGGGTCTCGGGATCGAAATGATAGAGCCCGTCGGCCAGGCCCTCCACCTGGCAGGCCGCCGCGTACAACTCGGCCGGATACAGCGCCCCGGCGCTGGCCGGCGCGCGCAGGCCCAGATCGCCCATGCCGCCGGCGGCGCGCGCGGTGACGCCGGCGCTCATGAGCATAATGGCGGCGAAGCCGGCCGCGTCCAGGGCCGGGGCATCTCCATCCGCCGGCGGGGGCCAGGCCAGGGCCAAGTCCCAAAAACCGCTGCGAGGCGGCCTGGGCTGGGGCAGGGGCAATACCTCGCGATGCCGGTAGCGCTTGAAAGGGTCCGGCTGGTGGGCCCAATCCAGAAGATGCCCCGTCATGGCCTCGCGGGCGTAGGCGGTGCGGCGGTGATAGTCAGACATGCGCTCTCTCCCGGCCGGGCCGGCCGCCCCCCGGCTCGCGGGGCGGCCTCCAGCGCCCTTCAAAGATACCGCCGGCTTCGGGTATACTATTAGGCATTGTCATGGCCCAGCCTGCTGAGAACCCTGGGCCGGAGCACCGGATCATCTAATCTCACTATAGCACCATATCCCGCCGAAGAAACGGCGGCCCCCCAAAGAAGGCGGCCATCTTGAGCACCAAGCGCTACGTATGCATACACGGCCATTTTTATCAACCACCGCGCATCAATCCCTGGCTGGAAGTGGTGGAGGTGCAGGATTCGGCGGCTCCCTTCCATGATTGGAACGCCAGGGTCACCGCCGAGTGCTACGCGCCCAACGCGGCGGCCCGCATACTCTGCCCAGAGGGAACCATCACCAAGATCGTCAACAACTACCGCCACATCTCCTTCAATTTCGGCCCCACCCTGCTCTCCTGGCTGGAGGACAAGTCCCCCGAGGTGCATGAGGCCCTGCTGGAGGCCGACGCCGACAGCCTGAAGCGCCTGGGCCACGGCAACGCGCTGGCCCAGGTCTATAACCACCTCATAATGCCCCTGGCCAACCAGCGCGACAAGCTGACCCAGGTGCGCTGGGGCATAGCGGATTTCGAGCGCCGCTTCGGCCGGCGGCCCGAGGGCATGTGGCTGGCCGAAACCGCGGCCGACGTGCCAACCTTGGAGTGCCTGGCCGCCGAGGGCATAGCCTTCACCATCCTGGCCCCCGGCCAGGCCTCGCGGGTCAAACCGCCGGAAAAATCCTGGCAGGACGTGCGCGGCGGGCGCATCGATCCCCGCCGGCCCTACCAGGCCCTGTTGCCCTCGGGCCGGGAGATCGCCCTCTTTTTTTACGACGGCCCTTCCAGCCGCTCCATAGCCTTCGAGAAAACCCTGGACGACGGCCACCGCCTGGCCGACCGCCTGCTCGGGCTTTTCGACGACCGCCTGGGCGAGCCTCAATTGGCCCACGTGGCCACCGACGGCGAATCCTACGGCCACCACCACCGCTTCGGCGAGATGGCCCTGGCCTACGCCCTGGAACTGCTGAACCAGGACAAGCGGGCGGAACTGACCAACTACGCGGCTTTCCTGGCCGCCCATCCGCCCACCTGGCAGGTGGAGATACTGGAGCCCAGCGCCTGGTCCTGCCCCCACGGGGTGGACCGCTGGCGGGCCGATTGCGGCTGCGCCCTGGACTCGGGCCGGGGCTGGAACCAGCGCTGGCGCGCGCCCCTGCGCGATGGCCTGGACCAATTGAACCAACGGATGGCTAAGCTGTTCGAGACCCTGGGAGCCGAGCTTTTCCAGGACCCCTGGGCCGCCCGCGATGATTACGTCCAGGCGCTGCCGCCGCAGCCGCGCTCGGCCTGGCATGAATTCCTCAAGCAACATCAACTGCGCCCGCTCTCGCCGGAAGAGGAGATCCGCGCGGCCAAGCTCCTGGAATGCCAGCGCTGGGCCCTCTACATGTTCACCTCCTGCGGCTGGTTTTTCGACGATATCGCCGGCATCGAGGCCGTGCAGAACCTGCGCTTCGCGGCCAGGGCCCTGCAACTGGCCGGGGAACTGGACGGCGGCGGCTGGGAGAACGGCCTCCTGACCTATCTGGAACAGGCCCAATCCAACCAGTTGGGCGAGGGCAGCGGGGCGGACATCTGGCGCAGACGCGTGGCCCCCAGCCGGGTGGGCCCGCGCCGGGTGGTGGCCCACGCCGCCATCAGGAAGGTGATGGGCGACGATCCCCTGCCCGAGGAGCTTTATTGCTACCGCCTGGAAACGCTGCAACTGCGGCACCGCCACAACCTGGGGATCAGCCTGGCCTGGGGCGAGGTGCGGGTGGCCCACCGGGTGCTGGAGGAAACCAGTCAG
Organism: Desulfocarbo indianensis; assembly: GCA_001184205.1. Classification (GTDB taxonomy): domain Bacteria; phylum Desulfobacterota; class Desulfarculia; order Desulfarculales; family Desulfarculaceae; genus Desulfocarbo; species Desulfocarbo indianensis. The sequence continues at coordinate 344,519 of LBMP01000005.1, forward strand.
GTGGTTTTCGCGGCCATGCATTCCGGCGGGCATGACTTTCTCGCCTTCGTCTCCCACATTGACAACGCAACCGACATCAGCGGCCTGGGGCAGGAGCTGGAACGCCCTTTAAGGCTTCTGGAGAAAAACCAGATCATCAGCCTCCTGGAAAAAAGGGTGGGCGGCTACCGCTACGCCCTGGGCGATCTCTTCCTGGAGGGCCGCCGCATCCTGGCCCAGGCCATGCTCACCACCACCATGGACCGCTACCGGGAAACCGCCCGGGCCATGTACGACGCCAACCGGGACACCATGCTGTTTTTGCATCAGATCAGCGTGCCCCTGCCCAGGCTTTACACCGCCCTGGCCGAAGCCATGCTCACCGAGGATATCATCGCGGGCTTGAAGGCCAACGGCTTGGGCCCCCTGCCCTCCGATCTGGGCGAACTGGCCATGCAGAGCCGGAACCTGGGCCTCAAGCTCAGCGCGCCGGGCCTGAACCGCGCCCTGGTGGAGGCCCTGGCCAGGGACTTGGAGCAACTGCTCGCCAATCCCCAGGACGGGGACCGCCTGCGGCGCGCGGCCCAGGTGCTGGATTTGGCCGAGGCCCTGGAGGTGGGGCTGAATTTGTGGCGGCCCCAGAATCTGCTCTACCACCTGCTCAGCGAAAACGAGCCGCAAACCATCCCGCCGGGGCTCAAGGACCTGGCCCGCAGGCTGAAATTCGACGTCAACGGTTGAGGCCGAGCCCAACCCCAATCTGAACCCGGCCGGCGGCGGCCGGCGACGAGGCGCCATGATTCTAGGTGACAGGCCCTATACCTTCGACCGGGTGTTTCGCCTGGCCCTGGCCGCGCTCATGTTCGGGGGGCTGGTCTGGCTGCTGGGCTATTTGAGCGAAGTGCTCATACCTTTCGTGGCGGCCCTGCTGATGGCCTACCTGATGGACCCCCTGGTGCGGCTCCTGGAGCGCCTGGTGCGCCAGCGGGCCCTGGCCGTGCTGCTTTCCCTCTGTCTGGTGGCCGGTTTCCTGGTTTTGCTACTCTGGCTGGTGGCGCCGGTGGTGGCCCGGGAAGCGGCCCACATGGGCAGATTGATCTCGGATTTGGTCAGCGACTCGGGCTGGGCCCAACGCGCCGCCCGGAAGCTGCCCCCCGATATCTGGCAGGCCATCAAGGAGCTGCTGGCCCGGCCGGAACTGCGGGAAATCTTTTCCAACGCGGGGCTGGGCAAGATCCTGGAGGCCGCGGCCCGCCACGTGCTGCCCGGCGTGTGGGGCGTGCTGACCGGCGCGGCCAGCCTGATCTGGGGCATTCTGGGCTTGAGCGTGGTCGTGTTGTATCTGGTCTTCCTGCTCATGGACTTCCGCCGGATTTCCCAGGGCTGGCTGGAGATGGTGCCGCCGGCCTACCGCGAAGCGGTGCAGGACTTTGCCAGCGACTTTCAAAGCGCCATGAGTTCCTATTTCCGGGGCCAGGCCCTGGTGGCGGCCCTGGTGGGGGTGATATGCGCCATCGGCTTTTGGCTGGTGGGCCTGCCCCTGGGCGTGCTCCTGGGCCTGTTCGTGGGGTTGTTGAACATGGTGCCCTACTTGCAGCTCATCGCCCTGGTGCCGGCCGCCCTTCTGGCCCTGATCCACAGCCTGGAGACCGGCTTGGACCTTTGGCTGGTTTTAACGCTCACCGGCGCGGTGTTCGTGGCCGCCCAGGCCATCCAGGACATGATCCTGGTGCCCAGGATACTGGGCAAGGTCACCGGACTCAAGCCGTGGGTCATCCTGCTTTCCCTATCCATCTGGGGCAAGCTCCTGGGCCTTTTCGGTTTGCTCATCGCCCTGCCCGCCACCTTCCTTTTGCTGGCCTATTACCGGCGCATAGCCCTTAAACCGGCGCAAGCCCAGGAGCCGCTAATCGAGGAATGACCACCCGGCATCTCCGCGCGCGGCAAAACCAGCGGCCGGCCCCTTGAGCCGGGCGAAAGGCGGCAATGGCCCGTTTACACCCAGCAATCCGTGGGTTATGCTGGGAGGGCTGGAAAGGGCCTGCCGGGTCTGTTAAATAGCGGGGGAACCCAGGAGAGCCGAACCATGTTTCTGCGCGTGTTAACTATGTTGATGACCATCGCCCTGGCCGCCAACCTGGCCTGGGCGGGCCAGGGGGATGCCGAATTCAAGAAAAACCTGGAACGCGTGTTGCGTCAGAATCCCGACCTGGTCCTGGACGTCCTGGAGCGGCATAAGCAAAAGCTTGCCAAAATAGCCTGCGGCCAGGGAAACAGGGAATTCAAGGAAGAACTGCGCCAGGTATTGCGCAGCAATCCCGAGCTGCTGCTGGAGGCGCTGGAGAGCCGCAAGGTCGAGCTTTACGACCTGGCCAAGCAGGGGGCCGAGGTGGAGCAAGCCCGGCGCTGGGAGCAAACCCTGGACAAGGCCCTGGAGCGCCCCCTGCCCATGCCCCTGGACGAGGCGCGCCCGGTGATCGGCCCCAGGGAAGCGCCGATAACCGTTTTGGAGTACTCGGATTTCCTGTGCGGCGCCTGCTCCCTGGGGGCTCAGAACATCGCTACGCTCATGCAAATGCATCCCCGCGAGGTGCGCTTGCAGATGAAGCACAACCCCAGCAGCGATTTGTCCAGGCAGCTCGCGCTCTATTACGAGGCCCTGGGCAGGCAGAGCCCCGAGTTGGCCTGGCGTTTCGCCGAAACCGTGTTCCAGCGCCAGGAGGAGATCGGCCGGCGCAAGCTGGAGGCGGTGCAGGAGATACTGGCCGGCCTCAAGGTCGACCAGGCCCAGCTTGGCCGCGATCTGGCGGACAAGGCCCTGGAGGAAAGCATCAAAAAGGACGAGGCCGAGGCTGATGGTTTCAAGTTTCAAAGCACCCCCACCTTCGTGGTGAACGGAGTGGCCATCACCGGCGCCGCGCCGGTCAAAGCCTTCGAGCAGGTGATAACCAAGTGGCGGGCCAGGCACCAGCGCTAAAGCCGAGCCCTTGCCCCGCCGAGCAGGGAGAATCCAATTGACCGACATCAAAGCCCAATACCGGACCGTTATGGACGATCATTTTCCGCCGGAGGTGGAAATCAAAATCGGGGGATCAGTGCTCAGCTACAAGAAGCGGTCCTGGAAGCTGCCCGACGACGCCGGCGGCCTGGTGGAAAAGGGTTTGCGCTACGGCGAGAATCCCGGCCAGGAGGCGGCGCTGTACGAACTGGTGGGCGGCGGCCTCAAGGTGGGCGAGGTGGAATTGATCGCGGCGGGCCGGGGCCTGGTCAGCGCCCTGGATGAAAGCCAGATGCTCCAGGCCGGCAAGCATCCGGGCAAGACCAACCTCACCGACGTGGACGGAGCCCTGCACATCCTGCGCTACCTCACCGATCAGCCCGCCGCGGCCATCATGAAGCACAACAACCCCTCGGGCTGCGCCGTGGCCGACGACATCGCCAACGCCTATCAGCGCGCCTTTCTGGCCGACCTCATCGCGGCCTTCGGCGGGGTGGCGGTGCTGAACCGGCCGGTCAACAAGACCGCCGCCGAAATGATGAACGAGCTCTATCTGGAGGTGGTGGCCGCGCCCGATTACGAGGAAGGCGCGGTGGACATCCTCAGGCAGAGAAAAAACCTGCGCATCCTGCGCATCCCCCGCATGGAGGAGCTGGCCGCCTACCGCGACGCCCGTTTCCTGGATATCAAATGCCTCATGGACGGCGGCCTGATCCTGCAAACCTCCAGCTTCAACCGGATCAAGACCCCGGCCGATCTCCTGCCCGCCCGCTGCGAGTATAAAGGCAAGGTCTACGAGCCGAGCCGCCAGCCCAGCGAGCAGGAACTCAAGGACGTGGTGTTCGGCTGGGCCGTGGAGCAGGGCGTCACCAGCAACAGCGTGATCTACGTTAAAGACGGCTGCACCGTGGGCATCGGCACCGGCGAACAGGACCGGGTGGGCGTGGCCCGCATCGCGGTATACAAGGCCTACACCAAATACGCCAACCAGCTGGCCTGGGAGCGCTACGGGCTCAAATACGACGAGCTGGCCGCCGAGGTGGAGGCGGGCCAGCGCGGACCGGAAGTCATCGACCAGATAGACGAGAAGACCCGCCTCGACCGGGCGGGCCTGCCCGGCTCGGTGATGATCTCCGACGCCTTCTTCCCCTTCCGCGACGGGGTTGACGTGGGGCTGAAGGAAGGCGTCACCTGCATCGCCCATCCGGGCGGCAGCATGCGCGACTGGGAATCCATCGAGGCCTGCGACCAGGCCGATCCCCCGGCGGCCATGGTCTTCACCGGGCAGCGGGCCTTCAAGCACTAGGAGATGGGGGAGCCTCCGTGGCAGCGGGACAGTTGGACATAACCGGCGTCTTGAACCCGGACCACCCCCTGGAGTACGTCATCTCCCTGGCCGCGGTGCTGCTCATCGCCGCCGGGGTTTCCTGGCTGCTCAACCGCATCATGCGCCGCTCCAAGTGGGTGATGGGCAAGCTGGGCCGCAAGGTGGACGAAACCATCGTCCGCTACGCCATGCGGATCAAGACGGCGGTGGTCTTCACCATTGCCGGCGTCTATTGGATCTCGCACATTCCCGGCTTGAACACCCTCTTGCACACGGTGCTGGCCGGCGCCGGCATAACCGCGGTGGTGGTGGGTTTCGCGGCCAAGAGCACCCTGGCCAACCTGGTGGCCGGGCTTTCCCTGGCCATCTACCGGCCTATCCGCATCGGCGACAAGGTAAGCCTGGAGGATGAATACGGCACGGTGGAGGACATCACCCTGCGCCACACCATCGTGCGCACCTGGGAGAACAAGCGCCTGGTCATACCCAATGAAAAGCTGGACAGCGTGAGCGTGGTGAACCACACCATCGTGGAGCCGCGCATCCTCTGCCGGGTGGAGATAGGCGTCAGCTACGACACGGACATCGACCTGGCCCGGCGCCTCATGCTGGAGGAGCTGGAGCGCTGCCCCCACAAGATCCCCGACGAGACCGCCCCGGAACCGCCCTGGGTGCGGGTCATCGAGCTGGGCGATTTCAGCGTGGTCCTGCGGGCCTATCTGTGGACGGCGGACATGGACCAATCCTGGCAGGCCAAATTCTGGCTCCTGGAGGCGATCAAGAAGCGCTTCGACGCCGAAGGCGTGGAGATACCCTTCCCCTACCGCACCCTGGTCTACAAGAAAGACCTGCCCCCCGCGCCAAGGGAGAAACCGGCCCGGCCAGCGCCGAAAACCGGCGATTAAAGCCAGAGGCGGTCGATCTCGCGGGGCATTTGCCGGCACTGGCTGGTCAGCAAATCCTTCGTTTGGGCCATGACCTCCTTGGGCGGCAGGGGCTCCAGGCTCAACTGCTCCAGCTCCAGGCGCTCGCGGGCGATGGGCTTGAAAGAAAGCGCCTCGGCGCTGAGCGCCTGCTCCCTGGCCGTGAAATTGACCCCCAACAGCTTGCGACGCTGCAGCTCGCCGGGGTCCAACGACCTGAGATAGGCGCTGAGGGCCATCATGTCGTGGTTGGCCTCGAAATGGAGAATGTCGCGGTTGACCTCGTCCATGAGCTTGAGCAAGCGCTGGCGCTCGGCGGCCAGGCCTTGGGCCTCCTCCCACACCCCGCGGTAGAGGCGGCCAATCAGGCGCTGGTAGGCTCCGCCCCGGGTCAGGGCCTTGGGCTTGTCAAAGCGGTGCTTGCGCCGGGCCGGGCCGTCGTATTCGCCCAGGTTGGCCGTCTTAAAAAACCGGCGGCCCGTCTCGGGGGTGAGCAGGGCCGAGGCCAGGCGGCGGCGCTGGCGGGCCCAGGCGGCCAGGCCGCCGTGCCAGGCCGAGGCGTCCTCCAGGACCAGGTTTATCTCTTCTTCCAAGATGCGGCGCTCGCGCACGTAGCGCTCCACCACTTCTTTTTTAACCTGGGCCTGCAAACCAGCGATCAGATCGTCGTCGCTCATCGCCCCGCTTCCTTTGGGCCTTGTGCCCGCTGGCACAATTCTGTTAGCTTGCCATATAAAAGCCGCTTTGGGGCTTTGCCGCGGCCCTTAAGGGGAGCGGCCGCAGGGCCAAAGCCCAATGTATAGATGGTAGAGCATCATGCCTCAGGTTGCCATAATTTACAAAGCCCGCACCCCGGAGGCCCAGGAGCTGGCCCGAAACCTGGCCGCCTGGCTGGAAGAGCGCCGCTATCCGGCCCAACTCATGGAATCATGGCCCGGCCAGCCCTCCAGCGGCGGCGGCCCGGAGCCCGTCTTGAGCCCGCAAACCTGCCTGGTGGTGGTGCTGGGCGGCGACGGCACCATGCTGGGGGCGGTGCGGGCCCTGGTGAACTGCGAACTGTGGCAAACCCCCATCCTGGGGGTGAACCTGGGCGGCCTGGGCTTCCTCACCGCGCTGGCCCCGGAGGAGTTGCTGCCCGCCATGGAAAAAGTCCTGGCCGGCAAATATTCCGCCCCGCCGCGCATGATGCTGGAGGCCAGGGTGGAACGCCAAGGCTCCGCCCACCGGCGGCTGGTGGCCTTGAACGACGTGGTGATAAACAAGGCGGCCCTGGCCCGCATCGTGGAATTGGACACCGCGGTGGACGGCCGGCATCTCACCACCTTCCGCTCCGACGGGCTCATCATCTCCACCCCCACCGGCTCCACCGCCTACAACCTCTCGGCCGGCGGCCCCATCTGCCACCCGGCCCTGGACTGCCTGGTGGTGACCCCCATCTGTTCCTTCGCCCTCTCCAACCGGCCCCTGCTGCTGGGGCCCCAGATGAAGCTGACCATCTCCCTGGGGCACAAGGCCCAGGAAACCACCCTGACCTGCGACGGCCAGGTGGGCTTCGAGCTCCAGGCCGGCGACGAGGTGATCGTCTCCCGGGCCAGCCAGGGCGTGCGGCTCATCCATTCGCCGTTCAAGGAATACTTCGAGATACTGCGGACCAAGCTGCGCTGGGGCTAGCCCACATATTTCATGAGGGTTGGCGGTCGTTAGCTGATTTGTCGATCATGGGGAGCTGATCACAAAACGAGCCCCATATTCGCAAGTCCGAGATTTGTCGCCCGGACCGGCCTCAAGAGGGGGAATGGTTCAGCGGCTTGGCGGGCAGCACCACCCGGAAGGTGGTGCCGTTTTCATTGCTCTTGACCAATTCCAAGGTCCCGCCATGGGCCTCGACTATCTTGTGGCTGATGGCCAGGCCCAAGCCGGTGCCGCCGCGCTTGGTGGTGAAAAAGGGAAAGAACAGCTTGTCCCAGTGCTCCCTGGGGATGCCGCTCCCCTGGTCCGCCACCTCCACCTGCACCCAATCCGGGCTCTGGCTGATGCTCAGGCGCACCCGCCCTCCCCTGGGCGAAGCCTGGATGGCGTTTTGCACCAGGTTCAATATCACCTGCTTCATCCTGGCCCCGTCCATGGGTTGCGAATCCAGGTCCGGGTCGGCCTCCTTGATAAGCTGGATCCCCGCTTCCTGGGCCAGGAGCGCGCACAGGGAAATCACCTCGTCCACCAGCTCGTTGAGCGGCTGGGCCGCCAGCCTTAGCTCCAGGGGGCGGGAATAATCCAGCATTTCCCGGAGGAGCTGCTCCATGTGGGCCACCTGGTCCACGATGATCCTGAGCTTCTCGCGGTGGGGATGCCCCTCTTCCAGGTCGCGGTAAATGCGCTGGGCGAAACCGCCGATGGCCACCAGGGGGGTTTTCAGTTCATGGGCCACCGCCGCCGCCGCCTGTCCCAACAGGGCCAGGTTTTCGGCTCTTTTCAGGCGCATGACCTCCCGCCGCTCCCGGTCCACGAAGATGCCGGTAATCAAGGCCGTGAGAAAATACAGCGCCGCCTCCATGAGGATATCCAGCCTTTGCGACAAGGCCTGGCCTTCGTAGCCCAGGATATCGGGCAGGAAATTGAGCGAGATCAGCGCCGCGCAGATCAGGCCGCCCCGCAGCCCGAACAAGAGGGAAGCTAAAAAAAGCGGCAGAAAAAACAAGCGGTGCAAGGAGGAGGCCAGCAGGGAACCGTGGGCGATATTGCTCTGGTGGATGGCCGAGAGCACCGCCAACAGCGCCAAGATGGGCACGACCTTGATCCAGGTGGGGATGATTTGCCAACGGCGGCGCAAGCGTTTCAACATGTTTCAACTCATTAGCAAGTAGAGATGCTTCCCTATTATAATCGCCCACCGCCCGCAGGCATGACAAGGCCGCTCTGGCGATTGTTGGCTTGTCCGCCGAACCGGGGGCCCATAAAATCGGCCCCCATCTTTTTTCTTGGCCAAGCCCGTGCGCCCATGGTACCAAAAAAGGGGGGCCGGTGGGTTTTCAAGTGCCGCCGGCCGATTCGCATCAACCCGGAATCACTCCAGCCAGGAGGCATCCATGGCCCGGCGTCTTCATTTGGCGGTCGTTTGTTTGTTGCTGATCAGCGCTCCCCTTGTCATGGCCATGGGCATGGGCGACAGCGAGGGCCCCACCCGCATACCCGAACCAGAGGCCAATTACCGCGCCCGCGTCACCGATCTGGAAGGGGTCAGCGTGGACCTCACCCAATTCTCCATCGACGGCCAGATATTCTTCCTGGGCAATTTGGGAGACGGCAACTTGGCGGTGCCCTTTGACAAGTTCACCTCGGTCGAGCTGGTGAAGCAGGGCGAGATGATGCGAGCCCGCCTGACCATGAACCAGGAAAAGCCGGTGGAGCTCACCGTGAAGCCCGGCCTCAAGCTCTACGGCAAGACCCAATACGGCAACTTCCGCATAGAACTGGGCCAGGTCAAGCAAATTCAACTCCAGGGAAAAGTCAAGTAGCGCCCGCCGCCGCGCCGGCGGTGGTCGAACGGCTGCCCCCCGGCTCCCCTGGCTGGCGACCGGCAAGGGATGGCGGGTCAATGCAGCACGCGGGGCCTGGGCAGGAAATAGCGAATGAGCAGCATGCCGGCCACGAAGCCGCCGATATGGGCCATCCAGGCCGTGCCGCCGCCGCCGGCGTTGATGACCTGCAGGAAAAACCAGGCCCCCAACAACAGCACCGCCGGCACCGGCACCAGCCGCACGAAAAAGATCAGCCAGATCAATAAAACTATGCGGGAGCGGGGGTAAAGCACCAGGTAAGCGCCCAAGACCGCCGCTATGGACCCGCTGGCCCCGATCATGGGGATCATGGAGCCGGGCCCGGCCGCGATGTGGGTCAAGCCCGCCAAAACCCCGCCCAAAAGATAAAAGGCCAGGTAGCGCCAGCGGCCCAGCACGGCCTCGATATTGTTGCCAAATATCCACAAATAAAGCATATTCCCCGTCAGATGGAATACATCGCCATGCAGGAACTGAAAACTGAGCAGAGTGAATATCCGGGGGAACCAATCCGCCGGCGTATCGATGGAGGCCAATCCCGTGATCAGGGCCGGCACCACGCCGTATTTCACCACGAGCAGGCGCTCGGACAGGCTCGGCAAGAGCAACTGGTAGAGCCAGATCACGACATTGGCCGCCACCAAGCCCAAAGTCACGTACGGTATCAGGGGAATGCGGTCTTCAGCCTTGATGGGTATCACAAACGGGCTCCCGAAAAGAGGGAAATGAAGCTGCCATATAGGGGTTGCCCATGGTTATAATAAGAATGACGCAAGGTTGCGAGGCTGGCAAGCGTCTTGGTGCTTTAATGCCTCTTGCGCCAAACCAGGCGGTGGGTTACTTTTTATTGTCAACGCATCTTTAACTCAGAGGGACGTCACGGAGCCTCGCCGCGAAAAACTGGCGCACATCGCCACCTTCGGCTGCCAAATGAATGAGTACGACTCGGCCCGCATGGCCGGCATCTTGGCCGAGCTGGGTTACGCCCAGGCCGACGCCCCGGATGAGGCCGACCTCATTCTTTTGAACACCTGCAGCGTGCGCGAGCACGCCGCCCACAAGGTCTATTCCTACGTGGGGGCCTTGAAGCCGCTCAAGGAGCGCAAGCCGCATCTCATCATCGGCGTGGGCGGCTGCCTGGCCCAGCAGGAGGGGCAACGCCTTTTGAAGGGCATCCCCCACCTGGACCTGGTTTTCGGAACCGACGCTCTGGACAGCCTGCCCGAGCTCCTGGCCGACGCGGCCAGGGGGCGCCGCCGCTCCCACACCCCCCGGCCCCGCACGGTGGGCATACCCGTGCTGCGGCGGGGTCTCAAGCCCGGCCTCAAGGCCATGGTGACGGTGATGCAGGGCTGCGACAATTTTTGCTCCTATTGCGTGGTGCCCTATGTGCGCGGCCGCGAGCGCTCGCGGCCCGCGCCGGAGATCATGGAGGAGGTGGCCGCCCTGGCCCAGGCCGGCGCCCGCGAGATCACGCTCCTGGGCCAGAACGTGAACTCCTACCGCGACGCCGAAAGCCGCCTGGACTTCCCCGGCCTCTTGGCCCGCATCGCCTCGGTCCCCGGCCTTTGGCGCCTGCGCTTCACCACCAGCCATCCCAAGGACCTGTCGCCGCGCCTCATCGAGGTGATGGCTTCGGAAGAAAAAGTCATGGAGCAGCTGCATCTGCCGGTGCAGTCGGGCTCCGACCGCGTTTTGGCGGCCATGAAGCGGGGCTACGACCGGGGCCGGTATTTGGCCAAGGTGGAGGCCATCCGCGAGCGCCTGCCTGATTTGGCCTTGGGCTCGGACATCATCGTGGGCTTTCCCGGCGAGAGCCAGGCCGATTTCGAGGAAAGCCTGAGCCTGCTTTCCCTGGTGGGCTTTGATTTCCTGTTCAGCTTCAAGTATTCCGACCGGCCCCACGCCAAGGCCAGCAAGCTGAAAAACAAGCTCTCCGAGGAAGTGAAGGCCCGCCGGCTCAACGCCCTGCAGGCGCGGCAGCGGGAGATATCCCTGGCCATTCACCGGCAACAGGTCGGGCGGGTGGAGGAAGTGCTGGTGGAAGGTCCCGCCAAGAAAGGCCAGGGCCGGCTGGCGGGGCGCTCGCGGGCCGGACGCACGGTCAACTTCGCCGGGCCGGACGAGCTGGTGGGCGGCCTGGTTCAGGTCGCCATAACCGAGGGTTTGGTTAATTCGCTTAAAGGCCGGCTCTGCCAGCTGTAGGAGGGAGATACCCAGTGCTCCGCATGATAGTCCACGGCTTGACCATCGACCCGGCCAGCAACTCGCCCATACTCATCCTGAAGGATCCGGAAAGCGATTTGACCCTGCCCATCTGGATCGGCCTCTTGGAGGCCACCGCCATTGCCAGCGAATTGGAAAAGGTTTCCTTCTCGCGCCCCATGACCCATGACCTCATGCGGAGCCTGTTGGAAACCGCGGGCTACAGCGTGGCCAGGGTGGAAGTGACCGACCTCAAGGACAACACTTTCTACGCCCTGATTCATCTTTCCGGCCCCGGCGGCGAGCTGACCGTGGATTCCCGGCCCTCGGACGCCATCGCCCTGGCCCTGCGCACGGAAGCGCCGGTCTTCGTCTCCCGCGAGGTGCTGGCGCGCTCCAGTTCCGAATCATCCAACGAAGGCGAAGAAGCGGAGAAAAAATACAAGGATATGCTGGAGTCCATGGACCCCGACGATTTTGGCAAATACAAGATGTAGGCCCCAAACAGCGCCAAAATTCAATCCATATTCGAGGGCCTCTCACATGAAGACAATTCCCAACATACTGGCGGTGGATGATTCGCGCCTGGCCCTGACCGCCCTGAAGGATACCTTCACCCAACAGGGCCTGACCAGCGTCAGCACCGCGCACTCCGCCGCCGAGGCGCTGACCATCTTGGGCGTTGGCAAAACTGTCGCGGTCAAGGAGGACGAGGAGTTCGACCTCATAATCCTGGACATCGTCATGCCCGACATGGACGGCATAAAGGCTTGCAAGATCATCAAAAACGTTGACCGGCTCAAGGATGTCCCCATCATCATCGTCACCAGCCGCACGGATTACGATTCCCTGGCCGAGGCGTTTCAGGCCGGGGCCATGGATTACATCACCAAGCCCATCCACGCGGTGGAGCTCATGGCCCGGGTGCACTCCGCCCTGGCCTTGAAGGCCGAGGTGGACCGCCGCAAGGCGCGGGAGCAGCAACTCATCGAAATGACCTCGCGGCTTTCGGAGGCCAACCAGGAGCTGAAACGGCTCTCCTCCCTGGACGGGCTGACCGGCGTGGCCAACCGGCGCCTTTTCGACGTCACCCTGGAGCAGGAGTGGCGGCGGAGCATGCGCCAGAAACGCAGCCTGGCCCTGGTCATGATGGATATCGATTTTTTCAAGCTCTACAACGACCACTACGGCCACCAGGCCGGCGACGAGTGTCTCAAGCAAGTATCCGCCGCCATTCAAAAGTGCCTGCGCCGGCCGGCCGACCTGCTGGCCCGCTACGGCGGCGAGGAATTCGTGGCCCTGCTTCCGGACACGGACCTGCCCGGCGCCTTCACCCTGGCCGAATACGCGCGCCGGGGAATCGAGCGCCTGGCCCTGGCCCACAGCTTTTCCAAGGCCGCGCCGGTGGTCACGGTGAGCCTGGGCGTGGCCGCGATCATCCCGGAGAACCGTTTCAAGCCCGCCCAGCTTTTGGGCGCGGCCGACCAGGCCCTCTACCGGGCCAAGGAAGAGGGGCGCAACCGGGCCGTGACCGGCGCCGTGGAGCCGTATCTCAGCGAGAAAGGCGATAGGCAGTGATAGACCTGCATACCCATACCTTGTTCAGCGACGGCGAGCTATTGCCCGCGGAGTTGATCCAACGGGCCGACGCCATGGGGCATCGCGGCATCGCCCTCACCGATCACGTAGACACCAGCAACCTGGATTTCGTGCTGCCCAGGGTGCGGGCGGTGGTGAACGAGCTCAACCGCCACCATGGGGTCAAGTCCCTGGCCGGGGTGGAGCTGACCCACGTGCCGCCGGAGCTGATAAACGATCTCACCCTGCAGGCCCGCGACCTGGGGGCCGATATCGTGGTGGTGCACGGCGAAACCATCGTCGAGCCGGTGTTGGCCGGCACCAACCGGGCCGCCATCGAAGCCGGAGTCGACGTTTTGGCCCACCCCGGCCTGCTCACCGCCGAGGAGGCCGCCCTGGCCGCCCAAAAGGGCGTGCTCCTGGAGATCACCTCCCGCAGGGGCCACAGCCTGGCCAACGGCCGGGTGGCCGCCCTGGCCCGCGCCGCCGGGGCCGGCCTGGTGGTAAACACCGACAGCCACGCGCCCAGCGACCTCATCAACCGGGCCATGGCGGAGAAGGTGGCCCTGGGAGCCGGCGTCCTGCCGGAGGAGCTGCCCGCCCTGTTCGCCAACGCCGAAAGGCTGCTGGCCCGGGCCGGCGGAGTGCTGGCCTGAGCCGCGCACAGCGGAATAAGCCGGGGCCGGTGCAGGTATTGGCCCTTATCCACGTGCACACCCTGGCTTCGGACGGCAGCGCCGACATCGCCGACATCGCCCGCCTGGCGGCCCGGTCGGGCGTGGAGGTGCTGATCCCCACCGATCACGACCGCCTCTCGCCGGGCGGCGGCTGGAACCAGGGCGTGCTGGTGGTGCCCGGCCAGGAGGTCACCCCCCGCCACAATCATCTCTTGGCGCTGGGCCTGGATCACACCCTTCCCAAGCTCAAGGGCGACGGAGTCAACGGCGACCCGGCCCGCAGCCTGGCCCTGATCCGGGAACGCGGCGGCTGGGGCGCCCTGGCCCATCCCCTGGATTCGGCCATCGCCTCGGCCAAGCGTTCCCGCTCGTTCGTGACCCTGGATTTTTCCGCCCTGGATTGCCAGGGCCTGGAAATATGGAACGCCATGAGTTCCTTCAAGCAAGGCATGGGGGGGCTGACCGACTTCTTCGCCCGCCTGGCCATGCCGGCCAGCTTCATGGCCGGCCCCCACCCCACCCTCCTGGCCCTGTGGGACGCCGTGGGCCGCTCCCGGCGCTGGGTGGCCTTCGGCGGGGCCGACGCCCACGCTTTTGCCATGGGCAAACGCTGGCTGCCGGTGCGGGTTTTCTCCTATCGCCGGCATATGCGCCTTTTGCTCACCGGCCTCTGGCTCAGCCGGCCTTTTTGCGGGCGGGCCGATGAAGACCAGGCCCTGGTGCTGGAGGCCCTGGCCCAGGGCCGCTGTTTCGCCTCCCTGGGACGGGCCCGGGGCTTTGCCTGCCGGCTGGATGGCCCCCAGGGCCAAGCGCTGCCCGGCGCGGAAATCCCCTTTGCCCCCGGCCTGCGCCTGGAGACCAGGCTGCCCGCTTGGGGCCGGGCGCGCCTGATCCGCAACGGCCTGGTGATGCGCCAGGAAAGGGGACGGCGCTTCGCCTGGCCCCTGGAGGAGCCCGGCGTGTGGCGGGTGGAGGCCAGCCGCCTGAGGCCCCCCGCGGGATGGCGGCCCTGGATATACTGCAATCCCTTCTACTTGCGCGAGGCGGCCTGATGGGGGGCCATGCTTGGCGAAAGCGCCTGGCCTCGGACCTGGCCGAGCCGGCCCTGGCCCTGCAAACCGCTCTGGAGATTCTGGCGGAGCTGCGGCCCATGGACCCGGAGGGCGCGGCCCTGGTGTTGGAGCGCCATCCCCAGGTCCGCCGGCTGCTGGCCCAGGGCCCCCCGGCCGCCGAGCGCCTGGCCGGCCGGCTGGAGGAGCTGGCCCAGGCCGCGGCCTGCCTGGGTTGCGGCACCTGCTGTAGATCATCCAGCCCCACCCTCTACCAGGAAGACCTGGAGCTCATAAGCCCCGCCGGCCTGCCGCGCTCCTCGCTCTTCGCCCTGCGGCCCGGCCAGAGGGTTTCCTCGGCCCGCCAAGGCGGCAGCTACCTTTTGGAAGGGGAGCTTATCAAGCTGCGGGAACACCCGGCCGGCGCTCCCAGCGGGGAGCGGGGGTGCCTGTTCCTGGAAAAGGGCCGCTGCGCGGTTTACCAAAGCAGGCCCTTGCAATGCCGCACCCTGGAGTGCTGGAGCGGGCGTCACGCGGGCCAATTGGCGGGCTCGCCCCGCCTGAGCCGGGCCCGGCTTTTCGCCGGCGACGACACGGCCCTGGCCCTGATCGAGGAATACGACCTGAAAATACCCGCGGCCCGGTTGACCGGCTGCCTGGAAGAGGCGGCCCAGGGAGAGGCCGGGGCCCAGGCGCGGGCCCTGAGCCTGCTGGAGCTGGATCACAAGCTGCGGGCGGGCGCCAGAGAGCGTTTCGGCTATGCGCCCGAGGAGCTGGATCTGATGTGGGGGCTGCCCGCCGTCGCCCTGGCCAGGGCCCACGGCCTGGAGCCGGCCCTTGACCGGGCGGGCCGGCCGACCCTGCGAAAAAACAGGGCTTGAGCCGGCGCAGCTCTTGCCGCCGGCCGGCAATACCTGCCTAGCCGAGGTAATTCCCCGCGGGGCCGCAAAGGGCCCTTGCGAGGTTAGACAATATTAACAATATGTTATCCTTACAAATCCCGCGCCGGCCCGCGGGACGGCGCTGGCACGCGGCTTGCTTCATGAAGGGCGGGAGTCCCTTATTCCGGAGCATATGCCATGCGCGTGACCCAGGAGATTTACTACCGCAACGCCCTGCGCGACCTGTTCAACATGCAGTTCGAGCAGGTTTCCTTGGACAAACAGATCACCACCGGCAAGAAGGTCAACCTGCCTTCCGACGCCCCTTCCCACTCGGTAACCATCCTGGACAGCCGCAACCTCATGTATCAGGTGCTGCAATACCGCGCCAACCTGGAAGCGGCCGCCAACTGGATGACCGCCTCCGAGGAGAACATGTCCTCCATCCAGGAACTCCTGACCAGTGCCAAGACCCTGGCCGAGCAGATGGCCACCGGCACCATTCAAAGCGATCAGCACCAAGCCACGGCCACCGAGGTGCAGAACATAATCGAAGAGATAATCAAGCTGGCCAACACCCAGGTCGAGGGCGATTATATTTTCTCGGGTTCGCGCACCGACACGGCCGCCATCAGCTCCCTGCTCATGGCCGACAACCCGGCCGAGTTGATCAGCGACAGCCCCTCGGGCACCGGGGCCGTGGCCCGCATCTACCAGGACCCCGACACCGGGCTCTATCACCTGGAGATGACCCGCGACACGGTGGGCGCCAGCGCCACGGTGAGCTTTTCGGGAGCCAACACCCTGGGCGCGGCCCTGATTCCGCCCCTGGATTTCAGCTCCGGCGGCTGGGCCCAGGTGCAATTGCCCTCCAGCAGCCAGGCCGGCGTCTGGCGCGCCAACGACAGCCTGGCCGGCCTGGGCAGCCTGGTCTCCAACCGGGTGGGCGAGGAGCTTACCTATCTGGCCGATCCCGCGGCGGGCAACCAGACCTACCGCACCGACGGGCATATTGACGTAACCGGCGCGGGCAGCGTGACCATCGCGGGCGACGTCTACGCGGTGACCGACAACGCCGATCTGATCAACCAGGTGAACCAGGCCGGCAGCCCCAATTACTACGCGGTGCTGGACAGCTCCACCAGCACGGTGCGCATCGTGTCCAAGGGCACCGGCCCCTTTGACATCACCACCGCCACCCCGGCCACGGTGGACGTCAACGACGAAACCACCCTGCAGGAGTTGCAGGCCGACCTCAACGCCGGCCAAAAGGCCACGGCCATGTTCCACGTGGCCGGCGCGGCGCTGCCCCCGGCGGAGACCGACACGGTGACCATAGGCAACAACACCTGGACCTGGGAGGAGATCGCCGACGGCGCCACCCTGGTCACCGCGGCCGACCACGCCAACGCCCTGGCCGCCTGGGTCAATTCGCAGACCAACGAGTACGCGGCCACCGTTTCGGTCAGCGGCGCCGACGCCAGCGTGATGCTCAGCGCCCGCTCCATAGGCGACGCGGCCAACGGCATCGCCTTGAGCTCCTCCCATGTCGCGCTGACCGGCACCGGCCAATTCTACGGCGGCTACCAAGGCGGCGACACCGATACCGAGGGCGCGATCTACGCCTCCGGCACCAGCACCCTGCTCATGGGCACCATCATCCGCGGCACCGTGATGGACGTGGCCGACGACGGCACGGTGTCGGTGCGCCTGGAATGGTACAACGACGCCGGCGTGCTGCAGGTCCAGGACATATCCCTGCCCGACAGCGGCGAAGACAACGGGGTGGCCATAAACGGCACCGGCGGGCTCAGCCTCTACCGCGACGGCCTGGAAATATACGAGGGCGCGGTCTTCAACCTGGAGGTGGGTCACTACCGGGGCAACGACGAGGACCTGGCGGTCAACTTCGCCGAGGGGGGCCGGCTCAATTACAACTGGACCGCCGAGGAGCTGCTGGGCGGCGTGCGCACCATCAATCTGCTGGGGGCCGAGGCCGCGCCCGGCGACTCCGCCACCACCGGCGGCCTGTACCTGGCCGGGGCCTACCGGGGCCTCTATGACCGCGAGATAACCTTCGACGTGGTTTCCGGCGGCACGGTGCCGGGCGGCGATGTGAAAATCAAGGTGACCTTTTCCGACGATTCCGGCAATCAATATCAGGAAATCATCAGCCTGTCCGGGGCGGGCCGGGAAAACGCGGTGGTGCTGCCCGTCAACGGGGTGTGGCCCAAGGTGGACCTGACCGGCCAGACCGCCACCGCCGACCCCCTCAACGTCGGCGATGACGTCTTGAACCTGAGCGGCGCTTACCGGGGGCTTACGGACCGCGAATTCAATTTCACGGTCACCGCGGTCAACGGCGACCAGGTCACCATGGACGTGACCTGGGTCAACGATCAAGGCAACACCATCACCGAAAGCGTCACCACCACCAACTACGGCTCGGACCACGAGATCGAAATCCCGGGCGCGGACGGAGTTTCATTCTATATGACCCAGGGCGCCACCCAGGCGGCGGTGGGCGATCAGTTCACCTATGAGATCGAGATGTATCCCGACAACGCCGGGGACGGGGTCTTCTTCTACCTGGACAACCAGACCTTCAACACCGGCGACAGCTTTTACTACAAGATCGACCAGGAGCCGGTGAGCGTGTTGGACACCCTGACGCAATGGCAAAACGCCCTGGCCACCGGCAGCGCCGAGGAAGCCCAGACCCAAAGCCAAAAGGCCTTGGAGGCGCTGGATCTGGCCATCAAGAACCTCACGGACTACATCTCGGAATCCGGCACGCGCGCCAACCGGGTGACCGCCCGCACCACGGTGCTCAGCGAACAGGAGCTATACGCCGCCGACAACCTGGAAACCCTGCAGGACGTGGACGTGGAGGAGGCTTTTCTGCGCTTGCGGGCCAGCATGACGGCCTACAACGCCAGCCTGAAAGCCATCTCCACCATCTCCGAGCTGTTCCTGGCCGAATTGCTCTAGGCCGGGAGCGCCGTCACCAACCGACCCGGAGTCCGTCCCAGGCCACCTTGGCGGGCAAGTCCAATCCCCGGTCCGTGAACACCCTCTCCACCGCAGCCTGCCAGGAATCCTGGTCGCGGGGTATGGCGTAGGGAGCGCCGTCCGGCGCGCGCAAGGGATCGGCCGGGGCGTATTTCTTGAGCATGGCGTTGACCGTCTCGTCGCCGGGAAGATAATCCTGGCAGCTCAAATGCACGAAAAACACGGCCCCGGGCCGCCAGCGCCCCAGAAACTCCAGGGCCCTTTGCAGGCTCAGGTGGTTGGCCCGGTTGACCTGGGGTTCGTTGAAGAAATGGCATTGGCAAACCAGGCAATCCAGGCCGGCGAAGGCGTCGGGCTCGCTGAGGGAGACCATGTCGCTGGTATAGCCCAGGGTCAGGCTTCCGCCCGGCTGGTTCACGGCGAACCGGTATCCCACCGAGCCCTTGGGCATGGGGCCGTGATCGGTTTTGACCGGCTGGCAGCTCAGATCCCGGCCAAAGGGAAACCCCGCCAGCGCCTGGCCGGGAAGCGCCAGGCGCTTTTCCAAAAGGCTGCCCAGCAAATAGCCGAAGCGGGGCTCGATCTGCTCCCAGGCCGCGGCGCTGGCGTATACCGGAATGGGCCGCCAATCCTGGGCCGGAACCGCCCGGCGGTAGCAAAGCAGCTCGTCGAGCCCCAGAAAATGGTCTCCGTGCTCGTGGGTGATCAGCACCGCGTCCGGGCGCGGCAGGTTCTCCCGCATGAGTTGGGCGCGCAGGTCGGGGCCGGGGTCGATCAGCAGCTTGGCCGGCCCTTCCAGCCAGAGGCTGGTGCGGCCGCGGTGCTCGCCCTTGGCGCGCAGGTGGCGGCAGGTGGCGCAGGGGCAGGAATGCTCGGGCAATCCCCAGGCGCCGCCGGTGCCTAAAAATATCAGCTCCATGCTATAATTATCTCCGTGATGGCAAGAGAAACCAGGACTCCGTCGCGAGGCGGCCAATCAGCCCAGGGCGAGAGGTGGAGCCATGAGCCCTAAGGACAAGGAAGTCAAGCCGCCCAAGCTGCGCGTATCGGCGGTGGTGGTGATGGACGGCGAATCCCTGGAAAAGGCCCGTCTCAAGGCCGCCGAACATGACATGCCCTTCCCGGTCTACCTGGAACAGGCGGTGCGGCTGTACGGCAAATACCTGGACAAGAAAATCACCGTATTGGCCCGGCCCATTTAGGCTGGTTTTTCCTGGGCCAAATCCCGGTTCATTGAAAAATAAAAAATGCAGCCCTTGCCCGGCTGGCTTTCCAGCCAGGCGCGCCCGCCGTGGCGATGGGCGATTTCGCTGACGATGGCCAGGCCCAGGCCGGTTCCCGGTATGCCGCGGGAGCTATCGGCCCGGCCGAAGAGGCTGAACACCTTGTCCGCCTGGTCCTCCGCCAGGCCGACGCCGTCGTCGCGCACGGAAAAAACGTGATGGGAAGGGGTGAGTTCATAGCCCACCTCCACCAGGCTCAATCCCTTGCCGCCGTACTTGAGGGCGTTGTCCACCAGGTTTTGCAGGGCCCTTATGAGGGCCAGCCGGTCGGCGTGGATCGGGCCCACGCCGTGGGGCTGGCGCCAGGCAATGCCCCGCCTCTCCACCTCGTCCGCGACGTTGCCGCGCACCGCCTCCAGCACTCCGTCCAGGTCCACCGGTTCCGGGTCCAGGGGGGATTCCTTGGCCTTGATGTAGGCGTTCAGCTCGCCGGCCAGCTCCTCGATGATGGAAGCCGCCTTGCTGATCTGCTGGCAGATCTCCTTGGTCTTGTAACTCATGGCCTCGCCGCCCAGGCGCAGCAGCATGCGGGCCAGGCCGTGGATCGCCGTGGCCGGGCTCTTGAGGTCGTGGGAGGCGGTGTAGGCGAAGAATTGAATGGATTCCTTTTGCACCTCCAAGGCCCTGGCTTTTTCCTCCAGGGCCTCGGCCTGGCGCGCGTTCAGGATGCCCACCGCGATGAGGTTGCCCAGCACCACCATGAGGTCGATGGTGGCCATGCTCAATTCGATGATGCGGCTGGCCCCCAGGTTCATGACGCCCAGCATTTGATCCATGGCGATGAGCGGCAGGCAGATCACCGATTGCAGGCCCAGGTCGGAAAGCATCTCCGACCTTTCCCGGTCTTCCAGGTCCGTCACCCGTTGGGCCAGGAAACAACCGGCGCGGGCCGCCTTGCCGGAAAAGCCCTCGCCCATGCCCATGCTTTCCAGGCCGTGAGTCTCTATACCCTTGGCGGCCCGCAAAACCAGGCGTTCGCCGCTCTCGTCCAAAAGGTAAATCCGCCCGGCTTCCAGGTGAAACTGCTGCATCATCTTGGACACTCCGCTGTCCAGCACGTTTTGCAGCCCCTTCACCGTGGCCAGATAATTGCTCATCTCCAGGATATGATGGAGTTCCGGGCTGTGCCCGCTCAGTTTGCCCCCCGCCACGGGCACGGTTACGTATTTTTCCCTGAAAAGCACCTTGGCCGTCCTCTCTGGTTGTCGTCCAGCCAAAGCTTATCACCGGCGAGGGTTCGGCGGGAACCCTTTTTGCTGGGCGGGCCGCCAAAGCGCGGGCCGCCCGCCGGTTATAATCGGCGGACGGCCCGCTAGGTCAGCGCTTAACTAAAAGCGAGCCTGCGCTTACAGGCGGAACTTGAAGATGAAGTCAAACTGGAAGCGGTTCTCGCTTTCTTCCTGGCCCACCATGGTGTCGGTCTGGAACCAGCTCAAAGCCACCGTCCAGGGATCGTAGAGCTGGTAGCGGAATTGCGTCTTGTAACCCTTGCGGTTGGCGCCGTAGAAGTCGCCGTCGGTGACCGCGCCCACCACGGCGTCGGGCTCGATTTCGGCGTACTTGAAGTACAGGGCCCAATCGCCCTTCTTCTTGGTCTTGTTCAGCTCAAAGCCGGTGGACCAGGCGGTGTCGTTGTCCGAAGGCACGCTGTCGTCGTTGTTCTGTATGTAATCGAACCACAGCTTGACCGGCAGGTTGGCCACCTTGAAGTTGAGGAAGGTGATCCCCTGCCAGAGCTTGTAGTCGTAGAGGTACTTGCCGTTGGCATCCAAGCTGTTGCCGGCGCTGGAGCCCTCCACCTCGCTGAGGTCGCTCAGGTTGGGATTCTGCCAGTCATAGTAAGACCCGGCGATGGTCCACTTGATGCCGTAGGGCAGCATGATGTCGGCGCCCGCCTGCCAGATGAACAGGAAAGCGTCGTCGGTCTTGTTGTTCTCCGAAACCACCATCTGGCCGAAATGCACGAAGGGCTGGAAGCTCTTCCATCCCTTGTACTGGTAGCGCTCGTAAATACCTTCCGGGTTCACGTCCGGGTCCCACATGATGTCGGTGTGCAGGAAGGTGTTCTTGAACTTACCGGCGGTGAGTTCCAGGCCCGGCGCCCACTTGGGCTCGTAGGTGGCGTAGATGCGGCCGACGAACACGTTCTTGTTGTTGAATTCGTCGTCCATGCTCTGGTTGGAGGTGCGGCCGGGCTGCCAGTTGCGGCTGTTCTTGCCGTCTTCGAACCAGGAGCCGCTGGAGGTGGTCAGCATGGAGTGCAGGGACAGTTCATCGTTGACCTTGTAATCGCCGAAAAGACGCCAGCGGATGCGGTAGCGGTGGCGGTCGGCCAGTTCCGTCTTGCCGCTCTGGCGGTCGTAGAGCCCCTCGTAGCGCAAGCGCAGATCGGTGGAGAAGCTGAAGCGGTCGCCAAAGATTTCATCCCACTTGGAGCCCTTGCCCGGCTTCTTGGCCTCCGCCGCCACCTTTTCCACCTTGGCCTGGGTTTGGGCCGTGGTCTGCTTCTGCTGGCCCAGTTCACCCTTCAGCCGCTCTATCTCGGCGGCCTGTTTTTGCAGCATATCCTGCTGAGATTCCACGGTGGCGGTGAGCTTATCCAGCTTCTCCATCAGGGTGCCCAAGCGGTCGGCGGCGGCTGGACCGGGCCAGGTCAGGCCCAGCGCCATCACGGCCGCCGCGATGAAAATTCCGGTTCTTCGGAGCATGATGATCTTTCCTTTCCTTTTCTTTCCCGTTGACTAGCCTCTTCTCTCGGGCCCTGCCTCCCTTCACGGAGGCGGCTCCGCCGCTCGCGGCCTCATGCCGAAGCCGGCGCGCGGCGGGGCCTTTTCAAGCTTGCCCTGGGGGGGGCGGCCGGCGCCGCCCATGTCTTCCCCGGGGACGTTCATCTTAATATGCGCTCTACCTCGAAGAACAGGTCCTGCTCGCGGATTACCCCCACGGTCTTGCCGTTGCTCTTCACCAGAAGCCGCCGCACGTTGCGCTGCAGCATCTGGTAGGACGCCTCCATGAGGGTGGCGTTTTCATCCACCGCCGGCGGCACCGGCGACATGAGCAGGGACACCTGGCGCTCGGCCAGGATTTTCAGTTCACGGGTGAAGGCGCCGGCCCAGAACATGGGCGAATACTGGATACTGTCGGCCGTGGACGGGCGCGGCGCGCTCAGATAGGTGGGCATCAGGCCCTGCAGCAAATCGCTGATGGCCAGGATGCCCGCCACCTCCCCCGACATGTCGGTCACCAGAACCGAGCGGTGGCCGGTTTCCATGATGCTGTCCGTGGCCGCCTTGCCGTGGAAGGACTGCCGCAACAGTTCTATGGCCTGGCGGACCTTGGCGTCAACGCTCACCGAGGTGTATTCGGCGATGGGAATCATCACGTTCTTCACCCGGCTCTCCTGGCTATCGGGCATGACGTGCCCCACCCGGTAGGCCTCGGTGATCTTGGAAGCCAACAGGTCTATGTCGCAGGGTTTGGCCAGGAAGTCGTAAGCGCCCTTTTTGAGGGCATCCTGGGCCAGGGATTCCGAGCCGTGGCCGGTCAGCATGATGACCGGCAGCTTGGGCTCGGCCTTGCGGATGGCGGCCAGGACGTCCAGCCCGTCCATGCCGGGCATCTTGATATCCAATATCACCACGTCCGGCTTGGCCGCCAGCTTGTCCAAGCCGGCCGGGCCGCTTTCGGCCAGGATGGTCTCGAATCCCCGGCGCATGAGTATTTTCTCGGTGGTGGCGCGAAATTGCGCCTCGTCGTCTATAAGGAGCACCTTGATTTTCAAGTTAGCCATGGTTACCTCCTTTGGGCCCAGGCCTTAAAAGGGACGCAAGCCGGGGAAGCCCAGCCAGTTCCAGTAGGTCGCGGCCATGAGCATCAGCACCGCCAGGTTGGTGAAGAAAAGGATCGCGCCAGCCCTGATGTAATCCCTTTGCTCCAGATAGCCGCTGGCGTAGACGATGGCGTTGGGCGGGGTGCCGATGATCAGACAGTAGGCCAAGCTGGAGGCTATGGCCGTGCTCATGGTGGTGAAGGGGATCATGCTGGTGCCGGGATGCACGATGCCGGCCATGGCCAGGGTCACCGGACCCACGGCGGCGCAGGCCGGGCCGTCGGCCATGAGCTGGGTTATGAACCCCACGATGAGGTTGCCCGACAAGAGCAGGCCCAAACCGCTGCCCAGACCCAAGGGGATGGTGAGTTCCACGATGGAGTTGGCGATCCAGTAGGCGCCGCCGGTATCGGTGAGAAGCTTGCCGAAGGCGATGGCTCCGGCATAGAGCCACACCACGCCCCAGTCCACCTTGGTCTGGTAATCGCGCCAGTTGACCACTCCGGCCAGGATGTAGGCGATGGCGCCCATCACCGCCAGAACGCCGATGCCGAAGCGGATGCCGGTGAGGCTTTGCAGCAGGTTCTTCTCGGTGATCCAGCAGAAGAGCATCACCACGAAAATGCCCACCGCCCATATCTGGTCGCGGGTCCACTTGTTGCCGGTCTTGTTGATGTTTTCCTTAACCACCGCCATGGAGGGCCCCAGGTCGGTGATGAGGGGCTTGAACCGCCAGTTGATTACGAACCAGGTGATGGGCATCACGAAGAACAGGAAGGGCACGCAGTAGACCATCCACTGGCCGAAGCCGATGTCGATGCCGAACATCTCCTGGGCGTACGACATCATGATGATGTTGCGCGCCGCGCCGGAAGGCGCCAGGGAGCCGCCCAGGTTGCAGGCCATGGCGATGGTTATCATGAGAATCTTGCCCAGCTCCGGGTCGTCCTTGCCCTCGGCCGCGGTGGCCGTGGTGTAGAGCATGATGCCGATGGGCAGGAACATGGCGGCCAGGGCGTGGTCGCTCATGAACATGGTGAGCGGGCTGATGATGAGGATTATGATGGCCGTGATCCAGCGGATGCTGGGACTCTTCAACCTGCCGAACATCATGAGCGCAATGCGCCTATCCACGCCGGTCTTGACAAAGGCCGCCGCGAACATGAGGGAGCCCATGATGAACCAGGTGGCGTCGCTCCAATAAACCGAAGCCACGTTTTCCCGGGTGAAGATGCCCGCGATCATGCCGATGATGCCCACGCAGAGGGCCACCATGGGCAGGGGGATGGCCTCGGTCATGAACGAGCCCACCACGAAGACCACCGTGGCCACGGCCACCTTCACGTAAAAGCCGCCCTGCTCCACCCGCTTCATTTCATCGGGGCTCAGCTTGTCCATGGGCAGGTTCTTCTTCAGCTGGTGGGCCGCCTTGAGCATCTCCTCGAACTTCTCGGGAGCTATGGTGGCGGCCTTGGCCATGATGAGCTTCAGGTTGGCCTGGTTGGTTTCCACCTTGGCCTTCTTGGCCCACTTGGCGTCTCTCTTCAAAAACTGCTTGTAGCCGAAAGCGGCCTTGTCCACGCTGGCTTCCATGAGCATCACCATCTGGGATTCCCAGCGGTTCAGCTCCTGGAATTTCTGCTTGAACACGTCCTGGCTCAAGTATTCGCGGACATACTTGGAGCCCAAGGAATACTCGGCGCCCACCTGCAGCATGCTGTTGGGGGTGGGGATGAGGAGGATGAGGATGAACAAACCCAAGGGTATGGAAAACAGTTTCCAATCTATGTATCGGTCGTAGCCCGTTGCCTTTGGCGCTTGTGCTTTGGCTTGGGTCATCTCGCAACCTCGCTTGTCTTTCGCCTGGGATATAAAGCGCCGCTTTCACCTGGCGCCCCCCCGGCGGATACGGCTATCGCCTAGGTTCTAAAAAGCTCATGTAGCAACCACAAACCAATCATTCCCATGGTCAGGTAGAAGTACACGCGGCGTTCGCTCTCCTTGGATATACGGGTTACCCACTTGCCTTGCTTTTCAGCCTTTTCTTTCATGCCAATCATCCTTCCCGCCTTATCGCCTTTTAGGCGCGCCGACCAATTGCGCGGGTTCGGGGGGCCGCCTTACTTGCCCCCGTCGGTCTCCTTGACCACTTCCCGCGGCGAGGCCATGGCCTTGCGCACCTGGGCCATGCGGATCTTCTCTTCCATCATTCGCTTGCGTTCGTAAGCTTCTTCGGCCTTGGTGATCAACTCCTCCAAATCGCATGGTTTGGTCAGATAGTCGTAAGCTCCGGTCTTCATGCCCTCCACGGCGTTGTCGATGGTGCCGTGGCCGGTTAGCATGATCACCTCCACCAGGGGATAGCGGGACTTGATCTCCTTTAAGGCGGTGACGCCGTCCATGCCGGGCATCTTCACGTCCAGGATCACCACGTCCACGTATTCCTTGGCCAGCTTGTCCAGGGCTTCCTGGCCGCTGGTGGCGGTGAGGGGCTCATATCCTTTTTTGTTCAAGAGCTTGCTGGTGGTGGACAGAAAACGCTCCTCGTCGTCCACCAGCATCATCACCATTTTTGCCATTGCCGAGCCTCCCTTTGATGGTCCGCGCCGGGCGGACGGTTAATGGTTTTCGATCCGCTAGCTTTCAATGGGCAGCCTGATGATGAAGGTGGCGCCCGCGCCCTCCTGACTCTCCACGGCGATGTCGCCGCCCATTTTGTCGATGATGCCGAAACAAATGCTCAGGCCCAGGCCGGTGCCCTTGCCCACCGGCTTGGTGGTGAAGAACGGACTGAATATCTTTTCCAGGTTTTCCTTGCTCACGCCCTGGCCGTTATCGCTGACCGCGATGACCGCCTTGCCGTTCTCCGAGGCGACCTTGACCTTCACCGCGCCGCCCGAGGCGCCGTAGCGTTCGCTCGCCGCGTCAAAGGCGTTGTTGACCAGATTCAATATCACCTGTTGCAACTGGCCGGGATCGGCGCTCACCGGCGGCAGGGGGCCGCTGATCTCCTTTTGCAGGACGATGCCGTTGACCTCGGCCTTCTTGGCCACCATCTCCAGGACCTCGGGCACGAAACGGGCCAGGTCCACGGCCTCGCTTTGGGTTTCCTTCTGCCGGGCGAACTTGAGGATGCCTTGGGTAATGCCGCCGCAGCGGTCCACCTGGAGCTTTATCTGGCGCATGGAATCCAGAACCTGCTCCATGTCCTCGTTCTCGGGCAGCTCCTGGCGCTCCCGCATTTCTTCAAGGATGGTTTCGATCAGGGTCTGCTCGGCTCGGATTATCTGCAGCGGATTATTGATCTCATGGGCGAAGCCGGCGCTCATTTCGCCGATCTCCGCCAGGCGGCTGGCCATGATGAGCTGCTGGCCCAGTTCGCTCTTTTCCTGGTCGGCCGACTCCATGCGGCGGATGATGGAGCCGGTGAGGTAAAAGGCCATGGCCAGGATGCCGGCGCCTCCCACCAGGATGATCACCAAGCCCAGATAGGAGGCCGTGCGCAGGGAACTCATGGCGTCGCCCACCTCTTGCCGCACCACCAGTATCCACTTGTGGTCGTTCAGCCAGGCGGTGGCGTAGATGTAGGCCTCGCCGGAGGCCCCTTTGCGCACGAAGGATTCGACCTGGCCCTTGGGGGTCAGCTCGTGAAGGTTTTCCTGGTCCTTTTGCATCAGATCGCCGCCGGAGCGGCGCTCGGTCTGGAAGATGCCCTGGTCGTTGATGATGTAGGCCTCACCGGTCTTGCCCACCCGCACCTTTTCCACCATGTCGGTGAAGAACAGGGTGTCGATGGTGGCCCTGAGCACCCATTCGCCGCCGTTCTGACTGGCCTTCACCGCCACGATGAAGTGCGGCACCTTGCGGTAGCCCAGGAAGACGTCGCTTACGTAATAGCCCTTCTTCATCACCATTTGGAACCAGGGAGCGTCGCCGTATGACTTGCCCAGCAGTTGATAGGGCCCCTGATAGGCCACGTGGGTGCCATTGGCGTCGAAAACGCCCAGGTCCACGAAGGCGGGGGAGGTCTTGCGCAGATCGTTGAAAACCTCGGTCAGCTTTTCCTTGCGGGTGAGTTGATCAAAGCTCACCGCGTCGGCCACGAAGGCCAAGTCGCTCTTGCGCTCATCCAAAAACATCTGAATGACCCGCCGGTGGTCGGTGGCGATGCGGGTCATGCGGGCGTGGGCGTCGCTCTGCAAGGCGCTGGTGAACTGATAATAGCCAATGGCCATCACCAAGAGAAAAGGAATGCCCGGCACCACGATCATGGTGGCCAGTATCTTATTTTTCAGGGCCTTGTAGGGTTGTTTCGCCTGGTGCTCCATGTGTGCCCGCCTCTCCTTTCTGGGTTGGCCGCCGCGCCAGCACGCAGCTTAGCCGAGTGATTCCAGCTTAGTGAAAGCAGGGCAAGTAGGAAATGAGGCCCAAACCTCAATTACGGGCGCCAACCCACCTATTTTGGCGCACTCTTATCCCCCAGGTTTCAGGGCCTGATTCGGGTTTTAGGCACTTTAATCTTTTATCTTAATATGTTATGCAGGATGGCCAAAAGAAAAGGCGGATTGGGGTCTTGGCCCCAGACCAGAAGCGCCGGGGCCTTGAGCGGCCCCGGCGCGGGATGAACGGAAGGCTGTTTTAGGCCGCCGCGGCGGCCTTGAAGCCCAGATCGAAAGCGGCCAGATTGGCCTGGGTGAACCGCTCCTTGGTGTTCTGGCGGATCATTTTCTTGATGGATTTAACCGGCACATCCAGCTCGCCCCTGGCGAACAGGGCGCCCAGCATGACCATGTTGAGGCTCAAGGGGTTCTTGGCCTGCTCGGCCAGGTCCTGGCCGTCGAAAGCCACCACCTTTTTCACCTTTTTGCGCAGGACGGCCACCGATTCCTCGGGCGGGGGATAGGCGGCGGCGCCGATGGCCACCGTGAAGGGCGGCAAGGCCCTGGTGCTGGTTATCACCAGGGTGTCCCGGTTGCACTTGCCCAAAAGGCGCAGGGCTTCCAGGGGCTCGAAGCTCATGAGGATATCGGCCTCGCCGGCGGATACGATGGGGCTTTTGGCGCCGCCCAGAATCACCGCCGATTCCACCACGCCGCCGCGCTGGGCCATGCCGTGAATCTCGCTCACCACCACGGGCAGGCCGGCGTCCAGGGCCGCCATGCCCAGAAGGTTGCTGGCTAGGAGGTTTCCCTGGCCGCCCACGGCTACGTTAACTATGCGCTGGGTTTTCATGGTTACTCCTCCCGCCTAGGCTTTCACCGGCAATATGGCGTTTTCCGGGCATATCTGGGCGCAAAGCGCGCAGCCGATGCATTGCAGGCTGTTGATCTTGGCCTTGCCGTTTTCCAGGAACATGGCCGGACAGGCCACCTTCTTGATGCAGTCCAGATGACCCTTGCACTTGGCCTCGCTCACCTGGAAGGGCTTCCTGGTCTTGGGAGCCACCCGGCGGGCGTACAGGGGGCAGAGCTCCTTGGAGATGACGACGCTCACCCCCTGGAACTCCACGGCCTCTTTTATGGCGGCGATGGACGACTTGGTCTTCAGGGGCTTGATGGTGGTCACGTGCTGCACGCCCAGGCCGCGCACCACGCCCTCGATGTCGATATGGGTGGTGCTGTCGCCGATCTTTTCGGTGTCCACCCCCGGATGGGGCTGGTGGCCGGTCATGGCGGTGGTGCCGTTGTCCAGAATCACCAGGGTGAAGTTATGGTTGTTGTGCACCGCGTTGGCCAGGCCGGTGAGGCCGGAATGGAAAAAGGTGGAATCGCCGATGAAGCTGACCACCTTCTGCCCGGTGGCCCGGGAAATGCCGCCGGAGCTGGAGACGCTGGAGCCCATACAGATCAGGAAATCGGCCATGCTGATGGGCGGCAACAGGCCCAGGGTGTAGCAGCCGATGTCGGTGGGGTAGACGGCGTCCTGGCCCAGCACCTCCTTGACCGCGTAATAAGTGGCGCGGTGGGGACAGCCGGCGCACAGGTTGGGCGGCCGGCCCGGCAGGGCGGGCAGCCCCTTGGGGCTCACGGGGGTGGTGTTTTTATATTTGAAGCCGAAGGTCTTGGCCAGCACCTGGCGCACCAGGCGCGGGTTGTACTCAAAGGCCCGGCTGAAGAAATCGGGCGCGGCCACGTCCACGCTCTGGGCGGGGACCTTGTCGCTCTTGCCCACGATCTCCACCTTGATCTTGTCGCGCTGGGCTATGGCCCGGCAGGCGTTTTCCAGAAGAGGCTCCAGCTCCTCCACCACCAGCACCTTGTCGGCGGTCTTGAGGAAGTTGGCGATCTTCTTTTCGGGCAGGGGCCAGGACATGCCGATCTTGAGCACCTTGACCTTGGTTTTGGCGCCCAGGTCGTCCAGGGCGTCGCTCACGTAGTGGGCGGCCACGCCGCTGGTGATCACGCCCAGCTTGCCCCGGCCGCTCACGGTGTTCCAGGGGCCCTTTTCGCTCACGGCCTGGGCCTTGTCGTAGATCTGCATGAGACGCAGGTGCAGCTTGCGGCTCACCGCCGGCACCGTGACGAAGCGCATGGGGTCTTTCTTGAATTTGCTTTGCAGCTTGGGGGTCTTGGGCTTGGCGAAAGGCACCGCCTCGCGGGCGTGGTTCACCCGGGTGGTGGTGCGCAGAAGCACCGGCGTCTCCAGTTCCTCGGAAAGATCAAAGGCGAACTTGACCATTTCCTTGGCTTCCACCGGGTCGGCGGGCTCGAACATGGGCAGGCCGCTCAGGCGGGCGTAATAGCGGCTGTCCTGCTCGTTCTGGCTGGAGAACATGGAGGGGTCGTCGGCGGCCAGCACCACCATGC
Organism: Desulfocarbo indianensis; assembly: GCA_001184205.1. GTDB lineage: Bacteria > Desulfobacterota > Desulfarculia > Desulfarculales > Desulfarculaceae > Desulfocarbo > Desulfocarbo indianensis. The sequence continues at coordinate 374,620 of LBMP01000005.1, forward strand.
CGGCCTGGGTCCCCACGTAGGCCAGGGTCATCAGGGGATCGGCGGCCACGTTGAGGCCGACGTGCTTCATGGTGCACAGGGTGCGCAGACCGGCGGCCGCGGCTCCGGAGGCGCATTCCAAGGCCACCTTTTCATTGGTGGAATACTCGAAATAGTACTTGGCGGCCTCGGGACTCTGTTTCTTAAGCCGATACAGGGTATCCGGCACCTCCGAGGAGGGGGTGCCCGGGTAACAGGTGGCGAAAGCCAGACCCGCCTCCAGGGCCCCGCGCACTATGGCCTCGTTGCCCAGAAGCAGATGGCTCTTGCCGCCGGATGGGGTCAGGAGCTTATCCATAGGTTCATTCCTCCAACCCATTTTAAATATGGCTGATTAGCGGCCCCGGCCCCGTTGGCCGAGAGTAAGGCGATTTAATTATGCGATTATTTGAAGCCGGCTCTGCGCCGCCCCGGAGTAGTTACATGTTAGCTACAAAATAACTGCCACGAATGTAGACGGGATTAAGCCGGCGTGTCAAGAGGAAAAACCGCTTTCCCGCGCCAAAAGGCCCCCATTGATTTGTGCAGTTTTTCTCACGCCCGTTGACAAGGCTTTCCCAGGGTGCTACCAAGTAGCGAAGCCTTTTACCGGGGAAGGGCAAATGGCCGGCGCAACTGAAACCACCGCCATATTGAACGACGGACGCGAACTGGCTTTGGCCTGGCTCACACCCGGCGACGCCGGCATCTTCCCGCAATTGGCCGAATCCCTGGCCCCGGCCGACACCGCCCATTTGAGCCTCGATCTCAAGAACCCGGCCCAATTGACGCGCTGGCTGGAGAGTCTTGAGCGCGGCGAACTCCTGATTCTGGCCGCCCGCGACCCCGAGGAAAACCGGCGCTTGAGCGGCTATTGCGCCCTCCGGCTGGGCCGGGGGGCCCGGGCCCACATGGCCCAGGTGGAAACCTTTCTGCAGCCCCCCTACCGGGATTTGGGCCTGGGCAGCACCCTTATCAAGGAAGCGGCCGGCCTGGCCGCCCAACGCAAGCTCGATTATTTGGAGGCCGAGGTCCACGTGGAGGACCGGGCGCTCATCGACGCCCTGAAAAACCTTGGCTTTGAGCTGAAAGCCATTATAGAAAACTATAGAGTGGATTGCGCCGGCGAACCCTACGACGTGATAATCTTGTTGAAACGCCTGAGCTATCCCAGCAAGAAAGAATTTTTGTACCGCTATTAGGGTTTTATGGAAGCCCGGCGGCATTGGTTGACTTGGGCCTGGCGGCTGGTTTAAGGTGGCGCCTGACAAACCGCCCAGCGCCCGTAAACACCAACATCCTGCCAAGGTGGGACTATGGCCAAGATTCTGATCATCGACGACGACCCTGATTTCACCCTGGCCAACAAGGCCATTCTGGAGGCCGCCGGCCACGAGGTCATAACCGCCTCCGACGGCAAGGCCGGGCTGGAATCGGTGAAATCCCAGGACCCGGACCTGATCATCCTGGACATCATGATGGACTCCATTTTCGAAGGGTTCTCGGTTACCACCACCCTGCGGGGCACCCCGGAATACATGGATTACCGCGACATCCCGGTGCTCATGGTTTCGGCGGTGAAGAAAATGACCGGCGAGCGCTTTGAAATACCGCCGGAGGCCAAGATCGCCGAGGGCGATGAGTTTCTGGACAAACCCTTCACCGCCGAGGTGTTGCTGAGCAAGGTCAACAAGCTCTTGGGAGCTTAAGGCCCGGAACCATGGTTCTGCGCGCCCAGCCACACATCCTGGTGATCGACGACGACGAGGTGGCCCGGGATTCGGCCCGGGTCCTCCTGAGCCGTTGGGGTTACCGGGTGACCCTGGCCGAAACCGGCGAGAAGGGGTTGGAAGCTTTAAAGGCCGATCCCCCCGACCTCCTGGTGGTGGACCTGCAAATGCCCGGCATCAGCGGCTTGGAGGTCCTGGAGGCGGTGCGCGAATTCGACCCCACCATCATCTGCATAATGGTGACCGGCTTCGCCACCCTGCAATCGGCCATGGACGCCATGAAGCAAGGTGCTTATGACTTCCTGCCCAAGCCATTTTCCCCGGACGAGCTCAAGCTGGCGGTCAACCGCGGCTTGGAACGGCGCTTCCTGGAAAAGGAAGCCCAGAAGCTCCGCGAGGAAAAGGCCCGCATGGAAGCCAACTTCGTGACCATGGTGAGCCATCAGATGCGTTCGCCCCTGGCGGCGGTGCGCCAGCTTCTGGAAGTGGCGGCCACCGAAAGCCTGGGCCCCTTGGAGGCGAAATATAAAGACCTCGTGACGCGGGCCAATTTAAGAATCGACGGCCTGATGCAGGACATGAACGCCTGGCTGAACATGGTCCGCATCGAAGAAGACGGCGTCGCCGAGCGCAAGCAGCCGGTCAAGCTCTCGGAAATAATCGCGGGTTTGGCCAAACGGACCCAGATGGAGGCCGAAGCGGCCGGCCAGACCGTGGTGGTGGAAGAGGCGGCCGACGACGCCACCTTGCAGGTGGACCGGGAAAGCCTGATGGAGGCCCTTTACAACATCGCTTCCAACGCGGTGAAGTACAACCGCGACCAGGGCCAGGTGAGCATCCGGTCGCACAGCACCCGCCTGCAGGCCGACATCATCATCAGCGACCAGGGCCCCGGAATACCCAAGGCTGAAATACCCTATATTTTCGATGACTTCTTTCGGTCGAAAAGCCCGAAGCTCAAGTCAAAACCCGGCACGGGGCTGGGCCTTTCCATCACCCGGCGCATTGTGCGGGCTCATGGGGGAGAAGTCACTGTAACATCTCGGGAAGATGAGGGAACCAGCTTTACGGTTTCATTGCCGCTGCAATAGAGTTGTGCAATTTTTCGCATTAAGTTGACATGCCAAGCATGGCGGCTTTATAGTGGGTGGCCAAGTCGCCTTACCGGCGGCGGCCACATATCAAACGAGCGAATCGCGGCCGGCCGCGTCGGGGCGCTCCCGCCCTTGAAGGGTGGAGAGGTGGCAAGCCTCCCGATGGGAACGGGGGCGCCGCCGAAGATACGCGACAGGCCGACCTCCCCGCCAGGGAGGCGCAAAATGGGGCCGGCCGGGCCCCGGACCGCTGGCAGCTTAGGAGCGATAGCGCATGAGCATACTGACCATGTTCAAGGGCGTCCGCTTGCCGCGCGCGGCAGCGCCCTCCCCACCGGTGGACCTCGCCCCGCCTGAAAAAGTCTGGATACCGCTGCGGCAACACCAAGGAAGGGTGTGCGATCCGGTGGTGAATCCGGGCGATCAGGTGGGCCTGGGTCAATTGGTGGGCACGTCCGAGGAATTCGAGGCGGCCAACGTGCACGCCTCGGTGAGCGGCACCGTGGAAGCCATCGCGGAGGTCTACGACCCCGCCGGCCAAAAAGTGGCCGCGGTCGCCATCAAGAACGACGGCAAGGATTCGGCGTACGTTCCCGAAGGCGGCTTGCCCGCTCCGGTGGGCGGCGTGGACGACATAATGAAAACCCGGCCGACCCGCCTCTTGCGGCGCCTGCGCGACGCGGGCCTGGTGCGCTCGGCCACCCTGGGCTTGCCCCTGCATGTGGACCTGTCGCCTCCCATGGCGCCGCGTTCCTACATGTTCATGACCGGCATCCCGGTGGTGCGGCCCATAGACACCCTCATCATCCGGGCGGTGGACGTGGACCCGCCGGTGACGCCCAACCAGGCCTGTCTGTCCGAGGCCTCGGCCGAGCTGGAGATCGGCATCATAGCCCTGGCCCGCATAGCGGGGGCCCAGCGGGTGGTGATCGCGGTGCCCTCCGGCCAGCCTCACGAGGCGCTGGCCGGCCTGGCCGCGGCCAAGCAATGGGAATTGGCCAAGATCAACTCGGCCAACTACCCAGCCGCGCACCGCAACCTCCTGGTGCACTCCATAACCGGCAGGGTGGTGCCCACTCCCTACGGCGAACCGCGCGACGTGGGCGTGGCGGTGCAGCCCTTGGTCACCGCCCTGGACGTGGGCAAGGTGCTGACCACCGGGCGGCCCCCGGTGGACCGGGTGTTCAGCGTGGCCGGCGACGTGCCCAATCCGCAGACCTTCCGGGTGCGTCTGGGAACGCCCATCGGCGAGGCCATCAAGGCGGCCGGCGGCCTGCCCGCCAACTCGGGCAAGGTCATCGTGGGCGGCCCCATGCAGGGCTACGCCCATTTCGACCTGAACACGCCGGTGACCAAGGAAACCTGCGGCGTGCTGGTGCAATCGGCTGAACACGTGCGGTCCTTCCGCAACGAGCCCTGCATCCATTGCGGCCGTTGCGTGCAGGCCTGCCCGGTGAACCTGGTACCGGCCGAGTTGTCCAAGCTTTGCGAGTTCCAGCAGTTCGAGGACGCGGCCGACCGCGATCTCCTGCACTGTATCGAGTGCGGCTGCTGCGCCTATGTCTGCCCGGCGCGCAGGCCCATGGTGCACTTGCTGCGCTATGGCAAAAGCGAAGTCTTGGCCGAGAGGATGGAGCAATGAGCGCACCCCTACTGACCGTATCCACCTCCCCCCACTGGTTGGGCCGCACCACGGTGCGTTCCATGCACGTGGAGTGGCTGATCGCCTTGGCTCCGGCCTTGGTCATGGGAGTCTACCTGTTCAGCTACCAGGCGCTTATCGTGGTGGGGCTTTCGGCGGCGGCGGCCGTGGCGGCCGAGGCGGCTTACCAAAAAATCGCCAAGCAGCCCATTCTGGTGGGCGACCTGCACGCCTTGCTCATGGGCGTGCTCCTGGGGCTGATCCTGCCCGCCGGCGCGCCCTGGTGGCTGCCCGTGGTGGGCGGCGCCTTGGCGGTGGTCCTGGGCAAGCTCTTCTTCGGCGGCCTGGGCGGCTACCCCATGAATCCGGTGCTCATCGCCTGGGCGGCCCTGGCCCTTTCCTGGCCGGAGCACATGCAGTCCTTTTTCATGCCGTTCACCAACGAGGTTTCCGAGACGCCGCTCATGATGCTGAAAAACGACGTCAGCACCCTGGAAGTGGTGGGCTTGAGCGGCCTCTGGTGGGGGCAGTTCCCCGGAGCCATCGGCGCCAACTGCGGCTGGGCCCTGCTTTTGGGCGGGCTCTACCTGGTGGTGCGCCGCCTGGTGCCCTGGCAGATACCCCTGGGCGTGGTCTTGGGCGCCATTCTGCTGTCCTTGCTGGCCGCCTACACCGATCCCAACCTGGGCCAGCTGGGCTACAACACCTTCGGCCAAAACTTCGCCATAGCCCTTTTCCACCTGGGAGCGGGCGGCGTCATGATCTCCGCCTTTTTCCTGGGCACCGAGCCGGTTTCCAGCCCGGTGACCCCTTGGGGCATGTTCCTGTTCGGCCTGGGCATCGGCTTCATGGCCGTCATCGTGCGGGTGTGGGGAGGCCCGGTGGACGGCGCCTTCTTCGGCGTCCTGGTCATGAGCGCGGCCACCCCGCTCTTCGACCGCATCCGGCCCAAGGTTTTGGGCAAGGTGGTGCCGGGAACCTAGGGAGCCTGATGGCTTGTTGACACCAGCCTCGGATAACTCCGATTAGCAGGAGAGGCTAGCGGTGAAAGATATTCTAAAAATGGTAGTGGTGCTGACCTTGATCTGTGCGGTCAGCGGATTGACCCTGGCGGCGGTCTACGACGTGACCAAGGGTCCCATTGAGTACGCCAGGCTCAAAAACGTGAAAGAGCCCGCGGTCAAGGCGGTGCTTTCGGGATATGACAACGATCCCATCAAGGATCGCGTGCAGATTCCCATCGGCACGGACAAGAAGGGCAAGCCGGTCAATTTGGTGGTGTTCCCCGCCAAAAAGGGCGGCAAGACCTTCGCCGTGGCCTTTGAGGGCGCGGGCAGCGGCTACGGCGGCAACATCGGAGTCATGGTGGGCTTTAACCTGGCCGACAACAACATCTCCGGCATCTCCATCGTGGGTCACTCCGAAACGCCTGGCCTGGGCGCCCGCATCACGGAAACCCAGTTCACCGATTCCTTCAAGGGCAAGAGCCTGGCCAAGGAATTGACCACTGACGACATCAACGCCTTAAGCGGCGCCACTTTATCCAGCAAGGGATCGGTGGCCGCCGTGAACCAGGCTCGCGGGCTTCTTGAAAAATACCGCGACAAGATCGTGCAAGGAGGTTAGGCCATGGCGGTGGTCAAGGAATTCACCAAAGGTTTTTGGGATGTACTGCCGCCGTTCCGCCTCGTCCTGGGCCTGTGCCCGGTGCTGGCGGTTACCACTTCGGCGGAAAACGGCGCCGGCATGGGCCTGGCCACCACCTTCGTGCTGGTCTGTTCCAACGTGCTGGTTTCGCTTTTGCGCAAAATCATTCCCAGCAAGGTGCGCATAGCGGCCTACATCGTCATCATCGCCAGCTTCGTGGTCATGGTGGAGCTTCTCATGCAGGCCTACTCCTATCCGCTCTATCAGGCCCTGGGCATCTTCATACCGCTCATCGTGGTCAACTGCATCATCCTGGGCCGGGCCGAGGCCTTCGCAGGCAAAAACGGCGTGGCCGCCAGCGCGGCCGACGGCCTGGGCATCGGCTTGGGCTTCACCATCAGCCTGTTCGTCCTGGGCGGCATCCGCGAGATAATCGGCAACGGCACCTTCCTGGGATTGCACGTGCTGGGGACCGGCTATGAGCCTTTCACTTTCATGGTCCGGGCGCCGGGAGCCTTCGTCTCCCTGGGCGTGATGCTGGCCCTCATCAACTGGATAAGCGCCCGTCTTGAGGCCCGCAAGAGGAGGAACGCGTCATGAGCTTCGGCGATTACATGCTCTTCATAGTCGGGGCGATCCTGGTCAACAACATCCTGTTGGCCAAGTTCCTGGGCAACTGCCCCTTCCTGGGCGTGAGCCGCCGCATGGACACCGCCACCGGCATGTCCATGGCAGTCATCTTCGTCATGACCATGGCCGGCATGATCACCTGGCTGGTGCAGTACTACGTCCTGGAGCCGCTCAGCATCGAATACCTGCAGACCATCGCCTTCATTCTGGTGATCGCGGCCCTGGTTCAGTTGGTGGAAATCGTGATGCAGAAGAGCCTGCCCGCCCTCTACCGGGCGCTGGGCATCTTCCTGCCCCTGATCACCACCAACTGCGCCGTGCTGGGCGTGGCCATCATCAACATCAAGGAAGAATACAACTTCCTGGACACGGTCATCTTTTCCTTTGCCTCGGCGGTGGGTTACTCCCTGGCCTTGATCCTCTTCGCGGGCATCCGCGAGCGGTTCGTCCTGGCCCGCATACCCAAGGTCTTTGACGGCACCGCCATCGGCCTGGTCACCGCCGGCTTTTTGGCCCTGGCCTTCAGCGGCTTCGCCGGCCTGGTGGGCGGCCACTAAGGGGGGGTCGGCTTAAGGCCCGCGGCGAGCCCAGTGAGCGGCGCGTGAGGCGAACGGCAAAGCTAGCAGCGGAGCAAGGCGAGCAGCGAAGCGAGCGGCGAGCTAAACGGGCGGCGGAGCTTTAGAGAGCGCCGGGACAAGCCAGAGGGCGAGGAGAGCGAGAGGAGCCAACGGAGCCAGGGACTAGTTAAGAAGGGGATTGATGGTTTGCCAAGCCACTGGCGCGGCCAGCGCCGGGGCTGAAAACAATCAGGAAATCACCTGGCTGGGGCGACAGAGGGGGCCCCGCGGGAGAAAGATACCATATGCTGTTTGAAGCACTGGCTATAGGCGGACTGGGCATGGTTTCGGCCCTGGGACTGGGCGTGGCCGCCCGGGTGTTCGCCGTGGAAGTGGACCCCTTGGTGGAGGCGATCGAGGAAGCCCTGCCCGGCGCCAACTGCGGCGGCTGCGGATTCGCGGGTTGTTCCTCGGCCGCCTTGGCCATCGCCAGCGGCAAGGCCAGCGCCAACATCTGCGTTGGCGGCGGTCCCGAGGTGGGCGAGGCGGTGGCCGCCATCCTGGGCGTGGAGGTAGCCTACCGCGAGCCGGAGACGGCTCTGCCCGACTGCACCTACGGCGCCAACACCGCTGATCTGCGTTTCCGCTACGACGGCTTGAGCGACTGCCGGGCGGCGGTCCTCTTGGCCGGCGGGCAGAAGGAATGCCATATCGGCTGCCTGGGCCTGGGTTCCTGCGTGCGGGCCTGCCCCTTCGGAGCCATCAGCATGGGCGAGGACCACCTGCCCAAGGTGGACCCCCAGCTTTGCACCGGCTGCGGCACCTGCGAGCGCATCTGCCCCAAAAACATCATCCGCCTCACCTCGGTCACCAACCGCATCCTGGGCTTCAACCAGACCAACCAATGCCTGGCCCCCTGCCAGGCCACCTGCCCGGCCCAGATCGACATTCCGGCCTATGTGAAAGCCATCGCCGAGGGACGTTTCGAGGACGCCCTGCACATAATCAAGGAGCACAACCCCCTGCCCATCTGCATCGGCCGGGTGTGCCCCCATCCCTGCGAGGACCGCTGCCGGCGCGGCTTGGACGGCGAGCCCGTCAACATCAACCACCTGAAACGCTTCGCCGCCGACTATGAAATGAACTCGGGCAAGCGCTACAAACCTTTCGTGTTGCCCAAGAACAACCGCAAGGTCGCCGTCGTGGGCGGAGGACCGGCCGGACTCACCGCGGCCTACTACCTGGCCCGCCTGGGCTACAGCCCCACCATCTTCGAGGCCATGCCCGAGCTGGGCGGCATGATGCGCTACGGCATCCCCCAATACCGCCTGCCCAAGGAAATCATGGATTGGGAGATCGCGGGCATTCTGGAGTTGGGCGTGGAAGTCAAGACCGGCGTGGCCATGGGCAAGGACTTCACCCTGCAGAGCCTGCGCGATGAGGGCTTCGAGGCCATATTCATGGGCGTGGGCGCCTGGGGCAGCCGCAACCTGGGCCTGGACGGCGAGGACCTCAGCGGCGTGCTGCCCGGCACCAGCATGCTCATCGAGCGCGGCCTGCGCAAGGAGACCCCGGTGGGCCAGCGCGTGGTGGTGGTGGGCGGCGGCAACACCGCCATCGACTGCGCCCGCACCTGCTGGCGGCTGGGCGCCGAGGAAGTCACCGTGCTCTACCGCCGCTCCCGCGCCGAGATGCCGGCCAACGACATCGAGGTGGAAGAGGCCGAGCACGAGGGCATCAAGTTCCATTTCCTGGCCGCCCCCACCAAGCTGGTCGGCGAAAACGGCGTGCTAACCGGCCTGGAGTTCATCCGCATGGAATTGGGCGAGCCCGACGCCTCCGGCCGCCGCCGCCCGGTGCCGGTGGAGGGTTCCGAGGAAATCATTCCCTGCAACAACGTCATCGCCGCCATCGGCCAGTTCCCCGATCTGGCCTTCCTGGAAGGCGACGAGGGCGGCAAGCAGATAGAACGCACCCGCTGGAACTCCATCCAGACCGACGACCTCACCATGGCCACCAACATCCCCGGCGTGTTCGCCGCCGGCGATTCGGTCTTGGGAGCCGCCACCGTGGTGGAGGCCATAGGCACCGGCCGCAAGGCGGCGCGTTCCATCCATCTTTTCCTGAGCGGCGAGGAAGTGGCCGCCCAAGACAACTGGGTCACCTCGCCCAAAAAGCAGGTGCGGACCATCTCCCAAATTCCCGGCGCGCCCCCGGCGGAACCCAGGGCCAAAATGCCCGAGCTTAACGTTCCCCAAAGGGCCGCCTCCTTCGTGGAGGTGGAACTGGGGCTGCCCGAGGAAGAGGCCCGCCGCGAAGCCCAGCGCTGCCTGCAATGCGGCCTGATTTGCTATAAACACGTCCCCGGCGCCCAACAGCAAGCACAAGCGGGGTGCCAGGGCTGCACTCCTTAAGGAGCGACGAGCATGAAGTCAATCCCTACCATGGACCGCCGGGCTTTTCTCAGGCTGGCGGGCAGCGCCGGCATCGCCGCGGGCTTGCCTCTGGTCTCGCCGGCCATTGGCCTGGCCAGCCTGGATAAGAAGCTCAAAGTGGCCCAAGCCAGCCAAATAATGATGGGCACCGTGGTGGCCGTCACGGTGGTGGATTCCTCGGCGGAGCGGGCCCAGGAGGCCATGAGCCTGGCCTTTCTGCGCATGCGGGAACTCAGCCCCGTCTTCGACCGCCACGCCGGCGACGGCCCCCTGCGCGCTCTGAACCGGGAGGGCCAGCTCCGCGAATTGCCCAGCGACCTGAAACGGGTGCTGGGCCTCTGCCGGCAGGTCAACCAACTGACCGCCGGCGCTTTCGATATCACCGTGGCGCCCATTATTGACGCCTACAAGAAAAGCTTTGCCGCAGGCCACAAGCCCACCCATAAGGATTTGGAGGCGGCCCTGGCCGCGGTGGGCGGGCTGCGCATCGAGGCCGAGAGCCTGCTTCTCACCCGCGAAGGCGCTTCCGTGACCCTGGACGGCGTGGCCAAGGGCTTCATCGCCGACCGCGGCCTGGAGGCGGCCCGCCAGGCCGGAGCCCAAAACGCGCTCATCAACGCCGGCGGCGACGTGGCCCTCATGGGCAAGGCCGGCGACCGCCCCTGGCGGGTGGCCGTGGCCGATCCCGAGGCGCCCACCAAGGCCAAAACCACCGTGGAAATGACCAGCGGCGCCATGGCCACCAGCGGCAATTACGAGGTCTATTTCGACCACGAGCGCCTTTTCCACCACATAGTGAACCCGGCCACCGGCCAGAGCCCGCGCACCGACGTTTCCGCCACCGTGCGCGCGCCCCAGGCCTCCGTGGCCGACGCGCTCTCCACCGCCTGTTTCGTGATGCGCCCCCAGGAGGCCATGCGCCTCTTGAAGGCCCAAAACCTGCAAGGCATCATCTACACCCGTCAGAAGCAGCGCTACGTCACCGACTCCTTCTGGGGCTAGGGGGCTGGTGGGCTGATGGGGGTTGCCAGGGGGTTGCCAGGGGGGATAGCAAGGGGGGACAGGCAGGGGATGGCCAGGGGGGGCTGAAGGGCCGCCCGAAAGAAGTTGATGAGAGCCCCTTGCGGGACTGATAGAAGCGAAGCGGGCTGAAGGGGGCTGAGAGGCGAATCAAGGGGGCGGATAAGCCAAGGCAATCGCCAGCCCGGATATATGAACGGCAAAAGGCCCGGCGGCAAAAACCGCTGGGCCTTTTTATATTAACGGCAGTGCGTTGCCTTTTTGATCAGCCTTGCCTCCGGGCCCTGCCCGCTCCCCGCGAGCATGGCCCCCCTCTCCGTAACCGGGGCCGGCCATGTTTCAGCGTTTCGCCAACCAGAACCCTGCCCCCACCAGGACCTTACCTCACCGGAACCAACCCCACCGGGACCCCATTACCCCCCATTACCCCCATTACCCCCCTCTTTGAATTCAGCCCCCGGTCACCTACCGCCGGGAGGCTCTACTCCACCACACAGATGGTGGCGCCGCTCAGGTTGGAAATAACCGAGGCGGAAACCGAACCGAACAGCATGTTGCGGATGTTGCTTTCGCCGCGCCGGCCCACCACCACGGTGCCGTATTGGCCTTTTTTGACCTCGTCGATGATCTGCTTGGGGATGCTTTTCTTCTTCTCGGCGTACTTCATCTGGATATGGTCTTCGGAAAATCCCATGCGCAAAAGATGCTTCTTGGCCTCTTCCATGCGCTGGCGTCCCGATTCCTTCTCGCGCTCCAGGGCGCGGATGCGGCCTTTCACCTGCTGGGTGTAGGGAGTGTCCACCATGTCGTAGTCCGGCACTTTTTCATAGACCGAAAACAGACAGACCTTGGCCCCGTCCACCTTGCTGAACATCTGTCCCACGTACTCCACCGCGCGCAAGGCGGTTTGAGAATTGTCATAAGCCAGCAGCACATTGGTCCACAGCATCCGTAGCCCCCTTTTTCAATACGCGCACTATCCGCACCGTGAAGTTTTTATTCTTGGCAAGCCGCTTGGACAGCAAACTGACCATCAGCCAAGTAGCCAGCAAGCCCGCCAGCCCGAAGACCACCGCGCCCGTCTGGGGCTCCCAGCCCCAACCCGGCGCCAGGCTGTTTCCCAGGGACGCCCCCAGGATCAGGCCCAACGCCGGCACCAGATAGACCAGGAAACTGGCCCCCAGCACGGCGTTGCGCGGCATGCTTATCATGACCCGGTCGCCGACCTGGGCCTTGGCCTGGTTCAGGGCGGTCACCAGCCGGGTCTTTTCTCCGCCCATGGCGTGGCAGGCGCCGCGCGCTCCGCAGGTGGCGCAGGCCTCGCTTTGCACCGATTCCACCTGGGCCAGCCCGCCGTGCAGCGAGCGGACCACGCCTTCCTCCTGCATCTGTTTCGCGGTCGAGTTTGTCATGTAGAGTATGATATCACGAAAGCAAAGAAAAGACCTAAATTGCGCGAAACGCCTTTTGAAGGCGGGCGGATTCAGGCGGCTTTTTGGCGGCCCGGCACCCCCTGCTGCCTTGTGGTGCCAAGCTGGGATTTGTGGTTAAATACTAATGTCGGCAAACCGTTTTCCAACGCGGGGCCAGACGCCCACCCCGCTCGGCGGCTGAGGAAGCCTTGTTCAACCTGGCCAAAGATATATTCAGCCGGCTGTTGCATTCCCTGAGCTTCAAGCTCTCTTTCACCGCCGGCCTCGTCATTTTCCTGGCCGTGTCGGCGGCGGCCTGGTTCAATATCCAGTCGCAGCGATCCCAGTTGGAAAAGACCGTGGAGACCGAGGCCTCCAGCTTCGTGGATACCGTGCGCCGCGCCACCTATTGGTCCATGTTGCGCAACCAGCGCGAAAGCCTGTACCAGATCATCAAGGACGTGGGCCAGCAGCCCAACATCGAGCGGGTGCGGGTGTTCAACAAGGAAGGCATGGTGATGTTCTCCTCCCTGGACGAGGAGATCGGCCAAGAAGTGGACAAAAAGGCCGAGGCCTGTTACGGCTGCCACTCCTCGGAGGCCCCCCTGGCCCGCCTGCCTTCCGGCCAGACCACCCGCATATTTCCGGCGCCGGACGGCGAACGGCTCCTGGGCATAATACGGCCCATCTACAACGAGCCGGCCTGCTCCGCCGCTCCCTGTCACGCCCATCCCGCCGGACAGCAGGTTCTCGGCGTCTTGGACGTGAACATGAACCTGGCCCACCTGGACCGGCAGGTGAGCGACCGGCTCTGGCAGACCCTGGGCTTTGCCGCGGCCCTGTTCATAGGCGTCTCCACCTTTATCGGCCTGGCCATCCTCTTGACGGTCAACCGCTCGGTCAACCGCATGGTGCTGGAAGTGGACAAGGTGGCCGAGGGGCAACTGGACCGGGTGGAGGCCCTGGAGGCCCCCGACGAACTGGGCCGGGTGGCGGCCGCCTTCAACCGCATGGTGGAAAGCGTGACCCGCCGCACCCTGGCCAAGGACCGCCGCTATCGCCAACTGGTCACCAACTCCACCGACGCGGTGGTGGTCACCGACAGCGAAGGCCTGGTGGTATGGGGAAACCCGGTGGCCGAAGAGATTCTGGGCGTTGATAAAGGCGGGGCCGCTGGGCTGGAGCTGGCCGCCCTGGCCACCGGCGCGGAGCGGGAGCAACTCCGCCAGGCCATGACCCAAGCCATGACCCAGGACCAGCCCAGCGACATCATGCGTTTCACCCTGAACGCGGCCGACGGCGAGCCGCGCATAGTGGAGGGGCGCTTCCGGCGGTTGGAAAACGAAGAAAGCCAACTGGGCCTTTTGGCCAATCTGCGCGACATCACCCAGCGCCAGCGCCTGGAAGACGAGCTGGAAAGAAGGCGCAATTTCGAGCGCCACCTGGTGCGCCAGGCCCTCAACGCCATAATCGCCACCGACCAGGACGGCCTGGTGCAGGTGTTCAACGACAGCGCGGAACGGCTTTTCGAGTCCCAGGCCGCCGAGGTGATCGGCCAGGCGCATTACACCCGCTTCTTCCCCCGGGCGCAGGTGAAGCTGATCCAAAAGGCCCTCTATGAAAACCCCGAGGCCGGCGGCTCCCTGGCCAGGGTGGTGGTGGTGAAGACCAGCAGCGGCCGCCGCCTGCCCGTGATGCTTTCGGCCCGCTCCCTGTACATCCAGGGGGTGTTCAGCGGCGTGGTGATGTTCCTGCAAAACCTGCGGGAGTCCAAGCAGCTCAAGGCCCAGCTCCTTCGCAAGACCCGCCTGGCCGCGGCGGGGCAAACCGCCGCCGGCCTGGCCCACTGTTTGAAGAATCTGTTGCACGGCCTGGGCTCGGCCACCTATCTGGTGGATCAGGGCCTCTCCGACCAGGACCTGGAGCTTACCGGCGAGGGCTGGCGCATGATCAAGAAGAACCTGGATCAGATGAGCGCCCTGACCCAGGACCTGCTCTCCTACGCCCGCGACCGCCGGCCCCAATACCAGGCTTTCAACCTCAACCAGCTAACGCACGAATGCGCCCACCTGGTGGATGGACGGGCCAGGGAAATGGGCGCGGAGATCAACATCCACACCGACCCCTCCTGCGACAAGGTGATGCTGGACCCCCAAGGCGTGCGGCGGGTGGTGCTGAATCTGATAACCAACGCCCTGGACGCCTTGCAGGCCAATCCGCCCGCTGAAGGCCCGCCCAGGGTGGATCTGGCCGACGGCAGGGACGGCTTCGGCCAGGTCTGGATTTCGGTGAGCGACAACGGCCCCGGCCTCACGCCGGAGGCGCGCAAGCATCTGTTCAGCGGCCTGTTCACCTCCAAGGGCAGCAAAGGCACCGGCCTGGGGCTCTTGGTCAGCCAGAAAATCGCCGAGGAGCACGGCGGCTCCCTGGAATTCGCCAACCTGGCCAGCGGCGGGGTGCGCTTCACCCTGGCGGTTCCCGATCTGGCCGAGACCGCGGGCGACAGCCAGCAAACCGCCTGACGGCACCCTCCTCTCCGGCCCAGCGGGCGGTTCAACGTCCCGCTTGGCGGCGCAACTCATCCAGCCACCAGCCCAGGGGGCGGCCCGCAACCAACCGGCCGAAAACCGGGCGCAGCGCCTCCTCTATCCTGGCCTGGTCCTGGGGTGGCACCACCAGGCCGGGCAGGGGTTCGCAGGCCAACAGGCCGGCGGCGCCTTTCCGGCCGCCCGCCAGCGCCGCCAGCACCTCCGGCAGCAAGCCGAAAAAGGCGAGATCGCCGGCCAGCGAGCACTGCTCCGCCAATTGAAAAAACACCGAGTTCAGGCTCAGCCAGAAAGGGTCCTCCTCGGCCTGCCCCCCCCTTGGGCATTTGCTGAGGGAAGCCATGGCGCGGCAGGCCAGGGGCCTGTGTTCGTAGACCGCGCAGAGGCCGTCCTCCAGCAGGGGACAGACGCCGGGCCCGGCCGCGGCCTCCGCGGGGCCGGGCGGCTCTTCTTCCCGCGCCAGGCAGAGCCGGGCCAGGGCGTTGAAGGTGGTGCGGGGGCGGGCGGCGGCCTCCACCGGCGCGGCCACGGCGGCTTTCAGCAGATCCTCCCGGCCGGCGGCCAGGAGGCCCTTCAGCAAAAGCGCGCCCTCCAGGCCGGTGAGCAAGACCCGGTCCGTGCAGCAGACGGCGCAGCCGGGCCCGCAGGCCGTGCTTCGTGCCTGGGCCCGCTCCCCCTGGCAGGCGTACAGGCCCTCCAGCACGGCCAGGGCCGCGCTTTCCAGGGGCGACAACTCCGGCCCCGCGCCGTTTTCCTCGATGCGCATAAGCAGACTCCTTGGCTCATTATCTCCGCGTTCCCGATGCGTTGACAGCCCTGGCCAGTCAATTTATACTCATGCCACGGGCGAGGAGGCAAGCGGACATCGCCAGCGTCCTGGCCTGGGCCGGCAAAGCATAAACCTGCCCCCAGTTTATTTATGCTTCAACCTGGGAAACGCTTAACGCCTCGTTGAATAACGCGCGGTTGCCCCTTTTTATGCCGGCTTGCCGCTGACCGCCCCCTTATTCACTTTCGGCCGCCGCCAAACGAGGAGAACGTGTGAACCAGGAAGAGATGCAGCTCACCGAGATAAAGGCCCCGCCCAATTTTTATCAGGGATTCATGTATTTTTCCCTGGCGGTCCTGGTGCCGGACAGCCAGGCGCCCTGCTCCATCCGTTTGGAGGCCTATAATCAAAACCTGGGCCGCTTGCGCCTGGTGGAGACCTTGCAGGCAAGCGATACCATCCGGTCCGCCTGGCTGGACCGCCTGCTGGACGAAGGCGTGTGCCAAGCCTACATCGCCTTGGAGGACCTGCCCTCCCTGCAGGCCTACCTGCATCAGCAAACCAAGCTGCTGTTTGTCGCGGACCAGGCCCAAGCCCACCTGCTGGTTTATGAGAACGCCCTGTGCGCCATCAAATCGGCCATGCTGGACCCCAAGAACGGCCGCCGCCTGGCCATGGCCGCCGCCACGGTGCGGGGCATGCTGCAGCAAATCTGGGAAAACGAGGGAGCCGCCAGGGGATGCTCAAGGTCATGACCCTGAGCCGAGAGCTGTACACCCATTCCCTCAACGTTTGCCTTTTGGGCGTGGGGCTGGCCACGGCCTTGGGCTGGCAGCGCGACCAGGTGAGCAGCCTGGGCGTGGCCCTGTTTTTTCACGATCTGGGCTTGGCCGAGGACGCGGGCCAGGAAAGCGTCCCCCTGCCCTTGAGCCTGCATGACGAGGAAGCCCTGTCCCCCCATGCCGAGGCCTCGGCCCAGGCCGTGGCGCAATTGCCCGAGGTGGACGACGAGGCCCTGGAGATGGTGCGCTGCCACCACGAGAACCTGGACGGCAGCGGTTCGCCCCGCGGGCTGTCCTCAACGCAATTGTCAGCCGCCGCCCGTCTGGCCCGCATCGTGGACATTTACGAGCGGGCCACCTCGGGTTGCTTCAAGTCGGAAGTGCTCAGCGCCTTCGCGGCCCTGCAGATGATGCGCAATGAAATGCGCGAGCAGCTGGACCAGGAGATGCTGAGCGCCCTTGTGAGGTTTTTAGGTCAGGCCTGAAAGCGCCGCTGGCCTTTTAGCCATGTTTAATCCAACACGCACAATAAGGAGAGCCGATCACATGTTGAAAAAGAATCTCGCATTGCTCATCTGCGCTACGCTGTTCTTGCTGCCGGGGGTTGCCGCCGCCGACGAGGTGGCGGACATGATCCAGCGCGGGCTCAAGCTATATGAGGAAGGCAAGCTTTCCCAATCCATGGAAGAGCTTAACTTCGCCCTGGCCCAGATGCGCCAGAAAAAGGCCGATGCCCTGACCGCCGCCTTTCCCGAGGCGCCCTCCGGCTGGACCGCGGAAAAGGCCAAGGCCGAAAGCGCCGGCGCCGGCCTCATGGGCGGCGGCATCAGCGCCAGCCGCAAATACAAGCAGGACGGCGGCAAGGGTCTCGCCTCGGTGGAGGTCATGACCGATTCTCCCCTGATTCAATCGCTGGCCATGCTGCTTTCCAATCCCATGTTTTTGCAGGGCGGCTCCAACGGCAAGCTGCTGCGCGTGAACGGCCAGAAGGCCATCCTCAAGGAAGAGCCCAACAACCGCGCCGAAGTGCAGATGCTGGTGGACAACAAGATATTGATCAAGACCGAGGCGCGCCGGGTGGAAAACGCCTCCCAAATCGCCCAGGAGCTGGCCAAAAAGCTGGACCTGGACAAGCTGCGCGACCTCACCAAGTAGTCCTGGGCCGCGGGCGGGTATTGACACGCCCGGCGGCCACCGCGCATCCTGTAGGAGACTTGCAACTCTATCGCGGCACACTCTGGGAGGCGGAATATGAAAGCGGGCATCATCTTTACCGGAACCGGTCCCATTCTTATCCTGACCACCTACGGCGCTTTTGACGATCCCAAGTTCGTGGAGAAGCTGGCCCGCAAGGGCATCATGAAATTCATGGCCTTTGAATTGGACCCCGAGCTGGTGCGCAAGCGCTACGGACACCAGTTCGAGGCCATCATGAGCGATGTCCAGCAATCCGACGACCTCAGGGTCTTGGACTACAACGGGCACAACGTGTTCTACAATTTCTCCTTCAAGGAGCTGGGGCCGCCGCTCCTGCACGATTAGGACGCTCCCGCCGGCCTTAGAGGGGACCGAGGAGGAAAGCCGTAATCAGGCTTGACCGCATATCGAGCAGATGCTAAGAAATATCTGGCAAGGAGCAGGGAGCATGCGCTGGATGGCCCAACGATTTAGCTATTATTATTGGCTTTCGCGCCATCGGTGCGTCCGCCGGGCCTAGCTCCAAGCTGTACCCCGAAACAGCCACCAGCCGCGGATGACCGAAAAAGTCGTCCGCGGCTCTCTTTTAGAGCATATTCGCGAAGGAGGAAGCCATGCCCGTGGCCCAGAAGATAGCCCAATTCATTGAGCGCTCCAGCTGGATTCGAGCCATGTTCGAGGCGGGCGCCAAGCTCAAGGCGGAAAAAGGCGCGGAGAACGTCTATGATTTTTCCCTGGGCAATCCCAACATAGAGCCGCCGGAGTCTTTCTACAAGGTATTGGGCAAGCTGGCCGCGGACCGCACCCCCGGCTCCCACGCCTATATGCCCAACGCCGGCTATCCGGGGGTTAGGGCCAAGGTGGCGGAGTTCCTCTCCAGGCACTCGGTCCCCGATTTCACGCCCGAGGACGTGGTCATGACCGTGGGCGCCGGCGGCGGCCTCAACGTGGTGCTCAAGGCCATCGTGGACCCCGGAGCCGACGTGGTGGTGCCCACGCCCTATTTCGTGGAATACGATTTCTACCTGGACAACCACGGCGGCGCGGTCACCAGGGTGCCCACCCGGCCGGATTTCTCGCTGGACGTGGACGCCGTGGCCGGCGCGGTGAGCGACAAGACCTGCGCGGTGCTGATCAACACCCCCAACAACCCCACCGGCGCCATCTATCACGACAAGGAGCTGAAAGAACTGGCCGACGCCCTGACCGCCATCGGCGACAAGCGGGGCCGGCCGGTGTATCTCATCAGCGACGAGCCCTACCGGGACATCGTGTTCGACGGCGTCACCGTGCCCAGCCTGTTCGACATTTACCAGCAGAGCATCGTGGTGACCAGCTTCTCCAAGAACCTGAGCCTGCCGGGCGAGCGCATCGGCTACGTGGCGGTGCATCCCAAGATCGCCGACAAGGGCATCCTCATGGCGGGCATCACCCTGGCCAACCGCATCCTGGGCTTCGTGAACGCGCCCGCCCTCATGCAAAGGGCGGTGGCCGAACTCCTGGAAGACAAGGCCGACGTATCCCAATACGCCCGCAAGCGCGAACTGATCCTGGAGGTGCTGGATCAGGCCGGTTTCGAGTACGTGAAGCCCCTGGGCGGCTTCTACGTGTTCCCCAAAAGCCCCATTGCCGACGACGTGGCTTTCGTCAAGGAAGCCCAGAAGGAAAACATCCTCCTGGTGCCGGGCAGCGGCTTCATGGGGCCGGGCTATTTCCGCATAGCCTTCTGCTGTTCCGACGCAACCATCACCCGCTCGGCCCAGGCCTTCAAAAGGGTCCGTGCGCGCTTCTGACCGCCGGGCCCAGGGCCTCTACCAGGTGGCCAGCCTGGGCTGCAAGGTGAACCAGGCCGAGGCCGCCTCCCTGCGCCGGGATCTGGCGGACCGGGGCCTGCGCCCGGCCCGGCGGGGCCAAGCCGCCGCCACGGTGGTGCTTTTCACCTGCACCGTGACCGTGGCGGCCGCCAGGCAATCCCGGCAGGCCGCCCGCCGCCTGGCCAGGGCCCATCCAGGGGCCCAGGTGATCATCACCGGCTGCGACGCCCAGGCCGAGCCCCAGGTCTACGCCGGGGAGGGCTTCCAGGTTTTGGGGCGCTCCCGCCTGGCCCGCCTGGCCGATATCATCGCCCAGGGGGAAAGCCTTCCGTCCGGCGCGCCGCCGCCGCCCGACCAGGGGCCCTTTTGCCAGGGCTGGGAAACTCCCGGCCCGCGCCGCACCAGGGGGCTTTTAAAGGTGCAGGACGGCTGCGACGCCTTTTGCGCCTATTGCATCGTGCCCCATACCAGGGGCCGGCCCCGCAGCCTGGCGGCGGAGAGCGCGGCCGCGTCCTTTGCCAGCCTGGCCCAAGCCGGCGCCGCCGAGGTGGTGCTCACCGGCATCCACCTGGGGCGCTGGGGCTGGGATTTGCAGCCCCGCCAGGAGCTGGGCCATCTCATCAGGGCGTTATTGGCGGCCCACCCCGGTCCGCGTTTGCGGCTCTCTTCATTGGAATCAGCCGAAATTACTGACGATTTACTGGAGATTCTCGTTCGGGAGCCCCGGCTGTGCCCCCATCTGCACGTACCCCTGCAATCCGGCAGCGACAAGGTGCTGCAAGCCATGGGCAGGCCCTACACGGCCCGGCAATACGCCGCCAAGGTCAGCCATGCCGCCGCCCTGCTGCCCGGCCTCTGCCTGGGGGCCGACGTGCTGCTGGGCCTGCCCGGCGAGGACCAAGAGGCTTTTCAAGAGACCCTTGACCTGGTTTCCGCCTTGCCCCTGGCCTATTTGCACGTGTTTCCCTATTCGCCCCGCCCCGGCACGCCGGCCGCCGGGCTGCCCGGCCGCCCCCCCGCCCTAGAGGTGCGCCGCCGTTCGCAAATCCTGCGGGAGCTGGGCCAGGCCAAGCGCCTGGAATTCCTGCGCTCCCAGGTGGGCCGCCCCTTGAGCGCCGTGGTGGAGGGTTCCGGCCTGGGCCGCACCGCCAATTATTGCCTGGTGCGACTGGACCCCGGCCCCCGGCCGGGCCAGGTGGTGGAGCTGAAAGCCCATGCCGTGGACGCCGCCGGCCGCGAGCCCTGCCTCTCACAGGCGGTCATGCTTTGACTTCGCCTCCGGCCTTGGGTATCTTATCCTGCGAGTCTTCATTATTATCCCGACCGAACGGGGAATTATGATCCGCCGACTTGCCTTGGCCCTTATCGTCCTTCTATTGAGTCAGGGTTGGGCCTTGGCCCAGGAGCCGCTTTCCGCGGACGCGGCCGGGCCCAATCTGCTCCAGGTGCGTTTTTCCCTGGCCGGCAAGCCGGTGGAGGTGCGCAACGGTGGAGTCTTGGCCATGCACCCCGACGTTCCCTTCCGGGTGCTGGAGGCCAAGACCGACGCCTGGCTTGATTTCGGCCTGCGCATCCGCCTAAAGGACATGCCCCAGGTCGATCTCAACGCCTTTCACACCCTGGGAGAGATCCTGGGAGCCAAGGTCTACGAGGAGCCCACGGTGCTGGTCCAGGTGCTCAAGAACGGCCAGGTGTTGGGCGAGGTGCGCCTGGAGGCCAGCCTCCTGCCCATAGACTGGCTGCGCCGCGCCCAGGAGGCCGACAGCCTGGAGCAAAAGATCGCCTTCACCCAAAAGGCCTTACAGCTCACCCCCGACGACCGCCTGCTGCTCGCCCGCCTGGTGGACCTCCTGGTGGAGGCCAAACGCTACAAGGAAGCGCTGGAGCTGCTGGAAGAGCAATCCCTGGAGCGCGACGACGAGCGCCTCCTGCGGCAACTGGCCGAGCTTTACGAGCGCGCCGGCCAGAAGGACAAGGCCGCCGCCGCCCTGAGCAAGCTGGCCGCCGAATCCCCCCAGGACCGGGCCCTGCTGGCCCGCCTGGCCGGGCTCTATGAGGATTTGGAGCGCTGGGAAGAGGCGGCCCAGGTGCTGGGCCGGCTATTGGAGGGCCAGACCGGCCCCCAACGGGGCGAGACCTTTCTGAAGCTGGCCAATGTATTGGAGCGGGCCGGCAAGAAGCAGGAAGCCGCCCAGGCCCTGGAGCACGCCAGCCGGCTCAAACCCGCCGACCCCCGGCTTTGGCAGCGCCTGGCCGAGAGCCGGCGCGCCTCCGGCGACCTGCCCGGAGCCATCGCTTCCCTGAAGCGGGTGGTGGAATTGCAGCCCAACCGCCAAGGCCCCAGGCTGGAGCTGGCCGAAGCGCTTTTGGCGGCCGGCGACAAGCGCGAGGCGGCCGAGCATTTGCGCCAGGCAGCCCGGCTGACCCCGGCGGACGCGGCTCTCTGGCTGCGTCTGGCCCGCTTGCAGGAAGAGCTGGGCGACCAGAGCGGCCTGGCCCAGAGCTACCAACGCCTGGCGGATTTGAAGCCCAACCAGCCGGACATACTATACAATCTGGCGGTGATCTCCCTGGAGCGGGAGAATTTGCCCGAAGCCCTGGGCTATCTGGAAAAGGCGCTGGCGGCCAAGCCGGGCGACCGCGAGATACGCGAGACCATGCTGGACGCGCTCACCCAGATGGGCCGCTGGGAAGCCGCCGCCAAGCTGGCCGGGGAACTCATCGCCGAAAAGCCCGACGCCAGGGTGGTGCTGCGCATCTATCCCGCTTTCGCCCAGAACCGCCCCGCCCAGTTGGCCGAGCTCCTGGACGCCCTCATAAAGGCCGGCCCGCAAGAGGTCAAGATCTACGAAACCAGGGCGGCCCTGGCCCTGGATCAAAAAGACAACCAAGCCGCCATAAAGGCCCTGGAGCAGGGCGTCGCGGCCCACCCCCAGGCCCTGGACCTGCGCTGGTCCCTGGCCGAGCTGCTGGAGGCCGAAGGCCAAAACTCCAAGGCTCTTGAGCAGTTGGGCGCCATCCTGGACCAACGGCCCGACTATCCGGGAGCCGAGGACCGCTATTTGCAGCTCAAAACCTCCAGCCTCAAAACCGGCGGCGACGGTAAAAAGCCATGATCCAGGTGACCTGCGCCCTGATCCAGCGCCGGGGCCTCATCCTCTTGGCCAGGCGGGCGGATTCGGGCCGCTGGGAGCTGCCCGGCGGCAAGCAGGAGCCTGGCGAAAGCCTGGCCCAATGCCTGCGCCGGGAGATCGAGGAGGAGCTGGGCTGCCGGGTGGAGGTGCTGCACAAGGCCGGGGAGGCCCAGGACGCCCGCCGCCCCGACCCCATCCGCCTGCATTGCTTCCATTGCCGGCTGGCCGCCGGGGAGCCCCAGGCCAGGGAACACAAGGAAGTGCGCTGGATGGCCTGGCCGGAAGCCTTGGGCCTGGACCTTTGCCCGGCCGACCGCGAACTCCTGGGCGCGCTATACCGCGATATTTAAGCGGTTAGATGCCTCCCGCCCCGTGAGAATGCGGGCTCCTCCCCGGCCCTCCCTCTATTGACAAGCCGGCCGGCGGGTGGTATCTATGCATTTTCGACAACCTAAGCACTCCTTTCTCCCGCCGAGATAGGCCCGGCCGGGGACGCTTGAGACCAAAAGGAGGCCTCATGAGACACTACGAGACCCTTTTCATCATCAATCCCGAAATCACCGACGAAGAAACCGACGCCCTGGTGGAAAAATACACCGGCATCCTCACGGAGCGTGGGGCCTACATCGGTGTGGTGGACAAATGGGGCCGGCGCAGGCTGGCCTACCAGGTCCATAAATTCAACAAGGGATATTACGTACTTTTCGATTTCGGAGCCTCGCCGGAGGCCGTCGCCGAGATGGAGCGCAACTTCAAGATCGACGAAAACGTGATCCGCTTCCTGACCGTCAAGCAGGGCGAGGATTACGACGTGGAGGCCGCTCAGGCCGCCCAGGCCGCCAAGGCCGCCAAGCGCGCCCAGGCCGAAGAGGCGGAGAACCGGCCGCCGTCGGATGACGACGAGTTCCACGGCGACGATGATGACGACGATGACGACGACGACGGCGATATGCCGGATGATCGGGATTAGGAGGTCGGCATGGCTACGGTAATCAGAAGAAGGAGCTGGGGACGGCGTAAGGTCTGCCGCTTCTGCGCCGACTCCTCTTTGGTCATCGACTACAAGGACCCGCGCACCCTGCGCTATTTCACCACCGAGCGGGGCAAGATCATTCCCCGCCGCACCAGCGGGTGCTGCGCCAAACATCAGCGCGAGCTGACCGAGGCCATCAAAAGGGCGCGGGCCATTGCCCTGCTGCCCTTCGCCGCCTCCGCCTCGTCCTAAGCGGCGAAAGCGGAGGGCCGGAGCCTCATGAGCCGGCCGTGGAACGACCCCAAGCTGGCCCCGGCGGCGGCGGCCGCCGCATCCCTGGGCCTGTTCGCGGCTCCCTGGCTGGTGCCGGTTTTGGGAACCTTGGTCAGCCTTTGGACTCCGGCGCCCCTGGTGGCGCTCTATCGCCGCCAGGGCGGGCGGGCCGGCAGAGTGGCCCTCCTTATGGCCGGGGGCGGATCGGTGGTGGTTTTGGGCGCCACGGTGGGCGGCATCGGAGCCTTGTTCTACCTGTTCCACGCCGCCGCCGCCCTGGGATTGGGTGAAGCCCACGCCCGGGGCCAGAGCGACCAGAACGGCATAGCCTGGGCGGCGGCAGCCGCCTGGGGTTCCCTGCTGGCGGTGGCTTGGGCCAGCGGGCTCTTGGATGGCGGCGGCGAGGTTTGGCGGGCCTTTTGGACGGCCGAGATTCAGACCGTGCTCAGGGTCTATCAGGAAAGCGGGCTGCCGCCCGAGCGCCTGGCCGATCTGAGCGCCGTCCTGGAGATGGCGGGCCAGTTGATCGCCCGCCTGGCGGTGGGCCTCCTGGCCTGCGGAGCCCTGCTCATGGCCTGGGCCAATCAGTTGGTGGCCCGGCGCTTCGACCGGCGGCCGGACGCCCAAGCGCCGAGTGCCGTGGGGATGGCGGCGGAAGACGGGGTGGACGCGCAAGGGGCCAGCGGGGTGGACGCCCAAGGGGCCAACGGGGTAGAAGCCCCAGAGGAAAGCGGGGCGGGCGCTCATGGGGCGGGCACCGGGGAAGACGCGGCGGAAAGCGGGGCGGTCGGCCCTGGAGCGCTCGCGGCGGAAGCGACGCCGGCCAGCGGCGGCCAGGGAGAGTCTCTTCTTACCTGGCGGGCCCCCGAGCGGCTGGTGTGGCTGCTCATCGCCGCCGGCGGCTTGCTGATTTTGTTTGACGGCTTCTGGTTTTGGGCCGGGGCCAATCTGGTGTTGGTGTTATCCCTGGTTTATTTTTTCCAGGGTTTGGCCGTGCTGGCCTTTTGGCTGGGCAAGAAGAACGCGCCCCGCATCCTAAGGGTGGGCATCTACCTGCTGGTGGCCGTCGAGATATTCCTGGCCCTATTGGTGGCGCTGGTGGGGCTGTTTGACTTATGGTTCAACTTCAGGCGATTGGGGCGGGAGCCCGCGGCCTGAGCTTACGGAGGATACATCCCATGAAGGTCATTCTTACCCAGGAAGTGCTGGGGCTGGGCGATCCCGGCGAGGTGGTGACCGTAAAAAACGGCTATGGCCGCAACTATCTGGTGCCCCGCGGCCTGGCCATCGAGGCCACCAACAAGAACATCAAGACCGTTGAGGCCGAGCGCCAGCGCATCTCCATCAAGGCGGCCCGCGAGGCCGGCAAGGTGGCCGACGAGGCGGGCAAGCTGAAGGGCGTCGGCGTCACCATCCTGGCCCGCGCCGGCGAAAGCGGCAAGCTCTACGGCTCGGTGACCAACATGGACATCGCCGCCGCCTTGGCCGAACAGGGCTTTGATATTGACCGCCGCCGCATTATCTTGGATGAGGGACCGCTCAAGAAGCTGGGCGCCCACACCATCCCCGTCAAATTGCATCCCCAGGTGGTGGTGGACATTCAGGTAATCGTGGAGGCCGAGGTTTCCGAGGAAGAATTGGCTGCCCAGGCCGCCCAGGCCGCCCAGGCCGCCAAGCAGGCCGCGGCCCAAGCTGAAGCCGCCCCGGCCGAAGAAGCCGCCCAGGCCGCTGAACCGGCCGAGGAGGCCGCCAAGGAGTAAAACGTGGCCGAAGCCGATTCCGGCCGCCCGCGCCGTCTGCCGCCCCAGGATCTGCCCGCCGAACAAGGCGTGCTGGGTGGAATCCTGGTGCACGGGGAAGACGTGTTGGCTGGAATCGCCGCCGCCCTGCGGCCGGACGATTTCTACGACCGCCGCCACGGCAAGATATTCGAAGCCATGCTGGCCCTCTACAACCAGGGCCGCCCGGTGGACGAGATCACCGTGACCTCCCGCCTGAGCGACACCGGCCAGCTCCAGACCGTGGGTGGACCCGGCCTCCTGGCCGATCTGGCCGATATCGCCATCTCGCCGGCCCACGTGGATCATTACGCCACCCTGGTGCGGGACAAGGCCCTCCTGCGCGGCTTCATCGACGCCGCCCATTCGGCGGTGGATCACGCCTATTCCCAGCAGGCCGACCCCGAAATCGCCCTGGAAGAGGCCGAACGCGCCATCTTCGCGGCCACCCAGGACCGCCACGCCAAGGGCTTCGCCTCCCTGGGCGAGGTGGTGCAGGCCGCCCTGGGCGTCATCGAAAAACGCTTCAAGCAAAAGGGCCTGGTCTCCGGCGTGCCCACCGGCTTCCAGAGGCTGGATACCCTCACCACCGGCTTGCAGCCCGGCGACCTGGTGATCATCGCCGGCCGGCCTTCCATGGGCAAGACCGCCTTCGCCCTCAACATCGCGGCCCACGCCGCCATGGAGGGCAAAATCCCGGTGGCCGTGTTTTCCCTGGAGATGAGCAAGGAGCAACTGGGCCTGCGCCTTCTCTCCAGCGAGGCCAGGGTCTCCGGCTCCAAGATCCGCAGCGGGTTCCTCAGCCAGAACCAGGACTGGCCGGCCCTGACCAACGCGGCGGACAAGCTCTATTCCGCGCCCATCTACATCGACGACACCCCGGCCATCAGCGTCCTGGAGATGCGGGCCAAGGCCCGGCGCATCAAGGCCGACAAGGGCCTGGGGCTGGTCTTGGTGGACTATCTGCAATTGATGCGCGGCCGGCGCGACAGCTTCGATTCCCGCGAGCAGGAGATTTCCGACATCTCCCGCTCCTTGAAGGCCCTGGCCAAGGAACTGGATTTGCCCGTGGTGGCCCTCAGCCAGCTCAACCGCAAGGTGGAGGACCGGCCCAACAAGCGGCCCCAGCTCTCGGACCTGCGCGAATCCGGGGCCATCGAGCAGGACGCCGACGTCATCGCCTTCATCTACCGGGAAAGGGTCTACAACAAGGAGGCGGACGAAAACATCGCCGAAATCATCATCGGCAAGCAGCGCAACGGCCCCACCGGAACCGTGAAGCTGGCCTTTTTGGACGATCTCACCCGCTTCGAGAATCTGGCCTTCGACAGCGATAACTAGCCCGGAGGATCCGCCATAGCCAAGGTTTATGGAGACACCCAGGGGCTCAAACCCGATCAGCTGCGCCGCCTGAACAACCTATACCGCCGCCGCCTGCCGCCGGACAGGCTCATCCTGCCCGAGCAGGCCACCGAGCTGGTCCGCCTCAGCGCCGAGCTGGGCCGCCAGGTGGGCCTGGTCCTCAGCCGCAAGGGCGAGGTGGCCCAGGTGGTGGCCGGCTCCCATGAATCCCTGCCCGCGCCGGATATCAGCCGCCTGCGCCGGGGCCGCGCCCGCCTGGCGGGCTTCAGCCTTTTGCACACCAGCTTCAGCCCCGGCTGCTCCCAATGGGACCGCGACCAGCTGGCCCGCCAGCGCTGGGACCTGGTGGCCAGCCTGCACGCGGCGGAGGACGGCCTGCCCGGCTTTTTGCACGCGGCCCACATGGACCCCGCCTCCGACGCGGGCGGCGGCCTGCGCCTCTTGGAGCCCCACCCCCCCGGCCACCCGCCGGAGGACCTGGCCCGCCTGGTGCGCTCCCTGGAGGAGGAACTGGCCCGGGGCCAGGCCGGCCTGGCCCTGGCCGGCGGGGAGGCCGCCATCCTGGTCAGCGTCACCACCGGCCCCCAGGCCGAGGCGCAAGACCGCCTGGACGAGCTGGCCCAGTTGGCCCAATCGGCCGGCCTGGCCGTGGCGGGGCGGGTGGTGCAGCGCCGGGCCAGGCTGGACCCGCGCACCATCCTGGGCGCGGGCAAACTGCGCGAGGTCCTGCTGACGGCCCTGCGCGCCGGGGCGCGCTGGCTGATCTTCGATCAGGAGCTTCTGCCCAGCCAGGCCCACCGCCTGGCCCTTTCCACCGACGCGGACCTGAAATTCATGGACCGCACCCAGCTCATCCTGGACATCTTCGCCCAGCGGGCCAGCACCAGGGAGGGCAAGCTCCAGGTGGAGATGGCCCAACTGCGCTATCTGGGCCCCCGCCTGGGCTCCCGCGACGACGCCCTCAGCCGGCTCACCGGCGGCATCGGCGGACGCGGGCCGGGCGAGACCAAGCTGGAGATGGACCGCCGCCGGGTGCGCCAGCGCCTCAACCGCCTGGAAAAGGAGCTGGCGGCCGTGGCCGGCCAGCGCCAGCGCCGCCGCGAGCGCCGGGGCAAGGCCGGGCTGCCGGTGCTCTCCATCGTGGGCTACACCAACGCCGGCAAGAGCACCCTTTTGAACGCGCTCACCGGGGCCGAGGTGCTGGCCGAAAACCGGCTCTTCGCCACCCTGGACCCCACCACCCGCCGGCTGCGCTTCCCCCGCGAGCGCGAGGTCATCGTCACCGACACCGTGGGCTTCATCCGCGACCTGCCCCAGGACCTGGCCCGGGCCTTCGCCGCCACCCTGGAAGAGCTGGACCAGGCCGATCTTTTGCTGCACGTGGCCGACGCGGGCAGCCCGCGGGTGGCCGAGCAGATCGCCGCCGTGGATAACATACTGGACCAGCTTGACTTATCCGACGCGCCCCGCCTGCTGGTGCTCAACAAGAAAGACCTGGCCCCGGCCGAGCGCCTGCAAGCGCTGGTCAACCGCTTCGGCGGGGTGCCGGTCAGCGCCCTCCAGCCGGAGAGCCTGGCGCCCCTATTGGCGGTCATCCAGCGCCGCCTTTTCAATCAGGGCTGGCCGGGCGAGCCCGCCGCCGGCTCTAACCAACCCCCTTCCCTCCTCCCCGGTTTCGCGCCTGATGGGAATGATTTATAATTAAAATCAAAACGCGATCAGGGCGGCCCAGACCAAATAAGCGCCGCTGAAATTATGCGCTTGGTCGGCGCCCTTCTTGATTCGGAGCGATAGAGCATGCCATCCGGGAAAATAAAAGCCCTTTCCATCGCGGCCGGCGTCCTGGCCCTGGTCTTTTTGATCTTGCTGCAAGGCGGCTTCCTGACTTTCGGCAAGATCGCCCCCGGCTGGATTCCGCCGCCGGCCCAGGCCGAGCCCCGGCAACAGCCCGCCATTGCCCAGGCGGTGGTGGCGGTTTGGCCCCAGATGCAGGAGGCGGTGGGCACGGTGCGGCCGCGCACCGAAACCAGGGTGGAAGCCCAGGTGGCGGGCCGGGTTATCAAGGTGCTGGCGCGGCCGGGCGACGAGGTTGAGCAGAACCAGCTCCTGGTGGTGCTGGACGACCAGGAATACCGCGCCCGCCGGGAACAGGCCCGCCAGGACCTCTCGGCCGCCCAGGCGGCCCTGGACCTGGCCCAGCGCGAACACGGCAGGCTCAACCGGCTCTTGAAAACCGGGGCCGCGCCCAAACGCGACGTGGACCGTGCCCAGGAGGCCCTGCAGCGGACCCAGGCCGCCCAGGGGCGCGCCGCCCAGCAGTTGGAGGAGGCCGAAATCTCGGTTTCCTATACCAAGGTCAAGGCCCCCGAGCACGGCCAGGTGGTGAAACGCTTCATAGAGCCCGGCGATCTGGCCCTGCCGGGCCGGCCGCTTATGACCCTGCAAACCGGCGGGGCCCTGCGCCTGGAGGCCCTGGTGCGCGAGGGCCTCATCCAAAAGGTGCGCATGGGCCAGGAGATGCAGGTGGACGTCCCCGCCCTGGGCCGCGTCATCAGCGGCAAGGTGGAGGAGATGGTGCCCACCGCCGACCCGGCCACCCGCACCTTTCTCGTCAAGGTGCTGTTGCCGGAAAGCGAGGGCCTGTATTCCGGCATGTTCGGCCGGCTCATGATCCCCGTGGGCGAGGAGAAGGTGGTGCTGGCCCCGGAAAAGGCCATCATGCGGGTGGGCCAGTTGGAGATGGTCATGATCCGCCAGGGCCAGGCCTGGCAACGGGTGTACGTGACCACCGGCCGCCGGCAGCAGGGCATGGTGGAGGTGCTCTCCGGCTTGAACGGCGGCGAGACCCTGGCCTTGGGGGCTGGCGATAATGGCTAATCAACCGCGGCAACCTGATCAGCCCCAGGGCCTGCTGGCCCGCTTCGTAAGCCCCTTTCTCAACACCCAGCTGGCGGTTCTCTTGATCATCCTGGCCGCCGGCCTGGGTATGTCGGCCATAGCCCTCACCCCCCGCGAGGAAGAGCCCCAGATCGTGGTGCCCCTGGCCGACGTTTTCGTGCAGGCCCCCGGCGCCAGCGCCCAGGAGGTGGAAAAGCTGGTGTCCACCCCCCTGGAGCGCCTCCTGTGGCAGATAGACGGGGTGGAGCACGTCTATTCGGTGAGCCGCCCCGGCCAGGCCGTGGTGACGGTGCGCTTTTTCGTGGGCGAGGACCGCGAAGCCTCCCTGGTGAAGCTGCACAATAAAATCTTCATGAACCAGGACCAGGCCCCGCCCCTGGTCAAGGGCTGGGTGATAAAGCCGGTGGAGATAGACGACGTCTCCATCGTGAACCTCACCCTGCATTCGGCCAGCCACGACGACCACCAGCTCCGGCGCATGGCCGAGGAGATCATGGCCCGCCTGGCCGAATTGGAGGACATCAGCCGCACCGCC
Organism: Desulfocarbo indianensis; assembly: GCA_001184205.1. Taxonomy (GTDB): domain Bacteria; phylum Desulfobacterota; class Desulfarculia; order Desulfarculales; family Desulfarculaceae; genus Desulfocarbo; species Desulfocarbo indianensis. The sequence continues at coordinate 404,866 of LBMP01000005.1, forward strand.
ATCGTGGGAGGCAGGCCCAGGGTGGTGCGGGTGGAGCTGGACCCCAAGCGCATGGCCGGCTTCGGGGTGACGCCCATGGGCGTGCGCCAGGCCCTGGCCGGGGCCGACGCCTCCCTGAAGGCGGGCCGTTTCGACCGGGCCAACACCTCCTACGAGCTGACCAGCGATTCCTTTTTGGAGAGCCCCCGCCAGGTGGGCGAGCTGGTGGTGGGGGTGCATCAGGGCCGGCCGGTGTATCTCATGGACGTGGCCGCGGTCATCGACGGCCCGGCCGAGGCGGACTCCTACACCCGCCTGGGTTTCAGCCGCCGCTATCTCAAGGACCAGGGCCGCCAGGCCAACGAGGAGCGCCAGGCCGCGGTCACCCTGGAAATCGCCAAGAAGCGGGGCACCAACGCGGTGCAGGTGGCGGAAAACGTGATCCAGCGCATGGGCGAACTCACCGCCCAGGTATTGCCGGCCGGGGTGGAGGCCCGCATCACCCGCAACCAAGGCGAGACCGCCCAGAACAAGAGCGACGAGCTGATGCAATCGTTGTTCTTCGCCATACTCACGGTGGTGGCGCTGCTGGCCTTCACCATGGGCTGGCGGGAGGCGCTGGTGGTGGCCTGCGCGGTGCCGCTCTCCTTCGCCTGCGCCCTGTTCGTCAATTTCCTTTTCGGCTACACCATCAACCGGGTGACCATGTTCGCCCTGATCTTAAGCCTGGGCCTGGTGGTGGACGACCCCATCACCAACGTGGACAATATCCAGCGCCACATCATCCTGGGCAAGCGCGACCCCCGCAGTGCCACCCTGGCGGCGGTGCAGGAGGTGCTGCCGCCGGTCATCATGTCCACCCTGGCCATCATCGTGAGCTTCGGCCCCATGTTTTTCATCACCGGCATGATGGGCCCCTACATGGCGCCCATGGCGGTGAACGTGCCGCTCACCGTCACCTTCTCCACCCTGTTCGCCCTCACCGTGGTGCCCTGGCTGAGCTATAAGCTATTGAAGCACAAGGCCCCCAAGCAATTCGGCGAGGCCCAGGCCTCCCGGCGGGCCGGCAAGCGCCAGGCCCACGCCGGCCCGGTGCGCCGCATCTACGAAAAGGCGGTGGCCCCCTTCCTGGAGAGCGCCGGCCTGCGCTGGGGGCTGTTGGGCGCTATCTTTTTGCTTTTGTGCCTCTCCCTGGCCTTGCCCGCCCTGCGCCAGGTGCCGCTCAAGATGCTGCCCTTTGACAATAAAAACGAGTTCCAGCTGGTGCTGGATTTCCCCGAGGGCACCACCCTGGAGGCGGCCGACCGGGCCACGCGGGATTTCGAGGATTTCCTGGCCGGCGTGCCCGAGGTCACCGATTTCACCTCTTACGTGGGCCTGGCCTCGCCCATGGATTTCAACGGCATGGTGCGCCATTACTACCTGCGGCGGGGGCCGCACGTGGCCGACATCCGCGTCAATCTGGCCGCCAAGGACCAGCGGCGCGAGCAGAGCCACGCCATCGTGCTGCGCCTGCGCGACAAGCTGAATGAGATCGCCGAGGCCCATAACCTGAACCTGAAAATCGTGGAGGCGCCGCCCGGCCCGCCGGTGATGAGCACCATCACCGCCGAGGTGCGCGGCCGGCCCCAGAGCTCCTATGGGGAACTCATCGCCGCCGCCGGGCGGCTGCGGGCGGACATGAAGGCCGAGCCCGGCGTGGTGGACATCGACGACTCGGCCGAGGCCGGGCGCAAACGCCTGGATTTCGTGGTGGACAAGGAAAAGGCCGCCCTGCACGGCGTCAGCACCAGCCAGATCATCCAATCCCTGCGCCTGGCGGTGAGCGGCGATTCGCCGGCCACGGTCCATCTGCCCGACGAGCGCCAATCCCTCATGGTGAGCATGATCCTCCCCCGCAACAAGCGCTCCAGTCTGGCCAGCCTGGGCCAGGTGCCGGTGAGCACGGCCGCGGGCCAGGTGCTGCCCCTGGCCGAGCTGGGCTCCTTCAAGGATTTGCCCGCCGAGCAGCCCATTTATCACAAGGACCTGGAACGGGTGGTTTTCGTGTACGCCGAGGTGGCGGGCCGTTCGCCGGCCACCGCCATCCTGGACCTGCAAGGCAAGCTGGATAAAGAGCCCCTGCCCCATGGAGCCTGGGTGGATTTCGCCGGCGAGGGCGAATGGCAGATAACCCTGCGCGTTTTCCGCGATCTGGGCCTGGCCTTTGGCGCGGCCCTGGTGGGCATCTATATTCTATTAGTGTTGCAGACCGGGTCTTTTTTCCTGCCGCTACTTTTGATGGTGGCCATACCGCTCACCCTTTTGGGCATCATGCCGGGCTTCTGGCTGCTCAATCTAGTGGGCGGCGGCGTGGTGGGCGGCTATTACGACCTGGTGTTTTTCACCGCCACCAGCATGATAGGCATGATCGCCCTGGGCGGCATCGTCATCAGGAATTCCCTGGTGCTCATCGAGTTCATCCAGGACGCCCAGGCCCAGGGAAGCGGCCTCAAGCAGGCCATTCTGGAATCAGGGGTGGTGCGCTTCCGGCCCATTGTGCTCACCGCGCTGACCACCGCCCTGGGGGCCTGGCCCATCACCCTGGACCCCATCTTCAGCGGCCTGGCCTGGGCGCTCATCTTCGGGCTCTTCGCCAGCACCGCCTTCACTCTCCTGGTGGTGCCGGTGGCCTATTACGCCCTCTACCGCAACCAACCGGCCCCGGCCGGGGGCGGCCCGCGAGATAAAGAAGCCGGCGCGGGACAAGCGGTTTAGCCAGGCCAAACCGGGTTTGCCCGGCCACGCGCCTTGTGCTAGGCTTCAGACGCCATGAACCCGCGCCGCTACATAGTCTGCCCCCGCCGCCCCGGCTCGCCCAGGGTGGCGGAGGCGGTTTGCCGGGCCTGCGCCAAGAACCGGCGCTGCCCGGCCTGGCGGCTTTATGTGAACCCGCCGCTGTTCCCCAACCTTTACGGCAACCAGCGCTAGCCTGTCGTCTCAGGCGGGATCATCTTTTTTTTATAAGGAAGCCGGCTTTGGCCGGTATGGCTCAGGCCAGGCCCAGCAGGCCGGGGATTTGGTCCAGTTCGTCGGCGTGGGCCCAGGCTTGCAGCTCCGGCCCCCGGAACGCCACCAGCCGCACCCCGGAAGCCAGGCACAGCGCCTCGTCGACGCTGCTGTCGCCCACGTAAACCACCTGCTCCCGCTGGAGCCCCAGGCTCTCCAGGGTGTGGTCCATGAAGCGGGGGTCGGGCTTGGGCGCGCCGGCGTCATTGGGGGTGACCACCAGCTCGAAGAGCCGGCTCAGATCGAAGTGATCCAGGGCCGCCATGGTGGTGCGCTGCCGGTTGGTGGCCACCGCCGTGCGCACAGTGAGGCGCAGGCGGGTGATGGTTTCCCGCGCCTGGGGAAACAGGCGCAGTTGATTGATAAAAGGCGTGGCGTCCAGTTCCCGCCAGTAGGCCATGGCCTTTTCGAAAAGCTCGCCCTCACCCATGAAATGTTGCAGGGAGCGCTCCAGGCTTTCGCGGTGGATCACCTCGGCGGACTGCTCGGCGGTGGGCGGCAGGCCCACCTTTTCCAGGATGTGGTTGTAGAGCACGATGTTGCAGTGCAGGGAATCGAAGATCACCCCGTCAAGGTCGAAAATCACCGCCTGTAAATCAGTGGGCGGAGCGGTCCGCATTTCATTCTCCCCAAAAAACGGCGGGGCCCCATGCAGGGCCCCGCGCGCGGATGATTATAAGCAAGGGCCGTCGGGCTAAGCGTACTCCCCGCGGTCGGCCTTGTCATGGGCATAGCTGTAATCCGCCCAGGGGTCTTCGTGGCCATGGCCCTCCTCGTGCACTTCCTTGCCCGAGTACAGGTCGTAGAAAGTCATGGCCAGGGCTGCCACCACGCCCAGGCTGACGATGGTCAGCGCCAGGTAGAAGAGCCCCATGAACACCCCGTGGCCGATGTCCCACTGCCACTCGAAAACGAAGGGTAGCATGCGAAAGCCTCCTTAATCCGTGGTGGGGTTCAGCTTGGTCTCCTGGGGAAATACCGGCAGATAGCGGTAGGCCAAGGAGAAGATGATGAACCCGTAGGCGATGACGCCGGCGCTGATGCCCCATTCCTGCCAGGTGGGCAGGTAGGCGTAGAACTTCTCAAAGGGCAGCACCGGCACCGCCAGGGACTGAATGGTCATGACGAAGCGGTTCATGGTCACGCCGAAGCAGTTGAGCAGCATGGCCAGCAAGAGAATCCAGTAGCTCTCCCGCACCTGGGGCGAAAGCAGCAGGATGCAGGGCAGGACGCCGCCGATGCCCAGCTCGGCGATGAGCAGCCAGGTGCCGTAGGGCGCCTGGTAGTAGACGCTGGGTGAGAGCCCCATGGCCGGGGTCTGCACAAAGGCCCAGTACAGGGTGTCGGCAATCTTCAGCACCAGGTAGAAGAGCAGCAGGGAGCCGCTCACCTTGGCCATCAGCATCTTGACCTTGTGGGTGGTGAGCTTCTTGCCGGTGACGATCTCGGTGATCATCACGATGCTGGTGGTGAACGACGGCCCCGCGGCTATGGCGCTCAAGATGAACAGAAAGAAGGTCCACGGCCAGATGAGCACTCCGCCGCGGGCCGCGAAGGGCCTGGCGTACAAAACGCCGTACATGCCGCCCAGGGAGCCTTGATGGAAGAAGCTCAGGAAGGTTCCGGTGGCGGCGAACACGATCATGATGGTGTGCAGGTTGTGGGCGAAGAAATGCAGGTCCGGCACCTTGTTGATCTGCCGGTTCTCCAGGATCAGCGGCACGAACTCCACGATCAGCACGATCAAATAGGTGGTGATGCAGAACATGACTTCGGTGAGCATGGAGTGCACGTTGGCGTGCCAGAACCCGAACCAGCCGCGGATGGGCTGGCCGATGTCGATGCCCAGCATCATGATCGCGCCGGAGTAGCAGATGAAGCCTATGATCACCGCGGCGTTGATGATGTTCTTCAATTCCTCGCGCCTGAGCACATAGTTCATGAAGCCGGTGAAGAAGGCGCCGGCCCCCAGGGCTATGATGGCCAAATCCACCACGATCCACACGCCGAAGGCGAAGTAGTCGTTCATGTTGGTCTGGTTGAGGCCCTTGTACAGGCAAAGGAAGGCCGAAACCAGCGCCCAGCCCGCCAGGGCCAGGCAGAAGAGCATCCAAAGGCCGAAGTGCACCGGCTTGCACCGGGTGGTTCCCTTTGGCCAGAACTTGGAATCATCCATGGGTGTCCTCGCTATCTATAGTAGACCTTGGGTCCAATCCGCTTTGGCCTAGTGGCCGCCGCCAGCCTGGACCTTGGCCAGCTTCTCACCGGACAGATAGTTATCCGCCTGACGCCGCACCCACTCCCGGGCGGACACGTAGTAGACCGCGGTGTCGGTGTGCAGCCGCTCCAACAGCCGGAAGGCGTAGGGGCTCTTTTTCAGTTCGTGGACCTTGTGCTCCGGATTGTTGAGATCGCCGAAGGTTATGGCCCCGGAGGGGCAGGCCTCGGTGCAGGCGGTCTGGTAATCCATCTCGCCCATGGCCTCCCCGGAGGTGAAGGCCTTGTTCTGCGCCCTTTGATAGCGGTGGAAGCAGAAGGTGCATTTTTCCACCACGCCGCGCATGCGGGGCGCGACAAAGGGGCTCAGGGGCTTGTCCATGCCTTCCGGCCAGGGCACGTCGTACCAGTTGAAATAGCGCGCGTGATAAGGACAGGCCGCCACGCAGTACCGGCAGCCGATGCAGCGGGTGGGTATCTGGCTGACGATGCCGGTCTTGGGATCGCGGTCCGTGGCCGTGGCCGGGCACACCGAGACGCAGGGGGTGTGGTGCCCCTGGGAGCCGGCGCAGTGCTGGCAGGGCCGCGGGAAAAAGGCGATCTGGGTGTTGGGATAAGGCTGTCCGTTGTCGATCTGGTAGACCCGCAGCCAGGTGATGGAGCGGATCTTATCGGTTTCATCGGGCAGCACGCCGACATTGTTTTCCGACATGCAGGCCACCGAACAGGCACCGCAGCCGGTGCACTTGTCCACGTCGATGACCATGCCGAATCTCATTTCGCTGGCGCTACTAGACATGGCTCACTCCCCCCGCCTTGGCGATGCTGACGGGTGTTAGCGCCCACTGCGGCAGTCCGCTGCCCGGATCGGCGGCGACCTCCACCGCCTCGAAGAAGTTGGCGCCCTTGTTCTTCAGATACATGCCGAAGGCGGTGTGCCCCAGGCCCACCGGCACGAAAACCATGCCCGGCGCGGCGCCGTGGTAGAGGTGCAGGCGGGCGTTGATCTTGCCGGCGGCGGAGGCGATCTCCACCATATCCCCTTCGCCCAGGTGCATGGCGTGGGCGGTCTGGGGGTTGATCTCCACCACCAATTGGTCCTTGTGGGCCAGGGTGATTTCGTCCAGGATTTTCACTTGGTAGGGGCTCATGGGCGCGCCCCCCGCGCCGGTGCGCAGGGAGGGGATGCCCGCCATGAGCAGCGGACGCTCCTTGCTGGGCGCGACGCCCGCCGCGGGCGCGGCCGGCTTGCCCAGGGCCGAGGGCGCCAGCTCCAGACGGCCCGAAGGCGTCTTGAAGCTGAAGCCGTAGGCCGGCTTCTCCTGCATCCAGTAGCCCTTGGCCGCCAGGTCCTCCAGGCCGCCCAGGCCCTCGGCCCGCGCGGCCAGGGCCTCCTTGGCCTCGGCGAAGGGCAGGGCCTCGGCCGCCTTGCCGCCCAGCAGCTTGGCCACGGCCAGCAGCCAATCCCCCGCGCTCTTGGTCTGGGGTAAGGCGCTCACCAGGGGCTGATGCACCCCGTAGAAGGACTGGGCCGCGCCGTAGGGCGTGGCGCAGTCGCCCCAGCACTCCAGGAAGGAGGCCTTGGGCAGCACCACGTCGGCCAGTTCGGCGGTCTCGTCCATGAACTCGCTTACGCAGGCCACGAAAGGCGTGTTGTCTATCAACTGGCGCATCACCTTGGCCTGGGGGCCGGCGAAGGCCGGGTTGCAGCCCACCACGATCAGGGCCTCCAGGGGGTAGGGCTGGCCCTTGAGGGCGGCCGCGGCCAGGTCATAGGCGCTGTAGGAGCCCATGATGCGCTTGCCGCCGCCGTCCAGGCGGGGCGCGCCCGGCAGGTCCAGAGGACCGCCCAGGGCCTTCCAGGCCACGCCCTGGCGCAGCACCAGGCCGCCCGGCTTGCCCAGGTTGCCCTTGACCGCGTTCAGCGCCAGGACCGCCATGAAGTCGAACAGCCGGCCGGGATCGCCGGAGTTGCCCGGCCCGCAGACCGCCACCGCCTTGGGGGCCTTCATGAAGCCCTCGGCCACGGCCTTGATCTTGTCGGCCGGAACCCCGCTGGCCTGGCTGGCCTTTTCCAGGCTGTATTCGCCGGCCAGGAGGGCCTTGAACTGCTCGAAGCCGGCGGCGTTGGCCGCGGCCGAATCCACCTTGCCGGCCTGGATCATAAGATTGGCCATGGCATAGGCCAGCACGCCCTCGGTGCCGGGCTTACAGGCCAGCCACAGGTCGGCCTGGCTGGCGGTGACCGAGGAGCGGGGCTCCACCTGCACCAGGGTGGCCCGGTGCATGGGGTCCTTGCGCCAAGCGGCGAAGGCCTTGCGCACCGCCACCGGAGCGCCGAAGCCCTCCAGGAGCGGAGTGCCGAAGCTGACGGTGTAGGTGGCGTTGGCCAGATCGAAACCGATATCGCCTTGGCCGAACATCAGGCCGCCGGCCAGGGCCAGGGTCTGCTTGGCCGAAGGCATGAAAACCAGGTTGGGGGTGCCGTAGGCCGCGGCCAGGCGCATGAGCATCTCGCCGGTGACGCTGAAGGGATCGTCGGCGATGATGGCAACCTGGCTGGCCTTGCCGGCCTGGGCCAGCGCCTTAAGCTTGGCCGCCACTTTTTGCACGGCCTCCTCGGCGGCGACCCGGCCCCGCACGCCTTCCTTGCGCACCATGGGCGCGTCCACCCGCATGGCCTGGTAGTAGGACTGTTGGGGGGCGGCCGCGTCGGCGGCCAGCACGCCGCCCTGGCTCAGGGGATGCTCCGGGTCGCCCTCCACCCGGATAACCCTTTGGCCGGAGAGCCGGGCCTTGACCAGGCGCGCCTTGACTCCGGTTTGGGTGGCCGGGTTGATGGATTTGGCGAAGGCCACCGCCCCGGTCTCCGGGTCGGGCACCCAGGACCAGTTTTGGGTCCATATGGCCACGTCGTCCATCAATTTGGGGACCAGCGGGCTGGCATTCAGGCCCACCACCGCTCCCACGGCGAATTTTACAAAGGCTCTTCTATCCCAATTCATCGAGAATCTCCTCGACCCAATGCCGCCTATTTGTGGCAGACGAAGCAGGCGTCGCGCACGCCGTTATCCCGGTGACACTTGGCGCAGTCATCCATCTTCATGCGCTTGGGCGGGCCATCCAGGGGGATGAGGCTCCAGCCCCAGATGTCGCGGCTATAGCCAGTGAGCCGGTTGTATTCATAGGTGCGCAGCTTCTCGGTATCGCCATGATCGCCATGGCAAGAGGCGCACTCCAGGCCGGCGTTGGCCACGTGAGCCGCGTGGGAGAAGAATACGCAGGGCGGTTGCTTGGAATAGACCTGCCAGGGAATGGGCTTGTTCTTGGCCACATAGTCCTTGGAAAAGACCTTTTCCTCAGGCGTTTCGCCCATGGGCTCCTCGCCGTGACACTCCTTGCATTTTTCCAGGCTGGGAATGCCGGTGTAGGAGCCGTCCTCCCTGAAGGCGTGACAGGACTGACAGCCCTCGCCCACTTGCTCCATGTGAAGTTTGTGAGAGAACTGGAAGGGCTGGGGCTTCTCGGCGTAGAGAATGGCCGGGGTAGCCCAGAAGCCCACGGCAGCGAAAAGCACAAACCCCAACACGAAGAGCCACCAGTCCGCGGGGGACCGATTATCCTGTTTCTTGCCGTGCGTTGCCATAGACCCTCTGCCAGTGTTGCAGCCATCTCTGACGGCCCTAAAGCTTTTCAAAGCCTGCGGGCCCCCGCTCATGGGAAGCCTTTTGACAGCCACCCCGCGCGGGCTACAACCTTGAATGGTTAAAGAATTCGGGAACCCTCACAGCCCGGGCCGCGCCATGCGGGCCCGGCCCGAAACTGCCGCACCATAGCACCCGTGCCGGGCAGTGTCAATAATCTTGTACCCTATCGCACATGGGATCAATGGCCTGGATTCATCTCCCAGGCCCGGCGGACCACGGCCTCGGTATCGGGGGTGAGCCCGGCCTGGGCAAGCTCCTCAAAAGCCACCCAGCGCGCGGCGGCGGCGTCGCTGCCCGCCTGGGGCTCCACCAGGGAGGCCCGGCACAGGTAATCCAGGATAACATAATGATATTCCAGGCGTCCTTCCGAATCGGCCAGCATGCGCTCCACCACCTCCACCAGGGGTCCCACCTGCACCGCCACCCCGGTTTCCTCCATTATTTCGCGCTGGAGCGCTTGGCTCAGGCTCTCGCCGGCCTCCACCGCGCCGCCGGGCACCGACCAGATGCCCTGGGCCGGCGGGCGGCCCCGCTTCACCAGGAGCACGCGGTCGCCGGCCAGCACCACCCCGGCCACGCTGAGCACCGGCCGGTCGGGATAACGCCGCCCCATTGTTCAGGATTCCCGCCGCCCGCTCAGGCGCTGGCTGAAATCGGCGATGGTGGCCCGCAAGCCCTCCTCCAGGGCCACCTTGGGCTCCCAGCCCAGCTTGTCCTGGGCCAGGCCGATATCCGGCTGGCGCTGGCGGGGGTCGTCGGCGGGCAGGCTCTTGTAAACGATGCGGCTCTTGGCGCCGGTCAGCTCGATGACCTTGCGGGCCAGTTCTAAAATCGTAAATTCGCCGGGGTTGCCCAGGTTGATGGGCCCGGTGAGGCGCTCCTGCTCCATCATGGCCAGGAGCCCCGCCACCATGTCGCTGACATAACAAAATGACCTGGTCTGCGAACCGTCGCCATAGACCGTGATGTCCTGGTTCCTTAAAGCCTGGATCACGAAATTGGACACCACCCGGCCGTCTTCAAAGGCCATGCGGGGGCCGTAGGTGTTGAAGATGCGCACGATGCGCACGTCCACCCGGTTGTTGCGGTGGTAATCCATCATGAGGGTCTCGGCCAGGCGCTTGCCCTCGTCATAGCAGGAGCGGGGGCCGATGGGGTTCACGTGGCCCCAATAGGTTTCGGGCTGGGGGTGCACCTGGGGATCGCCGTAGACCTCGCTGGTGGAGGCTTGCAGGATGCGCGCCTTGACCCGCTTGGCCAGGCCCAGCATGTTCAGGGTGCCCAGCACGTTGGTCTTGACGGTTTTCACCGGGTTGAGCTGGTAGTGCACCGGGCTGGCCGGACAGGCCAGATTGAATATCTGATCCACTTCCAGGAGGATGGGCTCCACTATGTCGTGGCGGATCAGCTCGAAGCGGGGCTCGCCCAGAAGATGGCGTATGTTGGCCTTGCTGCCCGTGAAGAAATTATCCAGGCACATCACCTCGTGACCCTGGGCCAAGAGGGCCTCCACCAGGTGAGAGCCTATGAAACCGCCGCCGCCGGTGACCAGAATTCTTTTCATCTCGCTTGTTCCCATCCGGGGTTATCCCCCGTTGTTTCAGTCAAATGCCGCCGCAAGCCGTCCAGCCAGCTGGGCAGGGGCCCGCCCCGCAGCCGGGCCAGGCGCCTGCCGTCCAGCACGGAATAGGCGGGCCGTTGCGCGGGCAGGTTGAAATCCCGGCTCAAGGCCGGCTGCGCCAACTCCGGGTCCAGGCCGCAGAGGGCCAGGGTCCGGCGGGCCAGCTCATAGCGCGAGGCCTGGCCCAGATTCACCGCGTGGATCACCCCCGGCACCCCTTTTTTGCCCAGCTCCACCAGCACCGGGGCCAGATCGCGGGTGTAGGTGGGGCTGCCCACCTGATCGGTCACCACCTTGAGCGGCCCGCCCCGGCGGGCCAGGGCCAGCACCTTGTCCACGAAGGACGCCCTCCCCGGCCCGAAAAGCCAGGCGCTGCGCGCCACGCAGGCTCCGGGATGGGCCGCCAGGACCAGACGCTCGCCCGCAAGCTTGGCCCGGCCATAGGCGTTGACCGGGCCGGGCGGGTCGTCCTCCCGGTAGGGCCGCCGGGCCAGCCCGTCGAAAACATAATCCGTGGAAACGTGCACCAAACCGGCCCCGGCCTGACGGCAGGCCTTGGCCACGGCCTCGGCCCCCTTGGCGTTCACCGCCATGGCCAGCTCGGGCTCGCTTTCGGCCTTGTCCACCGCGGTGTAGCCCGCGCAGTTTATAACCAGGGCCGGCTTCAAGCGCAAGATGCCGAGGCGCATCAGTTCGATGCCCCGGTGCACCTGGGCCGCGTCCCGGGGATAGCGGGGCAGGTTGGCCACCATCCAGCTTAAGCTGTCGCCGGCCTCGCCCGGCTCCACCCGCGCCCCGGCGGGAGGCCCGGCGCTCTCCCTGCCCAGGTCAAAGGCCCGGCGCTCATCATCCACCACCATGCAGCCGGGGCCGCAGGCCTCCACCACGGCCCTGCCCAGGAGCCCGGTGTGCCCCAGCACCAAGATGGCTTCAGCGCCCGTCATACATCCTGCGGTAGTAATCCTGGTAAGCCCCGGAGGTGACGTTCTGGCACCAGCCGGGGTGGTCCAGATACCAATCCACGGTCTGGGCCAGGCCTTCCTCGAAATCCCGCGACGGCGTGAAGCCCAGACTCCGCAACTTGCCGGAATCAATGGCGTAGCGCCGGTCGTGCCCCGGCCGGTCGCTAACGTGGCGGATCAATTTGGCCAGTTCGTCCTCCTCCCGGCCCAGGCGGGCCGCCACCAGCCTGATTATGGCCCGCACCACCTCCAGGTTGGGGCGCTCGGCCCCGGCGCCCACGTTGTAGACCTGGCCCGGCTCGCCCTGACGCAGGACCAGGTCCGTGGCCCGGCAATGGTCGGCCACGTGGATCCAATCGCGCACGTACAGGCCGTCGCCGTACACCGGCAGTTCCTTGCCCGCGGCCGCGTTCAGAATCATGAGGGGAATCAGCTTTTCCGGGAACTGATAGGGCCCGTAATTGTTGCAGCAGCGGGTGACCAGCACCGGCAGGCCGAAGGTGTGCCAATAGGAGCGGGCCAGATGATCCGCCGCCGCCTTGGAGGCGCTGTAGGGGCTGCGGGGGTCCAGGGGCCAATCCTCGGCAAAGGCCCGGGGATCGTCCAGGCTTAAGGCCCCGTAGACCTCGTCGGTGGAAACATATAAGAAGCGCCGGCTGCGGTCCTCGCCCCAGACGCGCCGGGCCGCGTCCAGGAGCACCTGGGTGCCCAGGGCGTTGGTGCGCACAAAGGCCGAGGCGTCTTCTATGGAGCGGTCCACGTGGCTTTCGGCCGCGAAATGGACCACCGCCTGGGCCCAATCCAGCAAAGGCAGCACCGTGGCCGGGTCGCAGATGTCGCCTTTCACGAACCTATAGCGGTCCGCGTGATCGGCCGCCGCCTCGGCCAGGTTTTCCAGGTTGCCCGCGTAGGTCAGGAGATCCAGGTTGGTTATCTCGTCCTCGGGGTGGTCGCGGAGCATGGCCCGCACGAAATTGGAGCCGATGAATCCGCAGCCGCCGGTTACCAGTATGCGCAAGGCGTGCACCTCTCCTTTCCCGCCGGACGCCGGCGGGCGTTAGGCCAGATTATTGCTTTCACGGGTGGCCAAGTCAAGCGGGCCGGCCGCTTGCCAGCCCGGCCGCCCCGTGCTAGAAGCTGACCTAATAACACATCCCGGAGAGAGTTCAAGCCGATGAGCCAGACCGACAACTGCATCCGTCATCCGGAACGGGCAAGCGTGGCCCGTTGCCAGAAGCACGGGGGCGGCCTTTGCCAGGAATGCCTGGATAACGACCCGCGCTGCTTTGACCCGGATCTTTTTTGCAAATTCCGCCCCCAGTGCGTTATTTCTTTTCGCGACAAGGAAGAGCGCCGCCAGGCGCGCAGCCAAGGAGAGGCCCTATGAGCCGGAACCCTCCCTACGCCGATTTCATCAAGGCGCTGCCCCAGGCCGACATCCCCATGAAGGGCCCCCTGGCCTATCTGCTCAGCGGGGGCCCCTGCCAGGTGGTTTTCTACGACCTGCCCGCCGGCGCCAAGGTGCCGCCCCACAGCCACGGCGCCCAGTGGGGCATCATAGTGGACGGCGAGATCGAACTCACCATCGGCGGCGAAACCAGGACCTACCGCCAGGGTGACGCCTATTTCATCGGCGCGGGCGTGGCGCACAGCGCCGAACTCAAGGCCGCCTGCCGCGCCATCGACGTTTTCGCCGAACCGGAGCGCTACCGGCCGCGGGATTGATAAGCTGACAGGAGGTTAAGCCATGAGCCCCAATCCGCCCTATCCGGAATTCATCAAGGCCCTGCCCCAGGCCGATCTGCCCATGGCCGGGGTGAACGGCTATATCCTGGGCGCGCCCCAGGCCCAGGCCGTTTTCTTCGAGATTCCCGCCGGCAGCGTGGTGCCCGAGCACGCCCACGGCGATCAATGGGGCGTGGTGCTGGCCGGGGAGATGGAGTTCACGGTGGCTGGCCAGACCCGGCATTGCCAGACCGGCGATTCCTATTTCGTGCCCGCCGGGGCCATGCACGGGGCCAAGACCCTGAGCGATTGCAGGATACTGGAGGTCTTCGCCGACGCCGACCGCTGGAAGCCGCGTGCCTGAGCCTGCCTTGCGGGGGGACGATGAGGCGCTGGCCATGGCCTGCCCGGCCCCTGCGGCCGCGCTCATGGCGGCGGCCTTGCCGCCGGGCCCGGCGCTGGAGCTTTGCTGCGGCGCGGGCGGCATCACCAGGGAATTGGCCCGAACGGGCCGCCGGGTGCTGGCCGTGGACCAAAACCAGGCGCGCCTCAGGGCCAACCGGGAAAACCTGGCGGCCGTGGGGCTGGAGGGCCGCGTGGCCCAGCTTTGCTGCGATCTGCGGCGGGCGGCCCTGCGCCGGCGGCCGGGCGCAAAGCCCTTTGCCGCCGCCGTGTTGGACCCGGATTGGTCGCCGCCGGGCCGGCCGCCCCGGGAATGGGCCAACGCTTTGTCCGGCCTGGAGCCGCCGCTGGGGGACTTGCTCGAGCTGGCCTTAAGCCTGGCGCCCCTGGCCATGCTGCGCCTGCCCCGCGCCCTGGCCCGGCAAGCGGCCGAGGAACTGGCGCCGGGCCTGACCGTCCAGGAGCTGGCCCCCGGCGGCCGGCGCTGGCAGTGGCTGTGGCTCGCGCGCGGGGCGGGCAGGGGCCAACTGACGGCAACATCTTGCTAACACAACATTGGTGGGGAGCCGACGGGCCGAGGGGGCCGGGGCAAGCCAAAGGAGTCTGAGCGATGTTCATATATTTGATGCGGCACGGGCCTTATTCCCCGGCGGCCAGCGACCCCGAGGAGGGCTTGAGCCTGCGGGGGGAGGAGGTGGTGCGCGGCATGGCTCGGGAGCTGAAATCCCTGGGGGTTTTTCCCGACGCCGTGTTCGCCAGCCCCAAGAAAAGGGCCAGGCAGACCGCGGCCCTGGTGGCCCAGGCGCTGGCCTATCCACCGGACGGCGTCCAAGAAGGGCATTGGCTCAAGCCCATGGCCCCGCCCGACGAGACCTTGGCCCGCCTGCGCGGCCTGGATGGCGATAATATATTGCTGGTGGGGCACTTGCCCAATTTGCGCCTGGTGGCTTCCCTGCTGCTCAGCGGCGGGGAGTATCTGGATCTGGCGCTGGAACCCGGCTCAACCTGCTGTCTGGAAGCGCCCCGCCTTTCCGCGCCGGCCCGGCTGCATTGGCTCCTGCGGCCCCGCTAGCCAGCGCCTATGGCAGATCGGCCTCGCTGACCACGCTGGAGTTCAGGTCCTGGCCGTAGGCCTGCCAGGCGGCCAGGCTGATCAGGCTGATGCCGCTGTTAACGCTGAAACGGTCGCTGACCCGGTTGTAATCGCTTTGCAGGCCGGGGAGATCGGCCGTGGGCGCGCGCAGCGCCCCCCGCCTGGGATCGGCGTGGAACAAGGTGTTGTTCAGCATGACGATGTTGCGGCAGGCGCGGTCGGCGATGTTCACCGCCCAGCGGCTGCCCAGGGGCATGCGTATCAGGTTGTTCTCCAGGCGCAGGTCCCGGCTGGCCTGGGCCCCGTTGTCGTAAAAGATGGCCACCCCGCCGGCCAGGTTGTTGAAAATGGTGTTGGAGAGGAGTTCGCTCTCCACCACGCCGTCCAGGTTGATGGCCGCGCCGCCGCCGCGCCCGTTGCCGTGCAGCACGTTGCCCTCGATCCGCGCCCCCGCGATCAGGCCGTCGCCGCCTATGCTGGCGTCGCCGTTCAGGTGGAGGCCGCAGGCGTGGTTGTCGTGGCAGAGGTTTTCCTTGATCAGGGGGCGGTCGCTGCTGTTGGATACGTAGACGCCGTGCTCGCCGTTGTGATGGCTCTGATTGCCCTCGATCAAAAGATCGTCGCAAAAGGCCGAGAAAATGCCGGTGCGCCCGCTGTGGTGCACCTCGTTGCCCTTCACGGCAATGTGGTGATTGAAGGCGTCGTTCTGCCCCCTTGCATCGATGCCCGCCCAGGGCGCGTCGGCCACCTCGAACCCCTGGATGACCCAATAGGACACCGTGCGGTCGCCCTCCCAGGTCTCCAGCTCCAGGTTGCTGCGGTGCCTGTTTTGGGGGCCGGGCCGGTTTATCACCACCTTTTCGCCGGGGGCGGCCATCAGGGTGAGCCAGGCGTCCTCCCGGCCGGAAGTGGTGATGCGGCAGCCCTCGTAAACGCCCTCATGCACCAGAATCACGTCGCCGGGCCGGGCCTGATCCACCGCGTGCTGCAGGGTGGCCCAAGGCCGCTCCTGGCTGCCGGAATTGGCGTTCCGGCCGCCCAAGGCCACGTGCCATTCCGCGGCCTGGGCCGCGCCGGCGAATAAAACCACCCAGGCCAAACCAAGCAGCCTTGACCACCCTTTCACGCCGCGGCCGTAAGCCATGATCCTTCTCCCTCGGCGAAAAACCTCGACCTTCCTCTATCCGAATATTCTCTCCCAAGCCGAAGGCCCATACAAGCAACGTTATCGCCACATCAGTCCTTGTCTCAGGCGGCCCGGTGTATTATCATGGGCCCTATGAGCGAGGGAGAGCGCTCGAGCATCCCCCCAATCCCGAATGTGCCACCTTGCGCCGCTTGCCTGCGGAGCGCGTGGTATCGGCCCTTTTCCGGGATGACCGGCCGGTTCTATAGGCGGGGTGACGTTTTTGAGCTAGCATCCGGGGGAACCACAGCTTTATTTTCGTCCCGTCGTGTGGATATCATTGACTTTTGCCTGCCCGTGGTGCTTGAATACAAAAATGTAATTATTCCTTTTTTTGCACGGGAGTAACGGCATGGCCAAAAAACCGATGACCAAGAGCGAAATGATTGACCAGATTGCCAAGGATGCGGAAATTTCCAAGCTGGCCGCCAAGGCCGCGCTGGAGTCCTTTGTCAACACCTTGGCGCAGGAAGTCAAACAAAACCGGCCTTTTCGGGTGGCCGGCCTGGGGACCTTCAATCTAAAGAAAACCAAGGCGCGCAAGGGCGTGAACCCCGCCACGGGCGAATCCATCAAGATCAAATCCAAAAAGCGCATGGCTTTCAAACCGGGCGCTCAGGTCAAGGAGTTGCTCAACCCAAGCAAATAGCCACCGTCTCCTACAGTCAAAAAAACCCCCGGCCAGGAAGGTCGAGGGGTTTCTTTATTTCGGCCGCCGGCTTACGGCTTGACTCCCTCCCCAGGGGATCGGCGGCGGATGCCCATGGCGCCGCTGTCGGGCAGTATAAGGTATACCAGGCTGGCGGCCAGCATGGTGGCGATCATGAAAGACCAGGCCGGCAGGAAGGGCTCCGGCCCGCTCAGGCCGCTGGGGTCGCCTCCGATGATGAGGCCGGTGATCTGCATCATGGCCGCCGGACCCAGCATGGTGAAGAGATTCACCCCGGTCATGGCCGTGGCGCCGTATTGGCGGGGCACCAGTTCCTTGATGTGGGCGTACATGATCTGGCCCGGCGCGTTGCTCACCCCCAAAAGGGTGAAGCCGGCGTAAACCCAGGCGGTTCCCAGGCCGGGCCGCCACCAGGCCAGCCAGAAAAGAAGCGCCGTGAAGCACAAGAGGGACGGGGCTATGACCCACTTGCGGGAACCCAGCCACTGATCGCTGGCCCGGCCGAACACCGGCAGCCCCAGCATGTAGCCCAGGCTCAGGCAGAACAGGGCGTTGCCCGCCTCCACCGCGCTCATCCCCAGGCCATAGATAAGGAAGGGCCCGGCCCAGAGGGCCTGCACCGCCATGAGGCTGCCGAAACGGAAAAAGGTGGCCAGGCTGATGCCCCAGTAGGCCGGCATGAGCAACACCTTGCCCAAACCCTTGAAAGGGTTTTCCGGCTGGCGGGGCGGCGGCGCCTGGCCGGGGGGGTAATCCCGCACCACCAGCACCACCGCCAAGGCCTGCAGCAGGTTTATGCCCGCGAAAATCATATAGGAGCCGCGCCAGCCCACGGCCTGGGCCAAGAGCGCCAGGGGAGTGGCGGCCAGCATCTGGCCCAGGGCGCCCACCGACACCATGAGCCCGGCGATGGTGGCGAAGAGCCGGGGCGGAAACCACACCGCGAACAGGCTCAAAGGCCCCATGAGCATGCAGCTCATGCCCAGGCCCAGAAGCGCCCGGGAGGCCATGGCGTCCAGGTTGCCGGCGGCCAAGGCGAACCAAAGCGCGGCCCCGGCCCCGATGAAGGAGAGCACGGCCATGGGCCAGCGGATGCCGATCCTGTCCAGCGCCATGCCCAAGGGAATCTGGCAGGCGGCGAAAACGTAGAAAAACGAGGCGGTAAGGTCGCTCAACTGGACCGGGTCCAGGCTCAAATCCCGGCTGAGCTGGGGGGCGAGGATGGAAAGCGAAACCCGGTAGAACATGGACAGCACGAATCCCGCGCTGCCCACCACGAATATGGCCCAAGCCTTGCCGCTCGCCGTTGACATGAGGCGCTTTCTCCCGTCAGCCGATTAAGGCCTAACAGTGTACACCCCCCATGCGTATTTGAAAAAAACCGTTCCCCGCCCGCGGAGCCGGCCTCAGGCTGACCCGCCGGCCGAGCCCCGGCCCGCGGCCCGCCGGCCGAGCCAATTCTGCAGCTCGTCGAAATATGTATATATTACCGCAGTAATCAACAAAGTCGCCAATTGGCCAATCACCAGGCCGCCGCACACCGCCAGGCCCAGGGCCCGCCTGGCCGCGCCGCCCGCCCCGAAGCCGATGGCGATGGGCAGGGTGCCGGCAAAGGCGGCGATGGTGGTCATCATTATCATGGAGACTGTTTGGTCGCAATCCTGCTGGCTCGCGAAATCGCGCTTGACCAGATACTTGTTGCGCGCCGCCTCCTGGGTGTATTCCTTCGACAACGTCTGGTCCTTGGCCAGGTTGGCCTGGTCCAGGGCCGCCAGGCCAGCCAGGCCGCGGCCCCCCCCGGCCGCCATGGTTTTTCAATCTCGAAGGGCAGTTAACCCGCTCTTCCCCCAGGCCTCGCACCGGTGCGTCTTCGCTTCCCGCGGAAACCATGGCCCGGACGCGCGACTGGCTGGTTGTAAAAATACCGGCAACAGTTTAATTTAAACCTGCGCGGCTAGACAACCGCCTTTCCGGCAGCTTAGCGCCGGTTTCCATTCTTCTGGGGAGGTCTCTCGATGCCCAAGCTCTGGCCCGCTTTCCTAGCCGGGGCGGTTTGTATCCTGGCCGCCGCCGCGCCCGCGGCGGCCCAGCAAGAGGTCACCCTGAGCCAGGTCCTGGACGCGGCCATCAAAAACAACCCCGGCATCGCGGCCTCCCAGAGCGACGTGGCGGCGGCCCAGGCCCAGGTCATGCAGGCCCAGGCCGGCTACCTGCCCCAGGTTTCCGGCCAGGCCGGCTACGACCGCCGCTGGTCGGAAAGCTCCCGATCTTCCTCCCTGGGGAGCGCCAGCAGCGGCTCCACCACCGACGGCGACCAGAGCTCCTACAGCGGCTCGCGCTCCGGCCAGTACGATTATTACAAGGCCCAGCTCTCGCTCAGTCAATATCTTTACGATTTCGGCAAGACCAGCGGGCGGGTGGCCGCCAGCCGCTCCAACCTGGAGGCCAGCCAAAAGGGCCTGGCCGTGACCCTGGCCGACCTGGTGCGGAGCGTGAAAAACGCCTATTACGAGGTGCTTAAAAAGCGCCATCTGGTGGTGGTGAACCAGGAATCCCTGAAGGTTCAGCAACAGCACCTGGACCAGGCCAGGGCCTTTCACCAGGCCGGCATCCGCCCCAAGATAGACGTGACCAAGGGCGAGGTGGAGCTTTCCAAGACCAGGCTGCAACTCATCCAGGCCCGCTACGCCCTGCGCACTTCCAAGGTGGATTTGGAAAAGCTCCTGGGCGGCCCGCCGGTGGTGGGTCCCTACCGGCTGACCGAGATGCCCCTGCGGCCGCCCATGCCCCGGGAATTGCGGCCATTGGTCAAGACGGCTCTTGCCCGGCGGCCCGAGCTGGCCCGGCTCAAGGCCCAGTTCATGGCCTCCCAGGCCCAGTTGGACGCGGCCCAGGGGGGCTACTGGCCCAGCCTCAACGCGGAAGGCGGCTACAATTGGGCGGACACGGATTTCCCCCTGGATTCCTCCTGGCAGGCCGGCCTGGTGCTGCAATGGGATATCTTCACCGGGCTCAGCACCAAGGGCAAGGTGGACGAGGCCAGGGCCGGCATCGCCAAGCTGAAGGCGCAGATCAAGGATCAGGAGCTGGCGGTGAACCAGGAGGTATCGCAAAACTATCTCAACCTGCACGAAGCCGGCGAGAGCATCGACACCGCCGCCCTGGGGCTCAAGCAGGCCGAGGAGAACCTGGCCCTGGCCCGGGGCCGCTACCGCACCGGGGTGGGCAACGCCATCGAGTTTTCCGACGCGGAGGTTTTGGCCACCGAGGCCAAGAGCACCCTGGTGCAGGCCAATTATTCCTATTTGCAGGCCCTGGCCGAGCTGGAGCGCTCGGTGGGGGGAGGCCCCCTGCCATGATGGGCCGCGCCGCTTTGACCAACGGTTTGGCCTGGCTGGGGGCGCTGGCCCTGGCGCTGGCCCTGGCCTGCCCGGCCTGGGCCCAGGGGCGGCCCGAGCGCCAGGCCGCCGGCCTGAGCGTGAATTCCTCCATGGCCTTTCGCCAAAGCGTCAGCCAGAGCGAAGACCAGGGCATCGCCCAGATGCGGGCCATGCTGCCCCAGGCCGATTACGAGGAAATCTGGGCCTTCCTGCCGGCCGAACAGCGCTGGCTGGAATTGGGCTGCTGCGAGCGGCAGACCCGGCGGGGCAATTACGTGGGCCTGGACGGCGAGGTCTTACGGCTCATGGCCGCCCACGACCGCCTGGCCATTTATCACATCCACACGCCCAGCCATTTCATAAGGGAGAACTACAACCAAAGCAAACGCCTGCTGAAAACGGTGGAGGAGGCCCTGCCCTCGGCCATGGACATGGCCACCATGATCAAGCTTTCCCGCCAGCACCGGCGCCTGCATCCCCAGGGCCAAATAATCTGGCGCATAGTTTCCCGCCACGGCGTGACCACCTATGGCTTGACAGCCCAGGCCCTGGACAGCCAGGATGAATTGGACTTGAAGCCGTTTTATTTTTCGCCCCTGGAAGAAGAAGAACTGAACGAGGCGGGGGGCTCCCTGGCGCCCCTCGTCGAACTGGCCCTGCGGCGGCTGGGCCAGGGGCCATTCGTGCTGGGTTTCAGGCCGCTGCCTTGATGGGCGCCGGCCAAGCTAATCGTTGCCCGGACCGGGCCTTTGAGTTAACCTGTGGGGAACTAAACCGGAATCGCCTTGCCCTGGGTAGTTGCCCGCCCCGCTTGCAACCGGGTGCTCGAGATGGATGAACAACAAGAATTGAGCCTTTCCCAGGAAGGGGTCGAGCAGACTTCGCTGCGGATACTGGTGGCCGAGGGCGAAAAGCCCCTGCGGCAAACCGTGGTGCGCATGCTGGGTGAGTTGGGTTACGCCAACATCACCGAAGCGGTGAACGGCAGCGACGCCTGGACCAAACTCCGCAAATACGGCGCTGATTTCGTCATGGCCGGCTGGCACATGCCCGAGATGAACGGCATGGCCCTGCTCAAGATCATGCGCACCGACGCGGCCTATTTCGCGGTGCCGGTGTTTCTGATCACGCCCCACATCAATAAAAGCCAGGTCATCGAGGCCGGCGAGGCCGGCGTCAGCGACATCATTCTGCTTCCGCTCACCGTCGATACCCTCAAGCGCAAGATCAGCGGCGTTTTCCGGGCGGCGCCCGAGCCCGAGTTCCAGATGGCCGAGAAGTACTTCCAGGAGGGCCTGGAATACATGAACCAGAACCGCTGGGAGGAGGCCCTTTCCTGCTTCCAGCAGGTGCTTTCGGCCCACGAGAACGCGGAAGTCTATTACAACATGGGCTACATCAAGACCGCCCAGGGCCGCTACGAGGAGGCTGTCCAGTATTTCCGCCGCGCCACCCAGATCAAGAACGATTTCGCCCGCGCCTATCAGAAGATGGGCGAATGCTACCTGGCCCTGGAGCGTCAGCGCCTGGCCCAGCAAAGTTTTCAAAAGGCGGCCGAGATCTACATGGAAAAGCAGATGGACGACCACGCCGAGCAGGTGCTCAAGGAAGTTCTGAAGCTGAATCCCGACACCATCAACGTGTACAACAACCTGGGCATCATCTATCGCCGCCAGGGGCGCTATCAGAAAGCCATCAATCAATACATGAAGGCGCTCAAGGTTAACCCGGATGATGAAAACATCTATTACAACCTGGGCCGCACCTATTTCGAGATGGAGGAATTCGAAAACGCCCAGGTGGTGCTGGAAAAGGCGCTGATCATAAACCCCGCCTTTGGCGAGGCCCAAAGCATGCTGCAAACCATCGAGCTGCGTCTGCAATAGCGCCGAGCCGGCTTGGCCAAGGCCGGGAAAGAGAGCCCGCGCCTCATGTCTTCTCCGCTGGACAGCTCATTTTCCTTCACGGACTACCGGCCGGGCCTCATCGGCCGCGTCACCGAGGCCCACGCGGTCTATTATCACCGGCATTGGGGCTTCGACCTGAGCTTCGAGCGCCAGGTGGCCGGCGAGCTGGCCGAGTTCTTCGGCCGCTTCGACCCGGCGCGGGATTTGTTCCAGGCGGCCCTGGCCGACGGCCTTTTTGCGGGCAGCGTGGCGCTGGACGGCGGTCATCCCGAGGGCCCGCGCCTGCGCTGGTTCCTGGTGGAGCCCGCTTTCCAGGGACGCGGCCTGGGCTGGGCGCTTTTAGCGCGGGCCGTGGATTTCGCCCGCCGGGCCGGCCACGGCCGGCTGCATCTCTGGACCTTCGCCGGCCTGGACGCGGCGCGGCGCTTATACCAGCGCATTGGCTTTCAACTGGCCGAGGAACATCAGGCCGAGCAATGGGGCGGCCGTATAACCGAGCAGAAATTCGCGCTGCTTTTGTAGGGCAGCGCGGAGCTGGGTGAATTCGCGGTGACTTTATGAAACCCGGCCTGGCCGAAGCGCAAGCCTGGGCTATGCTTGCGGGAGAGGCCCTTTGACCGCTTGGCGCCAACGCCCCAAGGGAGGTGGGAAATGAGTTCCCTGGCCGATTGCCGTAAAACCAAGATCGTCTGCACCCTGGGACCCGCCAGCCAGGACGACCAGGTCCAGGCCCAAATGATCCGGGCCGGCATGGACGTGGCCAGGCTCAATTTTTCCCACGGCGATCACGCCGGCCACGCCCGGTCCATCCGCCAATTGCGCAAGCTGGGCAAGGAGCTGGGCCGCGACATAGGCATCCTGCAGGATTTGGCCGGCCCCAAGATCCGCCTGGGGGTCATCGACGACGGGCCCAGGGAGCTGGATTCCGGCCAGGAGGTCGCCCTGGTCTCGGGCGGCCAGGCCGCCGGCGACGAGCTGCCGGTGAACTACCCTTATCTGCTGGAGGACGTGAACGAGGGCGACCGGATTCTTCTGGCCGACGGCCTGGTGGAGTTGAAGGTCGCCCACAAGGGGAGGGAACGCATCAGATGCAAGGTGGTGGTGGGCGGTCCCATAAGCTCCCACAAGGGAGTGAACCTGCCCACCAGCGTTTTGCGGATTCCGGCCTTCACCGATAAAGACCGCCAGGACCTGGAAATGGGCCTCAAGGAAGGCGTGGATTTCGTGGCCATGAGCTTCGTGCGCCACGAAAAAGACCTTTCGCCGGTGCTGGACATGATAAACCACGCCTCCCAACGGCCGCTTCTCATCGCCAAGATCGAAAAGCCCGAGGCGGTGGATCGCATCCAGGGGATTCTGGCCGTGGTGGACGGGGTCATGGTGGCCCGCGGCGACTTGGGGGTGGAGATGCCCCTGGCCGAGGTGCCCATCATCCAGAAAAGCATAATCCGCCAGGCCAGGCGGGCGGGCAAGGTGGTGATCACCGCCACCCAGATGCTGCGCTCCATGATCGACAACCCCCGCCCCACCCGCGCCGAGGCCGCCGACGTGGCCAACGCCATCTTCGACGGCACCGACGCGGTGATGCTTTCCGAGGAAAGCGCGGTGGGCGCCTACCCGGTGCAGGCGGTGGAGATGCTGGACGGCATCTCCCGGGCCACCGAGCCCAGCCTGGACGCCCAGCCTTTTCTCAAGGAGCCCTTCAGCAAACTGCTGCCCCTCACCGAGGCGGCCATCAGCCGGGCCGCCTGCTGGCTGGCCGAGGATATTCATCCCGCGGCCATCGTGGCCTCCACCACCAGCGGCAACACCGCCCGCCTCATCGCCCGCTACCGCAGCCGCTTTCCCGTGGTGGGCATAACCTATTCCCAAGCCACCTGCCGCCAGTTGAACCTTTCCTGGGGCGTGATACCGGCGCTCGTCCCGCGCTACGCCGACACCGACGAGATGTTCGCCATGACCAGGGCCTGGGTGGCGGGCAAGGGCCTGGCCGGGCCCGGCGACCGCCTGATCATCACCGCCGGGATTCCCACCGGCATGCCCGGCACCACCAATCTGGTAAAAGTCATCGAAATGGATGGCTAATACGTCCGGGAACCCGCCGGCTCCCACAGTATTTTGGTCATATTTGCAACTCTCGGTTGACAGGGCGATCCCTGGCTTCCTATAGTAGCTATAATTTAGCTGATCCCGGCTATATTCCAGCTAACAATCCACAGAACGGCAGTTTAGAAGGAGGAACGCCATGTTGGGAATCGCCAGCCCCGAGTTGGCCCTGGCCTATGTTCTCTGCCTGGCCGCCTCGGTCCTATGCGTGGTCTACGGCATCATCAAGTGGAACGACACCGGCGTTTTAAGCATGGAACTGCAGGATTCGGCCAAAGAGGACGAGTGAGGCGCTAGCCGCGGCAAAGCCCACCAGCACACCCGTGAAATTGGAGCTGATATGACCATTAAGATCATTCTGGCCCTGGTGTACCTCGTGATCGTGTTCTGGCTGGCCTTCAAGGGCTGGCGGGAAACCCGCCAGGCCAGCGACTACATGCTCGCCGGCCGCCAGATGCACCCCTTTGTCATGGCCATGAGCTACGGCGCCACCTTCATCTCCACCTCGGCCATCATCGGCTTCGGCGGCGCGGCCGGCATGTTCGGCTTCCCCCTGCTCTGGCTCACGGTGCTCAATATCTTCGTGGGCGTTTTCATCGCTTTCGTTTTCTTCGGCAAACGCACCCGCCGCATGGGCGTCACCCTGGACGCCCACACCTTCCCGGAACTATTGGGCCTGCGCTACCAATCCCGCTTCATCCAGGGTTTCGCCGGGCTGATCATCTTCCTCTTCATCCCCATCTACGCGGCCGCGGTGCTCATCGGCATCTGCCGCATGATAGAGGTGAATTTGGAAATACCCTTCGCCCACGCCCTGTTGGGCTTCACGGTGATCCTGGCGGTGTACGTCATCACCGGCGGCCTCAAGGGCGTGATGTACACCGAGGCCTTCCAGGGCAGCCTCATGTTCGCCATGATGCTGGTCATGCTGGTCTTCGCCTATTCTTCCCTGGGCGGGGTGACCGAAGCCCACCAGGCGCTCACCGATCTGGCGCCCCACATGCCGGAAAACCTGAAAGCCGGCGGCATGCTGGGCTGGACCCAGGGCGCCCAGTTGGGCTCGCCGCTGTGGCTGGTGATCTACACCACCCTGGTCTGGGGGGTGGGCGTGGGCGTGCTGGCCCAGCCCCAGCTGGCGGTGCGCTACATGACCGTCAACAGCGACCGCGAGCTGAACCGGGCGGTGCTGTTCGGCGGCGTGTTCATCGTGGCCATGACCGGCATCGCCTTCGTGGTGGGCGCGCTCTCCAACGTGATCTTTTTCCAGAGCCAGGCCTTCGCCGGCAAGGTCGCCATCCAGGCCGCCGGCGGCAACATGGACAAGATCATCCCGGTCTTCGTGACCGACATCATGCCCGAATGGTTCGGGGTGCTGTTCCTCCTGGCCATGTTCGCCGCGGCCATGAGCACCCTGGCCAGCCAGTATCACGCGGGCGGCACCAGCCTGGGCCGCGATTTCTATGAAAAGGGAATGGGCGCCCAGGTCTCGGACCCCTTGAAGGTGAACCGGGCCACGGTGGGCATCATCATCATCATCACCACCATCTGGGCCTGGGTGCTGCCGCCTTCCATCATCGCCAAGGCCACGGCCTTTTTCTTCGGGCTCTGCGCCGCCGCCTTCCTGCCCTGCTTCTTCCTGGGCCTCTATTGGCGGGGCGTCACCCGGGCCGGGGCCATGGTTTCCATGGTGGGCGGCTTCATCATCAGCGCCTTTTACCTGCTCTTCGTGCACAGCGCCGAATCTGCCCCCCTGGGCCTCTGCCAAGCCATGTTCGGGGTGGACAGCCTGGCGCTTCTGGCCGAGAAGGGCTCGGCCCTGTGGAAGCTCCAGTTCGTGGACCCCAACATCGTGGCCATGCCCATCTCTTTCGCGCTGGCTTTTCTGGTGAGCCTGGCCAGCGCCAAGCTGCCCAAGGAGCACCTGGACTTCTGCTGGAAGCGCTTGTAGGCCGCTGGGCGCACAGCGCCCAAGACGCGAAAAAAGCCCGCTCCCTGGAGATCATCCCGGGAGCGGGCCCGTTTTTCACGCCGAGCGGATCAGCGCGTCACTTGATGGTGAAGGCTATCTCGCTCAAACCGCCGGTGTACACGGCCTGGTATGATCCGGGCTTGCCCGGATACAGGGGCCCCAGGGAGCCGGTGATCACGAACATGCCCTTCTTGGCCAGGCCGCCGTGGGCGCGGACGTTGTTGATGGCCCAGGCCAGGGCTTTCCACTGGTCGCCCAGGGCCGCGCGGCCGGGCACCGCCTTGCCCAGGTCCTTGCCGTTCATCATGAGCTTCCCGGTAACCGCGTTCACGTCGACGCCCTCGAGGTCCATGGGCTTGCCCAGGATATAGCCCCTGGCCCCCATGTTGCTGGCCACCAGATCCGGCGGCGTGAGCCCCTTCATGGTGGCGAAGGGGATGTCGGGCACCTCCACCGCGGGCATGATCTGGGCCACGTAGCCTTTCACGCTTTCCGGCGTCACCTCGCCGGTCACGTCCTTGGCCAAGACGTAGCCGATCTCCACCTCCAGCATGCATTTCTGGTAGGGCTTGGCCTCCACCACATTGCCCTTGTGCAGCATGGAGGCCAGCATGATGCCGGTGGCCGGGCCCTTGGCCCCGAATTTTTTCTGGGCGGGAGGGCTGGTGAGTCCCGCCTTGATGCCGATCACCTGATCGCCTTCCTTCAAGAGCTCAGCCACCAGGAGCCCCTGCACCTCGTAGGCCCCTCTTTCATCCAGGCCCTTCACCAGGCTGCTGGGCATGGCGTAGGGCTGGCCCGCCTTGTAATTGGCGGCCAGGGTTTGAGCCGCCTGGCCGAGGCTGCCGGCCGAGGCCGCCGCCGGCAGGGCCGCCATGAGCGCCAAAGCCGCCACAAGCAAGCAAACGCGTTTCATCACATACACCTCCCTGAAAAAGTAGCCAAACTCAGCTGGCGGCGGGCGGGTCTTCTCCCCCGGCCAAGCCGCGGGCCATGGCCCGGCCCAGACGGTCCAATAGCGCCAGCGGCGTATCCCCTCCCAGTTGCAAGGGGCCGCCGAACCAGAAAAACCCCACGCTGGTGGCGAAAAGCATCAGGGCCAGTTCCCTGACCCTCTCCTGGGGCCAGCCCAGCCGCTCCGCGGCCGGGGCCAGCATCTGGGCCAGCAAGTCCAGGTGCCGGCCCAGGCGCTCGGCCGCCTGGGGTCCGCCGCCGTCCCGGCCGCAGGCCTGGGTTATGAGCGCGGCGGCCTCGGGCCGCAATTGGAAAAAGCGCAAATGCACCGCCCCCATGCCGGCCAGGAGAGATTCGGCGTCCGACGGAGCCAGCCCCAGGGGCCTCACCCTCCGGGCCAGGTCGCCCAGCACCTGGTCCACCAGCCGCGCCACAAAGGCTTCCTTGGAATCGAAATGGGTGAAAAAGGTGCCCTTGCCCACTCCGGCCGCCTGGGTGATCTCCTGCACCTTGCAGGCGTGCACGCCCTTTACGCCCATGAGCTTCAGGCCCTCTTCCAGGAGCCGGCGCTCGGCCAGGGCCCGGCGTTTCTCATGGCGGCCCCCGCTGCTATCCGTCATGTTCCTTGACCTCCGGGTCAAATCATGGTCCCAGCCGGCGGCTCTTGTCAACCGAACCCTGCGCCGCCCGCCCGCCGCGCCCCGGCGCTGGGTCAACTTGCGGCTGCGGTCTTGACAGACCGGCCAGGCCTCGCGATAATCAAGGCTTGACTTTACGGGCCCATAGCTCAGCTTGGTAGAGCCTCCGGCTCATAACCGGATCGTCCCTGGTTCGAAGCCAGGTGGGCCCACCAAACTTGTTTAGGAGACGGCATAATGATTGTGGACGCCAGCAGGCCGGGGGGTGCCAAACCCATGCGACCGGTGTCCACCGCCAGATTTCGGGCGCCTCTGTAACAGGAGGCGCCCGGTTCATTGAGGCCATGGACCAGACCCTACCGAGAGCCAGAATTGGAGATATCGCCGCCCTGATGGAGCAGTGGGCCCCGTCCTGGACCGCCGAGGAGTGGGACCGGGTGGGGCTCCTGGCCGGGGACCCGCGAGCGGAGGCCAACCGGGCCTGGGTCGCCCTGGAGCTCTCCCCCGATCTCCTGGAGCAAGCCCTGGCCGCGGGGGTCGATCTCCTGCTCACCCATCACCCGCCCATTTTCAAGCCTCTGGGCGATCTCCGTCTGGACAAGCCGGCCACCGCCCGCCTGGTGAAAGCCGCGGCCGCAGGCCTGGCCCTGTTCGCGGCCCATACCAACCTGGACGCGGCCCCCGGCGGGGTCAACGACGCCCTGGCCGGGAGGCTGGGCCTCATAGAAACCGAGACCCTGGCGCCGGTGGCGGAAAAGGGCCTGGCCAAGCTGGTGACCTTCGTGCCGCCGGAGCATCTGGAAGCCGTGGCCCGCGCCCTGTTCGCGGCCGGGGCGGGCCGCATCGGCGCTTACCGCGACTGCGCCTTCCACGCGCCGGGCATGGGCGCCTTCCTGGCCCCGCCCGAGGGCCGGCCCTTCGTGGGCCAAGCCGGCCAGCGCGAAAACGCGGCCGAGGAGCGCCTGGAAACCCTGCTGCCCCTGGCCGCGGCCGGGGCGGCGCTGCGGGCGCTCAAGGAGGCCCATCCCTACGAGGAGCCGGCCTGCGACATATACCCGCTGCGCCAGCCGCCGGCCGGTTTCGGCCTGGGCCGGGTGGGAAACCTGCCCGCCCCCCAAGGCGGCGAGGAGTTCCTGGCGGCCGCGGCCCGCGAATTGGGCAGCGAGGCGGCCCAAGCCGCCGGCCCCCTGCCCGCCCAAGTGGAAAGGGTGGCCGTGGTGGGCGGCTCGGGTGGTGATTTCCTGGCCCAGGCGGCGGCGGCCGGGGCCCAAATCCTGGTGACCGGCGAGGCGGGCTATCACGCCTGGGAACAGGCGGGTGACTTGGGCATATGCCTGGCGGTGCTGGGGCATTATCATACCGAGGCGGTAATAGTGGAACCATGGGCCCGGCGTCTGAGCAAATTCCTGCGAGACGCCGGGCTTTTTTGTGATATAGCAGCCTGGACTCATGGCGCCGCTCCCTGGCGACCGGTCTCGGCCAGGCGAGGAGGATAGAGTTGGTTGAACAACTGCGGCTTTTAGTCCGCCTGCAAGCTGTGGATAAGGTTCTTTTCGATTTGCAGACCGAGCACGACGCCATCCCCGGCCGCCTGGCCGAACTGGGCCTGGAGGAGGAGCGCCTGGCGGCCATCCTGGGCAAGGCCCAGGCCGAGCTGGATGAGGTCGCCGCCCGCCGCAAGGAAATGGAAACCGAAAACGAAAACATCCGCACCCGCTTGCGCCGGGCGGAGAACCGGCTGATGGGCTCCAAGAGCCAAAAGGAATACCGCGCGGCCAACGCCGAAATAGACGAGGGCAAGGACGCGCTCAAGAGCAACGACGACGTGCTCATGGAGCTCATGGAGCGGCAGGAGGCCCTGGAGGCCCAGAAGAACAAGGCGGAAACCGAGTTCAACGAATTCCAGAGCGGAGCCAACGAGGAAAGGGCCAAGCTGGAAGCGCGCTCCCAGAAATTGGGCAAGGAGATACAGAGGCTGACCAAGGACCGCGCCGGGCTTTGCGACGGCATCGACCGCGAGCTGATGGAACAATACGATTTCATCCGGCCCCGCCGCCAGGGCGTGGCCCTGGCCGGAGTCAGCCAGGGCATCTGCCTGGTGTGCCGCATGCAGATCCCCCCCCAGCAATTCAATGAACTGCAGCGCCAGGACAAACTCATGGCCTGTCCTTCCTGCCGCCGCATTATCTATTGGGCCGATTCGGAGTCCTTCGAGGGCGTGCTGTGAGCGCCGAGCCGCGCCTTCTTATCTTGAACGCCGACGGCGGGGCCCGGGGAAACCCGGGCCCCGCCGGCTGCGGAGCGGTGCTCAGGCTGCCCGACGGCCAGGTGGTGGCCGAGTTGAAGGAATACCTGGGCGAGACCACCAACAACGTGGCCGAGTACCGGGGACTGCTGCTGGGGCTGCGGGCGGCTAAGGAGCGCGGGGCCGGCGAGTTGGAGGTCCGTCTGGACTCGGAGCTGATCGTGCGCCAGCTTAACGGCCAATACAAGGTCAAGAGCCCTCATTTGCAGCCGCTTTACCAAGAAGCCAAGAGCCTTTTGGCCGGCTTCCGGTCGTCCACGGTCAAGCACGTGCGGCGGGAGCAGAACCGCGAGGCCGATCTGTTGGCCAACCAGGCCATGGACCAGGGCCGCGCGGGCTGAGCCCCGATCCCCAAGCCCAAGCAATTCGCAAGACCCGGCCTTATCTTCAAGATATAATTGCAGAGCGGCGTCTCAGACTCGGAAAGAGGCGCATGCCGGGATGGAGTCGGCTAGATTACAGCCGGTTCCCCGATAAGGGGCTGTGGGAGTGTTGCTCGCAAGGCTAATCCTAAGACAAAAAGCCCCATAAGCGAAACGCAATTATTCAGGCGCGTTGTTAGCGTGATTGATTCATATGCCGGGACGGAGTCGGCCGGCGGTCGCCGGCTCCCAAACAGGACAGCGCTCGATATCAGGTTGTTTTAGTTTAGGCTCGCAACAATTAAGATGTTCTCATAAACCAAAAGCAATTATTCAGGCGCGTTGTTAGCGTGATTGATTCATATGCCGGGACGGAGTCGGCTGGACGGTCGCCGGCTCTAAAAATAGAGCGGGAGGAAAGTCCGAGCACCGCAGGGCGGGATGCTGGCTAACGGCCAGGGGGGGCGACCCCATGGCAAGTGCAACAGAAAGCAGACCGCCGCTCCTCGTGGGCGGTAAGGGTGAAACGGCGAGGTAAGAGCTCACCAGCGCGGGCGGCGACGTCCGCGGCTAGGCAAACCCCATCCGGTGCAAGACCAAATAGGGAGGCGTTTGAGGGCGGCCCGTCCGAGGCCTCCGGGTAGGTTGCTTGAGGCGCCGGGCAACCGGCGTCCTAGAGGAATGACCGTCGCCGGCTCTTTCGAGCCGGAACAGAACTCGGCTTACAGGCCGGCTCCGTCCCGGCCTCTATCACCATGGGGGCGGCGAGCCATGGGCGAGACCATTCACATCAGGCCGGCGCGGCAAGAGGATTTGGGCGTCATCGCCGCCTTGTGGCGGGAGCTGGACTGGCTGCCCTCGTTGCGCGGCCTGCCCCTGGAGCGCCTGCAGGAGACCATGGCCCAGCGCCTGGCCCAATGCCGGGCCAGCGGCGGCCACGTGGTGCTGGTGGCCCAGGATGAAGGGGGCGGGGTGTTGGGCTACGCGGCCATGCACTATCTGCCCTATCTCATGCTGCCGGGGCCGGAGGCCTACGTGTCCGAGCTTTTCGTCACCGCCGTGGCCAGGGGGCGCGGCGTGGGCCAAAGGCTCCTCAGCCGGCTGGAGGAACTGGCCAGGGACCAGGGCTGCGCCAGGCTGATGCTCATAAACGGGCGCGACCGCGAATCCTACGCCAGGGAGTTCTACAAAAAGCGGGGCTGGCAGGAAAGGCCCGTGATCGCCAATTTCGTGCGCAACCTCATGGAGTTTTAAGCCTTGGCCCAACCCATCGCCATCGGCGCGCGCCTGGCCCGCTTCCCCGAAATCCTCACCCTGGGGGTGCGGCCCAACCTGGCCGATTATCCCCCGGAGCACCGCCGGCTCCTGAGCCGCGCCCGGACGGTTTATTATCCCACCCAGGCCTTCGCCGCCCAGTTCCAAGCCCTGGGCAAGCGCATCTTCCCCTCCCTGGAGAGCCATCTCCTGGAGGGCGACAAGATCAAGCAGACCATCATGCTGGAGATGGCCGGCCTGCCCCACCCCCGCACCCGGGTGTTTTACGGCCGCCAGCGGGACGGCATCTTGAAGCACTTCGGCTTCCCCTTCATCGCCAAGGTTCCCCGGGCCTCGGCCGGCGGCCTGGGGGTTTTCCTCATCCGCGATCAAGCGGACTTGGATGGCTACCTGGCCCTCAACCAGCAGCCGGCCTATATCCAGGAATACCTGCCCCTGGAGCGCGACTTGCGGGTGCTGTGCGTGGGCTTCGAGCCGGTGTGCTGTTATTGGCGCTGGAGCGAGCCGGGCAACTTCCGCACCAACGTGGCCCAGGGCGGGCGGGTGGATTTCAGCCAGGTGCCCAAGGAGGCGGTGGAGCTGGCCGTGGAGGCGGCCAAAGTCTGCAACCTGGACGACGTGGGGGTGGACGTGGTCATGGCCGGCGGCAGGACCATGCTCCTGGAGTTCAACGTTAAGTACGGCCACAAGGGCCCCGGCCTGGCCGGCATGGACGTCCGCCGCCTGGTGGTGGAGAAAATCTTGCGGGGAGAATTGTAAGGAGGGCCGCATGAGCCGCTTGCAACAGATCAGGGTGCGGGTGGAGCCGGTTTATAAAAAAAGCCTGGCCAAGGACTTCCCCCGGCTCTTCCGCCTTTTCTCCGGCCTGGACAACGACCTCCTGGAGGCCGACCCCGCGCCGCCGCTTTACGACCTGGTGCACCACCTGGTGCGCCTGAGCCAGGAAAAAGACCTGGACCCCGCCGTGAGCCGGGCCATCGACCAACACGGCCAGGGCATCGTGGACCTGCGACGGCGCATCGAGGAGGCCATCGGCTCCTGGAAGCTGGGCCAGGCGGAAAAGCTCCTGAACGACCTGGAAGACGACTTCCTGGCCTTTGAAAAGGACCTGCCCAAGGAGCTGGGTTAGCCGGCGCTTTTCATCCAGCCGCAAGTAAAGTGACAGCGGTCCCGGCTTCAGTGACGCCCCTCAAGCGCCCCGCGTTCGACCGCCTGGCACTGGTCTTGCTGCCTTTCTCCCCTGAACCACCATGCCTTTTAGGGGAGAGAGAGCATGAACGTAGCCAGCCTGCCCGCCGTCTATATGTCCACCTCCTGCCAGCCGGTGTCGGCCGCGCGCAACCGGCCGGGAGACTCCGCTGAAATCATTGAAGATACTTCCTCCGGTCCCCAGGAGGACACGGTGAGCCTCTCCTCCGGCGGCCGCTTGCTGAGCCAGTTGCCGCCCTTGTTTTCCAGCGAGATCGAGGCGGACGGAGCCATCTCCCTGGATGAAATGCGTGAGTTTTTTCAGGAAAAAGCTGCCGCCCTGGGGAAGGAAGTGCGCGGCCGGCTGACGAATCTGGGCATTTCCGCGGATGAGCCCCTGGATTTGACCGTGGACAGGGAGGGCAAGGTGCGCGTGGCCGGCGAGCATTCCCAAAAGGACGAGATCGAGGCCCTGTTCGCGGAAGACCCGGAATTGGCCAACGACTTCCGGCAAGTCTCCTCCACGGGTTCGTTCATCAAGGCCTGCGAAGCCCACCTGGAGTTCGCCGCGGATTACGCCCAGAACCCCCAGGCGGCCGTGGCCAAGCACTGGCATCTCTTTTCCAGCCTGCAGAGTGATTACGCGCTGCGCCTGGCTGGAGAGGATATCTCCCTGGTGGAGGCCTCCGCCTGAGCGGCGCGCGCCCGCGGCTTGATTGGCTCTTGAACGCCGCCCCGCAAGACCGCGAGGCGGCGGCGCCGCTTAGCCGGCTGGCGGGGATTCAGGAGCCTATTTTAAGGTCCCGGTCCTGCAGGCCGTCCTTGGGCTGCTTCCAGCTTATCTTCAGGGAGAACTTTTCCTTGTCCTTTTTCTGGGAAGCGCTCATGGAAAAATCCACGGCCTGGGAGGGCCGCAGCACCACGATGTCGGTCCCCGCCTCCACCCTGATGGTTCCTCCCTTGAGCGAGTTCAGCACGTCCTCAAGGTAGGAGATGGCCTGGTTAAGGCCCATGGCCCCTTCGATTTCAACTTTGCTGCCCATTGCTTACCTCTTTCCAGGGCGGGCCGGCCAACGGCCCGCTCACTCCGCCAGGGTTATGCGATATTCGGTTTGGGGGCCGCGCACCACGAGGAGGCCGCCCCCGCGCGCGGTCATGGTCCGGATCAGCCAGGCCAGCGGCCCCTCCTTGCCGGATTTGAGCTTGAGCTTGGCGGGGAAAACGCCGTCATGGTCCATGAAGCGCAAGCGGGGCCGCCCCCGGTGATCCCGGTCCACCAGGGCCTCCACCTGGGCGTCTTCCTGCTCGCCGCCAGGAGAGATCAGGCCCCATAGCCCCAGGAATCCCAGGCCCAGGAGCAAGATATCCGACGCCGCCAGGGGCTCGCTTTCCACGGCGATTGCCAGGCGGGGCCGCCCCCCCTCGAACTTAGCGCCCAGCGAGTCGGTGCAGTCCTGCAAAAAACGGCCTATGTCTTCCGCCGGCAAATCTCCGCCGTTTTTGAGCTCGGGGTTTTTCTCCAAGAGCCCGGCCAGGAGCGCCGTCACCTCCTGGGGAAGCGCGGGGTCGTCCAAAGGCGGCGGCAAAGCGGGCGGCGCCGCAAGCGCCACCCGGTCCTGACCGGCCGCCGGCAAGGAATCAGGCAGGACCACGGGCGGTTTGGGAGGCGAGAGCATGGCGCAGACAAAGGCCTCCTCGGCGGCGCCGCCGCTCAAAAGCCAGCAGCGCACCTCCATCTCCTGGTCCGCCCCCTGGCGAGAAGCCAGCAGGGCGCGGAACAGCAAGGCCTCGCGGGCCGCCAGCACCTTTTCCCAGGCCGGCGGCGGCTCCGCGCCCTCCAGGGGGCGCATGACCTCCTCTTCCCAGTGCAGGCCCAGCAAATCATCGGCCGGGCAGTCCAAGAGGCCGGCCAGGGCCTGGTTGACGTAGATGATGCTCTGGTCGGCGGCGATGAGGCAGGCGGCCGAGTTGAGGCCCTCCAAAACCTGCTGGGCGGGCAGGACGGTCTCCTTTGGCTCCGGCTGCACCGGCTCCGCCGGCTGGGAAGCCGAATCCAGCCAGGCCAACTCCCCGGCCTCGTCAGTTGCCTCTTCCCGGAGGGCACCGGCCGGCGCTTCTTCCGGAAGCGCCGCCAGCGCGTCATCGGCGGCCTTTGCCCCCTGGTCGCTGAAAGGATCGGAGCCCAGACGTTTTTTGGCGCTCATGAGCCACCCCTTTCCAAAAACTCCCGGCACAGGGAGTCGAAATCCTCGGCCCCTATGCTGCGGGGTTTGTAGGCAAAGATGTCCTTGCCAAAGCTGGGGGCCTCGGCCAGGGATATGTTGTCCCGGATTTGGGTGCTGAACAACTGGTCGCCGAATCGCTCCTCTATCATCTCCACCACCTCCCGATTAAGCCGCTTGCGCTTGGCGAAGCGGTTGCCGATGATGCCCCCCACCGTCAGGCCGGGATTGAGGCGCTTCTTCACCAACTCCACCGTATCCAAAAGCTTGCTCAAGCTGTGCAGGGCCAGGTATTCGGTCTGCATGGGAATCAGGATTTCGTGGCAGGCGGTAAGGGCGTTTACCGTCAACAGGCCCAAATTGGGCGGACAATCCAGAAAGACCAGGTCAAAGCGGCTTAAGTCTCCCAGGGCTTCCTTTAGAAGATACTCGCGGCCCGGCTGGCTGGCCAGTTCCAACTCGGCCCCGGAAAGCCTTAAAGACGAAGGCGCCACCATGAGCTCGCCCACCGGCACCAGCACCTGCTGAAAGGTGGCTTGTCCCTTGAGCAGCTCATAGGTGGTGAGCTCGGGGCCGTTGGGCGTCGCCTTGAGGGACGTGGTCAGGTGGGCTTGGGGGTCCAGGTCCACCAGGGCGGCCTTTTGGCCCCGGCGGGCCAGGCCCGCGCCCAGGTTGACCACCAGGGTGGTTTTGCCCACGCCCCCCTTTTGATTGAGCACGGCGATGATTCGCATGAAAGATTTCTCCAGCGGCCCTTGCGGCCGAGCGGGGGGAGCCGAGGGGCCCGCCCCAGGGCTAAGTACGCATCATGATTTTTATATTGCAACGGTATCAACAGGCAAGGGCTTAGCTGTGACATTACGGTCACAGTTTGCGCTTTTGTGAGATGGGTTTGGCTAACAGCAGCCGGACTCGCCGCGGCGGAAGGCGCTGGCCAGCACCGCGGCGGCGCAGCCCACCCCCGCCTCCACCGCCACCGCGCCAACGGGGCAATTCATGGCGCAGGCCCCGCATTCCATGCAGGCGTCGCGCTCGCTACAGGCAATGCGGCCGTTCGCCAAATACAGTATCTGGTGCGGGCAGACCGGCAGGCAGGAGCCGCAGCCCAGGCATTTTTCCGGGTCCAGGACGAGAGTGCTCACGCCGTGCAAATAAAGCGGTCGCATGCCCCGGTTTCCTCCTAACCCGCCAAGGCCCAAAACCAAAGGCCCAAAGCCAGCGCCGCGCCCAGCGCCTGCCAGGGCATATAGCGCCGCATCTCCTTCCTGACCCCGGACAAGGAGGTGTAGGTGGATGAGCCCGTGAAGTTCATGACCAGAAAAGAACAGACCGCCAGGATGAGGAAAAAAGCTGCCCAGGCCGGCAGCGGAGGCGCGGGCCAAACCGCCAGATAGATGGCGGCGGCCAGCATGCCCAGGCCCAGGCCCTTGGCGCTGAAGGCGCGGCCGGGCAGCCAGGGCAAAAGCAGGGGGCCGGCCACGGCTCCGGACACGGCGGCCCAGAGCAGGGCGCCGGCCATGAACAGGCCCGGCCCCCATCGGCCGCCCGCGGCCAGGAGCCAAGACCCGGCCACCATAAGCGCGGCCAGGGGAAGAGCGTATTTCAAGGCGGGCATCAGCTCCATGGGGGCCAAGGCCGCGCGCTGCCTGAGGGGGAACTCCACGCGGCGCATGGCCGGCCGCGCCCGGCCCCCCGCCGCCAGGAAGGCCGGGAGGTCGGCCGACCGCAGCGGCCCCCAGACCACTGTGAAGCCGGTGAGGCGCTTGACCAGATGGGCCGACACCCCCGGAGCCCCCAGCTGGGGAAGGATCAGGGTCCGGTGCTTGACCAGCTTGGCCAGTTCGGAGGAGCGCACCGCCCGCGCCAAGGTCTCGCTGCCAAAGGTCCGCTTGCCCGCGGCGCACCAGACGTTGATGCCGTTGGTGTCCAGGGACAGCAGCCAGAGGTTATGCCCTTTAAGCTCCCGGCGCAGGGCGTCGAAGGAAAGCTTGTAATTGGCGGTGACCAGGACGGGCGACCCGGCGTCCGGCCGTCCCAGGGCGTATAGGCCGGGCACCACGGTGTAATCATAGCGGCCCCAGCCCCAGCGGACCTTGCAGCCGTGCAGGCGGTCGCCCAGGCTGAGCTCGGAGCCCACCCGGGGCGCCCTGCCCACGGCGCTATCCAGGGAACCCAGGATAAAGCTTTGTTCGAATATGGAGGGAGCCAGCCTGGCCCGGTGGCGCGGGCCTCAACAGATGTCCTGAGGCGGGGAGCCTCCGGCTCCCGTCATGGGCAAGCTGGGAAATTCCTGAAGCTGCACTGGGCGCGCTCCTCATGATCAATGATCGACCGTTAGCCAACCCCTCTAATATTTATTAATATAATCATGCTTATGCCATCCAGCCATCTAAAAATCCCAGCGCAAGGTCAATTGAACCTGGTTGCTGGTGAGGCCGTGGTTGTATTCGTCCAGGCCCGCGTTGGAAAGATGGCGCAGGCGATAGCCCAGATCGAGCCGGGCGGCCTCGCCCAAGGGAACGCCCACCCCCAGGCCGGCGAAGGTGAGGAAGTTGAAATTGGTGCCCAACTCGTGAATATCCAAGCTTACATAGGAAAGGCCCGCGCCGGCCTCCAGAAAAGGCCGCATTCCCAGCCAATTGAAATAAAACCTCAAGCTGGGCGCCGTGGCGATCTCCACTCCCCGCTGCAGGCCGCTGAAAAAGCCTTGCTGCAATTCCAGGCGCAGGTCCAGCCTGGTCGCCTCGCCTTGTTTGAGGGGGCCGGCCCAGGCCACCGCCAGGCCCACCGACTTCACCTCGCCGGCATCGACATCCAGGTCTTGGTTGGCGTACAGGC
Source organism: Desulfocarbo indianensis (assembly GCA_001184205.1). Classification (GTDB taxonomy): domain Bacteria; phylum Desulfobacterota; class Desulfarculia; order Desulfarculales; family Desulfarculaceae; genus Desulfocarbo; species Desulfocarbo indianensis. The sequence goes on from LBMP01000005.1 coordinate 442,620, forward strand.
TCATGCCCACTTCCCGGAAAAACGCTTCCGCCGCCGCAGAGGGCGAGGCCGCGCCGAGAAAGAGGCCGAATAGCGCCACCGCGAGAACGAGTTTGCTAGCTTTCACTTCTGAATCTCCCTGTTTGCCTGGCTCATTTTCGATGAGACTCCAGGTTCCGGGCCGCAGGCAGATCGGGCAGGCCTTGGGCCGCAAACACCGCGTCGTAAATCGCCAACTGCATGGCATGGGCGGCCATGACCCCCACGCCGTTGAGATCGGCCTCCACCGGACCGGAGGCCAGGGTGAAAACCAAATCGCCGTCAAAAGTGGTATGCACCGGCCGGATGGCCCGCACCAGGCCGTGATGAGCCAAGGAGGCCACCTTGCAGGCCGAGTTCTTGTCCAGGGCGGCGTTGGTGGCCACCACCCCCAGGGTGGTGTTCTCCGCCGGATGAAAGGCCTCCCGCCGGCCTCCGGCCAGGAACCAGGCCGCGGTATCGGCCAAGGCCAGGCTATCCGGCGCTTGGCGGGCCCCGGCCACGATGCGCCCCTGGTCATCGACTATATCGCCGAAGGCGTTCACCACGGCCAGGGCCGCCACCTTCAACTCGCCCGCTCTCAGGCAGGCCCCGCCCACGCCTCCCTTCATGGCCTGGGCCAGGCCGAAAAGCTTGCCCACCGTGGCCCCGCTGCCGGCGCCCACCGAGCCCCGCGCCATTTCCCCCCGGCCGGCGGCCTGGCAGGCGGCGCGGCCCAATTCCGCGCCGGGCCTTCCCTGGCCGTTGGTCAAGGGCAGGTCGAAGATCACCGCCGTGGGCACCTTGGGCAAGGTCAGCCCCGCCAGCTTCAGGCCGCGGCCCTGCTCTTCCAGCCAGGCAACCACGCCGCCGGCCGCGTCCAAGCCGAAAGAGGAGCCGCCGGTGAAGCACACCGCGTGCACCTCGCCGTCCCAAAAGCCGGGGCCCAGCCCGTCCAACTGCCGGGTGGCCGGGGCCGAGCCGCGCACGTCCACGCCGGCCACCGTGCCCGGCGGGCACAGCACCACGCTAACGCCGGAGGGATGGCGCTCCAGGCGCGCGTGCCCCACCGAAAAACCCGGCACCGAAGCGGGCGATCCCTTGAGGTCGATCTCGAATTGCGATCCCGCCAAGCGGCACCTCCTTGCGACTTTTTATAATCTCTCCGTGGTGCGCCCATGTCAAACAAGACCATAAAGCCAATACTGAATTTGACTTTGCCAGGCCAATGCAGTATTTCTAAATTCAGTGATTCATTGTTTGCTCCAGTGGGGAGACTCCATGACAGATCAGATTATCGAAGAGAATCCTCAAAACATAACCGAGGCCGAAATGGTGGTGGCCATTCCCTCCTACCGGGAGGCGGGCCTCATCGCCCATCCCACCACCCAAGCCGCCCAGGGCTTGAAACGTTACTTCGCCGACCGAAAATACGTATTGATCAACTGCGACAACGACTCCGACGACGGCACCAAGGAAGCGTTTTTTGGCGCCGAAACCGACGGGGTTCCCCAGATTTATTTGTCCACGCCGCCCGGCGTCAGGGGCAAGGGCAATAATTTCCACAACCTTTTCCGTAAAGTGGTGCAGTTGAAGGCCAAGGCGGTGGTGGTGGTGGACGCGGACCTCAAATCCATCACCCCGCAATGGATAAAGCATCTCGGCGAACCCCTGTTCAACGACTTCGGCTACGTCGCGCCGCTTTACGTGCGTCACAAGTACGACGGCACCATCACCAATTCCATAGCCTATCCCCTCACCCGCGCCCTGTACGGACGCCGGGTGCGCCAGCCCATCGGCGGGGATTTCGGCTTTTCAGGCGATCTGGCCAGGATTTATCTAGCTTCGCCCTCCTGGAGCGAGGCGGTGCGCCATTTCGGCATCGATATCTGGATGACCACCCTGGCCATGACCAACAACGTGCCCATCTGTCAGGCCTACATGGGCCGGCCCAAGATCCACAAACCCAAGGATCCCGGCTCGGACTTGGGCCCCATGTTCAGCCAGGTGGTGGGCACCATCCTGCATCTGATGCTGCAAAGCACCGGCTATTGGATGAGGGTGAAATGGTCCCGGCCCACCGCCATCTTCGGGTTCGGCCTGGGCGAGGTGGAGATGCCGCCCCCGGTCAAAGTCAACCAGGACAAGCTGGCGGAAAAATTCAGCGCGGGATTTAAGCAGCAACACGGGCTCTGGGCCAAGATTCTCAGCGAGTCCATAATGAACAAAGTGGATGAGATAGAGCATCTGCCCCCCGAGCAGTTCGATTTTCCGGTTCAGCTTTGGGCCAAGGTGCTGTTCGACTACGCCTTGGCCTACCGCGACAAGGTGGTGGAAGAGGAAGAGCTTCTGAGTTCCTTGATCCCGCTTTACTTCGGCAAGACGCTCTCTTTCGTGCGCAAGACGGAGCGGATGAGCGTGCAGCAGGCAGAGGAATTTATAGAAAACGAGTGCATGGTTTTCGAGGAGACCAAACCCTATCTTCTCGAACGCTGGGACTCTTAAGGCTCCGCGGAGGAATCGCATGGCCAAAATACTGATCGTCGACGATGAGGAACACATCCGGTTTCTCTATTCCGAGGAGCTTACCGACGAAGGTTTCGACGTAATCACCGCCGACTCGGGCGAGGGGCTCTTGGAGCGCATTGAAAACGAGAAACCCGATCTGGTAATCCTTGATATAAAGATGGTGGACTACAACGGCCTGGACCTGCTCCAGGACATCCGCAACAAGTATTACGATCTGCCCGTGATTCTCTGTACAGCCTACGACACCTTCAAGGAAGACATGAAATCCATCGCGGCGGATTTTTACGTCATCAAGTCCTTTGATCTGACCGAACTGAAAAACAAGATCAAGAAGGCCTTGGAGACTTCCTTGCCCAAGACCTAGGCCTGATCCACATTCCAACGCCAAAGCGCCGGCGGCCCATCTTAACGGATGGCTGACCGGCGCCGTTCGTTATGGGAATCGCCCCGTGGGCGCCCTACCATCCTGCGTTTTTTCGCCTCGGCATGTCATGCCTGGCGTGACATTTCTTCTTTCGCGTGACACCTTCCGGTTTTTTTAGAATCGCTTTCGAGCCCTAAACAAGGCCCCGCCGGCCAACTGGTTCAAAAACCGATTCATATGGGCCGCTATTCATACGGGGAGTCTTGGCACTCCGGTTGCAATTAAAAAGCCCGTCATGAATAAGCACGAGGGGGATAACGCTCCCGTCTTTGGGCGGCAAATCCAACCAGGAGCCATGAAGGCTGCAGTGTGAGCAGGTCCGCCCGTCCGGGCGGGGCGGCTTCCTCCCCGGCGATTATGGTTCGCGAGGAAACCCATTACTCTGGCGAGCGGACAGTTTTCATTTGGTTAAGGGAAAAAGCCAAAAAGGAGGCAACGCCATGGCGGGCAAAGCAAAAACCATTGCCCACACCAGCAAAGAGGAGACCTCCACCAGGGACGGCAAATACCTTACCTTCACTTTGCATAACGAAGAGTACGGCATCGCCATCCTGGAGGTAAAAGAAATCATCGGCCTGATGGAGATCACGACCATTCCCAAAATGCCCCGCTTCATCAAGGGGGTGATAAACCTGAGGGGTCAAATCATCCCCGTGGTGGATCTGCGCCTGAAGTTCGGCATGGAAGCCATGGAGCACGATCAGCGCACCTGTATCGTAGTGGTGGAGGTGCCTGGCCTTAAAGGCCGCAACGCCATGGGGCTCCTGGTGGACGCGGTGAACGACGTGGCCAACATCCATGAAGAAGAAGTGGAGAACACGCCCAGTTTCGGGATCGAGCTGGACACCAGCTTCATCCTGGGCGTGGCCAAGTCCGGCGACCGCGTGCGAATGCTATTGGACATATCCAAGGTGCTCGCGGACCAAGAGCTGGAGCAAGTGGTGCAAGCGGCCTAAGAGATGCTAACCCATCCCTCCCAAGGCATGTGTATCGATTTCACATCAAACTCATGGCTAGAAAAGGGGAAGCACTCAAATCATGCTGAAGAATCTGAAACTGGCATCCAAGATAGCGGGTGGCTTCGGGCTGTTGATCGCCATCGCCCTGGCATTGGGCGGCATGGCCGTAATCAATATGAACAGCGCCAAGGATTTATCCGTAACCCTGGACGAGCAATACGTGGCCGAGGTGCAGGTGGTGGCCCAATTGGAGCGCCGCCTGCAGCGCACCATGCTCAACATGCGCGGCTACACCATGAGCGGCCGGGAGGAATACCTCGAACTGGCCCAAAAGGGTTTGCAGGAAGTTCAGGAGAGCCTGGCCAAGGGCAAGGCTCTGGCTGAAAAGCAATCCGGAGCCGGCGCCCTGCGGGCCAGCGTGAACAAGGGTCAGACCATGCAGGCGAGCTACGCCGAGTCGGTCAAGGAGACCGTCGCCAACACCAACAACATGGCCCGGCTGCGCGCCCGCATGGACGCGGCCGCCAAATCCTACCTGGATAATTGCGACGAGTTCCTGCGCGGACAGAACCAGGAGATGGCCAACGACATCGACGGCGGAACCGCTTTGAGCGACCAGTTGAAAGAACGCCTGGCCAAGCTGAACCTGGTCAACGAGATCATTGATTTGGGCAACTCGCTGCAGGTGGCCAATTTAAGGGCCCAGGCCACCTGGCAGCCGGAGATCGCCAAAGAGGCCTTGGGCCTCTTTGGCGAAATCGACGCCAAGTTCGCGGAGCTTCTCAGGATAAGCAAGCAAGACAAGGAGCTGAAGCGCATCCAGGCCACCCAACAGGCCGCCCGGCAATACAAGGAAGCCATGAGCGAGTTCATGGCCACCTGGCTGGCGGCCAGGGAGGTGGACAAAAAGCGTCAAGGCGTCGGCGACGGGCTGTTGTCCCTGGCCCGGGAAACCACCTACGCCAGCCTGGGCGCGATGAAAAAGCTGTCCAACCAAAGCCGCGAAACCCTCAGCGCCTCCTCCACCATCATGCTGGCGGGCCTGGCCGCGGCCCTGGTGCTGGGCGCTCTCTTGGCCTTCTTCATCACCCGCAGCATCACCAAGCCCATAAACGCCGTCATCAGCGGCCTGGCGGCCGGCTCCGAGCAGGTGGCCGCGGCCTCCAGCCAGGTGGCCACCGCCAGCCAATCCCTGGCCCAGGGAGCGGCCCAACAAGCGGCCAGCCTGGAGGAGACCAGCTCCTCCATGGAAGAAATGGGCTCCATGACCAAACAAAACGCCGACAGCGCCGGCCAGGCCGACACCCTGGCCTCCGAAGCCGCGCGGGTGGTGCAAAAGGCCAATGAAGCCATGGTGCAGCTCACCGGCAGCATGGCGGAAATCACCAAGGCCGGCGAGGAAACCGGCAAGATCATCAAAACCATAGACGAGATCGCCTTCCAAACCAATCTCCTGGCCTTGAACGCGGCGGTGGAGGCGGCCCGGGCCGGCGAGGCCGGGGCGGGATTCGCGGTGGTGGCCGACGAGGTGCGCAACCTGGCCATGCGGGCGGCCGAGGCGGCCAAGAACACCGCCGGGCTCATCGAGGGCACCATCAACAAGACCAAGCAGGGCGCCGAGCTGGTGGCCCAAACCAACCAAACCTTCTCCGAGGTGGCTGAAAACGCCCGTTCGGTGACCGAACTGGTCAGCGAAATCGCCGCGGCGAGTTCGGAACAGGCCCAGGGTATAAGCCAAGTGAACCTGGCCATGAGCGAGATGGACAAGGTAACCCAACAGACCGCGGCCAGCGCCGAGGAATCGGCCGCGGCCTCGGAGGAACTGAACGCCCAAGCCGCCACCATGCAGGGATACGTGGCGGAACTGGTCAGGATGGTGGGCTCCGGCCATGAAAACGGAAAACGCCACAAGGCCAAGATAGCTGCCAAGCAAGAAAAAAAGCCCATCGCCGCCCTGCCTTCGCCCGTGGCGGCGGCCAAGGCCGCCAAGCAAAGCCGGCCCAAAACCAGCGCCCAGGAGGCCATCCCCCTGGAAGACGACCCTGACTTCGCGGATTTTTAGACGGTTAGGCCGGGCCGGCCGCGGGTTGCCCCTGGGCGCCCGCGGCCGGCCCCAATCCGGCCGGCGGAGCGAAACTTAATGGAATCATTTTGCCAGACCATGAAAGTGATGCCCGGCGCCACGCCGTCCAGGGTGCTGGTGGTGGATGACGATTCACAATACCGGGCCCTGGTGGTCCGCATACTGGAAGGCCTGGGCCTGGAAGTGGATCAGGCGCCGGACGGCCTGGCCGCCCTGGAGCAATACTCGCAGGGGCGGCGGCAAGACGAGGGCTACGACCTGGTGCTCCTGGATTTGAGCCTGCCAGTGATGGACGGAAGGGAATGCTTGCGCAGGTTGCTGGAGATGGACAAGAAGGCCAGGGTGTTGATAACCTCGGGCCATGATCCCCGCTACAGCTTCGCCGCCGGCGAGCAAGATTTGGCGGCGGGTTTCCTGCAAAAGCCGTTCGACCTGAAGGAATTCCTGGCCATGGTGCAGAATTTGCTGACAAAACCCCTTTAAGCCAGACTCTGGCAGACGCCTTACCCCCCGCAGGCTGATTCAGAACAGGATATTTAGCCCCCCGCATTCCGTAAAACAATGCCTGATGGTATGCTATGGGTGTCGCGTGCGGCAAGGTGCGCGCGGGAGAGTCAATTATTACGATTGCAAGGAGCAAGGGGCCATGAGTCTATCCGGTCGTCATGCTTTGATCTCATTGATATTGCTGGCAGTCTGCCTGGCGGCGGCGCCCGCCATGGCCGGCCCCAAGGAAGACATCAAAGCCGGCAACGCCGCCGCCCAGGCCCAAAACCTGGATCAGGCCATCAAGCTGTTTTCCAAGGCGATCAAATCGGGCCAGCTTTCCCCGGAAAACCTTGCCGTGGCCTATAACAACCGGGGCAGCGCCTACGACGACAAGGGAATGGGCGAAAAAGCCATCGCGGATTTCAATCAAGCCATCAAGATCAAGCCCAAATACGCCGAGGCTTATTACAACCGCTCATTCACCTACGAGAAAAAGGGCATGCTGGCCAGCGCCATGAAAGACATAGAACAAGCGGTGCGCTTGCAGCCCCGGGACGACTACTACACCAACCGGATGGAATACCTGAACCACCGCCTCTCCAAACAAAACTGAGCAGAGCCCGGCCCAATAAGGCGATAGCTCCGGCCCCGCGTCTTAAACGCGGCAAGCGCGGCCAGGGATCAGAGTCGGAGAGGCTTCAGGCCTCCACCACCCAGGAATGGGCCCCGGCGATCTGGTCCAGCAGGCTGGGCGCGAACAAGGCCCTGTCATACTGGCACACGGCCAGGCAGGCGAGATGCTCGAACAGGGGATTGAGCATGGCCTCATATTGGGCCAGGCGGGCGTAGCCCGGAGGGCGGTAGGACGCCCAATGCATTTCACCGGTGACCCTCAGACCCAGATAGCCCAGGGCCAGAGCGGTTTCCACCGCGTCGGTCAGTCTGCACATGGTCTCTTCCGGCTCGAAAACTCCCTGGGGGGTGTAGACCCGGCTGTAATGCAGCACCAAAAGCTGCCCGCTGGCCAAGGCCGGACCCAGGCCCGCGTGACTCCCGGCCAGCATTCGCTTCAGGCGGGCGGGGTCATAAAGGGAGGTTATGTAGACGCACCTCTCCCCGCGGGCGACGCCCTCGGCCAGAAAAGACACCATGAAATCGTGCCAACGCCGTGGATTGGAAAAAAGCAGACAAACGTGATCGCCGGGTTCCAGCCGTGAAACCGCTTCCTCAATCTTCAGTGCCCGGGCAGGCATGACACCCTCGTTTACCTGACCTTGGGCCATAGCAAAGTCCCTGCCTAGGTCGCAGGCGCGCAAGGGCAGGCCGCAAATTGGTTTAAGCTCTCTATTTTAGTCTGACGTTATTCTCAGGAAAAGGGAACCCAATTCAGAGAGCGGGCCCATAAAACCTATTGGCGGATGGTGGTCATGAGCCACAGGCCGGCCACGGCGAAGATCCAGTTGGAGAGCCAGACCGCCACGAAAGGCGGCAACACGCCGGAATAGCCGAAGATGCTGCGGGCGTAGGAGAAGCCGACCCAATAGATCATGGAGGCGGCCAGGCCCAGGATTATGGCCGTGGCCAGGGAGCCGCCCGCGCGGCCCTTGTCGCCCAAAAGGGCCAGGGGGATGCCCAAGAGGGCCATTATGAAGCACACGAACGGATAGGATATCCTGGCTTGCAGGTCCACCCGGTAGCGCCGGGCGTCGTAGCCTTCCCGCTCGATGCGCCCCAGGTAGCGGGCCAGCTCCACGAAGGTCATTTCCTCGGAGGGCTTGGCCAGGCGGCTGAAATCCTGGGGCAGTTCCGGCAAATCCAGGGGCAATTCGTCGAAGCTCTTGGCCGAGTAGCCCCCGCCGGGCAGCCTTTCCTGCAACAGCCCCTCGAAGCCCACCCAGCGGCCCGAGAGATAGCGGATGCGGCGGGCGTCCACCCTGAGGGCCAGGTTGAATTGCTTGTCAAAGGCGTAGTAGACCACGTCGGAAAGCGTCTGGCCGGCGGCGTCGTAGAATCCCACGTGATAAATGGAGTTCTGGCCCTTGAACCAGAAGGTCTCCTCGTGGAACAGCCGGCCGGGCCGCTTTTCCACCTGGGCGTCCCAAATATAATTGGTGCGGGCCTTGGTGCGCGGCACCACGGCTTCGTTCAAGAGGGCCAGGGCCAGGGTTAGCGCCAGGGAGAGCAGCAGAATCGGAAAGGAGAACCGCAGGAGGCTCACGCCGGAGGATTTGATGGCCACTATTTCATTGCGCTTGGCCATGAGCGCCAGGGTGATCACCGTGGACATCAGCACGGCCAGCGGCAGGAGCAGGGTGGTTATCTCCGGTATTTGCAGGATGAAAAAGGTGAGCATGGTGGCCCAGGAAAGGCCGGCCTCCTGGAAATTGTCCACCTTCTCTATGAAATCGAAGATCACGTAGATGGCCACGAAAGCCACCACCAAAAAGGCGAAGTGCTTCAGAAACTCGCGCGCCACGTAAAGGGCCAGTATTCGCATGGCCTAGCCCTCCTGCAATTGGCCGCGTTTTTTAAGGCGGGCGATAAGGGCCGGCAGGGCGTCCAGGCTGTCCAGCAGCGGAATGGGGGCTTCGTTGAGTTCGCGGCGAAACATCATCACCCCAAAAAGCCCGAAGACCAGGTTGGGCATCCACATGCCCACCACCGGCGGATAGAGGCCGCTTTCGCCGAAAGACCAGGCGGCCGACAACATGAAGTAATAAAGCAGGAACACGCCCAGGGCCACGGACACCCCCCAGGACCGGCCGCTGCGGGAATGGGTGCCCAGGGGCAGGGCGATGAGCGACATCACGAAACAGGCGAAGGGCAATGAAAACTTTTTGTGCAGCTCCATCTGCATTAGATAGAGCTTCTTGCTGCCGGGCGGCTGCTTGGCCATTTCCGCCAGCAGCTCTCCCAGGTACATCTCCTTCTCATGCTTGGTGGTGCGGCGGGCGGTCATCAGGCCGCTGGCGTCCAGGCTGATGTCGTAGGTCTCGAATTCGGCGGTCTGGGCCTTTTTCAAATCCTGGCTCACGCCGTGGATGGTGCCGTCGTAAAGCCGCATGGTGATGCGGCCTTCCCTGGCCGGGAACAGCTTTCCCCGCTTGGCCACGATGGTGTGCACCCGGTTGGGGTCGCGCTCGTCCACGATGAACACGTCCTGCAAGAGGCCGCCGCCGGGCAGGCGGTTGATGTAGATGACCAGCTTCTTGAAGGAGTTCAGAAAAACCCTTTCCTTGAGGGCCAAATCGGCCTTGGATTGGGCCACCCTGAAGAGGAGGTTCTCGAAATTATGATTGCCCCAGGGCAGGCCCCACAGGGCCAGGAGGGTGGACATGAGCCAGGCCATGAAGGCCACCGCGGCCACCGGCGGCAGCAGTTGGTGCAGCCCCACCCCGGCCGCCTTGATGGCGGTGACCTCGTTGTCCGAGCTCAGGCGCAGGAAGGCCAGCAGCACGGCCAGGAGGGTGGACATGGGAACCGTGAACACGAAGAAATAGGGCAAGGCGTAAATCAGCAGGCGGCCCACCACGTCCAGGCCCACTCCCCGCGCCACCACCAGCTCGGTGAGTTCCATGATCTTGGCCACCAGAAGCACGAAGGTAAACACCCCCAGGCTCACGAAAAAGGGGGCCAACATCTCCTTGAACAGGTAGGTTTGAATAATCCTTGATTTCAACATGGCAGGGAGTCTATAGGGTCTAGGGGGCTTTGTAAAGGAAAGGCGAACATGAGCCTGCGCGCTAAAATGGAGCAACGCGAGGATCAGATTCTCTCGCCCCTGGCCGCCCGATCGGCGGCCAGCCGCGGCCGCGTGCGGCCGGAGGAGGAATGCAGCCTGCGGCCCGCTTTTCAGCACGACCGCGACCGCATTCTGTATTGCAAATCCTTCCGCCGCCTGAAGCACAAGACCCAGGTTTTCCTGGCGCCCACCGGCGACCATTACCGCACCCGGCTCACCCACACCCTGGAGGTGAGCCAGATCGCCCGCACCATGGCCCGGGCCCTGGCCCTGAACGAGGACCTCACCGAGGCGGTGGCCCTGGGCCACGACCTGGGGCACACCCCCTTTGGCCACGCGGGCGAGAGCATGCTCCAGAAGCTCCTGCCCGGCGGCTTTCATCACTACGAGCAATCCCTACGGGTGGTGGACCTCCTGGAAAAGGACGGCGCGGGGCTGAACCTCACCTACGAGGTGCGCATGGGCATCCTGCACCATTCCAAGGGGCGCGGCAAATTCATGGCCACGCCGCAGGAAGCCGGAGCCCTGACCCTGGAGGCCCAACTGGTGCGCGCCGCCGACGTGATGGCCTACGTGGCCCACGACACCGACGACGCCATCCGGGGCGGGGTCATCACCCGGCGGGACTTGCCCCAACTGGTGCGCCAGGTGATGGGCGACCGCATCTCCCGCCAGATCGACACCATGGTGCGCGATCTCATCAATCGCACCCTGGCCGACGGCGGCCCCCGGCTGCTCATGAGCCCCCAGGTGGAAGAGGCCATGCTGGCCCTGCGCGATTTTCTCTATGAGCGGGTGTATGAAAACGATGATGTGCACCGGGATTTCGAAAAGGCCTCCAAGGTGGTCACCGATCTTTTCGAGCGGCTGATGACCCGCGACGGTTTTTACCAGGACTGCCTCTCCGCGCCGCCGCCGGAAAACCCCGACGAGCGCCGCCTGCACACCGCCGATTACATAGCGGGCATGACCGACCGCTTCGCCCTGCATCTTTACGAGGACGCCTTTCTGCCCAAGCCCTGGGGCCGCTTCTAGGCGGGGCGGACCGGCCGGGCCCCGGCTCGTCAATGAATGGATCATCATGCGATTCGGCTGTCATCTTTCCGTGGCCAAGGGCCTGGTGAAGACCGCCCAGGAGGCGCGCTCCCTGGGCCTGGAATGCCTGCAGATCTTCGCCACCAGTCCCAGGGTGTGGCGGCAGAGGGACATCCCGCCCCAGGAAGCCGCCGCCTTTGCCGCCGCCTGCCGCAAAGCCGGCTTGAGCCCCGTGGCGGTGCACGCCCCTTATCTCTTGAACTTGGCCAGCCAGGACCAGAAGCTTTGGCGGCACTCGGTGGAGGCGCTGGCCGAGCAGTTGGAGCGGGCCCATCTGCTCAAGGCCCAGGCGGTGGTGGTGCATCCCGGCAGCCGGGGCGACAAGCCGCTGGACTGGGGTTTGGCCAGAGTGGCCGAGGCCGTGCTTCAAGCGCTGGAGGCGGCCCGGGGCCCGGCCCAGGTCTGGCTGGAAAACACCGCCGGCGGCGGCGGCCACATCGGCGGCACCCTGGCGCAATTGGCCGAGCTGCGCCGCCTGACCCAAGGCCGGGCCGTGGGCTTTTGCCTGGACACCGCCCACGCCTGGGGAGCGGGCTACCATCTGGAGAGCGTAGACAAGGCGAGGCGCTTCCTGGACCGGGTGGATGACCTCTTGGGTCTGGACGCGGTGAAACTATGGCACCTGAACGACACCAGCCAAGGCCGGGGCTCGCGCCGCGACCAACACCAGCACCTGGGCAGGGGATTGTTGGGGCGGGACGGCTTTCTGGCTTTGGTCTGCGATCCGCGCCTGGCCGCCGCCCCGGGGGTGCTGGAAACGCCCAAAAACAGCCGCTGGGCCGACCGCCGCAATTTGGCCTATTTGCGCCATTTGAAAAAGTTGTGCAAGTTATCGGGAAGTTGACACAAACTGGGGCATGTGCTACTTTTGGCCTGATGAAATTCTAGCCTAAGGAGGCTGGCTTTGGCCGATAAAGCGTCGCAACCGCCCCCGGGTGTGGAAATAATCGACTTGGTGGAAATGGTGGATGATTCCTCCGCCCCTAAACAGGCGGTTGGCGACGACCTGGACGCGCTCCTGGCTGAACTGGGCGGCGAGGCCCCAGCCGGCGGCGCGGAAGCCAAACCCGAAGCAGCTCAACCCGCGCCCGCGCCGGAAGCCAGCGGCGAAGGGGGCGGCGACGACCTGGACGCCCTGTTAGCCGAACTGGGCGGCGAAGGCGCGGAAGGCGCGCCCGCCGGGGAAGCCCCGCCGGCCGCCGAAGCAGCCGCCGAACCGGCCGGCGGAGACGGCGACGAACTGGACGCGCTTTTGTCCGAACTGGGCGGCGACGAAGCGGAAGCGCCACCGGCAGCCGAAGCCGAGGCCCAGCCGCCGGCCGGCCAGGAAGACTCGGTGGACTTGGGCCAGGACGATTTGGACGCCCTTTTGGCCGATCTGGGCGGAGACGAGGCGGAAGCGCCGGCAGCCCAAGCCGCGCCGGAGCCCGCCGCCGAGGAGGCCCCGCCCGCCGAGGAGGCCGAGGGAGGCCTGGTCCCGGACGAGCCCCTGGAGGGCGGCGACGATCTGGCCCAGGACGAGCTGGACTCCCTGCTCTCCGATCTGGGCGGCGACGAAGCCGCGCCGGCAGCCGAAGCCGCATCGCCGGCCCCGGAGGCGGGGAACGATCTGGGCCAAGACGATTTGGACGCCCTTTTGGCCGATCTGGGCGGAGACGAGGCGGAAGCGCCGGCAGCCCAAGCCGCGCCGGAGCCCGCCGCCGAGGAGGCCCCGCCGGCAGCCGAGGCGGGAGACGATCTGGGCCAGGACGATCTGGACGCCCTGCTGGCCGATCTGGGCGGAGACGAGGCGGAAGCGCCGATGGCAGCCGAAGCCGCGCCGCAGCCCGCCGCCGAGGCGGCCCCGCCCGCCGAGGAGGCCGAGCAAGACCTGGCCCCGGACGAGCCCCTGGAGGGCGGCGACGATCTGGCCCAGGACGATCTGGACTCCCTGCTCTCCGAGTTGGGCGGCGAGGAAGAGGCCCCCGCCCAGGATACCGCCCCGGAAGATACTTCCTGGGAGGAGGAGACGCCAGCGGCGGCGCCGGCCGCCGCGGCCATGGCCGCGGTGGCAGCGGCCGGGCCTCCCCCGGCGCCGGCCGGTCTGGACCCGGCCCGGGCCGAGGAGATATTCCGCCAGGAGGCCCGCGCCATCGTGGAGCGTCTGGTGGGCCAATTGGTGCCCCGGCTGGTGGCCGAGGCGGTGGCCCAGGAGATAGAAGCCATCAAGGCCGACATGTCCCGCAACCAAGACCAAGTAGTAGACTGAACCGCCGGCCCGGCGGGCCGGTGCATGGCGTGGGAGGCGACTCCCCGCCATTTTGTTTTGCTCATGTTTCGCTAAAGCGCCGGGCGCTCCCCGGCCAGGAGACAACCCAAGCCATGCAGCCCGAGACCCTGGATAAATCCTACGAGCCGGCAGAGGTGGAAGCCCGCTGGTACGAGTTTTGGGAGGAAAACGGCCTTTTCCACGCCGACCCCCATTCCGGCAAGCCGCCCTATTCCGTGGTCATCCCCCCTCCCAACGTGACCGGGGCGCTGCACATGGGCCATGCCCTGAACAACACCTTGCAGGACGTGCTTTGCCGCTATAAGCGCCTGGCCGGCTTCGAGGTGCTCTGGATGCCCGGCACCGACCACGCGGGCATCGCCACCCAGAACGTGGTGGAGCGCCAGTTGGCCAGCGAGGGCCGGACCCGCCACGACCTGGGCCGCGAGCAGTTCATCGAGCGCGTCTGGCAATGGCGCGAGGAATACGGCGGCCGCATCATCAACCAGCTCAAACGGCTGGGCGCTTCCTGCGATTGGCAGCGCGAGCGCTTCACCATGGACCAGGGCCTGAGCCGGGCGGTGCGCGAGGTGTTCGTGCGCCTGTGGGAAGAGGGCCTCATCTACCAGGGCGATTACATCATCAACTGGTGCCCGCGCTGCCACACCGCGCTTTCGGATTTGGAGAGCGAGCACGAGGAGGTCAAGGGCGGGCTCTATCACATCCGCTATCCCTTTAAAAACGGCAAGGGCTATCTGGTGGTGGCCACCACCCGGCCGGAGACGCTTTTGGGCGATACCGCGGTGGCGGTGAACCCCAAGGACCCGCGCTATCGGAACCTGGCCGACGACACCGTGCTCCTGCCCCTCTTGGGCCGGGAGATGCCCATCATCCGCGATGAGTACGTGGCCACCGATTTCGGCACCGGCGCCCTGAAGATCACCCCGGCCCACGATCCCCACGACTTCGAGATCGGCCTGAAGCACAATCTCCCCTCCATCCGGGTGATGGACGACAACGGCGCCATCAACGCCGAGGGCGGGCCCTACGCGGGCCTGGACCGCTTCGCGGCGCGGGAAAAGGTGCTGGCCGACCTGGAGGCTAAAGGCCTCCTGGAGAAAAAGGAAGACTACCTGCATTCGGTGGGCCACTGCTACCGCTGCAAGACCATGGTGGAGCCCATACTTTCCAAGCAGTGGTTCGTCAAGGTGGGCCCCCTGGCCGAAACCGCCATGCGGGCGGTGGAAACCGGCCGCACCAGGATCGTGCCCGAGCAGTGGAACAAGACCTATTTCGAGTGGATGACCAACATCCGCGATTGGTGCGTGAGCCGCCAGATCTGGTGGGGCCACCGCATCCCGGCCTGGTACTGCGCCTGCGGCGAGGTGATCGTCTCCCGCGAGACCCCGCAAACCTGTCCCAAGTGCGGCGGCGCGGAGCTGCGCCAGGAAACCGACGTGCTGGACACCTGGTTCTCCAGCGCCCTGTGGCCCTTCTCCACCATGGGCTGGCCGGACCAGACCCCGGAGCTTAAAAAATTCTATCCCACCTCCTGTCTGGTCACCGCCTTTGACATTCTTTTCTTCTGGGTGGCCCGCATGATGATGATGGGGCTCAAGTTCATGGACGAGGTGCCCTTCAAGGACGTGTACATCCACGCGCTGGTGCGCGACGCCTCCGGCCAGAAGATGTCCAAGTCCAAGGGCAACGTCATCGACCCCCTCATCATGATGGACCAGTTCGGCACCGACGCCTTCCGCTTCACCCTGGCCGCCTTCGCCGCCCAGGGCCGCGACATCAAGATGAGCGAGGAGCGCATCGCCGGCTACCGCAATTTCGTGAACAAGATATGGAACGCGGCCCGCTTCACCCTCATGAACCTGGGCGGGGAGCAGGAGGCCGCCCCGGCCCAGCCTCTCCTGGAAGACCGCTGGATCATCAGCCGGGTCAACCGCACCGCGGCCCAGGTGGCCCAGGCCATAGAGGAATACCGGTTCAACGACGCGGCCAACCTGGCCTATCAGTTTACTTGGCATGAGTTCTGCGATTGGTACCTGGAGCTCATCAAGCCGTTTCTCTACGGCGACGACCCGGCCCGGCGGGCCGCCACCCAGGCCACCCTGCGGGAGGTTTTCTCCCGGGTGCTAATTTTGCTGCACCCCTTCATGCCCTTCGTGACCGAGGAACTTTGGCACAAATTGCCCGGCGCGCAAGGCAGCGTGATGCGGGCGCAATGGCCCTCGGGGGAAGAAGCCGAGAGCGACCCCCAGGCCGAGCAGGCCATGGGGCTGCTCATGGAGGTAATCGGCGCGGTGCGCAACATCCGGGGCGAGATGGGCATCAGCCCCGGCCAGGAGGTGGAGGTCATCTGGGCCGCCGGCGACGAGGCCGCGGCCCGGCTCCTCACCAGCCACCAGGACCGGGTGCTCGCCCTGGCCAAGGCCAAGAGCGTGCGCCAGGCTTCGCCCGGCGAGACCCCGCAGAAGGCGGCCTCCGCGCCCCTGGGCGCGGTCACGGTTTATGTGCCCCTGGCCGGCCTGGTGGATTTCAGCGCCGAGGCCCAGCGGCTGGACAAGGAGATCGCCAAGGCCGAAAAAGACCTCGCGGCCAGCCAAAAAAAGCTGGGCAACCAGGGATTTTTGGCCAAGGCCCCCCAGGAAGTGGTGGACAAGGAGAAGGCCAAGGCCTCGGAAGCCCAGAGCAAGCTGGAGCGGCTTAAGGAAAACCTGGCCAGGGTCAAAAGCTTCATGTAGACAGCAAGGGGCCGAGCTTGCTAAACTTTAGCATTTGTAATTATTTAGGTGGGGATATCCCGGCCGGGCCGGCCCCGGGAAAATAGGCTCTCCACGCGCCTGACGGCAACCAGTTTAGGCTTGACAGTGGAGGGTCCAATTGATAGACAGGAGAATGTGCCAACAGCCACAACCGTTTTCAAACGGACATCAGTAAGCCGAAACAAAGGAGGAAACCCAGCATGCCAACCGTGGAATACAAGGGTAAAACCTATGAAGTCGACGAGGACGGCTTCTTGCAGGATCCCGAGAAGTGGGACAAGGATTTCGCCTACTACGTGAAAGAGGAAGAGGGCATCTCCGAGCTCAACGAGGAGCACTGGAAGGTCATCAACTACCTCCAGGATTACTACAAGAAGAACGGGATCGCCCCCATGGTGCGCATCATGACCAAGGTCACGGGCTTCAAGCTGAAACACATCTACGAGCTCTTCCCCAGCGGCCCTGGTAAAGGCGCGTGTAAGATGGCCGGCCTTGCCAAGCCCACGGGCTGCGTCTAGTACGTAGACCGGATCGTATCCGATCCCAAGCGGCGCCCAGCCGCCCAAGTGGCTGGGCGCCGTTCGTTTTTCATTCACTTGCCCCAAATTTTGTGCAGGGTCCTTGAGGGGCCGGCCCAGAGGCGTAGCGTGGCCATCATTCCTTCCCAGTCGGGCATCAATCTAAAATCAGCGCCCAAAAAGCATTCCATGGAGCAGGACAAGCTCCGCCCCCCGGCCGAAACCGTGGCCTGGGTGCGGGAGCGCTTCGCGCTCATGGGCCAGAATGTTTTAAAAGAAGTCCGGCGCATCGACAGCGGACGCCTGGACATCCCGGTGTATATCAGCCTTTGCGGCCATCAGGCCAGCGCGCTCACCGGCACGGCCAAGCAGATGGGCAAGGGCGCCAGCTCCAGCCAGGCCGAGGCCAGCGCCCTCATGGAACTGGCGGAACGCTTCAGTTTTTTCAGCTACATGCGCCAGACGCCCTTTGAACACCTCACCGCCAGCCAGGCCCCGGCCCCCCGCATGGAATTCAGCCAGGTGGCCCATAGCCTGCACCATCCCGCCTCGGCCCTGGAGGCGGCCCGCCAGGCCTTCGAGGCGCTCCCCCAGCGCTGGGCCTGGGCCCGCAACCTCACCGCCGGCCGCGAGGAGGCGGTGCCCCTGGATTGGTTCTACGCCATCAACGAATACAACGGCCCGTCCGCGGGCAATTGCCAGGCAGAGGCCCTGCTGCAAAGCCTGTGCGAGGTCATCGAGCGCCACGTCTCGGCCCTGGTGAGCCTGGAGCGCCGCCGCAGCCCGGCCATCGATCCCCAATCCGTGCGAGAGCCGGTGGCCAGGGAGCTGTTGGACAAATTCGCCCGCCAGGGTATCCAAGTGTTTCTCAAGGATTATTCCCTGGGTCTGGGAGTGCCCACCGTGGCCGCCCTGTGCTACGACCCGGCCAGTTTCCCGGCCCAAAGCGAGATCGTCTACACCGCCGGCACCGCGGCCAGCCCGGCCATGGCCCTCATTCGGGCGCTCACCGAGGTGGCCCAGTTGGCCGGGGATTTCCAGACCGGCTCTTCCTACAAGGTTTCGGCCCTGCCCAAATTCGCCAACCTGCGGGAGGCGGCCTATGTCATGGAAGCGGCGGGCCAGGTGGCCCTGGATTCCCTGCCGGACATCAGCCGGGACGATTTCCGCGACGAGGTCATGGCATGCGTGGCGGCCCTCCGGGAAAAAGGCTTCACCGCCTACAGCCTGGACGTGAGCCATGAACGCCTGCAAGTGCCCGCGGTATATAGCTTTGTGCCCGGCTTTCATTTCGCGGAGCGCACCACGGGCACCGACGTGGTTTTCCACGCGGCCAAGCTGGCCAGCCAGCTTCCCGACCCGGAGCAGGCCCTCCAGGTGTTGGAAGACATGGCCCAGGCCGCGCCGGAGGTTTACTACCTGCCCTTTTTCCGGGCCCTGGCCCTCATCAACCTGGAGCGCCCGGCCGAGGCCCTGGCCGAGTTGGAGCGGGCTCTGGCCCTGAATCCGCCGGCCAGCGACGCCTCCAGCATCCATACCCAACGGGGCGTGGCCCTGAAGGACCTGGGCTTTTTCGCCGAGGCCCAGGAGGCGCTGGGCCGGGCGGCGGCCTATGCCGAGCCCCATCCCGAGGTGTTCAACCTGCTGGGCTTCTGCCTGTTCAAGCAAAAGCGATACGAGCAGGCCATCGAGGCGTTTTCCCGGGCCATCGAGCTGGACCCCGGCCAGGCCATCAATTACGCCAACATCGGCACCAACCTGCGCGAGCTGGGCCGCATACCGGAAGCCTGCGAGATGTACGCCCACGCCCTGGAGCTGGACCCGGAGCTGGATTTCGCCCGGGAAAACCTGGAGCGGCTGCGGGGCCAATAGACCCGCCGGCGGGGCGGGGGCGCTTTGGGGCCCGCGGGTGTAAGGAGCGGGTCGGCTGAGTCGCGACTGGCGCCGTGGCCGGCCCGGCTCGCCCCATGGACCGGGGACCTGGGGGGCGGCCCGGCGGCGGGGCCGCTGATCGGGGAGTCTTCGCCCTCAAGATCGGGGTTTCAGCACCCATATTTTACTCAATCGCACCGATTTCTTGACACTTGCGAATCAGCGGGATAGCCTAGGGGCAGCCCGTGACTCTCATCCCAAGGCAGAGGGGGATAACATATGTTACCTATTGAACAAATCCAAGCCCGCGAGATACTGGACTCCCGTGGCAACCCCACGGTGGAAGTCGAGGTGCTTTTGGAGGACGGCTCCATGGGCACCGCCGCGGTTCCTTCCGGCGCTTCCACCGGCGAACACGAGGCCCTGGAGCTCCGGGACGGCGACAAGAGCCGCTACGGCGGCAAGGGCGTATTAAAGGCCGTGGCCAACGTGCAGGAGGTCATCGCGCCCGAGCTGGTGGGCCTGGACGGCCTGGACCAGGTGCTGGTGGACCAGACCATGCTGGAGCTGGACGGCACCGCCAACAAATCCAAGCTGGGAGCCAACGCCATCTTGGGCGTGAGCATGGCCACGGCCCGGGCCGCGGCCGAGGCGCTTCTGGTGCCCTTGTACCGCTACCTGGGCGGGGCCTATGCCCGGCTCTTGCCCATGCCCATGATGAATATATTGAACGGCGGCTCGCACGCGCCCAACAACGTGGACATCCAGGAATTCATGATCGTGCCCGTGGGCGCGCCCACCTTCGCCGAGGCCTTGCGCATGGGCGCCGAGGTGTTCCACACCCTGAAAAAGGTGCTGGCCGACCAGGGCCTGGTCACCAGCGTGGGCGACGAGGGCGGCTTCGCCCCCAACCTGAAGGGCAACGAGGAGGCCATCCAGGTCATCCTGGAGGCGGTGGAAAAGGCGGGCTACGCGCCGGGCCAGGACATCGCCCTGGCCCTGGACTGCGCGGCCAGCGAGTTCTACAAGGACGGCAAGTACGTGCTGCACAAGTCCGACGGCAGCAGCCACGACGCGGCCGGCCTCGTCGAACTCTACAGCTCCTGGGTGGACAAATACCCCCTGCTGAGCATCGAGGACGGCCTGGCCGAGGACGACTGGCAGGGCTGGGCCCAGCTCACCGAGGCCCTGGGCGAAAAGGTGCAGCTGGTGGGCGACGACCTCTTCGTGACCAACACCGAGCGCCTGCAGCAGGGCATCGATGAGCGCGCGGCCAACAGCATCCTCATCAAGCTGAACCAGATCGGCTCGGTCACCGAGACCCTGGCCTGCATCGATCTGGCCAAGCGCAACGGCTTCACCCAGGTGGTGAGCCACCGCTCCGGCGAAACCGAGGACCACTTCATCGCGGACTTGGCCGTGGCGGTTAGCTGCGGCCAGATCAAGACCGGCTCCCTCTGCCGCAGCGAGCGCATCTGCAAGTACAACCGCCTGCTGCGCATCGAGGAGCAATTGAGCGAGACCGCCAGGCTGTCGCACCCGTTCTAGGGGCGGCGGCAGGGCCTTTCCTTATTTAGCGGGGCGGGCCGGGGCCTCACCCCGGCCGCCCGCGCCCACCCCGGCAGGGAGGATACGGTGATTACCGGCCCCGTACGCTATCTAATCCTGGGCGCGCTGCTGGCGGCCCTGCTGGCCCTGGGCGGCTGCGCCTACACCGTGACCACCGTGGAAGCGGAGCCCCCCAAGCCCGGCCCGCCGGTGCAAACCGGCCAGGCCGCGGTCATGGACCAGGTGAACGACCTGCGCTCCTGGCCGGGCGAGGTTCCGGACAGCCGCATTGCCCACGTGCGCGTGTTCGCGCCGCAGATGACCGATCTCCTCCGCCAGGAACTGGTGCAGCGGGGCCTGTTCACCGCTCTGCCCGAGCCGGCGGAAGACCCGGCCCTGAAGAAAAAGGCCGAGCTTGAGGTGGTGATCAATTCCTTCGCCCTGGAGGAGACCGGCAAGAATCCCTGGCTGGTCCCCCACATCCTCTTGGACGGCGTGGCCTTGCCCGTCTTCACCGTGGTGGCGGTGGGCACCGGCGGCGAAATCGACCTGGGAGGCTACGCCTTCCCCTCCATGGCCATGGCCACCAATCTGCGCGCCACCGTGAAATGGATGGAGCCCTGGCAGGAAGAGGCCATCCTCAACCGCGATTACATCGTGACCCTGCCCTTGGGCGCGGTGTCCGAGCGGGAGCTGAAGCAGAAGCTGGGCGATTACCGCTCCTACGGCGTCAGCCTGGGCCAGGAAGCCGGCGTTAAGGCCGTCACCGATTTGGCCGATCAAATGAGCCGCGACCCCTACTGGGCCTATCTGCGGGATTATCAGCGCCTGGCCCGGGCCGAGTACCTGCTCAAACTGTACAACCAGGGGCCGCCGCCCAGCCTGGGCCTGCCGTCGGCCACGGTCAACGAATGGCCCACTCCCTATCGCGGCTACTCGGCCAGAAGCGAGGTGAAGGTAAACACCTTCCGCGACGTCAGGCCCGTGATCAAGACGCCGGGAACCGCCGCCGCCCAGAGCAGCGAGCCGACGCCCAGTCTGGGCCAGATGGTGGAGCAGGTGAAGGCGCTTCTGGATATCGTAAAGCCCCTGGCCTACGCCCCCGATGAAGTGGGCGTGCTCACCGACGGCTATCTGGAGGCGGAGCAGCGCGCCGCCATCGTAAATACCATCCGCGCCCAGCGCCTGGGCCTGGAGGGCCCCAAGGACCTGCCGCCCGAGGCGCTGGTCAGCGAGGAAGCGGCCAAGGAGCTGTACGACGCGCCGGTGGTTTATCGCTCCAAGGTGCAGGCGGAGCTTGTCGAGCGCGTCTTCGCCCTGGCGGTATCGGTGCTGACCCCCAAGACCGACGTCCCCTCAGCCCAGACCCAGGCCCTGCGCCAGGGCCTGATCAATCAGATCGCCGCCAAGGTCAAGGACCAGCCCAACCTGCAAGTGCTGCTCCTGGCCAAGGCCGAGACGGCGGTCAACGAGGCCTGGCCTCCCATGCAGGAGTTGTTGAAGCTGGTGGGCTCGCCCATGACCCAGCGCTATCTGGCCCGCCGCGCCGGATAGGCCTTAAGCATTTGCAACGCTAACCCTGGGGGCGCCGCGCGGCGCCCCCATTTTTCCAGCGATGGCCACATGAACCTACACGCAGTCAAAGCGCGCGACCTGCCGGACCTCTGGTTCCAGGCGGTCTACGGGATCCTGGATCATGGCCGGCGGTTCGTCATCGACCGCGGCTCCTACGCCGGCCAGACCAGGCTGGAATACGATTATTTCCTGGGCCACGTCACCCATCCGGGAACCCAGCCGCTGATCCCCGACATTCCGCCCTCCTGCGGCATTCCCAATCCGGTGGAGGAGGAATACATCTACGGCGGCGGCAAATACCAGAAGTCCTACCTGGAATACCTGATGACGCCCAGCAAGGAACCGGGCGAGTCATACACCTATGGCGAACGCCTCACCAAGGTGCCGCTCACCGGCGAAAAGCTGACCTGGTGGGAGAAAAACGACCCGGAAATCATAGACAAACGCCCGCTGGACGGCCGGGCGGTGTTCGAGGAAGACGGCAAGCTTTTCCTCAACCAGATCGAGTGGGTCTGCGAGACCTACCGCCGTTTCGGGCCCCGCAACAACCAGATGGTGTTACAGGTGGCCCACCCCTCGGACCTTTGCCTGGTGGACCCGCCCTGCCTGCGCCATATCGACACCCGCATCCAGGACGATAAGCTGCACTTTTTCGTTTATTTCCGCTCCTGGGATTTGTGGGGCGGCCTGCCGGCCAACCTGGCGGGCATCCAGAACCTGAAGGAATACATGGCCGGCCAGATAGGGGTGGGCGACGGCGAGATGGCGGTGGAGAGCAAGGGCCTGCATTTATACGGCTACGCCGAGGACCTGGCCAAGCTGCGCTGCCTGAAGAGCTGAACCAGGGCCACGTTCCCGGCCTCCCCGGCCCCCCGGCCCCCCGGCCTAAGAAATATAGCGGCCGCCCTTGTCGGAGCCGGCGGCCTACTTGGCGCAGCTCGCGATGGACGGCCCCCCCAGCCCGCCCCCCAGCCCGCCCCCCTGGCCC
>LBMP01000049.1 GCA_001184205.1 Desulfocarbo indianensis
ACCTCTTTCCCAGTCGTTTTTGTGTGGGAAGCCGATTTTACTATGACCGTCGACCATTCGAGTTGCCGGCCTCGAAGACAAGCTCGGGTTCGCAGTCAGTGGCCTGCCGCGCGCACGACGTCTTGCTTGCTGGCCCTAGGTTTAAACAGGAGGGAAAATGGTAGTTTCGGAATTGGCCATGCACCTCGCAGAACAGTTCCGTCACGTCGCAACCCATCGTGTGGAACGGCGCCGGCGCAAACGCAACACGCCGCGCCGATGCCGCACGCAACGTCGATCTTCATGGGACGGGCGTGGCGCCCGACACCGTCTGGTCGATGCGCTGTTGACGGATATCCACTAGGCATAGCAGCCAGCCGTGAAGGCGACCGTCACGACCGATGGCCACGGTCGATTCGCCGTTGCCGCGTAGTGCCAAGCCGAAGGCGCGACCGATCGGGCAAGCCGTCTCCTCGTCCACGGCGTCTACGATGCTCGGATGTCGCGAGTCTTGAAGCTCGCAGTATCAATTTGCATATAGCTTCCCACAACGAAGCTCACGGTGCGGTACCGCTCATAGACAGCAGGGCGCTACAAATCGCATTTCCAGATTACGGAATCTGGCACGAGCTTATAATCACCCGCCCGTCCTGATTCGAACGATTCGCGCACTACAACACGGCTCGGCAAGGCGCGTTTCAGCCAGGTTAAGGGGGGGTGCCTCTACCTCACCACCAATTTTTTCCCGCGCTCGTGCAGAACTTGCCCCCCTCTCGGCCCCGCGTCGCGTATGTCATTACCAGTTCTGAGATTGGCGGAGCCCAATCACACCTAGCAGACCTGCTGCATGCGTTGCGTGGTCGGATTGATGCGGTGGTGCTTGCCGGTGGGAACGGCCCCCTGCTCACAGCGGCAAAGGCCGCCGGTGCCAAAACAGTACGACTGCCACTGCTCGACAACGCCCTATCGCCGTTGAAGGCACTTGCTACGCTACGCCAGTTGAAAGCCGCGTTGCACAGCGCCGCACCAGACCTTATTCATGTGCACAGTGCCAAGGCAGGCGCATTGGGGCGCGTGGCCGCCTGGATGCT
>LBMP01000050.1 GCA_001184205.1 Desulfocarbo indianensis
CCGGCAACACCGTCAAGCCTGATGCCGAACGCAAGGCTGCGCTCGCACAGGAATTGGCGCTGGCCCACGCGAGCCACGGCAAGCCGGGCACCGCCATGGCCTTCAACGACAAGCCGGAAAAATAATCACCAAACAACGAGCACGGTCCGGCGCGCAGTGTCCTGCGCGTCAGGGCCGCGCCAACCACGAAGAAGACTCCCATGACCAAACGCATCAAGCTCGGCATGCTCACGCCGTCGTCCAATACGGCGCTGGAACCCATCACCAGCGCCATGGTGAGCGGCTTGCCCAATGTCAGCGCGCATTTCTCGCGCTTCACCGTCACCGAAATCTCGCTGCGCGATCAAGCGCTCGGGCAGTTCGATCTGGAGAAGATCCTCAACGCCGCCCGGCTGCTGGCCGACGCGCATGTAGACGTGATCGCCTGGAACGGCACGTCCTCTGGCTGGCTCGGCTTTGAGAAAGACGAAGCGCTGTGCCGTCAGATCACGGAAGCCACGGGCATCCCGGCCACCACGTCGGTGCTGGCACTGAACGAGATTCTGAAGAAGACGGGCGCGCAGGACTTTGCCCTCGTCACGCCGTATCTCAACGACGTGCAGCAACTGATCGTCCAGAACTACGCGCGCAGTGGCATGCGTTGCGTGGCGGAGCGCCACCTGGACTTGCACGTCAACCACAGCTTTGCCGACGTGGAAGAAGACACGATCCGCGCCATGGTGCGCGAAGTGGCACAGCACAAGCCGGCAGCGATCACCACGTTCTGCACGAACCTGCGCGCGGCACACCTGGTGGAAGCGCTGGAGGCCGAGACGGGCATCCCCGTATACGACACCATCTCGACGGTCGTGTGGAAATCGCTGCGGCTGGCTGGCGTCGACACGCGCGAGCTGCGCGGCTGGGGCCGCCTGTTTGCGGAAGTGGTTTAACGGAACGGGAATCAAGGAGCACCCAGCATGTCCACCGAACTCGACCTGGTGATCCGCAACGCGGATGTTGTCACCGCTTCCGACCGCTTTACATGCGACATCGGCGTACGCGACGGCCGTATCGCCGTGCTCGGCCATGG
>LBMP01000051.1 GCA_001184205.1 Desulfocarbo indianensis
GTAAACCCGCATGGCGCCTGCAAAATGCGCCGTTTGCGTCAGAGGATTGTCATGATCGCGGTGCTATAAAAACTGGATGCTTTGCCACCCCAGGAGACCCCCATGGCGACATCCGTCGATTCATTCCAGGTGAAGGTATATCAGGGCGACAGCGCGGTGCTGTTTGCTTTTGACGTGGCCGATGCAGACCGTGCTGATCTGGCCGGTTTTGCCATCCAGTGCACGCCGCAGGGCGGGGCGCCTTACTGGGTGCCCAACCGGCTGACGTTCGACACGCCCATCCACGCGGATGCCCCCCTGCAGGCCGGCAAATACGCCGACTCCATCGACGCGCCATTCCAGTCGTTCCACTGGGTCCACTTTCCGCCGCACGCAGCCGGGCAGTACACCTACACCGTGCACGCGCGCTACTTTGCGTCCACCAACCCGGTGCAGCTTGAAACACGCGCCACGCGCAACGTGAACGTGACCCTGCATCAGCCGATGAGCGACTGGGCCACGGTGGGCATGGTGCGCGGCTACGTGTCGTCTCAGGCGTTCATTGACCACTACGGTGGCAATACGGCGCTGGCGCCGGACAAGCGTGCGCAGACCAAATCGCCGCTGCTGTACGACACGCAGCCGTATCAGAACAAGTACGCCTATCTGGGTGCCACCGGCCGCCGCCTCATCATCGATCTGCTCAACCAGTGCCAGGCATCCGACGGTTACGGCATCGACGTGCTGGCCTATGACCTGGACGAACCGGACATCATCCGTGCCATTGCATGGCTGGCGCAGAACGGCCGCAAGGTGCGCGTGATCCAGGACAACTACATCGGCGCTGGCGCGCACCCAACGGGGCACGGCACCGAAGACGCCTTTGAAACGCAAGCTACCGACTATTTCAAGCAGGCCGGCGCGGATGTTCGCCGCACGCACTTCGCACGCTTCCAACACCACAAGGCGATTCTGCTGCGCGATGCCGCCGGCAAACCGGTGCGCGTGCTGGCGGGCTCGGCCAATTTCTCGCTGCGCGGGCTGTACGTACAGGCCAACAGCGTGCTGGTGTTCGAGCAGGCGCCT
>LBMP01000052.1 GCA_001184205.1 Desulfocarbo indianensis
GCCCTGAGCGTACCCATTTCTGCGGCGCACCCCGTACCCGTTTCTGCGAGGCGTCCGGCACGGTAGCGGCGTCTCGCGTCGCGTTGTTTCATCCCACTTCACGCATCACGCACAAGGAGTCTCCCCATGCTGTACCTGATTCTTTTCACCTACCGCGCACCGTTGTCCGAGATGGACCGCGTGCTGCCTGCCCACCGCGAGCATCTGGACGCGCACTACGCGAGCGGGCACTTCCTGATGTCCGGACCGTTCTTCCCGCGCGAAGGCGGCGGCATCCTGGCGCGCGCTGCGTCGCGCGAGGAGATCGATGCCATCGTGGCGCGCGATCCATTTGTGCTGGAAAACCTGGTCGAGGCGCGCGTCATTACGTGGAGCCCGAACCGGCGCGTGGCGGGCTTGCCAGAAGCGTGGTTTGTTGACGGGGCCGTGAGCACGCCGACGTAATCCCTGCGCAGTGCGCCCGCTATCATGATGGCCTGCCGTTCATGGGGCCGTCATGACCCACATTCCGGATACGTCGACACCACCGCCCACCCCATCACCGCGCCCTGCGTGGTGGCAGCGCGTGGTCGCGCGGTTGCCGTTCGGCAGCGAGCATCTGGTGTTCGTCTATGCCGCTGTGATCGGCTGTGCGGGTGCCTTGTCGACGATCCTGTTTCGCGAGTGTTTGCGCCAGTTGCAGTGGTGGCTCTCCGGCACCGACCAGGGGCTGGTGGCCACGGCACGCGCGCTGCCGTGGTGGGCGCGTCTGCTGGTGCCGGCCATTGGCGGCGTGCTGGCTGGGCTCACGCTGCAGATCGGGCTGAAATGGATTCCGCGCAAAGGCTCGGAAGATTATATGGAAGCCATCGCCGTGGGAGACGGTGTGCTGAGCGCGCGGCAGAGCTTGGTACGCAGTGCGTCGTCGCTGTGCTCGGTGGCCAGCGGCGCGTCCATCGGGCGGGAAGGGCCGATGGTGCAACTGGCGGCGATGTGCGGCTCGCTGCTGGGGCGCGCGCTGCGGCGCGGGTTTGGGCACATCAGACCGGTCTCGGTCGAGCAACTGCGTCTGCTGGTTGCGTGC
>LBMP01000053.1 GCA_001184205.1 Desulfocarbo indianensis
GGCGGAAGGAGACACCATGGGCAAGCTGGCCTTGGCCGCAAAGATCACCCACGTACCGTCGATGTATCTGTCGGAACTGCCCGGCAAGCATCACGGCTGCCGGGCAGCGGCCATTGAGGGGCATCGCATCATCGGGCAGCGCTGCCGGGATCTGGGCGTGGACACCATCGTCGTGTCCGACGTGCACTGGCTGGTCAATGCCGGCTATCACGTCAACTGCAACGCGCGCTTCGACGGCATTTACACGAGCAACGAGCTGCCGCATTTCATCRAGGACATGCGTTATGCGTATCCGGGCAACCCGGCGCTTGGTCGCCTGATTGCAGAAACGGCAACGGCGCGCGGCGTCTTCACGCGTGCACATGAGATCGATAGCCTCGAACTCGAATACGGCACGCTGGTGCCGATGCGCTACATGAACAGCGACCAGCACTTCAAGGTGGTGTCGATTGCCGGCTGGTGTGCGTGGCACAAGCTGGAGGAGAGCCGCCGCTTTGGCGCCGCGCTGTTCGAAGCCATTGAGGCGAGCGACAGCACCGTCGCGTTCCTGGCCAGCGGATCGCTCTCGCACCGCTTCAACGATAACGGCAGCCCGGAAGAGTCCATCCACCAGATCAGCCGCGAGTTCTTCAAACAGGTCGACCTGCGTGTGGTGGACTTGTGGAAGCAAGGCGATTGGAAGACCTTCTGCGCGATCCTGCCCGAGTACGCGTCGTTGTGCGAAGGCGAAGGCGGCATGCACGACACGGCCATGCTGCTCGGCTTGCTCGGCTGGGATGCCTACGACAAGGGCATCGAAGTCATCACCGATTATTTCCCCAGTTCCGGTACGGGCCAGATCAACGCGATCTTCCCGCTTCCCGAACGCGATCAAACCGGGGCGTAAGCAGGAGACCGCCATGCCGCACGTCATTGTCGAATACACCGACAACCTGGGCGACGACGCCCGTATCCCGCAACTGCTGCAGACCCTCAACGAGACGTTGATCGCGCAGAACGGCGTATTCCCAACCGGGGGCATTCGCTCGCGCGCCATCCGGCTGACGGACTACCGCGTTGCC
>LBMP01000054.1 GCA_001184205.1 Desulfocarbo indianensis
GTCTTATCTCGGTCGTATCCCGGCAGCGCGCTTGCAAGACGGCCCAGCGCGCTTTGCGTGGACTGGCGCTGCTTGCTTACGTTGGCACCCACGCTGCCTTCGGGCAGCAACTGTGCCCCCGCGTGCGCTGCGGCGGCGCGTGCCTGGTCGACCCGTGCAATCGAGGCGGCGAGGTCGAGGTTCTGATCCAGAGCACGCTGGATGATCCTCGTGAGCGCCGGATCCTTGAAGCCATCCCACCACGTATCGAGCGAAATCGGTTGCCGCGAAGCGTTCAACGTTTCCAGCGCCGCGGCATGTGGATAAGCAACCGGCATCGCACTCTCCGGCTTGCGGTAATCCGGCCCCGCCGCGCAGGCGGCAAGACCGCTCGCAATGAACACCAGCGCCGCGAAAGAAACGGCACGCCGAGCGATAACGCGCGTGCCCCAGGTTGGAAACGATTCCTGATCCATGACGAGTCCTTTCGATGAAAGTGGCATCGCGCTTATTTACTTGCATGATGATAGTTACTACTCTAGACTAACTTTCATCGTGATAGCAACTTGTTTTTGGCTGGGACCGCCATATGCACCGGACATCACACAAAGGAACGCTTTGCCCCATCGCACGAGGCATGGGACACGTTGGTGACAGTTGGACCGTGCTGATCCTGAGAGAGGCCTTCTACGGCACAACGCGCTTTGACGACTTCCAAAAGCGGCTGGGCATTGCGCCCAACATGCTGGCTCAGCGTTTGCATAGGCTCGTGCACGACGGCATGCTCGCCCGCCGCCAATACAACAATCACCCGCCGCGCTCCGAATACATCCTCACCGACCTCGGTCGTGAATTCCGGCCTGTCCTGCTGATGCTGATTGCGTGGGGCAACCAGCATTTCTCGCCGGAGGGCGCGATGGTCCAACTCGTGGAGCGCGCATCCGGACGCGTTGTTCAGCCCCTCGTCGTCGATGCGCTCACCCGCGAGCCCATCACCATTGACGACCACCGTCTCGCACCCGGACCAGCCGCCAGCGAAGCACTCCGCATTCAGCTTGAACGGCATTCGGAAGATGCCCAC
>LBMP01000055.1 GCA_001184205.1 Desulfocarbo indianensis
TCGTACTACCTCCGCATGTTTCCGCAGTGGGAGCTGGTGGAAGTCGACAGCACCGAGGACATTTCCGCCACCGAGATCCGCGAGCAATTCCTGGCTGAGCGCAGCAACAGCTTCGTGTCGTGGGCCGTGCCCGCACCGGTGTTCGAGTGGATGGAGAACTTCCGCAACCAGCCGGCGTTCGCGCAGCTGAAGGCGGAAGCGGAGTTCATTGCCGGCTACAAGAAGGCCTGGTCGGCAGCGCCGTATCCCGTCACCTTCGTCACGGTCGATGCGGTGGTCGTGCATTCCGGCCACCTGCTGCTGGTGCGCCGGCGCAGCGAGCCCGGGCGTGGCCTGTGGGCATTGCCGGGCGGCTTCGTCAACCAGGAGGAACGGCTGGAGGCTGCGTGCCTTCGCGAGTTGCGCGAAGAGACGGGGCTCAAGCTGCCGGAGCCCGTGCTGCGCGGCTCGTTGAAAGACCGGCAGGTGTTTGATCACCCGCAGCGCTCGCTGCGCGGGCGGACGATCACCCACGCGTTCCTGTTCAGCTTTCCGGTGGGTGACCTGCCGCGTGTCAAGGGCGGCGACGATGCCGACAAGGCCCGCTGGGTCCCGCTCAACGATTTCGCGCGCATGCGCAGCGTCATGTTTGAGGACCACTTCGATATCGCGTACCACTTTCTCGGCAAGCTCTAACGCTACCGATACCCGCTTCACCCGCTGGGACAGACCCGGCGGCCACCCAACGGCATAGAGGAGCTCTAGCCATGCAAAACGACCTGCGTCGTCTGTCGTCCATCCTGTCCAATCCGATCCTCAACACGGATTCGTACAAGGCTTCCCACTACCTGCAGTACCCGCCGGGCACCTCGGCGATGTTCTCGTACATCGAGTCGCGCGGCGGGCGCTACGACAGCACGCTGTTCTTCGGGCTGCAGATGCTGCTCAAGGAGTACCTGAGCCAGCCCATCACTACGGCGATGATCGACGAAGCCCGCGACTTCTTTGGCGCGCACGGCGAGCCGTTCAACGAAGCCGGCTGGCGCTATATCGTCGAGGCCTATGGCGGCTATCTGCCGG
>LBMP01000056.1 GCA_001184205.1 Desulfocarbo indianensis
GCCTGCCAAGGCTCGATCTGGTTGGGCATTCGCTCAATACCGATTCGGAGCGAAAGTCCGGGCGAATACAAATGGATTCTTTTTTGGCGTCAATTTCTGGAGGAAATCAAACACTATGACAACGCATAAAAACACGACGGTAGGCAAATTTGCGGCCTGTACCTTGACGGTAGCCGCCTTGTCCATGGGGGCCGCTGATGCGGGGGCAGTGGAATGGAGCGATACCTCGATCGGCTATCGCTACGGCACGCAATTTGCCGAGCCGTTTGTCGGCACCGGTATTCACAAGAACGTTTTCAACTTTACGCATGCCGACGGATACAAGTACGGCACGAACTACCTGAACGTCGATCTGCTGCAATCGGACAGCAAGGACAGCAACGCACAGGAAGCCTATGTGGTGTATCGCCACATGCTCGATATCGGCAAGGTCTTCGACAAGAACCTCGGCGCGGGGCCGATCCGTGGCTATGGTCTGACTGCCGGTTTTGATTGGAACACCAAGAACGATACGGGCTATGCGTCCAAGAAGCGCATGCTGGTGGCGGGTCCTACGTTGATGATGGATGTCCCGGGCTTCCTGAACATCAGTCTGCTGATGCTGTGGGAGAGCAACGAGCCGATTGGGGTGACCAGCCGCTACCACTACAAGGCGCATCCGATGCTCAATGCCGCATGGGGCATCCCCATCGGCTCGACGGGCCTGTCGTTTGAGGGGTATGCCAACTACATCGCGGCCAAGGGCACGAACGAATTCGGTGGCCCAACGTCACCGGAATTGAATATCGATGCCATGCTGATGTACGACCTGGGCACGCCTTTGCACCTGGGCAAGAACACGCTGCGCGCGGGCATTGAATATCAATACTGGCGCAACAAGTTCGGCAACCCGGCATCGGTGCCCGGCTCACTGGCGAAAACGCCGATGGTGCGCGTCGAATATCACTTCTGATGCGCATGCGCATGAAGCACTAAGCCACCAGCAACAAACAAAAACGGCGTCTGAATCGCTTCAGGCGCCGTTTTTGTTTGGATCGCCGGGCCGCCAATTGCAGCAG
>LBMP01000057.1 GCA_001184205.1 Desulfocarbo indianensis
AGCGCCGGCACACTCAGCAACACGATCAGTGTGAGTAGGATCCAGAATTTCAGATGCAATCCCCACTTCATTGCCCACCTCCAGCTTTCACGCCGCCCAAGGTCCCACCAGGCAGTTCGGACACCCGGCCAATGTCCTTAGCGGTCATGATCCGGCTACACAGCAGGTACCGATTGCCAACACGGGCTTCCGGCTCGGGTGGTGGAATTCGGATGAACCTCACCGTCTCGAGACCAAGCCGTCGAGCCCATGACCCGATGGGCTCCTCAAACGGTGGCCACGTTCGCTTCCGTCCCATCGAGTCAAAGCCAACAGCGCTGTATCCCATCGCCACATCGGCAGAGAGCGCAAGTGACTCAAGGAATGCAACCATTGAGTCCGTGCTTCGGCGGGTCGTCTCATAGACTTCCAAGAACCGCTGGATAGCCGTGCGAATGGCCTCGACAACCAACGAATCTCCACCCGCACCTGGATAGCTTTCCGACAACATCTCGCAGAACTTCAATGCCGACTGCTGCAGAGATGGCCATTGATGAAAAATTGGCCGTGCTGAGGCCTTCGTATCCGTCGAACGGAGCACGTTCGCCAAAATCACGTCCCCTTGACGGCCAATGTCTGAGACGGGGACATCCCGCGCGCCTCTCGTGCGCTTCCGAAACTGTGTTCCAGCGAGGTCGATTACCTGCGATTGCATGATTTGCTTCTTGGATGATGTACAGGGACCTTCGCTCGCTACAGAACGAGTTTCGGAATGCGCCCCTTAATTACCGTGCCCCGATTCCAGACCGCCATGTAGTGCAGGTCGGGCAACTTACTCATGAGGGTGATCGGGAAAAGCTCGGTGGACTCCTCAGATACCGTCTCGCTCACCGAGCCGCCGAATTCGATGCCGTGGTCTTCCGTCTTCGAGTTCCGGCCGTGGCTTCTGGAGACCTTCTTGATGAAGGTTTCGCCGATCTTCTCGGCGATCATCTCCTGCGTGTCTGCGTCTTGCGTTGCGCCCGCAATCAGATTGTTGAAGTTGCCAATCATCCGCTTCGCTTTGACCTCCGACC
>LBMP01000058.1 GCA_001184205.1 Desulfocarbo indianensis
TCGGCATGGCAGCAGTGCAGGAAGTGCGGTCAGGTTCAGTCAGGGAAGGTGCCGTCGACGTACAGCCAACGGCCTTCGGCGGATTCAGCGCCGCTGGCGTCCAGGCGGACGAAGCGGCTGGTTTCATGCAGGCGATGCGCGCGGCCGCCCACCTTGTAGCGCGCGACGAATTCCACCGTCGCGTGAACAGCGTCTTGCGGTGTGTGGCGCTTGACGTCCAGGCCGAGCCAGCGCGTGGCGGTGGCGTCCGCCTCGCTGGTTTCCAGATCAGCGGGGCAGGTGGACGGGTGCCACGTGTTGCGCAGATACGCCGTGTCGCCCAGCACATACGCGCTGTAGCGCGAGCGCATCAATTGCTCGGCCGTGGCCGGCACCGCTTTGCCCGCATGGAACGGGCCGCAGCAGCGCGCGTACGCAACGCCACCGCAGGGGCAGGCGTCGGTCGGGTGGATCGGCTTGGCTTGGGCGGCGGACATCAGGCCAGCAGCTCCGGCAGGTGGCGCATATCGGTGAAGGTTTGCKTAGCACCTGCGGCAAGCAGCGGGCCGGGCGCATTGCGGCCAGCGTAGGCCAGCACGGTCATGCCCGCAGCGTGGCCGGCGGTCACACCCGTGGGGCTGTCTTCAATCACCAGGCAACGCGACGGCGAGACCCCCAGGCTGCTGGCCGCCAGCAGGTACACATCGGGCGCGGGCTTGCTGCGCGCGACCTCGGTGGCCGAGAAGATGCGCACATGCGTCGGCTGGAAGTGCTCGATCAAACCGGTGCGGTTCAGTTGCAACTCCACCTTCACGCGATCGGCGCCGGAGGCCACTGCCATCGGCAGGCCCAGCTTGGAGAGCACATCAATGGCGTGCGCAATGTGGGGCACGGCTTCTACTTCGGCTTCGAGCAGTGCATTGCGGCGGGCGTGGAAGGTGGAAAGCCAGTTGGCGGGAAGCGGTGCGCCGCGCATCTCGGCAATCGCGTCCAGTTCTTCGCGGATGGCCTTGCCGAGGAAACGCTTGATGGAGTCTTCCTGGCTGATCTCGATGCCGAGTTCATTCA
>LBMP01000006.1 GCA_001184205.1 Desulfocarbo indianensis
CGATCTCTTCAATTTCAAGAGGACCCAGCAGCATGCTAGCTCCCAGATCCTCCCGGTCATCCTTGTCAACCTGGCGAAAAGCCAACTTGGTTCCCGTAGCCTTGACCACTTCCGGAGCAACCGCGCTGGGATGCTGATCGACTATGATCACTCCCACCTCCAAGGCTCGTAATTCCACCAGCATTCGGCAGATGGCTTCGGCCGCGAAGGCCTTGGGGTCGGCCGATTCCTCGGACGATTTGGCCGGTCCCGTTCGTCCCACCAAGTTATGGGCTTCTTCCAACACGAGCACCAGGCGGAGTCCCGTACCGGTTTTGGGAATGCTCAAAAGGCGCTCACGAAGGGACATGAGGAGGAAAAGGGTAAGCAGCGCCGCCTTTTCTGCGGCCAGATGGTCCAGTTCGATGAGGGTGGGCCTGCTCATAAGCCGGTCCATGGAGGGTACGCTGCGACGGCACTGGAAAACCTTGCCCATCACCCCCCTGGTCAATGAGCCCAGCCTCAATTCACTGGCGGCCCTTATGTCTGAAAGGGTTTCTCCGGAGTAACCTTTTTCAGCGATTATCTGCCTGACGGATTCGAGCAATTCCTCCATCAGCGGTGGATTTTCGATCAGGTCGTGATCTTCGTAGCACTTCTCCAAAGACTCTTCCAGGATCATGGGAAGGAACGGTGTGCTGGGCATGGCGCCCATGAAGCAACCCAAGAGGTTTCCGATGTGCTCTTCCACACCGATGCCGGGAAATGATTCCAGGCAGTTGTACCTGAAAGGCGATATGGACTCGTTCCCAGGGGTGTAGATTTCCATTTCATGCGCCAGCCGGCGGGCCTGGGCGTCCTCACTGTCTTTCAAGGTTTTCATGAGGCGATGTTCGGTCTTGACCGGTTCGATCACGAGAACCGGAACGCCATGCCCGCAGAGCTGTAGGACCAGGTTCATGACCTCCGTCGTCTTACCGCATCCCGACACCCCGCAGATGAAAGCGTGCTTTGCGATCCCGATCAATGACTGCCCAAAAGCCGAGGCCTCGCCTCCCATGGCATTCAAGGCGGGCAGTAACTCCTGATCAAACCCGAACTTCAAATCCACATGATCTGCTTGTGCCGGAGGATCGGTGTTCTTCCTGATGCACAGAGGCGAGCTATAAGACGCAACCGGGAGCCGAAATGCACCGGATAATTCTTCAACAGTGGCCAATGATGGCAGGCGCTCCAAGCCCTTGTATTCAGTAGGGAGGCTTTCGTTGGATGCTAGTCCCAATTTATAGGAGCCGCTTGAGAAAGCCGATTCGGCTACCACGGTGGCCACCAGATGAGCCACCGCCTTGCTCTGGGCGCGTACTTGAAAGAAAAAAAATAGATGCGGCTTGCTCAGGCTTTCATGGATCTTCTGCTGAGAGCGAAGCACGGTATCGGCCAACGGGTCGCTTTTCCGTAACGGTTTAAGCTCCCTTGGACCGCTCTTGAATAATGAATCATCTTGCTTCGATACCAGATGAGCGCTGGGCCAATCATATTGAAAATCGTCTTGATCCCAGCTCCTATTTATTGATTGCAAGCCTGCCAGGTATTTGGTGTGGGCTGCTTGCTCACCAAGGAGATCGACAGGCTGAATGCGAAGGATGATCGCCACTGGCTCTTGAATCGTATTGAGGACCTTGTCCAGAGCCAGATAATCGTTATCCTGCTCTGGTTCAAAGGGGTTGATCGCGTAATACCAATCAGGTATGCGATCATTGAATTGCTTTGGATGAAGCGGTTTTATTAAATTATAATTTCGATATATATGACAAGCTTCCGCCTGTTTCATTTCTTCAATAATGGAATTTTTAGTTGGCTCAAAATGATAGTATCCCGACAAAAAACCCTGCTCAATGAGTAAACTAATTTCTTTCCAATAATCGATATCATCGCTTTCAGCGGTCAGGTAAAATCTAAGTCTGCTCTGTACGTCACCGGAGGATGGTGAGGGGGAATAAATCGCGAGCAGGGATAACGCCATACTGTTCTCTGGGACCTGGCTAACGCCTCTTACTATTGTTTCCCATCCCTTCCAAATGACCTCCCGCACATCTCCGCCGGCCGCGAGTTGGTACCGCGAGAAATGAGGATCTGGTATTTCGGCTACCAGGTATGTCTTTATGTGGTCGGCCATCTGACAGCCCTACCTAGTGACTCCTTCCGTGGCTTTGAGGGACTGGAGTACGGCGTTCAGGTTTTCATCGGAATAGTTGGCTTCGAAGTCTCCGCAAATGGGGCAACCCTCGTGGCGGTCTATCTTGATGCCGTACCAGCGCAGGATGTGCATGCCATCCACTTCGTATGCCAGGGGCTTGAGGTTTTCGAATTGCGTGCCCGCCTCGCGCCGGTTTAACCACAGGAACCAGTCGGCCACGAGGTCTTGGTCCAGCGACCGGAAGGTAGTGGGCTTGTCGCGCAGAAGCTCCTGAATGCCGATTTTGGTGGCCATCAGGGCAATCGGGGCTATGTCGGTGGAAAGGCCGGGCTCAATGGCCACGGGACGGTCCGTGTATGCAAGGCCCTCGGCATGCTCCTCTGAAGAAATCTCCTGATCCTGCACTTGGTCAGGCAGCAACATGGAAAAACACTGGAAGCAGATGGATTTGCCCGGGCGAACCCTGATGACCTGGCCACCGTGGGCCCTGCGATGGGCTCCGGCGAAAATGCAGGTCTTGCCTTCTTGCACACAGGCCTGGTTGATGAGCAGCTTGGAGGCATGGCTGTCGGTGGCAGCGAACACCAAGTCTACTTCACGGACGATCTCCAGTACGGTCTCGAACTGCTCCCACTCGGCCTTGAGCGGCCACGTTGTCACATCGGCATAGGGGTTTTTACGCTTTATGGCGTCGGCCATGGCCCTGACCTTGAGGCGCCCGATGTCAGCCAGATCGCATTGATGGCGAGCCACGTTGCAGACCTCAAGCCGATCATGGTCAATCAGGTGGAAACGGCCCACGCCAGACTTGACCAACTCAATCGCTATATGGGAGCCGCCGGAGCCTTGGCCGAATATGGCCACCTTTGCATCAGCCAGGGCATTGGTCTCAAGGAGGCCGCCAAAGCGAGAGAAAAGCTCCTCCTTGACCGGGACAAGATCAACCGCCACTTGGACCCATTCGCCACCATCTCTGATCATGCCCAGAGCATTGGCCGCCACAGCTTTGAGGGATTCCTTTTGCCCCTCAATATCGCTCCACTCCAAAATAAGCCTGACGTCATCCGTTTCAAAACCTATGGTTTGGACCCTGATATGCCCCGGGTCGTCTACCGCGATCAAGGAACCATGAAAACGGACGCCGTCTACACCACCTCCAAGCAGGTGGAATACGCGTTCGCTGGCATTGCCGCTGAAATGGACCGGTACGGCAACGTCCTTTTCGAGGTCTTCAAGGATTGCAGTCGTGATCACGATTCGCCCGTCACGCCTCGCCCCTTCCCCAAAAAGGTCAGCATCGGTTTTGGAGATATTCATGGCGCCATCCGGATCTGGATATGAATAGGGGGAGGAATAGGACCTGTCTGAGACAGGTTTGACTCTCTTGTCTCTGGGGTCGAATTCCAGTTTATTGCCAATATCCCGCCCTCTGGCCATGTCAACCATGATGTCTTTCAACCTCTCTCTTTGGCTTACCATGATATTTTCCTCCTAAAGTTCTCCAGGATTTCCGCTATGGATAGGCCGGTCGCCAGGTGGCAATCATAGGCCTCACACCACATTATTCCCTTGGACAAAACCCCCGCACAGGTTTGGGATGCGTCCCAGTTTTCAGACTTGAAGTGGCAAATCTGGACGCAGCCACCAGGGCCGTTGCTGAGGGTATGGTAGGCATGAGACGTTCCTTCATTGTTGATGGAACCGCTGTAGCCGAACTTTCTGAGCCTGCTGGGTGACACCACATACAAGGACGGCATGTCACTCGGGTACCAGCTGGGAATCGCCACCCTTAACCGATAGCTGTTTCCACCGGAGGTAGTGCGATAACCCCCTTCGAAATTCGGGTTTGCCCCATACAAGTTTGCGCGCATAAACGGAAAATGTTTGGCTAAAATTCTTCTCTCGAAATCAAGCCGATTTCGCAGCGTTGAGTTCATCATCGCCTTGCCTCCTTTCCTCGGTATTTGAAGTTTCTTTGTCTTGGTTATCTCGGCCGGTATGGTCTTCAGCAGACGCAGGAAAGCGGTCATGATATTTTGCAGACGCTAGCCTTTCAGCAGAGCGATAAACCGACGTAATACGAGGAATGTAGGAATCAGAAATTGTCTCTTCCGTTATGTCCATAGGCTCTTTGTCATGGCTTTGGTTTCCAATCATAACCGATATGATCTGGTAGGGCGGTTCTGTTTCCAAGGCCAATATCAAACTATGACTATCGCCGAGGGGGATGCGGATTATGCTGGCGTCTACTGATTGCCTGATACTGATGTCGTCCTTTACCTTGGCCGGAAGGTATTTGGTTTGCTCCCTGACGTGGTCTAGAAAGGCATCGCGAGAACGGTCCTCAGGCTCCTGGCTGGGCGGCTGAACGGGCCGGTCCAGGCTGTCGAACTGAATCTTGCCCAGGGGATAGCTATTCTTCGACGCCAGCCCCTTCACCGAATACGCAGAGGAGAGGACCTTCCGCATGGGGCTGACGCCTGGTATCACCTTGAGCGGACAACGAATCGGCTGTCCGGTCATGGCATCTTCATAAAAAAAGGCATGGACCGTGATGGGACCATGCCGAGACGAAGATTGAGTCATTTTATCTTCATGGCTTGGTTTCCCAAACCACTTCCCCTGGCGGTTGCCCTCCGCTTGGTGCCTCCAACCGCGACTCGGCGATTCGCCATCGAAGGTGACCAAAATCTGGCACATGTTGCGATAACCGTTTTTGGCGGCTATGGAATGGGTGCTTCGGATATCGCCGCCGCTCAATCCCTTGATTCCCAAGTTGTGGTGGCTGTGGTGGTTCCCGATATATTGGATGGCATATTGCTGACGCAGCATGTTACTGGTCTGCTTGGTGTATTCTATGTCTTGCCGGAAATGTGCATGATCGTGGATGGCCCCGGGGCCTGCCGGCACCGCCAAGGTGATCACTGGACGGCGGGCATGCGAGAATAAGCCGTATAGATCCCCGCCGGTTTCGATGGCGCCCGCCGAGGCGGCCAAACCAGCTATTGCTTCAAGCTCACTCTGAAATATGACCAGGAAGTGATTTGAGGGGCTATGGCCCGTATAATTTGTTTTCATTGCGCGTCTCCAATCTTCCCTAAGGCCCGCCAGCCCGGTGGAAGAATTGCGGTTGACTGGATTCCCCGTGGGCAGTAGTTCTAGCTTAGCCTAGCCCGGACAGTTTCATTGCGCAATAACCTACCGATATAACTGAATTAAACAGTTATGTTGACTTGTTTGTGAAAACTTTGGTAAAAATCGGACGGTTCGACACAAATTAGATGTTGTCGCTCGACGGGCTATCCCATATGTTGGCGCGGAGCTTGAATTGGAGCGTTTCAGGACTGTCATAAAGGAAAACGTCTTGATGCTAGGCGGTACAACCTACGGTGCCTACTACAAAAGACGGACAACAAATGCAGACGGTTATGATCCCGTCGATGGTGTGATCTTCAAGACAGCACGCAAACTTGACAGACGATATTTCAAGATTTTCGGCTTGCTCTATGAATGTCACGACCTCGAGGAGACCCGCCAACGCCTTGATCAGCGCGGCCACAAAGGAATTGGGAGCGACAGCACCATTGACAGGTATCGGGCGTATGTTGAGAATAGAATCATAGAACTTCTCGAATCTTCGCCTGATTTGATGAAGGACTTGAAGGCCGCGGTTGATAAGTAAAAAGGGGATTTATGCTGGAAACAGAGTACCGCAACCTAACTGATTTATTCCTGGACCAGGCCTCAGAGGACATCCGCAACAAGCAATTCAAAGACGCCGCGAATCTCATCGTGATGGCCATTACCGAATTCGATGAGCAAGCGGACATCGCCAAGTATCTAGCTTATATTTTTAAACAAATTACCTCCGAAGACGTTGAGGGCCTGGTGACCGAGCTATCCAAAGAGATGATGTGGCTCTGTCCGAAACCCTATGTCTCCCAAGACACGCGTGCCAAGATGCTGGCTTTCAAGCGGCAGGCAGCCCCCCTGCTCGAGTCGTACGGCTTCGAGGTTTGGCCGGAGGGCGAGTGTCCGCAAATCGTAGATGGCCTCCCGGCACAGGTGCACGCGTATCTCTTTGCTTTGAAAAAGAAAAAAGAAGAGGAACGCTCCGATCAACACCCCTACTAGCCAACCGCCATCGGACAAGGGGAAAAGGCTCCTTCGGGGTCAGCCGCACACCGCGCAAGTTCCTTGAACTCCCACCTCCTGCATGAAATGGCTTGAGTCCCTTTGAAGGACTTGGGCCTTTTTGCTTCCATCCCTGAAGACGGTCACACCCTTGCAGCCGAGTCCACGCGCCACGGAGAGCGCCCGGGAGACGTCTCGGTGAGTTGAGCTGGCCGGCAGGTTCACGGTCTTGCTTACCCCGTTGTCCACGTGTTTCTGGAAGGAGGCGAGGACCCTTACCTGCCACTCGGCCGAAACATCATGGGCTTGGCGCAGATGATCGGCACGCTGCCTTCTTGCTGGCAGGGTCTGATCAAGTGAGCTGGGCGCCGAAGTCTTGCAAGTCTGCCTCCTCGCCAGTTCATCTGCCCCGGGGTGGATTAACAACCTTTCCCTCCCCTCTAGAAACCGCCGCGTCTGCAAAAATGAAAAAATCGGCTCGATGCTTTGGGAGCAGCCTGCGATCAGGCTAATGGAGCCGGTGGGCGCTATAGAGGTGACGGTGGCATTGCGCATCTGGGACCAGGTGTGGGCCAAAGTGGATTGGGGGTAGTTGGGAAAGCTGCCCCGGCGCGTGGCCAGCCGGGACGACTCCCTTTTAGCCTCGGCTTGAACGAAGCCCATCACCCGGTCAGCCATCGCGACCGCTGCCCGGCTGTCGTAGGGGATGCGCAATTCGATCAAAAGGTCGGCGAACCCCATCACCCCGAGGCCGATTTTCCGGTTTGCCAAGGTGACCTGTTTGATTTGCGGCATAGGGAAGCAGTTGACCTCGATCACATCATCCAGAAAACGAACCGCCAAGCGCACGACCTCGGCCAGACGCACCCAATCGACCTTTCCATTCTTCACCATCCTGGCGAGATTTACGGATCCCAAGTTGCAGGACTCCCAGGGCAGCAAGGGTTGCTCGCCACAGGGGTTGGTGGCCTGAATCGGCCCCAGGGCCGGCGTCGGGTTGGCCTCATTAATGCGGTCGATGAACAGAAGCCCCGGCTCGCCACATTCCAAAGCAGACTCGACAATGGCGTCCATAAGCTTTTTAGCAGGCATCCGTTCGGTCACCTGACCGGTTCTCGGATTGCGCAGGGGGAAGTCGCCTTTTTCATCCAGGGCCCTGAAGAACTCGTCCGTCACTGCGACGCTAAGATTGAAATTGCTCAGCAGGCCATCGGTCCGCTTGGCAGCGATGAAGTCCATGATGTCGGGATGGTCCACCCGCAGCACCGCCATGTTGGCTCCCCGGCGGCGGCCGCCCTGGTTCACCGCATCGGTGGCGGCGTCGAAGGCCTTGATGAAGGGCATGGGGCCGCTGGCAGCCATTTGGGTGGACTTGACCACATCTCCCTTGGGACGAATGGGTGAGAAGTCGTAGCCCACGCCGCCACCGGTCTTCTGGATCAAGGCGGCGTCTCTCACCGCTCCGAAGATGCCCTCCAGGGAATCCTCCAGCGGTATGACGAAGCAGGCGGACAACTGGCCTAAAGAGGTCCCCGCGTTCATAAGGGTGGGACTGTTGGGCAGGAACAGCATGCCCCGCATGATCCGGAAGAAGGCCTCGGCGCGCTCGGTTTCGTGTTTCGGGTCGTACATCCGTTCCGCTTGAGCCACGTGCCTGGCCACGCGCCAAAAGAGTTCGTCAACCGACTCGCCCGGCATGAGGTAGCGCGCCTCGAGCAGTTCCAGGGCCAAGGGGCTCAATTTGGGGAAATCCACCAGGCTCATGATCACCTCCAACCGTATGGATGCAGAGTCCGAAGGGACTGACGCATTTCCATAGCGGCAGGAGACAGGCACCGGTTTCAGATTGATCAAATCAAGCAGCCCATGGCCAGAGCGAAAAATATTTAAACAGGTCCCGCCAGATAGTTCGCTATGCGCGGCGACCTACTACTCTCCCCCTTGGAAGCGATCAAGCCACAGGAGATTCTGGCCAGATACTCGGATTGGATTTACTTCGCCCTGGTGCTTATATTCTTTATCGCCGTGGCGGGGATTGCCCTGCGAAAACATTTCGAACGGCCCTATGTCAGGCCACTGATCGTGGTGGTGGGCCTGATGCTCACCTTGGCCGTATTCAGGAACCGGCGGGTGCTCGGCCTGATCTTCGAGGGTTGGGGCACGGTGGGGTCCATCTTGCTGGTAATGGTGGTGGCCGTGATCCCCTTCGGATTGGCCCGGGGATTCGGCCTTTCCAAACCCCGCGCCTTCTGGCTGACCTTTGCGCTCTTTTACCTCTTGGCCTGGGCTCACTTCCCAGGGTTCTTCGCAGCCTTGTCGGCCCATGGCCTGGGGCTGCTCAACCTGGTTCTGCTGGTGCTGTTCATCGTCTCGCTCTGGCGGATATTCCGCTTCAACTTCAAGGGCAAGTCGGCATCCCCGGAGGCGCTGCGTGAATGGGCCTCGGAAACCCAACACCGGCCGGAACTGGAACGGGAGGAGCAGCTAGAGGAGAGAGAAGCCAGAGCAGTCAAGAAGGAGGCCATCCCCATAACCATTGGGGAACTGCGCTCCATAGAGGATATCGAAAAGGCCCTGGTCGAAATCCAGGGCGTTATCAAGCGGCGACCGCAATCACTGGAGCGCGATGATCGCCAGAGGATTGCCGCCCTCCTGGAAGCAGCCCTGAACAAAGAGAGGCTCTTCAAGGCTAACGCTGAGAAGCTCAAGAAGGTGATTCAACGGCTGGGGGTGGTTGATCGCAATCAGTTGCAGGAAAAAAAGAACAGGCTGCGCGGTATCAAAGGCAAGGAGAAGGAACTATTAAAGGCGGAGATCAAACGGGAAGAAGAAAGGATTGTGATAGAAGAAACCATTGCTGAATTGGAATCGAGGCTGGGAAATAATATTCAGAATTTCGACAAGCAAATTGCCGCTGTGATAGAGGCGTTACGGAGCTCACCATATGCTGGGGACGCTCTTCCTTTCATGGAAAGGGCCAGAAGGACGCTTCGGGATATTCGCACCATAACCTTGGCCCTCAAGGATCTGGAGCCGCGCCTGGTGGGCCTACTCAATGAGGAAAGGCGCCTTCTGGCCAAGGAGCGCCAGGCGGCTTGAGGTTAATGATTCCCAGTTGTCGACGGGAGCCCCCAGTGCGGGGGCTCCCATCTGTTTAGAACAGGGAGAACTGAATGTTGACCTGCCCGTCGTTCTGGGCCAGGAATTGGTCAAGCTCGGCGGCCTTGACCTCCACGTGGGTGACCTTTTTCTTGCGGGGGCTGGCGTACTCGATGAACTCCACCTTGATGACCCGGTCTCCCACCTGCTCGGCCTGCAGCGAAAACGCCGAGACCCCATGGGCAGGAGATGACGGAGCTGAGGATTCAGCGCCCGAAATAGGCACCACCTCGGCCAGGGGCGTCTCAGCCTTCAATTCCTTCTTGCGGTATCCGGCCCAGAGGTCTTTGAGGTCGCGATTGTCTTGGGATCGATCCACCAGCATCTTGGCCAGTTCCTTGGCCAGAGAGTCTCCGGATTCGGATGTGGCCGCCAAACCCTGGTCCGAGAGTTCCCCTTCCAGGGCCAGGGAGTGGGTCAGCTTATCGGCCATCAGTTTCATGGCCCTGGTCTGCATGGTGCCAGCATAGGCCAGGAAGAATACCTTCACCGGCTTTTTCTGGGGAATCCGCCAGGACCGCCGCGCCGCCTGGCGCAGGGTGTAGGTGGAGTAACCGGTCTGATAGAAGACCACGGTGGGGAAATCCAGCAGGTCCAGCCCGGTCTCCACCAGGCGCGGGTTGCATATGAGCACGTCCAAGCCCTGGACCACCCATTTTCTGATCTTGGCTTCCCGTCCCTCGCTGTCGCCCGAGCGCAGGACTCTGGTCTTCAGCCCTTTCTCCTCCAGCAAAGACACCAAGCGGGGGCTTATATCCGTGGTCAGCGAGTTTTGGATATACACCAGGCACCGCCTGCCTGAGGCCGCCTCTTGGCTCACCAGGTCCACCAGTTCGCTTTCCTTGGGCTTCACGCCCTGCAAAGGAGGCCCCTCGGCCACCAGCTCCCGGGTATGGGGGTGGAAGACCTTGACCCCATCGTGCATGCGATCCGGATAGCTCAGGAGGGCGTTGAGGTAGCTTCCCAGCAGGGAATGATCCCCCATGGCCAGAGTCTGGAGCAGCGCCTGGCGCATCTCTTCCTCGAAGCGGCGATACAGAAGGGCCTGGCGTTCATCCATGGCCAGCTCCACCACGTCCTCATCGTAGGGCGCCAGATTGGCCGTGCAGTCGGCCAGGCGCAGGAACACCGCATTGGGCAGCAAGAGGTTCCCCAAGATCATGGGGCTGATGCCCGGCCGGGCCCTTACCATGGTCAGTTTCTTGGCCTTGGTGGTCAGGCCATCCTCCTCATCGAATACGGTGATGCGCTCCAGCACGCCGTAGCGCTCCATGAAGCCGGTGGGGTTGCGCCAGTTGCAGCCGTCCTGCTTCATGAGTTCGGGATGGGTGCGAAAGAGCAGGTAGAAGACATCCGAGGCGTAGCCGCCGGCCAGGGTGCCGGTGAGGCACAGGGTGTAGGCGCAGGCG
Organism: Desulfocarbo indianensis; assembly: GCA_001184205.1. Taxonomy (GTDB): domain Bacteria; phylum Desulfobacterota; class Desulfarculia; order Desulfarculales; family Desulfarculaceae; genus Desulfocarbo; species Desulfocarbo indianensis. The sequence continues at coordinate 10,879 of LBMP01000006.1, forward strand.
CGGGACAGGGCGGCAAAGGCCCAGCCCTGGCCGGTCTGGTTTTTATAATGCTGCACCTCATCGGCGATCAGCAGATCGAAGAAACCCCGCAGGCGGTTCTTGATGAAGTGAGCGGGCATGGCCTTGCGGTATTTACGCCGCGAGAGGTCCGGTTGCCAGAGCTGTTCGCCGCAAGTCACCTTCAATAGCCGATGCCTGGCCAACTCGCCATCCCAAACCCACTTGTCCACCAGGTTGGGGCAGCAGTGCTTCTTGCGATAGCGGCCGCTAGCGTTACGATCGAACACGGGCAGTGGCACCCCGTCCTGGTCCAGCAGGCTTTGTCCGCAACGGGGGCAGATATACTCCGCGCCCTTGGTGAGCACCGCCGGCCGCCACATGTAACCGGTCTTGGCCCGCTCCCTGCCGATGACGTAGAACTCTGGCGTCCGAGGATCGTTGGCCTTGGTCAGCTTGTCCAAATGAGCCAGGCAGTGCCTCCCGTTGAGGTTGAGGGCCTTGCAGGCCGGCCAGACCTTTCTGACCTCGGCGATCCACTTCCGCACCAGATGGGGAGGGCACAAGACCAGGACCCGGATATTTCTCTTCAGCAGCAGGGCCACGGCTATGGACATCAGGGTCTTGCCGGTGCCCATCTCCGCCGTGACGTAAAGGCCGCGCCGCCTGTCCCGCAAGGCTTTGACCACGGCCTTGATGATCTCCCGCTGGCTGGGGAAGGGTTTGATGCCCAGCCGGTCAAGAAACGTCTCCATCTCCAGCTCTGGATGAGCACCTGGTTGATGCACCACCTCTAGCTCGCGGGTTACCTGTCGGGCAAGGGACTCGCCGTAGTCATCCAGGAACTGCTTCAGTTTCATGGTTGTTTCCATTGGTCCCTCCAGACTCAGGCTGTCGCGAAGCAGCGGCTAAGCTCCTGGTCGCGTCCACTCAGGCCTTCCGAAATGGCTTCGTGAAGGGCCTGGGGCCTCAATTCCACCATGAAGCCATGGAACTGGCCGGCCAGAGTAACCGAGGGAAGCAGCCAGCCGCGATCCTGGTGAAGCCGCCACAGCCACCCAGCCCAGTCTTGGTGCAGGGGTATTTCGGCCAGCCTGGCCTGGAGCTGATGGAATAGCTGAAGGTGGTTCTGATTGGGATCGTGGCTCAGCATGAGAAAGCGCCCCTTGTTTGCTTCCTCGGTTTCGTTCTGCAGGGCGCTCTGCAGAAAGACCGCCCCCTGGCAGCAACCGGAGGGGAGCTTCTTGAAGAGCATGCGGTAGCTTTCCTCTGCCTTGGCCAGGCAATGGCTGGCGCCGTCGATTTCGATCCAGGCGTACTCCCCTTCCAAGAGGGCAGCAAGGATGCCCTTGACCGGACCTTGATGGCCTGCCAGGGACAGGTAATGGACTTGATCCTTGTGTTCTCCGTCCACTATGAGATCAGAGCAGTGGGCGAACATCCCCCCGCTGTTTATGACATGGAGCATGAGGCTCTCCTTTCTATTCAAAGATCATTGGATGGTGATCAAGCAGCCGTCGCGGTCATAGGCGTTGACCGTAATAACGAAGCGCTCGGTCTCGATGTGGCGTTCCTTGCCCTTCTCGTGCTCGATCCGGCGATCCACTTCCTTTTTGGTGGTCCCTTTGACCAGGAGCGGCCTGAGGCCATCCCGGTCGCGGACCACGCCGCCGACCAGACCGCAGGCTATGAGTTGGGCCAGGTGACCGCTCCTGAGGGGCATGATCGCCTCCAACTTCCGAGCGTTTCTTGAGGGAGACCACATTTCCAGCAGGCGATCATGCAGTCCCTGGGACGCGAGCTCCTTTTCCAGCTCTTCCGGGTCGATTTCATTGGTGCGAAACACCAAGGGCTTCACCTTTAGAGAGGGCGGCACCGAGTAAACGAAATCCGGCTCTTCCGGCAAGGGAGGGACCACCGCCCTACCGGCGCCGGCGTCAACTAGATAGCGGTGGACCGCTTCATCCGGTTTCAGCTTGGCCCGGGCCACCCCGAATACCACCACTTGATGGAAACGCCGGTACAGCTCATCAGGCAGACGAAAGAGCCTGATCTCCTCAAATCGGTGCGACAGCATCCGGGCCACCTTGCGGTCCAGACGCCGCAGGGGGATCAGATAGATCAACACCCCTCCTGGCCTGAGTGCCTTTACCGTGTCACGCAGGAAGGTCCGTTCATATCGTTCGGACTTATCCAGGGCGCCTACTGCGGCTGACCAGTCGTAAGGAGGGTTGAGCAGCAGCAGGCTGGCGAAGTGGCGGCTGACCATGGCGGTCTGGCAGTCACCGATGAGGCACTCGTAAAGGTTTCTCTGGGCCGTGATTCCCCGCTCACGGTCCAGCTCGATGCCGTAGGTGATGGCATCCAGGTGCTCGCCCAGCGCCTTGACGGCATGGCCCTCGCCGGCGCATGGGTCGAATATGCGAAGCAGGCCCGCTCCGCCACGTTGCAGGCATTTGCATAGCAAGGGCAGCAGTGCGGGCGGGGTCGGATAGTAGCCCATCTTGGCTTGTCCGGCCAAACGCATAGTTGTGCTCCTTTCAAAAAAGACAGGCGACGACTCCCGCGAGGAAGCCGCCGCCTGTCTTGGTTTGCTTATGTGGGATGGTCAGAGATTTGAGCTAAGGAAGTCCACCACTCTGCCCGCGAATTCGCATTCCGGGCAGTTGCAGGCGCTCTCCGCTCCCCAGGCGGGGTCGCAGTCGGTGTCTACCGAGGCGCCGTACGGTTCCCAGTCGGCCCAGTGATAGACCTCCATGCGGAGATGATCCGAATGGCCGCACTGGGGGCACTTCAATCCAGTGGGGTTAAGGGGGTGCTTGTCATCGAGCAGGCGTTGGGCCTCCTCTATGATCTCTATCAACTCCACGGGGCCTAGAGATGCCAGCGACTTGAGTAGGCACCCTTTGCCGGCTAATTTGTCATCGGGAGCAAAAGCCCACACCAGGAGCCGCTCAAACATGGTCTCCGCCCATAACAGGCAAGCCGGCCAGTCATGAATCCCCTGTCGCATCCGATCCCAGGCCAGGCATTCCAGGGTGCGGTCTATGGCTCTATCGACCGCGATGATGGGCGAATCATGCAGGGCGGCGGCGATGGCCTGTTGGGCGGCACGGAGCAGATTGTCCAGCCCGAAGTAATCTGGCTGGTTCACCACTTGCCAGGCAGACGCCATGGCCAAGGCATCGCGCCCGCCCAGGGCCGCTTGCCATGCCGTCGCGAGTGGTTTCTCCCAGCCATGGACGGCAGCGATATCCTCGGACAAGCCGTCCCGTTCAGCTGATTTCAGGGCGGTCTCCAATGCCAAAGACGCGGCCCCAGCCGCTATGAGCGGACTTTTTGCGTTGTGTATGGAAAGTTTCATGGCTCCTCCAATTTTTCTTAATCTGGGGCAGACGAGAAAAACGAGGCCCGCTCCGTAAGGGGAGCGAGCCTCTTGCTTCCAGTTCGAGCCTGTTCAGGCTGCCTCTTCCATCTTTTGTGGTTCGGACGCCTTGGGAGCGTGACCGCCCTGGATGTAATCAGCCGCCTTCTGGGCCTGGGCCGCCGCGTGCACCACCAGCTTGTTGTCCTTTTTGAGCTTCTTGAGCCAGCCGTTCAGGTAGGCCGCCGAATTGTCGATGGTGACGTTATCGATGCCCGTAGCCCCGCACAGGAAAGCCGCGGTCATCTCCGCCACTAGCTCTTCCTTGGAGTAATTGGTGCTGCCAAAGGGGGCCATGTCGGTCAGGGTCGGCCGCTTCAGACGGGACTCGTGACCGGTGGCGTGTGCCAGCTCGTGGAACAGGGTGCTGTAGTATTCCTCGCTGCTCTCGAAGCTCTCCGGCTTGGGCAGATTGACCAGGTCCTGGGAGGGCCGATACCAGGCTGACTGGCGCACATGCTGCAACCCGGGCGGGTTGGGCATGCCGGCCACCAGCAGCTCGCAGCGCTCGATGGGCGTGAACTCCTGCTCTTCCAGTTCCTCGGTCGGTGGCCCCTCGATGTCCTCGGTCTGCTCCAGGTTGAAGACCCGGTAATAGCGCAGCACGGGCAGTTCCTTCTTTTCGCCGGTTTTTTCGTCTTCCTTCTCCAGAAGCTTCCAGAAGACCACTGGCGTGGACTTGGAGCCTTTCTTGATCTTGCCCCCCAGCTTGTTGGCCTGGTTCAGGGTCAGCCAGTAGGGGGTTGCGTATCCGGCCACGTTGAGCAAAAAGCGGTTGATGCCGCGATAGGGTCGCTTGGAGACCAAATTCATGGCTTCCCCGCCGCCGCTCCACGGTTTGTGCCAGGGCACGGTGCCTTGCTCCAAGAGTTCCATGATCCGGTCGGTTATTACCTGATATGCCTTGCTCATCTTCTTCACCTCCATTGCGGAAAGGCGAAACCCGCCTCCCAGAGGGGAGAGGCGGGTTTGCCGGGACAAAAAAATCCACCCGATCCCTCTTGGACCGGATGGCCGATATTGGTAGCTAGGTTTTGGTCAGGGGCGAATTAGAAGCCCACCGCTTCTCCGGGCAGGCCCAGCATCCATAGCTGGTCGCCTCGTTGCGGTTCCACCCGGCTCATGTCATGGTCCCGGATATGAACCTTCACCGGAAAAGGCAGCCGCTTCAGGGCGCGCACGCTCTGTATGATGCCGCCGTTGATCTCCACCATGATTTCGGCGCCCACCTCGGGGATCGCGCCGGGTTCCGGGTTCCCTGGCAATGAAAAGGCCACTTCACTGGTCATTGATCAGCTCCTTTCTTGTTTAAGCCGCGAAGCGTTGCTCCAGCTCCGCGTACAGGCCCTTGGCCTGCTCCAGACTCAAGACCTGTCCGGGGCCGAATTCGCTGTCGCGCAGGGCGGCCAGGAAGCCGGCCTTGTATCCCTGCTTGAAAGACACGTCCGGCAGGCCGCGCAATTCCAGCTCCTCGCACACCCGTCCGGCCATTTGCAGCAGGGTGGCATCGTCCAGTTGGCCGATAAGGCAAAATCCCTTCTGTCCCATGCTTCGTTCTCCTTTCAGACCAGGAGCCATTCGGCGTCCTGGTAGTCATCCGGGTCGGTCTTGAAGTTGTCGTAGTCGCGCACCAGCACCAACACCGGCTGGACGCTTTGGTTGAGCAGAGTGACGTTCTGCACCAGGCCACCTTCCACCTCGACCAACACCAGGGTGTTGCTTCGCTCTGAATCCTGATAGCGGCTGCTCGGCGAGGCCGCATCGCCGGTTGCCAGCAGTTCCGGCCGGCGGGTGAGCCGGTCATAACGCTCCCGGGAGCTCTCTTTAAAACAGGTCCTGGCCCTCATGCTTGCTCACTTCCCCCTTCTCGGTATCCATCGCCTGGTAGCACCACCTGGCTGGTTCCTTGGGCTCCAGCCACTTCACCGCCAACCTGACGGCATCCTCGGAAGAAGAGGCGGTGACCTCTATGTCCCAGGACACCCGGAACTCCCTTTGCTCAGTCATAGGTCTTCACCTCCTTGATCTCCGAAGCCTTGCGCGGCCTCCAGTGCAGGTCGCGTTCGACCTCCAATCCTGGCGGCGCCACCAGCTCCTTCAGTTCCTTGAAGCTGATGTAGCCCCATTCAGCGTTGTCACGGTCGCCGTTGAGCATGGCGAACCCCCATAAAAGGTCCTCGCCGTCGTACTCCGCGATCCACCAATCGCATCCGCCCAGGAAGAAGTGCATGTGCAGCACCTTGTCCTTCAAGGGTACGGATTCGGTTTCACCCAGCTTGGGCAGCTGGGCCAGCTGGTTCTGTGTCGGTTGGTTCCACATTGCGTTCACCTCCATTTTCAAAGTGAGGAAGACCCTTCACCTCAAAGGGAAGGTGAAGGGGCTCCGCCAAAAGCCGGCCACCCCAACGGGCGGCCTTTCGGGCTTGCTCGGCCGATATTCCGGCCTTGGTTTCCCAGAGGAGTTGAAGCCCTTGCCGGATCACCTCCACTCCGTGCAGGAACTCCTTGGTGAGACTCCGGCGCTCCTCCAGGTCTCGGGACCCGGGCAACCGCTTCAGGGTCAACTCCAAAGAAATGACCCCCAGCATCAACTCCGCATGGAATTGCTTGCTGGGCAGGGTGTTCTGGAAGCAAAGACAGACGTCCGCCTCCAGGGCACGCATTTCAGCCTTGAGGTCTCGGGACCTCTCCATATGACACCTCCTTTCTTGGTTTGGAATCGATGGCTGGTTATAGAAACAGGGCCTTGGTCGGGGCCTTTTCGACTGGCAGGCCTTCGGCTAAAGAAAACCCGTCTCCTGAGGGAGACGGGCGATACAGACGGCTTCAATGTCGCTGTGAAGGTCTTCAGCCGATGGGTTTTGGTTTGGGTGATAGATGTCCCGCGCGCGCCTGTCGCTGCAAATCAATCTGCGTGCGGCACACCTTTTCGGTGAGTAGGAATGATTGGTTTTGGTTGGTTATAGGGAGGGAGGGTTGGCGAGGAAGTCTTTGACAAAGGCCACCTGGATAGCTTCCCGATCCGGGACCAGCAGGTCCCGTAGCAGTTTTTTCAGGCGGGTCTCGGTGGAGCGGTTGGTGGCCAGGATGAATTTTAGATCGGCCCGGTAGCGGCCCAGCTTCATGATATTGCCCTGCAGATCGGACTTGCCGGTCTCCATCTGAATGGCCAGCCGCTTCTCATAGGACTCGACCACCAGGTCCAGGTCATCCTTTTCGATAAAGGTGAAGCCTTCCTCCTTGAGGTAATGGGCCTTGACCGCCTCCACCCAGTAACGGTGCTCCACTCCTCCGCGTCCGGTCTGGCTGAGCCTGAGGCCCAGAGCATTTCGTCCGGCGGTGGTAAGGCCGTAAAGCCGCTTGCCGTCAACCGTGCTCGGCGTGATCAGCCCTTTGTCTTCCAGTTCGCGTAGGACCTTGTAGCCTTCGGCGGTCTTGAGGCCAAGCTTGCGGAAGCGTTGCACTAGGCCCAGCACCGGCTCCAGGGCGATGTTTTCCAGCAAAATCCGGCCCAGGGGGGTGGGGGTTTCATCCTTCTGAATATCGCGAATAGGGCTCTTCCGGGGTATTCCAGGGTTTTCCGGGCGCGCCAGGTCTGAATACTTGCTCATATGCGTTTTTAGGTCTTCATCGGTCACCGCGCCCTTTTTCAGGGGAAATGGCGGGATTCTTAGCAACAGGGGTTGCACTATGCGGTCGGTCCTACAGATGCTGTGCCCCAGGGTGAGCATGGCCAGATAGCGGCGCTGGTCGGTTTCCAGCAGCATGGAGTTGGCCACCGCCTGTACGTCCTGGTTCAGGGACAGGCTCAGACAAAACTTGGTGGCCAGGTTGCCCAGGGCGGAAACGCTCATCTTGGAGGGGTGCTGGTCGATTATGACCATGGCCTCCCCCAGTTCTCTTATCTCCCTCATGATCACGTCGGCGATGTCCTCCTCCTGTCTGGTCTTCAGGAACAGGTGGTGAGCCTCCTCGATGATTATGAAGTGCTTCAGCACCTCCCTTTCCGGCTGGCGCATGCGGTAGTGGTAGATCCACAGCAGCAGGGCGCCTATGACAAAGGCCTGATCCGAAGCGGACAGTCCGTCCAGCTCGAGGATCACCTTTTTGCCCAGCAGGCCGGGAATGGAATGGCCCTCGCTGCAGTTGACCATCTCGCCCAGGCCCGGGTAGTTGATGGCGTTCAAGGTCCTCTTGACCGAGGCCCACCACAACAGCTCCCTGGCTTTTTTCTTCTGTTTGACCACGCGGTCCTTCATTTCGCCAAAGGTGTCGAAATGGGCTGACTCCATGAACACATCATTGGCCCCGGGACCCAGGAGGTAGACCTTCTCTATTATCTCGGCCAACTGCTTGATCCAGACATGCTCCTCTACGCCTGGGGGACGTAGCTTGGGGTTGAAGAAGAAAGGGACTACGTCATTGCGCCCCACGGTGAATATGAGGATGTCCTGATCCTTGAAGTCGGGGTGTTGCAGGAGGTCCCGGTAGTTTCGCTTGTAGTCGAAGATCAGGAATGGCTTGCCGTGGCGGCAAATCTCCCTGATGAGGTTCATGGTGAGAGTGGTCTTGCCGGAGCCGGTTTTGCCGAATATGCCGCAGTGCCTGATCCATTCCGACTCCCTGACCCCGAAGAGTCCCTTTGGCTGGTCCGGGTATAGGGCTTGCCCCACCTGGTAGTCGCCGGCCAACTCTCCGGCCTCGGGCGTGGGCAGGAGGATTTGCTCTCGCTGCAGGCCCGGCAGATGCTTGGCCAGCAGCATATCCATCATGGCCTCCAGCTCCTGCCGCTTGCGCCAGTCCTTCTCGAAGAGATACTGAACCCTAAGAAAATCCCACTGCCGTAAGGGCAACAGGGGCTTCAACAGTCTCAGCTTCTCCTCGATGCGGTCCATTTTCAGCTCATGGCGAAATCCCTCTCGCACCGCCCGCCACAGGTGCAGGGGTAATCCTTTTCATCGAAGGTTTTGGTCTTGGCCCGGATCGACTCCACCAGGATCTCCCCATACTGGATCAGGTGTTCGTCCACCTGGATTACCTCCGGGCCGCGATCCTGGGCCACGAAGTGTATCCAAATCTCTGACGGCGGCTTTCCACGGAAGTCCTGGTAAAGCAGCGCATAGATGGCCGCCTGGCGCTGTATGTCCGGGGTGATCTCCGGCCGGCGGGAGGTCTTGTAGTCCACCAGGATCGGCTCGCCGCCTACTTCGTGGATGGCATCCACGATACCCATCAGGCCCAGCTTCTTGGAGAACATCTTGACCTCGGCCCTTTGAGCCGGAGATAGGCCGCACCTTTCCAGCCAGAAGCCGAAGTTGATGACCATCAGCTGGCTTTCATCGCGGAAGTCCTGCAGGCGAGTCTCTTCCATGCCCAGGGAGGCGAGGCTGTCCCCGGCTTTCTCCCACTCCTCCTCAAACAGGCCCAGCAGGGTCCGCTGTAATTCCAGGGGAGTCATTTCCAGGCTGGGCTTTGCCTGGAGCTGGTTGAAGCGGCAAAACACCCTGTGCACGATGCTTCCCCGCACCAGGTAGATCGATGGCTTGGTCTTCAGTTTTTTGATGTATCTGAGGTAAAACTTGCGCGGGCAGCTAAGGTAGGTGTTGATGGATGTGGGGCTAAGGAAACGGAGCGGGGCGATTCTGATCACCCCCTGCCTCGTTTTCGCTTGTTCAGCACGCACACGAATCTGGCGATGACCTCTTCCAGGTCCTCATCGCTCATCATCATGGCGAAATATAGGGGGTCGGCCACCAGGGCGGCCACCTCCCAGTCGGTTATGGGTTTTTTTCTTTGATTCATGAATGCACCTCCATTCAGTATTTCAACATGGCGGCTTTCTGCCGCTCTTCCACTCCTTCCACCAAGAGCTCCCTCAGTTCCTTCTTCAGGAAAAACACGTCACGGAAATAGGCGGACTCCTCTTTGCGCTTTTCTCCCTCCAAATCCAGGATAGACTGCTCCAGCTTGAAGCGGTAACGGTCCCAGATGTCCTCGCCCCGCAGGAAAGCCATATTCTTGAACTCGCATTGGTCCCGGTTGATCCGGTACAGGCTGTAATCCAAAAGTCGGCGTCGTTCGGTCAGCTCGGCGGTCAGGAGTTCAAGCTTGGTCCGCATCACCTCTTGGCGGTTTGTCAGCAGGAAGTCCAAACCCGAGTCGCCGGCCGGCGAGTAGCCCGAGGCCGGAGCGGCTCCATATAGGCCTTTGGTCAGTTGGGTTCCGGGGCTGTACAGATAGTAGTAGACGGGACCGAAGGGGCCGTAGGGCATGGGCGGGATAGGGTTCATGTATCCGATGTTTTGTGGCGGGATTGTCATGGTGAAGGGTTGTTTGGTACTTTTTCTACTGGTAAGTGGCACTCCTATTTATGTTTTTCGGTTTTTGTTACTATCTGGTGGTTGCGGGCGGCTGTGGGCTTGCTGAGAAAATCGGGTGCAACGGTGAGGTTGTAGGCCGCACTTGACTGTCGGACCAAATACAGTCTATATTTGGTCATATAAGGTGGAGGTAGGTATGAAACTATCCAGTCAAATAAAGCCCATAAGCTTCCTCAAAGCTCATGCGGCCGAGATCGTGCGCAAGCTGGGTGAGCAGCGTGAGCCCCTGATCATCACCCAGAACGGTGAGGCCAAGGTGGTGATCCAGGACATCGCCAGCTACGAGCAAACCCAAGAGACCTTGGCCATGTTGAAGATCCTCGCCCTGGGCAACCGCCAGATCGAGGAGGGCAAAGTCCAGCCCGCTGCGGATGTGGTCAAACGAATACGCCAGAGCCGGCAGGCCAGGTGATGCCCTACGCGGTCCTTTTGACCGATGATGCTGCCAAGGATCTGGAGCAGCTATACGATTACATCGCCGAGAACGACGCCCCGGACAAGGCCGAGTATGTGTTGGGGAAGATCGAGAAGGCCTTTGGCAGCTTGAGCACCTCACCGAACCGGGGAGCCTACCCTGATGAGTTACTGGCGCTGGGGATCAAGGAATATCGAGAAATCTTCTTCAAGCCCTACCGCATTATTTACCGTGTCATCAACGATAATGTTTACATCCTGCTCATATCGGATGGCAGAAGGGATATGCAGACTTTGTTGGAGCAAAGATTATTAATCTGATTCACAGTATTGCCGGTGCCATTTTGGGAGATTTTATATTGACAAACCAGTAGAGCTTAACAATTTCATCAAGTTCAAGTTCAGTTGCTCATCAGCATTAGCGTCTGTCATATTCCAAGCGACTGCCAAATGTTTCACGATTGTTGTCGCCTCCCAAGGCATATAGGGTAGGGATCCATTTCTTGCGAATGGCCCATCCGTCTCAGGTAAGACTTTTTCTCTCGGCAACTCCTCCAAAATTCTCTTCCCTTTTGCTCCACGGAGCATCGCTGGCCCAATACTGAACCAGCATCCCATTGCTACGGCACGGCGTGTCTCTTTAATCGTGCCTGAAAACCAGTGCAAAACCGGTATGTTGTCCCGGCAGTATTGTTGGATGTAGTCAAGTACCCATCCGGCCGCATTACGCGAATGAACACTAAGAATTTTACCGCCACACTGTTCACACTCCATTAGTACGGCCTTAAAAATGGATTCCTGAAGTTTACGGGAGTGGCGGTGTTGTGCTGAACCGTCTAATCCAACTTCTCCAATAAATCCGGCTCGGGAGACGCACGAAATTAATAGGTCAAGCTCAGAGGATTTCTGTGCAGCAATTTCGGGATGTAGGCCCAGTGCGACCTTGATCCTGTCATATCCGGCGAATACTTTGGAAGTTTTCAACCACGCTCGCGGACTAGTGGTAACTACGAGTGTGAAGCGGTTCCTTGCGGCAACTTCATCGATAAGTTGCCGCGCGTTAGGATAGAGATCAAGGTGGCAGTGGAAATCGATCATATAACTCCATGGAGAGTTAAAAGTTGTCCTAATTCATCTAGACCTCGCGCAACAACACCTTCATACTTGGCCCGTTCAGCGGGAGGTGCAAACGCAAGCGCACCTCCTGTAAAACGCCGGACTCCTTCATCTTGATATCGGAGATAAGCTGCTGCGGCTGCTGCAACATCCTTTGACTCAGAGTAAGATAGCTTATCACGGAGGTAACCCTTAACTGTTGTATCATGCAACTTAGCTTTTAGAAATGCGGCACGTCTTACAAGGCAAGGAATGCACTCACCACAATGTGTAAGATTATGCCGCTGATACTTACCGCAGCTGGTGGAAATACCTACTAGGCTCACGAGTTTTTTGCTATCAGCGCAGCTGCGCATCAATTCTCCCTTTGTTTTATCCCGGTATGGAAAAACAAGCCGCGCCTGGACACCTACCGCGTCCCAAATATCTTGAAGGTCCGTCATGAAGACTGGATGCGTCGTTTTTGTGCTAAGGCTCCCGAGACGTCCCGGCCCAAGCGGCACATTCAGACTAATGAAACCGTTCTCTGGAACGACAATTTCGACAGGGCTTTTCTTGCTTGACGACAATGCTGACGCTGCCAGCGCAGCAAAAGCGAAGAAGAGGATGGATCTAGCCCGGGTCGATTTCTCGGAAGCGCCTGGATGCTGTACCGCAAAGCTCCATTGCAGGTGACTGTCCTCGCCTCCAAGTGCAGTGGCGAACTTCCTTTGCGTTTCTTTGTCACCCCGCACTACCTGAGAGACAAAGAGTGATTTCTTACCGTCAGTTGTGAGGTCAATAGCACCGACTAGACTATCTATACCGCCTGACAACAGACACACGCAATCGGCATCAATTTTTCGCGGTTTTTCCGCCCTAGGAGGCTTCATACCACCGGATTGAAAACGCAGTGACCAGAAGTCGCCGGTGAGAAACCGAAACATGTTCTCAAGTTCAGAGCGTTTGGCATTCCATACAGATGGGACAGCAAGGGAGACACTCAGATTTATCATTCGAGTCCATCCATCAGGACTGCCATTTCGCTGAATGGCCTTATCGGCTGCAGAAACAGCTGAAGCGATTACAGCGAAATCCCAAGCTTCTACGGTGGGAGCAAGGTTTGCCCTACGGATAGCAGTTGGCAACTGCAATGCGACATGCCCGATCTCATCACGTCCTGTGGCCGAGAACATGGAAAGGTAGAGCGCTTCAGGATCAAAACGCTTAGGCAGACTTTCCTTCGGGCAACATATCACTTTTTTCATAGCGCCCCCTCGTAGACGATGAACGTATTTTCAATCGCGGCTTGTAAGACAGACTGTAGCTGACTTGATGTGGCATGGGGTTTCCCTCTCCGCAATGCATCAACCTGTGCGCTCAGTTCAGCCTTCAAATAGTCTCTCATTTCTTTCATGCGTGTTACACGTATACGAGGACTAATCGACGATTTTTCAAACACTTGTCCTATATCCAAGGACAGTCGGTAAAATGCTTCATAACCCAAATATGACTCTATAAGCTCCCAAATGTTGTTATCGTTCAGATTCAAGAGATCTATGTTGGGATATTTCGCAAGAAGGTCTTCAGTGGCTTGCGCCATGGACTGCTGGGATGCCACCTCGTCTTGGCTACCGCCAGTCGGAGTCGTGTGTTTCAGGATTTCGTCGGCAATCTCTTGTGCGCTGGCATTCCGCGCAGTAAGGGATTCAACCCAGTTCTTAATAGCTGAGTCTGTCTTTTCGCGAGCAGCTTGTAAAAAACCAAACGCATTAGCGGCAATTCGCGCAGACGTCCGCATGCGAGTTGCTGCGTTTCTCGAACCTCCCATGCCGGTGCGGGAGTAGTGACCGACCGCCCTTCTGAATGCATCCTCGCTGCCCGTGCGTACAAAATCTCGCAGTGCCCTGCGAGCGTTTGCAAAACGTCGCGGTGGTGCGACCTCTTGGGGCATGCCAGGTGGTTCTGCGGGGGGCTGCTGACCATCCCCAGTCCCGGTGTCGTCTGGTCTCTGATCATTTTGGGCCTGCTCGTCCCCGGCTTGTTCCGACTCTATATCGTCAAGCCATGGAGGGTCGAAAGGGACGCCGGGGCCGGGGCCGTTACTTGATCCTGAAGTTCCCATCTATGACTTCCCCCCCAGATTGGTGATTGCATTCCTTACTTGCATGGGCGATTTTTCGTCGGCACCCCACCGCTCCAATAGGTCTTTTGCCCATTCTTCATGCCTTATCAACGGAATCAGCGGTGCGAGCCGATTTGTTGCGGGAATCTCGTTTAGCATATTGACATACGCAGGTCCTAAGGTGGGAAAGGCTTTGGGGACGTGTAGTGCCTGAACAAGTGACAATCGATCCCACTGGTTTGATCGAGCCTTGCGCCGGATACGGCTCAGTATCCTGTCCGCTTCAGCTTCACCCAGCGTTTTTAGTTGATCAACAAGCGGCGTCATGATTGTGTCGGCCTCTAAAAGCCCCTCCAAAAGGGCTCGCCCTTCAGGTGAGAGCTCATCAAAACTGGCTAAGGATAGAGCTCGATCGCGACTCAGATACAGCAGCGGACGTAAATCAACATCACCGAGTCTTGGATTTAGCTTCAACCAATCAGAGATGAACGGCCCATTCCAGCTCGCGTCGGGCATTACTGGGTTATCGCCCTTAGCCAGCGCTTCTTCAATTTTCGCGATGAAGTTGGCCTTTCCGTCCTCACGATCCATCACTTGTTTTGCAAGGTACTCAAACGCAGCCGGCGATGCGCAGCGCTCGAATAACTGAATCTTAATTAGTTGATCGAAGGCTATACTGAGGCCTTGGGATTTTGCGACGACATCCCGAATCATTAGGTTGTTTAGAAAGCGCTTAATAAGGCGTGGATTGCCATCAATTCCGTGAGCAGAAACCATCAGGCTAGCGACCTGGTCCGCAATATCTATCTCTAGATTCAGCTTGCCTGCATTTGTGCCATAGGCTTCTTCCATCTTCTTGCGAGTAAGACCGCCCGCCCAGGATTGACGTACTGCTTCAAGAATAGTGGACTGTGCTGCTAATCGTTCCTCCCTAGAGATTTCTCCCTTACGCTCGACAAGTTCCGCAAGGAGAAGTAGCAAGTAGCCTTTAACTTCCGTGACACCCAACCTCGGCACTTTGAGCGGGACCTGTATCAGCTTGTCGAAGTAGCTTGTGACAAGTTCATCGTTCAGATCAACGTTCCCAAAGTGTGCGCGAACAGCTCCCCGTATCATCTGTTCGTCAGCAGCAATGATGAAAGCAGTTCGAGGGAGGAAAAGCAGCAATCGCATCGCTTCTAGCGTTGAAATTGCAGTATCAGGAAGACAACGGTCAAGGTCATCCACCAGAACAACGAGTGTTACCTTTAAGGACGCAAGTAGGTCTTCAAAAACACCACGTAGCTCTTGTATCTCTTGCGGAAGAGATTTGTTCTCCTTCTCTTTGAGCATCCCGGCGAGTTCTGGTTGAAGAGATGCATACGCCTCTTGAACTTTCTCGATATCATTTACGCTCGCGTCTGGGCCTGCTTTACAGAGTCCACCAACTGCGCCGATGACAGCGCCTAGTGGGCCGCCAATTGTTCCACCTAGGAGCGCACCAGAGGCGATGGGGGTAAGTAGCTTTCCAACGCGGAGCCAGTTCACACGTTTAAGGAAGTCTATAGCCTTATCCACTTGGGACTTGCGCGTATTGGCTTCCACAACCAATCTGTCTGCTACGGATTGAAGCAGCGCCATACGTGCGTCATCGTAACCTTGATATAGCCACGCATTGAATTCTAGAAAGACATATTCTTGTTTATCGGTATCCGTTTCCTTCAGCGATGCCCCTATCATTTTTACCAAGGAGGATTTCCCCGCCCCCCAGCTTCCTGACACACCAATAGAAAGGGGCTGACCAGCGGATTCGCGTACGAGCTGGGCGGCAGTGTCCGCAATAACAGTGAAGTTGAGCAGATCTTCGATTGTCTCTATGTCATGCCACATCATTCCGTCCACTTTTACGGTTGCAGAAGGATTATTAATTCACGTTTTATCTGGCTCTTTAGTAAGCACACCCTGTACCAAATACCTATCCTTACCTTTGTACTGTGGCCTCGCCTTTTTGAACTCCTCATCCACAGGCACCAATTGAATGAAAAACTCTTTCCCTTTCAGGGGCGCATGCTTCTTCAACTCCAGGAGCAGGCTGATCTGGCTTATGGTCCAAGTCATAAGCCTGCCCTGGTATTCTATATCAAACCACAGCTCCATGGAACGGCTGTCGAAGGCGCTTGGGGTTTCCTTCCTTGGCTTATCGGTCAAGAACTTCACGGTGAAGCCTTGGCGCTTCAATTCCTCTCTGGGGCTGAAGAAAGGCGGTAGATCAGTTCCGCCTCCCAGGTTGTCCCATGTTGGACATCCAGAATTACCATCTACTGTTGGGTTGCTGCTACCGGTGCCTGCCCCGGCTGCCACGTTTTGGTTTTCCTCTGCCATGATTTGCACCTCTGGGTCTTCCGCGTCTTTGGCGGCGACCTCACGCACCTGTGGTGAGGTGGCGTGCTTAATAAACTTTTCGGATCAGGCCCCGGGACCAAGGATCTGTCAGGTGTTACGTGATAGGATGCCCTGATGTCTGGCTGAATGCTGCAAAGCATCAATGGAAAAGGATGTGACCGAAAAGCCAACTAAATACAAATGGAGCTTTCCCGCTCGTTTTCGCGCCCGCAGTTTTGGTTGGCGTTCTTCACGGCTGGCTTGCCAACGGCTACGGGAGGCGGTTTCGGAGATCAAGAAGGTTGCCCGCAAGGACTCGGTGCTCGGAGGTGAGGGCGCGGTCAAACTGATGGAGAAGATTTGGCCGGCACTCGAGCAAGTGGACTCATCCTCCGGGGCCTTGGGCACTGCCGTCAACAAAGCCCTTGATGCCTTGGTCCCTCTGGTCATCGAGGCCCCGGCGGGGGATAAGATCAGGGCTCGTTGGCTGGAGCGACTCTGGCAGGCCATACAAGAGGACGGCGTGGATTACCTGGCCCCTCTTTGTGAGCGCTGGGGGGAGGTGTGCGGCACCCCTGAAAGGGCTTCCACCTGGGCTGACGAGCTCATATCCACGGTCAAGTTGGCCTGGAGCCATGAGCATCGCGGCTATTTCGTGGGCACAACCGCCTGCCTGTCTTGCCTGCTCACGGCGGGGCGCAACCAGGAGGTCCTGGACCTGTTGGAGCTGGCTCCCTTCACTTCGTGGCACTACCGGGTTTACGGAATGAAGGCTTTGCTGGCTATGGGGAAAAAGGCAGAGGCCCTGAAGTATGCGCGGGCCTCTGGTGGGTTGAACGATGACCCCACCGCCATCGCCCTGGCCTGCGAGGAGATACTGCGGTCATCCGGATTAGAAGAAGAGGCCTACCAGAAATATGCCCTGCCCGCCTACACCGGTTCTCCGGGGCTGGCCACTTTCCGGGCAGTGCTAAAGCGATTTCCGGAACGTGACCCCAACGAGGTCTTCGCTGATCTGGTGGAACAGACACCTCCGAGCCAAAAGGGGAAATGGTTCGCCACAGCCAAGCATCTTGGACTCTATGATCAGGCTTTACGCCTCGTGCAAGATGGTCCCACCGATCCCCGCACCCTGAATCGCGCGGCCCGGGACTTCCTTGACGAAAGGCCGGACTTCGCCTTGGGTGCCGCTTTGGCCTCGCTGACTTGGATGGCCCGAGGATACGGGTATGACATCACCATATCGGATGCCGAGTTCGCGGCTTCCCGTGCCTTGAGCGCGGCTGAGAAGATAGGGGTGGCGGGTGGGGTTCGAGAAAAGCTGCGGGCGCTGGGCGCCCAAGACCAATCCATGCACGGCATCGTCCGGTTGGCCTTGGCTAAGGTCTTGCCGCCAACCGATTGAGGAACTTTAGGAAGCGTTTGCCGGCGCTTTGGAATGGGGAGGCGAGGCATCCCCTCCCCATTAGAAGTCAATGTAGTCGCTGGGATCGACCACGTTGCGTAGTTGCTTCAAACGCTCGTCCACAAAGTAGCGCTTGCCATCGATGTCGATGACCGGCAGCATTCGCGGTCCGGCGCCTGAGTTCTTTGCTGATTCAGCTAGGAACGCCTCAAGGGCTTTTTCCCTTTTCTCGGTTTCCAATATTCCAGTGTCTTTCATGCGCATCACCTCATATCTCCCCTCCAGGGGCTTCCTTCTCAGCGGGGGGAAGGAAGGCCCCGGGGCCGAGGCCCCTGAGGTTGGCATCCACCGGGTAGGAGAATGGCAAGCTGTAAGTGGTGGCTCTTTGCCCGCGCTCGTGGCTGGCCTGCCGGAAATGCACCTCGCCGTAGTCCTCCGGAAATAGTTCATGCACCTTGCGCTGCGCTTCCCTCATCTCGGTCTGCCGCGCCAGTTCCATCATTTCTGCTTGCAGCAGGTCCGCCTCTCCAGGAGACAGTGCCATCTCGAGATCGAAGTATTCCACCATGACCAGCTCAGGCCCCAGTTCGGCCACCTCGTCCGACTCCAGCGGGAAGCCCCTGGATTTCATGTACTCCACCAGGCAATGAATCTTGAAGGATGGCTGGCCGTCCTTCATTTCCACCTCCCGGTGGGTGTCGTGGGAGTGCCCGTAATGGGCATCCACGAACTGGCCAAGCGCTTCCATCAGAGACTCGATGTCTCCGAATCTTGGCCGAAGAAATGGGATCGGCTTCCATCCGCCGTCACGGCCGCGAAATGTTTTCTGGATGGTGATGGCCATGTCACCGTCCTGGTCCTTGTACACATTCACCCAGATGCGCCCTTTCCTAATGCTGGTTATTTTTTCCATGTTCTCACCTTGTTAAGTTATTGCGCTCCCAATGAAGCCGGGAAATCCATAAATCTTTAGGGCCTCCGGACCGACCCTCTCTACAGAGAGGGGAAAGATTTAGGAAGGTTCCCGGCGGCGCAATGACCTAACTTAACAAGGTGAAGAAGAACTGGAAAAATTCCAGCCAATCCGGGCGCATTATTGTTTACAAGGACCACATTTCATACATGGCCATTACCATCCCATTATCTCCCATCGCGGCGGGGTCTATATAGCGCCTAATGATCGTGAGGCCTCGGGCGTAAATATGATTGTATCTGGGGGAGTAAATGTCCCGTGGAAGTTGCTAGCCATTATTGTATTTATATTTATTATTTATTTTCTATATAGCAATAAATAATAAATAGGATGTTGAAACAGTCAAACAAATCTCCACAGGAAAACTACTCCCACGCTGAACTCAATGTTGCCACTGGCTAATGAAGAGAAAAGGATAAATACACATTGGCTTCCAGTGGAAATAGGGCTAGTAAATGTCCTGTGGAAAATGGCGACACAACAAGAGACAAGCTCGCAGAGCACGGAAAACCTCATAGAAGCCCTTCACGTGGATCGTAAGAGAAGATCTCTGATCACCAACCATATCTACCTGGATGACGAAAAGTTGCCGGAGGACGAGCGTACGGCCGTTTTACGGGAGATTTTCAATCGCAACATACGGGAGAAGCAGTTGAGCCGGATCATATCCCATCTGACGCCCGTATTGGATGGAGATCATCCTCCATCCGCTTTGGTATACGGGCCCACCGGCTCGGGTAAGACCGTGACCCTGATGCACGTGCTTTCTTCTTTTCAGCAGGTCGCCGGCAAACATGGCGTGGCTTTTCGCTACGCCTATATCGATCTATCCTCTCCCAAGACCTACTTCGGGGCCTTGAATGAATTGGCCATAGCCCTGGACGGCTCCAACCGCAGATATCGTAAGGGCATACCCATCGAGTACATGCAGGCGCGCATCGTGGAAGCCTTGGATGGCGTGCAAGGCTTCATGTGCCTGCTCATAGACGAGGCTGACAACATCAAACCCAACGTGGATTCTTTTCTCACCTTTCTGGGCAAGACCCTGCCACGAAAGGTGTCCTGTCGATTGATCCTGGTCTTGCTCACCAACCGGCTGGACTGGGAAAAGGCCTTGGACCCGCGCATACTGAGCTTCTTCAAGAAGACCGACATAATCTTCGAGCCATACGATGCCATGGACCTTCTGGAAATACTCAAGATCAGGGTCGAGAAGGCGCTGAATAAAGACAAGGTGGAAGAAGCGGCTATTAAGAAGGTGGCCGCCTGTGCATCTCGGGAAACCGGCGACGCCCGCAAGGCGGTGGAGCTGTTGGCCAAGGCGGTGATCGTGGCCGAGGAAAGCACGGGGCGCCTTACCGAGGCGGAGGTCGACTTGGCCGAGGAGCGCTTGGAGATGGACAAAACCGAGGCCCTCATTCGCGCCCTCGCCACCCAGCAACGCCTGGCCTTGGAGGCCTGTTATCTCTCCGTGGGTCAGAACAACCGGCGCTCAGCCACCGGGCAAGTCTATGAGGTCTACCGCAGAGTCTCTATGCAGGAAGGGGTGAGTCCTCTGACCCAGAGACGTTTCTCGGATATGATCAGCTTCCTGGATCTCTATGGGTTAGTTACGGCGAGGGCCATCTCCAAGGGGCGTTATGGCTACACCAGGGAGATAACCGGGTGCTTGCCCAGGGAGCTTGTCAAAAGGGCCCTGAGCCATGCCCGCTAGAGCAGATCGAATTCTCGCAGAAATATACGCCGTTCTTTACGAAGGATTTCTTGTTGGGTGGCAGCCAGGAAGGCACTTTCCATGGTTATGGCTTCCAATTCCCTTGGGGAACCACCCTCGAGCCTTTCCAACTCACGGCGGGACTGACGAGCCATCAGACTAAGGTCCCGCAAACGCTGCGATTCAAAAAGGGTGTCGGCACCAGACTCGGATAGAAGGTGGGTGCGGGGTAACTCCCGTTCCATTCAGATCACCATCTTGCGCGTCTTGAATTTGCGTCCACAGTCTTTGCATTTTCGCAGGCGCACTTTGCCTTGCTGTAACGGTCTGAATCCTTTCCAGATGGTGCGGGTGCCGCCGCAATAGGGGCATTTGAATGGTCTCGCCATCAGTCATCACCTCGGATTTTCGAATGAGGCCCCTCCTTAATATATTTTTCGGTCCGGTTGGCCCCGGCCGGGGACCGAAAAGCATATAAACCTGCTTTGCCTGTGAATCCACATGACCCGAAAAGCTTTTGCAGCGGCTTATCTGCTCGGACTCTGTTTACTTCTAGCCGCATGCGGACATACCGACACTCACGCGGCCCAGGAACCTGGTTCCGGCGTCGCGATACAGGAGCGGCTGAAAGCCTTGGACCAATGGATGGAGAGCAACCCCTGTGGGGTGTTGCGGATGCGCCAACCGTTTTTCAATGTGAGCGGTGAGGTGACCGCCAAGGTCGAGCCCGGTAGCCATGTGTACCTCTACACGGCCCATAACACATCCTTGGCGGGAGCGATCTATGTGACCGAGCATTGCCACGCCATCACCAGGATGCCGATCAACGAAGATAATTCCTTCTCGATCAACAGTCTTCCCTTGGGAACTTATGTACTCTCCGTCCCCATCGACTCATTCGGGCCCGCACAAGGATTCCCGGTGGTGAGGGAATTCAATCGAAGCGGGCATTCCCTGCAGGTGGCCTTTCATGGCGGCGACAATAGGCATTCTTTGTGCGCCTTCACCGTAACGGCCACCTCTTGAATTGGTCCCGGGACCTGGAACCGAAGGTTTTATATAGGTCCTGGACCATTGACATGACCATGGAATGCGAACAGGCCCCAGCCATCACCATGCAGAGCCCGGTCTATGTCAATACGGAGAAGCCAGATATCTCACGGTCGAAAGACCGCCCGCTCGAACAGCAAACCAATCCATTACTCGTGGCCTTGGCGCGGGTGGAGAAAAGAATCGAGCGATTCAAGGCAGAGGCTAGGGACTTCTATCTGAAGGTGATGCTATCCGTCCATACCTGTGAGCAATGCGGTGGGGGCCTTGAGATGATCGGTCGTAGCCTGTGTGTTTGCAGGGCTTGCGCGGCACGGATCGATCCGACCACGGCATTCCAACGCAGCCTTTGCTGCGGGGCGGTGCTGGTTAGTAAGCGGACCCACTATGCCTGCTCCGGCTGCGGCCGGATAGCGCCATCCCGCTTTCTCTTCAACGAACGCCTCTTCGATGAGGACTATTTCAGGGAAATGATGCGATCATCCCGGGAAAGGGCTCGGCGCAAGAAGGAAGCCCTCCGGCAGGCGGTACTGGAAAACAGGTCCGAACACCTTGTCCTGGACCAGGAGCCTGATTTGGAGGCCGTCCCTGGCCTGGCCGAAGCCTTGAACGCGTTTCTGAACTCCTCTTCACTCGACTTGGAGGCTATGGAGGAGGTGACAAGAAGCTTTAACTTAGGCGCCTACCGGCGCCACATCCTGGAATGTCTCGGCTGGGGCGCGACACCATTCGCGTCCATCCCGCAGCTGCAAGGGCAAGTCAGGTTGGACCGGGTGTTCAGATTCGTGACCCTGGTTTTCATGGATCAAGCCGGGGAGGTGGAGTTGGACCAGGAACAAGGCGAACTGCTGGTCCAGAGGGTTTTCCATGAAGCTGACTAACAAGGACAAGGAGTTCCTGGAGCGGCTCCACCGCCTCCTGGAGCAAAAGGAGCTTTCGGTGGACCTCGTGGATCGAGGCCTGAAGCAGATGGTGCTGCGGGGCAATTACGGTGATCGTATTGACCAGAGCTTTGGCATGACCCGGCAGGGAGTCAGATGGCGCTTCCAGCGCCTTTTCAACGATGTCTATGTCTCTGCCTATGAAACGATCTATTTCCTTGAAAGCCTGATAGGCCCGGAGCTCAGGGCCTATGCCCTGGAGATCGCCAAGGAGCGCGTGGCCCTGAGAAAAAAAGCCCAAAAAACCACTGATCCAGGTTTTTACCGTCGAGAAGACCGGTCCGTATAGCCCGTTCCTGGGCTATCCAAATTGTAAAGGGATTTGCCCTCCGGTGATCGAGGACCAAATCCGCCCACGATACAGAGGGCGGAGATGCCTCAATCCATCAAGCACCCCTCCCGCGCACCACGGCCACCGAATCGCGCGGTTTTCGGTGGGATGGGGTCTGGTGCTGTAGGGTGGGCGGAGGGGAAAGAATTTTTTTAACATGGCCTTCAGGCCTATCCGCTCAAAGAAGGCCGCATTTGAATCAAAAAGGCAGGGGTGAAAAAAACGCCAAGCACCAAGATCGAACTCAACGCCAACAAGGTTGCCCGCATTCAGGACATGGAAGAGCTAGCCAGGCTGCTGTTCCCGGGCAACCGAAACCATCAGCGGATATTCCTGGCTGTCTTCATAGAGCTCAAATACGCTCCCGGACAATACATGCCTAGCCTGGACCATCTCTGCCAAGAATACGATTTTACCAAACGCATCCTGGAGACAGTCCGAAGCAAGATGCGTCGCATGGGTCTGATTGATCACGTCTCCAGATTCAACCCACACCATGGCTACAGAGAGGGATGGGTATTCTCCAGCCGATTCAACAGAACACTCGGAAGGCTCTCCAATTTACTTTCTGACTTCAAGGATCGGAAGGGAACCAACCAGGAGAAGAAGGACCGCGACTTGTTTAGGTATCTGTGACCGATCCACAAGGACCAACGCCCTCGCACGATGCGAGGACGTTGCTATCCTGCTCTGATGACAGCTGCTGCTGGCCCGCCGTAGGTGGGCCAGCTCAATTCCCCATCCCCCTTTGGGGGAGGGGGCTAGGGGGTGGGGGGAATAAAAAAACACCCTTTCGGGCGCTTCAAAAATCAAAACAACCACCCATGGGAATCCACAAATCAGGTGTCTCGATTCTCGCCAATCTCCGAGGCTTTTTACGAACACATTTGATTACAACAGCTGGACCGGACAACCCATCAGGCCTGTAATAAACACGTCTCTCAGGAAAATAATAACCCCTGCAAGAATCACAAACCGCAAATCCAGCATCGACCTCCAATCTCGACAACTCTTCACCACACAGCAAACACACATACCTCCCCTGGCAAGCATCGCAAATCACAGACCCGCCAGATACCTCGCAACTACAAACCAAACACAACTCCTTAACTACTTTTTCAGCTTCGGGTTCCATATAAATCACCTCCATCAAACCCTTCTATTTTTTGAAGGGTTTGATGCGGCCGCCCGAGGTTTGGGACACGTTAAGCGGACCCCTCGATAAAGCTTTCGGTCCCCGTCAGGACTAATCGGGACCGAAAGATTTACGATAAGGGGTCTGCGTGTGGCCCAAACCGGTAGTAGGTCTGGATTCGCATACAGGTAATTGCCCTGCTCACGCCGTTCGCATGGAGATTTTAAAATATTCTTTCTTTGTCAGTTTTTTCAACACCAGATAACATGCAGAAATAATTAAGTTAAATACCTTTGATGGTGTGGTTTTAAAGCTCGCCATTAATCGCATTTTCCCCTCGGAAATGAGATTAAAACCACACCTGCAGGGGAATAAATCCACAATGCCAGGGCATTAAATCCACACTCTTCATTACCAGCAATTTCTGCCTCGGTAATAGGCAACGTCAGGGGTGGACAGTTCGATCATCTTTTGACTACCGGCAAGTGGGAAGCAATTTATTTAAACATAAGAGACCCACCCAGGACCCGGGACCAAAATGATCAATTCAGGGCTTGAGTATAGGGTAGGCTATCAGCGGAACAGGGAATACCGTTCCGAGGGGGAGCGGCGGATCGCTCGCTTCCTACAGGACAACCACATCAGATACCAATATGAACCGGCCGTGCTGGTCAATGCACCGGAGGGGAAACCACGAATATGGTATCCCGATTTTCATTTGCCGGAGTTCAGCGCCTACATAGAATATTTCGGTTTGGCCGGTCGTCGCTCATACGATGCAGGCGTGAAAAGAAAGCTGAAGACCTACGAGTCCATGGGCTACCAGGTCATCCCCATTTTCCCTTGGACCTTTGCCGAAGATTGGAAGGGCTACACCATGTCTGAATTGAAGCGGGTGGCTCGCGGGAGATATGAAAATCTCATGTCTAAACCGTATTGGAGCAGTGCCCGCAAACAAACTTATGGATCAAGTAAGGCACGGGCACCCTACGGATCACGGCGAGGCGGATATCGGTAGGGCCGTCTGAGCTAATCAGGCAGGTGATGCAGGCAAAGGAGATTCGTAGACCAGCGAGGGGCCCAAAATGGAGTGAGGGGGCGTTTGGTCTTTTCCGCCTCTGGCCCAGATGGCAGCGCCCAATCCTTTCTCGAAAACACGTTCTTGATCGGTAATCCAGATGAAGTCCGATGGCACCATCTCCTGTACCAGTCGGCATATGACAGCCATTCGCCCGGCGGTGTTGGCCAGGAATAGAAGGCGAAAGCCGTTGAACCTGCATCCCCAGAGTTCTTCATACCGCCTATAACGATTTGTACGAAAGTAGGCCTGGTAGTTTAGGATCTTCTGCCGAAGGTCCCTGCCTCCCGCGGTTGGGCTGGCCAAGGGCTCGGTGCCCATATCCACTTCCAAGAAGAACAATAGCGATTTCCGCTGACCCTGGTCGCCATTATTGATCGTGAAGACGCCATCAGGGATGAAGTCCATCCACTTGTCCGCGGCAGAATCGACCACAACCCTATCCAGAACAGGCGATGAACCGTCAGGCAGCTGGGGTAGGAATGGCGAGTTGGAGGCTAGGAAGACGGTGTTCAGCGAAGGGTTGTGGTCTGTGATGCCCTGGAGGCCTATGCGAAACCAGTTGATCAAGAGCGTGTGATCGATGTCCCCGGTGGGCGAACCGGCTAAGGTATCCACGGAGAAGCCCCCCGAATCACCAAGGTGCTCCAGGAGTAGTTCTGCCCCGCTGGGGGTTAAAAGGAGCACATTTTCGGGTCTGCCGCGTTTGCGCCCCAATGGCCTGGGTAGCGTCTGGATCAGCCCATCCCCACAAAGTTCTCGCACGCGTCTTCCCAAAGATTTGGGGTTCCGGGCAGTCACCAGGGCCAGCTGCTGCGTAGTCAAAGCAGAGTGATCTGCCAAGGCAGCAAAGATTTGTATATCTTGATCGGATGGTTTGCGTAGCATAGGCCATCACTGCTAGGGGCTTGTCGAATAAGCGGCAGGGGGGAAAGCGTGGTTTCACATTTAACCGTTCCGCGCCAGTATCAATGGATTTTTCTAGTTGTTTTTAATGATCGAAAAATGCAGATGATCGCTAAACTGGCCGAAAGTAGCTTTGAGCCTGGACTATCCCTCGTAAATTCCTGTTTGCTGTGGAAATGTTCAACATTTATTCGGTGGTTACTTTTACGATCTCAAGATCCTTTTTCACGTCTCGTCGATCTAAAGCTGACCATTTTTCTGCCACTAGCGGTAAATGGCAGTCCCGTAACTTCTTCCCACTGCCGCAAGGGCAAGGGTGGTGCCCTTTGGGCGTTTTTTTCATTGCAAGAAGCTCCATGAAGGCTTTTGTCTGAAATGCTCCCGGCAGCGGCTGGCCCCACTGTTCACGGTAAAAGTCAAAAATCCCCTCTCGTCCATGATCGCGGGCTCCCCAGGGTGGTGGCTCGTCATGGGCATCGTAATAGGCTTGCCAGACTATCCAGGGGTCAACAAGCCTTTCCAGAAACTTCACCAAGGTTGAGCCGGGTGGCCAGTGCAACTGGATTTCTGCATTGACCGCCAGGCAGGCTTGTCCTTGCCCAAAAACATGGCGGTCAGGGTTATGGCGCCAGGGCAATTTGGGGTCGTCACAGAACATTACTGGAGGACGGTCTGGAAAATTTGGCGGCGTTAGTAACGCAATTTTGTATTCAAGATGACTGTGGCTATTAGGGATTGCTACCTGATGCGTGCCATGAGCAACTACCGCTTCGGTTTCAAGTTTTGTATAACGGTTCAAAGGAAAGCCCGGTCTCATGATGCTGAGCCCCATAAGTGGGCTGGCCTTAGCCAATTCCCGCCGCTCCTTCTCGAAAAACTCGGGGTTCTTTTTGTACCAGGCGGTCAACTCTTGGGGCTCCAGGGTTTGGGCGCTCGCCCGCCAATTGCGGCAGCGGCCGCCGCCGTGTGCCTCTTTGCGTTGCCTTCCTTTTCCTTGGGATCCACTTTGGGGAAGCGGTCGCCGAATTGCCCACGCCACAAGTCCGAGGCCTCAGCTGCGTCTTCAGCGTCCAAGGCTTTCTGCGCTTGGCTTGCCAGGTCCGCGATAGCCGCCTGGAAGCGCTCCTTTTGCTGGGGGCTCAGGCGTTCGGTCAGCTTCTCGCTGGGGTCCACCGGGTTATAAACGATGAAGGCGTTTTGCACCTTTCCAGAGATGACCGAAGCAGTTTCCGCCAAGGCTACATCATCCCGTTCGTGGCCCCCGAAGTTTTCGGCCGCCAGCACAGTGAGGATAAGGCCGCTGGGCATCTTGCCCCGCCTACTGGACTGAAAATCCGCCCAGGCTTTGAGATATCTGACCAAGCGCCTGAGCTGGCCGTCGTTCCCGCATTTGCAAACTTCATCTTTAAACCAGTCGGTGATAGCGAGGGGATCGCTTTCATGCCAGCCCTTATCACCTTTTTCCGCCAGAAGGTACTTACCGCGAAACTCGCCGTAGCTGGGCAAATCAACGTGGTACTGACCGGCATAGCGAACGCGGACACAGGTGTTTTTATCCATGGGCTTTTCATTGGTGTGGCCGTCGGTGGCCTTGACGAGCCAGCCATGAACGGTGGCTGGCGTTGGCCATTCACTGTCATCCTCGTTATCCAGGTGGAGAAGATACACGCCGTCGTCGATGTCGTACTCGCCGTCTAGCGGGTTGACTGTCGTGTCCATGCTGTAGGAACCCTGGCCCCTAAATTTGGGTACCGGCAGCTCTAGGTCGTTCTTTAAGTAGTTACGTATGCGAGTCCGCAGCGCGTCACGGGAGGTGCGCAAACTAGCTTTCTTCGTGGCGCTCAAAGCGATATTGCCGTGGAATGTGGAAAACTCCTTTGCCATATCAGCCATCAGTTTTAGCTCCCTTGTAGAGTTGTTCAATTTTTACATGGGGCGTTTGGTTGGCCTGCTCGTAGGGGGTTAGCCAGACCAAGCTACCCAGGGCAAGACCGATCAAAGCCAGCAAGACCATTAGGGTGTTGAAATGGTCGCTCCAGCGCTTTTTTGCATTGCGGTATTCCGAGGGCAAAATTGACCTTTGGCCAGGGAATAAACCCTCAGAATGAAGCCCGAGAGCACTTTCAGTTCGGATCATCGCCTGACGGTTTTTGTGGAATCCTTTGGCCAAGCCGGACAGAAAGTAAATCGCGCCTGTAGCCAGGATTGCTGCCAACCCAGATATTGTTAACTTTTGCCCTAATGGCAAAAAACCCTTGCTCACGATGATCCAGCACAGGGCAATAGCCATGCCTGATATCCAAAGCGTGAACTGAACTCCTCTCGCCCGCATCTTGTGTGCAGCGTTGTAGCGCTCCTGGAGCTGCATTAGGAGGACCTGTAATTTTTGCTCAGGTCCCAGAGGCATTGCTCCGGGGCCACCGTCCGCGATAGTCGAAGCGTTTGCCCTAACTTGGCCAGACGCGGTCAGACTTTCACCAGGAGTTGGGATCGGTGATGGTTGATGTGGATTTTCATTCATAGGGAAACGCCTCGTTTGCAGGGTATTGAAAATACCAAGCCACCGCGCAAATAATACCATATGTAGGTGTTATTCCCATGGCAACCACTATATTTAGTTGCCAGTCTGCATATGAAAAGAGTTTCCAGACAGCCTGCCTTTTTTAGCCCCTCGGTGGATACGGATCGTTACCATGGCTGTCGCTTTGGCCGATTTTCCCGTCTTTGTTGTGTATTCGTAGCTCCGTGCCTTGATTGCGGCTGATCTCCCTGCCACGATCTATGGCGTCTTGTTTGGTGTCATGGTGGCTGCTGGCGCGCTTGCCACCACCCTTTTTGACATCCCAGCCACCATTCGGGTTGGGGACAACATGATGGCTCTTGGGTCCCTTTGGCATTGAAAAACTCCTTGTCTTTGACACTTTCGCAGTGTAGTCTATGACGAACTCGTCAACAGCCTGGGCAAATAGAAGCCGCCCATGCAAATGGCGGTATCGTCATAAATCAATATACGGATTCGTCATGCCAAAGTCAAGTCCTCCGGCAGAAATTTTTCCTGCCCGGTTAAGAGAGGCTAGGGAAGCCAGGCAATTGAGCCAAGGCGACCTCGCTAAAAGGGCCTCCTTGCAAGTGTCTGCGATTTCGCACTTCGAGACAGGAGGGAGAAAGCCCTCATTCGATAACCTCAGAAAGCTGGCCGAAGCCTTAACCGTTTCAACCGACTATCTCCTAGGCCGGGTATCTGACATGAACGCAGTTAGTTCCTCAGCGGATAAGCTGCACAGGCAATATGCCGGATTACCCTCCGAACTACAGGAGATGGCAGACGGCTTCATGGAAATGCTGGCCAAGAAAGCAAAAGCGAAAAGGCAGGGGGGAAATGAGGAAGATCGATGACTTCACACAGGCGGAGATTGAGGCGGAAAGCCTATTGAGCGAACTAGGGATTAACTCGCTGCCAATTGATCCGTTCGATATTGCCAGACAGCTTGGAATCGAGCTTATGCCCATGCCTTCGGTTCCCAATGGTGCATCGGGCATGTTCCTTCACGTAAACGGAGAATGCGGCATAGGCTACCCGACCCATGTAGATAACAACGGATTTGTGCGTTTCTCGGTCGCCCATGAAATTGGCCACTACCGGCTCCCCGGCCACCCTGAGGCGGTAGTGGATGAGAAAGGAAAGCATCATTCTTGCGCAGGGGCGTCAAATGGCGATCGATATGAAAAAGAGGCAGACAGCTTTGCGGCTGCTCTCTTAATGCCCACAGGTTTATTTACCACAGCCATGCGTCACGCCGGTGAAGGACTGGCTGCAATTGAAAAATTGGGGGAATTGTGCGGGACTTCAATTGAAGCGACAGCTATTCGATATAAAGACTGCACTTCCGAACCGTTCGCGGTAATCCGAAGCGAAGGCGACACCATTGAATATGCGTCCATGTCCTCCGCTTTAAGGGAATTCCCAAAATTAACTTGGATAAAAAAGGGAACACGGCTACCTGCCGACACACTTACGGCGCAGTTCAACAGGGATTCTAGTCGGGTTCAGGCGGCGGAAAATGATTCGGACACTTGCGATTTGGACACATGGTTTGGTGGGTGTAGCCAGGAAATTACTGAAGAGGTGATTGGGCTTGGAGAATATGGAAAAACCCTTACCATTCTCAGGGAAATGGTAAACCCGGACGAGAATGAGGATGACAGTGAGCTGGGAGCTTGGAACCCCACATTTCGATGATCAGCAAAATATCTGAATTGGGACGCGGTGTGTTGCGATTCAAGTTGTTGCTCGATCACGCGCTAATACCAGGATCAATGGCATGAACTACCAAATCCACAACAGCATAGCCAACTTCATTTGGGGAATCGCGGACGACGTACTCCGAGACGTCTATGTTCGTGGCAAATACCGCGACGTCATCCTGCCCATGACTGTTATCCGTCGCCTTGATGCCATATTGGAACCCAGCAAGCAGACCTTACTGCAAATGAAGGATCAACTAGATGCGGCCGGCATAGCCAATCAGCACGCCGCCCTGTGCCAGGCATCGGGTGAAGCCTTTTACAATGTCTCGCCATTCACCCTGCGTGATCTAAAGTCCCGCGCCAAGCAACAGCAGCTAAAGGCGGATTTTGAGGCCTACCTAGACGGCTTTTCGCCCAACGTCCAGGAGATTCTGGACAAGTTCAAATTCCGCAATCAGATTCCAACCCTCATCGAAGCCGATATTCTCGGTTACCTCATTGAAAAGTTCCTGGACTCCCGCATCAACCTTAGTCCCAAGCCAATCCTGGATGTTGACGGAAACGAATTGTTCCCCGCCTTGGACAACCATGCCATGGGGACCATTTTTGAGGAGTTGATCCGCCGCTTCAACGAGGAGAACAACGAAGAGGCCGGTGAACACTTCACACCGCGTGATGTGGTCAAGCTTATGGCCGATCTCATTTTCCTGCCCGTGGCCGATGAGATTGAATCGGGGACCTACCTAGTCTATGACGGCGCTTGCGGCACCGGCGGCATGCTGACCGTGGCGGAAGAACGCCTGCTGGAGCTGGCGGAGAGCAATGGGAAAGACGTCTCCATCCATCTATACGGCCAAGAGGTGCAACCTGAAACTTATGCCATCTCCAAGGCCGACCTGCTGCTGAAAGGCGAAGGCGAAGAAGCCGACAATATGAAATACGGTTCCACGCTTTCGAGCGATGCCTTTCCCTCTCAGGAGTTCGACTTCATGCTGTCCAATCCGCCGTATGGCAAGAGTTGGAAAACCGACTTGGAGCGCCTCGGCGGTAAAAGTGACATTAAAGACCCTCGCTTCGTGACTCTGCACGCTGGTGACCCGGAATACAAGATGATCACCCGCTCCAGCGATGGTCAGCTGATGTTCCTGGTCAACAAGCTGTCCAAGATGAAGCACACTACGCGTCTCGGCAGCCGGATTGCCGAGGTGCATAACGGTTCCTCGCTGTTTACGGGGGACGCGGGGCAGGGCGAGAGCAACATCCGCCGCTGGATAATAGAAAACGATTGGCTGGAAGCCATCATCGCCTTGCCGTTAAACATGTTCTATAACACCGGCATCGCCACATACATATGGGTGTTGACCAATCGAAAAGCGACTGAACGTAAGGGGAAGGTCCAGCTGATTGACGCCACGGAATGGTTCGTGCCCCTGCGCAGAAACTTGGGCAAGAAGAACTGTGAGCTTTCAGAGAAACATATCCACACCATTTGCGACTTGGTTGTAAACCCTGCCGAAAACGCGAAGTGCAAGATTTTTCCCAACGAGGCCTTTGGGTACTGGAAAGTGACTGTGGATCGCCCGCTACGGCTGGCCGTGGACTTAAGCCAGGCTAAATTGGAGCAGTTCGACAACATATGCGCCAAGGCCAAGGAAAAACCGTTGGCCAAGCTGGTGCGCCGTGTGGCGGAACGCATGGGCCCGGGCCCGCACCTGGATTTCAACACCTTCTTGGAAGCCTGCCAGGCCGACGCAGACGAGCATGGCGTAAAGCTGACCGCCAAACGCAAAAAACAGCTTCAAAACGACTTGGCCTTTACCAGCGAAGAAGCCGCACCAGTCATCAAAAAAATTTACAAGCGGGGCAAGGCCGATCCCGATCCCCTTCACGGACTCTATGGAACGGAAATCAAAGCCAGGCCTTGTGTGGTCGAATATGAAACTGACGTTGCTCTTAGGGACACCGAACAGGTTCCCTTGCTTGAGGAAGGTGGTATCCAGGCGTTTATCACGCGCGAGGTGTTGCCTTACACTCCAGATGCCTGGGTCGATGACTCCAAGACCCAGATAGGTTATGAGATCTCCTTCACCAGGCACTTCTACAAACCAGCCCCCATGCGGACCCTTGATGAAATCAAGGCGGACATCTATGCCCTTGAACAGGAGACCGAGGGACTGCTGGAGCAGATAGTCGGAGAGCCCGAGTGAGTAAAGAGCAATACACCGAGCCTCCCAGCGGTGGCGAGCTGCTTGTCTACCAAACCGAGGATGGGCGGGTAAAACTGGACGTCCGCCTGGAGGATGAAACCGTCTGGCTGACCCAACAACTGATGGCGGAGTTGTTCCAGACCAGCAAGCAGAACATAAACCAGCACATTCAGGCCATTTACAAGGAAAGGGAATTGGAGCCGGAGGCAACTGTCAAGAAATTCTTGACAGTTCGCCAGGAGGGCAAGAGAGAGGTCCGCCGCAACCTGGACTACTACAATCTAGACATGATCATCTCGGTTGGCTACCGGGTCAAGAGCGCGGTGGCCACCCGTTTTCGCATCTGGGCCACCCAACGTCTCAAGGAGTACATAGTCAAGGGCTTCGTCATGGACGATGAGCGGCTCAAGAACCCGCCAGTGCGTGGTTCGGCCGTTCCAGACTATTTCGACGAGATGCTGGAACGCATCCGCGACATCCGCGCCAGCGAGCGGAGGATGTACCTGCGGGTCAAAGAAATTTTCGCCATGGCCGGGGACTATGACCCATCCTGGAGCGAGACCACCAAGTTCTTCAGCGTCATCCAGAACAAGCTTCATTTTGCCGCCACCGGCATGACGGCTGCCGAGCTGATCCAGAGCCGAGCCGACCACCTGTTGCCCAACATGGGGCTGACCAATTGGAAAGGAGCAGAAGTCCGCAAGACCGACGTGACCACGGCCAAGAATTACCTCAAGGAAGAGGAGATCGACGAGCTTAATCGCATCGTGGTCATGTGGCTGGATTTTGCCGAAGATCAGGCCAGGCGCCGCAAACAGGTTTTCATGATGGACTGGGAGCAGAAGCTGGACGAATTTCTGCGGTTCAACGAACGGCAGGTGCTGTCCAATGCCGGGAAGGTGAGCAAGCGATCCGCTGACGAACGCGCCCGGTCCGAATATGACAAGTTTGCTGTGCGCCGCCGGGAATACAAAGAAGCGCTGGGTGAACAGGACTACGTGAAAGAATTGGAGAAGGTGGCCAAGAGCCTACCAGAGAATGGTAATGGTGGGGAAAAATTATGAAGCCGTTTCCAGAATATAGAAATACAGATTTGAAATGGCTTGAGTCATTGCCAGTCTCATGGCGACTATCTCGTGCCAAACAAGTTTTTCGTCTTAGAACAGATAAAGCTCCTAACAACAATCAAATGGAACTACTTTCTATATACACTCACATTGGTGTAAAGCCCAGAAAAGATCTTGAACAGCGAGGGAATAAGGCCTCCACAACTGATGGGTACTGGATTGTCAAGTATGGGGATATAATTTCAAACAAATTATTGGCATGGATGGGCGCGATTGGTGTTTCGCATTATGAAGGTGTAACGAGTCCTGCCTACGATATTTTAATGCCGAGACAACAATGTAATACCGATTTTTATCATTATCTTTTTCGGACACCAATATATTTACAGCAATTCAAGATTAGATCTCGGGGCATAATGGATATGCGCCTCAGACTATATTTTGACCAATTAGGACAAATACCTATACCTATTCCTCCTATCGACGACCAAAACCACATCGTCGGCTATCTTAATTGGAAAACATATCAGATCAATAAATTCATCCGCAACAAACGTCGGCTCATCGAATTGCTCTGGGAGCAAAAGCAGAACATCATTAACCAGGCCGTGACCCGGGGCCTTGATTTCGGCGTGAAGCTGAAGCCCAGCGGCGTGGAATGGATCGGGGAGATTCCGGAGCATTGGGAGGTCAGGCGGCTTAGAACCCTGGCGACTGTCAGAGCCAGCGGTGTAGATAAAAATACTAACGATAATGAACTTCCTGTCAACCTTTGTAATTATGTAGACGTATACAAAAATGACAAAATAACCGCTGAGATTGATTTCATGAAGGCAACAGCAATGCCGGAAGAAATCCGTACATTCGGGCTGCAGGCGGGAGATGTAATCATCACTAAGGATTCGGAAACCTGGGAAGATATCGCCATACCAGCCTTTGTGCCCGAAACCTTGCCTGGCGTTATCTGTGCCTATCACCTGACCCTGGTTAGACCTTTTACAGGGGAAATCAACGGTGAATTCATGCACAGAGCCTTTTCCTCTGATCCCGTGGCGAAACAATTTCGCGTTTCAGCCAATGGGGTGACTAGGTTTGGCCTCTCACAAGGAGCGATCAAAGGAGCTTTTTTCCCTGTTCCTCCGCTGGAGGAGCAACTGCGGATTGTTAACCACATAAATGAGAGATGCGACGAGATCAAACAGGCAACGGCCCGCGCTCAACGCGAAATTGAACTCATGCGCGAGTACCGCACCCGCTTGATTTCCGATGTGGTTACCGGCAAGGTGGACGTGCGCGGCATTGAGATGCCGGAAGTAACGGAAGAAGAATTGCTGGAACCAGATGAAGATGAGACCGCCACGGACGAGTTGATCGAGGATGGGGGGAGCATGGATGACGCCGACTGATACCAGCGAAAAGGGCCTCGAGTCCCTCATTGTAACCTCCCTTGTGCAAGAGGCGGGATACGTCCAAGGCGACTCCAAGGATTACGACCGCGACCACGCCGTGGACCTGGCTAAGCTCCTTCAATTTCTGTCCGCAACCCAGCCCGAAACCCTGGAGCAGCTTGGCATAGACCAGGAAGGCCCCAAACGAACCCAATTCTTGCACCGGCTGCAGGGAGAGATCGCCAAACGGGGTGTGATTGATGTATTGCGGGGAGGCATCAAACACGGCCCAGCCACTATCGACCTGTTTTACGGCACCCCCACCCTAGGCAACGTGAAGGCTGCCGAACGGTTCGCGGCCAATATCTTCAGCGTCACACGCCAACTTCATTACAGCAAGGTGGAGTCGGCGCTCGCCCTGGACATGGCCATATTCATTAACGGCCTGCCAATCGCCACCTTTGAGCTAAAGAACAAACTGACCAAACAGACCGTAGACGATGCCGTCCAGCAGTACAAGCGCGACCGCGACGAGAAGGAGCTGCTGTTCCAGTTCGCACGCTGCGTGGTCCACTTTGCGGTGGATGACCACGAAGTGAGGATGTGCACCCATCTGAAGGGCAAGCATTCCTGGTTCCTGCCCTTTAACAAAGGCCAAAAAGACGGCGCCGGCAACCCTCCCAACCCTTCGGGTATTGCCACCGACTATCTTTGGAAGGAGATTCTGACCCAGCAGGGGCTTACCGACATCCTGGAAAACTACGCCCAGGTGGTGGAGGAGAAGGACGAGAAGACCGGCAAGAAAAGATACAAACAAATTTTCCCGCGCTATCACCAACTGTCCGTGGTGCGAATGCTCCTGGCCGATGTCCACGCGGTTGGCGTTGGCAAGCGTTATCTGATTCAGCACTCGGCCGGCAGCGGGAAAAGCAACTCCATAGCTTGGCTGGCGCACCAACTGGTGGGATTAGAGCATGATCGCAAGGTCGCTTTTGATACCGTCATTGTGGTCACGGACCGGCGTGTGCTGGACAAGCAAATAAAGGACACCATCAAGCAATTCGCCCAGGTGTCCGCCACGATGGGCCATGCCGAGCGTAGCGGAGATCTTCGCAGATTCCTTAAGGCCGGAAAGAAGATCATCATCACCACGGTGCAGAAGTTCCCCTTCATTTTAGATGAGATTGGAGATGAACACCGGGGCAACAAGTTCGCCATCATCATTGACGAGGCTCATTCCAGCCAGGGGGGGCGGACCGCCGCCAAAATGAATATGGCCCTGGCCGAGGGCCAAGAAGGCGTTCCGGACGAAGAGGAAACTTTTGAAGACAAAATCAACAAAATCATGGAAGGCAGGAAGATGCTGGCCAATGCCAGCTACTTCGCCTTCACCGCCACGCCTAAGAACAAAACCCTGGAGATTTTCGGCCGGCCTTCCCCACAACCTGATGGGACAGTCCAGCACTACCCTTTCCACAGCTACACCATGAAACAGGCCATCCAGGAAGGCTTCATCCTGGATGTGTTGAAGAACTACACCCCGGTGGAAAGCTATTACCGCCTGGCAAAAACCGTGGAGGATGATCCACTGTTCGATGTGAAAAAGGCCCAGAGGAAACTCCGGCGCTATGTGGAATCACACGAACAGGCCATCCGCGACAAGGCGGAGATCATGGTGGACCATTTCCACGCACAGGTGATTGGCCACAGTAAGCTTGGTGGCAAGGCCCGGGCCATGGTCATCACCGGAGGCATCGAGAGGGCCATCCAGTACTACCATGCCTTTCTGGAATACCTAAAGGAACGCAAAAGTCCCTATCTCCCCATCGTGGCCTTTTCCGGAGAGCATGAATATGGTGGACAGAAAGTAACCGAGGCTAGCCTCAACAAGTTCCCCAGCAGCCAAATCCCGGATAAAATCCAGCAAGACCCCTATCGCTTCTTGATCGTGGCGGACAAGTTTCAAACCGGCTATGACGAGCCGCTCCTGCACACCATGTATGTGGACAAGGCGCTTTCCGGCGTCAAGGCAGTGCAGACTCTGTCCAGGCTCAACCGATCTCATCCTCAGAAGCACGACACCTTTGTGCTGGATTTCTATAACGACTCGGAAACCATTCAGAGGTCGTTCGACCCCTATTACCGAACCACCATTCTCAGCGACGAGACCGATCCCAACAAGTTGCACGATCTCAAGTCTGATCTGGACGGCTACCAGGTTTACAGCCAGGACCAAATAGACGATCTGGTGTCGTTATACCTTGATGGAGCGGACCGCGATAAGCTCGACCCCATCCTGGACGCCTGTGTGGCAACCTACAACGCAGACCTGGATGAAGACGGACAGGTTGATTTCAAGGGCAAAGCCAAGACGTTCGTGCGCACCTATGGCTTCTTGGCCTCCATCCTGCCGTATTCAAATGCCGAATGGGAAAAGCTCTCCATTTTTCTGAACTTCCTCATTCCCAAGCTTCCGGCGCCCAAAGAGGAGGATTTGTCCCGGGGCATATTGGAAGCGATAGACATGGATAGCTACCGCGTCGAAGTTAAATCTTCGATGAGCATAGACTTGGCCGACCAGGATGCGGAGATTGAACCGGTTCCCACCAAGGGGGGTGGGCGTAAGCCAGAGCCCGAACTGGACCAGCTCAGCAATATCATCAAAGCCTTCAATGATCAGTTCGGCAACATCGAATGGAAGGATGGCGACAAGATTCGCAAGGTCATCGCCGAGGATATCCCAGCCAAGGTGGCAGCAGACGCAGCCTACCAGAATGCCATGAAGAACAATGACAAGAAGACCGCCCGGATAGAACACGACGCCGCGCTGCAGCGGGTTATGATCGACCTTTTGTCCGACCACACTGAGCTTTTCAAGCAGTTCAGCGACAACCCGTCATTTAAAAAATGGCTTGGCGATACAATTTTTGGGGTGACTTATCGGGCTCCAGCGTAACGACTGCTTATTGCCAACATTATCCAGATTCGCCAACCAACGATTGTGTTGTGGACGTAGGGCTGGACGTAGGCAGCCTTGTCGAGGGCGGCCGGTCGGTTTTTACCGCGTCCGATAGTCGCAGCTAAGTGGCTGAAAAGGGTGGGGTGCGAATCTTCCATGTATTCTGCGGTCAACGGCATGTATCATGTGAATGCTAATAATATCAATGACTAAAGATTTAATGCGGTTCACACTTGGCTTTTTGCTGTTGCCGCGGCTTCTGGACGTAGGATTGGACGTAGGGAGACACCGACTCAGGCGGCTGGTTTGGCCATCCGGGCCTAGAATCAAGCTTTAAGTCCCTGAAAATTGGCCTTCACGGTGATGCCCTCCGGCGAAACGCGCCGGAGGCGGGATGATTTTGCCCTTAGCAGCCTCCTATTGAGATCAACATTTTTGCTAGAGTTTAAAATCACACATCTAAAGTATGACCACAGGTCAATTCTCAATACCCGCCTCGATCCCAATGCCGTTTCAACCATTGAAATAGAACGGCCAAGCCCTTGGACAGATGTCGGCTCCATGATTTTGTCATTTTCCATGCTATATTAGCTGAATCGTGGATACGACGCCCCTTGACTATCTCGGAGGCATGCAGGGATGGTGCATCTTTTTCACCAATCGATTTCTGACAATCCCTGAGCATTGTCTGCGTAACGAAATAATTCGTAGCTATCCACTGTGGTAAGAGTTCGAGACGGTTTAAGAATTCTTCCCTCCCTCTGGGAAAAGGCTTCTGCAGGCCAGGCTCCAAAAATAATAAATCTCCCAAGATAAATGCCATGCCCGCCTTAATGCTGCGAGAGCCTGGGAGGCCTTGCCAACGCAGTGAGCCGTCTTCATCTTTTATAACCTCATGCTTCCCTAGGCGATAGTTGCCCGTTTGGGGTATTTCACAGTGAATTGCCAGCTTTTCACCGGAATAGCAGTCTGTTGCTGAGACGGCCGCTAGGGCGGCGACCTCTTCCCAAGTCAGACGCTGTCCGTTGCTGCATCGCGAAAGGCGCGCATTGACGCAATAGAATCTAGTTCTCTCCCAAGCGGGAAGGCACTTGAGGCTATCAAGGAAGTCACCCTTGAAACCTCCTGGTTCCTCCATGAGTGGGGGACCTATGAAAAGAACATCGCCCAATTTATAGCATCGCCCCTCCACAACGGCGGCGAACCCGGCGTGGGCCTGCCAGCGCAATTCGGATCCGCCGATGTCGCTCAGTTGGTACTCATCCATTTGATAATAGTGCGGCAACTTACCTGTATTCTCCAGGCCATTACCCGGCGAATGGGGCTAAAAGCCTTGTGCTGGAAGCTGGGACAGCAACGGTTCACTGGGCCGGAATCTTTACATCGTCATCGTCAAAATCACCGTCGGCGGCCCTGGGGTGGCATGCTCCGCAGTTGGCGAATGAACCCACTGATTTTCGCTGGAAGGCCCCCTTTGGAACGTCGTCGTCCTTGTGTTTATGGATGATGTAAGGAATCTCGGTTATACGGAGAGGGGCTTGACCTCTCAAGCTCTTCATTATCTTGCGGGAGATCTTGCTGGAAGACTTATCAGCGGCATTGGCATCTAAATATGTCAGCAACTCCTGCCGCTCCAGTTGGCCTAGGGATAGATCTTCACCAAAATGATCCGATTGCCCAGTCAGTATCCGCCGCCAAGAGGCGGATGGAAGCAATACGGTAGGATAGGCCAGATGACAGCCGCCGCACCTTTCGGTGTAAAGCTTATTTGCCGGCGCGGCTAATTCGCGGGCCTTGTGAGTTTTTTTGTCGCGATGGTCATCCGCAATAGCCTGCAATAAGAAGGGCCCCATCAGCAAGCTGATACCCAATGCCAACACTGTCGTCGCGCCATTGTTCATTGCAACTAACTCCATAGCGTTAATAGTGCTTACCTGGAAAAATCATACTCTATTAAACACGACTAATTAATATAAATACGAACTAGCATTCCCAAGAACCTATTTGGTTTATTTCACATCGTTACCCTCAGTACGGCGTCCTTTGAACAGCTTGAAAACCTCGAACCAAGAAATTCCAAGAATCCCCGCCAAAAGGCAAATCACCAAGTCGTGCATGTGCAGCACATAGAAATGGAAGAGATTTCGCAAGCCGGGCAAAAATAGGATCAAGGCAAGGAACACCACGGCTCCGCCCAGAACCCACCTCAGGGCAGAGTTGGGCCTTCTTGCCATATGCCAGATGGAAACGGACCAGGAGCGGTTGCTCAGGATCAGGCCCAAATTGGCGATCACCAAGCTGGTGAAAGTCAGGGCCCGGGCCTCGTCCTCGCCGTGGCCTCGATAATAAGAAACCAGATAGACTGTGAGCAGTATGGCCAACACTGAGGCCCCCTGCAAAAGGCTGATGGAAAGGGTTTGCCAATTGAACAGAGGTTCCGAAGGATCACGCGGTGGCCGCTCCATCAGGTCCGGCTCTCCTTCGTCCGCCTCGAAAATCAGAGTGCAAGCCGGGTCAATGATCATTTCCAGAAAAACTATGTGCACCGGCAGTAGGATCAAAGGCCAGCCCATAATAACAGGGGCCAGGGAAAGACCGGCGATGGGAACATGTACAGCCAGCACGTAGGCCATAGCCTTTTTAAGGTTGTCGAAAATGCGCCGGCCCATGCGCACTGCGGCTACGATGGAGGCGAAGTCGTCATCCATGAGCACCAAGTCGGCCGCTTCTCGGGCCACATCCGTTCCTCGCGCTCCCATTGCTACGCCAATATGGGCCGCCTTCAAGGCCGGGGCGTCGTTGATCCCATCCCCGGTCATGGCCACAACCTCGCCTTGCTCCTTCAGTGTTTTCACCAAAAGGAGCTTCTGATCTGGAGTCACTCGGGCGAAAACATTGACTTCACGAAGGCGTCGCCCCAGGGATTCCTGATCCAAGGCGGCCATCTCAGGCCCTGAGAGTACCTCCTGTGGGTTATGTAGCCCGGCTTGGGCGGCGATACAGCGGGCGGTGGTGGGATGATCTCCGGTGATCATGATCACCCGGATGCCAGCCCCATAGCATTCGGCAATGGCCTGGGGAGCAGAAACCCGCAAAGGGTCTCGGAGGCCCAATATCCCCAGGAATTCGAAGTTGAATTCGTGCTGCCCCTGGGGCAGATTGGCCTGGCCCAAACGAGCGGCGGCAACGCCCAGGGTGCGA
Organism: Desulfocarbo indianensis; assembly: GCA_001184205.1. Taxonomy (GTDB): domain Bacteria; phylum Desulfobacterota; class Desulfarculia; order Desulfarculales; family Desulfarculaceae; genus Desulfocarbo; species Desulfocarbo indianensis. Next base: position 51,278 of record LBMP01000006.1, read on the forward strand.
AGCCCCTCGCGCCCCATCCGTTGGACCAGATCTTCCACCTCATCTGCGGCTTGCTTGTCCAGGTGGCAAAGGTCGGCCACCGCCTCGGGAGCACCCTTGGCGGCGATCACGAACTCATTGCTGCGACTGGACCGCCAGACATGGGAGATGGCCAGCAACTCTCGGCTGAGGGGATACTCGCGCACCAGCTCCCAGTCGTCGTGCCAGTGGTCGCTTTGCCCTAGCCACTTCTCCCCGGCCTCGCGGATGGCCATATCCATGGGATCGACAGGGTCCCGCTGGCTGGCCAGTACGGCAAATTCCAGCAGGTGGTGAAAGTTCTCTGGCAGACGGTCGAAGCATCCGGTGGAAAGTTCGCAGGTTTCTTGGTTGGCCTGCATCATGGCCAGGGCCATACGGTTTTCGGTGAGGGTGCCGGTCTTGTCGGTGCACAACACAGTGGCGGAGCCAAGGGTCTCCACCGCCGGCAAGCGCCGGGTCAGCACTCGATTCTGGGAGATGCGCCAAGCGCCTAGAGCCAGGAAGATGGCCAGGACGACGGGAAATTCCTCGGGAAGCATGGCCATGGCCAGGGTCAGCCCGGCCAGGAAGCCACCTAGCCAGTCCTTGTGGGTGAGACTGTAAAGGACAACCACCACGCTGCAAAGCAGTATCCCTGCCAGGGCCAGCCTGCGTACCAGACGGGAGGTTTCGGTCTGTAAAGGGGTGGGTTCCTGCTCCAGCTCCGCCAAGGAGCGGCCAATGCGACCCATCTCGGTGTGCTCACCAACTGCATCGACCCGGGCCAGCCCCAAGCCGCCCACCACCATGCTCCCGGAATAAATGGCCGAAGAGTTGCGGTCTCCAACACCGGTCGAGATGTCGGAGACGTCCTGACAAGGATGTTTGCCCACCGCCTCTGATTCGCCAGTGAGAAGGGATTCATCTAGGAAGAGGTTACGCGCGGAAAGCAATGTGGCATCGGCGGCAACCCGATCTCCTTCCGTGATCAGCATCAGGTCGCCCACAACCACTTCCCGGCCTGGTATGCGCTGTTGACGTCCATCCCGTATAACAAGGGCCCGAGGGCTGGCTAACTGGCGCAGGGCGGCCACTGCTCTTTCAGTCTTGCGCTCTTGATAGAGGGTTATCCCCATGACCAAAAGCACAAACCCCATGAGCATGATGGCCTCGCGCAGGTCCCCTAAGAGGAAATAGATGCTGCCCGCCCCTAAGAGTAGAAGCAGCATCGGCTCGCGGGCCACCCCCAGAGCTATGGTCCAGACTGAGCGCGGTTTGGCTGTGGGCAGTTCGTTGTAGCCATCCGAAGCGAGACGGGCTGCCACTTGCTGTGAGGAGAGTCCGGAAAGTTCATCTTTGCAAATGTCAGACAAAGATGGCATTTAGCCTGTCTTTCTGCCTAAAGAACAGTGAGCTTAATGCACCAATAAACCATTTGAACGCTAGTATATCACAAGCCAGGGGTCTCCTCTTCCCAAAATCCTAAGACGGAAGCACATATGACGTAATGTGCCATAGGTGCCTGAGTTCCTGGCCCCGGGGCTTACCGCTCAACTTTTATGCAGTATATTGCCACAGCAACTGAAGGTATTGCGTGACGTAGGATTTGACGTAGCGCGCCATGCATTTTGCTGCAGAATGCTGCGTTTTGGTGCTTTGCGATGCAGTTAAGTGCTTGAAAACAGGAGGGGTGCGTACTTGCAGGCGTCCTGTCACGCCGGAGGTCGCGAGTTCGAGTCTCGTCGTCCCCGCCAATAATTACAGGGGGTTAGCCGATTTCGGCTAGCCCCATTTTTCTTTCAGGGAGTAGATATGGAGTAGACAAAATCCCGTATTTCCCATGCTCTGTCTCTCAAATCACTGCCAAGGTCTTAAAAGCGAGTCTGCCTTAAGACACCCGCACCGTTTTTTTCCCAGAATCAGTCAAAGGTAATGAGGCGTTCACCAGACCGAAATGGAGTAGATATGGAGTAGATGACTTCGCATGTTCCACGGTCTGCCCTCTAAGCTTTGGCTTCTCGTCTTTTAGTTTCCAGCATCTCGCCCAGGCGTTCCATAGCCGATTCTGACTGCTCCCGATCCAAGTGGCTATACCGCAGGAACATGGCCATGGTCTTATGCCCGGTGAGCTTCATTATGACGGTCCGGCTGACTCCCGCCTTCTGGCAGTTGGTGGCAAAAGTATGCCTGAGGTCGTGGAACCGCCTATGCCCCACTTTTGCCTTTTCTGCCGCCCTGCTGAAGCTCCTGCCCACTGTGTACTTGCAGATGGTGCTTCCGTCGTTTTGGGTAAAGACCTTTTTCTGACCGCGCTTCTTTCTGAGCTTGGCCTCAACAAATACACGTCTCAGCTCAGGTATGCTGCTGAGATAGATCACTCTGGGCTCACCGGTTTTGGTATCTTCCGGTGAGAGGTCGAGTGTCCCATCCTCAAGGTCAACCTGACTCCACTCCAGGTTAAGTATCTCACCCCGCCTCATGCCGGTCAGGTAGCCGGTCATTGCCACGGGCTTCAGGTAATCGGCCAAATGGTCCAAGATCGCCCTGAATTCCTGATCTGAGATGGTCTGGCCCTTGGGAGGTTCCTTGTACATGCCGCGCCTAGCGAAGGGATTGCTGGTTACCATGCCCTGGTCCATGTAGACCCTTCTGCCCAGGGTGACCAGCTTGTTCACCGTTGTTCCAGAGTAAGGTCTCCCGGTCTTCTCTGAGACCGTGCTCTTCATTCTGATTCTGAAGTTGTCAACCATTAACGGTGTCACTTGATCAGCTTTGTAACCTTCGAAAAAGGCTTTGAGCTGTAGGGACCGGCGCCTGTCATCCGATGCAGAGGCCTTTGCCTTCATCACCTCCTGGCTGAGTGCCCAGTCCATTAGCTCCGCAAAGGTCATGTCCCGGTTCTGGATGCCCAATTTATCTCGCTCCAGAAACTCTTCCTGCTTCCTCCTGAGCAGGTCCTGGGCCTTTTTCTTGCTCCAGGATGCCTTTACGGTTTTGTACTTCACCTTGCCGTTAATATCGCGTTTGTAAGGGTGCTGCACGTACCAAGGGCCCGTGGGCTTGCCATAGTCGTCTTTGTTTTTTCTGAATACACCCATAAGGCGTTCCTTTCTGTGGAACGCTAACATGCGTATTCCGCACCAACCCGCCCTTCGAATCCGGAGCAAGGCGCCATTGGATTCCGCTTGAATCCGCCCCTTGAATCCGGAGCATTCCGCCCACCGATTCCGGAGTAATCCGGCCACATAGTGCATATGTGAAAGCGGCGCTGGTTAACAGCCGGCAGTTAAGCTGCCCTCTATTGATTTGTACTGATGATCATGGAGGGGCAGATGGCGGCCAAGAGGTTATCCATGCGCAAGATTCGGGAAGTATTGAGACTACGGCACGAGTTGGGGCTAACTCAGGACAAGATAGCCAAGTCCTGCGGGATAGGCCGTACCACCAGTATTGCGAGCTTTTCCGGCGCTGGCGGGGCCTTTTGAAGGTCTGGATGCGCCAGGATCACCGGGCGGGTGAGAAGCTGTTTGTGGACTACGCCGGCCAGACGGTGGATGTGATCAACGCCAATACCGGTGAGGTCAAAGAGGCACAGATCTTCGTGGCGGTGCTGGGGGACAGCAATTATACCTTCAGCGAAGCCACTTGGAGCCAGAGCCTGACTAACTGGATAGGCTCCCATGAGAGGGCCTTTGCTTTCTTCGGCGGCGTGCCGGAGCTGGTGATTCCCGACAATCTTAAAAGCGGCGTAAACAAGACTTGCCGCTACGAGCCCGACCTCAATCCCACCTACCAGGACTTTGCCAATCACTACGCAACCGCCGTGATCCCTGCCCGGGTGCGAAAACCCAAGGACAAGGCCAAGGTGGAGGGTGGGGTTTTGGTGGTGGAGCGCTGGATACTGGCCCGCTTAAGGAAACGGACCTTCTTCAGCCTGGACGAATTGAACCAAGCCATAAAAGAGCTTTTGGAGAAGCTCAATAACCAGCCCATGCAACAGCTTAAGCGCAGCAGGCGGGAGCTGTTTGAAAAGCTGGACCGTCCCGCCATGGGTCCCTTGCCCCTGTTTCCCTTCCCATACGCAGAATGGAAAAAGGCCAAGGTAAACATCGACTATCACATTGAGCTGGACCGCCACTACTACTCCGTGCCCTATCAGCTGGCCGGCAAACAGCTGGATGTCCGCTTCAGCTCACGAATTGTGGAGTGCTTCCACAAGGGCAAGAGAGTGGCCAGCCACAGGCGGAGTTTCAAAAAGGGACGCCACACCACCATAGCCGAGCACATGCCCAGGTCCCACAGAGAGTACCTCAAGTGGACCCCCGAAAGGCTGCTTAACTGGGCTGCCAAGACAGGGCCTGGCTGTGAAGCCCTGTCCAAGTCCATCATGGAAAGCCGGGCCCACCCCCAGCAGGGCTTCAGGTCGGTGCTGGGCATCATGCGGCTGGCCAAGACCTACGGCGATGACCGCCTGGAGGCGGCGTGTCAGCGGGCTCTGGACATCAATGCCAAGAGCTTTACCAGCGTTAAATCCATCTTAAAAAACAACAAGGACAAAGAGCTGACCCCTCAAATCATTCAGCCCATGCTGCTCATAGAGCATCAAAATATCAGGGGAAAGGACTACTACTCCCCCAAAGAAAAAGGAGAAACCATTCATGCTGACCAATCCAATCATGGACAAGCTGACCGCCATGAGGCTCACCGGAATGGCCAAGGCCTTGGACGAGCAAGCTCAGATGAACGACAAAGAAAGCCTGTCCTTTGAGGAGCGCCTGGGCCTCATGGCGGACCGAGAGATGACCGAGCGAGAGGACCGACGCCTGGCCACCAGGCTGAGAAAAGCCAAGCTCAGGGTGTCCGCATCAGTGGAAGACATTGATTCCAGGCATAGACGCGGCCTGGACAAGTCCCTGGTTATGTCCCTGGCCGCATGTGAATGGATCAAGGGCCGACAGAACCTGATCATCACCGGCCCCACCGGCGTGGGAAAGACATACCTGGCCTGCGCCATGGTCCACAAGGCCCGCCTCATGGGACACTCCGCCATCTACCGGCGGCTGCCAAACCTGCTCGGGGAAATCTCCATAGCCAAAGCCGACGGCAGCTATCCTAAAAAAATGGCCGCCTACGCCAAGGCCAGGCTCATCGCCCTGGACGACTGGGGACTTGACCGTCTCACCAGGGAGCAAAGTTTAGATCTTTTAGAATTACTGGAAGACCGCCATGGCCTCAAATCAACCCTGGTGGCCGCCCAGGTCCCAGTAGAGCACTGGCACGAAATCATAGGTGATCCCACCCTGGCCGACGCCATCCTAGACCGCCTAGTCCACAGTGCTCACAGGATACAATTTAAAGGAGAATCCATGAGGAAAAAGTACTCGACCTTGACCAAAGAGGATCAAAAAGCGTAAATCAAAATACCAGCGTCGCTTCGCTCCGATTAAGTGGCCCCCTTGCCCCGGATTGCCACGACGCCTTGGAACGGATCAGGGAGGCGGAATCAGCGGAATACGCAACTGTGGAAGCTCTGCAAAGAATGGGGTTTATCCGTAATCGCCGATGTACATGTGCACCCCGGAAGCTCACAACAAAGTGAATTAGATAAAGCTTACCCCATGATTGCCCGTGCCGGGCACTTGGCATTAATTTTACCTAATTTTGCAGCCCCGCCTGTACACCGCTTTGAAATGGGAATATACCGTTATGAAGGTGCCAAGCGCTGGCATGCCGTACCGGTACGCGACCGTCAGGCATTTTTTTATATTGGCCTATAGGAGGAGTCATGCCTGATTTCGCAATCGAAGAAACAGTAAATCGCCTAGCTAAACGGGCTCTTGATACGGGGGAAGCCGCTAGCATCCCCGAGGCGGATGCATTGCTGCACAGTTATCGCTTGGCCTTTGTGATTGGAGAGCAAGAGGCCAGCCAGGCACAACACCAGGCCGCGTTGCTAACCGGGGTCAACCTGGCACGAAGGTCGTTTCTCGGTGGGGTGTCAGTACAAGGGAACTTGATGTTCCCCTGCTGGTGCCGATGCCTCTGGGGAAAACCCTTAACGAAGCGGTACGTGCTCTGCAAGGCGGCCCTGGACTTGCCCCGGAAGGGGTGCCCCTTGTAGCGATAGGAGGAAGTCCAAGGCCAAGAAGGGAGGCTTTCCAGATAAGAACCGAATACTCTGGTTGGCGAGGCGGTGTGCTTCCCGCCCACTCAGATTTTCCGGTGAAGGGTGGGACCGGAACTCCTTTGGCCGCCATGTTGGCTGCCGCCGTCGCGGTCAACGAGGCATTCATGCACGTATCCGACGGCACTCCTGTAGCTGGAAAACGCTCGGTGAGCCTTTCCTTGTGGGAGCCTGCGCCGAATGTGGACTGGCTTGAGGAAGATGACCGCGAACCAGAAATCGCTTACCTGCCCAATCAACTTTGGCTGATTGGTCTTGGACACCTTGGGCAAGCTTACCTATGGGGGCTTGGCTTACTGTCCTTTTCCGACGACAAAATAACGAACCCTCGGTCGCGCTCTGTGGGCTCGACAATGCCCTGGGCCGCAAAGCTCTTGATCAAGTGGGGTTTGATTTAGTGGTCGAGGCCGGGCTTGGACATGGCCACAATGATTTCCGAACCATGCGGCTCCACACACTGCCAGCCCAACGAAAAGCATCCGAAATCTGGAAGAGCAGCAAGCCCAAAACAATAATTGCTGAACAAACGGCTTACAAAAAGCTTTTGGCTGATGGTGACCTGGATCGCTGCGGCGTTACGGTATTGGCAGGTAAGGCCGTTGGCGCCCATCTCGTAGGAGCTATCGCGGCTACGCTGGCTTTGGCAGAAGTCCTGCGGCTCCTGCATGGTGGCCCCCTACACCAACTGATCGATATAGATCTACAAAGTATGGATCGTCGAGCGGTGGTTCGTCAATCAAGGGATTTCAGCAGCTTTAACCCAGGATTTACGTTATCTGACAACTAATGCATGCTTAGATAATGTTGACAGTCTGCTCACTGCAACCGTGCACCTATCTATGGTTAGAATCAGAAGGCAGCACATCGCCTATCAGTGAGCAGGTTACGGCACTTCATGTGCTACAGAATTTGGTCTGGACCGAGGCGGTGAATGTGCGCGGCAAATCCCGGGCCAAAACCCGTGAGGCTTTGAAGGTGGTGGGCCTCCCCAAAGACGCCCGGCTGCTGGCCGAAGTCATGAGAGACCGTGATACGTGGCAACGTTGCTGCATGGACCTCTTCTTGGGCCTGAAAAAAGAAATGGACAGTCGCGGCCAGTTAAAAAAGCTTCGCTTTCTCCAATACACCATGGGGCAGGAGATTGTCTTTGACTCGTTTTTCAGGTCGGCCGAAGGAACAGTGTGTCTAGGATGGGGTAGCTCCAGGCAGGGCGGCATCACACCGCCTTGTCCTCTTTGGGAAAGAGACCCTGTTCCAGCTTGATGAGATGAACCAGGCGTTTTCCCCGGCCCTTAATTGAGGCCGTAATGTTGATCGTGTTTCTTAAATCACGCCGGGCCCTGGACACAAAGGGGACCGCATCGCGCATGTAGGGAGAACGTCTCAGAAAATGGGCAGCCTCAGCCAGGTTTTTGTTAAACGATCTTAAGTTGAGGCCCATTTTACGTTCCAGGTTTCGCACGGCGTGCTCTGTGAGGACGATCTGTTCCTGTAATTGAAGCTCGGCCCTATGGCCCTTTTGTTCCTTGCATTGGTTTTTCTTAAAAGGAGCTTTTTCTGCCTGCAATTGGTGTTGGGCAAGTATCGTGATGCGCTTGAAAACCGTGTCCAATTTGACCATATTACCTCTGAAAAGATTTTCCGTGCCCATCATGGCCTCAAAATGCCTGGCCATATCCTCGTGGCTTGGCTGGGAGACTCGAAATATGCCGGTTTTTAGGCTGGTTTCCAACTCGGCCAGATATCGGACTATCTCTTCCAGGATGGTGACTTCGGTCATGGTGAGAGGAATGGTTTTCCATGTCAGTATGCGGTCTTCGGCTTTGTCCAAGGAGGCCTCCTGCTTGATAGCCTTGTCGTCTATGGAGTGCAGTATGGCGATTCCCATGAGCAACCGTGAGCAATCCCGATATTAATAGCTTTCGTTTTATGCCTCACGATATGGTCTCATGAGGTTCATTCCGTTCATGAAAGCCCATCTCCGATTCCAGAATACGGCGCTCAAGGTCCCGAGCCTCCTGCCTAATTTTTTCTGCAATCATTGTTTCCTCTTCCTGGTCTCCTCGGAGAAATGCGGGCAGCTTTTTCAGACGGACAATTTCGCGGTGGGAGTTACGCAGCATGAGCCTCAGATCGCGTAGCCGATGGATGTCTGTGAGGGTAACTTTCACAGGATCACCTTTTTGCGCGTAACGTATTTCCGGTCGCACATGCAGCATCGGCGCAGCCGCACCTTGCCGTCTTTCAAAATTCGATATCCTTTCCAGATCGATTTGACGCCGCCATAGTAGGGGCATTTGTATGGACGAGCCATTTGAAATTACCTCGCAAGAGATAAGGTGAGACCAATATAAAAAGCTTTCGTTTGGTCCCGGGACCGGAAAATATTTAAACAAGAGGGGCTTCACTTCACCTCATGAAATATGAAACTTGGTGGAATACCGCCACGATGCTGGCTTGTTTGCTGGCTGGGGGCTGTGAGCAAAGCCATAGCCCGGACGGCACTGACCCGGGCTTGGCTATCCAGCACCAGGAGGTCTCCAGCCTCACTGGGCAGGGCAATGGCGGCGCTCCCCGGACGGGCGGGCTGCTGTTCAACCTTTCGGGCTTTATGACCGCCGCTGTTCGTCCCAATAGCAGCGTGTTTTTATTCTCGCTCAACAACCTGTCATTCAATGAGACACTGGTTGCCATTCGCCTAAACCAGCCCATGAATCGGGCCTCAATCACATCGGCAAGCACCTTTTCGTTTGCCAATATATCTGCTGGCTCCTATGCTATCGCGACTCTGGCCACACACTTTTCACGTGACCAACAAGGCTTTCCCGTGATTAACGAATTCAATCACAGTGGCCAAGTAGGCCGCCAAATGTGGCACGGCGGCGACAGCAAGTTTTCAGTGGCCGTCTTCTCAATCACGCCTATGTCCTGACCTGAATGATGACTTTTCCGCTTAAGATTTCTCAGAAGAAATTGACATTGTGGGTGAAAGCAATAAAACCACGGAAAGGAACGAACATGCGTTTCAATACCTTTTATGAGCCTGATTTCGACCCCACCGAGAGAATCTGGAAGGAAACGCTTTCGGAGAAGCGCCGGGAGCATGAGGACATTGAGCAGAGCCTCCTAGAGCAACGGGACCTGGAGCAGCTGCATGAGGCCGGCCCCGAATACCCTGATGAGCGCGCTGAGATAGAAATGGCCATATTAAGCATTCAGGAACCGGACGCGGAAGACGAGATGCGCGAGGTGGAGGAAGCCATTCGGGAGCAGCAAGTTGACGACCTGTCTGACCTGCTGCCCGAGCGGATTCTGTGAGTCAGGAGCGAATGCTCATTTCCCATGGGCCGGGCTGACGTGGATTTCCCGCTCCATGGAATCGGCGATCTCGGTGAACAGGTTGTAAGTGGCGACCACCCGCTTCTTAAAAGCCTCCCGGTTGTCGTGCCAGACATCGTGGCCTCTACTGGTCCAAAGCCGAAAGCACACCTTCATGGCCAAGCCCAGGCGTACATGGTTGACCCGGCTGGCGTTGGTGCGGTTGCCGGGGACAAATTCCGAATTACGTTTTTGCGCCAGCAGCTCACCGATCATGCATGAAGCCTGCCAGTTGGTCAAATCCTGGGGCAAATCGCCTTCCACTACTCCGGTTTCTGCCTGGAGTCTGCGGATGTAGCCTATCTGCTGGCTGGACGCCGGCCGGTCGTGGGTTTGGGAAGTCATATTGTTTCACCTCTGGGTCCACCTTTTTCGGCAGACCTCTTCTCGCTACAAGGAAGAGGTCTGCAAAACAAAATTCCATTTCCTGCTTAAGATTCGCCTGCTAATCGGGACCTATAAAACAAAGCCAGAAAATGGACACCGCGAAAGGAGACTCAGATGCCCAGAAAGAAGGTTTTTGACAAGGAGCCGTTGGTGCGCGCCATTGAGGAAATCGAAATGGAGATGAAAAAGCCAATCGACAATCCTTGGGTGGTAAAGGGCAAGTACCGAGCCATAGGATACTTGAAGGACGAACTGTTCCAGGCTTGCCGAAACGAAATGCCGCAGCAAAAGTCTCTGCTCAGGCCTGCCGGGGAACAGGGTTGAGGCCATGCTGGTAAACATCGGCCATGAGAGCTCCATCGAGCGGAATCTGGTGGTGTGTGTGCTGCCACCGGGCTCCGCCCCAAACAAGCGCATGCGAGAGGCCGCCGCCAAAGAGGGAAATCTCATCGACGCCACAGCCGGGCGCCAAACCAGGAGCTTGGTGGTGATGAGCACCGGACATCTGGTGGCAAGCTTTCTTCAGCCCGACACCATACGGGCAAGGTTGGACGCGCCTGAAAAACAGGGATGCTTAAATTAGGTATGCTGGCGGCAGACTTATTCCAAAGTCATCTTACGCTGAATTTTGCCCAATTCCTCAAGGCCATGCCCCCTTACAGCCCCAACTCAGCCTTGACGTCGGTCCAGTTGGCAAAGCCTTTTCCCCGGCCTTCCTGTAAAGCAGAAAGGGCATCGCGTACATCGACAACGTCCTCAATGGCCTCGAGCAATTCCAGATCCTCCAAAGACATCAGAGCCGCGCCCCTGTGGCCCTTGCGGGTGATGCGTATACGTTCTTTGCCATAAGTGACGCGATTCATAAGGTCGGCGATTTCCTTTTTTACCTGAGAGACGCCTACTTCAGCCATGTGACACCTCTCTGGTACAAGTTGTCCTACTTAGCTATCTTGATCAAATAATAACAAGACGGTGGCGTTGTGGCATAAGTATAATGGGAAACAATGTGGTCCCGGCTGGGAAAGAGCGATACTTCTCGACCGTCAATTCGGGCTATATTAATCAATTACTGAACATAGTTGGTGATAAAAAGGAGCCCGGCTTGAAACCGTCTCTGGCATTCGACCGTGGGACCTTGTGCCTGACAGGCATCGGGCAGACAAGGCTGCCCCAAGGCCTGGGAAGTGATTTGTGGCAATGGGACAAAAGGTCATTGTTGTGGCGCTGTGATGCCCTGCACTACACCGAGGTCTTGGAGCGGATCGGAAAAGCCGGTTTGGGTGTCATCGACACCGTGCCCCGTTGGCGGGATGTGCGTTGGGGCCGGATAAACCTCCCCGTGCTGCGGACTGAGCAGAATGAGGCCGTGGACGCCTGGCTGGGCAGCGGAGCGGGCCTGGTGATCATGCCTACCGGCACGGGCAAGACCGAGGTGGCCCTGGCCATAATGAAACAGACTGCGGTGTCGACCCTGGTGGTGGCTCCGGTGCGTGATCTCATGTATCAGTGGCACCAGCGCATCCTGCGCGGCCTCAACTACGATGCCGGCATTATCGGCGATAATATCTACGATCTCAAAGCGGTCTCTGTAACCACCTACGATAGTGCCTACATCCATATGGATAAGCTGGGCGACCATTTCGGCATGATCGTGTTCGACGAGTGCCACCACCTGCCTGGACGCCTGCGGCGTGACGCCGCCGTGATGTGCGCCGCTCCCATGCGTCTGGGGTTGACCGCAACTCCCGAGCGCTCGGACGGCAGGCACGTTGACCTGGAATGGCTCATTGGGCCCAAGCTGTACGAGATGCCTCTGGCAAAGGCGAGGGGACGCACCCTGGCCGAGTATGAGGTGGTGAGAATACCTGTGCACCTCAACCCTGAGGAGCGGGCCAGGTACGATTCGCTTTCCCGGCATGTGCGCGGTTTCATGTATGAGCGGCGAAAGGATCAGGATGGCTACTCCTGGGAAGACCTGTGCGCGGAGACGTGCAAGGACCCGGGGGCACGCAGGGCGCAGAAGGCATACTTCGCCAAACAAGCCATCGAGGACCGGGCCGAAGAAAAACTACGGGTGCTGGAAGACCTCTTTCGCCTGCATGCCGACGCCATGGTAATAGTCTTTACCGGCTCCAATGCCATGGCCCGTGACGTGAGCCTCAGGTTCCTCATCCCTTGCCTGCTCAACCACTCCAAGAAGCACGAGAGGCGGGACATCCTGGAGGGCTTTGCCCGGGGAGATTACCCGGCAATCGTGGCCAACCAGGTGCTGGACGAGGGGGTGGACGTGCCCAAGGCCAAGGTGGCGGTGGTTTTGGGCGGCAAATCATCCAGCCGGCAAGCCATACAACGTTTGGGCCGGGTGTTGCGCAAGTCCGGTTCGGACAAGGCGGTGCTGTATGAAGTAGTGTGCGAAGAAACCAAGGAGGAGATGCGCTCCCGGCGGCGCAGGAGAAACGATGCTTACCAGGGAACACGGCATCGCCGAATATAAAGATGGCCGCATAATACCGGACAGGCTGACCACCGGGCGGCATGGTCACTACCGGGACTATGCCCAGGCCATGTTGGAGGCGTACCGGCAAGGCCGGGGCAACACCCGCAGAAATCTGCATCGTCAGGTGGCCTTAATCTTTATCGAGGAGGACGATTGCCCATCCCGCCGCATTGAGGCCTTTTGCAAGCTTTTGGACGACGCAAGCACCTTTTCCCGCGATCCCAAGGGAGAGGCGGCCAAGCTGCGGCGAAAAGTCTTCCGACTGTCAGCACCGAGTCACCCTCTGGTACAGGAGGCGGACCGGCTGTTCGAACATACCGAACAGCAAACCAAAGAGCGGATAGCCGCAGAACTGGGGACCGACTGGGGCGAAATCGAGGATGCCCTTTTCGCGGACGTGATGGAGTTTCATAGTCTGCTGAGCTTCCCTGGCTATGATGAGGATGCCGCCGCCTTGCTCTCCCGCTACAACGTGGCCCAGGTCCAGGTGGCTCTGTATTGGGCCACTGAAATGGTGATCTGGGCGGACCAGGACTTCAAGACCATTCTCCGCTACATCAAGTTGGCCGGCCTGCTGCATAGGATTCGGCGAATCAGGCCCGGAGCCTACGAAATCAAATTGGACGGCCCTGCTTCGCTGCTGCGCAAGACCCGCCGCTATGGGGCGGCCATGGCGAGGCTCATTCCCAAGCTCTTGGCCTGTCACGGCTGGCGCATGAAGGCTCGGGTGCAGACGCCGCGCCAGGGCTTTGAGGTCTCTTTGGCGCTGTCGTCAGAGGATGGGCTCAGCAGTCCCTTGTCCGCTCCGAGTGAGTTCGATTCCGGCGTGGAGGAGGCCTTCGCCCGCAAGTGGGGCGAGCAGCCGAGAGAAGGCTGGCGGCTTATCCGGGAAGGCGAGGTGCTGCACAAGGGCCAGAAGGTCTTTGTACCCGACTTTGTGTTCGAGCATGAAGACGGCCGCCGAGTGATCATGGAGATCGTGGGGTTTTGGACCGAAGGGTACCTGAAGGAGAAGGTGCAGACCCTCAGGGAATTCAGAGAGCACCACAACATCCTGCTGGCCGTGGGGGAGGCTGGGGCCGAGCGCATCAGTGGTCTACCGGAAGGGACCATTTTTTATAAAAGCGCCCTGCTCATCAAGGATGTGCTGGCGAGGTTGACGCAGGAGGAAACGGTAAAAGGCATGAATTGAGGCTTGAACCACTCCTGGCAGTTCCTCATATTACCCACATCCTTAATGAGGCGAGAGGGTTGGCCGCGATTTCAGGGAGTAGATATGGAGTAGATGGAATTCTCCGGCACGTATTTTCAGGTACTTACAGGTATCCTCCGGGACGCGGCCCGTTTTTGCCAACCATTTGATATTTTAGAAAAAAGATGTGATATCCCGCTGTTAGCGATAGTGTTTTTTGGGACTGAAACTCTGAAGGCCAGACTGGACGTGCCGGATAGGGCTGGTTAGGAAAGGAGCAGCTGTGTCGTATCATAATGAAGATATGGGTGAGCTTTTTTGGGAGGGCAAGGAGGAGCTTACAGAACTAACGTTGGCCGAAATCGAAAGGGCGCTTCTCGATGACAGCCTGGCTGATCTGGCCACGGAGTTCAAGCAGGAGACATTCGGGGACATCCAGGATCGGATGCTGGAGGAGTTGGCCGGTCCTGAAACGGCCCCTCAATACATGGGCAGACCGCCGGAGCTTGACGAAATCGACCAAGCCATCCACGAGGCCGGGGCCGAGAGCATCACGGGAGAGCCGGCGGCGCATTCAAGGGAACAGCTGCGGCTCAGTGACGAGATGCCCATCATCAAGCCCGGCCAGCGGGAATCCATCCCCGACCCTCTGGTGTTTGGCGGGCAGCCTGAAACCGCCCTGATCGAAGAAGGCATAAATGACGGTGACCCGGAATTGCTTGAAACCCTATTGGGAGGAAATGAGCACGAAGGGTTCAGGGAATCGCTTCAAGAAAGAGGGCATGAGTGGCCGCCCAAGCCGTTGGGCATGGATGACATTGGCGGAGAACCGACAATGACCGCGCCGAGGAACCGCCCAGCCGGATGAAGTATAGGGCTCCTTACACAAACAGGAGGTAGGCAGTTGCGGCGGGCTATCCCCAGAAAATGCCGGTGCGGTCTTCTTCGACCTTTGCAATGAGCGTCTCGATATTCTTCACCGGATTGGCCAGGTCATACTTGTGCCAGCGGCCATTGCGGTCGGCGCAGTACAAGGTCCATTTATTAGTGCCCGGATCATAGCGGAACTGGGCAATGGGCAGGCTGGTCCACTCTTCGCTGTCGGGCTTGTCCCAGCGGGGCCGCTCCTCGAACACGGTGACAGAGTTGCCGCGAATCCTGTAGGCGATCCTAAGCTTGTCCCTCACATGGGGCGGGACCTTGCCCTCGCAGTACGCGCCAAGCTTGGTGTCCACCTGCTTGCGGATGAATTCGGGAAGCGGCATTTATTCTATACCTTTAAACCAAAATGAATGCTGCCCTGAAAGAACCCGGGCATGATGACTATTACAGCAGTTCCGGATAGCCGTTCTTCAGCCATGTTTCAACGCGCGAACGAATATCCTTGGCAAGGGAGTACATCTCATCCGCTTCCTGTTCGGAGACAGTGCCTGCCCGTTCATAGTCGCTGATGTTTCTCTTTTTACGGAAGTGGTCAAAGACCAGGATCAAGTCGTCTTCCATGCCGATGGTATGGACCAGCGATTGGATCACCCGGTAGTGTTTGTTGGCGCGTGACGACCTGTACCCAGCCGCCGCCAGGGCAGCCACTGCCGCTTGCAGTGCGGCGTTATAGGCAATATTCAGCCGCCAGTCCGGGCTCAGCCCAGGAGTAAGGGCTTGGTCAAGGTCCCGGTCGGCAATGGCCAGAAGATCTCCGATCTCACCGGGACTGGTATTATGCTCGGTGAGCCAGCCGTTACCCAGCCAGTTTGGCAAGCTCATCTTCATCTCCGATCAGGAACCACTTGGGCTCTGGCATTATGGATTTAATAAAGTGCTGCCCATCAGCCGCTTTGCTGATGAACTCTTCTTCCGGATAGACGGTGGGATTTATCTCCCGGCCAATGGTCTCCTGCAAGGGAGACAGAACCCTGACCAAATCCCGCAAGCTGACCGCACCCACGACCAACAAATCGACGTCGCTGTCTGAGGTTGCCTCTCCCTTGGGCAACGAACCGAAAACAAAGGCCACTGAAATGCGTTCGGTCAGGGGCGAAAGAGCCTCCTTGAGCAAGCCGGCCATACCGCTTGTTTTGAGCATCAAGGACTTCAACTCTGAGAAAACTGGGCAATCAGGGTTGGCTTGAAAGTGGACCTGGTTTCCTCGCCGCTCACGAGTGATAATGCCGGAATCGGCAAGCTGTTTCAGTTCCCTCTGGACGGCCCCCTGGCCGGCACCGCTCTCCCGCACCACCTGACGCAGGAAAAATGACTCATCAGGCCTGCCCAGAAGCAGGCCCAATATCGTCCTGCGGGTCTTGTTGAACAGGGCGGCGGCCAATTCATCTTGTTGGGTTATAGATACCATAACGGGTACGATTGTATCCAATTTGGGTTCATCGGTCAAGGGAATCGGTTTTTCACTCCTAGCAATTTTCCTCTTGCGCGACGCCATGTCCAACTAAACTCCATGGTTGGCCGCGATTTCAGGGAGTAGATATGGAGTAGATGGAATTCTCCGGCACGTATTTTCAGGTACTTACAGGTATCCGTCGGTACGAGGGCCCATTTTCACAAATATTTGTATTTGTTGAAAAAAGGTGCGATATCCCGCTGTTAGCGATAGTGTTTTTTGGGCCTGTCACACCGGAGGCCGCCGGTTCGAGCCCGGTCGTCCCCACCACTAGATAGCAAGAGGCCAGTCGATTTCGGCTGGCCTCTTTTTTTTATCAAAAATCGGGCTGGACATGGGATTGACGTAGGGCGGTTCTCAGTCGGCCCTGCCTCCACCATTTCGAGCCCTCCCTTGAGGATCTCCAAAGTAGGCTTCAGCCTCCGCGACTTGTTGATGTAGCGTTCGGCGGTCATCACGTCTAGGCTGGTGGTGGCCTCCCTTTGGGGGAAAGCTAGACGGCGGGTTGAAGGTTGCTTTGGCCGGTCATGTTCATGCTGCTTTTAAAGCCACCGGAGTATGCCTGATCGGGAGGCTTTCCGTCCCGCGCGGAAAGGGGGCTTTCGGAACTGTAGAAGTCGATGCAAGCCTTCAGGCCATGTCGGAGGATGGTCCCACCCTCGAATTCATTGATGTACGCTCATTCGTACTGCAACGGCCGCCACAGGCGCTCGATGAAGATGTTGTCCCGCCAGGCCCCCTTGCCGTCCATGGATAGCTTGATCTCGTGGCCTTTGCGCACCTTGGTGAGGGCCAGGGAGGTGAACTGGTTCCCCTGGTCTGTATTGAACGATGCGCTGTGCGTCTCGCGTTGGACCGTGTCTTATCTACATTTCTGTATGGCCAAACCAAATGAAGACGCCTGCCCAATTTTCGGGGACCACCGCGCCCACGATGGAGCCATTTTATTTGACATATCTTTTTTATATGATTGTCCTGCCCCGAGGATGGGTCCCTAACGGGGTTAAAAGGGAAGACGGTGCGAATCCGTCACGGTCCCGCCGCTGTAACCGGGGACGAAAGCCGCAGGCAACTCGCCGGGTCTCATGGAGCCGGTAATTGTCAAGCCACTGCCGAAAGGCGGGAAGGCGCGGCAAGTAGATTGATCTGGAAGTCAGAAGACCTGCCTGTCCTGAAATAGACCCGCCACGGCTTGCGCGGAACGGCTATCGGGCAACTCCCCTTGAGTTGTACCCGTAAACGGGTCTCTTCAGGGGTGATCAAGTAAGACGGGTGCAATCCCCCCTGGTCCTTTTAGGACCAGGGGTTTTTTTTATTGGTAGCCCCGGAGCCTGCGCGAAATCTAAGAAGCTGCGGCCTGTTGGTAACGGAAGGAAGCTGGTTATTTTCGGATTCACAAAGGAGAACAGCACGAGAACGCGGGCCATCAGATTTTTCTGCATGAGTATGCTCATCGGGGTATTTATTTTCGGCGCGCAGGGCTGGGCGGCTGAAAACGCCCAAAACAAAAATGGAGAGGCGCAGCTTCCGGATGTTTCCGTTACGGCCAACCGAATAGAAAAGGAGCAATTGGATACCGCGGCCTTTGTGGATGTCATAGACAAAGCGGACATGGAAAGGTTGGGCGGTTTTAGCGCTTACGAAATATTAAAAAGAAACGGCGGCCTCAACTTCACTTCACACATGCCGTTTGGACTGCACATGGGCGACATGAGCAGCTCCATCGGTTTCCGCGGACTCAAGAACGGTGAGTTGGTCCTATTGAACGGGCTTTCCGTCATGGACCCCAGCTATGGCTATTATGACATAGACATGATCCCAGCCACCTTTTTGGAGCGCATCGAGGTTGTGGACGGCGCAGCCTCCACCCTCTACGGCTCCCAAGCCATGACCGGCGTAATCAACATGCAGCTCGTCTCTCCGGGGCCGCAAATGATTGCGGGCGAGGCGCTTGGCGGCAGCCACTCCTCGTTCAGGGGGTCAGGAGTGTACCGTAATGAATATTTCGTGGCGGGAGTCGCTTATAACCGCGCGGACAAGCTGACCGACCTGCGCAAATACTACTCGGCCAATGCCCCTTACAACACTAGCGTGCTGGCCCACGACAAGGCGGCGGCCATGTTCGGCGTGCAGCCTTGGAAGCCATTGACCATAAACTATATGTTCAATTACCTGAAAAGCGGCTGGAACAGGAACTATTACATGTCGCCCACCAGCAGCTACGAGGTCGATGAGAAAAGCTATAGGCACTACATCCTGGCCACCTACAAAAAAGGCAATTTCAAGGCGTCGCCGTATTTCTTCTATAATAATTTCAAAAAGGACTACACCTACGCCGCCACGGGCAAACCTAACCAGTTCAGCGAAAAGAAAAACTTCACCACCGGATTCGATGTGCAGAACCACAATCAGTTCGGTAATTTCCGGCTGCTTTACGGCGCGACCTATATGTATGAAAAGCAAGATGAGGACAACGAATCGGTGAGCGGCTCATCCTCCAAGGGATACAGCATAAGCCACACCATCTTGGATAACCACCGATCGCAAGGCTCTCTTTTTGCCCAGGGAGAATATAACGTAACTCAGAAACTGTCATTTACCGCCGGCGCCCGGCTGGCCGCGGTTTGGCCCGACCAGGCGGAAAATGATGATATGTACGAAGTCGTTCCCCAGATCCAAGAGCTTTACCGCGTAAACCAAAACAACTCCATATATGCCAACGTGGGCCGGGGGTTCAAGGCGCCGACTTTTGGCCATCTCTATATTGATCGCGACAGGTACGCGCCGAATCCGGATTTGGAGCCGGAACACGGCTGGACCTATGAGGTGGGCTGGAAAACGGAACAAAACCGCGTCTCAGCCACCGTCGCCGCTTTTTACATGGACTTTGACGACAAGCTTTCGTCGAAGTGGCAACCTGATTTGCAGGCCTATCAATATGTGAACATGGATAAATTTTCCAGCGTCGGCGTGCAGGTCAAAACAAGACTTAACTTCACCGACAGCCTTTCCCTGCACCTGAATGGCTATGCCGCCGATCCCAAGGAAGAGAGCGGCGGGGTGGAATCCCAGGCCGGGGCGAAATACCAGATATCCCCTGGGCTGTTTTATGATGGCGGCCTTTTCAGCGCCGGAGTCTACGCCGAGTTCGCGGTGGACCGGGAGCGCGGCCTGCCGGACTACACCAACGTGCATCTCAATGCGGGCTATATGATCACCAAATGGATGAAGATCAAGCTGCAGGTAGACAATCTCCTGGATGATAAGGACCAAGTCATTTATGGAAATATGACACCCGGCAATCCAACCATATACGCAACCTATGACCCCGGTCTTTGGATAATGGGCGGCGTGGAAATCTACTTTGATCTCATATGATCGATAGATAAAAAGTAAGTTACTTCCCGGTTTGACCAAGCAACATTGAGGAAGGCGGTCATTGGCGGATAAGGTGGCCGTCTTCCTCTTTGCGCCAGTTCCCATTAACGGAAAGAACGGAACATGACCCAGTTAAAGGTGTTTGTGTTTAGTGCCAATGGTTCTGGCTTGGCCAACCTGGGAAACGCCTATCAAAGGTTGCTAAAAACCCGTCCGGATTTATTGAGCGTTATCGCGTTCAGCGAGTTGGATTTGTCGAATGAAAAAAAGGCTGAAAACATATTGCAGCAGGTCGCCCGCGCGGAAAACGCCGTCTTGATATTCAGGCTCCACGGGGGAAAGACTTCTTGTTCACGCTTTGATGAGTTAATGGACGCTAACCAGGGCGGCAGGGTTTTCATAGACCCGCAATTTGGGGATGAATCCGATCTGATCAAAAAACACTGCCCAGAATGCGATACTCCGGAATTTCTGCAAATCCTGCAATACCTTCAGTGCGACGGCGAAGATAATTGGTTCAATTTGCTCAAGCTCCTTGCCGAATTGCCCGCGGACCCGCCCAGGGAGCGGCCCGAGGAAGCCCTTTACCATCCGCGCCTGGGAGCCGTGGACAGCTTGCAGCAATATGTCGATGGACTAGGTCTCACGATGCGGGAGCTTGTAGAGGGCGACAAACCGGTCTTGGGCGGCTGGTTCCATCCGGTGCGGTGGCTTGATGGAGATCTGGAACATATTGACGGCCTAATCGAAGAAATTGAGCAGCAAGGTTGCATACCCTTGTTTTGTTTTTACCGGCGGGTCTCTTTGGCGGGCGGCAAATCCAAGAGCACTCAATGGGTTCTTGACAATTATTTCAAAAAAGACGGGAAGACCATCATAGATGTTTTTCTGAACCTGATGCACTTTTCCTTGAGTTTGCTGCGATCGCAGGAAACGCACCTTCCGGGCTATTTGCAAGTGCCCAGGCTGCAGGCGGTGGAATTGTTCGCGGACCATGAGCATTGGTCCCAGACCTTTCAAGCCGTGAGCCCTTTGGATGTTTGCGCGTCTTATGCCTTGCCCGAGTTTGACGGCAATCTGCTCACCGTGCCCATTGCAACCCGCGAGTCCAATCAGCGCGACCCGTACACTGGCGCGGTTCTGCAACGGCATTCGCCCTTGCCCGAGCGCATCGCCAAGGTCGTGCGCATGGCCAGGAATTGGGCCGCCCTGGGCCGCAAGCCCAACCGCCAGAAAAAGGTGGCCGTCGTTTTTCACAATTATCCGCCCAGCAACCAAAACATAGGCAATGCCATCGGCCTTGATTCCTTCGCCAGCGTGGCGCAAATCATCCGCCGCCTGAAACAAGAAGGCTATGTTGTTGACCGAACCTACGATGACCCCCAGGAGTTGGCCGATGAAATAGTGGGCGGCTTGACTTCTGACCGGCAATGGCTCACGCCGGAAGCGATGGCGGCGCGCGCAACCGATAATGCAGGCAGGGAACGCACGGAAGCCTGGACCGAAGAATTGCCCGCCCGCAACCAGGAGCACATGCGCAAGGATTGGGGGCCGGCGCCTGGCGAGCTTTTCGTGCATGACGCCAAGGTGATGATCAACGGGCTGGTCAACGGCAACGTTTATGTCGGCATGCAGCCTCCTAGGGGATATATCGAGCAGCCCGAGAAGAGCCACGACCCATTCATGTCCCCCAGCCATCACTACCTTTATTACTATCGCTGGCTGCGGGATGTATTCATGGCCGACGCGGTGATGCACATCGGTTGCCATGGCTCTCTGGAGTGGCTGCCGGGAAACAGCGTGGCCCTGAGCCAATACTGTTACCCGGACCTGGCCATCATGGAGCTGCCCAACATATATCCATACATCATCAACAATCCCAGCGAAGGCACCCAGACCAAACGGCGATCCTTTTCCTGCCTTATCGACCATCTCATTCCGGTGATGACCAATGCCGGGATTCACGAGGCCCTGCAGGACATCGATTTAAAAATCCAGGAATACTTCCAGGTTGAGGCCATGAATCCCAAGGCGCTGCCAGTGGCCCGCCAGCAGCTTTGGGACCTGGTCCACAAGGCCAATCTGGACCAAGACCTGCAAATAAGCAGGGATCAGGCCATGGCGGATTTTGATGGATTTCTGGAAAAGCTGCATGGCTACCTTTCCGAAATGGCCGACACCTACATCGCCCACGGGCTTCACACGCTGGGGCAGGCTCCCCAAGGCGAGGGCTTGGTTGAATTGGCCACCCAACTTCTGAGATTGAGGGTCAACGACATTCCATCCTTGCGGGAGGCGGTGTCTTGCCATTGGGGGTTGGACTACGATGGAATGCTGGCAAAGCGCGGAGCCAAATGCAGCCATCCAAAATTCGCGACCAACGCCCAGGCCATTGAGGCGGTCCATGAGCAATGCCTGGACTTGGTGCGTAGACGCATAAATAGCCAGGCAATACCCAGCGAAGATGTCAGCCCCCAAATAGAGCGGGCGCTGGATTACCTGGCGGTGGAGGTGTTGCCGCGCCTGGAAAAAACCAGCGATGAAATGGAATCCATCGTGCGCGCCCTGTCCGGTCGATACATCCCGCCCGGCGGCAGCGGCAACCCCACCCGGGGGCAATTGGAGATACTGCCCACCGGTCGCAATTTCTACACCGTGGACCCGGAAAAAGTGCCGACGCGGGCGGCTTGGGAAACCGGCGTGGCCATGGCTGAAAAACTCCAGGAGCGCTATCAGGATGAAACCGGCGGGCCCGTGGACACCATGGGCATGGTTATCTGGTGCGTCAACACCATGCGCAATCAGGGGGAGGACATAGCCCAAGCCTTTTACCTCATGGGCATCGAGCCGGTTTGGGACCCCAACAACGGCAAGGTGGTCGGTGTGCGGGCGGTGCCCCTGGAAAAGATGAAAAAACCCCGGGTGGATATCACCTTTAGGGTTTCGGGATGCTTTCGGGACACCTTTCCCAACGTAGCCGAGATGATGGACCGGGCGGTGATGATGATCGCGGCCCTGCAAGAGCCTCACAATAAAAACTACCTCAGGCAAAACGTGCAGCGGGAAATGGCCGAGTTTAAAAGGGAGGGCATGTCCGAGGAAGAGGCCTTCAGGGAGGCCTCGTACCGGGTCTTCAGCTGTAAGCCCGGTACTTACGGGGCCGGGGTCTGCAAGGCCATCGACGCCAAGGCCTGGAAGACCCGCGATGATTTGGGAGAGGTCTTTGTCACCTTTCATCCATGCGCGCCCATGGCTTCAAAGGGGCGGGCGACCTTTCGCGCAGCGTTGATCTGGCCTTTCACTGGGATGCCACCAGCATGGTGATCGATGACTGGATGTATGAGGAACTGGCCAACAGGTTCGCCTTTGATCGCGACATGCAACAGTGGCTGATGGAAGTGAATCCCTACGCCCTGCACAACATAGCCGAGAGGCTGTTGGAGGCCGTCAACCGGGACATGTGGCAGACGGACCCGGAGACCCGGCAAAAACTGTAGGCCCTCTTCCTGGAAACCGAAGGCGCTATCAAGGATTCGGTGGACGAGGGGCGCTAACCACACCGGGCAGGCACTGAGCGGGGCAAGCGGATGAGAAACCTTTCGCCGACTTTCGCGGGATGCGCGCTACTGAGCATATTGCTCGGTCTGATTCTCATGGGAGCCAGTCCGGCCCGGCCAAAAGCGAGCCAGGACGGCGTCCCCAAACCTCAAACCATGAAATCCTGGACCGACGATCTGGGACGCACCCGCCAGGTGCGCTGGCCGCCCCGTAAAATCGTGGTCATCGGCGGGTCGCGCTCGTGCGTGGAAATGGTCTGCGCTTTGGGCAAGGTGGACATGATCATGGCCAGGGCGGAATAGAGCATCTGGCCGCCGGCTTTGATGAAAGTCCCCCATATAGGAAGGCATCCCCATATCAACTTGGAACTTTTCAGTTTCAGCAGCACATCGATCGAATGGAGGCCATGGGATTGCCGGTGTTGGTATCGGAACCAAGGGAGCTGGCGGACATTCCCAAGTCGATCCGTGAAATGGGTTCGCTGCTGGATTGCCCCGGCAGGGCGGAGGCGCTTACCGCCTATGTAGACCGATTCCTGAACCTGCTGGATAGGCGACTCAAAGGCTTGCAGCAGGATGAGCGGCCCAGGGTGTTCATGGGGCGGGGCCACCAGATATATTATCCCTCCTTTTCCAAGGGGCAGCGCTGCGTGGTGGAATGGGCCGGCGGGCGCAACATCGCCAACCAGCTTCATTCAAGGATTCATCCCCTGACGCCCGAATGGCTGGTGGAGCAAAAACCGGACTTTTTGGTGCTCACGCCCAACCGGCGGATGTGGGGCTTCCGGGTCCCCAGCAAAAAGGAGATGCAATACTGTTGGGACGAGGTGTTTCACCGGCCGGGGGTGAGCATCTTGCACCCATCCCAACAAGACAGGGTGCAACTCATGGATGCCCGGCTCGGTTGGGGCCTGAGATCCTTTATCGGGGCGCTGTATCTGGCCAAAAAATTCCACCCAAATCTCTTCAGCGATATCGATCCCGCCGAGGTTCACCGGGACTTTCTCCAGCGGTTTTTCAAACTGGAACTGCAAGGGGCTTACGTATACCCATGATCGTTCCAGAGGAGAATCACAACAGCCTCGGCGCTCCGGCGGCCGCCAAACTCTTGACCTTGTTGGGGCTGGGACTAGCCCTGGTGCTGCTGGCGCTTATCGCCTCATCCATGGGCATGGCCGACGTGGGGCCCAAAACCGTGGCCATGTGCCTGGCCGGCCTTGCCTGGCCTGACTGCATGCCGCCCGCCGATATCGCCAGGCTGGTGTTTGATCTGCGCCTGCCCCGCGTTTGGCTGGCCGTGGCGGCCGGCATGGGGCTGGCAATGAGCGGCGTGGCGGTGCAGGGGGTTCTGATGAATCCCCTGGTCAGCCCGTTTATCCTGGGGGTTGCCCCGGGCGCCGCTTTTGGCGCGGCCTTGGCCATGGTGTTGGGCATCGATCTGGCCGGCTTCGGCCATTATCTGGTGGTGGGCAACGCCTTTGTCACCGCCACCCTGGCTATGTTGTTGGCCTACGGCATTGCCCATGTAAAACGATCCTCCCGCGAAACCATAATCCTGGCGGGCATAGCGATCGGCTATATTTTTTCGGCCCTGGTTTCCGTCCTGAAATACATCTCGAACGAGGACGCGCTGCACAACCTGGTCTTTTGGCTGATGGGCAGTCTGTGGGGGGCCTCCATCGGCAGCGTGGCCTTTATCCTGCCCCTCTTGCTGGTTTGCCTCACGGCCCTGCTTTACCTCTCCTGGGACCTCAACATCATGAGCGCGGGGGACGAGGTGGCCACCAGCCTGGGAGTAAGGGTGAAAGCCGTGCGCCTTGCCGTGCTGCTGCTGAGCACCCTTACCACCGCGGCGGTGATTTCCTTCACGGGCACCATCGGTTTCGTGGGCCTGGTGGCCCCGCACATGGCCAGGATGATGGTGGGGGCGGACCATCGCTGGCTATTCCCGGCGGCCACCCTGCTCGGAGGCCTGTTGCTGCTCGGGGCCGACACCTTGGGGCGGGTGGCGCTCTGGCCGGTGGAGGTGCCGGTGGGCATCACCACCGCCCTTTTGGGCGGCCCGTTTTTTGTTCGCTTGCTGTGGCGCAGAAATCGGGATTGGTGGCAATGACCCTGACAGTTCGCGAATTGAGTTTTTCCTACAAGGACCGCGTGGTGTTGCATGACCTGGGCCTGCAGGTGATGCCGGGCTCCCTGGTCTGCCTGGTGGGGCCCAACGGTTCGGGAAAAAGCACCTTGTTGCGTTGTTTGGACCGCATCCTGTGGCCCAGCCGCGGCGATATCCTGGTGGGGGGCGCCAGCATAAAAAGTTTGCGTCCCCGTGAGCTTGCCCGCCGCATTTGCTATATGCCCCAAAACCACCCCCTGAATTTTCCCCTGACCGTGGTCGAGGTGGTAACGATGGGCCGGAGACCTCATTTGCATTTCAGGCCAAGCGACTCTGACCGCCAGGCGGTGCTGTGGGCCTTGTCCATGCTCGGACTCAGCGGTTTGGCAAGGCGTTATTTTGACGAGTTGAGCGGGGGGGGGGGGGACAAAAAGCGCTTTTAGCCAGAGTCCTGGCCCAGGAAGCGCCCATCATGCTTCTGGACGAACCCACCAGCAATTTGGACATGCATTATCGGCTGGAAGTGCTGGAATTGCTGCACCGCCTGAAGCAGGTGAATCGGTTGGCCATCGTCATCGCCATCCACGACCTGAACATGGCCGCCCGCTTTGCCGACGAATTGATAATGCTGGATCAAGGGCGCATAATTGCCCAGGGGCCGCCCGGCCCTGCGCTGCCAGGCAATACGGCCGATATTCCTTTGGGTCGCGGCCCAGGGTCTGCTCCACTTCGCGCACTTTAAGCGGAGGGAAGCGACGCTGGTTGACAAAGGCCAAGGCGGTAAGCATGTCGGGGAGCATGTCCGCAATTTGCCCGGCGGTGGGTTGCAGTTGGGCCTCGCCCGCGCGATAGATCGTTGACGCGCGGCGGGCCGTCCAGGGAGAGTCCCAACCCCACGCCATGCTCCGCCAAAAAATTCAGCTTGGGCGCATCAAGCAGCAGCCCGTTGGTTTGCAGGGCAAAACGATAACGCCCGCCATATTTTTTCAGCAAAAACCGAATCAGGTCGAAATTCAGCAGGGGCTCGCCACCGGCCAGCTCCACCAGAGTCCTGCCCGGAGCCCGGTCCAGCAACTCCAGGGCCTCGCTGGCGACTTCCTCTGTCATATGGACGCCGCGGCCATGGGCCGCGGCATAGCAATATAAACAGGCCAGGTTGCAGCGGTTGGTGACCATCAACACCAGAAACCGTATGTCTGGCGAGGATGGCAATCAAGCCAATCCAAGGGGAGCAGCCTTTTGCACTATTTGCTCAAATGGCTGGCGGCGCATGCGGTGGGGCAGGGCCAGGGTGGCGGCCCGTTCCACGTCCTTACGATTGACCGCGTCCCGCTGCTGCCAGGCGGCCAGGGTCTTGGCCGTCTTCAGGCATATTATGTCGGCGCGATGGCCGTCCACTCCTGCCTGCAGGCACATTTCGGCGATGCGCAGTTTGAGTTCATGCTCGATCCGCACCTTGGGCAACAACTCCCTGGCCTGGCTGATCTGCTCGGTTATGTCCTTTGAATCATCCATCCATAACGATCCAAAAGTTTGCGGGTCTTCATCAAAGGAAGCGCGCCGATCCATGACCAGCACCCGATCCTCGGCCTCGCGGACTCCCTCGACCTGCACGCACAGTCCAAAACGGTCCAAAAGTTGGGGGCGCAGCTCCCCTTCCTCGGGGTTCATGGTGCCCACCAGGGTGAAACGGGCCGGGTGGCTGAAGGAAACGCCCTCGCGTTCCACGGTGTTGATCCCCATGGCCGCGGAATCCAGCAATACGTCCACCACGTGGTCATCCAGGAGATTGACCTCGTCCACATATAAAATGCCGCGGTGAGCCGAGGCCAAGATGCCCGGCTCAAAGTACTTCTCACCCTCTTTCAACGCCCGCTCCAGATCCATGGAGCCCACCACGCGGTCTTCGGTGGCCCCCACGGGCAGCTCCACCACCCGCACCTTGCGCTCTTCCATGGGCGGCGGCTCTCCGGCCATGACCATTGCGCGGCAGGAGGCGCGGGGACAGTCGCGGCAGGTATGGCCGCCGGTTTCCGCCGGATCGAGCTGAAAAGGACACTTGGCTGCGACCTGAATCATGGGCAGTATCGCGGCCAGGGCCCGGGCGGCGGTTGATTTTCCGGTGCCTTTTTCGCCGCGAATGAGCACCCCGGAAAGGCCGGGACTGACTACGTTGAGGATCAGGGCCAGCTTCATATCGTCTTGGCCCACAATGGCGGTAAAGGGATAAACGGTTTGAGGGGACACTAGCTGCTCCTTTTGACCATAGTCACCAAATCCTTGGCCTTGAGTTTTTCTATCTGGAAATATTGCCCATCCAGAGCCTGGCACAGCCGCCGCGACAGGCCGAGCCTTGCGGTGTGGGCGGGTTCGGTATCCACCACCACGTATTTCACCCTGCTTTCAACCGCAAGCAGTCTGGCCATGGCCATGGCCTCCTCGTGGGGAGGCATCTGCTGGCCCAGGCCCGCGTTGGCCTTGCCGTCGGTGAGGATAAACACGATGGGCCTGGCGGTGGGTTCTTTGCGCAGATGCGCACCAAGCACGCGATGGGCTTGGGCCAGGGCCGCGCTCAAGGGCGTCCTGCCGCCCACGGGCAGCTCTTTCAACTGACGGGCGGCCATTTCAATGGACGAGGTGGGCGCCAGGCAGAGCTCGGCCTCGCGGCCCCGGAAGCTGATCATGGCCACCTTGTCGCGTTTTTGATAGGCGTCCATCAGCAGGGAAAGGATGGCCCCCTTGGTGGCCACCATGCGGGCCTGGGCCCCCATGGAGCCGCTGCCGTCCACCACAAACAGCAGGAAGTCTCCTACCCGCTTTTCGCGCACCTTGCAGCGGATGTCGGATTTATTGATGCAAACGGCCAGGCCGGCTCGCGCCCGCCGGCGAAGCTGGTATGGCGCGGCGGCCCTGAGGGTGGCGTCCAGGGCAAGGTCGTCGCCTGGGGCCATGGTGCTTTTTATGTAGCGGCCCTGTTTCTGGGCCGTGCGCGTGGCCGAACGGCGGCCGGAGCCGCGCCGCAGCGCGCGATCCTTGCCCTGCTCCAGACTGCGAACCTTAAAGGTCTCGCCGACCCGGAAAACCTGTTCGCCGCCCTCGCCCCCTTGTTCCGGCGGCCCCTGGGAGGGAGGCAGGGGCAGATCGTAAGGCTCGTCCATGTCTCCGGCCGATTCCTCCCGGGGCGGTGGATCGGCGCTGGGCCGGTCATGCTGTTGTCCTTCTTCCCGCGGCTGGTCTGCTTGGTCATCCTCCCCTGGCTGGTCGTTGTCCGGCGGGGGCGGGGGAGGAGGAGGCGAAGCGTCGCGGCTGCGGTGGGTCAGGGCCATCCCCGCCACCCGTTGGATGTGCTCCACGGTCACTTGGGCGCCGGCCTCGTAGGCGCACAACGCCTTGGCCGCGCGCTGGATCGCCAAATCGGCACGATGTCCGGCCACATGGTTTTCCAGGCACAGTTGGCTGATAAAGCTTTTCAGGGGAGTAGGCAGGTAGACCTCGCGCAGACGTTGCCTGGCTCGGGTCACGGCCCGGGCCACCTCGGCGTCGGCATCGGCATAGAGCTTGGCAAAGCCTGCTGGATCATGGTCAAAGGCTTCGCGCCGATCCATGAGAAGCACCCGGTCAGCGGGTTGAGGTTCGCCGCTCACTTGCACGCAGAGTCCGAAGCGATCCAGGAGTTGGGGCCGCAACTCGCCCTCTTCCGGGTTCATGGTGCCCACCAGCACGAACTCGGACGGGTGAGACAGAGAAACGCCCTCACGCTCGACGGTGCTGTATCCCGCCGCCGCCGCGTCCAGGATCACGTCGACCAGATGGTCATCAAGCAGGTTGACTTCATCAATATATAAAAATCCACGGTTGGCCCTGGCCAGCAGGCCCAGGGACAGAACGCGCCCACCCTGTTTCACGGCTTTGCTGAAATCCAGTCCCCCCAGCACCATGTCCTCGGTGGCGTTCAGCGGTAAATCCACCACGGGTGTGACTCGGGTGTGTGGCGAGGGCTTATGCCCCCGGCCGGCTGCTTGGGCGCAATCCGAACACAAACGGGAAACATCGTCGGGATCGCAGCCAAAAGGACAACCCGGCCAGATTGCCTGCATGGGCAACAAGGCGGCCAAGGACCTTACCGTCGTGGATTTTGCCGTGCCTTTTTCACCGCGAATGAGCACCCCGCCCACCCCGGGGTCTATGGCATTGAGCAGCAAGGCCAGCTTCATTTGCTCCTGGCCCACAATGGCGGAAAAAGGGTAGACCATGGTTACGGGGCGCTCCGCTGCGAGAAAATAAAAAACCGGGCTCGTAAAACGAGTCCGGTGACGTCCCTACGCATCAGCCATGACTTTTGGCGGCAGCCTCCCGGTCCACGGGGAAGACGCGCACGATTTGACAGACAGCAGGTATTCTGGCTTACGGATCAACCCGTGGGCCGCGCCTTCCCGGCTCATGGCCAGTGGCATTGGCGGACACGGTCCCCGATCACAGCGGCGGGCCCGCTCCCGTTTTGCACGGGATTCCCTGCGCAACAATCGTTTTGAACCCCTTATTTACTAACAGCAATGATGGTCATCGTCAATTCTATTTATGAAACCCTCGCGCGGTGATCGGTTCAAGACCGAGCGAGGCGGCTTGGCCGACCTGGCGGCAACCAACCGTAAGCGGCGCAAGTAGTTCATGGATGATGTGGATGGCGTCATCGACTGGAAGCCCGTCGAGCGTTTTTCGAACATAAAGCTCCGGCGTAACAAGCACGCGGCGGACAACCCGGCCTATGTCGGCGACACCCTGGTCCCTTCGGCCCGCCGTCCCCGCTAATAGATAGCAAGAGGCCAGTCGATTTCGGCTGGCCTCTGTTTTTGAAATGGGTTGAGCATGGGAGGGATTGATATAGGGCTAAGAATCTTAATTTTTGGCAAATAGTCCCAACCCATAACCCAGTATGTCTAGAAAATAAGGCAATGGGTTCAATTAAATAGAGGAATATCAGAAGGCAAGCAGTTGATAAATACACTATTTTGATTTTTTACCGACTCCGTTAATTGACGTAATGACGGTTCATACGTTAATCAACTTCATGTTGGGTAAAATGTGCACAAAGTTTGGCCATTCCGTCATTCTCACTATTATTATAAGGGAATGAATATAAGTCTAGAAGCAATTGCTCATAATACTTTGCTTGGCGATTTATCATAGGTAAATAGCTAAAGTAAACAATCATTTCTTCTGAAAAATTTTTTAACGCCCAATGATTGATTAAACGTTTTTGTACGATGCCTTTCCCAACATACAATGCTTTCATGTGGAAGAGATTATGTTTGTCACAATAGTCAGCTTTATGCCACAGAAGATAAACACCAATTGTACCTTTTCCTTTCCAATCATTGAAAAAGTGCTCACCACCAAATGAACGATCTGTATAGAATCCAATATTTGAATGGCATAAATCGTTAAGGGTCTCCTTGAAGAAAGTATCTTTCTTTCTAATAATATCGAACTCCGTTGACTGCTTGTCACATAAACAATCGCATCCGTTATAAGATTTTAAATCCATAATGATAGCTAGTAAAATTATTAGAATATTTATCTGTATTTCGAATGCTTGTCTTCTGCATACCAACTGCCTTATCGATATGCTCGGATATTAAAAATAGTTTTACATCAACTATACTTGCATTCACTTTTATATCTCCAATTTACTTCGTTGTGCCTTGTGAAATATTGACTTAGCAATGCTACATTCCATAATATTTTGAACTAAATCCAACAGAAAGTGGTCCGCCATCAAATGAACAAGATACACCGATTTTGAGCCTTCTTTTGTGATCAGAATAATGGTGATAGTGAGTCTGTTTATTTACAATATCTAATTCTGATGGATTTATACTAAGGCAGCCGAGAATTGGCTCTGAATCAAATTCTTGATTTTGCATACAAGGCGATGTTTTATTGAGCTTTACTTCAACGTAGTTGATAAAATTACCTTCTGCCTCTAAGAGCATGCTACAATCGTCGGAATCAATAATTATATTGCCCGCTTCGTTTGGTGTGCCATTAACCGCTTTCGCTGCACCGGACAACGTCATGCCAATGTACTGAAAAGGTCGGTGAAAAGGTTTTGATAATATAAAGAATAATTGATCTGTTGCTTTATCAAGTGCATGACCTAGGGTGGTCGCTTTTGGTTTTCCGTTCAAGGCAGATTTATTAAAAACAATACCCATGGCATTGATCAATGACTCAAATGAAGTAGAATACTTAGAATCATCTGTAAAGTCAGCATACTTCTTACCTAATAAGAAACCTGGCAGGTCACACTTTTCGAGCATCAATGGTAGTACCTTTATTTTCTTACCACTAATTTCTAAGGTCATTGCAACATCTATCTCTTTTTGTACCCACTTAGAATGGACAGAGTTGGGAGATAAGATTACGGCCAGATAATCGACGCTATCAATGCCTTCCCTTATTTTTTCAATGAGACTATCTCCGATTTTTAATTCAGCCTCATCAATCCACACCGTTATTCCATGACAATCTAGGTCATGTGCTAGTTTGTGTGCAAAATCCTTATCATTGATGTTATGACTTAAAAATATAGTTGGGCTCATTTTTTACCCGCTTGTTCCATATCTATCAATGATACTTGCATTACCCATTCATTCAAGCTATTTCAATATCTCGAATCCAATCTACTACTCGTCTGCGTATCTTGCAGGTATTAGCACAGATGGCTGCCGCTGCGTGGCTATAGTAGGACCTAGCTCTCAAAATAGTATTCGAGTTGATTGACTTCGAAGCCGGTAGGTTAAGGAGCTTGTCAAGGTACCCCCCAGTGAACATTAACCCCTAGCGTTAATAGCTTAATTCATCGTTAACCCTATGGTCAACTGAGGAGTTGCGTGCGCGGCCTGCTCCCATTAACGGTCCAGCACACAAAATTGGCCCTAGGAAGGCCTATTTTGGACAAAATTATTATTATAGCATCCTGAATATAAACGGTGAGTTAGGCATAACCTAACTCCCCTGGTCTCTTATGGCAATTCCCTTTTATTTCCACCCGTGAATTAGGCAATAGGCCGGCCCGTCAAGGCCGTGCGGCCAAGCCGGCGCTCGGCTTGGCCGCACGGTTTGTCGTCATAAAAGACGCCCGCCGGGGTTCACTTGAGGAAATCCCCCACGTAGATCAAATGCTCAAAGGGGAGCTTCTCGCCCTTGGTCTTCTCCAGAATGGTGTCCAAGGAGGCGACAAGCACTTTCTCGCGGTCCTGATAGCCAGCGTAGGACACAATGGCTATGGGGGTGTCGCCGGGGTAGCTCTCTTTAAGCTGGGCCACCACCTCGGGCAGATTCATGCGCATGGTGAAAAAGACCATGGTGGACTGGGTTTCGCCCAGCTTGGCCAGGGTGTCCTTGCCCTTATAGCCCTTGCTGGTGGTCATGGCCGCGGTGAGTATCACCGAGTGGCTGACAAAGCCCTTGTTGGGTCCCCGCTGCAGGGCCGCGTTGGCGGCGTTAAAGCAGGAAAGGCCCGGCACCACCTCGGGCTTAAGGTCGGCGAACTCCTGCAGATAGCCGGTGTGCGGCCCATACAGCATGGGATCGCCGCCAGAGACCACGGCCACGGTTTTGCCCGCGGCCACGGCTTCGCGGATGATGCGGCGGGTCTCTTCCTGCATGGCCTGGTGCTTATCCGGGGGCATCCGCTTTGGGGGCATCTTATCGCGGCCCCGCTTTTGCAGGCTTTTTTCCATGAACAAAAGGTGCCCGGCCTCGTGGAGCTCCTTGCCCTTGAACAGCTCGGCATACTGTTTGAAATCGTGCTTCATGCCGAAAATGATGTCGGCCTGGGTTAGGACCCTGTGGGCTCGTATGGTCATGTTGTCCAGATCGCCCACGCCGAGCCCAACCAGATATAGCTTGCCCTGGGCGGCTTGCACGTCTTGGGCGCCCCCGGGCGCGGCGACCATGGCCGCGGCCGCGAGCAGAATCATTAACGCCAGGTAAAAGTGCTTGGTTAGTCTATATTTGCGCATGTCTATCCTCCCATGCTGCCAAAGGGAAACTTTCCTCAGAATTTGTAGGTGAAGCCCAGGCGCACGTCCAGGCCGGGCTCTTCAACGATGCCGGTGCTGCTGTAAATAGTGGTGTGCTCGCTGTAGCGCAGGTCAAACAGGTTGTTCACCACCAAATTCAGCGACAAATTGGGAATCTGGCTGGGCTGATAAACTGCCTGGATGTTGTGCACCACGTAACCGGGCCGCTCGGGTTCGTCATCGGGCACGTCGGTGAGGCGGAAGACCACGTTCATGGTGTAGCCCAGGGTAACCTGGTCAATGGGCTGCCAACGGTTGTCCCAAACCAGATGGTCGCCCGAGGCGCCGGCCACCCGGCGGATCACGCCGACCGGGTTGCCGTCTTTGTCCTCCAGACTCACGTGGGTGTAGCTCAGGCGGCTTTCAAAGTTGGGCAGGCCCCAGGCGACGCGCAGCTCAAAGCCCTCGGATATGAGATCGTCGCCGTTTTTCAGCTCGGTTATGACGCCCCTGCGTCCCTCGGCCTCGATCCTGTTTTCAATGCGGGTGTTGAAGTAGGTGCCTTCCAGGCGCAGGTGGTCATCTCCCAGAAGCAGGCCTTGCCCCATATAGCGCAGACCGCCCTGCACCTGGTTGGAGGTCTCGGGTTCGGTGATGTTGAAAGGAGTGCTGCTGTCGATGCTGGTCATCCACGAACCGGGAATGACGCCGCTGGCCCGCACGGCCTCGCCATAGCTGGCAAAGGCGGTCAGGCCTTTGAGCAGCTCGTAGGTGGCGCCGATGTTGGGAGAGAACTCGTTTCCGGAGAAGTTGTTGGGCCCGTAATTGATATCATAGCTGTCCAGGCGGGCTCCAAAGGATATCCCCAGGGCCCCCAGGCTCATACGGTTTTGGAGGTAGAAGCCCAGGTTGCTGGTGTCGTTTTCCTTTTCCGAGCCGTCGCTCAACTGGCCGGTGCTGGTCTCATCACGGATGTCGGCGCCCAGGGTAAGGCGGTGGGAGGTGGGGCCGAGCTTGAAAGCGAAGGTGTTGCGCACATCGCCGCCGTATTTGTCGCTGTGGTACTCGGTGGCCCGGGTGTCGTTGGTCACCTTGTTTTCGTTGTAAAAGATGTTGAGCCTGGCGTCCACCAGGGAGTTCTTGGGCTTGAAGCGGTAGTCGGCGGTGTAGGTATGGCGCTGGATCTCGATGTGATCCGGGTCAAACGAGGTGTCGGCGGGGTAGCCCATGTCGCTGCCCGTGCTGCCCCAGATGTAGAGTCCCTCGTTCTTGATGCCCTCGGCGCTGAAACGCAGGCTGTGGCCGTTCAGGTCCAGGATGCTCACCTTGCCCAGATAAGCCTGGCCTTCCCCATTGGAGTTGGGCACCTCGGGACCGTCGTCGCCCACCTTGTAGTTTTGGCGGTCGTTGCCAGAGTAGTGAGCCAGGATGCCCACATGTTTGCCCACCACGGCGTAGGCCGAAGCGCCGCCCTTCCAGGATTCATCCACCGAACCGTAGCCGCCGGTGACGGTGGCCCCCACTTGGCGGTCCTTTAAAAGAAGGTCCTGGGCGTCAGCGGTTTCAAAGACGATGCTGCCGCCCAGGGCTCCAGGGCCGGCGTCCGCTCTGAGCCCGGTTTGCACCTCCACCCGTTTGAGCAACTCAGTGTCCATGAGGCCTATGTCGCCCATGTGCTGGTGCAGGCTGCGGCCCTGGCTGGCGCCATCAATGCTGATATTAAGGTTGTTGGCCTCCACGCCGCGCAGATAGAGGCGCTGGGTGAAACGGCCGCCGCCGCCAATCACCACCGAGGAGTCGGTGGAGAAGATGTCGGCCATGTCCCAGGCCAGGGTGCGGCGCAGGGTTTCGGTGTTGATGCTATGGGTCTCCGGATCTGCTTGCAGGTCCTTTACCGTCATCCCGGGCAGGGCCACCGCTTTCTGCTGCCCGTCTCCCGCCAGGATTATATGACCTTGACCTTTGTCCTCGGCCTTCAGGCCGGTGCCGGCCAACATTTCGGCCAGGGCCTGGCGTATGGTATAGGAACCTGAAATAGCGTTGCTTTTTTTGCCTTGGCTCAACTGGGGGTCATAAGAAAAATGTGTGCCGGACTGGCGGGAAAAGGCGTGCAGGGCCTCATCCAGGGGGCCGGCGGGTATATCGTAACTGCGGACCGCATCGGCCGGGGATTGGGCCCCGGCCTCCATGGCCCAGCCTCCCGCGCCGACCAGCAACAAAGCCATCAGCGCGACTCTTGCCCAAAGGCCGGCAAACACTCTCGTTGCATTGATTCTTGATGTCATCAAGCCACCTCCTCTTCTCCTCCTCGGAGCAGACGGTAGGTTCTGTTCGTCTGATTGTGATCAACTCTTCCGATTTAGGCGGGCATTGGCAGGCGGTTGAAAAACAGCCTGCCCAGCGGCCCAGGGTCGGCCCGCCTTAAGCCAATGCTCAAGCCCAAGCGCGGCCGGCCCTGCCGAGACCTCAGGGTTTGACGTTGAAGCTGACGCTGGCGGCGTGCATAACCGCGGCGCATTTGGCG
Organism: Desulfocarbo indianensis; assembly: GCA_001184205.1. GTDB lineage: Bacteria > Desulfobacterota > Desulfarculia > Desulfarculales > Desulfarculaceae > Desulfocarbo > Desulfocarbo indianensis. Next base: position 86,907 of record LBMP01000006.1, read on the forward strand.
GCCAGGTGTTTCAAGTCGTTGTTTTTGGACACGTCCTGGCGGTGATAAACGTTGACCACCCACTGTCCCGCCGTGGGGAAGCGGAAGCCGCCCTTGCCGTTGAAAATTATGGCCGACAACATGAAATGGTCCGGACCGCCGAAAGTGTTGCTGGAGGCCGTGATGTATTCAATGCTCCGGTCCGGCCTGGTGTTCAATGGCTTGCCCATGAAGAGAACCTTGAAGTCAACCTTGTCGCCCACCCGGACGTTGCAGAGATCGCCGGCAGGCATTATTTCAAGGTCGTGACCCAGCGCCTTGGGCGCTTGCCAATCCCCCACCTTGAAATAGGCTTTGGCAAAGGACTTGTAAAACATGGACCCCAAAATCTGTTTGGCGTCCTGTACCTGATCCTTGGATTTGGCGACCCAGCGCTTTTTGCCTTCTTTGTCGAGGAAGATGGTGAAGTAATTGTCCTTGCTGACCACGGCCACCTGATAGGTGCCCGGCTTGCTTTTGTCGGAGAGGGTTATTTTATTCACCCCCACGTCGCCCTGCTGTAGCGACATGCCGCTGGGCGTGGTCGTGGGGGGCGTTTTTTCGGGGCTGGCCGGCAGCGCCATGGCGGTCGCCTTGGCGTCGGGATCCACCAGCGAATACGATTCCAGCGTGACGCCTTGTATTATGTCGTCCATGGGCAGGTTGTGACCCCATCCTATGGATACGAGGGCGTGTCCTGGGGGATGGCTATAGGATTCGTAAAGGTTCAGCCAAAGGGTGTGGGCCGCCGCCGGAGAGGCGGCGACCAGCCAAAACAGGGCGGATAGAACCGACAGGGTAAATCTGGACATAGGACAATACTCTCCTTTTATTGCTTTTGTCGCGGGTCTAATACCCCGAAGCTTGCTTCGGGGAGGTTCATTTCAGCAGCCAAGCAATGGCGTAAGACCGCCTGACGCGGCAGGCGGGCAATTGAAGCGGTAAGCCCGGGCCACGCGCAGCCGCTACTTGAGCGCCCAAAGCCATTTGCCGACTATCTCGGGCCGCTCGATGACGCTGGAGTCGATATAGCGGGGGAGGCTGAACACCGGCACCTTGCCCAATTCCGGCTGGGCCACGATGGCTTCGGCAAGGGCCTTTTGCACCGCCACCGAATCGCCGGTGATCACTATGGCGTCGGGCTTGGCCTTGGCCAGCCCCGCGAGCTTGCGAATGGTCCAATGCCCCTTGGCGGGCTCTTTGCCCGCGGGCACCAGGGCCTGGCCCACGTTGGCGCAGCCCAGGGGCTCCAGGATGAATTTGTCCGCGTAGCCTCCGGGCGCTTCCACCTGGATAAAGGCCTTGCCGGTCTGGGCCTGGTATATCCCCTGCAGGACCACCACCTTTTTGCCCAGTTTTTTCCCGGCGATGGCCTTATCCAGCTTTTTCACGGCCTTTTCATACTTGGCCGCCAAGGCCTGGCCCGCTTCCTGTTTGCCCAGGATGGCCGCGGTCTGGGCGATGGCCGGGGCCACCCCCTGGCTGAAATCCACTATCTTTGCCTCCACCCCCAGCTTCTCAAGCAGGGGCAGGGCCTTCACGGGGTCGGAGTCCGCTTTAAGGATGCAGAAGGGTTGGGACTTTTCCACGATGGCCAGCTTGATGCCCTTGGCCTTGATGAACTTGGTCAGCGTTTCGGTTTGCCCCGAGGTCAGGCATCCGGGGCAGCGCAGGGGCTGGGAGACCACCTTGAGCTTGTCGCACATAGGCCACAGGGAGCAGCGAACGTTCATGCCGGTGGGCAGCACCCCCAGGTGAAAGGCGATATCCACCGCCCGATCGCCGATGATGATCATGTTGCGGGGTTCGATTTTTTGATATTTTTCAGCGGCTAACGCCGGAACGGCCGACAGGGCCAGGGCGGCCAGCATGATGACGGCCGAACCCAGGGCCGCTCTAAGGGGATTCATGGTGCGAGACATTTGGCAGATACTCCTTGTGATGAACGAACAAACATGTGAAGCGAAACAAACCGGCGCCGCCTGCCGCCAACCGGCGCGGAGCCAGGGCGGCATTGATCAGCTATCATTCGGGATCAGCTTGGACTCCCTGGCCAGAAGGGTGGCGCCGATGCCGTAGACAAAGGAAAGGCAGGACAAGAGCAGCAACACCCCGCCCACCACCACCAGGGGCTTGACGCTATCCGCGGCGGCCCGGAACTCCGGACTGCCCGCGGGATGGCCGGTGGGTATGGCCAACAAGCCGATCAGGTGGAAGCCGATGGCCAGCGCCAGGATTCCCGCCACCTGCAAGGCCAGGTTGCCGCCGCACAGCCAGGGCCGGTAACGGTGGCCGCCCCTGATTTCTTCGGCCAAAAAGTAGAACACTCCCATGAGAGCGGTGGTCACCCAGCCCACCAGGGAGACATGGGTGTGTATTTTGCTGACGAAATAGGCGAAGAATGGCTTGATGTGCTGCGGCTCCAGACCCAGGATCAGGCTGTAGAAATCCTGCAGGGCGAACTTGGTGGGATGCATGAGGCCCTCCAGCACGCCCAGCACCAAAAACACCAGCGAGACCAACATGAAGCGCCTGGCGGTCGCCCGGCCCAAAGACATGGGTTTCATTTCTGTTTCAATCCTTGGTTGTAATGCCGGCGGGTCCTGGTCCGTTTGTTTCAAGGGGCCGCGCCGCGCCGAACTGCGGTTAAGCATTCCTGGGAATCGCGGAAAAGACTTCTCCGCCTAGCCGGGAAGCGGGCATAAACCCGCTCCCCGGCAAGTTCCTGGTCAAATACGCGGCCTAGTAGGTCCCCTTCAGGCCGCAATAGACAAAGGCCGGCTGGGTGTATGAATCATCGGGGTTGTCGTCCAGGATGTTCTTCATGCCCGCGTACAATTGCAGGTTGCGGGTAAGGTCCTTGCCCACCCAGAAATCCAACAGGGAGTAATCATCCAGGGAATTGCCCGAACCGTCCTCGATGCCGGAATACATGGTGTAGGAGGCCCGCATCCTTAGGCCGAACCGCTGGATGAACCATTCCGCGTTGAGGTTGCCTTTGAAATTGGGCTGATTGGCCAACTGGTCGCTGGTTTCCTGGTTCTCGGTGTCCAATAAGCTGGCGCCGGCGCCCAGCCGCCAGCCGTGGGGCAGACGAAGATTGCCGGTGAATTCCAGGCCCTGGGATTTGGCCTCGGCTATGTTTTCATACTTGTAGGTGGCGCCCTTTTGGGTGGATTTTTGCAGCACCGCCTCGATCATTTCATCGATGGTGATGTAAAAATAGGTCAGTTCCAGATCAAGGCCCTTGGCCACGTCCAGGTTCGACTGCAAGCCGATCTCGTAGGACTCGGAAGTCTCCGGCTTCAACTGGCTGTTGGCCAGGTAGACGTCCTTGCCCCGCCTTTTGTAGGAAGTCACGTAAAGCTCATAAGGCAATGGAGCCCGGAAGCCGTGTCCATAGGCGCCTTTCAGGCGCAGATACTGGTTGATGGCGAAGCTGGCCGCCAGGCGCGGGCTCCATTCGGAGCCGAACTCGCTGTGATCATCCACGCGCAGGCCGGCCACCAGGTTCAGGCGCTCGAAGAACAGCATATCCAACTGGCCGAAGCCGGCTTTGTTGCTGGTGTCGAACTCGGGCGTGAGATTGTCCGAGCCCCTTACGTCGTCGCGGTACTCGGCTCCCAGGGTGGCGGTGGCGAAGTCGCCCAGCTTGGCGCTGAAGCGCCCCTCGTATTGGGTGATCTTGTATTTTTCATCGGTCTGGAAATAGGGATCGGTGGTTTCGGGGTCCAGGTCGATGTCGGTTTTATATTCCCCGTGATAGGCCTGGAGCATGACCTTGAATCTGTCGGCGAAAGCGCCGTCGTAGCGCAGGAACACCTCGCCGCTGTCGTCCTGGGCGTCGCGCTGGGTGAGCGCGTTCTGGATGTCGCGCTGTCCCTCGCGTTCGAAGTTGTTGTAATAGCCGCCGAAGCTGATGCTGTTCGTGGGATTGATATCGATGGTCCCCTGGCCCGACACGTATTGCTGCTTGAGATCGTCGCCGTCGTCCGGGGCCAGGTTGTCATAATCCCAGCCGTCGCGGCTGCGGTAGCTGCCGCCCAAGACAAAGCGGAAGGGGCCGGCGTGGCTGCCGGCATAGAACTGGGGCAGCACCAGGTTCCCCCCGGATTTCAGATTGGTGCCCACCCTGATATCCGCGTTGGCCAGGGTTTTGTCCTTGGGCGGCTTTATGGTGATGATGTTGACGACGCCTCCCACCGCGTCGCTGCCGTACAGGGCCGAGGTCGGCCCCCGCACCACCTCGATGCGCTCGATCATGGTGGTGGGGATCTGATTGATGTCGCTCACCCCGCGATAGCCCGGGGCCAGGCGTCTGCCGTCGATCAGCACCAGGGTGCGCAGGGAGCCGGTGCCCCGGATGGAGGGTTGCTGCACCCTGCCGGACTCGGTGCCCACGATCAAGCCAACCGCCTCCTGCAGGGCCTGGGTCACGGAGTCGGCGCCCATCTCCTCTATTTGCGCACGGTCTATCACCTGCACGCTGGACGGCACCTGGGTGATGTCCCGCTCCTCCAGGGTGGCGGTAACCACGGTGGGCTGAATTATGGCGGGTTCGATTTCCTCTTTGGTCTGGAGGGCGGCGCATATGCCCGTGGGCAGAGCGAGCGACAACACCAAGGCCACGATAGGTGTTTTGAACAGGGGGGACATGGTTGATACTCCAATGGATTTAGTTATGAAGACCAGTAAGGGGCCTCTTGGCTTCGATTCGTAGGTTTTGGTTCGGATGTAGCGAATCTGCATGCGGCGATGGCGAGGATCAGACCATGTAGGAACTCATTCAAGCGGCAAAGCCGGCCATTTGGGGGCAACCTGGGCCGTAACATTGCTTCCTGACAGGCTTTATACACAGCCATTCTCGAAGTTAGCCGCACATCAAATAGTTCTATATGACAAATTAAATTTGAAGTCAAATATTTTTGACCAGCGCTCGTGGGTAGCTCGGCCAGCGAAGGCTCTGCCGGGTCTTAGCGGTATATGATTGTAATTACAATACTACTAATATGATATGTGTGCTGGGTTAACCGCCGAACGTCGCGGGCTTGGCCTTGAATTAGGCCATAAAATCAATCAATAGAGGGCTCATAAGTTTGATGCCTATAATTATTTGCGCGCGGAGCGGCCGTTTTGGGTTTTACGCGGCCTGTCACACCGGCGGCCGCTAGTCCAAGTCTTGTCGAACGCGCCAAATAAAGATCAAGGGGTTGGCCGGATCGGGTTGAGCCTACTTATAACCACTGCCCCTCCCCCTGGCCATTGACATAACCCTTTGCTCAATCTATAGTTTTTAAACGCCCCAATGAAGGGGGAGGTTATCTAGTTGAAAATAAGAACGACGCTTGGTGTGCCAGCCCTATCGCTTGGGGTTCTCGTTCGCAGGTTATCGGCCGGGTCCCCATAAGATAACCTGGCCATAAACAGGCCGGTCATGAAGACCACTTTCCCTTAGGGAAAGGTGGTCTTTTTTATTGGGGGACGCGGGCAAGACGCCTGGCTGGCGCAAGCAGCCCGCCGCTTGGGGGAGCATAAGTGAACAGATGCATAAACATCATCCAGCCGAACGGGGTTTCTCCGCATGGCTCGCCGCGCGGTTGCGGTGACGCCGCCGGCGAGCCCGGAGAAGTGCGCTTCCACGAGGAGATTCGCTTCAAGTCCGGCTATTGGATGGTCGTGAGCAAGCATACGCGCGCCCAAGGCATGCGGATGCCTTTTGACCAGGACCGGGCTCCGGTGAGTTTGTGCTACAACCTCGCGCAAAAAGCCCGCTGCACCGTGCTGAACGGCGGCCAGGCCGAAATGACCTTTGAACGCAGGGCAGGGGACGGGGTGCTGTCCTATCTGCCCCAAACCCGCGGCATTCTGGAAGCGCCCCAGGGCGAAAACGTCTTGGGCATATCCATCTATTTCCCGTTCGGCATCTTCATGGATATGTTCAGCCTGAGCCATAGGCTGCTCGGCCCGCTCCAGGTCAAGCCCTACGCAAGCGCCGCCCGCCCGGCCTTTTATCACCAGGCCCAATTCGAACCAGAAACCCGCTTGGCCCTTTGGCAGGTCTTGCAGTGCCCCTATACAGGCAGGGTGCGCGAGCTGTTCATGGAAGCCAAGGCCCTCGAGCTGGCGGCCCTCAAGCTGGTCCAACTGGACCCGGACAGCCTCGCTGAAGCCGATAAGTTGAGCAACCGCGCCATGGATCAGGTGCGCGAGGCGCACCGCATCCTGGTCGACCGCATGGCCGATCCCCCGGACTTGAGCCAACTCAGCCGCATGGTGGGGCTGAATCGCAACAAACTCAACCGCGGTTTCAAAAAGCTGTATGGAGACACCGTCTTCAATGTCCTGCGCAAGGCCAGATTGGCCAAAGCCCGCTCCCTTTTGCAGCACACCGAGCTGAGCCTGGTGGAGATCGCTTTTTCCATCGGCTATAACAGCCAGGCGAACTTCACCACCGCCTTTCGCCGCCAGTTTGGCCGACCGCCCAACGTGGTGCGCAAACATGGTTTGGCCCGGCGGGGGAACAAGGCAAGTTACCTAAGCTGAGCCCAACCCGCCCTGCAAAATAGTGCGTTTCCCAAAAACAACCGTGCGTTGCGCATAATACAGCTCCGCGTTTTTAGCCTATCAATCTTAGCAATTCCCCTGGGTCCCTTTTGGCTGCCATGGAGGACCGGTCTTGGCCGTGGCCCCAACCAGCCGTGCAAGGTTGCATCATGAAGGCTTTTCCCTTAGCGCCCACCCCCCGCGGACTGGTCTCCACCACCTCGCGCAAGCTGTTTCTTCTGCTGGTGATGTACTTGTCGCAAAGGGTCTTTCTGTGTTTTTCCTGGACCCTCTTGCCCATTCTCCTGCGCCAGCAAGGCGCCAGTCTCGGCGCCATCGGCTTCTCCGCCCTGGTCTATTGCCCCTGGGCCCTGAAATTCACCTATGCCTCTTGGCTGGACCGCGCCAAGGGAGGCCGGCTGGGGCGCCGCAAGAGCTGGATAGTGCCCCTGTTGATCCTCTCCGGAGCCGCCATGCCCCTGCTGGCGCTCTTTTCCCCTGAAGATGATTTGGCCGCCGTCCTGGCCGTGGTGGCCCTGCTCAATCTGGCCTTCGCCACCATTGATATAGCGGTGGATGGATATGCCACCGATATCCTGGAACCGGAGGAGCGCCCCTGGGGCAACACCACCCAGACCATAGGCTATGTGCTGGGCTACATGCTGGGCGCGGGCGTGTTTCTGATAATCCACCAGCGCCTGGGGTGGTCCGCTACCTTGCTGCTGCTTACGGCGATGCAGGTCATCCTGATGGTGCCGATCTTCCTGCACAAGGAACTGCCCGCCATTGCCGCGGCCGGCTGCGCTGGCCGCCATCAGGTTGCACCAGCCGTTAAGCCCAGGGTTTGGCCCTTTATCAAGCAGCCCAGCATAGCCTGGTTCTTTTTGTTCGCCGGGTTGCTGATGGTGCTGGAGCAGGGCGGCCTGCAACTGCGGCTGCCCATGCTGGTTGATATAGGGATGAATCCCGCCGACCTGGGCCGCCTCAACATATGGGTCGGCTCGCCCTTGTGCATCCTGGGGGCCACCGTGGGAGGGGCCCTCCTGGCCAAACTGGGCCAGCGGCCGGTGTGCGCCCTGTGTTGTTTGGGAGCCGCCGGCCTCAGCCTTTTCTCCGCCTTCATCTCCCAAGGCGCGTCTCAGGGCTTAGCTATCGCGGTGATGATCGGGACGGAAAAGCTGTTGGCCGGCATCGTGACCACCTTCCTTTTCAGCCTAATCATGACTCTCAGCGTGGGCCGCCAATCAGCGACCAATTACGCCGTTCTGGGCAGCCTGGTCCATCTCGTGCAGTTCGCGGTCATTCCCGCCGCCGGGATGATCTGCGACCTGATCGGCTACTTTGATTTATACCTAACTCTGACTTTATTCGGTATGTTAACTCTATTAACCGGAGATTATATATTGCGAAACCGCCTGATATTCAGTCGCAACATTAATAATTAGTGACGTTATTACGTGGTGTTTACTGGATGGATAACATAATGACTCGCTGCCTATAAGGCGGCTCAGCAACGCGAGAATATGTAGCTTTTCACCCGCTAATATGGAGAGTGCCATGGGTACAAAAAACTGGCTGTTGGCCTTTTTCATGGTGTTTATAATCTGCGCACAAGCCGGCATGGTTCAGGCGGGCGCCCATAGTTTGCAAGACATCACCGTCACGGCGCAAAAGAACGAGGAAGACCCGCAAAACGTGCCCATAAGCCTGGATTATTTTTCGGACATTCAATTGGAAGACGCGAGAATAAATAACGTGTTCGATCTAACCACCTTTAGCCCCAACACCCACATGATGGAAAGATCTTGCGAGCATATCGTGGTGATCAGGGGCATATCGCCTTTCCGCGGGTGCACCTACTCGCCGGCCGCTTTTTACGTGGACGAGGTCAGCTATCCGCTGCATTACATGCAGAACATAGATTTGTTCGATTTGCAGCGGGCCGAAATACTCAAAGGCCCCCAGGGAACCCTGTACGGGCGGAACGCCGAATCAGGGGTGATAAACCTGATCACCAAGCAGCCGGGCAACAAGCTCACCGGCAAGATATCGGCCGAGTACGGCAACTATGACAGCCTGCGCACCGTGGCCGGGGTCGGCGGGCCCATCGTCGACGACAAGCTGTTCCTGGGCCTGTCCGGGTTGTTCTATTCCTCCGACGGCTACATGGAGAACCTGGCCAATGGGGATGATAAGGTCGCCGACAAGCAGCACGCGGCCGGCCGGGCGACCCTGCGCTGGACGCCTTCCGAGCATTGGGACATATCCCTCATCGCCGATTTGATAAACGCCGACGATCACGGAGCCGAGGCGCGCTTGTTGTCCGGACCCAGGGCGACCGATCCCCATAAAGTTCGCCGAGACACCGACGCCTATCTGAGACAGGATTGGAACAGCCAGACCCTGCGCGCCAGCTATAGCAATGACACGGTAAAGGTGGTGTCGATTTCCAGCACGCTTTATCAAACCCTGGACAAGGTCAACGACTCTGACATATGGGACGACCCTAAGAACAAGACCATTAATCCCATCGAAATGGAGGAGCGGCAATACAGTCAGGAGCTGCGGGTTTCCTCCACCTATGACAGCCCTCTGCAATGGCTTTTGGGAGTGTATGGATTTACTGAGGACTCGAAATTTGATTATCGCTACGAGATGCTTTCCGCCGGCAGGACCTACATGCACCCGGTCACGGATGTGGACACCAGCGGGTATGCTGTTTTCGGTCAGGCCACCTACACCATGTTCGACAAACTGCATTTCACCGCTGGCGTGCGCTTTGACCAGCAAAGCATGGAAGGCTCTCTGCGCGATGAAGTGCAGAAGGTCGCCTATAACAAAGACCTGGATTTCGACGAGGTGCTGCCCAAGGTCTCTTTATCCTACGATCTAAGCAAGGAGGTCATGGCCTATGCTTCCGCGGCCAAGGGCTATTTGGTTGGCGGCTACAATTGGGGGCTGACCGGCACGCCCGAAACTTTCTGCTTTGACCCTGAATACACCTGGAACTATGAGGTGGGTCTGAAATCGACCTGGCTTGATAATACGCTCATGGTCAACTTGTCTGTTTTCTATATTTCCATCGATGACAAGCAGGTCTCGGAGCTGCATCCCACCATTGCGGCCACCACCATCACCAACGCCGCCGAAGCCGCCTCCCAGGGCTTTGAGCTGCAATTGCAGGCCAAGCCTCTTTCCGGCCTGGATGTATTCGGCGGTTTCGGCTACACCGAAGCCAAGTTCGATAAGTTCAACGCCAACGTGTGGAACGACGCGGGCGACGCCCTCATCACCAAAAACTATGAAGGCAACTACCTCCAGTACGCGCCCAAGTACACCTATAACTTCGGTGCCCAGTACCGGGGCAAGTGCGGAATTTTTGCCAGGGCCGATCTCTTGGGCACCGGGGCTTTTTATGGCGATGCCGCCAACAAGGCCGAACAAAGCTCATACATGACCGTGAATCTGCAACTCGGCTATGAAGCCAAGTCTCTTGACTTCAGATTGTGGATGAAGAACGCCTTTGACGAAGAGTATCTCACTTTTCTGAGCCCGTTTCAGCAGACCACGGTCGGTATCGACGGACCTCCCCAGACCTTTGGCGCCACCCTGACTTACAGGTTCTAACACCCGCCGTCCTGGGGAGGAATTTATCCATAACCTTTGCACAATAGAGGATGCCACCATGGAAACGCCAAGCGTATTGATTGATAGCGCCCGCAGGGCTGAGCTGAAGAATAATCCGCGCGCCGAGTTCACTCGGGCCATTCAGCAAAAGGATCTGGCCGCCTGCCTTTTGAAAACCGCGGAGATCCATGGGCACTTCTGCCCCGGCAGCGCCCTGGGAGTCATGGCGTCGGTGTGGGGCCTTTCGCGGCTCTGCCTGGATTCCTCCCTGTCCGACGGGCTGGAGGAGCTGATGGCCATTGTGGAGATAAACGCCTGCTTCGCAGACGGAGTCCAGGCGGTGTCAGGCTGCACTCTGGGCAACAACGCCTTGGTCTATAGAGACCTTGGCAAGCACGCCGTCACCTTCACGGTACGCGGCAGCGATACCGGGGTGCGCGTGCGGGTGAGGCCGGACTTTCAGAGCCAAATCAGCCGGGCCGTGCCTGAATTTTATCCTCTCCTGGAGAAAGTGATTATCAAGCGCGGCGGCGGACCCGAGGCGGCTGCGGCCTTCAAGGCAACCGCGCGCAAGGCGGCCTTTGCCTTGATCGAACTGCCGTTTGAGCATCTGCTGATAAGCCAGCTCACCACACCTCAGCTTCCGGATTACGCCCCCATCGCCGCCAGCCTTATCTGTCCGGTTTGCGGTGAGCAGGTCATGGCCAGCAAGGTGGTGAGCGAGGGAGAGGCCAAGGGGCTTTGCTACGCCTGCGCCAAGCAACAGACCTGGCAAGTTGAAGGGCGGGGGATCGTGATCCAATGAGGCGTAGAAGTGCCGGCGCTGACCACGGCATGGAAAAGGGCTGAGTACGGCCCCGCCATAATTACAGCCGTTGGGCTTCAGAGTCTTTCCTGCCACCTCAGTGGGTGGCTGAGTTGATTCCGTACTTGTTTAAATCTGCGTTCGCCGAACTCCGGCCTCCGCCTCCTGCCGAAGCGACACGATGCGAGGCTCGTTTGAAAAGGCGTGTGCTTTTATTGGCTAGAAACAATAACGAATGGCTGCATAGACATTGGTATTGTTTTCAAACTGGCCGAAAAAAGTATGCGATTCCTCGCCCCAAAAAATATTGGCTCCAAGTTCCAGGATGGTTTTATCCGTGTATTTGTAATGGGCGATGGGCCTGAGATAGGCGTCACCGTCGCTGGGAGAAAAATATGAGGCCAGGGAAAGCTCCAGGTTTTGGTTCAGCAGAAGCTTGGTCAACATAAGGGTGACGACATGCCGGGCGCGATCCTTGGCCCGGCCGCCGGAAAGACCATCCAAATAGGCATCATAGTCCAACATATGTTCAATGTAGTATTGCAGGCTGGCATTGAAATCTTTGGCCAGGTCCTGCGCGTAACCCGCCAGGTATCTAATTTCGGAGTTGTGGATTCGCGGGTTGTAACCGTCTTCATCGTCGACGGATTGATAATAGGCAACCTCGATATTTCCGATGCCATGGCCGAGCTGGCCTCTGGCGCTGGCCCCATAAACGTTCAGCCTGGGAAAGATGGCCACTCCCCCTGGCGTCTCGCCGCCGGGCCTTTTCCAGAAACCGTGGTAGCCATACAAGGCGAGTTCGTAGTTGTTGATATTTTTATATATGCGCAGGGCAAATTCGTCGTCGCCAAACCATTCATCAGGGGTATTGGCGACGACTTGGTGATCCTGGCCTACAATATTCTTTTGCCGCCCATCCCAATAAGAAATATATGCTCCGGTTATATAGCGGTCCGGGTCGAATTTGGGGGTGTAAACAAGATCAAGGTTGCCAATCTCCGTAAAGAAGCTGACCTTGGCGGCATCGGACGGCGCCTTGAGATATTCTTTATCGCGTCCTATGAAGTATGATTGCCAATCCTTGGGAAACATATCATTCAAGAAAACCAAGTCCCCGGTTCCCCAAGTAAGGATTTGCCGGCCGATTTTGATATCCATGAAGGATGTGGGCCTGGTGAAAACCCAAGCCTCCCGCGTATCGTACTCCACCCCTTCTTTTATGCCGTCAAGCCAGGCGTCTCCCTTGTATTTGAATTCCGCCCAATCCGTATAGGTAAAAAGCTCCACTTGGAGACGCGATTCCATTACGGATCTGTCTTTTTCATGGGGGTCGTTTTGGGTGCGATATCCAGCCCGCATTTCGAAAAAACCATGTACTTCGATTGGGCTGAATTGGTCAAAGAAAGAAGCCTCCTCTTTTTCCGCCGCGACTGCTTGGGATGCCGCCAGCAGGGTAATGATAAATAATATAGGGATTAGACGGCCGCCAAGGATTCTTAGCATTATCATCGCATCACATCTCGCGGCGGCCTTCTCAGATAGCGTTCCGTAAATAGATCATCGCTGAGACCAACGTTATATTTGATATTGGAATAGATCATTGCCGTGCTGCTGCCATTTTCCAAGTCGCGCGCGACAGAAGATGTGACCGTGGGGTAGACTACATCCTTGCCGTTTTTCTTTGCCGATATGTTTTCAGTTTTCAGAACTTCGATGAGACGATATAGCCGGTTGTCTTTCTTAAAAAACTCCATTTTAAACGGTATGAAAGTGGCCTTGTCTATGTAGGCGACGTAGTATTCGAACTCCACCGATTCAGGCCGTTTGGGGATATTTTTCACCACATAAAATTTGTCCGTCGTCTTGATCAATTCATGCTGGTCATCAACCGGACTGCGGCCCGATATGTCTTCATATAAAAAATCCGATCCCACGAAACTGGTGCGCTTGTCGCCGGCGGCAATTCGCTTCACCAAATCGAGGCTTGGCAGGTAAAGCCAGCGGTCATCATCCTTTTCAAGGGCGGCATGCTTGTGCACCATGAAAACCATCTTGCGCACGTCGGCCGGCGCTTTGAAATAGGCGAAATACTTTTGATCCTGGTCCACGTTGTCTTGGTTTTTACGGAGCATGTTGAATTCTCTGTTGCGTATTCTTCCTTCCTTGTCGGTTATCACCAGGCTGACCTTGCCCTTGCCGTCAGCGCCCTGATATAGGGCCATGTGATTGGCCTTGTGAATTATCTCGTCTACACTTGGCTCTTGGGCCTGCCCCGGCATCACCCACAGTCCTGCAAGTATCCCAAGGCTGATTCCTGCGATCAGACTTCTAAGATTCATTTGATTCCTCCTGGCTATCAAACCGCATTTTGTCCCAAAAGCAGGCTACTTTATCTTGTTGAAAAACCATTTTTGGGTAACCGTGAGTATCGCCGGCAAGGCAAATAGGGTGACGATGCCGGACAGGGTCATTATGGCGAACAACATGATGCCCATTGTCTTGTAGGGCACCAAAGGCCCCACCAAAAGAGGCAGGAAACCGATGGCGATCACCAGTACGTTTTTACTGATTGCCCGGGCCGGTTCACCGAACATCTTGTGAACCACCTCGTCCCAGGTGCCCAGTTCGCGATATTTAACGCGGGCGCGCTGTAAAAAGTGGATGGCGAAATCCACCGCCATGCCCAGGGCTAGAACACCTAACACCGCAATGGGCAAATCATAATCCTTGCCGAACCATCCGATCAGCCCGTAGATAATCAGTATGGTTATGGTGAGGGGAACCATGCATAAGATTCCCCACTTTATGGACCGGAAGAGGAAGGACATCATTAGAAAAACCACCAGGAAGCTTCCCAAGAACGAGCGCAACATGGTGGGTATCAGCTTATCCTGCAATACGAGATTGATATAATGCAGGCCGGCCCATTTGTGCGTCAGCATGGCAGGGGGAGGGTTGCTTTTGAAGTAGTCATCAACGGTTTCCACCGCGGCTTTCATGGCGCTGCTGTCGCCGCTTTTCAACTGAACCCACACGTTGGCGTTCATGAAGTCGGGGGTAACCATGTGCCAAAGGTCCTTGGGCCGGTGCCCTTGTTGGAATTGAAGAAGGCATTCGGCGACCCCTGGCATTTTGTCTGGAATGCGGTAATTCTGGAGTTTTCCGTCAATCATCTCCTGATTTACTTTGCGCACCGCGTCCACCAGGGAGGTGGTTTTCCCGATCAGTCCATAGCTTTCCATGTGGCGCTGCAACGCCGCGATATAGCTCAAAACCTTGGGCTGCTTGAATACTTTCTGCTTTTCCTTTTCCACGCCCAGGAATGCGCGCAGCTCGTCATAAGCGTAATAGTCATCGTCCGAAGCCTTTTCGCTTTTTTGGTCTATTCGCTTTATTAGGGTGTCGAAAAAGCCGTTGTATGATTGGCTTTTCACATTCAGCGCTTTGATCTCCTGGCTGATTTCCTGCGCCAATCTGGTCACGCTCGGGAACTTATTCTTTATGCCATCGGCGAATTCCCTTAACTTGGTCAACATCTCCTGCTTCTCGTTCTCGGTCAAATGCAAGGGATTGAAACCCCGCAATATAAGGTAAGCGGTGTAGGTTCCATCCAGATGCCTGTTCATGGCGATGTCGGCTTTGCGTATGGGATGGCTCTCCACAAAACGCTTGGCGTAATTGTCATTGACCAGGATTTGCAAGGTGCCCCATAGCGCCAAGCCGCTTGCCATTGCCATGAAAAAAATCACCAGCTTGGCATGATTGCTGGTCAACCTTCCCATGGCCCACAATATCTTCGCCAATACGCTTTGGGTTTCGGTCTGACGCGCCGACATGCCGAAATTAGCCAGCTTACGCTCCGGAATCATCATGATATATGCCGGCGCGAAGATAACGGTGTATAGCCAGGCAATCATCACTCCCACGCTGAGAAAAGCGCCGAAAACCTGGGCGGGGGGGATGGGGGTAAAGGTCAGCGAGGCAAAACCAGCCGCCGTGGTGAGGGAGGTATAAAAGATCGGCGTAAACAGCGTGTGCATGACTTCTTTGATGGATTCCTCGCGTCCCTTTTCTTGGGTGTAGGTGTCAAAAAATTCCGAAAGAATGTGGATGGAACTCACCGTCCCTATGCACATAAGGAAAATCGGGATCATGGAGCTGAGGATATGCACTTGAAAGCCCAAGGCTATCATCAGGCCCATGGTGGCCATGACGGAAAAGGTGGCTATTATCATGGGCAGGATGATGATCCGCATTTTGCGGAAGAAGAGAAACATCAATCCGAAGATCACCAGCATGGCCAGGGGCGAGCCCACCGACATCTGGGAGAACATCTCCACGCCGATGGCCACCTCGGCCACCGGGACGCCTGCGATGTGATATTCCTCATCGCCTTTCATCTGGGCTATTTTTTTGTTCAACTCGGAATTTATGCGATAGCTCAGGTGTTTGTCGGTCAAGGGCAGATAAAGGCAGATGACCTTGCCGTCTTCGGAAAACATCCTTCCCTTGAGCATGGGGTTGGAGTAGGCCTTGTCGCGAATCGCCAGTGCTTCCTCGCGGGTGGCGGGTGGCTTGTTCATTAGCCATGCAAACTTGATCTCCCCAGGTCCGCCTTGGCTCATGTGGTCCACCAGGGACGGCCCGAACATGTCCACCTCAATAACCCCGGAGAAGCCTTGGGGCTGGCTCTCATCTTGCCAGCGCAGGCCCTTGGCGAACTCGGTCAGTTCAAAGATACGTTGCAGCGTAGCTGGGTTGAACACGCCATCCGGATCATGCTCATTGACCACCCCCACCACCACGGTTTCGCTAAGGGCGAAATTTTTCTTGGTTTCGTTGTGGAAAATCCGTTTGGGATCATCCCGGGGCAGCATGTTCTCGGGGTCGGTATCCACTTCAACCATCGGAAAAAAGGCGCACATGGCGGCGGTGAAGACAACCATCATCCAGGTGGCGACTTTATAGTGCTTGATGGAAAAATTGATCAGGGCGTTCTTTAGCGCTTTCACGGTCTTGCTCCAAAATATAAAAAGTTAAGCAACTTAACTGAAGTCCCAAAAAAATTTACTGCCTGGCGGGTTGGCAAGGCGCCGATCCATGAGGCTGCCAACCGCTTCCAGCATGACCGATATGGTGGCGATTTGGGAAAGAGAGAAACCGCTCAGGCGCTCGACCAGGTCCGCCATATCTCTCCCGTGAAACTGTTCATGGGCGCGAAAAGCCAGCCAGCCCACGGCGGTGAGGGAAAGCTCGTTTTCTTTTGCGCTTTGGACAGACTGTTTTTTCAGCAAGAAACCCTTTTTAGCCAGCTTGGACACCATCTGCGACGCCGCGCTTTTGCTTATGCCGAAGTATCCCGCCAACCCCGTAACCGTCATGGGCTCATTCTCGCCGACGGCTTGGATGGTATGGGCTTCCCGGGTGGTAACCGCCCTGTCATCGCTTAGGAGAATCGGCATCTCCTCGATGCGGGCGTACATCTTGGCAACTCGCAACAGCACGTGGATGGTTTCTTTTATCAGGTCGTCCTTGGTTTCCATGAGCCAAATAGTACATAACCTTAACCAACGCGTCAAGTTTTTTTATTGCTCTATCTATAAAAGAGGCGGTCGCGAGCTGGCCGGACTGCCGGTTCGGCCTGACGGTGCGCGGGATTTCAGGCGTGACGACGGCCAAGTTGCGATGACCCTGTGGGCCTCGGCGCGGCCTGACAACAGCGTGCTCAGCTCTGGGGTGCGTCGTCCTTTGGCTGGAGATAGCTTTTGATGGAATCGAGGGCCCTCGTGGCCTCGCGGAGAGTGCGTGCGTCTTTTTGCGCTGCTTTGACGGCACTGGTCAGTTCCTCTACGGCCTGCTGAAAGGCGTCCATCTGCAGGGCGCAGTAGCCGGCCATGAGGCGCAGGCGCGCGTCCTTGGGCGCCAGCTCGGCCGCGTTGCGAAAAGCCGCCAGCGCCTTAGGGTAATCCTTTTGGGCCATGTATAGCTGGGCCGCGAAGCGCCAGCGCTTGGCGCTGGGCTCGCTGGCGATGGCTTTAAGCACGGCCTGCAACGCCTGGTCGTGATAGTTGCCCTCCAGGTAGACCCCGGCCAAAATATCCAGTTCTCGCGGGCTGGGGCGCTCGCCGAAGGAGCGCCGGTATAGCTCGGCCGCCTTCTTGGGCGCTCCGGCCAGGCGGTAAAGGCCGGCCAGGTTGCGCCAACCCGACGGGGCCGGGGAGGCGATGCGGTGGGCTACCTCCAGGTCGGCGGCGGCGGCGGCGTTGTCCTCCAGCTCCATGGCCAGGCGCGCGGACAGCTTCCACAGGGAGGCGTCGGCGGGCCTGGCGCGCAAAAGGCGGTTAAGAACGCCGCGGGCCTTGCCGAACTGCTTCAGCTCCAGGTGGGTGTGCACCAGGGCTTTTAGCCAATCGTCCCTGGCCTGGGGCGAGGCGGCCAGTTCCTCCAAGATGGGCAAGGCCCTTTGGGGCTTGGCCGCGGCCAAGAAAAAGGCCGCCGCCTGGAACAGGTAGTCGGGCCGGGGCTGGGGTTCCAGGGCATGGGCCTTCAGCATCAGCTCAGCCGCCTGGAGCGGCTGCTCGCGCTCGTACTTCACCGCGGCCAGGTTGGCCAGGGCCGCTGCCTGGCAGGGCCAGAGTTCCGCCGATTTGGCGAAGTGCCGTTCGGCCGCGGCCAGGTCCCTTCTCTGGTAGGCCAGCACTCCCCGCAGAAAAGACAAGCCGAAATGCTCCTGGCCGGGATGCTCCCTGATGAAGCCCTCCAGCAGCTTGGCGGCGGCGGCGGCGTCCTTGGCCATTAGATTCTGCGCCTCCTCCACCGCCTGGTACATGGCGTTCGGCATGGGCGGGCGCTGGCCGCAGTCCTCCCCGCCGCGTCCGCCCGCCCAGGCCTCCGCGCCGGCCAACAGCGCGGCCAGGGCCAGGATATAGGCTGCCAGCTTTTTCATTTTTGGTTCAGCTCGAACACGATGCTGGTCTCCACCCAGGTGTCCACCGGCCGCCCTTCCTTCTGGCCAGGTTTGAAGCGCCAGCGGACCAGGCTGCGCCGCACCGCCTCCTCGAACACGTTGGCGGGATCGGCTTTTATTATGGAGATGTGGGAGACCCGCCCCTGTTTATCCACCAGAAAACGGACGTTCACCGAGCCCTCCAGGCCCCGCCGCTTGGCGTGGTAGGGATACATGGGCGGCACCCGGCTGGTCACCATGGGTATCTGGTCCACGTCGGACAGGCCGTAGCCGCTGAGCGGCCGGGGACCCAGCGCCAGGCCGGTGGCGAGCTTGGGATTCACCGCGAAGTCCAGGGCCGGGGCCTCCAGGCGGGGCCGCTCCTTGGGCTGGGCCGCAATCTTCAACGGCTTGATCTCCAACTCGGGCGGCTTTTTCTTTTCGGGCGGCTTGGGCCGCTCCGGCGGCGGCGGCGGCTCGTCGGGCAGGAAGGCTTGTATCTCATAAGCCGCCATGGTCCCGTTGACCGGCACGTTCTTTTGCAGCATGGCCGCGGAACCGAAAACCAGCAGGTTGAAAACGGCGGCCCCGATCACGATCAGGCCCAGGTCGGCCGGCCGGAAGCGGCTCTGTATGGGGTTGGGGGAGCTCAATGGGCCGGCCTCTTGGCCGCCACGGCCACGTCGCGGGCCCCGGCCAGGCGGGCCTGGTCCACCACCTGGATCACCAGGCCGGTCTTGCTTTCCTTGTCGGCCACGATCACCACCGAGCCGCTCGGATTGGTGGCCAGGAACTGCTCCACCAGGCCGCGCACCGAGCGCAGGTCCGCCTGGCGGCGGTCGATGTAAAGGTCCCCGTTGTCCGTCACCCCCACCATCATGGCCTCCTTCTTCTGGGAACTGGCCGTGGCGGCCGTGGGCCGCTCCACCCGCACCCCGGCCTCGCGCACGAAGCTGGTGGTGACCAAAAAGAAGATCAGCAGGATGAACACCATGTCGATCAGCGGCGCCATGTTGATTTCCGGCTCGCCGTTTTCGGACGGGTCGGAGCCGCAGGACAAGGAACCTCTCAAACGCAGCATGGCGACGCCTCCCCGTTGCGTATCCAGCGTTCCACCGCCTCCTTGAGCCCCAGCAGCTTCTGTTGCTCCCGGCGGACGCGCCGGCGGATCATATAGCCCGCGAACAGGCCGGGCACCGCGATGAGAAGGCCGGTCTCGGTGGTGATCAGCGCCTCGGAGATGCCCACGGCCAGGGCCTGGGCGTTGCCGGTGCCGAACTGCCAGATGACCTCGAAGGTGGAGATCATGCCGCTGACCGTGCCCAGGAGCCCCAGCAGGGGGGCCACGCCGGCCAGCATCAGGATGGTGCTGACCTGGCTCCACATGGCGGCTATCTGGCGCCTGACCGATACTTCCCAGTGCAGCACGTCCGCCTGGGGATCGCCGGTGCGCACCGTGCAGTAATGGGCCATGGCCCAACCCACCGGCGACCAGCGCCAGGGGGCGGGGGAGCCGTCGGCCAGAAGGGCCATGACCCGGGGCAGGTCGGCGTCCTCCCTGGCCAGCCTGGCCAGCCAGACCACCTTGCAGAGGACCACCACCCACAGCCACAGCGACACCGCCATCAAGGGGAACATCACCGGTCCCCCGTTCATGATGAAGCGCCAGAGTGAGTCGAGAGCGTCCATCACGGCCTCTCCGACTTGACCAGGGCCGCGGTCAGGGCCACCGCCTTCTCTTCCATGTCCGACACCACGTGCTGGGCCCGCCGTCCCAGCATGGAAGAGAACATCAGGATGGGGATGGCCACCGCCAGGCCCAGCTCGGTGGTGATCAGCGCCTCGGAGATGCCGCTGGCCATGAGCCGGGGGTCGCCGGTGCCGTGGGCGGTGATCACGTGGAAGGTGTTGATCATGCCGCTGACCGTGCCCAAAAGCCCCAGCAGGGGAGCCACCGCGGCCAGGACCTTGAGGGTGGAGAGGAAGCGTTCCAGACGCGGCATCTCCTTGAGCATGGCCTCGGTCAGCCCGCTCTTGAGCGCCTCGGGCGGGAAGCCCTTGAGGGAGAGCCCCGCCTTGAGCACGTTGGCGGTGGGCCTTCCCTCCTGGCTTTTGATGGCCGTCCAGGCCCCCTCAATGTCGCCGTCGGCCACCTGGCGGTTCACCGCGTCCATCAATCGGTCGGTGTTGGCGTGCACCCGGCCAAGGTAGAACAGGCGCTCCACGATGAGGATCAGGGCCGCCAGCCCCACCGCCATGATGGGCCAGATCAGGGGGCCGCCGGCCATTATCTGTTCCCACCAGCTGGGCTGCCGGGAGAGCCGGCTCAAGGCGCCGCCGTTGCTGATGTCCATGTACACCGCCGGGCTCTCGTCGCTCAGGTAGGCCTCCAGGCTGGATTCCACCTGCCAGGGCAGAGCGCCGCCCACCGCCAGCAGACGGCCGGTGCCCGGCCCGATCTGGGCGTAGCCCGTCACGTCACCGTTGCGATATATGGTGTTGAAGCCGCCCAGACGCAACAGCTCGCCGCTGGTCTTCACGCCGGCCTGGTCCACGAACTCGCCCTGCCGGAGCGAGACGCCGGCGGTGGCCGTCATTTCCTGGAAGTAGATACGCACCAGTTGCTTTATGTCGTCCAGGCCCGGAAAGCGTTCCTGATCCTGGTAGGAGCGCAACGCCTCCAGCCGGCCGGGATGCTCCCCGGTCACCGGCGAGCGCTCGGCCAGGGCCAGCATGTCCCTGGCCCCGGCCCGGACCAGGCCGGCCAACTCATCCATCTCGGCCTGACGGCCCTCCAGGTTGCTCTCCAGCCGGGTCTGCTCCTGGCTGAGGTCGGCAAGCTGATTCTGGCCGGCCACCAGCCGGGATTGTTCGCGCCCCAGCTCGGCCTTGGCGGCGGCCAGCTCGCGTTCCAGCGCAGCCAGTTCCGCCATCAGCTCCTCCTGGGTGGCCTGGCGCTCCTGCCGGGCCTGGGCCAGATCGGCGTTCACCTCCCGGGCCACTTGCTGGAAATCGGCGGCCTGGCCGGCCAAGGGAAGGACCAGGCAGAGGAGAGCGGTCCATAGCAGCATATGGCGTTTCATGGCTTGGGCTCCCCGGAGCCGCCGTCGGCGACGGGCCGGCCCACCGGCAGCTCCACCAGCTCCACCACCCGCTTGCGCTCGGCGATATCCGCCGCCCGGCCCAGGTCGGCCAGGTATTGCTCCATGGGCAGGAACCGGCCGCTCTGGCGGTCGAAGCGCCAGGCCTGACTCTCATCGGGGCTCAGCGCGAACAGGGCCAGGCGGCCCAGCCGGAACACGCGCATCAGTTTTTGCGAACCGGCGAGGTCGACCTCGACCTCCCGGCTGCCCACCGTGGAGCCGTAGCGGGCCTCGATCTCCAGGGCCGTCAGCAGAGTGCGCAGCTTGGTTGTGACCGGAGCCCCGTAGCGGTTCAGGGTCTGGTCAAGAGCGTCCAGGCGCTTTTGCCTCTCCGCGGAGAGGAACGGCAGATCCTGGTCAACGAATCCGCGCAGCTCGCGGCTGGTGGCGTCCAGGAAGGGTTCCATCTCCTGGCTCAGCCGCTCCAGTTCCTTTACCCGCCGCTGCAATTCCGCGACCCGTGCCCGCATGTCGAGCACGTAGGAATCGGTTTTTTCGCGCTGACGGCGCACGGCCTTCAGCTCCGTGCGCAGGCGCTCCAGCCGGTCGGAGAGAAGGTGTTTCTTTTCCGCGGACTGGTCCACCAGCTTTTGGGTGCCTTGCCGCACCTCCACCTGTTGGCGGGCCGTGGCGCGCACACCCTCGGCGTCAGCCGCCGTCTGGGCCGCCGTGGCGGGGGCTCCGGCCAGGCAGGCCAAAAGGACGCCCGCGGCGGGAAAAAAGAGAAGAACTTTTCCGTATGACATCATTGGGCTCCTCAGCGGGAGTGAAGCTGGTTCAGGGTTGATAAGCAATTCCGGCTGGCCAGGGCCGGCTCCGTCTGGCGCGACCGTCCCCTGACCGGCTCCTGAGGGGCCGGCTCCTGGCGCGGACCAGGGATCAGCATGGTCTCTATGCCGAGTCCCGCCAGGGGCTCCATCTGGTGGCTGGCCATGAGCACGGCGGCGCCGTTGGCCACGGCTTCGCCAAGGTAAGAGGCAATGCGCTGCAGCCAGAGCTGATCCAGAAAGGCGAAGGGCTCGTCCAGGATCAGCAGATCAGGCTCCAGGCTGAAGGCCCGGGCCAGATTCAGCCGCCGTCTCATGCCGCCGCTGATCTGTAGAGGGTATTGTTCCCGGGCGTCCTGCAGGCCGAAGCGGGCCAGCCACTTGTCCCGGCGTCGCCGGGCCCCGGACCTGTCCTCCGCCGCATCCTGCACGAACTCTATGTTCTGGCCGACCGTGCGCCAAGGGATCAGCACGTCGGCCTGGAAGGTGAAGCCCAGCCGGCCGGTCTTGCAGAGCCGCCTGCCGCCGTCCGGGGACAGCAGGCCGGCCGCGATCTCCAGGACCGTACTCTTGCCGGCCCCCGAAGGGCCGGTGAGGCAAAGAATGTTGCCGGCGGAAATGGACAAGGTGAGCTCCCTGATGACGGCCCTTCCGTCCCAGAGCTTGCTTACGTTTACCAACTCAAGCATGGGACCTAACCCTTCTGCAGGCCGCGCAGGGGCCGCACCACCAACAGCTCCAGGAGCATGCCCATGATGACCAGGATCAGGGCCCAGGCGAAAAGGCGGGGCAGATCCAGCATGCGGTAGGACCAGTACAGCCGCGAGCCCATGCCGTCCGAGGAGCCCAGGAACTCGGCCACCGCCGTGATCTTCCAGCAGGCCCCCAGGGCGTAGGACAGGCCGGCCAGCAAATAGGGGTATACGCCGGGCCAGATGATGTGGCGGATGGTCTTCAGGCGGCCCACGCCATGCACCCTGGCCATGTCCAGCAGGCGCTTATCCAGCGAGGCCGCGCCCTGGGCGATGTTGGCGAACAGGGGCGGGAAGATGGAGGCGAAGACCACGCCCAGGGGCACCCCGTTGCCCTGGCCGGCCCACACCAGCAAGAGGGATATCCATAGAATGGGCGGACAGGCCTGCAAGGCGGCCACCACCGGCGACAACAAAGACATGATCCTGACGCTACGGCCGGCGGGCAGGGCGGTGACCACCGCGGCCGCCGTGGCCAGGGCCAGACCGGAACCCCCCCTGAACATGGTTATGGCCATGTCGCGCCAGGAGGGCCACTCGCCAGCGATCTGGCCCAAAGCGCCCAGGGTCTGCCAGGGCGTGGGAACCAGGCGCGGTCCAACCAGCCAGGACAGACCGTTCCAGGCCGCCAGCGCCAGACAGCCGGAAAAGGCGAAGGGGACCAGGTAGGCTTTCACGGCCATAGAAAATCCTTGGGCAGGGCGGCGAAGTCCTTCTCGCCGCCGGGCAGGAGCAGGGCCAGGTATTGCTTGAGCTCGCCCTCGGCCTCCCGGCCGGGCACGGCCAGCACCACGTCGCGCTCCAGGGAGCGCCGGACCTCCTGCTTGGATATGAACTTCTCGAACTGGGCGGGCAGGAAGCTGAGTCCCTTGTCCGGCGCCTGGGCCGCCTGGCGCGCCGTGCGGCGCATGATCTCCACCAGCCGCGCGATCAGGCGCGGATGCCGCTGCAAGGTCTCGCGGTTCACCGCCAGGCCCGCGATGGGCATGCGGGCCGGCAGCCCGGTCAGGCGGCCGTATTCATCCTCCACGCTGGCCACGATGCGCAGGTCCGGATTCTTGCTCAGCAGGCGGCTGACCATGGGCTCCGGGGCCAGGGCCCGGTCGACTACCCCGCCGGAAAGGGCCAGGGCCAGCCGGCGGGGTTCGAAAGGCAGGTAGCGCATGGCGGGCAGACCCATGGTCTCCAGCTTGCGCATCACCGGCACCGCCGGCGAGCCGGGGGGCGTGAAAGGCATCTCCACCCCGGCCAGGGAAACCAGGCCCTCGTCGGCCGGGTTTCGGCTCAGGAAAAAGAACTTGCGCCAACCGCTCACCATGAGAAGGGTCACCGGCGCTCCCTGCAGGGCGGCCTGGGCGAAACCCTCGCTGTGGCCCAGCCAAAGATCGCCCTGGCCCGCCATGAGCAGGGCCCGCAGGGAATCGAGGTCCTTCCACAGACTCACCTCGATGTTGCACAGGGAGGTGATCTCACCGGAGGCCACCCCGGCCCAAAAGGGTATCTGGGGCGTGGTGGCCAAACCGGTGGTGTGGAAGCTCAAGGTGGGCAGGGCGGGATCGGAGCCGAAGACCAGCTGCCGCTCGTCTGCTCCCCGCAGGGCGAAATAACCGCCCGCCAGCCCCACGGCCAGCACCGCGCCCACCATGAGCCAAGGGATGAGTCTGCGCATGAGCCTCTTCTCAGAACCACAGCCGGTATACGGCCATGAAGTTCAGCCCCGGGTCTTTGAGCTCGATGCCGCGGCTGGTGGAGAGGTAGTCCCGGTAATCCTCGTCGAACACGTTCTCCACCCCCAGCACCACCTCCTGGCGGGTCTTGGCCAGGTCGAAGCGGTAGCCCAGGCGCAGCCCCACGGTCTGCCAGCCGTCGGTGGTCTCCACGCTGGCGGGCGTCTGGTCCTGCTCGGCGGCCCAGGAAACCTCCGCCCTGGCCCACAGCCCCGAGGAGTGGTCGTAGCGCAGGCCGGCCAGGCCGTTGAGGGGCGGAATGAAGGGCAGGTATTGATCGGTGTCGGTGTCCTCGCCCCGGCAATAGGCCAGGGTGGCGTAGAGGCGCGCGCCGGGCAGGAAGATGTAGTGGGCCTCCAGCTCGCCGCCGTAGATCACGGCCTCGGCGACGTTTTGATATTGGACCAGACTGGCGGACACGATCTGTTCGCTGATCATGTCGCGCAGGAAGTTGGCATAGGCCGAGGCCGACAGGCCCAGGTTCTTCTTGTCGTAGTGCAGCCCGTATTCCAGGAACAGGCTGCGTTCGGGCTCCAGGTCCGGATTGCCCTGCTTCACCGCGCCGCTGGCCAGATCGATGTAGGAGAAGCGCTCCTCCATGGAGGCCGCCCGATAGGCGCTGGCCGCCAGCAGGGACATGGACCAGTGCGAGGCGAAGTTCCAGGTCAGGCCGGCGTGCAGGTTCCAGGAAACGTCGTCCTTGGTCTGGCTGGGGGTGATCAGCGGATTGGCCGCCGCGGGGCTGGGCGGCTTGGTGTAAAGATAGTTGTCGTCGTTGCTCACCGAGATGTAGTCCAGGCGTCCCCCGAGGTTGAGGGTCCAGTTTTTGGCCAGGACCAAATTGCCCTCCGCGAACCCTCCACCGGAAAAGTAATCGGCGTCGGGCAGGGGCTTGTCGCCGATGGTGGCGCCGGTGGCCAGGTATCTGGTACGGGCGGATTCGATGTGCCAGTTCCAAAAGTCCAAGCCGGCCACCACCTGGTGCTCGCCGAAGGCCAACACGTTCTGCCACTTGGCCCCCCAGGTCTCGTGATCAGCGTTGGGCGTGAGCATTTTGACCTTGCTGGCCGCCGGGAAATTATCCACCCGCACCCGGCGGTCCAGGGACTGGTAATAGACCTTGATGGCCGATTCCTTGAAATATTGGTTTATGTTTTCGAACTTGTGATCAAAGGAGACCAGGGACCGGCTGGTCCTGGGGTAGGTGACGTCGGCCGCCGTGGGCAGCGGAGCCACGCCGGTGCCGGGGATGCCGATATCTTTGCCCTCGTGGTACTGCACCTGAAAGTCGCTCTCGCCACCCAGCCATTTCACGCCCAGGCGAAGCTTGCCCTGATAGTCGCGGAACTGGCTGTTGGCGATCTCCTCGCCGTCGCCGGCCTCATAACTGTCGTGGTCGCGATAGGAGGCGCTGCCGTACACCCAGCAATCGGGGCTGTTGTAGGAGGCGTTGGCGTAGGTGTTGAATCCCTCGGGGTTCGAGGCGTAGGAGCCGGAGAGATAGGAGCGCGCCACCGGCTGGGGGGTGTATTCGCCCTTGCGGGTGATGACGTTGACCACGCCGCCGATGGAGCCCGAACCGTACAGGGCGCTGATGGGTCCTTTAAGCACCTCCACCCGCTCGATCTCGTTGGGGTCCAGGGTGCCGAACTGGGCGTTGATCTGGGTGGCGGTGTTTACCCTGGCGCCGTCGATGTTGTAAACCAGGGACCCGCGTCCCAGGCCCCGGATGTTGACCTCCGAGCCCCAGGCCGAATCCGAGGTAGCGCGCACACCCGGTATGCGGCCGAGTTCGTCCGACAGGCTGATGGGCTGGTCGATGGCTATCTCTTCGGCCTCCAATACGCCCACGCCGCCCGGAGTCTGGCTCACCGTGCTTTCCACCCCCCGGGCGGTGACCACGGTCTTGTCCAGAACGGCGGCGGTCTTTACGCTTTCGCCCTTTTGGCCCGCTGCCGTTTCCGCCCAGGCGGGGCCCGCCGCCAAGACCGCGGCCAAAGTCATTGCCACCGTTAAAGCCAGCCATTTTCTCAGGTGCGTCATCTTAGCCTCCTACCAGCACTTGTTTGGCAGCTCGAAGGTTTTTGCTGGCCAGACCGCCGCCCACGGCGGCGGCGGCCTGCCACCCCGCCCACAGAAAGCGGAATTGGTTTTCAAGCAGCTCGGGAAACGCCTGGGCCTCCGGCGTTACCGGGCATATGAGCCCATCCACGGACAGGAAGTTCTGAAAATCCACGGACAACAGGTGTTCCAGCAACCCGCGGGCCTCCGGGGAGGCGTCCTTGCGCAGGAAGGCCATGATGGGCACCGCCACGGCCCCTTCCCGGGGCCAGACCATGCTCCCCTGCCCCTGGCGGAAGGTGCGGCCAAAGGCGGGGATGACCAGACCGGCCTGATGGCGGCCCTCGTCCACCGCCTTGTTTATGTCCAGGGGATAAAGCTCCGGCACCAGGGCGTCGGCGGCCGCCGAACCGGCCTGGCCGAAATGCTTTTCCATGTAATGTCTGAAAAGGGCGGGCAAGGGGGTGTCGTGGGGAGGGGCGACCACCTTGCCCCACCAGCGCTCCTTGCTCAGCTCCTCCCAGGAACCGGGGGGATCGGAAAGCCCGGCGTTGTGGATGATCACCACCGGCACCACCCCGATCACCTTCATCTGGGCCGGACCCTGATCCAAGCCCAGCGCGGCCAGTTCGGGCCGCAGCGGCGGCAGTTCGGGAGGCATCTCGGCAAACAGGCTCGAAGCGGATTCCAGGGCCCACAGGGCCTGGGGATAGGCGGTCAGGGTCAGGTCAGCGGTTTGCTCCGGGTCTCCGAAGTATTGCGAGAAATACTCATCCATCTCGCTATGGGTGTGATGGGGCTTCAGCTCGATTTCCGGAAACCGCGCCGCGATCTCGCTTTCGGCCCGCCGCATCACGTTGGGTGGAAATATCAGGAAGGCGTCTTTCATAAGGCAGGTTCCCTTTCTTGCAGGGTGTCGCCGGCCCGGATGAGATCGCGGGCCCTGCACAGGTGGGCATCCATCCGGCGCAGCTCCGCCAGGCGTTCTCTTTCCTCGGGACTGGTCTCGATGACGCGCTGCATGCCCCCCTCCCTCATCACCAGGCGGCGGGGGGCCATCAGCATGAGGATGGGATCGTGGGTGGCCACCAGGATGGGCTTGTCGCTGGCCGACAGGATGCTCAAGGCCTTGAGCTTGTCGATGCCCGCGTTTTCGATCTCGTCGATGAGCACCACCGGCGCGTCGGAGATAAAGGCGATGTCGGCGATCATCAGGGCCCGGGACTGGCCCCCGCTCAATACCTGCAGGGAGGTGCCGAGCCGTATGGGCTCGCCGCAAAGCTGATTGGCCGCGTCCAGGGTCTGCTCCACGATGGTCTCCTGGCCCCGGTTGCGGCACTCGGCGTGGATGTGCAGAAAGTGCTCCACGCTGGAATCCATGACGAAGCTGGTCTTCTGGGAGAGCCTGGCCACGATGCCGCCGCCGTCATGGGGCCGGCCGGTGGGGCCGTCCGAGACCACCAGACGCCTTCCGGTGACGGTGTCGCGGTCGGCCCACTGTTCGATGTCTGACAAAAGCTCGCTTTTGCCGGAGCCGGTGGGGCCCACCACCGCCAGGGACTGGCCCGCCTCCACCGACAGTTGGGGCAAGGGCTCGCCGCGGCCGGATTTGTCACGGCCCGCCAGGAGGGTTATCGAGGCCATGCGCGGGACCTCGGGCGCCAGGTCCTCAGTTTTGATTTGCAACATGAATCTTCACCACGTTTCCGGTTTGGAAATTCCGGCCCACCCGTATTTCACCAGTACAGTAGGAGCAAACCGAGGCCGGCATGGAATAACGGAGCTTAAGGCCGGTGAGGCTCGGGACCTCGGGCCATTGATCGATCATGCGTTTTAAAGCCAGGACGCCGTTGCCGGTGAGCCCGTTGCAGTGGAAGGCCCTGGCCGTCTGGTTCACTTGCCGCACCCTGTGGAGAAAGACCTCTTTTTCAGCCTGGGAGACCAGATCGCCCTTGGTTATGGCCACCACGTCGGCCAGCTTGAGCGCCGGCCCCATCTTTTCGGGCGCGCCCAGGCCGCTTAGGTTGTCGATCACGGTCACGGCCGGGACTCCGTTGATATGAGGCGCGCAGCGAAAGCACAGGCCCGCGGTCTCGATGACCAGCAAGGCGGCGCCCTGCTCGTGGCCCCAGGCCAGCACCTCCTCCAGGTTGGAGACGTAGTAATGGTCCGGGCAGACGTAATCGCTCAGGCCCCGGATGGCCGGTATGCCCAGTCTGCGCTGGTAGAGATCGTGGTCCTGCGTGGCCAGCGCGTCGAATTTCACGGCCGCGGTCTTGATTCCCTCGGCCTTGAAGAGGTTCAGGGTGTGCAACAGCACGCTGGTCTTGCCGCTGCTGGGCGTACCCGCAATGGTTATTACTTTCACCGGTTGCCATCCCCTTGTTTGGGCCGGGCCCTGCCGGCCGGCGGAAAATCCGCTGGGTTTGTTGAATCCGATCCCGCGAGCGCCCTTGTCTCCCCCCGGGCGCTACGCCCTGCCCGGATATTTGCCATGGGTCGGGGCGGTAAGCAGGCGCGCAAAAACATTACTAACTTACTAACAATATTTGTTCGATCAAACTAGCTGGTCCTAAAAAAACCCGAAACAATACGGGTTTTTGGGATAGCTCGGCCTCCTTCTTTTATGGTGGACCAGGACCGACTTTTAGGCCGGTCGGCCTCCTTGCCATGCCGCCTCCGCCGCTGTCCCCGCCAAGCAAGACCAGGCATATTCAGGACAGAATCAAGCACCGCGCATCGCTGGCGGCCCTAGCGGCGCTGCTAGTGGTCCGTCCCTACAGGCGACCATCTCCTGGCGCCACTATCCCCAGAGCAGAGCCTGGGCCGGTCGGCGCCAAGTGTCTTGCTTTTTAAGCCGTGGGACAATCTCGATAAAGTTAGATATATGAAATTAATAGATGTGTCAAGTCAGAAAACGCGACACCCTCTGCCGGCTGGCCATTATACAGTTTAAACAGCTAATATTAATGCTATAAACACCAAGAGGCACGCAGTGGTTAGGTTTTATTAATCCTTGCCCAGACCTGGAGCGATGCCCCAAGGTTCACGTCACAGGCCTTCAGCCTCAAGGTTGCCGGGTAGGCTCTTTGCGCCGGCAAAGCCGGGCACGGCAATGGCAATTTAAGGTCAATATATATAACAGGCTGTAATAAAAAGATATATAGTAATAATTATGCCGGTCATCAAAATGATTGACACCGAAATAAATTAGAAATATAAAACAATATGTGCATTGAACTCCCTTCGAAACTAAAACCCCTATCCATAAAGGCCGGTCCGGGCCATGACCCTTCCCAGGGCCATGACCCGGGCCGGTCGAGCCTCTGGCGGGCGGTGGTGACCGCCAACCAAATAAGCCTGGCCGGCATTGATCCGGCGGTTTTCCAACGGCGTGCCAGGCCCGAATCCGCCGCCGGTCTGGCCGAGGAAAAGGGCTGGCGCGCGGACAAAGTCAGGTCCCATACGGTCGCCTGGACATGGGGACTCGGTGCTGCGGTGGGGCGGCGGTCAAAGGTGGCTTATCGCCGCCATGCCGCCGCAGCAGGCGCTTAAAAAGATTCCGAGCATCGCATATGGCTGATCAAACGAAATATGCAGCATAAGACAGATCATACGTTGCCGGACATGGGTGCCGACTATCCGCCGAAAGCAACCCCGGCGTTGCAGCCGCGCGGCCCCTTGTGGTGCGCGCGGACTCGGGGAGTGGCTCTTCCCCTGGCGCGCTTTGCGGTGCGGGATGGTTTGGAACTTATCATCCAAAATTACCGCCCCCCAAAAGACATGACCTTTCAGTATGCCCGCGAGGCGGCGCCCATTCATTTCGGCTATATTCTTCAGGGTGCCATCCACACCGTCATTGAAAACAGTGCCAACCGCTTTTTCAATGCCAACAACTCCGCCGGCTGCGGAGGGGTCATGTTTTTGCCCTACACCATTGCCCAAGGCCACTACCGGGCCAATCGCCAAGTATTGGCGGTGGCGGTTGACGTATCCACCGAGCTTTTCGGCGAGCTGGCCGGAGAGGTCACGCCAGCTCTTCCCGCCCGGCTGCGGAACTTGGCGCAGGGCAGGGCAACGTCCAGCAGTTTTATTCTGCCCTCCAAAATAACCGCCCGCTTGGGCGGGGTGTTGCGCGACATATTGTCCATCCGCCCTGGGGCTCCTTGCGCGACCCTGTTCGCCGAGGCCAAGGCCTTGGAGCTTTTGAGCCTGCAAATAGAGC
The DNA here is from genome assembly GCA_001184205.1 of Desulfocarbo indianensis. GTDB lineage: Bacteria > Desulfobacterota > Desulfarculia > Desulfarculales > Desulfarculaceae > Desulfocarbo > Desulfocarbo indianensis. Next base: position 117,524 of record LBMP01000006.1, read on the forward strand.
AATTCATCCAGTCGCCATCGGCCGCCGACCCCGCAACGGAGATGGACCGCGTGGACCGGGCGGGGGTTCGGCGGGTCCGTGAAATATTGAGCGAGAACTTGCAGGCCCCGCCTTCCTTGCTGGACATGTCCCGCGAAGCGGGCATGAGCCACAGCAAGCTCAACCGGTGCTTCAAACAGCTTTACGGGCTTACCGTGTTCGAATGGCTGCGCCAGCGCCGCCTGGACAAGGCGCGGGAGCTGTTGAGCGGCGGCGGATGCTCCATCGCCGAGGTGGCCTTGTGCTCGGGCTTCAGCGATCAGAGCCACCTCAACCGCTGCTTCAAAAGGCATTTCGGAGTCACTCCCGGCCAGTTCCGCCGCGCCCGTCGCCTTTGATCGGGACCATGCGGCTCAGGCCTGCGCGTCGCTCCCGCCCGCGCGCCCCAGGCCCAGCCTCCAGCCGCCGGCCCGCAACCTGGCCCGCCAAAGCTCCTGATACAGCGTGCAGCCCTGCAACAGAGACTCGTGATTGCCCACCGCCGACACCTCGCCGTCCTGGCCCATGACCACGATGCTGTCAGCCTCGGTGATGGTCTCCAGGCGGTGGGCGATGACCACCGCCGTGCGTCCGCGCAGCAAGGAGGCCAGGGCTTGTTGAATCATGCGCTGGCTTTCAGGGTCCAGCGAGGCGGTGGCTTCGTCCAGGAGCACTATGGGCGAGCCCTTGAGCAAGGCCCTGGCGATGGCGATGCGCTGCCTCTGGCCGCGGGACAGGCGGCCGCCCCCCTCGCCGATGACGGTTTCATACCGGCGGGGCAGGGCCATGATGAACTCGTGGGCCCAGGCCTCTTGGGCGGCGTTCCGCACCTCCTGCGGGCTGGCTCCCTCCCTGCCCAGGGCGATGTTGTTGAATACCGTATCGTTGAACAGGCGCACGTCCTGGAACACCATGCTTACGGCCTGATTCAGCTCGGCCGGCTCCATGTGGCGAAGGTCCACCCCGCCGATGAGGACCGCTCCTGCCTGCACGTCCCACATGCGGGCCATCAGATTGACCAGGGTGCTCTTGCCCGCGCCGGAGGGCCCCACCAAGGCGGTGATCTCGCCCGCCCGGGCCGTGAAGGAGACATGGTTCAGCACCCGGCGGGACTCGTAGGCGAAGCATACGTCCTGGAGGATGATGTCATAGGATCGGGGCGAGCGGGGCCGGGGCGGCGTCGGCAACCTAGGCGTGTCCAGCACCTTTTTCAGCTCGGTCAGGCCCGGCTCGCACAGTTTGTATATTTCCACCGCCAGGCCCAAGCCCTTTAGGGGCTCATATGCGTAAAGGCCGATCACCAGGCAGGACACCAAGGCCGGGGCCGGGATCAGCCCCTCGGACAGCAGTTGGCAGCCCAGGATCAAGATCGCCGCCGGGGCCAAGGCTAGAACCGTGTTGCCGCCGTTGAGATAGGCGGGTCCGCTGCGGGCCAGCTTGATGTTGCGGTCCCTCATGACTATAAACAGCTTGCCCAGCTTATCCAGAAAGGAGCCGGTTCCGTTGTAGGCCTGCAAGGCTTCCATGCCTTGAATGTACTCCACCATCTCCTGGTTCAGTTGGCGCGCCAAAGCGGACCGCCGGTCCAGTTGGGCGGTCAGCGAGCTTTGACCCCGGCGGAATATCAGCAGGGATAAAGGCAGCAGCGCCAGAGCGCACAGGAACAGCCGCCAGTCCAGCCAGCAGAGCAAGCCCAGCGTAAAGATCGGAACAGCCGCCGCGGTTATGAGCTGGGGCAGCACCAGGGTGGGCAGGTGCTCAGTCATCATCAACTCGTCGGAGACCACGGAGTTGAGGCGGCCCACGGAGGTGGAGTTGAAAAAGCCCAGGGAGAGTTTGGGCAGATGCTCACCCAGCTTGAGGCGCAGGACCTGGGCCAGATCGACCCCGGCCGGGTAGGACAGGCGGCAGAACAAATAGAACAATAGCAACTGCGCCAGCAGGCAGGCTGCCAAAAGCCCTGAGTAGGCCGCCAGGGCCCCGCCGGTGAAACCGGCGCGCGCCAGATCGTCCATGGCCAGAAGCAAAACGCCCAGCGCGGCCGTGGCGGCCAGGGCCTCCAACAGCTTGAACAGGGAGGCCAGCATAAAAGGCCGGCGGCATTGCGGCGCCAATCGCCACAGATAATACAGGGCGCTAAACATATCCCCTTTCTCTTTTCTGCAAAATCCTCCCCCCGCGATCCGCCGGGCCAACCCCTTGGCCGATCTTCCAAACAGCGGCGCCTTGTTGGGCGGCCCAAAGCTCGGCATACAGACGGCTGTGAGCCAGCAATTCTTCATGGCCGCCGCGGGCCACGGCCAGGCCCTGGTCCATGAGGATGATCTCATCAACCGCGACCACGGTTTCCATGCGATGGGCTATCACCACCACGGTCTTGCCTTGGCAGAGGCGCGAGATGGCGTCTTGCACCTGGGCTTCGCAGAGCGGGTCCAGAAACGAGGTGGCCTCGTCAAAAATCACCACCGGCGCATCCTTGAGCAGAGCCCGGGCAATGCATAAACGCTGGCGCTCGCCTCCGGAGAGCTGCACGCCCCGGTCGCCGATCCTGGTGTCATAGCCCTGGGGCAGGCCGGCTATGAACTCATGGCATTGCGCCTGGCGGGCGCAGGCCTCTATCGCCTCGCGGCTGGCTTCGGGCCGGCCCAAGGCGATGTTCTCACCGATCGTGCCGCTGAAGAGATGGGCATCCTGAAACACGAACGCCACCTGCTTCATGAGCCGTGGCCAGCAGATTTGCCTGGCATCCGCCTCGCCGAAAAGCACCCGTCCCTGGTCCGGGTCCCAGAAGCGCGCCATGAGGCGGGCCAAGGTGGTCTTGCCCGAGCCGGAGGGCCCCACCAGGGCCAGGACGCGGCCAGGCGGCGCGGAAAAATCAACGCCGCGAAGGGCCTCGGGGCCCTGGGGATAGGAGAAAGCCAGGTCCCGGCCCGAGAGGCCCGTTCCCGGCTCGCTCCCCTCACCCTCGGCAGGCCAAGGCATGACCGGGCCGGCCAGCAGGCTATTGATGCGGGTGATGCCGGCGCTGTTTTGTTCCAGGCTGGCCCCAAAGGAAAGCAAGGACAAAAACCCCGAGCCGAAATGGAACCCCAAGAGCAGGAGCATGACCAAGGCTCCGGTGGTCAGTTCCCCCTGCAAGTGCAGCCAGCCTCCCAAGGGCAGGATCGCCGCCAGGCCCGCCCGGGAGCCCACCGTGAACACCGCCATGGGCCAATACCATTTGGCCACCAGTTCCTTTTCCAGCCGGGCGCAGTCATCAATGGCCTTGCCCAGGGCGGCGAAGAACCGGGAGGGCCGGTTAAAGGCCTTGATAGCGGGCATGCCTTGAATGTATTCGATCATGGCCGCGTTGAGATTTTCATTGGCCTCGCACCACTGCTCGTATAAATTGCGGTGCCTGCCCGTCGCCAGGCCGTAGACGGCACCGCAGCCCAGGGCCACCCCCACGGCGGCCAGGCCCACCCGCCAATCCAAGGCCAGAAGCAGCCCGGCGGCCAGGATCAGATTGACCGCCGAGGCCAGAACGTCGGGAATGTTGTGGGCGATAAAGGCCTCCAGGCGCTCCACGTCCTCCCACAGAATCTTTTTGATCTGGCCGGTGTTGCGTTGGTTAAAAAATCCCAGAGGCATATCAGCCAGGCGTTCGACCAGGCGACTGCGGGTTTGTCTGAGGAACTCGAAAGCCACCTTGTGGGCCGAGGCGGTGGACAGATAGGCTCCCAGCCCCTTGGCCAGAATCGCCGCCAGGAGCCAGGCGGCCAGCCACAGGGGCCTGCTCATGCCTTGGGCCAACAGGGAGCCGTCAATGGCCCACACCACCGCCAGGCACACGGCGGCCAGGGCCAGCAACCCCGCGGCTTCCGCTCCCACCGCCCACAGCAAAGCCATGGCCAAGGCGCCCCGGTTTTGCCGAAATATCCAGCCCAGGGATAATTGCGGCGCGGCTTGATCTCCTTTGGTCCTCATGGAATTGGCACCTCTCCCAGGATCGCCTCCAGCGGCCGGCGATAGAGCAGCGGGACCAGGGCGGCCGCAACCAGGCAAAGCAGGGCGCACAATAAAAAGATGTTGCGGTAGCCTATTTCCTGGGCCAGCCAACCGCTGAGGCCCATGAATACGCCGCCGCCCGCCATGGATATGGCCACCTGCAGGCTGTAATCAGCGCCCTCATGGCCGGCGCGGGTGAAGTCCATGGCAATGGTGTTGATGGCGGTCATGGTGACGGCAAAGCCCAGGCTGGCCAGGGCGATGGCCGATAGCAGATAAAAGGTTTCGGTGACGCCCAGGGCCAGGGGCAGCATGCCCAAAGCGGCCAGGGTGTTGAGCAGGCATCCGCCGCGCAGGATGACCCGGCGGCCCAGCCTGGGAATCAGCCAGCCGGCGGCCAAGGCTCCCAGCAAGCCCACGCTCACGCCGTGGATGCCGGTGAGCAGTCCGATGCGCGCAGGCGAAAAGCCCAAATCCACCAACAGGGGCTTGGTCATCATGATGGCGGCCATGCTTCCCCCATAGGAGGCCAGCATGAGCAGAGACCAGCGCACCGCGCCGCTCTGCCGGAAAAATCCCGGCAAGCCCCGGTGAGAGAAGGCGTCGCCGGGTTCATCCTGCCGCGCCGGGATCGATCGCTCCAGCCAGGCCAGAGGCGCCAGCGGCAGCAACAGAAAGCCGGCCATGGCAAGCATCACCCCGGCCCAACCCAGGTATTGATAAAGCATCAAGGCCACCCCGGAGCCCATCAGGGCCCCCAGCATGTTGCCGCCGGTCTGGGCGGCGTTGCCGGGCCCTCTTTCTTCATGGGATAAAAGCCGGACAGCCAAGGCGTCGGTGGCGATGTCCTGGGTGGCGGCAAAGGTGTAGGAAAGGGCCATCAGGCCCACCACCAGGGGGAAATGCCGGCTCAGGTTGAAAAGGGCCAGGCTGGCGCTGCACAGGCAGAACAGGATTTGCAGGGTCACGATGGTCCGGGCGTAACGCCCCTGCGGAGCGGTGACGCGGTCAACCAGGGGAGCCCACAGAAACTTGATCAGCCAGGGCAGGGCGATTATCTGCAGAAAGCCGATGCTGGCCAGGCTGGCCCCCTCGCTGCGCATGATTACGGGAAACACGTTGCCGAAAAAATGCCCGGGCAGGGTTTGGGATATATAGAGCCCCGCGAGCAAAATATATTTCCGATGCGGGTGCATCTGGGGTCGCGGCCCGGCTCAGGCCTGGCCGGATGGTTTGCGCGCCATGGCGATCTGGCCCATGAAGCCGGGTGCGGACACGCGAATTTCACGGAAGCCGCATTGGCTCAACATCTCCTCCATCTGTTGGTTTGTGTAGAGGCGCAGGCCGTAAGGGGCCCAGACGATTCGGTTGAGCCAGGAGCGGCGGATGGTGGCGATGACCAGGCGCCCGCCGGGCTTGAGCACCCGGTACAGCTCGGCCAGCACGTTGCCCGGACGCGGCAAGAAGAACCACATGGCGGTGTTGGCCGTGCAGGTGAAGCTGTTGTCCGGCCAGGGCAGTCGCTCGGCGTCGCCCTGGAGGATCTCCGCCCGGCCCGCCGCCACGGCCTCCTGATTGGACTGGCGGGCCAGCTCCACCATCTCCGGGCTGTGGTCGATGGCCGCCGCCTTGGCCACCATAGGCTGGATCATGCGCAGGAAATATCCCCCCCCGCAGCCGATCTCCAAAAAGAGATCATCGGGCTGGGGCGCGAGCCTTTGCAATGCCACGGCAAAGGCCTTCATGTGGGACTTGGGCTCACGGTAGAAGCGGCGCGCCCATTGTCCCTCGGGCCGCCTGGCGGTTGAGTTTGCAAACCTGGTCCAGAAACTAGCCATGGCGGAAATATTTCACCTCGCAGTGGAAGGTCGTTGCCGAGCAGGCGGCTTTCATCTCAGAAACGGAACTCCAGCTCAACGCCAACCGCCAGGGGTTGGCCGGTGCGGCCGTAGTAGCCCAGGCCATAAAAGTCCAGCGCGCGCACCACGTACAGCTCGTCGGTCAGATTTTCGCCCCAGAGATAAAACGCCCAATTATGCTCCTCGTAACCGATCTTGGCGTCCACCAGCAGATAGGCGTCCTGCTCGTAGCCGTTGGTTTCCTCCAGATACTTCTTGCCGATCCAGGAGGCGCTGGCCTGGCCGAACAACCCGCTGGCGTGGCGGTAGACGCCGCCCAGGGTGAATTTGTATTCGGGGGTGTTGGGTATGAAGTTGCCCCCAAGGTCCTTGCCGCTGGAGTGGCCCTCGTATTCATCGAATTCGGCCGAGATCAGCCCCAGCGAGGCCAGGATGTTCAGGCCGGGCAGGGGGCGCCAGTTCACTTCGGTTTCCAGGCCGTAGCTGTGGGCCTTGCCGGCGTTTTGCAGGGTCACCAGGCCGTCCTTTACCGCCGACAACTGCATGTCGCGCCAGTCCACGTAGAATAAGGCCGCGCGCAGGTTGAGCCGGTTGCCAGCCAGGGCGGCCTTGTAGCCGACCTCATAGGTGGTGGTGTATTCAGGGTCCACGTCATGCTTGATCACGTCCCGGCTGGTGCTGAGCACGTTGTAGGCCCCGGAGCGGTAGCCCTGGTAGATGGTGGCGTAGAGTCTTTGGCCAGGGATGAACTCATAGGCGGCGCTTACCCTGGGCAGGAGGGCCAGCCAGTCTTGATCATCCTCGAACTTTTCCGCGCCGTAACCGATCCCGTTCATGCCGTATGAGGTCTTCCAGTCCACCTCGATCCGTTCCCAGTCCATCCTCAGGGCGGCGGTGAATTCCACCTTGGGCCAGGGGCGGTATTGGACCTGGCCGAACAGGGCCGCGTTGTCGGTGGTCAGCTCCGAATAGGATTTTTGGAACATGCCCGGATAACTTCCCCAAGCCGCGGCCTGGGAGCCGAAGCTGAAGTCCAAATCGTAGGTGCCCTTTTGGCGCATCAGGTACAGTCCGGCCATCCATTGCCAAACCGCGTCCTGGTCGGTGGTGGAGAGGCGCAGTTCCTGGGATATAGTCTGGTAGTCTTCCTGATAGTCCAGGATAATGCCGTCCAGCTGGCTCATGTCCTGGTCCATCAGCATGTCAGCGGCGGTGGTGTCCACATAGGCGGTCAGGGAGGTCAGCTCCAGGGAGCCGAAACGCTTCCGCACCCGCAGGCCAGGGGAGAACATGGAGCCGTCATCATGACCCACCAGGTTGTTTAGGGTGTGAATGCTCCCGCCCTTGTCCACGTTGGTGAAACTGTCGTTGCCCGAGTCGAAGCGGTCCACATTCAGGGAAAGGGTCATGTCGCAGGTGTCGCTGGGGGTGAAGACTATCTTGCCCCTGCCGGAGGCCTGGCTGCCGTCATTGGTGTCATCGCGGTGGTGATAGTCGTTTTCTATCCAGCCGTCCGTGCTGGTGAAGCGGGCGGCAAACCTGACACCCACCTGGTCGGTCACCGGGCCGCCTGCCGCGCCGGTCACCTCATAGGTGTTGAAACTGCCGTAGCGGGCCCTTACCTGGGCGTTCAGGGTGTCGCCCGGGTCCTTGGTTATGATGTTCAGGTGGCCGGCGTGGGTGTTGCGGCCGAAAAGCGAACCCACGCCGCCGCGCACCACCTCGATCCGCTCCACGTCGAAAAATGCGTCACTGCCCACATAGGGCATGGAAACGCCGTCCAAGCTGGAGTAGCTGGTGAAGACCATGTTGCTCATGGCCCCCATGCCCCGGAAGCTGATCTCCGTCCAGTGGTTGCCGGGTTTCAGGTAATTGACATTGGGCAGGAAATTCGTCAGTTGGTCGGCCTGGCTGATCTGGTAGTCATCCAGATCATCTCCGCTCAGGACCGATATGCTCATGGGAAGCTGGTTAACGTCCTTGCTGGTGGTTTTGTCGGCCGTGACCATCACCGCGTCCAGCTTGACCGCTTCCTTATCCTCCGCGGACGGCGAGGTCTCCCCCGCCATGGTGTCGCGCCCTCCGGCGATGGCGAGTAACAGCGTCAGAAGCACTATGAGGCCATATTTTTTCAGCGGCATTTAGTCGTCCCCTTGCGATGGCGTAAAAGGCCTGGCCAAAACGGGCGGCACTGCCGCTCCCTTTCGGGCCACCAACTGACTGGCGGGATATTTTCCCCCTGCGGGTCCCCGCGCGGGCGCGGTCCAAAACCGTGGCCGCATTGCGGAGCCTGCCCGACGGCGCCAGGCATGCACGCCATGATCCCGCCCGCATACTCACCTTCCCGCTTGAGCCCTTAACCCGACCCCAAGCGATGGTATGCGCGAAAACTAGCAGCGGGCATCACCAGGGTCTTGAACGCGGCGATGAATTTTTTGAATATCCTGAAGAATAAAGAGGAGCCCGCTTGGCTGGCGCCAGGCCCGCCAGCGGTGGAACCCGAATCGCGCATATACATGGGCAGGACGGTAGCGTGGAATCGAAAAGTGCCTGAGGCTGGTTGTTTAGGAGTGGTCGAGACCAGTGGACAGACGATCGCGCCGCCGGCGCGAGGAGGGGCGATAAATGGCCAAGCTGACTTAACCCGATCCAGGATAAGGTCATCGCATCTCAAGTGCGTGCTAGCTTGGCCTCTAAATCAGGGCTGAGGGCAAAAAGAAAGGCGTTTTATGAAGGGCCAGGATGCACCCCTGGGGTTGGCCGCAGTCGCGGGTGGCGAGGTTGGCCAGGAGTGGCGCTTCTATTTATCATACAGGTTGGCCAGGCACTGGCCGATGCACTCCTTGCAGTTGCCCTTGTCCTGGCCGCCCCAGCAGAACTTGTCGAAGGAATCGATCCAGACCTTGTTGGTGCGGGGGCATTTATGCATGAATTCCAGGAACTGGACCATGCGCTCAATGACCTCCTCGTCGAGAACATGCTCGGCGCGGCAGGCGTTCTGCTCCGCCTTTTCCCGGGAGATGCGCAAAACTTGATTCAGGTAGGTGGTCAGAGTCTTATGGCGGTGGATGATGCGCTGGGCCAGTTCCTCGCCTGCCTTGGTGAGGGTTATGTGGCTGTAGGGCTGGTAGTTTATCAGGCCCTTTTCGCTCAGGCTCTTGAGGGCGGAGGTCACGGTGCCCCGGGCCACGCTCAGCCGGTCGGCGATGTCCTTGGCCCGGGCCACGTGGTCTTCTTGCTGCAAAGCCGCGATGACCTCCAGATAATCCTCCAAATGAGAGGTCAGATCCTCGGGGTCTCTCGTTAAAGGACTGCTTACTATGGACATGGAGTGTTCACTCTCTTTTAACTTGGTTAATATGCTCAAAATATAGCACAAAAGGCATTAAGCCCCAACCAAGCTCGAACCGGCTATAGGCCGCTGCGGGGCTGGTGGTCTTTTCGCGTTCAGAGCTATGGGCGCAAAGGGGCCGCCAACCTGGATCAATAGTTAGCCAAGGCGCCAGGCTGCTGAGGCCGGGTCGCGCGCAGCTTCGGGGAGCGGTTCAGCCGCGAACGCGGCGACGCCTGGCGGTGGAGGAGGGTGGGGCAACGCATTTTGAAAGATGTTGACAACAATGCCGCGCCATGGAATTATTTCGTTTAATAGTTTGAGCACTCAAACAATAGCATCGACCAAAATGCCGGACGGGAATTAATTAGCAACTTCCGACGCGGCCTACATTGCCCGCCAAACCCCTGCGATTGCTGAAGACGGCGAAGGTACGAACGTGGCCAAAAAATGACGCAACCCATTTCGTTCAATCCATTCAACGATGAAGCCATCCGCCAGAATTTGCATTCCCTCAAAGCGCGGCACATCGATACCTTCAATGGAATCCTGTTGACGCAGGTGGATTTCTTCTCTCCCCAAAACCAGGCTCCGAAAGTGCGAGTCACAAACCCTTTGTTGGAGTTTTCCTTTCACCTCACCGGACGGGCCAAGGGTTATCTACGTGATGGGCGGTCTAAGGTTGGCGAGGTGTCAGTGGTCCCCGCCACCAGCCTGGTCTCCTATAACCCCGACGTGGTCTGCCAGATCGAAGTGCAGGGCGGCGAACATTTCCGCGCTCTCAACGTTTACCTGCCGCCTGATTTGTTGGGGCAGCTATTGGGAGAAGAGCTGAACGCTTTGCCGGCGCCTTTGCAGAGAATCGCCTCCGGCGGGCGTTCGATGCCCTTCAATATTGCCGGACGGGTGGATCCGACCATGAAGATGATCGTGGATCAGATAACCAACTGCCCGTTCACCGGCGCTGTAAAGAGAGTCTATTTGCAGGGCAAGGCCATGGAGCTGATAGCCTGCCGGTTGGCCCATTTCAGATCAGGCGCGGGGGCTGAGGACGGGGCCTGCAAGCTCACGGCTCGGCAGGTGCGTATGGTGCAGGAGGCCAAGGAGCGGCTGCTGGAACGCTTTGACGACCCGCCGTCCCTTGCCTCGCTCGCCCGCCAGGCCGGGATGAATCCCGGCAAGCTTACCGAGGGGTTCCGCCGCCTTTACGGCGTCACGGCCTACGGACTGCTGCGCCAGGAACGTATCGCCAGGGCGCGGGAGGCCCTGGAGGGCGGGCAGATGAACATCACCGAGACGGCCCATTTTTTCGGCTACAGCGACGCCTCCCATTTCATCCGGGAGTTCGCGCGGCATTACGGAACCACTCCCGGCGTTTTCCTGAAGGCCCGCAACCGATTGAGCCCCCACCGGGCGACGGCCCTAAAGGCCGATGATGCCGATCAATAGGCAGCCCTACAAAAAGAGAACCAAATACAATTTCTCGTGACCCAAGTTCTATCCCCAATATTTGACTCGCCTTAGAATATTCTCCGGTTAAAACATTATGAACGGACCGGTGTCGGCGCTCCCGCGGATGCCGCCATTTGCTCCACCAGGGGGATAGGGGAGGTAACGGATGATGCTAGGACGCCAAGGGATCAAAGCACTTTTGCCTGCAATGCTCATCTGGTTGCTTTTGGCCGGTCTGCCCGCCTCTGCCCAAGACAAACCAGCCGACCAGGCCCAATCATCAGAGGCGGTCCCCTTGGCCACCATGAAGGTGACCGCCGAGAAGCGCGACGCCAGCGCCCAGGAAACCGCGGTGAGCATCACCACCATTTCCGAGAACACCGTGGAGGACGCCCAGCTCTGGTCCACCGAGGACCTGGTCCGCCTGGTGCCCAATCTCCACATGGTGAAAACCGGCAACCACTCCCTGGCCGGATTTCTGGCCATCCGCGGCATAACGAGCTGGATGGGCGGCGAGCCCACGGTGGGGTTCTATATAGATGATGTGTACTACTCCAACTACGACACCGAGCTCTTGGACGTGGAGCGCATCGAGGTGCTGAAAGGGCCGCAAGGGACGCTTTACGGGCGCAACACCGAAGCCGGCGTGGTGAACGTGGTTTCCGCCGAGCCGGCCAAGGAAAGCTGGGAGGGCAGGGCCTCTGCCTCGCTGGCCAACTACAACACCCAGATGTACCGGGCGCATGTAACCGGGCCGGTGGTGGACGATAAATTTTTCATCCGCATAGCGGCCAAGCAGACCATCTCCGACGGTTATTTCAAGAATACCCACCTTGATGACGGCAAGGCCGACGACCTCGATGATTTCAGCGCCCGCCTCACCGCCCTCTGGACGCCAAGCGACGCATGGGACATCGAGTTCAGCTCCGAGCTTATGAGGTTCCGGGACGGCAACGCCTCCTTTGCCCCGCTGGCCCAACTGCGCGATCATCCCAACGACGTGTCAGTGGATTACAACGGATACGCCGACTATGACGCGACGACCCAGAGGGTGCGGTTGAAATACAAGGGCAGTTCCTTCAATGCCACCGCCATTACCGCTTACCGCAAGGAGGAGAACAAGGACGAAAACGACCTGGACTTCAGCTCCATGGACCTGATGCGTCTGGCCACGGATACCGAAAACGATATGTTCAGCCAGGAGATCAGATTCTCATCGCCGGACGACGGCAGGGCTCTGCAGTGGCTGACCGGAGCGTTTTTCTTCAACGAAAAGAGAAACCAGGACGTGGGCATGGAGTCCCGGATGCAGACCATGCTGCCGCCCTTCACCTATATGACCACCAGCGATGTCGACGTAAACGGTTATGCCGTCTTCGGCCAATGCTCTTACCGTTTTTTCGATGCGCTCCGTTTGACCTTGGGTTTGCGTTACGACCACGAGGAAAAGGATTTCAACTCCAAGCAGTATTATTCCCCGGACTTGAGCGTCTACGGCATGACGCCCACCCATGAAGCGGCCGACGCCTCCTGGAACGAACTCCTGCCCAAGTTTTCCGTGGATTATACCTTCCGCAAGGGGCTGATGGCCTACGCCAGCGTGGCCAAGGGTTATAAAAGCGGCGGCTTCAACAGCCTGGCCCCGGCGTCCTATAAATCCTACGACCCGGAGTACACCACCAATTACGAAGTGGGCTTGAAAAGCTCCTGGGCCGACGACCGCCTGGTGATCAACCTGGCCCTGTTTCACATTGACTGGACAGACCAGCAGATCGAGCAACAGGCCTATCCCCAGGCCATCACCAAGAACGCGGGAGAGTCCACCAGCCAGGGCTTTGAAATCGAAATGGCGGCCAAGCCCATGCGCGGCCTGGAGCTCAGCGCCGGCTTCGGATATGTGCAGGCCACGTTCGACGATTACACCGACGACATCCTGGACGGCACCACGGGCCAGAAGATCGGCCAAGTGGATTACGCCGGAAACGACATCCCCAACGTGCCGGAATACACCTTCAACCTGGCGGCCCAATACAGCTCACCCAGCGGCCTCTTCGCCCGGGCTTCGTTGTACGGTGTGGGGCCGTTCTATTGGGATTCGGCCAACACCCAGAAGGAGGACGCCTACGAGACCATCAACGCCAAGCTGGGCTGGGAATGGGAAAACCTCCGGTTCTACTTATGGGGCAAGAACCTCTTTGACAAGGATTATGTCACCCGCGCTTTCGAGATGGAAGGCGTCTGGTACGGCCGCTCCGGAGACCCGGCCACCTACGGCATAACCCTGGAAGGACGCTTCTAGGATGGAAGTCGGTTCGAGCATGCGCTTGGATGAGTTGCAGCCTGGCGGCCGGGCCCTGATTAGCGAGGTCCGCGGGAAGCCGCTGTTCATCAGCCGGGTTTGCGCCCTGGGGTTCACACCGGGAACCGAGGTGCTGATGGTGCGCAACCACAGGAGAGGACCCTTGATCGCCTACCTGCGCGACACCCTGGTGGCCTTGGGAAGGCCGGAGGCGGCGGGCGTGCGCCTGCTCGCCCGCCAACAACGGCCGGTTGCGGAGGAAAGAGGATAGATCAGTGCAAGCCATCGAACCTGGCGCTGAGTTGCGCGTGGCCCTAGCCGGCCAGCCCAACACCGGCAAGTCGACCCTGTTCAACCGCCTGACCGGGCTGAACCAGCACGTGGGCAACTGGCCCGGCAAGACCGTGGAGAAGAAGGAGGGCAGCTTCTCGGTCAACGGATTCAGGGGCCAGGTCATTGATCTGCCCGGCACCTACAGCTTGACGGCCAACTCCCTGGAGGAAAAGATCGCGCGCGATTTCCTCATCAACCAGGGAGCGGACGTGGTGGTGGTGGTGGTGGACGCCTCCCAACTGGAGCGCTCGCTATACATGGCGGTGGAGGTCCTCCTGCTACCCGTAAAGGTGGTCGTCGCCCTCAACATGGTGGACGTGGCCGAAAAAATGGGCCTGTCGCTGGATAGCAAGGCGCTGGCGGCCTCCCTGCGGGTTCCCGTGGTTCCCATGGCCGCCGCAAAGGGGCGGGGCATGGAGGAGCTTCTGGAGACCCTGATCCGGGTGTCAGCCCAGGCCGGGCCGGTACAGGAGCGCGGCGCCAGATTGGAGCAAGCCTTCGAGGAGATGGTCGGCAGCGTAAGGGAAATCATCCACGGCGCGGTGCCCAGGCCCTACACCGAATCCTGGATGGCGCTGAAGCTGGTGGAGCAAGATGGTGAGGCGGCCGAAATAATGAAGGCTCGCCTCGATGACCAGTCCTGGCGCGCGTTGCAAGACCTGCTGGCCGGCCGTCAAGACGCGCTCGCGGCGGGGTCGGCGGCGCGCTTCGAGTGGATCAAGGAGGCGCTATCATCGGCCGCTCAGGAGAAGGAGCGCCAGACCGGTGTGTTTACGCGCTGGGGTTTCGACCGGGCGGCCACCCACCCCCTGTGGGGCAAGCTCATAGCCGGCGCGGTCCTGATCCTTTCCGTCCTGGCCACCTACATCGCCTGCCTACCGCCCATGACCTTGGGCTTGGGGCTTTTGATCATGCCCAATATCTTGCGCAACGCCCTGTCCGGCGAACTGCCGGGCTGGCTGCTGGCCATGGTGTGCGACGGAATCCTGACCGGCCTGGGGGTGGCCACCTGCGTCGCCGCCTTCATCGCCGGCGTTTTTCTGGTGCTGGGCTTCTTGGAGGATATCGGCTATCTGGCGCGGCTGTCGTTCGTGTTCGACCGTTTCATGCGCCGTCTGGGTCTGCATGGAAAGTCCTTCATACCGCTCACCATGGGCTTTGTCTGCAACATCATGGCCGTCACAGGCACCCGAGTCATCGACGGATGGCGCCAGCGCCTGATTACCCTGCTGCTGGCCCCCCTGGTGCCCTGCAAGGGCCTGCTGGTGGTGATCTCCTTTGTCAGCGTGGTTTTTTTCGGCCCGGACGCCGCCCTGGTGCTGGCGGCTCTGGCCGTGGTCATGGCCGGCCAATTGTTGTTGACTTCCTTTCTCCTGCGGAGAGGCCTGGTCAAAGGCGAGGATTGCGGCTTGGTAATGGAACTCCCCCCCTATCACAAGCCCAACTTCAGGACCATCTGGTCTTACGCCGTATCCCGAGTCAGGGCGTTCTTGCGCCACGGTTATTGGATCATCGTGATCGCGGCCTTTTTTACCTGGGTGGGGGTCTATTATCCCGACGGCCAGATAGAGACCAGCTACCTGGCCCGCTTCGGGCGGGCGGTGGAGCCCTTCGGCAGGCTGATGGGCATGGACTGGCGCTTGCTGATGACCTTTCTGGTGGCGTTCAGTTCCAAGGAGGCGACCCTGGGGGCCATGGCGGTCATATACGGCGCGGGCAACACCTCGCGCACGGCCATAGAGGGTCTTTACATGGACCAGGGGTTGATGATGAACATCCAAACCCAATTGGGAGCCTTTTTAACCACCGCCGGGATATCGCAAGCCAGCGCCCTGGCCTTTTTGTTCGCCATATTTTTCTCTTTGCCATGTTTGGGCACCCTGGCCGCCATACACGCGGAGACCGGCTCCTACAAATGGACCCTGGGGGCCCTGGCCTATTATTTATTCACCTCAGTGTTCATGGGTGCGGCCGCCTACCAGGCGGGATTGCTAATTTTCCGCTAAACGCGCAAAGCGAGCGCCGGTTCTTTGTTTAGGCAGGCGGGTTTGGCCTGTTGCGGGCAAAGGCCCGCCACTACCAACCGCGCGCGGCTCGCCTCCGCTCCCCGCGGGGACGGTCTTTCCTACGAAGGCGGGCTGGCCGCGGAGTTCGCCTTGCCAGCCGCGAGCGTTTCAAACTCCGCCATTATTAATGGGACCTAAAAGCTCCCGACAGCAAGGCCCTGGACACCAGCCTACTGGTCCTTTGCATATAGGCCTCGTATTCGTGGCCGAACTGGCTGATCATGAAAGCCTCTTCCCGGTGGATACGCGTGACGTACAATATGCTGAAGCCGAACAAGTAACCTGGACCGGCCAACCAATTGCCCACCAGGAGCAACTGGGCTAGGCACATCAGGAAAACGGCGGTGTACATGGGATGCCGCACGTATCCGTACACCCCGTTGGTGATCAGCCGGTGGTCGTCGTTTAGCTCGAGCTTGGGCGACCACTGGGTCCCCAGGTCCCTGTGCGAGCGCCAAAAGAGCCAGAGGGAGGGCGGTATCAGCAAGGCGCCCAAGACACCGCACGGCATGGGCACTTGGTAATCAGCGAAGCTAAGGAGCGGCGTGAACAAGTACACCGCAGGCAGCACCAACCCTCCCAGGAACGCGAGGAACAGGCCCGCCTTTTCTTTTAAATCGAACTGCGCCTTGACGATGGACGCCTTGCGCCTGGCCCTGGCATATGGCCAGCGAATTACGAAAGTGCCCGCGAACATCACAAGAAACAGCCAGTCATAGATATTCCAACCCAGCATATTAATTCTTCCATCATTGGTTGATTGTCGGATATGGG
This sequence comes from Desulfocarbo indianensis, assembly GCA_001184205.1. Lineage (GTDB taxonomy): Bacteria > Desulfobacterota > Desulfarculia > Desulfarculales > Desulfarculaceae > Desulfocarbo > Desulfocarbo indianensis. The sequence continues at coordinate 133,643 of LBMP01000006.1, forward strand.
CCGCGACCGTTATTGACGCTACCCGATCGCCGGAAAACACCACTTTCCCCCAGCAGCGCAAAGGACTTCTGGGAAACCTATTATCCACCAATAGCCAGGATAGGCCCTGGTCGGGCCGCTGGATAGAATATGCGGAACAAAATATAGAAATTTAAAGGCCAACTATGGTTAAGCCAGAAGGCAGGCGCCCCGGAGCGGTCATTCCTCTTGGAATATCGGCGGTCGCGGCCCTGATTTATAGCTTGAAATCCTAGTCGTTTGCTAACGTTGCCTTAAGTGATTTAGCTTGACTCGATATGTTTAAGAAAATATAATGCACCGCTACTGGCTCCCAAAGAGGGCTGTTTTATTTGTATTGCGATATGTTTAATAAAAAATAACGAAAGCCGATATGCATCACCAGATTACGCGGCAACGGCCCATCGGGCCAGCAAGCAGCGCCAGCAAACTGAGAATTTTGGGATAGCGGATGCGAGCCAAGCGGATACCCCCCAAAGCATGGAGAAGATAAAATGCCCCTGTCATGTCATAGGTTGATTGTCGCGTTACTCATTCCTTTCTTGCTGCTGGCGAACCTCGCCATGGCCCAGGCTAGGGAGGCGGAAAAGAGCGAGGTGATGGAGCCGATCGTAGTCTCGGCCACCCTGATGGAACAGAAGCTATCCGAGACGCCCTCCACGGTGCAGGTCATCAGCAAGGAACAAATCCAGCAGATGGGTGCGGATTCCGTGGCCCAGGCCCTGCAAGAGGCGGTGGGCATGACGCTCAGCACCGAGTCGGGACGGGTGGTCCGGCCTTCCATCCGGGGCACCGGCCCATTTCACACCCTGGTGCTGGTGGATGGCCGCCGCCTGGCCCTCGGCTTCAGAGGCATGAGCGATATCAACCAGATTCCGCCGGTGATGATCGAGCGCATCGAGATCATCCGGGGGCCGACCTCGGCCCTGTTCGGCAGCGACGCTGTGGGCGGCGTGATCAACATAATCACCAAGAAGCCGCCAAGGAAAAAGACCGTGGCCGGCCTGGACCTGAAGGCGGGCACCAACACCAGAAGCGGCGGCGATGCCTTTGCGCCCCAGGCCTATGTGGGCTCGGACCTGGGCCCCTTTCGCTTCATCCTGGGCGGCGAACACGTGAGCCGCAATGGCTGGGATTATGACAACGAGCCCCCGGACGACGGCGACGACCTGAAGCAGCAATATGTCTCGGGCCAGGCCGCCATAGACCTGGGCGAACGGCACGCCCTCAGCTTTGGCGGCTCTTATAACGACTTTAAGCGCACCGGCGCGCGGGACCTGCAAAACAAAGTCACCGAGCGCGAGGCCACGGATGAAACCAGCGATGTATTCCTGCGCTACGACGGCGCCTTCACGGACAAGTACAACCTCATGCTCCAGGCCTATCATACCCGCTATTCCCTGGACATCGGCCTGACCCCCGAGATCTCCGACCCCTTTTCCAGCAACGAGGAGGAATACACGCGGACCCAGTATGAGGGCCGCTTTTCCGCCAAAATTAACCAGAATATCACCGCCACCGCGGGTGCGGAATACCGCGAGGACAAGCGCGGAGCGGACAGCCTTTCGCCCGAATATGAAAACCACAACACCGCCGGCTTTGGCCAGCTGGACATGCTGTTCCTGGAGCGCCTGAACCTGGTGGCCGGAGTGCGCTGGGACGATCACAGCGAGTTCGGCTCCGAGTGGAGCCCCCGCGTCGCCCTGAGCTGGATTTTCAACGACTACCTGCGCCTCAAGGGCGGCTATGGCCACGGCTTCCGCGCGCCCATCCCCTATGAGCTATATGTGACCTCCTACCGGCGGCAGGGCAAGGACGTCTACCTGGCCAACCCCGACCTGAAGGCCGAGACCTCGCGGACCTACGAAGCGGGCTTGCAGGCCAGCCTGCCCGCGGGCAAGGGTCTAAATCTGGAGTTGACCTACTTCCACATCGACATCGACGACATGATCGAATCCGTGCTGCAATCGCGCACCGCCAAGGGGGCCACTTATAAATACGAAAACATCTCCGAGGCCGAGACCAGCGGCGTGGAGTTTCTGGCCCAGCTCAGGTTGCCTTACGGCTGGAACCTGGGCGCGAGCCTTACCTATCTGGACAGCGAAAACGCCGAAACCGGCGAAAGATTGGCCTATCAACCCGAGATCAAGGGCAATGTCAATGCCCAGTGGCATATCGACAAGCTAGGCCTGTGGCTGCGCGCCTCCTACACCTGGTGGTCGGGCATGGAGGACGGCGCCGGCGGCTCGCTGGATGACAGCTCCTCTCTCGACGCCTGGATCGGCAAGGACCTCCCCGCCGGCGTGCAGCTCTACGCGGGCATGAAAAACGTCCTCGACCAGGATGACACCTATAACGTCTCGCCGCCCTTCGTCTATCTCGGCGTCAAATGGGACTACTAGGCCGGACGGGATCATCGTTCAGCGGATAGGACAAAATCATGTTGCAGCCAAAATCATTGGGACGCGTGACCGCCAGCCGTTTCATGCTGGCTTCCCTGGTGTTTCTCCTGCTTGGCGTGCTGGAGGGGCTGATGCACCCCACCAAGTTCTTCCTGAAGGATTTCTACGCCGCGCTTTTGGGCATAGACCCCCAATACATCAAAACCTTCTTCGGCTATTTCATCACCAAGATCCACACCCACATCACCCTGGTGGGCTGGGTGACCACCGCCTTGATGGGGTTGCTCTACTTCGCCGCCGAGGAGATAAAAGGCGGTCACCGCTATCTGGCCTGGCTGTGCCTGGCCAACTTGATCCTCCATGTGGCGGGGGTGGTGCTCTTGGCCGTGGGCTTCCATCTCATCGGCATCATGGCCGTGCCCACGGGCTATCAGCCGGGCAGCCCGGAATTCCGCGCCGCAGCCCAGGGCGTAAGGCCGTTGGTGGTGGCGGGCGGTTTGGTGCTGCTGGCCTCCAGCCTTATTTTCATCTATCACATGGCCGCAACCCTGCTGGCGCGGGGCCAAGCCCCAGAGGAGGCAGCCGGCGCGAGGGAAAAATAATCCTCGAGCTGGAAATTGCGGCGCTCAAGAGGATTGAACGGCAAGGGCTCATATAAAACTGGACTCTACATACCCGGTTATGGGTGAGGCGGATAATTCAAATGTCGGAAAACAGCTGGCAAGGACGGGTTCTGACTTCTCTAATGGCCATGGCGGGGTTTGCGCTGTCCGGCTTGTCCGGGCTTATCCTATATTTCGAACCCCACGGCAGGGTGGCCTATTGGACCCATTGGGGCTTTTGGGGCCTGAGCAAAAACCAGTGGGATGATATTCACGTTTTAAGCAGCGTCATGTTTTTGGTGGCCGGGGGATTCCATATTTACTTCAATTGGAAACCCCTGGTTGGCTACCTGACCAAAAAGGCGGCGCAGGCCCTGCGCTATAAAAGGGAGCTGGTTCTCAGCATGGTGGTGGGATTGTGGCTGGTGGTCAGCGGGATACTCAGCCTGCCGCCCTTGAGCTATGTCACCCAGTTCGGCGGTTATCTCAAATCGGCCTGGGTGACCTCCCCGGAGCTGGAGCCGCCTTTTGGCCATGCCGAACTCTTATCGCTAAAGGTGTTTTGCCAGCGGATGCAGATTCCCCTGCCCAAGGCGATGGAGGCGCTGAAAGGCTGGAACATCCAGGTCAAGGGACCTGGCCAATCCTTGGAGGAAATGGCCATCGCCAATGGCGTGACCCCCATGCAGATATACGCCTACATCAATCACCTGGAACCCAAGCCCCAGCCAATGGGGCCCGACGCCGGCTACACCAAAGAGCAGGTGGAGAATATGTTCGCCGGCAGCGGACTGGGGCGCAAGAAGTTCAAGTTTTTGGTCAAGGAACTCGAGCTCGACCCGCAGGTGGCCAGGCAGCGTCTCGCGGCGCAGGGCATGACCATAGACGACGATCAGACCCTCAAGGAAGCCGCCCAGGCGGCGGGCAAAACACCTTTGGCAGTGGTGATGATCTTACTGGACGCCAAGTAGGCGGCTCCGCGGGCGGCGATGTACTCGCCGCGGTTGGTTACGCCATAGCAGGCGTGGAAAAAGCCATCGGCGACAGCATTGTCATCGCGGTCGCCTGGCCGCGCAGGTTGCAATGCGGGTCTTGCCGGGCCAGGGGAGCCTGATTATGCCTGAAGCAATGCTGGCTGTCCCGGTCTGAGTGAACCACTTCCGTTTGGGGCGTCCGCGCCTAAATCCCGCCGCTGCCACGGACGAGTGCGCTCCGAGTCCGTGCCGGCCTTATAATTCCTATCCGCCTTTGCCTCTGGTCTCCGCCCGTGCATGCCTTCGCCTTGCGGCGTGGCTTGGTGGGAAAATAAAATTGAGCTTGCATACCGGTGCCAGCGCGGTAAAATTTAGCTGCCGCGCCAGCCGGAGGCGGTTTTTTAAGGCGGCTAGTTATACTTTGCATAAAATAACGGCAAGTATTGTGGAATTGCGAATCAAAGACAAGAGTTTCAATTGCAGCGCTGAACTGATTGCCGCCGCCTTGGCCGGCGAGACCGTACACTTGGCGCGCGAGCAAACCTTGTCCTGCGTAGGTGAGGAGTAGCCGTATGGCCTGCCCTGTCCGCGCCCCCGCCGCCAAGCTGGGCAACCTGCGCCTGGAAGTTCGCCAGCCCCTGCCCAATTTCACCTTGGCCCTGGAACTGACCTGTGCGCCGGGTGAGGTGCTGGCCCTGGTGGGGCCATCGGGTTCCGGCAAAACCACCCTCCTGCGCCTGATAGCCGGCCTGGAGCGCCTGGAGCAGGGCTACGTCAGCCTGGGCGGCAAGGATTGGTGCCGCCAGCCCGGCGGCGTGCAGCTCACCCCGCGCCAGCGCCAGGTGGGCCTGGTTTTCCAGGACTATCCCTTGTTCCCTCATCTGAGCCTGGAGCAGAACGTGGCCTTTGCCGCGGCCGACCCCCGCGAAGTGACTCCGCTCCTGGAGCGCTTCTCCATCTCCCATCTGGCCGGACGCCGGCCCAGGGAGGTCTCGGGCGGCGAGCGCCAGCGGGCCGCCATTTGCCAGGCCCTGGCCAGGCGGCCGGCGGTGCTGCTCCTGGACGAGCCTCTTTCGGCCCTCGACGTGGACACCCGCTCCCAGGCCCGCCGTTGTTTTCAGGAAACGGCGGCCCGCTGGGGCATTTGCCTGGTGATGGTCACCCACGATCTCCTGGAGGCGGTGGCCGCCGGCGGCAGAGTGGAGGCCTTGATCGAGGGCAAGCTGAACCGGGGGTGGCTTACCAGCCGGTTGGCCCTGTTGCGAGAAGAAATGGCCGAATTGCTGACCGTGGAGCAATGCGGCCCGCGCGCCGCGAGCATCGTGGAATAGAAAGGAGAACGGCGATGAGAGCGAGGTCATGGCAAGCGGTCCTGCTGGCCTGCGTTTTGATCCTGTTGGCCGGAGGAGCGGCCCAGGCCCTGACCATCGCCGCCGGCGCCGGCTACCGCCGCCCGGTGGATGAGCTGAGCCGGCGCTTCCAGACTGACACCGGCATCAAGGTGGATATGGTCTACGGCAACATGGGGCAGGTGACGGGGCAGATCAAGGCCGGCGCGCCGGTGGACCTCATGCTGGGGGATCAGGCCTTCCTGGAGAAGTCCAAGCTGAACACTGTCTCCGTCACGCTCGTGGGGCGCGGACGCCTGGTCCTGGCCTTTGCCAAGGGCGTGTCCCTGGCTTCGCCCCAAGACCTGGCCCAGCCCCGCATCAAGCGCCTGGCCATGCCGGATCAGGCCAAGGCCATCTACGGCAGGGCCGGTCAGGAGTTCCTGACCCGTAGCGGACTGGCCCCGGCGGTGAAAGACAAGCTCTTGGTGGTGGGCACGGTGCCCCAGGTTACCACCTATCTGCTCAGCGGCGAGGTGGACGCGGGGCTGCTCAATCTTACCGACGCGCTGGCTATCAAGGATCGCATCGGCGGCTACCTGGAGATCGACCCCAAGCTTTACAGCCCCATCCGGATCGTGGTCGGGTTTTTAGCCACGGCCCCCCAGCCCGACCAGGCCCGGCGATTCCTGGAATTCCTGGCCAGTCCGGCGGCGCAAAAAATAGTGGCGGCCCACGGATTGTGAGCGACTGGGGGCAATTGCTGCTGGACCCGGTCTCCGGGCGGGCGGTGCTGTTGACCCTCAAGGCCCTGGGGATCGCCACCTGTCTGTTCGTGCTGCTGGGCATACCCCTGGGGGCCTGGTTGGGGCGGCGCTCCTCGCGCCTGAGTCAGGCCGTGGAGTTTTTGGTCAGCTTGCCCCTGGTCTTTCCGCCCATCGCCACGGGCTTCATCCTGCTCATGCTCTTGGGCCGCCGCGGGCCTTTGGGGCAAGCGTTGGCCGAGGGATTGGGCCTGGAGGTGATCTTCTCCTTTTGGGCCCTGGTGGTGGCGTCGTTCATCACCGGCCTGCCCCTGATGGTCAAGCCCATCCAGGCCGCCTTCCGCGAGGAGATACAGCGCCTGGTGGAACTGGCTCAGGTGCTGGGCCGCAGCCGGCGGCAGATATTTTTGCAGGTGGTGCTGCCCAACATCCGGCGCAGCGTGACCGCCGGCCTGTTTCTGGCCATCCTGCGCAGCCTGGGCGAGGTGGGGGTGAGCCTGATGCTGGGCGGGAACATCGTGGGGCGCACCAACACCGTTTCCCTGGAGATATACAACGCCGTGTTCACCGGCGAGTATGCGCGGGCCGCAAGCCTCACCGTGCTCTTGAGCATTATTTCCCTGGGGGCGGTGCTGCTGCTGCGCCGCCTGGAACTTGAAAAAAGCTAGCCGCGGGTTCCGGGGAGATTCTTCACTGGGTTTTGGCGAGGGAGCGGCAGCCGTGAAGTAGCCCGGCAGAAGAGCGGCCAGGTCCATGGCCGGTTTTTCGTGACCTCGCCAGGTCCCAACCCATAAACCCAAGCCGCTGGATGCGTAGCGTCAACAGGACCGCCAGTTAACCCTCAACCTCTCGGCCAACAGCGGCTAAGTGCCGCCGTCTTCGGTAGAGGGAGATGTCCCGGCATCCGGGTCGGTTGATTTCAGGCGGACCGTGAGCAGGGCCGCGGCTTTGGGGGGCAGCCAGAAACGCAGATTGCCCGGCGTGGCCACCGCGACGGGGTCCTTTTTAGTCAGGCAGATGGTCTCGGCCGGCTTTACCGCCTCCAGCACCAGCTTGTCGCCGATGACCAGCCCCATGCCTTTGATGCGCTCCCTGGACCGAGGCCCGCCCAGGATTTTTCCCAGCGCAAACTCCTTGCCGGCGCCAGTGGCGGCGAACTGCATCTTCTGCCCGCCGCTTTCGCCCCACAGCTTGGCGGCCATGCCGCCGGGCAGGCTGATCCTGCTTTTTCGGTTTACCAGGGTTACGTATTCCATGGAGGGCAGCCTGCGATCGAACTGGACCGGGTCGTTTTCATGCAAGCCCAAGGTGCGGTAGGTTTCGGCCAAGGCCGAGCCGGGCAGGCAGGTGACGCCCTCCAGGTGCCCCTTTTCTCCGGGATTCATTTCCATGAGCGGCACGATCCGACCGTCGTCCAGATGCACCACCAGGCCGGCGGCCATGTTGGCGCTCAAGATCACCTCGCCCCAGGGGCCGCGCAGCCTCACCGGCTGCACCAGGGCCACCTCCTCTTCCAGGCGGATCAGTTCGCGGCCGGGCTCTATGCCCAGCTTGGCCAGTTCCCTGGCCAGGCCTTCATGGTGCACGCCCACCACCACCAGCGGTTTTCCAATCGGAGCGTCTTTCAGAGAGGTTGTCATTCAGCAACTTTCCATTGTCAGCCATACGGGTTTTTCGCCGCTGACCTTGTCCCGCCGCCCATCGGAATCCGACGGCACCCTGGGTTTGGCCAGGCTAGCCCTGGCGGCATAGCCCAGGATGCCCACGGTGCTCAGGTTATGCAGAATCGCGGAGACCAGAGGGGACAACATTCCCAAGCTGGCCATGGCCAATACCGCGCTGTTCAAGCCTATGGTGGAGACAAAGCAGCGGTTCAATACTTCCTGGCTCTTTTGGGCGATGGCCCTGGCCGCCACCAGGCCGTTCAGGTCATCCTTCAGCAGAACCACCTTGGCCGACTCCCGGGCCAGGTCCGCGCCGGCCGGCATGCACACGCCCACATCGGAGGTCACCAGAGCCGGAGCGTCGTTCACGCCGTCGCCCACGAAAGCCACCTTGCCGCCGCCATCCTGCAGTTCCTTGATGATGCGGGCCTTGTCCTCGGGCCTCAGCTCCCAATGGATGAGGTCCACCGCCTCCAATTCACCGGCCAACCTGCGGGCCGAATCCCGGTGATCGCCGGTGAGCACCACCAGCTTGCGGACCCCCATCCGCTTCAGGCTTTGCAAAACCCGTGGCGCTTCCGGGCGAAGCTGGTCCTTCAGGGTGATGATGCCCTCCAGGTGGTTTTCATGGGCCACGTAGAGGATGGACTTGCCATCGGCCCGCAGGGCGGAGCAGCGCTCCTCGACCTGGGAGCAATCCACCCCTTCGTCTTCGGCAATGAAATGGTAGCTCCCCACCAGCACCCTTTGGCCGTCCACAAAGGTGGAAACCCCGTGGGCCACCACGAAGTCCACCCGGCTGAGGGCGGGCAGGACCAAGCCCCGCTTCTGGGCCTCCCTGGTGACCGCCTTGCCCACCGGGTGGCTGTAATGCTCCTCGGCGCTGGCCGCCAGCGCCAAAAGCTGGTCGGCGCTCATGTCGTCCATGGGGAGCACCTCGTCCACCTGCAAGGCGCCGGTGGTCAGGGTGCCGGTCTTGTCGAAGATGAAGGTGTCGGCCTGGGCAAAGGCCTCCAGGCCCTGGGCGCCCTTTACGATCACCCCCTGACGGCCGGCGGAGTACATGCTGGTTTTCACCACCACCGGACTGGCCAGTTTCAACACGCAGGAATAGTCCACCGTAAGGACCGAAGCGGCCCGGCGCAATTGCCGGAAGAGGATCAACTCCCCGGCCGCGATGCCAAGGCTCACCGGAACCAGCCGGTCGGCCAACTCCGAGATGCGCAGCTCCGGTTCGGACTTTCCCCTGAGGGAGCGCTCCAGAAAACGGTGCATGCGGGCCATGGTGGTGTGGCTACCCACGTTACGGGCGTCGATGGTTATGCGGCCTTCCTCCACCACCGCGCCGGAGGCCACCTGGTCGCCGGGCTCCACCTTGTCCGGCACCGACTCGCCGGTGATGGAGCTTTTGTTGATGAAGGCCTCTCCCTTGGCGACCACGCCGTCCACCGGTATCAACTCGCCCGGCCCGCAGATGACCATGCTGCCGATTTCCAGCTGATCGGCCGGCATGGCCAGCTCGACGCCGTCCTTCTCCACCCAGACGGTTTCACTCCCCGAGCGCAAGAGGCTTTTCAAGAGTTCGGTGGACTTGTAATCGCTCACCTGCTCCAGATAGCGGCCCAGGGCCAGCAGGGTGACGATGGCGTTGGCCGTGAAATAATCCCCCCGCCAGAGACTGATGCCCACCGCGCTGGCGTCGAGTATCTCCACCTTGAGCCCCCGCTTGATCAGGGTTTCCAGACCTGCCCAGAGGGTGGGGGCGGCCGCGGCCAGGCTGAGCAGGGCGGCCGCCGGGCGCGGCAAAAGAGGGCTCAATAAAGTTAAGAGACCCAGGGAGACCAATCTGGCCGGGTCCACCTCTCTTGCCGGCTCCAGCTGGGGCAGATAGGCCTCCCTGGGGATGTGGTTCAAAAGGTGCAGGCAGCTTTGCCTGGTTTTTTTCTCTCCGTCATAGTGGATCACGATGCTGGCGGCGTTGCTGTTTACGCGCACCTCCCGCACGCCGGGCATGGCCAAGAGCATGGCTCTCAGGTATTCGCGATCCAGGGCGGGATCGGCCGCCCTGGCGTAGCGCAGCCTCATCCGTCCCGGTATCTCGTGCAGCACCCGCACGCGGTTTGCGCTTTTCTCGTCTGACAATTAAGCGCTCCGGACCCCGGTTCCATACAGGGAGTAATGCCACAGGGAAAAACCCACCAAGCTTAAACCGGATAACACGTGCAGGGTCCTCACCGTCCGGGAGCGGTTGCCCCCCAGGCCCTCCATGATGCCGGTCGCGGCCAGGACCCCCAGGGAGGCGGTCATGCCGGTTTTAGCCAGCGAGCGCTTCCTCCGCAGATCGCCGGCCCGCTGAGCGGGCGCGGCGAGCGAGGCTTGGGATCTGTTCCTAGGCATCAGCGGGCTCCTCTTTGGCCGAAGCCTTCATCTCTTGCTTGTAATGCAACTCAGCCTTGATGTCGTTGATCTGCTCTTTTACTTCCTCTATGCCGTACTGCAGGCCCGACCAGGCCTTGGCCAGGCCCTTGAGCACGGTTTTCTGCACCTTGGGGTTGGCCACCAAAAGCGTGACGCCGGCGGCCAGAAGCAAGCCCTTCAGGTATTGCGGGTTCTGGAAATCAAACCAGCCCGAGGTGAAGGACTGAGGCGCGCTCTGGTAGCCCTGGGCATAGTATGAATAGTAGGGGTCTTGGGGGTTGGCCTGGGCCGCCCCGCCATAGAACTGCGGATACTGGCTCTGATAGGCGTAGTAGTTTTGGTATGGATCATGACTCATGGCTTGATATCTCCTTTATGCGCTACGGCCGCGGGGCCGTTGCGCTTTTACTTCTTGGTGGACTTTTTGGGCTTGGCGGCCTTGGGAGCCTCCGCCGCCTCGGCCTGGCCAGTGGCGACCAGTTCCCGCGAGGAACTATCGGTGGCCGAGTTCCAAAGGTATTTCACTCCGGTGGCCACCCCGAACATGGCCACCAGCGAAAGCGCTCCGCCCAGGCCCAGCGCCCCCGCCACCGCCGCGCCGGCGGCGGTGGAGAGTCCGGAGCCGGCGGCCTCCTTCAGCACCTCGCGGGTGGCTTGGACGCCGGACATCCGGTTGCCTCTCACCTCGGGGATTGCCTTGGCGGCGGCGGCGGCTCCGCCCACCAGGGCGCCGACGACGCCCAGATTAAGGCTGGCTCTGGAAACCAGCCCGGCGGTCTGGCCGCTATAGGTTCTCACGCCGGTTTGATAATTATAGTAGTTGGACATATTAAACCTCCTCGCCCGTCTCCGGGGCGTTTGCATGCTCCTTGTCGCCCTTGCCGGTCAACCCGGAAAACAGGCCGGAAATGGTCTCCGAGACCAAGGGGCTGGAAATCAAGAGCGCCAGGGCCGCGCCCATTACGGCGCCTTTCCAGAACCTGGCATCCAGGCTTCCCAGCCAACCGGCCATCTTGGACATTTCCGCCTTGCCGTTGATCACGTCCTCGAACATGCCCATTAAGTCGCCGAACTGGCCGGCCTGCTGAAAAGGCGCCTGGGCGTTGGGGAAGGGCATGCCGCCAAAGCCGGGATGGCCGCCGAAATTCATGCTGGGCCCTTGTCCGGGGAAGTGGCCGGGCATGGGACCGGCGCCTTGACCAGGGAATGGGCCGGGCATGGGACCGGCGCCTTGTCCGGGGAAAGGACCAGGCATGGGACCGGGGCCTTGTCCGGGGAACTGGCCGAACATGTTGGCTGCCTTGGCGCCGTCATGGTTGCAAACGTGGCCCATGCCCGGAACCTGGCCTGCCGGCCCGCCGGGATGAGGCGGCTGATTCGTGGCGGGCTGGCCCATCTGGGGTCCGCCCCAACCGCCGGGTTGCGCGGGCTGAGGGAACTGGGGAGCGCCCCAGCCGCCGCCCTGGGGAGCGTTGGGGGCCTGGTGGCCGCCAAAGGAAGCGGCGGGCTGGCCCATGGCCGGTTGGCCGTAGCCGCCCATGGCTTGCGCGGGCTGGGCCTCGCCGCAACCGCAAGAGGCCTTTTCCATGCCGCCCCCGCCGTTGCCGCCCGCCACCGGGCCTTGGGGGGCCATATTGGCCGGTCCCTGCTGTTGATACTGGTTGGCGGCGGTATAGCCGCCCTCGGCTTGCGGGCCGGCCATGCTTTGGGCCTGACCCCAGGCCGCCTGGGCTTCCGGAGCCGGGCCGCCCTGGCCCTGACCCTGGCCGCCCTGGCTCTGGCCGGCCTCGTTGCCTTTGGCGCAAGATTCCTGGCCAGCCGGCATGTTTTGCTGATCGAATTGCGACATTTAATCCTCCATGGTTTGGGACCTAAATCTTGAGGCCTAATGATTGGGCCACCCGTCCGCTAAGTTCCTCGATCCTCGCGGCGTCGCGGCTGGTGAAAAGTTCGCTTATCACCTCGGGCGCCAGAAGATCGGGATCATAATCAATGATCAAGGAGCCTGCCGCGGCGTTGAGCCTGGTGTTTATGATGGCGGCGGCTCCATCGCCGTTGCCCCAGGAGCTTAAATCCACCGAACGGGCCAGCTTGATGGCCATGATATCGCCGAACAGGCCGGGTTTCAGTTTCAGGCGGATCCTGCCCGGTATGTGGTGGGCCACCGCCAGGTAATCCCTCAGTTTCAACAAAATTGCTGCATCCATTCTCGAACCGGTCTTTCTGAAAGAGAGCGGTAAAATCAGCCGATGAGGTCAACGCCCTAGCGTCCCATCCACGGCTTCACGGTTGTGGCGTCGGCGACCGGCCGACAACGGCCCCCCCTGGGGAACTCTCCGCTCCGCTGACTGCGGTCAGGAATCCTCTCCTGGCAGCGGCGCGGCCGGCCGAGGGAGTTTTTCCCGCGTCGTGGTTTGGCGTTGCTGCCTCAGTCTGTCCGGTCAAGAAACCGGCCGGCTCCCCGCGCTCCAGGGCGGGAGCCCGATAACTCAGAAGCCGGGAAGAGTTGGCCAGGATTCCCAGGGTGTGGGCAATGTGCAGGAAACCGGCGGCCAGAGGGGAGAGCAGGCCCAAAGCGCCCAGGGCCATGCCGGCCAGGTTGGAGCCGGTGGCTATCCAGAAGTTCTGCTGCACCACCCGCATGGTGGAGCGGCTCAGGCTGCGCAGGTAGACGATGCCTTCCAGGTTGTCGTCCACCAGGGCGATGTCCGCCGCCTCGATGGCCACCTCCGATCCGCCGGCGCCCATGGCGATGCCCACCTGGGCCTCGGTAAGGGCAAAGGCGTCGTTGATGCCGTCGCCCACCATGAGCACCCGCCTGCCGGGCTCCTTCAGGCCGGCCACGATCCTGGCCTTGTCCTCGGGCAGCACCGAGCAATGGAACTCGTCCATGCCCAGCTCGAGGGCCAGGCCTTGCGCGGTGCGCCGCTCCTCGCCGGTGATCATCACCAGGCGCGCCACGCCGTCCTCGCTCAGGTAACGCATTACCTTTTTCGCCTCGGGCCTGATCGTGTTGGCGAAGCCCAGAACGCCCAGCATCTCGCCGGAAAGGGCCAGGAAAGCCACGGCCAGGCCCTGTTTTTCCATGGCGCGGGCCTTCTCACCGGCCTGGCCCAGAGGGATGCGGTGGCGTCTCATGAAGCGCCGGTTGCCCACGTAGATGCTTTTGCCGTTCAAGCGGGCGGTGACGCCCTCGCCCAGTTGGTATTGGCAGACCACGTGGCCGGTGGGGCGCAGGCCCTTGCGGGCGGCTTCGTTTTTGATGGCCATGGCCAGGGGGTGATAGTTGTGCATCTCGGCGGTGCAGGCCAGCTCCAGGAGATGATCGTCGTCCAGGTCGGAAAGGTTGTTGATCTCCCTGAGGGCCGGCATGCTCATGGAAAGGGTGCCGGTCTTATCAAAACAAACCACGTCGGTTTCGCCCACCTCTTCCAGGTAGCGGCCGCCCTTGATGAGGATTCTGCGTCGGGCGGCGGCGTTCAGGGCCGCGCTGATGGGCGCCGAGGCGGAAAGCACCGTGGCGCAGGGGCAGGCCATGACCAGAAGCACGGTGAAGGCCCGCCAGAAGCTGGCCGTGACAAGCAAGGTGCCCAGGGTGAGCGCGCCGCCCAGCTTGAGCAGGCGCAGCGCCAGGCGGTCCGCCGCTCCCTGGACGGGGGCTTGGTTTTCCTGGGCCATCTCCACCAGGTGGAACACCCTGGCCAGATAGGTGTCGTCGCCCACCTTTTGGGCGCGCACGAAGATGACGCCTTCGCGCACCAGGGTGCCGGCCAATACGGCGTCGCCCTTTTGGCGCAGGACGAATTCCGAAACGCCGTTGATGGGCGATTCGTCCACCATGGCCTTGCCGCTCTCCACCACGCCGTCCACCGAAATTTTTTCATCGGTGTGCAGCACCACCAAGTCCCCCGGCCGGACCCGCTCCACCGGCACCTCGACCTCCTGGCCGTCCAGGCTGATGAAGGTGTTCTTGCCGGTCACTTGCAGTATCTCGGAGATGGCTCTGCGCGAACGCCGGCTGATCCAGCTTTTGAGGAACTCGGCCCCGCTGTCTATCCAGAGCACTTCCAGCGCGGTGAGGGCCTCGCCCATGCCCACCGCGGTCAATATGCTGGCGGCCAGGAAGCCGTCCAGGCCGAAACGCCGCTCGCGCAGATCCTGGAAGGATTTCTTGAACAGGGGATAGGTCGCCACGGCGGCCAGGATGCCCAGAGGGCTGAAGAGGGTCTGCCGCACCGGGAGCTTCAACACGAAGCTGCGCACGAACACGCCGATCATAACCAGGGAAAGCCCGGCGAAACGAAGCGCGGCCCGGCGCACCGAGCGGTCATCGTCAGCAGCGGGCCGGCACGACGGGCAGGCCCCATCGGGCCGGCAGGGCGCGCAGGCCGGCGCAGCAGCTTCCGGCGGCGCGCAAAGAGACAAAAGGCGCTCTAAAAGCGTCAGTATTTGTTTCTCGCCGGTCTTGGCCGGCAGGTAGCCCACCGCCAGGCTGGCGCAGGTCTCATTCGTCCTGACCCAGATCACGCCCTCGTTATCCAGAAGCTCCTGACGCAGGGCCTCGGCCAGCCGGTAATTTCTTCTCAGCGCCGGCATCTTGTAGCGCACCCGGCCGGGAAGCGAGTGCAGCTTTTTTATTTTGTCGGTTTTTTTGCTCATGTCTTATCGCTGTCTCTGTATGTCTCTCCAAGCCCGCAGCCTTGCCTTGCCGGGCGCCCACGCCCGATGGCGGGCCGGCCGCCTTTGGCCGGTTCTTAGTGCGAAGACGACTTGGTCCTTTTGGGTTGGTTGTCGATCTGGAACACCAGGGTGGCGGTGTTCTTCAAATGAAGGCAGTGCTCCTTTTCCGGGCCGGTCGGCTCGGTCTTTATGTAGTAGCGCACGAACCAGCGGCCGGGACGGGGGATGAATATCTTAAGCGTGGATCCCGTGGTCTTGGCCCTGGGATAGAAATTGTCCTCTGATTCGGTGGAGAAGCCGTTATAGGTGGCGTCCCAATGGGCTTCGCCCTCATAGGGCTTTCCGTCGAAGTAAACCTGCAGCTCCAGGGTGTCGCCCGCTTTAAGCTGGGTGATGTCGCTGGTGGGCACCAGCTCCAGTCTTTGGCCGATGCGGGCCGGGAACTTCTCGGAAGGAGCCTGGCAGACCACGTAGGTCTTGGTGAACTGCTTGCTGTGCAGGCTGGTGGTGATCTCTTTGGCGTTTTCCATGACGGCGCTTTTGGGTTTGACCGCGTGACGGTCGCGCCCCTTCTTGTCTATGTAGATGGTGTAGTAGCCGGGATTGGTTTCGGCGGAGAGCACGTAGGTGCCCGGCTCTTGGTAGGGCACCATGTAGGATTGCAGGCCGGTTTCCTGGCGGATGGTCATTTTTTCCACCTTTCCGCTGGGCGTCAGAACTTCCACCGATTTCAGCTTTTTGCCCCGAACCCCGTCATCCACTGGAATGTGGTGCCCATAGCAGAAAAACAGGGGAGCCTGCTTGCCCACATTCACCTTGTAGCGGCTGGACTGGATATATAGTGAGTGGGCGTGACAAACCGAGGGCGCCGAAGCCAAGGACAGGGCAAGGCTTAAACCGAACAGCAAGTAAAACGAGTTCTTGAACTTTTTCATGACATCAATCCTTTTGAGTTGGTTTGGCAAAACCACATCAGGCCCTTCACTCCTCCAGAGGCAGCACCGTCACCGCGATCAGGCCGTATGCCCCCGTAAGCAGGACCACCAGGCCGTCGGCCCAAATGCCCGTGCCGCCACTCCTGCGGCGCAGGGCATAGACCAGGAACAGCGCCGCGGCCCAGGCCAGGGCAATCAGCGAGTGGGTGCCCCAGCCTTTGAGCTGGAACGCGAAATAGCCCGAGTTGGGGTCTTCCAGGTCTATGCGGAAAGGCGCCAGGTAGCTGAACACGCTTTGGGCGGGGGTAAGCTCCGCGCCGGGCATGGTGTGTTGATAGCTCACCAGGGGGCGGTAGTCCTTGTCCAGGACCACGGCCCGGATAATCTTGTCGTCGGAATACACCGCCGTGCGGTACAGGGGGTTTATGATCAGCTTGAAATCCATGCCATCGGGGTCGTATCCCTCGAGGGGAAGGGGTGTCAGCCGGTAATTGTCGGAGGAAAGCAGAAAGAGCCGATCATCATTGCTCAGCAGCAGGGCGCGGAACTCCTTGCGCCTGTTTTCCGAAACCTTGATGGACCTGACTCCCAGCGCCGGATCAATGGGCGTTTTCACCACCCAGGGCTCGCCCTTCACCCTTTTCAGATGAAAGACGGCTCCGCTGGCATCCACCAGAAAAAACCCGTTGTCAAACGGCTTCAGGATGGTGTTGTTGCCGGCGGCCAAGCGAAGCGGAAAGGCCACGCCCGCTTTTTTGAGCGCCTGGTTGAATTTGCGGCTCAGTTCCTGATCCGGACGGTTGAAATCAGCGTTGATGAACTCCAGTCCGCCCGCCAGGCGGAAGCGTTCTTCGGGAAACGCCAAACGCGCGGCGTCCGGCTGGGATTCCAGGAGCGGATACACCTGTTCGTCCGGCGAGCGCCCGGCGATCTGTTTGGGCTTCAGCTCCACCACCTGCCGGTCGGCTCTTATGGCCTCTTTGTCAAAAGATGCGCCGTCTATCTTCAGCGGCAAAAGCCCCCACAGCTCCATGTTCTTGTAATAGATGAAGGGAAGCAGCTTTTCGAATTCTTGCCTGGTGTAGCGCTTGCCGTCTTGATCCATCTGCACGAACTGGGCGTGGTGCACCTCTTCCAGGCTTTCCTCGGCGGGCCGCAGCAGCTTGTCGCGCCAGATGAACTTCTTGCTAACCGGGCTGTAGAAGAGATGGGTTTTGGGGACCCGCTCGCCAAAGGACATATCGAAGAGCATGGGCAGGTAGACGGCCATGACTATTACGGCGGGCAGGATGAGAGCGTAGCGGGCCAGATGAAGCACGGCCTAGTCCTTCCTGTAGCGGAACCGGTAGGCCGGGAGCAGCACCGAGGGGGTGAAGGCCAGCACCAGGATGAAAAGCAGCGGCAAGATGCGCTGGTAGGCACCGGGAGCCCCCTGGTGCAGGAAAAGGCCGGTAAGGCCAAGCGAAACAGCCAGATTGAAGACCCGCAGGCGCCAGCCGGGCTCCAGCAGCACCAGGGCGGCGCCAAGATAGGCAGTGAGCCCGGCCAGCAGCCAGGGCAGGGCGGTGGCGAGGGTGACGGCCACCACCTCGGCCGGGAAATAGAGGCTGGTCATCGCCGCCAAGGCCAGCAGGTCCGCGGCCAGGATCAGCACCACCGCGCCGAGCCCCACCAGCACATGGCCCAGCACTATCAGATGGGGCGCCAGGGGCAGGTGCAGGGAAATGCGGAAGCGGTGGTTTTTCATCTCGGGCAGAAACTGGGCCACGGCCATGAACAGGCCGGTGATGACCGGCAGGTACATGAAGGGATCATAGAAGGTTTGGCCCAGGTGGATCACCCGGTACCAGACGACTTCGGCGTGGTCCAGCGCGAACAGCTTGCGTAGCGCCACCAGGACATAGCCCGCCACGCAGAGGTTCAAGGCCAGGCCGGCCAGCCAGAAGGCCTTCAGCTTGGTGTATTCCTTTAGAAGTATGGACCTGAACAAGGCTGCTCCTAATATCTGCCGGTGAAGCCGATGAAGGCGTCCTCGAAACTCATGGGCCGGATCTCAAGCTTTTGGCTGGCAAAGCCCTGTTCGGCGAGGCAGCGGCCCACGGCTTCCGGTCCCTCGAAGGAATACAGCAGGTATTCGTCCCTGGACTCCTCCACGTTCTTGATGGCCGCGCCCCTGCGGGGAGTCTTGACGCCGTTGTCTTTGGGAAGGCAATACTGCCTGAAGCCGCGCAGAAAGCTTTCCAGGGGCATCTGGGTGGCCAGGCCGCCCTTTTCCAGAAAAATGACCTCGTCCACGAATCTTTCCAGGTCCTGCACGATGTGCGAGGTGACCAGCACCGTCTTGTCGCCCTCGGCCAGGTATTCGGCCAGATAATCCAGAAAGAGCCTGCGGTAGCCGGCGTCCAGGCCCATGGTGTAATCGTCCAGGATCATCAGATCCGGCTGCTGGGCCATGATGAGCCCCAGCACCACCTGGGAGCGCTGGCCCTCGGACATGTTGCCTATCTTGTGGCTGCCGGGCAGCCCGAGCTTGTCGGTGAGGCCGTAGTAGAGCTCCGGCTGCCATTGGGGGTAGAAGGACGCGAAGAAGCGCTCGACGCTCTCGATGCTCATGAACTCGTAGGCCAGGTGGCCTTCGAACAAAAGCCCCACCCGGCGGCGGGTCTCGGGCGATAGATTGTGGGATTCATCGCCCAGGATGCGGCAGGCGCCTCCGGCGGGGCGCAGGAATCCCATGAGTATTTTGATGAGGGTGGTTTTGCCCACGCCGTTCTTGCCCAGAAGAGCGAAGACTTTCCCCCGGGGAACCTTGAAATTCAGATCCCGGTAGATCACCCGCTTGCCGTAGCTGTGCCTCAGGCCGTCAACCTCTATGGCGAATTCCATCAGCTTTTCTCCGGCTCCGTCGCGGCGGGCGGTTTCGGGGCGGCGGAGCCTGCCTTGTCAGGGCCGGCGGCCAGGACCACCCGGTTGCCGCCCTGGGCCTTGGCCTGATAGGCGGCCTGATCTGCCTTCTGGATGAACCGAGCGACGCACTCCACCTGACTGCGCAGCTCGTCTTTCTCATAACCGGCCACTCCCACGCTCAAGGTGGCCTCCCCGACGCGGTGCTTCAGGAATTCGCTCCGGATGCGTTCGGCCGGCTTCAAGGCCTGTTCCGCGGTAAGCCCCATGCAGATCGCGCCGAACTCGTCGCCGCCGTAACGGAAGGGCAGGTCATCGTGCTTGCGCACGTTGAGATGGATGATCTCGGCCAGGCGCTTCAGCAGGCGATCGCCGGCCTGGTGGCCGAAGGAGTCGTTCACGCTCTTGAAATGGTCGCAATCAATGAAAAGAATGGAGAGCGGGCGCTTGGTGATCGCGGCCTCGTTGGCCATTTCCACCAGGCGCTGTTCAAAGCAGCGGCGGTTGGCCAGACCGGTCAGGGGGTCCAGGTTGGAGAGGGATTCAAAGCGATTCTTGTCTTCATGCGCGCCTTCCAGGGCGGCATGGAGCCAGGATTCGCGATGAGAAATCACGTGGGCCATCCAATTGAGATTTCTTTTAAGCACGATGATATCGTGCTCGTCGCTTTCTTCGTCCGGCAAGTCGAAATGGACGCTGTAATCTCCGTTCTTCAGCCTGGCGCAAAACTCTTCGATGCTTTTGAGTTCTCTGGACACAAGCAGGTAGATCAAGGCGTTGGAAAGGGGCACGAAGCAGATGATGCCCGCCAGCAGGACTATGGCCAATATCAGCTTCAGCCGAGCGGGGTGGGTTTCCAGCATGACCAGCGCGCTCAGAGCCGGCAGTATGAAGAAGATGAGGAGAAAGAGCCTGACCTTCAGGCTTACGCCCCAGGAAACGATGGCATCGGTCATCCAGGCGAAAGGACGCGCCAACCGGCTAGCCATGCGCCCAAGCGCGCTCCGAGCGGCGGCGCCTATTTCGTCGCCGGCTTGAGCGGAGTAGGTCTTGGCCGGGTTGGATGAGCTTTCTCGCAATTCAGCGTCCGGGTTTGCTTGTTATATTGCTTGGCGCGGTAACCCGGATGGAACGCCGGGCTTGAAAGCCAGTCGTTCCATCCGGGAGCTTGGCGCAAGAAGGAATTACTTTTTCATGTCCACGGCCTTGAACCAGATGACCGCGTCCTGGGAAAGTTCCTTGCCGTTGGCCTCCTTGTCCGGGCCGCTGCCCAGGGCGCAAATGCCCCACCAGCCGGCATGGGGGATGCCCACGGTGAATTCGCCGTTGGCGTTGGTCTTGATGCCCATGGTCACGAAGCTGTCGTGGGGAGCTTCGGTGATGCCTTCCTTTTGGAAGCTATTCTTGCCGGCCTCAGGCGGATGGTTCATGAACTCCACTTCCAGGTCCGCGTTGGGCACCGGTTTGCCGTTGGAAAGGACCACCCCGCGGAACACGCCGCCGGTCCAGTTGGCATAGGGCTTGTCCAAAGGCACGATCTCGGTGGGGAGCCCGACCGGTTCGGCCCAGTTGCCGGGCATGCCGCCCACGTTGGCCACCACCTTGGTGATCTGCTGAATGTAGATGCCCTCTTCCTTTTCCAGGTAGGGACCGGGCACCAGCACGAACACGTAGTCGCCCATGGAGCGCACGACCTTTTTGGGCAGCTTGGCCTCGTAGGCCGCGCCGGAGTTGGTGAGGCTGGTCCAGGTGATTTTCTTCAGGTAGGACATCAGGTCGGTTTTTTGGGGCTTGCCCTCTTCACCCCGCTGGCTCACCACGTAGAACTCCTTCACCGGCGCCATGTCCATGGTGTGGCCGGCCTCGAAGGGATGGGTGAACACGAGCTTCAGGTCAAGCTCCTTGCCTTCGCTCATGGCGATTTCGGGGGTATAGATCATTTGAAAATGCGCCAGGGCCGGAGAGGCCACGAAAAGCGCCAGGGCCACAGCCATCAAAAGCCGTTTCATGCTTCGCTCCTTTTTCCGCTCGTTATCGTTATCCTTGCTACCAACTGGCTGGAGCGGTCCCCCAACGGCCCGAGGGCCCATGAGCCGCCCCCCTCGTTACTGAACGATGTCAGCCCCTTTGATTTCGATCACATGGCCCTCGCCGGCGTCGAACACCACCATGTAATCGCCCGCGGGCTTTTTGAACTCAAAGTCGCTGTTTCCCGACATCTTGCCTTCGATGAGGACCTTGCCGGAGCCGTCCTTGACCATCATGCGCACCCCAGAGGCAGAGGAACCGTCCGAGAATCCGCCTTCGCAGGTTACGGTTCCGTCGCCGTTGTCAAAGCACGAGCAAACCGGGGTGTGGGCAAAGGCCGCGGTGGCGGCGAAAAGCAAGGCGCAGGCAAAGCCCAGCATCATCATGGTTCTCTTCATTTTTTTTCTCCTTTAAGTTGTCGCCGGCTTTGCGGCCGGTTGGTGATTAATAACTTTTTGATCTCCGCGGCGCCGTCGCCGGCCGCCCGCGGCCGCTGATTGGCTTCGGCTCCGCTTCAGTTAGGGCGGGTGGGATCGTTCGTCTTGCCCGAGCCGTTGCCGCCGGCGGCGGGCGGCGTTTTACGCTCCGGCCCGGCCGGGGGCTCTCCGCCCCCCGCGCAGCAGGGCGGGGAGGAGTTTTTCAGATCGCCGCAGGCGCAGCCCCCTCCGCAGGAGCAGCTATTGGAGGAACCTTTGTTGGGCCGGAATTTTTTCCACACGTAGTACACGGCCCAGGCGAAGATGGCGGCTACGATCACATATTCCATGTCGCCCTCCTACGTTTGCTCCACATAGGTCGGCTGGGGGTGTTTCATGAGGGGATCGGGGATAAAGGCCAACCCCGCGGCCAGGGCAAGCGCCAAGACGTAAAACACCTTCATGGCCTCCACTCCGCTGAGCCCCAAAGCGCCGCCCAGGGTGTAGACCGCGCTGGCGGTGACGAGCCCCAAGACGGTGGGGAAGATGATGGAAAAGAACATCCATTTATAGGAGGCGGTCTGGACCTTCACCATGATGGTGGTGGCCAGGCAGGGCGGGTAGAGCGCGAAGAAGATGATGATGGCCAGCGCCCCCAGGGGCGTGCGGCCGCCGCTCTTGCCTTCGGCTTCCATGCGGCTCTCCAGGGTGGCGCCCTCGTCGGCCTTTTCCTGGAAAAGAGCGCCCAGGGTGGCCACCGAGGATTCCCGGGCCGCGAAGCTGCTGATCAGGGCTATGTTCACCTTCCAGTCGAAGCCGGCGAACTGGGTGACCGGCTCCAAAGCTCTCCCCACCCGGCCGAAGAAGCTGGTCTCGATTTTTTCGCCCCTGATCTCGCGGCGGATGGTTTTTCTGGTCTTGGAGAGATTCCTCAGCAGGCCGGTGATCTTTTTGGCTGCCTTGTCCTTGCTGCGGGCGATGAGGGGATAAAGTTCGGGATAAGCCGCCTGGTACTCGCCATCCACCGAGCTGGCACCGGTGCCGGCCGCCATCTTGGCCGCGCGGTAGCCGTCGTAAAGCAGGAGCAGCTTTTCCAGATTTTCGCCTTCCCAATACTTTTGATAGGCTTCGCCGCCCGCTTTGGCCGCCTTGACCCTGAAGTCGGCCATGGACTTTTCCATGCGTCCGGTGTAGTTCAGCATGCTTTCATCAGGGATGCCCGGGAATTGCAGCAGAATGAAGACGCACACCGAAACCGCCACCACGATGGTTCCCACCTTCTTGATGTATTGCCAGGTGCGCTCGTAGGCCCTCTGCAGCACGCCCTTGACGGTGGGCGTGTGATAGGCGGGCATTTCCATGACAAAGGGGGCGGTCTCCTTGCCGCGCAATACGAAGTAGGTGAGCACCTTGGCGATGATGAGCGCCATGATGATGGTTATGGTGGAGATAAAAAACAGGGCCCATGATTTGTCGGCCGCGAAATATATGTTGATCAAAAGGATGTAGAGCGGGGCCTTGGCCAGGCAGTTCATGTAGGGCACCGTCAGGATGGTGGCCAGGCGCGAGCGCTCGTCCGGGATGCCCTTGGTGGCCATGACCCCCGGCACCGCGCAGCCTCCGGCGAACACCCCCCCCAGGATGAAGGGCAGGGTGGATTGCCCGTGCAGGCCGAAGCTGTGGAAGATGCGATCCAGGATAAAGGCGATGCGCGCCATGTAGCCGGAGTCTTCCAGCACGGCGATGAGCATGAAAAGGATGAAGAAGATGGGCACGTAGTTCAAAAGGGTGTTGGCGCTGTCCACCATCCACAGGACCAGAGAGCGCAGCAGGGAGTCCTCCAGCAGCTCGGGAGGAGGCAGGAGGGAGCTGACCGCCTCCCGCAGCCAGGCCAGCACGGGCCAGGTGTATTCGGTCAGCTTGTAACCCTGGACGATTGATATCTCATAAATGAGGTAAACCGAGAGCACCAGCACAAAGGGGGCCAGCACGCGGTTCAGCACCACCCGGTCCACCTTTTCGGAAATCGATACCCCGTTCTCTTTTTCCCGGGTCAGGCAGGCCTTGACCATGCGGGCAGCCAGCCGATCCCGGCAGATCACGATATGGTCGGCCGGGCTGTGGTTGGTTCCCTCCTCAAAGGACTGGATCATGGTTTGCACCATCTGACGCAGGTTGACGGCGTCCGGATGGGTGGCGTCCAGGATGCGGAAGGCCTCTTCGTCGCCCTCCAAGAGCTTCACCGCCAGCCAACGGGGTGGCGCGGTGATGGCCAGGTTGGTGTGTTCGGCGAGCTTCTTTTCGAGCATCCCGATGTGGGGCTCCAGTTCCTCGTAGGCGATCAGGTTCTTGGGGCCGGAGGCTTTTGCCTCCGCGGCCTGCCTGACGGCCTTTTGCAGGTCGGCCTTGCCGTGACCCTTGCGCCCCACCATGGGCACCACCGTAACGCCCAGGGACGATTCCAGGCGCTTCACATCGACCTTTTGGCCGGTGGACTCGGCGATATCCATCATGTTGCAGGCCAGCACCACGGGAAGGCCCATCTCCATGAGCTGGAAGGTGAGGTAAAGGCTCCTTTTGAGCTGGGAGGCGTCAACTACGTTGATCACCACGTCCGGCTTCTCGCCCAAGAGGAAATCCCTGGCGACCCGCTCTTCCAGGGAGAATGACGTCAGGCTATAGGTGCCGGGCAGGTCCACAACCTCCACCCGGCCCTGGGCGTCCCGGTAGGCGCCGCTCTTTTTGTCTACGGTGACTCCGGGGTAGTTGGCGATGTGCTGGTTGGCTCCGGTGAGCAGATTGAATATGGTGGATTTGCCTGCGTTCTGCTGCCCGGCCAGACCCACCAGAAGGGATTTTCTTGCTGCCATGACACCCAATGCCGAGTTAAAGTGGGGAACAAGCTCAGTTGTTGACTATCTCGATCTGATCCGCTTCGTGCTTGCGCAGGGTGATGAAGGAATCGCCCACCTTGACCTCCATGGGGTCTCCCAGGGTGGCCACTCGCATCACTTCCACCTCCGCGTTGGGCACGAAGCCCATGTCCAGCAGGCGCTGCCGCACAGCGCCGTGGGCGTGATGCCTGCGTATGCGGCAGCGGCAGCCCTTGACCACGCCGCTCAGGGCGCAGTCACAGCCGTTCAGCATGCCGGGTCCCAGGCAGGGGGCGGCGCCGGCTTCGACGTTTTGGCAATTGTTCCTACGGCGGTTCCAGAACATGACAGCCTCCTGTCTAATTGCGTTTTTCCCGCGGGACCCGGTTTGGCGGTGCGGGCATGTGGGATTCTCGGATTTGAGTTAGCATGATAAGTTAGATATCCTAAACTCTATTTGATGTCAATACCTGCTTTTGCTTTTTTTGCGCGGCAAGTCCCGGCGCGCCGCTGGGCGGGCCATAATAATATTAATGCATATTATCAATATTATATGTGCTTAACTCTCCTGCTGGCCGGCCCATGGCCCATAGCCAAGCTCTGCCGCCTCAAACATTTGTAAGGATTGGTTGTTGAGGAATTCAAACTGGCGAATTGCCAAGCCATCAATTGGGGATTCGGCTCAGTACGCTGGCCAGTGCAATGCTTGCCGGTGTCTGTTGTTTTGCTCAGATATTGCGATGGCATCTGCATTCGCCAAGCAGACGACGGGCAAGGCGTTGGCGCGCCTTCAGCGCCGGCAATCAGACCATTCCCAGAAGTCGGATCGCCTGGTGCATCGCCGGCAAAATATCATGTAATGGAAAGCATCGCCTGTATCGCCAGGCATCCGCCCCGGCCTGGCGGCTACCCTCTGCCAAAGGCCATGGGCTACCTCAAACGCTTAAGTGGTCTATATGTGACAAATAATTGATACTAGGGCACAATAAACGCATTCAAAGGCAAAGGGCTTGATTGGAAAGCCATTATATAGCTTGAGCGGTAAAACTTGTGCGGTTGCCAGGGGCGCTTACCATGCCGGCCTGATTAGTACCCTGGTTGAGCCGCCAAGCCAGGCCGTATAATAGAAAAAGGCTATCCACGGCAGGATTGGAAGATAAATTTGGGCTCTCCGCCCGGAAAAATCCATGATTTGCTCCCGGGAGGAGGCGGGATTCTCTTCTGAGCTTCTATTCTGTATAGTAAAATGCTCGCCAAGGTCAGGTCAGCCACCGGCTGCTTGAATTTTTAGAGTTCCCAGGCCGATTCCGTGCGACGTTGAACCTGAGCCACACCAAGGCGGGCATACTTGCGCCTTCAACGCGGAAAGCTCTGCGCGGCCGCTCAGCTTGAGGCAAACACCCGCCATTGGTGCGTCATCCCGCGCCACCCGCGACGCGAAGACAATTATATATTCCTAGTAAAAATAGGCCTTAGCCAGCGTGCTCCTCCCATGGTTTGAGGGGCTAACTTGCTTAAATATCAAAAAAAACAGAATAAGTCAACGGCGAGCAAGCATGTTCAAAAAGCGCTTGCAATTTGAATTTAGTATGTAATATATTACATACACTCAAGCAAGGGATGTGTTATGGGGAAATTGGTTTCCATAGAAATGCCGAATTCACTCAACCGGATCGCCTATAAGGCGCTCCGGGAAGCCATCCTCGGCGGCCGGCTTAAATCCGGCGAGATGTACAACGAGATGAAGCTGGCCGAGGAACTGGGCATTTCGCGCACCCCAGTGCGGGAAGCACTGTTGGAGCTTTCGGCCAAAGGGCTCATCACCTTCATCCCCCGCAAAGGGGTGCAGGTGAGCAGCTTCACCCTTGAGGACGTCAACCAGGTCTGGGAAGTGCGCATGGCCCTCGAGCTGTTCGCCATGGCCCAGCTAAAGACCAGGGCTGAAAATCTGGACTTGCAACTGCTCAAAGAGAGCATCGCCCTGCAAGAGGCGGCGATCGACGGGTTGGATTATCCCACCTATCTGTCCGCCGACCGCGAGTTTCACAGCCAGCTTTGCGGATGGTTCGGCAACCGCAGGCTTCAGACGACTCTGGAAGAAATTAGGGATTTGATCGACCTGATGGCATTGGGCGCTCTGAATTTGGAAGGCCGCATGGTGGCCGTGTTGAGAGAGCACCAGAAGATGCTGACGGCCTTGGAAAACGGGGATTTTATCGGAGCCGTCAAGGCCTTGGAGCATCATCTGATCGCCAGCCAAACCGCCGTCATCGAAGGCACCCACTTGAGGGCGCAGGTTGATGCCGAGAACAACAAATAAGGCATAACTCTAATTTCTCAGGTGAAAACGGAGAATTTCTGATGCGTATCAAGCCTTTTGAATATCATGCCGCCTCTGATTTGCGGGAAGCCGTGCAGATGCTGAGCGAGGAAGGCGCTGACGCCAGGGCGCTGGCTGGTGGCACCGACCTGGTCCTGGCCATGAAGCACAAAGCCGTCCTGCCCAAGAAAGTCGTGAGCCTGCACCGCATAACGGAGATGGCCGCCATCAATACCGAAGGCGATGAGATCAAAATCGGCGCCTTGGCCACCCATTCGGAACTGGCCGCCCACCTCGAATTGCAAAAGGTTGTGCCGATTCTCTGTCAAGCCGTCTCGTTGATAGGCTCCTGGCAAATACGCAACTCCGCGACCATCGGCGGAAATCTGGCCCATGCCTCCCCGGCGGCCGATTCGGCTGCGCCGCTTTTGGCCCTGGACGCCACGCTCGTCACCACTTCTCCGTCTGGAGATGAAAATATTCCCTTGGCATCATTCTTTTCAGGCCCTGGGGCCACGATTCTACACCCCGGACAAATCATCAAAGAGATAATTATTCTCAGGCCCCAGGGCCGATCTTCCGGCCGTTACCTGAAATTGATGCGCAAAAGGGCGGTGGACCTCTCTCAGGCGGGCGTGGCCTTCCAGGCCGAACTGGACCCGGCCGGGGAGAAGTTGGCCAAGGTAGCCATAGGCTTGGGCGGCATGGCCCCCACCCCCATAAGGGCGCCGGAAGCCGAGGGCATGCTGGAGGGGCTGAGCTGCGCCGAGGCCCTCAAGAAGATACCTTCGGTGGCCAGAGCCGTGGTTGCTGCCACCAGCCCCATAGACGATATCCGGGCCAGCGCCGCTTACCGAAAATTGGTGGCGGAGGCCTTTTTCAAGCAAGCCGCCCAAGAGGTCCTTACCTCACTGACGGCCGGGTAGGGGATGACTTATGAAAATACCAATAGAATTTGTAGTCAACGGAGAGCCCCAGGCCTTGTTCGTCAAGCCCAACCACACCCTTCTCGACGTCTTGCGGGATGATCTGGGACTTTTGGGCGCCAAAAAGGGCTGCGGCGAAGGCAAATGCGGCACCTGCACCGTCATCATGGACGGCAAGCCGGTTAACTCCTGCCTGATACTGGCGCCCCGGGCCGATGGATCGGACATCATTACCGTGGAAGGCCTGGCCGACGGCGAACCCCACCCCATGCAAAAAGCCTTTGTGGAGCAGGGCGCGGTGCAGTGCGGTTTCTGCACGCCGGGGATGATCATGACCGCCTGCGCCCTTTTGGATGAAAAATCCGATCCCAGCGAGGAAGAGATACGCCTGGCCCTGTCAGGCAACCTCTGCCGGTGTACCGGCTACGCCAAGATCGTGGAAGCGGTGCAGGTTTGCGCCCAACGCATCCAACAGGACAAGGGGGCCTAGTAATGCCGAAAATTCAAATAGTGGGCCGCTCCTATCCCCAGATAGACGGAATGGAAAAAGCCACCGGACGCACTCGTTTCGCCTCTGATATAAAGCTGGCCGGCATGCTGCACGCGCGGGTGCTGCGCTCCCCTTATCCCCACGCCCGCATCCTCAATATAGACACCAGCCGCGCCAAAGCCCTGCCGGGAGTCAAGGCGGTGGTCACCTACGCCGACACGCCGGGTATAAAGTTCGGCCCCCGCAGCGACGATTGGACCATCTTCGCCGACGATAAAGTCCGTTTCTGCGGAGACGAAGTGGCGGCGGTAGCGGCGGTGGATGAAGACACGGCCGAAGAGGCGCTGGAACTGATAAGGGTCGAATACGAAGAGCTGCCTTTTGTGGAAAGCCCCTTGGAAGCCTTGAAGCCCGGCGCGCCGCTGGTGCACGAGGATCATCCCGGCAACGTGGCGGCCGAGTTCAAAGTGGAGGCAGGCGATGTGGATCGGGCCCTGGCCAACTCCCACGTTGTTTGTGAAGAGAGTTTCTATACCAACCAGACTTATCAGGCCTACCTGGAGCCCATGGGGGCGGTGGCTGACGTTGATCTCGCCGGCCGCATCACCCTGTACGCCGGCAACCAGATTCCGAGCATGATCCGGGTTCCCTATGCCAAGGCCCTGGGACTCACCCTGGACCAGGTAAGGGTGGTGTTGCCTGATTACGGTGGCGGCTTCGGGGCCAAAATGGAGACCAACACCCATTTGGTCGCCATGCTGCTGGCCCAAAAGACCGGCAGGCCGGTGCGCCATTTCAATACCAGGCATGACGACTTCATCGCCGGCAACCCCCGGGTTCCCATGTACATCGACATCAAGTTGGGAGCCGACAAAGAGGGCGTCATCACCGGCAAAGAGGTGAAGGTGATCGGCGACGCCGGCGCCCGGATCGTCTACAGCCAAATCATCGTGGCCACCGCCTGCTACCGGGTGGATTCCCTGTACCGGTTCAAGAACGTCCGGGCCAAGGGCATCACCGCCTACACCAACACCGTGCCCACCAGCTGCTTCCGCGGCTTCGGCAACACCCAGGCCACCTTTGTCCTGGAATCGGCCATGGACATTCTCGCTCACAAGCTGGGCATGGACCCGGCCGAGATGCGCGTCAAAAACAGCATCGGGCCCGATTCGGTGAGCGTGCACGGCTGGAAGATAAACAGCTGCGGGCTGAAGGAATGCGTGGAAGAGGCCACGAAGATGTCCGGTTGGGCCGAGAAGAAGGCCAAGAAGCGCCCGCTGAAAGGCATCGGTCTTTCCTGCTGCAATCACGTTTCCGGCAACCGCGCTTTCGCCAGGGAGTTCGACGGCGGGGCCGGCATAGTGCGCATAGGCAGGGACGGCAGAATCTCGGTCTACCACGGCGAGTCCGACATGGGCCAGGGCCAGAAGACGGTCTACGCCCAGATCGCGGCCGAGACCCTGGGCGTGCCCCTGGATTGGGTCTCGGTCATGCAGGTGGACACGGACATCTCCCCCTGGGGGTTCGGCAGCTTCGCCACCCGGGGCACCCTCATGGGCGGCAACGGGGTTTTGGCCGCCTCCAAGGACGCCTTTATCAAATTGGCGCAAGTGGCGGCCGACATGATGGAGTCCAACGTCGACGACGTGGTCTGCGAAGGGGGCCGCTTCTACGTAAAAGGCTCGCCGGACAAAAGCCTGGACTTCAAGGAGGTGGCGCTCAACGCCACGGACTCCAATCATGGCAGCCCGGTAATGGGAACCGGCTTCTATGATCCGCCCACGGTATTGCCCGATCCCAAGACCAAGCAGGGCAACATTTCGCCGGCCTATCCCTTCGGTTGCCAGATAGCCGAAGTGGAAGTCGATCCGACCACCGGCAAGGTGACGGTGACCAATTTCGTGGCCGCCCATGACGTGGGCCGGGCCATCAACCCCATGGCCTTGGAGGGCCAGATTCAGGGCGGCGTGGCCCAGGGGTTGGGATGGACCTTGATGGAGAACATGGTCACCAACAAAGGCAAGGTGGCCAATGCGAATTTCCTGGATTACTTGATCCCCACCGCTCTTGACATGCCTCCGGTGGAGCCGAAGCTCATCGAACCCTACGAACCCAACGGGCCTTACGGAGCCAAGGGAATCGGCGAGCCGGCCATCAATCCCACCATGTCGGCCATCACCAACGCCATCTATGACGCGACAGGAGTCAGGATTACCGAGCTGCCGGTGTCCCCCGAGAAATTGCTGGCTGAAATGGAAAAGCTGAAGGGGAGCCATGAAGGCTGAGCTGGTCAGAACAGCGGCCATTGCCGGCGCCGGGGCCAGGGGGGCCGTCATGGCCCCACCATGGACCCGGGCCGCCGCAAGCATGCCTCTGTTTTGCCGCGGCCCGGCGAACTCCGATAAAGACGAGCCCGCAAAGAGCCGGGCCAACCAGCCTGGGCCGGCCGCCGGATGGCAGGGAAACACAGGTGACGGCAACGCGGGGCGATGTCCCTCAACGCCATGCCCAATATCCAGAGCCTGCCTCCCTGACCGGCCGACCGGTGGAGGAGGTGACCTTTAAAAATTCGATTTGGAGGCCGCAGGGGCTTCCCCGTTCTTAAGTGTTGAAGAAATCCTTTCAACTGCAACAGGAGGCAGCAATGGCGATGAAAAAATTATGTGCTTTAACGGTGGTAGCCCTGGTGAGCTTGGGCCTGATCATGGCCGTCAGTGCGGCGGCCGCTGACCAAAAGTTTTCCTGGCGTATGCAGACCTACGCCTCTCCGGGCACTCCTGGCTTCAAATCCCAGGAAATCGCCCTGGACAATCTGCGCACGGCGACCAACGGCCGGCTGGACATCAAACTGCTGGGCGGTGGAACCATCGTAAACAACAAAGACATGCTCGAGGCCGTCGGCAGAGGCAACTTTGAGATGGGCCACAACGTCGACGCCTACTTTTCCGGAAGGGATCCCGGCTTTTCGCCCATCTTCAGCGCCATCGCCCTGTGGACCGATCCCCGGGAAGTGCGGGTCTGGATCGAGTCCTTCGGCGGCAAGGAGTTGATGGCGAAGGCCTATAAAAAGTACGGCGTCGTGTATGTGGGCTCCACTCTGATCGGCGCCGAGCCCATCATGTCCAAGAAGCCTCTGAAGACCCTGGAGGACTTCAAGGGGTTGAAGATCAGGACCACCAGCGGCCTGACCAGCATGCTCTTCAAGAAACTGGGCGCCGTCCCGGTGGCCATAGCCGGCGGCGAGATTTACTCGGCCCTGGACACCAACGTGATCGACGCGGCCGAATTCGTCACCCTGGGCGAGGACGTGGGCATGGGCCTGCACGAGGTCACCCAATACGTGCTCTATCCCTCCTTCCACGGCCCCATCGCGGTGGTCAACTGGGGCGTGAACCAGAAGGCCTGGGACTCCCTGCCTCCCGACCTGAAGACCGCCCTGCAGATGGCCGCCAAGGAGGCGGACTACTACTATGACATCCTTTCCGCCGCCTCGGACTACAAGGCCCTGGCGGAGATCAAGAAGAAGGGCCTGACTATCTCTCAGCTTTCCGAGGCCGACATGGTCAAGGCGCGCCAGCTTTCCATGGAAGTCGCCATGGAGTTCGCCAAGAGCAGCGAGCTTTCCAAGGAAGTCATCGATTCGATCATCGCCTTCCTGAAGATAGGCGGCAAAATCTAGAAGACTTGAAAGCGGCGGATCCCGCGTGGAGGCGCGGGGTCCGCCGCGGCTCTAGTTGCGCCCATCGAATTGGGCTGGAAAACCGGACCCGGAGAGAGGTGGCAGGTTCTTATGGAGAAGATTTTAAAGGGCATCGAGTTGATCAGCGAGTGGCAGGGCAAGATATTCTCCATGCTTCTGATCGTGGCCACTTTGCAGATCTGCTACGAACTGACCCGGCGCTACTATTTCAACTCCCCCACCGATTGGGGGCTGGAACTCACCATCATGTTCTGCGGGACCACCTACGTCATGAGCGGGGCCTTCGCCTACCTGCATGACACACATATCAGGGTGGACATTTTCTACTTGAATTGGACTAAACGAACCAAGGCCTGGGTGGATCTGTTCTTCACGGACATGGTTCTGTTCGCCTTCTGCGGCGTCCTGGTCTGGCAAAGCGGCTTGTGGGCCTACGATGCCATGGTAAGCGGCACCACCACCGGTTCCATATGGGACCCGCCGGAATGGCCCATGCGCACCATGCTGTTTGTGGGGTCGCTCACCCTGTTGCTACAGGGAGTTGTCAAATTCGTACGTGACATTCAGGTAGTCGTGTCGGAGAGGAATTAGCCATGAGCCCGGGTGAGGCCACACTGTTGATGTTCGGGTCGTTCTTCGCGCTTTTGATGCTTGGGGTCCCCCTTGCCTGGACCGCCGCTTTTGTAGGCGTGCTTTTCGGATTTATTTTAGGCGGCGTGGGCAATCTCAATATGATTGTGCTGCGCTTCTATGACACTGTCATCAGTTTCAGTCTGATCGCCATACCGCTTTTCGTTTTCATGGGCAATTTGCTGCAGCACTCGGGCATTGCGCATGATCTTTTCCGCGCCATCCAGGTATGGATGGGGAAGGTCAAGGGCGGCCTGGCGGCGGCTACCATAGTCCTGTGCTGTATTCTGGCCGCCATGATCGGCACGGTGGGGGCGGACGTCACCATCACCGGGCTCATCGCTTTGCCCTTCATGCTGAAGCGGGGATACGACCGCCAGATGGCTTTGGGAGCCATCTCCGCCGGCGGCGCCCTGGGGGTGCTCATACCGCCCAGCATCATGTTCATCGTCTATGGCGTCACCACCGGTCAATCCATCGGCAAGCTGTTCATGGGCGGCGTGGGGCCGGGCCTCTTGTTCGGCGCCTTGTACATCGGCTACATCCTGATCAAATGCCATCGCAATCCCGCGGCCGGGCCGCCCGCCACCGAGGAAGAGGCCGGCATGCCGCTGAGCCAGAAACTCGCCCTGCTCAAATCCCTGATCCTGCCCATCCTGCTCATCCTGGGCGTGATGGGAGCCATCTTCGGCGGGGTGGCCACCCCGGGCGAGGCTTCGGGCATCGGCGCCCTGGGCGCCATGGTCTGCGCGGCCCTGCGGAAGAAGCTGACCTGGAAGACGCTCAAGGAGTCGGCCTATTCCACCATGATGACCGTGGGACTCATCATGTGGATCGTTTTCGGAGCCATGATCTTCATCGCCACCTTCACCCAGGCCGGCGGCGCCGAATTCGTGCAGCAGACTCTCACCGCGTTGCCCCTGGGCCCCTGGGGCGTGTTGATCCTGATCCAGATCATCCTCTTGGTGCTGGGCATGGTGTTGGACATCATCGGCATCACGGTGCTGTTGGCCCCCATGTTCGCTCCGGTGATCGTGGCGCTGGGATTCGACCCACTCTGGTTCGGAGTGCTCTTCAATCTCAACCTGCAGATCGCCTATCTCTCGCCGCCCTTCGGGTACTCCATGTTCTACCTGAAGGCGGTGGCTCCGCCAGATGTGACCATGGTCGAGTTGTACAAGTCGGTCATGCCCTACCTGATCCTCCAGATCGTGGGCATGATCCTGTGCATGGTGTTCCCGCAGATAATCACCTGGCTGCCTAACATGATGCTGCGCTGAGTCGCAGGCTTTAACCCAAAACGGCAAGGAGACAGACAATGCCCAAGCCAGAGATTGAATTCACCGATTACGACACCGCATATGAGTGGCGTCCCATCGAGGGCGACACCCTGGGCATCAAGGAGAAGATTCTCTCCTATGATCCCGACACCGGGGATTACACCCGGGTGCTCAAGTTCCCTCCCGGGATCGAAACCTCCGAGACCCTGGTCCACGATTTCTGGGAAGAGGTCTGGCTGGTGGAAGGAACCCTCTACGACATAGCCAAAAAAGAAACCTACCTTCCCGGCTTCTACGCTTGCCGTCCGCCGGGAATGACCCACGGCCCCTACCGTATACCCAACGGCTGCGTCACCTTCGAGATCCGTTACTACAAGAAATAGGCGGGAGGACGGGGCTGCCTGACGCGCCGCCCCCTTCTTCCCATAGAGAGGTGCTAAATTGCGTTTGGACCTGATATTAGAGCAGCGTGAAGGAGGCGGAGCCTTTTCCTTTGAGTTTACCCGCATGGTCAATGCCGGCTATGTGGGACGCAACCAGGAGGAGGTCCGCCGGCACATCGAAGAGTTAGCGGCCAAAGGAATTCCCGGCCCCAAACGTACTCCCGTGCTTTTCCCGGTAGTGCCCAGGCAAATATTGCTTGATGAGCAGATCGAGGTTTATGGCAACGATACCTCCGGCGAGGTCGAGTACGTATTGCTCATTAAAGACGAGAATACGATCTATGTGGGCCTGGGCAGCGATCACACCGATCGCCATCTGGAAGAAACCGATATCCCCCGTTCCAAACAGATCTGCCCCAATGTGATCAGCCGGTCAGTGTGGCCTTTGCAGGAGATCGAGAAGCATTGGGACCAGCTGACCATAAAAGCCGACGTGGTGAAGGACGGCCAGCAGACCGCCTACCAGGAAGGCAAATTGGAACTGATCATGAATCCCGCCACCCTGATGGACTTCGTGCGCAACGAAATCGGCGGTCCCCTTCGCGACATGGTGATCTACTCGGGCACCATCGGCCTCCTCACGGGCGAATTCGTCGCCGGTGAGAAATTCAAGGCGAGGCTGGACGATCCCGTGCTGGGCCGCAGCCTCAACTTGGCGTACGGGGTGCTTCCCCTGAACTATCTGGCAGTGGACTAAAGAGGGGAGACCGGCAAATGCTGATAGCTTCAATACAGCTTAGCGTTATCCACGGCGACAAGGCGGCGAACGTAGACAAGGCGGTGCAAAAGATAGCTCAGTGTGGCCGGGCCGATTTGGTGATTCTCCCCGAGATATGGAACGTGGGGTTCATGGATTTCGACAGCTACGTACCCCAGGCCGAGACCGCCGACGGCCCCACGCTCAGCGCGCTCAGGCAGGCCGCCCAAGACGCCGGAGTCTACCTGCACACCGGCAGTTTTGTCGAACGCCAGGGCGACGACTATTACAACTCCAGCTATCTGGTATCTCCCTCGGGGGAGTTGTTGGCCAACTACCGCAAGATCCACCTCTTCGGCCACAACTCCCGCGAGACTCAAATACTGACCCCAGGCAAGGAAGTGGTGGTGGTCGATACGCCCTTGGGACGCCTGGGCATGGCTACTTGCTACGACCTGCGCTTCCCCGAGCTGTTTCGCCGCATGGCCGAACAAGGGGCGCAGCTATTCATGATTTGTTCGGCCTGGCCCTACCCCCGTCTCGAACACTGGATCATGCTCAACCGGGTGAGGGCTTTGGAAAATCAGTGCTTCCTGGTCTCGGCCAACTCGGTGGGGCCGCAACTGGCAGGCACTTTCGTGGGACACAGCATGATCACCGGCCCGTGGGGCACCATTCTCGCCAGCGCCGGCGACGACGAAACCATCATAAGCACTGAAATAGATTTTTCCGACATGGAGAGCGCCCGGGAACGATTCTCTGCCTTCAACGACCGGGTGGATTGGCTGCGTTAGTTAACATCATCTTTGCGGAAACACATGAGGAGAAAAAAATGGCCAACTTGGAAATAGAGTTTTGCGGAGTCAAGATGAAAAACCCGGTGGTGGCCGCTTCGGCCGAACCCACCTTGAACGCGCACAATATGACCAAGTGCATCGACGCGGGAGCCGCTGGCGTCATCGTCAAGACCATGAGCGACTCCCCGGACATGCGCGAGCTCACCACCCGCTCCAAATGGCGCTTCCTCAATGAAAGGCACGAAGTCTGCCGGGGCAAGGTGCCCAGGGCTTTCAGCCTTTACGGCCGTTCCGGCCTGGCCCTGGAGACGCCGGACGAGTATCTGCCCGAGGTGGAAAAGGCCGTGAAACACGCGGCCGAGCGCGACGCCGTGGTGATCGGCTCGGTGGGCTCCACCACCACCGAGGGCTGGGTGACCCTGGCCAAGCAGATGGAAGGGACCGGGGTGCCCCTTTTGGAATGCAACTTCGGCTGCCCCCACCCCCACATGATGCCCGGCGTGCGCACCGGCATGGAAGTGGGCCAGGACTTTGATTACGCCTGCGAGGTCACCGAGGCGGTGTGCAAGGCGGTGAGCATTCCGGTGATGATCAAGGTCACCCCCCAGGTCACCAGCCTGATCGATTTCGCGGGCCGGCTCAAGAAAGCGGGCGCTTCGGCGGTGACCCTGACCAACCGCTTCATCGGTTTCGTGCCGGACATCGAGACGGGCAAGCCCCTGGTCTACGGCCAGGCCGGCATCGGCGGACCCTGGGTCAAGCCCCTTACCCTGCGCTGGGTTCACAATATCCGCCAGCACTACAAGGACGAATTGTTCATCGCCGGCACCAACGGCGCTTATGACTGGCGGGACCTGGTCATGTTCATCATGTGCGGAGCCCACATCGTGGAGATGTGCTCGGCGGTGATGGTCTACGGCTATGAATGGCTGGGCAAGCAGGTGGCGGGCCTGGAAAAATGGATGAATGAGAAGGGGCACGCCTCGCTGAGCGACATCCTGGGCGTGGCCTCGGACGCGGCCATGCCTTACTCAGAAATGCCGCGGGAAAAGGCGAAGGTGGACCCTGATGCCTGCACCAACTGCGGGCGTTGTCTCAAGGCTTGTTTCTACCAGGCCATGCAGCAAGGCGACGGCGCGACTTATGTGAAAACCGAAAACTGCATCGGATGCGGCGGCTGTTACTCCGTGTGCCCGGCGGAAGGCGCCATCAATATCTCGTTGGCCTGATTTGCGCTGGATTGAGCATTCCTCCCCTTTCGGGGAGGAATGTTTTCAACTTGGAGGAAAAGCATGCGCTGGGACAGCTATCTGGTCATGTCCTCGACCGAAGATACCTTGGCCGCCTTGGCCGAGGCGGAAGGACGCGCCAGAATCATAGCCGGCGGCACTGATCTGTTGGTTGAATTAAAGCGGGAGCAGGGCCATGCGCAGCCGCTCAAGCTGCTGGACATCCGGCGGGTGCAGGCCCTTGGCCGCATAGAGCAGCAGGAAGAAAGCCTGGTCATCGGGTCGGCCGCCACCATGTCCTCTGTGACGGGTTCGCCCGTGGTGGCCTCGGCAGCCCGCGCCTTGGCCCAGGGAGCGGGATTCATGGGCTCCCCTCAGATACGCAACCTGGCCACGGTGGGCGGCAACCTGGTGAACGCCATGCCGGCGGCGGATACGGCGGTGCCCCTGATGGCTCTGGGAGCCCAGGCTCATGTCGCTTCCGGGCAAACGGAGCGGACCCTGCCGGTTGAGGAACTTTTCCTGGGAGTGGGGAAGAGCGCGATCGATCCATCTAAGGAACTCCTCACCCACCTGACTATTTCCCAATGCGGCGGGCCGCGGCGCGCCAGCGCCATGAAGAGGATGGCTCCCCGCAAGGCCTTTACCCTGCCCCAGTTATCCATTGCGGTGATGATCGAACTGGATGCCGCGCTGGCCGCCTTTGAAAACGTGCGCATCGTCATGGCTCCGGTGGCCCCCACCCCCAAGCGGGCCAAACAAGCGGAGTCCTTTTTGATCGGCCAACCGCCGACCGCTCAGGCCATAGAGCAGGCCGCGGCCCTGGCCCGGGAGGAGGCCAATCCTCGGGACAGCATTCGCGGCGGCGCCGCTTACCGCAAAGACATGGTGCGGGTGATGGTGAAGCGGGCTTTGAGCGACGCCTTGGCCCAGTTGGGAGTGGAAATCCATGGCTGAAATAAAGTTTACCCTGAACGGCCGGCCCCGCACGGTGACCGCGGCCGATGACACCGTTCTGTTGGAACTGCTGCGGGATGATTTGGGCCTCACCGGCACCAAGGAAGGCTGCGGAGACGGCGAGTGCGGCGCCTGCACCGTGTTGCTGGACGGGCAGCCGGTGACCTCCTGCCTGGTGCCGGCCGCGTCCGTCGAAGGCCGGCAGGTGGAAACCATCGAGGGCGTGGGCGAGCGCCAGAAGCTCCATGCCCTGCAAAAGCAGTTTCTCGAACAAGGCGCGGTCCAGTGCGGCTTCTGCACGCCGGGCATGCTCATGTCCTCCCTGGCCCTGCTCCGCAACAACCCTTCGCCTTCGGAAGCCGACGTGCGCCAGGCCATAGTGGGCAACCTTTGCCGCTGCACCGGCTACGTCAAGATCGTGCGGGCGGTTTTGGCCGCCGCGGCCGAACTGCGCGGGGAGACGGTTACCCAACGGGAAGACATGAGTAAGGCCGGCGCTCTGGGCAAGTCGGTGAAGCGGCTGGACGGCGTTGATAAAGTCATGGGCACCGCCAAATTCGCGGCCGATATCAGCCGGCCCAACATGCTGCACGCGGCCATGGTGCTCAGCCCCCATCCCCACGCCCGCATATTGAAAATCGACCCGGGGCCGGCCCTGGAAATCGAGGGGGTGGAGCGGGTGCTCACCGCCGCTGATATCCCCGGCAAGGCTAAATACGGGGTGATCGTAAAAGACATGCCCTTCCTGCCGGTGGACGAGGTGCGTTTCGTGGGCGAAGCGGTGGCCGTGGTCCTGGCCGAAAGCCCCCGCCTCGCCCGTATAGCGGCGAAGCAGGTCAAGGTGGAATACGAGCCCCTGCCCGCGATCTTCGATCCCCGCGAGGCCATGAAGCCGGAAGCCCTGTTGGTTCACGAGAGGGGCAATATCCTGCTGCACCGCAAGATACGCAAGGGCGATATCGAGGAAGGCTTCGCCAAGGCGGACCACATCGTGGAGCGCAGCTTCAAGACCCAGACCATGGACCACGCCTACCTGGAGCCGGAGGCCGCCTTGGCCTACCTGGACGGGAACCTGCTGGTCGTGGAGTGCTGCAGCCAGGGAGCCCACTACCACCGGGTGGAGGTGGCCCGCATGCTGAACCTGCCGGTGAGCCAGGTGCGGGTGATCCAGGCGGTGACCGGCGGCGGCTTCGGAGGCAAGATAGATTTGCTTCTGCAGCATTTCGTGGCCCTGGGAACCTATGTGACCGGCCGCCCGGTCAAGATGGTTTGGAGCCGGGGCGAATCGCTCACCACCAGCACCAAGCGTCACGCCTTTTATCTCAAGTATCGTTTCGGGGCCGACCGCGACGGCCGCCTGACCGCGGCCCAGGCCGAGGTGATCGGCAACACCGGCGCCTATGCCTCTTTCGGCCCGGCGGTGCTGACTCGTTCGGCCACCATGGCCCTGGGACCTTATGACTGCCCCAACGTTTGGGTGGACGCCTACGCGGTCTACACCAACACCCAGATCTCCGGAGCCATGCGAGGATTCGGCGCTCCCCAGATGTCGCCTTGCCATGAGCCCATGCTGGACGAGATCGCCCGTCTCTGCGGCATCTCGCCGATTGAGATGCGCCGCAGAAACCTGGTGCGGGTGGGCTCCTCCACGGTTACCCAGCAGGTTTTGACCGCCGGGGTGGGAGCCTTGGAGACCTTGGAGAAGGTGGCGGAAAGAGCTGGTGAGCTATGAGGCTAGGAGTGGAATCATGATCAAGAAAGGCCGCGGATTCGCCTGCATCTATTTTGGCATGGGCAATACCGCCAAACCCAACCCGGCGTCCGCCTACGTGGAGATGGCGGAGGACGGTTCGGTCTTGGTGCGCAGCGGCGCCGCCGATCTGGGCCAGGGCTCCGACATGGTGCTGACCCAGATAGCTGCCGAGACCTTGGGCCTGGAACCCCAGAGCGTTTCCATCATATCCGCCGACACCCTGACCACGCCCGAGGCGGGCAATAGTTCGGCCAGCCGCCAGACCTATGTTTCGGGCAACGCGGTGCGGCTCGCCGCCGAGGAAGCCAAGAGAATACTGCTGCGGGAAGCCTCCGAGCTGCTGGAGTCCAACCTGGACGACCTGGTGCTGGAGAACGGCCAGATATACGTGATCGGCTCTCCCGACCGGGGCATTTCCATCCAAAAGGTATGCGCCAGCCTGCGCGGCCGGGGAGAACTCATCACGGCCTCGGGCTACTTCAATCCGCCCACCCCCCACATGCTGGACGCGGAGACCGGAGCCGGGATTCCCTACGGCGCTTATCACTACGCCACTCAGATGGTGGAAGTGCAGGTGGACGATGAGACCGGTCAGTTCGAGGTGCTCCGGGTGGTGGCCGGCCACGACGTGGGCCGGGTGGTGAACCCCATGGCCCTGGAAGGCCAGATCGACGGCGGCGTGGTGATGGGTTTGGGCTTCGGCGCCCTGGAAAACCTGGTGGTGGAAGACGGCGTCGTGAAAAACACCGGTTTCGGAAGCTATCTCTTGCCCACCTCCCTGGACGCCGCGCCGGTGGAGGCCATCCTGGTGGAAGAGCCCGAGCCTACCGGCCCCTTCGGGGCCAAGGGGGCCGGAGAGCCGCCGGCCTGCCCCACGGCCGCGGCTTTGGTCAGCGCCATCCGCGACGCGGTGGGGGTGGACATCACGTCCCTGCCGGTGACCGCGGAAAAAGTCTATCTGGCCCTCAAGGAGCTGAGAGGCCAATAACCCTGAAGAGCCGACATTATTCCTTTTAGAAAGAGCATTCAACAATGGCATTGACATTAATGGAAGGAAACGAGGCTATTGCCTGGGGCGCTTTCGATGCGGGCTGCCAGTTTTTCGCCGGCTATCCCATCACGCCGGCCACCAGCATCTACAGCGCCATGCTCCAGCTCTTGCCTCCCGAAGGCGGCATAGTGCTGCAAGGCGAGGACGAGATAGCCTCCATGGGCTATTGCCTGGGGGCCTCCATGTGCGGCCACAAGGCCCTCACCGCCACCTCTGGCCCGGGCATCAGCCTTTATAGCGAGCACATCAGCTTCGCCATCGGCTCGGAGATACCGCTGGTCATCGTGAATGTCCAGCGCCTGGGGCCCAGCACCGGCTCGGCCACCCGCGGCGCGGACGGCGATATTCAGTTCATGCGCTGGTCCAACACCGGCGGGCTGCCGGCCATCGTGCTGGCGCCGGTGGACGCGGCGGATTGCTACACGCTCACTATTCATGCGTTCAATTTATCCGAGCGGTTCCGTTGCCCGGTCTTCATCGCCTCCAATAAGGAGATCGGCCTCACCAGGGAGTCGGTGGATTTCGACGCGCTGGAAAAGCCGGCCTTGGTCGAGCGCGTCGTCGCTCCCGAGGGGCAGCCCTATCTTCCCTTCCGGCCGTCTCCGGATTCCGAGGTGCCTTACTTCCTGCCCATAGGCGGAGAGCGGATCAGCCGCCAGACTTCCTCCACCCACGGCGAGAACGGCTACATCACCACCTCCCCGGCGGAAATCTCCGCCCAGATCGAGCGGCTGGAGCGCAAGCTGGTTTCGGCGGTGGATTCCTACAGTTTTCATGAGGCTGATTTGAGCGCGGGGGCCGACACGCTGGTGCTCACCTACGGGGTGAGCGCCAGGGCGGCCCGGCAGGCGGTCAATGAACTGCGCGGAAAAGGCCAGGCGGTTTCCTTGGCGGTGCTCAAGACTCTCTGGCCGGTCCCCACGGCGTTGCTCCGCCAATTGGCCCAGGGCCATAAGCGGGTCTTGGTGGTGGAGATGAACCTGGGCCAGTACAGCCGGGAAGTGCAGCGGGTACTGACCGGCCATGAAGTCCAGCACGTGGGCCAGATGGACGGAGTTCTGATCAAACCCTCGCAGATCAAGGAGGCGGTCCATGCCTGAGACAACCCTGCTGAACAGCCAGCGTCCTCCGCTTTTTTGCCCCGGATGCAGCCACGACTCCGTGCTCAAGGTGCTTGACAAGGTATTCGTGAACATGGGGCTTGCCGCCAACCAGATATGCATGGTCTCCGACATAGGCTGCTCGGGATTGTTCGATACTTTTTTCAACACCCACGCCTTCCATGGCGTGCACGGCCGGGCGCTCACCTACGCCACGGCCATGAAGCTGTGCCGGCCCGAGCTGAACGTGGTGGTGACCATGGGCGACGGCGGCTTGGGCATCGGCGGGGCCCACGTGCTATCGGCCTGCCGCCGCAACGCGGACATCACCCTTTTGGTGCTGAACAATTTCAACTTCGGCATGACCGGCGGTCAATGCTCGGCCACCACTCCCCAAGACGCGGTGGTGGGATCGGGCTTTCTGAACCGCCTCGATCTGCCCCTGGACCTGCAAAAAGTGGCCAGGGCGGCGGGCGCGCCCTATGTGGCGGTGGCCTCTACCTACCAGAAAGACCTGGGGGCGATTCTGCGGGAGGCCATCGAATACAAAGGCTTCTCCGTGGTTGAAATCCAAGGGCTTTGCCCTGGGCGCTATACCAAGCGCAACCAGATAAGCCCCAAAAGCATAGCCGAGGAAATCGCCCCGGCCCAGGAGTTCAACGGCGAGGTGAAAGAGAACGTGAGGCCTGACTATGGCCAGGCCTACCGGGCGCAGGCCGCGGCCCAGCGCAAGGTTCCCCGGCCCGCCGGCTTGCAAGCGCTGTACAAGCCTCCCCAGGAGGACGGCCGGCAGACCGTGATGCTGCTGGGCGCGGCGGGGCAACGGGCCATAACCGCCGGCGAGCTGGCCGGCATGGCTGGCCTGCTGGCGGGCCTGCAGGTCACCCAAAAGAACGAATACAACATCACCGTGCTGCGGGGCCCGTCCATCACCGAGCTGATCTTCTCCGCCACCCCCATAGACTACACCGGCATTACCCAGCCGGACGTGGTGTTGGCCCTGGCCCCGGAAGGGGTTGAAAGGCGTTACGGCGTTTTCGCCCAGTTGCCTTCTCAAACCCTGGTGATCCGGGCCGCCGGCGTGGAGCTGCCCGAGACCCGGGCCCAGGTGGAGACCGTGGACTTCAAGGCCCTGGGGCTGAACAAGCTGGATTGGGCCTTGGGCTCCTTGGCGGTCATGGCCAAGATGAACAAGGTCATCAGCAGGGAGATGCTGCAAGCCGCCCTGGAAGCGCGCTTCAGGGGCAAGGTACTGGAGGCGTCCAACCAGGTGGTCGACAAGGTCTATGCCGGGGCGGCCTGAACTGAATAACTCATGGGAGCCGAACTGCGGGCGTGTCGGTATGCTTTGCTTCCCTGCCACAATGTGAGGAACACACGCGACGTTTGCGCTATAGTTGAATTTAACCTTATCGAGGAGAGAGGCCAGCCGCCTTGCCTGATGGGCGGCTGGCGTCTTCTCCCGCCTGGAAAGCAGCGATGACAGAGGCTGATAGCGTTGAGGCGGTCATCCGGATGCTGTCCCAAAGCGGTTATTATTGCGACGACGATCTTGCCATGGGGGTGTTTCTGGCCATCAAGCTGGGCAAGCCCTTGTTCCTGGAGGGCGAGCCCGGCGTGGGCAAGACCGAGATGGCCAAGGTGCTGGCCAGCAGTTTGGGCCGCAGGCTGATTCGCCTGCAATGCTACGAAGGCCTGGACGTGAGCACGGCCGTTTATGAATGGAACTACGCCAAGCAGTTGCTGAGCCTTAAATTGGCGGGAGAGGCGGGGGCCGGACCGGAGCATCTGGAGGATGTGTTCGGCCCGGAATACCTGCTGAGCCGCCCGTTGTTGGAGGCCATCCGCTCCGAGTCCCAGGGGCAGCGCGTGGTGCTGCTCATAGATGAGCTGGACCGGGCCGACGAGGAGTTCGAGGCGTTTCTGCTGGAGCTGCTCTCGGACTTTCAGGTCACGATTCCGGAGATGGGAACCGTGGCTTCCCCGACCATACCCCTGGTGGTGCTCACCTCCAATCGAACCAGGGAGATACACGACGCCATCAAGCGCCGCTGCCTGTACCACTGGATTGATTATCCCAGCCTGGAAAAAGAGTTGCAGATAGTGCAGGCCAAGGTGCCCGGCATCGACCAGCGCCTGGCCCAGGAGATTTGCCAGCTTATGCGCCGCCTGCGCCAGGATGACTACCTGAAGCGCCCCGGCGTGGCCGAGAGCCTGGACTGGGCCCAGGCCCTGGTCCTGTTGCACCGGGATCACCTGGACGTGGACATCGTGCGGCAAACCAAGAGCTGCCTTTTCAAGAACCGCCAGGATCTGCGCCGGTTCCAGGACGGCATCGCCAGATATATCGGCGGAGCCTTCGAAGAATAATGGAATCCCATTCGCCAGGCAAAACGCTGCCGGGCAGCCTGGTGATGGCGCTTCTGGCCTTTGCCGGGCGTTTGCGCGCCGACGGCTTCAGCATCAGCCCCGCCCAGGTGAGCGATTGCCTGCGGGCCATGGAGCTGGTGGGGCTGGCCAGCCGCAACCGCCTGCGGGCGGCCATGGAGCACGTTTTTGTTTTCAAGCAAAAAGATCTGCAAAGGTTCCGGCGGCACTTCGAGGAATTCTGGCGCATGGAGCCTTGGCCGGCCCAGGACGACGACCCCTCCCTGGCCTTGGACCTGGAAGGCCCCAAGGAGGCCCGCAGCGTCCAATCCATGCATGAGAACGCCAGCGAGGAGGCGGACCGGGAGACCATCGGAGCCGGCCTGGAGGTGGTCAAAGCGTCCGTGGATTTCAGCAGGCTCCAGTTCGACGACCTGGAGCAGGTGCGGGAGCAGGTCTCGCGCATGGCCCGCAAACTGGGCAAACGCCTGAGCCGGCGCCAGGTGAATCGAAAACGCGCTTACAAGCTGGACATACGCCGCAGCGTGCGGCGCGGCCTGCAACATGGCGGCGAATTGGTAAAGCCGGTTTTCCGCAAGCGCCGTGAAGGCCGCTTGCAGATATACGCCCTGGTGGACGTCAGCGGCTCCATGGCGGTGTACGGCTATTTTTTTCTGCTCTTCCTGCACAGCCTGCAGAAAGTCTGGCCCTCCACCTATTCGTTTGTTTTCAGCACCCACCTGACCCCGGTGGGACAGAGCCTGGCAGAGAACGACTTCGGCCGGGCCTGGAACCAGGTGCTCGCCTC
The DNA here is from genome assembly GCA_001184205.1 of Desulfocarbo indianensis. Classification (GTDB taxonomy): domain Bacteria; phylum Desulfobacterota; class Desulfarculia; order Desulfarculales; family Desulfarculaceae; genus Desulfocarbo; species Desulfocarbo indianensis. The sequence goes on from LBMP01000006.1 coordinate 178,197, forward strand.
CGGCGCCAACTGGTCCGGCGGAACCAACATGGGCGACTCTTTCATGAAGTTTTACCGCAGCCATCTGCGGCCCGCCTCGGCTTCCCGGGCGCTGGTGATCATCGTGAGTGACGGCTGGGACAGAGGGGCTCCCGAGCGCCTGGACGAGTCGCTGGGCTTGATCAGCGGGCATTGCCGCCGGCTCTATTGGCTCAATCCGCTTCTGTCCGGCCCCAACTACCAGCCAATCTGCCAGGGCATGAGCGTCGCGCTGCCTCATCTGGATTATTTTTTGCCTTTTTATAATCTCAAGACACTGGAAGATTTTTGCCGCCGCCTGGAAGGCGCGGATGATATGGCTCGTTGGAGCGGAGAACGTATTTGGGCGGAGGCTTGCGAGGCGGTCGAGGCCGGAAAGGAACTGTAGACCATGTCTCTTCATCTCACGGTATTGGTAAAAGGCGCGGGCGAGATGGCCACCGGCGTGGTGCAGCGGCTGCATTGCTGCCATCTGCGGGTGGCGCTGACCGAGGTGGCCGCTCCCCTGGCGGTGCGCAGGGCGGTCTCCTTTTGCGAAGCGGTTTATGACCAGCGCAAGGTGGTGGAGGGCGTCGCCGCGGTTTTGGTGAATCGCCCGGAGGAAATGGAAGCGGTTTGGCAAAAGGGCGAGATCCCGCTGCTGGTGGACCCGGAAACCGAGGTGCTGGATTATCTGAAACCCGATGTCCTGGTGGAGGCCACCCTCAACAAACACAATACCGGCGTCAGCAAGGCGGACGCCCCCTTGGTGATCGCCCTGGGGCCGGGCTTCGAGGCCGGGGTCGACGCGCACGTGGTGATCGAGAGCAACCGCGGCCATAACCTGGGGCGGCTCATCGAAGAGGGCCGGGCCGAGCCCAACACCGGGGTGCCGGGCAATACGGCAGGCTACACCATCGAGCGGGTGCTGCGAGCGCCGGCCGACGGCGTGTTCGACTGCGACTGCGCGCTGGGAGATAGGGTGGAAAAGGGCCAGGTGGTGGGCCGGGTCGCTTCCCAGCCGGTGGTGGCCCAGGTGGGGGGCATATTGCGGGGCCTTATCAGACCTCAATCACGCGTATGGGAGGGCCTCAAGATCGGCGACGTGGACCCGCGCAGCGATAAGGCGTTCGTGCACACCATCAGCGAAAAAGCCCGCGCTCTGGGCGGATCGGTGGTGGAAGCCATCATGCGGGTTTATAACCGGCCATAAAAATTACGGGCGGCCCTCCCGCAGGCGGCGGCCGCCCTGTTTCAGGTTACAGGCTTTTCGCGCTGCTATATGAAGCCGGCAACGTTTCAGCAGCGCCGCCGATTAAGTCCCATAATCCATTCATTCCGGAGCGGCCTTGGCGTCGTCTGAGGCCGCGGACGCCTCATCTCAGCAACCCACACATCATTTGACCGGCCCGCGCCCATAGGGCTATGATAGCAGCCGCTGGACGGGAATGTGGTTCGGGCCCGGGGCGGCCCGAATTCAAAGAGCGCTACGGCGGCACGGGCCGATAAGATTCATGGCTCCCTGGCGGGCCGCATCCCAAGGTTAGGTCATGAACACATTAATCGTAAGCATCATAATATTAGTCTGGTTCGCCCTGGCCTATTTCTTCTATGGCCGCTTCATCGCGGGCGCCCTGGTCAAACCAGACAACGGCAATGCCACCCCGTCCCATCTGCTCAACGACGGCCTGGACTACAGCCCCAGCAAACGCCGCTTTTTGTGGGGCAACCACTTCGCCTCCATCGCCGGGGCCGGCCCCATAATCGGACCCATCGTGGCCATCTCCTATTTCGGCTGGGGCCCCACCCTCTTGTGGGTGGCCATCGGCGCGGTGTTCATGGGCGCGGTGCACGATTACCTGGCGCTCATGATGTCGGTGCGCCACCAGGGGCGCGGCATCAGCGAGCTGGCCTCCCTCACGGTGGGCCGCGCGGCGGCCGCCATGTTCGCCATCATGCTTTATTTCGTGCTGGTGCTGTTGATCGCCGTTTTCATGGTGAGCGTGGCCCACGCGCTCATCAACATGCCCGCCCTGGTCATACCCACCTTCGGCCTGGTGGGCGTGGCGGTTCTCCTGGGCCTGGCCCTGGAGCGCTGGCGCATTCCCGAACTCATCGCCTCTCCCCTGGCCGTGTTTCTGGCCTATTTCCTGATCTGGGTGGGCTACCATCTGCCCATCTCGCTGCCCGCGTTTTTGGGCGAGCAGGGCGTCATGGCGGTGTGGCTGGTAGTGCTGGCCGCCTATTGCCTCCTGGCCTCGGTGGCGCCCATGTGGCTCTTGCTCAAGCCCCGCGACTTCATCTCCGGCATCAAGCTCGCCGTGGGCATGCTCCTGGGCTTCGCGGCCATCCTGGTGGTGCAGCCGGCCATCAACGCGCCCTTTCATGAGGGCGTCCTGGTTTCGCACGGCAAACCCTTGTGGCCCATCCTCTTTATATTGGTGGCCTGCGGCGCCATCAGCGGCTTCCACGCCATAGTGTCCACCGGCACCACCGCCCGCCAGCTCGACCGGGAAAGCGACGGACGCCCCATAGCCTTCGGCGGCATGCTCATGGAGGGCGCGCTGGCTCTGTTGGTGATCATGGTGGTATCGGCCGGGCTCAAGTGGGGCGAGGCCCCGGCCGGCCTGGGCGCGGAGGCGGCCAATCATTATTTCGCCACCGCCTTGAGCAAAGGCTGGATCGTGGCCTTCGGCTCCGGCTTCGGCCACGTGGTGAGCGCGTTGGAAATCCCGGTGCTCACCGCCGGCATCGCCGCCCTGTTGGGCGCGGTCATGGTCAAGAGTTTCATCCTGACCACCCTGGACGCCGGCACCCGCCTGGCCAGGTTCTTGATCAACGAATCCCTGGGCAAGAAAATCCCGGTCCTGGGCGGGCTGTGGATAGCCTCGGCGCTGGTGCTGGCGCCGGCCTTTCTGCTGGCGCTCACCAACACCTATTCCCAGGTGTGGAAGCTCTTCGGCGCGGCCAATCAGCTCATCGCCGCCGTGACCCTGCTCACCATCACCGCCCTCTTGGCCACCAAGAACCTGCCCAGGCGCTACACCCTGGCGCCGGCGGTGTTCATGTTGGTCACCACCAGCGCCGCGCTCTTGTGGGAGATGTTCAGCCCCAAGAGCGGCTATTTCACCGGCCCGCAGCCGGACTGGTACCTGGGCGGCATCGCCGCCGTGCTCATCATTCTGGAGTCGGTGGTGGTCTTCAAAAGCTGGCAAGCCATCCAAGCCGCTAAGACGCCAGCGGTCCCCTCGGAGCCCACGGGCCTCCAGGTGGAGAGAACCGGCCACAAGCTGGCGCTGTAAAGAGGGAGGGGCCGCAAACGGGGCAGGGCTTTCGCGGGTTGGCGTTTTCTAAAACCGCCGCCCATCCTTGAGCGCGCCGCCGCCTGACCTAGAGGCGTCCGATGCCATCTTGCAATAATTCAGCTCTTAGCGCCCAACATTTCCGCCAAGGCAGAGAGTAAGGCCTCCACGTCTTCGCCGGTGCTGTAGCGGCCCAGGCTGGCGCGTATGGCGCCGGCGTCGCCGTTGCCCAGGTCCTCATGCGCCAGGGGAGCGCAGTGCAGGCCGGCGCGCACCGCGATGCCGTAATCGCCGTCCAGCACCATGCCCGCGTCGCCAGGCGACCAGCCCGCCAGGTTGAAAGAAACCAGGGGCACGCGTTGCGGGCCGTGGCCGGGGCAATGCAGGGTGACCCCGGCCAAATCCTGCAACCCCTCCACCAGCCGTCGGTGCAGGGTCGCCTCGCGCCGGCCCGCCTCCTGGGCCTCGGGGGTTTGCAGGTAATCCAGGCAGCGGCCCAGCATGAGGATGCCCAGGAGATTCACCGTGCCCGCTTCCAGACGTTCGGGATATTCCCGACTGGGCAGAGGGCTGGCCGAGTCCAGGCCGGTGCCGCCGAAACGGCTGGGCCGCACCTCCAGCGCGGGGTCCAGCACCAGGCCGCCTATGCCGGTGGGGCCCAGCAGCGACTTGTGGCCGGTGAAGGCCAGGCCGGCCACGCCCCATTGGCGCATGCGGATGGGCGTCACCCCGGCGCTTTGGGAAACGTCCAGGATCAAGGGAACGCCCCGCTCTTGGCAGACGGCGCCGATCTCCGCGGCCGGCTGCACCGTGCCCAGGACGTTGGAGGCGTGGTTGAGCACCACCAGCTCCGTGGCGGGGCGGATGGCCCGGGCCACGGCCTCGGGCTCCACCAGACCCAGGCGGTTGCAGGGAACCAGATCATAGGTGCAGACGCCGGCTTCCCGCAGGTGGTGCAGGGGACGCAGAACCGAGTTGTGCTCCAGGCGGGTGCTGACCACGTGGCCGCCCGGCTTCACCAGGCCCTGCAGCAGGGTGTTGAGGGCGTCGGTGGCGTTGTAGCCGAAACAGGTGACAAAGCCTTCCCCTCCGAAGAAGGCCGCCACCTGCTCCCGCACCGCCCGCACCCTCTCCTGGGCCAGGACGGCCGCGTCATAGCCGCCGCGGCCGGGCGAGGCGCTGATCTGAAAATACTCGGACAAGGCCTGCTCATGGCAGCGCTGGGGCTTGGGAAAGCTGGTGGCGGCGTTGTCCAGGTAAATCATGCTTACGCTTCCCGCGCGTCGGGTTACTCAGTTGCAGGTCTTGGGGTTGGGCAGGCCGGCCAGGCGGCGGGCGCCGTCCTTGAGGCCGCCGGGGAAAAGCCCTTGCAGCTCCAGCAAGCTGAGGCCGGCGCCTTTCTTAAGGTCCCGGTTCAAGGGCGCCCGCCCGTGGTACTCGTAATACTCCCGCAAGAAACGGATGATCCGCCAGTGGTCCTCTTGCAGCTTCGCCAGGCCGCTTTCGGCGGCCAGCTCTTGGGCGGCCTCCTCGTTCCAGTCGTCGTAGCTCCAGAAAAAGCCCTCCGCGTCAAAGGCGATATCCCGGCCGGCGACCCTCCTCAAATGCCTGCCGCCGGCGGCGGCCTGGCCTGTGGCCTCCTTGCCTTGGCCCACGGCCTAGGCTTTCCGCGCGCCCATGGCCGCCAGAATCTTTTCCGGCGTGGCCGGCAGATCGCAGATAAAAACCCCGATGGCGTCCTTGATGGCGTTGATCACGGCGGGCGCGGTGGGCACCATGCACATCTCCCCCACGCCGGTGCAGCCCAGGGGGCCCTTGTCGCGGGGCGTCTCCCGGATGATGACCTCGTGGGCGAAGGAGGTGTTGATGGTGGGGAACTTGAAGGTGCGCCAATCCTTGGTCTTGCCGGCCACGTATTGCTCGCGCAGGGCCAGGCCCACCCCCATGTCGGCCCCGCCTTCCAGTTGCCCGGTCAGGTTGAGCGGATTGATCACCGGCCCGGCGTCCACCGCGGTGGTCATCTTCAGCACGGAGACCTCTCCGCGCTCGGTGTCCACCTCCAGCTCCACCATCTGCACCGCGTGCACCTGGGATTCGAAAGATGGTCCCTGGCCGGTTTCCGGGTCCAGCGGCCCGGCGTCTTCGTTGTTCTTGCGGCCCAGGTAGCGCGCGGGTTTGCCGGCGGCCGTTAGTTCGCCGGCTGTGCGCGCGCCGCTGGCGGCCATGGCCTCCTTCAGCCGGTTGATGGCGTCCACCAGCGCGCCGCCGATCATGTAGGTGATGCGGCTGCCCGCCGCCGGGCCCGAGGCCGCGGTCTGATCGGTGGAGCGGGTGTGGAGGCGAACCTTGTCCAGCGGCAGGCCCATGAGCTGGGCGGCCAACTGGGTAAGCATGGAGTCGTTGCCCTCGCCGGGATCGGCCGCGGCCGCGTAGATGCTGAGGCCGCCGTCCTGGTCCAGCTCCACCGCCGCCACTGAGGAATCGCCCGGACCGCCGATGCCGAAGGAGCCGGTGGCCAGACCCACCCCCCGCCGCATGCGCCCATTTGAGGTTGCGGCGGCCTCTTGCTTGGCCTTTTGGTAATGGGGCCGCATGGCCTCCATCAGCTCGGGAATCGGCCATTGGCTGACCGCGCGGCCGGTGGACTTTTCCTGCCCCGGCTTCAGGAAATTTTGCAGGCGGAACTCGAAGGGGTCCAGGCCCAGCCGGTCGGCCAGCATTTCCATGGCCACCTCCAGGGCGAAGTTGACCTGGGGCGGCCCCGCGCCCCGGGCGGCCGCGCCCCAGGGGTTGTTGGTGTAGACCAGCTTGCTGTCGGCCTTGACGTTGGGAATATGGTAGGAGCCGGAAAGCATGAGCATGGCCCGGGTGACCACCACGTTGCCCATGGAATGGTAGGCGCCGTTATCCACCAGGATGTCGTTGCAATAGGCGGTGAGCTTGCCGCCGGCGTCCGCGGCCAGCTTGACGTCCATGCGGAAGGGATGGCGCTTGGGGGTCATGAGCATGGATTCATGCAGGCTGGGGATGTAGCGCACCGGCTGGCGGAAGTGGATGGCCGCCGCCGCGCAGAGGCCCTCGCTCACCACGTCGATCTTGATGCCGAACTGGCCGCCGGTGAAGGACTCTTCGTAGCGCATGTTTTCCCAGCCCAGGGCTTCCTGCAGCATGCCCAGGTGATGGTGGATGTTGATGCTGCGGCCCACCACCACCAGTTGGGGCTCGTCCTCGTCGTCCTCATGATCCCAATAGGCCACGGTGGCCTCGGGCTCCAGGGGCGCCTGATGATTGAGCTGAGTTTGGAAGCGGGCCTCCATCACGGCGGCGGAGCGGGCCAGGGCGCTATCCGCGTCGCCTTTGATCTGGGGCTGGCGAAAGCAGAGGTTGGGCCGGTCGTGGTCGGCGTGCAGTTGCAGCGCGTCTTCGGCCATGGCCTCTTGCGGGCTGTGCAGCGCCGGCAGGGGCTCCAGCTCCACCGCCAGGACGCGGAGCGCGGCCTCGGCCTCGGCCTTGCTGCGGGCGGCCACCAGCGCGATGGCGTCGCCCACGTAGCGCACCCGGTCGGGGCACAGCACCGGACGGTCCGCCACCAGGTACTTGAGGATGTTGGTGCCTCGGATGTCCTTGGCGGTCATCACCCCGGCCACGCCGGGCATGGCCTCGGCGGCGGCGGCGTCGATGGATTTAATAATGGCGTGCGGAACCTCGCTGCGCAGCACCGCAATTTCCAGCGCGCCGGGAATTTTATAATCGGCGGTGAAGCGGGCGACGCCGCAGGCCTTGGCCAGGGCCGAGGGCCGGGGATGGGAAACGCCCATGGCGCCTTCCGAGGGCTTGGGCGCCACCTCTTGGGGGGTGGTTTCGCCGCGCAAGAAGCGCGCCGCCAGCCTGACCGCCGCGATGATCTTGAGGTAGCCGGTGCAGCGGCAGAGGTTGCGCCGCAGGGCCTTTTTGATGGCGTCGTCGTCGGGGTCCGGGCTGCGGTCCAAAAGCGCCTTGGCGGCCATGATGAGGCCGGGAGTGCAAAAGCCGCACTGCACGGCGCCCGCCAGGACAAAGGCCTGCTGGATCAGATGGGGATTGTCCGGGGTGCCCAGCCCCTCCACGGTGATTACTTTGGCTCCGTTCAGGCTTCTCAGTTTGGCCAGGCAGGACATCGCCGCCTTGCCGTCCACGATCACGGTGCAGGCTCCGCACTGGCCCTTTCGGTCGCAGGATTGTTTGGTCCCGATCAAACCCAAATCATCGCGCAGGTAGTCCAGCAGGACCTGATCCTTGTCCGCCAGCACCTCGCGCCGCAGACCGTTCACCTCGAAAACCACCTTTTTCATCGCCTGCTCCCAACTGGCTCCAACTCGATGCAATGTTTCTATGTCGTTGATTGGTCGCGTGGAGTTTAGGGTAATGGACTGAAGCAATAATATCACTAAAGCCCATGCAAGCCTGTCTTCCGGCCGAGCTTTTAGCCATGGCGGGAATTCCGCAATCCGCAAAAGAAAGCCCGCGCGAAGGTCTCGCGCGGGCCTAAGGATTGCTTTAATGATAGGGCCGTGCTGCCGGCCCCACGCTTAGGGCTGGAAGCCCTGGTTTATTTTTGGGCCTTGGCCGTATCCAGCATGCGGGGGAAGTTGGAGTCGAAGTAGGGGCCCTGCACCATCTGGTCGCAAAAGGCATAGCCGGCGGAGACCACGCTGTTTACTTTCAGGCCATCCTCTTTTGATATGAGCCAGGGGCCTCCCGAGGAGCCGCTGGTGAAGGACGACCCCACCCAAATCGGTTTGGGCTCGCCCATGCTGTCGTTGGCCGCGCCGAAGGCGGATTCGTTATACCAGAGACGGTAGCCGTCGTAGGCGGGCTCTCCCGGATAGCCGGCTTGCTGCCAGGTGTGATAATAGCCCTCTGTCCAGGCCGTGCCCAGCCAGCCGGTGGTGTGGCCCGGCGTGCTGTGCAATTTCACCATGGCGTAGTCGAAACGGAAATCGCCGTAATTGATCCACGACGCCCAGGCCCAAAGGTATTTTCCGTAATGCAGGCCGAAGGGAGCCGAATCGTTGCGATAGCCCGGCACGAATACCATCTGGCTGGACCACACGCCGTTGTAGACCACGCAATGGCCGGCGGTTATGATCAGGTTTGCTTCCACCAGGGAGGCGCTGCAGGCGTACCATTGGTCGCCCTGCTTGACGAAGAGCCTGCCAATGGCTGAATGGGGATAGGCGGTGGTGTTGGTTTCCTCCCAGGTGCGATAAGGCGAGGGAGGGCAGGAGGGCGTTTCGCTGACGCCGAAGGGGGAGTCCAGTTTCACGTCCAGGGGTTTGGCCTGGGCGGCGATTTCCGCCAGGTTCAGTTCGGACAGGCTGAAATCGCGTTCTATCTCCTTGCCCACCAGTTCCGGACCGGCCCAGGCCGGAGCCCAGAGGGCCGTCAACAGCAGCATCAGCATCAACAGCTTGAATTTCATCTTTGCATCCTCGCCAGGTCTTCGAATTTTTCGGTCCAGCGGGCGGCGCTCGCTGCCAGCCCCAAAAAACTAAACTAGTAACGAGTGAAGTAGCATTTTATAGGTGATCGTCGCGATTGTTCAAGTCGAAATTGGGTGAAATCTTGTCATATATGCCAACGCCTTACCGGAGGGGTTATTTAAAGAGGGGTGTCTGGGCGGTCATATATCGCTTCTGGTATAGTGCCACCATGGGTTCCATAACGGGGCCTTGCCCGGCAACCCGCAACCCTCACGAACGTCGAACGTCATGGCCAAAAGGCCCAAAACCCATCCGTCCCCGGCAAAAAAGAAGCGGTCGCCAGCGCGGAACGCGAAAAAGGCAAGCCGCCGCGGAGCCTTTTCCTGGCGCTGGCTGGGCGTGAAATCCGCCCTGTGGGCCATTTTGATCCTGGCCGCGGCCGGCGGCTTATACGCCTGGTATTTATCGCACACCATAGAATCACGTTTCGCCGGGCGGCTCTGGAGCATCCCCTCCAGGATTTACGCGGACAGCACCATGCTCTTCGCCGGCCAGGCCCGCGACCAGCGGCAAGTGCTGGCCATCCTGGCGGCCCTGGGTTATCGCCGGGATTGGGACGGCGGCCTGGCCCCCGGCCAGTACCGGCTTGCCCCCCAGGGCCTGGAGGTATGCCTGCGGCCGCTGGCCATGCCGGGCCACGGCCGCGCCGCCCTGGCCGTGGGCCTGAGCTTCGACCGCAGCGGCATCAGGGACATCCGCCGCCTGGATGGAAAGGGTTCGCCGGGGGTGGTGGAGTTGGAGCCCCGGCAGATCGCCCAGTTGTTCGGCCCGGAACGGGAGAGCCGCATCGTGGTTTCCCGCTCGCAGATACCCCTGCATTTGACCAGGGCGGTGCTGGCCGCCGAGGACGCTGATTTCTACCAGCATCCCGGCGTGGACTTGTTCGGGGTCCTGCGCGCGCTGTGGGTGAACCTGAAGGCCGGCGGCATACGCCAAGGCGGCTCCACCATTACCCAGCAATTGGCCAAGAGCTATTTCCTGACCCCCGAGCGCACCATCTGGCGAAAACTGCGCGAGCTGTTCTTCGCCATGGTGATGGAATTCAAATACGACAAGGACACGATTCTAGAAATATATCTGAATGACGTGTATCTGGGGCAAATGGGCTCGGTGGCGGTGAACGGGGTGGGCGAGGCGGCCCACTTTTATTTCGGCAAACCGGCCGAGGAACTCAACCTGGCGGAATCGGCCCTATTGGCCGCGCTGATCAGGGGGCCCAACCGCTACTCGCCGCATCGCCATCCCGACCGGGCCAAGCCCCGGCGCGACTGGGTATTGGCGGAGATGGCCCAGCAGGGCTGGATCAAGGAGGACCAGCTCAAGCAGGCCAAAGCCACGGGCCTGGGAGTGATCCCCCATAGATCGTACCGGCAGATGGCGCCTTATTTTGTGGATTACGTTTCCCAGCAGTTGAGCGAGCTGTACCCCAAGGCGGAGTTGGCCAGCCTGGGCCTGGGCATCTACACCACCCTGGACATGGAGGTGCAGGCCGCGGCGGAAAAAGCGCTGGAGCGCGGCCTGGAGCGTCTGGAAAAGGCCCGCCCCAAACTCAAGGCCAAAGACCCGGCCAAGCGCTTGCAGGGCGCGGTGATCGTGATGCAGCCGCAGACCGGCAACATAATCGCCTTGGCGGGGGGGCGCGATTATGGGCACAGCCAGTTCAACCGCGCCACCCAGGCCAAGCGCCAGCCGGGCAGCACCTTCAAGCCCTTCGTGTATTTGGCGGCCCTGGAGGATTTCAATCCGGCCACGCGGCTTTCCAACCAGCCCAGGACTTATAAGGTCGGCGGGGCGCGCTGGCGGCCCAAAAACTACAAGCCTTATCCGGCCAGCCAGGTGAGTTTCCGTTCGGCCCTGGCCCTGAGCCTGAATATCCCCACCGTGGATCTGGCCATGCGGGTGGGCCTGGCGCGGGTGGCGGCGGTGGCCAGGGGGTTCGGCTTCAGCGGGCCCATGCCGGCTTATCCTTCCCTGGCCTTGGGTTCCCTGGAGGTGCGGCCCCTGGAGCTGGCCAGGGCCTATTGCGCCTTTGCCGCCGATGGGGTGCTGCCTTATCCCTTGAGCCTGCACAAGGTGGCCGACGGCAAGGGAAAGGTGGCGCACCGGCGGCACGTGAGCAAGGAAAGCGTCACCACCCCGGCCAAGGCCTATATAATGGATTCCCTGTTGCGCAGCGTGGTGTTGGAGGGAACCGCCCAAGGCCTGGGACGCATGGGGGTGGACTTGCCGGTGGCGGGCAAGACCGGCACCACCGATGACTACCGCGACGCCTGGTTCGTGGGTTACACCCCGGATATACTTGCCCTGGTGTGGGTGGGCTTCGACGACGGCCGCTCCACGAGCTATAGCGGAGCCGGCGCCGCGTTGCCCATCTGGGCCGAATTGATGAAGGCCATCCCTTGGCGCACCTCGGGCGAATGGTTCACCGAGCCGCCCGGCGTGGTGATGGCCAGGGTCTGCGCGCTAAGCGGCAAGAGCCCCACCAGCGGCTGCCCCAAGGTGGTGGAAGAAGTTTTCCTGGCGGGCAGGGTTCCCACGGAGCCGTGCCCCCTCCACGGATTCCATGATTCCATGGGCGATGATTCGAGGTCATTGGGCGATGTCATACGCGAATTTTTCCATTAGAAAGCATATTAACGCCGCCTTGTTCTGGGGAGCGGCGGCCTGGGCCGCCTTGCTCTTGGGCGGCTGCTCGTTGCTAACTTCCCCCTATCCGGGCCCGCGTTCGCCCGGCGCGTCGCCCTCGGTTGCCCGGCCGGCCCCGCCTCCGCAGGAGGCTGCTCCCCCGGCAGAAGCGCCGGGGGAATCCGCGGCCGAGATACCGCCGGCGCCCAAGCCCAAGGACACCCCCCGCTCCCAAGCCTCCCTGAACGTCACCGAGCAGGGGCGGAGGCTTTTATTGGGCGGCCAGGAGGATGAAGCCATATCGGTTTTGGAGCGCGCCATTGGCATCAATCCCAACAACGGCGAGGCTTACTACTGGCTGGCCGAGGCCTGGCTGAAAAAAGGCAATAAATCGCAGGCTCTTGAATATCATCATCAAGCCTGGCTCCGCCTGCGGGGCCTGGGCGTCTGGGACGGACGGCTGCGGGAGCAACGCCGCCGCCTGGAGGGAGCCGCAAAGTTATAATAAAAGGTTAAACCAATACTTCCTGGTTTTTTTTTCCAAAAAACCTATGCTATCATGCCTCCAGATTCTCTGGGGGTAACGGTGATATTCTCTGGGGGTAACGGTGGTGGCTTCGGCCTCCGCCACTCTAAATAAATCTAAATCTACATGGGGGTGTAGTTTGCCTTGTTTAAGGTGCGTTTGCCTGTCCGCGCGCCTTGCCACGATCGCTTGCATCTCAGCGATGGTTGCGTTGCTTGTCAATGGAACGCTGGCCGTTCATTCCGCGTTTGCCCAAGCCCACTCGCCTCGCAAACAGGTTCTGGTAGTCCATTCCTACCACCAGGGCTATGGCTGGACCGATAGTATAAACCGGGGCATTCAGGCAATCCTGGGCCAGGGCCAGGCGAATTGCGACGTTCACGTGGAATACCTGGACGCCAAGCATTTCGGCCGGGAAAAAGTGTTTCCCATCATGGCCCGGCTCATGGCTGAAAAATACCGAGGCGCCAAGTTTGACCTTGTCCTGACTAGCGACGACTGCGCCCTGGATTTCGCGCTGGAGCAAAGGGCGCGTCTGTTTCCGGGCGCGCCCTTGGTTTTCTGCGGCCTGAACGATTATTCGCCCCAGCGCATCGCCGGTCAACGGGATTGCACCGGCGTGGCGGAGAACTTCAACCTGGCGGGCACCCTGGGCCTCATGTTGGGCCTGCATCCCCAGGCCAGGCAGGTGGCGGTGGTGAGCGACGTGACGCCCACCGGCCAGCTCAACCTGAAACGTTTGCGCGAGGTGGCTCCCCGCTTCCAGGGAAGGGCGGAGTTCCTGGAATTGGCCGGACTGAGCGCCGACGAACTTACCAAGAAGTTGCAAGCGCTGCCCGAAGACAGCCTGGTATTGAACCTCTCCTTCTGGCGCGAACCAGGCGGGTGTTCCTTTGAATTCCATCAGGGTCTGGCCATCGTGACCAGGGCCAGCCCCGTGCCGGTGTATTCGCCTTGGGATTACATGATTTGCCAGGGAACGGTGGGGGGGCTGGTCATAAGCGGGGAACTGCAAGGCAAGGAAGCCGCCAGGCTGGGCCTCATGATCTTAAACGGCAAACCCGCCTCCGAGATACCCGTCATCACCAAAAATCCAGACTTGCCCCTATTCGATTACCGTGCCTTGCAGCGCTTCAACATAGCCCTGGAAGATCTGCCCGAAGACAGCGTGCTTCTCAACCAGCCGCAAAACTTCTACCGGCGCTACCGCGTGCTGATTTGGCTGACGGCCGCCTTCATCGCGGCCCAAAGCGTGGCCATCGTCGCCCTGGGGGTCAACATGGCCCGCCGGCGGCGGGCCGAAACGGCCTTGAAGGGCTCCGAACAAAGGTATCGGGACCTGTTCGACTCCATCAGCGATCTCATCTACACCCAAGACATGGCCGGCCGGTTCTTGAGCGTGAACCGCGCCCTGGCCGATTTCCTGGGCTGCAAGCGCGAGGAAATCATCGGCCGGGCGGCGGTGGAGTTCATGCCGCTGGAAACCGCGGATTCCTTTGAGCACAAATACCTGAAGGGGCTGCGCGAAAAAGGCCATTACGAGGGGATCGCCGCCTATCTGGACCGCAGGGGACAGAGGCGTTATCTGGAATACCGCAACGCCCTGGTGCGCCCCCAAAGCGGGGTTCCCTATATATCCGGTTCAGGCCGCGAAGTGACCGAACGCATGCAGACCGAAAAGCAGCTTCGCTTCCTGCAACGCCAACTGATGCAATCGCAGAAAATGGAAGCCATCGGCACCCTCGCCGGCGGCATCGCCCATGACTTCAATAACATCCTGGGCGTAGTGCTGGGTTATACCGAACTGGCCCTGGCCCTGGCTCAAAACGGCGATGCCGCCCAGGAGGAACTGCAGGCGGTGCTGCAGGCCTGCGAACGCGGGCGCGATCTGGTCAAGCAAATCCTGGCCTTCAGCCGGCAGGGCGAGCCCCAGCGCCAGACGGTGAATCTGGCCGTCAGCATCAGGGAAGGGCTCAAATTGCTGCGCGCCTCCCTGCCGCGCACCATTGAGATCAAATCTTCCTCCCTGAACAAGCGGGCGCTCGCCGTGGCCGACCCCACCCAATTGCATCAAGTGCTGATGAACCTCTGCGCCAACGCGTCCCACGCCATGCGGGAAAAGGGAGGGATTCTGGACGTCAGCTTGAGCAAGGTGGAGTTGGACGAAAACGAGGTCCAGGAATACCCTCCTCTCAAGCCCGGATCATATTATATGATCATGGTGAGCGACACCGGCCACGGCATGAGCCACGAAGTGCTTGACCGCATATTCGATCCGTTTTTCACCACCAAGCCCCAGGGCGAGGGAACCGGCATGGGGCTGGCCATGGTGCACGGCATCGTCAGCGCCCACGGAGGGGCCGTAAGGGTGTGGAGCGCGCCGGAACAAGGCTCGCGCTTCGAAATCCTTTTGCCCGAAGCCCAAGAGGCCGACCAGGCCAGCCCCCCCGACATCGAGCCGCCCATGGGAGGCCAAGAGAGCATCATTCTGGTGGACGACGAGCCGGACATCCTGGAGGTGTTGCAGCGGGCCCTGCGCAACCAGGGCTATAAGGTTGAAGCCTTCGGGGACAGCCGGCAGGCCTTGCAGGCCATAAAGGAGCGGCCGCAGGATTTCGATTTGCTGTTCACCGATCAAACCATGCCCGGCCTGACCGGCGCCGGGCTGGCGCGGGAGGCGCTCACAGTGCGGCCGGACTTGCCGGTGGTCCTTTGCACCGGATTCAGCGAGTCCATCGACCAGGAGCAGGCCTTGGAGCTGGGCGTGCGGGAATTCGTCATGAAGCCGGTTTTGATGGCCGATCTGGCGCGGGCCGTGCGCAGGGCCCTGGACGGCGCCAGTTCCGGCCAGGAAGGCGCGGCCTGATCATGGTGGAACCAGCCTGAGATGCCGGACAATAGACAAAGCCAACACGCCGGCCAGGATGCCTGGCTGGAGTTGCGCAAGGTCAAGGAAGCGCTGGCCGAAAGCGAGGAACGCTTCCGCGCCGCTTTTGAGCAGGCGCCGGTGGGCATCGTGCAGGGAGACCTGCGGGGCGCCCTGCGCCTCACCAACCGGCGAGTCCGCGAGCTGTTCGGCTATGAGACCGAATCCGAATTCCTGGATTTGCGGCTTTGGAAATGCACCCATCCGGCGGATTTCTGGACGGTGGATCAATTCAAGGATCTTCTGGCCGGCAAGATCGAGGACTACGTGGTGGAAAAACGCTATCTGCGCAGGGACGGCAGCATATGGTGGGCCAGGGTCAGCGCCTCCATGGTGCGCGACGATTCCGGGCAGCCCAAGTATTTCATCGTTATCGTGGAGGATATCAACGACCGCAAGCTGGCCGAGGAGGCGCTCCGCAAGGCCCACGAGCACATGGAGGCCAAGGTGCTGGAGCGCACCTCTGAATTGGCCGCCGCCAACACCGCCTTGAAGGTGCTGCTGGACCAGCGGGAGCAGGAGAAAAAGGAGATCGAGCAGAAGATGCTGGCCAGCGCCAAGCGCCTGGTTTTGCCGTTTTTGGATAAGCTGCGCTCCAGCGGCCTGAACCCGGAGCAGCGCGCCCTGGCCGAGGTCATCAAGGCGGGCGTGAAGGAGATAACCTCTCCGTTCGCCCAAAACCTCTCCTCCAGCCTGATAGGCCTCACCCCCCGGGAGCTTTCCGTGGCCGCCCTGGTCAAGGAGGGCAAGCCCAGCGCCCAGATCGCGGAAATCCTGGGCATGTCGGACAACGCCGTGGCCTTTCACCGGCAGAACATCAGGCGCAAGCTGGGTTTGCTCAATAAAAACATAAATCTTTGCAGCTACTTAAACCATTTGCCCGAATAGCCGCCGGCCTGGAAGCAACCCCCGCCGCCAATCCGCCGACAGCCCAAGCGACCCTGATGAAATAAGGATTCACAGTCCATTGCGGCTGGCAAGGGCTTGCCTCTGGCGTTTTTTGGCGCGGCAGGCTCGACATGGGTTTGGTTACCTAATAATAGTTTTATACTATTTAAAACCTATCGATAAATTATATTGGTGGACCAATAGCTCTCTCCTATCATAAGTAAACATGCACTGGCGACCAGGGCGTGGCCATCCATTATCGGGGGCGAGAAAGCATCTCGAAAGACTTGAATAATGGCATATGCCGCGCGGGGGCAAACGGGGCATCCGGTCTGACCGGCCGACTAAGCCGGTCAGACCGGAGTCTTGCTTGATGACAACCACGGCGCCGGCTGGTGGCGAGGCCGGGCCGATCTTATGGGGAGAGGTTGAATGAGAAAGCTGGTTCTACTGTTGACGATGCTGGCCTGTCTGGGCCTGGCCGCGTTTCCGGCCTGGGGCGCTGAGTCCGCCAAGGACATCTACCGGGTGGAGGCGCGCACCACCACCTTCGGAGGCTCCAGCTACATCCTGGGATTCGGCATCTGCGACCTCTTGAACAAGCATTCTCCGTGGGTGCGCGGCTCGGTCCTGGAATCCACCGGAACCCCGGAAAACATCCGCTCGGTGGGGCAGGACGCGGGCAAGCGCAAACGCACCTTTTTCACCCTGTCCGCCGAGATGTTCGAAAAGGCGCGCAAGGGCGTGCCCCCCTACGACGACAAGCCCGAGGCCTACAAGGACTTGATGGTGCTGGGCTTCCAGCAGGCCCTGGCCGGGGTGATCATCACCCTGGACCCGGAGATCAAGACCCTGGCCGATCTCAAGGGCAAAAGGGTGGCCACCTGGCCCAAGGGCACCACCAAGTTCGATCTCACCTACACGCTTATAGCCGGGGCCGGCAAGGAGGTGGTGGATTCCATCAAGTGGCAATTCACCGCCTACGCGGGCTACAACGACATGATCCTGGGCAAGGTTGACGCGGCCTTCACCTTCCTGCCCGAGGTGGGGCCCGATCATTACACCACCGTGCCCAAGCTCAAGGAGCTCATGAGCAAGCGCAAGGTGTATTTCGTCACCGCCACCAAGGCCATGCGGGAGCGTTCGGCCCAGCTCTTCGGCGAGGCCTACGGCTCCACCGCCACGGTGCCGGCCGGCGCCCTGGGCGACGGCGTGCCCCGCCACAAGGTGACCGGCTGGAACATAGTGCTGGGCTGGGGCGTTTACGCGGACATGCCGGAGGAGGTGGTATACGAAATCCTGAAAATAGCCGACCAGTACCGCGCAGAGATGGGCGGCTATCACAAGGCCGGCAAGAGCTGGACCCCGGAGCGCTATGGGGCCTATCCGGCCAAGAAGGAGGCCTGGCATCCGGGGGCGCGCAAATTCTTCGAGGAAAAAGGCATCCCCTACGGCACCGAATATTTCTTTAAGGTATACCCCATGGAATAGCCGGGGAGCCCGGCTCATGCCGGGCCTTGGCATTTAGCCAATAAGTGACGCCGGGGGGAAGGGATATCTCTTCCCCCCTTCAACCCAGCGAAGGCCCCTCAAGCCCCCGCCGCCAGAGGCCGAAACGGATTGCGTGCGATTTGTTTAACAAGGCTTTGGACATAGCGGTAGCCGCCGCGGCGATGATCATGGCCCTTTATCACCTGGGCGATGTTTATTTTTCCATTGCCGGCACCATCCAGCACCGCATGATCCACCTGCTCCTGGCCCTGGTCCTGATTTTCCTGAGCGCGGCCAAGGACGGCAAGCGGGCCTGGCCCTATTTCCTGCTCATGGCCGCGTCCCTGGCCACGGTGGGCTATCTCTGGCTGAACCTGGAACAGCTCCTGTTCAACCAGGGCTTTCCCCGCACCCCGGACATTGTGGTCGGTTTCGCCGTTCTTTTCATCGTGCTCACCGCCTGCTGGCGCAGCTTCGGCTTCATCCTGCCCATGATGGCTCTCTTGTTGCTGGCCTACGGGTTCTGGGGGCATTACCTGGGCGGGCCCATCCTGTCGGTGGGCGAGGTGATCACCACCGTGGCCCTGACCTTTGGCTCCTATGATCTCTGGGGCAGCATCCTGGTGATTTCCGCCAATATCATATTTTTGTTCGTCCTTTTCGGCGGCATGCTGGGCGGGCTGGGGGCCAACGGCTTTTTCCTGGAGCTGGGCAAGCTGGTGGGCCATCATTCGCGCAGCGGGCCCGCCATGACCGCGGTGGTGGCCAGCGCCCTCATGGGCACCACCACCGGCCAGGCCACCCCCAACATAGCAGTGACCGGGGCCTTTACCATTCCACTGATGAAACGGGTGGGCTATAGGCCGGCGGTGGCCGCCTCGGTGGAGGCGGCGGCTTCGGGCGGCGCCCAGATCATGCCGCCCATCATGGGGGCCGGCGCCTTTGTCATGGCCGATCTTTTGGGCACCACCTACGGCGAGATCATCGTCGCCGCCACTTTGCCCGCGCTGCTCTATTTCTTTTCCGTGGGGCTTTTCGTGCATTTCCACGCCCTGAAAAGCAACGTGGCCCTGGTGCGCGAAAAGCCGGATTTGGCCAAGCTGGCCTGGTTCGCGCCCCTGTTCGTGGTGCCCATAGGCTGCATCCTGGGCCTCCTGTTCATGGGCTACCCGGAGATGTTCGCGGCGTTTTGGGGCATTGCGAGCCTCTTGGCTTTGAGCTTCTTGTTCCCGGCCACCCGCCCCACCTGGCGGCAGGTCAGGGACGGCTGCCTGAACGGGGCCTTGACCGGGGCCAAGGTGGCCGTGGCCTGCGCCACCCTGGGGCCCATCATCGCCCTGGTCACCAAGACCGGCCTGGGGCTCACCATAGGCTATTCGGTGGAGGCCTGGTCCCACGGCAGCCTTTTCCTGGCCCTGATCATCTGCATGGGCTGCGTCATCGTGCTGGGCCTGGAAGTGCCCACGGTGGCCGCCTACCTGCTGGCCGCCCTGGTGGCGATTCCGGCCTTGCAGCGCCTGGGGCTGGAGCCCATCCAGGCCCACATGTTCGCCTTTTATTTCGGGGCTTTTTCCGCCTTAACCCCGCCGGTGGGCATGGCCGCCATAGTGGCCTCGCGCATAGCCAAGGCGCCCTATATCCGCACGGCCTGGCATTCCATGGCCGCGGCTGGAGCCGGCTTCCTCATCCCCTTTGTGTTCGCCTATAACGGGGCCCTGCTGCTGGCGCCGGGCTACAACTGGTGGGACGCCGCCTTTGCCGCGCTTCTGACCATGGCCGGCCTGGTCATCTTTCAGGTGGGCTTCGTGGGCTATTTCGTGACCCACTTGAAAACCGCCGAAAGGGTACTCTCGGTCCTGAGCGGCCTGGGTTTCATGGTTTTCGCCGCCTCGGGAAATTACCTGGTGCTGTTGCCCGCGGCCCTGGTGCTGTGCGCGGTCCTGGCCCTGAACCTCAAAAGGAGCCGGCCGGCCAGCGAGGCTTTTTAAGGCTTTTTACCCGCGGGCGTTGTTGAGCGCGCCGTTGCCGTGCTGATATCCGCCGCCGACGCGGCGCTGGGAAAGGACCTCTCCTCATGCTCATGGGCAAAGCCCTCACCCGCAGCGCGGGCCTGTTTCCCGATAAAACCGCCGTGATTCACGGCGGCCAGGCGATGAGCTACCGCGAGTTCAATTCACGGGTGAACCGCCTGGCCGGCGCGGCCCAGGCCCTGGGCCTGGCCAAGGGCGACAAGATGGCCATCCTGGCCAAGAACTGCCCCGAATACCTGGAGACTTATCACGCCCTGGCCAAGATCGGGGTCTGGCTGGTGCCCGTCAATCACCGCCTCAAACCCAGGGAGGTCAATTACCGCCTGACCCACAGCCAGACCAGCGCCCTGGTGATCGAGCCCGAGTTCGTCGGGGTGCTCGGCCAGTTGGACGCCGAGGTGGGCGAGCGCCTGGCGGGAAGGGTGCTGGTCCTGGGCCAGGGCAAAGCCCCTCAGGGCCTTTTATCCTATGAAGCGGCCCTGGCCCAAGCCGCTGATGAGGAGCCCGAGGCGGACTTGCACCACGAGGACACCTTGTTCCTGGGCTATACCGGGGGCACCACCGGCCGCTCCAAGGCGGCCGTCATCTCCAACCGGGCCATCGTGGTGGGCTATCTTTACAAGCACCTGGAGTACGGCTACGACCAGGACGAGGTGGCGCTTTATCCCGGCCCCTATTGGCACACCGCGCCCCGCAATTGCTGCCTGGCCTTTTATTTCGGCGGCTCGGTGGTGGTCAGCCGGGATTTCAGGCCCCGCGAATACCTGGAGCTGGTGCAGCGCCATGGGGTCACCTCCAGTTTCCTGGTGCCCACCATGTACAAGGCCATCCTGGATCTGCCGGATCAGCAAAAGTACGACACCTCCAGCCTCAGGGTATTGAACAGCGGCGGCGCGCCCATGCCGGTGGAGTTGAAGCGCCGGGTGGTGGAGCGTTTCGGGCCCATTCTTTTCGAGCACTACGCTTCCACCGAAACCCTGATCCTCTGCACCATAGGCGGCCAAGCCATGCTGGAGCGGCCCCGCTCGGTGGGCCGCCCGGTTTACGACGTGCATATCAAGCTGGTGGACGACTACGGACGGCAGGTGCCCCAGGGCCAGGTGGGCGAGATATTCATCAAGGCTCCGTCTCTGTTCAGCGGCTATTACCGGGACGAGGAAAAGACCCAGCGGGCTTTCCGGGACGGCTGGTTCACCCTGGGCGACATGGGCCGCTTTGACGAGGACGGCTATCTTTACATCGTCGACCGCAAGATCGACATGGTGATAAGCGGCGGGGAGAATATCTACCCCAAAGAGGTGGAGGAGGTATTGAACTCCCACGCCAAGGTGTCCGAAGCGGCGGTGGTGGGCGTGCCCGACGCCCACTGGGGCGAGTCCCTCAAGGCCCTCGTCATCCTGCAGCCGGGGCAGCGGGCCAGCGAAGAGGAAATAATGGCCTTTTGCGGCCAACGCCTGCCGGACTACCTGAAACCCAAGAGCATCGAGTTCGTGGAGGACCTTCCCAGAAGCCCCATGGGCAAGGTGCTCAAGCGCAAGATCCGCGAGCAATACTGGGGCAACCGCGATACCAAGGTTTGATGGCCGGGGGGCTTGTTTTGGCAAGCGGCGTTCCGCGCCCCCCCAAGCGCCGGCCCAGCCAATAGGCAACCACATAAAAACGCATAAAGGGCTTGACTGAGAGCCTCCAATGCCTTGATATTAGTTGCCTAAAGCCATCGGACCCCTGGCCGCGGCATGCCGCCCCCTTAAACACTCATCAGGCCCAGGACCGAGGTTCGGAAGGATAACGAAGCCCGTGACCCCAAAGCGTCCCGCGCTGATTGTGGTGCCGCCGCTTATTTGTCCGGCCTCACCACCGCCCTTGGCGGCCCAAGCCATGGCCTGCCTGCAAGAGGCCGGAGCCGGGGCCGCTGTTTACGACGCCAACCTGGATTTTCTCAGCGGCCATCTCTTCAGGCCGGAGGCCCTGGATTCATTTCTGCCGCTCATCGCCCAGCGCCAGAGCCGGGGCGATTACCAGGACCTGGCCGACCCGGCCTTGACCCGGCTCCTGGCGGACGCCACCGGAGATGCCGTCTGGATGACCGGCCTGGCCGCGCAAACGCCGGACGCCCTGGCGACGATGCGGGGAGAGCGGTTTTACGATCCCGCCTCCCTGGTGGCCGCGCGCCGGGTTTTGGAAGCCTGTTACGGCTTGGCCTCCCTGGCCTATTATCCCCTGAGGCTGCACTGGCACGGCCTGCACCACCCAGAGGCGCGCGACTGGCAGGAGGCCCTGGCCTTGGCCTCCGGGCGCGGGCATCCCTTCGGGGTTTTGTCCGCCTCCCTGGTGGAGAAGCTCGCGGAGGCGGAGCATCTGGTTTTTTGCCTGGAAAAGCCGGACCAGGCGCTGGCGGCCCTGGCTCTGGGAGCGGCCGCCCGGCGGGCGCGGCCGGAGCTTGCCATTATTTGCTGGGGGCCCGGCCTCAAGGCGCCCGCGCCGCCTTCTGATCTGGTCTGGCTGCCAGGCCGCGATCCGGGCGCGCTCTTAAAGGCCTTGGGTCTCCCCGCGCGCCAAGCCGGCGCGCCCGGGGAACTGGCCGCTGAAGGCTATCTGGCGCCGGAAGCGGTCCGGCAGGAGATGCGGGCGATAGACCTGGGAGCCGCGCCGCCCACGCCCGAGGAATTGAAAAGCCTCCGCGACTCCGGAGCGCGCGCGGTGCGCTGGCTGGTGCCGGAGACAGACGAGTCTTCGCTTCTGGAGGCGTCGTTGCGCGCGGCTTCGCGGGCCGGCCTCTGGAGCCAGGTGGAACTGCCCTGGGGCCCGGAGCATCCCGTGGCCCAGTGGTGCGCGGCCAATCCCAACCTGGCCCATTCGCTGCTGGTGAACGCCGGGGCCGGGAGCTGGTTCAGCGGCCCGGCTTACGATTCCGCCGCGCCCGAACCCAGGGTGGGCGTCTTGGAGCCCATGCCCGGCCGGCCCTTGTGGCGCTGGCTGGAAGCGCCGGCCCATTTGCTGCTTTATCTGCGCCGGCACGGGGCCAGGTTCCTCAGAACCCATCGCGTGCGCGCCGACGGCAGCCTCTACCGTTTGGGCGAAAATGTCGCCTATACCTTTTTGCATTACCCCGATCTCGATCAATGGCACCTGGAGCGCATCCTGAAGTTGATCGTGTCGGCCGGCAAGGTCAAGCCGGATTGGCTGCGCCACAACCTGGAGCGGTCGTTCCTCATAGCCCACGCCGTGGAAGAAGGGGTGATGGTGGCCACGGAAACCCTCAAGCACCCCCGGCCGGAGTATATTCAAAAAGTGCGCGAACGCACCGGTTTGGACTTCTCCAGACACCTGGAGCGCGGGTATATAGTGGTGCGTCCCGAGTACCGCGGCCTGGGGGTGGGCGATGAGCTGGTCAGGGGATGCCTGGCCAGGGCGCCGGGCTACAAGACTTTCCTGGCCATAGCCGCGGAAAACAAGATCGCCCAGGAACTGACCGCCCGCCATGGTTCGCGCATGCTCACCCGCTACTATAGCCATGAAATGGGCAAGGAGGTGGAGATCTGGACGCCCAGGGACCAGGAGGACCTGCCGGAGGCCCGCGAGGGGCAATGCGAATAGGCGTCATCACCGCCCGCGACGCTGATTATCACCCCAACCGGCGCTTCTTGGAGGCCGGCAACGCCCTGGGCTTGCAGGTAAGCCTGTTACATCCCTTCAAGCTGTGGAGCGGCCTGACCGCGGGCGGGCCCCTGGCCGCGGGCGCGGCGGATTTGGGGGGGCTGTCCGTGGTTCTGCCCAGGGTGGGCGCCACCATCAGCGACTATACCCTTACCCTGCTGCGGCAGCTGGAATTGATGGGGCTGCCCTTGCTCAACGGGTCGCGGGCCATCGCCGTCTGCCGCCATAAATACTATTCATTGCAGGTGCTTTCCGCGGCCGGCCTGCCGGTGCTGGAGACCTATCTGGTCAATTCGCTGCCAGGCTACGCCGACGCCAAAAAGAGACTTGGCGGCCCGCCGCTGGTGATCAAGCTGGTCAGCGGCCGCCAGGGCTCGGGCGTGTTCCTGGTTAACGATGACGATCCAGACCCCCTGGTTGACGGCAGGAGGCTCGGCCAGGTCATGGAGCAGCGCCAGGGCGTCCTGGCCCAGCGCTTCCTGCCTCCCCAGGGCAGGCGCGACGTGCGGGTGCTGCTCATGGGCGGGGAGGCGGCCGGAGCCATGGAGATCACGCCCGCTCCGGGCGAGTTCCGGGCCAACGTCCATCTGGGGGGTCAGGGACGGGTGCTCTCGGCAAAGGGGCGCTTGCTGGAGCTGGCGAAGAAGGCCGGGGAGGCCGTCGGGCTGGAGGTGGCCGGGGTCGACCTGATGCAGGACGCCGGCGGCGCCTGGTGGCTGGGCGAGGTGAATTTCACCCCCGGCTTCCAGGGGCTGGAGCAGGCCACCGGGCAGGATATTGCCACGCGAATACTGGAATTCGCCTTGACCAAGGCCGCGTCGGCTTAATATCCGGTCGGCGGTGCGGGCCGTTTACATTTGATAATGATTATTATATACTGTTTAATTATGTCGTTGTTCGAACAAGACTTTATACTATAACTAATCAATGGCTTGCCGACCGGCGGGCCGCAACGCTGCCACCCTTGATAAACAGGGAGTTACAGGTGGTTACCATAAAGAAGTTCCGTCGCCTGCTTCTTAATTTGCCGGCCGCCGCTCTTTTGGCGGCCATCGCCGTTTTGGCGGTTTGGGCTGCCCCCGCCCAGTCCGCCGGCAACGGCATACTCAAAATCGGCGTTTTGGAAGAGCCCAAAAGCCTTAACCTTTGGCTGGCCTCCGACGCCTGGTCCAACCGAATTTTGAGTCTGATGTATCAGCCCCTGTACCTGCGCGAACCCAACAGCATGGAACTGGTTCCCTGGCTGGCGGCCGAGCAGCCGGATTTCGATCACAAGACGCTCACCTGTACGGTGAAGCTGCGTCCGGCCAAATGGTCAGACGGCAGCGACTTCACGGCCGAGGACGTGGTTTTCACCGGCCATATGATCTACCTGTATCAAATGCCGCGGCATTACTCCAAATGGAAGTTCATCGAAAAGGTCGAGGCGGTGGACAAACACACCGTGCGCTTTGTCTTGAACAAGCCCATGGCCATATTCCTTTCCCGCACCTTGACCACGCCCATCGTGCAAAAGAAGCAGTGGGCTTCCTTGGTCAAGCAGTTGGAGGGCTCGGAAAGGGCCCTGCAGGAAATATTGCAGCATGATTTCGAGGAGCCGTCGGTGACCGGGCCCTTCGTGGTGGATAAGTGGAAAAAGGGGGTGTTCGTCTACATGAAGAAGAACCCTCACTTTTTCGGCCAGGGCCAGACCATCGGCGGCCATAAGCTGGGGCCCCACATCAAGGGCATTATATTCAAGATATACGGCACCGCCGACGCGGCCATCCTGGCCCTGCGCAAGGGCGACATAGATTTCTATTGGAACGACATTCAGGCCGGCTACCTGAAAAGCATAGAAAACGACCCCGATATCAAGCTCTTCACCAACACCAAGAGCGGGGTTTACTATCTGGGCTTCAACCTGCGGCGGGCGCCCATGGACGACGTGGCCTTCCGGCGGGCGGTGGCCACCCTCATCGCCAAGGAATTCATTATCAAGCGCATCTTGCAGGGCTACGGCGAGGTGCTGCACTCCATGATTCCGCCGGGCAACGAGGTGTTCTACAACCCCAACGTGCCCAAGCACGGCGCCGGCCTGGACCGCGCCCAGCGCGTCAAGGCGGCCTATGAAATATTGAGCAGGGCCGGCTACACCTGGGAGACCCCGCCGGTGGACGCCCAGGGCAAGGTGCAAAAGGCCCGCGGCATCAAGACGCCCGACGGCAAGCCCCTGCGGGAGGTGGTCATCCTGACGCCGCCGGCCGACTATGACCCCCACCGCGCCATGAGCGGCCAGATGATCCAGGAATGGCTCCGCGAGGTGGGCATCCCCGTGGTTTCCAGGCCCATGGCCTTTGGGGCGCTCATCCAAACCGTCAAAACCCAGCATGATTTCGATTGCTTCGTGCTGGGCTACGGCAAGCTGGCCCTGGACCCCGGCTATCTGCGGGCCTTTTTCCATTCCTCCCAGGACAAGCCCAAGGGATGGAACATGTCGGGCTACAACAATCCCGAGTTCGATCAATTGGCCACCGAATCCGATGAAACCATGGACACGGCCAAGCGCCGGGACCTGATATTCAAGATGCAGGAGATATTGATGTCGGAGGTGCCCTACATTCCCTTGTATAATCCGGTTTTGGTGGAGGGGGTGCGGGCCGACCGTTTCACGGGATGGGTGCCCGCCCTGGGCGGCATAGGCAACATCTGGTCCCTGTGCGAAATCCAAGCCAAGTGATCGCGGTTTCCCGGCGGGGCCAACAGGCGGATCAGGCATGAAAAGATTTATTATCAAGCGTATGGCGCAGGTCGTGGTGGTCCTGTTTTTGATCCTCACGGTGCTGTTCGTGCTTTTCCGCCTGGCCCCCGGCGACCCGGTGGAGCGCATGGTGGACCCCAACCTCACCCTCGAGGAAGCGGAACACCTGGTGGAGCAACTGGGCCTCAAGGAGCCGATTCTCACCCAGTACGGCATCTATCTGAAAAACTTCGCCATGGGCCACTTCGGCCACTCGTTTCATTATGGCCAGCCCGTGGCCGAGGTCATCTGGGAGAAGCTGCCCAACACCATATTGCTCTTCACCACGGCGGTTATCCTGGCCGCCCTGGTGGGCGTTTCCTGGGGCAAGATCGCGGCCTGGTCCAAGGGAAAATGGAAGGATTTGGCCTTCACCGTGGCCGCCCTGGTGACCCACACCCTGTTCCTGCCCTGGCTGGCCCTGCTCCTGGTCTGGTTCTTCGGCTACCGCCTGGAATGGTTCCCCATAACCGGCATGATGTCCGAGGAGGTCTGGCTGGACCCGGACACCGCCTGGTGGCAAAAGGCCTGGGACGTGGGCTATCACATGATGCTGCCGCTGCTCACCCTGTTCCTGATTCACTTCGGGTCCTATCTGTTGGTGATGCGCAGCTCCATGCTGGACACCCTTAAAGAGGACTACATCGTCACCGCCAGGGCCAAGGGGCTTTCCGAAAAGGCCATCCGCAACCGGCACGCCGCGCCCAACGCCATGCTGCCGGTGGTGACCAGCGTGGGACTGTCCCTGGCCTTTTCCATAAACGGCGGCGCGCTCACCGAGACCGTGTTCTCCTGGCCTGGCATCGGCCGGGAACTGGTCTTCGCCGTGAGCCACAACGACTACCCCCTGGCCCAGGCCTGCTTCCTGTTGATCGCCACCGTGGTGCTGTTCTCCAATGTGGTGGTGGACGTGCTTTATGCTTATCTGGACCCCAGGATTCGGTATTAAGGAAATCGGCGCATCATGAATCAGCAAGCGGCCATGGACTTGCGTCAAGCCCGGCGTTCCCTGTGGCGGGAGCGCCTGGCCGAGGATTGGCGGGTGTTCCGCCGCAATCCCCTGGGACGGATCGGGCTCACCCTCTTGATAATGTTCGGTCTCATGGCGGTCTGTTCCTACATTCCGCCCATGATCAACCCCATGTACAACCCCATGACCGGGGTGGACCCCCACATCATGGCCTCCACCGGGCCCAGCGCCCGGCATTGGCTGGGCACCGATTTCATGGGCCGCGATATTTTCGCCCAGCTCCTGGCCGGGGCCAGGGTGGCCTTCATGGTGGGGGTGAGCGCGGCTTTCATGGCGGTGGTCTTGGGCACCGCCCTCGGCATGACCGCGGGCTACATGGGCGGGCTCACCGATACCCTGCTCATGCGGGCGGCGGACATGATAATGGTGATGCCCACCCTGCTGGTGGTGCTGATGCTGGCCGCGCTTTTCGGCCAGCTCAATATCTGGACCATCGTGCTGATGATCGCCCTTTTCCGCTGGCCCGGCGTTTCGCGGGTGGTGCGGGCCCAGACCTTGTCCCTGAAGCAAAGGCCCTTCATCGACGCGGCCCGGGTGGCGGGCGCCAGCCACCCGCGCATCATCTTCCGCCACATCATGCCCAACGTGCTGCCTTTGGCCTTTCTTTACATGACTTTCAGGGTAACCTCGGCCATCGTCATCGAGGCGGCCCTGGCCTTTTTGGGCTTCGGCGACCCCGGAACCGTGAGCTGGGGCATGATGCTGCAATGGGTTTGGAAGACCGGCCACATGTTCCAGGCCATGTATTGGCTGCTGCCGCCGGGCCTGTGCATTTCGTTGATCACCTTGTCTTTCTACATGCTGGGCCGGGCCATGGACGAGGTCCTGGACCCCCGCCTGAGAGACGAAACCTCGGCTGGCTAAAATATGACGCTCTTGGACGTACAAAATCTGAGCATCGGCTACCAGACCGCCGAAGGCCTGTTGCAGGCGGTGGAAGGGGTCAGCTTCAGCCTGGAGGCCGGGCAATCCCTGGGCCTGGTGGGCGAGAGCGGCTGCGGCAAGACCACCATCGGCATGGCGCTCATGGGCCTGCTGCCGCCCAACGGGCGCATAACCGGCGGCCACGTGCTTTTGAACGGGCGCGACCTGCGGGAGCTGACCGAGGAAGAGATGCGCCAGGTGCGCTGGAAAGAGGTGGCCATGATCTTCCAGGCCGCCATGAACGCGCTCAATCCCGTGCAGCGGGTCGGCGATCAGATGATCGAGGCCATCGTGGAGCACCAGCCGGTGAGCAAAGCCCAGGCCCGGCAAAGGGTGGAGGGGCTTTATCAGCTGGTGGGCATGCCGGTGGAGCGCATCGACGATTATCCCCATCAATACTCGGGCGGCATGAAGCAAAGGGCCATCATCGCCATGGCCCTGGCCAACAAGCCCAAGCTCATAATCGCCGACGAGCCCACCACCGCCCTGGACGTGATCGTGCAGGATCAGATATTGCAGGAGACCAAGAACCTGCAACATGAGTTCAACATCGGCATAATCTTCATCAGCCACGACATATCCATCGTGGCCGAGGTATGCCAGACCATCGGCGTGATGTACGCCGGCCAGTTGGTGGAGATAGGCGGCGCCGAGCAGGTCTTCTACGACCCGCGCCACCCCTACACCAAGGCCCTGGTGGCCTCTTTCCCCACCCTGGCCGGCGAGCGCAAGGAACTGAAACCCATTCCCGGCGAGCCGCCCCATTTGATCAACGCCATCATGGGCTGCCGTTTTTGCGACCGCTGCCCCCGTTCCGAGGCCCAGTGCAAGCTGGACCGTCCGGCCTGGCAGCAGGTGGCGGCCGGCCATCACGTGCTTTGCGACCATTGCTGAGGGGTTAGAGGGCCCGTGGAGAGGCAAGCCAACATGAGTTCAGCCCAAGAAACCATCCTGGAGCTTCGCCAGGTGACCAAGCGCTACCAAACCCGGGGCAATATTCTGGGCCGCGGCAAAAAGGAAGTGCTGGCCCTCAACCGGATTTCCTTGCAGGTGCGGGCCGGGGAGATCTTCGGGCTGGTGGGAGAAAGCGGCTCCGGCAAGACCACGGCGGGCCGGCTCATCGTGGGCCTGGAAAAGCCCGACGAGGGCGGCATCTTCCTGAACGGCCAGGACATCGTGGGCCTCCAGGGAAAGGCGCTCAGGCGCTACCGCCGCCAGGTCCAGATGGTTTTCCAGGACCCCTATCAATCCTTCAATCCCCAGGTCTCCATCATGGACAGCGTGGGCGAGCCCCTGCTCACCCAGGGCGTCGCCAAGGGCGTCGAGCGCGAGCAGATGGTGCTGGCCGCCCTCAAGGAAGCCGGGCTTTCGCCGGCCGAAAGCTATGCCTTCCGTTTCCCCCACCAGCTCTCCGGCGGGCAGCGGCAAAGGGTGGCCATCGCCCGGGCCATGATCTTGGAGCCCTCGCTATTGGTGGCCGACGAGCCCACCAGCATGCTGGACGCGTCCTACTCGGCCCAGATTTTCGACTTGCTTTTGGGGGTGCGCGGCCGGTTGGGCGCCACGGTGCTGTTCATCACCCACAGCCTGGCCTCGGCCCGCTATCTTTGCGACCGGGTGGCCGTGATCTACCGCGGCAACCTCATGGAAATCGGCCCGGCCCAGGAGGTCATCCGGAACCCCCGCCACCCCTACACCCAGGCGCTCCTGGACGCCACGCCCAAGTTCGGCCGCTGCGAGGACATCCCCCGCTTCAACACCCTTCTGCGGGCGGAGCGGCCGGCGGCCGACTCCGGGGTGGGTTGCGGATTTTTCCGCCGTTGCGGCCTGGCCCAGCGGGCGCGCTGCTCGATGGAAGCGCCGGAATTCCGCGCCATGGGCGAGGGGCACCTTTGCGCCTGTCATTACGCGGAACCGGGGCCGGCCCAGGCCGATCAGGGCGGAGAATGCCACCTGGGCGCATGATCCCTCCCGGCGTCCTGCTTGCGCGTTATAGGCTGGCGATATATGATGGCCAATACTTTTAGCGCGTTAGGAAACACGCGGGTGGGTTCATGAAGAAAGCCATCAAGAATTTTTTCCAGATTCAGCCGGAGGAAATGGCGCTCTTCCTCTGGTCGGCGGCGCTTTTATTCCTGATCCGCGGCTCCAACCTGCTGTTCGACAATTTCGCGGAAACCGCCTTTCTCAAGCGATTCGGCGTGGAGTACCTGCCACTGGTCTACATGGCCAACGCCTTCGCCACCTTCATCCTCATGGGCTTCATGGCCGGCCTGATGCGCAAGGTCAGCAGCGCCAAGCTTTTGGCCTACACGCTGTTTTGCTGCGGGGCCATGGTGGCGGCGCTGCGGCTGCCGGTTTACCTGCATATTGATTACGTGTATCCGGTTTTATTTCTCTTGAAAGCCCAGTTCGAGGCCTTGTTCGCCCTGTTGTTCTGGAACCTGGCCAACGATCTCTTTAACACCCGGCAAAGCAAGCGCATCTTCCCCCTTATCGCGGCCGGCGGCGTTCTGGGCGCCATCGTGGGCAGCTTCGGCACTCCCCAGTTGGCCAAGCTCATACGCATGGACAATCTGATGTTCGCCTACCTGGTGAGCACCGCCATCGCCGCCGCGGTGGGCCGGCAGATGGACATAATTTTCCCCACCTTGCCCATAAGCGAACGCAGAGCCAGGAAGGGCCAGCCCAAGACGTCGTTCTTCCAGGAACTCAAGCAGGTGTGGCCCATGATGAAGGAGTCCACCCTGGTCAAGATTCTGGTGCTCCTTACTTTCTTGCCCAACGTCCTGATACCCATCATGAACTACCAGTTCAACTTCGCGGTGAATCAGGCGTTCGGCACCGAACATGGGCTCATTCAGTTCCTGGGCTATTTCCGGGGCGCGCAAAACGTCATCAGCCTCGTCATCCTTTTGTTCGTGGGCAAGCTTTACAACCGCTGGGGCCTGCCCGTGGCCTTGATGTTCCATCCCTTCAACTACGTCCTCGCCTTTATCGGCTTCCTCTGGCGTTTCGACGTGGTGGCGGCCATCTACGCCCGCATCACCACGGTGGTCATCCGCTTCACCATCAACAACCCGGCCCGGGATATCCTCATGGGCCTGTTCCCGCCCCAGATGAGGCCGGTGATGCGGCCATTTTTGCGGGGCACCGTGGTGCGCATCGCCACCTTGCTGGGCTCCGGTTTCATTCTCCTGGCCGAGGGCGTGATGCACCCGCGCTATTTATCCATCATCGGCATCGTGTTCGGCTTGATGTGGGTGGCCACCAGCATTTGGCTCAAGAGGGTCTATTCCGACATCCTGCTGGATCTGGTGGCGCAGAACGTTATCGACCTGCGCTCTCTGGAAGAGCGCGATCTGGGCCATATGTTCGGGGACAAGCGCGCCCAGGATCGGCTGCTGCGCGCCTGCAGCGACGCCCAGGGGCAGGCTTGCGTTTTATACGCCGAGATGCTGAAAACCCAAAAGGTGCCCGAGGCCGACCGGCATTTGCTGTCCTTGATCAAGGACCGCGACCCCCGCACCGCCTCCGAGCTGGTGCGGTTGATCTCACCCGAGGCCGGCGAGGAGGCCATCAAGGTTTTCGAGGAACTGGCCCAGACCGGCCAGCCCGAGCTGAGCGTGGCCATGGCCGGCGCGGCCGCCCGTTTCCCCAAGGAGCATTCGGAAGGATTCCTGCGCGGGCTTTTAAAGGAAAACAATCCGCCGCTGGTGCGGGCCCAGGCCATGGGCGGCCTTTATGAGGAAAAGCCCGAACGCTACGATCAGATCATTCACGGCTGGCTGCATTCCGAGGATCCCGCGGAGCGGCGGGCCGGCGCCCTGGCCGCCGGCGCCTCGGGCAACCGGCAATTCATCAAGCCGCTGAGGGCGCTTCTCAACCGCGAAAAAGAAAGCCCGGTCATCGGCGAAACCCTGTTGGCCCTGACCCGCCTGAACGACCCCAACGGGCGGGCCACGGTGCTGGAGCGGCTGGCCAAGCGCCCCAACCAGGTGCCTCTGGCGGTGCTGGAAACCCTTCCCGTGGAGGACCAGGCCACGGCCAGGGCCTTCATCCGCATGCTGGGCGACCCGAACCCGGAAAGGGCCGGATTGGCCCAGCGCAAGCTGAGGACCGCGCCGGACTTGGACCTGGAGCTCTTGATCGAAGGCTTGGCCACGCCGCACCGCCAGGTGCGCGAGGGCCTGTATCAGCTCATGGAGTCCTTGAAGATCAGCAACCAGGACGTAATCAACTTCACCCGCGCCCACCTGCAAAAAGCCTATGGCCATCTCCTGGAGGCGCGGGAGGTGGAGAAGGCTTTCGCCGAGTCCGCGGAGCGCGATCTTCTGGCCCAGCATTTGCGCGACAAGCAGGAGGCGCTGGTCGATAACATCCTGCGGGTGCTGGCCACCCAGGATCACAGCGGGCAACTGAGAATGGTCTTGCGGGGGTTGGAATCCAATGACGACCGCCTGCGCTCCAACGCGTTGGAGGCACTGGACGAATTGGTGGGGCATTCCTTGAGCGAGTCCATGGTGCCGCTTTTGGAGAAAGCGGACCCGGCCCAGCGCCTGGCGGTGGGCCGCCGCATTTTCAAGCTTCCCAAGGACCTGGGCGGCCGCGACGAACTGATTCGGCGCTTCCTGGCCTTGGATGATGATTGGCTGGCCCAGTATCTGATTTTGGTTTTATGTTCCAAGCTCGAAGACCCGCCCCTGGATTCCCTGGAATGCGAGCGCCTCATGGGTTCGGCCCACAGCCACGTGTGGGTGCTGGCCGGCATCCTGCGCGCGGCCGGCGAAAAGTCTCAACCAGTGGAGAAGGCTGTCATGCAAGAGGCCACCAACCTTACCGACAAGATAGTGCTCTTACGGGGCATGGAAATCTTCCAAGGCCTCACGGTGAAAGAATTGGCCGCCATCGCCTCCTTGTGCGAGGAACAGGAGTTCCCGCCCGGCCAGACCATAATCAGCGAAGGCGAGGTGGGCGACAACATGTTCCTGGTGGTGGACGGCGAGGTGGTGGTCAGCAAGAACGCTGACGACGGTTGCAGCGTGGACCTGGCCACCATGGGCGTGGGCGATTATTTCGGCGAAATGGCGCTTTTCGACAACTCGCCGCGCTCGGCCACGGTTACCGCCAAGAACAGCACCCGCTGCCTGGTGCTGCATAAGCGCGAGTTCAACGAGGCGGTGCACGAATACCCTCAGGTGGCCTTGCAGATGTGCACCGAGCTGAGCCGCCGCTTGCGCCTGCTGCACAACAAGATTCAATCCATGCCGGTGTGCATGACCTAGGTGTAGCTGCTAAAGAGGTTGTTTATAGGCTTCCAGAAGTAGAGACTGGCGATTACCAGGTCAACCGTTTATACGCGGTGCGCCGGCTGACCCCCGGTTGCCGATGCACCTCCGAGACCTTCACTCTTCCCGGCAAACTCTTTTTGGCTATCGACTCTCGGCTAAACCCCACGGTTCGGGCGTTCTGGCGTTGGTCGGTCACACGCCGCTCCTTCCCTTAAAGCAGGCGCGCGAAGTCCTTGAGCGCCGCCCACACCGCTTGCCGGGTTTGGTCCAATCTGACCGGGTCCACGGCCAATTGCGGCGTCAAATACAAGTCCGTGTTCAGTTCGATCTGCAGGGACGACTTGCCTTGCTCCCGCAGAAGGCCGCCGTAGTGCTTGGTGATGTAGCCGCCGGAATAGGGTTGGTTGAGGGAAACGCTCAGGCCCTGGGCTTCCAGGGCGCGGGCCAGCCCCCTGATGAGCGAGGCGGGGCAGGTGGCCTCGTCCTTGCCGGGGATGGCTTCGCCATCGGGACCGCCGCGATTGCCCAGGCTAACGTCGCACCTGACCCGGCCGGGGTCGGGGGCCTCGCTGGGGCCCACGCCGTCCATGGAATGGCAATCCAGGAGCAGGCGCAGGCCGGGCAGGGCCAGATTGTCGGTCAGTTCCCGGTGATAGGGCCGGTGATAAGCTTCCACCCGCTGGCGGGTTTCCCTTGGATCGGGCTCCTGGCCGAGCTTGAAGACCCGGCGTCCGAAATAATCGGCCAGGGCGATGACCCCCCTGTCGTCATAGCGGTCCGGCCTGCGGTTCAGGTCCGCCACCAGGCGCGACCAGCGGGCGGCCACGCAGGCCAGGGACGGCAGCCCGCTGAAAATCTCCCTGGTGCCATGGTCCTCGGATTCCGCCACTTGGGCGGGATTCAGGGCCATGGTATCGGCGATGAAAGGCGGCACCTCTATGCCGCAATGGGGAATGGAAAGCAGCAGGGGGAGAACCATTGGGCGCCTCCGGATGGCGATTCTGGGCCCGTTTGAGCGGCTGATTGCCGTTGCCCGCGTTTAGGCAAATCTAGCCCAGCCCGACCCATAAAACAAGGGCGGCCCGCCTTGGCGAGCCGCCCCAGGCTGCTGATAAAAACCCATCTGCGTCGTTGCTGCGGAAAAGGCTGAAACTCACGTAGGTCCAACTACGCTTCGTTCCAGCCTTTTCCTCGCGCCTAGCATCCGGGGCTTTCTGAGCAGCCTGGTCAGCTTGGCTTTGTCATCAAGCAAGGGCGGCCCGCCTTGGCGAGCCGCCCTGATTCACGATGTGCGCAGCGCGGCTAGGGGCGTATGTCTATGGTGGGATACATGCCCTTGAGATCGCCCTCGGGATAGGGCTGCACGATGTTGAAGGAAATGTCCTGGGAACTCTGGGCGTGGCCCCGTTTTTCCTCGCCGCGCCAATAGGCCCCGTTGGCTTCCAGGATGTGATCGATGCGATGGCTGAAGGCGTGCACGAATTCGTGCCCGCTGCCGGTGAAAATCATCTTGCCGTGGATGACGTCGCCCGTCATTTTATCCAGTTCCGAGAGGGGCATGCTGTTTTGGGCCAGATCGGCGGCGTTGGCCACGAATCCCCAGAGCAGGGTGCCCGGCGGCACCTCCACCGCCTCTTCCAGGTCCACGATGGTGTGGGGCATCACCACGCAGCCTCCGCCGACTTTCAGCTCGGCTTGGGCCCTGCCCCTGAGGAAGGAGTTGAAGCCCACGAACACCTTTTCGCCCATGTCGGCCCGGATGATTTTCACGCCATGGGCGGTGACGTTGAGACCGGCCAGGCGCGAATCGATTATGTAGCAGTTCTCCTGGGCGTTGGCTCCCTGGCCCAGGTGGGCGTTTTCCAAATAGGCCCGCTGGGCCACCAGCACGTTTTCGCCCAGGGTGCATTCGCCCTTGACCACCGCGTAATGGCTCACCGAAGCGCCGGCCGGGATATCCAGGTCGCGCGAAATGGTCACCGAGTTGAAGACTTCCTCGAAATCGCTCTCCCTGGATTCTATGAAGTCGATGAATTCGCCCTCGGTGCGCTGGCCCGGTTCCTGGCGGACGTAGCGGGCCAGCACCTGGGGATCGTGGCGGTATTTGAAATCGAAATGCGGGCCGGATATCCAGATTTGGCCGGGGGCCACGTAGTGATGGGCCATCTCGCCGGTTTGCAGATAGGCGAATTCGCCGATCACCGTATCATGCACCGTGGTCAGGTCTATGGTGGAGAAGGGGCCCAGGAAGGAGCCCTCCACCGGCGAGCCGTGGATATTGGCGTAGGGCAGGGAGGCGGTGTTCTGGATGAGGAACTCCTCGGGCGCCTCCGGATCGTGGGAGAAATTGTGCACCAGGGTCTTTATCAAAAACGAGTCCTTGATGTGGATCACCTCGTCGTCGTGCAGGGGAATCTTGAGCCCGTCAAAAAGGAAATCGTCGTGCTTGCTCTTAAGCTCGTCGCCCCGGATGTCGCTTTTGTAGATCATGGAGTGCTCCACCACGCACTTGCCCAGGAAATAGCTGCCCGCCATGGTGGAATTGGAGAAATGGAAGTGCAGGGGGTGATAAGGGGTGAGACCGTAAAAAGCGTAGAACTTGGCGAATTGTTCCAAAGGCACCAGGGCCTGCAAAAAAGGCCGCACGTCGAAATCCATCTCGCGCAGGTTCACGTTGACCCGGTTTTCTATGCGTTCCCTTAAATCGCTCAATTTTTTCATGGATTTTTTCTCCCCACCGGCTGGAGACAGACCACGGCGCCGTGAGCCGCCCGCGGCTACCCCCGGAAATGCATCTGTCCGTGGCGCCGGTCCTCCCACTGCCCTGGGGGACCGACTGGGTTCTTTTAGCAGATAGCGGCCAGCTTGGGAAGCCCGATTAATGCCGCCCCAAAACCCGCAAACGGTCAGGAGTTTTTTGTGACGGAAGCAAAGCTTTTTCCCGGCGGGCCCAACTGGGTGTGGGCCAGGGCGGGCTTATGCTGCTACAATAATGCACAATCCCTTTAAAACACCTTCCCTTAGGAGTGTAGCCATGCCCAGGAAAGCTGTAATAGCGTTGTTGTTGGCCGTCATGCTGGCGCCGGCCGCCATGGCGCTGGCCGGTCAAGCCATCACCATATCCGGCTCGACCACGGTGTTGCCCCTGGCGCAAAGGACCGCCGAGGAATACATGAAACGCTACCCCGACGTGCGTATTTCCGTGGCGGGCACCGGCAGCGGGGACGGCATCAGGGCGCTCATCGACGGCACCGCCGATATAGGCAATTCCTCCCGCGACCTCAAGGACAAGGAAAAAAAGCTGGCGCTCCAAAAGGGCGTGGAAGTGGCCAAGCACGTGGTGGCCCTGGATTGCATCGTGCCCGTGGTGCATCCCAGCAATCCCGTTTCCGACCTGACCACCGAGCAACTGGGCGCCATTTATGCCGGCAAGGTGCGCAACTGGAGCCAGGTGGGCGGCGAGGACCGCCAGGTGGTGGCGATTTCGCGCGATTCATCCTCCGGCACCTTTGAGGTGTGGAATCACAAGGTGCTGGGCGAGCGCGTGCGGGTGAGGCCGGACGCCCAGTTGCAGGCCAGCAACGGCGCCGTGGCCCAGGCGGTGGCCGGCAATAAATACGCCATAGGTTACGTGGGGTTGGGCTATGTGCATGAGCAGGTGAAGGCGCTCAAGGTAAACGGCGTCAAGCCCAGCCCGGAGACCGCCCGCAGCGGGGCCTATCCCATAGCCCGCGGCCTGAACATGTTCACCAAAGCCTCCCCCAAAGTGGCGGTGCAGGGCTTCATTGACTTCGTGCTGAGCCCCCTGGGCCAGGAAATCGTGGTCCGGGAGGGCTTTGTGCCGGTCCGCTAGCTTGCGGAAAATATAATGACCCCGGCCGCCAGACCCCTTGTAACCCGACCGGCGGCCGGGGTATCATGCCGCCAGATTCATCTCCTTTCAGATCGACGGCCGCTTGCCGGTCAAGGGGGCCAGCTTGGAGCTAAGCTTTGACAATGCCCGGGTGGAGATGTCCCGCCATGCTCCGCTCTGCCAGGCCGGCCGCCTGGATTTGGCCGGCTATCAGGTGCAGGTTTTGGGCTTTCCCGGCTGGCTGGTGGTGTATGAAGACCTTTCCTATGAAACCCACCAGGCCGAAGTGGCCCGCAGTCTGGAAGCCCTGACCAGGGCCTACCTGGAGGACCCCAGCCTGAGCCACGGCCTGGCCCGGCTCTCGGGCGAGTTCATGCTGCTGGTGAGCCGGGAGGGCCGCCTGGAGCGCCTGATAACCTCGGACGGCTTTCCCAACAACGTGTATTGGTTTCTGGACGACGGCCACCTGGTGATCAGCGACGACCTGTGGCGTCACCTGGATATCTTCGCCCCCCTGGAGCCGGGTTCCTATGACCAGCGCAACCTGACCTATCTAAGCAAGAAAAAGACCTGTGTGCCGGGACACACCTATCTGCGGGGCCTGCATCGCCTGCAACCGGCCACCATCTACCAGGTGGAAATAGGCGGCCTAAACCGGCTCAAGGCGGTGTATCCCAAGAAAATGCACGACCGGGAGCTAAATTACCGGGACTTCCTGGCGGTCATCGGACGCCGCCTGGAGCCGGGGCCCTACACCCTGGCCTACAGCTCGGGCATCGATTCCCATCATCTTCTGGAAACCTTTGACGACCGCATTGCCGAGGTTTTCAACATTTATTTCCATCCGCCCTTTCAAGACGCCGAACGCAGCAAGGAGGCGGCCGCCGCGGTGATCAACTGCGCCAACCTGGGCCGCAAGCTCACCCACATCGCGGTGGATTTCGAGGCCCCGGAAAACCTGGCCTGGCTGCGCCACGCCGCCGACCGGGACCCCTTTGCCTGCCATTACAATTTCACCATGTACCATTTCTTTCGCCAGGCCGGCACCGACCGGGTCATGACCGGGCAAAACGCCGACACCGTGCAATGGTTCGGGCTCACTTCGGAGATACCTTTCGGCTGGGCCTTCCTCACCAGCAAACTGCCCAACTATTACAGCGATTGGATCAGGCTCTATTACCGCTGGTGCGTGCAGCGCTCCTACGACCGCCTGGCCGGCGAGAGCTTTTTGAACCACCGCCTGTTTTACGGGGTCTGGCCGGAGGTGGGCCATTTGGTGGGCCGGGACGGCTATTGGCCGTTCATGTATTTCAAGATGATAAACAACATGACCTCCGGCAACACTCAGCTATTCCGCAACGCGGCTTCTTTTTTCAATAAAAAGGTGTTTTTTCCCTATATCGAACCTCTGGTGCTTTACGTGTCCTGTTATTGGCGGCGGCCCCTGGGTTCCATCCGCAAACCAAAGGCCGGCCTGCGCGCCCTGCATCCCAAGTGCATGCACTACCGCGATATACCCCGCCGGGTGACCCAGGGATTGGATTTTTCCCACACGCCCGCCTTCAAACAGGTGGCCGGCGAAATGGATCAGCTGAGCCCCAAGCTCAAGCAAATGTTCGACGCCGCGGCCGCCAACCCCCAAGCCAGGGCGTTCCTCTATCTTTTCGCCTTGGGCGCGGCCGGGCAAAGGCCCCGGGGCGCGTCGTGAGTTTTCGGCAAGCCCGCCCGCCTGCTATACTCCCCGGAGAGACTGAGCAGGATCATGACCATGGCAGATGAAAGCAAAGTCTTCAAGCAATTGGTGGAAGTGACCCGCCAGGTGGCGGGGGGCGATTATTCCAGGGCCGCTGAGCTGTTCGATCTCACCATGGCGGGCAAGGCCAACGACGCCATCGGCGAGCTGGCCGAGGCCTTCGGCATGATGCTGGTGCAGGTGGAGGGCCGGGAGTTCCGTCTGGAGCAGCTCATCGAGGAGCTGAAAGAGACCAACCGGCGCCTGGAAAGCACCCTGCACAAGGTCAAGCTCCTGGAGAGCATCGAGGCCCATCTCTCCAAGTTCGTGCCCCAATCGGTGACCAAGCTCATCCAGGCCAATCCCGAGGCCCCGGATTTGGCCAAGCATGACCGGGACGTGTCGGTGCTGTTTCTGGACGTGGCCGGCTACACCCGCATGAGCGAGAAGGTGGCCGCCGAGCAGATGAATTTCTTGATCGAAAGCTATTTTTCCTCTTTTCTGGATGACATTCACCGCAATCGCGGCGACATCAACGAGACCGCCGGCGACGGCTTGATGATCATCTTCCAGCACGAGGACAACCGGCAGAACGCGCTGGACGCGGTGAGCACCGCGCTCAGCATCCAGGGCAAGGTCAGGCGCATCAACCAGAGCAACGAGGGGAGTTTCGAGCCGGTGGCGGTTAACATCGGCATCAACTCGGGGACTTGCTCGGTGGGCTCCACCTGCTTCGAAGGCGTTTCCGGCACCCGCTGGACCTTCACCGCCTCCGGCCCGGTGACCAACACCGCCGCCCGCATCGGAGCCCTGGCCACCGACGGCAGGGTGCTGGTGGGCGAGGAAACCAGGCAAAGGGTGAAGGACGATTTTCAGGTGACCGATTTTGGGCGGCACCAGCTCAAAAATGTAAGCCAGCCGGTGCAGGTGTGGGAGGTCGCTATTCCTACCTAGTATAAAGCCCTAGTTTGCTTATATATCTCAAGCGGGGTTTATGTTATATTGTTACAAAAGCGTTACGCCCGCCGGCGGCTGGCAGGCGTGGCGCGTTGTAACTTTGATGTGTTAACCATTTTGCGAGTAACCCTACCGGGGGATGCCTAAGCAATGGTGATCGCCTTTATCATGGACCCCTTGGAGTCTATCGAGCCCCTCAACGAAACCACCAGCCATCTGATGTACGAATGTAACGAGCGCGGGCATACGGTTCTGTTCCTGGAACCGCACGATCTCTACGTTCGCAACAGCCGCCTGGTGGCCCGCATGCGCAACGTGACTTTACCGCCGGGGCTGGGCATGCAGGAGTATTGGCAGCGGGCCATAGCCTGTTTGAAAAGGGACGAGCTGATATTCGAGGAAATTACCGACATAGACGCGGTCTTTCTGCGCAAGGACCCGCCGCTGATCTACGAGTGCATGGAGTTCCTCACCCACGCCAGCGATCATGTGTTCATCATCAACAGCACCCAGGGGCAGATGATCGCCAACAGCAAGCTGTATCTGCTCAATTTCCCGGAGATCATCCCGGAAACCCACATCTCGCGCGATCCCCAGCGCCTGAGAAAGATCATCGACGAGTTCGGCGGCACTATGGTGGTCAAGCCCCTGTCGCGCTCCAAGGGGGAGGGCGTCATCAAGGTCAGCATGCAGGACCGGGACAACCTGAACAGCCTGATTCATTACTATGTGCGCTCCTTTGAGCCCTACCCGCGGCGCGACGCGGTGATGGTGCAGGAATACCTTTCCCAGGTGAAAAAAGACGGCGACGTCCGCATCCTGCTTTTGAACGGCGAAATCTTGGGAGCCATGCGCCGCATACCCGCCGAGGGCGACTTCCGCACCAATATCCATGCCGGGGCCACGCCGGCCAAGCACGTCATCACCGAAAGCGACAGGCGAATCTGTCGCACCGTGGCTCCCAGGCTCATCAGGGACGGCCTTTATTTCGTGGGTATAGACATCATCGGTGATAAATTGATAGAGATAAATTGCGTGAGTCCGGGGGGCATCCCCCGCATCAACCGCTTGGACGGATTGCACATTGAGGCCAAGGTAATCGATTTCGTGGAGTGCAAGGTCGCGGAGATGCGTTCACCGGGCCGGAAAACGGCGGTGGACCTGGCTTAGCAGGGTGTTGCAAAACATCCTGCCAAGCGGGCCATGGACGGCCCGCCAATTTGCGCGGTTTTGAAGAAACAAGCAAATTGCCCAACTTGGCAAAACCTGCGCTTTTGCCAAGTTGGGATTGAAAAAGGCCAGGAGGCCTTTTTCGACAACCTGCTAGTTCATCGCCGACTGGGAGATCATCTCAGATGTATCAGGACATTTATCGCCGGAAACTGCTGACTCCTCATCAAGCCGCCGGACTGATTCAGGAAAAGATGACCCTGGCCCATGGCCTGACCATGGCCGAACCGCCGGCCCTTTTGGCGGCGGTGGCCGACAGGCTGCGGGCCGGCGACCTGCGCAAGCTGAAGGTTTTTTCGCTGCTGCCCCTGAAGCACGCCCTGGAAACCGTGTTGGCCCCGGAACTGTCCGACTGCGTGGAGGCCATATCCGGGTTCGTGAGCGGCGGCGAACGCGGCCTGGTGTCGGTGGGGCTGAACTATTACATGCCCAATCATTTCCACCAGGTCCCCCGCCTGCTCACCGAGTTTCTGGGCGTGGACGCGCTGGTCACCACGGTTTCTCCCATGGACAAGGCCGGCTACTTCAGCTTCGGCACGGCCAACGACTATACCTCCACCGTGGCCCGCAGCGCCAAACTGTGCATCGTGGAAGTCAATCCCAACATGCCCAGGGTGTTCGGCGATTCCCTGCTGCACGTCTCGGAGGTGACCGCGGTGGTGGAAAATGACGAACCGCTCCTGGAAATGCCGGCCGTCGACCCCTCCCCGGAAGACGAGGCCATCGGCCGGGCGGTGGCCGAGCTGGTGCCCGACGGCGCTTGCCTGCAATTGGGCTTCGGGGGCCTGCCCAACGCGGTGGCGGGCTTTTTGGAGGGGCACCGGGATCTGGGCGTGCACACCGAGGTGTTCGGGCCGGGCATGGCGCAATTGATCAAAAAGGGCATCGTCACCGGCCGGCGCAAAAACCTGCACCCCAGGAAACACGTTTTCACGGTGGCTCAGGGCGACAAGGATATGCTGGATTTCATGGACGACAATCCCGCCATGGTCAGCTATCCGGTTTCCTACACCAACCAGCCCTCGATCATCGCCCGCAACGAAAAGCTGATCTCCATCAATTCCATTATTCAGGTCGACCTGCTGGGCCAATGCAACGCCGAGTTCCTGGCCGGTCATCAATTCTCCGGCACCGGCGGGCAATTGGATTTCGTGCGCGGGGCCTTTGATTCGCCGGGGGGCAAATCGATCCTGGCTTTCCACAGCACGGCCAAACAGGGCACGGTGAGCCGGGTGGTGCCCTGCCTGGATTATGGCGCCATGGTCACCACCCCTCGCATGGACGCCCATTACCTGGTCACCGAGCACGGCGCGGCCAACCTGAAGGGGCGCTCCAGCCGGGAGCGGGCCCTGGCCATAATCGGTCTGGCCGCGCCCCAGTTCCGCGATGATCTTATGCGCCAGGCCGAGGATATGTATTTGTTGTGAGGCCTGAAGCCCTGCCGGGCGCTTTTTTTGCCACGGTTTTTGTGGTATATTTTCAATCAATAAGTTGCTTATAATCGCGGGGTCCTTTAGAGGGCCCTTTTTATTTGGCAAAGTCGCCTTGGGCAGGCGGCGGAAAAGGAGCGGGTTGATGCCGCAGGCAAAGCAAGGCGACAAGGTGCAAATTCACTACACCGGCAAGTTTCCGGACGGTACCGTTTTCGACAGCTCGCAGGGCGGCCAGCCCTTGGAGTTCACCGCCGGCGGCGCTGATCTGATTCCGGGAGTGAGTCAGGCCGTGGTGGGCATGGCGCCGGGCGAGACCAAGACCGTGGAGATCGCCCCGGCCGATGGCTACGGCCAGCGGCAGGAGGGCATGGAGCAAAAGGTGGCCCGGGAGATGCTGCCCCCCCAGGTCAAGGAGGGCGATCCCTTGCAGGCCCAGGCCGGCGATCAGACCATCGTGGTTTGGGTGAAGGAGCTGGGCGAGCAGGAAGCCGTCTTGGACGCCAACCACCCCCTGGCCGGCAAGACCCTGGTTTTCGATCTTGAAATGGTTTCGATCATTCCCGCCTAGGCAGCTTCGCGGTCAGGACAAGGGCCCCTCGTCAAGAGGGGCTTTTTGCTTGGCCAGCGCGGTCACCTTGTCCAACAGCTCCTTTCGATCCACCGGCTTGGCCAGATAACCGGCCGGAGGAGCCATGCCTTGGGGCAGGGGGTTCAACTGGTCGTCGTTCCACCCTGAAACCACCAGTATGGGGGCCGGCTCCTGGCCCAGGGACTTCATCCTGGCCCGCAAGGAGGCCAGCACCTCCCAGCCCGAGCCGTCGGGCAGGCCCAAATCGCAAAGCACCAGGTCGGGCGGCCCCAGCTCCAGTTTTGTGAGGGCTTGGGCCAGGCAATCCGCCCGGCCCACGTGATGGCCGGCTTCGTTCAATAGGGCCTGGATGCCCATGGCCACCAGGCCCTCGTCTTCCACCAAAAGCAGCTGCAATCCCTTGCGGCCTTCGGACTTGATTTCGCTGCTGGGGCGCACCGGAAGGTTGTCCGCCAAGGGCAGGCGCAGGCTGATCAGCAAGCCGTGACCGGTTTCGTTGAAGGCGCGTATGGAGCCGCCGTGTGATTGCACGATGCCCTTGCTGACCGCCAGGCCCAGACCCTGGCCGGCCACCCCCTTGGTGGTGAAAAACGGATCGAACATGCGGGCCAGGAAGTCCTGGCTCACGCCGGGGCCGGAATCCAGGAATTCTATGGCCACCTGGTTGTCCGCCGCCTGGCCGCTGATCCTCAGCCGGCCGCCTTCCGGCATGGCTTCCACCGCGTTTTTGACTATATTGAGAAGCACTTCCATGAGCTCGCCGCGAACGCCGTTCACGTAGAGGCCGCTTGCCACCGCCAGGTCCAGCTCCAGCTTGCCGCTGGCGAAAAGCGGCCAGATGCCGGGCAGCGATTTACGCAAGGAGTGCAGCAATTCCCCGATATCCAGCACTTCGGTCACGCCTCGCATGCCCTGGCGCCTGCCCACGAATCGGCTGAGGCGATGCACCACGTCGCGCCCCCCCCGGGCGCCCTGCACCACGTTGTCCAAAAGGCGGGCGGCTTGCTCCAAGTCGAGGGGCTGTCCGCCCAGTTCCTGCTGAGCGGCCTGGGCATTGCCCAGGATGGCCATGAGGACGTTGTTGAAATTGTGGGCCACCCCCGCCGCCAGCTGCATGAGCGCTTCCTCGGCCCTTTTGCGGTCGGTGATGTCTTGGATATGGGCCACCGAATAGACCGGACGGTTTTGAGCGTCCCGCACCAGCGAGGCGCTCACCGTGACCCAGATGAAATGCCCCTCTTTATGGGTGCAACGCTTTTCCAGGGCTAACAGCTCTTTGGCCCCCGTGCTCAAAGCTTGGAAATGCTTGAGGAATTCTTCCAGGTCCTCGGGGTGGGTGAAATCGGCCAGGTGTTTGCCGACCATTTCCTGGGGCCGATGGCCCAACATGCGGCTCAAGGAATGGTTCACCTGCAGGAAGGTGCCCTCTGGATTTATCAGGGCCATGCCCACCCCGGCGTGCTCAAAGGCCCGCCGGAAACGCTCCTCGCTTTCGCGGAAGGCCTGCTCGGTCAGTTCGCGTTCGGCTATCTCCTGTTGAAGCTGGCGGTTGGCCGCCTCCAGGCGGGCGGTGCGCTGGGCCACCAATTGCTCCAGCCTCTCGCGGTGCTTGGCCAATTCCCTTTCAGCCCGCACATGATCGGTGACGTCGATCATGATGCCGTTGACAAAGGCGATATCGCCATCGGCCGTCAGGGCGCCGGTGGCGATGGCCTGTATCCAGCGCCATTCCTTTTTGCCTTCGTGCCAGACCCGCGCCATCTGGCTGAACCGGTTGCTGCCAAAGGCCCGCTCGTTGGCCTCCATGATTCTTGGGCGATCGTCCGGATGTATCTGGGCGAACCAGGTTTCCAAATTGGAGGCGTCCCGCACGCCCAGGAGTTCGCGGATGGAGGGGCTGACGAAAACGACCTTGAAGTGGTGCGGCGATTGGTGATCCACGGCCAGCCGGTACACCACGAAATTGGTGGCCGTATCCATGAGCGAGCGGAGATGGGCCTCGTTTTCCGCCAGCGCCCTCTCGGCCAAGTCCTTGGCCTCTTGGGCGTCCTCCAGTTGGGACACCTGGCGCTGAAGCTCTTTGATCCGGCGAAGCAGTTCCTCGCGGTTGGCGCTTTGATCTTCCATGGCCTGCGGGCAATCCATCTTTAGGCTACTCATTGAAAAGGATTCTACACTATAAGACGCCGCCCCGGGCAATCAAGCCTTCGA
The DNA here is from genome assembly GCA_001184205.1 of Desulfocarbo indianensis. Lineage (GTDB taxonomy): Bacteria > Desulfobacterota > Desulfarculia > Desulfarculales > Desulfarculaceae > Desulfocarbo > Desulfocarbo indianensis. The sequence continues at coordinate 223,190 of LBMP01000006.1, forward strand.
GGTTTCGCAATAAGTTGCCGCCAATGCTTGACCAAACGGCCCGGGGGTGTCAATCTTGACGCCATGCGGAGCCGCTTGCGGCGGCCCGCCCAAAGCGGGTGCCTTGTAAGATGAGCGCATCGTATTGGCTGACATATCTCCTCATTGGGCTGGCGGTTGTGGGCGCCTTGCTCATGGGGCCCATGTTGTTCGGCCGGATGTTCATGCCCCGGCTGACCTTGACCCTGTTCAACCGTTTCGGCGGCTGGGTGGGGCGTCTTCTCGACCGCATCAGCCCCGGCTTGGACCTGAGGCTCATAGTGCGGGCGGGCAATAAGTATTACCGCAAGAAGTTCGGCCAAGCTCCATTTGAGAAGAGGGTGCTTTTCCTGCCTTTTTGCCTGCGGCCCCGGCATTGCCTGGCCGAGGTGAATCCTGAAAAAGGCCTGGTATGCGACGCGGCTTGCGAGGCCTGCGAAATCGGCGAGATCAGCCGCCAGGCCAAAAAGCTGGGCTACGCGGCCGTGTACGTGGTGCCCAGCTCCCGCATGCTGCCCGGCCGGGGGCTCATGCCCAGCGACCAGTTCATCAAGGCCAAGCTCAAGGAACACGCGCCGGACGCGGCCCTGGGAGTGGTGTGCCCCTGGCATTTGCGCAACCGCTTGCTGAAAAAGCACACGGTGGGCCGGCGCGGTCTGCCCACCGGCCAGCAAGGCGTGCGCTCGGCCCTGCAGGGCGTGCTGCTGGAGGGGCGCAACTGCCGCGCGGCCAAGGTGGATTGGGAACAGGTCCGCAAACTCATGTCCTTGGCTCCGGAACGTTGCGCCTCCGCGCCCTACCCGGAGGGGTAGCGGCCGCCTGCCGGCTAAAGCATGCATTACGAACTGCTGCCACTATTGCTCATAACCTTCCTGGCCGCCGTGGTCCCCTTTCTGGCCAACCGCCTGAAAAGAATAAGCCTGCCCATCGTGGTGGGCGAGCTAATCGCCGGCATGCTCATCGGCAAAAGCGGCCTGGACCTGGTCAAGCCCACGCCGGAGTTGACCTTCCTGGCCGATTTCGGCTTCATCTACCTCATGTTCCTCTCCGGCCTGGAGATGAATTTCTCGGTGCTGGTGCGCTCGCAACCCGTTGCGGAGGGAGCGGCCTGGTGGCGGCGGCCGGTTTCCTTGGCCTCGGCCATGTTCGTCTGCACCGTGGCCTTGGCCCTGGCGGTGGGCTATGCCCTGGCCGGCGCCGGCCTGGCCCGGAGCGGCCTGCTCATGGGCCTGATCCTCTCCACCACCTCGCTGGGCATCGTGTTGCCGGTGCTCAAGGAAAAGGGCCACACCAAGGGCCTCTACGGCCAATGTCTGCTCCTGGCCGCCCTGATCTCGGATTTCGTTACCCTTCTGCTATTGAGCGTGGCCATCGCCCTGGAGAGCGGAGGAGCCTCCTTCAACCTGCTGTTCATCCTGGGTTTGCTGGTCGCTTTTGCCGGGGCGGTCAACGCCGGGCAAAGGGTGCGCCGCTTGCCCCTGCTCTCGCGCACCCTGGAAGAGCTTTCCCACGCCACCGCCCAGATCAGGGTGCGCGGGGCCTTCGCCATCATGGTGGCCTGGGTGTTCCTGGCGCAAAAGCTGGGAGCCGAGGTGATCCTGGGGGCCTTTCTGGCCGGGGCGCTGATCAGCATCATCTCGGGCAAGGCCGAGGAGGTGCACCGCCAGAAGCTGGAGGCCATCGGCTACGGCTTCTTTATCCCCATTTTTTTCATCCACGTGGGGACCCAATTCGATCTGGGCGCGTTGCTGGCCTCCCACACGGCCATGCTCCTGGTGCCGCTGCTCATGGCGGCGGCCTATTTCGTAAAGCTGATCCCCTCGCTTTTGCTGCGCCTGTCTTTTTCCTGGCGCCAGGCCCTGGGGGGCGGCGTGCTGCTTTCCTCGCGGCTTTCCCTGATCATCGCGGCGGCGGCCATCGCCCTGGATCTCGGCATGATAAGCCCCGCCGCCAACGCGGCGGTCATCCTCACCGCCATTTTGACCTGCACGGTTTCGCCGGTGCTCTTCACCCGCCTGGTGCGGCCCAGCGCCGGGCCGCTACGCAGCGGGGTGATCATCGCCGGCTCCGAGCAATTGGGCATGTTTTTGGGGGAGCGCCTGAAGCTATCGGGCGAGGCGGTTACCTTCGCGGTTGATCATTACGATCATTCGGCCAGGCTCCGCGGCGGCGGCTTCAAGGTGGTGCATGGCGAGGCCGGGAGTCTCTCTCTTTTGGAGCGGGCCGGGGCCGAGCAGGCTCAGAGCCTGGTGGCCATATACAATGACGATGAGACGACCCTGCGAACCTGCCGGCTGGCCAAAAGCCGCTTCGCCGTACCCTCGGTGGTGGGCCTGGCCCACAGCCAGGAAAGCGCCCAGGAAATGGAAAAGCTGGGGGCGAGGGCCGTGCAGACGCACCTGGCCGCGGCCTTGGCCCTGGAGGGGGCCATCCACTTCCCGGCCACCTTCGAGATGTTGACCGACGTTTCCTACGGCTTTGAATTGTCCGACGGCCTGGTGCTCAACCGGGCCCTGGCCGGCCAGCCGCTTAGAAAAGTGACCTTGCCGGGCGGCGTGCTGGTGGTGGGCATCCGCCGCGCCGGCGAGGCCATCGTGCCCAACGCCGACACCCGCTTGGAGCTGGACGACGTGCTCACCCTGGCGGGCAAGCCAGATGAGCTCAAGGAGGCGCGGGACATGGTGGAGGGCTCATAGCCCGGCTGGTTGCCGCGCCATGCTTGAGCAGGCGCGTGAGACAAAGTAAACGCCCCTTTGCCTCGGTCGGTGGCAGAGGGGCGCTGGATTTCGAGCGGGGCCCCGGCGGCGGGGCCGGGTTCGCCATCTATTTTTTCAAATCACGCAAAGCCTGACGGGCTTCCTTGAGCCTGCCGCAGATCACGGGGAAGAGCCGCTCGCATTCGGTATGGGGCAGGAACAGGCTGCTGGTGTAATTGTCCATGTAGCCCGGCGCCACCGAGAGTTCGAAGTTGGTCATCTTTTCCACGATCTCGCCCACCTCCGCGCGCAGGGAATTGGACATGCAGGCCAGGCGCGCGCCCAAGAGGGAGCCGTTGCCCACGAAGGTGAAGCGGTCGGCGGGCAGCTCGGGCATGAGCCCGATTATCTGGGATCTTTCCAGGTTGATGCTCTGGCCGAATCCGCCGGCCAGGATTACCCGCTCCAGGTCCTGGATGGAAAGCCCCACCCCCGCCAGCAGGGTCATGTAGGCCGCGTACATGGCGCCCTTGGCGCGCATCAGGTTGTCGATGTCCGGCTCGGTGAGGGTGATGTCGCGGCCGCCGTCGGCGTCAGCCGCCCAGACCAGCACGTATTCCGGGCCGTCCTCGCCCTCGCGCACCCGGTCGGAGGGATGGTCCAGGTTGAAGCGGCCCCGTTCGTCCAGGATGCCGCTCATGAATAAAGCAGCCACCGCCGCTATCAGACCCGAGCCGCAGATGCCCTTGGGCAGGGCGCGGCCCACGGTGAGGATGGCGGGCTCGCCGGTGACCGGGTTCACCGAAAAGTTTTCAATGGCGCCCTTGGCGGCGCGCATGCCGAACTTGATGCCGCCGCCTTCAAAGGCGGGGCCGGCCGAGGCCGCCGCGCAGGCCAGCCAGTCCTTGTTGCCCACCACCACTTCGCCGTTGGTGCCCAGGTCGATGAACAAGGTCAGGCGCTCGTCCTTGTGCATGCCCGTGCCCATGACGCCGGCCACCACGTCGCCGCCCACGTAGGAGGCCACCGACGGGAAAACCAGGAGCCCCACGTGGTCCGGCAGGGCCAGGCCGAAACGCGAGGCTTTCAGCGGCGGGTAATAGGCGGCGGTGGGAACGTAGGGTTCCAGGCGGATGTACTGGGGGTCCATCTCCAGAAAGAGCTGGGTCATGGTGGTGTTGCCGGCCAGCAGGCAGATGCTGATGTGGTTCAGATCCACGTTGGTGTTGCGGGCCAGGGTCTTGATCACGCCGTTTATGGACTTGGAAGCGGCCTCTTGCAGGCGCCGCATGCCGCCGGGCTTGCCGGCGTATACGATGCGGGTGATGACGTCCTCGCCGAAGCCGATCTGGGAATTGAAGTCGCCTTCGGTGCCCAACACCTCGCCGGAATTGAGGTCTATGAACTGGGCCCAGACCGTGGTGGTGCCCAGGTCCACCGCCACCGCGATATTGTGGGCGCTGGCGTCGCCCGGCTCCACTCTCAGGATGTGGTTGTGGCCGCTTTCGCCGTAAACCGCCCGCAGCACCGTGGCGGTCGCCTGCCAATCGCCTTTGCGCCAGGCTCCGGGCAGCTCGCGGATGGCCTCGTATTCCAGGGCGAAGCGGTGCTCGCCTTTTTCCTTGAGGCCCATAAGCAGCCGGTCCACGTCGTTGCGGTTGTCGCCCAGGGTGGCCGGCTGGGCCTTCACCGCTATTTTTTCCACGGCGGGCTGGTAGCGGCCCTCGGCTTTCAATTGTTCCGCGCCGATAAGCGTGGCCTGCTGGGCCGGGCCCGAGGCCAGGGCCTTCAAGGCGTCCTTGTTAAGGGCCGATTCATCGGTGACGCGCACCGTGACGTCGCCGCTCAGTTTGGCTTGGCAGGCCAGGCGGATGCCCTGTTCGCGGTCCTTCTGGGAGAGCTTTTCGCTTAGGCCGCCCTGGACTTCGCCGTCTTCGATGAGCACGCGGCATTTGCCGCAAACCCCCTTGCCGCCGCAAGAGGCGTTGATGTGCACGCCGGCTTCCAGGGCCACGTCCAATAAGGCGGTGCCGGGTTGGGCCTTGGCCGTCAGGCCGGAGGGTTCAAAGCGGATGTTCACCAGTTCGCTGGCTCGTTCATTCATGTGTTTCCATCCCGCTGGGTTCTGCGGTTCGGGCTAGCCGCAGTGATCAGTTGTAAGAGCTGCTCCAAATCAAAAGTCCTGCTCCGCCTGGATAATTAAATCATATCGTTGATTCTTCAGGCCGGCAACGAAAGCCTGTTTAGCGCTCGGGCATTGAATGCAAGCCCAGGCCCAGGCAGGCCTCCGCCGTCTCGCGGATGGCCTCGCCCAGGGTGGGGTGGGCGTGAATGGTGTCGGCCAGATCGGCCGCCGTGGCACCCAAGCTTAAACCCAGGGCGCATTCGTGGATAAGGTCGGCCGCGTGGGGGCCTATGATATGCGCGCCCAGGAGCTTCAGGGTGGTTGGCTCGCAGATCAGCTTGCACTGGCCGGCCAGTTCGCCCAGGGCCTGGCTTTTGCCAAGGGCGCGGAAGGCGAAGGTCTTGCTGACGGCCTCCAGGTCGCGCTGGGCCGCCTGGGAAGGGCTCAGGCCCACCCAGGCCACTTCCGGGCTGGTGAAGGCCGCCGCCGGCACCACATCATAGGGCACGGTCTCGCCGCCGCCCAGGGCGTTGGCCGCCGCGGCCACCCCCTCGGCTCCGGCCAGGTGAGCCAGCATGGGCCGCGCCGCGCCCAGGATATCGCCCACCGCATAGACGCCATCGGCCGTGGTGCGCAGGCCGGCGTCCACCTTCACGGCGCCGCGCTCGTCGCGTTCCACCCCGGCGGCGGCCAGGCCGAGGCCCGAGGTGTTGAGGCCGCGCCCCACCGCCAGCAACACCTTGTCCGCCGTGAGCGTCTGGGGCTTGGGCGGGCGCTTGCCGTGATCCACCAGGGGCGAGGGGCCCAGCTCCAGCTCCACCCGGCCGTCCCTGGCTTGCCAGCCGCCCACCACCATGCCGGTGAGGGCCTTGATTTTGCGTTTCTTGAACTCGCGCTGCAAAATCCGCGAGCAATCCTGATCCAGGGAGGGCAGGGGCAGCAAGCGGTCCAGGGCCTCTATGATGGTCACCTGGCTGCCCAGGGCGCTCATCAGGCTGGCGAACTCGCAGCCCACCACGCCGCCCCCCACCACGGCCAGGCTGGCGGGGATGGCGGCCAGGGCGAACATGTCGTCGGAATTGAGGAAGCGCTCGCCGTCGCGGGTCAGCCCCGGCGGATCGGCCGGGCGGGAGCCGGTGGCCAGGATCACCCGCTCGCACTGCAAGCTCAGGCTGCCGCCCTGGGCGAGCGCCACTTCCACCCGCGAGGGGCCGGCCAGGCGGGCCCGGCCGCGCACCAGCTCCACCCCGTTGGCCTCGAAGAGCTTTTCCAGCGCCTGGGTTTGCAGCTCCACCACCCTGTCCTTGCGGGCCAGCATGGCCGGCCAGTCGGCAACGACCCGGCCCTCCAGGCGCAGGCCCAATTCCTCCAGCCGGCCCACCGTCTCCAGGGCGTTGGCCGAAGCCAAAAGCGTCTTGGTGGGGATGCAGCCCCAGTGGAGGCAGGTGCCGCCGACCCCGGCGGCCTCCACCAATTGCACCCGGCCGCCCAACTGCGCCGCGCGCAGGGCGGCCTGATAGCCTCCGGGCCCGGCTCCGATGACCACGATTCGCCTTGCCAAGAAAACCGCTCCTAATCCAAGCGCACGATTTTGACCCGCTTGCCGACCCAAGTGGGGGGCAGGTAGATGCGCCCCGAGTTGCCGCTTTGCCGAACCTGCTTGGTGATGAGCTCCAATCCGTGGACCTCGAACCTCACCGACCCGCGCTGAATCGGCCCGCCTTGTTTGGGAGAGTCGTTGTCTGCCAACTTGCTAATCGCCCCCGCTAGTCAATGACTCCCTTCTGGCCAGGCCACAGGGAATGGCAAGGCAAGATGAGATCGATTTCGCCGGACTCCTTCATTCGCTTAACCAAGTTGGCGGATTCCCATCCGGCTATGGCATCGGTGTGCACTCCCGGGCACACCGCCGGTCCCGCGCCGGGGAAGTTAAGATCGTTGCAACAGAAGCCGGTTATCAGAACCTTGCCGCTGTTGGCGGTGTTCACGATAACCGATTGCCCGCCCGGCGTGTGGCCCGGCGTGAAGATCACCCGCAGCCCCGGCGCTATCTCCGCCTCGCCCCGCAAGGGCTGCAATTGACAGCCCTCCAGATAGGCGGCGTCATAGCGATGGTCCAGGGGATGGGGGTCTCGCATGAAGTCCAACTCCGCCTGTTGCGCGTAGACCTTGGCCTTGCCGCAAAGCGCGTCGTTCTCGCAATGATCATTGTGCAGATGGGTATGCACGATTATGTCGATATCGTCGGGCGTCAGGCCCAGGCGCTGCAACCCGTCCTCGAAGTATTCGCACTTGAGCCCCAGCTCCTCCTCCACCCCGTCGTCCACCATGAAATCTTCCAGGCCGGTGTCTATCAATATCTTGGGCGCGTCCGGGTCAACGCCCTTGAGGTAGAAAACATAGATGGGGATGTGGATGCGTTTGCCGTAGTGCCGCTGGTAGGTCATTATGCCCTGGTCGGTGGCGTTCAATCCAGTGATTACGGGATAGATGGCATAGGCGCTCACGGTTGTCCTGATCCTTTCCGCCGAGGCTCCGGGCGGGCGGCGCGGCTGATGAATCGGCTGGTCATTCTTCCTCGGCGGGCAGTATGGGTTCGCCCCATTTCTTCACCGCCGCCACGCCGCCGCTTAAGTTGTAGGTGTTTTTTATGCCGGCCGCGTCCAGCATGACCTGGGCCTCATAGGAACGCACCCCGGAGTTGCACACCAGCACCACGTCCCTGTCGCGGGGCACCTCGTCCAGGCGCTGGGTAAGGGTTTCCTGGGGCAGATGCACCCAGCGGGGGGCCAGGCTCTCCAGGAACGGGGCGGCGTTGTCAATGGCCCGCATGTCCAGGAAACAGGTCTTGCCGTCTTCTTCGTGCAAGCGCCGCGAGAATTCCTCGGGCGGCATGGGCCGCAGCTTGCCGGCGATCAGGTTCTCGGCGGTATTGGCCGCCGCGTTCAGGATGTCCACCGCCGCCCCCAGGGGAGGCGAGTAGGCCAGCTCCAGGTTGGAGACCTCTTCCACCTTGGCGCCGAAGGGCAGCATGCCCGCGACGGCGTTGACCCGTCCCACCACCGCGTCGCCGTTTTCGCCCAAGGCTGTGCAGCCCAATACCTTGCGCGATTCCTTTTCCACGGTGAGCTTGAGGTACATGAGCCGCATGTCCGGGTGGAAATGGGCGCGGTCGGCCTGCACCACCAGGGGAGACACCGCCTCGATGCCCAGCTTGCGGCATTGGGCCTCGTCCAGGCCGGTGCGCGCCGCGCTGAGCCCGAAAAGCTTGATGCAGAAGGTGCCCAGCACGCCGGGGAACACGGCCCGGCCGCCGCAGATGTTGCTGCCCAGCACCCGGCCCTGGCGGTTGGCCAGGGAGCCGGAGGGTATGTAAAGCTCTTCGCCGGAAAGAAGATGGCGCACCGCCACGCAATCGCCCGCCGCGAAAACGGCCGGGTCCGCGGTGCGCATGGCCTGGTCGACCCGGATGGCCCCGTTGGCGGCCAGCTCCAGGCCGGCTTCGCGGGCCAAATCCGCGCTGGGTTTCACGCCGGTGGCCATTATCACCAGGTCGGCCTCGTATTCAGCGCCGTCCGCCTTGACCGCCGCCGCCCGCCCGTCCTCGCCGGGCAGGATGGCCTCCACCTTGGCGCCCAAATGCAGGTTGATCCCCTCCTGGGCCCGCAGATGGTTGGCCAGCATGTGGGCCACCTCCTGGTCCAAGGCGCCGGGGAGCACCTGGGCGGCCATCTCGAAGACGTGCACCTCCACGCCCCACAGGTCGGCCATGGCCTCGGCCATTTCCAGGCCGGTGGCGCCGGCGCCGATCACCGCGGCGCTGGACACCTGGCCCTGGGCCACCAGGCTCTTGATGGTCTCGGCGTGGTGCAGATCGGCCACCGGCATGACGCCCGGCAGGTCCGCGCCGGGAATGGGGGGGATGAACGGCTGGGAGCCGGTGGCGATCACCAGGTAGTCATAAGCCAGGTCGTATTCCTCGCCGGCCTTCATATCCCTGACCCGCAGGGTCTTGGCGGCGCGGTCGATGGCCAGGGCCTCGTGGCCGGCGCGAACCTCGATTCCCTTGGCCCCGCGGAAAAAGTCGGCGTCGCGCACCATGTGGAAGCTGGTGGACATGAGGCCCTGAAGCTCGCTTACGTCCCCCGAGACGTAATAGGGGATGCCGCAGCCTCCGTAGGAAATCAGATCGTCGCGGTCCAACATGATCACTTGGGCTTCGGGCAGGAGGCGCTTGATGCGGCAGCCGGCCTTGGGGCCGGCGGCCACCGCGCCGATTATTACAACCTTGAGACTCAACGGAGACACCTCGCTTGCCATGAGTGCGCGCGGTCAGACGCGGTTCGTTGTGACTATCATCACAAAACCATACTATCCCCGCCCACAGGAAGCAACCCGAGGATGGGGCGCGGCGCAGGGCGGGATCAGGTGCGTTTTCCCAGGCGGCGGACCAGGGCCTCGGCCAGATGCATCACCTTGACGCGCGAACCGCGCTGGTCCAAACCGCCCCTCAACTGCAAGACGCAGCCGGGGCAATCGGTGACCAGGAGCTCGGCCCCGCTTTTTTCCACCTCGGCCAGTTTGCGCTCCAGCACCCGGGCCGATATCTCCGGGAAATCCACCGAGTAGGAGCCTCCGAAACCGCAACAGACCTCCTCGTTATCGGTGGGCGCGTAGTCCAGGCCCGCGGCCTGGATGAGCTGGCGGGGGGCCTGGCGCACGCCCAGGCCGCGGCAGAGATGGCAGGGCGCGTGATAGGCGGTTTTGGGGCCCAGGGCGCTTTGGCTTTCTATGTTGAGCACCTGCCTGGCGAACGAGCTGAAATCCATGATCTTGGAAGCCAACTGCTCGGCGCGGGGGCCCCAGACCTTTTCACGGGCCAGCAATCTGGGATAACCCTCCCTGATGTGCGAGGCGCAGGAGGCGCACAGGGTGAGCACGTAATCATGGGCCGCCGGGTCGAGGGCCCGTATGTTCTGCCGGGCCACGATGCGGGCGGTCTGCTCCTCGGCCATCATGGCCGCGGGCAGGCCGCAGCAGGTCTGCTCCATGGGGTACGACAGCTCGATGGGCCTGTCCGCCAGGAGGGCCGCCACGGCTTCGCCCTGTTCGGGATAGACGAAATCCACCAGGCAGCCGCCGAACAGGGCCACCTTCAGCGTGGGCCGGCCTTTGCTCTTTGGCTGGTTGAGCTTCTTCCAGCGGGCGCGCAGGGGTTTGGCCGCCACCACCGGCAGGCTGCGGAAGCCGTGGGCCGGGTCGAAAAACCTGGGCAAATGGCGCAGCAGGGGAGCGCTGCCGGCCAAGGGCTTTTGCACCAAATAGGCGCGGCGCAGTATCTGATGAAAGAGCCTGCGGTTGGGCAGCACCTTGGCCAGCATCTGGTTCTTCAGGGGGCGGGTTCCCTCCTCATCCATTATGCGGGCGTGGACTTTCTTGATGAGGCGCGGCAGGTCGATCTGGGCCGGGCACACCGCGCGGCAGGCCTGGCAGTTGAGGCAGTTGCTCACCAGGGCGCGGGCGTTGCGCCGGCCATGATAGAAATAGGTGAGGATCAGGCCGATGGCCCCGATGTAGACGTGGCCGTAGTTGTGCCCGCCCACCAGGTCGTAGATGGGGCACAAATTGGCGCAGGCTCCGCAGCGGATGCAGCGCAGGGCTTCCCGGAAATCCGGGTCCTTGGCCAGGGCCAGGCGGCCGTTATCCAGGAAGACCACGTGCGTCTCCTTGCGGCCCTCCTGGCCGGCCGCGCATTCATTGGCCCCGGTGATCCAGGTCACATAGGAGCTGATGTTCTGGCCGGTGGCGTTTTTGGGCAAGACCCGCAGGATGTTAAGGGCGCTGTTCAAATCGGGCAGCAGTTTATCCAGACCGACCAGGGCCACGTGCACCCGGGGCAGGGTGGTGACCAGGCGGGCGTTGCCTTCATTGGTGACCAAGCCCAAGGTGCCGGTATCGGCGATGGCGAAGTTGGCCCCGGAGACGCCCATGTCCGCCTCCAAGAAGGCGCGGCGCAACTCCCGCCGGGCCAGGGCCACCATGCCGCCTATGTCGTCGGGGTCCATGGCCTGGCCGCTCACCCGGCTGAAAAGCCGCGCCACCTGCCCGCGCGAGAGATGGATGGCCGGCAGCACCATGTGGGAAGGGCCCTCCCGCCGAAGCTGGATGATCCACTCGCCCAGATCGGTCTCGGTCACCTCCAGGTCGGCGGCTTCCAGATGGTCGTTGAGGTGGGTCTCCTCGGCGGTCATGGACTTGGATTTGACTATGCGCTTGACGCCCGCCTGGTAGGCTATGCGGCTGATGATGGCGTTGGCCTCGCCGGCGGTGGCGGCCAGATGCACCTTGGCTCCGGCCTCCTCGGCGTGCAGGCGGAATTCATCGTAAAGGGCCATGAGCCTGGAGAGGCTGGCGTCCTTGGCCTGGACCACGGCCTTGGCCAGCTCGGAGAAGTCCTGTCCCTGAAACGCGGCGGCCCGGCTTTTGCCGTAGGCCTGGGCGAAATTGGCCAGGGTTTGGCCCAGGAAGTGATTGCCCAGGGCCGCCCGCAACTGGCGGCGGTATTGCTTGGGATCGGAAGGCGTTTGGCTCATAGCTCCCCCTCCGGCAGAATCAGCACGTGCAACTGGGCCGGCCCGTGCACGCCGATGGTGAGCACCCGCTCGATATCGGCGGTGCGGCTGGGGCCGGTGATGAAGGCCAGATAGCTGGTTCCGGTCATGAGCCGGGCCAACTCGGCGGCGATGTCCGTGAGGCGGGCCACGATCTTGTCCCGGCTCAGCAAGGCCACATGCGCCAGGGGCAGCATGGTGGCCAGGCGCAGCTCCTCGGAGCGCGAATCGATAATCAGGGTGCCGGTTTCGGCCACGCCCCAATCGGCCAAGGTCAGGCCAATGCCTATCTCGTCGGCGGCCGCGCGCAGGCCGTCTTGCACCAGCGGCACGCCGGCTTCTTGGCACAGCCCGGCCAGGCGGTCGCCCGCGGCCGCGGGTAGTCCCGGCGCGGCCAGGCCGCCGCGGTTTTGTTCGCGGGCCAGGTCCACCGCGTAAGCCAGGGCCTGCTCCAGGTTATCCGGGAAGAAGACCCGAGCCGACGCGGCCTTGGCCTCCTGCCGAAATTGTTCGATCACGTCGGTTTGGGACATATGCAACCTCTTCTAATCTGCAAAGGCGCATCAGCTAATCGCGCAAAGAAGAAAATCAAGCGAACCAGGCCAGGCTGAGCGACAGGGTGACGAATGAGAGCAAGGTGGAGAGCACGATGGCGGCGCCGGCCAGGTCGGCGTCGGAGTTCATCTGCGACGACAATATATAGGCGCTGGTGGCGGTGGGAAGCGTGAAAAACACCATGGCCACGGCCAGCGACAGGGGTTCCACTTCCCAAAGCCGCAACAGGGCGTAACCCGCCAGCGGCATGAAAACCAGCTTCAAGACGCAGGAGACCAGGCTCAGGCGCATCCTTCCCTTGAGTCTTTCCAGGGCCAGGCTGGCGCCGATGGAAAGCAGGGCCATGGGCAGAGTGATGGCCGAAAGCAAGGCCAGGGTCTTGTTCACGAATATGGGCAAGGGCGGAGCCAGGCGGGCGTAGGCGATGCCGGCCAGGCAGGCCAGAATCAGGGGGTTGATGGCCAGTTCCCGGATCAGCACCTTGATTCTCTGGGTCAGGGTGTAGTCGGTCTGGGAATACCAGACCAGGGTGGAGACCACCAGCAGATTGATGAAGGGGATGGCCAGGCTGATGATTATGCCAAAGCGGGCGACGCCGTCCTCGCCAAAGGCCCCCAACACCACCGCCATGCCGATGTAGGTGTTGAAGCGATAGCTGACCTGGCTGAAGCTGCCGGCCTGAAAGGGCGTGACCCGGGCCAGGCGGATGTAGGCCAGGCTGGCCAGCCAGGTGAGAAAAATGGTGGTCAGCACCGCCAGGATGAGCCCCTGGGGCAGCTCCAGGCCGGGGCCGGCCGAGCCGATTTTCCAGAACAATAGCGCCGGGAAAAAGATGAAATAGACCAACTTGTCGGAAGTTTTAAAGAAAACCTCGCCGGCCAGGCCCGAGCGCATCAGGATTTTGCCCAGGGCCAAAAGCAGGAACACCGGCAATACATTGTTCAGGACGTGAGCCATGCCCGCCAAAACTCTCCCGGTGGGTGATGCTTCATAGCCTATACCCGCCGTGTCCCGCCGACAAGCCACCCCCCGCCGGGAGGCCGCGCCCGCGCGATAGGCCGGGGCTCGCGCCCGGCCGGATCGCTGGGGCTAGAGCCCGGCCTCCTGCAACCAGACCCGTATCTCGGCTTTCAGCGTGTGGTAGGCGCTGAAGCCGGCATAGTGGGCCAGGGGGCTCTCGAAAACCAGGAGGCGGGCGCCTGGGATGGCGGCCGCGGTCTTGCGGGCTTGCAGGGGGCGCAGCCAGTTGTCGCCGGACGCGTGGATGATCAGGGTCTTGGCCTTGATACGGTTCAGATCGGCGTCGATATCAAAGCCGGCGATGGCCTGGTTGCGGTACAAAAGGTCGATCACGTCGTATCTTTCGGCTTCTTTTTTCAGCCAGGCGCTCTCCTCGCCCTTGGGCTCCCAATAAAATACCTCGGGGCGCAGGGCGTCCCAGCCCTGCCTGAGGCGGAAGTCGTGGCCGAAGCCGCTTTGGGCCAGGAGGGACCAGCCGAACATGAAGCCCTGGTTGGGGTGCTGGGATTTGGGCAGGCGGTAATAATCGCCCTTGGTGCGTTGCCAGACCGGATCGCTTTTTAGGGCGGCGTTCATGAGCTGGAACAGCCAGCGCGCCACCGCGTCGTTTTTGATGTTGGAAGCTCCGGCGATGGGCAGGATGGCCTCCACCATCTCGGGGTGCAGAAGCGCCCAGGCGTAGCTCTGCATGGCTCCCAGGGAAAAGCCGGTGGCCAGCTTGACCTTGGCCACCTTGAGATGATCTTTCAGCAGGCGGTAGTTGGCCTGCGCCATGTCCAGGCAGCTGTATTGGGGAAAGCCGGTGCCCAGGCCGTGGCTGGGCTTGCTGGCCCCCCACAGGCCCAGGGCGTCCAGGAAGATCACATAGTATTTATCGGTGTCGATCAAGAGGCCGGGCCCCACCGCCGCTCCCTGGGCAAAGCCGTTGCCCGCCTGGCCCTGATACCAGAAATGGTAGGAAAAGCTGGCGTCGCCCGCGTAATAGGGGCTGATGACCACCGCGTTGATTATCTCGCCCTTTTGGTTTCTTTGGGCGTGGCCCACCGCGATGTAACCCAGGCGCAAGGGGCCGGCGTGCAGGGATTCCAAGGTGACGCCGCCCGCTCCGCCGGATTCATAGGCCCTGGGATCGCCCAGGCGGTAGGTCCCGCCTATCTTGAAGTGGGGCACCTGGTAATAGCGCTTGAGGCGGCCCAGCTCGGCCACGCCGGCGTCGCCGGTGATGCCCTGGGCCTGGGCCCAGGAGGCCAGGGCTAAAAGCAGCAACAGGGCCCATGACGCCCCCAGGGCCAGCGCGGGTTTGCGGCGCATGACTCTATTCTCCCCTGCCAAGCTTTTCAGCTCCGCAACTGGTCCAGGCCGGCGTACAGGTCCAGGGCCTTGGGGTTGGCCAGGGCGTCCTTGTTTTTCACGGGCCGGCCGTGGATCACGTTGCGCACGGCCAATTCCACCTTCTTGCCGCTGATGGTGTAGGGAATGTCGGTCACCTCCAAGACCTTGGCCGGCACGTGGCGCGGCGTGCAGTTGACCCGGATGGCGGTTTTTATCTTTTTCACCAGTTCGTCGTCCAGAGCGACGCCCGGATTCAGCTTCACGAAAAGCAGCACCCGCACGTCGTTGTCCCAGTCCTGGCCCACCACCAGGGAGTCGGCGATCTCCGGCAGTTTTTCCACCTGGCGATATATCTCGGCGGTGCCGATGCGCACGCCGCCCGGATTCAGGGTGGCGTCGGAGCGGCCGTACATGATAACCCCGCCTTCCGGGGTCACCTCGCAGAAATCGCCGTGGTGCCAGATATTGGGATACACGTTGAAATAGGCGTCGCGGTATTTCACGCCGTCGGGGTCGTTCCAAAAGCCGATGGGCATGGAAGGCCAGGGCTTCACGCAGACCAGTTCGCCCTTTTCGCCCACCACCGGCTTGCCGGCTTCGTCCCAAGCCTCCACCGCCATGCCCAGGTTGCGCGCCTGGAGCTGGCCGGCGTAAACCGGGCCGATGGGGTTGCCGCCCGCGAAGCAGCCCACCAGATCCGAGCCGCCGGAAATGGAGCTAAGGCACACGTCCTTTTTTATGTCGCGGTATACGTAATGAAAGCTCTCCACCGAAAGGGGCGAGCCGGTGCTCAGCACCGCTTTCAGGGCGGAGAGGTCGTAGTCTTGGCCAGGTTTGAGGCCCTCGTTTTCAATGGCCGCCAAATAGCGGGCGCTGGTGCCGAAGATGGTCATGCCCTCGTCCTGGGCGTATTGCCAAAGCACGCCCGGTCCGGGATAGAAAGGGGAGCCGTCAAAGAGTAGGGCCGTGGCGCCCAGGGCCAGCGAGCTGACCAGCCAGTTCCACATCATCCAGCCGCAGGTGGTGAAATAGAAGATGCGGTCTTCCCGCTTGAGATCGGTTTGCAGGCCGAGCTCCTTCAAATGCTGCACGAGCACGTTGCCCGCGCCGTGCACCATGCATTTGGGCACGCCGGTGGTGCCGGAGGAGTAGAGTATGTAAACCGGGTGGTCAAAGGGCAGTTGATTGAACTCCAGCTCCGGCACCGGGCCGGAGCCCAGGGCCTCGGCCCAAGCCATGGCTCCGGGCGCCTTGGCCAGGTCGGGCGCCTCCTGGGTGAAGGCCGCCACGATGACGTGCTTGATGCTCTCGATCTCGCGCCTCACCTGGGCCACGCACTCCAGGGAATCAAAGGTCTTGCCGTTGTAGAAATAGCCGTCCGCGCAAAAGAGCACCTTGGGCTGTATCTGGCCGAAACGGTCCATCACCCCCTGGAAGCCGAAGTCCGGCGAGCAGGACGACCACACCGCGCCCAGGCTGGCGGCGGCCAGCATGGCCACCACGGTCTCCGGGATGTTGGGCATGAAGCCCGCCACCCGGTCGCCGGGCTGGACGCCCATTTGTTTGAGGGTCTTGGCCAGGCGGGCGGTTTGTTCGTAGACCTGCCCATAGGTGAGTCGCCTGGTCTCGCCGGGCTCGGAACGGAAGACCAGGGCGGGGTGGTCATCGCGATAGCGCAGCAGGTTTTCGGCGAAATTCAGCTTGGCTCCGCTGAACCATTTGGCGCCGGGCATTTTATCGGCGTCTTCCAGCACCTGGTCGTAAGCCTGGGAATGGATGGGTTGGTAAAATTGCCACAGGGCCTCCTGAAAAGCCGCCACGTCCTTGACCGACCAATCGTAGAGTTCGAGGTAATCGCGGAAAGCCGTGCCGTGCTTCTGGTTGACGAATCGGATGAAGCTGGAGAGGTTGGCCTGCCCGATGCGTTGGGGCGCGGGTTTCCAAAGCAACTCGGCCATTGGCGATTCACCTTTCCGGCGTCAAGCAATGACGCCTCCACGTTGTTAAAAGCGCGGCGTGGGGGTCGGCTGGCCCGGGAGGCCGCCGGGCTCATGCGCGAAAGCGAAATCAAGCCTGTGCGGCGCGCCGCCCCAGGCTGCGGGATGCTCTCAACCCAAGCACTCCCGCGTCCCAAGAATTTAATTCACCTGTGCCAGCTTGAATTTTATATGCATCCCCATTGACCAGGGCATCGCTGCCACGCCAGGAAAACGAGGTGACCTGATAATAGAACAAAACCGGTTCGCAATCCAGATCTTCTTGCATTTATTAGCTTTTTCACTATGTGTAATCGCCGGGCCAGGATTGATCGGCAGGGGAATCTTTGCTTGCCGGGCGGCGGCCGGCCAAGGGGAGGCCGCTCTGGCGCATTGACCCCGGCGCGCCAACAGGGTTAGTCTGGGAACGTTACCATTACTCACCAACAGCCAACCGATCCTAAGGCAGCTTGTCAAGGGAGGATGACGCATGAGCGAAGTGTTGAACGCCATCAAGCAGCGCCGCAGCATACGTAAATTCACGGAGCAGCAGGTCTCCGACCAGGTATTGCAACAGCTTCTGGAAGCGGTGCAATGGGCGCCGTCCTGGGCCAACAGCCAGTGCTGGGAATTGGTGGTGGTCAAAGACCCGGCCCAGCGCGAAAAGTTGCAGGCCGCCATGGGCAAGGGCAACCCCGCCACCAAGGCCATCGTCAGCGCGCCGCTTCTGGTGGTGCTTTGCGGAAAGCTGAAGGAAGCCGGTTATTACAAGGGCCAGGTCACCACCAAGTTCGGCGACTGGTTCCTCTATGACCTGGGCATCGCCGGCCAGAACCTGCACCTGGCTTGCCACGCCCTGGGCCTGGGCACGGTGCCGGTGGGGCTTTTCGACCAGGCCGCCGCGGCCAAGGCGCTGGGCGTGCCGGAGGGCTACGAGGTGGTGTCCATGTTCCCCATCGGCTACCCCGACCAGGAAGTCAAGCCGCCCAAGCGCAAGGAGATCAGCGAGTTCACCCATTACGACCGCTGGTAGGCGGCGCTTGGCGGCCGGAAGCCGCCGGGGCGGGCATGACGGAAACCATTTTCATGATCCACGGCATGTGGGGGAGGCCCCACCTGTGGGATAACTACAAGGCCTTTTTCCAGGAGCGCGGCTTCGACTGCCTCACGCCCACCCTGCGCCTGCATGACGTGAGCCCGGTCGACCCGCCGGCCGGCCTGGGCTCCATCAGCCTCCTGGACTATGCGGCCGATCTGGAGGCTCAGGTCAGGGGGCTGCCCCAGGAGCCCATAATCATGGGGCATTCCATGGGCGGCCTTCTGGCCCAGATGCTGGCGGCGAGGGGCCTGGGCAAGGCGGCGGTTTTTCTCACCCCGGTTTCGCCGGCGGGCATCCTGGCCCTGCGCTGGTCGGTGATCCGCGCCTTCAGGAGTTCGCTGTTGCGTTGGGGCTTTTGGCGGCGGCCCACCATGCCCACTTTCAACGAAGCCAGCCATGCCATGATGCATTTGCTGGCCCCGGAGGCGCAGAGGGAAGCCTACGGCCGCTTGGTGCATGATTCCGGCCGGGCCGCCGCGGAGATCGGGCTCTGGCTATTGGACCGCCGGCACGCCTCGCGGGTGGATGAGAAAAATATCAAATGCCCGGTGCTGGTCATCGCCGGCGGCCAGGACCGCATCACCCCAGCGCCGGTGGTGCGCAAGATCGGGGTGAAGTACGCGGCCACCGGCGCCTACAAGGAATTCCCCCGGCACGCCCATTGGGTGATCGGTGAGCCCGGCTGGCAGGAGGTGGCCGAATACATCCATAAGTGGCTCATGGGCATGGCCCTGGTCTAACCCGCATATTTCGGCGAGGGCCGCGCGTCCGGCTGCGCCAGCCAGCGGCACCCTGCGTTGCTGGCCGCTCTCGGGCTTCGACGTAGCTTTGGCTACGCCTGCGGCCCTCGCTTGCCAGACGCCTTGTCTGCCGGCGGCTGGCTGTGCCGGGCCCGAGTGCGAACCGTCCCTTGATTATGATGCGGCCTTTTCCATGCGAGTCCTTTGAGGTATAGCTTGTCGCTAAATGCCGCCCGCCCCTCGTGAAATATGCGGGCTGAACCCGGCGAGGCCGGCGCTACCTAGAGGCGAAAGATAAAAAGCGGGCGGGACCATCGGCCCCGCCCGCTTTTTACGTAATTGCGAAGGCGGGTTAAAGCCTGGCCCGCCCCAGCCGCAGGCTGTTCAGCACCACGGTTACGCTGCTGAAAGCCATGGCCCCGGCCGCCATGGCCGGATGCAGATCGCGGATAAAGCCGGGCACCCAAGGCACGCCGTGCAGCGCGCCGGCCGCCACCGGCACCAGGATCAGGTTGTAGAAAAAGGCCCAGAAAAGATTTTGCTTGATGGTGCGCATGGTGGCCCGCGAAAGCTTGATGGCCCGGGCCACGCCGGCCAGTTCGCCGCCCACCAGGGTCACGTCGGAGGCTTCCATGGCCACGTCGGCCCCGGTGCCGATGGCGATGCCCACGTGGGCCCGGGCCAGGGCCGGGGCGTCGTTGATGCCGTCGCCCACCATGCCCACCAGGCGGCCCTGTTCCATGGCCTGGCGCACCACCTCTTCCTTGCGGTCGGGCAGCACCTCGGCCTCCACCTGAGTTATGCCCACCCTGGCGGCGATGGCCTGGGCTGCCTTCTGGTTGTCTCCGGTCAGCATCACCGGTCTGATGCCCAGGTCCTTGAGTTCGGCGATGGCCTGGCCGGCGTCTTCCTTTTCCTGGTCCGCCACGGCCAGGATGCCGGCGGGTTGGCCGTCCACGCCCACCAGCATCACGGTCTTGCCCTGGCCGGACAATTGCTCGACGCGATCGGCCAGTTCAGAGGATAGCCGGCCTTGCTCGGCGAACCAGGCCGGTTTGCCCACGCTAACCTGGCGGCCCCTGACCACGGCCTCCACGCCGAAGCCGCTTTTGGCCTGGAACTGCTCCGGCTCGGCGATCTCCGCCCCGCGCTCCCTGGCTCCGGCCAGAAGGGCCTTGGCGATGGGATGCTCGGAAGCGCTTTCCGCGCTGGCGGCCAGGCTGAGCGCCTCCTGGCCCTGCTCGGCGGAGCCGGCCAAAGGCTCCCAATCGGTGAGCCGGGGCTTGCCCTGGGTTATGGTGCCCGTCTTATCGAACATGATGGTGTCCAGGCGCTGGGCGGTTTCCAGGGATTCCGAGTTCTTGAACAGGATTCCCATGCCCGCGCCCTTGCCGGTGCCCACCATCACCGCGGTGGGCGTGGCCAGACCCAGGGCGCAGGGGCAGGCTATCACCAACACCGCCACCATGCGGATCATGGCCGGCACGAACTCGCCGCCCAAAGCCCACCACAGGCCGAAGGTGATGAGGCCTATGGCGATGATGGCCGGCACGAACACCGCGGCCACCTGGTCGGCCAGGCGCTGGATGGGGGCCTTGGAGCCCTGGGCCTGGCGCACCAGGCGGATGATTTGGGCCAGGGCGGTTTCCGCGCCCACGCCGGCGGCCTTTATCTTGAGGCGGCCCTGCTGGTTCAAGGTGGCCCCGAAGACCCGGTCGCCCGGTGTTTTATCCACCGGAATGCTTTCGCCGGTGAGCATGCTTTCATCCACCGCGCTGGACCCGCCCACCACCTCGCCGTCCACCGGCACCCGTTCGCCGGGCCGCACGGCCACCACCTGGCCGGGGCGCACCTGGTTGGCGGGCACGTCGCGCTCGGAGCCGTCGGCCTCCACCAGATGAGCCACCTTGGGAGCCAGGTCCATCAGCTTCTTGATGGCGGCGGAAGCCTGGCCCTTGGCCGAGGATTCCAACAGCTTGCCCAGCTTGATCAGGGTGATGATCATCGCGCTGGTCTCGAAATAGACGTGCGAGCCCAGGCCGGGTAACACCAGCAGGGCCAGGGAATAGAAATAGGCCGTGGAGGAGCCCAGGGCCACCAGCACGTCCATGTTGGCCGCGCCGTTTTTTAGGCTTTTCCAGCCGCCGGAATAAAAGCCGCCGCCGGTGTAGAACTGCACCGGGGTGGCCAGGGCCAAAAACAGCCAGTTCACCCAGCCGGCATGGGCCCAGGCGCCCACCAGGCCGAAATCACGGGCCATGGAGAGCAGGAACAAGGGCAGGGTGAAGACCACTCCGACGACGAAGGCCTTGAGGTTGGCTTGATATTCCGCCTGCCTGGCCAGGGTCTCCGCGTCCGGCCCCGCCTCCTCCTCGCCCTCGGCGGGCAGCACCAGTTCATAGCCCGCGTTTTTCACGGCCTGGGCCATGGCTTCCAGGGAGGTCCGGCTGGGGTCGAAATCAATGCTGGCGGTTTCGGTGGCGAAGTTGACCTGGGCCTGATCCACGCCGGGCACCTTCTTGTTCAAGGTGCGCTCCACCGCGGCCGAGCAGCGGGTGCAGGTCATGCCCAATACCGGCAGTTCCACGTGACGTTTTTCCGGCAGCACCAGCTGATAGCCCGCGTTTTTCACGGCCTGGGCCATGGCCTCCAGATCGGCCTGATCCGGGTCGTAATCGATGCCCACCGTTTCGGAGGCGAAGTTGACCTGGGCCTGGTCCACGCCGGGCACCTTTTTGGTCAAGGTGCGCTCCACCGCCGCGGCGCAACGCGCGCAGCTCATCCCCACCACGGGCAGTTCTATATGCTCAGCCACGATAGCCCATCCCAACGCTGATAAAAGCAATAAGCGGGTCTAGACCCGCTGAAGCCGCCTATGCTTGCGGCGGATAGCCGGCGTCCTTGAGCGCGGCCTCGATCTGGGACCATTCCGCCGGCGCGTCCCACTGGAAAGTGACCTTCTTGGATTCAAGGTCGCCTTCCACGCTGGTGACGCCTTGCACCTCGCCGGCCTCCCGTTTGACGTTGGCCAGGCAGTGTCCGCAGGACATGTCAGGGATGCTCACGGTTTTCTCGGGCATGGTAACAGCTCCTTTTATGTAAATCCGGCCCTTATTAGGTATTTCAAACAAAGTTAAGCACTATTCTGTTTTCTGTCAACCCTGTAAGCTTGAAGCAGGCCAGACAGGCTGAACCCAAAGATTAACTTTAGTTGATTATGACTCCCAATACGCGGCAGCGCCAATCATGGAAGGGACAGGAGCAGGCTTGACAAGGCTTTGCTTTGTCTGGCTTATTGAGAAGAGAAAATGATAAGCAGGCCGGTGGCCTGCTGAAATCGCCGATGCCTGCCTGTAAAACCGCTTGTCCCACCCCCGTCAAGCCAACTTGGCCCACATCCTTAAAAACGCGATGGGCGTGATTGCCAGACGATTACGCCCCAAAAGCATTTGCCAGGCGGAAAGGCTCCATGGGCGCTGATAAATAATCCTATTAGCCTGAAACGGCCCAAGATAGATAGCGATACCCTGGAGGCCTGTTTTGACGCCCGCGATAAAGTCACCTCCGCGGCCTATCAGACCTGCATCATGAGCGGGCAACCTGCGGTTGCCTGCCGAGTGGCCGCGGAGGCCGGTTTCGAATCATGCTGCGACGCCTGCCAGGACTTGTGAGATCATGCAATGCCTGAAAAAGTGGTAGCCCCTGGGGGCCGGCTCCCAGGGGCATTCGCGGCAGGCCAACTCGAGCTAAATCCGGCCCAACTGCAACTTCACTCCTCTTTCCAAACCGGTTTGCGCTTCTCCAGGAAGGCCTTGAGACCTTCCTCGGCGTCGCGGGTTTTCATGAGTTCGTCAAGATACACTTTTTCGATGACCGCCAGGCCCTGGTCGCTGTCATCCTGCAGGCCGCCCACAAAGGCCTTTTTGGTGAGCTTGAGCACCAGGCCCGACATGGCCAAGAGCTTGCCCACCAGCTTGTCGGTGGCCGCCTGCAATTCCTCGGGGGGCACCACCTGGTTGACCAAGCCCAATTGCTTGGCTTCGGCCGCGCCGATGGTGTCGCCGGTCACGATGAGCTCCAGTGCCTTTTTATAGCCGATCTGGCGGGGGAAGGTGAGGGCGGCGATGGGGGGGAAGACTCCCACCATGATCTCCGGCTGGCCCAGCTTGGCCTTTTCGGAGGCCACCACCAAGTCGCAAAAGGCGGCGACCTCGCAGCCGCCGCCCAGGGCCGCGCCCTGCACCGAAGCCACCGTGACCACGCCCAGCGCGTCCATGCGGCGGAAGATGCCGTGAAACACCTCGATCATCTCATGCACCTGGTCGCCCAGGTGCTCTCCCACGTCCACCCCGGCGCTGAAGGCCTTGCCCTCGGCGTTGATCAACAGCGCTTTCAAGGGTTGCCCCACCAGGCTGTCCAGGGCCTGGTTCATTTCCTTCATCATGGCAATGTTCAAAACGTTCAGGGGCTCACGGCAGAGGGTCAAGGTGGCCAGGCCATTCTCGACCTTCAGCTTGATATGCTCATAAGCCATGCTTGGGCTCCTTATGGATCAATTGGGCTGTTCATGGGGTGATGCGTAAATGAAATGCCTCGCCAGCCCCCTAATCGCCTTCCCCCGCGGCCCGCGCCGAGGGGAGGGCCGTTATTTCGCATATTTGCGGTTGTGACCGCCCGGCAAACCCTTTCCCGTGGGGAGAGGGTTTGCCGGCGGATTGCCAAACGGTTGATTACTTGGGCTTAGCCATGACCTTCTCGAAGTTTTCCATGGAAGCTTCCGCACCCTGGGCGATGAGCTGGCGGAACTTGATGAAGTCGATGGTGTCGGTGCCAGTGATCTTCTTGGTGTTGAAGGAGCCGAAGCCCAGGAAGGCCTCGTAGTTCATGTTGGCCATGAGCCAATGCCGGTTGGGCAGCTTGGCCTGATCCCAGAAGAACTTCTTCTTGGCCCGGATGCCATCGATGGTCTTGATGGCGCAGCCGGGGAACAGGTTGGCGAAGGTCCAAACGATCTTGGCCACTTCCTTGTCCAGAAGCTCCGCGTCCTTGGGCAGTTCCTTGATCTTGGCCTTGGCCTCGCCCAGGGCGGCCTTGTCCTTCACATACTCGCCGTAGACGATCTCGCCGTCGTCCACGTAGCGGTCGGTGATGATCATGGGGTTGCGCACCCACTTGTCGCCGTCTTTGAGCACCGGCACCACCTTGGAGATGAGGTTTTTGGCCCTCATCTTGTAGGCCGACCACATCTCGCAGGACACGCAGTTCCACATGGCGTCTTCCATGTTGAGCATCCAGGGCAGGAAGTCGCTGGAGCCGCCGTCCGGGGCCGAGCCGTGGCGGGCGCCGGCCTGGCCGAAGATGGCCAGGTCCGAGGCGATGGCCAGGTCGCAGGCCATGCCGATCTCCTGGCCGCCGGCCACGCGCATGCCGTTCACCCGGCAGATGGTGGGCTTCTTGCACATCAGGATGGAGTCCACCATCTCGTTGAACAGGTCCATGTACTCGCCGTACTCATTGGGCCGGCGGGAGTAGTATTCGGAGTATTCCTTGGTGTTGCCGCCGGTGCAGAAGGCGTCGTAGCCGGTGCCGGTGAACACCGTGGCCACCACCGAACGGTCGCCCGAGGCGGCCCGGAAGCCGGCGATCACGCCCTTGACCATGGTGGTGGTGTAGGAGTTGTACTGGCGGGGATTGTTGAGGCGCACCTCGGCCACGTACAGCTCCGGCACTTCCTCGCCGGTGAAGGGGTTGACCAGGGGTTTTTTGGTGTAGACCACGCAAGGGGCGTCGGCGTCGGTACCCCAATAGCGGCCCTGAACCATGTCTGCTTCAAAGAGTAGATGGTTCTTCAATTCATGTTCGCGGGGCATCCATTCCAGTGCCATGCTGCTTTCCTCCCTTATGCTTAAAACAGGCTGCCGGGCCGGAATCACCGGCGCCGGCTGGTGATATCGTTTTCGTTAAAAGTCGGGCAAGAGCACCTGGCGCCGGTCAAACAAGCCGGCGTGCTGCTGCTCGAAAACCTGCTCTATCTGGCTCATGGGCTTGGTCTCCAGGAACGGCTGGATCTGAACCTTGCCGCTCTGCACCATGTCCAGAATGTTCTTATAGTATTTGGGCAGGCATCCCCAGGTCCCTATCATCTCCGCGTCGAAAGCCATGAGCTTGGAGAGCATGAAGGTATTGGGCTTGGGGTTGAAGCCCACCACGATGAGCTTGCCGATGAACGAGAGCATGCCCAAGGCGACATCCTGCCCCGGCGTGACGCCCGAGCACTCGAAAATCTTCCAGCCGTAATTGGCCGGCACGCCGGCCTGCTTGCAGATGTCCTTGTGCTCGGCCTTGATGGCCTTGATATCCTTGCCCATCACGTTGATGACGTAATCCGCGCCGAATTGCAGGGCACGTTCCAGCTTGGGCTGCACCACGTCGAGCCCCACCACCACCTTGGCGCCCAGGGCCTTGGCTACCTGGGTCATGTAGACGCCCACGCCGCCGGCCGCGCCGGTGATCATGACCAGATCGCCTTCCTTGAGGTCTCCCCGCACGGCAGCCTGGTAGGGCGTGGTGCAGGCGTCGGCCACCACCGCGTAGTTGTTCAGGGGAAGTTTAAGCTCGTCGATTACGCAGAGGTCGCCGGCCGGGACCGGGATATGGCTGGAGAAGCCGCCGTATATACCCAGGCTGTTGCCGGGCATCTTCTGGCTCAGACAGCGGTTGCCCCGGCCCTGCGCGCAGATGGGGCAGTTGTTGCACGGCATCACCGCCGGCACGATCACGTTCTTGCCCACCAGGCTGTCCGGCCCGGCCAGCACCGTGCCCGAGATTTCATGGCCCAGGGTCAAGGGCGGCTTGTTGACGGTTGGCACGCCGTCATAAAAATAGCCCAGGTCGGTGTGGCATACTCCACATCCGGCCACCTCCACCAGGGCGTCGTCCGGCCCCAATTCCGGCATGGGGATGCTGGTCCGCATGAGTTTGCCAGGCTTGCCGCCCGAGCCTTGTTCGGTCATCTGCCAGGTTTCGATTTTGTCCGGTATACCCGCCACAGCTACCTCCAGCTAGATAAATGCGCCCGCTTGGGACGCGGTATCAGATCATGCCATAGCCGCCGTCCAGGCAAATAAGCTGGCCGGTGATATAGGCTGCATCATCCGAAGCCAAGAACACGAACAATGGCGTCACGTCATCGGCCTCGGCAAAACGTTTGAGCAGAATACGGTTCATGTAGATTTCCTTGAGCTTCTCATCGGTGCGGATCTTCTCGGTCATGTCGGTGGCCACGATGCCCAGGGAAACCACGTTGGCGCAGGTGTTGAAGCGCGACATTTCGCGGGCGATGCTTTTGGTCAGGCTGATCACGCCGCCCTTGGCCGCCGAGTAGTTGACCTGGCCCACGGTGCCCACCACGCCGGCCACGCTGGTGACGTTGATCACCCGGCCGGCCTTGCTCTGGGAGAGCTGGGGATGGGCGGCCTTGGTCATCAGCCACACGGCCTTCAGATGTATATCCAACACCGCGTTCCACTGGCCCTCATCCATCTTGTGCAACATAGCGGGGCGGGTGAAGCCGGCGTTGTTGACCACGATGTCCAAGCCGCCAAACTCGCTCACCGCCGCGTCCACCAGGAGCTGGCAATCCTCGGCCTTGGCCACGTCGGCCTTCACGGCCACGGCCTTTTGGCCCATATTCTTGATTTGCTTAACTATCTCCATGGCAGGACCCTCGGAGGAGGAGTAGTTGACCACCACGTCGGCCCCCTCGCGTCCATAAGCCAGAGCCACCGAAGCTCCCACCCCACGGGAAGAACCGGTCACGATCGCCTTTTTACCTTTAAGCCGCATCTAAGCCTCCCTCCTTACATACTTTTTTGTGTTGCTCCAAGCTGCGGCCCCTCTTTACGGGCAATATGCGGCAGCGGCTGTGCTCCACCTCTACGCTTAAAATATAGCTATGTTGTAACTGTTTCGCAGACTGTGCGATTAATGTCAATAAAAATCAGTACCCACCAAAGCTACTAGGATTTGGCCCCTCCGAGGCTCGGGCGCTTTGACAGCGGGCCGGGCTTGAGCTAATTTTTCCGTGATAATAAAGGAGTGTGAAACATGGCGGAACCCACGGTATTGCAAAGCGGAACCGGGCCGGTGCGGATGCTGACCCTGAATCGTCCTCAGCGGCTCAACGCGCTGAACGAGGCCATGAAGGAGGACCTGATGGCGGCGCTGGCCGCCGCCGGGGAAGACGATTCAGTGGCGGCGGTGGTGCTGACCGGAGCGGGGCGCGCCTTCAGCGCCGGCGGCGATCTGGATCGCTTCGCCGCCCTGTATCAGGAGCAGGATTTTTCAGCGGTGGAGCGCTTCACGGATTTGGCCTTCCCCCGCGCGGTGGCGGCTTTCAGCAAGCCTCTGATCGCCGCCATAAACGGGCCCGCGGTGGGTTGGGGCTTCACCTTGCCGCTCATGGCCGATATACGCATCTGCTCGCAAAAGGCGCGCTTCGTGTGCGGTTTCGTGCGGGTGGGCGTGACGCCTGAATTCGGCTCCTCGGCCTTGCTGCCCCGCATCATCGGCTTGGGCCGGGCCCTGGAGCTGGTGCTCACCGCGCGGGAGGTGGAGCCCCAGGAGGCCCTGGCCATGGGTCTGGTGAGCCAGGTCTGCCCGCCCGAGGAGTTGCTGGAAAGCGCCCAGCGAATCGCCGCCGTCATCGCGGCCCATCCCCGGCCGGCGGTGAAAATGGCCAAGGCCATACTTTTGCACGGCGCGCAAAACGGCCTGGAGGACACCCTGAGCTATGAAATAAGCTGCTTCAAAAGAGCCATGGCCACCAAGGAGCACTACCAGGCGGTCAAGGCCATGCAGCAGGCCCTGCGCGCCAAGGAGGCCCAAAAAACCACCTGAACGCCGGGCGGGCTTTTGCCTGGCGCCGGCGCCTGCCTGCCTTTGCTATAATTATGGATAAGGGGAAGGGGCAATGACATAGGCAACCCGCAAGGAGGATGCAACGTCATGACGCTGCACAAGGCCATCAGGCACGGCAAGGAAAAGCGGCGGGACTATCGCGGCACCAAGGCCGTGGACCCCAATTGCCAGAACCACGGCGATTGCTTCATCTGCCAGGGCAACCGCACTTACCACGACCGCAAGCGGCGGAGCGCCGCGGAGGACCAGATCGCCGAGTTCGCGGCAACGGGGGATTGGCGGGAAGCGCGCGATTAGCGTTTGCCGCGCAAATCCTGGTAGCGATAACAGCTCACCAAATGATCGTTCACCATGCCCGAAGCCTGCATGAAGGCGTAGCATATGGTGGGCCCCACGAATTTGAAGCCCCTCTTTTTCAGTTCCTTGCTCATGGCCTGCGATTGGGAGCTTTGAGCGGGCACTTGCTCGATGGTCTCCCAGGCGTTGTGCAAGGGTTCGCCGACAAACCGCCAGATGAAGCGGTTGAAGCTGCCGTGCTCGGCCTGGATACTTAACAAGGCGCGGGCGTTGCCGACGGTTGACTCCAGTTTGCCGCGGTTGCGGATGAGGCCTGGATTGTCCAGCAGGGCCGCGATTTCCCGGGGGCCGAAGCGCGCCACCTTGGCGGGATCAAAGCCCAGAAACGCCTTGCGGTATTCCGCCCTGCGCCGCAGCACGGTAAGCCAGCTGAGCCCGGCCTGGGCTCCTTCCAGGGTCAGAAGCTCGAACAGCTTGTTGTCGTCATGCAGGGGCACGCCCCATTCCCCGTCGTGATAAAGCGTTTCCAGAGGATGGCGCAAGGCCCAGGGACAGCGGATCGTTTCTTTGGTCATGGCATCTCCGCCCGGTTGCGCCGCGTGAGCGGCCAGGGACCGCGCCGGTCCAGCCGCCGGTCGCGCTCCCTTGGTAAACCCTGATGAAAACCACGCCTGGCTGCTATTATGCCAAGCATCGCCCGCGCCGGCCAAGCTGTTTCGGCCCGCGACCCGTGCTAGAATGCGGGCATGAACCGACGCGACCATGACAAGCCCCTGGGCCCGCGCCTGCCCATGGCCAAGGGCGCTGACAAGCTCATGCAGGAGGGCGTGCTGGCCATGCAGCGGGGGCGCTGGCCCAGGGCGGAGCAGAGGTTTTCCGCCGCCCTGGCCCAGCTCAGGCAGGTCGATCCCATCTCAGAGAGGACCTATCAGGCCGGGCAGCTGCTCATGCGGCTGCGCCTGGCCCAGGCCGATCTGCGATCTGCGGCCGACCTATGCCGGGAGCAGCTTGTCCTGGCCGAGCAACTGCACGGCCCCCAAGCCTTGGAGACGGGTTGGACCCTGTGCGACCTGGCCTTCATCCTGGCGGCCCTGGGGAACGGCCAGGAGCTGGAAAGCGCGCTGAAGCGGCTGCAAGCCCTGGTGGCCCGCGCCCTGCGGGAAAAGCCGCTGCTGGGCTTTTTCCTTGTGCAGCGCCTGGCGACGCATCTGGAGCAAATGGGCCGCGGCGGGGAAAACGCCGAGCTTTATGAATGGGCCTTGCGGCTGGCCGAGATATCGCCGCATGCGGAACAGGACGACCTGCGCCAGGCTTTCAGCCGCTTGGCCTGGTACCAGGCGCCACAGGGCGAGCCTCCGCCCGAAGAAGGCGGCTAAAGGTCGTAACGGTCGATTTTGTTGTAGAGCGTCCGCCGGCTGATGCCCAGGATTTCAGCGGCGCGGCGGCGGTTGCCGCCGGTGAAGTCCAAGGTGCGCAGCAGCATTTCCTTTTCCATGGCCTCCAGGGTGGAGCCCACCGGCAAGCTGACCATGGCCCGGCCGCCCTGGGGCGAGCGCAGGCGGCGGGGCAGGTGCTCGGGCAAGAGCACGTCGCCGGAGCACATGACCACCGCGCGGTTGATCACGTTCTTCAGCTCGCGCACGTTGCCGGGCCAATCATAGGAATGCAGCCGGCTCACGCATTCCGGCGAGATGCCCACCACCGCCTTGTCATAGGCCTTGTTGAACTGCTTGAGGAAATGATCTATGAGCAAGGGCACGTCGCCGTCCCTCTGCTTGAGGGCCGGCATGTGCACGTGCAGCACGTCCAGGCGGAAGAACAAATCCTCCCTGAAGCCGCGCCGGCTGACCGCCTCTTCCAGGTCCTCGTTGCTGGCCGCGATCACCCGCACGTCCACCTTCAGGCTTTTGGTGGCGCCGATGCGGTGCAGCTTGCGGTCCTCCAGGAGCCTTAGCAGGCTGATCTGGATCTTCTCGTCGATGGTGGATATTTCATCCAGGAACACGGTGCCCTTGTGGGCCAGCTCAAAGCAGCCCAGGCGGCGCTCCAGGGCGCCGGTGAAAGCGCCCTTTTCATGGCCGAACAATTCGCTGGCCACCAGGTCCTCGGGCAGGGCGCCCAGATGGGCCGGGACGTAGGGCCCGCCGTTGCGGCTGGAAAGCTGGTGAATGGCCCGGGCGGCCAAATCCTTGCCGGTGCCGGTTTCGCCGGAAAGCAGCACCGGGATGTCGGTGGCCGCGGCCTGGCGGATCTGGCGGTAGACCTCCCGCATCACGGTCGAGCCTCCCACCATGCTTTCAAAGGTGGTGCTCTTCTTGTCATGTTTGAGGAGCAGGTTGGGGGCGTATTGCGGCCTTTTCTCCAGGGCCGATTCCACCAGGAGCTTCAGCTCCTCGTCGCTGATGGGCAGCTTGGAATAATGATAGGTGCCGGCTTTCAGGGCGGAGGCGGCCAGCTTGATTTCTCTGGGATTGATGAGAAACAGGATCTGGGTGCCGGGGCACTTGTCGGAAACCACCTCCAGAAGCTCGATGCCCACGCCGTGATTGGAACTCAAGGCCGCGCTGGATAGCACCAGCACCTCAAAGGTTTCCTGTTCAAAATGCTCCAGCACCCGCCCCACGAAAGGTTCCAGGACTATCCTGGCGCCGTCCGCGGGAAAAGCTTCCTTGAGCTGGCGGAAGATGTTCCTGAGCGGATCAACGCAGAGAATGTTTATCGGCTCGCTCTGGCTGGGCATTTTTCCTCTTTGGAGCGGGCGGAGCATAGCCGGATCGCGGCCCGCTTGCCGCGACCTAAAGCACCTTTTTATATGAAAACAAAGCGCAAGGCAAACGATCTAATGTAAATAAATTGTACATAGTGATTTAAATATTGAAATCGCGGCGGCCAAGCCGGCGAGAGTCGTCAGGTAAGCTTTACTTTTCCATATATTAGAAGATTTGTTTTTCCGCGCCTTAAATAAAAGAATTTTGCCGGCAAGTCCCCAAGAACAGATATTTAAAAAACTGGGCGATTCTGGCCAAACCTGCACACAAATTTCGCCGGTTTTTAACATAGTGTACATTTATTGCTCACACGCGGACTTCCCCGAGCAAGTCGCCATCTTGGTCATGCGGCGCCCTCTCCAGGACCAGATTGAAAAACCCATTTAAATCAATCGGATTGCCGGCACAATTTCGTGATGGAACGATGCTTGCTTATTGAAAGCAATCGAGGTTGCGTTGTGAGGGTATTGCCTCGTTAGGCTGTGTGGCTTAGGCGCGGCCAATCAAGCTGAGGACGTTTGCTCCTCGCAAACTCAAAAAGAACATTGCCGTGGTTCCGTCCGGCGCGGAGGCGAAACGCAGCCGCGTCCCCCAGGGGGGCGTGGTGCGCGCCGCGTCGCACCTAGAAGCAGAAAGGAAGCTGTTGCATGAGTAAGATTCGCACGGATCATGTCTTCACCTCTGAATCGGTCAGCGAGGGCCATCCGGACAAGGTCTGCGATCAGATATCGGACGCGGTGCTGGACGCCTGCCTGGCCCAGGACCCCAAGGCCAGAGTGGCTTGCGAGACCGCGGTGGGCCATAACCTGGTCACCAATCTCGGTGAAATCACCTGCCAGGGCTGGGATGGCATTGATCCGGAAAAAATCGCGCGGCGGACCATCAAGCAGATCGGTTACGACCGCGAGGAACTGCTGTTTTGGGATAAGTCGTTCGAATACATTTCACGCATTCACGGGCAATCGTCCGATATCAGCCAGGGCGTGACCGAGGGCGAGGGGCTCTACGAGGAGCAGGGCGCGGGCGACCAGGGCATGATGTTCGGCTACGCCACCGATGAAACCAGGGAGTTCATGCCCACTCCCATCGCCTATAGC
Organism: Desulfocarbo indianensis; assembly: GCA_001184205.1. Classification (GTDB taxonomy): domain Bacteria; phylum Desulfobacterota; class Desulfarculia; order Desulfarculales; family Desulfarculaceae; genus Desulfocarbo; species Desulfocarbo indianensis. The sequence goes on from LBMP01000006.1 coordinate 254,443, forward strand.
CACCGCCTGTTGCTGAAGCTGAAGGAGCTGCGCAACAACGGAGCCGTGGCCTATCTGCGCCCCGACGCCAAGAGCCAGGTTTCGGTGCGCTACGCCAAGGGCAAGCCCCGCGAGATCACCACCGTGGTCATCTCCCAGCAGACCGACGAGGTGGACCCCAAGGCCATAAAGAAGGACCTGGTGGAGGCCTGCCAAGAAGTCCTGGAGCACACCGGGCTTTTGACCGCCAAGACCAAGTATTTCATCAACCCCACCGGCTCCTTTGTCTTGGGCGGGCCCTATGCCGACGCCGGGCTCACCGGCCGCAAGATAATCGTGGATACCTACGGCGGCGTGGGCAGCCACGGCGGCGGGGCCTTCTCCGGCAAGGACCCCTCCAAGGTGGACCGTTCCGCGGCCTATTACGCGCGCTACGCGGCCAAGAACATGGTGGCCGCCGGCCTGGCCGAGCGCTGCGAGATTCAGGTGGCCTACGCCATAGGCGTGGCGCGGCCGCTTTCCATCAATATCGATACCTACGGCACCGCCAAGGTCAGCGAGGCGGAGCTGCAGAGCATCCTGGCAAGCGGCGACATCTTCGACTTCCGTCCCGCCGCCATCATCGACCAGTTGGGCCTCCTGGCTCCTAAAGGCTGGTCCTATCAGGAATCGGCCAGCTACGGGCACTTCGGCCGCGACATGTTCCCCTGGGAGAAAACCGACAAAGCCGCCCAATTGGCAGAAGCGGCCAAAGTAAAGGACGCAGCTTAATCATGACCGCCAAGACCGCTGAAGACCTGTTGGCCCGTGGCCGCGCCGCGGGCGAGGAGCCCGATTACAAGGTGGCCGATCTGGAGCTGGCCGCCTGGGGCCGCCGCGAGATGGAGATCGCTGAAAAAGAGATGCCCGGCCTGATGGCCACCCGCGAGAAATACGGACCGCTGAAGCCGCTCAAAGGCGCGCGGGTGTCCGGCTCCCTGCACATGACCATCCAGACCGCGGTTCTCATCGAGACCCTGGTGGCTTTGGGCGCGGACGTGCGCTGGGCTTCCTGCAACATCTTTTCCACCCAGGATCACGCCGCCGCGGCCATCGCCCAAAGCGGGGTGCCGGTTTACGCCTGGAAGGGCGAGACCCTGGAGGATTATTGGTGGTGCACCCAGAAGGCGCTCACCTGGCCCGACGGCCGGGGCCCCAACCTGGTGGTGGACGACGGCGGCGACGCCACGCTTTTGATCCACCGGGGCTATTACGCGGAAAAAGACCCCGCCATGCTGGACGAGCCCACCGACAACAAGGAACTGCGCATCGTAAATGAGCTCTTGAAGCAAGCCCAGACTTCAGACCCCGGCCATTGGCAGCGGGTGGTGGAGGAATGGCGCGGAGTCAGCGAGGAGACCACCACCGGCGTGCACCGCCTGTATCAGATGCACCAGAAAGGCGAGCTCCTGGTGCCGGCCATCAACGTGAACGACTCGGTGACCAAGAGCAAGTTCGACAACATCTACGGCTGCCGCGAATCCCTGGTGGACGGCATCAAGCGCGCCACCGACGTGATGGTGGCCGGCAAGACCGCCATGGTCTGCGGCTACGGCGACGTGGGCAAGGGCTCGGCCGAGGCCCTGGCCGCCCACAAGGCCCGGGTGATGATCAGCGAGGTCGATCCCATTTGCGCCTTGCAGGCCTTCATGGCCGGCTACCAGGTGGTCACCATGGAAGACGCTTTGCCCCTGGCCGACATCTTCGTCACCACCACCGGCAACTGCAACGTGATCACCGCCGAACACATGAGCCGCATGAAGGACCAGGCCATCGTGTGCAACATCGGCCATTTCGACAACGAGATCGAAGTGGACCGCTTGGGCGCCTGGCCCGGCGTGCGCAAGACCAACATCAAACCCCAGATGGACAAATACACCTTCGAGACCGGCAACAGCATCTATCTCCTGGCCGAGGGACGCCTGGTCAATCTGGGCTGCGCCACGGGCCACCCCAGCTTCGTGATGTCCAATTCCTTCACCAACCAGACCCTGGCCCAGATCGACCTGTGGACCAACCGGCATGAAGTGGGCGTGACCACCCTGTCCAAGAAGCTGGACGAGGAAGTGGCCAGGCTGCACTTGGCCAAACTGGGAGGCAAGCTCACCAAGCTGACGGAAAAGCAAGCCGACTACATCGGGGTCCCCCTGGAAGGGCCCTTCAAGCCCGAGCATTACCGTTATTGATATTCGGCGCGACCCGCCAAACCACAGACGAGGGAGGAAATGAAAATGGCATTCGCCACCACCCAAAACTTTGGCCTGGAACCCGTGAAAGTGCGGGAAAGCGATCACTACCAAGAAGAATATGTAACCACCCTGGCCGACAAATGGGACGAACTCATCGACTGGGAGCGCCGGGCCAAGAACGAGGGTGATTTTTTCATCCGCACGCTCAAGGATCTCGGCGCCCAGAAGGTTCTGGACGTGGCCACCGGCACCGGCTTCCACTCGGTGCGGCTCCTGACCGAGGGCTTCGACGTGACCAGCGTGGACGGCAGCCCCCAGATGCTGGCCAAGGCCTTTGAAAACGCCAAGCGCCACGGTTTCATCCTGAATGCCTGCTGCGCGGATTGGCGGTTTCTGAACAGGGACGTGCACGGCGAGTTCGACGCCATCATCTGCCTGGGCAACTCCTTCACCCACCTTTTCCGCGAGCGCGACCGCCGCAAGGCCCTGGCCGAGTACTACGCCATGCTGGCCCACGACGGCGTCCTCATCATCGATCAGCGCAACTACGACAGCATGCTGGACGACGGCTTCACCAGCAAGCATAAGTATTACTATTGCGGCGAGGACGTGGTGGCCGAGCCCGAGCATGTGGATTCCGGCTTGGCGCGCTTCGTCTATCAGTTCCAGGACGGCTGCAAGTTCCACCTGAACATGTTCCCCCTGCGCAAGGATTACCTGTGCCGGCTCTTGAGCGAAGTGGGCTTCCAGGAAATCACCACTTACGGCGATTTCCAGGAAACCTACAAGGAAAACGATCCCGACTTTTTCGTGCACGTGGCCGAGAAGGCGTATCGAGAGGAGGAAAACTGAGAGGCATGGCGCAAACTCAATGCTCGCAGGCGGTGAACACCGCGCGTGATTATTATAACAGCGGCGACGCGGATAATTTTTACTACACCATATGGGGCGGCGAGGACATCCATATCGGCCTCTACCAGACCCCTGACGAGGACATCGCCCAGGCCAGCCGCCGCACGGTGGAGACCATGGCCTCGCGCCTGCAAGGCCTTGCCGAAACCAGCCGCGTTTTGGATATGGGCGCGGGCTTCGGCGGCGCGGCCCGCTGGCTGGCCAAAAAACACGGCTGCCGGGTAACCGCCCTGAACTTGTCGCAGGTGCAGAACCAGCGGGACAGGCAGATGAACCGGGAGCAGGGTCTGGATCACCTGGTGGAGGTGGTGGACGCCAGCTTCGAGGAGGTGCCCTGCGCCGATGGCAGCTTCGACTTCATCTGGTCGCAGGACGCCATTCTGCACAGCGGCGACCGGGGCAAGGTCATGGACGAGGTGAGCCGGCTGCTCAAGCCCGGCGGCCAGTTCGTTTTCACCGACCCCATGGCCGCCGATGACTGCCCCGAGGGCGTGCTGCAACCCATCCTGGACCGCATCCATCTGGAAAACCTGGGCTCGCCGGGATTCTACCAAGAGGCCCTTGCCCGGCGCGGTCTGAAGGACCTGGGCTTTCGCGAGCACACCGATCACCTGGTTAATCATTATGCGCGGATATTGGAGGAAACCCAATGCCGCGAGGGCGAGATTTGCAACGCGGTCAGCCAGGATTACATCGACCGCATGAAAAAGGGGCTCAGTCACTGGGTGGAAGGCGGCAAGCAAGGCCATCTGGCCTGGGGCATCTTCCATTTTGAAAAGAGCTGAACAAGGGCCCGAATTTTAACTTTTGTCTGGCAAAACCGAGACGCCAGCCCTTAAAGAGGCTGGCGTCTTGCCATTTGGAATGGGCCGGCTTGCCGGCCTGGGAGTCCCGCTGGCGGGCCTCGCGGGCTTGGCCCGTCACAATTCAGTTGATACCATGATTAATGCGTGGTGAATTGCTTGGAGCCTGGGCAAGGGGGAGTCCCGCCACCCGGCTTGCCGAGCCGTTCGCCGCTGGGGCGTCATGTAAAATGGGCCAGCCTCGGGGTTTGCCGATTAACTGGCTGTATTTACGGCAAAAAACGTAAACTGCCTGGACTGGGCCTGGCCAGGGGGTGGGCCGGCGCGGGCCCCAGACAAGGCGTTCTGGCCTGCAATCCAAGCTAAAGCGTGGCGGGAATTTTTTAATGTTACTGAATGTGGCCACACGGGCTTGCCACGGAAGGTTTTTTCCGATAATTGGTTGCTGTGATCCCCCGTGAGAAGCAAGTTTTTTTAAGGGGTATGATCTTTAGAACCCTGGGAGTAAGTGGAAAATGAGAAAAATCGCCATGCGACTGGTCTTCGCTCTTATATGTCTCGCCCTGGTCGCCGCACCCGCTTGGGCCGGATGGGTCCAGGTGGAAAAAGAGGGTGAAAAACTTTTAATTTCACAGGGACGGATCAAGACGGTGCCCGAAGACCCGGCCGAGGGTTGGACGGTGATGGATTTCAAGAAGGGCCAGATATTGGTCGTGAATCCCCAGGACAGGACCTATGCCCAAGCCACCTTGCAGCAGTTCTGCCAGACCATGCAGCAATTCGTCTCCCAAATGAAGGCCATGGCCGGCAAGAAGGCCGAGGCTGAACCCAAAGCGGTGAAGGTGGAAGTGGTCAAGCAGGGCTCCGGCGGCAAAATTGCGGGCTTTAATTGCACAAAATACCGGGTGTTGGCGGACGGCCGCCTCAAGGAGGAGGTCTGGCTCACCACCGAGCCGGAGTTTGTAAAGGAATTCGATCCGGGCCTGTTGAGCAAGATGATAGGCTGCGCCGCCGAGCGCGGCGAGGTGGAGAGTTCACCCGCCTATCAGCAACTGATCTCCTCGGGTTGGGTCTTGCGCGCCATCACCAACGATAACGGGCAGCCCGAAGCGGAAACCGACGTGATCAGCTTGAAGAAAGAGGATATTTCCGAGGACGAGTTCCGGGTTCCCCAGGGTTACCGCCAGATCACCCTGGATGAAGCCCTTAAAGCGGAATGAACCGCCAGCCGCCGCGCCCATGACGACCGCGCGCGGCGGCTGCTTAAAGGACCGGGCTTAGTCTTCCTGCGCCAGGTAAATCCGGGCCTTTTCTTCCAGCTCACGCAGCTGCGCGGCTAGATTGGCCTGTTCGGCGGGCTTTAGCGGGCGGATGGCCTTGGCCGGAGAGCCCAAGACCAGCATGCCGGCCGGCACCTCCATGCCCGGCGGCACCAGGGCGCCGGCCCCCACCAGGGCCCCTGGGCCCACCACCGCGCCGTCCAGCACCGTGGCCCCTATGCCCACCAGGGCGCCGCTTTTCACCGTGGCGCCGTGCAGGCAGGCCTGATGGCTGATGAGTGCGCCGGGCTCCACCAAAATCGGATGGCCCTGGGGGGCTTCCAGCAGGCACAAATCCAGGACCGCGCTGCCCGCGCCCACCGTGATCTCCTCGGCGTCGGCCCGCAACACCGCGCCGGGCCAGACGGAGACCCGCTCCGCCAGGGACACCCTGCCGATGAGGCGGGCGGAGCGGTCCACAAAGGCGCTGGAATGGATGCTGGGATAATGCCCGTCAAAGGGGGTTATCAATCGGCTCATGCCATATTCCTGATTCTGCCATAGCCGGCGAACGGGTCCGCTCTTTTAACGCGTCCCAGGTAGCCGCCGGCGATCAAACCACAAGCCGCCGGCCGCCTTTGCCCGAAACGGTAGCGCGCCCCCGCGCCGCCTAATCAGCCAGCCGGGCTTTCACGGTCATGGCGTGGATGGGCAGCCCCTCGGCCGTGGCCAGGGTTTCCACCGTGCCGGCCAGGGAGGCCAGGCCCTCACGGCTTAAGTATTGGAAGGTGGGCTTCTTGATGAAATCGTCCACGCTGAGCCCGCTGAAGGCGCGGGCCCCCTGGCCCGTGGGCAGCACGTGGTTGGTGCCCGAGGCGTAGTCGCCCACCGGCACCGGGGCCCAGGGGCCCAGGAAGATGGAACCGGCGTTGCGTATTTCTTGCAGGGTGAGGAAGGGGTCCCTGGTCACGATCTGCAAGTGCTCCGCCGCGTACTCATTGGTGAAGGCCACGGCGTGGGCCATGTCGTCGGCCACCAACACCGCGCAATAGCGCCCGGCTTTTTCCAGGATTTCCCGGCGCGGCAGACTGGGATAGAGCCTTTCGATCTCGTCGCACACCGCCTGGGCCAGTTGGGCGTCGTCGCTGACCAGCACCGCGGCTGAGTCCGGGTCATGCTCCACCTGGGAGAGGAAGTCCAGGGCCAGCCAGCGGGGATCGGCCGTGGAATCGGCCAGGATCAGCGCCTCGGAAGGCCCGGCCGGCGAGTCTATGTCCACCAGGCCGAAGACCAGCATCTTGGCGGCGGTCACGTACTTGTTGCCCGGCCCCACGATCTTGTCCACCCGCGGCACCGTGGGCGTGCCGTAGGCCAGGGAGCCCACCGCCCAGGGGCCGCCCAGCTTGTATATCTCGCTGACCCCGGCGATGTCGCAGGCCACCAGGGTATAGGCGTTGGCCTTCAGGCCGGTATCCGGCGGCGTGGTAACCACCACCCGCCGCACCCCGGCCACCAGGGCGGGCAGAACCGTCATCAGGGCGGTGGAGGGATAGACCGCGCGCATGCCGGGCACGTAGCAGCCCACCGCGTCCAGGGGCGTGTGCTTGCGTCCGGCCCAGATGCCGGGCGCCACCTCCATCTGCCACATGGGCCGCTCCAGTTGGGCGGCGTGGAAAGTACGTATGTTGACGGCGGCCTTTTGGAGGGCCTCCACGATGTCGCCGGGCACTTGCCGGTAGGCTTCCTGGATTTCCTCCGGCTGGACCCGGAAATCGTCCGGCGCCAGGTCCGGCTTGAGCTCGCGGTGCCAGGCCAGGCTGGGCTCGTCGCCGTTTTGGCGAATCTCCGACAGGATGCCGCGCACGTAATCATGGACTTCGGATACGTCTTCCATGGAGCGGCGCATGATGACGTCCCGCCGAAGGGGGCTGAGCCCGGCTATTTTTTCTGGGGAAAGTTTCATGATCGCCTCCGCGGTTAGGGCCGGCTCCAACTGGAGCATAATTACCACCGCGGGGCTTGGGCCGCAAGCGCGGCCAGGGGTGAAAACCGGAACCGGCGGGGCCTATAAGGGATCGAGCTCCAAAAACTCCAGCATGTCCTTGATGGCCTGGCCGGTGGATTCGTAACCCAGTTCGTCCCATGGCACTTCCCGCGGCGAGAAAAGGCTAAGTTCCAGGGCTTCCCGGCTGGGGGACAACTCGCCGGCCACCGGGCGGGCCAGGTAGACGATCAGCACCACCGGGTTGCCGGGATAGGTATAGACTCCCAGGAGACTGTCCAGCTCCACCGTGAGCCCGGTCTCCTCGGCCACCTCGCGCAGGGCCGCCACCTCCGCCACTTCGCCGCGGTCCACGTGCCCGCCGGGCAGTATCCACAGGCCGTGGGCCGCATCGCGCTGCGCCCGCCGCAAAAGCACCACCCGGCCGTCGGGCCAGCGCACCACCGCGGCCACCGCCACTTTTGGATCAAGGTATACCCTTTGGCCGCAATCCAGGCACCTGAAGGGGGGACCGCCGTTGGGGTTGGGATTGGCCTGCAAGGGGCCGCCGCATTGATGGCAATATAGAGGAATCCGGGAAACCGTCATTTCGTCGCGTCATCGTCCTGGGGCGCATTGGCCCGCCGCTTCACCAGGGTGACCGCGTTGCCCGGATCTTCGAAGCGCACCTCATCCATGATGGCCCGCATCAGAAAAATACCCCGGCCGCGTTCGCTGAGCAGGTTTTCATCCTTGGTGGGGTCGGTCCGCTTCCGGTAATCGAAGCCGGGTCCCTGGTCCTGGATGAATACCTCGAGGTTCTCCCGGTCCGTTTTGGATTCCACCATCACCAGCTTTTGCTCGTCCCAGCGGTTGCCGTGCTCCATGGCGTTGGTGAGCGCCTCCACCAGGGCCAGCTTTACGTTGTTGTCCAGATCGTGGTTGGCGAAACCCACCGCCACGGCGCTGAGCGATATCTGATACACGATTTCGCTTATGTATTCCGGGCGGCTGCGGGATTCGATCTGGGTCATCTGCCGGACCTGGGTCTGTTGAGCCGAGGCGCCGGGCTGCAGGCAGGAAATGGCCAGGCTTTGTTCCACCAGCCGTTCCAGGGCGTCCATGCGCAAGGGCTTGGCCATGAAATTTTCGGCACCGGCTTTCAGGGCCTTGACCACGATATCCACTTCGCCGTAGCCGCTGATCAGGATCACGGGAATCCTGGGATTGGCGCGCTTGATCTCCTCCAGCAGTTGCAGCCCGCTAAGGGTCGGCATGCGCACGTCCGAGAGCACCAGATCAAAGGCATGGCTCTGAAACAGATCCCAGGCCTCTCTGCCGTCGGAGGCGGTGCTTACTTGATAGCCCTTCTTGGTCAAAAATCGTGAAAGCAGCTCCACGACTGTCCATTCATCGTCCACCACCAGGATACGGTAGCCCTGCGCGACGGTGGGATAACGCTTATCGCCCATATTAAAAATCCACCAGAATGAAAGCCACGTCATCCGGGAATTCGCCCTGCACAAAGGCTTGCAAGTCCTGCCACACGATCTGGCGCAAGTCTTCCAAGGGGCGGTCCCGGTTCTGGCTCAGAATGGTTTGCAACCTGTTTATGCCATATTGATCGGCTCGGGCGTCGGGGGCTTCGGTCAGGCCGTCGGTATAAAGGGCCAGGCGGTCGCCGCTTCTCACCCGCACGCATTGGTCGTTTAAATCCAGCAAGGGGCTGTCTGATTCGAACACGCCCAAGAACAGCGATTCAGCGGCCAGGGACTCGATTTCCTCCCCCCTGGGCATGTAAAGCGGCGGCGGATGGCCAGCGATGCACCAGGTGAGCTCGGAGCGCTCCGGCTCGTAAATTGCGGCGAAGGCGGTGACGAAGACGTCTTCCTGGGTCAGGCGCAGCAGGTCTTGATTGAGAGCCTGGAAGGCCTTGGCCGGCGAAAGAAACTGGTTCAGATAGCCGGGCAGCAGGGCCTTTACGATGGAGGCGGTCATGGCCGAGGCCACGCCGTGGCCGGAAACGTCGGCCACCACCAGGCCCAGCTTGCCGCCGGCCATCTCCAGAAAATCAAAATAATCGCCCCCCACGCCGGTGCAGGGCTCGAAAAGAAAGGTGATGCGCGCGCCGGGGAACTCGGCACCCTTGGGCAGCAGGAACTTCTGATAGCGGGCCGCCATCTCCAGCTCCCGCCGCATGATGTCGTTCTGGCGGCGGGTTTCGGCCATGAGCCGGCGCGCGGTCACCGCGTTGCGGATCTTGAGCGGCAGCACCGTTTCCAGGTCGTCCTGGCTCAAGGGCTTGGTGAAATAGTCATAGGTGCCCATGGTGAGCGCCTGGGTGATGGAATCGAAGTCGTCCAGGCTGGAATTGACTATCACCGGCACGGCCAGGGCTTCGGGATGACCGGCGCGCCAGCGCAGGAAAGCGAAGCCGTCCACCTTGGGCATCACCAAATCCAGGAGGATCAGATCGATTTCGGGGTGGTACTTCAGGGCGTCTATGGCTTCCTGACCGTTGGTGGCCATGAGAAACTGGCAGCCGTGCTTGGTCAGGTTCAGCCTTAGCAGCTCGCGGTTGATGCGCGCGTCGTCCACGATGAGGATAACGGGCGGCGTGCTGCAGACCTCTTGCGCATCGTCGAACAGACTCATCTTGCGGCTCGACCCTGGTTTTGGCTCCATAAACCCAAGATCAAGGGGGCGATGCGCTCCAGGGGCAAGATCCTGTCCACCGCGCCCAACTGCACCGCCGCCTTGGGCATGCCATACACCGTACAGGTTTCCTCGTCCTGGGCAATGGTCAAGGCGCCGGCGTCGTGCAGGTCCTTCATGCCCCGGGCTCCGTCGTCGCCCATGCCGGTCATTATCACCGCCACCGCGTTGGCGCCGGCGCTGTTGACGCCGGAGCGAAACAGGACGTCCACGCTGGGGCGGTGGCGGTTCACCGGCGGCCCCTGTCTGATCCTGACGCGGTATCCCTCACTGCCCCGCTCCAGGAGCATGTGCTGGCCGCCGGGCGCTATCAGCGCCTGGCCGGGCACCACCGGCTGCATGTCCTTGGCTTCGTACACTGCGATGTTGCACAGTCCGTCCAGCCGGTTGGCAAAGGCCTCGGTGAAGTGCTCGGGCATATGCTGCACTATGGCTATGGGCGGAGCATCGGCCGGCAGCCTGGTGAGGACCTGCTCGATGGCCACGGTGCCGCCGGTGGAGGCGCCGATCAACAGGACCATGGGCCCGCCGGGGCGGGGAGGGGCCTTGGTCAAGGCCACCACCTGGTCCACTTCCACTTTTTTGGGCACGGTCAGGGTTTTTGCGATATCCACCCGTTGGCGGCGGACCTTGGCCCCGGCCGCGGCCCGGATCTTGGCCACCAGTTCATCCGACAGGTTGGCGAGGTTTTCTCCCAGGTTGGCCGCGGGCTTGGCCAGGAAATCGACCGCCCCCAGCCGCAGGGCCTTTAAGGTGGCGTCGGCCCCCTTCTGGGTGCGGCTGGAGAACATGACCACCGGCGTGGGGTGAGCGGCCATCAGCTTTTCCAAAAAGGTGAGGCCGTCCATGCGGGGCATTTCAACGTCAAGAATTATGACATCGGGCCTTTTCTTGAGGAATTTATCCCGCGCCACATAAGGGTCGGGGGCGGTGGCCAGCACCTCGATATCCCGCTCTTTGGAGAGAATTTCCCGCAGGAATTCCCTGATCAAAGCCGAGTCGTCCACGATCATTACTTTAATGGGCGCACCCGCCATGCAATCTCCTAATGGACCCTAGGCAAATAAATCAGCGCCAAGCCAGCCGTGGAACCCGACGCGTCCAGGCAACGCCGAGAAGAAAACCAGCGATCCGAAAAGCTTGAGCAACGGCCGTGCCGCTATCGGTTAACCAGGCGCTTTTTTATTCTGATTCAATGCCTGGCGCCCCTTGCCTTTTCAAGCGGAGCAACCAGGCCTTGTTAAACGCATGCCGTTGGCGCGAGGCGTTCGGCGTCGCGCTTTGTCTATCGTTAGAACAAGGTGACGTCCTCTTCCTGAACCTCCCGCTTGAGGGATTTCTCGTAGCGCTGCTCGCGGGCCGCCACTTGATCGTCGGCTTCGGACACCAGGCGCTTGACGAAAACCTTGCCCAGGGCGGGCAGGTAAAGCACCTTGCGCCCGTGCATGCCGCCCACGTCGCTTTTGACTACCTTGATGCCCTCCATGGATAAGAACGCCTTGACGAATTCGATGTTGGCCTTGGGCACCGCGTTCTTGGTGTTGGGCAGTGAGCGCAGGACGTGCCCGCCGCCGAAGACCTTGGCGCTGAGGTTGCTGCGGTCGCCGCCCAGTTTGATCAGGTCGCCCATGATAAGTTCCATGGCGTACATGCCGTAGCGCGCGCTTTGGCTTTGAAACACGTCATCCATGCGGAAATCGCCGGGCAGCATGAAATGGTTCATGCCGCCGATGCCGTTGCGCTCGTCCTTTATGCAGACGCTGATGCAGGAACCCAGCACCGTTGCGATGATCTCATCCTTGTCGGTGACGTAGTATTCACCGGGATGGATGATGATCATCGGGCGATTCAGTTTTGCATGAAAACGTTTGATCATGTCATTCAGACGCGCAGGTACACCGTGGTGCCCACATGCTTGTAAAGGTTTCTCACCATCATCAAGGATTCGGAATGTCCCACGAACATGTAGCCGCCGGGTTTGATGGTCTCGTGGAATTTGGTCATGATGTCAATTTTATCCTGCTGATCGAAATAGATCAGCACGTTGCGACAGAATATGAAGTCCATGGGAATCTTCAAGGGATAGGAAGGATACATCAGGTTGAACTTGCGGAAGGTGATCATGCTCCGCAGAGATTCCTTGGCTTCGAAAAAAATATCATTGCCGCGTTTAACGCGGTTGAAGTACTTGGTCAAAAGATTGCGCGGCACCGGCTCCAAAAGCCGGCCTTCATAAACTCCGGCGCTGCCCTTTTGCAGCATGGTGGTGTCCAAATCCGTGGCCAGGAGCTTGAAGTCCCAACCGGGCTTGTTCTGGAAGAATTCGGCCGCGACCATGCAGATGGTGTAGGGCTCCTCGCCGGAGGAGCAGCCGGCGCTCCAGGCGCGGACCTTGCGCTGGCCGCTGGCTTCCCCCGCTTGGTAGATACTGGGCAGCAGGGTGTCGTTCAAAAAGTCGAAATGATGCTTCTCCCTGAAGAAGTCGGTTTTATTGGTGGTGATGCGGTTGATCATCTGGACCAGTTCGTCCGCGCCTTCCGGTCCCTGCAAAAAGTCCAGATACTGCTCAAAACCAGAGAGGCCCAGGGCGCGGAGCCGTTTGGCCAGGCGGCTCACCACCAGATCCCGCTTGTGCAGGCCCAGGCTTATGCCGGTCTTTTCCTTGACCAGCACCCGGATGGCGTCGTATTCACGGGGCTTAAGTTCGAAGGTCGGCGGCAAGCTGCCCACCGGTCCCCCGCCCGATTGTTTTTTTTGCTCAAATGGCATTGAGTTGAGACTCCGGAGCTATGATCCGATCCAGTTCAAGCAACACGATCAGGGAATCGTCCCGGCGACAGAGGCCCCGCAGGTATTCGCGATGCACCACGCCGCTGAAATCGGGCGGGTCCTGAATATCGGATTCCTTGAACTCGATCACGTCGCTAACCGAATCCACCACCGCGCCCATGTATTTATCGTTGACGTTGAGGACCACCACCACCGGCTCCGTCTCGGTTTCGGTGGGCAGGCCCAGACGCAGACGCATGTCCATCACCGGCACCACCATGCCCCGCAGGTTCATGACCCCCAATACGAAATGGGGCGAACGCGGCAGCTTGGTCAGATGGGGCACCGCCATGATTTCCTGCACGGAAAGGATGTCCACCCCGTAGTTTTCCGCCTCCAGGGTGAAGGTGAGGTACTCGCCGGCGCGGCGCGGCGGTTCCGGTTCGGCGGGGGGGGGCGGCACGAGCGCCGGCGGCGGCGCCTGGGGAGCCTCGGCGATCTCCGGCTTGGGGCTTGGGGCCGGAGCCGCCGGGGGAGGCGGGCTTGCCGGCTCCGCGGCCACGGGGGCGGGAGCCGGTTCCGGCGTCGGCGGGGCCTCGGGCTCCTGCTCGTCGCACAGGCCGAAATCATCGGCGGAGAGCAGGCGGAATTCGCCTTCGTCCAGGCGCAGGGCGGCTTCCAGGAGATCGTTTTCCAGCACCGTGGAATACAGGATGTCGAAGGATACCTGCACCTCGTGATCGCTTGCCAGGTCCTCGGGCGGGAGGTTGATCTTGGAATCAAGAATCTCGCCCATGGAGAGCATTTCATTGACCAACTGGATGGGCGTCAGGCCGCGCTCCTCTATGCGCGGCAGGTCCAGGTGCATGAAATAGACGTTGCCCTGGCTGAGTTTGTTTTTCAGCGAGTATTCGTTGATGTCGAAGTTGGGAATGCCGCAGGGCGAGGCCGCCGTGTCCACCTTGCGGAAGCCTTCCTTCAGGGCGGGGTCCACCTCGGCGTTGAGCGCTGCCTCCAGGGCGCGCATGGGGCCCTCGATGTCGATGCTTTCGTGCTCCTCCACCCGCTCGAACAAGCTGGTGAGCACGTCCAGCGATTGTAAAAGCGCATCCGTGATGGGCTGGCTGGGAGCCAGGTCCTTGTTGCGGATGAGGTTCAGCAGGTCCTCCATCTTGTGGGCCAAGCGTTCGATTTTGGTGAGTCCCACGAATCCCGCGCCGCCCTTGATGCTGTGGATGGCGCGGAAAACCGTGTGGATGGCCTCCTCCTCCACCTCGCCGCTTTCCATCTGCAAGAGCCCTCCCTCCACGGTCTGCAGGAGGTCGGTGGACTCCGTTATGTATTCGGGAATGATATCGTCAAACTCGCCCATGGTTGCCTCCGGCTCCGCCCGGGGAGGCGTAGCCCTAGCTAGTGGCGCCGATGCGTGTGCGCTGTTTGGCCATGGAGCTTGGCAGCGTCTCCCCTGGCGCTTGGGCCCGCGCCCGAGAAGATTTCGCCAAGCCGCCTAGCTATCCCCGCGTGTCCGCCGGCCGAGCGGCGGCGCGCTGGCCGCGCCGTGGGGCGGTCCTTTTTCGCGGCCTAACCGAAAGCCAGCTTTTCCAGGCCATGTATGTCCAGGATCAAGCTCACCGTGCCATCGCCCAAGATGGTGGCGCCGGCGATGCCTTCCACTTTTTGATAATTCTGCTCCAGGCTCTTGATCACCGCCTGCTGTTCTCCCAGGATGTCGTCAACCAAAACGCCGAAGCGTTTGGATACGCTCTCGATGATAACCACCAGCGCCTGGGTGGGGTCGGTGCGTTCGGTGGGCAGGTCGAACACTTCATAAAGTCTCACCAGGGGCAGATACTCGCCCCGCACGGTTATCAATTCGCCCCTGCCTTCCACGCGTTTCACGTCTTGGGCCAGGGGGCGTATGGATTCCAGGATGGACAGGAGCGGCAAGGTCAATATCTCGCCGCCCACCCGCACGGTCATGCCGTCGATGATGGCCAGGGTCAGGGGCAGCTTTATGCGAAAGGTGCTGCCGGCGCCCAGGGCGCTCTCCACGTCCACCGAGCCCCGTAAGGCCTCTATGTTTTGGCGCACCACGTCCAGCCCCACCCCGCGGCCGGAGACCTCGGTCACTTTGGCGGCGGTGGAAAAGCCGGGCTGGAACATGAACCCGTAGACGTCCTTGTCGGAGTAGGTGACGCCCGGCGTGGCCAGCCCGCGTTCCTGGGCCTTGTTCAGCACCCTGTTGCGGTCGATGCCGCGGCCGTCGTCGGCCACCTCGATGATGATCTTGCCCTCTTGCTGATAGGCGCGCAGCCAAATGGTGCCGGTGTCTTCCTTGCCCGCGGCCAGGCGCTCCTGGGGAGGCTCCAGGCCGTGATCCGCGCTGTTGCGGATAAGGTGCTTCAGGGGGTCGGCTATCTGCTCGATGACGTTCTTGTCCAGCTCGGTTTCGCTGCCGCTCATCTCCAGGTGGATCTTCTTGCCCAATTCCGAAGCCAGGTCGCGCACCACCCGCTGGAAGCGGTTGAAGGTGCCTTCCACCGGGATCATGCGCACCCGCATGACTTGCTCCTGCAGATCGCGGGAGATGTGGTCCAGGGCCTCCACCGCAGACGACAGCTCGGTGTGGTCGGTCTCGCCGCCGGCGACGTCCGCCAGTTGGTTCACCCGGGCCACGCCGATGACCAACTCGCCCACCAGGTTGACCAGCTTGTCCAGTTTTTCGGTGTCCACCCGGATGGTGGGGGAGGGGGCGAAGGCCTGCGCCGGCGCCGGGGCCTTGGCCGGGGCGGCGGGGACGGGCGCGGGGGCCGCGGCTTTACCAGGGGGAGACGGCGCCGGGGCCTTGGCCGCCACCGCCTGGGGGGGGCGCTCCGGCGCGGGGGCCGGCGGAGCGGTCTCGGCGCTGGCCACGGGCGCCGGCTCGGGTGCGGGCTCCGGGCTGGGCCCCTGGCCGGGGGCGTCGTCGGCCGCGATGGTTATCTCGTTGTCGTCCTTTACGAAAATAAAGACATTGTCGAGAGTGCTCAGGGATTGCTGGCTCAGGAGCCAGACTTCCCACCAAAAATAAAGATTGTCAGGCACCAGTTTTTCAAAGCGGGGCAAATCCTCGACGTGGCAGACCACGCGCTCGATGGTGCCCAGCTCGGCCAGTTCCATGAGAAGTTGCAGGGGGTCGGTGCCGGTGGTGAAGATATCCGGCATGAAACGCATGGTTATCCGGTAGCGGGAATCCTTCCTGGGCGCCGCGTTGGCCTTGGCCGCAACGCGCGCCTGGCCGGGGGACGGCGATTCCTCTCCCAGACGGGCGCTCAGGGCGCTCATGATTTCGGCGGGCGGCGCCGGGCTTTCATTGGCCATATAGCCGTTGACCAACACCTTGAGCGCGTCCACGCCGCTTAGGAGCAAGCCCACCGTTTCCGCGTCGGGTTTGGTGCGGCCCTGGCGCATCTCATCCAGAAGGCCTTCCATGAGGTGGGTCAGATTCACCACCGAATCGAATCCGACGATGCCGGCGTTGCCTTTCATGGTGTGGGCGGCCCGGAACACCGAATTGATCTCTTCGGGGTCTTGGCTGTTTTCCAGGACCAGGAGACCACGTTCCAAGGTGTCTATTATTTCGTGAGACTCCTCGGCAAAGATCGCCAGCAGTTTGTCTTCCATGGTCGCCCGTCAGGAAAGGGTTCGCGTGAATTTACGGACTACGGCCAGCAAGGTTTCCGGCTTGAAGGGCTTGACCAGCCATCCGGAAGCTCCGGCCTTCTTGCCTTCCATCTTCTTGCTGTCCTCCCGTTCGGTGGTAAGCACCAATATGGGCAGGTATCGGTAAGGGGTTTTTTTGACTTCCTTGATGAAAGTGATGCCGTCCATGATGGGCATGTTGATGTCGCTGATGATCATGACCGGAAGCTTGTTCTGCTTCTCCAGGTTCTGGAGTTGGCCCAGGCCTTCCTGACCATCGCGAGCATGGACCACCTCGTAACCGGCCGGGTCAAGCGTCATCTCAACCGACATGCGCAATGTGGCTGAATCGTCCACCACCAAAATGACCTTGCTCATGCCTGCTCCCAATATGCCAATGGTTTTCTCAGCCCAGGTAATGAGCGAAATGTTCTCGCAGGCCCGATAACTCCAAGGCTTTCAAGAACGCCGGCGGCGCCTCCTTGAGCCTGGCGGGGGCGGCCTCGTCTCGGCTGCGCAAAAACGATAATAATACCTGCAGACCGGCTATGTCCGCCGCCGTGATTCGCGATAAATCGATATGCAAGGCCTGGTCCAAGGAATAGACTTGTTCCAGGCAATCCATGAGTGAATCCAGGAAGGCGACCTGCAAATCGCCGTCCAGGTTCAGTTGGCCGTTATCGTGCGTGCAGATGAGCATGATATCGGGAGTCTGCTTAACTGGCGGGCGAAATGTTGAATATCTTGTCCAGCTTGACCACCTTGAACATGGTGAAGATATCCTTGCTCATGTTCACGATGGTGATCTTGCCGCCTTGGGCGGCCAGGTTCTTGTAGAAAAGGAGCAGTTTGCCGATGCCGGCGCTGCCGATAAAAGTGACGCCGCTGAAATCGAAAACCACTTCCTTTATGGCCGAAACGTCCAGCTCCAGGAAACGGCGCTTTAAATCTTCGGCTCCCCTTTCATCGATGCTGCCGACCACCTCGATATCCACTTGTCCATCGTGAGGCGTAATGGTCAACTCCATTTTGGCTTCCTCCGCTCCTGCATGAAATAACCCCTGGCATGGGGTTCATGGGGTACACAAATTTTGCGCGAGCCCGAAAAATGCTCCCAAGCTCACCCCTATCCTTAAACTATAATGATTACTCCCCGGCTTGGCAAATACTTAGAATACCGGGCCGTTATTTAAGGAGCGCGCCGGATTAATCGTCCGGCGGCTGCTCCTTGCTTTTTTTCTGTCGCTGTTTTTCCAAATCTTCTTTTTGGCGCCTCAGAACATACTGGTGCACTCTTTCCCGGTCCTCGTCCTTGATCTTTTTAAACTGGCAAGCGATCATTCCCCTTTGGGGCAGGGCGTTGAGAATAGTTAACACGATGGGAATGGGTTGTCCCTTGGTCGGTATTATCAGCAGGCCGGCCAGCGAATCGCCGGGTGCGAATCCGGCCCCCTCGAACGCCAACCCGCCGGCGCTCACATCCAAAATGGCGTAGCGTTTACCCTGGGTCTGCAAGAACAAGGGCTCTCCGGCCTTGGGCGCCACCCTGTAATAGGATCTTTGATCCTCCTCATACTCCAGGGTAAAGGGCAGGTCTGCCTTTTTATCTTTCTTTCTTTTCCAGAACAAACTCCACCCTCCTGTTTTTTGCCATGTTCTCCAGGCTGCTGTTGGGAACGATGGGATCGGTATCCGCATAGCCGGTGGCGGTCATGCGCCGGGGATTGACTCCCTGTTCCACAAGATAGCGAAGCACCGCCGTGGCCCGCAGAGCGCTCAGCTCCCAGTTGCTATCGAATTTGGGAGTGCTGATGGGACGGGGGTCGGTGTGGCCTCCCACGTCCAGGCGGTATTCTGGGTACTGCATCACCAGCTTGGCCAATTCGTCCAAGACCTTTTTGGCTTGGGGGTCGAAGAGGGAAGAGGCCGAGGGGAACAACACCTGCCCCTTGACCCTGACGATCACCTTGTTGCCTTGCTGGACCACCTGCACGGAATCCTGCAGGTCCTTCTTGTTTATGGCCTCCCTGATGTCTTCCAAAAGCGGCTCGTTCTCCGAGCCGGTGGGCGTGGAGAGGCTTCGCTCACGCACGTCATGGGTGTCTATGCGGCCCACCCGGCCTCCCGGCGCCACGCCGGCGCCCAGGGTGTATTGAATGGAATACATGATTTTTTCAAAGCGCTCGGTATCCACCGAGCTGATGGCCACCAGCATGACGAAGAAGGTGAGCAGGAGCGTGACCATGTCCGCATAGGTCACTATCCATTCGCCCGGGCCGTCATCCTCGGGCTGCGATGTATAATTGCGGTTGTCTTCAGCCACTTTCCTAGCCCCCTTGTTCCTTCTTCAGCTTTTCGGGCTGGTAGCCTTCCCTGACCTTGGGCGGAATGAAAGAGCTGAGCTGCTCGTAAATGAGCATGGGGTTGTTGTTTTCCAGGATACTGAGCGCGCCCTCGAAAATGATTTCCAGATTGATTATCTCCAGGGAGGTGCGGCTTCTCAGCTTGCCGGCCACGGGCAGGAAAAACAGCGAGGCCATGAAGGAGCCGTAGAAGGTGGTGATGAGGGCCACGGCCATGGCCGGGCCGATGGTCTTGGGATCGTCGAGGGTGCCCAGCATTTGCACCAGGCCGATCAGGGTGCCCAACATGCCGAAGGCCGGCGCGTAGGTGCCCATCTTCTTGAAAACGTCCTGGGCCACCCCGTGGCGCTGGCGCATGGCTTCTATTTCGATGCGCAGGGTCTGGCGGATCAATTCCTCGGGCGCGCCGTCGGCGATCAGGTTGAGGGCTTTTTTGAACACCGCGTTGTCGGTGCGCACCTTGCTCAGGGCCACCAGGCCCTGGCGGCGCGAGAGGTTGGCCACGCTGATGATCAGACGCACCACCTCGTTGGGGTCCACCTTCTTTTGGGCGAAGACCTGCTTGGCCGCCTGAAACGCATGGAACACCTCGTTCAAGGGAAAGGTGATCAGGGTGGCGGCCAGGGTGCCGCCGGCCACGATCATCACGCTGGGGATGCTGATGAAAGTCTGTACGTTTCCGCCGCTGACGATCGCGCCGAAAATGAGGGCCAGGCCGGAGAAGATTCCCAGTATGGTTGCAATATCCATGCGTAACTCACTCCCGCGGGCGCTTTAAGCTGGCTGGCTTTGCTTTGGGCAAGGTTATGGTCAGCGCCAAGTCCTTGCCTCCTCTCAGCACCTGATAGGTATGGGGCTCATAGGGCGCGGCCTTGATGGCGTCATGAATGTCCTTGGGCGTTTGCAAGGGCTTTCCGTCAACCGCCCGTATGATATCACCTTTTCGCAGGCCGGCCTTGAACGCTTCGCCTTGGGGCCATACCCCCTCCACCAATAAGCCTTCCCGCGCCCCGCGGACCATGATGCCCAGGCGGGGCGGGCGCGGCGGGGCGGGTTCGGTGACCATGATGTAATCGGCCGGCCCCTCAGCCTCTGGGAGCTCTTGCCGCGCCATTTCCATTTTATCCGAAGAAACCGGTAAAAATGTAATTAGTTTTACCCCCGGCAAACGGCGCTCCAAACGGGGCGGCAGGCCCCGGCCATGAGCCAAATGGGCCGAACCGACCAGAACCACGGCTTTTTTGCCGCCGTCCGGCCATGGATAAAGATCGGCGGCCAAATGGTGGGCCATGGTCTCGTCCCTGGCTATCTGGGCGGCCATGAAATTGGACTGGGCCTCCTTGCCCTCCACGCCGTGTCCCTGGAACTGGCGCGCTATCATTTCAGCATAGGCTGGATCGTGCAAGTCAAGGGCAGGGGCCAGTTGGCCGCGCTCGGCGGCGCTCAAGGCCTGGAAGCCTTGCCGGGCCAGCTTGCGTACCACCTTCAGCGGCGCGTTCATGGCCACGAGCTTCAGCTTATGCTGGCGGACGTATTCCAGGATGGGGCGATACAAATCCAGGGGATAGCCCCAGCGAGCGTCCCAATCCGCCAGCCGCGCGAACTCCTCCACCGTGACCGACCCGCCGGCCAGCGCGTCGCAAGCCGCCTGGGCCTGGTGGTCGAGCCACTCTATGCCCACCACCGGCGGCGGGCCCTGCTGGTTCATCAATTGCAGGATGCGCAACTGCGCGGCGTGGTGGCCGGGGTGGTCGTGGGTCTCGCCCACCAGGACCACCCGCGCCGGAACAAGGGCCGCGGACAGGTCTTTTTCAGATAAAGGCGCGTCCTGGCCCCAAATGAATATTTGGCCAGGCTGGGGAGGAGGGCCGGAGGCCGGGGCCCTGCCGGTCTGCGGCGCTGGCGTCTGGTGGGCGCAGCCGGCCAAAATCAAGGCCGCGGCCAGCAAGCAGGCGCCATATGCGAAAAATCCCTTCATGCCGATGCCCGTGCGAGGTTTGGTTAACAGATACTAACACATACCATGGCCGTCGCGCGACAGGCCAATGCCGGGCACTGGGGAAAACCGTGTGGAATGGATGTCGCTATTGGGGGCGCTTGACTCCCGCTTCCTTGTAGCGCAGCTCCAGGTTGTCGGCGATCCAGTGAGGGTCCCACCACTCGGTGGGGTTCACGAACACACCGCCCACCAGCACGGAAAAATGCAGGTGATCGCCCAGGGCCAGTCCGGTGGCTCCGCTGGCCCCCAGTTTCTGGTTCCGTTTCACGTCCTCTCCCGGCTTGACCTCCAGGGTGGAGAGGTGGCCATAGAGGGAATGCACGCCCATGCCGTGATCCAGGATAACGCAGTTGCCGTAAATGCCGAGCATTTCGGCGAATATGACTTTACCCGCCGCCACGGCGTTGATGGGCGAGTTGGCCACGTCGGCCAAATCCACGCCCCGGTGCACCGCGCGGGAAACCTCCTCGCCTTTGTAGAAATAAATGCGTCGGTCGCCGAAACCGCTCATGGGCTTGCCCAGGGGGCGTATGAAAGTCTCT
Source organism: Desulfocarbo indianensis (assembly GCA_001184205.1). Lineage (GTDB taxonomy): Bacteria > Desulfobacterota > Desulfarculia > Desulfarculales > Desulfarculaceae > Desulfocarbo > Desulfocarbo indianensis. The sequence continues at coordinate 275,674 of LBMP01000006.1, forward strand.
TGCCAAAGCTCCCGGGGCTGGCTGGACAGGCACACCGCCGCGATCTTTTCGTGATTCAAATCGCGCAGCTTGGTGTTGACCCACATGAAAACCGCCACCTCGCCCTGGACCTCGGGCGGGGCCATGGCCATGAAGCGGGGGGCCAGCGCCTGGATAAGGTTGTCGCTCAGGTTGATTTTATCCGTGCGGTATTGCTTCCAGCGCAGATGCACGTTCAGGCCGGCCTGGGCCTGGTTGCCGGCCTGGTCGCGGGCCCATGCCTTGATGGGGGCGTCCTTTTCCAGGTCGTCGGCATAGGCGAAATAGCAGGCCGCGTAATCCGGCTTGTCCGGCCAGGGATTGTGGCCGCGGAAAACCTGGCTGCCCACCATGACGCCGTGATCCTTGCTGTCCTGGCTGACCTGATACACCGCCAGGGCGCTGCCGCCGCGGTTGAGATATATGTTGCGGCTCAACACCCCCAGCCGGGGGGGCACGGTGTCGATGGTCAGGTTCAGTTCCAGACTGGCCTGGTTGCCGTGCAGGAACCGGTTGAAGGACCGGTCCCTGGCCTCCACCAGGAGGGTGGCCTGGCCTTGGGTCAGGCCGATCTTGAGAGGCTCCAGGGTGATCTTCTGCTTGAACTCCGCCTGGCCTTGGCTTTGTAAGCGCGAGGCGGGGAAGTCCTGCTGCAAAATCACCTTTTCCCGGCCTTGCTGTATGAGGGCGACCTTGACCGAGGCCAAGCCCAGCCCCTGATCGCTGACCTGCAATTCCAAAGAGTTTTCCCGGCCCAGATGGCTGGGGGCGGGGTTGAGGGTTATTTGCGGCGCCTGGCTCTCAAAATAGGGCCAGAGGACAACCACCGCAGCGGCGATCAAAACAACCAGGACAACCAGAACGATGAGAAAAGGCCGGGCTTTTGATGACATATTTGGTCAACCGCTCCGTTTTAGGCAGTTAGCACAATATGTTCCAAAGGGTAGGCCACCCGGACCCGGCTGTCAAGACAGGTTGCCAAATATGCCGGCGCGGGCGGTGCCCCGGCCCCTCTGACGGGCCGGCCGCTTGCCCCGTTCCCCTGCGGGTGCTAAATTTTCAAGCATCGATTATCATCAACGGAGGCTTTCGTGGCAGACCCCGCAGATACCGATCAACGCTCCCGGTTCATTTATGTGAACGGCAATTCTCCCCAGGTGCATGAAACCGCCTTCATCGCGCCCGACGCCAGCCTCATAGGGCGGGTGGAGATCGGTCCCCAGGCCAGCATCTGGTTCGGCTGCGTGCTGCGGGGGGATATCAACTATATTAAAGTGGGGGCTCAAACCAATTTGCAGGACCTATGCGCGGTGCACGTGGGCCACGATGACCAGGGAACCGAGATCGGCGAGCGGGTCTCGGTGGGCCACCGGGTGGTCCTGCATTCCTGCACCATCGAGGACGAGGCCCTGGTGGGCATGGGGGCCGTGGTCATGGACCGGGCCAGAGTGGGCCGGGGCGCCATGGTGGGGGCCGGGGCGGTGGTGCCGCCGGGCATGGTGATCCCTCCCGGCCATCTGGCCTTGGGAACCCCGGCCAGGGTGGTGCGCGAGCTGTCGCCCAAGGAATTGGAACACAACCGGGGCGTGCTGCGACGCTACCTCAAAGTGGTGGAGTGCTACCGCGATCCTGGCCTGGTGGTGGACTTCAGCCGGATAAGGTGATTTTAAAAATGCCTGGCTCCCCCCGAGCGCCCCTGTCCGCCACGGCCCATGAGCTGGTGGGGCAGGTCCGGGCCAATTGCCTGCGCGCCGACGCGGCGGTGGCGGGACGCTTCTCCATGTGCGGCCTTTTGCTCAGGCTGCGCAATCTCTACAAGTGGGAAACCGGCATGCCGCCCTGGCGCGAGGAATCGCCCGAGCTGGTGCTGGATTGGGTGGATCAGCGGGAGCGGCTCTGGGAGGAGCAGCAATATCTGGGCCCCAGGCAACTCGAGCTGGCCGGGCGGGGGGTGGACCCCTTTGACGTGGAGGCGGTCAATAGGCTCATGTCGCCGGAGGGGCTTATTTACGGGGCCGGTTTGGCCGGCGGCATGCTGCCGGTGTTTTTCTTGGGCCGGCTGGCGCAAACCCGCGTTCTAAACGGGCTCACCGTGCACACCCTGGGCGAGGAATTCAGCCCGGACATTTACTTCCTGCCCGGCCTGCGCCAGGGCGATCAAATCTATTTGCGGCCCTGGCCCCTGGCCTATGTTCTGTGGGATAAAATAGCAGACCCCCGTCCCAGCCAGGCCCGTTTCGTGGACTTCGGTCTGGGGGAATACGGCCATTCCCGGCGGCGGCTTTTGGCCGAGCCCTCCTGGGCGGCCCTGCGGCCCATCCTGGAGGCGGAACTGGAGGCGGTGCTCTGGCACGAGGCCGGCGAAGCGGCCGCGGGCGAAAGGGCGGCCGTGACATACCAGCGGGCGGTGGCCGAGCATCCCTTCAGCGAAGTGGAGCACTTCGCCCGCGGGGTGAAGGACCTGCTGGCCGACACCGCGCCGGGCGGCCGGCTGCACTCCATCATAGAAAGGGAGGCCTCCGGAGCCCTGGGGCTGTACCCGGCCTGGCTGTTCGGCTTCCCGCGGCTTTTGTTTCCGGAGATAGACGCGGCGGTGATGGAGTTCATGGCTGACCGGCAATGGCGGGGCATAGAGGAGGTCAGGCGTTTGGGCCACGCCAGGGCGCTGGAGGCCTTGGACCTGCTGGCTGGCGTTTTGGAAAACGGACCCGGCCAGGCCACCCAGGAACGCGTTCGCCAGGAGGTGATCCTGCCCCTCACCGGCCGGCGGGGGCTGCCCCCGGACCATGGCTGAGACCTGGTTCGCGGCGTATCCGTCTAGGCGCGCCTTCCCCCCACAAAACCGAAACGCCGCTCCGGCCGAGGCCGCATCAGCGCCGCGCGGTGCTTTAATGGCGGGATTTTACTTGAGACGATAGGTAATGAGGCCGTGGGTGAGGTCATAAGGAGACACGCTCACGCGCACCTTGTCGCCCACCAGAACCTTGATTTTGTATCGTTTCATGCGGCCGGAAAGGACCGCGCGCAGGGTGTGCCCTTGGTCGGTCACCACTTCCATCTGTCCCCCACCCAAGGTACGGGTGACCTCGCCCTCCAGGTGGATTAGATCATCGCGGCTCAAACTCGCTCCTTCAGCTTCGGTTGAAAAAAAGCTCAGGGCGCTCAGGCCCCGAAGACAGTATAATATGCCACGGCCCCGGCCGGGCGTCAAGGGGTGCTCCCGGCTAAGCCCCCATGGGGGCATGTAAAAGGCCTTGCCATATCGTCCGGCGGGCAGTATATTACATCTTTCGATCAGGCTGGGGGGCAAGGTCAAGATGTATGCGGGAGCGCTGGCCAGGCTCTCCCTCGAAGATAGAAGCTGGAGGTTTTCCATGAGTCAGGTTTGCGAATTCTGCGGTAAAAAGCCCCAGGTGGGCTTCAACGTGAGCCACGCCCACCGCAAGACCAAGCGGCGCTTCAACCCCAACCTGCAGCGCGTGCGTCATCTGGAAAACGGCCAGGTGCGCAGGGTCAAGGTTTGCACCCGTTGCCTGCGCTCGGGCAAGGTGGTCAAGCCCGCCTAACGTCCGGGCCGGCCGATGGTGGAACGCCCCCCACAAGGGGGCGTTTACTTTTGGAGCAACGCCTCTCTCCCGCGGCGATTCCTCGCCGCGCCATATTCCTTTCCACAACCCAGCGCCTGACCGCCTCCAATGGCGGACGGTTCGCAAGTCTCCCCAATGCCGAAGCGACGGTGGCCTGGCTTTGGCTGAAAATCGCCGCCAGCCAGGCTAATATTGTAACGTATTGAATAAGCAGGGCTTATTTTGGGCCGGTTATCAGCCGGCTCAAAGAGTTCCCGGCTGGCGCGGCCAGGTCCTGCATCTGCCCATTTTTATATTATCAGTAATAATTATTAATAAGTGATTTTCGCGCCTTACGCTGGACAATTTGCAGCGCTCTCGCTCCATAGCGTCCAACAAATATGGCCAAGGGCTTTCGCCCGAAAAATACGCCTGTTGCAACCCTCCTGCCTCATGAGTGGATTATTATTGGTAGTAATCCGCATGTGCATCCTCTCACAAAAAAAATTTTCCTTGGCTCGCTAATTGCTATTCCCCCCATCGTCACACCGGACCCGCCCTTCAACGAGACAGGCAGCTTGTTTTTGCGCGGAGTCCCCCAGGTAGGTGACGCCGGCGGCGACCCGAGGCCGTTGCGCGCGGACGTCTTGGGATCAATCAGAAGTTCGGTGGAAGCTGCGCGAGCCATCGCTAAAAGGAGGAATGCGGATGAACTATGTCATCGGCGTGGATGTGGGAGGGACCTTCACCGACGTGGTTTGTTTGGACGAGCACGGTGAGGTCCTGGTGACCAAGACGCCGTCAACCCCGGAGGACTCTTCCATAGGCATCATGGACGGCCTGAGCAAGGTCGGCCATATGCTCGATTTGAATCTGGACGAGCTGATGCGGCGCACCTTCCGCATTACCCACGGCACCACCGTGAGCACCAACACGGTGCTGACCTGGACCGGGGCCAAGGTGGGGCTACTCTGCACCGCCGGCTTCCGGGACATCCTGGGCATACGCTTCGGCATCAGGGAGACGCCCTACGACTTCACCGTGGCCCAGCCCGACACCCTTTGCCCGCGCTACCTGCGGGTTCCCATCCGCGAGCGCATCGACTACCGCGGCGAGGTGGTGGCGCCCATCGAGGACGAGGACGTGAAGGCGGCCTGCGAGCTCTTCAAGCGCGAAAAGGTGGAAGCGGTGGCCGTGGCCTTTTTGTGGTCTTTCAAGAACCACGAGCACGAAAGGCGGGCGGTGGAAATCTGCCGCCGGGAACTGCCCGGCGTCTACGTGTGCGGCTCCTACCAGATTCAGCCTGAGATACGGGAATACTGGCGCATGAGCACCACGGTGATCAACGCCTACGTGGGGCCCAAGCTCTCCAGCTACCTGGCCCATCTTTCCCAGTCGCTGCAAACGGCGGGATTCCAGGGCCAGCTCCTCATAACCCAATCCAACGCGGGCGTGATTTTTCCGGAGGTGGCCATGGAGCAGGCGGTGCGCACCGTGCTCTCCGGGCCGGCCTGCGCCCCGGCGGCGGCGGCCTACGTGGGCAAGGCCCTGGATCTGCGCGACGTGATAACCGTGGACATGGGCGGCACCAGCTTCGACGTCTGTTTGATCAAGGACGGCAAGCCGGTCACCGCCCTGGAGAGCGCGGTGGGCGGCGTGTATCACATGAAGCTGCCCCTGGTGGACGTGCGCACCATCGGCACCGGCGGCGGCAGCATCGCCTGGCTGGACAAGATGAACATCCTGCACATGGGGCCCTTGAGCGCGGGCGCGCTGCCCGGCCCGGTGTGCTACGGCAAAGGCGGCGTGGAGCCGACCAGCACCGACGCCGACCTGGTGCTGGGCTATCTCAACCCGGAATTCTACCTGGGCGGCGAGATGGCGCTGCAGGTGGAGCCGTCCTACAACGCCATCAAGGAAAAGATAGCCGATCCCCTGGGCCTGGACGTCACCGAGGCCGCCTGGTCCATGCGCAAGGTCATCGACCACCAGATGGTCGACGGCATCTCCCTGGTCTCCATTCAGCGCGGCGAAGACCCCCGCAAATACACCCTGGTGGTGGCGGGCGGGGCCGGGGCGCTGCACGCCGCCAGCCTGGCCAAGACCCTGGGGATCAAAAGGCTCCTGGTGCCCAAGACCTCCTCGGTCTTCTGCGCCCTGGGCGGGGTGATCGCCGACGTGCGCCACGATTTCGTGGAATCGCTCACCCTGCGCACCGCCGACGTGACCCCCGAGGCCCTCAACCAGGGCTTCGAGCACATGAAGCGGAAAGGCGACGCCTACCTGGAGAAGGAGGGAGTGTCCATCAAGGACCGCTATTACCTGCGCTCGGTGGATATGCGCTACAAGGGCCAATACCACGAGCTGGAAATGCCGGTGCCCAGCCGGGGGCCGGTGGAAGAGGAGATCATCGACCAGAGCGTGATCGAGCAGATGGTGGAGGAGTTCCACCAACTGCACGAGTCGCTCTATTCCTACCGCGACAATGTGGACACCGAGATGCTCAATTTGCGGCTGGCGGCCTGCGGCAAGGTGCCCACCCCGGTGGTCAAGGAGCAGCCCTTCGTGAGCCGCAACGGCCAGCAGCACCAGAAGGGCGAGCGGCCGGTGTATTTCGAGGAGTTGGAAGGCTTCGGCGCCACGCCGATCTACGACGGGGAAAGCATGGAGGTGGGCAACGTGGTCTTGGGGCCGGCCATCGTGGAGCTCAAGACCACCACCATCGTGGTGCCGCCGGGCGCCAATATCGAGGTCACGCCCTACGACAGCTTTTTGATCGAGTTCACGGCTTAGCACGGGAGGTAGGAAAATGGCGGCGGGTTATCAAATCAAGACTCACGCGGCGGAGTTCGCCGTGCTCACCTCGGCCATATTCACCATCGCCCGCGAGATGGGCGTGAACATGGAGCGCACGGCGCGGGCTCCCATTTACTTTTCGGCCCATGATTTCTGCACCGCGCTGCTCACCAAGGACGCCGAGCTGGTGGCCCTGGCCGAGTACATACCGGTTTTGGTGGGGGCCACGCCTTTCGCGGTGAAGGCCGTGATGAAGTACTTCGGCGACGACGTCAACGAGGGCGACGTCTTTCTGGTGAACGATCCCTACGTGCTGGACGGCGGCAACCAGATGGCGGACTGGTGCATCGTGCTGCCCGTGTTCCACCAAGGCGAGCACATCCTCTGGATCGCCAACAAGGCCCACCAGCAGGACACCGGCGGCGGCGCGCCCGGCGGTTACAACCCCCAGGCCATCGACGTGTACGCCGAGGGCTTAAGGATTCCGCCCCTGCGCATCGTGCGTAACGGACGCGAGCGGCGCAGCGTGATCGACCTCATCATGACCAACGTGCGCATACCGGACACCCAGTACAGCGACATGCTCTCCATGATCGGCGCGGCCCGGGTGGCCACCAAGCGCATCAACAGCCTTATCGATTCCTACGGCATCAAGGTCTTCAAGACCTTTCTCGATGATCTGCTCAACTACGGCGAATCCCTGATGCGCGACGAGATCGCCGCCATCGCCGACGGCACCTATCACAGCGAGGTGCGGGGCAGCGAGGACGGCCCCCCCATCGTGTGCGATCTCACCGTGGCCGGGGATTCCCTGGTGGTGGATTTCTCCCAGAGCGGGCCCATGAGCCCGGAATACATCAACAGCCCCATCGCCAACACCTACAGCGCGGTGTATCAGGCCATCCTGCAATCGGTGGGCAAGAGCATCCAGGTGCGCTGCGGCGGCTGCTACCGGCCGGTGGAGATACGCACCAAGCCCGGCACCATAACCCACGCCACCTTCCCCGCCACCCACGGCAACTGCACCAACTTCGTGGCCAAGCAGATCATCGAGGCGGTGTGGTCCGCCTTGTCGCAGGTCATGCCCCAGGGCGTTCCCGCGGGTTGGGGCTCCATTCCCTTCTGGGTGTTCAGCGGGCTGGACCCGCGCCGCAACGAGGGATACGGCTCCCCGGATTTCCTGGCCTGCGCCTCCGGCGCCGGGGCCATCTGGGGGGTGGACGGCTGGTCCTCCAACGGCCCGGTGATCTGCAGCGGCACGCTCTACTACCCGGAGCTTGAAATCTGCGAGGCGCTCTATCCCATGTTGTGGAAACGCTGGGAATGGGCCCAGGATTCGGCCGGCCCCGGCAAGTGGCGGGGAGGCATGGGGGTGCACAACGAGTGGGTGGCCGCCGCCGATCCGCAGCCCATCCACGTGCACTACGCCGCTGATCCTTATGACTATGATCCCGCTCCGGCCATCGCCCAAGGCATGCTGCCGCCGCCCAACCGCAAGGAACTCTACATGGCCGACGGCCGTTTTTTAGACAACGACGCGGTGAAAACCCAGAAGGCCTTCTCCCTGCACAACGGAGACCGGGTGGTGGATTTCGTGCAGGGCGGCTGCGGCGTGGGCGATCCCCTGGAGCGGGAAGACGCCCTGGTGGCGGCGGACGTGCGCGACGGCCTGGTCTCGGTGGAGAGCGCCCGCAAGCACTATGGAGTGGTGGTGGACCAGCGGGGAATTCTGGACGCCGCCGCCACCAAGAAACTGCGCGCCAAGCCGCGGAAAAAGTGAACCGCGGGTCCGGCTCAAGGCGCGGAACAGCCGTAAGGCACATCAAGGAGAAAGCCTTATGCTAATCGGCCAGGCGCTGAAAAGATGCGCCGTTAATTATCCCAATAAGCTCGCCATCAGGGACGAGTATGGCAAGTACTTCCAGGGCGCCAACTCCTACACCTTTGGCCAACTGGACCTGGCGGTCAACCGGCTGGCCAACAGCTTGCTGGCCTTGGGCCTGCGCAGGGGAGACCGGGTGATGGTGCAGACGGGCACCGGCCTGGGCCACGCCCTGTCGCTCTTGGCCTTGACCCGGGCGGGCATGGCCATCGCCCCCCTGGACAGGACCTACATGGGTCCCGAGATCGTCTACCAGGTGAACGACAGCGGAGCCAAGGCCTTCATCGCCGACGCGGATATTTACCAGGAGAAGCTGGCTTCCTTGCGCAAGGAGCTTCCCCAGGTGGAATCCTTCATCACCATCGGCCAGAGCCTGCAAGGATGCCACCGCTTCGAGGACCTCCTGCGGGACGGCTCCGAGGACGACCCCGAGATGGCGGTAACGGAAAGCGACATCGCCACCCTGATCTACACCAGCGGCACCACCGGCCGCCCCAAGGGCGTGCCGCTCACCCATCGCAACTGGACCTTCAGCGCCTGCATGTGGGCCGCCGAACTGGGCATACACCCCTACACCCGCTGGCTGCTCCTGCTTCCCATGCACACCTCGGGCGGCACCGGGCTCACCCTGGCCTCGGTGATAAGGGGGTGTTCCCTGATTATCTGCCCGCCGGCGGCGGAGCGCATATTGACCCTGATTTCCCAGGAACGCATCACCTTCACCCAGTTCAGCCCCACCTTGTTGGCCAACGTGATCCATCACCCCAAGGCCGCCGAAACCGATTTCAGCAGCCTGGAGCATTGGTTCACTTCGGCGGCGCCCATTTCGGCCAGCCTCTTGGCCGAGGGGGCCAAGCACTTGGGCGAGAAGTTCATCCAGCTATACGGCACCACCGAGACCGCCCTCTTGGGCACGGTGCTGCGCCCCCAGGAGGTGGCCCTGGAGGGGGAGGGGGCCGAGCGGCTCACTTCCATAGGGCGGGCCTGCCTGGGCTACCGCACCAAGGTGGTGGACGTGTTGGGCAATGGGGTGGGGCCGGGCGGCGAAGGCGAGCTGGCCATCAGCGGGGAGGCGGTGGCCGCGGGCTATTGGAACAAGCCCGAGGCCGACGATTTCCGCGACGGCTGGTGGCATTCCGGCGACGTGGTGCGCATCGACGAGCAGGGCTTCTACTACGTCATCGACCGCAAGAAGGACATGGTGGTTACCGGCGGGCTCAACGTGTATCCGCGGGAGGTGGAGGACGTTGTCGCCTCCCATCCGGCCGTGCATCTGGTTTGCGTCATCGGGGTGCCGGACGAGAAATGGGGCGAGGCGGTGAAGGCGGTGATCGCCCTCAAGGACGGCTGCCAGGCCACCGAGGAGGAGATCATCGAGTTCTGCAAAGAGCGCATGGCCTCCTATAAAAAACCCAAGAGCGTCGATTTCATCGAGGCCTCGCAGATGCCAACCTCGGGCGGCGGTTACAAGATTCTGCGGCGGGTGCTGCGCGACCGCTACCGCCAGGACGCCGCCAAGGGCGATAAATCATGGGGCGCGGTATGAGGCGCGGGGCGGCGGGGCCGMCCCGCCGCCAACAACGAGGCCGAGATCGGAGAGTGTTGCAATGGATTTCGAATTCAGCGAAGAGCAAAAAGAATTTCGCAACCAGATAGCCAGATTCGTGGATGAACGGGTGGCGCCCCGGGCCGAGGAACTGGACGAAAGCTGCCTCTTTCCCTTGGACCTGATGGAGGAGCTGGGTGAATTGGGCTACCTGGGCATCAAGTACCCGGAAGAGGACGGCGGCGCTGGGCTGGACCAGCCCCACATTTATCACGCCATCTTTTGCGAGGAACTGGCGCGGGGCTCCATGGGGGTGGGGGCGGTGCTGGCCATGCACACCTCCACCGCGACCTTCGGGCTCTACAAATGGGGCAACAAGGAGCTGAAGCGGCGTTACCTGGCGCCGGCCCTGCAAGGCAAGAAGATAGCGGCCTTCGGCCTGACCGAGCCCAACGCGGGATCGGACGCGGCCTCCCTGCGCACCAAGGCGGTGCGCAAGGGCGACGAATACGTTCTGAACGGCACCAAGATATTCATCTCCAACGGCACCATGGCCGACTTCGTCACCATCGCGGCGCGCACCTCCCAGGAGAAAGGCTTCAAGGGCATTTCCCTGTTCCTGGTGGACACCGCCACGCCGGGCTTTTCCGTGGGCAGGCGTCTGAATAAATTCTCCACCCACTGCTCGGACGCGGCGGAGCTGGTGCTGGAAGACGTGCGCGTGCCCGCGGAGTGTCTTTTGGGCGAGGAGAACATGGGGCTGATCAATCTGCAAAAGTCCCTCAATGACGACCGCATGATCACCGCCGCCCTGTCCTTGGGGGTGGCCCGCGCCGCCTATCAGGCGGCCCTGCGCTACTCCCAGGAACGGGAGCAGTTCGGCCGCCCCATCTGTCAGTTCCAGGCGGTGCGTTTCCGGCTGGTGGACATGCTGGCCCGCTTGGAAACGGCGCGTTTGTACACCTACCACGTGGCGGCCAAGGCCGATCAGGGCCTGGACATAACCAGCGAGGCCGCCATGGCCAAACTGGTGTCCTCCGAGGCGGCCAACTACGTGTGCCGCATGTGCGTTTCGGTTTACGGTGGCTACGGCCTCATGGAGGAATACCCGGCGCAGCGTTACCTGCGCGATTCTTTCTTCCCCCTGGTGGCGGGCGGCACCAGCGACATCATGAGGGTCATCATCGCCAAGGGCATGGGAATTTGATCCCAGGCCGGGAGCCGGGCGGCGGCGCGGCTAGCGCTTGCGGCCCGGCTCCCGGCGGGGGTGAAGGCTGCGACAGGCAAGAAACCCGCGCCGCGCCGCTGCCGTCCGGCCAGGAGACAACCAGGCGAGCCGGACGAATCCGGGCAGGCCATAGTTCAAAGGAGATGGGATATGTCGGATCTGAGCGTCAAATTCGCCGGGAAAAAACTGAGAAGCCCCCTGGGCATTGCCTCCCACGCCGTATTCAACGGAGGCCTGGTGGACCCCCTGGCCGAGGCGGAACACCTGCGCAAGTACGTGGACCAGGGCGCGGGTTTCGTTTACACGCCATTCATTAACAACGAAGATGAACATCCCGCGGACGCTCCGCCCGCCTGGAAGTTCATGAACATCCATTCGCGCTCTCCCTTTGCCATGGAGGGCCTATTGGTGGCCACCGAGGCCAGGCGCATAATGTGCCGGCTCAATCCGGGCCTCACCCTTATCGAAACCCTGCGGGAAAACCTGCCCGACGACGTGGCGGTGATCGCCAACATGATAGGCCCCGGCGCGGACGCCGAGGCTTGGGCCGAACACTGCCGGCTGGCCCAGGACTCTGGCGCGGACATCATCGAGATGAACGTATCCTGTCCCATTCCCGCGGCCGAGGCCTCGGCGGTGACCAATTACTGCCGGGGCGAATTGTGCGAGGCCGCGGGCGCGCTTTTGGGCGATTCGCCCAATTTGCTCATTCCGGTGGTGGAGGCGGTGGTAAAGGCGGTGGACATACCGGTGGGCGTCAAGTTCACCCCGGAGACCGGCTTCCCCCGCCTGGTGGCCCTGGCCCAGGGGGTGCGGGACGCGGGCGCGGCCTTTGTCTCCGGCATCAACGCTCCCATCTCGGTGGCGCCGCCTGACATTTACAAAGGCGGGCAGGGCAAGTGGCCCGGCCTCAAGGACAACCCCATCTGCGCCGCCCTGGGGCCCTGGGATCGCTTCCTGCTCTACCGCAACCTGGGCACCATCTCCGCTTTCGTGCCCGGCATCGAGCTCACCGGCATCGGCGGCCTGGTGGAGCCGGAGCATGTGGTGGAGGCCATGATGCTGGGCGCCCGCATCTGTCAGCTCTCCTCCGGGCTGCTGTGGAAGGGCACCGGCCTCATCAAGGAGTGCCTGGATTTCCTGGACAGCTACATGGCGAGCCAGGGCTACAAGTCGGTGGAGGAGTTCATCGGCCTGGGCGTGCAGTACATCAAGCCGGTGGAGCAGCTTGATTGGCGCTGCGAGGATTTCCTGGCCACGGTGGACGACCGCCTGTGCACCCGCTGCGGCCGCTGCGCCACGGGCATCTGCACCGCGCGCAAGCTCATGGAAAACCCCTCCCGCATCGTGATCGATTCCCGGCTCTGCGTGGGCTGCGGGCTTTGCCAGGCCATCTGCCCGGAAAACGCGGTGAGCATGGTGGAGCAGAGACATCCGGTATTAGGGTTCAGCATGCAGCAGTGATTCAACATAAAGGGCCCGCCCCCTGGGAGCGATCCCAGGGGGCGGGCCCGCCAACATCAGTTGGGAGGTCAGGCTTGGCGCGGCTGGTCATAACCGTGGACGGACGCCGGTTGGAGGTGGAGGAAGGTTCAACCATTCTGGAGGCGGCGCGCGAGCAGGGCCTCGTCATTCCCGCCCTTTGCTCGCATCCGGCCTTGCCGCCGGGCAAACCGTCGCCCGAGGAAGTGATCTACCAGAACGGCGTGGCCCGCCGCCATCAGGGAGGGGCGGCGGATATGGATTGCGGGCTCTGCCTGGTGGAGGTGGCGGGGAGCCCGGAAGCCGTGCGCGCCTGCGCCACCCTGGTCGCCGGCGGCATGGAGGTGCGCACCCAAAGCCCCCTGATTCAGGAAAGGCGGCGGCAAGCCCTGACCCGCATCCTGCGACGCCACCCCAGCATCTGTCTGACCTGCGACCGCGATCCCCGCTGCCCGCCCTTCAGCGTTTGCGTGCGCAGCGCCAACGTGCCGGACCGCTGCGTGGCCTGTCCCGGCTATTTCGGCTGCGAGCTCTTGGCGGTGTGCGACCTGGTGGACATGCGGAACCTCGGCATCGAGCGGGAGCCGCCAGAAGAAACCCCGCCCACCGACGATCCCCTGATCAGCTTTGATCCCGGCTTGTGCATCGGTTGCGGCCGCTGCGTGCGCGTGTGCCAGTCAATGGCCGGCGTGGGGGCCCTGGGCTGCGTGATGGGCGAGGGGCGGCTGCAGGTGGGAACCAAGGCACCCACCTATGAGCAGTCCGGCTGCCGCCATTGCTTGCTCTGCGTGGAGGTCTGTCCCACCGGCGCGCTCACGGAAAAAGGGGTCAGGCTGGAATCTCCCCCCGACCAGGCAACGCGCCGGGAGATGCTGGTCCCCTGCCAGGCCGCCTGTCCCCTGGATTTGGACATACCCCTGTTCGTGTATCTCATCGCCCAGAAGCGCTATGAAGAGTCCCTGGCCGTGATTGAGGAGAAGCTTCCCTTTCCCTTGTTATGCGGCCTGATCTGTCACCATCCCTGCCAGCCCGCCTGCCGCCGGGGACGCCTGGACCGGGAGGTGCCCATCAAGGCATTGAAGCGGTTCGTGAGCGAAAACGCCGCCAGCCGGCCACCGCTCACCGCGGCGGAGTCGGGCAAGAAAGTGGCCGTGGTGGGGGCCGGTCCGGCCGGCTTGGCCGCGGCCCATTGGTTGCGCGCCCAGGGCGGGCACGCGGTCACCATCTTCGAGCAGGCAGAGGAGGCGGGAGGCATGCTCTGGTCCTGCATCCCGGATTTCAGGCTGCCCAGGGAGGCGGTGGCCCAGGCGGCGGCCAAGGTCAGGGATTTGGGAGTGGAGATTCGCACCGGCCAGCGGGTCGAGTCGCTGGAGGCACTTGGCCGGGCGGGCTTCGACGCCATCCTGTTGGCCACGGGTACCCAGCAAGAGCTGGGCTTGGGGATAGCGGGCGAGGACAGCCCCGGCGTCATGGGAGCCCTGGATATGTTGCGGCGGGTAAAGCATGGGCCCCCGCCCCGGTTGGGCGCGAAAGTGGCGGTGATCGGGGGAGGCAACGTGGCCCTGGATGCGGCCCGCACCGCCCTGCGCTGCGGAAGCAAAGAGGTGACGCTGGTGTACCGCCGTTCGGAAGAGGAGATGCCGGCCAGCCGCGAAGAACTTGGCCAGGCCCAAGCCGAGGGCGTGGCTTTTCATTGGCAGGCCGCCCCGGTATCAATCGCGCCGGCAGGGCAAGGGCTGCAACTCAACCTGGTGAAAACCCGCCTGTCCGGCAAGGACCGCAGCGGCCGGGCGCGGGTGTTTTTAGTAAAAGGCTCGGACTACGGCATGGCCTTCGACAGCATCGTGACCGCGGTGGGGCAGCGTCCGCGGCCGGAAGACTGTCTCGGCCTGGAAACCGACAGGGCCAACCGGATCAAGATTAGCCAAGGAGAGTCACAGACCCGGCTGGCGGGAGTATTCGCCGCGGGAGACGTGGTATCCGGGCCCAGCAACCTGGCCAGCGCCATAGCCTCTGGTTTAAAGGCGGCAAGGGAGGTGGAGGCTTACCTTGGCGGGGCCAGGCCGGCGATGGAAAAGCAGGCTCGGATGGAAATTCCATATTGCCTTGGCGAAAGCTTACCGGCGGAGCCCGAGGGGCTGCATCCCCAGGAGGCGGAGGCCCTGCGCCAGGCCGGCCGATGCCTGCGTTGCAGCCTGCGTCTGGGACTTAAATGCGGCGCATAGAAAAACCGCCGGCGAGTAAAAGGCGGTAGAGCATACAGCCAAGGCGGCAACGATTCTCATAACCTATAGTTTAGATAGATCAATACGCTTGAAGCCCTGGCCAGGGCCTCTTGGGTTGCGGCTGGCGGGGCGCATTGGGATTTCACAATCTGCCAATCAGCGGGCCGCCTGTGCCAAAAGCGGTGAAACGCCCCGCTGGGCGCGCTCGCTCAGCCTTTGGCGGCAAGGCTGGAATAATATTTAATCACAGTGTGAAAAAATGCTAATATGCCATGAATCGCCAGCGCTTATAAGTTTTTTTCGCAGTCCGCTTGGGTGGCCGGATTGGCGATCCGGCTAGCAACTGGGAGACGATAATGTCCAAGAGCAATTTGCCCGTCTGTCTGGACAAAGACGATGACAAAGAAATAATCAAGGAGCTTTTCAGTTCGCTTGATTACGCATCATTTGAAATGATGTCGAAGAACCTTCATCTCCTGATTATCTTGCTGGACACCGATTTGGTTTTGCGTTTCGCCAATAAGAATTTTTATGAATTGGTGGGTTGGAGCAAAAACGATATCTTGAACAAAGATTACGTCAAACAGTTCATTCCGCCCAGATTGAGACTCTTCGTGCACAGCACGGTCACGGCCATCCTTGCTAAAAAATCGACCAGTTACAGCGGGTCCAACGAAGTTATCACCAGGGATCGGGGGGTGCGCTATATAAACTGGAACGCGGTTCATCTCTGCCGCGAAAACGGCGACACCTACGGGATTCTCTGTCTGGGCCTGGACATCACCAACCATCACAACCTGGACGACATCCTGAACCGGGTCGATCTGGAAAAAAACCTGCTGCTCCACGCCATCAGCGAGCCGGTGATTTACCATGATCCCGACGGGCGCATCACCTGGGCCAACCGCGCCTTTCTGGAGGCGACCAACCTCAACCTGGACGGGGTGCTCGGCTCTCACTTAAGGCAAGTGCTCGAATATCCAGGAGAAGGCAGCCTGAAATTCGCTCCGCTCAAACTCCCCGGCGAGCCGGGGCATGAGGAAGTGGTCAAGCTGCCGGACGGCCATTACTGGCTGAGCAAAAGTTATCCCCTGCGGGCCCAGGACGTAAACCCCTATCAACTCATGATGATTCTGCATCCCACCGACCGCTTCGATGAAAAAAAGGCGCAGCTCAGGCAAGGCGCGGGTCTGGCGGGGGAAGGCGACGCCAGCCGCTACGCGGCCTGCAAGCTCGGCGCTGGTTGCGACCGGATATTGTTTCATTCCAAGACCATGTTGGAAGTGCAAAAGCTGGCGCAGGTCATCCATCAGGACAGAACCATACCGGTCTTGATCGAGGGGGAAACCGGAGTCGGCAAGGAGGTCATAGCCCGCTATATACATTACGGCGAGACGGGCAATGACATTCCCTTCGTGGATATCAACTGCGCGGCCATAACCCCCACCATATTCGAAAGCGAGCTGTTCGGCTATGAAGGCGGCGCCTTCACCGGCGGCAGGGCGGGCGGGCAAAAGGGGAAAATCGCCCTGGCCGACGGCGGCACCTTGTTCTTGGATGAGATATCGGAAATACCCACCAGCATCCAGGCCAAGCTGCTCAGGGTGATACAGGAAAGGGATTATTATCCGGTGGGCGGGCTGGGTAAAAGAAAAGCCGATTTGCGCCTCATCTGCGCCACCAACGCCAATCTGGCCGAATGCGTTGAAAAGGGATCGTTTCGCAAGGACCTTTTCTACCGCTTGGAAGCCATCAGGATATACATCCCACCCCTAAGGGACAGGGCGGAAGACATCATGCCCCTGGCCGAGATGTTCCTCCGCAACATAGCCAAACAAAAAAATAAAAAGTTCACCAGCATTTCCCCGGAGGCCGCCAATATCCTCCTCAACTATCCCTGGCCGGGCAATGTCAGGCAATTGCGCAACGCCATGGAAAGAGTGGTGGTGATGTGGGACGAAAAGGAGCTTAAGCCCGAGCGTTTGAACTTCCTGGAAATGAATAAGGGGGGAAAGATTTCGCAGCCCGAGGCGCCGGTAGACACCTTCAACAGCCGGCTGGCGCTGCCCAGCGGGGGGTTGGATTTGAAGGTATTGAACGACAAGATAATTAAACAGGCCCTGGCGCGGCACGGCGGTAACATCACCCAAACGGCGGCCTATCTGAAACTCTCCCGCAGGTCATTGAGTTACCGCTTGAAGCAGATGGACGGCGAAGAATAAGAGGGAAAGGTTTTCACGGGTTCCGCCTGGCCCTGGTTAACGGGCTGGCGCGGCTTTCCCGGCGCTGACCAAGGCGATTGCGAAACCTGATCCATTATTGAAACCGCGCTGAAGCCATGCCTTGCCGCGGCCTCCTTGGGGGCTGGCGGGAATGCTATTCCAGGCCCAAGCGCTTCACCGAGATCACCCCTTTTATCTTGTGCAGCTCCTTTAACAGATCCTGCATCTGCTTAGCGTCTTTTACCTCGATGAGGAAATTGGCGATGCCGTGCTGCTCCTCGGTGGTGCGCACGTCCGCCTCCAGGATGTTTATGTCGTTCTTCTTCAATACGCCCGCCAGATCGGCCAGCGCGCCGGAGCGGTCGCTGTTGACCACCTGGATGCGGGCCGGCCGCACCTGGTCGCCGGGCACGTCCCACTCCAGATCCACCCGCCGTTCAGGGTCCACTTTCTCCAGGTGGGGGCAGCGGGCGTCGTGCACGGTCACCCCCCGGCCCCTGGTGATGTAGCCGGCGATGGGATCGCCCGGCAGGGGGTTGCAGCACTTGGCGAAGCGCACCAGGATGTCCTCCACCCCGCGCACCTTGACGCCGTCTTTGGGCCGCTTGCGCCGGCGCAGGGCCCGCTCGAAAAAGCCGGGCTTGTCCTTCTGCTCCTCTTCCTTGGCCGGCGGGAACACCCGGTTCACCACCAGCTTGGGGCTGACCTTGCCGTAGGCCACCGCGGCCAGCAGGTGATCGGAGTCCTTGAAGGAGAAATCCTGCACCACCTTGTCCAGCTTGCCGTCCTTCATCACCGCGTTCAAGGTGGAGCTGCGCTTGCGGAACTCCCTTTCCAACAGGTCCCGACCCAGGCTCACCGCCCGGCTGCGCTCCGATTCGCGGATATAGGCCCGTATCTTGGAGCGGGCCCGGCTGGAGACCACGAACTTGAGCCAATCCTTGGAGGGATTGTGGTTGGACTGGGTGATGATCTCCACCTGATCGCCGGTGGAAAGCTCGTGGCGCAGGGGCACCATGCGGCCGTTCACCTTGGAGCCCACGCATTGGTTCCCCACCTCGGTGTGAATGGCGTAGGCGAAATCCACCGGCGTGGCGCCCCGGGGCAGTTCCTTGACGTCGCCGCCGGGGGTGAAGACGAATATCTCCTCCGGGTAAAGATCCATGCGCAGGGATTGCAGGAACTCGGAGGGGTCGTCCATCTCCCGCTGCCAATCCATCAGCCTTCTGAGCCAGGCGAAGCGCTGCTGCTCGGAAACGTCGGAAGCGCCGTCTTCCTTGTAGCGCCAATGGGCGGCGATGCCCACCTCGGCCACCCGGTGCATCTCCTCGGTGCGTATCTGCACCTCCATGCGCTGGCCCATGGGGCCCACCACCGCGGTATGCAGCGACTGGTAGCCGTTGGGCTTGGGCATGCCGATGTAATCCCGGAAACGGCCGGGGATGGGCTTCCACATGGTGTGGATGATGCCCAGGGCCTCGTAGCAATCGCGCAGGTTTTTCACGATGACCCGGAAGGCGGTTATATCGTAGAGCCCGTCGATGTCCACGTTGCGGCGGATCATTTTTTGGTAGATGCTGGCGAAATGCTTGGAGCGCCCGGACACGGCGCACTTGATGCCGTGCTCGGCCATGGCCTGCACGATCTTGTCCATGACCTCGGCGGTGAATTGATCGCGGTCGGCCTTGCGGGTGGCCACGCCGTCTTGAATGCGGCGGTAAACCTGGGGCTCCAGATAATACAGGGCCAAGTCTTCCAGCTCGGCCTGCCAGCGCCTTATGCCCAGGCGGTGGGCCATGGGCGCGTAGATTTCCCGCGTCTCCAGGGCGATGCGGCGCTGCTTCTGCTCCGGCAGATAGCCCAGGGTGCGCATGTTGTGCAGGCGGTCGGCCAGCTTGATGAGCAGCACCCGGATGTCGCCGGCCATGGCCAGGATCATCTTGCGCAGGCTTTCGGCCTGGCGGGCGATGGGGGTGCCGGCGGTCAGCTCGGTGATCTTGGTCACCCCGTCCACCAACACCGACACCTCCACGCCCAGGAGCTTGGAGATATCGTCCAGGGTGGCGCTGGTGTCTTCCACCGCGTCGTGCAAAAGCCCCGCGCAGATGCTGGCCACGTCCAGATGCATGTCGGTGAGAAGCGAGGCCACGGCCAGGGGGTGGCTGAGGTAGGGCTCGCCGGATTTGCGGATCTGGCCGGCGTGCACCTTGGCCGAATACACGTAGGCCTTCATGATGACGGTCACGTCGGCCGCGGGATGGTATTCCTTTACCGCGTCTATGATTTCGTTGATGCGCACCATGGCGAATCGTTACAGCTCATCCCGCCAGCGAAACAGATTTTTATGCCGGGCGCTCATGCCGTTCTCCGGCCGGCGCGTTGTAAAGGCGGACCGCCTTCAGGCGGTCAGCCGCAAAATCCGGGGGCGAGGCCTTTCACAAGGATTGAGCGCCTGCCTCTTTGGCCATCTTAGCCACCAGCGCCGCCGCCTCTTTCAAGTCTAACATCTCCGTCTGCCCGCCGGCACGGCGCTTGAACTCGGCCTTGCCTTCCTTGAGGCCCTTTTTGCCGATCACCACCTTGAAGGGTACGCCCAGGAGGTCGGAGTCCTTGAACTTGACGCCGGGGCGCAGGTCGCGGTCGTCCAGGAGCGCGTCCACGCCGGCGGCCCAAAGGTCCTCGTATATGGCCTGGGCGGTCTCCATGGCCTGGCCTTCCACGTCCAGGGGCAGCACCGCCACCGAAACCGGCGCGATGGGCATGGGGAAGATGATGCCGTCGGCGTCGTTGCCCTGCTCGATGGCCGCGGCCACGATGCGGCTGACGCCGATGCCGTAGCAGCCCATGACGATGGGCTTGCTCTGGCCTTCCGCGTCCAGATAGGCGGCGCCCAGGGCCTGGCTGTATTTGGTGCCCAGGCGGAAGGTGTGGCCCACCTCGATGCCCCTGGCGAAAGCCAGCCCGCCGCCGCAGCGGGGGCAGGGGTCGCCGGGCGCCGCCTGGCGGAGATCGGCCCGCTTTGCCTGGGGCACGTCGCGCTCCAGGTGCACCCCGCTGAGATGGGCGTCGGCCTGGTTGGCGCCCACCACCAGGGCCCCGGAATAATAAAGCTCCTGGTCGGCGTAGATGGGGATAGCAAGCCCCACCGGCCCGGAAAAGCCCACCGGCCCGCCGGTTATCTCCTGGATGGCCGAGGGCGCGGCCAGGACCAGCTCGGCGGCCCCGGTCAGGTTCTTGAGCTTTATCTCGTTGGCCTCGCGGTCACCGCGCACCATGGCCGCCACCGGCTGGCCATCGGCCAGATAGATCAAGGTCTTGGCCACCGCCGCCGGCGCGACCTTCAGGAACCTGGCCACCTCCTCCACGGTGTGGGCCCCCGGCGTGGCCACCTGGGCTTTTTCCTGGGCCGGGCCAGGCGTCTGCCCTTGGGGAGCGGGAACCTCGGCCTTTTCCAGGTTGGCCGCGTAATCGCAGGATTCGCAACTGGCGATGGCGTCCTCGCCGGTTTCGGCCAGCACCATGAATTCATGGCTGAAGGAGCCGCCGATGGAGCCGCTGTCAGCCTCCACCACCGAGAACTTCAAGGCCAGGCGCTGGAAGGCGGCGCGGTAGGCCTTCTGCATAATGCGGTAGCTTTCCGCCGAGGTCTCCTCGTCCACGTCAAAGGAGTAGGCGTCCTTCATGAGGAATTCCCGCGCCCGCATGACGCCGAAGCGGGGCCGTATCTCGTCGCGGAACTTGGTCTGTATCTGGTAGAGATTGAGGGGCAGGTCCCGGTAGGAGCGCACCTCGCGCCGCACCAGGTCGGTTATGACCTCCTCGTGGGTGGGGGCCAGACAGTAGTCATGGTCGTGGCGGTCCTTGAAGCGCAGCAGCTCGCGCCCGTAGTGCTCCCAGCGGCCGGACTCCCGCCACAGATCGCCCGGCTGCACGGCGGGCATGAGCAGTTCCTGGGCCCCGGCCCTGTCCATCTCCTGGCGCACGATGCGTTCCACCTTGCGCAGCACCCTTAGGCCCAGGGGCAGCCAGTTGTAAATGCCGGAGGACAGCTTGCGGATCAAGCCGGCCCTGAGCATGAGCTTGTGGGAGATGACCTCCGCCTCGGCGGGGGTTTCCTTTAGGGTGGGGATGAGCACTTGACTGAACCGCATGACTACCTTTTCCCGTGTGGCTCTGTTGATCCGTGGGGGCCCGCAGCCGCCCGCGGAGCTGGTCTGCCTGGCGGAGATGCAAGGCAAACTCCGCAATAAATGCGCTCCGGCCGCGCTTTCAAGGGGCTTCAGCGGCCCCGGCGCGGGCCGGCGCCGCTAATGAGCCGTTATTATTAACTAACCGCAATTATGGCTTATCACAGGCGCGGGCCGGCGTCCAGCTTCTTGTGTGGCGTTCGGCTGGCCTTTAGCCCGGCGAGAGCCCGCCTGTGAAAACTACCACACCTTTTATACGGCGTCCTCCCCCCCGTGCACAAAGGAATAATTCTTGGCGGCCGGCGCTGTTTTCCGCCTTTAGCCCGGTTTTTTATTGCCAAAGGCGAGCGGCTTGGGGGAGCATGAAAGTGCCGGCCCGTGCCGCGCCCGGCGCGCTGGTTCGGGCGCCCCGCTTTGCTTTGAACCACGGCGCTTGCCGTCTTGTATCACCCGCACAAGGAGAGAGAGGATGAAGCGTTTTCTGTTTTGCGCGTTGTTGATTTTGGCCATGGCCTTGCCTTGCCTGGCCGCCGACCAACCCGCCAAAGACCCCTTTACCTTGACTTTCACCGAGATCGACCAGAACAGCGACGGGGCCATAATCATCGCCGAGTTCGTGGCCGTGTTCCCCCAGGGCGGCAAGGAATTGATGGAGCTGGCCGACAAGGACAAGGACGGCAAGCTCACCAAGGAGGAGTTCGAGGCCTGGCAGAAGAAATACGGCGACCAGGAGCCCGAGGCGTTTGCCGTGCGCTACGTGGTCTTGGACAAGGACAAGAACGGCGAGGTGGTGGCTGATGAGTTCGTGGCGTTTTTCGGCCCCAAGGGCAAGGAAGCCTTCGCCAAGGCCGACAAGAATCACGACGGCAAGCTGAGCAAGGAGGAGTGGGAGGCCTGGAGCAAGAAAAAGTGCAAGTAGGCTTTTCCCACGCCGTGTGAACAGCGCCGGGCGCGGGGGGGGCCGTCCTCCCCCATTGCGCCGCGGCGTTGCAATGGGCCGGGATCTAAACGGGCGGGGCGCGAATGAACAGGTCAACGGGCTGGGCCAAGGGCATGGCCCTGGCGATGGCGGCTGTGGGGCTGCTGACGCTCTGGAGGCCGGGCCAGGCGGCCGCGCCCCACGAGGAAAACTCCGTATTGGAGGCGGCCCAGGTTTTAGCGCCGGCTTTACGTTCCGGGCCCGGCTTCAGGGTGGAAGCCAAGGTCGCCAATGACGGCTGGCTCAATTTTTACCGGGTCGAATCCGATTACGGCCATTTCACCGCCATGGGCGGCCTGGCCCTGCAAAAGCTGGCGGGGGAGATCAAGGCCATCGCCGCCATGGCCAAGGTGGAGCAGGGCGATACCTTCGGCAAGTCCCTGGGCGAAAGCGCCAAGCGCGCCGGCAAGGGTATAAAGAACCTGTTCACCGATCCCGGCGGCACCATGGAAGGGGCGGCCACCGGCCTGGGGCGGCTCTTCGACAGGGTCAACGAGAGCCTTTCCGGCAGCGGGCCCGGCCAGAGCGAGGACAGCCGCGCCAAGCAGTTCATCGGATTCTCCAAGGCCAAACGGGAGACAGCCGCCAAGTTCGGGGTGGACGTTTATTCGGCCAATCGGGTTTTGCAGGAGCAGCTGGACAGGCTGGCCTGGGCGGACTACGCCGGCGGCATAACCGTGGGCGCGGCCTCCGCCGTGGTTCCGGCGGGAGCCGGCTTGGTAGTGAGCACCGCGGGCGGGGCCAGGCTCCTCAACGACGTCATACGCACCACCCCGCCCAGCGAGCTGCGCATGATGAACCGCCAGAAGCTCAACGCCATGGCCATGCCGGCGGATTTAAGCGAAGTGTTCGTGGAAAACCAGGTTTATTCGCTCCGCGAACAGACCATCGTGGTGGCCGCCTTGGAGGCCATGCCCAAGCTCAAGAACCGGCGGCTGATGATAAAGGCGGCCTTGCAGGCCCAGCGACGCGAAATGAGCTTTTTGCTCTCCACCATGGCCGCCATGTACGCCGGCTTTTACCGGCAGGTGCGCCCCCTGGCCGAACTCAAGCCCATCGGCCGGCTGCTCTACGCCGTGGATGGCCAGGGCGCGCCCGTGGTGACGCTGCCCGCGGACCATGTGCTGTGGTCCAGCCGCTTGGCGCGGGCCGTGGACGAGATCAAGCGCCAGACCGGGGGCAAGGCGGGCGAGTTGTGGGTAACGGGTGATTTGAGCCCGCGCGCGGCCGCCGAACTGAAAATAGCCGGCTGGAAGATAAGAACCAACTGCGCGGAAAAGTTGCTGGGCAAATCACAGCCGCCGGCTTGAGCCAATCAGCCGGGGCGGGAAGGGCGGAGGTTTGAAGCGGCGCGGCGCTAGCCGGGGAATCGCTCCGCCGCCCGCCGCACCTCCGCCATGAAGGCGCTGAGCAGGTCCGCTTCCGGTACTTTCCTGATCACCCGGCCCTTGGCGAAAAGCACCCCCTGGCCCCGGCCGCCGGCCACGCCCACGTCGGCGTGGGAGGCCTCGCCCGGACCGTTGACCACGCAGCCCATGATGGCCACGGTGAGCGGGGCCTGGATAAAGGCCAGCTCTTTTTCCGCCGCCTCCACCAGGCCGATCAAGTCTATCTCGGTGCGGCCGCAGGTGGGGCAGGAGATGATCTCCACGCCGCGCTTCCTGAGGCCGCAGGCGCGCAGCAAATGCCAGGCCACCTCCACCTCCCGCACGGGATCGGCGGTGAGGCTGACCCGGAAGGTGTCGCCGATGCCGTCCAAGAGCAGCGCGCCGATGCCCAGGGCGCTTTTTACCGTGCCGGCCAGCAGGCCGCCCGCCTCGGTCACCCCCAGATGGGTGGGCAGGTCGTGGTCCTGGGCAAAGAGCCGGTAGGCCGCGATGGTGTCCAGCACCGAGGATGATTTCAGGCTGACCTTGATGTCGTAAAAGCCGCGCCTTTCCAAAAGCCGCACATGGCGCAAGGCCGCTTCCACCAGGGCGGCCGGGCAGGGCCCGCCGTGCTTGGCCAGGAGGTCCTTGGGCAGGCTGCCCGAGTTGGCGCCCACCCTGATGGGCACGCGGTGGGCCTTGGCCGCCTCCACCACCCGCTGCACCGCGGCTTCGCCGCCGATGTTGCCGGGGTTGATGCGCAGGCCGGCCGCGCCGTTTTCCACCGCGGCCACGGCCAAGGCGGCGTCGAAATGGATGTCCGCCACCACCGGCAGGGGGCTTTGCCGGCAGATGGGCGCGAAGGCTTGGGCCGCCGCCATGTCCGGCACGGCGCAACGCGCCACCTCGCAGCCCGCCTGGGCCAGGCGCTGGATTTGGGCCAGGGTGGCCGCGGGGTCGCGGGTGTCGGTGCTGGTCATGGATTGCACCGCCACCGGCGCGCCGCCGCCCACGGGCACCTTGCCCAATTTGATTTGGCGGGTGGTCTGGCGGGTGAAAGGCATGGGGGCTCCGTTCAGGCGCGGGCCTGGGCGTTCTCGGACGGTTTGGAAAGGCCCGCCGCCTCGGCCCGCACTTCAACCACCTCGATGCCTTCAGAAAGCAAGAGCGCCGCCAGGACTCCCTGCCGCGGGCCGCCTTGGGGATTCTCCGCCAAGGGGTCCCAGGCGCAGGAGGGCGAACGGTCCTTGAGCAGGGCCCGGGTGACGCCCGCCGACTTGGCCACCGACAAGACGCGGCGCGCGCCCTGGATGAACTGGCGGCTGATGTCGTTACCGTCCTGGGTTACTATTTTCGCGACGCCTTCCAAGACTTGCAGCCCTTCGCGGCCGGGAGTGGCCCCCACGATGCGGGCCGGAGGCCGGGGGACCGGAAGCCCGCCCAGCACTTCTGGGCATAAGGCCATATGCGGCCTTCCCTGCAAACGAACCCACAGCTCCGGGGCCAGGCAGTGGCCGCCGTCGTAGCGGGTGCTCTGACCCAAAAGGCAGGCGGAAACCAGAATCATAACAACCCCCAGTTCTGGTTGAAGGCCCTTCAGGTTAATCTATTTCCACCGCTGATTGACCAGCTTTGCGCTCCTTGACCTCCCCCACGATCCAGGCCGGCTGATGAAGCGCCAAGAGCCGTTCGCGCACGCCGTCGGCCTGATGGGCCGGCACCACCAGGATCATGCCCAGGCCGGAATTGAAGGTGCGCAGCATTTCCCTTTCACCCAATTTGCCGGCGTTTTTGAGGAAATGGAAAATGGGCGGTATGTCCCAGGAGCCGCGTTTCAGCACCGCCCGGCAAGAGCCGGGCAGCACCCGGGGCAGGTTTTCCAGGATGCCGCCGCCGGTGATGTGGGCCATGGCGTCCAGGTAGAAGTCGCGGCGCAGGTTGAGCAATGATTCCACGTAGATTTTGGTGGGCTCCAGAAGCTCCTCCCCCACGCTGCGCGGCAGGTCGGGCACCCTGGAATCGATGGAGAGCTTTTGTTCCTCGAAAACGATGCGCCGCACCAGGGAGTAGCCATTGGAATGCAGGCCATTGGAAGCCAGGCCGATCAGGGCGCTGCCCACGGCCACCCGCGAGCCGTCCACGATATCGTCCCGGTCCACCACGCCTACCGCGAAACCGGCCAGGTCATATTCGCCCGGCGGATAAAAACCGGGCATCTCGGCGGTTTCGCCGCCGATGAGCGCGCAGCCCGCCTGGCGGCAGCCCTCGGCCACCCCCTTCACGATATCGGCCGCCGTTTCCACCCTCAGCACGCCGGTGGCCAGGTAATCCAGCATGAACAGCGGCTTGGCCCCGGTGACCACGATGTCGTTGACGCACATGGCCACCAGGTCGATGCCCACGGTGTCGTGCTTTTCCATGAGAAAGGCGATTTTCAGCTTGGTGCCCACGCCATCGGTGGAGGAAACCAGCACCGGCTGGGAATAATGGGAGGTATTCAGGGACATCATGCCGGAAAAACCGCCGATGTTGCCTAAAACCGAGGAGTTGTGGGTGGATTTCACCAGGGACTTGATCCGCTCCACAAAAAGATTGCCCTTTTCAATATCCACTCCCGCCTCGCGATAGCGGTCACCTTCTGACATCTGGTTACTCCCTCCTGGCTTGGCAACGGACTAGGCATACTCTAGCAGAAAAGCCATTCCCCGGAAAGTTCCCGAATTGCAATACAGTCACGGGTTTTCCAGCGGGCGGCCGATCGTGGTAAGCTCTAGCCATGGCGCAACATCGCAACCTGGGAGCAGACAATTGCTGCGCACGCCTCCGCCGTTCAACCTGCCGGATTTGGCCAGTTCCCTGAGCAAGCTGCCGGGAGTGGGGCCGGCCACCGCCGCCGCCCTGGCGGCCAAGGGCCTGCGCACCTGGGGCGATGCCCTTTTTTTTCTGCCCCTGCGCTATGAGGACCGGCGCGAGCCCACCCCCATCGCCGCCCTGCAGGCTGGCCGGTTGGCGGTGGTGGAGGGAAGGCTTTTTTCCTCGGGCGCTTACGGCAGGCAGGGAAAGGTCTGGCGCATGGTGGTGGAGGACGGCTCGGGGCGCTTGACCTGTTTGTGGTTTCGCTTCAGCAAGCCGCGGCTGGAGGCCTTTGCCAAGGGCCAGGAAGTTTTCGTGGTGGGCGAGCCGGCCGAGGCCAAGGACGGCGGCTGGCAAATGGCCCACCCCGAGGTTTACCCGGCCGAACAAATCCAGGCGGGGCAGGGGGCGGTGGGGAGCATCGCGCCGGTATATCCCGGCTTGGACGGTGTGCGGCCGGGCAGCGCGCGCAAGTTCATGGCCGCCCTGATTAAAAAGGTGGCCCCCGCCATAGAGGACCCCTTGCTGGGCGTCCTGCCCAGGGAGATTTATCCCTTTTCGGCGGGGGAGGCCCTGGGCCGGGCTCATCTGCCGCCCCTGGAAAGCAGGCCGGAAGATTTGGACCCGCTGGAGGCCGGCTGGCGGCGGGTTTTGGCAATCAACGAGCTGTTTTATTTCGAGCTGGGGCTGGCCCTCAAACGCCGCCGCCGCGAAAGCCTGGGCGGCCGGGGGCTTTCCGGCGGAGAGGAGATGTTGCGGCGTTTCCTGGCCAGCCTGCCCTTTGCCCTGACCCCCGGTCAGAAGCAAGCCCTGCGAGACATCCAGGCGGATTTGGCCGCCCAACGGCCCATGGGCAGGCTGCTCATGGGCGACGTGGGCACCGGCAAGACCGTGGTGGCCGCCGCCGCCGCCGTGCTGGCCGCCGGGGCCGGGGCGCAGGCCGCGATCATGGCCCCCACCGAGGTGCTGGCCAGGCAGCATCAGGCCACCCTGCAAGGCATGCTGCAACCCCTGGGCCTGGAAGTGGCGCTGGCCACGGGCAGCCAGAACGGCCAGGCCAGGGAAGCGGCCCGGCAAGCCATGGCCGGCGGGACCGCGCTTTTAGTGGGCACCCACGCGCTCATAGCCGGCGGCGCGGAATTCCGCGACCTGGGTTTGGTGATAATAGACGAGCAGCACCGCTTCGGCGTGCATCAAAGGCTGAAGCTGGTCTCCAAGGGGGGCGAGCCGCACCTTTTGGTGCTCTCGGCCACTCCCATCCCCCGCACCTTGGCCCTGGCCCTGGCCGGCCATCTGGAGATAAGCGATTTGCCCGAACGGCCGGGAAACCGGGACCCGGTGGCCACCCGGCTGGTGGCTTACGAACAGAGGCGGGAGGCGGTGGAGGCCATGGCCGGGGCCTTGCGGCGCGGCGAGCAGGTTTACGTGATCTGCCCCCTGGTGGAGGCCTCCCAGTCGCTGGACGCCCAGGACGTGATCACCACCCAGCGCAATCTGGCGGCCTATTTCCCGGATTACCAGGTCGGGCTGTTGCACGGCCGCTTGAGCGCGGACGAGCAGGAGGCGGCGCTGGAGGCTTTTAAGCAGGGCCGCGTCAGGGTGCTCTGCGCCACCACCGTGGTGGAGGTGGGGGTGGACGTGCCCGAGGCCACTCTCATGGTGGTGCTGGCCGCCGAGCGCTTCGGACTGAGCCAACTGCACCAGCTGCGGGGCAGGGTGGGGCGGGGGGCCAAGCCCGGCCAGTGCCTTTTGGTGGCCGGACCCAATCCCGGCGATTTGGGCCTGGAGCGTTTGCGCGCCCTGCAGGCCACCGATGACGGCCGCCAGGTGGCCGAGGCCGACCTGATGCTGCGCGGTCCGGGAGAGGCGCTGGGGGCCAGGCAGAGCGGCCTGCCGCCTTTCAAGGTGGCGCGCTGGTCGCTAGACGCCGGCCTGGTGCCTGCCCTGCGGGAGGCCATCGCGGCGCTAATGGCCGAGGACCCCCCACTGGCCGGGCCGGCCCACGCGGCTTTGCGGGAGGAAGCGGTGCGCCGTTGGGGCCGCCGCCTGGGCCTGGTGGAGGCCGGCTGAGCCAGGGCCAACGCCAGGGAAACGAGAAAGGTGGGCGGTAATGGATGAGTCCAAGCAACCTAGGCAGGGCCCCTTGCGCCGCTGGGCCAAGGAGCGCCCGTTTCTTTTTCTCACGGCGGCCATTCTGGCGATTCTTCTGTTGATGCCGCTGGTCAGCAGCAGGATTTTGAAACTGATCCTGGTGGAGATCAATTTCGTGGTGGTGCTGGGAGTGGCCATATCGGCGGCCGGCTACCGCAAGCTGTTCCTGCGCTTGATCATATGCTTCTGGGTCATCACCTCCGCCTTGGACGCGGCCGCCTATTTATGGGGAGAGGGACGGGCCCAGGGATTGCTGGCCTTCATAAACGACACCTCGTCCGTGCTCTTCATCCTGGGCTGCACCATTATTCTGCTGCGCCATATCTTCCAGACCAAGGAGGTGAGCATAAACTCGGTTTTCGCGGCCACCAGCTCCTATCTGCTCCTGGCCCTGATCTGGTCGTATATCTACAGCCTGATCTACACCCTTGATCCCCAATCCTTCAGCATGGCCCATCAGGCCGGGCCGGCCACCCGCATCGACATGATCTATTTTTCCATGGTGACCATCAGCACCCTGGGCTACGGCGACATGACGCCGGTGGCGCCTTTCGCCCGCATGGCCGCCTCGGTGGAGGCGGTGGGCGGCCAGCTCTATCTGGCGGTGCTGATGGCCTGGCTGGTGGGCCTCAGCTTGGCGCGGCGCCTGGAGCGGCAAAGGAAAAAGGCGGCGAGAATATTGGCGAGCGGGCGCTGCCGCGAGCGGCAATAGCCGTTGAGCGTCAGTACGAGCCCTTTAACGCCCAAACTCCCACCAGCGGGCGCTGCCGCGAGCGGCAATAGCCGTTGAGCGGGCCTTAAAACCTGGCCCCGGTTTTCATTTGCTCCGGCGGCCCTTGCGGCGCTCGTCTTTCCACTTGACCCGCTTTTCAATGCCTTTGCGCTTGTAGGGCTTGTCCAGGTCCTGCTGTTGCACGATGAAGGAGCCCGGCATGGAATCGGGCGAAGGCATGACCGGCCCGGACGGCTTGTCCGGCTTGGGCTTGGCCGGCTTTTTGGCGGGCAGGTTTTCCGGCAGCGGCGGTCCCATGAGGCATTCGGCCGGTATCCAGTCGGCCAGGTAGAGCTCCTCGCCCAGGCCGCTGAACATCACGCCCAAATCCATGGCTCGCTGGGCCTGCACCGTGACCAGCACCGGCTCGGCGTCGCGGCGGCGGCCCAGGCGCAGGGCCAGCTCCCGGCTGGCCGCCAGCAGCAGGGGCGACTCCTCCCTGGCCTCCAGGCCCCGGTCCCTGAGCGCGGGCCAGGCCCGGCGGCGCAGGCCTATGTACACGTGGGCCGGCGGCTCCGCGCCGGGGCGGGGCCGGGGCGGCCGCCGGGCGCGGGAACGGATGCGCTTGCCGTCCAGTTCCAGCTCGTTGGGGGCCAGGCGGGTGGCCGCGTCCGCGATCATGGTCTCCCGCACGCCGCGCCAACCGTCCTCGTCGTGCAGGGCCTTGAGCAGCTCCTTGACCGAGACCCAGCCCTCGGCGTCTGCCACCAGACCGAACTCATGGGGAGCCACCCCCAGCGCGTATACCAGGATTTTCACCAGGCCGGTTTCCTTGTGGTCTTGTCGGCTGGACATGAGAGGCGCTCAATCCATTTTGCGGCGTAAGGGTGGGCGGCGCGGCCTCGATCCGGGCGGGTGAAACCCGGCCCGCCGCGCTTAGCGGTAATCCTTTTGCAGGCCCTGGGCGCTTAAGCTGTAGATCAGGCGGCCCTCGGGATGCCATACCCGCACCTGCCAGTTGTCCGCCCGGCGGTGGTCCAGGGGCACGTCCACTTGCAGGGGCGCGGGCACCTCCACGCCGGCGCTTTTGAGCGCCTGGGGAGAGAGCTCGGCCTCGGGCTGGGCCTGGAAAAGGGCCGCGATCTTGGGCGGCAGCTCCTGGGCGAAGCGCCGGGCCTGGGCGTCCTGGGAGTCGGCCTCCCGTTGGAAATGGGAAAACACGAAGATGGCGGCGATGCACAATATGGCCACCAGGGCCAGGGCTTCCATGGTATATGAGCCGCTGCGGCGATCCAGCATGGGGCTTACTTCTCCAGGAGGTGAGTGATCCGGCCCCCGCAGATGGTGGCCAGAGCCCGGCCGGGCAACTCCCAACCGGCGAAAGGCGTGTTGCGAGAAAGGGAGCGGAACGCTTCCGGCTCCACCTTCCAGGCCAGCTCGGGCGCCAGCACCGTGACGTCCGCCGGTCCGCCTGGGTTGAGCTTGCCTCCCGCCAGGCCCAGGATTTGGGCCGGTATGGCGCTCATGCGCCGGATCAGGCCGGCCAGGTCCAACTCGCCTTGCTCTACTAACTGTAGCATCACTCCCAGGGCGGTCTCCAGCCCCACCACGCCGAAAGCGGCCTGGTCGAATTCAACTTGCTTTTCCAGGATCGAGTGTGGCGCGTGATCGGTGGCCACCACGTCGATCACCCCCTGGATCAGGCCCTGGCGCACGGCCTGGCGGTCGGCCGCCGAGCGCAGGGGGGGATTCATCTTGAAATGGGTGTCGTAGTCGCCCACGTCCTGGTCGCACAGGGTCAGATAATGGGGCGCGGTCTCGGCGGTGCAGCGCACGCCTTGCGACTTGGCCCTTTTGACCGCCTCCACGCTGCCGGCGCAGGAGACGTGGGCTATGTGCACCTGGGCTCCGCTGAGCCCGGCCAGGGCCAGGTCGCGCTCGATGGCCAGCACCTCGGCCTGGGCCGGGATGCCGCCTAGGCCCAGGCGGGTGGCGGTGGGGCCTTCGTGCATGTGGCCGCCGGCCGCCAGCTTCAAATCCTCGCTGTGGCAGATCACCGGCAGATCGAAACTGGCCGCGTATTCCAGGGCCCGCCGCATGAGGCGGGAATCGGCCACCGGCCGGCCGTCGTCGCTCACCGCCACGCAGCCCGCCTCGCGCAGCTCGGCCATCTCGGTGAGGGCCTCGCCCTTGAGCCCCATGGTGATGGCCCCCACGGGATACACCCTGGCCGCAGCCTCCTTGGCCGCGGTCTCCAGGATGAAATCGGTCACCGCGCGGCTGTCGTTCACCGGGTCGGTGTTGGGCATGCAGCACACGGCGGTGAAGCCGCCGGCGGCCGCCGCGGCGCTGCCGCTGGCGATGGTTTCTTTATATTCGTGACCGGGCTGGCGCAGGTGCACGTGCAGGTCGATCAAGCCGGGCGCCACCACCAGGCCGGCGCAGGGGATCACCCGCGCGTCCTCGGCCTGGATCTCGCCGCCCAGTTGGGCGATGGACTGGTCTTGGATGAGAAGGTCGCCGGTTTCGTCCAGGCCGCTGGCCGGGCAAAGCAGACGGCCGCCCTTGAGAAGTATGCGGCTCATCGCGTCTCCGGATTCAGCAAGAGGTAAAGAAGCGCCATGCGCACCGCCACGCCGTTGGCCACCTGCTCCAGGATAACCGAATAGGGCCCGTCGGCCACCTCGGGCGACATCTCCACCCCCCGGTTGATGGGGCCGGGATGCATGACCAGCACGCCGGGCTTGGCTTTTTGCAAGTGCCGGGCGGCCAGGCCGAAACGCTGGGCGTATTCGCGCAGGCTGGGGAACAGCACGTCTTCCAGGCGCTCGCGTTGCACCCTGAGCATCATCACCACGTCCGCGTCTTCCACGGCCTGGCGCATGTCATTGGCCACCTCCACGCCCAGGCTTTCCACCTGGGGCGGCAGCAGGGTGCGCGGGCCGAACACCCGCACCGCGGACCCCATGGTCTGAAGCCCGATTATGTTGGAGCGCGCCACCCGCGAATGGGCGATGTCGCCGATGATGGATACCTTGAGGCCGTCCAGGCGGCCCAGCTTCTGCCGGATGGTCATCATGTCCAGGAGCGCCTGGGTGGGGTGCTCGTGGGCGCCGTCGCCGGCGTTGATGATGCTGGGCTTGATGTGCCTGGCCAGAAGATGGGGCGCGCCGGCGCTGGAATGGCGCATGACGATCAAGTCCGGGGCCATGGCCTCCAGGTTCTTGGCCGTGTCGATGAGGGTCTCGCCCTTGGTCATGGAGCTGCCCGAGGCGGTGAGCGAAAAAGTGTCCGCCGAGAGCCGCTTGGCCGCCAGCTCGAAAGATGTGCGGGTGCGGGTGGAGGCTTCGTAAAAGAAATTGATCACCAGGCGGCCGCGCAGGGTGGGCACCTTTTTAATGGGCCGCTGGTTGATTTCCTTAAGATTGTCGGCGGTGTCCAGGATATGGCTGATCTCGTCGGCCGAGACGCCCTCCAGACCCAGCAAATGGCGGCGATTGAATTGCGTCACGGCCTCAAGACTCCAAGCCCAAAAAAAACCTCCGCTTACCAGGGTTGGTACGGAGGTCGTCAACCGTCGGGGCCTGGGGTTTGGCCCCTCGGCCGTGGTTTCGGCCAGCCATCTAATTGTCCTCCCGGGACTGTGATATTCAGCTTCCCTAACTTTCGATCAATAGCAAAACCAAAGCCGCATGTCAAGAAAACTGGCATGGTGAATTAAACCTAAGACTGAATTATTTATTAAAGGCTTAGGCATTGCGCGTGAGGGCGGACCCGGCCTTGGCCAAGGGCCGAGACCAGCCGGTTTTTCCGCCGGGCGCCGCCCGCCAGGGGGCCTCGCGAGCGGTGGACACCGGGCAGGGGCCATGGTACAAGCCTGGCATGAACCCACCTTTGCAAGAGTTCCTGGCGAGGCTGGAACGCGGCCTCAAAATAGCCGGCAAGATAACCCATATCCAGCGCCTGCCGGCCAGGGATTCCCGGCTGGCGGAACTGGATAACCCCCTGCCGGAGCAACTGAACCGCGCCCTGGCCGCCTCCGGCGTGGAGCGCCTCTATTCCCACCAGGCCCTGGCCCTGGCCCTGGCCAGAAGCGGCCGCGACGTGGTGGTGGCCACCCCCACCGCCTCGGGCAAGACCCTGGTCTACGCCCTGCCGGTCCTGGAGCGCCTATACCGGGACCCGCAAGCCAAGGCCTTGTTTTTATTTCCCTTGAAGGCCCTGGAGCAGGACCAGCTAAGCGCCTTGAACGATCTGGCTCTCACCGCCGGCCTGGGTCCGGCGGCCGCGGTTTATGACGGCGACACCCCGCCCGGCAAGCGCAAGCGCCTGCGCGAGAGCCCGCCGCCGGTGATCATCTCCAATCCGGACATGGTGCACGCCGGGGTCTGCGCCTATCCCGACGCCTGGCAGGAGTTTTTGGCCAATCTGGCCTACGTGGTCATCGACGAGGTGCACACCTACCGGGGGGTGTTCGGCTCCCACGTGGCCCAGGTGCTGCGCCGGCTCATGCGCCTGGCCGCCAAGCACGGGGCCAATCCCTCGTTCATACTTAGCTCGGCCACCATCGCCAACCCCGGCCAGCACGCCAGCGCTCTCACCGGCCGGCCGTTTTCCCCGGAGCAGATCATAGACCAGAGCGGCGCGCCGGCCGCGGGCCGGGTCTTCGCCCTCGTCAACCCGGAGGGCGCGGCCAGCACCACCGCCGCCCACTTGCTCACCCAGGCGGTGCGCGCCGGCCTGGCCACCATCTGCTTCACCAAAAGCCGCATCCACACCGAGCTGATTCATTCCTGGGTGGTGAAGGCCAATCCCGAACTAAAGGGGCTCTTGGCCGGCTACCGGGCCGGGTTTCTGCCCGAGGAGCGCCGCAAGATAGAGCACGCCCTGGCCAGCGGCCGCCTGGCCGGGGTGGTGACCACCAGCGCCCTGGAGATGGGCATAGACATCGGCGGGCTGGACGTGTGCATCCTGGTGGGCTATCCCGGCAGCCAGATCAACACCTGGCAGCGGGGCGGCCGGGTGGGCCGGGCCGGGCGGGAGAGCGCCATTTTTCTGGTGGCCAGCCCGGACGCCCTGGACCAGTATTTCATCAACCATCCCCGGGAGTTCTTCGACCGGCCCGTGGAAGCGGCGGTCTTGGACCCGGACAACCCCCACATCGTGGCCCAGCATCTGGTCTGCGCCGCCTCCGAGGAGCCCCTGGGGCCGGAGGAGGCCTTTTTCGACCTGGCCGCCCACGCGGACCTGATCAACGATCTGGTGGCCGCGGGTGAGCTGTTGCGCGACGCCGGGGGCGAGCGCCTTTTCAGCGCGCGCAAGAGGCCCCAGCGCCTGGTGGATCTGCGGGGAGCCGGGGATTCCTACGCGCTGACCACCGGCGACGGCCGGGTGGTGGGCTCCCTGGACGGGGTGCGGGTGAACAAGGAGGGCTATCCCGGCGCGGTTTACCTGCACCAGACCCGCACCTATCTGGTGAACGACCTGGACCGGGAAAACCGGCGGGTGCGGGTCAATCCGGTGCAGGTGGATTTTTACACCCGGGCCCGCTCGCAAAAGGAAACCGAGATACTGGAGGAGACCGGCCGCCGGCCCTGCGCCAATTTCCTGGTGCGCCAGGGCAGGCTCAAGGTCACCGAGCTGGTCACCGGCTTCGAGCGGCGGCGCATGAGCGGCGGCGATCTCTTGGGCGTATTCCCCCTGGACATGGAGCCCCAGACCTTTGAAACCCACGGCCTGTGGATCGACATCGAGGACGCGGTGCGCCGCCTGGTGGAACGGTCCGGCCTCCATTTCATGGGCTCCATTCACGCCCTGGAGCACGCGGCCATCAGCATGTTCCCCTTGTTTGCGCTTTGCGACCGGGGAGACATAGGCGGCATCTCCATCCCCTTGCATCCCCAGACCCAAAAGGCGGCGGTGTTCATCTACGACGGCGTGGCCGGCGGGGTGGGTCTGGCCCAGAAAGCCTTCGAGGTCATCGAGGAGCTTTTAGGCAAGGTGGAGGAGCTGTTGGCCGGCTGCCCCTGCGAGGAGGGCTGCCCGGCCTGCGTGCACTCCCCCAAGTGCGGCTCGGGCAACAAGCCGCTTGATAAGGAAGGCGCGCTGCTCCTGACCCGGGCGCTTTTGGGCAAGGAGGAGCTTTCCGCCGGGTATGAGCAGGCCGAGCCCATCATCATCAGCCAGCCCCGGCCCGAGCCGCCGGCCTCCGGCGAGATGCGCTACGGGGTGTTCGACCTGGAGACCCAGCGCCTGGCCAACGAGGTGGGCGGCTGGCAAAACAGCCATCTCATGCGGGTGAGCGTGGCGGTGCTCTATGACGGCCCGGCCCGGGATTACCGCGCCTTTGAGGAGCGGGAGGTGGCTGGGCTCATCCAGCGCCTGGCCCAAATGGAGATGGTCGTCGGCTTCAACATACGGCGGTTCGATTACGCGGTGCTGAGCGCCTACACC
Organism: Desulfocarbo indianensis; assembly: GCA_001184205.1. Lineage (GTDB taxonomy): Bacteria > Desulfobacterota > Desulfarculia > Desulfarculales > Desulfarculaceae > Desulfocarbo > Desulfocarbo indianensis. The sequence continues at coordinate 311,341 of LBMP01000006.1, forward strand.
TCCCAGGACTTGACCCGCCTGCCCACCCTGGACCTCTTGGAAGACGTTTTTCAGCACCTTAATTTTCGTTTGAGCCTGCAAGCCCTGGGAGAGGCCACCCTGAACGCCGGCAAGAGCGCCGACGGGTTGCAGGCCGTGGAATGGTGGCGGGCGGGGGAGATGACAAAGCTCACCGCCTATTGCCAAAAGGACGTGGAACTGACCCACGAGCTTTTCATCTATGGCCAGACCCACGGCTATCTGCTCTATCGCCGCAAGGGGAGCGGCAAGGGTGGCGGCGGGGGCGGCGGCGGCGGGGGCCAGGGGGAACTGCTGCGCATCCCGGTGGATTGGTCTTGGGAGAGCCTGCGCAAGAGGTTTGCTTGAGGCGCTGTTATTTATCCGCTTTTAAACTTGATATAAGAGGTAAGCCATGCCAGGCGTCAATTTGATGCGTAGCTTCACCAAAGCGGCTAGTGCTTTATTATTTATTGCTATTTTGCTATTGGTTCCGGCTTGGGCGGTCAAGGCCGCCGATGATCCCCTGCCTTCCTGGCGGGGACCGGTCAAGGCCCGGATATTGGATTATGTCCGGGAGGTAACCACGCCCGGCCGCCAGGATTTCATCCCGGTCCAGGAACGCATCGCCTCCTTTGACTTGGACGGCACCTTGATGGCCGAAAGGCCTCTGCCTTTTGTGATGGAGGTGTCAACGGTATGGCTGGGCAGGAATTGCCCGGCCTTCGCGGCCAAAGGCCCTAAGCAGGCGCTGTTGTGCCGGGCGGCGGCCCAAGGCGACGTCAAGACCTTGCGGGATAACATAGAAGACGTGCTAAGCCTGCCTTTCCTGGGCATGGAACTGGACGATTACCGGGCCCTGGCCCTGGAGGTTTTCGAGACTTTTCGTCATCCCCAGAAAAAGCTGCTGCTCAAGGAGATGATCTATCAGCCCCAGCTCGAACTCATGGAGTTGCTGCGTAAAAAGGGATTCGCCGTATGGCTGTGCTCCGGCTCGTCCATCAGCGCCATGCAGGCCATCAGCGCCAAGTATTTCAATATCCCGCCGGAGCGCTGCATCGGCACCCGCTATGGGGCGGAAGCCAGGGAAGAGGGCGGCAGGCTGGTTTTCAAGCGCGGGGCGCTGATGCCCGGCCTGCTGAACCTGAGCCAGGTGAAGGCCGAGAATTTAAAGCTGGCCACCATGACCGGTCCGGTGTTGGCTTTTGGCAATTCCAGCGGCGACGCCTGGATGCTTAAATACGCCGCCGGTTCCCAGCGCCGGGGCCTGGCCCTGGTGCTGAACCACGACGACCCCCGCGAGTTTGTCTACGCCAAGCCCCAGTTGCTGGAATTGGCCAGGCAGCGCGGCTGGTCGGTGGTGAGCATGAAACAGGCCTGGAGCAGGGTTTTCAGCGGCAACGGAAGCGCCCAATTGCCCGCCTCGGCGGGGACCCAGGCGGGATCTGCGCGCTAATCAGCTATAATTACTTGATTTTTGCCTTGGCGCTTGGCCTTAAAAAGGGCTTGGTCCGCCCGTTCCAGGAGTTCTTCCAGGCTTTCGCCAGGCTGGAACCCGGCCACGCCAAGGCTCACCGTGATCCGTTCCTGGCCCCCGTTCAGGTGCAGGGGCTCCTGCGCCACCTTGCGGCGCAGGCGCTGGCCCACCTGCCAGGCTCGTATGACATCGCATTCGCCCAGCATTATGGCGAACTCCTCGCCGCCCATGCGCCCCATCAGGTCCAGGTCGCGCAGTTCGGAACGGCACACGCGGCTGAAGGTTTTCAAGACCGCGTCGCCGCCGGCGTGGCCGTGTTTTTCATTGAAGAGCTTGAAGTCGTCCAAGTCCATCATGAGCAGGCTGAGCGGCCGTCCGTAGCGCCGGGCCCGCTCCAACTCCTTGGTGCCCTGTTCGAGAAAATGACGCCGGTTCATGAGGCCGGTCAGGCCGTCGGTGGTGGCCAGATGCCGGAGTTGCTCTTCAAGCCTTTTGCGCTCGGTTATGTCATCGGCGGTGCCCACCATGGAGATAATCTGGTTTTGCTTGCAGAGCGGCACCACCGCCAGGGAAAGCATGCGCTGAACTCCATCCTTGCGGATTATCTTCAATTCCAGGTTTTCAAAGCGCGAGCCTTGGCCAGCGGCCCGTTTGAAATAGGAACTCACCAGAGGGCGGTCGCCGGGCTCCAGAAGCTTGGTGAAGGGTTTGCCCAGAAGCTCCTCCTTGGCGTAGCCGGAGATCTCCTGGCCGCGCCGGTTTATGCGCATAAAGCGGCCCGCCAAATCCAGGGTGTATATGGCGTTGGAGGTACAGTCCATGACTTTCTCAACAAATTCATGGGCTTCCCTGAGGTTTTCCTGGGAAAGGTGGCAAAGGCTCTCCGAGTTTTTCAACTCGGCCACCCGCAGGCGGAGGCGGGTCAGTTCTTCCTGAAGCCTCGTGGGGATGGATTTGGAATCGGGGCTCGGGGGCATGGGAGGACGTCGCTCCAGGTTCGGTTCAATCTGTCGCCATTGGTTCTTTTTAGATAAACACTATCAGAAAGGTTGCTGATAAGCCAACAAAAAGCGGGCCGGCGCCTCAACGCCGGCCCGCCCTTGCAAGCTGTCGGTCCGATCAGCTAAGCATCTCCAGGAAAGCCTCCACCCTGGTTTGCAGCTGGCCGGCGTCCTCGGCCGAATAGTCGGTTTCCAGGCGCAAGGTGGGCAGGCCCTTTGCTTTGAGCCGGTTCTCCACGGGGATCGCCTCCATTTGGTAAGGCTGGCAGAACTGGAGGCAATAGTGAATCACGCCTTGTGCGTTGTAATCGCGGAACATTTCTTCCACGTGCGCCGGACGGTCGGGGTTGGGCGTGAAAATAGCGCAGTCTATCTTGTAGTAGCGCTCCACTATGGCGGCCATGAGTTGTTCCACGCTGGCGCCGGAGTCATCCACCAGGTTGCGCACCCCGCGCTCGCCCACGCAGGATTCCTCGCCCACGATCACTGCGCCGGCGCTTTCAATGATCCAGGGCACCTTCCAGTTGGGCACCGCCATGGGGCAGCCGGACATCAGCACCCGGGGCGCGCCCTTGGGACGCGCGCCCTGGCCGGCTTTCACTTTCTCCTCCAACTCGTCGCACAGGGCGTTGACCGCGTTGGTGAAGCGCACCGGGTCGTCATAAAATGAAACCTGGGTGATCAGAAGCGCGTCCAGGCCGCTTATGGGGGCGGGGTCGTGCTTTCTCAACTCGTAGAGCCGCTTGAGGGCCTTGCGTTTGGCGTTGACCAGATCAATGCCTTTTTTAAGGCGCTCGGCGTCGATGACCACGCCGGACAGCTCCTCCATGGCTTTTTTGAAACGCTCGTATTCCGAGGCCAGGAGTTCTTTGCCCTGCTCTGATTTGACCTGGGGCAGGTCCATCACATACAGGCTGGGGACCAGGGTGTCCAGGGTCTCGTAGGCTTTTTTCTTGCCGTCGCAGGTGTTCTCCCCCACGATGAGGTCGGCCGATTCCAGGTAGGGACAGACCTTGCCCAATTTGAAGCCGAAAGCGCTTTTGATCAGGGCGCAGGTGTTGCGCGGCAGCACTTTTTCCACTTCTTCCATGGCGAAATCCGCCCCGGAGCAGAGTCCCACCAGAACGCCGTCGGCGGCCAGCACGATCTCCTCCGGTACGAACACGCAGAAGGAGCCAATGATTTTACGGCCGGCCTGCTTGGCGTCCTGCAATTCCTTGATGCGCAGGCCGTGCACCTGGCTCACCACGAAATTGAAGTATTCCATACCCTTGGGGCGGTCTTCCTGGGCGAGGAATATCTGCTTGTAACCCGCGCCCAGGACAGCCAAAAGCTGATCATGCGCCGCCAAATCCAGGCCCAGATCTTGCCACATGGCCCGGTAGTCTTCGCTCATCGCCATGCCTCCTAGTTTTATTAAGGGTGTTGCGAACCAAGGGTATATTAAGAGTGGCAATAGTAAAAATAGGAAATAACAATAGGTTATGCTCCAAGCCATAGCCGAACCCGCTACTTGTCGGCCGCGCAGAGCTTGGCGGCTGGCTTGCCGCGCTTTTATGCTTGCAAAAGCAGTTGGTTGGCACATAAAGCCCTGCCGAGGCCCAGTCAGGCCCTTTGTTTCAGGCGATTGACCCCGCGCCTTGCCATGTATTAACATGTTGCCGGTAAGTCGGGGTTGCGCGCTTCAATGGCTGGCTCATGCCGCCATTGGCGGTGGATAACCTTGGCTTATTTCCGTGCGGTGGCATCCGGTTCCGCCGCACGGATCGCCTGCCCCGGCGGGCGACCCCAGCCTCGTTCCTTCCACGGGCTCATGCCCCCAGCCCCGATTCATCAGGCCATTGCAGAAAGCCCTCGGGTTCAGCCCGGGCGACTCCCGCTCTTGGCGGCGGTGCGGGTGATGGCAATGGTTGGCATGGCTCATCTACAAAAAGGAGGCGCCCAGTGGAAACCAAAAAATCCAAGTTCAGCAGACGAGGCTTTCTGATCGGAGCGGGCATCCTGGGCGCGGGGGCGGGAGCCCTTGGCATCACCAGCGCCACCAGGAAAAAGGGCGTCGACAACGCCGCCGGTTCCAGCAGCGACGCGGACTTCGTCATCATCGGGGCGGGGCACAACTCTCTGGCCTGCGCCATGCAGCTCACGCGGGCGGGCTACAAGGTCCTGATCCTGGAGGGCTCGCAGCGGATCGGCGGCGCGGCCAAGACCCTGGAGCTGACCTTGCCGGGCTTCAAGCATGACGTCTACGCCACCAACATCGGCATGTTTTTGGGGGCTCTCACCTTTGCCGAATTCAAGGACGATCTTTTCAAGCACGGCTTCAAGCCGGTGGTGAGCGAGCAGCCCATGGCCAGCGTCTTTCCCGACGGCACCGGCATGGGAATCTACAAGGACGCCGCCAAGACCCAGGCCAGCCTGGAAAAGGCCTCCCCGGCCGACGCCGCCGCCTGGGGCGAGCTGCTTAAATATTTTCAGCAAACCGCTCCCCATTTCCTGCCCATGCTCCAGGTGCCCATGCCTTCCTTCGCCGCCCTGCGCAAGGCCTACGGCCTGGTCAGCGCCCTGGGCGTGAAGGGCGCCTACCAATTCGTCCGCCTGCTGTTGCAGTCGCCCCGTCAATACGTGGATTATTGGTTCGAGAACCCCAAGACCAAGGCCCTGTTCATTCCCTGGGCCATGCACCTGGATTTCGGGCCGGACGTTTCCGGCGGGGCCATGTTCCCCTTTGTGGAGCCGCCCATCTATCACAGCTTTGGCATGCCCATTTCCCAGGGCGGCGTGGGCAACCTGATCGAGGCCATGGCGGCTGTCGTCAAGCAGAACGGCGGCGAAATAATCACCGGCCAGAAGGTGGCCAAGGTGCTTACCAAGAACGGCCAGGCCGTGGGGGTCCAGACCGAGGACGGCAAGAAGATATTCACCCGCAAGTCGGTGATCGCCAACGTCACCCCCACCCAGCTCGTCCGCAATCTTTTGGACGACGGCTCCCTGCCCTCGGACTATGCCGTCAGATGCCGGAAATACCGTTTCGGGCCCGGCACCATGATGATTCACCTGGCCCTGGACGGTCCGGCGCCATGGGCGGCCGGGCCGGAGTTCGGCAAGTTCAACTACGTGCATATCGGCCCCTACGTGGAGGATTTGGCCCGCACCTACACCAGCGCCATGAACGGCTGTCTGCCGGCCAGCCCCCTGCTCATCGTGGGCCAGCAATCGGTGACCGATCCCACCCGGGCCCCCCAGGGCAAGCAGACGCTGTGGGTGCAGGTGCGGCTGTTGCCGGCGAAACCAATGGGCGACGAGCTGAGCGGCAACGGGGCCATCGCTCCGGCGGCCTGGCCGCAAATCAAGGAGGCCTATGCCGACCGGGCGTTGAAAAAGCTGGAGCAATACGCGCCGGGCATCTCGCAAAAAATCTTGAAGAGGGTGGTGCTTTCCCCGGCGGATTTGCAAGGGGAGAACCCCAATCTGGTGGGCGGCGACAGCCTGGCCGGCAGCCACCATTTGGACCAATTCTACATGTTCCGCCCCCTGCCCAATTGGTCGCGCTATGAAACGCCGGTCAAGGGCCTGTATATGGTGGGGGCCTCCACCTGGCCGGGGGCCGGCCTGCACGGCACCTCGGGCCACCTGCTGGGCAAGGAATTGCTGGAGATATACTGATAAACGGCCGCTCGTCTGCTGGGCCCAGGGCTTTAAAACGCCCTGGGCTTTGTTTTGGCCGGGCCGGCCCGGGCCCCAGGCAAAGGCCATTGTGACAAGGGGCTGATCCGGATATGCTAAGCCATAGTTATGGAATCCCGGCCTGCAACCTTTTCCCGTCAGTCAGGGTGAAATCATGTCTTATGCAAACGCGCGCCCCCTGAGAGCCCTGATCGCCGGAGCCTTTTTGCTGGCGATCGCCTTGGCCCTGACCGCCTGCGGCCCGGAGCCCCGGCCCCAAGTGGCCGCCAAGGACGCCCTGCAAAAGGTGCCGGAGCATCAATGGCCCTTGCTCTACGACGACCTGGACGCCCAGAGCTTTTACGACGCCTGCCAGCAATCCCTGGCCTACTTGCGGCGGGTGCCGCCGGACAGGACCTTCTTCTTCGGGGATTACGGGGTGACCGCCTCGGAGATGGCGGCGGGCATAGTAAAACTGCAAGACATCCTGCTGCGCTATCCCGACGCGGCGGCGCGCACCGAGGCGCTGAAAAAGGAGTTCATCCTCTTCGCTTCGGTGGGAAGCGACGGCCAGGGCAGGGTCTTGTTCACGGGCTACTACGAGCCCATCTTGAAGGCCAGGCGCGATCTAGGGGGGAGCTTTGACAATCCCCTGTATGCCCTGCCCGACGATTTGGTGTGGATCGACCTCAGCCGTTTCGGCGCGGAGCTGCCCAAGAAACGTTTGGTGGGCCAGGTGCGTTCGCATCAAGTCACGCCCTATCCCGACCGCGAAGCCATCGATTTCCAAGGAGCCATCAAGGATTCGGCCAAGGTTTTGGCCTATGTGGAAGATCCGGTGGACGCCTTTTTTCTGCACATCCAGGGTTCCGGCCAGGTGGTGTTTCCCGACGGCGGCCGCCTGCGGCTGGGCTACGCGGCCACCAACGGCCATCCCTATCGCTCCATTGGCAAGCTTCTTTTGAAAGACGGCCTCATGGAGCCGGACAGCATGTCAATGCAGGCCATTAAGAACTTTTTGGCCCAGAATCCCGAACAACTGCGCCGGGTTTTGAGTCACAATCCCAGCTATGTTTTCTTCCGCCCCCTGGAGGCCGTGGGAGGACCTTTGGGCTGCTATGAGGTTCCGCTTACCGCTGGCCGCAGCATCGCCACCGACCGCCGCATGTTCCCCGGCCTGGCGGTCTGTTTCATCCAGGGACAGACTCCCGCGCCAAACGGGGGAGTGGCTCCCTTCATGCGCCTGGCGCTCAACCAGGACACCGGCGGGGCCATTCGCGGGCCCGGCCGGCTGGACCTTTTCTACGGCTCCGGCGACCTGGCCGGAGATCTGGCCGGCCGCATGAAGTACGAGGGAAGGCTTTTCTTCCTGGCTCCGCGCCGGCCTTGAGAAGGAGGCGAAAGCATGCCGGAGCTTCTTGTCAGCTATACCAGGCTCAGCCTGACCCAGGGCGACATCACCACCGTGGCGCTGGACGCCATCGTCAACGCGGCCAACAGCCGCCTGGCCGGCGGCGGGGGGGTGGACGGCGCCATCCACCGCGCCGGCGGGCCGGAAATCATGGCCGAGTGCCGCCAGTTGGGAGGCTGCCCCACGGGACAGGCGGTGATCACCACCGCCGGCCGCCTGCCGGCCAAAAACGTCATTCATACCGTGGGCCCCATCTACCGGGGCCGTCCGGAGGACGCCCGGCTCCTGGCCGCGGCCTACCGGAGTTCCCTGGAGCTGGCCTCCCGCCACGGCCTGCGCGGGGTGGCTTTCCCCAGCCTGTCCACCGGAGCCTACGGCTATCCCCTGGCCCTGGCCGCCGGCGTGGCCCTGGCCGCTGTAAAGGAAGGCATTCTGGCCCACGCCGGAGCTTTTGACGAGGTGCGTTTCGTTTTGTTTGGGGCCGACGCCCTGGAGGCCTACCGCCGGGCCCTGGACGGGCTGGCCTGAGGCGGCTCCCGGCTGGGGGGTCTCGTTGGGGGCTTGCCGCGGGCGGCCGGGCAGGGGTTCGCTCTCCCCCGGGGCCTCGCCGTTTATGGGCAGGATCATGTCGCTGATGTCCAGCGCCTGGGGGGCGCGCACTTCCGGGGACGAGCGCCGCAGCTGCTCCAAATGCCGGTTGGCCTTGGGATAGTAGCGCGGCATGGAGTCGATGGCCGCGCGGAACTGGCTGGCCGCCTGTTGGGTTCGGCCCTGCCAGGCCAACAGCACTCCCAGATTGTTGTGGGCCCGGCTCTGGTCGGTGGCCGCCTCGAAATGCTCCTGGGCCTCGCGCAGCCTTCCCTGCTTCATGAGGACCACGCCCAGATTGTTGTGGGCCAGCTTGAATTCAGGATTCAGGCGCAGCGCCCTGGAGAACGCCTCCGCGGCCTTTGAGAGGTCGCCGGCCAGGAAATAAGCCATGCCCAGGTTGTTGTACAGGGAGGGCGCCCCAGGCTCCAAGGCCACGGCGCGCTGAAAGCTGGCCACGGCCTTTTGGGGCTGGCGGCCGTTGTTATAGAGGATGCCCAAAGCGCTGTGGGCCCGCCACAGGTTGGCGTCTTTTTGCACGGCCTGCGAGAGGGCTTCCCGGGCCTCCCGCTCCCGGCCTTGGGCCAGATAGGCCAGGCCCAGACCTTGTTGGGGCGTCGCGTCCTGGGGGTTCTTCCGGGCCAGTTCCCGGAACAAGGCCTCGGCCTGTATGAACTGCCTGTCCCGCAGGCTGGCCTCGGCCATTTTGGTCTTGAGGCGGTATTGGTTCTTTTCTGGGGCCAGGGCCAGGGCGCGGCTGTATTGGGCCAGGCAGGCCAGCCACTCGCCGGCCATGGCCAGGCGGTCGCCGTGGGCCTCCAGATCTTGGGGGTCGGGCGCCTCCAGGTTTTTCTTTTCTTCCTCTTCCCTGGCGGCCTGCTGCTTGGCGAGTAGCTCCTGGGCCTCGTTTTTGTTCAGCCCGCGCATCTGGCTCACGCCCGCCGGGGCGTTTCCCGAAGCGCAGCCCGAGGCCACTAACAGGCCCAGGGCCAACAGGCAGCAGGGCAGGATCAGGCGTGGAAGGGAGGGACGCTTCGGGGACATGGTAATCTCCTGCCTCACTTGAGGATGGATTCGCTCACCTTGATGAGGGCCGGGCCGGCCATGACCGCCATGATGGCGGGAAAGATCAAGAAGAGAACCGGGAACAAAAGCTTCAGGGGCACCTTGGCCGCGGCCTCTTCCAGCTTCTGCCGCCGTTTGGTGCGCACGGTGTCGGAGTGCACCCGCAGCGAGCGCCCCACGCTGACGCCGAAGCGGTCCGCCTGGATAAGCATGGTCACCAGGCTGGACACGTCATCCACCCCGCTGCGGTTGGCCAGGTTTTTAAGAGCCATTTGCCGGGGGATGCCGGCTTTCAGCTCCAGGGAGACCATGTTCAGTTCGCTGGCCATGATGGGGCAGCTCAGCTTTACTTCCCGCGCCACCCGGCGAATGGCCGCGTCCAGGCCCAGACCCGCCTCCACCGCGATGACCAGCAGGTCCAGCACGTCGGGCAGCTCGCGGATGATGCGGTTGCGCCTTTTGCGGATGACCGAATCCAGCCAAAGGCCCGGCAGCATGAATCCCAGGCAAGCGCCGCCCACCAGGGCCAGCACGTACATGGGGCCCTGCAGGCGCGCACTCAGGGGAGTGAGCATCATGACGGGCGGCACGGACAGGCAAAGGGCGACCCTGATGCCCAGGTAGATGCTGACCGCATGCGGGGAGCGGAACCCGGCGAAAAGCATGTTGTTCTTGAGCTGGGTGAGCTGCCAGCTGCGGCGCGGCAGGGCCGGCTTGGCCAGGCGCCTCAGAAAGCTGACCAGCCCCCGCTTGACCGCCTCGCCGATCTCGCTGGCGGGCAGTGAGCTGCGCCCGGCGGCCAGGGCGTCCACCCGGCGCTTTACGGGATCGCGCCCCAGGGAAACCGCCCAGGCCAGGGCTCCCAAGCTGAGAACGGACAAGGCGATGAGGAGCGCCGCCGCCAGGGGCCCGGAATCCAAACTTAGACTTAACGAAGGCATGCTTTCCTCACGCGTCCGTTTTGACCAGGCGTTTGATGACCACGATGCCCAAAAGCTGGAAAACGGCGCCTACGATGAGCATCATGTTGCCCATGGGATGGGTGAACAAAAGATCAACGTATTTGGGGCTGATGAACCAAAGCAGGCCCAACAGCACCGGCGTGGTGATGGACAGCACGGTGCCGGACAGGCGGCCCTCGGCCGAAAGCGCCTTCAGCTGCCTGATCAGGCGGAAGCGCTCGCGGATGATGTAGCTGATGTTGTCCAGAATTTCGGTGAGATTGCCGCCGGTCTCCCTTTGCAGGGTCACCGCGGTGGCGAAAAACTTGAGGTCCTGCAAACCCACTCTTTCCACCAGGTCGTTTAAGGCGTGCTCCATGGTTTTGCCGTAGGAATAATCAGCGAAAGTCTTGCCGAACTCCTCGGCCACCGGGTCTTCCATTTCCTCGGCCACCATTTTCAAGGCCGAGCCGAAGCTGTGCCCGGCGCGCAGGGCGCGGCCCACCAGGTCCACCGCCTCGGGGAACTGCTCGTCAAAGGCGGCCAGGCGGCGCTTCCTTAGCGCCTTGAGCCAGATCACCGGCCCCAGGGCCCCCAGGAAAGCCAGGCCGCCGGCCAAGAGGCCGCTTCCCTGCACTATGCCGGCCAGGATTCCCATCAGGGCGAAAGTGCAGATCATGAGCGCCAGGGTGCCAAGGTTGCAGGGGTTGCCCGCCTGCAACAGGAGCAATCTCAAGTCCGAGAGCCGGGGCAGCTTCGCCAGTATCCGGTCCAGCAGGGGAATGGTGGAGAGCGAGGTGTCGCGCATGAGACCGCGCAGGGCTTCCCCGGCCGCGTCCGGGCCGGGGCTGAAGGTTTTCACCCGGCGGCGGCGGTTCTCCTCGCGCCTGATATCGCGGCGGAAGGCCACCATGCCCAGCGCCAGGGCCAGGCAGATCAGGCAGAGGAACACCAGGGCGATGAAGAGGTAGAACATCAGAGGCCTCCTCCCTGACGGTGTTCCGAGAACAGTCCGCTGTCCAGCTCGATACCGAAGCTCCTGATGCGGTCGGCGCAGCGGGGCCGGATGCCGGTGGGGCCGAAATGGCCCGTCACCTTGCCGCGCTCGTCCAACCCGGTCTGGGTGAATTTGAAAATCTCCTGCATGGTGATGGTGTCGCCCTCCATGCCGGTGATTTCCTGGAAGCTGACCAGGCGGCGCGAGCCGTCGGACAGGCGCACCAACTGAATGATAACGTGCACCGCGCTGGCCACCTGCTGGCGCAGGGCCTTGTCCGGGATGTCCATGCCGGCCATGGACATGAGGGTTTCCAAGCGGGAGAGCGCGTCGCGGGGGGTGTTGGCGTGCACCGTGGTCAGCGAGCCGTCGTGGCCGGTGTTCATGGCCTGCATCATGTCCAGGGCCTCGCCGCCGCGCACCTCGCCCACCACGATGCGGTCGGGCCGCATGCGCAGGGAGTTGCGCACCAGGTCGCGCAGGGTGACCTCGCCGTGGCCTTCGATGTTGGGGGGGCGGGTCTCCATGCGCACCACGTGCTCCTGCTGCAATTGCAGCTCGGCCGAGTCCTCGATGGTCACGATGCGCTCGCGCCTGGGGATGAAGGAACTGAGCACGTTGAGCATGGTGGTCTTGCCGGTGCCGGTGCCGCCGGAGATGAGCACGTTTAGCCGCGACTTGACCACCGCCTCCAAAAGCTTGGCCGCGGCCTGGCTGATGGTGCCCAGCTTGACCAGGTCGTCCACCTTGAGGGGGTCCACCGCGAACTTGCGGATGGAGAGCGACGGCCCGTCCAGGGTGAGCGGCGGTATGATGGCGTTGACGCGGCTGCCGTCGGCCAGGCGGGCATCCACCATGGGCGAGGATTCGTCTATGCGGCGGCCCACCGCCGAGGCGATCTTGTCGATGATTTTCAGCAGATGCTGATCGTTGCGGAAGCGGATGCTCACTTTTTCCAACCGGCCCTTGCGCTCCACGAACACCCGGTTGTAGGAATTGACCAGGATGTCGCTCACCGTGGGGTCGGCCAGGAGCGGCTCCAGGGGGCCCAGGCCCAGCACCTCGTTCTTGATCTCGCGGACCAGGTTTTCCCGCTCGCCCTGGCTCAAGGGGTCGGGCTCGGAATCCACCACCGAGCGGATGACCGTTTCCAGCTCCTTTTCGCTTTCCGCGGTGGGGCTTTCGCCCAAAAGCGAGAGGTCCGTTTGATCGATGACCTTGTAATGGACCCTGCCCTTCAGGTCCTGCAGGGCGCACTCCCTGGCCTCGTCCACCCGGATTTCGGTGGATACCAATTTCAAGGGGCCCTTTTGCCCCAGGCGTTCGCGCAGGCTCATGCCGCGGCCTCTTCGCCGGGCTGGTCAAGGAGGGGCAGCTCCTGGGCCAGGCGGCTCACCGCCTGGGACCATTTGGCCTTGGGCCAGTCGCGCAGGGCGGGGCAGCCGGAATTGATGGCCTCCAGGATCAGGCGGCTGTCGTTGGGCAGAAAGGCCAGGGGCTTGACCCCCAAGGCCCGCAGCACGTCGGCCTGGCTCAGGCAACCCTTGGCCCCGTCGCGGTTCACCACCATGTGCATCTTTTCCGGGGCGTGGCCCAGGCGGGAGGAAAGGCTTAGAAAGCGGCTGGCTCCGGCCAGGCCCACCACCGTGGGCTCCACCACCACCAAAACCGCGTCGGCCCGGTCCAGGGCCAAAAGGCTCACCTCGTCCAGGCGCGAGGGCAGATCCAGCACCACCAGGCTGTTGGAATCCAGGAGATGATCCAGGGCGCGGGACACGTGCTCCGGCTTCACCTCCTCGGCGGCCACCGGATCGGAAGGCGCGGCCAGGAGCCGCAAGCCCGGCGCGGCCTCGGTCAAAAGGCTGTCTATGAGCACCGCGTCCAGGTGATCGTAGTTTACGGCCACGTCGGAGATGTCCCGCTTGTGGTCCTGATCCATGAGCACGGCCAGGTCGCCCGAGTAAAGATCCAAATCCACCAGGGCCACGTTGCCCGCCTCGGGGTCGCGGCTGTAGGACCAGGCCAGGTTCAGGGCCAGATGGCTGGTGCCCACGCCGCCCTTGACGCCGATCACCGCCAGCAGGCGGCCGGCCGGCTGGCCCGCGAAATGGCTCTGCCGGGCCAGGCGCAGCACCGCGTCGCTGAAGGAACTGGCGGGCGCGGGCTCCACCAGGTATTCGCGCACGCCCAGGCGCATGGCGGCCATGATGTCGTCGGGCTCCCTGGAACTGGCCAGGGCCACCACCGCCCCGCGGGGCACGGCGCGCCGCAGCCGCTCCAGAAGATCGCCGAAGCCGTTGACCCCATGGGCCAACTCCACCAGCATGATCTGGGGCTGCAGCTTGAGCGCCTTTTTCTCGAACTCCTCGGGCGAGCCTTCCAGGCCGGCCAGCTTGGCCACCGGCGAGGCGGACACCAGCTCGCGCAGGCGCTCGGCCCCTTGGCGGGTCTGGTGCAGGGCCAGGACTTGGGACTCGCTGTTCATCGCATCTCTCCTAATTGGCGGCGACCAGCTTGGGATTGCTGGCCCGCGCCCCGAAATTCGGGCCGCCCGTATCGGCGGTGGGGATTATGGTGCCGCATCTGATGGTTCCCCGCACGTCCTTGTGAGGCGAGGTGCGCACCTCGTTGATGGTGAAGGTGGCGAATCCCCTCACCTCGGCCCTCCCGGAGTTGGCTTCGTCGGGTATCACCGGCAGGATGACGGTCCACTCGTCGGCGTCGCCGTCGCCGTCGGTGTCAATGCCTTCGCGCTCGAAGCGGTCTTGCAGATGGGCGAAGACGAAGTTGCTTAGGTTGCCGTTAACGATGTTGATCGTGTCGCCGATTTCCAAAAAGGGAACCGTGTAGCAATCGCAAATGAAATTATCCACGGTGTTGCTGTTGGCCGGCCAGCGGTTGAAGCTGGTCCAGGACCCGTTCTCGTCGTTTTCATTGTGGAATTCCACGGAGCTTCCGCAATAGGGGCTGTCTCCGTTGCTGATGGCGCTTTCCTTGATGGCGATGGGGATGCCCACGCCGCCGCCCCTGGGCACCGCCTGGGGATAGCCCACGAAGGCCAGCGATTTGGCCTGCACGTCAACCTGGCTCACTCCCACGATGCCCGCGAACATGGTGGTGACCGGGGAGTTGGCCAGATCATCCTTGCGCAGGGTGACCTCCACCGCGTTCAGATCGTCCGGGTTGGCGCTCTCGCCGATGCGCGTGAAGGCCTGGGCGTCCAGGTCCCACAAGCCGATGGTGTAGTCGGGGTCCAGCAGGATCAGGCTGTTTCCCAGGGCCTTGTTAGACAGGGAGAGCTGGTGGGCCGTGGCCCGGGCCTCTTGCGGGGTGGTGGTTATGGTGTAGGTTTGCGCATCGTAGGTGAACATGCTCTTGGCCGCGGCCAGGGCGGCCGAATCGGCCGCGTTTTGCAGCTGACCCCTGGCGCTGTAGATCACGCCGAGGTCGGTGGCGGCGCCGGTCAGGCCCACCAGGCCGGTCAGCATGACGGCCATCGCCACGGCCACCGCGCCGCGCTCCTCTCGCCAAAGCCTCGCTAAAACCGTTTTAAAACGGAAGCTCATGTCCGAACCTCCCTTCAAGTTCCTTGGGTGAGCGCGGGACGCCGGCTCCCTTGGCTCCCGCATCGCTGCCCATCTCCACCATTTTCCCCATGTAGATGTCCCACTCGCTGGGCATCTTAAGGTTGTCGGTGGGCAGGCTGGGGGCGCCCTGGCCGGGAGTGACTATTTCGGGGGTGACTACGATCACCAATTCAGTCTTCTTGTGCTGGAACTCGGTGCTCCTGAACAAGGCCCCCAGGATGGGGATGTCGCCCAGGATGGGTATCTTGGAAACCACTTGGGTCAGATCGTCGCGGAACAGGCCGGCCATGCCGAAGCTCTGGTGGTTGTCCAGCTCCAGTTGGGTCTTGGCCCGGCGGGTGGTCAGGCCCGGCACCGCGTAGCCCTGAATCACCACCGCGGTGCTGAAATCCAGATCGCTGACCTCCGGCTCCACCTCCAGGCGTATCTTGCCGGTGGAGAGCACCGTGGGCTTGAATTTCAGCTTGACGCCGAACTTCTTGAAGATGATGGTGATGTTCTCTTTTTGGGGAACCGGGATGGGGAACTCGCCGCCGGCCAGGAAGTCGGCCTCCTGGCCGCTGGCCGCCACCAGGTTGGGCTCGGCCAGCACCTTGGCCAGGCCGTTTTCCTTGAGCACATCCAAAAAGCC
Source organism: Desulfocarbo indianensis (assembly GCA_001184205.1). Classification (GTDB taxonomy): domain Bacteria; phylum Desulfobacterota; class Desulfarculia; order Desulfarculales; family Desulfarculaceae; genus Desulfocarbo; species Desulfocarbo indianensis. The sequence continues at coordinate 326,699 of LBMP01000006.1, forward strand.
CATGATGCGGTGGTCCTTGTTCCAGGTGAAGCCGCCGGCTATGTTCATCTTGCTGGACATGTTCAGGTCGTAGGGCGGGCGGCTGAAGGGGTTGATGCCGCGTTCAGAGTACTCGGTGCCGGGCAGGTCCCATTTTTCCGAGGGCAGCAAGGGGCCGGTGAGGCCGCCCAGGAAGGTGTTGAAGAAGTTGCCGGTGAGGTCGCGATAGCCCAGGTTGACCTTGAGCTTTTTCAGGGCGTCGCGCCGCACCTCGGCGAAACGCACCTTCAAGGTGACCTGCTTCACCGCGCCGACCTCCAGGAGGTCGATCACGTAGCCCGGCAGTTTGAGCTCCTTGTGCATGGCGTCGGCCATATCCTGCCGGGGCACCAGAGCCATGGCCAGGGAATTGGCCCGCTTCTTGGCGTCCTCGCTGGAGACCCGGCCCGAAAGCACCACCGTGCCCTGCAATTCCCGAATCTCCACCGGCTCGTCGGGTAAAACTTGGTGCATGCGCTCCTTGAGCAGGCTCAAATCCCGCTGCACCTCCACCAGGAACATGCCGATGAGCTTGTCGCCTGGAGCCCAAAGGGTGATGTTGGTGGAGCCGGGGCTCTTGCCGTTGAGGTAGAGCTGATGGGTGTTTATCACCACCACGTCGCAGATGGCCGGCGCCCCCACGCTCACCCGCTGGATCTTCCTGGGAAGCTTGATCAAGCGGGTGTGGCCTATCTTCAGCTCCACCTGGGGAAGGGTCGCCTGCTCCGCACCGCCGCCGGCCAGGGCGCAGCGCCCGAAAGCCAGCAACATAAGGCAGGCAAGGCTTACTTTAAGCGCTTGAGATAACACGGGACGTCTACTCCACCTGATTCAGCAGCCGAGCCGCCGGAGGCTGCTTGGGCTACTTGGGCGCTTGGACGCTTGTTAGAGGAACTGACCACCCCCAGCCCTTCCTGTTGCACGCGAACCACGCCTTTGATGATCTCCACCGTCGGCCGTTTTTCCGCCTGCGCCACCTTGTCTCCGCCCTTGCCCGTGGTAATGGGCAGGAGGGTGGTCAGGCGCACGCCCTTGGAGTTAAGCTCCCGGTCGTCGGCGTGGTTGCGCAGAGACAAAATCAATTTGCCCTCGTTGCCCGCCAGGGCCAGGGTTTCGCCCTGCAAGGGGGTGACCTGCAGCGTCACCACCTTGGACCGGTCCTGCCGGGGCTTCTTGGCGTCATTGCTGTGGGAGGTGTTTTCCCCCACCGTGAGAACGGTCACCCCCTGCAGCACGGTTCTGGCGATGGGGTCTTGCTGATAAGGCCCCTTGGCTATGGTGGCCAAGACGTCCACCTGGTCGCCGGGCTGCACAAAGCCGCCCACTCCGATCACCTCGTCGATCCTCACGGTCATGGCGCGGTAGCCCTCGGGCACCACGGCGCTCAGGCCGCCGGCCATGCCCTTGGGGGCCAATTTGCCGTTCAGAATGGGCTCGCCCTTGCTGGCGGCGGTCCGCAGAACCCGGCCGGACAGGGTTTTGACGGAACTGAAAGCGCCCTGGGGCAGGCCGGCCTGGGGCCAACGGGTGACGCTCAGATCCCCCTGGTCCAGAACCTGTCCGGCGGGCAGGTCCCGGGAGGCCACGATGACCGGCGTCAAGGCGATGCGGCTGGCCGCGGCCACGGCGCCCTGCCGCTGAATCCACTTATGGGCGGCGAAAGCGGCGGCGGCGGCCAAGACGATGGCCATGACCAAAAAGATGAGGCTTCCCTTGCGCAGCATTGCCCAACCTCCTACTCGTGCCGCATTACCGTGGTGGCGTTTAAGATGAGGCTGGAGGGCACTCCGGGCACCAGGTTCCCCAGGACGGACAGTTGATGATTGCCGGCGATGGCCACCGTGACCAAGTTGCCCGTGGAGCCGGACGCGCCGGTGCTGGTAACCTGCACCTGGCCGGGGAAGCCGGCGCGGTTAAGCAGATTGGCCACGAAAGCTTCCACTTCCGAGTCGTCGCCGCCTTCGAAAAGCGCGCCCAGGCGGGCGCCTTCCCGGCTGGCGCTGACCAGCATTTGCTTGGAGTACCAGGCCGAGCCCAACTCGACGATGGCGAAGACAAAGGTGAGGAACAAGGGCAAAAGCAGGGTGAACTCCACCACCACCGAGCCCCGCTCGCCTTTGGCCAGGCGCGCCAAAAACCTCAGCATGGCATGCCTCCCTGCAGCACCAGAAGGAAAGCTCCGCTGGCCACGGCCAGGCCGTAGGGCATGGTGAGGCCCGGCGCCGGGCGCAGGCCTTGGCGCGCGGCGATCATGCGGCCGGCGGCCAGGACGCCGCCCGCCAGGGCGGTAAGCACGAAAAGCATGAGGGCCGGCCAGGGAGCCAAAAAGCAGCCCAATGCCCCCAGGGCCTTCACGTCGCCCGCGCCCACCGCGCCGAAGATGTGGAAAACCAGCATGAGGCCGAAGCCGATGGCGCCCCCCAAAAGCGCCTGGGACAAGCCGGTCCAGCCCCCGGCCAAAAGGCCCCAGCCCAGCCCGCCGATCGCGGCGAGGGCGGTGAGTTGATTGGGGATGCGGCGGGTGGCCAAGTCGGAGCTGGCCATGAGGGCGGCCAGCAAAAGAAAAGTCGCGCTCTTTAGGCCGGCGGGGTCGCCGGCCTGGCCGAGCAGCCAGGGCAAGCTGGCCAGAGCGGGGAGGAGGCCCCATTGGGCCCCTCCCAGCTCCGCCAAGGCGTTGTCTTGCCGGGGGGTAGGCATACCCATACCCCGTCCACGCACCAATTCCCTGCTAACCTTGCAGGGCCGTGGTGGCGTCGGTGATGTTGGTGGTGACCCGCTCGCCCAGGGCGAAGGCCGCGGCGGCGATGCCGGCGCCGATCAGGGCCAAAAGCAGGGCGTACTCAACGGCGCTGATGCCAGAGTCGTCGGCCACAAATTTCTTGATGCTCTTCATGATCTTCATTTCGTTCCCTCCACTAGCTGGGGTTTTATTGGAAACTTTGATACTCGCTGTTCTTGTTCGTTTTGCCCTTGTGCTGGCAAGAAAGATGCCAATCGCTTCTGTTACGATATCGAAACAAAGAGCGACGGCAGGGCTAAATCTAAAAAACTAGTTATATCAGCATAATAAAATACAAGGCATCTATTTGGGAAATGGTTTTTTACGCTTCAGCCAGTGACGGCGCGGGATTTTAGCGCTATTCACCTGCTGATGGGCTTGTTACGTATTACGTAATAGTAATTACGAAATGGGAAAAAGGATGGCCTTCAAATAAGAAAAATGACTAGCCCGCATATGTCATGAGGGTTGGGTGGTCATTGTGGATGAGCCGACCATTGTAAGCTGCTTAAAGAACGAGCCTCATGTTCAAAGGCCGCGATTCGTCAGCCGGACCGGCACAGCCAGTTGGCCGCCGGCTGCGCCAAGTCGTCGAGGTAGTTACAGCTACACCTGCCTCCTTGGCTTGCCGGTCGCCTTGGCGGCGGGCATCTGGCAGCCGGACCCCGACCCTCCTGAAATACGCGGGCTAAGCTCAGGCAGGAAAAACCGCGATCAATGCTTGCGGCGGCGGCGGGCTTGCAGCAGGGGATGGTCCAGGTCTATTTTGTCCAGCTTGTAGGAAAGCGCTCGGGGGGTGATGCCCAAGAGCTCCGCCGCCCGGCTTTGCACCCAGTCGGTCCTTTCCAGGGCGGTCTTGATGGCCCAGCGTTCCAGCTCTTCCAGGTCCAGGGTGGGCGGGGAGGGCTCTTCGGCCTGTCCTTTGAGGCTGCCTTCGCCCAGTCCCAGGTCGGCCAGGCTCAGTTCGTTGCCGCCCGAGAACAGCATGGCCCGCTCCACGGCGTTGCGCAGCTCGCGGATGTTGCCCGGCCAAGTGTGTGCGGTGAGCTTTTCCATGGCCGCCTGGGAAAGCGGTTTCATCTGCTGGCGGGATTCCGCGCAGATGGAGCGCAGGAATTTATCGGCCAGGGGGATTATGTCCGCCCGCCGCTCGCGCAGGGGCGGAATGAAAATGGGCGTTACGTTGAGCCGGTAGAACAGGTCCCTGCGGAAGCTGCCTTCGCGCACCGCCTGCTCCAGGTCCACGTTGGTGGCCGCCACGATGCGGACGTCCACCTGAATGGAGCGGGAGCCGCCCACCCGCTGGATAACCTTGTCCTCTATGGCCCTCAGCACCTTGGCCTGAATGGCGGGGCTCATGTCGCCCACTTCGTCCAGGAACAGGGTGCCGCCGTGGGCCTGTTGAAAGCGTCCGGCCCGGGCCTTGTGGGCCCCGGTGAAAGCGCCTTTTTCGTGGCCGAACAGCTCGCTTTCCAAAAGCGTTTCCGTGAGCGCCGCGCAGTTCACCGTCACCAGGGCGCCCTTGTGGCGCGGGCTGTTGGCGTGGATGGCGCCGGCGACAAGGCTCTTGCCCACCCCGGTCTCGCCGGTGAGCAGCACGGTCACGTCGGTGGGCGAAACCCTGGCCACCTGGCGCAGCACCTCTTTCATGGCGTCGGATTCGGCCAGGATGTTGTCCAGCCGGTAGATATAGGGCTGCTCGTGGCGCAGGTAGTCATAGGCGTGGTGCAGGGCGGCCTTTTCCAGGGCCCTGTCCACCGTGAGCAGCATGTGCTCCAGGTTCAGCGGTTTCTCATGGAAGTCAAAGGCCCCGGCCCGCATGGCCTCCACCGCCGAATCCACGCTGCCGAAACCGGTCATGATTATCACTTCGGTGTGCTGGGAATACTCTTGCACGTGGGCCAGGATCTCCAGCCCCTCGCCGTTCTCGGGTATGCGCAGATCGCTTATCACCAACTGAAAAACATGGTTCTTCAGCGATTCAAGGGCGCTGGTCACGTCGGCCGCCTCAGCCACCCGGTGGCCCTCCAGGATGAGGGCCTCGCTGAGAATAGCGCGCAGATGATCGTCGTCGTCAACTATCAGGATGTGACTGGCCGGGGCCATTTAGCCTATGGCTCCTTTTTCGCAATGAAGCGCTTCAAAAATGGCAGAACCTGCTGGTGGAACTTCAAGGGCTTCTCAAAATACGGCTGTCCCCGCTTGGCCAACTGACGTCTGGTTTCTTCCTCCCAAAAAAAAGCGGTTACAAATATAACACGATCGAAACCATGATCGGAGGCCAGAATATCCGCCAATGCAAATCCATTGCCATCGGGCAGCTTAATGTCGATCAAGGCGGCGTCCGGCGGCCGCCCGGCCGCGGCGAACCAGGCCTCGGCCTCGGCCACGCTGCCGGCCAGGGCCACCTCATAGTTTTCGCTGGCCAGCCAGTCGCCCATGGTCTGGCGCACGGCCGGTTCGTCTTCCACTATCAATATCAAACTCATTGCTTAGCGCCCCCCGCGCCGCTAGCGGCGATATCATACATGGTGCCGCTGCCCAACTGGCCGTCCCTGGCCAATTCCACCTCGCCCCTGCTCAAGCGTTCCAGTTCCTCCACGGTGGCCTGAACATCGGCGAGGGCTTCGGCAACGGTTCCATCAAGGTTTTGTTTTATAGCTTCAAGATCGGTCAGGCGTCCCCGGCTGATCAATTCCAGATTGCCAAGAACCGTGGCCAGGTCGTTGCGCACGCGATGGCTGACGGTGCCCGCGTAGCGCTGCAAGGTCCTCTTTTCCACGGTGCGCGCCTCGTCGCGCAAGGCGGCCATGGTGTAGATGGCGCCGGCCGCGGCCAGCATGAACAGGGACCAAAGGCTTATGACGCCCAAATAGCCCAAGGCCGAGGCGCCCTGGGCGCCCAAGTCGGATTCGCGGCTGGCCACGCCCAACACCATGTCGCCGTTCTGGCTGCGGTAGTTGAGGATCAGTTTTTCTCCGTCCAAGGTTTGGCCAAGTCGGCCGGCCGCACCCAGTTGACCCTTATCGGCGGCTTGGGAGCCGCCAGCCAGGACCTTGGCCAATAACCCGGCGTTTACAAATCGCTTCAGACTGGCGCCGGCCAGTTGGCTGGTGGCCAGGGCTTGGGTGCCCTGGCCGTCCACCAGCCAGAGATCAAGCCCCCGGCTGGCCGGGGCCAGTTGGTCGCGCCATAGCCTGTCCACCGAATGCTGCAATATCACGGCGGCGCTGAGATTGCCCCGGCTGTCCCGCTTGGCGCTGGCCACCACGAAAACCAGGCGGCCGGGCGCCTCGATCAGCGGCGATTGCCAATTTTCCAGCTTGGGGTCGTCGCTAAAGGCCTTTGCCACGAAAGCATAGGAAGGCAGCCAGGGGTCCTCCAGCCAGGGCGTCCGCTTTTTCAACTCGGCCAGGCGCTCCGCTGGCAGAGGCCGGCCGTCATCGCCGATCACCGCCGCCAGGCGGCTGGGCCGAAGCCCGCCGTCGGGATTCACCACGGCGATGCCTTCCACGAAACTGCGTCCGTCCGGATAGGCGTACCACCTGAGGGTGTCGCGCAGGAGTTTGGCCTCTTCGCAGCGGCCCAGGTGCAGGGTGTCGTCATAGGTATCGGCCAGGGCGTCCCACTTGGCGTCGTACAACTGCGCCTGCATGATGTTGAGCCGCGCGTTTATCTGCCCTTGGTGCCGCTGGCATTCGCGCTGGGTCAGAAGGTCGCCCAGATAGAAATAAGCCACGGCCAGGGGAAGGGTCAGCGCCAGGGTGACGCCCAGAAAGAACAGCCAGCGTTTGGTAAGGGGATGGTTAAACGTCAACCGCCTCTGCCTCCCACGGCACCCTGAGGGTGAATACGGTGCATCCCGGCTCGCTCGCAACCTCGAAAGCAACCTCGTACGGTTTCAATAGCTGCTGAACCGAATACAGGCCCAGCCCCGAGGCCTGGCTCTCTTGCGAATGGGTGGTGAAAAACGGCTCGAAAACCCGCTTCAGGTCCGCCTTTGGTATGCCTCTCCCGGAATCCTGGATGCGGATCGTGATATGGCTCTCATCCCAAGCGGTGGAAATCTTGAGCGATTTTTCGGGAGAATCCTTCATGGCCTGCATGGCGTTGCGCAATATGTTGCGGAAGCTTTGCGAGAAATCCGAATAAAGCCCCTTGACCATGGGCAAGTTCTCGGCCAGGTCCAGCTCCTGGCGCACGCTCTGCTTGAGGCCCAGGTTGTTGTCGGCGAAGCGCAGTTCGCGGGTGAGGATGTCGTTCAAATCCAGGGGGCCCTGGCGGCGGGCCGCCTCGCCCCGCACCTTGGCCAAAAGGTCTCGAGTGGCTTCGGTGATTTGATCGACGTGCTCCACTATGACGCGGTAGGCGTTTTTCACGGATGGGGGCCAGGCCTGGACTTGGGCGGCTATTTGCGGAGAATTTTCCAGGGCCTTGCCCTGAAAGCGCTCCAGCAATTCCGACGAGGAGCGGATCACGCTCAAGGGACCGGCCAGGTTGTGGATCAATCCCGCGGTCAAGGCGCCCAAATCCACCATGGAGACGCCGCCTTGCAGAATCCACACCTGCAAGCCCCCGTCCAGGCCCACTGACAAGCCCCGGATAAGCGGGCCTTGGCCGGAGGGCGTGACCACCCGGCCCAGGATATCGCAGGATTGCATTTTCTGGGCGGGCGCGGGCGCGGGCTGCAGCAATTGCTCGGGCTGCAAACCGGTCAAGGCCTTTTGCGCGGTTTTAAACAAGTCGGCGGCGGGCAGATTCGCGTGCTCCACCCCTTGAGGGCCCAAGATCACAATGCGCTCGCTCAAGGCGTCAACCAGGTAAACCAGAAATTTCAAAATTTGGTTTTGGATCATGGGACAAACTCACAGGTTCTCGGTCAGCAGGCGGGGACGGGCTAAGCCATTGGGGTAAGCGTTGAGCCTGATCTTAGCACGCCCGTCAGAAGTGGTCTAAACTAATATTTGGCAAGCCTATTGCATTACAAAAAAGCGATTGCGCCTCACGCCGAGGCACTCTCCCAACAGGGGCAGGCAGGGAGGGTGGTAAGGCTGGGGCGCAACGCTTTTGGCGCCGTGAAGAGGGATTCGTTCATATCTTGGTAAATTGACAGCTATTTTCGCGTTTAATCATAGCGCCGGGCCTTTTGGCAAGCCTATTGCATTACAAGAAAGCGATTGCGCCTCACGCTGAGGCACTCTCCCAACAGGGGCAGGCAGGGAGGGTGATAAAGCTGAGGCGCAATCCTTATTTGCAACTCCTGAAAACGCCGAGCGGCCCATCCATCGTTATGTGCGATATATACTGTTTATTCGGATAGATAATACGAATATCGGCAGCCATCCACGGTAAATACGGCTGTATAGGATAATGTTTATCAGGTGGAGTTAAAAATAACTGGGTTATTCAGTTTGTCCTGAAAATAAGGCGAAATGACCCTAATAGAATCGGCAATAAATTACCTAATCGGGCATTTCGGTAAGGTTTACGTGGTAGAATCGGCTATTATTCAAGGAAGCCTGTTCTTCCAAAAGTAACTTCGCGGTATCAACGAAACGATCAAGGTCGCGGAGCTTATCGAGAAAGGCTCTCGCTCCAGCCTCGCGGCAACGGCTGGGCATGCGGGGGTCGCCATGGGCCGACAGCATGAGCACCGCCGGGCGATATTCGCCGGGAAGGGCATTGATCAGCTCCTGACAGAGTTCCACCCCGCTGGTATCCGGCAGGCGGACGTCCAGCACCATGAGCTGGGGAGGTTCTTGGGTGTTGAAACACCAATCCCGGGCTGTCTGGCCGTTTTCACAGCTCACCACCAGCCATCCTTCGGCCGAAAGCATGGCCATATACAACGTTGCGGTGTCCGCATCGTCTTCCACTAAAAGTACCAGGGGCGGTTTGGCGTTCAATAGACGGCCTCCAAAAGCACGGTGAAGCAGGTGCCCACGCCAGGTTCGCTTTCCACGCTGATATGACCGCCATGCAGGCGCACAATCTCCTGCACCAGGCTGAGGCCGATGCCCAGGCCCTCCAGCCGCCCGGTGCCCGAAAGGTCGGCGCGGTAGAACCGGTTGAAAATTTTCGCCATGTGTTCTCTAGCCATTCCCACGCCGGAATCGGTCACCTTGAACTCGACCCGGTTATCCAGCTTCTCAAGACCGACGGTCACCTGACCGCCTTCCTTATTATATTTGACCGCATTCAGAAGCAGGTTGTCCACTAATTGAATTAGTTTTTCCGCATTACCCATGACCATGACCGGCGCGGGGGTCACCTGCGTCAGGTCCAGGCTCACGTCCCTTTCCGCGGCCATGGCGCGCAGATTGTCCGCCTCGGTCCTGATGAGCTTGCCAAGCTCCACCTGGCCCATTTCGTACTGATCCTTGGCGTGGGCCAATCTGGCCAGATCCAAAAGATTGTTTATCTGGGTCTCCAGCTTGCTGAGGTTGCGCCAGCATATTTCAAGATAATTCTGCTTGTCCTCGGGCTTCATGCGGCCGGAAAGCATGAGTTGCAAGAACCCCTTAAGGGAAACCAGCGGAGTCTTGAGTTCGTGGCTCAAGGTCGTGAGGAATTGATCCTTTAGCTCTTCCACGTTTTTTATCTCCTCCAACGCCTTTTCCAACGCCGTGGATTTGGATAATAGCTCCCGGTGCAACAGTTCCCGTTGGGTGACGTCTCGCAAAATGGCCCCCAGCACCCAGGGCTGCCCCTCGGGGCCGCGCTCCAGGGAAATGCTGGCCTCCACCTGCAGCCAGTCCTGGCCGGTTTTCACGCGGCCCTTTTGCAAGCCTTCCTTGCCGCTGACGGCCGCATCCCAGCCCTCGTCCAGGGATACGAAGCGTTCCACCGATTGGCCCAGGACCTCGTTGCGCAAAAGGCCCACGGTCCGGCAAAAGGCTTGATTGGCGTCCAGGATGTGTCCTCCCGCCGGGCTGAGGGAAAGAAACATGTCAGGAGCGGCCTCGAAGAAGCGGCGGTAAAGGCTTAAGTAATCCACCAGGGCTTCCCGTAGCACCTGGATGGCGATGCCCAGGCGGCCCAGTTCGGCCAGGTAGGAAGGCCAGTCGTCCAGGGTTTCGGGCTCGCCCAGGGCCAGAGAGTGGCAATGCTCGATCAAAAGGTCCACTTGCCGGGTCAGGCGGCGGTTCCACAGCCAACCCGCCAGCATGGCGACGGCTGCGGCGCAGGCCATGACGGTAAGGCTCAGGCCCCACAAGGTAAAGGAATACGGTTCCGGCAGATACCATATGGCCAGCAGGCATAGCGCCAGGAGAGGCGTTAAAGTCAGCGTCACCAAGACGCCCGCGGTCTTGACCAGGGACCAGTTCAGCATCTGCTGCACCATATAATAAGGAGTGGCGGCCGCTTGATCGTGTTCCCAGCCTAAAGCCAGGCGGCGAGCCTGTCAATGCCGGGAAGCGGCCGCTTCCCGCCCGATAAAAAAGAACTCAAAGTAGGCAATTAGGGGCGCGGATGCTTTTGTGCTGCAACCTTGAGCGTGATATCATCAAATTAATATCAACGGTACCTGGCTCCCGTGCCAACGGGAAGGGAAGTGGGCTATGCACATATTGTTCCTGTCCCCAGAGATTTGCCCCTTTATTAGAGTGGGAGGCCTGGCCGAGGTGGCCCATGATCTGCCGCTTGCCTTGGGCGCACGGGGACACCAAGTGGAAGTAGTGGCTCCCAAGTGCAAGATGCCGCCCGAGTTGGAGGCCGGTCTGGAGCCTCTTGATATAGCCCTGGAGGTGCCGGTGAGCTGGCGGCGCCACAAGGCCGCCGTGTACAAGTACGCCCTGGGCCCTTCGGTTACCGTTTATTTCATAAGCCACGAGCACCTGTTCGACCGCGACGGACTTTACGGCAATGCCTATGGCGACTACGAGGACAACGCCGAGCGCTTCATATTCTACAGCCGGGCTTCGGTGGAGCTGGCTTCGGCCATGGGTTGGCGCTTGGACGCGGTGCACGCCAATGACTGGACCACCGGCTTGGTGCCCCTCTACCTTAAATCGCTCTACGCCGATCGACCGGAATTCGCCGAGGCGGGAACCGTGATGACCATCCACAACCTGGGAGCCCAGGGCATGTTCTGGCATTACGACATGCCGCTTACCGGCTTGGGCTGGGAATATTTCACGCCGCAGGGGCTCGAGTTCTACGGCAAGATCAATTTCCTCAAGGCGGGCCTGGTGTTCGCCGATGTGATCACCACGGTCAGCGAGACCTATGCCAAGGAGATACTGACGGCCGAACAGGGCTGCGGCTTGGAGGGCGTCATAAACTCCCGCAAGGAGCGCTTGCACGCGGTGGTGAACGGCCTGGATTATCAGACCTGGAATCCCGAAACCGACTCTCTTATTCCGGCTAATTTCAGCGCCCGCGATCTGGCGCCCAAGAAGCAATGCCAGGCGGCGCTGAGGAGGCGCATGGGCTTGCCCGAGGATTCCATCCGTCCGCTCGCGGCGGTGGTGGGCCGGCTGCTGGACCGCAAGGGCCTCGATATCCTGGCCCCCTCCCTTGAGCGCGTCATGGACATGGGTTTGGAAGTGGCGGTCATGGGCCACGGCGAGGATCATTACCATGTGCTGCTGAAGAGCCTGGCGCGCAAGCGCCCCGAGCAGTTGGCCGTGCATATCGGCTATAATTCCGAGCTGGCCCACCAGATCATGGCGGGCTCGGATATGCTTTTGATGCCCAGCCGCTATGAGCCGTGCGGGCTACATCAGATGCAGGCCATGCGTTATGGCGCGGTGCCGGTGGCCAGGGCCACGGGGGGCTTGGAAGACACCATCGCCGATCATGGGCCGGAATCGCCGGGAACGGGATTCAAATTCGCCGAGTTCAGCTCGGACGCCTTTATCGGCGCCCTGGGGCGGGCCCTGCAGGCCTTTGCCCGTCCCTCGGAATGGCAGGAGATCATGAAGCGCGGCATGGCGCAGGACTTTTCCTGGGACAGCGCGGCGCCCCGCTACGAAAAAATCTACGACCTTGCCCGCAAGGAGCGCCTTGAACAACAGGGGGCCTAGTCCAGATGAGCCAAAATTTGCATTTCGACATCTTGTCTCATGTGGTGGAGATCGCCAATTCCTCGGTGGATATCGGCGAACGCCTGGACAGCATCCTCGGCGTGGTCAGCACCCACCTGGGGGCCCGCTTGACCGCGCTTTTCATGCAGGAACACCGCAAAAGCCAACTGAACCGGGCCAATACCTGGCCGCCCCAGGCCAAGGCCCAGGCCGCCGTGGTGCAGTTCGGCGATGGCGCGGTGGGCGAGGCGGCCCTGAAACGGGAGCCGCAGTTCATAGAAGACTTCAAGCCCGGCCAGGATAAGGCGCTGGACGCCCTGTGCCAACCGGGCGAGCGGGCGGCGCTCTTTCCGGTGATGGACGACAACCGCCTGTACGCGGTTTTGGCGTTGGTCTTTGCCGAAGGCGGCAAGCTGGCCACGGACGATCTCATACTGTTGCAGATGGTCTGCCGGGAGATGGCCGGCGCCATCCGCAATTTCCGCCTTTATTTCGAGGCCAAGAAACGCATCGCCGAGCTGAACGTGCTTTCCGATTTGGGCCGGGCCGCCATCTCCACCATCGAGGTGGACCAGCTCCTGGACACGGTGGCCGGCATCTGCGCCAAGCTGTTGGGCGCCCGGGGAGGCTTGATCCAGATCGCCTCCGCCAATGGGGAGAGCGTGAACCATCAGGCCATTTACGGTCTGGTGCCCCAATCATGCCTGGGCATGAACAGCTGCTCGGAGATATGCCAGGAACCGGTGCAAAAGGTGGGCGGGGTCAAGGTTCAGGTTTGTCAGCCCGAGCTCCAGGACACCAAGTTCGAGCACGGCCTATGCGTGCAGCTTTCCTTCAAGGGCCAGTATCGGGGAAGGCTCTGCGTCTTTGACAAGGCCATGCACACGGAGGGCATGGGGCCGGGTTTCACCGCCGACGACCAGGACCTGCTGGCCTCCATGTCCAGCATGGTTTCCGCCGCCCTGGAAAACGCGCTCACCTTCCAGCGCATAGAGGATTTGGCCCAGCGCAACGAGGAGATGGTGGGCGCCTTGGCCACCATGTTCGAGATCAGCACCGTCCTCATGACCACGGTGGATTTCGAGGAGACCGTTCAGATCATCCTGCACGCCATGGTGCATCCCTCCGGCTTGGACCATGACCGGGTGGTTTTGTTCATCCTGGGCGAGGACGATAAAAGCGGAGGCGGCAGCCTGCGGGCGGTGGCGGATTTGGCCAAGCCCAAGGAGGGTTCGCAACTGCGGGAATTGCTGCAAACCCTTTACCAGGCCAAGGAGCAGCGCCCCCGGAGCAGCGAGGTGGAGGACGAGCGCCTGGCCAGGCTGGTGATTGACTTGCAGCCGCAGGTCAGCGTGCTGGCCCAGACCGTCGCCGAAAAAAAGCCCATCCAGGTGCAAGACCCCGGCCATGACCCCTCGGTGGACAAGGAGCTGGCGGAAGCCCTGGGGCCGCACCCCTTGGTCACGGTGCCCATGTTCGCCAAGGGAAAGGTGGTGGGGGTTCTGGTCACCAACAACGCCCGCAGCAACAGGGGCTTCAGCGACCGGGACATCAAGCTTATGACCATGCTGGCCAACCTGGGCGGCTTGGCGGTGGAAAACAGCCGGCTGTACCAGCATTTGGAAAACGCCAACCGGGAACTGGCTCAAATGCGCAACCGCCTGCTGGAGGCGGATAAGCTGGCCGCCCTGGGCGAGGTGGCCGCCGGCGTGGCTCATGAAATCCGCAATCCCCTGGTTTCCATCGGCGGCTTCACCCGGCGCATACGCAAAAAGGTGGGGGACGAATCGGCGATCACGCCTTATCTGGACGTGATCATCGAGGAGGTCACCAGGCTGGAGCGCACGCTCAACGAGATGCTGGATTTCTCCACCGACGCCAGGGATCACTACGAGGAGCGTTCGCTGAGCGTGATCATGGACCAGGCCCTGGAGCTTTTGACGCGCGAAATGCAGGACGGCAAGGTGGAGGTGACGCGGGAATACGGCCACGAGCTGCCCCAGGTCTATTGCGACGAGCGCCAGATCAAGCACGTTTTCCTCAACCTCTACCTCAACGCCATCCAGGCCATGGGCAGCCAGGGCGGCCGCATCACCCTGCGCACCTTCGCCATAACCCGCGAAGGCAAGCAGTTCGTGGCCGGCGAGGTGAGCGATTCCGGGGGCGGCATCCCCATGGAAGTGATCCACAAGATATTCAACCCGTTTTTCACCACGAAGGACACGGGCAGCGGTCTGGGCCTGTCCATAGTGCACAAGATCATCACCCGCCATTTCGGCCAGGTGGAGGTGCATAACCGGGAAGGGGAGGGCACCAGTTTCCTGGTCACCCTGCCCGCCGCCGAGGAAGGCCGCGCCTATTTGAAGTAAGCGGCCCGGCCCGCGTCGCCTGGGTGACGCTTGCCGGAGAGTTCAGCCAGGGCGGGGAACTTGGGGAGCAAGGTGGGGGCGGTTTTGCCGGTGGGGGCGGTTGGTTTATAAGTCTTTGTGGCGTTTTGAGCCGCTTTGGCATACTGTAGATAGGAAACTCCAAGGGATGCTTTGAACGAGGGCGCCTAAGGCAAGCATGCCGGAAGAGGATGCCAGGTGGGAGAACTAATTGACCTAGAAGCCCAGCGCCGCCGGAGGGCCGCTGACCAGGCGTTCGCCCGCTGGACGAGGCGGGTGGGTTATCAGCCGGGGCCGGACACCAAGCTCAGCGAACTGCCCGGCCGGGTGCTGGGCGATCTGGCCGAACTGGGCTCCGAGGCGACCCTGGCTCTTTACGACCTGGTGTTGGGCGTCAGGGGCTGGGGCGCGGGAGAGCGCTTCCACTATCTGGAGGCCAAGCCCAAGGTCGAGGCCCTGGATTCCTTTCTTTTCGTGGCCGACCAGGTTCGCTTCGAGCTGATGCGCCGCCTGGGCTGGGTGGAAGGCGTGGCCGCCGAACACTACCCCCTCGTTGATCTGGCGCTTTATTTCGAGCGCATTCAAAAAGAGTTCGAGCCCGTCACTCCCTATCTGACCACGGCCTATCCCCGCTACGTGGAGGTCAGCGACCGCTTGCGGGTGGAGCCGGCGGCCGTGGTGCGCTCCTTGATTCCCCAGGCCTTGAAGGCTTTCCGCCAACGCCTTAGCCAAGGCATGTAAACCAGCAGGGCGGCCAGTCTCCGGCGGCCCGGTCTTATCCACGCACGAGACAAGTCTCTCACCCTGGCCGAGACCGGCCCAGGCTGGCTTGCGGAAAAATGCGGGCTAGCGTTGCGCCGTGCGGAGTTCCTTTACATAGGCGGCCACGCCCTTGGCCAAGGCGTCGGCCAGAAACTCGCGGTAGCGGCTGGAGCTCAAGAGCTGATGCTCCTCCGGGTTGGTAATGAAGCCCAGCTCGCAGAGGATGGCCGGCATGCGCGCGCCGATGAGCACGTAAAACGGCGCTTGCTTGACCCTTAGATCCCGCACCCGGTGTTTCTTGCTGATCTCCTCGATCACGGTTTTATGCAGGGCGCGGGCCAGGCGGTTGGATTCGTTGATTTTGGAATTGAGCATCAGGTCGTTCAGAATCACCTGCAGGTCGCTGATGGAACGCTTGGTGGTGGCGTTCTCCCGGGCGGCCACCCGCATGGATTCCTCGTCCGAGGCCAGGTTGAGGAAATAGGTTTCAATGCCGTTCAGGCGGTGGCTGGCCGCGGCGTTCAAGTGGACGGAAACGAAGATGTCCGCGTCGTGCGTGTTGGCAAAGGCGGTGCGGTCTTCCAGGGGCAGGAAAGTGTCCGAGGTGCGGGTCAGCAGCACCTTGGCCCCCAACAGTTCGCGCAGCTTGGGCGCCGCCCGCTTGCAGATATCCAGCACCAGATGCTTTTCATACAGGCCCTTCCACACGGCGCCCGGGTCCTTGCCGCCGTGGCCCGGATCCAGCACCACCGTTTTCACGCCCAAGCCCAAGGCCGCGGCCAGGCCCACGTCCGGGGGCAATTCCTTGGCCCGGCCCCGGGCCACCTTGCGGGCTTGGGTGCCGCCTTTGCGGGAGGAGGCCTGCTCCTTGTCCAGGGGCCCGAAACAATCGATCACCACGCGAAAAGGATTGTCCAGGGTGAAGACCTTGTAGGAGGCCAGCTTTTGGATGTCCAGCACCAGGCGGACCGTGTCCGAGGTGTATTGCCCGGCCCTGGCCCGGCGCAGAAGTCCGTCGCCGATGGGCACGGTGTCCTCGATGCCGGGGTTGAGCCTGGAGCCCTTGAAATTGAGGTAAAGCCGCCGAGGCTTGTGGTGCGAAGGGTCTTTCTTGAGGAGGTTGGTGGTGTAGGGCACCGGCCGTTCCAGGCTGACCACCACCCTGGTGTAGGTGGGAGTGGACCAGTGCCTTATTTCGGTTACCATGGCCAGGGAAGGATCGCTGGCGGCCTCCGGCGAGGAAGCGGCCGAGGGGCTGTCGTCCTTTTGCGGACCCAGGGCGATGATTTTTTCCAGGGCGTCCAATTTCTTCTTGGCCGCCTTGACCTGGTCGCCGCGTGGATGGTTGACCGTCACCCGCAGGTATTCCAGGTAGGCCTGCTTCTTGTCGCCGCTGTCCTCGTAAAGGGTGCCGATCAGGAATTGAGCGTCATCGGCCAGCCGGGAATTGGGAAAGTGCATGATGAGGCGCTTGAGCGCGTCCACCGCTTCGTTGAATTCGGTATCCCTTTTGAACTGCCGCCAGGCTCCGGCGTGAATGCGGCCCATCCAATACAGCGAGCCCGCCGCGTAGGGTCCCTGGGGATCGGTGGTGTAGATGCGGGCGAAACGGTCGGCCAGGGTCTGCCAATTCTGGAATACGCGTTTGGCTTCCTTGTTTTTGATCAGCCAGTAGTAGTCGCTTTTGGCGCGCTTGTACACGGATCCCTCGTCCTGGCCCCAGGCCGGCAGGGCCAGGGACAAGACCAGGGCGAAAGCGGTCAAGATATGAAGCGCCTTTGAGCGATCAATCCAGGGCATGCTTTAGCTCATCCAAGACATTCAGGGCCTCCAAGGGGGTAAGTCCGTTGACTTCCAATTCGGCCAAACGCTTGAGCGCCGGATGGGACTCCGGCTGAAAGAGGCTCAGTTGGGCCAGGGCCTCGGCCTCTCCCGCGGCCTGGGGATCGGGCAGCCGGGGCGCCGTCCTGGAGCCGTCTTCCAGGCGGTTCAGGATTTCCCGGGCCCGGCTCAACACGCTTTCCGGCAGGCCGGCCAGGCGCGCCACGGCTATGCCGTAGGAGCGGCTCACCCCGCCGGGGGTGAGCTTGCGCAGGAACACGACGCTGCCTTTGTATTCCTTCACCGCCACGTTGAAGTTCTTCACCCTGGCCAGTTGCGAGGCCAGTTCGGTCAGCTCGTGGTAATGGGTGGCGAAAAGGGTTTTCACCCCCTCGCCCGCCAGGCCGTGCAGATGCTCCACCACGGCCCAGGCGATGGAGAGCCCGTCAAAGGTGCTGGTGCCGCGGCCCACCTCGTCCAGGATGACCAGGGAGCGCGGCGTGGCGTTTTTCAGGATATGGCTGGTTTCGGTCATCTCCACCATGAAGGTGGAACGGCCGCCGGCCAGGTCGTCCATGGCGCCCACCCTGGTGAAGATGCGGTCCACCAGGGGCAGGTCGGCCTCCTCCGCCGGCACGAAGGAGCCGGCCTGGGCCAACAGCGCGATGAGGGCGGCCTGGCGCAGGATGGTGGATTTGCCCGCCATGTTGGGGCCGGTGATCAGCATGATCTGCTGTTCGCGCATATCCAGCAAAAGGTCGTTGGGCACGAACTCGCCTTCGGCCAGCATCTGCTCCACCACGGGATGGCGGCCGCCAACGATGCGCAAGGCGCCGTTTTCGCTCATGCGCGGGCGCACGTAGCGCCGGTTGAGAGCCAGGCGGGCCAGGGCGTTGAGCGCGTCCACCGTGGCCAGGGCCCGCGAGGCGGCCATGAGGGGGCGGCTGGCCAGGGCCACCCGCCGCCGCAGATTCTCGAAAGCCTGGCGCTCCAGGGCCAGGGCCCGCTCCTCGGCCCCCAGCACCTCGGCTTCGCGCTCTTTGAGTTCCGGGGTGATGTAGCGCTCGCCGGCGGCCAGGGTCTGCTTGCGGATGAAATCCTCGGGCACCTTGTCCAGGTGGGTCTTGGTCACCTCGATGTAATAGCCGAATACCTTGTTGTAGCCCACCTTCAGGGAAGGGATGCCGGTGTGGGCGCGCAGCTTGAGTTGCAGCGCCGCGATCCAGTCCTTGCCGCTGGTCATGAGTTCGCGCTGCCGGTCCAGTTCCTGGTCCACCCCGGCCGCGATGATGCCGCCCTCGGCCAGGCTGGAGGGCGGATTGGGCGCCAGGGTGGCGGCCAGGTCGGCGGCAAGTTCTTCCAGGCCGGCGAGCAGGCCGCGCTGCTGGGCCAGGATGGGCGAGGAGGTGCCGGCCAGTTCCTGGCGCAGCTTGGGCAACAGGCCCAGGGCGTCGCGCAGGGCGGCCAGGTCGCGGGGGCTGGCCTGGCCCAGGCTGGCCCGGCCCACCAGGCGGGGCACGTCGGGCAGGGCGTCCAGGGTTTCGGCCAGAGAGCGGGTTAAAAGCGGGTCGGCCGCCAGCTCGTCCACCGCCTGGTGGCGGGCCTCGATGGCCTCCAAATCCAGGAGGGGAAAGCCCAGCCATTCCCTGAGCAGGCGGCCGCCCATGGGGGAGTTGGTCTGGTCCACCGCGTTGAAAAGCGAGCCCTGGCGGCTCCCGCCGGCGATGGATCTGAATATCTCCAGGTTGCGGCGGGCGGCGGCGTCCAGCACCAAATGACCCTCCACCCGGTAGAGCGACAGGCGCTCCACGTGCTCCGGCTCGCAGCGCTGGGCGCCCACCACCACGGACCAGGCCATGGCGGCGGCCAGGAGGGCGGCGGCGGGGGGATCTGCGTCAGCGGGCAGGCGTGCGGCCAGCAGTTCCTCGGCCTGGCGAAGGCTGGGCGGGCGTCCGTTATAAAGAGTGCGCGGCGGGTCCGCGGCCAGGCCCAGGTCGGCCAATATCGGGTTGGGCGCCTGGCTTTCGGCGATGATCAACTCGGCCGGCTCCAGGCGGGCCAGCTCGTCCAGGAGCGGAGGGCCCACCTCCACGGCGGTGGCCTGAAACTCGCCGGAGGCCAGGTCCAGGCAGGCCAGGCCGGCCTCGGCGCCGGTCAGGCAGAGTGCGGTGAGGAAGCGGTGATCCCGGGCCGGCAGATGCTGGGGATCGATGAACATGCCCGGCGTGACCACCCGGGTGATCTCGCGGCGCACCAGGCCCTTGGCCTGGCGGGGGTCTTCCACCTGATCGCACACCGCCACCTTGAAGCCGGCCTCGATCATCTTGGCCAGGTAGGAATCCACCGCCCGGAAGGGCACCCCGCACATGGGCACCGGATCGGGGTCGTTCTTGTCGCGGCTGGTCAGCTGGATGGCCAGTATCTTGGAAGCCACCACCGCGTCCTCGAAAAACATCTCGTAGAAATCACCCATGCGGAAAAACAGGATGCAGTCGGACACCTGTTTTTTCAGCTCCAGGAACTGGCGGAACATGGGGGTGTCGCGATTGGCAACAATGGATTCGGTTTTCTGGGCGGCGCTGTTTTTGGCGGGCTCTGGCATGGGCATCATACGACCAGGTTGGACAATGCGATTTTCTGGACAAAGGATAGCAGGAAACTAAGTTATTTGCCAGGGCGGGAGCCTTGAAAAAGGGTTGTCAAGCGAGGCCGGGTAAACGACATTAAGCCCGCAATGCCGGCGTCTGGCTGAAGCGGCGACAAGAAACTTAATGCCCGCGATTAAGAGGTTTTGCCTACCGTTTTTAAGCAACATGAGCGCGGCGGCTTGACCGGACAAGATCAACCTTGCCGGCCACTTGCCCCAGGCGGCCGGGGCGGGGTTTTGCAATGAGACGTTAGGAGGATAAAAGCGCGGCGCCATACCATGCGCCAGCGGGTTTTGCCGAATAAAACATATCGGCGCGGCGAGAGGTTTTTCTCGC
Organism: Desulfocarbo indianensis; assembly: GCA_001184205.1. Taxonomy (GTDB): domain Bacteria; phylum Desulfobacterota; class Desulfarculia; order Desulfarculales; family Desulfarculaceae; genus Desulfocarbo; species Desulfocarbo indianensis. The sequence goes on from LBMP01000006.1 coordinate 346,479, forward strand.
GGCCTAACTGAAAACAGGCGAGCCGATTGCTTGTGATGGCTGGGCCAAGGATTATTCCATGTGGAATTAAGACCTGCGCGGGCTCATGGTGTCCCAGCCGTGGCAGCGCGGGCATTTCCAGGTCAGATGGGCGGAAACGAATCCGCAATGCTCGCATTGATAGGAAGCCCAATCCCCGTTGATCTGCTTGAGCAGATCGGCGTAGGCATTAAGCGCGGCATCGCGCTCTCCCTTGGCCAACAGGGTTTCGCCCAAAAGACGGTGCGCGTCCAGCATGCGGGGGTTTTTGGCCACGGCCAGGCTCATGAGCTCCTGCGCCCGGTCGTCCTGATCGTTGCGGTGGTAATACTCCGCCAGGGCCAAGAGGGTGGTCACCGAGGAGTGTTCCGGGTCTATCTCCTGCAGGAAGCCCTTGACCGCCTTGTCGCCCAGAGCGGTTTCCGCCTCCGCCACCCGGCGGATGACCAGATGGGCGTGCTCCGGGGCCAGGCGCGCGGCCTTGCGCCAGATGTTCAGGGCTTTGCGCCGCCGGTCGCGGGCCAGCTCCAAATCGCCCAAATGCAGATAGGCGTCCAGGCAGCCCTTGTCGATGCTTATGGCCTGGTTGAAGCTCTCCTCGGCCCGGTCCAACTGGCCGGCGGACATGAGTTCCTTGCCGCGTTCGGTCTTGTAATGCGCCAGGATGCGGCGCGAGTCCGCGCGGGTGAGCCGGTCCAGGCGCTTGAGCGCGTCGAAGGCGTTTTCCCAATCGCGGGTTTCCTCGTAAAGGCTCACCAATTGCTGCAACGCCTCCTCTTGGGAGGCGTCCATGCCCAGCACTTCCTGAAAGGCCTCGGTGGCGCGGTTATATAGCCCGCCCTTGCGGTAATCCAGGCCCAGGTCGTACAGGGCCTGCAAGCGCACGGTTGGCTCCAGTTGGGGGCGGGCGATTATGCTCTGCCGGATGCGCACCGCCCGCTCTATCTCGCCCTTTTGCCGGAACAGGTTGCCAAGGATCACGTAGGTTTCCACGGTTTCGGAATTCAGGGTGACCGCGCGGGTGAATTCCTCGATGGCCTGATCGGTGTGGTCGGCCATGAGGTGGGTGAGGCCCTTCATGAAAGCGTCGTCCGAGGGGCTGCGTCCCACGACCCGGTCGCGCCGGCCCAGGGCCGCCGCCGGCTTTTCGCGGCCGGCCCGGCCCAGGAGAAAGCCCACCACCAGGGCCGCCGCGATCAAAAGCAGGGCGGCCAAGGCCTGACCAAGGCTGACGGCCTGGCCCCAGACGACGAACAGCACCGCGTCCATACTAGGAGGCCTCCCCCTCCCCCGGCATATCTTCGGAGACCTCGGGAGCGGGCATGGTTTCGCTGGTGAGCGGCATGTTGCGCAGGGAGCTTAGTTCACGGTTAAGACGTTCTATTTCCTTGCGCTGCTCGCGGATGCGCCGGCGCAGGCGGAAGCGCTCCATGAGTCCCAGAACGCTGGCGGCCAGCAAACCTATGAAAAAGGCCAACAGGATGACCATGTAAGTGGCGTAAGGGGTGGTTTCGAACTGGACCAGAAACAGATTCAAGCGGATGGACAGGGGGTGGCTCAGCGGTTCGATGTTTTGAACCATGAAAACGATGGCCAAGGCCACCACCAACGAGATGACGATCGCCTTAAGATAGCTCATGGGTCTCCTTGCCTGCGGGACCCGCCGGCCGTTCCGCGGGGCTCGTTCCGGGGCCGCATGTGTTGATTATGAGCCGACCGAGTGCGGTTTGTAAACCTATGCCGCCGCGCCCGCCCTCAAATTATGTCCGCGAAATACGGCCTGAGCTTCTGGCAGGTGGCCTCGATATGCTCCGGAATGGAGCGCACATCCGCGAACACGGTCATGAAATTGGTGTCGCCCGACCAGCGGGGCACCACGTGAAAATGCACATGCTCTTCTATGCCGGCGCCCGCCACCTTGCCCAGATTGAGCCCCACGTTGAACCCGTCGGGATGCATGAGGTCTTTCAGGGCTTCTATAGCTTTGTTAACATTGAACAAAAGGTCGTGACGCTCTTTTTCGGAGAGATCGTGTAAGCCGGAAACGTGGCGTTTGGGCGCCACCAGCAGATGTCCGTTGTTGTAGGGGAACTTGTTCATCATCACCAGGCAGGTGGCTCCCACCCCCAACACCAAATCATCCATGCCCTTGCCGTCGGTGGCCAGACAGAATATGCAACCGGCCGGTTTTCCCTCGTCCAGAATGTATTTCATGCGCCAAGGGGCCCAAAGCGTTTCCATATGTTGATGCCGCTCCAGTGTGATGACAGCTTGATTGTCTTGTTTAGAGATTTATGATTTCGCCTCTGATTTTTTTATCCACCTTTAAAAGACCCACGGTTCCGCTTCCCAGGATGCCCCGCCCATAGGAGCCGGGGTTGAACAGCAGAACCTTGTTCTTATAGGCGTTGAAGGGACGGTGGGAGTGGCCGAACACGATGGCGTCCACGTCTTCGAATTCCTTTAACACCCTTCCGGCCAAACCCATGGGCGGCCCCCAGCCATGAATCAGGCCGATGCGCTTGTTTTCCACCTGGATCACGCGCTTGGCGGGCAGGCTCTGGCCAGCCGCGTAGTCGTCCATGTTGCCGGCCACCGCGATGACTTGATGATGGGCCAGGGCGTCCAGCACGGAGAGGCTCACCAAGTCCCCGGCGTGCAGCACCATGTCCACCGGCCCCCAGGCCTGGTCCAATATCTGGGCCAGGTCCGGGGCGGGCCCCCGCAAATGGGTGTCGGAAACCACGCCTATGCGGGTCATGCCATCAATCCTCGCGCAGGTCCGCCAAAGTGAGCTGCCCCCAGGCGGCCAGCTTGTCCCCCAGGATGATCAGGGCCCCTTTGAGTCCGGGCACCGCGGCCGCCCACTCCAAGGCCCCGGCCAGGTCCCCCTTGCCGCGCACCCGGTTGCCCAGGGCGGTGGCCGCGGCGTCGGCCAGGGCCCCGTCGCCGGCCAGCACCGTGGCGGCGTCGGCCCGGCCCAGGCTCAAGGAATGACCCACCGTGCCGGAACTGGTGCACAGGCAGCAGGGCATGTCCTCCGCGGCCAGGCTGACGCCCAGGCGTCCGGAAAGCGGCGAAGCGCCCGCATCCAGGGCCACGGTCAAATCCCGGTCCGCGGCCAGAAACAAGTCGCCGCCGTTTTCCAGCACCAGCCGGGGGCTCAAGGCCAGCAAATCCCGCCCCACGGCCTGGGCGACGGCTCCGGCCACCGCGGCCATGGGTCCGGTGCCCGCGGCGCGGCCCGCCGAGATCATGGCCCGCGCCAGGGCGGGCGCCAGGGGATCGTCCGGCCAAGGGGTCAGGGTCTCCAGAAAACTCGGGTGCCCCTGTATATAAGATTCCAATCCCCGGCGATGGCGCTGAATGGATTCCACCGCTTGGTTTGTGAGATCGCGGTCGGCGGCTATCCAGAGGTCGGTTTCCTTGACCCTGGCGGTGAAGGAGACCATGCCGCGGCTTTTGCATCGCTCACGGTAGAGCCGCTCTTCATAGCCGGCCAAGAGGCCTCTCCATTAAAACACTCGCCCCTCGCACCAATGGGCGATCCTCGGTTTACCAAATTAAATGCTTCACCCTTATAGCCCAGCGGCGAAAATGTGTCAATGAGGTGGCAAGCGGGGCTAACCCCCCACGGGGCCTTACTCTTGGCATTGGGGGCCACCTTGGGTTTCCTTGACTAAGTCAGGCTTTTTGGCTATGACTAAGGGGCTTTATTAACCATAGGGAGAGGCCATGAACAGCCGGCGGCTGGCGCGGCTAATGGGGATAATCTGCGAAATCAAGGCCCACCCCCGGCGCGATCCGGAAGAGATGTGCCGGCGGCTAGGTATTTCCCGCCGTCAATTCTACAAGGACCGCGAGACATTGGGCCAAATGGGCTTCGCCTTTCATTTTTCCCGGCGCCAGCCAGGCTTTGTGCTGGATAAGGAACTGACCTTCAATGTTTCGGGCTTAAGCCTGGCCGATCTTTTCGCCCTGGTGCTGGCCGTGCGCGAGCTGACCCAGTTGAGCGATTTCGCCCTGGCCATGGGCGCGCTCACGGGGTTGCGCAACCTGGTGGACGGGCTGCCGGAACCGGTCAAGACCACCTTTTCCCAGGCCCTGGATCAAGTCGTGGTGGCCGATGGCTTCAATTGCCGGCCCGAAGTGCTCTTCGGCTTGCAGCCGGCCATAGCCGAACACCGGCGGGTTCTGCTCGAGATGGAAAAGCCGGTATCCAAAGGCGGCGAGGCTGAGCGGGAAGAGGGGCAGGAGCTGGCCGTGGACCCCAAGCGCCTTTTCCTCCGGGAAGGCGTTCTCTATCTGGAGGCCGCGGGCCTGGAAAGCGGCGGCACCAGCCTGGTGGCGCTCAGTCGCGTGAAAAGGGTGTTCGCCACCCCATTTTATTCGCCCGAACAATAGCGTTGCGGGCAATTGCCCCGGGGAATGCCAGCCTCGGGTTCGGAAAACGAGGGCAAGCAAATGCGAGACGTAGTTATTGTCAGCGCCTGCCGCACCGCGGTGGGGGCCTTCCAGGGAGCCTTCAGCTCCCTTTCCGCTCTGGATTTGGGGGTGGTGGTCATCAATGAGTCCTTGAAGCGCGCGGGCCTGGACCCCAAGGAGGTGGACGAGTGCATCATGGGCTGCGTGCTGCCCGCCGGCATGGGTCAGAACCCGGCCCGCCAGGCCGCCCTGCGGGCCCCGCTGCCCTTCGAGGTGGGCTGCATCACGGTCAACAAGGTGTGCGGCTCCGGCTTGAAGGCGGTGATGCTGGCGGCCCAGGCCGTGGCCTGCGGCGACGCCGAGGTAGTGGTGGCCGGCGGCATGGAAAGCATGACCGGCGCGCCCTATCTGCTGCCCAAGCAGCGCCTGGGCTACCGCATGGGCGACGGCAAGGTGATCGACTCCATGGTCAACGACGGCCTGTGGGATCACCTCAACGACTTCCACATGGGCGTGAGCGCCGAGCTCTGCGCGGAAAAATACGGCGTTTCCCGCCAGGACCAGGACGAGTTCGCGGTGCGCTCCTATGACTTGTCACTCAAGTCCGCCCGGGCGGGCCGCTTCAAGGATCAGATCGTGCCCGTGGCCATCCCCCAGAAAAAGGGCGATCCCAAGATAGTGGACACCGACGAGGGGCTCATGGAAAGCTCCCTGGAAAAGATAGCCAAGCTGCGGCCGGTGTTCAAGAAAGACGGCACGGTCACCGCGGCCAACGCCAGCTCCATCAACGACGGCGCGGCCGCCGTGGTGGTGATGAGCGCCGAAAAGGCCCAGGCCATGGGCGTCAAGCCAATGGTCAAGGTGGGGGCCCAGGGCGCGGCGGGCATCGACCCCAAGTACGTGCTGGTGGCGCCCATCTATTCCATTCCCAAGGTCTGCGCCAAGCAGGGCCTCAAGCCCACGGACATAGAATTGCACGAGGTCAACGAGGCTTTCGCCTCCTCCTCCCTGGCGGTGCAGCGCGCCCTGGGGCTGGACCCGGCCAAGGTGAACATCTACGGCGGGGCCATATCCATCGGTCACCCCATCGGCGCTTCCGGAGCCAGGGTGCTCACCACCCTCATCTACGCCATGAAAGACACCGGCGCGGCCACCGGCATGGCCAGCCTTTGCCTGGGCGGCGGCGAGGCGGTTTCCCTTATCTTGGAAAACATGTGAGATAAATTCCGGCGGTCATCCCCACGGGCGGTTTTCTTAGCCGATCGAGACGTCTGAGCTGAAGCCGCCTATTGATCATAGCGAACGAGCAGAGAGAGAGGAGTCTACGACAATGAGCAAGGAAGTAGTGATAGTCAGCGCGGCGCGCACTCCCGTGGGCCGGTTCGGCGGCATGTACACCGGCACCTCGGCGGTGGATTTGGGAGTGGTGGCGGTCAAGGAGGCCCTCAAGCGGGCCAACGTCAAGGCCGAGGCCGTGGACGAGTTGATCTACGGCAACGTGCTGGGCGCCGGCCTGGGCCAGAACGTGGCCCGCCAGGTGGAGGTTCACTCCGGGATTCCGGTTTCCGCCAACGCCTTCACCATCAACAAGGTTTGCGCCTCGGGCCTCAAGAGCGTGATGCTGGCCGCCCAGGCCATCAAGTGCGGCGACAGCGAGGTGGTGGTGGCCGGCGGCACCGAGAACATGAGCCAGGCGCCCTATCTGGTGCCCGGCGCCCGCTGGGGCCAGCGCATGAACAACGGCTCCCTGGTGGACTGCATGATCCACGACGGCCTCTTTGACATCTTCAACGGCTACCACATGGGCATCACCGCCGAGAACGTGGCCGAAAAATTCGGCATCAGCCGCGAGGAGCAGGACCAGCTGGCCCTGGAATCCCAGAACAAGGCCGAGGCCGCCATTAAAGAGGGCCGCTTCAAGGACGAGATCGTGCCGGTGATCGTGCCCCAGCGCAAGGGCGATCCCAAGGTGCTGGACACCGACGAGCATCCTCGCATGGGCACCACCATGGAAGCCCTGACCAAGGTTCCGCCCGCCTTCAAGAAGGGCGGCACGGTCACCGCGGGCAACGCCTCCGGCATCAATGACGGCGCGGCCGCCCTGGTGGTGATGAGCGCCGAAAAGGCCGCCGAGCTGGGCTGCAAGCCCCTGGCCTACATCCGCTCCTACGGCTGGGGCGGCGTGGATCCCTCGGTGATGGGCCTGGGTCCCATCGAGGCCACCCGCTCGGCCCTGAAAAAGGCCGGCCTCACCGTGGACGACATGGAACTCATCGAGGCCAACGAGGCCTTCGCCGCCCAGGCCCTGGCGGTGATCAAGGAACTCAAGCTCAACACCAGCATAGTCAACCTGAACGGCGGCGCCATCGCCCTGGGTCATCCCATCGGCTGCTCCGGCGCGCGCATCCTCACCACCCTGCTCTACGGCATGCTCAACCGCGGCAAGAAAATGGGCCTGGCCACCCTGTGCATCGGCGGCGGCCAGGGCGCGGCCATGATCCTGGAGATGAAGTAAGAATTAAGAAAAGATGGCCGGGGGAACCTTTTTGTGAACAAAAAGGTTCCCCCGGACCCCCTCCAAAAAGACTTTAAAGTGGGTATGACTCACATTCCCCAGTCGGGCGGGTCCCCATTGGCGGCCCGCAACCGAAGGGGTCAGGAGGCATAGGAATAATGGCTTACGAGACTATTCTTTGCGAAGTGGATGGCGCCATCGCCACCGTAACCATCAACCGGCCCAAGGTGCTCAACGCCTTGAATCCCCAGGTGGCCGAGGAATTGGCACAGGCCTTCACCGCCCTGGGCAAGGACGCCGCGGTGAAGGTGATCATCCTCACCGGCGCGGGCGACAAATCCTTCGTGGCCGGGGCCGACATCAGCGCCATGCGCGACATGAACCCGGTGCAGGCCCGTAATTTCTCGCGCCAGCTGCAGGGCGTCACCAGCCTCATGGAGTCCCTGCCCAAGCCCATCATCGCGGCGGTGAACGGCTTCGCCCTGGGCGGCGGCACCGAGATCGCCCTGGCCTGCGATTTCATCTACGCCTCGGAGACCGCCAAGTTCGGCCAGCCCGAGATCAACCTGGGCGTGGTGCCCGGCGCGGGCGGCACCCAGCGCCTGAGCCGTTTGGTCGGCAAGAGCTGGGCCAAGGAGCTTTGCCTCACCGGCGACATCATCGACGTGGCCCTGGCCAAGGAGATCGGCCTGGTCAACCGGGTGTTCCCGGTGGATCAGCTCATGGACGCGGTCTTGAAGGTGGCCAAGAAGATCGCCTCCAAGGGCCGGGTGGCCACCCGCGCCTGCAAGGAGCTGATCAACTGCGGCTTCGACCTGCCCTTGAATCACGCCCTGCTGCTGGAGGCCGAGGCCTTCTGCACCTGCTTCGCCAGCCCGGACCAGCGCGAGGGCATGGGCGCCTTCCTGGAGAAACGCAAGCCGGACTTCAAAGGCGAGGCTTGATATAATAATCGAATGATCACGGGCCCGCGCCAGCGGGCCCGGCGGCCCCCGCACGCTTCACCCTAGTCATACGCTGAGGATAAACATGGACTTTTCTTTGAGCGAAGAACAAAAGCTGGTGAAAGACACCGCAGCCAGATTCGCCGACGAGGTCTTGAAGCCGCAGGCCGCCCATTTCGACGCCACTCACGAGCACCCGGCCGAGGCCTGCCAGGCCCTGGGCGAATTGGGCTTCATGGGCATCGCGGTGAGCGATGAGTACGGCGGGGCCGGCATGGATTACGTCAGCTACGTGCTGGCGCTGTCCGAGATAAGCCGGGGAGACGCCTCGGTGGGCGTCATCATGAGCGTGTGCAACTCGCTCTATTGCTTCCCGGTGATGACCTTCGGCACCGACGAGCAGAAAAAGGCCTTTCTCACGCCGGTGGCCTCCGGCCAAAAGCTGGGCTGCTACGGCCTCACCGAAGCCGGCGCGGGCTCCGACCCGGCCAGCATGCGCACCACCGCGGTGCTGGACGGCGATGAGTGGGTGCTGAACGGCGAGAAGAAATTCATCACCAACGGCAACGTGGCTTCCTACGCCGTGGTGGCGGCCCTGACCGACAAGGAAAAGGGCAGCAAGGGCATCAGCTCCTTTATCGTGGACCTGGAGAACACCAATGGCTTTTCCGTGGGCCGGGTGGAGGAGAAGATGGGCATCAACGCCTCGGGAACCGCCGAGCTGGTTTTCGAGGACGCCCGCATACCCAAGGCCAATCTCCTGGGCGAGCGCGGTGCCGGTCTCAAGCAGATGCTGACCACCCTGGATTCGGGCCGCATCGGCATCGGCTCCCAGGCCCTGGGCATCGGCCGCGCCGTGTTGGAGGAGGCGGTGGATTATTCCCTGGTCCGCGAGCAGTTCGGCAAGCCCATCAGCCAATTCCAGGCCATCCAATGGAAGCTGGCCGACATGGCGGCGGCCCTGGATGCGGCGGAGCTTTTGCTGTTGCGCGCCGCCTGGATGGAAGACCAGCACGCGCACTTCGAGAAGCAGGCGGCCATGGCCAAGATGTTCGCCTCGGACGCGGCCATGGCGGCGGCGGTGGAGGGCGTGCAGATTCTGGGCGGCTACGGTTACACCCGCGAATATCCCATGGAACGCCACATGCGCGACGCCAAGATCACCCAGATATACGAAGGCACCAACGAGATCATGCGCCTGGTGATAGCGCGCAACCTGCTGCGCAAGCGCTAGGAATAGCGCGGGGCCCCCTGGGCCCGGGCGGGGCGAGCGCGCACGGCATCTAGGATGAGCATACGGGGCGGGCGGCGCCGACAGGCGCCGCCCCGGCCCTTGCCGCCCGCCGGCCCCCGGAGCGATTGCCATGCCGCCGGCCCCTATGGCAGGATGATTCAGGCGGCTGAGCATAAGCCGCCTGGCGCCCCCTGGCAAGGGGGCGGAAACGCATCCACCTAACCACTCATGATGGAATCCGCCACAGTGACCGGAAACAGCCCCGAACTCACCGCCGAAAAGGTATTAGAAGGAGATTTGCGCGCCGCCGCCAAGCTGATGCGCGACATAGACGACGGCATGCCCAGCGCCCTGGCCACGCTAAAGCTGCTCTACGCCCACGCGTCGCGGGCCGAGATATGGGGCATCACCGGTTCGCCGGGAGTGGGCAAATCCACCCTGACCGACGCCCTGATCACCCGCCTGCGCGGGCAAGGCCGCACCGTGGGGGTGGTGGCGGTGGACCCCACCAGCCCCTTCACCGGCGGGGCCATCCTGGGCGATAGGGTGCGCATGCAGCGCCACGCCACCGACGAGGGGGTGTTCATCCGCTCCCTGGCCACCCGCGGCCATTTCGGCGGCATCACCGCCTCCACCCGGGGCGTGGTGACGGTGATGGCCGCCATGGGCAAGGACGTGGTCATCGTGGAGACGGTGGGCGTGGGCCAGGACGAGGTGGATATCGTGGCCGCCGCGGACACCACCCTGGTGATCACGGTGCCCGGCCTGGGCGACGACGTGCAGGCCATCAAGGCCGGCATCCTGGAGGTGGGCGATATCTTCGTGGTGAACAAGGCCGACCGCGAGGGCGCGGCCGGCACCGCGGCCCAGTTGGAATCCATGCTGGCCATGGGGCGGGACCAGCCCCGCCGCGCCGGCTGGAAGCCGCCGGTGGTGCAGACCAGCGCCGCCCAGAAAATGGGCGTGGATGAGCTGATGCGGGCCATCGCCGGGCACCGGGAGGTGCTGAAGGCCGATGGCGGCAGGCTCCTGGCAGCGCGCCGCCGGGAACGGGCCCGCCTGGAGGTGCTGGACATCCTGCAGGCCCGCACCCTGAGGATGCTGGAGGAGCGCCTGGAGGCGGACGGCCGTCTGCAAGGCCTGGCCGACGAGATAGCCTCCGGCCGGAGCGATCCCTACACGGTCAGCGAGACCATCATGTCCGGCCTTTTTGGCGACGGAATGCGAAGTAAATAAACCGGGACCACCCGAGGAGGAATAAACATGGCCCGCAAGATCAAACAAGTATCCCTTGGGCAGCGTCTGGGGCGCTTGCGTCAGGAAAAGGAAATGAGCCTGGAGGCCCTGGCCAACGAGACCGGCCATTCGGCGGATTATCTCGGCCGCATCGAGTCCGACGAGGTGATCCCGCCGGTGGCGGTGCTCTTGAGCCTGAGCCGGGCCTTGGAGGTGGACTCGGGAGAACTCTTGAAGAACGAGGCCGAGGCGGTGGAGCGCCGCACCCAGGCGGTGAAGAAACGCACCGATCATTACTCCTACCGGGTGCTGACCCCGGAAACCGGCCACAAGCACCTGAAGGGTTTTTTGGTCACCATCGATCCGGTGAGCGACCTGGAAGGCCCCGGCTATCAGCACGAGGGCGAGGAGTTCCATTACGTGCTCAAGGGCGAGGTGCGGGTGAAGGTGGGGGAGAACATCAACGACCTGAAGGTCGGCGATTCGCTGCACTTCAACTCCAACCTGGTGCACAAGCTGACCAACACCGGCCATGAGCCCTGCGAGATTCTGGTGGTGCTATACACGCCCTAAAGCCCGGCCCGGTCACATATCACGGAGGTTGCGCATGGCCTTTTGCTTGACCGAAGAGCAGGCGATGATTCAGACCATGGCGCGGGATTTCGCCAGGGAGGTGGTCCTGCCCGGCGCGGCCCAGCGGGACCGCGACAAGATATTCCCCCGCGACATCCTCTCCCAAATGGGCGAACTGGGCTTCATGGGCATGATGGTGCCGGAAACCTACGGCGGGGCGGCGGTGGACATGGTCAGCTACGTGCTGGCGCTGACCGAGATAGCCTACGGCTGCGCCTCCACCGCGGTGGTGATGAGCGTGCACAATTCCATCTGCTGCGAGGCGTTTCTGCATTTCGGCGCCGAGGAGCAGAAGCAACAGTGGCTGCCGGCCATGTGCTCGGGCCAGTGCATCGGGGCCTTCGCCCTGACCGAGCCCCACGCCGGGTCGGACCCGGCCAGCCAGCGCACCATCGCCGTGGCCGACGGCGACGAGTGGGTGCTGAACGGCAGCAAGCAGTTCATAACCACCGGCAAGAACGCCGGCCTGGTCATCGTCACCGCCCTGACCGACCGCAGCAAGCGGCACCGGGGCATCAGCGCCTTTATCGTGCCCCAGGGCACGCCCGGCATGGTGGTGGGCAAGGAAGAGGACAAGCTGGGCCTGAGGGCCTCGGACACGGTGCAGCTGGCTTTCGAGGATTGCCGCATTCCCCTGGACAACATGCTGGGCAAGCCCGGCGAGGGCTTCAAGATAGCCATGACCTGCCTGGACAGCGGGCGCATAGGCATCGCCGCCCAGTCCATCGGCGTGGCCCAGGCCTGCCTGGACGAATCCATCGCCTACATGCACGAGCGGGAGGCCTTCGGCCATCCCCTGAGCGATTTCCAGGGGCTGCGCTGGAAGGTGGCCGACATGGCGGTGGAGATCGAGGCGGCCCGGCTCCTGGCCCTGAGCGCGGCCAGCCTGAAGGACCTGGGCAAGCGCTACGGCCAGGAAGCCTCCATGGCCAAGCTCTACGCCAGCGAGATGGTGAACCGGGTGACCGGCCAGGCCATCCAGATTCACGGCGGCTATGGCTATTGCGCGGAATACCCCATGGAGCGGCATTACCGCGACGCCAGGGTGTTCACCATCTACGAAGGCACCTCGGAGATCCAGCGCCTGGTGATCTCCAACAACATCCTGGGGCCGTCCATGATGCGCTAGGGCCCGGCTTTAAGCCGGGCCCCGCATATCAGAAGGTGAAGACCTTGCTTTCCTTGGCCAGGGCGATGAGGGTCTTGCCCGTGGCCAGCTCCGCGCCCTGCACGAACTCGTCGGGATTCAGGAAGCGGTTGTTGGCGCAGGGGGTGCACACGTAGATGGGCGTTTTCTCCTGCACCAGGTAGTCCAGGTAGGGCTTGAGCTCGTCGCTGGTGGGGGCCTTGACGTGCTCGGCCGCGCCCAGGCGGGCGAAGATCACGCCGTCGTCGATGAGGAACACCGCCACCTCGTTGCCGTCTTCCTTGGCCAGCTTGGCGAATTGAAAGCAGCGGGTGGCGCGGGTGGGGTCTTCCAGTCCCCGGCTAAGCACGAATAAAAACTTGGCCATGGCGGGCTCCTGTTCAATGGAATTATTAATGTAGTTACTTGCGGCTATTAACATGGCAGCCGGCCGCCGGCCTGTCAAGCCGGCAGGAGCGGTCGGGCGTTCGGCCTTCAACAGCGCGGGGCAAGAGAGAATTGGACCGCAACCCGGGCGGCCGGCATCAGCTTATATGCCAGCGTGGGTATGAGGTGGACGCAAGCATACTCAGGTGACCCGTGCCCCCTTCAACGCCGGCCCACCTCGCTGGCGGCCGCTTATTCGTTGGCCAAAACCGGCTCCACCACGGAATGACCGAATAGCCCGTTGACCGCCTCGGTGAAGTCAGGTGAGGGCTCCACCCGGTATTGCTCGGGCAGGGCCAGCACCGCCTCCCCCTTGCCGGGCACGTTGAGATGCAGGGTCACCCGGCATTGCCCCTTGTGCTTTTCCAGGGTCTGGCGCAAGGCCACCAGGGATTCCCGGGTCAGGCCGGTCGCCTCCAGCTTGAGGCGCAGGCGGGCGGTCATGGCGTGGGCCGCCTGGTCCATGGGCGCGATCTGCACGGCCTTGATCTTCACCCCGCGCTCGTCCTTGTCCACCACCCCCTTCACCAGAACCGGGGTCTCCGCCCGCAAAAAGGCCGAGGAGGCGGCGTAGCAATCCGGAAACACCACCATCTCCAGGGAGCCTTTCAGGTCCTCCAGGCGCACGAAGGCCATGCGGTCGCCCTTTTTGGTGATCTTCTCCTTTATCTCGGTGGGCAGCCCGGCCAGGCGCACGTTCATGCCGTCGCCGGCCGCCTGGATGCTCACCGTGTCCACGGTGGAGAGCCGCTTGATGTCGTCCTGATAGGCCGACAGGGGATGGCCGGTGATGTAGAAGCCCAAGGCCTCTTTTTCATAGGCCAGCTTGTCGTGCTCGCCCCATTCGGGCAGGGCCGGCAGCTGGGCGGGCTGCCCCGCCTGGGCTCCGCCGTCGCCCATGAGGTCGAAGATGGAGCCCTGGCCCGCCTCCCGGTCGCGGCCCAGGCGCTGGCCGGTTTCCAGGGCTTCATCCAAGACGGCCATGAGCTGGGCGCGGCGCGCGCCGGTGGAATCAAAGGCGCCGCATTTTATCAGGCTCTCTATCACCCGCCGGTTGACCTTGCGCAGGTCCACCCGCTCGCATAAGTCGAACAGGTCGCGGTAGGGGCCGTCCTTTTCGCGGGCGGCGATGATGGCCTCCACCGCGCCCACGCCCACGTTTTTCACCGCGGCCATGCCGAAGCGGATGGCGTCGTCACTCACCGTGAAGTTGCGGCCGGACTGGTTGATGTCCGGCGGCAGCACGGGAAGCTTATGATCGCGGCATTCGGCTATGTGCAGCATCACCTTGTCGGAGTTGTTGACCTCGCTGGTCAGAAGCGCGGCCATGAACTCCAGGGGGTAGTGGGTCTTCAGGTAGGCGGTCTGGAAGGCGATGAGCCCGTAGGCCGCCGAGTGGGATTTGTTGAAGCCGTAACCGGCGAACTTGGCCATGAGGTCGAAGATGTCGGCGGCCTTTTTTTTGTCTACGCTTTTTTCCTTGGCGCCGTTCATGAAGCGTTCCCGCTGCTGCTCCATGACCTCGGCGACTTTCTTGCCCATGGCCCGGCGCAGGATGTCGCCCTCGCCCAGGGAGTAGCCGGCCAACACCCTGGCGATCTCCTGCACCTGTTCCTGATAGACGATGACGCCGTAGGTCTCCTTGAGCACCTTTTCCAGCTGGGGCAGGGGATAGACCACCTTTTTCTGGCCGTGCTTGCAGGCCACGAAATCGTCCACCATGCCGGACTCCAGCGGACCGGGCCGGTAGAGCGCCACCAGGGCGATGACGTCCTCGAAGCACTCGGGCCGCATCTTGGCCAGAAGCTCCTTCATGCCGGAGGACTCCAACTGGAAAACGCCGGTGGTGTCGCCCCTGCTCAGGAGTTGGTAGGTGGGCTTGTCTTCCAGGTCCAGGGCGGCGATATCGAACCGGGGATCGCGGCCCTGGCGGATCATGCGCACCGCCAAATCGATCACGGTGAGGGTGCGCAGGCCCAGAAAGTCGAACTTGATCAGCCCGGCCTTTTCCACGCACTTCATGTCGTATTGGGTGACGGTTTCGTCCTTGGACCCCTTGTAGAGCGGCACCACCTCGGAAAGCGGCACGTCGCCGATAACCACCCCGGCGGCGTGGGTGGAGGCGTGGCGGGGAAGTCCCTCCAGGGCGCGGCCAATCTCCACCAGGCGCTTGATCTGCTCGTCGCCTTCCATGCGCTCCACCAGGCGCGGCTCCTTGGCCAGGGCCTTTTCCAGGGTGATGCCCAGCTCGGCGGGGATGAGCTTGGCCACCTGGTCCACTTCGTTGTAGGGGATGCCCATGACCCGGCCCACGTCGCGGATCACCGCCCTGGCCTGCATGGACCCGAAGGTGATGATCTGGGCCACGTTGAGCTTGCCGTATTTATCCGATACGTAGTCCAGCACTTCGCCCCGGCGGTCCATGCAGAAGTCCACGTCGATGTCGGGCATGGACTCGCGTTCCACGTTGAGGAAGCGCTCGAAGATAAGTTTGTAGCGCAGGGGGTCCAGGTCGGTGATGCGCATGGAATAGGCCACCAGGGAGCCGGCGGCCGAGCCCCGGCCCGGACCCACCGGGATGCCGGCGTCCTTGGCCCAGTTGATGAAGTCCGAGACCACCAGGAAATAGCCGGCAAAGCCTTTCTGGATGAGGATGTCCAGTTCGTAGGCCAGGCGGTCTTCATACTCCTGCCGGTCGAATTCATAACCGTGGCGCTGGAATTCCTGGTAGCGCTTGTCCAGGCCCTTGCGGGCCATGACGCGCAAACGGTCCTCGGCGGTCTCGCCGTTGTCCAGTGGGTATACCGGAAAGCGCAAGCGCCCCAGGGGAAGCTCCAGGTCGCAGCGCCCCGCGATTTCCACGGTGTTGGCGATGGCCTCGGGAACCTCGCTGAAAAGCGCGGCCATCTCGTCGCCGCTCTTGAAATAAAGCTCCGGCTGCAAACGCATGCGGTCGGCGTCGGCCAGGGTCTTGCCGGTCTGGATGCACAAAAGCGATTCGTGGGCGTCGTGGTGCTCGCGCAGCAGGAAATGGCAGTCATTGGTGGCCACCAGGCCCAAGCCCAGCCGCTTGGCGATGTCGATCAGGCCGGGGTTGATCTTATGCTGCTCGGGCAGGCCGGCGTCCTGCAATTCGATGAAGAAATTCTCCGGACCCATGATCTGGGCTAGTTCCTTGGCCGCCTCCAGGGCGCGGTCCGGCTGCTCGACTAAAAGCAGGCTGGCCACCTTGCCGTGCAGGCAGGCGCTCATGGCGATGAGACCCTGGCAATGCTCCTTGAGCAGTTCCTGGTCTATGCGGGGCTTGTAATAAAAGCCTTCCAGATAGCCCGCCGAAACCAGGCGCACCAGGTTTTGATAGCCGGTCAGGTCCTTGGCCAAAAGCACCAAGTGGTTGGCGATGGGTTGGCCCGGCTTGGTCTCGTGCTGTCTGCGGTCGTTGGGAGCCACGTAGACTTCGCAGCCGATGACGGGCTTGATCCCGGCCGCCTTGGCCTTCAGATAAAAGTTCACCACGCCGAACATGTTGCCATGGTCGGTGATGGCCGCCGCATGCATGCCCAGTTCCTGGGCTCGCTTCATGAGATCGGGGAGCCTTATGGCCCCGTCCAAAAGGCTGTAGGCGGTGTGAGTATGCAAATGCACGAAATCTGTGGGCATATTTCAAGCCTGGCGGTAAAGGTGCTAGGTGGATTGGGGAGCTTGGGCGCCCCCTGGCGGCCCCAGAATATATATTAACAGAACCATATCATGAATGCGGCCGGCCCTGACATTTTATGCCGGGCCGGCCGTCATGCAAAGCGAGTGGGAGGGCTGCGCGGCGCCTTGACTCAACCCCCTTAAGCTTCCTCGGGCCCGGGCAAAAGGGCCGGGCGAACGGTTTTGCTTAAGGATAGGGAGCCGTCGCCGCCGTGCAGGAGCGCCATTAGCTCACGGGTGAGGCTTTCCACGCTGCGGGCCTGGTGGCGCAGTTCCTCGGAGGCCGCGGCCGATTCCTCGGCGCTGGCCGCGTTCTGTTGAGTCACCTTGTCCATCTGCGACAGGGCCAGGTTCACCTGCTCTATGCCTTGGGCCTGCTCGGAAGAGGCCGCGGCTATCTCCGCCACCAACTCGGCCACCTTGGAGGCCGAATCCTGCACCAAGGTGAAGGCCTCGTCGGTGCTCACCACCTTCTGCGAGCCCTTGCGGATGTCGGTGATGTTCTCCTGGATGAGCCGGTCCGTGTTCTTGGCCGCTTCCGCCGCCCGCATGGCCAGATTGCGCACCTCGTCGGCCACCACCGCAAACCCC
>LBMP01000059.1 GCA_001184205.1 Desulfocarbo indianensis
TGCTAAAAGCGTTGCCATTTCTCACACCGCGTTCCGCACAGGATCAACAAACACGATGAAGTCAGTCAACGCATTACTCGTGGTCGTATTGCTGGCCGGATGTGCCTCCGCTGTCGAGGAACGCATATCGAACAACTACATGGCGCAAGGGGCAGCAGCTCAAGCGCGCGGCGACTGGGATACCGCACGCCGGGCCTATGCACGCGCAAGCGTCAATGCTGATCAGGCTGGGTTGCCTGCCGGCCGCAGAGGGATCCTGCACTACGAGTACGGACGCTCACTGGGCGTGACGTGCTTCTTTGATCAGTCAGAGCACGAGCTCAATGCCGCCTATGAACTCGACAAGCAGGCAGGTCAACCGCTGTATCTGTCCTTGGTCGAACTGGCCAGGTTGAGCCTGGATCAGAAGAAGTTCGCGCAGTCTGTGGAGTACTTTGAGCGCGCGTTGCCTGAGCTCGACAAGGACGGGGCTGCGTCCAGAGCACCGGCTGGCTATGCCGATATTCTGGATGAGTACGCCAAAGCCCTGGCGGGTGCAGGAAATGCCGTCGAATCGAAGATTCAGGTGAATCGCGCGGCAACGCTCCGGGTGGAGAGGCCAAGCAAGCGCTCCATCACAGATCGCACGCCGTACGGCAAGTACTGTACGCCGGCGTAAGCCGATGATTGAAGGCATGCAACAAGAGAATCACCCATGCGGCGCCACACCACAGTCCGGATTGCCATTTACGCGCTGACCTTGTCGGCGGCGCTTTCCCTGGTTTCAATTGCGACCTACCTCATCGGGTACCGGGGCGAATGGGAGCAGGTGTTTGCCGCCTATCCGGCCAAGCAGCGTTGGTTGTGGGCGGTTGCATTGCTATGGTCGCTTGCCGCGTTGGTTGCTGGCGCTGCGTTGCTGCGCAGGCTTGCATGGGGGCGCACGCTCTATGTATCGGCCGCGGTTGTTGCCATGATTGCGTACTTCGTGCTCCAGCCTTGGGTGTTGGCACTGAGCGCTGTGCCCGTGCTCGCGGCGACAAGCGCAATCTTGCTGAGTCGC
>LBMP01000060.1 GCA_001184205.1 Desulfocarbo indianensis
ATGCTTGCAGAGGGCCAGAACATGCTTGCAGAGGGCCAGAACCGGGTGCTCGACATCGTGGCGCACCATTCGGACGTTAGGCTTTTCGATCCCACGACGAGCCCGATGCAAACCCTCGGACGCAGGATTCAGTTCTTCACCGCTACGGCCTACGACGACGCACTGTCGAAGATGCGGCAGTGGAAGCAGGGGATGTAACGACTGGGGCGCCCGCTAGACGGTACGCCTCCCGCATCGGCTCGATCATCTTGGATCTGATCGCAGCGGCTTTCGCGCTGCCTGCCACAGCAGCGGCACCAGGATCAGCGCCAAAGCCGGGAAGATCATCCAGTTGACCGCTTGCCAGCCCGAGCTGTGCAGGATCGACCCCGCGAGGAACGACACGGCCGCCGTGGCGGCGAAGACGAAGAAGTCGTTCATGCCCTGCGCCTTGCCCCGCTCGGCCGGGGTGTGGCAGTCGGTGACCATCGCCGTGGCGCCGATGAAACTCAAATTCCAGCCGATGCCCAGCAGCGCCAGCGAGCCCCAGAAGTGGGACAGGCCGAGCCCGCCCAGGGCCACCACCCCGGAGGCGGCGAGCAGCACCATGCCGACGGCGGTCACGCGCTCCTTGCCGTAGCGCACCATCAGTCGTCCTGTGAAAAAGCTCGGCCCGAACATCGCCAGCAGGTGCCACTGTATTCCTAGGGCGGCGTTGTCCACCGAATGCCCGTGGTTGACCATCGCCACCGGCGCGGCCGTCATCACGAACGCCATCACCCCATAGGACACCACGCCCGCAGCCACGGCCAGCAGATAGCGCGGCATCGCCAAGAGCTGCAGCACCGTCCGACCGCTATCGGCGACTGCTTCGGCCTGGGTCTGGCTCGGCGTGCGCAGCATCAGCAGGATCGGCAAGGCGATCAGCGGCAGCAGCGCCTGGCTGAGGAAGCTGCCAACGTAGGGCGTGCCCGTTACCGCATCGCGCGTGAAGATCACCAACTGCGGCCCGATGATGGCGCCCGCGAGACCGCCCACCATGACCCAGGAAATGGCCTTGGCC
>LBMP01000061.1 GCA_001184205.1 Desulfocarbo indianensis
TCTGGCCGGCGAAGCGGGCATGGCGTTCGTATTCAACGACGGCCGTACGAAAACCGAGCAACGGAATGATCCCGCGAAGGAACAGATTGATCTCGCGGAAATCCCGCAATGCCTCCAACGCGCGCCGGCTCATCAGCCGGTAGTCGGCATGATCCTGCAGCACTTTCACGCCAAACTGCCGGAGCAGCCGATAGTAGGTTTGTGCTGTGAAACGCTTGAAGAACGTATCGCAACTTCGGCAGCATCGCACACCGAATACGATGTCCGCACCATTGCGATGCGCTTCGATCATGCGAGGAATCGCCTCGAGATCATCCTGCAAATCTGCATCCAGACTGATCAGGATGTCCCCGGGCACCGTTAGCAGGCCTGCCAGCAACGCGTTCTGATGCCCATGGTTGCGAGAGAGCTTGATGCCCCGAATGCGCGAATCCGCCAAATGGAAGGCTTCGATCAGCGCCCAAGTCCGATCATGCGAACCATCATCAATGAACGTGACTTCGCTTTGACGATCGATGAGTCCGTCGCCGGCCAACCTGTCCAGCATCGCGAGTACCCGCTTTGCCGTCTCTGGCAACACGTCTTCCTCGTTGAAGCATGGAATCACCAAGTTCAGTGTAGCCATGGCCCCCTCCCCCGCATGACCACCGGCGCGCCAACGCGTTACTTAAACGTCCACGCCCGATGCAGCACGAACGTGATCGGCGGCACGATCAACAAAATCCAGGCAAGCCCGACCCAATAGTTTCCCCCTAGCCGCTGGGCCGCCCACGAGATGGTGAGCGTGAGCATGAGCCCGAACATCGCCACACAAAGAAAGCGCAGAAAGTTGTCGCGGCCCGGCCGCGCGGAAAAGCTCCACAGCGCGTTCATGAGGTAGGAAAACACGGTCGCACAGACAAACGCGATACCGTTGGCCAACACAGGCGATGCAGAGAACCCGACCACCAATGCAGTGGCAATGGCCACGTGCACGCAGGTGGCCGTCACCCCCGAGATGCCGAACCGGAACAGCCGGACGAGTGTGAGGCGATTGGGAATC
>LBMP01000062.1 GCA_001184205.1 Desulfocarbo indianensis
GCTTTTCCAGCACGTCGTTGGTCGGGTTCATGATGCGCGAGTAGATGTTGCCCTGGACCTTGAGGTCGAACAGGTCGGCGCCGTGTTGCGTGTCGTCAAAGGCAAAAGCGACGGTCTGGTAGATCGGCACGGCCACGGCCCGCGTGGTCGGGTCGGCGCTGTAGCCGCCGTGGACGGCCAGGGTGTCGAGTTTCCAGTTGGGCGTGGTGGGCTGCGTCATCGTGTCGTCTCCGGAGGGTTGATCCGGCGAGCATATGGGCAGCCCCGCGGCGCACAAACGATCGTTTTTGTCTTTGCTTATTCCTTTCCCACCTCGAAACTTCGCGGCAGCCTGATGCGTAGCTTATGCTCCAGAATGCCCATCCGCCCCGCGTAACCGATCACCCACCTGAAGGAGAAGTTGACATGGCTGCCGAAAGAACCGGACTGACTGCGATTGCCATTGGACTGGCTGTCGGCCTGCTGGGCGGCGCGGCGATCCTGGGTCACTCGCTGCGCGACATCCGCCCGAGCGAGCGCTTTGTCACGGTGCGCGGTGTCGCAGAAAAACAGGTGACGGCAGATTTGGCAATCTGGCCTCTGAAGGTTCGCGTTGCCGGCAACGACTTGGCCACGGCCAGCCAATCGGCAGATGCCGCCCGCGACAAGGTCCTCGCGTTCCTGCAAGACAACGGCATCAACGCAAAGGACATCGTCGGACGGGACGTTCATGTCGTCGACCGCCAGGCGACAGACTATGCGCAGGCGAACGCGCAACTGCGCTACATGGTCGAGCACACCATCCTCGTGCGCTCCGCTGAAGTGGATAAGGTGCAGAAGATCAGCCAGATGACCGACAAGCTGGTCGCTGCGGGCGTGGTGTTGTCTTCTCAGGGCACGTGGGACAAGACTTCGCCCCAGTTCCTCTTCACGCAACTCAACGCCGTCAAGCCGGGCATGATGGCCGAAGCCACCAAATCTGCGCGAGAAGCCGCCACCCAGTTTGCGGCTGACAGTGGCAGCAAGGTCGGGGCCATACGTCGTGCTAGCCAGGGGCTCTT
>LBMP01000063.1 GCA_001184205.1 Desulfocarbo indianensis
GATGACCGTGTTGCGTGCAATGCCCAACTCGGTTGCCAACTGGCGCGACGATGGCAGGCGCGTGCCCGGCTGCAGCTCGTCGCGCAGGATGCCCTCCTGCAGCGCGCGGTACAGGCGGCGGTGGTCGGGCTCGCCGCTGGCATCGGCGCGGTCAAAGCGACGCTGCAGGTAGTCGACCAGCATGCTGGCGCGGTGGGTGGGGGAATGGTCGGCCATGGCGGGTTGTGGAACCAAAGTGGCTCCATCAGAAAAACGCGATTGGGTCTCATTGTACGGGGCCAATGACTGCCACACTGGCCTCCATCGCATCTTTTTTGACCCAACACACCCTAACGCCATGAACGCCCGAGATCCGCAACAAGCGCCGCAACAGAACGCCCAATGGAATGCCCGCCGCCTCGCTGCCACCCCGCGCGGCGTGGGTGTGATGACCGACCGCTACGCCGAACGTGCCGAGAACGCCCTGTTCTGGGACGTGGAAGGTCGCCGCTACATCGACTTCGCGGCCGGCATTGCCGTGGTGAACACGGGGCACCGCCATCCGCGCCTGGTGCAGGCCGTGCGTGAGCAGCTCGACCACTTCACGCACACGGCGTATCAGATCGTGCCGTATGGCTCGTCCGTCGAACTGGCGGAGCGCCTGAATGCGGCCACGCCCGGCACGCACGCCAAGAAGACGGCGTTCTTCACCACGGGCGCGGAGGCCGTTGAGAACGCCGTCAAGATCGCCCGTGCGCATACTGGTCGTCCGGGCGTGATCGCGCTCACGGGCGCCTTCCACGGTCGCACGTTCATGGGCATGTCGCTCACGGGCAAGGTGGTGCCGTACAAGACGGGCTTTGGTCCGTTCCCGGGCAGCATCTATCACGTGCCGGCGCCGGTCGCGCTGCATGGCGTGAGCACGCAGGATTCGCTGGATGCTATCGGCCGCCTGTTCAAGGCTGACATCGACCCGCGCCAAGTCGCGGCCATCATCTTTGAACCGGTGCAGGGCGAGGGCGGCTTCTACCAGATGCCTGCCGACTTCGTGCGCGCCGTGC
>LBMP01000064.1 GCA_001184205.1 Desulfocarbo indianensis
GAATACAACCTCAAGAAGTTCACCGAATTCCCGCCCGCCATTGCCGCGCACAAGGACGACTTTGCCGGCAAGACCGTCGTGTCGTTCTGCACGGGCGGCATCCGCTGCGAAAAGGCGGCCATCCACATGCAGGAGATCGGCGTGGAGCGCGTGTACCAGCTCGAAGGCGGCATCCTCAAGTACTTCGAAGAAGTGGGCGGCGATCACTACGACGGCGACTGCTTTGTCTTCGACCACCGCACGGCGCTCAACCCCGAATTGCTGCCGGCCGGCCCCAAGCAATGCTTCGCCTGCCGCGCCGTGGTCACGCCGGAAGAGCAGCAATCCCCCGACTACATCCCCGGCCAGCGCTGCCCGCATTGCGCGGACAGCCAGAAGACCCGCGCCGCCGCATGAAGCGCCTCGCCGTCACCCTCCTCTGCGTGCTCTGCCTTGCGACATTGGGCGGTTGCTCGACGAGTTGCGCAGGTGGATCGAACCGTGGCGTCTTCTGCGGAGCGGGCACGCGGTTCTGAGCCTACATTCCACATCGCGCACCAATAAAAAACGCCGGACATGCCGGCGTTCTTCTTTGGGCGCTCAACCTTCTTACTGACGGCCGCGCACGAACTGGTTGGTGATGGCGACAACGCGTTCGCCGAACAGCTTGGCGGTTTCCAGATCACCGGGCAGCGGGCCTTCTTCGGGGCTGGCGTCCGACGGCGATTGCGACAACGCACCACCAAACCCACCCAGGTAGTTCACGTCGTTGCGCGTGGCCGCCTTGCTGTTGGCCGGCATCATGCCAGTGCCAACCCAGATCATTCCGTGCTGCTGCGACAGCGTCCATAGGTACTGGATCGACGAGAATTTGTCGCCGTTCATCGACGCCGAGTTCGTGAAGCCCGCGGCGATCTTGTCCTTCCATGCGCCGGTGAACCATGCCTTGGACGAGGCATCGGCAAATTTCTTGAAGTCGCCCGAGACACCGCCCATGTAGGTCGGCGCGCCAAAGATGATGGTGTCGACACCAGCGAGCAGCGTCCAGGTGTCGTCAT
>LBMP01000065.1 GCA_001184205.1 Desulfocarbo indianensis
TGGCACTGCGCGGCAACAACTGCGCCGCCGCCGTGCATGACGCCACACTGCTGCAACCGCTGCCGCGCACCAACCCGGAATGGAAGGACTACCGCGTTGTCGGCCCAGATCTGATCCCCTCGCCCACCGTTATCTGGGCACGCAAGGGCGAGAACGACACCGTGGCCGCGCTCGATCGCATCGTGCAAGGCTGGCATCGCGATGGCTGGCTGATCGAGACTGAGAAGAAGAACGGCATCCTGCCGCCCTCGCCCGCGCTGGTCGAATGGCACGAAGCTGCAAAGGGCACCGTCAAAGCGGGCCGTAGCTGACCCGCATTCCGCATGGCTGACGATCTGCTTCTGCGCGTGATTGCGCTGGTCCGCCATACGGGCCTCGACTACGGCTTCCTGGCCGAAGCCTACGAACGGAATGCGCTGCTGCAAGGCGCCAGGCTCTCTCTGCTGGTGATGTTCAGCACCGTGGTGTTGAGCCTCATCTTTGGGGTGGTGCTGGCGCGCTTGCTGATCTCACCGCGCCGGCGTGTCGCGCAACTCGCCCAGGGCTTTGTTGAACTCACCCTCAACACACCCACGCTGGTGCAGTTGTGCTGTGCGTTCCTGGTCGTCAACACACTCATCACGCAAGCGCTGGCGCAGTGGCAGTTGCGCAACCCGCTCACGCCGTTCTTCTGGGCGGTGACCATTCTCTCGCTGCACAAGGCGGCCTTTCATGCCGAGGCGTTGCGCGGCGGCATCGAGGCCGTACCGCCCGCCATGCTGGAAGCGGCAACGTCATTGGGCTTCAGCGCACGTGAACGGCTGTGGCGCGTGCAGCTTCCGCTGGCATTTCGTGCCGCGCTGCCGTCGTTGATGAACAACACGGTGGAACTGGTGAAGGCGTCGTCTCTGGCCTCGGCCTTTGCTGTGGGCGACATCACCTACAGCGCGCTGATGATCTGGACCCAACGCGACAACGTGCTCGAATGCATGGTGCTGTTTCTGCTGTTCTATGGCGTGGTCACCTATGCCGTGCACGCAGCCGGCGTGTGGATCG
>LBMP01000066.1 GCA_001184205.1 Desulfocarbo indianensis
GTCATCGTGAGCGAGCCGCCCACGTGCAGCGCCAGCATGCCGGCCGACCAGCCCAGGCGGCCGTCGCGCAGCAGCGTGAGCAGTTCGGCCGAGAACGTGGAAAAGGTGGACAGACCACCAGCGAGCCCGGTGATCACGAACAGGCGCCACACGGGCGACAAGCCCGGTGCCATCCCGAAGTAGGCGATCGCAAAACCCACGATGTAGGCCGCAATCAGGTTCGATGCCAGGGTGCCCATCGGGATCGGCGGCACCAGGGCGTTCATCGCCACGCTCAGGCCGTAGCGCAGGAGCGCGCCGATGATGGAGCCGAGGCTGATGGCCAGGACTGCGTATGCGCCGCTCATCGTCAAACGCCCCGGGTCGCATTGCCGGAGGCGGTCCTCAGGTGCGACAGCGGCAGCTCACACAGGAACAGCACGGCGTGGACCTTCTTCAACTCGTCCCCGTGCTCGTGCATGAACGCCCGCAGCCGCTGCTCGGTGTCCAGCAATTCCAGGCATTCCGGGTGCCGCATGCCCGTCAGTTCGGGGTGCTGGTGCGACAAGCGTTCTCCTGGCAGGTAGCCCGAACTGACCCGGTGCAGCATGGCCTGCAGGATGTTGGCCTTCTTGGCCACGGTAAGCAGGTGATGCGCCAGTGCAGGCGCGCTCAGGTGGTGCCAGAAACGGGTGACCTTGGCCCGGGTTGCGGTCGGGAAGTACAGCCGCAGCGCCGCGATGGTCTGGGACGTGTCTGTTTTCATTCAACGCTTTCCTTGGAGACAGGGGGCAGTGCCACAGGATCTGCGGCGGAAGACTTCGAGGTTTCGCGGCGCTTCTTGAGGAAGGCGGCAAGATCGGCGATGCGCAGGTCTTCAGGGACAGCGGCCCGATGCCGGCGGTGCTTGCTGTGGCCTACGCGCTGCGCGTGGTAAATGCCGGTGTGCCCCGAGAACAGGTAAGCCGTGACGCAGCCGATGGCCGCCAGCGGACCGATCTCGGCACCGAACAGTTCCATCGCCATCAGGGTCGTGGCAATCGGGGTGTTGG
>LBMP01000067.1 GCA_001184205.1 Desulfocarbo indianensis
TGATGATCACAGTGTGGTGCATCGCCCGAACGGATGCCGTTTTAATTTGTAAGCATCTGTAGTCCTATTTTCTTTTTGAAAATCAAAGAGTTGCCGCGTTTTGATACATGTTGTGGCATCACGGGGATGTTACAAATAGCAGGGTAGGCGCGCCAGTTGCGCTGGCGCGCACCCAACAAAAACGCCCCCGAAGGGGCGTTCTCGTGAGGCCGGCTTTCCGGTCGATCAATCTTCGCGGCGCAGGTGCGGGAAGAGGATCACGTCGCGGATGTTCGGGCTGTCAGTCAGCAGCATCACCAGACGGTCGATGCCGATGCCGCAGCCGCCCGTCGGGGGCATGCCGTATTCCAGCGCGCGGATGTAGTCGGCGTCGTAGAACATGGCTTCTTCGTCACCGGCGTCCTTCTGCTCGACCTGCTTGCGGAAGCGCTCGGCTTGGTCTTCCGCATCATTCAGCTCCGAGAAGCCGTTGGCGATTTCGCGGCCGGTGATGAACAGCTCGAAGCGCTCGGTGATGCCCGGCTGCGTGTCGGAGGCGCGCGCCAGCGGCGACACTTCGACCGGGTAGTCGATGATGAAGGTCGGCTCCCACAGTTGCGACTCCGCCGTTTCTTCAAACAGCACCAGTTGCAGCGTGCCCACGCCCGCGTTCAGGAACTGCGGCGCGTTGGTGTCGATCTTGAACTTCTTCAGCTCGGCACGCAGGAAGTCGACGTCAGCCAGTTGCGCGTCGGTGTACTGCGGCGCGTACTTCTGGATGGCCTGGCAGATCGTCAGACGATGGAACGGCTTGGCCAGATCCAACTCGCGGCCTTGGTACGTCAGGGTGGCGGTGCCCGAGGCGTCGATCGCGGCTTGGCGGATCAGCTGCTCGGTGAAGTCCATCAGCCAACGGTAGTCCGTGTAGGCCGCGTAGAACTCCATCATCGTGAACTCGGGGTTGTGTCGCGGCGACACGCCTTCGTTACGGAAGTTGCGGTTGATTTCGAACACGCGATCAAAGCCGCCGACGATCAGGCGCTTGAGGT
>LBMP01000068.1 GCA_001184205.1 Desulfocarbo indianensis
TCCAGTTCCCAATCCTCTACATAGCGGTCGCGCGGTTGCTCGCCCTTGAATCGCACCTCGTTCTTGAACGGATGGCGGTCGATGTAGCCCCAGGAAACGGCCATCGTGAACGCGTGCGACAAGACCTCGATTTCCTTCTTGCCAGCGGTGGGCGCTTTCACCTTGGCGCGAGTGCCGTCGGGCTTTCTAACTTCCTTCGTGCGCGTATCGACGTACTCGTAGACATGGCGCGGTTTGAGTTCGCTCAGTGCCCACTTGTTAAACTGGATGCGCAGTCGCTTGACGCATAGTTCGTGGTGAGCCTGAGTGCTGGGTTCCTTTTCGGGGATCACCTCTAAGGCGTACCGGTCGAGCAGATCGCCGATCGTCCGGCAATTGTCTTGCACGTCCATGCGTTGCCGCCAGGCACGATAGGCCTCTGGCAGTGATGAGCCCAAGCGGAAACGCTTCTTGCCATCCCAATGCTCTTCAAGGCCAGGCGGCACACGGTAGTAGTACGCGCCGTGGTGTAGTTGCCAGCGCGCCGGCAAGCCGCGATTCTCGGCTTTGCGCTTGGGTGGCATTACATCAGGCTCCGATCAAGTTCGCGCTCGCGGACGCGTCGCGTCTCCTGCTTCACTCCAAGCAAGTGCTCGACGTGCTCACGCGCAACCAGAATACGCCCGTCTGCACGCTTGATGTGCTCAATGCCCATCGAGTTCAGCGCGCGGTCCTGGGCGTCCGACCGTTTGCGCCCGGTCAGGCGTTCGAGTTCGTTGGCGGTGAGAAACATTTTCCAGTTCCTGCAGGTTGTTTCGATGATTCGTGCTGCTGTTTCGGTCATGCTGGTGTTACGGAATGAGTAACGACTTTTCGTAGTCGATTGCAGCTTCTGTGTCTTTGCTCTAGCGTGAGGGCCATCCCTATCAAAGAGAGGCCACCATGGAAGAACTCCACAACGCTGCGCCGCCGGTTACAGGGCATGCTTACCCGTGCAGAAACGGGTCTTGGCAACCACTTGCTTGGCATGCAGTCGACGGCAGCTC
>LBMP01000007.1 GCA_001184205.1 Desulfocarbo indianensis
GGGATTCCCCCAGCCTGGTGATCATCCCGGAGCTGGTCAAGGCCGGGGCCCAGGCGCGGGCCTTCGACCCGGCGGGCATGGACATGGCCAAGCCCATGCTGCCCCGGGAACTGACCTACTGCGCCAACGCCTATGAGACCTGCCAGGGGGCGGACGCCCTGGTGCTCATGACCGAGTGGAACCAGTTCCGCAACCTGGACTGGCAGCGGGTGGGCGAGGCCATGGCCGGCAAGGTGGTGGTGGATTTGCGCAACGTGTACCAGCCCCAGCGCATGCGCGACCTGGGCCTGGATTACCACTGCGTGGGTAGATTGTAGAAAGGCCGGCAGGGGTGTCCCCATCCGCCAGCAAGAATCCGCCGCCGGCCATGCTGGTGATCGGTCTGTTGGCCGCCTCCGAGGAGCCGCGCAGCCGGGCCGTGGGCCAGCTGGCGGAACGCTTCGGGGAGCTTTGTTTCCTTTCCGGACCGCTGGAGTTTCCTTCCAAGTACTACCGGCCGGAGATGGGAGGCCCTCTCAGCCGGCGCATGGCGGCTTTTTGCCGGCTGGTGGAAGCCCAGGAGTTGGCCGGCATAAAAAAAACCTGCATGGAGCTGGAGGCGGCGGCCGCGGTGGAGGGCAAGCGGGCGGTCAATATCGACCCAGGGCTTTTAAGCCCAGACGCCTTGATCCTGGCCACCCACAAGCATAGTGGCCATCGCGTTACCTTGCAGCCGGGTATTCATGCCGAGATCACCTTGTGGTACCATCATGGAGCTTATCACCCCTTGCCCTGGACGTATCCGGATTTCGCCGGGGAAGAATTACGGAACCTGCTTGCCGCGCTACGCCGCCGCTACCTATGGCAGTTGACCGACGCCGCGGGATTTGGAGGAGAGCGTTGTTGAAATCAATGACCGCCTTTGGCCGCGGCCAGGCCCAGGCCCATGACGGCGCCTGGGTGGTTGAATTGCGTTGCGTGAATTCCCGTTTCCTGGACCCCCACTTCCGGCTGCCGCACGGTTTGGCCGGGCTGGAAGACCGCATAAAGAAAGCGCTGGCCGTGAGGCTGACCAGGGGCAGGATCAACATCGCGGTGAAGGCGGCCGGCGCGGTGGAGGCCCCGCCCAGGCTCATCCTCAACAAGCCGCTGGTGCATGAATACCGGCGGGTCCTGGAGGAGCTGAAAGCGGAATTGGGCCTGAGCGGCGACCCCGGCTTGGGGCCTTTTCTGGCCAACCGCGATCTGGTTCTGGTGGAGGACGCCTCGCCCGATCTGGATCAACTGTGGGCCGAGCTGGAGCCGGCCTTCAGACAGGCCCTGGACGAGGTGGAGGCCATGCGCTCCACCGAGGGGGCCAACCTGGCCAAGGACCTGGCCGAACGCCTGGACCTCTTGGAGGAGCTCTTTTCCCAGGCGGCCGCCCAGGCTCCCCTGGTGGTGGAGAACTACCGCGTCAAGCTGAAGGACCGCGTGGCGCAGATAATGGCGGACCTGGAGCCGGACGCCAACCGCCTGGCCATGGAGGTGGCCATCCTGGCCGACAAGTGCGACGTGACCGAAGAGGCGGTGCGCGCCCAGAGCCACCTGGGCCAATTCCGCGAGTCGTTGGAGGCCAACGAACCGGTGGGCCGCAAGCTGGATTTCCTGTTGCAGGAGCTGAACCGCGAGGCCAACACCATGACCTCCAAACTGCCGGACGCCAAGGCCAGCCAACTTTGCGTGGACATCAAGACCGAGTTGGAAAGGCTGCGCGAGCAGGTGCAGAATATCGAGTAGGTCGTTTTCGGGGCCCGTCAGGGCCAGCCGTGTTTGAGTCCGGATCGTAATCGTTAAGACGAGCCAAACCTTTTAGCGCTGATCGGGGGAAGATGCCCGGCAAACTGCTTAACCTGGGATTCGGCAATTCGGTGGTGGCCCGCCGGGTGCTGGCCATAGTGAATCCTTCCAGCGCGCCCATGAAGCGCCTGCGCGAGGAGGCCAGGGAGGCCGGACATCTCATCGACGCCACCCAGGGCCGCCGCACCCGCTCCATCATCGTGCTGGATTCGGGCCATGTGGTGCTGTCCGCCATCCAGGCCGACACCATGTCCCAGCGTTTCGAACACACCAGTTACGAAGACCAAAGCATCTCCATTGCGCCCGAGGGGGAGGTCGAGGAATGAGCAAGGGGCAGATTTTCGTGCTGTCCGGACCGCCGGGGGCGGGCAAAAGCACCGTGCGCCAGGCCTTGCTGGAAAAACGGCCCTCCCTGATTTACTCGGTCAGCTTCACCACCCGCCAGCCTCGGGCCGGAGAGCGGGACGGAGTCGATTATTATTTCGTGACGCGGGAAGAATTCCTGGCCCGCCACAAGCAGGGCGAATTCGCGGAGTACAACCAGATATTCGGCAACTACTACGGCACCTCGCGCAAGACCCTGCAAGAGGCGCTCGATCAAGGCAAGGAAGTGCTGCTGGATATCGACGTCGACGGCGCGGCCATCCTGAAAATGAAGTTCCCCGGCGGCGTGTTCATTCTACTGGTGCCGCCCTCGCGCCAGGAGTTGGAAAGAAGACTGCGCGGCCGCGGCACCGAGGACGAGGCCCAGGTTGAGGAGCGCCTGGCCCGGGTGGCCTATGAACTCGGCTCGGTGGGGGGGTATGATTACCTCATCTGCAATGACAGGCTTGATGAAGCCGTGGACGGGGTGCTCACCATCATCAAGGCCGAGTCCTACCGCACCAAGCTCAGCGCGGACGATCTCTTGCAGCAATTCGCCTTTTAGCCGCCGCTCCTCTGGCGGACTATCTCGAAAAGCAAAATACCCGCGGCCACCGCCGCGTTGAGGCTCTCCACCCCGGCGGCCAGGGGCAGGCTGGCGGTGAGGTCGCAGGCCTTGAGCAGGCGCTCGCCCACGCCCTTGTGCTCGCCGCCCACCACCAGGGCCAGGGGTATTTTCAAATCCAGTTCCCAGGGCGGCGGCGCGCCCCTGGTGCAGGCGGCCAAGGCCCACAGGCCGGCCTCCTTTAGCTCGGCCAGGGCCTGGCTTAGGTTCACCACCCTGGCCACGGGCAAAATACTCAGAGCCCCGGCCGCCGTCTTGGCCACCGCGGGGGTGAGGCCGCAGGCCCGGTCCTTGGGCACCACCAGGCCCTGGGCCCCCGCCGCCGCCGCGCTGCGGATCAGGGCCCCCAGGTTGTGGGGGTCTTGCAGATGATCGGCCACCACCACCAGGCCCTTTTCGCCCGCCTCCCTGGCCAGGCCGATTATGGTATCCAGTTCCGCATAGCCGCCGGCGGCCAGGTACAGTCCCACGCCCTGGTGATTGGCTCCCTGGCTGAGTTCATCCAAAAGGCGGGCCTCCACCCGGCGCACCTTGACGCCGGCGGCGCGCGCCGCTTCCAGGATGCTTCTCATGGGCGCTGATTTCTCTCCGCCGCTTATTAGCAGCTCGCGGGCTTGCCGGGCGTTGTTTAGCAACGCCTGGGCCACGGCGTGGCGGCCCACGATGATGGCGCTGGCATCCTTGGTCAAGGCCCCCTCCTTTTGCTGAAGCCCTTTTGAAGCAAGCGGCGTGGTTTAACGTGAAGGACTTGCCGGAGATAACTCAGCGGCCTCCGAAAATGGCGGTGCCCACTCTCACCAGGGTGGCCCCTTCGGCGATGGCCGCCTCGAAGTCGCCGCTCATGCCCATGGACAGTTCAGCCATGCAGCCGGGCGGCAGCGAGGGGGCCAGGCGGCGGGCCAACTCGCGCAGGGCGGCGAAATAGGGCCTGGCGCGCTCCGGCTCGTCGTAAAAGGGCGGAATGGTCATGAGGCCCCTGAGCTTGAGCCCCTCCAGGCCCGCCACGGCCTCGGCCAGGGCCGCGGCCTGGTCTTCCGCGCAGCCCGCTTTCTGCGGCTCCTGCCCCACGTTGACTTGCAGGAGCACGCCCAATATCTTGCCCTGTTCCAAGGCCTGGCGCGACAAGGCCTGGGCGATCTTGAGCCGGTCCACGGTCTGCACCACGTCGAAAAGCGAAACCGCCAGCTTGGCCTTGTTGCTTTGCAGATTGCCGATCAGATGCCAGGAAGGGCCCGGACCCACCGCCGGTATCTTGGCCTGCGCCTCCTGCACGTAGTTTTCGCCGAAAACCGTCTGCCCGGCGGCCAGGGCCTCGATCACGTCGCCGGCCGGCTTGGTCTTGGATACCGCCACCAGGCGCACCTGGGCGGGGTCGCGTTGCGCGGCCAGGGCGGCGGCCCGCATGCGCTCGGTCACGGCTTTCAAGTTCTGCGCCAGATTCATGATCGCCCTTCAGTTGAGTTGCGGAGCCGGTTGCGAGGCGGGCCGGATGATGCCCCGGCGCATCATGAGCCTCACGCAGGCGGCCAGAGGCAGGCCCACCACGTTGGTGTAGGAGCCGCTCACCCACTCCACCAGGGCCGCGCCCCGGCCCTGCACCGCGTAGGCCCCGGCCTTGTCCAGGGGTTCGCCCGAGGCCACGTAGGATTCTATCTCAGCCGGCGCCAGGCTGCGGAAACGCACCTTGGTTTCGGCCAGGCCCAGTTCCTCCCAGCCCTCGCCGCGCAGGCAGAATCCGGTCACCACCCGGTGCTCCCGCCCGGAGAGAAGCCCCAGCATTTTTTTGGCCTGGCCCGCGTCATCCGGCTTGCCCAGGATCATATCATCCAGGGCGACCAGGGTGTCGGCCGCCAGCACCGCCGCCCCGGCGCGGGAAACTGCCGTTGCGGCGGCCTTGAGCCTGGCCAGGCGCTGGGCGGCTTCGGCGGCTTTTTCGCCGGGCAGCAGGCTTTCGTCGATGTGGGCCGGGGCCAGATCGAACTGCAGGCCGATGCGCCCCAGGAGCTCCAGGCGGCGGGGCGAGGCCGAGGCCAAGACCAGCCTTTGGCCGGGCGTCACGCAATACATGGCTAGGCCCCCGCCGGCAGCCCGAAGACCCGCCGGGAATTGGCCGTGGTGGCCGCGGCCACCTGGGCGGGGCTCAGGCCCAGAATCTCGGCCAGGCCCTGGCAGGTGTAGGCCAGATAGGCCGGCTCGTTGGGTTTGCCCCGCCGGGCCTGGGGCGCCAGAAACGGGCAATCGGTCTCCAGCATGATGCTGTTCAAGGGCACGCCGCGGGCCACTTCCCACAGCGTGTGGTTTTTGGGATAGGTTATGGGCCCATCGATGCCGATGGCGAAGCCCAGGTCCAAAAACCGCTTGGCCAGATTCAAATCCCCGGAAAAGCAGTGCACCACCCCGCCCACTTGGCCGGCGTCCTGCTCCGTGAGCATGGCCAGGGTTTCCTCGTGGGCCTCGCGGTCGTGGATGACCAGGGGCAGTTGCAGGCGCAGGGCCAGCTCTATCTGGCGGGCGAAGACTTCCCTTTGCGCGGGGCGCGGCGAGCGGTCGCGATAAAAATCCAGGCCGCATTCGCCCCAGGCCACCGCGCCTTGCCCGGCCAGCCGGGCCATGGCCTGCCACATGGCCTCATCGGCCTGGGCCGCGTCGTGGGGGTGCAGGCCCACCGTGAAGAATATGTCTTCATTGTCCGCCGCGAATTGGGCGGCTTTCTGGGAGGAGGCCAGATCGATGCCGATGGTCACTATCTGCGCCACGCCGGCGTCGCGGGCCCGTTGCAGGGCCGCCAGGGGCTCTTTCAGGAGGTCCAGGTGGGCGTGACTGTCCACCAGAATCATTCGGTTATGCTCAGGCAAGGCGAAAGGCTCCGTTCCATAGGCGTTCTCAATCCTGGTATTCGCCGGGCGCGAACACGCGTTCGCCGCCGAAGACCCGGCACAGGCCGGCCACCCGCGCCAAGTCCCCGTCCAGGACGTCCAGCATGGCCACGTCCAGGCCGGCTCCCCAAGCCGCCGCCAGAAAAGGCCCGGCCGCGAAGCCGGCCCTGGCCCCGGCGGTGTGGGTGGCCAGGTTGGAGAGGGCCAATAGGGTGCGCGGCGCGGGGTCGAACACCTGGGGCGCCGCCCGCAAAAAGCGGATCACGGCGTCGGCGTGGGCCTCGCCGCCGGTCAGGGCCAGGGGCATGACCATGGGGTCCAGGATCAGGCGCTGGCCCATGATGCCCTGGCGGGCCGCCTCGCTCACGATCAGGGCGGCCAGCTCCAGGCGGCCTTCCAGGGAAACCGGCACGGTTTCGGTCATGGTGGCGGCCACCACGTCCAAACCGTACATGGCGGCCAATTCCATCACCGGCTTGAGCCGTTGGGGCTGGGCCGTGGCCATGTTCAGGATGGGCGGCCGCGAGCAAAAGCCCACGCCCAGGGAAAGGGTGTCGGCGTCCGGCGCGTCCAGCATCAGGGTGAGGCCGCAGGCCGCCTCCGCGGTCTGCACCGCGAAGCGCCAGACCTCGGCCCGCTGGGCGGCCGGCACGTAGCCGGGATTGATGTCCAGCCACTGGGCGCCGGCCTCCTGGCAGCGCCGGCAGAGGGCGGCCAGCGCCTCGGCGTCGCGTTGGGCCAGGGCCCTGGCCACGCTGGGCCGGGCCGCGCTCAGGTTGTCGGCGGCTTTGATCATGGGCATGAGTCTAACCCCTGGGCACCGGCCTGGCAAGCCGCGGGCGGCCCGACTTGACAGCGCCGTGGCGGCCGGGGTTTATTCTTTTGTCGCGGGTCTGATACCCCTAAGCTTGCTGCGGTATGATTTGGTTCCCGCCGATACCCCGCAGCTTGCTGCGGGGAGGTTCATGTGGGTATATTGAAGCAAACAGCAATACGGGATCGCTTTGGACCAATCAGAACTCATAGAAATGCGCCGCCGCCTGGAGGAGGCCGAGGAAGCCCGGCTTTCGCCCCATGCCTGCCCCAGCGCCAGCGCCATCCGCCGCCGGCCCGATGCCGCGGCCGAGAGCGGCCACCGCCTGGCCTTCGCCCTGGACGCGGACCGGGTGCTGCATTCCCTGGCCTACACCCGCTACATAGACAAGACCCAGGTCTTCAGCCTCATGGATAACGACCACATCACCCACCGGGTGCTGCACGTGCAGTTGGTGAGCAAGATCGGCCGCACCATGGGCCGGCTCTTGGGGCTCAACGAGGACCTCATCGAAGCCATAGCCCTGGCCCACGACATCGGCCATCCGCCTTTCGGCCACGACGGCGAGACCTATCTGAGCCGCAAATGCCGGGAGCACGGCTTGGGCCCCTATCTCCACAATCTGCAATCGGTGCATTTCCTGGAAACCGTGGAAAAGGGCGGCAAGGGCCTGAATCTTTCCCTGCAGGTTCTGGACGGGGTGATGTGCCACGACGGCGAGGCGCACACGGAACAGCTGGCGCCCCGGCCGGAAAAGGATTTCGCCCAACTGGACGCCGAGCTGGCGGCCCAGCAGCGCGAGCCCGGCCTGCGGCTCACGCCCATGACCATGGAAGGCTGCGTGGTGCGCATCTGCGACACGGTGGCCTATATCGGCCGCGATCTGGAGGACGCCATCTCCGTGGGCCTGATCCGGCGCAAGGACATCCCCCGCCGGGTTAGCGATCTTCTGGGCGACAGCAACGGCACCATCGTGTACCGCCTGGTGGAAGATTTGGCGGCGCGTTCCGCCGGCCAGGCCTGGGTGGGCTTCAGCCCGGAGATGGGCCAGGCCCTGGGCGAACTGAAGCGCTTCAACCTGGAGCGGATCTACCTTGACCCCCGCATCAAAAGCCAGCACCCTAAGATCGAAAAGGCTTTCAGCGCGCTTTTTGACCATTATCTGGATGATTTGCTGTCCGGCCGTCGCCAGAGCCAGGTCTTTGGCGATTTCCTGGCCGGCATGTCGCCGGAGTATCAGGCCGCCCATCCTCCGGCCGCCCTGGTGCGCGATTTCATCGCCGGCATGACCGATGATTATTTCCTGCGCCGCTATGAGGAGCTGGTCTGGCCGCGCCGGCTGCCCTCCCGCTTAGACTGAGCGTTCGCTCGGTTGGCCTGCCATGGAGGCCGGAATCGGCCTTCCAAGAATGAACCAAGTTTCACAATATCTGAAATGTTAAGCACTTGCTGACATTAGCCCTTGACAAGCGGGAAGCCGGTTAGCTACAAAAATTCTAGCAGGGGCGACTCTCATTTAATTCCTACACACTTCATAAAGGTCCATACGGATAAATTTGTGTATTGCTATGCAACTTGCTCAATGTGCGTCCAACGGCCCCCACAGAGACGGGTCTGTGACTGTGCTTGGCAGGGCTAGGGAGGAACTATGTCCGCCGGAGTTTCGCTTGCCGAAAAAAGCGCCAAGACCAGCGTCTCTGAACCGCCGATATTGCAAGTCGAGGATCTGCATCTCAGGTTTGGCGGGCTGAACGCGCTTTCGGGCGTCAGCTTCAATGTCTCCAACGGCCATATCCAGGCCATCATCGGCCCCAACGGCGCCGGCAAGACCTGCATCCTCAACTGCATCTGTCGTTTCTACCAGCCCTACCGGGGGCGCATCGTATTTGAAGGCGTCGATATCTCGAAAGTTTCCACCCACCGCGTCGCCGAGTTGGGCATCGCCCGCAGCTTTCAGAACATAGAGCTGTTCAAAGGCATGACCGTCCTGGACAACATAAAGCTGGGACGCCACGTGCACATGAAGAGCGGTTTTTTCTCCGGCGGGCTTTACCTGGGCAAGGCCAAGAAAGAAGAAATGCGGGTGCGGACCGAGATCGAGGAGCAGATCATAGACCTCTTGGAGATCGAGGCCATCCGCAAGCAGGTGGTGGGCACCCTGCCCTATGGCCTGCAAAAGCGCGTGGAGCTGGCCCGGGCTCTGGCCATGAAGCCCAAGATATTGCTTTTGGATGAGCCCATGGCCGGCATGAACCTGGAAGAGACCGAAGACATGGCCCGCTTCATTCTGGACGTGAATGATGAATGGGGCGTGACCGTGGTTCTCATCGAGCACGACATGGGCGTGGTCATGGACATCAGCGACCGGGTAGTGGTGCTGGATTTCGGCACCAAGATCGCGGAAGGGAGCCCCAAGGAGGTAAGCACCAATCCCCACGTCATTGAGGCCTATCTGGGTTCGGAGGCCGCCGCCCACTCCAAGCTCGGCCTTTAGGCGTTGAGCCACCTTCCGTCTGTAAGGAGCTGAATTGTGCGTTTGACCTATCTCAAAGCCGACGAGCCGGGGGTTGACATCGCGGGTGCCACCATGCCGTCTCTTTTAAGGCGCAACGCGGAAAAATGGGGCGATAAAAAGGTGGCCTTGCGCGAAAAGGAGTTCGGCATCTGGCAAGACGTCTCCTGGCGGGCTTATTACGACCACGTCAAGTACCTGGCCCTGGGGTTGGCGGCCCTGGGATTTAAGGATGACGATTCGCTGGCCATAATCGGCGACAACCGCCCCGAATGGGTCTACGCCGAGCTGGCCGCCCAGTCCCTCAAGGGCCAGCCCCTGGGCATATACCAGGATTCCATCCTCACCGAGGTGGCTTACGTCATAGACCATTCCGGGGCCAAGTTCGTGGTGGCCGAGGACCAGGAGCAGACCGACAAGGTCCTGGACATGAAAGACCAACTGCCCGGCATCCAGAAGATCATCTACACCGATCCCAAGGGCATGCGCCATTATGACGACCCCTTGCTGATCTTTCTCCCCGAGGTGGAGGAACTGGGGCGCAAGTTCGAAAAGGACAACCCCGGCTATTTCGAGAAATCCATAGAGCGCTTGACCTCCGAGGACGTGGCGCTCATCGCCTACACCTCGGGCACCACGGGCAAGCCCAAGGGCTCGCTGCTCTCCCACGCCAACATGCTAAAGATGGCCCTGAACCTGGCCCGGGTGGACCC
Organism: Desulfocarbo indianensis; assembly: GCA_001184205.1. GTDB lineage: Bacteria > Desulfobacterota > Desulfarculia > Desulfarculales > Desulfarculaceae > Desulfocarbo > Desulfocarbo indianensis. Next base: position 9,722 of record LBMP01000007.1, read on the forward strand.
CAAGCAGGAAAACGACCAGATCATTTCCTTTTTGCCGCTGCCCTGGATCGGCGAGCAGATGATAAGCGTCTCCACCGCGCTGGCCATCGGCTTCACGGTGAATTTTCCGGAAGAGCCGGAGACCGCCATGCATGATCTGTACGAGATCGGCCCCAACGTGGTCTTCAGCCCGCCCCGGGTTTGGGAGCAGCTGGCCCGCTCGGTCATCGTCAAGCACATGGACGCCTCCTGGCTGAAGCGCTTCATCTATCGCCTGTGCATGCCCATCGGCTATCAGATGGCGGATTTTCATTTTGAAAAACGCACCCCCTCCCCGGCCTGGAAGCTCATGTACTCCCTGAGCTACCTGCTGCTTTTCCGGGCCCTCAAGGACCGCCTGGGCTTCAGCCGCATCCGCAGCGCCACCACCGGCGGCGCCGCCCTGGGGCCGGACGTGTTCCGTTTCTTCCACGCCTGCGGGGTGAACCTGAAGCAGATCTACGGCCAGACCGAGATCAGCGGCATCTCCTGCATCCATCGGGCCGACAACGTGGACTTCCACTCCGTGGGGCAGCCCATACCCGAGACCGAAGTGGAGATATTCGAACCCGACCCCGAGGGAACCGGCGAGATAATCAGCCGTTCGCCGGCCCTGTTCACCGGCTACCTGAAAAACGAGGAAGCCACCAAAGAGACCATCATCGACGGCTGGCTGCATTCCGGCGACGCCGGCTATATCACCGATGGCTCCCAACTGGTGTGCATCGACCGCGTCAAGGACCTCATGCGGCTCAACACGGGCGCGCGGTTTTCTCCCATGTTCATCGAGAACAAACTGAAATTCTGTCCCTATATAGTGGAGACCTGCGTCTTGGGCCATGAGCGTGATTACGTCACCGCCATGATCTGCATAGACTACAAGCACACGGGCAAGTGGGCCGAGGATCACCGCATAGGCTATACAACCTATACCGATCTGACCAGCAAGCCCGAGGTCTACGACCTCATTGAAAAAGAGATGGTGCGGGTCAACCGGGCCCTGCCCGAGGGGGCGCAGGTGAAAAAATTCCTGCTGCTCTACAAGGAGTTCGATCCGGACGACGGGGAGCTTACCCGCACCCGCAAGCTCAGGCGGCGATTCATCGCCGAGCGTTACGCCAAGGAGATAGAGGCTCTCTACACCGGGGCGGACCAGGTGCACGTGGAGAGCGAGATTCAATATCAGGACGGAAAAACCGCCACCATAATAACCGACCTGCATATCCGCAAGATGAGGCGCCTTGACCAGTATGAGCTGGAAGAGGAGCGCAAATGGTGGCAGTTCTGGAAACCGGTGCATTAAAAGGCCAGTGCCCGGCGGGTTGTCGGGTGTAGGGAGGCATCTGCCAGCCATCTCAACGCCGGGCGTGGTCACTTACTATCGTGGGCAATGGCTCCGCCGCGCCGGAGCCGGGCCGGCCGCAAGCCATCCGCGGAAGGAAGAGGGCGCATGCAGGAGTTTTTACAACTGATCGTGACCGGTCTGGTGATCGGTTCGGTTTACGCCCTGGTGGCCATGGGCTTCGCCCTCATCTACAAGTCCACCAGCATCCTCAATTTCGCCCAGGGCGAGTTCGTGCTGGTGGGGGGCTACGTCTGTCTGTGGCTGTACACGGACATGGGCATACCCATCGTGGCGGCCTTTTTCATAACCATGATAATCGCGGTGTTCATGGGCGTGATGCTGGAGCGGCTGATCCTGCGGCCCATGATCGGCGAGCCCATCATCAGCGTCATCATGGTCACCATCGCCCTGGCCGCGGTGCTCAAATCGGTGGTGACCATATTATGGTCCACCCAGATAAGGGTGTTCAGCCCGCCGATATTCAGCCAAAAGGCCCTTGAATTCGGAGTGGTGAGGATATCAGAGGTCTACCTGTGGACCGTGGGATTCGCTTTCCTGTTCCTGGCCATATTCGCGGCCTTTTTCAAATTCACCCGGGTGGGCATCTCCATGCGGGCGGTGGCCAATGATCAGCAGGTGGCCCAGAGCATGGGCATCAGCGTGAAAAAGGTTTTCGCCATAAGCTGGTCCATCGGCGCCATGGTCTCGGCGGTGGGCGGCACCCTGGTGGGCAACATCAACGGGGTCAACATCACCCTGAGCGACTTCGGGCTGAAAGTTTTTCCGGCCGTGATCCTGGGCGGCCTGGAGTCCATCGGCGGCGCCATCATCGGCGGGCTCACCATCGGGGTGCTGGAAAACATCATGGGCTCCTACCTGGACGTGTATCTGGGCGGCGGTGTCAAGGAGATAGCGCCGTTCATCGTGCTCATAGTGATCTTGATGATCAAGCCATACGGTTTATTCGGCATCAAGGAAATCGAGCGGGTTTAGCCTGAAGGGGGAATCCAATGCCCTGCGGACTTTTTTTCTCCGGCTATGAAAAAGACGACGCCATATTCAAGACCGTATGGCTGAAGGTTTGGATGGTGTTGTTCGTGCTCTTTCTGCTCACCTACCCGCTGTACGCCCAGGCGGTGAGCGAAGCGGTCGGCATGAACACCCTCAACCTGTTCAATCTGATTTTCATCTATATCGTCGGGGCCCATGGCCTCAACCTGCTCACCGGCTTCACGGGCCAGATATCCCTGGGCCACGGGGCCTTCATGGGGGTAGGGGCCTACACCGCCGGCATTCTGGCCAACCTGGGAGTGCCGTTCTGGGCGGCCTTGCCCGCCGCCGGCCTCATGACCGCGGCGGTGGGCATGATTTTCGGCATACCTTCCCTGCGCCTCAAGGGATTGTATCTGGCCATAGCCACCATGGCCGCCCAGTTCATCCTGATATACGCCATGCGCAACTGGGAGGGCCTCACCGGCGGCTCCAGCGGCCTTATCGTGGAACCGGCCAGCATCTTCGGCATATCCTTTGACAACGACTTCAACTTTTATTACTTGAGCCTTTTGTTCGCCGCCGCGGCCACCATGTATTTGAAAAACATCACCCGCACCCGCACCGGCCGGGCCTTCGTGGCGGTGCGCGACCGCTATCTGGCCGCCGAGGTGATCGGGGTCAACCTGTTCAAGTACCGCATCCTGTCCTTCGGCATCAGCTCCTTCATGGTGGGCATGGCGGGCGGGCTTTGGGCCTTTTACATCACCATCATCAGCGACGAGCATTTCACCATGTGGCTTTCGGTGCAGTATCTGGCCATGGTGATCGTGGGCGGCCTGGGCCACGTGCTGGGCTCCATCTTCGGCGTGGTTTTCATGGTGGTGCTGCCGGAGGTCTTGCGCATACCCACCGAGGCCCTGAGCGGGGTGTTCCCGGATATCTCCAGCATCTTCGCATCATTGCGCGAGCTGGTTTTCGGCCTGGTGGTGATTTTGTTCCTGATCTTCGAGCCCGATGGCATGGCCGCGCGCTGGCACACCATCAGGGCCTACTGGAAGCTGTGGCCCTTCTCCTATTAAACGGGCCGCGAGTTTGGTTATGAGGGGCTAAAAGGCCAAGGGCCCTGGCCCCAAGGGAGGATACACTTGAAAGGGAGAGGTCTATGAAGAGGACTTTATTGATGGCGGCTGTGGCGGCGGCTCTTTGCCTGGCCCTGGCCCCCTCGGCGCTGGCCGGGGATATCAAGGTGGGAGGCATCTTCGACCAGACCGGCCCCACCGGGGCGGTGGGCGAGGACTATCAAAAGGGCGCGGTGGGCGCCACCAAGCATTGGAATGAAAAGGGCGGCGTGAACGGCGCCAAGTTGGACCTTATTTCCAACGACTACGCCTACAAAATTCCCGAGGCCGTGTCCCTGTATAAAAAGTACAAGGACGTGGACAAGGTCTTCGTGATCCAGGGCTGGGGCACCGGCGACACCAACGCCCTGCGTCCCCTGGTGAACAAGGACAAGATCGTCTTCTTCAGCGCCAGCTACGACGGCAACCTGACCGATCCCAAGAAGACGCCCTTCAACTTCTTCATCGGCACCTCCTACAGCACCGCCATCCGCCTGGCCTTGATATACGCCAAGGAGAACGGGGCCAAGAAGGTGGTCTTCATTTATCCCGACCACCCCTATGGCAAGAATCCCATCCCGGCGGGCAAGGATTACGCCAAGGTGCTGGGCCTGGAGGTGGGGCCTGACGAGATCGTGGGCTTAAGAGCCATCGACGCCACCAGCCAGCTCCTGCACATGAAGAAATTTGATCCCGATTTCGCCTGGATCGGCGGAACCACCCCCTCCACCGCGGTGATCATCAAGGACGCGGCCAAGCTGGGCCTGCGCACCAAATTCATGATCAACTGCTGGGGCTATGACGAGAACCTGCCCAAGCTGGCCGGCAAGGCCGCCGACGACCGCGCCTTCGGCATGCTGCCGGTGGCGCCTTTCGGCGCCGACGTTCCCGGCATGAAGGACGTGGTGGCCTCCACCGGCGACAAGAACTACACCCTGCATTACGTGAAGTCCTGGGTGTCGGTGATGGTCATGGTCGAGGGCCTGAAGAGGGCCCAAAAGGCGGGCAAGCTCAACGGCCCCGGCCTCAAGGCCGCCTTGGAGACCATAAAGGACTTCGACACCGGCGGGCTGACCGCCCCCATCACCTTCACCCCCACCGACCACCGGCCCAGCACCTCCATGGCCATCGGCGGCGTGAAGGACGGCAAGATTTACATCGTGAAGGACGTGAAGTTCCCCCGCGAGGCCAAGTATATCGGCTGGTAGCAGCCATTGCCGCCGGGGGCGGCGCGCCATGGCGCCGTCCCTGGCCAGATCACAACCCAGGGGAGCTTTTCCTTATGCCGCTACTATCGGTGAACAACATCGAGGTGATCTACGACGACGTGATCCTGGTCCTCAAGGGCATGTCGCTCAGCGTGGAGGAGGGCCAGATCGTGGCCGTTTTGGGCGCCAACGGCGCGGGCAAGACCACCACCTTGAAAGCCATCAGCGGCCTTTTGAAAACCGAGGAAGGCGAGGTCACCGACGGAACCATCGAGTTCGACGGCGTGAAGATCGACGGCATGGAGCCGGAGAAGATCGTCAAGCTGGGCATATTTCAGGTCATGGAAGGCCGCCGGGTGTTCGAGGACCTGACCGCCAAGGAAAACCTGGTGGCCGCGGCTCATACCCAGAAATGCTCCCGCGGCGAGTTGGAAGAGCGCATCGGGCAGGTCTATCATTATTTCCCCCGTCTCAAGGAGCGCGAAAACGGCTTGGCGGGTTATCTTTCCGGCGGAGAGCAGCAAATGCTGGTGATCGGCCGCGGCATGATGGCGCGGCCCAAGCTCATGATGCTGGACGAGCCCAGCCTGGGGCTTTCTCCGCTTTTGGTGGGCGAGATATTCGAGATAATCGTCAAGCTGAACAAGGAGCTGGGCACCACCATCCTATTGGTGGAACAAAACGCCCGCATGGCCCTCAATATCGCCGACCACGGCTATATAATGGAAAACGGCAAGATCGTTCTGGACGACACCACCGAGAAGCTCAAGAACAACGAGGACGTGAAGCAGTTTTACCTGGGGCTCACCGAAATGGGCACCAAGCGTTCCTACCGCGACGTGAAACACTACAAGAGGCGCAAGCGTTGGTTGACCTAGCGCCCCCCGGCTAAAGAGCGCGCCGGAGCGCCGTCCGGGATGAATTGGCGAGGCATGGCCCGCGAGAGGGTCGTTCGGGGAGGTAATGATGCCTGACAAGGACCGCCAAAGCGGCTTTTTAAAACCAGAGTTGGAAACCATGAGCCGGGAGGCCCGGGACGCCTATCTGGACGGCAAGGTCGCCGAGATCGTGGCCTACGCCTATGAAAACGCGCCGGCCTTCAAGGGGATCATGCAGGAGCTGGGCGCCCTGCCCGGGGACGTCAAGGGCGTGGCCGATCTGGCCGGTTTCCCCATCACTGAAAAAGGCGCTCTGGTGGAAAAGCAGCGCCGCGAGCTGCCCTTCGGCGGCTGGTGCGGCGAGCCCATCGCCGACCTGGGGCGGATTTACGTGTCGCCCGGCCCCATCTACGAGCCCTGCGAGGCGGTTTACGAGGATACCCGCTGGTCCCAGGCGTTTTACGCCGGTGGCTTCCGCCGGGGCGACATCGCCCAGGTGACCTTCAACTTCAACATGGTGCCCTTCGCCTTCATGCTGGACGAGGGTTTAAGGCAGATGGGCTGCATTTCGGTGCCCACCGGCGTGGGCAACACCGAGACCCAGGTCCAAGCCTTGAGGGACCTCAAGACGCAGGGCTATCTGGGCACGCCCAGCTTCCTGGCGGTCATCGCCGACAAGGCCGAGGAGATGGGCCTGGATCTGCAAAAGGACCTCAACCTGCAAGTGGCCTTCGTGGCCGCGGAGATGCTGCCGGAAAGCCTGCGCGCCTCCCTGCAGGAGAGGCTGGGCATGCTGATCCGCCAGAGCTACGGCACCGCCGACGTGGGCTGCCTCAGCTATGAGTGCCATCACATGGGCGGCATGCATTTCGCCGCCGATTGCCTGGTGGAGGTGGTGGACCCCGAGACCGGCCGGCCCGTGGCCGAAGGCGAGCCCGGCGAAGTGGCGGCCACCGTGTTCAATAAAACCTATCCCCTGATCCGCTTCGGCACCGGCGATCTTTCCGCCTTCACCTGGGAAAAATGCGCCTGCGGCCGCACCTCGCCCAAGTTGACCCGCATCATGGGGCGGGTGGATCAGGTGACCAAGATCAAGGGCATGTTCGTGCACCCCGGCGGGGTGCAGCAGGTGGCGCAGAAATTCCCCCAAGTGATGGCTTATCAATTGGTGGTGACCCGCCAGGCCCACAGGGACGTGATGACCCTGGTGTGCGAACTGGCCGAGGGCGAAAATCAGGAACTAAAGCTCCGCATGGAAGCGGCCATGAAGGAAGTGCTCAGGGTCAGCGGCCAAGTGGATTTCGCGGAGCCCGGCACCCTGCCCCAGGGATGCAAGATCATCGACGACCGGCGGACCTGGGACTAGACGGCCAGGCCGCGCGACATGATTCCAGCCCCCGGCGCGCCCGGCCGCGGGGGAGGGCGCAAGGCGCGGCCGGCCTGGGCCGAAAACGCCGACGCGACTGCCTGCGCCCCTGAGGCCCCGCTCCGGCCGGCGCCGGCGGTCATTCACCAAGCGACGCGGACAAGCCCAACCAGGGCCGCCGATGCGACCCCCGCCCCCCCACGCATCAACCCTGACCCGCCAAGACCCGGCAAACCGAAGCTCCGCGACGTCGCCTCGCCCGTGAGCGCCGGCCGGTCCTTTTATTTTTGATCGCGGGGGGCGGATGCCCCATTTGTTTGATTGCCCAGGACCAGACTGGCCGAACGCGGCGTACCCTTGCGGCCGGCCTTGCGGCCCAAAAATCCCAGAAAATGGACGAACTGGGTGAGAAGGTCTTGGGACAACTGGGGGAGCATGGTTTCGTACATCTGCTGGATGGCTTCATACCCGGTGAGGCCGGTCTTGTAGCAGCGGGTGGAGGTTATGGCGTCGTAGCAATCCAGGATTTTGGAAATGCGGCTGGTGATGGGCAGGTCGTTTTCCTTGAGCCCGGCGGGATAGCCGCTGCCGTCCATGTTCTCATGGTGATGCAGCACCGTCAGCAGGCTTTGCTGGCTGAAGCCGGAATGCTTTTCCAGGATATCGAAGCCGATGGAACAGTGCTGGCGCATGACCTGCCATTCATCGGCGTTCAAGGGGCCGGGCTTCTTCAATATGTCTGGCGCGATGCGGGTCTTGCCCACGTCGTGGAACAAGGCGCCCATGCTCAGGGCCTTGGCTTCCTTGGGGGAGAGTCGGATGAATTCCGCGAAACAGAGCGCGAACAAACAGACGTTCACCGAGTGGGTGTAGAGGCTGTAATCCAGGGTGAGCATTTGGGCCAGATCGCCCATGGCTTCCGGCACCTTGTGCACGAAATCGGCCACGGTGTCCACGTAGGCGCTGGCTCCCTGCACGCTTTCGCCGATCTTTTTTTCCTTTATGGCCACGGTGGCCAAAAGTTTGGCGCTGTCGTGCAAGAGCTTGGCCTTGGTCACGACGGGCACCGCTTGATTCTGGATGACCGCCTGGGCCGCTTCCTGGGTGACTTGAACCAGATTCCCCAGGCGCGGCGAGGGCACATAGACTTCTTCCAAGCCGAGTTTTTGAATGAGGGAGATCAGTTTGGCGGAAACCACGGCGCCGACGCGCATGATTTTTATGAACTCGATGGAATGGGTTTCCTTGTTTATCTTGGCCAGGAACACATCGGAAGGGGTTTTTACGAGATTGGCTAGGATATTCAGCGGGATCGCTACCTTGTCCTTTATTTCCTGGAAAAGGGCGTCGTCCACCTCCACCGTGGTGAACGATGTCCAGGCAGGTTCAAGAGCCGGCCTTGCAATCTGTGAGGCCGATAAGGTCATGTTCAAACGCTATTCGACGCTTATTGAGCAATACTGATCAACTGTACGAACAAAGGCCTCAATGGCTTGTTGTATACTAGGATCAATCTCCTCGAATTCCAATCCCAATAAAACCATGTCGCGCTTGATGTTGTGTGAACGGACCACGGCCCTGGCCTGGCCGGGCGCCCGCCCTTCCAGCAGGGCAAAGGAAAGCCCCAGCTTGGAGCCTTGATCGAGGGCGCTCAAGCCGTTGCCGCGCGGCTTATTGGCCACGAACAAACAGCCTCCCCGGCTGATGTTGATTATGGCGCCGTTGGATTCCTGGCCGCTCAATTCCGCGCTGGAGGGCAGGAAGCAATCCACCCGCTTATGGCGTCTGATATCCTGGCGGGAGACCACTTTAGGATAGCTGATGAACATCAAGGGAAGCGGCTTGGTGATGGTGTCGATGATCTGGCTTTGGAAGCCGTGGAGCGCGCCGCGGTTCAGATAGCGCACGATTATCTGCTTATCGATGAACAAGCTATGATCTATCCTGATATTGGATCTCGGCATGGCGATAACCACGAACCTGTTATCCACGACTCCCACCAGCGTGCTTTTCAGATAGCCTTCCACCGCCTCGATCTGAAGCATCAAGTTGGTGCGCAAAGAAATGTCCAAAGACCCACAGTCTTCAAATTCCTGAGCGATATGTTCCAGATCCATGCCCGTCCCCTGGCAGACCACAGATGAAAAACAATGGACGCGGGCCCAGAGCCACGCTCGCCGGGGTAATGGCGAAGACTATGCGGCCGCAAGCAAAATGAGACTTGGCTTTATGAGAATCCAAGCGGTTTTTGCTGAAAAAGCCAGCGTCCATGATTGCAAACTCAAAATGCTGTTTGCGGCAGGCTAGCCACCGATTACCCGCTTTAGCTAGGTTTCCGCTTGCCCGGCGGCGCTAAGCGGGCGGTAAAGTGGTTCGGAACTGGCAAAAAAGCCAGCTGACGGGACAGGCTATATGCGAAATTTCCAAAAAGTATAACAGATTAAAAGGTAAAAATAACCCTAAATATTTGGGATATAAACCTGGCCGCTCCGGGCGTTTGCGGCAGGACGCGCCAGCGCCGGAGGGACTCCGGCCTCACCCCTTGATCAGGCCGCGGCATTTAGTCCGGACCCGGCCGAAGGCCTGCGTAGCATGCCCTTGCCCAGCATGTGGCGCAGGCAGGTCACAATTGCCGCGGCGTCAAGGCAAATCTCCTGCATTATGCCCACCAGCGTGGCCAGATCGGTGGTGATTGGCCTGGAATTACGCATTGCGCGCTTCATGGTTTCATCCCCTGGCTAATTGACAAAGCACGGGGCGCATTATTTTAGGCAAACAATATGCCAAGGCTGCGATGAAGGCGGGCCTTCAGGGCCGGCGGAGGGCTTTGGGGGATCAAGTAAAACAATGCGCCACTTGGCCCATTGCCGAATGCGGGGCGGAAAAGAATGGCAAGGCGGCATTTTAAATGCCGCCTTGCGCGAACGTTGCTATGTAAAGATACTGGCGGGCTCGTCACACTCCGGGGCCCTGGCCCAGCCGTTTGGGATGCAGGCGGGCGCGCTCCTGCACCAGTTCGGCCACGATGCTCACGGCGATTTCCTCGGGCGTCTCCGCTCCGATATTCAGGCCCACGGGCGAATGCACCTTGGCGATGTCCTCCTGGGTGAAGCCTTCCTGCAAAAGGGCGCGATAGATTATATCCCGTTTGCGCCGGGAGCCGATCATGCCCACGTATGCCGTGGGCTTGCCAAGCGCTTGCGCCAATACGTCCTTGTCGAAAACATGGCCCCTGGTGATGATGATCACATAGGCTTCCGGGCCCAAGTCCATGTCGCCCAGCACGTTTTCAAAATCGCGCACCAACACCTCGTCCGCCATGGGAAAACGCTTCCGGTTGGCGAAGTCCGGCCGGTCGTCGATCACCACCAAGCGGAAGCCGACCATCTTGGCCAAAGTGGCCACCGGCAGGCTCACGTGGCCGCCGCCAAAAAGGTAAACCACGGGCGCGCTGGTTAATGGCTCGAAAAAACAATCTATTTTGCTGCCGCTTTCCGCCTGCTGCATCCACAGGCCGGGCCGGCCCCTGGCCAACATTTCCTCAAGGTTGAGGCTGAGTTCGGCCTCCAGCTGCGGCAATCCTTCCACCGAGCCCACCGCTTGGGCCTGGTGGGGAACCAACAGCTTGCGTCCCCGCAAACTGGCATGGGGGCCCGGCAGCAGGGGGGTGATTAAAAGCGCCCTTCCGCCCCGGCCCAACACGTGGGCGGTGGCCCCGAATACTTCCAGAGCGGCCGGGTCCGCGGCCAAGACGGGTTCGAGATATACATCCACGTCGCCGCCGCAAAGCATGTCGGTCTCGGCGATTTCGGTGCCCTTGAGCCGAAAGTGGACGATGCGTGACTCGCGGTTGGCCAGGGCCTTGGCCGCCGCTTTGATGACGTCCGCCTCCAGGCGGCCTCCGCCGATGGTGCCGTTGATGGAGCCGTCTTGGCGCACGTAGAAACTGGCTCCCAGGGCTCTGGGCGCCGAACCTAGTTGGTTCACAATGGTGGCCAGGCAGAGATCACGGCCGTTAGTGATCTCCTGGTGTACATGCAAGAGGATTTCGTTCATGCCTATGCCTCCTAAGGATGATTGAACCGGGCTAGCATGCCCTCCAGAACCGACCCTCCAATGGCCCTGGCTTTTTCGCTAATCGTGTCAAGATACTCGATATTTCCCCTGGGGTCCACGTCACCCACCTTCAGGCCTTGGCTCACTTTGGCCCCGGGCCTGATCAGCCCCCGCAAGATTCCGTCCAACTGGCTGACCACCGGCTGCCCCGCCACCATGGCCACCGCTTCTCCGGCCTTCACCCGGTCTCCCAGCTTGAGTTCGGTCTCGAACACGCCGTCGGCCGGCGAGCGCAGCACCCGCTGGTGGGTGTAGCCGGCGATGTCGCCGGGAACCCCGGTATTGGCCTGGGGTTCGCCCTGGTATATCAAGCGCCCCAGGTTGTGCCCGCGATTGGTTTCGATCGCCAGGTGCACCTCCTCCGGGGCCCGGAAGCCGGGTCCCAGGCCGATGGTCAGGGGGGCCATCCCGCGGTTGAGGCCGGTGTTCCGCTTGGCCAACAGCGCGTCGATGACCACGGCGGGCCTCAGGTATTCCAGGCAGGTCAGGTCCGGGTCCACCAGAACCGGCAATTCGCCGCGTTCCCATAGGGCAGGCGCTTGGGCAGGCTCGTTGATCAGGCGCGCCGTGAAGTCTTCCACTCGCTTATGGCCGTCGTGAACCGCTTCGCAGAAACTGACCGCCCGGCGCACCGCCAAAGGATTGGGGGCCTCGGTCATGAGCAAACGAAAACCAGCGCGGGCCAGGCGATGGGCCACCCCGCTGGCCATCTCGCCGGCGCCTCTTATGACTACCACCAAATCATATAACTCGCCATGGGGGTTAAGTTGCGCTTCGCTCGCGGTGGCTGATGATTTTGGCATGACTTGCTTCCTCTCTGGCTTGTGATGGGGGCGAAATATTACTCCGTCAAGCAAGCCGATATCAGGTTGTCATTCTGCGGTATAACTTCGGCAGCCAGCGGCCCAAGCCCTCAAGGTCCTTCAATATTAAATGGGGCACTTGGCCGTAGGCAATATGCGGCCGGCGTCCCTCCGGGGTCAAAAGCACCGCCACCGGATGCACGCCTTGGGCGCGGGCGGCGCCGAGCGCCAGGGGCAAATCGCGCCCCGCCACCTCGGCGCCATAGCCGTAGTCATCCGGTTTGCCGTCGGTGATGATGATGAGCAAACGCTGCCGCGCCGAGCGCCCCGCCAGCAGACGGGTGGCGTGGCGGATGGCCGCGCCGTCGCGGTTTTGGGCCATGGGCTTGATGCCGGCCAGCCGTTCGCGAACCAGGTCATTCCAAGGCTCGGCAAAGGTTTTCAGGAGATAGAAGTCCACCCGTTCCGGCCCCACCCCGGAATAGGCCCACAAGGCGAACTCGTCGCCGGCCGCGGTCAGGGCCCTGGCGAAAAGGGCCAAGGCCTCGCGGGCCGCGTAAAGCTGCGCCCGGCCGCTTTTGGAGCTTTGGCCGCCGTCCAAGTTTCTTCTGGTGGAGCCGGACACGTCCCAGAGCACTCCGCAGGAAACCTGGCGCAGCCGGGGGAGCCTGCGCCGGAAAACCAAACCCCTGGGGCTGAAACCGGCCAGGGCCTCGGCCCTCTCGGCCACCAAGGCTCCCATGTCCAACTCCGGGCCGTCATCGCTTTTGCCGTTCCAGGCCGGTTGGCTGGGCGCCAAGGTGAGGAAAGCGCGCTCCAGGGCGGAAGCCAGGCGGGCTTTGTTGGCCAGGGCCTGGCGCAGCTCCGTGGCGTCGCCCCGCGGCGCGTTTCTTTCCACCACCAGCGCCCGGCCCGTGGTCAGGCGGCGCATCGCCGGGTCCCATTCAGGATAACGATGCTCCGCCAGGCCGCGGTCGCGCTGTCCGTTGACCTCCAGGTCCCAGGGCGGCGGCGCGCCGTCCGCGCCGGGGCCGTGCTTATTGGAAAGCGGCGTGTTGGGCCCGGCCTCGGGCTCCTCTTCCCGCTGCCCCCCAGGGCCGGGGGAGGACTGGTTCAGCGGCTGCGGCAGGCGTTGGCCGGGCTGGGCCGAGGCTTCGGGCAGGCGGCCGTAGATCTCGGCGGCTAAAGACATCAGCTCCAGGGGGCCGCGCCAGGGTGCCCGGCGGCGCAGGGTCTGGGCCAGCTCCAGGGCCAGCTCATGATCTCCGGGCAGGACCTGCGCCGGTTTGTCGCCGCCGGCCAGTTCGCGGATGAGCAGGCCGAGAACCCTTTCCGCCGGTTCCAGGGCGGGCCAGGGCGGCGGCGATTCCCTGCGCAAGCGGTCCAGAGCCAGAAAGTCCTTTTGCAGGCCGGGCAGGCGCGGAGCCAGCTCCTGGCGGATTCTCTGCTCCGCGGCCAGCGCCAAAAGCGCCGCCGCTAAAAGCGGAGACGCGAAGCCCGAGCAAAAAAGCGCCGGCGGGGAAAGCTGATGCAAGGCCGGCGCGGAACGGCCGCTTGTCTGCAAGAGGCTTAAGACCTGGCCGGACTCCAGGTCGTAAAGGCCCAACAGCCTCGTGCGGGCCGCCAGCACGGCCAGGGCCCTGGCCAGCCTGTGGGGATCGCCGCAGCCCGGCGGCAGGCGGGCGGGCAAGGTGAGCAGAGCCGCCTCGTGCAGATCGAAATGGGGCAGGCTGGGTTCCCCCTCCCTGGTTTCCAGGCCGAAGGAGCGGCCCCCATGCAGCGAGGCGTAAGGGCCCAGCCAGGGGAACAGCCGCCGCAGGCTGAGCCCGCCGCTCAAACGGTCCGCCTCGGCCAGGCCGGTCAGGGAATCTTCGCTGAAAAAGCCGGTTGCCAGGCGCTCCACGCGGAGTCCGGCCACCACCCAGGCGCAAAGCTGCTGGGGGGTGAGGCGCGCGGCCGGGCCCGTGCCGATATTCTGCAGAAAAGAGCGGGCCGATTCCGGGCGCTGCCTGGCCAGGCGATAGGCCAGGCCCAAAATCAGGTGCGGGCGTCTCTGGCCGTGGGCGGCCTGGGAAACCAGACGCAAGGCGGCTAAAGGATTGCCGCCGGCCCGTTCGCTCAAGTGGGAGGCCAGGCGCAGGGCCAGCTTCGCCGCGAGCCGATTGCCCAGGCCGCCCAACAGGGCCGGCCCTCGTTGGGCCAATTCAGCCTGCTGGCCCTGCGTCAAGCCGCGGGCCAGATTGAGCCATTCGTTAAGACCCTGGGGACCCAATACCTTGTCCAGCCAGGGCAGGCTGCGCAAAAAAGTGAGAGCCAAGCCCGGCTCCAGGGAATCGAGCAAAGCCAGGGCCGGCGAATCCAGGGTCAACTGGGGCAGGGTGTCCAGGGCGGCGCGCAGGGCTTCGGCGGCCCTTTTCTCCAAACGGCCGGCCAGGGAAAGGGCGATCCGGCGCTGGCGGGCGGAGAGGCCCTGCAACTCGGGCAGCAAGGCCTCGGTCTGGCGGGGGGTGAGGCCCATCGCCAGCAACTGCTCATGCATCGCGGCTGAACCGTTTTCGAGCATGTTCATTCCCCCGGCGGAAAATGATCGCTCACCAGCTCCATGAGGCTGCGGGCCAGATCGGGGTCGTCGGTGGCCGGGCCCACCATGGCGCTGAGGCAGGCCAGATGGGGGTCCATGCCCTGGGCCATGAGCTGGCCCGCGTAAACCACCAGCCTGGTGGAAATTCCTTCGCTGAGCCCGTACTCGGTCAATCCCCTGGCGCGGCCGGCCAGCTCAACCAGATGAGCGGCAAGCTCGCGGCTGACGCAGCTCTCGGCCATCACCACCTGAATCTCAACCTCGGGCGGCGGGAAATCAAAGCTCAAGGCCACGAAGCGCTGCCGGGTGGAGGGCTTCATTTCCTTTAACAGCGACTGGTAGCCGGGGTTGTAGGAAACCGCCAGCAGGAAATCCGGATGCGCCTTCAGCACGGTGCCCAGCTTGTCCAGGGGGAGCTGGCGGCGATCGTCGGTGAGGGGGTGGATCAGAACCACGGTGTCCTTGCGGGCCTCCACCACCTCGTCCAGATAGCATATGGCCCCATGGCGGGCGGCCAAGGTGAGAGGCCCGTCCCGCCAAACCGTGTCGCCGTCCTCAATGAGAAAGCGCCCCACCAAATCCGCCCCCGAAAGATCCTCGTGGCAAGCCACGGTTATCAGCGGCCTGCCCAGGTGATAGGCCATGTGGCGCAGAAAGCGGGTCTTGCCGCAGCCGGTGGGGCCCTTGAGCAGCACGGGCAAGCGCTTGGCGGCGGCGGCGCGGAACAGTTCGCGTTCCGAGCCCACCGCCAGGTACATGGGCTCCTCTGGGATGCGGAAAGCCGCCAAGGGGTCGGCGGGAGCTGTGGTGGATTTGGCCGGCATGGCTCAGGCCCCCTTGCCGAGGGCGGCGAGGGGTGAGCCCAGCGGGCGGGACGGCAGGGCATCCGCCCCTGACGCGCTAAACGAGCCGGCCAATCCCGGGCGGCCAACCAGACCTCAATCGTGCGATGCTAGTTCATGCTGAAACACGTGATTTGGCATTCCTCGTGACCGCTTTCTTGAAAATCTGACCTTGTCTTACCACGCCGCCAGGGCGCGGCCGGTCTCCACGCTCCCAATTCTACCGGTTTTTCTCCTTTATGGCTTTAAGCACCCGTTCCGGCGTCATGGGCAATTCGCTCATGCGCACGCCGATGGCGTCGTAGATCGCGTTGGCAATGGCCGGAGAGGAAGGCACGCAGCCGGGCTCTCCGATGCCTTTGGCTCCATAGGGGCCCGCCGGGTCGAAGGTCTCCACGATTATGGGAGTCACCGGCAGGACGTCCTTGGCGGTGAGGAGCTTGTAATCGGTGAAGCTGCCGTTCATCACCTTGCCGTGGTCCAGCCGCAGCTCCTCGGTGAGCGCCATGCCGGTGCCCATCACCGCCGCGCCGTAGATCTGTCCTTCGATGAACAGCGGGTTGAGGGCCTTGCCCACGTCGTGGGCGGCCTGGTAATTGAGTATCTTGACCTGGCCGGTCGCGGTGTCCACCTCCACCTCCACGCCATGGCAGCCGAAGGCCCAGGAGCACGAGAGGTTGCCCTTCATCTCCTTGTCCAGCATCTCGTTGGGCGGATCGTAAAAGGTCTCGGCCATGACCATCTTGCCCTGGGTGGAGAAGTGGGCCCGCTTGAGCACCTTGAGCAGCGGCATGGCCTGGTCCTCGGCGCCCTTGCGGAAGATGCTGCCCTCCCGCATTTCCAATTCGGCCGGGTCCGCTTTCATCTGCTCGCCCGCCAGGGCGAACAGCTTCTTTTTCAACTCTCCGGCGCACTGGATGGCCGCGTTGCAGGAGATGAAGGCCTGGCGGCTGGCGTGGGTGCCCACGTCCCAAGGGCAGATGTCCGTGTCGTGGGACACGATGTTGACGTCTTCTATGGGAAGCCCCACCGATTCGGCCACGACTTGCCGCAGGGTGCTTTCGGTTCCCTGGCCGATCTCAACCGCGCCGGTGAAGACGCTCAGCTTGCCGAAGTCGTCCAGCTTCATGATCATGCCGTGGCCGTCGGAGCGGTACACCCGCGCGCCGCCGCCCACGTGGATCAGGGAGGCCAGGCCCATGCCCCGCGCCTTGGAGCCGGTGGCGTGGTTGCCGGCGGCCTTGGCCGCCAGGTGCTGATCCCAACCCAGGCCGTCGCGCACCTTTTCGATGCATTCGCTGAGCCCGCAGGAGGTGATCTGAAAACGCTGGGGCGAGGTTTCGCCGGGCTGGTTGGCGTTGATCAGCCTGAACTCCGCCGGGTCGATGCCGGCGGCCTCGGCCAGCTCGTCCATGGAGCATTCCACCGCGAAGGTGGCCTGGGGATTGCCGTAGCCCCGGAAGGCCTGGGAATAGAGGTTGTTGGTGTAGACGATATCCGCGTCGTAAAAGACGTTGGGCACCCGGTAGAGACTGCTGGCGGGCACCATCATCACGCTGGGGGTGGTGGCTCCCCAACTGGTGTAGGCGCCGTTATCCAAAAGCATCTTTATCTCGCGGAAGGTCAAGCGCCCGTTCTCATCGCAGCCCTGGCTGATCCTGGTGATGGTGGGCTGCCGGGTGGCCTGGGCCAGGAACTCCTCCTCGCGGGAAAAGAGAATCTTGACCGGCTTGCCGGTGGCAAAGGACAGGAGGATGGCGATGAACTCATAACAATGGGTGTCCAGCTTGGAGCCGAAGCCGCCGCCGATGGTCTGGCACAGCACCCGCACCTTGCTGCGCCCCAGGCCGAGAACCTTGAGCGCTTCCAGATAGTCGCCCTGCGCCAGATAGGGTATCTGGGTGATGGAATACATGGTGAGGTTCTTGTCGTGGTCGAATTCGGCCACCACCCCGCTGGCCCCCATGCAGCAATGGCTTACGAAGGTGGTGCGGTATTCATGCTCCACCACGTGCTTGGCGCGCGACTTGCCCTCGTCCGGATCGCCGCAGACCAGCTTCCAGGGCAGCTTGACCTTGTTGCTGGTGGCCGGACGCCCCTTGAAATCCAGATCGTGGATCAGGGGCGCTCCCTCGGCCAGGGCCTCCTCCGGCGTGAACACGCCGGGCAGCGGCTCGTATTCTACCTTTATCAACGACACGGCCTCGGCGGCTATATCCGGGTCAGTGGCGGCCACGGCGGCGATTTCGTCGCGCATGGAGCGCACCTTGCCCTTTTTCAGCGGCCGATTGTCCTTTATGAAGCCGATGGGTATCTCGGGAACGTCGTCGGCGGTGATCACCGCCCGCACGCCCGGCAGCGCCTTGGCGCGGCTGACGTCGATGCTTTTGATCAGGGCATGGGGGTAGCGCGAATACAGAATGGCGCCGTAGAGCATGCCCGGCCGCTTGAGGTCGTTGATGTATATCGCCTGCCCGGTTACCTTCTTGGCGCCGTCAGAGCGGGGGATGCGTTTCCCTACGTAATTAAGTTCACTCATGGCATCTTCTCCGCGGCGGTCTTGATGGCGTCCACGATTTGCTTGTATCCCGTGCAGCGGCAGAGGTTGCCTTCGATGGCGGTGCGGATCGTTTCCTCGTCGGGGGCGGCGTCCTCGTCCAGGAGCGCCTTGGCGCTCATCACCATGCCCGGCGTGCAAAAGCCGCACTGCACCGCGCCGAAATCCACAAAGGCCTGTTGCAGGGGATGCAGGGAACCATCCGGCCCGGCCAGGCCCTCCACCGTCTCCACCCGGCAACCGGACGCTTCCAGGGCCGGCATTATGCAGGAATTGACCGCCAGGCCGTCAACGATAACCGTGCAGGCCCCGCACTCGCCCTCGCCGCAGCCTTCCTTGGCGCCGGTAAGCTCGAACTCCTCGCGCAGGAGGCTCAACAAGCTCTGCCTGGTGTCGGCTTCTGCGGTAACCTCGTGGCCGTTGAGGATGAATTGCATATGTTTTTTCATGATCGGCCTCCCGTCTGGGCCCTTTGCACGGCGGTCCAGGCCACCCGCGGCAGCACCACCCTGATCATCTCCTGGCGGTACCAGCGGCTGGCGCGCACGTCGTCCCAGGGTTTGGCCTCCGCTAAAGCGGCCTCCGCCGCGGCCGCGAACGTCTCCTCGCTGGGCGCGGCGCCGGTGAGCTTTTCTTCGGCCGCGCGCAGGCGCAAGGGGGTGGGGCCCACCGCGCCGGCGGCGGCCCGGGCCTTGGCGATGCGCTTGCCGCCCGCTTCCAGCTCCAGCAGTATACAGACGCTCACCACGGCCAGATCCAGGGCGGCCCTGCGGCCCAGCTTGTAAAAGGCCATGCCGCAATTGGGCTGAGGCGCGGGGAACTCCAGCGCCAGCAGCACTTCGTCGTCCTGGGCATTGGTCTGGCGGGGGCCCGGAAAAAAGTCGGCCAAGGGCACGGCGCGTTCGCCCTCGGGCGAAGCCAGCCGGCACACGGCCTCCAAGGCCAGCAGGGGCGGGATGGTGTCGCCGCTGGAAACGGCGCTCATCACGTTGCCGCCCACGGTGGCCAGGTTCCGCATCTGGGTGCAGCCCATCACCGACACCGCGTCGTGCAAGGCCGGCAGCTTGCCGCGCACCAGCTCGGAAGCCGTGAGCTGGGTCAAGGTGGTTCCGCCGCCTATGCGGATGACTCCCTTGTCTTGGGATATGCCTTGCAGTTCTTGAACCCGTCGCAGACTTATCAACGCTTGAAAGTCCAGACGGCCGGCTCGCTTCAGCACCAGAACGTCGGTGCCGCCGGCCACGAATCTGGCCTCGCCGCCATGGCCTTTCTTGATGCGCAAGGCATCTGCCAGCTCGGTCGGCTGATGATAATCATAGTCTTTCATGGCCAATCAACCTTGTCTCCATGGGACGTATCAATGAAGTAGATTTGCGGTGAAAGTAACAAGTTCCGGGAAAACGGTTAAAAGAATCAGCGTGACGATGTAGGCGGGCAGGAAAAACAGGACGCCCTTGAATATGGCTTGCAACGGTATGTCCGGGGCCATGCCCGCCACTACATAGGTCGTGGCTCCCACCGGGGGAGTGATGGCGCCCAGAGTGGTCACCACGGTTATGGTGACGCCGAACCAGATGGGGTCGTAGCCCAATTTCTCGGCCACCGGGAAGAAGATCGGTATGGTGATTAGAAGCAGGGCCAGGGCGTCCATGACCGCGCCGCCGATTATGTATATAAAGAAGATGATCATGATGATGACCACGCCGGGCACCGGCAGATTGGCCACCCAATCGGCTATGTCGTAGGGGATGCGGGTGACGGCCAGGAAACGGCCGAAGATGGTGGCGCCGGCTACGATGACGATAACCATGCAGGAGATGCGCAAGGTCTCCATGATGGAGCTGAGGAAGCCTTTCCAGGTCAAGCGCCGCTGCACCACGCTGAGCACCACCGCGAAGAAAGAGCCTACCGCGCCTGCCTCGGCCGGGGTGAACACGCCCACATAAAGGCCGATCATCACCGCCAGAAAGAGAACCACCATGTCAATGGCTCCCGGCAGGGCGCGGAATCGTTGGGTCCAGGTGGCCTTTTCCGCAACCGGTCCCCAGGCGGGGCGCTTGAGGCATAGCAGATAGACCGTCAGCGCGAGACATAGGGCCAAGATGACGCCGGCGGTTATGCCGCCATAAAAGAGCTTGGCAATGGGCTGGCCGGTGTAGAGGCCGATGACGATGAGCACCACGCTGGGAGGAATCACCACGCCCAAGGTGGAGCCGGCGGCGATGGTGCTGGTGCTCAGCATGGGTTCGTATTTGAATTTTTTCATTTCCGGCAGGGCCACCGTGGTCATGGTGGCGGCGGTGGCCGCGTTGGAGCCGCAGATGGCCGCGAAAGCCGCGCAGGCCAGCACCGTGGCCATGGCGATGCCGCCTCGGATGTGCCCTACCCAGCGGTGGGCCGTATGATAGAGTTTCTCATTGACCCCGGAGTGAAATGCAATCTGCCCCATGAAAACGAACAGGGGGATCACCGTGAGGCCGTATTGGGAGAAAGTCATCCAGAGGTCGGTGCTGAGCATGCCCAGGCCGGCCGTAAGGTTGAGAACGTAGCAATAACCAACGAATCCCACGATGGCCATGGCAAAGCCCACCGGCGTTCCCAGGAAAAACAGGGCGAACATCAAGACGGCGATGCCGAGTATGCCTATGAAAGTTAAGCTCACTTCTGCTGCTCCTGTTTGCTATGGAAGGTTTGCAGGATATCCACCAGGAACACCAGCGCAAGCACCAGGCAGCCCAAGGCAGTGGCGTAAGTAAATGGGTAGAAAACAATTTGCAGAGTTTCCGTCACCTCACTGGTTTCCAGCAAAACGCCGGACCATTTGGCGATCTGCCAGGCGGCCAGAAAGAAAAAGGCCATGCACATGAGATCGTTGGCGATGGTGAGCTTTCGCCTGGTTTTGGTGGAAAACCTGTCCACCAGCACATTGACGGCGATATGCATTCGAAAGCGTTGGGTGTAGGCCAAGGCAAAGGTCGTCGCTACCGCCCCAAAAATACCGAGCAACTCGAAGGTCCCGTTGATGGGCACCCAAATGGTTCGCAAAAAGATGTTGCTGCAGGTGAGCAGTATCATGCTCACCAGAGCCAATCCGGCGATAAAAGCCAGAATCTTATCCAAGACGCGGGTGATGCTTTCCAGGAACTGCATTAAGGCGCTCCAGAGCTTGTCCGTTGGTTCGGATCGCTTTTTTCCCCGCCCACACGGGCCGCCCCCCAATTGCCCCGCGGGTCTGCCACGCCCCGGCCCGCGCCGGGCCGGGACATGGCGTATTTCATTCATCCGCAGGTCATTTGGCGGAATTCTTTTTGATCATGGCCGCGATGTCGGCCACGATGGCCTTGCCATCCACGCCGCCGGCGCTCACCTTCTTCACCCACTCGTCGACGATGGGCTTGAGCGGGGCGTCGAATTTGGCTTTTTCCTCGGGCGACAGCGCGAAGATTTTTACCTGGTAGGTCTTCACCGACCAATCCAGGGCCTCCTGGGCGTGGTCATCCACGTATTTCCCGGTCCACTCGCCCTGCTCGCGGAAGAGGCCGTCCATCACCTCCTGCACGTCCTTGGGCAGCTGGTTCCATTTGTCCAGATTCATGAACACGGCGAAGGGATAAATGCCGGTGTCGGTCATGGTGACGAAGCGGCAGTACTCGGCGAACTTGAAGTCCTTCATCACCTCCACCGAGGAGAACAAGCCTTGCACCACGCCCTTTTGCAGGGCCTCCGGAGTGGCGGGCATGGGCATGCCAACCTGGTTGGCGCCCCACGCCTTCAGTATCTGGGCGGCGCCGCCCGAAGCGCGCAGGCTCTTGCCCTTCAAGGATTCCAGGGTGGGCAGCGCGTCCTTGGACATGATGTTGGCCGGGCTGGTGGTGAAAAGGGTCAGCATCTTCAGTTTAGCGAATGACTTGGGCTTGTACTTCTCGAAAAGGTCCATGAGAACCTTGCTGCCCACCAAACCGCTGGGGATGCCCACCGGCAGCGCCGTGGCGTTCAGCACCACGAAGCGGCCCGGCTGGTAGGCGGTGCTGGTGCAGCCGATGTCGGCCTGGCCGGCGATGACGCCATCCACCATGTTTTTGGCGTTCAAAAGCGAGCCGCCCGGAAAGGTCTTGATCTTCACTTTGCCGTTGGTGCGCTTTTCCACTTCCTTTACCCAACGATTCATCTGCACGTCGGGGAAAGTGCCCGGTGGCGGGAAGTTGGCATAGTTCAATTCGATAACGTCCGCCGCCTGCGCCGGCGGAGTGCTGGCTCCCAAACAGAACGCCAGAGCCAAAAACAAGGCCGCAAAAACCAACCATGGTTTATGCTTCATTTCCCTCTCCTCCTTACGACATGGGTTGGGTTGACTGGTTCGCGAGTTTGTCACTCTAAAATTTGGCCCTCCCCCGCCGGGGCCGATGGCCTCGGCCAAAGGGGACGATTATTAATATGGTTGAGGCCGCAGTTGCGAAGCAATCACAAGTTGCCAAATCTGAGCATTTCCGCAACCAACCCGCTGGCGCCGCGGCGGGGAGAATCGCCGGGGGGCTTCCCAGATCATCCCCGCTTCTCCCAGGCCGCCTCCCTGGCGCCTATTCGAAACGATGATCAAACACCCGCTTGGACTTTCGGTCGCTGCGGGGCAGAGTGCCGTAATCAACTAGTTCAACTTGAGGGCTCACCAAAACCTCGGCCTTGACGCCCTTGGCCACGATCTGGGCCGTCTTGGCGTCGTCGTCCGGCGGGGCATCCTCGGCGCGTTCCACCTTGATGGTCATGTAGTCCTTGCCGTCATCCCGGTTGTCGAGGATTATCTGGTATTCGCTGCCGATGCCGGGGCTGTGGCTGAGCACGTGGTCTATCTGGCCGGGATAGATGTTCACCGCCCGGAAGATGATCATGTCGTCGCTGCGCCCCAGGATGCGATCGTGCCTGGGCATAAGGCAGCCGCAGGGACAGGGCTCCGGCAGCAACCTGGTCAGATCGCGGGTGCGGTAGCGGATCAAGGGCGCGGCTTCCTTGCAAAGGGTGGTGACCACCATCTCGCCCAGCTCGCCCGGCGGCACCGGCTCCAAGGTTATGGGATTCAATATCTCCAGGATGTAGTAGTCGGCCCAATAATGAATTCCCTGATGGACTTGGCATTCCAGGCCGGTGCCGGGGCCGTAAAGCTCCGTGAGGCCGGGGATGTCGAACAGCTCCACCCCGCCCAGGCCTTCGATGATGCGTTTCCGCATGGCCTCGCTGGTGCGCTCGGAGCCGTAGATGATTTTCTTCACCCGGTGCTTGTCGCTGAGCTCGCGCCGCTTGATCTCCTCGGAGAGCAGAAGCGCCATGGAGGAGGTGCAGCACATGACCGTGGGCTGGAAATCCACCAGGAACTGGCATTGCATGTCCAGGTTGCCCGGCCCGATGGGAACCGCCAAGGCTCCGAAGTTTTCGCAGCCGAGCTGAAAGCCCACTCCCGCCGTCCAAACGCCGTAGCCCACCGCGATCTGGACCCGGTCCTCCTTGCTGAGGCCCGCGATCTCGTAACAGCGGGCGAACATGTGGGCCCAGTCCTGGATGTCTTTTTTGCTGTAGCAGAGGACCTTGCGCTTGCCCGTGGTGCCGCTGGAGGCGTGGATGCGCACCACCTCGCTCATGGGCACCGAAAGCAGGGGGAAGGGATAGCCGGTGCGCAGGTCCTCGGCCGAGGTGAAGGGCAGCTTGCCGAGGTCGTCCAGGCTTTTGATGTCGCCGGGTTTCACGCCGGCCTGATCCAACTTGGCGCGATAGTGCTCACTGCCGTGGTAGGCGTGATCCACGGTCCATTGCAGACCCGTTAACTGGTGGGCGGCCAGCTCCTCCAGGCTTTTCAGGGGGGGCATGAAGGTCATGGCTATTAGTGAACTCCTTGCATCAGGGGGTAGAAATAAGTGCCCGCGGTCAAAGCGAACAACAATGACAAAAGCAGCGAAACCGGGTGAGTCGCGCGGAAAAAGCGAAACTGCAGGCCCAGGCGCAGGAGCCAAAAGGCTCCCATGATGGTTATGAGTTTGCGCCCCAGCGCGCTGGTGAGCAGCTCCGGCCCAAAGACCAGAGAGAGATAGGCCGCCGCCACGAAGTAAAAAGTGAGGCACAGGTTGAGGATCTGATAGATGCCCCGGTTGACCAAATCCAAGGAGGACAGGGCCTCGCGCCATTTAAAGATTCTGGGGAAGAACACGTGGAACATCGCCCAGCCCACATGCAGGGCGCCGCCCGCGTAAAGGCTGTATAAATGCGCCTGGTTCATTGCGCTCCTCGCAGGCGGGCGGTTTCCTCGGCGTCCACCTCGCCATCCGGAGTGAGCGCCACGCCGTAGACCTCGCGGGCGGCTTCGGCGCTGACCACCTGGTTCTTCACTTCCCAGGCCACCTTTTCGACCTTGCGCTCCTTGGGGTCGCCGAAGCCGCCGCCGCCGCCGGCCTCCTGGTGATAAATCGTTCCCTTGGGCACTCCGCGCACCAGGTCCTTGGTGGTGCACTGATATTTCTGGCCGTCGGGATATCGCAGCCATATGGTGTTGAGCGCGCCCTCGCCGCCGCCGTGGGAGCCGTAGGCCGGCTCCACGTCGCCGTCGCCGAAGGTGACCACCTGGGTGTCGTCGCTGCCGATGACGAACTCGGTGATGACGCCCAGGCCGCCGCGCCAGCGGCCGGCGCCGGCCGAGTCGGTCCAATACTCGTGGCTTTTCAAGATATGCGGCGTTTGCTGCTCGAACATTTCGTAATCCTGGTCCAGCACGCCGCCGGAGGCGTCGATCATGCCTATGTGGTCGTAGCCGTCCATGCCCTGGATGGCGCCGGAACCGCCCTTCAGGCCCATGAAGCCGATGTCCACGTAAGGCTCGCCCTTGCGCGGGTCGATGCCGGTGGTGAGCGAGCAGAGCAGCTCGTTCCATTCCGCGGTGACCCGGTCGGGGATGACCGGAGCCAGGGCGCGCATGACGGCGTCCGCGTTGTTGGGGCACAGATGGTTGCCATAGGTGGTGGCCGCCGGATAGGAGGCGTTCAGGATGGTGCCCTCGGGAATGGTGATTTTCATGGGCCGCACCATGCCGTCGTTGTGGGGCATGTCCGGGTTGACCATCTGCAGGAAGGTGAGCAGGGTGGCCGAGGCGCTGCTGGTGTAGGTGCCGTTCACGAAGCCGGTGGTCTGGGCGTCGGTGCCGGTGTAATCAAAAGCGATCTCCTCCTCCTCCACCGTGATCTTCACCCTGATGGTGAAAACCGTGCCCGGATGGTGACCGTCGAAATAGGCGCGGGACTCGCCCTGGTACACGCCGTTGGGGATGCTGCGGATTTCGGCGCGCATCATTTTCTCGGTGGATTCGAAGAGAAAATCCTTGTGCGCCTCGAAGGCCTCCAGGCCGTAGCGGTCCAACAGCATGTGGATGCCGCGCTCGCCCACCACGCAGGAGCCGATCTCGGCCCGCATGTCCTCGGCCACGATGTCCAGCCGGATGTTGGCGAAGATGAGGTCCCACACGTCTTTTCTCAGCTTGCCCTTTTCGTAGACCTTCACCGGCGGGATGCGCAGGGCCTCCTGCCAGACCTCGGTGGCCTGGGGGTTGTAGCCGCCGCGCACCGCGCCGCCGATATCGGCCTGGTGACCCTTGCAGGCCGCCCAGGCCACCAGCTTGCCCTCCCAGAAGATGGGCTTGAAAGCGGCCACGTCGTTGTTCTGGTTGCCCAGGCTGAAAACGTCGTTGTGGAAAATCACGTCGCCGTCGTGCAGATCATCGCCGAAATATTCCACCAGGTATTCGCACACCGGCCCCAGGCTGAAGGCCAGGATGGGCAGGTTCTCGCACTGCTCCAGCATCTTGCCCTTGGCGTCGTAAAGGCCGGTGACGAAGTCCTTGGCCTCGCAGAGAATCGGCGAGCGGGTGGTGCGGGCCAGGGCGATGGACATCTCCTCGGTGATGGACTTCAGCCGCCGCTGCAATATGGAAACCAGTACCTTGTCTATCTTGACCTGGCTCATTTGCCGATCCTCCCCAAAACTTCATTTTCCTTGGTGGGCAGATAAATCGTCATGCTGCCGTAGCGGTCCACCACCATGTGATACTCGGGCGTGATGAAGGTGGAGGTGTTGACCTGCTCCACGATGGCCGGGCCGGCGACCCGCATGCCGTGCTTGAGCAGGGCGCCGTCGTAGACCGGCACTATTTGGAATTGGTTGGCGCTGGGCACGAAAGCCAAGCGGTCGCCTTTCTTGGCGCTGGAGGCGTCGTGGCCGAAGAAAGGCTCCTCGTTGAAGCGGGGCTTCTCGGTCACGCCTATGGTCTGCACCCGGATGTTGATCAGCTCCACCGGCGTGTTGGTGTCGCTCAGCTCGTAACCGTAGAGGCGGTTGTGGGCCGGATGGAAGCGGGCGGCCATGGCGTCGAGATCGCCCTTTTTTATCTCCTCCTCGCTGACCTCCACGCTCACCTCGTGGTATTGCTTGAGGTAGCGCAGATCAAGGACGTAGACCGTGCGCACCCGGTTTTCCGGGATGCCTTCCTCGCCCAAAAGGCGCAGGCCCTCGGAGCGCATCTCGCCGACGAGCGTTTGGAAGTGCTTGATATCGATATCCCGCAGCTGGCAGGTGTAGGTCCGCACGAAATCGTGCTGCAGATCGCTCATGAGCATGCCGGCCGCGCAGAAGATGGAAGACTCGCGCGGCACCAGGAGCAGCGGTATCTCCAGCTCGTAGGCGATCATGCAGGCGTGGTTGGGACCGGCGCCGCCGGCCACCACCAGGGGGAAGTCCCTGGGATCGACGCCTTCCTCGACGCTCACCTCGCGCACCGCCGCGGCCATGTTCACGTTGATCACCTGATACATGCCGGCCGCGGCCTGCTCCACGGTGAAGCCCAGGGGATCGGCCACGTGCCGCTTGATGGCGGCCCTGGCTTTTTCCGGGCTGAGCGGCATCTTGCCGCCGGCGAAGAAGCCCGGCGCCAGATAGCCCAGCACCAGGTCCGCGTCGGTGCAGGCGGGCAGTTCGCCGCCCAGGCCGTAGCAGGCCGGCCCCGGCGAGGAGCCCGCCGACTGGGGCCCCATGCGCAGGAGGCCGCCTTCATCGATCCAGCCGATGGAGCCGCCGCCCGCGCCGATGGTCACCACCTTGAGCATGGGCAGGGCGATGCGGCGGCGGTCGATGTCGCCCTCGGTGGTGACCAGGGGCTTGCCGTCCTTGACCAGGGCGGCGTCGAAACTGGTTCCGCCCATGTCCACGGTGATGAGGTTCTTTTGGGCGTGCACCTCGCCATAGGCGATGCCCGCCACCGGGCCGCCGGCCGGGCCGGAAAGCAACGTCGTGGCCGCGTTGGCCTGGGCGTTGGCCGGGCTGGTCACGCCGCCGTTGGACTGCATTATCAGAAGGACGTTCCGGTATTTCACGTCCGCCAGCTTCTTGACCAGGCTGTCCAGATAGCGCTTGAGAATAGGGCCCACGAAGGCGTTCAAGCAGGTGGTGGATATGCGGTCGTAAAAACGGATGGAAGGCAGCACCTGGGTCGAGACGCTCAAGTAGGCCTCGGGCAGGATTTCCTCCACCAGCTTGGCCGCGGCTTCCTCGTGGGCCGGGTTGGCAAAGGAATTCATGAAGCAGATGGCCACCGCCTCCACGCCCTGGGCCTTGAAGGATTCGCAGACCTGGCGCACCTCGTCCAGATCGAGGGGCTCCAGCTGGTTGCCGGCGTAATCCAGGCGGCCTTTCACCGGCTGCCGCAGATAACGCGGGATCACCGGCTCGGCGTTGGGGTAGCGGTTGTTGTACTGCTCCTCGCGGATGCCGCGCCGCATCTCCAGGGCGTCGCGCACGCCGGGGGTGGTCAAAAGCCCGCTTTTGGCTCCCCGCAAGGTCAGCACCGCGTTGGTGGTCACCGTGGTGCCGTGCACGATGGTGGTGACCTGCTTGAGAAAGTCCTCGATGGAAAGCCCCCTGGCGGCGGCCATTTCGCCGATGCCCTTCATGGTGCCGATGCTGGGGTCCTGGGGAGTGGAGAGCACTTTGTATATCTCGGAGCTCCCGTCCTCCATGGTGAGTAAAAAGTCAGTGAAAGTGCCGCCTACGTCTATGCCGATCTTATACTTCATCCCAGCCGTCCTTCGTTGGCCAAGCCAAGCTTAGAAAATCGAGGGCTCCTTAAGCTCTCCCAACTCCTGCCTCATGATTCCGGCCATTTCGCCCACCGTGGCGAAAGCCGAACAGCATTGCACCAAGGCGGGCATAACGTTCCGGCCGGCCTTGAGCGCCTTTTCCAGGGCCTTGAGCCCCGCGCTTACGTCCTTCTGATTGCGTGTACGTTTGACCTCCTTGAGGCTTTTGATCTGGGCCTCGGCCGAAGCCAGGGAGTATTCGTGCAGTTCCACCTCGGGCTCTTCGTCTTCCTCAACGTATTTGTTGACGCCGACCTTTATGCGGCGGCCCTCGGCCAGATCGCGTTCCCATTCATAAGCCTGCCGCGAAACCAGGCGCTGCACCTGGCCGCTCTCCACCGCGGCCACCATGCCGCCCCAACGATCCACCTGCTCCATCTCCTCCAGGACCTTGTCTTCCATCTGCCTGGTGAGGGTTTCGATGAAATAGCTGCCGGCCAAGGGGTCCACCGTGTCGCGCAGGCCGATCTCGTCCATGAGGATTTCCAGGGTGCGCAGGCTCAAGAGGGCCGAGGTGGGGGTGGGAATGGTGAAGGCCTCGTCATAGGAACAGAGCGCCGTGGTCTGGGCTCCGCCCAGGGCCGCGGCCAGGCCGTAATAGGCCCCGCGCACGATGTTGTTCAGCGGTTGGGCCTTGGTGAGTCCGTAGCCGCCGCCGCCGAACAGGCCGCGCAGGTAGAGGGCCTTTTTGTCCTGGATGCCGTAGCGCTCCTTGAGCAGCTTGGCCCAAAGCTTGCGCGCGGCCCGGAACTTGGCCACCTGCTCCCAGAGGTTGCCGAATATGTTGAGGTTGAAGCTGAAACGCTCGGCCACCTGGGTGGGCTCGTAGCCGCGGGCCACCACGTTGTCCACGTAGGCGAAGGCTATGCCGAAGGCAAACGCGATCTCCTGGGCCGGCGTGGCTCCGGATTCGCGGATGTGATAGCCGCAGATGCTCACCGGATTGCAGCGGGGCAGCTTGCCCTGGGCGGTGGCGTATTCGATCACGTCGCAGGTGAGGTCCACCCCGGCGCGCACCGGGAAAATCCAGGCGCCCCTGCCGATGATCTCCTTGAGGATGTCGTTCTGCGGCGTGGCGCTGATCTTGGCGGTGTCCACCCCCTGGCTGCGGGCCAGGGCCTCGTACATGGCCAGCATGATGCAGGCCACCGCGTTGATGGTGAGCCCCGAGCCGATCCTGGTCAGGTCCAGGCCCTTGAAGGCGGTCTGGAAATCGACCAGGGTGTCCACCGACATGCCCACCCGGCCGATCTCGCCTTCGGCCATGGGGTCGTCGGAATCGTAGCCCATCTGGGTGGGCAGGTCGAAAGCCACGTTGAGGCCGTTCTGGCCGTGGCCGATGAGCAGCTTGAAGCGTTCGTTGGTTTCGGCCGGGGTGCCGAATCCCGAATACTGGCGGGTGGTCCAGGCCCGGGAGCGGTAGCCCAGGGGATGCAGCGCCCGGGTGAAGGGATACTGGCCCGGATCGCCCAGGTCTTGCTGGTAATCGAAGCCCACGGCCGCCAGGTCGTCCGGGCCGTACACCGGCTTCACCTTGATGCCGCTATGCAGTTCGACGTCGGTTATGGCGTCCTTGTTGTCCTTGGTGTATTTGGCTACGCCCATCTTAAGCCTCGACTCTCTTTTCTTCGGCGGCCCGGCGCACGCCCGCGACTATGCTGTCCAGGGCGGAGCCGCCGGGAAATACGCCGTCTATGCCCAGCTCCTTGAGGGCGGGTATATCGCGGTGGGGGATCACGCCTCCCACCACCACGGCCACGTCGTTCAGTCCCTTGTCCTTCAAGCCCTTCATCAGCTTCTGGCTGATGGGCAGATGGGCGCCGCTCATGATGCTGAGCCCGACCACGTCCACCGCCTCCTGCACGGCCGTGGCGATGATTTGATCCACGGTTTGATGCAGGCCCGAATAGATCACTTCAAAGCCGGCGTCCCTCAGGGCGTGGGCGATAACCTTGGCCCCCCGGTCGTGCCCGTCAAGGCCCGGTTTGGCCACCAATATGCGCACGGTTCTTTGGTTTGCTGACGCCATTTAGGTCTCCTCGGTGTCTTGCTGCTTAAGCTGGTCCAGAATCCAGGAACCGCCGGTCAGCACATGAGCCCGGCAGGCCTTGACGGCCTGATCCTGGTCTCCCCGTTTCAAGGCCGCCAGCATTTCGCGGTGGTCCTCCAGGGAGCGGATCGCCGCCTTGGGGTCCGAAAGCAGGGCCACCCTGAAACGGTGCAGGTTTTCGGCCAGGTCGTTGATCAGCCGGATGAGCAGTTGGGAGCCGGCCAGTTTGTAGAGCATGGCGTGGAACTGGGTGTTGAGTTCCACCAGGCGCTTGCGGTCGTCCGCTATGAGCGCCTTTTCGAATTCGGCCACGTTGCGCTCCAGCTCGGCCAGGGTGTTCCTGGTTATGCGCCGGGCGCCCAGTTCCACGGCGTAGGATTCCAGGGCGGCGCGCACGCCGGTGACCTCCTCCACCTCCTGCGCCGAGATGGGCCGCACCTTGTAGCCGCCGCGGTTGCGGCGCTCCACCAGCCCCTCCTGGACCAGGCGGTGCAGGGCTTCGCGGATGGGCGTGCGGCTGGTGCCTATGCGGCGGGCCAGGTGTTCCTCCACCAGACGTTCGCCGGGCTTCAGCTCTCCCTCGGAGATCATGCGCCGCACCAGGCCGAAGACCTGTTCCCCCAGGGGGCGGCGTTCAATGCGAACTTGGGCCGGCACGCTTGCTTTTTCGGCTATCATCAAAACTTCAACTCCCGGGCGATGTTCTGTTGAAGCACTTCGTGGGTGCCTCCGCCGTACAAGAGAAAGCGGGCGTCGCGGAAGTAGCGTTGGGCGGGGTATTCCATGGAATAGGCATAGGCTCCCATGATCCGGGTCGCTTCGTCGCAGCAGCGGCAGGCGGTCTCCGTGGCGAAATACTTCACCATCATGGATTCCTTGCCCGCGGGCAACCCGGCGTCTATCTTGCGGGTGGTTTCATAGAGCATCAGCTCGGCGGCCCAGATATCGGTGGCCATGTTGGCGATCTTGGACTGAATGAGCTGATACTTGTTGATGGTCTTGCCGAAGGCCTGGCGTTCCTTGGCGTACTGGAAGGCCGTCTCATAGGCCGCCTTGGCCAGGCCCAGGGCCAGGGCCGCGGTCATGGAGCGGATATCGGCCAGAATGCTGAGCAGGGACTTAAGCCCCTTGCCCACCTCGCCCAGGATGTATTCGCCGGGTATGCGGCAATCGTTGAAGGCCACCTCGGCGATGTCGGTGGTGCGGGTGCCCAGGGTCTCGAAGCGGGGGCTGATGCGCACGCCCGGCGTATCGCGGGGCACGAAGAAGAAATTCAGGCCCCGCACGCCCTTGCTGCGGTCGGTCTGGCACAGCACCGTGAAAAAATCGGCGATGGGCGCGTTGGTGATCCAGGTCTTCATGCCGCTTATCACCCACTCGTCGCCGTCCTTGGTGGCGGTGGTGGCCACCGCCCCCAAATCGCCGCCCGCCTCGGGCTCGGTGAGGCAGAAGGAGCCGATCTTTTCGCCGCGCATGGCCGGGGCGAAATATTTCTCGTGCATCTCCTTGCTGCCGAAGCGGTAGAGATGCTCGGTGCCCATGAGGCATTGCTTGGAGACCTTGGCCGCCAGGGAGAGGAGCCCCCTGGCCAGTTCCTCGCTCATGATGCAATAGAGCGTGGAGTTGCCGCCGCAGCCGCCGCCCTTCACGGGATAGCGCATGCCGAATAGGCGCATCTGGGCGATTTTACGCATGAGCTCCTTGGGAATCTTGCCGCTTTCGTCCATGTCGCGGGCCAGAGGCGTTATCTCCTGGGCCACGAAGCGGGAGATTATCTGGCGGAGCAGTTTTTCCGGGTCTGATCTAAGCGCGGGCTTGCTCATGGCTAGCGTGCCTCCTTCAGCGCCGCCAGCATGGCGGGCACCACTTTGAACACGTCGCCCACGATGGCGTAGTCGGCCACCGAGAAGACGGGCGCGTTGGCGTCGCGGTTGATGGCCACGATGAAACGCGAGCCGAGGATGCCGGCGCGGTGCTGGATGGCGCCGCTGATGCCGCAAGCGATGTAAAGCTCGGGCCGCACCGTGACGCCGGTCTGGCCGATCTGGCGCTCCACGCCGATCCAGCCTTCCTCCACCGCCACCCTGGTGCCGGCCAGTTCCGCGCCCATCTCCTGGGCCAGCTCGGCCAGGAGGCCGAAGCCTTCCCGGCTGCGGCAGCCGCGGCCGCCGGCCACGATGGTCTTGGCCTGGCTGATATCCACCCCCTGGCTGGCCAGGGGAGTGAAGGACATCAGCTTGAGCAACAGGTCGCTGTCCAGAAGCTTGACTTCCTGCTTTATAACCTCGGCCTGGGCCCCGGCCCGGGCCTGGGGAGGGGCCATGACCCCCGGACGCACCGTGGCCATCTGGGGCCGCACCCTGGGGGTGTAGATGGTGGCCATGACGTTGCCGCCGAAGGCCGGGCGGGTCTGCAACAGGTTGCCGGTTTCCTTGTCGATGCCCAGTTGGGTGCAGTCGGCGGTGAGCCCCAGGTCCAGGCGGCGGCTCAGCCGGGGGGCCAGGTCGCGGCCCAGGGGGGTGGCTCCCATGAGCAGCACCGCCGGCGCGTGGGCCTGGATCATGTCGGCCAGCACCCTGGTGAAGGCCAGGGTGGCATAGGCGGCCAGCCTGGGGTCGTCGGCCAGAAAGACCTTCTTGGCGCCCAGGGAGGCCAGTTCGTCCGCCAGGGGCTCCAACCCGCTGCCCACCAGCACCGCGCATAAATCCTGGCCCAGTTCGGCGGCCAGGCGGCCTCCCTCGCCCATGAGCTCCCGGCTCACGGGCAGGAGCTTGCCCTCCTGGGTTTCGGCGAAGACCCAGACCCCCTTGTAGCCGGAAAGATCGGGGATGGGCTCCTGCTCGATATCGGATGCCAGGGCCTCGAACTTGCACGCGGCAAGACAGGCCCCGCATTCGGTGCAGCGGTCGGTGACCCGGGCCAATTTGTCCTCGATCACCATGGCCCCGTAGGGACAGGCCTTGGCGCAGAGCCCGCAGCCCGTGCAATTTTCCTCAATTATCCATACAGCCATGATCTGGCCTCTCTATATTAGGTTCCGCTGGCTGAGCGCGTTGACCAGATGGCGGGCCTGTTCCTCGGCAGTGCCTTCGATCCAGTCGGTCTTGCGTTCGCTCTTGGGGCTGAAGGTTTGCATGACCTGGGTGAGCGACCCCCTGAGGCCGGTGCTCTTGGCCGGTGCTTCTATGTCGGCCGCGTCCCAGACCCGAATGGGCGACTTGGGGCCGCAGGCCCACAAGAGCCGGTCCACCATGGCCCAGCGGGGATCCTGGGGCGCGTCCAGCACCGTGACCACCGCCGGCAGGGGACAGACCACCTCCTCCACCCCGCCCGGCAGCTTGCGCCAGGCCCTTAAGGAGCCGTCTTCCAGCTTCAGTTCGCTGACATAAGTTACTTGGGGCCAGCCCAGATGCTCGGCCACCTGGGGACCGATCTGGGCGGTGTCCCCGTCTATGGCCTGGCGGCCGGCGATCACCAGGTCCAACCGGGTCTCGGCCAGGAGTTTTTCCAGGGCCTTGCCCAGGGTGTAGCTGGTGGCCCAGGTATCGGCCCCGGCGAAGTTGCGGTCGCTGAGCAGCACCCCGCCGTCGGCCCCCATGGCCATGGCCTCGGTTATCACGTCTATGGCCTGGGGCGGGCCCATGCTGATCACCGTTACCTTGGCGCCGTGGGCGTCCTTCAGCATCAGCGCCGTTTCCAGGCCCAGACGGTCGTCCGGGTTCATGATGCTCTCGACGCCCTCGCGGATCAGGGTCCCGGTCTTGGGGTCCAGCTTGATCTCGTTGGTGTCGGGCACTTGTTTGACTAGCACCGCGATGTTCATCTTACGCTCCGTGGCGGGCGGCCTTGGGCAGCCCCTTTTTTCTTAGAGAAACCAGGCCGCGGCGGCCGTGGCGTCGGTTTTGGAATTCCGTCCCCAAGGGGGGGCGCCCTCAGATGACGCCCTGTTGCTTAAGCTTGTCCAGGTCCGCCTTGCCAAGCCCCAATCTCCCCAGAACCTCGGCGTTGTGCTCGCCGAAGCGCGGGGGGAAATCCAGCCGGCCGCCCCGCTCCTCCAGAAACGGCGTGGAGTAGGGCGGCGGGGCCAAAGTCAGCTCCAGCCCGCTTAGGGGGTCCTTGCTCTTGAGCAGGGCGGGGCTGATCAGGGGGTCCTGCACCAGTTCGGGGATGGTCTGAATCTTGGATACGGGAAGTCGAATCTGCTGGAGCTTGGCGATCAAATCCGCGCTGGGCAGCCGGCTGGTCACCTCGGCCAGGGCCAGGTTCAGGTTTTCCACGTCGTGGATGCGGCCCAGGTTCTTTTGGTAATCCGGCTTGTCCAGATGGCTGAATTCGGGAAGCTTGACCAGCTCGGACCACTGGCGGTCGTTGCCCACCGCCAGATAGATATAGCCGTCGGCGGTGGGGTACACGCTGACCGGCGCGAAAAACTGATGGGTGTTGCCCCGGCGGGCCACCTTGACCTGGAAGGTGCTGCTCAAGGTGATGGGCACCGTGAGCCAGCTCACCGTGGAGGCCAGCATGCTCAAATGCAGGGTGGCTCCCTGGCCGGTGCGCTCCCTGGCGTACAGCGCCTTCATGATGGCCCCATAGGCGTGCTCGCTGGTGCCCATGTCGGGCAGAGGCACGCCCACCACCTGCGGCTCGCCGCCCGCCTCGCCGGTCATCTCCATAAGTCCGCCCCTGGCCTGCAAAATCGGGTCATAGGCCGCTTCCACGTGGTCCGGGCCGAAGCCGCTGACCCCCAGCCAGATCAAATCCGGCTTAACGCCGCGCAGGATTTCCGGGCTTATGCCAAGTTTTTCATATGAATTGGGCAATTGATTGGTGGTGAAAACGTCGATATTCAATTCCTGGATAAGGCGCTTCAACAGGTCGCGGCCTTGCGGATCGGCCAGGTTGAGGGTCACCGCCTTTTTCCCCGCGTTGATGGGCAGGAAATACTGGTTCATGCGCTCTTCGCCGGGCAAAGGTTCGCCCACCAGCCGGTTGGGGTCGCCCAGTTTAGGGTGCTCCAGCCGGATCACCTTGGCGCCGTCCATGGCCAGGCGGTAGGTGAGATAGGGCAATACCGTGGCCTGCTCCAGGCTGAGGACCGTGATGTCGGCAAATGGGTTCATGATTTCCTCTGGCCGGCTGGAAAACGTTGCGTTGACGGGAACGGCGAGCCGGTTTATTATGTGCGCGAACAGTATGCTGTATACAGTATGCGAGAATTATAGGTCGGGCCGATAAGCCGTGTCAAGGGGGCATCGTGAAACAAAATCGATTTGAGAGGCTTTTTTTGAAACCCCCTGTATTCACTGCAAAATGCCAATCAGGCCGGCTCGGCGGGAATAGTTATAGCCCCAGGGTCGCATAAAACCTATAATGCCCGGGACATGCTTACGACCGGACAAGCAACGCGTTCGGCCCTGGGCCGAAGGAAAGAGGGAGTGGATAATGAGTCAGGATCGCAAATTATACCCCACCATGTTTAACCCTTTGTTGCTGAAGCCCAGCCGGCCCCTGCCCAAGGAGATGGCGGTGATCGGGGCGGGCACCATCGGCCCGGATATCGGCTATTATCTCAAGAGCGCTCTGCCCAACACGACATTGCACTTGGTGGATATAGCGGAAAAGGCTTTGAAGGCCGCGGAGGAGCGTCTCACCGGCTATGCCAACAAGGCCGTGGACCGCGGCAAGATGAAGCCCGAACAGGCCCAGGCGGTTTTGCAGAACATCAACTACACCAGTGATTACGGCGCCATAAAGAACGCGGGCCTGGTCATCGAGGCGGCCACCGAGGATATCCCCCTCAAGCAGAAGATATTCTCCCTGGTGGAGGACACGGTGAGCCCGGAGGCCATCATCACCTCCAACACCAGCTCGATTCCGGCCGACCGCATCTTCGGGGCCATGAAGCACCCCCAGCGCACCACGGTCACCCATTTCTTCGCCCCGGCCTGGCGCAGCCTGCCGGTGGAGGTGATCGATTGGGCCAAGGCCGACCGGGAGGTGGTGGATTACCTGTGCTGGTTCTTCGCCCACACCGGCAAGGCCCCCATCATGACCGCCAACGCCATTTGCTTCATGCTGGACCGCATTTTCGACAACTGGTGCAACGAAGCGGCCTATCTGCTGGCCGAGGCCGGCGCCGCCCGGATAGACAAGGTGGCCGAGGAGTTCGTCTATGCCGGGCCCTTCTTCGTCTTGAACATGGCCAACGGCAACCCCATCATCATGGAGACCAACACCCTGCAAATGGAAGAAGGCGCTCATTACAAGCCGGCCTCCATCCTGGGTTCGGTTTACCGCTGGCAGATTCCCCGCCCCGGCAGCAAGGTGGAGGTGCCGGCCGAGGTGAAGGGCACGGTGCGCGACCGTTTGCTGGGCATTTTGTTCTCCCAGTCCTTTGACATCGTGGACCGGCAGATCGGCACCAAGACCGACCTGAACTTCGGCTGCCAGGTGGCCTTGGGCTTCCGGCGCGGGCCCCTGGACGTCATGGCCAAGCTGGGCGAGGCCGAGGTGAAGCGGGTCATGGCCGCGTTCCTGAAAGCCCGGCCCGGCTTTCCCCAGGCCCAGGAGCCCTTGGCAAGCTATCTGGATTTCAAGCGCCACGTGCTGGTGGACGATCTGGACAAGGTGAAGGTCATCACCATCCGGCGGCCCCAGGCCATGAACGCGCTCAGCGACGAGGTCACCGACGAGATACTGGCGGTGCTTAAAGAATTCGCCGACGATCCGGCGGTGGAAGGCTTCGTGATCACCGGCTACGGCAACCAGGCCTTTTCCGCCGGGGCCGACATCGGCAAGTTCCCCTCCATGCTGGGCGACGCCAAGGCCGCGACCCAGTACGCCCGCGATTGCGCCAAGGTGCAGGTGTTCATGGACAAGATGAACAAGCCCGTGGTGGCGGCGATCAACGGCATCGCCCTGGGCGGAGGCCTGGAGGTGGCCCTGCGCTGCCACGGCCTGGTGGCCTCGCCCAGGGCCCGCTTCGGCCTGCCCGAGATCACCCTGGGCATTCTGCCCGGCATCGGCGGCTGCGTGGTGCCCTACCGCAAGTGGCCCAAGGGCGCCGAGCTGTTCCATCAGATGCTGTGCCTGGGCAAGCAGATCACGGCCAAGGAGGCCCAGGAGATCGGCATGGTCTCCCGCTTGGTGGATGGCTATGGCGAGTTGATCGCGGCGGCGGTGGAAGAGGTCAAGAAGCTGGCCGGCAACCTGCCCCGCATCCAGGAAGGCCCGGTGCAGGTGCCGCCCGTGCAATTGCCCGATCCGCCCATGTGCGGCAAGCTCCAGCTCAGCCGCGAGGCGGTGGGCCTGCTCAAGGAGACCATCGAGTCCGCCGCCGCGGCGGACAGCCTGGATAAGGCCCTGGATATCTGCTATCAGGGCTTCGGCAAAATCGCCTGCCTGGACGCCGCCAAAGAAGGCATCGGCGCGTTCCTGCAGAAAAGGAAGCCGGAATATAAGAAATAGGGCATTCGCCGCCGGTTGATGCCAATGGGTTGGGTTGCTTAAGGCTAAAGGCGGCGGATGAATGCTAAAGGCCCTTGCCGGTTTGCGCTGCCGGCAAGGGCCTTATTGCGGGCGGGCGGCTTCATGGCATAATCAATGACAGCCTCCCCCGCGCCAGAAATGGGCGGGATCAGTTTCCCCCTTGGCGGGCCTTTTCCAGGAGCAGGAACTTGCGCACCTTGCCCAGGGGGGTGCGGGGGAATTCCTTTACAAAGGCTATGCGGTGCGGCACCTTGTAGGCCGCCAAATGATCCCGGCAGTGGTCGTGCAGGGCTTCAGCCTCTACGCCCGCGTCCGCGTGCAGGATGACGAAGGCGTGGCCCACCTCGCCCCATTTGGGGTCGGGCACCCCCACCACGGCGGCCTCGGCCACGGCGGGGTGCAGTTTCAGGACCCGCTCCACCTCGGCGGGATACACGTTTTCGCCGCCGCTGATGAACATGTCGCGCGCCCGGTCCATGAGGTAGTAATAGCCTTCCTCGTCGCTGCGGCCCAGGTCGCCGGTGTGCAGCCAGCCGCCGCTCATGGCGTCTTCGGTGCGCTTGGGGTCGCGCCAATATTCCTTCATCACCACCGGGCCGCGGGCCACGATCTCGCCCACCTGGCCCTGGGACGCCAGGGAGCCGTCCTCGGCCACCAGGCGCACCTCGGCGTGGAAAACCGGGCGGCCCACGGTGCCGGGCTTGGCCAGGCTTTCCTCCTCCGAGGCCCAAAGCAGGATGGAGGTCTCGGTCTGGCCCATGATCTGGCGGCAGGCCAGGCCGGCGTCGCGGCAGGCGCGCAGCAGCTCGGGCGTCACCTGCTCCCCGCCGATGGCGCACACCCGCAGGGAGCTTAAATCCCCCCGCTCCCCGGCGGGCACGTCCAACAGCGCGCGGTAGACCGTGGGCACTCCCAGGAATTTGGTGACCCGGTGGCGCTGGATGTCGGCGTAGGCCCGGCCCGGATCGAAACGGTGATGCAGCAGGATGGTGCCGCCGTGGTAGAGCATGGGGGTCAATTGGATGAAAAGTCCGCCCGAGTGGAAGAGCGGCAGAATCAAGAGCATTATGTCGTCGTAACTGGCCTTGAAAAAAATATTGGCGTTGAGGCAGTTGAAAAAGGTCTTTTTATAGGTCAGCACCGAGCCCTTGGGATGGCCGGTGGTGCCGGAGGTATACATGATGACCTGGGGCTCCTCCGGGTCGGAGGGGCCGATGGAGCTGGTGACGAAAGGCTTTTCCCCGTTGAAGCGGGCGGTGGTGTTGGCGTAATCCAGCACCCGGTGATCCACGGTTTTTTGCCCCACCACCGCCGCGGCCAGGGGAGGCTGGTAATTGGCCAGGTTGAGCGGGGCTATCTTTTCGGCCAGCGCGTCGCGGAAAACGAAAAGGCGCGGCCGGCAGTTCACCAGGAGGTAATCGATCTCGGGCGTGGCCAGGCGGAAGTTGAAGGGCACGAAGATGGCGCCCAGGCGCGCGCAGGCCAGATACAGCTCGATGAACTCCGGGCAATTGTCCAGGAGCACCGCCACCCGGTCGCCTTTTTCGATGCCCAGGGATTGCAGCCAAGAAGCCACGGCCTCGGATTTGTCGTGCAGCTCCGCGTAGCTTATGGAGCGGTTTTCAAAATTAATCGCGGTTTTTTCCGGATGCAGCTCGCTCCAGCGCCGCACCCACCAAGCCACGTTCATGGATTTGATCATGTCGTCTCCTCGTTGTTGATGCCTGTTTATCCCCTTAATTGCGGTTTTGGTCAAGGTGACGGCGCTGGGAGGCCGCTTTTCGGGTACTTTTTCGGCTTGCAAGCTATGTTTTGGCCCAAGTTGGTGCGAAAAAACCAATATAAAACCCCCGGTCCCAATATGGACCGAGGGTCTGCACCCGTGTTTACTTGATACCCCCGGTGGGCCCTGGCGGGCACACCAATCGCTTGGCGTCCGCCGGCGGTGACGCGCCGCCTTGCCGGGCCGCATATGCGATAGGCAGGTCTTCTGACTTCCGGATCGTCCTACTTGCCGCGCCTTCCCGCCTGATCGGCAGTGGCTCGACGGTTCGCCGGTCTTCTTACGCGCGGCGAACCGATTCGCGGTTTTCGTCCCCGGTAACAGCGGCGGGACCGCGACGGATTCACACCGTCTTCCCTCTTAGCCCTTGGCGGGGCCTATCGCCATGGAACATATTCATGCTTGGCGCTTTTTGTAAAGAAAAAACGCGCAACGGCGGGGTGATTGTTTGCCGCCGGCCCCGGACGCGGGGCCTGGGCGGGCGGGCTTGAAGCCGGCTGGGCAAGCGCAGTCTGTTAATCGCCCGCCGGCCGTGTTAAAAAGAAGCCCTCGCGACCAAGGCAGGGGGGGGATGGCGGAGTCCGGCAAATCCGAGGCGGGGGAAAGGGCGGTCATGGACTATAAAAAATATTTCCAGGACTGGAGCAGGGAAGACCTGCTGGAGTACCTGGAGTTTCTTTTGCACAACTACCGGGTGATGGACGCCTTTTGGTTTCTCAATATCGAGAAGCGTCACGGCCACCAGGAGGCCTGCCTGATCAACGAAATGGTGTGGGGCAAGACCGCCCAACTGGCGGCCCGCGACCTCAAAAAGCGCTTCGGCTTCACCCAGGGC
The DNA here is from genome assembly GCA_001184205.1 of Desulfocarbo indianensis. GTDB lineage: Bacteria > Desulfobacterota > Desulfarculia > Desulfarculales > Desulfarculaceae > Desulfocarbo > Desulfocarbo indianensis. The sequence continues at coordinate 49,863 of LBMP01000007.1, forward strand.
GGCCTGCAATGCTACCTGAAGGCGCAGCGGATTTTCCCCTGGGCCATTCTGGTGGGCTATGATTTTCAGGATCACGGCGATCACCTGACCCTTCAGGTGCCGGACTGCCCGGCCCAAACCGCCCGCCTGGAGCGGGGCCTGGGCGAATACGATTGCAAGGCCATGCACCGGGCCGAGTTCCAGGGCTTTGCCCAGGAGATCGACCCTCGCCTCAAGGTGACCTGCCTTTACGCGCCGCCGGATAAGCATCCGCCGGATCATTTCTGCAAGTGGCGCTTTGCGATCGATGAAGGTTGAACTGTAAAGGCCCTGGGCTCCGCGCGGGGGCCGGGGCGATCAATAAACGCCAAGCCGGGATGTAAGGAGAAAAGCGCTAGTCATGCCACTGGGATTTAACAGCTTGAACCACGGCGTCATTGCTTTTGGCTTCTTCAACATCGAGACCGATCTGTTGTTGATGCAGAACCGGGTGTTTTGGTGTCGCGACTTCTGCGCCCTCTTCACCGATCTGGGGGCCACCGAGGCTCACAAGATTTTTCAGGCCAGGCTCCCCGCCTGGATCATTCAAAGCCGCGAGGACTTGGGCGATCTGCACGGCTCCATAGCGGGGCGCACCCACTACGGCCTGATCGGCGAACTGTACCGCCTCTGGCCTTTCCCCAGCGATCCCGCCGGCTTTCGCCAAAAGCCCGCCGGCGTGGCCCCCAAGGCACAGGTGCAGGAAATCGTTGAACGATTTGGCCAGCACGCGGAGTTGGAGATCAGGGCCGAGGCCGGCCAGGACCTTTGTGATATGGGCGGCATAAGCTTCAACGGCGATGGAACCCGCGCCTTGGCCAATTACGTGTGGCGCGGCGGCATGCCCGGCTGGCAGGATGGCCAACGCCCTGATTATCTTTGGGAGGCGGCCGCCGACTGGCGCGAGGCCATCAATCCGTTGCTGGCCGGCATGGCCCTGGACCCCAAGGAGGTGGGGGTGCCGGCCTGAGTCCCGGCCGGACCGCGCTTGGTTACATATGTGTAAGTTGTGGCGCATTCTGACTTTTTTATTGCCGAGGCTTCATCTATAGCTTTGACAATGGCGGACGCGCTGCTAAACTTACATTCATAAAGGGCCGAACCGTCCGGCCCGTGGTTCGATTGCTCGGCAGGTTGGCCGGGCGATGCCGTCCCCAATGAAAGCGGAGGGTTAAGACAATGAGAACCTGGGGGAACATGACGCGCTATGTCGCGCCGGGGGTTGCTGCAACCTTGGCGTGTTTGATAATGATTCTTTTTGCCGCCACCGCCCAAGCCGCCTTGCTTGAGTTCACCGGCCCTCCCTACAACACCTGGGGCACCGGCCCTCATAGCTACACCACGGATTTCGGCGGGGTGCAGACCACCATCTCGGCCTGGGGCACCAACGGTCAGTACCGCAACCTGGGCTACAAGCAGGAATCCGGCAACGGCAACACCGCGGCCGGCATCGGCGTGGCCGGCGGCTCCGCCAGCGGTGAGATAGGCCAGGGCGAGGAACTGCGCTTCAGCTTTGACGGCGGCGTGCTCCTCACCAGCTTCACCACCAATTTCCAGTATTACGAATACACCAACAGGACGCCTGGGTCGCAATTCCTAGAGGGCGGCCAGTACCGCATCTTCGACGGCGTGTCTTGGGGCTCCTGGGTTGATTTCGCCCAAGCCGATTACATGCAGACCTATCCCAACCCCTTCACGCCCGGAGCGGTGACCGTGTCCTTTGGCTCGGGCGTTACCGCCTGGGGCTTGGCCATCCGCGCCTCGGGGGTGTATGACCACGACTTCACCATCAACAACATGACCAGCGGCAGCGCTTCGGCCACCCCGGAGCCGGCTTCGATGATGCTGCTGGCTTCGGCCCTGGGCGGTCTGGGGCTCTGGAACTGGCGGAGGCGGCGTCCCTAGCTTTATCTCCGCATATAACAGATAGATAGAGAAGGCCGGCGCGGCATCCCCGCGCCGGCCTTCTTATTGGCCTTTTTACGGCGGAAGCGGCGCCGCTTAATCCCCGCCCAACTCCCGGCTCCGGCGGGTGGCCGCGGCGACGGCCTCCATGAGCACTCCCTTGAATCCCCTGGCTTCCAAGGCGAACAGGCCCGCGATGGTGGTCCCCCCCGGCGAGGCCACCTGATCGGTGAGCACGCCCGGGTGCAGGCCGCTGGTCTTCAAGAGCTCGGCCGCTCCCAAAACGGTCTGCGCGGCCAGGGCCAGGGCGGTCTGGCGGTCCAGGCCCTGGGCCACTCCCCCGTCGGCCAGGCCCTCGATGAACTGAAACACGTAAGCCGGCCCGGAGCCGGAAAGCCCGGTCACCGCGTTGAGCAAGTCTTCCTTGACCGCCACCACCTCGCCCACCGCGCTGAACACCTCGCGGGCCACGGCCAGATGCTCGGCGGTGGCCGCGGGGCCGGCCGCGATGGCGGTGGCGCCCCGCAACACCAGGGCCGGGGTGTTGGGCATGGCGCGGATGATGGGCGTATCTATGGGCAGGCAATGGGCCACGCTATCGATCTTCACCCCGGCGGCCAGGCTGATGACCAGGGCGTCTTTATTGAGGCACGCCGCCGCGGCCTTGACCGCGTCGGGCAAGTCCGGCGGTTTCACGGCCGCCACCAGGATATCCACCTTGCCCAACTCGCCGGGCTGGGCCACCACGGCAACGCCCAGCTCCCGGGCCAGGGTCTGCCCCCGCTCGGCGTCCTTTTCGGCCACCACCAGCTGAGCGGCCTGGCAGCGGCCGCTGGAAATCAGCCCCTTGAGCATGGCGGAGCCCATGTTGCCCCCGCCTAAAAAACCCACCCGGCCGCTCAATGCCATTTCATTCCTCCTCTGGGTCCAAAATCTTGTAGCGCCTGCCCCCCCGGCGGCCCCTGGCTTCCAGCATGCCCGCCTCCACCAGGGCGCGCAAGAGATTCTTGGCCGTGGAATCCGAACAAGCCAGCGCCTCCCGCACTTCCTTGTTGCTGATTTCGCCATCCCCGGCCGCCGCCAGGAGGCGGGCCAACTCGGCTTGCCGCTTCTCGGGGATGCCCTCCACCCCTGCTAGCAGTCGGGAGAAAAAAACCGTGTCTTGGGCTCCGGACTGGCGCACCTCCTCTGGCAGGGACTCCGGCCCGATTTCGTATTCGGGCGCCAGGGCGACCAGGCGCTGCAACAGGTGGCTCAGCTGCCGCACGTTGCCGGGCCAATGATACTCCAGGAGCAGCCGCCTGGTATCCGGCGCCAGACGCCGGGTGCGTTTGGCCAGCACGCAGGCCTGGGCCAGGAAATGATCGATGAGCGCGGGCAGATCCTCGGGCCGGCGGCGCAGGGGCGGCAGCTTCAGGGGCACCACCAGAACGCGGTAGAGAAGGGCCTGGTTGAAATCACCCTGCCGGGCGGCCTCTTCCAGGTCGCGGTGGCTGGCGGTCACCAGGCGGAAATCGATGCGGCGGCCCTGACGGCCGCCCACCGGGGTGACCATCCCGTCTTCCAGGACCCGTAACAGCCTCACCTGGAATTGGGGCGTGGTTTCGCCGATCTCGTCCAGGAAAAGGGTGCCGCCCCGGGCGGCCTGCACGTAGCCTTCCCTGGCGGCCGTGGCCCCGGTGAAGGCCCCTTTCTCGTGGCCGAAAAGCTCGCTTTCCAAAAGGCTGTCCGCCAGCGCCGCGCAGTTGACCGGCACAAAGGGGCCCTCGCGCCTGGCCGACTTCTGGTGGAGCCGCCGGGCCAGCAATTCCTTGCCCGTGCCGGTCTCGCCCCACAGCAACACCGGCAGATCGGTCTCGGCCACCATTGCCAGGTCTTTCAGCACCTGGGCGAAGGCCCCGGACTGCCCGCCCACGAGTTCGGGAGCGCCCGCGCCGCCGCCGGTGGCCGCGGCGGGGGGCAGCTCCAGGCCCTGGGCAGCCAGCTCGGCCAGGCGCGGCAGGTTGACCAGATAGGGGGCCTCCCCGGCCAGGCGCGCCAAGAGGGCCCGCTGGGTATCGGCGCCGATGCCCTTGGCCATGAGGTGCTTGCGGGCGGCGTGCTCCATGGCGCCGCTCATTTGCCCGGCGTCCAGCCGCTGGCCGGCGAGCTTGAGCACCGCATCCACCACGGTGCGCGCCAGGTCTTCTAAAATATGGGTGTCGGCGGTGGCCAGGCGGTGGTCAGCAGGCTGGCGCATGGCCGCGTCCGCCACCAGGGATTTTGCCGCCGCGCCGGATAGGTTATCCAGACGGTTGCGCAAATCCCTGGCCGCGGCCATGGTCAATCGCTCCACGGGTTGCAATACGTTAGTCCTCCCGCCCCCACAAAGTTCACTCTTAATACCCCAGGGCCGGGCGCGAAGACAAGGGTCATGCCGTAACTTGCCTTGCCCCGCCGGAGTTGCAATGATATAACAATACGTTAACTGGCGTGTTTTTCTGGCGTCCCCGCGGCGCGGAAAGGTGTTTCAAGCTATATGTTGAAGATGCGTCTGGCGCTGTTGCGCGCCCGCCTGCGCGAAAAGGGATTGGACGGCCTGCTGGTGAGCCTGCCCGCCAACCGGCGCTATCTGTCGGGCTATGCGCCGGACGACGCCCAGTGGGGCGAAAGCTCCGGCTGGCTGTTCATAAGCGCCTATGAAGCCGTGCTTTTAACCGATTTCCGCTACGAATTGACCGCCCGCGCCCAGGCGCCGCTCTATCGGGTGGCGGTGCATCGGCGGGGCTTGGTCAATGAGTTAAAGCCATTGCTGGAAGCCAGCCGGGTTCGCCGCCTGGGCTTCGAACCGGAAGCCATGCTGGTGGAGCATTATGAGCGCCTGGCCAGGGAGCTTGGCCCGGCGGTGGAGCTGGTGCCCGTCCATAACTTGACGGGACCATTGCGGGCGCTGAAAGACAAGCAAGAGCTGCGATATATCAAAGACAGCCTGGGCCTGATGGAGCAGGTGCTGCGCGAGGTGATTTCCGACGGCGTGGTGGGGAAAACCGAGCGGGAGCTGGCCTTAAGCATCGTGCGCGCGGTGGAGGACGCCGGGGCCGAGGGCCCGGCCTTCGCGCCCATCGTGGCCAGCGGGCCCAATGGCGCGGAACCCCATGCCGAGCCGGGCGACAGAGTCATCGCCGCCGGCGAGCCGGTGATATTCGACGTGGGGGCTAGGCTGGCCGGCTATTGCAGCGATATCTCGCGCACGGTGGTGGCCGGCGGGCTGGCTGAGGCGGATGATCGTTTTCGGGAAGTTTACGCCACGGTAAGAAAGGCGCAACTTAAAGCAATCGCTGAAATAAAGCCCGGCCTGAGCGGGGCCCGGGCCGACGCCCTGGGCCGGGAGGTGATAGCCGAGGCCGGCTATGGCAAGCATTTCGGCCATTCCCTGGGCCACGGCGTGGGCCTGGCCACGCACGAAGCCCCCTCGGTGGGGCCCAACTCCTCCGAAGTGCTGCGCCCGGGCATGGTCATCACCGTGGAGCCGGGCATATATCTGGAGGGTTGGGGCGGCGTGCGCTTGGAAGAGATGGTGGTCATAACCGAAACCGGCTGCCAACTTCTTAACAAGCTTGACGATTTTTATGAGCTGCCCTAGATCGGCGCTGGTTTGATTCCATGGCGGCATTGAGCCAATTGGACCAGGACCTGGATCAGTATCTCGCCTTTTTAGCGGCGATACGGGGCTTGTCCGCCAACACGGTGGAGGCCTATGCCGATGACCTGAAGGACATCGCGGAGTTCATGCGGGGGCAGGAGGTGGAGGCCTGGCCTCAGCTGGATTCCTTGCATGTGCTGGCCTATCTCGCCCAGGCCAAGAAGCGGGATTTGGCTCCCCGCACCAGGGCCCGCCGCCTTTCTTCCCTGCGGGGCCTGATAAAGCATTTGCTTCAAGAAGGCAGATTGCAATCTGACCCCCTGGCGGGTTTGAGCGGCCCCAAGACGCCGGATGGGCTCCCCCATTTTCTTTCGCGCCAGGAGGTGGAGCGCCTGTTGGACGCGCCGGACGCCTCCAGCGACCTGGGCATGCGGGACCGCGCCATGTTGGAGCTGATGTACGCCGCCGGTCTCCGGGCCAGCGAGGTCACTACCTTGGGGGTGGGCGACGTGCAGTTCCAGGTGGGCTGTCTGGTGGTGCGCGGCAAGGGCTCCAAGGAACGCCTGGTGCCGGTGCATCAGACCGCCCTGGACGTGTTGCGGGATTACCTGGAGGGGGCGCGGGAACGGCTGCGCAAGCAAAAGCGGGTGGAAGAGGTTTTTCTGAACGTCCGGGGGAGCGCCCTGAGCCGCATGGGACTCTGGAAAATCTTGCGGAAGCATGTGCTGGCGGCGGGAATCAAGGGGCAGGTGAGCCCCCACACCCTGCGCCACACCTTTGCCACCCATCTTCTGGAAGGCGGGGCGGATTTGCGCTCGGTGCAGCTCATGCTGGGGCATGCCGACATCGGCACCACCGAGATTTACACCCACGTGGACCGCCAGCGCCTGGCCCAGGTGCATAAGCAGTTCCACCCCCGCGGGTGAAGCAATCGCCTTAAGACGCGCGCCGTTTCGCGGGGGGCTGAAACGGCCGGCCGGTGGAGCGGGCCAGCGGAGTTAACGCTCCCATGCCAGTTATAGGCCGGCCAGGGCGGCCTTTTTCTTGGCGCACTGGTCCGGCTCGTGCTAAGTACAAGCGTTTTTCTGGTCTTTGGCTCCCCGTCATGCAGCCTTGCGCCAGGCGGTGTACACTGAGCCCAGGCAACAGCGCGCGCGGATTTCGGAACTCAGGAACGTCATGGAAAACCATTCGGGCAACAACTCGCTCAAGCGCGACGTGGAGGTGATAACCACCCACGTCAACGCTGATTTCGACGCCTTGGCCAGCATGCTGGCGGCCGCCAAGCTCTACCCGCAGGCCATGTTGGTCTTTCCTGGGGCCCAGGAACGCAATCTGCGTAATTTCTACGTGGAATCGGTCTGTTATTTCTACAATTTCGTCAAGGTGAAAAACGTTCCTTTCGAGAGGGTGAAACGGCTGATCTTGGTGGATACCCGCCAAAAGGACCGCATCGGTCCCCTGGCCAAGCTCCTGGACGACCCCGAGGTCGAGATCCACGCCTATGATCACCACCCGGACAGCGAAAACGACGTCAAGACCGATCTCCAGAGGGTGGAGATGGTGGGCGCCACGGTGACCCTCTTGAGCGGGCTTTTGCAGGAAAATGGCGTGCTGCTCGGCGAGGACGAGGCCACCATTCTTTCCTTGGGAATTTATGAGGATACGGGCTCCTTCACCTTCTCCTCCACCACCCAGGAGGATTATCGCGCCGCTGCCTGGCTGTTGGGGCAGGGCGCCAATTTAAACGTGGTCAGCTCCCTGATCACCCGCGAACTCACCGCCGAGGAGGTGGGCCTGTTGAACGACCTGATCCGCTCGGCCCAGGAAGTGGTGGTCAACGGCGTCACCGTGGTGATAAGCGAGGTAAGCCGGGAGCGCTATGTGCCCGATTTCGCGGTGCTGGTGCATAAGTTCATGGATATGGACAACTTGAACGTGCTGTTCGCCCTGGCCCGCATGGAGGGCCGCGTCTATTTGGTGGCGCGTTCCCGGCTGCCCGAGGTGGACGCCGGCGTGATCGCCAAGGCCCTGGGCGGCGGCGGCCACCCCACCGCGGCCAGCGCCACCCTGCGCGACATGACCTTGGTGGAGGCGCGCGACCGGCTAAAAACCGTGTTGCAGACCCGCATCAATCCCACCCGCACCGCCGCCGACCTCATGACCAGCCCGGTGGTGGCCGTGGAGGCCGACGCCAGCCTGGCCGAGGCTCATGACGTGCTAACCCGCTACGATCTCGACGTGCTGCCCATATTGAAAGAAGGCAAGGTTATCGGGATCATACAACGCCCCAACGTGGAAAAGGCCCTGGTGCACAAACTTGAAAAGCTGCCGGTAACCGAATATATGGACACCAGGGTTGAAGCAATCTCTCCAAGCGACGGCCTGGGCCGGGTGGAGCAGGCCCTGGTGGCGGAACGGCAGCGCCTGGTGGCGGTGATGGATCAGGGGCGCTTGGCCGGGGTGATAACCCGCACCGATTTGCTGAATCACTTCTTTGAGCAGCCCCTCATGGACGAGCAGCCGGTGCAGGCCGGCGAGGAGGCGGGGCAGCCCCGCTTCAAGAGCATCAAGGGCCTGATGCGCGAGCGCTTTCCCAAGCGGGTCTCGCAGGTGCTCATGGAAATGGGCCGGGTGGCCGAGGAGATGGGGCACGCCGCCTACCTGGTGGGCGGCTCGGTGCGCGATCTTTTCCTACGCAGGGATAACCTGGACCTGGACGTGGTGATCGAGGGAGACGGCGTGGCCTTTATCAAGCGTTTCGCGGAAGGACGCCAGGGCCTGCGCACCCGCATTCACCAGAAATTCAACACCGGCAAGCTGATTTGGGACGACGGCCTGATAATCGACGTGGCCACCGCCCGCCTGGAATACTATAAATCTCCGGCCAGCCTGCCCACCGTGGAGCTCTCCAGTATAAAGCTTGATCTATATCGCCGCGATTTTACTATCAATACCCTGGCCGTGCGTCTCAACCCCAAGCAGTTCGGCCAGCTTTTCGATTTCTTCGACGGCATGCGCGACATCAAGGAAAAGGTTATCCGGGTGCTGCACAACCTCTCCTTTGTGGAAGACCCCACCCGGGTGTTCCGCGCGGTCCGTTTCGAGCAGCGCTTCGGCTTCCGCATCGGCAAGCTCACCGAGGGTCTGATCAAGAACGCCATCAAGATCGAGGCCTTTCTGCGGCTGTCCGGCAGCCGGCTTTTCGGCGAGTTAAGGCAAATACTGGATGAAGAGCGCGCTCTGGATTGCGTCAAGCGGTTGATGGAGTTAAAGCTTTTACGTGAATTCCATCCCAACCTGAAGCTGGAGGACAAGGACCTGGGGCTTTGGAACGAGATTCAGGACGCCCTGGCCTGGTATCAGTTGTCGTTCCTCGATCAGCCCATAAGGCAATGGGTTTTGTATTTCCTGCCCCTGGTGGACAATCTGACCGACGAGGAACTGGGCCAGATGGGCGCCCGCCTTAGCTTGGCCCCCAAGTTGCGCAACGAAATCATCGGCATGCGCAAGGAGGCCCAAAACACGCTCAACCAGATGCAAAGGGCGCGGCCGGCGCCTTCCGTGGTCTACGGCCTGCTGCAGGGGCTCAAGCCGGAATACCAGCTCTACATCATGGCCAAGGCCACGCGCGATTGGGTGAAGCGTAGCGTCAGCAAATACTTGACCACCCTCAAGCAGGTGCGGCCCGAACTCGGCGGCGACGACCTCATGGCTATGGGGTTCGAGCCGGGCCCGGTTTTCAGGCAAATCCTGGAGCGGCTCCTGGCCGCCCGTTTGGACGGCGAGGTAAAGGACCGCGACGGCGAACAGGCGCTGGTACGGGCCGAGTTCGGCAAGGAAAGGGAGGCTCTGCCCAAATGAATTGGCTAAGCGATTTCATGGTTAAGTTCGCGGTGCTGGCCCCTCCCATCCTTTTCGCCCTCACCATCCACGAGGTGGCCCACGGCTGGATCGCCTATGCCAAGGGCGATCCCACCGCCAAGGCGGCCGGCCGGCTCACGCTCAATCCTTTCAAGCATTTGGACCTCACGGGCACCTTGGTGTTTTTCGTCACCGCCTGGCTGGGCGCGGGCATCGGCTGGGCCAAGCCGGTGCCGGTGGATTACCGTAATCTGCGCAACCCCCGGCGGGACATGATGTGGATCTCGGCGGCCGGCCCGGTGGTGAACCTTTTATTCGCGGTGCTGATCGCCGTGGTTTTCCGCTTGCTGCTGTGGGCCGGCCTCTTTTCCGAATACGCGGTTTGGAAAGACTTCCTGGCCCAGGTGCTGCTGGTGGGGGTGCGCATCAACGTCATCCTGGCCTTCTTCAACCTGATACCCCTGCCGCCCCTGGACGGCTCGGGAGTTTTGGCCGGCCTCTTGAGTCCGCGGGCGGCGGCCAAGTATCATGGGCTGGCGCGCTACGGTTTTGTTATACTCTTGGCGCTGATATTCCTGCCCGGCTGGATTCCGGGTTTTCCCGATCTGATCCGGGCCTTGGTGGTGCAGCCGGCTTATTACTTGGTTTCCTGGCTTCTGCCCATATAAACGGCAGGCGAGGTTGGGCCGCATGGACGTAGCGGTAAAGCTGGATATTTTCGAGGGGCCCCTGGATTTGCTCCTCCACCTCATTCGCAAGAACGAGGTGGATATCTATGATATTCCCATCGCCCTGATTACCGGCCAATACCTGACCTATCTGGATATGATGCGCGAGCTGAACATCAGCATGGCCGGCGAGTTCCTGGTCATGGCCAGCACCCTCACCCATATCAAAAGCCGCATGCTTCTGCCCAGCCATGACGCGGCCGACGACGAAAGCGAGGAGGACGACCCCCGCATCGATTTGGTGCAGCAACTCAAAGAACACATGCGGTTCAAGGCCGCCGCCGAGGCCTTGGGCGAAAGGCCGCTTTTGGAGCACGACGTGTTCACGCGTCCCGGGGGACGCAAGGAGGTGAACGAGGCCATCGAGCAGGCCGACCAGCAGGAGGTCATCGAGGCCGGGGTTTTCGATCTCATCGAGGCCTTCCGGGCGCTTCTCAAGAGCCGGGGGGAAAGGCTCAACCTGGCCATTCCTTCTGCCGGCATAAGCATCGAGGATCGCATGACCCAGCTCCTCGAAATCCTGCGCCGTCAGGACACCGTCACTTTTGACGATCTTTTCTCCGGCGTGCGCACCAGGGGCGATTTGGTGGTCACCTTTCTGGCCCTGCTGGAGCTCACCAGGGTGGGGCTGGTGCGGGCCTATCAGGACCGCTCCGCCCCGGCCTCCGCGGGCACGGCGGCCTGGGGCACCTTGCGAATATATTTCAATGTGTTGTCCCGCGAGGAGGATGAGGAGCTGTGAGCACCGATCTCAAACGCATCGTGGAGGCCGTGCTCTTTGCGGCCGAGACTCCTCTTTCCTTGGCCCATATCTGCCAGGTGCTGGAAACCGGCGACAAGGAGCGGGTCAACACCGCCCTGGCCGAGTTGGCCAGGGAGTATGACTATCTGGAGCGCGCCTTCGCCCTGGTGGAGGTGGCCGGCGGCTGGCGCATGCGCACCAGGCCGGACATGGCCTTTTGGCTGCGCAAGCTCAAACGCCAGTCCGCCACCCGCCTCTCCCGCGCCTCCCTGGAAACCTTGGCCATCATCGCCTACAAACAGCCGGTCCTGAAAGCCGAGATCGAACGCATCCGCGGGGTGGAAGTCTCCGGCGTCTTGCGCATGCTCATGGAAAAGGACCTGGTGCGGGTGGTGGGGCGCAAGGATTTGCCCGGCAGGCCCCTGATCTATGGCACCACCCGGCGTTTTTTGGAGGTGTTCGACCTCAACGACCTTTCCGATCTGCCCACCCTGGAAGAAATGCAGGAACTCCTGGGCGAGCCTGATCTGGCCACGGAACGCGGGCCCGAGGATGACGCCGGCCAGGACGAAGCGCCGCTGTTCACCAGGGGCATGGCCGGCCAGGATCAGGCTTATGACGACGAGACGCAGGAGGACCAGGAGGAGGCCGCGATCGAGGAGGCAGAATATCTGAACGCAGCGATTGGGGAGGCGGCCGACGCCGGGCTGGATGAAGAGGCCGGCGAGGAGCCAACTCTTGACGCCGCCTCTGATGAAGCGGAACCCGTCGCGCAAAACGATTCCCCTGGCGACCGGGAATTAGCCGAGGAACTGGCCGCGCCGGAGAGCGATCCGGACCTGGAGCCGGAGGCCGCGTCCGCTGACCAAGACGCACCCGTGGCCGGCCCTGCGCTGGGCATGGGCGACCAATATCCCGGAGCGCCGGAACCGGAAAACCTTGCCGACGAGCCGCGGGGCCTTCCGGAAGAAAAACAGGAAGACCGGGAAGCATCCCCGCCCGACGACAGCGAAGACAACTCCGGGCCCAGGGCGGCTTGAGGGCGCGGCTTGGCTCAGGAACGCCTGCAAAAAATCTTGGCCAAGGCCGGCCTGGCCAGCCGCCGGCGGGCCGAGGACATGATCGCCGCCGGCCGGGTGGCGGTGGACGGCCGGGTGATAACCGAGCTGGGCTTTAAGGCCGATCCCCTCACCCAGCGCATCAGCCTGGACGGCAAGCCGTTGCCCCGCCAGGAGGCCAAGGAGTATTGGCTGGTGCACAAGCCCCAGGGAGTGGTCTGCACGGTCAAGGACCCCCAGGGCCGCAGGCGGGTGGTGGATTTGCTGCCGCCCGAGGCGGGCAGGGTGTATCCGGTGGGGCGGCTGGACCGGGATTCGGAGGGCCTGGTGCTTCTGACCAACGACGGTCAACTGGCCCACCATCTGATGCACCCCCGCTACGAGGTGACCAAGACCTATAAAGTATGGGTGGAAGGACAGCCATCCGCGCAAGCCCTTGAACAGCTCCGCAAGGGCGTCGATATCGGCGACGAGCGCCCCACCTCGCCGGCCAGGGTGCATACGAAAGCCGCCAATCCATACCGCTCCAAACTGAGCTTGGTGCTCAACGAAGGCCGCAAGCGGGAAATCCGCCGCATGTGCGAGGCGGTGGGGCACCCGGTGACCCGGCTTTTGCGGGTGGCCCTGGGCCCGCTCAAACTGGGCGACCTGCCGCCCGGCGCGGCGCGGCGCTTGAGCATGGCCGAGGTGCGCGAACTCAGGCAAGCCGCCGGCTTAATTGACGGTTGCAAACCCGGCGGCGTTGGTGTAAAAAACAGCACGTTGCGCGCGCAAGGCCGACGGGCCGGCGGCAAGGCCGGAACCGGCAAAACGAGCGGCCGGCGGCGCGTAAGATAGCGAAAAATAGGGCCGTAACTCAGCGGGAGAGTGCCATCCTCACACGGTGGAAGTCACGGGTTCAAATCCCGTCGGCCCTACCAGATAAGAAAATGAAAGGGTTAGCGGTTAACGCCGCTAACCCTTTCAGCGTTTTGCCAAAGAGAAAACGAGGGGGATGGTGGTAAGGTGAAAGTTATTTATAAAATAACGTATCCTAATGGAAAAATTTATGTGGGGAAGGACTTGACCGATAGTATCAATTACTTTGGCAGCGGCGACGATAGCCTTATCGCACAAGACTTCACGCGGGAACAGCGTAAGGATTTTTCAATCAGGAAACAGATATTATGGGAATCCGAAGATGCTACAGACAGGGAAGTTAGTGACGTGGAAATAAAAATTATTCTTCAATTACGCGCAAATGAACCTGATATTGGCTATAATCGTTGGCCAAAATACAGGGAATAAAAACAGCCATATCTTATCCCGTCGAGAATTATTAGTATTTATCAAACGTCAAATAGACGGCTTCGGCTTATTCGGTATCCGCTTGGTTTTATCGATAATGGGATGGTCCAAATTGAGGCCCCACAGAAGCCGCGGACGCGTAACACTAACCCACTAGTGACAATGTCTTATCCTTCCCTGTATTGGTTTTTCTGCCAGCTTGCATAGGCCTAAGTACGGGCCAACAACCCAGCCACGGCCAGGATTCACTGAAAGCCTCCCCGCGTGGAATTGAAGACGAACCTTCAGGTCTTGGCCAGGGGCTCGTACTCTTCGGAGGATTCCGGTGGGGCGTGGCGGGCTGAGTCCGGGCCGCACGAGTTCAGGGGCAGGACCAGCCGGAAGGTGGAGCCCAGGTCGGGCGCGCTTTCCGCCGTCAGGTCGCCGCCATGCTCATTGGCGATGCGTTTGGCGATGGCCAGGTTCATGCCCACCGCGTCGGCCTTGGTGCTGAACAGGGGATCGAATAGGAAGGGCAGGTCCTTGGCCAGGATGCCCACCCCGGTGTCGCACACGCTTATGATGGCCTGGTCGCCGCCGCAAGCCAGGCCCAGGGTGAGCCGCCCGCCCTGGGGCATGGCCTCCAGGGCGTTGTCCATGAGCACCCGCAGCAGCTTTTCGATCTGCCCGCGGTCAAGCCAGGCCTGCACTTGAGCTTCCTGGCCGGCCTGACCCTCCAGGGCCAACTCCACGCCCCCGGCCTGGGCCTGGCTCTTGTATTCTTCGCAGAGGCTTTTCAAGAGCGCCCCCAGGTCTTCCGGGGCCAGCATGGGCGCGGGCATGTCGGCATAGGCCCGCACCTCGCTGACGATTCTTTCCAGGCGGCGCACCCCGGAGAGAATCCTGTTCAGGTACTCGGGGTCGTCAGCGGAGCTGTCGCCGCGGCGCAGCAGGCGCTGGGTCAGTCCGCCGATGGTGGTCACGGGGTTGCGTATCTCGTGGGCCAGAGAGCGGGCCAGGCGGTCCATGCCCTCCAGCTTCTCCTCCAACAGCCGCTTGCTGTGGAGCAATAACTCGCTCTCGCGGCGCAGCAGCTCCTCTTTCTCCTGGTAGTAGTCTATCTTCCGCTTCAGCTCCTGGGGGGAAACCCTGAGCGAGGTGAGAACCCGGGCATAGACCGAGGCCATGGCCCTGGCCTCCTGGGGGGTGAAAAGGGGAAAGCGCCTCAGGGCCGTGGCCGCGGACGCCGCGCCGATGGAGCCGGCCAGTTGGTTTTCCAAGACCTGGTGCAACTCGGCCAGTTGGGTGAGGGTGATGCGATCCAGGCCGCGCAGCTTCAGCTGGCGCAGGGAGGATTCTATCATGTTGCGGGCGTGGGCCGGGTTCAGATAGTCCAGAAGAACGCGCTCGAACCCCGCCAGCTTTTGGCCCAGGTCTATGAGGGGCTCGCCTTGCTCCATCTGGGCCAGGCTCAACCCCGGCCCGGCGGCGCTCACGAATTCCTGGGCCAGGCGCTGCTCCTGTTCGTCTTGCCGAAAGACCAGGGAGCCCAGCAGATAGCAGCACAGGTTGAAAAAGAGCGACCAGAAAACGGCGTTGCTCAAGGGGTCCAGGGCGCTCACCCCGAAGAGACGCTCCGGGGCCAACAGGGCCAGCCCCCATGGCCCCCGCTCCAGCAAGGACTCCGCCAGCCAGCCGGCCTTGACCGCCGTGGGAACCAGCATGGTGTAGGCCCAAACCAGAAAGCCCGCGGTCAGGCCCAGGAGGGCGCCGGCGCGGTTGCCCTGGCGCCAGAACAGGCCGCCCAGGATGGCCGGCGCCAATTGCAGAATGGCGGCAAAGGAAAGGATGCCCATGTCCACCAGAAACTCGCTCCAGCCCACCTCCCACTGGAACCAATAGGCCAGCAGGATAATCAGGGCCACGGCCGCCCAGCGGCACTGCAGCAGATGCCGCCGTAAAAAGTTGAGAGGCTTGAAAAACTGGAGCAGGGGGGTGAGAAGATGGTTGGTGAGCATGGTGGCCATGGTCATGGTGCTCACCATTACCATGGCCGTAGCCGCCGAGAAGCCGCCCATGAAGGCCAGGAGGGACAGCCAGGGGAAGCCCTGGTCCAGGGGAAGCCGCAAGACAAAGGTGTCGGCTTCCTGTAAGGGATAGCCCAAGAGCAGGCCGGCCATGGCCAGGGGAGCCACGAAAAGATTTATGAGCAATAGATATATGGGGAACAGCCAGCTTGCCGTGGCGATGTGCTTTTCATCGAAGTTTTCCACCACGGCCACGTGGAACTGCCTGGGCAGAAACACCACCGCGCTCATGGAAAGCGCCAGATAGCTCAGCCAGACCAGGTAAGAGGAGGAGGCCTGGCCCGTGAGCGGGGGGGAGGGCTGGCTGGGCGAAGGGGTCAGGCGGGCGAAGGCTGCCAGGATTTCTCCGAAGCCGTCGTGCAGGTAGTATGTCACGAACACGCCCACGGTGAGGAAGGCCAACAGCTTCACCATTGATTCCACGGCCACGGCCATGACTATGCCCTGGTGCCGCTCGGTGGGGTCCAGGCGTCTCACTCCGAAGACGATGGTGAAGACAATCATCAGCAGCGCGATCAAATCGCCCGTGTGCGAATAGAGCCAGGAGCCCTGACCATAGTCCCAGTAGAACAGGGAGTCGACCTGGCGGTGGGTCAGTATCTTCAGGGTGAGCGCCATGGCCTTGAGTTGCAGGGCCAGGTAGGGCGTGACGCCCACCAGAATCATGATGGTGACCAGGGCCCCCACCGCTTGGGATTTGCCGTAACGCAGGGAGATCAGGTCGGCGACGCTGGTCAGGTGGTGCACGTTCTTCACCCTCACCAGGCGGCGCAACACCACCCACCAGAACAGCATGCCCAGGGTGGGGCCCAGGTAGATGGCCAGGAAGATCATGCCCGAGTTGGCCGCCTTGCCCACGCTGCCGTAATAGGTCCAGGCGGTGCAATACACGGCCAGGGACAGGGTGTAGATGATGGGATTGTCGCTGCTGTTGACGCCGGCCCTGGCCCGGCGCTCGGCCCAGAGGGCCACCAGGAACAGGAAGCCCATGTAGGCCAGAATCGCGGTCAGGACCACCCAGGGAGGGAAGGGCATGTCAGTCCTCCTCGCCGGGTGGCGGGGAAGACCGGCTGGCGGACCTGGCCAGCAGCCACAAAACCACGATGAGGCCTAGCCAGACCACAATGAGATAGACCAGCAGGAAGCCGGGGGCGCGGCGGGCCGGCCCGCTCCAAAAGGGCCAACTGAGCAGCAACAGCCCCACCAGGAACGCCAACACCCTGGGAGCCACCCCTTGCCAAACGCGGTTCGGTCGCTGCAATTATCGCCCTCCCCAGCGTTCATGCCGCTTCAGAACCATCCCCCCTTCTTTCAGATTGCCCCTTTTGCCCCGCGTGGGGCAATGCCTTGTTTTGCAATGGAGGCAAAGCGGCGATCATTCGCGCGGCCAAAAAGCGGGCGCGGCGTTGAAACGAGGGCCTGGCGACAACCCCCTGGCCACGGCTCCCGGAGCATCCCCAGGGACATGGCGAACAGGGCCGGTTGGGGTGCTCGGGCGGTGAGCGTCCCGGCGTGGATGCAAGCTTTAAGGATTAAGGCCAATGGGCGGCGCGGGGAGTTATATCCCGCCGGCGCTGCCGGATGTTAGAACGGCGCGAATCAAGGCTTCCAGGTGCGCACGCCGGTGATTTGCCCGGCGTCGTTGTACCAGGGCCGCACGGGCAGGTTTTGCGCCATGGCCTGCGTGGCCAGGTAGGCGTATACGCCGGTATCGTATCCCCGGTAGGTTATGGACTCGCCGCCCTGGAATTCCACGGTCAGCACGCCCTCCACCAGGCTCACCCGGTCCACATAATAAACCGTATCGCCCCAGCCGGCCGCGCCGGCGCTGGCGGCGAGCAAAAGGGTCATGCTCAGGATGATCGCGGTCAGGGATATTTTCATGGCTCCCCCCTTTCTGAAAAGACTCTATGGGGCAACAAGCGGACGGCGCGCGGCCAAGCCAAGCCCGCCGTCCGTTTGTTGAATTTCGCTAACTCACGGTTGGCTTATTCCGGATAATAAGCCGCTCCCACCAGATAACGCTTACCCTTGTGAGTAGCCATCTTGAGGAAGGACCGGCAGAACACGGCTTTGTCGGTGCCGGGCTTGACCCACTGGCAATCCATCCAACCCTCGCCCTTGGCCTTGACCAGCTTCCATTGCTCCTGCACCACCAGCTTGCCGTTGGCGTCCTTGTAATCCCAGAGGTTTTTGCCCACCATCTTGGGCTGGGCCGCGTTGACCAGTTCAACGCCTTGTTCGTCGCTCACGAAGATGGCCGTGGCTCCCTTGTGCCAGGGGCCGTTTTGGACGTTTAGCTCGGTAAAGGCGGCCTCGCCCTTGGCCTCGATGAGCTTGACCGCGGATTTGACCATGGTTATGATCTCCAAGCGCTGGTCCTCCACGATGGGAACCGCGGCGGCCGGCAAGCTGAAGAACAGGCAGGACAAAAGCGCGGTCAGGGCGAGCAGGCAAAGCAAGCGTGATTTTGCGAGCATGATCTCTCCTTGCCGAGGTGAAAGCTTTGGTACAGGTGAAATGCCCAGTTTTTCCGGTAATTGATTGTATAGCGCCGGCCATGTCGGCGCACAAGAAGATAATTTTAGAGAAATTGAATATATGACTCCCCGCGCAGGTCTTTTCGGGGCTGCGCTATAAAGTTGGTGGAAAGGTCAGATCATTTCGCCAGTTTTTCGCCAAGGATTTGTGGCCAGAATGGAGCAAGGTAGGCTACAAGCCGATCTCCAGGCGATCACCACATCTCAACATGCGATGCGCATGAAAAGGTTTGGGCTTTGTCTCCACCTTCTTCATAATTTCAAGAGAGCTCTTTGCTGAGCTTGCGATGACAGGCATTAAGGTATTTCTGACTCACAACACAAGAAGGGGAAGGTAAAAATGCAAACACGTGAAAGTGAATATCTACATTCTTCGCTCCGTGAAAAAATACTAGAACATCTTTTTGTCGGAGAGATTTTAAAATCTCTATGGCTAAAAAAGATATTCGATGTTGAGTTGCTAAGATCTGAAGTAGACAACGTTGGGTATGATATTGTCATATCATGTAAAAGAATTGTTAGGTATATTCAGCTTAAAGCATCTACGAAAGAAGCACGTACTAGTCGCCAGAAAATTAATATTTCACTTTGTGAGAAGCCAGGTGGTTGCGTAATATGGATGCAATTTGATGCAGGTAATCTTCAGCTTGGACCTTTTCTTTGGTTAGGTGGGAAGCCAGGGGAACAGCTTGACATACAAAAAAAACCGGTTGCAAAACATACCAAAGGCAATGCAAACGGGACGAAACTCGAACGACATAATGTTAGAGTATTAAACAAAGGCGATTTTAAATCCCTGGCTACTATCGATGACGTCATATTCAATCTTTTTCCTGATCTGTTTGAAATTTAGGAGGTTGGTAGGCGGTCCTGATAAATCGGACACACAAGCAAGATGGTAGGCACGACGGGACGATGTTGGAGCACCCAAAATGCCATATTAGGATATGGGTACTACTATACCCACCAGATTTCGAGGCTAGGACGATTTATATCCCAAGGATGGGGTGGGTGAAATCATTGATAAATTTATAACGAGGAAGGAACAATTTCGGGGCGACTTCCGCCAAATCTCCGCCAAAATCCATTAGATGAAAAATCAAAGGGGCCGGCCATCTCTGGCCAGCCCCTTGATTCCATTTATGGTGCCGAAGGGGAGACTCGAACTCCCACGCCCATTCGGGCACTAGACCCTGAACCTAGCGCGTCTACCAATTCCGCCACTTCGGCAGGCGCCCTTGCGGTGCGTCGGCGCGAAGTCTATAATCGGGCCTCATGATTGTCAAGGCATTTGTGAAACATCAGCCGCGGCGGCATTGCCCGGTGATATCAGGGATTAAAGCATGCAGGTAATCAACGGGTTGGAGGAGCTTCGGGAGCGCTACCCGCGGCCGGTGGTGACCATAGGCAACTTCGACGGGGTCCACAAGGGCCACCAGGATTTGTTCAAGACGTGCGTGAGCCTGGCCCGCGAGCTTACGGGCACGGCCATGGCCATGACCTTCGAGCCCCACCCCATGCGGGTACTCCGGCCGGCGGTTAACCTGCCCCTCATAACCCCCCTGGATCAGAAACTGGAGCTGATGGCGGGCCATGGCTTGGACGTGGCCCTGATCGTGCGCTTCGACGAAAACTTCGCCAGCCTCTCGGCCGACGCCTTTGTGGATAAGCTCCTGGCGGGCCGCCTGCACGCCGCCGGGGTGGTGGTGGGCTATGACTTCTCCTTTGGTAAAAAAGGGCAGGGCGACGCCGCGCTCCTGAAAAGCAAGGCCGAGACCCATGGCTACGCGTTCCGGGAGCTGGGCCAGGTGATCGTGGAAGGCCGGCCGGTGTCTTCCACCAGGGTGCGCCAGGTGGTGCACGCCTGCGACTTGGCCGCCGCCCGCCGGCTCCTGGGCCGGCACTACCGCATCGCCGGCCGGGTGATGAGCGGCCACGGCCGGGGTGGGCGGCTCTTGGGCTTTCCCACCGCCAACTTGCGGGTGGTGGACGAGCTGCTGCCCGGACCGGGGGTCTACGCGGTGCTGGTGGAGTTGGAGGAGGGCCGCCTGATCATGGGGGCCAACAATATCGGCAACAATCCCACCTTTGACGACGGGGCCTTGAGCGTGGAGACCCATTTGCTGGATTTCCAGGGCGATCTCTACGGGCGGGACATCAAGGTGCATTTCGTGGAGCATCTGCGGCCCGAGATGCGCTTCAACTCGCCCGAGGAACTGGCCGCCCAGATCGGCAAGGACGTGGCCAGCGCCCGCCAGGTTTTGGCCCCCTGGCAGAGCGGCGAAAAAACCCCGGACAAGGACTGAGGCTGATCCTAGGCCTGGGCGGCCGCCTTCCGGCTCAGGGCGCGCCAGGCGTCCATGGCTTCTTGCCCGTAATCGGCGGTGTTGACCTCCACGAACTCATCCAGGGGCACCCCCAGCCGCCAGCCCCGTGATCGCGTATATTCCACATGGGGATGGCCGGCCAGGTCGGTGGCCGGTAGCAGGGCGTCGGCATCCGGGCTGAACTCCACCAGCCGCCAGCCGCGCTCCTCGGTCAATTGGCGGTCGAAGCTGGGCGTGGCCTTCAGCCAGCGCCCGCCCAGAAGCCATTCCACGAAGCAGTGGTAATGCAGAACCCCGCTGGGCATCAGGTATTCCAAATGCTCGGGCAGCAGGTGGTTTATGATGTCGGCGAAACCCAGGCGGGATGGGATGCCCACCGCCCTGGCCAGGGCGCAAAGCAGGGCCGCTTTCTGCACGCAGAAGCCCCGGCCCCGCTTCAGGGTGTTGAGGGCCAGGTATTCCTCCAGGGGCTCGAAGGGCACGTACACGCTGTAGCGCACGGTGTCGCGCGCGTATTCGAACAGGGCGCGGGCCTTGTCTTCCTGGGTGGCGAGGCCGCTGGTCAGCTCGCGGGCCAGGGCTATCACCTGGGGATGATCGCTTTGCACGCCGGGGGCGGGGCTGAGGAATTGATCAAGCTCTTGAGGCATGGGGCGCTCCCTGCTTGAGGGCCGGATTATTGCCGCATTATAGCCCGCGGCCGGCCCGCGGGGGGAGCCAATTCAGCCCCTGGCCCGGCCCCCCACGGGGCGGGGCCGGCCGGCGCCTTGGCCCCCGCGCCGCGCGGCGCGCGAAGCGGTATTTTAAGTAGCGATGGAGGCACATATTTTTGCTTCGGGGCGGGGGCTCTTGCCGTTGACACTCCTTCCTATCTTGGGTAGATTAACCAATTGTTCCCGGCACCCGTTTACGGACAAATCGCGGGGCCGGGTTTCAATTTGTTCGCCAACCGTCGCGGGTCACCTTAAGCGGGAGGAAGTCGGTGCCAAAGATCGCCGTGGTGTTTCCCGGTCAGGGCTCCCAATACGTGGGCATGGGCCAGGCCCTGCTGGCGGCCCTGCCGCCGGCGCGGGAGGTCTTTTCCCTGGCCGAGGAGGCCAGCGGGCTTCCCCTGCTGCGCCTGTGTCAGGAAGGGCCCCTGGAGGATTTGACCCAGACGGTGAACCTGCAACCGGCCATGGTGGCCGTGGATCTGGCCGTGTGGCGGGCCCTGGCCCAGGCCGGAATCAAGCCCGCGGCCGTGGCCGGCCACAGCCTGGGCGAGTACCCGGCCCTGGTGGCCGCCGGCGTAATTTCCGAGGCGGACTGTCTCCGGCTGGTGAGCCTGCGGGGCAAGCTCATGGACCGCGACGCGGCCGCCAATCCGGGGGCCATGGCCGCGGTGATGGGCAAGACGCCCGAGGAAGTGGCCGAGCTTTGCCAAAAGGCGGGCGGGGTGGTGCAGCCGGCCAATTACAACGCGCCCGCCCAGACCGTGATCACCGGCAGGAGCGAAGACGTGGCCGCGGCCGGCAAGCTGGCCAAGGAGGCCGGGGCCAAGGTGATACCCTTGAAGGTCTCCGGCGCCTGGCACAGCCCGCTCATGCAAAAGGCCGGCGAAGACATGCGCGCGGCGCTCCAGGAAATCAGCTTCGGCGCGCCCGTGTGTTTCCATCTGCCCAACACCACCGGCCGCCCCAGCCAAGACCCCGCCGAGGTCCAGAGCGAGCTCATGCGCCAGCTCACCTCGCCGGTGCGCTGGGTGCAGAGCGTGGAGGCCATGCTGGCCATGGGCGTGGAGGCCTTCATCGAGGCCGGACCCAAGAACGTGTTGGCCGGGCTGATCAAAAAGACCGCGCCCGAGGCCAAGGTCTACAACGTGGAAGACCCCCCTAGCCTGGAAAAAGCCCTGGCCGAATTGGCTTAAGCTTCACAAAGAGGGGGCTGGAGAGACAGCCATGGGAAAAGTGACCGTAATCAAGGACCGCTGCAAGGGCTGCGGCCTCTGCGTGGAGGCCTGTCCCCAGCATAATCTGTCCCTGGGCAAGAAATTCAACGCCCAGGGTTACGCTTATGTGCAGTTCGACAACAAGGGCAAGTGCACGGGCTGCGCCTTTTGCGCGGAGATTTGCCCGGATTTGGCCTTGAAGGTATACCGCGAGGCCAAACAGAAGAAAAAGGCCTAGGGCCGCAGTGAAACCTACCGGACGCCGAAACGTGTCTCATCGCCGCATGGGCGATGCGCGGCGTTCGCATTCCAGCGAATGGAGTTTGTGATGGCGCAAAGGGTCCTGATAAAGGGCAACGAGGCCATTGGCAAGGGAGCCCTGGCGGCGGGATGCCGTTTTTATTTCGGCTATCCCATCACGCCCCAGAACGACATACCGGAGTTTATGAGCGCGGAGCTGCCCAAGGTGGGCGGCACCTTTATCCAAGCCGAGAGCGAGGTGGCCTCCATCAACATGCTCTTGGGCGCGGCGGCCACCGGCGCGCGCGCCATGACCTCCTCCTCCAGCCCGGGCATCAGCCTCAAGCAGGAGGGCATCAGCTATCTGTGCGGCTCGGAGATTCCCGGCGTCATCGTGAACATGAGCCGCTCCGGCCCCGGCCTGGGCGGCATCCATCCCAGCCAGGGCGATTATTTTCAGGCCACCCGCGGCGGCGGCCACGGCGATTACCGCACCCTGGTGCTGGCCCCTTCCACGGCCCAGGAAAACTACGACCTGACCATGCTGGCCTTTGACCTGGCCGACAAGTACCGCAATCCGGTCCTGATCCTGGGCGACGCCCTCTTGGGCAACATCAAGGAGCCGGTGGAGCTGAAGCCCTACCGCAAAAAGCCGCCCAGGAAGGACTGGGCCCTCACCGGCTGCAAGGGCCGCCAGCAGCAGATATTGAAAAGCCTCTACCTGGCCGACGGCGAACTGACCGAGCGCAACTGGGTGCTTTGGAAGAAATACCAGAGCATGCAAAAGGAGGCGCGCTGGGAGGAATACCGCCTGGAGGACGCCAAGCTGGCCGTGGTGGCCTTCGGCTCGGTGGCCCGCATCCTGAAAAGCTCGGTGGACATGCTGCGCGACAAGGGCCATCAAGTGGGCATCTTGCGGCCCATCACCCTGTATCCCTTCCCCAGCCAGGCGGTCAAGGAGACCGCGCAAAGGGTGGGGCGGCTCATGGTGGTGGAGCTGAACACCGGCCAGATGGTGGAGGACGTGAAACTGGCCGCCGAGTGCCAGGCCCAGGTGGATTTCTACGGGCGTCCGCCCGGCTCCATCCCCACCCCGGACGAGCTGGCCAAGGAGATACTGAAGGTCATCAAGAAGGGAGGAGCCCGATGAGCGCCGTGGCCAAGGTGAAAATGGAGCAGGTCTTCAGCCCGCCCCGCGCGCTGAAGGGCAAGATCAGCCACTTCTGTCCGGGCTGCCAGCACGGGGTGATCCACCGCCTGGTGGCCGAGCAACTGGACGCATCTGGGGTGCGCGAAAACACCATCGGCGTGGCCTCGGTGGGCTGCTCGGTGTTCCTCTATGATTACTTCGACGTGGACGTGGTGGAGGCGCCCCATGGCCGGGCCGCCGCCGTGGCCACCGGGGTCAAGCGCGCCCAGCCCGACAAGTTCGTGTTCACCTATCAGGGCGACGGCGACCTGGCCGCCATCGGCACCGCCGAGATCGTGCACGCGGCCAACCGGGGCGAGAAATTCACCGTGGTTTTCGTGAACAACGCGGTCTTCGGCATGACCGGCGGCCAGATGGCCCCCACCACCCTCCTGGGGCAGGTGACCACCACCAGCCCCTACGGCCGCCAGATCGAGGCGGCCGGCCCGCCCATCCGCATGGCGGAGATGCTGGCCACCCTGGAGGGCGCGGGCTACGTGGCCCGGGTGGCGGTGAACAACGTCAAGAATCTCATGAAGGCCAAGGCGGCCTTGAAACGCGCTTTCGAGTACCAGACCAAGGGCCTGGGCTTCGGCTTCGTGGAGGTGCTTTCGGCTTGCCCCACCAACTGGAAGATGAACCCGGTGGAGGCCAACGAGCGAGTGGGCAAGGAGATGGTGGCCTATTTCCCCTTGGGCGTCTTCAAGGACGCCGCCAAGGGCGCGTGAGCCGCTAAGGCGCGAGGGGATGATCATATGTATTTCGACACGATAATCGCCGGCTTTGGCGGCCAGGGCGTCATGTTGATGGGCAACGTTTTGGCCGCGGCGGCCATGCAGGCCGGCCGGCAGGTGACCTATATGCCCGTGTACGGCGTGGAGATGCGCGGCGGCACGGCCAACTGCACGGTGGTGATTTCCGATAAGCCGGTGGGTTCGCCCATCGTGCACGAGCCCTTGTGCGCGGTGGTCATGAACCGGCCCAGCGCCGAGAAATTCGCGCCCCGGGTGAAAAGAAAGGGCCTGGTGCTGGTGAATTCCAGCCTGGTGGAGGACCAGTACGTGCAGGCGCGCACCAAGCGCGTCTACAAGGTTCCCACCCTGGAAATGGCCCAGGAGGTGGGCAATCCCCGCCTGGCCAACATGGTCATGCTGGGCGCCCTGGCCCAGGTGAGCGGGCTGGTCGACGTGGAGCAGGTTATCGCCTCCCTGCCCAAGGCCCTGGACAAGCGCTATCACAAAATGATACCGATCAATAGTGAGGCCTTGCGCCGCGGGGCCGCGCTTATGAGCCAGGGCTAAGCCAGGGGGTCCCTCGGGTCCCAGGTGGAGGCGAGACATGGACGAGGGCAAGAAGAACGGATACGTCGGCACCCGCCAGGAAAACGATTTCCTGGCCGGGGTGGACGCGGTGGCGGGCAACAAGGCGGCGGCCGGCGAAAAGGCCCCTGACCTGAGCGTGGGGCAGAGGGTGGCCCAGGTTCGCCAGGAAAAGGGCTTGAGCCTGGAGGACGTGGCCAAGCGCACCGAGATTCCCGTGGAGGCCCTGCGGGAGATCGAATCCGGCGAGGCCAACCCGCCCTTGGGGGTGCTGGTCAAGCTGGGCAAGGCCCTGGACATGAAGCTGGGCACCCTGATCGCCTCGGGCGAGGACCGGCCCTACACCGTGGTGCGGGTTTCCGAGCGCCAGGACATGAGCCGCTATCCCCACACCAGGGAAACCTCCTACGGCTACTCCTATCAGGCCCTGGCCCCCCGCAAGCGCAACCGCAACATGGAGCCCTTTCTGGTCACCCTGCGCACCACCGGCAAGCCGGTGGAGCCCTCCTCCCATGACGGCCAGGAGTTCATTTTCGTGCTGGACGGCGCCCTGGAGGCCATCGTGGGGGATGCGGTGGAGGTATTGGAGCCGGGCGACAGCATTTATTATGACTCCAGCATGCCCCATCTGCTGCGGCCCCACGGGCCGGGCACGGCCACCATCGTGGCGGTGATCTACTCGCAGCCGCGTTAGCCGGATCAAATCAGACGCTTCGCAACGCGCCGCCCCAGCCGGGGGCGGCGCGTTTTTTTCGGCTGGGGCGTAACGCCAAGGAGCCGGCGGACGCGTCCGGCCCAGCACTCAGGGGATGGATGGGCTCTGCCGCGGGGTCAAGGCGCTTGCGGGAATGAGGCTCATTCTCCGCTCGTGGCGCTGCGTGACACCAGGCGGCATTGATCCAGCAGTTCGCGCAGGCCAAAGGGCTTGGCCAGGAACCGGTCCACCACCTCCGCCGGGAGTTGGCTGGGCTGCCCCCTGACCAGGCTGAAGGTGCCGGAGATCATCACCACCTTGATGCGGGGACGCATTTCCTTGACTTGGCGGCCCAGCTCGATGCCGTCGAGATCGGGCATGGTGTAGTCGGTGATCAGGATGTCGGCGTCCTGGCGGCGGAGATGGTTCAGCGCCTGCAGGGGCTGAATAAAGCCGCGCACCCGGTAATAGGGCCGCAAGGCCTTGGTGAAGAAATCCACCAACACCGGGTCGTCGTCAACCACCACCACCCTGGGCTGTGAGGATCGCGGCGGGCCCTCGGTTTTATGGTCGCTTGCCATGAAAGTCCCAAATCTTATGATTGCATGAACACATGCCAGCCTAAAGACCAGGGACGGGTGACAGGAGAATCCCCCTCCACGCTATAATCAGACCATAAGCCGCTCGCAGTCAAGCTAAAACCCCAATAATCATAATTTACCGTAGGTTATCGTCTGATTTTAAAGACGGGCGGGCGATTGCGGGCGGTTTTCAGGCCGCGGACAAGGTGCTGGCGCCCGGCCGGGCTCACACCCCCAAGCGCGCCGCGGTCGGTCACGCGCCGCCGGCCTTTGACGGCAAAAGCCGCCTGGGCCGCTCAGATGGCTCCTATGAGCCGGGCGATGACCAGGCGCTGGATCTCGCTGGTGCCCTCGCCGATGGTGAGCAGCTTCTGATCGCGGAAAAAGCGCTCCACGTTGTATTCCTTCATGAGCCCGTAGCCGCCGTGCAGTTGCACCGCCTGGCTGGCCACCCTGCCCATGACCTCCGAGCAGTAGAGCTTGGCCATGGCCGCCAGCTTGCCGAAGGGCTGATGGCGGTCCTTCAGCCAGCAGGCCTTGTATAGAAGCAGGCGGGCGGCTTCGATTTCCATGGCCATGTCGGCCAGCTTGAAGGCGTTGATCTGAAAAGAGCTGATGGGCCGGCCGAACTGCTCGCGTTCTTTGGCGTAACGCATGGCCAGCTCGTAAGCGCCCTGGGCGCCGCCCAGCCCCATGGCTCCGATGGAAAGCCGCCCCGCGTCCAGGGTCTCCAGCATCTGATGGAAGCCCTTGCCCCGCTGGCCCAGGAGGTTTTCCCGGGGCACCCGGCAATCGTCGAAATAAAGCTCCGAGGTGTTGGACGAGCGCCACATCATCTTGCCGTGCATCTCCCTGGCCGTAAAGCCCCTGGTCCCGCGCTCCACCAGGATGCAGGAAAGCTCGGCCCCCCGGCCGTCCTCGCGGGTGCCGGTGCGGGCCATGACGGTGACGCCCAGGCTGTTGGGGGCCGAGGCGTTGGTTATGAAAATCTTGGAGCCGTTTATGACCCACTCGTCGCCGTCCAGCACCGCGGTGGTGCGGGCGCCGCCCGCGTCGGAGCCGGCGTTGGGCTCGGTGAGGCCGAATCCCCAGAGCGAGCGGCCCGTGCACAGCTTGGGCAGGTATTTTCGCTTTTGCGCCTCGCTGCCGTAGTACAAAAGCGGCCCGATGCCCAGGGAATTGCCCGCGGCCACGGTGGCGGCGTGGGAGCCGTCCACCCGAGCCAGCTCTTCCACGGCGATGATATAGGAGACGTAGTCCATGCCCTGGCCGCCGTATTCCTCGCTCACCACCATGCCGAACAGGCCCAGCTCTCCCATGGATCGGCAGGTCTCCAGGCTGAATTCCTCCTTTTCGTCAAGCTCGCGGGCCACGGGCGCGATTTCCTTCTCGGCGAAGGAGCGCACGGTCCTGCGGAGGATTTCCTGCTCCATGGATAGCTCGAAGTCCATCAGCGCCTCCCATGAGAAAAATAATGCCTGCCAGAGCTTATAGAATCGCCGGGCGGGCAGTCAAGGTCGCGGATCGCCGGTCAGGCGCGGGGGAGGGCCCGCGGCCCCGGGCCGCGCGCCCTCCCCACGCCTGAGTTAGCTGGGCAAGGCCCTATTCGTCCGGGGTCCACCACACGTCCAGGATGGTGTGGGTGGGGTTTTTAGTGCGGAACACGGCTTTCACCGGCATGCCGATGTAGGGCTTGCCCTCGGCGAGAAAGCCCTTGAAAATCGTGTCCACCCCCTTGATCTCCACGTCGATCTGCCAGTAGGGCGTTTTCATCTCTATGCCCACCCCGGCGTAATCCACCAGGGTGTAGGTGTAAATTTTGCCCTTGGCAGGCACCCGGACCCATTTCATTCTTTCGTAGCAATCCGGGCAATCGGCCCGCGGCGGCAGCCAGGTGCTTTGCTGGGGGCACTTGGGGTTCACGCAGCGGGTGGCCATCAACCTGCCCTGGGTCAGGCCCTTGAAGAACGGGGTCAGCAAGCCATAGGTGTGATGGTGTTCCAGGGCGCGCGGCCAGCGCACCACCCATGCCTTTTTTTCATCGTAGAGCTTGAGGGGCTTGCCTGTGTAGCGGGTCTTGATCGCCTTTTCATACGCTTTCTTGGCCATGTCTGTGCCTCCCTTCCCCTACCAGGCCTTGCGAAGGATGCCGACGGTCACGTGGGAGCCCACGCCGGCGTGGGAAACCCAAAGCGCCTGCCTGGGGTCCTTGACCTGCAGGCTCTTCCAGCTCCGGGGCTTTTTTTTGCCCGCCCGCTTCCACCATTTGGCGTCGCCGTGGAAGTAGTCGTAGCGGCTTTGCAGCTGCCAGAGGCATTCCACCGCCTGCCAGATGCCGGTGGCGCCCACCGCGTGCATGGTGCCCAGGAGGCCGCCGGAGAGGTTGGCCGGGCATTTGCCGCCGTGGTAGCAGTCACCGCTTTCCACGTAGTCGATCTCCTGGCCATAGGGCCTGAGACCGATGTCGCCGTAGGTCTGCACGTCGCTGATGGTGAAGGCGTCGTGCAACTCCACCAGGTCCAGCTCTTCCAGGGGGTCCTTGACGCCGGCCATGCGGTAGGCCAGATAGGCGGCGAAGCGCGCCGCCAGGAAGGACTCGAAGCCCGGCCAGCGGGGGTTCTCCTTGAGGAACGCGTCGTATTGGCCCGGCTTTTCATTGGGCAACAGCGGGATGTCCATGGGCCGCCGGTCGGCCACCCGCAGGGTGTGGCTGCCGCCGGCGATGAACAGCTCCACGGGGTGGTCGCTGAGCTTGTAGGCCATCTCCTCGTCGCAGAGGAGCACCGCGGCCGAGCCGGCGGTCATGGCGCAGCATTCCAGGAAGCGCAAGGGGTAGGCGCTCATGCGCGATTCCAGGACTTCCTCGATGGTGTGTTCGCCGGGCTGCTGGGCGTTGGGGTTCATGGTGGCGTAGTGGCGGTTTTTCACCGCGATCTTGGCGCGCACCTCGTCGGAGAGGTTGTAAATCTGGGCGAAACGGTTGGCCATGGGCGCGTAATAGCTGGAGTAGATGCGCCCCATGCGGGTCTCGAAGTCCTTGCAGGCCGCGGTGGAGATGTAGAAGTTGCCGGTGCGGGTGTCCACCTCGTCCATGCGCTCCCAGCCGGCCACCAGGCAGCAATTGGCATAGCCCGAGGCGATGGCCTGGGCGCCCATGAGCACCGCCGAGCCGCCGGTGGCGCCGCCGGTCTTGATGCCCACGTTGAAGAGCGGGTCCAGCCCCAGGTAGTCGTGTATCTTGGCCTCGCAGAGAAGCTGATCCTGGAAATGGTCGGCGAACTCGCCGTAGACCGCGAACTGGATGCTGTCCTTGATCTCCAGGGGAGAAAGCTTCAGCTGATTCTCCTCCAGCATCATCTTGTAGGCCATCATGACCAGCTCTTCCAGCTTGTACTCCGGAAAGTACTTGCGGAAAGGCGTGCAGCCGCCGGCCACCATGAACACGCGCTTGCTCCATTTGGGAACGCGCAGGTTTCCCTTGCCGAATGTGATCATAGGCTATCCCTCCTGCCTTGATTGTGAACCACACCATCGCACCGGCCCGGCGAATCCGGGCCGGGACGCTTTTCACATGGTTCCCACCCACAGCACCACGGCCAGCCCCTCTCCCCGGTTGGTCACCGCCTGGTCGCGGGGCTCGGTCCAAAGGTGGGCGGCGTCGCCCTCGGCAAGATTCACCACCTGGTCGCCGTGCCTGAGTTCCAGGGAGCCCTGCAACACGCAGAGGATCTCCTGGCCGTTCTTGATGTTCCTGCGAACGGGGATGGACCTGCCCGGTTCTATGAAAAGCACGGCGCTGTCGATCACCGTGCGGTCTTGGGGCGCGCAGAAGCGGCGGGTGGCGAAACCGGTGTGAGGCAGATCCACCTCATCCCACTCGGCCCGGCTCACCACGAAGAGCCGCTCCTGTTTTTTAAGCTGGTTCAGCAGCTCGCCCGCGTCGGCGCCCACCGCTTCGCAGATGTTCATCAAGGTGCCCAAGGACGGCGACTTCACATTGTTTTCAACCTGGCTCATGAACCCTTCGGAAATGCCCGCCTTCTCGGCCACGGCCTTCAAGGTGAGCTTGTTTTCCTTGCGGTAGCGTCTGAGGAGCGATCCCAAGTTCACGATAGGCTTTCCTTGCAAAAGTTGCTGGCCTCTGGCCCGGAGTTAAGCAAAGGCTAATATTTGCCATAGGTAAATATTAGGCTTTTGTCAAGAAATAAGTGCCGCGCGACCCGGCCCGCGGCAAAAAACCGGCCGCGCCGGCTGGCGCCTTTGTGGATGCTTTTCGTTAACTATTTGTTGATACTTATAGAAAAGATTGCAGCGCCCGCGCGGGCTTCTCAGGAGTCGGAGTGTATCTGGTCCTTGCCCAGTTCCTTGGCCCGGTAAAGATTCTGATCGGTGCGTTTCACGAAGTCGGCCAGGCTCTCGCTCTGCCGGTATTGGGCCACGCCCACGCTCACCGTCTTGGAGACCCGGCTGCCGTCGCCCAGGGTGAAGAGGTGGCCGCCTATGGCCAGGCGCACCCGCTCCGCCAAGAGATGGGCCTCCTCGCGCTTGGTTTCGGGCAGGATCAGGGCGAACTCCTCGCCCCCGTAGCGGAAGGCCGCGTCGGTTTCCCGGATGGCCTGCCGCAAAAGCCGGCCCAACTCGGCCAGGAAGCGGTCTCCCTCCAGATGGCCGTGCCGGTCGTTGAGCTCCTTGAAGTTATCGATGTCCAGGAGGGCCAGGGACACCTCGCGGCCGTAGCGTTGGGTGCGGGTTATCTCGAGGGTGAGCTGGGTGTAGAAATGGCGGGAGTTGAACAGGGAGGTGAGGTCGTCGCTGATGGAAAGCTCCCGGTAGCGGCGCTCGCTCTGGGCCATCTCCTCCAGGGCCTTTTGGCGCTCGGTGATGTCGCGGGCCACGATGAGCACCGCCGGCTGCGATTCATAGGGAGTGATGCCGGCGCTTATCTCCACCGGCACGCCCTGGCCCGTATCGCCGGCCAGGGTGGTCTGATAGCTGCCGGAGGCGCCTTCCCCCCGCAGCCGGCCGCGGTACAGGGCCAGGAGCTGGGAACGCTGGTCCTCCACCACCAGGGATTCCAGGGGCCGGTCCTTGAGGGCCTCCGGATCGGCGTCCAGCATTTCCGCCAGGCGGGGGTTGGCGTAGACCAGCTTGTAGTCCTGCAGAATGGCGATGCCGTCATTGGCCCGTTCCACGAGATTGCGGTATTTTTCCTCGCTTTCCGCCAGGTTGTGCTGGGTTTTCTTGTGCTCGGCGATTTCGGCGCTGAGCCGCAGGTTGCTGGCGCCCAGGTCCTTGTTTCGCTGGGTGATGAGCGCCAGCACCGCGCCGATGAGGGAGAGCAGAAAGGTTATGGTGATGCCCAGGGTGCGGTTCATGGTGACCGCGGCCTGGATGACCTGGGCGCTGACGTCCATGCCCAGCACCCCCAGGATGGCGCCGATTTCGTTTTTCACCGGGGCCAGGCCGGAGACCCAGGTGCCCCAGCGGTCGGTGTAGGGCCCCACCAGGGCCGCCTTGCCGGTGGTGAAGATGTCCTTCAAGGCCTGGGGGGCCTCTTGGTATTCCAGGCCCGGCGTGGCGTAGTTCTTGGAGGTGGGCGGCTCTATGTCCAGGGCGAAAAGCACCTGGCGGTCCTTGGTGCGCATTTTGGTGATGTACACGTAACGGAGGTCGGGATTGGCCTGGCGTATTTTACTGAGCTGCCGCAGCAGTTGCCGGTAATAGGGAGCCGTGATGTCCTCCGGCTCCGCCTTGAGCTGGGCCACCAGACCCGGCTCCAGGGCGTTGGCCACCGCCGTGGAGCGCATGAACAGCTCCTTGCGCATCAACTGCTCGGCCCGGTCGCCCAGGGTTTCGGTCAGGGTAAAGCCGAAAAACAGGGCGAAGCCCACGCCGGCCAGACCGATGACATAGGCGTGCAAGCCCCGGCGCTCCCCCTCGCCGGGCGCGGGCTGGCCAAAGGCGGCCGAATGGGCGAAGGTGACCGTGGAGCCGGCCGCGAGTATGGCCAGCGGCACCGCGCAATATTTGGCGCACTGGTAATCCCAGGCGGCGGGCCAGCCTTGCAGCCAGGCCTGGATCAAGAAATGCAGGCCGGGCGCCAGGCACAGCAGGGCCAGGTAAATGCCCAAGAGGGGATAGAGGGGGGCGACGAATCCGCAAATCCGGCGGTCGCGGTTGCGCAGCATGGCCAACAGCGCCAAGAGTCCCGCCACCGGCGCCAGGCCCAGCAAGGTTATGCGGGCCAGTCCCTGCAGGCCCCACAGCAGGGCTCCGGCCGCCGGCGCCACCAGGAGCATGCCCACCAGGATGTAGCCGGCCATGCGGAATTTTTGCCCGGGTTGCCCGTGCAGGCCGTACAAGGCCAGAAAAAACATGCCCAGGTCGGCCAGGGACCAGGCCAGGCTCTTGGTCAGATGCGGCGCGGTTTCGGTTTGCCAAAGCAGGCCCAGGGCCGAGGCCAGGGCCATGGCCAGGCCGAAAAAGGTGAACCACAACCAATGCAGCAGCCGATGACGCTTGTATATCCGCAAGGCGAAGGCCGCCAGGAACAAAAGGCTCAAGCCGTGGATGAATAAAAGGAAATCCAGACGTTGGTTGAAAAGCTCGCCGAACATGCCGCGATATTGCCCCCCCGAGGACGCCAGGCTTTGAGTCAAGAGATGGAACCAGTGTTAACAAAAGGCTCCTCCCAGTACAACATTATTTAATCCGAGCCCCATAATTCGAGAGGAGGCGGGTTCTGTTATAATTCGATTTGCCCGAGGCGAGACTCAAATGAGGGAGCAATGCGATGAATTCAGCCGCGCTCCAGGCCCTGCGGCAGGCGGCCGGTCCGGATTATTTCAGCCAGGATGCCGGCGACCGGCTCATCTACGCCGGCGACGGAACCTGCTTCCGCTATCCCCCGGAGGCCGTGGTTCGCGCCAGGGGCCCCGAGCAGATATCCCGCGTCATGGCCGCCTGCGGCAAATACCACGTGCCGGTGGTGCCCAGGGGCGCGGGCAGCGGGCTCACCGGCGGCGCCCTGCCCGTGGCCGGGGGGGTGCTCCTGGACATGGCCGGCCTGAACCGCATCAAGGCCATACGCAAGCGGGACCAGGTGGCCGTGGCAGAGCCGGGGGTGGTGACCGGCGAGTTGCAGGCTGCGGCGGAGGCCCAGGGGCTCTTTTATCCGCCCGACCCGGCCTCGGCCGCTTTTTGCACCCTGGGCGGCAACGTGGCGGAAAACGCCGGCGGCATGCGCGCGGTGAAATACGGCGTCACCCGGGATTACGTGCTGGGCCTCAGGGCGGTGCTGCCGGACGGGCGTTTGCTGAAGACCGGCGGGGCCAATATCAAGTCGGTGGTGGGCTACGACCTCACCCGTCTCCTGGTGGGCTCGGAAGGCACCCTGGCCGTGATCTACGAGATAATCTTGCGGCTGCTGCCCCTGCCGGAGGATCGCGCCACCATCAACGCCTTTTACGCGGACCTGGACAAGGCCGCGCGGGCGGTGGAAGGCCTCCTGGCCAGCGGCATCCGGCCGGTGGCCTGCGAATTCATGGACGGCTATTGCCTCAAGGCGGTGGAATCCTATGCCAAGCTGGGCCTGCCCCCAGCGGCGGCCATGATCCTGGTGGACCTGGACGGTCCCCCCGAGGTGGTGAGACGCCAGAGCGGCCAGGTGGAGACCATCCTGCAACAAGCCGGCGGCGAGCCCGTGCGGGTGGCCGGCGACCGGGCCGAGGCCGAGGGCCTGTGGCGGGCGCGGCGGGCCATGGGGCCGGCGGTCTACCAGCACGGCCCCGGCAAGCTGAACGAAGACGTGGCGGTTCCCCTGGGCAGCCTGGCCGAGATGGTGCGGCGGGCGCACCTGGTGGGCGAGAAGCGGGGCCTGGTCATCCCGGTCTTCGGCCACGCCGGCGACGGCAATCTGCACATCAACGTGATGCACGATCCCGCCTATCCCGAGCAGGTCAGCCAGGCGCACCAGGCGGTCAGCGATCTTTTCGCCCATTGCCTGAGCCTGGGCGGCACCCTTTCCGGCGAGCACGGGGTGGGCACCACCAAGCTGGGCTTCGTGGGCGCGGAGATGGACCCGGTGGGCCTGGAGCTGATGCGGGGCATTAAAAAGGTGTTCGATCCCGCCGGCATCCTGAACCCCCACAAGAAATTGCCGCCGCCCGAGGTTTTACCGTGACGCAGGACGGCCCCGGCCAGAATCACTGCCCGGCCTTACGCCAGGCGGCCGAGGCGGCGCGGGCCTGCGCCCAGTGCGGGGCCTGCATGGCCGTGTGCCCGGTCTACCGCGTGGGGCGGCGCGAGGATTCGGTGGCCAGGGGCAAGCTGCGGCTTTTGCGGGGCCTGGACGAGGGCAGCCTGAAGGCGGACCGCCAGTTGCGCCAGACCCTGGGGCGTTGCCTTTTGTGCGGCCGCTGCACGGCCAACTGCCCCAATCTGACCCCGGCCCGCGAAGGCCTGCAGGCCGGCCGGGCCGCCCTGGCCCAGATTTCGGGCGTGCCCTTTGCCAAACGGCTGCTTTTGGCCGAGGCCCTTCCCCGGCCGAGCCGCCTGAACGCGGCGGCGGCGGCTGGCTACTGGGCCGGCAAGGCCCTGCCCGACGACAGCGGATTGCTGCACCGCCTCTCCGGCCTGGAGGGGGTGGAGCGGCTGCCCCCCCTGGCGGAGCATCCCTTTCTCAGCCAGGCGCCCGCCGAGGTGGCCGGCCCGCTGGGCGCGCCGCGGGTGGCCTTTTTCGTGGGCTGCGTGGCCAATTACATGCGCCCGGATTTAGCCAGGAAGGCGGTGGCCCTTTTGGCCAGGCGCTTCACCGTGGTGATTCCCCAGGGCCAGGGCTGCTGCGGCCTGCCCGCCATCGCCGCCGGGCTCGGCGGACCCGCCCGCAGCCTGGCCAAGCGGCATTTGGCATTGATGGGCGCGGCCAGGGTGGATTTGATCGTGACCGCCTGCGGCTCCTGCGCCCATACCCTGGCCAAGGAGCTGCCGGAGCTTTTGGGACAGGCGGAGGCCGCCTCCCGCTGGGGCCTGCGGGTGAGGGAGATCAGCCAGGTCCTGGCCGAGGAGGACTCCCTGCTGGCCGGGCTCAGCCCTCGGCCGGATTTCGATGGCGCGGTGGCGGTGCACGACCCCTGCCACCTGAAAATAGGCCTGGGGGTCAGCGAGGAGCCCCGCCGGGTGCTGCGGGCCGCCGGCCTGGATTTGGCGGACATGGCGGGGCAGGATCAATGCTGCGGCGGCGGCGGCCTTTTCTCCATCAACGAACCCCGGCTTTCCGACGCCATATTCGCGCCTCGGGCCCAGGCCTTTCTTCAGAGCGGGGCCCAGGCCCTGGCCACCAGTTGCTCGGGGTGCGCCCTGCAATGGCGGCGGGGCCTGCCCGCCCATCTGCCGGTGGTCCATCCCCTGGAATTGCTCGATGTATAAAAAGGCCGCGAGGAGGGCCGGCGGCTGTATAATAATTATGCAGGCGATGATAAGCTTTTGCCGGCTACGTCAGGGTGTGTACGCGTAACAACTCGTCATTATTAGCAAAAACTCCTATGGCCCAGCTTGGCACGTCCCGTGCAATTTCCCTGGCTAGCAACGAGCAGGTTAAAAACCTTATCGCCTTAAAAGCCAAGGAGGAGTGAAAAATGAAAAGATTTACGGCGATTGTGGCCAGTCTGGCCATGGCGGTTATGATCTCGGGCGCGGCCTTGGCGGCTGGCCCCGGCGGCGGGCCGGGCAAGGGCTGGCGGGCCGGCCAGCCTCCGACCCAGGAGCAGATACAGGAGTTTCAGCAGGCGAGGGCCAAGTTCCTGAAGGACACCATGGACCTCCGGCAGAAGATGGCGGCCAAGTCCGTGGAACTGAGGACCCTTAACGCCCAACCCCAACCCGACCAGGCCAAGATAAAGGCCCTGGCCCTGGAAATGGTCGATCTGCGTTCGGCCATCGCCAAGAAGGCCATCGAGGCCTTCGGCGGCCTGCCCATGGGCAGGGGCTTCGGTCGCGGCGGCTTCGGACCGGGTGATTGCCCCGGCTTCGGCGGCGGCCCCCGCGGCGGCTCCGGTCCGGGCATGGGCGGCGGCTACGGCCCCGGCATGGGCGGCGGCTACGGCCCCGGCCCTGGGCCCTGCTGGGATTAGGCTTTAAACAGCCGGATAGGCCGGGGTCTGGCAAAGCAGCCAGGCCCCGGCTGCGGTCCGGGAAGGCAAGACCCACGTGACAACCTCACCCACCCCCCAGCGCCGCCGCGAACCCGGCAACCTGTGGACCGGCTTTCTTTTGGGCGGGGTCTTGCTTTTGATCATGGCCGTCCTGGCGGTGAGCACCACCCAGCGCGTAAAACGCGGCGAAGAGTTGATGCGCCAATCCCTGACCCATCAGGCGCTGCTCCTGGTGGAATACCTGGAAGGCGCCAGCCGGGCGAACATGCGGCGGGGCATGTGGCGGGTTCAGATTTTACAGGCCTTGGTGGAGGAAACGGCCCAGCATCCTCCGATTCGTCTCTTGGCTATTTTGGGACCGGCGGAAGAGACCTTGGCCGTGGGGCGCAATCAGGAGATCATTCAAGGCGGCCCTTTGGAAGGCTTGCCGGAAGAAATCAAGCGGGAGGTGGACCGGAGAGCCGAATTCATCCGCTTCGAGCCGAAGGAACTGGTGGTGGGCCGTCCCTTTGATCCCTTGCGGCGTTTCCGGCTCACGGGGAAAACCCTGCCTTCCTGGGCTTGTCCGGTGGATGAAAACCAGCCGGGCTTGGGGCCCCCGCCTCCTCCGGGACCTGGCGAACCGCCGCCGGAGGCCTGGGGAAGGGGACCGGGAAGGGGACCGGGACCGGGACCCAGGCAGGGACCGAGACGCGGCATGGGCATGCCCATGGAGCACCAACTGGAAAGCCCCGCTTTCAGGGGCTACGCCCTGGTGCGGCTTTCCACCCAGGCCTTCAGCCAGGCGCGCGCCCAGGCCCTGCACGAGGCCCTGCTCCTGGCGGCGCTGATTTTCCTGGCGGCCGGCCTGGCGGCTGGGGGCCTTTGGGCGGCGGGCCGCCGCCGCGATAATGAGATAAACCGCCTGCGCCGGGAGGTGGCCGAGACGGAACACCTGGCCGCCCTGGGCCGCCTGGCCGGTTCGGTGGCGCACGAGGTGCGCAATCCGCTCTCGGCGGTGCGCGGGCTGGTGCAATACCTGGCCAAGGGCGAGGAACCGGGCTCCAAAAAGGCTGAATACGCCGCCGCCGCGGTGGAAGAAGTGGATCGTCTGGAAAGGGTGGTCTCCGGGCTCCTGGATTATACCCGCCCCCGCGAGCCGCGTCGGGTTCCCCTGGACTTGGAGGAATCCTTGCGCGGGGTCATGAACCTCATGTCCGACGACCCCCGGGCCTCCGGCGTGGAACTCAAGCTTTCCGTGGAGCCGGGGCTGGCCCAGGTATCGGCCGACCCGGATCAGATACGCCAGGTGCTGGTCAATCTCATGCTTAACGCCCTGGAGGCGCTCAACGGGCGCGGCCACCTCTTCATCAGCGCCCGGACGCTGGGCGATGGGGTGGAGGTGGAGATCGGGGACGACGGCCCCGGCCTGCCGGCAGGCGATCCGGAACAGGTCTTCGATCCCTTTTTCAGCACCCGGGAGAGGGGCACCGGCCTGGGTTTGGCCATTGCCCGGCGCATCATGCGCGCCCACGGCGGCGACTTGAAGGCGGGCGGCTCGCCGGAAGGCGGCGCGCTCTTTGTCATGACCCTGCCCGGCGGCGGAGGCCGACCATGAATTCGCAGCCCACGGTGCTGGTGGTGGACGACGAAAAGGCCCACCGCCTGATGTTGCGCGCCCATCTGGAGGACGCGGCCTACCAGGTGGTGGAGGCCGCCGACGGCGAGGCCGCCATGCAGGTCGCCGGTGCCCAGCCGGTGGATCTGGTTCTCCTGGACGTGGTCATGCCCCGCTTGGACGGCATGGCCCTTTTGCCCCGCTTGAAGGCCATGATGCCCGACGTGCCGGTCATCATGATGACCGCCTTCGGCAGCATCGAAAGCGCGGTGGCGGCCTTGAACGCGGGCGCGGCGGATTATCTGCCCAAGCCCCTGGACATGGCCGAGGTGCTCATAAAGGTGGAGCGCCAGTTGGAGGCGGCGCGCCTGGCCCGCAAGCTGCGCGAACAGGCCGAGCGTCTGGGCGAGCGCTTTGATTTTTCTGCCTTGAAAGGCGAAAGCCCGCCCATGCGCCGCCTGAAGGAGACCCTGGCCCTGGTGGCCCCGGCCGAGGCCACCGTGCTCATAACCGGCGAAAGCGGCACCGGCAAGGAGGTGGTGGCGCAGATAATCCACCAGAATTCGCGCCGCGCCCAGGGGCCCCTGATAAAGATCAATTGCGCGGCCCTGCCCGAGAATCTCTTGGAAAGCGAGCTGTTCGGGCATGAGAAGGGCGCTTTCACCGGGGCCAGCGCCCGGCGCGAGGGGCGTTTCAGGGCCGCCGACGGCGGCAGCATCTTCCTGGACGAGGTGGGCGAGCTTTCCCCCGGCACCCAGGCCAAGCTCCTGCGGGTGTTGCAGGAGGGCGAATACTCGCCGGTGGGCTCGGACAAGACTTTTCGGGCGGACGTCAGGGTGATGGCGGCCACCAACCGCGACCTGGCCCAGGCGGTGAGCGAGGGCGAGTTCCGCGAGGATTTGTATTACCGCCTGAACGTGGTGAACCTGGAAATGCCGCCCCTGCGCCAGCGCGGCGAGGACGTCATCTTTTTGGCCGAGGATTTCCTGCGCGAGTTCAACAAGAAGAACCGGCGGGATTTGAAGGGCTTCAGCCCGGAGGCCCGCCGCCTGCTCCTGGCCCATTCCTGGCCCGGCAACGTGCGCGAGCTGATAAACGCGGTGGAGCGGGCCGTGATCCTGGCCCAGGGCCATCTGGTGGAGCCCTCGGACCTGCCCCTGGCCCTGCACGGCCAGGGCCGGGACCAGGAGGATTATTGCCTGCGCGCCGGGCTTACGGTGCGCGAGGCGGAAAAGCTCCTTATCGAGCGCACCCTGCAAGCCACCGGCGGCAACCGCACCCGCGCCGCCGACATGCTGGGCGTCACCCGCAAGACCTTGCAAAACAAGATCAAGGAATACGGCCTGCCGCCCGCCGAATAGGCGCGGGCGCTAATGAGAGTCTTTGTCGGGTGGTCGCGGCTGCCTGCCGGCTTGAGTCCGGGCCGTTTCAGCCCGGGGTTTGCCCCTGGTTCGGGCCTTGCTTGGCAACCTTTTGCGACGCTCGGCTTCTTTGGTGGCGGGACCGCTAATATCCTCAACATCCTATGACAAACCAGATATTTTTGCAGTTGCCTATACAGGCGATCATGCTCAAATATCAAATGATTGGGGCTGCGCTGCCTGACGGAGCCCCCCGTGGCCCGCGACTCTGGCCACCAACGCCAGGTCCGCCCCGCCATGATCGACGCGCAGCGTGGGTGATTCACTCAACTACGGCGAGACGGGCCCGCAACATGGAGAACCGCCATGCGCCTGCCCCGCATCCCCGCGCGTCCCTTTAGATGCCTTTTCTTTCTATTATTGACCGCAACGCTGCTGGCCTTAGCCAGCCCCGCCCTGGCCGACGACCACGTCTGGCGCGGCAGCCATAATGAATATTGGTCCATAGGGGGCAACTGGGACCCGGTCGGGCTTTTTCCTGGGATCGGAGACACGGTGGTGTTCGACGGCACAACGGTCGACGATATGTTTATTGACGTTGCCGCGCCCAGTGGCATTAAGTTCGTGGCCAGTGGTATTAGTCAGTCCTTCATTATTAACGGAAGTGCTTCCTTGAGCCTTTCCGGCATTGATTGCTCCGGCGTCGTCGGCACCTGGAGGCTCAGGTTCAGCGTTGGAATCAACCTGTCGGCCCCCAGTTCATTGATTGGACCCCCCGGCAATTCGCTCTTGATAGCTGGCGAGTTGAACAACAACGGCAACCTACTCACCATCGGGGGGGGGTAATGTTGCCTTTGCTAATAGATTAACCGGAGCGGGAGGCCTGACCATTAATGACGGCCAGGTAATAATTATGGACTCCGCCACCTACACCGGGGAGACCACCATAAACGGCGGGACCTTGCGTCTCTCATCGGGCGGCAATCTGCCCGACAACGGCAGCGTCGTCATGATAAATATGTATGGGCCACCCGTGCTTGACTTGAATAGCCAGAGCGATACCATAGGCTCTCTTGCGGGAACGGCGGGAACCCAGGTTCAGCTGGGTAGCGGGACTCTGACCACCGGCGGCAACAATTCCAGCACCACCTATACCGGGACGATCTCCGGCAGCGGCGGGCTCACCAAGACCGGTGCCGGCATTTTCACCTTGAGCGGCGCCAACACCTACACCGGAACCACCAACATCAACGACGGCACCTTGCGCCTGGGCGGCAACGAGCGGCTGGCGGATAGCGGAGCCGTGACCGTGGCCGGGGGGGCAACTTTTGACTTAAGCGGCCATAGTGAAACCATCGCCACCTTGTCCGGCACGGGCGCGGTTAGCATCGCTGGCGGAAATCTCACCATCACCACGGCCTTGAATCCCGGCTCCAGCCCCGGCGTCATCACCTTCCTGGGCCCACTCAGCCTGGCGGTGGGCGCCCTGAACGTGGAGATCAACGGCACGGCGGCCGGCACGGGCTATGACCAGGTGGCGGCCACCGGGACCGTCGCCCTGGGCGGCAACCTGAACCTGATTCCCACCATTTCCCCCGCCGCGGGCGCCACCTTCACCATTATAGATAATGACGGCGCGGACGCGGTGGCCGGCGCCTTCGCCGGCTTGGCCGAGGGCTCCATCATTACCGCGGGCGGCACAAGATACAGAATCACTTACACGGGCGGCACCGGCAACGACGTGGTGTTGACCGCGCTAACCGGCATACCAGCGCCCATCCCGCCCGAGCCCGAGCCAACGCCCGACCCGCCGGCGGCGCCCCAGGTTTCCCAGGGCTCCGGCCCCAGCCCCACCGGCTCCCTGAACGGTCCGGCCCTCACCTGGCCCCATGTGGCGGGCTCCAATTTCTACCGAATCTACCGGGCCGCCTGCCCCACCTGCCCCAAGGAACAGGTGGGCCGGGTGGCGGGCTTGAGCTTCACGGACGAGAGCGCCCGGCCGGGCCAAGTCTATTACTACTTCATCCGCACCGAGAACTCCGGCGGGCTGTCGGACTACTCCCAATGGCTTCCGGCCTGGCGCTATGAGCAGAATCCCGGCCGGGCGAGCGATTTCAACGGCGACGGGGTCATGGACCTTTTGTGGTGGGACCCGGACACGGGCGGGCTTTCCATCTGGTACCTGAACAGCGGCGCGGTGCGGTCGGTGGGTTCGCCGGGCCAGGGCCTGGACATCGGCCAATGGCTCCTGGTGAACACCGGCGACTTCAACAATGACGGCGTCTGGGACCTCTTGTGGTGGAACCCGGAGACCGGCGCGGCGGCCATTTGGTACCTGACCGCCACAGCCAGCGCCTCCGGCGGCATGGGCCTCCAAGCCGCCGACCAGGCGGGGGACATCACGGGCAACGTGACGCTATCCTATGGCGGCGACTTGAACGGCGACGGCCGGACTGATTTAGTCTGGCGCGACTACGCCGGCGGCGAGGTCACGCTGTGGCTCATGGGCGAGGATGGCAAGCCGAGCCTCAACGGCCCGCCCAGCCTGGCCGATGGTATGGCCGAGGGCGGCCGGCCCGGCGTGACCGGCTCCCTGGAATGGGTCCTGCGCGGCGCGCACGACCTGAACGCCGACGGCAAGGCGGACCTGGTGTGGCAGCACGCCACGGACGGCCGGGTGGTGGTCTGGCTCATGGATGGCAGCCAGGCGCTGAGCTTCCAGGAATACCAGCGCGGCGAGGCGGCCAACTGGCGGGTGGCCGGCTTGGGCGACCTGAACGGCGACGGCCGGGGCGATCTGCTCTGGCGCAACGATGGGGACGGGCGCTTGCAGGCCTGGCTCATGACCGGCGGCGATCCCGCCTATGAAGAGCGGGACATGGCCCTGAGCGGCGGCGACGCGGCGGCCTGGCAGGTGAAGGCGGTGGGTGCCTTCTGCCGCGTGGGTTGCGCGGAGGCGTATTGCAAGCATGCCGAGAGCGGGGCCGCGAGGATAGTGACCTTGGACGGCGGGGAGTTTAATCTGGCGGTGGAGTGAGGGGGAACTGCGTACTTGATAGGGTCCGTCCTCAATTGATGGGGGCGGGCCTTTTGTTTTGGTTGAGCCCGTTACTTTATATTCAAGAAAAAGAAGAAGGGGCAAAGGCTCCGGGGGGGAACCCTTTTTTTACTGCAAAAGAAAGGGCATCCCCCCAAGAAGAAAACATGAAGGCAGAAATACCGGGTGGGGACCTTTTTTTCTTCGAATAAGAAAAGCCAAAAGTCATGAGCCCGCGCGGGGGGCGGGGGGGTGTTGGGAGTGGAAGGGAGGTGAAGCCCGGCATTCTTTGGGGCGCAAACCAGCTCTGCCACTATCGGCTGAACCGTTAGCGGGTCGCCATCCCAGACCGATGGCATGAAGTTTTTACTCGATGCCGTGATGCTTGCCGCCCGCACCGGGGTGGCGGGTGGCATGAGGCCGTCGGCCGATTT
The DNA here is from genome assembly GCA_001184205.1 of Desulfocarbo indianensis. Taxonomy (GTDB): domain Bacteria; phylum Desulfobacterota; class Desulfarculia; order Desulfarculales; family Desulfarculaceae; genus Desulfocarbo; species Desulfocarbo indianensis. Next base: position 92,550 of record LBMP01000007.1, read on the forward strand.
TCACCAACGGCGGCATAGCCACCTATTATATTAATTGTTGTTTTTCCTGTGCAATAAAAAATCGCTTTAATTATGAAAATTGCACAGGCGGCTGGCCGATCCGGGAAAAGTACCTGGTCGTAAGCTTTGGCTAATACAGCGAAATTGCGTATTTATCAATGGCTAGCTTGCGAATAGTTCTTTCTGCGGTATTTTTAGACTGCACAAGGGACACAGGCGGCTGAACCGGGGCAGCAGCCTTCGAAAAAAACAGGCAGACGGGCCGAGACTCTGGCGTATTTCATTTGCGCCATCCTTGCCGTCACTGCCGCTCAGCTTGGGACGCTCCGCATGTTTTTCACTGTGTCACTCTACACCGCCCTCGTAATCTGCGGGCTGGGTCTGGCCTACAAGCTCTGGCGCTGGCTGACCGTGAATATCGGTCCGGAATCAGGGCAATACGGCCCCGGCGCCCGTCTGACCGCGGTGCTCAAGGGATCGCTGGCGGCGATTTTCAGCCGCGATATCCTGACCCTGCTAAAGGTGTTCATCCTGGATGGGCTTTTTCAGCTAAGGGTGCGCAAAAACAGCACCTTGGCCTGGCTGGCCCACCTGGCGATCTTTTGGGGCTTCATCCTCCTGGTGCTGATGCACGCCCTGGACGACTACACCCGGGACTGGCTGCCGGGATATGAGCCCACCCTGGACCCCTATCAGTTTCTGCGCAACCTTTTCGGCGCGCTGGTGCTGGCCGGCGCGGCCATCGCCGCCTGGCGGCGCTTCAAGATTCCCCTGCGCAGGCTCACGGCCAGGCCTTTAGATCACGTGGCCGTGGGGCTCACCGCGCTCATCATTCTCTCGGGATTCGGCTTCGAGGGGCTCAAGATAATATCCTACCAAGACTACGACCGCATGATCCAGGATTACGCGCCCTCCCAGGAACCGGAAGACCTGCTGGCCCTGCGCACCCTGTGGGCCCGGGAATACGGCGTGGTGTTCCCGGCGGACCGCGAATTGGGCGGCCCGGAGGTGTTGGAAAAGGGGCGCGAGCTGGACGCCATGAGCTGTCTGGAATGCCATTCCAACACCAAGAGCGCTTTTTTGTCCTACGGCCTGGGCAAGCTGATGGCCCCGGCCGCGGTGAAGCTGGTGGACGCCGGCGCGGTGGATTGGCTCTGGTACATCCATTTCCTGGCCACCTTCGCCGGGTTGGCGATGTTGCCCTTCAGCAAATTCCTGCACCTTTTCACCACGCCGCTCATGCTTATGGCCGGCGCGGTGAGCGACCGCCGGGCCATGCATCCGGCCGCCCGGGCCTTTATGCGCGCCCTGGAGCTGGACGCCTGCATGCATTGCGCCACCTGCTCCCTGCATTGCTCGGTGGCGGTGGCCCTGCATGAGGTGCCCAACCTCACCTTGCTGCCCTCGGAGAAATTGAAGGCGCTGGCCTGCCTGAGCGGCGGGGTCCGGGACGAAGGCATGCTGCGCGCCATGCGGGAGGGGGCCTATCTCTGCACCTCCTGCTACCGCTGCACCAAGCTCTGCCCGGCGGGCATCGACTTGCAGGACTTGTGGTTCGCCATGAAGGACGACCTGGCGGCCAAGGGCCTGGGCGAGACTTATAGCGACGTACGCGATGGGGCCCACGCCGCGGCCGAGCCTTCGCGCCGCCAGACGCAGGTGTCCTTGCAGCCCCAGGCCCAGATCGGCGCCGGCCTGAGTTCCGAGGCGAAAAGCTTCCAGAACTGCTTTACCTGCATGACCTGCACCAACGCCTGCCCGGTGGTGATGAACTACGCCAAGCCCAAGGAAGTGCTGGATTTATTGCCCCATCAGATAATGCACGCCTTGGCCGTGGGGCTGCGCGAGGAGGCCATGGGCGCGGGCATGGTGTGGAATTGCCTCACCTGCTACCGCTGCCAGGAGGCCTGTCCGCAGGGAGTGCTGGTGACCGAGGTTCTCGGAGAGCTGCGCAACCTGGCCAGCCACTCGGGATTCGCCAGAAAGGATCGCACATGCAATACGCCCTGTTCCTAGGCTGTAAGATACCCTATTTCGTGCCCCACTATGAGATGGCCGCCCGGCGGGTGCTGGCCGAGCTGGACGTGAAGCTGGTGGAGCCGGAATTCAATTGCTGCGGCTATCCCATGCGGCATCTTTATTTTGATTCATATCTCCTGGCCAACGCCCGCAACATGGCCATAGCCGAGGCCCAGGGCCTGGATATCCTGACCCCCTGCAAATGCTGCTTCGGCTCCTTCATGCGGGTGCGCCACCTGCTGAGGGAATTCCCGGCCCTGAAGGAAAAGGTGGACGCCGGCTTGGCCAAGGAGGGCCTGAGCTACACGGGCAAGCACGCGGTGAAGCACCTGCTCACCGTGCTGCACGCCGACGTGGGGCTGGAGGCCCTGGCCGCCAAGGTGCGCCGGCCCTACGAGGGCCTGAAGGTGGCGCCCATGTACGGCTGCCACGCCATCCGCCCCAGCAAGATGACCAAGTTCGACGACCCGGCCGCGCCGTCTTTGATTGACGAGCTGCTGCGGGTCACCGGCGCGGACACCGTGGATTGGGACGGCAAGCTCAGCTGCTGCGGAAGCCCGGTGCGGGGCTGGAACGAAAAGCTTTCCCTGGACATGGCGGGCAAGCTCCTGCGCCAGGCCCGGCGGGGGGGGGCGGACATACTCTGCATCTCCTGCCCCTATTCCCAGATGCAGGTGGAATGGGCCTCCGAGGTGAGCAATCAGGCCGACATGGCCGAGTTCGTGGGCGGCAGCATGCTGTATCCCCAGATCCTGGGCTTAAGCATGGGGTTCGCGCCCGAGGAACTGGGCTTGTCCTACAACATGCCCGACGTGAGCTTCATCTTAAGCTTCTTGAAGCGGGAGCCCCAGCGCGCGGCGGGCTAACCCAGGCGTAGCCTTTAAGGACGCATCAAGAGCCGGCGCGAAGCCGGCTCTAAGCTTGATGACAAAGCCGAGCTGACCAGGCTGCTCAGAAAGCCCCAGATGCTAGGCGCGAGGAAAAAGCTGGAACGAAGCGTAGTTGGACCTACGTGAGTTTCAGCCTTTTTCGCAGCAACGACGCAGATGGGGCTTTATCTGCAGCCTGAGAGCCGGCTTCGCGCCGGCTCTTTTTCATTGCCGCCGTAGCCCTACCAGGTCCACATCCAGGCCGCGAACTCCACCGAAGTAAACACCGAGATGGTCATCAACAGCATGACCAGGAGCAGCATTGCCCTCCAGCGGTGGGCCAGCATCTGGCCCAGGACCAGGAAAAGGGGGAACAGGGTCAGGGTGAAGCGGGTGAGGGAGCGGGTGGAGCCGCTGGCAAAGGTCAAAGCGAGGGTGCCCAGCACGAACAGCGCCTCGGCCGCGCCCAACCGCCGCCAAATCAAAGGCGCCAGGGCCAGGGCCAGGATGCCGCAGAGCATGTCCAGCATGAAGGCGAAATCCACTTCATTGGCCAGAAGGTTGTTGTTCACCATGGAGATGAAGTGATCGTAAAAGACCGACCAAGGCAGGGCGAAGGACCTCCCCCAGGTTTTTTGGACGGCGCTGAAGAACAGGGGGTCGCCGGTGTGCAAATAGCAATAAAGGCTGTAGCCGCCCACCCCGGCCAGCATCACCAGCAGCCAGAGCAGGCGCCAGGAAAAACGCCGCCGCCGCAGCAGGGCGCCCAGGAAGAAGGCCGGCAGCAGCGCTAGGCCGGTGGGCCTGGTGGCGCTGAGCAGAGCGCCGCAGAAGCCGCTGGCGGCCAGGCCGCCGCGCCGGAAAAAATAGAAGGAAACCACCGCCAGCAGCAGATAGAGCGACTCCGTGTAAAAGCTGGAAAAGAATATGCTGGAAGGCCACACCGCCAAAAGGATCACCGCCACGGTCAGCGGCTGCCTGCCCAGGTCTTGGCGATAGGTTTTATACAGGAAAAGCAGGGCGGCCATCACCGCCGCATTGGCGATCACGATGCCCGATACATAGACCGGCCAGCCGGTAAAGAGGCTCAGCCCCTTGCTCAAAAGGGGATACAAAGGGAAAAAGGCGAATTTGTCAGCCTTGTCCGCGTAGAGCGTGCGGGCGATGTCATTGTAGTACCAGGCGTCGAAGCGCATGAGAAAGCCCCACACGGGGTCGGCCAGGCGGGGGATTCCCGGCTCCAGCTTCATACGGGCCAGGAAAAAATCCGCGGCCAGCTTGGTGATGACCAACAGCGCCGCCCTGGGCAATATCCAGAAAAGAGCGATGTCTTGCAGCGCCTCCTTGAGCCAGGCCGGCAGGCGGGAGCCCAGACGCAGGCAAAGCCATCTGGCCAGATCGAGGCACTTTTCCCAGGCCAGCATGGCGTGCAGATGCTGCCGGAAGGCCCAGCCAAAGGTGAGGGCCAGATATTGCAGCCAGAGCGAGGCGGCGAAATACAGGGCGGGAAATCCATAGGGCTTGCCGCCCAAATGCCAGCCGCCGCCGAGCTGGATTTGATCCGGCCACAAGGCCAGGGCGTTGTTGGCCGCGGCCGCGTAGAAGAAAAGATTGAGCAGAACGGTAAGGACCTTGCGGCGCAAGATCCGGTCTTTATAAAAAACCAGCGCCAGCCAGCCCGCCGCGCCGCCGATCAAAGGCCCTGCCGCCAGCCGCGCGGGCCAGGTGGCGTCCCACTCATGTTCCCACAGCCATAGCAGCTGCGAAGCCAGGCCCAGAAGAGCGCCAAGCAAAAGGGTCCCATGCTTTTTTAAAAGCACTACGAGGCTACCTCCCCCAAAGGAGTTGCAGGGCAGGCATTTTGTGCAGCGATGACGGGGTCAGATGGACGGGGCGGGCGATAAAGAACGCCTGAACGCGAAGCAACTATACTACGGCTGCCCATGATTCATGAAGGCATTTTCAAGAAATTCGCCAGCGGGCTTGGGCGGGGCGGGGGAGGGCCGGGTTCAGGCGTCCAGGATGAAGTCGGTGATAAAGGGATTTTCCTCCCGCTCCCGCCCCAGGGTGGAGGCGGGGGTGTCGCCGTAGTCATGGCCGGGATGGATGATCGTCTTGTCCGGCAGGGGCAAAAGACGCCGCTCGATGGAATCCAGCAGGGTTTGCAGCGAAGCCCCGCCCAGATCGGTGCGGCCCACCGCGCCCACGAACAGGGTGTCGCCGGTGAACAGGTTGCCCTCCACCAGAAAACAGACCGATCCCGGCGTGTGCCCCGGCGTGTGGATCACCTCCAGGCGCAGGTCGCCCACCTGCAATGCCTGGCCGTGGCTCAGGCGCACATCGGCCCGCGGCGGCGGCGGCAGATGCAGCTCCTGGGTGGAGACCGCCTTTCCCTCTTCCGAGGCGAAAAAGTCGTCGTCATCCTGGTGCATGGCCACCGGCGCTTGGATGAGTTCTTTCAGCTCCGCGTTGGCCAGGGTGTGATCCGGGTGGCCGTGGGTGTTGAGGATGTACTTGATCTCGTAATCCCGCGCCCATTGGGCCAGACGCCTCGCCTCGCCGGCCGGGTCGATGATGACCGCCTGGCCGGTGCGGGGGCAGGCCACCAGATAGGTGAGCACCTCGTACTCGCCTATGCGAAGGGATTTGATCACGGGAGTGGGCATTTTCCTTACCTCATAACAGAGCGGGCCCGCGTTTTGGCCGCTTACACGTGAAATGGTTGTCACGTGCAAGTATCCGTTGGCCATGCTTTTTAATAACACCTTTCCATTGATCGAGCCGCCGCGCAATCCTAAAAATCATCTCCGCCGCCGGGATGCCGCCGCTTCCATTGACACCGCCTTCCCGGCGTGATAGCTAATTTATTGATATCCGGAAGCGGGCGCTCCCTTTGGGGGGCTTGACAAGGGAAGACGGTGCGAAGCCGTCGCGGTCCCGCCGCTGTAACCGAGGACGAGGGCCGCAGGCAGGCCACTGCCGGCAGAATCCCTTGGCGCGAAAGGCGCGAGAAGCCTCCAGCGCCGCCGGGGAAAGCGAGGCCGGCGGGAAGGCGCGGCCCTTCGGACGATCCGGGAGCCAGAAGACCTGTCCGTTTCCCAAAGCCGCCGCCGCGGGCTTCGGCGCTATGGGCGGCTTTCCGCTTGGGGATCAAGCGAGCTGGGTGCAGTCCCTGAGCCCTTAGGGGCCAGGGCTTTTTTTATGGAAAAGGCGGTTTCATGAAGCGCTTGTTGATCATGGCCTTGCTCATCGCCGTGGCGCTGCCGGCCGGGGCCGCGGCGGCGGGCCGCCCGGTCACGGATGAAATGGGCCGGGTGGTCAATATCCCGGAAAACCCGCGCCGCATCATCGGCCTCATCGCCTCGCTCACCGAGACCCTGTACGCTCTGGGCCTGGAAAGCCGGGTGGTGGGCGCCACCACCTGGGCCGATTATCCCGAAGCGGCCAAGAAGCTGCCAAGGGTGGGCTCCTACACGGCGCCCAACCTGGAGCGCATCGTGGAGTTGGCCCCGGATTTGGTGCTGGCCACCAAGGAGGGCAATCCGCCCTGGGTGGTGGAAAAGCTGGAACGGGCCGGCATACCGGTCTATGTCACCGCGCCCAGGAAGGTCCGCGAGGTGCCGGAGAGCCTGGCCAGGCTGGGCGAGATTTGCGGGGCCGCCGGGGCCGGCCGCGGCTTGGCCCAGCGCCTGCGCCGGCAGTTCGACGCCGTTGAAGAGCGCCTGCGAGGCGCGCCCCTGAGGTCCACCCTTCTGGTGATCGGGACCAATCCCCTGACCAGCGTTTCCCAGGGCACCCTGAATCACGAGCTGTTGCTGATGGCCCATGCCGCCAACGTCGCGGCCCAGGCGCCGGGCCCCTGGCCCCGCCTGAGCCTGGAGTTCGTGGTGCAGGCCAGGCCCCAGGTGGTGATCGTATCCACCATGGAGCGTAGGCAGGATATACAAGGCGAACTGCGTTACTGGCGCACCCTGCCCGGCGTGGGAGACCGGCCCGGCGGGCGGGTGGTGGCGGTCAACTCCGATCTCATCGACCGGCCCGGCCCCCGCCTGGGCGAGGGCTTGCTCGCCCTGGCCAAGGCGGTGCATCCTGAACGTTTCGGCGGGCCGCCGGAAGGCGACAGGCCATGAGGGCCACTCCGGCCAGGGTGGGCCTGACCTGCGCCGCGCTGGCGGGTCTCTTGGTGGCCAGCCTGCTCCTGGGGCTCAAGCTGGGCACCGCCAGCGTGGGCCCGGCCCAGGTCTGGGCCTGGCTCACCGGCGGCGAGGTGCCCTACGCCACCCAGGTGATCCTGGGCGATCTGCGTCTGCCCCGGCTGCTGCTGGCGGCCCTGGTGGGGGCCGGCCTGAGCATGAGCGGCGCGGTTTTCCAGGGAGTCTTGCGCAATCCCCTGGCCGAGCCTTTCATCCTGGGGGTTTCCGGCGGCGCGGCGGCCGGGGCGGTGAGCGCCTTCTTGCTGGGACTCAGCGGGCTCATGCCCCTGGCCTTGATGGCCTTTGGCGGCGCCCTGGGCACCATCAGCCTGGTGCTGGCCATCGCCCGCCGCCGGGGCCGCATGGAGACCAGCACCCTGATCCTCACCGGCGTGATGATAAACGCCTTTTTCACCGCCGCCATCATGTTCATCATCTCCACCACCACCGACCAGAAACTGCACGCCATTCTCTTCTGGCTGTATGGCGACCTCTCCTCCTCGCGCCTGGAGCAGGTGTGGCTGCTCTTGCCGGTGGTGCTGGCGGGCGCGGTCACGGTTTTCTTTTTCGGCCGTCACTTGAACCTGCTCTCCGCCGGCGGCATGGCGGCCGCCGCCCTGGGCATGGCCGTGGAGCGGGTGAAGCTGATCCTCTTCCTGGTGGTGAGCCTGGTGGTGGGCGTCACCGTGAGCCTCTCCGGCCTGATCGGCTTCCTGGGGCTCATGGTGCCCCATTTGGTGCGCATCGTCCTGGGCCATGACCATCGCCTCCTGCTGCCGGCCTCCACGCTGTTGGGCGCCAGCTTCCTGGTGCTGGCCGATACGGCGGCGCGCACCGTGATAAGCCCCTCCACCCTGCCGGTGGGGGTGGTGACCGCCGCCCTGGGCGCGCCCTTCTTCGTGTTGCTGCTGGCCAGGAGGGGCAGCCAATGGTGGTAGCGCACGGCCTTGGCGAGAACCAAAGTGAACCGGCGCTAAAGGCCGAGGGCCTCGGCTTCGCCTACGCCGGCCAGCCGGTGCTGGAGGGGGTGGATTTGCAACTGGGGCCCGGCGACATGCTGGGGGTCATCGGCCCCAACGGCTCGGGCAAGTCCACGCTTTTGGGCGTGCTCTGCGGCCTGTTGCCGCCGGGGGAGGGCCGGGTGTTCCTGCACGGAAAGCCGCTGGCCGCCTATAAGCGCGATGAACTGGCCCGCCTCATGGGCATGGTCCCCCAGGGGGCGGAACTGGCGCCGGGATTCAGCGTGCTGGAGACCGCCCTGGCCGGACGTTTCGCGGTGATGGGCGGGCGGGTCTTCGAAAACGACGCCGACCTGGCGGCCGCGCAACAGGCCCTGGAGCAGACCGGCATATGGGAACTGCGGGAAAGGCGGGCCGGCGAGCTTTCCGGCGGCGAATGCCAGCGCCTGGCCCTGGCCCGCGCCCTGGCCGCCCAGCCGGGCATTCTGCTCCTGGACGAGCCCACCAGCGCCCTGGACCTGGATCATCAATTGCGCGTCATGGGCATGCTGGAGCGGGCCCGCCGGCAAAAGGGCCTGAGCGTCTGCCTGGTGAGCCACGATCTGAATCTGGCGGCCCTGTTCTGCACGCGCCTGCTCCTGCTTTCCCAGGGCCGTCCCTTGGCCCAGGGCGTTCCCGCCCGGGTGCTCACCCCCCATCTTCTGGCCCAGGCCTACGGCGTGCAGGTGGCGGTGGACGCCGAGCCCAGCCGCGGCCGGCCCAGGGTGACCCTGTTGGCCCCGCGCCAGCCCTGATTCAGTCCCGATAAAGCCGTTAGCGCGATTCAGCGCCCCCAAAACCGCCTTATCACCCAAAAGGGTGATGTCTCGCCGGGCCTCAGGCTCCTTAATGGAGACAGCGCCCCGGCTTAAGGAGCGCGCCCTCTGTTAAAAAGTTTCATGAGCGAGGAGGCGCGAAATGGCGGAAAAGGAACTGTCTCCGGTATTCGCGGAGATCAAGAAGGATTACCTGCAGCAAATAATCGCCAAGTGGGATGACATAGACCTGGAGGCCCTGGGCCTGACGCGCGAGCAAGACGGCATCTCGGTGCCTTTTTTTCATCTGAAATGCACGGTCAGCAAGCAGGGCATAACCGGCGAGGGCGCTCATATCCTGGGCCACATGGTCAACGTTATCGTCAGCAATTACCTGTTGGCCGAGCCCGGCCCGCCGGCCGGCGGCAAGGGTTGGGTGTCTTACAAGGATTTCGCCGACGCCGCTCCCTATTGGGGCGGCTACAACAACGTGGTGGAGCGCAAGATAGCCACGGATTATTCCGGGCGGCTGGAGGAGCTGAAGGCCAAATGCCTGGCCTTGGGCGGCCGGGAGCCCGAGCAGAGCTTTTCCTATGACCTGGCCCTGGAGTTCCAGGCCCTGCCCAAGATCGCCCTGCTGTTGCTTTTCAACGACGCCGAAGACATGTTTCCGGCGCAATGCTCGGTGCTTTTGCAGGACAACGCCAGCGGTTTCTTCGACATGGAATGCCTGGCCATGCTGGGGATAAGCTTGTCCACCTTTCTCACCGGCAAGGGAGAGCAGGGCTGATCAGTGATTGGCGGCTCCGGGATGCTGTGGCAGATCCCGGAGCCGCCTGGTTTATCCTTTCCGGAGGCGCCCTAATTCCCTCGGAAAGGAGCGGAGCCTTTTTATTGGGGGAGGCAGGATCGGAAGCGTCTGCCAGGAGCCAGCCCGCCGATCCCTTTCTCTCCCGCTTTACCATCAGGACCCGGCGGTCGATTCACGTGACTAGTTTTCAATCCGACCCTCCGGTCCTCACGTCGCCTCGGCCTCCAGCGGCGGAGGCCCTGCGCTGAGCTAACTAGAAGCTCACGCCAACGCCTCCCCAGATCACCTGCTCGGGCTCGGGATAATAGGAATAGCCATAGGAGCTGGCATAGGCCCAGGTGGCGTATTTCTCACCGAGGATATTGTTGGCGTTCAGGAAGAGCTTGTAGCGGTCCCAGCGGTAGTCCAGGTTCAAATCCACGGTGATGAAGGAATCCATCTTTTCAAACTCGTTGTTGCGGTCGTTGCCGAAAGGCCTTTCGCCCAGATAATTGGCGCGCAGCGTGCCGGTGAAGCCCTGGCCCAGCTTGAGGGTCGCGCCGGCCGAGGCCTTCCATTCCGGCACCAGGGGGATATCCTTGCCGTCGTTGGGTCCGGCAGTGAAGGTGTTCTCCTGATAGCTCGCCGTGCCGAACAGGCTCAGAATCTTGTGCACGGGGACCACCAGGGAGGCCTCCACGCCCTTGTGTTCGGTGTCGTCCAGGTTTTCGTTGGTCATGGTGTCGTTGTTGTAGGCGATCTCGTCTTCCATCTGCAAAATGTAGAAGGCCAGGGAGAGCCGGCCGCCGGGCATGAAGCTCCATTCGCCGCCCACCTCGTAGTTGTGGCCTTTTTCCGGGTCGAGCGGACAGAAGGCGCCGTAGGTGACGTACTCATCCACCGTGGGATAGCGGAAGGTGCGCGAGGCCCGGGCATAGGCCTTGGAGCCGGGCGCGAAGGTGTAGGTGAGCCCCACGCTCCAGGCGGTCTGGTCGTCGTCGTAGCTTTTGGAGGAATCGGCCGCCCCCACCGGCTTCAAGTCGATGTCGTAATCAGCGCGCTGATAACGCGCGCCAAAGGACAACAGGAGCGCGGGGGTTATATTGAGCTCGTTCAGGAAATAGGGGCCCAGGCTCATCACCTTGTATTCGATGCTTTCGCTTTTGGGGCCGGAGAGCAGGAACTGATCGTTGTCCATGGCGATGTGGTAATAATCCACCCCCAAGGTTACGCGGTTGGCGAGCCCTCCCAGGGAATGGTCCAGCACGTACTTGGGTTGCACGCCATAGGTGTTGATTTGGCTTTCGATCCTGGCGTTGTGATAGCCGCCCAGTTCCGATTCATTGTCCTGGCGGCGGAAGGAAAGATCGGCGGTGAGCCTCCCGCCCGCGCCCCAGTCCTTGCTCAGTTGGCCGCGGATGTCGCCGGCTTTTTTCTCGCCCCAGTCGTTGGGGCTGAGGCTTTGCTTGCGGTCGGCGTCGTATTGTGCCTGATCCAGGCCGCCGGGCAGGGAGTAATGGGTCTGGTTGAGGCCGCCGTCCACCAGGAATCCCCAGCCGTTGGCCCCGTCATAGCGGGTGTTGAAGGTGAAGTTGCGCAGCCTGGTTTCCGAGTTCTGCCGGTAGCCGTCGGTGTAATCCTGGCGGGCCGAAACGAACCAGCCCAGCTTGTCCAGGCCTCCCTGGGCATAACCGCGCAGGCCCCACAACTCATGGCTGCCGTATTGGGCCTGCAGATTGGCCGTGGGCTTGCCCTTGCCGCCGCGGGTTATGATGCTGATCACGCCGCCCACCGCCGAATCGCCGTAGAGCACGCTGGCCGGGCCTCTGAGTATCTCGATGCGCTCGATGTTCTCCACGGGGATGGTGGTGAAGTCGACGCCGGACAGGTCTATTTGGTTCATGCGGCGGCCGTCCACCAGCACCAGGGTGTGCAGGGCGCCGGTCTCGCCAAAGCCGCGCAGATCCACGCTGGCCAAAGCGCCGGTGCCCGAATAGTCGCGCACCGTGACGCCGGCCACGGTCTTGAGCACGTCGGTGACGGTGAGCGGGCTCAGGCTTTCGATTTCCTGGCGGGTGATCACCGTGACGTTGCGGGGCAGCTTATCCAGCTCGCGCTCGCTACGGGTGGCGGTGACGCTCACCTCGGGGAGCTTGTAATCGTCGCCGGCCAGGGCCGGCGCGGCGGCGGGGCCGGCCCAAAGCCAGCCAAGACAGCATGCCATCAGGCAAAGGCAACCAACTTTCTTCATTTTCACAGCCTCTCGCTTACTCAAAAAACCCAGTGGACTTTTTTTAACGTTCAAAAAATAAAACCCCCCGGTCTCTTTAAAGACCGGGGGGACTGCACCCAGCTTGCTTGATCGCCCCTCGAAACAGAATCCCCTAGCCAAAAACGCTTGTGCAGCGCGTCTGGCCGTTGTCGCCGGTCCTGGCCGGGCTTAAGCGGATTCCGTATCTGGAGTCGGCAGGTCTTCTGGCTCCCGGATCGTCCTACTGGCCGCGCCTTCCCGAATGGCTCTGGCGCTTTTTCCTGGGCCGGCTGGCCCTGGCGCCTTCCAATCAGTGGCTTATTTAGCGGCTTTCGTCCCCGGTTACAGCGGCGGGACCGCGACGGATTCGCACCGTCTTCCCTATTGAGCCCTTGGCGGGCACCGTCTCCGAGTATGTCCTAAGGTTGGTCTACGCCAGGTATGAGGTTATTGTCAAGCACTTTGCGAAAATAAGAACACCCGCTGGCGCATGCATCCGCGCCGGCGGGTGGTTCCGACACCATTATGGCGGGTTTTTAGCGTTAATCCCCGCCTGGCGGGCATCAGCCCTTTTTCACGAAAAAGCTCATGTAGCCGTCGCGCTGCTCTTCGCCCAGGAACTCGTCGCCGGATCTTTCGGCAAAGGCGGGCAGGTCGTTGCGCGTGCCGGGGTCCGTGCCCTGGATTTCCAGAATCTGGCCGGGCTTGAGATTTTTCAAGGCCTTTTTGGTTTTCAGAACCGGCATGGGGCAGCTGAGGCCGCGGGCGTCCAGCACCTCATCAGGAGTCCATTCCGCCATGTTGCTTCTCCCTTTATTGGGTTAGGGGTCTTGCCGTACGAAGCGGCTATACCATAGTTAGCTTGTCGGTTTCCTCGTTCCAGGCCATGACGGCCCACCAGACGGTCATCACCAGGCAAACCAGGATAATGGCCCAGAAATAGCCCATGGCGTGGGGCAGGAAATAGGGCTGGCCCCAGGCTTGCGCCGCCTGATTGGTGAAGATGTAGTGCTTGAACAGGCTGTTGCTCAGAGCAAACATGATCACCGCGATAATTAATTTTATCTGACCCTCGCCGGCGCGCCACACGGAGCCGGAGCCGCAACCGCCGGAAAGCAGCATGCCCACCCCGAACACCGCGCCGCCAACCAGCCCGCCGATCCAGTGGTGATAGACATAGGTCATCTCGGGCTGCAAGCCGGCCCATTTGATCATCATGAAGCCCACGAAGGAGATCATCACCGAAAGCGCCACCGCCCTGGTGGCCACGGCCTCGCCGGTCATGAAGGGATCGCGGAAGGCGCGCACGAAGCAAAAGCGCACCCGCTGGATGACCAGGCCGATGGCCGCGCCCAAAAGCAGCAACACGCCCACCTCGGTATAGGCCTGGAAGCTCAAGCCATAGGCCCACAGGATGAGCGCCAGAAAGCATAAGGCCCCCAGCCAGGGCTGGATTTTCTTCCAATCCACGCCGCCGGACGAGGCCGGTTTTTCCTTCAGCGGCTTGACGGTTACGTTTTCCATCTCCCACATCAGGTACTTGAGGCCGATGAGCGCGCCCAGCAAGAGGCCCACCATCATGGCGAAGCCGGAAATCGAGCCGGCGGCCAAGGCGGTGTAGAAGCCGCCCACGTTGCAGCCGCCGCTCATCACCGAGCCCACCCCCATGAGGATGCCGCCCGCGAAGCCTTTCAAAAGCTCCCAATTGGGGGCCATTTGGATGGAGAACTGGCGGGAAAGGAGGGCCGAGGCAAAGGCTCCGAAAAGGAGGCCCCAGGTCAGCACCGCCGGCTCGGAAAGGAAAAGGCTGAAGCCGGGAGCTTGCTCGTACAGACCTATCGCATAAAAAAACCAATCGCCCCAAACCCGCAAGCCGCCGGCCACGCCCCAGGGCCTTCCCCAGGCCAAGGCCAGAGTCCCCAAAAAGGCGAGAAGCACGCCTCCCACCCAGAAGGGCCAGTTACGTTCGAACACGGCTTGATAACCTTGCTTGAACCTATCCACTAAAACGCTTTCGGCCATGTTTCCTCCGGTTGACAAGCCTCCGGGGCGTACCATTGGCGACTTGGAAGTCAGGTTACTGATAGCTGGCGCCGGGCGAGGCCGCTTGGATTACTATAACCTAAGACCCAATAATAACAAATGCTTGTCCGCCAGTATAGGGGTTGGCTGAGGAAAATTGGATATTGTCACGTCCAAAGGGCTTTGCGCCATGTCTGGCGTTAAATTGGCTAATTATGGGTCACGCTTGTAAGTGCAGCCGAGGCGCCCGCCTAATTGATGGCTTTGGCCAGGGTTAGCTGCAAGACATCGCTTTTCCGTTCCCAGGATACCAACCGGTCAAAATGTTTCAAGGCCAATGATAATACTTCCTCATAGGAATTCCAGGCCACTGCTTCAAATGGTCCGCGGTTATCATCGCCTTCGCCGAGCAGGTCGTAGAGGGCGTAGCCTCCTGGCTTGAGCACGCGGGCGTGCTCCGCCAGGGCCGCCTCGAGATCATAGGCGTGGTCCAGGCAATTGGAATAGATCATGTCCAGGGAAGAATCCGGCTCGGACAACCGCATGAAATCGCCTTCGGTCACGAAAGGGTTTTCAGGTCCCGGATTTACGTCTATGCCCCGGGCCTGGTGAAACCCCATATCCCGCAGCACCTCCACTTCGGTGCCCTGCCGAGCGCCCAGGCACAGCACGCGCGCGTGGGGGGGCAGCAGGCCGAGCAGATGGCGGAAGCGGCGCACGAATTTCAAGCGGTACTTGACAATGGTGCGGTTGTCGAAGCGCGCGCAAGTCAACATCTCGTTGAGCTTTTGCTTCTGGTGCTCCAGATACTCCTGGTAATTGTGATAATCCCGGTATTGCAGTTGCCCTTCAACCTGGGAGCCCCAGCCTTTGTCTCCAAAGTGTTTATGGCGGACGGGATGGCGATCCCTTTCCCAATCGAAATTTGGATCGCAATAACGCCTGAGCTTGCGGGGGTAGCCATAACCTCCTGGAGTAAAACGATAAAGAGCGGTTTTAAACCAGTATTTGATCGTCATGCCGGTTTTCCGTTCGAGCTTCTTAACGATTTATTATGACAAGATGTTCAGTGCTCAACGCAGCATGGCAAAATGGCGACCATGTGGCATGAAGCTGACAAAAGATTTGATGGGTTCTATTAAATTTTATTCCCCCTTTTGCAAGATCGTCAGCAAACAAAATCAGTATTTCAATCGGTTAGCTTGCATTGCTTATGAATAGTACTGTATTAAGTCTGTCTGGTCAAACATAGCATATTTCCAGGGCATTAGAACCCAAAAACGTGTTGGGACCAGTTGGCGTCCAGGTTGCCGGCGCAGCCAAGCCCCGATGCTGAGGCCGCCGTGAGACTAGTTAAATATTTTAGGATGTAGGTTCAAATGAGAAGTGCAACATGCAGTGATTGAAAAGGGCATCGCTTTAGTGTTCGGTGGTAGTAGCGACACCAACCAGCCGGACACAGGAGACAAGCGGTGCCCTATAAACATCCTAGTAAGGTTTTTGGAAAAGATCAGGAAGGGTATTGAAGCTGGCTGGTCCCCGGAGCAGATCGCGGGCAGGCTGCGGCTGGAGCATCCCGGCGATGATGACAGGCGGATTTCCCCTCAGACAATCTATGCCCTGGCCAATTGCGATCCAGCGCTTAAAGAAAAGATGAGAAGATCGGGAAAGAAAAAAAGAAAGCGCTATGGAGGGGCTGATGGGCGGGGGCGTTTCGCGGTTTACAGGCCGATTTCAGAGCGCCCCAAGGCGGTTGCGGCCAGGTCCAGAGTGGGCGATTGTTAAGGCGACGTGATGCGGGGCGGCGGGGGCAAGGCGGTGGTGGTGGGATTTTTGGAGCGCAAGACCGGCTTGTTTTTGGCCAGCAAGCGGCCTGACCGCACGGCCAATGCCATGCTGGGAGCAGCGGAGGATGCTTTTTCTTCCTTTCCAAATGATCTTTGCCAGACTTTGACTTTGGATCATGGCAAGGAGAATGCTTGTCACGCCGAGTTGGAAAAGCTTCTAGGTTTTAAAGTTTACTTTGCCGATCCCGGCTGCGCCTGGCAGAAAGGCTGCATTGAAAACACCTTTGGCCTGCTGCGCCAGTACATGCCCAAGAAAGTCAACATAGCGCGCTACAGCGGGAAGCACTTGGAGCAATTTGTAGACGCCCTGAACAACAGGCCCCGAAAAAGGTTGGGCTACCGGACACCAAACGAAACCTTTAAAAACTACATTAATTGCACTTGATGTTTGAATTCACAGGATAATAAGCCTGCACCAAATACCAATAGTTATTTTAACATTATTGGGGCATGATTGGTCGGGCGGCATGAATAAAAATCAACCAATTGCCGCAAGGTTAAACAAGAGATCGGGCGGAGAAAACCCCAGGCGGCCGTTTAGTTGGCTATGCGGAGGCAAAGTGGCTTGAGGCCAAGTTTTACCTGGCCGGCGGGCTGCCTTGCCAGCGCAAAGGGAAACCATGCCCTCCCCAGCGGGTTAATGCCAGCCAAGCCTTTGCCGGCGCTGGCAATGGGATTTGTCCGGGGCTTGACAGTCGGTGCGCGGACCGGTTTACTATTCTGCGGCGATAACCTTACTAAACAAGCCATCCACCGCGGCGCCGCCCCAGGGCCGGCGCTGGATGAGAAACCCAAGGAGCACCTCCACCATGAGCCGGCACGGGCTGAGTTGGTTGACGGGTTTGGCGTTGGTCGTATTGTTTCTGGCCATGCCCCATGGCGTTTTGGCGCAGGACGATCAGGAAGAAGTGGATTTGGGCGTGATCACCGTCAAAGACAAAGCCCTGGCCCAAAACCTGCGGAACCAATTGCTCAAAGGCGGCAGTTTCGAGGCCCTGGCCAAGCAGTATTCGGTGGCCCCCACCGCTTCCCGCGGCGGCCGCCTGGGCCGGGTTCCCCTAAAGCGCCTGCGCTCGGAGTTTCGCCAGGCGCTGCAAGGCCTGGCGCCCAACCGGCCCAGCGCGGTGGTGCCCACCGAAGGCGGTTACAACGTCTTGATGCGGTTCGGCATACAGGAGGAGCCGTCGCCGGCGGCGGGGGCCGCACCGGCGGCAATGCCCACCGATCCAGAGCAGAGATTCCTGCAGGCCCGCCAGCAGACCATGGCCGGCATGGAGGCCCTGGTGGCCGGCAACTTCGCCAAGGCGCAAAGCTCCTTCTCCCAGGCCAGGGGTCTCAACCCCCAGGAAGAGGCCGTAACCTTTTTCCAGGAAATGACCACGGAAAGTTCCAGCGGCAAGCTGGCCCAAAAGGCGGTTTCCACCTTTGCCGAGGGCTTCCTGGCCATGACCGAGGGCGACACCAAGAAGGCGGCCGATCTTTTCGGCAAGGCGGCCCAGATGGACGCCAAGCTTTGGCAGGCCAAGCTTTTTCAGGCCAACATGCTGGCGGGTTTGGGCCAGAGGGACCAGGCCCGCGCCCTGTGGCGGGCGGTGTTGACCCAGCGGCCCAATACCGCGCTGGCCTATGTCTCCCTGGGCATGCTGGCCCGCGACGAGAACAAGGTCCCGGAGGCGCGGCAGCTGTTTCAGAAGGCGCTGCAGATCAACCCCGATTTGGCCGAGGCCCACTACAGCCTGGGCGGCCTGGCCTTGTACGAAGGCAATTTCACCGAGGCGGAGCGGCAATATCGCGCCACCATCGCGGCCAATCCCTTCAACGACGAGGCCCACAACGACCTGGGGCTGGCCCTTTTTTACCAGGGCAAGGTGAAGGAAGCCGAGAAGCAATACGTCAGGGCCCTGGAGATCAACCCCAATTACGCCTCGGCCCACCTGAACCTGGGAACCCTTTACGCCCAGACCAGGCGCTATAACCAGGCCATCGACGAGTTCAACAAGGCCTTGACCGTGGACCCCACCTTGATTGACGCCCACAGCAATCTGGCCGCGGCCTATATCCTCAAGGAGGATTGGCCCAGGGCCATCGAGCATGCCGACATGGCCTTGAAAGCCAACTATCCGGTGCCCGAGGCCATTCTCAAGAAACTGGAGCCTCACCGCAAGAAACAGTAAAGAGCCGCTGCGCCGCTTCCACCTTGACGCCCGGCCGACATGGCCGGGCGTTGCTTTTTCCTCGGCGGGGGAACGGGGCTTAACGTGGCCGCCGGAGGGGAAAAGGGAAGCCGGAGCGGGGGCGGCCCGCGCCCCCACCCCGGCCAGGCATGGCCGCTGGCTTATCGCTTTTGGTTTTTAATGGCCGCCAGCACCCTTTCGGGAGTCATGGGCACTTCCCTTAAGCGCATGCCCACCGCGTCGTAAATGGCATTGGAGATGGCCGGGGCTTGCAGAAAGAGGCCCGCCTCGCCCACGCTTTTGGCGCCATAGGGGCCGCTGGGGTCTCCCAGCTCCACCAGAATCGCCTCGTGCCTGGGGATGTCCAGAGCGGTGGCTATCTTGTATTTGTCAAAGCCGTCCGAGAGCATCGCGCCGTTCTCCTGGCTGATTATGGGGTCCTCGAACAGCGCGAAGCCCACGCCTTGGGCGGTGCCGCCTTCCAGTTGGCCTTCCACCACGGTGGGATTGATGGCCCTGCCGATGTCATGGACCGTTATCCAGTTCAGCAGCGTCACCACGCCGGTTTCGCTGTCCACCTCCACCTCGGCGAAGCCGGCCTGCCAGGGCGGAGCGAATTCCGTGGGCTCCAGGGTGGCGTGGATGACCAGTTGTTCGCAGTTTCTCTCGTAGTTGTAGATCAGATCGTGGGCGATCTCCCGATAGTCCACGCTGCGGGAAGGATCGTCCTTGAGATAGATTTTCTTGTCCCGCATCTCGAGGGCATAGGCCGGGGCCTCCAGCTTGGTCGCCGCCCTCTGCATGAATTTTTCCCGGGCCATGCCGCAGGCTTTCATGACCGCCCGGCCGATGCAGTAGCATCCCCGCGACGCGTGGGTTCCGATGTCGAATCCGGTCACGTCGGTGTCGCCCAGCACTACGTGCACGTCATCGTAGTCGATGCCCAGCGCCTCGGCCGCTATTTGTGAGAGGCTGCCGATGATGCCCTGGCCCAGGTTGCCGGGAGAGACGATCAGGGAGCAACCGCCGTCGTTGTTGAATTTCAAGGTGGCGTTGGTGTGCTCCAAAAGCATGGGTTGGGCCCCGCTCAGCCAGCCCATGGCCGCCACGCCCACGCCCCTTCTCAGGGGGCCGTCCTTTTGCCCCTTGCGCCATTTGTCCTTCCAGCCGATTTTTTTGGCCCCGATCTCCAGGCATTCGTCCAGGCCGCAACTGGTGATCTCGGTCATGGGGAACCATCCCAAGCCGCCCACCCCGCGATGGTGTTTCTTGCGGAACTCGATGGGGTCCATGCCGATCTTTTCGCAGGCCTCGTCGATCAGGGTCTCGCGGACGAAGCTCGATTGCATGCCGCCGAAGCCGCGCATGGCCCCGCAGCTCAGGTGGTTGGTGTAGATGGCCTCGATTTCCTGGTGCATGTTTTCGAACTCGTACTCGGTGATGTTGGAGGCCAGGGCCACGCCGCAGCCGGAGCCGATTTTGCAGGCATAGGCTCCGGCGTCGCCCACGTACTTGGCTTGCAGCGCCTTGGGGGTGCCGTCCTTCTGGAGCCCCACCTTCATGTCGACGCGGACGATGTGCTCCCGGGTTATGCGGTTGGAGAAATCTTCGTTGCGGTAATATTTCACCTTGACCGGAGCCCCCGCCTTTATGGCCAGGCCCGCGGCGTAATGCTCGTTGCACAAATCGGTGCCGGCCCCGAACCCGCAGCCGGCATAGGGCTGGATGATGCGCACCCTGGTTTCCGGCAGGTCGAACAAATGGGCGATCATCCGCCGCGCCATGTGGGGCAGCTGGGTCTGGCTCCACACCGTGAGGCGTCCGCTGCGGAAATCCGCCACGCTGCAGGCGTTCTCCAGACCGGCCTGGATCTGCTTGCTGGTCTGGTAGGTGCCCTCCACCACCACGTCGGATTCGGCGAATCCCTTTTCAACCTCCCCATAGCAGAAAACCGGCGTGGCGGGGATGAGCACGTTTCCCGGCACCGGTTCGTGCACCGCGGGAGCCCCCTCGCGCACCGCGTCCTCGATGTTATAGATGGCGGGAAGCACCTCGTATTGAACCTCGATGGCCTCCAGCGCCTTTCTGGCGATTTCCTCGTTGATGGCGGCCACCGCGGCCACGGGATCACCCACGTAACGGACCACGTCGTCGAACATGATCATGTCCTGGGGTTCGCCGTCGGGGAGCTGATAGGTCATGACGTTAAGCGTGTATATCCTTTTTTGAACGTCCCGGGCGCTGAGCACGGCTTTAACGCCGGGCATGGACTCGGCCTTGGAAATGTCCAGGTTTAGTATCCTGGCGTGCGCGTGAGGGCTGCGCAGGATTTTGCCCACCAGCATGCCGGGCAGGGCAACCGTGGTGCAGTATTCGGCCTTGCCGGTGACCTTTTCATAGCTTTCCTTAAGAGGCAGCCTCTTTCCCACTACTCGCATATCCATCTGCATGTTACTCACCCCCTTTGGCGGCTGCGAGGACGGCCTGAATTATCTTGTTGTAACCGGTGCACCTGCAAAGGTTGCCCGCCAGGGCCTCCCTGATTTCGCCCTCGGAGGGGCTTGGGTTCTCCTGCAGCAGGCCCTTGGCGCTCAGGATCATGCCCGGCGTGCAGTAGCCGCATTGCAAGGCGCCATGCTCGACAAAGGATTTTTGCAGCGGGTCCAGTTGGTTTCCCTTGGCCAGGCCCTCGATGGTGGTTATCTCCTTGTCCCGCGCCGATACGGCCAGGGCCACGCAGGAAAGCACGGGCTCGCCATCCACCAGAACGGTGCAGGCTCCGCAATCGCCTGATCCGCAGCTTTCATGGACGCCCTTGAATCCGTAGCCCAATTCGTCCCGCAGGACTTCCACCAGCAAGGCGTGGGTATCCACCATGACCTCGTAGGCATCACCGTTTACCTTGAAAACAGCCGTCATCTTTTTCATTGGCTATACTCTCCAGCTTCTAATTGAGGTCGGCGCCCAAAGCGCTGACGAGGGCCCGCCTGGTCAACACCTCAACCATTTCCTTGCGGTATTCCGCGGTGGAGCGGATGTCCGTGATGGGAGTCACTTCCTTGGCGTCCGCGGCGGCGCGGGCGGCGGCTCGCACCAGTTGCATGGTGGGTTTTTCGCCTTTGAGCATGGCTTCGGCTTCGGCCGCCCTGACGATGATTGGCGCTACCGCGCCCAAGACGATGCGAGCGTCTTTTATTTGCGCTCCATCTCGCACCACCTTCACCGAAACCACCACCTTGGCGATGTCTTCCTTGGTCCTGGCCAGGTTCATAAAACAGGCGCTGGCGTCTTCCTCCTGAAAAGGCACCACGATCTCCGCCACGATCTCGTCCTTTTTGAGCTGGTTTTTGCGCACGCCCACGGCGAATTTCTCCAGGGGGAACTGGCGCTGGCCGTTTTTACCGACCACCTTGATCTCCGCGCCCAGCGCGATGAGCGCCGTGGCCACGTCCGAGGCCGGGTTGCAGGCCGCCAGGTTGCCCACCATGGTGCCCATGGTTTTGACTTGAACCGATCCGATCTGCTTGATGGCATCCCAAAGGGAGGGGAACTTGCTGCTTACCAGGGATGATTTTTCCGCGTCGCGCAAGGTGGCCAAGGCCCCGATCTTCAGGGAGCCCTTTGTCTCCTTCACGAACCGCAGGCTCTTGATGCGTTGCAGGCTGACCACGGCCTGAGGCTGTTGCATGCGGCGCTTCATCTGGTCGATCAAGCTTATGCCGCCGGCCATGATCGCGGCTTTCTGTTTGCGTCCTCCCAAGATTTCGACCGCGTCTGACAGGCTTTCCGCCTCCAGGTAGTCAAAAGGCAACAATTTCCTGAACAGCATTCTTACCTCCTTGCATGGTTTGGCTACGATCAAAAGGCTGTGGCCGCCCTTGGCGTATTACTCGCGCCGGGGACCCTTGTTTGCGTTTTTAAATTGCCGTTTGCGGCGCGCGGCTGGTTTAAAGCGGGAGACGTGATTCTTGACCGGCGCTTGGCTTGCGGCGGGGCCTTTGTATCTCCGGTTTTCTTGGTCAGGAACGCGCGGGGACCCGGAATCGGGGCGCGTGCGCTTAATGAGAAGAAGCGCTCGTTTAAAAGCGTGGAATTGTTGCTGGGTTGCTGATTCCTGGGATTGCGTGATCCGGAGGCTGTGGCTTCGGTGGGCCGTTGCGGTTTTGCATGGGCTACGAAGCTGGCTCGCGCCGGGCCGGCCTTTAATTCAAGCCGGCGTCCGCGCGTTTGGCCGGATTCCCATGGCCGGCCCACGGGCAAACCGGTTCGCGTTGCCAAGGGTGGTGGCATCAAAAGCAATGGCGGCCGGCCATGACGATGCGGCCCGCGCGCTGGAGTGCGCAGAGGCCAAGTGGCGCTCGGCGGCGCTCGCAAAACAAGTCTTTGCTCACGCCAGCGCGTCAGCTGGTTGCCGCATCTCATAATTCCGCCCGCCGCACAATCCATCGCCTGGATCAATTCGAGCCGGATAATTACAGAATCAATTCAAATAAAAATCAATAAACGACAATTTATTATGCATTTGGCTTAAAGATAGTCGTACGCGATTGCCTGATTAATAATTAATAATCTCAGTTTGATTAAATTATGCTCTAACGCGATAACGCCAATAAATCCTGGGCATCATCGAGCATGCCAAGCTAAGGAAGCCTGGCAAATGTTTTCGAATCGCCGGGTGATCTCTATGAAGATTTCCCACAAGATGTGAACACTGATGCGAGCAAAATATCTTTCAATAAACGTGCCATAATGCCTAAAGACGGATGGCGCAAACAACTCGTTGATATGTTGATTAATTGGGGGCGCGGGTCCGCGTGCGGGGAGATTCCAGCTGCTGAATGGTGTGACACGCTGCCATTATGTCAGGCAGTTAACGATTGGCGCTTGCGCATTCAAGGGCGTCAATGCCTTTATTTAATTTTAAGCATTAGGGGTAATACAGGGCAGCCATGGCCGAAAAAATGGACTGACCGCAAGATCTTTTGGCTATCGGAGAATTGCCGCCGCCTGCCGGGGCAGCCGGCCAAAGCATAATAAGCGCCAGCGGGAGATGGTTAGTATATTGGTCCATGCGGGTCGTTAATGCGGGGCAAAATGCGCCAAGGGGACGCTTACGGGTTTGAGTCATGGCCTTCCGCTGAGAGGCTTCTGATCGCGCAATCATTTCACCTTTCAGGAAAGGCCATGACTCGAGGGTGGCATGGTCTCGCCCCTTGGCGCAAAACGCAGGCAACTGGGCTGTTTCAGCCCAGCAATTCTTCACGTCCCTTGGCCAACAACTCCGCGCCGGGCGCGTTGTAGAGGCCGATTTTGGTCTTCACCGCGGCGCCCTTGCTCTGGTATTCAGTCATGAGCTCGGCCATCTTCAGAGAGGCCACCATGGGATCGATAACCGGCGCTCCGTCCACCTCCGCCAGTCCGGTGGTGCTGAACATGGGAGACATTAGACCGCAGCCCGCGATGATTACGTCCGCGCCGTCCCGTAAGCAGCCGCGGGCTACGGCTAAAAATGAATCTATCACCGGGGAGTAATTCCCCTTCATCAAGGCCTCGATGAAAAGATCGAAGGGCAGGGTCAGGGGCCTCACCGGGTCTCTATCTATGGCGGCGGAGCCGAAACCCAGGGCGGGTATGTGGTGGGTCATCTCCTCCACGAACCCCGGCTCCGAGGTGACCACGGCGAACTTGTTCCCCATCATGCCGGCCAAATGCATGGAGGCCTCGGCCGGGGCCGTCACGGGGATGGAAAGCAGGCTGGAGGCAATCTTGACCCCGGAATCGAAATAGCAGGCGCCGGCGATGGCGTCGAATCCCTGCTGCTCGGCTTGCAGCATGCATTTCACTATCTCGATCTCGTTGATTCCCCGGAAGCCGTAGCAGCAAATCAACTGGGGATCGCGAATGCCCGCGGGCACGTCCTTGATAACCACCTGGGTGTCGCTTCTCTTGAAAAGATCATAGGCCCGCATCAACAAGTCGTAGTATCCGCCATAAACTTCCCTGGGCATGCTTATGGGCAACTGAGACCAGATTTTCATGCGACTCCCCTTTCCGGTTATTGATTCGCCGGGACGTTGATGTCCCGCCTCATGTGCGCCCGATCTTGCCGCGCCGGGCGCGGCCGCTGGCCCGCGTCCAGCCTTACTCCTCTTTCCCCACCCTTTTTCAAAGGCGGCTCCGGCGATCAGCCGCGCCGCGCCTTGCTCAAATTCCGAGCGATTTGGAAATGATCACCTTCATGATGTCGGTGGTGCCGCCGGCGACCAGCGGGAAAAAGGAATCCCGCAGGAAGCGCTGCACCGGAAATTCCATCATCAAGCCGTAGCCGCCATGTACCTGGGTGGCCATGCGGCAGATGTAGTTGGCCGCTTCCGAGGCCATCAGTTTGGCCATGGCCGCTTCCTTGGTGATGTCCTTGCCCTGATCGGCCAAGGAGGCCGCGTAATAGGTGTAGAGCCGGGCCGACTCCAGCCTGGTCAGCATGTCCACCAGGCGGAAACGCACCGCCTGGAATTTGCATATGGGCCGCCCGAACTGCTCCCTTTCCTGGGAATAGCGCAGGGAGGCGTCAAAGGCCGCCCTGGAAAGGCCCAGGGAGAGCGCCGCGGTCATCATGCGGTCGTCGTTGAGGGACTGGGCCAGGTTGATCAGGCCCATGTTCTCCTCGCCCAAGAGGTTGGCCGCCGGCACCCGCACGTCCTCCAGGGCCAGTTCGGCGGTGTCCGAGCAGTGGTTGGAAAACTTCTCCAGCCGGCGACCCACGGAGAATCCCGGCGTGGAGGTATCCACCAGCAGCAGGGAAATGCCGTCGAAGCCCTTGCCCGGAGCGGTGCGGGCCGCGATGGTGACGAAGTTGGCCTGGGTGCCGTTGGAGATGAATATCTTGGTGCCGTTTATCACGTAGTCGTCGCCGTCGCGCACCGCCTTGGTGCGGATGGAGGCGGCGTCCGAGCCGGCGTTGGGCTCGGTGAGGCCGAAGGCGGCCACCATTTTGCCTTGCAGGGCCGGGATCAGATAGCGCTGCTTGAGCTCCTCGCTGCCCCACTTGTACAAGCCGAAGGTGGCGGTGGAGGTGTGCATGGCAAGCGCCGAGCCCACCCCCAGGGAACCGCGGGCCAGCTCCTCGCAGAAAATGGCGTGATAAATATGGGGTTCGTCCAGGCCGGCGCCGCCGTACTCCTCGGGATACTTGATGCCCAAGTAGCCCAGCTCGCCCAGTTCCTCCATTATCTGCCGGGGAAAATCGCCGCTTTCGTCCAGGGCCTCGGCCTGGGGCGCCACCCGCTCGTCGACGAAGCGGGATAAATGGTTGCGGAATTCCTTTTGATCGTCATTGAACTCGAAGTGCATTGCGTAGCTCCCATGATGCAAAGCCGACCGCGGGTTTTGGCCGTCGGCCCCGCAAGCGCTGGGGGGCTCGGGCTCCGCGTTATGCCGGCCATGAAATAATCAGACAGCTCCCCAGGCCCTTTCGCCGGTTTCCCTGGCGTAGGCCTCGCGGTAGCGGTCCCGCAGGATTCGCCGCAGTATCTTGTAGCCGCCGGCGGAGGTCGGCATCTCGGAGGCCGTGATGAAATCCACGCTCTTGGGCTTCTTGTAGGAGGCCAGGTGCTTCTTGCAGTAGGCGATAATGTCTTCCTCCTCCACCTGGACGCCGTCCTTGCGCACCACCACCGCCTTCACCGCCTCGCCCCATTTCTCGTCGGGCACGCCGATGACGCAAACCAGATGCACGCCGGGATGGGCGGCGATGGCGTCCTCCACCTCGCGGGGATAGACGTTCATGCCGCCGGTGACCACCATGTCCTTCTTGCGGTCCACCACGTAGTAGAAGCCTTCCTCGTCGATGCGCACCACGTCGCCCGAATACCACCAGCCGTCGCGGAAATCCTCCGCCTCGGGCTTGTTCCAGTAGCCGCCGCCCACGGCGTCGCCGGCGATGGCCAGCTCGCCCTCCTGGCCGGGGCCCACCTCGTTGCCGTCGTCGTCCACCACTTTGGTGCGGTAGCCCAGGCAGGCCCTCCCGATGGAGGTCATGCGCTTGGCCTTGGGGCCCTCCAGCTCCACCTCCTGGGGCCGCAGGACCGTGCCCAAAAGGGCCGTCTCCGTGGTGCCGTAAAGCTGGATGAAGTTGTCACCCAGGAAGCCGGCCCCTTCCTTGAGCAGGCTTTCCGAAATGGGCGCGGCCGAGGTGAACCAATGCTCGATGCTGGAGAAATCGGTCTCTTTGGCGGCGGGATGGTGAATCACGTTGGCCAGCAGGGTGGGGCTGAACTGGGTGAAGCTGATTTTCTCCCGCTGGATCAAGCCCAGAATCTTTTCCGGGACGGGAGGAGAAACGAAAAGGGAGCATCCCCTCAGCGTGGAGGTGAGGGTCAAGCCGGTGCCGCCCGAGGTGTGCATGGGCATCAGCAGCAGCCACCTGGTGTAGGGATGGATGCCCAACTCGGCCGCCCAGATGGAAGCGCTGAAGGTCCAATTGCGGTGGGTGAGGGGCACCCCCTTGGGACGGCCCGTGGTTCCGCTGGTGTAGATCAGGGTGGCCACGTCGTCTTCCCGCACGGCCACCGCGGGCTCCTGGTCCGAGCCCCGGCTCAGCAGATCTTCGAACCGGTGATCGCAGTCATCCGCTTGGCCTATGCCTATGAAGGCCTGGACCTGGGTCATCTCTGGCCTGATGTCGCCGTACTTGTCCTGGTATAGGTCGGCGTCCACAATGACCCCACGAGCGCCGCTATCCTGGACTTGATAGAGTATCTCCTCCGGCACGAAGGTGCGGTCGATGGGTACTATAGCCATGCCGGCCTTGGTCAGGGCCAGCAAGGACAAGACATGCCCCAGACCGGTTCCGGTTTGGACCGCCACCTTGTCGCCCCGGGCCAAGCCCAGGTCCAGAAGGCCGTTGGCCAAGCGGTTGACTGCTTTGTTGAGTTCTTCGTAGGTGTAGCTGGAGTTTCCGGAAAAATACTTGCCGTACTTGTCGCTCACGGCAAGTTTTTGAGGATAGTTCGTCGCGCACCTTCTCAAGGCGTCGCCTATGATCATTTTAAATCTCCTAATCCACGGCCCCGCAACTCGCCCGGCTCGGCGATGGCGGCGGCTCCCCTGAGAACCCGTCCCCGGAGGCATGCCAGGGGCGGGTTCCCCAGGGGCGATAGCCCTATTTGCCGTCGCGCAATTGCAGAGTGGCCTCCATGTCGACCATCAAGGTTTGGGGGTCGATCACGACTCCGTATTGTTCCTGGGCGGCCTGCATGGTGACCAAACCGTTGAGCACGTCGTCCAATACCTTGCTCACCGAGCGCTCAAAGGGATTTCCATAGCCGCCGCCGCCCGCCTCCATGATTTCGTAGAGGTCGCCTTTGTTCAGGACCACGAACTTGTGGACGTCGGGGTCTTCCACCGCGCCGTCGGCCCGCACTATGCGCAGTTGGCTATGCTTGGGGCCCTTGCCCCCCATGATGCCGAAGGGCGCGGTTTCGTCCCGCAGGCCGTCGCCGAAGTTGTCGGAAAGTATCCCGTCGGCCTCCACCCGCCAGCGGTAGGCCGTGCCCATGCCGCCGCGCCATTTGCCGGGCCCGGCGCTGTCCTCCAGGTATTCGTACTGGAGCACCGTGTAGGGGCAGACCATCTCGTGAAGCTCGGGGTCGGGCGAGCGCAGGCCGCCGGCGCAGGAGATGACGCCCAGATGATTCCAGCCGTCGAAACCCATGGTGGCTCCGGCTCCGCCCTTGCACATGAAATGGATGTCGCCGAAGAGGCTGTTGTTGCGGGGGTTGAAGCCCATGGTCGCCGGGGCCGACCAGCGGGCCCAGGCGGCTTGGGAGCGTTCCGGAACCGCCTGGGAAAGCGCCAGCCACACCGCCTCCACGATGGTGGCGGTGGTGCAGATGGTGGAAGCCGTGCAGGGGGCCGGCTCCAGGCAATTGACCACGCTGCCCGGTTCGGCTATGAGGGTTATGGGCCGCAAGGCGCCTGCGTTTTTGCGGATGTTCGGGTTCACCGTCATGAAGAGGGCCAGGCAGACCGAGGAGAAGGTATTGGCCTCGGTGCTGTTGATGGAGCCCTTGACCTGGGGATCGGACCCGGTGAAGTCAAAGGTGATTTGATCGCCCTGCACCCGGATGGTCACTTTGACCTTGACCATGCGGTCGCGGTCGAAGCCGTCATGATCCATGAAGCGTTCCGCGGTGTACGCGCCGTCGGGAATCTTGCTGATCTCTTCCCGCATGTGGTTTTCCGTGGCCTCGATCAGTTCGTCCACGGCTTGCTTGATGGTGTCCAGATCGTACATGGACACGGCTTGCAGCAGCTTGCGCTCTCCCACCTTGGTGGCGCCCACCAGGCAGTTCAGGTCGCCGTCCAGCATGAATTCCATGCGCACGTTTTTCAGCACCAGATCCCACACGCTGCGGTTGAAGCGGCCGGCCTTGTAGAGCTTGACCGGCGGGATGCGGATGCCCTCCTCCCAGGTGCTGGTGGCTTCCGGGTTGTAACCGCAGCAGCCGCCGGCGCCGGTGTCCGCCTGATGGCCCTTGGCCAGGGCCCAGAAAGCCACCTCGTCGCCCACGAAGATGGGGCGGGCCACGGTGAAATCGGGCATATGGTTGTTCTTGCCCAGATAGGGGTCGTTGGTGAGAATGACGTCGCCGTCCACCAGATCGTCGCCGTAGCGCTCCATGATGCCCTGCAGGCAATAGGGCAGGGCGCCGGCCAGCACCGCGATATAGGGGCGCTGGGCGATCATCCTGCCTTTGGCGTCGAAGATGCCGGTGACGAAGTCCCTGGCCTCGCTGAAGATGGGGGAGCGGGAGGTCCGCAACATGGTCTCCCCCATCTCGCTGCAGATGGACTCGAAACGGTTGGTGAGAACCGAGCGGAGTATGGGATCAAGTTTTTTATCGCCCATGAAAATTCTCCTCGATCACATTTTTTCTTTTAATTCCGCGATTATTTCGTCCGGGCGCTGCTCGCGCTGGTAGAGCATGTAGTTGTCGTAGGAATCGCAGCTCAGGTTGAAATCCGGAGGGACCACGATGGTGGTGGTGGGCTCCTCCACGATGGCCGGACCGAAGATCATGTTGCCGTGCTTCATCTTGAGGCCGTCGTACACGGGGGTGCTGCGGAACTTGTCCTCGAAGAAGACCTGCCGGTGGGTCTTGAGGGCCTTGGAAGCGTCCTTGCCTGCGTGCTTGGAGGGTTTGTGGGTCGGCTTGTCGGTTTCGCCCACGGTCTGCAACCTTATGTTGATCAGCTCCAGGGAAGCGCCGGGCATGGCGTAGCCGTAGAGCTTGTCATGGGTGTTGTGGAAAAGCTCCTTGAGGTATTTCAGGTCCTCGTCCCGGATTTCCTGGCTGGAGGACATAGGCAGCGGCACGTTCACCTCGTTGAACTGGCCCACGTACCTGATGTCGGCGGAGAAGTGGGCCTGAATCCGCTCCTGGGGTATCCCTTCCTGCAAAAGGGTGCTGTTGGCTTCCGCCAGCATCTCGCGGCAGATTTCGCCGGCCCTTTCCCGGTCCATGGCGTTCAGATCGGCGGTGTAGGTTCTGACGTAGTCGTGTTTCAGGTCGCTCATCAGCATGCCGGAAGCGCAGAACACGGAAGACCCGCGGGGAACGATGACCAGGGGGATGTTCTGGTCCCTGGCGATATCCGCCGCGTGGATGGGGCCGGCCCCTCCGGCCACCACCATGGCGAAGTTGCGGGGGTTGTGTCCCTTGGCCACCGAGACCAGGTTCACGCCGAGGGCCATGTTGAGGTTGATCATTTTGTAGATGCCGGCGGCCGCCTCGTTGATGGTGAGCCCCAAAGGCTTGGCCACCTTTTCCTCCACGGCTTTGGTGGCGGCCGAGAGATCGAGTTTCAGCGCCCCGCCGTGGAAATATTCCGGGTCCAGGTAACCCAGGATCAGGTCGGCGTCGGTCACGGTGGGCTCTTCGCCGCCCTTGCCGTAACAGACCGGCCCGGGATCGGCTCCGGCGCTTTGGGGCCCCACCTGGAGCATGCCCTCGGCGTCCACCGAGGCGATGCTGCCGCCGCCGGCCCCGATGGTTTCTATGTAGAGGGTGGGCAGGGCCACGCGGTAACCGCCGATCTCTCCCTCGGTGGTCACCGCCGGCTGGCCTTCGTTGATAAGACAGACGTCAAAGCTGGTGCCGCCCATGTCCACGGTTATGATGTTGTGCAGGCCGTGGATGCCGCCGATGAACTGGCCGTTGACCGGCCCGCCGGCCGGCCCGGACAGAAGCGTGTTCACCGCGAAACGGCTGCTCATCTCCGGGGACATCACGCCGCCGTTGGACTGCATGATGAGCAGGTTCCCCTTGAACCCGGATTTTTGCAGGCTTCCCTCGGATTTTCGCAGGTAGCTGGAAAGAATGGGGCCCACGTATGAATTCAGGGCCACGGTGCTGTTGCGCTCATAGACCCGCACCTGGGGAAGAATCTCGCTGGACAGGGAGATATAAATGTCCGGGAAGGCCTCGCGCAGCATCTCCCCTATGCGGCGCTCGTTGACCGGGTTGAGGAAGGAGAAGAGGGTGCTGACGGCGATGGCCTCCACGCCGTTGCCCTTCATCTTGTCGATCACCGCGAGCATCTCATCCTCGTTCAGGGGAATCAGCACCTTGCCCTGGGAGTCGATGCGTTCTTCCACGGTGTGAATATTGCGGCGCCGTATGAACGCCTCCGGAGGGGAGTAGCGCGAATCGTACTGGCGGTCGCGCAGGCCGCGGCGCATGTTCAGGAGATCGCGGAACCCCTTGGTGGTGATGAAAGCGGTCTTGGCTCCGTTTCTGGTCAGGGCGGCGTTGGTGGTTATGGTGGTGCCGTGCACGATGATCTCAACGCTTCCCAGGAACTGGTTCAGATCGAGAGTGGTGAACTCGGCTATCTCGGCCAGCCCAGCCTGCACTCCCACCGAAGGGTCCTTGGGGGTGGTGGGCGTCTTGAAGATGTGGCTTTCGCCGTTTTCCTCCACCAAGAGAAAGTCGGTGAAGGTCCCTCCCACGTCTATTCCAAGTTTGTATTTCATGAACACTTTCCTTGGATAATCGGTTTGCCGTTTATGGAAAATGGCCGGGCCTTGGCGGACGGGGCTCCCCCCTCCTAGGAGCCCATGTCCAAATGACCGCTGTTGATGCTCAAGCTTCGTCCCAGCCCCATGGGGGTGAAGTTGTAGATGGGCGGCAGATTGTATTTCTTCCAGGTTTCGTACCAGGCGATGTCCACCTCGATGTAGTACTCCAGCGGCACGGGCGGCTGTTCATATTGGCCCAGCGCGGAGTTGGGCTCGATCACCCAACTGGAGCTGCGGGGAGTGACGCCGTGGGACATCAGGTATTCCCAGGCTTCCTTCATGGATTTAACGCCATCCTCCCACTTTTCGAATCCCCAAGGCTTGGCCAGTTCGCAGCCGGAAACGAAGGTGGGGACCACGCATCCCTCGCCGAAGACGTCCACCGAGTCGCAGACCCTCTTTATCCATTCGTCGCGCCCCACCTTGGCGGCCTTGCCCGGGCAATAGATGTTGAACTTGTCTTTGTCCCATATCTCGATGTTGGAGTGATGGCAATTGACGCCCGCGTCCTTGAGGTATTTGCAATCTTCCTTGGTCAGCGCGGTGGTTTGCAGGTGAATGGCCCAGCGGCTGCCTATCTTCTCCCTGACCGCGCGGATATATTCCGCGTAGAATTCGATGTTGCCCTTGCCCTGCAATTGCTGGGCTTCCCGATAGATGGCGCCGCCGGTGAACAGGATGCTGTGATTGATGGGCTCGCGTTCCTTGTTGAAAATGGTGTCCAGCACGGTGACGACTTCGTCTATCTTTTTATGGATCAAAAAGGGGCGCCCGGTTTTGGCTTGCTTGCGGGCGTTTTTATTGATGTCGCAGAAAACGCATTCCTCCTTGGCGCCCCAGTATTGGCAGCTCCGGAGGATGGTGCAAAAGGTCAGGTATCCCCAGAAAACCGAGGCGGCCACGTCAGAATAGGGCGTGCCGTCGGGCAGGGTGTGCCGGTAATAGGGCGGCTTGCTGCGTAGCTCCACATCGGCCAGGTAGTTGTTTTCCCAAAAGAGCTGGAGCTTGCCGTCGACGAAGTCGACCTTGTAGGGGGTTTTATCCGAGCTTTCCAGGCAGGTCTTGTTGTTGGTGGATTTGAGGTCGTAGGGACCGCTGCTGAACTTGAAGCATTCGGGAGCCTTGATGAACTCCTTCTTCTTCATGTCGTCGACGTCCATGGCGTCATAGGAGAAAAGATAATATGATTTAGTGGCGAACTTGGAAGATTCCTCCAGAGCGGCATCGGTGAAACAGACTCCGAGTCTAAGCAGATCTTCCTTTATTATCACCTCTTTATATACATCCGAATATTTTTCGAAATAATGATCTAAATCGTATTTAGTGTATGGCAGCTTGCCTTTCATGAAGTAGGCCTCCGTTCCCCTAAGAAGAGTTAATAGCGTCTTAAGCATTACGCTGCGGACAGCAGACTAAGCAATTCCCTTGCCAACCTACTTCAATGCTAATATCTTATTGTTATTGCGCACTGTTTCAGAATTAGCCGCTGTTTGAGGCCGCTTCGAATAAGCTTTAAATTTGTGCCACCTTGCCAAATTTGGCATGGTTTCCGTGCACAATATGTGATTAAAGTCTGCCAATTTGTCAAAAAGGCTTTACACTAAGGCAAGTGAATAGAATAACAATCGCGATTGTGCCAATGTTTTATTAATGTTGCTACGAAATATCAATCTGGCATGTTATTTGTAAAGTTATATTGAATTGAAAGCGCGCAAAAACACGACCGCTATGCAGGTCTAACCCAGCGGTTTTAAATCCCATTATGCTGAAAAGATTAGTCTGGCTGAAATTGCAAGGCACTTATTAGGTCAAGAGGTGTCTTTTGTCAAAAGCAGGCAGCGTTAAGGGCGCTGAAACGAGGCTTTACCTGTGATCATCTGAAAAGCCAGGCGCGCAGCCAGGCAAAGGCAAATCAGAATCGAAGAGGTGAAAAACCGTAGGTCTTTGGTAGGCGATGGGGTGGCGGGTCTTCGCGTGAGAGCTTACCTCCTTGCCGGCGGCGGGCGCTCTGCTTATTAAGCTAGCCACGTGATTACTCGACGCTTTTTGTTATGTGACTCCGCAAACTCCGCAGCTTATAAATAGCTATTGCCAATGGTAGTTGCTTGCTACTATATTATTTGGGTCAATTAAATATAGCGCTTACGCTTTACAGCCAGGATTAAGCCTGATTTTGACATTCGCCGCATCTTCATCCCAAAGCTTGCCCGGGCAGTCTTTTGTCGTGGTAGTGAGCACTGAATAGATTACTTGTTTGAAGAAGTTTTATAATTATCACGGGAATTTTTCAGTGCGATAGACGCCCATGCGGTCAAGGCATATCAAGTGTGCTTTATGCCTTCCTGGCTTGGATAAATTATGCTGCTTACGGTTTGAAGCGCGCTTGAGTATGCTGCTTTTCATGCCACCTATTAAATATTATCAAGACATTATTTACTCGGCTGTAAATAGTTAAGGCAGCAGTTATATTATTACGGCATGAATTCATTGATGCATGGAGAAAAGGTTATGGTGCCTTTGCCACCGGCCAATAGCGCGTCGCAGTATTCACCCTTTAGCCAAGACCGCAAGGACATAGCTATTTTCGTGGAAGGGCTGCCCGGCATGGCCCTGGGGTGCCTCATGGTTGATCAGAACAGAAAGATGCTATGGCATAAGCCTTTTGTTAAAGGCTGGCCATTTCTAAACAAAAAACCGCAGCATTGTTACAATTTACTGGGCAGCAACACCCCTTGCGAGACCTGCGCCGCAATCGATGTCCTGCGTACGGGACGCCCCTCCAGTTGTGAGCGCGAGACTATTCAGCCTGATGGCGGCACGATTTATTATCATCTGGTGGCATCTCCCGTAAAAGACGAGAGCCAAAACATCATAGGCGTGGTGGAAGTGATCCAAGATATATCCAGTCAGAGCACCTACAAGGATAACTACAAAGATATAATAAATTTTAACTATAACATAATCTATAACGCGCCGGTTGCCATCTTTACCCTGAACCGCCAAGGCATAATAACCAGCACAAACCCCGCCCATTGCCAAATTGCAGGCAATCCGCCCTTGGCTGGCATTTTGGGAATGGATTGGCTAAATTCCCGCTCGGTTCTCGATTCTGGTTTGGATTATTATCTGAAAAAAGGTCTCTCCGGCGAAAGTTTTGAAGTGGTCGATGTTCATTATCGCACCAATATTACGGGCATAGACCGATTCATCACCCTGCGGGGCGTGCCGCTCAGGACGAACGATGGCAGCATTGAAGGGCTTCTTTGCATATTGGAGGACACCACAGAAAAAACCAATAACTTAATGAGGGTCGAAAAGCTTAAGCGATACAATGAGAACATAATTCAATCCATCAGCAATGGCATAATGGTGCTGGATAATAATTTTTCCATAAAAATTTGGAATAACTTTATGGAAAACATATTTGGCATCCAAGCTAAATATGTTCTGGGACGCTCGGCGATCAACTTCCTGCCGTCTTTGGGGCTGGATATCGACATAAAAAGCATTTTCGACGCCACCCAGGAAGGAAACGTCCTATATTTCAAAAACGTTGACATTAATTGTAAAAACAAGGGATTCATTTCGGTTAATTACAAAGTAATGCCCCTCATAAACGATGAAAATGCCCAATCTGGCATTATCGTATTCTTTGAGGACATCACCCAAAGTAAAAAGACCGAGATTCAATACAATACCTTATTCCAGAATGCCAATGACGGTATCGTGGTTACCGACTCGCAAGGGCGATTTTTGTCGGCAAATGCCAAATTTCTGAACTTGATAAATTTAACTTGGTTGGAGTTGCAGGCCATAGGCATCGAAGACCTGATTTTCGCTGAGGATGTTCATGTTTTCCAAAATTACTTACTGAACACCGAAAAAGACGGCGATGTTCTGCCGCTTGAAATAAGACTTAGCTCTAAAAACCATGATCCCATACCGGTAGAGATAAATTTATCCAGGGTTATCGTTCAAAATGAAAATGTCGCCTTTCAATTGATCGTCCGCGATATAAGAGAAAGGCTGAAGCTTGAAAAGCAGCTTTTCCGCGCGAGCAAGCTGTCGGCCTTGGGAGAGCTGGCCGCCGGAGTGGCTCATGAGATTAACAATCCTTTAGCCACCATAGCGGGTTACTCGGAAGAGCTTTTAGATCTGTTAAGCACCTGGCAGACAGACGTAATCAAACCGCATCTGGACGAACTTAAAGAAATTATCAACATGATTAAAACCCAATCGTACAGGTGCAAAAGCATAACCAATAATCTACTGGATTTCGCCAGAATCAATGCGCCGACCTATTCAGATGTGGATATCAATGAAATTATATATTCCGTGTTGAGCCTGTCAGCCTATATAACCTATGAAAACAAAAATCAGGTGAAGCTCGATCTGATGGAGGATATACCACTTCTCAAGATCGACTATTCCCACGCGCAACAAGTTATGCTCAATATCTTGAACAACGCCTTCGACGCCATAGAAGACGGCGGCGATATCACTATTTCATCAAAGGAGCATAATAATTGTATCTTAGTGATATTCAAAGATACTGGCATGGGCATTGATAAAAAGAATATGGAGCGAATTTTCGATCCATTTTTCACCACCAAGTCACCTGACAAGGGAACCGGACTGGGGTTATCGATTTCCTACCGTATCATGGAGCGATTGGGGGGGAGTATAGACGTAAAAAGTAAAAAAGGCGCTGGATCCACCTTTGAACTACGCTTCCCTAAGGAATAACGATGACTATTGATCAGAGAGAAAAGCGGGTACTGATTCTGGAAGACGAAACGCCTCTACGGGAGCTGTATAAAAGGCGGCTCAAGAGGCTGGGCTATTTCGTCGACGCCACCTCCAACGCGGATGACGCCATTAAACTGCTCGGCAATAATTACCATGCGGCGCTGGTCGATGTCCGCATGCCGGGGATGACCGGCATAGCGTTTTTGCAGAAGGTAAAAGAGCAAGACAGCTGCATGGAAATTATTATTATAACCGCTTACGGCAGCATAGAATCCGCGGTGAAAGCCATGAAGGCCGGCGCCTATGATTATCTGACAAAGCCTTGCCACTTGCCGGAACTTGAGATGCTGGTGGCCAAGGCGTGCGAGAAAAGCGAACTGCGCACTGAAAATACCATTTTAAAAGAGACGCTGCACAACAAAGAAACCCGCATCAAGATGGTGTATCGCAGCCCGAAAATGGTTAAGATAATAAATGACGTCAAGAAGGTGGCCATCACCGACAGCCCCGTGATAATCGAAGGCGAAAGCGGCACCGGCAAAGAGATTGTCGCCGGTTATATTCACAGCTTGAGCAATAGAAACAGCGGTTCGTTTATCGCCATAAACTGTGCGAACTTGCATGATAATCTGGTTGAGAACGAGCTTTTTGGCCATGAACGCGGATCATACACCGGCGCGGATCAAAAACGCCGCGGTTTGATGGAATTGGCCGATAAAGGCACCCTTTTTATCGACGAGATCGGCGAGATGCCGCCTTTGGCCCAGGCCAAACTATTGCGGGTTATGGAAACCAAGACTTTCCGCCGCATAGGCGGCAGCCGTGAGATCCATTCCGACGCCAGAATAATTGCCGCCACCAACAGGAATTTATCGGAAGAAGTCAAGAAAGGTAATTTCAGGGCTGATTTGTTTTACCGCTTGAACGTGGTCAGGCTGCAAATACCGCCATTGCGCGACCGGCCCGAGGATATTCCGGAACTTGTCGATCATTTTTTGGAGTTAAAGTGTAAAACCCTTAATACCTTTAAAACCATCAAGCCGGAAGCCAAACAGCTTTTCCTGGAATATAGGTGGCCGGGCAATGTAAGGGAATTGGCCAATATCGTAGAGCGGGCGATCATACTGTCTTCCGGAACAGCCATTTCCATTGAAGACCTTCCCTTTGGAAACAATAACCAGGTTCAACCCGACCTCGTATCCCTGGTGGAGATGGAGCGTAATTACATAGAGCAAGTGCTGCAACGGACCAATGGCAACAAAACCAAGGCCGCCAAGATATTAGGCGTCAGCGTCAGAAACCTGTATCGAAAAATCAACCAAATGCAAAATATGGGTTGATAAATGGCTAAATCGTGAGCGCCGCGCCGGCGTTTTGACCGCGCGCCAGGCCGGCCAAGCTCTCGTAAGGCTGCGCGCCCACCAGGCTGCGGCCTTCCAGGCTGAAGGTGGGAACCGCCCGGATTCCCCGCTCGCGGGAATAGCTCCAGTCGGCGTCCACGGCCTGGACGTAGGCTCCGCTCCTCAAGGCCGCCAAGGCCTTATCCGGCTGCAAGTCCGCCTGCC
The DNA here is from genome assembly GCA_001184205.1 of Desulfocarbo indianensis. GTDB lineage: Bacteria > Desulfobacterota > Desulfarculia > Desulfarculales > Desulfarculaceae > Desulfocarbo > Desulfocarbo indianensis. The sequence continues at coordinate 129,863 of LBMP01000007.1, forward strand.
GGGAGACTTCCCGCAACACGTCTTCATCATATAAATTCAGGCCTTGGGCAAAGTAGGCGCGGAAAGCGGCCAGGTGGAATTCTTCGCCGCGGCCCTGCTCTTCGGCCCATTTGCCCAATTCCTGGGCCTTACGCGAATTATAGGTCATGGTCCTTACCCCGAAGGCAAGGCCCAGTTCTTCAGCCACCTTGGCCAAATGAGCCATGGCGGCCTCGATGTTGAAATCCTGGCCCGCGAAAAGTTCTTCCAGGCGCATGCCCTCGGGCGGGACCTCGGGATGCAGGGGAAAGGCGATCCAACGGATGGCCAGGGAAAATTCGCTGCTGAGCTTGGCTACACGGCCCGTGCTGAAATAACACCAGGGTCACATGTAATCCGAAAAAACCTCCAGCGCTCTCTTCGAATCCACGGCTGTTTCTCCTCTTGGCTTAAGCATTTTGCCACGGTCTTTTCCGGCAAGGCTAGAGGCGGAGCAGGGTCTTGTCAAATCGGCCGGGTGGTAACTCCCGCGCGCTTATGGCTTTGCCAGGGCAAGCGTAGGATTTATAATAAAAATATACCATACTAAACAATGGGGCAATAACGAAGGGAGAGCGCCATGATTCAGCCCTTACCGCGCAGCGTCAATGATCCTGTCTGCGGAATGAGGCTCGAAAAAGGCGGGCAATATCTCCACCTGGATTTCAAGGGCCACCGTTTGTTTTTTTGCTGCGAGCCTTGCTTGGAAAAATTCATGGCCGACCCTAATTATTTTTTGAAACCCAAAGGCTGGTGGCGGCGCTATGTGGAGCGGCTGATTTCGAGCAACGCCAAGCAGTTCGGCGGAAAGAAACCTTCTTGCCATAAATAATTGCCCCATGCCGGCGGGCCGTATTTGAAGTTTTTGTAAAGCCGGAATCCGCTTATCAGCGTAAAATAAAAGCCAAGACAACAGGCAAGCAATGAGCGGAGGCCGGCCATGACGCGGACCACCCGTGACCGGACGCCAGCAAGGGCGTCATCCCCCATAATGATCTTGATGGCTTTTGCCGCGTTCCTGCTGGCCGGTTGCGCCGGCGGTTATGTGGACCCCGGTCCCCAACCGGCCAAGGTGCGCGTGGCTCTGCAGGCCAAATCCGAGCAGACTCCCATTTCCTGGCGCTTTGGCGGACCATTACCGGTGTTATGGGATTGGGGTCTGTATCTGGTGCGGCAAGACGGCTCCCTGGCGCAACTGCGGCCCGCCGATGGCCAGCGGTTGAAGGTGATCCGGGAGAACCCGTTGCGGCGCGACACGGTGTTCCTGGCCCCGCCGGGCCAGCGCCGTTTGAGGCTCATAATAGAATCCTATTATCAGCAGCCTCACGCCGAGGGGCATATACCCATTTCCTTGGGGGGGACCATAGAGGATTTCCGGGTCGATCTGAAGGAGGGCGCCGAGACCGTGCTGGAATTCCGCTATCCTTAGGCTTTGAGATGGCGTTGGGGGGCGCTCGTTATTTGGCGGATGCCATGTTTTAAGTTGACAGACAGGCCCCCGTCCCGTTAGGTTGCCGCGGTTGCTACTTCCAAGTTTGTGGGTTTCGGGAGTTGAAATGGGCAAGGTGGTTATAGTCTACAAAGGTTTGACCGGAGAGGCCGAGCGGTCTCCTGATGATAATCAGTATTACGGCATGATAGTCAACATCCCTCACGAGGTGAGTTTCGGAGGTTCCACTATTTCCGAGTTGCAGCTTTCCTTTACCAGGGCCGTGGATTCCTATCTTGGCGATCCCGGGCCGGAGGCTTTCAGCGTGAAAGCCAATGGCGTGGGGGACTGTGGCGTTGAGACGCCTCCCGCCATGGCTTAGGCGGCCGGGCCGCTTAAGGGATCGCTGGCGGGGCGCGTTGGGGGGTGTTCCTGGCCGATCACGCTGATGGTGAGCCAGGGCCGCTTAAGGCTCATTGGCGGGGGCGCGTTGGGGGCGCGTTGGGGGTGCGTTGGGGGTGCGCGGGCTTTAGGATGGGGCTTGTTGAGAGACTCCTTGGGCCGCGCTTTTTCGGGCGCCTCCGGAAACGGCCCCGCCGCGGGGGAGCCGCCTGGCGCTGTCCCCTTTCCAGGCGAATGTTTTTCGCCCGTTGCCAGGCCGAATTTCCGCGAGCGCCGTGGTTGGAGGTATGCTGAAATAAAACGGCCCGTGGGTTGGGCAGCGCCGCTCCCATGGGATTCCTGGCCGGGCCGGCGCTGGTTTTTGCTATCATCCGGGAGAAAAGCGCCCAAGCAAAAGCAGCCTGGAGCTGGCGTTTCGGCAAGCGCGCAAGCATAATCATGAGGAGAGGCCTCTTGGGGAGCGCCATATCGTCAGGGAGGGTCTTATGAATTTTATAAAAGTCTGCTGGATCATAGCGGCGTTGCTGGTGGGGGCCGTCATGGCCGGAGCGCTGGGCGGTTGCGCCGCCACGGGGGGCAACACCTACAGCGACCGCGACGCCAAGGCCGTGCAAGAAATGGAATGGAACCTGGACCCCTGGAGGTAAGCCAGGATCCCCGAGCCACGGCCTTTTAAGCAGAGCCCTTGGGCAGCCTCGTTGCGGGGCTGCCTTTTTCATGGCCTCGCCGCCCGCCCTATTGCCCGCCGGGCAACGGGCGAATTACGGTATCTCGGTCGTCATAAACTGCAAGTTTCGGCCCCAGGCCAGCACCCTTCAGGCAACTAGCCGATAAAACAAAACAATTATAATCGAGTCGCGGGCATGCGCCTTGCAAACTCCTTTGGGCGGGCCTTGCGCGTGATCGGGCATTACGCCAGCGAGCCGGCCCGACATTTTAACAACCGCCAAAGGAGACTCGGCTCATGCCGCCAGCGCCAGAAGCGACCAAGGTTCTCATAATCTCCGAGCTGGGCGAGCAAATCAAAAAAAAGCTGCAAAAGCGCCGGCCCCAGGGGGCGGTCCTGGCCGCCGCCACGGCTGAGCAAGGCGTGAAGCTGCTCGCCGGCGGCGGGTCGGAGATCGTCCTCCTGCACTTGGGTTCGGATTGGGAGCCGGATTTGGAATCGCTCCGCCGGGTGCGCGCCTTTTTCCCCGGCCTGCCCGTGGTGGTGCTGGCCGAGTGCTCCACCGTGGCCGGGGCCGAGGCCTGCGCCAGGCTCTCCACCCAGGGCTATCTGCGCTTGCCGGCCGGCTCGGGCGAAATCTGGCGGGCCCTAGACGCCGCCCTGGAGACCAGGCAAGGCGGAGCTTCCTTTCCGGCGCTGCACGGCGTCAGCCACCAGGAAGTGCTGCAAGCAGCGGCAGTGATCCACGCCGGGCACCGACAGGGGCTCACGCCGGCCGCGGTGGCCCGCGAGGTGCATTTGTCGCGCAATCATCTGGCCAGCCTTTTCAAGGCCGCCACCGGCCACACCCTGAGCGGCTATATCAACCTGTGCCGGGTGGCCTCGGCCATGCGTCTCATAGGCCGGGAACCCGGCCTGGGCTTCAGCCGGGTGGCCGAACGCTCGGGCTTCAGTTCGGAAAGCTACCTCTCCAAGGTTTTCAAGCGCTGGGCCGGCTCGACCCCCAAGGAATTCCGCCAGGCCATGGCGGACAAGGGGCCCGCCGCGGCTGACTGGCTGGAGACGATCATCCGGGCCATGTTCGAGCGTCCGGAGGAAACCACATGATTTTCACCCATCAGTACAAAACAAACCACGCATCCCGGCTGGCCGCCCGCGCGGGCGGCGGCTTAACCTACGGGCGCGTCCGCCCGGGTTGCCGCCACGACGCCCAAGCTCAAGCTCTTGCCGGGAGACGACATGAAGCGCAATCCACCGCCGCGGCCAGGCTGCCATCCGCCGCAGAAAGCCCTGTTCCGCTCCCTGATCAGGCGAGCCGCCAGGTCATGCTGAAACCCGCCGGCGGCATACTGGGCGGCTGCTGGCTGGGCGAAGCCTCGCTTTGGGGTCCGGCGGGCCGGGAGGCCATGGAGCGTTGGGAGCGGGCCGTGGCTACCCCGGAAGACAAGCCGCCCGGCGGCCTGGGCCCGCTGATATTGCGCGGCCTCATGGCATCCGGGGCGGTGAGCGAAGCGGCCCGGCGGTTCCAGGCGGTTCAGCCGGCCGACTTGTCCCCGCCGCGCCAGGATGAGGCCGCCCCGCGCCTGGGCCCGGCCGAGAACCGCATCCTGCAGGCAAGCGGCGCGGTGGGCGGCCTGGAGCTGATGGCCATGGCCCAGGCCGCCCCCGGCCTGGTGGAGGCCGTCTGCCTGGCGGCGGTCCAGCCCGGGGAGGCGGGGCCCCACGGCGGGACGGTTGCTTATCCGGGCGTTGCGGCCGCCCTGGGCTTGGCCTTGAGCCCGCAGGCGGCCGGCAACCGCCTGGGCCAGGTCCGTTTGGCCACCTATGCCAACCTGCCCGACAGCGGGGCCCAGGCGGATTTTTTGGAGGAGTTGGGGCGCTTGGCCAGGGGAGGCGAGCGCGAACCCCTCACGGCGGTGGTCATGAACCAGCCCAGGGATCTTAAATGGCGCGCATCTTTGGACGCGGCTGCCCGGCGGGTGGCCCCCCGGGCCCGGCGCTATGGTCTGCCGGTGGAGTCCGCCCGCGCGGCGGGCGGCTTGATATTGGTTATGGCCGCGGCGTCGCTGCCCGCCCCCCGCCAGTCCAGCCACAGGCTGGTTTTGGCGGTGGATGACGACGGCCGGGCCGCGGCGCTGAGAGTCTCGTTCCACCCCAAATGAGCCCGCCGCCTGGCCGGTGGGACATGGCGACGGCTAGGGATGTGGCGGCCGGCCCTACGTTTGGGGGGGAAGCGGCAGCAACTCCCAGACCATCTCCGCCCTGGCCCGGTTTTCCTCTGCCACGGCGGCCACGTCGCTTTGCCAGGGCAGGGCCGCGGCGGCCAGAACCCGGCCGGCAGGGTCCAGGATTTCGATGCGCAGGTTATCGCCCCGCAGCCTGCGCCGCTTGCCCGCGACTCCGGGAGCCCGCAGGCGTTGCAGCGCGCGCAGGCCCAGGAAATCCGGCGCGGGCAGGCGGGACATGCGGGAAAGGAGCGGGTCCCACGGCTCCAGGGAGAGGCCCAGCTTGGCCGCCAGGGCGCGGACTTCTTGGGGCGGGGCGGCGGCGTAGGGCCGGCCGGCATTGAGCGCCCTCGCTTCCGCCGCCAAAAAGTCACCCATCTCGACTGCTAATTCCGTAATTAGGGCCGGGGGGACTTTCTCCCCCAGCTTGGCAAGGAATCCCTCCAGGCGCGCCAGGTTGGCCAGCGCCCGCTCCAGACCCCGGTAATGGGGCGCTCCGACGTGCTCGGCTTTCAAATCCCGGCGCATGTTGGCTATATAGCCCCTGGCGCAGGCGGCGCGCAGGCAGGCCAGGTCCCCGGGAGGCAGTTCGCCCAGGTGTTGCAGGGATTCGGCCAGGGCCACTTCCGGCATCTCGCCGGAGCGCTCGATGAGGAGAGCTTCGTCCTCCAGCCAGGCCGGGCAGGGATAATCCAAGGATAAACGGTCCATTTTTTAACTTGCGCGTGCAACTTGTGATTGCGCGGAAGCCGGTTGGGTGATAATAAAGCTTGGTGACCGCGAAATGGGCGGGCCCAACGGTCAACGTTGATAAAGGTCGGAAGATTCTATAACAAAACCAAGCGCCCGCCAACTCGGACCCGGCCTGCAATTTGCGATCCCGGGCTCGCCAACCAGAGGCGGCCCCTCATTAAGGAAGGATGACGCCATGGGCGGCGGATTTAATACCAACTACCGCGAGGAGAATCTGATCTCCCGATTGGAGAGTTCCCGGCAGTCGGCTTGGGGACGGCAGCTTTCCCAGCTGGGCGATTGTGCGGATCAACTCGCCCAAAAGCTGGCCATGAAGCTGATCGAGACCAAGCTGATCGAGACCACCAACCAGCGCGACGTGGAAGAGCAATTGGCCACCAACCTTGGCGAGTTGATGCACGCCGAGGACTTCGACATCCAGTACGCCATCAGCCCTTTGCGCAACCTGGTTCCCCGTCCCAACCGCATCAGCCTGTACGTGACCGCTTTCATCATCGAAAAGCTGATTCATCATCGTTCGGTGGTGGATGTTTACGGCACGGACGAGGAAATCTACAACGTGGTGAACAACGAGGTGACCCACATGATCCGCTGAGCGGCCGCGCGCCAGCTCTGAAAATCCAACGCGCGGCGCGTCCTTGGCGCCGCCCTTTGCAGCCCTACTGATCTCCTACTATTTCCCTCCGCCGCCTTTCTTCTAGCTCACCCCTTTAACGATGAGTTCTGCTATATTAAGGGCCAGGTGGATTCACTGGCCTAAGCTAGCCATATTGAGGAGGGGCTATTCATGAGTGTGCTTTGCATTTCTCGGCAATTCGGCGCTGGCGGAAAAACCTTGGGGCAAAGGCTGGCCAAACGGCTGGGCTGGACGTTTGTCTATAACGATATTCTTAACCTGGTGGCCAACGAGGCCAAGGTCTCGCTGGACTGGGTGGAGGCGGTTGACAAGGAAGCCGGTGACCGTCTGATGCGCTTCGTATCCGGTCTGGTGCCTTCCGATTTCATCGAGCGCCACCTGGGCGAGAACCTGCATGATTTCGACGAAAGGCGCTATCGCCGCTTTCTGAGCATGGTGATCAAGCGCATCGCCGACCATGGCGACGCCGTTATGGTTGGCCGAGGCTGCCAGTTCATCCTCAGCGACCGCCCCGACGCCTTCAGGGTGCTGCTGGTGGCCTCACACCGGGACCGCGTGAATTTCATGATGGAAAATTACAAGCTCAGCCAAGCCAAGGCCGAAAGCCTGGTGGACAGGGAGCAGCGCCGGCGCAATCGCTTCATCCTGAGCCTGGGTGTGGAAAAGCCCGACGATCCCAGTCATTATCACATGGCGCTCAACACCAGCCTGCTGGGCTTGGGACAGGCTGAAGACTTGATATTCAACATGGTTTCCGCCGCCAAAAAATAATTGCCGCGGAGCGGGGCAGGAGCCAGCGCTTCGCCCCGCTCGTGAAGTTTTTGTCCGCTCTAGGCGGGCTGCCCCCCCTCTCACATCAACACGGCCGGTTGGAGAGGGTATATGGCCGAACTGACGTTGGATATTTCGATTCTGATCGTCGATGACTCCCGCTATGCCCGGGCGACCCTGAAGAAGGAGTTGCAGAATTTCGGGTTCTGGCGGATCATCGAAGCGAACGACGCGGGCGATGCCCTGAAGGTCATGCAGAGTGAGCATGTGGGCCTGGTCTTTTGCGACCAGCAAATGCCGGGCATGTCCGGCACCGAGCTGCTGCACAAGGTCAGGCGCAGTCAGGCCTTTCAGAAGACCCCTTTCGTTTTGATCACCGGTCACGTCGACAAGCAGGTGGTGGCCGAATGCGCTGATTACGGCGGCGACGCGGTAATCGTGAAGCCCTTTTCGCCGGCGGTGTTGGAAGCCAAGATCAACGCCGCCTTCAAGGAAAGGCTGCACGCCCTGCACCTAGATAATGCCAACGCTTGCGTTTTTTCCCAGCTCAACGTGAGCAAGCCGGGCGAACCGGCCTCCCTGACCAAGGCGGCCTCGTCCCTGGCCAGGGAAAGCCCCAAGGGCCTCTACAAGGAGGGGCTGGCCCTGGAGGGGCAAGGCGACCTGCAAGCCGCCCGGCAAAGGCAGCTGGCCGCCCTGCGCATGGAGCCGCATTTCATCAAGGCGCACGACGCCCTGGCGCGGATCAATGAAAAAAGCGGGGAGCTGGAAAAAGCCCTGGAGCACACCTTGAAGGCGGTGGAGCTCAGTCCGGGCAATTACCAGCGGCGTTACTCTCTGGCCAACCTACTTATCGAGCTTGGCCAGCGGGAAGAGGCGGTGAAGGTGCTCAAGCAGATGATGGCCGACGGACTCGGCTATCCCGAGTTGCTGGGCAGGGTGGCCAAGGCCTTTTTGAACTGCGGATTGCCGGAAGAGGCCGAATCCGCCTGCCTGGTGGCCGTTTCGCTGAGCCCGGCCAATTCTGATTTGCACAAGATGCTGATCGCCGCCTACCGCAGCCTTGACGCCCAGGAAAAGGCCCTGGCCGCGGCCGAAAAGGCCATAAAGGAAGTCGCCGGCAGCGCCGATCTGCATTGCCTGTACGCCGAGTTGTTGCTGGCCGACGGCAAAGCGCAGCAGGCCAAGGAGCAGGCGGAAAAGGCGCTGGCCCTGGACCCGGCGCACGCCGAGGCGCGGAAACTGCTTGGCCTGGGCGATCAGGAGGGCTGAGGCCAGCCCGACGCGCCCGGGCCGGGCGGTTCAATCCCGAGGGCCCTGCTTGATCTGGTAAAGCGCCTCGGAGCAGTCGGGGCAGAGATGCAATGGGAAAGGCGGGCGCTGCCGTGCTTGTCCAGGTAGGCGTCCAGGGCCACCGTTTGCCGTTGCCGTTGCCGTCGCGGATGCGCTTGCAGCCGGCGCAAACCGGCAAAAGCCCCCTCAGCGGGGGCACTTCCTTTAGCAGCTACTCTTTTTCCGCCAGCGCCACGCCGAGTTTCCTGATCAGGTCCTCCCGTTGGGCCTCGGCGGTTTTGCGCCCGGTTATGTCCTTGCTGACCCCGGCCAGCTTGAGGCGCCCGCTTGCGTCGCGGAACCGCTTGGCGGTTATCTCCAGCCAAGAGACGCGGCCTTCCGTTTAAGGGGCGGGCCTTGCCTGACATGAGAGTCTGATTAGCAGGGGGCTTTGCACGGCCGGTCAACGGGGGCCGGGGATTGCGCAAAGGCCGGGCTGGCGCGGGTATTATTCCTTGCGCCTGAAGACCAGGAGGGTCAGGTCGTCGAATTGCTCCAGGTCGCCGGTGAAGGCGCGTTGTTCTTGCACCAGGCGGTCGATCATCACGGGCGCGTCGGTGACCTCGGTGGAGGCCAGCCAACTCTTGGCGCGAGCCTGGCCGTATTGCTGGTTCGCGGCGTTGACCGCCTCGTCCAGGCCGTCGGTGAAGACCAAAAGCGTCTCGTCGGGCTGCATGACGATCTCCCCCCGGGTGAGGCCCATTTTGTCGAACACGCCGATGGCCATGCCGCCGGTGGTGGGTATCTGCTCCACCTGGCCGTCGGCGCGGCGCAGCAGGGGCGAGGGATGGCCGGCGCTGGCATAGAAGAGCCGCCCCGTGCCCGGTTCATAAAGGCCGTAGAACACGGTGACGAACATGCACATCTCGTTTTCCGGCAGGATTTGGGCGTTCACCTCCTCCAGGGCCTCCACGGGATCGGGATGATGGGCCGCGGCGTTCTTGATCAGGGTGCGGGACACCGTCATGAACAGGGCCGCCGGCACTCCCTTGCCGGAAACGTCGCCCACCACGAATACCAGGCGGTCGCCCTCCACGAAGAAGAAGTCGTAAAAATCGCCGCCCACTTCCCGCGCCGGATGGGTCTTGGCGAAGAGATCGAAGCCCTCATGCTCGGGAAAGGCGGGATAGGTGCGGGGCAGGATGGACATTTGGATCTGACGGGCCAGGTCCAGCTCGCTTTCGATGCGCTCCTTGGCGGCGGTGGTGGCGGTCAGCTCGTGGACGTAGGAGTTGAGATCGTCGACCATGGTGTTGAAGGATTGGGCCAGGTCGCCCACCTCGTCGCCGGGCCTCACGTCCTCCACCTTGGCGCTGAGATCGCCCGAGGCCAGGCGCTTGGCCGCCCCGGCCACCCGCTGCAGCGGCCTGGTGAGCCCCATGACCAGGAGCCATATCACCAGGCCCAGGCCCAGGAGGCCGGCCGCCGCGGCGATGGCCTGGCGCTGGGCCAATGCATAGGCCGGGGCCAGGACCTCGCGTTCCGGCACCAGGACGCCCAGGCTCCAGCCCACCTCGTGCACCGGCGCGAAGGCCAGCCAGACGTACTCCTTCATGTGCCAATCCTTGACGCGCTCCACCCCCGCGCCGCCGCGGATCATGCGCTGGCCCAAGAGGCGCAGGTCCGGCCGCTGCATCTCCTCGGCCAGGGAGAATATGGTTTCGCGCATCACCAGCTTGGGATTGGGCGCGGCCAGAAAAGACCCCTGGCGGCTGATCAGGAAGGCGTAGCCGAACCGGCCCACCGAGAGATTGTCCACGTCCCGGCCCAGTTCCTGGAGGGAAATGTCGGAGACCACCGCGCCCTTGATCTTGCCGTCCTGTATCAGGGGGGTGCAATAGGTGGCCATCACGATGCCGCCGCCGGTGCCGAAATAAGGCTCGGTCCACAGCGACTTGCCCAAAAGGGTGGGCAGCAGGAACCAATCGTGGCGGGGATAGTTGTAATCTTCGCTGTCCACGCAGGAGGCCACGATCCCCTTGGGGGAGCGGTGGAAATATGGCGAGAACAGCTTGCGGTCGGTCTCATAGGCATGGGGCGCGTAGGCCACCGCGATGCCGTAGATGCGCCGGGTGGAGCTGATGTAGCGCTTGATGAGCTGGTCGAGGTTCTCCGGGGTGGGGGTGGGCAGCACCTCCAGGGAGTTGGCCAGCGCCTCGGTGGCCTGGGAGACGCGGATCAAGCGCCGGCCCAATTCGGCGGCCTCGCCCTGGGCCAGCTCGAAAAGCTGCTCCTGGCGCGACTCGATAAGGGCCTCCTGGCTTTCAAAAAAAGTCAGGGCCGCCATGGCCAGGGAAACCAGGCCGACGCCGGCCAATACGAAGATGACGAACCGCGCGCGGAGTTTTAAAACATGGGGTCTCATGGCCTTTTCTCCGGCGGCGGCTGATAGAACGAGGCAAGCGCCACGGGCTTTCTAAGGAGGCCCTGGTCCACCAGCACCCGGTTGACCAGGCTGAAGTCCCGCGGCGATAACTGGCCCAGGCCCTGCCGGCCCACCCGATGGGTTATCAGCTCCTGCGTGGCGTTGAGCATCCAGCGCTGGTGTCCCGCGTTGCTGGCCAACTGCGCGGCGTCCACCCTTTTCATCACCGCCTCCAGCGCCCTGTCGGGCTGCTCAAAGGTCAGACGCCAGCCCGCCAGGCTAGCCGCGATGAATCTCCCGCACAAATCGGGATTCTGGCGGCGCAGGGACTCCAGGCCGTAGATGCCGTCCTCGGGAAAATTCAATCCCAACTTGCTGAATTCGAAAACCCGGAGTTCATCGTAGTCCACGCCGGCCTGGTAAAGCTGATGATATTCATTGTAGTACATGCCGGAGGCGGCCGACACCGCCTGCTCCAAGAGGGGCGCCATGGAAACGTTCTGGGGGATTTCCTTCACCGCGATGCCGGCGCCCTTGAACAGCGCCCGCGGCTGAATGTTGAAATGGCCGCCCCACAGCCCCACCCTCTGGCCGTCCAGTTCCTTTATGGAATCGATGTCGTGGTCCTTGAAGGTGATCAAGAGAAGGGCCGAGCGCTGGATCAGTTGGGCCATGAGGACCAGGGGGAATCCCTGATCCCGGTATTCCATGGCTCCCGAAAGCCAGCCGGTGGCGAAATGGCATTTGCCCTGGGCCAGGTTTTGCAGGGAATCGATGCCCGGCCCGCCCGGCACTATGTCCACTTCCAGGCCGGCCTCCCGATAGATGCCGGCGTCCTGGGCCAGGTAGAAGCCGGCGAATTGGGCCTGGTGCACCCAATGCAACTGCAGCCGGACCTTGTCCTGGGCCTGGGCCGGCATGGCCAGAGCCAGGCAGAAAAAGGCGGCCAACAGGGCCAGCCTCATGCTTCGGTATGACATCGGCTGATGATCACGCAACGGCAAACATGCACCTCCGAGGCCCATGGTATCCCCTAAGGGCATGATTTACAAGAGTATTGCTTGGGCGGCCTCATTTAGGACGCCCAAGGGGGCATAAACGGCGCAAAAAACGCCGCCGCCGGATTATTACCAGGGGAAAATAGCCACGCTGCTTGTGATTAACGGGAATGGTAATGGTTCATAAATTTATAATAACGAGACAAAGGCGGTGGAAAACCGGTGGAAAAACCCAAAAAAGAAACGCCCTATTTGGTTAATGATCGGTGGATAACTTGTGAGCAGGTTTGTCTGGCCAGCTCAATCCTGGCGCATAAACGGCTGAGGAAAAGCCCCGCATGGACCCTGGCGGTGGAAAGTTGGCCAAAGAAAAAGGACGTATTGTTGAAACCTTGACTCAAAAGTGGCGTTTGCGGTGGGAAACCGGGGGAAAAGCTCGGCAAGGACGGTGGATGGTCTGGAGGTAAGTCAGCGGAATCGGTGGATTATCCTTTGTCAACGGGGCAGGCCTGGTGGAAAAAAGCTGGAGGTCAGCCTCGGCGTTTGCGAATATATTTAAATAAATCAGCATATTATGATTGCGTCCCTCCGGCGGGCAGTTCGATCCCTGGCAACCAGTCGGGCTGGAGCCATCGGTTGTTTGGGAATGCTGGTCATCACAGGTGGGCCAAGTGGAGACAACCCCTTGCTTAAGAAGGTAGCTCGATGCCCCCCAAGGCGGGGCGCGGACCATGGCGACTTGGCCGTAACGGCCGCCGCAAAGGGGTATTAATGCTTTTTTATAATTGGAGTGGCTAGCAGGGGAGGGGCGTGCTAAACTCGGAGCATCAAGTATAACTGCTTATATTTATTGTCCTTGACGGCGGGGTCTTTTGGCGGCCGCCGCTTTTTTTGCGAGATTTAGCCCTAGTTACAAGTTTCTCATGCCAGTAACATGGCGATAATTTCTTATTTATTCAAAGCTTAGCCTGTTTGGGCCCCAAAAAGATGAAAAAAGCCGAAAAATGCAGAAAAAGGTAGAAATCTGGTGAAAGAGCGACTTTGGTTTTGTTGCCAAACTTATACACAGATGTGACTAATTGAGGAAGGCCATAAGCTAGAGCTAGTTAGCCCATGGCCCCTGAAACAACGCTATGAAGCTGTGGAATCGATCTATCATGTTTTTTGCTATTAATATCGTGACATTATGGCTGTGACCAGATTGAAAGTTGGTTGGGCCGGCATCCGGCGCGGTTTGGATTGACCGCCAGTCAGGCAAGGTTCTATACAAGAGCTTATCCTGATTCATGCTGCACCAGGCGTTCAATTCATAGATTTTTGACCTTAACGGAGACGGTGAGCCTAATTTACTGGGGAGGAGAATTGTTGTCCGCGACCATCTGGCCCGCAGTTCTGGAAAAATTGCAGCGCAGCTTGGACCCAGAAGAATTCCAGGTTTGGATCAGCCCCCTGCGGCTGGCTCCAAAAAACGGGCCCGAGCTGGTCTTGGTCTGCCCCAACTCCTTTCATCAGAAATGGGTGCGGGAGCATTACCTTCAATTATTCCGGCGGATATTAGCTGAAATGGAGACGCCAGTGGAAGTAAGCTTGGAAGCAGAGGCTTCTTCGGCTGAAAATGAGATCAGAGTGCCCCGCCAAATTCCTTTGCCACAAGTTGGTGATTTTAAGCCCGTTTTTAATCGACGTTTTGTTTTCGATAGCTTCGTCATGGGAGTGTGCAACGAATTCGCCGCCGCCGCCGCCAAGGCCCTGGCCCGGGGGCAGCAGATGTTCACCAATACCCTGTTTTTGTTTTCCAGCACCGGCCTGGGCAAGAGCCATCTCACCCAGGCGGTGGGGCAGCACGTGATTAACAGCGAACCCGGCAGAAAGGTGGCCTACCTCACCGCCGAGGATTTCGCCAACCAAATGATTTCAGCGCTGCGTAAGAAACGCATTCACGAGTTCAAGGAGCGCTTCCGCCGCAGTTGCGACGTGCTCCTCTTGGAAGAGGTCCAGTTCCTGGCCGGCAAGGACAAGACCCAGGACGAACTGGGCTACACCCTGGACGCGCTTCTTGACTCGGGCAAGCGCATCATTTTCACCGGCTCCTGCCTGCCCACCCGCATCAAGGGTCTCAAGAGCGGGCTGGCCAGCCGCCTGGCCTCCGGGGTGACCGCGCCCATCGATCCCCCTGATCAGCGCACCCGCCTGGGCATCCTGCAGCGCATGGCTCAGGACGAGCAGGTCCAGGTGGACATGGAGGTGCTGGAGTTCCTGGCCCAGGAAGTCAGCGGCGACATAAGGCAGCTGCAATCGGCCCTGGTGGGGCTCATCGCCAAGGCCAGCTTCACCGGCCGGAAGATGGACTTGCGCCTGGCCGGCGAGATGCTGGGCCATCTGGCCTCCCGGCCCAGCCATATAACCCCGGAACAGGTCCTGGAGATGGTGGCCAAGGTGTACGGCATCGAAAAGGCCATCCTGATCGGTAAAAGCCGGGCCAAGACCATAACCCGGCCCCGCAATTTGGGCATGTTCCTTTGCCGGCGGCATACCGACGCGTCTTACGCCTCCATCGGCAAATTTTTCAACCGCGACCATTCCACCGTGATGTACGGGGTAAACCAGGTGGCCCAGGGTTTGTTGCAGGACGGCAAGCTGAATCAGGAAGTGGCCTTTTTGGAGCAGCGCCTGGGGGTGCAGGAGGCGTAAACACCACCCGGAGCAAGGGCGCGTGGGCCTCTGGTGGAGCGAGAGTCTTAACACCACCCGGAGCAAGGGCGCGTGGGCATCTGGTGGAGCGAGAGTCTTAATGCCACCCGGAGCAAGGGCGCGTGGCGCGCTGGGGCGCGTCGGCGTTTGCAGGGGGGCACAACAATACCCTGACCGAGGGCGCAGGGCGGCGCTGGGGCGCGTCGGCGTCTGGTAGGCCGGGATTAATCAATACCACCCGGAGCAAGGGCTGACCTGGCTCTGGGCGATGCGGCAGGGCGCGGCCTTGGGCCGCGCTCGCTTTTTACGGCGCGGCGTCTATTTATAATAGATAAAAGGCGTGAGCGCCTTGCCCTTATTCTCCATGGGCTCCCGGCTGGCATGGCGCAAGAGCACGCAGGGGCCATCCACCAGATACTTACGGTAGCCTTGCGCTTCCAATTGACTCACCAGCGCTTGGTTTTCTGCCGGGGTGAAGGGCCAGGGGTTGGGCTGGTCGCAAACGATCACCCAGGGAGTGCGCTGGGGGAACCCGCATATGTCATAGAGGCCCCAGCGTAGCGCCAGGTGGGAGACCACGCTCTTGGCCGCGGCCACCGGCTCCTCCGCCGGCAGGGCTTGCAGCACGCGGTCGATGGCCTGGGGTTGGCGCTGGGCCCAGGTCCAGACCAGGCCCAGGGGAGAGGCGTCCAGGATCAAGAGCACCGCCAGCCCCGCGCCGGCGATCAAGGGGCCCGGGGAGAGTTTATTCATGGCGCGCCAGCCCAGCAGACGGGCCAGGCCCAGCACCGCCGCGGCATACATGCCGGGCAGGATGCAGGCGGTGTAATGCTGGTGCAGGGACCATTGCGGGGGGTAGGAGGAAACCAGCACCGCGGCCAGCACCGGCAGGAACCAAAGCAAAGACCAGGGCCGCAGGAGCGGCAGGAACAGGGTGCAGGCCAGGAGTATGAGGGTGAATTGACCCTTGCCCGGCATGCTGAGCACCTGCCAGACCAGGGCCGGGTCGCTGATGAGATTGATGGCGATGGTGGCCAATCCGCCGCCCTGGTCGCCGATCTCGCCGTGGCCGGCAAAGCCGCCGCCCAGGGCGGCGAAGCGTTCGGTGTAGTAGTACGATCCCACGTGCAGGTTGAAGTGGGGCACGATCACCTGCACCACCAAAAGGAAACCCGCCGCGGCGGCCGCGAAAAGGGCCAGGCCGCTCCCCAGGCGGCGCTCGTCCAGGGCCGCGTAAAGGCCGTACCCGGCCAAGACCACCCAGGATTCCTCGCCGCAGCCCAGCGCCAGGACGGCGCACAGCCAGGCCAGGCGCGGCCTGGTTTCGCGGAGCGCGAAAAACCAGAGCCACAGGCCGCCGGCCAGGGCGATGGGGTGGAAATCGAAGGTGACCATGCCCCAAAGGCCGGGATTGCCCAGATACAAAAACACCAGGATCAGGCCGAAGGCCTGGCGGTCCGGGGGCAGCTTTCGGCGGGCCAGGTACATTATGGCCGGTCCGCCGGCGGCGGCGGCCAGGGATTGGGCCAATAGCAAGACCCCCGGCCCCGGCGCCAGGGCGTAGAAGGGCAGCAGCAAGAGCATGGTGGGGTTGAAGTGCTCGCCCCAATGGGACATCTGGCGTAAGGAAGTGTAGTATATCTCGCCGCGCAGGGTGGCCCACAGGCCTTGCAGGTGCACGGCCAAATCCTCGGTGGAGCCGAAGGTGTAATGCCGGGCCAGGGCGTGGAGCCACATGACCAGGGCCCAGGCCAGGGAGACGCCCAGGGTGAGCGCCAGGGGCCGCGCCCTGAGCCAGGCCAGGGCCCGCTGCCAGGCGGCGGCCTCCAGGGGGCGCGCGCGGCGCAGGGCGAACCTGGCGGCCAGGGTGACGGCCAGGCCCAAGACCGGGAAATCCAGGCCGCTGACCGAGGGCAGATCCAGGCGGCCCATTAAGAGGTACAGGGCGAGAACGGCCAGCCAGGCCCAAATCAAGCCGTCCAGGGCGCGGGCCGCCAAAAGGCCCAGGCTGAAATGATCGCGGGTCAGGTTGTCCTCTCCCCAGGCCCCCCGGCGAGGCGCCTTAAAAAAGGGCCTTGGCGAACTCGGCCGGATCAAAGGGCCGCAGGTCTTCGATGCCCTCGCCCAGGCCCACGTAGCAGATGGGCAGCTTCAGCTCCTTGGCGATGGCCACCACCACCCCGCCCTTGGCCGTGCCGTCCAGCTTGGTGAGGATGAGCCCGTTCAGGGGCACCGCCTGGTGGAACAGCTTGGCCTGGCTCACCGCGTTCTGGCCGGTGGTGGCGTCCAGCACCAAGAGCACCTCGTGGGGCGCGCCGGGCAGCCGCTTGGCCACCACCCGCTGCACTTTTTTCAGCTCCTCCATGAGGTTGACCTTGGTGTGCAAGCGGCCGGCGGTGTCGATGATCACCAAATCCTTGCCGCGGTTCTGGGCGGCGTCCACCGCGTCCCAGGCCACGGCGGAGGGGTCGGCCCCGTGCTTCTGCCGCACGATGTCGCAGCCGGCCCGCTGGGCCCAGACCTCCAACTGCTCGCCGGCTGCGGCGCGGAAGGTGTCGCCGGCGGCCAAAAGCACCTGGCGCTTTTCGGTTTGCTGAAAGCGGTGGGCCAGCTTGCCGATGCTGGTGGTCTTGCCCACGCCGTTCACCCCCACCACCATTATCACGTGGGGGTCGTTATCACGGGAAGGCGGGGGGGCGGTGTTTTCCAGCACCGTTTGGATGCCCTGGGCCAAGGCCTTTTTGAGGGCCTCGGCGTCGTCTAACTCCTTGCGGGCCACCTTGCCGCGCAGGCCCTCGATAAGCTCCAGGGTGGTGGGCACCCCCAGGTCGGCGGTGACCAGCACCTCCTCCAACTCGTCCAGCACCTCGTCGTCGATCTTCTTGCCCAGGGTGATGCGGTCTATGGAGCCGGAGATCTTCTCCCGGGTCTTGAGCAGCCGGTCCGCCATGCGGCCGAAAAAGCCGCGCTTCTTTTCCGAGGCTTCCTCCTCGCCGGCCGGCTCGGGCCGGGTTTGCTCCTCCGCGGCCGGCTGCTGTGCCGGCTCCCCTGTCGGCTCCGGCGTGTCCGGCTCGGCTGCCGCCGGAGCTTCCGGCGCTGGCGCGGCGTCCACGGCCTGGGCGGGGTCCGGCTCCGGGGGGGCTGCTTCCTCCCGGCCGGAGTCCTCCTCAGCCTGCTGGGCCGCGGCCTCCCGCTGGTCCTCGGCTTCCTGCTTTTTCTTTTTCTTTCGCCAGAACATGTCTTCGCCCGGAAATGGTGTTTGGTGTCGCCACAAGGAAAAGGCGGGTAGAGCCGCGGGCCCTCCCGCCCCGTAATCTATCCACCCCGCCGGGGGGCGTCAAGGCTGTGGTACAGACTGGTCTTGCCGGCAAGGCCGCCAGGCTCAAAACGTCGGGCCGGGCGCCCCAGAGGACCGGCGCCCGCCGCCTGTTGACAAGCTTCTCGGCAAAGGGGGGAACCAGCCGCAACGACCGCCGGGCCAAAACCCCGATGTCAGGCTGGGACGCCTGGCGGCGGCTGATTTGATCAGGCACGGCCGTCAGCGCCGGCAAGGCCGGGATGGTTGTCTGGCTGGGCAATCTCTAGCGGCGACCCTGATGCGCGGCCGTCAAACCTGGCAAGGGAACGGGCCCTCCTCCGGTCCTTCGCTCCCCCCACTTGCCCGGCTTGGGGTCCAGCCAGGAAACTGTCGCTGACTTATAGACCCTCCGGTCCTTCGCTCCCCCACTCGCCCGGCTTGACTAGGCGGCCAGGGACTCGCCCTGGGCCAGGTCCACGCTCAATATCTTGGACACGCCTTTTTCCTCCATGGTCACCCCATAGAGGGTGTCCATGATCTCCATGGTGCGGCGGTGGTGGGTGATCATCATGATCTGGGAACGCTTGGACAGCTCCCGCAGCAGATCGTGGAAACGGCCCACGTTGGCCTCGTCCAAGGGCGCGTCCACCTCGTCCAGCACGCAGAAGGGGGCGGGCCGGATAAGGAACAGGGCGAACAGCACCGCCGCCACGCTCATGGCTTTTTCGCCGCCGGAGAGGGCCTCGATGTTTTTCAGCTTTTTGCCCGGCGGCTCCACCATGAGATGCAGTCCGGCGTCCAGGGGGTCCACGCCCTCGTCCAGGATCAGCTTGGCCTGCCCGCCGCCGAACAGCACGGGGAACACGTCGTCCAGGCGCTGGTTCACCAGGTCCAGGGTTTCGGTGAAGCGGGTGCGCGAGGTCTTGTTGATCTTGCGGATGGCCTGGCGCAGGTCTTCCAGGGAGGATTCCAGGTCGGTTTTCTGCTCGCTGAGGAAGGTGTGGCGCTCGGCCAGGGCCTCGTGCTCGGTGATGGCCTCCATGTTCACCGGGCCCAGCTTATTGAGCCGGTTGCGCAGCTTAAGCAGGCGCTGGCGGGAGGTTTCCGGGTCAAAGGAGCCCTGGGGCAGGTGGGCCTGATAATTGTAGGTGAGGTCCACCCGGCAGCGTTCCAGGACCTGCTCGCAGACGTTATCGCGGGAAAGCAGGATTTCCTTGCGCCTGAGGCTCAGCTCGCCGCTTTGGGTCTCCACCTCCCGCTGCTCGGCGCGGCTGCGCTTGAGGGATGATTCCAGGTCAGCGTGGCGCATCTGGGCCTGATTCAAGACCTCGCGGGCTTGCCGGTGGGCCTCTTCCTGGCGGTCCAGCTCGGCGTAGAGCGAGCCCAGGTCCATCTGCTGCTTTTCCCGCCGCTGGAGCAGGGATTCCACGGTCTGGGCCGCGGTGGAGGTTTCCTGGTCCAGGGCCTGGATGCGCTGGGCCGCGGCCGCGGTTTCCTGGGCCAGGCGGCGGGCTTCGCGGCCGGCGTGCTCGGCTTCGCTGGCCAGGTTGGCCTCGGCCAGGCGCGCCTCGCTTTCCTTGGCGCGCGCCTCTTCCAGGTCCTCGCGGGCAAAGGCCAAATCCTCCTGGGCCCGGCTCAGGTCCTCTTCCAGACCGGCGCGCGCCGCCTGATGCGCTTCCAGGGAGGCCCGCAGGCCGGCTTCCTCGCCCTCGCTGCGCTCCAGTTCGGTTGCGATCTCGTCGGCGTCGTAATCCAGGCTTTCCAGTTGGCGTCTTTTCAGGGAGGCCTCTTCCCGCAGGCTGAACACCTCCTGCTCGCAGGCCCGCAGCTCGCGTTCGCGCTGGGCCCTGCCGTTGGACAGGGCCGCGTGCTCATCCTCCAGGTCGGCCAGGTCGGCCTCGGCCCTTTCGCGGTCCAGCACGGCCTGGCGCAGAGTTTCCCGGGCCGCCTCCAGGGCGTCGCGCTGGGCGCTCAGCTCGTTCTGGCGGGCCAGCATGGCCGAGGCGTCTTCCGCGGCCCGGCCCACCAGGGCCGCGCCGGGGCGGTCCAGGCGCTGGCCGCCGGCGGTGACCAGGCTCTGGCCGGCGGCGAGATCCAAGCCCGCCCGCCAGGCCGCGCCCAGGTCCGGATAGTGGCCCACGCCGGAAAGGAGCGCGGCCAAGGGTTCGAAGCCGGGCAGGGGCCGGGCCAACTGGCTCAAGGGCTGGGCCGCGGCCGGGGCCCCAGCCAGGGACTTGAGTTCCTCCAGGGCCACCACCCGCAGGCGGCCCAGGCCTTGGCTTTCCACCCAAAGGGCCAAGTCTTGAGCCTCCTGGCCGCTGCGGACGATGAGCGCCTGCAAATCCGCTCCCAGGGCCGCCTCCACCAGGGGCTCGCCGCCGGGGGATACGCTCAGGCTCTCGGCCACCAGGCCCAGGACCTTTACGCCCAGCCGCCCGTCCTGGGAGGCGGCCAAGACCTCGCGCACGCCGGCGCCGGCCCAATCGTGGGAGGAAAGGGAGGCGGCCAGGGCCTCGGTTTTGGCGGCCAGCTGCTGCTCGGCGCGCAGGGATTCCTGCTCGGCCTTGCCCAGGTCGTTCAGGCGCTGGCGGCGTTCCTGGCGGGATTGCTCCAGCTCGGCCAAACGGGCTTCCAATTGGGCCAGCTCGGCCTTGAGCGCGGCCAAGCCGCCGCCTTTTTCCTGGGCGCGGTCCTCGGCCTGGGCCAGTTCCTGCTCCAGGGCGGCCTGGCGGGCGGCCACCTGTTCGCGGCGGCGGAAAAGCTCGGCGCGGGCGCGCTCCAGGTCGGCCAGGCGGTTGTTGGCCCGGCTGGCCTGGGAAAGCTGCTCCACCAGGGCTTCCTTGCAGGCGTCCACCTGGGCCTCGCGCACGGCCAGGGCTTCCTTCTGCTGCCTGACCTGGGCTTCGGCGCTTTCCACCGCGGCGCGGCTCTGGGCCAGCTTGGCGTCGCCCTGCTCGGAGAGGCGCCTGGCCTTGGCCAGGTCGCGTTCCTGGGCCTCCAGGCGCAGCTTCAATTCCTCGCGCTCGGAGGCGTAGCGGTCCTTCAGGCGGCGGGTGTTCTCCGCCTCCCGGCCCAGAAGGCTCAGCTCGTTCTCGGCCTTCTGGATGGCGCCCTGGGTTTCCAGGCGCTTGGCCCCGGCCTGGCTGATCTCCTGCTCGGCGCTGACCAGTTGCACCTTCATGGTTTCCAGGTCGGTCTCCAGGCCGGTGACCCGCTGATTGGCCAGTAAAAGCTGGGCGCCCACCGCCTCGGCTTCCGCGTCCAGGTCTTCCAGTTCCCTGGAGAGGCGGTCGTATTCGTGGCTGGCGATATTCAGGTCCAGTTCGCGGATCTGGTTTCTCAGCTCCTTGTGGAGCTGGGCCTTTTTGGCCTGGCGCTGGAGCCGGTTCATCTGGGTCTCCACCTCGTGCAATATGTCGCTGAGGCGATCCAGATTGTCCTTGGCGCTCTGCATCTTGCGCAGGGAGACTTTTTTCTGGTTTTTATAGCGGGTGATGCCGGCGGCTTCCTCCACCCAAAGGCGGCGCTCCTCGGGCCTGGCCTCGATGAAGGCCGCCACCCGGCCCTGCTCGATGATGGCGTAGGCCCGGTTGCCCAGGCCGGTGTCCATGAGCAATTGCTGGATGTCTTTTAAGCGGCAGGGCATTTTGTTGATGAGGTAATCGGAATCGCCGGAGCGGAAGAGCCGGCGGGTGATCATGATCTCCGGCAGGTCGGCGAACTGGGGATGGCTGATGGAGCCGTTGTTTTCGAAAACCAGGCTGACCTCGGCCACGCCGGTGTTCTTGCGGCCCTCGGAGCCGGCGAAGATCACGTCTTCCATGGCGTGTCCGCGCAATTGCTTGGCCGATTGCTCGCCCAGCACCCAGCGGATGGCGTCCACCACGTTGGATTTGCCGCAGCCGTTGGGACCCACCACGGCGCACATGGCGTCGGGAAAATCCAGAACGGTGCGGTCGGCGAAGGACTTGAAACCGTTGATTTCCAGGCGTCGAACCCGCATGGCCTCCCCGCTTTTGAGTTCACTCTTTGTAGCAGAAGCACGTGCCGGAGTCAAGCCGACAGCACCATATTAGGTGGTGAACCCCCTAAAAGCAACTATATATTGTGTTACAGAAAAATCAGTAATTTGGCCCCAGTGCACCCCCGGCCGGGGCCGGACGGTTTCAGGCGGGGCGCGGACGCCGGTGGCGGCGGGCGGCAATAGGCCCTAACCGGCCAAGGGGTTTTCTGATATTATGTGGCAAACTTTGAACCTGGGCCGCCCCACCCAGAGGGAGCGGAGGAGGGCGGCGGTGTTTAAATATTTCCCGGAAAACGATCATCTGCAACGCTTGCGCCTGCAGCGGGTTTTCCTGATGCAGGCCGGCGGCGCCATCCACACGCTCCTGTGCCTCATCGCCTTGTTATTGGGATATTTCCGGGGCGGCTGGCCGGTTTTCCTCATCATTTTCTCTCTGGCCTGGAGCGTGCACCTGACGTTCGCGGTTTTGGTGCGCGCCGGCTGGAACAAGAGCTTCAAGGACCCCAGCCTGACCTTGGCCCAGATAACCTGGGCCACCCTGGTGGTGATGGCCACGGTCTATTGCCTGAGCGAACTGCGCATGGTGGTGCTGATGTACTACCTGTTGGTGATCTTTTTCGCGGCGTTCAGTTTATCCAAGCTGGGTTTCGCCTACATAACCATCCTGGCCGTCACCTGCTATGGCGGGGTGATCGGGCTCTTGGCGCTCTATTATCCCGACAGCGTGAATTTCACGGTGGAGGTGGTCCGCTGGGTGGGTTTTGCCGTTTCCATGACCGCTTTTTCCTTTGTGGGGGCCGATCTTTCCGAGCTGCGCCGCCGGGTGAGCCGCCAAAACCACGACCTGCGCGAGGCCCTGGCCACCATCCGGGGCCTGGCCATAACCGACGAGCTGACCGGGCTCTGCAACCGCCGGCACATCATGGGGGTGCTGCAATATCAAAAGAGCCTGGCCGACCGCGGCAGGCATTCCTTCGTGCTGGCGTTCGCTGATCTGGATCATTTCAAAAAGGTGAACGACCTGCACGGGCATCAGGCCGGAGACGAGGTGTTGAAAAGGTTCGCCCAGATAGCCAAGGGATCCATACGCGAAGTGGACTACGCCGCGCGTTACGGCGGCGAGGAGTTCGTGATGGTGCTGGTGCAGACCGGGCTGCCCGAAGCGGTGAAGATCGCCGAACGCATCCGGACCCAGGTGGAGGAAGAGACCTTCTTAAAAAAAGAGGGCGTGGAGATAAAGATAACCGTATCCCTGGGCCTGACTCAATACCGGCCCAAGGAAAGCGTGGAAGAGGCCTTGGCCAGGGCCGACGACGCCCTTTACGCCGCCAAGCAGGAGGGGCGCAACCGGGTGGTGGTGCGCCCGCCGGCCGAAGGCGGCCCGCCGGCCTAGGCCCATAGGGAGGGAAAACCGAACATGTCTATCTTGGCCATATATGCCAGCCCCCGCCGCAAGGGCAACACCGCGCGCCTCTTGGCCCAGGCCGTGGAAGGAGCCCGCCAGGCGGGCGCCCGAGTGGAGGAAGTGGTTTTACGCGATCTGAAGATATCCCCCTGCCTGGAAATATACGGGTGCAAGCAAAAGGGGCGTTGCGTGATCCAGGACGATTTCCAGGCCCTCTACGACAAGCTGGTTTCCTGTGAGGGCTTGATGCTGGCCTCGCCCATTTTCTTCTATTCGGTCAGCGCCCACGCCAAGATCATGATGGACCGCTGCCAGTCCCTGTGGGTGAAAAAATACTGGATAGATAAGCGACCCTTCGGCGAGCTGGACCCCGCCAAGAAGGCCCTTTTCATCTGCCTGGGCGCCACCAAGGGCAAGAAGCTGTTCGAGGGCGCCTTGCTGACCATGAGATACTTCCTGGATACCCTGGACATGGGGCTCTGGCAGAGCCTGCTTTACCGGGGGCTGGATCACGAGGGCGAGGTGGAGGATCACCCGGACTACCTGGCCGAGGCGCGCCGGGCCGGCGGCGACCTGGCCCTGGAATTGGCCGGCCGGCCCTAAGCCCGCGCTTGGAATAATATATAAACTATAGTACATTTGGGCCTTATCGCGCCCGCCCAGCGGCCCACGTCCTGGACGTGGGTCCGCTTTTTTGTCTTGGCGGGCCATTTTCACGCAGAAGCTGACTAAAAGGAGGCCGCTAATGGAGAAAGTGCTCATCATCGGCTGTAAGCGGATCATGGACGACGTGTGCATCGGCTGTTCACGCTGCCTGGTCGGGTTCAACCGGAGAGAAGGTTATTTCGAGCTGTACAAGGATGAGGAGGCTGAGGTAATGGGCCTACTGTCCTGCGGCGATTGTCCCGGAGCCGGCATCGTGACGCGCCTGGCCCAGGTCAAGCTGTGGAACGCGCCCTTGAACGAAAAGCCCACCAAAATCCATCTGGGCCCCTGCCTGGCGGAGCACTGTCCGCACAAGAACGAGATCATCAAAAAGATCAAGGCCAAGGCCGGAGTGCAGGTGATCGAGGGCACCCATCCCTACATGCCGGAGAACATTTTCGCCTGATTTTCATTTGATTTTGCCAAGGGGGCCCGGCGGGGGCCAAGCGCCTGCCTTCGGCTCATTGTAAACAAAACCCGCCCCGCCTTTATCGGCGGGGCGGGCGATATTCTAAATTTTCGGCGCGGTCCGTTACCAGGAGCGGCGTTGCTGGGGTTTGCGTTCCCGGCGTTCCATGGCCTCGTTGACCCGCAAGGGGCGGCCGTCCATCTCGTAACCGGCCAAGGCGCTGATGGCCGCGTCGGCTTCTTCGGTAGGCATCTCCACGAAACCGAAACCGCGGGAACGGCCCGTTTCGCGGTCGGTGATAACCTTGGCGGACTGGACCTCGCCATATTGTTCGAACAGGGCGCGGACGTCGTCGGTCGTGGCGCTAAAGGGAAGATTGCCCACAAAAATATTCTTCAGCATCTCTTTCCATTCTCCCGGGAAGCAAGAACCCCAAACCCGGCCAGTGTGCCCTGGCCAGCCCAAAAGACTAAAAAAACCGACCAACGAACCTCACCGGCGAAACTACCTAACGCCGGGATCAGCACGTCGTCGGGTCCTTCAGCCAAGCCATACCCTACAATAGGTAGGCCCTTGTGGCTTGTCAATAAAAAACGCTAAAAAACCACCTAATTACTAGGAATGGCCTTGCCCGCGCCGCCGAGCCTTTATTGATTAAGGGACAGTACTAGATTAGCCAATGCGCTAATCTATAAAAATAAAGCTAACCAATTGTAAATTAAAGAAAAATACTCAGATCGGGCCGCCTGAATATTACGTGCTGGAAGTTACCGCTGGCGCTTCAGGCCAGTGAAGTTTTTGATGGTTGTATTGAACTTGCTGAGAGCTGTTTGGGCGGTGTGCGCAAAGGTAAAAGAGGAAGCGGTGCGGCTGGTAAAGTAGCGGTATTTGGTATCTTAAAGCGAGGCGGCAAAGTTTATACCGTCGTTGTTGAAGACACTAAAAGCTCAACGCTTATGCCTGCGATTACTCGCAAGATAGCGCCCGGCAGCATGGTCTATACAGATAAACATAAGAGTTACAATGCGTTGGATGTCGGTAGCTTTAACCATCAGCGGATTAATCACTCAACCCGCTTTGCCAAGGTTGAGAATCATATCAATGGAATCCACACGGATTATTTCCCACTGTTTTTGAAAGAGTGTGAGTTCAGGTTTAATTATGGAACACCAAAGCAACAACTCGGAAGGTTGCGGCTGCGGCGTGATATTTAAACCATTATCTACCACAGTTTCTAATGGTATATTCCAGTTATTACGCAACTTAGTAAAAGGAGTTTGTGCGTTGGACATCCCGCGTATCTTCAACATTACCGAAAGCGCTCACCGCATCCATAACCCCTTCACACCGGAAAAGCTCGCCACTCTCGGCGCAGCCTTGCGCCTGGAATCGGGGGCTCGCGTGCTGGACCTCGGCAGCGGTTCGGGCGAGATGCTGTGCACCTGGGCGCGCGATCACGGAATCAGCGGCGTGGGCGTCGACATGAGCCGGTTGTTCACCGAGCAAGCGAAACTCCGCGCTGAAGAACTCGGAGTCGCCGACCGGGTCCAGTTCATCCACGGCGACGCCGCCGGCTACGTCGCCGATGAAAAGGCCGCTGTGGCAGCCTGTGTCGGCGCCACCTGGATCGGTGGGGGAGTAGCCGGCACCATCGAGCTTTTGGCCAAGAGTCTCCGCTCCGAGGGAATCATCCTCATCGGCGAGCCCTACTGGCTGCGGTTGCCATCGACGGAAGACGTTGCCAAGGGATGCCTTGCCAATTCCATCTCCGACTTTCTCATGCTTCCGGAGCTTCTCGCGTCTTTCGGCGACCTCGACTACGACGTTGTGGAAATGGTTCTGGCTGGCCAGGAAGGCTGGGACAGGTATGAAGCGGCCAAGTGGCTCACCATGCGCCGATGGCTCAAAGCGAATCCCGACGACGACCTCGCGAAAGATGTCCGAGCCCAACTGACCTCGGAACCAAAACGCTATGCCGCGTACACGCGTGAATACCTTGGATGGGGTGTGTTCGCGCTGATGGCGCGGTGATATGAGGCAGCCGGGATAATCGGCGGATCGTCAACGGCAGGGGCGGCTGGCTGCAATCGGCGGCTCGTCGAAGGGTGAGTTCAGGTTTGATTGCGGAACACCCAAGCAACGACTCGAAACGTTGAGGCTGGGGGGGATATATAAAACTCTGATCCAGTACAGCCCCTTGTTTAAAGGCTGGCAGGGCGTTGAAAAACACCCTGCGCCGCCGGGCCGGGGACGGCCCGCCAAGCCGCGCGGTTTCGAAAAAACAAGCAAGTTGGGATTGAAAAAGACCAGGAGGGTCTTTTTCAACAACCTGCCAGGGGCGGCCCCTGAAGGGGAAATCTTGGGATACGGCAGGACGCGGAGGGTGCGCCGCGGATCAGACCGGCACCACCACCGGCGGCCGCAGAAGCAATTCCACGGCCTCCCGGGCCACGCCGGCCAGCAAGGGGTGGGTTTCCTCCAGGGAAATTATTTGGCGGAGGTTGTCCGCCGAGCGGTAGATGACCTGGGCCAGGTCGCCCTCGCCGCCGCCGTAGACCGGCACTATATCCGCGAACTCGCCGCCCAGGGCCCAGGCGAAAACCGCCGCGCCGGCCTGCAAGGGCAGGGGCGGCGTGGCAAAGCCCCATTGCCGCAAGCGGTCCAGCAAGGGGTCCAGGCTCCAGCGCAGGCTGCCCACGCCCTCCTTGAGGCGTTGGCCCAGGTAAGGGGTTTCTCCCTCGCGCTCGCGGTCGTCCACGAAAAGCGCCACCAATCCGGCCAGCAGCACGGGGTCGTGATCGGGCAGGGAGCCCCGGCGGATGGCCTCGGCGATGAGGATGGGCTGATCCAGGCGGAGCTTGGAGGCCCATGCGCCGTCGGCGGTGAGGCGGCCCTCGGCGTCCACGAAACCCTCGGCCCGCAGAAACTCCAGGTGGCGCACGAAGTCGTACCAGAAGGCGTGGCTCTCCTCCTGCACCTCGGCCAGAACCCGTTCCCCCTGTTCCAGCGCCTCGAAAAGCTCGCCCTGGGGGGAGAGGCATTGCTCGGCCAGGGGACAGTCGCTGCAGGTCAGCCCGGCCATTTCCTCGTCCACGGTGAGCAGCCTCTCGCGGGCCAGGTCGATCTCGCGCTGGCCCAGGAGTTCCATATCCGGGGAGGAAAGGGGCGTGGGCTCGGCCGGGATCTGATCCAGCACCGCCTGGGCCAGCATGCGGCCTCCGCCGGCGTGGGGCAGGTCCAGCACTTCCTGGAAGACGCCGGCGATCTCGTCCAGCAGCACGAAATCCAGGCGGGGCCGGCCGCGTTGCAAACGGCGGTCGGGCCGCAGGCTCACCGCCAGCACTCCGGCGTCCTCGCCGTGGCCCTCGCGGCGCATCACCGCCGCCAGCGAGCCGAACATGTCCATGAACACCCGGCCGCGAATGAGCGCGCCCCAAAGCCCGCCGCGCTCCTCCACGGAAAGCAGTTCCGCCTCCAGGCGCTGGCGCAGCTTTTCCAACTGCCGCCGGCGGCGCCGCCGCACCACGGCCTCCTCGGGGCCGGGGCATTTGGAGCCGGCCAGGCTCTTGGTGAGCGATTTGACCACCTGCTGCAAGCCGCCCTTTTTGCGGGGCCGCCCCTCGGAGCGCTCCAGGCGCTGGAAGGTGGCCAGGCTCTGGCCCAAGAGCTGTTTGACCTCGGCGGGGCGGTGGGAGAGCAACAGGTTGAGCACCATGGAAAAGTTGATGGAGAGCTGGCTTTGGATGGGCTCCGGTTCGGAGCCCAAGAGGTTGGCCACCAGGGGCACGTTATTGAAAGGCCCCGGTATGGTGGCGCAGAAGCCTATCTTGTCCATGCCCCGGCGGCCGGCCCGGCCGGTCATTTGCAGAAGATCGGTGGCCGAAAGATCCACGAACTCGCGGCCGTTGAAGCGGTCGCTCTGGGTTATCACCACGGTGCGCGCCGGGAAATTGACCCCGGCCGCCACGGTGGAGGTGCTGAAGATGGCCTTGAGCAGGCCGCGCTGCATGAGCCGCTCCACCAGGAGCTTCCAGTGGGGCAGATGCCCGGCGTGATGGGCGGCCACGTGCAGATACTTTAGGGCGGGCAACTGGGGATGGTTTTTCAGGAACGGGTAGCGCTGGATAAAATCTTCCACGTGGTTGGCCAAGGCCTGGCGCTGCTCCTGGCCCACCCGCAGCTCGGCCCCCGCCACGCAACTGAGGGCGTTGTCGCAATCGGCACGGGATTTTAGAAAGAAAATCGCGGGCAGCAGATCGGCTTCATCCAGCACCGTTATAATGCGGTTAAAAGGCGGCACATGCTGCAAGGGGCCGCGATGGCGCTCCTTGCCCTGCTTTTCCAAAAAGTGGCGCACCTGGGGAAAAAGCCCGCGTCCGGTCAGCAGGGGAGTCAGTTCGCCGTCGGGCAGCATGAACACCGGGAACAGGGGCACGGGCCGGTTTTCGTCGATCACCGTGGCGCAGGGCTCGTCGCGCACGAACTTGAGCCAGCGGGCTATCTGATCGGCGTTCTGCACCGTGGCCGAGAGCAACAGCAGGCGCACCCTCACCGGCAGATAGATGATGACCTCCTCCCAGACCACCCCCCGTTCGGGATCGCCCAGGAAATGGGCCTCGTCCAAAACCACCAGGCCGGCTTCCAGGTCGCGGCCGTGGTGCATGGCGTCGTAGAGCTGGTTGCGCAAGATTTCGGTGGTGCCCACGATGAGATCAGCGCCCAGGTTTTCCTTGCGCTCCCCGGTGAGGATGCCCACCCGGCTTTCACCGAAAATTTCCCTGAACTCGGCATACTTGGAATTGGACAGCGCCTTGAGGGGGCTGGCGTACCAGGCCTTTTGGCCCTGGGCCAGCGCCTTTTCAATGGCCTTTTGGGCGATCCAGGTCTTGCCGCTGCCGGTGGGGGCGCTCACCACCACGTCCTCGCGCTCCAAACGCTCCACCGCCTCGCTTTGGAAAGGGTCCGGGGCAAAGGGCGCGGCCTCGGGCACGCCGATTTCCTGGAGCACCGGCAATAGTTTCCGGTTGACCCGCGGACTGAATGATTGATCAGGCTCCGGGCCGCTTCTTTTGCTGCGCGCCTTGTGGCCGGGACGGCGGGGACGCCTCCCACGCAGCGGGCGGGAGGTTCGGGAGCGGCGGCTGCTCTTGGATGGGGGCGCGTTGCTCACAGGCTTCTCCGATCGCCAAAGATGCTACACCCTTGAGGTTGGCTAGGCAACATTCTAGCAAATCGTGACAAAACCGGAGAGGCCAAAGGGGAGGGACGAGAACAAAAGAAAGGGGTGGTCTCCCCCCGCCTCCGCGCTTCCAGTTCGGGGCGGGGGGACACCGGGTGTCACCATCCGTGGCGACTTGCAAGGGTCAGACGCTTCCCTGCGTCCGTTGAGCCCAGGAGCCAACAAGGACCATGCTGACCGGCTGGGTTTGGTAAAAGTATTAGCAACCGCCATGCCAAAACAGAGGCGGAGAAGGGGCCCGTGCTTATATTAGGCGTAACAACAAATAGTTAAGCTGAACAAGGCTCCGAGGGGGCCATCGCGGACCAGGGGAGGGCGCAGGACCATGTATTCCGGGGAGGTGATGGCAAATGGGCAACAAATGCCCCCCCCGGTTCCGTAGGGGGGGTAATACTGGCCG
This sequence comes from Desulfocarbo indianensis, assembly GCA_001184205.1. Taxonomy (GTDB): domain Bacteria; phylum Desulfobacterota; class Desulfarculia; order Desulfarculales; family Desulfarculaceae; genus Desulfocarbo; species Desulfocarbo indianensis. The sequence continues at coordinate 159,631 of LBMP01000007.1, forward strand.
GTCAAGAAGCGGCGCTTGGCGGTCGGGCGTCAGGCAAGGGGCCGGCGCGCTATGCGGCCTCGGCTTGGCTGTGGGATTTCTATTCCAGGCCGGTCTGACCGCACCTGGCGTCCAGCTCCACGCGCAGGCGATTCAACTCGTCCTCCAGTTCCTGGCGCGCGGTTTCCATCTCCTGGGGCGACATCTCGGCGGGATAGTTGAAAACCCGGCCGGCGGCGACCTTGATCCGGGCGAAGGGTTTGGGGATCATGGTCAAATCCCAGGTCTTGCGCAGCACCCAGGCCCGGTCGGCCGACCACATCAAGGTGGCCAGGGGCAGGCCGGTGCGCTGGGCCAGGAGAATCATGCCTTTCTTGGCCTGATAGCGCGGGCCCCTGGGGCCGTCGGCCACGGTGGCGGCGCTGGGGCAGCGTCCGCTGGTGAGCGCCTCGGCCATCTCCTTTAGGGCCTCGCCGCCGCCGTGATGAGAGGAACCCCTCACCGCGATGCCGCCCATCAATTCCACGAAACGGGCCAGGTATTCGCCGTCCCGCGAACGGCTGATCATGATGGCCGGCTTCACCTTGCGGAAAAAGTAGAGAAAGAAAATGGCCGTGCGGTGCCAGGTGGCCCCCACCACCCGCAGGCGGCTGGATCGGATTCCTTCCAGCACCTGGGGGTTGATCAGTTCCAGCCGGCAGGTGGCGAAGATGGCCTTCAGGGCCCAGGTGCCCAGGTGGGAAACCAGCCAAAACCCGATGCGCTGGCCAAGCTTTGCCTGGCGCGCCATTTACAGGCCCAACTCCTGGCCCACCAGCACCACGTGCAGACGCTGGGCGTCGGCCTGCTTGTGGATCACCACCGTGGCGTTGCAGATGCGGTCCGGGCTGTCGCAATCGGCGCATTGGCCGGTTTGGGCGCAGGGCGTCTTGCGGCCCAGGCGCTTGGCGTTGGCGGGGGCCACGAAATGGCGGATGCGTTCCTGGGCATAGGCCAGATTGGGCACGATCTTGTTGCAGCCGGTCACCAGGATGACCTTCCTGGGGCCGAAGAGAATGGGCCCCACCCTGGTACAGGAGGCGTCCACGAACACCAGCTCGCCCTGCTCGGTGACGGCGTTCACCCCGGCCAGGAAAAAGTCGGCCTGCAGGCCCTGCCGCAGGCGGGATAGGCTTTCTTCCGGGCTCAGGTCCTTGGCGAAGCGGTCGATGAGGTTCAGGGGAGCCTGGCGCAGGCCGTCCATGATGCCGGTCTCCGACAGGGTCAGGGAGCCGCCCAGGGCCACGCTGGCCCCCTGGGGGATCATGGCTAAAGTTTTGGCGGCCGCCTCGGCCGCGTCCCTGGCAAAGCTGGCCTGTATGCGGTTGCGCCCCAGCGCCTTGATCACCGCCTGGGCGCGGGTTTCGTAGAACCACCCAATGCTCTGGTCCATGTGGGCTCCTTGCGAGAGGTTCGGGCAAACAACGCTTATAAATAACATGGGGGCTCGCCTGAAACCAGGGGAGGCGGCGGGCGGCGATAAAAAAGGGATGAAGAATGTCAAGCCGGGGAGATGGCTATCACCTGATCCAAACTGATCGCGCGGAAGATGGAGAAAATATGCTGGGGCGCGGCTTCCAGGGCCACCCGCGCCTGGGCCTGTTCCGCCCGCTTATGAAAGTCGAAAAGGAGGCCGATGACGGTGCTGGATATGCTGGTGACCCCGCCTAGATTCAGGACGATATTTTTGTGGCGCGACAGGTCCACCGCGGAGAGGGCTTCGCTTAGTTCGGGCAGGGCCTCTGCATCCAAGCGTCCCCTGAAATACAATCTCTTGACGGCTTCATTGCTGCCTCGCGCTGTAATCATGCCCCCTCGCCCCAGTTGCCGGTCGATATCAAGATGGCTTGGCGGGACAAATTATAACAGCCAGCCCGCGCTTGACACTATCTATCGCCGGGGTTATGGCTGGTATGGCCGCGCGGCCCCAGGCGACGGCCGGCTTGAGGCAACCCTGGGCGGAACTGGAGTGAAAAGCGGTGGAAATGGAAGTGGTGTTTCAAGAAGGGCAACTGGCGGAGGCCCGTTTCGAAGACTTCACGGTGCTGACGGACCAGCCCAAATCCGAGGGCGGCCAAGGCCTGGCCCCCTGGCCCTTTGCCCTGTTTCTGGCCTCCCTGGCCACCTGCGCGGCGTTTTACGCCCGCGGCTTTTGCCAGGCTAGGGACATCAGCCATGGGGACATGAAGCTGATCTTGCGGACCTTCAGCGATGAAGCGGGCAAACGCCTGGAGCGGGTGGAAATGGAGCTGAAACTGCCGGAAGGCTTTCCGGAAAAATATGAAAAGGCAATCTTGCGGGTGGCCAACCAATGCGCGGTGAAAAAAGCCATTTTCGACCCGCCGGAGATAACCTTGAGCGCCAGCCGCTGACAAACGCGCCGCCGGTCCGCGGCGGGGCCGGCCTTTTTCTTGGTTAAGCAGTTGGCGGCCGGCTGGAAAAAGTTTGGCGTGGCTGTCTTTTCATTCCCATCTTTTGCAAGGGCTTGGAGCGGGGAGGGCGATCGTTTACACTGGATAGTAGGTGTCTTTCGCTTGCCCCCCTCACGCCATTGGCCATTAATAAGGGAGGTGGGAAAATGGCTGCCACGCACAAGGGCTTTGTTTGGGTCAAAGACCGCAAGGGCAATGAGTTCATCTGCCCGGTGAATGCCTTGAAGGACCCCAAAAAAGCCAGCCAGGAAGAGCTTAAGGATTGCGTGGACGACGCCAGCATGGGCGTCAACATCGGGGACTAGGCAGCGAGGGGAGCCCCGTTGCGGGGTTCCCCTTATGAAATCCAACCCAACGCCAGCTTAAGCGACCCCCCATAGCAACGCCACCACGGCCAGGGACAGTAAGCCGGCCAGCCCGCAGGAGGCGGCCAGCAGCCGGAAAGCCGCCCCCACGTCGATCTGCCGCGCCTGGCGGCCGGACGGGTTCAGCCAGGGCTTTTCCTTGATCTCTCCGCCGTAGCGGCTGGGCCCGCCCAAGCGCACCCCCAGGGCCCCGGCGCAGGCGGCCTCGGGCCAGCCGGCGTTGGGGCTGGCATGGGCCGCGTGGTCCCGGCGCAGGCATTGCCAGGCGCCCGCCGCGTCCAGGCCGGTCAAGCAGGCCGCGGCCACCATGAGCAAGGCGCTCAGGCGGGCCGGCAGCCAGCCGGCCAGGTCGTCCAGGCGGGCCGCGGCCCAGCCCAGTTGGGCGTAGCGCTGGTTTTTATACCCCACCATGGAGTCCAGGGTGTTGACGGCCTTGTAGGCGACTCCGCCCAGCGGCCCCAGCAGGGTCAGGTAAAACAAGGGCGCGATCACGCCGTCGTTGAGGTTCTCCGCCATGGTTTCGATGAGCGCCCGCCGCACGCCGGCCCCGTCGAGGCCGGCGGTGTCGCGGCCCACGATCATGCCCAGGCGCTGGCGGGCCAGGGGCAGGTCGTCCCGCGCCAGGGGCAGGGCCACGGCCCGGGCCTCGCGCCAAAGCTGGCCCGCGGCCAGGCATTGCCAAGTGAGAAGCGCGGCCGAGAGCCAGGCCAGGGGCGGCCACAGGGCTTGCGCCAGGAAAACGAGGACTCCCGCCGCCAGCGCCGAGCCGCCCACCACGGCCGCAACCAAAACCACGCCTCCCACGCGCAGGGAAAGGCGGGGCAGTGCGCGGATCTTCCGCTCCAGGAAACTCACCGCCCGCCCCATGACCCGCACCATGTGGGGCCAGGAAGGCGGATCGCCGATGAATATGTCCATGGCCAAGGCCAATACAAAGGCGCTGAGCAAGGCAAGCGTCTCCCGGCTGATGGTTGGGAGATTTTATAACACGCCCGGCTTCAGTCGGCCAACACCCACTGCGCCGGCTGCGGGATGAAAACCCGGGCGGGGAGGTGGCGGCGCGGGTCTTTGTTCCGTCAGGTTTCGCGGTTGCCCAGCGCCGAGAAAAAGCGCCTTGGCAAACCCAAGATTTCATGGCACGGGGGTGGCCGAGCCGGGAGTTCCTCTCGAAAACGTTGCCAAGGAGGGCTTTGCTTCGGGGACATGCCCTGCCGGCTCCAAAGAATTAAATCACCGGTATGTAAACAAAAAAGCGGCCGTTTTTCGGGTGGGTCGAGACCGGGATTGAAGGCCGCCGCGCTGCGAGCCAATGCCCATTTGCGGCCGCCGCCCGCATGATTATTTGGGCATCACAGCCTTTGCCGCTGAGGATTAAATCAGGCCAGCCATCCTGATACAAAATTGTAAGAAGCTCTTTGCCATCATCGTCGGCCGATTTTATGCCTTGCAATTGTTTGCTGGCCGGGTTGAAGGAAAGGCGCGGGGCCTCTTGATGGCGATATTTTAATAAGGCTTTTATTTCCATTTCTTAGGCTTTGCGCGCCGTTATAAATACTTCGCCGCGGGTATCGCCCAAGAGCATGGATGAAAAGTCCTTTGTTTGCTTGACGGCGCAGGCGGACCCCAGCGCCAAGAGCGCCGTCAATGGGGGCTGGATAACCGACGGCCCTCGCAAACCGGTTTTATTGTTTACCCTGCTAAAATACATTTTATTCCCCCAAAGATAAAGATACTGAAATATACCGTTCTTTACGAACAAGGAATCGCGGCCATCTGCCAGGTTGGCATGATTGCTAAAGGGAGGCAGGAAAGCCAACTGACCATATAGGTATCTGTTGTTTGCCTAATTACTGTATTGGTGAAACGATTTCATTTCGGACAATAGGTAGTGAATATCGTCTCACAATGCGTCGGCGCAAAAATTATAAAAAATGGGTTCTATATTTTTTAGCTCTTGACTATTTTGGGAGACGCCTTTATAAGTTTAGCGCATATTATTGTGGTTAATAAATTAAAAAGGAGATGGTGATGGCCCGAGCTTCACGTTGGAGCAAGGAGCAGCGCGCAAATCTTTTAGCCATGGTGCGCAACGGCATATCGGAGCAAAGCATTCGCGAGGAATTCGTCACCACGGATGGTAAACGCGGTAAGCGGACCATGACCGCCGTCGAGTTCGCTCAGCAGCTCAAGCAGGCCATGGTGGAGGCCGGCGAGATAAAACAAGCCGCTCCCCAGAAAAAGGCCGAGAAAAAAAGTGAATACGAGGTGACCCCCACGGGAAGGCTGACCATAAACGACTTCGCCGAAATCACCGGTTTCAAGCCTGGTCAGTTCTTTGTGCTGGAAAAGCCCCGCGGCCGCTCCAACGCCTGGCGGGTGGTGCCCGTCGATCAAGCTTCTTGACCCGCTTCCCGTAAGAAGTTGTTTCCCACGGCCACGCCGCGCCAGGGTTGGGGGCGCGATGGGGCACGATCCCGAAGGCGCCAAAGACCGGCACGGTCAACAAGCCAATAAGATGGTTTGGGACGGGCGCCCCGCCAGCGCGGCGGGTGCGCCCCAGGACCAAGGGGGCTATCGTTCGGGCGACTGTGGCGGCGCCAAGGGGGCTATCGTTCGGGCGACTGTGGCGGCGCCAAGGGGGCTATCGTTCGGGCGACTGTGGCGGCGTCAAGGGGGCTATCGTTCGGGCGACTGTGGCGGCGTCAAGGGGGCTATCGTTCGGGCGACTGTGGCGGCGTCAAGGGGGCCGCGATGATCTCCTCGACTAGCTGACCAACCCGGACTAATTAATTGGCGACCGCGGCGGCGCGGATGGGGGCGGGGCCTCATTTCTCGGGAACGGACGGGCAAAGAGAAGCGCGCAAGGCCAACCCGCTCAATCTTCCCTGGCGCGGGCTTTATCCTGGCAGGCCGGGCAGCAGCCCAACACCTCCAAGCGGTGACCGTTCAGGCGATAGCCGTGTTCGCCGGCCACTCTCTGGCCCAGGGCTTCCAAAGTATCCTCATGAAATTCTATCACCTCGCCGCAGCTCTGACAGCGCAGGTGGCAATGCTGCTCGTGGCCATAGGTATGCTCATAGCGGGTCTGGCCTGAATCCTGAAAAACCTCGGAGATGAGCCCCGCCTCGATGAGCAGCGGGATGGTGCGGTAGAGGGAAGCGCGGCTTATGGGGCGGCTCCGCCGTAGGCTTAAGTAAAGCTCCTCCACCGTAAAGTGGTCGTGGCGCGAGAATATCTCTTTGACGATGGCCTCGCGTTCCGGCGTGAAGCGGAGGCCATGCCGCCGGATATAGTCGCGCAGCACTTCTATTTCCGAGTTCACGGCACCCACTCCCGGCGCTGGGGGAACCTGCAATCGCATTCTCAGCCTAGGGCTTGGCGGGGGGGCTGTCAAGCTCGTCGCCAATCTCCGGCGAGGAGGGCGGCTTGCCTTGGGCCAGGCTGGGCCCGGATAGTATCTGCGAAGCGGAGACCATATTGACCTGGCGTTTCAAAAGAGGGGCGAACTCCGCCAGCGCCTTGATGGTCTCGGCGTGAGGGTGGCCTATGGCCACCACCTGGGAGCCGCTTTGGGCCAGGGACAGCATGCGCTGGACCTGACGGCGCACCGCGGGCAGGCGGTGATCGTGGTCCAGGAAAATGGTGCGGCGGGCCGCGTTCATGCCCAGGCTGCGCGCCAGGTAATAGGCCCGCGATTTGGGCGAGGTGACGCTGTCGATGAAAAACAGCCCCCTGTCGGCCAGGACCTGCAGGACCGGCCTTAAGGCTTCCTCGTTTTCCGTGAAGGACGACCCCATGTGGTTATTGGCCCCCTTGGCCCACGGCACGCTGGCCAGGTTGCCCTGGGTGACCTTGACCAGTTCCTCCGGGCTCATGCCGGTGAGCAAGGCTCCGGGTCCAGGTTTCACCCCGGGGTAGCCCTTGGGCTCCATGGGCAGGTGCAGCAACACCTCCAGGCCGCGCTTGCGGGCCAGGGCCGCGATCTCGCGGCCATGGGGGGAATGGGGCAGTATCGATAGGGTAAGGGGCAAACCCAGGTTGATCAGTTCCCTGGCCGCCCCCAGTTGATAGCCGATGTCGTCGATAATCAAGGCCAGGCGACTGCCCTCGGCCGGCGGCGGCAAGGGCGGGCGCGGCGCGGGCGTGGAAGGCACGGCCGGCGCGGCGGGCTGGGGAGCCGGCGGCAGCGGCTTGGCGACGGCGGCAGACTCCAGGATCACCTGGTGGGTCAGGCGCTTGCCCAGGGTTACCGAAAGCTCGCGGCCGTTGGCCAGGCCGCGCCAGGAGGTCTTGGCCCTTCCGCCGGCCAATTGGCGGTCCAACTGGGCGGCGGCAAGGGAAGGCGCGACGCTTGCGGGCAGCTGCACCCGCAGCACGCTTATTTCCCCGTCCGGTCCGTGGGCCAGGGCCAGATGAGTGGCCTGGGGGGGCACCCCGGCCTGGCGCAGGCCGCGGAAGAGCGCCTCGTCGATTTCGCCCAGGTCGAGATCGGAATGCAGCGCGGCGGGTGGCAGGGGCTCTTCGTAGGGAATGGAAGCGCCGGCTGGAATCTTGCCGTTCATGAAAGCGGTGGAGGGCTGATAGGTGGAATCCGGCACCCGGCTCCATAGAAAGAGCAGGATCAGAACCGCCAGGGCGGCGGCGCCCCACAAGAGGAATCCCCAGTGTCTGACCGCCGGCGTCTTCTTGCCGCGGGCGGCGCTCTGGCGGGTTCGCGCTGGTTTGCGGGCCGGCTTCTTGGGGGTTTTCTTGACTTGCTTCGGCTTGCCCCCTGGGGACCCCATGTTCTTTCCCTGCCCGGCTCCGCCAGGTTGCTCGTCAGCCTTGTGGGCCCGGTCCGCTTGCGGATTAGCCTCGGCGGCTCCCGTGGTGTCTTGGCCTTGACTCGCCCGGCCGGACGGCGTCGGCCCCTGGCGCTGGCTCGCCCGGCCGGATGGCGTTGGCCCATGACCCTGGCTCGCCTGGTCGGACGGCGTCGGCCCCTGGCGCTTATCGGGTTGTCCGTCTCCCGCCGGGCCCTGGCCCTGACTCGCCTGGCCGGACGGCGTCGGCCCCTGGCGCTTATCGGGTTGTCCGTCTCCCGCCGGGCCCTGGCCCTGACTCGCCTGGCCGGCCCCCATCGGTTCCCGGCGCTGGCCGGACTGGCCGGCGGATTGATCTATGTGGTCGGCCCTGGCCCCGCCCCCATCGCGTTGAGCCTCGCCCCTTGGCGCTGGCCCGGTTCCCTCGGCCTTGCTTTCACGGCGGCCTGCTTCAATGGCGTCGGGCCCGAAAAGCTCGCCCTGCCTGCCGCGGCCCACGGCGCTATTGCGCGGCGGTGCGCTGGGCCTGGATAACGCCGCGGGTTACCACTTTCTCGAACACTTTCCAGGCTTTTAAAAGGTCAAGCGCCCGGGTGAGCTGGTTGTCCTTTTTCAGCCGGTCCTTTGGCATGTAGAGCTTGTCGGCCTCTTTCTTGCCATCGCGGGCGGTGTCTTTGTCGGCCTTGGGCTCTTCTTTTTCTTCCTCGGCGGGCATGGCCCCGGTGAGGTCTTTTTCGCGGATGCCTTGGGGCCGGTCTTGCTTGTCGGCGGCTTCCTGGGGCGGCTCAAAAGGAACCACCACGTCAGGCTCGATGCCCTTGGCCTGAATGGCGCGGCCGCTGGGGGTGTAGTAGCGGGCCGTGGTGAGCCTCAAGGCTCCCTTGTCTTCCAGGGGGATTATGGTCTGCACCGATCCCTTGCCAAAGGAGGCGGTGCCCAGAATAACCGCCCGGTTGTGGTCCTGCAGGGCTCCCGCCACGATCTCGCTGGCGCTGGCCGAGCCGTTGTTGATCAGGCAGATCACCGGATAGTTGCCGGCGGTGGCCTTGGGGGTGGCCTTGAAGACCATGTCCTGGCTGGGCAGCCTGCCCTTGGTGGAGACGATGACCCCGCTGGTGATGAACTGGTCGGCCACGCTGATGGCCTCCTGCAAGAGGCCGCCGGGGTCGTTGCGCAAATCCAGCACCAGACCCTTCAAGTGGGTCTTCTGGCTTTGCAGGGAATTGAGGGCCTTCACCACGTCCTCGGTGGTGTCTTCCTGGAAATTGGAAATCCGTAAATAGCCGTAGCCGTCTTCCAGGAGGTAGAAGCGGACGCTGCGCATGGGAATGAGATCGCGGGTTAAGCTGAGGTCCTTGAGCTGGCCGGCGCCTTCGCGCAATACGGTGAGGGTGACTTTGGAGCCCCTGGGGCCGCGGATGTATTTCACCGCGTCCATGAGGCTCATGCCCTTGGTAAGCTTTCCGTCGATCTTGATGATGCGGTCGCCGGCGTGGACCCCGGCCTTGTCGGCCGGCGTGCCCTCGATGGGGGAGACCACGGTCAAGACGCCGTCACGCATGGTTATTTCGATGCCGACCCCGCTGAAGCTGCCCTTGGTCTCCACCTGGAGGTCCTTGTATTCGTCCGGGGTCAGATAGGCGGAATGGGGATCGAGGCTGGAGACCATGCCTTTCACCGCTTCGGTGATCAACTGATCGGGAGTTTTTTCCTCAACGTATTTACGTTGAATCTCCGAAAGAACTTCCGTGAAGATCCGCATGCGGCGGTAGTCTTCATCACTGGCCGCCTTTGCCCCGGGTTGAAGGGTGACCGCCCCGGCGGCGGTCAGCATCAAGGCCAATACGGCCAAGAACAACAAGGAACTCTTTCGCAAGCCAGTGCGCATCAATGCCTCCCATGGGCTAGATACTGAAAGAACACTAGTCTATCCCTATTAAAGGTGCATTTCAAGAGAGGTTAAGCCTGTTTTTTATAAAAAAACAAGATGGTTGCTAAGTTTAACCCCTCCCGGCCCGGCGCAGGGCCCAAGCGGCCCGCGGAGCGGCCGCCAGACCATATGGTCTGATCGATTACGCCGGTTTGCCAGCCCCCGCCGGCTATACCCGCCGCGTTGGATGCTTACCGGCCCTATCGGCCATATCGGACAAAAGTTTAATTCTCGATTAAACAGACCAGCCTTGCCGTTTTTGCTCCCAAGGCCGATCTTTGACAACGCGCCATCGGGTTTTTACCGAAATCCGATTCAGAGCATATAGTTAAATAACTTTATCCACTTTGGGGACAGGTTAACCGCTATCCTATTTACGCTCATGGCGTCAGCCGCAGCCAGCTTAAGGGGTTGACCGGACGGGCCCCCCGGCGCACCTCCAGATAAAGCCGGCCGGCCCCGTCCACCGCGCCCACCACCTGGCCGGGTTCGCAATGCATGCCTTTTTCCACGCTCAAGGCTCCCAAATGGGCCAGGACGGTATGCACCCGCTGGCCGTGGTCCAGGACCACCACCTTGCCGTAGCCGGCCAGCGCCGCCGCATAGACCACGGTGCCGGACCAGGGCGAGCGCACCGGCGCGCCGGGCCGCGCCTCCAACACCACCCCCCGCCGGTCGGGGCCGGCCCGTCCCACCACCCGGCCTTCCACGGGCGGCGAAAGGGCTCCCTTGGCCTGCACCACTCCCGGCCCGGGCGCGGCGCCGGGGGCGGCGGTTTTTGGGTCGCGGGATTTCGGCGGCAGAGCGCCGGGCAGGGCAAAGGTGCGGGCCAGCCGGGCCTCGGCCTCGCTCAGCGCGCCGATGGATACGTCCAATTGCTTTTTTTGCGCTTCCAATTCCACGAGCAAGGCTTGGCGCGCCGCCTGCATCTGGCTGAGGCGCTGGGCCAGCGCCGCCTGCTGGGCCTTCACCTCCGCCAGCTCGTTGCGCCTATAGCCCAACTCGGCCTTCAACTCGGCCAGTTGGGCCCGGCGCTGGTTGAGGGCGTCCAGGCGGCGGCGGTCGGCGGCCAGCAGCCGGTCAAGGGCCTGGGCCCGGCCCAGGGCGTCGCTGAAATCCTGGGAAGTGGCCCATAGGGCGGCGCTGGCGTCGGGGCCGAAGAGATAGAGCGCCCGCAGCCGCTGGCCGTATTGTTCCTCCTGCTCCTTGACCAGGCGGGCCAGTCCCGTAAGCTGCAACTCCACGGCCCGCGTCCGCTGGGACAGTTGGGGCGTTTGGCTTTCCAGGGCCTGCGCCCTTTCCTGGGCCTCCTTGTGCTCCCGGCCCAGCCGCTCCAGCTCCAGCCGGCTGTTGTTTATATCTTGGATGAGCTGGTCGTGGCGGTCCAGAAGGGTGGTGAGGCGCTGGCGCAGTTCCTGGCGCGCCCTTTGCGGCGAGTCCGCTCCGTTGAAGGCCCAGGACTCCGCGGGGGCCGGGCCCGCCAGGGCCGCGGCCAGCAACAAGGCCGCGCACATTCCTGGCCGCAAACCCATCACCACACCTTCATGCGCAAGGCGCGGCCCACCCCCAGCCAGGAGCCAACCAGGCCGGCGGCCAGGGCGGCCAGGATGAAGGGTGGGATGATAACGGGATTGAAGGCCAGAATCCGGCTGGTTTCCAGGCCCAGGGGCAGGGTGAGCGGCGCTGAGAAATAAGCCAGAAGGCCCCACACCAGGAGCATGGCCAACATGGCGGCGGCCAGGCATTGCAGGCTGGTTTCCCAGAGAAAGGGCCGGCGCATGTAGCCCAGGGACGCCCCCACCAGGGCCATGATCTCCAGATCGTCCCGGCGCACGTACACGGCCAGGCGCACGGTGTTGGCCACCACCAGGACCACGCCGATGAAAAGCAGGGCGCCCAGCACGGCGCCCACCTCCAGGGCCGTGTCCGCGGCCCGCTCCAGTTGGTGGAGCCAGGGCCGGCTGGTCACCACCTCGGCCACGCCGGCCAGCCCCTTCAATTGGTTGCCCAGCACCATGAGCGGCGCCGCGCCCGGCTTCAACCGCACCTCCACCGCGTCGGGCAGCGGGTTGCGGGCCAGGCCCTCCAACAGGCCGGACCGGGAGCCCAACTGCTGGCGGAAGCGCTCCAGGGCTTCATCCTTGGGCACGAAGCGGGCCGACAGCACCTCCGGCCAGGCGGCGGCCAGGCGGGCCAACTCGGCTCCCCGTTCAGGGGCCGCGTCCTCCTCCAGCACCACCATCACCGAGGCTCCGGTGCTTAAGCGCTCCAGGGCGGCGTACACATTGAGCCCGAGGTTCACGTAGGCGAACATGATGGCCAGGGTCACGGCCAGGCTGGAAACGGCCACGCCCTGCAGCCAGAGGTTCTGGCGCATCTGGCCAAGGGCCCTGGCGAGGGGGCCCCGCCGGACCGCCGGTTGCTGGCCGGCCATCAGGATTCCTCCAGGCGGCCGGCTTCCAGCTTGGCCACCCTGGCCCCGTGCACCATGTCCAAAAGCGCGGGATCGTGGGTGGCCAGGATCACCGTGGCCCCCCGAGCGTGGGCCGCCACCAGGAGCTTCATGACCTCCAGGGCGTTCCTGGGGTCCAGGTTGCCGGAAGGCTCGTCGGCCAGGATCAGGGCCGGCTGGTGGGCCAGGGCGCGGGCGATGGCCGCGCGCTGCTGCTCGCCGCCCGAAAGGCTGTCGGCCTGGGCCTCGGCCAGATGATCGAGGCCCACCTGGCGTAAAGCCCGCTCCACCCGCTCGACCAGGTCCCGGCTTTTCACGCCGGCGACTCTTAGGGCCAGGGCCACGTTTTCAAAAACGCTGAGCCGGGGCATCAGCTTGAAGTCCTGGAAAATCACGCCCAGCTTGCGGCGCAGGCGCGGGATTTGGCGGGGCGAAAGCCGGCCCAGATCAGCCCCGCCCACCCGGATGGTGCCCGCGCTGGGCAGCGCCGCGCCGAAAAGCAGGCGCAGGAAAGTGGTCTTGCCCGCCCCGGAGGGCCCGGTGAGAAAAAGGAATTGGCCCGGAGGCACGTGCAGGGAGACGTCGTCCAGCGCCGGACGCCTGCGCTGGGGGTAATGCTTGCTGACACCGTGCAATATGACCATGGGCGCCTTTCGCCCGCCTTTGGGCTGCCTTGCCTATTTACGGCTCATTACCCGCACGGCCGCGGCCGCGATGTCCGCCGGCGTGAGACCGAAATACTCCAGAAGCTCGTCGGGGCGTCCCGAAATGCCGAAGGTGTCGCGCACGCCTATCCGCTCCAGGGGCACCGGCAGGCGTTCGCCCAGGGCCTCGGCGCAGGCCCCGCCCAGGCCGCCGTTCACCAGATGCTCTTCGCAGGTTACCACGCAGCCGGTCTTGGCGGCCGATTGGCACAGGAGGTCCTCGTCCAGGGGCTTTATGGTGGAGAGATTCAGCACCTCGGCGGAAATCCGCTCCTTGGCCAGCCACTCGGCCGCGGCCAGGGCCTGGTGCACCATGAGTCCGCAGGCGGCCAGGGTGACATCCTTTCCCTGGCGCAGGCAAACGCCCTTGCCGATGCGGAACTGATAGGTTTCCTCGAAGATCACGGGGGATTTGATGCGGCCGCCGCGCACGTAGCAGGGGCCTTGCACCTGGGCGACGGTCTCCACCACCTTTTTCATCTCCACGCCGTCGGCGGGCACGATCACCACCATGTTGGGCAGAACCCGCATGAGGGCCAAATCCTCGATGGCCTGATGGCTGCCTCCGTCCGGCCCCACGGTAACCCCGCCGTGGGAGGCCACGATCTTCACGTTGGCCGCCGAATAGGCGATGGACTGGCGCACCACCTCCCAGGCGCGGCCCGCGGCGAAGATGGCGAAGGTGCTGGCGAAGGGCAGCTTGCCCGCGTGGGCCAGCCCCGCGGCCACGGCCATCATGTTTTGTTCGGCCACGCCCATGTTGAAAAAGCGCTGGGGGAACTCCCGGGCGAAGAGGTCGGTCTTGGTGGAGCCGGAAAGGTCGGCGTCCAGCACCACCACCCGCTGGTCGCGCCGCCCCAACTCCACCAGAGCCTCGCCGTAAGCCAGCCGGGTGGCCATCTCGTTAGCCAAGGGGCACCTCCCCCAACTCCCGCAAGGCCACTTTCAGCTCATGGTCGCTGGGAGCCACCCCGTGGGAGGAAGCGCGGTTCTCGAAAAGCGAGACTCCCTTTCCCTTGACGGTGCGGGCGATTATGATGCTGGGGCCCGCTTCGTGGGCGGCGGCCGTTTGCAGCGCGGAGACGATGGCCTCCATGTCGTGGCCGTCCACCTCCAGGGCGTTCCAGCCGAAAGCCCGCCATTTGGCGCCCAAAGGCTCCACGTTCATCACCTCGGCCACCCGTCCGTCTATTTGCAGGCCGTTGTTGTCGCAGATGGCGGTGAGGTTGGCCGCCCGGTAATGGGCCGCGGCCATGGCCGCCTCCCACACCATGCCTTCCTGCATTTCGCCGTCGCCCAAGAGCGCGTACACCCGGCTGGATAATTTATCCAGCCTCATGCCCAGGGCCAGGCCCAGGGCCATGCCCAGCCCCTGCCCCAGGGAGCCGGTGGAGCATTCCACGCCGGTGCACATCTTGGCGTCGGGGTGGCCCTGCAGGCAGGAATTGACCTGCCGCAGGGTCATCAGGTCGTCGGGGCGCAGGTAGCCCAGCTTGGCCAGCACCGCGTAGAGGGCGGGGGCGGCGTGGCCCTTGGAAAGCACGAAGCGGTCGCGCATGCGCCAGCAGGGGTCGTCGGCCTTCAGGCGCATGTGTCCGAAAAACAGGGCGACCAGGATATCCACCGCGGACAAGGAGCCGCCGGTGTGGCCGCTGCCGGCCCGGTTCAGCATCTTGAGAACGTCGACTCTGGCCTGCCGGGCCAACTCCACCAGTCCGGGCAGCTCTTCGCGAGGATCCAACATCCGGCTCTCCACTTGCGCCATCTACCCCGCCTTGGGTTTGGTCTGCTGCGGCAGGGGCCGCTCGCGGCCCATGGCCCGCCAAAGCCTGGCTTCGGCCACGTTGTAGACCGTCAACGCCGTGAAATAATTGTTTTGAGCCTGGGTCAACAAGGTCTGGGCGTCAAGGAGTTCGGTGTTGGTGGTGAGCTGCTCCTTGTAGCGCTCCATGGTAATGCGGTAGTTCTCCTTGGCCTGCTCGATGGAGGTCCTGGCGGTTACGATGTTCTTGGCCGAGTCCACCAGGTAGAGGATGGCCTGCTTGACCTGCAAATCCACCTGGTCTTCCAGGTCCTGCCGGAGGGCCACCAGCTTGCGCAGGTCGGCCCGGCGCTGATTGACTTGATCGCGGGTGCGGCCCCATTCCCAGAAGGTCCAGCTAAGCTGCGCGCCCACCAGCCAGCCCGAGTGATCGTAGTAGTATGAATCCTGCATGTCGGGCGAATCGCTGGTGTAGTCATAGCCGGCGCTGACGCCCAGTTCCGGGTAGTAACCGCTGCGGGCCTGTTGAATGCCGTACTCGGCCTGCTTCAATTGCAGGCCCAGGGCCTTCAGTTCCGGCCTCTGATTGCGCGCCTGGTCCCGGGCCGGCGCGAATTCGATGGCGATGGGCCGGTAGCGCAGAATGTCTTCCACCTCCAGGCTGGTTTCCACCGGCAACCCCAAAAGAGTGGCCAAACGGCTGCGGGCCAGTTCGACCGAGTTCTGGGCGGCGACCTCGTTTTGCTGGGCGTTGGCCAGCTCCACCTTGGTTTTCAAGACGTCGTTGATGGGGATGATGCCCACGTCGTAGAAATCCTGGGAAACCTTCAGGTGGCTTTGCAACTGCACCACCGCCTGCTGAGCCACCTTGAAAGCTTTTTGGGCCCGGAGATACTCCAGATAAGTTTCCTTGACATTCAACACCAGGTCCAGCCGGGCCAACTCCACGTTGACCTCGGCGATGTCCACCCCCAATTCGGCCAAACGGTATTGGCTGGTGAGGCGGAAACCGGTGAACACCGGCTGGTTAACGCTGGTGGACCATTGATAGCGCCGGTCCCAGTTGGCCGTCACATCGCCGATGGGCGTGTGGATGACCGTGGGGTCCTGCGTTTTTTGGAACGCGTAACTGGTTTTGAGGGTGGGCAGAAAATAGGTGAAGGCCTCTTTTTCCTTGGATTTGGCTCCTTCCAGGTCTTCCTTGGCCGCGGTCAGGTTGGGCGAATAGGCCAGCGCCATCCCGATGCACTGCTCCAGGCTTATGGTGCCCGAGGGAGGCTTAACGTTGCCGGCTTCGGCTGGGCCGGCCGGAGAGGCCAGAATCAATGCCGCGGCCAAGAGAGCGACCCAGACCCAAAGGGCTTTTGCCGTTGGTTTGGGGGTTCTGCCAAGCACTATTAGGCTCCTGGGAAAAAGGGTTGGTTAGACAGGTCCATAGGGTCTCAAATATGGCAGTCCTAGGCATGGTGTCAACCATTGTTTATACATGAAACCAAGCCCGGTTGGCGACCGTGAAAACCAGGTGGCCGGATCAGGCTCCCGCTTGGCCTCCGATTCTGCGCAAGGCCGCGCCCAGCATGCCCCAAGTCCAGGCCACCGGCCTCATTAAGCACAACAAAAGCGCCGAACTCAGCAAATGGGGCTCCCTTTGGCCGACAAAAGCCAAAAAGGCCCGGTTGAGGGGATACAACAACAACAGGCAGATGGCGGCCAAGGTCAGGGCCCTGGCCGGGTCCTGGGGCCCCAGGGCCAGGAGCAGGCCCAGGGCCAGCAGGATGAGAGCGGGCTGCAAGTAATCGCCCCAGGCAAGGCGCCGGCCTTGCTTGAGGGCGTTGTAATTGGCCTTTCCCCGGGCGGCCTGCCATTGCCAGACCTGGGGCCAGGCGCCGGGCAGGGCCCGCCTCACCCAAAGCCGCGAATCCTGGCGCAGCTCCTTGCCGAGTCCGCCCAGGCGCGCGCAAAGGTCGCGGTCGGGCCCGGCGGCCTGCCCCAGGGTCTCGTCGCACATGCCCGCCGCCTTGAAATCGTCAGCCGGGAAGGCGGCGCAGGCCAGGTCGGGGCAGGGCGCTTCCTCTGTTTGTCCCGGCTGGCTGGCGAAAGCCAGCTCCAGGGCGCTGAGCACGGCCAGGGGGGCCTGGGGATTGTCCGCGCGCACCTCGCCGCCCACCCCGCCGCATTCCCCATGGCTGAAATGCCCGCGCAGCACGGCCGGCATTTCCGGGGCAACCCGGCCCTGGGGCAGGGTGAAAAACAGCGTCTCTCCCTGGGCCCGCGCCGCGGCCAGGTTGCGGGCCGCTCCCGGCCCCTGGCCCGGCTGGTTCAGCAAAATGAGCGGATAGGGCAATTGACCGGCCAGGGCCCGCGCCTGGGCCAGGGCGGCGCGCCCGGTGCCGCGCTCCGCCAGGATCACCTCCATGCCGGGTTCGCGGCAGGCGGCCAGGGCGAGCAGGCAATCGCCCAGGTCCCGTTGATCAGCGTCGCTGACCGGAATTATCACGCTCAGCCAGAGCCGCGCACCGGGGTTCACGGCTGAGCCTCCGGAGCCGGCTCGTCTTCCCATCCCGGCGCCAGCGGCCTGGCCTGGGCCAGGTCCGGGAGAACGGCCAGAAGTTTATTCCATGGGACCGGTTCCAGGCTTTGCGGCCGCACCAGGCCCGGAGCCATGACGGCCAGAAAGCCGGGCCGGTCCTCCGCGCCCAGGCCGGCCACCGCCAGGGCCTGGGGGCGGAAGCGATCCCGCAGCCAGGATAGATAGGCGTCCAACTGGGCCAGCATCAGATCGGTGCGCCTGGAGGCAACGCCGAAAAGCTGGCGGCTGGCGGCCAGGGCGCTCCAGCCCAGGGCCCCCACCTCCACCCGCCATTGGGCGCAAAGCCGCTGGAAATGCTCGTAGCGCAGGCGGGCCAGGGCCGCGGCCTGGGCAAAGGCGGTGTCCCTCAGGGCGTCCCGCCAGGCGCCGGCGTCGGGCGGCAGGGCCTGGGGCTGCGGATAGTCCCCCAAGTCCCGGCTCAGTTGGGCCGGGTGGGTCCAGTCCGTTCGCCCGGCGCCCGGCGGGCGGCGGCAGACCATGAAGCCGGGCAGCGCCTGGGGCGGCCACAGGCCGGGGAGGTTCATCAGGCCCAACTTGAAGCCCTCGGCCGCCAAGCGGGGCCAGAATGGCTCGCCCGCCGCCAGCCAAGCCTCCTCGCCGGGAGGGAAGCCGCTGAGCGGGCCGGTGGCCGCGTTTTTCAGGCAGTCGGCCAGAAACGGCGGCGGAGCCTCCTCCAGCGGCCAAGTCAATTCTTCGATGCAGGCCAATAAAAGACGCATAAACGGCATCCCTGGGATGGGCGAGGCCGGGCCGAAGCGGCGGGGCGAACGCCGCCCGCAGAATCTTAGCAGCCGGGGCCCCGGCCCACAAGCCGGCAGGTTCACGGGGATTTCCCCTTGACAATCCCGCCTGAGAGGATAAACAAGAGAATCCTATGGTTGGCGCCCTGGTTCAATGGCCCAAAAAGGGGAGGATTCCGTGCTGCTGTCCATTGTGATGCCCTGTTATAACGAGGAGCAGTTTCTGGAGGAGATAGTGCGCCGGGTCCAGGCCGTGGACCTGGGGGACATTGAGCGCGAACTGATCATCGTTGACGACTGTTCCCGGGACAATACCCCCCAAATCCAGGCCGCCCTGGAGGGGCAGACCAGCGCGCATCCCTCGGCCAAGCCTTTTGACCGCCCCATCAGGGTCCTGCGTCACGAGGTGAACCAGGGCAAGGGCGCGGCGCTGCGCACCGGCTTCGCCCAGGCGGCCGGCGATCTGGTCATCATCCAGGACGCTGATCTGGAATATGATCCCGAGGACTATCCCAAACTCTTGAGGCCGGTGCTCAAGGGCAAGGCCGAGGTGGTCTACGGCTCGCGCTTCACCGGCGAACGGCGCAACATGTTCCTTCACCATTGGATGGGCAACAAGTTCCTGACCCTGCTGACCAACCTGCTTTACAACACCACCCTGTCCGACATGGAGACCTGTTACAAGCTTTTCACCCGCCACGCCCTGCAAGGCATCACCATTAAAAGCGACCGCTTCAACTTCGAGCCCGAAATCACCGCCAAGATACTCAAAAAAGGCATCCGCATCTACGAGGTGCCCATTTCCTACACCGGCCGCGAGTTCGAGGAAGGCAAGAAGATCACCTGGCGCGACGGCTTCGTGGCGCTCTGGTGCCTGGTCAAATTCCGTTTCGTTGATTAGGCTTTAGGGCGGCGCTGCCATGTGGAAGCAATACCTGATCGGCATAGTCATCAGCGTGGCCGCGGGCTGGCTGTTTTTGCGGGCGGTGCCCCTGGATCAAATGGGCCAGGCCCTGAAGGCCATGGAGCCCATTTATCTGCTGCCCAATTTGCTTCTCTATATCCTTTCCTATGTCATACGGGCCTGGCGCTGGCATTTCCTCATGCGCCCGGTGGCGCGGGTGCGTTTCAAGCCCTTGTTCGCCGCGCTCATGATCGGTTTCTTGGGCAACAATCTGCTGCCCGCCCATTTGGGCGAGTTGGTCCGGGCCTATGTGCTGGGGCGCTCGGAAAACGTCTCCAAGAGCGCCACCTTCGCCACCGTGGTGCTGGAGCGGGTCTACGACGGGCTTACCGTGCTCTTTCTGCTTCTGGTGGTGCTGATCTTCATGGATCTGCCCCAGGGCGCGGTGGAGGGCACCGTGTTGACCGCCGGCGCCCTGCGCCTGGCGGGCTGGGCCGGCCTGGCGCTTTTCGGCGGGCTGATGTTGTTTTTGCAGCTTTTCCGCTGGCAGCGCGGCTTTGCCATGAAGGTCTGCCGCTTTTGCCTCAAGCCCCTGCCCGAGGGCCTGGCCGGCAAGGCGCTCGGCATGCTGGACGCTTTCGCCGACGGCCTGGCCCTGGCCCGGCCCCTGGACCTCCTGTGGATCGGCCTCACCTCCCTGGGGGTGTGGGTGGCCCTGGGGGCCTGGGCCTGGTGCATGTTCCCGGCCTTCGGCCTGGATTTGGGCCTCATGGCCGGCCTGCTCATGGAAGTGGTCATGGCGCTGGCCCTTTTGATCCCCTCCGCGCCGGCCTTCGTGGGCACCTTCCATTTGGCCGCCGCCGCCACCCTGTCTTTCATGGGGGCCTCGGTGGGAGTGGCCGGATCATACGCCATGGTGCTGTGGGTGGTGCATTTCGTCAGCACCAATATCCTGGGCCTCTACTTCCTCTGGCGCCAGGGCCTGGGATGGAAAGCCCTCACCGGTCGCGCCGACTGAGTTTCATTTATTCACCTTTTTTTCACCGTTCGCCTCGGTCCGGCTGGTTTGCATTGGATCGCCGGGCGGAGTATGCTAGGCCATAATCCCCAAAAGTCTAGGAGCAGCCCTTATGGATAAGAAAGCAGCGGCCGCGCGTTTCTTTGACCAGCTTGGTCGAGGCTCCAGCGATTTCATCACCAAAATGATCGAGCAGGAGATGGACGCGGAGCTAATCGAGATGTTCAACCAATTGGGCGGCCAACTCCAAATGGGCGAAATGGACATGGATCGCTTCCAGACCAGCCTCCTCATCATCGGCTACCTGGTGCGGGCCCACGAGGAGGCCATGGCCGATCAGGAAGACGAGGAGAACGAAATCGAGGAGCAAAAGGGGTCGGTGGTTCATTGAGCCAGCCCGCCGCGGAAGATCTCCGGATACCCCACGCCGGGGCTTATCTGGCCGCGCGCCTCCACCGGCCCCCCCAATCCCCCCTGGCCTGCGCCGTGATAGCCCACGGCCTGTTCTCATCCATGGAGAGCCTCAAGCTCACCCGCCTGGCCCGCTCCCTGGCCGCCGCCGGCTTCATGGCCCTGCAATTCGATCACGCCGGCTGCGGCCAAAGCCCCGGCGAAATGGAACAGACCAGCCTCACCACCCGCCGCGACGAATACCTGGCCGCCGCCGAACACCTGGAGGGCCTGGCCTCCGGCCTGGCCATGGCCTATCTGGGCTCATCCATGGGTGGCAGCGCCGCCATCCTGGCCGCCGACCTCAAGGCTCCGGCCTGCCTGGCGGTCTGGTCCGCGCCCAGCGATTTCGAGGAACTCTACCTGCGCCTGCGCTCCCAGCCCGAGCGGCCCCATTTGCCGGCCCTGGAGCGGGACATACCCCGTCACGACCTGATCAGCATCCTGGCGCGCACCAGCCGGGCGCTTTTCGTGCACGGCGAAAACGACGAGACCGTGCCGGTGCGGCAGGCCCGCGAGGCTTTCCGCCTGGCCCTGGAACCCAAGGAACTGCTCATTCTGCCCGGCGCCGACCATAGGCTTTCCCGCGACGCGGACCAGGAACTGGCCACCGCCCGCACCCTGGCCTGGCTGAAGAGATTCATCTAACAGAGCTGCTGAGGAACCGCCCGGCTTGAAGCGAGGCGGGCGTTGAAAGCCGCACACGCGGCCTGGCCGCGCCGCACCCTTGCGGTCTCGGCCTGCCTGGTTTCTGGGCAATCAGCCGCCCCCGGCCCTGTCGGCGGCTTGATCCGCACCGCCGGGGAGCGCCGTCTGGCCAGCGTCTATTTCTTGAAAAGTCCGCCGGAGCCCTTGGAGGTCAACTCCCACCAGGGCGCGTCGCTCTCCTCGGGCTTTTCCGGCTCGGGGGCCGGCGGAGGGCTGGCCGGCTTGGCGGCCGGAGGGCCGGCCGGGGGCCGGGTTTGGGGAGCGCCCGCCGGGGGCCTCTTCTGCGGCGGGGCCGCCGGGCTCTTGGCCGCGGGCGGCGCGGAGAGCTTGGCGCAGATGCCCGGATAGCGCTGTTGCAGCTGGGGCAGGTGCTGCCAGCCCTTTTGGCTGAAAGCCGCGGCGGAGAGGCTTTCGTTCAGGCCGGTGGGGTTCAGCTTGTCGTCCAGGAGAAAGCATTCCACCTGGTCGCCGCTGGGGCGCACCAGATAAAAACTGCGGAAGGTGACCTCGGAAGCGGTGTGGCCGGTGCCCACCCGGCTTTTCTTGGTTTCCAGGTAAATACCCTCGGGGATTTGGCTCATGGCTTATGCTCCATCAATGCCGTTCTTAGCTGCCCGAAGCGTCGGCCAGATTCGCGGCGACCTGATACGGCTGGCTGGCCGGCTTCAACAAAAGGCGTTGCCATTGATTGGGCAGGGCCACTGGGTCCTCGAAACGGGCGCCGACCCTGAAGCCCGCCTCGCCGGAGGATTGGGCGGGGGTTATCCAGCGCACCGTGGCGTGCAACAGCCAGGTGCCTCCGCTTAGCGGCTTCAGCTTGAGCCCCAAGAGATAATCCTTGGGAAATTCCCGGCAGGTTTTAAGGTCGAAACCGTCCACCACCAATTCGGGCACCAAGAGTCCGCAGCCTTCTTCCGATAGATCGTGAATCAGGGCCCGGCGCTCCAGGGTCAAGGGACGGCGGGTAACGGCGTCCACCACCCGGTAGCCCGTCTCTATCTCCGCCCTTTGGCGTCCCGCCCCCCGTCGTTCTCCGCCCTTTTTGCTCCATGGCCACATAGGCAACCCCATGGCCCGCCCTATCCCCTGGGGCTGGCGACAATTCCGGCCGGGGATGCGCTGGACTGTGGATGTCCTTTTGGCGACTCGGTTGCCGCACAAAAAATTATAATATACTATTTCTCCAAAGGCAAAGAAATCAAGCGATATACAAACGCCGATCCCAGTTCCGCGCCACGCAAAGGAGCCGCTCTTGGCCACCCCTTCAGCTTCGCTCAAGATACTCATGGCCGCCCCTGAAATAGCCCCCTTTGCCAAAACCGGCGGTTTGGGCGACGTGGCGGGAAGCCTTCCCCCGGCTCTCAGGCGCTTGGGTCTGGAAGTGCGCCTGGTCATGCCCTTCTACCGGGTCAGCCAAGCCGCCGCTCCCCGGGCCAGGGACACCGGCCTGCGCCTGCGCGCCGCCGCCGGGTCGAAAATCCTGGAGGCCGAGGTGTGGCAAGCTGAACTGGAGGGCTGCCCGGTCTATTTCATCAAGCAGGACGCCTTGTATGACCGGGATGGGCTGTACCAGGATAAATCGGGCGATTTCCCGGACAATCCCCAGCGCTTCATCTTTTTCTGCCAGGCGGTGCTGGAACTGGCCCGGGCCTTGGACTACGCCGCGGACATAGTGCATCTGCATGATTGGCAGACCGGCCTGGCGGCGGCTTATCTCAAATCCCGCCTCAGCGATCCCGGCCCCCTGGCCGGGGCCAAGAGCCTCTTAACCATTCACAACCTGGCGTTCCAGGGCGTTTTTGGCCGGGATATATTCCCGCAGACCGGCCTGCCGCCGGAGATGAACAGCATGGGCGGGCTGGAGTTCTGGGGCAATCTGTCTTTCCTCAAGGCGGGCCTGGTGTTCAGCGACGCCCTGACCACGGTGAGCCCCAATTACGCCAGGGAAATACAGACGCCGGCGGGCGGCATGGGCATGGACGGAATCCTGGCCAGCCGCGCCGGCGCCCTGACCGGCATTCTCAACGGCGCCGACTATGGCCAATGGTCGCCCCAAAGCGACGCTTTCATACCAAAACATTATTCGCCGGACGATCTCGCCGGCAAGCAAGCCTGCCGGCAGGCCCTGCTCAAGGTCTTCGGGCTGGAGGCCCCCGGCCCCGCAACCACGGTGGCGGGCTTCGTGGGCCGCCTGGCCTGGCAAAAGGGCATGGATATCCTGGCCGAGGCCGCGCCCCGTCTGCTTCTGGACGACGTGCGCCTTTGCATCCTGGGCACCGGCGAGCCCTACCTGGAGGCGCAGGCCAAGGAACTGGCCAAGGCCCATCCGGGCCGGGTGGGGGTGCGATTGCTTTTCAGCGAGGAACTGGCCCACTTGGTCCAGGCCGGCGCGGACCTCATGGTCATGCCCAGCCGCTTCGAGCCCTGCGGGCTCAACCAGATCTACGCCCTCAAATACGGCACCGCGCCGGTGGTGAGCGCCACCGGCGGGCTGAAGGACACGGTGGAGCCGTTCGATCCCTCAAGCGGGGAGGGCACGGGCTTCTTGCTCGAGAAGCCGGCCCCCGCGGACCTGCTCTGCGCCCTGCGCGAGGCCATGTGGACCAAGGCCCGGCCCGAGCTGTGGCGGCGTTTGCAGCTAAACGCCATGAGCCGCGATTTTTCCTGGGGACGCAACGCCGAAGAATACGCCGACCTCTACCGGAGGCTGGCCGTCCGTTAGGGGTTAGCGCTGGAAGCGCTCCACCTCCACCCCGTCCAGCTTTTGCTTGATTTCCCGGCAAAGGTTGAGCAGGCTCTCGTCTCCGGCGTGGGCCCGTTCCTTCAACAACTCAGGTTTGGCGGCCAGGGCCAGGGCCAGTTCGCGGGCGGCCTTGGCTTGCATCCCCTGGTTCAGGGCGGCCATGGTCCGGTCGAAGGCGGGATGCAAGGGACCCGCCGGGGGGGCCTCCGGCGGGGGCGCTTGCTTGCCCCTGGCCAAGAGAATGCCGATCACCTTGCCGAAAGTGCGCATCTTGGCTTGCGAGTGGTTCAAGAGCATGGGATGCAGCCGTTTGGCAAAGGCCTGCACCTGGGGGCTGGCATGCTGCGCAAAATCCAGGAAGTAGGCCTTCAAGGTGCCGGTGAGCTTGTAGAGCAAATGCAGCGCCTCGCGCTGATTGCCCGCCTTCAGCAGCTCTTCCAGCTTTTGGGTGGCCTGCCGGCAGGCCAGGGCGGAGGGGTCGTTGCCGGGGGCGGAGGCCGCCGGGGCGGCGGCGGCTGCGGCGATGAAGATGGCCTTGGCCCGGCTGAGCGCGGATTGGGCCACCCGGTTCTCGTAAAAGTTGGGGTCCTGGGGCAGGTGCGGGTCCACGTACAGCGCTTCCACGCACACGGCCAGGCTTTCCAGGGCGGTCTGGCCCGCCTGGGGCGAGCCGGCCTTGGTCTGGCTCAGGGCCTTGGCCGCCAGGGCCACGCCCAGGTTGAACAGGGCCACCCCCCGGAAGGGCGGCTTCATCTCAAGCAGGGTCCGGTAAAAGCGGACGGCCCCATCGAACTTGTCCCTCCGGCGGAGCTGGGTGCCTATGTAGTTGAGCTTGGTGCAGGCGTCCTGAAACGCTTCCGGCGACTTGGCCGCCTTGACCAGGAGACTCTCGGCCTCGTCCAGGTTGCCGTCATAAAAGGCTAAAAGCCCGAACTGCACCAGATGGCGCGGTTCCGGCTCACCCCGGCCTTTGAGCTTTTCGTTCAGGGTGGCCTGGGCCAGCCTGCCCAAATCGCGCACATAGGGATTGTCCTGGCCCACGTAATCGGCCAGGTCCTGGGTGAGGATGGCCTCGGCTATCTGGGCCTGGGCGTCGGCGCGCTTGGCCTGCGCCTTGTCCGTGTCCAGCGCCTGAATTTTCTCGGATTTTTTGAGGGCGTTCTGATAGCTGTCCGCGGCCTCGGCCAGCCAGGCGTTTATCTGGTCCTGGTTCACCGTTTGACCGGCTTGCCGCCGCTGAACCACGTGCTCCTTGACCTGGGCGATGCGGAGGCTGGCTATCTCCTGACTGGGCGCGGGCAGGTCCTCGGCCACCTGCTCGGCGTCGCGGAACATCTGCATGGCCGGGGGGTATTTGCGCTTCTTGACCAGGAGCCGGCCGCCCTCTAAAAAGGCCTCGGGGTCGGTGGGCAGCACCTCGGTGATGCGGCGGCAGAGGGCGATGGCCTTGTCAAAGTCCTTGGCCTGTTTCAGCTCCTCCACCTCGGCTTTCAGCTTCTCGGCCTCGGCCCGGCGCTGGGCCAGGTCCTCGGCGCTTTTGTATTCCTTTAGTTCGGCCTGGCGCGTGCCCTTGGATTGAAAATATTCAAGGAGGTACTTGTACAGCTCGTCCTCGCGCTCGGCCTGGGCGTCTTCCTTGCGTTGGCCCAAAGGCTGCATGGCCAG
The DNA here is from genome assembly GCA_001184205.1 of Desulfocarbo indianensis. Lineage (GTDB taxonomy): Bacteria > Desulfobacterota > Desulfarculia > Desulfarculales > Desulfarculaceae > Desulfocarbo > Desulfocarbo indianensis. Next base: position 184,914 of record LBMP01000007.1, read on the forward strand.
CATGAAAGCGCCCAGGATGCCGAAGGAAAACAGCTCGCTCACCGCGCGCAGGCGTATGTCGTGGTCCTGGGCGAAAATGAATACCGGCACGCAACAGCCCAGAAGATCGGCGGTGCTGCGGCGCGAGCTTTTATTCAGGGAGGCCACGCCTTGATAAAACTCGGCCAGGGCCAGGTCCTGATAGCTAACGCCGGCCTCATCCTGGGACTTTTTGGGGGGATGATTGACCAGGACCAAGCCCTGAAAGCCGCTCAGCTCTCCGAAGAGCTGGCGCATGGCCTGGAAAAAGCTGGCCTTCACCGCCACGGCCGACACCTGGCCGAAGCCCAGGTTTTTCAAGGCGGCGGCGGTCTGCTGCATGAGCGCGCGGTCGTGGATGAACAGTTTGATGGGCGTGGCCAGGTAGGGACCCAATGGCGAGGCGCTATGGTCTGCGGGCTCTGGGGTCATCCGGTTCATCACTTGCAAGCGCAGATGGTGGGCGCATCGTGCCTGCCGGGGCAGGCAGCTTGTCGGGGCAGCGGCGCTTAAGCCGGCTTAGTATATACCAGATGCCGCGTCCCTGTCCCCTTTGGCGTCGCCATGGCTCATAACGATTGGGTTGCAGCCGCGGCCATGCCCTTGAAAGGCGCGGAAAGGCCGTGGGGGCAGAAAAGGTCGCGCCGGTCATGATCTGCCGGGTTCGCCGCTGCTGGCCGGCGGCGTCGGGACGGGCCTAAAGGCCGCCCAAGGGCGCGCTTGGTCACAGGCTTGGGGGCGCGCCTTGACTGCTTAAATTTAGGAGTTGGCGCCGCCGCTGCGGTATCCGGCCAGGTCCAGGCATACCTGTTCGTAGCCCGCCGCTTTCACCGCCTCCACTATGCGGCCGCGCAAAGGCTCCGCCGCCGCCCTTGCCAGGAGGCCGGGCAACAGCTCGATGCGGGCCAGGGGAAAATGATCCCGCACCCGCAAAGGGGATTTGGGCAGGATTTCCCGGAGCAGGGCCTCGGCCTGGCCGACGCGGGTCAGGGTCGCGCTGCTTAAAGGCGCGCCCCAGGGCACCCGCGAGGCCAGACAGGCCGCGGCCGGCGAGTCGGCGGTGGGCAGGTTCCAGGCCCGGCTCAATTCGCGCACCATGGTCTTGTCCAGGCCGGCCTGGGCCAGGGGGCTCAGAACGCCCAGCTCGGCCACGGCCTTGGCCCCGGGGCGGTCCTCCTTGGCGTCGTCCAGCTGGCTGCCCTCGGCCACCGCGGTCAGACCCAGCTCCTGGGCCAGGTGGATCAAAAGCATAAGCCGTCTTCGCTTGCACCAATAGCAGCGTTGGGGCCCGTTTTCGGCGATGCGGGGGTCGCTCAATTCGGCCGCGTCGATCTCGAGCAATTCAACGCCCAGGGCATGGGCCAGGCCGCGCGCGGCCTCCACCTCCCAATCCGGGGTGAAAGGCCCCAGGCACAGGGCGGCCTTGACCTGATCGCCCAGGGCGGCCCTGGCCGCCGCCACGAGCAGACTGGAATCCACCCCGCCGGAAAAGGCCACCAGCAGGGAGCCCTGAGCGGCCAAAAGGCTGGCGAGCCGCTGCCAGGCCGCGGCCAGGGCGGCCTCGACCCGGGGCGGGGGCTGCAGGGAGACGCTCAGCCCGGGGCTCAATCCAGGACCTCGTGCCCGGCTTGCTTGAGCGCCCGCGTGATGGGCTCCAGGTCGGTCTTTTCCAGGCGGAAGCTGTAGACCCGGCGGGATGGTTCGGAGCTTAGGAGCGCCACCGAGACCACCTCCCCGCCATGGTCCCGGATCAGATGGTGGATGTTTTCCAGGGAATCGGCGTTGGGCTTTAACGCCACGTCCACCCGGCAGGAATCGGTGAGCAGGCCCAGGAGGCTGACGAACAGGCCCAGGATGTCGGCCAGGGTGATGATTCCCGCCAGCTTGCCCGCGGAAAGCACCGCCAGGCCGGTCAGCTTGTGGTTGTACAAGAGCCGGGCCGCCTGGTACACGGTGGATTCCTGGTCGATGGTCAGCGGGTTGTCGGTCATGACGTCGCGCACCAGCACCTCTTCCAAAAGGGAGGGGAACCAGGCGGTGCGCAACTGGGTATCGGTGACCAGCCCCACCAATTCACCCTGGTCCACCACCGGCAGGTGGCGCACTTCATGGTTGGTCATAATTCCCAGGGCCTCGTCCACCGTGGCGTCGGGGCGCACGGTGTGGGGGGCGGGGCTCATTCTTTCCTTGACTTTCACGGTACGCTCCAGGGCCTTGGTGATCATTTGAGGTAGGAAATCAAACTCTTGCTCCTTTTCCATTCATACGACATGGCGGCTTTTAAACACAAGGAGGATTTGTCCGCATTGACAATCCACTAAATTGACCAGCCGGTCATTAAAAAAAAGATAAAGGCCTTAGTGCCTGAAATCGTTTGTCAGTGCACTTTTTGTTTCTTGGTTGACACAAAATTGCGCGCCGCCAGTCTTGACAATCGCCTGAAAAAGTCCCTATATTAAGCCTGGTAGGACAAGCGGCCGGTGGTGATTACCTGGGGGGTGACAGCGGCTGCGTGCACCTGAATCAATGCAAGCCACCCGTTTCCAACCGGCGGGATTGAGTCCGGCCAGCTTCGCACGTGGAGGAATTCAAGGATGACGCCAAAGTTCATCTTCGTCACCGGCGGTGTGCTCTCTTCTCTTGGCAAGGGCTTGGCCGCCGCCTCCATCGGCGCGCTCCTGGAAGCCAGGGGCCTGGCGGTCATCCTGCAGAAGCTGGACCCCTACGTGAACGTGGACCCCGGCACCATGAACCCTTTTCAGCACGGCGAGGTCTACGTCACCGACGACGGCGCCGAGACCGACCTGGACCTGGGCCATTACGAGCGCTTCACCAGCGCCAGGGAATCCAAGAAGTGCAACCACACCACCGGGTCGATCTACCACAGCGTCATAAGCAAGGAGCGGCGCGGCGATTACCTGGGCGGCACCGTGCAGATAATCCCCCACGTCACCGACGAGATCAAACGCTGCGTGCAGGCCGGGGTCAACGGGGTGGACGTGTGCATCGTGGAGATCGGCGGCACGGTGGGCGACATCGAATCCCTGCCCTTCCTGGAGGCCATCCGCCAATTCCGCACCGACGTGGGCAAGGAAAACGTGCTCTACGTGCACGTGACCCTGGTGCCCTACATCAAGACCGCCGGCGAGCTGAAAACCAAGCCCACCCAGCACTCGGTGTCCGAGCTCCGGCGCGTGGGCATCCAGCCCGACGTGCTGCTCTGCCGCACCGAGCAGCCCCTGGGCAAGGGCCTCAAGGACAAGATCGCCCTGTTCTGCAACGTGGAGCCCGAGGCGGTGATCACCGCGGTGGACGTGGAGAGCATCTACGAGGTGCCGCTCAAGTTCCATGAACAGGGCCTGGACGAGCAGATCTGCAAGCGGCTCAACATCTGGACCAGGGCTCCCCATCTGCAAAACTGGGAGGATCTGGTCTACAAGCTCAAGAACCCCGCCCACGAGCTGACCATCGCCATGGTGGGCAAGTACGTGGACCTGCGGGAATCCTATAAAAGCCTCAACGAGGCGCTGTGCCACGGCGGGGTGGCCAACAACGCCAAGGTGAACATCCATTTCGTGGATTCCGAGCAGGTGGAGCAAAAGGGCGTGGAGCTTTTGGAAGGCGTGGACGGCATCCTGGTGCCGGGCGGCTTCGGAGCCCGCGGCGTGGAGGGCAAGATACGCGCCGTGCAGCACGCCCGCGAAAACAGAATTCCCTATTTCGGCATCTGCTACGGCATGCACATGGCCGTGGTGGAGTTCGCCCGTCACGTCTTGGGCTGGAAAGAGGCCCATACCTCCGAGATAGACCCCAACACGCCCTATCCGGTGATCTATCTGATGCGGGAATGGTTCGACTACCGCTCCCAGCGCATCGAAAAACGCGACGAGCTGAGCGACATGGGCGGCACCATGCGCCTGGGGGCCTATCCCTGCCATCTCCTGCCCGACACCCTGGCGGCCAAGGCCTACAAAAGAGAGGACACCTCCGAGCGCCACCGCCACCGCTATGAGTTCAACAACGAATTCAAGGAGGCCCTGGTGGAAAAGGGCCTGGTCATCTCCGGCACCAGCCCGGACGGCCAGTTGGTGGAGATAGTGGAGCTAAAAGACCATCCCTGGTTCCTGGGCTGCCAGTTCCACCCCGAATTCAAAAGCAAGCCCATGGACTGCCATCCCCTGTTCCGGGACTACATCCGCGCCGCGCTCAGATACAACAACGACAAGAAGGCGTGATTCCCGGCCTGGTCGGCCGCCACCTCGCCGGCGCGCGCGAAGCTCAGGTGGGCCCAGAAGCAGGCCAGGACGAACCCCGCCGGCCGCCACCTCGCCGGCGCGCGGGAAGGCTCGGGCCGGCAGCGCCCGCAGCCGGCGTCACTCCAGCGGCCCAGGGGTTCGACAAGCTTTCCCTAAAGAATACGCGGTGATCGGCGCGGTCAACTCGCCGGCGGTGCACAGCTGACTAACCACTGCCTGGCCGGCGACACAGGGCGCGAAAGCGCCTTGCCCCTGGCTTCAACCCCGCTTCGCGCGCGGCCTTCCGCGCATCCGGCCTCGTCAAACCGCACTTTCCATGATAAATAGCTTGACCGACTAAGTCGCCGCTTTCTTCGCGGCCCTGACCCCGCACACGCCTTTTGGATGTACACATGACCAAGTCCTCTTTACTGGCCAAAGCCGCCCATCTGCGCGGCTGCGCCACCATTTCGCTCATGGCCCTGAACACCATTTGGTGGACCGCCCTGCTGTTCTGCGTGACCCTGTATAAGGCGGTGGTTCCCATCGGCGGCTGGCGGCGAGCGGCCGGCCGGGGCATGGTCAACCTGGCCAACGCCTGGATCACCTGCAACAACCTGATACTGGCCTTGGTCAATGAGGTGGAGTGGCGCTTTGTGCTTCCCCGCGGCCTGGACCGCTGGCGGAATTACCTGGTCATTGCCAATCATCAGTCCTGGACCGACATCCTGGCCTTGCAGCGGGTGTTTTTGCGGCGGATTCCGTTCTTGCGGTTTTTCCTGAAACAAAACCTGATCTGGGTGCCGCTCCTGGGGCCGGCCTGGTGGGCGCTGGACTTTCCCTTTGTCAAAGGCAGGTCCAAGCGGGCGGTCAAGGCCGGAGGCCGGAGCGAGGCCGCCAACCTGGATTTCGTTGCCAAGGCCTGCGCCAAATACCGGGAGATACCGGTCTCCATCATGAATTTCGTGGAAGGCACCCGCTTCACCAGGCAGAAGCACCAGCGGCAGAACTCGGGCTATGACAATTTGCTCAAGCCCAAGGCCGGCGGCGTGACCATGGTGCTGAGCGCCATGCCGGACTGCCTGCACAGCATTCTGGACGTCACCATCGTCTATCCCGGCGGGGCCGGGACTTTCTGGGAGTTCATCTGCTCCCGCCGGCGGCAGGTGGTGGTGCATGTTGAAGAGAAGCAACTGGCCGGCCTGATCACCGACGAGCGCCTGCGTGATGAAGGCTTCCGCTCCCACGTGGAGGGGTTCCTCAACGACATGTGGCGGGCCAAGGACGGCAAGTTGCGGCGGCTGGCCGGAGCCTTCTAAGGCTTGCCCTGCGACCGCGGGCGATCCGGCGCGCGGGCCTGCCGATCTCTCCTAAAGAGCCAGCCCATCCCCTTCCGCGCGATTCCCTCGCGGAGCCCCCGCCAGGTCAGCCCGGCGGGCGGCATGCCATAGTTCGCCTAAGAAGACCTTTCAGACCTTGGCGGCGAAACGGCCGGCGGTTGCCATTCAGCCGGATTTGCCTTTAAAATGCGAAGCAACAGGCCCGTCCTCTGGCAAGGTGTTGAAAAACACCTTGCCAGGCGGGCCATGGACGGCCCGCCAATTTGCGCTGTTTTGAAAAAACAAGCAAATTGCCCAACTTGGCAAAACCTAAGCTTTTGCCAAGTTGGGATTGAAAAAGGCCAGGAGGGCCTTTTTCAACAACCTGCTAGCCCGTCAAATCCTGGTAGCACTGGAGAAAACCGCATGAAGACCGCTAGATGCTTGTTGCCGCTGTGGGCGCTGGCGCTGGTTATGTGCTTAGCCGTTCCGGCCCTGGCCGACGCCCCCAAACCCTGTTCACTCATCAGCAAGGACGAGGCCGCCGCCATCCTGGGCGAGCCGGTCAAGGACGCCCGCCCGGGAAAGGTGGTGGGCATGGCTAATGGCGAGAAATGCGAATACTTCACGGCGGCGCCTTTGGCCAAGAGGGGCGGCGTGGGAGTGGTGAGCCTGGTCATCTACAGCCAGGAATCCCTTAAGGACGGCCTGTTCGCCACGCCCAAGGATTTCTACCACCGCCTGCGCAAGGCCGGCCAGAACGCCGGCTCCGCGTTTCAAGACGTGGCGGGCATGGGCGACGAGGCCTACTGGAATTCCAAGAGCAACACCCTGCACATCCTGGCCAAGGGAGTTTACTTGCAGCTCAAGATCAACGACCTCAAGCAATTAAAGGCCCCCAGCATGACCGAGTTGCAGAAGATGATCTCGGAGCACAGACGCCAGCTCTGCGAACAGGCGGCCAAGCAGCATATCCTCCCCAAGCTGTGAGAGCCTTGCCGTGCGCCTCCCGCCGGGAGGGATAGGCGCGCCGCGCCCTGGCCGCCGCCCTTGGGCTCAGGTATGAAAAAAATAAGGGGCCGTGGCTCGCTCAGCCACGGCCCGCCGCTTTGAAGCGCGGGCGCAAGCGAGCGGCTCCGGGCAAGGGGCTCGACTTGGGACCCGCCATGGGTCATTATTAAGGCCCATAACCCAAAACCGCCAGCATGGAGGCCAGCAACACATGGGCCAGCCCGTTCCAGAGGTCGTCATGGCCGGTAAGCCTTTTGGCCGCAACCGCCTTTTCATCATCGCCGGTCCCTGCGTCATAGAGAGCCCGGATTTGGCCCTGGAAGTGGCTGAATCCCTGGCGGCCATCAGCCAGCGCCTGGATTTGCCGCTCATATTCAAGGCCAGCTTTGACAAGGCCAACCGCACCAGCATCGATTCCTTCCGGGGCCCCGGCCTGGAAGAGGGGCTCAAGGTCATGGCCAGGGTCAAGGAGGCCACCGGCCTGCCGGTGATCAGCGACGTGCATTGGCCCCATCAGGCAGCTCAAGCCGCCGAGGTGCTGGACGTTTTGCAGGTGCCGGCTTTTCTCTGCCGCCAGACCGACCTGCTCTTGGCGGTGGGGAGCACCGGCAAGGTGGTTAATATCAAAAAGGGCCAATTCGTGGCGCCCCACGACATGGGCCCGGTGGTGGCCAAGGTGCGCGCCACGGGCAATAAAAAGGTGTGGCTCACCGAGCGCGGCTCCAGCTTCGGCTATAACAACCTGGTGGTGGACATGCGCTCGCTGGCGGTGATGGCCGATACCGGCTGCCCCGTGGTTTTCGACGCCACCCACAGCGTGCAGTTGCCCGGCGGCCTGGGGGCGGTCAGCGGCGGCGACCGGCGCTTCGTGCCGGCCCTGGCCAAGGCCGCGGTGGCGGCCGGGGCCCACGGCGTTTTCATGGAGGTGCATCCCCGGCCGGACGAGGCCCTCTGCGACGGGCCCAATTGCTGGGCGCTGGCCGAAACCGAGGCCCTTCTGGCCAGGCTAAAGGAGATATACGCCGCGGCGCGGGAAGGAAACCAGCCATGACCGCTCCCCAACCCACCCTGGCCGCCAGGGCGGCCCGCATAAAGCTATTGGTCTTGGATATCGACGGCGTGCTCACCGACGGCCGCGTGGTCTACGACGGCGAGGGCCGCGAGATAAAGTTCTTCGATATTCAGGACGGCCACGGCCTGAAGCTCTTGCAACGGGCCGGAGTCCAGGTGGCCTTGCTCTCGGGGCGGGAATCCACGGTGAACCGCATCCGGGCAAGGGAACTGGGCATCGAGGAACTGCACGAGGACTGCAAGATCAAGCTGCCGGTGTTTGAAAATATCCTGGCGGCCCACGGCCTGCCGGCTGCCGAGGCGGCCTTCATGGGCGACGACCTGATAGACCTGCCGCCCATGCGCGCGGCGGGCCTGGCCCTGGCGCCGGCCAACGCGGTGCCCGAGGTCAAGGCGGCGGCCCATTGGGTGGCGCCCAAGCCCGGCGGCGGCGGGGCGGTGCGCCTGGCTTGCGAACTGATCCTGAAAAGCTCGGGCGCCTGGCCAGAGGTCACCGCCCGTTATTTCTAGGCCCGCCTGAAAAGGAAAGCGGAGCATGCCCAAATGGGTAGCGGCCTGGTTGGTTCTGGCGGCGTTTTCAGCGGCGGGCTGCGCCGCTTCCCGCATGCAGGAGGCCTATAAAAACCCCCAATACCTCGGCGGCGTCATCAAAAGCGTCTTGGTGGTGGGGGTGGCCAAAAAAATCGAGACGCGCAAATCCTTTGAATCCCATTTTGCCAAGGCCTTGAGCAAGGCGGGGCTCAGGGCGGTGCCCAGCCATGAAAAGGCGCCCCGCCTGAAGCAGGCCGACGCCCAGGTTATAAGGCAGACCGCCGCCGCGCTGGGCTTGCAGGCGGTCATGGTGGTGCACTACCGGGGCGCGGAACGGGAGTTCCAAACCCCCCAGGGCCCGACGCCGGGTCTGGACTACAATTCCTTGCCCTACTATTTCCCCGGCGTCTACAATTACGTCAACCGCCCCGACTACGCGCCCATGAAAAGCTATCTGCAACTGGAGTGCAATCTATACGAGGTCAAAAGCCTGGACTTGGTTTGGACCGGCCACTCCGAAATCCTGGAGCCCCGCGATCTCGGCGAATTGAGCGCCGATTTGGCGGGGCTGGTGACGGCCCAATTGAAAAAGGACGGCCTTTTGCCCTAGGGGCCACGGCTGTTTGCCCGCCGCGGGCGGCTGATGCTCGTCACCGGCCTTGGCGTGACGCTCACCTGGTAAAGCGCTGCCCATGGATCGGGCACCTGATTCCAGGCGAGGCTAAATCAAGGTTTTTGGGGACTCGGCGCTAAAGGACGCACCAGTTTTGCCTACTCCGGAATCCGCACATAAGCGGCGTCGTAGATTCCCCGGTCCGCCGTGGGGTGGCAGGCCGCGCAGTTGGCCAGGGAGCCCACCGACTTGCGCTTAAACACCCCCGGCGGCAGTTTGCGGCCCATATGCTGATGCAGGATGAAGGGTACCTGGGTTACCCGGAGGGGCGTTTGGCCGGCCAGGCTATTCATGACCCTGCGCGAAACCCTGGAACCCGCCGTGTCGGCGGCGTTGGCCCGCAGATAGGTTCTGACGGATTCGGCTTGCCCGGGTTCCAGGCTGATTTCCTGGCCGAAATGGTCCTTGCGGCCGGCGATTATCCTGTCCCAGGACCGGGCCGGCAACAGACCGGGTTGATAGACGAAATGACAAGCCCCGCATTGGGCGCGATAGGCCTGGTTGCTCACCGGCGCCACCCAGCCGCCGTTCCGCCCCTGGCCGTTGACTTGGGAGCGGTTGCGATATCGTTTGCCATTGGCCCCGGCCAGGCCGGCCGGCAGGCTGGCCAAAAAGGCCAGGACCAACAGCCCCGCGATCAGGCGAATCCCATAAGACGAAAACAGAAGCTCCCGCATGATTTGGTTTCCCGTTGGCGCGGAATCAGCCGATGCCCGCCCTCCCGGCAAGTGGCATCGGCAAATACAGCCTAACGGCCGGGAGAGCAGCCATTAATATAGGCGGACCAAGGGACCGGCTCAAGGTTTTTCCCAGAGTTCCTTGAGGCGTTGATCCCGCCCGCAGCTGTAGCGGTAGAACTTGTAGCGCAAGGGATTCTTGAGATAGTAATCCTGGTGGTAATCCTCGGCCGGATAAAAGGTGGAGGCCGCCGCGATCTGGGTGTGTATTTCCGCGAACCGCCCGCTCTCCACGATCTTTTGCTTGGATTCCTCGGCCAGGCGGCGTTGCTCCTCGTCGTGATAAAAAATGGCGCTGCGGTATTGATTGCCGTGGTCGCAGAACTGGGCGTCCTTGGCCGTGGGGTCTATGTTGCGCCAGAAGACCTCCAGCAATCGCCCGTAGCTGATTTTGGCGGGATTATATTCAATCCTCAGGGCCTCGGCGTGGCCGGTGGCGCCGGAGGATACTTCCTCATAAGTGGGGTTTTCGGTGTGGCCGCCGGTGTAGCCGGAAGTGGTCGATATCACGCCCTCAAGCTTGTCGAACGGCGGCTCCATGCACCAGAAACAGCCACCGGCAAAGGTGGCGACAGCCCTATTCGGCGCCATGTTTTCTGCCTCCCCGGCCAGGGCGGACCCTTGGGGCCAAAACCCTAACCAACAGGTGAGTATTGCCATCAACGCAATTAAACGTGCGGAGTTTGCCATGCCGTACCTTCCCCTGGCTGGACGCGGCCTGAGCGAGCCGCTGATAATCATTATCTATATGATAGGCATTAAAATCCGGAGCGCACGTCCGTCACGGTTTTTTCTCGGGGGGGGGCGTGGTGCCGCCGGCCCGGCAATTCGGGCCGGCGGGGAGGTTTTTCAATTGCGACGGGATTTGGTGCGGAAATTGGGGTGGATGACCCCCAGCTTGTTGAGCCGATAGGTCATTTGACGCTCGCTCAGGCCCAAGAGCCGCGCCGCGTCTTTTTGCACCCAATTGGAGCGCCTCAAGGCCGCTTCCACGGCCTGCCGTTCCAGGGAAAATAGGTTCAGGGTCCGGGAAACCAGGCACACCTCGGGCTGGCCCTCCTGGGCGGCATTGATCTGGTCCACGTCCTCGTCATCGGCCGGCAGGCCCAAATCCCCCGGCCGCACGATCCAGCCTTCCAGGAACAGGGCGGCGCGTTCGATGACGTTCTTGAGTTCGCGGATGTTGCCGGGCCAGGGATAGTTGGCCAGGGCCTGGCGGGCCTCGGGAGACAGCTGAATGGGCGGGCGTCCCAGTTCGCCGCAGATCTGGGCCAGGAAGCGGTCGGCCAGGGGCAAAATGTCCTCGACGCGTTCCCTTAAAGAGGGAATGTGCAAGGGCGCCACGTTGAGCCGGTAATACAGGTCCTTGCGGAAGCGGCCTTCCTCCACGGCCGATTCCAGGTCGCGGTTGGTGGCGGCCAGAATGCGCACGTCAACGTGGATCTCGCGGGAGCCGCCCAGGCGGTAGATCACCTGGTTTTCGATGGCCCGCAAAAGCTTGGACTGCAAACCGGCGCTCATTTCGCCGACCTCGTCCAAGAAAAGGGTGCCTCCGTGGGCCTGTTGAACGCGCCCGTCCCTGGTTTTGTGCGCGCCGGTGAAGGCGCCTTTTTCATGGCCGAACAGTTCGCTTTCCAGAAGCGTCTCGGAAAGCGAGGCGCAGTTGACCGTGACCAGGGTGGCGTTGCGGCGGGAGCTGTTGGCATGGATGGCTCCGGCCAAAAGGCTCTTGCCGGTGCCGGTTTCGCCGGTCAAAAGCACCGTGGTGGTGGTGGGGGCCAGGCGGGCCACCTGCTGCAGTACCCGCACCATGGCCGGGCTTTGCGCCGTGATGCTTTCCAGATTGTAAAGGTAGGGTTGCTCATGGCGCAGGTATTGAAACGCGTGATGCAAGGAGGCTTTTTCCAGAGCCCGGCCCACGGTGAGTCGCATGTGCTCCAGGTTGACCGGCTTTTCCTGGTAATCGAAAGCGCCGCGGCGCATGGCCTCCACCGCCAGGTCCACCGAGCCGGCTTGACTGGTTACGATTACCGGGGTGGTCGGCGAATTGTCCTGGATGCGGCCTATAACGTCCAGCCCCTCCACGCCAGGCAGCTCCAGGTCAGTGATCACCAACTGGAATATATGCTTGTTAAGGAGGTTCAGCGCTTGGGGACCGTCGCTTGCTTCGGTTACCCGATGGCCGTCCTGGTTCAGAAATCCACTGATCTTGGCCCGGTGGGCGGGGTCTGGATCCGCTACGAGAAGGTGGTTGCTGGTGAGAACTTGCATGGGGCTACTCCTTTGGGCAAGCATATGAAAGAACCGGTCTCAATATTAATAACATCTTTTTTGCTTTTTTCAAATTTGAAAATTAAACCCAAAAATATGTAACAAATTTACTTAAAATAAATAAAAAAAGAACGCGAAGTGTAATAGTCATTTCACAGGTCTGACGGGTGCAGCTTGTCAGAAAACAAATAAGTACAACCAGATAGTAATTTGTAGCGATAAAATGCCCGAGCAATCCCGGAGGGTTGTTTCCAAATAAATCACAGGCAATGCAATTTATTCACACATTAAGGCTGAGACGGGAGGTGAAAAGAACGAGAAAAAAGAGGCGGCTGGCGCGGCGGGCGGAGGTTTTCCCACTATGCGGGAAAACCTCCGCCCGGTTGGTCCGGTCGCTGGTCTACAGTGCGGGACGTTTGGCGTGGTGGTCGGTGGCTTGCTGAAAGGCGTGGCCCACGGCCAAGACGGTTTCCTCGGCAAAATGGGGGCCGATGATCTGCAGGCCGATGGGACGGCCCTGGGGACTGAATCCGGAAGGCAGGCTCATGCCGGGCAGTCCGGCCAGGTTTACCGAAAGGGTCAGCACGTCGGAAAGGTACATTTGCAGGGGATCGTCCGCTTTTTGGCCGAGCTCAAAGGCCGCGGTGGGGGCCACGGGCGAAACGATGGCGTCCACCTCTTGGAAGGCCGCCAGGAAATCCTCCTTGATCAGGGTGCGCACCTGGCCGGCCTTGCCGTAATAGGCGTCATAATAGCCCGCCGAAAGGGCGTAGGTGCCCAGCATCACCCGGCGGACGACTTCCTCGCCAAAGCCCTGGGAGCGGGTGTCCAGATACATGTCCATGAGGTCGGCCTGCTCCTGGCGCACCGACAGCCCGTATTTCACGCCGTCGAAGCGGGCCAGGTTGCTGGAGCACTCCGCCGGCGCGATGATGTAGTACACCGCCAGGGCGTATTCGGTGTGGGGCAGGCTGATCTCCACGGTGCTGGCGCCCAGGCCTTGCAAAACCTTGATGGCCTCCCTGGTGGCGCCCTCCACCTCCGGGTCCATGCCGCTCACGAAATATTCCTTGGGCACGCCCAGCTTGAGACCCTTGACGCCGCGCTTAAGAGCCTGGCCGTAATCCGGCACCGGCAAGGGGGAGCTGGTGGAATCGGCCGGGTCATGGCCGGCCATGGCTTGCAGCACCTGGGCCGCCCCGGCCACGGTGCGGCAGAAGGGGCCGGCCTGGTCCAGGGAGGAGGCGAAGGCGATCATGCCGAAGCGGCTCACCCGGCCGTAGGTGGGCTTCAGGCCCACCACCCCGCAGTGGCTGGCCGGCTGGCGGATGGAGCCGCCGGTATCGGTGCCGATGCTGAAAAGGCAGGAGCCCGCCGCGGTGGAGGCGGCCGAGCCGCCCGAGGAGCCTCCCGGAATGGCCTTCAAGTCCCAGGGGTTGTGGCTGGGGCCAAAGGCGCTGTTTTCCGTGGAGGAGCCCATGGCGAACTCGTCCATGTTCTGCTTGCCCAGGACCACCGCCCCGGCCCGCTTGAGCCTGGCCACCGCCGTGGCGTCAAAGGGCGGCACGAAGTTTTCCAGGATGCGGCTGCCCGCGGTGGTGGTGAGATCCTTGGTGCAGAAAACGTCCTTGATGCCGCAGGGGATGCCGGTCAGGGGCCCGCTCCGGCCGGCGGATAAAGCCTGATCCGCGGCTTCGGCCTGCCTAAGGGCGCTTTCGGGAGTCACGGTCAGATAGGCGCGCACCTGGGGCTCGGTGGCTTGGATGCGGTCCAAAAAGGCCTGGGCGAGTTCCTTGGCGGAGACCTCGCGCCGGTCCAGGAGTTCCCGCGCCTGCTCCAGGGTCAGTTCATGCAATTCCATGGCGCGGCCTCCTTAAATCACCCTGGGCACCACAAATGATTCGCCGTTGGAATCCGGCGCGTTGGCCAGAACCCGTTCGCGTTCCAGGGAGGGACGCACCTCATCCTCGCGCAGGGCGCCGGTCAATTCCAGCGCGTGGTTGGTGGAGGCCACGCCCGCGGTATCCAGTTGGTTGAGCTTTTCCATGGAAGCCAGAATGTCGTTCAACTGGCCGGTGAGACGCTCCATCTGTCCCTCGCTCAGCCTGAGCCTGGCCAACTGGGCCACGTGGGCCACTTCCTGCCGGGTAATCTTCATGAGCCGTATCTCCCGCTTATGCCTGCTTGCCTGGAAAGCTTAGTTATTATCACGGCCCGGCCCGGCGGACAAGGGCCGGCGCGCAGGGGCCCGGCGAACCGGCCAGGAAAAAGGGCGGCCGCCGGCGGGGTTCGCCGGCCGAGGCGCTCCCCGTGGGCCCGTTATTTAACTTGACCCGCGAGGGGCCGCGGCACTAGGCTTAATAAAACGATCAGCGAAGGTATAGTACGAGCTGAAATGTTAGCCGGCGGTGAGGGCTGTTCAAGCCGTTTTCGTAACCGCCTTTCATCTCAAAGAGCCCCCCCCTTAACATAATGCTCCATGAGTGAGCATCCGATTTCAGCGTCCCTTAGGGGGCGTTGAATGGCAAGCACCCAAACCCCCGTCGCCAGCAAAGGAGCGAGGAGTGTTGCGAATCATTGCGTTCAGCGTACTCTGGCTGTTCCTGGCGGCGGCCAGCGCGCCGGCGGCCACGATTTATGTGGATGTGGGCGCGCCGCCCGGCGGCAACGGCACCGCCAGCCAGCCCTATCAGAGCATCCAAACGGGAGCGGATCAAAGCCACGGGGGCGACGTGATCCAGATTCAGGCGGGCAACTACTACCAGGCCTTGGACCTGGGCGGCAAGTCGATCACCTTGGCGCCCCAGGGCGAAGCGGTGCTGACCCTCTTCGAGCCCCTGGATTGCGAGATGACCTCCGCCCATCCCCTTTGCCCCCGCATTGTTCCCCAAGAGCAAAACGCCGCCTTCAGCCTGGAGCCGTCGGGATTGGTCTGGAACCAGGCCGGCGGCTATTGGATAGGGGTCAGCGACAATTACAACGATCTGGGGCCGGCGGGCCACGGCGAATACGCCCTGTTCGGCTTCGAGGAAAAAGCCGACGTCACGGGCAAGCTCTTCGCCTTTCCCCTGCTGAGCGCGGCCGACGCCCAGGCGCTGAGCCCCAACGACCTGGAAGGCCTGACCCGCCTGCCCAACGGAACCCTGGCGGCCCTGGGCTCCCTTTCCCTGCACAGCAAGAATGCCCAGCGGGACACCTGGTACCGTTTCCGGGGCTTCAGTTTCAGCTTGAGCGGCAAGAGCGCCCAGAACCTGACCTTGCTCTCCCGCGATTACCGCCAGGACCTGCGCGAATGGGTCATCTCCAGCGCCGAGATTCCCTGGGACATGGAAAACATCACCAGCCGGCCGGAGACCGGGACGGGCATCAACGTGGAAGGCTTGGCCAGCAGCGCCGACGGCGACCTGCTCATCGGGTTCCGGGGTCCCCTGTGGACCCAGGGCGGGACCCAACGGGCGCTGGTCTTGACCACCAACCAACTGCCGCCCAACGGCGTGCCGGTATCCAAGGACCGCACCTACATGCCGGTGAGCGAGGGCGACGGCATTCGGGGATTCGAGCGGGTTCCCCTGGACAATCGGGACCTGTACGTGCTGCTCTTGGGCAGGACCGACAACGCCCACGACCCTCTGCGCTACGCGGTGTGGGACCGGGCCAGCAACGAGCTTATGAACCTTGGCGACACCACGCTGCCCGATGGTTTCGTGGCCGAGGGCATAGACGTGCGCGAGCTTACCCAATACCACGGCGCCACCAGCCTGGTGGTGGGCATCGTGGACGACCTCAGCGCTAAATTCATGAAGAAGACTATCTATCTGAGCAATTAGGCGCTCCGCCGGCGGGGAGCGCCTCCCGAAGGGGGGATAATATGAAAAAGTATGCGATTTTGGTTTTGTTTGTGCTGGCGGCGATGATCGCGGCTCCGGCCCAGGCCACGGATACCATAACCGTGCGGGGAGACCTGAACGTAACCGGTTCCATAAACGGCACCGGCGTGGTGCCGGTGGGCGGGATAATCGATTGGTGGCGGCCCAGCGGCTCCAGCCTGACCATTCCCGCCAATTTCAAGATTTGCGACGGATCGGCGGTGAGCGATGCGGCCAGCCCCTTCAACGGCAAGAACGTGCCGGATTTGCGGCAGAAGTTCGTGCGGGGCGGGGGGGCTTATTCCGATATCGGGCAGACCGGCGGCAGCGCCACCGCCACTGCCAGCGGCACCACGGCCAGCGGCGGCCGCGATCACACCCATACCTTGGCTTCCACCACGGGCTTGGTCAGTGACGACGACAACAGCGCCGGTTCCGGTAATTGCTATTACACCAAGGATGACAACAAAGGCTGGGGCAGCAACTGCGGCAGCGGCACCAAGGTGCACATCAGAGTGGATGCCGGTGACAACAACGAGGGGCAGCACAGGCACGTACTGGGAGGCTCCACCGGCAGCGCCAGCACCGGGCATACCCATACTTTCAGCGCCCAGGTCGACACGGTGCCGCCCTACTTCACGCTCTTGAAGATCATCCGCATCAAGTAAGCGCTGGTTCCTGGTTAACGACGCGCGCCCCGGCCGGACCGGCCGGGGCGCGCGTTATGACGGCGGCGCGACGCTGTCGGTGGGTGTGTGTTCGGGATTCGGCGGCGCGGTGTTCGGGCTCACCGCCGCCGTGAAAAGCGCCAGCACCCTGAAACGGGGCCGGGTCGAGCAATCCAATTTCCACGACTTCCCGCTCCCGCGCATGAGCGGGATGCCCGCCATGACGGGGCGAAGGGCGGTCTGCGGCTGTATACTAAAAACAGCGACCCCGGCAACCCACCTGGGAAAGGCAAGGCATGGGCAAGGCCACCGTGGACAATCCGGAGCCATCTCCCCGGCGATGCGCCCGCTGCGGGAAGGTGATCAGCCCTGGCGACGGATACCGGCGGGGAAGGGAGACGCTGTGCGGCGACTGCTGCATGGATCTGCGCATGACCCGCCCGCGCAAGACCCATTGGCAATACCTGAGCTGCATCAGGAGCCAGTACCTGCGCCGACCGGAGGAAGGCTAGCCCGGCGGCGGGGCCGCAACCCAGGGCAAAAGGGATCGGCCAGCTTGGAAGGCGGGCCCCTTGGGGCTACATTTCCAGTTCGAACATCTCGCCGTTGTGCAGCTTCCAGTAACGATCATGCACGCCGATGGCCTCCTTGAGGGGCCAGGGCTGCTCGGTGTCCCTGGCGGCGCGGCGCAGCTCGTTGGCGCTGTCGTCGCCCATCAGCGCCTCCATGGTGGCCAGACAGCTGCTGGCCAGCGCCTCCGGCGAATAGCCCCCTTCCAGGGTGCCCACGACGCGCCCGGGACAGTGTTGTTGGGCCACGTCCATGACGATCCTGGTCAAGGCGGCGTAGCCCCGGTCGCTCAGCTCCTCGCCTCCCAGGGGATCGTCGCGGTGGGCATCGTAGCCGGCCGAGATCAAGATGAACTGGGGCTCGAACTGCATGGCCACCGGAGCCAAGAGGTCTTCGTAGACCCGTATGAACGCCGCGTCTCCGTAGCCGCCTCCCAGGGGCACGTTCACGGTATAGCCCTCGCCCAGGCTGCGCCCCACCGCGTTCACCGGGCCGGTGCCGGGATAAAAAGGCGACTGGTGAGTGGAGAAGTAGAGCACCTGGGGGTCCAGGAAAAAGGCGTCCTCGGTGCCGTTGCCGTGGTGCACGTCCCAATCCACGATGAGCACCCGCTTCAGGCCGCGGGCCTGGATGAGATGGGCGGCGGCCACGGCCACGTTGTTGAACATGCAAAACCCCATGGCGCGCACCGGGGTGGCGTGGTGGCCCGGCGGCCGCAGCAGGGCCAGGCCGTTGGTCACCTTGCCGTCCAAGGCGGCGTCGCAGAGGTCGATCAGGGAGCCCGCCGCGTTGAGCGCGGCGTTGTAGGAGCCCCGCGAGGTGTGGGTGTCCATGTCCAGGGCCATGGCGCGGCCCTCGGTGGAGGCGATGCGGCTGATGTGGCTGGCCTGATGCACCCTGGCCAGCTCCTCGTTGGTGGCGCGGCGCAGGGGCACCCGCTGGGTTTGGGCCAGGCCGGGCCAAGTGGCCAGGGCCAGGTCCAGGGCCGCCAACCGCCGGGGCGATTCGGGGTGATATGAACCGGGGTCGTGGTCTTGAAAAACCGGATCGTGCACCAAACCCAATGGCATGCTGTCGCTCCTTGGGTGATTAATTGTTACCGGGCTGGTTCTTCGCCTCCGGGAAAAGGAGCACCCGGCCGTCATACATCACACCGGAAAGATCGTGGGGGTTGATTTTCGCCAGTTCCGCGAAAATTTCGCTGAGGTTGAAGACCACCACCTTGTGGCCCGCTTCCAACAGATTCAGGTCGCTGCTCATGTGACCGGTCTTGAGGTTGTAGACCCCCACCATGTGCTCGGCGAATTTCAGTATCTTGCCCACGCCGGAGGAGTAGCCTTGGGGGTCGGGCCGGTCCGCGTCGGAAGGCAGCTCCACGCCCCGGCTTTTCATGTATTCCCTGAGCAGGCGGTAATGGATGTCCCACAGGTTTTCGCCGGGCCGCACCACGCGCACGCCCCAGGCGCTCACCCGTTTTTTCTCGCCCAGGGATTTTTCCAATATCTCGCCGCGCTGGCCCACCACCAGCTTGCGTTCCAGATCGCCCACCGCCACCACGGTGTCTCCCACCTTGATGCTTTCATCGGAACGCACCACCGCGTCCAGGGAGCGGTCGAGGCCGTACGGCTCCTTGCGCTTGGCCTGCTCGGCCGATTGGTCCCGGCTGGTCTGGCCCTGGGGGCTGACCTGCACCACGCCGCCTTCAGTGGGCGGCGGCGGTGCCGGTGCCTGGGATGCCTGGCCCGCGGGCGGCGGCGGAGCGGGCGCCGCCTTGTCGCCGGCCTTGCCGATGGGAGCCACGGGGGGCGCATCCTGGCCCCAGAAATTGACCACCAGATAAATGGCCAGCGCCAAAAGGACCAGGGCCGCCAGCCAGGGCCAGCGGGAAGGCTTGCCTCCGGAGGGCCGCCTCGATGATCCCGATCGCCCGGCTGAGTTATCGTCCGGCGTGAGAGAGAGCATGATATTCCTCGCCCGATGGCGGTAGGTGAGCTTGAATCGTTCGGGCGCCCGGCCGCGCGGCCGGCGCATTGATATAGTCTATCATGTCACAGGTGCCGCCAGCAGCGTTCAATATGGGTCTGGTCCGGCTTGGCCGTGGCCAGGCTCACCGCCACCGCCAGGATAAAGGAAACCGGCAGGGCTATGATATTGGGGTCGGTGAACTGCAAAAGCCACCAGCCCGAGCCCTTCTCCGCCAGCAGGGCCAGGGATTCCACCCCAAAGACCATCTTGCAGAGCCCCAGGGCGGCCGATTCCTTGGCGTGCACGAAAAGCAGATAAAAGAAGCTGACCGCGAACCCGCCCACCATGGAGACCACCGCCGCCGCCCGGGTCATGCCCTTCCAATACAGCCCCAACAGATAGGCCGGCAAAAAGGCCGCCGCGCACAGCCCGAAGAAAAAGGCGGTGGCCCTGGCGATGACCGAGGGCGGCAGCACCAACCCCCAGAGCAGGGTCACCACCACGGTGATGGCCACGCCCACCCTGGTGACGGCGATGGGGTTGCCCGCGCTTCTTAAGCCCCGCTCGTAGAAATCCCGGCCCAGGCTGGTGCCGCCCACGTGGTAGTGGCTGGACAGGGTGCTCATGGCCGCGGCGAACATGGCCAGGAGGAACAACACCCCGAACCAGCCCGGCATCACCTGGGAAACGAAGAGGGGGATGATCTTGTCTATGTTGCCCTCGGCCGCCTGCACGGCCACCTGGCCGGTCTGGGCGAAGAAAATGGCGTTGCTCAAGGCTCCCACCACGAAGGCCGCGCCGGTCATGGCTATGATGAAGACGCCGCCGAAGAGCACCCCCCGGTTGAGCTCGCGGTCGCTGCTCACGGTCATGAAGCGCACCGCCAGTTGGGGCTGGGCCAGCACCCCGATGCCCACGCCGTAGACCATGGTGGTGTAGATCACCAGCCAGATGGGGGAGCCGGCTTCCGCGCCCTGGGTCCAGCCCAGCATGCCGGCGGACTTGAGGCTTTCCGGCAGGTGGGGGGCCAGGTCGGTCAGCGCCTGGTGCGCCTCCACCACGCCGCCCAGCTTGCCATAGGTGAAAAACACCAGGATGACCATCATCACGAACATGAGCGAGCCCTGAAAGGCGTCGGTGTACATCACCGCCTTGAGCCCGCCGCTGACCACGTAAAGCGCCAGCACGCCGGTGAAGATGAAAAGCGCCGTGGCGTAGTTGATGCCCAGCCCCACCTCCAGCATGCGGCTGATGCCGATCAGAACCGCCGCCGCGTAAACCGGGATGAAGAGGAAGACGACCACTCCCGCGAAGGCCTGCACGAAGATGGATTGATAGCGCCTGCCCAGAAGCTCGGGAAAGGTGTGGGCGTCCAGGGCCACGCCCATGCGCCGGGTGCGCTTGCCCAAAAAGACCATGGCGATGAAAACGCCCACCATGATGTTGAGGAAGGTGAGCCATAAAAGGGGCAGCCCGTACATGGCGGCGGCTCCGCCGAAGCCTATGATGGCCGAGGTGGAGATGAAGGTGGCGCCGTAGCTCATGGCCATGACGAAGGGGTTCATGCGGCGGCCGGCCAGCAGGTAGTCGCTGGCCTGGCGGGTCTCCCGCCAGCCTTTGTAGCCCAGCCAAAACACCACCAAGAGATAGACTACGGCCAGGATGATCTTGATCGCCATGGCTACTCCTTGCTTAAAACCGTTCCGCCTCTGGGCCGGCGGGGCCCGGATCAGGCGCGGTCGTTTTGCGGAGTGTCGTCATCCAGGTCGCGCAGCTCGTCGCTGTAGACTCCGGTGTCGTTCCACTTGACGATTCCGTACACCACGCATAACAGCGAGGCGAGGATGCAAAGGATGTAGGCCCAGGCTAGCTCTGTGCTGGCGATGCCTAGCAAGTTTCACCTCCCAAGGGTGGGGAAAGAGGAGAGAGGCGGCTTTAGGCCGCCGCCCATGCCCCGGTCGGGCGGCTAAATTGTTAATATAGGATATGAAGTCGCTCCGGCCAATGTCAAGCGCCTAGAAAGCGGGGGGCAGGGCGAGGGGCCTGGCGCAACCCCTTACTTGATTTACCTTTATATAGCGGATACAGTTGTTCACCAGGCTGGATTATAGCTAAACGGGCTTGGGGCCGTTTCAGGGCGGCTGCGCCTTCCCTTCACGTCTCTGGAGTACTCATGTCTAAGAATTTCGATATGTTCACCGGCACGGACCAATACATAGTCTCCCCCGCGCTCAAGGATGTGGTGAACGTCTCCATCGCCCTGGGCCGGCCGCTTCTGGTCAAGGGCGAGCCCGGTACCGGCAAAACTCTTCTGGCGCACAACATCGCCCGCGGCCTGGGCAAAAAGCTCATCATCTGGAACATCAAATCCACCACCAAGGCCCGGGACGGCCTCTATATCTACGACACGGTGCAGAGGCTGAACGACTCGCGCTTCGGCGGGGGCGACGTGAGCAACATCAAGCACTATATCCATTTGGGGCAACTGGGCCGCTCTTTCGCGACCGAGGAGCAGGTGGTGCTTTTAATCGACGAGATCGACAAGGCGGACATCGAGTTCCCCAACGACCTCCTGAACGAGCTGGACGAGATGAGCTTTTACGTCTCCGAGACCAAGGAGACCATCGCCGCCCAGACCCGGCCCATCGTGGTGATCACCTCCAATTCGGAAAAAGAGCTGCCCGACGCTTTCCTGCGGCGTTGCGTGTTCCACTATATTGATTTCCCCGACGCCCAGCTCATGACCGATATCGTGGGCGTGCATTATCCGGATTTGGAAAAGAAGCTGCTCAAGGAGGTGCTGACCCGCTTCTATTGGCTCAGGGAGATAGACAACTTCCGCAAGAAGCCCTCCACCAGCGAGCTTCTGGACTGGATCTCGGCCCTGATCGCCGGCGGGGTCAAGCCCGAGACCGTGGCCAAGGAGCTTCCCTTTGCCGGCGCGCTCATCAAAAAAGAGCAGGACATGGACGTGCTGGCCGCGGCGGTGCAGCGCTCGGGCGGCGGCCGCATCGGCCTGCGCAGCCGTTACTAAACCCGGCGCTTGCCAGGTCGGCCTCCATCGCCGAGGGGAGCAAATAGCCCGTGGTCTTTCTGGATCTTTTCTACACCCTGCGCCAATTGAAAGTGCCGGTTTCGGTCACCGAGTGGATGGCGCTCATGCTGGCGGTGGACAAGGGCCTGGCCAAATCCAGCCTCACCACCTTCTATTACCTGGCGCGGGCGGTGCTCATCAAATCCGAGACCTATTACGACCAATACGACCAGGCCTTCGGCCACGTGTTCAAAAACGCCGAGCTGCCGGCCGACATCCGCGACGAGATACTGGACTGGCTGTCCGACCCCATCAATAAGCTGGAACTGGGCGAGGCGGAGTTGCAAGCCCTCAAGCACATGGACCTGGAGGAACTGCGCCGCGAACTGGAAAAGCGCCTGCAAGAGCAGACCGAGCGCCATGACGGCGGCAGCCGCTGGATCGGCACCGGCGGCACCAGCCCCTTCGGCCACGGCGGGGCCCATCCCGGCGGCATACGCATCGGCGGCTCCGGCGGCGGCCGCCACGCGGTGCAGATCGCCGCGGAAAGGCGCTTCCGCAATTACCGCACCGACGTGACCCTGGACGTGCGCCAGATCAAGGTGGCCTTGAAGCGCCTGCGCCGCTTTTCCCGGGAGGGCCCGGAGGACGAGCTGGCCTTGGACGAAACCATCGACAAGACCTGCCGCAACGCGGGCGAGATCGAGCTGGTCTTCCAGCGCGAACGCAAGAACACGGTGAAGGTGCTCCTGCTCATGGATTCGGGCGGCAGCATGACGCCGTATTCCAACCTGGTGAGCCGCCTGTTCAGCGCGGCCCATCAGATGACCCATTTCCGCGACCTCCAGGGCTATTATTTCCACAACTGCGTTTACCAGGAGGTGTACAAGGACATCTACACCTCGGAATCGGAGCCCACCGCCTCCCTGCTGCAAAACCTCAGCCCGGATTACAAGGTGATCGTGGTGGGCGACGCCTACATGGCTCCCTCGGAGCTGTTCAGCGTGGGCGGGGCTATCGACTATTACTACCACAACGAGAGGCCCGGCATTGAGTGGCTGCAACGCATCGCCGATCATTTCCGCCATTGCGTGTGGCTGAACCCCATGCCCGACCGCGCCTGGTTCCACACCACCATCAGCGCCATCCACAGGCTGTTCCCCATGTTCCCGCTGACCATCGACGGCCTGGAGGAGGCGGTCAAGAAGCTGATGGTGCGCCGCTAGCAATCGCTGAAAACCAGAGGGGGATGCCATGAAAAAACCCGCCGCCCTGATCTTGGCCCTGGTCTTCATTCTGCTTCCGCTCCGCGCGGCGGCCCAAAGCGCCGGCCAGGATGAAGCGTTCATGCGGGAATGCTTCGCCTTGGCGCGCCAAGCCATACAAAGAGGCGACGATCCCTTTGGCGCGGTGTTGGTGAAAGACGGCAAGATCATCATGCGGGGCATCAATTCCGTGCATACCGAGCACGATTTTTCCCGTCACGCGGAGATAAACCTGTTGTCCGCGGCCGTACAAGAATATGGCGCGGAGGGAATCAAGGGCTCCACCCTGTACAGCTCTTGCGAACCCTGCGTCATGTGCAGCGGGGCCATCGAACTGGCCGAGAATCTGGTCGTAAGGGTGGTGTACGGCCTGTCGGCCCAGCGCCTGGTGGACATGGTGGGCGAGGGCAAGGCCCTTTCCGACCAATCGTTTTTCAAATGGGCCGGCAACCGGCTAAAGGTCGAAGGCCCGGTGCTGGAGGCCGAGGCCGAGGCGGTGATCCGCGAATACCTGGAGCACGCGGGAAAAGGGCCGGCCCGGCGCTGAGGCAACGGGCCGAGGCCGGTCTGAATTAGGCCAGCGCCGGGGGACGGCGGGCGCATGGCCTTTCCGCGTAACCTGTGACAATTATAAAAACTAAGCTACTTGATGCAGGGCGGCGGCCGGCGGCGGCGGTGTTGGGGTCTCCCCGGCAAGCCAGCCGGGCGTTGCTTGGTCTCACATTGGTCTAACCAGGGGACAAACCGGTTGACTCTGCCCATGCTTGCTGTCAGCATTTGGAAAAGAAAGGGTTATTGACCAAAATCCAGGAGGTTAGCCGTGCTGAAAGAATTCAGGGAATTCGCCATGCGGGGCAACGTGGTGGACATGGCCGTGGGCATCATAATCGGCGCGGCTTTCGGCACCATCGTCAAATCCCTGGTTGACGACGTGATCATGCCGCCCATCGGCCTCATCCTGGGCAACGTAGATTTTTCGAATCTATTCCTGGTGCTGAATAGCGGCTCTCCCGCCGGCCCCTATGCCAGCCTGGCCGAGGCGGCCAAGGCCGGCGCGGTCACCCTGGCCTACGGCAAATTCATCAACACCGTCATCAGCTTTGTCATCGTGGCCTTTTCCGTGTTCATGCTGATAAGGGGCATGAACCAACTTCAGCGCAAGAAAGAGGAGCAGCCGGCGCCCACCAGCAAGGAATGCCCTTTCTGTTTTTCCAGCATCAATATAAAGGCGACCCGCTGCCCGGCTTGCACTTCCCAGCTTTAGCGGCTGAAGTATCCCGCCAAGGGCGGCCCCAGCGGCGCTTACTCAACCCAGGCGCTAGTGACGGGCCACGGCCTCAAGCCCCATCCGCGCGGGCGGCCGCCCGCGCTTAGAGAGCCTGGCCGGGCATCAGCCCCGCCACCACCAAGATCTCCAGAACCTCCTCGCCAATGTTGGTCAGCTCGTGAAAGGAGCCGATGGGCAGGTGAACGGCGTCGCCGGGGAACACCTCGCGCAGCTCGTCGTCAACCTGCATGAGGCCCCGGCCGGTCTGGATGATGTAGATCTCTTCCATGGGGTCGCGGTGGCCCAGGAGCTTTGCGCCGGGCGGCACGCTGGCGTGGGCCAGGAACATCAGGCTGGCCAGGCTGGGATGGGTGAGGATCATGTGGGCGGTTCCGCCGCCGTGGGCGCGGTAGCGGGTTTCCTTCACTTGGGGGTGGTCCAGGTTGCGCAGCAGCATGTTCGATCGCCTTTTCGCTTCGCCTTTGGCCTTGTCCCGCAAGAGCCGGCCCAGGTTGAAGCCGATGCCGAAGACCGCGGGGTTGGTTTAATCTTACGCCCTTTTTAGCCCCGGCTTTGGTCCTTGCGCATGAGCACCGCGCGCACCACGGGCAGGGCGGCCAGCTCCGGGGGCAGGGCGACCAGGCCGGCTTTAGGCCGCTCCTGCTCCAGGCGGCGGCCTTGTAATGGGGTCAGCACCAGGTTGGCCGCCAGGTCCCAGGGCTCCTGGGGGATGTCGTCCATTTCCTGTTCGTCGGCGGCCAGCACGGCCACCGGGGCGCTATCCTTCAAACCCAGATGGCGCAGGATGGCGTGGAAGAGGTCCAAAAGGCCGCGGCCGTCGCCCAGGATGCGGCCCTTTTGGTCAAAGGCCAGGCAGGCCCCCACCACCATGTCCACCCTCCCCAGGTTGGCCGCCGGAAAGCGCAATTGGCGGCCGCTCTTTATCATGGCGTGGCCGGTCAGCTCCCGGCTGCGCGCGGCCACCGGGATCATGTCCGGGCTGATGCGCACCAGGCCCTGCTTCAGGCCGGGGGTGGCGGCGATGATGGTCTTGCCGTCCATGAGGGCGTTGATGCGCGCCTGCAAGAGCGCCGGGTCGGGCTGGAAGGCGATCACCCTGGCCGCGCGGTAGGCGGCCTGGCGGCGCAGGCGCTCGGCGGCCTGACCGGCCTTGGGAAAGTCCGGGGGTCGCAAGGGGCCCTGGCTCTCGCCGGGCCAGATTTCAGCGATGCGCCTGGCCATGTCCCGGCGCAGGCGTTCTTTTGTCTGGGATGACTGCATCAACGCTCCAATAGCTGGCCCTTTTCGCGGGCGGCTTGCAGGGCCTGCTCCAGCATGGCCGCGGGGTCGGGCGGCCCCAGGGCCTTGGCCGCCTCCGCGCCTTCCGCCGCGGGAACCGCCTGGGCCTCCTTGAGCAAAAGGGTGGTGGTGGGCTTGGGCCTGGCGAAGTGAACCAGGCGCCCGTCGTCCAGGGGCGCGGCCAGCCGCCAGGATGTCAGCTTGATTTTGGGGCCCTGGGGAGAGTCGGTCAGGAACTCCAGCAGGTGGCGGTAATAGGAAGCGCCCTTGCCGGGCCGTCCCACCGCGATTCCCTCGGCCTTTTTGAGATCGGGGCTGAGCTGGTAGCGGCCCAGGTAATGGGGGCCGTCGGCCCGCCCGTAATACCAGAACATGAGAATGTCCTGGTCCTGGCGCTTAATGAAAAAGCGCCCCCAGCCCTCGCCGCGCCAGGAGCCCTGCCAGGTGTAGAGCACCGGCGCGACAAAGGGCGGCTCTTCCACCGGCCGCGCGTAGCCAACCAGGCGTTCCTGGCCGTAGCCGGCCTGGCTGGCAACGGCCACGGTCTGGGGCAGGGTGGTGTAGAGAATGTCCTTGGCCCCGTGGCCGCGCAGGGGATCGTCCAGGGACGCCGCCAGCTCGCGGAGGGCCACCGAGCCCTCGGCGGGCTGGTCAAGGATATAGCCCATGAGCCCCAAGGCGTCGCAGCCGGGCGGCGGCGTCTGGCCGTGGCTCAGCAGGGTGTAGCCCTGGCCCCGATGGCGGAAGCCGTAGAGAGGACCCGAGCCGGGGACCTCTCCCTCCCAGAGGCCGGCCACCGGGCCCTGGCGGGTGAAGCCGGCGGCGCGCAGGCGCTCCTGGTCCTGGGGCCGCGCCGCGTAGGCGTGCACCAGCCTGTTGGGGCTCCACCAGCGTTCCAGGGCTTGGACCTTGGCCGGGGCGTCCTGGCCCGCGGCGGCGGGCTCGGCCGCGGCCAAGGCGGGCTGGGGAGTTATGACCAGGGTCGGCTCTCCGGGCTGGGCCGGATTCTGCGGGCCGGCGAACAGCTCCACCCGCTTGATTTCGCCCTGAAAGGAGCGGCCCGGCCAGCGGCTGGCCCCCACCAGATAGGGCGAATTGGAGCCCACCCAGGGCTGGGCCAGGTTGGCCGAGGCCAGGGGAGATTCATCCAGGAACAGCTTGGCTTGGCCGCCGGCGGCGTAGCTCAGCCAGGCCACGTGGGTTTTATGGGGATTCACCGCTTGGGCAGCCGCCAGCTTCAGGGGGCCGGCCGTGGTTTGGATGCGCGCGGAGAGGCGGCCATGGGCGTCCAAATACAAATCCAGGTCGCGCAGATAGCCGCCCTGGGAAAACAGGGTATGGGCCGCGGCGCTTTGCCCCTTGCCATCCGGGGGCGCTTGCTGATTGGGCTGCCAGCTGAACTCCACCTTCACCGCGCCGCCGTTGCGGGCCAAAAGCCCCGGCTTGGCCTCCTGCACCAGGGGCCAGCGCCCGGCCGCGGCGGCATGGCCCAGGGTTTTGGCGCCGGATTCTTTTTGGGCGCGTTCGATCTGGTAGGGCTCGGCCGGGGGGGAACCGGGATCGGCCTGGCCGGCGGGCCACCAGATGGAGCTGACCTCCATGCGGTCCGGCGAAAGCGCGCGGAAAACCAAACGGGCCTGGTTTCCGCAGCAATGGCCGGGCAGATCCCGGGCCGAGGCCTCGAAGCGGCCCGGCCCGGCCCGGCGGGCGCTGCCCTTGCTCAGGTAGCGGGGCTGGGCCAGGGAGCCGCCAAAGGCGCTGAAGTCGAAGCCTTGCGGCGTGTCCTTTATCTGGAAGTAGTCGTTGCCGGTGCGCGGGTCCACCCATATGCCCCCCAGGTCGCCGCCCTGGCTGGCTTGGGGGCCGGCCGGATCGGCCGGCAGGCCGGCGCGCACCAGGCGCAGGCGGCCTTGACCCAGGGTGGAGCGGAAGGGGCCCTCCAGGGCCAAGCCGCCGTCTTGTTCGCTTAAGGAAGCGTTGAGTTCGTAAGCGGCCGCCGCGTCCTTGTAATGCAGATCCAGGCCGTTATCCCGCGGCGTGAGCAGCAGTTCTCCCGGCCGGCCCTGCCAAACGCCCTTGGCCAGGCCCTGGCCGGCGGCGAGGCTCAACTTGCCCTCGACCAGGTCCGAAGGCGCGCCGCCGGGCAAGAGGTCGTTATACCAAAGGGATATCCTCCAACTTCCCGACAACTTAGATAGGGCAGGCCGGCTTGGCAGCTCGGCCATTTTTTCAAAGACCTCCCCCAGGAGGGGAGACCAGGGCGATTGGTCCAAGGAGGGGGAAAACACCGAGAAACGGAAGGATTTGGGACTCAGCGTCTCGATCTCGCCCCGGCCCCGGCCCGGACAGCAGGAACCGGGCAGGGATTGCCAAGTCCCGGCCAGGCGTCCGCTTTCGGGCCTTGGCAGCATGCGGCCCAGGAAAGCGAAGCCCGCGCCGGGCTGGGTGGCCGCCCCGCCTTGCCAAAACAGCATTTCCCAAGCGTTGTCGATCTGTTGCAGCCTGACGGCGGCTTCGCCGCCAGCAGTTTGATAAAGTCCGGGCTCCAAGGCGGCCGGCGCGTCCTCGGCAACGGCCGCAAAAGGCGCGGCCAGAAACGCCAAAAGCGCCAAGAAGCCCGCCAACCGGCGCGAAAAAACGACTAAACGCGATTTTGCAAGTTTCATCGAGCGGTTCTCCCGGCAAAGACTGGCTCATTGTCCTTGGAGGGCAAGCATTTGTCAACTTGGGCCGAAAGGAGAAAAGAGGGGCTTCTATCAAAGATATTTTTTTCCTTGGCGCTTGCGCTCATAATAAAGCGTGTTTATATTTTTCGCGTCAGGATGGGTGGAGCGAAAGGTATGCCCCAGACCAGGTTATTCAGTATCGCCGAGCTAAGCCAAGTGGCGCGCGCCATGGAAGTGGCGGAGGAAAGCGTAAGCGATCATTTCCATATTTCGGATACTTCCTGGTTGCGCTACCCTTACGAGCTACGCACCTTGGCCGAACTGGGCCCGGCGGAAATAAACGGCAAAGCCCTGGCCCAGGTATTGCGCATGCGCAAGCCGCCTCGGCCGGGCCGCCTGCGCGCCCAGGATTTTTATCGCATCTGCCTGCAGGATCACAATTTCCTGCGGCTCATCAAAAGGGAAAGCGCCGGCGAACTGATGCTGCCCCTTTTGATATACGTACTGGCCCATGAGCTGGTCCACGTGGTGCGTTTCTACCGTTTTCAGCATCTTTTCGAGGCCGAGCCCCATGAGCGGGCCAGGGAAGAGGCCACGGTACACGCCATCACGGCCCAAACCCTGCGCAAGGTGCGCTTGCCCCACCTGGACCGGGTGCTGGATTTTTACGAAGAACACGGCGAAGACGGTTTCGCCGCGGCAACTTGTTAGCGCATTGGGAGGAAAGGTATTATGCCCATCTACGAGTATGAATGCTCCAAATGCAACGGTGTCCACGAAGCGATTCAGAAGTTTTCGGACCCGCCCCTGAAGAAGTGTCCGGAGTGCGGCGGCAAGCTGCACAAGATTATGAGCATGAACGCCTTTCATCTCAAGGGCGACGGCTGGTACGTGACCGATTACAAGGGCAAGAATTCCTCCACCTGCAAGAGCGAGGACAGCGGCTCCTCCGAGCCCAAGACCGAAAAGGCCGAGAAAAAGGAACCCAAGAAAAAGGCCGACAAGAAAGCCGATAAATAGCTCATCACGCGACCCAGGGGCTATGCTCCCCTGGCCCGCGCGTCGTGTATATCAGGGCGTCTCCCTAGCCATGGGGAGACGCCTCGCTTTTCGCATGGGCCTTTGATTTGCTTCCGCTGAACTGGTCCCCGCCCCCATTGGCGCCAAGCCCCGATAGTCAATAAATATTAAAATATATAAAAATAATTGGTTTAGGCGTTAATTGGGCACTCAAAAAGTCCAAAGTGACGCCCAACCGCATTTGGGTTGATTTGCGAGTGCCTAATCAATAAGATGGAGTCTGGCTTTAACGGCAAGAGTGTCTTACAGAAGACTGGGAAGCCAATGGCTTTAGGTTGGTAATTAATTGGGATGTCTAAAGCTTCTGGAAGTAGTAGGGAGGTATGTTATCGTGAAATATCGGCACGGGATACTTGTTCTTATCGTAATATTAATATCGCTTGTTTCCGGTTGCGCTTCTGTGCCAATGGCTACCCCGGAAGAAGATGCCAGCGCCAAGCAATTCATACCAAACAAAGATAAGTCTAGTATTTATCTATATCGCAATGAATCTTTTGGCGGAGCCATACCGGTTACGGTTTCCTTGGATGGGAAAGTGGCCGGGCAAACGGGGCCTATGACATATTTCATGTGGCAGGTGGACCCAGGCAAGCATGACATACAATCCATGGCTGAGAACAACGTAAACCTGAGCCTGGAAGCTGAAGCTGGTCAGATATATTTCGTATGGCAGGAAATAAAAATGGGGGTTTTCATGGCCCGCACCATACTGCACAAAGTGGACGATGAAGAAGGCCGTAAAGGGGTGCTGGAGTGCAAGAGGGCCCAGTCCAATTTCTGATACAATATCATCCGTAACGGGCGGTTTTCATAACGCAAAGCCGCCCGTTGCGGAGACGGCGACAATACATTTAAAAAACTTATGCCACCGGTTGCGAATGATTTGAAATATTGATGGACAAACAAGATAAAAAATCGGGCAGGTTTACTTTCTTTTTTGCTGAACGTCTGTTATCTGCCGGGACGATAGCCATAATCACTTTCTTGATCTCTTTTTACGCTACCGGCGGATTATGGCCCAGCTTAATCGCCTTTGCGTCGGTATATGTATTTTTATTGGTTATTTACAACATATTGGACGCGTTTGAAAAGCGTGGCGACTCGGAACCCAGGCAACAAGGGGAAATACCGGATCATTCGAAAAGCCCGATCTCTGCAAGCAAATATTTGCGAGATATTTTCAGCTGGAAAAACTTGATTATCAATATTATCTTAATTATAGTTATGTATGTTTTTTTCTATATTCATTATTAAGCAGGTGTGCTTTGCGGCTGGCTTAATCCAACCCAGCTCGGTAATAAACATAAATTACATCTACACTTGCCAAGACTGCCAGGCGTTTGCCTCTTGCCAGGGGTGCTTGTTTATTTTTTAAATCTATTCAGGCGTTTTAGAAAATCACGTCAGCTTATTATCTCCTGTACAATCCTGCTCCCGGCCCTGCCTGTCTTAGCCCAAGGAACTCCGCCCCGGACCGGTGAAGTGCTGCAAATCGTGTACGGAGACGGTCTGATTGTCCAGCGTGGGCGCAGATCCATGGGAGTCAACCTTTACGGTATAAATTGCCATAAACTGTATAAATTATTTTCTTGCAAACTTGCGTTTTTTGGCTTTAGATTAGTTAGACTTAAACCAAATCATCTTCCTGGCGTAAGCGTCTGTGGCCAAGGCGGCCGGTGATTGTCATTATCATTAGCTCGGGCTGGGTATGACTGAACGCCCCAAACCCTCTGCCGACGCCGATCCCACCCGACAGGCCTTGACCAAGGTCCAAATAGACGCCGGCCAGCAAGGCATGGCTCCCATCAGTTTTCTGGCCTTTGCCAAGGACGAGCCCTGCCTGTGCGACGTTTTCCTGCCCGTGGTGGACCCCGCCAGCAAGGCCGTGACCATGCGGCTGATCTGCCCCCAGGGCCAGGCCTTCAAGGCTGAAGTGTGGGATCATTTCAGCCGCTCCGGCCTGCGCGGGGTTTGCGTGAAAAACCTGGATTTGCCCCTGATCTTCGACGCCATGACAACCAGGGCCCAGGAAAAAATAGCGGACTCCGCCGTGAGCTGCCCGGAAAAGGCCGGCATATTGAAGGAAATGGCCTCCATGAGCGTGCGGGTGATGTTCGCGGCCTCGGAACGCGACGCGGAGAACACCGAACTGGCTTGCTGCCTGGCCCAGCGTACGGTGGGCATGCTGCTGAAAGAGGATGAAGTCCTGCGCAACCTGAGCCAGTTGCTGGTCAGCGGCCGCACGCTATTCGATCATTCCATCAACGTGTGCCTCATGTCCCTGGTCCTGGGCCGCCGCCTGGGGCTGGACAAGGGCCGTTTGCTCTGCCTGGGCCTGGGGGCCTTGATGCATGACGTGGGCATGGCCCGGGTGCCGGCCGAGGTCTTGAACAAGCCGGGGGATTTGACCGCGGAGGAGCGGGGCCTGATCCAGAAGCACCCCCGCCTGGGCCATCAGGTGTTGTCCCTGGCCAAGAGCATGCCCTATGACGCGCTCAACGTGGTGCTGAATCACCATGAACGGGCCGACGGCAAGGGCTATCCCACCGGCGTGAGCGAGAGCAGCATCCCCTATCTGGCCCGCCTGGTGAAGGTGGTGGACGCCTACGACGCCATGACCAGCCCGCGCCCCTATCGGGCGGCCCTGGCCCCCACCGAGGCGGCGGTGATGCTCCTGAACCAGGCCGGGCCGGACCTGGACCACGCCATGGCGGTGGAGTTCATCCGCATGCACCGCGAGGCCTTCCGTTAGCCACTTGCTTGCCTTGGGAGCGCGCGCGCCAGGTTTACCGGCGGTGGTTTTCCCGCCCCAGGCCTTGTGAGAGCCGCGCTGGCCTTAAAAAGGCGGCTAATCCCCTTCGGGCCTGACCGAGCCCTTGTCTTGACACCGCCAGGCGGCGCTGAGTATGGTTTTAGTAACGCAACTCCCGCGCCTGGATAGGAACCGATCATTGAGTTCCCATGACCTGGATATCGCCCGCCGGCGCTTGGCCGCCGCCCAGAGGGTGACGGTGCTCACCGGCGCCGGCGTCAGCGCCGAAAGCGGGGTCCCCACCTTCCGCGGCGCCGGCGGCCTATGGGAAAACCACCGTCCCGAGGATCTGGCCACCCCCCAAGCCTTTGCCCGCGATCCGGCCCTGGTCTGGCGCTGGTACCAGTGGCGCCGCGGGCTCATCGCCCAGTGCCGGCCCAACCCGGCCCATGTGGCCCTGGCCGGCCTGGAGCGAAACAAGCCCCGCTGCACCCTCATCACCCAGAACGTGGACGGCCTGCATCGGCAGGCGGGCAGCCGCGACCCCCTGGAGATTCACGGCGACATCTGGCGTCTGCGCTGCCTGGGCTGCGGCCGGGTTTGGTTGAGCCGCGACCTGGGGCTGCCGGAGCGGCCCGCCTGCCCGCAATGCGGCGGCCTGGCGCGGCCGGACGTGGTCTGGTTTGGCGAGGCCCTGGATTCGGCGTTCCTGGAAAAGGCCTGGCAGGCGGCGCGGCTGGCCGATTACATGCTGGTGGCGGGCACCTCGGCCCTGGTGCAGCCGGCGGCCGGCCTGGCCGCCGTGGCCAAGGAGGCGGGAGCTTTCGTGGTGGAGGTGAACCTGGAGCCGACGCCCAATTCGGCGTGGGTGGACGTCTCCTTGTTCGGAAAAGCCGGCGACATCCTGCCGCGCTTGCTGGAGGCGTTATGAACAGGCCCATCGTGACCCTGACCACCGATTTCGGCCCCGGCCCCTTTCCGGGGCTGATGAAGGGGGTGATCCTGGGCATCTGCCCCAACGCCAACCTGGTGGATTTGTCGCACGCGGTGCCCGCCCAGGACGTGCGGGCCGGCGCTCTGGTCATCGAGCAGGCCCTGGGGGTGTTTCCCTCGGGCACCGTGCATCTGGGCGTGGTGGACCCCGGCGTGGGAACCAGCCGTCGGCCCATGGCGGCGGCGGCGTTGGGCATGCTGTTCGTGGGGCCGGACAACGGCCTTTTCACGCCGGCGCTCATGGCCGATCCCCGGGCCAGAATCCACGAGCTCAGGGAGACGGCGCTGTTCCGCCAGCCGGTGTGCGCCACCTTCCACGGGCGCGACGTGTTCGCGCCGGTGGCGGCCCGTCTGGCTGGGGGCTTGGACCTGCACCGGCTGGGCCCGCCGATCCAGGACCCCGTGCTCCTCACCTGGCCGCAGCCCAGGGAGGAGAACGGGGTGCTGCACGGGTCGGTGCTTTCGGCCGACAGTTTCGGCAACCTGGACACCAACCTGCCCCGCGACCTGGTGGAGGCGTTTCTGGCCGGCCGCCGGGCCGAGGTGCGCCTGGGCGCCTTGCGCATAATAGATATCCAGGGCGCCTACGGCCAGGCCACGGCGGGCCAGCCGTTGGCTTTGTTTAATTCCATGGACCGCCTGGAACTGGCCATCAGCCAGGGCAATCTTTACGCCCGCCTGGCCCCCGAGCGGGGCTCCGCCTTTGGCCTGGCCGTGGAGGTGCGGGGGGTGGATTGATCCGCCGGCTCCGGGCCCGGGCCTTCCCTGTCTTGAATTTGTTTTCCAATCTGGCGAACCCCTTGCTTTTCCGTTAGAGTCTGCCCATTCGCCTGCCGGAACCCAGGTTCCGGCCTTGCCGGCGCCGCCTGGGGGGCCCTTTGTTTTTTGGCAGCAGCAGGAGTTTTGAAGCATGGCAAGCCAGACTCTTGGACAACGCATCAAGAACTACCGCGAGAAACACTCGCTGGATTTGGCCACCCTGGCCGAGCGCACCGGCCTGGACCCGGAGTTCCTGGGGGCGGTGGAGGAAGAAGACGTTTATCCTTCCCTGGGGCCCCTGCTCAAGATAGCCAGAGCCCTGGGCGTCCGCCTGGGCACCTTCCTGGACGATCAGTCGGGCCGGGACCCCCTCATCGTGCGCCTGGGCGAGCGCCAGGAGCAGATGGTCACCCACCGCGGCCAGCAGGCCGCCGGCAAGAACGTGTTCTATTCCCTGGGCCGGGGCAAGGTGGACCGCCACATGGAGCCCTTTTTCGTGGAGCTTTTTCCGCAAGCCGAGCCAGCCCCGGCGCTCAGCTCCCATGAGGGCGAGGAGTTCATCGTGGTGCAGAGCGGCCGGGTGGAGCTGATCTACGGGCAGGATCGCTTCGAACTGGGCCAGGGCGACAGCATCTACTACAACTCGGTGGTGCCGCATCATCTGGCCTGCCTTGGCGATGAGCCGGCCGGCATCTACGCGGTCCTGTATTTTCCGGAGTAGGGCCATGGCCGTTAACCTTTGGGAAGAAAGCGTGCCGCGGGCCATAACCCTGGGCGACATCCTGCGGGAAACCGCGCGGAGCTATCCGGACAACGACGCCATGGTCTACGTGGACCGGGGCTTCAGGCTGACCTGGGCCCAGTTGGACGCGGAGGTGGACCGCCTGGCCAAGGGGCTCCTGGCCCTGGGGGTGGGGCCTGGGCAAAAGGTGGCGGTGTGGGCCAGCAACCTGCCCTACTGGGTGGCCTTGCAGTTCGCCACCGCCCGGATCGGGGCCATCCTGCTCACGGTGAACACCCATTACCGCACCGCCGAGCTGGAATACCTGCTCAAGCAGTCCGAGTGCGAGAACCTGGTCATCAGCGACGGCTACCGCGACAACGACTTCGTGGCCACGGTTTATGAGTTGATACCCGAGCTGCGGGAGCAGGAGCGGGGGCATCTCAGGCTGGAGCGCTACCCGCATTTGCAGCGGGTGTTCTTCCTGGATCAGGACAAGCACCGGGGCATGTACTCCCTGCCCGAGGTGCTGGCCATGGAGCGCATGACCGCGGACCGGGATTTGGCGGCCATAGGCGCTTCCTTGCGCCCCACGGACGTGGTCAACATGCAATACACCAGCGGCACCACCGGCTTCCCCAAGGGGGTGATGCTCTCCCACCAGTGCATAGCCAACAACGGCTATTGGGTGGGACGCAATCAAAACCTGGGGCCCCGGGACCGCATCTGCCTGCCGGTGCCCCTGTTCCATTGCTTCGGCTGCGTGATGGGGGTGCTGGGCGCCACGAGCCACGGCTCGGCCCTGGTGATATTGGAGGAGTTCGAACCGGTGCAGGTGATGGCCTCGGTGGAGGAGGAGCGCTGCACCGCGCTCTACGGCGTGCCCACCATGTTCATCGCCATCTTGCAGCACAAGCTTTTCAGCAAGTTCGATTTCTCCAGCCTGCGCACCGGCATCATGGCCGGCTCGCCCTGCCCGGTCAAGACCATGCGCGAGGTGATGGAGCGCCTGAACATGGGGGAGATCACCATCTGCTACGGCCTGACCGAGAATTCCCCGGTGATGACCCAGACCCTGGGCGACGACGACGTGCGCCGCCGCACCGAGACCGTGGGCAAGGCTATGCCGGGCATAGAGGTGAAGCTGGTGGACCCGGAGAGCGGCCAAGAGGTGCCCCCCGGCCAGCAGGGCGAGGTTTGCTGCCGGGGGTATTCGGTGATGAAGGGCTATTACAACATGCCCGAGGCCACCGAGGCCAGCGTCGACACCGAGGGCTGGCTGCACAGCGGCGATTTGGGCGTGATGGACGAGCACGGCTACCTGGCCATAACCGGCCGCTGCAAGGACATGATAATCCGGGGCGGCGAGAACATCTATCCGCGCGAGATAGAGGAATACATCCACCACCTGGAAGGCGTGCAGGACGTGCAGGTGGTGGGGGTGCCCAGCCAGAAATACGGCGAGGAGGTGGGGGCCTTCGTGCAGCTGGAAGCCGGCGCGGGCCTGAGCGAGGCCGACATCCGCGATTTCTGCCGGGGCAGGATATCCCGCTACAAGATACCGCGCTACGTGGCCTTCACCAGGGAATACCCCATGACCGCCTCGGGCAAGGTGCAGAAATACAAGCTGGTGGAAGAAGCCGCCAGGCTTTGGCCCGAGGCGTGAGCCGGCGCCGAGAAGGGCCAGCAAGCATCGCCGGCCGCAAAACGCCCGGGGGAGGCGCATTGACACTTTCAAGGGCAAGACCTATACTGCGCCCATGTTGAAGACCAAGGATTTGGAACAATACAAGGAATTCATGGAATCCGGCGGTTGGGCCGACGCTTTCGCCAACGCCGAGGAGTCTCTGCGCCTGGAGATGATCGAGAAGGTGGAGATGCTCCTGGACGCGGCCGACGCGGCCGATAAGGTGGTGGGCGAGGTGCTGTTCAACAAGGACGGCATCGGCGGCGCCGGCGGAGGCCAGGCCGGGGGCTCTTTCTCCAAGCTGGGGGAGGACTAGGCGGCCATGAAGCGCGCCGTGGCCCTCTTGGTTTTGCTGGCCCTGGCTGGGGTGGGCTTTTGGGCCACCTGGAATTTCCTGCGGGGACCCCATTGGGCCCTCTACCAGATCGGCAAGGCCATCCATGAACGCAATCCCCGCCTTTTCATCGCCTACGTGGACGTCGGGCGCATAGCCAGGGGCCAGAAGGAAGAGCTGGTCAAGGTGTTTCTTTCCGACCGGCCCCAGGAGGAGCAGGCCCAGGTGGGGCGCATCGTGGAAGCCTTCATGGGCCCCATAACCGCCCAGCTCACTGACAAGGCCGTGCGCATGGTGGCCGATCCCAACCGGGAGAACCTGCCCACTTCCTGGGCTCTGGTGGCGGCTTCCCAGGTCACCCGCAGGGAAGATTTCGCTCTGATCTTGCTATCCGACCCCCAATCCGGCCGCCGCCTGCGCATGGGCATGCAGCGCCACCCTCAGGACGGGCATTGGCAGGTGGTGGAGCTGAATACCCAGGACCTCAAGATTCTCTTGTCCGAATATCTGGAACGCCAAAAGCAGAATTAAAGGGAGCCGAGCGCCGGCCGGGGCGATCACGGCGGGCTAATCCGGCGGCCTGAGGTTGCCGGATTAGCCTTGCTTTTCTTTTTACAGCGATGAGGTCGGGCTAGGGCTGGCGCGCCGCGGGACCGCGGCGCGCTTGGTTACGTTGGGGAAGAAAAGCGGGCGTCCCCCTTACTGGTTGGGCGAGAAACCGGCTTCCAGCTTGTTGGGATGGCCGCAATAGGGGCAATAGGCCACGGCCAGGAGGCTTGACTTGAAGGTGCGCTTACAGTTGGCGCAGGTGATTTCCCTCTGACGCGGCAGCTTGAGCTTGGTCATTGTGCAACCTTGGCGAAAGGTTTGGTTTCAGGGCCGGCCCGGGGGCCCGCGCCGGCGCGGTTATTATAACCCGGCGCCTACAGCGCCCGCATCCATTCCGGTTTCAGCCCCACCTGCCCTTGCAAAGCGCCGTCGATGAGGGCCAGGGCCGATTCCTTGTCCTGGGGCAGCCGCGCCTTGATGGGCAGATAGTTGCTGGCGTGGTTGGCGTAGAACAGGCCGCCGGAAAGATTGGTGGAGGCGATCATCTCCCTCAGTTCCATGAGCATGCCGCGGGCGTCGGGCAGGCTGAACTCGCCGCGCTCGTGGGCGTCGCCCAGGGGCGTGCCCGGCACCAGCATGAGGGTGAGCGCCCCCACGAAATCCGGGTCCATGCCGGAAAGCACCCGGCCGGTCTCCCGCGCGTGCTCCAGGGAGCGCTCGCTGCCGCCGATGCCCAAGAGCACGGTGACGGAGAGCTTGATGCCCGCGGCCTTGACCCGCTGGCCCTGCGTGATGTGTTTTTCGGGGCCGGCGCCTTTGGTGATGTCCTTGAGCACCTGGGGATGGCCGCTTTCCAGGCCGTAATAAAGAATGCTCAGGCCCAGCTCCTTCAGGCGCTTCAGCTCCTCGTCGCTTTTCATGGCCACGGCCTTGGAGTTGGCATAGGCCCCCACCCTGGTGACCCAGGGCAGTTTTTCCCGGATTTGGCCCAAGAGCCATTCCCAGTTCTTCATGGGCATGATGAGGGCGTCGCCGTCCATGACGAAAACGCGCTTTTGGCGCTGGCAATGCTTTTGGGCGAAGCGCAGGTCGTTCTCCAGAATGGAGCGGTCCTTGATGGCGAAACGCTTGTCCTTGTAGGTGCCGCAAAAAGTGCATTTATTGTGGGAACAACCCAAGGTGGCTTGAAGCAATATGCTGTCGGCCTCGCTGGGAGGGCGTATGCAAAA
Organism: Desulfocarbo indianensis; assembly: GCA_001184205.1. Lineage (GTDB taxonomy): Bacteria > Desulfobacterota > Desulfarculia > Desulfarculales > Desulfarculaceae > Desulfocarbo > Desulfocarbo indianensis. The sequence goes on from LBMP01000007.1 coordinate 223,484, forward strand.
GCCAACGTAATCAAATCCTTGGGGCTCGGAAGCGCAATCCATGAAAACCTCCGTTCAAGCTGGGCGGGCTGCAAGGCGCATACATCGGCGCCAAGTTAACCCAGCAAAAATAATATAAAGCAGCAAGGGCCGGCCCGCAAGGTTGGCGAGGCCAGGGCGGCGGAAAGCGGGCCCGTGCTTTGCGCCATGATTGACCAGGCTTGGCGGCTTGTCATATACTATGAGCACAAATCAACAGGCAAACCAGCTAGTTAATTTGTGCGGACCCGCGTGGGGCAATTCGAGGTGACTTTTCTGGTGGGCGCGGCATTCCCTGGGCGGCGTTGGGCGATATGAAAAAAATCATAGACAACCCGGAGTTGCAGAAATACCGCCAGAGGTTTGATCCGGGCCAGGCCATCTTTTGGGAAGGAGAGGAATCCAGGGATCTCTTCATTCTGGTGAGCGGCGAGTTGAACGTGCTCAAGGGCGACAAGGTGATCGCCCACATTGATGAACCCGGCACCATATTCGGCGAGCTGTCCTTTTTGTTGGGCGGCAGGCGCACCGCCACCATCAAGGCGCTTGGCGTGGCCGAGGTTCTGGCCATCCCCCACGAGGAGTTGAAAAGCCTCCACCAGCAATTTCCGGGCATGGCGGAGGAGATAAGCCGGGTCTTGGCCGAGCGCCTGGACCAGGCCTCCCAGGTGGTGTATGGTCTGCGCGAATTTTGCGATCAGCTTCCCGACGCCGTGGTGCTCAGCGACGATGAGGGGCGCATCATATCGCTCAACCGGGCGGCGGTGGAGCTATACGGCCGCGATTATGCCCACCTGCGGGGGACCCTCCTGGAGGAGCTGTACGAAGACGCCAATGTCTTCAAGGAATTAAGCGAGGCGGCCCGCACCGGCCGGCCGGTGCGCGAAACCACCTTGGCCATCAACCATCCGCTCAAAGGGCGGCGCTGGATTTCGCTCTCCATGAATTCCCTTTTGGATGGGCGCAAAAACTTTCAGGGATTCCTGACCTTGGGCCGGGACATCACCGCCTCCCATAAAAGCAGGCAGCGTTTTCAGCGTATCTTTTGGGTATTGCTGCCGGTTTTTTTGCTGCTCGGCGGCTACGCGATCCTGGACGTGCTGGACGTGAGCTTCCTTGCCAAGGACGGGGTGACCATCGCCAGCCAAAAACACGAGGTGCAAAACCTGCTGGCCAAGGACTTTTTTATGTTGAAGTCCTTGCTCAAAGATCAATTCAGACCTGCCAACCGGGAGGCCTCCCACCCCCTGCTGCTGAAATTCCAGGCTTTGCAGGATAAAAAAACCTCGCCCTATCAGGCCGTCATCCTGCTGGACCGGAACAAGCGCGTTTTCGACGCGGTGATTATAAAAGGTCGCGGCGACGCGGAGAGCATGCTGGGCAACACTTATTCCAGGATTGAATTCCAAGGCCGCGCCGATTCCCTGCACAGGGTGCTGAGCGGCTATCGCAGGGATGCGGGCCAAGCATCCAGCTACCGCGCCGTGGAAATGGCGTTCAAGGTCAAACAGGGCGAGGCGGTGATAGGCTGGATCGTGTTTCAGATGGATATGGAAATGCTGAACCAACAAACCAACCTGGACGAGGAAGCCCTGAAGGGATTCCTTTTTGTGGAGCCTTGAGGGCAAAGCGTGCTTCAATACCCCATCGTGATTATACTTTCAGCGGAAAGTCCCGTAGGGTGATCCGCTTGTGACGCGGCCATCCCATTGACGGCGACGCCGGGCCCCTGGCCGCCAGGGGGCATGCCCATCATCGCCGAGGAAAACTGATGAATCCCAAACCGGTTTTTTGTTTCATAGACGACGCGGCCTTTGAGCTGGATAATTTCAGGAAAAACGCGGCCAGCGCTTTTGCGGGAGTCGAGTTCGTCTACGCCGCCACCTTTGAGCAAGCCCAGGCCAACCTAAAGGAACGGCTGCCCATTTGCTTTCTGCTGGATATATACGGGCAGGACCCGCAAAAGGAAAATCCCGGCTTGCCGGGGCCGGAGGTATTCAAGCGTGTGCTCGAACAAAATTCGAGCGTGGGGGACCTCTACACCGGCCTGGACCAGACAGGCGGGGACCGCCAGGAGAACGGCAATCTTTTCTTGCGGCGGGTTCACGCCCAACTGGAGTCCTGGCAGGCGGCCTTCGCGCAGGCTTGCCAGAGCCTGGGGCAGGGCAATTCCTATGGCCTGGCCAATCTGGCCGCGGTCCGCGAAAAATATCCTTGGGCCGCGGCCCTGGGGTTTTCGCGCAAGGCCCTGTTCCGGGACGCGGTGGCCATGCTGCAGGCCGGGGCGGACGGCGTTTTGCAAAAGCCCCAAGGAGCCACGGACGAGGAGATCGCCAAGGCGACCAGGCTGCTGGCCCCGGAGCTGGCCCGCGGCGCTTTTGCCGCGGTGGACCGCAGGCTGGCCGGTCAGGCGGCGGCGCTGGGCTTGGGCCTGTGGCAGGATGGCGACAACCTGCCCATGGCCGAGGTCCTTTTGCAGGGGATACGGCAAATGGGTTCCTCCCTGGCCGGCGAGCCCCGCGTGTCCAGCTCCGAGGCGGCCGAGGCCTTGGCCGGCATACGCCTGGAAGACGCGGGGCTCAGCCCCGCGGCCTTGGGCCTGGTGCTGGCCCTGCGGCGCTGGCTGGGGCGTGAAATAGCGGGGAATTAAGGCCCTGGCTCGTCTTGACAGGGCGCCATTGCGTTGTTAGATTGGGCTGGCACTCTGGCCCCGGGGCCTGCTAAACAGGATAACGGTTTGTGTCCACTGAACTTTCTCAGCGAGCCAAAAAGGTATTGGCGGCGGTGATTGCCAATTATATCACCACCGCCGAGCCGGTGGGCTCACGCACCATATCCAAACAGGGCGCGGTGGGGGTTTCGCCGGCCACCATCCGCAATGTCATGGCCGATTTGGAGGAAATGGGCTACCTGCGCCAGCCCCATGTTTCGGCCGGACGGGTGCCCACCTCCATGGGGCTGCGTTTCTACGTGGATTCCATCCTCCAGGTGCGCGAGCTGGACGTCCAGGTCAAGGCCCACATCCGCCAGGCGCTGGAAGCGCGCAACGTGCAGGATTTGGGGGAAATCCTCAAGGCCGCCTCCAGGGCGCTCAGCAACATGAGCCAGCAGGTGGCGGTGGTGGCCGCGCCCAACCCGGAGCACGAGGTGTTCCGCCACATGGAGTTCATACTCCTGGACGTGGGCCTCATTCTGGTGGTCTTCGTCTCAAAGGGCGGGGCGGTGCAAAACCGTATCATCCAGGCCGAGCCGGATCTCAAGCAGGAGGAACTGGATAAATACACCCGCTACTTGAATGATCTCCTTGCCGAACTTACCTTAAGCCAGTTGAAGGAGCGGGTGGCCCAGGAGATGGCCCGCGAAAAGGTGCGGTTCGATCTCATTCTTTCCCGCGCCCTGGATCTGGGTCAAAAGGCCCTGGAGCAGGGCGTGGACGGCGATCTCTTCATAGAGGGTCAGACCAACCTCATGGGGTTGCCCGAGTTCAAGGACATAACCCGTTTGCGGCGCATCTTCCGGGCCTTCGAGGAGAAATCCACCTTGCTGCGTTTGCTGGAAAAGGCGGCCACTTCCCAGGGGCTGCAAATATTCATGAGCCCGGAAAACCATCTGGAAGGCTTGGAAGGGCTCACGGCGGTCACCTCCTCCTATGGCGGCGAGGAACGCACCATAGGCGCTTTGGGAATCATAGGGCCCACCCGCATGGATTATTCCAAAGTAATCCCCATTGTGGATTACACCGCCCGCTTGGTTAGCCGCATATTGGAAGAGCGGGAAGGATAAAAACGCGTAAGCCGCGTCAAGTTTTTAGGAGAAACAAGTGAGTCAAGACAACCGGGAAAAAGCGCAAGAAGCCGTGGGGCCGGAGGACGAGGCCCAGGAAGCCAGGGGACCGGAAGCGACCCGGGAGGTCGAGCCGGACCCCCTGACCCAGCTGATAGCCGAACGCGACGAGTTGAAAGACCGCCTGCTCCGCCTGGCCGCGGAAACCGATAATTACAAGAAGCGCAGCGAACGGGAAAAGGCCGACTTTTGCAAGCGGGCCAACGAAGGCATTCTGCGGGACCTGTTGCCGGTGATGGACAACCTGGAACGGGCCCTGGAACACGCGGTGGAGGAAGGCGGCGCCGAAGAGGGCATGGTCAAGGGCCTGGAGCTCACCAGCCAGGAACTGTGGAAGGTGCTGCAAAGGCACGGCGTGGAAAGGATCGATGCCTTGGGCGAGCCCTTCGACCCCGAGTTGCACGAGGCCATGATGCAGCAGGAAGACCCCGACGCCGACGACAACACCGTGATCGGGGTTTTGCAAAAGGGCTATCTGCTCAACGGCCGGCTTCTGCGGCCGTCCATGGTCATCGTCTCCAAGCGCCCGGCGGGCCAGGACGACGACCCCGAGGATGGGGACCGGATCAACATCACCATTAATTAGGCATGACTCGCTCCCGGTTTTCCGGGGAGCTGGTTAATCAAACCGGAGGCAAGGCGAAAATGGGCAAGATTATCGGCATCGACCTGGGCACCACCAATTCCTGCGTGGCCATAATGGAGGGCGGGGAGCCCAAGGTGCTGAGCAACCAGGAAGGCAGCCGCACCACGCCTTCCATGGTGGCCGTGAGCGAAAGCGGCGAACGCTTGGTGGGCCAGGTGGCCAAGCGCCAGGCCATCACCAATCCCAACAACACGGTGTTCGCGGTGAAGCGCTTGATAGGCCGCAAGTTCGAGTCGCCCGAGGTGCAAAAGGACAAGAAAATCCTGCCCTACGAAATCGTGAAAGCCTCCAACAACGACGTGCATATCAATATCCGCGGCAAGGAATACAGCCCGGCCGAAATAAGCGCCATGGTGCTGGGCAAGATGAAGCAGACCGCCGAGGATTATCTGGGTGAAAAAATCGATGACGCGGTGATCACCGTGCCCGCTTATTTCAACGATTCCCAGCGCCAGGCCACCAAGGACGCGGGCCGCGTCGCGGGCCTGAACGTGCTGCGCATCATCAACGAGCCCACCGCCGCGGCCCTGGCCTACGGGCTGGACAAGAAAAAGGACGAGAAGATCGCGGTGTTCGACCTGGGCGGCGGCACCTTCGACATCTCCATCCTGGAACTCGGCGACGGGGTGTTCGAGGTCAAATCCACCAACGGCGACACCCACCTGGGCGGCGAGGATTTCGACCTGCGGGTGATCGACTACCTGGCCGATGAATTCAAGAAAGACCAGGGCATCGACCTGCGGCAGGACAAGATGGCCCTGCAGCGCCTCAAGGAGGCCTCTGAAAAGGCCAAGATGGAGCTTTCCAGCTCCATGGAGACCGACATCAACCTGCCCTTCATCACCGCCGACCAGAGCGGCCCCAAGCACCTGAACATCAAACTGAGCCGGGCCAAGCTGGAGGCCCTGGTGGACGATCTGGTGACCAGGGTGGAAGGCCCCTGCCGCACCGCGCTCAAGGACGCCGGCCTGCAGCCGGGCGAGATAGACGAGGTCATCCTGGTGGGCGGCATGACCCGCATGCCCAAGGTGCAGGCCAAGGTGAAGCAGCTCTTCGGCAAGGAGCCCCACAGGGGCGTGAACCCGGACGAGGTGGTGGCGGTGGGCGCGGCCATCCAGGGCGGCGTGCTGGGCGGCGACGTCAAGGACGTGCTGCTTCTGGACGTGACCCCCTTGAGCCTGGGCATCGAAACCCTGGGCGGCGTGATGACCAAGCTCATCGAGAAGAACACCACCATCCCCACCCGCAAGGGCCAGATATTCTCCACCGCCGCCGACAACCAGCCCGCGGTTTCCATCCACGTGCTGCAAGGCGAACGCGACATGGCCTCCAATAACAAGACCCTGGGCCGCTTCGAACTGGTGGGCATTCCGCCGGCGCCCAGGGGGGTGCCCCAGATCGAGGTGACCTTCGACATCGACGCCAACGGCATCGTGCACGTCAACGCCAAGGACCTGGGGACCGGCAAGGAGCAGTCCATCAAGATCACCGCCTCCAGCGGCTTGAGCGAGGAGGAGATCGAGCGCCTGGTCAAGGACGCCGAGACCCACCGCGAGGAGGACCAGAAGAAGCGCGCCGTGGTGGAGGCCAAGAACCAGGCCGATTCCATGGCTTACGCCACCGAGAAGAACCTGAAGGAGATGGGCGAGAAGGTGGAGCCGGCCTTGAAAAGCGAGGCCGAGGCCAAGATAGAGGCGGTGCGCGAGGCCATCAAGGGCGACGACAAGGCCGCCATAGACCAGGCGCTGGCCGAACTGACCAGCGTCAGCCACAAGCTGGCCGAGGCCATGTACGCCGCTTCCGCCAGCCAGGGCGGCGAGGGCGGCGGCTCCGCCGGCCAGGAAGCGGGCGGCGCCGCGGACGGCCAGGCCAAGCCCCAGCCCGACGAGGAAGTGGTGGACGCTGATTACGAAGAGGTTAAAAAGTAGCGTGCGGCGAACCACTGCCATGCGTTGGGCGGCCTTGCTGTTGGGCGCGCTTTTGCTTCTGGCGGCTTGCGGAATGCCGCCGGAAAGGCCCCTGCCCGGAGCGCAGCCGCCCCCCGCCGCGGACCGGGAAACCGAGGCGCTTCTGCGCCTGGGGCAGGAGCGCCTGGCCCAGGGCATGCCCCTGGAGGCCAGCGACGCCTTCCGGGCCGCTCTGGCCCGCGCGCCCAGGCCGCAATACCAGGCCCAGGCGCAAGTGGGCTTGGCCAGGTCCGAGCGGGCCCTGGGCGATAATCAGCAGGCCCTGCACCGGCTGAACGAGATGTTGAGCCGGGGAGCGGCCCCCGCCCTGGCGGTGGAGGCCAATCTCCTGGCCGCCGGGCTGGAGCTGGACCTCAAGAAGCCAGGCGAGGCAGCCGGCCGCCTGCGCTTGCTGCTGTCGCGGCCGCCCGGTCCGCTCAGCCAAACCGAACGCTTCCGCGCCCAGGGCCTCTTGGCCCGGGCCCTGGCCCAGTCGGGCCGGGCCGGCGAGGCGGCGGCCCAGTTGGTGGCCCTGGCCGACCAGGCCGACGCGCCGGAAATGCGGGAGCTGGCCGACCAATTGGCCCAGGTGGCCGGCAAGGCCCGGTCCTCCGAGATTACGCCGTTATTGGCCCAAGCCACCTGGCCCGAGCTGAAAAGCGCGCTTCTCCTGGGCCTGGCCGAGGCCTACGTGCGGGAAGGCCGCCCCCAGGAGGCGGAGCGCACCCTGGCCGCCCTGCGCGCCGAGCCCTCGGCCGGTCGCTGGGCCCCGCGCCTGCGCGAGCTGGATTCCCAGGCCAGCCAGGCGCGGCTGGTGCAGCCCCGCTCGGTGGGGGTGATCCTGCCGCTTTCCGGCAACTACGCCGCCTTCGGCAAACGCCTTCTGGCGGCGGTGCAGTTGGGCCTGGGGCTTTTCTCCAACGTGGGGGGGCAGCCGCCCACCCTGCACATAGAGGATTCGCGCAACGATCCTGAAACCGCGGCCCAGGCGGTGAGCCGCCTGGTGGAGCGCAACAAGGTCATAGCCATAATCGGGCCGGTGGGCGCGGCGGCCAGTTTGTCCGCCGCCCGCAGGGCCCAGCAACTGGGCGTGCCTTTGATCAGCCTGAGCCAGGTGGAGGGCGTCGCCTTGGCCGGACCCTATGTGTTCCAGAATTCCTTCACCCCCGAGGCCCAGGTGGCGGCGCTCTTGAACCAGGTGATGGAAGGCCAGGGATTGAAGCGGGTGGCGGTGCTGGCCCCCAGGAATTCCTATGGCCAGGGTTTCGCCCGCATCATGGCGGCCCAGTTGGCGGCCAGGGGAGGCTCCCTCACCCACAGCGAGTACTATCCGCCGGCCCAGGCCGATTTCGCCTCCTACGTGAAGAGCCTGGCCGGCCTGCCGCCGGGCAACTACCGCCCCGGCCATCCTGATTCTCCCAAGCCGGTCATCAGGTTCGACGCGCTTTTCGTGCCCGACGGCCCGGAAGCCGCTGCCATGATCGCGCCCCAGCTTGCCTATCACGACGTGCTGGGCGTGCAGCTCATGGGAACCAGCCTGTGGCACAATCCCAAGCTCATCGCCCAGGGCGGGCGCTACGTGGATGATTGCCTTTTCCCGGACGCCTTTGACGCCAATTCCCCGGCCGCCTTGATCCGCTCCTTTGTGGATGATTTCCAGCGGGCGCTGGGGCAGGAGCCCGGCGTCATGGAGGCGCAGGCCTATGACGCGGGCTACGTGCTCAGGCATTTCCTCATGAATTCCCTGCCGCCCGCCACCCGCGCCGCGCTACGCGAACGCCTGGCCAGCCTGCGGGGCCTGGAAGGGGTCTGCGGGACCTTGAGCGTGGGCGAGGACCGCCGCATCAGCAAACCGCTGGCCCTGTTCACGGTGCGCTCCGGCGAGTTCACGCCGCTCAGCCAAGCCGGGCCGCGTCCGGCCGGGAGAGTCCTGGCGCCTCCCGTTGCCACGCAACCCGCGCCGGCGGCAAGTGGTGTACACCTGAGCCCGCCGCGGCAGGGCGGCTTCCCGGAAGAGCGTGAGGCGGGCCAGGACAGCGCCCCGCAGCCCAGCGTGATTCCCGCCAAGCCCATGCCGCTGCTGCCCGCCCCGGCGGCCGAGGTGCCGCGCTGATTGTCCAGGGCGAGTCTTCTTAGGCCGGCCCGCTAAGGCCGCGCCGGCAACGGAGCCCCCCAAGGGCTCCGTTCAGCTTGATGACAAAGCCGAGCTGGCCAGGCTGCTCGGAAAGCCCCAGATGCCAGGCGCGAGTAAAAGGCTGGAACGAAGCGTAGCTGGACCTACGTGAGTTTCAGCCTTTTCCGCAGCAACGACGCAGATGGGGCTTTATCAGCAGCCTGCGTTCTTCTTTGCTCAGGCGTAGGGCAGGGGGTCCTTGAGGCCGGCCTCCGCAAAGCCCTTGAGGCGCAGGAGGCAGGAATCGCATTGCCCGCAGGCCAGGCCCGGGGGCGTGGGGTCGTAGCAGGAATGGGTCAAGCCGTAATCCAGGCCCAGCTCCGCGCCCTTGGCGATGATCTGGGCCTTGCTCAGTTTGATGAGCGGGGTGTGGATCTTGAAATCGGTTCCTTCTTCCGCGCCCAGGCGGGTGGCCAGCCTGGCCAGGCGCTCGAAGGCCTGGATGAATTCCGGGCGGCAATCAGGATAGCCTGAGTAATCCACCGCGTTGACCCCGATGAAAATATCGGAGCATTGCAGGGTTTCGGCCCAGGCCAGGGCCAGGGAGAGAAAAAGGGTGTTGCGCGCCGGCACATAGGTGATGGGCACGCCCTGGGCCATGGCTTGCGGCTCACGTCCCTTGGGCACCTCCAGATCGGCGGTCAGGGCCGAGCCGCCGATGGGGCGCAGGTCCACCCGCAGGATGAGGTGCTGCGCCGCGCCCAAGGCGCGGGCCACCCTCTGGGAGGCGGCCAGTTCCACCTGGTGGCGCTGGCCGTAATCAAAGCTCAGGGCGTAAACCGCAAAACCCTGCTCCTGGGCCATGGCCAGGCAGGTGCTGGAATCCAGGCCGCCGCTCAACAACACAATCGCCTTGGGTTTGGCGGGAGGCATCGGCTTCTCCTGTGAAGATCATTATATATAACCGGCGGCGGCTCGGCTGGCCAGGGGCCAAGAAATAAAGCTGAATTGCACTATGGAAAATTTAAGGTAAAAGCTTGCCGAACAGGGGATTAAATACTAATCTAAATAGGCAGAGTAGGCAAATACCGCAATTGTTGCGCCAAAAGGCGGCGCCAAGTTGTTTGGAACGCCTCTTGGGGGGCTCGGCAGAGAGAGCAGCCTATCAGAATCTTGTGACCGCCGCACCGTCGGGGAGTATCGCCTTGACAGGGATGCCGGGGGTTGTTATTTTATTAATAATGATTCCTATAATGGAGTTGAGGCCATGCAGCCAAACACCAGGCTCAGGATGACCACCCAGAGGCAGGTCATCATGGATGAGCTTAAAAGCCTGAAAACCCACCCCACCGCCGGGGAGCTATGTCAAATAGTGCGCAGGCGCCTGCCGCGCATCAGCTTGGGTACCGTGTACCGCAATCTGGAGATACTCTCCCGCCAGGGCATGATCCAAAAGCTGGATGTGGGCGGCACCGAAATGCGATTCGACGGCACCACGGAAAACCATTATCATTTACGTTGCATCGCTTGCGGCCGGGTGGCCGACGTGGACATGGAGATTCTTCAGGACATCGAAAACCAGGTGGGCGACGCCGCCGGTTTTCAGGTGCTTGGCCATCGGCTGGAGTTCTTGGGGTATTGCCCCCAATGCCGACAGAATGGCGCGACTCATTAAACACTCACTGATTCTGACAAGCGCGGAGGAGCGACAGTGGCAGGCAAGGCTGGCGGCGCGGACGCCGAGATCACCAAAATACTGCAAACCATGTCCAGCGACCAAGGCCCCTGGGCCAACAAGCAGATAGCCGAGAAAGCGGGCCTGGACGCCAAGGCCGTATCCAATCTCATTAGCAAGCTGAAGAAGCAAGGCCTGGTGGACAGCCCGGTCCGCTGTAAATACGCCATCACCGAAATGGGCCTGGCCGAATTAAAAAAGTAAGGAGGCCCTTCCTGAACCAGACGACTTGGAGGATACTAGTACCATGTCCAAATGCGCAGGCACCCAGACCGAGAAAAATCTACTGACGGCGTTCGCCGGGGAATCCCAGGCGCGCAACCGCTATACCTATTGGGCCGGCAAGGCCAAAAAAGAAGGCTATGAGCAGATAGCCTTCATATTCGAGGAAACCGCCAACCAGGAAAAGGAACACGCCAAGCGTTTCTTCAAGTTCCTGCAGGGCGGCGAGCTGGAGATCGCCGCGGCGTTTCCGGCCGGGGTTATCGGCTCCACCCTGGATAACCTGAAGGCCGCCGCCGAAGGCGAGCATTACGAGCAAAGCGAGATGTACCCCAGCTTCGCCAAGGTGGCCCGCGAGGAAGGCTTCGAGGACATCGCCAAGGTGTTCGAGGCCGTGGCCGTGGCCGAGCGCTTTCACGAGAAACGTTACGTCGACTTGGCCGCCAATATCGAGGCGGGCCGCGTATTCAAGCGGGACAAGCCCACGGTTTGGCGCTGCCGCAACTGCGGATACCTGCACGAGGGCGAGGCCGCGCCGGATAAGTGTCCGGCCTGCGCCCACCCCCAGGCTCATTTCGAGCTGAAGGGCGAAAATTGGTAGCCGGTCCGGCGCGCATTAAAAGCGAACCATCAGCCCTAACCGTAAGGAGGATGCTTTAATGTCCAATCAGAGACTGAATGTTTATAAGTGTGGCAAGTGCGGAAATATCGTGGAAATGGTGCATGCCGGCATGGGTCAGTTGGTTTGCTGCGGTGAGCCCATGAAGCTGCAGAGTGAAAACACCCAGGATGCCGCCCAGGAAAAGCACGTCCCGGTCATCGAAAAGGTGGACGGCGGCTTCAAGGTCAAGGTGGGCAGCGTGGCGCACCCCATGGAAGAGAAGCACTATATCCAGTGGATAGAAGTCATCGCCGACGACAAGGCCTACATGGAGTTCCTCAAGCCCGGCGCGGCTCCGGAGGCCGTCTTCAAAATCGACGCCGCCAAAATCACCGCCCGTGAATACTGTAATATCCATGGGCACTGGAAAGCCGAGGGCTAATCCTTTACATTCATAAGAGGCCCTGGAAGCGAATCCAACGAACACATAAGAGAGGCTTTCATGAAAAAATACGTATGCGGCGTATGCGGTTATGTCTATGATCCGGAAAAAGGCGACTCCGAGGGCAATATCCCTCCGGGAACCGCCTTCGAGGACCTGCCCGACGATTGGACTTGTCCGGTGTGCGGGGCCTCCAAGGATCAGTTCGATCCGGAAGACTAGGCCCAAGGCGCCGGGGGCGGAGTTTTTCAGGCGGATGCTTTAATCCAGACTCCGTTCCAATCTTGAAGTTACAATGATCGTCTTGGCGGATATGGCTGGCCATATCCGCCAAGACGGCCTTAGGCGTTATATTGCTTGCCCACGGGGCCCCGACCCGGGCCGCAAAAGGCTAGCCGCGGGAGCATAAGCGAATACGGGGATAATGACATGCAACCGGTAGAAGTTAAGAAAGACATCTATTGGGTGGGCGCGGTGGATTGGGATATCCGCGACTTTCATGGCTACACCACCTACCAGGGTTCCACCTACAATTCCTATTTGGTGAAAGACCAGAAGATCGCCCTTTTCGATGGAGTGAAAAAGGGATTTGAACTGGATTTGATCCATCGGGTGCATAACCTGGGCATCAAGCCCGGAGATATCGACTATCTGGTGGTCAATCACTTGGAGCCGGATCATTCCGGGGGCTTGCCGGAATTGATCGAGCGCCTCAAGCCGGAAAAGGTGTTATGCTCGCCCATGGGCGAAAAGGCCATGAAGGCCCATTACCACTACCAGGGCTGGCCGGTGGAGGTGGTGAAATCGGGCGACACCTTAAACCTGGGCAGCCGCACCGTGCATTTCCTGGAGACCCGCATGCTGCATTGGCCGGACAGCATGTTCTCCTATCTGGCCGAGGACAAGGTGCTGATCTCCTCGGACGCTTTCGGCCATCACTGGGCCACCAGCGAGCGCTTCGACGACCAGGTGGACCAGAATCAGCTCATGCAGCACTGCGCCAAGTACTACGCCAACATCCTGCTCCTGTATTCGCCCCTGGTGCAGAAGCTTCTGGCCAAGGTGCAGGAGATGGGCCTGCAGATCGACGTGATCTGCCCGGACCACGGCGTGATCTGGCGCAAGGACCCCATGAAGATAATCCAGGCCTATGACCGCTGGTCCCGCCAGGAGACCGTGGACAAGGCCGTGGTGGCCTTCGGCAGCATGTGGCACAGCACCGAACTGATGGCCAAGGCCGTGGCCGACGGCTTGATCGACCAGGGCATGTCGGTGAAGCTGATGAACCTGGCCGATAACCACCGTTCGGACGTGATGACCGAGGTGCTGGACGCCAAGGTGCTGGCCATCGGTTCGGCCACCCTCAATAACGGCATGCTGCCCTGGGTGGCGGATTTCCTGCAATACATGCGGGGCCTGAAGCCCACCGGCAGACTGGCCGCGGCCTTCGGCTCCTATGGCTGGAGCGGCGAGGCCGTGAAGGAGATCACCGCCAAGCTGGAGGAGATGAAGCTGGAGCTGGTGGGCGAGGGCCTGCGCTGGCAATACGTGCCGGACCATGAAGCCCTGAAGCTCTGCCGCGAACTGGGTCAGAAGCTGGGACAGGCCGCCAAGGCCGGCTAAGCCCCTTGCCCCAGGCTCTGTCAACCAGGGAGATAAAGCGCCGGGCGCGCCAGGCCCTGGCCGCCCCCGATTGGCGCGGGAGCCTGGAGGCGCTGGCCGAGGAAGCGCGCCAGACCAATAAAAACCTGATCAACGCCTTGTTGGCCGCCCTGTCCAGCGGTGAGGATTTGCTCCGCTGGCGGGCGGTCTCTTTTTTGGGCCGCGAGGTGGCCGCCGCCGCCCGGCGGGACCCGGAAGCCGGCCGCGAGGTGATGCGGCGCCTGGCCTGGGGGCTGAACGAGGAGTCCGGCGCGGTGGCCTGGGGAGCGCCCGAGGCCATGGGCGAGATCATGGCCCAATGCCGGCTCCTGGCCGAGGAGTTCGCTAACCTGCTCATCAGCTACGTTTCCCACTGCCAGATAGCCCTGGATTTCGCGCCGCTCAAAGCCGGCGCGGTATGGGGCCTGGGCCGCCTGGCTGGGGCTCGGCCGGAGCTTATGCGCGAGCGCTGCGCCGAGGAACCGCTCCTGGCGCTTTCGCGGGATCCCGACGCCCAGGTGCGCGGCCTGGCGGTTTGGGCCCTGGGCTGGCTGGCCAGCGAGAGCGCCGGGACGCGCCTGGCCCAGATGACCGGGGACCTGGCCGGGTTCAAGCTGTTCGATGGCGAAGAATTGCGCGCGGTGCAGGTGGGCCAAGCGGCCAAGGAGGCCTTGGGGCGCTTCGGATAACCAAGCGGAAAATGAGGGGGCGACATGAAAACGCCGGGTCAATGGATCACGGTTCTGGCGGCGTTGTTGGCCGGATTGGCGGGCGGCGGCTTGTCCAACTGGTGGCTGGGCGGCGTGGCTTCGGCCGATGTGCAAAGCGATCTGAAGGCCCGTTCCCTGACCATCGTGGACCAACAAGGCAGGGAGCGCTTGTATCTGGGGGTTCCCCAGGGAGCGGTGGTGATCCAGGCCAAGCGCGCCGACGGCGTCAAGGGCTTTGGGCTCAACCTGGACGACAAGACCGGTCCCGATCTCATGCTGCTGGACGGCAAGGGGCGGATCGGACTCCAACTGGGCCTGGATTCCCACGGACCCAGTCTGGTTCTGTATACCTCGGAAGGAATGCAAGGCGTTGCCATGGAAGTCTCCGAGGGCGTATTGCCGAGGCTGGGCCTGTACGCCACCGCCTCGTACAAGCCACGAATCGTGATCCGGGACGCCGGCAACACGGTTCTTTTCCGGGCTCCCTGAGGGGGCTTGCCGGGATGCCGTCAAATATTTTTAGCGTTACTGGAAAAATATGACCATTCAGGTTGACAAGAATGGGGGGCAGGGTATTATATTGTAGTGCCAATTAGCCTGTATCCTGCATCAGCATCCAGGGCGCATGCCGCGCCACGACCAAGATTGCAATACAATGGCTCGTTGGAACAAGGTTGCACTCCAGCCTTGGGCTGGAGATTGGTTTATTTTTTTTCCGGAGTGTGTTTTGTGAGCAAGAATATCTATGTGGGTAACCTGCCCTGGAGCGCCGACGACGCCGCTCTTTCCGAAATTTTTAGCCGTCACGGCGAGGTGATTTCCGCTAGGGTCATCACCGACCGCGACACCGGCCGTTCCCGGGGCTTCGGCTTCGTGGAGATGGATTCGGCTTCGGCCGACACCGCCATCAACGCGTTGAACGGCGCAGACATGGACGGCCGCGCCTTGCGGGTAAATGAGGCCCAGGAGCGCAAGGATAACCGCCGCAGCAACAACCGGTGGTAGGCCCACAGCCTCGCATTTGAAAAGCTAGGCCAAAGACCCCGCCCCGGGTTCAGCCCGGGGCGGGGTCTTTATGAACCGGGCCCCACGGCCTTTGCCCCGCCTAAATCCATAAGGCCGACCGTTATTAAAAAAGGAATTACAAGTTTTTGAACTCGTTTAATCAGCTCCAGCTGTTGGAGCCCCTACAGCGCGCCGTGAGCGAGCTGGGTTATCAAAGCCCCACGCCCATTCAGGCCCAGGCCATTCCCCATCTCATAAAGGGCCGCGACCTTCTAGGCTGCGCCCAAACCGGCACCGGCAAGACCGCGGCTTTCGCCCTGCCCATACTGCAACGTTTGACCTTGAGCCAGCGGCGGCCCAAGCCGCGTAAAGCGCGCTGCCTGGTTCTCACTCCCACCCGCGAGCTGGCCCTGCAAATAGCCGACAGCTTCAGGGCCTATGGCCGCTACCTGCGCTTGAGCATGGCCGTGGTGTACGGCGGGGTGGGACAATCCCCCCAGGTAAGGGCCTGCGCACGCGGGGTTGACGTGCTGGTGGCCACGCCGGGCCGTTTGTTGGACCTTATGGGACAGGGGCATATCCATCTGGATAAGCTGGAAATATTTGTTTTGGATGAAGCCGACCGCATGTTGGACATGGGCTTCTTGCCGGACATAAAAAAAGTAATCGGCCAACTCCCCGCCCAAAGACAGACGCTGTTTTTTTCCGCCACCATGCCGGCCAGCATCGCCCAGTTGGCTGGCGGCATGCTGACGGAGCCCGTCAAGGTGACGGTGACGCCGGCCGCCACTCCGGTGGAAAGCATAGACCAGCAGGTGTTTTTCGTGGCCCAATCCGACAAGCGCGCCCTGTTGGGGTTTCTGCTCAAAAGCTCGGAGGTGGCGCGGGTCCTGGTCTTCACCCGCACCAAACACGGCGCCGACCGGGTGGTGAGGCAATTGGGCCAGATTCAGGTGCAAGCCGAGGCGATTCACGGCAACAAATCCCAGAACGCCCGCCAGGCGGCCTTGCAAAAATTCCGCAGCGGACGCGCCAGGGTTTTGGTGGCCACCGACATAGCGGCGCGGGGCATTGACGTGGAAGGCATCAGCCACGTTATCAATTACGACCTGCCCAACGAGCCCGAATGTTACGTGCACCGCATCGGCCGCACCGGCCGCGCCATGGCAAAAGGCGTGGCCATCTCATTTTGCGACGCCGCGGAAAGGACCACCTTGCGGGATATCGAGAGGCTGATACGCAAGGCCGTGCCCGTGGTGAAAGATCATCCTTACCAGATGGCGCCTCCCAGCCAGCCCCGGCAAGACAAGAAGGGCTTCAACCGAGGCAAAAAGAGCCGGAGCAATTGGCGTCACGCCCACGGAGCCCGTACCGCCGCCTAATATTTGCCTTGGATCATGGAATTTCTTCGCCGCCGGCCTCGGACAGGGGCCGGCGGCTCCATTTTGGCTTCACCCTGGCATTTCCAGGGAGAATGCATATCTTATTAATAGTGAAACAAGGCCGTGGCCGAGAAGGCCGGGATCATTCTAACAAGAGAGGTTCAAGGCATGCGCGTTTGGTTTTTGGGGTTGCTAGCGGTTTTCATGGTGATGGCAAGCATCAGCCTGGCCAGAGCGGAAGAGCCGGGGGAGCAAGGATTGGTGAAAATGAGCGCGGCGCAGGAAAAATCTTGGGAAAGCTATGAAAAGCCCGATGCGGCCAACTTGAGGTCCGGGTTGACGCCCCTGCAATACCAGGTGACCCAGGAGGAGGGCACGGAGCCGCCCTTCAATAACCAGTATTGGGAAAACAAGCGGGAAGGCCTTTACGTTGACCTGCTTTCCGGCGAACCCCTGTTCAGTTCCACCGACAAGTACGATTCCGGCACGGGCTGGCCCAGCTTCAGCAAGCCCCTGGAGCCGGGCAACCTGGTGGAAAAGGAAGACCGCCGCCTTTTCGCCACGCGCATCGAGGTGCGCAGCAAGCACGGCGATAACCACCTGGGCCACGTGTTCAGCGACGGCCCGCCGCCCACCGGCTTGCGCTATTGCATGAATTCCGCGGCGCTGCGCTTCATCCCCCGCGAGGATTTGGCCAAGGAAGGCTATGGCCAATATCTGAAGCTGTTCGAATAATCCGCGCGCCGCCCCGGGCGCGCACCACCCTCCAGAGTCCCTTTCTTTTTTAGGAATTATTTTTGTTGACGGGGGAGATGGCCATGCGTATAAAATAAGACAATGTTAATCCACATTATCTCCAATGGCGGAGGGCGCATGCGTCTAACCAGGGCTGGAGAATACGGCGTACGTTGCGCCCTGTATCTGGCGCTGCAGCCGGCCGGCGGGGAAACCAGCCGGAGGCGGGTGAGCGAGGCCATGCGGATTCCGCTGCCTTTTCTGGGCAAGATCGCCCAGCAATTGGCCCACGCCGGCATCATCCAAATAACCAAGGGAGCCAAGGGCGGTTACCGCCTGGCTCGGCCAGCCGAGAAGATCAGCCTGTTGGAAGTGGTCGAGGCCATCGAAGGGCCCTTGAACCTCAACCTTTGCCTTTTGCAGAGCGACTCCTGCGACCGCAGCCATTTCTGCCCGGTGCACGAGGTATGGCTGGAGGCGCAGCAATGTCTGCAAAAGACATTGGGCAAGGCGGATTTGGCCAGCCTGGCTTCCCTGGAAAAATGCAGGCAAAATGAAATAAACTAGGCGTATAGTAGAAATAAGTCATCAAACGTTTTGCGGGGAGGCTAGGAGATCATGGACGTCCTAATGCTGTCCCGGCTGCAGTTCGCCGCAGCCACCTTCTTCCACTTCCTTTTCGTCCCGCTCACCTTGGGCCTCAGCATATTGGTGGCCATCATGGAGACCAAGTATGTGCGGAGCGGCGATGAGGAATACAAGCGCATGGCCAAGTTTTGGGGGAAACTTTTTCTCATCAACTTTGCCGTTGGCGTGGTGACCGGCATCACCCTCGAGTTCCAATTCGGCACCAACTGGTCCCGCTATTCCGCCTATGTCGGCGATATCTTCGGTTCGCTTTTGGCGGTGGAAGCCACGGTGGCCTTTTTCCTGGAGTCCACTTTCCTGGCGGTGTGGGTGTTCGGCTGGAAGCGGCTCTCGCCCAAGGCTCACGCCGCCTGCATCTGGTTGGTGGCCATTGCCTCCAATGTCAGCGCCTACTGGATTTTGGCGGCCAACTCCTTCATGCAGAACCCGGTGGGCTACGTGATCCGCAACGGGCGCGCCGAGCTGGACGACTTCCTGGCCATCATCACCCAGAAGTGGGCCGTGCTGGAGTTCTTGCACACCGTCAGCGGGGCCTATGTCCTGGCCGCCTTCTTCGTGATGGGCATAAGCGCCTGGCATCTCTTGCGCAACAACGAGACCCGCTTCTTCAAGAACAGTTTCCGCTACGCGGCGGTGATGGCCTTGATCTTCTCGGTGTTCCTGGCCATCAACGGCGATTTCTCCGGCAAGGAGGTGGCCGAGAAGCAGCCGGCCAAGCTGGCCGCCATGGAGTCCCATTGGGATACCGTGAAGGGCGCGCCCATGTACCTCCTGGCCTGGCCGGACCCGGAAAACGAGAGGAACTCCATCGAGGCGATTCCCGTGCCGGGGGCTTTGAGTTTCCTGGCGTTCGGAACCTTCGACGCCGAGGTCAAGGGGCTCAAGGATTTCCCCAAGGAGGACCGCCCGCCGGTGCTCCTCAGCTTTATCTCCTTCCGCGTGATGGTGGGGCTGGGCACCCTGTTCATATTCCTGGCCGCCTGGGCCTGGCTCAAGCGCAAGGACCCCCAGGCCAGCCCCCTGCTCATGCGTCTGTTGCCCTGGATCATTCCCTTGCCATATCTCGCCAACGAGATGGGCTGGACCCTGGCCGAGGTGGGCCGGCAACCCTGGATCGTGTACGGCCTGATGCGCACCGCGGACGCGGTTTCGCCCATCGCCGTCTCCCAGGTGGGCACCACCCTGGTGGCCTTCATCCTGGTCTATGGTTTGTTGGGCTTGGCCGCGTTCTTCCTGTTGTTCAAGTACGCCCGCAAGGGGCCAGAGCCTCTGCGGGTTGCATCCGCCGCGCCGGCCGGCAAGGAGGTGGCTCATGCTTGAGAGCATTTGGTTTGTGCTGTGGGGCGTCCTGTGGATCATCTATTTCGTGCTGGACGGCTTTGATCTGGGCCTGGGGGCCCTGATGCCGGCCCTGGCCAAGAACGACCAGGAAAAACGCATCATCTACAATTCCATGGGGCCCTTCTGGGACGGCAACGAGGTTTGGCTCATCACCGCCGGCGGCGTGACCTTCGCCGCCTTCCCCGGCACCTACGCGGTGATGTTCTCCTCGCTGTATTCGGCGCTGATGCTGCTTTTGTTCGCGCTGATCCTGCGCGGGGTTTCCTTCGAGCTTAGGGGCAAGGTGGATTCCCCCGCCTGGAAATCCATTTGGGATATTTGCCTGTTCGTGGGCAGCTTCGCGCCCGCCTTGCTCTTGGGCGTGGCCTTCGCCAATATCTTCGCCGGCATCCCCATCGACAAGGACGGGGTCTATCATGGCACCTTGTTCACCTTGCTCAATCCCTACGGCCTGGCGGGCGGGTTGTTGTTCCTGGTGATGTTCTGCGTGCACGGCGCCCTCTGGCTGGTCATCAAGAGCGGCGGCGACATCGGCCAGGATTTGAACCAGCGGGCCCAGGCCATGGCCGCCAAGCTTTGGTACGCGGAGCTGGTGTTGGCGGTGGTGTTTTTAATCGCCACCTGGTTCGCCACCGATCTTTACAACAACTACCTGGCCATGCCGCTGATGTTCGTGGTCCCCCTCTTGGCGGTGGCTTCGCTCTTGGGCATACGCTTCATGATGGCCAAGGGCGCCTGGGTGAAGGCCTGGGTCTCCTCGGCGGTGTTCATCGCCAGCGCCGCGCTCTTCGGCGTGCTGGGGCTGTATCCCCGCCTCTTGCCCTCCAGCCTGGATCCGGCGGCCAGCATGACCATAAGCAATTCGGCCTCCAGCCCGCTCACCCTGAAGATCATGCTGGGCGTGGCCCTGGTCATGGTTCCCGTGGTCATCATTTATCAGGCTTGGGTGTACAAGCACTTCAGCCACAAGATCCACGCCGAGGACTTGGCCTACGAGGAAGCCTACTAATCGTTAACTGATTTAATAATAATAGGGGGCCGGGAGATCAGCTTCTCCCGGCCCCTTTTTGTCATTTTGGTTACAGTTAAGCCTTTATCTAAAAAAATCACAAAAACCTGATAAAAGGGTTGGGCAAATGCAACACGGAACGCCTAAAGGAGAATAAAAGCATGGCAGAAGGCCTGGACATCATAGTGGTTGACGATGACCGGGACGTGCTGGAATGTCTCGAACAGAGCCTGCGCCAATTTTGCAAATGGGGAGAAATCTTTTGTTTCAATGACGCTATCCAGGCCAAAATATATTGCGAGCACCGCCAGACCAACATGGCTTTGTTCATTTTGGATGTTTTCATGGGCAGCTATAACGCCTTTGATTTCTTGAATGAAATAAAAGTAAAGTTCCCCTTGGCCGCCCATGACACCGTCATGATCACCGGCATGGCCGATCAAAAAGTGGTTGATCTCTGTCTGGAAAGCGGGGTCAACCATCTTTTGATAAAACCCTTGGATTACTACAGCCTGCAATTTTCCATCAGAAGCATAATGGCCAAATACCTCTGGTTCGCCAACCATCTCAACAGCGATCCCTCCTTTGCCAGACTTTTGGAAGAGGCCAAAAGGACAGCCTGCGCGGTTTGAAGGCGCAAGGCAGGGGCTTTTAAGCCGAAGCGGGCAACGGACCGGGGTAAAGGGGAATCGCCGGGGGCCGGCTGGGCGTTTTCTTTTCGCTTGAATCCACTGGCTAAGAATATTTCCTAGATCAAAATCCTGCCTATGGCTTATGGCGTTCGCCGGGTCCCGCGGGAAAAATGACTGGACAATTTACGCTTTGCCATCGGGAGGCTGAAACATGAAGCGCGTGACTGCGGTATTGCTCGGCTTGATCATGCTGTTGGGAATCGGGGGCGCGGGGTGCTCTTTTGTGGGAGGGGCCGCCACGGGAGCCGCCGGTACCAGCGCGGCCTATGAATACCAGAAACACAAGCAGATGAAACGTCTGGAAGACGATTTCAAGGCCGGGCGCATCAGCAAGGAAGAATACCTGAAACGCAAGGAACAAATCTCGCAGGGCTCTCTGATTTATTGAGACCGGGCAGCCGCCCGCTGGCGGTTGCCAGCCGGCGCGCGTTTGCTTGCAGCCGACTCAACACGGTTTCCCGCCGTGGATTGAACGGTATTCATTGCTGCCTCACCCTATGGCCCGGCGCCGAGGGGGCGTTACGACGCGGCTAAAGTCCTGCGCGTTTCCCGGCGTCGGCCATGGGCAAACCCGCCGCATTGGGGATTGGCGGGCAGCTTATCCTGAGCGCCGCCCGCCGCGAACGCCGCCGCCTGGCAACAATTAGCATGAAAACCGATTCCGCACCAAAGGCCTGGGGAACCTTTCAGGTCGGGGCAAAGCCGATCCCTTGCCAGTCCCTTCAATCTGAAAATGCTCGCCCATCCGTCAGCGAAACGAAACAGAGGGATCGGATAGCCCCTGGTTGGCGCCAGGGGCGCTTTTCCGGAAAGACGTTCGCTAAAGAGGGGTGTTGCCTGGATGGCCATGGCGACTTAGAGTAGGTTAGCGCGCAATAAAACTGGAGGCATGACATGACGGACATCTTCACCCCCTGGCGCCTCGGCCGGCTTGAGATTCCCAACCGCGTGGTGCGCTCGGCCACCTGGGAAGGCATGGCCGAGCCCGACGGCACCCCCACCCAGGAGACCGCTCTCCTCACCGCGGGGCTGGCCGAGGGCGGCGTGGGGCTCATCATCACCGGCTTCGCCTATGTGAGCCCCCACGGCAAGGCTCTCATGGGGCAGACCGGGGCCTATATCGACGCCATGGTGGGGCCGCTCACCCGCATCAGCGACGCGGTGCATAAGAGCGGCGGCCTGGTTTCCATCCAACTGGTGCACGCCGGCGGCCAGACCAAGGCCGCTTGGATCGGCCGCCAGCCCCTGGGGCCCTCGGCCATGCGCAACCCGGCCCTGGACCAGGATGTGGAAGGGCTGAGCCAGGGCCAGATAGAAGACATCGTGGAAGACTTCGCCCTGGCGGCGGCCAGGTCCAAGGCGGCCGGCTTCGACGCGGTGCAGTTGCACGGCGCCCACGGCTATCTTTTATCCCAATTCTTAAGCCCCTTCACCAACCGCCGGGAGGATGAGTACGGCGGCGACGCGGAGGGGCGTTCGCGCTTGACCTGGCAGGTCTACCGGGCGGTGCGCGACGCGGTGGGGCCCGGCTTTCCCGTGTTCATCAAGCTCAACTCCACCGACGGCATCGAGGGCGGCCTGACCCTGGAAGACGCCCTGATCTGCGCCCGGGGTCTGGACCAGGCCGGCATCGACGCCATCGAGGTTTCCGGCGGGGTGCCCTATGCGGGCAAGAAATCGCCTTCCCGCCTGGTCAAGGAGCCGGCGCAGGAGGGATATTTCCTGGAGAACGCCAAGGTGGTCAAGGCGGCGGTGAAGTGTCCCATCATCGTGGTGGGCGGCTGGCGTAGCCGCCAGCGCATCGAAGAAGCCCTGGACCAGGTGGACGCGGTGTCCATATGCCGCCCCCTGGTGCGCCAGCCCGACTTGGTGAACCAGTGGAAGGCGGGCAGCCGGGAACCCGCCCAGTGCGTATCCTGCGGCGGCTGTTTCGCCACCGCGCGCAACGGTCATCTGGCCTGTAAGGTTTTGCAGGATAAAGAAGCATAATTGTCAGTCAGGGGCGCGCCTGGCGCGCCCCTGGCCATGACCTCGCTTGCCCGGCCACGGGGAGTGGGGGAGACCTGAACCGCCGCCCCCTCGTCATCCTGTCCGCCTTTCCATTCCTCGGCTATCCCGGTAATCGGTCCCAGCCTTATCCGCTAATATTAGCGGGGGCTTACCAACCCAGGAATTATTATTAAAAAAGCATTGCAAATAACGATCGATCAGGCACAATAAAATAGAATAAACAAATGGTGCAATTGCTGATAAATACTATTTGTGGAGTATGAAATGCCTGACGCCAAAGATGGATGCGTGGTGCCGGCCAAGGGGCCGATAGTGGAAGGCGCGCAATCCACGCCCGCCCAGACGCCAAGCTCCCAAGAATCCAAGCCTGGAGGCAAGCCCATGGTATTCGTTGGAAAACCCGCCCCTGATTTCGAAGCCAGCGCCTACGTGGACGGAGGCTTCCAGAACGTCAAACTATCCAGCTTCAAGGGCCAGTGGGTGGTCCTTTGCTTTTATCCTGGCGATTTCACATTTGTTTGACCAACCGAGCTGGCGGCGGTCGCCGCCAAGCACGACGAGTTCAAGGCCCTGGGCGTGCAGATCCTGGCCATGAGCACGGACAGCCGCTTTGTGCACAAGATTTGGCAGGAAGAGGAACTGAGCAAGATGGTGGACGGCGGCGTGCCCTTCCCCTTGCTCTCCGACGCCGGCGGCCGCATCGGCAAGGTATACGGGGTTTATGACGAGGACGCCGGGGTGGACGTGCGGGGGCGCTTCCTGATCGACCCCGAGGGCGTGGTGCAGGCCATCGAGATTCTGACTCCGCCCGTGGGCCGCAACGTCAGCGAGTCCTTGCGCCAAATCAAGGCCTTCAAGCATGTGCTCGAAACCGGCGAGGTGACGCCCAGCGGCTGGCAGCCGGGCAAACCCACCCTGCAACCGGGGCCCGACCTGGCGGGCAAGGTGTGGAAGGCCTGGAAGGTCGAGATGGCTTTTTAGCTAGATATCAATTGGTTAACGTGAAAGGGCCCGGCAGAGGCGCCGGGCCCTTTTATGCTCTGGCCAAAAACCGCGGAGGCGCTTTAGTAATTCAAGCCCACCTTTTCGCGCACGTTCTTTAAGGTGGGGGCGGCCACGTTGCGCGCCTTTTCCTGGCCCATTTTCATGATGCGGGCCACCTCGGCGGGGTCGGCGGCCAGGCGGGCCCTCTTTTCGCGGTAGGGCCGGAAATATTCCCACAAGCGGGCGAACAGGTCTTTTTTCACCTCGCCATAGCCCAAGCCGCCGGCGCGGTAGCGCTCGGCCAGGGCCTCCCGCTCGCTTTGGTCCATGAAAAGGCTTATGAGCGCGAAGACATTGCACTTGTCCGGGTCTTTCGGGGCCTCGACCGGGGTGGAGTCGGTGACGATGCTCATCACCTTTTTCTTGAGCGCCTTTTCCGGGGCGAAAATCTCGATGGTGTTGCCGTAGGACTTGGACATCTTCTGCCCGTCCAGGCCCGGAATCACCGCGGTGTCCTCGTCTATCCAAGCCTCGGGCACCACGAAGGTTTCGCCATAGGCGTTATTGAACTTGATGGCGATGTCCCTGGTAATTTCCAGGTGCTGCTTCTGGTCCTTGCCCACCGGCACCGCGTCGGCCTGGTAGAGCAGGATGTCGGCGGCCATCAGCACCGGATAGGAGAACAGGCCGTTGTGGGGGCTGAAGCCTTTGGCGATCTTGTCCTTGTAGGAGTGCGCTCTTTCCAAAAGGCCCACCGGGGTGTGGTTGTTGAGTATCCAGGTCAGTTCGCACACCTCGGGCAGATCGCCCTGCACGTAAAAGGTGGCCTTTTGGGGGTCCAGGCCCAGGGCCAGGAAATCCAGCACCGCGTTCAGGGTGCCTTCCCGCAGGGCCTGGGCGTCGTAGACCGTGGTCAGGGCGTGGTAATTGACAATGAAGCAGAAAAGGTCGTGATCGCGCTGAAACTCGATCATGCGCTTCATCATCGCGAAATAATTGGCTATGTGCAAGGTGCCCGAGGGCTGGATACCGGAAAGAACGCGCATGGCCCCTAATCCTCCCGAGGGTGAAGATGCAGTCAAGCCAGCAATATACCCACTTGGGCCTTGGCAGTCAATTAATGGGCTCCACTTGCGCGCGCCCGCCAAGGTGCTTACGTTTTAGGCCGATTCAAAGGAGACGGCATGGCCGACAGCTTGGAGTTCGCGGGATTTTCCCCAAAAGCGGTGGAGTTTCTGCGCAATCTAGCCGATAACAATGAAAAGGCCTGGTTCGACGCCCACAAGGACGAATACGAGCGCCTGCTGCGGGAGCCTTCGCGGGCCTTCGTGAACGCCGCCGCCGAGTCGCTCAAGGCCTTGGCTCCGGGCGTGCACGCCGATCCCAGGGTGAACCGTTCTCTTTTCCGCATCCATCGCGATCAGCGCCGGGTGAAAGACGGCCCTCCCTTCAAGGAGCACATGGCCCTCTGGTTCTGGGAAGGGCCGGGGCATCGCATGTCGTGTTCGGGATTCTATTTTCATCTGGAGCCGGGCAAGCTGATTCTGGCGGCGGGCATGCCCTGGTTCAAGGGCGAGGCCCTGCACGCCTATCGCCAGGCGGCGCAGCACCCCATCCGGGGAGCCGCCCTGGCTCAGGCCGTGGAGGAGGTGGCCGGCAGGGGCTACGGCATCGCCGGCCAATGCTACAAGCGCCTGCCCAGGGGCGCGGATCCGGAGCATCCCAACGCGGAGCTTCTTTTGCACGGCGGTTTGTACGCCAGAATGGAAACGGAGATTCCGCCGGATATATTCTCGCCCCAGTGCCTGGATTACTGCCTGGCCAGGTGGGTGGAGACGCTTCCCCTGCACCAATGGCTGGTGGATTTGACCTGGCGGCTGGAGCCGCGGGAAGGCGGGCAAGGGCCGCAGAAAAGGCCGGAAGGAATTAAAAAAAGGCGCTCCAGGGGCCACTAGAGCTTGCGCCGCGGGCGGGGCGGTGATATACGTCTAAAATTTCACGCAAGTTATAGTTTGGCCACGGAAAGTAAACAGGGAAAAGAACCAATGAAGGTTAACGTCGAACAACTCAGCTCGGTGGAGCGCCTCCTGAACGTGGAAATACCCGCCAACGAGGTGGACAAGACCCAGGAGAACCTGTACAAGCGCCTCAAGAAGACGGCGCGCATCAAGGGCTTCCGGGCCGGCAAGGTGCCCCGCTCCATACTGGAAAAATACTACGCTCCCCAGGTGGCCGCCGAAACCGCCGAAAGCCTGATAAGCGACTCCTATGCCAAGGCCCTGGCCGAGGTAAAGCTGGAGCCCATGGCCCGGCCGGATTTTGATTTCGAGCCTCCCCAGGCCGGCCAGGATTTCATCTACAAGGTGACCCTGGACGTGCGCCCCGAGTTCCAGATCGACGAGGCCAAATACAAGGGCCTGGCCCTCAAGGAGCCCGACCTCAAGGTGACCGACGAGGAAATCGAAAACCGGGTCAAGGCCCTGGCTGAAAACCAGGCCGTGCTGGTTCCCCTGGAGGAGGACCGCCCCGCGGCCATGGGCGACGTGGTGGTGGTCAACTACCAATCCTTCATCGGCGATGAAGCCCTGGAAGGCGGCTCGGCCGACAACGTGGAGGTGGAACTGGGCAAGGGCCAGGTGCAGGAAGAGATCGAGGTGGCCCTGGTCAAAACCAAGCCCGGCGACATGGTGGAAGCCAAGGTCCAATACGACGACAATTACCGCGATCCCAAACTGGCCGGCAACCTGGTGCGTTTCAAGCTCTTGGTCAAGGAGATCAAGGCCAAGAAGCTGCCCGAACTGGACGACGACTTCGCGCGCTCCCTGGGGGCGGAGTTCGAGAGCCTGGTCAAGCTGAAGGAGCGCATCAGCTCCGAACTGGAAAAGGCTTATCAAAAGCAGAAGGACTCGGCCTTGAACAGCCAGATCCTGGACCAGATACGCGACTTGGGCGAATTCGACCTGCCCAAGACCCTGGTGCGCGACGAGGCCGAGGAAATGGCCCAGAACTTCAAGCGGCGCCTGGGCCAAAGCGGCATGGACCCGGCCCTGGCCGGTCTGGACGACGCCAAGCTGGCCGCTGATTTCACTCCCCAGGCCGAGCAAAAGGTGCGCGCGGGCATCGTGCTGGGCCAGATCGCCGATCAGGAAAAAGTAGAGGCCAGCCAGGAAGACCTGGACGCCCACATAGCCAAAATCGCCGAGCAGTTGGGGCAGCCGGCGGCGGTCCTTAAGGAAATGTATACTAAAAACAACATGATGGATGCTTTGGTCGCCGAAGTGATGCAAGAAAAGACGTTGCAGGCCATCAGGGCCGATGCTAAAATTGAAATGGTCGATCCAGCCGAACTGGCCAAAGAGACAGAAGAAAAAGCCGCTCAAAGGGCGGCGGCTGTCCAGGCCAGCCGGGATGACCAGGCGCCCACCGCGGCAGCCGAAAGCGAGACGAACAGCTAATGACTCTGATTCCCTTTGTTATTGAGCAGACCAGCCGCGGCGAACGGTCCTATGACATCTATTCCCGTCTGCTGAAGGACCGCATAGTCATGCTGGGACAAACCATCGACGACAACGTGGCCAACGTGGTCATCGCCCAGCTTTTATTTCTGGAGGCGGAGGACCCCACCAAGGACATCCATCTCTATATCAATTCCCCGGGCGGCGTGGTGACCTCGGGCTTGGCCATCTACGACACCATGCAGTACATCAAGCCCAAGGTGGGCACCCTGTGCCTGGGCCAGGCCAGCTCCATGGCGGCCATCCTGCTGGCGGCCGGCGCCGAAGGCATGCGCTACAGCCTGCCCAACGCCCGCATCCTGATCCACCAGATCATGGGCGGGGTGCAGGGACAGGCCACGGACATTGACATCCACGCCAGGGAAATATTGAAGCTTCGGCAGAGGCTTAACGAAATATTAGCCAAACACACCGGCCAGCCCCTGGATAGAATATCGGTGGATACCGAACGCGATTACTTCATGGGCGGCGAGGAGGCCATGAAGTACGGCTTGGTGGACAAGGTCATTGAGCACCGCGAGGCCATGCCCGACGCATAGCAACCGGTTTGAGGGGGTGGAGACGTAATTCATGGCAAAGAAGACTAATGGCAAGGGCTCCGATCTGGTCTGCTCCTTCTGCGGCAAGAGCCAGGATGAAGTAAAAAAACTCATCGCCGGCCCCTCGGTGTACATCTGCGACGAGTGCATCGAGCTCTGTAACGAGATCATAGAGGAGGAGTACCAGAAGGAAGAGGCCGCCACCCGGGTCGCCATCCCCAAACCCCGCGAGATCAAGGACATCATCGATGATTACGTGATTGAGCAGGAGCGCGCCAAGAAAATACTGGCCGTGGCCGTGCACAATCACTACAAGCGCATCGACGCCAAGGTGGACACCACCGGCGTGGAGCTGCAAAAATCCAACATCATGCTCATCGGGCCCACCGGCAGCGGCAAGACCCTCCTGGCCCAGACCCTGGCCCGCATCCTCAACGTGCCCTTCACCATCGCCGACGCCACCACCCTGACCGAGGCGGGCTACGTGGGCGAGGACGTGGAGAACATCATCCTCAACCTGCTGCAAGCCGCGGATTACGACGTGGAGCGCGCCCAGCGGGGCATAGTCTACATCGACGAGATCGACAAAATCGCCCGCAAGAGCGAGAATCCCTCCATCACCCGCGACGTTTCCGGCGAGGGCGTGCAGCAGGCGCTTCTGAAAATCATCGAAGGCACCCTGGCCTCGGTGCCGCCCAAGGGGGGGCGCAAGCATCCCCAGCAGGAGTTCGTGAAGGTGGACACCACCAACATCCTGTTCATCTGCGGCGGCGCTTTCGTGGGCCTGGACAAGATCGTGAAAAACCGCATCGGCGCCAAGACCATGGGTTTCACCGCCGACGTGCGGGACCGCAACGAGGAAGTGCCCCTGGGCGATATCCTGGCCAAATGCCAGCCCGAGGATTTGATCCGTTTCGGTCTTATCCCCGAGTTCGTGGGCAGGCTGCCCGTGGTGGCCACCCTGGACGAACTCAGCGAAGACGCCCTGATCCGCATCCTGCGCGAGCCCAAAAACGCCCTGACCAAGCAATACGCCAAGCTCTTCGAGCTGGAGGGCGTGGAGCTGAAATTCACCGATGAAGCCCTCATGGAGGTGGCCAAGCAGGCCCTGGCACGCAAAAGCGGCGCCCGCGGCTTGCGTTCCATCCTGGAAGCCGCCATGCTGGATGTCATGTACGATCTGCCGTCCTTGAAAAACGTGCAGGAAGTGCTGGTGGGCGAAGAGGTGATCACCAAGGGCGAACAGCCCTTGCTCCTGTACTCCAACCAGGCAGAGTACGCCTGATGAGCCAAGGCGCCCTTAAGACGGGCGCGGGAAGATAGGCCCTTGGGCGACGATTATAATCCGAATGAAATGATCAAACGGCCGCTTTCGGCCGTGAGAGGACCATTTATGCGAGCGCCATTACTGCCGCTCAGGGACATAGTGGTTTTTCCGCACATGGTGGCTCCCCTGTTCGTGGGCCGGGAGCGTTCGGTGAGCGCCCTGGAATACGCCATGCGCCACGACAAAACCATTTTCCTGGCCACCCAACGCGATGCCAGGGTGGACGAGCCCAGCCCGGAAGACATCTACCAGATAGGCACCTTGAGCACGGTTCTGCAATTGCTCAGGCTGCCGGACGGCACCGTGAAGGCCCTGATCGAGGGCAAGCACCGGGCCCGGGTGGAATCCTACCTGCCCCGTGAAGAACTGTTCCTGGTGGAGCTGGACCCCCTGGAGGACAACCAGGATTCCACTCTGGAGTCCGAGGCCCTGATCCGTTCGGTCAACGCCGCTTTCGAGCAGTTCGCCAAGCTCCAAAAGAAAATCCCCCAGGAGGTGATCCTCAGCGTCGCTTCCATCGACAAACCGGGCCAACTGGCCGATACCGTGGTGGCGCACCTGCCGCTTAAGCTGGAAGACAAGCAGAAGCTCCTGGAGACCATCGACCCCAACCGCCGCCTGGAACGCCTCTATGAGCTGATGCGGGCCGAGATCGAGATACTCCAGATCGAGCAGCGCCTGAAAAGCCGGGTCAAGCGCCAGATGGAAAAGACTCAGCGCGAGTACTATCTCAACGAGCAGATGCGCGCCATCCAAAAGGAGATGGGCGAGAAAGAGGACCTCAAGAGCGAGGTCAAGGAGCTCGAAGACAAGCTCAAGAAAAAGCGCATGCCCCGCGAGGCCGCCGAAAAGGTCAGCGCCGAGCTTAAAAAGCTGAAGATGATGTCGCCCATGAGCGCCGAGGCCACCGTGGTGCGCAACTACGTGGACTGGCTCATGGCTCTGCCCTGGTATGAGCGCACCCGCGACAAGCTGGATATCAACGCGGCCCAGCGCATCCTGGACGAGGACCATTACGGGCTGGAAAAGCCCAAGGAGCGCATCCTGGAGTTTCTGGCCGTGCAGGCCATGGTGCGCAAGATCAAGGGCCCCATCCTCTGCTTCGTGGGCCCCCCCGGCGTGGGCAAGACCTCCTTGGCCCGCTCCATAGCCCGCGCCATGGGCCGCAATTTCATCCGGCTCTCCCTGGGCGGGGTGCGCGATGAGGCCGAGATCCGCGGCCACCGGCGTACCTACATCGGCGCGCTGCCCGGCAAGATAGTCCAGTCCATGCGCCGGGCCGGCTCGGTGAATCCGGTGTTCTGCCTGGATGAAGTAGACAAGATGTCCACCGACTTCCGCGGCGACCCTTCGGCCGCCCTCCTGGAGGTGCTGGACCCCGAGCAGAACTTCGCTTTCAACGACCACTACCTGGACGTGGATTACAACCTCTCCGAGGTCATGTTCATCACCACGGCCAACACCCTCTATTCCATTCCCGCGCCCTTGCAGGACCGCATGGAGATAATCCGCCTGCCCGGCTACACCGAGCTGGAAAAGCTTTCCATCGCCCAGCAGTTCCTTTTGCCCAAGCAGGCCAAGGCCAACGGTCTCAAGCCCGAGCAGGCCCAGCTCAGCGACCAGGCCATCCTGGAGGTCATCCAGCGCTACACCCGCGAGGCCGGCGTGCGCAACCTGGAGCGCGAAATCGCCTCCATCTGCCGCAAGGTGGCCAAGAAGCTGGTGACCGGCGACGACCGCGAGGGCTCGGTGCGGGTGCCGGTGAGCGCGGTGGAAGGCTATCTGGGCGTGCCCAAGTTCCGCTACGGCTTGCCCGAGGAGCGCGATTTCGTGGGCCTGGCCAACGGCCTGGCCTGGACCGAGGTGGGCGGCGAGGTGCTGACCACCGAGGCCATGATCATGCCCGGCAAGGGCAAGCTCACCATCACCGGCAAGCTGGGCGAGGTGATGCAGGAATCGGCCCAGGCCGCGCTTTCCTACGTGCGTTCCCGGGCGGGCAGCCTGGGGCTGCCCGAGGATTTCTACACCAGGGTCGACCTGCACATCCACGTTCCCGAGGGCGCCATCCCCAAGGACGGCCCCTCGGCCGGCATCACCCTGGCCACCGCCCTGGTCAGCGCCCTGACCCGCATTCCCGTGCGGGCCGACGTGGCCATGACCGGCGAGATCACCCTGCGCGGCCGGGTGCTGCCCATCGGCGGCCTGCGCGAGAAGATATTGGCCGCCCACCGGGTCAATATCAAAAAGGTCCTGATCCCCAAGGATAACGAAAAGGACATCAAGGAGATACCGCAAAAGGTCCTCAAGGCGGTGGAACTGGTCCCCGTGGAAAGCATGGACGAGGTGTTGCGCCAGGCCATGGCCGTGGACGACCCGGCGGAAATTTTCAACGGCCCCAGCGAGCCCTGGTGTCTGCCGGATAAGCCCGAAAACGGCGAAAGCTCCGAGGTGATGGCCCACTGACGCCGCAGGCCTCGCTTGCCCGTCCCCCGAGGCCATGGGCCGCTAAAACCATGGGAGAGGGGCAGTATCAGGGCTGGACCGGGCAGGGGAAGCCATGGGAGACGCCCCGGAAAAGTCTTGAGAGGCCGGGGCATTAGATAAAAGCAAAATTGCGGGCCGGCCGGGGTTAAATACCTTGACAGCCGGCCCGCCGACTGATAAATAAACTTGCCTTTGACAAAGGCCCCGGGGCAAATAGCCTCGCCGTGGATGGCCCTGGCTCAAAAAATGGGCGGGTAGCTCAGTTGGGAGAGCATCGGCCTTACAAGCCGGGGGTCACAGGTTCAAGTCCTGTTCCGCCTACCATTCGACACCGGGTCAGGCGCGGTGGGGAGAGCGGGAGGGGCGAGAGGGCCAGGGGGAGGGGCTAGAGCTTCCTTTGCAACGCGACGTCGGCAGGCCCGCCACCAGCGGGGGGGCAGAGGGGCGTAAAGCTCCACAAATAATACGCTCAATAAGCGGGGGCGTAGCTCAGTTTGGTTAGAGCGCCGGCCTGTCACGCCGGAGGCCGCGAGTTCAAGTCTCGTCGTCCCCGCCAAAAATAGCAAGAATAACAAGGGGTTGGCCGAGTCAGGCTAGCCCCTTGTTATTTGGAACCACCCGCTAGACGTAGGATTGACGTAGGGCGGTTCTCAGTCGGGTCTGCATCCACCATTTCGAGCCCTCCCTTGAGGATCTCCAAAGTAGGCTTCAGCCTCCGCGACTTGTTGATGTATCGTTCGGTGGTCCTCACGTTCTTGTGTCTTAGAACAGAGGCTATGTTGACCATGGCTTCGCCGGATTCGGCCAAGACCGTACCGGCCAGTCCCCTGATCCCGTGCAGGCCGAATGGTTTGACCCCAGCCTTTTCGCACAGATTTTGCGGAAATCCTCGGTTCTCGATGAAAGGTTGGCCTTTGCGCCGGTTGGTTTGCACGAAAACCCACTCATCACTGAGCCCAAGCTCTTTGTGGAGTTCAAGGGTGCGGGCGAGTTCCTCATGCATCGGTAGCCAATCCTCTTCCATGACTCCGCCTTTTCGCTTCCTGGTGGTCAGGCGGATCAGGCCGTTTTTGAAATCCACGTCACTCCATTTGAGCCGGTAGATTTCGCCCCTTCTGGCAGCCGTGTAGTAGAAGGTCAAGAGCATGGTCTTCTCTTGATCCTGGGCCACCTTGAGGACTTTGGAAAAATCCTCCAGGGGTGGCTTGTAGTGCGTGCCACGGTCATGTTTGAATTTGTCCACGACCTGGAAGGGATTGGGTTCGGGTAGGCCCTTGAACTTCATGCCCCAGTTCCAGGCGGCGGTCAGATTCTTTCGGTCCTTGTTCACCGAGTTGGCCGACCGCACGGAACGCTGGTTCATCAAGTGATCGTAGGCTCTGGATGGATCAATCGCGTCGGCAGGAAAATTTGGCCCCAGGGCTTCTATGAGGCTCTTAAAGGCCGCCCGCTTTTCGCTGTACACTTTGCGTGTGTACTCCTGCCGGGCGTAATCCAGGTAGGCTTCAGCCCACGCCATTAAGGAGACCGTGGGCGTCTTCTCCTTTTCCAGGATTTGCGGTATCGCTTCCGGAGCGGCTCCTTCGTCGAGTAACCTTGCGATGTCCTCCAAAGGAATTTCGGACTGGAAGAGCCGCTTTACCGCTTCTTCCCATTGATGGGCCTTGGTTTTGGTCTGGAACAGGCATTCCTTGCGAAAGTTCTTCCTGTTTATCGCACCTATCCAGACCGTCTTGCCCTTGCGCACTCGTTTGCTGGGCATACGTCCTCCTAACTGCATCCTCTATTAAGTTTTCAAAGAACAGGACACGGTTGGAGATACGCACCCCTCCATACCGATCAGGGTAGCGAAGTATGGTGCTCTCGGCAACCTCGAAGAAGGCAGCGACTTCCGTGGGAGGCAGCTTCCTGCCAAGGGTGCCCAGGGCTGGATGAGGGGTGTTGTGGGATGCTTCGCCCGGCATCTTGTTTAGGCTCGAATCAATGCCGCAAGTGATTTGACCAAAGCTAGGGCGGCAGCCCTGGACGTTTCCTGCCATCCAGAGCTTCTGGCGGAGATGATAGCCTTGCGTAGCGCGTCCGTAGCCAACCGGAATTCCTCTGAAATCTTTTCTTCAACGGCGCCTTCATCTTTGCGAGGGTTGTCCGGAGACGCCAACCTCTTGGCCAGACGAAGGAATTCCGTACTGGTGATCTCCTTCTTGCCCCGTTTCAGAGTTTCGAGCCTTTGCTCGAAGTTTTCGCTGGGGATTCCGGCGATGGCCTGCCACCGGCTGGATTGGGAGTAGGAGATGCCCAACTCCTTTAGGCGGGGGATGTCCTCTCGCGCCTCCGAAGGGGCGGCGGCCCCCTTGTTTTTGTCCTGCTCGATCAACATCAGACCGGCTTTGCGCTCCGCCATGAGCTTGATCTCGGCGCAGCGGTTTTGAATCTCAAAAGACCTTTGGGCCTGCCTGGCATAGAGGCGCAGGGCCTCGGCCTGGTCACGGATGCCCTTGACCACATCTATGGTGGACGCCTGTTCCAAGGCCTGCTCGGCCCGATCAATGT
Source organism: Desulfocarbo indianensis (assembly GCA_001184205.1). Classification (GTDB taxonomy): domain Bacteria; phylum Desulfobacterota; class Desulfarculia; order Desulfarculales; family Desulfarculaceae; genus Desulfocarbo; species Desulfocarbo indianensis. The sequence goes on from LBMP01000007.1 coordinate 257,622, forward strand.
AGGCAAGGGCCGAGGTAGCCTCATTTGGCTCATACCTGGCCACGGCCCCACCACCCCCGACAAAGCTGTCGGCCCGGGCGGTGTTGATATCAACCACAGGCGGTCTTCTGAGCCCGGTCATGGAACACCTCTTGGTAAAGGGATGTGATTTCCAGGTTGGCCTTGGAATCGATGGCCTTCATCTCGCCCACCGCTTGCCCTTGGCGAGTGGAACGGCGAAAGGCTATGCGGTCGCGCAGAACGGACTCGGCCACCTTGATCTGCTTGTAGTCGGCGAGGTAGCTCTTGGCCTCTTCCACTTCGCTGACGCCGGGGTGCGGGCTGGCCAGATTTATGGTGGCCAAGGCGGAGAGGTTGGGGTTAAAGGTGCGGGCGTCATCGACCAGGACTGCCATTTTGGCCAGTGACCAAAGATCATACTGGCTGGGCTTAATGGGTATGAGCAGCAGGTTGGCCACAAGCAAGGCCGAGCGCAGTTCTTCCGAGTCCCGGCCGCCGGTGTCGATGATCACGTCATCGAACTTCGGAGCCAGGCTCATCACCGAGGAGCGCAGGTCCCCAGTCTTCTGCACACAGGTCATGCCTTGACCGTTGCCCTCCGAATCCCTGGTGGCGGACCAAAAGGACATAGACTTCTGAGGATCGGCGTCCAACAGGAGGACCTCATACCCGCGACTGGCCCTGAGCGCGGCCAGGTTCACGGCCAGAGTGGTCTTGCCGGTGCCGCCCTTTTCCGCTCCCACCAAAAGGATCATTGCAAGCCTCCTTGAGCTTCCCTGAAGCCCTTTTGCCTGGTCTTGGATTTCACCGGGCAGCCTTCCTGACAGTGCGGCGAGATAGCGGGAGATTCGCAGCCACACCCACGATAGTTGCGCTCGAACGCGTACTGGGCCTGATCCACGATCTCCTGTTCGGTTATGACCCCCTTGCCGCCTTGCGGTCGGTTCTTGAGGGACCAGACCTTGAGGGCGGCCACGGCCACGTCATAGGGCATGCCCAACCGTTTGAAGTGAACCGCCAGGCGGAAACAGCTGACCCTCTGGTATCGCTCCACCCCGTTGAGCAGCATCTTTTGGGCGCAAGGCGGCAAGCCGAAATCAATGGATGGCTCGGATGAGGGGCGAGAGACGTCCCGGGATGGTTGTCTCTTCTCTGCCCCCCACTGATTGATCTCGATCAACTCATCCAGCACGGATTCATCCACCGTTTCCGCCGAGTCCAGAAAGGCCCACTGATCCTGATAGGGCTTGAAGCTGGTCGGCTCCAGAAAGACAGTCCTGCCCTCCGGCACCAGGCGCCCGAACAAGGGGGCATTGATGAAATTGCCATAGGGGATGGAGGGGTCCAGGCGGTCCTGCTTGGGGAATATCTCCGTGTCCGGGGCATCGATCTCGTCCAGGATGTTCGAGACCACCAGTCTGGCCTTGGCCGCGTTGGCGCCCTTGTCACCGAAAAAAATCCAGGCGTGGTGTCCTTTGGATTTGCTGCGCTCGATATGAGCCTTCAGCTTGTAGTGCGCCGCGCGCGCGATGAAATCCACCACCTGGTTCAGATCGTCATTGTCGAAGTCCACCACCGCCGCACTGGTGCGGTCACCGGTGAGCAGGTAAACCCCATAGGGCCGGCGCCCCCTGAGGTGATCGAGAAGCACTCCATCGGTCACCGGATGCTTCACCTGCCAGGACCGGCCGGTCTCAGGGTCGTAGGTTCCGAAGGTGTTCCGCAACCCCGAGAACCGCCGCTTGAACAGGCTCAGCTTTGCTTGTGCACTTCTGATAGTCTCCGCCATTGTTTTCACCTCCAAGGCTTCACTCTCTATGCGGGTGAAGACTTGGCTGGTTCGAGAGGCGAAAGCGCCTCTCACGATCAACAGCGGCAGTCAGGTGGATGTGATTTCAGAAGCCGGGGAATCCGTTTCCAGCGGACAACATTTCCGAGACTTGGGATTCGGAGGCGATTTGAGCCACCAACAGGTCGGCGCAATGGTCGGCCATCTGGGAGGGATTGACTTGGTGCAAACTCTCGGGATCAACAATTTGCCAGCGCTGCATCAGCTCAGAGGCCACCTGAAGCCTGAGCGGCCATGGCAAGCAATCCAGGTATTGATGGAGGACCCAGCGCACCCACTGCTTACGCGCCTTGTCCACCAGGATTTGCCCGAGTTGACCCAGCACGAACTCCAGACCGGCAAAGGTGGAGTGCCTGGCATCCAAATAGGCCGCCTCATAGCCGGAGGCATTCTGGCCCTGGTAATGACCCTGAAGCAATCTTACGGCTTCGGCCCTGGCTTGGCCGGGAGCGAGTTTCTGCTTGGGACTCCAAGCATGAGCATATACATGGCTCACGAATGAGCCGAGTGTATCGAGGAATATAGCCTGATCTAAGGGTGGAGACTCGGGCCACTGAAAGGAGCCGACTGCTTCTTCTATGGGTTCATCGCATGACTCCCGCAGGCAATCTTCGCTCAACAGTCGGGTGACTTCCTCAAGCAAGCGGTTGATCCGAGGTCGATCATGAGAACTCATCGTAGACGAACTCCTCGATTTGCCCCTGTTCATTCCGGTCAACAGTGGACGCCAGGCTGGTAAAGGCGGGAGCCCAACGCTCCCTTCTGCGCAGGATGGCCTTGCGCACCTCTGGGACCGGCCGATAGTAGCGTCGAAGGGATTTCTCGATGATTCGTTCCCGCCTGGCCCTGTCATCAGCATTCAGGGGTGGCGGCAGACGAAACTTAACCACCTCGGACCCGATGCGCGCTATGGCTTCGGCCACCTCCAGGTTGAACATATCCTCCGGCTTGACCTTGCCCCGAAGGTCCTTGGTCAAGTAACGGGCGTCCCTTTCATCCACGTTGAAGATGACCGTGGTTCCCACGCTGGAAAAGGCATCGATTTTGCGCTGCCCGAACTGGCTCATGTACTGGTGGGCCAGGTTCAGCGATACGTTGAATTTCCGTGTTTCGGCGATCAGATCCTCCAGGGCGTCGGTCATGAAGCGGTGGGCTTCATCGCAGTAGATGTCAAAGGGCCTACGGTCTTCCCTGGGAATGCCGCTTCGTCCCAGGGCGTTGAGATGCAGCAGGGAGAGGATGAAGCAGCCCAGGATTTCCCGCACCGTGGGGCCCACGGTGGAGAGGTTGACCAGRAGGATCAAGCTCTGGTCCATAATTCGGCCGAAATCGATGAGGCTGTCCGGCTGGGAGAGCATCAGGCTGACGGTGCCGGTCACCAGGAGTTTGCTGAGTTTGTTGCGGGGCGGCCCCAGGTCGTCCTTCCCGTAACGCTCGAAGTCGTGCATCCAGAACTGGCGCACGCTCACATTGTCCACCACCTTCAGAATCTCCTTGCGCAGCTGCTTGCTCTCCTCGGATTTGTTACGGAGCAAATCCGCCAGGTCCAAGACCGTGGAGTGGGGCATGGGGATCAAGGAGAAGCACATGTTGCGGAGGATGTGCTCCATACGGTCTCCCCAGGAGCCGCTGGTCACGAAACTCTGAATGGCCCGCACCATGTCATCAGCGGTGCGGCCGATGTCCTGGCCGGGGGAATGGTGCATGGGATTCCAGAYGGGCACCCAATCCGGGTGGCCGGGGTTGAAATAGATGGTCTGCTCGATCTTGTCCTCCGGAATGCAACAGCTCAGCCGATCCACMAGGTCMCCATGCGGGTCGAGCACGGCCACGCCATGACCATCATCTATGTCGGACAGGATCATGTGCTCCAGGAGGGAACTCTTTCCTCCGCCCGATTTGCCGATCAGATGGGAGTGGCGCCGCCTGAGATTGGGAGGGATGCGAACCGGCACCGATTGGCCGGCAAAGGACGAATAGCCGATCATGGTGCCTGCTCCGTCGCCCGCCTCCCTCTTGGTGAGCAGGTCCAAGCCGGTGATCATTATGGGGCGGTGCTCCACGATATCCAGTGGCGGTAGRTGTACCGGGCCGGCCAACTCCAGGGAGTTGACCAGAAACCCAGGCCGATAGGTGATCCCCGACTCGAACATCTCCAGCATCTGAGAAGAAGAGAGCAGTCCGGCGTAGTCGTCCCGGGTAAGGCGGTTCATCTGCCGCCCCCCGTGCTGGAAAAGCCCCAGGAACACGCAAAGGGAGCGCAGCCAGTCCTGGGCGGCCTCGCCGCCGCCCATCACCGCCAGGCGCAGGGCCAGGCAGAAGAACGGCTTATCGTTGTGCGCCTTGCTGGTCACCTCCCAGGCCATATTGCGCAGATCACCGGAGGGCGATTGTTGCGAATATCGCTGCATGGGCTGAAAACCTGAYACCAGCTTGACCATGTATTCCAGGTCCAACAGCTTCTCCACGTTGCGGTGCCAGTTGTGCCTGGGGGACACCGGTTGGAAAAGGGCCTGATAAAGACCCTGGGCGGGCGGTTCGATCATGGAGATGGCGTTAAGAAGTGGTTCCAGAGGGGACGCCTTCAGTTCGCCCGGGCAGGTGAGCAGATGGGAGTATGGTGGATCAGGATAGTAGTCATGGAAAACCAGGTCACGGGGCGACTCATCCAGCTCCCCTAAGGCTCTATCCWTCACGGTCAGTTCGGACTGCTGGTACTCGCCCTGGAAAGCTGCCAGTAGGATCGGGAGATCGGATTCCTGGCATAAGAGAGAGAGGATTACTTCGGCCCGATTCCCCCGCACCTCAAAACCCAAACGGTGGGACACGGTGGTCAATTGTTTRAGRAATGAYTCRGCGCGGCTCCAATCCARGRSYTGGTCGGGTGAAATCCAKGCCCTCAGACGGACCAGTTGCTCATCATCGGGTATTGCGGTGCAGGACGCGGCCAAAGCCTCGCTGGACGGAAGGTCTCCGATCCGTTCATGGAGTTCCTCGTAGAAAGGCTCCAAGGCCACGGGTGTGTGGGCCAGCGTGGGCTGACAGCCCTTGCTGATCTCTTGTTCGATGATCTGCCTGGTCCTGGCCAGCACGATCTGCGGCCTGGCCTGGGCGATCAAGGCTTGCGGCATTGACATGGGCGCGCTCCAGGGAACAGCTAAAACACCTACTCCCCTAGCGGCGGATGAAAGGAATTGGTTTCAAAAGGACGGAGGCTGGTAATCTTCAGCGGCCTACCCGGCGGAGGCCGGCTACCAGGCGGGGG
>LBMP01000069.1 GCA_001184205.1 Desulfocarbo indianensis
TGTGGTGCTACCGAACATCGACATGGCAACGGCAGCGAAGACCGCGCAGCACCTGTGCGACGCCGTGGCCGCGCTGGCCATTCCGCACGCAAGCTCCAGCGTGGCAGACCACGTGACCGTGAGCGTGGGGGTAGCGAGCGGATGGGCGCAGGAAGGCGTGTTGCCGCAGGTGCTCACCAAGGTGGCGGACAGTGCGCTGCAGATGGCCAAGGGGGATGGGGGGAACCGGGTGGTGGTGGTGCCGGTGCCTGCGCAGTTGGGGCGAGGGGTGGTGGCGGTGTAAGTCGGAGCCGATTGCACGGCTCCGGCAAATTGGCGATCACACTCGGGCGAGCGCGGCGCCAACCCGAATCAGGTGCCCTCCTGTTCCGTTGCAGGTTGAGTAAACACCTTACTCGCCACCCACCACGGCTTCAGCAAAAGAAGCAAGCCCAGGACACATTGGAAGCCGGATGCAGTGAACTGCGCCAGCCGCCCTGGCTCTTGTGAGAAGTACGCAATCACAGCATGTGATCCGCCTCCCACAATCGGGATTCCGGAAATCCCCATCACCTGGGGCAACGCCCCGATCAACACCCATAGACCAAGGATGGCCGAGGCCGCGGCGGTTGCCTCACGTGCTGGCATACGCAACGTATTGGTGTGGTGCGTACGCGGAACGATTTTGTGGGCAACCAGCATTGGGAACAGCCACAACACAACCGCCAGAATCAGCGCCAAGACAACCCCACCGTAGATCATCGAAGCACTTGTCTTGTCCGGCGCCATGTACACGGTGGCCCGCGCCAAACCGTATAGTTGAAAAGCAATCACGACGAGCCAAATGGCGAACAATCGCACCGCCATCCCAACCACTTGCTGTGGAGTCATTTGTTTTCTTCCTTGTTCAGTCAGTTCTTCAAATCGATACCACCATTGGGTGGTAATGGATGCTGCGAAGCCGGGCTTTACTTGCCCGGCGTAAATGGCGCATTCAGGTTGAAGATGCCCAGCCCCACATAGCCCGGCGGGTCCGTATCCAA
>LBMP01000070.1 GCA_001184205.1 Desulfocarbo indianensis
AACGGCGACTCCACCCGCCGCTGCCAGAACACGAAGCCCGCCACGCATGCCGCCGCCACGGCCATCAGCATGACGCCGTGCGTGGCATCGGTATGCAGCGCCACCAATCCGTTGAGCAACGATACCGTGGCCGCGCCGATCAGCAGCAGACCGCGCCAGTCGAGCGGCTTGGGCTCACCCGCCATGGACGAGTTGAGCGCCATGAAGCGCCGCGCCATCACCCAGCCCAGCAGCGTGAACGGCACCACCACGAAAAAGATCGAGCGCCAGCCGAACAGCTCCACCAGAAAGCCACCCACGCTTGGGCCGACCGCTGGCGCGAGCACTACGCCGAAACCGAACAGGCCGAACGCCTTGCCCTGCTCACGCTCGGGAAACACCCGCAAGATCAGGATATTGGGCAGCGGCTGCATGATGCCGGCGGCAATGCCCTCCACCACCCGCATGGCGATCATCACCTCGTAGTTGGGTGACAGCCCTCCGGCCAACCCACCCAGCCCCAGCAGCAACAATGCCCCGATGAAGGTGCGCCGCAAGCCAAAGCGCAACAGCAGCCACGGCGTGAGCAGCATCGCCAGCGTCATCGCCACCATGAAGCTGGCGGACACCCACTGTGCCCGCTCCTGCCCCAGCACGAAGTGCCGGCTCAGGTCGGGAATCGCCACGTTGACAATGGTGGCCGAGATGACGGACGACACCGCGCCCACCATCAGCGTGAACAACACTAGCCACTTGAAGCGCTCGCCGTAGCGGGCACGCAGGGCTTCCAGGGTGGGCGTGAATGTCGTCATGGTCTCGTTATCGTGATGTGTGAGACGACCAGGGGGACAAACCCCGGCCGGCGCCTCCTCCAGCGCCGGTCGGGTGGGACACATCAGCCTAGGCGGCCGGTAGCAGCGATCTCGCGGATGCGGCGCACGGTGTCGATATCGGATTCACGGTAGGCGGATTTGACGATCTCTGAGTAGCGCGTGTCGCCCGTCTCGTCCGCATTGGGCAGCGTGGTGTCGTAGACG
>LBMP01000071.1 GCA_001184205.1 Desulfocarbo indianensis
GGGAACGCCAGCCTCGAGCAACTGCTCCGCCGTTGCCCTGCCGTCTTCAATCACGTCGTGGAACAGCGCGGCGAACTGTTGGTCCCGATCGCCACCGAGTTCACAAACCCGAAGATAGACACGGACCGGATGCTCTATATACGGACGGCCAGCCAGGTCCGTTTGACCAGCACAAAGGTCAGCCAAGAGCTTGAATGCGTCCAGTATCCTCATGGAAGTATGCGGAGTGAGAGTTCCGATCTTCGCGCTCTGCGCCGGTTAGTTGCAGACCTTTTTCAGGATGAACTCTACGAGTTGTGCAGCCAGACCGCCTTCAAATCCGCCACTGACCATCGTATGAGCCAGAATCCCTACCAGGGCCACCGCGCTAAGGGCCGCAAGACAGCCAATCGCGCAATGAAGCTTCTCCCGCTGAATGCTGTTCGCCTCGAACAAAATATAGCTGCACAGCATCAGAATGAATCCCATCTGAGTTAGCCACAGGCCGATGAAATGAGGGGCAAACGGGCGTGTCCATGTCGGGACGCTTACGTAGATTGCAACGCCGACTAGAACAAGCAGCGCCGCAATTGCAGTTTGTACAAGTCCGTCGAACGGGCCAGGTTTTGATTGCGCGTTTTGGTAACTCACTGTGGTTTTCTCCCTCATCGTTGATGACTGCTGCATTTTCGCCATGCTGACTAGCCCTCAGCTGGCCACCAAGCGCTTGAATCCGAGAACATTATGAATCGACGTTTTTGAAGCTTCCTTTAGGCGCCTGAAACAGTTCCAACGACCATTGAATTCTTGATCGGATTCTAGGCGGGCGCCTCTTCGCAGCCTGCCTATCGTATCCAAAGGATCACGCAGTTCTAGATGCCGCGTGCCTCTGCATGACGAGATCCGGAGCCCTTCGCCCCCGGCAGTCGAGTACATGAACCCGAGCGACACAAGCCAGGCCCAGCGTCCACATCACCATCGGCGCGCGCCATGAAATGAAGGGGTTGCTCAGCGTCGCCAACAAGCCAACCGCCCA
>LBMP01000072.1 GCA_001184205.1 Desulfocarbo indianensis
TACCTTGGCGGCTTGAACCCGGCCAGTGCCGGCAAGAACACCTCCGTCACCAGCATCGCGCTCGCCCCGCGCCGGAACACGGAACGCCGCGCCGGCAGGCGCTCGACGCCAGTGATGGGTGCATCACTCAACGCGTGGTGCGCGCGGCGTACCAGCGGGTGATGCGTGTCGAGCAGCGCGAACTCAAAATCGCCCCGGGCGACACGCGGGTCCGCAAACAGCGAATGCCCGAGCGGCTGCGTGCCCAGTGCCTTCAGGAATGGCCAGTCCAGCGCCACGCTGCGCGGATGCACGATGGTGTGCGCGTAGACAACGGGGATGTCGTCGCAGATCAGCAAAACCTCGCGCGCCAGCGTCTCCGCGGGGCGTGCCATGCCAAGGCAGCGCCATTCGTCACGCAACGGCATCKCCCGTTTCTGGCCAAGGAGTTGCACCCGAAACGTGGACGATGCCGCACGCAGGCGCGCCGTCAGTGAATTTGCGCCAACGGCCCAGAGCGCCCAATGGCGGTCGTACACGACGGCCGGCGGCAACGCGCTACGCCACAGGCTGCGCGGGTACGACGGGGATTCGGTCATGCGGACGCGTCGTCGTCAAATGGGGGCGCGGCCAACAAGTCGGCAGGAACGCCGCAGAAGGTGAGCACTTCGTCCATGTATTGCGCGAAATCGCTGATGCCGTGGTCGCTGCCGTCGATCACGCGGGTGGCGGCGCCCGGGAAGTGGGCGAGCATCTCGCGGTAGTCGAGCACCCCATCACCGGTCGAGGCCAGAAGGTAGTACCGCTCGGGCTGCGTAATGGCAGGCACGGCCAGCGCGCGCAACTCATCCAGGTGATGCGGCTCGACGCGGATCGTGCCGCCGCCATGCCAGAGCGGCTGTTCACCCACGTACTTGGCCAGATCCCGTTCCGGGCGTGTGGCCGGATTCAGCATCGCGGCACGCAAGCCGTGGCGCTCAGCCAGCCAGGGGGCGTAATAGCCGCCCAGCGACGAGCCGATCAACACCGG
>LBMP01000073.1 GCA_001184205.1 Desulfocarbo indianensis
TTCTGCCCGCCGGAGAGCTGCGCCGGATAGCGGTCTTTGAATGCAGCCAGGCCAACGAGGTCCAGCAGCGGCAGCACGATCTCGCGGATGCGTTCGCGCGAGGTGCCGGCCAGCTCCAGCGGCAGCGCCACGTTGTCATACACCGTGCGCGACGACAGCAGGTTGAAGGGCTGGAAGATCATGCCGATCTTGCGGCGCGCCTGGCGCAGCCCATCGGCATTCAGTGCGGTGAGGTTCTGCCCCGCCACGGTGACGGTGCCCGAGGTCGGCCGGTTCAGCAGGTTGATGACGCGCACCAGCGTGCTCTTGCCCGCGCCGCTGCGGCCAATGATGCCGAAGATTTCGCCACGGTCGATGGTCAGGTCGACGTCGCGCAGCGCGTGGACGTCGTTGCCGCCCGCCCCCCGAAAGTGCTGCGATATCCCCTTGAGTTCAATCATGCGTACATACAAAAACGGCAACTCGCCAAGCCTCACGGGCTCCAGCGCGGTTGCCGTCTCTTTTATCGTTGGAATGAGGCGCTAGTGTAAGGCAGGCCTTACATGCGAGGAACGATTCTTTAACGATGTCTTTATTACTTTTTCGAATTTTGCAGGCGATTTATCGCCATATGTCGCCTAAAGCTCAGCCAGCGCCTTGACGTGCGCGACCACGCTGCGGCCCAGCGCGCTGAGGTTGTAGCCACCTTCCAGGCAACTCACGATGCGGCCCTTGGCATGTGTGCGCGCCACTTGCATGAGTTGCTGCGTAATCCAGGCGTAATCCGCCTCAACCAAGCCCATCTGGCCGAGGTCGTCTTCGCGGTGCGCGTCAAAGCCGGCGGAGATGAACAGCATCTCCGGTCGGAAGGCTTCCAGGCGCGGCGACCAGATCGTCTCCACCACCTCGCGCACGGTCAGGCCGTTGGTGTACGCCGGTAGCGGAATGTTGACCATGTTGGCCGCCACCACCTCGGTGCCCGAGTACGGGTAGAACGGGTGCTGGAAGATGCTGCACATCAGCACG
>LBMP01000074.1 GCA_001184205.1 Desulfocarbo indianensis
CCATCTGTTCGAGCAGCCAATCCACCGCTTGCTTGAAAGCCGGCAACGCAACGTCGCGTTTATCACCGCGCGCTTCGCCGTCGAGCGAGACCCAGCCGCCCGCATCGGCGCGCGCATCGAGCACGCCGTAGAACGGCAGTTGGCAATCCTCAAACGGCGTCTTGGCGCGTCGCACCAACGCCATGGGCGATTGCGTCTTGTAGTCCAACACAGCCACGCCGTGTTCGCGATGCACGTCGATGCGGTCTATGCGGCCGCGCAAGCGCAGGGGGCGCTCATCCGGTAGCGTGATCGACGTATCGACATCGACCTCACCCGCTTCAAAGTGCCAGCCCTCGACCTCGCGCGCGGCCTGCCACGCCAGATACGACGGCATCACGGCCTGCCAGCGACGATAGAAGCGCAACGCATTGCCATCCTCGGCCAACATCGGGCCGAATTGCTCGTCGGTGATGGATTGCAGCAGCGCCTGTCGATCCACAAGGTCGTGTATCGGCGCGTCCAGCAAGTGCCGATGAAAGCGGTGCAGGATCGCGTGCAGGACCTCGCCGACGTCGCGCTTCTCCAGCTCGTCGGACACCTCTTCCAGCTCACCCAATCGCAGCATGCGGCCGACGAAGAACTGGTATGGGCAGCGGCGCAGGCTGTTATACGCCGCGGCACTGAGTGTGGATGGGACCAGCGCCGGTGCGGCCGGCGCGGGCATATCGGTCGGCTGACGACGGGTCTGCAGGTTCGGCAGAACGACCGGCGTGTCGATCCGCACACCCACCACGGCCAGCCGCCGTTGCAAACGTTCAAGCCAACCAGAGAGACGGTTGGGTTCTCCGCGCCCACCGTGGCGCTGCCAGGTCAGCACAACTTCGGGCTGATTCAGCAGCACCTCCGCCAAGTCGCGTGCCTGCTGAGCGAAACGTTGCGCGCGGTCCGGCAAGCCTAGCTCGCGGCGCACATCGTTCGAGAAGAACAGCCATTCCGGCTGTGCGGATGGCAATTGCGCATCG
>LBMP01000075.1 GCA_001184205.1 Desulfocarbo indianensis
GACCGGGTTGATCCGTTCCAGCAAGAGCGGCCGAATCCGGACGTGCGTGCTTGAACAAGAGAAGCTGGATGCCGCAGAGCGCTGGTTTGCAGACCAGCGCGCGACCTGGGCAAGCCGGTATCGCAATCTGGACAACCTCTTGGATGAACTAAAGGGAGAAGGTGATGAACGCTAAGCTTCAATTCGATTTTCTCGTCGACAAGGAAAAGAGCCGCATCACCGTGAAGCGAGAGTTCGCGGCCAAGCGCCAGCTCGTGTGGGATTGCCATACGAAGCGCGAGCTGCTCGATCGATGGTTTGCACCCAAGCCTCTGACCGCCAAGACAAAGCACATGGAATTCAAGGCAGGAGGCTACTGGCACTACGGTATGACCACCCCTGACGGCCAGACGTTCTGGAGCCGGGTGGACTACCAAACCGTCAACCCGATCGACGGCTACACGGCCCTGGACGGCTTCAGCGACGAGACCGGCGTTGTGAATCCCGATATGCCCCGGGCGCGTTGGGATGTCACCTTCACCGATGCAAAGGAAACGACGCTGGTGACGACCGTTGTGGTCTACAACTCGCCGGAAGATGTGCAGAAGGTCATCGACATGGGATTGAAGGACGGCATGACCTCCACCCTTGAGCGACTCGACGAGCTTCTACAGGTCATCGGTGCAGCAGAGGCCTAGGCATCAGGTGTATGCAGGCCTTTCGGGCCAGGCGCAGCGGACTTCCGTATCGCTGCGCTTGGCCGGGGCGTATGTCAGGCGGCACGGCAGAACAGGATCTGCTTGGATGCGTGCGTCGTGAATGGCGACGCGTCGTACCCTCCAAACCGCTGAACAACGTCGAATCCGTTGAACCGGCACAGCGCCAGCAGCTCTTCCGGGAAAAAGCAGCGCATGCTGACCTGCTTGGTCCGGATGCACTCGCCGTGACGCAGGTAATAGAGTTCGAATCTCAGGATCTGGCTGGCCGTGTCGTAGTGCGAAGTCGCCTCGACGCGGATT
>LBMP01000076.1 GCA_001184205.1 Desulfocarbo indianensis
TCTGGTACAGCATGATTCCTTTCGCTTCTGGCGCGGTGTAGCGAAGAAAGTCATAGGGGTTCGCGAGGATTCGGTTCATCAGCCGAACCCGACGGTCTTCCTTCTCGAGTTGACTCATCAGTTGGTCAAACGCTTCGTCGATGGAAGCCTCAGCCCAGCCAACGGCATCTTCAATCTTCTTAATCGTGCCCTCGACAATCATCAAGTGCAGCTTGATGATGTACTCAAAGGCTTCGCTCGCGATGAACTTCAGCTGCTTGTAGTTGGCGTGATAGAGCTGATAAGCCAGCCACTTCCAGAACTGAACAATCTGCCCATAGTCGACTTCCAGCTCGAGTTTGCCCTTCGCACCCAATCCCAAGCACGCACTCGCCATCATTCGGAAACGGAACTTACCGGAGGCGTAAGTCAACTCCAACATGCAGCCGGCGCCGATACCAAGCAGACCGGACACGGAGTCACTAACCTTGGCGAATTCCTGATAGCCCAAGCCCAAATGCTCGGGATTCAACCACTGTAGGCCACCCCACAATTTCACCTCGGCCTTTGCACCGGCAAACACCTCTAACTCCGCTTTGGCTGACGGGTCTAGGTGTCTATCCTCCGGCTTTGCATTGGCTCCTGGGCCGCTCGGTTGTTGGTTGACATTCAGCACTCGCGGCCTACGGGTCGCCGTTGCTGCTGCACCGAAAAGGCCCAGCTCCTTGCGTTTCTCGTCCGTCCAATCGACTGCGACGCCGGCTTCGCCAACGATGCTTGCGCCGACCATCCCGTTCAGCGCAAGCTCAGCAGCAAATCGAATCGCAGTGGACTGGTCCTTGGGGTTGTCAGTTAGCTTCCACACCCAGCCTACGCGGTCAGGGAAATAGATAGTCGTAACGGCCTTGGCTTCCGCGATAGCAATCTCAGCGCGGGCGCTGGCCTTCAGCGCACAATTGCCTTTGATGGGGTCCCATTCGGTCGACAGTCCATAGCCCGCGAAATAGCGCA
>LBMP01000077.1 GCA_001184205.1 Desulfocarbo indianensis
GCTGGTGAGCTGCGTCGCCAGCACCTGCTGGAACTGCCCCAGCTGTTGCGTCACATCGCTGCGGCCGATGCGTGCCGTCTCAGCAATCTCGCCGCGCAGTTCACGCTCGATGCGTTCGTTGCCGCGCGCAAGTTCATCGCGCAGCGCAGCAAGCAATGGCGACACATCATTTGCCGCCGGGCGCGAGACGCCTCGCCAGGTCAGCACACACAGCACGGCCACGATGGCCATGCCAAACAACGTCAGTAAAGCCAACCAATCCATAGGGGCGTTCGGTTCGATCAGGAAGCGGCGCGCGGCACGGCCAGCGCGTCAGGGTTCAACAAGTTGGGCGGTTGGCCCGCGCGCGGGCCGAAACCGAGTGCGGCAGTCAGGTTGTCGGCGGCCATGTTGGCCATGCCCAGGCGCGTGCCCAACGTGGCGCTGGCAATGTGCGGCGTGAGCGCGACATGCTCGGCCTCCAGCAGCGCCGGATGTACCTTCGGCTCGCCTTCGTACACATCGAGACCGGCCGCGAAGATGCGCTTGTCAGCCAGTGCCTGCGCCAGCGCAGCATCGTCGACGATGCCACCGCGCGCGAGGTTGACCAGCGTGGCGGTCGGCTTCATCTGCGCCAGCTCGGCCGCACCGATGGCGTGGTGGCTTTCCTTGGAATACGGCAGCACCAGCACGAGATGATCGGCCTGCTTCAGCAGGTCCTCCTTGCTGACGTACGTGGCACGTGTGTCCTGCTCGATCTCGGGCGCGAGCCGGCTGCGGTTGTGATAGATCACGCGCATCGAGAAGCCGCTCGCGCGCCGCGCCAAAGCCTGCCCGATGCGGCCCATGCCAAGAATGCCCAGCGTGCTGCCGTACACCTCGGCACCGAGGAACATGTCGTACGTCCAGCGCTTCCAATGCCCCGCACGCAACCAGTGCTCGGACTCCGGCACGCGGCGGGCGGCGGCCATCAGCAGGGCCCAACCAAAATCCGCTGTCG
>LBMP01000078.1 GCA_001184205.1 Desulfocarbo indianensis
GCCAGTGTGCGCCACACATACAGATGGCCGGACTGGCGAATCAGCCCGTCGTATTGCGTGGCGTCGAGCAGGCTGCGATAGCCAGGAAAGGTCGCGCCAAAGAGGTTCGCCAGCGACGGCGCTGTCGCGCGGGCCTGCACCTCGTTGCCTGCGCGTACCCATTGCAATAGCCAGGGCAGTGCGCGTGGCAGGTAGGGCCAGCGTACGGTCAGTGGCCCCATCGGATCGGCCAGCCATTTCGGTACCTGCTTCAGCATGCCCGGCAGCGCCATCGGCACGACCGAGGCCACGCTCAGGCAACCCGCGTTGCCAAACGAGCAGCCTTCGCCAACACCGGCCTGATCCAGCAGAGTGACCTGATAGCCGTCACGCTGTAGTTGCAATGCGCATGCGGTGCCGACAATGCCGGCGCCCACCACGGTGATGTGTGGGTGATCGCCGGCACCGGTTTGGATCACGCGTTAGCCTCGCTGCCCAAACATCATCTGCCGCGCTAGCCCGTGCTTGAGCGGCGGCAGGCATTCCAGCAGCGTGAGTGCCGCGCCGCGCAGGTGGCCAAACGGCCGGCCTGGCACCGCGAACGCGCGCGGCAGCAGGTCGGTCAGGCCGATGGTGATGGCGCGGTCGAAGGAGCGTTCACGGGCAAAGCGGGCGAGGGCGGCAGGTGTCGCACCGTCGCGCAGCGTGCGTGCCATTTCGAACGCATCGCGCAGGCCCAGGTTGAAGCCTTGGCCGGCGACGGGGTGAATGGTCTGCGCGGCGTTGCCGATGGCAGCGACACGGCGGTCGACGGGGATGCGCTGTGCATGCAGCCCGAGCGCGAAGGTATGGCGCGGGCCGACCTGTGTGAAGTGGCCCATGCGGTCGCCAAAGGCGGTGCTCAATTCCGTGAGGAAGGCGTCTTCCGGCAAACCGGCGCGGCGGCGTGCCTCGTCAGGCGAGCAGCACCAGACCAGCGCGTAGCCAGGCCCTTGCGTGT
>LBMP01000008.1 GCA_001184205.1 Desulfocarbo indianensis
GCGAGCGCACGGCCAACGGCGGTGCGGAGATCGTGAGCCTTTTGAAGACGGGCAGCGCGTTCTACGCGCCTGCCTCCAGCGCGGTGGAGATGGCCGAGGCGATCCTGAAGGACAAGAACAAGGTGTTGCCCTGCGCGGTGTATCTGCAGGGGCAATACGGCTATCAGGACCTTTACATCGGGGTGCCGGTGAAGCTGGGCCAGGGCGGGGTGAAGGATATTCTGGAGATCAAGCTGACGCCCGAGGAAAAGGCGCTTCTGGACCACAGCGCCGACGCGGTGCGCGGCCTGGTGAAAACCCTGGCCGATTTGGGTTACTGATATAAAAAACCTAAAATTAATATATAAAATCTATAAAGAAAGCGGAGGCCGGCTATCATGAGCGGACTCCGCTTATTTTATGCTAAACCAAATCCGGCACTGGACTGGCCGGCTTGAAAAAGTATATGATAATTGATGATATTCTTAGGATAAATCATCGGGAAAAAACATGGCTAAACTACTGGTCGTTGATGACGATGTCAGGATCAGCCAGCTCCTGGGGGAGGAGTTCAGTAGACACGGTCACCGGGTAGCCATTGCCAATTCATTGCATAGCACGCGTCAGCAGGTTGCGGTCAGCACCCCTGACGTTGTTTTTTTGGATGTTCAATTGCCCGACGGTTCGGGGCTTGACGTCATCCAGGAATTAAAAAAAGCGCCCAGCAATCCGGAAGTGATAATACTTACCGGTTACGGCAATCCCGAAGGCGCGGAGATAGCCATTCTCAATGGCGCTTGGGACTATCTGGAAAAGCCCATTTCTCTGGACAAGCTGCAACTGGCCCTTAACCGGGCCCTGGAATACCGGCAGCAAAAACAAAAAGCCGGCCGCGGAGCCGCGGTGCTGGAACGGAGCCAGATCATCGGCGGCAGCCCCGCCTTGCTGGAGTGTCTCAAGGAGGTGGCCCAGGCCGCGCAGAGCGAGGCCAGCGTCTTGGTCTATGGCGAGACCGGAGTCGGCAAGGAGCTGATCTCCCGCGCCATCCATTGCAACAGCCTGCGGAGGGATATGCCCTTCGTGGTGGTGGATTGCGCGGCTTTACCGGACAACCTGGTGGAGAGCGTCTTGTTCGGGCACGAAAAGGGCGCCTTCACCGGCGCGGAATCCCGTTCCAGCGGGCTTTTGGCCAAGGCGCACGGCGGCACGCTTTTTCTGGACGAAGTGGGTGAGTTTCCCCTGGAAATGCAGCGCAAGCTGTTGCGGGCCCTGCAGGAGCACCGGTTCAGGCCGGTGGGGGCCAACCAGGAGGTGGAGAGCGATTTCAGGGTGGTGGCCGCCACCAACCGCGATTTGGAGGCCGTGTGCGAGGAAGGCGGTTTTCGTCCGGACTTGCTCTTTCGTTTGAAAGCCATCACCGTGCGGGTTCCGCCCCTGCTGGAGAGGGTGGAGGACATAAAGGCCATTGCCAGCCATTTTTGCGCCCAGCTTTGCGAAAGATACGGGATGCCCACCAAAGGCTTCTCGCCGGACTTTTTCGAGTCGCTGGAATCCTATGATTGGCCGGGCAACGTGCGGGAGCTCAAGAACACCATAGACTGGGTGCTGGCGCGGGCCCTGGATTTGCCGACCCTTTTCAGCGCCCATCTGCCGGTGAGCATCCGCGCCAAGCTGGCGCGGGACGCGGTGGGCGACTCTTTGGCCGCCAGCTTGTCGGAAGCAGAAGCGCCGGCGCTTGCCGACGGCGGCCCAGATCAGGAACCCAATGTCGATCTGGAAAGCTTGAAGAGCTATCGCAGCCAGGCGGCTGACTTGGCTGAGCGGCGCTATTTGCAGGCGCTGCTGGCGCGTTTCGGGGACTGTCCCCAGGAAGCGCAGAGGATTTCCGGCCTGTCCAAGGCGCGCTATTACGCGCTGCTGCAAAAACATCGTTTAAGTCTTGAAAAATAAAAAGGGTCTCGCCTGACGAGACCGATGAGCGGCCATTCAGTCTTTTATGGCAAGACCCTGTTTATGCTTGGTTAATCTTTGGGAGGGGATGGACTCCGGCAGAGCCGGGGAAATTCCGGCATACTTACACTTGATTTTATAATTAATATTGCTACGCATCTGACTAAAATCGTATAATAAATACAAAATGGACAGCCCTGCGCCAGCCGGCTGGCGGTCATCCGCGCAATAGATGGCATATTTGTTGCTTGTGGAAGGCGAAACCAGTCGGCAGAGGTGCAAAGGTTTGAAACCCAGAATAGTGGTTTATTGTCCAGGCTGCGATGCCATGATCAAGGTATTGCGCGAACGGTCCCGGGGTTGGACGGTTGAGATTTACAACTCTTTGTCCGCCCTGCTGGCCAGCCTGATCCGCCCCTTGGCCAGCCAGGACACTCTGATTTTGGTTAAGATAACCAAGCAGAAGGAATTGCTGGAACTAAGCGGTTTTCTTTCCGACTCCCTCGATTTCGATCTGGTACTGCTTGTTGAAAATGAAGACAAGGCGTTGGCCCAGGCCGCCTTGGAGGCCAGGCCCCGGATGCTCTTGAACGATCAGACCGACCCGGAGGCCCTGACCATGGTACTGGAAAGAATCCGTCCTCGCATGTTGCGGCGGGCTAAGTTGTTAAGCCATTAAATATTAAAATAAAACATAATCACTGCCAGCGGAGTCCATTGCCCCCCGCTCGCCGCCTGCTCAGTGAGAAAGTCACCCCAATATACGAATGGAGTGTCCCAGCATGAAGATGTCTCTAGCTAAAAAATTGGTGGTCGGCGGGATATTGATGGTTTCCTTGCCTATGTTGATCCTGGGTTGGTTCGCCTATGAAAAAGCAAGCGAAGGCCTGAGCGAACAGGCTTTGGGACGGACCAGAGGCACGGCCCACCAGCTGGCCGACATGGTGGAATTGGTCATGCAGGAAGAGGTAAAGCTTGCTTGGGACTTGGCCCTGGGCAACGCCACCATAGCCGCGGCGCAAAAGTTCGCCAGTGACGGGCAAGCCGCCGCCGCTCCCCAGATAGCCTCTCTTATCGAAAAGCTGACGCGATTCAAGGAGTCGAAAGTCGGCAAGGAGTATGAATCCATATTCGTGGCCGGCCTGGATGGCAAGGTTTACGCTGATTCCCTCGGCGGCAAGCTGGTGGGCTATGACCTCTCGAGCAGGTCGTATATCGGCGATGTCAGGTCCGGCAAGGTGGCGGTGGGTTCGGTGGTGAAATCCAAGGCCACGGGTTCGCCGGTGACGGTGGTGGCCTTGCCCATCCAAGCTCCGGGCAGCAACAAGGTTTTAAGCATTTTGGGCCTGGTCCTGAACATCGACTTCCTTAACAAGAGGATAGCCGCCGTAAAGATCGGGCAGACAGGGTATCCCTTTTTAATTGACTCGGAGGGCACCTTCATCTCCCATCCCAACCAGGAATTCGTGCTGGAACTCAACATGAACAAGCTGGCGGGCATGGAAGGCATAGCCCGCAAGGCGCTGGCCGGTCAAGCCGGCGTCACGGAATACGCCTTCAAGGGCACGTCTAAAATAGCCGGCTACGCTCCGGTGCCCCTGACGGGGTGGAGCGTGATCGCCACCCAAGACGAAGAAGAATTCATGAGCAGCGTGTATGCCATCCGCAATGGCGTGGCCATTATCGCGCTCATCGCCTTGGCCATCGCCGTGGCCCTGGTGCTTTGGTTCGCCCGCAGCGTCTCCAAGCCCGTCACCGTGGTGGCCAATGGCTTGAACGAGGCGTCCTCCCAGGTTTCGGCCGCGGCCAACCAGGTGGCGGCCTCCAGCCAGACCCTGGCCCAAGGCGCCAGCGAACAGGCCGCCTCCCTGGAGGAGACCAGCGCGTCTCTGGAGGAAATATCCTCCATGACCAAACAGAACGCCGACAACGCGCACCAGGCCGACACCCTGAGCCGCGAGGCCGGTCAAGTGGTGTCCAAGGCCAACGAAACCGTGAATCAGCTCACCCAATCCATGACCGAGATCACCGAGGCCAGCGAGCAGACCTCCAAGATCATCAAGACCATCGACGAGATCGCCTTCCAGACCAATCTCCTGGCCTTAAACGCCGCGGTGGAGGCGGCCCGGGCGGGAGAGGCCGGCGCCGGGTTCGCGGTGGTGGCCGACGAGGTGCGCGCCCTGGCCATGAGGGCGGCCGAGGCGGCCCGGAACACCTCGGAACTCATCCAAAGCACCATGGACAAGGTCAAGGGGGGAGCCGGCCTGGTGGACAGCACCCGAGAGGCCTTTGAACACATGGCCGATTCCACCAGCAAGGTGGCGGAACTGGTGAGCGAGATCGCGGCCGCCTCCACCGAGCAGGCCCAGGGCATAGACCAGATCAACAAGGCCGTCTCCGAGATGGACAAGGTGACCCAGGCCCTGGCCGCCAACGCGGAGGAGACCGCCAGCGCCTCCGAGGAAATGAACGGCCAGGCCGAAAGCATGCATGCCTTCGTGGCCGATCTGATGACCGTGATCAAGGGCAGCTCCAACCGCGGCGTGGTGGTCTCCTCCCGCAGAGGCGCGGGAGAGGCCAGCAAGCCGAGGCAGCGCATGTTGCCCGAGCCCAAGGGCGGCGGCAATGCCGGGGCAAAGGTCAAAGCCAATCCCGCCGTAGCCGCCAAGGCGCAGGCCAAATCCCGCGTCAAGCCCGAAGACGCAATACCTTTCGAAGACGAGGATTTCCGCGATTTTTAATAGGCAGGCGGGGGGGGCGGGGCGACCGCCCCCCCAACTAGACAGACCTGAAGGCTTATTCCATACTTAAGCGATGATCGGGGGGGTATTCGGATCTCATGCTCCGGGGAGGCGCATGAAAAAGTATTACATAGCGCTGCTGCCTGGACTCTTCTGCGTTTTGATCTTCGGCATCACCTCGTTTTTTTTCATAATGCCGCACATGGAGCAGATGATCCTGGAATCCAACCGCTCGCTCTTGCGCGAAGTATCCCAAACCGCCTGGCAACTATTGGACACCCTGGCCAAGCAGCAGGCCAAGGGCCACCTGACCCGCAAACAAGCTCAAGACTATGCCAGGGTCGCCTTGCGTGAACTGCGCTTCGGGCCGGCCAAACAGGATTATTTCTGGGTGGTGGACCTGGCCGGCCGGGTTCAGGTCAGCCCCAATCAGCCGGCGCTGGAAGGCCGCGACGGTCTGCTCATGGTGGACGCCGAGGGCGATCACTTCATCAGGCGCGCGCTGGATTTGATCCGGGGGCCGGGCAGCGGCTACATCTCCTATAAATGGCCCCGCCTGGACGACCCCAGCCAGATAGGCGCCAAGACGGTGTATGTGCGGCTCTTCAAGCCCTGGGGCTGGATGCTGGCCGACGGCGTGTATTTTGGCGAGGTGGACGTCCAAATCGGGCTCATGTATCGCGGCTTGATCCTGGTGGGGGCCGGAGTCTGCCTGGCCGTGATCCTTTTGGCCGTATATATCACTTGGCGCCAGGCCCGCATAGACAAACTCCGTCAGGAAGCCGAGGAGGCCCTGAACGAGGCGCTGGAGAAATACCGGGCGGTGTTGGAATCGGCGCCGAATCCCCTGGTGGTGTATGACCACCAGGGCAAGGCCATCTACGTAAACCCCGCCTTCACCAGGGTCTTCGGCTGGGAGCCCGGCGAAATATTGGGCAGACGCATAGATTACGTGCCCGGAGACAGCAGGGCCCAGGCCGCGGAGATGGTCCGCCAGGTATTCAAAGGCCAAAGCGGAACAACATCCGTGGAAAGCCGCAGGTTCGACAAGGACGGCCGCCTGCTGGACGTCAGGATATCGGCCTCGACCTTCCGCGACGCCAAGGGCAACCCGGCCGGCATGATCGTCAACATCAGCGATATCTCCGAAAGCAAGAAAGCCGAACGCCAACTGCGCCAAAGCGAGGAGCGCTACCGCCTTCTTTTTGAATCCGCCCATGACGCCATCATTATATTTCAGGGGAATTACATAGAGGACTGCAACGACCAGGCCCTGGAACTGTTCCGCGCCACCCGCGAGCAGCTCTTGGGGCCTCATTCGGATTTTCTTTCGCCGGAGATGCAGCCGGATTCCTCCCATAGCGTGGAAAAGGCGGGACGCCTCATGGCCAAGGCCATGATGGGAGGCCAGCAATTCTTCGAGTGGCGCTATCGGCGTTTCGACGGCACTTTCTTCGACGCGGAGATGAGCCTGCGCCAGATTCAATTGCAGGACGGGCCCCGCATGATGTCCATTCTGCGTGATATCACCTCCCGTAAAAAGGCCGAGAATAGCCTGAAGGCCAGCGAGTCACGCTATCGCTCGCTGTTCGAATCAGCCCACGACGCCATATTCGTCATGCAGGACGGCCTGATCCAGGATTGCAACCAGCGGGCTTTTCAATTGTTCCACGCCTCGCCAGCCGATTTTAAGAGACGTCATCCAAGCCACTACTCTCCGGAGCGCCAGCCCGACGGCGCGCTTTCCGAGGAGAAGGCCCGGCGCATGGTGTTTCTGGCCCTGGAAAAAGGTTTCGTGGAGTTCGAGTGGCTGCACCGGCGCCTGGACGGCAGCCTGTTCTACGCCGAGGTGTCCTTGACCCGCCTGGACCTGCCCGAAGGGCCCCTGGTTCTGGTCATGATGCGCGACGCCACCGAGCGCAAGGCGGCCGAGGAGGCTTTGCGGGAAAGCGAGGAGCGCCTCCGCACCGTCATCAACGCCACGCCTTTGGATATCGTTTATTTCAAGGATCAAGACGGCCGCTGGCTGGAAGCCAACCGCATGATGCTGGAGGTGATCGGGGTCAAGGGCGAGGACTACAAGGGCAAGAACAACGCCGAGCTGGCCGAGCTCGGCAACGAAGACGCCAGGGCGGCGCTTTTGGAGGACCTGGCCAGCGACGAGCATGCCTTCGGCAGCGGCGGCATCACCCGCGGCAAGATCACCCTGAGGCACGCCTCCGGGCGGCCCAGGGTTTTCGACGTGCTCAAGGTGCCCATCTTCCATCCCGACGGCAGCCGGCGGGGCCTGTCCGTGGTGGGCCGCGACATCACCGAGCTGGTGGAGGCGGAGCGCCAGCGCAACGAGATGGAATCCCAGCTCAGGCACGCGCAAAAGATGGAGGCCATCGGCACCCTGGCCGGCGGCATAGCCCATGACTTCAACAACATCCTGACCGCCATCATCGGCTACACCGAGGCGGCCATGAACAAGATCAGCCGGGGGGAGGACAGCCTGCCGGGCCTCAAGGTGGTGCTGGATTCCAGTTTCCGGGCGCGGGATTTGGTCAAGCAGCTGATGACCTTCAGCCGCGGAAGCGGGGGCATGGTGCAGGCTTTGGATTTGGCCCATGTGCTCGGCGATACCATGAAGCTGGTGGAAGCGGTGACCCCCTCCCTCATCGAGGTGCAGATCAAGCCCTTGCCGCCCAACGCGGTGGTCAAGGCCGATCCCACCCAAATCCAGCAAGTCATCATGAACCTCTGCGCCAACGCCATTCAGGCCATGGAGGATTGGGGCGGCTCCTTGCGGGTGGGACTGGAAATCATGCGCGAACCGGCCGGGGAGGGCGCGCCGCATCCCAATCTCAACCCCGGCGAATACGTGGTGTTGGAGGTGAGCGACACCGGACCCGGCATCGAAAAGGAGCTGGCCAAGAAAATCTTCGATCCGTTTTTCAGCACCAAGCCCAGGGACAAGGGCACCGGGTTGGGCTTAAGCGTGGTGCACGGCATCGTAACCAGCCTGGGCGGGATGGTGACCGTGGAATCGCGGCCGGGCAGCGGCGCGGTTTTCAAGGTCTTTTTGCCCAGGTCCCTGGAAAGCCCGGCCTCGCAAGAAACCGAAAGCGGTTCACGGCCTCCCAAGGGCGGCGGCACCTTGCTTTTGGTGGAGGACGAGTCCCAGGTGATGAAGGTGGAGCAGGAGATACTGGAAAGCCTGGGTTACCAGGTGGCGGCCTGCCAGTCGCCGGTGGAAGCCCGCCGGCTTTTCGAGGAAAACCCGGAGCGTTTCGACCTGGTGATAACCGACTACGCCATGCCCCACATGAGCGGCCTGGAGCTGGCCAGCTCCCTGAAGGAGGTGTCGCCCCGGGTGCCGGTCCTGCTTTGCACGGGCTACAACCAGGATTTGAGCGAGAACGAGCTGAAGCTTTTCGGGGTGGATCAAACCCTGATGAAGCCCTTCACCGCCCTGGAACTGGGGCGCAAGCTGCAAAGCATGTTCAGGACCGCCAAGCGCCAGGCCCAGGAGCGCGCCAGAAGCTAGCCGCCCGCCTCCCCGGCGGGGCCCCGTACAGCCGGCGGGCTATTCGCCCAGCAGCTCCAGAATGGTGGCGCTGGCCACCTGGTCGCGCTCGGCCGGCGTGAGCGGCAAATCCTCGAACCAGGCCCGGTAGCGGCCGGGGTGGCGGTAGGGACAGTCCGAGCCGTAGATCATGCGCTCCGGCCCCTTGCGGCGGATAAGCTCCACCACCTGCCGGGGCTCCAGCAGGCCCTTCAGGTATGAAATGTCGAAGTACACGTTGTCCCGGCCATAGAGCGGGTCCAGGTGCTCCCAGCCGTACAGGCTGCCGCCGTGGGCGGCGATTATCCTGAGGCGGGGGTGGGCCTGGGCCGCGCGGGCGATCTGCTCCGGTTCGCAGCCCTTGAACCCGAAGGTCTGCATGATCCACTCCAGGTGGGGCTTGGCCCTTATCATGCCCTGGGCGTGCAGGGTGTCCAAAAGCACCGGCAGGCCGGCCTCCTCGATAAGCCCCAGCATGGCCTGGGTGTCCGCGTCGTCCAGGGAAAAGCGCTGTATAAAAGGATGCAGCTTTACGCCCTTGAGGCCCAGGCTCAAGAGCAGGTCCAGGTCCTCCCGCGGGCGGCCCTTGGGATGCAGGAGCCCGAAGGGGATGATCTGGGGATGCTTGGCCGCGGCGTCGGCGGACCAGCGGATCAGATCGGCGCAGCGCTCCTTTTTGCCGGAGACCGGCAAGAGCACCATGCGGTCCACCCCGGCCTCGGCCTGGCCCGTGACCAGGCCGGCCAGATCGCCCACCCCGCGCACGAACCATTTGTTGGGGTCGTCGTCGGCAAGCTGGGAGTCCAATAGCCCCATGCGCTCGCCGATTACTTTCAGGTCCTCGGGCTCGAAGGCGTGGGTGTGGGCGTCGATTATCATGGCTTTCCCCGCGTGTGCGTGGCGAGACTGCCCATCATCCTGGATTATGAACCTGGTTCAGTCAAGACGGGGGGAGACAGGCATATGGACAAGCATGCAAACACAATTTATGAACATCGTATGTATGGTAATTCAAGTGTTTACTTGACAATACCGTTCTCTTGCTTGACAATTAACTATAAATAACTTGACAATAAATAGCAATAGGAGCTTATGTGACTGACAAAGATGACATGTTACGCAGAATACTTACCCTGATCGATGAGAGTGGGAATGACGTCGCCAAAAGGGTTGCGCACGAGTTTGGCGTTTCCCGTCAAACTGCCAATACATATCTTAAAGAGTTGCTGAGTAAAAAACAAATCAGCGCGGAAGGCAAAACCAAGGCAAGGTTCTACAGCCTGGCGAACACCCAGCGCGAGGTGAAATCATATAACTGCGAGGGCCTGGAAGAAGACAGGGTATGGCAGGAGGTTTTTGCGCCGGTGGTGGCTGACTTGCCTGAAAACGTTCGTGACATATGGCGCTACGGGGTGACGGAAATGGTTAACAACGCAGTTGACCATTCCGGTTCACCTGGCGTGATAGTTACCGTTGAACAAAACGCGCTTTACACTAAAGGATGGGTAATTGATGAAGGCGAAGGGATTTTTAACAAGATTCAGCGTGAATTAGGTCTGTACGATCCCCGCCAAGCCATCCTGGAGCTGGCCAAAGGCAAGCTTACCACCGATCCGGAACACCATACCGGCGAGGGTATATTCTTCACTTCCAAGGTTTTCGATAAATTTATAATAGTTTCCGGAACATTAGGCTTCATACATGTTGATGGGGACCAAGACTGGTTTTTAGAAAATTCTTCAGATGAACAAGGAACAAATGTGTCTATGCGTTTGTCCAACGATAGTGAACGCATTCTGAAAAACGTGTTTGATGAATTCGCGCCGCCGGAAGAATTTTCGTTTGCCAAAACCATTGTCCCGGTGCGTTTGGCCCAATACGAAGGGGAAAAGCTGGTATCGCGCTCACAAGCAAAACGCCTTTATCAGCGATTCGAAAGATTCAGTAATGTCGTTCTTGACTTTGAAGGCGTTTCCGAGATTGGTCAGGCTTTTGCCGATGAATTGTTCCGGGTTTTCGTTTTGGAGCACCCAACCGTGGAGCTGATACCAGTCAAAACGACGGAAGCGGTTTCTCAAATGATCAAACGCGCCCAGGCCAGAGCGGCTGAATAAAGGGAAGGGATTTCTACAAGACCAGCCCGGACTTTGTGTTACTTGGGCCGCGCTTTCGTTTTTCTTTTTTTCATGTTTCTTCTCTGTTTTGACTCTTCACCAGCTTTCCCCAAGGTTTACAAGCGCCTTGCCCTGTGATAGATACGTGCAATTGGCCTTTTCCGGCCTTGCCGGAGTAAACCTTCGACCTTCCGCCGGGTTGCGCGGCGGTGATAAGCGTTTGACAACATGAGCCAAAGCAGCAATATGCCGGACGAGCGCTACGATCCGGCCCAGGTGGAGCCCCGCTGGCAGGAGCGCTGGAACCAGGCCGGCGCCTTCAAGGTGGCTGAGGACCCAGGCAAGCCCAAGTATTACTGCCTGGAAATGTTTCCCTATCCCTCGGGCCGCATTCACATGGGCCACGTGCGCAACTACAGCATCGGCGACGGGCTCTCCCGCTTTTTGCGCATGCGCGGCTTCAACGTGCTGCACCCCATGGGCTGGGACGCCTTTGGCATGCCGGCCGAGAACGCGGCCATCGCCCACGACTCCCACCCGGCCACCTGGACCTACGACAACATCGATTTCATGCGGGCCCAACTGAAAAAGCTGGGCTTCTCCTATGATTGGGAGCGCGAGCTGGCCACCTGCGATCCCTCCTACTACCGCTGGGAGCAGCGGGTCTTCATAGAAATGTGGAACCGGGGCC
Source organism: Desulfocarbo indianensis (assembly GCA_001184205.1). Lineage (GTDB taxonomy): Bacteria > Desulfobacterota > Desulfarculia > Desulfarculales > Desulfarculaceae > Desulfocarbo > Desulfocarbo indianensis. The sequence continues at coordinate 11,023 of LBMP01000008.1, forward strand.
TGGTCTACCGCAAAAAGACCTTGGCCAACTGGTGCGAGACCTGCAAGACCGTCCTGGCCAACGAGCAGGTGGAGCAGGGCCTGTGCTGGCGCTGTTCCCAGCCGGTGGCCCAGAAGAGCATCGCCAGCTATTTCTTCAAGATCACCGAGTACGCCGAGGAGCTCTTGGAGTGGCTGGACAAGATGCCCGGCTGGCCCGAGCGGGTGCTCACCATGCAGCGCCACTGGATCGGCAAGTCCTACGGCGCGGAGATCGTTTTCCCCTTGTGGGACCATCCCGGCGAGATAAAGGTCTTCACCACCAGGGCCGACACCCTGTTCGGCGCCACCTTCATGAGCCTGGCCCCGGAGCACCCCCTGGCCGTGGAGCTGAGCCAGGGCACCGGCCAGGAGCAGGCGGTGAAGGATTTCATCGACAAGGTGAAACGGCAGTCATTCGCCGACCGGGCCGATGAAAAGAACAAGGAAGGCGTTTTCACCGGGGTGTACTGCAAGAACCCGGTCACCGGCTTCAAGATGCCGGTGTTCGTGGCCAACTTCGTGCTCATGGAATACGGCACCGGCGCGGTGATGGCGGTGCCCACCCACGATCAGCGCGACTTCGAGTTCGCCCGGAAATACGGGCTGGAGCTCAAGGAGGTGATCGTGGGGCCCGAGGGCCCCATGGGCGTGGAGAACATGACCCAGGCCTTCACCGACTACGGCGCGCTGATCAACTCCGGCAAGTTCGACGGCATGACCAGCGCGGACGCCAAGCGGGCCATCGCCGCCGAACTGGCCGGCCAGGGCCTGGGCAAGGAGACGGTCAATTTCCGGCTGCGGGATTGGGGCATCAGCCGCCAGCGCTACTGGGGCGCGCCCATTCCCATGATCCATTGCGATAAATGCGGCCTGGTGCCGGTGCCCATGGACGATCTGCCCGTGGTGCTGCCCCTGGACGCCCAGTTGCCGCCCACCGGCGGTTCGCCCTTGCCCCATCTGGAAGATTGGCTCAAGGTGGCCTGCCCCTCCTGCGGCGGCCAGGGCCGGCGCGAGGCGGATACCATGGACACCTTCGTGGAGTCGTCCTGGTATTTCGCGCGCTATTCCTGCCCGGATTACGGCGACGGCCCCCTGGACCCGGAGCGCTCGGGCTACTGGATGCCGGTGGACCAGTACATCGGCGGCATCGAGCACGCGGTGCTGCATCTTTTGTATTCGCGCTTCTTCACCAAGGTGCTGCGCGACCTGGGCTACCTCAAGGTGGACGAGCCCTTCACCAAGCTGCTCACCCAGGGTATGGTCATCAAGGACGGCTCCAAGATGTCCAAGTCCAAGGGCAACGTGGTGGACCCCGACGAGATGGTCAAGCGCTACGGGGCCGACACGGTGCGGGTGTTCATGCTTTTCGCCGCGCCGCCGGAGCGCGACCTGGATTGGTCCGAGCAGGGCGTGGAAGGGGCCAGCCGCTTCCTGCAACGCCTGTGGCGGGTGGCCACCCTGGTGGCCGGGCAATCCGCCGCGGGCGAGGCCTTGCCCGCCAACGGCCTGGCCGAAGGCCCCTTGAAGGACCTGCACGCCAAGACCCACGAGACCATCAAGAAGGTGAGCGAGGACATTGCCGAGCGCTACCAGTTCAACACGGCCATCGCGGCGGTGATGGAGCTGGTGAACCAGATCAGCCTGGTGGAGCAGGATGAGGCCCTGGCCGGCGCGGAAGGCCGCGCCGCGGCCCTGCGCGAGGCGGTGGAGGCGGCGGTGACCCTCATCAGCCCCATGGCCCCCCACATCGCCGACGAGTTGTGGGAGCGCCTGGGCGGAGAGGGCTTCTTGATCGACCGGCCCTGGCCGGTTTATGATGACAAGGCCTTGGTTAAGGCCGAAAAGCTGGTGGTGGTGCAGGTCAACGGCAAGAAGCGCGCCGAGCTGACCCTGCCGGCCGAGGCCGGGGACCAGGCGATGAAGGACGCGGCCCTGGCCGACCCCAAGGTGCAGAGCTTTCTCGAGGGCAAGCCGGTCAAGAAGGTGATCCTGGTCCAGGGCAAGCTGGTCAACATAGTGGTGTAGATTAGCGGGCGCTCCCCCAGGGGCCCGCCTGAAATATTTTATACATGGCAAGGGAGGCGGCGGTGAAAAAATTCCTGATCCTGGTATGCCTGATTAGCGTGCTGGCGGCCGGGCTTTTGGGTTGCGGCTACAACTTCCGGGGCAAGACCAACAATCTGCCTTCCGACGTGCGCACCATCGCGGTGCCGGTGTTCAAGAACAACACCGGCGAGACCCGCATAGAGAGCACCTTCACCGACCAGACCATCTTCCAGTTCACCCGCAGCCAGATTCTGCGGGTGGTGGGCGAGAACCAGGCCGACGCGGTGCTGAGGGGCACCATCACCAGGGCCGACGTGGAGGACGTGGCCTTCACCGCCCAGGAGACCTCGCAAAGGCGGCGCATCACCATCGCCGTCAAGGCGGTGCTCACCCGCACCAAGGACGGCAAGATCTTGTGGCAGCGCCACGAGCTTAAGCAGCAGCGCACCTACACGGTGGGCTCCAGCCCCCAGACCAACGAGTCCAACAAAATGGTGGCCGTGGCCGAGCTGGCCAAGTCCATGGCCCAGACCCTGCACGACTCGGTGTTCGAGAACTTCTAGGCGGGGAGGGGGCCCATGGCCTCCGGGCCGGCAGATAAAAAACCCGCCGACCTGGCCGGCCTGCCCTGGCCGGAATTGGCGGGGGACAAGCTGGGCCCGCTCTACGGCGTGTTCGGGGAGGAGGACTTTCTGCTGAACCAGGCGCTGGAGGTCTTCATGACCGCGCCGGCCTTCAGCCAGAACCCCTCCCTGAACGTGGAGCGCTTCCATGCCTCCGACACCCTGCCGGGCCGGGTGCTGGAAAGCGCCCGCACCCTGCCTTTTTTAGGCGCGCGCCGCCTGGTCATCATCCAGGAGACGGACTTCTACAAAACCGCCCAGCTCAACGAGTTCACCCCTTATCTGGACGACCCCGCGCCCTCGGCCTGCCTGGTGTTCGCCGGGGCCAAGCTGAACATGACCACCCGCTTCGCCAAGGCCTTGAGCAAGGCGGGCAAGGTGCACGTCTTCAAGCGCATGTATCCCCGGGAATTGGCGCCCTGGCTGGGGCAGCGGGCCCAGGCCAGGGGCAAGAAGCTGGAGGGACCGGCCGCGGCCCATCTGGCCGAGCTGGCCGGCCTGGGCTTGGGCGCCCTGGATTCGGAGCTGGAAAAGCTCTCGCTCTACGTGGGCAAGAAGCCCAGCATCGGCCAGGAGGACGTGCGCCAGGTGATGGGGCGGGGGCGGCTCTACGGCATCTTCGATTTCACCGACGCCCTGGCCGCGGGCGAACTGGCCCGGGCGCTCACCGCCTATGACCAGCTGGATTCCCTGGGCGAGCCGGCGGTGAAGGTGCTGGCCATGGTGACCCGGCTGTTCCGCCAGCTTTTGGAGGCCCGGACCGTCTTGGACGCCGGCGGCGGGCCGGGCGAGGTGCAGAGAACCCTGCGCACGCCGCCCTCGGCCACCAAGACCCTCACCCAGCGGGCCAGCCAGGAAAGCGCCGGCCGGCTTTCCGACCGCCTGGAAGACATCCTGAAGGCAGACGTGGCGCTCAAATCATCGCCCGGCGCGGACCGGGTGATAATGGAGCGCCTCATCATGGACCTATGCGCGCTGTAGGCGACAGGGCAATACAAATCCCCCGCCAGCCGCGATGCGAGGCCGGGCGGGGGGTGAGCTGTTCGGGCGGGCTTCCCTGGCGGGAGCCCGGCCCAAAGGCTTAAAGGGCGTGGACCTGCTTGGCCAGCCTGGAAATCTTGCGCGAAGCGGCGCGCTTGGGCAAAACGCCCTTGCTGGCCGCCCTGTCGATGATGGGCTCGGCCGCCGACAGCGCGGCGCGGGCGGCTTCCTGGTCTTTGGCCTCGAGGGCCTGGCGCACGGACTTGATGGCCCCGCGAACCCTGGTGCGGTAGGATTTGTTGCGCATCCGGCGCTTTTCATTTTGCCTGGCCCTTTTCAGGGCGGAAGCATGGTTGGCCAACTTGTGATCCTCCTGATATTGACGTTCTACCGGGCGCTAACGATGATGGCCGTGCCCGCGTGGCTGACGTTATACCGGGCCCCGTCCGTGACGGCTGTGCCCGCGTGGCGGCCTGATCGCTCTCCATGGCCGACCAGCGGCGCTTGGCAACCCAACGGCCCGTTTCGTATTTTTTTGCTCAAGGGGTCCCCCGGACCCGGCTTGGATAGCAAGTCATTGTATTTAACCGGTGAATCGCGGTCTGTCAAGTGGGTTTTCGCATGAGCGGAGCCGAGGAAAAGCAAAAGGTTACCCGCGCCGCCGGGGTGGTGGGCGCGGCGACCCTGGCCTCGCGGGTGGGCGGCTTCATCCGCGACCTGGTCATAGCCTATTTTTTCGGGGCCGGCCCGGCCGCGGACGCCTTTTTCGTGGCCTTCCGCATACCCAATCTTTTGCGCCGGCTCTTTGCCGAGGGCGCGCTCACCATTTCGTTCATCCCGGTATATACCGAGGTTTTAAAGCAAAAAGGCAAGGAGGAGGCCTTTCTCCTGGCCAGGAGCACCTACGGCCTTTTGGCGGCGATTCTTTTGGCGGTGTGCCTGTTGGGCGCGGTTTTCGCGCCGGAGGTGGTGCGGGCGATGGCCCCCGGCTTCGCGCCGGAAGGGGAATCCTATGGCCTGGCCGTGACCCTGACCCGCTGGTGCCTGCCCTATATTTTCTTCGTGAGCCTCACCGCCCTGGCCGCCGGGGTTTTGAACTCCATGGGACATTTTTTCGCCCCGGCCGCCTCGCCGGTGGTGCTCAACCTCTGCCTCATCGCCAGCGCCGCGGTCCTGGCCCCCCGCATGGACCCGCCGGTGCTGAGCCTGGCGGTGGGCGTGATCCTGGGCGGCCTGGGCCAGCTCCTGATGCAGCTGCCCTACCTCAGGGCCAAGGGCCTCAGCCTCAAACCCGCCTGGGATTTGGCCAACCCCGCCCTGCGCCGGGTGGCCAAGCTGGCCGCGCCGGCGGCTTTCGGCGCGGCGGTGTACCAGCTCACGGTGTTCATCAACACGGTGCTGGCTTCGCTCCTGCCCAGCGGCAGCGTGAGCTATCTTTACTACGCCGACCGCCTCATCGAGTTTCCCCTGGGCATCTTCGCCATCGCGGTTTCCACCGCCATCTTGCCCAGCCTCTCCCGCCAGGCCGCGGACCAGGACCACGCCGCGCTCATAGACACCATGGGCTTCGGGCTCAGGCTCACCATGTTCATCAACCTGCCGGCCATGGCGGGGCTGATCGTGCTGGCCAAGCCCCTGGTGCTGCTTTTGTTCGCCCGGGGCCAGTTCGGCGCTGCCGAGGCGGTTGCCACGGCCGGGGCCCTGTGGGGCTACGCCGCGGGCTTGTGGGCCTTCGCCGCCCTGCGCTCGGTGCTGCCGGCCTTTTACGCCCTGAAGGACACCCGCACCCCGGTGAAGGTGGGCCTTATAACCCTGGCGATAAACCTGGCGGCCAGCCTGGCGCTCATGGGGCCTTTGCAGCACGTGGGCCTGGCTCTGGCCACCTCCATCTCCGGGGCGGCCAATCTGGGCATCCTCTTGTGGCTCTTGCGGCGGCGGCTGGGGCCCCTGGGCGGGCGGGCGCTGGTCAAGTCCATGGCCAAGGCGGGCCTGGCCTCCCTCATCATGGCGGCGGCGGTGGCGGCGGCGGCCTATGGCCCGGATTGGGGGGAGGCGGGCGGCCTATTAAAGCGCGTGGCCCGACCCCTGGCCGGCGTGGCGGTGGGAGCCGTGGTGTTCCTGCTGGCGGCCTGGGCCATGCGATTGCCGGAATTGCGCGAACTGAGAGGAATATTACGGCGCCGCCCGTCCTGAGCCGGCGGGAAAGTTCGCTTTTTCCCTGGGCAAACCATCGCATTTTTTTAAATTCCATTGTAAACTGGTAATAAATATCCGAAGGCATCCTCTGACCCATGGCAATAACCCGTTAGCCTGCCCCGTGCCAGACACCAGCATATTCAAGCGGCTACGGAAATGCCAAGCAAAGCCACCGCCTCTTCAGAATTCCTGCCCAAGGCCGTCCAACCCTTGCGCCTCGGCCCCGCCGCCTGGGAGGCGATAATCGTGATCAGTCTGGCGATCGCGGTTTACCTGCTTTCGTCCAAGTATGACCTGCTGGAAAAATTCGTGGAGTTTTCCAGGGAGCACGAGGAGCGGGAACTGGACGAGTTCCTGATGGTGGGGCTGTTTTTTCTGCTGTATCTGATTTTTTTGGCGCTGCGCAAACAGCATGCCTTGAAGAAAGCCAACCTGAGCCTGCTGCAGAGCAACCAGGAACTGCGCCAGGCCATCGACGAGGTGCACGAGCTGCGCAGGATCATCCCCATCTGCGCCCGCTGCAAAAAAGTCAGGGAAGATGACGGCTATTGGCACATGGTGGACGATTACCTGCGCCGCCACACCAGCCTGAAATTCACCCACGGCATCTGCCCCGAGTGTTTCGCCATTCTCTATCCGGATTTGAAGCTGCCCGACGCGGGCTTGGAACCGCCGGCTGATTCCAGCCAGGCTGAAAACGTCTGAAGCAAGGGGCTGGGCGGATGAACCCGCCCAGCCAGCGTTGGAACTCGCTCACGAACCTGGGCGGGCGTTTAGTGTTCCGGCGAATCCAGGCGTTCCCTTAGTATGCCTTCCGGGTCCACCAAATAAACGGCGAAACCGTCCTTGCGGGCCTCTTCCAGAAGGCCTTCCCGGTGGATGGCCTCGGCTTGGCGCTTGCCTTCGCCTTTGGGCAGGCGGCCCAAAAGCATGAGGGCATCTTCCTTGGTGTCGCAGACGGGCAGAAAAGGCGCGCCTTCAGGGGTGCTGAGCCCCACGAAGGTTTCATCCTGGCCTGGTTGCTGCTCGGTAATCACCCATACATATTTAGTGGAATCAACCTTTGGGGCGTCGTTCATGCTGAACTCCCTGGGTTGCGATACGCTCTTGAGACCGCATCGGCGGTGAAATGAAAAATAAATTAGACAATTCTCCAACGTGAGACGCCCCCAGTCAAGTGCGGGGGAGGGGAAGGGGCGGGAAAACGAGGTTTTCAGGCCCTGGCGTCGAGGCCCTTGGCGTATTGGCTTTTATAGCGGGCCACGCGTTCCAGGTAGGTGCGGGTCTCGGCGGGCAATTGGCCGGTGCTGCGCTCCAGGTTGCCCGGCCCCCAATTGTAGGCGGCCAGGGCCATGCTTTCATCGCCGTCGAAACGTTCCAGCATCATGGCCAGATAGCGGGTGCCGCCCTCTATGTTCTGGGCCGGGTCGAAGGGATCGCCCACCCCCAAATCCTTGGCGGTTTCCGGCATGAGCTGCATCAGGCCCATGGCTCCGGCATGGGAGACGGTCTGGGAATCGTAATCGCTTTCCGCGGTGACCACGGCGCGCACCAGGTTGGGGTCCACGCCGTGACGCTGGGCGGCTTGCTGGATGAGGGCGTCAAACTCCTGTCCCCGCGCGGAGCTGGAAGAGGCGATTTTTGCCGGTTGGCTGGCGCTGGCCGCGGCCGTCCCGAGGGCCGCCAGGCTGGCGCTGGCCTGGTTGAGCGGCTGGAGCCCGGTCAGGTCAGCCGACAGGGAAAGCCCGGCCCGCCAGGGGCGGGAGGAGGAAAACTGGGGCGTGGCCTGGGAGGGCGATTCCACGCTTCCTAGGCGGCTTGAGCTATTTAGTAACATCAAATCAGCTACTTGGTAGACGAGACCTTTGTCGGGCTGCTGCAGGGCCGCCTTCAGGAGGCTATCGAAGCTGCCGCCTTCCGCGCCGGTCCGGTAATCGGCGGGGGTGGTCAGGCTCTTGGCCAGGCGGCGCAGTTGGTTCAGGTTGGATGTTATTTCCTGCATGGCGGCTCCTTTTTAGAAAAGCGTCGCACCAGTGATTCCGCCAGTCTTGTTGCAAACGGTGGGCCAAGTTGCAAACGGTGGGCTAAAAGCGTCCGCGTCACACAATGCTTGCCAGGCGCGGCCCCGGCCGGGCAAAATGTGGGAACGCTTGTTAGTACAAGGAAGACAACATGCCAGCCCGCCAGACGCAACATCCGGGAACCGGTTTTTTCCAAGACGCTTTTGGCATAGACGATCGCGTGCTCGCCAAGTTGATCTCCGAGTCCCTGGGGAGGGGCGGGGATTATTGCGACCTGTTTTTTCAGGAGATCAAGGGCAATTGGATCGTCATGGAAGACGGCGAAGTGAACCGGGCCTACACCGCCGTGCGCCTGGGGGTGGGGGTGCGGGTGCTCAAGGGCCAGCAGAGCGGCTATGCATTCAGTCAGGTGCTGGACCTGCCCGCCATGCTGGAGGCGGCGCGCACCGCCGCTTCCCTGGCCGCGGCCGGGGGGCCGGCGCCGCCGGGGCCGGGCCCGGAGGTGAGGCCGCCCAGCCTGAAGCCCGGCCGGGACCTTTATTCCTGCCGGGAGCCTTGGGACCAGGTGGCGGCGGAGCGCCGCCTGGCCCTGCTGCGCGGTCTGGGCCGCCGCCTGCGCCAGGCTGACGAGCGCCTGACCAAGACCGTGCTGCAATTCCACGATTCCGCCTCGCGCATACTTTTGGCCAACAGCGACGGCGTGAAGCGCGAGGACTGGCGGCCCCGGGCCAGCCTGGCGGCCAGTTGCGTGGCCCAGATGAACGGCAAGCGCGAAGCCAACCACATGGACATCACCGCCAGGGCCGGCCTGGAGTTTTTCGACGACGGCCTCCTGGACCGCCTGGCCCGGGAGGCGGTGGAGCGCACCGTGCGGCTTTTCGAGGCGCGTCCGGTGCGGGCCGGCGAAACTCCGGTGGTCCTGGCCCCCGGTTCGGCCGGCATTTTGCTGCACGAGGCCATAGGCCACGGCCTGGAGGCGGATTTCAACCGCCGGGGGATTTCCAATTACGCCGACCGCCTGGGGCAAAGGGTGGCCGACCCCCAGGTCACCGTGGTGGATGACGGCACCATCGCCTTTTCCCACGGCGCGCTGAATTTCGACGACGAGGGGGCCGACAGCCAGCGCACCGTGCTGGTGGAAAAGGGCGTGCTCAAGGGATACCTGCACGACCGCATCAGCGCGGCCTGGTACGGCGCGGTTCCCACCGGCTCGGGCCGGCGGCAGAGCTACGAGCACCCGCCCATGCCCCGCATGCGGGCCACCTTCATGGAGCCGGGGCCCTATCATCCCGGCGAGGTGCTGGCCGCGGTGAAGCAGGGCATCTACGCCGAGCAGCTCAGCAACGGCCAGGTGAACATCGGCGCGGGCGATTTCAGCTTTTACGTGAAAAGCGGCTGGGCCATAGAAGACGGCAAACTCACCCATCCCATAAAAGACGTCAACCTGCGCGGCAACGGGCCCGAGGTGCTCAAGCGCATAAGCATGGTGGCCGACGACCTGGCCCTGGCCGAGGCGGGGTTCATGTGCGGCAAGCTGGGGCAAACCGTGCCGGTTAGCCAGGGGCTGCCCACCACCCTGGTGCAAGGCGTCAACGTGGGCGGCACCCGGAGCTAAGCATGGAACATCTGATCGCCAGGCAAGCGATTCTGGACGCCAAAATGCGCGTACACGCTTACGAGCTTTTGTTCCGCTCCAACCTGGAGAATTATTATAATTTCGCCGACGGCGACCTGGCCAGCGCCAGAGTGGCCTCGGACAGCTTCTCGCTTTTTAATCTCGCCGAACTGACCGGCGGCACCCGCGGCTTCATAAATTTCACCCGCAAGCTGCTTTTGGGGGGCTACGCGGAAATGCTGCCCAGGGAGCGGGTGGTGGTGGAGGTTCTGGAATCGGTGGAGCCCGACGACGAGGTGGTCGAGGCCTGCCGCAGGCTGAAGCAAAAGGGCTACGTCTTGGCCTTGGACGATTTCGTACAGCAGCCGGGTTACGAGGAACTGATCAGCCTGGCCGATATCATCAAGGTGGATTTCCTGCTCTCGCCACCGGAGGAGGCCGCCCTTTTCGCCCGGCAGTTCCTGCCCCAGGGCAAGAAGCTCCTGGCCGAAAAGGTGGAAAGCCGCGAGCAATTCCAGATGGGCCTGGAAATGGGCTATGTGTATTTCCAGGGCTATTTCTTTCAGAAGCCGGTCATTGTCACACGGCGGGAAGTGCCCGGCGTCAAGTTTCATTACCTGAAGCTGATGGCCGAGATCAACCGGCCGGAGCTGGACCTGGGCGCGGTGCGGGATATGATCGCCACCGACGCGCCGCTGTGCTACCGGCTGCTGCGCCTGGTCAACTCGGCCGCCTTTGGTTTCCGCAGCGAGGTGCGCGACATCAAGCACGCCCTCACTCTCTTGGGCCATGACGAGCTCAAGCGCTGGGCCTCGCTTTTGGCCCTCACCGAGATGGGCCAGGACCAGCCCTCGGAGGTGATCGTCTGCTCGGCGGTGCGCGCCAAGTTCGGCGAGACCCTGGCGCGGGCCTGCGGCCAGGCCGATTCGGCGCCCCAGGCCTTCCTGACCGGGCTGCTCTCGCTCCTGGACACGGTATTGGGCCGACCCATGGAGGAGATTGTCAGCGAGTTGGCCCTGACCGGCCTGGTGGGCCGGGCCTTGCTTGACGGCGATAACGACCTGGGCCACCTGCTGGGCCTGGTCATGGCCCATGAAAAGGGCCAGTGGCAGGACCTGGCGGAGTTGGCCCAGGGCCTGGGCCTGGACGAGGCGCGGGTGATGGAGGCCTATGTGGACGCCCTGACCTGGGTGATGGAGCTGAACCTGTTTTAACGGCACGCCGGTCGGGGCGTGGTTTGCGGGAGCCCATGTACCAAGAGCTGAAAAAGATCGCCGGCCAGGTGCTGGACTTGGCCAAGGGGGCCGGGGCGGAGGCGGCGGCGGTGAAGGCGTCGCACTCGCGTTTCGTGGACGTGGCCCTGCGCGACGGCGCGCCGGACAAGGCCAGCGCCTCCACCCGCCAGGGGCTCTCTTTGCGCCTGTTTTTAAAGGGGCGCTACGCGGTGCACGTCACCAGCGATCTGCGGCCCCAGGCCCTAAAGGATTTCGTGAGCGGGGCCGCCGCCTTGACCATGGCCCTGGAGCCCGACCCCCAGCGCGGCCTGCCCGACCCGGCCCGCTATCCCACGGGGCCCCCGCCGGAATTGGATCTGTTCGATCCCGAGCTGAGCCGGGCCACGGCCGAGCAATGGGCCTCCCTGGCCTCGCATATGGAGGCCGAAGCCAGCCAGGCCGCGCAAAAGGCCGGGCCGCCGGTGGTGAGCGTGGCCGGCGGGGCCTACGGCGAAACCGCCTGGGGCTATCTGGCGGACAGCGCGGGTTTCAGCGGCGAGCTGTTGGAGACCGGCGGCTTTGCCGGCTGCTCCGTGGTGTTTCTGGACCCCCGCCAGGACGGCAAGCGGCGCACCGGCTGGTGGTGGGAAGGCGGCCGCCAACTGGCGCCGTTTCAGGAGGAGGCGCGGCTCAGCTTCCTGGCCGCCGAAGCGGTGCGGCGGGGCCTGGGCGAGCTGGGCGCCAAGCCGGGGCCCAGCGGCAAGTTTCCCCTGGTGGTGGAAAACCAGGCCGCGCGCCAGTTGGTGGGGCATTTGCTCTCGGCCCTGTCCGGCCAGACCGTGCACAACCAGCGCTCTTATTTGGCCGGCCGCCTGGGCGATGATATAGCCTCGCCGCTATTGACCCTGCGGGACGAGCCGTTCATCAAGGGCGGCATGGGCTCCCGCTGGTTCGACGCGGAAGGAGCCGTGTCCAGGCCCCGCGCCCTGATTGAAAACGGGATGCTACAGGACTACTACCTGAACACCTATTACGCCCGCAAGCTGGGCCTTAAGCCGGGTGCGGGCTCGGTGAGCAACGTGGTCCTGGAGCCCAGCGGCGGCCAGGACTTCGCGCGTATGATCGCGGGCCTTAAGCGGGGTTTGGCGGTGACCGGATTTTTGGGCGGCAATTTCAATTCCACCACCGGCGACTTTTCCCTGGGGGTCAAGGGGCTCTGGATGGAGGACGGCGAGGCGGCCCACGCGGTGGAGGGCATGAACCTGGCGGGCAACGCCCTTGATCTGTGGCGCTCCCTGCTGGCGGTGGGCAACGACCCCTATCCCTTTGCCTCGGTGCGCGCGCCCAGTCTGCATTTCGCCGAAACGCGGCTGAGCGGCGTCTGACTTGCGCGCCGCCATGGCCTGGGGTATGGTGGCGGCCGATACCCGGCCGGGCAGTCCCGGCCGCCATCCGAGGGAGGCCCCATGGGGATTATCAAAGGAAACGCCACCTTGAGCCGCTACCGGGTCAAGGGGGACTTGCCGGACGGCTTCAAGGACTTCCTGGACCGCCGCATCAGACAGTTCGCTTTCCGCGACATCGAAAACAACTCCGAGGAGCTTTCCGTGGGGTGGGTTTCGATTCATGATTTCATGGATACCGGATTCGCCTACGCGGCCTACGCCCTGGACCCCTACGTGGCCCTGGGCCTCAGGGTGGACAAGCGCCAGGTGGGCGGGGCCATGCTGAAGAAATACCACCGCCTGGAATTGAAAAAGGCCTACGCCGCCGGCGAGGGCCGCAAGCTATCGCGCATGGAACGCGAGGAACTGAAGGAAAAGGCCCGCCTGGACCTGCTCTCCCGCATACCGCCGGCCACCAAGTTCTACGAGCTGGTCTGGGACACCAACAGCGGCGAGGTTTGGCTGAGCGCCGCGGCCCATGCGGTGCGCGAGCTGGCCGAAGATATTTTCAAGCGGACCTTCGAGCTGGAGCTCATGCCCATCATCCCCTGGCACCTGGCCCAGGAAGCCGCGGGCAGCCTGACGGCCAAGCGGGCCCTGGACGAGGCCAGCCCCTGGAGCCTGCGCCAAGAGGAGGCCTGATTCATGGACCTGCTGGAGCTGATCAACCAAAAGGCGTTTCTGGGGCAGGAGTTCCTCACCTGGCTTTGGTATCTCTCCGAGGAGGAGGAAGCGCCGGCCTTGCCCGACGGCAAGACGGTGCGTTTGACCTTGGGCGACAACCTGGTCTTGGGGCCGGCCCAGGGCGCCGAGGGCGCCAGGATCACGGTGCGCGGCCAGGAGACCTCCCTGGCCGAGGCGCGCGAGGGCCTGCGGCGCGGCAAGCTGGTGGAGGCGCTGCGCCTGGGCCTGGAGATGGACGGCGAGGAGTATTGGCTGAACCTCTCGGCGGCGGAACTGGGTCTCTCTTCGCTCAAACTGCCGCCCGTGGCCCCGGCCGAGGACCCCTTGCGCCCGGAGCCGCCCGGCGGCCAAGCGCCCGAGGGGCCCAGCGCCGCCGACGGCCTGGTCCTGGAGCGGGTGGCCTTGATCGGCAATGCCGTGCAGGCGGTGGAGGGGCTTTTCGCCGCCTTTTTGGCCCGGCGCCTGGACGACGAGGCCGCCGCGGACCTGAAAAGTTCGCTAAAGGCCTGGGCCGCCAACGGCTAGCAGCAGGGAGGGGCGGAGGAGGACATGGCCGGACTGTGGCGGGCTTTCCTGATGCTGGCGGCGGCCAGCCTCATCTCCCTGGTTCTGGTTCTCATGATCACCGACCGCGGGGTGGACCAGGACCTGGTGCCCGTGTATTGGACCAAACTGGTCCTCACCCAGGATCAGACCGCCCAGGTGGTCAAGGAATGGTACGGCGTCAACCCGCCGCGCTGGGCCATGCGCCTGGCCGTGGTGTGGCAGAGGGCCAATCCCGCGCAATGGTGGTGGCTGCCCCTCTTGATGATCGCGGCCATGTTCATTATCAGCCGGTTTTCCCGCAGAAAAGCCGGGCGTTAGACGGGCTAAGGGGGCCGGGGGGCCGTCGGGGGCGGCCGGCGCTGAAGCGGCTAACGGCTGGCCCTGGCATGGGCCTCGGCGATGCGCTCCCGCAGATAGGCCATGATCTCGGCGTCGCCGCAGTTGTCGTCGTCCACGTCAAAGCAATAGCCGGTTTCCTCGAACAGGCCCTGGGGGATGGCGTTGCCCAACTCCTGGTGGTCCTGGATTTCATCCTCGTAAAAACAAACCGAAAGAAAAAACTCGCCGGCGACGACCACGTCCACCAGGAAGAACACCTGCCGTTTACGGCCCTGGGGACGGGGGGCCAGATCGAAGCGCAGGGAGTGACTGACCCCCGGCCGGCTGACCAGGCTCTCCACGGCGCCGGCCTGGGCCAGGGCGCAGTCGCGCAAATAGAGAAAAGCCTTTTTCAGGCCGGCCTGCTCGGGCGGCCAATCGCCCAGCACGATGGAAAGGGCGGGAGCGCCGGTTTCTTGTCGCATGATGCTTCCTCCCGTGGACAGAGCAACGGCCGTCTATGATAGCATGGCTGGCAAAGGCTTGCTCTTTCCCGGCCGGAACGGCTGACGCCAAATAACAGCGGAGCGCTGAATCATGAAGGTTGTGTTCCATGACGACTTCCACGCGGTCTACGCCAGCGACCCGGCGGCGGCCGCCGGCCGCATGGCGGCCATCTTGGAGGTCATCTCGCCGCGGGCCGAGCTGGTCGCCCCCCAACCCGCGCCGCCGGAGGCCATCGCCGCGGCCCACGATCCGGATCACGTAGCCTGGGTGCGCAGCCGGGGCCTATACGAGATTGCCTCCCTGGCCGCGGGCGGCGCTCTCCTGGCCGCGGAATTGGGTCTCGGCGAGCCGGCCCTGGGCCTCATCCGGCCGCCCGGCCATCACGCCTCGCGGGGCTCGGCCTGGGGCTATTGCTATTTCAATAACATGGCCGTGGCGCTCCTGGAGTTGAAGCGCCGGGGACTGCTGAAAAGCGCGTTGGTACTGGATATAGACCTGCACTACGGCGACGGCACGGTGAACATCCTGGAGGGGCGCGGCTGGGTGGAGGTCTACAACGTGGAGGCCCGCGCCCGCGAGCCCTATCTGGAGGAGGTGGCCCGGGTCTTGGAGGGCTGCCAGGCCGGGTTGATAGCCATCTCCGCCGGCTTCGACATGGCCAAGGATGATTGGGGCAACCTGCTGCTGGCTGAGGATTACCGCCGCATCGGCCAGTTGGCTTGCCAGACGGCCCAGCGGAATCGGGGCGGCTGCTGCGCCATCCTGGAAGGCGGCTACAACCACGCCATCTTGGGCCATAACGTCCTGGCGCTGATGCAAGGCATGGGCGGGGAATAGAATCGGGGCGTTTTAGGGCACAAAAAAAAGACCAGGGCCGCTTTCGCCCCGGTCCTTTTTAATATTTGGTGGAGCTGAAGGGATTCGAACCCTCGACTTCCACGTTGCGAACGTGGCGCTCTCCCAACTGAGCTACAGCCCCTTTACTTCCCCCCCCGCGCTTCCGCGGCATAAGCCGTCCGGACCCGCATCGGAATATACCGGCCGGGATGGCTTAAGTCAACCGTCGCCAGGCCTTATGGCCGGCGGCTTTTGCTCAGCTTCGGGGCCCTGGGCCGGGAGCCAAACCCTCCCGGACTCGACATGGCGGGCGGCTCGTGCTAGCATCCCCCAACAAGGGGCCTTGCAAGGCCCCGGCGACTATTGCTTACCCAAGAACGGGGGTTTGGCATGGGCCGTCAGGCCACCATCGAGCGCAGGACCAAGGAGACCGAGGTGCGCCTGAGCCTGGAGCTGGACGGACAGCGCCAGATCAGGATCGACACGGGCGTGGGGTTTTTCGACCACATGCTCACCCACGTGGCCTTTCACGGTGGTTTCGACCTCACCCTGGAGGCCAAGGGCGATCTGCACGTGGACGCCCACCACACCGTGGAAGACGTGGGCATCGTGCTGGGGCGGGCCCTGGATCAATGCCTGGGCGACCGCAAGGGCGTGAACCGTTACGGCAGCGCTTACGTGCCCATGGACGAATCCCTGGCCAGGGTGGTGGTTGATCTATCCAACCGGCCCATCCTGGTGGTGACCGGTCCGCGAAGGCCCGGCGCGGTGGGGGGCTTCGACGGGCAGTTGGCCGAGGAATTCTGGCGGGCCCTGGCCCTGAACGCCGGCCTGACCCTGCACGTGGGACTTCTTTACGGCGATAACGATCATCATTTATTGGAGGCCGCTTTCAAGGCCCTGGGACGCGCCCTGGACCAAGCCACCGCCATCAGCGGACCGGCGGGCGTGGCCTCCACCAAGGGGGTGTTATGAGTCGCGTGAAAATCCGTGTGTTGGCTTGGGCGGCTTTCCTGGCCGTGGCGCTCTCCCTGGCCGCGGCTTGCCAAACCACCCCGGAGCGAGAAAGGCCCCCGGCCTGGAGCCCCCAGAAGGTGGCGGTGCTGCCCTACCGCACCGTGCCGCCCGAGGCCAAGGGAGCCTCCACCGCCTGCTCGCCCTTGACGGGCGCGGTGTTCGCCTGCGGCGTGGATGAGCAGCTTGGCTCCGAGGCCGAGGCGGTATTGAATGACAAGCTGATGGACATCCTCTCGCGGCGGGCCAAGTTCGAGGTGGTGCCTCCCTATCAGGTCGGGCCGGTGTTCCAGCGCCATCGCCGCCAGCAAATGGGCCAGGACCTGGCCCAGGCCGTGGCCGAGACCGGCCGCAAGCTGGGCGTGGACGCGGTGCTGGTGGGCCATGTCTATAGGTTCCGCCAGCTGGTGGGCGGTGCGGCCTCGGCCGAAAAACCCGCCTCGGTGGCCTTCGACTTGGCCATGCTCAGGGTTTCCGACGCCCAGGTGATCTGGAAGAACTCTTTTGACGAGACCCAGCAATCCCTGAGCGAGAACCTGTTCAACATCGGCCAATACATGAAGACCGGCCTGCGCTGGCTCACCGCCCAGGAACTGGCCCGGGTTGGCTTGGATCAACTCATGCTGCGCTTCCCGTGGCTGAAGCCGGCCAAGAAGGAGGGCTAGCCGCTTTGGAGGTGATCCCCGCCGTGGATTTGAAAGGCGGCCGCTGCGTGCGTTTGCGCCAGGGCCGCATGGACGACGAGACCATATTCAGCGACGACCCGGTGGCCATGGCCCGCCGCTGGGAATCCCTGGGCGCGGGGCGCCTGCACGTGGTGGATTTGGACGGCGCGGTGGGGGGCCGTCCCGCTAACGCCCAGGTGATCTGCGCCATCTGCGGGGCCTTGAGCATACCCGTGCAGTTGGGCGGCGGCGTGCGCGATTTGGCCGGGCTGGAACGGGCCCTGGACCTGGGCGTGGACCGCGTCATCCTGGGAACCCTGGCCGCCAAGGACCCGGAGGCCGCCCTGGCGGCCGCCCGCCGCCATCCCCGACGGGTGGTGATCGGCATCGACGCCAAGGACGGCATGGTGGCGGTGGCCGGCTGGACCGAGACCAGCCGGCTCCATTTCCTGGACCTGGCCGCCCGTTTCGAGGACCCGGCGGTGGCCGCCGTCATCTTCACGGATATCGCCCGCGACGGCATGCACACCGGCCCCAACCTGGAATCCACCCGCAAGCTATGCCAGGCGGTCTCCCGCCCGGTGATAGCCGCTGGCGGCGTGCACGACCTGGAGGATCTGCGCAAGCTCAAGGAACTGGAGCCCCTGGGCCTGGCCGGGGCCATCACCGGCCGCGCCATTTACGAAGGCACCCTGGACTTGAGCCAAGCCCTGCAGCTGGCCGCCTCGTGAAAGTGAGGTGCGGCCTTCATTTTCATCGGCGGCATCCAGCCTAAAAAAACGCAGTTGGATAGCGCCCCCCGCCTGTGCCCGTCCTGCGGCCTGGCCACTTGCCGGCGCTTCCGCCTGGATCATTACCTGAGCCTCTTTTTTCTTCCCCTGTTTCCGGTGAAGCGCGGCCAGGAATTTTGGGAATGCTCGCGCTGCGGCCGTCCCTGCGGCCCCGGCGCTCCGGCCGGGAGCCAAGGGCGGGCGGGCGGCCGTCCGCCCAACTGCCCCAACTGCGGCAGGCCGCTGGGAGACGATTTTAGTTTTTGCCCGGGCTGCGGCCGCCGCTTGTGAAAGGCCGGGGCGGGGGCTGCCCCATGGCGTGGTTGCGCCGCCGGGGCAATAGGCCTGCCAAGCGCGCCCTTGCCCTTTTCCCTCATAACCAGTTATCCTTGCAAAGCGATCAATCGCCCATGTGCCTCAGGACATGGGCCACGCCAGCCCTTGGGTGTTAAACCTCGCCTGCCCACGAGCCGATATAAAGATCATTGTTTTTTTCTTTGCTTTAAATGCTGACCCCACGTTGGTTGGGCCGACCTCTGCGGCTAACAGGGCGCTCGACGATTTGAGCAAGGCAATTGATCCCTTTGCCCGGCCGTTGGCTTGTTTAGGCAAGTGTCTTGCGGCGGGGCAGTTATCGCCGGCAGCCTGACTTCAGCCGGCGGGGGTGGTGGCCTTGCCTCGGAGCCCGCCGGTTATTCAAAGAGTTCTGGAAGCTTCTGATGGGCGATTTATGATCCCTGTCCGTGGGGGAAGGGTTTGAGCGGAGTGCTTGGCGGCGAGTGTAGCCGCCAGTTACTTCACCATGTCGAATGGGGGCAAGATGAATAATCGCGGGAAAGAAATGGTTCTACTGGTGGAGGACAACCCCGACGATGTTTTTTTGACCGTGAAGGCCTTGCGAAGCCAGGGCGCTACCGGAAAAGTGTGGGTGGCGCGGGATGGAGTGGAGGCCTTGGACTATATGAAAGGGCGGGGCCGCTTCGCGGACCGCGAGACCTATCCCCTGCCCGGTTTGGTCTTGTTGGATCTGAACCTGCCTAACATGGACGGGCTGGCGGTGCTGAAGGGAATCCGCGCCACCGAGGCCGTAAAAACAACCACGGTGGTGGTGCTGACCTCGATATGCAGCGAACGCGACTTGCATGAATGCTATCGCCAGGGCGCCAACAGCTTCATACGAAAACCCGCGGACTATAACCAATTCGCTGAAGTGGTACGCCAGTTGGCCACTTATTGGCTGGAGCTAAACGAATCGCCTCCCCCTATAGAATAGTTTTATGGCCAAGATATCATGGGTCTTTTGGCGCCAGATGCGCCGCATGGGCAGCGGCGAGCCCCGCCGGCCGGGTAGCCGCCGGGGCGGGCCATGCCCTATGGCGCCGATCATGGGGCTGGGTGTATAGTGTCGGGGCTTTATTCACAAGCAGGAATCTCACCATGAGCCAGCGCCCCACTGCCAATCCGGGCATGACAGCCAGCCAGCCGCCTCCGCCAAGCCAACGTTGGTTAGCCATGCTGGGCGTGGGGGTGGGCATCCTCATGGTCACCATTGATTTCAGCATAGTCAACGTCTCCCTGCCCACTCTCGTGGAGGAACTGCATACCAATTTCGCCACCGTGCAGTGGGTGGTGCTGTCCTACGTGCTCATCATAACCTCCCTGATGCTGGGGGCGGCGCGGCTGGGCGATATCATGGGCATGAAGCGGCTCTACGCCGGCGGCGTGGCCATGTTCACCCTGGGCTCCCTGCTGTGCGGCCTGTCGCCCAGCGTGGGTTGGCTCATCGGCGCCAGGGCGTTTCAGGGCCTGGGGGCCGTGTTCATGCAGTCCCTGGGCATGGCCATAATCACCCAGGTTTTCCCGGCCAGTGAGCGGGGCCGGGCCCTGGGCCTGGTGGGCGGCATCGTTTCGGTGGGGCTTTCCCTGGGGCCGGCCCTGGGCGGCATCATAATCGGCGCCCTGGGCTGGCGTTGGGTTTTCTTGATCAACGTGCCCCTGGGGCTGGCGGCCTGGTTCACGGTGGCGCGTTTCGTGCCGCGGGCCGAGCCGGCTTCCCGGGAATCGCGCTTCGACGCGGGCGGAGCCCTGATCCTGTGTTGCGCCCTGACCGCCTACTCCCTGGGCATGACCTTGGGCCAGCGCGTGGGATTCGGCCAGTCTCTGGTCCTTGTCCTGTTGGCTCTGGCCCTGGCCAGCACCTGGCTTTTTATCCTGGTGGAACGCCGGGCCAGGGAACCCATGATTGACCTGGGGCTTTTTAGCGATCCCCTGTTCGGCATCAACCTGGTCATGGGTCTGCTTACCTTCGTGACCTTGGGCATGACCCTGGTGCTGCCCTTTTTCATGGAGCTGGTCATGGGGCTTTCCACCACCCAGACCGGGCTCTTGATGATAGTGGTGCCGCTTTGCATGGGGCTGGTTTCGCCTTTTTCGGGCCGGCTGACCGACCGGCATGGACCGCGCGTCATAAGCCTGGTGGGGCTTTTGGTGATGGCCGCCGGCTGCGCGGCCATGTCCACGGTGGGTCATTCCGCCGGCATGTTGGAGCTCGCCCTGAAGAACGCTCCCATCGGCTTGGGCATGGGGATTTTTCAATCCCCCAACAACACCGCCATCATGAGCGCGGCGCCGCCCAACCGGCTGGGAGTGGCCTCCGGTCTTTTGGCCCTCTCGCGCACCCTGGGCACCAGCACCGGGGTTCCCCTGGGCGGCGCCCTGTTCACGGCCACGGTGCTGGCGACGGCCGGCTTGAGTTCCGGGGCCCAGATTATAACCGCCCCTCCGGACGCCCTGGTGGCCGGGGTGCGTTTCTGCTATGTGATGGGCACCGGCCTGGCGCTCGCGGCGGCTTTCTTATCAGCCATGGCCTGGCGCATAGCCAAAAGAAGGCGAATCGTCTGAGCCTTGCACGTCGGGCCGGGCGCGCTTTCGGCTTGACAGGGCATATATGTAATTCTATGACGGGCAGGTAGGGTATCAAATCGCTCTCTCGTGATTGGGGATGGGCATGAAGCTTGTGGAGTCCTTGCGCAAGGGCCTGGAGGTCATGGAGGCCTTCAACAGCCAAAGGCCGCGCCTGCGCTTGCAAGAGGTGGCCAGCCTCACCGGACAGCCCAAGGCCACGGCCTATCGCTTGCTGCGCACCCTGGTCGACCTGGGATACCTGCGCTACGATGCCCAGTCCTTTCAGTTCTATTTGGCGCCGCGCGTCATGTCGCTGGGCTTCACGGTTCTTTCCAGCCTGGATCTGCGGGAAACGGCCCAGCCCTACCTGGAAGACCTGTCCGCCAAGATCGATCAGAACGTCAACCTGGGCATCCTGGACCGCTCGGAAGTGGTTTACGTGGACCGCGTTAAGAAAAGGCGCATTTTAAACATCGATCTTTTCGTGGGCAGCCGGCTGCCGGCCCACGCCAGCTCCATCGGCCGGGCCATTTTGGCTTTCCTGGATGAAGACGAGCTGAATGCCTTTTTCAAGCTCTTCTGCGCTGAGCTGGAATCGGGCGCCTGCAGCGTCCCCGGCGCGGAAAAGCTCCGGCAAGAGCTGGCAGAGGTGCGGCGGCAAGGTTATGCCGTAAACGATCAGGAAAGCTTCACCGGCTTGAGAGCGGCGGCGGCTCCGGTTTTCAATGCCCAGGGCAAGGTCGAGGGAGCGGTCAACGTGGCCGTGTTCAGTCAGTTGACCAGCAGGGAGGAGCTTATGCAGAATTATCTTCCCTGGCTGTTACACACCGTGGAAAACATCTCCAAGGCCAGGGGGTTCCGCGGCCCATTGGACAAGGCCTGAGGCTGGGAGAGGCGTTCTTTTTCCGGCGGCAAAACGGAAGGACCGCGACATGAGCAATCAACAGGATTTGGTCCTGGCCAGGCGCTACCGCTATTACATCTGTCTGACCATATTTCTGGCCTACGCCATGGTGTTTTTTCACCGTCTCTGTCCGGCGGTGATAGCTCTGGACATGCAGCGCGACTTCGGGATGGGCGGCACCTTGTTGGGGTTCCTGGGTTCGGCCTATTTTTATCCCTACGCCATCATGCAAATACCCACCGGGCTCTTGGCAGATTCCTGGGGCCCGCGCAAGACCGCGGCCAGCTTTCTGCTCCTGGCGGCCCTGGGTTCGGTGCTCATGGGGCTCTCCGAAAGCCTGTCCCTGGCCGTGATCGGCCGGGTGCTGGTGGGGGTGGGGGTCTCCACGGTGTTCGTGTGCAACTTCAAGCTTTTGGCCGAATGGTTCAGCGCCAAGCGTTTCGTGGTCATGGGCGGCTTGTTCATGGCCACCGGCGGCTTGGGCGCGCTGAGCTCGGCTTCTCCCCTGGCCTGGCTCAGCGAAACCCTGGGCTGGCGCGGCAGCCTGGCCGCGGTGGGCGCCGTCACCGCCCTGGTGGCGGCGGCGGTGTGGCTGGTGGTGCGCGACAAGCCCCAGGACAAGGGCTGGCCTTCCTTGAACGACATGCCCCGGACCGCTCCCTCGGCCAAGATCGGCTTGTGGGCCGGCATGCGCCAGGTGACCGGCGCGGCCCGCTTCTGGCCCATAAGCCTGTGGGGCTTCTTTTGCATAGGCAGCAGCTTCGCCCTGGGCAGCCTGTGGGGCGGCCCCTATTTGATGCAGGCCCATGGCCTCAGCAAGCTCCAGGCCGGCATGGTGCTGAACATGTCGGCCCTGGCCCTGGTGCTGGGCGGCCCCTTGCTGGGCATGCTCTCCAATCACCTGGGCCGCAAGCGCACCATCATAGGATGCAGCCTGCTCATGTGCGCGGCGCTGCTGCCGCCGGCCCTGGCCACGGATATACCGCTATGGCTTTTGTATGTGCTGTTCTTTTGCTACAGCCTCTGCGGCGGGGGCACCGGCCCGGTGATCGCCGCGGTGTCCAAGGAGCTTTTCCCCATCGCCATCGCCGGCACCAGCGTGGGTCTGGTGAATCTGTTTCCCTTTTTCGGCGGCGCCATTTTCCAGGTCATCATGGGCTCCATTGTTTCTCAAAGCACCGGCGGAGTGGGCGAGGCTTATCAGGCCATGTTCATCTTTTGCATCGGCTGCGCGGCGGCCTCCCTGGTGAGCGCCTGTTTCGTTACGGAGACCCTGGGTCGGTCTTGGGAGACAGAGCGCTAAAAGAGTTTTTCCCAGAAAAAGGCAAAAGGCAAAGGCGAAGGCCAAGGCAAGATTTCGGGTGGGCACCCTTTCTTTTTCGGAAGAGAAAGGGGTCCCCCCCTCCCAAAGAAAAGCCATGAGGCCGTGCCGGGGGCGGGGCGGCGTTGGGAAAGAGGGGTGTGGGTGTTAAAGGGACTCGCGTAAGACTTTGGCGGGATGACTAATTGACCAACGCTCTCAGGCCAAAGGTTTTATGCCGCATCAAGCCAGGCTGGGCCACCAGCGGGTCCGTGGGCAGTGGCCAAGATGCGCATGGGTGCGGGCTTGGGGAATCGGCTTATTCCTCCTGGGCCAGCATGTTCCGGAGATAGCTGCCATAGCCGCTGCCCTTGAGCCGCTTGGCCGCCTCTTTTACCGCTTCGGCGTCGATGAACCCCATGCGGAAGGCCACCTCTTCCAGGCAGGCCACTTTCAGGCCCTGGCGGGATTCAATGGCCCCCACGTAGCTGGAGGCCTGCAACAGGCTCTCGTGGGTGCCCATGTCCAGCCAGGCCGTGCCCCGGCCCAGGGTCTCCACGGTGAGCTCGCCCATCTCCAGAAAGCGCTGGTTCACGTCGGTGATTTCCAGCTCGCCCCGGGGCGAGGGCTCGAGCCGGGCCGCGATGTCCAGCACCCGGTTGTCGTAGAAATACAGGCCGGTGACCGCGTAGGGGCTTTTGGGCTTGGCCGGCTTTTCCTCCAGGGATAGCGGCCGGCCCGCCTTGTCCAGGTTGACCACGCCGTAGCGCTGCGGGTCCTTGACGTAATAAGCGAAGATGGTGGCGCCTTGCCCGCGCTGGGAGGCGGCCTGGAATTTCTTGGGCAGGGATTCGCCGTAAAACACGTTGTCGCCCAAGATGAGGCACACGTTGTCCTGGCCCACGAAATCGCGCCCGATGATGAAGGCCTGGGCCAGGCCCTCCGGCTTGGGCTGCTCGGCGTAGGAGAGGCTCACTCCCCATTGGGAGCCGTCGCCCAGAAGCTGGCGGAAGCGGGGCAGGTCCTGGGGGGTGGAGATGATGAGTATATCCCTGATGCCGGAGAGCATGAGCACCGACAGGGGATAGTAGATCATGGGCTTGTCGTAGACCGGCAGGAGCTGCTTGCTGACCACCAGGGTGAGGGGATAGAGCCGGGTTCCGTAGCCGCCGGCCAGCACGATGCCTTTCATGCGCCTCCTCGCAGTAACTTCAAATCCGGGCCTCAATCTACAATATTTAGGGGGCCGCCACCAAGGCCTACATGAGGCCCATGCCGGTCACCCGCACCTCCACCGGCGAATCGGGCCGGCGCTGTTCCAGGCGCACGCAGCCGGGCAGGCAGGCGTTAATTGCCCGCGCGGCCGCCACCAGGGCGTGGGAGGGCCGGTCCACGGTGAGCCGGCTCACCCCGGCCGCCGCGGCCAAGGCCGGCAGCAGCGCCGCCGCCAGCTGGGAGGGCATGCCGCACCGCGATTGCAGGAAGCTCACCAGGGCCTCGGCCGCGGTGGTGGCCACCGAGCCCGGCCTGCCGCCCCGCTGGCCCAGCTCCGCGAAACCCACCCGGAACACATCGCCGCCCTGGCCCTCGGCCCAAATTAAAAGCGCCAGCCCGGTGCCGCCCCTGGCCTTGCGCATCCTGCCGGCTGCCGTTATGCCGTGCACCTCCAGGCGGCCCAAGGCCCCGTCCAGGGCCTGCTCGGCCAGATGCAGGGGCAGGCCGCTGGTCAGGACCTCCACCCCCACCTGGCGGGGGGCGAAGGGCCCCTCGGCCTGCAAGGCCGCCAACTGGCGTCCGGGGCCGAAGGAGGCGGCCGCCTCGCCCTTGGCCGAGGGAAAAAAGCCGGGGCTCACTTCGGTATAGCTGAGGTTCATGCCCAGGCCGCGCCAGTTGGGCACCAGCACGTGGGCCAGCTCGTCGCTGATGAGTCCGCCCAGGACGTGGGTGCCGCCCATGAGCATCAGGCTGCTTTCCGCGCCGGCGGCGGCCAGGGGCAGGGCCAGGATTTCCAGGATGTTAGCCACGGAGGCCGCGCTTTTCTGCTGGCGGGCCACGTCGAATTGATAATCGCCGGCCAGGGGCCTGGGGAGCCCGCCGGGCGTGAACAAAAGCTCGGTTTTGCCCAAGCCGCCCTGAAAGCGGCCGCCGCTCACCGCGCCCGCCGCCGCCGCCATGGTGATGCCGCCGGGGCCCAGGCCGGGGCGCGGCCGGGGATTGTCGTCCACCAGGCCGCCGAAATGGACCGCCTGGCCCGTGAGGGCGGCCAGGGCCAGGCCGGCCTTGTACCCGGCGTTGTGTCCCGCGCCGGCGTTGGGAATGTAAACTGGGTCTATGGCCACGAGAAAAGCTCCACGGATGGTGAACAGGCTGACAAGGCAGTATACCCCAGCCGGCTGCGGGGTCCCACCCAAAAGCCCCGTCCGGGCCGCCACTTGCCGGATAGGCTCTGGTGTACTATGTTTTAGGCCAAGGCCCCGGGAAGGTTCCCGGGGCCTGGAGCTGTTACTTAATTGTGTGAAATGACGAGGGCTTTGGCGGGCGGTTTTCCGGGCAGGGCGCCCCGTCAAGATTTGAAGCTAAAAGAGTTAATAAAAACAAGCAATTATCCAGCAAATTCTAGTTAGGCGATAATGAATGCCGTTCATTGCTGAGCAATAACGTCACAATGGATACTTCAGGCTGTGAATAACGGGTCCGGACGAACGCCGTTCAGCGGCGCGGCATGGCAGCCGGGGCCTGGTTTGGGCCAAGCCCTGGAGGCCATGGATCAGCACGGCCAGGCCCTGGTGGCGGGCCTGGAAGCCGGGGCGCGGGCCTTTGCCCTGGCCCGGGCCTGGCTGGCGCGGCCCGGCGTCTGGCTGGTGGTCTGCCCCACGCTGCCCCTGGCCGAATCCCTGGCCAGCGATCTGGAGTTTTTCCTGGCCGGTCTGGAGGGCGGCGCGCCGGTGCGCCTTTATCCGGCCTACGAAGTCTCGCCCTATGAGGAACTGGACCCGCCGCCGGAGATCACCGCCCGGCGCCTGGCCGTCTTATGGGAGCTGATGGAGGACCGCCAGCCGCTGTTGGTGGTCACCTCGGCCCGCGGCCTTTCGCCCCGGCTCTGCCCGCCGGAATACCTTTTGGACTCGGCCTTGAGCCTGACAGCGGGGCAGAGCCTTTCCCGGGACAGGCTGGTGGAGGCCCTGGTCAACGGCGGCTACACCTCGGTGTCCCTGGTGGAGCAGGTGGGCGATTTCGCGGTGCGCGGCTCGGTGGTGGATTTCTTCGGCCCCCTCCTGGACGACCCTGTGCGGGTGGAGTTCTTCGGCGACGAGATCGAGAGCCTGCGCCGCTTCGATCCCACGGACCAGCGCTCCCAGCTGGGCCTGACCGAGGCCTTCGTGATTCCCTGCCACCCGGTCAACCTCTCCCCTCCGGCCGTGGACCTGGCGGTCAAGTCCCTGCGCAAGCTGGCCCAGGAGGAAGGGCTTTCCACCCGCAAACTCAGCGAGATAACCGAGCGCATGGAGCTGCGGGCCCCCTTCACCGGCCTGGAGTCGTTCCTGCCCTTGTACTTCGCCTCGGCCGGCGATCTTTTCGATTACCTGCCCCAGGATTGCCGCCATTGCCTGGTGGAGCCGGCCGAGGTGCGGGCGCGGCTAAAGGCCGAGGCCGAGGAGATGGCCGAGCAGTTCGGCGAGGCCCGCGAGGAGGGCAGGGTGGTGCTCTCGCCGCCCCGGCTGCGGCGCACCCCCGAGCAGGTGGCCCAGCGCCTGGGGATGAGGCCCTGCCTGCACTTCAAGGCCCTGGGCCTGGGCGAGGACGAACTGGGTCCCCCGCCGGTGAGCCTGCGGGCCAAGGGCTATGCCCATCTGCACCAGGAACTGGCCCAGGGCGGCCAGGGCTCGCTTCTGGGCCGCTTCACCACTTGGGTGGCCCAGGAGGCGGACAAGGGCCGCCGGGTGGCCCTGGTCTGCCGCTCCCGCTCCCAGGTGGAGCGCCTGGCCGAGCTTCTGGCCGAGCGGGGCCAGGAGGTGAGCGTGGCGAGCCAGGTCAGCCAGGCCCTGGACGGCGGCCCGCCGGGCCTGGCGCTGTTGCAGGGGGCGCTTTCCGCGGGCTTCACCCCGGCCGAGTCGCCCCTTACCCTGGTCACCGAGGACGAGGTGTTCGGCGCGGTGCGGGTGGTGCGCCAAAAGGCCCCGCCCCGGCTTTCCGCCGCCCTGGCCGCCCTGGACGACCTGACCCCCGGCGATTACGTGGTGCACGTGGATCACGGCATAGGCCTGTACCAGGGCCTCGGCACCATGGCGGTGGGCCCGGCGGAGAGCGATTTTCTCCTGCTCACCTATCAGGGCGGCGACAAGCTGTATCTGCCCGCCGACCGCATGGGGCTCATTTCCAAGTACCGCGGCCCGGAAGACGCCAAGCCCAACCTGGACCGCCTGGGCGGCAAGGCCTGGGCCAACACCAAGAAGCGGGTGCAAAAGGCGGTGGACGCCATCGCCCGCGACCTGGTGGAGCTTTACGCGGCGCGCAGCTTCATGAAGGGCCACGCCTTCTCCCCGCCGGGCAGCGATTTCCGGGAGTTCGAGGCCTCGTTCCCTTACGAGGAAACCCCGGACCAGGCGCGGGCCATCGAGGACGTGCTGGCCGATCTGGCCGCGCCCCGGCCCATGGACCGCCTCATCTGCGGCGACGTGGGCTTCGGCAAGACCGAGGTGGCCTTGCGGGCGGCCTATATGGTGGCCATGTCGGGTCGCCAGGTGGCCTTTCTGGTGCCCACCACGGTGCTGGCCGAGCAGCACGCCCAGACCTTTCTGGACCGGCTCAAGGATACGCCTTTGCAGGTGGCCAGCCTGAGCCGTTTCCGCTCGGCCTCCGAGCAAAAGAAGATTCTGGCCGGCCTGGAGGAGGGCTCCCTGGACGTGGTGATCGGCACCCACCGGCTTTTGCAAAAGGACGTGGCCTTCAAGGACCTGGGCCTGGTGGTGGTGGACGAGGAGCACCGCTTCGGCGTGAAAGACAAGGAGCGCCTTAAAAAACTGCGCCGCATGGTGGACGTGCTGGCGCTCACCGCCACCCCCATTCCGCGCACCCTGCAGATGAGCCTTTCCGGCATCCGCGACCTGAGCGTGATCAACACCGCGCCGGTGGACCGCCAGGCCATCAAGACCTACCTGGCCGCCTTCAATCCCCGCTCGGTGCGCGAGGCCATCACCCGGGAGCTGGCCCGTAAGGGCCAGGTGTTTTTCGTGCACAACCGGGTGGCCGACATCGGCCGCATGGCCCGCCTGGTGAGCGGCCTGACGCCGGAGGCCAAGGTGGGCGTGGCCCACGGCCAGATGAACGAGCGGGCCTTGGAAAAGGTGATGCTGCAGTTCGTGCGCGGCGAGCTGAACGTCCTGGTCTGCACCACCATCATCGAATCGGGCCTGGACATACCCAGCGCCAACACCATCATCATCAACAACGCCGACCGCCTGGGCCTGAGCCAGATCTACCAATTGCGCGGCCGGGTGGGCCGGGCCGGCGAAAAAGCCTACGCCTATCTGTTCATCAAATCCGAGACCAGCCTGAGCCGCGACGCCCGCAAGCGGCTCAAGGCGCTGATGGACTTCACCCATCTGGGCGCGGGCTTTTCCATCGCCATGCACGATTTGCAGATCAGGGGCGCGGGCAATCTTTTGGGCGAGGTGCAGTCGGGCCAGGCCGCCGAGGTGGGCTACGAGCTTTACGTGCGCATGCTGGAGGAGGCGGTGGCGCGTCTCAAGGGCGAGGCCCCGGCCGAGGGGCCCGAGCCGGAGATGCGCCTGGGCCTGCCCGCCCATCTGCCGGAAAGCTACGTGCCCGACCCGCAGGTGCGCTTGAGCCTGTACAAGCGGCTCAGCCTGGCCCGCGGCAAGGCCGAACTGGACGCCATCGCCGCCGAATTGGACGACCGCTTCGGCCCGCCGCCGGATTCCGCCCAAAACCTCATCTGGGCGGTGGAACTCAAAACCATGCTGCGGCGCATGATGGCGCTCAGCCTGGATTTGTCGCCGGGCTCGTTCCTGGTGCAGTTCAGCGCCACGCCCAGGGTGGATTTGGATAGGCTCTTGAGTTTGGCCGAAAAGGAGCCGCGCCGGGTGAAGGTGTATCCCGACGGCAGGGTGAGCGTGAATCTAACGGACGCGGAGGCCAGGGGCGGGGCCTTGGCCGAGGCCAGGAAATTTTTGACCTACATAAGCGGCGGCGAACAGGCCCAACCGGTTTAGTTGGGGTAATAATCTTCCCGGTTGCATCGCCCGCGGGCAAATGGTAACAATCCGCATTAACATGGTCGCGCTTAACAACATTCTCTTCCGGGATTCCCTGACGCTACGCCTGCTGTTATTGGGGGTGTTCGCGGCGGGGGCCTTGCTGTCCCTGGGCTGCCAAGACCAAAGCGCGGGAGGCGCCCTGGCGGAGATCGACGGCAAGCCGGTCTACCTGCCGGAGTTCCGGGCCCAGGCCGCTTTCATGGGCCTGGGCGGAGATCCCCGGAGTCTTAATCCTGAAATGCGCAGGGCGGTGCTGGAAAGCATGGTGCGCCAGAGATTGGTGGCCAAGCGCGCCAGGGAGTTGGCCATTGAGCTGACCCCCGAGGAACTGGCCAGCGAGGAGGAGCGCCTGCGCCACGGGCTGGACGAGGGGGCCTTTGAAACCAGCCTGGCCGCCCAGGGCATAGGCTACGCCGAGTGGCGAAAAATGCTGGCCGCCGAGCTCTTGGTGAAAAAGACCTTGGACTTGGTCCTGGCCTCCCAGGTGAGGGTTTCCGTCGAAGAGGTGCGCCATTATTACGAATCCCACCGCGAGGAGTTCAACCGGCCGGCCCAGGTGCTGGCCCAGCACGCGGTTTTGCCGACTCGTGAATTGGCCCAGCGCCTGGTGGAGCGGGTGGCCGCCGGCGAGGACATGGTAAAGGCCTCCGATGAGATGGGCGCGCCCCTGGTGGATGATGGCGACCCCATCTGGCTGAGCCGGGGGCACATGCCCGAGGCCCTGGAGGAGAAGATTTTTAGCCTCAAGCCTGGTAAACTGGCGGGGCCCATGGCGAGCGATTATGGTTTCCACGTGGTAAGGGTGCTGGATAAAAAACCGGCGCAAAAAGCCGACCTCACCCAGGCCGCCGAAGCCATACAGCGCCGCCTGACAGCCGACAAGATGGAATCTCTGGCCGAGCAATGGCTGGAAGATTTGCGTGGTCAAGCCAAGGTCCGCTTTGACCAAGCCTTTTTGGAAAGCGGCCAAATCGGCGACTCTAGGAGGTAGAGATGCGTTTCCGTGCGGTATGGACGCCCTTGATTTGCTTGTTGCTTCTCCTGGCCGCGTGTGCCGCCGGCGCCGAGGAGGTTAACCGGGTGGTGGCCGTGGTGGGAGACGAGGTCATCACTTCGCTGGACGTGGACAAGGTGGTCAGGACCATGGAAGCGCAACTTGGTCCGGCCGCCAACCCCGCCGAGGCGGCGGCGCGCCAGGAACAGATGCGCAAGGTGGCCACCGAACGCCTGATCGAGGACAAGATTTTTCAGCAGGAAGTGCAGCGCTTGAAGCTGGACGTCAGCCAGGCCGAGCTCGACCGCTACATGGAGCGCATCAAGAGCAGCAACCAGATCAGTGAAAAGCAGTTCGCGGCCCATCTGAGCCGGCGGGGAATGACGCCCGAGGAATACCAGGCCGAACTGAAAAAGGACATCCTCAAGCACAAGCTCATTCAGCAGGAAGTCAAGAGTTCGGTGGTGATCAGCGACGATCAGGTCGATCAATATTACAAGCAGCATCTTGATGAATACGGCAAGGTCGACCAGGTGAGCCTGCGCGCCCTGTTCCTCACCGTGCCGGAGGACGCCTCCCTGGCCACCCAGGACGTGGTGCGCAAGCAGGCCGAAAGCCTGCGCGAGGAAGCCGTGAAAAATAAGAACCTGCCCGAATTGGCCAAAAAGCATTCCCAAGGGCCTGGCGCCACCCGGGGCGGGGAACTGGAGCCGGTTTCGGCCAAGGATATGGTGCCCGCCATGCGGCAAGCCCTGGGCGAGATGAAGCCGGGAGAGATAAGCCAGGTCTTGAAGATTCCCGGCGGCTACGTGTTTTTCGAGCTTTTGGAAAAAGGGGGGGACCAAATGCTGCCCCTGCCCGAGGTTCGCGAGCAAATTCGCCAAAAACTGGAAAACGAGGCGCTTGAGAAAAAGTTCCAGAGCTGGATGGCGGAATTACGAAAAAAGACTTTCGTGGAAATCGTGGCGCAGTAGATAAAGTCACACAACCGTAACAGCTTTTTTGCGGCCCGCCCGCCTTCTTCCCAAGGAAGAAGCGGCCGGGCCGACTTGCTTTGGACGGCCAGAAAACTCCTTTTTTGAGCAATGGCGAATAGTATTTTCTGTTCTCGTGGGCGGACATGCTGGTAATGATAAGCATTACCAGCAAATGGCAAACTGGTAATTTGTTAGCCGCCGATCGCGTCAATAAACAATCTTTGATTATTTAAAAGGCCAACTTGACTAAAGCGGCCCGTTTTTTTATCATGGGCTACGTTGAATGGAAAACGCCCGAGTTCGGGGAAGGAAGCGACGTAGCTATAAATCTATAATAGTACATGAATACTGAATAAATTGTTCCAGGGAAGGTATAATTGTTCAGCCTGCCCAGCCCCGATAAGCTACCCTTCGAGCACCGCCGCACGCGCTTGATTTCTCGGATCATGGCCATGGTGGTGGCTCCCATTGCCCTCCTATTCTTTTTCGATAATTATCATGACGGTAATTTAACCGAGGGCGGAATCTGCCTCGGCCTTGTGCTTTGCTCGGCCGCGCTTTGGCTGGCCGGCAGGCCCAGCTTGGAAACCAGGCGATCCTATGTGCAGATGCAATGGATGCTTGTTTTGTCGATATGCCTGATTAGCGTATTGATGATTCTTGCCGGCTGGAAAGATCAACATTACAGCCGTTTCTTTTGGGCCTATCCCTTTTCCATCATCGTATTCCTCTCCTTGGGTATTCGCGTGGGGCTGGTTTGGCTGGCCATGGTTTTTTTGATCATGGTAGCCACTTTTACCGTCGCTTTCAGCCAGACTGCCCAACTGGCGATCATGCCCGGCGACGCGTGGCGCTTCATCGCCTCGCTTTTGGCCACGGGCGTCGCCGGTTTCGCCCTGGAGAAGGAGCTGCGCAGCGATCATCGCAAATTGCATGAGAAGCAAGCGGCCTTGCAGCGCTCGGAGGCGCTGTACCGGGAGGCGTGCCTCAATTTGCTGCAGCAAAGCCGGCAAGGCGGCGAGGAGAGCAAATCCGGGCTCATGGAGCAGCTGCGCCAGAGTCAAAAAAACGAAACCATGGGTCTGTTGGCCGGCGGGGTGGCCCACGACTTCAACAACCTCTTGGGCTCCATGCTGAGCTTTACCCGCATGGCCATTGACGAGCTGCCCACTTCGCACGAAGCGCGCAAACGTTTGATCCTGGCCGAAAAGGCGGGCGGCCAGGCCAAGGAGTTGGTGCGCCGCCTGTTGGACTTCAGCCGCCGCGACGATCCGGTTAAGGAGCCGCTCTTTCTGGACGACCTGTTGGCCGAGGCCGTGGAATTGGTGCAGCCCCTCTTGGCGCCGGGGGTGCGCCTGTTGGTGGTAAAGGCCGGCCTGGAAGACGGGCGGCCCGTGGTGAAGGGCAACGCGGCCCAATTGCAGCAGGTGATTTTCAACCTTTGCCACAACGCCTCCCAGGCCATGGCCTTGACCGGCGGAAAAATCCACGTGGAAGTGGCCAAGGACAGGCTGTCGGCGGGGCGGGCCCGGGAGTTGGCTTTGCCGCCGGGTGAATTCGCCAGGCTCACCGTGCGCGACACCGGGCCTGGTTTGCATCCCCAGGCCCTGGACAAGGTTTTCGAACCGTTCTACACCACCAAGCCCAAGGGCGAAGGCACCGGCATGGGGCTCTTCGTGGTGCGAGGCATCGTGGAGGCCTGCGGCGGCGGCATAACCGCCAAAAGCACGCCCGGCAGGGGCGCGGTCTTCACGGTGTATCTGCCCCTGGCCCAGGAGCGGCCCAGTCCTTCGGAGGTGGTGGAAATGACCATGCCGGAGCTGCCGCGGGGCCAGGGACAAAGAGTTCTTTATGTGGACGACGACGAATCCCTGGGCAATACTATGCGGATGGTCCTGGAGGAACTGGGCTACCAGGTCAAGGTGAGCCGCTCCGGCGAGGAAGCCTGGGAACTTCTGCGGCAGGAGCCCGGCGGAATCGACCTGGTGATAAGCGATCTGTACATGGACGGTTTGAACGGCGACGAACTGGCCGCCCGCTGCCACAGCCTCAAGCCGGACATGCCGGTGATAATCGCCACCGGCCGCGCGGATTCGCGGCAGGTCAAGGCGCTGAAGAGCAGCGGAGTCTGCGCCATTTTGGCCAAACCGGTATCCGCCCGGCGGCTGGCGGTGGCTATCCGCGAGACCCTCGATCTGGCCGGTTCCGCGGGAAAGGCGGCCAGTCAAGCCCTGTGAGCATGCAGGTCGCCCCAGCGGCCGCAGACGCATGCCCGGCGGCGGTTTTTGGCCGACGCCCTGATTAGAGCAATTCTTCTGGTTTTAAGCTGGGAGTCATTCCATGCAGCCCATTTATTTTGATTACAATGCCACCACTCCCGTTCTGCCCCGGGTATTCGAGGCCATGCGGCCCTATCTCACCCAGCATTTCGGCAATCCCTCTTCGGGCCACGCCTGGGGCTTGGCCGCGGCCAGGGCGGTGGACGAGGGGCGCGGCCGGGTGGCGGATTTGATCGGCTGCTCGCCCGGAGAACTGGTGTTCACCTCCTGCGCCACGGAAAGCAACACCATGGTTCTGCGCGGGCTGTGCGAGCACCGGCCCGGCGCGCATCTGGTGATAAGCGCCATCGAACATCCGGCCACCATGGCCTGCGCGGCTTTCCTGGAGAGCGTGGGGGTGGAAGTCACGCGGGTGCCGGTGGACCAGGAGGGCCTGGTCTCGCCGCGGGCGGTGGCCGAGGCCTGCTCGTCCCACACCGCGCTGATTTCGGTGATGCTGGCCAACAACGAGAGCGGGGCCATTCAGCCGGTGGCCGAGATCGCCGCCTTGGCGCGCAAAAAAGGCATCGCCCTGCACAGCGACGCGGCCCAGGCCGTGGGCAAGATACCGGTGGACGTGGGCGCTCTGGGCGTGGATTTCCTCACCGTGGCCGGGCACAAGCTCTACGCCCCCAAGGGAGTGGGGGCCTTGTTCGTGCGCCGGGGCGCGGAACTGCCCCCCATGCTGCGGGGAGGCGGCCAGGAGCATGGCCTGCGGGCCGGCACCGAGAACGTGCCCTACATGGCGGCCCTGGGCGAGGCCTGCGCCTTGGCCAAGGGAGACCTGGCCGCGGAAATGGCCCGGCAGCGGGAAATGGGCCAGGCCTTGCTGGCCGGCCTGAAAAGCCTGGGGGCGCCGTTCCGCCTGCATTCCGAGCAAGCCCCCCGCCTGCCCAACACCATGGCCATCGGCTTCAAGGGCCTCCGCGCCGCTGATATCCTCTCCGGCCTGGTGGGCCTGGACGTGGCGGTCAGCGCCGGGGCGGCCTGCCACGGAGACACCACCACGGTTTCCCACGTGTTGGAAGCCATGGCCGTGCCGATTGAATACGCCCATGGCACCCTGCGCTTTTCCTGGGGCCGGCCCACCACCACGGCGGAAGTGGCTGAAGTGGTGAAGCGCCTGGGAAGCGTATTGCAGGGGCTCAAGGCGGCGTAGCCAAGTCCGCTGCGCGTGGGGTGCTGGGGGGTGATGGCGATGAGGGCGAGGTGGCGGGTGGCAGCGTCAATATAAGAGGATGTGACGCGCCGCTTGAGCGGCGAAGCCCGCCCTCACCGGGCAAGCCCTGGTTTGCCTCGCACCTGGAAGCGGGGGCCGGTAAAGGGGGCTTCATCAGGCGAACGCTAGGTTGGCTCATAACCGGGCCTGGGTGGCGGTCGGCTAAGATGGTAGGCAATGCCACTTCATTAGGCGACGGCTGGCTAGGTTTTAACCGGGGGTATTGGCGGCGCGGGCCGGCTCAGACCGCGCACACGGTCGGGGAGCGGCCAAGGGAATCCGCGGCGTGCAGGTCCGCCACCCAATGAGCCTGGCAGCGGCCGTTGCGCAGCGCCTCCACCAAATCCATCTGACTGAAAATCGGCTGCTCGAACAAGGTGGCCACCGCGCCCACTTCCGAGGAGTCATGGGCGTCGCTGCCGCCCACCATGGTCAGGTCATGCCGGAGGCCCAGTTTCTGCGCCTCTTGGTTTTCCGCGCTCAGGTTGCGTCCGTTGACGCCTTCGATCACCTTGACCAAGCCCGTGGACAGCAATTGGGGGTCCAGGCTGCGGCCCCGGCGGCAGGGATGGGCCCCCACCGCGGCCCCGCCCGCCCGCTCCACCAGATCCAGCACCTGGGGCGCGCTCAGGCCGGGCGCCAACTGGGGCAACTTTCCGAACAGCAGGAAATCGCCTTGCGCGGTGGTGTATTCCTGGCCCACCAGCACCACCAAGCCGTCGGGTTGCGGCCCCTGGTCGATGACGCGGGCGGCTTCCAGGGAATGGTGATCGGTGAGGCACACCCCATCCAGGCCCAGACGCCTGGCCCGGTGCAAGGCTTGGGCCGGGCTCAATCGCGAGCAGGGCGAGAAATTGGTATGCACATGAAGATCGAAGAGCATGATGCAAATGTGGGCCATCAAAGGCCCCAGGTCAAATACGAAGTATCGATGTAGGAGTTGCTTATTCATAAGCTTGACCAATAGCCGTTAACTGCTTGAAAAATATGATAAAAAGCCAGACGGCCGCGGGAGGGCGGGGGAGGGCGGCTATTGTGGCCCGGCCTTTGTCGGGTTATGCTTGCAAAAGCGTGAGACTGGGGGAAAATGCAAGCCATTCAGGAAGGAGCCGGGCCATGAAGGCTAAGACCATAGCGGAATCCAGTCTGGTATCCGCCCTCCAAATGCAGCCCTACGACGCCAACCCCGCGGGCAACGTGCACGGCGGCGTGATCATGAAGCAGGTGGACACCACCGCGGGCATGGTGGCCATCAGGCACTCCGGCATGAACGTGGTGACCGCCTCCATCGACCGCCTGGATTTCTTTTTTCCCATGTATGTGGGCGATCTCCTCATTCTTTCGGCCAGCGTCAACATGGTGGGCCGCACCTCCTTGGAGGTCGGCGTAAGGGTGGAGGCCGAAAATCCCCGCACCGGCGAAAAAAGGCATACCGCCAGCGCCTATCTCACCTTCGTGGCCCTGGATGAAAAGGGCAAGCCTTGCCGGGTGCCCGAACTGATCCTGGAGACCGAGGAGGAAAAGCGCCGCCATCAGGAGGCGCTGGAGCGCCGCAAATGGCGCTTGGCCGAAAAGCAGCGGGAAGGCAAATCGCATTCGCCCAAAGCCTGAAGGGCCTTTCGCATGGAATTCCAGCTCCCGCCGTAAGACACGGCGGCGAGCCAAGTCGGAGCGATCCTTATGCCGCGCTTGAGGTTTGCAAACGTAATATGCCTTCTGGCCATGGGCTTGTGCCTGCTCTTTGGCGCCCGCCAGGCGGGGGCCGCAGAGGTCCTCCTGCCCATAACCCTGGATTACCCTTTCATCCGCAACGCCTTCATCCGCAACGCCTTCACCGAGCCGGGGCAAAGGGCGGTGGCGGTGAACCAGGACCAGGGCTGCACCTTGATCGAGTTGTGGGACCTGCAAGTCCAGCCCGACGGCGAGCGCGTCAAGCTGATAACCCGCATCAAGATCAAGGCCGGCTTCACCATCTTGGGCAAGTGCCTGAACCCGGTGAATTGGGAAGGCGTGCTGGAGGCCTGGCAAAAGGCGGAGGTCGACGCCGAGGCCATGCGCTTTAAGGTGGTCACCCAGGAATCGCGCCTCTTGGGAGATGACGGAAAGCCCGCCGTGGTGGGCAATCTGATTTTGAGCCTGGTGGAAACCCACGTGCACGCCTACCTCAATCAACTGAACATCAATCTGCAGCCGCCGGTCAAGGACCTGGGGGTGCAGCTTCCCTTGTTTTTCCGCGATGAGCAGCGGGCGCGGGTGGAGGCCTGGCTGCAAAGCCTGAAGCCCGTATCGGTTTCGGTGCTCCCCCAGGCGGTCAAGGTGCTCATGTCCATGCAGGTGGATTTGCCGCCGGCCGCGCCGGCCCCCCCCGCCCCGGAGATTCCGCCTGGCGCGCTGGAGCCGGCCCCCATCACCGAGCGGCAGGTGGAGGCCTTCACCAAATACTGGGAGGCCTGGGATGCCTACCTGGTGACCCAGATCATGTCCCTGGCCGGCAAGGACCTCAGCGCCGAAGAGCGCGACCAGCTATTGGCCGCGGTGTTGGACGCCCGTTTCGGCTTTGTGCGGGCCCTTGTCCAGCCCGGCCAGGAGATGAATCCGGAGCACGACCTGGTGCGCCAGCAGTTCCTGGAGACCTGGCAAAGGCTGGCCCCCATCATGCGCAAGCACCTCCTGCCGGAACCCTCGGCCTCTTTGTTCAATTATCTTGCCTTCTTCACGGCCTATGACGCCCTGGCGGCCCTGGACAAGCTGGGCCCGGCCTTGGGGCTGGAGATCAGCCGCCAGGGGCTCATGCGTCTGGCCCGCCTGGTGGATCAGGCCGGTTTTTATCCCGAGCTGGATTACGCCTACGAGGTGGACCCCAAGCTGCGGACCATCCTGGGCTTCGGCCCGCCCCTGCCGGTGAGCGGCCGGCGCTACGACCCCAGGGACCTGGCTCCGCCGGAAAGGTTCGATCTCTTTTCCTGGCTGGTTTCCCGCGCCCATGCCGCCGAAGGCGAAGAGCCGCGCGGCACGGGCAAGATGGCCAATGTCCTGGAATGGGCGCCGCCCAAGGGAAAGGAAATCAAACCTTATTTGAACAAGACCAAGGACATGCTGGCCCAGGCCGCCCGCCTGGCCTGGGAAAAGGGCGAGCAGGAAAAACCGGGCCCTGATTATTTCGTGGAGCTGGTTTGGGCCACCGCCTGGCAGGAAAGCTGTTGGCGCCAGTTTGAAAGGACGGGGGGCGAGCTGGTTTATTTGCGCTCCTACAACAACACCTCGGTGGGCATCATGCAGATCAACGAAAGAGTCTGGCGGGGCCTGTACGATATTTCCAGCCTGCGCTGGGACGCGGTCTACAATGGCCGGGCCGGCTGCGAAATCCTGGAAAATTACTTGCGGCGTTATGCCTTGGCCGAGTTGAAGCCAGAGGAATCGCAGGACGGGGATTTGCTGGCCAGAATCGTTTACGCCACCTACAACGGCGGCCCCGCCCAGGCCAAGGCCTATATGAAACGCCATAAAAACAGCCGTTTTTGGAAGAGTGACCGGCTGTTTTGGCAAAAATACAAGCTGGTTAAAAAGGGCGAACTGGATCGGGTCGCCTCCTGCCTGGGCCAGGGCGGCTAAGCTGTTCAGCTCATCGTTGGGCGACCTTTTGATAGCGAGCGGTTGTGATTTCCTTGCAATCCCATGGCCTGATCTGAAACAATAGCCCTGTAGTGATCTCTCCTGCCGAGATTCTGGGGGTGTGGGGGGGTGCAAAGAAAAATTAAGAGCAATCCCAAGCAACTCCAAGACCCGGAAGTACAGCCTGCCGCTCTTAGCTCTTCGCTCGGCGATCCAGCCAGTGAAAGAGACAAGGAAGGCTACCGCGAGCTTTTCCAGGCCTCGCGGGACGCCGTGGTGATAACCGGGCCCAGGGGATTGATCCGCGATATCAACCCGGCCGGCGTGGAGATGTTCGGGTTGAGCAAGGAAAAGATGGTGGGGCTCGATTTCAGCGAGCTCTACACCCATCCGGCCGACGCCAAACGCTTTGTTCACGATATTTCCGAAAAAGGCTGGCTGAACGATTACGAAGTGCGCCTCAAGGGCCCCAACGACAGCCATTTCCACGCCTTGTTCACCGTTTCCCTGCGGCGGGGCCTGGAGGGCAAGGTCATCGGCTATCAAGGCATCATCCACGACATCACCGCGCGCAGACACAACCTGGAAAAATTGCAGGCCTCCGAAGCCCGCTACCGGGCGCTCTTTGAAACCGCCAGCCAAGCCATTTTCGTGGCCAAGGACGGGGTGCTGGTGGAGTGCAATTCACGGGCCCTGCAAGTTTTCGCCTGCACCCGCCAGCAATTGGTCGGCCTCCCTCTCAGCTCCTTGATCCCGGCCGCCCCCAACGGCGGCAGTGGCTCCCAAAGCTCCCCAGGGGTGAAAATCAAGCGCGTGCTGGCCGGGGAGGCGCAGATCCGCGAGATGCGTCTGTCGCGCCTGGACGGCGGTTATTTCGAGGCCGAGGTGGCCCTCAACAGCTTTTGGGCGGAGGGCGAGCAGCACCTCTTGGGCGCGGTCAACGACATCACCAAGCGCGTGGCCGCCCTGCGGGCGCTCAAGGACAGCGAGCAGCGTTTCCGGGCCCTGGCCCATTACGCGCCGGACATTATCTACACCCTGGATCATACCGGCAAGTTAACTTACATTAATCCGGCTTGGCGGCGCGCCTTGGGCCATGAAACCACGGAAGTGGTGGGCCGCTATTTCGTGGAGTTCGTGGAGGCGGAGGAGGTGGACCGCTTCCGGAGGCTGTTCAAGCGCATCCGCGACGGCCGCCAGACCCTGACCGACGTTGATGGCCGGCTGGTGGCCAAGGAAGGCGGCTTGCGCCATTTCGTCTTGAGCGGATCGCCCAACCTGGATGAAAAAGGCCGGGTGATGGGCATCGTGGGGCTTTGCAAGGACATCACCGAACGCAATCTGACCCTCAGGCTCTTGCGGGACAGCGAAAAGCGTCACCGCACGGTGCTGGAATCGGCGCCCGATCCCATGATGGTGTGCAACCGGGATGGGGAGGTCACCTATATCAACCCCTCCTTCACCAGGGTGTTCGGCTGGAGCTTGGACGATTTCGCCGCCAAGGACTGCGTTTTCGTGCCGCCCGAGCGCAGGGCCGAAACCCTGGAACTGTTATCCCAGGCGGCCCTGGGCGACAACATAAGCGGCGTGGAAACCAAAAGGACAGCCAAGGACGGGCGGACCGTGGAGGTGAGCCTTTCCGGCGCGGCTTTCGTGGACGCCGGCGGCGGGGTCATGGGCGCCGTGCTGACCTTGCAGGACATCACCGAGCGCAAGCGCACCCAGGAACAGTTGCGCTATCTGGCCTATCACGACATGCTGACCGGCCTGCCCAACCGGAAGTCCTTTTACGAGAGCATCGACCGGGCCACGCGAGAGGTCTGTCGCCTGTCCCAGGAGCACCGCCGGCCCCAGGGGCACCTTTGGGCCTTGCTGTTTCTGGATCTGGACCGCTTCAAAACCATCAACGACAGCCTGGGCCACGACGTGGGAGACGAGATTCTGCAAACCGTGGCCCAACGCATACGAAACTGCCTGCGCAAATCGGATCATATCTTCAGGCTGGGCGGAGACGAGTTCACCGTGATCCTCAACGAGCTGGGCAAGGATATAGACGCCGCCCGGGTGGCTGAAAAAATACTGGAATCCGTGGCGCGGCCCGTATTCAGGCAGGGCCAGGAACTGTACCTCACCGCCAGCATCGGCATCAGCGTCTGTCCCAACGACGGCGACGAGGTGGAAACCATTGTGCGCAACGCCGACATGGCCATGTACGCCGCCAAGGAGGACGGCAACAGTTATTACTTCTTCACCGAGGAGATGAACGCCAAGGCCCAGGCCCGCATGCGCCTGGAAACCAGCTTGCGCAAGGCTGTGCAGAACAACGAACTGGTTCTCTACTACCAGCCCATGGTGGACAGCCGTCACCGCATCCAGGGCATGGAGGCGCTTCTGCGCTGGCTGCATCCCGAGATCGGCCTGGTGCCGCCTTCTCATTTCATCGGCGTGGCCGAGGAAACCGGGGCCATCGTGCCCATCGGCCGCTGGGTGCTGGAAGCGGCCTGCCGGCGGGCCAGGCAATGGCAGGAACAAGGCTACTCCGAGCTGTACGTGGCGGTAAACCTCTCCCCCCGCCAGTTCCGGCAGCCCGATCTGGTGGAAGAGGTTCTCTCGGTGCTGCGGCGCACGGGATTGTTGCCCAGACACCTCAAGCTGGAGGTGACCGAGTCCAGCGTCATGGACGATCCCGAGGACGCCATCGCCAAGATGCAGCGGCTCTATGAGCACGGCATCCGCTTTTCCATAGACGATTTCGGCACGGGCTACAGCTCCTTGAGTCACTTGAAGCGCTTCCCGGTGGATACCTTGAAGATCGACCGCAGCTTCGTGCGGGAATCCACCGAGAATCAGGGCGACCAGGAAATCATCCGCACCATCTTGGCCATGGCCGCCGGCCTTAAGATGCAGGCCGTGGCCGAGGGCGTGGAAACCAGGGCCCAGCGGGATTTCCTGTGCGGGGAAGGCTGCTTGCTGATGCAGGGTTATTATTTCGGGCCGCCGGTGCCGGAACGGGATTTCGAAAGCCTGCTAAAGCGCGGGGTGCTGGGAGAGTGATCCGCCCTGAGATCTAAACAGGAGAGCATTGCCAAGGCTGCCAATCGGCCTTGCCAAGAGGCAAGACCGTCCCGGAGCGGCGCGTCATTTATCGGGTAAATACGGTATCAGTATGTTGCGCCCGCGACAGGCATTGCGGTATATCCTTGCATGTCTTCGCGCCAGGCAAACGCGGATAACGATACCATGCCCAGATGCAAGGGAAAGACAACGGTTTTGGCATCCTGCCTCGGCCAATCAGACCGTATAGATTGAAAGCAAGGGCCGCGCGGGCCATGTCAAGCCCGCCGCGGGGCGGCGTGGATTATTCCTTTGAACGGGCGTATCGTCAAAACCAAGAGTATAAAATCATGGTGGCCTGATTCCCGGATATTGATCTCCGGAACGGCCGGCGCGTTGCAGCGATGATGGTTCACCAGATCGGCCCATGGCCGATAATACCTGGACAGGTGCTGTTTATGAGGCTGGACATCGTGATCCCCGCCTTGAACGAAGAGCGGGCCATTGAAAGCATTATCAGGCGTTGTCTCCAGGCAAGGCCCAATATCATAAATCAGACCCCCGTGGACCAAGTAACCGTCACCGTGGTCTCGGACGGCTCCACCGACAAGACCCTGGAACTGGCCCGGGCCTTCGAGCCGGAGATCAAGGTGATCGCCTTTCCCGTCAACCGGGGCTACGGCGCGGCCATCAGCGAGGGATTCGCCGCCAACCAGGGCGAACTGGTGGCTTTCCTGGACGCGGACGGCACCTGCGATCCCGAATTCTTCACGCCCCTGGTGAACCATCTCTTGGAAACCAAGGCCGACGTCTGCCTGGGCTCGCGCATGGGGCCGCAGAGCGAGATGCCGCGCATCCGCCGCGTGGGCAACCGCATCTGGCGCACTTTGATAAACTTGATAGCCAGGGCCGACATCAGCGACGCGGCCAGCGGCATGCGCGTGATCCGGCGGGATTCCCTGGAGCGCCTGGAGCCGCTGCCCACCGGCCTGCACTACACCCCCACCATGAGCTGCCGCGCCGTGCTGGACGGCACCTTGACCATCGTGGAGGTGCCCATGCCCTACAAGGAGCGCGTGGGGCCCAGCAAGCTCAGCGTCATCAAGGACGGCATGCGGTTTTTAAAGACCATCGTGGACGTGAGCCTGGCCTACCAGCCGGTGCGGGTCCTGGTGGCGCCGGGCTTGTTTCTCCTGCTGCTGGGCGCGGTTTTGCTGGCTCCGGCGGCTTGGCACTATTTGACCACCCAGCAGGTGCACGATTGGTACATCTACCGCGTCCTCATGGCCACGGCGTTCCTGGTCATGGGACTGCAAGTGTTCCTCATGGGCCTGGCCGCGGACCGGGCCGTGGACCTTATCCAGATACGCCAGTGGCGGGGGGGCAGGCTGCTGGCCTGGTTCAGGCATCAGGCCACTCCCGCGGCTTTTTTGACCATAAGCCTGGTCCTGGCCTTAATAGCCCTGGGGCTGAACCTGCGGGGGCTCTGGCAATACCTCAGCACCGGGCATGTCACCGAGCACTGGAGCCGGGCGGCGGTGGGGCTCATCCTGCTTTTAGCGGCCACCCAGCTGGTCAGCGCGGCCATGCTGGAATGGGTGATGCGCCTGATCGCGCGCTCCTTCCACCGCCGGCGGCAGGGCGCTTCTCCTGACGGTAAATGAGCGGCCGGGCGCGCGGGTTTCAATTGGGCCCCAAGGTCCTCATATGAAAACGCCCGCGCCAATGGGCAATCCAACAGCTATCTCCAGCGGGTGACAACGCAGTGAACGGCCTGAACAACACCATTGCGCACAACCTGGACCACAAGAGACCCCTGGCCTTGATCCTGTTGCTCACCTTGCTGGCGCGGCTGGCTTGGTTGGCCTACGCGCAACCGGTCCCGGTTTCGGACTTCGCGCAATACCTGGACCTGGCCCGCTCCATCCTGGAACACGGCCAGTACGGCTATCCCACCCCCACCGCCTTCCGCACGCCGGGCTATCCGGCCTATCTGGTGCCGTTTCTGGCGCTTCACAACTCATGGGCGGCGGCCATGGCGGCCAACCTGGTTTTATCCCTGGCCGGCTGCCTGTTGGTTTTCGGCTTGACCCGCAGGCTGTTCCCGGATCACCCCCGGGCCGCCTTGGCCGGGGCATTGGTCTATGGCCTCAATCCCAATTTCATTATCTACACCGGCCTGCTGGCCTCGGAAAACCTATACGGGCCGCTCATGATGGGCGCGCTGTACCTGGCCCTTGGCCGGCGCCGTCGCCTGGCCTCGGCCGCGCTGGCCGGCTTGCTTTTGGGCTGGGCCGGCCTCACCAGGGGCGAGGGGCTCATCCTGGCGGCGGTTCCCTTCTTTTTGTTCGCGCTTCAAGGGGCGCGCCGGCTCGAGCTGGATTGGCGGCGCGCCGGGGCCGCGCTGATTTTGTTCGTCGCCTGTCTGAGCGTGGTGCTGCCTTGGTGGTGGCGGAACCGGGTGGAGATCGGGCCGGGGGCCGGCCTGGTGACCCTGACCGGGGTGTTTCTCTACGAGGCCTACAACCCCAACGGCTACGGCTACAGCTGGCAACGGCAGGATTTGCCGGTGACCATGAACGAAGTGGAGCGCAATAAAAAAGGCGCCAGCCTGGCCTGGCAATACGTCAAGGAGCACCCCGAGCGCCTGCCCGCCAAGATCGCGCGCAGCACCTTTGACCTGTACCGGCCCACCTTCATGCCGGTCTACATGAGCACCAGGAGCGAGAACAGGGGAGGGGCGGGAGGGTATCCGGCCAAGCCCCTGCCCGGCGTCTGGCTGGCCGAACAGGCCGTGCTCTGGGGCTATCTGGCCCTTTTGGCCCTGGCGCTGCCCGCCCTTTACGGCTGGCGCAAGTGGCCGGGGCGCGCGGTGTGGGTGGTGGCCGGGGTGGCGGGGCTCAACTGGCTGGTGTACGGATTGGTTTTCTGGGGCATGGGGCGCTACAGGCTGCTGCCCGAGTTGCTTTTTTGCTGCCTGGCCGGAGTCACGCTGGCCCGCCTCTTCAACAAGCGCTTGGCTGGTGAACCTGATGCAAAATAAAGGCTGCCAAACCGTCTTCGATGAGATAGCCCAGGATTACGACGCCCAGTTGGAGCAAGGGCTTTCCTTTTCCGGCGAGGGAAAGGACTACTATGCCGAGGGCAGGATCAAATACCTGCGCCGGACCCTGGACCGAATAGGCAAGGCGCCGAGTTCCG
Source organism: Desulfocarbo indianensis (assembly GCA_001184205.1). Lineage (GTDB taxonomy): Bacteria > Desulfobacterota > Desulfarculia > Desulfarculales > Desulfarculaceae > Desulfocarbo > Desulfocarbo indianensis. The sequence goes on from LBMP01000008.1 coordinate 55,286, forward strand.
TCTTGGACTACGGCTGCGGCACCGGCACGGCGGCGCCCTTGTTGCAGTGCATCTTGGGGGCCCGGCGGGTGGTGGGGGTGGACCCTTCCAGGCGTTCCATCGAAGAAGCGCGGAAGCGCTGCGCCGGACCCGGCATCGCGTTTCAAGCGCTGGATTCCTTTCGGCCGGCGGGGGAGCACGACCTGGTGTTCACCAACGGCGTATTCCATCACGTGGCGCCGGGGCAGAGGCAGCAGGTTCTGGCCTGCATCCGGGCCGCCCTGCGTCCCGGCGGCCTCATGGTGATATGGGAGAACAATATCTGGAATCCGGGAACCAGGCTTTTGATGCGCCGGCTGCCCTTTGACCGCGACGCCGTTCCCCTGTCTTCGCTGGAGGCCCGCAAGATGCTGCGCCTGGCGGGCTTCGAGATCATCAAGACGAACTACCTGTTCGTTTTCGTGCGCGCCTTGCGCTTCTTGCGTCGTTTGGAATACCCCTTGTCGGTCTTGCCCCTGGGCGCTCAATACCAGATAGTGGCCCAGCTTCCCGATTAGGTTCAAAGCCGCTGAGTGAGATTCAGTTTTTACCGAAAACTCCGGAACGAACGGCAAGCGGCGTGCCGGTCCGGCAAGGCGGCCCGGGTTTTAGGGGCCTTGGCGGTTTCCTGAAAACCGGCGGCGCGACTGGCCGGGGCGCGCCGGACGGCCGGCGGGATGGACGGCTTATTTTCCCCAAAAAGGAAGCTCCCGAAATTGCCTCAAAAACAGTGAGCAATTTCGAGAGGTTGAAATCTTTGGGGTGGCTAGAGGGACTTGAACCCTCGGCCTCCAGGGCCACAACCTGGCGCTCTAACCAAACTGAGCTATAGCCACCGTATCGGCAATCGGCCACCAGGCCCCTCTGGGCGCCCAAGCCGCCGGAATGGAATGGATTTATAACAGAGGGCCCCGCCACTGGCAAGTGTTTTCCCTGGGCCCGCGGCCCAACTTGACACCCTGGCGGCCCTCCACTACGATTGCTCTCATGCGGGCTAGGAGCCCGCTTTGGTTTGGGGCCGGCCGCCTGCCCAGGCGGTTGCGAGCAGCGGCCCCGGACGGGGTCGGCCCAAGGCTTCATCCCGTTTATTAACTAAAGGGGGACTCTTGAAGTTAATAGAAACGTTCAAGACGCGGACCCGCCACCCCATGCGGCCGCGCTCCTCGGACATCATTCAGCGCCTGTTCGCCGACTTCCGGGATTACGGCTCGCCCGGCGATTCCTTGATCGTGGGCGAGGGGCACCTGGAAGAGCGGCGGGTCTACGTGGTGGCCCAGCAAAAGCCCAAGCCGGAGGACTTCCGCACTCCGGAAGACGTGGCCCGCCTCAACTGGGGCATGCTGAACGCGGACGAGCACTCCAAGGTGCTGGGGCTCCTGCGCCAGCTCAAGGAAACCGGCCCCCACGAGGAGTCCTTGCTGCTTTCCCTGGTGGACACCTACGGCGCGGACATCTCCATGTATTCGGCCCAGCGCTTGCAAGCCTTTTTCATCGCGCATCTGATCCAGGCCTATCTCACGGTGCCCATCCGCTCCATCAGTATAGTGCTGGGCGAGGGCGGCTCGGGCGGGGCTTTAGCCTTGCAGGTGGCCGACCGCCGGGCGGCCATGGAAGACGCCATGTACGCCACCGCGCCCCCCGAATCCCTGGCGGCCATCATTTTCCGCGATCCCGGCCGCATCGAGGACGCGCTCACCATCAGCAAGGGCACCTCGCGCCACCTCAGGCATTACGGAGTGATCGACTCCATCATCCCCCAGACCAAGAAAGTAAACGACGCCGAGCAGATGACCCGCCACATCCGGGAATACCTGGAGCGCGCCGCCAAGGAGCTGTTCCGCAAGCGCCTGGACAAGCTCATGCTCCAGCGCCGGGAAACCGCCGACGAGATAGGCGTCATGCACCGGGGCCGCTTCTACAACCTCAAGCGCTTCATCGAGCGCCCCATCAAGCAACTGCAAAAGCCTCCCCAGGACATCAAGGTGATCACCGCGCTTTCCGGCGGCGTGCACGTGTCGGACAACTACGGCGTGGCCCGCGACCTGGAGCCCGGCCAGAACTACGTGCGCTGCGGCGAGGAGCGCCTGCGCTCCACCGGGCCGGGCTGCGGCGCCATGATTCCCCTGGATGAATACCTGGCCAACCATCAGGTGTGCCCAAGCTGCGGCAAGCGCCACGTGCTGGACGCGGCCGGCTGGATCAACGCCCTGGCCGATCAGAGCACCTTTCACGAGCTTTTCCGCAACATCACGGTGCACGACTGCCTGTCCGGCGACGACATCCACGACTATTACAAGGACTTCCTGGCCAAGCAGAAAAAACGCACCACCTTCACCGAGTCCCTGGTGACCGCCACCGCCACCATTCACGGCTATCCCGCGGTGCTGGCCATCAGCGAGTTCAGCTTCGCCGGCGGCTCCATGGGCGTGGTGTTCGGCGAGAAATTCCGCCTGGCCGTGGTCTACGCCCTGCGCAAGGGCTTTCCCCTGGTCAGCGTGTGCTGCTCCGGCGGGGCCCGGCTCTATGAGGGCATCGTCTCCCTGATGCAGATGACCAAAACCGTGGCCGCGGTGCAAAAGCTGAAAGAGGCGGGCCTGCCCTTCATATCCATTCTGGCCGACCCCTCCACCGGCGGGGCCATCGCCTCCTACGCGGCCCTGGGCGACGTCTGCCTGGCCGAGCCCGAGGCCATGGTCATCTTCACCGGCCCCAGGGTCATGGAATCGCGCGGCTTCGAGGTGAACGAGGAAATGGTGCGCTCGGATTCTTTATTGGAGGTATCCGGCCGCGCCCTTTTGGACCGGGATTATTTCGGCGATATCCGGGGCATCCAGGAGGTGGTGCAGCGCAAGGACATGCGGCGGGCGGTGGCGCGCTATCTGGAGTTCTACGCCCGCACCCGTCAGGGCTCCAAGCCGCCCAAGGGGCAAAAGCTATATCAACGCCGCAACAAGCCGGAAGAGGCGGTCAGCGAAAATGGCGGAGCCTGATCTCAACCTGGGCCAGCTTTACCGCTGGGCGGATCAATTGCCCGCCGCGCTGTGGGAAGACCTGCGCGCCCGAGAGCCTCAGGAGGCGACCGCGGCCACGGGCGCGCAATATGACGCGGGCGTCTACCGCCTGACCCTGCTGGCCAGGCAATACCTGATCGATCCGGACCGGGCCGCCATCGTGGAGGCCGGGCGTCCGGAACATAGGGTGAGCTACGACAGCGGGGTGGTGCTGGTGACCACCCTGGCCAAATCCCAGGGCGTGCCGCCCAGCGGCGAACTGGCCACGCCCTCGGAACTGCCCGGCGGCCGCCTGTTCTACACCGGCCCCCACGAATTGCCCGTGAAACCCCTGCTCAAGCGCTTTGGCCGCTCTCTCGCCGACCTGATAGCGCGGGGCCAGGCCCTGGGCGGCCGCCAGGTGGAGGCCGGCGCGGACCTGGCCATGCTCATACCCGGCCTGCCCCAGGTGCCCCTTTGGGTGCTATTATGGGCCGGGGACGAGGAGTTCCAGCCGCGGGCGGTGATCGGCATTGACCAGCGGGCCCATTATCACCTGGCGGTGGACGCCATCCTGGCCATTTGCAATGTTTTGGTGAGACGCCTTACAAAGGACTGAAGCACATGGGCGAGGGAACCGGAGCGTGCGGCATCAACTGCCAGGTCTGCGGTTTGTTCCGCCAGGGCAAGTGCGGGCCCTGCGCCTCCGGTCTGGAGCCGGAGGCCGACAAGAAGCTGGCCGTGCAGTTGGGCCTCCTGGGCAACACCTGTCCCATCCTGCAATGCGCCAGGGACCGCAAGATCGCCTATTGCTCGGCCGATTGCCCGGATTATCCCTGCAAGCGCTTGCAGGCCGGGCCCTATCCCTTCAGCCAGGGATACCTGGAAATGCAGTTCCGCCGGCGCGGCCAGCCGGGCCGGGGTTCGCTGCCCTCCGGGCCGCCGCCGGGCAGCAAGCCCCACTAAAGGCTTAGGCTTGGCAGGATGGGGGGCGTGTGTTAAGTTTGCAAGCCGTCTGGAACAACACGCCCTCGTAGCTCAGATGGATAGAGCGACGGCCTCCTAAGCCGTAGGCCTCCGGTTCGAATCCGGACGAGGGTACCATAATCTCAAGGGGTTGGGTTTCGCAGGAGACCTGGCCCTTTTCGTTTGGTTGGGTATGGTTGGAGCCCAAGCCAATAAAAGCCGGCCATGCCGCCGTTGTTAGCGCAAAGGGACGAGACCTTTGCATTAACAACTCCCAACCTACCGGGCGCGCATTAACACTCGGCCAAAGCATAGACAAAGGCTGACTGGTTTACTTGAAACGTGTTCCTCTCAGACGGTCATGTCCTGCGGTCCGGGCTTATCTCCTTAATTTATTACCATTTTCTGCCACCAGGGCCCGCGGCAGCGTCACGGTAAGCAGACCTCATATAACCTAATGTAATTAACTATCATTTTAAATGGTTAGCATTTTAGGGGCGATTATGGTTGAGCCCTTAAGCCGGGGATGCTAGCATCACCGGCAAAGCCGCAGTTCATCTGGGAGGAAGTTGCCATGCTCAAGCGACTGGACGGCTGGGTTGGTTCTTTTCTGATAATCCTTTTCGCTATCGCCCTCTTGTTCGCCGCCGTGGAAGGCGCGGCCAGCATCTGGCTGTTGGCCAGCCGGGCGCGGCCCGCCGGCGAACTGGCCGAGCGCGTGCACACCAAATACGACAAGCTTCTGGGCTGGGCCAACGTGCCCAATTCGCACCACCCCGATATGTACGGGCCGGGCGTGGCCCTGACCATCAATTCCCAAGGCTTGCGGGCCGAGCGCGATTACGCGGAGCAGCCGCCGGAGGGCAAGGTTAGGGTGGTCTGCTCGGGCGATTCCTTCACCATGGGCTACGGCGTGGCCGACCGGGAAACCTGGCCGGCCCAGCTGGAAGCCATGCATCCCCGCTTGCAGACGGTGAACATGGGCCAGGGCGGCTACGGGCTGGACCAAACCTATCTGTGGTACCGCCGCGACGGAGGCCGCCTGGGACACTCCATCCACCTCAAGGCCTTCATCACGCCCGATATCCAACGCATGAGCTTCGACGCGTTCATGGGCTATCCCAAGCCCTGGCTGGCCCTGGAAAACGGCCAACTGATCGAGCGCAACGTGCCGGTGCCCGGCCTGCCCTACCTGGCCCCCATCCTGGTGCGCTACCGCCACGCCATCGCCGAGCTGCGCATCATACAGCTTCTGGCCGGGGCGGTGCCCAGCACCTTCAAGCAGGGGCAGCCCACGCCGGTGATGCCGCTCCTGGGCAATGAGGTGGCCCAGGTGGCCCATCATTGCCTGGTGGATTTGAAGCGCCGGGCCGAGCAGGAGGGCGCGGTCTTCGCCGCGGTGTGGCTGCCCATGAAGCGCGAGCACACCAATGATAGCTGGGATGGCTTCCGGGCCGCCCTAAAGGAAAAGCTGGCCTCCCAGGGGGTGCCGGTGATCGATCTGGTGGAGGCCTTTCGCCAGCGGGTGCCGCCCGGCGAGGTGGAAGCGCTGTTCATCTCCGGTGAGAACCTGCACTACACCGGGGCCGAGGGGCATTTCACCGCCGGCGGCAATCAGTTTTTCGCGGAGCTTATCCTGGAACACCTGCTGGCCCTGGAGCCCGCGTCCAGCCTGCTTAATTGACGGGCTAGCCTCCCAGGTAGGCCTTTTTCACCTGGGGGTCTTCCATGAGCTGGGCGGTGGAGCCTTGGGCGGCGATAAGGCCGTTCTCCAGGAGATAGGCCCGCTGGGCGAATTTCAGGGCCAGGCGGGCGTTCTGCTCCACCAGTAGAATGGCGGTGCCTTCCTGGTTGATTTCCTTCAAGGCGTCGAATACCCGCAGCATGAGCAGTGGCGCCAGGCCCATGGAGGGCTCGTCCAGGAGCATCAGCTTGCGGCCGCTCATGAAGGCCCGGGCCACGGCCAGCATCTGCTGCTCGCCGCCGCTCAGGGTGGCGGACTTTTGCTCGCGGCGCTCTTCCAGGCGGGGGAATATGGCGAACACCCGTTTGAGGTCGCGGGCCACGCCCTCGGCGTCCTTGCGGGCGAAACAGGCCAGCTTCAGGTTTTCGGTGACCGTGAGGTTGCCGAAAAGCCGGCGGCCCTCGGGCACGTGGCTGATGCCCAGTTGGCTCACCACCTTGTCGGCCGGGTGATCCAAGAGGTTCTGGCCCTGGAAGCTGAGCCGGCTGCCCGGCTCCACCGGCACCAGGCGGCTGATGGCGCGCAGGGTGGTGCTCTTACCAGCGCCGTTGGCCCCGATGATGGTCACGATCTCGCCCTGGTTCACGCTGAAATCAATGCCGTGCAGGGCCTTGATCTTGCCGTAGCTGACTTGCAGGCTCTCCACTTTCAGCATCAGGCCACCTTTTCCTCGCCCAGGTAAGCCTCGATCACCTTGGGGTCGTTTTGGATCTCCTCCGGCGTGCCCCTGGCGATGACCTCGCCGAACACCAGGCATTGCAGGCGCTGGCACAGCTCCATCACGAACTTTAGCCGGTGCTCGATGATGAAGATGGCCAGGCCCAACTCCCGGTGCACCCGCTTGATGATGGCGATGATCTGGTCCAGCTCCTCCGGCGTCATGCCCACGGTGGGCTCGTCCAAGAACAGCACCTTGGGCTCCAGGGCCAGGGCCCTGGCCATCTCCACCCGGCGTTGGGCGCCGTAGGGCAGGTTGATCACCACCTGGTCGGCCAGGTGGCTGAGCCCCAGCATGGCGATAAGCTCCCTGGCCTTTTTTTCGGCCGCGGCCTCCTGCCGCCAGCGGCGCGGCGTGCCCCAAAAGGCTCCCCACATGCCGTAATCCAGGCGGGAATAGCGGGCCAGCATCACGTGCTCCAGCACGGTCATGTGCCGCCAGAGGCGCAGATCCTGGAAGGTGCGCCCCAGGCCGCGCGAGGCGATCTCGTGGGGCCGCAGGCCGGTGATGTCCTCGCCGTTCAAAACGACGCGGCCCTGGTCCGGCGCGTAGATACCGGTGATGAGATTGAAGATGGTGGTCTTGCCCGCGCCGTTGGGCCCGATGAGCCCCACGATTTGGCCCGGCGAAATGCTGAGGTCGTAGTTGCGCACCGCGGTGAGCCCGCCGAAGCTGTGGGTCATGTTTTCCACCGTGAGCAGCGCCATGCTAGCTCCTTCCCTGGGGCGGCTCTTTGGGCGAGAGCACGCGGCGCAGATTGAACTCCCGGAAGGCGATCAGGCCGGTGGGGCGGAAGATCATCACCAGGATCAGAAGCAGTGGAATGAGGATCCACTTGAATATCTCCAAGGGCCGCAAGGCCTCGCCCAAAATGCTGATGCCCACCGCGCCCACCACCGAGCCCAGCACCGAGTTGAGCCCGCCGAAATAGACCATGGCCAGGACCTCGGCCAGTTTCTGGATGCCGAAGGTGGCCGGGTTCACGTAGCGCAGCACGTGGGCGAAAAGCCCGCCGGCCACGCCGGCCCAAAAGGCGCTGAACATGAAGGCCGCCATCTTGGTGCGGCGGGTGTTGATGCTCATGGCCTCGGCCGCGGTTTCATCGTCGCGCACCGCGTTGGTGGCCTTGCCCAGGATGGAGGTGACGAAGTTGTTGATCACCCACACGCACAGGGCGCAGACCGCGAACACCATGGGCAGGCTGGCCAAATCCGGCTGGGAGGAAAGCCCCCTGGGGCCGCCCACCCATTCCAGGTTTTCGATGAGGCTTTTGACGATGAAGGTGAAGGCCAGGCTGATGATGGCCAGGTAGTCGCCCCGGGTGCGGAAGGAGGGCACCGCGATCAAGAGGGCCCCCAGGGAGGCGACCAGGCCGCCCAGCGCCAGGGCCAGGGGGAACAGGAAAGGCGCCAGTTGCGGCGGCAGCAGGGCCGCGCCGAACAGGCGGTCGCTGGCGAAAAGCCCCACGGTGAACACCGAGGCCGCGTAGGCCCCCAAGGCCATGAAGCCGGGATGCGAACAGGAGAACTCGCCCATGTAGCCGTTGATCACGTTGAGGCTCAAGGTGAGCATCACCGCGATCATGGTGAGCCTGAGGGTGATGTCGCGGTAGTCGCTGACCTCGGCCCAGACGTGCAGCGCCGCGTACAACAGGGCCAGGTGAACCAGGGCCGATACCGCCAGGGGCGCTTTGAGCAAGGCGCGGGAGGCCCGGTTGGCCAAGGGCGCGCTGAATCTGGCCACCAGGGCCATGGGCAGGAGATAGATGATAAATACGAAGGCCAGGGTGCCGGGAATCAAAAACGGCTTTTTCAAGGCGATGATGAAACCGAACAGCATGGGTATCTTGGGCAGGCCCAGGGCGTGGGCCAGGGCCAGGCCCAGCCATTTTTCCAAGAGCACCGCGGCTAGGGCGCTCAACAGCCAGCCCAGGGCCGGGGTGGCGGCAAAGGGCGACCAGGCCTTACGCATGAAGCCCTTGAAGCCTGCTTTCGCGTGGTGCAACGCGGCCATGGCTTACAGCCTCAGGCGGGCCGAGTAGGGCTCGCCGAAAAAGCCGTGGGGCCGGAACACCAGGATCACCAGGATGATGGAATAGGCGATCAGATCGCGCAGGGTGGAGGGAAAGACCATGGCCACGAAAATCTCGATGAAGCCCAGGAGGAAGCCGGCCAGGGTGGCGCCCAGCACCGAGCCCCGCCCGCCCAGGATGGCCGCCACGAAGGCCTTCCACCCGAACACGATGCCCATGTAGGGGTCCAGCACCGGATAGGCCACGCTGAAGAGAATGCCCGCCGCCGCGGCCAGGGCCGAGCCCAGGCCGAAGGTGAGCGCCGCGATGGTGTTAAGGGGCACCCCCATCAGGGGCACCACCACGTAGTCATAGGCCATGGCGCGCATGGCCATGCCCCACTTGCTGCGCTTGACGAATTGATGCAGGGCGATCATCAGGGAGATGGAGACCGCCACGATCATGATCTTCTTGTTGGTGACGTAAACTCCCCCAAAGTCGAAGGTGACCGACTGGATCAGGCTGGGGAAACGCACCCGGCTGGCCCCCAGGAGCGCCAGGTTGCCGGTCTCCAGGATGATGCCCACCATGAGGCCGGTGATGGCGGCCGAGGCGCGGGGAGCGTCGCGCAGGGGGCGGTAAGCCACCCGCTCCACGATGACCCCCACGATGGCGGTGAGGAACATGCTCACCAGGATGGTGAGCACCAGAATCAGCCAGGAGGGGAGCGCCAGGCCTCCCCAGGCCACCAGGGCCAGGAGCAGCGAGGCCATGCCGAAGCCGATGTAGGCCCCCACCATGAAGATATCGCCGTGGGCGAAGTTGAACAGCATGAGGATGCCGTACACCATGGAATAGCCCAGGGCGATCAGGGCGTAGAAGCTGCCCCATTGCAGGGCGTTGACCAGGTTTTGCAGAAAATGGGTCATGCAGTGTGTCCGGCCGCGCCAGCCGGCGGCATACTGCGTTGCCGGCTGCGCTCAGTCCTCGACGTAGCCATTGCTACGCCTGCGTCCCTCGCTTGCCGGACGCCTTGCCTGCCTCCGGCTGGCTGTGCCGGGACCATATTCATACTGCATCCCCTAGGAGCCGACGCTTTTTTCATAAAGATTCACAAATGGTTAGTTGTTGTAGGTTTTGCAGAAATAGGGTCACGGGAGACTTGGCTCGCATATCTTAAAATAAAAACATTCTGATTTTTACTGTGCGCAGTCGGCAACGCAGTGTTCCCGCCCAAGCTTGGGGAACTAACAGCGCTCGTTAATTGAAACCATCCCCACCGGCACAGCCAGCCACCGATAGACTGCGTTGCCGCCTGCGCTTGGTCCTCGGCGTAGATCAAACTGCGCCTACGTCCCGCGCTTGACGGACGCCTTGTCTATCGACGGCTGGCGAAGCCGACGCATACTAGGGGCAAACCGATTTATAGAAGGTGTACTCGCCCTTGTCGCTGATGCGCACGATAACGGCGCACTTGATGGGGTCGCCTTCCTCGGTGAAGGTCATTTCGCCGGTGATGCCCTCGAACTTCTTGATCTTGGCCAGGTTGTCGCGCACGCACGGGCGGTCCTTCTTGATGTCGCCGGTCAGCTTGCCGCAGCCCTGGATGGCCTGCTGCACCAGGCCGAAGGCGTCCCAGGTGAGCGCGGCCACGTCGTCGGGCACGTAGCCGTGCTTCTGGTTGTAGCGCTCGATGAATTCCCTGGTCTTGCCGGTGGCGCCGGCCGCCGCGTAATGGGTGCTGTAGAAGAGCCCATGGCAGGCCGGGCCGCACAGCTTCACGGTCTCGGCCGAGCCCCAGGAATCGCTGCCCACGATGGGGCCCTTGAAGCCCAGCTCGCGGGCCTGGTTAACTATGAGCGCCACCTCGTTGTAATACTGGGGGGTGAACAGCACCTCGGCTCCGCTCTGGCGGATCTTGGTGAGCTGGGAGCTGAAGTCGGCGTCCTTGGTGGTGAAGCTCTCGAAGGCCACCACCGAGCCGGGGCCGTGCAGCTTTTCCCAGGCCTGCTTGAAGTATTCGGCCAGGCCCTTGGGGTAGTCGGAAGCCACGTCGTAGAGCACCGCGGCCTTTTTATAGCCGAACTCCTTGGTTATGAAGTTGGCCAGCACCGGTCCCTGGAAGGGGTCCAAGAAGCAGCCCCGGAAAACATAGGGCCGGTTCTTGGTGGTGTCGGGGTTGGTGGACCAGGGGGCGATCATGGGAGTCTGGTAGTTGTTGGCCACCTCGCCGGCAGGCACCGCCTGCTTGGAGGCCTGGGGCCCCACGATGACCAGCACCTCGTCCTCGGTGATCATCTTGGTATTGGCCTTCACCGCGCTTTCGGCCTTGGATTCATTGTCCTCGATGACCAACTCCACGGGGTATTTCTTGCCGCCCACCTCCAGGCCGCCGTTTTTCATCACGTCCTCGAGCCACATCTGGGCCGCGAACTTGGTGCCTTCGCCGACCTTGGGTATGTCGCCGGTCAGGGGCGCGTTGACCCCGATCTTGATCTTGCCGGCGGCCAGGACGGCCGAGGCGGGAGCCGCCAGGAAAAGAGCTAAAAGGATCAGCAAGGCTTTTTTCATCGGAATTCCCCTCCCTGGCCCGGCGGACCATTGCCATTGATTTTCATTAACGCTGCATGCCGCGATGCCCGCCTTGCCTTGCTCCCGGCCCTGGCCGGGCATCCGCTGGCATGTTCAAGGATATCATTCAGCCGGCTAGCCAAAGCTTAAGAACGATCATATCGATAAGGTATCCCCCGTCCGCCGGCAAGCGCCTTTTGACGGCCCGGGCCCGTCACGGCCGCCCGCGGGTAAAAGCCATGGCAAACCGCGAGTTACAAGATACCAAACCCCGCGCCACTTGCCCACTGTTCAAACTCTGATATGCTTGGTTTCTTCCGAATCCCCAGTGAGATGATAGCATGCCCCAGCGTTGGTCATCAGAGGGTGGATACAGACAGGTGCTGCATATCGGCCTGCCCCTGGTGGTCAGCTTCGGCTCCACTTCGCTCATCCATTTCACGGACCGGGTTTTTCTGGCCAATTATTCCCTGGAAGCCATTGCCGCGGCCTTGCCGGCCGGCATCGTGTCTTTTCTGTTCACCTGCTTTTTCATGGGCGTGGCCGGCTATGTGAACGTATTCATCGCCCAGTATACCGGCGCCGGGGCCATGCGCCGGGTGGGCGCGGCGCTTTGGCAGGGGATTCATTTCTCCCTGGGGGCGGCGGTACTGCTGGCCTTGCTCTATTTCCTCGCCGAGCCCATGTTCGCCTATTCGGGGCATCCCTCGGCGGTGCAGGCCCAGGAAGTGATCTATTTCCAGATAGTCACCCTGGGCTCCGGCCTGGTGGTCATCAGCACGGCCTTGTCCTGCTTTTTTTCCGGGCGCGGGCTCACCCGGCCGGTGATGGTGATTAACCTGATAAGCGCGGGGGTCAATATCCCCCTGGACTACCTTCTCATAAACGGCGTGGGGCCCTTCCCGGAGATGGGCATCGCCGGGGCCGCCGTGGCCACGGTGGCGGCGCAATTGGTGATGACCCTGCTTTTCGCCTGGCTGGTCTTCGCGCCCAAAAGCCACCGCGAGTTCGGGGTGCTTTCCGGGCACCGCCTGGACCGCGAGCTTTTCCGCAGGCTCATGCGCTTCGGCCTGCCCGGCGGGCTCCAGTTCTTCGTGGATATCTTCGGCTTCACCTTTTTCATTTTCATGGTGGGCCGCCTGGGCAGCGTGGAGCTGGCCGCCACCAACATAGTGTTCGCCATCAACACCATGGCCTTTCTACCCATGGTGGGACTCTCGGTGGCGGTAAGCACCCTGGTGGGCCAGGCCTTGGGCGCGGAGAGGCCCTCCCTGGCGGTTTTCGCCACGGGCAACACCTTGCGCCTCACCTTGATCTACATGGGCCTCATGGTGCTGCTGTTTATCTTTGCGCCCGAACCCCTGCTGAGTATATTCAGCGATCCCAGCAGGCAACCGGTCAATCACCAGGCCATAATGGAAACCGGCGTCATCCTGTTGCGCTTCGTGGCGGTTTACACCCTGTTCGACGCCCTGGGCATCATCCTGGGCGGGGCCTTAAGGGGGGCGGGCGACATCCGCTTTGTAACCGGAGCCATGGCGGTGGTTTCCGTTTTCTTCATGCTGGTGCCGGTGTATGTGCTGGTGGAACTGGCCCACGCGGGCCTGTACGCGGTCTGGTCCTGCGCCGCCTGCTATATCCTGGTTTTGGCTTTGGTGTTTTGGCTTCGCTACCGTAACGGCAAGTGGCAGAAGATGCGGGTGATCGAAAAAAGCCCCGGGCCGGCCATAAGCCGGGAGCAACCCTTAGAGGCTAATCAGCTCTCTTAGGCCGCTTACCAGAGTAACGGCGCTGGCGGCTCGCCAAGGCGCTCTCCACCTACACATCCATCGCAAAATCTCCGAGAACGCGGGCCGCGGTTGTTCCTTGCGCGGCGACTGGGGGCGGGATCATAACCTCTTGGGAGCATTACGCTACTGAGCGGAAAATGATCCGACCCTCTGGTCAGGGATGGTTTTAAAGGCGGCCGTTATTTTCTTGACTTGATATGTTTTGCATAATATAACGCAACTTGTCAGGCATTCGCGGCCATTTTTTTGGGCCAGCGATATATAAACTAAAAAATAACGCCGGGCTTCGGGCAAAGGCGAAATCAGACCCCATGGAACCGGGGCATTCCGCGCGAACCTCCCAAGCCGGTCCGTTTACCTGGAAGCGCGCGCGTTGTTTGGCCTGCGCCTTCGCGGAACACAAGTCATGGAAATCGACCCGCAAGAATTCGACGCCATTGCCCGCACCATCTTCCGGCCCATGTACCCGGTCATCGCCCGCCAGATAATCGACTATGCCGGCTTCAGCCAGGGCGCTTGCCTGGATATAGGCTGCGGCGGCGGCTATCTGGGCATCGCCCTGGCCCAGTGCAGCGATATGAACATCAAGTTCTTGGATCCACTGGATGAAATGCTCGCCATAGCCGGGCGCAACGTGGCAGAGCATGGCCTGCGAGACCGCACGGAAATCGTGCGAGGCTCCTCCGACAGCATACCTTTGCCGGATGCCTCCGTTGATCTTGCCGTGAGCCGGGGCTCGGTTTTCTTTTGGGAGAACCTGGAGGCGTCCTTCCAGGAAATACACCGTGTGTTGGCCCCCGGCGGCATCGCCTATATCGGCGGCGGATTCGGCTCCTCCCGGCTAAAGGAGGGGGCCATCCAAAAATGGGAAGCGGAAAAAGGCGACAGCTCCCAATGGAAAGAAAACATTCGCCGCAACATAGGGCCTGACGCGCCGCGCAAATACCGTGAGGCGCTCCAGCGCGCCTCGGTTCCCCTCCACGAAATCATCCATAACCAAGAGGTCGGCCTGTGGATCGTAATCTCGAAGGCCAATTAGGGCCAGCCATTTGCCACATCTGCGCGCGCGGTTGCCTGCTGAGCCAAGGCAAAACCGGGGCCTGCGGTTTGTACGAGCTGAGGGAGGGCCACATAGCGGAGCTTTCCCCGGACCGCTACCTGGTGGCCTGCCCCATATCCATCGAGACCATGCCCATGCTGCATTATTGCCCGGGCGGCAAGTTTCTGCAGATCAGCACCACCGGCTGCAATTTCAATTGTCCCGGCTGCATTTCCACGGTGATCGTGGAGGAAATGCCGCGCGAGAGCCAGGCCCTGCAACGCCTGGACCCCCAGCAGGTGGTTGACAAGGCCCTGGGCAATGATTGCCTGGGCATTGCTTTTCTCATGAATGACCCCTTGGCCTCGTTGCCCACCTTTTTACGCGTGGCCGAACTGGCCCACGCCAAGGGCCTGAAAGTGGGGTGCTCCTCCAACGCCTATTTCTCGCCCCATTCCCTGGAGCTGCTCCTGCCCTATCTGGATTTCATCAATATCGGCATGAAGGGCTTTTCCGACGCGTCCTACCGGGCCTGCGGAGGTTCGGCCGGAATCGGGCCGGTGTTGGCCAATCTGCGGACTCTCCACGCCGCGGGGGTTCATATAGAAGTCTCCTGCATTTTCCGCAAGGACAAGAGCGATGAGTTGCGCGGGCTGGCCAGTCATCTGGCCGAAATATCCAAAGGCATTCCCCTGCAGCTCATGCGTTTCATTCCCTTTGAGGGAGCGGATATCTCCCAGGAAACCAGCATCCGCCAGGCCGAGGAGTTTTGCCAGGAACTGCGCGGCGCGCTGGACCACGTCTATTTGTTCAACACGCCGGGTACCCAATACCTGCATACCATCTGTCCTGATTGCGGAAGGAAGCTGGTGCTCCGCGACTTTTACGGCCCCATGGGAGCCAAGCTCCTGGGCGCGCCGGATGGAAAATCCGCCATGGAGCAGGGCTGCCGCTGCGGGCGGGATTTGGCCTGCCAGGGCCAAGTCGCGCAGAGCCCCCACCAGGAAGCCGACTTCGAAGGCGGCTATCCCTTCACCCGGGCGCTGGAGATGGTGGAGGCCATGCTCATCGCCATGGGCGTTGATCAAAAAAAGCAGATCGTGCGGGCCTGGGAACACCTGCTCAACGACTATGGCCTGGCCAGGCTGCACCGCGGAGTGCAGCATCCCCTGAGCTATATCGAAACCCTGCTCCATTTCGGCCGGTTCATCGGCGTGGATAGCCGGGCGGAAGAACTGGCCGGCTATCTGCAGGGAAAATTGCAACAGGTGCACAAGGCCCTGAAGGGCGAGTACCAGCGCCCCAGAGTCTTCTATGCCATGGGCAAGCCTCTTTTCTTCATCAACGGCGGCCGCCTGGAAAACCAGTTGGTGGAATGGGCCGGGGGGATCAGCGCCAACAAAGAGCTGGCTCCCGGCGGCCGGCCGGGGCACGGCCTTAGCGCGGCGCAGCTGAATCAATTGAACCCGGAGGCGATTTTCATCTCCGCCTTCATTTCCAACACGGTGGAGGATTTTTACGCGGATTGCCTGCGCCTCGGCGTGCGGGCCAGGGCCGTGGAGGAAAAGCGCATCTATGCCCATCCCGCGCCCGGCTGGGATTTCGGCAGCCCGCGCTGGGTGTTGGGCCTCGTGTATATGGCCAGCAAGCTGCACCCGCAAAGATGCGATTTCGACGTAATGGCTGAAGCCGATGCGTTCTATCAGCGCTTCTATGGAATGGAATTCAAACCACAGGAAGTCAACCGTTCCTTTGCCAAGCCGTCCGGCCGTTGGCGTTGGGCCAAGCAAGGCCTGTCGCCGCAGCCGCCGGCCGTTAGTTAACACCCCAGCCCCCTGGAGATGACGCCTCATGAAGAAGTGCCTGCTCATGTTAGTTGTGTCGTTGGCGTGCCTGCAAGCCGCCCAAGCCTGGGCCAAGGAAGAAGAGGAAAAGCCCCATTCCCTGGAACCGGTCACCGTGTCGGCGACCTCCCAAAAGGAGCCCAGGAACAGCCCCTACCGGCTTCCGGAAAGCAGCCTTTCCGCCACCTGGTCCATTGACCAGAAGGAAATCCAGGCCCTGCAACCGCGCGATGTTTTCGACGTGCTCAGTTACGCGCCCGGCATCCAGCTGGCCTATCAAGGCAGAAAGGCCATGAATTTCCTCGGCGGCCGGGGCGGGGGCAATTTCATCGGCGGAACCAGCTACGCCATACTGGTGGACGGCATCTACATGCCGTGGACCCAATCCGCCCGGGTGCTGGCCAGCTTTCCGGTGGATACCATAGAGTCCATCAAGGTGGTGCGCGATTCCACCATTCTCACCCTGGCCCCCCTGGCCGGGTTGGGCGCCGTGGGCTCTCCGGTGCAGGGCGTCATCATGATCAAGACCCGCAAACCGGAGCGCAGGGAAAGCGAGGTCAAGGTCGGCTATGGCAATCTCAACCGCTACAAGGCGTTTCTGAGTCACGGCGACCGCATCGACAACACGTATTACTCATTGAATTACAACAAGCAGCATGACGACGGCCGCGAGGATTGGAACAACGCCAGCGATTCGGATTCCATTCTGCTCAAGGGCGGCTACGATGCGAACGGCCTGACCGCCGATCTGTCGTTTTATTACGATTGGGCCTCGCGGGAAACCGCGCGCTCCAAGCCGATCAGCATGACCAGCGATTCCAAGTGGGAATATGATCCTCTGAACTTCATGATGGTCTCGGCCAATCTGGCCAAGGCCTGGAACGCCAACCAGACCACCTCGCTGGGCTTATACATGGGACGCTTGGACGCCGAGCTGAAAATGCGCAGCTATTCCAAGCCGACCTATAGCACTCACGACCCGGAGGACAACGCCATCCAAGCCGCCCTGCGGCACATCATAACCACCGAGAACAACACCCTGCGGGTCGGCGCCCAGGCCCTCTGGTGGGACGTTCCTAATGGCCAGCTCTATTACGAAGGCACCGCCAGGGAGGAAGAGCTTTACTCTCTGTACGTGCATGACGAATATGCCTTGACCTCAGCCTTGACCCTGGACGCGGGCGCCCGCCTGGACCGCAAACACGTCACCAAAGGCATCAATAAATACGCGCCCACCGATAAGACCCCCACGGATATCGTCGAGGATGAATGGGCGGAACCGTATTACACCGCCGCGGTGGGGGCGGCTTACCGCCTGAATAAAATATGGCGCTTGTCGTTCCGGACCAGCTACGTGGAGCAAAGCTCCGATAATTACCTGCTGACCAAGGACGACAAAACCCTGGACCCGGAAAAGCAGTGGCGCTACGAAGCCGGGCTGGAA
The DNA here is from genome assembly GCA_001184205.1 of Desulfocarbo indianensis. Lineage (GTDB taxonomy): Bacteria > Desulfobacterota > Desulfarculia > Desulfarculales > Desulfarculaceae > Desulfocarbo > Desulfocarbo indianensis. The sequence goes on from LBMP01000008.1 coordinate 72,421, forward strand.
GCCAAGCTGCATCCCGCCTTCAACGCGGTGCTCACCGTGTTTCATTACGACATCTCCAACCTTAAGAAATCGGTGGGCACGGTCAAGAGCGGCGAGGATCTGATCAGCGTTTACGATTGCAGCGACGTGGCCCGCCAGGGCGCGGAGGCGGAAATTAATGGTTATCTGTTCACGCCTTCCCTGACCTACGCCGCGTCCTATTCCTATCAGACCTCGGACGATGACACGGACAATGACGCCATTCCTCGCCATATCGCTTCGCTCAGGCTGGGCTATACCCTGATGCCCTTTCAGGCCAACCTGCTGCTGAGGCACGTGAGCGAATACCAGTCCAACCAATTTTCCGTGGGCAATCTCTACTATGAAATCGGCGATTACAGCCGGGTGGACGCCAATCTCTCCTACAACTTCAAGCTGGCCGACACCCAGATGAGGGCCACCCTGTTCGGCCAAAACCTGACCGATAAGCGCTATGAAACCCGGCTGGGCTGGGAAGACGTGGGCCTTACCTATGGCCTGGAGCTGAGCGCCAAGTTCTAAGCGGCGCTTAAAAGGGGTTGGCATGGCCAAGAGGATACTGGCAAGCATCAGCGGTTTTCTCATCAGCCTGTTGGTTTGCGGCGCCCTGGCTCAGGCCAGGCAGATCACCGACATGACCGGACGCCAAGTGACGGTGCCCGAGGTGATCAACAAGGTGTACGCCACGGCGCCGCCCGCCACCTACATGGTATACGCCGTGGCCCCGGAGGCGCTGGCGGGGATCAACGCGCCGCATCCGGCGGGCGTGGAAAAATACCTCACCCCCCAGGCGCGCATATTGCCCGTGCTGGGCGGCTGGTTCGGCCAGGGGCGCTCACCCAATCTGGAGAGCCTGTTGCAGGCAAGGCCGGACGTGGTGGTGGCCTTCAGGTTGAGCGGCAACGCGGCGGGCTGGAAAATCGAGGAGGCCTTGCGGCCCCTGGGCTTGCCGCTGGTGAACCTGAACATGGACCGCATGGGGGATTATCCGGCGACCTTGCGCTTTATTGGCAAGCTTCTCAAGCGCGAGGCCCGGGCCGAGGAGTTGGCCCGCTACGCTGACGCGACCCTGGCGGCCATGGCCAGCCTCCGCGCAAGCCTTACCGAGGCGGAGAAGGTCACGATCTATTACGCCGAGGGAGCCCAGGGGCTCTACACCGAATGCTCTGCATCCATGCACGCCGAATTGATCGCCTTGTGCGGAGGAATCAACCTGCATCGCTGCGATCCATCCAGCGTTTACGGCATGGAGAAGATATCGCTGGAGCAGGTGATCCAGCATAATCCCCAGGTAATCTTGACTCACAATCCCATGTTTTACCAAACCGTGAAGGCCGACCCCCGCTGGATGAATCTGCGGGCCGTGCGCAATGGCCGCATATACCGAATCCCCTGCCAGCCGCTCAACTGGTTCGACCGCCCGCCGAGTTTCATGCGCCTTTTAGGGGCCCATTGGTTGGCTCGGCGGTTGTATCCCCAGCGCTATCAATTGGATATTGTCAGCGAGACGCGCAAATTCATACGCCTTTTTTTCGGCAAAGAGATCGATGAAAATGCGGCGCGGGAGCTATTGGAGCAGTGAGGCCAGCTGTTCTCATTTCTTCCTTGGGGGCGCTGCTGGGGGTGGCCGCCTTGATATCGCTGACCCTGGGGCGCTATCCCACCACGCTGAGCGATATCCTCTATTTCGCGGGTGAGCGATTTTTTCGCCAAGGCGGCGGGCCAGGCGGGCAACGCTTGCAAATGCTGGGCAATATTTTTGTGGATATCCGCCTGCCCCGCATAGTGGCCGCCATGCTCATCGGCTCATCGCTTTCCGTTTCCGGCGCCGCGTTCCAAGCCATGTTCATAAATCCTTTGGTTTCGCCGGGCCTGCTGGGCGTCTTGGCCGGAGCCTCCTTTGGCGCGGCCGTGGGAATCATCTTCGCCAAAACCTGGCTGGCGGTGCAAATGAGCGCCTTTGCCTGCGGGCTGCTGGCGGTGCTGGCCGCCGTGGGGCTGGCCTCCCTATACCGCGGCGAACGGCTTCTCATGCTGATACTGGGGGGCGTAATCAGCGGCGCGCTTTTTACCTCGTTGCTCATGGTGGTGGAATACGTGGCCGATCCCTACAAACAACTGCCGGCCATCATCTACTGGCTAATGGGCGGCTTGTCTCTTATCGACAAAGAGACGATAGGCGCCATGTCGATTCCCCTGTTGCTCGGCATGGGCGTGCTGTTTTCCATGGCAACCTATCTGAACGTTCTGAGCATGGGCGATGAGGAGGCCCGTTCCCTGGGGGTGAACGTAAAGGCCGTCCGTCTGCTTTTGATATCCGCGGCCACTATGGTCAGCGCGCTGACCGTGGCCATGGCCGGCATCATCGGCTGGGTGGGGCTGGTCATCCCCCACATCGCCCGCATGATCGTGGGACCCGACAACCGAATCCTGCTGCCCACCGCCGCCCTGATAGGCGCTTTTTACTTGCTGACCGTGGACGGCATGGCGCGCTTGCTGTTCCGGGCGGAGGTGCCTCTGGGCATCTTGACCTCCCTGGTGGGCATACCCTTTTTCGTGCTGGTTCTGCGCAAGGCCAAGAAAGGCTGGCACTGATGCCGTTGCTAAGCGTGGATGGGGTGGGGCACGGCTATGGTCAAGCGCCGGTTCTGGAGAACGTCTCCTTGGCGGTGAACAGGGGAGAGATCGTCTCGCTTTTGGGCCCCAATGGCAGCGGCAAGACCACTCTGCTGAAGATCATGCTGGGGCTCATACCGCCCAACCAGGGACTGGTGCGTCTGGACGGCGTTTGCGTGGCCGATATGGCCCCCAAGCGCTTGGCCAGGCGCTTGGCCTATGTGCCGCAACTGCATCGCATGTCCTTTGCCTATCGGGTATTGGATGTGGCGCTCATGGGCCGGCTGCCGCACAAATCCATGTTCTACAAATACGCCAAATCAGATTTGAGGTTGGCGGAGGCCGCCCTGGAAAAGCTGGGCATCGGCCATCTAAAGGATCGGCCCTATACCGATATCAGCGGCGGCGAAAGGCAACTCACCCTGATAGCGCGGGCATTGACCCAGGGCACGGATATTTTCGTGATGGACGAGCCGGTGAACGGGCTGGACTACGGCAACCAGATCCGCCTGCTGGCCCAGATAAACGATCTGGCCCAGGAAGGATACACCTTTATAAAAACCACTCACTTTCCCGATCATGCCCTGTGGCTGTCGGACCGGGTGGTCATGCTCAAACAGGGCAGGGTGATAGCCGACCACAGCGCCGCCAGGGCGGTGACGGATGCAAACCTATATGAGCTTTACGGAGCCAGGATCAACGTGGTCACCATGCCCGGCGGCGGCGTGATCTGCATGCCGCAAGCCATGCGTCATACCTGCCGTTGCCAAAACCTGGGGCCGCGAATCGCGCTGTCGCACGCGGCAGCCGGATGATTTGCCGGGCGGGCGCTCATAACGCCCATGCCCTGATTTTTCCTCGCCGCTGAATCCCAGGCCAATGAGTATCGCCACGACTGGCCTTGGGCTGTTCCCCGTAACGGACCAGCAACTTATCGACCGGCCGCCGGTCACCACGCCAACCACCTTCCGCAATCAAGCTTGCTTCTCCGCGGACTCATTCGCGTCGCATCTTCAATGAGCGCATGTCGACAGTGCATGAAGTCGGCGAATGCCGACCGCGCCTTTTTTGCGCCGTGCGTAGCCTTGACACCCAGGGTGAGCCGGGCTAAGATCAGATTACTTAACGGTCGGTAAGGAGATACGCTTGGCAAACGCAACGAAACAAGCCATCTTGGAAGAAGCCTTTCATCTCTTCGCGGTCAACGGTTTCGAAGCCACTTCCATGAACGATATCGCCCGCGAGGTGGGAATCACCAAGCCGGCGATCTATACCTATTTCGATGGCAAGGAAGACCTGGCGCTTCGCATCTTGGAACAGGTGCAGTCCGCTTACCGGGCCTACATGCAGGAGGTGATAGCCCAAGCCGAGCGGATATCGGACGTGGAAAAGCGGCTTTATCATCTGTTCGAACGCTACGTGGCCTATTTCTGCGAACATAAGCAGGTATCCGCCTTTTGGCTGCGCATGATCTTTTTCCCGCCGCCCGTATTGCGGGAAAAGCTGTCCGGCCACATGAACGACACGGAAGACTTTTTCCTGGCGAGCCTGACCAAAACCCTGCGAGCCGGCATGCGCCAAGGTCTGTTGCGAAAAGCCAACGTGACCAACATGGCCTTGTCGTTTTACGCCATGCGAGAGGGCATGCTAATGCTTCTCGCCCATAAGCTGGGGACTCCCACCATCAAGGCCCTGTGGCGCGATTTCTGGCTGGGCATCAAGGCAAGCGGCTCATAAAAACGGTGCGCGGGTTCAATCGGCGTCACGATCAAAGAGGAATCACATGTCGACCCTGAAAAAAGGAGTCTGGCGCTTGGGAGCGGGGGAGATCGTCAGCGCTATCGCTAAAAAGGAAATATCCTGCCAGGAGGCGGTGCGCGCTCATCTGGACAGGATCCAGGCGGTCAACCCAAAGGTAAACGCGGTAACCGTGGCGCTGACTGGGGATGCTTTGCGCGCGGCGGAGGTGCTTGACCGCAAGCTGGCTCAAGGCGAGGAAGTGGGCCCCCTGGCGGGCTTGCCGTTTACCGTGAAGGAGAACATAGACCTGGCCGGCTCGGCCACCACCTTTGGCCTGGCCGCCCTGAAAGCGGCCATCCCCGCTGTAAGCGCCCCCCACGTGGCGCAGTTGGTCAAGGCCGGCGCCATACCCTTGGCCCGCACCAATTTGTCCGAACTGGGCCTGCGGCCGCATACCGCCAACCCGCTCCGAGGAGCCACCTTGAATCCCTGGGACCCCCAGCGTACCCCAGGCGGCTCCAGCGGGGGCGACGCGGCGGCGGTGGCCACCGGCATGACTCCCTTGGGCCTGGGCAATGATTACGGCGGCTCTCTGCGCACGCCCGCCCAGTTCTGCGGCGTCGCCGCCATCAAGCCATCATGGGGCAGGGTGCCGGACCATATGTCGCTAATGCCCAGCGAGCCGGCCATAAGCATGCAGCTTTTCATGTGCCAGGGCCCTCTGGCCAGACAGGTGCGGGATTTGCGCCTGGCCCTCAGGGCCATGTGCGGGGGGGATTGGCGCGACCCCCAATGGGCGCCGGTTCCGTTTGCAATGCCCGCGCCGGATAAGCCGATCCGCGTGGCCATGGCCCTGGACCCGGCCGGCAAAGGCGTGGATGCGCAGGTAGCTCAAGGGGTGCGCCGGGCTGGCCAATGGCTGGAACAGGCGGGCTACGTGGTGGAGGAGGTCGACCCGCCCCTGGTTTGGGAGGCCTGGCAAACCTGGGGGCAGCTCACCAGCGTGGAGATCAGGCAGGCGACCTTGCCGGCCATCAAGCCCATAGCTTCTGCGGAGGCGGTGACCTTCTTGGAAAACTGGCTGCATTGTTTTCCTGAAAACGGGCTCGCCACCTACATGGGAGGCCTGGCCCAAAGGAACCGCATTGCCAGGGAGTGGGCGCGTTTCATGCAAAAATACCCGCTGGTCATCGGCCCGGTTCTGGCCTTGCCCACGCCAAGGGTTGATTTCGATATCAGGTCATTGGACGAGGCCGAGCCCTTCATGGCAGCCTCCAGACTGATAATGGCGGCCAACCTGCTGGGGTTGCCCGCGGCGGCCATACCCGTGGGCCTGGCCGACGGCCTGCCGCAATCCGTGCAGATTATCGGGGCTCGCTTCAGGGAGGATATGTGCCTGGACGCGGCCGAGGCGGTCGAGCAAGGCGCGGGAAGGCTGACGCCCATTGACCCGGTTGAATAGCAAGCCTTGGCAAAAGAGCCCGAGCTAAGCCAGGCCGCGCCGTGAAAGGACAGGGAGGATGCGGCAATGAAGGATGGGGAATTCGAAAAATACAAGCGAGCCAGGCATGGCAAGGCGCTTGCCAAGGAACTGGCCCGGCTCAGGTACCAGGAAGAAGGCCGCGGGGATTGGCGGCCGCCCGCCCTTGGCTTCGAAAGCCTGGTTGACGCGAAAATAAAAAAAGCCATTCGCGAAGGACAGTTCGAGCATTTGGCCGGCAAGGGCGAGCCGCAGGATTTGTCAGTTTATTACGATGCTCCCGAGCATTTGCGGGTAGGGTATCACGTATTGAAGAACGCGGGTTTTCTGCCAGACGAGGTGCGCGTTAAAAAAGAAATGGAGGAAATCCGCGAGCAATTGGCAAAAGCCGAAAGCGAGGAAGAGAAAAAGAAGCTCAGGTTGAAACTGGCCAAGCGCCATGCCAAATTCAACATGTGCATGGAATATAACCGGCAATTTAATAAGCATTAACGAATCCAGCCTCGAAAAAATTCACAACAAGAAACATTATGAATTCTATAATTAAGGCCGGCTTTGCCTGGCCTCCGGCGCCGGCCGGCTTGCCTTGTTTGACGCCATGTGCTATAGCTTAACTACAATCTGATTGATAATTCAAAGAAATCGCCCTCGACAACCTGCTGAATCCTCCATGATAAAGTCATAATCGCAAAGCATTAAGGTTAGTGCATATGTAAACAACGGATTGCCAAGGCGCCCTCCGCGCGGGGGTGTTTTTTTTATTTTCATCATGCGTTGCGCACAAGCCGCAGCATGAGAACAAGGAGGATGTTTCAGGTCATGTGCACCATTTGCGGGCATTTTGTGCTCAAGGGCAAACGGTCGTCGTCTGATATTTTCGACATGCTCAAGAAGATGGAGCATAGGGGGCCCGATTATCACGGAGCCTATCTGGACGGAGAGGTGATAAGGGTTGACGGTCTGGATCAAATGAAACAGCGGCTCCTGGGCGATAGCCACATCGCTCTGGGCCATTCCCGGCTTTCCATCGTGGGCAAGGAAAAGCCCACCCAGCCATACACTTCCTGCGACGGTAAATTGGTGCTCATTCACAACGGCGAGATATACAATTACCAAAAGCTCAGAACCCTGCTTTTGCGGCAGCACAAGATACAGACCACCAGCGACAGCGAAATAATCGTGCATCTATTGGAAGAGACCTATCAGGGCGACCTGCTGGACGCCATGGAGAAGGTCTGCCGCCTGTTGGACGGCATGTGGGCTATAGCCGTGAGCGACGGCCAAAGCCTGGTGGTGGCCCGCGACGCCATCGGCAAGAAGCCGATCTATTACCTGGAAAACCAGGGCGTGGTTTATTTCGCCTCCGAGAAAAAGGCGCTCTGGAACGGCAAGGACGAGCCTTTAAGGCTTTATCCCGGCGATATCCTTTATGCCCACGATCATGGCTTCGAGGTGCGCGAGGGTTATCACCTGCAACTGCCCCAGATAGACGTGGTGGACTTTCGCCAGGCCGTGGAGGAATACAAGCAGGCCTTGATCATGGCGGTGAAGAAGCGCCTTTCCGGCCTCACCGAAAAGCAGATCGGCGTGATTTTTTCCGGCGGCATCGATTCGGTGCTGGTGGCCAAGCTCCTGCAAAGGGAGGGCAAGAACATAATATGCTATTGCACCGGCACGGCTGAATCCGGCGACGTGATAGCCGCCCGCCAGGTGGCCAAGGAACTGGGCCTGCCCTTGAAAACCACCATAATCGACGAGGAACTGGTGGAGGGGATCCTGCCTGAAATCATCCGCAACGTGGAAGAGGCCGGCCTGCTGCAGGTGGAAGTGGCCATACCCATGTATCTGGCGGCCCGCCTGGCCGCGCTGGACGGAATCCGGGTCATGTTCACCGGCCAGGCCGCCGATGAAATCATGGCCGGCTACCCCTGGTATAACGACGTGCTGAGCCAGGACGGCTATCTGCGCCTGCATGAAAAGCTCTGGGAGGATTTGAGCCTTTTATACACGGACACCCTGGAGCGCGAGGACAAGCTGACCATGGCCCATTCCATCGAGCTGCGCGCGCCCTATTTGGACCGCGAGGTGATCCAGACCGCCATGCGCATCAGCCCCCGGCTCAAGCTGGAAGGCGATGACGATGACTTGCGCAAAAGGGTTCACCGCCAGGCGGCGGTGGAACTGGGCGTGCCGCCCATGCTCTCCTTCAGGGTAAAGGACCCGGCTCAATCAGGGTCGGGCATTCATGATATTATAAAGTGCATAGCTGCGCGTCATGAGTCGGCCATCGACGAGGACTTGGTGGACGAGAACATAAGGCGCGACAAGGGCAGCCTGTACCGCTACGGCTCGGAGGAATACGGCGACGCCCGCACCAGGTTCTATCTCCAGGGGCTGGAAGCGGAGATTCGCAAGCGTTACATTCCTCCTTTTTTGGAGGCGCATTAGCGCGGCTGCAAGGCGGGCGGGCAAATTAAGCCTGCATGGGCATGAGTCAGAGGGAGAGGCGGCGGAATGAAAATCTGCATCGCTCAGATGAACTACAATTCAATCAACATCCAGCAGCATGTGGAAAAAATCAAGGACATCATTTCCCGTTTCCGCACCTATGACCTGATCGTGTTCCCCGAATTGGTCTTGCACGGCCATCCCTCCTTTGAAAAGCCCGAGGGGTTTCTCTACCGCAAGATGAAGGTGCTCTACGCCAATGTATCCGAATCCCTTTACTCGTTTGTACGGTCGGTAAAGGCCAAGGTGATCATCGGCGAGCTGCGCCGCAAGGGCGATGAGTATTTCAACCTGGCCACCTACGTGGACCAGAACCAGGTGGCCAGCTACACCAAGAGCCACGTGCATTGGACGGAACATTTCGTACCCGGCGACGATCTCAAGGTTTTTGAATCGGACGGATGCCGCTTGGGCGTCAACATCTGCTACGACGCCGCCTTCAGCGAGGTTTGGCGGGTCCTTGCTTTGCGGGGCGCCCAAGTGGCCGTGAATATTTCCGCGGTGCCCTGGTCGTTTTCCAGGGATTACATGTGGCGGCGTTGCCTGGGGGCGGCCATTTTCAATCAATACTATGTGATCTACGCCAACCGGCCTGGGCCTCATTTCGGAGGCTGCAGCGCGGTGTTCGATCCGCGGGGCGCAATGCTGGCCGCGGCCAGCCCCCACGAGGAGTTGCTCACCGCGGAACTGGACCTGGCCGAGGTGGCGCGCTGGCGGCAGGAAGAGGTGATCTTCGCCAACCGCAGGCCCCTGTTGTATCGCGACCTGGCCGACCGCACCCAGTATGGGCGCCTGCCTCCTGACCTGAATCCGGAAGCGTCCGCTTTCCTGACGCCTCCCCATATATCAATGAAAAGCCGGCGCATCGCCTGATCTTTCGCTTGGTCCCGCTCTGTCCGGCGCGGTTGGGCCCCATCTCTTCCATCGCCGACTGTGCGATGGCTGCCGGGTTCCCGCATTACCGGATAGTGAAAACGTGGCGCTTTGGTGTAACCTTTTAATAAGTGGATGCTATTCCATTGCCTGCTCATGCACGCATTACCTCAAGGTACGGATGGCCGGTTGAAGGAGCTGGGCGATCCTGTCCCTTGAAGTCTGGCCGCCCGCAAGGGAGTAAGAATGCCTGAGCCGATAGATGACAAACAATCCAAAGACCCGCTTTTATTGGTGATCAAGCTGGGCCTTACCGTCACCCTGGTCTTGGTGGCGGTGTTGGGTTGGACGATTTGGTCCACCAAGCACGAGATGGACTTGGCTATAAGGTCCGAAATGGGACTCATGGAACTCAGCGGCCAGATTGCCTATCTGGACGAAGCCCTGACCATGAGCGCCCTCATGGCGGTGACCACCGGTGAAACGGTGTGGGAGCAAAGATACCGCAATAGTTATTCACGATTTCATAAAGCGCTGGCGCAAGCGGCGGAAATCGGGCCCAGTGATTTTCCCGTCTTTTGGGAGGCGATCAATCAGAGTAACAAGCGGTTGCTGGCCATGGAGAATCTGGCCTTGGACCTGGTGCGGCAGGAAAGGCAAGCTGAAGCCGCCTCGCTTTTATTCAGCGTCTCCTATCAAAGAGAGAGAGAAGAGCACGCCATCGCCGTGACCGGAGCCCTGGCCCTGTTGAAGAGCCACACCAAGGTGGTGGCGGACAAGGTGGTGAACACCTTGTTTTGGGCCTTGGCCGTGGACTCCTTGATTTTGGCGACTTTGGTTTTGATCTGGGGCGTCGTTCTGGTGGCCTCTCGACGCTATCTGGCCGCTGACAAGGCCGCGCGCCGTGAGCTGCGGCAAGCGCAAAGCCAACTGGAAGCCAGGGTCGCCCAACGCACCGAGGAGTTGAGCCTCGCCAACCAAGAGTTGCGCCGGGAGATAGAGCAGCGTGAGAAAGCCGAGCTGGCCGGCCGGGAATCGGAGCGGGCTTATCGCGAAATATTCGATGCTTCCGAAGACGCCATTTTAGTGCACGACATGGAAAACGGCACTTTTCTGGACGCCAATCCCAAGGCGGTGGAGCTGTGGGGCTATTCAAGGGAGCAACTGCGCGGCATGACCGTGCAGGACATCAGCGTCGAGGAGCGGCCATATGGCCAGCAGCACGCGGTTGCCTACCAGAAACGCGCCATTGCCGGCGAGCCGCAACGCTTCCAATGGAAAACCAAGGATAGCAAGGGTCGGGTTTTCTGGGTTGAGGTTTTCCTGAAAATGACCTTCGTGGGCGGCGAGGAGCGCCTGCTCGCCTGGGTGCGCGACATAAGCGATCAAAAATCCGCCGAGCAGGCCTTGGCCAACCGGGAGGAGCAACTGCGGCTCTTCGTGGAGCACACGCCGGCGGCGGTGGCCATGTTCGACCGGGACGTACGCTATATCCTGGCCAGCCGTCGCTGGAACGAAGACTATGGCCTGGGAAACGAAAGCGTGGTGGGACGTTCGCACTACGAAGTATTTCCCGATATTCCAGAGCACTGGAAAGAAATACATCAGCGCGTCCTGGCCGGAGAGGTGATGCGCGCCGATGAAGACCTTTTCCAGAGGGCCGATGGGAATAAAGAATGGGTGCGTTGGGAGGTGAGGCCCTGGCGGGACGATCAGGGCGATATCGGCGGCATCATAATGTTCACCGAGGTCATCACCCAGCGCAAGCTGGCTCAGGAGGAACTGGAAGCCCATCGTCAAAACCTGGAACGCCTGGTGGACGAGCGCACCGCCGAATTGACCGAGACCAACCGCAGCCTGCAGGAAGAGGTGCAGCAGCGCAGAAAGGCGCAGGGCGAACTCTCCGCGGCGGCCAAGGAGTGGCAAACCACTTTCGACTCCATCGAGGACGTGGTGGTGATCGTGGACCGGGAATGCAAGGTGGCCCGGGCCAATCGGGCCGCGCGCGAAGGCTTGAAATTGGACGACCTGACGGGCAGGCGGATTTGCGGGTTCATCCATGGCGCAAAAGGCCCCATTGCCGGCTGCCCGGTTCTGGAGTCGTTCAAAACGGGCAAAGCGGTCCATAACATCCGCCAGGAAGAGTTCCTGGGCGGGCGCTGGTTCGACGCCTACGCCTATCCCCTGCTGGATGAAGAGGGCCGGGTGCGTCAGGTCATCCACGTTATCCGCGACATCACCAGCCTGGTGCAGGCCCGGGAGCAGGCCGAGGCGGCCAATCTGGCCAAAAGCCAGTTCCTGGCCAACATGAGCCATGAAATCCGCACTCCCATGAACGGGATCATCGGCATGACCGACCTGACCCTGGCCACGGATTTGACCGCGGAGCAGAGGGATTACCTGGACACGGTGCGCGAGTCGGCCGATTACCTTTTGGGGCTATTGGACGACATTCTGGATCTCAGCAAAATCGAGGCCCAACGCCTGGCTTTGGAGAACGTGCAGTTCTCGCTGGAGCCCATGGTGGGATCGGCCCTGGAGACCGTGGCGCCGCGGGCCTTTGGCAAGGGTCTCGCCGTCAATCACCTGATAAGGCCCGAGGTGCCGCCGCGCTTTGTGGGCGATCCCTCGCGCCTGCGCCAGGTGCTGGTGAATCTCTTGGGCAACGCGGTCAAGTTCACCGATAACGGCGAGGTGGATCTTTTCGTAAGCAAGGGAAACGAATTCGAAGACAACCAGGTGGAATTGCATTTCGTGGTCAAGGACACGGGAATCGGCATCGCGCGCGAGCGCCAGGAGCAAATCTTCGAGCCTTTTGTCCAGGCTGACTCATCCACCACCCGGCGCTTCGGCGGCACCGGACTGGGCACCACCATCGCCCGCCAATTGGTGGAGATGATGCAGGGCTCCATTTGGGTGGAAAGCCGCCAGGGCGAGGGAACCGAGTTTCATTTCACGGTGCGCCTGGAAGTGGCGGGCTCGGCGCAGGAGTCGCCGTTGGTGGATTTGAAGGGGAGGCGGGTGCTGATCGTGGACTCCAACACCACCAGCCGCGAGATATTGAGGCACCTGTCATTGTCTTGGGGGCTGGAGCCGTGGGAGGCCGTTAACGGCGATCAGGCCATGGCCATGCTGGCCCGCTGGCACAAGGACGGCTATCCGGCCGACCTGGTTTTGCTGGAGCATTCCTTGCCGGATATGGCGGGGATGGGGCTGGCCAGGAGAATGCGCGAACTTCCCCAAGGCGGCCCCGCCTTGATAGTGCTCTCCTCGCCGGAGGATCATCCCAGCGCCCAGGAGCTTGACGAGCTGGACCGGCTCACGGCGCTCAATCGGCCCCTGAAGCAGTCGCTGCTTTTGGAAGCCATCCAGGCCATGCTGAGCGGCAAGGAGTCGCCGCGCCTGCAACGGGCCGCGTCCAAATTGGAGACGGCGCAACGCAGCATGCGCGTGCTCTTGGCCGAGGATAATTTGGTAAACCAGAAGCTGGCCCTGAGCGTGCTGGGCAAGCGGGGCCACCAGGTCATCACCGCCGAGGACGGGGCCAAGGCCTTGCAGCTCTGGCAGCAGGGAGGTTTCGACCTTATTTTAATGGACGTGGAGATGCCCGAGATGGACGGCCTGGCGGCCACCAGGCTCATACGCCAGCATGAGGCCCAAAACGGCGGGCACATCCCCATTCTGGGCATGACCGCCCATGCCATGGCCGGCGACAAGGAGCGCTGCCTGGAGGCGGGCATGGACGGCTATCTTCCCAAGCCGTTCAATCTGAACGATCTGATCAGGATCAGCGAGCAGATGGTCACAAGCGATTCCTCCCGCCAGCATTAAAACGGTGCGTTCTCGCGGTCAATCGCGGACCGCCCGCGAATTCATCGGCTGCCCGCTAAGCGGGCCGAGCCGTTTCAACCCCCCGTGCCCTGGGCGGCATGATTTCCGGGAATATTTTGATCGCCTTGCCCGCTGAGCCGGTTAAGGGTAATTGTTACTGATTAACACCTTTACGAGGCGCATGAATTGAATCAGCAAGAACGCGGCATTTTGGCGGTAACCTGTTTCGGGCATTTCTTAAGCCACTTCAACATGCTGGTTTTCCCGGCCCTGGTTTTGCCTCTTTCCAATCTCCTGAACCTGACCATGGCTCAGACCCTGGCCTTGAGTTTCTGGCAGTATCTCCTCTTTGGTATTACCGCCCTGCCTTGGGGCCTGGCCTCCGATCGTTTCGGCGCGCGGCCCATGCTGATGCTGTTCTTCCTGGGGGCCGGCCTTTGCGGCCTGGGCGCGGCCGCGTTCCTGGAATCGCCTTGGCTGCTTTCCCTGTGCCTGGGCGGGGTAGGGCTGTTCTCGGGCATATATCATCCCGCCGGCCTGGGGCTCATCGCCCGCGGCGTGGAACGCACCAGCATGGGCATGGCTTACAATGGCATTTTCGGCAACCTGGGCTTGGCCGCCGCTCCCGTAATCACCGGCTTGGTGTTTTGGGTCTGGGGGGCCCGCGCCGCCTATGTGGTGTTGGCTTTGCTGAATTTCCTGGGTTTGGCCAGCATGTTCGCCCTGCGGGTGGAGGAGCCGCCCAGGGCCCAGGGAGCGGAGGCGCGCTCGGCCAACGGCATGTGGATCCCCTTCATGATTCTCTTGGTGGCCATGATGCTGGGCGGCTTTGCCTACCGCAGCACCACCGTCACCCTGCCGGCCCTGTTCGAATTGAAGACGCCTTTTCTCATGGAATGGCTGCGGGGCCTGGGCTGGGCCGGCGTCTCCGGCAATCTCCTGGCCACTTCGCTCACCTCCATCATCTTCGTGGTGGGGGCCGTGGGCCAATACTGCGGCGGGGTTTTCGGAGAGCGCCACGATCCCCGCTGGGGCTATTTCCTTTTCCACGCAGTGAGCCTGCCCGCCGTCTTGATCATGGCCTGGACCGCGGACCTGCCTCTTTTCCTGGCCAGCCTGGTGTATCTTTTTCTCCTGTTGGGCATGCAGCCCATGGAAAACACCCTGGTGGCCAGGCTCAGCCCGCCCGCCTTCAAGCATTCCGCCTATGGCGCCAAATTCGTTTTCACCTTCGGGGTGGGTTCCCTGGCGGTTTTGATGGCCGGCGAGGTGGAAATGCTGTGGGGCCTCTCCCAGGTGTTCAGCGTGGTCGCTTTGGCGACCCTGCTCTTGGTGGGCACCATCGCGGCGCTCATCGCGCGCACCAGGACGGTATCCTAGGACATGAGGCTCGATCTTAAATCAGCCCGCCCTGATTGACGAATCCGCTAGCGACCACTCGATCCTCATGAAACATGCGGGCTAGACGTGGCCGGCGTCCTTGCCGGCCTGCTTGATGGAAAAGCTCATGAGGCAATGCAGGCGCGCCGCGTGCGGTGCGCCGCGCTCAGCTTTCCCCCATGCTGATAAGCGCCGCCCGGATGGCGTCCGATTCGGCGGAGAAGGCCTGTACCACCTTGGGGTCATAGTAGGTCTCCCTGCTTTGCATGATTTCGTCGACCGCCTGCCTGAAGGTCAGCTTGGCGCGGTAGGGCCTGTCTTGCAGCATGGCGGAGAGGCCGTCGGCCAGGGCGATGATCCGCGCGCCCAGGGGGATGGCCTCGCCGCGCAGGCCTTCCGGGTAGCCCAGTCCGTCGTAGCGCTCGTGATGGTGGTAAACCATGTCGGCCACGCCGCTGGCCGCCAGGAACCCCACCGGCCTGATTATGTTGGCCCCGATCAGGGGATGCAGTTTTATTTCCTCCCATTCGGCCGCGTTCAGGGGCCCCGGCTTTTGTAGAATATGATCCGCTATGCCGATCTTGCCGATGTCGTGCAGGTGGCCAGCGATATGGATATGTTCGGCTTGGGCGGGGGAAAGGCCGTAGGCCAGGGCCAGGATGTGAGCCACCACCGCCACCTCTTCGGAGTGCAGCCTGGTGAAATGGTCCTTGGCGTCGATGGCGTTGCCTAGGGATTCGGCGAATTGATGGATTTCCACAGAGATGATGCCGCAGGTGGGCGGAAAACCGCTGGTTGCCGCCGTCGCGTGTTTTGCTGCCAGACCCATAGAGACAACCCCCCCGCCGGGACCATGGCCGCGGCTGCCCGTTGCTTCAGCCGCGGCCATGTCCGGTTGATTTAAAACGCCACGGCCAATTGCGTGGTGACCAAGTCGCGCTCGTCCTCGTTGTTGAATTCGCCGCGCAGGTATTCCAGGCTCAGGGTGGTGTCCGGCAAGAGGTTCCAGGACACGGTCAAGCCGTACTGCCGCTCGGGCTCCAGGTCGCCCAGGTCGTCGCCGCCTTCATAGCGGGCGGCAAACCGCCAGTCCTCCAGCGGGCTGACGGCCAATTCCAGGTTGTAGGCATAGGGCTTGGCTTTTTTATCGGATATGAAGCTAAGCTCTCCGGCCTTGAAATCGTCCGCGGCCGTGATGTACTCGGCGTTGAAGGTCAGCCACTGGTACTCGATGTTCAGCATGGCGGACCAGCCGGCCACCAAGTCATTGAGGCTTTGGCCTTCCACCTCGTCGCCCAGGTTGCCGCCGGCGATGTTGTTGGTGTAGGCAAAGCCGGCGTTGATACCGATGCCTTCGCCCAAGGCGCCCTCGGGAGCGTCGAACTGCAGGCGGGCGTAGAAGGTGTTGATGGTGCTGTCCGGGTCGTCGCTGGCCTCGTGGACATTGGCGTTGTACAGGCCCACCCCGAAGTTGAACCAATCCTGGGCCCAGCCGATTTCCGCGGCGGTGGCCTGGGTCTCGAACACGTTCTGGGTAATGGGGTCGCTCACCATGTCGGTCTGGAACAGGCCGACGGCCGGGTACATGCGGCCGCCCAGGAAGTAGAAGGGCAGGTCCTCGGTCTGGCCGATGAGGATGAAGGCTTCATCCACGTTCACGGGGTCGGTGTCGCCTTCTTCGTAGAGCAGGTGGATCACGCCTCGGGTGTATTTGTTGATTGCGGCGTCAAAGAAGATTTCCGCCGTGGCCAGGGCGAACCTGCTGTCGGTGGTTTCCTTGCCGTGTTTGGGCTTCATCTTTTCATACGAGCCCTCCAACTCCACCGCGCCGTAGATGTTGATGCGCTTGCCCGCCTCGCTCAAGAGGCCGCCCATCGGCTGGCTCTCCTTGGCTTTGGCCAATTCCTCGGACATCTTCAAGGAACGGGCGCTGCTCGCCCGCGCTTCACTGGCGGCATGGCTGGCACGCTCGGCCGAGGTGCGGGCTTTTTCCAGTTGCGATTCCAGTTGGCTCACCCGGCTTTTGAGGGCTTTCAGCTCCTCCAATAGCGCTTGGGCGCTTGGTTCGTCTGCCATGGCCAAGCCGGGGACCAGCAATAGCGCTCCCAGCAAGAGGCATGACACCCTTTTCAAAAATACGACCATTTGCTTCTCTCTCCTTTCCTTATCTGGGTCAAGTCGTGGCTTTGTCCTGCGGTTTGTGATTTCCGCAACGGCAGTAATCACAATTGCCATCGCAATGGCAGCCGCTGTGCTTGTGGCCATGCTTGAGCATGGGCAACTGATTCTCGGCTCTGTTCTCCGGCATGCAGCTCTCCTCTCCGGAAAAGGGTCCCGGATGAAAAAGTTATTTAATTAGTTGGTTAGCTCTCTAGGGCGCCCTTGGCGGGGAAGGGCGAGTGGTTATGGGAACCAGCGCGCCTGAATACCCAACGCCGTTCACCCCTCATGGCGTTATAAACGCCCACGCCGACCTCGAAGGCCAAAGCCCCGTCCATTCAAATCCTCCCATCGTTTACGTGAATCATAAGAGCCTCGTGGTCGATTGGACGGCAGCCGGGGCATCGGCCCGATCCGCCCCGGCTGCCGCCGCAACCGCACCAGTTATGGCCGCCTTTGGCGCTAAACCATGCTGATATCTCTCCAAAGAAGCAGCGCCGCCGTAACGGCCACTATGCTGAACTCCGTAATTGTCCGGGCCATGGGGCCTAACCCAAACCCAACAGCTTGCCGCCCTGGTTGATCAAGAGGGCCAGCAGGTAAGCCAAACCGGTGGTGTAGAGCATGCTGAACAAGGCCCAGCCCCAGGAGCCTGATTCCTTTTTGATCACCGCCACGGTGACGAAGCAGGGCGCGTAAACCATCACGAAGATCATGAGACCGAAGGCCATGAGCGGGTTCCAGCCCGGCTCCCTGGCCAGGCGCCCGCTCAGGCCGCTGGCTTCTTCCGGGTCCACCTCGCCCAGGCTGTAGGCCGTGCCCAGGGTGGCCACCACCACTTCCTTGGCGGCGAAGCCGCCCACCAGGGCCACGTTGGTGCGCCAGTCAAAGCCCAGGGGAGCGGTGACCACGCTTAAGGCGCTGCCCAGGCGGCCGGCGAAGGAATGAGCCAGCTCGGCCTGGGCCTGCTGGTATTGGAGCTCCTGCCTGGCCTCTTCACCGGCCGCCGCGGCGACGCGGGCTTCCCATTGGGCCGCCTGTTCCTCGGGCAGGCCCGGCATGCTCATCAGGGCCCACATGAGCACGCTTACGGCCAGGATCACGGTCCCCGCCTTCTTGACGTATTGCCAGGTGCGTTCCCAGGTGTGGATGAAAAGGCCGCGCAAGGTGGGCAGCCGGTAGGGCGGCAGCTCCATGACAAAGGGCGAGGTCTCGCCCTTGAGCACGGTCCAGCGCAGTACCCTGGCCGCCAGGAGCGCCAGGCTCCAGGAAATCAGGGTCAGGGCGAAAAGCGCCTCCGCCTGGCGGGCCGCGAAAAAGGCGGCGATCAACAGGGCGTAGACCGGCAGCTTGGCCCCGCAGTTCATGAAGGGGATGGTGAGCATGGTGGCCAGGCGCGCCTTGGGGTCCTTCAAGGTGCGGGTGGCCATCACCGCGGGCACCGCGCAGCCCCCGCTGATGCCCCCCCCCACGATGAGGGGCACCACGCTGTTGCCGTGCAGGCCGAAGCTTCTCAATACCCGGTCCAGCAGGTAGGCGACGCGGGCCATGTAACCAGAGTCTTCCATGATGGCTATAGCGAAGAACATGAACATGATGAGCGGCACGAAACCCAATACGCCGCCCACGCCGTCGATGACGCCGCTCACGATGAGGGATTGCAGAGGGCCTTCGGGAATAGAGGCATGGACCGCGCCGCCCAACCAGCCGAAAAAAACCTCCAACCAGGCCACCGGAGTTTCGCTGGCCCAGAATACGAATTCATAAATTCCGTAAAGCACCGCCAATAGGAAAAGGGGGCCCAAGAGGCGGTTGGTGAGCACCTTGTCTATCTTGTCGCTGAGCTCCAGCCGCTGGGCTCTGGTTTCCTCGACGGCCTGGCGGTAGATGCTGCTGAGGAAGCCGTAGCGGTAATCAGCGATCACGCCGGCCGGATCGTCGCCCAGGGTTTTGTTGATGCGTTCCGCCAGTTCGCGGCGCAGCGGAGACAAATTGCCGGCCAGCCCCGGGTCCTGCTCCACTTGCCTGATGATCTCGGCGTCGTTCTCCAGGAGCTTCAAGCCGACCCAGCGGGGGCTGAGAGGATGCCAAATCAGGCTCTGCCCGTTGAAGTTGTTCACCAGTTTCAGCAGGGCCTGGTCCACGTCCTGCCCATAGGAGATTTGCAGAGGCTTCCAACCGTTGCCATGGGAGACCAGATCGGCGGCCGCGGACAGCAGTTCCTTCATGCCGCGGCCTTGGCGGGCCACGGTGGGCACCACCGGCACTCCCAACAGCCGGCTCAGTTTTTCCTCGTCGATGTGGAGCCCTTTTTTTTCGGCCACGTCCACCATGTTCAGGGCGATGACCACCGGCACGCCGAGTTCCATGAACTGCACGGCCAGGTAGAGATTGCGCTCCAGGTTGGAGGCGTCCACCACGTCCACCACCACGTCGGGCTTTTCTTTGATGATGAAGTTGCGGGCCACCACCTCTTCCAGGGAGTAGGCGGTCAGGCTGTAGGTGCCGGGCAAATCCACCACGTTGATTTGCCGATGGTCCAGGCGGGCTTGGCCCCATTTCTTTTCCACGGTGACGCCGGGGTAATTGCCCACATGCTGGCGCGCGCCGGTCAGGGCGTTGAACATGGAGGTCTTGCCCGAGTTGGGATTGCCGGCCAAGGCGATGGTCAGGTTTTGCTTAAGCATTTAAAGCTCCGCCTGCTCCACCAAAATATGATCGGCCTCGTTGTTGCGCAGCGCCAGGTTGTAGCCCTTGAGCTTGATTTCCACGGGGTCTTTCAGGGGGGCGCGGCCCATCATGAGCAGGGTAGCGCCGGTCACCAGGCCCATGTCGCGTATGCGCCGCCCCAATTCGCCGGTGGCGATAACCTTTTTTATGGTTCCGCTTTCGCCCGGTTTGAGATGACGCAGACTTCCAAAGCTGGACATGAAACACCCACCTTAGTTAGAGCATTCAAACAAACAGTCCAAAAAAAAATCAGGCCGCCACTTCCTGCAAGAGCTTTTCCAGGGAGCTGGCGCCGGTGCGAGCCAACACGCGGAAAGGCTTGCCGCATTTCTTGCATTCATCCTTTACGCTGGCCATGGCGGCGTGGCTGTTGATCTGGGTTATGAAAACCACCAGATCGGACTTGCTCACCACCTGCCGCAGGCGCCGGCAACCTCCGCGCACCTTGCCGGTATGGCATAGGCATTCACCCCCCAGCCGCTGCACCGCCTCCTTGTAATTGGTCTCCATGCGCTCAATGCCGCCGATAACCGCCACCGTGCGTCCCTTAAGCGGACAGTGGTCGCAATCGGGCAGGCCGCAGGCTTGGCCGGCTTTATTGGGGCAGGGCGGCCGGCCAAAAACCTCGGTCTCGATCTCTTCGCATGGCATGGGCCTTGGCATTTGGGCCTGCGGCGGGTTATTCTCCTGGCTCAGGGCCAAGGCGCGCCACACGGAGAGATCATCGCGCAAGGTTTGGTTTTCCTGGTTCGCCTCGGCCAGGCGCCGCCGCAGTTCCTTGAGGTCCTTTTTAAAGCCGGCCTCCTTGGTTTGCTCGCCCGCCACGGTGGGAGAGGGCAGCGCGTGAATCCTCTCGGTGGTTTGCCTGGACTTGGCCAAAGCCAGGGCCTGGCGCAGTTCTTGGGCCTCGCGGACCAGCGCCTTGTTCTTTTGGGCCAGCTTTTTAAGCTGCTCGGCCTGCTTTTCCTGCACCGGTTTTTGGCGCAGGGCGCGCATGCCCTCCCAAACCATCAAGTGGGCCAGGCGGCGGCCCTGGGCGCTGAAACGGGGCTCGGGTTGCCGATAGCAGGACCACAAGGGCGGCAAGCGCCACGACCATTGGCTCAGGCCCTGCTCAAGCCCTTCCGGCGGCAGGGCCGCCACCTTGACCAGGCTATGGCGATACTTCTTGTCCAATTCCTTGGCGATGTTGCGCGCCAGCTGGTCGTCTTGATGGCAGGCCCCGTGCAGGGCTTCCAAAAGGAGTTCCGGCGAGCTCGTTTTGGCGGCTTCTTCATAGCCGGAATCGCGCAGCAGCTTTTTCATGGCCTTGACTCCGTAAGCCGAGGCCAGTATCACGGTGAGACTCACGCAGTCCTGATGCCAAACCGGCACCCCTGCTGGCGATTGAAGGCCGTGCTCTACTTCCGCTGCAAAAGTATCATACATAGCATTAAGTACTATCCCTCTAACAGTGTGGCTAAATAGTTGCCCGCTTGGGCCTTCCTCCCAGCGGGCGGCCTTGAATCAGGTTTTTAAATTAGATACATCAAACATAATTGGGTGTCAACAGAAAATGTGATAGGCTTAAAATGAAATATGAAAGGCGGGTAACGCCCGGAGGATAAATAATGATATCACAAAAAACCAAAGAGCAGGAGGGTGGGGCGCTGGAGTTATCGCCCCAACTGGAAGACTATCTGGAGGCCATAGCCATCTTGCAAGAAGAAGACCGCGTAGCCCGGGCAAAGGACATTGCCGACCGCCTGGGGGTTACCCGCGCCACCGTAACCTCGGCCTTGCGCAGCCTAAGTGAAAAGGATCTCATAAATTATCAGCCCTACAGCCATATCACCCTGACCAAGGCCGGGGAGGCGCTGGCCAGCGAGATACGCCGCCGCCACCATACCTTGACGGAGTTTTTCAAGATGGTACTGCGCATGCCCGCCCAGCAGGCCGAGGAGAACGCCTGCCGGGCGGAACACGTGCTGGACCCGGAATTGATCGACAAGATGATATTCCTGCTTTCCTTTTTGAAAAAATGCCCCCGGACCAACAATGTGTGGAGCCAGGCCTTTGATAATTTCTGCAGCGACGAGGCGAACGAGGCCGATTGCAAGGACTGCGTGGGCAAATGCCTGGCCGGCATCTATGCCTCCGAGCAGACTTGATCATTCCTTGTCACCGCGGCAAACCGGCGAGGGGCCGCCCAAGGTCGTTTTGCCCTGCCGACGCGGCCCAGCTTGGCCTTGCCGCGGACGCCCTTAACAAAGGCCAGGTACTCGGCTGGCTTTACTCGTAGACCTTTTCTTCCTTGTCGCCGGCGCACTGGGCGTCCATTTCATGATCGCGCCGCGAGCCGGAGTTTTTCAGCTCCGCGTATTCGCCATACCATTCATGGGCGGTGATCATGCTCATGACCTCGTTGGTGCCGGTCCAGATGCTGGCCAGTTGCAGGTCGCGCACGATGCGTTCCACCGGGAACACGTTGGTATAGCCGATGCCGCCCATGACCTGCATGGCATGGCGGGCGGCCTGCTGGCAGGACTCGGTGACGAACTTCTTGGTCTGGCTAACCAGGCGGCGCACCCGGTCCATGGCAACCCCGGCGTCCACCGCCCGGGCCGTGGCATAGGCCATGGCCCGACTGGCGTCCAAAAGGGTGGCGGCCTGGGCCACCTGGAAGCTCACGCCCTGGAACTGGTTGATGGGCTGGCCAAAGGCCTTGCGCCGGGTGGTGTAGGCGGTGGCCACCTCCAGGGCGGGCCGCGCCGCGCCGATGGTCATGGCCGCCGTGCCCAGGCGCTCCGGGATCATCATGGTGTTGAACACCTCCAGCGCCCCGTTCAGGCGGCCCACGATGTTGGCCTTGGGCACCCGCGCCTCGCGGAACACCACCCGGCCGGCGCCGCCGCCCCGGCAGCCCATGAGGCCGTAGAGGTATTCCACGCTGACCCCCGGCCCCTTGTCCACCACAAAGCAGGTCAGGCCCTGATGGGGCTTGGCCTGGGGATCGGTGCGGGCGTAGACCAGGAAATAGTCCGCGCCCTCCGCGCCCACGATGAAGCGCTTCTGGCCGGTGAGAAGATAATGGTCCCCGTCGGGCACGGCCTGGGTGGTGGTGCCGAAGAAATCGCTGCCGCCCCGGGGCTCGGTCAGGCACTCGGCGGCGAACATCTCGCCGGCCAGAAGCGGCTTGACGTAGCGCTCCTTCAGGTCGTCCGCGCCGTGCAGGACGATGGCGTCGCAGACCAGCTCCGCGCCCACGCCGAAGACGCAGGCGAAGATGTAGCCCAAGACGCCCACCTCCTCCATGACCATGCAGGTACTCACCCAATCCAGGCCCCTTCCGCCCCATTGCACCGGATAGCGGCAGCCCATGAGGTTGCGCCGGCCGGCCTCGGCCAGGAACTCCTTGGGAAACTGGAGCTTGTCCTGGTCCATGTCCAGGATCATCTGGCGGGGGACCCACTTGACCAACTCGCGCACCTCGTCGCGCAGCTTAATTTGTTTCTTGTCCAGCAGAAAGTCGAACATCAAATATCCTCGCGCAATTTGTATTTCATGATCTTGCCCGTGGGGGTGTGGGGCAGCGCCTCCACCAGCTTGAACTCACGGGGTATCTTATATTTGGCCAGGCGGCCGGCCAGGTGTTCCTTGAGCGCTTCCTCGCTGAGGCCGGCGTCCTTGGCCGGCACCACCAGGGCCACCACGGTCTCGCCCCATTCGGCATGCGGCCTGCCGATCACCGCCGCCTCCATCACTTGCGGGTGAGCGGCCAGGGCGTCTTCCACCTCTTTGGAATAGACGTTCTCGCCGCCGGTGATGATCATGTCCTTGGTGCGGTCCACGATAAAGAGATAACCGTCCTGGTCCAGCCGGGCCACGTCGCCGGTCTTGTACCAGCCCTCGCTGAAGGCGGCCTGGCTGGCGGCCGGGTCCTTGAGATAGCCCTTCATCATGCTGTCGGCCTTGACCCATATCTCGCCCGTTTCGCCGGGCTTGGCCTCTGCGCCTTCTCCGGTCACGACCTTGATGTCCGCGCCGGGCAGGGCGGTGCGGCCGATGGAACCGGCATAGGCGATCTGCTCGTCGGGGAAGAGGGTGGTGCCGGTGGGACCGGCCTCGGTCATGCCGTAGACCTGATAGAAGCGGTCGCTTTGGTAGGCGGCCATGAGCTTTTTGGCCACGTCGGCGGCGATGGGCCCGCCGCCGTATATCCAGCAGCGCATGGAGGAGAGATCGAACTCGGCGAAATTGGGAACCATCTGCAAGGGGGCCAGATAGGAGATGGGCGCGCCGAAGTAGATGGTGCATTTCTCGTCCTGCACGGCCCGCAAAAACTCCAGGGGATGGTATTCGCGCAAGAGCACTATGGACGCGCCCACGTAGAAGGCGCCCATGAACCAGTTGTTCAGCGGCGAGGAATGCCAGATGGGCATGGCCATGAGCAGGCGGTCCTGCGAATCCATCTTCATGACCATGGCTCCGGTTATGCCGGCCATGACCACGGTCTGCTGGGTGTGCAGGCAGCCCTTGGGCTTGCCGGTGGTGCCGGAGGTGTAGAGGATTTCAGCCAGGTCCTGATCGCTCACCTGGACCGCCTGGGGCTGGGGCGCGCCGGCCAAAAGGGCGGCGAAATGCTCATAGCCGGGAGCGGCGCTATCCAGGCTGGCCTTGCGGCCGGCAAAGGCCAGCGTTTGGGCCACCGGGGCCAGGGCGCCGTCGAACAGGAACAGCTTGGCCTCGCTGTGGGCCAGGATGTAATCCACCTCGGGCGCGGCCAGCTTGTGGTTGATGGGCACCACCGCCGCGCCGGCCAGTTGCGCTCCGAAAAAGGCATATACGAACGCCGGAGTGTTCAGACTCATGATGGCCACTCTGTCGCCCTTGGCAATGCCCCAGGACTGCATGAGCCCGGTGGCGCGGGCGGCGGCCTGGGCCGCCTGGGCATAGGTGACGCCCTGGCCGCCGTGGCTCAGGAAGGGGCGGTCGGCGAATTTATGTGCGTTGCGCTGAAGCAAATCCACCAGGTTCATTTATCGTTCTCCATGGTTAGTTGACGCAGTCTTGCCTGCAGTTTGCGCTTGACCTTTTGCAGGTCGCGTTTGATCTCGTCCAGTTCCGCCTGGCGACGGGCTATTTCCTTCAGGGTGCGTTCGCCATAGGCCAGGCTTCTTTGTATCTGCCCCGCCTCGTCCAGGGGGTCGTGGGCCGGGCCCAGCATCTCGGCGATTTCGTCCAGGGTGTAGCCGAAGCGCCGCCCGCGCAGCACCAGCTTGAGGCGGGCGCGGTCGCGGCGGTCGTAGAGACGGTGGTTGCCGCTGGAGCGTTGCGGGCTGATGAGGCCCTTTTCCTCGTAGAACCGTATGGCGCGGGGCGTGAGCCCCAGCTCGGCGGCCAGCTCGGAAATGGTGTAGAGGCGCTCCCCCTCGCGCGGCTTCTCGGGCATGGCTTGCAATAGCTCCAGTTAACGTTAACGTCAACTATAGGCGGCGGCGGCTTTCCTGTCAAAGCGTTTTTTGGGGAGCCGGAGAAGGCAAGCAAGGCGGGGCCGAGTAAGGCCGCGGCCGCGACCCGAATCATCGTAACCGCGCAAATTTGGGCTGACTTTAAACTGGGTGCGCTGGAGGCGCGGCGTCAGGGGAGGGAAAGCATCTCTGCCAGGAGCGCCTGGGCCCTGGCGCCGTGGCTGCCCGGCCAGAATATCTTTCCGCAGCCGGGGCAGCGGGTAAAGCGCGGCGCAATGTGCCATACGTGATCGGGAACCTGGCCCCTGGCCTCTTCCCGGCTGATGGCCGTCACCTCCTGGCCGCAAGCAAGGCAGCGGCTGAAAAACAGGCCGGGGTCGATCTCCAGGCCCAGCCCATGCACCACCTGTTTGAGCTGCCCGGCCAGTTGGTCCGACTCGATGCAAAGCACCCCCGGCCTCTGGGCCAACCCGCGCCGCCGGGTAAGTATGGTGATTCCCGGCCGGCCGAAGGAGGGCACTTTATCGGCCAGGCTGGCCTCCCAGCCCAAAAGCCGCAACCAGCGGGCCAGGCGGCCCAGGGTCTGTTCCACCAGAAAACGGGGTGCTTGGGCAAGCGCCGCCATGGGGCTCAGGGCAGCAGTTCCACCGGCACCCCTTTCAGCGGTTGAGGATCAAAGGGTGCGCCGGCCAGAACCGGATTGATGCTCAACTCGTCGCAGTTGAGCAAGATTTTTCGTTCCCGGCTGTCGTTCAGGCTGATCTTGCGCGGATAGCTGAAAGGGCTGGCCGCCTCGAAGTCCTTGAATGAGGCTTCCATCTCATTTTCGCCGCCCCATTCGCCAATCCTGGCGGATACCACGTCGAAGCGGGTGGAATCGAAGGTCACGGCCTGTCCCACCACTCCGCCTTGGGCCGCCAGCTCCAGGATGAGCCGCTCCGCCTGCGGCGCCCGGCTCAGCTTGACGCTGTGGGCGTTTTTCACGAGGGGCACGTTGCCGGTCAAAAGGGCGTAGATTTCTTCCAAGGAGAGGTCCAGGCCCACGAAGCGGGCCAGATTACGGCGGGAGGCCCTTCCCCAAAAGGCTTTATTGGCTTGGTAATCCAAGACATAGAGCCAGGCGCCGTCGCTGACCAGCAAGAGCACCGGCCGGCTGAAAGGGCCCATGATCTCGGCCCGCAATCGGTTGGGATAGGAGCCTTGGATCAGGTGCTCCCCATTGACCTCGCCCTGCTCGCCCTCGAAGCTGATTTCGCCGCGCATGAGAAAAGACCGTACAAAGCGGCGGCGGTCCTCCAGGCGCTGAACCGCCTGGGCCGCGGTGGGCAATTCACCGATGGTAACGGATTGCTGCGGCAGGGTGCTGCAGGCGCTCAACCAAATGCCAAGGGCTGCCAGGGTCAGCATCGCCCCCAGGGGCTTGATGGAAAAACCAAAAAGGCTCACTTCTTTTCCTGCGGCTTGGCCTTGCCACGCGCGCTTTCCAGTTTCAGGAGAAGGTCCTTGCGCTTGGGATGTTTCAGGGCCAGGGCTTTTTCATAGGCCGATAGCGCCACGTGGAAGCGCTCCAGCTTCATGGCCGCGTCGCCCAGGTGCTCGAAGATGACCGGGTCCTCGTCGCCCGAGGCGGCGGCGCGCTTCAGATAGGTGAAGGCCATCTGATATTGCCCGCGTTGATAATATATCCAGCCCAGGCTGTCCAGGATGTATCCGCTGTAGGGCTCCACGGCCAGGGCCCGCCGGATGAAGCGCTCCGCCTCCTCCAGGTTCTTGCCCTCCTCGGCCATGGTGTAGCCGACATAGTTCAGGGCGCGGGCGTGGCGGTCGTTCAGTTCGATGGCCTTGCGCATGAGCTTGAGGCCTTCGGCCCGCTGGCCCTTTTTATCCAGCACCACGCCCAGGCGGAAATAGCTCTCCGAGTTGTTGGGTTCGCTTTCGATGGCCTGGCGCAGCAGATCCTCGGCCGTGTCCAGCTCGTCCTGGGCCTCGCGCAGGGCCGCCAAGGCGATGAGCAGATCCACCTCCTTGGGACGCTCGGCCAGGTTGTCCTGCAAAAGCTCCAGCGCCGCCTCCCGCTTGCCCTCGCTCTCCAGAATCTCCGCCTGGTGCAGAAGGGAGTCCACGAAAAACTCGCTCTCCGCCGGCACCTGGCGCAGCGCCTCCATGGCCTCGGAGGAGCGGTTGGCCTCCTGCAGAGAAACGCCCAGATAATAGCGGGCGCGGTGGTTTTCCGGCTCCACCCTGAGGATGCCCTTGAACTCCTCGGCGGCCTGGTCGAAGCGGCCTTGCTCGTAATACACCAGGCCGATTTTCACCCGCACTTCGGTGTCGTCCTGGCTGAGGCCCTTGACGATGGCGAACTCGTGCAGGGCCTCCTGGTAGCGCCCGGTGCGCAGATAAAGACGGCCTAGGAGATCGTGGGCCCGGGCTGATTCGGGGTTCCTGGCCAGTATCTCCAGGTAGGTCGCCTCGGCCTTGACGTGCTGGCTCATGTGCTCATATAGCTGGGCCAATTCGAAATAGGCCGCCAGAAAATACGGCGATTCCTTGATGGCCTGCTTCAGGTGCAGCTCGGCCTGTTTGTATTTTTTCAGGCTTACCAGCACTTGTCCCAGATAGAAGCGGGCCAGGGCCAGTTCCGGGTCTTGATCAACCAGCTCTTGCAGAACCTTGGCCGCGGCCGGCAGGCGGCCGTCTTCCATATAGAGCGAACCCAGGAATAAACGGGCCTCCTCGTGACTGGGGTCCAGCTCCAGGACTTTCTCGTAGGCTTGAATGCCCTTGCCCAGCTCCTTGCGGCTGGAATAAATACCGCCCAGGAGCAGCCAGGCGTCCACCAGCTTGGGGTTGCGGCGCACGGCCTCCTCGGCCTCGGCCACGGCTTCCTTGAGCTGGTTCTGGCTGGCGTGCAGCCTGGCCAGTTCCATTTGCAGATAACCGCTTTTGGGGTCCTGCTGGGCGGCGCGGCGCAGGTATTGGGAAGCGGCCTCGGTCTCGCCCTTGCGCAAGAGCAACTCGCCCGCGGCGAATTGCGCCAAGGCGTCCGCTTTCTCGACCTTGGCCGGCGTTGGCTGCGGGGAAGGCTCCTGCACGCTGGCGCAAGCCGCGGCGCTGAAGAGAACCGCAAGAATAACCAGGATGCGTGGTTTCATGGCGCCCAGGCTTATTCTCCTTCCGCCAGATCGGCAAAGAGCCCTTCGAAGTTGGGGATGCTTTCCTGCATGTATGCCTTCAACTTATCCAACAAGCGAACCTGTATCTGGCGCACCCGCTCCCGGCTCACGCCGTGCCGGTCGCCCAGTTCGTTGAGAGTCAGGGGCTCCTCGGAGAGTATCCTGTGGTCCAGGATATCGCGCTCCTTGTCATCCAGGGTTTCGCGGAATTGCATAAGCCCTTCATGAAAGAGCTGGCGCAGTTCACCCTCGACCAGCGATTCCTCGGCCGAGGGTTGCTCATCGGGCAGGAAGCTTTGATGGGGATCGTTGGAATCATCGCGCACCGGCGCGTCCAGGCTCAGCTCCCAGGAATCCAGGCGCTGGTCCATGTCGATCACGTCCTGTTCCGACACGCCCATGCGCTCGGCCAGAAGACGCGGCCCCGGCGTGATGCCCATCGCCTGCAATTTTTCCTTTTCCTTGGAAAGGTTGTAAAAAAGCTTGCGCTGAGCCTGGGTGGTGCCCAGGCGAACCAGGCGCCAATTATCCATGATGAATTTTAGAATATAAGCTTTTATCCAGAAAGACGCATAGTAGGAAAACTTGATTCCCCGGAAGGGATCGAATTTTTTCACGGCCTGCAAAAGGCCGGCGTTGCCTTCCTGTATCAAGTCCAAGAGGTTGCTCATCCAATAACGTTGGTGTTCCATGGCGATCTTCACCACCAGCCGAAGATTACTGGTGGCCAGCTTGGCCGCGGCCTCGGTATCGCCGGTGTCGTGATAGCGCTTGGCCAATTCCTCCTGTTCGTCGCGGGAGAGCACCTGATATTGGCGGATTTCCCAGAGATAGCGCTGCAGGGTATCCACCGGAGCCGGCGGGGTGGCCGGCGCCAGGTCCAAGGGCTGGGCCTCTTCGTCCGCGTCTTCACCGCCAGACCAATTGTCCGCTTCGCCGGGATAGCCTTCCTCTTGCCCATCGGCAGGGTTCCGCAGCTCTTCCTCCGGCGCCTCCACCTCGTCCTGGTCAAGCACCTCCACCTCCACCGTATCGGAAGCGGCGGGTGGTTCCTTGACTAGCTGTTTGGGGGTGGCTTTTTTAACCATGGCGCTATTATATAATCTCCGTCCCAATTCCGCTCCCACGGGGCGCGCTTCGCCCCCGGCCGGGTTTTCAAATGTGGGAAGCGGTTTTTAAACGGGACTTTAAAAACCTACTATACAGAGAGCATACTAACTGCATTCAAGGCCGGCAAGGGGAAAGCATGATAATTCATGACAAAGAAAAGCTTTTCCTGCCTTTGCCCCCTGGATTCGCCGCCAGCAGGCTGAAGCTGCGCCAGGGAGAGGTGCGCCTGATCCACGGCGGAAAAGGGCCGGCCATGTTTCTCATCCACGGTTTGGGCGGCAGCAGTGAGGATTTCTTTCTCATGGCCCCGCTCCTGGCCCGCGAGCGCAGCCTTTTCATTCCCGATCTGCCGGGTTTTGGCGATTCGGCCAAGCCCGACGCTCCCTATACCATGGATTGGTACCTGAAGGTTCTCCGCGAAATGGCGGCCGTCCTGGGCCTTGCGCGCGCGGACTGGCTGGGGCATTCCATGGGCGGCCTCCTGGTTTTGCTCTTGGCGTTGCGCCAGCCGGATTTGGTGGAGAAAGCGGTGGCGGTTTGTCCGGCCGGGGGACACGCCAAACTTCCCTGGCGCTTGTGGTCGCTTAAGACGTTTCTGTTGGACCAGGAAAACCGGCTCCGCATCCGCGCGCTCCAGCTCATGCTTCTGCATATTCCCCTGGTGCTTTTCCACGAGTGGAGTCCCCTGGCCCGCGATTTCAGCCGCCGCTTCATCGCCCATTGGCGGGGCCCCCAAGGCCTTTTGCTGGAGCGCGCCACGGTGCGGGCGGGGCTGAGCATCATGGCCACGCCCATCTGGCGGGAACTGGATCGCCTGCGCCGCCCGGCGCTCCTGATAACCGGGCGTCACGATTGGGTGGTAACCGCCAAGCAAACCAAGCGCCTGGCGGGTCAGCTTCCACAACATTCCAAAATCATTACTTTATCATGTGGACACATGGCGCCCTATTCCAGGGCCGGCCAGGTCGCGCGGGCCGCGCTGGACTTCTGCCGTCGCTCACGGTAGGTTAGAGACAAAGGCCCGGGAGCAATACCCGGCCATGCCCCCCTGGGCGACCGGGCGGGGCCTCTTCTTGTCAAGGTTAGTCCAACCGGGAGAAGTTCCATGCAACCCTGGATAAAAGAACGCTTGGACCAGGTTGAGGAGCTTCTGGACCAGGAACAGCTTGATCTGGCCTCCCAAACCGTGGCCGACATGCACCCCGCCGACGTGGGCCGCCTGGTGGATTACCTCTCCGAGGAAGACAAGATCAAGTTCTTCCGGGCGCTGGAGCCCACCGCCGCCGCCGAGGTGGTGGTGGAGCTGTCGGATCATTCCCGCGACGTGGTGCTGAACGGTCTTTCCACGGGCCAGCTATCGGCCATCGTGGACGACATGCCTTCCGACGAGGCCACCGACATCATCGCCGACCTGCCCACCGATCAGGCCCGGGAAGTGCTCTCGCGCATCGATCTGGAAGACTCGGCCGAGGTAAGGGCCCTTTTAAAATATGAGGAAGACACCGCCGGCGGCCTGATGCAGTTGGAGTTGGTGTCGGCCCGCTCCAACCAAACCGTGGCCCAGGTCATCGAGGCCATCCGCGAGAAAAAGGATGAGGTCGGCGAGCTGCATTACATCTACGTGGTAAGCGCCGACAACACCCTCCTGGGCTACGTGCCGGTATCCAAGCTGATATTGAGCGCGCCCAGCACGCCCATGCGTAATATCCTGGAACCGTGCAACCTGGTGGTGGAAGCCCACGAGGACCAGGAAGAGGTTGCCCATAAGTTCCGCCGTTACGACGTGGTCAGCGCGCCGGTGGTGGACGAATTCGGCCATCTCTTGGGCCGCATCACGGTTGACGACGTGATGGAGGTCTTGGAAGACGAGGCCAGGGAAGACCTTTTGCGCATGGCCGGCACCTCCAGCGAAGAGGAGATGTTTCATTCCGGCGGCATCCTTAAAATCTCCCGCCTGCGCCTGCCCTGGCTGCTTACCAACATGCTGGGCGGCCTGATCAGCGGCTGGCTTTTATGGATATTCAAGAGCACTTTTTCCGACGCGCTTTTCCTTTTGGCCTTCATACCGGTGATCATGGCCATGGCCGGCAACGTGGGCGTGCAATCCTCCACTATCATGGTGCGCGGCTTCGCCGTGGGCCAGATCAGTTTCGGCAGCCTCTGGCGGGTCTTGTTCAAGGAAGTCCGCGTGGCCATGGTGATCGGCCTGGTTTGCGGCGGACTGGTGGGCCTGGTGGCGCATCTCTGGCATGGACGCACCGCGCTGGGCCTGGTGGTGGGGCTTTCCATGACCTGCGCCATCAGCATGGCCTCGGTCATGGGCACCTTGGCTCCGGCTCTTTTCAAGCGCCTCAAGGTGGACCCGGCCATCAGCTCGGGCCCGGTGGTGACCACCTTCAACGATATCCTGGGCATCCTCATCTATTTCGGCATTTCCACCTTTTTTTACAGCCTGTTAGTGAAGTGAGCCATGGAGCCGCGGCGCGCCCGGGGCCTGATCCTGCGCCTGCGCGGCCTGGGCGAGAGCGACCTGCTGGTGGACATGTTCACCCGCGAACTGGGGCGGGTCACCGCCCTGGCCAAGGGCGGCAAACGCTCACGCAAGCGGTTTTTCGGGCTCTTTTTGCTGGGCCATTATCTGGACATGCAGCTGGCCCCTCCCCAAAAGGGCTCCGACCTGTGGCGGCTGGAGACGGCCTCCCTTTTGGCCTCCCATCTGGGCCTGCGCCAGGATTTTCGCCGCTTTCTGGCGGCGGCCCCGGTTTGGGAGCTCTTGTTGCGCGCCACCGCCGCCCAAGACCCTAATCCCCTGGGCCTGGATTTGGCCCTCACCACCCTGGCCCGTTTGGAGCGCGCGGCCGATCCTCCTGAACTGGCCTCCGGGCTCATGATTTATCTGGCGCGGCTCTTGGTGGAAATGGGCTATGGGCTCAGCCTGGGCGCTTGCCTGATCTGCGGGAAGCCCGGCGGTCAGGGGGAAAGCATGCGCCTTTCCCTGGCCGGCGGCCTGGTTTGCCAGGCCTGCCTGCGCGAGATTAATCAAGGCGGCGATGAATCCTGCTGCGACGCCAGGGCAGGGCTGGTCAAGGGCCTGGAGGCGGCCCAAAGCCTGGAATTGGCCGCGCTGCAGCGCCTGAAGTTCGCCGCCGGCTTGCACCGGCAGGGCCTGGCTTTCTTGGCCGAGTTCTGGCGCAAGGTGGCGGGCCGCGACCTGCCCAGCCTGGACCTGGCCCAGAGCCTATTAAGTAACATATTGTAATTACGTTGATTAACCGCCAAGGACCCAGGCAGGCCCCAAGCGCGCGGCGGCAAGTTTTTGCATGGCGGCGGCTAAGAACGCTTAAAAAACCGGCGCTGTTTAATTCTTAGCGCCGCGCCTTCGTAGCCAGCCAATCCGTAACAGGTCACCAAAATGACATGATCATAATATTCGGTCATGGGGCATTGCATAAAATAATTTGCCGTGAATTATTTCATAAAAAATCAAGCCTGGCTCAGTGCCATCTCGCCTCTCCATGGTTTTTCCTAGATTTCTTAGCATTAATATGTGGATTTTATACAAACAACATGCTAAAGATCACATGGTATGTGAGACACACTTAGTTAAAGGATGTGCCGCCATGTATTTTAAAGATCGCCGATTTTATCAAGTAATCATACTCTTTGCTTTGAGCCTCTTGCTGGCCGCTCCGGCCTGGGCCGCCGGGCCCTTTCCGGTGGGCACTAGCTGCATTCAAATTGATACCAACAAGATAGCTTCCGGCCGTTCCCTGGATGATTATTTGCAGGGCAATTATGACAATGGCCAACGTTTTTATCTGGACCAGATTCTGAGCAACCCGGAGTCGTCCTTCCTGTTCCAGATGGCCGTGCCCGACGACTCCTCCCTTTACGGCGACCTGGCCGGCAGCGTCATGACCATGGGCGCGGTGGTGCTCTATCCCACCGATGGCGGCAACTCGCGCCCGGATTACGCCTTTCCCGAGGCCAGCGCCTCCCTGCCTCACATGCAGCGACCCGGCGAGGGGCCGATTTTCCCGGCCGGCAGCGATCGCTTCCCGGTATTGGTGGCCTCCCATGGCTATGGCGGCCACCCGGTGAGCGACCGGGAGCTAATCGAGACCATGGGCTACCTGGCCAGCCGCGGTTACATCGTGGTGGCTTTGTTCCACGGCGATCTGCGCGTGCCCGAGGATCTGGGCGGCGCGCCGTTTCCCTACGTGCAGTTGGCCCTCAGGCCCCTGGCCCTGAAAACCGCCCTGGACCATTTGGGCTCCCTGCCTGAGTTCAACGACCGGGTGGATTGGGACCGCATCGGCGGCATAGGCGGCTCCTTTGGCGGCTCGGCCATGCTTCTTTTGACAGGAGCCCGGATTCTGGACCTGAATTCCTTCGGCACCAACCTCACCACTTACGACCCCAGGGTCAAGGCCGCCGCGGGCATCGTTTCCTACTGCGGCGACGCCATCGTGCCCTTGTTCGGCTTTGACACCTCCGGCGCGGAGAGCATCGCGGCCCCCCAAATCATCATCGGCGGCTCCGAGGACGACATCGCGCCGGTTTGGCGCGCCCGCGACGCCTTTGTGCACGCCAGCGTGCGCAGCTACCTGGTCACCTTGCAGGGCGAAGAGCATATGTTCAGCGCGGAAGGCTTCAACGACGCCCGGGTGTGGGCCCTGGACTTCCTGGATGCCTTTGTCATGGGCGACGGCGCGGCCCGCGACCGCCTGGATTCACGGAGCGAGGTGCCGGGCGGCCCGGCGGATTCAGTGGAAATCTATAATTAAAGCAAACCCTTCCATGCCAAAAGGCCGGGTGCGATCCCGGCTTTTTGACATTGCTATGGTCTCACCAATGATTGTGTTAGCATTTTTTAAAAGGGGCGTGGGATGAGCCCCGCCTCAGCCCCTTGGGGGTCAAACCGCATCTCATTGGAAGGAGAGTCTGTTTATGCGCCACCTAGTGAAACTGCTGGCCCTGGCTCTGGTCCTTTGCCTGGGCATGTTCCTGGCAGGCTGCAAGGCCGAGGAAGGCCCGGCCGAGAAGGCGGGCAAGAAAGTGGACCAGGCCATGGAAAAGGCCGCCGACGAGACTGGCAAGGCCGTGGAAAAGGCTGGCGAGGCTGTTGAGAAGGCTGGCGAGGCCATCAAGCAAGAGGGCGAAAAGGCCCAGTAGCCCGCCAGTATCCAGCCCTGCATAAACCCCTGGCCGCGCTGGACACGTTAAGTCCGGCGCGGCCTTTTTTACGTGCCTTGACTTTCCATGTGCCTTGGCTCCGCCTTGACAAGTCATCCTTGCCGTGCCAATAATTGGCCCACAATTTATCGGGCGGCTGGCAGGCGGCTTTTAAAGCCTTAATAGGGAAGCCGGTGCGAATCCGGGACGGTCCCGCCGCTGTGATCGGGGACGAAACCCGCTATTTAAGCCACTGCCCTGCTACAGCAGGGTGGGAAGGCGCGGGCGGTAGGACGATCCGAGAGTCAGAAGACCTGCCCCCAGCCGGCGCTCTAGGAGATGGCAAATCCTCAGACGCACACGTGTCTGGGGATTTTTGTTTTCCCCGGCCGGTCCCACCCAGGGTCACCCAACCCTTCA
Organism: Desulfocarbo indianensis; assembly: GCA_001184205.1. GTDB lineage: Bacteria > Desulfobacterota > Desulfarculia > Desulfarculales > Desulfarculaceae > Desulfocarbo > Desulfocarbo indianensis. The sequence continues at coordinate 107,085 of LBMP01000008.1, forward strand.
TTTCTTAAAAGCTATGGGAGGATTGACATGGCTACCCAGGTGGAGCTTGCCCAACAGGGCGTGATCACGGAGGCGATGCGGACCATCGCCATGGAAGAAGGCTTGGAGCCGGAACAGGTGCGCCAGGGCTTTGCCCAAGGCCGCATCGTGGCCCCCTTGAACAGCGGGCGCCCTTGCCGGGTGGTGGGCATGGGCCAGGGCATGCGGACGAAGGTCAACGCCAGCATCGGCACCTCCACCGACCTGGCCGACGTGGAGGCCGAGGTGCAAAAGGCCCTGGCCGCCCAGGAGGCGGGGGCCGACACCCTGATGGAGCTTTCCGTGGGCGGCGATCTGGATTTGATCCGGCGCGAGGTATTGGCCGCGGTGGAGCTGCCCGTGGGCAACGTGCCTCTTTACCAGGCCTTTTGCGAGGCCCAGGAGCGCTACGGCGATGCCAACAAGCTGGACGATGAGCTCTTGTTCGATCTAATCGAAAGGCAATGCGCCGACGGCATTTCCTTCATGGCCATTCACTGCGGCATCAATCTTTACACCCTGGAGCGGCTGGAAAAACAGAACTACCGCTACGGCGGCCTGGTGAGCAAGGGCGGCGCTTCCCTGGTGGCCTGGATGAAGGCCAATGGCCGCGAAAACCCGCTTTACGAGCGCTTCGACCGGGTGGCGGCGATTCTGAAGAAATACGACGTGGTGCTTTCCCTGGGCAACGGCCTCAGGGCCGGGGCCATCGCCGATTCCTTTGACCGGGCCATGGTGCAGGAGCTGATCATCAACTGCGAGCTGGCCCAGATCGGCCGCGAAATGGGCTGCCAGATGATGGTGGAGGGGCCCGGCCACGTGCCCCTGGACCAGATCGAGGCCAATATCATCCTGCAGAAGCGCATGAGCGATTTCGCGCCCTATTACATGCTGGGACCCATCCCCTGCGACGTGACCGCGGGCTATGATCACATCACCGCGGCCATCGGCGCGGCCCAGAGCGCGCGCTACGGCGCGGATCTGATCTGCTACATCACCCCGGCCGAGCATCTGGCCCTGCCCAATCAGGCCGACGTGGTGGAAGGGGTGCGCGCGGCTCGGGCGGCGGCCTATATCGGAGACACCGCCAAATACCCGGAGCGCGGCCGCCGGCGCGACCTAGCCATGGCCAAGGCCCGCCGCGATTCCGACTGGGAGGCCCAGTTCAAGCTGGCCCTGTTCCCGAAAGTGGCCCAGGCCATCCGGGCGGACAGGTCGCCCGCCGATCAGCAGGCCTGCACCATGTGCGGCCAGTTCTGCGCCAACAAGGGCTCGGCCAACCTGTTCGGCCATTTGGCGTGCGGCACGGCCAAGGCTTGAAAAAAAGCGCGCCGCTTGGTTGTAATGGCGAGGCCGCCGGCAAGGTTCCGGCGGCCTCGCTTTTAACGGCCGAGATTTCTTATAATTTAACGGGATATATTCAGAGGATACCGCCAACAGTCTCGTCGCTTAATCTTAACCATGCGGTTTAAATAAGCCAGCATCTTTTTAATATTGTTAATTTAATGCTTGAGATGCCAAGCCGGCAATAATGGCTTGTCTTGCGCTAGGTTGTCTGTAATTTTGCGTGGCGGATTATAAGAACAGCGATTTATCTTTGCGCTTCGGCAACTCTGTTATGCATGAGGCTGTCGCCGCGGATGGCGCATTGGCTTACATGTAAATCCTGACTTTTCAGTGAGGCGCGCGATTATTGCCCTCAATAGCGCCATGGGAAATGCTGCTGATTTATCGGCTCGGCACTCACGCCTGACTTCATATTCTAACGGAGGCCGGGCATGGGAAGAGGGCGTTTTGCCCGTTGTCAGCGATGCAGGCAATGATGCTTAGGGATGATGAAGGCTGCCTGGTTTGGATCCCGCGCGGGACGGACAAGCGGCATGAGGAGATCAGGATAGCGGTGGCTCAACTACTGGCTTGCGCTAAGGGGAAGGTGCTCGCCGACGTTGCGAGTCTGAACGTGGAACGCGCCGGGCGAACGCTGGTTTGCCAAGCTGGGGACTGCCGGCCGGTGGCGATGGAATCCGGCTTGGCCTTGCCCGCGCTGGCTTGCCAGGTGGGGTCTGCCGGCCGGTGGCGGGGGTCAGCGGGAAGCCCGCTCCACCTCTTCCACGCTGTGCACAAACTCGCCGATGTAGCTCCATTGGGCCCGTTGCAACTCCTGGAACTCCAAGCCCATGGTCAGGGCTTTTTTATCCAGCCGTTTGTTGCGCATCACCACGCCGAAGGAGCCTTGCTCGGGCGCAGACTCAAGTTTGAGTTCCAGGCGCTGCCCCACTTCCATGGAGGGGAGTTGGGAAGAGGGCACCTTGTAAATACTAACGAATTTGCAACCGCTTTGACTCAAATCCACAATGGCGCCGCTGATGCCTTCTCCAGCCACGCTCACCGTGGCGGAAAGGTAGCAATCCACCCTTTTGTCCCTGCGCAGCTCCTTGCGCGAGACCACTTTGGGAAAAGAGAGGAAAAACAAATTAAAAGGCCGTTCGGCCGCGCCTAAAATGTGGGATTGAAAAGTGTATACGCAGCCTCTGAACAGGTAATTAACCAGAACCAAATTGCCGGTGGAAATCTTGTTTTTTATCTGAAGGTCGCCTCTGGGTGACTTTACAATTAAGTAATTATCCGGGTCCATGCCCACTAGCTCAGACTTGAGAAAACTTTCCACCCCGTTAAGTTGAAATACTATTTTGGTGGGGATGTCAATCTCCAGCTTGTTGTTTTCCTGAGCCTGGCTGACGATGTTCTCAAGGTCCATATTCAATCCCCCTGAAGCGATCATGATCTTCGGGGCCGGCTATCCAATACGCGGCTGCATAATATTGGACAAATTATGCAAGTATTTCTTTAACCACCTGCTTACCCGTAAGATTCCCATGCAGGCTGCGTGAGCAAGCCCAACTATATAATAAATGACCGAGCTAAAAAGACGAAGCATTATGCGAGGCCGAGGCCAGGTTTTTTTCGTCTTTGTTAACGCGTTGAACACGGGAGCGGGGCGGCATGAAAACGACACGGTCGTCTAGTATTTAAAGTAGGTTGTCAATAATGTCAAGGGGCACTCGCATCTGCGCGATTTGAGCGATTGTTTTATATTTATCATTTTTGGGGCGGGCGCACCCGCCGAGAGTGCCGCGCCGTTGAACGCGCCCCAGCCGGCAGCGCCCACCAAACCTGGGCAGGCGGTCAGCAGTCTGAAATCGTTAGTGTTCCTGCAAGAGCTCGAAACCAGTGGCCGGATCGATGCGTCTGGTCATATCGGAGCCGGTCAGCTCCAAAATCACCACCTCGGCGATTTTCCATATATCCAGCCCGGCGCGCACGCAGCCGGTTCTGCTCTGGCCGTCGCGCCCCAGAGCGGCGTGCATATGCAGCTTGGGCTGGCCCTCGGCGTTGGGGAATATCGTGCCCACGGCCGCGGCCTCGTGGATATCGTTGATGTCGTGGAAAAGGGGCGTTACCGGCGTGGCGTCGCCATCCAAGGGCCCCACCACCAGGCGGCCCGGCCCGGCGCCGCCCAAAAGGGCGCAAAAGGCGCGGCTGACGCCGTGCTCCCTGGCGAAACTTTCTATGGCGTCGGGCAGGCGGTCGCCGTCCTCCAGGCGAAGCACAAAGGCCCTGCCCAATTTGGCTTCGGAATACTTCATGGTTCACGTACCGTCGGAAGGAATGCCATGGGCTAACGCGCGCAGTCCCTCTGGTCGCCCTTTAGCTTGTCCAGCGCGTGGCCCAAGGCGGGCAGGATGGTCTCCAAGCCTTCCAGGGAACCCTTGGGCGAGCCGGGCAGGTTCACGATGAGGGTCGATTTGCGAATTGCGCAGATACCCCTGGATAGCATAGCATGAGGAGTGTGTTGCAGGCCGGCTTGGCGCATGGCCTCGGCCATGCCGGGCACTTCCCGTTCCATGATGCTCTTGGTGGCCTCCGGGGTGATGTCGCGGGGGCTTAGCCCGGTGCCGCCGGTGGTCAACACCAAAGCCAGCGCCATCTCGTCGGCGTAACCTTTGAGCGCCGCGGCTATCTGGTCTGGCTCGTCGGGCACCGTGGCGGCATGGGCCACTATTATCCCCTGGGTTTCCAATACGTTTTTCAATTGGGCCCCCGCCAGGTCCTGGCGTTCGCCGCGGGATGCCTTGTCGCTGATGGTTAGAATGGCTGCCTGGTGGTTCATAAAAAAAATTTACACCAAAGCTGATAGGCTGCAAAGAGAATTTGCTTCTTCAGACTTTGTGAAAAAGGTGACCATAAATACCACAGTAGTTACATTTATGGTATTTTTACATCATATAACCTGATGGTTTGCTGGATTTATCAGAACTAGCGGTCAGGCAAATGAGTTGGTTTTCGGCTAAAAACAGCGGCGGCATATCTTCCTTCAGCGGCGGGTTTGTGGACCCCGCCCGTGAAGCCGAGTACCGCCAGGACAATTTCCCCGCCTTCCTGCGCGAGGTTCGCTTGGTGGCCGTGGTGGGTGGCTTGTTCTATCTGCTCGGTTTCGGGGTCGATTGCCAGATATTGCACGAGGGGCCGCTCCTTTGGTGGCTGCTGTTCATACGCATATTGTTCGCCGCGCTGGCCATGGGCTTGGCTTCCTACATCAGGCCTACCATGGATTACCGGTTGGTGGACCGGTTGGCGTTTGTGGTCATGCTGGCCTGCTCGGCCGCCACCTGCCTGATCATAGTGCTTAGCCAGGTGGGCTCCCTGGGTCTTATCCAGCACTCGCTGACCGTGTTCGTTTTCGTCACGGTTTATTATATCTTCGTGCCCGGAAGGCTGCTTTACAGCGCCATCAGCGCGGTATCGTTCACCATATGCTTTCTGATCCTGGGCCGGCTTTACCTTTCCCACACCCCTTCGGCCTTTACGGTGGTCACGCTTTACATGGTGATGGTGAACCTCCTGGGCATAATGGTCACCCAGCGGCTGCAGCGCTTGCGACGCATGCAATACTCCATCTTGCAGGCAGAGCGCCAGGCCAACGCGGCCCTGCGCCACGAGGTGGAAGAACGCATCAAGGCGGAAAACGAGGTGCGGGAGACCGAGGAGCGCTTCCGCCGCCTGGTGGAGCTTTCGCCGGACGCCATCGTGGTGCATAAGGACGGCGGTATTCTTTACGTCAACGCGGCGGCCCAGCGGCTTTTCAAGATACCGCCAGATGGCTCCTTCCGCGGCATGAGTGTTTTTGATTTCGTGCAGCGCGACTATCACGACATTGTCAAGAAGCGCATGAGATCCCTGGCCGAGGGGGTGGCTTTCCTGGCCTCGGTGGAATTGAAGCTGCTTTGCAGCGACGGCGAGACCATAGACGCGGAAGTGGTTTCCGGCACCACCCAGTACAAGGGACAGACCGCCATCCAAAGCATTGTCCGCGACGTGAGCATCCGCAAGATGATGGAGAACGAACTGCGGCGCCTGGCGGATCATGACGCCTTGACCGGCACCTATAATCGCCGCCGCTTCGAGGAGTTGAGCGAGGCCGAAATGGAGCGGGCCAAGCGCTACGCCAGGCCCCTCAGCGTTTTGCTTATAGATATCGACCGGTTCAAGGAAATAAATGACAGGCACGGCCACGCGGCGGGCGATTTGGTGCTGCACGAGTTGGTCAAGGTCTGCCAAAACCAGTTGCGGTCGCAGGATGTGCTGGGCCGTTTGGGAGGGGATGAATTCGGCATAACCATGGCTGAAAGCGATCGCCAGGCCGCGCTGAACGCGGCGGCGCGCCTGCGCCGGGCCGTGGCCGAGATGGAAATACCCTGGGGCCGCAATAAGATCCGTCTCACCGTGAGCGTGGGCGTGGCCGAACGCTTGGCCCAGGACCTGCGCCTGGAAGACTGCCTGCGCCGGGCCGATGACGCCCTGTACGCGGCCAAGCACGCGGGCCGCGACCGGGTGGAGGCGGCTTGAGGCTTCGCTTTCACAGGGCCGCTTCAAGAATTTCATCTCCTGTCTCGATTCCTGCCTGATTTGCTCAGAATCTATAAGAGGCGCCAGCCTTTAAAACCTCGGTTTCCGCTTTTAGTTCCCGTGACATTCTTTGCAGTGCATAATCGCAGGTGTCATGCGCCGAAAGAAACACTTTGGCGGGAGCGGCGCGGTTGATGGCCGCGATAGCCAAGTCGAGGTCTTGATCGGTAATGCGCCGCCAAGGCGGCTTTCCGGTGCCGAACACCATTATCGTCTGCAAGCCGGGTTTTTTAAGCCTGCTCTCCGTAAGGGGAAAATGCATGCCCCCCACGATGGCGTGGACGGGGTCGGAACATAGCCGGGAAGCCATGGTTAAAACGGTTTCAATGCCAGGATGGGTGCAGGCGGTGACCACCACCAGCCCCTTGTTTTTGATTCGGAACAGTAGGGCCTGTTCCTCGCACCATCCCATGAGGAAAAGCCTTCTGGCCAAGGGCCCGGTGGTGCCTATGCCGCCGGGCAGGACCATGGGGCCTTGCGCCACGGTAAAACGGGGACCGGCTTCTTGAGCGGGAGCAGGAAGATAGCACTCGACGTCCTTCGTATCTCCCAAAGCCTGGGGAAAGATCACGGTCTTTTTGCGGTAGGCGCGCTCTCCGCCCATGTGGTCCGGGTGCAAATGGGAAATCACCACCAAGGGGGCTTGACGCCAGGCCAAGCCCAGTTGCCGGCTGTTGTGCTGGAACACTCCGTTCTGATCGCCAAAGCCCAGATCGTACACAAGCTCGCCTCGTTCGCTCTTGAGTAAATAACTGACGCCCGGCTCGCCCAGAAATCCGTCTAAACGCGCCCACTCCGACAGGGGGGTGAACTCGACCCGCTCCAATTCCGGGAGATTCAATAGTTGGGCCCGCGCCAGTCTTGCCTGGTTCTGCTGAGCCGCCAAGGCTTGCTCGCGGCGGAACCCGCGGTTCTTCCACCACAACCAAGGAATAAGAAATGAAGAAGCCGCCGCCAGGACCGGCCACCATGCAATGGAAAATCTGCGATTCATTTAATAAGTCTCCAGAAATGGGTGAGGGTGGATTCTTTCTTTTTGTAAAATTGGCGATAGCTAATAAGGTGCCAATTTAAAGTGCTATTTATTTCAAGATGTTACTTGATTAGCATTTCACCGTTGGCCAAATATGATAAATAATATGTTAGATATGGCTAAACAATAAATATATGTCAAATATAACACTCTGTCGGACCGCGTTTGCTGCCTTGAGATGGGCTCACTGGGCAGCCACTGGAGAAAACGGCGAACAAATGGACCGCAACCAGTTCTTTAAAGAGGCCATAATGCGCATCTCCGGCAGCATGGAGATAGAAAAGGCGCTTTACGAATCATACCGTTACCTCAAGGAATTCATGCCGTTGGATAATCTGATGCTCATGCATCCCGATTTCGATGGGTGTTTCATGCGCGTGGTGGCCACGGCCAACGAAGATGGCGGGTATTTGGACAACCGGCGATGGGAGTTGCCTCCCCAGGTGATGAGTGAGATTCGGGCCAACCAAGTGCCGGAAGTAATGTTGATAAACCAGCCGGAAGCCCATTTTATAGCCAAACACTCCCTGGCGCTGGGCTCGGCCGGCTCATCAATTATCGTGGTGAGACTCTTGGTGGATAATAAACTGGTGGGTTCGCTCATTTTTCAAGTATCGGGCAACAATCGTTACGCTCCCCAACATGCGGAATTGGTGGCTTCCTTGCGCGAGCCCTTTGCCATCGCCTTATCCAACACCTTGCGCTATCAGGAACTGCTTTCCCTCAAAGAGCGCTTGGCAGATGACAGCCGTTTTTTCCAAGACGAATTGAGAAAGATGACGGCCGGCGGACAAATCGTGGGCGCGGAGTACGGCTTGAAAGGCGTGATGGATATGGTGCGGCAAGTAGCGCCACTTGACAGCCCGGTATTGCTGTTGGGCGAGACCGGCACGGGTAAGGAAGTGATCGCCGGAGCGCTGCATAGCCTCTCCAACCACCGGCAAGGCCCGTTCGTCCGGATCAATTGCGGAGCCATAGCGCCCAGTCTGCTGGACAGCGAACTTTTCGGTTATGAAAAAGGTGCCTTCACCGGCGCCATCGCCACCAAGCGCGGTTTGTTCGAGCGCGCTGGGGAGGGAACCATTTTTCTGGACGAGGTCGGCGAACTTACCGGGGAAGCCCAAGTGCGTTTGTTGCGCGTGCTGCAAGAAAAAGAACTAGAGCGGGTGGGAGGCGACCGGGCCATTAAGGTGGGAGCCAGGGTCATCGCCGCCACCAACCGCGATTTGGAGGCCATGGTGGCGGAAGGGCTTTTCCGCAAGGACCTGTATTTCCGCCTAATGGTGTTTCCCATCCTATTGCCGCCGCTTCGTTTGCGGCGGCGCGATATTCCAGCCCTGACCCATCATTTCATCCAGAAAAAGACCCGGCAGATGGGCCTCAAGCGAATCCCCGAATTGGCGCCAAGGGCTTTGGAGGACCTTATGGATTATGATTGGCCCGGCAATGTGCGCGAGCTGGAAAATGCGGTGGAAAGGGCCATTATTCTGAGCAGGGGAGGTCCACTGGTTCTCAACATGGATAGACGCCCCTGGCCCACGACCGAAGCGCGCTCGCCTGAAGGACCAGAGCCTGCCGCTTGGACCTTGCGGGAAATGGAAGCGCGGCACATCCAAAAGGCGCTCAAGGCCTGCGGCGGCAAGGTTTCCGGCCGGGGAGGCGCGGCCGAGTTGTTGGACATGCATCCTTCCACTCTGCGGGCCAAGATGCGCAAGCTCCGCATACCTTTTGGCAGGAAAGGCCTGGGATAGCTTTCGGAGAGCGGATCAAAAAAGAGAGCCCGGCTTTAACCGGGCTCCCTGGTCATTGGCAATGAGCGGGAGGGCTTTTTAGGCGCCTTCCTCCCTGGCCTTTTGATAGGCTTCCACGATCTTGGCCTGCACGTCGCCGGGCACTTCCTCGTAGTGGTCCAGCGCCATGCTGAAAGCGCCGCGGCCGCCGGTCATGGAGGTAAGCTCGGGCTGATAGGTGAGCACCTCGGACATGGGCACCATGGCGTTGACCACCTGCAAGCTGCCCTTGGCCTCCATGCCCAGCACCCGGCCGCGCCGGCCCGAGATGTCGCCCATGACGTCGCCCATGAATTCCTCGGGCACGATGACCGTGAGCTTCATGATGGGCTCCAGGAGGGTGGGCTTGCACTGGGCCGCGCCCTTTTTAAAGCCCATGGAGCCGGCCACCTTGAAGGCCATTTCCGAGGAGTCCACCGGGTGGAACGAACCGTCCACCAGGCGCACCTTCACGTCCACTATGGGATAGCCGGCCAGCACGCCGCCCTGCAGGGCTTCCTCGATGCCCTTATCCACGGCCGGGATGTACTGGCGGGGAATGGCGCCGCCCACGATCTCGTCCACGAACACATAACCCTCCCCGGCCTCGGCCGGGGAAATCTCCAGCCAGGTGTCGCCGAACTGGCCGCGGCCGCCGGTCTGCTTCTTGTAGCGCCCCTGCACCCGCACCGAGCCCTTGATGGTTTCGCGGTAGGGCACCTTGGGCGTCTTGAGGTTGACTTCCACGCCGAATTTGCGCTTCAGGCGCTCCAGGGTGGTTTCGATGTGCACCGAGCCCATGCCGGAAAGCAGGGCCTCGTTGGTCTGGGGATCGCGGTCCAGGCGCAGGGTGGGGTCTTCTTCCAGAAGCTTGTTGATGCCGGCGAAGACCTTTTCCTCGTCGCCTTTTTCTTTGGCCTCGATGGCGTAGGAGATGACCGCGGGCAGCGGCTCTATGGGGCTCAGCGTGATGGGCTTGGCCGGGTCGCACAGGGTGTCGCCGGTCTTGGTCTCCTTGAGCTTGGGAATGGCCACCAGGTCGCCGGGCTCCGCCTCGGAGAGGGTCTTTTGGTTTTTGCCGGTCATCTGCAATATCTGGCCGAAGCGTTCCTTGGCGTCGCGGTTGGGGTTGAAGGGCTGCATGTCGCTCTTCAAGGTGCCGGAGAAAACCCTGACCATGGAAAGCTGGCCGGCGAAGGGATCGGTCACCGTCTTGAAAACCAGGGCCGCCAGAGGGCCGGCGGGATCGGCGGCGCGCTCTTCTTCCTCTTTGGTCTTGGGGTTGATTCCGGAGACCGGCTTGGCCTCGGCCGGGGAGGGCAGGAGCTGGTTGATGAGGTCCATGATGGGCTGGGAGCCGACGTTGAACAGGGCGGCGCACATGGCCACCGGGCAGAAGATGCCCTCGCGCACGCCCTTGGCCAGGGCGGCGTACAGCTCCTCGGGCTTCAGTTCCTCGCCTTCCAGATAGCGTTCCACCAGGCTGTCGTCGGCCTCGGCGATGTCCTCGATCATGGTCTCGCGGGCGGCTTCCACCTCGTCGGCCAGGTCGGCGGGAACCTCGCCGGCGGTCATCTGGCCGGAGCCGTCCTTGGGGAAGGTGTAGGACTTGCCAGAGAGAAGATCCACCACGCCGCTGAAGCTTTCGCCCTTGCCGATGGGCACCTGCAGCCGGACCAGCTTGACGTCCAGCATGCCGCCGATCACTTCGAGGGCCTGATCCAAGTCCGCGCGGTCGCGGTCCATTTTATTGACCAGGATAATGGCGGGCAGGTCGTTTTGACGCACGAACTGCCACACTTTCTCGCCCTGCACCTTGACGCCGTCTATGGCGTCGGCCACCATCACCACGCCGTCCACGGCCCGCAGGGCGGCGGCGGCGTCGGAGAGGAAGTTATCGTCGCCCGGAGTATCCACGAAATGCACGGTGTGCTTCTTGTGGGCGTAATGGCCGAAAGCCGAGCTTACGCTGCTGCCGCGCTTGGTTTCCTCGGGCTCGAAGTCGGTGGTGGCCGTCTGCTCGTCGACCTTGCCCAGGCGGTCGACGACCTTGGAATTGAACAGGAAGGTTTCGGCCAAGGATGTCTTGCCCGAGCCGCCGTGGCCGACCAGGGCAATGGTGCGGGTGAGTTTAATGTCACTCATTTGTGGCTCCTGCGTGGAATCTACAAAAGTTTATTGAATCAACGGCCAAACTTAACCAAGGGACCCTGGCAAGTCAAGGGTTATTGCTCAATATCCGGCTTGACCCGCGGCAGGGCCGGCATTATAGTTGTCATGGCAACGTTGCCATGGCAACTAATGAGGTTTTATCATGCGTTTCAGAGAAAACGACGTCTTTCCCTTGGACAACTCGCCGGGCTATCTGCTCAACCTGACGGTGCGGGAAATCAGCGTGCATTTGGCCAGGGCCTTCAAGGCAGGCGGCTTGGAGTTGACTCCCCAGCAATGGGCCTTATTGGCCCGGCTCTGGGAGAAGGACGGCCAGCACCAGAACGAGCTGGCCGAAACCACCACCAAGGACCGGCACAACGTGGCCCGCATCCTGGCCCTGATGGAACGAAACGGGATGGTCGAGCGGCGCCCTGATCCGGACGACAGGCGTTTGCAGCGGGTTTATCTGACCGATTTGGGCAAATCCCTGCGGCCCAGGCTGACGGCCATGGCGCTGGAGGTGTTGGAGCAGGCCTTCCAGGGCGTGAGCGACCAGGATGTGCGGCGCTTCAGGGGAATTTGCCGGCGGGTGATCGCCAACTCAAGTATCCACGCTTCAGCAAAGGAAGAATAAGGTATGAGTCTTTACGATCCCGAGCGACTGGCCGGACTTAGCCAGGCCCTGGGCTACTCGGAAATGCCCATGGCCATGTTCTATACCGACACCCCGCCCGACTCCGGTTTTTCGCCCAAACCCTGCGACCTGCCCACCAAGGAGGCCGAGGAGCGGGGCCAGATAGACTGGCAGGAGGTCAACCGCAATTTCTCATGCGTCATCGGGCATATCTGGCGGGCCCGCAAAAAGCATTCCTCGGCGTGGTTCAGCGCGGAGCGTTTCGGCTGCCCGGGCGGCGCTTTTTACCTGGGCTATCTCAAGCCCCAGAGCGACGCCATCTGCGCTTATGTTTCCTCGGGCATCCCCGGCGTTATGGAGGGCGAGCATTACGTGGCCGACCCGCAAGCCTGCCGCCGACTTTTCGAGGAAATGGACCCCTTGCCGGCCGGGGGGGCCTATTGCGTGTTCAAGCCCTTGGATATGCTGGCCGAGGGTGAAAAGCCGGAGTTGGTCATGTTTTTCTCCCGTCCTGAAATCATGGGCGGGCTTCATTTTTTGGCCACCTATTTGACCAACGACCTGCACGCGATTGCCACGCCCTTTGGCGCGGGTTGCACCTATCTGGTTACCTTTGCCCGCCAATTCGCCGCCAGGGGCGAGCGCAAGGCGGTGCTGGGCGGCTGGGACCCCTCCTGTCGCAAGTATTACAAAACCGATGAGCTGAGCTTCAGCGTGACCTGGCCGCTTTTCGAGGACATGCTGGCCCGCTGGCAGGAAAGCTTCCTCACCAGGCAAGCCTGGCAGATCTGCCGGAAAAAGATAGCCCTCAGCAATAAAACCTGGGGGGAAGCGGAATAAGGTTTTCCCGCCAGGGGTGTCGATGGGTTATATGGGCAGCGCCAGGATGGCGCTGCCCTTGGCATGCGGGCGGGAAGCGCCATTTTGCATAGCCGCCTCGCGGTTGGTTCGCTAATTGTAACGGCCAAAGACCTTATAGACGCGCAGCAGCCATATCAGCCAATCCCTCTCCGCGGTCGGTCACCCATTGTTCCCTACCAAGGGCCGGCCCGGCCATTTCAACAAGTCATTTCAACTTGATAAACACTTAGTTTGCGGGCTGCCGCGTGGCGCTCTCAAGCAACATTTACGACATTAATGTTTGCATTGTAATACAATGTTTGATAAACTAAACAAAATGGGGGGGCGCTTCCACTGCCTGGGGTGAACATCATGGTCTCGCTTGAAATGCGGGAAATAGCCGGCTCTTCTTCGTTTTGGATCAATGGACAAGTTCAGCCGGTTGGATTGAATCCCAGTCACGGCTCCGGCTACCTGTCTGAGGTAATATCCTTTCAAAACGGCATCTCGGTAGTAATACAAGATTTCTCTTTATACGGCGATGGGAGAATCCGACTGTTTTCCGCCGAGGGGAACCCACCAGTTATAGCGTTTTGCAATGTTTTTTCAGGTGTCGAGCATGTTTCGTACGCCAAGCCCAGGATTCCCTTGGGGGATGGGGGCTCCACCATAGAACTTCCTGAATACAAACCCGCTCTTTTCATGGAGGTGAAGAGCAACACTCCCATCCAGACGCTTATTATATGTCTGGAGCCTGCGGTTTTTGAAAATTTGACAGGAAAGAGCGTCAATGAATTGCTTGAGGAGGTGGACTTTCTTGACAGGAACGCCGCCGAACAAAGCGGGCCCGCCCGGTTGAAAAGCATAGATTTTGCCCAAAAGATATGCGGATACCAGGCCTTTGCTTCTTTTATCGATGACCCCCGCGACACGCTCTTTTTAGAGGCCAAGGCGCTTGAACTGGTTGCCTTGCAACTCAAACAGCTGGAACATTTGACGGGAAAAACACCTCAAAAACGGCCGATGCGTCATAAGGTGGAAAAGATATTCTACGCTTGCGAGATTCTGAAAAAAGAGATGGTGGATCCACCGTCGGCCCGGGAGCTTGCCCGCAGAGCGGGACTCAATCACAACCAGCTTGTTCAGGGATTCAGGGAGAAGTTCGGCCTGGGGCCCTTCGAATATCTGCGCATGATACGCCTGGAAAAAGCGCGCGACCTGATTGCCAGTCATGAATGCAATATTACCGAAGCCGCCTTCAGGGTAGGCTACTCCAGTCTAAGTCACTTCAGCAAAACCTTTCGGGAAGTATTCGGCAAAAATCCAAAATCATGCGCCTAACCTGTTCCGGAATTTTTTACGCCAAAGCCCAGGTTGGACCTAAAAACTGTATCTGACGCGAATCGTGATGGAATCATTGTCGTCGAACTGGCCGTATTGCCCGGACTCGGGTCCGCCCAGCAACATAAGCGAGGCGGCCAGCAGAATATTATCCGTAAGATCGTATTCAGCATAAAGTTCGCAGGTAAAACCCTCTCCAGACAGGGAGGATATACCACGCATGCCCGATTTCAGGGCGTCGTCCCAGAACAGATCATTGATCTCGTAGCTGAGGCCATGCTCGATACTATCCATTACCAATCCGTCAACCTCGCCCGCGTCCCCCAGCGCGGTGCAGAAGTACTGCAGGTTGACGTACAGGTTGGTCCCAAAAGTCCGGTCCCAACCCACCACCCCCTCCCACACCGAGCGCCTGACGTATCCCGGCAGGGATGTCATGCCTTGCAGCATGACGGGCAGGTCCGGCTTCAGGGACAATTCGCCCCGGATGGTGGAGCGCTCCAGACCCTTGGCGAAGTTGAAACCCACCGCCGCGAAGCTGGGATGGATGGGAGTTATGCGCAGCTTGTCCTCCCCTTGCGCGGAGGCGCTCAGGCTTCGGGAAAACACCGGCGATTTCAGGTGGCCGTAATAGCCGATCAGGGCCAAATCCCAACCATAGAGAGTGCCCGCCAAGCGCGCGGCGAATTCAGCGTTCTGCAGCGACTGGCTCGGCTTCTCCTGATCATCTAGGATCAATCGACCCTGGGCTGCGGTTTGGCGCAGCAGCTTCAGCCCCCGGCCCTCCCAAGGAGAACCCGGCGCATTGAGTTGGTTCACTTGGGGGAAAGGAATCATGACGGCCTCTATGCTGGCCTCCTGCAAATTGCCAAAGGTGGGCAGAGGCAATATGCCGAGGCCCAGCAAGACCGGCAAACGAGAATCCGCCCGGCCGGTGGCCAGGGGATCGCGATGATCCAAAGGATTGATAAGGTCCAAGGGATTGATGCCGTCGCCAGTGCCTATCCGCAGCAGCTTGCGGCCCAGAATCAAATCGACGCCGTCGGTGTCAATGGTGAGAAACACCTCCTCGGCATAGAAATCCCAAAGCGGTACGTCATCGGACAGGCCCGAGGCCGCCGGGTCGGAATCCAGGGCGCCGGAGGCGAACAGCCTTAACCTATGGTTGCCTCCCGGCTCTTCGGCCGGGTAAAGTACCGCCTCGGATTCCAGCCAAAGACGCTGTCTAAGAGAAATCGCTTCCTGGTCTTTTATGCGCAGCCGGTCGCGGCTTTCCACATAGCCGTGCAGGCTGAAAAGTTCTGCGGGCGCGTTTCCCGCCTTTTTTTCACCGGGTTTTGGAGCAAGCAGAGACTGGGCCGCAAAGGGATCTTTACCCGGTGCGGTTGTGAAAGGATCTCCCTGAACCTGCGCAGGGGGAGGCGCCTGCTTTTTTCCGGCGAAAAAGTTATTCCCTTGAAGCGAGTAGCCGGAGGGGATGTTGCGCAGCTCGCTGGCCAAGGGATCGCCCGGCAGAGGTTTGCTTGGCGGGGCCTGCGTTTGGGCATGGGCCGCAACCGCATTCAATAACCACAAGAGCAACAAAATGGGCAGGCAGCGCCCGGCAAGAGAACGCATGCGTTAGCGCTTCAAATTGCTTTGCAGAAAAAGGCCGTCATCCAGCCCTTGGTTGTAGGTGATCTCACTGCGCTGATACAGGGTACGGGTCTTGCGCCTGGGCGTTTCAATGATACTTTTGGTTATGGTCCATATGCCGTCGATCCGTTTAAAACCGCCGTGGGTGCCGATCTTCAAGAGCTTGCCGCGCTTGTCATAGTATTCAACCCGGCAGGGCAAATAGATGTCCTTGCGGATGTACTGCACCCGTTTGGAGTAGTTGGTGTCTCGTTTCAGCTCCGGACGAGGCACGGATTCGATCACATAGCAGTCCGCGCCATGCTGCTCTGCGCTGCCCTTCAGCGTGTGAATATCATCGTCGATGGCCCGGTCTTCTATATCCTCGTTGGCCAGGTCTGAGCGCATGAAAGCGCCTTTTTTGCCCCCTCCGCTGATCCGGCGCACCAGGCTTTCCGCGGGCAGGAACATCCACATGTCATCTTCTCTTTCCGGATCGTCATAAGACCAGGTCAGGTACGCGGTGCCGCGCACATCGGCGGGTTCGACAAAACGAATCAAGGTCCTCTCATCCTTGAGAGCGTCCCCGTAATTTTTTGTCATGTGCTCCATGCGTCTGATCAGCTTTGCATCGCCGCGTTCGATCACCATCACGGAGGACATGACCGCGTCCCGGCTATTGTCCACGGCATCGACTTTAAGCATGATTTCGCGGCCGGTATCCGCGGCCTGCGCGTTGCCTGCCAGAAGCAGGATTGCCAGCATTAGTATTGAAGCGCTCTTACGCATGTTTTCCTCCGTTTATCGGGCGCCGGACTGGGCGCGCTCCGGCCCCAGAGGCTTCAAGAGAACGATAAGCGCCGGGGCGAAGTAGATGTCCGCCAAAAGAGCCCAAAGAAAGGCGAAGCCGAAAAGAAGGCCGAGTTTCAAGAATCCCAGCAAGCTGGAGAGCAAAAAGACGGCGTTGCCGATGATCAAGATCAGCGTCGTGAAGGTGATGGGGCGGCCCACCGAGGCAAGGGTTTCCCGCAGGGCGGTTTCATAATTGCCCCAGCGCGCGAATTCTGAACGGAAGCGGGTGAAGAAGTGGATCGTATCGTCCACGGCCACGCCGATGATCACGGCCGCGAAGCTTATGGTGATCACGTCCAAATACAGCCCGGCCAATCCCATGAAGCCCATGGTGAGGAACACCGGGAAGACGTTGGGGATCATGCTGATCAAGCCCAGTTTGATCGAACGCAGCACCAGGATCATGACCAGGGTGATGGCCAACAGGGCAGCCATGAAGCTGCGGCTCTGGCCCTGGTAGAGTATGTCGTTCAAGGCCAGATAGGTCGAGATGCCGCCGGATTGCACGATCTCGACATTCTGATCGCCGAAGATTTCCTTGACCTTGCCCTTCATCGCGGCCTCAAGCTGCCGGGCATCGCCGGTGTCCAGAGCCTTCATCTTCAGGGACAAGCGGGCGACGTCGTAAGTGAAGCCCGCCAGGCGGTCCAGCGTGTTGCCGCCCGAGCTCTCATATAAAAACAAGTGCTGGGCCACCGACTCCCGGCTTTCGGGCAAGGAGTAATAGCCGGGATCGTTGCCGTGCAGGGAGCGACGCATTCGTTTCAGCAGGTCGGTTATGGAAACGGCCTTGGCAACCAGCGGATTCTTCTCGGCCGCGGTCATCAGCTTGTCCAGGTTGGCCATGAACTCCGGGTCTTTGATGCCGGAGGGCTTTTGGGTGTCGATCAGGTACTCCAGAGTGGTGCTGGTACCCAACCGCTCGTCGATCACATCCAGGGTCTGGCGCAGGGGTTCCCTTGGCAGGATCAGTTTGGTTGTGTTGGACTCCACCTTGATCATCATGTAACCCGCCACACCCGCCGCCATGGTCAGGCCGAATACGGCGATCACAGCCTTTGCGTGATTCATCACAATCCTATGGGTGAGGGCCAGCCAGCGGTCGAATATGTCCTTCCGGCCTTTTTCTCCGGAGCGCCTGGCCTTGGGCGGTTTTTTCCCGAACGAATACAGGATGGGCGTTAGGATGACCGTCAGCATAAAAGCGAATAGCACGCCCAGGGCCACGTAAACGCCCATTTCACGGTAAGGCTTGAGATCGGTGGTCAGATAGGCCAGAAAGCCGGCGGCCGTGGTGAGCGAGGTAAGCATTATCGCTCCGCCCACCTCGGAAAAGGCCATGCACAAGGCTTCTTTGCGCGAGGCCCCCCTGTCCACGTGGTCATAAAAGGCCGCGATGCCATGCATCGAATCGCCGATGCCCACGCAGATAAGCATGGTGGGCAAAGCAATGCTCAGCAGGTTCAAGGTGAAGCCCATCAGGCTGATGGAGCCCATGGTCCATAGGACGCTTAGGGTGGTCACAACCAGGGGGACCAGGATGCCGCGGAACCCCCGGCCCAGCCAGAGCAGCAGAGCGGCCTGCACCGCCAAAACCGCCACAAAAAGTCTGAAGAAATCTTTCTTGGCCAGCGCGTCGTATTGGTAGTTAACATGAGGGCTGCCCCCGATATAGGGCTTGAGTCCCTTGAAACGCGGCTCGTCCAGAATACGGTTGACCGCCTCGGACACGGCGTAATTGGGATTTTCGCCCGCTTGGTCGGAAGGGAAAGGATCCAAGGTGATGACCATGGTCAGCACCGTGGCGTCCCGCGAGATCAAATCATTGACAAAGGCCGGCTCCTCCAGGGCTTCGCGTAAAAGGCCGTCCACGGCTTGTTGGGTTTTGGGCGTCTCGGCCATGAACGGCTCTATGAGAACCTCCTGGCTATTCCTGCCCACTCCGCGTATGCGCTCCACGTTGCCCAGCCAGGTTACTTCGCGGGTAAAGGGGACCTCGTTCTCGAAGCGTTCGGCCAACTCCGCAAGGCCCGCGAAGCTTTCCGGGGTGAACGGCGTCTTTTCTTTGGTGAACATCAAGAAAACGAACTTGTCATTGCCAAAGGCGCCATGAAAACGGTCCCTGGCCTGCAAAGTTTCATGCCCTTCCACAAACCAGTTGTCCGGGGAATTGTCGAAAACGAGTTGGGGCATTTGCATGGCCAAGAACGCCGTAAACAGCAAGACGGCCCCCATCCACCACCAACGCCGGTTGATGATATGGCCGGTGATTTTGGCATATACGGCGGCGCTGGCGCCCAAGTGCCTCATGTCTTTCTGATTGGGTCTTGAATCCATGAATGTCTGGCCCTGCTCAGGGGAGAATAAATGAAATACGGCTCACCATTTTTCGCGGCAGTTAAGTAATTAGCCGTTTTTTATTTATGGCGATTATACAGCTAGCCAATGCTTATTAATGGGCGTGATCGCATATCCTCCAGCCGCCAATCTTCTGTTGCGTAACCCAATATTGATAGTATAATTTTTTATTCTTCAGCAATTCCGAATGGCTTCCCGTTTCATTGACATGACCATCTTTCAGTACAATTATTTTTTCCGCATTGCGGATGGTTTGGAGTTTATGGGCAATTACCACCACGGTTTTTTCCTTGACCAATTCCTGGATAGCAAGCTGGATATAAATTTCGTTTTCCGGATCAAGCGCGGAGGTGGCCTCGTCAAGTAGTATGATGGGCGCATTTTTAAGCATGGCTCTGGCTATGGAGATGCGCTGTTTCTGTCCCCCGGATAGCTTCGAGCCGCCTTCTCCCACTTTTGTGTTTATTCCATTTTCCATGGCACCCAGGAATTCAGTAACCTGGGCTTTTTCGGCAACCTGCATTATTTCATTTTCCGTGGCCTCAGGGTTGCCTATTTTGATGTTGTTGTAGATGGTGTCATCGAATAGATATACATCCTGAAATACCTGGCTTATCAGGCCACAAACAGTTTGGGGGGCCATGTCCTTTATATCTACACCGCCAATGGTTATCTTACCTTTTTGCACATCCCAGAACCTGGCAATGAGATTGGTTATGGTCGTCTTACCGGAGCCTGAAGGGCCCACCAATGCGGTGAGTCCTTTTTCCGGAATGGTAAGGCTTACCTCTTCTAAAACCTCTCTATCGACATAGGAAAAACTGACATTTTCAAAGGAGATATCGTATCGCTCAGGCCGAATATCTTTGCCGACATCCTGCAAAGGAGCTTCCAGTAACTGCCTGATTCGCTCAACGCTTGCATTCATATAATTCAATACCGCATAGCTTATCATCAGAAGCTGCAAGGGGGCATACAAGCGGTATCCCACTATCAGAAAGGCAACAAAAACAGGGACAGTTATTGTTATTTCGCTGGCATTTTTGAAATGAGATACGGACACATAAACCATCAGCAGAAAGAAAACCTCAAAAACCACAAAAGACGCCAAAGCAAGCGGGCCGAGTCCGGCTTCCAGTTTAATACTGCTTTTGCGCAGATTATCAAAGGCCGCTTTTAGAGTGGAAAAGCGGACCCCTGTCAAATTAAAGGCTTTTAGATATTTTACGCCCTGCACGTATTCTATAAACCGGCTGCCCGTCTCATTTCGTGAAACGATATGTCTATGGCTGATTTTTCTCCCGACTTTAGCCGCCATAATGATTATTAAAAATGAGCATGGTATTGCCGATATCATCAGGGTAGCCAGTTTCCAGTCCAAAATGAAAAGGAAGATAGAAAGGAAAAGTGTCCCGAATGCGGCTCCTACCATGTTTCGAAATTGGTCACCGAAAATTGTTTCAAAATTGCTTACATCCTGGAGCACCACCGAGGCGAGGTCTCCGGGGTCGCGCTTCTTATAAAAACCAAGTGATAATTTATAAAGATGATCGCCAAGCATAAGCCTTAGTTTTGATGTCATGGTTATGATGACATTGTATGTTTTCACCATAACCTTTCTGGCTAACCACATCTGAATAAAGAACATCACCGTCAGGATAATGACTTTTAACCATATCCCCTTTATATCGGGCTGTTCGTTAAAGAGTTCCCAGATGATTAAAAGCAGTATACCGGTTGGCGCCGCCAGGAATATGCCGTGCAGCATTTCTCCCATGACGGCTGCACCCAACCTGGCATGAGTTGCTCTGAAAACATATAATAGGTTTTTCAGCATATTCATATTTATTGCTCTTGTTTTCCCTGTGCTAATGGATATGTTTATTCGGTCAAAATTGCAAATTCCTTGGCGCGCATATGGGCGTTCCACATCTTAAGATAGAGCTTGCTGTTTTTAAGCAATTCCTCGTGGGTTCCTATCGTTTCCACCGCGCCGCTATCAAGCACAACGATCTGCGCAGCTTCAGTGATAGTGGAAAGGCGATGAGCGATGATGATCACGGTTTTATTTTGAATGAGTTCGCTGATGGCCGTCATGATCAGTTGTTCGTTCTCAGGGTCGCTGAAAGCTGTGGCTTCGTCTAGAACCAGCACGGGCGCATCCTTTAAAACGATCCGAGCCAATTGAATGCGCTGTTGTTCGCCACCGCTTAAATGAACCCCCTTGTCACCAAAACGAGTGTCATATCCATAGGGTAATTGCATAATAAAATCATGGCATCTTGCTGTTTTTGCGGCGGCCAGCACCTCTTCTTTTGTCCTATCCATCCCCATCAGAATATTGTCATAGATAGTCTGCTGAAACATCATATTGTCCTGAAAAACAACGCCGACATTTTCCATAAGAGTTTCGATGGAAAGATCTTTGATATCGATCCCGCCCAGAGTTATACTTCCAGATTGTAGATCGTAGAACCTGGCAATCAACTGTCCGGCGGTGGATTTTCCTGAGCCGGAGGGGCCTACCAGCGCCGTAATGGACCCCTGAGGAACCTTGAAGCTGACATCTTTTATTACGTCGATTCCTTTGACATATGAGAACCGTGCCTGACGGAATTCCAGAGAAAACTCGTTTGGAGCCGGAGTCGCGCCACTTTTTTGCTCCTCGACTCCAAACAGAATTTTATCCATCATCTTTACGCCTTGGCCGATTTTGATGATTTCGGAATTTACCGCCGTAAGCTTAAATGCGGGACGGATATAACCGACCCCCAGTATGAGAAAGAGAAAAAATACGGGAAGCTCGAGGCCGCCGTTAAAATAAAGATACAAACCGAAGGCCAGCAGTGGCAGAAGAGCATTGTTCAAAAAACTGATTATCATGGCCCAGGAAGGAGCCGTCGCTTTGGTCCAGCCCTTCATGTGATGGTCAAAATCCTTAACCGTGTGGCTGTATTTTGCAAAGACTGAGGCGGATTGACCAAATATTTTCATAACCGGCATGGCGCGGACGAATTCCACAATGCCGGCATTCATATCTTCCAGGGAATCGTGGTATTTATTAACTTTTACTTTATAATCTATCGATCCCGACAAGAACCTAAGCGCAATAGCAATGACCAAAAGCGGTAAAAGACTCACCAGAGCCAAACGCCAATCAACTACAAAGAGATAACCCAGAATGATAAGCGGCAGCACAACGGCCCTTACCGCATCGGGCAGGTTGTGGGCAATAAAGAGTTCTATATTTTCCACATCATCAGCAATGATTTTTTTGAGCGCGCCCGAGCTTCGGTTTTCCAGATACCCCATGGGGAGCCGGCCCAGCTTATCGGTGATCTTACATCGGAGTCCATAGAGGATATTAAAGGCGGCAACGTGGGAAGCCATTCCTGAAGTATACAACACGACCACAGATGAAATGATTGCTATAAACGCCCATATCAGCCAGGTATCAATGTCAGGACTGTTTATCCGCCCATTCAGGAGTTTTGTTAGAATGAAAAAAACCAAAACATAGGGAGCCATTGTCAATAAAGCATGTATCGTTGCCAATATGGAAGATATAATGAGCAGCCCCTTGCTCTGGCCCGATAGTTCCATAAGACGGGCTAACCCCGACTTATTATTTGTATTATTATGCATTTTTATGTAGCAGCTTTACTGGCGTCAAACCGGAAATGGATAAGCCTAGTCAGTCGTCTGCCCCAGGGGATAAACCGCAGTAAACTGATTAAGCCAAAGCGTTTGGTATGGCGGTATAAAAGCGAGTACTCTTTGATTAGATCAATACCGAGATTCCAACTATACAGTTCGCTGGTTTTTCCCAGGCCCCACTTGAACCTTGCCTGGGTTTGAGAGACGGATTTGTGATGTTTAATGGACATCTTTGTTGAAAATTTGGGCATAGTGTCGGTAACGACTTCGGCTGTGGGAAAGCGGGCCCTGATTTGCCTGAACAGCTCTTTTACATCACTCTCATCGAAGTACATCAGCACTCCTTCGGCAACCATCAGCACTTTGCCTTTATCATCATCCGCGACGCTGGCGACATCATCCATCCAGGTATAATCAAAGGCTGATTTTTTGATATATCTGTAACGTGGCGGAGAGGGAGAGATGAATTTTTTCCGTAAGTCAAGCGCTTGCGGAACATCCAGCTCAAACCAAGTTATGGAACCATTGTCAACCCGCTGGAACCGGGTGCATAATCCGGCGCCTATGTTGACAATGATTGCCTCCGGATTCTCTTTAAGGAAGTGCGATACGATCTCGTCGATGACTTCGGTGCGGACCGCGACACCCACAACGGAAAGGCGGTCTTTGTCGAATTTATCGAAATTATATTCCATTCGGCCGACACATTCTTCGGCGAATTTGTCCCTTATGATACCGTCTTTGCGTGCGCTCTCCTTGGCGCGGAAGTAAACGGTAATTAAGAGCGTTTCTGAAACACCACCCATATCAACTTTTGTCTTGGCTTCTTCCAACATATTCATTTGCCTGGTGATCGCTTTTTCGACTAAGTTCTTAAAAACGGTAGGCAACTCCTAAGCCCAAAATGCGCCCTCTAGAGCACCCGCCCGCGAGAACATCACGGCCGTCAATTGCCGATTTGCCAAAATTAACTCCATATAGTTGGTATACTTCATCCAGGAGGTTTTCACCCCAAACGTAAAACTCCATATGTTCGCTCATAATGCCCATGCGGAAGTCCAACTTGTTGTGGGCGTCAAGTTGAAAGTTGTTTGCCGCGCTAGCTTCTCTTTCGCCCACATACCTGTTGGTGATGCAAGTGAAGAACGAAGGGGATGTCATGCCCCAGAAGGACGACAGGGGCAGATGGTGGGTAATTGAAACGGTCGCGTTCCACTTCGGTGTGTCGGGAATAGCATTTCCTTCTTTTACATCCTTCGAACCTTCGGGAACACCGGTTATTTCAGCATCCGTGTAGCCGCCGCCGGCTCTGACCGTAAAGCCCATTCCGATTTTCCAGAAGCCCTCTACTTCGATCCCCTTGGTCTGGGTGTCATTGTTGCCGATTTTGCTGGTCATTGTAACCAAGTCAACGTACGATACGTGGTCATCCTTGATATCGTTAAAAAACAGAGCCAAATTGAGCCCGGCTCTGTTGTTCGGCGTTTCCATCTTCATGCCGAGTTCATAGCTGTTAACTTTTGCGGCTTCCACGATCAGGTCGGAATTATTTCCGCCGAATATATAGCCTGTCGCAAGGTCCTGATAAGCTTTTGCCTTATACCCTCTGGCATAGGTAAAATACGCGTTAATAGTCTCCGTAACCGCATAGCTGATAGAAGCACGGCCCGTGGCAAATGAGGAAGACATTTCATCCGCATCGGAAGCAGGGCCGTAATACATGGCATACGGGTTGGTGGCCGACGGCGTCCAACTGGATTTGTATTCCTTTTCATCCCAGGTATAGCGCAGCCCTCCCGTGACCTTAAGCCTCTCCATCAGGGGATAGGTTATCTCGCCGAATATTCCGTAATTCTTAGTTTTAAAGTTTGCATCAATCTTCCCGTTCATGGCCATATAACTGGCAACATGTTCATAGTCATAGCTGTTGGTTAAGTCCCTGTCAGACTGGTAATAGCTTGCCCCGGCCACCCAGAAAACATCGCTTCCTGGTTTGGAGGACAAACGGAACTCCTGATAAATAGCATCCATGTTGGCGCTTCTATAAGTTTTATTACCTTCAACAATGTCCAAACCGAGCAAAGCGCGGGCGAGCGTTTTGTTGTACAAGAGACGATCTTCGTTACTGTCCATTTGGCTATAACCCGTGACAGATGTCAGCATCATGTTTTCGAACTCATGGGTTACATCCAAGGTCGCCCGTTGGCTGTCTCTTTCAGAGTCCAGACTGCCTGGGGGGGCGTCTAATTCCTGCTTATCGTCAAAGGGCATGAGGAGCATAGCCTCGGTTCTGTTTTTCTTTTCTTCATATCCCAGTATCAAAGCCACATCGGTTTTGTCCGTGGGTTCCCAAAGCAGAGTACCTCTAACGATTGCATCTTTCGGTTTACTTATAGGATCATCGGTGCCGTGGTATACGATCTGATTGTCATAACCCGAGTATTTGGCAGCAAAACGCGCGCTCAGGGTCTCTGTCACCGGGCCGCTCACCACCGCTTCGGTGTTGAAAGTGTTTTCAGTGCCGTATTCGCCTTTGACATGGCCTTCCAAATGTCTGGTCGGCTTTTTGGTGACGATGTTAACGGCCCCGGCTTCGCTGTTTCGTCCCATCAGGGTCCCCTGAGGCCCTTTCATAACTTCCAGGCGTTCTATATCCAGGATTGACATGGATGCCGAGCTCATTGACAGGGGAACTCCGTCCAAATTTATGAGAACCGAAGTATCATCTTCGCCTATACGGTAGAGCGATCCCACCCCTCTGATGCGCATGAAATCCCCGCCCAGGGCGCCATAGGAATAAACATCCACCCCCGGCGTCTGCCTGAGTGCATCCTCAAAGCTTTCCAACCTTCTGTTTTCCAGCTCCGTATCGGTGAGCACCGACAAGCTGAAGGGCACGTCTTTTGCCGACTCCTCGGCTTTTCTAGCCGTCACCCTTATGGACTCCAGCGTTTCCACCGATTCCTTTTCTTTGGTTTCGCTGAACCCATCCGGGGCCAGAATTGCTCCCAACGCAATGATTAGCCAGGTGAACAACCCTTTGCGCAGATAGCTCCTCACAGACTACCTCCTCTGAAGCTGACTTCTTTCCATGCGAGTTAGGTGTAACTAACGGCAATATTATAATTTGATAACTATAATTTAATTTTGCCTATCGAATAGCTGCCAAAAGCTAACAGAAACAGTTTTTCGGCGCTTGCGTTTCATCCACTTTTTTTAGCGGTTGATCCACATTGCGATATAAGGTTGTTAACTTGGCGTGGGTATTGTTGACCGTGAAGGACATGCCGCTTGTTAATGGTCAGCGGAAGCGACGCAGAGGAATAAGGGGATAATTAGTTACAGGTAAACCGTCGGCTGCGATTCCTGGCATCTGGTTCTGAATGGAGGGCCGAACAGAGGTGGGAGCGCTGAACGTCATTCGTTAGATATGGCGGTCGGCGCGGAGCCGGAGGGGAGTTTCTGCATATCTGCGTGGATGAACACGGAAGCCTGGCCTGCAGCCAAGTCATGCAGGACAAGGTGGCTGCTACGGCCACGGGCTTCCTGCTTCGAGCGTCCGATTGGCTGAATCGGCGCGGGGTCATGGTGCAATGGGTGATGACCGGCAACGGCAGCCACTATGTTTATGATCTGTTTCTGAAAGCTTGCCAATTCCTGGAAGCCAGGCATGTACGCACCAGACCCTACACCCCACGCACCAACGGCAAGGCCGAGCAATTCATACAAACAAGCCCTAAGGAGTTGGCCTACAAAAACACCTACGAAACCCCGGGGAAAGGACAGGGCGGCTGAGACCATGGCTGGATTACTACAACCAGAACAGGCCCCACACCGCTCTCAAAGAGAAATCATCTGTCTCAAGACTGACGGGGTGTGAGCAACCTCCCTGCTAACAACAGCTAATGGGCCAGCCGCATCAAAACCGTTACAGTTTGGCTGGACTTGGCTGCTTAGGAACATGTAACCTAAGAGTCGCGCCCCCCGCGGGGCGGGGCCAAGTATGTGTAGATAAGAAAATAGCATGCAGATGTTTCACTAAATAGCGAAAAGGTGATCAACGCCACATCGCTAGCATTAAATTGTCGGAGAAGCAAATGCAGGGTAATCTAAACGATTCTTTTGAAGAATTCATCAAATGGCGAAAATCATATGAAACCTGTATTTTTTTGATCAATGAACAGCACAGGGAAATATTGCACTTCATTAATAAATGGTACAATACCATAAAAAGCAGCCATGAGGTAGGCGGCGTGGCTGAATTTGTAAAAGACAAATTCGATTTTTTGTTGAAGTTTTCAAAAGGACATTTGCGATTCGAATCTGAATTGTTGCGATTGCTCAAGGATGACTACGGCTTTGCCGCGCGAGAGTACGCCAGCCACATGGAAAAGCACCGCAACTTTTTAGAGACTTTTTTGGCTCCGTTAGTTCAACAAGTTAGTTCAAGCATCCAAGGCCGCGATGACATTGTCTTGGAAGAGATAGCCAAGTCAGGATTAATCGACACCGCTCGCTGGTGGTACAATCATATCCGGCAGCCAAGGCCGGGAGAAGAGCCAGGCCCCGATCAGATTTATAGGACCTACCTGGAGACGTTGCCCATAGAAACAAAGTTCGAAATCCTTAACCATATGTCCCTTTATATTGCGGTGCATTCCAACAAGTTCTGGTTGATCGACATAGAAGAAAAGCTTTAGGCGCGCCAGGTTTAAACTGCTTTTAATAGGGCGGTTATACAGATAACCGGCCGCCTGCAAGCAACCTCCAGACGGCATTCAGACAGGTTGCCGCGAGATGTTCGCATTTGACGGGCTTTGCCCGCCATTGTGCCGCCGGGGGCGAACGCAAGGCCGCGCCGGGCGGTTGGGGCCTATTCCGCAGCCAAAACCCAACGCTTCGAATCTGCTATATTTATATTTCATTGCCTGACCTGGGGTAATAAACTGACCTCAACGGGCGTTTTAAGGAGCGCTTTGAAGAGGTGCCCATGTTTTTCAATGAGTTTTCTGATTTTTCCTTGCGCGGGTCTCATTTGAACAAGGGCGAGCGCTGCTGGTACGCCCATTTCAGAGTGGATAATGATTTCACCCGGTTGCTTCCCTTTATGCTGCCCTTGAACCAGGAAGCGGTTCATTTTGACGACCCGGAGCAACTGAGCTTTAAAATGGGAGAGATTTACTGCTCGCTGTATCCTCCCGACACCGTGACGGCCAGGTTCTTCCTGGGGCGGGATGAAGCCGTGGCCTTTGCCCGCGGGTTGCTTGCGTTGTTGAATGACGTGCTTGAACGGAAAGCCCAAATCAAGCCATGCCACAGAAAACAGCGCAGGCTGCAGGTGCCGGAAATATTGAAGCTCTTGCCCCTGAGCAATTGCGGCGACTGCGGATTCAGCGCCTGCATGGCCTTTGCCGGCGCGGTGACCAGGCTGAAAACGCCCCTGACCGGCTGCCCGCATCTGCCCCAGCCCATCGGGACCAGGATACTCTATCCCGTGTACGACTCGGAAAACGATCTGGTGGCCACGGTGGAGGTCGATGCTGATTTGGCTAGTGATGCCGGTGTGATAGGCCATGACGGCTATGAAGCGCGGCCAGCCGGGGACGCCGAGTTGGACTCGCGCCCCTCTAAACCGCGCGGCCTCGGCCTGGAGGGAGAGCGGGAAGGGATAATTTTCAAGCTGTCCGGCCGCGAGACCGAGGTGATCCGGCTCATGGCCGAGGGTTTCACCAACCGGGAGATATCCCGCATCCTGAAAATCAGCCCCCACACCGTCAAGACCCACGTCATTCATATCTTCAATAAATTGGGCGTAAGCGACCGGACGCAGGCCTCGGTGTGGGCCGCGCGGAACCAATTGATCTGATAGCTCCCCAAAAACTAGCCATACGCCATATGGGGGATTTTTATAAGTGAGCCAAGGGCTACCTTGGGTTATGAGCCTAAGCGCTTGTCATCATTAACCTCGGAGGTGTGCCGTGGCCCGCGTGGGAATTTTGTCTTGTTCCAATTGCACCCAGGATACCGCCTGCTCCATGAGCGCTTGCCTGCACGATCTGCGCAAGCACAGAGGCTTTTTCAGCCGTTATCCCCAGGACCAGCCCCTGGATCTGGTGGGCGTCATCAACTGCGCCGGTTGCCCCACCCTGGCGGCGCCGGAAAAAATCATGAAAAAGGTGCGGGCGCTGGCCGCCTTCCGGCTGGACGCCCTGCATTTCACCTATTGCCTGGCCACCCTGTGCCCCTTCAGGGAGTCATATAAAAAGGCCATCGCCAAGGCCTACCCCGACCTGCCCATCGTGGAGGGCACCCACACGCCCATAGACGCCGGCGAATTCAAGCGCGCCATGCGCGAGCTGCTCTGCCCCAGCCTGGCGGCGCCCAAGGCCATGACCGACCTGGTGAAGGGCGACTTGCCGGTGCCGGGCGAGCCCTTGAAATTCCATTGAGACCAGCGCCGGCCCTGGGCGGCTCCCTTGGTTGCGGGGGTAAGGCGCGCTTAGATTAACAATATGCGGGCCGCCATGATCGGCCGATCATGGCGGCCCGCATATTAAAATTAAGCTGGCGTATAAACGACTTTCAGGCGGTCGCTTAAGGAACCAGGTGCACCACCAGGGCATCGCTCCACTTTTGCGAAGCCGGTTTTTTCATGCGCATCTTCACTTCGAAATTGCCGTGCTTGAGGTCGATCAGCTTGAGGGCGAAACCATTGTGCACCGGCAAGGTAAAGGCCTTCTGCATGGGAGTCGGCCCGCCCGGGGAAGGCCACAAAAGCTCCTTGACCGTCACTTCGACCTCCGGGCTGTCGTGGCTGGGGCTGGCAGGCGGCAGATAAACCTTGGCCTGCACCGTAAGCTGGGTGCCCTTGATTGTCTGATTGTTCTTGGGCATGAGTAGGTCCGGCGTGAGCTGGGATTCCACCTGGGCCAGCAACTGGGAGCGCTGATAAGGGGTCAGGAGGCTCGCCGTGAAAGGCCGGGGCTCGGGCCAGTCGGGCTTGGGCGCGGCGCTGCCGATTCTCTCGCATTGCGCGTCCTGGTTCAGCCAGGGGTCGTAATCGCATTTGCTTAAGCTGCTGGTCACGGTTTGAAACTGCTCGCCCTGGTAATGGCCAGCCGTTTCGGCGGCTACCTGGGGATAATCCCATTGGGCCCGCACCACGGTGGAGCCGGAGGAAGTCTTGGGAGGGCAGGCCAAGGACGGCGAGTTTGATTTGTATTCCAGGTACCCGCGGAACTCGTAGAAGATGGACTTGGGCCTCACCCTTTCCACCGTCATGGTTTCCAAATGATAAATCGGCGTGCACTTGGGGTCGGCCTTGCCTTCGGTGTCCAAGGTCATGCCAAAGGCCGGCGGGCAAAGGCAGACCGTCAGACAGGCCGCCATGAGCCCGCTCAGGGTTAGATTAGATATCTTCATGAATAGACAGGAAATTATCTGATACAACCTGGTGGACAAGGCTTTGTCCTTTTCTCCCCCAGGATGCGTCGTTATTGGTAGCGCTAGTGTTTGTATATAATTTGTATATAAAAAACTATAGGCTCGCTTCGGAAGTCCCGGCAAGACGAAAAGCTAATTAAAAGAAAGCCGATAGATTGGGACGAGTTGTTCGCCGGCGGGCGTCAAAAGCGGTTTGGCGGCGTTATGGCCCGGCCCGCGAACCTTTCCGAATCCGTCGTTCAGGGCGGTTTTTATAGCCGCCTAAAGCGGATTTCCATCTATTTTCGCTTGATTCCCGGCCCATGCAAGTTATGATTGATTTTTCCCTGGGATAGCCCAGGAGGAGCAGGCCGGCATGGAGAGGGAGCTGAGCGATTTCGCCGAGTTCTTGAGCGAGGGCAAGGGCCGATCCGCCCACACGGTGGCGGCCTACTCGCGGGACGTGGGAGAATTCAGCCGTTTCCTCACGGGCCAGCGCCACATCAACGCCTGGGAGCAGGTGGGCGTGAATGATGTGCGCGCCTTTTTGGCCCAGGGGCTGAAAAGCTCGGCCAAGAGCACCATGGCCCGCAAGCTGGCCAGCCTGCGCGCTTTTTTCGCTTTTTTGCGGGAAAGGGGACTTAGCCCGGACCCCACCCAGCTGGTGAGGCCGCCCAAGCAGGAAAAAAAGCTGCCCCGGCGCCTTAGCGTGGACGAGGCATTTCACCTGGTGGAGGCCGAACGCCAAGCCAGCCGGGATTACGGCTCCCAGGAAAAGCGGCGGGCCCTGGAGCTGCGCGACCGGGCCCTGTGGGAGCTGATCTATTCCAGCGGGCTGCGGGTGCAGGAGGCGGGTGGCTTGGATTCGGACGACTTGAGGCTGGATTTGGGCCTGGTGCATATCCGGCGGGGCAAGGGCTCCAAGGAAAGGGTGGTGCCGGTGGGCTCCCGGGCCGGCGAGGCCTTGCGGGCCTATCTGGACTGGCGGCCGCGTTTGCTGCCCGAGGAAGGGGAGGGCCGCCGGGAGCCGGCGCTGTTCTTGAACGCCAAGGGCAAGCGCCTGGGGCCGCGGGGCATGCAGACCCTGCTGGCCCAGCGCCTGGGCGGCCTGAGCGTGGGGCGCAAGATCAGCCCCCATTCCCTGCGCCACGCCATGGCCACCCATTTGCTGGAAGGTGGCGCGGACCTTCGGTCGGTGCAGGAGATGCTGGGCCACGCCAGCCTCTCCACCACCCAGAAATACACGCATCTGACCATGGATCACTTGATGCGGGTTTACGACAAGGCCCACCCCAGGGCCGGTAAGAACGGGGCCGAGACTAAAAAGGAAGAAGCCAAGGAAGAGTAATCGCGGGGAACTTACGCGAATCAAGAGAGGAATATGACTGAAGCATACGAGATGCACGCCACCACGGTGATCGCCATCAAGCGGGGCGGCAAGCTGGTTATGGCCGCCGACGGCCAGGTGACCATGGGCTCCACCGTGGTCAAGGCCGGGGCCAAAAAGGTGCGCCGCCTGTACCACGACAAGGTGCTGGCCGGATTCGCCGGCGCCACGGCCGACGCCTTCACCCTGTTCGAGCGCCTGGAGGGAAAGCTGGAGGCCTACGCCGGCAACCTGCCCCGGGCGGCGGTGGAGCTGGCCAAGGACTGGCGCATGGATAAGAGCCTGCGCCGCCTGGAGGCCCTGCTTCTGGCCGCGGACAAGGAGCACCTCTTGCTGATCTCCGGCTCCGGCGACGTTATAGACCCGGAGGGCGAGGTGGCCGCCATCGGCTCGGGCGGGGCCTTTGCCCTGGCCGCGGCGCGGGCGCTGATGAAGCACAGCCAGCTTGCGCCCGAGGAGTTGGCCAGGGAGGCCATGGCCATCGCCGCCGAGATTTGCATCTACACCAACCACAACATCGTGGTGGAGGAGTTGTAATCAGGTCCTGCCATGGAGATCGTCTATGGACAGGCGCGCAAAGAGGACTGCGCGAAACATGGGGCTTGATTCTCTCAGCCTGATCGCTAAGGTGGACAATCAAGACGCGCTTGGGCTCTACCGCAAACAGGGTTTTAAAAAGGTGAAGGAAATACCGCTGCAAATTATTATTTTGTCGCGGGTCTAATATCCCGAAGCTTGCTTCGGTATGATTTGGTTCCCGCCGATACCCCTCAGCTTGCTGCGGGGCGGTTCATTGAACTGGCGCAGAACGGCGGCGATTCGATGCTGATGGAATGCAAACTGGCTTAAGGGCTGACTTGCCCTTTCTACTTCATAGAAGAACCTTAGAGAAAGCGATATGGCTACTCTTACTCCCAGAGAGATTGTAAGCGAACTGGACAAATACGTGATCGGCCAGCACGACGCCAAGCGTTGCGTGGCCATCGCCCTCCGCAACCGCTGGCGGCGGCGGCAGGTGCGCGAGGATTTGCGCGACGAGATCGCGCCCAAGAACATCATCATGATCGGGCCCACCGGCGTGGGCAAGACCGAGATAGCCCGTCGCCTGGCCCGCCTGGCCGACGCGCCGTTTCTCAAGGTGGAGGCCTCCAAGTTCACCGAGGTGGGCTACGTGGGCCGCGACGTGGAATCCATGATCCGCGACCTGACCGAATTGGCCGTGAACATGGTCAAGGGGCAGGAGCAGGAAAACGTGCGGGCCAAGGCCATGGAACTGGCCGAGGAGCGCCTCTTGGACATCCTCTTGCCACCGCGCCTGCCCGGCGACCGGGGCGAGGACCATGAACACCTGGAGGTGGTGCGCAAGGACGAGGAGCACAACCCCACCCGCAGCAAGCTGAAAAAGCTGCTCAGGGAGGGCAAGCTGGACGAGCGCTACGTGGAGCTGGAGATCAATGCCCAGCCCCAGTTGCCCATGGTGGAGGTTTTCTCGGCCAGCGGCCTGGAAGACCTGGACATGAACCTGAAGGACATGCTTTCCGGCATCCTTCCCCAGAAGACCAAGCGCCGCAAGGTCAAGGTGCCCGAGGCCATGGAGTTACTCACCAACGAGGAGGCCGGCAAGCTGGTGGACATGGACCGGGTGGTGCACGACGCGCTGAGCAAGGTCCAGGAGGAGGGCATCATTTTCCTGGACGAGCTGGACAAGATCGCCGGCCGCGAGCACGGCCACGGCCCGGACGTGAGCCGCGAGGGCGTGCAGCGCGACCTTTTGCCCCTGGTGGAAGGCTCCACGGTGAACACCAAATACGGCATGATCCGCACCGACCATATTTTATTCATCGCGGCGGGCGCGTTTCACATGTCCAAGCCGGCGGATCTGGTGCCCGAGTTGCAGGGCCGCTTCCCCATCCGGGTGGAGCTGAAGGCCCTGAGCGCCGAGGATTTCGTGCGCATACTCACCGAGCCCCGGAACGCGCTCATCACCCAGTACGTGGCCCTGTTGGAGACCGAGGGCGTGGAGCTGGTCTTCAGCGGCGACGCCATCCAGGCCATCGCCGAGATAGCCTCGCGGGTGAACGAGGGCACCGAGAACATCGGCGCCCGCCGTTTGCACACGGTGATGGAGCGGCTTCTGGAGGAGATAAGCTTCACCGCTCCGGACATGGGAAAAAAGACGGTGAACATCAACGCGGATTACGTCCGCGAAAAGTTGGCTGACATAAGCAAGGACCGTGACCTTAGCAGGTATATTTTGTGATAAACAGCGGAAGCTATACCAAGCGTCCCAGCGGAAAAGGAGCTCAATACATGGCGGCGAGGTTCCAGCAACTCGGATCCTGGGTGGTCATCATCGCGTTGGCGTTGGCGGCCGGTTTGACCCTGACCTGCGGCCAGGCCTTGGCGGCGGACGAGGCGGGCAACAACTACTTCGCCCTGCGCGGCGGCCTGGGCAGCATCCAGGACGCCGAAGTCAAGGTCAAGGGCATCGACGGCCTCAAGCAGGATTTCAAGGACGCCCGCGGAGTGAGCCTGGCCTATGGCCGCCGCTTCCTGCCCTGGCTGCGCGCCGAACTGGAGGCGGGCTGGCTGGGCATGAAGGCCGACAAGGTGCGCTATCAGAATTATGAGCTGGACCTGGGCGACTACAGCGAGCAGCATTTTCTCTACGGCATGGTGAATGTGATCGTGGCCATGCCCAACGTCACGCCGGTGACGCCCTTTGTGGGAGCGGGCCTGGGCATGGCCGCCGCCAAGCTGAGCTACGACATAAAGCAGGACAACTACCATCTGGACTCGGACAGCGTGGACAACGTGCTGGCCTACCAGCTCATGGGCGGCGTGATATTCACTCCGGTCTCCAACCTGAGCCTGGAACTGCGGGGCCGCTACATGGGCTTCGGCGACCAGAGCCAGACCGAGAGCTTCGAAGGCATGGACATCACCATGGAGTTGGACAACACCAAGGTGTTCATGGTGGACTTGGGCGTGAGGATCAATTTCTAGGCCGGACTCCGTGCCCTGTTTTGTAAAACATCACCAAGGGGAGCCCATAAGGCAATGAGCGACCAAGCCAGCTTCAGGGCCCAGACCCTCATCGAGGCGCTGCCCTACATCCAGCGTTTTTCCGGCCAGACCGTGGTCATCAAGTACGGCGGGGCGGCCATGAAGGACGAGGCCCTTAAAACCAGCTTCGCCCTCAACGTGATACTCCTGCGCGAGGTGGGCATCTACCCGGTGGTGGTGCACGGCGGCGGGCCCCAGATAGGCCGGCTTTTGGAGCGGCTCAATATCTCCTGCGAGTTCGTGGAGGGTATGCGGGTCACCAGCCCCGAGGTAATGGACGTGGTGCAGATGGTCTTGGTGGGCCAGGTGAACACCTCCATCGTGGGGCTCATCAATCAGCACGGCGGCAAGGCGGTGGGCATCAACGGCCACAGCGGGCTCCTCACCCAGGCCGAGAAGATGCAGGTCACCCGCCAGGCCAGTGAAGACCAGCCGCCGGAGATCATCGACGTGGGCCTGGTGGGCAAGGTGGTCAAGGTGAACCCCCAGGTGCTGCACGCCCTGGAGCACGGCCGCTTCATCCCCATCATCGCGCCGGTGGGGGTGGGGCCCGACGGCGAGAGCCTGAACATCAACGCCGATCTGGTGGCCTCGGCCATGGCCGCAGGCCTGCGGGCCTCCAAGCTGGTGCTTCTAACCGACACGCCGGGGGTGCTGGACGATAAGGGCGAGCTCATAACCGAGCTGACCCGGGCCAAGGCCCGCGAGCTGATGCAAAAGGGCGTGATAAAGGGCGGCATGATCCCCAAGGTGAACTGCTGCCTGGAGGCCCTGGAGGCGGGCGTGGAATCGGCGCACATAATCGACGGGCGGGTGCCCAACGCGCTTTTGTTGGAGATATTCACCGACAAGGGCGTGGGCACCATCTTGGAAGGCTAACGCCGCGCGGCAGAGGGGCTTTACCAAAAGCGGGCGCATACGGCGCGGCTACGATTTTTCAAGCGAGGACGCAACAGGTGTTGCCTGGGCGGGAACTCACGAAGCGGAAAGCTAAACGACGAACCTGGTCCGGAGGTTCGTTGACGCATCATCATTTTCTTTCAACAGCGAGGGGATTGAATTGACGCAGACCGCTTCTCAAAAAATAGACCAGTACATCATGACCACCTACGGCCGGCAGCCCGTCTGTTTCGTGCGGGGCCAGGGCATGCGGCTGTGGGACCAGGCGGGCAAGGAATACCTGGATTTCCTGGCCGGCATCGCGGTGACCGCCCTGGGCCACGCCGACCCGGCGGTGAGCCAGGCCGTGTGCAACCAAGCCCTGAAGCTCAACCACGTGAGCAATCTCTACTACACCGAGCCCCAGGCCAGGGTGGCCGAGATTTTGGTGCAAAACTCCTTTGCCGACCGGGTGTTTTTTTGCAACTCCGGGGCCGAGGCCAACGAGGGCGCGCTCAAGCTGACCCGCCTTTGGGGCAAAAGACACCTGAATGGTGCATACGGTGTCATTACAATGTATGGATCATTCCATGGCCGGACCATGAAAACCCTCTCGGCCACCGGTCAGGAGAAGGTTCAGAAGGGTTTCGAGCCCCTGGCGGCCGGTTTCACCCATGTGGCCTATGGCGATTTGGCCGCCCTGGATCAGGCCTGGGACGACAACACCTGTGCGGTGCTTTTGGAGCCGGTTTTGGGCGAGGGCGGGGTGATTTTGCCGCCGGAGGGCTACCTGGCCGGGGTGCGCGAGCTGTGCACCCAGCGTGGGGCCCTGCTTATTTATGACGAGATCCAGACCGGCCTGGGCCGCACCGGCAAGCTGTTCGCCTATGAGCATTCCGAGGTGGCGCCGGATATCATGACCCTGGCCAAGGCCCTGGCCAACGGCCTGCCCGCCGGCGCGGTGTGCGCCAAAGAAGAGGCGGCCGAGCTGTTCATCCCCGGCACCCACGGCACCACCTTCGGGGCCGGGCCGGTGACCATGGAGGCGGCCAGGGTGGTCCTGGAAACCCTGACCCAGCCCGGCTTCATGGAACGCGCCGAGGGTACCGGCATCTACTTCTTGGAAAAGCTGAAGCTCCTGGCCCGGGAGCACCCGGACAAGATAGCCCAGGTGCGCGGCCTGGGGCTCATGCTGGGTCTGGAACTGAAGGGCCTGGGCGCGCCCTTGGTGGGCCAGCTTTTGCAACGGGGATTCGTGGTCAACTGCACCCAGGACAAAGTCCTGCGCTTCCTGCCGCCGCTCATCGTGATGCAGGAGCACATAGACGCCCTGGTGGAGGCCCTGGATCAGGCGCTGGCCACCTGGACGCCGGAAACGGCCTGAGCCGGCGGCGCATAAAACGATAATCACAGCCCCCGGCGGCTTGGCAATAAACGGGAATGAAGAGAGAAAATGAGTAAGTTAGTTGAAAACATCCCCAGCCTGGAGCTGCAAACCAAGCACTTGTTGACCATCCGCGACCTTTCGGCCGGCGAGGTCTTCGGCCTGCTGGAGCGCGCCGCCGACTTGAAGCAGGGCTGGAAAGAGGGCTACGCGCCCTTGGCCCTGGCCAATAAAAGCGTGGCCCTGATCTTCGAGAAACCCTCCACCCGCACCCGGGTGTCCTTTGAATTGGCCGTGGTGCAGCTGGGCGGGCACCCCTTGTTCATGCCCTCCCGCGACACCCAAATGGCCCGCTCCGAGCCTCTGGCCGACACGGCCAGGGTGATGAGCCGCTACGTGGACGCCATGGTGGTGCGCACCTTTGGCCAGGACACGGTGGAGGAGCTGGCGGACAGGGGTTCCATTCCCGTCATCAACGCCCTGACCGACCGCTATCATCCCTGCCAGGTGCTCTCCGACCTGCTCACCGTGCAGGAACAATTGGGCGGCGTCACCGAGCCGGTTTATTGCTGGCTGGGCGACGGCAACAACATGGCCCATTCCTGGATCGAGGCCGCGGCCTGCCTGGGCTTTGAGCTGCGCCTGGCCTGCCCGGACGCTTTCCGGCCCGATGAGGCCATCATGGCCTCGGCCCTGGAGCGCGGCGCCAAGATCACCCTGGGCAACGACCCGGCCGAGGCGGTGCGGGGGGCCCAGGTGGTTTCCACCGACGTGTGGGCCTCCATGGGGCAGGAGGCGGAAGCTAAAGCCCGGCGGGCGGCCTTTGCCGGCTTCACCCTGGACGCCGAGCTTCTGGGCCTGGCCGCCCAGGAGGCCATGGTGCTGCATTGCCTGCCCGCCCACCGGGGGGAGGAAATCAGCGAAGAGGTCCTGGAAGGGCCCCAGTCGGTGGTGTGGGGTCAGGCGGAAAACCGCCTGCACATGCAAAAGGCCATCCTGGAGGCGCTGGTGGGGCACCAGGCGGGCAAGGATGAATGAGCGATAAATAATGGCCGCCGCAAGGCGTGGATAAGTGCTCGGTTCAAAGTTGACCGCGAACGGTGGTGGAGGACCCGCGATGAAAATCAGAATTTTCGCAATGGCATCCTTGGTTCTGTTGCTGACCTCCCCGGCTTGGGCCGGCGGTTTGGGTCAGGGGCCGGGCATGACCCCGGCCGGGAAATGGGCCTTAAGCCTGAGTGGCGAATACCAGTTCGAGCAGAAGTTCAAGGATTACGACCTGCACCGGGCATCCTCGGCCGGCGCCAGCGACATCGAGGGCAAAAGCGCCAAGTTCAAGGAGGACCAGGCCTATCTGGCGACCCTGACCTGGGGGGCCAGCGATTGGCTGAATCTCTTTGCCCAGGCCGGCTGGGTGCGCGGCGGCAAGTGGCAGGATAAGGACTTGCTTAGCGGCCAGGAATGGGAAGCCAAGCTCAAGGACAACTTCGCCTGGGGCGCGGGCCTCAAGGTCAAGGTTTGGGAGCCCCGGCCCGGCTGGAGCCTCTTGCTGGCGGGCCGCTATTTCCGTTACGACGACCGCGAGGCGTCTGATTGGCAAAACAACTCCACCGGCTTCCAGGCCGACAGCGATTGGGTGACCGACGACAAGCTGGATTACTGGCAAGTCGATCTCGACGCGGTGATGCTCTTCAAGCTGGGCATGGTCACGCCCTACGTGGGCCTTGGCTGGTCCCACGCCGAGGCCAAGCTGTCCGGCCGCTGGAGCGCGCCGGGCGTGCAGGTGGATTACGACTCCAAGATGAAATCCAAGGAGGAGTTGGGCGCGCTGGCCGGCCTGGCCCTGGAGCTGGGGAGCGGCTTCAGCCTTAACCTGCAAGGCGAATTCATAACCCGCACCGCCGTGAGCCTGGGGGTGACCTGGACTTTTTAGCGATTCCGCGGGCGGCGGCATAATGCCTGGCCGGACGCCTCTGGCCGCCCGCTAAGAGCGGCTTGACGAGCCCCGGCGCAGACCATATGCGCGATGGGGAAGGGGGTCAGGGCCGTGGGCAGCGGCGCTGTTGCGGCCGCCTCATGGGCAGCCCGGAGACGCATCATACGGCCCCCGCTTTGCCCGCCGCGGTCAGGCAGGCTTTAATAATCGGGTGCGCCTTAAAACCGATGCATATCGCTTTGGTTGATGATACGGTTGGCATCGTGCAGAGCTTTTTTGCCGGCCGTGGCGGCGGAAAACCGTAGGACAACTTAACCAAGGACTAGGGAAACCAACTTACCATGTCGAAGAGCATTAACAAGGTGGTGCTGGCCTACTCCGGCGGGCTGGACACCTCGGTGATATTGAAGTGGCTCCGGGAAACCTATGACTGCGAGGTGGTGGCTTTTGCCGCCGACCTGGGACAGGGCGAGGAGCTGGAGGAAGTGCGGGTCAAGGCCAAGGCCACCGGGGCCAGCCAGGTGTTCATCGACGACCTGCAAGAGGAGTTCGTGCGGGATTTCGTGTTCCCCGCCTTCCGCGCCGGCGCCATTTACGAATCCCAGTATCTTTTGGGCACCAGCCTGGCCAGGCCCCTCATCGCCAAGCGCCAGATCGAGATAGCCAAGCAGACCGGAGCCGAGGCGGTTTCCCACGGCGCCACCGGCAAGGGCAACGACCAGGTCCGCTTCGAGCTGACCTACCAGGCCCTGGCCCCGGAGATCAGGATCATCGCCCCCTGGCGGGAGTGGGACCTGAACTCCCGCGAGGTGCTCATCGCCTACGCCAAGAAACACGGCATCCCGGTGCCGGTCACTAAGGCGCGCCCCTATTCCTCGGACCGCAACCTGCTGCACATCTCCTTTGAGGGCGGCATCCTGGAAGACCCCTGGGCCGCGCCGCCGGACGACATGTTCCTGCTGAGCGTCTCGCCCCAGGACGCGCCGGACCAGGCCCAAGAGGTGGTGATGGATTTCGAGGCCGGCGACCCGGTGGCCATCGACGGCGAAAAGCTCTCTCCGGCCAAGCTCCTGGCCAGGCTGAACCAGTTGGGCGGCAGGCACGGCATCGGCCGGGTGGATCTGGTGGAGAACCGCTACGTGGGCATGAAAAGCCGCGGCGTGTACGAAACCCCCGGCGGCACCATCCTGCGCCAGGCCCATTTGGCCATGGAAAGCCTGTGCCTGGACCGCGAAGTGCTGCGCCTGCGCGACAGCCTGTTGACCAACTACAGCGAGCTGGTCTATTACGGGTATTGGTATTCGCCGGAGATGGAGCTGTTGCAGTCCTTCATGGACCAGGCCCAGCAGCCGGTGAGCGGACAGGTTCGGCTGGAGCTGTACAAGGGCAACGTCACCGTGACCGGCCGGCGTTCGCCCAATTCGCTTTACCGGCCGGATATCGCCACCTTTGAGGCGGACACGGTCTACAACCAGGCGGACGCCACCGGCTTCATCCGCTTGAACGGCTTGCGCCTGCGCATCCGCCACGCCCTGGCCGAGCAACTGGGCGGCTTGAAAAGGTAAACGCAAAAAACGGCAAGTGGCTATATCAAAAGATAAATACAAGCAATGGGGCGGCAGGTTCGCGGAGCCCACCGACGCCATGATGGAGCGCATCAACGCCTCCATCGGCTTTGATCAGCGCTTCTACCGGGAAGACATCCGGGGCTCCCAGGCGCATGCGGCCATGCTGGCCCGGCAAGGCATTATCAGCCCGAACGAGGCCCAGGCCATCATCAAGGGCCTGGAGCAGGTGCGCGCCGAGATCGAGGCCGGCCACATGGAGTTCAGCGATTCGCTGGAAGACATCCACACCCACGTGGAGGCCAGGCTGAAGGAGATCATCGGCGAGCCGGCCGGCAAGCTGCACACGGCCCGCAGCCGCAATGATCAGGTGGCCACGGATTTACGGCTCTGGGTGCTGGCGGCCGGCGCTGAACTGGACGCGGCGCTCAATGAATACCAGCGCGCCCTGGTGGAATTGGCCGAGGCCAACCGGGGCGTCATCATGCCGGGCTACACCCATTTGCAGCGGGCGCAGCCGGTCCTTCTGGCCCATCATCTTCTGGCCTATTGCGAGATGGCCTGGCGGGACCGCCAGCGCCTGGCCGATTGCCTGGGCCGGGCGGCCCGGTTGCCCCTGGGCGCGGCGGCCCTGGCCGGCACTCCCCATCCCCTGGACCCGGCCTCGGTGGCCCGGGAGCTGGGCATGGCCGGCACCTGCGCCAACAGCCTGGACGCGGTGAGCGACCGGGATTTCGTCGCGGAGCTGTTGTTCGCGCTCAGCCTGGCCCAGGTGCACCTGTCGCGCCTGGCCGAGGAATTGATCCTGTGGTCCAGCCAGGAATTCGGCTTCGTCAGGCTATCGGACGCGTTTTCCACGGGCAGCTCCATCATGCCCCAGAAGAAGAACCCCGACGCCGCCGAGCTGATCCGCGGTAAAAGCGGCAGGGTCATCGGCAGCCTGGTGAGCCTGCTGGTGGTGCTGAAGGGCCTGCCCCTGGCCTACAACAAGGACCTGCAAGAGGACAAGGAGCCCGTTTTCGACGCGGTGGACACCGTGCTGGATTGCCTGAAAGTATTGGCGCCCATGCTAAGGGGCCTCGCCATCGACGCCGGGCGCATGCGCCAGGCCGTGCGGCAGGGCTTTTTGAACGCCACCGAACTTGCCGATTACCTGGCGCGCAAGGGGGTGCCTTTCCGGCGGGCCCATGAGCTGGCGGGCAAGGCGGTGCGTCTGGCCGAAATCCGAGGAATCACCCTGGAGGAACTGAGCCTGGCCCAATACCAGGAGATATCACCTGAAATTCAAGAGGACGTTTTCCCGTGTCTGGAGCCGGAGCGCGCGGTGGCCGCGCGCATGAGCCCTGGCGGCACTGCCGGTCAAAACGTGGAAGCGGCCCTCAAGGAGGCGAGGAAGCGCTTATGGCCAGCCGAGTAAAGCTGATAATCCTGATCTCGCTCATGGCGTTGGCTCTGGTCGCGGGTTGCGGAGTCAAATCTCCGCCTTTGCCCCGCACCGAGGTGGCTCCCGGCCAAGTGACCGATTTGAAGGCGGAGCCCAAGGCGGACGCCGTGGAGGTCACCTTCACGGTGCCCCAGGCCGACACCCCCAATCGCGCCGTGACCGAGGTCCGGTTGTACTATGGCTATCTGCCGCTGACCGGTTTGGCCGAGTGCCCGCCTTGCCCGCCCAAGCTGAAAAAATATCATGAGTTCCTGATCAAGGATAAGGACGTGCAGCTCATGAAGGGCGGCCAGTTCCTCTATCGGGACAAGGACGCGCCCATGGGTGAGGAGGCCATCTACCAGGTGGTGCTGTTCGACGCCTGGGGACGCTCCAGCCGTCCTTCCAACTTGGCCCGGGCGCCCAGGGTGCCGCCCGCCGCCCCGCCGGCCGGCTTCACGGTGACGCCCGGCGACGGCAAGGTTGTCCTGGAGTGGCAGGGAAGCGTGGTGATTCCCAAGAAGCTGGCCGCCTCCAAGGAGGTGGACGTGCTGGCCGGCTACGCGCTTTTCCGGAAAGGCCCCGAAGGCGAGATGCAGATCAACACCTCGCCCTTGCTGTCCCCCGCCTTCACCGACAAGAGCGTGGACAACGGCAAGGTCTACGCCTATCAGGTGGCCCAGGTGCGCCGGGTAAAGATGCGCAACGTGATCGGCGCGCACAGCGCCTGGATGGAGGCCAAGCCCAAGGACCAGACCGCGCCCCAGCCCCCCAGCGGCCTGGCCGGCGTGCCGGCCAAGGAAGGGCTGTATTTGCGCTTCACGCCCAGCCCGGACCAGGACGCCGCCGGCTATCTGATCTACCGCAAG
The DNA here is from genome assembly GCA_001184205.1 of Desulfocarbo indianensis. Lineage (GTDB taxonomy): Bacteria > Desulfobacterota > Desulfarculia > Desulfarculales > Desulfarculaceae > Desulfocarbo > Desulfocarbo indianensis. Next base: position 149,253 of record LBMP01000008.1, read on the forward strand.
GAGAAAAAGGGCGGGGATTGGCAAAAGGTCCAGGAAGCGCCGGTCAAGGAAAACACCTTCGTGGACGTGAAGGTCACGCCGCGGGCGGTATACATCTATAAGGTGCAGGCCATTGACGAATCCGGCAACTTAAGCGAATTCAGCGAGGAGATAGAAATCGAATACGTGCCGTAGCCCTGGCGGTTATGGGCGTTTAAAGCCGAGCCTGAAAACGCCCCGCCTCCGGCAATGCGCAGGAGGCGGGGCCGGTCATGAGGGCGGCTGAAGGCGCTATTTCACCCCGTGTGAGCCGACCTATGGCATTGGTCTAAAATTATTGAGGAATTAAATAGTTATTGCATTAACGCACAAGGGCAATAATTGATTGTGCTAAATAGACCAATCGTGATATACGTCACGTGAGACACAAAAATAGCCACAACTGTCGGTTATCTCGATTGTTAGGTTGATCCCTTCCGGAGTTGCTAGAAGCCATGCCTTCGCTTACGATTAATGGTAGACAAGTATCTTACGATACAGGACAAACCATACTCGAGGCCGCCCGGGCCAACCAGGTGCACATACCGAGCTTGTGCTACCTGGAAGGCTGTACGCCCACCGGGGCCTGCGGGGTTTGCCTGGTGGAGGTCAAAGGCGCGGACAAACTGCTGCCCGCCTGTGAAACTCCCGCCAGCCAGGACATGGAAGTGCTCACCGAGAGTCCCCAGGTGCGCCTGGCCCGCCAGGAAGCCCTGAAGAAGATCGTGGCCTCCGGCGCGCACAACTGCTTCGTCCTGAACATTCCGCCGGAAAAATGGAACGAGAACCAGCTGGCCATGATGGAGCATCCCTGGCATGGCGCGCTTTGCCCGGCCCATGGCGATTGCCGGCTGCAAGACCTGGTGGTGGAATACGGCGTCAGTATCAAAGACATCGAATTCAAGTTCGAGCCCGCCGAGCTGGACGACAGCCATCCGGTGATCATCCGCGATTTCAGCCGCTGCATAAGCTGCGGCCGCTGCGTGGCGGCCTGCAATCAAGTGCAGGTCAATTCGGCCATCAAGCCGCCCAAGGACCTTGCCGAGCAGCAAGCCAACTCCTGGCTGCCGGTGGTGGATTATGAAAAATGCACCCACTGCGGCGAATGTGTTCAGGCCTGCCCCGTGGGTGCACTTTTCGAGAAAAAGGCCTTCGGCAGGATCAACGGGCACGAGGCCGAGAAAGTCCGCACCACGTGTCCGTATTGCGGGGTTGGCTGCCAGCTTTGGCTGCACGTGAAGGACGGGCGGGTGGTGAAGGTGACCGGGGTGGAGGAGGGCCATCCCAACCTGGGGCGGCTCTGCGTGAAGGGTCGTTTCGGCTACGACTTCATTCATTCCTCGGAGCGGCTGACCGCGCCGCTGATCAAGGAGAACGGCGAGTTCCGGGAGGCGAGCTGGGACGAGGCCCTGGACCTGGTGGCCAAGCGGCTGACCGAGATAAAGGAGAAGCACGGCCCCGACGCCCTGGCCGGGGTGAGCTGCGCGCGCAGCATAAACGGAGCGGCTGACCGCGCCGCTGATCAAGGAGAACGGCGAGTTCCGGGAGGCGAGCTGGGACGAGGCCCTGGACCTGGTGGCCAAGCGGCTGACCGAGATAAAGGAGAAGCACGGCCCCGACGCCCTGGCCGGGGTGAGCTGCGCGCGCAGCATAAACGAAGACTCCTATAACATGCAGAAGCTTTTCCGCGCGGTGATCGGCACCAATAATATCGATCACTGCGCACGTACCTGACACGCTCCCACCGTCGCCGGTCTGGCGACATCTTTCGGTTCGGGGGCCATGACCAATTCGTTCGCCGATTTTCCAAAGGCCAAGATGTTCTTTGTGATCGGCTCCAACATGACCGAGGCGCACCCGGTGGCGGCGACCTTCCTGAAGAACGCCATGCTGAAAGGGGCGACGCTCATCGTGGCCGATCCGCGGGCCACGGCGCTCACCGATTTCGCCCAGATGCATYTGCCGCTCAAGGTGGGCAGCGACATCGCGCTTTTGAACGGGCTCATGCACGTTCTCATCACCGAGAACCTGTACGACGAGAAATACGTGAACTCCTGCACGGTGGGCTTCGAGGAATTGAAGGCCAAGGTGATGGAGTATCCGCCCGAGCGGGCGGCGGAGATAAGCGGGGTGCCGGCGGAGGAAATCCGCAAGGCGGCGCGGCTCATGGCCTCCATCAAGCCCATGATGCTGTGCTACACCCTGGGCATCACCGAGCACACCTGCGGGGTTAACAACGTTCTTTCCTGCGCCAACTTGCAGATGATCCTGGGCAACGTGGGCTTCGAGTGCGGCGGGGTGAATCCCCTGCGCGGCCAGAACAACGTGCAGGGCGCCTGCGACATGGGGGCCCTGCCCAACGTGTATCCGGGCTATCAAAAGGTGATCGATCCCCAGGCCCAGGCCAAGTTCGAGCAGGCCTGGGGGGTGAAGCTCTCCGACCGGAACGGGCTCATGATGCCGGCCATGATGGACGGKYTGGTGAGCGGGGCGGTGAAGGCCTTCTGGGTGTTCGGCGAGAACCTGGCCAACACCGAGCCYGACATCCRCCACGTGGAGCACTGCCTGGAGAGCGCCGAGTTTCTGGTGTGCAACGACATCTTCCCCACCGAGACCACCCGTTTCGCCGACGTGGTGTTTCCGGCCACGGCCTGGAGCGAGGACGACGGCACCTTCACCAACAGCGAGCGGCGGGTGAGCCGGGTGCGCAAGGCGGTGCCGCCGCCGGGCCAGGCCAAGCCCAACTGGTGGGTGTTCCGCGAGGTGGCCCGGCGCATGGGCCAGGAGTGGGCTTCCCAGAGCGGCCAGGATATCTGGGACAACGAGGTCTCGGYGCTGGCGCCGCAGCTGGCGGGCATCAAATTCCGCCGCATCCAAAGGGACGGCCTGCAATGGCCGGTGCCCGACGAGAACCATCTGGGCACCGCGTTTTTGCACAAGGACGGCTGCTTCACCTGCGGCCTGGGCAATTTCAAGCCGGTGGACTGGACGCCCGCGGCCGAGGTGGCTGACGAGGAATATCCCCTGGTGCTGAGCACCGGCCGGCGGCTGTATCATTACCACACCCGCACCCAGACCGGCCGCAGCGGCGGGCTCAACGATCTCTTGGGCGAGGAGACCGCCGATATTTCCCTGGACGACGCGGCCAAGCT
>LBMP01000079.1 GCA_001184205.1 Desulfocarbo indianensis
AAGGCGTAAAGCGCCAGGTACATCGCCAGCGTGCTGCCGATCATCTGGGCGGGCACGGTGGAGGCCGCCTGCGCGGTGGTCAGCACGCCGTAGACGAGCCACGGCTGGCGGCCAATCTCTGTGACGTACCAGCCGGCGACCACGGCCACCCAGCCGGAGAACGTCATCGCCACCAGGGCACGCGCCAGCCAGCGCGGCAACTCACCACCACGGCGCAGTCGCCAGGCGCTTGCCCATGACACGGCCAGCATCAGCAGCCCCACGCCAACCATCAGGCGGAAGGCGAAGAACACCGGCACCACGGGCGGGTGCTGATCGAACCGGTCCAACCCCTGCACCTCGCCGTCGAGCGAGTGCGTCAGATATAGCGATGCCAGCTTGGGCACCGCGATCTCGAAGCGGTTGCTCCGCGTGGCCGCATTCGGGATGCCGAACAGCACGGCGGGCACGCCGCGCTCGGTCTGCCAGATGCCCTCCATGGCGGCCAGCTTGGCCGGCTGGTGCTCCAGCGTGTTCAGGCCATGCGCATCCCCCGCAACGATCTGCAGGGGGATCAGCATGGCGGCCAGCACCACGCCCGTCTTGAGGCTGGAACGCACGTCGGCACCACGATCGTTGCGCAGCCAGCGATAGGCGGAAAGCCCTGCCAGCAGGAACGACACCGTCAGCCCAGAGGCCAGCAGCAKGTGCGTGAACCGGTACGGGAACGACGGGTTGAAGAKGATCGCCAGCCAGCTKKGCGGAKGCGCGCGGCCGTCGATCATCACGTAGCCGGCGGGCGTCTGCATCCACGAGTTGAGCGCGATGATCCAGAACACCGAAATGGTCGTGCCCAGCGCCACGAGGAACGTCGCAAACGTATGGATGCGCTGGCTCACGCGGCCGGTGCCGAACAGCATGATCCCGAGGAAGCTGGCCTCCAGRAAGAACGCGGTCAGCACCTCATACGCCAGCAGCGGCCCGGCGATATTGCCCACG
>LBMP01000080.1 GCA_001184205.1 Desulfocarbo indianensis
GCGATCAATACCGCCTGGTCGTCAACCACTTGAGCGAAGGCGTGCTCACGCTGTCCACCGATGGCCGTGTGCTGTCGTACAACCGCAGCGCGTCCGAGATCCTGCGCTTGTCGGGCGCTTCATGGAAAGGCCGCCCGCGCATGGCACTCAGCGACATGATGCTCGGTGAAGACGGCGCCATCCTGCCGCGCGCAGCATGGCCTTCCACGCTAGCAGCACGCACCGGACGCGCCATCAGCAACGTGGTGGTGGGCGTACCAGCCGGCAATGGACAGATTGTCTGGCTGCGCGAATCCGTGCTGCCGATGTTTTCACCGGACAGCGCCTCGCCGCATGCGGTGCTGGTCATCTTTACCGATATCACCGCGGAACGTTCGACCCACGAGCAGTTGCGCCTGCTGGAAACAAAGGACTCGCTGACGGGCTTGCCCAATCGCGCGGCGTTCATCGAACGGCTCGACGCACGCCTGGCCCTGCCCTCCACCGGCCGGGCCGCGCTGCTCTACATCGGGCTGGACCACTTCAAGACCGTCAACGAGGCGATGGGCCACCACATCGGCAACCAGGTACTGAACCTGGCGGCGCAGCGCATTCGCGCCGAGGCCGGCCAGCGTGCATTGCTGGCACGCCTAGGCGGTGACCAGTTCTGCGTGGCGATCGACGACACCGACACCGTCAACGCACTCGCCCAGCAGGTGCTCGATGCGCTGGCCAAGCCTTTTACCGGCGATGACCGCGAACTGCACCTGTCCGCCAGCATTGGTGTTGCGGCATATCCGGAAGACGGCAGCGATGCCGGCACACTGGTCAGCCATGCCGAGGCCGCCATGTACCGTGCCAAGGAGAACGGCCGCAACCGCATCGCGCGATACTCGCGTGCGTTGGAAACACAGATGCTGCGCCGCTTCGCCTTGAACGAACGCATGCGCCGCGCCCTCGCGCGCGGGCAGGTGCGGCTGGTGTATCAGCCCAAGTA
>LBMP01000081.1 GCA_001184205.1 Desulfocarbo indianensis
CGGAATGAGCACCGAAACACTGGCAAAAGAGGAGGTACGCTCCCTGCCGCTGGACCGTGGCTACGTGTTCACGGAAAGTGGAACGGGCCACAGGATCAACGCAGACGAGGCCATCGCGTGGCTCAGCCGCCCTCAAGGTGACACCCCTGGATTTCTTTGGCTGCACTTCCGTGATGTGCCGACCGTACTGAGCGGTTGGCCAACCAAACTTGTGGCGCTGCCTCTGGGGTTCGGCGATGCCCTGCGGGAAGGTCTACGCTCGACCCGCATCGAACACGTTCATCAGAATCTCATTGCGGTTGTGAACGACGTCGATTACGACGTGGACCACAAAGGCCCGCCCAGCGTCGCGACGTTGTGGCTGAGTGTCGGCGTTCGGTGTCTGCTGAGCGTCAGCAGCCTTCCACCGCGTTCAGTTGACCAGTTGAGCCACGAAGTGGAGGCTGGCGGTAGTTTTCTCAGCCCGGCGGCACTCCTGATCCGACTGTTGCAAGAGCAGGCGGATGTCTTGCTGGGCATTGTGCGAAGTGCGACCCAAACGGCGAATGAAGTGGAAGCAGCCCTGCGCGTGGGGAATCTGCCAACGCACTCGAGCCTGGGCGGCATTCATCGCGATCTCGTGAGCCTACGGCGCCTGCTGGCGCCGGAACCGGCAGCGCTGTTCCGGCTGGTCAATCGCCCTCCACGCTGGATGCGCGAGGAAGATGCGCAATCCCTGAGGCAATCGGCCGAGGAGTACTCCCTGGCGCTGCGGGACATGGCAGGCCTTCAAGAGCGGATTCAATTGATCGAAGGCGAGATCGCCGACAAGGTCGCCGAGCACACCAACCAGAGCGTGTGGGTGCTGACGGCGGTGACTGTGGTCGCCTTGCCGATCAATCTGGTCTCGGGGCTGCTGGGGATGAACATCGGCGGTATTCCGTTCCGAGGCGCACAGAACGGTTTCTGGATTGTCGCCCTACTATCACTCACG
>LBMP01000082.1 GCA_001184205.1 Desulfocarbo indianensis
GACCGCGACAGCATCCATTCGGAGGGATGCTTGTCCTCAGACGAAGCGCAGCACCCAAGCCCGCCAATGAGCGGGCTTTTTGCTTTCCGGCCCATGGAAACCTCCACCGCTCTCCCGTCGCACTGCTACCGCGACCCCATGCTGGTATTGGAGCGGAAGCAGGAAGAGGAAGCGGCGGCCGAGAAGCGCGAGCAGGCCCGCAAGCTCGCACGTATGTCGCTGGCGCGCATCCGGGCCGAATCGCTGTTCACCAAGGACGCAGACTGATGTTCGCCCCGATCTCGATGTACATCTGGTGGGGCGTGTGGCTTTGCGCCCTGTACGGCTGAATCCAGCCGCTTCACCCAAACCGCAGGCTGCCCACACGGGCTAAGCGCGCCAACAGGGATTTGCCCCGACAGGCGAACGGGCTGGCGGTTTGGGTGAGGGAATGCGCAGGCTGATGCGCGCTGGAAGCCGTTAATCAGGAGGCGTCCGTGGCCCAGACGGATATGCCGGAGGAATTCAGCACCGGCCCCTCAACTTGCACGCGCTCGAAAGGGTGGCGAAGCGGTTCCTGTAGCAGGGAACGCCGGGCGCAACCGGCACCTTCACGCATACGCTCGCCGATGGGACGATGCCCCGAAGGCCGCGTGTGGCGCTCTCGCAGTAAGCCCCGGGCTATCTCCGGAAGGCCGAATGAGGATGCGAGCGTAGCCGTGAGGGTGGTAGCTCAGGGAGCAGGCCGGTCTCCAAATCCGCGCCGAGTTGGGTTCGATTCCTACGCTGCCCGCCAGAGGAAAGCCCCGGTACGCAAGCCGGCAGGTGGGTGCAGAGCCCGCGCACAGATCAATGCGGGGTAGCTCAGCGGAACGAGCGGCGGGCTCATAACCCGAAGGTCGGTGGTTCAAATCCACCCTCCGCAACCAGTTTCACGACTTCATCGCTGTCTCCTCCGTCGCTCGAAAGGCGACCTTAGCGCCCGCTTGGCT
>LBMP01000083.1 GCA_001184205.1 Desulfocarbo indianensis
GATTGCCCGCCGCCGGCTCCCCGCCAGGCTTGCCACCAAGCCATGCAGCGGGTTGCATACATGCCCCGCTGTGGTGCAGCAATTTCCACCTCCGCGGTGTGATTTGAAGACGCGCTGGCATCGGCTGAACCGATTTTTGTGAACGCCTCGATGTGAGGCGTCAGGCTTCGGCATGCGTTCGCGGCCGGGGCGTTTTCTGTCTGAGAGAGTGAGTTGTGGTGATCAAAGCAATACGAAGGGTCGTATCAGCGGTCGTGGTGTGCCTGGTGACGGTGTCCGCGCACGCAGATGAGGCCAAGAAGGTCGATGTGCTGCTGGTGGGCGGTGGCATCATGAGTTCGACGCTGGGTGTCTGGCTGCACGAGTTGGAGCCGAACTGGTCGATGACGATGGTGGAACGCCTGGATGGCGTTGCCATGGAAAGCTCAAACGGCTGGAACAACGCCGGCACCGGCCACTCTGCGCTGGCCGAGCTGAACTACACGCCCGAGAAGCCGGACGGCAAGATCGATATCTCGAAGGCCATCGAGATCAACGAGTCGTTCCAGATCTCGCGCCAGTTCTGGGCGTGGCAGGTCAGGAATGGCGTGCTGAAGAACCCGCACGCGTTCATCAATTCCACCCCGCACATGAGTTTTGTGTGGGGCGACACAAACGTTCGCTATCTCAAGAAGCGCTACGAGGCACTGCAGGCGAGCCCGCTGTTCCGCGGCATGCAGTACTCGGAAGACTTCGACCAGATCAGCAAGTGGGTGCCGCTGATGATGGAAGGGCGTGACCGCTCACAGAAGGTGGCGGCTACGTGGATGCCAGTGGGCACCGACGTGAACTTTGGCGAGATCACGCGCCAGTTTGTCGGCTATCTGCAAAGCCAGCCGAACTTCTCGCTGTCGCTCTCCAGCGAGGTGCGCGAGATCAAGCGCAATGCCGATGGCACGTGGCACGTGTCGTACGTCAACCTGAAGTC
>LBMP01000084.1 GCA_001184205.1 Desulfocarbo indianensis
CATCGTCGGTCAACGTGGGCGCATTCAACCTTGGCAATGCGCTGGGTGCGGCAGCGGGCGGTGCGGCCATCTCTGCAGGCTTTGGTTATGCGGCTGTGCCGATTGTCGGTGCGGTGATTGCGGCGGCTGGTCTCGCACTGGTTGGCCTGCAGGTCACGCAGCGTCGGACGCGCGTGGTCATGAACCCTTAATTTGATTTCACGGAGCATAGGATGAACAAGATTCCCGCTTTCGGTCTCGGCACGTTCCGCCTGAAGGACCAGGCTGTCATCGATTCGGTGCGCAATGGCCTTGAACTCGGCTATCGCGCGATCGACACCGCGCAGATCTACGGCAACGAGGCCGACGTGGGCGCGGCGATTGCCGGCTCGGGCATCCGCCGCGAAGACCTGTTCCTGACCACCAAGATTTGGGTCGACAACTACGCGAAGGACAAGCTCGTGCCGAGCCTCGAAGACAGCCTCGCGAAGCTGCGCACGGACTATGTCGATCTCACGCTGATCCACTGGCCGGCGCCCAACAACGGCGTGCCTCTCGATGTGTTCATGAACGCGCTGGCGGATGCCAAGGCCAGGGGCCTGACCCGGCAGATCGGTATCTCGAACTTCAACATCGCGCTGACGCAGCAGGCGATTGCCGCCGTCGGCAAAGACGCCATCGCCACGAACCAGATCGAACTGAGTCCGTATCTGCAGAATCGCAAGCTGGTGGCGTTCCTGCAGCGCGAGGGCATTCACGTCACGTCGTACATGACGTTGGCCTACGGTAAGGTGCTGGGCGATCCGGTGATCGGCGCGATCGCGCAGCGGCGTCATGCGACGCCGGCCCAGGTCGTGCTCGCCTGGGCGATGCAGCTTGGCTACTCGGTGATTCCGTCGTCGACCAAGCGCGAGAACCTCGCCAGCAACCTGCTCGCGCAGACGCTGCATCTGACGGACGACGACATGGCCCAGATTGCCGCGCTTGA
>LBMP01000085.1 GCA_001184205.1 Desulfocarbo indianensis
GCATGCAGCATGTTGGAAACGTTCATGTCACCCCCCGGAAGACCGAATCGTTTATTTGAGAGGTTGCTGCCGTTGCTCTTGATGGCAATCAGTCAACAACGTAAAAATCAACGACTCAACGGTACCCCACTTTAGAGGGGTATGACATGAAGTTTATTGAAGTCCGTGTTAAGAAAAAGACACAAAAATTGAAGGGGCTTGCCAAATGAACAGCGCCGCACATCGGCGGCGCTTGCGTTCAAACCAGGCACATGTCGGAGACTTCCTCGTCCGACAAACCCCAGGTGGCAGCGTCTTCCACGGTCACGATGGAATCGTCCGACTTGCCCAGGCTGATGCGCTCGGGGCGCACGCGGGTTTTGGTATTGCCGGAATAGAACACCACGATGTCTGGCTTGAGGGCCGACGCGTCGTTCTGGTTGACCACCACGCCCAAGCGATTGGTGCGCAGCTTGACCAGCGTACCGACCGGATAGATGCCCACGCTGCGCGTGAAGGCCTGGAACACGGTGCGATCGAACTGTGTGTCGGTGCGGGCCATCATGTACTTGAGCGCCTGCGCCGGCGACCACGCATGGTGGTACGGGCTGCTCGATGTCAGCGTGTCATACACGTCGCAGATGGCGCCCATCTTGGCCCACAGGCTGATCCCTTCGGCTTTCTGAGCATCGGGATAGCCGCTGCCGTCAATGCGCTCGTGATGGTGCAGGCAGATTTCACGCGCGATCTCGCTGAACTGGCCCGTGCCCTGCAGCAGGTGATGGCCGCCCACTGCGTGGGTCTGCAGCAGTGCCAGTTCATCCTTGGTGAGCGCGGTGCTCTTGTCGAGCAGCGTACGCGGCATGGCCGATTTGCCGATGTCGTGCACCAGCCCGCCCAGGCCGCATTCGCGGATCTCGTCTTCCGGCAAGCCCAGCGTGCGGGCCAGCGCCACCATCAGCGCGCAGACCGCAAACGAGTGCAGGT
>LBMP01000086.1 GCA_001184205.1 Desulfocarbo indianensis
CGTAGCCGACATCGATGGCGCGAACAATCGCAGGGGTGGACTTTGACATTTAAGGTTCTCCGCAGGAAGTGCGGCAAGGATATGGGATCTACAGCTTCGTGGCAAGAAGCGCCGCTCATTTCTGGCCAATATGTGGCCTCATGAGGGCCGTGTATAAGCCGGAAATGAACGGGGTGGGGCCATTTCGGGGCCGGAAGGTGGGTATAGTTCAGATGCCAACCTGGCTTGCGGGCCAGGATTGGCCCACGCAACGGCCAGTCAGAGGGCAGGTTTGGGCCCTAGGTCTCAAGGCTTGAGAGCAATTCTGCTTAGACAGGGCGTGGGGCTGAACCACCTGCAGTGCCTTCGGCGTTCGGCGGTCCCGATCGCGTCGTTTTTTATGAACGGGGTTACAAAGAGAGTGTCCCTGCATGCGGCAGGAAACACCGTAGAAGGAAGGATTCGGGAGGAGTTACAAAAAGTAGAGCAGGGCTGAAGCGGAAATTAATTCTTGACAGGAAATTTGCGACGCCATAATCTGCACGCCATCTGCTGCACCTCGGTGCGGTGATCGGCAGCTGGGCCGCATCTAGCCCCCGAACGCCTGCCTCAAGGCTGGCTTCGGATCAGGACGCGCAACGCGTTCGAAATTCAGGAAAGTGGGAGCGCAGACTGCTCCGCCCGGAATCCGATGAGGATGGACCGGGCAAAAGGTATGAAGGGAATCCCCAGAGGATTCGTGCGGCTCGCCAAATAGGCGCAGACGCGGCAACGCCCGCCAAGGGCATTTCAAAACGTGACGACCCGAATCCGCGATGACCTCCAGCAGCGACAGCTGCCGGGTTGGTCCGGCATGCTTCGCGCTTAGAGCGCGGGTTCGGCATTCGTACACGCAGCGAGATACCCAAGGCACCCCACAACCCACGCGCACACATTTCCGCCAGGAAAGACGTGCGGGTCAGGGTTTCGCAATA
>LBMP01000087.1 GCA_001184205.1 Desulfocarbo indianensis
CCTGCCGTAAGCCGACGGTCAACGGCACGATCACGAACAAGGCGACATCGTTGGTCAGCAATGTCGACAACGCCGCCGACGCGCCCACCAGGCTGAGCGCGAGCACGCGTTCGCTGCTGACGGCATCAACCAGACGCATGCCCAGCAATTGCAGCATGCCGCTGGACTCAACCGCCTTGGTCAGAATCAGCAAGCCGGCCAGCGCAGCGATCGTGTGCCAGTCAACCAACGATGGATAGCCGGCCACACGCTGCGGCGACACGATCGACAACGCGCCGCAGACGAGCAGCAGCAGCCAGAAGAAGACGTCTTGCTTGAGGTGGTGCCAGAACGGCGGATGGTGTTGCGCGGCAGAGGCCGGATGGGACGCCGGCATGGCTTGTGCCATGCGCGTGCGAGGCCGCGAGTGAGGCGAACTGCCGTGCATACGGAAAAACAGGAAACGTTGGCGCAGATGCGCACAAACCAGCCGGGCGCGGTTTGCCCGGCCGATTGTACGTGCTGCGGCCTCAGCGGCTCAACTCAAGCGCTCAACCGCTGACCGGGCGCGCGGTGCGCACCMGATCAAGGCTCGTCGGCCCCGCTTACGACTCGCGCGAGCCGCCGGAACCCGACCCGCCTGGACGATCCGAGCCGCCAGACGAACCCGTACCGCCAGCACTCGGGCGATCGCTCGTGCCGCTGGCGCCACTCGGGTGGTAGGCCGACTGCGGGGTACGCTCCGGACCGCGATACTGGCCTGCCAGGCCGTGACCGCCCGTCGAGCCGCCCATTGAACCGGACTGGCTGGCCTCGGTGCTCGACACGCCGCCTTGCAGCGGCTGGGTCGGATGGCTGGCAATCACGCGCTCGATCTCGGCAACCGCCTCGCGCGGGGCCAGCACGACTTCCAGCCCCAGCGCGCCGGCCACGGCCATCAGCGTCGACAGGCGCGGGTCAGCGCGACCGG
>LBMP01000088.1 GCA_001184205.1 Desulfocarbo indianensis
GATCTTTGCATCGTCGATCATTCTGTTCCCGGCCACGATCGCGGGCTGGTTTACAGCCGGCAACTCGACGAATCCGGTCACTCGATTCGTCAAGGACCTGGCAGCAACGCTGTCGCCGGGTCAGCCGGTGTACATCCTGCTGTATGCGGCGGCGATCATCTTCTTCTGTTTCTTCTACACGGCGCTGGTCTATAACAGCCGCGAAGTGGCAGATAACCTGAAGAAGAGTGGGGCGTTCATTCCGGGCATCCGTCCGGGCGAGCAAACCACGCGGTATATCGACAAGATTCTGGTGCGTTTGACCCTGGCGGGTGCGATCTACATCACGCTGGTGTGTCTGTTGCCGGAGTTCTTGGTGCTGCGCTGGAATGTGCCGTTCTACTTTGGTGGGACGTCGCTGTTGATCATCGTGGTGGTCACGATGGACTTCATGGCGCAAGTGCAGTCCTACGTGATGTCTCAGCAGTACGAGTCTTTGATGAAGAAGGCGAATTTCAAGGGCAACCTGACGCTCCGATAAAAAGAGCGGTCGCACGAAGCTAAAGAGACATGGCTAAAGACGACGTGATCCAGATGCAGGGTGAGGTGCTGGAAAACCTTCCCAACGCAACGTTTCGCGTCAAGCTAGAGAACGGCCACGTAGTGTTAGGCCATATTTCCGGCAAGATGCGGATGCATTACATCCGTATCCTGCCCGGGGACAAGGTGACGGTCGAATTGACCCCGTATGATCTGTCCCGCGCGCGCATCGTATTCCGGGCGAAGTGAGCGGACTGGAATTGAAGGAAGAGGAAAATCATGAAAGTGCTGGCTTCTGTTAAGCGCATTTGCCGCAACTGCAAAATCATCAAGCGCAAGGGCGTGGTGCGTGTGATCTGCTCGTCGGACCCGCGTCATAAGCAGCGCCAAGGCTAATTTCGCAAAGAGGATTGACGAATGGCACGTA
>LBMP01000009.1 GCA_001184205.1 Desulfocarbo indianensis
GAGGGGGCCGCCGGCGGGGCCGAGGGGGCCTCGCGGCGGGGCGCGGCCGTAGCGCCCGGCGATACAGCCGCCGCCGGAGGCGGGGCCGGCCGGGGCGGCGGCGGAACCGCACCGCCCGAAGCCTGGCCGCCCAGGCCCGCGATGATATCGGCCAGGCTCAGCACCGGCTTCACCTGGGCTAGCTTGAGCAGGGTCATCTCCATGACCAGGCGGGGCTGGCTGGCCCGGCGGAACATCTCCTCGGCCTGGGCCAAATGGCTAAAAATCTCGTGCAGGGTTTCCGGCGAAACCTCGGCCGCCTGGCGGCGCAGCTCCTCGATCTCCTCGTTGCTCAAGCCGAACAATTCGCTGTCCGGCGGAGCCGCCTGGGCGGCGGCCAGGTTGCGGAACTGCTCCTGCAGCGCGCCGTAAAAGGCCTGCATCTCTCCGCCGGCTCCGTAGACCTGCTCCACCAAATCCAGGGTGCGGGGGGCGTCGCCGGCCAGAACCGCCAGGGCGGTCTGGGCCACCAGCTCGCGGTCCACCAGACCCAGAAGCTCCACCACCTCCTGGTGGGAAAGCTCCTGGCGGCCCAGGGAAAGCACCTGGTCCAAAAGGCTCAAGGCGTCGCGCACGCTGCCGTCGGCCTCGCGGGCCATGAGCGCCAGGCTTTCCTTGGGCAAGCGGCAGCCCTCGGCCTCCAGCACCTTGCCCAAATGGGCGGCCAGGGTCTTGGGCGGCAGGCGGCGAAAATCATAGCGCTGGCAACGGGAAAGGATGGTGAGCGGCACCTTGTGCACGTCGGTGGTGGCCAGGATGAAAACCGCGTGCTCGGGCGGCTCCTCCAGGGTCTTCAACAGGGCGTTGAAGGCCGCCTTGGAGAGCATGTGCACCTCGTCCAGGATGGTTATCCGGTAGCGCGCCGCCTGGGGGCGGTAGCGGATCACCTCCCTGAGTTCGCGCACGTCCTCCACCCGCGAGTTGGAGGCGGCGTCGATCTCCTGCACGTCCACCGCCCGGCCCTCGTCTATCTCCCGGCACTGGTGGCACTGGCCGCAGGGCTCGGCGGTGGGGCCGCTTTCGCAGTTCAGCGCCTTGGCCAGGATGCGGGCCACCGAGGTCTTGCCCACCCCGCGGGGACCGGTGAAGCAAAAGGCATGGGCCAGGCGCCCGCTGGCCAGGGCCCCGGCCAGGGTCTTGGTGACGTGCTCTTGACCCACCACCTCCGTCAGGTTGGCGGGCCGGTGCTTGCGGGCGAGGACCAGATAGCTCACCCTGACAGACTCCCGGGCTTAAACGACATTATCCCAAAGCCGCTTCTTTTTAGGCCACGGCCTGCCCGCCCCTGTTTCCCCTGGCGGGCCGACCAGCACAACATACCGTATTTGTTGAACTTTAGCATGGCTACGATACCATCCGCCGCGGGGAATGTCAAACCGGCCGGAAAAACGCGGAGGTTGTTCCCAATCCCCGCCAGGCCGCCGGCCAGCGGCCGCCTCCGGGAGCTTCCCGCCCGTGGCACGGCCCCTCTCGGCGGCGTCAGATTTTATGACCCCAGAACCGCGACTTGGACTTTCTGAATTTAGGGCAGAAATTCCTCATATGGGATGACGAGGACGAACACCACTGCTCGCAGCCGAAGTCCTTGCGGTCGTTGAAGACCGGCTGGCGGCAAGAGGGGCAGGTCCTTCTGATTTCATCCTTGAAAAACTCGACCAGGCGTCCGCAATGAGGGCATCTGACGTCGAAAATGGCGTCGAATCCCCAAGCTTCCGTATTGTTGCCCGTGCACTTGCGCATGGCCGGTCCCTGGTTGCCTTATATGGCCAACGATACCACGCTTTGGGGGCTTTGGCCCGGCCAAAGGGCGGAACGCGCCCCGGCTTTTACCTGTCCACCCGCATGACCACCAGGTCGCGGCCCACGCCTCTTTTCCTGAGGCCGGCCAGGAGGGCCTTGGCCCGGCTGTAGCCGGTGCAGCACCCCACCCAGACCCGGTGCCAGACCTTGCCGCTTAAATTGTGGGTCTTGACCATGGCCGGGTAGCCCAGCTTGGCCAGCTTGGCCTTGTCGGCCTGGGCGTGGCGCATTTCCAAGTTGGAGGAATACAGCACGGCGTAGGGCCCGGTAACGGCCCCGCCCTTGGCGTAGGCTTTGCCCCCGGCCTTGGCGGAGGCCCCTCGCGGCTTGCCGGCGGGCCGCCCCTCCAAACCGGCCAGGGCGGCGGTCATCTCCGCTATGGCGCGGTCGCGGTCATAATCCATGCGCACCGGCCCCTTGCGGGCCAGCACGATGCCCCTCTCCCAGGTCTGGCGCGCCTGGTCGGTCTGGCCCAGGTCGCGATAGGCCAAGCCCAGTTGATACCAGGCCGAGTAATTATATTGATCCTCCGCCAGGGCCTTTTCCAGTTCGGCCGCCGCCTGGCTCAGTTGGCCCTCGGCGCGGTAGGACATGGCCAGATTGAAATGCTGGTAACCGCTCAGCGCGGTCTGCTTGCCCACCCCGCCGGGCGACAGCCAGGCGCAAGCCGGCGTCAGGGCCAGGGCCACAAGAGCCAACAGGGCTCCCCCCAGCCGGCCGGCCCTGGCGAATGGTTTGCGGTTCATGGTCAATCTCTCCCAACAGGCCAGAATTATTAACCGGGCAGCATCAGCTTAACATGGCGGGCGAGATGGAACCAAGGGGGAGTTTGGGGGGCGCGCCCCGCGGCGGCCCGGCCTGGGCTCAGGGGAGCGCGCAACGCCCTGAAGCCGGCGGACGGCTTGGGGGATCAACGTCCTCGCGGGGGTCCGGCGGCGATAACGCCCGCCGGCCTCCCAAGGCGATGGGCTTTTTCTGATCAACGGCCTCAAGGGGAGCCTGGATAGGCAACAGCCCGCCGGCCTCCCAAGGCTAGCGGCCCTGTTTGCTTGATGGCCGCCAGGGGAGGGCCCTCATGCGGGCGACCGGCCGGGGCTTATTCGCCTTCCGGGTCCGCCGCCGGGGTTTCGGGCTTTTTGCCGTTGGGCCTCAGATGCACCAACTGGCCGCCGCCGCCGGGAGCCGGGCGGGCGTTGCGCGCGGCGCGGCCGGGGCCCAGGCGTTCCCTGGCCCAGCGCTTCTGCCGGCGCTGCACCTCGCCCGGATCATAAAAGCGCATCCAGTCTTCCTGATAATGCCATATCTCGGGCTGGGGGCTGTGAAAGGCCCAATCCACCTCCTCCGGGTCGAAACCCATGGAGTACCAGCCTTCCAGATCGCCGAAGCCCATATCCTCGCGGGCGAACTTTATCAGCGCCATGCGGTAGTTTTCGCGGCGGAAATCCAGGAGAATCTGACCGGCGAGCTGGCGCAGCAGCCGTTCCTCGCTCTCGTCCATGAAGCGTTCGCCGATGATGCGGAACACGTGCTCGGTGGATTCGGCATGGGAAAGGCTCACCGCGGCCAGGCCCTTCAAGGCCAGGTCCCGCGCCGACCAGCCGGCCGCCACGTCGCGGGCCACGGCGGTCAGGCCGGGGATCATGGCCGGCCCCACCTTGCCCATGATGGCCGGCAGCAATTCGGTCACCCAGTCGCAGTCAAAGGCGTCGGCCCAGCGCAGGGCGCTTAACAGGGGCAAAACCACCTCTTCCCCGCCGCGGTAACCCAATAGATAGGTGGCATGCACCACGGCCCACCATTCGGGCAGTTCGGCCAGCCAGGATTGCTTGTCGCTGGCCACCTGCGCCAAAAGGGGCTGCATGCTGTCCCGCCGGGCCATTTCCAGGGCCGCGGCCAACTCCAGCCTATCCTCCGCCATGAACAGGAGGTCGGCCAGGCGCTCATCATCAAGCGATGCGTAGTCAAACGGTTGCATGTCCGCCATCTCTTTGTTGGAAAAAGGGCAAACGCAGCCTTGCCTTAGCTGCCTGCCCCCCTGTAGTCACTATACCCCAGCGCCAGGGCGCTTACAACAAGGCGACCAGGACTGGCCTTTAATATCCTTGGGCACAATTATTTGTTATATTTTAACAATAACTCGACGGTCCCCAAAGGGCACCCCATAAAATCCGGCGGCCGCCACGCGCGCCCCCGAGGGGACGGGCAGCCGCCTTGCGGGAGCGGTTTTTTATGGTAAACCCATTTGGAAGCGGGATCACAAGCGCCTTTCAAGGAGGGGTTGATGGGCAAGTGGTTGCTTTGCATGCTGTTGCCGGCCGCGTTTTTCGCCGCGACCTCCCTGGTCTGGGCCGGCCAAGCCTCCTCCCTGGACCCCGACCTGATCCGCCAAGAGCTGGAACGGCTCCGCGTCCTTTACAGCGATGAACACCCTGACGTAATCTTATTGCAACGCAAGCTGGAAAAAGCCGAGGAACTGAAACGCCTGCGCCAAGGCCCGCCGAAGAAGAGCCCCGATCAGGAACCTTCCAGCGCGCCTTGAGGCCGGGGAGAGAAAGCATGGCCATAATACAATTTTCCGTGGTGCCCCTGGGCACCGCCGGCACCAGCCTCTCGCCCTATGTGGCCCAGGTGCACAAGGTATTGCAAGCCAGCGGAGTGAAACACACCCTCACTCCCATGGGCACGGTCCTGGAGGGCCCCCTGCCTGAGCTTTTGGCGGTGATCCAAAAATGCCATGAGGCGCCTTTCATGCAAGGCGCCCAGCGGGTCATGACCCTGATAAACATTGACGACCGGCGCGACAAGCAAGCCACCGCCGCCGGCAAGATGAAAAGCGTTGCAGACAAGCTATAGTCGAGCCGGGGAAACCGGCCCTCACCCCCCCGGCCAAGACGCCGGCCCCCGGCCGTAACGAGGGACGTTGCCGTCATGAAATTGCCCGAACCGATGAAAAACAAGCTCGTTGGATTGATTATTCTACTGTGTCTGGGTTTGCTGGCCGGCTGCGCGGTGAACCCGGTCACCGGCCAGCAGGAAATCGTACTCATGAGCGAGCCGCAAGAGCTGGCCATGGGCGCGCGCTATTATCCCCAAACCACCCAGATCAACAACGGCCTGGTGCCCCACGACCAGGGCCTGCAAAACTACGTCAGCCGGGTGGGGCACAAACTGGCCAGGGTGAGCCACCGTCCCGATATTCCCTGGGAGTTCAACGTGGTCAATTCGGACCAGGTGAACGCCTTCGCCCTGCCGGGCGGCAAGATATCGCTCACCAGGGGGCTCATCGCCAACATGCGGAGCGAGGACGAAATGGCCTCGGTGCTGGCCCATGAAATAGGCCACGTCACCGCGCGTCATTCCGTGGCCCAGTACACCCGCGGCGTTTTCGTCTCCATGGCCGTGGCCGGGGCGGGGCTGGCCCTCTCCAACAGCGATTACAAGGAGGTGGGCGCCATGGCCGCCGGCGTGGCGGGGAGCCTGCTCATGCTCAGCTATTCGCGCGATCAGGAGCGCCAGGCCGACCAGCTGGGCTATGAATACATGGTCAACGCCGGCTACAACCCGGTGGGGCAAGTCAAGACCTTCGAGATGTTCCAGCGGCTCCATAAAAGCGAGCCCGGCTTTATCGCGGCCATGCTCTCCAGCCACCCCCTGACCGATGAGCGCGTGCAAACCGCCCGCGACCGGGTGGCGGCGACCTCGCGCGCCATCGCCGGCCAGCCCTTGCAAACCGCCGGCTTCCAAAAGGCCCTGGCCGCGCAAAAACAGCGCCGGCCGGCCTACGAGGCCGAGGCCAAGGGGGACGCCCTGGCCAAGAAAAAGAACTACGCGGCCGCGGCCAAGGAATACCGCCGGGCGGCCGATCTCTACGGCGGGGACGGGCTGTTCGCCACCAAGCTGGCCCTGGCCCAATACCAGATGAAGAACTACGACCAGGCCATGCGCGCCTCGGCCGAGGGCGCTGAAGCCAGCCCGGGGGTCTACCTGCCCAATTTCGTGGCCGGGGCCATCCACTACAAGATGAAGGATTTCAATAAAGCCAAGGACTACCTGGGCCGGGCCGACAAGCTCCTGCCCGATCAGCCGCGCAATCAATTGCTGCTGGCGGCCAGCTACGAGCAAAGCGGCCAGCGCAGGACGGCCGCCTCCTATTACCGGCGCTTGGTCAACCAGGCTCCCAAAAGCCAGGAAGCCGCGGCCGCGGCCTATCGCCTGCGCCAGATGGGCTATAAGCGATGAGCCGCCGGGCTGGCCCGCCTATTTCATGAAGGTCGGGCAGTCGTCAGCGGATTTGTCGAGCATGGCGGGCTGATTTAAGAACGAGCCTCCTAGGCAACGATCGCCATTTGCGACCCGGACCGGCACCGCCAGGGGCCGGCAATCAAGGCGTCTGGCAAGCGAGGGCCGCAGGCGTAGCTTAAGCTACGTCGAGGCCCGAGCGCAGCCAGCAACGCAGTGTGCCGGTCCCTGGCGCAGCCGGACGCCCCGGCCTTCGTGAAATAGGCGGGCTAAGCCACCACCCACACGCAGCAATCGGTGGCCTGGCGCACCACGGTATTGGACACGCTGCCGAAAAGAAACTCCTCGGCCTTGCTCAGCCCCCGGCGGCCCACCACCACGGTGCCGTAGCCGCCTTGGCGCTGCATTTCCATGATGACCTCGCCCACGCCGCGGCTGCCGTCGGCCTCCACCAATTCCGAGGTCACGTTCTCCGCCGCCAGACGGGCCTCCACCAGAATGCGGTGGGCCTCCAGCAGGCACTCCTCCAGCGCGATGCGCGCCTCCACGTCCCTGGCCTTGATCTCCTCGGCCCGGCTGGGGTCGTCCTGGGGAGAGGGCAGGTGCACGGCCATGAGCCGCACCTTGCAGTTGCTGGAGCCGCCCAGCACCGCGGCCAGGTAGCGCACCGCGTTGAGTCCGTGGTCGCTGCCGTCCACGCCCACCAGCACACGGTTCCACAGTATCATGCCGCATCCTCCTCCGGCCGGGGCAGGGCCGCCATGGCCGGCTTGAGATCCGCCAACAATTCCTCCACCCGCTCGTAAAACACGTTGGAGGAAGCCGCGAAATGCATGAGCACCCGGTTCAGCTCCTCGGGCAGATGGGGATATATCTTTTTCAGATTGAAGACCCGGTTGGGAATGATCAGGGAAAGATCGCCGGTGTCCAGCTTTTGCAAGACCTCCGGCTGCTGGCGCTGCACCTCCTGCAAGGTCGGTATGCCCTTGCCCACGGCGTAGCAAAGCACGTTGCCCAGCCCGAAAAGGTCCAGGCCGTAGGGGTTCTCGCGGAACTCGAAATTGTAGTCGAAGTCGATCCAGCGCATGAGCCCGCTGTCGGCGCAGTCGAAAAGATGGTCGCGCCGGATGTCGCCGTGGCGCTGGCCGTTTTTATGCAGGAAACCGATGCCCTCCACCGCGGGCAAAAGGCGGTCCAACACCCCGCGCAGGTGCCGGCTATAGTATTCCCGGTGGTCGCCGCCCAGCTTGGCCAGGTTGCGCTCGAAGGGCCCCCCCCGCACCAGATCCAGCACCCGCACCAGGTTGCCCTTGACGTCCTTGAGGCACTGGCCGTGCATGAAATGGGGATGGTCCTTGACCAAATCCAGGATGCGGGCCTCCTTGGCCGGCGAGCGGTAGCAGCGCACATAGAGCTTGCCCACCGGCAGGTCGAACTCCTCGTAGAAAACCAGCTTGATGATCTTGGGCTCGCCGGTCTCCCATTCCACCGCCCGCTTGACCCAATGCTTGGGCTCCTCGTCCAGGCCGAAGCGCCCCTCGTAGGTCACGCCCTTGATGAGATAGCGCCGCCCCTCCAGCTCCAGGACATCGCCCAGCATCAGCTCCATGAACTGGCTGGTGTCGCTCACCAGGCGCACCCGGTCCAGCTTGCGGTCCAAAAGCTCCTGGGCCCTGGCCTTCAGTTCGGGTGCTTGCCGGTGCTCAGCCATGGAACACCGGCACGCTGGGGAAGCGCCCATGATCGGTGTGGGGGATGAAGCGCGCGGCGGAAAAGCGGTTCATCAGCGCCTGGTTCACGTTCAGCTCCAGGTAAGTGAGCTTGTCGGCCACAGCCTCCACCTGGGGCCGGGTCTCCGGCTCCAGGAGCAGGCGGCGGCAGCCGGCCAGGGAGGAGTTGCCCAGGGGCACGTAACGCTCCCGGGGCAGGTCGGGCAGCATGCCCAGGGTGATGGCGGTAGCGGGGTCTATTACGTTGCCGAAAGCCCCGGCCACGTAGAAGGCGTCCAGGTCCTCGAACTCCAGCCCCACCTCCAAAAGCACGGTGCGCAGGATGGTGTACATGGCGGCCTTGGAGCGCAAGAGGATGTCTATCTCCACCTCGTCCACCACGATGGCCCGCCCGTCGGCGCTTTCCCCGGCCGGCGCCACCACGTAGCCCAGGCCCTCGTCGGTGCGCACTATGCGGGGATGGTCCTCCACCAGGAACTTGCCGCGCATGTCCATGACCCTGGTGAGATATAGCTGGGCCAAGAGCTGCAAAAGCCCGGAGCCGCACAATCCCTTGGGGCGAGCCGCGCCGCCGTCGGCTTGGGGAATGATCTTCAGTTCCGGCTCCAGGCTCTGGGGGTCGATGCGGACGCCCTCGATGGCTCCCGGCTGGGCCAGGACGCCCATCTTGGCCACCCCGCTCTCCAGGGCCGGGCCGGCCGCGCCGGCGCAGGCCAAAAGCCAATCCCGGTTGCCCACCACCACCTCGGCGTTGGTGCCCACGTCCACCAGGATGGCGGTTTTCTCGCGCTGGTGCATGCCGGCGGCCACGATGCCCGCCACCAGATCGCCGCCGAAATAAGAGCCCACGTTGGGCAGACACCAGCCCACCGCCTGGGGGGCCAGGGGCAAACCCAAATCAACGGTATAGAACGGCGCGGGCCGGTTGACCACCGGGATATAGGGCTCCCGCGGGATGGATTGCACGTCCAGGTCGAGGAAGAAATGGGTCATGGTGGTGTTGCCCGCGGCCACCAGGCCTACTACCTGGGAAGCACCGCGGCCGGCCCGGCCGCACATCTCTTCCACCAAATCGGCCGCGGCCTTCACCAGCATCCGGTGCAGGCGCTGCATGTCCTGGGGCTTGGCGGCCGCCCAGATGCGGGAGAGGATGTCCGCGCCGTACTCGGCCTGGGGGTTCAGACAGGTGCCCTTGGCCAGTTCATCGCCCGTGGCCAGATCATGCAGGCCGGCTTGCAAATGGGTGGAGCCGATGTCCAGGGCCACGCCCAGGCCCTCCGCGCCCCACAGGGAGTCCGGCGCCTCGGCGGCGCGCCCGGCCCAGGATTCCTCCGGCGGCCGGGCGCCGGCGTCGCCGGGCTCCACCTCCACCAGCACGCCTTGGGCCAGGGTGGCGGTGACCCGGTAGCCGGCCTGGCGCATGGTCCTGGCGAAGCGGCCGGCGCGGCCCACCGGGGCCACAGGCCAGGTTCCCGTAACCCGGCGCAGGGCCTTGGCCAGCCGATCGATATCGGCGGTATTATCCTTCAGACTGGGCGGCTCCAGTTCCAGATAGTGCTTGTGCAAAAGAGCCATCGCTTCCTCGCCTGTTGAGCGGCCGTTGGGAAATTCTGGCAGCCTGGAGCGGCGATGTCAAAAAAATAACCCCGGCTCCTGGGGGACCGGGGTCAGGGGGCATCCGGCACCCGCCTACCAGCCGGCGGCCTCCTGATTAACCAGTTCCCGCACCTTTTTCACTTCCAGGGCGTTTTCCGCGGCCTTGCGCAGGGCCTCGGCCGGCGAACCGAAGCCGAAGGCCTGCGGCGCCTGGGCGAGGCTCCCCAGGTTGCCCAGCACGGCCGAGGCCAAATCAACATAGGGCTCGCGGCCTTCCCGGCCACGGCGCAGAAGGTCGCCGGGCGCGTTCACCTTCACCTGGCCCGCCGCCTGGTTGATGAGATTGCCCAGCCAATAGGCGGCGTCTTCCCACTCGCCGCCCTGGGCCGGCTCCACCAGGAATTCATCCTCGCCGGCCAGGGACAGGGAAAGCTGCGCCGTCTCGAAATAGCGCGCCGCCAGGCGCACCAAAAGCTTGCGGTAAAGGGTCTCGTCCAGGTTGATCCCGTCTATGATCAGCTCGGGCAGGGTGGGAAACCCGAAAAGCTCAACCAACCCCTTCAGGGTGATGGTGTTTTTATCTTTCAGCGAGGTGGCCATAGTCCCCCTCCTTCCTTTTTCTTAAAGTTAGGCACTGAAGCCGGGCTTGGCAAGGAGGGGGCAGCCTAGCGGGTAGCCAGGCCCTCCAGCAATCTCTGGTGCAGGTTGTCGAAGCCGCCGTTGCTCATTATGAGGCACAGATCGCCGGGGCGCAGCCCGGCCAGGAGCGCGGCCAGCAGGGCGTCGCTGTCGGAGCAGGCTTGGGCCTGGACGCCGCGCCCATTCAGGGCCTGGGCCAGGCGGGCCGAGGAAAAGCGGTCTTCCTCCGGCACCTCGTCCACGCCCGGCGGTTCGCGCAGGAACACCATATCGGCGGCGTCGAAAGCGCCGGCGTAGTCCTCCTGGAAAAAGCCGCGCTTGCTGGTGTTGGTGCGCGGCTCGAAGGCCGCGATCAAGCGGCCGCCGCCCGGCCGCCAGCCGCGCACCCCGAAGCGGGCCACCGCCGCTAAAGTCTCGCGCACCGCCGTGGGGTGATGGGCGAAATCGTCCACCACCACCACGCCGCCTGCCGCGCCGCGCACCTCCTGGCGGCGCTTGACCCCGCCGAAGCCCGCCTGCACCTCGGCGGCCTGGGCGGCGTCCAAGCCAGCCGCACACAGCGCCGCCAGGCAGGCGGTGGTGTTCAGGGCGTTGTGCTCTCCGGCCAAGGGCGAGTAGAAGCGCAGTTCCTCCCCGGCCGGCGTCCGCACCCGCAGGGAGGCCCCGCCGTCTTTGGCCGGCTCCGCCGAGGCCAGCCGCCATTGGCAGCCGTCCCCCTTGCCGTAGAACCACACCGGGCAGGGGGCCTCCCGCACGCGCCGGCGCACTTCGGCGCTGTCGCCCCAGGCGATGATCACGCCTCGGGCGGGCATCTGCCCGACCAGCATGTCAAAGGCCCGGCGCACCGCGTCCAGGTCGGCGTATATGTCCGCGTGGTCGAACTCCACGCTGGTGAGCAGCGCGATGTCAGGGAGGTAGTGCACGAACTTGGGCCGCTTGTCGAAAAAGGCCGTGTCGTATTCGTCGCCCTCCACCACGAAATGCTCGCCCCGGCCCTCGCGGAAATTCTGGCCGCCCTGGTTCATGATGCCGCCCACCAAAAAGCCGGGGTCCGTGCCGGCGTTCAGAAGGCCGCTGGCGATCAGGGCGGTGGTGGTGGTCTTGCCGTGGGTGCCGGCCACCACGATGGAGGTGCGTCCCTTGATGAAAAATTCGGCCAGGGCCTGGGGCAGCGACAGATAAGGCAGCCGGGCCCGGCTCAGGGCGGCCACCTCCGGGTTGTCGCGGCGGATCACGTTGCCCACGACGACCAGGTCGGGCGGCGGGCTCAGATTGGCCGGGTCATAGCCGCCGGCCACGGGTATGTTCTGCTCCGCCAGGAAGGTGCTCATGGGCGGATACAGCGGGTTGTCCGAGCCGCGCACCAAAAGGCCGCGCCGCTTCAGCGCGCCGGCCAGGGCGCCCATGGCCACCCCGCCGATGCCCATGAGGTGGACGCTTTTCACTTCCCGCGGGGCGATGTTCAATTGGGGGTCCAGATCCATGCCCATATCCCGCTAGAGGCCCAAAAGCGGCCAGATCAGATTGTACATCTCGTGGCGAAAGGCCTTGATCTTGTCGTTGTCGCGGCCCAGGGCCACCCGGTTGGTCAAGAGCGCCGCCCCCCGGTTGCCGGCCGGCTGCCACCAGAGGCTGACGCCGGTGAAGCCCAAATGGCCCACGGCGCCCGCCGGCGGATTTTGGCCGGCCGCGCTCAGCTCGCCGCCGGGGGTGTCGAAGCCGGGGGTGCGCGTGGAGCCGGGGGTGGCGGCGTCGCGCCGGAAAAGCCTGGCGGCCAGCTCGGGCCGCCAGGGCCCGTCCCCCTTGGCCGCGCGCGCCAGGGCGTCCATCAGGGCGGCCGCCTGGCGGGCGCTGCCGAAAAGCCCGGCGTGGCCCGCCACCCCGCCCAGGGCGAAGGCGTTCTCGTCTTCCACCTGGCCGTGAATCAGGGGCCGGCCCGGCAAGGGCCCGCAGGGGGCGATGCGCTCCAGGGGCCAGACCTCCCCGCCGTTCAGCGGCAGATAGCGCGGCGGATCGTCCACCAGTTTGGCATGCGCCCGGCTCACCGCCTTTTCCAGCCGCCAGCCGGCGTGGTCTTCCAGGAGAAGCCCCAGAAGCAGAAATCCCAAATCGCTGTAAACCGCCGCCGTTCCGGGCGCGTTTTCCAAAGGCTCGTTGAGCAGCATGGCCTTGAGAAAGCCCCGGCGGCCGGGCGGCGCTTGCCGCTCCAGAGCCGTGAAATAGGGCCGGTAGGCGGGAAAGCCCGCCGCGTGGCAGAGCAACTGGCTGACGGTGATGTCCGCCTTGTCCTCCGGCACCGCCGGCCCCCAGGCCTGCCCCAGGGTGGTCCGCCAGGGCAGCTTTTCCCGGGAGGCCAGGTCCACGGCCAGGGTCGCCGTGGCCAGGGGCTTGGTCAGGGAGGCCAGGTCGAACACGGTGTCCCTATGGGCCGCGCCGGCGGCCAACTCCACAAGCGGCGCGCCGTCGCGCCACAGGCACAGGCTCATGGCCGGGGCCACGCCTTGTTCCACGCCCCGGCGCAGGGCGCGGGCCAGCTCCGCCGCTCTCTCAGGCAAGGTTCACTCCCACCCGCAGCCAGCCCGCGCCGGCGTCCATCTGGGCCCAGGCCCCCACGGGCAGCGGCAGGTTGCTCGCGCCGTGGCCAAAAGGCAGGCCGGTCAACACCGGCACCCCCAGGCCGCCCAGACGCCGGGCCACCACCTGGATCAGATCGGGAGGCTCCTGGTCCTGATTGGACAGCGCGCCCAGGGCCACCCCGGCCACCTGGGCGAACACCCCGGCCAGTTCCAGCTGGGTCAGCAGCCGGTCCAGGCGATAGGCCGGCTCGTGAACCTCCTCCAGAAAAAGCAGCGCCCCCCGCAAGGGCGGCAGCCAGGGCGTGCCCAGCAAGTGGCAGATCATGGTCAGGTTGCCGCCCCACAGGACTCCCTCGGCCCGGCCCTGGGCCAGGGGCCGCCCCTCAAGGGTGAGCGGCCACGGCGGGCGGCCGGCGAGAAGCAGGCTTAAAGCCTGGCGGCTGGCCGCATCCAAGCGGGGCAGTTGGGCCACCATGGGCCCGTGCAGGGTCACCAGCCCCTGGGCCGCCAGAGCGTTAAGGAGCGCGGTGAGATCGGAAAAGCCCATGAGCAGGCGCCGCCCGCGGACCATGGCCTGGAGGTCCAACAGCGGCAGCAGCCGGCTGGCTCCGAAGCCGCCCCGGGCGCAGATCACCCCGCCCAGGCCGGGCTGGGTCATGAGTTCGGCCAGATGCGAGGCGCGGGCCGCGTCCTCGCCGGCCAGATAGCCGCGGCGGTCCAGGACCAGCTGGTCCACCCTGATGGGAGCCTCCGGGGCCAGTTCGGCCAAGGCCGCCAGCCCGGCCCGCAGGGTGCCCTGGTCCACCGCCCCGGCCGGGGCGGCCACGGCCAGGGGCTGACCAGCCTCCGGCCACAAGGGGGGGCTGGCGGGGCTGGTCGGCACGGAGTGGCTCATTGGTTGCGCAGGAAAAGGATTCGCAGGCCCAGGAGAGTCAGCAGCTCGTCCACCTCGTGAATGGTGTGGGATTGCGGCGCTATCACTTTGGCCAGGCCGCCGGTGGCGATGACCCGGCATTTCACGCCGCGCTCGGCGTTCACCGCCTCCACCACGCCGTCCACCATGCCGGCGTAGCCGTAGATTATGCCCGCGTTCATGGCGCTGATGGTGTCCTTGGCCACCACCAGGCGCGGCTGCTTGAATATCTCCACCCTGGGCAGCTTGCTGGCCCGCTGGAACAAGGCCTCGCAGGAGATCATGACCCCCGGCGCGATGGCCCCGCCCAGGTATTCGCCCCTGGCCGAGATGCAGTCGAAGGTGGTGGCGGTGCCGAAGTCCACCACGATGAGGTCGGACTTGCAGCGCTCGTGGGCGGCCACCGCGTTCACGATGCGGTCGGCGCCCACTTCCTTGGGGTTGTCATAGAGAATGGGCATGCCGGTCTTGATGCCCGGCCCCACGAACAAGGGGGTGAGCCCGAAATAGCGCCGGCACAGCTCGTCCACCGTGTTGTTCAGGGGCGGCACCACGCTGGCGATGATGGCGCCCTCGATGCTGCCCATGGCCACCGGGCTGGTGGCGAAAAGATTGCTGAACAAAACGCCCAGCTCGTCGCTGGTGCGCTCGCGCTCGGTGCGGATGCGCCAATGGGCCACCAAACGCTCCTCGTTGAACACTCCCATCACGGTGTGGGTGTTGCCCACGTCAATGGCAAGCAGCATGGTTTATTTCCCTATCCCTGGCCCAAATCCGCTATGGCCGCTTCCTCGAGCGCCTGCGCAGCCTGGCTCATCAGCGCCTCGTCCTCGGCCTCCACCATGATGCGCAGCAGAGGCTCGGTGCCCGAATAGCGCACCAGTATGCGGCCGCGCTCGCCCAGGCGTTCCTCCTGCCGGCGCATGGCCTTGCTCAGCCGGGGGGAATCGGCCAGGGCTTTTTTCTGCGCCACCTTGAGATTCACTAAAGTCTGCGGGATGGGCCGCATGATCTGGCGCAGCTCGCAGAGCGGCTTGCCCGTGGCCACCATGACCCTTAGCACCATGAGCGCGCTCAGGATGCCGTCGCCGGTGGTGTTGTGATCCAGAAAAACCAGGTGCCCGCTCTGCTCGCCGCCCAGGCTGAAACCGCCGGCGGCCATGGCCTCCACCACGTAGCGGTCGCCCACCTTGGTGCGCAGCATGCGAATGCCGCGTTCGCGCAGGGCGATCTCCAACCCCAGATTGGACATCACCGTGGCCACCACCGTGGCCTGGCGCAGCCCCCCCCGGCTGATCATGTCGTCGGCGCAGATGGCCATGATGGCGTCGCCGTCCACGATCTGGCCCTCTTCATCCACCATGATGAGCCGGTCGCCGTCGCCGTCGAAAGCCAGGCCGATGTCGGCCTTGCCCGCCTTGATAGCCTCCTGCAGGTTCTCCGGGTGCAGGGCCCCCACCCCGTGGTTTATGTTGGTGCCGTCCGGGTCCACGCCCATGAGGGTCAGTTCGGCGCCCAGTTCACGGAACACCGAGGGGGCCACCCGATAGGTGGCGCCGTGGGCGCAATCCAGCGCCAGGCGGATGCCGTCCAGGGTGTACTCGGTGGGAAAAGCGTTTTTCAGAAAAACGATGTAGCGCCCCGGCGCGTCGTCGATGCGCTGCGCCTTGCCGATGGCCTGGGCCGTGGGCCGGTCCAGTTCGTGGGTGCCGCCCAGGGCGGCCAGGGCGTAGGCCTCCACTTCTTCCTCGACCTCGTCGGGCAGCTTGTAGCCGGTGCGGCTGAAAATCTTGATGCCGTTGTCCTCGTAGGGGTTGTGGCTGGCGCTGATCACTATGCCCGCGTCGGCCCGCATGTTGCGGGTGATGAAGGCGATGGCTGGCGTGGGCAGCGGCCCCACCAGGCGCACGTCCACCCCCATGGAAAGGATGCCCGCCACCAGGGCGTTTTCGAACATGTAGCCCGATATCCTGGTATCCTTGCCGATGATTATCTTGTGACGCCGCGCGTGGTTCTTGAAAACCGCGGCCACTCCCTGGCCGATGGCCATGGCCATCTCCACGGTCATGGGATAGATATTGGCCACGCCGCGCACGCCGTCGGTGCCGAATATTTTTTCTTGGTTGCTCATTGAATATCCATTTGCGAACCGCCTTCGGTTCAGGGTCCTTGCTTTTCCGGGGAACCCGTCGGCGCCTCGCCGGTCTTTTCCTTGGCGGAGTTGGCCGCTCCCCGTTTGGGCCGCACTTTTATTTCCGCCTCCACCGACATGGGCACCACCTGCAGGCTGCGCCCCGCCGGCCGGTTCAAGCGGGCTTGCACGGTGGCATTGGCCTCCAGCTCGCCCACCTCGATGGGCTCGGTGAAAATCCAATCCACGATCTCTATTTCTTCCTTCTTGCCGGAAACGTTCACCTTGGCTGGAGTGAGCGTGACTTCCCCCACCTCGTAGCCCGGCGCCGGCTTTCCCTTCAGCTTCAGCGAAACCGGAACCTGGCGGGAAACCTTGGCCGCCAGGCTCACAATGAAGCGGGCCGGACTCACCCGGATCACCGACACGCCGGCGGGCAGGCTCAGGTCCTCGGGCACCACCTGGAATATGTGCTCGCCCAGGCCCATGCCGGCCAGGTTGACGCGCTTGACCATGCGTCCGGAGGCGGCCCGGCGCACCAGGGTGCCCGGTCCGCTGATGCGGGCGAAGACCTTGTTCACCACGTCATCGGCCACCACCGCGTCGGCGGGTATGCCGGTGATCTCCACCGGCACCTCCACGGTCAGCTCGGCCTTGTCCTGCCCCACCACGAAAATCCACATCACCAGGGCGATGCCCAGGGCCAAAAGCTTGAGCTGCCAATTATGAGCCAGCCGCCTAAGCATTGCCGCCCTTTCTCCAACGCCAGAAGCGCCCGCGTTTGTGCTCGCCCACCTCGAAAAGCTCGAACAATAAATTGCGCAGGGCCGCCGCGTCCAGATCGGGGGTGAGCTTGCCGCCCACCGCCACGCTCACCCGGCCCCGTTCCTCGCTGACCACCACGCAGACCGCGTCGGATTCCTCCGAGAGCCCCAGGCCGGCCCGGTGGCGGGTGCCCAAATGGCGGCCCAGGTTGGGATTGGTGGAAAGCGGCAGCAGGCAGCGGGCCGCCACGATGCGCTCGCCGCGCACCACCACCGCGCCGTCGTGCAGGGGGCCCGGCGGCTGGAACAGGCTCACCAGGAGCTCCCGGCTCACCCTGGCGTCCAGCTTGGTGCCGGTCTCCACGAAATCGGCCAGGCCCACGTTGCGCTCCAGAACGATGAGGCCGCCCATCATGCGCGAGGCCAAAGACACCGCGGTGCGCACCACCTCCTCCAGGGTGGGGCTGGGGTCGGCGCCCGCGGCGAAGAAAGGCCCCTGGCCCATGCGGGAAAGGGCGCGGCGGATGTCGGATTGAAACAGGATGATGATCACCAGGATGATGGAGGAAAGGAACGAGTTCAGGATCCAGTTGATGGTCTCCAACTGCAAGAGCTGGCTGACCACCAGGGTGGCCACCACCACCCCCAGGCCCAGGATCATCTGCATGGCCCTGGTGCCCTTCACCAGGAGGATCACCTGGTAGATGACGAAGCTGACCAGGAGGATGTCGGCCACATCCTGCCAGCGCATCTGGGTGAAGAGCGCCAGGATCTCGTTCATTTAGGCCTTTTCTCCGCGCAGCACGGCGTCGGCCACCAAAACGGCGTCTCGCACGGGTTCCACATCGTGCACCCTGACCATGTCCGCTCCCAGCATGGCGCCGGCCACGTGCACCCCTATGGTGGACCAAAGGCGCTGATCGCTGCCTTTGCCGCCGGTGAGCATGCCCAGCATGGCCTTGCGGCTGGCGCCCAAAAGCACCGGGTAGCCCACGGCGCGCAACTGGCTCAAGTTGTGGAGCAGGGTCAGATTGTGTTGCAGGTTCTTTCCGAAGCCGATGCCGGGGTCGATCACGATGCGCTCCCGGGCCACGCCGGCCGCCTGGGCGGCCTGGGCCTGGGCGGCCAGCATGGCGCCCACCTCGCCCACCACGTCATCGTATTCCGGGTTGACCTGCATGGTCTTGGGCTGCCCCCGCATGTGCATCAGGACCAGGCCGACGCCGCTGGAGGCGGCCAGGTCGGCCATGGCGGGATCGCCCCTCAGGGCGGTCACGTCGTTGATCACCTGAGCCCCCGCCTTAATTGCCTCGGAGGCCACCTGGGTCCGGTAGGTGTCTATGCTTATCACCGCCCGCGGGGCCCCGGCCAAGACGCCCTGGATAACCGGCAGCACCCTTTTCAATTCGTCGGCGGGGCTGGTGGGATCGGAGCCGGGCCGGGTGGATTCGCCGCCGATGTCCAAGACGTCGGCGCCCTCCGCCAGGAGCTTGAGCCCCTGTTCCACCGCCGCCCCGGTCTCCAGGAAGCGCCCGCCGTCGGAAAAGGAATCCGGCGTGACGTTCACCACGCCCATGATCAGGGTGCGCTCTCCCCAGGGGAGGTTCGTCCTGGGCAGCGGCCAAGTCCCCGCCGCCCGCGGCGCGATCTCTATGACGCCCCGCTTAGCCACCTTGCGGATTCTCTCCGTCGGCGGGGCCGGCCTCGCCGGGCGGCTCTTCCTCGTTCTGCGCGGCGGGCTCGTCCTCCGGCTGGGAGGCCGCGCGCACGGGCTCCACCACCCGCGGTTTGGGCTTGCGCGGCCGGCCGGTCACGATGGCGTCCACCGCCTCGCTGTCCAGGGTTTCCTCCACCAGGAGGGCCTCGGCCAGCTTGTGCAGCTTATCCTCGTTCTCCTTGATGATGTTGCGGGCTTCTTGATGAGCCTCGTTCACCAGGCGGTAGACCTCCTTGTCTATGGCCCGGGCCGTCTCCTCGGAGTAATCGCGGTGCTGGGAAATCTCGCGGCCCAGAAAAATCTGTTCGTCATGCTTACCGAAAGCCAGGGGGCCCATGTCGCTCATGCCCCATTCGCAGACCATCTTGCGGGCCAGTTCGGTGACGCGCTCGATGTCGTTGCCCGCGCCGGTGGTCACCGTCTCCAGAACCATTTCCTCCGCCGCCCGGCCGCCCAAAAGAACGGCCAGGTTGTTGATCAGGTAGGAGCGGGGATAGGTGTGGCGTTCGTCCACCGGCAGCTGCTGGGTGAGGCCCAGGGCCCGGCCGCGGGGGATGATGGTCACCTTGTGCACCGGGTCGGTGCCGGGCGTGAGCTTGGCCACCAGGGCGTGACCCGCCTCGTGATAGGCGGTGACCCGCTTCTCCTCGTCGGAGAGGATCAGGCTGCGGCGCTCGGTGCCCATCATCACCTTGTCCTTGGCCTGCTCGAAATCCTCCATGTCCAGGCGGTCTTTTTCCTTGCGCGCGGCCAAAAGGGCGGCCTCGTTGACCATGTTCTCCAGGTCCGCGCCGCAGAAGCCCGGCGTCCCCCTGGCCAGCACGGCCAGATCCACGTCGGGCGCCATGGGCGAGCGCCGGGTGTGCACCTTCAGGATGGCTTCCCGCCCCCTCACGTCCGGCAGGGGCACCACCACCTGGCGGTCGAAGCGGCCGGGCCTCAAAAGCGCCGGGTCCAGCACGTCGGGCCGGTTGGTGGCGGAAATCAGGATGACGCCTTCGTTGGACTCGAATCCGTCCATCTCCACCAGTAGCTGGTTGAGGGTCTGCTCGCGCTCGTCGTGGCCGCCGCCCAGGCCCGCGCCCCGGTGGCGTCCCACCGCGTCGATCTCGTCGATGAAAATGATACAAGGAGCGTTTTTCTTGCCCTGGTTGAAAAGATCGCGCACCCGGCTGGCGCCCACGCCCACGAACATCTCCACGAAGTCCGAACCGCTGATGGTGAAGAAGGGAACCCCGGCCTCGCCGGCGATGGCCCTGGCCAAAAGGGTCTTGCCGGTGCCCGGCGAGCCCACCAGGAGCACGCCCTTGGGTATGCGGCCGCCCAGGCGGGTGAACTTTTTGGGATCGCGCAGGAACTCCACGATCTCCGCCAGTTCCTCCTTGGCCTCTTCCACCCCGGCCACGTCCTCGAAGGTGATGCGCCGTCCCCCCGGCTCGGTCATGAGCCGGGCCCGGCTCTTGCCGAAGCTCATGGCCTTGCCCCCGCCCATCTGCATCTGGCGCATGAAGAAAATCCACACGCCGATCAAAAGCAGCATGGGGAACCAGGAAACCAGAACGCTCATGTACCAGGGCGAATCATCGCCGGGCTTGGCGGTTATCTTGATGTCCTTGGCGCGCAGGGTCTTTATGAGCTGCGGGTCATCGGGCGCGTAGGTGCGGAAGCGCGTGCCGTTGGAGGTGTTGCCGTGGATATCCTGACCCTGGATGACCACACTGGTTATTTGATCCTTCTCCACCAGCCCCAGGAACTCGGAGTAGGAAAGTTGCTCCGCTCCGCCGCCCGGCCGGTTGAAGAAATTGAACAGCATGACCATGAGCAGGCTGATCACCAGCCAGAGGGCCAGGTTTTTATAAAACGGATTCAATAGTTTACTCCACATTCTCCGGGTTGGCGGTCCCAAGGGCCGGCAAAAGCTCCACCAAAACCAATAGTATATGAAGGGCTCTCATTTGTGTCAACGAACCTGAGCCTCAAATATGCGCTTTCTCCGGGTTTTTTACGCGCGCGTTCCGCCAGGGACCAGGGCGCGGCCCACCAGGTTCCCCGGCGGTCGGCCAGCACCACCGTGCGCCTGCGCCACCAGGGGGAGACTTTCTGGTCCATGAGAAAGCGGCTGAGCCGTTTGGAGCCCGGCGCGCCCAGGGGATGGAAGCGCTCGCCCCGACGCGGCGGCCTGATAAGCAGGGGCCAGGCCACGCGGGCCGCGGGGATGAAGACCTCCGGGCCGCGCGCCTTCAGCTCCGGCGGTTCGGAGACGGGCTCCACCGCCAGCCAGCGGCGCAAATGGGGCAGCCACACCCAACCCGGCCCCTGCAGGGCGAAAGCGAACTCCGGCGGGCTTTCGCCGACATCCAGGCGCAAGCCCCCCGCCTCCCGCCAGGCCATCAGCCCCGCCGGCAGGGTGAGCCGCCGGCCGGCCGGTCCCGCGGCCAGCTCCTCCAATTGCCCGATATGCCTGGCCAGGAGGTGCTGCCCCCTGCCCAGGAGCCGGCCGGTGAGCCAGCGCAAGAGGCGGCGCAGGCCGGCCGGAGGCAGCGCCCGCGCTTCCGGCAGCGCCAATAAAAGCGAGGAGCCTTCGGCGCTTACCCTTTGCCGGCTTTCTTCCGCGCACCAGGCATCCCAATAATCTTCCTCCTCGGCGCAAAGCGCGGCCAGGCGGCCCAGCGCCTCCACCGCCCGGGGATTGACCCTGGCCTGGGCCAGGGGCAGGATTTCATGGCGCAAGCGATTGCGCATAAACCCCAAGTCCTGGTTGCTGGGGTCCTCCCGCCAGGCCAGGCCTTGCCGCTTCAGCCAGGACCGCAAGTCAGCCCGACTAAATTCCAACAGCGGCCGCCAAAAGGGCGGGCTCCAGGCGCGCATGCCGGCCAGGCCGCTGGGGCCGGTGCCTTGCAGCAGGCGGGCCAGAAGCGTCTCGGCCTGATCGTCGGCATGGTGGGCCAGGGCTATGGCCGCGGCCCCGGCCTCCCGGGCCATGTCCATGAGCGCCGCCCGGCGGGCCTCCCTGGCCGCCTCCTCCGGGGAGCGGCCCCGGGCTTTAACCCGCACCCGCCGCCACAAGAAAGGCACGCCCAGCTCCCCGGCCAGGGCGGAGGCGAACTCCATATCCGCCGCGCTATCTGAACGCAGGCCGTGGTCCACGTGGCCGGCCCAGAGCCGCCAGCCGCGCTCCGGGGCCAGAGCGTGCAGCATGCCTAAAAGCGCCACGGAATCAGCTCCGCCGCTAAAGGCGACCAGGACGGGTCCCGGACCGGGCAGGCCCCGGCCCTCGGCCTTGACGCCGGGAGGCGGGGAAGCTAAGCTCAATGTAACTACGGACATTTTCATATGGGTGCGCATCATGACTCAGGCAAAAATCGTGTCGGTAAATATTAGCAAGGACAAGGGAGATTGCAAAACGCCTATTGACGAGGGCGAATTGCGGCCCGAAACCGGCCTGGTGGGCGACGCCCACGCGGGGGCCTGGCACCGCATGCTGTCGCTTTTGGCCATGGAATCCATCCAGACCATGCGCGACAAAGGCGCGGAGGTCAATCCCGGTGATTTCGCGGAAAACATAACCACCGAGGGCGTGACCTTGCACACCCTGCCCGTGGGCACCCGCATGACCTTGGGCGCGGTGGAGGTGGAGGTGACCCAGATCGGCAAGGAATGCCATCAGGGCTGCGCCATACGCAAAAAGGTGGGCGACTGCGTGATGCCCCGCCAGGGAATTTTCGTTAAGGTGCTCAACCAGGGGATGGTGCGCGCCGGAGACCCGGTAACCGTGCTTTCGCCCCAGAAAGGCGCTGCATGAGCCGCCTGAAGCGGCTGAGCGGAGAAGCTTGCACATACTTCGTACGTGACCGCTGCACGCGCACGCGAAGCCCCGAGGAATCAGCCGAAGCCAAATGCGCTCTTCTGGAGGAGCGCCGCAAGGTCGGCGCCCAGACCCTGGACCGTTTGGAGCGCATCAAGCGTTTGGCCGACGCCGAGGACCGCGAAGTGGCCCGGCGGCACGTCATCCAGAAAAACCTGGAAGCCATGACCAAGCTCTCCTGCCCCGGCTTCGTGCCCGCCTCCGGCGAAGGCCCGGTCTGCGTTCATCAGCATCTGGTCTACTGCCTGCTCCTCCTGCCCGCCTGCACGGGGCGTTGCGAGGATTTCCTGGTGCGCCGCGAGCCGGGCGCGCGGGCCAAGGGCAACTAGGAAGCCCGCCGTGAAAGAGCACCTGGTCTGTCCCCATTGCGGCGGCCAAGTGGCGCGCTACCGCAATCCCTTGCCCACCGTGGACATCGTCATCGAGCTGACCGGCCGGGGCGGCCCCGGCCCCATCGTGCTCATAGAGCGGGCCAACCCGCCCCTGGGCTGGGCCCTGCCCGGCGGCTTCGTGGACTACGGCGAAAGCGTGGAAAGCGCGGCCCGGCGGGAGGCCAGGGAGGAGACCGGCCTGGAGGTGGAGCTGGTGGCCATCCTGGGGGTTTATTCCCGGCCGGGCCGGGACCCCCGCTTCCACACCCAGACCACGGTTTTCGCGGCCCGCGCCCAGGGCCGGCCAGCGGCCGGCAGCGACGCCGCCGGGCTGCGAGCCTTTGCCCTGGATGATTTGCCCCAGGCCATTTGTTTTGACCACGGGTTGATTCTGGAGCATTACCGCCAGTGGCGCGCCGGCGCTAGACCCGCCGCGCCCGTGCAAGAGGAGCCCTGAGCCATGAGCCAAGACCGCCCCTTGAACCAAGAGGAAAAAAAGCGCCTTTTGCGGATCGCCCGCCAGACCATAGAAAGCCATGTGACCGGCGGCAAAGCCGGCGGCGACCATGCAACCCTGGAGGGCCTTGGCTTCAAGCGGGGCGCTTTCGTGACCATTCATCGCCGGGGGGCCCTGCGGGGCTGCATCGGCAATTTCTTCTCGGATCAGCCGCTGGCGAACACCGTGGAGGAAATGGCCGTGGCCGCGGCCAGCCACGATCCCCGCTTCCCGCCGGTGTCCCCGGCCGAGCTTGGCGAATTGGATTTGGAGATAAGCGTTTTAAGCCCCCTGCGCGAGGTGGAGGACGTTAACGAAATCCAGGTGGGGGAGCACGGCATCTATATCTTCAGCCCCCGCGGCCGGGGGGTGCTGCTCCCCCAGGTGGCCACCGAGTACGGGTGGGACCGGGACACCTTCCTCGACCAGACCTGTCTCAAGGCCGGCCTGGAGCCGGGCTGCTGGCGCGATCCCCAGACCAAGGTCCTGGTTTTTTCAGCCCAGGTCTTCGGCGAAAAGGATTTGGGCCAGGCCTAAGCTCCCCCCGCACCGCCGGCCAGCAGGCCATCCACCTCGGCCAAGAGCCCGGCCAGCATGTAGGGCTTGGTCAGGTAGGCCGTGGCGCCCTGGTCCATGAGCTCCTGGATTTGCCCCTCCGCGCAATAGCCGCTGGAGATGATCACCGGCAGGTCGGGATCGAGGCGCTTCAGCTCCCTGAGGCAGGCGACGCCGCCCATGCCCGGCATGCCGATATCCAGGATCACCAAATCCACTTGCCCCTCCAGCTCCCGGTAGCGCTCCAGGGCCTCTTCGCCGGTGGAGGCGGTGATCACCCGGCAGCCGAAATCCTCCAGGCCCTCTCGCACCGTGGCCAAAATATCCTTCTCGTCGTCCACCACCATGACCGTGGCCCCTGTCACCGAGCAGGACGCGCCTTGGGCGGCCGGCGTGGCTGGCCGGTCCCGGCTTTGCCCTTCCGGGGCGGCCGGCAGGTATATGGCGAAGGCGGTCCCTTTCCCCGGCCTGCTTTCGCAAGTGACGTGCCCGCCGTGGGTCTTGCAGATTCCATAAACCATGGAAAGGCCCAGGCCGGTGCCCTGTCCCACCGGCTTGGTGGTGAAAAAGGGATTGAAGATCTGCTCCAGCACCTCGGGCGTCATGCCGTGTCCCGAATCGCTCACCGTCAGGAGCACGTGAGGCCCCGGCCGCAGACCGGGGTTTCTCTGACAGAACTCCTCGTCCAGGACGAGGTTTTCGGTTTGGAAAATCAGCTTGCCGCCTTCGGGCATGGCGTCGCGGGCGTTGGAGCCCAGGTTCAAGAGAATCTGCTCCAGCTGGGAGGGGTCGCCGGATACGGGGTGGAGGTCGGCCGCCAGGCGGGTCTCTATGGTTATCATCTTGGGGATGGTGCGTTCCAATATCTCGGCCGCCTGCCTGATCTCATGGTTGAGGTCCACCTGGCGCATTTCAGGCTCCAGGCGGCGGCTGAAGGTGAGCAACTGCCTTATCAGGCCGCTGGCCCGTTCGATCAATTTGCTTACCTGGTCCAGGCGGCGCTGGTCCTTCGCGGCCAGGCCCGCCCCCCTGGCGATGGCCTCCAGGTAACCGTTCATGGCCTGCAGGATATTGTTGAAATCGTGGGCCACGCCGCCGGCCAGGGTGCCGATGGCCTGCATTTTTTGGGCGTGCTGCAGCTGGCGCTGCAGATGCTTCATTTCCCGCTCGGCCAGGGCGCGGTCGGTGACGTCGCGGCCGGTCCCGCTGATGTAGGGCTCGCCGTCTTCCGGCGTGACCAGGGTGGAGCGGTATTCCAGGTAGCGCACCTTGCCCTGCTTGGTCAGATATTGGGAAACCCCCTCGAAGCGCCCATCTTTCATGATGCGGGCCAGATACACTTCCTCGAATCCCTGCCGGTGCTGGGGAAGCATCATTTCCGAGGCCTTTTTGCCCTTCAGCTCCTCCACCGAATAGCCGAACACGCGCGCCACCGCCTGATTCAAGGAAAGGAAACGGCCCTCCAAATCCTGGCTGTAGATCAGATCGTTTATGGAATCGAAAAGATCGCGGAACCTTTGCTCGGAGGCGCGGAAGGCCTCCTCGCCTTTCTTGATTTGCGTGATGTCGCGCAGGGATTCAATGGCGCCCACCCGCTTGCCCGTGGCGTCATACAAAGGGCCGGCCTTGGCGGACAGGTAAATGCCTTTGGCGCTCAAATTGGGGATGTGGGAAACCGCGGTGAGGCAGTCCTCCTCCCGGGTGAAGCTCAGATACTTGCTCTCGATTTCCTGGTCGGGATTGCGCAGGAGGTCTATGAGCATGGGCCGGCGGTAGCCGTAAAAGGCGATGGCGTGGGCGTAATCGCCTTGCCCCAGCATTTCCTCCGCCGGCACCCCGGTCAATTCCTCCAGGGCGTGGTTCCAGGCCACCACCCGCCCCTTGCCGTCGATGGCCCAGGTGGGGTCCGGCAAAAAATCTATTATGTCCGCCAGCCGTCGCTCCGAATCCCGCAAGGCCTCCTCGGCCCGTCCGCGTTCCTCCACCTCCAAGCGCAGGCGCCGGTTGGCCGCCTGCAACTCGCGGGTGCGTTCGGACACCAGGTCCTCCAGGTGGTCGCGGTGCTGCTTCAGCTCCCGCTCGGCCCGCTTTTGCCGGCTCACGTCGCGGTAGATGACCATATCCCCGGCCAGGCGGCCCTGGCGGTCGTGGAATATGGCGGTCTTGAGCTGTATGTCCAGCAGCTTGCCGCTCTTGGTGACGCGCTGGGTCTCCAGGAGCACGCTCTCGCCGGCCAGGGTCCGCTTTACCGCCTGCATGGTGCGCTCCATCTCGTGGGGCGGCACGAAATCGATTCCCCGGCCGGCCAGTTCCTCCTTGCTCCAGCCGAAGGTCTGCTCAAAGGCCGGGTTCACGTAAGTGACCCTGCCCTGGTCGTCGTAAACCGATATGGGATCGGGCGAGGCCTCCAGCAAACTCAGGTTGCGCTCTTCGCTCTGCAATAAGGCGGCCTCAGTCCTCCTGCGCTCGGTGATGTCGCGGTGGATTACATAGCTGCCGATGACCTGGCCGCCCGCGCTCCGGAAGGGAGCGGTTTTGATGTGGATGTCTTTCAGGTCCCCGGACTTGGTCAAGCGCCTGGTCTCGAATTCCACGGTCT
This sequence comes from Desulfocarbo indianensis, assembly GCA_001184205.1. Lineage (GTDB taxonomy): Bacteria > Desulfobacterota > Desulfarculia > Desulfarculales > Desulfarculaceae > Desulfocarbo > Desulfocarbo indianensis. The sequence continues at coordinate 26,031 of LBMP01000009.1, forward strand.
CGCCGGACAGGGTCCGCGCGATGTTGTTTAGGGTGGTTTGCTCTTCCTCCGGCGGAACGAAATCCATGCGCCGCCCCAGGCATTCCGCGCGGGACCAGCCATAGGTCTCCACGAACGCCGGGTTCACGTAAATCACCTTGCCTTGGGAATCGTAAAGCACCACCGCGTCCGGCAGCGATTCTATCAAAAGGCGGGGATCGCCCAGGTCATCGCGCAACAGTTCGCCGCCGGCGGGAATTTCATCCGGGATGGTGAAGAGCCGCCCCTGGCCGTGGCCAGTCGGCCCATTATGGACGTTTTTGACAGACCCCACCCCTAGCGCCCCTATCGGGATTCGCGTTGTTTACTGGGGGAGTCTTTATTATGCCTCGTCCGCCGCGATGAGGGCAAGAATAACCTACCGGTTTGCCATGCAATTTACCGGCAAACCCTGCCCCCGCCGGCGGCGGCTGAATAATAATTCCGAAAAATCAGTGGTTTGACTTCTTGAGGCGTGCCTTGAGCGCGGGGAATTTATCGGCCAGCGCCTCCCGCACTATATCCGGCACCAAGGCGTTGACGTCGCCTCCCAGGGCGGCCGCCTCCTTGATGATGGTGGAGGAAACGTACAGCCATTTGTAGTCGGTCATCAGGAAAATGGACTGCACCTTGCGGTTCAGTTTGCGGTTCATGAGCGCCAACTGAAACTCGTAGTCAAAATCGGACAGGGCCCGGATGCCCCGTAAAATAACATTGGTTTTCTGGGAGATGACATAGTCGACCAACAGGCCGGTGAAGGTATCCACCCGCACCCCGGGGATGGTTTCGGTAACCCGGCGGATGATGTCCAGGCGCTCTTCCAGGGGGAAAAGGTTCTTCTTTTCGGGATTCTTGGCCACCGCCACGATGACCTCGTCGAAAATTTCCAGGCCGCGGCGAATGATGGAGAGGTGGCCGTTGGTGATGGGATCGAAGGAGCCGGGGTATACGGCGGATTTCATTGGCAATACCCTTTCCGGTTCAGGACTCGCGCCTCAAGAAGCTGAGTTCGGTTTGTCCGTAGGTTCTATGGTCAATTAACTCCAGGCCGTGGGCCTCCCTGGGTCTCTCCCGGGGCGAATGCTCCAGGACCATGAGCCCGCCCGGGGTCAGGAAGCCGTGCAGGCCGGCCAGCTCCACGAGCCTTTGCACCTGGCCCTGGTCATAGGGGGGATCGCCCAACAGCAAATCCACCGGTCCCAGGCCCAGGAGCTTTTGGGCGGGGCCGGCCGCGTCGGCCTGCAACACCGAGGACCTGGGCTTGAGCCCCAGGCTTGCCAGGTTTTCGCGCAAAACCCGCAGCACCGCGCCGCGGCGTTCCACGAACAGGCAACGCTCCGCCCCCCTGGAGAGCGCCTCTATGCCCAAGGCCCCGGACCCGGCGAAGAGATCGGCCGCCCGGGCCGCCTCCACCCTTGCCGCCAGGATGGCGAACAGGGCCTCGCGCACCTTGTCGCTGCTGGGCCGGGTGTCGCTGCCGGGCGGCGCCTTGAAGCGCCGTCCGCCCAGCTCGCCGCCCGTGACCCGCAGCAAAGGATACCGCCAACCGTCTACAGGTAATCGCGCAGTAAAATCTCGGCGATTTGCACCGCGTTGGTGGCCGCGCCTTTTCTTATGTTATCCGCCACCAGCCAGAGATCGATTCCGTTGGCCTGGCTGATGTCCTCCCGTATGCGCCCCACCAGGGTGTAATCCTGATGGGCGGCCATGAGAGGCGTGGGGTATTGGTTCGTCGCCGGCTCGTCCACCACCTTCACCAGGGGCGCCTTGGCCAGAATATCCCGCGCTTCTTTAGCGGTCAACTTGCGCTCGAAGGCCAGGTTGAGCGCCTCGGAATGGCTGTAATACACCGGGACCCGCGAACAGGTGGCCGAAACCAATATCCCGTCCTCGTGCAGGATCTTGCGGGTTTCGTTGACCATTTTCATCTCTTCCTCGGTGTAGCCGTTGTCGGTGAAAGGCCCGATGTGCGGGAAGAGATTCAGCGCGATCTGGTGGGGATAGACCTTGTTTTCCGGCTGGTTGCCCTCGTGAATCGCCTTGAGCTGGTTTTGCAGCTCGAAGATGGCCTTCTGGCCGGTGCCGGAAACCGCCTGGAAGGTGGTCACCACCACCCGCTTGAGCCCGGCCGCCAGATGCAGCGGCTTCAGCACCACCACCATCTGGATGGTGGAGCAGTTGGGATTGGCGATGATGCCCTTGTTCTTGTATCGGGCTATGTCCTCGGGGTTGCATTCGGGCACCACCAGGGGCACCTGGGGGTCCATGCGCCAGGCCGAGGAATTGTCCACCACCACGGCGCCCTCGGCCCAGGCCTGGGGAGCCCATTGTTTGCTGGTGCCGCCGCCGGCGCTGAACAGGGCGATATCCATGCCCTCGAATGATCCCTTGCCAATGACCTGGACCGGCACCTCTTGGCCCTTGAACTTGAGGCTCCTGCCCCGGGAGCGCTCCGAGGCCAAAAGCCTGATCTCGCTCACCGGAAAGTCGCGCTCTTCCAGGCACTGGATCATCTGATTACCCACGGCGCCGGTGGCGCCGCACACCGCCACGCGGCAGCTTGCAGCCATTTTGGTTCATTCCTTTCTAAACGCTGTGCCTTGGCTTTATGGGCCGTTCTCCGCCCCCTTGAAAAGGGGCGGAGAGCAACCGCAACTCTTTTTAGCCAAGGTCGGCCGGGATTGCAAGGCTTTGTGGCCGGTCAGGCCGCGTCGCCGCCTCCCGCGCTGGAGCACATGCCGTTTTTTGTCTTGGGCGCGTGCTCCTTGAGGTATTCCAGACGGTTCAGGCCGTTCAGATAGGCCTTGGCCGAGGCCACCAGAATGTCCGAATCCGCGCCCTTGCCCAAGGCGATGAATTCGCCCTCCTGCAGGCGGGCGGTCACCTCGCCCTGGGCGTCCACGCCGCCGGTGACGCTGGCGATGCCGAAGCGCAACAGCTTGGCCTGGCTGCCGGTCATCTCGGCCAGGGTGTTGTAGACCGCGTCCACCGGGCCGTTGCCCGAGCCGAAGCCGGTGAGGAGCTTTTCGCCCTCGCGGATGCGCACGGTGGCGGTGGGCACCGTCACCGTGCCGGAGACGATGTTCAAATACTCCAGCTTCCAGCGCAGGGGTATGCGCAGGATCTCGTCGGCGATCAGAGCCTCCAGGTCCTCGTCGAAGACCTCTTTTTTCTTGTCGGCCAAGGCCTTGAAGGCCATGAACAGGCGCTCGAAGTCCTCGGGATTCAGGTCGTAGCCCATGTCCTTCAAGCGCGACTTGAGCCCGGCCCTGCCCGAGTGCTTGCCCAGGACCAGGTTGTTCTGGCCCAGGCCCACCTCGGCCGGGGTCATGATCTCGTAGGTGAGCGGCTGCTTCAGCACGCCGTCCACGTGAATGCCGGACTCATGGGCAAAGGCGTTGGCCCCCACGATGGCCTTGTTGGGCTGCACCAGGATGCCGGTGACCATGGACACCAGGCGGCTGGTGGGATACAGCTCGTTGCGCTTGAGCCCGGTGGTGAAGCCCAGCTCCTTTTCACGGGTGGCCAGGGCCATGACCAGCTCCTCCAGGGCCGCGTTGCCCGCCCGCTCGCCGATGCCGTTCATGCAGACCTCGGCCTGGCGGGCGCCGGCCCGGATGCCGGCCAGGGAATTGGCCACCGCCATGCCCAGGTCGTCGTGGCAATGCACGCTCATCACCGCCTTTGCCACCTCGGGCACGTCCTGGCGGATCTTCGTGATCAGGGCCTCGAACTCGTGAGGCAGGGCGTAGCCCACCGTATCGGGGATGTTGATGGTGGTGGCGCCGTGCTTCAACGCCATCCGCACCGCCTGGCACAAAAAGTCGGGATCGCTGCGGCTGGCGTCCTCGGCGGAAAACTGCACGTCGTCGCACAGGCTCCTGGCCAGGGAAACCCCGGTCTCGATTTCCTTGAGGACCTCCTCGCGGCTGATCCGGAGCTTATACTGCAAATGGATGTCCGAGGTGGCGATGAACACGTGTATGCGCGCCTTTTCGGCGTCCTTCAAGGCCTCCCAGGCGGTGCGGATGTCCTCCGGCCTGGTGCGGGCCAGGCCGCAGATCACCGGGCCCCGCACCTCGCGGGCTATGGCTTGCACCGCCTCGAAATCCCCCGGACTGGCCGCCGGAAAGCCCACCTCTATGATGTCCACCCCCAGGCTGGCGAACTTATGGGCCAAACGGAGTTTTTCCTCGCGGTTCATGGAAGCGCCGGGCGATTGCTCGCCGTCGCGCAAAGTGGTGTCGAATATTAATACCCGTCCAGACATGGCTGTTCTCCACGATATTCGTGATTGGAAATGCTTTCGAATTTTAGCGTTTTTTTAAAGAACGGCTAGGCCGAAGTGACCCTGTCTCCCACGGGTTTGGTCTCCTCGGACTCCGATCTTTTATGTGCAACGATACGAGCCCCCAAGGGGCCCAGCAGCACGTACAGAGCCAGAAGGGCGAATCCCATGACCTGGGGCTGCACCGCGACCAAAACGAAGAAAAGGGTGAGGGCCACCAGCCAATTGAAGGATTTGAGCTTGGCCAAGCCCAATTCCTTGAAGGAAAGATAATGGATGTTGGAAACCATGAGGAAACTGAGCAGGAACATCAGGGCCACCAAGGGCCAGAAGGACACCGGCTGCGCATAGCCGAACTCATTGGCCATGAGCACCGTGGTGGAAATCATGGAAGCGGCCGCCGGTATGGGAAGCCCCACGAAATGCTTGGTGCCCACTTCCTCCACCTGCACGTTGAAACGGGCCAGGCGCAAGGCTCCGCAGGCCACGAACAAGAACGCGGCCAGCCAGCCGAAGCGGTCAAAGGGCTCCAGGGCCCAGCGGTACATCAAAACCGCCGGCGCCACCCCGAAGGCCACCAAATCGGCCAGGGAGTCGTATTCCACGCCGAAGCGGCTGGTGGTCTTGGTGGCCCGCGCCACCTTGCCGTCCAAGCCGTCGAACACCAGCGAGGCCAAAATGGCCAGGGCCGCTTCCACGAAACGGCTCTCCAGGGTGGCCACCATGGAGTAGAAGCCCATGAAAAGGCTCGCCGTGGTGAAGAGATTGGGCAGCAGGTAGATGGCTTTTCTACGCTCCCGCAATTTCTTCTTGCGTGTGGCTTTGTTGCGGCGTCGCGCCATGCCTAGCCAAGTTCTCCCAGGATGCTGATTCCCGCTTTAACTTTCTGGCCCAGGCTGACCGCCACCTTTGCCTCCAAGGGCAGCAGCACATCCAGCCGAGAGCCAAATCTAATCATACCAAATCTTTGCCCCCGCCGCACCATTTCGCCGGGGATCAGGGAACATTCTATTTTACGCGCCACCAGGCCCGCCACCTGGGTCACCTTCAGCGCGCGGCCCTGGGAATCCTTGAGCACCACCTCCACCCGCTCGTTGCAATGGCTGGCGTCGCGGCGGGCGGCGTTCACGAAGGCTCCGCTTTTGCGCTCCACGCTTTGCACCTGTCCGTCGGCCGGCGCCCGGTTCACGTGCACGTTGAAAATGCTCATGAACACCGAGACCATGGTGGCCCGCCCTCCCGGCATGTCCGGCGCCTCCACCTCCTCCACCGCCACCACCCGGCCGTCGGCGGGGGAAAGCACGGCTGCGGCCGGGGCGAAGGCCTCCCTGGCGGGGTCCCGGAAAAAGAAGGCGATGAAGCCGGTGAGGAGCCACAAAGGCGCGGCCAGCCACCACGCCCCCAGGGCGCTGGCCACCAGCGCTAAAAACAAATAGCCTAAGACATAGGGCCAGCCCGAGGCGGCCAGAGGAAACTTGTCCAGGCGTGGCATTTTTCTCGCTTCCGCGCCCCGGAGCCTAGGCCCCGGGATTCTCCTGGCGATAGGCGGCCAGGATTTGTTCGATGCGGTCGCGGCCGGCCAGCTTCACCTTTTTCAGCCTTTTGACCTCTTGCTCGTCCTGGGGCGAAAGATAGGTGCGCTGGGCCATGGCGTCGAGCTGGGCGTCGAGCTGCTGATGCTCGCGCCAAAGCGCCGCCAGTTCCTGGTTTTCCTGGGTCAGTTTCTCTATGAGTGCGATATCTTGTTTGTCCATCTGTTATCCCGTTGTGACCGATCGAGAAGCAAAGGCGATAAGCTACTGCTTATCCGCCTCCAGGGAAAAAACGCAATTCACCGAGGCGCTGACCGTGATGCTGCCGGCCTCCACCGGCGTGGATTCGGCCGGCGCGGCGCTGGCCTTGAAACTCATCATGGGCTCCCTGAAGCGGCGCTCCTGGCCGGCCTGGATGGAGATCACCTTGCCCAGCTTCAGCCCCGCCGCCGCGGCCAGGTTGCGGGCCTGCTCCTGGGCGTTCTTGAAGGCCTCGGTCTGGGCCTGGATCAGGGCTTGGCCGGGCTTGGCCAGGGACCAGTTGGGGCCGTCTATGCTGTTGGCTCCCGCCTTGATGGCCGCGTCCAAAAGGGACCCCACGCCTTTGACGTCCTGGGAGCGCACCCCCACCCGGTTGGAGGCCTCGAAGGCCACGAAGCGATTCCGCTTGGCCTGGCGGTCGTATTCATAGATGGCCTGCACCCGGTAGCCCACGGTGCGCAGCTCCCCCTTGTCGCCCAGGGCCTCCTTCAGGGCCTGGCTCACCCTGCTCATGGCCGAGGCGTTTTCCGTGGCCGCCTCGTCGGCGGTGGGCGCCCGGGTGACCACCGCCACGGTGAGTTCCACCGTGTCGGGGGCGAACTGCAAGGTCGCCTCGCCGGTCACCGCCACTGACGGCGCCGCGCCGGGGGCCTCCCCGGCCAGGGCCGGGCCGGAGGCCATCATGCAGGCCAATGCAAACAGGACCGCCAGCCAGACTTTGCCGAAGCCGGGCATTTCAACCTCCTGATTATGATTAGTTCCAGACCGGCTTATTCTACCACATAAGAACCGCGGGGCTAAACGCTTGTGGCTCAATCCAAGAGCCGGTAGCCGTCCAGGGGCAGGCCGAAGCGGATTTCCGCGTCGGAGGGCCGGCAATAGCTGGGCCGCAACTCCTCGGGGCGCAGGCCCCGGCCCGCTTGCAGGCGCTCATGGCCGATCAGGGCCAAAAGCCCGGCGCGGGGCAGGCCGGCCCATTCCGGGGCCAGTTCCCGCCCCGGCGCGGCCAATTGTTCGGCATAGGCCAGGGCGCCGTCGCCGGCCAAAAGCGCGGGGCTTTTTATCTCGCGGTGCAGGCGCTGGGGGCTCATGGCCGCGTCCTGGTCCAGGCGCTCCAGGCCCCCGGCGCTCAGGCGGAAAGGCGCCGCGTAGACCAGGCCGCGCCGGGCGTCCAGCGTCGCCCAGGTGGTGAGGCCGGGCCGGGCGGCGGCCATGGCGATGAGGCGCAGGGTGGATACCGCGGCCACCGGCGCCGCGAGACCCAGGGCCAGGCCCTGGGCCGTGGCCAGGCCGATGCGCAGGCCGGTGAAATAGCCCGGCCCCCTGGTCACCGCCAGGCCGGTAATCTCTTCCCGAGCGCGGCCCGCCTCGGCCAGGAGGAATTCCACCGCTTTCAACAAGCGGCGGGAGTGGGTGGCGTCGGTGGAGAGCATCACCTCGCCCAAAAGCCGGCCGTCCTGGGCCAGGGCCGCGCCGCCGGCCTTGGTGGCGGTATCCAGGGCCAGAACCAGCACGGCGGGCTACTGGGTGCCGCCCATCAGGCGGGCGATGTCGTTGTAGAAGATGAAAACCATGAGCAGCAGCAGGAGCGCCATGCCCACCTGCTGGGCCTTTTCCCGCCAGACCACGGAAACCGGCTTGCGGCGCACCGCCTCGATCAAAAAGAAGAACAGATGCCCGCCGTCCAGCGCCGGAATGGGCAGCAGGTTGAGGATGGCCAGGTTCACCGAGATCAGGCCGGCCAAATCCAGAAGCGGGGCCAGGCCGTGGCGGGCGGCCTCGCCCGCGGCCTGGGCGATCAAGATGGGACCGCCCACGTTATCCATGGAGACCTGGCGGGTGGCGATCTTGTACACGCTTAAGGCGATGATCTCGCCGGCCAGGTAGGCCCGTTCAAAGGCCATGCCCACGGCCTGCAAGGGCCCCACCGCCAGGGAGAAGGTCTCGCCGCCGGCCTGGATGCCCACCCGGTAGATCTTGTGCAAATCGCCGAAGATGTCGGCGACCTCCACCTCCACCGGCTTGATCTGGCGGGCCAGGGTTTCCCTGCCGCGCTCCAGGTGCAGGTTCAGGGGCCGGCCCTCGCTTTTCTGGATGGCCTCCACCATGTCGCCCCAGTGCTCCATGGGCTTCTGGTCGATGGCCAAGACCCGGTCTCCCTTTTGGATGTCCACCGCCGCCGCCGGCGAGCCGGGCTGCACCCCGCCCACCAGGGTGCTCAAGGTGGGCACCCCCCAGATCACCAGCACCAGATAGTAGACGATCAGGGCGAAAAGGATGTTGGACAGGGGACCCGCGGCCACGATGGCCAGACGCCAGCCCACCGGCTTCTGGCTGAAGGAGCGCTCCAGGTCGGCCGGCTCCACCTCCTCGCCGGGGTTTTCGCCCACCATGCGCACGAAACCGCCCAGGGGAATCCAGGAAATGCGGTAATCGGTTTCGCCCCGCCGGAAGCCTATGAGGCGCGGCCCGAAGCCCAGGCTGAAGGTGGAGACCCCCACCCCCGCCCGTTTGGCCATGATGAAATGCCCCAGTTCGTGGACGAAAATCAAGACGCCCAGCACCAGAACCGCGCTTACCACGGTTATCATGATTTACCCCCTCTGGCGGCCAGCCACTGGCGGGCCTGGTTCCGGGCCCAGCGGTCGGCTTCCAGCACCTCGGCCACCGATTCCAGGGGGCCGGCCTGGTGAGCTTCCAGGGCCTGCGTCACGCAGGCGGTTATGCCGGTGAAATCCAGCCGGCCGGCCAGGAACGCCTCCACCGCCACCTCGTTGGCCCCGTTCAAAACCGCGGGCGCGCTGCCTCCGGTGCGCCCGGCGGCATAGGCTACGGCCAGGGCGGGAAAGCGCTTCATATCCGGCTCCTCGAAGGTGAGCGCCTTTAGCCGGGTCAATTCCAGACGGGGCAGTTCCCACGGCAGGCGTTCCGGGTGGGTGAGGGCGCTGGCGATGGGCAGGCGCATGTCGGGCACTCCCATCTGGGCCAGCATGGTGCCGTCCACGAACTCCACCAGGGAATGCACCACCGACTGGGGATGGATCACCACCCGCACCTTGTCCAAGGGCTGGCCGAAGAGCCAGCCGGCCTCGATCACTTCCAGGCCCTTGTTCATGAGGGTGGCCGAATCCACGGTGATCTTGGGGCCCATGGTCCAGTTGGGATGATCCAGGGCCTCGGCCGGGGTTACCTTTTCCAGCTCGGCCGCGCTCTTGCCCCGGAAGGGCCCGCCGCTGGCGGTGAGCCACAGGCAGCGCACCTCCTGAGGCCGGGAGCCCAAAAGCGCCTGGAAGATGGCGGCGTGCTCGCTGTCCACCGGCACGATCTGCGCCCCGGTTTCGGCGGCCTTTTTCATAACCACCTCGCCGCCGGCCACCAGGGTCTCCTTGTTGGCCAGGGCCACGGTGATGCCGGCCCGCACCGCCGCGAAGGTGGGCATCAGGCCGGCCGCGCCCACCATGGCCGAAAGCACCACGTCGGCTCCGGCGCTGACCACCGCCTCGATGTAGCCCGCCGGACCGTGCACCACCAGGCGGGCCAGGTCCTCGGGCAACAGCGCCTTGATCCTCTGGGCCGCCTCGGCGTCCAGCACCACGATGAGGCGGGGCCGGTGACGCCGGGCCTGGACGGCCAGCACCTCCACCGACCGGGCCGCGGCCAGGCTCACCACCTCGAAAAGATCGGGCCTCTGCTCCACCACCTCCAAGGCGTTCTTGCCTATGGAGCCGGTGGAGCCCAGAACGGCTATCTTCTTTACTGCCACCACAACATCCTTAAGAGCAACATGGCGGGCCCGGCCAAAAGCAGCCCGTCGATCCTATCCAAAATGCCGCCGTGCCCGGGAAAGATATCTCCCGAATCCTTGACCCCGTGCACCCTTTTGACGAGCGACTCCAAGAGGTCTCCCAAGACGCTGACCAGGCCCAGGGCCAGCCCCAAGGCGGCGCCGGCCGGCGCGGGCACGTCGGCCAGGAGGAGCGCCGCGAAAAGCGCCCCGATCAGCGCGGCGCACAGCATGCCGCCCGCCAGGCCCTCCCAGGTCTTGCCGGGGCTGATGCGGGGGGCCATTTTGCGGCGGCCCCAAAGGTGGCCCGCGAAATAGGCCCCCGAATCCGCCGCCACCACCGCGGCGATGACGAACAGGAGAAGCAGCCGCCCCTGGGGCAGGCCGGCGATGGTCAGGAGAACGGCCAGGAGGCCGCCGGTGTAGACCAGGCCCCAACCCCGCCGCCGGGTCTTGGCCAGCTTGTCGGCCAGTTCGTCCGGGCCGGCCAGCGACAGGGCCGCGCCCAGGGCCAGGGCCAGGCCCAGGGCCGCGGCGGAGCCCGCCGGCCCCAGGAAAGAGCAGGCGCACACGCCCACCGCCAAGGCCACGCAGAGCCAGGCGTCCCAGTTCCAGGGGCCGGGCTCCACCATGCGCATGTATTCCCACATGGCCAGGCCGGCGGCGGCCGCCGCCGCCAGGGTCAGCACCCAGAGGGGCGTGAGGAGTATCAGGGCCGCCGCGCCGGCGGCCAGGGCCAGGCCGGTGACCACCCGCAGGGAAAGCCCGCTGAAGCCGCGGCGGCCCTCGCCCGCCATGCTAGCCCGTCTCCAGCTGATCGCCGGTGCGGCCGAAACGGCGCTGGCGGCCGGCATAGGCGCGCAGGGCGCTCATGAGTTCGGGCTCGCGGAAATCCGGCCACAGGGTTTCGGTGAAATAGAATTCGGCGTAGGCGGTTTGCCAGGGCAGGAAATTGGAGATGCGCTGCTCCCCGCTGGTGCGGATGAGCAGGTCCGGGTCGGGCATGCCCGCGGTGTAGAGCCGGCCGGCCAGGGCGGCTTCATCTATGGCCGCGGGCTCCAGGCGGCCCGCCTTGACGTCTTCGGCCAAGCGCCGCGCCGCCTGGGTTATCTCCTGGCGGCCGCCGTAGCTCAGGGCCAGGGTCAAGGTCATATCCCGGCCGCCGGCGGTTTCGGCCATGGTTTTAGAGAGAAGCTCGCGGGTGGCCTTGGGCAGCTTCTCGGTCTCGCCTATGGTGTTCAAGCGGATGCCGCGCTCCAGCATCTCCTGGCGCTCCTTTTTCAAAAAGCGGTTCAGGAGCTTCATGAGCGCGGTCACCTCGGCCTGGGGCCGGGCCCAGTTTTCCTCGCTGAAGGCGTACAGAGTGAGCCAGCCGATGCCCAGCCGGCGGCAGGCGCGCACCAGCACCCGCACGCTCTCCGAGCCCTCCTCGTGGCCGCGCACCCGGTTCCAGCCGCGCTTTTTGGCCCAGCGGCCGTTGCCGTCCATGATGACGGCCAAATGGCGGGGAAGCTTCTCCGGCGGGACGGTCAAGTCCTCTCCCTGGTTTTGGGGGGGTGCGGTGGCGCTCATTCCTGCCGATCCTGGACCGAACTGGCGGCCCACAAAGGAAAAACCGCTTTAAACGAACGTTTATAGTATCAGAGCCCCCCCAAGCCAGCAAGGCCGGCGGCAAGGGGGGAAAGCCCATGGCCAGCAAAACCGCCCCGCGGCCAAGGCCGGGGGGCGGAAGCGATCGATCGGCGCAAACTCGGGGCCCGGCTCGCCGGGCGGGGCATGGGTCTCTGCCCGTTAGCTAAGGCCCCGTAGCCAAGCCCCTGTAGCCAAGGCCCCGTAGCCAAGCCCCTGTAGCCAAGCCCCTGTAGCCAAGGCCCCGTAGCCAAGCCCCTGTAGCCAAGCCCCTGTAGCCAAGGCCCTGTAGCCAAGGCCCCTGTAGCCAAGCCCCTGTAGCCAAGGCCCTGTAGCCAAGGCCCCTGTAGCCAAGCCCCTGTAGCCAAGCCCCTGTAGCCAAGCCCCCAGGTCCATCTCCCCGGCGGCGAGAGCGCCCTCGTGGGATTCCCCTGAAGCCGAGACGCCGGAGCCGGGCCGGGCGCCGGGCTAGAACTCCATGATCTCCTTTTCCTTGGCCTCCATGAGCCCGTCCACCTTGGCCACGTAGTCGTCGGTGATCTTTTGAATCTGCTCCTGGCCGCGGAAGGCGTCGTCCTCGGAGATATCGCCTTCCTTCTTGTATTCCTTGAGCATCTCGTTGGCGTCGCGCCGGGCGTTGCGCACCGCCACCTTGGTCTCCTCCCCCATCTTGCGCACCACCTTGACCAAATCCTTGCGGCGCTCCTCGGTGAGCGGCGGAATGGAGATGCGCACCACCTTGCCGTCGTTCATGGGGGTGAGCCCCAGATCGCTCTTTAGAAGCGCCTTTTCGATGGCCTCGCAGGTTTTGGGGTCCCAGGGCTGGATGAGGATCAGGCGCGGCTCGGGGATGGAAAGGCTGGCCATCTGGTTGAGCGGCGTGGGCGTGCCGTAATAATCGGCCCGCACTCCGTCCAGGATGGAAAGGGAGGCCCGGCCGGTGCGCACCCGGTTGAAATCCCGCTGCAAGGCCGCGATGGCCTTGTCCATGGACTCGGTGGCTTCCTTCTTGGTATCTTCGATCATGCTCTTACGCCTCCACCCGGGAACCCACCGGCTCTCCGCGGAGAACCCGGCAGATGTTGCCCGGCTTAAGCAGGTCGAACACCAACACCGGCATCTTGTTGTCCCCGGCCAGGCTGATGGCCGTGGAATCCATCACCTTGAGGTGCCTGACCAGCACTTCGTCATAGGTGACGTTGTCCAGCTTGACGGCGTCGGCGTTCTTGGCCGGATCGCTGTCGTAGATGCCGTCCACCCTGGTGGCCTTCAACAACATCTGGGCCCCGATTTCCTGGGCCCGCAAGGCGGCGGCGGTGTCGGTGCTGAAATAGGGGCTGCCGGTGCCGGCGGCGAAAATCACCAAACGGCCTTTTTCCAGATGGCGCAGCGCCCGGCGGCGGATGTAGGGCTCGGCCACCTGGGGCATGCTTATGGCGCTCATCACCCGGGTGGGCAGGCCCTTGCGCTCCAGGGCGTCCTGCATGGCCAGGGAATTGATCACCGTGGCCAGCATGCCCATGTTGTCGGCCTGCACCCGTTCCATGCCCTTGGCGCTGTCGGAGACGCCGCGGAAGATGTTGCCGCCGCCCACCACCACGCCGATTTCCGGGCACAGCTCATGGGCCGCCATCAATTCCCCGGCCACGTAATCCAAAACGGGCTTGACGATGCCGAAGGGGGCTTCCCCCATGAGGGCTTCGCCGGATATTTTCAGAAGCACGCGGCGGAATGCGGTTGGAGCGGCCATGAGCCTTTGGTTCACTTCCTCGGGCTTAGGATTCCTCGCCCAGTTGGAAACGCGCGAAGCGGCGGATTCTCACGTTCTCGCCGGTCTTGGCGCGCAACTCGTTCAGGAGGTCCTCGATGGTCTTGTCGGTATCCTTGACAAAGGCCTGCTGCAGGAGACAGGATTCCGCGTAGAACTTCTTCAGCTTGCCTTCCACGATCTTGTCCATGATCTTCTCGGGCTTGCCCTGCTCCTTGGCCTGGGCCACGTAGATGGCCTTCTCGCGCTCCAGCACCTCGGCCGGCATCTCCTCGGGGGAGATGCAGATGGGATTGGTGGCCGCGATGTGCATGGCCACATCCTTGGCGAAGGCCACGAACTCCTCGGTCTTGCCGGTGAAGTCGGTCTCGCAGTTCACCTCCACCATCACGCCCAGCTTGCCGCCGGCGTGGATATAGGAGGATATCTGACCTTCGCTGGCCTCGCGGCCGGCCCTTTTAGCGGCCACGGAGAGGCCCTTTTGGCGCAGCCAGTCGGCGGCCTTTTCCATGTCGCCCTCGGTTTCGGTCAAGGCCTTTTTACAGTCCATCATGCCCGCGTTGGTCTTGTCGCGAAGCTCTTTCACCATCTGTGCGGATATAGCCACGGCAATCTGCTCCTTTATCCAGACTCCTCCCCGCCGGGGCCTGGCGGCGCCGGCGGGGAGGCCGGTAATCTCCATATATTTATTCGGCTGGCCCGGCCGCCATGCTCGCGGCGGCCGGGCCTTGCGATTTCAGCGGCCGGCCACTCCGCCATCCTGGCGGCGAGCGGCCCTTGCAATCCCGGCGGCCGCCCCTCCGCCATCCTCACGGCGGCAGGTCCGGGCAATCCCGGCGCCCGGGGGCCCGGCGCTGGGCGCCTAGGCCTGGGGGGCCTCCTCCTGGCCCTTGCGGATGACCACCACCTCGGGGCCCGCCTCTTCGCCGCGGGCCACGGTCAGCTCGGGCATGTCATCGGGCATCTCAACCTTTTCGGCCCGCCCCTCGCTGTAGCCGCCGCGCTGCTCGCGGATGGCCAGGCCCTCGTTGATCGCGTCCACGATCTTGCCGGTGATGAGCCGGATGGCCCTGATGGCGTCGTCGTTGCCCGGAATCAGATAGTTGATATCTTCGGGATCGCAGTTGGTGTCGACGATGGCCACGATGGGTATGCCCAGGCGCTTGGCCTCGTTGACGGCGATTTTCTCCTTTTTGATATCCACCATGAAGATGACCGCGGGCAGCCGGTTCATGTCCTTGATGCCGCCCAGGTTCTTCTGCAGCTTTTCCAACTCGCGGCCCATGGAGACGGCTTCCTTCTTGGGGAAGCGGTTGATGGTGCCGTCGTTGAACATGCCTTCCAGGTACTTGTAGCGCTCGATGGAGCGTTTGATGGTCTGAAAGTTGGTCAGCATGCCGCCCAGCCAGCGGTGGTTGACGAAATGCATGCCGCAGCGCTGGCTCTCTTCATTGATTATGTCCGCCGCCTGGCGCTTGGTGCCCACGAAAAGCACCTCGCCGCCCTTGGAAACCGCCTTCACCACATAATCGTAGGCGTCGCGGAAGAGCTTGACGGTCTTTTGCAGGTCGATGATGTAGATGCCGTTGCGGGCCCCGAAGATGTAGGGTTTCATCTTGGGGTTCCAGCGGCGGGTCTGGTGGCCGAAATGAACGCCGGCCTCCAACAGTTGACGCATGGTCACGTAAGCCATTTCTTGCCTCCGAATCCGGTTGTTCCTCCGCCTCTTTCTTCCGGCCCCGCCCACCGGCGGCTTAAAGCCGCGCCGGCACCGGGCGAACCGTCCAGAGGCGTGTGTATTGTAAACCGCAGAAGGATAACATAGCCCACCCCGGCCCGCAAGCGGCGGACCAGGCTGCAACATAGTCATCACAAACCGTTTATGACCTGGAGCATACGACCTGGGGGCCCAGGGGTCAAGCCCTCTGGCGGACACCCGGCGGCGCTCGGATCGCCGCGCCGCGAGTGGCCCGTCAACTGTGCCCCACTATACCCATGGTCTTCATGGTTTCCGGTTGACAGGTCGGGATTTATATTTTTTAATATATTTAAATATGCAGAGGTTTGCATGTATGCGGCTGGATAAAGACTTTCTCAATTTCGCGGCGGACATGCTCAGGGTGATGGGCCACCCTTTGCGCATAAGAATCGCGCAGTTCCTGGAAAGCGGCGAGCAGAAGGTGGGCGATATCGCCAGCGCCGTGGGCGCCAGCCAATCGGCCACCTCCCAGCACCTGAAGGCCATGCGCGTGCGGGGCCTGCTGAATTCCCGGCGCGAGGCCACCAACGTGTATTACTCCATCGCCAGGCAGGAGATATACAGGATCATCCAATGCATCCGCGAGGGGCAGGCCCAGACCGCCCGCCACGGCTAACCCATTGTTTATATTGGAGGGCGTTTCATGGATCAGGAGATTCAAGCCTACATCGACCAGAAAGTTCAGGAGGCCTTGGAAAGCCAGCTGGACCAGCGCATAAAAGCCGCCCTCAAGGCCCAGGGCAATGACAGCCGCGCGGCCATCGTGGCCTCCAAGGGCTCTTTGGATATGGCCTATCCGCCCCTGATCCTGGCCTCCACCTGCGCGGCCCTGGACATTGATTGCCAAGTGTTCTTCACCTTTTACGGCCTGGACATCATAAACCGGAAAAAATACCGCAGCCTCAAGGTGCCGCCCATCGCCAACCCGGCCATGCCGGTGCCCATGCCCAACATCCTGGGCATGCTGCCGGGCATGACCGCCATGGCCACCATGATGATGAACAAATGGATGAAGGACCAGAACGTGCCCAGCATCCCCGAACTCATCGATACCTGCAAGGAATTCGACGTGAAGCTCATCGGCTGCCAGATGACCATGGACGTGATGGGGGTCAAGAAGGAAGACCTGATCGACGGCATCGAGGTGGGCGGCGCGGCCTACTTCCTGGAATACGCCTCGCGCAGCAACATAACCTTGTTCATTTAGCTTGCCCGCCGGCCTTCCCGGATTTTCTCCGGGAAGCGGTGCCTTCATAAAACCCGCGGCCCGCATTCTTGCGCCGATGGCTGGTCGACCTCTTCTCCTGCGCCGCGGGCGGGCCTCAAGCCCCGTCCGGCGGGGCCGCCGGGCGGGACACTGGCAACCAACCGTTTTAAAAGGGGAAAGGAACATGCGTAGGGCAAGCGTATGGTTATTGGCGGCAGCGCTCCTGGCCTGTCCCGCCGCCGCTCTGGCCACCAACGGCATGAACATGATCGGCACCGGCGCGGTGGCCTCGGGCATGGGCGGGGCGGACGCGGCGGTGCCGGCGGGCTGCACCGCCATCGCCGGCAACCCGGCCCAATTGGCCACCACCTGCAACCGGGTGGTTTCGGCGGGCACGGCGCTTTTGATGCCCAAAATGGACGTGCAGATGCCGGGCTCCGGCGAGGTGGGCAATGAAAACCAGATATTCCCCCTGCCCTTTTTCGGCTATGCCCAGCGCATCGGGGTGAGCCCCTGGAGCATCGGCCTGGGCGTGTTCGCCCAGGGCGGCATGGGCGTCGATTTCCGGGAGGCGCCGGCCGGGCCCGGCGCCAAGGACGACCTCTACTCCCAGGTGGCCTTCATGCGCCTGGCCCCCACCGTGGCCTACAACGTGAACGACAAATTCACCCTGGGCGCCAGCCTGTTCGCGGGCTACGCCACGGTGGATTACGAGTTTTTCCCCAACCTGCCCATGGGCCAGAGCGTAACCGGCTTAAGCTCCTACACCCTGGCCGGCCGGCTGGGCTTCAGCTATCAGCTCAACGAAAAATGGGCCATCGGCGGCACCTACACCACCAAGAGCGCCCTGGATTTCGACGATGGCGAGATGAAGGCCAATTTCGGCCCCCTGGGCGTGGTGACCTACAAGGACGTTTCCATGGAGGACTTCACCTGGCCCCAGCAGCTGGAGTTCGGCGTTTCCTTCCGGCCGGCCGCCAAATGGCTGCTGGCCTTTGACATAAGCTGGATCAACTGGTCCAACGCCATCGAAACGGTGAAGGTCAAGGCCAAGAACCCCAACGTTGCCCTGCCGCCCCAGTATCAAAGCCTGGAAGTGCCCTTTATCATGGACTGGAAGGACCAATGGGTCTTCGCCCTGGGCGCCCAATACGAGATCAACGCCAACTGGACCGTGCGGGCCGGCTACAACTACGGCAAGAGCCCCATACCGGATGACACCGTGAATCCCCTGTTCCCGGCCATCGTGGAGCACCACCTCACCGCCGGCTTCACTTTCTCCCATGGCGATTTCGACATCGACTTCGCCTATGAGCACGGCTTCGAGCACAGCCAGAAGAACACCGGCGCGCCTTCGACCACCAACCCCTTCGCCGGCACCGAGGTTTCCCACTATCAGGACACCCTGCATTTCATGGTTTCCTACCGCTTCTAGGGAGGAGTGAAAAGTCATGGGCGTTAAACACGCGACATCCATCCTGGCGGCGGCGCTGCTCCTGGCCCTGTTTGCGGCTTTGGCCGCGGACCTGAGCCAAGCCGTGGCCCAAGCCTCCCCGGAGGTGCACTGGCAAAGCCTGGAACGGGCCCAGGCCTTACAAAAGGCCGAAGGCAAGCCCATGGTGGTGTTTTTCCATCTCTCCTATTGCTGGCGCTGCAAGGAGATGAAGCGCAAGGTCTACGCCGACGCCCGGGTCAGCGACCGCCTCAACCGCCAATTCATCCCGGCCGAGGTGGATTTGGCCCAGCGGGAAGAGCTGGGCAGGAGCCTGGGGGTGGACTATGTGCCCACCCACCTGTTTCTGGCCCCGGACGGCCACGAGGTTCTCCGGGAAAAGGGCGTTATCGCGCTGGAGGATTATCTTTTGATGCTGGATTACCTGGCCGGCGGGCATTACGCCGCCATGAGCTTTCAGGCCTATACCGAGAGCCGCCGCAAATGACGGCGGGAAGCATCATGCCCGGCGCGCCCCGGGTCTCGCGGCCCTGGGCGCGCTTTCTTCTTTGCCTGCTCTTGCTTTTGATCTGCCTGCCGGCCGCGGCCGCCGGGGCGGAGCAGATAAAGTGGCTGACCTACGCGCAAACCCTGGAGCTGGCCCCCAGCGCGGCCAAGCCGGTCTTCATTTATTTCCGGGCGCCCTGGTGCCATTTCTGCAAGAAGATGCAGAGCCAGGTCTTTCCCGAGGCCCAGGTGAGCGCCGCCCTCAACCGCGATTTCCTGGCGGTGGACGTGGACGTGACCCAGGAGCGCCGGGTGGCCGAGGCGTATCAGGTCAGTTACCTGCCCACCTCCATTTTTCTCTCGCCCCAGGGCAAGCCGGTGCTGGTCTTGCGGGGCTTTCTGCCGGCGGAGCGCCTGCTGAGCGCCCTGGCCTACATGGCCGGGGGTCATTATAAAAAAAAGAGCTTCCAGGATTACGAAAGCCAGCCCTGAGCCGCGTGACTGGCGGCGAAGAGGCAGGCCGCTCCCCCTTTGCCGCGCCGGCCAGAGCCCGCCGCCGCCTAAGGCACGCCAGGCTATCTCCTGATCAGGCCCACGAAAAAGAGCACCACCACCGCGCCCACCGTGGCGGTGATGATGGAGCCCAGCAGCCCCGAAGCTGAAATGCCCAGCAGGTTGAACAGAAATCCTCCCACCAAGGCGCCCGCCACGCCCAGGATGATGTTGCCCAAGAGGCCGAACCCGCCCGACCGCATGATCTTTCCCGCCAGCCAGCCCGCCAGCGCGCCGATCAGCAGAAAAATCAATATCGCTTTCAGTTCCATGACTCTTCCCGTTTGATGGCATGACAGTGGGGCACTCCCCCGCCTCCCGGCGCGGCCGCCGGCAACGCGGGCCCTTGTTTTAAGGATAACCGCCCGGCGGCCCCACCCCAAGCGGGGCTTGGCAACTTTCTTTTCTGATGAGTCAAAACGTGTAAGCAGACGGGCTTAAAGGGAGCGCCGGGAATCTAGTCCCGGATAATGACCTGGCGGGGCTTGGAGCCGTCCGAGGGCCCCACGATGCCCTCGCGCTCCATCTGCTCGATCATGCGGGCGGCGCGGTTGTAGCCCACCCGCAAGCGGCGCTGCACATAGGAGATGGACGCCTGGCCGGTTTCCTTGACCAGGGCCAGCGCGTCGGCGTAGCGCTCATCCTCGGCGTCGTCCGCTTCGCCGTTTTCGCCCGCCTCGCTGGTGGCCTGCACCACGGTTTCGTCGTATTGGGGCTGGGCCTGTTTTTTCACGAAGCCGACCACGTCCTCGATCTCCCGGTCGGAGACAAAGGCCCCGTGCAGGCGCGCCACGCCCGAGACCCCCGGCTGGGAAAAAAGCATGTCGCCCAGGCCCAGGAGATGCTCGGCCCCCTGCTGGTCCAGGATGGTGCGCGAATCCACCCGCGAGGTGACCTTGAAGGAGATGCGGGCCGGAAAGTTGGCCTTGATGAGGCCGGTGATGACGTCCACCGAGGGCCGCTGGGTGGCCAGCACCAGATGGATGCCGGCGGCGCGGGCCATCTGGGCCAGGCGGGTGATGAGCGCCTCCACCTCCTTGGAGGAAACCATCATGAGATCGGCCAGCTCGTCGATGATGATGACCACGTAGGGCAGGGGCTCCATGAGCGGCTCGTCCGGCTCCGTGGGCGGGGGCGGCCCCTCCTTGGCCAGGCGCTGGTTGAAGGACTTGATGTTGCGCACGTTCAGGCGGGCCAGAAGCTCGTAGCGTCGCTCCATCTCCGCCACGGCCCAGCGCAGGCCGGCGGTGGCCTCCTGGGGGTTGGTGATGATGGGATAGAGCAGGTGGGGTATGTCGTTGTAGGTGCTCAGCTCGATGCGCTTGGGGTCCACCATCAGAAGCCGCACCTGATCCGGCGAGGCCTTGTACAGGATGGAGAGCACCAGGGTGTTGATGAAAACGCTCTTGCCCGCGCCGGTGGCCCCGGCGATGAGCAGATGGGGCATGCGGGCCAGGCTGTTCACCACCGGCATGCCCAGGATGTCCTTGCCCAGGGCGATGGTGAGGGGGCTGGCGGCCTGCTGATAGGCCGGCGAGGCCAGCAAATCCTTGAGGAACACGGTTTCCCGCCGGTTGTTGGGTATCTCTATGCCGATGACCGCCTTGCCGGGAATGGGGGCCACGATGCGGATGGAGGTGGCCCGCAGGTTCATGGCCAGATCGTCGGAAAGGCCGGCCACCTTGGAGATCTTCACCCCCGGCGCGGGCATGAATTCATACATGGTGACCACCGGGCCGGGCGCCACCTCCACCACCTGACCCTGCACGCCGAAGTCGCCCAGCTTTTTTTCCAGGAGGCGCGAATTGTATTTCAGGCTCTCGGCGTGGTCCGGGGCGGTCTGCACCTGGGGCTCCTGCAGGAGGTTCAGGGTGGGCAGCTTGTATTTCTCCCCGGCGAAAGAGAGCTTTTCCTGCTGGGGAGGGGCGGCCTTGGGCGCTTCCAGGCGCGGCTTGATGCGAGGGCCTTGGCCCCCCTCCGGCGCGGCGAGGGGCTCCGCCGGTTCCTCCGCCTGGGGCTCCTCTATGGGCATTGACCCGGCCGGGTTTTCCTCGGCGCTCGCCTCCCAGGGCTCGGCCGGTTCTTGCGGCTCGCCCTCGGGGACGGGTTTCCTGGCCAGGCCGGGCAGGTTCAGCATGTCCGGAATGTCAGCGATCACCGGCCAGATGGACCAGACCACCGCGGCCAGGCCGGCGGCGGCCGCCAAAGCCGGGGTGAGCCAGCCCAGGGGCGCGGGCAGGGCCTGGCTCAGCGCCTGGGCCAGGGCCAGGCCGGCCTCGCCGCCCAGGGGCAGCGACCCCGCGCAAATCCTGGCCCCGAAAAAGCCGAACACCCCGGCCAGGCCCACCATGAACCAGAGCCCGCCGCCGGCCAGCCAGACCAGGGCCGCGGCCCTGCGCTCCCGGAACAGATAGGCCCCGGCCAGGACGCCCAGCCCCGTTAAAATCCAGGCCGCGCCCCCCATGCTTTGCAAGAACACCCCGGCCAGCGCCTGGGCCGGCCAGCCCAGGAAGTGGCCGCCGGCGGGTTTATAGCCGATAAAGGCCGCGGCCAAGAGGCCCGCCCCCAGCCAACAGGCCGCGGCACCGAGCGGCCAGGTCCAAGAGGGCGGCGGGGCAAAGGGGTCCAGGTTCCCCTGATAGGCGGCGGGTTTCCGGCTCTGGCTGGCCAAGGCGGGCATTCTCCCCAATATGCTGTGGCAAAGATCGCATATACCCCCACATGAGGGGGGTCAAGCCGAGATTATGTCATGCCGGGCTTTCTGTCAACCTGCCAGGGGCGGCTGGTCTGCCAGTTTTTGCAAAACCCGCTCCCGCACCTCTTGGGCCAGCTCGTCGCGTTGGTTCATCTTCAAGCCGGCGGTGGGGATGGGTTCGCCCAGCACGATCTGAATGGGGCCGGGGTTCAGCAGCAAGCTCTTGGGCTGCAAGGCCCGGTTGGCTCCCAGGATGGTCACCGGCACCACCGGCCTCTGGCTGCGGATGGCCAGGGCCAGGCCGCCGGATTTGAAAGGCAGGAGCCGGCCGTCCGGGCTGCGGGTTCCCTCCGGGAAAATCACCACGCTGGCCCCGCCGGTGATGCGCTCCGCCGCCCGGTTCAGGCTCTCCATGGCCGCCCGGCGGTCCGAGCGGTCGATGGGTATGTAGCCGGCCCGCAACATGGCCGGGCCGAACAGGGGAATCTCGAAGAGCTCCTTCTTGGCTATCCAGCGGAAATTGGCGGGCAGCCGGGAGAGCAGGGCCAGGATGTCCAGGGCCGAGGTGTGGTTGGAGGCGAAAACATAGGTGGCTTCCGGCTCCAGGTTCTCCAGGCCCCTGATCCGCGCCGGGCAGCCCACGCCCCACAACAAAAGCTTGGCCCAGGTGCGCGGGGACCATTGTATGTGGTGCTCGCTCACCCCGCACCAGGCCAGCACGATGGTGATCACCGAGAAAGATACCGTGAGCAGGGAAAGCCAGATCATGCCCCAAGCGGAGGCCAGGGCGCGCAGGGGTTTGGGCAAATTCACGGCCGGCCTCCCTGGGGGCGGCGGCTGCGGCTTGCCTCGCTTAAGGAAGGCATGGTTGGGCTCGCGCTTGGCATCGGCTAGGTTGCCCGCCTCGGCTAGGGTTTTAACACACGGCCGCGGCCGTGACGCTTCCAGCACCCCCCGGCCGCCGCCCCTGGGGGGTCCGCCCTCAGGCGCGGACAGGCCAATTACTATATACCGGAAACCGCCTCCGATGCGCCAGCGCCCCCGGCCGTTTTCACGGTTTGGTCATGCCAGCCGATCCAAAGAGAGGCCCGGACCGACCGGGGCAGGCAAGTCGCCGCAAGGGCTTCGGGCAAGTGGGTCGGCCCGGGCTGGGTACCGCCGGCATATTAATAGAGCGGAGACGCGTTCCGGAGTGAGAGTGGCATAGCTCCCAGATCGCGCCCCCGCTCTGCAGGGCAATTAAGCGTCCCAGCGGCGTCCCCGCGCCTCGACGTGCCGGGGAATAAAGCCGGGCTCTCGGAAAAATGCTCGGCCGCCTGGACCGGCTACTTTATCGCCGGCCTACAGGCCGAACTCGGCCAGGTCGGGCCCCAGGTACACCCTTTCGTTCTCGCCCAGGATGCCCATGGCCAGGCAGATCAGGGTCCACAAATGGGTGACGTAAAAGCCGCCTTCGTAATGCTCGGACAGATCGTGTATTTGGGCATGGCAGTTGTGGCAGGGCACCAGCACGTAGCCCGCTCCGGTGGCCATGATCTGGTCAAACTTCTTGCGGCCGTAGGCCTGCCGCTCCTCGGTGAAACCGGCCTGCAAGGACCCGCCGCCGCCGCCGCAACAATAGTTCTGCGACTTGTTGGGGGTCACGTCGATGAAGTTTTCCTCGCCCACCACGGTCTTGATCACGAAACGCAGATCGTCGGCGAAATCGTCGCCCAGGGATTTACGCACCACGTTGCAGGGGTCCTGGGTGGTGAACTTGATCTTCAGGTCCTTGTTCCAATCGGAATTGACCTGAAGCTTGCCCTCCCTGATCCACTGGGCGTAGAGTTGCACGATGCTGACCAGTTTGAACTTGTGGGGTATGTTGAATTTCCGCAGGCCGCCCCACAGCGCGTAAAAGGAATGGCCGCATTCGGTGTTCACCAGGTACTCGCAGCCCAGCTTGTCGATATGCTCGGCCTGGGCGCGTATTATCTTTTCCCAGTTTTCGTCGTCGGCCAGGAACATGCAGTAGTTTTCACCGCCCCACATCTGCGAGTAGTAGGTCCAGTCCGCGCCGACCTTGTACAGAATCTTCCAGAGGGGCACCAGCTCATCGGGCTCGGTGACCGGCTCGCGGGAATTCTGGTTGAGCGCGTATTTGGCTCCTTCTTTGTCTATGTAGACCTTGAAGTCCTCGAAGCCCTCCTGCTCGGTCAATTCCTCGGCCACGTCCTCCACGGTGAACTTGAAGTCGTCGAAGGGCACGCCCATGGCCCCGCCGTTGGACTTGACGTGGAGATCGCAGGAGCCCAGGATTCCCTTGGGCCTCTCCGACCGCGGCCAATGGGAGCGGAAGGTGAATATGAGCTTGGGTATGTCCACGTTCATGGGACAGGCGTCCTGGCAGCGCTTGCACATGGTGCAGACCCACACCCAGGGGTCTTTCTCCAACTCGTCGTAAAGGCCCAGCGCCACCTTGCGGATGAACTTCCTGGGGTCCATGTCCATGAGGCCGGTGGCCGGGCAGCCGCCGGAGCAGGTGCCGCAGGTCAGACAAAGATTCAGATTGACGCCTTCCAGCTCCGCCAGGGCGTCCTGGGGCAGCTTTTTCGGCGTGATGGTTTGAGCCATGATTGCCTCCAATGGGACTTAACGCGCTAGCTGGCGCGGCAGACGCAACCCGCCGCCAGGGAGGGGCAGGCGGATTGCTTTATATCCTTGATTAAGTGGCTGGCGGGTCCCAACTCGCGCACCGCCTCGGTGACGTTGATCACGGTGCGCTGGAATTTCTCCGCCTCGGCCGACGATATCCAGGAGAAATGCAGGCGGCCGGATTCGATGCCGATGTAGTCCAACAGCTTTTTCATGACGGCGAAGCGCCGGCGCGCGTAAAGGTTGCCGGCGATGTAATGGCAATCGCCGGGGTGACAGCCGCTGACCCACACCCCGTCGGCGCCTTGGCGGAAAGCCTGCAAGATGAACTTGGGGCTCAGGCGGCCGGTGCAGGGGATGCGGATCACCCGGATGTTGGGTGGATATTGCAAACGGCTGACGCCGGCCAAATCGGCGCCGCCGTAGGTGCACCAGTTACAGAAGAAGGCCGCGATGCGCGGCTGAAAACCGTTATTGTCGCTCATGTTTGTTCTCCAGCCTCAGCCTTGCAGCATGGTGGTTATCTGGGCCATTACGTCCTGGTTGCTGAATCCGCGCAGGTTGGGCGCGCCCGAGCGGCAGGAGGCCACGCAGGTGCCGCAGCCCTTGCACAGGGCTTCGTTGACCACGGCCAGGCCCTTGTCGTCCTGGCTTATGGCCGAATAGGCGCACACCGCCCAGCAGACCCCGCAGCCCACGCACTTGTTCTGGTCGATCACCGCCACGGTGCCGGGCAGGGTGATCTCGGGCTTGGAAAGCACGGTGACCGCCCGGCTCACCGCGGCCTGGGCCTGGGCCACCGCCTCCTCGATGGGCTTGGGATAGTGGGCCAGGCCGGCCATGAACACGCCGTCGGTGGCGAAATCCACGGGCCGCAGCTTGACGTGGGCCTCCAGGAACCAGCCGTCGTCGTCCTGGGGTATCTTGAACATCTGAGCCAGGGCCTGATCGCGGTGGCTGACGATGGCGCTGGCCAGGCCCACCAGATCGGCGGGCAGCTTCAGCTCGCGGCCCAGCACGTGATCCCAGACGTAGACGAACAGGTCGTCGCCCTCCTTGGCCACCCGCGCCTTTCTTTCCACGTCGTAGCGCACGAAGAGCACGCCCGCGGCCCTGGCTTCCTTGTAGAGGATCTCGCGCTCGCCAAAGGTGCGCATGTCGCGGTAGAGCACGATAACCCGGCTTTCCGGGTTGTGCTTTTTCAGGTGCAGGGCGGTTTCCACGGTGTGGGTGCAGCAGACCTTGGAGCAGTAGGGCCGCTCCGGCTCGCGGGAGCCCACGCACTGGATGAACACCGCGTTGTCCACCTTGGCCGGGTCCAGCTCGCCGCTTAACAGCGCCGAGTCCAGCTCCAGGTGGGTCATGATGCGGGGGTCCTGGCCGTAGAGGTATTCGTCCGGCTTGTATTCGCCGGCTCCGGTGGCGATCACCACCGCCCCGTGCTCGATCATCTCCTGGCCGCCGTCCTTGGCCAGGGCGGTCTTGAAATTGCCCACGAAGCCCTCCACCGTTTCCACGGTGGCGCCCAGATGGGTGGTGATGAGGGGATCGGTTTTCACCTTTTCCGCGAGCTCGGCCAGGTAGGGCTGCACCTCCTCGCCCTTGGCGGTGATGCGCAGCAGGCGGGCGTTGCCGCCCAGGGCGTTGTCGCGCTCCACCAAGTGGGTGGCGAATCCCTGGGAGGCCAGGTTGAGCGCCGCGTTCATGCCGGCCAGACCGCCGCCGATTACCATGGCGGTGGGATTGACGCTGAGCTGCACCTCGTTGAGCGGCTCCAAGAGGCTGGCCTTGGCCACGGCCATGCGGACTTGGTCCTTGGCCTTTTCGGTGGCCTTCTCCGGCTCCTCGGCGTGCACCCAGGAATCCTGGTTGCGGATGTTGGCCATGTCGAAGAGATATTTGTTGAGCCCGGCCGCCTGCAGGGTTTCCTGGAAAAGCGGCTCGTGGGTGCGCGGCGAGCAGGCCGCCACCACGATGCGGTTGAGGCCCTTTTCCGCGATGACCTTGGCCATCTTGTCCTGGGTGTCCTGGGAGCAGGTGAAGAGGTTGTTCTCCACGTAGGCCACGTTGGGCAGGGTGGCGGCGTATTCCATCACCGCCTTCACGTCCACCACGCCGGCGATGTTGATGCCGCAGGAGCACACGAACACGCCCACCCGCGGCGTGTCGCCCAATACCGGACGCTGGGCCGGTATCTCCCTGGTCTGCACCAGGCTGCCCCGGGAGCTGGCCAGCTTGGCCGAGGCGGCGCAGGCCGCGGCCGAGGCCTCCACCACCGAGATGGGGATGTCCTTGGGCCCGGCCAGAGCGCCGCAGACGAAAACGCCTTCGCGGCTGGTGGCCACGGGATCGAAGGAGCCGGTGGCCACGAACTGGCTGGGGGCCAGATCCACCCCCAGGCGCTGGCACATCTCGGCGGTCTCCGGGTTCATCTCCAGGCCCTGGCTCAGCACCACCAGGTCGAAGTTCTCGGCGATCAGCATGCCGGCGTCGTCGGCGTATTCGATGCGCAGGTCGGTTTCCGGGGTTTCGGTGATGGAATGCACCCGGGAGCGGACGAAGCGCACCCCGCTCTTGGCGGCGTTGACGTAGGTCCGCTCGAAATCCTTGCCAAAGGTCCGCATGTCCATGAAGAAGATGGCCGTGTCCAGATCGCCGTGGGAATGCTCCTTGGCGATGACCGCCTCCTTGATGGCGTACATGCAGCACACGCTGGAACAGTAGGGATGGTCGCAGTGGTTGATGTCGCGGGAGCCCACGCATTGCAGCCAGGCCACCTTCTTGGGCTCCTTCTCGTCGCCGGGCCGCACCAGATGGCCCATCCAGGGACCGCTGGCCGAGAGGATGCGCTCGAACTCCAGGGCGGTGACCACGTTGGGCAGCTTGGCGTAGGCGTATTGGGCGTAATTGACCGGATCATAGGGCTTGAAGCCGGCGGCCAGGATGACCGCCCCCACCTTGATCTGGCGCTCCCGGTCCTTTTGCTCGAAATCAATCGCCCCGGCCGGACAGAACTTTTCGCAGGCCCTGCACTTGCCCTTCTGGAAAAAGATGCAGTTGTCCTTGTCGATGGCGTATTTCAGGGGCACGGCCTGGGGATACTTCACGTAGGCGGCCTTGCGCTTGTTGAGCCCCCGGTTGAATTCGTCGTCCACCTTTTTGGGGCACTTTTCCGCGCAGACTCCGCAGGCGATGCACTTGGAAAGATCCACGTAGCGGGCCTTTTCCCGCAGCTTCACCGTGAAGTCGCCCACCTGGCCCTTGAGCTCCTGGACCTCGGCCAGGGTGATGAGCTCGATGTTGGCGTGGCGGCCCGCCTCGACCAGTTTGGGCGAGAGGATGCACATGGAACAGTCGTTGGTGGGGAAGGTCTTGTCCAACTGGGACATGACCCCGCCGATGGCGGCGGATTTCTCCACCAGGTAAACGTAATAGCCGCTATCGGCCAAATCCAGCGAGGCCTGGATGGCGGCGATGCCGCCTCCCACCACCATCACCGCGCCGGTGGAAGATTGTAAATTGCTGGCCGTCATGGATGCATTCTCCTCAAGCCGCGTCACAGGCGGCGTCGCTTGAAAACAAGGGCCCCAGTTCCTTGATGCGCTGGGTGAAATCAATGCAGGTCTGGGCGAACTGGGGGCCCATGGCCGAGCTGTTGTAATACATTTCCAACCGCTCGGGCTCGACGCCCAGCTGCTCCAACAACCGTTTGGCATAGGCCACCCGGCGGGTGCACTTGTAGTTGCCGTTCACGTAATGACAATCGTCCAAGAGACAACCCGACACGAAAACTCCGTCCACGCCTTCCTCAAAAGGCTTCAGCAGGTGCAGGATGTCTATGCGCCCGGTGCAGGGCACTCTAACGATGCGGATGTTGGCCGGATACTGCAGGCGCATGGTGCCCGCCAGGTCAGCGGCGGCATAGGAACACCATTGGCAGCAGATCGCTAGAATCTTGGGTTCGAATTCCGAACTCATCACATCCCTCCCTGGCGGGGTTCGCCCATGCCTGGCGGCGCGGCCGGCCTGGAAACCAAACCCGGAGCTTTTTGGGGAATCGTTTTTGGCGGAAAGAGCGCCGGCCATATCCGGCTGGGATTATACGGCCTTCGCAGTCCTACCTGGCCCGGGCAGGTTCCCTGACGCTGTGTATCAAGTAAAGCCGTAGCGCAAAGGCATGGAAGCCGCCTTGGTTTCTGGGGTGTTAGGATAATGGCAATTAAATCCCAGGCTTCTGGGTCAGTCAAGAAGGTAATTCCCATGGATTGTGGGGCTTTGCCCCCATAAATGCCGATAACACGCCCTGCCCGCCTCTTGCTTTGGGCCAAGGAAAACCGCGGCCGGTGTTGCGGGGAGACGGGACCTTAAGATAGTATGGCCTTACTCACTGATCCATGCGGCAGAGGCATTGGGCTAAAATGGCGGTGAGATTTTATTCGGCCGGGGCCTCGGGCAAAGCTTTGCCTGGTTGCGCCCCAGGAGGTATCCCATGGCGCGCGGCATCAATAAAGCTATTTTGATCGGCAATTTGGGCGCTGACCCTGAAATGAAATACACCGCCAACGGCACTGCCCTGTGCACCTTCCGTCTGGCCACCAGCGAAACCTTCAACGACCGCGACGGCAACCAGCAGGAGCGCACCGAGTGGCACCGGGTGGTGGCCTGGGGCAAGCTGGGCGAGATTTGCGGCAAGTATCTGGCAAAGGGCCGGCAGGTCTACGTGGAAGGCTCCATACGCACCCGCAGTTGGGACGACCAGGACGGCAACAAGCGCTGGATGACCGAGATCAACGCCCGCGACGTGCAGTTCCTGGGCGGCGGCGGCGAATCCTCGGGCGGGGGCGGCTACGGCGGCGGTGGCGGTGGCGGTTATGGCGGTGGGGGAGGCGGCGGTTATGGCGGCGGCGGCGGGGATTACGGCGGTCCGCCCCCGGCCGGCGACGACGACATCCCCTTCTGACCGGGAATTTAAGAACGCGAACCACGAACTGGGAATCTTAATGATTCCCAGTTTTTCATTGGTCACCTGCATGCAAGGAAGGCGGTCCGGTGGCCCGCCCTCTCAAACCGAACCCAGCCTCTGAGTTAATCTCTTAAAGCTTGGGCCTCACTGGATTCCGGCAACGGCCGGAAGAAGAGATCGCCTCGCGCCCGCACGCCGGCAGGGCGCTTTAAAGAATAACCGGGCGGTTATTGCTCAGGTCAGTCTCAACCAGGTGGCCATGACGGGGTCCACCAGTCGGTAGCGGCCGCCATCGCCTTCCACCTGCTCCACCAGATCGAGTCTTGCCAACTTCTTGAGGGGCTTCTGGGCGCTGAAGGCCGGAATTTCATGAAGCTTGGCAAAGTCGGCCGAGAACACGCTGGGGGTATTGTCCTTGGCGATGGCGCGCAGGAGCCGCACCTCCTTGAGGGTCAGCCCGAACAGGACGGCCTTGAAGAAATCGGCTTCTTCCTTCAGGACGGAATCGAACGCTTTTTGCACGTCCTCCGCGCCGGCCTTGCTCTCGGCCAGATCGAACAAATAGTTCGCGGTCTTCTGGGCGTAATAGGGGTAGCAATGGGTGACGTCGCAGAGCGCCGCGGCGGCTTGGGGATCGCAGGTCTTGCCGTTTTCGGCGAAACGGCTGACAATGTAATCCACCAGATCGTCCTTGGGGAGTTTCTCCAGCTTGAACAGGAAGGTGCTCTGAAAAAAGGGTCTGCTCTCGCTGGCGAACATCTCCAGCAATAGGCGCCGCCGGCTGCCGATAAAGAAAAAAGACGCTTGGTGGATGTGCTGGATTTGCTCGCGCAGCGCGGCCTCGATTTCGTTTTTCTTCTGTATCTCCGTGATTTCCTGGAATTCGTCCAGTGCGAGGTGCACCGGCTTGTCGTAGTTTTCGATGAACTCGCCCAGGTACTCCATGGTACTTGCAAGCAGCTCCACGCCAGCGGGCCGCGCACCCACCCGTTCAACGCTCACCGTGAACTCGCCCTGGTCATTCACCTTGAAAACGGGCCGAAAATTGACCAGCGCGCCGAGGTACCTTTTGGCTTTGGCGGAGAGGTCCTCCTGGCGATGCAGAGCGGCGTACACGGCCTTGGAGATGCGCGCGGCCACTTCTTCGGCCGAGGTGACCCGGTACAGGTCCGCGTAGATGGTCAAAACATCGTGCTCGGCGCGGAGCTGGGCCTGAACCCGCTTCACCAGCGAGGTCTTGCCGTAACGACGCGGTGAATAAAGGGTGACGTTGCTTGCGTCCAGGGCGCGCCTTTTCAGCGTATCCAGCTCGGTTTGCCTGTCACACAGGGGGGCCGTGTCGGGTATGACGCCTATGTTGAAAGGATTGGGCATATGCACATCCCCATGAAATTATACTAATATTATAATACCAAAAGCATAATGCCAAGAGAATAATGAGCGTTACCGATGGATAACCAGTCGTTCCCCATGGTAAACAGGCATTTCCGCGCGCGGCGACGTGTTATCCATGCGATAAATTATACTTTTAGAATAATACTAGCGGTATAATAAATCCCGCTTATAGTGCGTTAACGCGGCACTAGTTGATAATCTACAATAATGACAGGATATTGCTGACAGTCATACAAGGCGTTGCCATGTGCAGGCGCTTACTCAGAAGCACCTACACATGGCAACGGGTGCGCATAGCGGGTAGTGCCCCTCTGCCCGGCTTTATTAAAACCGGCCGTCCGCCTGCTTCTGCAGGACGGCCTGCCTCCCGCCTCCGGCCTGGGCCTGGGGGTCGGGCACGAAACCCGCGCGCCGGGCCAAGGCCAGCGAGCGCTCAAAGTCCTCATTAGTCACGTGGCCCTTGGGCTCCATGGCCAGCAGTCTGCCGCCGGGCTTCAGGGCCTGGTACGCCTCCGCGAAAAACAGCTCCTGGTTGGGCAGCTCGTGGATGACATGGATGGCCGCCGCGAAATCCACTTGGCCCCCGAGATCGCTCACGCCCAGGGAATCGCCTTGGGCCAGCCTGGTTTCGATCACTTCATCCACGCCGGCCCTGCGAGCCCGGCGGCGGAGCTTGGCCAGCATGGTTTCCTGAAGGTCCACCACCACCACCTTGCCGGAAGCGCCCACCAAGCGGGCCATGGGCAGGGTGAAAAACCCCATGCCGCAGCCCGGCTCCAGCACGGTCATGCCGGGGGTAATAAAGGGGGCCAAGAGGCGTTCCGGGTTTTCCAATAGTTTGCGCAAGGGATTCAGCAGCAGATATCCCACCCACACCGGACAAACGTGTTGCGCCATGGTCAACCTCCCTTGTAAATAGTAAGTACTTACTAATATTAAAAGCAAAAAAATGTCCCCCCGTTAATCAGGCGCGGGGCAGCAACCCCCCCAGAAAAACATCCGCCAAGACCTCGGCCGCCTCATGATCGCTCACCTGGCTGGGCGGGCCGGTCAGTTTTAGCTGCATGTCGGACACGTACAAAAATACCGCGTACATGAAATAACGGGCGGCCAGGCGGGCGTCCATTTTTCGCAAGCCCCCCTCTTCCATGCGGCGCAGCAAATAGTCTTCCAGCGCCTGCACGGGCGTGCTTTCGCCCTTGGCCATGCCCATGCCTTCCAACCCGCTGAACAGGTTGAGCCGCACGATGCGGCCATCGCGGCGGCCATGCTCGATTACGTGCCTGGCCAGTTGGTACAAGACCTCATGGTCGTCATCCACGGCCATGGCCGGCGCCATGTCGGCGTCCACCGGGTGCGGGCTGAACAGATGATCCAAGGCTTCCCGGTACAGGTTTTCCTTGCTGCCGAAATGGCGGAACACCAGGGTCTCGCTGATCCCGGCCTCCTGGGCTATCTCCTTGGTGCGCGCTCCGTTGTAGCCCTTGCGGGCGAAGACGTTCAAGGCCGCCTCCAGGATGGCCTCTTTTCTTTGCTCCGCGCTGAGCCGGTTTTTGCTTTGGGGCATGAAGCCTCGTATGATTAGTGACTACTTACTTATATCAGCCGGCCCTGCCATGGTCAAGCTCATATTCAGCAAGACCATCCAATACGCAAAGCCGGTCATTGGTTATTAAAGACATAAAAGACCGCCAAGCATCCCCTAACCGGAGGCCGATCATGGAAACCAAGCCCAACCCCAGCCAATTAGAAGCCTGCAAGCTCATACTGCCCCACGGGCAAGCCGCCGAACCGGAAGCCTGGGCGGCCCATCCCCAGTTCGCGGGAGTCAGCTTGCAACACCTCATCACCGGCTCCCACAGCCAGGGCCGCTTCAGCCTGCATCTGGTCAGGGTGGAGCCCGGCCGCGCTTTGGGTGAACACCGGCACCCGGAGCAATGGGAGTTGCACGAGGTGCTGAAGGGCCGGGGCTCTTGCCGTTTGGCGGACCATGTAGCCGACTACCGGCCCAAGACCCTGGCCCTCATACCGCCGGGCAGTCTCCACCAGGTGAACGCCGGGCCGCAAGGCTTGCTCATCAAGGCGCTCTTCGTTCCCGCCCTGCTCTAGGTGGTGTTGCCCCGCTGATGGTATATTTCACCTGAAAAGGATTGCGCGGCGCTTGAAACCCGTCCTCGCCAAAGGGAGAAGCCGTGTCCGTCAAGAACAAGGCCTGGCTCCAATGCCGTAACCTGGATCAGGTGGAGCCGGGGGTGGAATTGATACGCGCCCGCGGCATGGACAACCGCTTTGCCCGCCACTCCCACCGCTCCTATTGCCTGGGAATGGTGGAAGAGGGCAGCCGCGTAATCCTGCAAGGCGGCCGGACCACCCTGATCCCCAGCGGGGCCCTATTCATCTTGGCGCCGGGCGAGCCCCATGCCTGCCGTTCGGCCCAGCCCTCAGGCCACGCCTACAGCGTGCTCCGCCTGCCGGTTGAGTACCTGCTGGGCGCGGCCCGCCGGCAAGGCCTGGCTGCGCTCCCCTCTCCCCAATTCAGGGGCAGCCTGCTGGCGGACCCGGGCCTGGCCGAATCATTCAGGCGCGTGGCGGCGCGGCTTACCGGCGGCGGTCCTATAGAAAAGGCGCGCGCGGCGCTTACCGACCTGGCGGCCGGCCTTTGGGCGCGCAGCCCGGCTCAAAGCCCACCCCGCCCGCGTCCGGCCCGCTCCGGCCCGGTGGCCAGGGCTTGCCAATACCTGGAATCCCATTGCGGCCGGACCATCCCCTTGTCCAGCCTGGCCCGCGCCGCCGGGGCCAGTCCCTTTCACCTGCACCGCCAGTTTGTGGCCGCGGTGGGTTGCTCACCCAGGCAATACCACTTGCAAAGGCGCGTTGCCAAGGCCCGTGAGCTTCTGCTCCAGGGGCTGCCGCCCAGCCGAGTCGCCTTGGAAACCGGCTTCTACGACCAGGGCCATCTGACCCGCCAATTCAAGAACCTCATGGGGGTGACCCCGGCATGGTTCGCCAAAATCAACCAGGCTGCGCGCTTTTGACAAAAATCCATCGGCTTTTGCCCTGCTGTTTTTGCTTCCTGCCATGAGCTTGATATCATAAGATAATAAAAGTGACGTGGTTAGCGCAGAGGGAGGCAACTTGGCCAATTCAGTCTGGCGCCTGGCCGCCTTGGTAAACCCCATCCGGATTCGCCGCGCGCCCAGAGCCGGCGTGGATTATATTTTTACCTGTTTTATTCCTGGGAGAGTAAAGGCATGGCCCTGAATATACGCAGGTCCCTAACCGGCAAGATTTTGTGCCTGTCCCTTGGCGCTTCCGTGTTGATGGCGCTCACCTACATATGGGTGCTGCCCCACATCCGCGACCGGCTCTTTCAGGAGAAAAGCCTTAAAACCCAGCATTTGGTAGAAGCGGCCGTTTCCGTGGCCATGCATTTCCAATCCTTGCAACAAGCGGGCAAGCTCCAGGAGAAGGACGCCCAGGAAGCGGCCAAGGACGCCTTGCGCTCCATGCGCTACGGCGGCAACGAGTATTATTGGATCACCGATGAGCATCCGATGATAATCATGCACCCTTTCTCGCCCCAATTGGTGGGCCAGGATGCCTCCGGCATGCAGGACAAGGCCGGCAAGTACATGTTCAAGGAGATGGTGGCGGCCGCGCAGTCCGAAGCCGGCGGCTTTGTCGATTATCTCTGGCCCAAACCCGGCAGCGAAAAACCGGTCCCCAAAATATCGTTCGTGAAAAAAGTGCCCGGCTGGAATTGGGTAGTGGGCAGCGGCATCTACGTGGATGACGTGGACGCGGAAGTGCGCAACCTGATGCTCACCATCGGCGGGGTGGTGCTGGCCATCTTCCTGATCGTATTGGCGGCCAGCCTGTTCCTGGCCAACTCGGTCACCAGACCCTTGAAGGCGGCCCTGACCATGGTCAAGGATATCGCCGCCGGCGAGGGCGACCTCACCAAGCGCCTGGAGGTTAGCACCCAGGATGAAATCGGCCAACTGGCCGACGTGTTCAACCGTTTCGTGGAAACCATCCACGATCTCATCTTGTCGGTCAAGGAATCGGCCTCCCAGCTCACTCATGCGGTTACCGAAATAAGCCAAGGCAATCAAGACCTTTCCAACCGCACCCAGGACCAGGCCAGCGCCATCGAGCAGACCGCCAGCGCCGTGGAGGAAATGACCTCCTCGGTGAAAATGAACTCCCAGCACGCGGACGAGGCCAACCAGCTCTCCCACAAAACCGCCGATTTGGCCAAGCAGGGCGAGGAAGTCATGTCGCAAACCGTGCAGGCCATGGAAAAAGTCAGCGGCAGCTCCAAGCGCATCGTGGAAATCATCGACATGGTAAATTCCATTGCCTTCCAGACCAACCTTTTGGCCTTAAACGCGGCGGTGGAAGCGGCCCGGGCGGGCGAGGCGGGACGGGGATTCGCCGTGGTGGCGGGCGAGGTGCGCAATCTGGCCGGGAAAAGCGCCCAAGCCGCCAAGGACATTCAGAACCTGATAAGCGATAGCGCCGGCAAGGTGGAGCAAAGCGGCGAGCTGGCCCAGCAGAGCGGCAAGTTCTTGTCGGAAATCGTGACCAACATCAAACAAATGGCGACCACGGTGGAAGAGATATCAGCCACCGGCCGCGAACAGGCCCAGGGCATAGACGAGATAAACAAGGCCATGGCCCAAATGGACGACGGCGTGCAGCAAAACGCCGCCCTGGTGGAAGAGGCGGCCGCGGCCTCCGAGGAAGTCTCCGCCCAGGCCAATACCTTGATGGATCTGGTGGGGCGTTTCCGCCTGCGCCGGTAGCCCCGGCGGCAAGACCCGCGCACCATGAAAAACGGGCGCCCCCTTTGGTGGGGAAAAACTATAGACGCGCCTTTTTGCGGGCTCTTCGCACATCCCAAATTAAAAAGGAGCGCCCCTTTGGGGAGCCCCTTTTTATTGCCGCGCGCCCTTTCAGGCACCGGCCCAAGGCTGACGGCTGCTTGCGCTGGCCCGGGATCAGCGGCTACTTGGCCTCGGCCGGCGGCGGTATCAGTTCCACCACCGCCATGGGCGCGGCGTCGCCCCGCCTTATGCGGGTGGGCACCACCCGCACGTGGCCCGAGACGCGGTCCTGGTAGCGTTCCTTGGCATCGCTGAAAAGCTTGCCGCACACCTTGTGGGAGCGCATGAAAGACTCGGCCTGACGCCGGGCGTGCAGATCGCCGCGCTTGGCCAGGGTGATCATTTTTTCCGCCACCGGCTTCAGTTCCTTCGCCTTGATCCAGGTGGTCTCGATGCGGTCGTGCTCAAAGAGCGAAGTGACCATGTTGCGCATCATGGCCTTGCGGTGCGCGGTGTCGCGCGAAAGCCTGCGGGATAGCCTTTTGTGCCTCATTTTAGCCCAGTCCTCTATGGCAAATCGGTTTTAAGCCGCGGAAAGCCTCTGCTTTTAAGGGCTTAAAACCTACGGAGTCTTCACTTTTACGTTGGCGTCCAGTTCCTCCCGGGGAGGAAAGCTGTCAAGCTTCATGCCCAGGTTGAGCCCCATTTCGGTCAGCATTTCCTTGATCTCGTTCAGGCTCTTGCGTCCGAAATTCTTGGTCTTGAGCATTTCGGCCTCGCTCTTTTGCACCAATTCGCCGATGAACTTTATGTCGGCGTTTTTCAGGCAATTGGCGGAGCGGACGCTCAATTCCAGCTCATCCACGGTGCGGAACAGGTTCTCGTTGAGTTGGGGCTCTTCCTCGTTCTTCTCCTCCACCGGCTCGGGCTCCTCGGGGAAGTTGATGAAGATGGTGAGCTGCTCCTTGAGAATCTTGGCGGAATAAGCCACCGCGTCCTCCGGCCGCACCGCGCCGTTGGTGTGCACCTCCAGGGTCAGCTTGTCGTAGTCGGTTATCTGGCCCACGCGGGCCTGGGTGACCACGTAATTGACCTTGGTGATGGGCGAAAAGGCCGCGTCCAGGGCGATCACGCCGATGGGATCGTCGGGATTCTTGTTGCGGTCGGCGGTTACGTAGCCCTTGCCGGTCTGCACCGTCAGTTCGGCCTCGATGGAGCCATCGGGACCAAGGGTGGCGATGTGGTGCCTGGGATTCAGGACTTCCACATCGGGCGGCGTCTTGATATCGCCGGCCCTGACCGGGCCTTCGGTGGTGGCGCTGATGGTCAGGGTGGTGGGGCCGTGGCCAAGGTAGCGCAAACGCACGCCCTTCAGGTTCAGGATGATGTCGGAAACGTCTTCCAACACCCCAGGGATGGTGGAGAACTCGTGCAGCACTCCGTCGATGCGCACACTGGTGATCGCCGCCCCTTGCAGGGAGGAAATCAGTATGCGCCGCAAAGCGTTGCCGATAGTGTGGCCGAACCCTCTCTCTAAAGGCTCACAAGAGAACTTACCAAAGCTGTCGCTATGGGTATCCTCGTCAACCTCGATGCGCGAAGGCCGGATCAGTTCTCTCCAGTTCCTCTCCATATTCTCTCCATCGGAAGGCATCGCCGGTAGGCCTGTGGGTTATCGACCAGGTTGCCTCTCGGCCCCCAGTCCCCGCGGCCGGGTTTTATTCGCCTGCTGCCTGAGCTAGGGCGCCGGGGCGCTGCTTTTCCAAATTCAGGGTTGCCCCCCAACCTACTTGGAGTAAAGCTCCACGATGAGCTGCTCCTGCATGGGCAGGGTAAGCTCTTCCCGGTTGGGCAAGGCCTTTACCGAGCCGCTGAAATTGGCGTTGTCCAACTCCAGCCAGGACGGCACCGTACGCCGGGCCACCGCTTCCAGCGAAGCCTTGATCTGGGCGATTTCCCGGCTTTTTTCCCTAACGGCCACCACGTCGCCCACCTTGAGGCGGGCCGAGGGTATATCCACCCGCTTGCCGTTGATCGTTATGTGGCCGTGGCGGACCCAATGCCTGGCCTGGATGCGGCTGGAGGCGAAGCCCAAACGATAGGCCACGTTGTCCAGGCGCAACTCCAGGAGCATGAGCAGGTTCTGTCCGGTCACGCCCTTGATGCGCGCGGCCTTGACATAGGTCAGCTTGAACTGCTTTTCCGCCAGACCGTACA
Source organism: Desulfocarbo indianensis (assembly GCA_001184205.1). Taxonomy (GTDB): domain Bacteria; phylum Desulfobacterota; class Desulfarculia; order Desulfarculales; family Desulfarculaceae; genus Desulfocarbo; species Desulfocarbo indianensis. The sequence goes on from LBMP01000009.1 coordinate 63,501, forward strand.
TGCGCTTGACCTTCTGCTTTTCCCTGAGCTGCAAGCCGTAGTCGCTGGCCTTGCCGCGGCGGCCCTGGCCGTGCTGGCCGGGAGGGAAGGCGCGCCGCTCGACGGCGCACTTGTCACTATAGCAGCGGTCACCTTTAAGATATAGCTTTTGGGTCTCGCGCCGGCACAAGCGGCAAACGGAACCACGATACCTGGCCAAAGTATTCCTCCGGTTTTATCTAGACCCGGCGCCGCTTGGGCGGCCGGCAGCCATTGTGGGGAATGGGGGTCACGTCGCGGATGACGGTCACGTTCAAGCCCGTGGCCGACAAGGCCCTCAGCGCCGCCTCGCGGCCGGCCCCAGGCCCGTTGACGTTCACCTCCACGCTGCGCATACCGTTGTCCATGGCCTTTTTGGCCGCGTCCTCGGCGGCGAGTTGCGAGGCAAAGGGCGTGGACTTGCGCGAGCCCTTGAAACCCTGCACTCCCGAGGAGGACCAGGACACCACGTTGCCGTTGGGATCGGTGATGGTAACGATGGTGTTGTTGAAGGTGGACTGGATATGCGCCACCCCAGTGGGGATGTTCTTCTTTTCCTTGCGCTTCCGGGTCGTCTTCTTCTGTGCCTTGGCCATTTATTTCTTCCTCTTGCCAATGGCGGAACGGCGCGGGCCCTTGCGGGTGCGGGCATTGGTGCGGGTCCGCTGGCCGTTTACCGGCAGGCCGCGACGGTGGCGCAGGCCCCGGTAGCAGCCCAGGTCCATGAGCCGTTTGATGTTCATGGACACTTCGCGCCGAAGATCGCCTTCCACCTTATAGGCGTCGTCGATGACCTGGCGGATGCGGTTCACCTCGTCGTCGGTGAGGTTGTCGCTACGCGTGTCCACGTTCACCCCCGCCTCGGCCAAAATACCCTTGGCGGAGGTGCGGCCGATGCCGTAGATATAAGTAAGCGCAACCTCGATCCGCTTGTTGCGGGGAAGGTCCACGCCTGAAATTCTGGCCACTATCCTACCTCCTGAAGTCCTTACGTTCCTTTAAGACCGCCAGCGCGTTGGCCCAGTTGAGGGACCGGGCGCATGCCCAGCGGCGGGCGCCCAAAAGGCCTCGCGCTAGCCTTGGCGCTGCTTGTGCCGCGGGTTTTTCTTGCAGATTACCCGCACCACGCCCTTGCGCTTGATGATCTTGCAGTCCTTGCAGATCCTTTTGACCGAAGCTCTAACTTTCATGGCATCACGCTCTCTGTCTTGTTTCCCGCGCCGGCTTTTATCGCCGGCATATGCGGCGTCCGCCTTAACTTAATGTTGAGGTCCGCCTATTAGCAGACTTTGCCTTGGCTCGCCCGGCGGGCCGCGTTTCTCGTTCAGCCCGTCCGGCCCCAAAACAAGGCCTCGAAATCCATCCGGCCCGTCCCCGCCCTTATCACTCGGCCCGTTTACCCGGCGGCTTTGATTCGCTTCGCCGCTTTGCAACCGGCTACCGGCCCTCTCGCCGCCGGCCTTGGTCCGCCCTGCCGTTTTGCAACCGACTCGGCCCTCTTGGCCGCTGGCTTTAGTCAGCCCCGCCGTTTTGCAACCGACTCGGCCCTCTCGCCGCCAGCCTTGGTCCGCCCTGCCGTTTTGCAACCGACTCGGCCCTCTCGCCGCCAGCCTTGGTCCGCCCCGCCGTTTTGCAACCGACTCGGCCCTCTCGCCGCCAGCCTTGGTCCGCCCCGCCGCTTCGCAACCGGCTACCGGCCCTCTTGACGCCGGCCCCCAAAGCACAAGGTACCGCCCCAGAGGGCTTTTCCCGCCGGAGGCGCGAATCGGTCGCCGCCGGCTTTGCTCAACCTAGGGCAGGCTCAGCACCCTGGGGCCATCGTTGGTTATGGCCACCGTATGTTCGAAATGGGCGGATAGTTTACCGTCCACCGTCACCGCCGTCCACCCATCATCCAAAATACGGACTTCGTGGCCGCCGGAGTTCACCATGGGCTCGATGGCGATGACCATGCCGGCCTTCAACTGCACTCCGCGGCCGGGGTTGCCGTAGTTGGGCAACTGGGGTTCTTCGTGTAGCGCCCGGCCGATGCCGTGGCCCACGAATTGGCGAACCACCGAGAAACCCGCCGCCTCCACCACCTTTTGCACCGCGTGGGAAACATCCCCCAAGCGATTGCCCGGCCTCATCATGGCGATGCCGGCTTCCAGGGAGGCCTTGGTGGCTTCCATCAGCCTGACCGCATCATCTGAAACCCGGCCCACGGGCAAGGTGACCGCGGAGTCCCCGTAAAATCCGTCCAGGATGACGCCGAAATCCACTGAGAGAATATCGCCCTCTTTCAAGGCGGCGCCGTTGGGGAAACCGTGCACCACCTGCTCGTTAACCGAGCAACAAAGGGCGAAGGGGAAACCACCGTATCCCTTGAAGGCCGGCTTGGCGCCCATTTTCAGGCACATGGACTCGGCCATGTTATCAAGCTCGGCGGTAGTTATTCCCGGCGCCACCACCCCGGCGATGCTTTGCAGTACCTGGGCCACCAAGCGGTTGGCCTCGCGCATGATATCTATTTCGGCCGGGGTCTTTATTTTAATCATTTTATATCTGGTCTCCTCGGCCGGCCCGTGGCGCAGAGCCCACCGGCCGGCCGGGGACCTTTATTCCTAGCTCAGCACCGTCTTGATGCGGCCGAAGATGTCATCGATGGCGCCGACGCCGTCGATGGGCCGCAGCAGGCTCTTGCCCTGGTAGTAATCGATCAGGGGCTTGGTCTGGCTGTCGTAAACCTTGAGCCGGTTGGAAACCGTGGCTTCGTTGTCGTCATCCCGCTGATACAGCTCGCCGCCGCACTTGTCGCACTTGCCCTCGGTCTTGGGCGGATCGAAGATGACGTGATAGCCAGAGCCGCAGGCCTTGCAGGTGCGGCGGCCGGTCAGCCGGCCCATGAGCTCCTCGTTGGCCACCTCGATGGAAATCACGTGGTTAAGGTCCTTCTTGAGGCCAGCCAAAACCTTGTCCAGTTCCTCGGCCTGGGGCACGGTGCGGGGGAACCCGTCCAGCATGAAGCCCTTTTCGGTATCGGGCTTGGTCAGGCGCTCCCTCACCAGGCCAATCACCACCTCGTCGGGGACCAGTTGGCCGGAATCCATGTATTTCTTGGCTTCCATGCCCAGCTGGGTCTGATTTTTCACCGCCTCGCGCAGCATGTCGCCGGTGGAAATCTGGGGGATGCCGTAACTATCCACCAATTTTTTGGCTTGCGTGCCTTTACCCGCGCCCGGAGGTCCTAAAAGAATCAAATTCATGTCCTCAGCTCCCTTCCCCGCAACCTGGTCAAACTACTGGAAATATGCCTTTTTTAACCGGCGCGTCCCTTGACCGTGCCCTTTTTCAAGAACCCGTCATAGCTGCGTTGAAGTAGGTGGCTCTCAATTTGGCTCATGGTGTCCAGGGCCACGCCGACCACGATTAACAGCGCCGTGCCTCCGAAATAGAAAGGCACATTGAATTGGCTTATCAAAATTGTGGGCAGAACGCAAACCGCCGAGAGGTATATGGCGCCGCCCAAGACAATGCGGGTAAGCACCCGGTCGATATATTCGGCGGTGCGCTTGCCGGGACGGATGCCCGGAATGAACCCGCCGTATTTCTTCATGTTGTCGGCCACGTCCGTGGGGTTGAAGGTGACCGCGGTATAGAAATAGGCAAAGAAGAAAATCATGGCCACGAAAATGAGGCTGTAGAGCCAACCGCCGGGGGTTATGGAGGAGGCGGCTTTCTGCACCCACTCCACCTGGATGAACTGGGCGATGGTGGCCGGGAACATGATGATGGAGCTGGCGAAAATGGGCGGTATCACGCCGGAGGGGTTTATCTTGAGCGGCAGGTGGGTGGTCTGCCCGCCGTACATGCGGCGGCCCACCACCCGCTTGGCGTACTGCACCGGCAGCCGCCTTTGCCCCTGCTCCACGAAGCAGATGGCGGCGATGACCAGCACCATCATGGCCAGGATTATCACCAGCATGAAGATGCTCATCTCGCCCAGGTTGACCATCTGGATGGTGCCCCAAATAGCAGACGGCATGCGGGCCACGATGCCCGCGAAAATGATCAGGCTGATGCCGTTGCCTATGCCGCGCTCGGTCACCTGCTCGCCCAGCCACATGATGAAGGCCGTGCCCGAGGTCAGGGTGATCATGGTGATGATGCGGAAGCCCCAGCCGGGATTGGGCACCACCAGGGCGCCGCCGGGGCTGGTCATGGCTTCCAGGCCGATGGCGATGCCGATGCCCTGGATGATGGACAACAGCACGGTGCCGTAGCGGGCGTACTGGGTTATCTTCTTGCGGCCGGCCTGGCCTTCTTTCTTGAGGGCCGCCAAATGGGGCACCACCACGGTGAGGAGCTCCAGGATGATGCTGGCGGAGATGTAGGGCATGATGCCCAGGGCGAAGATGCTCATGCGCTCCAAGGCGCCGCCGGAAAACATGTCCACCAGGCCCAGAAGGCCGCCCTTGTAGCGGTCGAAAAAGGCGGCCAGGGCGCCGGAGTCTATGCCCGGCGTGGGGATGGCGCACCCCACCCGATACACCGCCAGCATGGCCAGGGTGAAGAAGACCCGCCGTTTCAGCTCGGGAATCCGTACTATATTGCCGACGCCTTGCGCTACCGCCATGTTCAGTCGTCCGCCTTGGGTTCGCCCGCGGCCGCGAGCTTCCTCGTCACCGCGGCCCGGTCTATATTCCTGGAGCCCTTAAACGCCTTTCGTCATAATCTTTATGGCCGCGCCCTCATAATGGCCGGATCGTTGCCCGGCCCGCCGCCAACCCTATCACATCTCGCCGTTCATCGCCGTTTTCACGTCCCGGCTTTCTCAACAAGCCCAATCGCGCCGGGGGCCCGCCGGGGTAGTAATGCCTGGAGTCGCGCCGGGGTCCTGGGTCGCGATTAACCCGCCCCGAGGCCGGGAGCTAGATCAGCTCCAGGGAGCCGCCGACGGCCTCCACCTTGACCTTGGCGTTCTGGCTGGCGCGGTTCACCTTCACGGTGAGCGCCTTGCTCAGATCGCCCTTGGCCAGGAGCTTGATCACGTCATAGCGGCCGTTGATCACGCCCGCGTCCACCAGGGCGCGCTCGTCCACCACGCTGCCGGTTTCGAAGCAACGCTCCAGATCGCGCAGGTTCACCTCGGCCACCTTGAGCGCGAAGATATTGGTGAAGCCCCTTTTGGGCAAGCGCCGCTGCAAGGGCATCTGGCCGCCCTCGAAGCCGGGCCGCACGCCGCCGCCGGAGCGGGAATTCTGGCCCTTGTGGCCCTTGCCGGCGGTGCCGCCGGTGCCGGAGCCCTGGCCGCGGCCGATGCGTTTTCTATTCTTTTTAGCCCCGTCGTTGGGCTTCAGCTCGTTCAGCTTCATCGAGACACCCCTTACTGATCCAGCACCTTGACCAGGTGCGGGACTTTAGCGATCATGCCCCGGATGGCCGGGGTGTCGTTCAGTTCCTTGATCATGTTCATTTTGGTGAGTCCCAAGCCCTTCAAGGTCAGCTTGTGGCGCTTGGGGCGGCCGATGCCGCTTTTCACCAACTGCACGCGAATTTTATCAGCCATGATGGTGCTCCTGCCCGGCCGCGTTAAACGGCCACCTCTTCCATGGCCAGCCCGCGCTTCCTGGCCACCACGTCGCTGCTTTGCAGGCCGCGCAAGCCTTCCAACGTGGCCTTGACCACGTTGTGCGGGTTGTTGGTTCCCAGGCACTTGGTGAGGATGTCGGTGACTCCCGCCGCCTCCAAGACCGCGCGCACCGCGCCGCCGGCGATGACGCCGGTACCGGGGTGGGCCGGCTTCAAGAGCACGCGCCCGGCGCCGAATACGCCAACCACCTCGTGGGGGATGGTGCCGTCGACCAGCGGTATGGGCTTCATGTCGCGCTTGGCCTTTTCCACGCCCTTGCGGATGGCCTCGGGCACCTCGTTGGCCTTGCCCAGGCCGGCGCCCACGCTGCCCTGACCGTCACCCACCACCACCACGGCCGAGAAGGAAAAACGGCGACCGCCCTTCACAACCTTGGCCACGCGGTTGATATGCACTACCTTATCGATGAGTTGGTTCTCTTCCTCACCGAAGCTTTCTCTTCTTGGTCTGCGTCTTTCCTGCAAGGCTATAGATCCTTAGTTTGGAGAATCTTTAAAATTCCAGACCCGCTTCGCGGGCGGCCTCGGCCAGGGCCTTCACCCGGCCGTGGTAGAGATAGCCGTTGCGGTCAAAAACCACGGCCTTCACGCCCTTGGCCAGGGCGGCCTCGGCGATGGCTTTGCCCACCTTTTTGGCGGCGGCCACGTTGCCCTTGTGCCCCTCGCTGTCCTTGAGCGAAGCGCTCTTGGTGCTGGCCGCGGCCAGGGTCACCCCGCCCTCGTCGTCGATGAGTTGGGCGTAGATGTTGTTCAAGGAGCGGTAGACCGTCAGGCGCGGCCGCTCAGGGCCGCCCTTGATCTTTTTCCGCACCCTGACCTTGCGCTTGCTCCAGGCCACCATCCTGGGATTGGTCTTTGCCATGGTTACAACCTTTTTCCCTAAGCCGCCGGCCGGTTTTACACGCCCCGGCGGTCGCAATGCTTGCTTATATATTCAGCCCGAGCCCTTTATTCCGCCCAGGCCCTATATCCTCGCTCAAGCTCCGCGTTCTGGCCCTGGCCCCCTGTTCTTTCGCCCAAGCTCCGCGCTCTGGCCTTGGCCCCGCGTTCTTTCGCCCAAGCTCCCTGTCCTTACCCGGGCCCCACTGGCCCCTTACTTCACGCCGGCCTTGCCCACCTTGCGGCGGATGGTCTCGTCGGCGTATTTGATGCCCTTGCCCTTGTAGGGCTCGGGGGGCCGGAAAGCCCGGATGGTGGCGCAGGTCTGACCCAGGAGCTCGTTATCGATGGCGGTCAGGGTCACGATGGTGTTTTTCTCCACGGTCGCGGCCACGCCCTGGGGGAGCTTGTACTCCACGGGGTTGGAAAAGCCCAGGGCCATCTTTAGGGTATCGCCGGCCACCTCGGCCCGGTAACCCACGCCGTTGATTTCCAGCACCTTGGTGAAGCCCTGGCTCACGCCGTGGACCATATTGAACAGCAGGCTGCGGGAAAGCCCCCAGAGGCCCCGCGCCTTTTGCGACTCCTCGCGGGGCTTGACCCGCAGGGAGCCTTCTTCCTTGGCTATCTCAACCAGGGGATGGAAGGTGCGGGATAGGGAACCCTTGGGCCCCTTTACCTGCACGTCCTGGCCGGAGATGCTGATCTCCACGCCCTGGGGAACGTCCACCGGCAGTTTACCTACCCGACTCATGACATCAGCTCCTACTCGCCTACCAGACGGCGCAGAGTATCTCACCGCCCACCTTTTTCCGGCGGGCCAGCTTGTCGCTCATCACACCCCTGGGGGTGGACAGGATGTTAACGCCCAATCCGCTGAGCACCTTGGGGATTTCATCATGCCCCACGTACACCCGGCAGCTGGGTTTGGACACCCGCTTCAGGCCGTCGATAACGCTTTTGTTGGCCTTGTACTTAAGCTGGATGCGCAAGACTCCCTGTTTGGCGTCCGGGGCAACCTGATATCCGTTTATGAAGCCCTCGCTCAGCAACACCTCGGCGATATTGGCCTTCAGCTTGGAAGTGGGCATTTCCACCTCGCTCTGGCGGGCCATAATCCCGTTGCGCAGCCGGGTGAGCATATCGGCAATGGGGTCACACATGTTCATCGCTTCTACTCTCCTACCAGCTCGACTTAATCACGCCAGGGATCTCGCCCTTTAGCGACAGGTTGCGGAAGCAGATGCGGCACACGCCGAACTTGCGCAAATAGGCGCGGGGCCTCCCGCAGATGGGGCAGCGATTATAGGCCCGCACCTTGAACTTGGGCTTGCTATTAGCCTTGTTTATAAGCGCCTTTTTGGCCAAGACCAGCCTCCTTTAGGACCTGAAGGGCATGCCCAACAGCCGGAGCAGGGCGCGCCCCTCCTCGTCGGTTTCGGCCGTGGTCACGATGGTTATGTTCATCCCCTTGACCTTGTCGATCTTGTCGTAATCGATCTCGGGGAAAATAATGTGCTCTTTTATACCCAGGGTGTAGTTGCCGCGGCCGTCAAAGGCCTTGGGGCTCACCCCCCGGAAGTCGCGCACGCGGGGCAGCGCGATGTGCATGAGCTTATCCAGGAAAAACCACATGCGCGGGCCCCGCAGGGTCACCGAGGTGCCGATGGGCATTCCCTCGCGCAGCTTGAAGGAGGCGATGGAACGCTTGGCCTTGTTGACCAGGGCCTTTTGGCCGGCGATCATGGTCAGCTCGTCGGCGGCGGCGTCCAAGACCTTTATGTTCTGGATGGCCTCGCCCACGCCCATGTTCAAGACCGTTTTCACGACCTTGGGCACCCGCATCAGGTTCTTGTACCCGAACTCTTCCACGAGCTGGGGTATGACCTGCTCTTTGTAAAACGTTTCCAACCTGGGCATTTCTTTGTTACCTCACCGCTTTTGAAGCCGGGCCTTGGCGCTCCGGCTCGTCCCACGGGCCTTTAACCGTCTATTAATCCAACTGCTCGCCGCACTTTTTGCAGACGCGCACGATTTTACCGTCTTCCAGGACCTTGCGGCCCACCCTGGTGGGCTCGGTGCATTTGCCGCAGATGAGCTTCAGGTTGCTCAGGTGCACCGTGGCTTCCTTTTCGATGATGCCGCCCTGGCCGGTCTTGGTGGCGCCGCCGCGGGTGTGGCGCTTGATCATGTTGACCTTTTCCACCAGCACGCGTTCCTTGTCGGGCAGCACCCGCAGCACCTTGCCCACCTTGCCTCGATCGCGGCCGGTGGTCACCAGCACCCGGTCCTCTTTTTTGATATTGAGCTTTTGCTTAGCCATTTTTAGTCTCGCTCTTAATCGCGGCTTGCGCGGTTGGGCGCTTATCGCTCATTAAAGTCCATCCGCCTTGGCGCTCGGTCCGCCGCGGCGTCACGCGCAGGGTCCCGGTTAGATAACCTCCGGCGCCAGGGAGATGATCTTCATGAAGTTCTTGGCGCGCAGCTCTCTGGCCACCGGCCCGAAGATGCGGGTTCCGATGGGCTCGCGGGCCTGGTTGATGAGCACCGCGGAGTTGTCGTCGAACTTGATATAGGTGCCGTCGGGCCGGGCCACCTCTTTTTTGGTGCGCACCACCACGGCCTTGTGCACGTCGCCTTTTTTCACCTTGGAGTTGGGCAGAGCCTCCTTGACGGAGACCACGATGATGTCGCCCAAGCTTGCGTAGCGCCGCTTGCTGCCGCCCAACACCTTTATGCAATACAACCTCTTGGCGCCGGAGTTATCGGCGGACAGTAGGTTGGTTTCCGGCTGGATCATGGTTTATCGCTCCTGCCAAAAAATGCCGGGCCGTTGATCAGGCCACCCGCTCCAGAACCTTGCTCACGCGCCAACGCTTGCGGGCCGAGAGCGGCCGGCTCTGCTTGATTAGCACCTTGTCGCCCACGCGGCAGTCGTTGGCCTCGTCGTGAGCGGCGAACTTCTTGCGGCGGCGCACGTACTTTTGGTACACGGGGTGCTTGACCAGGCGCTCCACCAGCACCACCACCGTCTTGTCCATCTTGTCGCTCACCACGGTGCCGGTGAGCGTCTTCATGTTTCCGCGTTCTTTGTTGGCCATGGAACCCGCTCTCTTAGTCCCTTTAGGCCCCTTAGAGGGCCAGTTCCTTTTCGCGCAGCACCGACATCAGCCGCGCGATATCTTTTTTGGTCTCAGGCAGCCGCATGGGGTTTTCCAGCTGACCGGTGGCGTGTTGGAACTTCAGGTTGAAGTAATCCTCGCGCAGATGGGTCAAGCGATCCCGCAGCTCCTCCATGGAAAGCTCTCTTATCTCGCTAGCTTTCATTTCACTCAGCTCCTGGCCACCACGCGGGTGGCGAACGGCAGCTTGTGTCCGGCCAGGCGCAGGGCCTCGCGGGCCACGTCCTCGCCCACACCGTCTATCTCGAACAGGATGCGTCCGGGGCGCACCACGGCCACCCATCCCTCGGGAGCGCCCTTGCCCTTGCCCATGCGGGTTTCCGCCGGCTTCTTGGTGAAAGGCTTATCGGGGAAAACCCGAATGAAGACCTTGCCGCCGCGCTTGATATGGCGGGTGATGGCGATACGGCTGGCCTCTATCTGGTGGTTGGTCATCCAACCGCAGCCTATGGCCTGCAGGGCGTACTGGCCAAAGGACACCCGGTTCCCCCGGGTGCACTTGCCGCGCATGCGCCCTTTCATCACCTTGCGATGTCTTACTCTCCTGGGTGCCAGCATGGTAACTGCCTTTTCCTATGCTTTGCCTGGCGGGCGCCCAAAACCAGCCCGCCATGTCTTCTCTTTTATGCCTGGGCCCCGTTCTTGCTGTCTGGGCCCCGTTCCCGCGGTGCGCCCCATTTCGCCTGGGCCCCGTTTTCTTATTCGCCTGGGCCCCTCTTCGCGCCCCCCGCTCTCCCCCGCCCGCCGCCGGCTATGCCGGTCTGCGGACGCCGGCCTAAGCGGGCCGTCTAGGCGGCGGAGCCTTGGGGCTCGCGGGCCTCGTCCAACACCTCGCCCTTGAACAAGAGCACCCGCACGCCGATCACGCCGTAGGTGGTCTTGGCCTCGGCGAAGCCGAAGTCTATGTCGGCGCGCAGGGTGTGCAGGGGAACCCGTCCCTCGCGGTACCATTCCCGGCGGGCCATCTCCGCGCCGCCCAAACGGCCGGCGCACTGGATGCGGATGCCCTGGGCGCCGAACTTCATGGCGCTGCCCACGGCGCGCTTCATGGCGCGGCGGAAGGCCACGCGGCGCTCCAGCTGGCCCACCACGTTCTCGGCCAGGAGCTGGGCGTCTATCTCGGGCTTGCGCACCTCGAAGATGTCCACCATGACCTCGCGCTTGATGAGCTTTTCCAGCTCTTTTTTCACGGCTTCGATTTCCGAGCCCTTCTTGCCGATCACGATGCCGGGGCGGGCGGTGTGGATGCGGATCTTGGCCTTGTCCGCGGCCCGCTCGATCTCCACCCGGCTGATGCCGGCGTGACCCAGCTTCTTCTTGATGAACTTGCGGATCTTGTAGTCCTCGTAAACCAGGGCCGCGTAATCCTTGCCCGCGAACCAGCGCGAGTCCCAGGTGCGTATTATGCCCAGCCGAAAGCCGACAGGATGTACCTTCTGTCCCAAACCAGGTCTCCTTGTTAACGCTCGTCCACCACCACGGTGATGTGGCTGGTCCGCTTGCGAATTATATAAGCGCGGCCCATGGCCCGGGGGCGCCAGCGCTTCATGGTGGGCCCGCCGTCCACAAAAGCCTTTTTCACGTACAGGCTGTCCACGTCCACCCCGGCCCGTTGGGAGGCGTTGGCCACCGCCGAGCCCAGCACCTTGCCTATGAGGACCGCCGCTTTTTTGGGCGTGAACTGCAGCTTGCTAAGCGCTTCGCCCACCGGCAGGCCCTTGATGGCCTCGGCCACCAGGCGCGCCTTCTTGGGGCTGATGCGCACAAATTTCGCCTTGGCTACCGCTTCCATGGATGCTCCTACTTCTTCTTGCCCTTCTTGTCGCCGGCGTGGCCGTAGAAGGTGCGGGTGGGCGCGAACTCGCCCAGCTTGTGGCCCACCATGTTCTCGGTCACGAAGACCGGGATGAACTTTTTGCCGTTGTGCACCGCGAAGGTGAGCCCGACGAAATCGGGCATGATCGTGGAGCGGCGGCTCCAGGTCTTGATTACCTTGCGGCTGCCGGTGTCATTGGCCGCCTCCACCTTGTGACCGATGTGGTCATCCACAAAGGGGCCTTTTCGTAAACTGCGCGCCATGCTTTATCGCTCCTAATGCCTACTTCTCGTAGCGCCGACGCACGATGAAGTTGTCCGAGGGCTTCTTCTTGCGGGTGCGGTAGCCCTTGGTGGGCATTCCCCAGGGGCTGCAAGGATGCCGGCCGCCCGAGGATCTTCCCTCGCCGCCGCCCATGGGGTGGTCCACCGGGTTCATGGCCACGCCGCGCACCCGGGGGCGCTTGCCCAGCCAGCGGGTCTTGCCGGCCTTGCCCCAGTTGACGTTCTCGTGCTGCTCGTTGCCCACCTCGCCCACCGTGGCCCGGCAACGCAGGTTTATGCGGCGCATCTCACCGCTGGGCAGCTTCAAGGTGGCGTAACCGCTCTCCTTGGCCATGAGCTGGGCGTAGGTGCCGGCCGCGCGCACGATCTGGCCGCCGGCTCCGATCTTCATCTCCACGTTGTGCACGTGGGTGCCCAGAGGCATGGTCTCCAGGGGCATGGTGTTGCCCGGCCGGATGTCGGTGCGCTCGGCGCTGGACACCACCTCGTCGCCCACCTTCAGCCCCTTGGGCCAAAGGATGTAGCGCTTCTCGCCGTCCAGGTAGTTCAAAAGAGCGATGAAGGCGCTGCGGTTGGGGTCGTATTCTATGCTGGCCACCTTGGCCGGCACGTTGATCTTGTCGCGCTTGAAATCGATCCGGCGGTAACGGCGCTTGTGGCCGCCGCCCCGGTGGCGGGCGGTCACCCGGCCATAGGAGTTACGGCCGCCCGTCTTGTTCAAGGGCTCCAAGAGACTCTTCTCTGGCTCGGTCTTGGTCAATTCCTCGCTCACCAACTGGCTGGCGTGACGCCGGCCGGGTGAGCTAGGCTTATGCTTCCTCATGAAAGCCATGGATACTGCTCCATCTTAAAGCGCCGGGGTTAGGCCCCTTCGAAGAACTCCACGGTGTGGCCAGGGGCCAAGGTCACATAGGCCTTCTTCCAGTGATTGCGTCGGCCCATTTGGCGCCCCATGCGCTTCTTCTTGCCCTCGAAACTGGCGGTATGAACCTTAAGCACCTTCACGTTGAAGATCTTTTCCACGGCCTGGCGGATTTCCACCTTGTTGGCGGCGGGGTCAACCTCGAAAACCAGCTGGTTGCCCATTTCCTTGGCCACGGTGCTCTTCTCGGTGATGAGGGGCTTTTTTAGCACCTGTCTCAAATCTTTCACGACAGCGCCTCCTCGATTCTGCCCACCGCCGGCTCCAGGAGCATCAGGCGGTCGTAACGCAGGATGTCGTAGACATTGAGGCCCTCCGCCCTGAGCACCTTCACGCCGGGGAGGTTGCGGGAGCTTTTTTCCAAAAGCTCGTCCGGCTCGGCGGTGACCACCAGGGCGTTTTTCACCTCGAAGCGTCCCAAAACCTCGGCGAAGGCCTTGGTCTTGATCTCGTTGAGGCCGAAACCCTGCACCACCACCAGCTTTTCCTCGGCCAGCTTGTCGGAGAGGGCCACCCTCAGCGCGGCCTTGCGCACCTTCCTGGGAAGGTTGTAGCCGTAATCCCTGGGCTTGGGCCCGAAGGTGGTGCCGCCGCCGCGCCACAAGGGGTTCCGCCGGGATCCCACGCGGGCCCGGCCGGTGCCCTTTTGGCGCCAGGGCTTGCGGCCGCCGCCGCGGACATCGCCGCGGGTCTTGGTGCAGGCCGTGCCGGCGCGGCGCTTGGCCAGCTGCCACACCACGACCTCGTGCAAGAGGTGGGGCTTGATCTCGGCGCCGAACACGGCCTCCGAGAGGTCGATCTCGCCCACCTTCTCATGATTGGCGTTGTATACATCCAGCTTGGGCATGTTGCTTCACCGTCTGGTTATGCGTCAAAAGGCTTTAATCAGGCCTTTTGCAGATAAACTATGCCGCCGTTGGCGCCGGGTACCGCTCCGGCCACCACGATCAGATTCTCTTCGGGCCGCACGTCGACCACCTTGAGATTGCGTACCGTCACCTGGGAATTGCCGTATTGGCCCGGCATCTTCTTTCCCTTGACCACCCGGGAGGGATCGGCGCTGGCGCCGATGGAGCCCGGCAGGTCGTGGGTGGTGCAACCGTGGGTGTTCTTGCCGCCGGCGAAATTATGCCGCTTCACCACGCCGGTGAAACCGCGGCCCTTGCTGGTGCCCACCACGTTGATCTTGTCGCCCTGGGCGAAGATCTCGGCGGTCACCGTCTGGCCCACCTCGTATTCGCCGGCGTCTTCCACCCGGAACTCCTTGAGCGCCGCCTTGGGTTCGCCGCCCGCCTTGGCGAAATGGCCCGCCATGGGCTTGTTTACCCGCTTGGCCTTTTTGGCGCCGAAACCCAGTTGCACGGCGCTGTACTTGTCGCGCTCGGGTTTTTTCACCTGCACCACGGTGCAGGGGCCCGCCTCTATGAGGGTGACCGGCACCGATTGCCCGCCCCCCAGGAACAGCCGGGCCATGCCCAGCTTTTTACCTATGATCCCATTCAACATGGCTGCACCTGTCTCTCGATTCGCTTTCGCGGCCTCCGGCCGGTTGCCTTGGGGTCCGCCCGCCATCGCTTGCCCCCCCGCTCACGCCGGCCCTTCGGCCACTTTTGCCTACGGCTCGATCTTCGCGCCCGTCCGCTCGATCTCCGCTACCGTTCGCCGCTCCGGCCGCTTGCCTACAGCTTGATCTCCACGTCCACCCCCGCGCTCAAATCCAGCTTCATGAGCGCGTCCACGGTCTGCTGGGTGGGCTCCAGGATGTCCAAGAGCCTTTTATGCGTGCGAATCTCGAACTGCTCACGGCTCTTCTTGTCGATGTGAGGCGAACGCAGCACGCAGAACTTGTTGATGCGGGTGGGCAGGGGTATGGGCCCCGCCACCTTGGCGCCGGTGCGGCGCGCGGTTTCCACGATCTCCGCGGCTGACTGGTCCAGCAGTTTATGATCGTAGGCTTTGAGCCTTATGCGTATTTTCTGATTCTGGATCATGGGATAACTCCGCGCTGCTTAAACCCGCCGCTAACGGCGGGAGCCCGCCGCAATCCTTAACTACTCTATAATCTCCGCCACGACGCCGGCGCCCACGGTGCGGCCGCCCTCGCGGATGGCGAAGCGAAGCTCTTTTTCCATGGCGATGGGCGTGATCAAGGTGGCCTCGATGGTCACGTTGTCGCCGGGCATCACCATCTCAACGCCCTCGGGAAGCGTCACCACTCCGGTCACGTCAGTGGTCCGGAAGTAGAACTGGGGGCGGTAGCCGTTGAAGAACGGAGTGTGGCGCCCGCCTTCCTCCTTGCTCAGCACGTACACCTCGGCCTTGAACTTGGTGTGAGGCGTGATGCTGCCCGGCTTGGCCAGCACTTGACCG
>LBMP01000089.1 GCA_001184205.1 Desulfocarbo indianensis
GGCCGTGTGCGGCGGGCACGCTCTCCCGGATGGATGGGCGGAATTTACGGAAGGGGGATGGGATTGTCAATTAGGAGGATTGGCTGGGGCAGTGTTCCTGGGTTTGGTTTTCTTGTTGGTGGTCCATCCCYTGTTTCATCCCCTGCCGGGSCYGACTCACTTTCTTTGTCTTGCCAAAGAAAGTAAGCAAAGAAAGGCGCGCCCRAGATGGCGAMMSMYTCCTTGAATTTTYGYAACCGRGCGGRGAMGGGRAAAACTCGCTKCGCTCARACAGTTYCCCGTCTTTTTTCCGCCCGCTTACRMAAATTCAAGGCGCCATCWAGGGCAGGRACGTCAAAAGCGAAACGCCAAAGACAACGGCCACACCCTCGGGGCATTGGCGGTTTCGCCTTGCCCCGGGGTGTGGCCGGTGTGCGGGTCGGTGGTCAGCCGGTGATCAGTTGCCGATCTGGCGGCTCACCTTGTTTTCCTGCTGGTTCAGCGTGCGTTGTTCCTGCTTGGTGATGTGGCCACCATTTTGAGCGGCCATGTCGCGCTCTTCCTGGCGAATCTGGCGGTCTTCCTTGTGCAGCGCCTTGGCCTGGCCCTTGGTGATTTCGCCTTCCTTCACCTCGTTGTGGATGCGCTTGTTCTGGTTGGCGAGGCGGTGATTCACTTCCGCGCGACGCGGGTGGTCTTTCTGCCATTGCGTTTGGGCGAAAGCCCCCGTGGTAGCAGACAGAGCAACGGCGGTCACAGCCAGGACTTTGACGATGCGGTTCATGGTTTTCTTCCTCCGGTGAGCGACCGACCGATTCAGCCGCTGTCCTGCCTATAACGGACGGTTTTGGCCGAAAGCTGACGGCCACCGTGTAACCGCGCGTAAGCCGTGTAACCCCACAGGGAAAAGCGAGGGGAGCAAACGAGTGCGGCGCCGAGCAGGTGGCCGCCGCCTCCGGCCAGGT
>LBMP01000090.1 GCA_001184205.1 Desulfocarbo indianensis
TCTGTGTGTTTGGCGCGAAGTTGTCGACCGTAGTCATTGATCTCGAAGTTACCCAGAACAACCATGGGCTTCTTCTTCTCGCTGCGTTCAAATGCCTCGAGAATCACATGAATCTGGTTCTCTGGCTCTGGACGCGCCACCACTAGGGAGAAGCTCTGACTCGGATACTGCGTGAGTAGCGGGTGGGACAGATCGTCTCTGTTCCCGGGTTGCAGCGCGTCGTCATCCACACCATATGCAATCATGGTGGATTCCTTACCAAGCTCCTCTTGCAAGTAACGTTGGATTTCTGGGTGATCGGCGATAAGAATATCTGCCTGACGGGCGGCTGACCGCTCATTCATGCGCAGCCAGATGCGCGCAAGTCGTCCCCATTTCTCTCGTCGCCACTCAATACCATCCATGTTGACGGCGTGCGGAATGGATCGTTGTTTCAGGTAACGCTGGAACACACCGGTCCCGTAGCCGAAGATCAATGCCACGGCGTTCTCTGGCACCTCTTTGAACGACCGCCAGTCATACTCAATGGTGCCGAGAGGGCCGCTGCTGCGAACCGAGATAAATCGGCGTCGAACCCCCATCCAAAGATCCTCATCAACGTTGTCTTTATTAACGGTGGGGTCCTGATTGCAGAACACGGTCACGTTGTGCCCCTGGCTAACCAGGTGGGGAGCAAGCACCTCAACCAATCTCTCGAATCCGCCGTAGCGGTTCGGAATGCCGCGTACGCCGATCAGATAAACATTTGCCATAGTCCAGACTTAGTGTAGGTAGCGCCCGCGCAGGACGTCACTCAGGATTCGAAGAAGACCTGCCATGCCGCCGAGGCAATAGCGCAGAAAGCCGGAGGGCCACGAGGATTTCAGGAGCACCCGACGCGCGGTGAATTCACCTTTACGCATCCTCCAGATGGCGCCAGATAATCCCCCGCTAGTGCCAGCG
>LBMP01000091.1 GCA_001184205.1 Desulfocarbo indianensis
GATGACATCACCAAGCAGTTTGTGAATCTCGCCCCAATCTGCAAGGTTGGAAAAATAAGAATTCCCAACTGCAGGGAACACGTTAATTCGGATTCCGCCCAATAGCGTCAAAGGATGAGATTCGCTTCCCAGAGCCAGCAGCGCAGAAATCGGCAGCAAAAGAAGTAAAGCCCACAGTGCAAAATGTGCCAATCGGGAAAGGCCAAACATCCATACCGACATCTGATGCCGTGGAGCACCCGGACGTATTGCAGCCCAAATCAAGCGCAAGAATGTGAGCACAAATACGGCGACACCCAAAGATTCATGCCACACGATGTCATTTCGTGTGGCTGGATCGACTCCACCATCAACTATTCGCCCGAAGTCGCCAGGCCCTAACACGAATGCTGTGACAACAATTGCGGCCGTAATCCAATGAAAGGCTTTGCTTAATTTGTCATATTGATCAGGACTATTTCTCATGGCATTGTTTCCTCCATATTGGCTGGGATGACCGTATTTTCAATGCGCGGTCCGGGCTGCCCTTTGCCTGAACAGCAGGATCGCGGTCAGCATGAAGGCCAGCAGCGCGGCCGATGCCGAATAGCGGCTCAGCGCCAGACCGCCAGCGCTCAGCGGCTTGTCCAGAAAGTCGCCGACCACGGCTCCCAGCGGGCGGGTCAGGATGAACGCCGCCCAAAACAGCAGTGTGCGGGACACTTCCGTCCTGTAGTAGGCCACCACCACCAGGGCGAGCAACCCGCTGAACACAACAGCCGCGCCGGTGTAGCCCAGGCCTGCCGTATCCGCCATCCAATCGCCCAGCGCCGTACCCAGCGTCTGGGAGAACATGATCGTCAGCCAGTAGAACGCTTCCGCTTTGGGTGAGCTGACGGTGTTCACTGATACGGAGCCGAGGGTGCGATGCCAAACGAAGAGCGAGCCGAGCAACAAGGC
>LBMP01000092.1 GCA_001184205.1 Desulfocarbo indianensis
GAGTCTGCAGCGGGTGTCTGTTACCCGCAGGGCTAGAAACAGGCACCGTCTCTGCCAAGCTGGAAGGGTCGACGCCGATGTGCGTCCTTCCACCAGAACTTCCAGCTATGCAATTGGACCTCTTCTCGCACGTCGCAAGCGCTTACGCGGATGCACCGCGCGGTCGCCTGACGAACGCTCAGTTCTACCAGGCAGTCGCCGTACGTGCAGGCATTTCCATCCAGGAACTTCACGAAAAGACGCCGATTGGCAACGACGGCAAGCTCTACTCGCTTGTTCACCGGAAGCTGCGGTGGGGGCAGCAGTCGCTGCGCCGCATGGGTATCCTCGAGCGGGTGGCTGGCGAGCGGGGTATCTGGCAGCTCACGGAGTCGGCCGGCAAGAAGCTGGACGAGGCTGGGAATGAAGTTCAACTGATTGCATTCTCGACCAACCTAGGCATTGCGGTATTTGGCAACTGCAAGCAGGTATTTGCGGGGCTGAACGAACCTATTCACCTGGTGGTGACCTCACCTCCCTTCTTGTTGGCCAAGCCTCGCGCTTACGGAAACCCGCCGACGATGAAGGACTACATCGACTTCGTCTGCGGTGCGATCGAGCCCGTGTGCCGCCATTTGGCGCCTGGCGCGAGCATCGTGATCAATTTGACCAACGACGCGCATGTCAAAGGCTCGCCGGCCCGTTCCACGTATCTTGAGCGACTGGTACTGGCACTCGAAGACCGGATGGGCCTCCACCTGATGGATCGTATCGTCTGGAAGTCCTCAAAAGCGCCGGGGCCGACGCAGTGGGCCTGCCTGCGGCCGCTCCAGCTCAAGACCGCATACGAGCACTGCTACTGGTTCACCAACGACCCGTCGTGCGTTCGGTCCAATAACCGGAAGATCTTGCTGCCTCATACCGAACGTCACCAGAAGTTCATGGAGGAGGGTGGCAT
>LBMP01000093.1 GCA_001184205.1 Desulfocarbo indianensis
TCAGGCCCTGTACGGCAGACAGCGGTGCACCGCTATGGCGGAACTCGCTGTCGTAGTCGTCTTCGATGATCCACGCGCCCACGGCACGTGCGTGCTGGATCAGCGCCAGCCGCCGCTCCAGGCTCATCACCGAGCCCAGCGGGTACTGGTGCGACGGCGTGATGTAGATCAGCTTGGGCGGCGTGTCGCGCCAGTCTTCCGGGCGCGGGGCGAGGCCATCGGCATCGATGCCGATCGGCACCAGCCGCAGGTCCGCCGCCTGCATGGAGGCACGCGCACCGTAGTAGCCGGGGTTCTCGATCCAGGCGATGTCGCCGGCATCGGCCAGCGCGCGGGCGCACAGGTCCAGGCTGTTCTGCGTGCCATCGGTGATGAACACCTGCGCCGCCTCGCAGCGCACGCCGCGCGAGACACGCAGATATTCCGCCACGGCCTGACGCAGCGCCACGTTGCCCTCCACCTGGCCGTAGCCCATCTGTGCCGGCCCGACGCGGCGCCATGCCCGCTCCATGCAACGCCGCCATTGCGCGAGCGGAAACTCATCCAGCGCGGGTGGGCCCGGCAGGAAGGGCAGCAGATCGCTCATCTCACCGCTCGGGCGCTCCAGCCCGGCAACGCGGCGCGACAACGCAGGTGGCGCTTCCGGTGCTTGTGTCGGGGCCTGCTGCAGGCCCACGCGTGCGACCACCGTGCCTTGTCGGCGGCTGAGCACAAAGCCCTCCGCTGCCAGCTGTTCGTATGCATACAGCACCGAGTTGCGTGCCATGCCCAGCTCTTCGGCCAATGAGCGCGATGAAGCCAACCGCGTGCCTTCCTCAATCTGCCCGCTCAGGATGGCCGTGCGCAGGCACGCGTACAGCCGATGCTGCTGCGATGGCCGTGCTCCGCCCTCGGCTTTGCCGCGTGCGGCGGTCCTTTCGTAGTTCGACA
>LBMP01000094.1 GCA_001184205.1 Desulfocarbo indianensis
CTGCAGTGAGTGCGCCGCCCCCTGCAGGAGACATCGCCATGCAATTCACGCCTTGGGAAAACCCGATGGGTACCGCCGGTTTCGAGTTCATCGAATACGCCGCGCCGGACCCGGTTGCCATGGGCAAGCTGTTCGAGAACATGGGCTTTACCGCCATTGCGAAGCACCGCCACAAGAACGTGACGCTGTATCGCCAGGGCGACATCAACTTCATCATCAACGCCGAGCCGGATTCGTTCGCGCAGCGCTTTGCGCGCCTGCACGGCCCGTCGATCTGCGCCATCGCGTTCCGCGTGCAAGACGCGGCCTTCGCTTACAAGCGCGCGCTGGAACTGGGCGCCTGGGGTTTCGACACCCACAGCGGCCCGATGGAACTGAACATCCCGGCCATCAAGGGCATCGGCGATTCGCTGATCTACCTGGTGGACCGCTGGACCGGCAAGAACGAAGCCAAGCCGGGCGACATCGGCAACATCAGCATCTACGACGTCGATTTCGTGCCCATTGCTGGCGCCAACCCGAACCCCACCGGGCACGGCCTGACCTACATCGACCACCTGACGCACAACGTCTACCGTGGCCGTATGAAGGAATGGGCCGAGTTTTACGAACGCTTCTTCAACTTCCGTGAAGTGCGCTACTTCGACATCGAAGGCCAGGTCACGGGCGTGAAGAGCAAGGCGATGACGAGCCCGTGCGGCAACATCCGCATCCCCATCAACGAGGAAGGGACGGAGAAGGCCGGCCAGATCCAGGAGTACCTGGACATGTACCACGGTGAAGGCATCCAGCACATCGCGCTGGGTTCGACCAATCTGTCCGCCACGGTGGACGCGCTGCGCGGCAACGGCATCAAGCTGCTCGACACCATCGACACGTACTACGAACTGGTCGACAAGCGCATCCCCGGCCATGGCGAAGACGTGGCGG
>LBMP01000095.1 GCA_001184205.1 Desulfocarbo indianensis
TCCAGAACTCGTTCGGCCAGCCTTCTCAACTGGTGTATGGCGGCTACCTGTGGAACCTGGGCAATACCAACTTCTACGGCAAGCTGACCGGCGGCATCCTGCACGGCTACAAGGGCGAGTACCAGAACAAGGTACCCCTCAACTACAAGGGCTTCTCGCCTGGAATCCTGCCGACGCTGGGCTACAAATATGGCCAGATTCGCACTGAGGTTCAGTTCTTCTGGACCAGCGGCTTCATGGTGACGGTGGGCTACTCGTTCAAGTAGGTCGCTGCGCCGCGCTTATTTGCGCAAACCGCGTCAGCGTGGGCGTGCGCAATCCGTGCACGAAGAACACAACGCCCCCCCTCCTTCCTTGGGGCAAGCCCCGTCTTGCGCACAATCCATACATATCGCTAGAGTCGGACTTTGGTCGGAAACGGGTCCGGCCACAGGGGGATATTCGAATGCCAAGCCGCGCAACGATGCGCTGGTGTCTGACCGCCATGCTGGCGTGCTCCGGCCATGCGCTGGCGTGGGACTACACGCCTGGCGCCATCCCCGGGCTGATCAGCGTGCTTGGCTTTCTGACCGCGCAAACGCAGGCGCTGGACCGCGCCATCCAGCGGTTCCCCGGCCAGCGCGAAGAGCTGATCCGCGCGCGCAACCAGTTTGACAACACCTTCCCGCAAGCGCTGGCACGCACACGCCGCCTGATCGCCGGGATTCCGCTGACGGATGATGAGCGCCAACTGTTGATCGAGCGGGCGCTCGACCTGCACCAACCCAGCGTGGCGATCTCCACGCAGACCCCGCAAACCGCCCACGCCCTGGCCCAGCGCGTAACGGACCGCGCCCAGGGCAGCCAGGACCGCCCGACGCTGCAGACGTTGCTTGCGGTGGTCTACGACGACCGGCCCGCCGAGGAATTGAGCAGCCGCGAGCCCCGCT
>LBMP01000096.1 GCA_001184205.1 Desulfocarbo indianensis
CGATCATCACGTCATCACAACCGCTGACGGCGCGGCAGCGCTCCCAATCGCCCACGGTCCAGACTTCGCCATTCGCGATGACGGGCACGTGCACGGCATCCGCGATACGCGCAATCCACTCCCAATGGGCTGGCGGGCGATAGCCATGATCGCGCGTGCGGGCATGTACCACCAGCGACGCCGCACCACCTTCGGCCAGGGCGGTCGCACACTCGATCGCGCGCGACGTATCGGAAACACCCAGGCGCATCTTGGCCGTCACGGCAATGTTTTGCGGGACAGCAGCCCGCACCGCCGCCACGATCGTGTGCAGCACTTCCGGCGTATCAAGCAGCATGGCGCCGCCGCCGTGCCGATTCACCACTTTGGCCGGGCAGCCGAAGTTTAGATCGATACCATGCGGTGACAAGGTCGCGGCGTACGCGGCGTTCCGCGCAAGCCATTCCGGGTCGCTGCCTAGAAACTGAACGACCATCGGCGTACCGCTGGCGGTGTAGCCGCCGTTGGCGATTTCAGGCGTCTCGCGCTCGTAGGTGCGCAGGGGCAGCAAGGAGCCTGTTACCCGGACAAACTCGGAGACACATCCATCGAAGCCCCCGGCGCGGGTCAGCGTGTCACGCATGACGAAATCCGCGACGCCCTCCATCGGGGCGAGCAAAAGACGGCTCATGCGAAAGCGGCCACCCGGTCAATGTGCCGGAAGCTGGGGTTGAACATGGGAATCACCGAAGCGGGAGATCGAGATCTTGAAGTAATGCATAAAGCGCACGCATCAGCCTCTGAGGCCGCGCATTTTACCCTGCTACCCAATTCCCATCACCCAAACAAAAAAAAGGCGAACCGCAGTGCGATTCGCCTTTGTCCGCCAAGCTGGCCCGGCTTACTTCTTCTCAGGCGGCTGGTTGAACGGGAACGTCCCGAACATGT
>LBMP01000097.1 GCA_001184205.1 Desulfocarbo indianensis
TTGCGTGGGGCGATGTACCACTTCGCCTTCGGCGCGCTCGCGTGGGTCAGCCGTGGCGCCCAGCGGGCGCGGCGTGGTACTCGGGTTGGCGAACTGCACTTCGTCCTTGAGGATGTCCCACGCCTGCTGGCGCAGCGCGACGAAGGCCTCGGAATTGCGCAGCTCAGGCAGGCGCGGACGCGGCAGCGGTATTTCCAGAATCCGCTTGACGGTACCGGGGCGCCGCGTCATGACGGCAATGCGGTCCGACAGGAAGATCGCCTCATCCAGGCTGTGGGTGATGAACACGATGGTCTTGCGGTATTGCTCCCAGATGCGCAGCAGCTCGCCCTGCAGGATCTCGCGCGTTTGCGCGTCGAGCGCGGCAAACGGCTCGTCCATCAGCAGCACGTCGGGCTTGTAGGCCAGCGAGCGGGCAATCGCCACGCGCTGCTTCATGCCGCCCGAGATCTCGTGCGGATAGCGCGCACCGGCACCGGTCAGGCCAACCAGCTCAAGATGCTCCTGCGCGATGCGGCGGCGCTCCGCCTTAGGCACGCCGCGGATCTCCAGGCCGACTTCGATGTTCTCCAGCACCGTGCGCCACGGAAACAGCGCATAGCCCTGGAACACCACACCCTGATGCGGGTTGATGCCCGCCAGCGCATGGCCGTCGATGCGGATGTTGCCGCCGGTGCGTTCGGTCAGCCCCGCCAGGATGCTGAGGAAAGTCGATTTGCCGCAGCCCGAAGGCCCCAGTACTGAGAGGAACTCGCCGTCTCGGATGTCGAGGTCGAAATCGCGCAGCACGGCAACCTCTTCCGTCTGCCCTGCGTCGTTGCGCACGGTGTAATCCATGCGCACGCCACGGGCCACGATCTTGCTGCTCATGACGGCACCTTCAGGCTTTTGCGGATGCGGCGGCGCCGGTCGCGTAGGGGTTGAA
>LBMP01000098.1 GCA_001184205.1 Desulfocarbo indianensis
GGCGCTCGAGCTGGCGCGCACGCCGCGATCGGAGTTGCCGTTCTTCAGGGCTTCGAGGTTTTCCTGCAGACGCGCACGGCTCTCCTTGAGCTGCGCGAAGGCGTTGGCGTTACCGAGCAATGCCACCGGAACCGCCTTGGCCAGACGCTGCGAGTGCATCAGCGTGTCGCCCGCAATTTCAATCTGCACCGAGCCGTTGTTGGCCTGGCGGTTATCCAGGTACACCGAGATCAGCAGTGCCAGCAGGCCAAGCACGAGGCCGATCGTGAACACCCGCTGCTGCGCGGCAAACGGCACGCGCTCCATCCAGCCGACCACGGCGTCGATGGGCGTGCGGCCCAGCTGCGTGGGTGCGCCAGCGGGATTGTCATCATCCACGTGGGGGTTATCCAACTGCATGGGGGCGGCTGATGCGCCCTCCGCTGCAACCTCCGGCGCCCCCGCCTTACCGGCACGGCGACCTGCGTTGAACCACTTGAACCCCATAGGACCCTCTTGTTTTGTCGATGCGGCCGTCCCGTTTTCCCGAGATCAGCAGCATGGATTTCCCGTCCGCGGCCTCGCCTTGTCTTGCCCGGCGTGGTCCGCACCTTCTGCAGTGCATATCGGCACAAAATGGCGCGTCCTGTTGCCGCACCACGCACCGCATCTTGCCCCTTTGCGCGCACCCGCTCCCGTTGCGGATGTGCCCAATCTTTTCTTATTCGTTGCCCAGCCCATCCTGCAGCCGGGTCTTGCTACGGTTGCAGCACGCCTTACGCGCGGGTGCGGCCCACCTGCAGGAACGCCGGATCTGCCAGCAGGCGGCGCACATCCATTTCGCGCCACAGCGTGCCCTGTGCATCGCGCCAGGCGCGGCCTTGCCACGGTCGGCTCTCATCCTGCTCGGCCTCGACCGGCTGCAGATCGCTCAGGCTGCGCAGCC